>NZ_FOIK01000015.1 GCF_900111565.1 Paenibacillus sp. NFR01
TGTTCATTTAGGCAATTGCGTCTAACGTTGTTGTATTCACGACGCCCCACCACCTTAAAGGAGCATGGAACCATAAGGCGAAGCCGGTTCCCGATTGGCGCGACCGCGCTTAGGTGGTGTGGGTGTGTTGCCTGAATCCACTTCTTCGAAATGCCTCTTGGCAACCAAGGCCCCTTCAGGGGCCGCAGCGGGAATACTGTGTTAGCTGATGTTGCTGTCAACATTGAGTTACTTAAGCCATTCTGTTTCTTGTTAATATATCTTTTCCATATTCTTTATAATATTCTAAGAATCTATTATCTATATGAACATGATTTATCATTCCCATATTATCTGTACCTGGGTCTTTAGGTTGGTAGTCCTTAGGTATAAAATATAAGTTAAAATAAACATGTTCTTTATCTTCTTCAACAACTATGCTTTTTATTTTTTCTTCAATTTCTTCATTATTTATGTAATAAAATTTATCTCCTATCTCAATTATATAAAAAGGGTATTCAATTGTTTCTAATGTCTTAATACGTTGATTCCTTAAAAGTTCTTCCGGAATTATTTCTATATACTTCTTTGTTAATTCTTCATCTTTAAAAATCCCTGAGATCCAACTGTTCCTATCGTTATTAGCTTCTATGATAAACATACATGGATCATTCCTCATTTATTGTATTTTTACTGGTTTACAGCAATTTCAGCTAACGTTGTTGTATTCACGAACCCTCACTGGCTTAAGGGGCGTTAGCCCCGGGTCCGACGGACTTAGCCAGTTCAGGGTTGTCTGCTGATTCCGCTTCCTCGAATTGCCTCTTGCAGACCAAGGGCCGTTAGGACCGCAGCGTGAATACGGTGTTATGTGATGCCTCGGACTACTTTGAAATACCCAACAAAATCCCTTTATTCATTGTGGTGTTAATATCGTCTTATATATCTTTAGTTCAAATTCTTCTATCATGTCTTCTTCAATCTCTTGTTCTGTGATTATCTCTATTTTTTTATTACTCAAGCTCTCATTTATGATTTCTTCAATTGTTACTTCTCGTAAATTGCACTTAAATGGAAGCTCTTTATTCTTATCAGAGATTAAGTTGAACCTAATTTGGTTTGCCATTCCATCAAACCACAAATAAAATATCATACCTGTTCCATTTCCTATGTTTATCTGATCTTGTCTATTGCTAATAACTTTTTTGAAAAATCCCATAAGATCTTCGCTTGTTATTTCCTGGGTTAACTCCATAGGAATTGCCAAGCACCACATATTATTAGTTATTTCATCTTTCAAGTCATTTTCAGATCCACCTTGATAAATGGGGTCTGTAATGATTTCCTTTAAATCTTCAAAGTACTGTACTTTATTCATTTGTTCTCCTTTTAGGTTTATAGCCTTCCGAGGTTTCACATAACGTTCCCGTATTCACGACGTCCCACCGACTTAAGCGACCAACGGGAGCGGCCGCAATGCGGTTAGTCGGTGCGGATGTGTCCGCTGAATCTGCTTCCCTGCTGATCACTTCTCGTGGACCGTGGAGCCGCTAGGCTCCGATGCGTGAATATAATGTTAGATGATGGTATTGCCCTCGGAGCATTAGCTTTCAAGCCAATCTTCTATTCTTCTGTTTTTATTTAATCCAATCGTTTCAAACTCATCTTTGCCAATTTCAATTTTTAAATCTAGTGTTTTTAATGCATTGTTTATTCCCTGATCCCCTTTAAATTCTTCAAATGTTCTATTTCCATTGTTCCAAACAGATGCATTCTGATATCCATTTCCACCAAAATAATCAGCTTCTATATAAACTATATTCGATTTCAATTGTTTTGATAGTTTTATTCCGAATTCAATCAACTTATCGGTTAGAAACATATAGCCCTGTTCCGATTTGCCTTCAAACTTATTAACCTCATCATAAAATTCATCTGTTAACGGTATTAGACAATAGCCTTGATTTAATCTTGAAATAATAATGTTTGGATAGCTTTTATTAATTGTATTTAAAAGAGAGTTCGGAACTATAAATCCTCTAATGCAATACCCCACAAGTCTTCACTTCTTTCAATTTATTGCAATACTTTCATCTAACGTTCCCGTATTCACGACGCCGAGAGGCTTACGGCTCCGCAGGAGCCGGCTGCGCGCCAGCGCAGTTAGCCTCGCAGGTGTGTCCGCCTGATTCCGCTTCCCCGAATTCCATCTGGCGGACCGAGGAGCCGTAGGCTCCGAAGCGTGAATACATTGTTATGTGTTGGATGGGCCGTCTTGGCTAACCCACAATGCTTCTTCATTCCTTCATATCTTTAATACAAAGGTCAATTGCAACTTCAAGTTTTATTTGATTTATCTTACTCAAGGTTCTTTTATAATCTTTTAATGGGCAACTTTTGAGATCTATTATTTTTTTTATAATTGATGTTTTGAACAAACTTTCTTTAATCTCTTCTTCAATTTCTATAAACACAATGGCCTGCCCGTTAATAATAATGGTATAAAAATCCGATCCATCATCGGGAGTCCAATGCAGAATATATGCGGTTTTCATTTCTGGATACATTTCTTGTAATGCTTGCTTTAGAAATCCCCCAAGTTTTGAGTTGAATATGTAATTGTGAGTTTTTCGAAGTTCTGTTCGAAACGATTCTTCGGTTATTGTTCCTTTTAGTCTCATAGTCTTTCCTCAAGGTTTTTTTAATATGAATTTGCCCATCTTACACATAACGTTCCCGCATTTACGACGCCGACAAAGTCGGTGTGTCCCGGCATCCGCTTCCTTGCTTCGTAACTTCCGGGACCAAGGTCGGCTAAG
>NZ_FOIK01000013.1 GCF_900111565.1 Paenibacillus sp. NFR01
TGTTTATCAATGGCAGTAACATTGGCACAAGCAAAACTTCAGGCACCGGATGCACTGTCGCAGATGGTTATCGATGAGTTCCGGAAGAACAACTTCATTCTGGACAATCTGACCTTCGACGACGTTGTGACACCGGTAGGCGGCGGGGCGACCATGACCTATGGCTATCTCCGCGCGCTGACGCAAGCAACGGCGGCATTCCGTGCGATTAATAGCGAATACACGCCGCAGGAAGCAACCAAAGTCAAGCAGAGCGTCGATTTGAAGGTTTTCGGCGGCGCCTTCGAAATTGACCGCATCATTGCTGGTATGGGCGGAATTATTAACGAAGTCACGTTTCAAATGCAGCAAAAAATCAAGTCCGCGCAGGCGCTGTTTAACGATACGGTTATTAACGGTGACAGTGCCGTAAATGCAACAGCGTTTGACGGTTTGGAGAAGGCACTGACCGGCTCCAGCACAGAGCTGATTCCTACGGCAGCGATCGACCTCTCCACTTCCGCCGCTGTTGACAGCAACTATAAAGCGTTCCTTGACGTGCTGGATGAGTTCTTGATGGGGCTGGACGGCGCTCCGACCGCAATCATGGGTAATCTCAAACTGATTGCCAAGATCCGCGCTTGCGCACGTCGGGCGGGCATGTACAACACAAGCCTGAATGAATTCGGCCAGCAGGTTGAAAAGTACGGCGTTACGCCGCTCGTTGACCTGGGCGCAAAATCCGGCACCAATGATCCGGTTGTGCCTATCCTTACCGGAGCTGATGCCGGCTTAACGAGCCTGTATGCGGTTCGCTTCGGCCTTGATGGTTTCCACGGCGTCAGCATGGCCGGACAGCCGCCTGTGCGCCAATGGCTGCCTGATTACACGACGGCAGGCGCTGTGAAGAAAGGCGAGGTCGAAATGGTTGGTGCCGTCGCGTTGAAGGCTACAAAGGCTGCCGGCGTGCTGCGGAAGATCAAAGTATCCTAGGAGGGAACGACAATGGCAAAGATTTTCGCACCCAATACACAATATACCGGCATATCTGCCGGGGTGGCCTTCGCGAACGGAGTAGGCGAATGCGATGATCCGGAGCGTCTGAAATGGTTTGAGCGCTCCGGGTATACCGTCGAAACGGAGCCGGAAACGCCGAAAGTCGAAGCGGATGCAACCGAACCAGTCGGAAAGGCTCCGGATGCAGGCGACGCAGCCCCGAAGGTTGCTGACGCCGACGCCAAGAAGCCGTCCAAAGCGGAAAAGTAGGTGATCGCATGGCCTACGCGACCGTAGCAGATTATGAGCTTTACGGTAGTGGCCAGATACCGCCTGACGAGCTACCTGCAGCGCTGGAGCGGGCCAGTGATCAGATTGATACGCTGACTTATAACCGGATCGCCGCGGGCGGCACGGAGGCGCTGACACCGTTCCAGGCGTTAAGGGTTAAAAAGGCTGTCTGCCAGCAGGCGGACTTTTTTTATTCCTATGGGGATTACATCGACAGTCCGCTGTCCGGCTATTCGGCCGGCAGCGTGTCGGTATCTTTCCAGGGGGTGTCCGGCGCCGGAGGCATCCAGACGTCACAGAGCGTAACCAGTTTGCTAGCATCGACGGGGCTGACGTCCAGGAGGTTATGCTGATGCGCGGTAAACTGCCCTATCCCCGCTGGATCAATAACGCGACCGTGCAGGTGGTCAGTACGGAGTTGTCAGAGGACGGCGAGCCGGTCGAGACGCCGCTGTATGCTGGTCCGGCCAACTATGACGAGAAATCCAAGCAGGTCATGGATGCGGAGCGCCGCCTGGTACGCTTGTCCGGCAAAGTCATCATCGAAGGCGATATAGCCCCCGGTCAACAAATCGAGGGGCTTGTTCGCGTCGGCGGCGTCGAGCGGACCATATTCCGCTCGGAGCGGCCGAAGAATCCGGACGGCAGTGTCTTTAGCACGGAATTGGAGCTGATGTAAATGGTCAGGGCAAGAGTGACAATGAACCGCAGCGCGCTCCGGCAGCTCTCTGCGACGCAGATCCGCGCGCTCGTGCTGACGGCCGAGGCAGTCAAGACGGACGTTATGGCTGCCGGAGTCGTCCCGAAGCAGACCGGGGAGCTGGAACGCAGCGGCCATGTGGATGATAGCCGGGCATCGAAGGGACTGGTGAAGCTGGTCTATGATACGCCGTATGCTCGCCGGCTTTACTGGCATCCAGAATTCGACTTTCGTCAGGATAAAAACCGGGAGGCACAAGGTGAATGGCTTGATCCTTGGATCGACGGTGATCGAGAGTCGTTCGCGCCGAAGACGTTCCGCGAACTGTACCGCCGGCTGAATCGGGGGCTGATCCGATGATGACGCTGGCGGAAGTTCGGGACTGGTTGAAGACTCAGGTGGCCTGTCCAGCCTGGTATGTCGGCAAGCTGGACGGCAAGAAGCCGGAATGTATCGGTGTCTACGCCCGCCCAGGGCATGCTCCTGTGATCGCCCTGGGCGGGCTGCAGCAGACCAGCTACGCCGTCAAAGCGGTGTCCATTCTCATCCATTGGAGCAAGAACAGTGACACCGCGGAGCGGAAGGCACAAGAGGTCTATGCCGCACTCTTTGGCCAGTCCGCGGTAATTGCCGGCAAGCGGGTGATAAGCTTCCAGCTGAGGACGCCGGAACCGGTCAGTGTTGGGACGGACGACGAGGGCTATTACGAATACGTGATCGAGGTCACGATCTATTACGAAAGGTAGGGATAAGCATGGCAGGAACAGGCGTATTCCCGGTTCATAACAATATTTTCAAGATCGGCATCAACGGCCGGGGATCTGATGCTGAGGACATGGTTGCAATTAAGGATTTGGAGAACTTCGCGCCAGCGATCGACGGCAATACCGAAGAATGGTATGCCATGGATCAGGCGGGATGGGCTCGCAGGGCCGTTACCGGGAAGTCGCTCTCCTTCAGTTTTTCCGGCAAGCGGAACTATGGTGATCCGGGTAACGATTACGTCGCGGGGCTGATGCTAGCAACCGGCCAGGACGCGGAATCGAAGTTTGAGTGGACATTGCCTAGCGGCGCCAAGCTCACGATGAACTGCGTAATCAACCTGACCACACCAGGCGGCGGTGACAGTACCGGTATCGACGGGCTGGAATTCGAGCTGCTGAGTGACGGCAAACCCACATTTACCCCGGCGCCCGTGTCGCCTTAATTTGAGAGGAGCTAAAGCTAATGGCAAAAGTAGTGAAACTGTCCAATAAATTCGCGAAGGACGAAAAAGCCGGCATCGAAATCGGAGAGAAGGTATACGAATTCGATGCTTCGGTTGAAACCGCGATGCTGATTGAAGATGCAGTCGCCGACGGCGGCCGTGTCAGCTCGCTTGTTTCAGCGTTGGAGGCAGTGCTGGGAGCAGATGCAGTGGCTGAAATCGGCGTGAAGCAAATGAGCCTCACCAACATGAAAATCCTGCTGACAGGTTTGTCCGCTGCCTTGCAAAATACTACCTACGAGGACGCGTCTGCCCGATTTCAGGGCTGAACCGCCGTGGTATGACCTCCGGGAAGATTGGCCGCTGATTGAGGCCAGTCTGGCGAAGCAGTATGGTATCCGCATCCGGCAGCTTGGAGATATGCCCTGGGAAGAATTTTGCACGCTCGTCAGCGGATTGATGCCGGACACACCGCTCGGCAGCATTGTCGCAATTCGGGCGGAGCCGGATCGGAAAGTCATCAAGAATTTTAGCCGGGACCAGCGGCGCATATATAATGCCTGGCGGAACCGTCAGGCACAGGAGAAGCTGCAGGATACCGAAGCGCTGGATAAGCAAATGAAGAGCATGGAGGCGGCCTTTGCACGCATGTTTGGAGGTGGTAGCTGATGTTCGGGACTAACGTAGGTAGTGTAGATTTGGATCTGGAGTTAAATTACGGAGATTTTCAGCGCCAATTATCCGGCATCGCTGGCACTGCCTCCGGATTAGTGGGAAAAGCATTTAAAGGTCTCGGTGGGATTATCGCCGGGGCCTTTGCTGTTAAGGGGCTTGTTGACTTTGGTCGCGAGGCGATCGGACTTGCATCCGACCTGCAGGAGGTCCAGAACGTCGTTGATGTGACGTTTGGGGCTATGGCCGGCCAGGTGGATGCCTGGTCAAAGGATCTCATCGAATCCTTTGGCCTTAGCGAGTTGTCCGCGAAGCGTTACGCCTCCACCATGGGCGCCATGCTCAAATCGTCCGGTCTTACTGGCACAGCGATCCGGGACATGTCGCTCAACCTGACGCAGCTCGCCGCGGATATATCGTCATTCTACAACTTGAACGGCGATGAAGCCTTTTACAAGGTGTTCTCGGGGCTGACCGGTGAGACAGAACCATTGAAGCAGCTCGGTATCAATATGAGCGTGGTCAACATGCAAGCCTACGCCATGTCTCAAGGCATCCACAAGTCATGGACGGAGATGACCCAAGCGGAGCAAACCATGCTGCGCTATGGTTACCTGATGAAGGTTACCGCAGATGCGCAGGGCGACTTTGCACGGACCTCCAATAGCTGGGCCAATCAGACGCGTGTACTGACGGAGCAGTGGAAGATCTTCCAGGGTACGATGGGTGCCGGGTTTATCAACATCTTGGCCCCGGTCGTGCGCGCGCTCAATGGCATCATTGGCCGCCTGCAAGTGGCAGCTGAGTATTTCCGGGCCTTCACAGAGTTGATCTTCGGCTCAGCAGCAGGCACGTCCTCGGCGGCTAGCAGCACGGCCGCAGCCATCGGCGGCATGGGGTCGGTGGCAAGTGACACCGCGGGCTCTATGGGCGACTTAGGCGACGCTACAGCGGACGCCGGGAAGGACACCAAGAAGGCCGGAAAGGACATTAAGAACGGTCTTGCCGGTTTTGATCAGCTCAACATCCTGACCAAGGCGACGGCGGACTCAGCGGCTGACGCTGCAGCAGGAGCTGCTGGACTTGCAGCAGGTCTGGGCGGCGGACTGGGAGACTTTAGCCTCGGAACAGCTACCATCGATACAGATCCCATAAAGGCGCAGGTAGCAACATTCGTGAACGACATCAAGGCCATGTTTGCGGGCGTCGGCGGTATCAGCCTGGACCCGTTGCGCAAGTCGTTAGATGGTCTGTGGGACGCGCTCAAGCCTTTTGGCAAGATGGCAGGGCAGGGGCTGCAATGGTTTCTGAAGAATGTCCTGTTTCCACTCAGCAAATGGACAGTAGAAAAGGCGCTCCCGGCGTTTTTGGATGTGCTGGCCGGAGCGCTGCGAGTGCTGGACAGCGTCATCCAGGCGTTCATGCCGGCGGCGGGGTGGCTATGGGATAACTTCCTGTTACCACTGGCAAGCTGGACCGGTGACACAGTTGTGAACGGACTGCTGGGGTTGGCCGGCGCACTTAATGGGCTGTCCTCCTGGATCAATGGGAACCAAGGCACGCTCACACAGGGCGTCTTGATCATTGGTGCGTTCTTTGCTGCCTTCAAATTTGCAGAATTCATTGCTTGGGTAGGTCCGTTTGTCTCCGGCCTGGGAGAGATGATCACTTCCAGTGCGTTGTTTACCGGCATCGTCGACGCTCTGACAGGCGCCATTTCCGCCTTGTTAAGTCCTATTGGCGCGATAATTGCTTTGGCCGGGGTGTTGATATATGCCTTCATTGATCTGTACAAGGAGAGCGCGACGTTTCGCGAGGAGATTCAGCAGCTGGGTGTCACATGGAAGGATGCATTACAACCGCTCGCGGATTTTGTGGGTGGTGTGCTGACGGACTCGTGGACAGATATCCTGCAACCGGCCATAACCTTTTTCCTCCAAACGCTTCTCCCGCAACTGCTGAGCTTATTTAAGCAGCTTTGGCAGCAGGTACTGGTTCCACTGGCAAATTTCATTGGCACGGTACTGAAACCGGTATTTTCGATTCTTGCCGATGTCCTCTCCATGCTTTGGAAGTATGTCATCCTGCCGCTTGCAGATGCTGTTGGCGGCGTCCTCGCCGAAGCTTGGAAAGCGTTTTACGACATTATGACCATTACCGTGCTACCGATTATCCGTAAGGTTATTGATATCGTTACGGAGCTGTGGAAGCAAGTTCTTCTGCCGTTAATTGATATGTTATGGAGCGCACTGAAACCAGCATTTGAAACGGTGTTCGATGGCATTAAGACGGTTATTGAAGGGCTGAAAACGACGCTGACCGGCATCCTACGGTTTATTACCGGCGTTTTCACAGGGGATTGGGGAAAGGCCTGGGAAGGCGTAAAGATGGTCTTCAAAGGCGTGTTTGATGCTTTATATGGAATTGTAAAAACGCCGCTTGATCTGATCATTGACGCAATCAATACCATGATCGACGGGCTTAACAGTCTGAAAATCGACATGCCGGATTGGATGGGCGGGAAATCGTTTGGACTCAACATATCGCATATCCCGCACCTTGCTAAAGGCGGCTTGGCATACGGGCCGACACTGGCCATGGTCGGGGATAACCGCGGCGCCGCAGCGGATCCGGAAGTCGTCGCCCCATTGTCCAAGCTGCAGGGCATGCTCGGCAGCGACAACACGGAAGTCGTTACCGTGCTGCTGCAGATCCTTGAAGCCCTGCAACGTCAAGGTCAGACCGTACTGCAAGTTGGCGAAACGACGCTGGCGCAGGTTGTCATCAAGTCACTGAATAACTATCATCGTCAAGCCGGGCAGACGCTGCTTGAGCTATAAGGAGGATTGAGCGTGGACCCAATACTGATTAACGGCGTGCCGATCGCCGCGTCTCCCGCGACGCTCTCGCCCGGCATTGATGATATCGACGCCGAAACGACGGGCCGGATGTCGGATGGAACACTCACCCGGGACCGGCTGGCCGTAAAGCGGCAGATTGATATGTCGTGGGGACTGCTGACTTGGCCCGAGATATCTGCATTGCTCAAGCAGATGTCTGCCGCGTCGTTTACCCTGACCTACCCTGACCCGCAGGATGGCAAATATTCGACTCGAACGTTTTACGCAGGCAAGCGCACGCCTGCAGTAGCTCTGGCAAAGGCTGGCACTATCCTGTGGTCCGGCCTGAGAGTTACCCTGACGGAGTATTAGCCATGTATCCAATATCACCTATTTTTGAGGATTACCTAAAGCGGTACGATCGTGAATTTACTGTACGGGTCACGGTAAATGATCAGGAGTATACCGCGTCCAATATTGCGGAATTCACTGTAGAGAACAGCTTGGCATCGGGCGAAGAGTTTGAGATCGGGACCGCGATCCCGAGCAAGCTGACTATTTCTCTGCGGCTGTTGGATACCGTGCCGGAGAACGCACGGATCCGCCCATACCTTGCGCTGTCGATGGCGGGAATGACCTGGGAACAGGCGGTTTATGATTGGGAAGATGCGGATGTTTCATGGCTCGGTGGTTCGACGCACTGGCTGCCGCTCGGCGAGTTTTACGTCGACACCCGAGAGAAAAACGGCGATGTCTACCGGTTCACCTGTTACGACAAGCTGATTACCGGTGATGCCGAATACATCTCCACGTTGACCTACCCGGCGACCCAGCGCGCCGTTTTTGATGAAATCTGCGGGTTGCTGGATATCGAGTATGACGGCAGCGTGGTTATCAATCCGGCATATACACTCCAGGCAGCGCCGACGGGCTACACGATGCGGCAGGTCATCGGGTATATTGCCGGCAGCAATGCGGCCAGCGCATTCATGGGTAAAGATGGGCTGCTGCGCTTTAAGCTCTTCTCGCCGGAAGAGGCCCCGGTATTCAATTACCGTCAGGCCGATTACATCCGGGCGAAGCAGACCAATCCTCGGAAAACGTATACCCGCGTGGTCGTCACCTACAATACGGAGGACGGACTGACCTACGAGGCCGGCAGCGGCGCCGATGCCAATACATTGCAGGTAATCAACCCGTTCGCCACGCAGGCGATCACAAACGCCCTGCAGGCCGCGCTGAACGGCTTCAGCTATCAGCCGATGGAAATGGACGCTCGGGGTTTCCCGCAGCTGGATCAGGGAGACGTTGTAGGCTATGAACAGTTCCAGGGCGTGACGTGGGAGCGGGCAATCACAGATTGGGCGGATACGGATCTGCCATGGGACGGCATCCGGCGTTATACGACGATAATCCTGCGGCAGACCTTCGGCTTTAAAGGCGGCCTGCGGATGCAGGTTCAGGCCCCGGCTAAGTCTGATCAGCAGAGCGAATTCAAGCCCCGCGGAACAATGGTCGAGCAGATCAACAACATCAATAAGACCGCGGTCAAGCAGGGGCGCAATTATTTCGGTTTCAGTGTGGCGCCGGACTACGGAGTGAAGATTCAGCGCGACGATGGCAAGAGCGACTTGACGCTCAATTCGGATGTGATGGACTGGCGGGTTAATGGGCAATCGTCTCTCTACTTCGACGCCCAGGCTAACAAGCTGAAATTCACCGGAGCTTTGGAGGCTGCGAGCGGGACCTTTTCGGGAGCGCTTGTCGCCGCGACAGGTACCTTTACCGGCGCCCTTCAGGCAGCCACGGGGACGTTCTCCGGGGCGCTGCTGGCGGCGAGCGGATCATTCTCCGGACAGATTTCAGCGTCTACAATATTGGGCGGTAATGTAACGGGTGCTCTCATCCAAACGTCGGAGCCGGGCATCTTCCCATATGCGGCCATGCGGAGCGATAACAAGACTTTTACTGTGGCAGCATCGGCAACGAATCGCGTGGAAATGACGGTAACTGGATATCCCACAGCCAGCGTGGGGTTTTCCTTCACCAATGGGAGCCAAGTATCGCGGATTTCCGGTAATGATGGTCTGTATTTATATGGAGATCAGAATATTAAGATGGAATCTATGAATATCTATCTTCGCGGTTACAATGGAACTTATGTTACACGTTGGTCCGACTTAAAAAGCGAGGAAACCGGGGCTAATATTGCGGCTGAACTAAACTCGCTCGCAATAAACATGACTTTTGATTCAACAAGCCGAAATCTAAAACTATGGAGTAAAGGCGGAAACCTTCTTGCTCAAGTGAACATTCCAACGTGACATATTGAAACTTTTATCAAAATATGACGATAATACAGGTAGAAAACTTTACCAAAGGAGCGGTTGATTTGAAAAAGTTTATATCTGGCCTTATCGTCGGCGCGTTGTTGTTTAGCGGAGTTTCTGCTTTTGCTGATGGTACATCTTTGATCGGCAAAAAGGTTCAAGGCTTGTTTTCTGTTGAAAAGGCAGGGGTAAAAGTTGCTGATGCTGTTGTTATTAACGGTACTGCCTATGCCCCAGTTCGTGCTGTCGCCGAGGCTACTGGAGCTACATTATCCATCGAGGGGAAGAAAATTATTATGGGAGCAGAGGTGCTTTCTAGCGGGTTGTATGATGAATTAATAGTACAGCGTACCGCAATTGAAAGTAAGATAAAAGAAGCCCAAGGCGGGGTGAAACTCTACGAAAACACCTACTTGCCAGAAGCTCAACAGCGATACGACAACTACAAAGGTACAGAATACGAACAAAAAGCTCAGGCGTGGCTTGCTGACCGCACCAAAGAATACGAACAGCGCAAGGCCGATCTGGCCGGACTACAGCAGCAGCTCGCTGACCTGGACGCCCAACTCGCGGCACTGCAAAAATAACATATCATCCATACAAGAGTCTCGCCGGATCCGGCGGGGCTTTTTGTGTTGGGTTGAAGAGGTGAGAAACTGATGGCCAATGTCACGCCGAAAATCGTCATTGAGATTGATCCGCGGTACCCAGTGCCGGAAATTTGCGCCGTAATCGCAGCCGTGCTGCCGTATCATCCGGGCAATGGGACTGCAATAATGCGCGGTGTCCTGGAAGCGATTGACCAGGAACTGCAGAAAGGAGCTGAAACTGATGGCGTACCAGAACCTACCCGGGAACCAGCCAATCAATGAAACGTACAACCGCATCAACGAGAACTTTGAGCAGGTAGACGCCGACATCACCACGCACAAGACGTCCGCCACGCTGGACCATCCGGACGGCAGCGTCGTAACGGCCAAACTAGCTGACAAAGCAGCGACCCGGGCCAAGATCGGCGACAACGCGGTCGGTACCGGGCAGCTCGGCGACGCTGCTGTTACGACGATTAAGCTTGCGGACGGCTCCGTCACCGCCGCCAAACTCGGAGCCGGGGCGGTTGGCACCGGGCAAATCGCGGACGGCAGCATTACAGCCGCAAAGGTGGCCGCAGATGTTGCCACGCAGGCGGAACTGGACACGCATGCCGCAGACACAACGCTGCATGTGACGGCGGCGGAGCACACCAAACTGGCCGGCATCCAATCCGGCGCTGAGGTCAACCAAAATGCCTTTAGTAAGATTGTGGTTACCGGCCAGGGAGACATCATCGCACAAAGCGAGACGGGCACGCTCATGTTTGCCGCAGGAACAGGTCTTACAATAACGACAGACCCGGCAACCGGGAAGCTGACCTTTACTGCGACGGGCGAATCGACGCCAGGACCGCACGCCAGTAGTCACATCACCGGGGGCACGGACGTGATCCCGATTGCCGTCACCGGCGGCGCCAGTGGGTTAATGAGTGGCGCTGATGCCACGTTTGTCCGGTCCACTGGCGAGACCAAGACCGGCGCACAGTCCAAGGCGGACGCTGCTCAGGCGGCAGCGATCGCGGCAGCAGCAACGGACGCGACCACCAAAGCCAATACAGCTCAGGCAAATGCCGCAACGGACGCAACAACGAAAGCTAATACTGCGGAGACGTCGGCAAAAGGATACGCTGATATCCAAATTGCAGCCGCACTTACATCTGCAAACCCTGTGGGATCAAAAATTTACATGTATAGAAACTTAGGAGGTGGTTTGTAATGCCTGCAAATACTACGCCAATTTTTCCGATTACACCTGTCGTGAGCTGGGGAACGGTTACGACCGCAAACACCGCAAAAGACGGCACAGGCACAATGGTTACAGTTTTTACCGCAGGTGCAAACGGTGCAAGGATTGACCAGATCAAGGTACGCCATAAAGGGGCAAACGTTGCAACTGCGCTTCGATTTTTTATTAACAACGGCAACGATGCTTCAGTCGCGGCAAATAACTCTCTCGTCCACGAGGCAACAATCGCCCTGGCAAACGCGAACGAGGCGGCAGCACTCGCGGACTTTGACATTACAATCCCCAAAAACACGACGGAGACGGCATGTCCTATCCCTTACCTGCCGCCGAACTATAAGCTTAATATCGCAATCGGCACGACGGTCGCGGCCGGCCTGCAGGTTACCGTCTTCGGGGGGAATTACTGATGCAGATTGGATTTAACGGGTTTCCAACGCCTAAGCCCGATAAAAAGGCGAATAACCTCCCGCCGTTTTACACTGCGGCTACCGACGTTATCCCGGATGGGTCCTCTCTGATCATTGACGTGGGTCCTGGACGTACCTTTGCCGCGTGTCAGAGCAATTCAGGATCTCCTTTTGCTGTTCGTACACCTAACTGGTCAGCATCAGCAGCCAACGCTTCTATCGCTTTATTTAACCAGGATGGTACGACTTACGTCCAGATCACGAACAATACCACGGCAAATACTACTTTTAAGGTGAGTGCAAAATGACAATAACTGAATGGATATATTCGCAGTGGGAAGTAGTAGACAATGAATTATTAGGACTGGCCGTTGTATTCAGCTTTTGGTTTTCTATGAAACTTTCAAAAGTGGAGGAGACCTACGGCGCGATGATTCAGTCAGGCATTGACGCCGGTAAGACAGATTTGGGAATAAAGCAAGACATGGTTGCACTACACGCTTTCGGTGGGGCCATTGACAAGTATATTTTGCCTGAATAGCGGTTTGCCCCCGGATATCGGGGGCTATTTTATTGAAGGGAGACGCGGCATGATCAATCAAATCAAAAATCTCGTCACAACAATTATCACGGCTGCAGTAGGCTCGGGGAGCCGCGAGGTAGCAATGGGGGGAGCATCGGCTATGGCGGGAGTGCTGGGGACATTGGCCGGCCTGCTGGGAGGCTGGGACATGGGGCTGCTGGTGCTGATCGTGCTGATTGTCGGCGATTACGGTACCGGGGTACTGGGGGCCATACGGACGAAGACGGTTAGCTCTGAGGTGATGTTTTGGGGAGGCATCCGCAAAGCGGTGCTGTTGTTTATTGTCGGCCTGTGTTCACTCATGGATGACTGGATTCAGCCGGGTTCGCCGATCTTCCGCACGGCCGCCATTTACTTTTACGCCGGGCGCGAAGGCCTGAGCATCGTTGAGAATCTTGGCGTCCTGGGCGTGCCATTGCCTCAGGAACTTAAAAACTTCTTACTGCAGCTCAGCGAGGATAAGTCGAAGAACAACCCGGCCAAGCCGGAGCACCCGGACAATGCCAGAGACAACGGCAGCGACGACCAGAAAGGGGCGTAACCATGGCGTACACTTTGGAGCAGGTAAAGGCCAAGTCTGCAGCCCGGCTAGCTGGTCTGGAGCCGGCAGTCCGGCAGTCAGCCGTCGCGCTGATTGAGTTTGCGTATGCTCACGGCGTGCCGATCATCATCACCCAGGGGCTGCGGACCAGTGCCGAGCAAGACAAGCTTTATGCGCAAGGCCGGACCGCACCCGGCCAGATCGTGACCAACGCCCCGGGCGGGTACAGTTATCATAATTTTGGCGTGGCCATCGACTTTGCGCTGCTGCTGCCTGATGGCAGTGTGAGCTGGGATACGCGGCGGGATGGTGATGGCGACGGAATTGCGGACTGGTCGGAGGTGGTGGCGGATGCCAAGCGTCTCGGCTGGGAGTGGGGCGGCGATTGGAGCACATTTAAGGATCTGCCTCATTTCGAATTGAATTTCGGCCTGAGTACAGCGGACTTTCGTGCAGGAAAACGGCCGACGGCTGCGCAGCTGGCTGAAGTTTTGGGACGATTCACAATAATCGAAGGGGAGGCGGACGAACTGACGGACGCAGAGAAAAAAAGATTGGACACGCTGGAGGCGGCGGTAGCAGAACTTGGGCGAAGCCGTGACGTGCTGAAGGATCAGGTGCTGCAGCAGGCTGGGCAAAGCAAGGATCTGACGGGGCGTGTGGTTACGCTGGAGGGAAAAGCAAGCCTGGCGGAGATTCCGTCTTGGGCAAAGACGGCCGTCGAAGCCGCGGTGGCTGCGGGACTGATTAATACGCCGAGCGGCGGGAGCTATGATTTTTACCGGCTGCTCGTCATCATGGAGCGGGCGGGGCTGCTGGCTGATCATCAGTAAAAAACTTTGGAAGGTACTCGAAGCAGCCCAAAGACCGACTTTTTTCCACCCGAACAGCGACGCCACTGCATCTAAAAGGGTGTACTCTTGCTAAAGAGGTGTAGCAGTTACTGAACAATCTCATAAATAAAGAAAGGCCTCATATTATACAATGAGGCCTTTCTTTCGTTTAAAAAGGAATACACAGTAAATACTTTATAATTACTGGAAGGTGGTGATAAAAATGTTATCAGGAAAAGCAACAATCATTTGGAGCATGTGTAGTGCCCACACAAAGGTTACATTTCCGAATTGGATGGGAGATCCGGAAAGTTTGCGCCTATACCTGGCAGTAAATTCATGGCCCCGGGACCCATTTGTACCTGAATTGGATTCACGTTTTGTATATGGGCCACACCATTATGATTTTCAATGATCTTACTAGCAGGTGTTGCTGTAAGAGTTTGGATGCACGCATGGTGCACAGACAATACTGCTTCTTGAAGTTCTTGATCATCTTCAAGAAACTGAATGTTTAACCCTATTTCTTTCGCGCGCTGGCCTGAAATATGCCGAGCATGAGATTTCATTAAGGCGTGATCACCAAGTTCAGATACAATGTGCTCTGACTTTTTAATAGCTTCTGGATCGCCGTCAAACATAGCTGTAACCAGCCACTGTTTTACAATTTCCGTTGACCAGGCAATTGCTTTCTCACATTCACCAATTAAAGTTGGATGATACTTTGCAATAATTGGTTGCCATAACGGAATTGTTGAAGGATCCTTTGATATTTCTTCTTTTGCACGATTAAATTCTTCAATAATTCCGTGTGTAGGAATCCCGCTCATCTGGGGATCGATAGGTCCAAGGTTTGAGTGTTTTCCCATAACTATTTCTTTACAAGAGCAAGCAATCATCGTACCTGCTGACATTGCAATTTGTGGAACAATCGCACGAATATCAGTACCAAAGATGGAACGAAGGTATTCCACGAGTGATTCAGTAGCTGCAATATCGCCGCCAGGAGTATGAATAAAAAGATCTAGCCCCTTGCTCTTATCAAGTTCATGGATAGCAGCCATAAACCCATTTTTGTCCCCATCATTTAAAGAAAATCCATTATATCCTCGAAGCTCACTCTTTTGCAGCCATCCCGAATAATAGACGATGACATTTCTGTCGGTATATTCATGTAGTTTTTTTAAGTACGATCGTCTTATTACATCGAACATACTTCCTGCTTGATCTACTTCATTTAAAATTGTTTTCCAACTTGGCATTCACTCCCGCACCTTCCCTAATACTGCATGTATTACCGGTTGTAGTTAGTTTTAGTTCCCAGGAGTCGGTTGGATTTTGATGGAGGGCTTCGAAGGTGTACTTTTTTCTTTCCTCATTGCTACCTAAGCCCATTAGTTCAAACACCTCTTGGATACTGCTCTTCTCCTCCATAAGGACAGCTCCTTCCTAACAAAATTTTGATTATACATTACCCATTCTAGTCCATCCCTAAATATTTACAATATTTTCTTAAAACTGTTCACTTCTTGTTCGTATACTTTCGCGAACAAGAAGTGATTCTTCCAAGTAATTATGTAATTTTCAAGGTGCAAACTATGTGATTGCATCATATGATCTAGATAAATTATAGTACAGTCAAAAGCATAGAAAGGAAGTCCGATATGAGCGTATACAAAGTCCTGAAGACAGATGATGAATTTTTGACGGCAGCCATGAGCCAAAAGCGCGTAACGATATTTGAACGCCGTGGCGATCTGGCCGGCTGCATCGTAGATTATGGCGGACCAGTTGAAAAGTACACTCCGGCAAGCATTAAGATTGCTGGGGCGCATTACTTCCGCTGTGAGTTTGAATTTCGCATGATCCTGGCATAACCTACATACATAATCTCTTTGCCCCTGAAAAGGGGCTTATTTCTTGTTGTATAAAGAACATTTGTTCGCATATACTGAAGGGGAGGATGATTAGATCGGAGGCGCAGTGATGACAAAACTGGAAGGCAACGAGCGTTGGAAGACGAAAATGACTACACCGGAATTCGCGGATACATATGAGGCCGTGCAGGACAAATCCGGACAGCACAGTCTTACCGATCAGGAGAGGCTTATGGTCCGTGACGCGATCATAATGCCGCACCTAGTTACGATGCTGGGCAAGACCATCAAGGACGTGGAGCAATCGGGTAATCTGCTCTCGCGAGCGTATAGCATAGCCGGCCGCTTTATCGAGAAGCGGGTTTCGGCTGACTTGTATCAGCTGCGGCGGGATCTGCAGCAGCGCAACATCCGGATCGCACCGGAGGCCGAAGAGGATTCCATTCCGCAATACAAAGTATTCTGCCGAGGGCAGCAGGAGAGGATGGGCTTAACCCGGGAGGCGATCCGGGTGGATATGTCCCGGCGGCTGACTCAGTACCATTCCGAGCTTGCCGCACTAATGAAAGAAAATATGAAATTGGATAAAACCCCTGCTGGCCGTAATGGCTGACAGGTTTTTTTTATTGGTTCATAACTTAAGCAATTATGTCAGATAAAGGAGATATTTTAGTGCCTATTCTTTTGAAAAATGGTATACTTAGGTAGTATTTTTCTGAGACTTTAGGATTAGGAATTCTAATTGGTTCTATTAGATGACTTTATAATGAAAATCATCAAGTGGGTGATCGAATGATTCTCAATTTTGACGAATCAGGTAATTTAGGTAAGCAAGGTAGATACTTTACTATTGCGTGTGTGGCTGGAGAAAATCTTAAACCTTTAGAAAATATAATGAATAGATCCATTGTTAAAGTTAAAAGTAAATTTCCTAAGTTTACCCATAGGACTGAGGTTAAGGCATCTGATTCAAACCCTATAATTAAAGAGTATATGCTTCGAAAGATTGCTTCGAAAAATATGCAAATAAAGTATATAGTTGCTGACTTGGAACATGTTCAGCCCAACCTGCTAGATGATGAAAACTTATTGTATAATTTTATGTTAAAGTTCCTAATAGTTCCTCTTTGTAAACGGAGAAACTTAAAAGAGCTAACCATTAATCTTGATAAAAGAAGTATTAAAGTTGGATCGGAAAACTCTTTTGAAGACTATATAAAAATTAAAGTGAACTATGAATGTGGCTTTCCGGTAAAAATAAATGTAAACTACATTGAATCTCAAAATTCTGTTCTAATTCAAGCCGCTGATTTTGTCGCCAACGCCATAAATACTAAGTACGAATATGGTTATGATTATTATTACAATTTAATTAAAGATAGAATTGAACACGTGGAACATTTCCCTTATAAGCTGTTTGGATCGAATAAGGTTGTGCAATTTAGACAATCTTAATCATATGTTCGCCTTTACAAATTGAGGGTTTTGCATGTATTATAAAGGTGTGGAAGGCGTGTAAGCCCGCTGAGATCGTGTCAATTCCTAGTACATAAACTGCCTGTGTGGTAGTCGATCCATTGGCTTCGCTGAACACACCATGACCTTGCATAAAGGTCAATTTTTTTGTTTATACATATAGTACAGGACAGTGTAATCCCTATTTACGGTGCGCCAACATAAAGCGCATAAGCTACTTTTTAGGTAGCCCTTCTATAGGTTGCTGTCCTGTACGGAAAATTGTAATGGTACCCCATCTAAAATGATGGGGTACTTTTTGCTCAGAGGTCTTTAAATTTTATATGTTAAACTCTGCCCATCCCGGCTGTAGTGGATCTTCAGGGGCCGGATCTAGGTGCTCAGGCATTTCTCGGATCAGCAGGGGCTCGTCAATGTCGAGCAGGACAGCGATCCGCTCGGATCCACCTTGAAAGGTTCCGACGGCGACGACGCTGCCGGTACGGCCGCGCCAGTGACCGGCGGTGATCCGGACGCGTAGGCCTGGTGTAATGTGGTTTAGGTTCATGAAATCACCGCCTTCGCTGCAAACAAAATTGCAAACGCGCTTAGGTGTATTAGCGGTAACCTATGGGTACTAAAGTAAATGAAAATCCGCATAGAATAAGGGTTCTTGCGCTTGTGGAAACTTATAAAACAAACTCGTAATGCGTAGGCCGGGGGTTCAATTCCCTTCACCAGCATCCTT
>NZ_FOIK01000012.1 GCF_900111565.1 Paenibacillus sp. NFR01
TCCTCATTATTTAGATTGGTAATGCGCGGCCACTGCGTCGGTCAGCGAGATATTCTGTCCGGCCGGAGCGCCGCCTTGTTGCCCGCCAGCTGCTCCGAATTTGAAGCCGCCTTGTTGTCCTCCCTGTCCACCCTGCACGCCAGCTGCACCGCCCTGGCCGCCACCCGCTCCTTCTGGCTTGAAAAGGTACGCGTCCGAAGCCTTCAGCGCTGTCAGCTGTTCGTCAAGTCCTACGAGCTTGCCGTCATCGGTCATGACCAGCTTCGTCTTATCAAGCAGCCCGGTAACGACCTTCTCATTGTGGACTTTGCCGGCAAGGCCCGCGGTAATGGCGTTGTCGAGTTTGATCTGCTTCAGGGTCTCTTCATACTGCGTTTTGGCGGTATTGTTGTCCGTTTGCAGCTGTGTAATCTGCCTCTTCAGATCCTCCGACAGTCCGGCGGTCTTGCTTAAATCTTCAATTTGTTTGTCCCGATCGGAGACATCCTTCTCCGCTTGCTTTTTTGCCGCAGCGACGTCGTTATATTGCTGTTTCGGCACAAAATGATTCGGCAGCTCCTTGTTGACGTCACCGATCATTGCGTCGATTTGCGCCTCCGATAATCCCGCTGCCTTCAAAAGCTCTTTCAACCATTCCATTTATCATCAGCCTCCATAGATTTTTATAGCTGCTCTCCAGCTAAGGGAGCGGCCGTGATGCTCCGGCCAACGAGCAAATAGGGCTCCCGCAGTCTCAACCGGAGCCCAAGAAAAAAGCACCCTCGCATTTGCGTGAGTGCTTATTACACGATGATCTGAATTTGATTCGCTTGTTCTTCGGTGATCTCTTCGTATTCCAGATCCTCACCGATAAAAATACGGCATTGCTCGGGATCAGGCTGCCATCCCTGCGCAGCGACATCATAGCGCTCAAAGCTGCCTCCGATATACCTATACAGGCGCGATGCCGTATTCCCGTTAAGTCCGTAAGCAAAATAAAAATCTTCTGGCATGGTCGCACCTCCTATTTGATCTTGTCGATATCCTTCGGCGGTTTCAAGTCTGCTGATAGAGTAAACATTTCCTTTGTCAGCTCAGCCCGGCGCTCCGGTGATGTGCTATCCAACCGGTACTCTTCGTAAATCTCATGCATCCGGCCATTTTTAAGAGCAAAACTTTCAGGTGTATGGAATTGCAGCTCAAACTTTTGGCCATCTGGACTCACGAAGATAGCGTTAACCCCTCTGTACGGATTTCGCTTATCGCCCCATGTATTTTTCAGCTTATGGCGTGTGTACCCTTTTTCCGTCATCGATTTTACAGCCGTTTCATATCTCTCCACCAAACTGTCCCCTTCAGCTTGGTACGTGTAACGAATGACGTCATTGGTATTTGCCAGCGTATCATTGATGATCGCCATGTCTCGACTGTTCTTGCTATCCGAGTTGACCTTTCGCAGATACGACTCTCTGCTTTTGAGTCGGAAATCGAGTCCAACCAAGTCCATTCCAGTTGTCTCAGAAATGCTTTGAAGGTCTCTCGTGATTTGAGGCTCAAGCTTGATGACCTGTTCATATGCGCTCAGCTTACGATAGTCGCCTTTCAACTGCTTCCAGCCTTCAAGATTAGTATACTTCATACGTTGGAAGTCTTCTATAGAGCCCGGACCTCGTTCACCTAAAATGCGTTGATACCGTTCGAATTGTTTGGTATCACTTTTAATGTTCTGCACAGCCTCCGGACGTTCACCCGGGAGAACTCTCTCTCGGCTTCTCATTCGACGCAATTGATCGTGCTCAGCAAGGTGTTTGCGAAGAACGCCCTGCCACTCTTGAACCTTGGCAGCCGCTGCAGCTTGATTGGCAGGATCTACGCTGCCAATTTCACGACGCTTATACCGGCGGATCTGCCGCTCCATATACCGCTGCCGCTGCTCGGCCTTGTAGTTGGCGCGGGCGCTGCTTTCATCTACCGGGTCAGGTAGTGCGCTGATACCGGGAAAATAGGTGCTCATGTTGTGCCGGCAGTGCGGATGAAACAGGCCGCTTGCCATCGCTTTACTGAGCAGCGTGAGGCCAGGATAATCGCTTGCCTTGCCGCCACTATACACATCATCGATATACGGCTTGCCCTGCCAAGGCAGGCAGAGATCCGAACAGTTATTATGCGCAGATACAAGCACCGTGTGGATGCCCCACTCCTCCCGGCGTGCGCCTTCGCCGGCAAATACTGCTCGCTGCGACGCGGTGCGCAGCGCCATCTCTGCATACGTGGCGATATTGACCTGGCGGCCGTTCTTGTATGTGATGCAGTCGATGCCCTTGTCCAGGAAGTCGCGGGTGGCCATGTCGATCGCTTGGCCAAGAGACAAGGCGCCACTGTTCAGGTAGACCCCCGACTTGAAGATTGTCTGCCGGTACACGTCGTCCATTTGCCGCAGCATGGCGGCGCGCCCCTGGCGCAGATCAGACGTAACAGCATCGATCAGAGCGTTCACCCGGTGCTGGTTGATTCGGAAGAAACTCTCGTCCGAATCGTCCACGTGGGTAATCGGTACGGTCAGCTCCCCGCGGCTGAACAGGTGCTTGACCTGGTTCCAGAGCCGCCGGATCGTACTGTCCACCTGTAGCGCCCCGTCCTCGAAGGATCCGCGCAGCATTGCCTTGATCGCTCGGTCGACTTTCGGGCTGTACCCGGCGACGACGGACCGGTTTTGCTTTCGATAGGCGGCCAGGGCTTGGAGCTTCCTCCGCTGCCATTGCTCCCACTCAAAGCCTTCTCGGGCCTCCTCCGCCTCATGACGGGCGAGATTGCGCTGCATACTGGCGATCAGGTCAATCTCCATCTGCCGGAAGATCTGCGTGATGTCATAGGGCTTCATGCGTCATCCTCGCCCGGTGGGGCGTCTCGATTGATCCCCTCTTCATCAGATATCATGCCGGCTTCCTCCGCTTTAATCCGGGCAACTTCTTCTTTCTTTTCATCGTTCGTCCACGTATCTCCGTACATTTCCTCGATGGCCCGCTCGATGCTCATAACCTTAAACGTCCGCGCCTTGCCAACCGTCTCCACGACAGCATCAAATGAGGGACTGGCATACTCTCCGAACTTTACGCTGACTTCATACTCGCCAGCTGATCGTCCATGAAGCAGGTCATACACCTGCAGCGCCCGCTCTACCAGCTGCGGGATGACTTCGTTCAGCCGGTCTACGATCTTTCCACGGGTAAATAATGTTGCTTTTTCCTTTTCTCGCTGGGCTTCGGCGTTATCGGTCTTTTTTAGATCGATGCCCAAGGTTGCCGGCGACATAATCCCCTGCAAACACATGTCCAAAGCTGACGCATAAGATCCTAAATATGCTTCGTATTGTATCTGAGCTTGGATAGATTGGATTTGTCCTTTAGCATCTTCCGCCAAAACTGTCTGCAGTTTGATAAATCTATTATCAAATGAATTTGGTTGCATTAACTCACCAGTTTGAGGATTTCGGGGAACCATATCTTCCGGAATATAATCTTTGACTCGGCCTGCCCGGATCGCATCCCACCACTGGCTGACCGCTTCGTCCAAAGCGTCAAAGTTATCTCCTTTCCCATCAAACAGACTCTTCCCACGGCCTGGCCATGTCGAGGATTTGAAAATGCGGAGCGGGACCGCCAACAAGAATTCTCCGTCATATTCAATGTCTTGATACTCCGCCAGCTCCGCAACGGTTGTCAGCGGAACGGGAGTGCCTTTTTCATCAACGAGTTGGTAACGGATATAGCCTGGCCCATAAGTCTCAATCAGCCGATACGACTTTTCTTTGACACTGTACCAGCTGCTGAAGATGATTTCTTGTAGCCGGCCCCGCAACCGTTTATACTCGACCCCGTCACCAGCGATAAATTCAATCAGCGGGTAATCGCTGACATCCTTATCGAAGCAGAGCTTAAAGGCACCATCGCCCTCTACCAGCGCCTTCACGATAGAATCCGGCAGCAGGTCCGAAAAATCGTTGTCATTAGCGATTTCGGCCCATAAGGCTGTTCGCTCGTCTGTATCAAGATTGATACTATCCAGGTCCGCGACGACAATATCGGCCAATCGGTCGACCATAAGCGCCGGTAGTCCGCTATGCATTTTACGAATAGTCATCCCTAGAGATGGGGTTGCAGCCCAGAATCGGGTCTTGCCTGTGGTGTCGCCTGCACTGGACATCTGATGATAAAACTGGTCCAGCTCAGACGGATCCCCACGATACCAAAGCCTATTCCTGAGTACAGACGCACCGTAACTGTACGGCTCGCGGATCGTTATGAACTGCGACTCCTGAGCCGGCACGATGTTTAACATTCTTGCAATCATATTCTTCACCCCCTGCCACACACCCATAAGTTTACCCCCCTAACAGGAACATCGTTTCGGCCACGCCTGTCGTGGCGTCCGGCGCGTCATCATGTGCGTTTTTGCCTTCCCGCTGATAGCTCGTCATGGCCTTGTAATACTCCGGCCAGCGGTCCCGCCAGTTGACCGGGAAGTAGATGTGTTGCATGACCCAGGTCGAGTTACTGACAATGCGGGCCGTCTTATTCTTGCTCTGATGAAACCAGCTCACGTCGGTCCGGTTGCTCTTCAGCTCCGTTTCCAGGATCCGCTTGATATTCCGCGCGAATGCCCGGCCGCCGTTGTTGGATTCGATCCGAGCCTTATTTACCCGAAACGCAAAAAGAGCCTGCGCGGTCGCGGGCTCCGTGATCTCCATCGGTTGCTTGGTATATATGACATCCAGGACGTACGCTTCTTTTTGGTATACGCCCCAGATGATATTGCACAGGTAATCGTCGCCCTCGTCGGCGCTGTCGCAGTACGAATAGATTCCGGTGAACAGTGGTTCGCCGTGAGCATCCTCCGGCAGCTGCGTGTACGTCTTGAAGCTGCTATACAGCTTGCCCTTGATGTCGATCGGGATCTGCTGATAGTTGGCCGAGGCGATATCCTCGCCCATGGCTCGCACCTTCATGTTGTAGCTGTCCCTGCTCAGGATCTCCTCGCAGAGCATCGTCTCGTCGTCCTGCAGCGCCTTCATGGTCAGATGCCGGACACGCTTCTTCTCGGCTTTGAAATGCTCCAGTGCCCGGCCAGCAAGGTCTCCGGTCGCCCAGCGGGTCATGATGATAATGATCTTGCCGCCTTCCTCCAAACGGGAAAGCATCGTATTCGTAAACCAGTCCCATTGCTTTTCCAACGTGTTGGCGTTATTGGCTTCCTCGGCATTTTTAATCAGGTCATCGATCATGAGGATCGTAGCCCCGAAGCCGGTGGCCGTACCGGTCGGAGACGTCGCCAGGTAGTTGTTATAGCCGCCCTCCAGGCTCCACAGGTTCATGGCGCTATCGCCGCGCTTGATCCGCGTGGCAGGAAAGATATCGCTGTACACGATGCGGTCTCTGTCAGCCTTCAGCGTGTTTATCCCATCCCGGACAGCCTTACTGAAGGTCGTTGATAGCGTCTCGTTATACGAACCGGCCATGACCTTCTCGCTTCGGTTCTTGCCGAGAACCCACTGGGCAAACATCGAGGCGGTGCGGCTTTTACCGTGCCGCGGCGGCTCGTTGATAATCAGGATATCGTCGCTGCTCTCGTAAAAATCCTGCATTTCGTTGCATAGCTCCGTCAGAAACTGCCGATCAGGCTTATAGAAGTCCGGCGCCATCGTCCGGCAGAACGTCCAAAACTCCCGGCGGGCCAGCTCAATCCGGGCGCCGCGGATGATCGTCGCTTTATCCACTGTCGATCAGCTTCCTCAGCTCATCCACCGTCAAGCCGGCGAATGGATTATTCACCTCGACGCTGCCGCTGTGCTCGACGTCCTGCTTGTCCCGCCAGACGTCCGGGCGTCGGTTTTTAAGCCAGAAGATCTGCGCCGTCGTGTCGCCCTGGACTTCTTTGGTGACGCGTTTGGTTTCGACCATCGCGTTCTTCAGCTCGCCAGTCTCCTCGTCTTCGATCGTACCCGGCTCGCGGGTAACCTCGTCGTATTTGTATCCAAGCGCCCGTTTCAGTAGCGCATTCTCGACGGCTCGATCCACGACTTCCTTGCCACTTTTTAGGGCCTGCGAAATCTGCGGAAACCGCTCTTTCCACTCGTATAGCGTCCGGACGCCAATCCCGAGATTACCGGCAATCTGCTCGTCGGTCAGGCCATCTCGCGCCCAGCCTTCCAGGCGAAGCAGCCCTTCAGGCGTTAGCCATTCATGAAATTTTCCTTTTGCCATTCAGGCGGCCTCCTTTCAGATTTTTGTTTACTGAAACTTGTTATTCGTCCTCACGTAAATTTATATAATCCTGGTATCCCTCCAAAAAATTCTATTAAGCGAGGCTAAACGATGCTGTACTATCTAATTCTCTTTTTATTTATTGCTCTTATTATTTGTGTTGCTTCAGTGGTTTATGGAGAAATCAAGAAATATCAGTGGCTTAATAAGTATCTTAATAAGCCATATAAAGTCTATAAAAAAAACAACAGCTTCTTTCTTGATGCAGATTTGCAACAATATGGAGTGTCGGTCGATTCCCAGTTAGCCGTGAAATATTACGAGAGTTTTAGTCCGAAGATTCTTGAGAAAATTCTTTTAACCATCCGTCTAAAATCAAAAAATGAAATTGCAAACAAAAGCTTTTTATCGCTTTTAACAGCAGGTATTATGCCTCTCATTTCTCTCTTATTGGCAGTAATAGCTCTATTCTCCAATTCTTTATCTTCAGATCATGTTTTTTTGATCGTCGCGACTTTAATGGCTATGCTGGTTCCTGCCATATTAATAATAGGTTTAAATTACTTTTCTGATCATTTCATTTCGACCATTACTGAAAAACATATACTTGCTATTGAAGAAGCACTAAAAGTAAAAGAGCGCACTAGAAGTCGTAGTAGAAGACGATAGACGCAAAAAGAGCCGCCCATAGACGACTCAATGTTAATACTATGATTTCAGGACTTCTAGTTGATCCACAAGATTCTCAATCTTCTTATCCATTCCATTTTTTAATTGATTGTAATTGGATTCAGTAATGCTATCCCAAAAAGCCTGTGTCTGTCTCTCGAAAGTCTCCGAGTCTCTATATATTAATTTGTAAGCTGCTTCGTAGATCGGACTGGCCAGAAGATTAATCTCTGTAGAATTCAACGTTGCGGTACGAGTAGCTTCCTGTAGATTTACTAAATGACCATAAATCCTTCGGATAAGAAATATCTCATCACCTGAAAGGCGCTCGTATAATAAATCTACATGTTTGGAGTAATCAGCAGAAAAGTCAAAATAAAAGCCAACAATTTTGTGATCGTTTTTCCGGTAAAACAATAAGGCCTTAAGGAGTGTATGAATGTCAGAATAAATAATTCGAGCACTAATTTTGACTTTCAGTTCCTGTTTTGCAGCCTCTGATTCTTTTATTCTTTTTATTTGGTAACGGGCAGCGAATATACCTCCGGAAATCGAAGCTGCAGCCCCAATCAGAACTCCTATAAATTCCTTACTCAGAAGACTGTAGGCCATAACAGAATCCGTCCCTTCAAATATCTACCAATAGGGAAATTCTATTATTTTTCAGAAAAAAAGTCTACAAAAAAGCCCTCCAAAATGGAGGACTCGTTGATAGACAGACTTATAGCACTGTAGGTTGTACGACACGACGTACGACAGTACGTACGTCAAAATCACAAAAATTCCGAAGAAATCTTTTCCTTAGCCCGATCAATATACTGCTGAACAGACCGCTTTGACACTCCCAGCTTATCCGAAATCGCTATCAGCGTCAAGCCTTGCGCCATGTGAAGCAGAAAACACGTTCGCTCCCTGTCGCTCAGCGCCAGCAGCGCCTCAACCATCCGTAGCCGCTCAGCGTCCGTCATCTTCACTCCAGCAAGTTGCACGCAGACTGCGCGCTGCCGGTATACGTCTGTCCGTTCAATCCCTCGCCGGCTCCCGGGGCGCCGGCCGCGCCGCATCCATGTCAGCGCATACCGCATGTCCGCCAGCATGCCGGATACGGTCTCCGCTTCCTCTGCAGCCGCGGGCGACTTGGTATCCAGGCTTGCCCGGTAGCGCTCCAGGACGTGCGTTTCGGCCGAATATTGCTTGATCAAATCCTCAATCCATGTGACCCCCATGATGTCAGCTCCCTTCAGGCAATGCCCTCCGTCGATAAAATTTGCACAATCCGGCGCGCCCGCGTCAGCTCGGCGATCGCAGAATCCAGCAGGTGCGTTTCGCTCGGTTCCAGTACGGTAGCCGTCACGGGTGCGCTCTCCGCCACCTCCCGCTCCAGCTCTGTGATCTGCGCTAGCAGGACCTCCTCCGTATCCCGCCATTCGCTCTGGGCGATCAACAGCTCCTGATTCTCCGCCGTCAGCCGTTCGATTTCGATGGCAAGGGCGTCACGCTCTGCTTTAAACTGTCCGCGCTGCATTTGCGCAGTTGTCAAAGCGCCTTTAGCCTCTGAAAGACGCTCTTGCAATTCATCACGTTCTTGGTATGCCGCCATGAGTTCTTGCTCCACCGAATCTCGGCTGGCAACCATTTCTTTGAATGCAGCCTGTCGATTTTCAAGTTCAGCGGTTAAGCGCTCGATCTCTCGCTCCGCCTTATCCAGCAGCGACACATCAGGAGCCGTTTGCGGCAGGGTGTGCTTCTCACGAAGCAGCGGCTGATCTCCGCCGGGCTCAAGTAACGCCCGGGCTTTATCAGCATTAATTCCCTTCAGATCCCATTTTTTCACCCAGAACGCCAGAGTATTGAACTTCATGCCCCATGCCTTTTCTACACTGGCCACAGTTTCTCCAGAGGCGATTTGCTCGATAAATACCTGTTTCGTCAGTCCACAGCTCGGCCCTTCTTTTTCCATACGTTGTCCGGTCATATTTTGTTCCTCCATTTCGATTTCTAGTTTAATCGCTCGTCGCGGCCTCACGGTAAGCTGCTGGCCCAGTTCGGCAAGCTGAATACCGATTGGACATTTAGAACAATGTTTCGTGATGAAAGAGGTGTTGCCGCCGTATTCCCGGTTGTATTCTCTTTTGGCTTGGCAATTATTACAGTGAGTTTCCAGCAGATCATCGATCTTGCGAACCACCTCAACCCGTTCCAAAGTCATTATGACTTCCGCGGCAGCCAGTCCGCGGCCTCCGTCTCATCGATCGTTACTGTACCCATGCCATCCCAACTCTCGCGGATCTCCCGCGCCTTGGCCGCAACGAACGCTGCCTGCTTGGGCTGCAGGCAGATCGCCATAGCCTCCTGATAATGCTGCTCAGCCTTGAAATAAGCCTGACTGTGCATGGCATTCATCCAGGCCCAAAAACGATCATTACTCATTGACTTCACGTATTGGAATGCTCGTCGTCGGTCGGTCTCATTCATGATTTCGCCGCCTCTCCCACAGGTTCCGTCCCACGCAACACCCGCAGCGTCCGCGGTGAATTAGGATCTTTGCTCAGATAACCCAGCTCACAAAGCACATCGATCCGTTTCTGTACGGTTGCGGACGACGATAACCCAAGCTTGTAGCCCAATTGCCGTACACTTGGAGAGTATCCATTTGCCGCCGTAAACTCCTCTATGGCCTTCAATGTATCAAGCCGCTTTTTGGTAAGCCTCGCTTTCACAGTCATTTCCCCTTTCACGTAAGATCACGTACCTACAAATTCCTCCAGCCATTCGACCAGCATCTCCATCTGCTTGACGGCCAGACGGTGGTCGTTATATTTCCAGCAGATCGCTGCGGTGGAACCGGCAACCCACTCCCAGAAGGCCGCACTCTGCATGCCGTGCCGCGCCGCCGCTTCGTTGGCCTGCCTGATCCACGCCTGGACATCCGCGAAGAACGCTCCGTAATCCATGGCCTACAGCTCCTCGATCCGGATATAGATGCCCGGCAGCTTTGCCCAGAACTTCTCCACGATCTCGGAAGCCACCAGGGCGTCGTCACGCCAGTAGCCGCAGTCCGTCATGCAATCCTTCAGCAGCTTCTGCAAATTATCCGTGTCGGGCTTGGTCGCCTTCCACTCCCCGTCCTCATGCTTGCCCTTGATCGGGAAGCACCACTTTACCAGCAGCCGGACAGGTCCGGTATATTTCTGCACTGGCACATAATGCCCGAGGTGCGCCATCAACTTTGCCCGCGCCGCCTTCAGCTCGTCAGGCTCGTAAAATACCGGTTTACCGTTGACCACGGATACCTGCTTTTGCTGGTGCGTAATCGTGGGCGGTTTTTTCATCGGCATAAAAAATTCCGTCGGCATGTTGTCACCTTCCATATTCTTACTTCACGTCTTTCGCGCGGAGATAAATGTAGGGGAGGGGGAGTGGCGCTTGCGTCACGCCACTCCCTATCCTTATATATTTATATATAAGAGTCCCCGCTTCCCGGCGGCGTCTACCATGACGTACCGAATCCCCGCCGTTAATCCGCCGCAAAGCAATAATCATAAAAACGTATATGCGCCGTGCGGCGACTAACATAAATTTAAAGGTGTCCGCCGCCGAGCGGTGAATTTTAGCGGCGGCATTATTCATGGTCTTCGCCGGACTTTTTCACAACGGTATTACCGTTGTTCTTGTCAATCATGTAGCCAAACTTTGCAATCCAGTCCCGCATTGTTCGCTCTGCAACCGTCTTACCAGTAGTCGAAAACCATTCCGTTAGGTCTTTGACTGTAGGTGGTTCGCCCATGTTGCAATTAGCCACGGCGTCCTCAAACTCTTCCGCCTTGCTCCGGCGTTGCTGCCCGGCCTTCTCCTTCCGCTTGCCGGTCGCCTTCTTCCATGGCGGCGACGCTTCTCCTTCAGGCTCAATATCCTTCAGGCTGCCGACCTCATCCACACGATGCACCGGATACGCGAACCACATGTTAACCGGTTCAAACTTGGCGTATTCGCGGAGCGTGCCTTCCACACGCCAGGCGGACCGGCCGCGGACGGCCTTCAGCGCCTGCTTGATTTCCTCGGCGGCGGCTGCCTGCTCCGTGTTGTAGATCGCCCGGCGCGCGTGATCTTCCATCTGCTTCGCGCTGAGCAGGTCGTCCTGGGATACCGACTGTTCTAGATACTGCGGATTGTGCTGGGCCATGTACCGGTGGTACACCGCACAAATAGCCTTGTTCTCTTCCTGCTTCAGGAGCGATTCCGTGATCTCCAGCTCCACGAGGTCAATCAGCGCGTCCGGATCGCGGGCGAATACGCCTGATCCCGAGGCCCGGTCCATAGACTTCTTGCCGCCCTGCGCGCCCTTGGAATGGTGATGGCAGTAGATGACGCTGGCGCCCAGCTCCGTCGCAATCTTGTCGAACTGGTTCGTAAAGTGGGCCATCTGATCGGCGCTGTTTTCGTCGCCGGTCAAGACCTTGTAAATTGGATCGATGATGACAGCAATATAATTCTTCTTTGCCGCGCGCCGGATCAACTTCGGCGCCAGCTTATCCATCGGCACGGACTTGCCCCGCAGGTTCCAGATATCGATATTGCTGATATTCCGCGGCGGCATGCCGAGTGCAGTGTACACGTCCTTGAAGCGATGCAAGCAGCTCGCCCGGTCCAGCTCCAGGTTGACATATAGGACCTTGCCCTTCGAACAGACCCAGGACAGCCACTTGATCCCCTCAGCGATCGCGATGCTCAGCTCAATCAAGGCGAAGCTCTTACCGGCTTTCGACGGCCCGGCAATCAGCATCTTATGCCCCTGACGGAGCACACCATGGATCAGTGGCGGCGCCAGGACGGGCATGTTGTCCCAGAAGTCCGTCAGGCTCTCCGGATCCGGCAGATCGTCGTTGACGCCCTCAATCCATTCGTGCCACTCGGCCCAATTTGCCTTGCCGAGGTTGGTATCCACGATAAACTGCTTTTTGCCTTTCCGCTCGACGCCCGGCATCCGGGACAACCGGGAAGGATTTCGGTTTTGCTTATCGATGTTCAGGCCGTTCCGCTTGCACACCTCATACAGATAATCAACGCGCTTCCGGTATTCGTCATAATTAGCCGCCTCAACCCGGACAATGGCGTGCAGGCTCTTGCCGCCGCTGTACACCATGACGGCGATCGGCAGCTCCAGCTCCCGCATAATGGCGTTCTGCTTTTCGACGTCCATCGTGTCGCTTTCCACCAGGGCATATCTGAATTCCGTCACATTCTCGTTTTTGACACCACGACCGTCGAGTGGATTAAACCGGATCCATGCGCCTGCCTCAGGCTTGTAATCGCCGAGCACCGATCCGACGTCTCCGCCGCATTGATTCAGGAGCTGAATCAGCTCGCCGGCGGTCCGGTCGGAAGCCCCCTTCGTGGGAAGCCATTTCCCTTCATCGTCTTGCCAAGCCTCCGTCACGTAGCCGACGTTCTCCGCCGGTTCAAATAATGCGCTCAAATACGTTGTTAGCTGCTGAACGGGATTCCAGATGGCCGGTTCATGGATCTCCTTGCCTTCGATCCAGTTGCGATCGATGACCACGTAATCTCCGGGGCTGCCGGCTATTTCATCTTCCCAGCCGAGCTCATGGTGATCCTCCCGGTCGTAAGCGGACCGCGGCACCCAGCCATTATCCTTGGCGAGCTGCGTGATCGTCGCGCCGGTCACCGGGTTGCCGGATCCCTCGAAGGTGGTCCACTTCTTGAAGCACTCCCCGGGATGGTACCGGCCTCCGTCCCGCCGGCTCCATTCGTCCCAATCGCTGGCCGTGTAGCCTTCGTATTTCAGGGCCATGCCGACGTTGACCCATTCCTGGTAATTCAGGAATGCCGGGTCTACGTGTTCCAGTAAGGCCATGAGGTTCGCCTTGTACTCCATGATGTCCTACTCCCATCTGTATTCCTTCGGATTAATGTCTCTCGGCGTTTGCCATCCGTTGGCAGCGATTCGATCGATCAGCTTCCGCGCTGCTTCAAATGGCCATGTTCCAACGTGCTCGAATCCGCGGTTCTCGAGTTGCCGAATTTGCTTGGGCGTTGTCAGTCCTTCTGCCCGACGCTTATCCAGGCGTTCGAGTAGCTTCGAAGCCTTGCCGGCATTATCGATTTGGTCCGGCAGGATTCCAAGCTTTTCGAGCTTGGCTACTTGTGTGTCGGACGGCGGCGCCATCTCCCAGCCAAATGCCGGTACGTATCCAGATAGGTCCTCTGCTTGAATCGACATTTCGAATTGCAATGGATCGACCAGCGCGCGTTTGCGGCGTTTCATTTCATTAAGCATCTTGGCCAGCGCTTCTTCACGCTGCGCAATGACATCCTCTGCTGCCTGCTTCTCAGCAGCTTCCAGGTCCAGCGGCATCCCGGCCTCTTCTATCTGCTTGGTCATGGCTTGTGCGATCTCTTCGCTTTCGGCGATCAGATGCGCAGGGTGACACAATTCGTGCCGCTCCGTGTGCCAGAGAAAATCCAGCAGCAGCAGCTCCTCTTTTCCAGGATGCAGCCGGGTACCACGCCCGACCATCTGGCTATATAAACTGCGGACCTTCGTCGGCCGCAGCACGACGATACAATCCACGCTCGGACAATCCCAGCCTTCCGTCAGCAGCATGCTGTTGCAGAGGACATTGTATTTGCCGGCATCGTAATCCGCCAGCACTACCGCCCGGTCCTGTGACTCGCCATTAACCTCCGCCGCCCGGAATCCGACCCGGTTCAGGATCTCCGTGAATTTTTGACTGGTCTTAACCAGCGGCAGGAAAACGACGATTTTCCGTTCCTTAGCTACCCTCCACATTTCGTCGGCGATAGATTCAAGGTATGGATCCAGCGCAGTACCGAGGTCGCTACTTTTGAAGTCACCGGCCTGCTGTCCGACGGATGACAGGTCCAGCTTCAGTGGGATGGTCATCGCCTTGATGGGGCTTAGATAGCCTGCCTTGATAGCTTTAGGCAGCGTATACTCGTAGGCCAGGCTCTCAAAATAGCTGCCCAGATTTCGCATGTCTCCGCGGTCCGGCGTCGCTGTTACGCCCAGCACATGAGCTCCCTCAAAATACTGCAGCACCCGCTGGTAGCTGTCCGAAATACAGTGATGAGCCTCGTCAATGATAATGGTATCAAAGTGGTCAGCAGCGAACTGCTGCAGACGCTTATCCCGCATCATGGTTTGAATGCTGCCGACGACCACGCGAAACCAGCTGCCGATCGATGTCTGTTCTGCCTTTTCAGTCGCACAGCCGAGCCCGGTGGATTTCGCCAGTTTGTCGGCAGCCTGATCCAGCAGTTCGCCACGGTGGGCCAGGACAAGCACGCGCTCGCCCAGCCTTACCCGGTCCTCAATCACCTTGGAAAATACAATCGTCTTGCCGCAGCCAGTCGGGAGGACCAGGAGCGTCCGCCGGACGCCCCGCCCCCATTCCGCCTGAATCGATTCCCGCGCCTCCTGCTGATAGGGTCTCAGCTCCATGGCATGCACCTAAAACTGTCCATTTGACCAGTTGCCACCTTGAGGCGGCGGAGTGGTCGGGAAAGGCGTTTGATGTTGATAGCCTTGCGGTTGCCCATATTGCTGCTGTGGCTGGGAAGTAGTCGAAGGCTCATCCGCGGGGTAGAAGCTCTTCACCTGGTTGTTCGTCTTATCCTCGCCGTCGCGCCCTTTGAATTTGTTGACCTCCAGCTTCAGGCGGCCGCGGGCGCCGACGACAGCATTCCAGTTCATCCGCAGGGGCTCACCTTTACGTTTCTGGCCAATACCGGCGAAGAAATTGGAGAGTAAGCCTTCCGTTTTGGTATGAAGAAACAGTCTGTGGATAACAACCACGTCCCCATGCTCCGGGGAATGCACCGACAGTTCCAGCTTGGCTTCATTGCAGGCCGGCATCTTGTCGCTACCTGCGAACCGCCCCCGCTCAAATTTAGTGATGGTGAAATTGTAGTCTCCAGCCGGCAGAAGGGTAAATTCTCCCCCGTCCTTCTGGATAGTATCTTCCCAGCCCAATTCTCTTTCCGTATTCTGGTTCATGCTGTTTGCCTCCTAAGATGAATGTATTAGAACGGGACATTGTCCCGGGTCTGTTGAATCATTTCAAAAACCGATGGCCATGCTGCTACCAGAACGCCGGTAACGAAGCCCGGATCGTAATTGGCGATTGGTGTGTCGTAAGGGTAATATCCCTTTTTGCTGACAACGATTTGAATTTCGTCCTCCCGGACCTGGTGCTGTGTCATCAAGTTCCGCAGCGCCGGCGGAATACTCGGGCTAATCCCTGCTGACGTAGCTGGGGCCGGCGAAGCCGCTGGTGTTGATTGCTGCGGATGCTGCGTATCTGGCGCTGCAGTTACCGGTGGCGCTGGTGGTTGTGGTGCCGGAGTGACGGGTGCTGTAGACTGCTGCACAGCAGGAACTGCTCCGTTAAAGATGTGAGCAATTCGGCTATAATCCAATGGTAATTCGTCCGGCAGGCCGTGGCGGTTTTTTGCATCCCATGCTGGGTGATGTGTGGTGTACATGGTACGGGTCCCGCCTTGGGCCTTGTTCTTCTTACCTTCTTTGTCAGCAGCCACTGAGAACGTTTTATAATTGATGAAGAGAACAATGTCTGCCCACTCCTTGACGAGCGGTGCCGTTCGGCTCCCGGTCTTGGCTCCAAGCTTGAGCTGATAACGATCGTAAGCTCCCATTTCGTCGGGCTGCTCGAATTTGATGATCTGAGCATGAGCGCTCAGTACAACATGAATACCAGCTTCGACTACATCACCGAGCAAATTAAGGAAACGCCCGATTTCTTCCGCGACAAAAATATAACCTTTACCGTATCCGAAATCTTCGACGCCGCTCTTGTTATGGGCGGCGCATACACTTTCAACGCAAAGCATTTCAGCCCAGTCGATGGTATCGATAATCAGGGAACCGAAACGGGAAGGCCCTTGCTGCTTGACCCATTGGGCCTGTTGCTTAAGCATTTCCCAGCTTGACGGCTTCGGAAGGCGCTGGACGTTCAGTTGCTTAGTCGAACCCTCTGTATCGATGAAAACAGGATTCGGGAATTGTGCGGCAAGAGACGATTTACCGATTCCCTCCGGTCCATAAATCACGACCTTTTGCGCTGTATGAACAGTACCTGATGTAACTTCAAACATCAAAACTCACCTGCTTTCCATGTTGTCGCCGCCGGCGGGGCCGCCCATGTCTCCCCCGGATCAATTTCACCCGGCTGCGACTGGAGCGTTACACCCTCCTGGCCCGAGACGTAGCCGTCCTCAATGATGATGCTGCACTCTTCGCCGGTGCTGACGCGGGTGGCGATCGCCTGCAGGCCCTCCTGCTCCAGCCAGGCGCCGAACTCACGAAGCGTCTTCAAATCCATCTGCTCCAACTTATCGAGCAGGATAAAGCCGCAGTCCGGCTTCAGCCGGCGGACGATGGCAGTGGCCACCTGCAGCTGCTGTGCGCCACTCATATTGTCCCAACGCTGGCCAAGGTAAAGCAGTTCCCCATTTTCAACAGACAATCCCGGCAGCGGCAGATCCGCGTTCGACAGAAGGTCCGTCTTTTGCTGGCGCACCTCGTTGATCTCGTTCGTCAGCACTTCGTATTGCTGCCGGTATTCTCCGGCATCCGTTTCCGCTTTGTCCTTGTCCAAGTTAGCCCGAACTTTGCGGTTGATCTCATCGATCTGCCGGATGTTGGCCTCGAGCTCGGAGGTCGATTCATCATGCAATTGAAGGGCATCCTTCTGTGCCGCAGCCAGATCGGCGCCGGTCTGGGCGTACTTTGTTTCAGCGTCTACCAGCATCGCCTTCAGCCGTTCCACTTCTTGACCCTGACTCGTATACAGCGCTTGAAACTGCGTCAGCCGCTGCCGCTTGCGTTGGTTCTCACCGTTCCGGGCGAGAATTTCCTGCTGTTGCTGGATTAACTCCGAGGCGGAAACTGGCTCCTTGGGTGCATCCGGAAAGTAAATTTGCTCCTTGGCAAACTTAGCTTTTTGGTCAGCGATCTGGCCAATGGCATGCCGACGGTTGTAAATCTCCTGCTCCTGCTGTTCAAGCTCATGGAGCTGCTGGCCAACGCCGATGATCCGCAGTAGGATGGCCGCCTTCTCTTTGTTCGAAGCGTTGAGGAATTTAGGAAGGTCGATCGCCAACTCCTCCACAAAGCTGTCCAGGAGTTGCTGGCCACCTTTCTGGCCGTTCGGATCGATGACCTTCAGGTCGCTGTTCTTGCCGCGTCTCTCCACGACAAGCCCATTGGACAGCGTCAGGCTCAGGTACGGCGGCACCGCAGATCCTTCGCGCTCCGCCTGCGACGGACGGTACTTATTTCCGCCGAGTGCCCAGGCGATGGCATCCAGGACGCTCGTCTTGCCTTGGCCATTCCGGCCGCCGACGACCGTCAGTCCAGCACTGCTTGGTTCGATCTTTACGGCCTTGACGCGCTTCACGTTTTCAATTTCCAGCTTATTTATTTTGATCACGGATGAACCTCCTCCAGTTGAATATCATCGATTGGCTTGTTGTATGGGCTGCCACATTCCGGACAAGTCGGTTCTGTAATTTCATCGTCCGGGCTCTGCTTCAGAGCATATTGCCGGCCACAGTCTTCGCATTCAAAAACTTCCCATTTCACCGTAACGCCCCCTTACGTTTTTTCCTGCGCGGAGACGGGGCAGGGAGTGTCAAATAGACCTCCCCAATCACCTTCCCGCTATCATCAAGAATGAATTCCCACGGAATATCATTGAAGTATGGATCTGCAGCCACGGCGCCACCTATGGGCATTCCGCAAGCAATACATCTTCGATGCATTGAGTGCAGACGCTGCGATCATTCCAGCGCCGGATCTGCTTGGCCGCTCTTGTGCAGCCGCAGACTTCACAGCGGCAGAACTGGGACAGCGTAATCACTTTGGGCATGCCGAACGCCCCTTTCATATCATCTGAGCTTCCAGAGCTTCGATTTGTGCGCACAGGTCCATTAGCCAGTCCATGTCGCACATTTCATGCGCCAGGAAGGCGAGTTCCTTCAGCCCATCCATTTTGTAGACCAAATCATGATTTTCCCGGAGCAGCTTCAGGATCATCTGCAGTTCGACATTGCCAATAAGCAGATTCCCATTCTGGTCAAGGTTCATATGGACGACTTCGGCCAGCCTGCGGTGGATAGGATGAATGGCCAGCATCAGCGGGTACCCAGCAGTTTGACGGCCTCGGTAGCGCAAGGGCGGCAAATCAGCTTACCCGACAGCTGCTTCAAATCCTCCGTGTTACCGCACAAGACGCAGCCTGGCGTGTATTTGCGGAGGACGATCATTTCACCGTTAACAAAGATTTCGAGTGGATCCAGATTATCAATATTCAAGGTACGGCGGAGCTCCTTCGGGAGAACAACACGACCTAATTCATCGATGCGGCGAACAATTCCAGTAGACTTCATACTTGATTTCTCCTCTCGGCCAGTGCTACACTGACCTTAACTATTATTTTTGAATTGCGATGACCTGACGGCTCCTACCCCGTCGGGTCATTTTCATGTCCGATTGCTTTTTCTACCGTGGCCAACAGATTAAGCAAGTCTTCCGGCGGCATCTGCTCGATCAGGAAGTCCCGAAGTTTCTCAACCTCGTCAATCCTAATCTGCTTCGGCGGAACGTAAACGCCGGACATTGTGCTTTCTGCTTCAAACAAATGGAGCTGCTTCCCCCCAATGACTGGATTATCGATCATCACAGCGACCATGCCCCAGCCGATAGGCTTCGTTACGGGTTCACTCATTTGCTCATCTCACCTCCCCTCATGATTTCAGCTGTTCGATCTCCCCGGCCAGCCAATCCAGCGCAGCCGGTAACACTTCTGGATGACTTTCTACCCGGCCACTTTGCAATTGCCAACGTCTCCGCCGGAGCTGCAGCCGGTACCATAACAGGTCAGCCGCAGGAGCTTGCGGGAATCGGTAGACATTCGGCCATGCCTCCTCCCTCTCCAAGCTGATAAGCGTCTCGCGGATCTCCGTCCGGGCCAGCGCCAGCTTGGTGATCTGGCGGCTGTTACCGGCCAGCAGCTCCTCGGACAAAACCGCTGTCAGCTGGTCAAAGATTTGCTGAAGCTGTTCCTTTACTTCCATGAGCTTACTCCTTTCGGGTATGGATCCATTCGAGCACTTCATGCCAAGCCACCCGCATTTGCCGTTCACCCAGATTGTAAAATGGAAATCCAGGTTTATTCTTCAGCTCGTATGCTTTTCGACGACTGATCTGCAACCGATCCGCCATCTGCGGAATTGTAATCAACTCCTCATTCATAAGAAGCACCCCACTACTTTAGATAATTAAATTATCCAATTTTGACAAATAAAAAAAATAATATTGACCGAGATAATTTAATTATCTATAATCAAAACAGATAATTAAATTATCGCTTTTACACATCAATCTTCTTAAAGTAATCAGGAAACAGCGAATCAGCAGGTTCATCAAAGTAACCTGCGAGGCGGAACATCAAGTCTCTTCCCGGAGTGAATGTTCCATTCTCAATCATGCGCAAATAGACATTAGATATCCCGTTATCTGCGGCGACCTTAGCTTGAGTCCCTTTTTGTTTACGTAGCTGAGTAAATCGCTCGCGTTTATTTCCCATCCAAGGTTTACCTCCTTTCGGTAATTTGATTATACGGATAAAATAATTATCCGTCAAGAGAGGATGGATAATTTATTTTTCGGAGGCGTTGACGTTGGCTATCGGTAAAAAATTGATGGAATTAAGAGAGAAGAAGGGCCTGAGCCAATATGAGGTTGCCGAGCTTCTCGGTATCCAACGAGCTCGTTATAACTCTTGGGAGCAAGATATCGCTAATCCGAGAACCGAAATGCTGAACAAACTCGCAGATTTTTTCGAGGTAGATCCAAACGAATTGTTAGGGCATTCTTCTTCCATTCCTAATTGGGCCAAATCGAAGGATATTCGTGATTTTCGAAAAATGCTTGAAGAAGACGGAGAGCTAATGTTCGACGGCATGCCATTGGATAAAGAGGATCGAGAGAAGATTCTTCGTGTTGCTGAAGCCGTCTTTTGGGATGCGAAGAAAAAGAATAAGCGAAAACCCATCGATGACTAATCAGGGCGGTGTATTTACTTGCAACAGACAGTTAACGGTCTTGTACGAAAATACGGGACCAACGATCCGTTCGAAATCTCTGAACTTCTTAATATTAAGGTATGGTATAAAGATTTAGGCCGAGGCACTCGAGGTATCTACATCAAAAAACTGTGGCGTAAATATATCATCCTTCATGAGGATATCGACGAATATTGGGAACGATTCGTATGCGCTCATGAATTGGGTCATGCCCTTCTGCATAAAGGTATTAATCGTTTCTTTCTGGACGAGCAGTCTTTCTTTAATGCCGGCAAGTTTGAAACACAGGCCAATAGGTTTGCTGTAAAGTTACTCACTGCTTTATCAGAGCCGGATACTGGAGAGACACAAGAACAGTTTCTTCTCCGGTGCTCGGTTCCGACCGAACTACATAAATACTTTAGTTAGTACCTTTGCGCTTTCCAGCCGAAAGGCTGTTTAAATACGCCACTAAACCGAACATACGTTCTGTAAAAGTGCTAAAAAACCAATATAAACCATGAGGAGGCTAATCATGAGAGGCCATGTAAGAAAACGAGGGAACAAGTGGTGCTTTGTGCTTGATGTCGGACGCAATGAACTTACAGGTGAGCGGACGCAAAAGTGGTTCAGCGGCTATGAAAAGAAGGAAGAGGCAGAGCGCGCAATGATCGCCACGATTAAAGATCTGAATGACGGTACCTATGTAGAAGATACCGGTGAATCGTTCGGAGAATTTATGGAGAATTGGCTGCTTAATAAAAAGAATCAGGTCCGCCCTGGTTCGTGGAAGTCTTACTCCTGGTTGGTCAACACACACTTGATTCCCCATCTCGGCAAAATCCAGCTTTCTAAACTGAAGCCGATCCACCTCAACAATCTGTATAATCAAAAGTTGCTGCCCATTATATCTGCCAACTCCATCAAGAAACTGCATGGTCTTGTGAAGGCCGCCCTCGACGAAGGCATGGGTTGGGGCATCGTCGCTCGAAACGTAGCCGTTGCCGTCACACCACCACGGGTGAAGAAGGTGAAATTCGAAGTTTGGGACGAGGATCAACTAGGTACATTTTTAGAAGCAGCGAAACATAACCGATTCTATATTGCTTTTGAACTCGCTGCATCAACAGGTATGCGCGTCGGAGAAATCCTCGGCTTACGTTGGCGCGACGTGGACTTAGAGAGAAAAACTATTTCGGTCCGGCAAGCTTTCACAAAAGCTGAAAAAGGCCATGACTTTCATGAGCCTAAAACGTCAAGCGGAGAGCGGTCTATTGCTCTGTTTCTGGATACTGTTGAGGCCTTGACCTTTCATTTTGAAGATCAGATCGTAGAGAAAGAAAAACAGGACGACCACTACTTCGATCATGGTCTCGTCGTACAAACCCATATCGGAACACCGGTTAACCCGCGAAATCTCGCCAGAGCCTATTATGCTATATTGAATAGCCTTGATTTACCCCGCATTCGTTTTCATGATCTGCGTCACACTCACGCGACAATCCTGCTGAAACGGGGAGTGCATCCGAAAATTGTTCAGGAGAGGCTTGGGCATTCTTCAATCCAGATTACTCTCGATACCTATTCGCATGTACTGCCTGGTCTTCAAGAGGCCGCATTGCTCACGTTAGGAGGGTCAATTCTTGGAAAAAACGACACTTCAACAGACTAAAGGTTTGCAGTCCGTTTGCAGAAAAAAAAGACGCGACCTCCGCACCACCGGAGAACCGCGCCACTATCGTGTTTTAAGGATGCTGGTGAAGGGAATTGAACCCCCGGCCTACGCATTACGAGT
>NZ_FOIK01000001.1:0-898878 GCF_900111565.1 Paenibacillus sp. NFR01
CGAGCGAATGAATTCATTCGTAAAAGTTATGAATTATTGAAAATAAAACTTGCTGAAACATACAGGTATGATATTGATAATTACAGTCTGATGAAGACTGAATTTGTAACCGATGTATTAAACAAAACCATATACAGGGCAAAGGGCAAGTAATCTAATTATTAGTGGGAGATTTCAGTGAAGAGGCAACAGCGTCTAACAACGTATTCACGCTGCGGGCCATGCGGCCCTTGGTCTGCAAGAGGAATTTCGGAGATGCGGAGTCAGCAGACAACCCTGCACTGGCTAAGTCCGTCGGACCCGGGGCGAACGCCCCTTAAGCCAGTGAGGGTTCGTGAATACCAGAACGTTATAGGAAATCAGCGCATCCACATTCAAAGAATCGTAGTAACCCAAAAACACTCTAAATTCATGAAAGAATAGGTGATTATATGTCTGATTTTCTATTATATGATTATTTAATGATTTATTCCGATGAGAAATATACAGAGAAAATAAAAACAATAGAAATTGAGGAATTCTTCATTGAAACATTAGAGTTTAATAAAATAAGCAGTTTGAAATTTTCCAAAGTGATTAATGATGAATTGATAATAGCTACTGGTCTTTTTGCTGATTCAGAAGGTAGTTATGCTTTTATACTCTAGATGGAATAGAAGAGATTAACTTAATAGAAATAGATATACCCCAAGAGATTAATATAGAAATAGAAGAGTCAATCTTAGAAATTGCACATGCAATAGCAAGTAAATTCTCATGGATAATAGATGAACGAAGATAATAAATGATTTTAGTGGGCTAAATCGAGGAAGGCGCTGACATCCTATAACAATGTTTTCACGCATCGGCAGACAAGCTGCCTCGGTCTCGGAAGAGAGGTCGGAGATGTTGATGCCGGGACACATCCGACTACGTCGGACGTCGTGAACACGGGAACGTTAGCCGAAATTAACTAGGAGGGAAAGCTATGAAGTTTCTAAAACGCACAAAGGAAATTGCCATTCTTATTGTAACCATTTCAATTGCAATTAAGTTTATTTTGCTGGATTTTAACAGTTTGTCCCTTCCGGATAACTTAACAAATCTGCTAGCCATGACTCTTGCTCTATTTTCTATAGGATTATCAGCACTTTTTTATTTTAAAGCGAATGACACTAGCAACAGTTTTTATAACAATACATACCAATTTACTAAAGATATTTCAGAAAAGATTGGTAGAATTGAAGAACGGTTTGGCAAAGATTTAAGTAATATTGAAAAAAATTACTCACGAATGCTTGAGAGAATTGATAAAATACCATTCTCTGAATCTATTGAAGAAGAAATATTGGATAAAACACTCAATCAAAATATATTATCACAAGAAAAGGAAGATATAATTAATCAATTAATAGAGAAGGCTAATATAAGCGAAGACGAAAAATCCAAAATCGTAGATCAACTTAAAGCTAAGGAAATTGAATTAACAGAGGTAAAGACTAGATTATTTGAATTGCAAAGTCAACTAGATGCTTTTCGTAATCGGTTTGAACTTCCGCCTCATACGAGAAATATTATTCAATATATTATAAAGGGGATTATTAATAGAGGTGAGATGCCCGAAACATATAGTGATTTTTTAAAACTTGTTGAGAGAAACATTTTACTAATGGATGAAAAGGATCTTAATATTCTACTGGCTGAAGGTTTATTATCTCCAGAATATAATTTATCAAGAATTGGAAGAAAGTTAATCATTCAGACTCTCAAAGAAGCCAGTTAACTTCGGCTAACAATATATTCACGCTGCGGGCCATTCGGCCCTTGGATCGCCAGAAGGTAAACAGCCAGGAAGCGATTCAGGCGATCAACTCCTGCGAGGCTAAGTCTTCGACCCGGCGCTAAAGCGCCTTAAGCCTCTCGGGTTCGTGAATACAACAACGTTATGTGAAATGACCGAAGATCGAAGTGAAAGAGGGATGTTCATGTTACAACTACATCCATTACCAAAAGGAACTACTGGATTCACTAGTTCTGCTAATTCGTTAACTATTCTAGATGTTAAGCCGTTCATTGGTTTAGTTTATTCGATTTTAAGAGGGACAATGGAATGGGAAGACATTGATCTCAAAGGAAAGAATTACTTTTATTTTTCAATTATGTCAGATGATCAAGAATATCATGTATTATTAAATGCCTATTTTCCATACGTAGGCATATCAAGAAGTTTCAACAATAACAAATTCAGTTTTATGAGTTCAGAAGAAATCAATAATCAGTTTATAATTCTAACAGAATGTAATTATGTACTTCTTGGAAAGGAAGAACTTGATAAAGAGCTTACAGATACAGATTTTTTAGAATTAGACAATGCTGAATTAGAGCAATTGAATTATTGGAAACCGAGAATTGTTAGTGAAATTATTTTTAATAATTGGGATTGATTATTCGAGAAGTCGGTCACATCACATAACATTATATCCACGCTTCGGGCCTGACGGCCCTCGGTCCGCGAGAAGCGATCGGCAGGGAAGTAGATTCAGCGGACACATCTGCACCGACTAACCGCATCGCGGCCGGCTGCTGGCGCAGCCTTAAGTCGGTGAGACGTCGTGGATACAGGAACGTTATCTGAAAGACTAGCATAAAAGGAGAAAAAACAAATGCCTTTAATACATGAATTCCTGGTTGTTTCTAAAGATGATGACTTACTTTTAAATAAAATTATTAGAGATGATAATGGCAGAATTGATAAGAAGAAATCTGGGTTAGATTATTTGGTCGAAGTGGACGATGATCTAATTCAATATTTTTCTGATACTCTTAAGTGGATTCCAAATGGATTGAAAGGTGCACATGGATTAAATTACTACGGACTAACAGAAATCTATTCATTCGGCGCAAGCAAATTGAAGAGTGTAATTCAAGGTTGGTACTATTTATTTGATAATGCGCCAAGTATACTGCATCTAACCGGAAACTATTCTTGGATCAACGGAGAGAAAACAGGAAAATATGAAATATTACATTTTACAAAAGAAGAGATAATTTTTATGCTTCTTGAGCTAATAAAGATTTGTGAAATAGTAGAAAATAGTGACGACAAAATATTATTACATATGGGAATATAGAAAACAAAAACTGCAGAATAATAATCAAGCTGATTCAGGAGGGCTAGTCCATCAGATAACATCGCATTCAACGCGGCGGGACGGGACAAGCCCGACCCTGGGTCCGGAAGATGCTTTTCGGGCGGCTAATTCACCGGACACATTCAACCGGCTAAGTGGCAGAGCCACCCGGACCTTCGCTCCTTAAGCCGCTTGAACGTCGTGAATGCGGGAACGTTATCCGAAATTACCGGAATAAAGAATAACAGGAGGAGATCAAGTGAAAAAAGCTTCTAAAGAAGAAATACAAAATCTCCTCGAGTTATTCAAAAGATTAGACATAGAAGATATTGAGAATCCTAACTTAAATTTTAAACATATTGGGCTATTAGATGTTTATCCTAAGTGCTTAACGGAAGAGGAAGCAGTGTTATTATTAGGACCTGAACATAATAGAAGTTATGAACACAAGTATACTAAGTATTTTCAACGATTTGAACAATCAATACCTGGATCAATTTATATAACTAAGCGTCCAATCTTTTGTAGACGGAACAAAGTTAAAGAAAGCGTTTATAAAATAGAAAATAGCCATGAACTAATGGGCATAATAATCCAAATTACTAGGGAGGAGTGTTTATATAATTTATTTGTTCCTGAAGCGGAGACAGTAGTCATAGGAAATTTTGATCTTTCGTGGCCGATATATAGTAATTCAGAATACTTTAAAATATTTAATGAAATAGCAGGAGAAGTGAATTTATATATAAGATCTAATTAGAAGGTTATTCGAAGAAGCTGGTAACATCCGATAACACTGTATTCACGCCGCGGACCTGATGGCCCTTTGTCTGCAGGAGGCTTTTCGAAGAAGTTAAATCAGCAGACAACCCTACACTGGCTAAGTCCGTCGGACCCGGGGCTTACGCCCCTTAAGCCAGTGAGGGTTCGTGAATACAAGAACGTTATCTGTAACTCCTGAGGGATAGGAAAGAGTAAGTTTGAATGAAAGAAACCGCTAGAGTTGGATGAAGAATCGAAGAAGAAGAAGTTACAGCACTGAAACACAGAGGGAAAGCATGCCGGAGGAAGAATCAAAGATGAAGAGACAGTGGCAATAGAAAGATAGAGGAAGGGCATGCCGGGATGAAGATTCAAGGTAGCAGACGCCTCGGCATTTGAAAGAGTTTAGGCAGAGAATTCGAGGAAGTCAGGAGCACCAGATAACATAATATTCACGCTGCGAGCATTCGCTCTTGGTCCGGCAGAGGGATATCGAAGAAGTAAGAGCTGCCGGACACCTGGCATTCGCCAAGTCGTGAATACACAAACGTTAGATGAAACTACTGCAAAGCCTTATATAAACATTGAAAAAATGAGGTGTAACCTAAATGATAAACCAAGAAATCAAAGGGATATGGTCAGTAGATTGTATGTACAGACCTGGAGCACAAGCAGACGAAAGAGTTGTATTTCTAGAAAATGGATTTGGTTGGATTGAAATATTGAATTGGAGCTCTATTTCTGTTGAGACATTTAATTGGACAGTTGAAAATGCAAGATTAAATATTAAAGGTGAACTATGCTCAAGTAATTATGAAGAACCAGAATCATCAAATCTTAATGTTGTAAGGATGGAATTTTTCGTAGTAGATGAGTTAACACCATCGGGTAAAACAATGAAAGTAATAAATTTTTCGAGACCAATTTGTTTAAATAATATGAAATTCGGATTGCTAGAAAAAGATGTGAAAGATGACTACTATATTAAACGCCAGAAACTACTAGAAAATAAAATTGGTCTAAATGAGTAATGACTTGAAGGGGATTTAAGTATTTCGGGGAAGGCAGTAGCACCATCTAACAATATATTCACGCTGCGGGCCATTCGACCCTGGGTCTGCAAGAAGATAATTCTGGGATGTGGAATCAGCAGACAACCCTACGGGTTCGTGAATACGGGAACGTTAGATGAAAGATACGCAATAATGACATAAATACAGATAACAACATGGGGGTTGTCTCTATGATTAATGAGGTCAATAAATACCTTGGAAGTTGGATGGATCATTCCCGTCATTTACTAATAATTAACATGATAGATGAAATGAATGTAAGTGTAGACTTTTATCCAAGTGTTGGTAGTGAGCCGGTTGTTCGAAAGTTACTTGGAAGAAAAGCTTTATCGAAAAACATGAAGGGGATCTTGCAAGAACAAGGACTACAAATTGAGTTAGGAGAAGAAGAACTTGGACCAACCCTTCAACTTAAAATAACTCACATAAATATCAAGGAATATTTAGAACCACGTGTAGTTATGGGAATGTATGATGATTATGAAGACGACTTTGGCGTCCCATGGATATATCCTTTAACTTACTATAAGAGATTATAAAATGAATAAATTTAAATACATATAAGTGATTGATTTTTTAAGCTATTCGAAGAAGGCATATCCATCATCTAACACTGTATTCACACGGCGTGCCTAACGGCCCTTGGTCTGCTAGAGGCATTTCGTGGAAGAGGGTTCTGCAGACAACCCTGTGAGGCTAAGTGGCGGAGCCACCCGGTCCTGGCGGACCTTAAACCTCTCGGGTTCGTGAATACAACAACGTTATCGGAAATTCAGTTGAAGGGATAATGCACATGAAAACTCTATTTCGACCTGTTGGTCTAATTGAAATGAAATTAATATTAGATCTTGAACTTAATGGTTTTCCTCCAAGGCTGCCAGAGCAGCCTATTTTTTACCCAGTCCTAAATCAAGCTTATGCAGACCAGATTGCATTGGAATGGAATACTAAAGATAAAGTCTTTGGGAGCGTTGGATTTGTAACTGAGTTTAATGTGGCTAGTCCTTTTATTGATAAATATGAAGAACAAATTGTAGGATCAAGAAACCATAATGAGTTATGGATCCCAGCTGAAGATTTAGAGGAGCTTAACAATAATATTGAAGGTCAGATTAAGATAGTTAATGTGTTTTATGGAAGTAACTATAAAGGGCTTACTCCGGAATTAACAATATTTGAAGATAAGAATCCTAAAGAACAATTTATTATTTGGAAAGAAATTTTGGATTATAATTCAATGGATTTCTATTGTGAAATCAAAGACAACTGGAAATATATCTATATGAATTTTGCATTTTGGAAGAAGACTGAATTCATTGAATTTGGAATAACTGATGCAACAAAGTCTGAAGTACTTTCAACCATGAAAGAGTACTGGAATGATCACTTTCCACAAACTAAATTATTTGAAGGCAACTCTGAGAAGAACTGAACATCCGATAACACCATATTCACGCTTCGGGCCATTCGGCCCTCGGTCCGGCAGAAGTTAGAAGAGGATTCGGGGATGAATTTTCAGTAGCGGGGAAGCTATTTCAGCCGGACACATCCTTCCACCTAACCGCGTCGCGGCCGCCCTTCGGGCTTAAGGTGGAAGGACGTCGTGAATACACGAACGTTATCGGAAATCAGTGTTAGATAATAAAACATGGAGTTGTAAATATGAAGTATTCAATCAGAAATATTTTAGGAATTACACTAATGTTTCCAATGTTTATTAGTATGTTCACACTAAATCATTTTATTTCTTGGTTAATATTTGGGATTTATATTTTATTGCTAGGCTTAGTTTTTCTCTTTTCAAGCTTTCTTAGTAACTTTGAAAAAATAGAAAATAAAATCAACAAAGTATTTATGAGAACACTGGCTTTTATTGTCGGTGTTGGTATGATAATGTTTTTTAGTTTGGTTTGGTCTACAAGTTACTTAGATATTAGTGCGTATTTTTCAGAGAGTTATGAAACAGTTAGGGGATATCCGAGTCAAATAGGTGATGTATCATCAAAGAGTGTATTTCAGCAAATTGAAATAAATCATATTAAACTTAAGAGCGTTTATGAAATTCATGAAAAGGACTTTAATAAAGAACTAGAAGCGACTTATTTACCTAGATCAAAGTATGTAATTAAGCTTTGGATATATAAATAAGATTTTGTTGTAGCTCAAAGAAGACACTGACATCCGATAACACTGTATTCACGCTGCAGGCCTTTCGGCCTTTGGTTCGCCCGAAGGGATTGGCAGAGTAGTGGAATCAGGCGAACAACCCTGCGAACCTAACCGCGGTCGCGGCAGCCCCGTTGGGGCTTAAGGTTCTCAGGTTCGTGAATACAACAACGTTATGTGAAATACACACAATATTAATGAAAGAAGTGATGAATTTGCCTGAATACTCACATATTCAGACTTATGTAAAATGCAATCAAAATAATTTTAGTGAAGTCATTAGTAACTTTTCTCAAGCTTTATCTGATATGAATATAGATAACGCATATTTTCTGACTGAATTAGTCTGGGAATTATCGGATAATGGTTTTATGTATGTCGGCGGTGGTGCAGACTCGAAAGAATACACTATCAATAATCAATTGTTGCATATCCGACCTTATGTTATGGGTTGGACTCCAGACGTAATTGAGGAACTAAGTGAGTCTTGGTTAGTGATAGATTTACTATTATGGACAGAAGAGATTGAACTTGATTATCAGATGGGTCAACTTAAAGAACCTTATAAACTAATAATATGGAACTTGTTGGAGGGTCTCTTTAACCGATTTAATGAAACAGGCGTGTATTTTACAAATGAAGTAACTGACGGTAGACCATGGGAGTCATTAATAATGAATAATGAGAATGAACTTTGGTCTTTTGATGCTGCTATAATTCCTATATTTCTATTTGAAAAGTATAAAGATATAGATGGGGAGGAATTTTTCTATGAATATGTAGGTGACAAACTGTATATAGCAAGAAAACTTGTATGGAATATATGTCCTTGGTAAGTATCTCAAATTAGGCATGTACTTCACATAACAAAGTATTCACGCATCGGGCCATTCGGCCCTTGGTCTGCAGAAGAAATTCGGGGAAGTAGAATCGGCAGACAACCCTGCGAGGCTAAGTCTCCGACCCGGCACTACGCGCCTTAAGCTTCTCGGGTTCGTGAATACAACAACGTTATGCGAAACTGGCTGAAAAACACGAATATATCATAGACCTTAGATAGTACTATGCCTAAGGAATGGAGAATTGAATTATGAATGATATAATTGTTGAATTTCTTGAAGGAGAAGTCATATATCAAGATTGGTACGACTCAATTTATAATTTTATAGCGGATCAAAACATTAGAGCTGGCGAGTATGAAGGGAATATCTTCGTCATAAAAAAAATGGACAGACTCAATTTCATTATCTTTAAGGAATATTCTTTTAGAGATAGTGGATTGAGAGAGATTCATAGAGCTACAAATATATTCAGAAAAGATCTATTAAAAGCAGTGAATATTCATGCGTCCGCTCAAGGGTTTACTGTAAGAGGATTTGGCGAAGAGAGTAATGATATTATAACTCCATGGTAAGCAAATAAGACTGTTAGTAGTTCAAGGCGAGCCAGCATCGCCTAACACCGTGTTCACGCTTCGGGGGTCGAGCCCCCCTCGGTCCGTAGGGAGTTAAGAAGAGGATTCGGGGCGGAGTTTCAGTAGCAGGGAAGCAAATTCAGCGGACACACCTGCACCACCCAACCGCGTCGCGGCCGGACCTAAAGGTCCTTAGGGTGGTGAGGCGTTGTGAATACAACAACGTTAGGCGAATTTCTAGGAAATCGGTGAAAAACATGAGATCAATAAGAGATTTTGCTGGTTACTATTACTTGTGCTTAGCAATTGGGTTATGCAACAAGGAGGCAATAATTGAATGGGCAGATTCAATTATTGCTGATGACACTTACCCTTATGAATTAATAGAAGTATCTCTTTCTAGGGAAAGAACATTAAATGAAGTTCTAAGTATCCTTAAAGAGATTTATGGGAAATACGACATAGACGCACCCTTATCTAAATTACTTGGTTTGTTAGTAATAAAACTTGAAACTGGAAAAATAACTGAAGATGAATTTTTTGGTTATATTTCTAGTCTCTTTTTACAAGGAAGTGCTTTTACAATAAGCGAAGAAGTACTACACATGCTAGATCGATTAGATGATAGTTATTATTTAGCTTTTCAAGGGATATACGGAAGTGTTGAACAAATTAGAAATGAAGCAATAATTGACCTAGGGAAATATAAAGATTGTGTGAGTTTATTCGAAGAAGCCTAGAACTCCGCCTAACACCGTATTCAAGCTGCGGGCCTTGCGGCTCTTGGTCTGCCAGAGGCATTTCGAGAAGCGGATTCAGCAGACCACCCTGCTAATTATATTATTACGGTAAAGAATCCATATGATAAAGTTGCTCTACCGTTTAAGATCACAATAAAGGATGAACACTTGTAGAATATTATTGAAGTGAATAGGATTTATTTTTCTTCATATGAGTATAAAGATATAAATAAAAAAGTACATTTATTAACTCTAAAGTACCCAGTAGAAGCTGATAAGAATTAAAGGAGAAATCTGATCGTTATTCAAGTAACTAGCTGCATCCGCGGCCTTAAGTCGGTGGGACGTCGTGGATACAGTAAACGGTATAAAACATAATTACAAGTAAAACCTTTACTTGAAACATATAAAACACCCATAAATATGAATATAAAAGTGCTAATTCAGTTACATGGAGGGGGAAATATGCTATACGGACAACGAGTAATAATAAGACCGGTTGTTGAAGAAGATTGGATACAGCGATATGAATGGCTATCCGATCCTGCAGTTAACCGAACGTTACCATCGGGAAGTGGTATGCCGATAACACCGGGTGTGGTCAAAGAACGTGTAATGAGGTACGCACAAACAGATCTATCAGCTGTCTATTTTACTATTTTAAAAGAAGATGGTATCCCGATTGGCAACACCCAATTGTTTAATATCCATCCTTGGTCCAAACATGCTGAATTTGGCATTTGGATTGGTGACAAAAGGGTATGGGGACAAGGTTATGCTTCAGAAACGACAAGTGTTGTTCTAAAATTTGCATTTGAGCGTTTAAATCTTCATAAAGTGTATTTGACGGTAGATGCTGATAATCCTGGTGCTATTCGGAGTTATGAAAAGTCAGGCTTCAAGAAGGATGGCATACAAAGAGACGAAGTCTATAAAAATGGTCAATATGTCGATCGTCTAATGATGAGTATCTTGAAGCATGAATATTTAAGTAAATCTAACTCTTCCATTTAGAATGCGTGTAGGTACCATTTTTGTAGTGATTCAGGATGGCATATAAGTCATATAAGAATGTGTTCACGCATCGGCGGACAAGCCGCCTCGATCGTTAGAAGATTAAGCAAGAAATCAAACTAAGGCGACACATCCATTCACCCAACCGCATCGCGGCCAGCCGAACACACTGTCTCGCGTCGAGCAGTTTAGGGGAAATGGATGTCGTGAACACGGAAACGTTATCTGATACTACCCGAAAGCTGGTGAAAACATGAACATAAATGAAACAATTGTTTTTATAGATAATGAATTAACTCAAACACTAAATGACTATCAAAATTGGTTTACTTTGAAGTCCGATTTGCTATCCTTCAAGCCTCAGGTTGGATGGAGTATTGAACAAGTATTAGAGCATGTAACATTAACTAACCACTTCTTATTGATTCTAATTAGAAAAGGGAAGCGAAAGGCAATTGAATTATCTGCGAAGAAAGATTTGAATTCATTATTAGAATCTTATCAAATCAACCTACAAGAGCTCGACGCAATAGCTAGACATAAGTCTTTTAATTGGATTAGGCCCGAACATATGGAGCCTAAGGGAGATAAAGAACTAGGACAAATAAGATCATTACTTGATGATCAAATTAATGAATGCAAAGGGCTTTTGAAAGAGATGATAAATGGTGAAGGAATACTGTATAAAACAACAATGACGGTAAACAATTTAGGGAAAATTGATGTTTATCAATATATCTATTTTTTGTGTCAGCATGCAAAACGGCACATTGTACAAGTGCAAAAAGTAATGGAGGAGTTCGGTGGGACGTCGTGACTACGGAAACGTTATCTGAAACCGATAGAGGCAAAGAAAGCTTGCTTTATAGGAGTGTGGAAAACTTGGAGAAAGTTAATTCAGAGCGAGATCTATCGGAAAATTGGTATGCTATTAAATTATTATTTGAGTATGTAATATCAGGTGAACCAGATCCAATCAAGATCGATGGAGGATATGATGAGGAGAAGACTTACGAGGAAAGCATCTACCTGATCCATGCTGACTCTTTTGAATCCGCATACGAAAAAGCTGAAACAGAAGCTCGGAGTAATGAGGTCAGTTATCAAAATCCTTATGGGCAGCAAGTAGATTTGAAGTTCGTAAGGTCACTTGATAGCTTTCACTTATTTGATGAAGAACCATCGGATTTAACAGAAGTGTATTCCAGGCAACTTACAGCACATAAGCATACTAACACTAATGATTTTGTGAAAAGAATGTTTCCTGAAACTCAGGAAGATAAATCAACCGATTGACTTTAATAGTAACCTAAGGATTAATGGTCGTGTTCAGGGGGACTTATTTAAGTGCCTAACTTATATATTGATTGTAATTGAGTACTCGAAGAATGCCTGACCTTCGCATAACAACGTATTCAAGAGGTGGACCTAAGGTCCTTGGTCTGCAAGAGGCTATTTCGAGGATGTGGGATGCAGCAGACAACCCTGCGAGGCTAAGTGGCGGAGCCATCCGGTCCTACGGGCCTTAAGCTTCTCGGTTTCGTGGAATATATCCACGCATCGGAACCCGCCGGCTTATCGTTCTGCCCTAAGAGTTTTGCTAAGAAGTAGATTCAGCGGACACACTTGCACCAATAAAGCGTAGACTTTGCGCCAGTATAGGTAGAACGGAAATACCTTTACGAATACTGGTGTATTTTGCTATAGAAAAGATTTATAATGCGAATCGAACGTATTTGGGATACAATTCCATTTAAGGGCTTGTACAAGCAATTAATGGAAAGAGATATTATCAAAACGAAAATAATAAAGTCGATATGTGGGGGGCTTATTTTGAGACAGTTTCCGACACACATTGTTGCAGTATTTGGTATTGTAGAAAATGAAAAGGAAGAGGTTTTACTCTTAAAGCATCGGGGTCGTAATGTTTGGATGTTTCCAGGTGGACAAGTCGAAACAGGTGAAAATCTAATAGAAGCCTTATTACGTGAAACAAAGGAAGAGAGTAGTATGGAAATCGAAGTAGGAAAACTGTTTAGTGTTTCATCTAATACCAGTACATATGAAGGATATAACGGATATGGCATGATTCCAACCAAAGTCATTATGGGATTTACTTGTACATATAAAAGCGGGGAGTTCCGCGAATCCGATGAAACATGCTTAATATAAATGATTCCAAGCAAGCCAAAACTACATTTCAGCGGAAGAGTGAAGATAATTAATGGCGAGAAATAAACTTATGCTTACAACTTTGAGTATAGTTCTATCAATATTGTGCCCGATCCTTGTAGTCTTATTGTTCCGTGTAATGTTCTCGAATTTTTATGAACAAGAAGCATTTTTGCCTGGACTAGGACACATAATGATATGCATATTAATGGTGATTGTTAACTTGATCATTAATCCGACTACGGTAAACAGATATTATAAACAGTATATTGATAATAATTCCGAAAAAATAGTAGGTGTAGTAATAGTGATATTTTCATTAAGTATAGCTGTACAAATTATTTTGTCCGTTTTAATTGAAAATCCCTTTACAGAACCCCGCTTACCCGAATTTCCAATGTAAATGTTAAAAGAGGAATGATGACGGGCTCTTTTTTGCATAGTGTATATCAAAGTTTTAAGGATGTTAAACGCAGTAGTTAAGTTAGAAGTGAGGCTATTGGAAATTATTTTGGATGATATTAAACGAGGAGCTGGTTCGTATGGAATTTACGATTATCGAGTATGATCCCTCTTTTGCGTTACAAACGGTTAAAATGTGGAGAGAAAGCAAAGAACGAGCGATTGGACAAAAAGAGATCCATTCTTTTGAAGATCATTTATTTTTTCTGAATCATATCTTGATGAATGACAATAAAGTATATCTCGCCCTTGAAGCTACGGGTAACCAAGTAATAGGCCTTCTAGCGTGTAACGAAAATTGGGTTAATCAGCTGTACGTTCATACTCAATATCAAGGAAGAGGAATAGGGAATAGGCTTCTAAGTCTTGCCAAACAGCAATCGAATGGCAGGCTTTTTTTATATACATTTGAAGTCAACAAGAGAGCTCAGAACTTTTACGAGAGAAACGGCTTCAGGATCATTGGTAGAGGAAATGAAAATGAAGAGCAGCTTGAAGATATAAAGTATGAATGGGTTAAAATCTAAAGGGAGTGTTAGATATGAAATTGAGAGCAACGCTATACATAAAGAACACCGTTGAAGCCGTGGAGTTCTATAAGGAAGCTTTTGGAATGACTTTGGGATATAATGAGAAATTTCCAGACGGAACATTCATGCATGCGGAGTTGCTTAGAGATGGACAAGAAGTATTTGCCGTAAGCGAGTCCGGAAATGATGCCTTTGTTAAGGTCATGCTAACATCATCGTTAAAAGAGTCGCGTCCGACAATGAGCTATGGAATTGATCTGGATAACGAAGATGAAGTAAGAAAAGCATATTCTGTGTTAGCCGAAGGCGGAAAGGTGCTTTTCCCTTTAGGATCGCTTCCTTGGAGTTCTTGTTGCGCAGAGGTAGTGGATAAATATGGCGTGTATTGGTACATCACTGTGTAGATATAGCGTTCTCTAATGCAGCGTAATCGCACGTGAACTAATAATCTATACAACGAAAATGTGGGCAGGTGAAATGAAATGCTTCACCAGGAGATTACCTTAATCAATCACAAAATGATAATGAATGAACCGATCCCTGAAGCCGATAAACACTGCTTTATGGAATCCATTTTAAGCAGGTGTAAATCGCGGAACGATGGTTCGAAGGACTGGAGCACCAAATATAATAAAGCTTATCCTTTACAGCTACTGCCGACCTATGAGGAATCTCAAATGGAGCGGAGTAAAAAGCTGCGACTTATTACTGGGGAACTGCCACGGACATATCTACTCTCACATCATGCCTATGAGCTTGAGGCACTCCGATTGTTAGCGATGTGGAAAATCGATGATGTTGAAGTTGTTAAGCTGCTTGAGCGTACGGAAGAAAGATTGGCTGATTTAAGTTTTGATCATTTATGTGGCGAGGATGAATGGGCAGGTTTATCTCTAGTGATTTTGCGATTTTGGAATACATATAAACTCCAGGATATTGAACGAATGAATAAACTGCTTGGGAACATCATAGAACATACATTTAATAATGCACAAAATATGAAAAAAGCACCGTCATACTACTTATGGCTTGCCTTATCCGAGTTAGCTGATAAGAGTGAAATCGTGAATGAAGTTATATTCAAGCATAGCCAGGATTTGTATAATCTTTTTCAAAAGGGATGGATCGTTAACCCTCACAATGCTGATCGATATAATCCGATCCGGAAGTATATTATTAAGAATGCTTTATCGAAGCTGCCTGATTTCAATTATTTGAAAGACGCACAAGTGGTTATGGGCAGTGACGGAAGATGCTACGGCAGACCTCGTCCATAGAAAAAGCACTTAGAAGGGAAATGAGATGAAGGAAACAAGAGTTTATAAGCAAATCAATAATTGTGAAATTCATGCAGATATTTATGATCAAGGCCCCGGGACGCCTGTCCTTATATATTTTCATAGCGGCGCCTTGATTTTTGGAACGAGAGAATGGCTGCCGGCCGAACAGATCGAATATTTGAACAACCATGGATTTAGTGTGGTCAATATGGACTATCGCCTAGCGCCGGAAACGGATTTTGAATCCATCATTGAAGACATAAAAGATGCAATTAGCTGGGTACGAACGGAGGCCACCCGATGGTACGGCTTTGATGTAGATAAAATGGCAATCATGGGCGGATCCGCAGGGGGCTATCTTAGCTTGTTGGCCGGGACCATGAAAGACAAGCCGAAGGCCATTATTTCTTTTTATGGATATGGGGATATTCTAGGGAGCTGGTATACGGAGCCCAGTGGGTACTATTGTAGCAAGCCAAAAGTGGATCGAGTGAGTGCTTTAAGCAAAGTGGGAAATACGGAAATTACAAAAGGTACATGGGATCGGTTCGACTATTACGTATATTGTCGCCAGGAAGGAATCTGGATTCAAGAAGTCACTAATCTGGACCCCGAATCCGATGCGGACAAGATCAGACAATATAACCCGATTGACCATATAACGAAAGAATATCCTCCCACGTTATTTTTGCATGGCAATCAGGACACAGACGTGCCTTATGAACAATCCGTAATGATGCATGAGAAGCTTAAGGCTATGGGTGTTCCAACAAAGCTGATCACGATTGATGGAGCGGATCATGTTTTTGATCACAATTTCCAAGATGAACTGGTTCAATCTGCATTTGCCGAATTCATCGAGTTCTTGAAGGTTTATTTGCATTAATAACCCATAGAAGACCTGGCGACTTGCAATCTTAAAATTGGCGAGGTTCATGATTATAAGAAATAGGGGGAACGGGAACTATATGAGCTTGATGGTTAGTATAATTCCAAAAGAAAGAAGTATAAATATAGATACGAATTATTTAGAAAATCAAATTCCCGCTCCACACAATCATTTATTTGGTTTTGAGTCATGCAGAAGGACACTCTGGGGAAATGATGTGATGAGTGAACTTGGATGTAAGTTAATATATTCTTTGAAAGATGGTAATATTTACGCGTTTGATGAAGGTATTGAGGAGCTGAGGAATGAGCTCCTTACTCTCCTTGATAATATAAATCTCGTAAAATTGCGTACGGGTTATGGTAACGATAACGATTCTATTGAATTTAGAGTGGGAAATGCTTTGGAAATGATAAAGGTAGCGCTAAAAGAAAAAGATAAAGTTGGAATTGCGATTTGGTAAGCCATTATGGCCTAAAATCACTCGACTATGCACAACTATTGTCGGCAAGATGGGCAGAATTAACATGTACCGTTGATGAATGTGATTTTAAATCAATACGATGAGGTTTTACATCTGCGGGATTGCCTACAAAGGAGAATAATATGGGATACTTATATCGTGGAATCCTATGTTCTATTGAAATAAAAGACCAATACAAGAATAGATATAAAAACATTAAGATGATTCCACTTAATAATGACCTGCTGACAATACCGATGTCGGATGAATTATATGATGAGATAAACGAGTTTAAGGGAACGTCATTTGACAATTACGAATATCTCACAGACAAGATTGGATTATTGTGTGAGGAGCTTTCAATGATATGCAGAACTGCATTCATAGAAGCTGAATATTTCGGCGGAGTCGGTTCACAAAACAGTATGGTATGGGATAACCAGAAAGTTATCTTTCATGAAACACTAACCGAACATGCAATAAATAGAGCTTTGAAGTTACTCGGAGTGAATAGTGATAATAATAAGGATGAATTTGATACTGTTGGTCTTGGAAGGCATAGGTTTGTAGAGGATTGGATTAATGATGAGAATCATCATTAAGGGGTACTAGATTATGACTCAAGCGCCGTTTCGGCGCTTTTTTGTATAGGCATAAACAATAGAAGTGCAAAAAAACATTGTGGGAAGAACGGGGGAAAGCATAGAATCAAAGAAAGGGAACACTATGCATGATTAAGAGAATCTGGAAATAAATAAGATGGTATCTAGTATAACGTTGCTATATAGGGAGGAACTAACCATGCGAATCAGGGAAGCAAATATAGAAGATATTAACGATATAAAAAAGCTGTACTGGGAATTAGACACGGATGCCGTATTTTATCAGCCTTCTTTATTTGTTCGAGCGGAAAGACCGGATGATTTTCTTATTGATATCATTACTGGCGAGAAATCCGATATTTTGCTTATCGAGATTGATAACAATATTATTGGCTTCTCGCTTTTACAGGAGAAAGAAACACCTGATATAAGTTGTCTACAAAAGAAGAAATTCGTGTACATACTCGACTTTGTCATTTCAGAAGCATATCGAAGCAGCGGCTATGGATCTTTATTAATGGAGTCTTCAAAAGACTGGGGTAAGAAACGAGGGTTGGATTTTTTAAGATTGTCCGTGTTTGAAGAGAATTTAAAGAGGGATCGAGTTTTATGAAAAGAATGGACTAACGGCCACCATGAGAACCATGGAGGGCGACTTATAAACGGGCAGGTGAAAAAATGACGAATACTCGTCCAAGTTTCTCGTTAGAACTCTCCGTTCAAGAGTTTGAAAAACACTATTGGTATAAGCAAGAGCTGGTTGATATTTGCCGTTTCTATCACTTGCCTGTTTGGGGAACAAAAGCCGATTTGGAACAGCGGATCAGTAAACTTTTATACGGCGAAGAGGCAGCCGCTCCACAATCGGCCGGAAAAACGGAAAGAATGAAGAACAAACAAGTCAATGAAATATCATTACATACAAGACTTATCCCTGAAGGCTTTAAGTTTAACCAGCACGCAAGGGATTTTTTTGCACGGTACTATCAAACAGAAAGGTTCTCATTCACGAAAGAGATGGCCGCCGCTTTAAGAGAAGCAGAGAGTCAGGGAAATCATGAAATGACCGTTGCTGATTTCAAAAAAAATCGAATGAAGGTAGCCGCGATCTTGTGGAAGGAAGTCCGGGACAATCCGGTTGAGAAGAAATATACGCCCGAATTATTGCAGGGAAAGTGGGAACAGGTAAAGCAATTCCAATAAGCCATCAACGATAAAAGAACTACTGGAGGAACAAAAACATGCATGATCATCAGATCCTTTCGGACCCTAAGTTATTAGTTAGAAATGAATTAGAAGGCATGGGTTTAGACTTAGACAAAATCCAGATGCCAACCCGAGTATATATTGCGATGTCTGGCATCGTTAATGATTTTATTCAAAAGGAAGCGGTCGTTGATTCGGGAATTCCGATTGCCGGGAAGTTATTCCGGTTTAAAAATAATCCAAACGTCGGACTTGTGAAGTCGAACGTGGGTTCACCTGGCATTGCCGTACAAGCTGAAGATTTGATTGCTTGCGGAGTAAAGGAGCTTATCCATCTGGGGTATGCCGGCGGTTTAAGTGCCGAACTGTATCCAGGCCAGTTATTTCTAACGACTGGAGCATTCAACGAAACGGGGATTGCGGCTTTATACGGTTTTAAAGATGAGAGGGTCTACCCGGATCTTCATCTTGTCGATGAACTCAATAACTCGCTGAAAGTGAATGCGATAGATTATAAAAAAGGATATCACTGGACAACGGATGCGGGGTATCTGGAGACATGGGGAAAAGTGAAGCGGTATTTATCCCAGGGCGCCTTTTGCGTTGAAATGGAAGGTGTGGGGCTTTTCGCTGTAGCGAATTATCGCCAAGTCAGATCTGCGGCCATGTATGTTATATCGGATGTTTTGACCGAGAACGGATGGAATCTAGGCTGGTCCGGCGATGAGGTGGACAAAGGCGTTTCCGTTTTGACGGAGGCCATCCTGCAATTCAATGTTTCTATGAGTGAAAAGTAGACTTAAAGTAAATCCTGCACCAGCGAAGCGAAGCTCTCAATGCCGGTGCAGGTTTGTGAAAACAGGAACTTAGGATGGCGAAGTTAATCTGTGCCGACTACTGTCTTTTTCTTCCCAACCGCCCCAAGGAAAATAACGAATTCTTCTTCGCCGTCCAAACCGAGGACCTCGTCAATCAACTGTTGATCGTAAATTCCGATGGCGCAAGCGCCGGCCCCGATGGATTCACTGGTCAGGTAAAGGTTTTGGCTGACATGTCCCACGTCGATGAGGATTTTTTTGTGGGCAGAGATGTCGTATTTCCATTCGGAACGATAGGGAATGGTGCTCCAGGCGAACATCACGGCTGCTTTTTTGGCGAAATTAGGAACAAACGGCTGGTCCAGCGTAATCGCGTCGATTTTCTGATCGATTTCATCCAGTTCAAACAGATACAGGAGCTTATGCTCGACAGGTAGGTATCTGTACACGCCTGCTTGGATGCCGTCCACCCGCATAATAAACAAATAGGTTTCTAAGGTATGCGTGGCTCCACTGCAAGGAACGGTCCGTAACGTAAGGCCATTTTTCGTGGTATCCGTAATCCCTTGAGTAGCCCACAATAAATAAGATAACTCCTCCAGGCTAAGACTCTCATCCGAATAAAACCGCGTGCTTCTTCTTTCGCTGATGCTATCGTATAGGCTGTCTCTGCTTACAACGTCCTTACTAACCTTTGGCAAATCAATAATCGTCGATGAAGAATCAAAGGCCTTTGTATTTGGCGGCTTTGGGAGCCCCTTAATCTTGTCGGTTTTTATGTGTTTGAATTCAAGAAAATTAGATTTCAAAAAATTTCTTTCTTTTTCATATCTGGACATAGCAAACGCTCCTTTGGATACCTTGATAGCTTTACTATACCTTTTTCAGCAGATTTCATTGTGACCTGACTCACTCTTTGGTTGTGGATGCATTACATTCAAAGGAGCTACTTATGAAAGAAATCAAAGTGAGGTATCCAATGAATTGGCAAGTGATAATTTCAATGAGTATGATCTGTTTGCTTACATTATGGACCTCTATAATTAGTGGAGACCGGTATCGCTTTGGCAATTTGATTATCAGTGTAGTTTGCGGAGGAATCGTTGTCTTTACCATTATTAGAAGTAATCTCAAACCGAAAACGCTTGAGCTTCAACAACAACGAATGAAGATTGGTCATACCTACATTTATGCCACTGATATAAAGAATATTTTTATTGAGGGATCTTGCATTATAGGTGTTAGACCAAGAAATAGAAAAATTACGCCATTGTCTTTAACGCTAAAGATTATGGGAACGGATGAAGTAGAATTAATTATTAAATGGGCTCACGAAAACAAAGTTGAGATCAAGTACAGAACATTTATGAAATGGCTTTGAGATGAAAAAGACTGGAGGTTTTTCAATGCGATTGGGGATGCCCACTTTAATTGAGTTCCGAGATATTCATGAGAATATCCGGCTCTGCAAGGAACTGGATCTGGCATTTATCGAGCTGAATATGAATTTGCCGATATGCCTGCCTGAAACTATGCCTGCGAATGAGATCATGAGGTTAAAGCGGCTCCACGGCATTGATTTTACCATTCATCTTCCTGAAGAATTGGACCTGTCATCCTTCCATCCCGCGATCCGCAGGGGGCATATCCAGCGTTGTAAAGAAACCCTGGAATGGGCACATGCGGCCGAAATTCAAACGTTGAATATGCACTTGAACAATGGGATTTATTTTACAATACCTCAACAGAGGGTTTGGATTAATGAGCAATATGAGGCAAAATATTTGGAATTACTATTGGATTCTTGCGCGGAGCTGTATGACCTTGCCAAGCAACTGTCAGTGAATCTGTGCATCGAGAATGCCTGTAATTTTCATTATCCATTTATGAGTAGTGCTTTAGATAAGTTGAGCGGCATGTTTGATCGTTTCTATCTCACTTGGGATGTCGGCCATGATGCAAAAGTAGAGTATAAGGAGCAGCCGTTTATTCTGTCCCATGCCGAGCAGGTAAGACACATTCATTTACATGATTATAATGGTCAATCGGATCATCAGCCCTTGTGTACGGGAATCGTCCCTATTGAAGAGAGATTAAAGTTCGCCGAAGAACATGATTTATCGGTCGTTGTTGAAGTGAAAACGAGCCGTGCGCTTAAAGAGTCGATCCATAAATTAAAGAGTATTTCTGAGATCAAACTTCTAAAGGCTGATAAGGAGCAGGATTCATGATTTTTGAACCTAATGTAGTGAACATTAACCGGTTATTCGTAGAGAATAATCTAGATATCAACATCGTCGGCTTTCAGGTCATGTCAGGAACCACCAACGGACTAATCGTAAAGTTAACTTCTGAACAAGGGGATAAGTACGTTTTAAAGTTCGATCCTCCCAATGAAATCCAGTTGGCGGTACGCTTATTGGAGGCGTATCAAAGTTCAGATTTACTGCCTAAAATCATCTTCGTTGCTCCCGACGAATCATATTTTGTGTACTCTTATACCGAAGGGACGACTCATTTTAATCGAGGAAGCAAGAGGGACTGGTTAACCAAACTTGTCATTGAGCTGCTGAATAAATACACAACCTGTGATTCCGAGAACAAGTGGGGGAGGTTAGGGTATCCACGCGCATCTTGGTGGGAGTTCAATGAAACAAGCGTTGAAGAAGCTAAAGAGAATATTGGCGATGTGTTAACGAATGAGGATTATGAATTTGTACGCTCGCAAATGACAAAGTTGTTTAATACGGATTATATCGCGAAGCAGTATTTACTCCATGGAGATACGGGCGTACATAATTTTGTGTTTGATCGATCCGAATTGATAGGTGTAATTGATCCATCGCCGATGGTTGGCCCGTTACTATACGACTTTATTTATGCCTTTTGTTCTTCACCGGACGATATTACGAAGGATACATTGTTTGCAGCCTATGCGTTTCTGGAGCAAGGAACCGTAGATAAATTGCGGTTGATCGATGAAGTTTCCATTCAGCTATACTGCCGCATTGGACTTTCAATCAAGCATCATCCTAATGATCTGCCCGAATATTTACAGGCCTGGAGACACTGGAGAGAAATTTGCCAAACGAGGAGCTAATGATGAAACGGATAAGAGCATACTGCCGAACCAAGCTTGTTGTCTGTGGTTGAAAAACCGCTGAAGAAATCTTTGTAAGGAAGGTGAGAAAGATAAAATTACTCTTTATATGCAGCAGAAATAAGTGGAGAAGCCTCACGGCAGAGAAGATTTTTGCACAGTACGAAATGTATGATGTAAAGTCAGCGGGGACAGAAGAGAATGCGAGAATAAAAGTAAATGGAGGCCATGTCGGGTGGGCTGACAAGATTTTTGTGATGGAGAAAAAACATGAGCAGCGCCTTAAAGCCAAGTTTAGTCAGGAGCTAAATGGAAAACCCATCATTAGACTTGATATACCGGATGAATATCAGTTTATGGATGAGGAATTAATTGAGATTTTAAAGGCGAGAGTGTCTGAATATATTGAAGTACCGGAATGAGCGGCCGCGACCGCTGACCCCGGTCAGATCTACAGGAAAAGGACGCACAACTTGGCTAGAGAAATCATCGTTACAGGCGGAACCATAATTAGGCCGGTAAAACGATTGGAGAGACGATGAAGAACGAAAGGAGTACCTACCGGACGGGAAGCTTGCAACGGGATTCTGAGAACCCAAGGGGGGGACTTCTGGAATTATGCTCTTCTCCATATTGCAATTGATTGGCGGAATTATTTTATCCGTAGGCTGGGTTCCTCAGATTGTCCAAATCATTAAAACGAAGTCGGTTAAGGATTTAAATTTGAAGTCCTATTTATCCATGTTATTGGGAATCGGTCTGATGGAAATCTATGCAGTACATTTGGTGATGACCGGCAATGGGATGGCCTTCTTAATTACGAACTCACTGTCGTTACTGGTTGTCTCGCTTGTGGTTGGGTTGATTTTGGGGTATGGAAAGGCGAGAAAACCGACGAAGGAAGAATCACCATAAAATAAGAATGGCTATTTTAGTTTGTCTCAAGACAGAGAATGGAGAGTAAGGTGGAAACCGTTTTGGTTATTCTCATAGCCGTATTTACATTAATGATTTTTCTTATCGTTCAGTCTATAATGCCCATGAATTTGGGAGTACTACAAAAGGTAATCCTAGCAATCCTTGAGTTCCTTATATCTGTGGCGATTTCGTATGCAGTAAATAAATATTTTTTGATTACTTATCCAGAACATTATGAAGCGCAATTTTTAGAGGGTTTGTTGAGTGCAATGATTTCAGTAATATGTTTACCTCTTTATGCACTGATATTTTTTAGTATTAATAAACTTCTCAAAAAAATTAGAGTTTCCCGGATCTTATTTTCGCTTCTAATTATACTTGTTGGGATTGGTTTACAGGCAGGGGCGATTTATATCCTTGATAAACCCTACATCGTTGATACCCAAGGCTGGTAACATGGGAAATGACTGGAAGACGAAAAAATAAAAAGCCTCCCACCACTTCCCGTGGCCTGGAGGCTTTTTGCTTTCCTCTATAACATCCTACTTCACGGCAGCTTCCCATTTGCAGCGGACCGGGGAGACGATGGCATTGTCTTTCTTCAACTCGGCAAAAGCCTTGTCCACCGATTTGCGGTCAATCCCCGATAATTTCTCCACTTCGCCGGCGGTTACAGGGTTCGGGGAGGATTTGATGATATCGAATACTTGCTCTTTTACGCTCATTATTAAAGGCCTCCTCAACTGAAAGTTATTCTCATGTTAGAGTATAGAGATCGAGACGGAGGTTTGCTGTGATCTTTTTGGACAAGCAATCTTGTAAAAATTAAGTCTGCCTATTTACATTAAAAGTAAAAAGTGATATCATATAAATATCAAATACATATTAATTTGGAGGTGCTTCATGATGAAGGAGAAGCTGCTTCGTCCCATGAGCGGGTTTTGGGTCATTCTCTTGATTGTGGTGTTGGCCGGGTTAGGAATATATGGGGCGGCAAATGAAAATGCGTATATCGCGGCGCCGGCATTTATCGTGGCAAGTATTCTTTGCACCAGTATCACGGTCGTACAGCCGAACAACTCGGTCGTCGTTACTTTTTTTGGAAAATACATCGGGACCATTGCTTCCAGCGGCCTATGGGCGGTTATTCCGTTCAGCGTTCGCAAGACCGTTTCGCTGCGGGTCCGCAATTTTAACAGCGTCAAGCTGAAGGTTAACGATGTAGAAGGCAATCCGATCGAGATTGCGGCGGTGGTTGTCTTTAAGGTAATCAACTCCGCCAAAGCGTTATTCGATGTAGATAAATACATGGCCTTTGTCGAAATCCAAAGCGAAACCGCGCTGCGCCATGTTGCAAGTAAATATCCGTACGACAGCTTCCAGGTTGGGGGCATGTCGCTGCGGGCGAATGCCGATGAGATCGCCAAGGAGCTGGCTTCCGAATTGCAAGAGCGGTTGTCGCTGGCCGGCGTGGAGGTTATTGAAGCCCGCCTGACCCACCTGGCGTATTCAACGGAAATTGCCAGCACGATGCTGCAGCGCCAGCAGGCGTCCGCGATTTTGTCGGCCCGCCAGATTATCGTGGAAGGCGCGGTCGGCATGGTGGACATGGCGATCCGCCAGCTCCGGGAGAGCGGTGTCGTAGAGCTTGATGAAGAACGCAAAGCGGCGATGATCAACAATCTGATGGTGGCGATCGTATCCGAGCGCGGCGCAAGTCCGGTGATTAACACCGGGTCGCTGTACTAGGGGCGATTCATTATGGCGGCCAAAAAAAGCTTTCCGCTGCGAATCGATCCCTTGCTGTACGAAGCGCTGGAACGCTGGGCGGCGGACGAATTTCGCAGCGTCAACGGACATATTGAATATTTGCTGCGCGAGTCAATAAAGCGGTCCGGCCGCTTGACTGAACGGAACAAAGAGGAGGAATAGCAGGCGGGTGCTGCGGTAGGAATCGGCAATTCCTTATTGCAGCTGGCGGCTGCACGCTTGACGAAGAAAGACAAAACGATTTATAATGATGTCGATTATGTATCTGCTTCGACAAAGACATGAATCGATTGGTGCGGGCCGTTCAGAGAGAGGAAACCTGGCTGCAAGTTCCTCCGGCGCCGATTTTCGGTTTACCCCTTTGTAGCTGCGTTTTTGAACTCCGGCCGGGTTTGATTACCTGTTCGCTGGATAGTAGGAGACGCCGGCTCATGGCCGTTACCCCATGCTAATGAAGGATTTTCGCCGGCTGGCGGGAATTGAATTTGGGTGGAACCACGGGTATAACACTCGTCCCTTTGCGGGACGGGTGTTTTTTGTTTTTTTACAAAGTTTCATTAGGGGATCTCACAATTTAGGAGGAATTCACATGGTAAGCATCAAACTGCCGGACGGCTCCGTCCGGGAATACGCGGAAGGCAGCAGCATCGACGATGTCGCCGCTTCGATCAGCAGCGGACTGCGCAAAAATGCGGCAGCCGGCAAACTGAACGGAATCGTCGTCGACCTGGCGACCCCGCTGGAGGAAGGCGCGCTGATTGAGATCGTGACGCTGGATTCGCCGGAAGGCCTTGAGGTAATGCGTCACAGCACGGCGCATTTGATGGCTCAGGCGACCAGACGCCTGTTTGGGCAAAAGGAAGTTAAGCTCGGCGTAGGACCGGTTATCGAAGACGGCTTCTATTATGACATGGATCTTGAAACTCCGCTGAATCCGGAAGATCTGCTCAAGATTGAAAAGGAAATGGAGCGTATCGTTTCCGAGAACCTGCCGATTGTCCGCAAGGAAGTAAGCCGCCAGGAAGCGCTCGATATTTTTGCCGAGCTGGGCGACCCGTACAAAAAGGAATTGATCGAAGCGCTGCCGGAAGACAGCATCATCACTATCTATGAGCAAGGCGAATTCTTCGATCTGTGCCGCGGACCGCATTTGCCTTCCACCGGCAAGATCAAAGTGTTCAAGCTGATGAACGTGGCCGGCGCTTACTGGCGCGGCGACAGCAAGAACAAGATGCTTCAGCGCGTGTACGGCACCGCTTGGGTGAAGAAGGCGCAGCTCGACGAGCATCTGCACCTCCTGGAAGAAGCGAAAAAACGCGACCACCGCAAGCTGGGCAAAGAGCTGGAGATTTTCACGTTCAATCAGCTGGTGGGCCAAGGCCTGCCGATCTGGCTGCCGAAAGGCGCCAAGCTGCGCAGCATTCTGGAGCGCTACATTGTTGACCTTGAAGCCAGCCTGGGCTACCAGCATGTATATACACCGGTGCTGGGCAACGTGGACCTGTACAAAACCTCCGGCCACTGGGAGCACTATCAGGAAGATATGTTCCCTAAGATGGTTATCGACACCGAAGAGTTCGTGCTTCGTCCGATGAACTGCCCGCATCACATGATGATCTATAAGAGCTCGATGCACAGCTACCGCGATCTGCCGATCCGCATCGCTGAGCTGGGCACCATGCACCGATACGAAATGTCCGGCGCATTGACCGGCCTGCACCGCGTGCGCTCGATGACGCTGAACGACTCACATATTTTCTGCCGTCTCGACCAAATCAAAAGTGAATTCAAACGCGTGCTGGATCTGATCAAACAGGTCTACAGCGATTTCGGTATCCACGATTACCGTTTCCGCTTGTCTTACCGCGATCCCCAGGACACCGAGAAATACTTCCAGAACGACGAAATGTGGGAAACCGCGCAACGGATGCTGCGTGAAGTAGCGGAAGAAGCTGGCCTGCCGTTCTTCGAAGCCGAAGGCGAAGCGGCCTTCTACGGACCGAAGCTGGACGTACAGATCCGCACCGCGCTGGGTAAGGAAGAAACCTTGTCCACCGTGCAAATCGACTTCTTGCTGCCGGAACGCTTTGAACTGGAATATGTCGGCGACGACGGCCAAAAACATCGTCCGGTCGTGCTGCACCGCGGCATCCTCGGCACGATGGAACGGTTTGTGGCGTTCCTGCTGGAGAACTTCGCCGGTTCGCTGCCGCTGTGGTTGTCTCCGCAGCAAGCGAAGATCATTCCGGTATCGTCGGCATTCGACGACTATGCCAAAGAAGTAGCCGAGAAGCTGCAGCGCAGCGGCATCCGTGCCGAAGTGGACCTGCGCAACGAGAAGCTGGGCTACAAGATCCGCGAAGCTCAGCTTGAGAAGCTTCCATATATGTTCATCGTCGGCGAGAACGAACAATCTGCCGGAACCGTTTCGATTCGCAAACGCGGGGAAGGCGATATCGGCGCCAAACCGCTGCAGGAAGTCATTGATACGCTCGCCGCTGAAGTGGCTGGACGCGTTATCTAAATGGTTATTAAGCCGGCCCTCGGGCCGGCTTTTTTTATCTACCAAACGAGGCTCCCGCAAATTTCTGTATCGACTCCAGGCCAAAGCCCACTTTTTGGGTTGTTTTATGTATAAAATACTGTAATACGGGCAACCTTCCCTAATAGGGGGAGGTTTATCAATGAACAAAATGGGCTTATGCCAGAGGTTATGGTGTCTGTTCATCACGGTCGTATTGCTGGTTACCGCCGCAGGTTTTTTTCCGGAAAAGCGGACTTCGTCAGCGCCGTTGATCGAAGCAGACATTACTGCACATCAGCCGAGCTTCAGCATAAAGCAAACGAGCACCCAGCCTTATATAAGCAGTACAGTGAAGGTTAGCACCGCACGGACGGCTTTGCCGGAAACGAAAGTATCGGCAACAAAAGTTCAAACTTCGCCGGCGCAAAACAAGTCAGCTGCTGTTCAAAAGAACAGCAAGGCGAGCGTTATAACGACTAAACCGGCCGCGGTTAAAAGCAATCAGCCGGTGTCTCAAAGTCCTGCCAAACCGCAGATATCCTTACCGGTTGCCGCTCCGGCGCCGGAGCAAATCGTCAGTTCGCTCAAAGTTACGGCGACAGGGTATACGGCAGGGGTAGAATCGACCGGTAAAACGGCGAAACATCCGCAGTATGGCATTACTTATTCGGGGGTCAAGGTACGACGGGACAAAAACGCCGTCTCGACGATTGCCGCGGATCCGAAGGTGCTGCCGCTCGGAAGTATTCTTTACATCCCGGGATACGGCTATGCGGTTGTTGCGGATACCGGTTCTGCCATCAAAGGCAAGAAAATCGACCTTTATTTTGCCACTACCAAGCAGGTGTATAAGGAATGGGGCAAAAAAACCGTCACCGTACATGTGATTAAGCGGGGAAGCGGCAAATGCACCGAAAGTATGCTGAAGCAGCTTGGGGCCGCCATCAAGACGTACAAAGGCGTTCCGCAGGATGTACTGGAAGAACTGATTTAGCGAAGCGCGGCGGAGCCGTATGACCTGAAGACTTTTTCGCTTGGCGATGCATAATCCCTTGCTCACCATCCCATAATACGGATTGTGATCAAAGGGAGGTGAAATCCATGGCTAAAAAGCAAAAAGTGGTAGAAAATTATAAAACACCAAACGAAAAATACAATGCTGAGTTTGCCGTAGAAAACGACGTCGCTTCAAAGCAAAGCACTTCGGTTGCCAAACCGGTGCAAAAACCGCAACAATAACCTAAAGCAAGTCATTGCCGCACAGGCAAAGAGACTGCTCCGTATGCCCGGATTCGGGCTGCGAAGCAGTCTTTTTTTCGTTATAATCTTAAATAAGTTCACCTGTTTTCCATCTGCCTCAGTCCCGGGACGGAGAAGCATTTCCTTCTCACGCCGCTGTACCGGGAAGCCGCTTTCTTGTAGACTAAGGCTATAAGAAACCTAAAGGGGATATGAAGATGAAAAGACGGTTTGCCGGTCAAGTGCTTGGCGGGCTGATCCTAATCGGCATCGGCGCCATGTTTTTGCTCAGACAGCTGGGTTACGCCCAGTTTGATATTGGCTATTTGGTTTCAACCTATTGGCCGGTCATCCTGATTCTGCTGGGCTTCAAACGGCTGATATCCACGGATGATCATTCCTCGCGGTTCGGCGCCGCGTTTTGGGGATTGCTCTTTATGGCCATCGGCGCTTATTTTCTGGGGCGCAATCTGGAACTGTTTTACTTGTCGGCCAGCGACTTCTTCCGGATGCTGTTCCCGGCGATGCTGATTCTAGGCGGGCTGTTCGTGATCTTCCGGCCGCGCCGCGTCGAGCCGCCAACGCCTCCGGTACCTCCTGTTCCGCCAACCTTTAAGCCGCAGGGACCGAACCCCCTCGATGTTCCGCCGCCGTCTCCGCTGGAGTCGACGCTGGATGAACAGTTTGAGCAAAAGTTCGGCAAGCCGGCAGACAAACGGAACTGGAACGAATATTTGTCCAAAAGCGACCCTGCCGATGATGAAGGGGAAGGCGGGGATTCCAAGCAGAAAAATTATTTCCAATCCGCGGCGGAAGCCCGTTGGCAGGAAAACCGCGAACGCCATGAGCGCAGACGGCAGGAACGCATGGAGCGCCATGCGGAACGTCATGCCGAGCGCCATGCCCGCCGTCACGGCGAATGGCATGAGGAATTTCAGACGAAAGGCGGACACCGGGAGACAGAGAACCGTTCCGCCTTCATCGGCGACGTGCATATGGGCCGCGAGCATTTTCAACTAAAGCCGACAAATATTTCGCAATTTATCGGCGACACCGTGCTTGATCTGACCAATGCGCAAATTCCGTACGGCGAAACGAAGGTAAACATCTCCGCTTTCGTCGGCGACATCAAGGTGTACATTCCGGACGATATGGATCTGGGTGTCACCGTGAACAGCAGTTCCTTCATTGGGGACATGCATGTGCTGGATCAATCGCGCAGCGGGTTTATGAGCAGCGTGCAATGCAGCACTCCTTACTATAAGGAAGCAGGCAAAAAAATCCGGATTAACGTTAGCGCGTTTATCGGGGATATCAAAGTTAAAACGGTGGGCTGACGCATGGGAATGGGGACGATCTTTAAAAATACGAAATGGCTGCTGCTGCTTTATTTTCTGCTGAGCGGCAGTGTCACTGCCGGCTTCGTTTATGTGGGGACCTGCCTTAATTTCATCCAAGTTGTGGACTACAGAATGTGGGTTTATCTCATTGTCAGCATTGTACTGTTTACCGTAGTGGTCGGGTACATGGCCGGTCAGCGTATCCAGCGGCGGATCGATCTTCTGGATCTGAACATGCTGCAGGTGGCCAAAGGCAATCTGTCCGTACGGATGCCCGAAAGCGACGATCAGTCGTTCACGCGGGTATATCACGAGTTCAACATGATGATGGACACGGTGGAAAATAAAATGCAACTCCTGCAGCGGCTCGGTGAACAGGAAGTCATCGAGAAGGAAAAGGCAGCGGAGAGCGCGGTTCTTGAAGAGCGGCGGCGAATGGCCCGGGATCTGCATGATACGGTGAGCCAACAGCTGTTCGCGATTCATATGTCCGCTTCTTCGCTGCCTAAAGTGCTGGAACGGAGCGAAGAGCACGGCAAACTGGTCATGGAGCAGCTGATTACGATGTCGCAAATGGCGCAGAAACAGATGCGGGCGCTGATCGCACAGCTGCGTCCGGTGGAGCTGGAAGGGCGGACGCTGCTGACTGCACTCGAAAAATGGTTCCCGGATTATTGCCGCCAGAATAATCTGAAAGGGATCAAGGAGCTTGAGCTTCAGGGTGAACTGTCTGAAGCAATTGAACATCAATTATTCCTGATTATCCAGGAATCCATGGCGAATATTGTGAAGCACGCCGGTGCGCGGCTCGTCAGCCTGTCGCTGCGCGAAGCGCCTAGACAAGTCGTGCTGAGCATCAGCGATGATGGCCAGGGCTTTGAGCATGTGCAGCATAAGCAAGGCTCTTACGGCCTTACGACGATGCGCGAACGGGCTGAGAAGCTGGGCGGACAAGTCGAGATCATCAGCCGGCCGGGTGCGGGCACAACGATTCGCGTACATATCCCTAAATTTGTGCAAGGAAATCAGGAGAAGGAGGAAGAGGCATGAGTGTCATCAGGGTATTGCTGGTCGACGACCATGATATGGTGCGGATGGGGCTGAAAACCTACCTGCTGCTTGATCCGGGTTTTGAGGTCATCGGCGAGGCGGCGAACGGGCAGGAAGCGTTGGAAATGCTGCGCAGCGGGGGCGCGGAAGGGCTGCCGGATTTAGTGCTGATGGATTTGATGATGCCGGTCATGAACGGCGTGGAGACCACCCGGGCGGTGCTGGCCGAATTCCCGGGTCTCAAAATCGTGATTCTGACAAGTTTCCTCGAGGATGATCTGGTCGTTGACGCGATCGAGGCGGGCGCAGTCAGCTATGTGCTCAAAACGGTATCCGCCGAGGAATTGATCTATGCGCTGCAAGGCGCCTTCCGCGGCATGCCGGTGATGACGGGCGATGTATCGCAGGCTTTGACGCGCGGCATCCGCCAGCGGACGGTTCAAGGCGATTCCTCCGGTCTCACCGAACGGGAGAAAGAAGTGCTGCTTCTCATCGCCGAAGGCAAAACCAACAAGGATATCGGCGAGGAGCTGCATATCAGCATCAAAACGGTCAAGACGCATGTCAGCAACCTGCTGATGAAGTGCGAATTGGAGGACCGCACGCAGTTGGCGATTTACGCGCACCGCAAAGGCTGGGCGCAGGCCTAATAACAATTAATACCGAAAGCCCGCTGGCGCTTGCTGCCGCGGGCTTTTTTTGCATATATAAAATTTATTAGTTCCGGGGTACGCTTTGTGGAGGTATTTCCCTTATCTTTTATCTACCATTAAATTGTTTTTAATGTGGACTTAAGGTTTAAAGTACAAAATAAGAACATCAAGAACAACAACAATTCCTTGCCGGAAGCGGCAAGGCACGGGAGGAAAGAAAACATGGACGACAGCAAAAACAATTACAATCGTGATCGGGAAACGGCGCCAGATCGGGAATGGGATAATAATAGAAGCAATAACGAAACAGAAGGCGCTGAACAGAACTCTTCTTACTACTACTCTTACGGGCCTTTTAAATCGATTAACAATGAAGAAAACGAAACCGACGGCGCACAGCACTACAGCCGCATGGAACCGGAACGGGTGGAAGTTACTCCGCCGAGCCCGGTAAAACCGCTCCCTTACAGCACATCGCTGCGCACCGTCGGTGACGGGGGAAGAGGAGGCAACGGTTCGGACGGCGGGAACGGCAATGGAGGAAACGGCGGCTGGCAGTACAATCACAAGCCGAAAAAGCCGGTAAAAGCCGTCGTTGCTTCATTCCTGGCCGGCATGCTGGTTCTCTCGGGTTCGATGTTTATGGCAGACCGCGGCAATTGGTTCACCGGCGATCCGGCAACCTCCGCTCCGGCTACAAGCTCTGCGGCAAAGACGGCGGCTGGCAGCGCCACCGCAGTACCTTCGACCTCGACAACATCCCTGGTAACCGGCTCCGGCAGCGTAGCCAATGTGGTTGACGGCGTTGGACCGGCGGTAGTCAAGATTGAGACGCTGGTAAAACAAAGCTCGCGCAGTTCTTCCAATCCGAACATGAGTGATCCGTTCTCGCAATTTTTCTTCGGGGATCAATTCGGCGGTAACTCCGGTTCTGATCAGAACTCGCAATCCGATCAAGGCTCCTCGTCGAGCTCACAGCTCGTTCCTTACGGAATCGGCACCGGGTTCGTCTATGATTCCAACGGCTATATTCTGACCAACGAACACGTTATCGAGAACGCCGATGTCATCCAGGTAACGATCGACGGAACAACCAAACCTTACGAAGCGAAGCTGCTTGGCTCCAGCAAAGATCTGGACCTGGCCGTCCTGAAGATTGAAGGCAGCAACTTCCCGACCGTAGCCTTGGGCGATTCCGACCAAATTAAAGTCGGCGATGAAGTCGTAGCCATCGGTAACCCGCAAGGCTTCGACCACACCGTTACGGCCGGCGTGCTGAGCGCCAAAGGCCGTAGCATCGACATCAATGAAGAAGACGGCAGCGGCACGCGCAACTACAAAAACCTGCTGCAAACGGATGCTTCGATCAACCCGGGGAACTCCGGCGGACCGCTGCTCAACCTGAACGGCCAAGTCATCGGCATGAACGTTGCCGTCAGCACGGACTCCCAAGGCATCGGCTTCGCGATCGCGGTCAACACGATCAAAGAAGTCGTAGACAAGCTGGAGGCCAATCAACAGATTCCTAAAGAACCGGTACCGTTCATTGGCGCATCGCTCATGACCATTACCGATGAAGTGGCGAAACAAATGGGCACGGACATTAAAGAGGGCTCTGTTGTAGCTGAAATCGTCTTTAAATCCCCGGCTTACAATGCGGATCTTCGCCCTTACGATATTATTACCGGCGCCAACGGCACGAAATACGCGACCAACCAGGATCTGATTACCTATATCCAATCGCTGAAGGTTGGCGACAAAGTGACGCTGAACGTGGTACGCGACGGCAAAAAAATGGATCTCGTCGTAACGATCGGCAACAAAAATGACTTCGATACTTCGAGTACCCAATCGCAGCAACGGTAATCCTAGTCAAGCGCGGGACTCAAGAGCGGAAGGGGCTGCCCTTCCGCTCTTTCTATACCGGAAGTAAGCGATTCCGCAGATTCATGCTACAATAAGAGAAACGAACGAGATAATGGGGGAAGCTGAATGAGGCCAACGATTTTAATCATTGATGACGACGAAAAAATCACTTCGATGCTCCGCCGGGGCCTGGCTTTTGAGGGCTACGACGTGAAAACGGCAGCCAACGGCGCGGAAGGTCTGCGCACCTTTGCCGCCAACGAAGCGGATGTCGTGATTCTGGACGTAATGATGCCGCAGGTGGACGGCTTTGAGGTATGCCGCCGGCTGCGCGAAGGCGGAAGCAACGTGCCGGTGTTGATGCTGACGGCTAAAGATGAAATCGAACACCGCGTAAAAGGGCTTGACCTCGGCGCGGACGATTATCTGGTCAAGCCGTTTGCGCTCGAGGAGCTGCTTGCCCGGGTGCGGGCGCTGCTGCGGCGCAAAAGCGACCACGGCAACGGCGCGGAGGCCGCCGTTACCTTCGAGGATCTTACGCTAGACGTCGATTCTCGCGAGGTGACCCGAAGCGGCAAAAGGCTGGAGCTGACGGCGAAAGAATTCGAACTTTTGCATCTGTTTATGCAGAATCCGAAGCGCGTGCTTTCCCGCGATCTCATCATGGATAAAATTTGGGGCTACGATTACAGCGGAGAATCCAACGTGCTTGAAGTCTATATCGCGATGCTGCGGCAAAAAACCGAAGAGCATGGCGGTAAACGGCTGATTCAGACGATCCGGGGCGCCGGATACATTTTACGGGGTGACAATTAACATGTCGATCAAATTGCGGCTGACAGCGTGGTTCTCAGGAATATTGGCCGTTATGCTGCTGGCCTTATCAGCCGCGATTTACGGTTTCGTCTATTACAGCACTTACGATGATATCAAGGACAAGCTTAAATACCAGACCGGCATGGTCAAGTTCAGTTCGGATTGGAACTATGACCTGAAGCTGACGGTTGCCGGGCCCGAAGGTCAAAACTTGTTTGCGCAGGCCTATATCTACGAAGCCAAAAGGCTGATCGCCAGCGACAGCCTGAAGAGTACAGGCCTCCAGTTCGGCGTCCCTGAAAAATCAGCGTTGGGAACCCATCCGGTCTTCATTCAAACGACCGTCGCAGGCAACCCGTTTCTGATCTATCAGACGGCAATCAGCATTTCGACCACATCCGGCGATTTGTCGGGTGTACTTCAGGTGGCCACATATACGGGAGAGCAGGTTAAGCTGCTGGACCGGTTGAAAAATATTCTGCTCGTCGGATCTTTTGCAACGCTCATTGCGGCCTTTACGCTCGGACTGTTCCTGGCCCGCAAATCGATGAGCCCGATCGGTAAAGTCATCGAGGCGGCCAACGGAATCCAGACCGGCAATGACCTCAGCTCCCGGATTGAATATGACGGTCCTTCCGACGAGATCGGCCGGTTGATCCAGACGGTCAACAGCATGCTTGGACGGATGGAAGGTTTTTACCGGGAATTGGAAGACTCTTACGCGACCCAGCGGCGCTTTGTATCCGATGCTTCGCATGAGCTGCGGACGCCGCTGACGACGATCCGCGGGAATATCGAGCTGCTCCAGAAGGTATGGGAGCTTGGACCGGGCGACGGCAAAATGAGCGAAGCCGAAATCCGCCAGCTGTCGATTGAATCGGTGCAGGATATTGCGGATGAATCGAGACGGATGAGCCGGCTGATCGGCGACATGCTGTCGCTGGCCCGCGCCGATACCGGCCGGACCTTTGACAAGGAGCCGGTGGCGCTGGAGCCGATGATGACCGAGGTGGCCCGGCGGGCAGCGCTGCTGCCGCGGCAGGCGGAATGGATTGTCGGCGATCTGACCAACCTGAACGGCAAGTACATCGTCGGCAACAAAGACTACTTGCAGCAGATGATGTTTATTTTTATTGATAATGCATTCAAATACACGCCGTCGGGCGAAGTTACGCTTAGCGCGGTATTTTACCAGGATCAAGTAGGTTTGCGCATCAGCGATACGGGAATCGGGATGGATAAAGACGAGGTGCCGCATATTTTCGACCGGTTTTACCGGGCCGACGAATCGCGGGGCATGACCGAGGGCATCGGTCTCGGATTATCCATTGCCAAATGGATTATCGATGAACATAAGGGTTCTGTGGAGGTTGTCACCCGGCAAGGGGAAGGCACGACGTTCATCATCTGGCTCCCGCTTCTCTTTGCTCCTCCGCTGGAATAGGGTATAATGTGAAACGAGTCCCAATCCAGCCGTCATTGACAGCAGAAAGCCGGTGAACACCGAAATGGAAGTAATAAAGATTTCTCCCCGGGGCTATTGCTACGGCGTTGTCGACGCCATGGTGATGGCAAGACAGGCTGCGCTTAATCTCGACCTGCCCCGGCCGATTTATATACTTGGCATGATTGTGCATAACAGCCATGTCACCAACTCTTTTGAGGACGATGGTATTATAACGCTGGACGGCGCTAACCGTCTGGAGATCCTTGAGAAGGTTGACAAGGGAACCGTCATCTTCACCGCGCACGGTGTGTCGCCCGAAGTGCGCAGACTGGCGCGCGAGAAAGGGCTGACGACAGTGGATGCCACCTGCCCTGACGTCACGAAGACCCATGATCTTATCCGTGAGAAAGCGGCCGAAGGCTTTGATATTATTTATATCGGCAAAAAAGGGCATCCCGAGCCGGAAGGCGCAGTGGGCATCGCTCCCGAACATGTCCATCTGATTGAAAAAGAAGAAGAGATTGCCGGCCTCACGATCGACTCGTCCCGTATCGTCATCACCAACCAGACGACAATGAGCCAGTGGGATATCAAGCACATTATGAAAAAGCTGCTGGAGAAATTCCCCGGCGCGGAAGTGCATAATGAAATTTGCATGGCCACGCAGGTGCGGCAGGAAGCGGTAGCGGAGCAGGCCGGACAGTGCGATCTCGTCATCGTCGTCGGCGATCCGCGCAGCAATAACTCCAACCGTCTGGCTCAGGTATCCGAGGATATCGCCGGTACGCCGGCTCACCGGATCGCCGACATCAGCGAGCTGCAGCTGGAATGGCTAAAGGGCGTCCAGAAGGTCGGCGTTACCTCCGGCGCTTCGACGCCGACGCCGATTACCAAAGAAGTGATCCAATATCTGGAGCAGTACGACCCTGCCGCTCCGGAGACATGGGAGATCAAACGGACGGTGAATATGGCGAAGCTGCTGCCGCCGGTGAAGAACAAGAGTGCAAGCACAACATAATCCATAAGACCAAAAGAACTTATAACGTATCAGGCGCCTCCGCATATAGCGGAGGCGCTTTTTTGATTGACGGAGCATGGAATATGATGTAGAATTACTTTAGTGCTTAAAAGCGTACACGCGTCTAAGTGAAAAACAAACGTATCGTTTATGATCGAAAACCAAGGCATAGCATACATTTATTTTTATATGCGAGAAGGGGAGCTTAATTATGATCGTTATTACATCCAACCAAACACCGCAGGAGCAGGTCAGCGATATTATTGCCGCCATTGAACGGGAAGGCCTTCAGGCCCATGTATCGCGCGGAACCGACCATACAGTGATCGGGCTGATCGGCGGGGTTACGCCGAAGCTTGCCGAACATTTGCGGCAGATGAAAGGCGTCGAGAACGTTGTGAAAATCTCCAAGTCCTATAAGCTGGCCAGCCGCGACTTTCATCCGGAAGACACGATTATCGACATCCGCGGCGTAAAGATCGGCGGCGAAAATTTGGTGATTATGGGCGGACCTTGCGCCGTGGAGACACCGGAGCAGATCGATGAAATCGCCCGCCTGGTGAAAGCCTCCGGCGGCCAGGTGCTGCGCGGCGGCGCCTTCAAGCCCCGCACCGGTCCGTACAGCTTCCAGGGCGTCGGCGTGGAAGGCCTCAAGATGATGGCCGAAGCTGGCCAGCGCCATGGCCTCTTGACCATCACCGAAGTCATGACGCCGGAATACGTCGACATTTGCGCCGAATACGCCGATATTCTTCAGGTCGGCACGCGGAACATGCAGAATTTCGATCTGCTGCGCAAGCTTGGAACCTGCGGCCGTCCGGTGCTGCTGAAGCGCGGCTTCAGCGCGACGTACGATGAATTCCTCAATGCCGCAGAATACATCCTGGCCGGCGGCAACCGCGATGTCATGTTGTGCGAGCGCGGAATCCGTACATTCGAAACGTACACACGGAATACGCTCGACCTGTCAGCGATCCCTGTTCTGCAAAATTTGAGCCATCTTCCGGTCATCTCCGACCCGAGCCATGGCACGGGCCGCCGCGAGCTGGTAGCCCCAATGTCCAAAGCATCTGTAGCCGCCGGAGCGAACGGCCTGATCATCGAAATGCATACCGATCCGGACAATTCCATGACTGGCGACGGCGTACAATCGCTGTTCCCGGAGCAATTCGATGTTCTGCTGCGTGAGCTGGAACAGATTGCACCGCTTGTTGGACGTAAATTCTCCGAATCCCTTTCGCCGGTTACGGCTGGTTGATCAGCCGGGTTAGGGTAAAACCCGCGGTCTTCTTCCCTGTTTTTGGAACAGGGCAAGAAGGCCTTTTCGGCATATAAAACAGGCAGTTTCCAGTCTTTGGACAGGCTATTTTCAAATTTCACCAAAGCGTCAGAAAAACTTACATTGTCTCAAGAAATACCTGACATAAGCATTGACGATGTTAGGTATGGGATTTATAATGACGACAGCAAAAAAATTAAAAACAGAACATTTGATACTGAGAGCGGCCTAATGTTCGGAATTTTGGGGAGGAAAAATCATGTCGGTTGAAAAAGTGTTGCAAACGATCAAAGAAAACAATATCGAATGGGTGGATTTCCGCTTTGTTGATCTGGGGGGACATGCTCACCACATCACGCTGCCGGCTTCCGCGGTTGAAGAAGAAACATTTGTTAACGGCGTAGCATTCGACGGATCTTCCATTAAGGGCTTCCGTGGTATTGAAGAATCGGACATGGTAATGATGCCAGATCCAAGCAGTACTTACATCGATCCTTTTACTGCTCATCCGACGTTGAACGTTATGTGCGACATCTTCACACCGGACGGCGAACGGTATGAACGCGACCCGCGCGGCATCGCAGTGAAAGCCGAAGAATTCCTGCAATCCAGCGGTGTAGGCACAGCGGCATTCTTCGCGCCTGAGTCCGAGTTCTTTATCTTCGACGACGTGCGCTTTGAAAGCACCATGAACAGCTCCTCTTATTTCGTTGATTCCGAAGAAGCTTCCTGGAACACGAACCGTAAAGAAGAAGGCGGCAATCTTGGATTCAAGATTCCGGTAAAGGGCGGTTACGTTCCGGTAGCTCCAGTCGATTCCCAACAAGATATCCGCAGCGAAATGTGCCGTCTGCTCGGCGAAGCCGGGCTTGAAATCGAACGTCATCACCACGAAGTGGCGACGGCCGGCCAAGCGGAAATCAACTTCCGTTTTGACACGCTGAAGAAAACAGCCGACAACCTCCTGACTTATAAATACATCGTTCATAACACTGCCCGCCAATACGGCAAAGTGGCAACATTCATGCCTAAACCGCTCTTCGGCGACAACGGCAGCGGCATGCACGTTCACCAATCGATCTTCAATGGCGACGCTCCTCTGTTCTACGAAAAAGGCGCATATGCCAACCTGAGCGAAATGGCTTTGCACTACATCGGCGGTATCCTGTACCATGCTCCGGCGCTGATCGCTTTGACGAACCCGAGCACCAACTCGTTCAAACGTCTGGTTCCTGGTTACGAAGCACCGGTTAACCTGGTATTCTCCAAAGGCAACCGTTCCGCTGCGATCCGTATCCCGGTAGCTGCTGTGACACCTAAGGGCTGTCGTATCGAGTTCCGTACACCGGACTCCACCGCTAACCCTTACCTGGCCTTCTCCGCTATGCTGATGGCCGGCCTGGACGGCATCAAGAAGAAAATCAACCCGATCGAACTGGGCTACGGTCCACTCGACAAGAACATTTACGAACTGTCCGACGAAGACAAGAGCAAAATCCGCAGCGTTCCGGGCAGCCTGAACGAAGCGCTTGACGCTCTGGAATCCGATTATGAGTTCCTGACTGAAGGCGGCGTGTTCACTAAGGACTTCATCGATAACTACATCGAGCTGAAACGCGGCGAAGCTCAAGCGGTTGCGATTCGTGTTCATCCGCACGAATACTCCCTGTACTTCGATTGCTAAGATTCGATCGACAAGCAGATAAAAGCCTCCGGGGTTCCGGAGGCTTTTCTATTGTATTTTTACGAAACTGTTTCGTAATTTTGGGGCCAATATTTACATATTGTAGGATGTTGTTTGAATAGAGGCAGACCAACCGTAATCCTATAGATGCAAATTTATATAAATAACGCTGATAATCTAGAGTAAACGGCCTATGTTTCGCTTGGTTTTTCGGTTTTAGCATCCATAATAAAACGCTTTACATCCATAGCCAACGATGCAATAATTGAACTGACCGAAACCGGTTTCTGAATGAGAGCAGAACAGGTTTATACTTAATGTACGTAGAGGGGATGAATCGCTTGAGTCAATCGAAAACGGGCTGGGAGTTTACAGGAAAGAACGGAGACTTCCGGCTCCGGGAAGCCGGACGAAGCAGTTATTTATATTTTCCGCTTGTCAATGAAGGGGGAATGATGTCCACTGTTTCGCCCAATCTTCATGGACAAGTTACTTCGGGCCATAACAGCTTCCTGACACCGCCACTGTCGGTGGAGGATCTGCACAATTCCCGGGCATCACGGAATTTTTGGGTGTATGCCGAAGGCAAAGGCGCATGGTCTGCAGCGGGTAACTCCGCCAGACAAAACGCGCTCGCTTATGAAGATTCAGCGGAAGAGACCCAGCTTGAGGCAGGGCTGCTGTGGCATAAAGTCGCGCGTGAAAGTAAGGAGTTGGGCTTGCGCTCGGAGATTACCAGCTTTGTGCCTAGCGGCAACGATAAGGTTGAGCTGATGAAAGTCGTGCTGACCAATGTCGGCAGCGAGACGCTGACGGTTACTCCAACGGCAGCGGTGCCGCTGTATGCCCGCTCCGCGGACGATCTGCGGGACCACCGGCATGTAACTTCGCTTCTGAACCGTACCTATACTTCAGCCTTCGGTGTCGAAGTGCAGCCCGCATTGTCTTTTGACGAACGCGGCCACCGCATAAACCACACGTCCTACGGCGTGTTCGGAGCAGAAGCGGACGGTACAGCACCGGTCGGATTTTTCCCGGTACAAGAGGAGTTTATCGGCGAAGGCGGAAGCCTGGATTGGCCGGAAGCCGTTGTGCGCAATGTACAGCCGCCGATTTGCGAAGGCGGAGGCGTGGACGTCGAAGGCTACGAGGCGCTGGGCGGACTGAGATTTGCGGCTGCCAAGCTGAAGCCGGGTCAAAGCTGGGCTTATATCCTTATCCTGGCCATCGATAAAGAACGGATTGATGTCGCGGCGCTAATGGACAAATACGGCAACGAAGCCAGCTTTGACGAGCTGCTGGAAGAAACCCGCTCCTTCTGGGCGGATAAAGTGAATACGGTGCAGTTTGAGTCCGGCGAACCGGCTGTCGATGCATGGATGAAATGGGTGACGCTGCAGCCGGTACTGCGCAGACTTTACGGCAACTCATTCCTGCCGTACCATGACTATGGACGCGGCGGCCGGGGCTGGCGGGACCTGTGGCAGGACTGCCTGGCGTTGCTGATCATGGAGCCGGCCGATGTGCGCAGCCTGCTGCTGAACAACTATGCCGGCGTCCGCATCGATGGCAGCAACGCCACGATCATCGGCCAGCAACCGGGCGAGTTTATCGCCGACCGCAACAATATTCCGCGGGTTTGGATGGATCACGGGGCTTGGCCGTTCCTGACGACATGGCTGTACCTGAATCAAAGCGGAGATCTGGATTTCCTGCTGCAGGAACAAACCTATTTCCGTGATTCCTTTATGAATCACTGCAAGGTTCGCGATACGTCCTGGGAGCCGGCAGCAGGCAGTCAATTGCGCAGCGAAGACGGCGAAGTATATATGGGCACGATTCTGGAGCATATCTTGCTGCAAAACCTCGTTCCGTTCTTCAATGTCGGCGAACATAACAACATTCTGCTCGAAGGCGCGGACTGGAACGACGGCCTGGATATGGCGGCACAGCGCGGAGAAAGCGTCACCTTCACGGCCTTCTACGCCAGCAACCTGCTGGAGCTGTCCGGCTTGCTGCGCACATTGAAGGAACGCAAAGGCTTGCAGCAGCTGGAGCTGGCCGAAGAAATGACGCTTCTCCTGGATCGGCTGGGCGAGGCAGTGGATTACAGCTCGGTTGCCGCGAAGCAGGAACAGCTGAACCGGTTTTATGCCGCTGCGCCTAACCAAGTGAGCGGCCGCCGCGCAGCGCTTGATCTGGAGCAGGTCGCAGCCGACCTGGCGGAGAAGGCGGAATGGATTTTTGCCCACCTGCGCCAAAATGAATGGGTGAGCAGCAGCCAGGGTGACGGCTGGTTCAACGGTTACTACAATAACGATTCCGAACGGGTCGAAGGAGAGTTCGAACAAGGCGTACGCATGACCTTGACGGGTCAGGTATTCCCGCTTCTTGGCTACGCGGCTACGGAAGAACAAATTCCGCAAATCATCTCCGCGGTGGAACGCAATCTGCTGGATGTGAAAATCGGCTACCGCCTCAACTCCAACTTTGGCGGCATTCAACAAAACCTGGGCCGTGCGTTCGGCTTTGCTTTCGGGCATAAGGAAAACGGGGCCATGTTCAGCCATATGACCGTGATGTACGGCAACGCGCTGTATAAACGCGGTTATGTCCGCGAAGGACGCAAGGTGCTGGACTCCCTGTATCAGCTGAGTGCCGATTTTGAACGGAGCCGGATGTATCCGGGCATTCCGGAGTACATCAACGAGCGCGGACGGGGCATGTATACTTATCTGACCGGTTCGGCCAGTTGGATGCTGCTGACGATGGTGACGGAAGTGTTTGGCGTTAAAGGCAAGCTGGGCGACCTCTTGCTGCAGCCTAAACTGGTTAATGAACAATTTGATGATAACCATCAGGCTGCCATTACGACTCTTTTTGCAGACCGCCGTCTGAAAGTCGTCTATACGGCCACAGGAGGCGCCGAGTTCGGAGAGTATGAAATAGACTCCGCCCTGCTGAATGGCGCTGTGGTGACGCTTCAGCGCGTCTCAGAGGGTGTGCTGATTCCGCGCGAGGTAATTGCCGCACTGGCTGAAGGCGAAACGCATCTGCTGGAAGTTAAACTGGTATAATAGTAAAAGATCATTCGGGCGTCCGCTGCCGATCCGGCAGCGGACGCTCTTTATAAATTGTCGGGGCATTATCATCTGTGCAAGAATGGCCAGAGAGGAAGATGAAAATGGCGCATCAACTATCCAATGGGATTTTAACGGTAGAGCTTGCTGATGTTGGCAGCTACAGCGGTACCCGTTTTGACTGGACAGGATTCATTACCCAAGTGACGCTGGCGGCGGGAACGGCGAAACATACGTTTTGCGTGCCGGAGAGCCTGCAGCCAGGCCAGGGCACCGGCGGGATCGGACTCTGCGGCGAATATGGCATTTCCCGGGCAATCGGCTATGAAGAAGCCGAGGTCGGGGAATGGTTCCCGAAGCTTGGCGTAGGCTTGCTGCAAAAGCAAAACGCCGAGCCGTATCTTTTTCATCATGAATTTCCGCTAATCCCGTTTGAAAAACACGTGCAGGCCGCAGAAGGACGGATTACCTATACGGTAGAGCCGCTGGATTGCCGCGGGTACAGCATGCGATTGAACAAAACCGTCTCGCTGCATGGCGATATCCTGGAGATTGCCTATGAACTGGAGAATACGGGGACAAAGCCGATCGACACGGAGGAGTACATCCATAACTTTGTAGGGATTAATGGCGCTAAGGTGGGGGCGGGGTATGAGCTGAGCTGGTCCGGAACGCCCCGGGTGGATGAACCCGAATCGGAGTATACTGTCGGACTGCTCGATATCTCCGGAGGCATTGTGCGCTGGAACCGGGAACCGGATCGTCCGTTCTACGGTAAACCTGCGGGCTGGGAGCAGGCAGAAGCAGAGTGGTACTGGGAGCTGCGGCATTTGCCGAGCGGTGCCGGTGTCAGGGAAAGCGGAGACTTCAGGGCTGCCCGGATCGCGCTTTGGGGAGAACGACATGTAATTTCGCCGGAAGTATTTGTGAACATCAATGTTTTACCGCGTCACAGCAAGCATTGGCGCCGTTTTTACCGTTTTTTTGCCCTTTAGCGAGGTTTGAGCTTACGTTTTATGTGAATAATTATACTTGCTGGGGTGGAACATTGCTGCTATCATAACCATATTCCATATTCGTAGGAGAGAAAGGGTGGGGGAAGTTTTGAGCAAGAGAGCATACAACTTTAACGCCGGACCGGCGGCGCTGCCGTTGACCGTGTTGGAACGCGCGCAAGCGGAATTCGTTGATTTTCGGGAAAGCGGAATGTCGATCATGGAAATGTCGCACCGCGGGGCAATATACGAATCCGTGCATAATGAAGCACAGGAGCGCCTGCTTTCGCTTCTTGGCAATCCGCAAGGATATAAAGTGCTGTTCATTCAGGGCGGAGCCAGCACCCAATTTGCCATGGTGCCGATGAACCTGATCTCCGAGGGGCAAGTGGGAAGTTATGTCATGACGGGCAGCTGGGCGGACAAGGCATTCAAGGAAGCCAAGCTGACGGGAGGCGCGCATGTCGCGGCAACGTCGGAGGATAAGAAGTTCCTGGCGATTCCGGAGCTTTCCAGCATCAAGGCTGCCGACAATGCCGCATATCTGCATGTGACATCCAACGAGACGATCGAAGGTACGCAGTATGCCGCGTATCCGGATGCGGGCAGCATTCCGCTCGTGGCAGACATGTCCAGCGATATTCTTAGCCGTACCTTCGACGTCAACCAGTTCGGCTTGATCTATGCCGGCGCGCAGAAGAATTTGGGGCCTTCCGGCGTAACGGTGGTCATCGCCAAGGAAGAGCTGATCGCCGAATCTCCGGCGACGATTCCGACGATACTGCGGTACAGCACCCATTACAAGAACAACTCGCTCTACAACACACCTCCATCTTATTCGGTATATATGGTTAACGAAGTGCTGCGCTGGATCGAAGAGCAAGGCGGTCTGGCCGGCGTTGAGCAGAAAAACCGCGATAAAGCGGGTCTCCTCTACGATACCATTGACGGCAGCGGCGGTTTCTTCCGCGGCGTGGCCGAGCAGGGCAGCCGTTCCATCATGAACGTCACGTTCCGCATGGAATCGGAGGAACTGGAGAAACAGTTCATCAAAGCTTCCGAGAAGGAAGGTTTTATCGGCTTAAAGGGACACCGCAGCGTAGGCGGGCTTCGCGCCTCCATTTACAACGCAGTCCCTTATGAAAGTGTAAAGGCGCTGGCCGATTTCATGAATCACTTCCGTCAAACGCAAGGCTAATGAACGGGATGAACCGACCTTCCGCCGTCAGGCGGAAGGTTTTTTCTTGGACGAAAGCGAATGTATAGTTGTTCGAGGGCCTGTAATGAATCTGGGCAGGCTTCGAAATCCTGCATGAACAAGACAACAAGAAGGGAAGCGTAATAACTATGGCATTGCATATTGTACTTGTGGAACCGGAAATTCCGGCCAATACCGGCAACATCTCCCGCACCTGCGCGGCGACGGGCATTCATCTTCATTTGGTTCGCCCTCTCGGCTTCCGGACGGATGACGCGACGCTCAAACGGGCGGGATTGGATTACTGGCACGCCGTTCATATCGAATATCACGACTCTTTTGCCGAAGTGAAGGAAAAATACAGCGACGGGCGCTTCTTCTACGCGACAACCAAAGCACAGAAGCGTTACACCGATTTTTCATTCCGGGACGGGGACTTCTTTGTCTTTGGCAAGGAAACGAAAGGCCTGCCTCCGGAAATTCTGGAAGCCGGCAAAGAAACCTGCATGCGTATGCCGATGACCGGGGATGTCCGTTCGCTCAACCTGTCCAACTCCGCGGCAATTATCGTTTATGAAGCGCTGCGCCAGCTGGATTTCCCTGGGCTGACATAAAAAATTATGAATTTTTATAATTTCAGCAGGATTCGACAATTTCATAACGAAATTAAAAAATAGTGCTGAATTATGAAGAATTTTGTTATTCATTATTAGTTGAACAGGAGAGTGTGCATTTATCATGAAACCAGCCGGCGTAGTTCGGAAAGTTGATCAGCTGGGCAGAATCGTTCTTCCCAAATCCCTGCGTAAAAGATACCAAATGAATGAAGGAGACCCGGTGGAAATTTTGGTGCAGGGCGATCATATCATTCTGGAGCGCTATCGTCCCAAATGCGTGTTCTGCGGTTCAATGGAAGAAGTCAGCGAATACAAGGACCGTTATATTTGCGGCGCATGCCTTGGCGAAATGACCCAACTGTCCAAACATGCCTAAGGATGCTCGATCGCTAAAGGAAGCGGTTTTTTAGTCCTCAAAATCTGTACATATCATTAGAAACATTACCTGTGTTCCTAAAAAAGAGAGCGCCGCGGTCAGCGGCGCTCTCTTTGCGTAAATGCGTCAGGACAAATTACAATCCTTTGGTTTTATCTTCGTTGTAGGCAGCGGTAAGAATACCGGTCAGAAACATCAGAAAGACCAGAATAACAATCCAAAAGGTCAAGGAAAACGTCATGCCGGACACCTCCAGAGGCGGACTGTATGCGCTATCCTGATTATACCCTGAGCCGCCGAAAAAGGAAACGAAAATGCGATAAAGTTAATTGACAAATCCTAAAGCACGCTTAATGTGTCTCTACTTGAAAAATAAAAAGCTGGTTGGCACCTTCCGCAGATTGCCGTCCGATGGATGATTGATCACTTTCCCTTTAAAGATCAGGGAAGAAGAACCGCCGCCGTCCAGATTGTAGGCATCGATAACGCCCATGTTATACAGCTTGTTCTGCAGTTCTTCCAGCGTTGCCCCGGAAGTCCCACTCTCGTTGTAGCCGTCGGCCACGAGTACGAGCAGCTGGTCGTCCTTGTAACGCCCGATAACGGTACGCGGCGCGCGGCGCGGCGACAGCTTCCATTTGTCGGGAATAACCGTCTTTACCCGGTTCTGGAGCAGCACCGGAACAAACGTCGCCCCGAAAACAGGGTTCTGCGCCTCAAGCTGGGACTGGCTGAAGAAACGGCCGCCGACCAGTTGGCCCGAGGCGTTCATCCCGACGAAGCTGAGATCCTTGAAGCTGGGATCAAACCCGTTGACATATTGGCCGTCCACCATGGTGGTGGATAACGGATAACGTTTGCCGCCCTTGTCGGCAAAACCGCCGGCATTGATGCCGGCCGATGCGCCGTAACGGTTCGCGGCGTGAAGCGTGGTTTCGGCGCCGCTGCCGCCGGCCAGGCTCATTTTCATGGCGGAGGCGTCTTTGAGTTTGACTTTTAGGGCATAAGCTTTATAATTTCCGGGGTTGAGCCGGTAAAGTTCAATGGTAATCCGGTCGCTGCTGAGGACATCGGCAGGAATGCCGAGCTTGGCAGTAATCCGGCGGTTGTAGATTTTCTCCGGCCGGCCGGCTTGGACTTTGGCGTTTGAGACCAGCGCATTCATCGTATTGGTCGTTTGCTGGTACAGCTTGGCGCTTTTGCCGACGGCGGCAATGGTCGAGGACGCGGCGGCCTGGGCATGCTTCAGATCGTCCTGCAGCGCCGAAGTTTCCTGCACCGGTCCCTCGCTGGCCAGATAAGGCGCTACATTCAGCTTCAGCTCCAGCGGCGGATGATACCGCCACAAACACAGCAGCAGTCCGAGAAATGGAGCGGTTAACATCATAAAAAAACGGTTTACCCGTTTGACCGGCGTCATCATTTCAAAACATCCATTTCTTTCTTCAGGGCGTCAAGCTGCTTACGGACTTCGCTGAGCTGGGTATACAGCTTGTTGCTGTTGTCCGTTTTGTTGCTGGCATTGTCCTTCGTAAAGGTCAACAGCTCGTTGAAGCTCTGAACGGTGCTTTGCAGCTGGTCTACCTGCTCGGTCAACGCTGCAATCTTCGTCTCGTAATCGGTTTTCAGCACGGAAAGCTGTTGCTGGTTTTGAGCGCCAAGCTCGCTCAGCACCTGGTCTTTCAGATGGTTGGTGTAGCTGTACACGGCATACACGCCGAGCCCGATCATCAAAATCCAGAACAGCAGGAACCATTTGACGGAAGAGCCGCTTCTCGCCGCCGCACGGCGGGAGTGTGCCGGAGATTCCGCTAGGGGTTGCATGACATCACCTCAAAGCTTTTTTTTGAAGAATAATACATAAGTTGACAGGGTCCCGGAAAGCCCGAATAGGCTTCAAAGCGGAGCTCCGCTTTATGGGGATTTAGTCAAGTCCCCATTCTATCAAACTTTGACAAGATTCGCAAAAGGACAATGGCCTGAAAACACTGAAAAAGTAATTGCCACCAAGGAATCGACTGCGATACAATTTCTAGTGATTGGAATATTTTGATAGACGTATTCAAGGTAAAAGAGAACGGACGTGCAAGACATCAACCATCCTTGCTTGCGTGTTATCCGGAAGAGCCGTAAAGGCTTTTTCATATTGGGTAAATTTTAGATGTTGCAGGAGGTTAGGGCGTTAATGATGAAGGTTTGGCGGGTGGTCATTGTGGGCTGTCATCCCACCAGTATGCTCGGGACAAAATTGATATTAGAGGAAGGGGGAGAACTGAAGGTCGAGGCGATGATGTCCTCGTGGACCGAAGGCGTCGCAGCAATCCGGGACCGGCAGCCGGATCTGATCCTCTTTGACTATCAGATGCCGGACGGTACGGTAGAAAGCGTGCTCGGAGAAATAAAGAACAGCGCGCCGGAGTCCCATTGCATCGTCATGACGGAGGAAGAAGAAAAAGAACTGTATCATCCGTTGATTGAGCTGGGAGCCAGCGGAGTTTTGTCCAAAGGCGCTTCGCCGAGACAACTGCTGCTGATGATCGAAAGTCTGCGCGAAGGATTCATGTCCCTTCCGCTCGATCTGGTCCGGCACGGGCTGCAGCGGTCGGCCGCATCCCCGCAAGGCGTGGACCGGGTGATGCAGCTGACGCAGACGGAGATGTTTATTATGGAACGGATTGTCCAGGGCGTCACTTACGATAAGATCGCGCAGGAGATTGAAGTGAGCCGGCGGTCCATCGACAATTATTTGCGGAAAATTTATGTGAAGCTGGATGTCACGACCCGGGCGCAGGCTATTGAGAAATTTGCGCTTTATTCGCGGCAGACCAAGCAAATGTACGCATAGCCGTATCCGGGCGACATAATGGCGAAAAGCGGGGAATACCTTGGTACCAAGGAAAGGGGAGAGGGTATGAAATATGACTTTTCGGCACGGGCGCATACGCTTTTATCGTCGCAGCTGCCGGGTTACCGGCTGGAAGCCGGGCGCGGCGCCATCATTTCGCTGGCGGAGGAGCTGCCTGCGGAAGAATTATTTCCTCTCTCGCTGCTCGCGGAGACCGCGGCTTCGGTGATTTCCGCCGATGCCAATGCGCTGCAGTACGGGGATCCGGAGGGCTACGGTCCGCTGCGGGAGTGGCTGCTTGGCGATTGGCTGAAAGAAAAGCATGTGATCGCGGGAGACGGGGGGCTGCTGCTGACCACGGGAAGCCAGCAGGCGATCGACCTGCTGACCCGGGTCTACATCGATCCCGGCGACCGCGTCCTCGTTGAGAACCCGACATCCCCGGGCATTCTTCAGGCGCTGCGCATGCAGGGGGCCGTTATCGTTCCGGTACGCGGCGACCGGGAAGGGCTGCAGCCGGATCATCTGCGCAGCCAAATCCGTCTGCACCGGCCCAAGATGCTGTTCTGCACGCCGAGCTTCACGAATCCAAACGGCATTCTCTGGAGCCGGCGGAGACGACAGGAAGTGCTGGAGCTGTGCATCGAGCATCATCTGCTGATTGTGGAAGATGATTCGTACGGAGATTTGCATTTTCAGCGGTACGGCGAGCCGGTGGCTCAGCGGTATCCGAGCCTGCATGCATTGGAGAATGTTGCCGAAGGCGGGCATGTGCTGTACATTGGCTCCTTCAGTAAAACGGTCGCCCCCGCGCTGCGGACGGGCTGGGCGGCAGGCAGCCGGGAACTGGTCGGCATGATGACGGCGGCCAAGCAATTGGCCGACCGGCAGTCAAGCTCGCTGAACCAGCGGCTGCTCCATCATCTGCTCAGCGTCTCGGCCTTCGATCTGCGGGAGCACATCCAGCTGCTGAACCGCGAGTATAAAACCCGGCTGAAGCTGATGGTGGAGCTGCTGAAGCGTCCGGCCTGGAAAAACTGCGGATACGATCTGCCGGAAGGCGGCATGTTCATTTGGGTGACACTGCCGGAGGGGCTGGACGCAAACGCGCTGCTCCGCGCGTCAACGGCCAAAGGGGTCTCTTTCCTACCCGGGCCGCTCTGCTCGGTTACCGGAGGCGGCGGTTACATCCGCCTCAACTTCAGCCATCCCGGCCGCGACGAGCTGCTGCTCGGGATGAACCTGATCAGCGAAGCGATGACGGAGTTTACGGCGCGGAGCTGAGAACGGGAGTAATTGCGGGTAGAGCGATGGAAGGAACGCCCTGGGGTAGTTGCCGCTGTGAATTTCGCGTCGGTAAGCAGAGCAGGCGGCGAGGTACCGTTGCATTATGGAACCCTCTGCAGAACCTTAAACAACTGCGGTTTGATGCGATGGGGTTCAGCTTGAAGAGGGGCATTATAGAACCACACTGACTGCTGCACAACATGCAGGTATGAGCTGGTTCGCTGGAGTAAGGTTTTGAGCAACTGGTGTGTTAGGAATGAAAAAGCTGTCCTTAAGCCGCGTTATGGCTGCAAGGAGAGCTTCTTTTTTTGATCAATGGGCGGGGCGAACGACGTTTGGTCGACGATTGAGATAAAGGGATGTGGGTATAAGGGTAAACAGCTGCTAATTAGCCTAAAGCGATGAGATGGGTGATATAGAGGGAAAACGTCCCTCTAATTAGCCGAAAGCGCTTGGGCGGACGAAATAGAGGGAAAATGTCCCTCTATTTCAAGCGCAAACGCAGAAAGTTGAAGATTTGCCCCAATTAGTGGGATGAAATACCACTAATTGCTGGGAATAAGCGTTTTGGGCTGAAATAGAGGGATGAAATCCCACTAATTGAAATAGAGGGTTGATTAAGGCGGTGATTTGGACGGTTTTGTTTGAAAAATAGAGACAGCAGGCTTAAGCCTCCAAAAAATCCGCCCGTGGACAAGCAGAGCCGCGATTCCCTCCATCAGTGGGGAATCGCGGCTCCGTTTGGCTTGGGTGGACTTAGGCTTTACCCGCCGCCAAGCCCGCGATGGCGGCATATTCATCTAGGGCTGCCGCGCCTGCGCGCGACAGCGTGTACCGGCCGCGGTTCACACGGGTGAACCAGCCGTAGTAGTTACGCTGCAGAATCGCTGCAGCGTCGGGGACCCCGCTCCGCCGGCGCAGCTCCGCCGGCGACACCCCCGCCGCGGCGTAACCCGCGGCGGTCTCGGCCACCGTCAACCCGGGCTCCGCCGGGTTGACCTCCGCCCGCGGCACAAGCGTCGCCGCGGGCAACATGTCTTGGCCGGATACGTCCGGCCAATCCCAAGCCTCGCTGGAAAGCGCGCCCGGCGGCGCTTCCTCCATCTCAAGCAGCAGCCAATCCTCGCTGCCGAGCTCGTCTGCCAGCCACCGCCCGCGCTCCTCGCCTCCCGCAACGCCCGGCTCCAGCAGCCCTGCATCCGCGCGTAGCGCCTTCTCTCGCTCCTTGCCTCCCGCAGCGCCCGGCGCCAGCCGTTCTGCATCCGCGCGTAGCGCCCGCGCAAGCTCCTCGCTTCCGGCTACGCCCGGTTCCAGCAGCCCTGCATTCGCGTGCAAAGCTCTCTCGCGCCCCTTGCCTCCCGCAGCGCCCGGCGCCAGCCGCTCTGCATCCGCGCGTAGCGCCCGCGCAAGCTCCTCCTGCACAGCCTTGCCCGACGCGCCGCCTGCCTCCAGCTCCGCCGCCCGCAGCGCGAGCGCGACGCGCAGCGCCTTCTCGCGGTAGGCGGTCACGAGCTTGACGCGCGTGCTGCCGCCGGTATTGTAATCGCCGCTGCGCCCGCCGAACTCGCGGAGAAGGCGTTCACGCCGCCGCTGGCCGCCTCGCGCCTGCGGCGGGGCGGCGCCGGGCTCCGCCAGCACCTCGACCAGCGGCGTTTTGGTTTTATAGAACATGACGGTGATCAGACCGAGCCCGAGCCGGCGGCAGAGGCCGGTCAGCTCGCCCCAGCGCTGGTTCACCGCGCCTTTTTTATCCCGGGAACGCTCCACGGCCAGATAGACGTTCGGGCTGAGGCGCAGACGTTCCACGCCTTGCAGCAGCAGCGCGAGGTTAAACGTCTTTTTCAGCTCCACGATCAGCGGCTCCTCTTCGCCTTCGCGCACGCCGACCAGATCGCAGGTACGGACCTCCCCTTTGACGGTATACCCCCGCCCTTCAAAAAAACGCTTCAGCGGAGCGTACAGCTCCGTTTCGTGCTTGATGGCCATACGGCTTCACTCCCGGACAAGATGCGCTGTCCTCTGTGCAAATTCATGATTATTCGCGCAGAAGGGACTTACACCTTTTGTGAAATAACGATTCTCTATTATAGCACAGTAAAAAAGAGGTCAACTATTCCCGGAATGCCGCATAGTTATGTAATACACTTCTAAAGCCAAAGGAGCCAAGTTGGAGCGCAAGAGGAGGCAGCGAGTTATGGACATTTTTGAGCGAATCTCATCGTATCGGGCTGAGAATGACCGTTTGGCGTGGAGCGGTACTTTCAAGGACTATATAGAACTGCTGAAAAAAGACCCCTCTCCCGCAAAGACGGCCCATTCCCGCGTATACGACATGATCAAGTCGCACGGCGTGGAGGAGATCAACGGACGCAAGAGGTATAAGTTTTTTGAACGGGAAATTTTCGGTCTTGACCGCGCGGTCGAAAAGCTGGTGGAGGAGTATTTCCATTCCGCCGCCCGCCGCCTCGATGTACGCAAACGGATCCTGCTGCTGATGGGGCCGGTCAGCGGAGGCAAATCGACGATCGTCACGCTGCTGAAGCGGGGACTGGAGCAGTATTCACGCACGGAAGAAGGCGCGGTGTACGCCATTGAGGGCTGCCCGATGCATGAAGAGCCGCTGCATCTCATTCCGCTGGAGCTCCGCCCGGAAATCGAACGGGAGCTGGGCGTGCGCATCGAGGGTAACCTCTGCCCTTCCTGCCAGATGCGGCTCAAAAACGAATACCGCAGCGACATCGAACAGGTCAAGGTCGTGCGTGTGCTTTTATCCGAAGAAGAGCGGGTGGGCATCGGGACCTTCAGCCCCTCCGATCCGAAGTCGCAGGATATTGCCGACCTGACGGGGAGCATCGATTTTTCCACCATTACCGAATACGGCTCGGAATCCGACCCGCGCGCTTACCGCTTCGACGGGGAGCTGAACAAAGCCAACCGCGGCCTGATGGAGTTCCAGGAAATGCTGAAATGCGACGAGAAGTTTCTGTGGAACCTGCTCTCGCTGACCCAGGAAGGGAACTTCAAAGCCGGGCGGTTCGCGTTGATTTCAGCGGATGAACTCATCGTAGCTCATACCAACGAAACCGAATATAAATCCTTTATCGCGAATAAAAAGAACGAGGCGCTGCAGTCCCGCATGATCGTCATGCCGGTGCCTTATAACCTCCGGGTGTCGGAGGAAGAGAAGATTTACGCGAAACTGATCGGGCAAAGCGACATGAAGCATGTGCATATTGCGCCCCATGCGCTGCGCGCGGCGGCGATTTTCTCGATCATGACCCGCCTGAAGGAGAGCAAAAAGCAGGGCATGGACCTGATCAAAAAGCTGCGGATGTACGACGGGGAAGAGGTTGAAGGCTATAAGGAAGCCGACCTGAAGGAGATGCAGTCCGAGTATCTGGACGAAGGCATGTCCGGCATCGACCCTCGGTACGTCATCAACCGCATCTCCAGTGCCCTGATCAAAGGCGACCTGAAGTGCATGAACGCGCTCGATGTGCTCCGGGCCATCAAAGACGGCTTGGACCAGCATCCTTCCATTACGAAGGAGGAACGCGAGCGTTACCTGAATTTTATCTCGATTGCCCGCAAGGAATACGACGTGCTCGCCAAAAGCGAGGTACAGAAGGCGTTCGTGTACTCTTTTGAAGAGTCGGCCAAAACGCTGTTCGAGAACTACCTCGATAATATCGAAGCGTTCTGCAACTGGACGAAAATCCGCGATCCGCTGACCGACGAGGAGATGGAGCCGGACGAACGGCTGATGCGTTCCATCGAAGAACAGATCGGCATCTCGGAAAATGCGAAAAAAGCGTTCCGCGAGGAAATTCTGATCCGGATCAGCGCCTACTCCCGCAAGGGTAAAAAGTTTGAATACAGCAATCACGACCGGCTGCGCGAAGCCATTGAGAAAAAGCTGTTCGCCGATCTCAAGGATATCGTCAAGATTACGACCTCCTCGAAAACGCCTGATGAAAGCCAGCTTAAACGCATCAACGAGGTCTCCAGACGCCTGATCGAGGAGCATGACTACTGCCCGATCTGCGCCAACGAGCTGCTGAAGTATGTGGGCAGTCTGCTGAACCGGTGAATGACTCCGGAGTTAACGGAAGGAAGAAGCGACGCGTATGGTGTCCTTCTTCCTTTTTTGCGTGCTCTGTGCGGGAACATCCCTATAATCTTGGCCTCATTCCGGGAATGAGGTCTTTTCATTTTCCGCAATTCCGGAACAACCGGCGCCGCACCGGCTTGCTATAATGAAAGCACCGTACGGGAAGAAGGTGGGCTTACCTGAACTACAGCAGAGATATAGAGCAGTGCATTGATTTTATTGAGAAAAATTTAAAAGGGACTTTGACGGCCGAGGCCATCGCCGCGCAGGCGGGGTATTCGCTGTACCATTTTAGCCGCGTATTCGCGCTCTGCAAGGGGGTGTCCGTAATGGAGTACGTGCGCGGCCGCCGATTGTCGCTGGCTTCGGTGGAGCTGGCGAAAGCGGGCGAATTCTTGACATCGCACTGGACTACGGATTTGAAACGCAGAGCGGCTTTACCAAAGCATTCCGCAAGGCGTTCGGCTACAGCCCGGCGCAATACGCGGTCAGAATGAATGGATATTACGTCCACGGCTGTTCGGAGGTTCCCGTAGGAGGATATTTGATGGACCCAGTAATCATCCGCAAACCGGCTTTTAAAGTAGCAGGATACGGTATTCAAACCAATGTGGCGGAAGGAAATTATACGAAGGATATCGCTTCCTTTTGGAGCGATTATGACGGTGAAAATCTGGAGAGCAAAATGTACGCGTTACTCAATCCGCCCAAACACGGCGAAGTGGGACTCTGCATCCCGGCTTCGGATGGCGGGACGGCAACGTACCTGCTCGGCGTAATTGTCGAAGATTACAGCGGCATTGTGCCCGAAATGTTGACGGCAGAGGTGCCGGAAGCGGAATATGCGGTGTTTACGACACCGCCGGTCGATACGTCGGGCGGGGACCAGGACGCATTTGTCCGGGCGATCCGCGGCACCTGGAAATACGTTTTTGAAGAATGGTTTCCTGTGAGCGGCTATGTTTATGATGATAACAAGCTTGACTCTGAATTTTACGACGAGCGCTGCCATTCGCGGATCGACACAGTGATGGAGATTTACGTGCCGGTTTTGCGGTGTACGCAAGAAGAACTGTAGGCTTGTAAAATTCCAAGCAAATAGCGACATAAACTGACAGCCTCCGGCAAGAAAAATATGGTAAGCTGGTATGGATTGTGAAACGCGCTTACATACATTTTATACCATTTTTTTGCTGGGGGAATTCAAATGAAATATTGTGTGGGGTTAAAAACGGGCGTCGCCCTATTGCTGGCCGCTCAACTGTTTATAATGCCGGCAGCCGGCATTCAGGCCGCTGCTGCGCCAAGCGATCTTGGCGGCCATTGGGCGAATGCGACGATTACGGCTTGGCTCGAGCGGGGGCTTGTCTCCGGCGATCCGGACGGCCGATTCCGTCCGGACGACAAAATTACGCGGGCGGAGCTGGTTAAACTGGTGAACCGGGCATTCGGGTACACCCAAACCCGCGAAATCCATTTTACGGATGCGGTAAGCGGACAATGGTATTATCCCGAACTGCAAATCGCCGGTGCGGCGGGTTACATTCAGGGCTACGCCGATGGAAGCTTTGGGCCAAACCGGCCGGTGTCGCGCCAGGAACTGGCGGTGATGCTGGGCAAACTGCTTAAGGTTGAAACGAAAGATTACATTGCGGAGTTCAGCGACACCGTCTCCAGCCCGGCCTGGAGCAAACCGTCGATTGCGATGGCCACGGTTAACGGCTTGATGGGCGGTTATCCGGACGGTACGTTTAAGCCGGCGGAATCGCTGACCCGGGCGGAGGCGGTGGTTATTCTGGACCGGACCTTGTCCGGAATATCGGGAGGTACCGGGACATCGGCGGCATCCGCCGAATCGGATCGAAGCACGTTTACTTATGCCAACGGTTTGCGGATGGGCAACGGCAGGCTGGCGATTTTTCAGCAAGGCGTAGACCATCCTTCGAGCGCCACCGTTCCGGTAGAAAACGGTGAATTTACGGTTCCGGCGCTGACCGATGGCACTTACCGTGTGGAATTCTTCGTCGGCGATGTAAGCAAGGTGAATCAACTCTTAAATTATACTTTTACGATGAAAGACGGCGTTCCGGCAGGCGGTTTGCTCCATGTGGTTGCACCGCCCAAATATGCGGGCAGCTTTCATTTTTCCGATGGTGCAGCCGCTAACGGCATGCTTTCTCTGACAAACCTCCCTGGAGATTATCACAAGGTGTACAGCGTTCCGGTGGTGGCTGGCCGGTTTGCCGTTTATTTGCCGGACGGCGAATATCTCGCTTACAGCCTATTGGGTGCAGATGGAAAAACGACCTCGGTTGCCAATAATTTTGTCGTCGCCGGCGGACAGGTGACATCGGGTACGCTGGAAATGAAACAAGCCCTTGGACTTACCGGCAAGGTTGTCAAAGCGGACGGCACACCGGTTGCGAAAGGTTCTCTGGAGATCCGCTCCAGCGTAAAATCCAGCGAGATTCATGTTGCCGAAGTGAAAGACGGCCGGTTCACCATACCATTGCCGGATGGTTCATACAATGTCACCTACTATATCTCGCCGGAGAATGAGTATTATCCGATGAATCTGCATTTCGAAGTCAAGGACGGCGTATCTTGGGGGTTCACGGAGCTGCATTTACCGGCAGAGCCGAAAAAGAACTGAAACGACAGCTAGACCTCATTCCGGGAATGAGGTCTGTTTTTGCCGCGCTGTTTGCGCTGTGCAAGGAAATGCCGTGATGGAATAGGAATATGTGTGCAGCCCCAGATACCTCGGCGAGGACCAGTGCGAATTTGTCCGGGCTGTAGAGCGACTAACGAAATGGATGCAGGCAGCGACATAAACTGACAGCCTCCGGCAAGAAAAATATGGTAAGCTGGTATGGATTGTGAAATGCGCTTACATACAGTTTTTCACCATTTTTCGCTGGGGGAATTCAAATGAAATATTGTGTGGGGTTAAAAACGGGCGTCGCCCTATTGCTGGCCGCTCAACTGTTTATAATGCCGGCAGCCGGCATTCAGGCCGCTGCTGCGCCAAGCGATCTTGGCGGCCATTGGGCGAATGCGACGATTACGGCTTGGCTCGAGCGGGGGCTTGTCTCCGGCGATCCGGACGGCCGATTCCGTCCGGACGACAAAATTACGCGGGCGGAGCTGGTTAAACTGGTGAACCGGGCATTCGGGTACACCCAAACCCGCGAAATCCATTTTACGGATGCGGTAAGCGGACAATGGTATTATCCCGAACTGCAAATTGCCGGCGCGGCGGGTTACATTCAGGGCTATGCCGATGGAAGTTTTGGGCCAAACCGGCCGGTGTCCCGTCAGGAGCTGGCGGTGATGCTGGGCAAACTGCTTAAGGTCGAAACGAAAGATTATATTGCGCAGTTCAGCGACACCGTCTCCAGTCCGGACTGGAGCAAACCTTCGATTGCGATGGCTGCGGTCAACGGCCTAATGGGCGGTTATCCGGATGGCACGTTTAAGCCGGCGGCATCGTTGACCCGGGCGGAGGCTGTCGTTATCTTGGATCGGACATTGTCCAGTATATCGGGCGGTACCGGGACACCGGCGGCATCTGCCAAATCGGATCGAAGCGCGATTACTTATGCCAACGGTTTGCGGATGGGCAGCGGCAGGCTGGCGATTTTTCAGCAAGGCGTAGACAACCCGCCGAGCGTCATCGTTCCGGTAGAGAACGGTGAATTTACGGTTCCGGCGCTGAACGATGGCATATACCGTGTGGAAGCCTTCTTCGGCGACGTGAGTAGGGAGGATCAACTCTTAAATTATAATTTTGCAATGAAAGATGGCGTTCCGGCAGGTGGATTGCTCCGTGTGGTTGCATCGCCAAAGTATGCGGGAAGCCTTCTTTTTGCCGATGGTACGGCGGCTAACGGCTCGCTAAGCTTGCAAAGGCTGCCCACGGATTATCACTGGGGGTACAACGTTCCGGTGGTGAATGGCCGGTTTGTCGCTTATTTGCCCGATGGTGAATATCACGTTGTCAGCTTAACAGGCGCAGACGGTAAAACGACCTCGGTTGCCGCAGAATTTACTGTCGCCGACGGGCAGGTGAGGGCCGGATCGCTGGACATCCGGTTATCCCGTGAGCTGAGCGGTACGATTGTCAAGGCGGATGGTACGCCGGTTACAAAAGGTTTCGTAGAGATACATTCCAGCGCAAAATTCGGCGAGATTCATGTTGCCGAGGTGATCGACGGCCGGTTTACCGTGCCGCTGCCGGATGGTGCATACGATATAACCTACTATGTCTCACCGGAGATCGACTATTACCCGCTGGATCTGCATATCGAGGTCAAGGACGGCCAAGCGGTGACGGGGCCGCTGAAGCTGACGCTGCCGGCGGAGCCGCGGAAGAGATGAGGAATAGGATCGGAGACTGCTCTGAAGAGCAGTCTTTTTTTGATATTTTAGGGGGATATACAAAAAAATGCAGGTAATTTAAAGATGTTTCAAATTTTATATGGCAAAAAATTGAAATATTGTGTAATTTAATAGAAAGCACTGATTTCATCCGCGAAGGGAGAACATTATGCTAAAAATAAGAAGTTCGATTTTGAAGAAAGGCTTCGCCATATTTATTGCAATTTGTTTTACATTATCATCGTTTGGTTCCGTTTTTGCCGCTCCGGCTTCGGATATTGCAGGCAACTGGGCGGAACCACAGATTCGCGCATGGATGGATCAAGGGTACATATCGGGTTATCCGGACGGGCGGTTTAAACCTTCCAATTCCATAACCAGAGCTGAATTGATTGCATTAATCAATAAATCGTTTGGTTTTACGGAGAAAAAGGATGTTGCATTCAAGGATGTCTCCTCTAAGAGCTGGGTATATTCGGAGGTCTTAAAGGCAAATGCCGCCGGTTATATCAGCGGATACGGCAACGATATGTTCGGGCCGGGCAACAAAATTTCGCGGCAGGAATTAGCGGTGATGATCAAAAAGTTGTTGAATCTGAAGCCTTCGGCCGATGCGGGATTCACCGATATGGCAGCGGTTCCGGCTTGGGGCAAAGATGCGGTCAATGCCGTGCAGGAAAAAGGAATCATGCAGGGTTTTGCCGATCATACCTTCCGTCCGTCCCAACCGGCGAGCCGCGCCGAAGCGGTTGTTATTCTGGACCGGGCGCTGGCATTATTTCATGAAGGGACAAGCATAACCTACACAACCGCAGGCGTATACGGGCCGGAAACGGGAAATGCAGCCGTGGGCCAAGATGTAGTGATCGACTCGAAGGATGTGACCTTGCGGAATACGACGATCAGCGGCAATCTGCTGCTTGGCGCAGGCATTGGCGAAGGGGACGTGCAGCTGGAGAATGTGACGGTCAAAGGAACCACAACCGTTTCCGGCGGCGGAGCGAACAGCGTGCATTTCAACAAAAGTACGCTCGGTAACGTAATCGTCGACAAGAAAAAGGGCAGCGTGCGGGTCGTTGCCGAAGGCTCAACCACGGTGGGCAACCTCCAGATTCAATCCGCTGCGGCCATTGAGTCTGTAGGCGGAGCTCAGGTAGACACTTTGTTGCTGTCCAAAGACCTGCCGTCTGATTCCAAAGTAAGCCTGAAAGGCAGCTATAAAGCGGTAAACGTTGACGCGCGGAATGTGAACGTGGAGATTCCGGAGGGCACGATTCAGAGCCTGACCGTAAGCAAAGAAGCGACGGGCAATAAACTGAAGAACGAAGCGGCGATCTCATCGCTGGATATAAACGCAGGACTGGAAGTTACGGGAAAAGGCAAGATCGACAAGGCAGTAATCAACGCTGTAGGAATCTCGCTGGAAACGGCGCCAACCAAGCTGGAAGCCGGTAAAGACAGCAGTGCCGATGTTAAAGTTAAGATCGGCGGCGTCGAGCAGCCGGCTGCAACGCCTGCACCCGTAGTCATTGGCGGGGGTCCTTCGGGTCCGCTAACACCACCGGTAACGACGCCGGACGTAAGCGGAAACGTACAGGGAAGTATTAAGTACTCAGACGGAACAATGCTTGGGGATGGGACGGTGTTTCTTTACCGTGTGGAAGATCACGGGGGCTTTAATTACGAAGTGAAGCTGAACAAAGGAAAGTTCGGTGTGCAGCTGCCCGATGGAGATTACTATATCAACCAAATAACCACCGATGGCATGCAAGAATTGATGAACGTCCGTTACAATTTTACTGTTCACAATGGAACGCTCGGTTCCGGAACAATACAGATCACTTTGCCTCCGAAAGTAACCGGTACGTTTAAGTATCCGAACGACGAAACGATTAATGAAGGGATTATAAGCTTTAATAGTGTTGATTCAAATCCCTTTGACTATAATCATGCACTTATTCATAAAGGAAGCTTCAACCTGTACCTTCCTGATGGGAAATACCAAGTTTCTAATGTGTATAGTTCAGATAACGATGAAGATATCTCTATCTATCATTTGTTTGAAATTAAAGACGGATTACTCACCAGTCCGCTGACGGTAACCTTACCTGCAGCTGTGACCGGGACAATTAAAGATTCGGAGAACAAAGCGATTACTTCCGGAAGGATAGGCATCACCCGGATTAACGTAGACACTCTCGAGAAATATTATGCTAATATAAAGGACGGAAATTATACCTTTTATATCCCCAAGGGCGATTATCAAGTGACTTGGCTTAGTACCGAGAAATATGAGATGAGTGGGCCATCCCTTAATTTCAGTTTTATTGACGATCCTTTGGATATTGTAATGCCTAAGCTAATTACCGGAACAATAAGTTATGCCGATGGACGTTCGTTTGTTGGTGATGGTTATGTGATGTTCGAGAATGCGACAACGAAAACTCCGTACAGTTCTAGAGTAACGAATGGTCAATTCAGCGTTTGCCTTCCGGATGGAGATTATGTAATTAGTAATTATGTCGGCATAGATGGTGAGCAAGCGTTCTTTCTTTCTTACAGCTTTAAAATTGATAAAGACTCCAGTGAACCCACGCAGATTTCGCTTATCGTGCCGCTAAATGGAATGCTCCAGGATGGGGCTTCCACCAACGAAATCCCATAACGAAACAGCCCGCCGCGCATATCCAAATGCCGGCGGGCTGTTTTGCTTTTATAATAAGCACCGCTACAAAAACTTCCGGGTCACCTTTTTCCCATCGTAAGAAAACAGCGCCTTTTTATCCTCGACGACCGTCTGCAGATGCACGCCCTTCCCCCAGAGATTGTAAATATGCGGCAGCGTCCGCTCCAGGTACTTCAGGTCCAGCTCGATGCTTTCGTAACGATGGACGATCAGCAGCTCCCCGGTGCGTTCGTAATCGGCGTCTTGCACGACGAGGTACGGCATACCGCCGTTGACGCGGGCCAGCACGAGCTGGTCACGCACATTCTCCCACGCTTTGTCGGTGATCTTCCATTCCGGCCCTTTTTTCTCGAACACGTACAAGTCCAGATCGTTCACCAGCTGTTTGGTCATGTAGCTGCGGATAAAAGAGATGTCCGAATCGAGCTCGCGCACCTCGAAGATTTTGTCGCGGTCGTAGCGGCGTTCGATGTCCTCGAAGATTTTCAGCCCCAGATAGTACGGATTGAGGCTTTGCCGGCTAGGCTGCACCACCGAAGAGTTGAGCTTGGAGTATTCGATCGTCTCCTCCGGCGTCAGATCCAATTCGCGCATGATCCGCTGATGCCAGTACGAAGCCCAGCCTTCGTTCATGATTTTCGTCTCCATTTGCGGCCAGAAGTAAAGCATCTCATCGCGCAGCATTGTCATAATGTCCCGCTGCCAGTCTTCAAGCGCCGTGGAATACTGCTGAATAAACCAGACGAGGTCTTTCTCCGGCTCGGGCGGAAACATGCGTTTAGCGGCTGGATCGGGTCCCGGAGCGGCGTCATGGCGTTGATCAAGCTCCCATAGTTCGCTGTAGGCGGTTTGCGGTTTGGCCGCGTGGTTCGGGGTCTCTTTTTGCCGTTTCAGCTTGGCTTCCAGCAGTCCGGATTTGCCCAGTTTATGCGGCTGGATCAGGCTCGGGTCAACATGCTCCTGGATGGCCAGGACGGAGTCGATGAAGCTTTCGACCGTATCCGTGCCGTAGGTCACCGAATAGCCGGCGATCCGGTCGGCCGTGGCCGACATGCTCTCCACCATATCGCGGTTGGACATGGAGAAGCGGACATTGTTTTTGAAAAAATCGCAGTGAGCCAGCACATGCGCCACGATCAGCTTGTTTTGGACCAGGGAGTTGCCGTCCAGCAGGAAGGCGTAGCAGGGATTGGAGTTGATGACGAGCTCATAAATTTTGCTCAGGCCAAAATCGTATTGCGATTTCATTTTGTGAAAATTTTTGCCGAAGCTCCAGTGGCCGAACCGGGTCGGCATTCCGTAGGCGCCAAACGTATAGATAATATCGGCAGGACAAATTTCGTAGCGCATCGGGTAAAAATCCAGCCCGAATCCAGTAGCGATCTCCGTAATCTCGGCAATCGATTTTTCCAGCGCCTTAATCTCATCACCGGACATGCCCACATCTCCCCTTCCATTCGATTCGCTAAAAAATCGGCGTCTGCTAGAGCTTATTCCGCGGATTTTGCGGATGTTCCGCGCCGATCGTCCGGGTGTTGTTCTTTATTATGTATATGGGGCGGGGGAGGGGAGTATGATGGGGGTTCGTTGGATGCGATGCTTGCATAGGCGGGGAGTAAGATGGAATGGACTGAACATTGCTATGGAGCATAGCGCTGAAGGGCACAATGAAATGAACGAAAGCGGGAACGGGGCCTGAGCCTAAGAGTTTGGAGAAGAACGGACCTGAGCGCCGTTATTTTGGTGAAAAATGCAATGTTGAGCTGCTAACGGACCTGAGCGCCGCTATTATCACCAAATGGGCTTATTTCATGCCGTTTGGAGCGCAATAACGCCTCTGGTGTCCGTTGTTTCGGGAAATGGGTGTATTTCCCGTATATAAGGGCGCTCAGGTCCGTTAGCACAGGGGCCGCGCTTGTGTCAGTGCTTCACCACCTGACTCTCACCACCCAGCCCTACCGTCCATCATTCTACCGCCTCTTTTCCGACACTCACCGCCAGTGTCTCACGCTCAAGGGTTTCACCGCCCAGCCCCACCAATCAATGTCCCGACGCTCCGCCCACCCTCCAGCCTTCCCCCGTCAATTGTTCCAACGCTCACCTCCAGACCCCACCGGGTTCCGGGTCTTGATGATTGAAGGCTAAACTAACCTGAGCGCCGTTTGGAGAAAAACGCGTTATTGTTCCATCCCCACCATTGCCTCCCCCAGACGTATCCTTAAAAGCAACGCCTTAAATGCCTCCCCACACCACATTTCAACAATTATTTATTGATTTACAATAAATAATATGCTACTCTCAGAACATAATCCGGATAGGGAGGACTTGTAATGGAACGGGGAACGACACTGTTTTTAAGGCTGACGGTGATCATTATTGGCGCGGCGGTGCTGGCGCTGTGCATTTTCGGGCTGCCGATGATCGGGAGGGAAATGGCGGATCATTATCCGGACTGGTGGCTGAATACCCTCATTGCCGGGATGTATGTATCGGCGGTTCCGTTTTATATTGCGCTTTATCAAGCGCTGCGGCTACTGCGGTACATTGACAAGCAGATGGCTTTTTCGGACGCGGCCGTAAAGGCCTTGAAGATCATTAAATGGTGCGCGGCCGCGATTTGCCTGCTGTACGCCGCGGAGAGTCCGGTGCTTTATTGGATGGCCGACAAAGATGACGCGCCGGGAATTCTGGCGATCGGGCTGGTCATTATTTTCGCGTCGCTGGTCATTGCGGTGTTCGCCGCCGTACTCCAGAAGCTGTTGAAGAACGCGATCGATATCAAAGCGGAAAACGACTTAACGGTCTGAGGTGAAGACAATGGCGATAATCATAAATATTGACGTCATGCTGGCGAAACGGAAAATGAGCGTAACAGAGCTGTCGGAGCGGGTGGGCATTACGATGGCGAACCTGTCGATTCTCAAGAACGGCAAGGCGAAAGCGGTCCGGTTATCGACGCTGGAAGCCATTTGCAAGGCGCTGGACTGCCAGCCCGGAGACCTCCTGGAATATCGGAGCGACGATAACTGACGATAACGAATATGCAAGATGCCGCGGTTCTCCGGTCGGGAGAGGATCGCGGCTTTTTTTGGCGGAATTCCCGCAACGTACCCGGTTAGACCTGATGCTGATCCCCCGCCTCGCGGGGGTATTTTTGGGTTTGAGCCGGCATCCGGCACGGTCCATCGTTTGAAGCACATGCGTTTTTCATCGAACGGGCTCCGGAAATCGGTTATAATTGGAAAGAAGTTTCGGAATAAACTCCACATGCGGGCAGGTGAAACGAAATGCGCAGGGGACGCAAATGGTGGCTCGCCGCAGGCATCGGCCTCATTGTTCTGGCCGCCGCCGCGGGGATCAAGTATTTCTTTTTCCCGGATTATGAACCGTTTACGGTCATAGAACAGAGGGAGCTCTCCAGTCCGAAATACGGGACATATGTGTATAGGGGGATAGCAGATCAGGGCGAATATGACGGCAAGTTCAAACGCCGGGGTATTGGAGAAACGCAAAACGGCGACATCATCTATGAACTTAAGAACGATCCCGGGCACAACCGGCTGATTCTTATCTATAATACGGAAATGCCATGGTGGGAGCTGTATGAACGGCAGGACATTATGTCAGGCCAAACGGACTCCAAGCTTGATCATACCATTGACGAGGAGAACGACGTGATCCTCCGGCTGGATACAGCCCGGAATCTGGGGCGGCTGGATGATTTCATGGATAAAAAGCTCGGCCGACTGAAGGTGGTACATTACAGCATTGAGGGAGATCCCATTTTCGATATGCTGCAATATGCCGCGGGCCGTATCAAAGTGACCATCGACAATACGTTGGATCGTTTCGGTACGCCTAAAGTCCGGTCTTTTACTTGCACCCAACTGGAGCGGCAGGAGTCGGACACGAAGCAGATTTACATGCTGACCGGCTGCACAGGCATTGAGGCGGAGCAGGTTCAGCTCGTCCGGGTGGATTATGAACTGAGTGCCCAGGATCGCTTCTCATTTGTGCTGAAGTACGGCAAGAAGCTCAAGAATGAGATCAATACCCGGGACATGACGCTGGTGATGGATCACGGAGCGTCGATGACCGAAGTATCCGATTTTCAGCTGTCCCCGCAGGACATGCAGCAGATTTACCGCAAGCTGGTATTGGCCAACTATCTGGAGACCAAAACGCTGACGGACCGCTGCAGTAGCTCTTCCGGGGAAAAGTATGCGCTCGAGGTTACGATCAACGGCGCCGTAAGGAATTACGCCTGGGGCGGCTGCGACAAGGGCCTGGACGGGCAGCAAATGACCGAAATTGCACAATTGATAATCGATACAGTACGGAACAACGAAGCATACAAGCCGATTTTTTAGGGGGAACCGGGGATGACGCAGCGCCTGCTGTTGATTGAAGACGACAAGGATATCAGCCAAATGGTCCGTTCCTATCTGGAGCGCGAGGGATACGAGCTGGATACGGCATTTGACGGCGAGGAGGCGGCGCGATTAATCGCAGGGCCGGATGTTTATGCATTGGTACTGCTGGATTTGATGCTGCCGAAAAAAAACGGAACCGAGCTGCTCCAGCTCATTCGCGCGAAAAGCCTCGTTCCCGTCCTCATCATGTCCGCCAAAGACAGCGATGTGGACAAAGCGCTCGGTCTGGGGTTCGGCGCGGACGACTATATTACGAAGCCGTTCTCGATGATTGAGCTGGCGGCACGGGTGAAGGCGGCGATCCGCCGGGCGGGGTATGCGGCCGTTCCTGCCGGGGCGGCGGAACCGGCTACGGAGAATGGCGTAAACGGGCAAAATTCGCTGATCCGCCTGCGCGGCCTGACTGTTGATCTGGGTAATTACACGGCGATCAAGCAGGGGGAGGAACTGAAGCTGACGGCCAAAGAGTTCCAGATTCTTAAGCTGTTTGCCGCCCATCCCGGCCGGGTGTATACGAAAGCGCAGATTTACAGCCAGGTCTGGGAAGACGAATATTACGGCGACGAGAATGTAATCAACGTCCACATGCGGCGGCTGCGCGAGAAGATCGAAGACGATCCGTCGCGGCCCGAATACATCAAAACGCTGTGGGGCATCGGCTACAAGCTCGGGGATGTGCTGCCGTCATGACCGAGTTTTATATCCTGCCGATTGTGCTCCTTGTGCTGGTCATCGTATGGCAGCAGCTCAGGCTTCGCGGCCGCGCCAAGCAATTGGCTTACGTACATACCAAGCTGGAAGAGATTATCGGCCGGCAGTCCCATGAGCGGTTGCTGCTGTTCAGCGACGATCCGGAACTGCAGAAGCTGCTGATTGCCGTCAACCTGCTGCTCGACACGAATCATAAAGGAACGGTAGAGCGGAACCGGCTGGAGCGATCGCTGCGCTCCATGCTGGCGAATATTTCCCACGACCTGAAGACCCCGCTGACCGTGATCCTGGGTTATATTGAAACGCTGCTGGAGTCAGGAGAGCTGCCTGAAGCGGACAAGCAGGCGATGCTCCGAACGATCCAGGGCAAAGCGCAGGAAGTCACCCTGCAGATCAATCGCTTTTTCGATCTCGCGAAGCTGGAATCGGGCGATAAAGAGATTCCGCTGACGCGCGTGGAAGCGGGGGAAGTCTGCCGGCGTAACATTTTGGATTTTTATGACCTGATCGGCGGCAAAGGCTTTGACGTGCAGATTGACATTCCCGACGAGCCGCTGTACATCATGGGAAACGCCGAGGCGCTCGGCCGGATTCTATCCAACCTGTTATCCAATGCGATTGCCTACGGCGATGGGGGCGGCGTGCTTGGGCTAAGGCTTGCGGCAAATGATGAGAAGGTCGAAATCGAGGTCTGGGACAAAGGCAAAGGCATTCCCGAAAGCCAGCAGGCCAAAGTGTTCGAGCGTTTATACACCCTGGAGGATTCCCGTAACCGGGTCTATCAGGGCAGCGGACTCGGGCTTGCCATCGTCAAGAAGCTGACGGAAGCGATGAACGGCAGCATCTCCCTGAAAAGCCAAGCATATTCCCGCACGTCTTTTACATTGAGCTTCCGCCGGCTCCATTATTGACAGCTTAAGATTTTCGTAAGAATCGGGTAAGAAAAAAGAAAATTCCGCTGTGTACAATAAAACCATAAGAGTTGAACAATGGATTCTCAGAAAGCGAGAAGAGCAAGGTGAAGTTTGGAACTGTAGGAGCGACAGCGATCGCCTTTGTCTACGGATTTCTACAACAATGATGAGCATGATTCAAGAAATTTGTAGACAACAGCGACCGAAAGTCCAAACATTCACCGCAGCGACAACAGAGCGTTATGGAAAACACTAGTTCAACGAATATAGGTGAGCAAAACAAAAGGAGCTGGCGGAAATGGCGAATATTATCCAGACCTGGAACCTGACGAAGGTCTACCAGGACAAGGAAGTCGTGCGGGATGTCAACATGAAGGTACGGCAAGGCGAAATTTACGGTTTCCTCGGACCGAACGGTGCGGGCAAAACGACGGTGATGAAGATGATGACCAATCTCGTGAAGCCGACGGCAGGTGAAATCGAGTTCTTCGGCGAAAAGATCACGCCTACCTCGTATGAGCTGCTGAAGCGCATGGGCTGCATCATCGAATACCCGGTCTTCTACGACCGGCTTACTGCGAAAGAAAACCTGGAGCTGCACGGCGAATACATGGGGTACTATAATCCGAAAGCGATAAGTGAAGCGCTGGAACTGGTCAAGCTGACCGGTGTGGATAAAAAGCCGGTGAAGCAGTTCTCCCTGGGCATGAAGCAGCGGCTGGGCATTGCCCGTGCAGTGATGACCAAACCGGAGCTGCTGATCCTGGACGAACCGATCAACGGTCTGGACCCTCTCGGCATCAAGGAGCTGCGCGACGTGTTTCGCATGCTTAGCCGTGAATACGGCATTACGCTGCTGATCTCCAGCCACATCCTCAGCGAAATCGAACAGATCGCCGATACGGTCGGCGTCATCAAAAACGGAATTCTGCTGGAGGAAGTCGCCATGGATACCATCCGCGGCAGAGAAATGGAGTACATCGAGCTGGTAACGGCGGAGAGCGGCAGGGCGGCGCTGGTACTGGATCAAGTGCTGGGGCTGCGCAATTTCAAGGTGCTGGATGCCCGGACGATCCGGATATACGACAGCGTCAAGCCGCTGGAATTGAACAAGGCGCTGGCGGACGCAAATGTGGAGCTGGAAAGCCTGAACAAGAAAAATCATTCGCTGGAAGACTATTTTGTGGAACTGATTGGGGGTGGCGTCGTTGCTTAAGCTGATCTCGCTGGAAATGCGTAAAATGAAAACGAAGCTGTTTAGAGGCGCGCTGCTTGCCGGTGCGATCATCCTGGCATTTATGATTTTGGTCACTTTCACCGATTCGGGGGACGGCGAATTTAACACCTACGCGGACGTGATTGGAGCGGTCTTTACTTTTTCAAAGGGAACCTTCCTGATCTTTGCTGCTGTACTGCTGGGTAAAATCGTCATCGGCGAATACAAAAACAACACGATTTCCGTTCTGTTCATGTACCCGATCCCGCGCAAAAAGCTGATGACCGCCAAGCTGCTCATCGTGTGCATGTTTACATTTACAGCCGTCTTTGTCTCCGATGTGGTGATTAGCGCGATCCTGATCGGCATCGATTACTTCTTCAAGGATGTGATCCAGGGCGAACTGACCTTTAAATTCATTTCGGAAAAGCTGCTCTGGGGCTTCAACGATTCCGTCTATGCAGCGGGCATCGGCTTGATTCCGATCTACTTCGGAATGCGGAAAAAATCCGTATCCACGACGATTGTGTCCGCCATCATCATGACCAGCCTGCTCTCTTCCGGATTCGGCGATTTCCGTTTGGGCAGTCAGGCGGCCGTCTCGATCGGATTGGCGCTGGTGGGTGTAGCGATTGCATACCTGACGATCCGCAACATCGAATACAAGGATATTGCTTAGTCCAATATACAGGTTTAGCAAAGCGCTGCTTCAGCCGTTTTCCGGCATGGGGCGGCGCTTTTTGTGTGCTGTAAAATCGTGGCGAAGTTTATGTTTTTGTGGCGACCGCTGAAAGGTTTTTTGCTATAATATCAGAAAGCAATATTTTCGAGTTTGCAGACGGTTTGAAGCCGAGTGGAGGTGGGTTATGAGGAAGGATTGGGCTTCCATTTTGGGCCGGGCGATTGCGGATGACGGCTCCTATAAGCTGCTGTACGATCATCATCCGGACCTGATTGTTGTGCTGGACCGCAGGGGGCGTTATGTGGACAGCAATCGCGCATTTGGCATTACAGCGGATAGCAATGCTCCGCTGGCGGATGGAAGCCTGGCCCGGCTCCTGCCGGGGGCGCCTGGTGAAGGGAATTTCGCTGCGGCGCTCGACGGAATGACCTCCACCTACGAACTGCGGGAGACCTCCGAGATGTCCACGGCCTCCAGTGGAGCGGCGGTGACATATATCCCGCTGAAATCGCCCGAAGGCGTTGCCGGCGTGTTCGCCATCGTGCGCTACAACCGGGAAGAGAGCCTGCCCGCGCCGCTCCGGCGGTGGTTCGAGGTGCTGGCTGCTTCGGCCGGACCGCTTATGAGCGCATCGGGGGAAGAGGAGACGGAGCGGAATCCCTCGGAAAGCCGGGAAGAGGCGGAGCAGAACAACGCCGAGCTGGTACTCGAAATGGCGGAGGACCGCAAGCTGAACCTGATCCTGAATTCCGTCTCGGCCGGCATCTTCTGTCTCGACCTGTCCGGCAGAACCATCTTCATTAACCGTGAAGGCGCGGATATGCTGGGCTATGTTCCATCCGAGCTGATGGGCCTTCCGCTGATGGAGCGGATTCACCATCCGCATGGCGATGCCTCGCGGTACCCGCTGGGCGAATGCCCGATCCGGATGACGCTCGGCGACGGCATGATCCGCAGCCAGGGCGACGACATCTTCTGGCGTAAGGACGGGACAAGCTTTTTCGTCAATTATACGATTGCGCCGCTGCTCTATAAAGGAACGATCTGCGGCGTCGTGCTGTCGTTCAGCGATATTACGAACGAGCGGGAGATTATCCGCGCGAAGGAATCGGCGGAACAGGCGGCTCAAGCCAAAGCCGATTTCTTGGCGATGATGAGCCATGAAATCCGCACGCCGATGAACGGAATGATCGGCATGGCGGACCTGCTTCTGGAGACGGAGCTGGAGGAGGAGCAGCGCGGATATGCGGAGCTTCTGCGCAGCAGCAGCTACAATCTGCTGCAGATTCTGAACGACATCCTGGATTTCAGCAAGATGGAGGCCGGTAAAATGCCGCTGCAGTCCGAACGCGTGGACCTGCGTGAAATGATTGACGAGATCATCGAGCTGTTCACCCCGCGGGCGGAAGAGAAAAAGCTGGCTCTGCGCTGGTGGGCTGACACCAGCGTGCCGGAAGCCGTCTCTACCGATCCGAGCAGGCTGCGGCAAATCATCGTCAATCTGGTCGGCAACGCGCTGAAATTTACGGAACGAGGCAGCGTGACTCTATCGGTCAAGAACATTCCGCTGCCCGGCTCCAGGGAATTTTTGTTGGAGTTTTCCGTCCGCGACACCGGCGTCGGCATTGCGGACAACAAGCTGAACCTGCTGTTCCAGTCGTTCTCCCAGCTGCATCCGTTCATCAACCGCAAATATGGCGGAACGGGACTCGGGCTGGCAATTTCCAAGCAACTGGTCGAGCTGATGGGCGGTACCATCTTCGTCGAGAGCGAAGAGAACCGTGGATCCGTGTTCCGCTTTATGCTGCCGTTTGTCAATGAAGAAGCCGAACTGTCACCTGAAACCGTTCTTTTACAACAACCGCACTGGTAATGCCCAGACATACAATGACCCCGGAATCCGCTTTAGCGTGGACGCCGGGGTCATTTTTCATGTTTTATTTTACTGCGTAAATCAGACCGACGGTTCCCGGTCCGCAGTGGCTGCCGATGACGCAGCCGGCTTCAATGATGGCAATGTCGTCAACGCCGGTATGCGCGCGAAGCGCGGACTGCAGGAAGAGCGCATCTTCCTCGGCCTGCGTATGGGCGACGATAATCAGCTCGTCATCGATGCGGCCGACATCCTCCAGCGCATGCTGCAGCATTTGCTCGACGGCCTTCTCCTTTTTGCCGCGCACTTTGTTGACCGGAATAATCGCGCCGTCGACCAGCCTTAGCACCGGGCGAATCTTCAGCAGGCTGCCGATGAAATTGGTCATCCCCGAGCAGCGGCCGCCCATATACAAATAATCGAGCGTATCGACGACAAACTCGGTCTCGACCTTGGAACGGCCGGCTTCCAGCATGGCGGCAATGTCAGCCGCGCTGTCGCCCCACAAGGCCGCTTTGGCTGCCTTGACGGCCAGCAGGCCAATGCCGCCGCAAAGCGTCTCCGAATCGACTACGCGGACGCGGCCTTCGGGATATTCTCCGGCGGCCAGCAACGCATTCTGGTATGTAGAAGATATCGCCGACGACAAACCGATGTATACCACATCGCCGCCGCTTTCAATCACCGGATCAAAGGCAGCCATAAAGTCTGCCGGCGACGGCGCCGCCGTCTTCGGCAGGGCGCCGGCCGCGGCTACCTTACGGTAGACTTCCTCCGGGGTGATATCTATGCCATCTCTGTATGTACCGTCTTCGAAAACGACGTAAAGCGGAATGACGCCGATATCATATTTCTCCTTCCAGCCTTGAGGCAGATCGGCAGTGCTGTCTGAAAAGACTTTAACGATCGACATAAATTTCTCCTTCGCAAATCTCGAATGGCATGTCCTGATAATAGCCAAATAATTGTTTATTATACCAAGCCTTAGCCGTTTCTCAAAATGAAAAATGATATATGTCATATAGCAAAAACCGCGATCCCCCCAGTAATAGGGAGACTCGCGGTTAGTTGAGGCGTTTGCGCGGCGCCGCTTTTTACTTTTTCATCACCGGAATCCAGATTTCGCACGTATAATCTTCGCCTTGCGGGTCTCCGGGAGGGTAAAGCTCGAATTCGGCTGTGCCGGCATGCTGATATCCGGTGCCCGGGAACCATTCCTGGAAGATCCGCTCCCACACATGCTGGATCGCATGCGGCATTGGTCCGACGGAAGTGAAGACGGCAAAGGTCGAAGCGGGAACAAGTGCTTTTTCAAAACCTTTAGCGTCCGCATCCGCATCCGCTTCCACGGCGACCCAATACGACAGCATCTCCTTGTCCATGTTCATGTCCATGCAGATGCCGAGAATGTCCTCGTTTTTGCCGATCTCGTACAGCTTGTTGGACGTACCGTCCGCATTGCACTCATTCCAGAACTGCGGAATTTTGCGGAAGTTCTCCCCGTCCCGGGTAGTTACCTCCAGCTTTTTGCCGATGACCGTAAAAGCTTCTCTTTCAACAATTTTGTACTCCATTTCCTGATCTCCCTTCAAAGATAAATGGAAGGAGAGACGAGGGTACGCTTTCAGCCGTACGCCCGGTTTGCGCGCATCCGAAGGGGAATGGCCATGCGCCTTGCGAAACGCTTTGGCGAACGATTCCGGGGAATCGTAGCCGTATTTCAGCGCGGCATCCAGCACTTTGATCCCGGTCAGCGCCAGCTCCTGGGCCGCCAAGGTGAGCCGCCGTCTGCGGACATAATCCGCCACCGTGACGCCGGTCAACATGGTGAACATGCGCTGGAAGTGAAAGGGCGAGACATGCGCCACTTTAGCCACTTCCTCAATGCGCAGCGGCTCCGTCATGTTCGCTTCCAGATAATCCAGGGCATCCTTCATTCGGATCAGCCATTCCACTCGCGCCATCTCCTTTAAGTACATCGTAGCATAGCGGTCCGGAGCAATCCTGTCATTCCGTGCTCATTGCTGACAGGTCCGGTACTTGTCCGTCTCTATCAGTGTACTCGACCGAAGGCAAAGCGCATAGAGGATCGCGGGGTAACAAGCGAAGTAAATCCGATGAATCAGCCTCGGCGCCTGCGCCTTAATCAAACCGGCCCCGAAGCCAGGGCTTCGGGGCCGGGAGTCGCTTATATTACGCGGTGACGGAAGAACCGCCGGCGGTAATGCTGCCAAGTCCTTGCACCGTATATTCCGTATCGTACACGGTTACTGCAGCCGGTACGTCGGTTTCATTGACGACGGTCACCTGAGCGTCGGTCACAATCACCTTCAGGCGTGCGCCGCGGAAGTTGATTTTGAAAGAATATGAGCTCCAGTGTCCAGGATTCAGCGGTTTCAGCACGAGCCGGTCGTTCTGTACGCGCAGGCCGCCGAAGCCGTGCACGAACGACATCCAGGTTCCCGCCATACTGGTCGTATGACAGCCGTCTTCCGTATCGTTGTTGTAGTTGTCGAGGTCAAGCCGCGACGTACGCAGATACATTTCATAAGCTTTGTCCTTATATCCCAGCTCGCAGGCGAGAATCGAATGGATACAAGGGGAGAGGGAGGACTCGTGAACGGTCAGCGGCTCATAGAAATCGAAATTGCGTTTTTTGACGTCCAGATCGTAACGGTCACCCAGGAAATAAAGGCCTTGCAGCACATCGGCCTGCTTGATGTAGCAGGAACGCAGGATGCGGTCCCATGACCATTTCTGGTTCAGCGGCCGGTGCTCCGGCGCCAGCTCGTTTACAGGGATCAGCTCTTTATCGAGGAAGCCGTCCTGCTGCAAGAAAATGCCGCGTTCTTCGTCCTGCGGATAGTACATTTTAGCGATGATTTCTTTCCACTTATCGGTTTCGCTCTCCAGCAGCTCAAGTTTGTCAAGCAGCTCGGCATAACGCGAAGCTTCATTCGCCTTGAGATATTCCAGCGCTTCAAGCGTATATTCCATCGTCCAGGCGGCGATGCGGTTCGTGTACCAGTTGTTATTGACGTTATTCTCGTATTCGTTCGGGCCGGTTACGCCGAGCATAACATATTTGTCCTTATGCGCAACGTAGTGCACGCGTTCTTCCCAGAAACGCGAGATTTCCGCCAGCACTTCCAGGCCGTATTGGCCGAGATAGGCTTTGTCTCCGGTGTAGTTCACATAGTTGTAAATCGCATAGGCGATGGCGCCGTTGCGGTGAATTTCCTCGAACGTAATTTCCCATTCGTTGTGGCATTCCTCGCCGTTCATCGTCACCATCGGATAAAGCGCGCCTTTACCGAAGCCAAGCTTACGGGCATTTTCCTTTGCTTTTTCCAGATGCTTATAGCGGTAGATCAGCAGGTTGCGGGAAATCGCCGGGTCCGCCGTGCTGAGATAGAACGGTACGCAATACGCCTCGGTATCCCAGTACGTGCTGCCGCCGTATTTTTCGCCGGTAAAGCCTTTCGGTCCGATGTTCAGACGGTCGTCTTCGCCCGTGTAAGTCTGGTTCAGCTGGAAAATATTAAAGCGGATGCCCTGCTGCGCGGACACGTCGCCTTCGATGATAATATCGCTTTCCTTCCATTTATCGCCCCAAGCCGCCGCTTGTTCATCGAGCAATGCGACGAAACCGGCTTCTCTGGCCGTTTGCAGCGCAACATTAGCCGCTTCCACCAGTTGGCCCAGCCCGTAATCGCGGGAGGTAACATTGGCAGCATACTTATAAATCACCGCTTGTTCGCCGCTGCGCACCGGAAGGCTTACTTTGCTGGCCACATATTTTTCGTTTTCGATGACTTCCGCATCCGGAGCCATCTTCGCACCGTTTACATAGATATCAAAAGCGAATGCCGAAGTGACGTGGAAATCAAGCTTTTTCGTCTTCAGCGTCAGATGCCCGCCGTCTGTGCCGCCTTGTTTCTCGACTTCGTTCCAGAACTTCTCGTCGTAGTTGGAGTCTTTGTTCTTGATGTCGCCGTCGAGGTAAGGGGTGACGGTCAGCGTTCCATCGAAATTCACCGGCGTTACGGCATAGCGGATCGCGCCGATTTCGCGGCGTTTCAGGCTGACAAAACGGATTGCGTCCACCTTGACGGTTTTGCCGTCCGGAAGGGTAGCGGTAAAGCTGCGCGACAGCGTGCCTTCCTTCATGTTCAGCACGCGGCGGAATTCGCCGACGGTGCAGGCGGCCAGATCCAGCGGTGTTCCGTCGATTTCGATGTCAATGCCGATCCAGTTGGTGCTGTTCAGCACTTTGGCAAAATATTCGGGATAGCCGTTTTTCCACCAGCCGACCCGGGTTTTGTCCGGATAGTAGACGCCGGCCATGTAGCTGCCCTGCAGGCTGTGCCCGCTGTATTGCTCTTCAAAATTGGCCCGTCCGCCCATGTATCCGTTTCCGATGCTGAATACGCTCTCGGAAATTTCCTGGGATTTCGGATCAAACGATTCCTCGATGATGCACCACTCGTCAATCTTCAAATATTGCTTCACTGTTACCGGCTCCTTTAAATAGGGATAAATAATCATGCTTGTTGGGAAAATCCATATGAACACAGGCGGATAACCGCATGGTATTACTGTTCGTTAAACGGCGGCCAATGATTCGCCAAGTTTTGGCAGGCTGATCTCGGCTAGCGAAGACACGACGAAATTTGCGGCCGCAAGCGTTTGCGGCGAACCGATGCCGACGCTGCGCATTCCGGCGCGCGTTGCGGCTTCAATGCCGGCTTCGGCATCCTCGAAGACGACGCAGTCGGCCGGGTCCATTCCGAGTGCTTTGGCGCCGAGCAGGAACACCTCGGGATCGGGTTTGGCGGCGCTGGTATGATTGCCGTCGATAATGGCGTCAAAATATGGCGTAAGCCCGGTGTTGTCGAGAATGGCCATGGCGTTTTTGCTGGCCGAGCCGAGCGCGGTCTTCACGCCGTTCTCCCGGCATTCCCGCAGAAATTCCAGCGCGCCGGGCAAAATTTCCGAGGCGTCCATCTTGGAGATGTATTCCACGTACCGGTTGTTTTTTTGCTCGGCCAAGCGCAGCTTCTCTTCTTCCGGCAGCGTCAAGCCGCCGATCTCCAGCAGAATATCAAGCGATGCCATCCGGCTGACGCCCTTCAGGCGCTCGTTGTCATGCTCGGTGAAGGTGAAGCCCAACTCTTCGGCGAGCTCTTTCCAGGCGATAAAGTGGTATTTGGCGGTGTCGACCAGCACTCCGTCCAGATCGAACAGACAGGCTTTGATTGGGGACATAGTGAACCTCCTAAAAGATATACTTCTTAGAAATGGGATCGCAGCAGGTGAATATTAGCGCAAACGTTTGAACAATGGTTGAAAAAATAAATGAAGCCGGTAAGCTTCATTTATTTTCTTGCCCTAACACTTCGCCATCTTTCGTTGCTTGATTCCCTAAACAAGGTTATGTAGGCCCATAGCCAGCATAGTACACCGGCATCCTATTTCTTCGGGGCATACATGGACGATTCTCTGACGATCAATCGGTGAGGAATGACAAAACGGTTCGTATAACCGTCGTGGTTGTCCGGTCGCTGAATCGCCTGAATGAGTACCTGGGAAGCTGTATAACCCAAATGATAAATTCCGATATCGATACTGCTGATCGGCGGGCTGGAAAGCTCCGAAAGCGGAATGTTGTTAAAGCTTACAATCGCCAGATCTTCGGGAACCTTGTAATTCAGCTCGTTTAATCCGCGCAGTACGCCGAAGGAGACCATATCGTCCACCGCGACAAGCGCCGTCGGCCGGTTCGGCAGATTCATAAAAAACGACATCGCCCGATAGCCGCTGTCCTGCAGAAACTCGCCTTCCACAATCCATTCCGGCTTCATTTCCAGGCCGCTGTTCATCATGGCTTTGCGGTAGCCTTCCAGCCGGTCGCGCGAAACGATCAGGTTGGACGGTCCGCTGACAAAGCCGATCCGTTCGTGGCCCATGGAAATCAAATGATTGGTGGCGTCATACGCTGCCATGACGTTATCGTTGTCGACCGACAATATATCCTCATGACGATCGCTTCGTCCAACCAGAACAAAGGGGTAATCGTTCGATTCCAGAAAATCAATGACCGCATCGTCTTTACGGGAATACAGCAAAATAACGCCGTCCACGCGCCGGCCTTTCAGCAGGCGGGAAACAGCCTCAAGCTCTTCCTTTTCATTCGCCCCCGAGCTAATGAGCACATCATAGCCTGAACGGCTGGATTGCGTGACAATCCCGCGGATCAGCTCCATGAAGAACAGGTTGGAGAATAATTCCTCAGCCGGTTTCGGTAAAATGATGCAAATGCTGTTGGTCGTCTTCGAAACCAGGCTTTTCGCCATCATGTTCGGTGTATAGCCCATTTCCTCCATGATCACTTTGACCTTGCGGGAAGTTTCTAGGCTGATTCTGGGATGGCCTGACAACACCCGGGATACCGTGGAGGGAGAAACTCCCGCTTTCTTGGCCACATCCTTGATGGTAACTGTCATAGAAACCTCCTTATGGAACCGTTTGCTTTACACAGTTATATTAATCGAAGAGCCGTAAATTGTAAATACATAAAGTCTTTTTGCGGGGTTTTTGCGGGCATTTTCGGGGGATCCGGCACTGTTATTGCATACTGAATCTGAATTGTGCAGCATATAGTGGGGTTGAAGCGTTGTTATACGTATGCAAACGATATGCAAATAAACGCTTACAAAGGACTATTCTTAAAATTCAGGAACGGGAAGGAAACGTAAAGCGCTTCCTTGGATGAAATAAGATGAAAAATCGCGAGAAATCAGTCCTAAGGAAAGGCATAAGGTCTGAAGAAATAGGTTGACAAATTCCAGATTACGGAATTAGTATGTTAACCAAGATATAAAAGCGCTTACAAGTGTGAATTTTGTGCAACAGCTAGTTGCACAGCTTTGTTTGCGTGTGAAAAAGGAAGCCGGCTAACCCATTTTTGCAAACGTTTGCGCATGCAAAAGGGTAAAAAGCAGGCGATTTATTTTGAAAAGGAGGTCGGAATCAGCTCCAATTCGGCCTGAGCAGCCGCGCTCAAGAATCAGAACCAAAAGCAGACGCAGCACCATTACATCTTTTGACGGGAGGATTCACGGAATGAAGTGGGCGAAACGGGGTAAAAAAGCTTTTGCCATCTGGATGATCGCAGCGCTTGTACTCTCAAGCTTTACGTTTTATCCCCGGCAGGCGGCAGCAGAGGAAGAAACACGAACCGCAACTGTAGTAGGCGATTTCCAATCGGAGCTGCCCGGGGGAGGCGGGGACTGGGATGTTGCATCCACGGTAACCAAAATGACCTATATGGGCGAGGGCTTGTATACGTTCACGGGGACATTGCCGCAAGGCAGCTACCAATACAAGATTGCCATAGACGGCAAGTGGACGGAGAGTTACGGCAAAGGGCGTTACACTAAACCAGGTGTTACCGGGGACGGAAATATCGAATTTACGCTCACCGGCGAAACCGCAGTGACGTTCTACTACAACGACATCACCAAGCGCATCGCCGATTCGACGTATTATAAGCCGGTGGAGCCGCGCCTGACGGGAACGCTGCAAAGCGAGCTCGGGGACCCGGCGGATTCGTCGCCGTCAGCGGCCGGGACCCTGTTGACCGATGCCGATTTTGACAACATATACGAACGGAAAGTAAACCTGCCGAAGGGCGACTATACTTACCAGATTTATGTTCCAGGCGCGAGTGCCGCAGAAGATGCGCTTTATCCTGCCGGTCCGCAGGACTTGAAGCTGCCGGTCGATGTGCCGGTGACGTTCAAGTACAACGCGAATGCCGATAGCCATGCGGTTAGCGCGACCTTCACGGTTCCAACCGAACCGGGCAAGGTTACGCCGGTGCCTGCCGGAAGCATTCGCCTGCATTATCAGCGCGCGGATGGCGATTACGACAATTGGGGGCTATGGGTATGGGCCGATGCTGCGGCGAATTCCGTGAATTGGCCGACAGGAGCAACGCCATTCTCCAGTGAGCAAAAGGATTCTTTTGGCGCGTATGTCGACATTCCGCTGAAAGCGAATGCCCAGAAGTTATCTTTTCTCGTCATCGATAAAAAGGGTAACAAGGACGGAGACAACGACAATATTTTTACGATCAATACGCCGGAGACCAATGAAATCTGGTTTAAACAAGGGCTGAAGTCCGTAACCCCTTACGAACCGGTTGATCTTGCAAAAGATACCGTCCGGATTCATTACACGAGGACGCTAGGGGATGAAGAAGGTTATGGCCTGTGGTTATGGGGAAATGTAGCCACACCTTCCGAGAACAACGGACAATGGCCGAAGGGCGGCACTCCTTTTCCTAAGGAGAACCGCGACCGGTACGGCTTGTATGTGGACGTTCCGCTGACAACCGGGGCCAAAGAAATCGGGTTGATCGTCATGAAGCCGGCAACCGGCGACAAAGACGGCGACAATAAAACCTTCACGCTGCTGGATAAATACAATCAGCTATGGCTCAAGCAAGGCGATCCCAACGTCTACGTTTCACCTTTCGGCGAAATGGCGGTGAATTTGTCGCAAGCAGAAGCGCTGTCGCTGAGCAAGCTGCAGCTTACGTTTACGACGACCAGCGGGTTGACCGCTGCGGGACTCGGCAGTGCCGTTACCGTGACGGACAAAGACAAAAAGCCGGTTGCGGTAAGCAAAGCAACGATCCGGTCGGGGACGGCGGTGGAGCTGGATACGGCGGCTTTTACTTTTAATCAGCTTCCGCTCCAGGTAACCTATAACGGCAAAACCGTACCGGCTTCCTCCGGCTGGCGTCTGCTGGATTCGCTGTACAATTACACCGGCGATGACCTGGGGGCAACCTATAATGATTCAAGCAAATCGGCGCAGCTGAAGCTGTGGGCGCCGCTGGCCAGCAAGGTAACGGCGGTGTTTTATGACAAGGCCAACGCCAATACCGAGGTTGGGGAAATTGACCTGACTCAAGGAGAGAAAGGCGTCTGGTCCGCCACGGTTACACCATCCGACCTCGGAACAGGATTATCCGACGTTCGGGGCTATTACTACCAATACGAAGTGACCAATAATGGCGTCATGAAAAAGGTGCTCGATCCTTACGCCAAGTCGATGGCCGTATTCACGGTGAATACAAAAGGTGAAGCAGGCGCAGACGGCGACACGGTCGGCAAAGCGGCGATCGTCGATCTGGACGAGACGAACCCGAAGGATTTTAAGGATTCTAAAGCCGATATCGACGGGTACGAGAAGCGGGAGGATGCCGTCATCTACGAGGTGCATATCCGCGACTTTACGTCCGATGCCGCCATCGAAAGCAGTCTGGACGGAGAACGCTGGGGCTCTTATGCGGCGTTTGCCAAAAAGCTGGATTATCTCAAATCCCTCGGCGTGACCCATATCCAGCTGTTGCCGGTCATGGCCTGGTACTACGGGGATGAGACGAAAGCCGGAAACCGAGAAGACGATTATTCGGCGCAAAACAATGAATACAACTGGGGATACGATCCGCAAAGTTATTTTTCGCCGGACGGAGCTTATTCAGAGAATCCAGCCGACCCTGAGCTGCGCATCAAAGAACTGAAGAGCTTGATCGATGCCGTGCATGACGCGGGCATGGGCGTGATTCTGGACGTCGTTTACACGCATATGGCCAAAGCGGATTTCCTGAACGACATCGTGCCGAACTATTATGCGTTCCAGGACGCAAGCGGCAATTTCCTTGGCGATTTCGGCAACAATCTGGCTACCAGCCATCTGATGGCAGAGAAGCTGATGGTCGATTCGGTCAAATACTGGTTCAGCGAGTATAGAATCGACGGCATGCGGTTTGATATGATGGGCGATGCCACGGCGGAAACGGTTCAAGCGGCTTATAATGCCGCAGCTTCGATTAATCCGAACGCGCTGTTCCTCGGCGAAGGCTGGGACACGTTCAAGGGCAACAAAGCAGACCCGGCGCTGGAGGGCAAAGGGGCGACCCAAAAATGGATGAACCAGACGGACGACGTTGCCGTATTCTCCGATGAATTCCGCAACGAGCTGAAATCCGGCTATCCGGAAGAGGGCACAACCCGCTTTATTACGGGCGGCGCCCGTTCCATTGACACGATTATGAATAACATCAAAGCCCAGCCGTCCAACGTGACGGAAGACGATCCGGGCGATATCGTGAACTACATCGAGGCGCATGACAATCTGACGCTGCATGACGTCATTGCGAAGGCGATCAAAAAAGATCCGAAGACGAACGAGACGGAGATTCAAAAGCGGATTCGTCTTGGTAACATGCTGCTGTTCACCTCGCAGGGAACGGCGTTTATACAGGCGGGGCAGGAGTATGGCCGCACGAAGCAGTTGCTGGAAGACGACAGTATACCGGAGCAGAAATACGATGCTTTTAAAGACATAAACGGCCAAACTTTCGGCTATTTTATCAGCGATTCCTATGATTCTTCCGATGCGATCAACCATTTCGATTGGGCAAAAGCCACCGATTCTACTGAATATCCGGTGCAAACGGAGACGGTTGCTTACACCGCTGGCCTGATCAAGCTGCGTAAATCGACCGACGCGTTCCGTCTCGGTGACCAGACGCTGGTGAATACGAACGTAAAATTGATCGATTCCCCGGAGGTCAATGATAACGATCTCATCATCGGTTACAGCAGCAGATCAACCGACGGCACAGGGATTTACTATTCTTTCATAAACGGCGACAGCGTTTCGCGTACGTTGTCCTTGCCGGTTGATTTAACCGGCGGCGAAGTCGTCGTCGACGACGACCAGGCGGGAACGGCGGCAATTCCGGCGAATGAGCAGAGCGGTTTTACATTGACGAACCATTCCATCGAGTTGAAGCCGCTAACTGCAGTTATCATTAAGGTTGCGACCACCACTGACATACTTAAAAATCTGAGTTTGGATTCGTCAAGCTATACGCTGACCGTAGGCGATACCCATAAATCGGCAGTAAAAGCGATCTATGAGGAAGGCAGCGAGCGCAACGTTACGGGAAGCGCGGCCTATGTTTCCGATAAGCCGGAAGTGGCCTCTGTTACGAGCACTGGTGTCGTTAAAGGGCTTAAAGGCGGGACGGCGGTTATAACCGTCAGTTACGGCGGCAAGTCGGAGGCTATTACGGTTAAAGTCGTGCGCCCGGCGCTGGACAACAAGCGGTACCTTGAGCTTACCTATACCCGTCCGGACCAAAATTACGGCGATTGGAACCTCTGGGTATGGGGGACCGGCGCGACCAACGACAAAATCAACTTCACCAAGTACGAGAACGGCAAGGCAAGCGCGTTGATCGAGCTGTCGCCGAACGCAACGTTGTTCGGGTTCCTGCTCCGCAAGGGCGAGGATTGGAATACGGCCCTGCAGGATATCAGCGACGACCGCGAGATTGCGCTGCCGGCTGGTGAGCAATACATCAAAGTCGATGTGACAAGTATGGTGAGAAATGTAGCGATGAAACCCGGGGTTACCGGACCGGTGCTGAATGACGGCGCTGCCCAATTCTTTTACCGAGATCCCGAGCTGTTCCGCATCGGAGACCTTACACCGATTACCGACATCAAAGTCAAAGTGGACGGACACGAATACCCGATGACTTATGATCCGGTGGGCGAATGGTATACGTATACGCTCAAAAATTTGAGCGAAGGCAAGCACGCCTACACTTATATCATTACAAAAGACGGCGAAACGAGCGAAATTGCCGATCCGAAAAATACGGTAGACGGCAAGTCGGCTTTTGAATACCGTAACCGGGACACGTCGGTATCCCTTTCGGCGGCAGTAAATCCGGGGGCGGTAAATGCCAACGAAAACGCGGTCCTGAAGGTAAACGTGGCCTCCGACCAGGCGCTTTCGCTGCGGGAGGGCTATCTGGATCTTACCCCGCTCGGCGGTCCGGCCAAAGCGGCACTGGATGTGGGGCTGCTGCAGCAGACGATCGCGGTGAAGGATTCCGTGACGGCGGGCAGCAAGCAGATTCCGGTTACCTTGATCGATAAGTATGGCAACAAATATACAACGGCTGCTACCGTTACGGTGAAATCCAGAGTATACACGGACAGCAAGCTTGATTTTGACTGGGATGAAGCCCGGATTTATTTTGCGCTGACCGATCGGTTCGCCGACGGAGATGCCACCAATAACAGCAATGTGGATAAAACGCAGCTCGAAGCTTATCACGGCGGGGATTTCAAGGGCATGATCGATAAGCTGGATTACCTTAAGGAGCTGGGCATCAACACCTTGTGGATCTCACCGATCGTGGATAATATCGATTTCAACAAGGGCGCAGATTTCAACGGCACGCAATATGCTTACCACGGCTATTGGGCCAAGGATTTCACACAGCTCGACGAGCATCTCGGCGACATGGCGACCTTCAAGAAACTGATCGACGAGGCGCATAACCGGGGCATCAAAATCATGGTCGACGTCGTGCTGAACCATGTCGGCTACGGCTTGAAGGAAAGCGACAACTATCCGACGATTACGGCGGAGGACAAGGAGCGCTTTGACGGCATGCTGCGCAGCGACAATGTGTCGACAGACCAGAATGTGACCCAAGGCGAATTGGCCGGACTGCCGGATCTGATGACGGAGAAACCGGAAGTGCGTCAGGCCATTATTGATTGGCAGACCGGATGGCTGGACAATGCCCGGACCGAACGCGGCGATACAATCGATTATTTCCGTGTCGATACCGTGAAGCATGTGGACAGCACGACCTGGAAAGCTTTTAAAAATGCGCTGACCGCCATCGACCCAAGCTTCAAGCTCGTCGGCGAATATTACGGAGCGACCGTGTACGGCGACGGCGGCATGCTGCAGTCGGGGCAAATGGACAGCTTGCTGGATTTCGGCTTCAAGAAAAAGGCGCAGGCTTTTACCAATGGCAGCATCAACGCCGTTAACGCCTATCTCCAGGAACGCGAAGCCATGATCGATAACACGCGGATGATGGCGCAGTTCCTGAGCAGCCATGATGAAGACGGCTTCCTCTCGGAATACGTGGGCGGGGACGAAGGCAAGCTCAAAATCGCCGCCGCGCTGCAAATTACGGCCAAAGGCCAGCCGGTCATTTATTACGGCGAGGAGCTGGGCCAATCGGGCAAAACTGCAGGCGATCTGAGCCAAGGCAAGTTAAGCGAAAACCGCAAAGATATGCCATGGGGTCAGCTGACTGCCAAAGCGGCGCTGCATGACCACTACCAGAAGCTGCTGAACATCCGGGCGAAATTCTCCAAAGTGTTCTCGAAAGGCACGCGCACGTACTTGGCGGGCACGGATGCCACGGGATATCTTGCCTTCAGCAAAGCTTACGAAGGTGTAAACGTAGTCACAGTCATCAATACCAAAACGGAAGCCGCATCCGCGGAAATTCCGGTGCCTTTTGCAGCGTTTTCGATCGTCAAAGACGAATACGGCGGCAATACGTACATCGTTCCGGCGGACCGTATTCTGAAGCTTCAGCTGCCAAGCAGAGACAATGGCGGTACGGTGATTTTGAGTTATGCCGGCATGGCTTCCGTTGTTACGGCGCCGGAGCCGCAAACGGTTAAAACTGAAGAAGCGGTTACAGCCGAAACGTTGAAAAATATCAAAGACGGCAAAGCTTACGTCGAGCTGAAGACTGGTGCAGCCCTGCTGCCGCTGAATGCGGGAACGCTGCTTGGCGTAAGTCCACTGGTGTTAGGCATGGACGGCGTGGAAGTCACGCTGCCGGGCGAATTGCTTGCCGGTATCGGCGCGAGTCTGAGCGGCGCAGCCGCAGAGGGCGCCCAAATCCGTTTTGAAGCGCACCCGCTTGCGGCCAGTGCAGCAAGCACGCTGCTGAGCGGGCTGCAGGACAGCACGACGGCCATTCAAGCCGTATCCAACATCTATGAATTCAAGCTGGCCGTTGTGAAAAAGGACGGCTCGTTGCTTCCGGTCTCCGCATTGGCGAAGCCGGTGACCTTGACGTTCAAGCTGCAGGGCAGCCCGAACGCCAGCAAGCTTGGCGCCTATTACATCGGCGATAGCGGCGAGCTGACTTATGTGGGCGGTACGCTGAAGGACGGAACGCTGACTGCAACCGTCCGCCATTTCAGCAAATACGCCGCGCTCGTCGTCGATAAATCCTTCAAGGATGTGCCGGCGGCGCATTGGGCGGCGGAGGCGATCCAATCGCTGGCCGCCAAGCAGATCGTCACCGGCGTTACCGCGGCTGAATTTAAGCCGGCGGGCAACGTCACCCGCGCGGAATTCGCCGCGCTGCTCGTCCGCGCGCTGGGATTGCCGGCGGAAGGGCAAGCCGCGTTCGCCGACGTGAAAGCGGACGCCTGGTACTCCGCGTATGTGGCCGCGGCCGTGAAGAGCGGCATCGTGGGCGGACGCGGCGCGGACATCTTCGCGCCGAACGAAGCGATTACCCGCGAGGAGATGGCCGCGATGGTCATCCGCGCGCTGGACGTGAAGCTGGGCAAGCAGCCGGAAATTACGGCTGCGGGTCGCGGCTTTGCCGACGCGGCTTCCGTGAGCGCCTGGGCGGCGGCGTATGTCAACGCCGCCGCAGCGCTCGGCCTCGTCGAAGGCCGGGCCGGCAACGTTTTTGCGCCGCAGGCGCTGATGACCCGTGCGGAAAGCGCGCAGGTCGTGTATAAGCTGCTGCGGCAATAGGATTGGCCGCAGCATGAGCGACAACGGCAGAAATGCCGTTGTTGGCGCGTCCCGCGCGTCGCTGGTGCCCCGCACTTAAACAAATGACCTCATCGTCACTTATCGGTGGAGATGAGGTCATTTTTATTCTTTTCAACCCCCGCAAAACTTGCTCCGTTGCATTTCGTACAGCAGATTCGCTCAGAAACGCAGTCATTTCCGAATCCATTGCAGATTGTGCCACAGATTTCGGCGTATGGGGCTGAAACGGGGCAGAATCGGAAAATCCGTTGCGCATAATGCAACGAAGCCCACAGAACCAGGGACGGGTTTGTTGCAGCGATTGAAGCGAAAGCGCGAATATAGCATACGGTCAGATAAAAAAAGGAGAGTCCCGAGCAGCCGGTTATGGCGTCGGGACTCTCCTTATTTTATTAGATCTTTCAATGCCGTCTACAGATTCGCCTTAAGAATCGCGTAGCCGAAGGCTGGCAGTTTCACCGATAGCTTGCCGCGTTCGGCACGGTAAGCCTGGCCGGTGAAGAGCTCTTCCCAGTTCCGCTCCTCGACATCGAGGCGGAAAGTCTGGGAGGTCTGCTCGGTGTTGATGAGCACGATCAGCATGTCATCGCCCAGCACGCGCTCATAGGCCAGCTTGGTGCCCTGGCGTCCTGCCTCCAGGAATGCGAAGCTGCCGGTACGCAGCGCCGGATGCGCGGCGCGGATTTGGATCAGCGTGCGGTAGTAATCGAACAGCCCGCGGTCCTGCTTAGCCGGATCCCATTCCATGCATTTGCGGCAGCCCGGATCGCCTTCGCCGTCCATGCCGATTTCATCCCCGTAATAGATGCACGGCGTTCCCATAAAGGTGAACTGGAACAGGGCAGAGAGTTTCAGCTTGTTTTTGTCGCCGCCGGCCAGGGTCAGAAGGCGCGGAGTGTCATGGCTGTCCAGCAGGTTGAAGGCTACTTCGCTCGCCTGCAGCGGATAACGGGACAGCTGCTTGCCGATGGCGTTGGCGAAACCTTCCGCATCCAGCGTTTCATGCACGAAGAAATCGAGCACGGCATCGGTGAACGGATAGTTCATAACCGCGTCGAACTTGTCGCCTTCCAGCCAAGGAGCCGATTCATGCCAGATCTCGCCGAGAATATAGGCTTCCGGGTTGGCGCGTTTAACCACCTTGCGGAAGTCCCGCCAGAATTCGTGGTCGACCTCATTGGCGACGTCGAGGCGCCAGCCGTCAATGCCAACATCCTTGATCCAGTATTCGGCCACTTTCAGGAGATAAGCTTTAACCTCCGGATGTTCCGTGTTCAGCTTTGGCATTTTCGGTTCGAACGCAAAAGCGTCATAGTTCGGAATATCGTTTTCCACCTTCAGCGGGAATTCGCGGACATGGAACCAGTCTTTGTACGGGGAGGCTTCGCCTTTCTCCAGGACGTCGACGAACGGCGCGAACGTACGGCCCGAATGATTGAATACGGCGTCAAGCAGCACGCGAATGCCGCGCTTGTGACAGGCGTCGACCAGCTTCTTGAGCGTAGCCACATCGCCGAAATGCGGGTCAACCTGCATGTAATCTTCGGTGTCGTATTTATGGTTCGTCGTTGCCGTGAAGATCGGGGTAAAATAAATGCCGGTAATGCCCAGCTCGCTCAGATGGTCGAGATGGTCGATAACGCCCTGCAGATCTCCGCCGAAGAAATTATCCGGGCGCGGCGTTCCGCCCCACGGCAGCACATTTTCCGGGTCCAAGCTGTGGTCGCCGTTCGCGAACCGTTCGGGGAAAATCTGATAAAATACCGCATCCTTTACCCAAGCCGGCGGTGTAAACACATCCACGGGGTTGATGAACGGGAACTCGAACAGCCGGTTCGGATTGGCCGGACGGTCCGTTTGAAAGTCGTTTTCCGTCATCCAGACGCGTTCATGATCCTTTTGCAGCAGGAATCCGTATTTCAGGCGGCGGTACAGCGGCACCGATTCGCATTCCCAGTAATCGAACATGGCGTCGGAGGTGAACAGCTTCATCGGAATCAGCTCTTTGGTGTCCTCCCAGGCATATTTATCGCCGGCATAGGCGAAAACCTCGGTTAAATCTCCCTTTTTGGCCCGGAGACGGAGATGGATAGTCCGGTAATCATAAGCATAAGACCAGTTCAAACGCGGGCGGTGATAAACAGCTTCAAGTAACATATGTACCTCCTAATGATTGAATTCTGTGATTTTTGAAGTAAAAGCGGGTTTCTGCGGCGGCCGGACCCTTTTCCCGGTCTTCTTTGCGAGTGCATATTATTGGGAATAACTGATAATTAATATTGAATGTGGAAAATAACATTCTGATTGCACACGTAGCGCAACTATTATGCCAGTATTGCACAATTTTCGCCCATCACAAAAAGGCACAACCGTCTCCGGGAAAGCTTGTCCGAGGTTGTACCTGATCAGTTACATTGCCTTTGTATTGGAAAAGGACCGGAATAGGCCGAGGCTATCGCAGTGCAGGAACCGCTAATAATGGTTTGGATTATAGCATGGATATTTTGAGCATACAATACTCTTGTACAAACAATTGCACAATTTTTCACAGCCAAAAAACCGGTTTCATTTCGCACATATTTCGAAGGATTTATCAAAAATGGAGAGGGGGTTCCCTTAAAAAGGCTTCCGCTTGCCTGAGAATTGCTGCCAGAAACGAATTGAATAGAGAAAGTGGGCGAAAATAAGAGGAATCGTGTAAAAGAGGAGGTAAAAGTATAATTTTATGCAATAAATCGTTCTAAATGGCTGAATTGACTATGTGCAAACGTTTTTACAATTACCATTCCTGTTGTATTATGAATTTAGAAGTGAAGCGCTTTCCAGAACTTGATGAAGCGTATTCAGGAGAAAATGGAATCGAAAAACCAATTTTTTTTAACTCTCCTGAAATCGTTTGCGCAAAGTTTGGCAGCGCCATGAAGCGGTACCATGGACTGTTCCATGAACCGTTGCATGAACCGTTCTATGTACAGTACCACGAGCAGTACCTTGAAGCAGTTCCATGCTACATAAAATCGGGAGGGGTAAAGTCAATGAAATTCAAGAAAGTATTGGTTGCGACTGCGGCGTTCTCTATGGCAGTGTCCATGACGGCTTGCGGCTCAAACAACAACAACGCAAACAACGGGGGCAACGCTGCAGCGACAAACGCGCCGGCGGAAAATACGGCAACTACAGATAACACCGCTACAAACAGCGGAAACACGGCTACGGCTACCGACGAAGTTACACCTGAACCAGGCGCATCCCTGGTCGTATGGGAAAGTAAAGAAGAAAGACCGTTTGCAGAAGAAATCGCCAAGCAGTTTACCGAAAAATACGGCGTTCAAGTGAAGATTGAAGAGGTAGCTCCGCCGGATCAAGTGACGAAGCTGTCCCAGGACGGACCTTCGGGCCTGGCTGCCGACGTTATCCTGATCCCGCATGACAACCTGGGTAAAGCGGCAAGCGCAAGCCTTCTGCTGCCAAACGATATTTTTGCAGAGCAAACGAAAGCCGACAACACTGAAGCTTCCATCACCGGCGCTTCCTACGACGGCGAGCTTTACGGCTACCCTCGTGCAGCTGAGACGTATGCCCTGTACTACAACAAATCGCTGGTAAAAGAAGCACCGAAGTCGTTCGACGACGTTATTGCATTCAGCAAAACGTTCACGGATAAAGCCAAGAACAGATACGGCATTATGTGGGAAGTCGGCAACATGTATTACAGCTACGCCTTCATCGCTTCCACCGGCGGTTACCTGTTCGGCGACAACGGCACAAACAAAGACGATATCGGCCTCAACAGCGATGCTGCTATCCAAGGTTTGAAAGAATTCGCCAAAGTGAAAGAAGCACTGCCGATTAAGAGCGGCGATATCAACGCCGACATCAAACGCAGCTTGTTCAACTCCGGCGACGTGGCTATGGACATCACAGGCCCATGGGAATTGGCTGGCTATAAAGCGGCTCTCGGCGACAACCTGGGCATTGCTCCAATCCCGACGATTGCCGGCAAAACAGCCATTTCGTTCTCCGGTATCAAAATTTTCGGCGTAAACGCATATACGCAATATCCTAACGCCGCTAAACTGTACGCTCACTTTGCTTCCAGCAAAGACGCTCAGCTTCTCTTGAACAAACTGATCGGTTCGATTCCTACGAACAACGAAGCGCTGAAAGATCCGCAAATCACCGGCGACCCTTATATCTCCGCCTTTGCTGAACAAGCGAAAAACTCCCAGCCGATGCCTTCCATTCCGGAAATGGGCAACGTATGGAGCCCAGTGAATGCGGCTCTGCCAGAAATTTGGGATAACAATGCCGATCCGAAAGCGGCAATGGACAAAGCGGTTCAACAAATCAAAGATCTGAACAACGGAACCTCGAAATAAGGTTCAGCAGTATCATTCAATAGCAAACTGTGGAATGGAGTCGCCCGCCGCATCTTCACGGCGGGCGGTTTCCTTGAGTTCCGCGGCGGAGAGGAGAACGGAAGGGAATGCAGCGACACCGTACGAGAGCCGCAATACTGTCGACAATATTCATGGGATTGGGACAAATATATAACCGCCAATTCATCAAAGGGCTTCTTTTTCTGGCCGTAGAGGCACTAGGCCTTGTTTATTTCATCAATACGCTCGGGAGAGCCTTCTGGGGCATCTCCACGCTCGGTGAAACCCCGAACCATCTGGAGAAGGTCAAGGGCATCACGAGAATGGTTCCCGGCGACCACTCGATCATCATCCTGATCGAAAGCCTGATTACGCTGATGTTTTTCGCAGTGTTATTAATGGCCTGGATTATGAACATCCGGGATGCTTACAAGATTGGCACGGAACGCGAAAGCGGCCGTGAAGCCAACAGCTTTAAGCAAAGCGTGCGATATATTTTGGATTATAAATTCGCTCAGACCTTTTTAATTCTTCCGGGTATCGGCATTTTATTCTTCACAATTATGCCGATTATCTTCATGATCATGCTTGCCTTTACCAACTATGCCGCACCGGATCATATTCCTCCGGCCAAGCTGGTGGATTGGGTCGGTTTTGAAACCTTCCGCAATCTGCTCGTGCTTAAAACCTGGAGCCAAACCTTCTACGGCGTTTTAACCTGGACGGTTGTCTGGGCTGTGCTGTCCACCGTAACCACGTATTTCGGCGGCCTCCTGGTCGCGCTTCTGATCAATCAAAAAGGTATCCGCTTCAAAGGGGTATGGCGTTTGATTCTGATCATTCCTTATGCCGTTCCGCAGATGATTTCCTTGCTGCTGATGCGCAACCTGTTCAACGGACAATTCGGTCCGATCAACCAGTATCTCGGCTACTTCGGGCTTGGCGGCCTGCCATGGCTGACCGATCCGTTCTGGGCCAAGGTTACTGTAATTCTCGTAAATATGTGGGTGGGTATTCCGGTATCCATGCTGCTCATTATGGGTGTGCTGACGACGATTTCGCGCGACATGTACGAAGCGGCCGAAGTCGACGGGGCGTCGAACTATCAGAAGTTCCGCATCGTGACGCTGCCGATGGTGCTGTTCTCGACTGCGCCTACCCTGATTATGCAGTTTGCCGGCAATATCAACAACTTTAACGCCATTTACCTGCTTACCGGCGGTGGCCCGGTGAAAGGGGACTACCAATATGCGGGTTCGACGGACCTCCTGGTAACATGGCTATATAAACTGACCTCGGATCAGAACAAAAACAACATGGCTTCCGCCATCGGCATTATTCTCTTCATTATCGTTGCCGGGTTCTCCTTGTATAACTTCCGGCGGACCAAGTCATTCCAAGAGGAGGATATGATCCAATGATCGGACGCAAACTTGCGAATTTTATCCGCCTGACGCTCAGTTACATCGTGCTGGTCATTCTGGCGATTGCGGCCCTCTATCCGGCGCTGTGGATCCTGCTCTCTTCGCTCCGGCCGGGCAAGTCGCTGTACAGCAAAACATTGATTCCGGAACATTTTACGCTCGACCATTATAAGGAACTGTTCACCTCGCCGGTGTACATGTTCGGTACCTGGTACATGAATACGCTGAAGATCGCCGTATTCTCGATGCTGATCGGGGTTCTGTTGACCTTGCTCACCAGTTACGCCTTGTCCCGTTTCCGCTTCAAGAGCCGCAAAGCGACGATGTCGACGCTGCTCATTCTCGGGATGTTCCCTGGCTTCATGAGCATGGTCGCGATCTACCTGCTGCTCAAGGAATTCGACCTGCTGAACACGCATATGGCGCTCATTATCGTGTATGCGGCCGGCGCCCCGCTTGGCGGAACGCTCATTGCCAAAGGCTTCCTGGACACGATCCCCCGCTCGCTTGATGAAGCGGCGCGGATCGACGGAGCCAGCAACTTTGGTATTTTCTCCCGGATCATCCTGCCGCTGTCCCGGCCGATGATAACCTATATGGCGCTGACGCAATTCGTCGGGCCGTGGGTAGACTTTATTTTTGCCAAACTTATTCTGCGTTCCAAGGAAAAATGGACGGTTGCCGTAGGGATGTGGGATATGGTCAACAGCATGCAGAACAGCAACTTTACGCTGTTCGCCGCCGGTGCGGTCATGATTTCCGTACCGATCATGATTCTGTTCGCTTTCCTGCAGCGGATGCTCGTCGACGGCTTGACCTCAGGCGCAAGCAAAGGTTAATCCGAAAATTTATTCATACATCACCGAACCCGAGATACAGCCGTCAGCATCTGCTTTGCGGCTGTATCTTTATTTTAAATGAGGAGAGAGCGTAATGAAGCAGCCGGGAACCCTCCATTTCAAGTCGGTTGGCGTCAAATTGTTTGTCATTTTATTCTGCACCATCGTGCTTTTGGCTTCCGTATTGGGATTAACGTCTTACTATTCGGCAAAAGGGATTATCACCGATGAGGTAGCCGACGCCTCCTCGCAATCCATCGTTCAGGCGGCGGACAAGCTAGATTTTCTGCTGGCTGAATATGAAGCGCTTTCAAGACAATTCGCCGTGGATTCCGTGCTGAAAGAGGATTTAGAGACGGTTAACCAATCCGGGGCGGATACGGTCAACAAGGTTGCTGCCGAAGACCGGGTGCGCCGCAAGCTGGATTCTGTCAAAGGCTCCGACGAACGCCTCATGGGCGTACGGCTGGTCAAAAAAAGCATGGTCGATGCCGAGTCCTACAAATCGGCGGGGATCAGCGGCGTCCGCAGCGACGAAGGAATCGAGGCTCGCGTCAAGGAGATTGAAGCCGCCAAAGGGAATCCCGTCTGGTTTCCGGTGCGGGTCAAGGGTTTCTTCGATGTTTACAGCGAACCGACGCTTACAATGGGCCGGCTGCTGCGCAACATCCAGAATCCCGCCGCCGAATATTATATGCTGATCGAGATCAAAAGCTCGGCCCTGACAGATGTATTGTCCAATCTGCATATCGGAACGAAAGGCGAAATCCGAATCGTTGATCCACAGGGAACCGTCGTATACGCGGCAGATCAAAACCTCCTGGATCAGACCTCATACATAAATGTTGCGGACAAGGCAGCGGATGAACAGCAATCATTCACCGCGAAGGATGAAAAAGGGACGCCGGAGCTGGTCGTGTACCAGCCGCTGGCCACCGCCAAATGGACGCTGCTCGGCTATGCGCCGGTCAGCGAATTCACGAAGTCGGCGGACAAGCTGCTGTATATCACCTTGTCCGTCGTGCTCGTAGCCGTGCTGCTGGCGCTGCTGATCGGCTACATTCTCGTGCGGCTGATCGGCCGCCCGCTCGGGAAGCTGGCCCGCTTGATGGAGGAAGGCGAACGCGGCAATCTGCAGGTTCGCACCTCGTTCAAGGGCCAGGATGAAATCGGCCGGGTGGGTCACAGCTTCAACCGGATGATGGAACAGATCTCGCTGCTCGCCGGGCAGAGCGGCGCTTCGGCGGAGGCGGTGCTCTCCACCTCCGAACAGCTGGTCAAGGCTTCGGCGCAGACCTCCGCCCACGCCCGGGAGGTGGCGGCGGCGACAGGCGAGATCGCCGAAGGTGCGCGCAGTCTGGCGCAGGAAGCGGAAAGCAGCAACCGCAATGTCGAGCGGATGGGCGACAAGATGAGCGAAGTTGCGGATATCAACGCCGTGATGGATACGTCGGCCACGAAGGTCATGGCCGTCAGCGACCAGGGCGGCGAACTGATGGAGCAGCTCGTGAAGCAAAGTGAGCTGACGGTCCGGATGATGGATCTCATCCAGGACAATGCCGCGAAGCTGCGGGAGAGCACGCATCTGATCCGCAGCATCCTCGCCCCGATGGTCGCGATCAACAAGCAGACCAATATTCTGGCGCTGAATGCGACGATCGAAGCGGTGCGCGCGGGAGCAGCCGGACGGGGATTTGTCGTTATTGCCAATGAGATCCGTACCCTGGCCGACCAGTCGAACCAGTCGATTCAATCGGTATCCCGCATCACGGAGGAGATCAGCAGCCACATCGAAGAGACGGTAGCGGCTGTCGGCGAAGCCGCCCCGCTCTTCCGCGAACAAATCGAGTCGGTTCGCGAATCGTCCGGCATCTTCGAAAGCGTGCGCGGCGAGATGGAGCAATTCATCGCTTACCTGGGCCAATCCTCGGCGGCGGTGGCGGAGCTGGCCGGGTTCCAGCGCCAGCTTGGCGAAGCGATGAGCAGCGTGACCTGCGTCGTGCAGCAGACGAACGCTTCGACGCAGGAAGTTGCGTCGAAATCGTCCGAGCAGTTTACGGTCAGCGAGGAGCTGGTGGCGCTCTCGGGACGGCTTGAGGCGCTGGCCGGTGATCTGCGGCAGTCGCTGGTGCTTTTTCAGGGATAAGGGCGAGAGTTAAACGACAGGGAGCATTCACCATAATGGCAGTCCATTTCCGGCAACGGAAATCGGCTGCCTTTTTGTTTTCGCGGGTAAAGGGTATCCGATGATGAAGGGATGAGGAAGATAACGTATTGTTCAAGCGGGGCGGGAAGATATCCATTATACTATAAAAAATTATATACTATAAAAAATTAAACGGGGAGGAAGATAAAGATGCTGCTGGAAGTGATTGCAACGACAGTCCAAGATGCGATTGTCGCCGAGCACTATGGTGCGGACCGGATCGAGCTGATTACCGGCATCCGCGAGGGCGGGTTGACGCCCAGTTTGGGTCTGATCGAAGAAGTGCGGGCAGCCGTCGGCATTCCGGTAAGAGTAATGATCCGTCCCCATGCCCGTTCCTTCCATTATAATGATGCCGATGTGCGGACGATGCTCCGCGATATCCGTCATATCGTCTCCGTCGGCAATCTGTCTCTGGTCATGGGCATGCTTACGCCGGACGGGGCAGTGGATGAAGAACTGCTGAAACGGCTACTGGATGCGGCAGCAGGCCTTACAGTTACGTTTCACCGGGCATTCGATGAAGTACTGGATCAGTTTGCGGCGCTGGAGGCATTGTCGCGTTATCCGCAAATTACCGATATTTTGACCTCAGGCGGCCGGCCCACCGCACCCGAGGGGGCCAAACGGATCGCCGAGCTGGAGCGGCGGACGGCGGCGGCGGCAAGTCTATCCATTCTGGCGGGCAGCGGCTTAAACGCTGATAATCTGCGGGATTTCATCGCGCAAACGGCAGTAAACCGCGTGCATTTCGGGTCGGCAGTCAGGGAGCAGGGCGATCCGCTTCGGCCCGTCGATCCGGTGCGGCTGCAGGCGGTGCGCGATATTCTGGCCTTTTAAAGCGAGTCGCGTACAGCTGTCGATGGCCGAATCCGTTGCTGCTTCCACACAAGAAATCCGCTGCATCGAATGGCATCGAATGCAACGGACTGAAATTTCGCGTTCATCCCCCTGAATGGCGGGTCATGTTTTGGCCAGATCTTTTTTTCCGAAAAAGGTCTTCAGCGCCTGGTATACTTCCTTCTTATCTTTGATGACGTAATGCATGAACTGCTCCTGCTTCAGATGCCGGTAGGCGGACATCAGCGTGCTGCTGCGGTTATACTGGTTGACCTCCCCGTAGCCGAACATGTTGCTGCGCTTCAGCAGCTCGCCGATCAGCTTAACGCAGCGTTCGTTGTCGGAGGTGAGATTGTCGCCGTCGGAGAAATGGAACGGATAAATATTGTATTTGGCCGGCGGGTACCGGCTGTCGATAATATCGATCGCTTTTTGATAGGCCGAGGAGCAGATCGTGCCTCCGCTTTCGCCGCGCGTGAAAAAGTCATGTTCGCTGACTTCCTTGGCTTCCGTATGATGGGCGAGAAAGACGATTTCGACCTTTTCGTATTGGCGGCGCAGGAACCGGGTCATCCAGAAAAAGAAGCTGCGGGCGCAGTATTTCTCAAAGGTGCCCATGGACCCCGACGTATCCATCATCGCGATAATGACCGCATTGGAATGGGGCACGGTGACGTCGTCCCAGGTTTTGTAGCGCAAATCATCCGGGCTGATGCCGTGGATGCCGGGCCGTCCGCTGCTGGCGTTGCGCCGCAGATTTTCGAGCAGCGTCCGCTTTTTGTCGATATTGGACATCATGCCTTTTTTGCGGATATCGTTGAACACGATTGATTTGACCTCGATTTCTTCCTTCTCCTTCTGCTTGAGCCGCGGAAGCTCAAAGTCATGGAACAGAATGTCCTCCAGATCCTCCAGGTCGACTTCGGCTTCGACGGTGTCATGGCCCGGCTGGTCGCCGGCTTTATCCCCTTTGCCGGGTTGCGCGGACTGCGGATCGCGGCCGAGCACATCACCGACCTGGCTGTCCCCGTCGCCTTGCCCGACATGCTTTTGCTTGCGAAAATTATAAACAATCCGGTATTCGTCCAGGCTGCGGATCGGCACTTTTACAATCTGCTTGCCGTCCGACATGATGATGTTCTCCTCCGTGACCAGATCGGGAAGGTTCGCCTTGATCGCTTCCCTGACCTTCTGCTGATGGCGTTCCTGATCCTGATGGCCTTTGCGGTGAAGGGACCAGTCTTCTTTGGAGACGACAAACGAGTAGTGACCGGGCGACTGCGACAAGCGGACCACCTCCCATGGAATATGAACCGATCAAAGCGGGTGCAGAACTTCGGATGCTGTAACTAAAGTATATTCAGGGGGAGGGGGGATATGTGAAGAAGTCGGGACTTCCACCTTTTATTCGCTGAATTCTTCGATTTGAATCTGATAGCTGTTCGAACGGGCTTCGCCGGAATATTTACGCGTATCCAGGGCGAACGTGTAGAGTGCGTTACAGTAACCAGTAATGATATGGCCGAGGTAATCGACATTCACCTTGACGTAGTAGGAGATTGTAGCCGATTCACCGGGGGCCAGCGTTCCAAGCTGCACCGCTCCGCTGTATGGCACGCCGTGGCTGCCCAAGGTACTGACATAGACCAGATCCGGATCCAGTATCGTTGCCGGGGGAATGATCCGGATGACCGATACTTCAGCCGGGGTATTGCCGCTGTTATGCACGGTGATGCGGAAGCCGACGATGCCTCCGGTCTCCACGATGGGCGGATCATTGGCGATCTCGACCGTGATGACAGGCGAGAAGAGCTGCGTCATCACGAGATTCGACGATTCCGATTGCCGGACATTTCGCCCGTCCGGCAGCAAAAAGGTATATTGAATGCTGCCCTGATTGCTGATCGCGGGCAAAGTGCGGATATCGGTGAACGCAGGGATGGAGACCAGAAATCGAACGATGACGCGTTCCCCGGCCCGGATCGTACCCAGCGGAATGCCGTCACCCGGGCGGATGCCCTTCCGCGGAACGCCGTTTACGGTGATGCTGTCCCACACGAACAGCGTGCCGGACGGAATGGCATCGATCAGTATCGCATCAACGGCTAGATTACCGTCGTTGATTACGTTGAATTCATAACGCAGATTGTCGCCGGGAACAGCCTTCGTCAAGTCGGTACGCAAACGGATTGTAAAGCCGGGAGACACCACGTTTATTTCTGCCAGGTTGCTTGTTGTCGCATACTTCTCGTCACCCTCCCCGTATGAGGTAACGGCTTTTGTACCAAGCACCGGTGAAGGCGGAGCCAACGTCACCCTGGCCCTGAAGGAGATCGATAGGCTTGCACCCGGCACCAGCGCGCCGAGCGGAATGCCGATGGCCGGATCATCGCCCGGCACGTACATGTTGCCGACGATGACGCTGCCGGGAATAAAAGCGGCGCCTTCGGGAAGCGGAATCCTGGCCAGCAGGCCGGATAATGTCCGTGCCCCTTCATTGCGTAGCTGCAGCGTATAAGTAATGACATCTCCGACAAAGGTTGTATTTGTATTAGCGCTTAAAAAACTCGACAGCAAGTACGCCGCCAGTGAGACCTTGGATACATTCGATGAGACCTCGCCTTGAACCTCGCGGCCTTCGGGCGTGACGAAAGCATAGCGGGCCGTCGCCTGGTTCTGCAGTTCAAGCGATGCGGGCAGCGAGACGACGATGACCTGGAACGAGATGTTGACCTGGGTTCCCGGCGCAATTGGGCCGAGGGGAATGCCCGAAGACGGAGTGACCCCCGGAAGGGGCACTCCGTCTCTGAGCACGCTGTTGGCGATAAACGAAACCCCCTGCGGAAGCGGATCGATCAGCGTAGCTTCTCCTGCAACATTGCCGTTGTTTCGTACGGAGATCTTGTAAACCAGGGTGTCGCCAAGGGAGACGCTGATCGCACTTGCGGTTTTGAAGACGGACAGAACCGGACTCACGACAGAAGTATTAACGGTATTGGAGAAGGCGATCGCGTCAGTACCCGCTGCGGAGCTGTAGAGCACCCTGGATTGATTCTTTACCACCGGTCCGGAGCGCGATACGGGAGTCATATCGAGATTACCTGAACCTGGAAGGTAACGGTTGACGAGGCGCCTGCAGCAATGGAGCCGATGACGATACCCGCCGCCGGGTTCGCAGCCGGACGGAATACGCCGTCCACCGACACGCTGCCGATCACAAACTGGCTGCCGGCAGGAATCGGATCCACCAGCAGGACGTTGCTGACCGTCACGATGCCGTTGTTGGTCACGACGATCGTGTACGTAATCAGGTCGCCGACGACCGCGTCGATCGCCGAGGTGCTTTTGACGACCGAGACATCCGGCGACGATACCGGGATCACCAGCGTGTTCGATAAGGACGATCCGCTCAGGAGGCGTCCATCCGGCGGCGTAAACGTGAAGGTGGCTCCGGCCTGGTTGACGAGCTGCTGCGGAGACGGAAGCGAAGCCACTGTAACCTGCAGCGAAACTGTGACCTGAACCGTGGCTCCGGGGGCCACGGTGCCGATGTTGATGCCGGAAGCCGGATCGGCGCCGGGCTGGGGCACGCCGTTCACGAGGACGCTGTTCGGTACGAAGACGGCGCCAGGCGGAATCGCGTCGGTGACCGTTACGGTGGCCGCCAGGTTGCCGGCGTTCGTGACGTTTAGGAAGTAGGTTACGGTATCCCCTACAGTCGCATTAGCCGTATCCGCGCTCTTGACGACGTTGATGAGCGGCTGGTACACCGGTGTGACGAGTGCGTTCGAGAAGGCTGCACCGGAGAAGGCGCCGGATGTAAAGCTGACCGAAGCCTGGTTATTCAGGCTGGCCGGCACCGGCAGCTCATTGACGTGAATATTGAAGGTTACCAGTACCGATGCGCCCGGGGCGATCGTACCGAGCGCTACGCCTGCCGCCGGGTTGGCCCCAGGCACCGGCACTCCGTCAACGGCGACGCTTCCGGTTACAAAATTCGTACCCGCCGGGATGATATCGCTCAGCACGACATTATTGACCGGCGCAATGCCCGCATTGGCCACAGTGATGCTGTACGGGACGGTATCGCCGACGACGGCATCGATGACCGACGTTGTTTTGGTCACAACGACATCCGGCGAGGATACCGGAATCCGATTCACGTTGGATGAAATCGTCTGATTGAAGGTGCGGCCGTCAGGCAGCGTGTAGGCGGAGGAAATGACCGCTTGGTTGGACAACTGCTGGCTGGCCGGCAGCGAAACGATCACCACCGAGTACGTCACGGTAACCGTGGCTCCGGCAGCGATGGTGCCAAGCGGCACGCCCGTTGCCGGATCGGCCCCCGGCACCGGCGAACCGCCGATCAGAACGCTGTTCGGCACCAGCGTCGAGCCGGCAGGAATCGTATCGGATAGCGTAGCGGTTGCCGGATAGTTGCCGGTGTTGCTGACCACTACCGTGTAGGTCACCGTATCGCCTACGGTCGCATTGGCGGTATTGCCGGTTTTGACTGCCGTAAGAATCGGCACGTAATCCGGTGTAACGGAAATATTAGAGAAAGCTACGTTGGAGCTTGCACCGGAGGTGAAGCTGACCGAAGACTGGTTGGTGATGCCTCCGTTTCCGGTCAAAGCCGTCACGAGCACCTGGAACGTCACGGTTACGGAAGCGCCCGGCGCGATGTTGCCGACGGTGACGCCGGTTGCCGGCGAAACGGATGGGCGCGGCACGCCGTCGACCGTTACGCTTCCCGTGACAAAGACGGTACCGGACGGCAGGGCATCGGTGAATACGACATTGTTGACGGCAGCGATACCGTTATTGGTCAGAACGACGGAATACGCAATCGTGTCGCCCACGGTCGTGGCTGTCGTCGCCGTCGACTTGACGACCCCGAGATTCGGGTTCGATACCGGAATGGTAACGGTGTTGGACAGTGCGGAACCGCTAAGCGTCCGCCCGTCGGACAAGGTGAAGCTGTAACCCGCCGTACCTTGGTTAACCAGAAACTGCGGCGTCGGCAGCGAGGTAATGACCACCGAGAAGGTAACGGTTACTGTACCTCCTGCCGCAATGGTTCCGGCGGCAATGCCGGTAACCGGATCGGCCGCCGGCAGCGGCAAGCCGTTCACGAGCACGCTGTTCGGCACAAAGGTAGTGCCGGCAGGGATATTATCCGTCACGGTAAGCGTGGCCGGATAGTTCCCGGTGTTGGTGATGGTCAGGGTATAGCTGACGGTATCGCCGACGGTGGCGTTTGAGGTGCTCGCGGATTTGACGACGGCGATGTCCGGCTGGGAGACCGGAACCGAGACCGGATTGGAAAAAACAGAGCCGGAAAAGACTCCGGAGGTATAGGTGACGGTAGCCTGGTTGTCAATCGAGGCATCCGCCGGAACGGAGGTAACGGTCACACTGTACGTGACGGTGGCCGAAGCGCCGGAAGCCAGCGTACCCAGTGAAATGCCGGTGGCCGGATTCGAGGACGGAAACGATACGCCGTTGACAAACACGCTGCCCGCCACGAAAGCGGAACCGCCGGGCGTCGGGTCTGTCAGGATGACGCTGTTTACCGGATCCGTCCCGCTATTCGTGACATTGACGGTATAAGCGATCGTATCGCCGAGCGCGGCGGCCTTGGACGGCGTGCTCTTCACCACGGTTACGTTCGGTGCCGATACCGTGATAGTAACCGTATTGGACAACGCGGAGCCGGTTAAGGTGCGGCCATCCGGCGGCGTATACGTAAAGGTGGTCGTCGCCTGATTGACCAGCTGCTGCGGCGTGGGCAGCGAGACGATAAATACGCTGAAGCTGACCGTGACGCTTGCGCCCGCAGCCACCGTTCCCACCGGAATGCCGGTGTCCGGAGAAACGCCGGGAACCGGGAATCCGCCAACAATGACGCTGTTCGGATCAAAGGTCGTTCCGGCAGGAATGTTGTCCGTAAGCGTCACGTTTGCCGCCAAATTGCCGGTGTTGCTGACTACGATGGAGTAGGCGATCGTGTCGCCGACCGTTGCGTTCAGATCGCTTGCGCTTTTGACAAGCGAGATCTGCGGCTGGGTCACCGGGGTCGTCGTCACATTGGATGTGGATGAGCCGGAGAACACCCCGGACGTAAAGCTGACGGTTGACTGGTTGTTAATCTGTGAAGGAATCGGCATGGTTATCACCACCTCAAAGGTTACGGCAACTGAAGCCCCGGGGGCCAGACTGCCGATTTGAATGCCGGCGGACGGAACGGCCAGCGGCTGGGTGATGCCGCGGACGGTTACGCTGCCGGGTACAAAAGCTGCATTGGCAGGCAAGGGATCGCTGAAAATGATGTTTGTGACGTTAGCGATTCCGGTGTTGGTCAGCACCGAGGTAAACGTGAGGGTGTCCCCGGTGACGGCGTCGATGGCGTTTACGCTTTTGACGACGCTGATGTTCGGCGCGGATACAGGAACGGAGATCGTATTGGATGCCGTGTTTGCTCCAAGCTGCCGCCCGTCGGGCAGCGTGAAGGTGAAGGAGGCGGCCGCCGAGTTCACGAGCTGCTGGTTGGGCGGCAGGCTGACGACGGTGACGACAAAGCTGATCATCACGCTGTCGCCCGGCGCGAGCGGGCCGACCGGAATGCCGGTTGCCGGACTGTAGCCGGGCAGCGGGGTGCCCCCCACAATGACGCTGTTGGTTTCGAATACGGCCTGCGGCGGCAAAAGATCCGTCAGATTGAGCTGTGCCGCAATATTTCCCGTATTGCTCGCCTGAATCATGAACGTGACGGAGCCGCCGACGGATGCCTGGGCGACATTTGTGCTTTTCACCAAAGCGATAACCGGTATGAAGAGCGAGGTAGAGACGGTGTTCGACAATGCGGTGCCGCTGAAGCTTCCGGCGGTAAACGATGCGCTGGCCTGGTTGGCGAGCTGCGCCGGCGAAGGCAGGAAAGCGGCGTTGACGAGAAACGATACTGTGGTTGTTGCTCCTGCCGCAAGGGGGCCAAGCGCGATCCCTGCATTCGGATTGGCGGAGCCGGCAGGCGATCCGTTGATCGTTACGCTGCCGGCAACAAAGTTGCCGCCGTTTGGAATACTGTCGGAGAGTACGACATTGCTCACGGCTACGCCGCTGGGGTTGCTGACCGCGATCGTATACGTAATGTTTTCGCCGATGGCGGCCGACGTCCGGTTCGTCGTTTTGGCCAAGGTAATATTCGGCGCAGATACCGGCAGGCTCAGCGTATTGGAGACGCTGCTGCCGGCCAAAGACCGTCCGCTTGGCAGCTGGTACGTGTATGCGGCGCTCCCCTGGTCGGTTAAAACGGCGGGTGATGGCAGCGATTGTACCGCCGTCTGGAAAGTGACGGGGACCGTGACCCCCGGCGCGATGGAGCCCAGCGCGATGCCGCCGGTCGGCGTGTCGCCGGGCCGGTTGACGCCGTTCACCGTCACGCTGCCCGGCACAAAGGCCGAGCCGGCCGGGATATTGTCCGTCAGCGTTACGACGGCTGCAAGGTTCCCTGTATTCTGTACCTGCAAGGTGTAGACGATATTCCCGCCCACCGTTGCGCTGGAGACATTGGCGCTTTTGGCAATGGCGATGACGGGCTGGTATACCGGTGTCGCAATGGAATTCGACTGGCTGATTCCGGTAAAGGTTCCCGAACTGTACGATACGGAAGACCGGTTGGACAGCTGTCCCCCGGCAGGCACGGACCCGACGCTGACCTGAAAGGTAACTGCGATGCTGCTTCCTGCCGGGATCGCCCCGACATTGATGCCCGTTGCCGGATTGGCGGTCAGCCTGGGAGTCCCGCCGACAGATACGCTCCCGGCAACAAAGGTGCTTCCAGCCGGAATCGGATCGGAAAAGATGACACTGGTAATCGGCACGATGCCGTTGTTGCTGATGACCGAAGTGTAAGTCAGCGTATCCCCCACGGCGGCATCGGACAGGTTGGCCGTTTTGGCGACTGTGACATTCGGCAACGCGACCGGGAGAGTCAGCGTATTGGACGCGGCCGATCCGGACACGGTCCGTCCGTCCGGCACGACATACGTATAAGCGGCGGTCGCCTGATCAACCAGCTGCGGCGGCGACGGCAGGCTGTTCACGACGATCTGAAACTGCACCGTCGAGCTGCCGCCTGCAGCAATGGTACCGATGGCAATTCCGGCGGCGGGATTGCCCGCAACCGGCGTTCCGTTGACGGTGAATGAGCCGGGCACATAAGTGCTGCCTGCCGGAATGTTATCCGTCAGGGTGGTGACGGCCCCGATGTTGCCGGTATTCGAAATCTGCAGCGTATAGGTAATGGTGTCGCCTACGGTAGCATTGGCGATATTGGAGCTCTTGACGATGCCGAGAACAGGCGAATACACCGGAAGCGTAACGGTGTTGGACGGAATAACCCCGCTGATGGTCGAACCGCCGGCAACGCTTTGAAAGGTAAAAGCGGCGCTGGCCGTATTGGGAACCGTCTGCGAGCCCGGCAGCGAAGAGATCCGGGCCTGGTATGTAACCGTGATGGAGGTGCCAAGCGCCAGCGAGCCGAGCGGGACGCCTGTAGTTACGTCCGCGGTAGGCCTGGATACGCCGGCAACGACAACGCTTCCCGTAACGAAGGTCAACCCGGCCGCAAGCGGGTCGGATAATACCACGCTGGCGGCGCTGGCCGTTCCGGTATTGCTGACGTTAACGGTGTACGTAACCGTATCGCCGACGATGGTTCCGGCGACGTTGGAGCTTTTGGTCACATTGATTTTAGGCGCATTGATGTCCACCTGAATGGCATTTCCGTTGACAACGTAGGCATCGCCGGAGGTGGTGAGCGTGAGCACGGCGGAGGACTGGTTGTTGACCAGCCTTGCCGAAACGTCGACATTGGTAATGTCCCAGCCCTGTCTGCCGCCGACAATGTTGGAACCGGGGCTGCCGTTGGTCTGGTTGCGGTTGCCGAACGTGCCCGTCGTATTCAGGTTGCCCGCATCATTGTTGATCTGGGAGGCGAAAAAGTTATTGGCAAAGTTGTTTGGACCCGACAATGCCGCTTGCGTCGCGGAGGTCGGACCAAACAGCGCCTGATCCCCTGAACGGTTGGCGTCGCCTTCCTGCGCGCTGAACAGGATGCGTCCGCCAAGCGTACCGGTGACCGGGGTGGCGAAGCCGGTTATTGTCGTCACTACGGGGGCGGAGGAGGCCTGCACCAAGACTGCACCTGCACGCAGGGACATGTTGCGGAACGGCAGCGAAGGATTGGAGTAAATGACGCCCAGCGTCCAGCCGGCATGGTTTGCGGTTGAATCGCCGGTAATGACGATCGTGCCGACGACGCCTCCCACCGTATAGGTCCCGGCACCGCCGGCCGCCACAAGGCTGGTGACATTAGCCGAACGTACATAGGCGGAAGCGCCGTTGCCAAGATCGACGCTATTGGCGGTCGCAGAATCGGGCGTAACGGAGCTTGTACCTGCAGGGGTCGTAAAGGTAACCGGATTATTAATCGCCGAGCTGAGATTGACATTGCCGTTGATGTAGGATCCGCCCCAAATCAACTCGGCATAGATGACAGTGCTGCCGGCGGGAAGAACAAGTATCGCCGATGCACTGTTGCTTTGATAGGCGCTTGTCGTTCCGGCAGGGTAGGTCCCAAAGGTGGAGGAGGTATTGATTGTGCTGAATGCACCGATACTGTCCTGGGTTCCGGGGACGCCGGAGGTATCCGAACGGCTCAGGCCGAGCGTGTTCCCTGTAAAGGTGATGGCTCCGGTTGCATTGACTGTGGACCGAACGACGAGTGGAATGATTATCACCTCCTTGCGGGTGAATGATAGCATGGCGAATAACGAAAAAAAGCAGACCATCCCCTGCAAAAGGACGATGTGCTGTCTTTCTTGTGCTATATTAGCCTATGACGGGGGATGGCGTTTCTTGTTTGTCCGCCGATTTATTTAACGAAGATCGTGCATTCCCTGCATGTACTGGACGAGACGGCGGCGCTCATGCAGCGATTTTGGCTCGGGATGCAGCTTTTGGCTTAAGGCCTCCAGCTCTTGGGGCGAGATTTCCTGTTTGACGACGGCAAAATGGTACATGATCTCGTGCACCACATTGGCCTGCAAGGTCTTGAGCACTTCCAGCTCCTCGGCTTCGTACAGTGCTTCATTAAACGGATATCGATAAAACAGCTCCATCCGCAAAAGCCGGAAGTCAAAGGGCGGCGTCGGCGCCGGATAATCGGGGATTTCGGGGGATATCGCGGTATTCCGCGGCTGATAGAACCGGCCGGTTAAATACCTTGGGGTGTATTCATCGAATTTCTGTTTGAAAAAAGGGTTCGAGAGATGCGGAAAGCTGTGCGCGTATGGGGCGAGAATGCAGACTACGCCTTTATGAATGCTGATCCGGTAGATTTCGGCCATTGCGCGCATCAGATCCCCGACATAGGGCAGCACCCGGCTGGCCATGACGAATTCGGCACTGTCATCCGGCAGCGGAATGCCTTCCTCAATATCGCAGACCAGATCGACGCCCGGATAGAGCATGCGGTCGATTCCGAAATAACCGGGCTCTTTGCTTGTGCCGCAGCCGATATCGATTCTCAAGGAAATCACTCCTTCGGAAGAAAAATAAGGCTCTTCACCATCATATTAAATCCGCGGGTTCATGCTTCCGGCGCTTGCCTACCGCAGGCAATAAACCGGAGCCCATGCCTTTGCGGGTATAGAAGGAGGCGCAGGAAATGCGCAATGTATTGTTTATCAACGGAAAAATAGACGGAGGCGCGGGCAGGGCGGCAGATGCCGTATATGCGGAAAATGGAGTCATCGCCGCGGTCGGACCGCGCAGCGAGCTGATGCTTGCGCTCAGCGGCAAAACCTATGAGGTCGTCGATTTCGACGGCGCCCGGGTCCTGCCCGGCCTCGTCGATGCGCATGTCCATCTCGGCATGACGGGCATGAAGCTCGATATGCTGGATTTTACCGGGATGACCTCCAAGGCGGAGATGCTGCGCGCGATTTCGGAACGGGCACAGGCCACGGCGCCCGGAGAATGGATTCTCGGCCTGAACTGGAATGAAAATGAGTTTACGCCGGCCGCTGCGCCGGATATACATGAGCTCGATGCCGCAGCGCCGTTGCATCCTGTGTTTCTGACGCGCACCTGCTTCCATGCGTTCCTCGGCAACAGCGAGGCGTTCCGGCGGGCCGGCGTGACCGAAAACACGCCGGATTTCGCCTCCGGCGCGTACGGGCGCGGACCGGACGGCGCTTTGAACGGGTGGATCTATGAGGATGCCTCCGCCCCCTTTGCTGCGGTGCAACCCACGCCGGATTACGCGCAGAAGAAAAACGCGCTGCGCCGCGGCATTGCCCATGCGCTGTCGCTCGGGCTGACAGCCGTCCATACCGAGGACCTGCGCCTGCTCGGCGATATCGGCACCATGCTGCGCCTGCACCGGGAGCTGCGCGAGGAAGGGGTGCTCTTCCGCACCCACCAGCTGCTGTTTCATTCGGCGCTGCCGGAGCTTGCGGAGTTGGGACTGGCCGCCGGCAGCGGCGATGAATGGCTGCGGCTCGGCGCGGTCAAGCTGTTCTCCGACGGTGCCATCGGCGGCCGCACCGCGCTTTTGGAGCTGCCTTACAGCGACGCTCCGGAGACGCGCGGGATCGCCATCCATACGCAGGAAGAACTGAACGGCATCGTTGCCGCCGCACGCCGGCTGGAGTATCCGGTGGCGGTGCATGCCATCGGCGATGCGGCGGCCCGGATGACGCTGGCTGCCATGCGCAGCGTTCCGCTGCAGCATTCGGCGGCGCTGCCGGACCGTTTCATCCACGCTCAGGTGCTGGACGCCGGACTGGTGGAGGAGATGAAGGCGCTCCGGCTGATCGCGGACATCCAGCCGCGGTTTGTCGCCAGCGACTTCCCTTGGGTGCTGGAGCGGGTCGGCCCGCAGCGGACAAGCCATCTGTACGCATGGAAAAAGCTGCTCGCGGCCGGCATTCCATGCGCCGGCGGCAGCGACGCGCCGATTGAGCCGCTCAGCCCGTTCCTCGGGCTGCACGCGGCGGTGACGCGGCGCAAGCCGGGGGAGACCCACCCCGGCTACTTGCCGCAAGAGAAGCTGAGCCTTCGCGAGGCGCTCGGGCTCTTCACGACCGGCAGCGCAGCGGCTGCCGGCGAATCCCGGGAGCGCGGCGCCATCGCTCCCGGCATGCGGGCGGATTTCACGGCCATCGACCGTGAAATCGCGGACGGCGACCCGGAGGCGCTGCTCCGGGTCAAAGTGCGCATGACCGTTGTCAACGGTCATGTCGCCTACCGTGCAGGCTGAGCCGGCCTGCACCTTCCGCGCCGCCGGTTAGCAACCTTATTAACGGGTATATCGTTAATAAGGTAGCGGCGACCGGCCGGCCCCATCGCGGCTGCCGGGCACGCCGCAACAATGACGTGAAGGAGGCTGTTCAAGATGAAACTGCATCGGGTTTTGCCGAAAATTACGGCCGCCGGTTTGCTTATCCTGCTATCCGCCTGCAGCGGCGGAGATGGTGGAAATGTTCCTGCTTCGGCGGCGCCTTCGCCTTCGGCTGCCGCTCCAACGGCAACGGCGACACCGCAGCCGAGCCCATCGCCGGCTAGCGAGGATACGATTGCCGGAACCGGAGTTTACGTCGGGCAGATTGATGCCCATTCCGTCGAAATCGAAACCGAAGAAGGCCCGGTGGCTTTTGAATTAGGCCCTGGCCTGGAGGCGATTCCGGAAACGCTTGAAATGAAGGATAAGGTCAATATCGAATATGTAGAGAAACAGGTAGACGGGGATCCGTCCGTCGTGCAGCGCGTGCTTTTCAAGCTGGAGAAGGCGGAAGATTCCGGCGCGCTCGCGCCGGAGGCATCGCCGCCTGCGCCAACGAAGACGTTTAAGCTGTCGATTGAGGGGATGGAGGAGGAGAAAACCGCGACCTTGTACACGGCTGCGGACTATGATCTGTACGTCTTTGACATCTTTACGTTTGACCCGCAAAAAGGCCGGCTGGCGATGAAGGTGGATCCTGGATATTATGCCGATATTGTCAGACTTCCGGAAGGATACGATTTAGAGGAGCAGCGGAAGCTGGGAAATGAGGCGCTGGCAGCCACAGGAAAGATCACCGAGCTGGACGAAAACGAACGAAGCCGTCGCCTGGGCGACGTGATGCTGTACCTCACGGCGACCGGCGACGGCTTGACCCGGCAGTTTATGGTGAAAGAGGTGGACGGCCATGGATATGCCGTCACCTTGAATATTCCTCAGCGGGAAGCATCCGAGGGTTTCGGCCCGCATGTGTTCGCTTCGCTGGGATCGCTCATAAACCGGTAGGGCCCGGGGCGCCGTTATCGTTTATGCGGCCCCCGCGTTGACCAGGATCGAGGCAATCAACAGCATGAACAGCAGAAGTATAACACCGTTGACAATCGTGCCGATCGCCGCGAAAATTTTGCGGGTATGCCGACGCGTCAAGCCCAGAATGCCGATAACGCCTCCGACAATGTTGACGGCAACCAGGATCAGCACGGACAACCCGAGCAGCATGATGGATTCAGCGGAGCCTGTGGCATTGTTGTTGTCGTTCAGAATGGATGCTGTGCGCAGTCCTACGGTCCCGAACGAAATGAGGTATCCGATAACCGTGAGGATCGCGATGACGAATGAGGCAATGCCTAAGGCCGAATGGCGTTTATCGTACTTGTTCAGCGATTCTTCGTGGACGGCCGGGGAATCGGCTTCGGTATGGCGGTTCATAAGGAACACTCCTTGTGCAGTATAATCATTTGGGATATGTATCTCCACTTTTTCACAAATTCCCGGTAAATGCAAGCTTGTCCAAATATCCGGGATACCGCTGGATTTAATGCACCTCATTACGTTAATATTATATAGAAGCAAAGCGACAAGGAGTGTATCGGATGCAGCGAAGACTGATGGCTTGGGGAGCAATTCTGGCAATGCTGTCTGTGGCGTTCGGCGCGTTTGGCGCGCATATGCTGAAGGACGCAATCAGCGAAGAGGATTTGCAGGTGTATCAGACCGGAGTGCATTATCACATGATCCATGCCCTCGGCCTGATCCTGATCGCGCTGGTAATCGGTCAATGGGGCGAGTCCCCCCGGCTGAAATGGGCGGGCCGGCTGCTGTGCCTAGGAATTATTTTGTTCTCCGGCAGCTTGTATGCCTTAAGCCTGAGCGGCATATCCGTCCTCGGCGCAATTACCCCGCTGGGCGGCGTTTGTTTTCTGGCCGGCTGGCTCTGCCTGGCATGGGAAGCCCTGTCCCGCGGCCAAAAGGCCTAAGGCCGCAAACAAGCCCCCTCTCCGCGTAACGGAGAGGAGGCTTGCATTTTGCAGGGACAGTTAACCTTTTACATAAATTCGTCAATTTCATTAAGCTTCAAGGTATAGACCTGCTTCTCATCGACATGGTAAACGCTAAGGTTGCCTGTTTGCTCGTCAAAATTTAAAATACGGCATGGCATAGATACCTGCTTGCCCTGGCGGTTCATACGTAGACGCACAAGCTTATTATCCCGGATATACTCCCTGATCTTTCCAAATGCATCTGCCGGGTTGCTGATGGCAGGCTTGCGCGCGGAAGGGGGGGCGGGCTTGGAGGCTGGCTGCTGTGCAGGCTGCGGCTGCGGTGGAGCAGAGGCTTCCTGCAATAGTGCGAGTTTGGCGGAGCGCAGCAGCGTATCGATCGTTCTGCCCAGCTCCAATCCGGAATTGATGTTGAAATCTGTAACTTTATCATTGTTGTTCAACATTTCCAGCATGTACTGCATGGCAAGCGGGTTGGTCCGGGCATTAATCAAGATGTCGACATTAAAAAGATAATTGCCGTCGGTATGTTGTAATTTTTTGTCCATAGATCCCCCAGCTCATTAAACAATTCATTCAATTTCTTTAATAATATCATTAATGAACTGAGAATTATATAGCGGATTCTGGAAACTCGGGACTGAATACCCTCTGCTTTTATCATCCTGCAGGACCATCGTCCACACCTCTACCGGGGTGAACGCATACACTTACAACGTGTATTGTGAATAAAGGAGGGGGACAATTGGTTACCTTAGAACCTGTTCAGGTGGGCGGCCATACGCTGGTCGGCGTGGAAGTGAAGCTGCCGAAGACAACGCTTTTGTCGATCAGCACGGAGAAAGGCTACATTATGTGCGGGGCGCTCGATGTAGGGCTGCTCAACGCTACGCTCGCGGACCGTCGCATCATCGCAGGCCGGGCCGTCGGCGTCCGTACGCTTCCGCAGCTGCTTGCGGCACCGCTCGAATCTGTTACTTTGGAAGCAGAGAAGCTGGGTATTGTTCCCGGCATGACCGGTGCAGAAGCCCTGCTGCTTATGTTATAAGTCTAAGTAAGTGCCAGGGCACTTCGGGCCGAAGCTGGCCGTGCGGATTTCCTTGAATGTTCCGGGACCTGCGGGTCCCTTTTGTGTATCTTTTGTGTACTGGCCTTGATGCTGTTTCGCCCGAAGGGGCGGCGGGTAAAATACAGTTGTGCGCGTGAACCGGCCGGGGATATTACGGACAAGCTTCCGGCTAATCTATGGACAAGGAAGGGATCTATTTATGGCTAAAACATCCAATAAAGTTGATACTACCTCACTGGAACAGGTTCTGAACCGCGAGGTTGCCAACCTGAACATACTGTACGTTAAGCTTCACAATTTTCACTGGTATGTGAAAGGCGAGCAATTCTTTTCCCTGCATATCAAATTTGAAGAGCTTTACGACGATGTTACACTCAAAATGGATGAGGTAGCGGAACGTCTGCTCAGCATCAAGGGAACCCCGGCGGCAACGATGAAGGAATACCTGGAAATCAGCACGATTCAGGAAGCCACCGGCAAAGAAGATACCCGCGGCATGGTGCAGGCGCTGATCGAAGATTTTGCGACCGTATCCGAAGAATTGACGGAAGGCATTGAACTGGCGGAGAAAGTCAGCGATCAGCCAACGGCCGACCTGTTTATCAAGATTCGCAGCGATCTCGAAAAACACCAATGGATGCTTCGCTCGTTCCTCGGTTAAACCGTCATCCCGAAGCATGATGAATCCAACCATTAAAGCCTCCGGACGGAGGCTTTATTTATTTTTCAGGCCGGCGGTGAGACAAAAATGCGGTTATATCTGTCTAGACGCGGATTGTGCCTGCATGAAGACTGAAAACGGCGTTTGAAAAAAAGGCCCTGTTGTAATAAAATTAGTGAGAATCATTGATAATCACTCTGATTCAATTTATAATTATTTTAAAATGATATACAATATAATTATGCCTAAGCCGACAATCAGGGACACCCTGTAATAATACAACGTTCTGATTTCGCAAATTGACAAGTGGAGGGAATAACGAATATGGCAGCTGAATTTGTCATTGATGGACTGAAGGCAACAATTGAAGGAAAGGAAATTCTCAAAGGCATTAACCTTCAAATGAAGGGCGGAGAGATCCATGCGATCATGGGACCTAACGGAACCGGGAAAAGTACGCTTGCATCCGCACTGATGGGGCACCCGAAGTATGAAGTTACCGAAGGAACTGCCGTACTGGAAGGCGAAGACCTGCTGGAGATGTCGGTAGACGAACGTGCCCGCGCCGGCCTGTTCCTGGCAATGCAATATCCAAGCGAGATTAGCGGCGTTACGAATTCCGACTTTTTGCGCAGCGCCATCAACGCCCGCCGCGAAGAGGGCCAAGAGATTTCCCTGATCCGCTTTATCCGCCTGATGGAAGGCAAGATGAAAGAGCTGGAGATGAATCCTGAATTCCTCCACCGTTATCTGAATGAAGGCTTCTCCGGCGGGGAGAAGAAACGCAACGAAATCCTGCAGATGATGATGCTCGATCCGAAGATCGTCATCCTTGACGAAATTGACTCCGGCCTGGACATCGATGCCCTTAAAATCGTTGCCGCCGGCGTGAACTCCATGCGCAGTCCGGAACGCGGTTTCCTTGTTATTACCCACTATCAGCGCCTGCTGAATTATATTAAACCTGATTTCGTGCATGTCATGATGCAAGGCAGAATCGTCAAATCCGGCGGTCCGGAGCTTGCAGAGCGCCTGGAAGCGGAAGGTTACGAATGGGTTAAAGAAGAACTCGGCATTGAAGATGAGACTGTAGGACAAGAAGCTTAAGAGGCGCCAAGGAAGGAGGAAACCACTTATGACGACGCAAACCATTCTTCCGGTGGACGCCGGAACGCTCGGCGAATTTTCGCGGCAGAGCGGCGAGCCGGGTTGGCTTACCGATAACCGTCTCCAAGCGCTGGAGCTTGCGGCCGGCCTCGACCTGCCGAAGCTGGAGAAGACCCGGATCGACCGCTGGAACGTGAACACCTATGGAAGCCATAAAGAAAGCACGAAGTTTGCGGCCTTGGGTGAAGCCCCGGCTGCCATTCAGTCGCTGATTAACGGACAGGAAGAAGGCAACCTGCTCATCCAGCGCAATTCGGGTGCCGTATATGCCCGCCTGGCGCCGGAGCTAGCAGCTCAAGGCGTAATCTTTACCGATTTGCAGACTGCCGCAAAGGAACATGGCGATCTTGTGCAGCGTTATCTGCACAAAGCGGTTCTGCCTGGAGAACATTCCCTGGCAGCACTGCATGCGGCGCTCTGGAGCGGCGGTGTTTTCCTTTATGTACCGAAAAATGTAGTCATCGATACCCCTCTGCAAGCAGTACTTTTGACTGACGATGCAGAAGCGGCATTCGTTCCCCATATTTTGATCGTGGCGGATACCAACAGCTCCGTAACGTACGTGGACAATTATGTGTCCGACAAAAACGAAGCCGGCCTGCACAACGGCGCGGTGGAAGTATTCGTCGGCGCCGGCGCCAAGGTTCGTTATGCGACGGTTCACCAGTTCGGCGCTGATACGACGGATGTTACCTATCGCCGCGCCGTTGTCGACAATGACGGAATCATCGAATGGATCGTCGGCGAAATGAACTACGGCGATACGGCCAGCGATACCAAATCCGTGCTGAAAGGCAACGGATCCAGCTCGGATGCCAAAGTTATCGCGGTCGGTACAGGTTCGCAAAAACTGAACTACACAACCCAGGCGCAGCATTTCGGCAAAAGCACGCCGAGCGACATGATCACCCGCGCCGTCATGCGCGATGCGGCGACCTCGATCATTAACGGAATTACGAAGATCGAGAAAGGCGCCACACGGGCCGACGGCCAGCAAACGGAGAAAGTGCTGATGCTTAGCCCGAAAGCTCGCGGGGATGCCAATCCGATCCTGCTTATCGACGAAGACGATGTAACCGCAGGCCATGCCGCTTCCGTAGGACAGGTCAATCAGGAACAAATCTATTACCTCATGTCCCGGGGGATTTCACGGCATGACGCGGAAAAACTGATCATATACGGCTTCCTTGCGCCAGTAGTGTCGCAAATTCCACTGGAGGGACTGCGTAATCAGCTCCAATCTCTCGTGGAAAGGAAGTTAGGTCAATGATAAATCCATCCATCCGGGAAGAGTTTCCCATTCTTCATCAGTCGGTGAACGGCCATCCGCTGATTTATCTCGACAATGCCGCGACTTCACAGAAACCGCGAAAGGTAATCGATGCGGTCAAGAAATATTACGAGTGGGACAATTCCAACGTACACCGCGGGGTGCACACCTTAGGCAGCCGGGCAACCGACGCTTATGAAGGCGCCCGCGAGAAGGTGGCCAAGTTTATCGGGGCGCGCAGTACGAAAGAGATTATCTTCACGCGCGGCACGACGACGGCGCTCAATCTTGTCGCTTCGTCCTACGGCCCGGCCAATGTAGGCGAAGGCGACGAGATTGTCATCACCCAACTCGAGCATCACAGCAATTTCATTCCGTGGCAGCAGCTGGCGAAGCGTACGGGCGCTACTTTGAAGTTCATCCCGCTGCAAAAAGACGGCTCCGTCTCGGTCGAGGCTGCAGAGCAGACGATTACGGATAAAACGAAAATCGTCGCTATCGCTTATGTCTCGAACGTTATGGGCGTCACCAATCCGGTGAAGGAAATCGCAGCTATCGCGCACCGTAACGGCGCCGTCATTGTCGTGGACGGCGCGCAAAGCACACCGCACATGAAAGTAGACATGCAGGATCTGGATTGCGATTTCTACGCGCTCTCCGGCCATAAAATGCTTGCACCTACCGGTATCGGAGCACTCTACGGCAAGAAAGCTTTGCTGGAGGCGATGGAGCCGGTTGAATTCGGCGGCGAAATGATCGACGATGTCGGACTTTACGATTCCACCTGGAAAGAGCTTCCGTGGAAATTCGAAGGCGGTACGCCGATTATCGCCGGCGCGGTTGGCCTCGGAGCGGCGATCGACTTCCTACAGGAAGTCGGATTGGATGAAATCCACCGCCACGAAGCCGAGCTGGCCGCTTACGCGGAGCAGCGTTTATCCGAAGTGGAGGGCCTCTCGATCTACGGTCCGCGCAATCGTTCGGTGGGTCTCGTAACCTTTAATCTCGGCGATGTGCATCCGCATGACGTCGCTACCGTGCTGGACGCGCAAGGTATTGCCATCCGGGCCGGACATCACTGCTGCCAGCCGCTGATGCGTTGGTTGGAGGTCAGTTCGACCGCCCGGGCAAGCTTCTACCTGTACAATTCGCAGCAGGAAGTGGACGCTTTGGTCGATGCACTAATCAAGGCAAAGGAGTATTTCGCCTATGAACTTGGATGACCTGTACAGACGCGTAATCATGGATCACTATAAAAACCCGCGCAACCGCGGCTCCTTCGGGGACGATGCGCTGAAGATCGAGCTGAATAACCCGACCTGCGGCGACCGCATCACCCTTCAGCTTAAAGTGGAGGACGGCGTGGTCAAGGATGCCCGCTACAGCGGGGACGGCTGCTCGATCAGCATGTCTTCGGCTTCGATGATGACCGAAGCGGTGAAGGGCCAGACGGTTGAGCACGCGCTTGAGCTGGCTGACCGTTTCTCGTCGCTCATGAAAGGCGATCCTGTCGATTTTGAGGAATATGAAGATATCGAAGCCCTGTCGGGCGTGAATAAATTTCCGGCGCGCATCAAATGCGCGACACTGGCGTGGAATGCCTTGCGCAAAGGCATCGGCGATGAGGAACATCAACATCATTAGTTTATAAGGAGGCTGAACCCCATGGCGAAAAAAGCGCCTGAAATGGAGGAATACCAGTACGGATTCCGCGATGAGCACAAGTCGATCTTTCAGTCCGGCAAAGGACTTACGCCAGAAATCGTGAGAGAGATTTCCGCGATCAAAAACGAGCCGGAATGGATGCTGGAGTTCCGCCTCAAAGCACTGGAGCAGTTCCGTAAAATGCCTATGCCGAAATGGGGAGGCAATCTCGACGAGCTTGATTTCGACGACATCCAGTATTATGTAAGACCTTCCGAGAAGCAAGGGAAAACCTGGGAAGAGGTTCCTGCCGAAATTAAGGAAACCTTCGACAAGCTGGGCATTCCGGAAGCTGAGCAGAAGTTCCTGGCCGGCGTCTCCGCGCAATATGAATCCGAAGTCGTGTACCATAGCATGCAGAAGACCCTTGAGGATCAAGGCGTCATCTTCACGGATACCGACACCGCGCTGCGCGAGCATCCGGAGCTGTTCAAGAAGTTCTTTGGTACGATCATTCCTCCGACGGACAACAAGTTTGCCGCGCTCAACAGTGCGGTATGGTCCGGCGGCAGCTTTATCTATGTGCCGAAGGGCGTCAAATGCGAGGTTCCGCTGCAAGCGTACTTCCGGATCAACTCCGAGAACATGGGGCAGTTCGAACGTACGTTGATTCTGGCGGATGAAGACAGCTTCGTGCATTACGTGGAAGGCTGTACCGCTCCGATTTACAGCACGAATTCGCTGCACAGCGCCGTCGTTGAAATTTTGTGCATGAAAAATGCGCGTGTCCGCTACACCACCATCCAGAACTGGGCGCCGAACATCTACAACCTCGTCACCAAACGCGCGGTTGCCGAAGAGGGCGCGAACATGGAATGGGTCGATGGCAACATCGGCTCCAAGCTGACCATGAAATATCCGGCGGTTGTCCTTAAAGGCCGCGGAGCGAAAGGCTCCGTACTTTCGATTGCCGTGGCAGGCAAAGGCCAGCATCAGGATGCAGGCGCGAAGATGATTCACCTGGCTCCGGATACGACCTCGACCATCGTGTCCAAGTCGATCAGTAAGCACGGCGGCAAAGTGACTTACCGCGGTCTGGCTTCCTTCGGCCGTCAGGCGGAAGGCGCCAAAGCGAACATCAAATGCGATACGCTGATTCTCGACAATGAGTCGACGTCGGATACGATCCCGTACAACGAGATCATGAACGATAACATCGTGCTCGAACATGAAGCGACGGTATCGAAAGTATCCGAAGAGCAGCTCTTCTACCTGATGAGCCGCGGTCTCTCCGAAGCGGAAGCGACGCAGATGATCGTCATGGGCTTCATTGAGCCGTTTACGAAGGAACTGCCGATGGAATATGCTGTAGAGATGAACAGATTGATCAAATTCGAGATGGAGGGCAGTATCGGCTAACCTGCGACAGGTCCGGTATCCCTCAACTTATATGGACGTGTCCGCAGGCTTGGCAGGGAATGCCGTAGCCGGCGGGCACGTTTTTTCATCCGAATGGGACAAGAAACATTAAACTCCGGCGGCTAATATGTTAGATATTGGACGAAAAAGCAAAATCCTTGCGCTGCCTGCAAATTTGTTCATGTCTCCGCCATTTCTGGCTGCGATTTTTAGTTCAGGCGCCCTTGCAACGCTCCCGTTTGTGTTACACTTTAATCGGTAATACTTTTGAGGTAGACACCGACTTGGACAGGAGTGTTACTTTATGAAGACAATTAAGCTGTTGCTTCCGCTCGCAGCGATTGTGCTGCTCAGCATCATCGCCACCGCATGCGCCAGCAGCGGAGCCGATAAAGGAGATACGTCAGGCAGAGTCGGATCGGTCGCTTCGGCTGCCGAAGCAGCGAATGAAGCTGCGCCGGCCACCCGGCCGCCAGGACCGGCACCGGCAGAGCATCCGGAGTTTGCGGTAGGCAGCAGAGCCTATCTGACTGCTGAGCATGTACCGGGGATGAAAGGGGCGCTCGCGACGATCGCCAGCGCATACGATACGGTTGTGTATTCGGTCTCTTATTTGCCTTCCGGCGGCGGCAAACGGATTACCGACCATAAATGGATCATTCAGGAAGAGATTAAAGGCGCGGGTAAAGCGGTTTATGAGCCCGGCGCAGAGGTTACCCTGCTGGCCGATCACATGACGGGGATGCGCGGTGTAACGGCCATTATCGATTCGGCAGAGCGCACAACCGTTTATATGGTTAATTACACGCCGGTGAATGGCGGCAAAAGAGTCCATGATTATAAATGGGTTACGGAAAGCGAGCTGTCGGCCGAATGACGAGGAAATTGATTGTGTCCGAATTCATGGCGCTAGACGGCGTGATGGAGAATCCGCAATGGACTTTTCCTTATGGCTCCGAAGAGCAGGAGCGCTTCAAGTATGAGGAGCTGAGGAATGCCGACGCGCTGCTGCTTGGACGGGTAACCTATGAGGGATTTGCTGCCGCCTGGCCGAACATGCTGGAACAGACCGGAGAATACGGGCAGTGGATGAACGGATATCCGAAATATGTTGTTTCGAATACGCTAAGCGATCTTGCTTGGACCCGCTCCACGCTCCTTCAAGGCGATCTGCAAGCAGAAATTGCCAAGCTTAAAGCCCTACCGGGCAAGGACATTCTCGTCTTTGGCAGCTGTACGCTCGTGCAATCGCTGATCAACCTTGGACTGGTGGATGAATACCGGCTGATGGTCTTTCCGCTGCTGGCCGGCGGCGGCAAGCGGCTGTTCGGCGACAGCCTGGGGAAGACGGAGCTGAAGCTGATTGAGACCAAGCGTTTTTCTTCCGGCGTGGTTGTTGCCACATATGTTCCTGCCGGCGAACAGTAAGGCATGCATAGCACACGAATATAAAAAGGGAACCTCTCAGCCGAAGGCTGGCAGGTTCCCTTTTTAATTACGATTCTATGCTATTCCATATAAATCTCGACGACCGCGACCTTGCGCTCGCGCGATAAATCGAGGAAACGGCCTTCGCTCTGTACGAGCGGACGGAATACGTCCAGAGGATTATTCATAATAATGACGCCCATGTCGCCTGTACTCAGCAGTACGCGTTTGCCGATAAAGTTCGGCATCAGATGCTGGATGAAGCTTTGCACCAATTTGCCGCTCAGCTTGCCGAAGCTCAAGGTATTGATCTCGCGCAAGACGGTGATCAGCTCCTGTTTCGACTGATAGACGCGGTGAGACGTCATCGCGCTGTAAATGTCGGCAACCGCCGCAATTTGGGCATAAGGGTGAATGTTCTCTTTGATCAAGCCGTGGGGATAACCGGAACCGTCCTCGCGTTCATGATGCTGAAGGGCGACAAGCGCGGTGTTCATATCATCCATGGAATTGCGGATTATTTCATAGCCGTAGGTGGTATGCAGCTTCACCTCCGCAAACTCCGCCTCCGTCAATTTGGCCGGTTTATTCAGAATGGCCGGGTTGATGCGGCATTTGCCGATGTCGATCAAATATCCGGCGCGTCCGATCTCGTAGCATTCTTTTTTGGAATATCCAAGCCATAGTGCGATAAAATAAGATAACATCCCCACTTGCAAAGAGTGGTTGTATGTATAGTCGTCTTCCCGATCCAGCAGCAAGAGCAGCGTGACGACGTCTTTGTGCTTGTCAAGCGAATCGAGCGTAGGCTGAAGAATGTCGTCGACTACCGTTTGGTTGAAGCTTCCTTTTGTTAAGGCTTCCATAAACACGGATTCCAAACCCTCGATGCTGGTGTCAAAGTTCTCGGTAACCGTCTGGATGATCGAGACCCTGCTGGAAGGCTGAGGAGGTTCGATTCTGGCTTCTTCAATGTCGACGTATTCGACGTCATGCTGCACCAATCGGCGGATGTCTTCCGGCTGCAGCATTGAGCCTTTGGGCAGTACATGCAGTCCGCGCGAGCTGAAGGCGTCCATCCGCAGGCAATCACCCGGTTTTAGATCCCTAACGTGTACTCTCAATCAGGATGCCACCTTACTATTGCGATTTTTTCCAGCATAGCAACAAAGCCGGAATTATTCAATGGTTATTGATGTCCGTTCCGCTCGGTGGGATAAGCGGCAGCATGCGGGTCGGCGCCCAGCCATGTTTCGCCGGACTCGCCGATGTCTTTTTTCCAGATGGGAACGGATTTCTTGAGCTCTTCAATCGCGTATCGGCTGGCTTCATAACAAACGTCACGGTGCGCGGCGGATACGGCAATGATTACGCTGGCTTCTTTCAGCCCCACAAGGCCTATCCGATGCGCAATGGCGCAGCGGGCATCCCATTGGCGGGATACATTGTCTCCGATCTCCTGCAGCTTGTCAAGAGCCATGGGGATGTATGCTTCGTAATGAAGCGCGCTCGTTCTCACGCCGGCGGTCATTTCCCTCGTGGTCCCGACAAAAAGCAGCGAGGCGCCGTGGTCGGCGCCCAGCACCTTATCCAGCATCGCCTCACCGTTTAGCGGGCTCTCGGTAATCCGAAATCTCCCGTCCGCACTCTCTGCTTCACTGCTTGTAGGTTCGCCGCCGGATACCGGCGGAATCAATGCCACCTCGGATTGACCCGTGATGACGGTGTCTTCGGGCGCATATTCCCGGTCAACGGCGACCATCGATACTTGAATCTGCGAGGCGGCAGCCGGGTAGGAGGCGGACAGAAGCGCCTTCAATTCGCCCGCGGTGACGGAAGTTTCATTAATAGGAAAGCGGATAGCAGAAGAGCCTATTGCTTCAGCCAATCCGGCAAACAACCGGATGGTAATCTGCATGTTAAAATCACCTCGGGATCATGTCCAATTTGTCTCTAATATACCATAATGGCCTTGAAAATGTTATGCTATGCTTTGCAGGATTGATAACTTCGACATCATTTTCACTACGCTACAGATCCGATTTACAGGAAGGAGCAAGGAGGATGGAACCGGCACCGCTCTCGTTGACCGTACTGCATACCAATGACATACATAGCCATTTTGAAATGATGAGCCCGCTCGCGGCGGAAATCGGGCGCCTCCGGAAAGCTGCCGGGGATGAGCCTGTGCTCCTGGTGGACATCGGCGATCATATGGACCGAGCCGCCGTGGAGACGGAAGGCAGCATGGGCCAGGCGAATATCGATATCATGAATCTTACGGGCTATGAAGCCATCACCATCGGCAATAACGAAGGGCTGACGTTTACACAGGAACAGCTTGCAGCCGTCTTCTCCGGCATTCAATGTCCTGTGATATGCTGCAATATGCTCGAATCCGCAACCGGGGAGCCGCCGGCATGGATGAAGAAACGGATGATCCTTGAAAAAGACGGCATCAAAATCGGGATTACCGGCGCTACGGCGGCGTTTACTCCCTTTTATGCGCTGCTCGGATGGGATGCGCTCGAGCCGGAGCAGGCCCTGCGTGAGCAGTGCGAATGGCTTGCGCAGGAAGCCGATCTCGTTATCGTTTTGTCCCACCTGGGCTTGCCGGCCGATAAACAGCTGGCTGAGCGGCTGGAGGGTGTTCACGCGATCCTGGGCGGACATACCCATCATGTGCTGGAGGAGCCGCTTCTGATTGCCGGGACGGCCGTATGCGGAGCGGGCAAATTCGGCCGTTATCTCGGGCGGTTGCGTTTCGAGCGGAGCGGGCCTTCTGAGGGTTTCCGCTATGCAGGCGGGGAGTGTCTTGCCGTGAATCCTGAACTAAACGAGGACACCGTTGCGCCCGCTGCGGCGCTTCATCTGGCGCACAGCCGCGAGGCGCTTGCGGAGACGGTCGCGATTACCGACCGGGCACTCCCGCTTGACGTCCACGGCGAATCGGTCTTCGGCAATCTGCTGGCGCAGGCGGTGCGCCGGTTTTCCGGCACAGACCTGTCGCTGGTCAATACCGGTCAGCTGCTGGGAACATTGCCGGCCGGCAAGATCAGTGCCGGAATGCTGCACGGTCTCTGCCCTTCGCCGATTAACCCGTGCATCGTGAAGCTGAGCGGGAAGGCGATTCGCGCCGCGCTTCGGCAGAGCCTCAGCACCGAATTCCAGGATAAAGCCATTTATGGCTATGGCTTCCGCGGGAATACATTGGGCAGCTTGGCCATCGACGGCGTAAACGTCTTGTACGACGCCGCACATTTAAATTATGATAGTTGTATTGAGGCCTATGTGCTTGGCGAACCGCTGAATGACGACAAAGTATACAACGTCGGTACGCTTGATATGTTTACTTTTCATGCCGGTTATGAAAGCCTGGCGGGCGACGGGGACGCCGTATTTTTGCTCCCTCATTTCCTGCGCGATTTGCTACGGATGGAGCTGCAGCGTCCGGGCAGCCTCGACGAGGCCGAGGGTAAGCGTTGGGAGATGAAGGGGGGATCGAGGGACGAGCGATAGCGCTCGCCCTTTGCTCCCTGTTTTTACCGCATCCCGCAAGTGCGGCCGGATCCGGCAGATTCTTTTTAAGCAGCACAATTTCAAAATCAGGAGGCTATAATGGATACAATTACAGCAATCATTCTCGCTATCGTCGAGGGCATTACCGAGTTTATCCCCGTATCTTCAACGGGCCACATGATTTTGACGGCCAACCTGCTCGGTTTCGAGGACCAGGAGCCGATCATGAAGACGTATGAAATCGTCATCCAGCTTGGCGCAATTCTTGCCATCGCAGTCGTGTACCGGCAGCGGATCGTCGACCTGCTTGGCCTTGGCGGCAAACGCTCCCGGGGCGGCGGCATCATGCCGGCCCGCCGGCTGAACCTGATCCATGTGCTGCTCGGCATCGTGCCGGCGCTCGCAGTCGCTTTTTTTGCCCGCGACTTCATTAAAAGCCTCTTCAGTGCCGGTACCGTCCTCTGGGCGCTCGTCGCCGGGGGGATATTGATGATCATCGCCGAATGGGTCAACAAACGTAAGATTCGCGTAACGGCCCATGAAATGGACGACTTATCCTACGGCCAGGCGTTAGCCATCGGACTCTATCAAATTATCTCCGTGCTATGGCCGGGCTTCTCTCGTTCGGGTTCCACCATTTCAGGGGGGATGCTGAGCGGGGTAAGCTATAAGGCCTCGGCAGATTTCTCCTTCCTGATCGCCATTCCGATTATGTGCGCCGCTTCAGGCTATGAGCTTCTCGATTCTTTTAAATATTTTACGAGTGATACGATCTGGGATTTCGCAATTGGCTTTGTGATTTCTTTCATTGTGGCTTATGTTGTTGTAATATTGTTTATGAGATTAATTCAAAAGATCAGACCTACACACTTCGCCATTTACCGCTTTATTCTTGCGGCTGTATTCTGGCTGTTCATATTAAACTGATGTTTATCACCTGGCCTGGCGGAATCGTTTAAGGTAACGGTACATACACAGAGTGTGACTTGAGGGTTCTGGAACAGAATAGTAATTTACCGTTTAGGGCAGGAGTGAGCCGAGTGCGTTTAGTATCCGTGAATCAGCTTCGGGCAGGAATGAAGTTGGGGAAAAAAATTTATAATGATGAAGGTCTCGTCCTTCTCGCGGACGGTGTGGAGCTTACGGATTCGCTTATTGCGCGGCTGGCCAGAATTGATATCGGCTATGTGTACATCCACGATAAATTCACGGAAGATGTACAGATCGAGGGGATGCTGCGCGATGAAACCCGGAATCATGCCCTTAAAGTGATACGCACCCAGTTTCAAGAAATGTCGAATACATCGGGGATCACCAAAGGGTTCTATCATTTAGACAAGAAGTTCTCCCGGGTAATGGATTCCATTCTCGACGAAATGTCGCTGCAGGAAATTCCGATGATCATGCTCGCGGATATGAATACAGCCGACAACTATCTGTATGTCCATTCACTGAACGTGTGCCTGTATACGCTTGTTCTGGGTATCGCTAACGGTTACAGCAAAGAAGAGCTGCGGGTGCTCGGGCTGGGCTCGCTGCTGCATGATATAGGCAAAACGCAGATTCCGGTCAAAATCGTCCAGAAGCCCGGCATGCTGAGCGACGATGAATTCCGCCATATGAAGGCCCACACCGAGATCGGCTATAAAATCCTGAAGGATGAACCCAATATTCCGCTGCTCGCCGCCCACTGCGCTCTCCAGCATCATGAACGCATCGACGGATCGGGGTATCCCCGCGGGCTGACCGGCCCGCAAATCCATGAATACGCCAAATGGCTTGGGGTGGCGGATTCCTACGATGCCATGACGTCGAACCGGATTTATAAAAAAGCGATGCTGCCGCATCAGGCGGTCGAAGCGCTGTACGTCGGCTCGGGTACGCTGTATGAGCAGAGGCATCTGGAGCTGTTCAGAGACCGTGTAGCCATTTATCCGCTCGGCCTCACCGTTAAGCTCAGTAATGGCGAATTTGGCGTTGTCGTCAAGATCGATCCGAGTACTCCCCACCGCCCGGTGGTGCGGGTCTTTGCCGGACCGGGGGGCGAGCCTGTCGTCCCGTTTGAAAGAGATTTGGGTAAAGCGCTGTCCATTGTCATCATAGACTTGACGGACGAAGATGAGAGCATGCTTAAGGCCAACTGATGGAATAACTAGTCGGCAGCGGGGATCAGGCAGGCAAGCGCGGGAGGAGGCGCTGCCAGCTTTGGTGCTCCGCTCTTTTTGTTGGCGGAGGCATGCCGCTTTTTTGCCGCCCATGGTATGATATGGGATAAAACGCCGTTCTTTTTGTTTCGATTTAGGTTAATAATAAGGAATACGCAACAAAGGAGAGTAAAAAATGAATATAGCAGAACCCGCATCAGAACCATTCCGGGAGCTGTCGCCGAGTTACGATCCATGGGATCCGATTACCTCGCTCCGCCGCTTTGGGCGGCATGTGCTCACCAGCGTGGAGATGACGGTGACCAATCTGTGCAATATGCGCTGCGAGCACTGCGCCGTCGGCGACAGCCTGACGATGAAGGAAGGGGCGATGCTGCCGCTTCACCAGATGCTTCACCGGCTGGAGGAAGTAGAGCATCTGCAGACCATAAGCATTACCGGAGGAGAACCGATGTTCCGCGCGGACACCGTGGATAATGTCATCGTTCCGCTGCTGAAATACGCCCGCGAGCGAGGCGTCCGGTCGCAAATCAACTCCAACCTGACCATGCCGTATGCGCGGTATGAGAAGCTTTTACCCTATCTCGATGTCATGCATATTTCGTTCAATTACGTAAACGGCGACGATTTCCATGAGGTCGGCTTCGCGAACAGCGGCCATCCGGTGGCTAAAGAAGCGGCTTACCGGCTGTACGATACGATGCTTGAGAATTCGCGCCGGCTGAGCGCGGACGGAATGTTTATCTCCGCGGAGTCGATGATCAACTACCGCACTCACCTGAAGCTGCCGCAAATTCACCGGCTGATCAGGGAGATGGGCGCGAGACGCCATGAGGTGCATCCGATGTACGCATCCAGTTTCGCTTCGTCGCTTCCCGTATTGTCGCTGAAGGATATGAATGCCGCCATCCACGGCCTGCTCGACGAACGCGACCCGGACATGTGGATGCTGTTCGGCACCCTGCCGTTCTTCGCCTGCAGTTTCCTGGAGGAAGACCGTGCACTGCTGGGCCGGCTGCGCAACGAGAAGAACGTCACCGTGCGCAACGATCCCGACGGTCGCAACCGCGTAAACGTCAACATGTTCACCGGCGATGTCTACGTGACCGATTTTGCCGACATTTCGGCGTTTGGCAATATCAGCGGGGCCAGACTGGACGATATCTTTGCCGAGTGGCAGATGAAGCATCCTCTGAATCAGAAGGTCAACTGCCACTGCGATGAAGCCGGATGCTGCGGTCCGAATCTGCTGGTCGCAGACATGTATTATCCGGAAGTGGATTTCAAATCGAGAAAAGCGATTTCTCTGTAGAAATGGGGCGTTGGTGTTGCATACGGAATTCGAAGTAGGAAGATTGCTGCTTAATCTTTTGCTGGTTCTGGTGCTTGTATTTTTTAACGGGGTGTTTGTCGCCGCGGAATTTTCCCTGGTCAAGGTAAGACAATCCAGGCTGACGCAACTGGTCACCGAGGGCAACAAGATGGCAGGCTATGCGCTGAAGGTCAACAAGAAACTGGATGCCTATTTGTCGGCCACCCAGTTCGGGATTACGCTGGCTTCACTTGGTCTCGGCTGGGTCGGGGAGCCGGCCGTATCCGAACTGCTGGTGGAGCCGCTGATGTTCCAGCTCGGCGTACATGATCATGCGCTGATCTCGACGGTATCCGTGATTGTCGGTTTTTCCATCATTACCTTCTTACATATCGTGCTCGGCGAGCTTGCGCCAAAGTCTCTGGCGATCCAGAAGACGGAAGGCTCTGCGCTGCTCTTGTCCGCGCCGCTGATGTTCTTCTATAACCTGTTCCTGCCGTTTATCTGGATTCTGAACGTATCCGCCAACGCGCTGCTCCGCCTGGTCGGCGTCGAGCCGGCGAGCGAAGCGGAGGCGGCCCACTCGGAGGAAGAAATCCGCATCCTGATGAACCAAAGCGCCAACAGCGGCGTCATCGACAAGGATGAAATGAAGCTGATGGACAATATTTTTGAATTCTCCGATATGCTGGCCCGCGAGGTCATGCTGCCCCGTACGGACATGGATGTGCTGTACAGCAATCTGTCCCTGGAGGAGAACATGCGCATCATCACCGAAACGAAACATTCGCGCTATCCGGTAGCGAACGAGGACAAGGACCGGATTATCGGGTTCATCCATATCACGGACCTGCTGTTTGCGCCTCCGGAGCAGCAGAATGATCTGACGACGCTGGTCCGGCCGATTCTGAACGTTCCCGAATCCATGGAGATCAGCCATGCGCTGCGGCTCATGCAGAAGAACAAAGCCCAGCTAACCCTCGTAGTAGATGAATACGGCGGTACGGCCGGCCTTTTGACCGTGGAAGAAATTCTCGAGGAGATCGTCGGCGAGCTGCATGACGAATTTGAAGACGAACGGCCGAGCGTGGAGCGGTTTGACGATTACTATTCGGTCGAAGGCCGGATGCTGATCGAAGACGTCAACGATCTGACGGGCGTCATTATTGAAGACGACGAAGTCGATACCATCGGCGGCTGGCTGTTCAAGGAACTCGAGGGCAATCCGGCCAAAGGGAAAAAGATCGTGCTGGAGGGTGTCAGCTTCGAGGTGGAGGAATCGACCCGGCTGCGCATTACCCGCATTATCGTCCGCAAGCTGACGAAGCCGGAAGCGGAAGAGACCCCGGACGAAACGGATGGCGGCGAAGAGCAATAATCGAATAACATGGATCAAACCTTTTCTGCTGAAGATTTCGGTCTTCTGCGGAAAAGGTTTTTTTGTGCGCCCAGGTTCTGACCGCCTGCCTAAAAATCATAAAGTAATACGAAGAGATTTGGGCAAAAGACAATGCAGCTTTAGCTGCGAGGAGGTAAGAGCTTTGAGTTCACAGGAGCGCGTATGGGTACCGTTTCGAGGTCCGTTTGATCCTTGTCCGCCGATCCCGTATAAGACGTATGTGGTTCCGCCCAATCAGTACATCGCCTTCCAGCCGTCAGGCTGGCCGCAGTTTCCCCTGCCGGAAGCGCTGAAGAAGGGCACGCTTTGGCCTGCGCTTTACAGCCCTTACGAATCGAAGAGTAAAGGAGGGAAGTGAGGGATGGAAACGAAGGCTTGCGACCCCCGTTATTACGAGATGCTGGAGCAGCTGCAGGTGTATGATTTTGCCCTGGTCGAGCTGAATTTATTTCTGGACACCCACCCCGAGGATTTAAAAAGCATTGAGCAATTCAACCAACTGACCCAAGAGCGCACGCGTCTGGCCAACCAGTTCCAGGAGCTGTATGGACCGCTGCAAAACTTCGGCCGCGCCTACTCGAAATGTCCGTTTGAGTGGGTCGAGACGCCGTGGCCGTGGCAGGTATAACCGGTTCAAGGATACCGAAGCAAACAGTTTATACGTTTAGGAGGTTACGGAATGTGGATCTATGAGAAAAAGCTCCAATATCCGGTACGCGTCAGTAAATGCGATGTCCGGATGGCGCGTTACCTGACGGAGCAGTATGGCGGAGCGGACGGAGAACTGGCGGCGGCGCTGCGCTACATGAATCAGCGGTATACCATACCCGACAAGGTGATCGGGGTGCTTAACGATATTTCCACGGAAGAATTCGCCCATCTCGAGATGATTGCCACCATGATTTACAAGCTGACCAAAGACGCTTCGGTCCAGGAGCTGGAGGCTGCCGGGCTCGGAGCGCACTTTGTGAACCATGACCGGGCTTTGTTTTATGAAAATGCGGGCGGCGTGCCTTGGACGGCTACCTATATCCAGGCCAAAGGCGATCCGCTTGCCGATCTATATGAGGATATCGCCGCGGAAGAAAAGGCGAGAGCGACCTATCAATGGCTGATCGACATGACCGATGATGTGGATTTGCAGGACAGCCTGAAATTCCTGCGCGAACGGGAAATCGTGCATTCGCTCCGGTTCAAGGAAGCGGTGCAGATTATTATTGAGGAACGTGACCAGAAAAAGATTTTTTAAATAGAAAAAAGCTCCTTCCGCCGGAAGGAGCTTTTTTGCGTGTCTTAAGCGTTGACCGGCTCCGGCCGCTTGATTTGCAGCGGCGGAGGGATCAGCCAGCCTTTTTTCTTGTTCATGCGAAGAATTTTCATGCCTAGCGCGGCTTTGGTCGCATGATATTTGCCGAACAAGGCGCCGACGTCCTCGCGGATGGCTTGGCCCATCACCGTGCTGCAGGCCACCAGTCCGGCGGCGGTGTCGGCGGCGATTTTTGCGGCGATCTCCGGATCGGTAAACCGTGCGCCGACGGGAATGTCCTCAAACTTGGTTTCAGGACGGTGCGGCAGCGACGGGGACGTAGCCAGTCCGTTCTCGGCCAGCAGAGAGTCGCATTCGCTGACTTCCAGTTCGGCTTGGTTGATCAGATCGCCGAGAATTTTTTTGAGATCATGGTCGCCGGCATGATACGCATAAGCGCGATAACAAGAAATCATTCCTTTTGCCGCCATCGAGGCTTCAAAAATGCTGAAGATTTCCCCATAGTGCAGCGGTTCGTCTTTGGGATTGCCTCCTAAAATTCCGGACATGTGCATGCTCCTTTACGTGTGTGATGAGGTTACCGGGTTAGTATTGCATGGGAGCATGGTTGTATGCGCGCTGTTAAAGATTGTTCATTGCTAAGCGAGATATTGCCAAACTGAAAAGGGGAATTCCGGGAACTCTAAAGGAGATGGCGATCGATACCATAATAAACAAGCGAGGAATGCCTTTATGGGGAAGACTTCGGACAACACGCAGTCTAAACAGCAATTGAAATGGTGGCAGCTCACTCTGCTCGGGGTTGCAGGAACTATCGGTACGGGATATTTCTTGGGTTCAGGTTTGGCCATTACCATTGGCGGCCCGGCTGTGCTTATCGTCTATCTGCTTGCGGCTGCCGGTACGTACATTGTTTTTGACGCACTGGCTCGAATGACGGCTAATCAGCCGGAGCAAGGCTCCTTCCGATCTTATGCCAAGAAAGCTTTCGGGAATTGGGCCGGCTTCGGCAGCGGCTGGGTGTACTGGTTCTCAGAGCTGCTGATTATGGGCAGCCAGTTAACGGCCTTGTCCATCTTTGCGCGCTTCTGGTTTCCGGCGGTGCCGATGTGGGTATTCGCAACCGGCTTCGGCCTTTGCGGGATGGTGATCGTTTTTTTCGGAAACAAAGGCTTTGACCGGGTGGAGAACGTGCTGGCGGTCATCAAGCTGGCTGCGATGGTCATGTTTCTCGTACTCGCAGTTGCCCTGCTGGCCGGATGGATCGGCGGAGGCAAATACGCACCAAAAGTACCGCTGGGCCCGGAACGTTTTTTTCCTCATGGAGGCATCGGCTTGTGGTCGGCATTTATTTTTGCCTTTTATGCCTACGGCGGGATCGAAGTGCTGGGAATTATGTCTTACCGGCTGAAGGAGCCCAAAGATGCGCCGAAAGCGGGGAAAGTGATGCTGCTGTCGCTTGCAACCCTGTACATCGTTTCGATCGGGTTGGCGGTTACGATGGTACCGCTGAAGGGGTTTGTGCCGGATAAAAGTCCGTTCGTCTTGGCCTTGGCCAGCGACCGGCTGGCCTTTGTGCCGCATTTGTTCAACGGCGTGCTTATCATCGCCGGCTTCTCCACCATGACCGCATCCCTGTACGCCGTCACCTCCATGATGGTCACGCTCGCGCAGGAGGGCGATGCCCCCAAAGTCTTCTCAAGAAAATGGAAGAAAAAATATCCGCTGTTCGCTTTGACCCTGATCTTATGCGGTCTGGCCGCGGCCATCGTGCTGGCGCTGCTGCTGCCCGGGAAGGTCTACGAATACGTGACGACGGCGGCGGGCATTATGCTTCTATATAATTGGGCCTTTATTTTGCTGTCTTCGGGCAAGCTGCTGGAATCGTCCGTCTGGAACAGCGTCAAGCGCTGGAGCGGACTGGTGTTGATTGCAGGCGCCGTATCGGGCACGTTATTTCATAAATTAAGCCGGCCGGGCTTCTGGATCAGCCTTCTGCTGGTCGCTTTGATTGCGATATGCGATGTGATCGTGCAGCGGGTCCGTAAGAATCGCCAGGCTCCGGAAAACAGTAAAGCTCAGCGACCGGCTGAGGCGCTCAAGGACATTCGTCCAATGCCTGGGGGAGCGATTTTTCATCTCAAGGGAATTCGTCTACGCAAGAACAAGGTTTAAGGAAACCACAGCCTATAGGCTTGTACGCCAAAATATAAACCGAAGCCGATCAGCGAAAGGCCGGATAAGACCGAAATGGCTTTCAGTACGCCCGGCGTAAGCACTCTGCGGAACATGCTGGAAGCGGACGCCATGGAGAAGTCCCACAGCAGGATGCCCAGCACGATGCCACCGCTGTATATGAGAAGCTGCTGCATTGGATAATCGCTCGAAGCTTTGGCTAAGACAGAGCCGTAGATACCGAGCCAAAACAAGATGGACAACGGATTAAACAGCGACATGAGAAATCCGGACCAAAAGGACTTGAAGTGAGATTCTCCATACCCCCGGGTGCTCGCCGTCGTTATTTTTCCAGCGGTCTTGATGCTTTCAATGCCTGTATACACCAGCAGAAAAAAGCCAAAAAACCATAAAAAGGCTTTGATGAAGGGCTGATCGAGTACATGTACGACGCCGAAATAGACGAGCAGCATGTATATCAGATCGGCGGTAAGCGCCCCCAGACCTACGAGCCAGGCATGAAAGAAGCCCCCGCGCAGCCCCTTGTCCAATTGAGAGGCATTAATGGGGCCAATGGGAGCGGATAAAGACAGCCCAAGCAGTATGTATCCGAAAAAAGTATTCAACCTTACACCTCCTTGCCTGTTTATTTATGTCTATTCAAGGAAATGGAAATTTAGGACAGGTCCAGGGAATCAGAAACTGCCTGTATAAATCGATTTCGGAATTCTCACACTACGGTCATGCAGACTAATAAAGGTGGTTCAGTTATGAAGAGTCAAAAAGGGGCTCTCGTCGCGCTCTCATCTATCCCGCTGATTATGACGCTCGGCAATTCCATGCTTCTGCCGATTCTGCCGCTGATCTCCAAGGAACTGGGAATCGGGGCGTTTCAAGTCAGCATGATCATTACGGTGTACGGTTTGATCGCGATTGTCATGATCCCGATAGCCGGGTATTTATCCGACCGTTTCGGGCGAAAAAAGGTAATTCTTCCGAGCCTGGCGATAGCGGCGGCGGGCGGCGCGGTCTGCGTTGCTGCAGCCTGGTTTATGGACGGTATGGCGGCTTACGGGGTGATACTGGCCGGAAGACTGCTGCAGGGCATCGGGGCAGCCGGCGCTTTTCCCATCGTGATTCCGTTTGTCGGCGATCTGTTCAAGGATGAGAAGGAGGTCAGTAAAGGGCTGGGAATTGTGGAGACCTGCAATACGTTCGGCAAGGTGCTTAGTCCGATTCTCGGAGCGTATCTAGGCATTCTGCTCTGGTATGCGCCATTTATCGCCATTCCGGCGCTTTGTTTGCTCTCTTTTTTGCTGGTGGTCCTCCTGGTCAAAGAACCTGAGAAACGGGATTCGGCTGCAAAGAAGCGAAAGCTGCGGGAGTTTCTGGGGGAGATCAAGGAGATTCTGCATAAGAATGGCCGCTGGGTTTATGCCATATTTGCCATCGGCGGCATTTGCATGTATGTCGTTTTCGGCGTGTTGTTTTATTTGTCCGAGACGCTGGAATCCAAATATAATCTGCATGGCGCCTCGAAAGGGTATGTGCTGGCCATTCCGCTGGCGATGCTCTGTCTGGCTTCGTTTATCAGCGGCAAATTTATCGGGCAGAAAAAACCGCGCATGAAGTGGCTGGCTTTTACGGGAATGGTAATCTTGTCCGCGGCGATGGGGGTTACCCTCTTTTCCAGCAACATTTATTATATGGTCGGCCTGCTTACGGTCGGTGGAATCGGCATCGGAACGGTTTTGCCCTGCATGGATGCCTTGATCACGGAGAGTCTGGAAAAAGAAGCCCGGGGCACGATCACCTCCCTTTACAGCAGCATGCGCTTTATCGGCGTAGCGCTCGGACCGCCGGCGGTTTCGCTCCTCATGCGGCAGGGACATCTCGTGTTGTTCGGCTCCATGACGGCGCTCGGCATTGCGGGGGCGCTGCTGATACTCTTTGCGGTGAAGCCGAGCCAAGTCGAAAAAGATCCGGGTTCGGAGCGGAGGGACAATGGAATGACCGTCAAAGCCGGATTCCGGCAGCGGGCCAGGTAAGAGGGGGCACAGGCAGATTTGACAGAAAAACCGGCAATTTCCTGAATGACAGGAAACGGCCGGTTTTTGACATTACTTTATTTTCACCAGAATTCTATAGCCGAATGGCGGTAATTCCATCTGTACGGTATCACCGGAAGCCGCTGCCGGAGTGTCATCGAGCGCATCCTGCCAGCTTCCCTCCAGTTTTAAGGATAAGGTAACCGGCTGCTCCGCCGGATTCATCCAGACGATTAGATGCTCCTGGTCATTGTAGCGTTCATAGATAAAGGCTTTTTCATTGGCGTTGGCTCGGATAAACTGGAACTCGCCCGTTCTCAGTGCGGGATGGTTCCGGCGGAGAGCAATCAGCTCCCGGTAGCTTGCATGCAGGCCGCGATCCTGTTTCGCTTCGTCCCAGACCATGCATTTACGGCAATCCGGGTCGCCTTCACCTTCCAGTCCGATTTCATCGCCATAAAAAATACCCGGCGTTCCCGGAAAGGTAAACAAAAAGGCGGTCGCCAGCTTCAGCTTCCGCTTGTCCCCGCCCAGCAGCGTAAGCAGGCGCGGGGTATCATGGCTGGCCAGCAGGTTGAACATCACTTCATTGGCCTGCTGCGGATACCGCATCAGGAGATGCCCGATCTGGGCAGAGAAACTGTCTGCATCGATGGAATCCGAATTCAGGAATTCCAGCAAACGGTCGGACAGCGGATAGTTCATGACCGAGTCGAACTGGTCGCCCTCCAGCCAGCGCAGCGAGTCGTTCCACACCTCCCCGATAATAAAAGCTTCCGGATGGATGGCCTTGATCCGCTTGCGGAATTCCCGCCAGAACGCATGGTCGATCTCGTTGGCGACATCCAAGCGCCAGCCGTCCATGCCCACTTCTTTCAGCCAGTATTCGGCGATATCCAGCAAATACTCGCGCGTTTCCGGATTGGCGGTGTTCAGCTTGGGCATCTGCTCGAAGAAGCCGAATGCGTCGTAGTTGGGTTTTCCTTCCCGCACCTCCACCGGAAAGCTGTGGATATGAAACCAGTCCGCATACCGCGATTGCTCGCCGTGTTCAATGACATCCTTGAACTGCGGGGAATTCGCGCTGATATGATTGAACACCGCATCCAGCACAATGCGGATGCCCCGGTCATGCGCCTCTTGCACCAGCCGTTTCAGCAGTTCCAAGTCACCGAAATGCGGGTCGACCTTTTTGTAATCGAGGGTATCGTATTTATGGTTGGTCGGCGCTTCAAAGATAGGTGTCAGATAAATAGCCGTGATGCCAAGGTCCTCCAGGTAATCCAGTTTATCGATAATGCCCTGCAAATCGCCGCCGAAGAAATTGTCCACCGTAGGAGCCTCGCCCCATCCGGCCGTATCCTCCGGATCATTGCCCGGATCGCCGTTGGCGAACCGGTCGGGCATAATCTGATAGAAAACTGCGGATTTGGCCCATTCCGGAGGGGCGAAGAGATCAATTTCATGGACATACGGACGGTCGAAAAAGCCGTTCGGCGCCTCCGGCGCCTCGTCGTATACACCGGTTTCGGTCAGCCACACGGTCTGCTGTCCCGCATGGAAACGGAAGGCATAGGAAAACCGCCGGTGGTCCGGCACGACCCCGGTTTGCCAATAGTCGTAGAATCGTCCGCTCGCCACCTTGCGCATCGGCAGCTCATGATGATAAGACTCCCAATCGTATTTGTCGCCGGTCAGGGCAATGACGCGGTCCACTTCGCCTTTTCTGGTGCGGACCCGCAAGTGAATAACCTCTTTGTTATAGAGATAAGCCCAGTTGCTGTGAGGAATGTGCTGCAGGCATTCCTGATGGATACATATTGACGACGTCCCTGTTTCAGTAGATTGGCGTTTTGTGATCATCTGTGGCCTCCATCAAAAATGAATTCTGGTTGCACTAATGTATATAAACGGGTTTGATTGGAAAATAAACAAGGACTCCGTGAAATTTAAGAAGCAATGGGCGGCTTTGAGGGCGTCAGAGAATATATTCTGCCCGAAATTCTTATCTATCATATACCTTACATGCAGAAAAAGCGGCGAAGCCGCCCAATCGGGCAGCATCGCCGCTTTTTGTTCTATAGATTACAGTGGAGCTACCGTTCCGGTTCGCAGTGTCTTCAAGGCGCCGCTCCAGGCGAGCACCTGATCCAGCATGGCATTGACGTTTGCCTTATGCAGGTCGGCCGGCTTGAAGACCGAGCCGTTCTCGAAGTCGGTGAACAAAGACAGCAGCGGATGTACGCGCACGTCGGCGACTTGCAGCTCGCCCAGAATGCCGCGCAGATGTTCGGCAGCGCGCGCGCCGCCGGCGGAGCCGTAGCTGACAATCCCGGCCGCCTTGTTATTCCATTCGTCGCGGGCCGAATCCAGCGCATTTTTCAAAGCGCCTGTAATGCTGTGGTTATACTCCTGCACGATAAACACAAAACCGTCCAGTTGGGCCAGCTTACCTGTCCAGGCGGCTAGCTGTTCCGATGCGTCCGTCTCCCCGAACAGGGGCAGTTTAAAGTCGGCGATGTCCACGATTTCGTAGTTGGCGTCTCCGCGTTCTTCCGCAATTCCTTTAACCCATTCTCCGACCTGCGGACTGTTGCGTCCCACGCGCGTGCTTCCCAAGATAATTCCAATGTTCAAGTTAGCCATTTGAGTTCCTCCTGAGTGAATGTTTTGGTTTACGGTGTGGATTCATATCTGTGATATTTACTATAGCATATTACTTTTATAAAGTAAATATTATTAAGAAACCGGACATGTATTTATTTTTGCACAAAGAGATAGAAATTATAAACAAACTGTTCTAGAATAAAATGTGATGAAATCGAATACATTGGCTTTTACGGCTTGGAAAGGAGCAAAATAGAGATGAAAGTATTGTTTATCGGAGGAACCGGACTGATCAGCGAGGCGGTGTCCAAGCTTGCGATTGAACGGGGCATCGAGTTGTACCTGTTTAACCGCGGACAGAGGGATGAGCTTGTTCCGGCCGGAGCGAAAGTGATTCAAGGCGATATCCGTAAGCCGGAGGAAGCAGCCGCGGCGCTGAAAGGGCATGAGTTTGATGTGGTTGTCGACTGGATTGCGTTTACCCCGGAGCATGTGAAGACGGATCTGGAGCTTTTTACCGGAAAAACGAAGCAGTACATATTTATCAGCTCCGCTTCTGCGTACCAGAAGCCGCTGCAGCATTATGTAGTTACGGAAGACACACCTGTTGTGAACCCGTACTGGCAATATTCTCGCGACAAAATCGCCTGCGAAGAGCTGCTGATGGAGGCTTACCATAACAGCGGGTTCCCGACAACCATTGTCCGCCCTTCGCATACGTACGGCAATACGGCGATTCCGGCCGGCCTCACCAGCTGGGCGCATCCTTGGTCCATGATTGAACGCATCCGCAAAGGCCAGCCGATTGTCATTCACGGCGACGGCACTTCCCTGTGGACGCTGACCCATAATACCGATTTCGCCAAAGGTTTTGTCGGTCTGCTCGGTCTTGAGGCAGCAATCGGCGAAGCGATCCATATCACCTCGGATGAGGTGCTGAGCTGGAACCAGATTTATGCCGCCATTGGACAAGCCGCAGGCAATGAACCGAAGGTGGTGCATATGTCCACCGATTTTATTGCCGCACATGCACCGGCGGGTCTAGCTGACGGACTGATCGGCGACCAGGCGGTCAGCATCGTATTCGACAACAGCAAGATCAAACGGCTGGTTCCCGATTTCGAAGCCACCGTTCCTTTTGCGGAAGGCATCAAGCAAGCGGTAGCATGGTTTGAAAAACATCCCGAGCGCTGCACCGTCGACCCTGATTGGTACAAGCTGCTGGATACGTTGATCCAGAAACATGGCACCAGCGCCAAACTGCTTTCCTATTACGTGTAACGGCGGTAGCCGGTTTTGATGAAACGCTCCAAGCCCATTGCGGCTTCGGGGCGTTTTTTGTGGTTGGGCGAATGCCCCATTCCTAGGCGTATGCGTGCAGGCTGCGAACTAATCAATCTAACCTCCATTCCTATTGTTTCCGTCCGCAGCCAATGGACTAACAAGCCCGCGCCGCTTTTCCCAGTCTCAAGGACATGGCATGATTGGACGATTGCTGAATATACTCTCACTACCGAAAACCCATTTGAAGGAGTCCTGGCCATGCCGACACATCCGTATGTTTCCCGTTATTTTGTCCGCTCCGATGCCCGCCGCGACAAGCTCGTGTATGAGCTGCCCGATTCCTGGTGGAGCCGCCCTTACGAATATGAATGGTGCACCCACTTCACCTCGCCCCATGATACGGTGCTGGACGCAGCCTGCGGCATCGCGCAGCCGCTTAAATTTCATCTTGCTGCGGTCAGCGACGAAACCTTCGCTTGCGACATTGATGCGCGGATTGTAACGACGGATTATATTCTCCGCGATGTTTATGAACAAGTCGGGCCGGAGGCTGCCGGGCAAATTTCCGAAGAGGTTTTGGCGAAGCTGCAGCTGTCCCAAGCCGACCTGATCCGGCTGCCGTATGTGGATGAAAGCTTTGATACGATATTCTGCATTGCGGTTCTGGAGCACCTCCCGATTCAAGACCTGGCGCCTGCGGTTAAGGAATTTTACCGGACGCTAAACAGTGAAGGACTGCTGGTGCTGACGTTTGCGAGTCCGCCAGTCGCTTTGCCGCTGGTGAACGAAGTGCTGCTGGCGGCGGGGTTCCGCTATTGGGGCGAGACGGACTTTAGCCTACCGGCCGATGCCCTTTGTCCGCCTGACGGGGAGCGCGTTTATTGCTTCCGCGCCGTGCTCCGCAAGGTGCCGGTCAGCCACAATCGCGAAACAATGCAGGGTCTTTAGTCCTTTGTACCGTCCAGCTTATTCCTTTATAGTAGGGAGATATCATTTCAGTTAAGGGAGCATATAAGTTGTATAAAATCGCAGCTTTGTTCATTGTATTCTTTCTTCTAATGCCCGGAGAAGGATGGTCCGCGAGCAGTGCTCCGGCATCCGCTCAAACGGCCGCCGCGGATACGGTCACGCTGGCGTTTGCCGGCGACATTCTGCTTGACGGCTTTGTCGGGGAGCAAATCGACAAATACGGGGTTAATTTTCCTTTTGCCAAAGTAGCACCCGTCCTGAAAAAAGCCGATCTTGCATTCGCCAATCTGGAGACGCCGGTGTCCCTGAAAGGGGAGCCCGCGGTGAAAAGCTTTGTGTTCCGCTCCAAACCGGCAACGCTTGGCGGCTTGGTCTATGCCGGGATTGACGGCGTAACGCTGGCTAACAACCACATTCTTGATTATGGGCCGGCCGCCATGCTCGACACGCTCGATTATCTAGATCAGTACAAAATCGGCCATACCGGCGCGGGCAGGAACAGTACGGCAGCCTTTAAGCCGTTCGTACGCACAATCAAAGGCAAAACCATTTCGATTATCGGCGCGAGCCGCGTCCTGTCCGGGCCATCGTGGCATGCCGGGCCGAACCATGCCGGGGCTGCCCAGGCGTACACCGCCGAGCCGCTGGTGAGCGCCGTCAAACAAGCGGCTGAAACGAGCGACTACACCATTGTCTATCTGCACTGGAACCAGGAGTTCAAGGATTACCCGGAAAAGGATTCGCGGACGCTGGCGAAGAAACTGATCGACAGCGGCGCCGACTTGGTCCTTGGCGCGCATAGCCACTGCCTGATGGGCATCGAATACTACAAGCATAAGCCGATCTATTATTCGCTGGGCAACTTTGTGTTCAACCGCTCGACGCGCGGCGGAGACAAAACCTTGCATTCCATGCTGCTTCATATCAATCTCACCGCCTCCGGCGTCACCGCGAAGATTACCCCGGTCAAAATCGCCGGCGGCCAGCCGAATTTCATGAATGCGGCCTATAACAAAGGGACGATTGCCACTTTGAACAAACTGTCGTTCAACGCCAAGGTTGCCGCCGACGGCACGGTCAGCGAGAAGATGTAGGGTTGTGAGCGTTAAGAGTGATGCGAAACCCGAGGGCGAGAATTGAGAGGCGAGAAGCGTGGAGTCTGCGGGGTGTGGGCAAATCCGGCTGGTCGGCGTGGAATGGGATTTGAGAAACGATGGGGCTCTGGACTTACATTATAGTTTTGGCGGGTGCTCGCTGGGAGTGTTGACGGTTAGGGTACTGTTGCGCGGCCTTTATTGGCTAACGGACCGGAGCGCCATTATTGGGGGTAACCATAGTATTTCCGTCGCTAACGGACACCAGCGCCGTTATTCTATTATTTTGAGCGGGAAATTCGCTCTTTCAGCAACAATAACGGCGCTGAGGTCCGTTAATTTGGGAAATGATTTGTTTTTTCGGAAATAAGGTCTCTCAGGTCCGTTAGCAACAGAACCAAGTAACCTGCTCCATGTGATTGCCGGGCTGGCCTTTATCGGTACGGCCTTGTTAAGGAAGGTAGCATTAGAGTGCGGCCGTCTGGTCGCTGTCTGATGGAGCTGATATGTAGTGAAGTGATAGGTTTGTACTTGTTGTGCAGTATCGGCTTGGATTGTTGATTATGTTGGTTTGTTGGTTTGTTGGTTTGTTGGTTTGGTGGTTTGGTGGTTTGATGTTGATCGGTTTGTAAGCTTGTTGTTTTGCAGTTGTTGTGCAGTTTTTGATTTGTTGAAATTGCCGTGCTTAGAGCAGCGGAGCGTCCACCAGATGAGCCCAAATAATTCTCAGCACGCTTCAAGCATAATCTCAGCGCCAAACAGCAAAGCCGCCCCCAGCCATAACGGCTGGAGGCGGCTTTTTCATGTGATACATTGACCCGATCAGCCCTTGACGGCCCCGGCGACAACGCCTTTCACGATGTATTTTTGCAGGAAGATAAACACGATGATGGAAGGCAGCACGGCCATAACCATGGCGGTCATTGCATATTGCCAGTCCGAGGTGTACTGTCCGACGAACGTGTACGCGGCCAGCGTCAGCGTCTTCGTGTCCGGCGAGCCGTTCACCATGAGCAGTGGGAGCAGGAAGTCATTCCAGATCCACATCACGTCGATGATGATGATCGTCGTAGTGACCGACTTCAGCAGCGGGAAGATGACGCTGAAGAACAGGCGGAAGCCGGAGGCGCCGTCAATCGTGGCACTTTCGTCAATTTCAAGCGGAATGCCTTTCACGAACCCGTGATAGATGAAGACCGCGAGCGGAGCGCCGAAACCCCAATACAACAGGCCCAGACCCCAGGTGCTTTCCGACAGGTGAAGGTTTTTGGCCGTTTGCAGCACCGTCAGCATGATCGACTGGAACGGAATCAGCATCGGCATAATGCAGATGAAGTAGATAATTCCGCTGATTCTCCATTTCGTCCGTGCCAGCTTATAAGCTGCGATGGAAGAAACGAAGACGATCCCGAGCAAACCGAGGCCGGTAATAATGAAGTTGTTCAGGAACAGCCGCGGATAGTTGATGAATTTCCATACATACGAGTAGTTGTCGAACGTCAGGTGCTTCGGCAGCGCGATGACGTCGGTCATGACTTCACTGAAATTTTTCAGCGAGTTGATAATCGTCAGGAACAGCGGATACAGGAAGAGCAGGGAGAGGAGGACGAGTACCACCTCAAGAACGATTCGTCCAGCTTTGTTGTTTGTATGCATTATGCCTCCACCTCTCTCCGTTTGAAGAACGTAAGTTGAATGACCGTAACGACCAGTACTGCAACGAACAGGATTAACGCCTTGGCTGTACCGTAGCCGTACAGATTGTTCTGGAAGGTGTCGCGGTAAATGTCATAGGCGATACTGTACGTCGTTCCGCCAGGACCGCCGCCGGTAAGCGACAGGATGACGTCGAAGACCTTGATCGAGTTGGTCAGCGCCATAAACACCGAGATCGTGATCGAAGGTGCAAGCAGCGGCAGCGTAATGCTGAAGAAGCGGCGGATAGCGCCTGCGCCGTCGACGGTAGCGGCTTCCTTCAAATCATCCGGAATGGACTGGAGACCGGCGATGTAGATAACCAGGTAAAAACCGATGGACTGCCAGATCGAAACCCCTAGAATAGAGATAAAAGCGAGGCCCGGCGTTCCCAGCCAGCTTAATCCGAAGATCGCCCAGCCGGTGCTGTCGCCCAGCGAGTTAAAGCCTTGCATGAAGATGAACTTCCAGATAAAGCCGACGATAACCAAGCTGAGGATATACGGGATAAAGAATGCGGCTCTCAGCCACGTGGTCGATTTCAGCTTCATATCGAGCAGCACGGCGAGCAGGATCGCCAGCACGTTGACAATGATGATGTAGAGAATCGCATATTTGATCGTGAACCATGCGGAGCTTGAAAAATTGCTGTCGCCCGTAAAGATCTGCTTGAAGTTATCCAGGCCGATGAATTTGGGATGCTTGGAAATCCCGTTCCATTTCATCATGGAATAACGGATGGTCATGGCAAACGGAATATAGAATGCCACGGCGACACAGATCAGAACCGGGAGGGTGAAAATCCCGAACTCCAGTTTATCGCGCAAATTTCTGCCGACTGATTTAAACATAGCTGCACCTCATTTTAATTGATAGAGTGGGAGTCTTGGCCAAGCTTGCCACACATAACCATTCCGGTTAGTCTATATTGTGTATTATAGGGCAGCCCGATATACTCATGAATGGATTTAAGAGTACAGTTAAGGGTAAAAAGGTGAACTGAACTTTTTCACCCCGCTAAGGCTGCCAAAGGAGCTGAAGAACGTGATCCGCAAGACGTGGTACAAGCTGCTTGAGCCCATGCTGGCACGGGTATCCCGCCGACTGGCCAATAAGCTGATCCTGTTATTTACGAGCATCGTCATACTGGTGGTGGCCTCGCTGACTTTTATTTCGTACGGTATGCTGAGGCAGGAATCGGTCAACAACAGCATTGCCAGTACAAGCAACAACCTGCTGCTCGTCGGGCGCAATCTCGAGAATTATTTGAACGGCATCGTGCAGCTCTCCCTCCCGCAGATCTCCTACGACGAGTTCAGCTACGCGCTGACCCATGAGTCCGAAGAGTACGCGTCGAAGATGTATGTGGAGAATTATTTGAAGAACCTGTATTTCTCCCGCAGCGACCTGGAGGCGGTGTATCTCTACATCATCAAAGAGCACAAGTATTATTATGTCACCAAAGAAAACTATAATATTACGGTCCGCGTCGTCCCGCATCCGCCGATCGACAATCTTCCATGGTACCAGAGCGCGCTGAACAGTCCGAAGAACAGCGCCTACCAGTCGTTTGTAACGCCGCAGACGGCGGAGGAGATCAAAAGCGATTATCCGATTGACAAGGAAAAAAGCGCCATGGGCTACCATCGCATGATCCGTTCCATCGCGTCGCGTGAGCCGCAAGCCATGCTGTCCCTGTATTTCAATTCGAGCGTCATGGATGAAATCATGAAGGACATTCCGTTTACCGATGGCGAGCATCTGATGTATCTCGGTCCGGATGATGTGCCTTTCGTGGTCGATAGTCCGGAATTTTATGCTGCAAGCGCGGCCGAAGGGCTTCCCGGACTGCTGGCAGATGGCCGCAGCGGACGTGTCACCTGGCAGGGGGCCGAAGAGAAGTATTTGGTCATTTATGATGTCAACGAAAATGAGGGCTGGAAGCTGGTTAAGCCGATTCCATACAAGCAGATATATGCGGCGGCAACCAGGGCGCGGATGCTCAGCTTTGGGATCGGGGTGCTTTTCCTGATCGCATCGGTCATTCTGGTCAGCTTCGTCGCCAACAAAATTACCAGCCCGCTCAAGCATCTGTCCCTCCAGATGAAGCGGTTCAGCGCCGGCGGCTTTGAGGCGGAGGCTGCGGTGACAGGCAATGATGAAATCGCCTACCTCTCCCGCCACTTCAACAAAATGGTGGAGCGCACCAACGAGCTGATCAACGAGCGGTACAAGATCAAGCTGGCGCAAAAGAACGCGACCCTCAAAGCGCTGGAGGCCGAGATCAATCCGCATTTTCTCTATAACGCCCTGCAGGCGATATCCACCAAAGCGCTGAAGAACAACAGCGACGATATCGTGGAAATGGTGGACAACCTGGCGCTCACCCTGCGCTATTGCATCAGCGGGCGGGATGTGGTGCAGGCGAAGGAAGAGCTGCGGCATATTGAACGGTATCTGGCTCTCCAAAAAGCGCGTTTCGGCGGCCGGATGCAGGTGCTTTACGATTGGGAAGAACGGCTGATGGAGCTCCGGATTCCGAAGCTGTCCATTCAGACGCTGGTGGAGAACTGCATCAAGCATGCGCTTGAAAAAGTATCCACCCCGGTTACGATTACGATCGAGGCGTACGAGACCTCTACGCATAACATCATCTCCGTCCTGGACGACGGACCGGGCATCCGCGGCGACAGGCTGGCTGAGGTTCGGGCTTCGCTGGCGGTGGAGTGGGACGATTCGGCGCCCGAAGACGCCGGAGGCGGGGAGAGCATCGGCCTGAAAAATTTGAATACGCGGCTGAAGCTGCTGTACGGGGAAGAAGCCGGATTGATCATACAAAGCGACGGCAGCGGGACATTGCTGGAAATGCGGCTGCCGCGGGAAGGTTAGGTACATCATGTATAAAGTACTGATTATTGACGACGAAGAACCGCTGCGCGAAGCGATCAACATTCTGGGAGATTGGGAAGCGCTCGGCGTGGATGAAGTGCTGGAGGCGACGAACGGACAAGCCGGCCTGGAGCTGATGCGGGAGAAGCCGGTCAACATCGCGCTGGTCGATATGAAAATGCCGGAGATGAACGGACTCGATCTGCTGCGGGCGGCGGAAAAAGAATTTCCAAATATATTGCTGATCGTCATCAGCGGTTACGACGATTTTGCCTATACCCGGCAGGCTATCCAGTCCAAGGCGATCGACTATTTGCTGAAGCCGGTAAACCGTACCGATCTGAATACCGCGCTGCGCAAAGCGATCAGCCTGCTTGAGACGAAGCGGGCGCGGGATAATGAATTTATCAACCGCAATATCGCTCTTAACCTGTCGCTTCCTAAACTCAAAGAGAAGCTTTACCTGTCCATCATCGACCGAAGTGTGAAAAATCCTTCCTCCGAGACGTTATCGCCGGTGATCGGCATGCATCTGGGGGCGTACCGGTATGCAGCCGGCGTCTTGCGGCTGCTGAATGCGGAGCAGGTGCTTAAAGACCGCTTCCGCGGCGATCGAGGGCTCATGCAGTTTGCGATCACCAATGTACTGAATGACAGCGGGGCCGGCGATTTCGAGGCGTTCAGCTTCGCGGACCCTAAGGCGGAACGCGAGGTAATTGCGATTTTGGCTGCCAAGGGGAGCCACCTCGAAGAAGCGGCGTTCCAGTCGCTTCATCATATCCGCAAATCGGTGTCCGTGCTGAAGGACTTGTTCGGCATCGTCTGCGTCAGCGGCATGGGCACCCCTTATGGTGAAGTGCTGGAGCTGGCCGAATCGTATGATGAAGCCAAAGCCGCGCTGAACGGGATTGATCTGCTGTCGCTCAAAGCTGGTACCGTCGCCGTGTTTGATCCCGGAGAGAGCAATGCGAAAGAAGGCGCTTCGGTGACCGGACGGATCCCGCAGATCCGCAGCAGCCTGGAGAGCGGTAACGTCAGCCATGCCCGGAGCATTCTGGCCGAGTTGACGCGCAAATGGCGCGATGGCGGCTATTTCGGCCTTGGTGAGGCCGAACGAACGATTCACGAGTTCATTATTCTGCTCGGGGATCTTGGCGCCGGCCCGGAAGCGCAGGCGGATCGGCAGCGCGGGGCGAGGGAGCGGCTGGCCAAAGCGGGAATCCGCCGGGATTTTACCGCCTTTGACGAATTTGAATTGCTGCTTGGCCGGATGTTGGATCTGTTCGCCGCGGAGATCGGGCGCTCATTGTCCGGGGACCGCAACACGGTGCTGGAGAACATTAAGGACTACATCGACAATCACTATTTTGAAGATATCAAGATTTCCATGTTTACGGATAAATATTTCCTTAGCCGAGAATACTTAATGAAGCTGTTCAAGGGGCAATTCGGATATGGCATTCACGAGTATGTCCAGAAGGTAAGAATGGATAAGGCCAAGGGACTGCTGTCGGATCCGGCGCTCAAAATCCAGGATATTTCCGAGATGCTGGGCTACAAGGACAAGAACTATTTCAGTAAGGCGTTTCGCAATTACTATGAGTGCTCGCCTTCGGAATTTCGACAGCAGCTGTCGGAGGAAGGGGAATAAAGCGGTTACACGAGCTACTTTTTTACCCTCAACCGTTCACTTATGTACATTTTTATCCTTTTCCTTTTTATTTAGAATAACACCATGAACATCACGCAATGAAGAAAAGGGGGCAACAACATAATGAAACGCTTTTTTGCTCTATCTGCCAGTCTTGTGCTTGCCGGCGGGCTGCTTGCCGGATGCGGCGGGAACAACAATAACAATGCCGCTGAGAACAATACGGCCGGAAACAACGGTGCGGCCGCCAACACGGCTACGGATTCGTCCAAGCCGGTAACGATCAACATGTTTACCGCTTCTCCGGAGTACACCGACGCTTTTAACGCCTACATCGCGGAATACAAAAAAGTAAAACCGAATGTAACGATCAACCTGGAAATTATGCAAGCCGACTACAACACCGTCCTGAAATCCAGAATCGCTGCAGGCAGCACGCCTGACGTATTCCAAACGACAGCTGGCGGGGATATCGATACATTTGCCGAATACAGCGCCGACCTGACCAACGAACCGCTCGCAGCGGCAATGACCGATGCAGTCCGCTCCAACATGAGCTCTTCGGACGGCAAGGTGCTGGGTCTTCCGGTAAAAGGCAACCTGTTCGTCCTGATGTATAACAAAAAGCTACTGACCGAAGCGGGCATTACCGAAGTTCCGAAAACGACTGCGCAAATGGATGATGCCATTGCCAAGCTGGAAGCCAAAGGCATCACGCCTTTCGCCAACGCCTATAAAGAATGGTGGGTATGGAAGCATATCTTCCAACATTTCGTAGACGCTGCCGCTGAGGATGCCGGCACGGACGCCAAGACGCTGGTTGCCGACTTTATCGCCGGTAAAACAACGTTTAAAGACCATCCGGTCCTGTACAATAACTTCTTCAACTTCATCGACACTACCGTAAAACATGGTACCGACAAACCGCTGGAACGCGACAGCAACGCCGAAGTCAGCGACTTTGCCCTCGGCAAAGCGGCATTCATGACCGGTAAAGGCGCATGGGACGAAGAAGCGATCAAGAAAATCACGCCTGATTTCGATCTTGGCATCGCAGGCTACCCTGTCAGCGACAAAGCGGAACAATCGCAAATCATTACCGGCGCCGACCAAGCGCTGCGCATCAATAAAGATTCCAAAGTCGTGAACGAAACTATCGAGTTCTTCAACTGGCTGTACACTTCCGACTACGGCAAGAGCTGGTTCTCCACAGTAGCGAAGGTTATTCCTCCAATCAAGGATGCCCCGCTGCCGGACCTGCAAATGCCTAAGGAAATGGCAGAAATTCTGAAGACTGAAAAATCCGGCGACCTGTCGGTGAACTACTCGCTTGACACCTTCCATCAAAAATTCGGCGAGCTGATGCAAGCCTATATCGGCGGAAGCAAAAACAAAGATCAAACGGTTAAAGAAATCGAGCAGGCTTGGATTCAATTCGGCTCGGCCCAATAACCTGAAGTTCGATTCCCTGGACGGCTCCAAGGTAAGCTCCTTACCGGCGGGCCGTCTTTTCTTATAGGCCCTTATGACCTTATACTAGATAACAAAATGGATTTCAGGAGGTTCGCAGATCGTGATGGAGAGCAGACTTATCCAGATTGAAGAGAACGGACTTTATCTTACGATTGAAATTACCGCGGAGCAGGATGTCCGGCTGCTGCATTTTGCCGCATGGCCGTTCGCGCCGGAATCGGTGCCGGCGGACCGCAAAGCCGGCTTCCGGCTGCTGGAGCTGCAGCTCAGCGGGGAGGACCGGGCAGAGTACCACGGACGGACGCACCGCGCCTCGTATCCCGGCTTGCGGATGCGCTATGTCGGGCATACCGAAGCACGCAACGCGCAAGGCCGCAAGCTTGAGCTGGCGCTCGCGGATTCGGTTACCGGCATCCTAGCGGTGCAGCATCTGCAGTTCTACAGCGGCGTGCAGATCGTCCGCGCCTGGACGGAGCTGAAGAACGACGGGCCGGAGGAGGTCGCGGTGGAGTACGTCTCCTCCTTTGCGTTGACCGGTGTCGACAAGGAAGGCGCGGGCGACCGCGGCGACAAGATCGAAGTCACGGTAGCCCACAGCGGCTGGCAAAGCGAGCTGCAGTGGAAGACTTACCGGCTCCCGGAGCTCGGGATGTCGCATCTGGCCGACCGCGGCTCCAAACGGATTGCCGCCAGCAATACCGGCTCTTGGTCGGCGGCGGAGCTGATGCCGGTGGCGTTGCTTCATAATAAGGAGAGCGGCGGCACCCTGTTCTGGCAGATTGAGCACAACGGCTCCTGGCATTGGGAACTGACCGACCAATACGACCAGCTGACGCTGCTCATCAGCGGTCCGACGGAGCATGACAACCATTGGTGGCTCAAACTGGCGCCAGGGGAAAGCTTCCGCTCCGTACCGGTCGCAGTCGGCTCCGCCGTTGGCGGGATGGAAAGCGCTGCCGCGCATTTGACCGCTTACCGCCGGATCATCCGCCGGCCGAACGAGGACAATGAGCTGCTGCGGGTGATTTTTAACGATTATATGAACTGCCTCTGGGGCAGCCCGACGACCGAAAAGCTGCTGCCGCTGATCGACGCCGCTGCCGAAGTCGGCTGCGAATACTTCTGCATCGATGCCGGCTGGTATGCGCCGGGCGAGTGGTGGGACGGCGTGGGCGAGTGGCTACCCTCGTCGGAACGGTTCCCGGAGGGCATCAAATACGTGCTCGACTACATCCGCGGCAAAGGATTGATTCCCGGCCTGTGGCTGGAAATTGAAGTTATGGGCATCAATTCGCCGAAGCTGGCTGACACGGACGACAGCTGGTTCTTCATGCGCCACGGCAAGCGGGTGAAAGACCGCAGCCGGTACCAGCTCGATTTCCGCAATCCGCAGGTGATCGCCCATGCCGACAGCGTTATTACACGGCTGGTCGAGGAATACGGCGTAGGGTACATCAAGATGGACTACAATATTAATGCCGGCATCGGCACCGAAACGGATGCCGACAGCTTCGGCGATGGGCTGCTGCAGCATAACCGCGCTTATCTGGCATGGCTCGACAGCATTTTTGCCCGCTATCCGCAGCTCGTGATCGAGAACTGCTCCAGCGGCGGCATGCGGATGGACTACGCGATGCTGAGCCGCCACAGCATCCAGTCGACAAGCGACCAGGAGGATTACGTCAGCTATGCCGCCATTGCCGCCGGCTCGCCGATGGCCTTGACGCCGGAGCAATCCGCCGTCTGGTCGTATCCGATGCGCGAAGGCGACGATGAAGAGGTCATCTTCAACATGGTGAACTGCCTCCTGCTGCGCGTCCACCAAAGCGGCCACCTGGCGGAGCTGAATCCGCACCGGCTGGCGCTGGTCAAGGAAGCGCTCGATTATTACAAATCGATCCGCGCCGATATTCCGCAGGCGGTTCCGTTCTGGCCGCTGGGCCTTCCGGACGGTGAAGGCGAATGGGTCAGCTTCGGCCTGAGCCGCGGCGACAAGCGTTATCTCGCGATCTGGCGGATCGCCGGCGACGCGGAGGCGGTACGTCTGCCGCTGCCGGAGCTGAAGGGCCGGGACGCCGATGCCGCCTGCGCGTATCCGCAGGCCCACGGTGCCAATTGGAGCTGGGACAAGGCGCAAGGCATCCTGACTGCGGCGCTTCCGGCAGGCCGGACCGCCCGTTTGTTCGAGCTTCGCGTGCATTGATAAAATTTAACAGCTGACCGATTGCCGTCTCAGCTGAACCGCCCCGCGGGCCGCCGGATTTTCCGGTATGGCACGCGGGGTTCTATTTTAGCTATGTTGAAAATTTTAACAATTATTTTGTCGAAAGATATCTAAATATTTGCGGTGTATTTGTCGATATATATCAAAAGATGTAGAATTAAAATTGACAGGAAAGATATAGCACCTTAAAATGTCAGTTATGGCGTAATCGTTACGACTCAGGATTGCAGCATCATTGACGATAACCAATGGATTTCAAGGAGGAAGCAAACATGAAAGCAACTGGAATTGTGAGAAAAGTGGATGAACTGGGACGGATCGTTATTCCGATCGAGCTTCGCAGAACGATGGGAATTGATATAAAGGACCCGCTGGAAATTTTCGTGGACGGAGAAAAAATCATTTTGCGCAAATACGAGCCGACCTGCATCTTCTCGGGAAGCTCCGAAAACCTGATCAACTTCAAGGGAAAAATGGTGAGCAAGGACATTCTCGACGAGCTGATCGCAAGCTTCGACCGGGTATAATTTTAATTTATTCATTTCATACCGATGACGGAAAGGGCCGCATTCCTGCTGAGTTTCAGTGGGGAAAACGGTCCTTTTTTCGTGCGTTCGGCAAGGAATAAACGGAAAATTTTACTAGTCCAAGGCAGCATTCCATAGACAATGGCGACCCAAATCCGATATTATAAGGCGAGATGAGTGAAGCGTAAGCGAAAGGAAGGAATGCCGGAATGCAGCATGAGGAGAAGAAAATGAGTCCGGTACTGAAAAAGCCGGAAGCGATGGTATTCGACATGGACGGCACGTTGTTTCAAACGGAAAGCCTGTTGCTGCCCGCCTATCACGGGATGTTCGACCGACTCCGCGAGGAAGGCTTGTTCAGCGGACCGACGCCGCCGGAGGAGCTGATTCTGGGCAGTCTCGGAATGCTGCTGGCGCAAATCTGGAAGAATGTCATGCCGGACGCGGATGAAGCCGTGCACCGCCGGGCGGATGAGCTGCTGCTTGAACTGGAGATTGAGGGCTTGAACAACGGGGGAACCCTCCTGTATCCGGGAGTTCCGGAGACGCTTGCCCGGCTGAAGGAACGGGGATTGCGGTTGTTTGTTGCGAGCAACGGACTGGAGGATTATATCCACACGATCGTAACCGTGCATGAGCTGAAGGGTCTGTTTGAGGGGCTGTACAGCGCCGGCGGCCAGGGAACGGCAACCAAGACGGAGCTGCTGAAGCTGCTTCTCGATCATCACGGAATCGACCGGGCATGGATGGTCGGAGACCGTTCCTCCGATGTGGAAGCGGGCAAGGGCAACGGGCAAACCGTGATCGGCTGCGCGTACGCCGGGTTCGGCAAAGAAGATGAACTGAAGGGCTCCGATGCCATCATTTCTTCGTTTGCAGAACTTCTTACCCTCTATGATGACGCGGAATAGCCATTACTTTCCGGCATCATGCGGATGTAGCAAATTTAGTTTACCGTGGAATTTTCCCGGAATCCGAGGCAATAAGTATAAGTTGATTAGCAATCTATTTTGTGCTTTAATGCATAAGTATAGATGAGGAACGTTTATGTTAAAGCGACTTTATATAGAACCGAGGCGAACAACATTGGCTACAGTAACATGACTGTTGTCCGGCAACGTTTTTGTTTTGTGCTGCGCGGAAATCCGGGGTCTGTTGTGCAACTTCTTATAGAAATGGTTAGGAGATAGATAAACCTATGAAAAAATATTTGGATTCAAGACCGATCTGGCTGTTTTCGTTTATTTTGCTGCTGAAAAGCGCCGTGGCCTATTTCGTCGTGTTCAAGGACGGCCCGAATTGGGGCATGCTCCTGACGGAAATTCCGTTCTTCATGATCGTGTTCTGCCTGATTGAATGGTTCGCGACCAAACGGAAAATTCTGTACTACATGATAGCCAACCTGCTGATGACGCTGATCTACTTCTCGGTACTCATGTACTATAAATATTATGGCGTCATTGCAACCTATCATGCGCTGCAGCAGGCCGACAAGGTTACCAAAGTGGGAGAAAGCACTTATTCGCTGATCTCGCCGTATTATCTTTTCATTTTCATTGACATCGTATTCTTCCTGTTCTTTATGTTCCGTCCAAAATATATCGCCCGCATGAAGGAACGGGGCGCGTACCGGATGAACCGCACCGCGCTGATCGGCCTGACCTGCGTGTCGCTGGCGCTTTGCTTCTTTAACATTTGGCCGAACCACGCCAGCATGAACGAGATCAAGAAAGCTGAAAGCATGGGCATTCTGAATTACGAGCTCTACACAATCGTGGCCGACATGACGGAAAAAGAAGAGATCATCGACGCCAAGGAGATCAGCCAGCAGGCGGTGGATACCACAAAAGGCATCACTGAACCGGCAGCTCCGCAGTATTTCGGCGCCGACAAAGGCAAAAACCTGATTGTGGTACAAATGGAATCGTTCCAGAATTTCCTGATTGGCCTGACCATCGACGGCCAGGAAATCACGCCGAACCTGAACAAGCTCGCCAAAGAAAACACGTACTTCAAAAACTTCTATACCAACGCCGGTCAAGGCACAACCTCGGATGCCGAGTTTGCCGTGAATACATCGTTCTACGTGCCGCTTCATGAGCCGGCCACCTCGTCGGATTACATGAACAAGGCCGTACCGAGCTTGCCGAAGCTGCTTAAAGCGAACGGGTATGACAATGCGACCTTCCATACCAACGATGTGTCCTTCTGGAACCGTACTGCCTTGTATAAGGCCATCGGCTTTGAGAAATATTACGACGCGTCCTTCTACGGCGACGACGATCACATCGCCTTCGGTTCTTCCGATGAAGTGCTGTTCGCCAAAACGGTGCCGGAACTGGCGAAGATGGATCAGGGAAGCAACCCGTTCTATGCCATGGTCATTTCCATGAGCGCGCACCATCCGTTCCGCATTCCGGAAGATAAATACAAAATGAAACTGCCTGAACGGTACGAAGGCACGCTGCTGGGCGATTACATCCGCGCTCAGAACTATGCCGACTATGCGATGGGCCAGTTCCTCGACGAACTGAAGAGCAGCGGTCTCTGGGATGACAGCCTGATCGTCTTCTACGGCGACCATCAGGGCGTTCCGATGAACACCCTCGGCGACGATGAAAAAGAACTGCTGAAAGAGGTGCTGGGCCACGATTACGGCTACACCGACCTGTTCAACATTCCGTTTATCGTCCATTCCCCTGGCGCCATGCTGCCATCGGAAATGAGCATTACCGGCGGCCAGGTCGACATCCTGCCGACCGTGGCGAACTTGCTGGGCGTATCTTCGGCAAGCCAGCTCCATTTTGGCGAAGATCTGTTCAACCAGACCTACAACCTGCTGCCGATCCGGCACTTCCTGCCGAAAGGCTCGTTCATCAACAACACAACGCTGTACGAGACCGGCAATGGATATGAGGACGGCACCAATTTCAATACGGAAGACAACGCCGTAACGACCGGCGGCTCGACCGAAAGCGAGTTCCTTGCGACCCAGCGTCTGCTCGACATGTCGAACAGCTACCTGCTGCAGCTTCCGGATATGCCGAAGGAAGAAGGAAGCAGCACCAACGAATAAACATGTATAGGAACGCCCGCCACCTGATGAGGTTGCGGGCGTTTTTTTGCGTATGGATGGAAGGTGACGGGGGGAGGAGAACGGATAGAGGCAGAAATGATGTTTGGCTGAAACCAAAGGCTTGTGCATAGGCGGCAAGTTTTCACGTGCCTGGAATGAGGCTGCATAAGGTGCTGTGACGGGGATTATGGTTTAAAGGGCTGCCGTGATCGCCCTTGCTTACTCCTAACAAGTTTCTGAACAAGCTTCTGAACAAGCTTCTGAACAAGCCAAAATCCTTCGCATTAGCTCCTAACGGACACCAGAGCCGTTATTTGGCGAAATAAGCGGTATTGCTAAGTGTAACGGACATCAGAGCCGTTATTCATCGCCAATGGCTGGAATTTGGCTTAAAATTCGGAAATAACGGCGCTCAGGTCCGTTAGAGTGGGAAATAATTTGTTACTCAGCAAATAGCGGCGCTCAGGTCCGTTACACTCGCTGTCACCACCACCTATCAATACAACCAGTCAGTCCAACGCAACATGTGCGTCACAGCCCATGGAGCTTAACCAGAGGTGAACCTCTCTCCACTATGAAAAAGAACCACTGATCCGCCAATGGCGATCTATGGTTCTTTTTTGTGCGCTGGTAACGCTATGGATTTTGCGAAAGGCAAAGGTTCATTCCTCGCCAGCCTTCTGGGTTTGGGGAACAGCGGCTGCTGCCCCTTTGTTCTTATAGACCCACAGCGCGTATTCCAGCGGCCGGACAAGCGCTTTGTGGTAAGTGTCGCTGTCGCCGGACTGGGCGAATACCTCGCGAGCCGGCTTCGGGTTGACTTCAAGGATGTAGATTTTGCCGCTGCTGTCGATGGCCAGATCCAGCGCCAGCTCGCATAACGCGCCGTAGCTGCTCTCCAGATAGCGGGCGGCATCGATGCCGAGCTTGTCGGCGGTTTCGATCGTCTTGTGCGCCTTCTCCTCGCTGCCAAGCCATTCCCGCAGCAGCTTCTCCGCACGGATGGCATGCCCGCCGCCATGCAGGTTCGAGGTCACGCTGCGTGCGGCCCCGACCCGGCCGGCGATGCCGGTCATCTCCCAGTTGCCTTGGCCGTTCTTCTGCACGAGCATGCGGTAGTCATGCACCCGGCCGCTGGGCAGGCGCAGGGGGATGCCCTGCTGCACGATGAAGTTGCCGCCGATGCACCATTGGCGGACGATGGATTCCAGGCTGGTGAGCGAGACCTTCCGGGGAGGAATGATCTGACGGCTTTGCCGGCGGCCCTGCACGTCGTAGATGCCTCTCACGCCGCCCAAACGCTCGACGCGCAGAATCCCCCGTCCGCCGGTCCCGCTGGCGGGTTTGATATAGACGATGGGACTGAGCTTCAGCATTTTGTGCAAATCTTGGGAAGAGCGGTACAGCAGGGTCTCCGGAAGATGCTGCCGGAAGCGCCCTTTTTGCGAGAAGGTCTGGTGCACCGTCCATTTGTTCCGCAGCGGCCGGTTCAGGAAGAGCAGATGGCTGTATTTCGACCGGAAGCGCAGGAGCTGCTGGAAGCGTGGGCTGCGCTGGATGCGGCAGCGGTCGTAGATCATATCCGGAAAACGGCGCCATTTGCGCGTCCACTTGCCGGAACGCGGATCATACATCAGGGCATGGATCATTTGCTTGCCGGTATGGACATCCATCGGCGTAAACACGAACACGTCCAGGCCGAGACGCCGGCCTTCGGTGATCATCCGCCGGTAGACGGGTTTTTCTTCAAGCTGTTTGGCGTCGTTCATGTATAAGGTAAGAATGCCTAATACGGGTTCTGACACAAGGGTTCACCTTCCCGCGGATTGGTTTCGTTGCTGATGACGGCTTCAGGCTTCCGAAGAAGGAGAGTGGGCTTGCCGGTCGGCCCGCGAAGCAGATCGACGGCGGCAAGACCGGCGTTGAAGCACATTTTGAGGCTGGCAGCGTTATCGGCGGCGACAAGGCATTCCAGCCGGCCGAGCCGCCGCAGCTGTGCGGCGAGCAGCGCGGTGCCCGTACCCCGCCCCCGGTAGAGCGGATGGACAGCAACGATGCAGGCGTCCCGGCCGTAGCCGGCGACGAAGCAGAAGCCGGCGAGCTGGCGGCCGGCCTGCCCGCGCACCGTTGCGATCATCAGAGAGGTGCCGGGAACGGCCAGCATCTCCGGCGTCAGACGGGCGAGCTGACGGTAGGCGGAAACGGTAATCCGCCGTTCCCCGTGCTCGCGCACAAACTGCTGCAGCCCGGCCAGCCAGCTTTGCCACTTCCCGGCCGTCGTATCAAAGATCGAAGAGATCATCATGGCGTCTGCTTCCTTTGCAAGGGATCTTTGGTCTGGCGGGACAGATGCTGGCTGTAATGGAAAATCCGTTCCAGCGACAGCTTTCGAATCGCCGGCTCGTCGAATTTCATGGGCCGGGAATTTGCCTCGAAGAACCACAGGTGGCCTGCTTCATCGACACCAAGGTCCATCGACATTTCGCCCAAGGTCAGCTGCGAGCCGCGTTCGATTTGCCGGGCAAGGAGCAGCGCGTTCGTCGACACCTCCTGCAGGATGGCTGCGGTGCGGTCTGCGCCGAAGGTCGGCTCCAGCATGGCTACCGGCTCCTCGACGCTGCCGCCGCGCGGAACATGCGTCGTGATGCTGCGGGCGCCGGCCAGCCTTGCGCCGATCCCGGTGACCGTCCAGTTGCCTTTGCCGTTCTTCTGCAGCAGCGCCCGCAGGTCAAACGGGCGCCCGTGGTAATGGACCAGCTGGATCGCTTGCTGCACAATGTAGCGCGAGGTCCCTTTTTCCCGTTTGACCCGGTTCCAGAGGAGATCCAGCGAGGCCGTTTTATAGGTCGCGTTTTTTTTGCCGGTCTGAATCTGCAGGCGAAACGGCAGAGGAGCGGCTTCATTGTATTGGATCCGCATAATCCCTTTGCCCGCTTTGCCGCTTTCGGGCTTCAAATACAGTCCGTCATGCTTTGCCAGCATGGCCGCCAGTGTACGGGGGCCGCGGAGTCTCCGGGTTTTTGGCACATGCCGCGAAGTCGCCTTAGACTCCTTCAGCCATTCGAACAGGTTCCATTTGTTGAAAAACTCCGGGTTGTACAGCTGGATTTCGGGGTGGCTCAGGCATTCGGCGATCTTCCGGGCGACGGGCACCTTCTCCTCATCCTTGCGGTTTGGAATCCGGTTGTAGATGACCTGCGGGAGCGGGACGGGAATGCTGTACCACAGCTTCCCGCTCGCAGAAGGGACATACCCGTTGACCATTTTATCCTCGAGCTTCAGATCGCGGACAGTCACCACGTAGACCAGATACCCCATTTCCTTGCCGGTACGGATAATGTCGCGAAAATTGTTGCGGTTGCCCCGGAACAGCTTCACCCGGTCGCTGGTCGTAAGGATGGCGACTACGGGTTTGGAAGAATCGGAGACGCGCGTACTCATAGCTCTTCCCTCCTGCGGAATTTGCTGAGGTACAGGCAATGTTCCAGAATATGCTCAACGGAAGCTTTGCCCTCAGCGCGCAAGGAAGGATGGCGGAAGATCGACCGTCCGGGTTTGGCGTTGGCTTCGAACATCCAGACGTCTTCATCCTGGTCGATGCCTAAGTCGAAGCCAATTTCGCCGAGCAGATGGCGGTGCTGGACTTCCAGCGCTTCCGCCAGCCGGATGGCGGTCAGCTTGGCGTTCTGCAGCACATCCTCGGCCCGCGGGCCGAATACCCGGCCCAGCGCCTGCTGCGGCGTCAGCAGCGCGCCGCCGTTTTTGAGGTGGGTCGTTACGCTGCCGCGCCCGGCTTTTTTGGCGCCGATGCCGACGACGACCCACTGGTTGGAGCCGTTTTTATGCATGTGGAACCGGAAATCGATCGGGCAGCCGTCGATCTCGATCAGGCGGATGCCTTGCTGCACGATGTAATTTTGCAGCCCGGCCCCGTGACGGGCGCGAAGCATCCGCATCAGGCTTTCAAAGCTGGTGAACCGCAGCAGCACGTTTTTTCCGCTTTTGCGGTAGCGGGCAAAGTAGCCTTTTTTCGGTAGGTAAGTCAGGCGGTAAATGCCGAGGCCGAGGCTGCCGGCGGACGGTTTATAATAGACGAAATGATGACGCTCCAGCATGTCGCGCATTTTCTCGGGGGTGGGATTGCTGTGCGTTTCGGGCACGAAGCGGTAAGCGGCGCTGTCGTTCTCCAGCAGGCGGTAAATATCCGATTTATTGAAAAAGCTCCAGTTGAAATACGGAATCTTCTTCTTCATAAAACGTTCGCGCAGCTGGCTGATATAAGGCGACGTCTCCGCCCGGCGGCTCGGAAGGCGGTTGTAGACGACATCCGGCAGGGGAACGGTTTTACGCTCGAACCTGCCGCTGGCGTTCAGAAAATAGCCGTTAATCTGCTCCAGTCCCCAATCGATGTCGCGCGGCGTGAAAGCGAAGATATAGCAGCGGTTGCTGCCTTCGCGCAGCAGCTGTTTGATGAAACCCGTACGCGACCCGAAGGGATTGGTCGAAGAGACGGGGCCATCGGACAGTATGCCGACCAGCGGTCCAAGCTGGACTTCATCATTTTGCAGATTGCGCAGATAGACGCCGCCTGCCTTTGGAATTTTAATCGCGCTTTTGACGCCGGAAGCGAGGAAAAGATGTTTGCCCGCCCGCTTGATTGGCTTAATCGTCGCCGGGATGGCATCCTTTCCGAGCCGCAGCCGGATGTTTTTTTTACCGGTCAGCTTCAGGCTTTTCATCAGCTCGCCTGAGACATATACGATTCTTTGGGGCTGCTTGGTGAAGTGCACGTTGCAAAAAGTGAGACCCATTTATGAATCCTCCTTAGAAACCATTGTGATCTTGCTCCCGGTTTTTCCGGACTGTTGCAGCAGATACCGCGCATAGCGCAGCGGATTATGGACGGCAAGGCGGGATGCTTCTCGGTCTCCGGTCAGCCGGAAGGCGCTGCGTCCCGGCTTGGAGTTGGCTTCCAGCAGGCAGATGCTGCCGGATCGGTCGATGCCGAAGTCGAGGCCCAGCTCGCCGAGACGGCCGCAAGCCGCTTCGAGCAGCGGCGGCAGCATCAGGGCATCCGCCGCAATGCTCGAGAGCAGTTCCGGCCCCCGCCCGCCGAATTCGCGGAGCAGAAAGGGGAGCGGGGACACCGCCGTCCCTCCGCCGTGCAGATTCGAGGTGATCGATCCGCTGCTGCCCAGGCGAACGGCCATGCCGGTCAGCGACCAGACCCCGCGTCCGTTTTTTTGCACAAGGGCACGGATATCGTAGGGCTGGCCGTCGCGACCGGTCAGATGCAGATAAGGCTGTATAATATAGCGGCGTGTGCCGGCGAAGGCATGCACCCATCTCAGGGCGTCCTCTGCCCGGTCGAACCGCTGCTCAAAAGAGTGATTGGTTCCGGTGCGTCCCCGGACCCGCATGCCGCTGCCGCCGGCGGAGGCGATATGCAGGGTTCCCCGTCCCTGGGAGCCGTCCGCCGGCTTCAGGAAGACGCCGTCCCCGCGGCCGGCTAGCATCGCCTTCAGGGAGGCAGGCCCGCTGTACCGCCGGGTAGGTGGCAGCAGCCGGGCAGCCTCCGGCTCGCGGCTCAGCAGCCGGTAGACGCCCCATTTATCGGGCAAGCCACGCGACCAGGGCAGGGCGCCGGAGAGAGCGGCCAGCGCCGCGGTTTTGCCGGAACCCGGGCCGCTGCGCAGGCACCGGTTGAGCAGAACGTCCGGCGCCGGGGCGAGGACGGTCTCCCACCGGCCTTCCTGCCAGGCGTAGCCTGCGACCATCCGGCCGTCTGGCTGCACCCCATCCGGAGGAAAGACGATGACCTTTAAACCGTAATGCGGCGCGGCCGCGCATAACTCCCGGCAAAATTCCGGCTCGGCGACAGGGGGCTGGGCGCTCCGGCGGTCCGTCAGCACGCCGAGCCAGCCGGATAAAGACTCTGCCATCATGCGCCTCCTATAGGCCGGCCAGGTAACGGCAATACAGAATCATCTGTTTGACCGACGGCCTGATTTTCTGATCGTTCAGCGGCGTGTTATCATTTTTGGACGGCTTGGAGTTGACCTCAAGCAGCCAGATGCGGCCGGACTGGTCGAGCGCCAGGTCGATTCCCAGCTCGCCGAAGTGGGCGGGAATATGCGTCTCGATCCCTCTGGCGATGGCCAGCGCCGCTTTAGGGAGCTGTACCTGCGCGCTCTCCCGTACGCCTGCCGGCAATGAACCTTTGGTCAGCGCCTCGCGGACGGTACTGAGGCTACCGCCCCGGGCCAGGTTCGACACGAAATGGTTGCTTCCCGCGGTGCGGGCGACAATCGAGGTGACACCCCATTTGCCGGTGCCGTTCTTTTGCACCAGTGCCCGGAAGTCGACCGGCCGGCGGCTGACCTCCATCAGCTGAAGTCCTTGCTGGATCTGGAAACGCGTCGTTTTCATTTTCGGCGCGATGGATTGGAACAGCTTCGCCAGACTCGGGTAGCTCTGCTTCCGCGTGCCCATCGCCGTCGTCGAATATAGGCGGTAACCGCCGCCTTCCTCCCTTGAGATCCGCAGGATGCCTTTGCCAAGGCTGCCGCGGACCGGCTTCAGGAAGACGCTCTGGTAGCTGCCGCACATCTTCTTGAGCTGGTTGAAGCCGCTGAAGGCATGCGACTCCGGCAGATACCGCTGGAGCGCGGGGTCCTGCGCCAATGCTTCGAACACCTCGGTTTTGTCGAGAAATTTTTCATTGAAGAAATGGGTCCCGTAACGGGATTTTACTTCCGCCAGGAAATGCTGTACGCTAGGTTTGTTCTCCGCCTTCCGCGACGTCAGCCGATTGTTGATGACATCCGCTACGGGAAGACTCAGCTTTCGCCAACCTTCGTCGTATACCCAGCCCTGGATGGCATTGCGCCCTTCCTGCAGCGCTTCCGGGGTAAAGAAATATACATAGGCGCCCTGCGCATGGCAGGCATGGGTCAGCTCGCGGCAAAACATGGTGATGGTTCCGAACAGCTTGTCGGTTTGGTCCGGATGATCTCTGCTGACGAGCACTCCGATGACCGGCCCGAGCCGAAGCGTACGGCTGCCGGAGCTGTAGGAGACATTCAGCGAGAGCCGTCCTCTCCAGCCCATCCGCCGTGCCAGATTCTCATTGATGCGCAGGCTGTCGGCTTTGGGGACCGATATGACGGCGACCTCCTGGCGGAAAGAGCCGAAGGCGAGCTGAATCGGACCATGCGCCGGTATTTTGAGTTTTTTCATCGATTTGTCGCCCAGCATTACAGCATTTTCCTGCAGGATGCCCGAGTGGACCGTTTGGACCGGGATCTTGAGTTGGGACATCGTGGTTCTCCTTCCGGTAGGCAGCATGATGCCGGCAATTTTAAGCTTAAGGGTTACGTATCATTCATCATATGGAGACATCTGACCCTTGGTGATTGACCCATTCTTGAAAAAGCCGTGCCGTGCGCATGGCAATGACAACATTTTAGGAGGCAAAACAATATGAACGTAATCGACAAAGCGCATGAACTCGCCCGAGCGATCAAAGAAAGCAGCGAAGTGGCGGACATCGCCGGCGCCATGCGGGTAATCGAAGCCGATCCCGAAAGCAAGGCCATGCTCGATAATTTCCGGAGCAAGCAGATTGAGCTGCAGCAGCAGATGATGAACGGCGAAATGCCGCCGCAGGAAGAAATGGAGAAGATGGAGAAGCTTTTCGAGGTGCTGAACCTGAATCTGGGCATCCGCCGGTTGTTCGAAGCGGAACGCCGGCTTAGCGTGGTTATCGAGGATGTCAACAAGATCATCACCGAAAGCCTGGCCCAAATGTACGGCGGCAACTAAAAACGGACCGGATGCGCTCTTGCGCATCGCGGCCCGTCATAGGGAAGATATGTATAAAGATGATTCTTTGCCCGAACCGGACGGGCGGGGGGTCATCTTTTTTAGGTTGAGGCGTTGTTAACCCACTCCATTAGGATCATATCCTCCGCGAGATTTTTCACCCTTTTAAAGCCACATTTCTCGTAACAGCGGATTGCCCTAGGGTTAGTACGCTTCACTTCCAGGGCAACTTTAGCGGCGTGCAGATGAGTATTCAGGTACTCGAGCATGGCTGAAACGAACGTTGTTCCGATGCCGTGCCCCCAAAGATCCGGCTCTCCCATAAACTGATCGATTCCAAAAATAGATTCGTCAGCGGGATATCCGAAATCATGGAGTTCGCCTTCTTGCAATCTGTAATACTGGATATAGGCAACCGGCGTAAGGTTATATTCAACAATGCACGGAACAACGTTATGGGAGCCGTCGATCCTTGGACCGTATTTCGCGGTGACCGCTTCTAAGCTCCAGGCGTTATCCCCATAGAACGCTAAAACCCTCGGATCGCTAAGCCAAGTTGCCATTAAGCCAAGGTCACCGTGATTCATAGGCCTGATCCGCAAGTTATCCTTGCAGATCATTCCTGCTTGCCTTCTACTGCACAGAGCAGAATGCCTGCAGCCAGCCCGAGGCGGCGATCCAGCTTGCCCCTGCGGTCCTCCGAGAAATCGGCGATAATTTTGGTCACAAACGGGTTGAAGTTTTGCCGGAACGCGGGGATGGCCTCGCCGTCCATTTCAATATTGTACTTCTGCGGAATCAAGGTGATGAAGCGCCGCAGCAGTGCCATGAACAGGCTGTTTTCCTTAATCAGGCCGATCTCCTTGCCGCCGGCGTCCATGATGATCCATTCGTCCTTGACCATCGATTTCAGGCCCCGCCGGCGCAGCGAGCCGACATGTTCCCCGGTCTCTGAATCCTGCACGTCATAGGTGGCGCTGAAATCGATCACGTTCCGGGCTTTGATACGCAGCAGTTCACGGGTCATGCTCTCGTCGGTATAAAGCGCGATATCTTCTTTGAGCTTAAACGCCTTCATCTGGGAATAAAACACCAGCTCTTCGGCATGGTTATAAATATGCAGTTTGGCCCCCATGATGGAGAATACTTTTTTGCGGATTGTGAATTCCGATTGCGCGAACGCTTGGTTCATTTTGGCATCCCCTCCTGTAATGCCCACATCATCTCATATCCTTGGCGAAGGCGCTACATGAAAAAGAGGTTGGGGTCCCTCGGCCCGAAACTTTTTCTCCGGCTTGTCTCATAAATGCGGCGGCAAATTCATAGAGTAGAAACAGAGAAGTAACTGATCACCTTTACAGGAAAGAAGGAGCTGTGTCCGATGAAAAAAAGAAGCAAACTGAAGCATGTCGCTTATATGCTCGTGGCGCTCGCCATGCTGCTGTATGCCCTTCCCCGATTGTCCTTTCAAAACGGTCCAAGCTGGGTGCTTGGCTTCGGCGTCGTCTGGTGCCTGTTCGCGTTTATGGTCATCGCGTCGCATATGCATTTCATTATCGGCGTGGATGCGGAAAAACAGCAGCGGCTCGACGCCGTGCGCAAGCAGAAACTCCAGTCCTGGCAGGGCCGTCTCTCGGAGGAAACGAAGCTGCCCGGCCGGATGTAACAGGGGAGCGGCAGCCCGTGCGCCAGCCGGTGTGGAAGCCTGAAAAAGCCCGTGAGCAGCGCTTGCGGGTTTTTTTGTGCGGAATCATGAAATTTTTCCGGGAAGCCTGAAAATGTGCTCTTGCGCACATTCGATAAGGGCGGTAATATGAGTACAGAATGGTACAGATTGAGGCATGGAGGTGTAACAGTTGGAGGGTCAAGGCGATAATATTACCAAACATGAACAGCTGCTGCAACATATCGAAGGCCTCAAGGTCGGAACGAAGATTTCCGTGCGGCGGCTGGCCAAAGAGATGGTCGTCAGCGAAGGGACGGCTTACCGCGCGGTGAAGGAAGCTGAAAATCTCGGCATCGTGATTACGAAAGAACGGATCGGCACGGTCCGGGTGGAGAAGAAGCCGCGGAATATATCCGACCAGCTGACCTTCGGCGACGTGGTCGATATCGTGGAAGGCCATGTGCTCGGCGGCGCGGACGGACTGAACAAGCATTTGCATAAATACGTGATCGGCGCGATGAAAATCGATGCGATGGTCCGCTACATCGACGCCGACAGCCTGCTGATCGTGGGCAACCGGGAAGATGCGCATTCGCTTGCGCTGGAGCAGGGCGCCGGGGTGCTGGTTACCGGTGGCTTTGGTACAAGCCGGGAAGTCAAGGCACTGGCGGACGAGCTGGCGCTGCCGGTCATCTCCTCGCGGCATGATACCTTTACCGTGGCGTCGATGATCAACAGAGCAATTTTCGACCGGTTAATCAAGAAAAAAATCATGCTCGTGGAGGACATTCTGGAGAGCAAACCCCGCCTGCATACGCTGAAACCGGCAAGCACGGTCGCGGAGCTGCGCGAGCTGTCGCTGGCGAGCGGCGAGCAGCGTTTCGCCGTGACGGACGAGTGGAACCGGGTCATTGGGATCGTCGGCCGCCGCGACGTAGAGGAGCTGAACGCCGGATCCAGCATTGAAAAAGCGATGGTCCGCAGCCCCGTTACGGCTGGGCTCCAGACCTCGCTGGCATCGGCGGCGCAGATCATGATGTGGGAGGGCATCGACTTCCTGCCGATTGTGGACCGCAACCGCAAGCTGATCGGCTCGCTGACCCGCCGCGAGGTGCTGCAAAGCCTGCGCGACGTCAGCAACCAGCCGCAACTGGGCGAAACTTTCGACCATCTGATCTGGAACGGCTTTGCCGATGAGCGCGACGAGGAAGGCCGGCTGTTCTTCCATGGCTTCATTACGCCGCAGATGGCCACCGACCTGGGCACGATCTCGGAAGGTGTGTTATCCACGCTGATGACGTTATCCGCGTTCAGGGCAGCCAAGGACATCACCGGCAACGACTACGTGCTGGACAACATGTCCACCTACTTCCTGCGGCCGGTGCAGATCGAGCACTCCGTCGTCGTGATGCCGCGGCTTCTTGAGGTGAGCCGCCGAACCTGCAAGCTGGAGATCGAGATTAGCCATACGGATGTGATGGTGGCCAAAGCTGTGCTGCGGCTGCAGTCCATCGACCACGGGTAAGCACAAGCTGTCAAGGCCGGGACAGCGCTCCTGCCGGCGACGCATGCCGGCAGGAGCGGTGAGCTTTGCGCCGGTTAAAGGCGCTTAAATCAGGAGTCGTTCTCTTCAATTTAGGGAAGGGCTCCTTTTACGCGTTGGGACCGCGATCCCCTTCTTAGTGGGATTGTCTGCAAAACTATGGCTTACACCCGGCACCCGCATCTGGCCCCCTTACTCCCGGCCCCCCTAGTAGCTCGCTCCCTCGCGACGGGTCCGCTCGTACATGGCTCCCCACGTAATCCGATCGTCTCGTAACTCGATCCATCCGTAACCCGATCCATTCGTAATCCGATCCATTCGTAACCGGCTCGCTAAATCCGGTCCGCGCGTACCCCTAACGCCCCGCAGCATTTAGTGGGAAAACATCCCTTTAAATTCGCTCAAACGGGTAATTAAAGCGAATTAGAGGGATTTTATCCCACTAATCTATGCTTTTTGGACCTTTACTAGCTTTTGAGATGAAAATAGAGGGAGGAAATCCCACTATTTTAATGCCGGGAATGTAACGCGCAAATATTAGTGGGAGAAAATCCCGCTAATATTTGCGCGAATTCGAATTTGTCAGGCGATAACTTGCCCGCCCAGCCCATTGCGGCATACGGGGTTGGATAGTACCCGTTCAGCCAAAGCCCGCCAAGCCGCAGCCAGGTTCATCTTGCTGCGTCCTGGCGGCCGTCTCACACGTTCGAGCCGCCGCGCGCCTTGCTGCGGCTGTATACGCCGTGGCTGCGCAGGCCGGAGAACAGATTGAACAGGCCAAGCAGCAGGAACAGCGCCTCCACCACGATGTTGATCGAGGAGCCGCGGAACAGGAACATCGACATCAGCGCAAGCGCAATCAGCATGCCGCCGAGCAGGATGTTCATGACTGCCCGCTTCCGGCCTTTTTCCAGCGGATCAGGCTCTCTGCGGGACAGCACGCTGTACCAGGCCGAGCCGAGCACAAACAGGACAACCAGTATGAACAGCAAGTATTTAATGACAAGAATCATGGCAGCCGCTCCTTCAGCAAATGGATTGTGCCGAACGTTTTCTGTCACTATTTTATCACATTTGCCGGCGGGTCAGCGGCGGTTCGGATGAATTTCCACCCAAATCTGCAGCACGCCCTCCATGACGAGCATGGTGCGGATGCTGACGGCATATTCCTTATCGCGCACGATATAGATTTTTCCGTCGAGCAGAAGCCGGGCGAGCTTGCCGTCCGTGTCGATCTCGAACATGCTGCGTCCGCGCATCGGGGCGAGGTCCTTGGTCATTTTGCTGATGATTTCTTTTTCGGTCACGGTATCGAGTGCCTCGTTGCCATCCTTGTCCGTCGTGCTTTCGGTGCGCAGCTTGATCTCGCGAATGACGGTGGAGCTGTTGTTATATTTTTTCAGCGTTTTGATATCTTTCTGGTATTGTTCGATTTCGATGCGCAGCTCCAGATTGTCCATCCAAAGCGCGTTATAGCCGGCGTGAAAAATCGAATTGTACAACACGCTGCCCGCCACCATCCCGAGCACGAACACGGCCGAGATTTGCGAGAACCGGCGGTAACGGTGAAACGGCGGCACCCTCATCTTCGTTTACCCCCTGCCGCAGACCCATTTAACCAGCTCGCTGCCCAGATGCGCGCCCAGAAAAGCCGACAACAAATAGAAAATCTGCTTGATCGCCGGAGACAGGTTGCCCCCCAGCATGTTGCTTTCGATGACCCGCATCGGGTCGATGGTGCCGCCGACGGCCGCCGCCAGCGCCCAGATTTTGATCCGGTCGGCTATGTCAAGCATCGTCTGCGTCGGCGGCTGCAGCGATACGACCGCGCCGATGCCGCCCAGCATCGCTCCGCCGATGACGATACCGCAGGCGATAAAAAAATCGAGCAGCGCCTTGCTCATAAACAGGTTCATTGAAGATTGCCTCCTTCCGGCCGGCGCGACGTTCTGCCGCATCAGCCCGTCCTTCTCCTTCTATTCCATTGTATGGGCGGCGGCCCTATGAATATGATAAAATAAAAACATATGTTTTTATTTTGGATGACGAGCCTGTCGAAAGGATGTGGGATTGTGAGCTCATTTGTGCATCTGCATGTGCATAGCGAATATAGCTTGCTGGACGGGGCAGCCCGGATTACCGATCTGGTGCGCCGCGCGGCCGAATACGGAATGGAATCGCTTGCGCTGACGGATCATGGCGTCATGTATGGGGCAATCCCTTTTTATAAAGCGTGCCGCGAGCACGGAATCAAGCCGATTATCGGCGTTGAAGCCTATTTGACGGCGGGCTCCCGCAAGGAGCGGGGCAGCCGGAAGGACCAGCCGATTTACCATCTGATCCTGCTGGCCAAAGATGAGACCGGCTACCGGAATCTCATGCGGCTCGTGACCATCGGGCATTTGGAGGGGCAGCATTACAAGCCGCGCATTGACATGGAGGCGCTCGCCGCGCATGCGGAGGGGCTGATCTGCCTCAGTGCCTGCCTCGGCGGGGAGGTGCCGCAGCATCTGCTGCATGATCGCCCGGACGAGGCGCGCAAGGCGGCGATGCGCTACAAGGAGATTTTCGGCCCGGACTTCTATCTGGAGCTGCAGGATCACGGCATACCCGAGCAAAAGCGGGTGAACCCGCAATTGATCGCCCTTGCCGCGGAACTGGGCATCGGGCTGGTGGCAACCAACGACGTCCACTATCTGCAGCGGGAGGACGCCGAAGTGCAGGACGTGCTGATCTGTATCGGCACCGGCAAGACGGTGGACGACGAGGAACGGCTGAAGATCGGTACGGATCAGCTGTATCTCAAAAGCGGCGAGCAGATGGCGACGCTCTTTCCGCATGTGCCGCAGGCGATCGAGAACACCCGGCGGATTGCCGAACAGTGCAATCTGGAGCTGGAATTCGGGCGGCATATTTTGCCGGCCTTTGCGCCGCTGCCGGAAGGGCAGGATGCCGCGGCATACCTGCGCGAGCTGTGCTTCAAGGGGCTGGAAGCCCGCTATGCCGATACGCCGCGCTGGGCTTCCGCAGAAGAGCGGGCAGCGGCTGAACAGCGGCTGTCCTATGAGCTCGGCGTCATCGAGAACATGGGCTTCAGCGATTATTTTCTGATCGTCTGGGATTTTATCGCGTTTTGCCACCGCAACGGCATCGCTACCGGCCCGGGCCGGGGCTCCTCGGCGGGAAGCCTGACGGCCTACTGCCTCAAGATTACGGATGTCGATCCGCTCAAATACAACCTGCTGTTCGAACGTTTCCTCAACCCCGAGCGGATTACGATGCCGGATATCGACATCGATTTCAGCGACGAGCGCCGCGATGAAGTCATTGCGTATGTAGTGGACAAATACGGCCGCGAGCATGTCGCCCAGATCATCACGTTCGGAACGATGGCGGCGCGGGCCGCGGTCCGCGACGTAGGCCGGGCGCTCAACCTGCCGTACAGCGAGGTGGACAAGACCGCCAAGCTGATTCCGGGACAACTGCATATCAGCATCGAACGGGCGCTGGAGACGAGCCCGGAGCTGAAGGAGCTCTACGATACGAATACGAAAGCGCAGTCGCTGCTCGACATGGCCATGAAGGTGGAAGGCATGCCGCGGCATGCCTCCACCCACGCGGCCGGCGTCGTGATCTCCAAAGGCCCGCTGACCGATGCCGTGCCGCTGCAGGCCGGCGGCGAAAGCACGGCCTTGACGCAATATTCCATGGAGCATCTGGAGAGCGTCGGGCTGCTGAAGATGGACTTTCTGGGGCTGCGCACCTTGTCGATCATTGAACGCTGCATGAACTGGATCGGGGAGATGAGCGGCAGCCTGCCCGATTTCCAGACCATCCCCGACAACGACCCGTTAACCTATGAAATGCTGGGCGCCGGAGAGACGACCGGGGTATTCCAGCTGGAGTCTGCGGGTATTCGCCGGGTGCTCAAGGACCTGAAGCCAAGCGGTTTTGAAGACGTCATCTCCGTGGTTGCCCTGTACCGTCCGGGTCCGATGGAATTTATTCCGCGGTTTATCGGCGGCAAACACGGGGAGATTGAAGTGGTTTATCCGCATGAGGACCTGCGGCCGATTCTGGCCGATACGTACGGCATCATCGTGTACCAGGAGCAGATCATGCAAATTGCTTCCAAAATGGCCGGCTTTTCGCTTGGGGAAGCCGATCTGCTGCGGCGCGCCGTCTCCAAGAAAAAACGGGAGACGCTCGACCAGGAGCGCAGCCATTTCGTGGAGGGCAGCCTCCGGCTCGGCTACCGCGAGGAAGACGCAAACGCCGTTTATGATATGATTGTACGGTTCGCCAATTACGGCTTTCCGCGCGCCCATGCCGCCGCCTACGGCGTGCTGGCTTTCCAGACGGCGTATCTGAAGGCGCATTATCCGGTGCAATTTATGGCGTCCATGCTGACGGCCGTCATGGGCTCGCACCGCAAAGTGGCGGAATACGTGCTGGAATGCCGCCGCACCGGCATCGGCGTATTGCCGCCGGATGTCAACGAAAGCGGCGTTCTGTTCACGCCCGTCGCCAGCGAAGGCGCCGGGGACATCCGCTTCGGGCTGGCGGCGGTCAAGAATGTCGGCACGCTGGCTGTCGAGAACATCATGAACGTCCGCAAGGAGCGGCCGTTCGACAGCCTGCTCGACTTCTGCCGCCGCGTCGACCTGCGCGTCTGCAATAAGCGCGTGATCGAGTCGCTGGTGCAGGCGGGCGCATTCGACCGCCTGCCGGGCCATCGCGCGCAGCTGCTTGCCATGATGGACGAGACGGTGGAGGCGGCGCTGAAATGGCGCAAGGAGCGCGACGAGCTGCAAATCCAGCTCTTCGACGACCTGATCGAAACGCCGAACTGGGAGATCCGCTATCCGGAAATCCCCCAATTTACGATCGGGCAGCAGCTGGAGCTGGAACGCGAGCTGCTCGGCCTGTATTTGTCCGGCCATCCGCTCGACGACTTCGCCGAACTGCTCGAAGGCGAAGAGACCGAGAAGCTGATGGATCTCGGCGAAGCCGCCGACGACAGCATGGTCGTGACGGCAGGCATGGTCGTCTCCGTCAAGGAGATTATGACCAAGGCGGGCAAGGCAATGGCCTTTGCCGAATGGGAAGACCAGATCGAGCGCTGCGAGGTCGTGCTCTTCCCCGAGGTGTGGAAGCGCAGCCGCCCGCTGATCGTCAAGGGCGCCCTCCTTGCCCTCCGTGCACGCGTGCAGCAGGAGGACGAGGGCTTCAAGCTGCTGGCCGAGGAGGCCGCGCAGCTTAGCGAAGGCGCGCTGCGCGCGATGCGCCAGCGCCGCAGCGCCGCACTGGCCCGCGGGGGCCGCGGCACTGCCGCCGCAGGCGCGGCGCAGCCGCCTGCGGGAACGCGCCCGTCCGCGCAGCCGGGCGCGCCGGAACGCGCTGCCGGCGGGCAAGGCGCCGCCGGCGGAACCCGCGCCGCAGCCAGCGCGCGGCGCGTCTACATCAAGATCGCGCCGGAGTCGGAGAACCCGGCGCTGCTCTCGCGGCTGCAGGCGCTGCTGAAGACCCATCCGGGTCCCGACAGCACGCTGCTGTTCTATGAGCGCGAGCAGCGCCTGCTCGCGCTGAGCGACAGCTACCGGATCAGCCCGGGACCCGCGCTGATCGCCGCCGTCGAAGCGATGCTCGGACCCGGCACGGTGCGAATAAAATAAGCACCTTTTCGCCCTTTTCCGCATACATTTAGGAAACCACCGGGAATGGTCCCGTGCGGAAAGGGGATAACATCATGTCATATCAAATGGCCGCCGATATGCTGGAACGCCGGGGGGTACCGCTGAAGGCGATCGCCGATATTGTCTATATTTTGCAATCGGCCTATTATCCGGAGTTGACGGATGAAGAGTGCCTGACCAGCGTTCAGGCCGTGCTCACCAAAAGAGAGGTGCAGTACACGCTCATGACCGGCGTCGCGCTTGACGAACTGGCGGAGCGGAAGCTGCTTCCCCAGCCGCTGCAGGCGGTGATGGAAGCCGACGAATCGCTGTACGGCGCGGACGAGACGCTGGCGCTCGGCATTACCGGCGTATACGGAATGATCGGTCTGACCGGCTTCGGCTACCTGGACAAGATCAAGCTGGGGATTATTGGCGATCTTAACGACAAGAAGGGGATGATCCACGTGTTCCTCGACGATCTCGTCGCCGGAATCGCCGCCGCCGCATCGGCCCGCATCGCCCACCGGCATGAAGGCGCGAAGGTGTACCCGCATGATTTTTCACCGGAATAAATGCGCATTTGCGTACCGGCAATCCGGCCCCCTGGTCTTGCTTCCATAGTCCCGCTCCTGTTGCGGGAAAAAAGAAAACTATGTTATCATGATTCCAATATACGGGATACGGCTTTGGAATTAAGATTAGGGAGGCTTTGCAAGGAATGTGGACGGTCATTTATATTGCCCCTACCGCCAAAGTGGCGGATATGATTCAAAGCAAGCTGACGGAAGAAGGATTCTTGGTAAAATGCCGTCCGATCAATATGTCCAAGCAGCAGTTTGAAATACTGGTTCCATCGGGAGAGCTGGAGGAAGTACAGGAAGCCCTTAATCTGATTTTACATCCCTGAATATACATCATCTGTGCGTCACGCCTGAATGGTTGGATTTCAGCGCTTCCGTGCGTATTTTTTCGTCTTTTTTTCTTATCGCGGAGCGTGGCTGCGGGCTATGGGCAGCGGGTCCAGGCAGCGGCAAACGGCATCACGCAAATAAACGGCTGAAGAGGTGCGACCTTGTTCAAAGATTTATTTCAGAAAAAACGGAAGTACGCGACCGTGCCTTCCGCGCGTCTTGCGTCCGGAGAAACACCGGCGGAAGGGGAACGACCGAAACGGGAAATCCCCGAAGGCCTGATGAGCAAATGCGGCAAATGCGGCACCATCCAGTACAGCAAAGAGCTGGAGAAAAATTTGAAAGTATGTCCCTCCTGCGGATACCATATGCGCCTGAACGCGGTCGAGCGGATTGCCTATACGCTTGATCCCGAAGGCTTTATCGAGTTTGACAGCGAGATGGCTTCCGTAGACCCGTTGAAGTTCCCGGGTTATGCCTCGAAGCTGGAACAACAGCGCTCCAAAACCGGACAAGTCGAAGCGGTCGTTACCGGTCAAGGCACGATCGGCGGCCATCCGGTTATTATTGCGGTCATGAATTTTGAGTTTTTCACCGGAAGCATGGGCTCCGTGGTGGGCGAGAAGATTACGCGCGCCGTCGAAGAGGCCACCGAGAAAAAGCTCCCGCTGCTTATTTTCTCCACGTCGGGTGGAGCCCGGATGCAGGAGAGCATTCTCAGTCTGATGCAGATGGCTAAAACAAGCGCTGCGCTGGCCCGGTTCAGCGAAGCGGGCGGCTTGTTTATTTCGGTCATCACCGACCCGACCACAGGCGGGGTGTCGGCGAGCTTTGCGAGCCTCGGCGACATCATCCTTGCCGAGCCGGGAGCGGTATTCGGCTTTGCCGGACGGATTGTCATCGAGCAGACGATTCGCCAGAAGCTGCCGGATGATTTCCAGACCGCCGAATTTAACCTGCAGCACGGCCAGTTGGATCTTGTCGTCCACCGCAAGGAAATGCGCGCGACGCTGACGAAGCTGCTCGATCTGCACGACACGAAAGGGGGCTTTTAAGTTGGCGGGAGAGTTGCCTTTTGAAATGCCTCTGGTTGAAATGCGCAAAAAAATCGCCGAGCTGCAGCAATTCGGTGAAGAAAAGGGCATTGATTTCAGTGATGAAATCGCCCGGCTCGAGGAACGCTACCGCGTGCTAGAGGAAGAAATATATACGACGATCTCACCGGCCCAGAAGATGCATCTTGCCCGGCACCACAGCCGGCCGACTTCGCTTGACCTGATGAACCTGATCTTTACCGACTTTATCGAGCTGCACGGCGACCGCATGTTCGGCGACGACCTGGCGGTGGTCGGAGGCATCGCGAAGCTGAACGGCGTTCCTGTAACCGTTATTGGCCAGCAGCGCGGCAAGGATACGAAGGATAATATCCAGCGTTTCTTCGGCAGCGCGCATCCGGAAGGGTTCCGCAAGGCGCTGCGCCTCATGAAGCAGGCGGATAAATTTGGCCGCCCGATCGTAACGTTTATCGATACCAAGGGCGCTTATCCCGGCAATACGGCAGAGGAGCGCGGCCAATCCGAAGCGATTGCCCGCAATCTGCTGGAGATGTCCCGGCTGAGCGTACCGGTGGTCTGCGTCGTCATCGGCGAAGGCGGCAGCGGCGGCGCCCTGGCACTGGCCGTCGGCAACCGCGTGCTGATGCTGGAGCATGCCATTTATTCGGCGATCTCGCCGAACGGCGCCGCGTCCATCCTGTGGAAGGATGCCGGCAAAGCGGAGCAGGCGGCGGAAGCGATGAAGATTACGGCGTCCGATCTGCTTGAGATGCAGGTGATCGAAGAAGTAATAACCGAGCCGCGGGGCGGCGCACACCGCGATTACGAGACGACGGCGGCAGCCATCAAGGAAGCGGTGGTACGTCATTTGCGCGAGCTGTCCGCGCTTAATCCGGATGAGCTGAAGGATGACCGTTACCTTAAATTCCGCAAAATCGGCGCCTTCTCCGAAGGCCAGGCGGAGGAAGCCGAATTCGCCGCCGAACCCGGACAAGCCAGCGAAGAACAGCCTGCCGAATAATCTGCGGCGGCCCGAACATTTGCACTTTGTGTATAATTCCATAAAATGCATTCCGGGATCGAACGACCGCCCGGAACTTCCCGGACCGCCGTGCGCCAAGACTGCACGGCGGTTTTCGATTTGCGTACAAACTTTGAATATTCGACCGGAAACGGCACTAAAAACACGCGTTAACATTGATTTTGTCGCCGACTTGCAGTAATATTCATTAGGGCGCAATAAAAGATATATGTGATTTAGTTCCTATTCAACAGTGAAGTCTTATAGTAGATTTTGTAGTTGGAAAAAGTGAGACAGAGAGAACGAAAAAACGGAGGAAAACCTAATGCGGAAAAGTAAAATTGTATGTACGATCGGTCCAGCAAGTGAATCGTTGGAGAATATCAAGAAACTGATTTTGGCCGGCATGAATGTGGCCCGTCTGAACTTCTCCCACGGCGATTACGAAGAGCATGGCAACCGGATCAACGTGATTCGTCAAGCATCCAAAGAGCTTGGCAAGACCGTAGCGATCCTGCTCGACACCAAGGGACCGGAGATTCGCACAGGCAAACTGGAAGTAGAACCGATTGAACTGGTTCAGGACGAATACCTGACACTGACTACGGAAGAAATCCTCGGCGACCAAAACCGTATTTCCGTGACGTACAGCGACCTTCCTAACGACGTTCAAGTAGGCTCGACGATTCTGATCGACGACGGCCTCATCGGTTTGACCGTAGTAGACATTCAAGGCACTGAAATCAAGACCCGTATCGTTAACGGCGGCACCATCAAGAGCAAAAAAGGCGTTAACGTTCCTGGCGTAGCCATTTCCCTGCCGGGCATTACGGAAAAAGACACCAACGACATCATTTTCGGGATCGGACAGGACATCGATTTTATCGCCGCTTCCTTCGTTCGCAAAGCCAGCGACGTTCTTGAAATCCGTGCTCTGCTGGAGAAGCACAATGCTTCCCACATCCAAATCATCTCTAAAATCGAAAACCAACAAGGTGTCGACAACCTTGACGAAATCCTTGCCGTTTCCGACGGTCTGATGGTTGCCCGTGGCGACCTTGGCGTGGAAATTCCAGCCGAAGACGTGCCGCTCGTGCAAAAACAAATGATCGCTAAATGTAACGTTGCCGGCAAACCGGTTGTTACCGCAACCCAAATGCTCGATTCCATGCAACGTAACCCGCGTCCAACCCGCGCTGAAGCGAGTGACGTGGCGAACGCGATCTTTGACGGCACTGACGCCATCATGCTGTCCGGCGAAACAGCTGCAGGGAAATATCCGGTTGAATCCGTGCTGACGATGTCCCGCATCGCCGAAAAAGCGGAATCCGCGCTGAACTACCGTGAAATCCTGATGAAGCAACAAATCGCTCAAGAAACTACAGTTACGGAAGCAATCAGCCAATCCGTGGCATTGACTGCTCTGGATCTGAACGCAAAAGCGATCATTTCCTCGACAGTAACCGGCCATACGGCACGCGTAATCTCCAAATACCGTCCGAAATCGCCGATCGTTGCTGTAACGACGCAAGAAAGAACCATGCGTCAACTGGCGCTGGTATGGGGCGTAACTCCGGTATTCGGACAAGAAGCTACCTCCACCGACGAACTGTTGGCAACCGCTCTGAAGGGCGGCAAAGCATCCGGTCTGGCGAAAGCTGGCGACCTGGTAGTGATCACTGCCGGTATCCCGCTGGGACGTTCCGGTTCCACTAACCTGGTTAAAGTAGACACGATTCCTGCCGAGTAGTCGCCGGGAATAAATAAGGGGCTATCCCGCAAGCCGTACACGGCTTGCATGGGATAGCCCCTTTTTGTCGTTGCGAATGATTGAAGGTTGGTCGAGTTCCCGCAAAGGGGACGACCTGGCAATAAGCCGGATTTAACGCTGAAGCTGAGTCCAAAGCCGATAAGGACGTGGTTGGGAGGCCATCATACAACGTTGCGCCGAGAAAAATAGTGCAGCTCCCACTCCTTCGTCTAAGAATGTATAGCTGGAGTTAAATTAGGGGGATTTCCTCCCACTAATTCTTATCCCTGTAGCTACTAGCCCTCTACAACCTCTTTTGCAGACGATCATCGCCAAAATAGAAAGAGCTGATGTGCCTTGCATGCAGCCAGCCGTAGCGGCAACGAGCCTGCAACGAGCCTGCAACGAGCCCGCAACTTTATTGCGACGGTTGCATTATGGCTGCCCGTCAGCCGCTTCCGGAGCGGCGTCCGCGATCTCCGTATGCTTGCCGGGCCAGAATGCCCGCTTGCCGAACAGGACGGTAATCGCCGGCACCAGGAACGGCCGGACGATGAAAGTATCCAGCAGGACGCCGATGGCGGTAATGATGCCGAATTGCACCAGTACCTGGATCGGCAGCGAAGCCAGCACAGCAAAGGTGCCGGCCAGGATGATGCCGGCGGAAGTGATGACCCCGCCGGTCTCGTTGACACCTTCGCGGATCGCCTGCTTCAGCGGCATGGTCTTGCGCTTTTTCCAGATGTTCGAAATCATGAAGATGTTATAATCTTCGCCCAGCGCGACGAGGAAGACGAAGGAGTAAAGCGGAATCGACCCCTGGATGGCATCCGTTCCGAGGATGTAGTGGATAATGATCCAGCCCAGTCCCAGCGCCGAGAAGAAGGATAGAATGACCGTCGCCACCAGATAGAGCGTTGCCGTCACAGAACGCAGGTAGATCAGCAGCAGCACAGTGATCATGGCGATTACGACCGGTATGATCGTGTCCGTATCCCGCTCTCCCTGCTCCTTGGTGTCATGCTGGGTTGCAGTCTGCCCGCTGATCCACACGCCGTCCTGGGCATTTTGAACGCCTTCATCCAACAGTGCGTGCTCCACAGTATCTTGCAGCATCGGGATATGTTTCATGGCCTCCAACGAATACGGATTCATCTTCAGCTCGAGGTCAAAGCCGAGAATATTAGGGTTCACCGCCCCTTTCTGCGGATCCGACACCGTATCCACGTAGGAGAGACCGCCGAGAACCACCTTGATGTCATCTCCGTTCACTTTGCCCTGCGTATCCACCATCAGCTTGACCGGCGCCAGTTCGCCCGGCGAGAACTGTTCTCCAATTTGTTCAAAGCCTTCGCGGGATTCCATGTCCTTGGGGAAGGAAGAGAGCAGGTCATAGGTGAATTTGATTTCGCTTGAAAAAGAAGCCAGCACGCCGAGCAGAATCGCCGTTATGCCGACAATTGCCCATGGGCGGGTGACGACGAGATGGCCGACGCCTTTCTTCCGCAGATGTTTGGCCGGCGGGACCGGCTTGCCTTTGGCTTTGGCCCGCGCGGCTTCCATTTCCGGCGTCCGGGGGATGAACGGGAAGAAAGAAGCCCGCCCGAAGATCGCCAGCAGCGCCGGTACAAGCGTCAGGCTGGCGACGCCCATAATGAGGATCGACAGGCTGAACGGAACCGCAAAGCGGTGATAAGCGCCGTACTTGGCCAGCAGGAGCGCGAACAGTGCCAATACAACCGTAAAGCCGCTCATCGCAATGGCTCCCGAGGCTTGGGTAATCGCGTTAAGGAGCGCCCGTCCTTTGCTCTCCTCCTGCTTCAGCAGCTGCCGGAAACGGGAGATCAGGAACAGGCAATAGTCGGTGCCTGCCCCGAACAGCAGCACGGTCATGATGGAAACCGCCTGTGAATCGACGGTAATCCAGCCTTCCTGCGCCATCTTGCCTAACACCGGGCTGACCGCCAGATACGCGAAGCCGACGGCGAACAGCGGAATCAGTGCGAGAATCGGAGAGCGGTAGATCAGCAGCAGGAATACCAGTACCAGCACAACTGTTGCCATCAGAAGCGCGACATCCGCGTCTTTGAACAGGCCGGTCGCGTCGATGGAAATGCCCACAGGGCCGGAGACACGCAGGCTCAGCTCACTTCCGGTTGCCGGGGCCGAGGAAGGATCGCTGCCGGTTACGGCCTTCACCCGGTCCTTTAACACGGTTACTGCATCGCCAAGCTCTTCGCTGCCGGCCGACTTATCGAACAAGACCGGCGTGACGATCGTGCTGCGGTCCTCCGACAATGAAGCCTGCAGCGCTTGCGGCGGCAACTGGGCCAGCGGCGGCACGAACGTCTGATGCTCCAGCGGCTGCTGCTCTAGCTGCCCGTAAAGCGCCGTGATATGTACCAGATCGTCATTGGTCAGACCTCCGTCGCGATGCCATACGAGCAGGGCCGGAACGCCGCTGCCCGACGGGAATTCCCGCTCGGCTACCGCCTGTGCTTGCACCGATGGCGCTGAATCCGGAAGATTTTGCGCATTGTTGACGACCTGCGAATTCACTGATGGCCATACCAATGATAGAACGGCGACCACCGCAATCCATACCCCTAATGTGATCCATTTTGTTTTGCTGCCTGCCACCCACTTGCCGTAGCCTGACATTGATTCACCTCTCCTTTTTGCGGGTGTATGGACCCGCAGATCATTTTCTATCCTTATCATATATACCTTAGGAAATATAAAGCAAATCTTTTGATGCAAAAACGCCTATCCGGCCCGGCGCAGACAAGCCGTAATGGGCGGAACAGGCGTCCATCGAATCCTCTTTATCAATCGGAAAATAATACCGTGAGTCGGTAATGCCATCTTGGACGAAATTTTTTGTTTCTTTGCTATGCTCCATCTTAAGCGGGTGGTATATTGAATAGGGGTCTGTCCGAATCAGGGGCGGCGGACAGTGAAGGCGTCTCCGGCGACATTGGGTTTGCCGGGTTTGGAGACAATGATCTGGTTCTGCACGATGACGCCTCCGTCGTCGGCCGTAAGCCGCGGGCTTTTGCCGTTGACGCGCAGTTTGCAGAAGCTTACCGGCGTAAGCCGGGTGAGCTTGGCGGTTTCGCCGTCAATGCTGGGTGCCTCGACAATCCACTCGGCGGAGTTTTGCTGACCGCGGTAGTGGCGTTTGGTGCAGAAGGTCCAGCCTTTGCTTAAATTGCACAGCTTGATTAGCCATTTTCCGCTGGCGAGCTTGGCAATGGAGGCTTTCATCCGGTCGCCGGGAGAGACGGGCTTCAGGATGACGGTCTCGGATGCAGGGAGAATCTCCCACCAGGCGTAGTACCTTGCGCTTCCGTTCACATATTCATGCCCTGTGCCGGTCTGGATCAGGTTCTCGTTGTTGAAACCGTCGATGCCGATCCAGGCGGAAGAATAGGATGGGGTCCGTGAGGGTCTGACATAAGGTACGACCCATTCGGCGGAAATACTGCGGAAGCTGTTCTTTTTGCCGGTGATGGCGTAGCCGCTCCAGTTGTCGCTGACCCAGCCGGTTCTGGCCGAGTTGGATCGGCCTTGTACCGTTTTTTTGCAGCTGGCGCTGCTTTTTCTGACTATTGAATTGATGTCGCTCACCGCCTTCTAAAGGGAGTTACTCTATCAAATGCGGCGGAGCGTCCCTTAGATTGGGTTTTTCGCTATAAATAGAGAGGAATTATGAAACCGATGAACAAAATTGTTAAACTGCGCGGATTTTATCTTTTCCTTGGCCTGGCCGGCGGATCGTTCGGCTCCTACCTGTCCGTGCTGCTGAAACACAACGGCCTCACCGTGGGCCAAATCGGCATGCTGATGGCCACCGGCACGCTGATCGCCATTTTTACGCAGCCGGTATGGGGGATGATCTCCGACCGCTACAACCAGCCCCGGCTGGTGCTGATTCTGAGCGTGGCCGTGCCGGCGGTGCTGGCGACGTTCTATCTGTCGCAATATTTTATCGTCCTGCTGCTGGCCTACACCTTCTCAACGATATTCTCGTCGACGCAGGCGCCGATCGCCGATTCTTATGCCATTTCCGCGGCCAAACAGGCAGGGACCACTTATGGCAGCATCCGGCTGATGCTAAGCTTCGGCGCTGCGGTCGGCGCGTATTTCGGCGGATTATACGTGGCGAACATTGCGGTCTCCACCGTCTGGCTTCCGTACCTTGTGCTGAACCTGGCGGCGGCCATGATTGCTTTCACATTGCCGAAGCATGCCGAAGAGAACCACGTGATGAGCACCTCTTTTTCACAGGGAGTCAAACAGCTTCTGAAAAGCCGGATCTTTCTTGCTTTTCTGGCCGCGAGCTTTCTGGTGAACCAGACGATGACGGCGTTCGGGACCTACTTTGTCATCGCCTTTCAGTCTGCGGGCGGATCGATGGCTTATGCCGGGATCGCGCTGTTTCTTGCATCGTTCACCAACGTGCCGTCCATGTTCTTTGCCTCCAAGGTCATCCGGAAGCTGGGCCGGGAACGGACGCTGCTGATCGCGGCAGTCATCTATGTGTTCCGGTGGGGGATTCAGGTCGCGTTCCCTTATCCGGGGGTCATGATCGGCATTCAGGTCCTCCACGGCGTATCATTCGGGTTCTTTTATATCGCTGCGGTTGAATATGTATCGAGTATTACCTCGAGCGAAATCCAGGCCACGGGCCAAAGCGTATTTAATATGGTATTCTCCGGCATCGCCGGCATCGTCGGGAACCTGCTGAACGGCTTCCTGCTGGATCAGGGCGGCGCGTTTGCGATGAACCTGTCGTGCGCGATCAGTTCCGGGCTTGGCGCCCTGCTGCTGGTGTACGTAGCCCGGAGCGCCAAAGCCAAGATGCAGCTGGCATCGCCTGCCGGCGAGTTATCGGCATAACATCATGAGAAGCATAAGGAAGGGGTGAAACGTTATGGAACCGCGCAATCCAGTATTATCGAGCGGGTGGCGCCGCACGATGTTCCGCGCAAGATACCAGGAAACCGACCGCATGGGGGTCGTCTACCACGCCAATTATTTGAACTGGTTTGAAATCGGCCGCACGGACATGTTCCGGCAGCTAGGCTTTACGTACCGCAGTATGGAGGAGTTGGGCATTCTCCTGCCCGTCACCTCGGCGGATTTGCAATTTAAAAGTCCGGCGCGCTATGATGATCATATCGCCGTGTACGCGCGGTTGACGACGTTTTCGGCGCTTCGCGTCGTATATGAATATGAAATCCGCCGCCTGACGGACAGCGAGTTCGCCGGGATCGGCGCAGCGGAGAGCGGGTTTGCAGGCGTCACAAGACCGCCGCTCGCTCCGCAGGACTTTGCGGGAGAACTTCTTGTCGCCGGAACGACCAGCCATGTCTGGGTGAACGGAGACTGGAAGCCGGTCAGACTCGACCGGGCGCTGCCGGAACTGTTTAGGGAGATTGCCGCTGCGCTCAGGGAAGAAGGAGGAACCGTATGACCAGGAATAAATGGCTGTGGGCTGCGCTTTTTGTCGTCCCGGCCGTGGAATTATTCGGCTTTATTTATGTAGCGGGGCATCTCGGGGTTCCCAAAGCGCTGCTGATCATGATGGCCAGCTCAGTCATCGGCTTTTTGATGATGCGTTTCGAAGGCAAAAAGGTGCTCCAGGACAGCAAATTACAGGTGCAGCAGGGGAAGGCTCCGGGAAGATCGATGCTCGACGGCTTATGTGTGTTTTTTGGCGGATTGCTGCTGATCTTGCCCGGCTTCGTCACCGATATTATAGGTTTTACCTTGGTGTTCCCGCTGACCCGGCCGCTGTACCGGGTTTTTCTATTGAAATGGATTGAGAAAAAAATGAAAAACGGCACGTTTACCGTATACCGCCGGTAAACATGCCGGATCAGTGGAGCCTGCCGCTGACGATGTAGCTGTACAGCGCCCGGAATACGCCGGCGCGGTGGAAGGCGGCGATCACGACGAGGCTGACCGGGCCGAGAAGCAGGCCCGGCATGCCGAAGAGCTGCAGCCCGGCGAACATGCCGATCAGCATGGCGAGCGGATCCAGCCCGATGCTGCTGGCCAGCACCTTCGGCTCCAGCACCTGCCGGGTGATCAGGACGACGCCGTACAGGACGGCCAGGCCGGCAGCCAGCGCAAGGTTGCCGCTCATATAGGCGTACAGCGCCCAGGGCAGGAGCACGATGCCTACGCCGAGGTAGGGGATAAGATCGACGAATCCGATCATGAGCCCGATGGCGATCGGTGATTTGACGCCGAGCAGCAGCAGTCCGAGGATCACGATGACCATCGTGACCGAGATCAGCACAAGCTGGGCCCGTAAGTAGCCCGACAGCGCCTGGCGCAGGTCCTGCCAGATCTCCGAGACCGGCCGCCGGAGCGGCGCGGGCAGCAGGGCGGACAGCTCAGCATTGCGCCGTTCCCAGCCGGTGCTGAGGAAAAACGCGGCGAGCACGATGACGATCAGAATCGTCCCGAGGCTCGGCAACGCGGCGATCAGGTTCAGTACCATGTTGAAGAACCCCGTGATCAGATTGGTGACCATATGGCCGACCCGTTCGGTCGTCCGGCTGATGTTGCTGTCGATGGTGGCATGATAGCCTGGATTGTCATGATAGAACTGATTGATTTGATTTATGATATTCTGGATACTGGCATTTCGGCTGACCGACAGCAGCATCTCCCGCCACTGGTCCGTATGCAGGTCAAACGTCTGCAGCAGTACGATCAGCTCCTTCACCAGCCTTGTAATCAGCGCTGTGAGCACGAGCGCCGTTCCCCCGATGTAAAAGATCAGCGACAGCAGCACGGCCAGCCAACCCGGCAGCCGCCAGCCCTTCAGAATTTGCACCAGCGGCTGCATCACGTAAGCCAGCAGCCAGGCCAGCAGCAAAGGATAAAGCAGCGGCAGCAGATAATAGATTGCAAGCAGCAGCAGGACCGCCGTCATGATGACCCAGCAGCCGCGCAATATCCGTTTCAGCATAAGCGTATCGATCGCCGATCCCTCCTTTTTTGAAGACCCCCGTCCGCAGGAATAACTGCTCGTCTTATGTATATTCATAAAGAAAGGCGCGCAGTACAGCGCCGTCCCTAACCTGAAAACGGATACATGAAACAGAGTTTCCGGAAGTTTTTTTCTATCTGTCCGATAAAATCATTTGATGCCGTCCAAAGCTTCCACGTTGTTCACATAACCGTCAAAATCCGGTATGATTATTAGAGAATCCATTCCGAAATTACGTTGCATTCTCCAAAGATGTCTTGCCGCCAGTCTTATATTCGTTCTAATCGTTCAAAATTGTAAATGTTTTCAAGATGGCAGAAACGGCTTTTTTACCCCAGTTGGCAAAGGAGAGATATACTATGACAGCTACTAAAGGCTTGGAAGGCATCGTTGCGACTACCTCTTCGATCAGCTCCATTGTAGATGGCGTGCTTACTTACCGCGGGTACAACATTGATGATTTGGCCGAGAATGCCACTTTTGAAGAAACCGCCTATTTGCTGTGGTTCGGCGCGCTGCCGACCGCACCGGAGCTTCAGGCACTGAAGCGCGACCTTAGCCGGTTCGCAGCGATTCCGGAGGAAGTCATTGCGCAAATGAAGCTGTATCCGAAGGATACGAGCACGATGGCGGCCCTGCGCACGGCCGTATCGAGCCTGGCACTGTACGATGACGCAGCGGATGATATGAGCCGGGAAGCGAATGAGATCAAGGCGGTGAAACTGCAGGCGCAGCTGCCGACGGTGGTGGCCGCGCTGGCGCGCATCCGCAAAGGCCTGGAACCGGTAGCGCCGAAGGAAGGCCTGTCCATCGCGGAGAATTTCCTGTATATGCTGTGGGGCCAGCAGCCGGACATGGTGTCGGTGAAGGCGCTGGATACGGCGCTAGTGCTGCATGCCGACCATGAGCTGAACGCTTCGACCTTTGCGGGACGCGTTACCGTCGCCACGCTGTCGGATATTTATTCCGGCGTCACTTCGGCGATCGGGGCATTGAAAGGACCGCTCCACGGCGGAGCGAACGAAGCGGTCATGCGGATGCTGGAGAATATCGGCGACCTGGAAGAGGTGGAGCCGTTTATCCAGGGCAAGCTGGAACGCCGCGAGAAGATTATGGGCTTCGGTCACCGGGTCTACAAGAACGGCGATCCGCGCGCCAAACATCTGATGCGGATGTCGCATGAGCTGGGCGTGATGAAGAACGACACGACGCTTTACGACATGTCCGTCAAGATCGAAGAACTGATTACGAAGCAAAAGGGCTTAAAGCCGAACGTCGACTTCTATTCCGCTTCCGTCTACACGCAGCTGGGCATCGAACGCGAGCTGTTTACCCCGATTTTCGCCATCAGCCGGGTGTCGGGCTGGACGGCCCATATCCTGGAGCAATACGTGGATAACCGGATCATCCGCCCGCGTGCGGAGTACACCGGTTTATCCGAGCAGAAATACGTTCCGGTAGACGAGAGATAGGGCGGCCCCTTGCGGGCCGCTATACCCCTTTAGTAGAATAAAAACAAAACATTCTAGGAGGAAACCCCACACATGCTGAAGCTGGAGAAATACGCTCTGCCGACTGCCGGCGAGCCGATCACGATTGAAGACGGAAAACTGGTGGTTCCGAATGAACCGATTATTCCTTTTATCGAGGGCGACGGTACCGGACGCGATATCTGGAAAGCGTCCAAGCGCGTGCTGGATGCTGCGGTAGACAAAGCCTATGGCGGCGGGAAGAAGATTGCCTGGTACGAAGTGTTCGCCGGTGAAAAAGCGTTCAATACATACGGCGAATGGCTGCCGAATGATACCCTGGAAGCGATCCGCGAATACATCGTTGCGATCAAGGGACCGTTGACTACGCCGATCGGCGGGGGCATCCGTTCCCTGAACGTAGCGCTGCGCCAGGAGCTGGACCTGTATGTGTGCCTGCGTCCGGTCCGCCATTTCGACGGCGTGCCGTCCCCGGTCAAACATCCGGAGCTGGTGGACATGGTCATTTTCCGCGAGAACACGGAAGACATCTATGCCGGCATCGAATACAAGGAAGGCTCCGCCGAAGTCAAGAAAGTGATTGAGTTCCTCCAGAAGGAAATGGGCGTGAACAAAATCCGCTTCCCGGAAACCTCCGGCATCGGCATCAAACCGGTATCCTCCGAAGGCTCCAAGCGCCTCGTGCGCGCAGCCGTCGAATATGCCGTCAAACACGGCCGCAAGAGCGTAACGCTCGTGCATAAAGGCAACATCATGAAATTCACCGAAGGCGCGTTCAAGAACTGGGGATATGAAGTTGCGGAGCAGGAGTTCGGCGACAAGGTATTTACCTGGAATCAATACGACGTGATTAAGGAACGCGACGGGGAAGCCGCAGCCAATGCTGCCCAGAAGGAAGCGGAAGCGGCCGGCAAAATCATCATCAAGGATGCCATCGCCGACATCGCGCTGCAACAAGTACTGACCCGTCCGAAGGATTTCGACGTCATCGCGACACTGAACCTGAACGGAGATTACCTGTCCGACGCGCTGGCTGCACAGATCGGCGGCATCGGCATTGCGCCTGGCGCCAATATCAACTATGTGACCGGTCATGCAATCTTTGAAGCGACGCACGGAACGGCGCCGAAATACGCGGACAAGGACGTAGTGAATCCCGGTTCGGTGATCCTGTCCGGCGTTATGCTGCTGGAGCATCTGGGTTGGCAGGAAGCGGCCGACCTGATCTACAAAGGCATGGAGACCGCCATCAACAACAAGACCGTAACTTACGATTTTGCCCGCCAAATGGAAGGCGCCACCGAGCTGAAATGCTCCGAGTTCGCCGACGAAATCATCAAGCATCTGTAATATCCGTGGCTGAAGCAGCCCATTATTAGGAGGACCATTCGTGGCAATCAAACGCAATAAAATTACCGTGGTAGGCGCCGGTTTCACCGGCGCTACCACTGCGCTTATGCTTGCGCAAAAAGAACTGGGCGACATTGTTCTGCTCGACATTCCCGCTCTGGAAAATCCGACCAAGGGCAAGGCGCTGGACATGCTGGAAGCAAGTCCCGTGCAAGGCTTCGACAGCCAAATTACCGGTACGGCAAGCTATGAAGACGCTGCCGGCTCCGATATCGTCATCATAACGGCCGGCATCGCCCGCAAGCCCGGCATGAGCCGCGACGATCTCGTGAATACCAATGCCGGAATCGTAAAATCGGTGTGCGAGAACATTAAAGCCGTCGCGCCGGATTCCACCGTACTGATTCTCAGCAATCCGGTGGATGCGATGACCTATGTGGCCCACCAAACCCTCGGCTTCCCGAAAAACCGCGTGATCGGCCAATCGGGCGTGCTGGATACAGCGCGCTACTGTACGTTCATCGCCCAGGAGCTGAACGTCTCGGTTGAAGACGTCCGCGGCTTTGTGCTGGGCGGACACGGCGACGATATGGTGCCGCTCGTGCGGTATTCCAGCGTCGGCGGCATTCCGATCGATGCGCTGATTCCGCAGGAACGGATCGACGCCATCGTGCAGCGGACCCGGGTCGGCGGCGGCGAAATCGTCAGCCTGCTTGGCAACGGTAGCGCTTATTACGCTCCTGCAGCATCTCTCGTGCAGATGACGGAAGCGATCCTTAAGGACAAGAAACGCGTTCTGCCGGTCATCGCGCTGCTGGAAGGCGAATACGGCTACGATAATCTGTTCATGGGCGTTCCGGCGCTGCTGGGCGGCGACGGCATTGAGAAGATCTTCGAGCTGGAGCTGACGACCGAAGAAAAAGCCGCATTGGACAAATCTGCGGATTCCGTGCGCAGCGTAACCTCGTCGGTAACCCTGTAATTGCAAATATGCTTCATCGATCCGCTGCTCTTTGCAGCGGATTTTTTATGTCCTCCGCAAGGTACAGGGCCGGCTGCTTTTCTTCTATTATGCCTTTGGGTATAATAGAGTGTAACAAATATCACTTTTTTCGAAGGAGGCGTATTATGGATCGTGTTGTATTTTTTCTACATATGATTGGAACTCTCGCCCTCGGATTTTATTTGGTCTTGCCTTTTATTCTCGGGCAAGCGGAGAAGCTCTCCGTTTCCGCCAGAGAAGGTACCCTGAACGCCGTCGGCGGGCTGAACCGCTTTGCCCAATACGGACTGGTGCTCCAGCTCTTATCCGGCGGATATTTGCTGAGTGACGGCGATTATTCCGTAGCCTGGATGGTCGTGGTCGTGGTGCTGCTGCTCGCGTTGTTCGCCATCGGCGGTATGATGGGCAAGCCGCTGCGCCTGGCATCGGCCGGCATGCGCGAGAACCGCGATGTCTCTGCGGAAACGTCAAAAATCCGCATGATGAGCTTCCTCCTGATGATCGTGCTGATCGTCATGGTTTTCTTTATGGTATACCGGCGTTTAATCTAATCGGTTCCATCCGCTGATGAAGCGGCGGCAGCCCGTCTCCTCTGGGGGAACGGGCTGCTTTTTTTGTTGCGGGTCCTTCCAGCCGAAGGTTAGGCCAACTCCTCCAGCTCCAGAATTCCGCATGGCTTGAGCTCCTGCAGAATACCGGGCGGCAGCAGCCGCTTGACTTCCCTTGGGGTACACCAGGCATATTCGGAATGCTCTTCCGATAACACTACGCGCCATTCCTTCGCCCGGCACAAATACGTGATGACCACGAGCTGCCGGCCCGGATCCGTCAAGACGGTGGCCGCGTACAATACCCGTTCGACCATGACATCCAGTCCGGTTTCCTCCTGGATCTCGCGCTTCAGCGCTTCCTCCAGCTGCTCGCCGAATTCCAGCTTTCCGCCCGCATTCTCCCAGACGCCTGCTCCGGCGATATCGGTCTGAGCGCGTTTGACGAGCAGAAATTTCCCCTGATGAAGGATGATTCCTTTGACGGCGACGACGATATTGCGGTTGTTTTTCGCCACACCCATGCTGCCTCCTTTGCGTTGGCCTTGCCTGAATCCAATGCTGCTCCCGGGTCCCCCGCTCCCAAAGGCTTCGCCTCGAATCGGCGTATCTACTACATTTTATGGCTGAGCTAAGCTGAATATTGCAGGAGCAGGGTACTATCCGACATTCTTTTTTGGGCAGGCCTGCGCCGGTTTGAGATCAGAATGAATGTGGTAAGTAAGATAACGTAAGCCGAAACCCTTTGACGGGACATCGGCGGCATGAATAAGTTCAGGCCTCTAAGCCATCCTAGAACGATGAGAGTACCAGCATGACCCACTTCATGAAGTGAAAGGAGAAGCTGTATGCCAAACAATTCGCAGGGAACCAAAACGCTGCCTCCGCAAACCCAGGACCGGCAGCCCGGCATTGAAAGCCAAATGAATCCGAAACCGGAGTTCGAGACCTCCGCTTATAAGGCGGCAGGCAAGCTGCTAGGCAAAGCGGCATTGATTACCGGAGGGGATAGCGGGATCGGACGTGCGGTAGCGGTGCATTTTGCCAAGGAGGGCGCTGATGTCGTCATTGCTTATCTGAATGAGCATTCGGACGCCGAGGAAACGAAACGCCAGGTGGAGCAGGAGGGCCGCAAGTGCATTCTGATCGCCGGGGATATCGGCGTTGAAGCCTTCTGTCAGGATTTGATCAACAAAACGGTTGAGGGACTCGGCAAACTCGATATTCTGATCAACAACGCCGCCGAACAGCATCCGCAGGAAAAGATCGAGGACATCACGGCGGAGCAGCTGGAGCGCACATTCCGCACCAACATTTTTTCGATGTTCTATTTGACCAAGGCGGCCATGCCGCATCTGAAAAAGGGTTCGGCGATCATCAATACAACGTCGATTACCGCTTATCGCGGAAGCCCGCAGCTGCTCGATTATTCGTCCACCAAAGGCGCGATTCTCAGCTTTACCCGCTCGTTGTCGATGAATCTGGCCGAGCAGGGCATTCGCGTCAACGCCGTGGCGCCGGGTCCGATCTGGACGCCGCTCATTCCGTCGACCTTCGATGCGAAGAAAGTAAGCGAATTCGGCGGTACCCAGCCGATGAAACGCCCCGGCCAACCGGAAGAGCTGGCGCCGGCATACGTTTATCTCGCCAGCGACGATTCGTCCTATGTTACCGGACAAGTCATCCATGTTAACGGCGGGGAAATCGTGAACGGGTAAAAAAATAAAGAGCAGCCCTTTCCGTTTGGAGAGGCTGCTCTTTTTGGTCTTTTTAATCACATAAAAACTCCATCGCAACACGTTCTTTATCCGCAATCTCAAGCAAAAGCTTCGAAACCTGGTTTAATTCCTGCAGGTTCCCCGTTTTTCCAGCAAGGTCGATCGCAGAAGAAACGTTAACCCACATTGGAGCTATTTCAGTAAAAGCCAAATACGCCTGTTCTATGTTTGGATCTCCAAGCAGATCCACGCATTCTTTGAGAAAATCCCGATACAGATTTCGGAACAAAGCGCCGCCGGTTCCCGCTCTCTCCATTAACAACGCAGTCAAGCATAGATCATGCTCCAAATTTTTGCTGCGGGAAGGCCATTTCAAGATTTCTTTGCTCATTTTCAGAATGCCTTGATTCCCGATATTGCGAATGGGCGGATTCAAATAGTCATGCGCATTATTTCTTAAAGATGTTCGTATAGCGGGCTCAAGCGGCGGATGGGTACGGACAGGCTCTATCGTGAAGGAGCGATTCCTGGAGCTCATGGGTCCTTTTGCGTTTCTGGCCATAGCCAGCTGGGTTAACCTCGTCTTTAAAAGGGTTCCCTGCTGCCGGGTATCCGCCATGTAGGCGTATTCGTCATCCATGCCGTAAATAACTGCATAGTGGGCGGCAAAATGCACCTTGTTGGTGAAGTAATCCAGATAATACGAGTCCAGCTTAAGTCCCACAGGAGTTCCGGATTCGATGAATGCCTGTACGTTCTGCCATGCTTTTTCAACGGACGAGGTTTCCTGCACCTTGATGGTTAAGTTAAGCCGGGAGGCAAGGCAAGCCGCCAGTTCATCCTGCTTCACCCTTCCGCCGATAAAAGGAAAGTCCATCCCCTTCGAATCCCAATAAATAAAGCCCAACCCTTGCCCGAGACCGAACAACATCGGCTCCGATAGCCGGACTCCCGCAAATTGAAGCAAATTGCCCATAGTCGTCGTTTCGCAATGTTCCCCTTGGAAAGGGCTGAAACCTTCAATGATTATTGCCATCATCCTTCGCCTCCCCCAACAACCCGCTGATTAATTCCGCAACGAACGCCTGCTCACTCTCGATAAGATTCATCGGATGCTGGAAAAGGGATCTTACGTGCAGCGGTAATCGAATGTTGCCTTGCGATTCGTACTTCTGTCTTATCTTTTTCGAGGCTTCCCCAAGAAAATCCAACCGTTTCCGCAGAGCGTCGATTGCTTCGTCCCTATCGATAAAAGGTAATGCGGCAAGCCCGAGGTCGAACCGGTTATCGCGCTCGCGCGATGAAGATAGGCTGACGATGATTTCATTCCTCAGCGAGGTCATACCGGCTTCCGTTATGGCAAACCGGGTCGGCATAGGCCCTTTGCCGGACTTCTCAGCCGAATCCTCGGACTCGATCCATCCTTTGTTGTTCAACTTCTTCAGTCCTGCATAAATCGAAGTCGTGCCGATATTTGCCCATTCCCGATAACCGCGTTGATCGATTAACTTATTGATGTCGTAACCTGAAGCTCCATGGCATTCCACGATAATTTGCAGCAGCATAAATTCAACATTCGAAAGCGGGTTCATGGAGACACCTCTCATTTTATATTTCATGTGTGTATTATAACACCTATGTAATATAAGATCAAACTAGGCCGTTCCTGACTGCCGGACGACTGAAATCCAGAAAAATAGGCAGACTGTGCCCGAAGCACTGCCTTAGCAGCGCCTCGGCAAGCTGTATATCACAACTGCCCATCTGCAAACTTACTCCTCCGCCGACAGCTCGTCCAGCGACATTTCAAAGCCCGGCGCCATATGCGCGAGAAAATACTCCACCTCCGGCAGCCCAAGCCCGCGGAGCTTCGCCGCCGTTTGCGCTTTGGCCGAAGCGAATTCGCGGTTGCCCGCCGCGACTTCGAGCACGCACTTCAGGTAGGCGTCCAGCTTGTCCGCCGCCTTCACGTACCGGAGCAGCCCGGCGTCTTCCGACTCCGCCGGGCTGCTCTCCGGCCGCAGGAGCGGCGCGTACACCGCGCCAAGCTCCTGCGGGATCATCGCCGCCAGGCGTTCGGCGGCGATATGCTCCATTTCGCGGAAGCTGGACAGCAGCCGCGGATTGTCGTGTTTCACCGGCGTGGCGATATCGCCGGTGAATACCTCGGTGGCGTCGTGGAACAACGCCAGCGTAGCCGCGCGGTCGGCGTTCAGCGACCGGCCGTGAAAGGCATTGCCGATGGAGCACAGCAAATGCGCGAGCAGGGCAACCTGAAACGAGTGCTGGGCGACATTCTCGGGGCTGGTGCTGCGCATCAGGCTCCAGCGGCGGATATACTGCAGGCGGTATAAATAGGCCGGGAAATGGTAGTTCAATTTTTAAGCAACCCCTTTCATGCACGGTTCAATGTGATATGATATATACAATTGTAACGTTTGAATTGCGTTTGACAACCTGGAAGAATTGAGAGGGGTGCATGCAGAAGATGTTGCATTTTGAAGACAGCATTTATCAATTAATTGTAGAGACCTCCACGAATTTGCCGGGAGATGTCCGCCGGGCCGTTGCGGAAGGGCGTTCGCGCGAAGACCGCGCCACCCGCTCGGGCCTTGCGCTCACGACAATCGCCCAGAACATCGGCATGGCCGAGCTTCAGGTGTCGCCGATATGCCAGGACACCGGGATGCCGACGTTTATCGTGCATACGCCGGTTGGCGCCAATCAGATCGAGATGAAAAAGCAAATCCGCAGCGCCATCGTGAAGGCGACCCGCGCCGGTAAGCTGCGCCCCAATTCCGTCGATTCGCTGACCGGCGAGAACAGCGGCGACAATCTCGGCGCAGGAACCCCGGTGATCCATTTTGAGCAATGGGAAGAAGAGCATGTCGATGTGCGGCTGATCCTCAAGGGCGGCGGCTGCGAGAATAAAAACATCCAGTACAGCCTGCCGGCGGAGCTGGAAGGACTGGGCAAAGCGGGCCGCGATTTGGACGGGATCCGCAAGTGCATCCTGCATGCAGTGTATCAGGCGCAAGGACAAGGGTGCAGTGCCGGTTTTATCGGCGTCGGCATCGGCGGCGACCGGACGACCGGCTACGAGCTGGCCAAACACCAGCTGTTCCGCAAGGTGGACGACGTCAATCCGAATCCGGATTTGGCGAAGCTTGAAGCGTACATTCTGGAGAACGCGAACCAGCTTGGCATCGGTACGATGGGGTTCGGCGGCGAGGTCACGCTGCTCGGCTGCAAGATCGGGGTGATGCACCGCCTGCCTGCCAGCTTTTTCGTCTCGGTAGCCTATAACTGCTGGGCTTTCCGCCGCCAGGGCGTACTGCTTGATGCCGCCAGCGGCGAGATCAAGGAATGGCTGTATGAACGAGGCACCGGCATTTCGGTCGGTGAAACCACGGCGGCAGGCAGCCATGACGCTCCAGCGGAACCGGGCAATGCGGGCGAATCCCGCGAGGTACGCCTGACGACGCCGATCAGCGAAGAAGACATCCGCAGCCTGCGCGTCGGCGACGTCGTCATTCTCTCCGGAGAGATGCATACCGGCCGGGATGCGCTGCACAAATATTTGATGGACCATGACGCCCCGGTCGATCTGAACGGAGCCGTCATTTATCACTGCGGACCGGTCATGCTGAAAGACGAAGAGGGCTGGCATGTGAAGGCGGCGGGACCGACGACCAGCATCCGCGAGGAGCCGTACCAAGGCGAGATTATGAAGAAATTCGGCATCCGCGCTGTCATCGGCAAAGGCGGAATGGGGCCTAAAACGCTGGCCGCGCTCCAGGAGCACGGCGGCGTGTATTTGAATGCGATCGGCGGAGCGGCGCAATATTACGCCGAGTGCATCCGAAAAGTGAACGGAGCCGACTTTATGGAATTCGGCATTCCGGAAGCGATGTGGCATCTGGAGGTCAATGAATTCGCAGCCATCGTCACAATGGATTCGCACGGCAACAGCCTGCATGCCGACGTCGAGAAAGATTCGCTGGGCAAGCTCGCCCAATTCCGGGATCCGGTATTCCAATAAGCGATTCAGCCATACAGCCGGCCTCCGCTACATGCGGGGGAGGCTTTTTTCACCATATAGGCCGATTGGGAATGTTAACGTTATGCAAACATCTGCCCGTCATTTTACACTGCGCTGATAATTGCCGCCGAAGCTAGCGTTTTATCCGAAATGGCGGTAGGATGGTTTCAAGGACAAGAGAAGAAAGAGGACACACGTACAATGAAACCTTTTCGCATTCGGCTGACGCTGATCATGATGGTTTTGATCGGAATCTCCATGCTCGGCGCCGGAGTCACCATGGCCAAGCTATTCAAGGATTCGCATGTATCCGCCTTGGAGCAGAACATGTCCCGGGAAATAAACTTGCTCGCCGGCAATTTTTCGTTTATCGATACGGATCGCCCGGACGCCATTGAATATTACACGGCAGAGGCCAAACGTATTGCCAGCCTCACGAATTCGCGGATCACATTCATTGCCAGGGACGGCAAGGTACTCGGTGATTCAGAGAAAAATCCGCTGGAGATGGACAATCACTCTACCCGCGAGGAAGAGGTGCTGGCCGCCAAAGAAGGGTTCGGCAAAGCGATCCGTTACAGCGATACCCTGAAGCGAAAAATGCTGTACGTGGCCGGCTCGGTCACCAGCGACCAGGGTTTTGACGGCTATATCCGCCTGTCTATGGGACTCGACGCCGTTTCGAAAGGACTCAGCAAAGCCTGGATGATCATGGCCGGCGGGCTGGTGCTGCTGTTTATTGCCGCTACTTTTGTCAGCTATAAGGTCGCCTCGGGTATGACCTCACCGCTGGAACAGATTACGCGGGTCGCGAGGCGGATCACCGACCTGGATTACGACGCCCGGGTGCCGCTGAAGCGCAAAGATGAAATCGGGCAGCTGGCGTCTGCGATCAACGTGATGGCCGACAGCCTCCAGGCCCAGGTGAAGACGATCCGCGACAACGAGGATTTGCTGCAAAGCGTGCTCGACAACATGACCGGCGGTATCCTCATGATTAACGCGGAAGGCGAAATTGCCCTGCTCAACCGGGCTGCCGAGCGGCTGCTGAATGTCAAGAACAACGAGGCCGCCGGGCATTCCTACACTGAGCTGAAGCATCATTATGAGCTGTCGCGCCTGATTGACGAGGGGGTATCGCGCAAGGAGCCGATTCACGATGAACGGAGCATTTATAACCCGGGCGAACGGATCGTCCGGCTCGACGGCGTGCCGATGGCACAGGACGGATCCTACCGGGGGATGCTGTTTCTGCTGCAAGAGGTGACGGAGATCCGGCGGCTTGAAAAAATGCGCAGCGAGTTCGTCGCCAACGTCTCCCATGAGCTGAAGACGCCGGTTGCGGCGGTTAAAGGCTTTGCGGAAACGCTGCTTGGCGGCGGTGTCACCGATGAGAAGACGGCGCGGTCGTTCCTCCAGATCATTTACGATGAGAACGAACGCCTCAACCGTCTGATCGGAGATATCCTGGATTTATCCAAGATCGAAAACAAACGCGTGAATCTGGAATGCTCGCCGGTGCATCTGATCGAGTTGTTCGATTCGCTCCTGGAGACGTTAAGTAAAGTAGCCGAGAAGAAAAAAATCCATCTCAGCGCCAAAGTGCCTCCCGAGCTGTTTATTGAGGGCGACGAAGACAAGCTGCGGCAGATTTTCATCAACCTTGTCTCCAATGCGATCAGTTACACCCACGACGGCGGCAACGTTAAAGTCACAGTCGTCAACAAGCAGAAAAAAGACGGCACTGAAGTGGTGGTCTTTACCGTCAGCGATACCGGCATCGGCATTCCGCGCAAGGATTTGCCGCGGATTTTCGAACGGTTCTACCGCGTGGACAAAGCCCGTTCACGGAGCTCAGGCGGTACTGGGCTAGGGCTGTCTATCGTCAAGCATCTGGTGGAGCTGCACCGGGGAACCATCACGGTGGAAAGCGATTTGGGCATCGGAAGTTCCTTCATTATTGAGCTACCGCTGCTGCAGGAAGAGGATTAACGGAAAGTCGGAACGATTTTACACCGTGTTAACATTGTGGTGATATGATGGGCTTGCCGCATGTTTTGTAAAATGATATAAAAACTTAAAAGACGGGGGAAACTATGGCACAACGATTGCTTGTCATTGAAGACGAACCGACACTGGCCCGGCTTCTGTCCTACAACCTGACACAGGAAGGGTATGAAGTGACGGTAGAGGATCATGGGACGGCCGGATATGACCGTGCGACTAGAGAACCTTTTGATCTGATCGTACTGGATCTGATGCTGCCCGGCATGAACGGAATCGATATTCTCGATAAACTGCGGGGACAGGGCATCCATACGCCGGTTATCGTGCTTACGGCGAAGAATACCGAAGAGGATGTTGTCCGGGGACTGAAATCCGGAGCCGACGATTACATCACGAAGCCTTTTGGCGTGTCGGAGCTGCTGGCCCGGGTCAGCGCCGTGCTGCGGAGAATTTCCGGAGCCGCCGAAGAGAGCTTTCCGGAGGTTGCAGCCTCCAGCTCGACGATCATTCTTGGACAACTCGAAATCTATCCGGAGCGTTATGAGGTTTCGCTTGGCGGGCAGAGCATTAATCTGCGGCCGAAGGAGTTTGAAGTGCTGCTCTATTTGGCCCGCAAGCCCGGCGTCGTGCTGACGCGCGACGACTTAATGAACGCCGTCTGGGGATTCGATTATATCGGAGGACAGCGTACGGTCGATGTCCATGTCAGTTCACTGCGCAAAAAGCTGGAGCTGGACCCGGAATCGGTACATATCGATTCGATTCGCGGCGTCGGCTACAAGCTTGTAGTCAACAAAAAGAGAACAACTGTCATTTAAGTGACAGTGTTCTCTTTTTCAGTATTTTACACTGCGTTTACAATTCTCTTCAACTGTATTTACACTGAACACTTATCATGGGGGACGAAGATGTTGAGGAGGGTATCCATATACTAATGAATTCCATCATAGACATAGAGAAACTTGATCTCTATTACGAGTCGTTTCACGCCCTGAAGAGTGTGGACCTGCAAATCCCGGAAAAGCAAGTTACCGCCTTTATCGGTCCTTCGGGCTGCGGCAAATCGACGCTTCTTCGTACATTAAACCGGATGAACGATATGATTCCCGGCACCCGCATCGAAGGTTTGGTATCGATCGGGGGCAAAAATATTTACAGCGACGAGGTAGAGGTGGAAAGCCTGCGCAAGCAGGTCGGCATGGTGTTCCAGCAGCCGAATCCTTTTCCAAAGTCCATTTACGACAACATCGCTTACGGACCGCGCCTCCATGGAGTGCGGGGTAAAGCCGAATTGGACGAGATCGTAGAGCAAAGCCTGCGTCAGTCCGCTCTGTGGGAAGAGGTAAAGGATTTCCTTAAGAAATCCGCACTTAGTCTCTCCGGGGGCCAGCAGCAACGGCTTTGTATCGCCCGGGCGCTCGCCGTGCAGCCGGATATCCTGCTCATGGACGAAGCAACATCGGCGCTTGACCCGGTGTCGACTTTGAAGATTGAGGAATTGGTGCAGGAACTGCGCAGCAAATATACGATTGTGATGGTCACGCATAACATGCATCAGGCGGCGCGTGTATCGAATCAGACCGTATTTTTCCTGAACGGAATTATCGTGGAATCCGCCGATACCGAGCAATTGTTCGCCAATCCGAAAGACGCCCGCACGGAAGATTATATCTCCGGTCGCTTCGGTTAAGCGGCGGCAGAGGGCCAGTCCCCGGAAAAATGAAGTTGACCACATGACCTGAGGAGGATCGGTAGCAGAATGATTCGCAGAAAAGAATTCGACAAAGACCTGGAAGAGCTGCGCAGCTTGCTGCAGCAAATGGGAGAGCATGTAACAGGGGCATTGAAAGGCGCGATTGTTGCGCTGCAGACGCTGGATACGGAACGCGCCCAGGAAATCGTAAAGGCGGACTTAACGCTGAACGCCATGGAAGATAAGATTATGGACATCGGTTCGAGGCTGATCATTACGCAGCAGCCGGTCGCCAAGGATTTGCGCCGGATTATCGTCGCTTTCAAAATCTCCAGCGATCTGGAGCGGATGGGCGATCTGGCGCTGGATGTGGCCAAGGTTACGATGCGCATTCAAGGCCAGCAACTGATTAAGCCGCTGGTAGACATTCCGCGGATGGCGGAAATCGTCAATGTCATGATCGATGAAGCGATTCAATCGTATCTGGACGAGAACACCGATCTGGCTTACAAAATGGCCCAGGACGACGATCAAGTCGACCATCTGTACAGCGCAACGATTAATGAGCTGTATGCCCACATGGTTGAAAAGCCGGATTCCCTCAACCAGGCCATGCTGCTGACGCTGGTAGGACGTTATATCGAACGCATCGCCGACCATGCAACCAACATCGGGGAAAGCGTTGTATATCTCGTAACCGGCAAACGCCCGGATTTGAATCAGTAATAGGTATAAGCGCGGCGGCATTCCGCCGATACTTGAAACAGCAGGCTTCCTTCGCGGAGGCTTGCTGTTTTTCTTGTTATTGCAGGCGGGGATTTTCGGGAAAGCACGCACACGGAGCATATGGTAAAATGGTAGAAGTAAGCAAGCTAAAGGCGAGGTGCTAATTGTGGACAAGTTGATCCTGATCGATGGAAATAATATTATTTACCGCGCATTCTTCGCCATGCCCCCGCTGACCAATACGGCCGGGCAGCAGACGAATGCGGTATACGGCTTTACTACGATGCTGCTAAGACTGATTGAAGAGCATAAACCAAGCCATTTGATCGTGGCTTTCGATGCCGGGAAAATTACGTTCAGACACGAAGGCTACGAGGACTATAAAGGCGGCCGCCAGAAGACGCCCCCGGAGCTTTCCGAGCAATTCCCGCTGCTCAAGGACCTGCTGCGCGACTTGGGTGTACCGCAGTACGAGATCGCCGGGTATGAGGCCGACGACATTATCGGCAGCATTTCCCGCCAAGCGGATGAGGCGGGCCGCGAGGTCATGATCGTATCCGGGGATAAGGATATGCTTCAGCTTGCTTCCGACCATACAACCATTGCGCTGGTCCGTAAAGGGGTTACCGAGGTCGAACTGTACGGCCCGCAGCAAATCCGCGAGAAATACGACTTGACGCCGGAGCAGATCATCGACCTGAAGGGCCTGATGGGCGATGCAAGTGACAACATTCCCGGCGTTCCCGGCGTAGGCGAGAAGACGGCGCTTAAGCTGCTGCAGCAGTTCGGGTCCGTGGAAGGCGTACTGGCCGGTACCGGGGAACTGAAGGGGAAAATGAAAGAGAAGCTGGAGGAGCATGCGGACAGCGCCGTCATGAGCAAAAAGCTGGCGACGATCTACCGCGAGGTTCCGCTTGAGCATGCCTGGGAAGACATGCTCTTCAGCGGCATCAACAAAGATACCGCCGGACCGGCTTTGGCCAAGCTTGAATTCAAATCGCTCCTGGAGCGATTGTCGCTAAGCGCTTACACGCCGGCAGCGTCCGGCGATGCGGGTGAAGCTGCAGAAGGAGTCCCAGAGGCAGCGCTGGATATCGTGATCTGCGAAACGGACGGCGATCTGCCTGCGGTCATCGCTGCATTGCCTGAAATTGCCGCGCTGCACTTGGAGACGAGCGGAGAGAACCCTCACCGGTCGGAAGTCATCGGACTGGGGTTATCCGCGGCGCAGCAGCATTATTATATTCCGTTCGCCTTGCTGAAATCACCGGCGGCCACGCCGCTGCTGGACTGGCTGGGCGACCCGCTGGCCCCAAAAAGCGGCTACGACCTGCATCGTGCCGACCTTGCGCTGCATTGGCAGGGCATCGCCTTCGCCGGAGCGGCGAATGACGTGCAGCTTGCCGCCTATTTGCTTGACCCGACGGAAGCCAACCAGAACTTGAACGACCTTGCCGCGAAATACGGGCAGCCGCGTTTGGCTCCGGATGAAGAGGTGCTGGGCAAGGGAGCGAAATACAAGCTCCCTGATCTGCGGACGCTCGGATCGCATGTCGCCCGCAAAAGCGCTGCGGTTCTCGGTATCGTCCGCAGGCAGGAAGAGGCACTTCGGGATACCGGGATGGCCGGCCTGTTCCATGACCTGGAGATGCCGCTTTCCCGTATCCTGGCGGATATGGAGAAGCAGGGCATCGCCGTCAACAAAGAAGATCTGAAAGAGCTAGGCAAGGAATTTGAAGCCCAGATTGCTGCGCTCGTTGCGGAAATCTACGAGACCTGCGGCACGGAGTTCAATTTGAATTCGCCGAAGCAGCTCGGCGAGATTCTCTTCGACAAGCTGGGCCTGCCCGTTGTCAAAAAAACAAAAACCGGCTATTCCACCGATGCCGAAGTGCTGGAGAAGCTGGCGCCATACCACAATGTGGTGCGCCTGATCCTGCAATACCGGACCATCGCCAAGCTTCAGTCCACGTATGTTGAAGGATTACTCAAGGAAGTATCCGGCGAGACCGGCAAAGTGCACACGTTCTACCGGCAGACGATTGCGGCAACGGGACGGCTCAGCAGCCAATATCCGAACCTGCAGAACATTCCGATCCGCCTGGAGGAAGGGCGCAAGATCCGCAAAGTGTTTGTGCCGTCCGAACCGGGCTGGTCGATTCTCGCCGCCGACTATTCGCAGATCGAGCTGCGGGTGCTGGCGCATATCTCCGATGACGAACGCCTCAAGGAAGCATTCGTGAACGACATGGATATTCATACGAAAACGGCGATGGATGTATTCGGCGTATCCGCCGAGCAGGTGGACAGCAACATGCGCCGTTCCGCCAAGGCGGTAAACTTTGGGATCGTGTACGGCATCAGCGATTACGGCTTGTCACAGAACCTGAATATTACCCGCAAGGAAGCAGCCCAGTTCATCGACCAGTATTTTGAAGTGTTCCAGGGCGTACGCAGATATATGGACGAAATCGTCCAGGAAGCCCGCAAGCAGGGCTATGTGACGACGCTGTTGGAGCGCCGGCGGTATTTGCCGGAGATCAATGCCAAGAACTTCAACCTGCGTTCGTTTGCCGAACGTACCGCCATGAACACGCCGATCCAAGGGACAGCCGCCGACATTATCAAGCTGGCGATGGTGCAGATGGACAAGGCGCTTTATGAACGCAAGCTGCGCAGCCGCATGCTGCTGCAGGTGCACGACGAACTTGTCTTTGAAGTACCGGAAGAAGAAATGGACCTTATGAAGAAGCTGCTTCCCGAAGTGATGGAAGGCGCCTTGAAGCTCAGCGTTCCGCTAAAAGCAGAGGTAAGTTATGGAAGTAACTGGTATGAGGCAAAATAGCCTCTCGCATAGGGAATGTTTCCGGTATAATGGAGTTGAGGTGAATGCATCATGCCGGAACTTCCGGAAGTGGAAACAGTCAAACGAACATTAAACACTTTAATTACAGGCAAGCAGATACAGAGCGTTACTGTCCGGCTGCCGCGGATCATCCAGCGCCCGGACGATGTCCAGGCGTTTGCCGTCCTGCTGGAGGGCCGGCGGATTCTTGAGATCGCGCGCCGGGGCAAGTTTTTAAGGTTTGTTATGGATGGACTCGTCATGGTCTCCCATCTACGGATGGAGGGCCGTTACGGTTTATATACGAGCGGTGAACCGCTGGACAAGCACACCCATGTTATTTTTCATTTTACGGACGGAACCGAGCTTAGATATACAGATGTGCGCCAATTCGGTACGATGCACCTGTTTCAGCCGGGCGAGGATCTTGAACTGGCGCCGCTGAAGAAGCTGGGCCAGGAGCCGCTCGACCCCTTGTTTACAGCGGAGCGGTTCAAAGAAATCGTCGGCGCCAAGGGGACGAAGATCAAGCCGCTTTTGCTGAACCAGGAATACATCGTCGGCATCGGGAATATCTATGTAGATGAATCGCTGCACCGGGCCGGGATCCATCCGGAGGAAACCGCCAAATCGATAACCCCGGATCGGCTGGACCGGCTGCATGCGGCGATTGTTGCGACCTTAAGCGAATCGGTAAAGGTTGGCGGCTCCTCCGTCAAATCTTACGTGAACGGCCAAGGCGAAAGCGGAAACTATCAGCATCAGCTGCTGGTATACGGCCGTAGCGGCGAGCCTTGTACTGTATGCGGAACGATGATCGAGAAGACCGTCGTCGGCGGCCGGGGTACCCATTATTGTCCGGTCTGCCAGCCCGTTCCGCCCGCCGGAATCTGACGTACCGGTAATGCCTTGAATAAACCAGACACCCACAAGTTGTCCCGCCCATATACTGTTTGAAGAATGCTGAATCCGGCGCAGACGAAAGCTCAAGAGGCGGGAATCCCCGCCCGGCCGCCGGTTCTTTGAGCGGGAGGGATCTAGGGTGCTCAGCCCATTGTTATCGCTGTTACTGTTGGCGTTTGCTTTGAGCTTGGACGGTTTTGGTGTAGGCATTACATATGGACTCAGGCAGATGAAAATACCGCTGTTATCCGTACTCATCATCTCGCTATGCTCAGGTGTTGTAATCTGCGTATCGATGCAGGTTGGAGTGCTTCTGGCCAAGGTGGTGTCCCCGGATGCCGCTTCGACGGTCGGCGCGGTGATTCTGGTCCTGATGGGCTGCTGGTCCCTGTACCAGATGCTGACGCAGAAGGAGAAGGAACGCAAGGAAGCAGGCGTGCAGGATGATGCACAATGCGATGAAGACATAAAGGCGGTACAGGAGCCTGAGGCCATCGCTGAGGCAGCGTCCGAGGATTCGCTCAAAGCGGCGGTCTTTTCGCTGGAGCTGCGTCATCTCGGCGTTGTTATCCAAATCCTGCGTACGCCGTCTTCGGCCGACCTGGACGCTTCGGGAAGCATTTCGCCCATGGAAGCGATGGTACTCGGCATTGCGCTTTCGCTGGACGCCTTCGGGGCCGGTCTAGGTGCAGCGCTGCTGGGCTTCAGCCCGGTGCCGACGGCGCTGGTCATTGCGCTGTTCAGCGGTACTTTTTTATTGCTGGGTATGAAAACGGGTTTGAAATTGTCGGGAAATTATCTGATGAAGCATGCCGCCGCGCTGCCGGCGTTATTATTGATTGTAATGGGTATAATGAAGCTGTTGTGAGGTGAGGTCATGATTATGGGCTTGACCGGAGGCATTGCCTCCGGAAAAAGCACCGTGTCCGCATGGTTTGTGAACAAGGGAGCACGTCTCGTCGATGCCGACATCATTGCCAGAGAAGTGATGCTCCCCGGACATCCGGTGCTTGACGCTGCCGTGAAGCGTTTCGGCGAGGGGATTCTGCAGCCGGACGGTTCGCTGAACCGGGCGAAGCTGGGGGAGATCGTATTCGCCGACAAGGAGGCGCTTCAGGCGCTGAACGCCATTACGCATCCCGCGATCCGCAAGGAGATCAAGGCCCGTATGCATGCGCTGGAAGAGGAAGATCCGCGGCGGCTGACCCTCGTGGATATTCCTCTGCTTTATGAGTCGGAGCTGGACAACCTGTTCGAGCGGATAGCCGTGGTGTACGTTCCGCGCGAAGTGCAGCGGGAGCGGTTGATGGCGCGTAACGGGATGACGGAAGTGCAGGCGGAGAGCCGGTTGAAAGCGCAGATGGACATTGAAGAGAAGCGGCGCAGAGCCACCTTTGTCATCGACAACAGCGGCAGTCCGGAAGATACCAAGGACCAGGTTGACGAGCTGTGGGACAGGCTGGGCTTATGATGAAATGGCTGCGTAAAAAAAGAGTGCTGCTTCTGCTGTTTATCGGCTTTACCGCAATTTTATTCTTAAGCACGAACTGGATGTCCTGGTTTTATCCGATACATTATAAGACGGAAATCCGCAAGCACAGCCTGACGTACGATATGGATCCGTTCCTGGTTGCCGCGATCATCAAAGTAGAAACCAATTACAAAACCGGGCGCGAGTCGAAAAAAGGAGCCCTCGGCCTCATGCAGCTCATGCCCGATACGGCAAAATGGGCCTTGCAGAAGGCCAAGCTGCCCGATGTTTCGCTGGACGAGCTGAAGAAAGAACCTTCGGCCAACATCGAGCTGGGCACCTGGTATTTGTCTTCCCTGTCCAAACAGTTTGACGGAAACCGTACGGCGGTCATCGCGGCTTATAATGCCGGCCCGGGCAATGTGCAGCGCTGGTTGAGCGAAGGCTCCTGGGATGGAACCGAAGCGGCCGTGAAAAATATCCCGATCGGCGAAACCCGTCATTACGTGCAGCGCGTTATTTATTATTACGAGCAATATACGGAAATTTACAGCGAATTTTAGTGCAAAAAAGAAGCATTAAGCGGCAATGAACCGCTTAACACTTCTTAGGCAAGCATATGGGGGCAGGTTATTTTACGAATTGACCTGCCAGTTGTTGTTCGGCCAAGGTTACAAGACGTTTAGTGATGTAACCACCGATCGAACCGTTTTCGTAAGAAGTTTTATTGCCTTGGTATCCGTCCGGGGACAGCGTGATGCCCAATTCTTGGGCAACCTCGTATTTCAGTTGTTCCAAGGCACCGCGGGCGTTAGAAACGACAAGGTTATTAGAGTTACTGCTTTGTGCCATTGTTGTTCACCTCCTATCGGTTGGTAACAGTATTATGTGCCGGACATGCCCGCTTCATAACAACAATTTTTCGGTGTTTTTTGGAAATTAGAATCAGGAAGGAGCACGCCGTCAATGAAATGTCCATACTGCGACCATACAAGCACCAAGGTGCTTGACTCACGTTCGGCGAACGAGAACAAGTCCATCCGGCGCAGGCGGGAATGCGAGCGCTGCAGCCGAAGGTTTACCACCTTTGAAATGATTGAAGAAACCCCTCTGATCGTCATCAAAAAAGACGGAAGCCGCGAGGAGTTCAGCCGCGACAAAATTTTGCGCGGGCTCATCCGCGCCTGTGAGAAACGTCCTGTCTCCATGGAACGCCTGGAGTCCATCGTATCCGAGGTCGAGAAGTCGCTGCGCGGCATCGCCTTGGCGGAGATCGAAAGCCGGCAGATCGGCGAGCTGGTTATGGAACAGCTGTATCCGGTGGATGAAGTGGCTTACGTCCGCTTCGCATCCGTGTACCGGCAGTTCAAGGACATCAACATGTTTATGAAGGAATTGAAGGGCCTGCTGTCCCGCAATACCGGGGATTTGGAGGGCTGAACAATCATTTTATAAAAAGTGTTGACACCAGAGGCGATCTTTTGTATTATATAAAAGTCGCCTCCGGGAATTAAAGAAGCGAAATACATATGGAATTCGGTTCTTGGGCATGCATCATGGGGCCATAGCTCAGCTGGGAGAGCGCATCGCTGGCAGCGATGAGGTCAGGGGTTCGATCCCCCTTGGCTCCACCAAAACTTCATATGGACTCTTAGCTCAGTTGGTAGAGCAGTAGACTCTTAATCTATTTGTCCAGGGTTCGAGCCCCTGAGAGTCCATCCTTGCTTTCTTTATTGAAATTCTGTATAATCAATTCTTGTGAGCGACTTTACAAAGGTTGTGAACACAACGTATTTGGGGCCATAGCTCAGCTGGGAGAGCGCATCGCTGGCAGCGATGAGGTCAGGGGTTCGATCCCCCTTGGCTCCACCAAAACTTCATATGGACTCTTAGCTCAGTTGGTAGAGCAGTTGACTCTTAATCAATTGGTCCAGGGTTCGAGTCCCTGAGAGTCCATCCTAAAGAAACGGCAGAAATGCCGTTTCTTTGTTGTCCCCAGAATGTTCGATGTTTCGAATGGGCGGTGTTTTTTTCTTAAGTATATTTTCGGCAGTTTCTCCCACATATCGCCAAATTGTGATTTAAAGAGTATAATAGATTTGTGATTTTTTTCTCATAATCGAATCAGCAACTTCTGCGCGGTATCCCTATTTCTGTAACCCCGCGGAGTTATCCCCAATTGAGTTAATTAACACGCAATGTGAGTGACTATTGTATATTTACCAATAATATACTATACTTAGTTTCATGTTGATATTTGTCGAACCACGTATTCCCAAATAACCAAATAATCCGGCAAACCTATTGAAAAATAGGGACGCAAAGCTATAGGGACTAAATCCACCTTGGATAAGTCAGCCAGTTGCAATTTCGTAATTGGTGAAAGATGGGTATTCTTACCTTTCTTCACCTTTTTTTATTGCTAGCAGATGAAAGGGGAATGGAAAGTGCCAGAGAAATCAATGCAATCGTTTTTTCCAAGTGAAGATGGCAACGAAGAGGGGCGCATGCGATTTCTGCAGCTCATCGAGCAGCTACTGAAAGGGGTAGACAGCCTTAAGAATCCGGATGGCGTGAATTTGCACGGGGACAAGGACCGGACCGGATCCTTCTATAACGATTTGATTCGGAAAAGCGAAATTCCGACCGACAGCATGCCGCAAGAATTAGTCAATGATCAGCTGCTGAAGCTGTTGCATAACCATCCTTACCATACGAAATATTTTCTTACCAATATTCTTCCAATGGCAAGCATTCCCGGCATTCTCGGGATGATCACGGCGTTCCTGGTTAACGGCAACAATCTGTGGGACGTATACGGTCCTGCGGGAGCGGAGGCGGAAGTGCGCGTCATCAGCATGATGTCGAAACTGGTCGGCTACGACGCCGCCCGCAGCGGCGGGTATACGACATGGGGAGGCCAAGGGGCAGTCTTCACGGGGCTGCGGCTGGCAATCGCCAAATTCGCTCCGGATGCTCCACGTTCGGGCGTACCCGGCAACTTCTACGCTTTCTGCTCGGAATCCGCCCATTACAGCCTGTTTAAATCCATGGAAGCCACGGGACTCGGCAGCAATCATCTGATCAAGGTTCAGACCACGCCGGACAGCGCTATGGATGTGAAGGATCTGCGCAAAAAGCTGGAGCAGGTGATTGCCCGCGGCGGTATCCCGATCTACATTGTGGCAACCACGGGAACCACAGATGCCATGGGAATTGATGATATAAAGGAGATTCGTGCCGTATCCGAGGAAATCGCTCAAACCTATGGCCTGCAGCGCCCCCATTTGCATGCGGACTCTGCGCTCGGCGGTTTTTTCGCCTTCTTCCGGGAATACGATTTTGCCGCCAATCCGCTGGGCTTTCAGCCGAACCTGGTCGATGGCCTGCAGCACATCCAGCGAAAAATGAACCATCTGCCGCTGGCGGATTCCCTGTGCTTTGATTTTCAGAAGCTTGGGCAGACACCTTACCTGACTAGCCTTTTTCTGGTCAAAAATGCGATGGATCTTCGCCTGGTTGACCTGGAGGAAGAAGAGACGCCATATGTCGGCCACCGGGGATATGGTGATTACCACACCGGATACACGCTTGAATGCTCGCGGATGGCCAGCTCCATCGCCATTTACAGCGCCCTGCTGGCGTTTGGCGTCAAAGGTTATCAGCAGCTGCTCGGGCAATTGGTGGAAGTGAATCTGGCGTTCCGTGAAGCGTTGCGCGCAGAAATTCCCGAAGCCCAAATCGTGAACGGCGACAATCCGGGAGTTGTGACGCTCTTCCGTATCTATCCGGAGGGTGCGGACGGCTTCCAGGCGGAGCTGGCGGGCAGGGTTAGCCTTGCCAGCATTGAACGCACGAACCGTTTCAATGAGCGCTTGTTCGAGGTCCTGGGCGAACAGCGCGACCGGATGTTCTTCGGCGATACGAAGAAACATCTGGTGGTATCCACCGCCGATGGCGGCAGCACAACCCTATATGCTGCCAAGATTTTCGTAATCTCGCCTTACACGGAAATCGGCCATGTGCCGGAAATCGTTCAGTATTTGAAAGAAAACATCGTGAAGGTATACGAGGCACACTCGGAACCGCTAGAGACCATTGGGAGGTAAGCAAGGTGGGACAGCAAGAGGCGAAGAAGAAAGTAAATTGGTTCAGCGGTCATATTTCCGTAAAGATGATCAGCAGTTTTCTAGGATTGGTGCTTCTGATTTGTGCAATCTTTTCTTTTACCGAATACCAGATCAGCAACCGATTGTCGAGTAAACTGGAGGGGCAGTTTAACCTGAGATTATCCAGCAGCATTCAGGCCATAGGCTCTTACCTGGAGTCGATCCCGGAGAAGCCGGATCAGATCACTGGGCTTAAGGATGAAATCCACACCAAAATCAAACAGCAGCTGGAGCAGATCAAAAAGACCGATTCGCTCGAGAACGTGTATATCCTCAGCAATGCCGGAGGCAAAGAGCACATCGTCATTTTGACCGGCGTCGACGATGACTTCGGAACGGATTATGCGTTTAATGACGAGATGCGGAATTCGATCGCGCAGAACCAAACGATGTACAGCAAAATCTACAAAGACGAGTACGGTACGCATAAGTCGATTTTCATTCCGGTAAAAGGCAGCGACGGCAAAATCTTCGGGATCGCCGGGATTGATGTCGATGCTTCGATCGTACCGCAGACACAGTCGTTCATTCTGCAGACCACAATATTCATTGTACTCGGGGTGGTCGTGCTCGGCGCAGCCATTGCTTATCTCATCAGCCGCAGCATTACCCGTCCGATCGGCAAGCTGGTCCGGGCAACCGAAAAAGTGGCAGGCGGGGATCTGACAGAGGAGCTTGAACTGAAACGCAGCGACGAAATCGGGCAGCTCGCAGCTGCGTTCGGGCTGATGCGGCGCAATCTGGAAACGCTGATCCGGCAAATCTCCAATTCGTCGGGCGTGTTCTCGCAGACCAGCGGCCAGATCTACCGTTCTGCCGATGAGATGGGCGCCAGCTCGCAGCAGGTTGCTTCTTCGATGGGCAGCATGAATGAGGGGGTTGCCGAAGTTGCCGTTTCGATTTCGGACAGCACGTCCAACATCGTCGAAGTCAACGTGGATTTGACCAAAGTGACCGAAGAAGTGAAGACGATGCAGGCACTGGCTTACGAGGTGGGAAATCATTCCCAGGACGGCCAGGAGCTTGTGGAGAAAACGTTGAACCAAATGAATGTCATCCAGCAGGAAATGCAGCAATCGAAGGATGCTGCGGTTCAACTGGATTCGCGGTCCAAGGAAATCGGTGAAATCATTACGATCATAACCGGCATTGCCAATCAAACCAACCTGCTGGCGCTTAATGCCTCCATCGAAGCGGCGCATGTCGGGGAACAAGGTAAAGGTTTTGCCGTGGTGGCGGGCGAAGTCAAAAAACTGGCCGAGCAGTCGTCGAAAGCCGCCAACTCGATTACCGAGCTGATCTCCAGTACGCAGCAGGACAGCCAAACGGTGCTGGACAGCATTGACGAAGGGTATCAGGCCGTGGAGCAAGGCCAAGTCTGGATTCAGGACATGTATGAGAACTTCAAGGTGATTTTTAACGGCGTGTCATCGTTCTCGAATCAGATTGATCATTTGCAGAGCGCGCTGGAAAAAGCGGATAAATCGTTTGAACTGATCACGGAGACGATGCAAAAGATTTCGGGCATTACGCAAGAGCAGTCAGCGGGCTATGAAGAGGTCGGTGCGGCGGTTCAGGAGCAAAGCGCGACGATTCAGGAAATTACCGGCGCGATTCGCCACCTGTCCGAAATGGCCTCGGACCTGCAAAACTCTGTCCGGAACTTCAAGATTTCTTGATCTTTAAGCATTCATACATCAAAGATGTGCATACATAAAACGGCCCGCGCAAGCGGGCCATTTTTTATCATCGCCGGCTTTGGAATGCTATGGTAAAATTCACTTATCTTCTGTAAAGGAGCCTGATCGATATGAAGTTCTGCATTGGCGAAGCTCCGTGCAAAGTCTGACGCCGGACATCATTGCATGGAGCGGATAGGCATTACAGCTCGTCCGGCAGACTTTGCACTTTAATTTTGTTGAGCTATCACAATATTAAAGAGGAGCAAAGTCGAAATGAAAAATAATTTAACTTCGGTCAAAGAACTGCGAAGTTTTCTGATCTTATGGATAACCCAATCCTTGTCGGGGCTTGGAAGCGCAATGACCAGCTTCGCGCTCGTAATCTGGTCTTATCAGCAGTACGGGTCGGCGCTGACCACCTCGCTGTTAACACTTTGCTCTTATGCGCCTTATGTGCTCCTAAGCATGTTCGCGGGGGCATGGAGCGATCGGTGGGATAAAAAGGCGATCCTGCTGATCGGCGACAGCTTCGCCGCCTTGTGTACTGTCGTAGTGCTGGTGCTGTTCAATACCGGCAGGCTGGAGATATGGCATCTCTATTTGCTTAATTCGCTGAACGGACTGATGAATACGGTCCAGCAGCCGGCGGCTGATGTTGTGACCAGCTTGCTTGTACCGAAGAAGCATTACCAGCGGGTCAGCGCGCTGCGGTCTTTTTCCAATTCGCTGGTTACTGTACTTACGCCTGTTATTGCTTCGGCGCTGCTGGCCTTCGGCGGTCTAAAGACGGTTATCTGGATCGACCTGGGTACGTTTATGCTGGCAGCCTCCGTAATGCTGTGGTTTATTCCAGTTCCGCATGTCCGGCAGGAGCAGGCCGCTACTGAATCTTTACTGACGTCCGCAGGGGCGGGGCTGCGGTACCTGCGAAACCATCGCGGCATACTGGATCTGATTCTTTTTTTGGCGCTGATCAATTTTACCGCTTCCATGTTTAACGCGGCTCTTCCGGCGATGCTTCTATCCAGAACCGGCGGGGGAGAGACAGCGCTGGGGCTGGTCAATACCTGCACCGGACTCGCCACCTTGCTCGGCAGCCTGATCGTGTCGTTTGCGCCGGCTCCGAAAAGCCGTGTCCGCGTTATCCTGAACGCGCTGCTCTTCTCCATGAGCACGGAGAATTTTATTCTTGCCTTCGGCAGAAGCACGCCGGTATGGTGCATCGCTGCCGTTATGGGCTGGATCTGTATCCCGCTCATGAGCGCAAACATGGATGTATTGCTGCGGAGCAATATTCCCGTAGAGCTGCAAGGGAGAGTCTACGCGGCAAGAAACACGCTGCAATTCTTCACGATTCCTGTGGGTTATCTGACCGGCGGATGGCTGGTAGACCGGGTGTTCGAGCCTTTTATGGCTCAGCAATCCGGCGGGAGCCTCTGGGTGCAGCTCTTTGGAGCGGGAAAAGGTTCCGGCGCGGCGATGCTGTTCTTGGTCCTGGGAGTGTTCGGCATGGTATCCTGCCTGCCGTTTCGCAAGGATCGGCATATTTGGGGGCTGGAGCAGCAGGAGCAAGGAGAGGAAGCGGCGTAAGGCGGCTTTTTATTTAGTTTCATTCATGGTATTGTCTTTGGAAATAGCCGCTTCTATGGGTAGCGGCTTCAGGTTATGCGGCAGAAATAGACCGCGTCCTTAGTGAGAGGGCGGTCTATTTCTTTTTTACTGGTGATTAATAATAGATTATGGTATCATAAAAGGAACAAATGTTCGTTTCCTTGTTTTATTTTTTTATGGAAGGGGATTTAGGATGAAGCTGAACATCGGGGATTCCATTGGCATCGTTTCGCCCAGCCATGTGGCAACAGCCGAGAGGTATGCAGGAATAATTGCGGGCATCGAGGCCTGCGGCTTTCGGGTCAAAACCGGGGAGAATCTGTATAAGAGCACTTACGGTTATTTGGCATCGGAGCAAGAACGAGCCAGCGATTTCAACCAAATGGTACTCGATGAGAGCGTCAAAATGGTGTTTTTCGGGGGCGGTTATGGCGGCTTGGAGCTGCTTCCTTATATCGATTATGATGCCATAAAGCGTAATCCTAAATTTTTCTTGAGCTACAGTGACGGAACCTCCATCTTGAACGCCATCTATTCCAAAACCGGATTAACTACCTACTATGGTCAGGCACCCGGGACATTTGCCAACCTGCAGCCCTACAACTATGAGCAGTTCGCGGCGCATTTTATCCAAGCCCAACCGGACGTCTGGGTGAATAACAGCCAGTGGCATTCCTTGCATGACGGGATTTGCGAAGGCGTTCTGATCGGTGGATACACGGTCAATTTCGCGCTTTCGGTGAACAGCGATTATCTGAAGACGAATGATGGAAAGAAATGTATATTATTTCTGGAGGATCACGAAGAATTCAGCAGCATCGCGTGCGTAAGCATGTTTTTGTCGCATATCGAGCAAAGTCCGTTCATTGGCCGGATTGCCGGTTTGCTGTTCGGGCACTATTCCGAAACGGTTAATCCGCAGCTATTTGAAAGACTGAAACGGTTCGGGCAAAAATATAACGTGCCTGTTGCTTACTGCGACGATTTTGGCCATGGCAGCAACCAGGCTATTCTGCCGATTGGCGCATCTGCCGTGTTGAATACAGCGGATAAGACGATGGATTTTATTTATTCGGGCAACTAAACGGCTATCGTGCCAGTAGGAGGTGTTCATATGTTGATCAGCGCCAGCCGCAGAACGGATATCCCGGCTTTCTTTGGCGAATGGTTTATGGGCAGAATCCGGGATGGGTATTTCGACCGGATCAATCCGTTCAACAGCCATCAGGTGAAGAGGATCAGCCTGCTGCCGGATGACGTGGATGCCATTGTGTTCTGGACGAAGAATCCAAAGCCGTTTCTGAAACATCTGGACGAGCTGGACAGTCGGGGCTACCGGTATTATTTTCAATTCACGCTGAACGATTATCCCCCTGAATTTGAACCGAATCTTCCGAACATTTCTGCCCGAATCGATACATTCAAGAAGCTTAGCGAACGAATCGGTCCGGAAAAGGTGATCTGGCGCTACGATCCCATTATCGTCAGCTCGGTGACTCCGGTACGATACCATATCGAGACAATCACTGCGATGACGGCTGAACTAAGCGGGTACTCTTCCCGCATGATGATCAGCTTTCTGGATTTTTACGGAAAGATTCAAGGCAGATTGAAGGAGCTGGAGACAAAACATCAGATATCATTTACGGACATTGCAGCGCCTGAGCATGCTGGGCAACTGGAGCAGCTGCTTGAACCTCTGGTGCAGGTTGCCCATATGAACGGTTTTGAGGTGTTGTCCTGTGCCGAGAAACTGGATTTGGAACCGTACGATATCGGTCACGGCGCCTGTATCGATGGCCAGCTGTTAAACGAGCTTTTTCTGCTTGAGAAGGGGTACGGTAAGGATAAGCATCAACGTCCGGAATGCCTTTGCACGGAAGCGGCGGATATGGGCGTATACAATACCTGCAAATTCATTTGCACTTATTGTTACGCGGTGGGAAGCGAGAAGCGGGTTCGTGAAACGCTGGACAAGCATGATCCATCGGGCGCTTCGCTGATTACAAAATGAAAATTAATTGAATGTTTTCCAATAATCTGCCGGAGTTTTTTGCCCTTGGACTAGTCTCGGCATGCCGCACAGTGGTATGATGGTATTCGAGGTGAAGATAAGAATGACGAATGAGACAACAAATGAAACCGCAACCACAGAAACCCAAGAAGAAGCGAATAATAATCAGGATACAATGACGCCCGAGAAATGGAATGAGCTGCTACAGGCTGTTCACCATAACGGCCTGGTTGCACTGAGAATGTCCTTTAAAGAGGTTACCAGTCAGGTGACGCAGCTGGAGATTTACGGGCCTATTTTTATTTTCCATGTTAAAGACGAAGCCGGAGACGTGTACTCTGTCGGATTTTTCCTCCGCGAGCTGGTCGCCAAATTCCAGGGCGGGGGCAACCCGGCCATGTGGATGGCCTCTTTCTATTACGAGCTGATGAAGACCAAGGGCGGCAAAGCGCTGCCGACGCCTCCGACCACGGAAGACGAAGCTAAGGCCGTAATCGATAACGAACTCGTTCCGCTTTGCATTGCGGCAGTTACCGAAGAGTTTGCGCCTGAGCAGGTTCATGCCGGACTGGCCTGGAACGAAGAGCATGGCCCGGTGTTCGAAGCGGGATTCCCATCCATCACCGAAGGCAATAATGTTTGTGCCATTCCACTCCATATGCTGCTTACCCATCTGCAGCTGAACCGTGATCCGTCCGAGCTGCTCGTTCAAGGCATGTACAATATCCGCAAAATGCATGGCCTGGAGTAGTCGCTGCTTGATGCGATAAGGCGAAGTTTGATATAAAAACCGTTCCTTGTGTAAAAGGTGATGACACCTTTTGCCGTCAGGGACGGTTTTTTGCGTTATGTTAACGGGTGAAATATTAAATTTTAACAAAAAATGCTGCATTATTTTACATTAGCCGCCTAAAGTGGATAGAGAGCGAGTCCATAATCGATTAGGAGGCTTATATGAAGAAGAGAACGCCCAAACAGCTGATCAGTGCAGCGATGGCTGCAGTTTTGCTGTTCGTTATCCTCCCCGTTTCGGGAAAAGTCAGTGCGGAACCGGCATTCGCTGTGGCGGAATGGAATTTTACTGCGCAAAACAGCGAGGGCAAATCCGTAATTCCCGCAACCGGGGGTGTGAATGCAGGCACCAGCACGGTTACATGGTCTACTTATAACGGAAATGCACGAACCGTCTCGTATTCGGCTACGGATTCCGCCATTTACGCAACTGGCTGGGACGGCAGCAACGATACGAAATACTGGCAAGTAAATACTTCGACAAAGTGGTTTGAAGACCTGAAGCTGTCCTTCAGCCTATCCGGTTCAGACACCGGCCCAAGCGATTTCAAACTGCAATACAGTCTGGACAATAAAGTTTACTCTGATATCCCTGGAAGCAGTCTCCACATCACGGCTGCCGGCTCAGTGAGCCAAACGGATCTTCCGCTTCCTGCTGAAATCAATGATCAGGCAGCGGTATATTTGCGTTTGCTGCAAACCGGCGATATTTCAGTCGGGGGCGGTACTGTGGGTGCCGAAGGAACTTCCGGTTTGGCTGCTGTAAAAATAACAGGCGATGCCATCCCCGTTTCTTCGGGCACACTGATGAGCAAAATCGCCGGCTACTCCACGGGATTCTCCTCCGATAAGGGCGGCGTTGCTGAAATCGTTAAATACAACAGCGACAATCAGAAATTTTACCTGGTAAACGGCTCTGAAAAGAAGGTAGACATTGTCGGCTTGAGCGGCCTGAAAAGTGGCGGCAATGCTGCCCTGCAACTGGAAAAGCGCATTGATGTCAGCCAAATGATCCAAGGGTTTACCTTCGGCGATATTACGAGCGTCGATATCAACACCAGCCTGAAACGGATTGCCATCGCCGTACAGGAAGCGGATTACAGCAAAGCCGGCGCGGTCATCCTGCTCGATTATGACGGCAATTTCCAAGACAGCTATGCGACCGGGGTGCAGCCGGACATGGTAACTTTTACCCCGGACAGCAAATATCTGCTTACCGCCGATGAAGGCGAACCGCGGCAAGGCTATGCCGCTCCTGCGGTAGATCCAAAGGGCTCCGTGACTATTGTCGATCTAACGACTCATACCGCCAAGGTCGTTGACTTCACGAGCTTTGACGATACGAATGCGAGAGCCGGCTTGCTTGCAGATCATGTTATCCTGAAAAAGAACACAGCGCCGTCCGTGGACCTCGAGCCGGAATACGCGGCAATTTCTGCGGACAGCAAAAAAGCGTATATCACACTCCAGGAAGCGAACGCCATTGCGACGCTCGATATCGAAAAGGGCGAATTTACTGCGATTAAGGGACTTGGATTTAAGGATCACAGCCTCCCTGGCAACGAGATCGATATTCGCCGTGACGGCAAAATCAACATCAAAACCGAAGAGAACTACTTCGGCATGTTCAATCCGGACGGCATCGCCTCCTACGCCGTCGGCGGCAAAACGTACTTGCTTACCGCCAACGAGGGCGACTCCAGAGACTGGAATGGTTATGTGAACGAAAAAGACATTACGATCAGTAACGGGGGCCAGGACGGCGATCCCAGTAAAAAAATGAAGGTCACCGCCTTCGACACCTCCGGCTATGAAGTCGGCACGAACGGCAGCGGATTCGACAGCAGCAAAACCTACCTCTTTGGCGCCCGCTCTTTTTCGGTCTGGGATGCGGACTCGCTGCAGCTCGTATATGACAGCGGCGCGGATTTCGAGAACTACACCGCGAAGCTGCTTCCGCAGTATTTCAACTGGTCGAACGATGACCTGGTATTCGAAAAACGGAGCGCGAAAAAAGGGCCGGAGCCGGAGGATGTCAAGGTCGGCATCGTGGACGGCAAACCTTACGCTTTTATTGGGCTTGAACGGGTCGGCGGAAACATGATGTATGATCTGTCCAATATCCATAAACCGGTATTCGCCGACTATCTGAACACCAGGGATTTTCCGGGTTCGGTCGACAACACGGGGAAATATGCGATCGCCGGCGACGTCTCTCCCGAAGGGCAAGCTTTCATTCCGGCCAACCTCAGCCCGACCCGTTACCCGCTGCTTCTGGTAGCGAACGAGGTATCGGGAACGGTGTCCGTCGTGCAAGTTTCGGCCGGCCTTTACACGCCGCCGACACCAACGCCGACACCGACCCAGCAGCCAACGGGCCCCCAAAGTCCGGTAAGCAGCGCAACGCCTTCGCCTGCGGCATCGCCAAGCGCTACGTCTGCTGCCGGTACAACGGCAGTTATTAAGCCGTCGTTCAACAGCGAAACCGGCGAAGCCAAGCTAACATTGAACGCGGAAACGGCTGCGAAGCTGCTGGCGAATGCGGCAGTGAGCGAACAAGCGGGCCGACATGCCGTTGTGGAGATTAGCAGCGAGGCTATGAGCAATGCTAAGAAGGTATCTCTTGAGCTTGGAAGCAACTTCTTGCAGAAACTTGCAGCGGACACCAACGCCGACTTTAAGCTGAACACCGGCTTTGGCACGATTACGCTCGGGAACGCTGCGGCGGACGCGATCGGTAAATCGGCTCAGGGTCAGCCAATCAGCGTCAGCGTGGAAGCGGCAGCAACGGGGAATCTCAGCACCGGCGTGCAGGCGCTGATCGGCGACCGTCCGGTATATAGCTTTACGATCACCGCCGGAACTTCGAACATCACGACCTTTGGCGGCGAAGCATTAAAAGTAACGATTCCGTATACCCCGAAAGCTGGAGAGAATCCGAACGCCATCCTGGTCTATTACATTGACGGCAGCGGAAATGCCGTACCGGTCACCAGCAAATATAATGCAGCCACGCAAACGGCCGAATTCGCGACTACGCATTTCTCCACCTTTGCGGTAGCTTATAATCCGATCACGTTTGCCGACACTGCCAATCATTGGGGCAAGGACAGCATTGCCTTTATGGCAGCCCGCGGCGTACTGACCGGGCTTAGCACGGATCAGTTCGGCCCGAATCAAACAATGACCCGCGGCATGCTGGCAACCGTGCTTGGCAAACTCGCTAGTGTAACTCCTGCGAGTGCTGCGTCGTTCTCCGATGTCAGTGCAGCGAAATATTACGCACCATACGTGGCTTGGGCTGTCCAAAATAACATCGTTAAAGGTACAGGGAACGGCAAATTTGCTCCGGATCAGGCGGTAACCCGTCAGGAACTGGCCGTCGTTCTCTATAACTACCTTGCTTACAGCGGCGGGAAACTGTCCACAGCGACTACGGTATCCGAATTTACTGATGCCGGCAGCATTGCGGCATGGGCCAAGGAAGCCGTCTCCGCCATTCAAGCGGGCGGGCTCATCAGCGGCAAACCGGGAAATACGTTTGATCCGCTAGGAACGGCAACCCGCGCTGAAGTCGCAAGCGTCCTGCAGAAATATATCGGGCAAAGCCTTGCTAACTGAGGGAGACCCCGGTTAGCGAAAAGGAAACGGCAAACAAGCCGTTTCCTTTTCTATTTGCGCAGAGATGTGTATAGTGGAGAAAAGCGTGAACAAGGAGACGGTTCCAGATGAAAGAGGAGCAAAAGAGTTTTGCTACCATTGACGAATATATCGCAAGCTGCAGGCCGGAACTGCAGGATTCATTGCATCAATTACGGCAGACCATCAAGGAAGCCGCTCCGGAAGCCAAGGAAAAATTCAGCTACGGGATGCCGACCTTTGACCTGCACGGGAACCTGGTGCATTTTGCGGCTTTCAAAAATCATATCGGCTTCTATCCCGCTCCGTCCGGGATTGCCGGCTTTGAGGAGGAAGTGAAGCCGTATCACAAATCCAAAGGCACGCTCCAGTTCCCGCTTGATGTGCCGGTTCCTTTCGATCTGGTCGCCCGGATCGTAAAGTTCCGCGTAGCCGAAAACATAGAGAAGGCGCAGAGCAAAAAGGCAAAGAAGAAAGCGGCGACGGCGGACTAATCTTGCAAAAGCTGCTTATAAAGAACATGAGACGGTTCGGAACACCGCATACGCGGGGTACGGGCCGTTTTTTATGTTAATGATGGATCACAGGAGCATCCGTCTGCATTTTCTTTCCCGATGTGGCGGGGATACAGCCCTTGTGCTATGCTGCAATTGGTTCGAACCGATCAACGAAACGGCAAGGGAGGCTCAGAGGATGCAGACAAACGAACATACGCTGGGCGGAATCAAGACAAGCTTTGAGGAATGTACACAGGTGCTGGCAGCTATCGGGGATGAGACGCGGCAGATGATCTTTCTGGCGATGATTGCCTCCGGCTGCGACGGGATGCGCGTGGGCGAAATTACGGTCAAAACGCATCTTTCCCGTCCGGCTGTATCCCATCACCTTAAAATATTGAAAGACTCGGGAATCGTTAAGGTATATAAGGTAGCAACCAAAAATTACTATTATCTCGATCCGAGCGGCTGGCTGCCGAAGCTGGAGCTGCTGCTCGGCCATTTACGGGAGATGCTGGATGGAGGGAGCAGCAAATGAATCATTCGGATAAAAGTAAAGTCACACCGCAAACGACGATCCATTCCGGGTTCGGGTCTAAAACGACAGCCAGGGAAGCGCTTGGCGGCCGCAGCCTGAAAGGCAAAATCGCCATCGTTACCGGCGGATATTCGGGCGTGGGGCTGGAGGCCGTACGCGTTCTCGCCGCTGCGGGAGCCGAGGTCATCGTTCCGGCGCGTTCGCCGGAGAAAGCCCGGCAGGCCGTGCGTGGCATGGCTAATGTGACCACGGAGACGCTGGATTTGATGGACCCGGCGTCGATTGATGCCTTCGCCGGACGCTTCCTGGCATCAGGGAGGCCACTGCACCTCCTGATCAATAGCGCCGGCATTATGGCTTCTCCGCTGATGCGCGACCGGCGGGGGTACGAAGCGCAGTTCGCCACCAACCATCTCGGCCACTTTCAGCTGACGGCCCGATTATGGCCTGCGCTTCGCCAAGCCGGCGGCGCCCGGGTTGTCGCGGTATCTTCACGGGCGCACCGGCTCGGCGGGGTGCTGTTCGACGATCCGAATTTCGCGCGGACCGAATATGACAAATGGAAAGCCTACGCCCAGTCCAAAACGGCGAATGTGCTGTTCGCGGCCGAACTCGATCGGCTGGGTCAAAACAGCGGCGTACGTGCCTTTTCGGTGCATCCGGGTCTGATTCCGTCTACGGGCATCGGCCGGTTCAGCGGCGGTAAGGGCGCTTCGCGTCTGCTTCAAGGACTCGGGCAATCTCTCCTGAAGCAGGAGTGGGTGCTTAGCTTGTTTATCAACCGCAGCAAAAAAGAACGGGGCGACGCCTTCAAGACGATCCGCCAAGGCGCGGCAACAACGGTATGGTGCGCGACCAGCCCGCAGCTGGACGGAATGGGCGGTGTATATTGCGAGGACTGCGACATTGCGGAGGCGGTGCCGGCGGACAGCGACAAGGGCTACGGCGTCCGGCCGTGGGCGACGGATGCCGGCTATGCCCGCGAATTGTGGCGGCTGAGCGAGGAGCTCACAGGCGTGAAGTTTGAGATGTGATTTTTGGGATGATGGGTTGAGCGATAAGCCGGTCCGGGCAGGTATCCAGATACCGTTTCCCGGAACCGGCTTTTTTCGTTTTTGTCTTTTTCGCCAAATCTGTGCAATCCGTGTGCAAACTATCGGCAGGTGCGGTATGATTTAGACAGGTATTTATTTCTATTCCATTTATTGTTGAAAGAGGTGCTAACGTGATCAGACCATCGGAAGACCAGCAATATTACGAATTGACAAGCCCCACCCTGCTGCCGAAAGCATCGGGATTTCTGTGGAATGAAACGATGATGATCCATATGAATTGCCGCGGATACGCCGTAGCCCAGTTCATGCAGCCGGAGCCTGCGAAATATTCGCATGCCCCGAACCTGGAGATGAAGACGTTTATGCAGCCGGAGCAGCCGTATTACGCGCATCATCCCGGACGATTCGTGTACATAAAGGACGAAGAAACCGAAAGCGTATTCTCCGCCCCTTACGAACCGGTGCGCGTGCTGCCGGAGAAGTATCTTTTTGCTGCGGGTAAACATGACATTGTCTTTACCGCCGAACACCAAGGCCTGCGGATCGAGATGACGCTGGGTCTGCCGGTGAACGATCCTTACGAGCTATGGAGCATTAAGGTGACGAACACATCCGGCCGGAAACGGAAGATCAGCATTTATCCTTATTTTACCGTCGGCTATATGTCCTGGATGAACCAGTCCGGCGAATATGCGGAGGATCTGCAGGCCATCGTCTGCTCGTCCATCACTCCATACCAGAAGCTGCAGGACTACGATAAAATCAAACGCTTGAACGATAAAACCTTCCTGCTGGCGGAGCAAACGCCTTATGCCTGGGAGGTCAATCAGGAGGCGTTTGAAGGCGAAGGCGGCATCGGCGCGCCATCGGCGTTGACCGGGGAAGCGCTGGGCTGCGGCGAGTCGCGGTATGAGTCGCCCGTGGCCGTCATGCAGTACCGGCTGGAGCTTGCAGCGGAGCAGGAAGCGTCGTACCGGTTCGTCTTTGGCCCGGCGCGGACAAATGCAGATATTGCGGCGATCCGCCAAAAGTATTTTACCGATAAAAATGAAGAAGGCCTGGACGGCTTTGCGCTGGCGGCGCGGGAGTATGCCCGGTATGTGGCCGAAGGTCAGGGCGTCATTGAAATTGCGACACCGGACGGCGACCTGGACAATTTCGTGAACCACTGGCTGGCCCGGCAAATGTATTACCACGGCAAAACTAACCGCCTGACGACCGATCCGCAGACGCGGAACTATTTGCAGGACAACATGGGCATGAGTTATATCCGGCCGGAAATTGCCCGCGGCGCGTTCCTGACCGCGCTGTCCCAGCAGGAGAGCAAGGGCGCAATGCCGGACGGCATTATTTTGCATGAAGAAGCGGAGCTGAAATACATCAACCAGGTGCCGCATACGGATCACTCCGTCTGGCTGCCGATCTGCCTCAGCACCTATCTGGACGAGACGAACGATTACGCGATTCTCGATGAACGGGCACCGTTTGCTGACAGCGATGAGACGGCCACCGTCTACGAGCATATTGAACGGGCGATGCGCTGGCTGATCCAGGACCGCGACGAACGCGGGTTGAACTTTATCAACCAGGGCGACTGGTGCGATCCGATGAATATGGTCGGCTATAAAGGCAAAGGCGTGTCCGGCTGGCTGACCGTCGCCACGGCTTATGCGTTTAAGGTTTGGGCGGATATCGCCGAAACCAGCGGGCGGCTGGAAGCCGCAGCTGCATTCCGCGCCGAAGCGGACCAAACCAACGATGCATACAACCGCCATATGTGGGACGGCGAGTGGTACGCGCGGGGCATCACCGACGACAATGTGAAGTTTGGCGTGAAGGACGATAAAGAAGGCCGCATCTTCATCAATCCGCAGGGCTGGGCGCTGCTCAGCGGCGCGGCGAACGAAGAACAGCGGGAGAAGCTGATGAAGGCCGTTGCCGAGCAGCTCGAAACGCCGTATGGCGTGGAAAAGCTGGCCCCATCCTTTACCGCGATGCGTGAAGATGTCGGCCGGGTAACGCAAAAACATCCCGGCACGGCGGAGAACGGTGCCGTTTATAACCACGCCGCCGCCTTCTATATTTACGGCTTGTACGCCGCGGGCGCGGCCGATAATGCCTACCGGCTGCTGCGTAAAATGCTGCCGGGACCGGACCGCGAGGATATCGTCCGCCGCGGCCAGCTTCCCGTCTTTATTCCGAACTATTACCGGGGAGCTTACCGGCAATTCCCGAATACCGCCGGCCGTTCCAGCCACCTGTTTAATACGGGAACCGTGCCTTGGGTGTATCGCTGCCTGATCGACGGCCTGTTCGGTCTCAAAGGAAACGCCGAGGGCATTGCCATCGAGCCGCAGCTTCCTTCCCACTGGAGGGATGCCCGCGTGAAACGCAGCTTCCGCGGTGCGACGCTTGCGATCGAGATGACGCGCGAAGCCGGCATCTCCGCTCCGGAGGTCTACGTGAACGGCGAGCTTCTGCCGGGCAGCGTACTCACGGATGTGCAGCCGGGCACTACGTATGAAGTCATCGTAAAACTGCCGCAATAGCATTTGATCTCCCGGACCGTGTTGGTCCGGGAGGTTTTTTTGAAGCATGATATAGTCGTTTGAGTTATTGACAGAATATTGAAAATAACTTATGTTGAACTTAACGAATAAGTACCAAATACGATGAAGAGGACAAGTAGATACGGAAACGCCGTTCAGAGAACTGCCGGTTGGTGCGAGGCAGCGGATATCCGAATCCAATAATCACCTCGGAGCTGGTCCCCGAAATCAAAGTAGATGGGCCCGGGATTCTACCGTTACAAAGAAGCATCGTTGTTGGACGATGACGAAGTGGGCGTTTATGCTAAACGTCAATCAGGGTGGTAACGCGGAGCAACTCCGTCCCGAATGGGATGGAGTTTTTTTGCGTCTTCATAAATGAATTATGGAAAGGAAGATACTGTGATGCAATACAAGTTGTATACAGATGTGCATGAGTTTTACAAGGATACCTATGATGTGCTGATGCGGCATGAAGCACAGAATTTGATCCCTCTTGGCAATATTATTATGGGGCATGAAGGAAAAGACAAAACAGACTGGCGTGACCCTGTACATTGGCTTATGGCTACGATTTCGGATGCGAAGGGCACACAACTAACCGCCATAATGACACCGCCGCACAATATTACGCTTTATGCTACAGACAACGTAATCAACCCGGAAGCTATAAGCTGTCTGATCGATGGGTTAAAAGACCGTGAAATTCCAGGGGTGACGACCGAAAAAAACTTGGCGTTGTATTTTGCCAAAGAATATACTTTGCGCAGGGGAATCACTTTTAAAACAACCATGAGCCAGCGTATCTATGAACTTACGGCGGTAAACCCGGACATTCAAAAGGTTGGTATCGTTCGATTGCTGGATGAAAAGGATGTTCACTTTTTCCCATACTGGGCGGAAGCATTTTTTGCAGCGGGGAGTTATGGAAAAACAGAAATGTCCATCCCGCAAGAAGCAGCCCCTTATCTCTACCGGATCGCATCTAAGAAGATCTATATTCTAGAGGACAACGGGATACCCGTTTCTATGGCGGGATTTACAAGGACAATGCAAACAGCGATCGGCGTGGCATTTGTATATACCCCTCCATATGAGCGGGGCAAGGGGTACGCTACTTCCATTGTGGCGCAAATTAGCCAACTTGCATTGGATAAAGGATTCACGAAGTGTGTCTTATATACGGACCTAGCAAATCCCATATCGAATAGCATCTATCAAAAGATAGGCTATAGACCAATTTGTGATTCGCTCCAGTTAAGATTTGAATAGCTAATGACATTCCCTTGACCCTCCTCCAAGAGGAGCCCTTAAACTCTAATCCGAAGGGAGTGAAATGTCATGTTATATACGGTAAAGGAAGTTGCGGCGATGGCGGGCGTAACCGTTAAGGCGCTGCATCATTACCACAAAATCGGCCTTCTTTTGCCAAGCGAAGTCAGCGAAGCCGGCTACCGGCTGTACGGGAGCCGGGAACTGGAGCGGCTGCAGCAGATTATGGTGTACAAGGAGCTGGATCTTAGCCTGGATCAAATCGCCCGCCTGATGGCAACCGAAGGCGAACGTCCGGCGATTCTGGCCGACCAGGAGAAGCTGCTGTGCGCCCGCAAGGACCGGCTAGAGGCCATTCTGGCGACGCTGCGGAAGACGATAACCCGTGAAGGGAAGGGAGAACCCATGAACGACAAGGAGCTTTTTTATGGATTTGCGAAGGAAGAGGACTGGAGAGAAGCGCTGCAGGAGCAGAACGACTACCTGAAGGCTAACTACGATACGGATCTGCTTGCGGAACAAGCAATCGATGTGGCGGGGATGAATGAAATGGCGGCGGAAGCCGCCGGCTTTATGGGCGGGATTGCGGAAGCGCTGCGCAATGGCGTGCGGCATGACGATGAAAGTGTCCGCAGCCGGATCGGAGAGCATCTGGATTTTCTCGGCCGGCAGGGGCATGCGACTATTGCGGAGGACTTTGCCGCGCAGTCGCGATTTTTCCTGAACGACGATTTTCACCGTAGCATGCTGGAGGGGCAGCAAACCGGACTGGCCTACTACATGGCCGCCGCAGCGGATGCGTACGCAGGACGCGCATAATGCGAAACAGCCGCCAGCCTTGGATAACCAAGCGCGTTGCGGCTGTTTTTTCTAGAGAAACCATTCCATGGCCTACTGGCTTATTTTTCGATCGAAAGCTGCATGTACCAGCCTTGATCAGCGGTGCTCACCGGAAGGCCGAGCTGCCCGGCGGCGAACGCCAGCGGAATCATGGCCCGGCCGCCAACGATAACGAGAGGATGGGCCATGTTTACGTTCGTATCGCCCACCGCTGCCGTCTCCAGCCCGGCGGTCATTTGCAGCCTGGTTTGCCCGTATTGGAGCGCCGCCGTCTTTGCCGCGGCATCCCAATTGATTGTTGCGCCCAGCGCCTTTGCCACCTCGGCGGCGGGAAGGAACAATTCGCCGTCGCTTTGTACTAGCTTTTTCGTAAATGAATAAGGTTCTCCGTTCACCAGCACTTCGTAGGCGTATACGTTACCGTCCGGGCTCATCAGCGCAGAGGTAGTCTGCTTGATCAGCGTTTCGTTCAGCTTGTCCACATTATCGGCTGTCACGCGATATTTGGGATCATCCGCCCCGATCCGCTCGGCGATCATGCGGTTGACGTCCTGATTGTGATGGCTGATATCTTTGTACAGATCGAGGTTGAACGTCCATGACGCTTCCGTCTGGAAATCATACAGCTTGGCATTGGGATGGCGGCTGATTCGTTCGAACATCCATTTTCGCATCTCCAGCTGGTTGGTGTAACGCTTTGGATTGACGTTGTACCAGGCGACCTGGCGCATGATGCTGTACGGCGGATAGTAGAAGTAGAATTCCACGTCGGGATAATCGGTCAGCAGACGTTCGATGTACGTAGTAAACCTCTCCTGCAGCAGCGGCGTATCCTCTTCATTGATGCCGAAATAGGCTTCGCCGGCGCTTTGGTCATGATACGATTTAGCCGTCCGTGCCTTGGAGAAGACGGAATCGCCGTTCCAGTTGTTCAGATGTTCCAGGTCGCTGCCGCCGCCCGAGAGCGTATTGCCCAGCCCTACAAAGAACTGCGTGTACACCGAGGCGTTGAACAAATACCGGTAGTCGTTCCACAGCTTGCCGTCATACAGATAATCCGGGAATGTCTCCTGCTCCTCCTCCGTACTGCTCTTCAGTGAAAAATAGTCCAGCCCCCACAGCACCTTCTTCGGTTTGCCCGTCTCCAGCGCCAGCTTGGCCATTTTGTAATGCTCTTCCGCAGTCGAGCCTTCGATGGACAGCTTCATCGTTTTCGTGCCGCCGAGCGCCCGGGTCACCTCGGAAGGAAGAAAGTTCTCCGTCATGGACGTGCCGATAATGATCGTATCGTAGTCGAAATTTTTGGCCAGCCCGGGGTTCTGGTAGCGCTCCTGCTTGGAGAAGACCGGCGTATACCAGCCCGGACGGTGATAGAACTGCAGCGGATCGATAAACAATACGAGCAGTGCCATAACCACGGCGAGCATACCGGTCAGAAAAAGAAAACGCAGCACCGTCTCCCGCGCCTGGATACGACGGTTTTTGGCGCGTCTGTTGCCCGGTCTCGGGCCGGGCTTATGTTGTGCCTGTTGCGGAATCAAACCATGTCCCCCTCTGCCGTAAATAACCCGTTTAGAAATTAAAGTACAGAAACTCGGTGATCCGGTTAAAGAATAGCAGCGAAATCATAAACATCAGAGCCATCAGCGCAGCCGTTGCCCAGCCGGGACGTCGTTTGCTTGCGGAAGCGGTCAGATTCGGGGATACCCGCGTGACCAGCAGCAGAAGAAGGATAGCCGGAACGATCAGAATGTAATCGGTGATTCCACTGAAGCCCAGTCCCGAAAGGCCGGCCATGCCGCGTAAGATCCGGAACGCTTGGGCAAGGCTTTCCGCCCGGAAGAACACCCAGGTGATATTGATGAACAGGAAGGTGATGCCCCAGCACAGCCAGGCGGGCAACGGTTTCCCGTACCGCTTCCAGATGTTCTGTACCGCTTGTCCAGCGCCGTGGAGCAGCCCCCACAGAATGAACATCCAGCTTGCGCCATGCCACAGGCCGCCGATCAAAAACGTAATCAGCACGTTGCGGTTGGCGGTCCAGAAGCCCCGGCGGTTGCCGCCGAGTGGAATATAGATATAGTCCCGCAGGAACTGGCTGAGCGTAATGTGCCAGCGCCGCCAGAAGTCCTGGATGCTCGTTGCGCGGTACGGCGAGTTGAAGTTCTGCGGAAGACGGATATTGAACAGCAGCGCAATGCCGATCGCCATGTCCGTATAACCGCTGAAATCGTAATATATCTGGAAGGTATAGCTGAGGCAGGCGATCCAGGCATCCACGAAGTGCACTGCATGGGCAAAACCGTTGTTGGCGTATCCGGCAAGCGTGTCGGCGACGAGCATTTTTTTGGACAGGCCGATGCAGAACAGAAGCAGGCCGGACATAAGGTTGCGCCAATTCCACACTTTATTCCGCAGCCTGTCGAACTGGGGCATCATGTCTTTGTGGTGCAGGATCGGGCCGGCGATCAGATGGGGGAAAAAAGTCACGAACAGTACATAATTGACGAAGCGGTATTCCTGGACTTTTTTGCGGTAAGCATCGACTAGGTAGGCGATTTGCGTGAAGGTAAAAAAGCTGATGCCGAGCGGTAAAATGATATGCAGCAGCGGGGTGTTGCTTCCGGTCAGGCCATTCCAGTTATCGATCAGGAAATCGGCGTATTTGTAGTAACCAAGCAGGAGGACATTGGCGGCCAGCCCGAACGTCAGTAGCGCCTTCCGGCGGTTCTCCCGCACTAGCAACCGGCGTCCGACCGCATAGTTGAAAAGAATGGAGCCGAGCAGCAGAGGGATATATTTAGGATTCCAGTAACCGTAGAAGCACAGCGAGGCTATGGCGAGCCATAGTTTGCCGGCCGTAAACCAGCGGATGTTCAGGCAAACGAAATACACGGCAAACGTTACAGGCAGAAAGGCAAAAATAAAAGCATAGGAATTGAATAACATGGGCAGCCTCGCCTTCGGAAAAGTGGGGAACCGGTATAACGAACTGAGTAAATCATAGTTGTTTATGTCGAATAAACACAGTGATGAAAATCAATAATTTAACATTTTATTTCTATTTATGTAAATCGTCATTGCGCGCGCCGCCGGCCTTTCGATACATTCAAACTAATGAATTCCAGAAAAAACGGGAGGGTGCATCTTGGGGCGTATAAGTTATGTACAGCAAGAGGCTGCCGCGTATTACCGGCATATACCAGCCGTGCCGGAGTTTTTTGCGATCCATCCGGATTTGAAGGATTGGATGGCCGAAGACCGTTGGATCGCCGCATTCCGCAAGTTTTCCGGCGTGATGGGTGAGATTTACCGGGATATCGAGATCCGTCCGGAAGCGTACGGACTTCCTGTTGTCCCGGTGGACGAGGACCGTCCGTCGGGCGAGAAAGCAAAACATTCCTGGCGGGCCATCAAGCGGATCGGCGATGTCATCCGGGAGATCGGCCGGCTGGGCGTTGCAAGCCCGAACAGTCTGGACATCCCGGCCGCCGAGCTAAAAGCGGCGCTGAAAAAGATTCCGAAAGCGGCGCTAATTCTAATGCGGCTGACGGATTTCGGATTCGTGCTGCGGGGCTTGGACCATACCGGTATCGGCAAAGGGACGGAATGGATTCATATCGGTTATCCGGCCCATCCCGATCTTCTGGCGGTCCTGGAGGCATATGCGCTCGCTGAGCCGTACCATCCGGATGATCCCCATGAGTTTTACTACTTCGACTATAAAAGGCTGGCTGACCGGAGCCTTCTACCCCGGGATTGCGTCGTCCGCGATCTGGCGGCAATGACGGGCGGCGACGCCGGACTGCTGCTGGCAGGGCTGCACCGCCACTTGACCGAAAGCCTGGGCCTGGCTTACATCTATAAAGACGACGGTCTTGAATACGTTTTACATAAGAAGCGGGTGGCCCGGATCATGATCGATTTTCACCGGTTGGAGGTACAAGTCGTGCTGAAGCTGAAATCGATGGATCGCTACATGGAGACGATCGCCGCATTGCCGGCGGAGCTGAAGCGTTATTTTGAGCAGGACGGCTGCCATTACTGCAGCTTCCAGAAGGCGACCCGCGAATATTGCAAATACCGGTTGCATTGGTGCCTCGAAGGAGAGAATCATGTAACCTGTAGCTTCGAGACGTTTCTTTTTGACCGGCCGTCCAGCGGTCAGGCCGAAGCTTTGGCGGAGCTGGTGCGGCTGGAGTATGCCCTGTAAGGCACGATGGTCAAGAATGAGCATTTAAAGCAGAGTATAGCGGCCGTACCTTTAGCCAATCTTAACCATCCGCGTTTGGATGATTTTCTTTCAAAGGAGCGTAATCATGGAGCATTTGGGGATTTACACGCTGTGGCTGATTGCGGGCATCGTCATGATTGTATATGGCCGGAGAAGCCGGAAAAAATGGCCGGTGATCTGCGGAACGGTCGTGCTTTTTATCGAGATTGCGGTGCCGGTCGTTGCTTTTATTTTCGGCGTGATGGATGGAGCGAAAGCGTAAATCGAATTTCGGTTGACTCGGCCCTTACGGTAGGGTTTATGATGAATCCAGAGCTCATCCGGCCGGATACTTGGATGGAGGTAAGATTGTGAGAATCAGCGAATTTGCGGCAAAAAATCAGGTGACCGTCAAAATGCTGCGGCATTACGACGAACTCGGCTTGCTGAAGCCCTCGGCAGTGGACCCGTTTACGGGTTATCGGAGCTATGAGGAACAGCAGTCGGGGCTGCTGAATTGGATAATGCTTTTGAAAAGCCTGGAGTTTTCGCTCGCGGAAGTCAAGGATTTGCTGGACCGCCCCATCTCAAGCGAAGAGCTGATTCATACGCTGCGGCGCAAGCGCATTGTCATTTCGGGCAATCTTAATGTGCAGCTGCAGCGGAAGGTTCAGATCGACCGATTGATCCGAATGCTGGAGGAGGACGAGTTCAGAATGGAACGTTTAGCCGAATTGTCAAAGCTGGAAAAAGCCGATGTGCGCGATCTCAAAAAAAACATGCCGAATATGGAGGTTTTTCTCGAGTCGGCGGAGGAGATCCTCTCGCTCTGCGCCGATGAGGATACGGTTGCCGTATTGCGGTTCGATATCCGCCATTTCAAGCAAGTCAACGATTTATACGGTTTCGACGTCGGGGACAAGGTCATCCTGGCGTGTTATGAAATCATTAAGGACGGCTTTGCGCCGGCCCAGCCGGGCTGCTGCTTCGGCCGGGCGCACGGCGACGAGTTTGTGGTCTTCGCCAAAGCGGACGAAGCGGAAATGGCGCGGATCGCGAATAGCATTGCCTCGCGGATGGAGCAGTACGATTTCCCGTCCATCGGCTGCCCCGAGCAGATGGGCTGCCGGATCGGCATCCTCCATGCGCCCAAAGGCGGAATCAAGGATATCCGCCAACTGATCGAAGAGACGATGGATACCGTCAGCGAAGCCCGCAAAGGCGGGAAATACGCCGTGCTGGTACAGGCGCTCGGGTAGGGGAGCTTTGAGGACCGCGGGCAAGTGTGCCGCGGGGGAAACGCCATGGAGGAAGCGTGGTGGGGGCAAGGCGTGTCGAGGGCAAGTGCATGGCAAGGATGAAGGTAACGAGGGCAAGTGCATGCCCGTGGGGAATGTGTGGTGCGGGAGAAGCGTACCAAGGGCAAGCCATGTCCGCGAGGTATGTGTGGTGGCGGGAAAGCATACCAAGGGCAAGCCATGTTCGCGGGGTATGTGTGGTGCGGGAACGTGGTGCGGGAGAAGCGTATGATGCGGGTAAGTGCATGATGCGGTCAAGGCGTGCCGCCAGTCAAGCATAGGCTGGAGCAATTACATGCCTGCAGCCTATCACTTTCCGCGGCAAATCACATTCCGTAGCAAAGTGCATGCCGTAGCCAAGCATATATTGCGGACAAGTGCATGCCGCGAAGCAGCGAGTGCCGCTAGCCAAGCATATCAGCGTATCTTACGGACCTGAGAGCCGTTATTTTGCCAAAAACACGAATATTGACGTGCTAACGGACCTGAGAGCCGTTATTGCCCTCCAAAGCGCAGGTTTTCAGCGTTATTGGAGGCAATAACGGCTTTGATGTCCGTTGCGTTGGGAAATCGCCTCATTTCCCACAAATAACGGCGCTCATGTCCGTTAGGATGATGAGGCAGAGTGCAGCGCGCTGCGCTGTTTTTCAATGGTCAAAAGAGGGCTGCCGACTGAAGAGAATTGGCCAACACGACCTCTGCCGCATACGGCGGAATAAGGAAAGGCGAACGAGCGTGGCTTAGGAAATGGCCTCATTTCCCGCAAAAAACAGCCCACCAGCAATCAAACTTTCAGACCGTAACTCCGAAAACGCAGGTTGCCGCCGGATACCTCCAAAAGACCGAGGTCCGTCAAACGATGCAGGATTCGCCGGGCATGCCGGTCGGTTACCCGCAGATGCGCTGCAAGCTCCAGCGGAGTAAAAGGGCGCAGCGTCCGCCGGGCAAACCGAAGCGTTTCGGCTTCCAGACATTCGAGCTGCCCGGGGACAACGGTGGCCACAAATCTGCCGATGAAGGCCAGGATCATTTGCCGGCACTGCTCGGGCTCCTCGACTATCGACAAGTAAGCGATCGGAAGAAACGTCCACCCGTCCAAGGCCAGCAAAGCATGGCGTCTGCACAAATCCTTGAATCGCCGGACATCCAAATCTCTCGCATGCGGGCCGAAGCCCTGAATTTCGATCCCGCCTTTGGCTCCGCCAGGCATATAGGCAAGATCCAAATAACGATACCCGTTGCCTAAATCGCGCACCTCCCATTCGGGATACAAATCGTTGAAGTTGCCGACTGCCGGCCACCAGACATTTCTCAAAAACTCTACCGTGCCATGACCTAACCCCTTTTGCAAAAGCTCCAGCCGTCGGGGGCCGATCTCTTCGGAAATCTGCGTTTCCAGCCACTCGGAATAAAGCTGCTCGAATTGCGGCATTGAATCCTCTCCCTCTTAAATCATTTCATTTTTTTGCAAAAGAAAAGCCGCCCCGGCGCTGCATTCATCCCTCCGGATGACCTGCTTGCCAAAGCGGCGTGTTCTTCACGACCGATTGTGATTTTTCACGTTCATTACTCTCATTATAGCCGCCGATTGCGGCTCTGCAAAGATGCGACGACGTTAATGTTGCGATCACGCCCCAATTCATGCGATTTCAAGTTTCTGGAACTTGTACGCGGATCAGCCGTAACTTAGAGCGACTAAGGATATGGGGAGAGTTGAGTATGCCCGAAGCAGACCACAAACCAGGTTCAGAGGCAGCATCAGGAGCAATCGAAATCGCCAAGGAGCGGATGCAGGAGAGGTTGGGGTGGACCGCAGTGGATGTTTTCCTGGAAAAATATGCGGCGCTCGAACCGCATGTTCAGGCGTTTGTTTATGAAAAAGAGCTGCCGGAACGGATCGCCCTTGAGATGCAGCGATTGGAAACAAAGGGGATCCCTCCGGAATCGCGCTCCCCGCTGTATGGCGTTCCCGTCGGAATCAAGGATTTGCTGCATGTGAACGGAATGCCCACGCATGCAGGATCAGCGCTGCCGCCGGAAGCCCTGACGGCGGCGGAAGGATCGCTGGTTGCGCATATCCGCAACCAGGGCGGAATTGTCGCCGGGAAAACGGCGACAGAAGAGTTTGCGTACCGCGGCCCCTTCGCGACACGCAATCCCCATCATCCCGCCCATACGCCGGGCGGGTCCAGCGCAGGCTCTGCCGCTGCCGTGGCGGCAGGAATGTGTCCGCTCGCCGTCGGCACGCAGACGCTGCGCTCGGTAACGGCCCCCGCCTCGTTTTGCGGGGTGGCCGGGTATAAACCGAGCTATGGGCGGGTACCGCTCGACGGCGTTTTGCTGTTGTCGCCGACCATGGATACGGTCGGCTTTTTCACCCCGGAACTGGACTCGATGAACGTATTCGCTGCCGAACTGGTCCCGGATTGGACGGCAGGCGAGATGGCTCGTCCGCCTGTACTGGGCATCCCACGGGGAATATACATGGAATTCATGTCCCCGGAGGTGAAGTCGGATTACGAAGCTCAGGTTAGCAAGCTGGAACGCAGCGGGCTGACTGTAAAGCGGTTGGATATGCCGTGGAAGGATGATTTTATCGCCGGCGATGCAATGCTCCGTCTGGTGGAAGGAGAAATGGCCCGAATCCATGAGCGCTGGTCGGACATTTACGCAGACAGTTACGGCATTCCGGTAAAAGAAGCCATCTCACGCGGCAGGCTTGTCCCGGATGCAGAGTTGGCCGATTACGCCGCAGAACAGCTGCGCCTGCGTAAGGATCTGGACTGGTTGATGGTTCAAGAAGGCATTGATTTGTGGGTGTCCCCAGCCCAGGGAGGAACTGCACCGCTACTGGAAGAAGGGCGGACCGGCTGGCCGGGAATGACGGCTGTGTGGACTTTCGCTGGAAATCCGACAATTACGCTGCCGGTCTCGGCGATACAGGGATTGCCGATCGGCTTTCAGTGCATCGGTCGTTTCGGGCAAGATGAGCAGATGTTGGCTTTCACCGCGAAAGTGCTGGAGCTGCTGGAAAACAAATCATGCCAGTAGAACCTCTATGGGGCTTCGGTAAGATTAGAAGAACGAGAGCGTAGTTACGCAATATTCACAATTCGTTATTCGCCAGACGCAAAAGGTTGCCAGAGCACGAAAGGTTCATGAAGGTACAACGTTTGCTAAAACCATTTGCTAAAGTTCGTTTGATTTAACTGTAATGGCCAATAATAGCAACACTTATTCAAAAACCAGTGAGTTGCCTCTTGTTAATGGACAGCGATGCTCTAAGTGTAATGAGTGGTTTTCTTAACGGACCTAAGCGCCGTTATTTCTCTGATTTCTGCTCCATTTTCATAGTAACGGACCTGAGAGCCGTTTTTGCTACCCAAACTGCTGTTTTTCAGCGATTATGGTAGCAATAACGGCTTTGGTGTCCGTTGGCATGGGAAATAGGCTTATTTCCTGCAAATAGCGGTGCTCATGTCCCGTTAGTAGCATGTTTCAGGCGTGTTGGGGGGCGAGGCTACGCAACCGAGCAGTGGGTGAAAGCGGTTAGGCGGAGCAACCGAGCAGTGGGTGGGAGCGGTTAAGCGAAGCAACCAAGCGGCGTATCGGCGCGGCGGGCACGCGCCACGCCAATGCACTGCCCGGCGCGCCCCCCGCCGCCGGGCTGGCCTCCCGCCGCGCAGCTACGCCGCGCGCGGCCCTTCAGCCCCGGCGGCGCCTAATCCCGGCGCCGCCGCTTTGCCCGCCCGTCGCAGAACCTCGGCGGCGGGTTTGGCCCCTGCTGCAGCAGGTAGCGCAGATCCGCCTCGCCGCGTCCGGCGGTGTTCGCCTTCAGCCCCAGGCTGAAGGCGTTTTTCATCAGCGCCGCCTTGACCTGGCGAGGGGTCAGCGCCGGCGAGCGCTGCAGCAAAAGGGCGGCGGCGCCCGCGACCAGCGGCGCCGACATGCTGGTCCCGGACATGACGAAATAGGATTTGTCGATCGTCATGTACGGATATTGCCGGGCCAGCTCCGAGCCCGGCGCGCGCAGCGAGATGATGCTCTCGCCCGGTGCGACGAGGTCGGGCTTGGTCCCGCCGCCCCGCGCCGGACCGCGACTGGAATACGAAGTGATCCGGTCGTCGCGCTGCCGGACCGTCCGGCGGTCGTCCACCGCGCCGACGGTGATCGCCGACGGGCTGATGCCCGGCGATTCCACCGTCCCGCGGCCGGGGCCGCTGTTTCCGGCGGACACAACGACGGTGAGTCCGCAGCGGACCGCCCGCTCGATCGCCTGGCACAGCAGGTCGTCCTGCGGCGGCTGCAGCGCCGCACCGCCGAGCGAAAGAGAAAGGATACGCAGCCTTAACCGCTTGCGGTTTGCGATACACCATTCGATGCCTTTGATGATCGTCGAGTCGTAACCGAAGCCGTCGCGGTCCAGCACTTTGACCCCGACGATCTCCGCCTCCGGCGCCGGTCCGGTATATTTACCGCGGCTGTCGTGGCCGTTGCCGGCCGCATCGCCGGCCACATGCGTGCCATGGCCATTGTCGTCATACGGCCTTTGCCGGCCGTTCACGAGATCCTTAAAGCCGGCGATCCGGTTCGCCGGCCTCGTCAAATCATGATGCGGGTAGACGCCGGTGTCCAGAATGGCGATCCGGACGCCTTTGCCGGTGAGGCCAAGCGATTTGCGGACCGCCGCGGCGCCAATCGCGGGCGCGGCGATATGCAGCGTCGCTTTTTTGCGTTCATCCAGGTGAACGCAGCGGAGTCCCGGCCAACAGCAGATCTGTTTGAGGCATTCCGGCGATACCCGGGCGGAGACGGCGCGCAGCGAGTGTAGCCGGTGCCCGATCTTTAGGGGATGGGCACCGACATGGCGGCGCAATCCTTTGATTTGTTCCTCGGTCAGCTTATCTTTGAATTGAATGATAACCGGAAGGCGCGCACGTTTGCCGCGCGGTGCAGCCGGCGTTTGAAGAAGCTTGCGCTTTAGGGGGGAATTCAGACTTGCGGCATACCGGTGAAGCCAATGCGTCTCGCTCATGACGGAGTAATCACCTCTACGCGCAGTTTATGCACAGGGCGGTTATCCGGGTACAGCCGCGGCAAATCTATGACACTATCACATTTTTTCGGGTATGGGGATAAGCGGTTTCGGGAGGCGGCAAGTTTGAATTTACTATACTATCCCCAAAGAAAGTGGTGAATCAAGCATGAAAGTACCTGTAAAGAAAACAGCACTGGCCAAACGAAACAGAACCGCCGTCCCTTCGAGAGCAAGAGCGGTGGCACCGCGCAGAAGACGCAGATCGAAACAGACCCTGACCCGTTTTGTCGTTCTGGCTACCAGCACCAACTCGGCCAGCACGCCGAAAAACTCCAGCGGCTGGGTAGCGACGTTGACCGGCGGGCCGACTCCGATCTCGGCAGAATTTGACGACTTCGGCGTCGTGCGCTTCGAGACAATCTCCACGCTCACGACCATTCCGTACACGCTGCGGATCGTTGACGAAAACGGCACAACGCTGACAAACAAAAGCATTCCTGCCGGCCGCGAATTCTACGTTGCGCGTTTCTAATCAGGGCGCAATTGTGCCGTGCCGTAACACTCCCTAAGCCAAGACAGCTTGTACCGAAATAGGTACAAGCTGTCTTTTTTATGCACCGGAGCCCGGTTTTTCCCCCGCGCTGACCGCCGCTTTGTGCTTTCCTGCATCCTGCAAGTGACGGATCGCATAAATCAGATACACAATCAGCGGGATGATCAGAAAGTTCGCCAATTGAATGTACAGCAGATAGCTGTAGAGCTCTAGCATCGTGAACAGATTTTTCGAGAACAGGTAGGAAAAAATAATCGTCAGCGCGCATATGTAATACTCTTTGTATCTCAGCTTCAGGCCAGCCAGCCGTATCACCTCCATCAGCGCGAAAAAACAAACAATATAGCGGATAAACCAGCCGGCGACGACCTGGAGCATGACAAACAACTCCCCGGCTTCCAGAAAGCCGAACGCACTAATGACCTGTGTCTGGGTCAGCTTCGGAAACAGCAGATTGACGGCACGGTCCGGTCCGAACGTCTCGATGACCCCGATCATGGAGAAGACGAGCATCTGGATGACAAACAAAAGGGCGACCATGCTATGCAGGATCAGCCTTTTTTTGCTGCGCAGGCTGCTCAGGTACGGAATCATGATGCTGACACAGCTGAGCGCGCCGAGAATCTTGATGGCAGTGAGCAGTATTCCGCCGGTAATCCCATGCTCCAGGATAGGAAACAGATATTTGCTTTCTTTGTATTTATGGGTCAGGAAAGCGAGCAGCATCCCGGAGGAGCTGATAAAGAGAATCACGATAACCGTAGTGATGGTCACGGAAGCGATCCCTTTTTTCACGACATATACGGTTGCAATGGCTGTTACGGAAATATAGATCCAAGCCGGAGTAAGCAGTTGAAACGCGATATGCATCACGCTGGCTTCCGCCGCGGCGCTTTCAAACAGAGTCAACAGCAGCGTCAGCATAAAGAAAAAAGAGAAAAACCCGCCGGCCCATTTGCCCAGCGACTGTGCGTAAATATCGATGAGATTGTAGTTGTTGCTTCTTTTGTGGATGCGCAGGATGATCCAGACATACCCCGCGATCAATACGGAAGCGGCGATCATCGCGATCCAGGTATCCCTGCCGCCGTATTTAATGAAGGCCGAAGGAAAGGTCTTTAGCGTGACAATGATCAGACTGCAGATAATAAAAAACAAATGTTTCGTATTGATGCTGCCCATAGATCCATCCGGACTCCTCTCGCTGCATATTCTTCAAACCTAGTATTGGCATAATTCGGTATGATTTAACCCGGAATTTGGCATACTATCCGAAAAACGAGAGAGAGGAGGGGTACGGGTGCCGGTGAAAACGGATGAGCTATGGGCAAAAATGAACGGAAGCTTTGATTTTATCCGGCGGGAAATCCGGGTCGGCCCGGACACCGCGACCTTGTTCTATATTGAAACGATCTGCGATTCCAGCTACATCAGCCAGTATATTATCGAGCCTCTGGCGTCAGTCAGGCAAGGCTTCAAGGACAAGGCGGAAGTTGCTCAGGCCATTTATGCCAGCAAAATCGGCGAGGTTCAGGATCTCGCCGCCGCGCTGGAACACTTGCTGACCGGAGATCCGGTGCTGGTATTCGAGGCGCTGGAGCATTCGATCTTTTTTGATGCCAAAAAAATCGAAACGCGGGCGGTGGAAAAATCGCAATTCGAAGCCTCGCTGGTCGGCTCCAACGAGAGCTTCAATGAGCTGCTGGTGAATAACGTGAGCCTGCTGCGCAAACGGATGGCGACGGAAAAGCTGCAGTTTGAAAGTCTAACGCTCGGAAGCCAGTCGAAAACCCAGGCAGTATTGGTCTATCTGGATGGAACCGCCCCCTCCGATCTTGTGCGTACCGTCCGGCAAAAGCTGTCGGAAATGGAGAATACGTTCGTGCTTGATATTCATTATGTAACGGAGGTATTGAGCCCGGATAAATCGCTGTTTGACACGATCGGTTATTCCGACAAGCCGGATGCGGTCGCGGCCAAGCTGTTTGAGGGAAGGATCGCCGTACTTGTTAACGGGTCGCCGTTTGCGCTGACGGCGCCAAGCTTTTTCCTGGAGAGCCTGCAGGCCCCCGATGACTATTCCGGTAACCGCCTGTTTGCTTCGATGCTGCGGCTGGTCCGGTTGATCTCGGCATTGATTTCCTTGCTGCTGCCGGGGTTCTACGTGGCGGTAACCACTCATCATTTTTCGCTAATTCCCTCTGCTTTTGTGTTCAAGCTGGCAGTCTCCCGCTCCGGGGTTCCGTTCCCTACGGTCGTGGAAGTCATTTTGATGTTTCTGTTCTTCGAGCTGTCGCGGGAAGCCGGACGCCGGCTGCCCCATCAGATCGGACAGGCGCTGAGCATTGTCGGTGCGCTGATTCTGGGTGACGCGGCCGTGGGGGCCGGGCTTGCCTCCCAAGCCACCGTTGTCGTTACCGGCATCTATGCTATCACTTCGTTCATTAACCCAAGATTGACTTCGGCGGTTTCCGTATGGGCCATTTTTTCAATCATCATGTCCGCCTGCTTCGGGCTTCACGGCTTCTATATGGGCTTCATCCTGCTGGTTGCCCATCTCGCCGCACTGCGCTCCTGCGATTATCCGTACCTGTTCCCGTTCGGCACGGAACGCTCCTTCCGCAAAGCCACCGGCGACGTCCTTCTGCGCGGCCCGCTGAAGAAAATCTCCAAGCCGTTTGTTTACAAAGGAAATAAGCCATGAGCAGGGCAGCAAGGAAACCGCTGGTCGCCGTAATGCTGGCCTTGCAATGTCTGCTCTTCACTGCTTGTCTGGGCTACCGCGATCTGGACCATGTAGTTTTTGTAACGTCGGTATTGGTCGACCGGGACGGAGGCAACAATCTGATCCTTTATTTCGAAACGTTGAATTCCATCCGCAGCTCCTCCAAAGAAGCCAACCAGGAAGAGCGGATCGTCTATAAAGTGACGGTGCAGAATACCGGGGACGCCTTGAATCAGCTTGAGACCTTTACCAGCGCGCCAGTGTCCATGGCGCACAACAAAGTGGTTTTGTTTACAGAAAAATACGCGCGTTCCGGCATGGAGGACACCATTGACTTGTTTGACCGCTGGCAGGATTCCAGCAATCGTACGCTGCTCGCCATTTTTCTCGGAGATCCCGAAAGTTACGTCAATCCAAATCACCGGGAAGAGACGATGACCGGCCTGTATCTGTATGACATGCTGGGCAACAAAGCGGCAGTAACCACATACGGAGTCAAGGTGAACATCAAAGAATTCATGAACCAGCGGTACATCGGAGATAGAGTAAATTCAATGACGATGATCGATGTCTCGAAGGAACATTTCACCAAAGGACAGTATTATGTCGGCGGCCTGGGCCTGATCAAGGAGTACAATCTGATCGGTACCATCGACCGGGAGGAGACGATCTATTTCAATTTGCTGCTCGACAATAAGGTGACCGGCAACCTGAATACGGCCAATCCGCAGGACCGTACCAAAACGGTATCGATGCTGCTGCAAAAATACCAATACGAATCGGAACCGGAGCTGGTCTCCGGGAAGCTGAAGATGCACATCCGCATTAAAATGAACACGACGATTTCGGCGGTTCAGGGCCGTCTCGAAATGAATAAAGACGTGATTTCGCAAATGGAGAAGGAAACGGAGGAGCGAATCGAGCAGAACTGCCAGAAGCTGTTCGAGCGGTGGAAAGAACGTAAAACCGATGTATTCGACATTCAAGAGAAATTCGCCCGGAAATATCCAAAGGAGGCGGACCGGAACATTATCGAGGATACCGAACTGGACCTTCAGGTCCAGATGAATATCGTCGGAACGACGACAATCATGGACGCCGAGTAAGTATGAAAGAGGAGCCCCGGGGCTCCATTTTCGCTGAAAAGGAGGTTGACGCGGATGACGGCCCGGTACGATAATTTGAACATATCCCGGTATTCAGCCGTCTAGGAGGATCCTGTATGTTGTCATCCGTTTCTTTTGCCATTTCGTTGATTTCCTTTATGCTGACGATTGTGACAGTGATTTTTACGTACCGCTTCAACCGGATCACGATCCGGAATTCCGCCAAGCAGGAGCATCAGAAAATTTTGCTTGAAATCAACAAAATGCTGCTAGCCGAACCTGAGCTGTGGACGGTGTACGATCAACATCCGATGAATGCCGTCACCCCGAAGACGCCGCAGCTGCAGGCGAAGGTAGAAGCGCTGGTCTATTATTATCTGAATTTTTTCGATGTCGTTTACGAGTTTTACAATGTACATATCATCAAAAACAAAAATGATCTTGAAACCTGGAAATCCTGGGCAGCGTATATCGAATATTTCATCCGCGGTTCTTCGGCGGCGCGCAATACGATTCTGCAGATGAATGCCAAACTGTACGAGGAAGGCGTCTATTCATTTTATTACAAAATTATCAGCGAGATGGAGCAGGAATGCAGCGGAAGCTCTGCGGCGGAGCCTGTGGCATAAGCTTCAAGGAGGAAACACTGTGAATGAACCGGATTGGTCCATGGAAAAAGCGACACCGGCGCGAATCGACGAAATGCTGGCTTTGAATTATGCGATCTACCCAGAGGAATGGCATGTCGGCCGCTCCTTCGTGGAGGCCGTGATGGCCAAAAACCCGCAGGTATACAATATTCTGCGCACCCCGGCTGGGGTCAAAGGAATCTTCAGCATTTTTCCGCTGCCTGCCGGGCCTTATGAACAGGTATTGAGCGGCGATTTGGAGGAAGGCGAGCTTGCCTCCCATCTTCTGGATTATGATCGGCCCCGGCGCGTCCGGCTGTATTTAATCTCCATTATCGTCGATATTCACGATCCCCTTCGCAAAGCGTATGCGCGGGCGATCGTGCAGGCCATTCCGGCCGAACTGCGGCGGCTCGCGGAGCTAGGCATCGAGGTCGAAGAAATCGGAGCCATTGCGATTACGGAGGACGGCAACCGCATTTTGCGGCGAATCGGTTTTACGGCCAAGGGGGAGCAAGAGTCGTTTGGAGAATGTTATCCAATCTACCGCGCATCCCCGGAGGATGTGGTACAGGCTATAACGTTGACATGAAAAAGAGCCGGGAGGCTCTTTTTTTGTGATCCAATCCAAAGAGCATAGCGTAAATTCATGCGCCGATGACAATTAACCTGCCATAGACATTTCAAAGGGAGGCATTCCAAGTTATAATAGAAGCCATCTTGAAAGTCCTTAGGGAAAGGTCGGAGCGGCGATGAGTCTGGAACTTTTGAACGAACAAGTGAAACGGGATCTGTCCCTTCTCGCCTACGGCGGGGCGGATTGGCTTCCGCGGCTGGAGCATCCTGAGGGTCATGTGTATGATGTCGTCATTGTCGGCGGCGGGCAAAGCGGCCTAGCCGCGGCGTTCGGGCTGCTGCGGGAACGGATCTCCAACCTGCTGATCATCGATGAAAATCCGGAGGGGCTCGAGGGGCCGTGGGAGACGTATGCCAGAATGGTTACGCTGCGCACGCCGAAGCATCTGACCTCCGTGGATCTCGGCATTCCTTCCCTGACCTTCCGCTCTTATTGGGAAGCCTTACATGGTGCCGAAGGCTGGGCGGCCGTCGATAAAATTCCGCGCGGGGAGTGGATGGACTATTTGCGCTGGTACCGCAGCGTGCTTGGGCTCCCCGTCCGCAACGATACCCGGCTCGAGCTGATTGAGCCCGGCGACGACGGCATCTTCCGGCTGCGGACCGCCGGAAGCGGCGAAGCGGCGGGCCTGCTGCTGGCCCGCAAGGTCATTCTGGCGACCGGCATCCAGGGCGGCGGCGAATGGCATGTGCCGCCGATGATCAAAGCCTGCCTGCCAAAGACGCGGTATGCGCATACTTCGGAGCCCATCGATTTTGCCGCGCTGCGCGGCAAAACGATCGGCATCCTCGGCGGGGGCGCGTCGGCGTTCGACAACGCCCATCACGCGCTTGCCGAGGGCGCAGCCGAAGTGCATGTGTTCGTCCGCCGCGATCAGCTGCCGAACGTGAACCCGATCCGCCAGATGGAAGGCTCGGGTATGATCGAGCGGTTCCATACGCTCGATGATGCCGACAAATATGCGGTGATCTCGCATTTTTTCAAATTCAACCAGCCGCCGACGAACGATACCTTCAGCCGTGCAGCGGCATGGCCCGGTTTCCGGCTGCATCTGGGCTCGCCGTGGCTGAACGTCGCCGAAGACGGAGCCGGCGCGCGGGTTGAGACGCCGCAAGGCACGTATGCGTTTGATTACCTGATCATCAGCACCGGGCTGGTCAGTGATCCCGCGCTGCGGCCGGAGCTGCGGCTGGTCGAGCCGTATATCGCGCGCTGGAAGGACCGTTATACTGCGCCCGAGGCACAGCGCAACGGACAGCTTGACGATCATCCGTACCTCAGTCCCGGCTTTGCCCTGACCAGCCGGGATGCGGACGGATACAAGGCCCTGCACGGCTTGTTTGTCTTCAATTACTCGGCGCTGGCGAGCTGCGGGTTATCCGCTTCGGCGATCTCGGGCATGAAGAATGCCGTGCCGAAGCTTGTGACCGCCGTGGCCGACGAGCTCTTCCTCGACAACCGCGGGACGATCCTGGAACGCTTTTTCGCTTACGATGACGTTGAGTTTATCGGGCAGTGGCCGGGGGTGGAAGCGCGTTGAAGCAAGGGAAGCCATACAAACGGAACACCGGGGAGCATCCGCTCGCCCGGTTTTTTCGTGTTTACTTCCGATTTTACATCCGATCCGGCGCCGGAAGGCCAAGCACCGCCAGCGCGTCGGCGATTGTTTCTTTGAATTTCAGGGTTAGCCAGAGCCGGTACGCCTTGACCTCATCGCCGGCCTTCAGGATCGGGCAAGCCGTATAAAAATTGTTGAACAACGTGGCCAGCTCGTAAGCGTAATTGCAGAGGAGGCTCGGCGACAACTCCGTACCGGCTTCATGTAAAGCGTCCTGCCAGTGCGCCAAATGTCTCAACAGCGCATGCTCTGCTTTTTCAAGCGGGCCGTTGGCATCGTTAGTCCACGGTTTGATGTCGGCTCCGGCTCCGGCCTTGCCAATAATGCTTACTGCACGCGCATGCGAGTACATTAAGTAGACGCCCGTGTTGCCGGTGACTTCCGTGGCCTGCTGGATATCGAAGACAACCTCGGTTAGCAGACTAAACCGGAGGAGATAGTAGCGGATCGCCGCTGCCGCGATTTTTCTGCCGGATAATCCGTTTTTATCCGACCGCTTGACTTCGATCACACTCTCCATCAAATCGAGCAATTCGGAAATTTTGATACCGACGCCTTGCCGTCCGGACATGGCATAAGAGGCTTTGCCGGAAGACGTATCGATCCCCAGCTCTTTGGCGGCCGCCGGACTTAGCGAGACCACGCCGTAGCCCACATGCCGCAGTTTGGACGCTTCTTCGGGATAGCCGAGCACTTCCAGAGCTTGTTTGACCATGGCTTGAGGGTATTGCTGACGATGGTCGATGACATTGATGACCCTGTCCGCTTTGCCGTAATTGATGGAGGTTCCCGCGTGATGCGTCGACCATAAACCGCCGGTGAAGCGTTTATACCGGAAGTCCCGGTTCAGCAGGCCGAATTTCCAGAGATGGTAGGCGATATCTTTTGCCGTATAGGTTAGTATTCCATTGGAGCGGACCAGAACCTTATCCTGCTGATGTTCGGAATCGTCGTCTTCGGCGCTGACGGCGGATGGTTTCAATACCCAGCAGCCCGCCAGTTTGCCTGTAGTCTCTTGATAAAATTGCGGCGTTTCCTGCAGCAGCGCAAAGGCTGCCTCCCAAAATCCCTCCCGGACGATATTGCTTTCCCACACCAGCAGGTCATAGCCGATGTCGAAAGCCGACATCTCCTCCAGATGTTCACGCACGATCCGCTCCGCGACGAGCAGGCCGACCCAAGACAGGTTCTCGTTGCCTTCCTCCAGCGAGTGAAGGACGGTCGTTCTTTGCTCTGCGAGCCGGGGATTCTCTTCATACGCCTTGTTGACCTGCGAATAAATATCCCAGCAGAAGTCGCCGAACCGCGCAAACTCTTTCTTTTGCGGAACATGCAGGAGGCCGACGACCGTATCGGCGAGCTGATTGCCCAAATCATCGATGTAATTGTGGATTTCCACCTGATGCCCGGTACGTTTCAAAAGCCGCGCCAGCGTATCCCCGATGCATGAGTTCCGCAAATGTCCAATGTGGGCTGCTTTATTCGGGTTAATGGAGGTATGCTCCATGACCACCTTTTCCCCGGTGCCCGCCGGAAGCGCAAACTCCCGCTTAGCCCATTCCTCCCAGTTCAAATGCAGGTTGATAAAGCCCGGCGGAGCAACTTCGACAGTTTGGATCAGGTGACCGATGCCTCCGTCTTGCTCCAGGCGGTTTTTGATCGACTCGGCGATCGACATAGGCGATTTCCGCAACACTTTTGCGAGCTGCATTGCAATATTCGTCGAATAATCGCCATGCTCCAAATGAGCGGGTTGTTCGACATAAACATTCAATTCCCCGGCATCGTCCAGCCCCATTTCTTTGAACAAGCTTTTGACCGACTGCTCGATGCCTTTAATGATGGCCTGGCTGATCAATAGTAACGCCTCCTTCAAAATAAAAAGCCCCCGTCTCTAATCAAAGAGACGAAGGCTTGTGCTTCGCGGTACCACTCTTGTTGCCAAACTTTAGTTTGACCCCTCGACAAGAATAACGGTCTTGGCCGTGGCTTCCTACGAAATGGTTCAGAAGCCATTCTCATGGGTGCGCTTCGCCGATTGACGCCGTACCGGCTCCCACGCTCCCGGCTCGCTTGAACTTGTGTCAAAGGGGTACTCTCCCAGTCAAAGAATTTGCTGTATTTTCTACATAATATGGATATCCGGATGAAAAATCAACCCTGAATTCGCGATTTGCGCAGCTTACGGCGTCCCTGAAGCAGGTTGCCCGCCGTCTATTGAACCGGTAAAACGCCGGAAATATACTGTAACTGTAAGCGGCAGACGGGATCCCATCCCGTACCCGCACGGGGGAGGAACGGCCATGAAAATAACGATTGAAAGCATACCCGAAGGCAGCGAGCCGGAGATTATTCTCAGGTGCAACGAACCGGACGAGAATCTGCTGCAATTGATTTATTCCCTCAAATCGACGTCACGGAAGCTGATCGGACTCACGGGTTCGCAGATCTATATCATTGACCCGCGAGATGTTTTTTATTTTGAGGCGGTGGACAACAAGGTGTTTATCTACTGCAAGGAGAGGGTGTACGAATCGCGGCTGCGGCTGTATGAACTGGAGGCGGATTACGGGAGCCGGGATTTTTTTCGCGCTTCGAAATCGGTCATCCTGAACATCGCCAAGATCCGCTCGGTCCACCCGATCCTCTACGGAAGACTGGAGGCACTGCTGCACAATGGGGAAAAGGTACTGATCTCCCGGCAATACGTCCCCGTCCTGAAACACAAATTAGGAATATGAGGAGGGCTTTATCATGAAAGTCGGCCAATATGTCGGGTTTCTGGTCAAAGATTTCTTGCTCTCGAGCAGCTGCGTGCTGGTCGTTGTCCTGCTGGCGCTGCCGCTGGGCTCCGTGGAGATGGTCCGCGCTTCGTCGCTTTGGCAAATCGTGTTTGCGGGAGCGATCTATGCTTTAGTGAAAAATGCTTTTATCGAGACGCATGAGCTGGGCCGCCGGGCGCAAATCGTCAGTTTCTTTGTCTGCAGCACGCTGGCCAATATCATCGGCGTGTTCTGGCTATGGCGCTTCGCTCCCGGCACGATGAGCGGCGGACTGGCGCTGGGGCTGCTATTTGCGATCCTTATCGTGAAAGGCGGCACCTATGCCATGATGCATGTGGACGGACGGCGTGAAGCGAAGCAGGTGAACGAACGGTTGGAGGCTTACCGGGGCGGGGGCGAGGAGTAAGCTGCCTGATGGAGCGGAGTCTTGCTCCGATTCCATTTATGGGATACGATGCTTAAAGAGCGTGTTCGACCTGATATCGAAGGCAAAACCCCATGCGTGGGAGGATTTTTGAGAGAATGGAGCAAACCGATGAGCTACCGCAGTATGGAAGAATGCGTCAAAGATCTGGAAAAGCACGGCCATCTGATCCGCATCCGCGAGGAAGTGGACCCGAATCTGGAGATGGCGGCCATCCATTTGAAAGCATATGAAGCCGGCGGGCCGGCCTTGTTGTTCGAGAAAGTTAAAGGCTCGAAATACAGCGCCGTGTCCAACCTGTTCGGGACAATCGAGCGAAGCAAATTTATTTTTCGCGACACCTGGGATTCGGCGCAGCAGGTCATTGCGCTGCGCAGCAATCCGATGAAGGCGCTTAAGCAGCCCTTCCGCTACGTCGGCACCGGGCTTGCCGCGCGGCGGGCGCTGCCGCTCAAGCAGCCGGGCGGCCTGCCGCGTGGCTTCGAGGAGATTGCCATCTCCGATCTGCCGCAGATTAAGCATTGGCAAGGCGACGGCGGCGCCTTCGTTACGCTGCCGCAAGTGTACAGCGAAGACCCGGATAAGCCGGGCATCATGAACTCGAACCTGGGCATGTACCGGATTCAGCTCAGCGGCAACGATTACGTGCAGGATAAGGAAGTCGGCGTCCATTACCAGATCCACCGCGGCATCGGCATCCACCAGGCGCATGCCAACCGGCGCGGCGAGCCGCTGAAGGTCAGCGTCTTCATCGGCGGGCCGCCGGCGCATACGTTGTCCGCCGTCATGCCGCTGCCGGAGGGGCTGACCGAAATGACCTTTGCCGGCCTGCTGGCCGGACGCCATTTCCGGTATTCGTATGTGGACGGCTATTGCGTCAGCGTCGATGCCGATTTTGTCATTACCGGGGAGATTTATCCCGGCGAGACGAAGCCGGAGGGTCCGTTCGGCGACCATCTCGGCTACTACAGCCTGATCCACCCGTTCCCGGTCATGCGCGTGCATAAAGTCTACGCCAAGCAAGGCGCGATCTATCCGTTCACGGTGGTCGGACGTCCGCCGCAGGAGGATACATCGTTCGGAGAACTGATTCACGAGCTGACCGGCGGTGCCATCCGCCAGGAGGTTCCCGGAGTCAAAGAGGTCCATGCCGTGGACGCTGCCGGGGTGCATCCGCTGCTGTTCGCCATCGGCAGCGAACGGTATACGCCGTACCAGCAGGTCAAGCAGCCGGCGGAGATATTGACCATCGCCAACCGCGTGCTCGGTACCGGGCAGCTTAGTTTGGCGAAGTATCTGTTCATCACCGCGGAAGAGGGCCGCAAGATCAGCACGCACGACATTCCGGACTTCCTGGGATATATTCTGGAGCGGATCGACCTGCGGCGCGATATCCACTTCCAGACCAATACAACCATCGACACGCTCGATTATTCGGGCACCGGCATCAATACGGGCAGTAAAGTCGTTTTTGCCGCCGTGGGCGAGCCGAAACGGAGCTTATGCAACGAGGTGCCGCCGGTGCTGAGCCGGCTGGGCGAATTCGGTGCCGCCCGGCTGGTGCTTCCGGGCATCGTTGCACTGCAAGGGCCGGGGTTCAGCGATTACGCCACTGCCGCCGAGGAGATCGGCCGGATGGCGGCAGCGATCGCCGCCGAAGGTCCGCTGCCGTCCAGCCCGATGATCATTCTGTGCGACGACAGCGGGTTTATGGCCGAATCGCTCAGCAATTTCTTGTGGGCGACGTTCACCCGCAGCAATCCTTCGCATGACATTCACGGGGTCAACAGCGCGATAGAGCATAAGCATTGGTCCTGCGACAATGTAATTATTGACGCCCGCGTCAAACCGCATCAGGCGCCGCCGCTCGTGCCCGATCCTGCGGTAGAGAAAGGAATCGAACGCTTTTTTGCCAAAGGCGCCCCGCTGGAGGGGTTGCGTAAAGAATAGTCTTGTTATGCAAAAACGCCGCGCTTGCCGCCCGTTGACGCTTGACCTGCCCGCTGTATGCGGATGAGATCAGGCTGGCAACGGAGCGCAGGCGCGGCTTTTTTATACATAGACGTTTCGAACATGAGAGAACCTATAAGTTTCGGGAGGATTCCAGGTTATGCGTCTTTCTTTTCGGTCAGGAAGTAGATCAGCGCCGCCAACGGCAGCGTGGCTCCGATTGCAGCGGTCAGGATCCAGCCGCCGCTTTCGTACGACCAGCCGCCCAGCGAGGAGCCGATTGCGCCTCCGATGAAGAAAATTGACATGAAGAGTCCGTTCATCCGGCCCCGCGCCTCGCCGGCTACCGAATAGATGGCCCGCTGGCCAAGCACGAGATTGCCTGACACCGCCATATCCAGCGTGACGGCCGAGATCACAAGCAGCGCAAGGGCGCCGGTGGAGTTGTTGTCAAACAGGCCGGTTACGATAAACGAGAGGGAGGCGAGGCACATGGCCAGCGCAGTCAATCCGCGGGTCCAGCCGCGGTCGGCCAGTCTGCCGGCAATCGGTGCAGCCACCGCTCCGCCGACGCCGACCAGGGCGAACAAGGCAATGCCTTGCTGGGACATGTCGAAATCATGGGCCAGCCGCAGCGGAGCCACGGTCCAGAAGATGCTGAAGACGCCGAACAGGCAGGCCTGATACAGCGCTCGGCGGCGCAGAATCGGCGTATTCTTGAACAAGGTGCCGAGAGAAACGATAAGCTGGCCGTAGTTCAGGGTCGGCACCGGTTTGCGCTCCGGCAGCAGCCGGGACAGCACCAGCATCAGCAGTGTAATTACGACCGCTGAAATGCCGAAGATCGCCTGCCAACCCCACAGGCTGGCTACAAAGCTGGCTACCGGCCGGGCAAACATAATGCCGAGCAGCAGGCCGCTCATTACATTGCCGACCACCCGGCCCCGCTGTTCTTCGGAAGCCATATACGTGGCGAACGGAACGAGGATCTGCGCGGTGACCGAGCCAAGGCCGATGAACAGCGAAGCAATCAGGAAGATGAGCGCATTCTCCGCAAAGGCGGCGACGGCAAGCGCGGCGGCGGCAACGATCAGCGCGCTGACCGACAAGCGCCGGTTCGGAACCATATCGCTGAGCGGAACGATAAACAGCAGGCCAGCCACGTAACCGAGCTGCGTCAGTGTGGCGATAAAGCCGGTTGCCGAGGCAGACAAGCCGATGCTCTCGCCGATCGGTCCGAGCAGCGTCTGGGCATAATACAGATTGGCGACGATCAGGCCGCATGCCGCAGCCAGCAGAAAGGTCATGCCTGCCGAGATAGAAGATTTTTGGGGTACAGCTTGTTGAGCTTGCATAGAGAAAACCTCCTCTTAATAAATACTGAACGTATCGTTTATTAATTACAAACCCATAATATACTGAACGCAGCGTTTTGTAAATAGGTGATTGGTTGTTTTTAAAAATATTTGTATAATAAACGTATCGTATTTATTTTATGCGGGTAACATTAATGTTTGCAGGAGGGATATCTATGAACGGCAAGCGTGGACGTCCGCGCAATGTCGAGACGCAGCAAGCCATCCTCATCGCTTCGTACGAACTGCTGCTGGAATGCGGTTTTGACGCAGTAACGGTGGAGAAGATCGCCGAACGCGCCCAGGTCAGCAAAGCGACCATCTATAAGTGGTGGCCGAATAAAGCCGCCGTTGTCATGGACGGTTTTATGTCCGCCGCTTCCCGGTGGCTGCCGCTCCCCGACACGGGGTCGACCTATGAGAATATCGTGGCCCATGCCGGCAACCTGGTCCGGTTTTTGCTCAGCCGGGAAGGCAAAGTGATTACGGAGCTAATCGGGGGAGGGCAATTTGACCCCGCCTTGGCGGAGGCTTACCGGACACTGTATTTTCAGCCGCGGCGTCAGGAAGCGGGTGAACTCATCCGCCGGGGGGTTGCTGCCGGCGAGCTGTCGGGCGATCTCGACGTGGGCCTGATCATTGATCTGATCTACGGTCCGATCTTTTACCGTCTGCTGCTGACGGGCGAGATCCTGGACGACGCTTACGTCCGGGATTTGGTAGGGGCGGCCTTCGCGGGGATCCGCAAGGCTTAATTTCATCGAAGACATTCAAGACGGCAGCCGCAACGGACTGCCGTCTTATTGCTGCCTAAAAATGTCGAGAAAGCAGGAAATAATCTAATCATTTTGCAGAAAAAAGTCGAAAAATAGAATATAAGAAAAAGCGCGTTTACATATAGAATCATGTCTGAACGGCTTGGAGGGCCGTGAGAGAACGGGTAGGGGTGCTGTGATGAAGAGAGATCAGGCAAAATGGATATGGGCGGCGCTGCTCGGATATTGGCTGGCCTTTGCCGCTGCGGCAACGACGGGAAGCACAGTACTGTTCGGCATTGTTACCATTTTGACTCCGTTTTTATTCCGTTTGGTGCCTTCGGCGGAGGAGATGCTGCCCGGTATATTCCGGGGACCGTTCAAACAGGCGCAATACGGATTTGTGCTCTGGGCGTTTCTGGATATGGCGCTGCTGGTGACGGGGGAATTCGGGCTGCATTTCGCATCGGCGGAGACGTCTTCCTTGGTGCTGGCGCTGGCGCCGCTTTATGTTTTGTCGCGGATCGTGATTCTGGCGGCGGCGTTCAGAGTGTACCTCGTGCTGAAGAAAGGGATCAACAAGTTTCAGGCATTGTGGGATCAGATCACGATTGCGGAATGTATCGTCGGCAGCATTTGGTTTATATTTTTCCAGGAAGGATCGCTTCGTTTCGGCGGGGATACCCGGCTAAGCATCGTGCTGTTCCTCTATTTGCTGCTGTCGATGCTTACGCTTTCGACATTGGTTCTGATTTGGGTATATTCCGACCGCGGGATGCGCACGCCGGGATTTATGCTGCTTGTGTTCGGCGTCGTGCTGGCGGCTTCGGCGGACATGCTTCAAACCTTAAACGGCAATACACCGTACCTAGTACTGGATGTACTGTACAAGCAGTCGATTCTAAGCGCAGCGGCAGGAGGAGTGCTGCTCTCGCTGCTGCCCAACCCGGTCAGCACCAGAGCATGGAACGTGAAGGAGCCGGCGGCGAAGGCGCTCAAGAGCGGGCTGATGTTTCTGGCGTTTCCGCTGCTTGTGGTGCTCGTCCGGGGGATATCGGTATACGTCGTCCTTTATTTTACGATCATTATTATGGCTTATTACATGGTCCGGTTGTATGTACGCCAGAACGACGTGACCCGGAAGCTGTTGGAGACGGAAAAAGAGTACAGCGAGAAGCTGCGCCTCTACCTGGATGTCATCGAACAATCGCCGCTATCCATCCTGATTACGGACAAGGATAGCCGGATCGAATACATAAACCCCTTTTTCTCGGAAATAACGGGATATTCCTTGGATGAAGTGGTCGGGCGCAAGCCCTCGATCCTTAAGACGGATAAAAACGACCGCGCCGTTTACGACAACCTGTGGGAGACCCTAAGGCAAGGAGGGCAGTGGCAGGGCGAATTCATCAACCGTAAAAAAAGCGGGGAGGAATACACCGAAGCCGTCATCATCTCCTCCATCAAAAGCGAAACGGGCGAAATTACCCACTATGTCGGCATCAAGGAAAATGTCTCCGAGTACAAACAGATCAAAAAGGAACTGTCCGATCAGCTGTACTTCACCTCCCAATTGGTCGATACGCTGCCGCATCCGCTGTATTACATGGATGACCAAGGGATATTCCTCGGCTGCAACGCCGCCTACGAGCAGGCTTTTGGCGTATCCAGGCTGGCCCTAACCGGGATGAAGCTGAGGATGCTGCCTCATTTGTCTGCGGATAGCTATCAGATCATTGGGGACATGTGCGACGAGGTGAAACAGACGGGTTCCACGGCCATGCGGCAGATTCAGCGGACGTTCGCCTCCGGAGATGACCATGATATTCTGTTTTCGCTTTCGGCATACCGCTTGTCCGACGGGTCCATTGGCGGGTATCTCGGCATCATGACCGTCATCAGCGACCTCAAATACAAGGAGAAGGAACTGGAGCAAGCGGTGTTGCTGGCGGAAAAGGCGACTGCGGCCAAATCGGAATTTCTGGCCAACATGAGCCATGAGATCCGTACCCCCATGAATGCGATCATTGGAATGGCATATCTGGCGCTCAAGACCGAGCTTAGCCCGCAGCAACTTGACTATGTCTCCAAAATTCATAATGCCGGCACCTCGCTGCTCGGCCTCATCAACAATGTGCTCGATTTCTCCAAGGTGGAAGCCGGCAAGCTGGAGCTGGACAGAGCGAAATTCAGGCTTCCGGAGATTATCGGCGGTTCCATGGACCTGCTCAGCCAGTCGGCGCTGGAGAAGGGACTGAAGCTGGAACATGCCGTAATGCCGGAGGTTCCGTTGGAGCTGATCGGAGATCCGCTGCGGCTCGGTCAAATCTTGACGAATCTGATCGGCAATGCGGTCAAGTTCACGGAGCAGGGAAAAGTCACTGTTTCAGTCGAGCTGATCGGGCGGGTTGACCGTAAGGTGAAGCTGAAATTCAGCGTAAAGGATACCGGCATCGGCATGAGCAAGGAGACGGAGGCCAAACTGTTCCAGGCGTTCACGCAGGCGGACAGCTCAACCACCCGCAAGTTCGGCGGCACGGGACTGGGTCTTGCGATCAGCCGCAGACTGGCGGAGACGATGGGCGGAAGCATGTGGGTGGAGAGCGAGGCGGGCGTCGGCAGCACGTTTTCCTTTGCCACATGGTTTGGCCTGGCACTGGAAGACGGGGTGCAGCCGAAAGCCCTTGCGGATACGGTCGGAGAGGTCGCCGTCAAAGATTACGGGCTTGCAGGCATCCGCGTTCTCCTTGCGGAAGACAACGAGATCAACCGGCAGATTGCCTGGGAGCTGCTCAGCAGCCAGGGGATGATCGTGGCCATGGCGGCCACCGGAGCGGAAGCGCTGCGCATGGTGCGGTCCATGCCGCCGGATGACCCGTATCAGCTGGTGCTGATGGATGTGCAGATGCCAGAGATGGACGGCTTCGAGGCTACCCGCAGCATCCGCGAATTTGCGCCGGATCTACCGATCCTCGCAATGACGGCGCGGACGCTGCCGGAGGAGCGGGAGCGCTGCTTCGCTGCCGGAATGAACGATCATCTCTCCAAGCCGATCGATCCCGATATTCTGTTTGGAGCGATCCGCCGCTGGGCAGGAATGAACGCCGAAATGGAGCTGGACCGGGTGACGGCCTATACGGGCCCTATGTTCAGCGGGCTGGATGGCATCGAAACGGCTGAAGCGCTTAGGCGTGTGGGCAATAACGCGGAGCTCTATGCCTCACTGTTGATCAAATATGCGGAGAACCAGCAGGAGACGGTGCAGCGGCTGCAGGAAAAGATCGAACAAGGCGATTACGGGGCAGCGGAACGTCTGGCGCATAATCTGAAGGGCGTCGCCGGCAACATCGGCGTCAAGGAAGTGCACACCCTGGCCGGCATGATCAGCGGCCTGCTTGCCGCAGACGCGCCGGGCGGCGAACTGGCGTTGCCTTTGCGCCGCCTGAAATCGGCGGTGCTGGCAAGCGCGGCGGAAATCCGCCGCAAGCTGATCGACCGCGGACCGCTGCCCGCGTCCGCCGCCTATGCCGCCGAGCTGACGCCCGAGCCGGCTTCGGTGCTGGCGGAGCCGCTGCTGCAGCTGCTGGAAGAGAGCGACAGCGAGGCGGTGGATTATTACCGCACCATCCGCGGACGCCTCGCTTGGACGATTCAGGCACAAACGCTGCGCCGGATCGAACAGGCGCTGGATTTATTTGATTTCGACGATGCAGCCCGTATGCTTAAAGAAGCTGTATCGGCATCCATTATGAAACAGGGGTCGATGTAATATGATGAAGTCCAGGCCCGTCATTCTCGTCGTTGATGATACGCCCGACAATATCACGCTGCTTAGCGGACTATTAAAAGAACAATACAAAGTAAAAGTGGCAACGAGCGGGGAAAAGGCATTGCAGCTCGCCTCCGCAGCGCCGCCCGATCTCATTCTGCTCGACATTATGATGCCGGGCATGGACGGATACGAGACCTGCCGCCGCCTGAAGGCGGATGAAGCGCTGGTGGATATCCCGGTTATTTTCCTGACGGCCCGGGAAGAGGTGGAAGAGGAGAACAAGGCGTTCGAAGCCGGTGCGGTGGACTATATCATCAAGCCGATCAGCGCGCCTGTGCTGCTGTCCCGCGTGCGGACCCATGTGATGCTGAAACGCTCGAAGGATCTGCTGGCCGACAAAAACCAGTCGCTTGAAGCCGAAATCTCCCGCCGGATCCGGGAAATCTCGCAGATTCAGGAAGTGTCCGTCATGGCGATGGCGGCGCTTGCCGAAATGCGCGATCCGGAAACGGGCAATCATATTCAGCGGACCAAGTTGTACGTGGAGGAACTCGCCGTCCAGCTTGGCAAGGCAGGTTATTATCCGGGTGTGCTTAATGCGGAAAATATTAACCTGATCGTGCTCTCCGCCCCGCTGCATGACATCGGTAAGGTCGGCATTCCCGATCATATCCTGCTCAAGCCGGGACCGCTTACGCCAGAGGAGTTCGAGGTCATGAAGACTCACACCACGCTCGGGCGTGAGGCGGTGCTGCGGGCGGAGCAGCTGATGGACAAGCCGGAGACGTTTCTTCGTTTCGCCCGGGAGATCGTGTATTCCCATCATGAAAAATGGAACGGGACCGGCTATCCCCAGGGGCTGGCCGGGAACAGCATCCCGCTGTCGGCCAGGCTGATGGCGGTGGCGGATGTGTACGACGCCTTAACCAGCCGCAGGGTGTACAAGGAAGCGATGAGCCATGAGCAGGCCGTGAACATCATTATTCAGGATGCCGGCAAACATTTCGATCCGGAAATCGTGAAGATTTTCATGGAATGCAAGGACAAATTCAAAGAAATCTCCATGGAATTCGCCAGCGAGCACAGCCTGCAGGAGACCTGGATATAACCGCACAGAGACAGGGCCTTTCTCCCGTAGAGGAGAAAGGCCCTGTCGGTTTCTGCGGCTGTGCGCTGCGCGGTGTTTACGCGGTAGTGTAGATGCCGGCGGCAGCCAGTGCGCGCCGCTGCTCGATGGCCTTGGCGTAATCTTCGATCAGCTTATCGAAGATGAGCTCCCAGGAGCGCGTCAGCGCCGCGCGGCGCCCTTCCTGCCCCATCGCCGCAAGACTGTCTGCTTGCGGCACAAGCCGGGCCAGCGTATCGGCCAGCTGGCCCGGCTGATGGGGCTCGAACAAACGGCCGGTCACGCCGGAGACCACGAGATCCTTGGAGCCGCCGGCATTTGCGGCAATGACGGGCAGGCCGGAAGCCATTGCTTCCAGCACGACATTGCCAAACGTTTCCGTGGCCGACGGAAACACGAAGGCATCGGCGGAGGCATACAGCTCCGCCAGCTCTTCGCCGTGCTTGTAGCCGGTGAAGATGACGTTCTCCGGCGCAAGCGTGCGCAGCTCGGGCAGCTGCGGGCCGTCGCCCACCACCAGCAGCTGCACGGCTCCGCTGACGGAGTCGGGCAGAAGGCGCATCGCCTCCATCAGGGTGACGAGGTCTTTTTCCGGAGCGATCCGGCCGACATAGAGCAGCAGCACCGGCGCCGTAATGCCGTAGCGGTCCCGGACCTCATCCGTCCGTTTGTCCGGCGTATACAGCCCGCAGTCCACGCCGCGCGACCAGATGCCGAGCCTTGAGAAGCCTTGCGCACGCAAGCAGTCCACCGTCTCCTGGGAAGGAGCCAGAATCGCGTCGCAGGAGCGGTGGAACCATTTCATATATTTCCAGTATAGCGGGACGATCGCCTTCATCCGGTAATATTCAAGGTAACGGTCAAAATGGGTATGGTAGGAAGCGATATGCGGAAGATTGTGTTTGTGGGCGTACCGCAGCCCGCTGAGGCCGACATTGAACGGTGTGGCCAGATGAAGAAGATCGGGCTGGAATGCATTCAGCTCATTCCGGATCGTCATCAGCGGCAGCGCCAGCCGGCATTCGGGATACAGGAAAAACGGAATGCTGGTGATCGGCCGCACGGGATCGGCATGGAACTGTTCCGGGGTGGATTTCGGCGTAAACAATAGATGCTCGATGCCCCGGCGGCGCAAATGCCCGGTAAGCCGGTGGAGCGTACGGGCCACCCCATTGGTTTGCGGAAGATAGGTATCGGTAAATAAAGCAATACGCATGGTTAACCCTCCCAGATCATATCGTTTGCCAACAGCATACCAAGCCAATATTCGAAGGGCGTTAACGAAATGTTAAGTCCCTGCGCAATCCTTGTTATGCGAACCCCTGTTATATGGATATGTCGCATGAATTAGACAATGACCACTGAAAATGTCCGGTGGATGTTAACATTTTCGCGGGTAAATTCTTTACGCTCCGAAAACAAAATGTTCGAGAGCATTTAATATCCAACCTCTACACTGATACTAATGTAGAGGAATGATATGGAAGGATGATCTCTTTGAACACTCGTTCGCTGAAGCTAAGACCGGTGCATCTCTCGATGAAATGGAAGCTTATACTTGTATTCGCCGCCGTGACATTGACGTTTCTGGGTGTAGCCGTGTATCAGGGACATAAAATCAATAAAGTCGAAGGCTCGATGGTCACGCAAAAAAGCGAAATGGAGAAACAAATCACCGTCTCCATCATTACCCAGATGCTGCAGGAGCTTAACCGGCTGGAGACTTCGCTCGCGGAATCAAGCGATCTGGAAATTGCCGATACGATCCGGGGCAAGCAGACGGAACTGGAAGCGCAGCTGTCGAAAGTGGAGTTTGCCGAAGGAACGCCGGCAGGCGAGAAACTGCAAACGCTGCATACCGAGCTGGGACAATATAATGATCTGGTAGACCAGCTGGAAACGACGATGCAGGACGAATCGCTCGACCCGCTGACGGTGCTGGAGAAAATCGACGATATCCATACGCAGGCGCTGGCGGTAAATGCAAATCTGCTGGAGACGAACGCCTTTCTGTATCATTCGGCGGCGGATAATGCGGAGATTGCCGAAACCCATTCCTTCAGCCTGCTGGATCAGACTGTTTCGATCGTCGGCTATGCAGCCGGGGGCGTCTTTTTATTTACATTGATCCTGGCGAGTCTGCTGATCCGTTCGTTCTTAAGCCCGGTTTCGAAATTGCAGGCCGCGCTGCGGCGCATGGCCGACGGTGATCTCAGCCACCAGATCAACTCGCCGTACAATGATGAATTGGGCCGGCTCAGCGCCCACTTCGACCATATGGCTTCCCGCGTGCGGGACATGCTCCGGCAGACGCTTGCCGTGGCATCATCGCTGGCGGATTATTCCCATTCGTTCAAGCAGTCTTCCACCGTTACGGCGCATACCAACCAGGATATCGTCAAAACCATTCAGGAGATCTCGCTCGGGGCGGACCAGCAGGCAGTCCAATCGGAGCACAGCACGCAGCTGCTGCAGGAGCTGGAGCAGCAGGTGGACGAAATCATTTGCCGCACCGATGACATGCTGGCTACCAGCGAAAGTGCAAATCTCAATGCGCGCAAAGGCGCGGAGATGGTGACGGCGCTGCGTGACGTATCGGAGCATTCGCGCGGCTCCATCGGAAAAGTGTATCAGGCGCTGGAGAAGCTGGTGCATAAAACGGGTGATATTTCCCGGATCAGCGGCTCGATTACGGAGATTTCCAAGCAGACGAATATTTTGTCGCTGAATGCGGCCATCGAGGCGGCCCGGGCCGGCGCTGCGGGCAGAGGATTTGGCGTAATCGCCGACGAAGTGCGGCATCTCTCGGAGCAAACCAATGAATCTTCCATACATATCAGCACAATCATTGCCGAGTTACAGGAGAGCATGACAGAATTCCAGAATCATATGCTGGAAACCAAACAAAACCTGGAGGCGCAGGACCACCAGGTCGAAGAAACGCTAGCTTCGTTCCAGGCGATTGACGGTTCGATTACCGGCATCAGCCTGCAAATCGGGCAAATTCACGAAAAGGTGGAGAATACCCGCCGGATCAACACCCGACTAGCCGAATCTGTACATTCCGTGGCTGCGGTCGCGGAACAGACGGCGGCCGGCGTTCAGGAAGTGAACGCCTCCAGCACGCAGCAGGATAAGGCCATCCATGATATCGCCCGTCAGGCGGTAGAAATCTATGATATTTCGCAGCGGCTGTTCGGCGAGATCAGTGCGTTCAAGATTGAAGAGGGCGAAAATCCGGACTCGGCGGGAACGCCGGAAGCTGAGGGCGCAGCGGTTGCTCTCCCGGCTTCGGAGCCAAAGCGGGAAAAGCTCCCTGAGCTGCAGCTGTACACGGAAACAAAGCCGGCGGCTGACACAGCCGCCGGCCCGGAAGTCAAACATGATCTGATCGCCAAGCTCCGCCGGAAGGCTGAAGCTACACAGAAGCTTGAAGCGGACCCTGTAGACCTTCAAACGCTGGAACCGGCGGAGGTTAAAGAGACAGAGCCGGTGCGGGAATTAGTCGGCGCGGCGGATTGAGACGGCAAGCCGGGCAATCAGCTCCGGCAACCAGTCGGATAAGGCAAGGAACGGAAGGCCCGCTTCGCGGGCCTTTTTGGTGTCCATAAACCAGGACTCCCCGATGCCGAACGGCGACATATCCTTATCCGCTGCACTGGTTTGAATATTTGCCGTTTGACCAGTGCCCGCTTCAATCAAGGTGATGATTTCTCCGATGGAGATCGTGCCGTCCGAACAGGCATTCACCGGCCCGGTCAATGTCGAATATCCGAGCCGGTACAGAAATTCGGCTGCTTCGTCGGAGCGGATAAAGCAAATGAGCGCATCCGGATTCGGTACGCCGAGGGGTTGGCCCTGCTGCACATGCTCGATATGGAAATGCAGCCTGCGCGTGTAATCATCGGTTCCGAGCACGATTGGAAACCGCACGGCTGCGGCAGGGAACGCCGTCTGGGTCAGCAGAATAGCTTCGGCCAGCCTTTTTCCCTCCTGATAGCTAACGGACTCACGGGCACCGAAGGAAAGCGGATACGTGTACGGATCAAAATCAGCTTCGGCCAAGGGCTCCGGCTGCGGGTCGTATACGGACAAACTGGAGGTGAGGATGTACCGTCCGGCCTTTCCGGCGAAGAGGTCTGCCGCAGCCCGCGCTTCATCCGGGGAATAACAAATATTATCGTAGACGACATCCCACTGCTTGCCTTGTACGGCTTCGGCCAGCGCCGCCGAATCCGCGCGGTCGGCTTGCAGGCGCTTTACCCGGTCGCCGAATTCATCCGCCGCCTGGCCCCGGGTCAGGATTGTCACCTGTGTCTCTTGGTCCTCAAGCAGCCGCTCGACCAGCCGTTTTCCGAAAAACCGTGTTCCGCCAAGGATAAGTATCTCGCGCATCCAATCATCTCCTTAATTGTATTCGTTACCTTATAAAGTGTAGCTGGACTTGTGCACTGGTTGTCAATGCGCGCGACTTGGCCCAATTTCAAAACGAACCGGTGCTTTCCGGTGATTTTATGCCGTGATTAGCGGGAAATCATCCCGGCTTACACCCGAGATTTTGCCGGGCTTCGATATGGCGGCATGTTTTACGCCGCCATATCGAAGGCGGTATGCCCGCCGCGGCCGAAAGCGCATGACGGGCTTTTGCCGGCGGCATCGGCCAGCGCCCGGCGGCGCGGCCGCTGGAGCAACGCGGGCTGGCCCGCCGTGGTCATGGCGAGCGCTGCGGCAGGCTCCTGCCGCAGCAGCTCCAGCATGACCGGCACCTGGCCGGCCGCGTAAGCCTGCGCCAGCGCGCGCAGCAGCCGGCGCTGATCCGGCCCGGCCGGAGCCGCCGGGCCGCCATCGTGCGCGAGCTCCTCGCGCACGGCGGCAAGGGCCTGCCGCGCGCGGTGCAGCGCGGCTTTGACCGCGCCTTCGCTGATCGCGAGCAGGCGCGCCGTCTCCTTCGCGCTGTAGTCCAGCACATCGCGAAGGATAAACACCGCGCGCTGCGGCGGCGAAAGATGCCGCAGCAAGCTGTGGAAGACCGGCTCCAGCTCCGCCGGCCGGTCATTGTCCGCCGCAAGGCTCGGCGGCGCGAGCCTTGCATAGGCGCGGCGCTCCGCGGAGCGGCGCCGCAGCCCGTCGATCCAAGCGTTCCGCGCCATACGCAGGAGCAGCGCATCGGAATATGGTGCTGCATCCGGCTGGGCGGATGCCAGTGTTTTTGCCAGAACTTCCTGCTCCAGATCCTCCGCGTCCGAACGGGAGCGGGTCAGATACAGGCAATATTTGTGCAGCGCGTCCCTTTGGCGGGCAGTCTGCATTTGATCCGCTTTCGTGCTGACGTGTGTATCCCCGTTAAAATGCATATTCGTCATCGTCCCCCTCCTTGGCTCTAGTGGGTTTGTTCAAATGCTCGTTTATCTTTTCCGTCACATCTCGGCACTGCTGCCGAAGCTCAATCACAGTCGTTCTTATCATTATATTAACGGATAAAGAAGCGTAAAAGATACGCAGGTTCGAGCTTTAGAAAAAGCGGGTAAATTCCGTATCCTTTCCGGTTGCTGAACCGTCTACAGGGTGAATTCAACATTTCCATGAGGAGGTCATCCACTGCTATGAACATGAACGTCATTCCCTATGTCATTGATCAAACCGACCGCGGGGAGCGGTCCTACGATATTTACTCCCGGCTGCTGAAAGACCGGATCGTCTTTGTCGGCGCAGCTATCGATGATCCGCTCGCGAACAGCATCGTTGCCCAGCTCCTGTATCTGGCTGCCGAAGATCCGGAGAAAGACATTCATATGTACATTAACAGTCCCGGCGGCTCGACGAGCGCAGGTTTCGGGATTCTCGACACGATGGCGCTGATCAAGCCGGAGGTGAGCACCATTTGCACCGGCATGGCGGCCTCTTTCGCCGCGCTGCTGCTGCTCGGCGGGGCGCCCGGCAAACGTTTCGCGCTCCCCAACAGCGAAATTATGATTCACCAGCCGCATGGCGGCGCGCAGGGGCAGGCCAGCGATATCGCCATCAGCGCCAAACGGATTCTCCAGATCCGGGCGAAAACGGTCCAAATCACCGCCGAGCGGACGGGGCAGCCGGCAGAGAAGGTCGAGCGGGATATGGACCGCGATTATTTCATGACCGCAGAAGAAGCCAAGGACTACGGCATCATTGACCGCGTGATCACCAAGCTGTAATCTTGCGGTCATGCGGCCCTTCGCAAACGGTGTTCCCTTGACCGTGAACATCGTTCGCCGTTCCGGATATTCCGGTAACCGATCTTGAACAGGAGTCCTCTCTCTGCCGCACCGGCATGCTATAATGAATAAAAATGCCGGACGGCAGGGATTAAAGGGGCACAAGGCCATGAAGATTAAAGTGCTGATTGCGGACGATAATTCGTTTATCCGCGAGGGACTCAAAATCATTTTGCATTCGTTTCAAGACTTCGAAGTGGTAGCTACGGCCGGGGACGGCCAGGAAGCGGTCGACTACTGTAAGGCAAATGAAGTAGACGTGGCTTTGCTGGACGTGCGGATGCCGAACATGAACGGCGTGGAAGCCGCCAAAGTCATCGCTGCCTCGACTGCAGCCAAACCGCTGATTCTCACGACCTTCGACGATGAGGAATACATTCTGGATGCCATACAGTCCGGCGTCAAAGGGTACCTCCTGAAGAACAACGACCCCGAACATATCCGCGATGCCATCAAAAGCGTGCATAGCGGCCACAATGTGCTGCAGGATGTCGCGTTCGACAAATTGAAGCATGCACTCGCCTCACAGAGCGGCTCCGCACCGGAACCCGCCGCCTCTGCCGCTATCGATCTGGGGCCGTTTACTGAACGTGAGGTTTCGGTGATGGCGCTGATTGCCAAAGGCTACTCCAACAAAGAAATCTCCCGGGAGCTGTTTATCTCCGAAGGAACGACTGCGAACTACATCACTTCGATTCTTGGAAAAACCGGTCTGGAGCACCGTACGCAGATTGCCATCTACTATTTGACGGGCAAACTCCGTTAAGGAAGGGATGGCGTGCGGATGGAACTTTGGATGGTTGGAAATAAAATCATACTGCTGGCCTATGTCATCGGCCAGACGTATTTCGGCGCCGGGACCGCCAATAAGATTCTGGTGCTGTTATTTCTGGTTCATATTGCGCTCAGTCTGCTGGCCTATATCGTCAAGGGTTTGCGCTTACGGCAAACGGCAATCTCACTGGATTTGCTGTTTTTACTGTTCTGTGCAGCCAAGGTTCAGCCGGAGTTTGCGCTGCTTGTTCCGCTCAGCTGGTACGAGCTGGTATCGCTCGGCGGAGGATATAAGCCTTGGGCGCTGATTCCCGCGCTGCTGCCGCTTCCGGTGTTAAAGGATGTTATGCCGTCGCATTATATTTTTATCGCGGTGCTGACTTTCTTCAACTATGCGTTAATGTCTTCGTTCAGCGGCCGGGCGGACCGCCAGGAGGAGCGGCTGGACAAGCAGCGGGAGGACATGCAGCGGCTGGCGGCGCAACTGAATGAACGTCAGGAATTCATGCGTGCATCCGAATATATGGCCAAGCTCGAAGAGCGGAACCGTTTGTCGCAGGAGATTCACGACGGGATCGGACATGCGATGACTGGGGCGCTGATCCAGATGGAAGCGGCAAAAACACTGCTGTCCATCGATCCGGCCAAAGCGGGAGAACTGCTCCAGAATGCCATCGGGATCTCCAAGGAGGGCATTGAAAGCATCCGCTCGACGCTGAAGAGCACGAAGCCTTTGACGGAGCAGCTGGGCTTCAGCCGTATGCAAGCCGGAGTGGAAGAATTCGGGCGGCGCACCGGCATGCTGACGAGCATCGTGCATGCAGGAAGCATGGAGCTGATTACCCCCTTGCAATGGAAAATCCTCCATGAGAACGTGCTCGAAGCACTCACCAATGCCGGCAAATATTCAGGCGCCACGGCAGTCCATGTGGAGATTCGGGTACTGAACCGTTACATCCGCGCCGTCGTCGCCGACAATGGCCGTGGCAGCGGGAAGATCGTGAAAGGGCTCGGGCTGCTCGGCATGGAAGAGCGCACCGCGGCTGTGCATGGCACGGTCATTGCCGATGGAGAAGACGGTTTTACTGTAACGACTCTTATCCCCTACGAAAAAAAATCATAGCCAACCCATGAGATTTCCCATACTCAAATGATGAACTTCTGCACTGCACAGGTTCATTTTTTTTGTCTACAATTTGAGTATCGATTGAATGAAGAGAGGGTGTGAACGGGAATGAACGTACTGGAGATCCGCGAGTTAAGCAAAAAATTCGGCGATTTCATTGCTGTGGACCATATTTCGCTGACCATTCGCGAGGGAGAAATTTTCGGCTTCCTGGGCGCGAACGGCGCGGGGAAAAGCACCACCATCAACATGGTATCCTCGCTGCTCCGTCCGTCCGGCGGCGAAATCCGCATTCTGGGCAAGGATATTGCCCGCAACCGGCGCCACGCCAAGATGAACCTGGGCATCGTGCCGCAGGAGCTGGCGATTTACGAGGATATGACGGCGTACGAGAACGTGAGCTTTTTTGCCGGTTTGTATGGACTCCGGGGGAAAAAACTTCAGGACAGCGTCCTGGAAGCCTTGGAATTCGTAGGCTTGAGCGATAAAGCGAAGCAGTTCCCCAAAAATTTCTCCGGCGGCATGAAGCGGCGCCTTAACATTGCCTGCGCCATTGCGCATAAACCGAAGCTGATTATCATGGATGAGCCGACCGTCGGTATCGACCCGCAGTCCCGCAACTATATTCTCGCCTCCGTGCGGAAGCTGAACGAATCGGGCTGCACGATTATTTATACCAGCCATTACATGGAGGAGGTCGAGGAGATCTGCACGCAGATCGCGATCGTTGACCACGGTAAGGTGATTGCGGAAGGAACCAAGGAACAGCTCAAAGCGACGATCACGGACATGAAAAATATCCGCATTGAACTGAAATCCTCCCTCGGCTCGGAAAGCGACAAGATAAAGACCATTGCCGGCGTGCGGAAAGCGGAGCAGGAAGAAAACGTTCTGCACATTTACAGCGATGCGGCGGTGGATAACCTGAACCTCATTCTGAAGCAGCTGATCGAGGATGGCAAAGAGATCAAGGCAGTGGAAGAGCAGGAGCCAAATTTGGAGACCGTCTTCCTGACGCTGACCGGACGGAAACTTCGGGACTGAAGCCCGGGAAGGAGATGGAGTCATGAATGCCTTATCAATTGCGTTAAAAGAAATGAAGCATGATATACGCGACAAACGGAATTTAGTTTTTATGCTGGCGTTTCCGATCGTGCTGATGGTCATTCTCGGACTGGCGCTAAACAATGCCTTTTCCAGTTCGGCGTCGGTCGGCGACCTTAAAGTACTCGTGAACAATACCAGTACGGGTATGCTCGCTCAATCTTTCGGCAAATTCGCCAAGGCGACGGAGCCGGAAGGCATTGCTTTCGTGACCGCAAGCGCGGACACAGACGGGCAAAAGGAAGTCAGGCTCAATCACGATACGGCTTACGTCGAGCTGAGCGACAGCGGCATGAAGCTGTATACCAGCGAGTCCAATCTGGTGGAGAGCAACATCGTGGAGGGCATGCTGCGCGTCTTCGCGGATAAATACAATGCAGCCGCTGCCGTTGCCGCAGTTGATCCTGCGCAGGCCGCGAGCCTCTTCAATGACGGCGGCGCAGACTATGTAAAGGAAACCTCCATCGTTGCCGACCGTGAACCCGGTTCGGTGGACTACTACGCGATGGCGATGGCTGTCATGCTTGCCTTATGGGGCGCTTTTTCGGCCGGATTCCTGATCCGCCGCGAAGTCGTCCGGGGTACGGCTGCCCGGCTGATCGCCGCTCCGGTTAAGAAAGCCGATATCTTTATCGGCAAGGTCATCGGCGGGGTGGCCATCAATTTCATCTGCGTACTGATCTTGATTCTTTTCAGTAAATATGTGCTGGACGCTTATTGGGGCGAGCATCCGCTGGCCGTCTGCGGCGTGCTTTTGTCCGAAGTGATCATGTCGGTCAGCTTCGGCCTGGCGGTGAGTTATGTAGTCAAAGAAGGGTCGGCTCGCGGAATTCTGATGCTGATCGTACAGCTAGCTTCGTTTTTCGGAGGGGCGTATTTTCCGGTGCAGGATGGCGGTGGCGGCGGGTTTATGCAAGTCGTATCCCATCTTTCGCCGATCCGCTGGGCTAACGACGCGTTGACGGAAATGATCTACGGCGGCCACCTGATGGAAGCTTGGCGCGTGATGGGACTTAACCTGGCGCTGGCCGCAGGCATGCTTGCCTTGTCCGGTGTCCTGATGAGCAGAAGGGAGGGACTCTAAGATGTGGAAAGATCTATGGTTTCTGGTCCGAACGACACTGTGGACGACGTTCCGTAAACGGTCCAATCTGCTGATTTATTTCGGACTGCCGATTGCCGGGATATTGATCTCGACGGTACTGTATGGCCAGGCGGATGCAAGGGATTTGCGGGTCGGGATCGTGAACAACGATGCACAGCAGAATATCGCAGCGGATACGGTAAGTTTTCTCGGCGGCCTTGACCGGATCACGCTTAAAGTTCTGTCTGAGCAAGAACTGCACGATAAGCTGGCTGCAGGCGATTTGGACAGCGGCGTAATTCTTGGGGCGGGGTATTCGGAAAGCGTGCGGCAGGGCAAGCCGGCGCAGATTACAATTGAATCCGTTAAAGGCGCGCAGGCTACCGCCTACATTAAAGCAATGCTAAACGGCTATGTCGATAACCTGACCGCGCTCGGCCGGATCAGCGGCGGAGACGGCGCGAAATTCCAGGAGCTGTACACAGGGTATCAGCATTCGGAATTCAAGGTGTCCCCGCTCCAGCTGAAGGATGACTCCAGAGTAAATAACATGTCTTATCAGTCGATCGGCTTCCTGATCCTGTTCATGCTGACCTCGGCGACCAACCTTTCCGAGCTGATTCTCAAAAACCGTGAAAACCGCACCTATTTCCGCGTGCTGTCATCGCCGGTCGAATCCCGGACATATGTCATCTCCAACATCGTCGTCAACCTGTGCGTCATGCTGGCACAAATCGTTGTTGCTTTGTTCGTGATGAGGGAGATCTTCGGCGTGGCCCCGGCGGAAATCTCGATGGGCGCGATGCTGGGCATTATGGCGATCTTTGCCCTGGTTTCCGTCAGCCTTTCGCTGGTTATCGTTTCGTTCTCCAAGTCGACCGCTTCGGCGGGGGCTTTGCAGAATCTGATCGTGACCCCGACCTGCCTGCTGTCGGGCTGCTTTTTCCCGATTGAGGTTATGCCTGATTCCATTCGGCGGATCGCTGATTTCCTGCCGCAGAAATGGGTCCTGCAATCCATCACCAAGCTGCAAGCCGGCGGCTCTTTCGCCGATATCGGCTTTAATCTCGCGCTGCTGGTCGCTTTCGCCGTCGTCTTCTTTCTGATTGCGACGTACAAATTCGGCCGGAATAATGATACGCGGAACTTTGTGTAATCGAGAATCTCCGAGCCAGTCCCCCGGGCGGTATGTGCCAGGCGGGACTGTTTTAATGTAATCCAACGGCGATTGGAACAACGGACCGTCTTCGCAGCGTCCACCATAGAACTAAGGTTGGTTCTCGGAAGAGTAATCCTCACGCCGGGGATTCACCCTCCGACCCTTCGGGTATTGGATTTAAGTTGCGACATATACTAAACGGGCTGTACGATGCGGCGTTTATAAATTTTATTATGAAGATACGCAATGCTGTGATACAATTATCTGGTTGTCCAGTTACATTGGTATGTGCCGCCTGGTTCTGGACAAGTTATTCAACGGATCAAAGGAATCCAAAGCAAACAAGAGCATTCCAGTGTATTTCCGTGCATTCAAGAGTATTAACAGGAAAAGTTGAATATTTTACAGTGTCGGCAGCAAATTTTGTCGATATTTATTGATTTCTTGTTATGCTTTATGTATAATCAGCCTTGTTGATTTTGCACATGGAACAGTCTGGTGCTTCCAAAGCGGGTTTTGACGCAGCGGATTCTCTGAAGCCGGGTTGCAAAAACTTTATTTTAAGTTGAGTCAGTAATGGATGAAGTAATTTTGTTACCAGGAATCATACGCTGACAAAAAAACTTTGGGGGGTTATCCATTTGGGAAAAGCGTTAATCATTGGCGCCGGCGGCGTGGCAAGCGTTGTAGTTCATAAATGCTGCCAAAATCCGGACGTATTCGAAGAAATCTGTATTGCAAGCCGTACGCTCGCGAAATGCGATGCGCTGAAGGAAAAATTGTCCGGAGGACAAACCAAAATCTCCACAGCGCAGCTTGATGCCGACAACACGGACGAAGTGATCGCACTGATCAAGAGCTTCCAGCCCGAAGTGGTCATCAATGTCGCTCTCCCTTATCAGGACCTGACCATTATGGACGCATGCCTGGCAACGGGAGTGCACTATGTGGACACTGCGAACTATGAGCCGCAAGACACTGCCAAGTTTGAATACTCCTGGCAATGGGCTTATAAAGAAAAATTCGAACAAGCCGGAATTACGGCGCTGCTCGGCAGCGGTTTTGACCCGGGGGTAACCGGCGTATTTACGGCCTATGCGCAAAAACATTATTTTGACGAAATCCACACCATCGATATCGTGGACGCCAATGCAGGCGATCACGGGTATCCGTTTGCCACGAACTTCAATCCGGAGATCAACATCCGCGAGATTACCGCAAACGGCCGCTATTTCGAGAACGGCGAATGGATCGAAACGGCTCCGCTGTCCGAGAAGAAGGTATACGATCTTCCGGAAATCGGCCCGAAAGACATCTACCTGCTCTACCATGAAGAGCTGGAATCGCTGGCGAAGAACATCAAGGGCGTGAAGAAGATCCGCTTCTGGATGACCTTCTCGCAAAACTACCTGACCCATCTGAAGGTTCTGGAGAATGTCGGCATGACCTCCATCGAACCGATCGTATATGAAGGCAAAGAAATTATTCCGCTGCAATTCCTGAAAGCCATTCTGCCGGACCCGGCTTCCCTGGGACCAAGAACGAAGGGCAAAACAAATATCGGCTGCATCATCCAGGGCACCAAAGACGGCCAGCCGAAAACGTACTATGTCTATAATGTGTGCGATCATGAGGAATGCTACAGAGAGGTCGGCTCCCAAGCGATTTCCTACACGACCGGCGTACCGGCGATGATCGGCGCAATGATGATCATGAAGGGCATCTGGAAAAAACCGGGCGTATACAACGTCGAAGAGTTCGATCCGGACCCATTCATGGACGCACTGAACAAATACGGCCTGCCTTGGCAAGAAGATTTCTCGCCGACGCTGCTGGACTAGGGCGAAAGCGCGATGAACGAACTGAATATCGACATCCGCAACTTGCCGTCCCCCGCTTATCTGGTTGATGAGCGGCTGCTCAAGAAGAACCTGGAGACCCTGAACTATGTTCAGGAACGTACGGGCGCTAAGATTCTTCTGGCGCAAAAAGGGTTCTCCATGCATGCGCTGTATCCGCTCGTCGGACAATATTTGGCCGGCGTTACCTCCAGCTCGCTGTTCGAAGCCCGTCTGGGCTTTGAAGAGATGGGCAAGGAGGTCCATGTGTACGCTCCGGCGTACATGGAGCGGGAATTCGACGAGTTGCTTGGCTATACCGACCATATTGTGTTTAATTCGTTCGACCAGTGGAACCGGTTCAAGGACCGGGTGCAAAACGCAGGGAAGCCGATCAGCTGCGGTATCCGCGTCAACCCGGAGTACTCCGAAATCGAAGTTCCGCTGTATGATCCTTGTTACAACTACTCCCGTATGGGCGTGACGTTGCCGAATTTCCGCCCGGAAGAGCTGAACGGCATTGACGGCCTGCATTTCCATACGATGTGCGAGCAGAACTCCGATACGCTGGAGCGCACGCTCAAGGTTGTGGAAGAGAAGTTCGGCCCATTCTTGCACGGCATGAAATGGCTCAACTTCGGCGGCGGGCATCATATCACCCGCCCGGACTACGATCTGGAGACGCTGATCAAATGCATCCTTCACATGAAGGAAACCTATAATGTGCAAATTTATCTGGAGCCGGGTGAAGCAGTAGCCCTGAATACGGGTTATCTGGTTGCCACTGTTCTTGACACGATGCACAACGGCATGGATATTGCCATTCTGGATACCTCGGCGGAATGCCATATGCCGGACGTACTGGCGATGCCGTATCGTCCCAATATCATCGGCGCCGGACAACCGGGAGAGTATCCATACACGTATCGTCTGGGCGGCATGACCTGCCTGGCCGGCGACGTAATCGGCGATTACTCCTTCAAGGAACCGTTGAAATACGGCGACAAGCTGGTGTTCCTCGATATGGCGCATTATTCCATGGTCAAAAATCATATGTTCAACGGCGTAAACCTTCCGGCCATCGCTTCGTACAACGACGAAGAAGGCATCAAGGTCATCCGGGAATTCGAATATTCGGATTTCAGCCGCCGTTTGTCTTAATCCGTTTTGCAGCGCTCCGCGGGCCTTTGGCCTGCGGAGCGCTTTTTGCTTTCTGGACAATGGCAGGGGACGCAAAAAAACCTGAGACAGGGTCTCAGGTTTTGATCATTGCATATGAAAATGTACAGTGCTATAATCAACTGACGACTATTCTTAGGAAAATAAACATAGATTATATATCTTACATTTTAATTGTATCATTTCGTAAGGCGGCTGTCAAACATTTTTTTTCTCAAATAAATGGTTAGGAGCGATGAAGATGAATGCATGGGTTCTCGGCTTTGGAGAGATGAACGATACGCAGCTAAAGCTAGTGGGAGGTAAAGGGCTAAATCTGGGGGGATTATCGAAAATTGCGACGCTCCCGGTGCCGGACGGATTTTGCGTGACCACCCGGGGATATCGCCAGGCGGTAAGCCAAAGCCGTACGGTTAACGCGTTGCTAGAGCGCTTATCCGGACTTGAATCGGAAGAACGGGAAGCTATTCATGAGCTTAGCCTGCAGATTCGCGAAGCCATTGAACAAGCAGAAATTCCTGACGAGGCCGTGGAAGCCATAGCCCTTCATCTCTCCCTGCTGGGTGCGGACCATGCGTATGCCGTTCGTTCGAGTGCAACGGCCGAGGATCTGCCCCAGGCTTCCTTTGCCGGCCAGCAAGACACGTATTTGAATGTTACCGGCCTCGATGCGATCCTGCGGCATATCCGCAAGTGCTGGGCGTCGCTGTTCACGGACCGTGCCGTCATCTACCGCATTCAGAACGGGATGGACCACCGCCAGGTTGAATTAGCCGTCGTCGTACAGCAGATGGTGTTCCCGCAGGCGTCGGGGATTATGTTCACTGCCGATCCGGTCAGCGGCAACCGCAACATTGTCTCCATTGACGCGGGATTTGGGCTGGGCGAAGCGCTGGTCTCCGGGATCGTGTCTGCCGACAACTATAAAGTGCGGGAAGGGCAGATCATAGACAAACGGATCGCGGCCAAAACCGTAGCGATTATCGGAAGCGCCGCAGGCGGGACGGAGACCCGGCCGATCGGCCTTGAGCAGCAAGGGGCCGAAGCGCTGACGGAACCGCAGGTTCTAGAGCTTGCCCGCGTCGGACGGATAATTGAGGCCCGTTTCGGCTGCCCGCAGGATATCGAGTGGTGCCTCGCGGATGATAACTTCTACATCGTGCAAAGCCGGCCGATTACGACCCTGTTTCCGGTTCCGGAAGCGCCCGACCCGGAGAATCGCGTATACCTGTCCGTCGGCCACCAGCAAATGATGACGGATGCAATGAAACCGCTCGGATTGTCGTTCTATCTGATGACGACACCCGCGCGGATGCGCACCGCCGGCGGAAGGTTGTTCGTGGATGTTACGCCCATGCTGGCTTCGCCTTCTGCCAGGGAAGCCTTCCTCAACACGATGGGGCAATCCGATCCGCTGATCAAAGATGCGCTTACGACCGTAATTGGGCGGGATTTTATCCGAATGAAGCCGGAATCCCCGATCACGCTAAACGCTGCCCAAGGCGGAAAAGGCGCGCCTACCGCGGATTCCCGGCCGCCTGCGGAACTCGATCCTTCCATGGTAACGGGGCTGATCAAGCGTTCCGAGGCATCCATCGAGGATTTAAAAATGACCATCCAAGGGAAGTCAGGTGCCGCATTGCTCGATTTTATCGTGGAAGATTTCGGGCAACTCAAGAAGATGATCACCGATCCGCAAAGCGTGCAGATCATTATGGCCGCCATGGGCGCCTCCGCCTGGATCAATGAAAAAATGAACGAGTGGCTGAGCGAGAAAAACGCGGCGGACACGATATCCCTATCCGTAGAGGGAAATGTCACGTCGGAAATGGGGCTGGCATTATTGGATGTTGCGGATGTCATCCGTCCCTATCCCCAGGTTATTGATTATTTGGAGCATGCTCAGGGCGAACATTTTCTGGAGGAGCTTGGGAAGCTGGAGGGCGGGCAGGAGGCGCGGAACGCAATCGAGGGGTATCTCGGCAAATACGGAATGCGCTGCGCCGGGGAAATCGATGTGACGAAAAGCCGCTGGAGCGAAAAACCGGCAACGCTTATCCCGCTGATCCTCGGGAATATCCGAAACTTCCCCGCCGGCGAAAGTATCCGGAAATTCGAGAAAGGGCGGCAGGAAGCGCTGGCCAAAGAGCAGGAGCTGCTGGAACGGCTGCGGCAATTGCCGGACGGCGAGCACAAAGCGGATGAAACCAAGAAACGGATCGAGCTGATCCGCAATTTCAGCGGGTACCGCGAATATCCGAAATATAGCATGATCAACCGGTATTTCGTTTATAAGCAGGCATTGCTGGGCGAAGCAGGGCGGCTTGTTCAAGCCGGCGTAATCCAGGATAAAGAAGATATTTTCTACCTCTCACTCCTGGAACTGCGGGATACGGTTCATAGCCGCACGGTGGATCAAGAGATGATTAAGCGGCGTAGAGAAGAGTTCGCTGTCTACGAAAAACTGACGCCGCCGCGCGTGCTTACGTCTGAGGGGGAAATGCTTTCCGGCTCTTATAAAAAAGAAAATCTCCCGCCGGAGGCCCTTGTCGGCCTCGCCGTTTCGGCGGGAGTCATTGAAGGACGCGCACGCGTCATTTCGAAGATGGAAGAGGCGAATCTGGAGGAGGGCGATATCCTAGTCACGAAATTTACCGATCCCAGCTGGACGCCGCTGTTTGTCTCCATCAAAGGCCTGATTACCGAAGTGGGCGGATTGATGACCCACGGTTCCGTGATTGCGCGGGAATATGGCTTACCGGCCGTGGTTGGTGTGGAACATGCGTCCGACATCATTAAGGACGGGCAGCGCATCCGCATAAACGGAACAGACGGGTATATCGAGATTTTATGAACCGGAGCGGTCGAGCAGCCGGCCTTTGACGAGCACATAAGTGATACCGCTTGGCGTCCCTTTCTGTACGCTAACCTCCAGTGTACCGTCTTTCTTGACGACCGGTCTGGCCCGGTCCGGATTCGGGAACTGCACCGAATCTTTGTACAGGAGGTAGACGGCAACATCCGCCGCGCCTTCAGCGACATCGGAGCCTGTGATGTTTTTTGCTTTAAGCGAAAATAGGCCGCTCGCAGAATCATAGGTGTAGGAAACCGGCCGGAACGCATTTTCGCTGATAATCGTTCCGGGCGGCCGCGTAAACGCGCCGTGCTCAAAATCCTCTATACCGAGCTTGATGAGATCGTTCTGCATCAGGTTATCGCCTGTGAGTGTGAACAGATGATTTGCCTGATCCCAGGCGTTTTCGATCTGCAAGTTCGCAGCCAGCACGCTGAGGGGGATAAACATCGCATTTTTATAGAGCGCCGGAACGGTATCCATGGAGGCCGCGCCCCCGTTAACGCTGAGCGCCTTGGAACCGATTGTGAATGTTACGGTCTGCCCGTTTAGGGTGATCGAAGCTGTTTTGCTGGCGGGATCATAGCCGACCTTGGCTCCGAGCAGCTCACTGACCGAGCGCAGGGGAACCATGATCCGGTTCTGCGCATCCACATAAGGCGCTTTTGGCGCTGTGTACGTTACGTAGTAGTTGTTGACCTTAAGCAAAACCGGCTGGGCGGCCGGGGCGGCTGACACCGTTCCCGAGCCGCCTGTTTCCGTATTGCAGGCGATGATGACAAGCAGAGCAATCAAACCCGCCAGCGCTTTTTTGAAGAGAGGTTTCATTTATAAATTCCTCCAATATTATTCCTCAGCCTGCTTAAGATACTGTGATGGCGATGACGCCGTCTTCCGGCAGCCACTGGACGTTTGCGCCAAGCTGCTCGCTGATGAAGCGCAGCGGCAGGTAGGTCGTGCCGTTGACGATAAACGGCGGCTCCTTCAAGGTAACGGCTTTGCCGTTCACGGAAACCGCGCCGGTAACGGTGTTGAAGGTGATGTTTAGCGTCGTGCCATCTGCTTTTTCTCCCGCAATGATGATTTCCTTATCCACTTTGTAGGTATAGCCACCCGGCACCGCTGCCGGAGTTTTTGTCGTTGTCCACTTATAATCGACGGTTGCGCCCATTTTACCGAACAGCGCGCGCAGCGGAACGAAATTTTGCCCGCCGCGGGTAATCGCACCGTTCGTCAGCGGTACCGTTTCGCCGTTCAGCTTGATTGTAATCGGCTTTTGCACGGCAACCGGCGCGCCGTGGCTGAATTCGTAATCGCCGTAGCCGAGCTGCGCATCTTTGTTGACGCCCCAGCCCCACAAATTTCCGTCGGACTTCTGGAAGATACAGAAGCGGCCGGCGTAAGAAACGGCTTGGACATCGGAAGCAAGCACATCGAAAGCGGCATTCGCTTTCATCGCTTCCGTTTCATTGGAGGCGGCATAAAGCTTGCCTTCCGCAGTAAGCGCAATAATGGAGCGTTCGACGATTCCGGCTGCCGTCACGTTGCGGATACCGGTGAAATGGATCGGAACCGCCTGTTCATGGTAGGTCGTTCCGTCCGAAGAGCCGGTCACGGTGGACCCCCAGTACCAAAGTCCGGCATCGCGGGCGATGGCTAACATCGTAAGGCCGTTGTATGACATGGAAGCAATAGCCGGCAAGCCTGACATCACAGCCGGCACAATCCGTTTATCTGCCGAATACGTCTCCGGTTCGTATTCATTCTGTACCGGCCAGGTCCAGATGCTGCCTTCCTTATTAAGCGCGTAATTCTGCTCAAGCTGCGTGATGCCGTCCACACCCGGAACCTGTGTCACGGTAGCGAAATCATCCGTGGTACTCCAAACGGTCCCGTCCTGCTTCAGCAGCAAGAATCGCACCCAGCTAACTCCGCGCGTTTCATTCAAACGGCTGCTCTCATAATATCCGGAAATGTCCGCGGCGCCTTCCACACCCGCCACTCTCGCGAACGGCGTAGACTCGAGCACACTGTGGTCATAGTTCTGCGTCGAAACCCAAAGCGAGCCGTCTTTCAGCACGGCATAGGTCTTCTGATTGAGAGAGAATGCGGCAACCAAATCTTTCAATTCCGGTATAGGAGTTGCCGTCAGCTCCAGCGTCGTCCGGGCGGTCTCCAGCAAGTAAACCGAACCGTCCGTGGTCTGAATCAGCGGTCCCGCTCCCGAATCGGCGTATACCGTCTTTGCATCTTGAACCCCGGGAACCTGGGTAGGTACGGAGCGGACGCCGCCCCAGAGCCAGAGGCTACCGTCATTTTTGATCAAGTAATTGAAACCAAAATTTTTGATGCCGTTCTTGGCGGCCGAATCGGAAGCAAAAGCGCTTGCCGCCGTACCCAGACAGAGAATCAGGCTGAGCAGGAGGACCAGAGATCTTTTGAACATAGCGAACCTTCTCTCTTTGGAAAATATTATAAATTCCGCAACTGCTTGATTAGACGCCGTACCCCGGGCAAAAGTTTCAGACAAAATTTATTCTCTCTACGGGCAGGCTCTCCTGTGGTACAATGTATGGGTCTGTTTTTTCATAGAGGGTCTGCTATTTTCAAGGGGGAAGTTTGCATTAATGAAGCACACATCATTTATTGCCGTGGAGGGGCCTATCGGAGCCGGTAAAACCACGCTGGCCACGATGCTCTCCGCAGAGCTGGATTTTCCGGTCATGAAGGAGATCGTGGAGGAAAACCCGTTTCTGGACAAGTTTTATCAGAATATGGACGATTATAGCTTTCAGCTGGAGATGTTTTTTCTGTGCAACCGGTTCAAGCAGCTGGAGGATATTGCGGCCCGGTACATAGATCAGGGAATGCCGGTCATTTCCGATTACCATATTTACAAAAATCTGATCTTCGGCGAACGCACGCTGAACGGAACGAAACGGGATAAATACCGGGAGATCTACCATGTGCTCACCGATGATCTGGCCAAGCCAAACATCATTTTGTATATCCGGGCGAGCCTGGAGACGATTCTGAGCCGGATTGCCCGGCGCGGCCGTCCGTTCGAAGATGATATTTCGCCGGCTTATCTGCAGCAGCTGATCGAGGATTATGACGCTGCAATGGCAGCGCTGGCCGAACGGGAACCGTCCACCATCATTTTAACGATTGACGGAGACGCCATTGATTTCGTGGAGAACGAGGAACATTTCCGGCAGATTGCCGCACAGCTAAAGGAGCTAATGCAATGAATTCATTCAATATCCCAAGCAATGCCATCATCACGGTTGCCGGCACGGTAGGCGTGGGCAAATCGACCTTGACCGGTGCGTTGGCCGGACGTCTGGGCTTCCAGACCTCGCTGGAGAAGGTGGACCACAACCCGTACCTGGAAAAGTTCTACCACGACTTCGAGCGCTGGAGCTTCCATCTGCAAATTTACTTCTTGGCTGAACGTTTCAAAGAACAGAAGAAAATGTTTGAAATGGGCGGCGGTTTCGTGCAGGACCGCTCGATTTACGAGGATACCGGCATTTTCGCCAAAATGCATGCCGACAAAGGCACAATGTCCACAACCGATTACGAAACCTACACGTCGCTGTATGAAGCCATGGTGATGACGCCTTACTTCCCGCATCCGGATGTGTTGATCTATATCGAAGGAAGCCTGCCGTCGATCCTTGCACGCATCCATGAACGCGGCCGTGAGATGGAGATTCAAACCGATGTATCCTATTGGGAGCAGATGCATGCGCGGTATTCCCAGTGGATCGGCGAGTTCACGGCTTGTCCGGTGCTGCGGCTGAATATCGACGATTATGATGTCAACGATCCGGAATCCATGTCGGGCATTTTGCGGCAGGTGGAGAATGTGATCGCTAAGAGTCCCGTGAGATAAAAAGGGCGGAAAAACATGATTCAGCTTCAGGCAGAAAGGCGCGGGCCTTTTCCTGAAGCTTTTTTATGCTTTGTTTTTCTGCTGAAAGTGATATGTTATGCTGATATAAGAGACGGAATTATACAAACGCCATTTTGTTTGATGGAGAGGAGAAATACAATGAGAGCATTGGTTCTGCCGAAGCCGGGGAGACCCGACACGCTGCAACTTGCCGAGCTGCCTGTACCCCAGCCGGGACCCGGAGAAATTAGGGTGCGTATCCGTGCGGCCGGTTTAAATCCGATCGACTATAAGGTATCGCCCGGCGGGCATCCCGCCTGGACCTACCCTTTTGTCCTCGGCATCGATGCTGCCGGAATTGTGGATGAAGTCGGAGAAGGAGTTACCCGCTGGAAAGCGGGCGACCGTGTAGTCTACCTCGCCGATTTCACGAAACCGGGCGCTTATGCGGAATACAGCATAACGACGGCACATTCTGTTGCAGCCATTCCGGAGGGAATATCCTTTGTGCACGCGGCGGCTTTTCCTTGTGCGGGACTGACCGCTTACCAGGTGCTGAACCGGAAGATGCATATCGCAAGAGGGCAGTCTATCCTCGTTCATGCCGGCGCCGGCGGGGTGGGGAGTTATGCGATTCAGTTAGCCAAAGCTTTTGGCGCCTCCAAAATTATTGCCACGGCTTCCCCTGCCAACTTTGAATATGTACAAGGCCTGGGAGCCGATGAAGTGGTCGATTACAGCAGCGAGGACGTCCACGAGCGCGTACTGGAGCTGACCGGCGGCGAAGGCGTGGATCTGATTCTGAATTCCCTGAACCGGGCGACCGCGCAAAAAGATTTATCCGTGCTGGCCTTCGGCGGACAGCTGGCCTGCATTGCCGGCGCTCCGGAAACGGTGGCGGACTTCCAGCCTTCCAGCAAGTCCTTCTCGCTGCATAAGCTAATGCTTGGCGGTGCCTTCGGCAGTCGCAAAGCGGAGGAAGATCTCGCCCGGATGGCGGAGGAGTTCATGCAGCTGATGCTTGCCAACCGGTTGGTACCGATTGTCCAGGAAGTCGTCAAGCTGGAACAGGTGCCGGAGGCGCTGGTCCGGTTATCGGAGAGACATGTCCGGGGAAAAATTGTAGCGGAGCTATAGATCGGCCTTTTTACACGGCAAAGCATGTACGGATCGTCGCGGTTTGTGCCATAATAAGAGCTAATAGCAGATAAGGATGAGGTGACTGTACTTGAAGTATGATTTCAACCGTGTGATTGACCGCCGTGGCACCCGCTCGTACAAGTGGGATCAGAGTGAAAAATTGTTCGGCGAACAGGATATCCTTCCTCTTTGGGTGGCGGATATGGACTTTGAAAGCCCGGCTGCGGTCAAAGACGCGCTGCTGCGCCGCATTCAGGAAGGAGTTTACGGCTACAGTGTGCCGAGCGACTCCTATAAGGAAGCTATCGTAAAATGGTATGCGCGCCGCCACGACTGGGAGATTTCGCCGGAATGGATCGCCGATTCCCCGGGTATCGTCACGACGCTCAGTTTGTCGGTGGAGCTGTTCACAAATCCCGGCGATGCGGTGATTTTGCAATCCCCGGTGTATTATCCGTTCTACGATGTCGTTAAGATGAATGACCGGCAGGTCGTCAGTAACCCGCTGCTGTTAAAGGACGGGCATTATGAGATGGATTATGACCAGCTCGAAGGGCTGATGAAAGACGGTGCGAAGCTGCTCCTGCTCTGTAATCCGCATAACCCGGGCGGCCGGGTATGGTCGCGCGAGGAACTGCTGCGTCTCGGCGAACTCTGCCTGGAGCATGGCGTCACCGTCATTTCGGACGAAATCCATTGCGATTTGGCGCTGCCGGGCCATAAGCATATTCCATTCGCCTCGCTGTCGCCGGAGTTGGCCGACATTACGCTGACTGCGCTGGCTGCGACCAAAACGTTCAATCTGCCTGGCCTGCAAACCTCGTACATCGTGGCGTCCAATCCGCAATTGCGCCGCAAGTTCGAGCAGCGGATCAAGGCACTGAGCCTGCATATGTCTTCCTTTTTCGCGCCGGAAGCGGTCGAAGCCGCCTACAACGAAGGCGAGGAATGGCTGGACGGGCTGCTGGAGCACACGGCGGGCAATGCCGAATACGCGGTCGCTTATCTGCAGGAGCATCTGCCGCAGGTGAAGCCGATGATGCCGGAAGGTACATATCTGCTGTGGGTGGATTGCCGCGGACTCGGGCTGGATATTCCAAGCCTCAAGAATCTGATGTATCGTGAAGCGAAGGTTGCTTTCAACGAAGGTTCCGTATACGGGCCGGAAGGCGAAGGGCATCTGCGCATCAACCTGGCTTGCCCTCGTTCGATCCTGGAGGAAGCGCTGGAGCGGTTTAGCCGGGCTGCAGCCACACATTTGTCATCATAGAAATAGCTTCGGATAAGCGAAAGCCCGTCCGCATTCCTGCCCGATCTTTCGGGGATCTCAGGGAAGCGGGCGGGCTTTATTGCAGTTACCGCCGCCTGCGGCGTTTGGCTTTGCTCATTCTCTTCTATTATAATGAATCTATTAAAGAGATTTGGCAGAGAAATGGCAGAGAGGGGAAACACAATGAAACGTTTGGGCAAAATGGTACTTGGCGCCGCACTGGTCGCAGGCGCCTTCGGCGCCGTTCCGGCAACGGCCGCGACGGCAGCGGGCGGCGTCAGCATTATGCTGGACAGCTATCCGCTGCCCTTCCCGGTCGCGCCGGCGGTGATGAACGGAACGACCATGGTGCCGTTCCGGGCTATCTCCGAGGCGCTGGGCATTCCGGTGGGCTGGAATCAGGCCGCCAAGCAGATTACCGCAACAAGTACGGATTCGGCAGGCGCAGTGAAAAAGGTAGTCCTGACGCTGGGGAAAGCGCAGGCATCCGTCAACGGCGCGTCCGTCAAGCTGGCCGTTGCGCCGCAGAACATCAGCGGGACGACAATGATTCCGCTGAGCTTCTTCAGCCAGCAGTTCGGCGCGGCGGTGTCTTGGGACCAGGCGAGCAAAACGGTATCGATCACCTCGCCGAAGAAAGATCTGTACACGCTGGGCTTCTATGCGCAAGGCGCGTACGGTGAAGTGTCGCTGATTCCCGGCTTTGATGCCGTCGCCTTCGGCTGGAGCCGGATCGACCGCAGCGGCGCCTTCACGACGACCGGGACGGAATTCCGCTGGCCGCAGCCGGCCGGCGACGTGACGCCGGAGTCCATCGTACGGGACTCAGCGGCCAAGGGAACGGCACCGTACCTGATGGTCTACTCCGGCGATAAGGAGCTGGAGCTGACGAAGAACATGAAGGATCTTGCGCTTCAGCAGCAAACGATCGACAGCATCGTCGGCACCGCTACCTCGAAGAGCTTCGGAGGCATTGCCCTTGATCTTGAAGGCCTCGGAATGACCGGCGACAAGGCGCTGGCGCAAAGCGAATACAACGCCTTCGTCAAGAAACTGTCGGCTTCGGCCAAGACAGCCGGACTCAAGCTGACGGTCATTCTGCATCCGCTCAACAGCTCTTATAAAGGTTATGACTATAAAACGCTCGGCACGCTTGCCGATGACCTCGTCATCATGGCCTACGATTACAACAACGAAACCGGGCCGGAGCCCATGAACAAGGTGGACGAAGCCATTCGTCTGGCTTTGCAGCAGACCGGCAAGGACAAGCTGCTGCTCGGCATCTCGGTCTACAACGAAACCGACAAAACCGTGAATGCCAAGATCGGCCTTGCCAAGCGCTATGGCCTCAAAGGCATTGCGATCTGGCGGCTTGGCCTCATCGGTACGCCGACCTGGAACGAGATGGGACAGACGGTGGAACTGCAGTAAGCTGACTGCAATACGCTAACCCAGCTTTTTCAACGCTCCCGGCTCAATTTTCACCAGTACATCGTCGGCCGAGATCCAGACCGGGATGGCGGACGGGTTGCGCACCAGCTTGCGGTCTGCGGAGAATCGCAGCGCCTGCAGTGCCTGCTGATAGTCCAGAATCTCGGCGTTGGTCGCGAACCAGATGTCTGGTTGACCCGCCATCATTTGGCTGAAGGCTTCAAGCTCGTCCCAGTTATCCTCATCGTTAAATTCATAGCTGTGGCCCCAGACATACAGCAGCGACATGCTGCGGGTCCACGGTTTGTCGCCTTTCATGGCAATTAGCTGTTCGCCGTAACGCAGCATCTCCTTGTGATGGCAGGTCGGATGCCACTCCAGGGGACGCTGCGGCATGGCGAATTGTCCCGTAGAATGAACGGTCCGGGAATATTCGATGCCGTGTGCAGGCAGCTGCCTGATCACCCGCTCGTTGTATGCACCGTAAGGATACGACATCCCCCGCACCGGATAGCCGGCCAGCGCCTCCAGCCGTTTCCGGTCCTCCGTAATCTCCCACGCAATGCTCTCTTCCGGCTGCTCGTTCAGAAACGGATGCGTTACCGTATGTACCGAAATTTCATGCCCCGCGTACAGATCGGCGATTTCGGCGGAAGCGATATAATCCGGCTGGTCCAGATTGCCCGAATTCAAATGGAAGGTTGCTTTAATCCCGTACCGGTTCAGGATCGACACGAGCCGCTTGTCATGGCTGCGGCCATCGTCATAGCTGAGTGTAAGCGCTTTAAAAACGCCGCCGGGAAAACGATTCAAACGGATGTTCATTCATAAACCCTTCTTTCCATAAAATGAATACGATAACAGGTTACAACTCGCCGGCTGCAAGTGCAACCCGAAATAAGAATAACAAATGTCACATTAACCTGCCGCCCAAATCGCTATAATTTACAAGTTGACCTTATCGATACCATTCATTTTCACACTGGAGGGCAAAGCCATGAGTATCCGCTACAAATCCCTGGAGCTGGACAAACCGCTTACATATGAATTGGAAGGCCTTGAAATCGGGGTTACTTCAAACTGCAATTTCCGCTGCGACTATTGCTGCGCTTACAACCGCAACGACGGGGAAAACATCGACGGCAAGGAAGTCATCCGCATTCTGGAGGAGCTTCCGGGCTTGAAACGCGTCCGCCTCTCCGGCGGCGAAGTGACGCTGAAATTCAAGGACTGCGTGGAGATCGTAGCCTACTGCGCTTCGCGCGGCATTCAGACCCAATTGAATTCCAACGGCAGCCTGCTGAACAAAGAACGGATCGACCAGCTGGTCGAGGCCGGCTTGACGACGATCCATATCTCGTTCAATTTTACGAACGCCGAGGATTTTTCGCGTTATTACAATATTCATCCGACCGTGTATACCAAAATCCGCGAGAACATCGCCTACTTTGCCACGACCGGCGTGAATGTGGTGCTGGAAACGCTGCTGTTCAATGAAACCCAGGACAATATGAAGGAAATCAGCGAGCATGTGTACGGCATGGGCGTGCGCACGCATGAAATCCAGAACAGCATCATTATGGGACATACCGGCTGGAAGGCGATTGCCGCCCGGGAGCAGCTTAAGAAAGCGGTGCAGGATCTGATCGACCGCAGACCGGACGATATGGTGCTCTATTTTACGTGTATGGACCGGTTTATGGAGGCGCTGGGCTTCCAGGAGCAGGAGGGCGTCTATTTCCCGCACTGTATCGAAGGCAAAAAGCAGCTTCATCTGCACGGCAACGGCGATATTCTCATCTCTGAGCTGTGTCATCCGCTCATCATCGGCAATATTTATAACGGAACTTCGCTGAAAGACCTGTATGCCAATATGCCGAAACCGCTGGCCCGCTTCCTGGAACGTCAGCCTTGTCCGGCACTGGATGCCTTGTTTCCCGAAGGCCTGACGAATGCATAAACTTTCATGCGTTTGCGTGGAAAATTCCGCCCAAACTGAAAATTTTCATGTATAATCAACATCATGTGCTGCGTTTGCAGAAAATTTCGGATTTGGGGATGATTGTGTTTGGCTCTAGGATTTTTACTTCTGCTGCTGGCATGCGGATTTCAGGGCAGCTTTGGACTTGGAATGAAAAAGTATCAGCCGTTTTCGTGGGAAGCGTTTTGGGCGGTCTTTTCGTTCGTCGGCATTTTGCTGATTCCGGTACTTTGGACATGGGCTGAGGTACCGCAGTTTTTCGACTACATACGGCAGACCGATGCGAAGGTGCTTTGGATCGCTTCATTCTGCGGCTTTTTATGGGGCATCAGCTCCATTATGTTCGGCAAAGCCATCGATTCCATCGGGGTATCGCTGACTTATGGGGTGAACATGGGAATCTCCGCTTCCCTCGGATCGCTGATTCCGCTGTTTATTTTCGGCAATGTGCCGCCGGCGGCTTCTTTTACGGTTCTGCTGATCGGAACGGCGGTCATGCTGTTTGGCGTGTTTATGATAACCAAAGCAGGTCTGCTTAAGGAAAAAATGATCGCCTCTGCGGCCGGCTCCGGCTTAGGCAAAGGGCTGCTGGTCGCCTCGCTGGCGGGGCTCGGTTCAGCCGCGATGAACATCGGCTTCAGCTATGCCAGCAAAACGGCGGACATTGCTGTCGCCGCAGGCACGCCGAAGATCAGCGCCAGCCTTATTTCCTGGGTAATTACACTGTCCGGCGGCTTTGTTGCCAACTTTGCATACTCGGTCTATCTGCTGATTATGAACAAAACGTATAAGGACTATACGGCCAAAGGCGCGGGCAAAGCTTACCTTAAGGCGCTCGCAACGGCGCTCGTCTGGTATTTGGCGCTTGGTTTTTATGCGAAAGCAACCGCGCTGCTGGGGCCGCTTGGCGCCGTGGTCGGCTGGCTGGCCTTTAACGGACTGTCGCTGATTATCAGCAATGCCTGGGGCCTTAAGGATGGGGAATGGAAAGGTTTTACCGCTCCCAAAAAACTTCTGCTGCAGGGGAACGTTGTTCTGATCATCTCCTGGGTGATCGTGGGGATCGCCAACGGCATGTCTTGATACGCTGGATGCAGCACAGCACAGGCTCTGAGAGGTTTGACAGGAGAACCTGATCATCAACAATATGCATAAAACTCTATTGAGAACCGTCCGACGGCCTTAAGGGCAGCGGCCGGTTTTTTTTGACTTGCAGACAGCGCTGGAAATACAGTATCAAGACTATTCGGAACGCGTTTACAGTGTATTATCTTGCGCGGATGTGTATGTTTTATCACAGCTAAGCTACCAACGACCTATAAACGGATGAAAAATAATAGAAAATGACCATTAATTTCGAGCGTATATTTAATAATTCGAGTCCATTCGACTTTATTCTGCCTGTAAATGTTCTTGAAACAAATATTAATTTCACACAAATGTCATCCGATATTATAAGTAAGATTCTTCCGTTGACCCGGATGAATAACTTAATTGAATGTTAGGTGGAGGAAGCAAACTATGAAAATACGCATGAAGCTTGCGGTAACCATGATTGCCGTTACACTGCTGTCGATCTCTATGATGGCGTTCTTTACGTACAGCAAATCCACCGGTACCATTGAGGAAATGACCGACTCCGCGATGAGACAAGTGAACACCGACAAAGCCGAAACGATCAATGCCATGATCGATAAAGAGAAGCGCAGTATTGAGCTGGTTGCCGAGGATTCGGAAATCGTCGAACTGCTGCAAAAGCAAGCTAACGGTGAAGACACGCAAGCACTGGTTAGTACATTGAACACGAAACTGCAGGGAATGGTGAAGGACGCCGGCAATCTTGAGCATATGTTCGTCGCCGATATGCATGGAATCGGGATTGCCGACAGCGACGTGAAGCTGGTCGGTACCGATTTCAGCGAGCGGAATTATGCCAAAAATGTATTCAAAACCGGCGAAGCGGTGATCAGTGAAACGCTGAAATCAAAATCGACCGGGGATTATGTGCTGGCCTTTGTGCATCCGGTAAAAGCCGACGGCAAAATGATCGGATTTGCCGCATCCGCCGTACGGGCGAACAGCATCATCAAATATTTGTCCACGGCCAAAGTGACGAACGCCCCTTCCTCCTATGGATATTTGGTGGATGAGACCGGAACGATGCTGTACCATCCGGACCAAAGCAAAATCGGCATTCCCGTGGAGAACGCCCAAATCAATGCTGTAGTCGACCGTGTAAAAGCCGGAGAGCAGGTTCCTGACGCCATGGTAGAATACGACTTCAACGGCGCCCACAAAAAAGCCGCATATACCGTTATTCCGGAAACCAAATGGACGCTGGTGCTGACCGGCGATTTGAATGAAATTATGCAGCCTGTCCGCAGCATGACGCAATTCATTATTCTGCTTGGGGTCGGCATTCTCGTACTGACGCTGATCATCGCCCTCTGGATGGCAAACCGGATTACCAAGCCCATTCATAAGCTGACCGAACTCATTCACCGGACGGCGGCGCTTGACCTGAAATCCGATGCCGAATACGAAGCGCTGACCCGCAACAAGGATGAGACGGGAATCAGCTCCCGTGCAATGATCAGTACCCGTGAGGTTCTGCGGGAGACGGCTGGCGGCCTGATTGCCATTTCGACCAAGGTGCTGGACAACGCGGAAATGCTGGAGCGTTACGCCAATGAGGTGCGGGAGAATGCGCATGACAATTCCGCGACAACGGAAGAGCTGTCCGCCGGGATGGAAGAGACCGCGGCTTCGACACAGGAAATGACGGCGGCCATTCACGAGATCGAACGCAATGTCCATACGATCGGCGAGCGGGTCAGCGACGGCGCGACCGTGTCCGAGCAGATCGCCCAGCGGGCGCTGACGCTGCAGCATGATTCCGAGCAGTCGACGGAGAATGCGAGAAGAATATATGAATCCGTACGGGAGGACATGGAAAAAGCGATCGAACGCTCGGCTACGATCCATGAAATCAGCGTGCTTGCCGAAACCATCCTGTCCATTACAAGCCAGACCAATCTGCTTGCGCTGAACGCGGCCATTGAAGCCGCGCGGGCCGGTGAAGCGGGACGCGGCTTCGCAGTCGTGGCCGGCGAAATCCGCAAGCTGGCGGAGAAATCGTCCGAAACGGCGTCGGGGATCCAGGATGTCGTTAAGAACGTCTATGCTTCCGTGGAGCAAATGCGCGGGAACTCCGAAGCGATTCTGGCGTTTATCGATCAGAACGTGCTGGGGGATTACGAACGCCTGATTGATGTCAGCCGGCAGTACCACGCAGATGCAAGCATGGTCAACGAGCTGATGGAGCATCTCGAGACATCCGCCCAGCATTTGGGCGAGACGGTGTCGAGCATCGCCATCGCCGTCAACGAAGTGGCAGCCACGGTCAACGAAGGCGCTACGGGCGTGCAGGACATTGCCGTCAAGACGGCCGACATCGTGGAGAAAACGTTTAAAGAGGCGGAAATGGCCGTGGAGAACATGGACAGTGCCAAAGAATTGCAGCATCTGGTTGAAAAATTCAACGTTTAAACGTTTGATTGAAAAGATAGCTTTGCATACAACAAGACCCTGCGCTCCGCCCAAGGAGCCAGGGTCTTGATCTGTATAAAGTTGTATAAAGGCAATACGATCCTAACAGTCACGGTTAACGCAATGGTTCACCATAGACAACATGGAAATGCAGATGTTTTGAATCCTGGTATTTTCCCAGATTCGTTGCCACTCGGCAAGCCCCATGCTCGGCCTGCACTTGTGCGGCGGTCTGCTTAATGACGTCCATCATTTCCATCAACAGATCATTGTCGCATGGCTCCAGCGTGAGAAGCGAGGCGATATGCTTTTTCGGAATGACAACAATGTGCACGGGATAAAAAGGGCGCGTGTGATGATAAGCAAGAACGTTTTCGGTCTCCAATACTTTGCTTACGGCGGTTCGCCCGCTCAGTACCTCTTCGCAATAAAAATCTTCAGCCAAACGTATTCCTCCCTATTTTTTACTTTGAATGTTACTGTAAAAGTTTTGGCAACCAAACACCGGTTTATTTAAGAAAATAAGCCTCGGTGTCCCGTCAGCTGTTCAGCCGGTCGATCAGGTAGGAGAAATGCGCCTTCGGCCATTCGTATTTTGCCGTCATGCAGCTTGGAAATTCCATCGCTGCCGTTGTAATAAATACTTCGTATTTATCATTAAGCTTACTGATGACCTCTTGGCGATCCTGGATCACTTCGGAATTGCGTCCATGGACATGGAAATTCGTTTCACAGCATTCCCTCCGTAATTCTCTTTTTTCGCATTGTAAACGGTTTGGAGGCCGGCATGATATGATCTTTCTCTAACTGGGCCATACTGTAAGCAAAACGAACAGGGCGGAAGAGGTGGAAGCATGAATGAAATGACGGAAAAGGATATCCCGCAATTGCTGCGCCAGCTGCGGGAACAGTTTCTGCTGCAATTGATCAGCGAAGAGTGGCCGGGCACCGAGGTTGCCAAAGAGCGGCTGCGCGCGCTTCGCCTGGAGCCGCTTGCCGCCGAAGGCGTCAAGCCGGTCTGCGCCACCGCCGAGCTGCAGCTTCCGCCGGCGGTGGCCGCCGGAGCCAGCGAGCGGCGGGAGATGATTGCCAGGGTGTTCCACTCCCTGGCCCGGGAAATCGCCGCGCGGCATGCAGGCATTTATCCGTTCCGGGACCCGAACGGATCGGAACGCCTGCACCTTGCCGCGCGAAGCGGTTCCGGCGGCGCAGCGGGAGCCGCGGCGCTGCGCCTTTACCTGGCGGAGCTGACGCGGGCCGTGGAAGAGACGCTGCGCCTCCGGCTCCGGACCGGCATCGGGACGGAGACGAAGGGCGTGAAGCGGCTAAGAAACTCGTATGCCGCGGCTCTTCTCGCATTGCACGGCGGGACCGGCGCGGCGCAGAATGAAAGCGGAGACACTTTGCCCGCGTTCTCCAGGGAGACGCAGCAGAGCCTCGCCCGCCGGATCGAGACGGGCGAAGCGGAGGCTTTCATGCAGGAGCTGGAGACCCGGCTCGGCATTGCGGGCGAAGCCGGGCAGCCGCCGGGCGCAGCAGCATATATCCTGCTGCGGGCGCTGCTGCTGCTTCATGCCTCCGCCTGCAAATACGGTCTGTGCGGCGGCGGCTTACAGCGCCGGTTGTGGGATGCCCAGCGGGAGGTCGCCGCAGGTACGCCATATGCCGCCGCGCGGCTGCTGGTCGCGGATTGGGTCGGATGCCTCGCCAGGGAGATCGCCGCCATTCGCCGCGGAGGCGACCGGAGATTGGCGGAGGCGGTACGGGCGTATGCGCAGCGCCATTTTGCATCAGACCCAGCCTTGTCTTCGCTGGCTTGGAGCTTTGCCATGGCTGAAGATGATCTGCATAAGCTGTTCAAGCAAGACATCGGCCTGCCCTTCCAGGGATACGTGACCAAACAGCGGATGGCGCTGGCCGAGCAGCTTTTGGAAGAGGACTCGTTTAAATTAAACGAAATTGCCGCATTGACAGGCTATAAGAATTCGGATGAGTTAACGGCCGCCTTCAAGAAATTCAGCGGGATAAGCCCGAAAGATTACCGGGAACGTCATTCCCGCAAGCAGGCACGTCTGCAGGCGGAGCTATCGATCTGAGCCGCCCGTTGGCCGAAGCGTTCGTCAGCTTATGAAGCCAAGGCGCGGGTGGGGTTCCTTTTGCCGTCGTCGCCAACAAGAGATGCTGCATCCGGCCGGGGCAGTACGCTCACTGCACATGTTGTTCTATTCAATGCGCCAAACGGCTTTGTCCGCCGTCATCAGCTCCTCCGTCTGCTCAAGCATATCCTTCAGCCGCACCAGGCCAAGCGAGGCTTCCTCTTCGCCGATGATCAGACAGAAACGGACGCCTCTGGCAGAGGCGGAAGCCAGCACCTTCTTAAGCTTCCGCCCTCCGCCGTCCACCTCGCAGCGGATCCCCGCGCTTCTTAAGCTGGCGGCTGCACCGAGTGCTTCCGCCATATAATCGCCAAGCGGAAGAATCAGTACCGGTGCGGGACGCTCCCGCAGAACGCGTTCGCCGAGCATGGCCATAATCGATTCGATGCCAAAGGAAATGCCGACCGCCGGGTATGCCGGTTCATCTCTTTGGAGCAGTTTCCCGATGATGGTATCGTACCGGCCCCCGCCGCCTAGGCTTGAGGTATAGGCGCCGCTTGCATCGAATATTTCATACACCGTTCCGGTGTAGAAGGATAGTCCCCGCGACAGGAACGCGTCGAATATGCATTGTTCCCCGAGTCCCGCCGCCCGCAGCAGCCGTTCCAGCGACTGAACCTCCAGCGCCCCCGGCTGTCCTTCGAGGCCGTAAGCCGAGGCAAGCTCATCGAACGTTGGCTGCTGCCCGGACAGCAAATCGCCGATTGCCGTTAGCGCTTCCTGCGTTAAACCTTTGGCTTCCAGCTCCGCGATCACTCCGGCACTGCCCGCCTTGGCCAGCTTGTCGAGCGTAAGCATGACGGACAACAGCTCCTCCTCGGGCACGCCGACCTTCTCCAGCAGCTCGCCGAGAAAACGGCGGTTATTCCACTTGATGACGACCGGGATCTTCAGCTTGCGGAAGACATCGGAGGCCAGCATCAGCAGCTCGGCTTCGGCCTGCGGCCCGGCAATCCCGACGACGTCCGCATCGCACTGCATGAATTCGCGCAGCCGCCCTTTTTTGACCGGACCGTCGCGGAAGACCTTGCCCATTTCGTACCGTTTGAACGGGAATTCCAAACCGGGATTTAGCGCGATCACTTTGGTAAAAGGTATCGTCAGATCGTAACGCAAGCCGAGCTCGCGTCCGCCCTGATCCGTTAACCGGTACATTTCGCGCAAAATTTCATCCCCGCCGGCATATTTGGAGGTCAGCAGCTCCAGCCCATTCAGCACCGTCGTGTCCACCGGTTCAAAACCATACAGCTCAAACAACTCCCGCAGCGTCGTTTGTACATCCAGCCGGACGGCTTGTTCCCGTCCGATAAAATCATAAGTCCCTTTAACGTTTTGCATGTGCAGCAGCTCCTTTAAATAAATGATTGCGATGATGACGGCAAATAAAAAACGCGCCGGACCCCGTGGTCCTGCGCGCTTTGGTATGCCGCAGGGAGGTCGAACGCGAAATGCGTTAGCCCTCCCTGAATACATTCAAGGGTGCTAACGCTGCTTGTGATGGTAATAAAGATTTTGTATGCTGGTGATGCGGATCATAGGGTCCATTCCCTTCGGACTTGATTAAGGGTCATTATAGCGGAATCGGATCAAGACCGCAAGCGGAATTCCGATACATAAGGCAGGGAGGCCAATATATTGAGTAATGCAGAGATGATTGCCGCAGCGGAGAGCTTTGCCAGACGGGAGCTGGAACAGGATTCAACGGGCCATGACTGGTGGCACACGGACCGGGTGCGCCGGATGGCGGCGCGGATCGCGGAAGAAGAACAAGGGGACGTGCTGATCTGCACGATTGCCGCGCTGCTTCACGATGTAGCGGACGAGAAACTGAATCCGTCCAAGGAAGCGGGATTGCATAAAGTGGAAACCTGGCTGAAAGAACATCTGGAGGACCGGGATGTCATTTCGCATATTATGCAAATCATCGCGACAATGTCTTTTGCCGGAGGAGGGGGTGCGCCGATGGCGACGCTGGAAGGACGGATCGTGCAGGATGCCGACCGGCTGGATGCGCTGGGCGCGATCGGCATTGCCCGGACGATGGTATTCTCGGGCGCGAAGGGCCGTCCGGTTCACGATCCGGCAATTTCCCCCCGGGACGAGACGCTTCAGAAAGAATACCGCGATTATTCCAAAGGGACGGCGGTCAATCATTTTTATGAAAAATTGCTGAAGCTCAAGGACCTGATGAATACGCCGTATGCCCGGAAGCTGGCGGAGGAGCGGCACCGCTTTATGGAGCTGTACCTGGAGCAGTTCCTGAAGGAATGGAGCGAAGGCTCAAACCCCGAACGCGCCGAGTAAACCAAATACCGGAGCGCGCCCGGCGATCGGTGAATTTTTCTGGAGGAGCACTACGGTGTCTCCATAAATTCAGCGTTTCTCCGGCGCACCCCGGTTTTTTTGCGGCAATCAATAACGGAACAGAATATTGCAGGATGTAATGCCTGCGCCGACCGACCAGAACACGATATGATCGCCGCGCTCGATTTCGCCTTCTTCAATGGATTTCGACAGCGCGATGAACGGGCTGCTGGTACCGGTATAGCCGAATTCGTCCCCGACATATTTAAACTTGTCCAAATCTTCGCCGAGCTGTTCGCAGATTCCGTCGATATTTTTCTTGGCGAATTGGGAGAGGAAATATTTTTTGACATTGGCTTTGGTTAAACCGTTGTCTGCCAGCGAACGCTCAATGGCATTTCGGGCGCTGATGAACGCCTCGTCGGTGTCGAAAGGCAGCCATTCGATCCGCTTGTCGTATTCGCTGAGGTCTTGGCGGTAAATATTCGAGAAGCCCGTTGCCGGCAGCACGATCGTATCATGCATCGAAGAATCGGTGTAATACGAGGAATCCAGGATACCGCAATCTTCGTCCTCCACCCGTTCCAGAATCAGTGCGGCTGCGGCATCGCCGAAATTGGCATAGGGAACCTCTTCGTCGGTGCGCGAGTATTTGTTCATTTGCTCCGCACCGACGATCATCGCGTATTTGATCCGCGGATTGGCGATGATGTGGCGGCTGGCCTGCTCCAGGGCAATGACCATGCCGACGCAGTTGGCGTTCATGTCGAACACCCGGGCCGAGCTTTTACCGCCCAGTGCGTGATGGACCTTCAAGGCATTGGTGGGCTGTACATATTCGGGAGTGCCGGAAGAAAATACGATCATATCCAAATCCTCTGCCGCAAGGCCGGATTCGGCCAGTGCGCGCCGTGCGGCTTCGATGCCCATCGTAAGCGGCGTTTCGTTCGGATCGGTCGACAGATAACGTTTGTTGCGGCCGGTCACCGCGAGCAAACCGCGAATGTCTTTGCCCTGACTGTCAAAATGGCTAAAATAGTAATCATTATCTACAATGTGGTCAGGATGGTAAACAGATACTTTTTTAATTTTAACATTCGCATTTGTCATATTATTCTTCCCCTCTCAAATATTAGCATCACATGCTTGCAAAAAAAGCCAACGCAAAGGCTGGCTTTTGGTTGATCCGCAGTTACTTCAGGGCCAATTCCGATTCAGCGTTGACAAACTGGAATTGTTCGAGCAGATTGACTTCCCGGGCGATCCGCTTCAGCTGCATCTGTCCTATGGAGTTGGTCGGATTGATGAAGTGCACGGATTTGAACTCGGCGTAAGCCTTGTAGGCTTCTTTCAGGTAAGGAAGAATATCGGTTTTGAACGTAGACAGATTAATGCAATTGATCACGATGTTGTAATCCTTTTGGTTCAGCGGAGTGGTGTATTTCTCGTAATCTACGAAAAATTGTTCAGCGTCGTCGACACCATAAAAGCCGTACAGGTCAATGTGGAACACTTTATTCTCGTTGTCGAGCCACATCTCGTGTCTTCCGCCTTCGTTATTCGGATTGCTGGGATTCGTTGCTTCTACCATTTCCGGGTTCATCCTTTCAAAAGATTGGTATTGTTCAATTATATTTACATTCTTATTTAACAGTCAATTCTTTCCAAGGGTATTTTTACCTATAAATCTGGAATAGTTTATGAAAATTAGTGATTTATCTCGTTGAAAAGCTGTTAAATCCGGTGTAAATTCCTATGAAATGACATTTATACGAAAATATTATAGGTCTCTGTACGTGAGAGGAGCGGCGCCAATATGAATAATGATGTAACCTCCGGGGAGTTTGCGATCCCTTTTTTACAGCGCCTGATTCAGACGGATACCTGCAATCCGCCGGGCAACGAAATGAAACTTGCTGCGGAGCTGCAGGCTTTCTTGCAGGAACATGGAATCGCCGGCGAACTCCTCGAGGCTGGGGAAGGGCGCGGCAATCTGGAAGCGGTGTTTCCGGGGAGCGGAACGCGAACGCTGATGTTCTGCGGCCATCTGGATACGGTGGGCGCCTGGGCGCCGGGAGCGGGCGTCTATCCGCCGAATGGCGCGGTCCTCGCAGACGGACGGATGTACGGGCGGGGCACGTCCGATATGAAAAGCGGGCTGGCCGCCATGCTGTTGGCCGCCGTCTCGCTGCATCTGGAAGGCATCAAGCTCGGCGGCGATTTGCTCTTTCTGGCGACCGCCGGGGAAGAGGTGGATAGCTGCGGCGCCCGCCTGTACGCCGCCCGGCCGGACCGCCGGAAGCCGGACGGCCTGGTGATCGCCGAGCCGACCGGCAGCCGGGTGGCGGTCGGCCATAAAGGCGCGCTGTGGCTGCGCATCACGCTGCACGGGCGCAGCGCCCACGGCTCGATGCCGCAGCTTGGGCTCAACGCCGTGGAAGGCATGATGGAGATCATCGCCTTCCTGCGCCGTCATTCGTTGCAGTGGCAGGGAGCGGACCCGGTGCTTGGGTCCGGCAGCCTGTCGGTCAACCGCATCGCCGGCGGCATCCAGACGAACGTCGTTCCCGACCGCTGCGAGATCGACGTCGACATCCGCACGGTCCCGCCGCAGAGTCACGCGGCGCTGTTCGCGGAGCTTGAAGCCGAGCTGGCGAAGCTCAGCGGGCGGGCTCCCGGCTACCGCTGCGAGGTGCGGCAGCTCCTGGACCGGAGCGTGGTGTACACCGATCCAGGGGAGGCGCTGATCCGCACGGCGCTGGATATCGCCGGGACGGAGGAGGTTTGCGGCGTGCCGTATTATACGGACGGCTCGGTGCTGCATGAGGACGGCACCATCCCCGTCCTCATTTACGGTCCCGGCGAGCCGTCCATGGCGCATCAGCCGGACGAATGGGTCGATCTCGAAGCGTACCTCGCTTCGATCCGGTTCTACCGCGAGCTGGCGCTGTGGTTTCTGGGCAGGGCGGCGGAGTGATGCGCCTGGACTGCTGAACAGCCGGGGCCACCGGCTTCGGCTCTGGCTTTGGCGTTTGGCGCGTTCTGCTGGGCCTAGTGTGCTAGGACGCTATGATCCGTCCGATCGAAAAAACTGCGCGCTCAGAACACGCTCTAACCGACTGCAGCAACTCATTGTACTGGGTTTGCTCAGTCCGGCCCATCCGCTCAGCCCTGCACATCATCGGATCAACGGTTTCCGCTTCTACCCACGCGCTCCAAACTACAGTTACGGTATTTCCGGTTAGCACACCGCCGCAGATTCTAACTCTTGAGTAACGTTGTACTTCGATATATGCCTACAAGCAACTTATAGAGGAGCAGTAACGGACATGAGCGCCCCTATTTGCGGGAAATAGGCGTATTTCACAGTCTAACGGACCTCAGCGCCGTTATATCAGCTGATTGAGCTGAATAAGCGCCGAAAATGTGCGGATAACGGCTCTGGTGTCAATAGTGAACGAGAAAAAGCGGGTTTTGTCACAAATAACGGCTCTCAGGTCCGCTAGCCAGGAATCTCTGTATACCAGGGCATCAGGCGGCAATAAGGCGGTGACTGCAGAGTCTAATATGAGCACAAAAAAGTGCCGGAGCGATTATTCGCTTCGGCACTTTTTGTGATAGACGCACCAAGCCACAAAGACGCACCAAGCCACAAAGACGCACCAAGCCACAAAGACGCACCAAGCTACAAAGACGCACCAAGCCACAAAGACGCACCAAGCCACAAAGACGCACCAAGCCACAAAGACGCACCAAGCCACAAAGACGCACCAAGCTACAAAGACGCACCAAGCCACAAAGACGCACCAAGCTACAAAGACGCACCAAGCCACAAAGACGCACCAAGCCACAAAGACGCACCAAGCCACAAAGACGCACCAAATCCCTAGTCCACCCGTAAAGTTGTTCCATACTCCGATCGGTCGTGCTTTCTAACACGTCACTAATTTAGTCTGTACAAGTCTCTTGCTATGTGTAGCTTGCCGTGCGACTCCCTTATCGAAGGGCCAGGCTCTCCGATGACGATGATCCGGTCAGTGCCTCAGACAGCGGCTGGTTTGAGGTGGGGATCCGCCCAATTTTCCCGGAACCCAGACCGGAATGCGGAAATTTACATATTGTACGTGTATTCAAGGCAAAAGGAGGAATTGTCATGAGCGAAAATGTAGCTGGATATGGTGGCATGTTTACTTCGACTGGAGCCATCCTGGTTCTCTTCATCCTGCTCGTTATCATCACGAAATCTCTCTGGGTTTAATGGTTAAAAAGGCCTCTATGCAGCGCCGCCGGTCCTGAAGGACCGGCGGTCTCTGCTTCATCCGCGGACAAGCTTCTTTTAGAGAATGAGGCTCAAAAGGAAGGGGAGACGGCGGCGGAATCCTGCGTTCATTTCCGCTTTCGGGCAACGACGCGGATCCGGCGGTAATCCATGGTCCACACCCCGTCATGAAACAGCAGCGGCTGCAGCTCCGTTTGCAGATACTGCAGAACGGTCTCCCGCTCCTCTGTCCGTAAAACGGACAAGATGCCGTCTGCGAACACGTTCATCCAGCGGCGGAAACCTTCCTCGCCGCCCTCCAGCGGAGTCGGACGGTCGAAGACCAGCGCGAGTTCGACGTATAAGCCGTGCCGCTCCAGTAGAGTAGCGTATTTCCCTACGGTCGGAAAATACCACGGCAGATTCAGCAGCGGGCTGCAGCCGGCCGCGGCAAAAGCGCGCGGCAACCCGGCAACGACGGAGGCGATATTGCCGTCGGCCCCGAATTCGGCCACGAGCCGTCCGCCGGGCCGCAGGCTCGCGGCGATGCTCGCCGCCGCGCCGTCCGCATCCTGCAGCCAGTGCAGCGCCGCGTTGCTGAAGACCGCGTCGGCAGGCGCTTCCGCGGTGTAGCGCTGGCCGTCCGCCAGCACAAAAGACAGCGCCGGCGCCTTGCGCCGCGCGGTCTCGATCATCTCCGGCGAGGCGTCGATGCCGGTGACCACTGCGCCGCTGGCCGCGATCTTCAGACTCAGATCGCCGGTTCCGCAGCCCCAATCCAGGATATGTTCGCCGGCTTGTGGCGCAAGCAGTTCGATCAGCGATTGGCCGAACCTTGATACAAAAGCCATGTCTGCATCATAACTACCCGTATTCCATCGTTGTTCCATAATTTCTCCTCTCCGCTATCTCCGATAATGTTCATTTAGGTTATAGCATTTTTATGGCTTATAAGTGAAATATATAATTCCAATGGGAATTATAGTTTGTAACTATAAGAAAAATAGTGCATTACGAAAACCGTATAAGCTGAACAACAGCAGGATGAGCGAGGAGGCAAAGGTCAGCTTGCGGCTGAAAGCGGAGGAGATTTTGCCTCGCAGCCAGCTGATAAGCAAGGAAAGAAACAGCCACCAGATAATTGAGCCGAGCATAATTCCCGAAGGCAGCAGCCAGGAACGGCCGGCTCCGCTGCCCAGCGATGCCGCGAGTGCCGCGAAGCTGAGAATGGTCACGGGGTTGGACAGCGTAAGCAGCAGGCCGGATACCGTGTTATGCCACATGCTTTTATCCCTATCCTGCACCGATGTTTCGCCAATACGCGAGAACAGCATGCGAAGCGCCAGGTAACCGAGAAACAGGCATCCGAACAAGCGCAGCGGCGCAGCGAATGCGGAGAAAAATGCGTTCACGGCCCTGAAGCCGAGAACGGCAATGCAGGCATATAGCCCATCCGCAAGCGCAATGCCTGCGCCGGTGGCCAGCCCTGCCCTAAACCCGCGGCCAAGCACGCGGTTCATGACCAGTACCGAAATCGGGCCGACCGGAGCCGCCACGATCAAACCGAATCCGATGCCGCTGAACAATGCATGCACCGGCATCATGGCTGCACCTCCGGAGGAAGGGGAAGCTTCGGCGTTTCTTTTACCGTGCCCAGAACGATAGTCGTGCGGGTACGGACAATGCCGGGCAAGCTCTTTAGCTCATCGCTGATAATGCGGTCGAGATCTTTGGTGCCGCGGCAGCGGATCTTCAGGATATAATCATCGTCGCCAGCGGTATGATGGCATTCCTGAATTTCCGGCAGCCGGTGTACAAGCTGCAGAAAACCTTCCCGGTGCGACGGCCGTTCAAGCGAAACCGCAACGAGCGCAGTCAGGCCGATGCCGGTCTTGTCGGCGTCGACAAGCGCAGTATAGCCCAATAGGATGCCTTGCTCTTCCAGCTTGCGTACGCGTTCGGCTACGGCAGGGGAAGAGAGCCCGAGCATGCCGGCAAGTTCGGACCAAGTGATCCGTCCATTGTCCATCAATGTCCTAAGAATTTTATAATCCGTTGAATCCACAACAGCTCACCTTCGTTCATTTAGTATATGTTTATCATTACATTAAATAATAAAGCGAAATTATTATTTGTCTATGATTATTAAGGTATATATACAAATAAACAGCACACCAGAAAAAGTGCTTGCATTTCTTGTTGGAATCCTGTATATTCTTAATTACGGTGATTGCATCGCCGGATACATAATTTGCGGTCGTGGCGGAATTGGCAGACGCGCACGGTTCAGGTCCGTGTGGGCTAACCCCCCGTGGAGGTTCGAGTCCTCTCGACCGCATAACACCTTACAAATAAGACCCGTAATCGCTTCGGCGGTTGCGGGTCTTATTTGCATTTTGTGCATGTTTGCCGGCCAAAACAGGCCTGCCGGGTAAACCCGGTAGGCCTGTTCATGAAGGAAATCTTAGGCAGCTTTATTGGTGAGCTGGATGTCGACAAGGAGCGGTCCGATGCTGGTCTCCAGCGAAAGAAAGTTGCCGGATTGTCCCCATTCCGCATTGGCCTCGGCGATTTGGATATGAGGCGTCTGGATATCGCACTGAACCTGATTCTCGAACAGGCCGGTCATGGCGTTGCCGCTAATAATGTTGACCACTTCGCTGATGGCAGAGGTCACAAAATCATCGAGTTCGCTCATTTCCATGCCGGAAAGGATGCGGACGATCTCAAGGGTCATACTTTCGGGAAAACAATAATCGATCTTGCCTTCCAAGTCCCCGATAATGCCGATACTGACGTACAGCGCTTTATTTTGAAGCTCCGCGACCTGTTCAGGGGCAGCCTTTTGAATATCCAAGTCCAGCATCAGGCGAAATACCTCTTGCGTTGCTTTGAAAAAAGGATGAACGAGATCCGTCATGCTTCTACCCCCAGTCGGTGAATGTGATCGGCAATTTTCTGGTCGGATGCAGCTACGTGGTTGATCAGCCAGGCAACCAGTTTACCTGCAAACTTCTGAACCAGCGGCTCCTGGAAGCCCTGCTCCTCAAACATCCGCACAAACTCCAGAACTTCCGCGGTGAAGGCCGCATGAATTTCGCAATGCCGGTCACAGTCGGGGAAATGGACTTCTCTTTGGTAGCACTCTTCGTCGTGGAAATGTTTAACCACATAGGCCTTCATGAAGTCGAGCGTTTCTTTTACTTTCTCGACCTTAGCTTCCCATTCGTCTTTGGAACGCAGGACGATCAAAAAGCTCTCGACACGCTCGAACAGCTCCATATGCTGTTGGTCGATCATTTCGACGCCGAGCGTATACTTTTCCTTCCACATCATCAGCAGATTTCCTCCTTGGAATTATATGTAATTAGCAGGCCGCGCACTCAGTATATGACATTTCTCGACATGAGGCTGTGACGCATTTTGCAGCGGAAGCGGAGTAAAGTCCCGGTTTTGCGGGTCTTTTTTCGTGAAAGCGCTACATGGAAGAGGCCTGTCAGGTTTACATGCGGTAGGCGACATATTTTTTCCTCATTCCGTGAATACTTCCTTTAATTTCATATGAAGGATAAGGAGGCCATACGCTGTGGAGAACGGCAATAAACGCAGGATATCAACGTTTCATTTAACGATGCTGGCTTTGGGGACGGTTATCGGCGGCTCGTTTTTTCTGGGGTCGGGGGTGGCCATCAAGGCAGCCGGGCCGAGTATCGTCATTTCCTATTTGCTAGGCGCCGTGCTGGTATACATCATCCTCTACGCCTTGTCCGAAATGACCGCAGCGGATCCGGTGGCCGGGTCGTTCCGGACGTATGCGGAGCGGAGCTTCGGTCCGGGCGTGGGCTTCGTCACCGGATGGGTGTACTGGACCGGTCTGATTCTGGCGATGTCAAGCGAATCCATTGCCGCCGCTACCTTTCTCCGGGCATGGTTTCCGGGCATCCCGCCGATTTTGATGGGGATGGTCATTATTATCGGCGTTACCTTGCTTAATTTGCTGGGGGCCCGGCATTTAAGCCATCTGGAGAGCGGATTGGCTTTGGTGAAGCTGCTGGCAATTGCGGGCTTTGTTGCCATCGGGCTGGCCATCATTGCCGGACTCGTTCCCGGGAACGCTGCGGTCGGCGCGGGGGAACTGCGGGCGGAGCCGTGGTTCCCCGGCGGAATTGCCGGGATTGCGGGCAGCATGCTGATCGTTATTTTCACGTATGCAGGATTTGAAGTGATCGGGCTGGCCGCGTCCGAGGTAGAGAATCCGCGAAAGACTATACCTCGCGCAATCAACTGGACGCTGATCAGCCTCGTCGTCCTTTACGTTGCCGCGATCGCCGTTATTTTGCCGCTGTTCCCGACTTCGGGCATTATCTCGGATCAAAGTCCGTTTGTACTGGCTTTGTCCCGTTGGGGCATGGGCTGGGCAAGCAACCTGATCAACATCGTCATGCTGACGGCGATCCTGTCCACGATGCTGGCTTCAACCTTCGGATTGGGCCGAATGATCCGCTCGCTGGCCGATGAACGCCATGCTCCTCATTGGCTGAAGGACAAGACCGACATTCCGTACCGGGGGATTCTGTTCTCCGGCGTCGCTATGCTGGCCGGCCTGGCTTTGGGATTTGTGCTGCCCAAGAGTGTGTATGTCTTCCTGATCAGCTCGGGCGGTTTTTCGCTGCTCTTTGCCTATTTCGTCATTTTGGCTTCGCATTACGAATGGCGGCGGCGAACGCCTTGTTCGGCTGAAGCATTCTGCCAGCTTCCCTTGTTTCCCTATTCCTCCTGGCTGGGGCTGCTCGGGATCATCGGAATTGTGGCAAGCATGCCTTTCATCGCCGGACAATCCGCCGGTCTGCTCGCCGGGCTGGCATTGATTGCACTGTATTCGGGATTGTATTACGTGAAAAAAAGGGTAGCAGTAAGGCCGGATGAGAAGCGGGCGACCCGTCAGCTTCCGGCCGGAGCGCTCCGGCTTCGCGCCGTACGCGCGCAGATGGAGGCCGGCGAAGAGCTGGCGGACGGGTCGCCAGCAGCGCCTCGTCATGTAATTGGGAAGGACGCAGGGGGTAGAGAGATAGCAGCGGAGAGACAAGACGCAGCGGGTTGGCAAGTGGAATCGGGTAGAGAGGAAGCGCCGGATAAGAAGTAGACCGGCACGCGAACCGCTGCGACCTATGATTCGGCAGAATGAGCGAAACTCTCCTTAGGAGAGCCATGCTCTCTGCCTTTTTTTGTTCATCCACATTCTCCATTCGCTCAGCGACAAGCGCCAGTCAGTGCCGGACATCGTTCTTCTCGAACATCCGCCGCAGCTGCTCGGCCATATAACGCGGCGGATGGGGCATGTCCCCACGGATCCACCATTCCATGATGCCGACAAACGCCGAGGCGACGAACTGGGCGTTCAGCTCGGCGTCGATCTCCAGCGGCTCAGCCCGCCGTTCCAGCGCTTGCCTTGCGTTGACCGAGATGAACTGCATCAGATGCTCCCGGAAGATGCGGGTCCGTTCGCCGGACAGCATGGCCGCGAAAAACTTGAAGTGTTCCTGCAGATAAATAAATACCGGCTCGAGCTCATCCGCCATTGCCCCGGGCTTGCGCTCCGGATCATGGTCACCGCAGAAGGTGATCAGCTGGCTTAAGTGTTCCTCGATGCACCGGTCCAGCAGATCGTATTTGTCGGCGTAATGCAGATAGACGGTGCCACGGTTCACGTTTGCCCGATCCGCGATATCGTTAATTGTGATCTGCTCCAGCTCTCTCTCCGCGAAAAGCTCCAGAAACGCCTTATTGATTGCCTCCCGCGTCTTGACGATCCGCCGGTCAAGTTTCGGTTCGGTGGGTTCGGTCTTCATCGGCCGTCTCGCTCCTTCCGTTATTGAACATTCGCGCACCCCGTGTCGCATAAAGGACAAACGCGCGCAGATTAGCGATTGAATAACCTTCGCTTCTCTCTATAATGATAATCAACAAGCGACAATTAATCAACGCATGTTCATTAATTTGCCGGTTGTAATCCTCGAATTGGGAGTGTTCATTCATGGAAAATATCGTATCCAAAGTCGTTCTGATTACAGGTGCGTCCAGCGGGATTGGCGAAGCGACTGCCCGGCTGCTTGCGCAAAAAGGCGCCAAAGTTGTGCTGGCGGCCAGACGGGCCGACCGGCTGCAAGCGATTGTCGAAGAGATCCTGCAAGCGGGCGGCGAAGCCGCTTTTATCCAAGCGGATGTTGTGTCGGCGGTAGACATGACAAAAGCGGCGGAGTTTGCCCTTCAGCACTACGGGCGCATCGACGTGCTCGTCAACAACGCCGGGATTATGCCGGGCTCGCGGCTGGCCGAGCTGCGAACCGGCGAATGGGAGCGGATGATTGACGTCAACATTAAAGGCGTGCTGAACGGCATCGCTGCCGTACTGCCGGTCATGCGGCAGCAGCAATCAGGGCATATCGTCAATACCGCTTCGGTCGCCGCGTATGAGGTGAATGCGACCTCGGCGGTCTACAGCGCCACCAAAACCGCCGTCCGGGCGATATCCGAAGGGCTGCGCAAGGAGGAATCTGCAGCATCCCGCATCCGGACGACTATTATCAGTCCCGGAATGACCGAATCGGAACTGCTCGAAGGCATTACAAGTCCAGAAGTACAGGCAATGGCAGCCCACTTTAGCAGCCTGGCCATCTCGCCGTACAGCATCGCCCGGGCCATTGTCTATGCCATCAACGAGCCTGAAGATACCAGCGTCAACGAAATCGTGATCCGTCCGACATTGCTTCCGTAAATCAAAACGATGTTACCGGTTGGAATTAAAGCTACATCGCGGGAACGGCGATGTGAGGTCTGCAGGCCGAAGACAGGATACATCTCCCGGCGGATTCCAAAGGAGCGGGTTTCTGATTAAATAAAAGCGGGATTAGAAACCTTTGGGATAATCGGGAGGTAACGGACATGAACGAACAGAAAAGGCTGGCTGCAGCAGCGTCTGCCGGCAGCCTGGCCATCGAAGCGGAGGGGCTTGTCAAAGCGTTCGGCAGCAATCTTGCAGTGGACGGCGTGGATCTGAAGGTGGGTACCGGCATGATTTACGGCGTACTGGGGCCGAACGGAGCAGGCAAAACGACCACCATCCGTATGCTGGCAACGCTGCTTAAGCCGGATGGCGGAACGGCACGTATCTTCGGCCATGATGTGACGAAGGAAGCGCAAATTGTGCGCCAGCTGATCGGTGTCACAGGGCAATACGCCTCGGTGGATGAATCGCTCAGCGCGATCGAAAACCTGATGATTTTCGGCAGGCTGCTAGGGTTAAGCCGGGCGGAGGCGCGGCGCAAAGCGGAGGAGCTGCTGGAGGAATTCGGTTTAATGGAGGCGATTAAACGTCCGCTGAAGCATTTCTCCGGCGGGATGCGCCGCCGGCTCGACCTGGCGGCGAGCCTGATCGCGCAGCCGCCGTTGATTTTTCTGGATGAACCGACGACCGGGCTTGATCCGCGCACCCGCACGCAGATGTGGGAGACGATCCGGCGGCTGGTGGACACCGGCTCGACGGTGCTGCTCACGACGCAATATCTGGAGGAAGCGGATCAGCTGGCCGACCGTATTGCGGTGATCGACCGGGGCAAGGTTGTAGCCGAGGGTACGGCGGATGAACTCAAGGCTTCCATCGGCACCTCTTCGCTGCATCTTCAGGTGAGGGATCCGCTTGATCTCGAGCTTGCCAAGCGTACGGTGGAGCAAGTGCTGCAGGCGTCATCCGGCGTTGCCGTGGAAGGCGGAAGAATCACGGCGCCGATGGCCGATGCCGACCGGGTCACCGACCTGCTGATCGCCTTGCGGGAGCAGGGCATTTCCTTAGCCGAGATGAGCGTCCAGAAACCAACGCTGGATGAGGTTTTCCTGACCATCACCGGCCATGGCGTGAAGGAAGAAGAGCCGCAGGAGACCGGAAATTCGCCGGAGAAGCAGGAGGTGCAAGCATGAGCACGCTGATCAAACCGGGCGCCAAGCGCCAATTGAAGAACCGCGCCGGCGTGGGGCAGGCGGTCCGTAATTCGCTGACGATGGCTTACCGCGGATTGCTGAAAATCCGGCGTACGCCGGAGCAGCTGTTCGACGTTACGTTTCAGCCCATCCTGTTCACGCTGATGTTCACTTATATTTTCGGCGGAGCCATCTCGGGCGATGTGCAAAGCTATTTGCCGGTCATCATTCCCGGCATTCTAGTCCAGACAGTGATCACCACCTCCATCGTGACGGGGGTCCAGCTGCGCGAGGATATGGAGAAAGGCGTCTTTGACCGCTTCAAATCGCTGCCGATCGCCCGGATCGCTCCGCTGGCCGGTGCGCTGCTCGCCGATACGGTGCGCTATACGATTGCGACGGTGCTGACCTTCATTATGGGCTACATCATGGGCTTCCGCCCGGATGGCGGAATTCACAATGTCGTATTGGCCTCCGTACTCGTTATATTCTGCTCGTGGGCGGTCAGCTGGATATTCGCGTTTTTCGGCGTAATTGCCCGGAGCGCTTCGAGCGTGCAGGGCATCTCCATGATCGTGCTGTTTCCGCTCACGTTTCTGTCCAACGCCTTTGTGCCGGCCGACACGCTGCCGGATTGGCTCCACTGGTTCGTCAAAGTGAACCCGGTATCGCATCTTGTCTCGGCCGTCCGCGAACTGGTGAACGAAAGCTCCATGGGCAGCGACCTGCTCTGGTCGCTGCTCGGCGCTGCCGTGATCGTAGCCGTTTTCGCCCCGATCACCGTGCGCGCTTATATGAAGCGGACGTAACCGTCAGAGGGGGCTGCGCGGTTGAAACCCGCTAGGCGGGGCTGAGCGGCCCGGGGAAGAAGAGGACCGACGCCAGTCCGATCCGGGCAAGCGTAAGGCCGTTAACGATTTTTCGCATAAACTGCACCTGCCCTTCCTGTTATCATCGGATCTGCCCCTAGGCACCGGCATGATTATCCTTCAGCCGCCGGTAAGCCGGGGGCTTTTTGCTGCGCGCTGTTTTTTGCCAATAGTTAAGGACTATTTAATAAATATCTATTTATACTGGGTTCATTACATAGAGGAGAGGGGAACCCGGCGTGTTTCTAAAAATTCTGGGCAAGGATTTACGGCGCAAAAAGACGATGAACACCGTGCTGCTCGTTATCATTATCCTGGCCTCCACCCTGCTGGCCAGCAGCACCAACCTGATGTACTCGACGACAACGGCGCTCGGCAGCTTTATTAAAACCAGCAAGGTTGCCGATTTTATGATTTCGCTGCCCGACAATGCGGAGAATACCCGCAAAATCGAAGCGTGGGCCAAGCGGGAAAGCCGGATCGGCACTGTCCATTCCGAAGAACAGCTCAACCTGTCGATCCCGCAGCTGCATATGCCTTCCGGCACACGGCCTTTGTCGAGCAATCTTAGCCTTAAGGCGGCCATGGTGCCGGAGCAAGTGAATCTGGTATTCAATATGCAGAACAAGCCTTTTGTGCTGAAAGAGGGCGAGATCGCGCTGCCGGTCTACATTCAGAGTACGACAGGCCTCCGGGCCGGCGATAAGCTGGGGATCGAAATCGGCGGAGAAGTCCGCACCTTCACGGTCAAAACATTTTTCAAGGATGCTTATTTGGGGGCGGATCTTGTATCGCTGAAGCGGCTGCTGCTGACGGACAGCGATTTTGCCGCACTTTGGGCCAAGGCATCGGAAGAGGAGCGGGCCAGGGAATGGAGCTTCGTGGCGGACCGTCCCGGCCATTCCGGGCAGCTCGGGGCTGCGTATTCGGAGCAGGACCTTCCCTCGACCTTCAGTGTCGATCAGTCGATGGTAAAGATGTCGTATCTGACGGAGAGCATTACTTCGGCGATGTTGTTTGTGGTCAGCCTGTTTCTGATCTTTATCGCCTTTCTTACGCTGCGCTTCACCATCGTCTCCACGATCCAGGATGATTACCGGGAGATCGGCGTGCTGAAGGCGATCGGTTTCCGCAATGCGCAGATCCGGAATTTGTATATGGCCAAATATTTTTTTCTGTCTGCAACCGGCGGGTTGATCGGTCTGGGTGCCAGCCTGTGGCTTACGGGACTGCTCTCGCGCAAAATCTCCAGGCTCATCATTGTGCCGGAGGGTATCGCCAGCACGCTGATCACCATTTTTAGCATCATTGCGGTTGTCGCGCTCACGCTGCTCTTCTGCCAAATGTGCATGCGCAGGGTCAACCGGGCTTCGGCCATTGACGCGATCCGGCTGGGGGAGACGGGGGAACGGTTCAAGGCGTCGCGCAAAATCTATTTTCACCGCCGCGGCCGCATGCCGGCTCCGCTGTTCCTGGCGGTCAGCGATGTGCTGAACCGGCTTAAGGGGTATTCGACGTTAATCTTAACGTTTATCCTCAGCGCGATGATAATCGTGATTCCCGTCAATCTCAACAATACGGTAATGAGTCCGCAGTTTATGACCTATTTCGGGCTCCCCGCCAGCGACTTCTACGCGGAGACCGGAGGGAACAGCAAGCCGGTGAAAGAGCTGCTCTCCCAGCGGGATTCGCTGCAAACGGCGTTTAAAACGAAAGGGTTCGATGTCGATCTGGCTGTTACCTACATGATCAATACTAAGTACATTTCTCCGGACGGCAAAGACAATATGAACATTTTTGGCATGAAAAACGAGCCGGCCGCCGAAATGCGGGACTATCTGCGCGGAAGCGGGCCGAAGCTGGACAACGAGATTGCCATTACTTCTATTATGTCGGAGCACTTCGGCGTAGGGATGGGAGACAACGTCACTTTTGAAATCGGAGGCGTCCGGAAGTCTTATCTGGTTTCGGGGATTTTTCAAACGATCTCCAACGCCGGATATATGGTTCGACTGCCGGATTCCGTCCAGCCGGAGTTTGCCGAATCGTATCAGTTCTCCGGGATCATTCATCCAGGCCAAGAGAGCAAAGCAGAGCTGATCGGGCAGATGCGAACGCAATTCACCGATATCAAAATCAAAGATGCGCAGGAAACGATGAGCGACGTCACCGGCGGCTTTATTGACCAGCTCCGGCTCGTCATTGCCGTCATCGTGGCGGTGGTCAGCCTAATCGCCTTTTTTATCACCAGCCTGTTTGTCCGGCTTCTGATCGCCAAGGAAGTGAAGGGCATAGCGATTCTAAAAAGCCTCGGCTTTACGAACGGCAACATCCGGATCTGGCAAAGCCTGCGCATTCTTATCTTGTCCGCCGCTTCCGTCATCCTGGGCATACTTGCCGGAAATCTGCTGGGGGCCAGACTTGCGGGAATGATCTTCCGCGTCTTCGGCATTACGAAGCTGAATTTCGTGATCGATCCCGTCCAGGTATACGTGCTGTGCCCGCTGCTTATCTTTGCCGTCGTCGTGCTTGCGGTGTACAGCAGCTCGGGGCAAATCCGCAAAATTCAGGTATGGAACATTAACGAAGAATAACGTATCCATAATGCATACAGGAGGAATAAACGATGGCAGCAGTCCTGCAGGTAAGAGATTTATGCAAAACCTATATCGTGAGCAAACAGCAAAACCATGTGCTGCGCAATGTCAATTTTACGCTGGAAGAGGGCGAATTCGTCTCGGTCATGGGCCCGTCCGGTTCGGGCAAATCCACGCTGCTCTATACGGTAAGCGGTATGGACCGGCTGACGGCGGGAGAGGTTGTTTTCGACGGGCAAAGCTACTCCGCGCTAAGCGAGAAACAGATGGCGGAGCTGCGCCTGCGGCGGATGGGGTTCATTTTTCAGCAGATGCATATGCTCAAAAACCTGTGCGTCTATGATAATATTATTTTATCCGGCTATCAGGCGCTGAAAGGCGGAGCCGTTAAACGGACACGCAAGGACGTCAACGCCGAAGCGGACACGCTGATGCGCAAGCTCGGCATTATGGATACGGCCGCCAAGGATATCACCGAGGTATCGGGTGGTCAGCTGCAGCGGGCCTGCATTTGCCGGGCGCTTATCAACCGGCCAAAGGTACTGTTCGGCGACGAGCCGACCGGGGCGCTTAACTCGCGGGCTGCCAAGGAAGTCATGAACGAGCTGGGCCGGATTAACCGGGAAGGCACGACCATTATGATTGTCACCCATGACATCAAGGTTGCGGCTGCTACGGATAAAGTGCTGTACATCGTGGACGGCAACATTCAGGGCGAGCTTGTGCTCGGCAAATACGAGGCGGCGCAGCCTCCGGCCGAAAGAGAGAAACGCCTCACGGGCTGGCTGATGGACATGGGCTGGTAAACGGCCGGACATATAGCAATATACAGGGATGTGAGCAAGTGGTTGATATTCTCATTATCGAAGATAACGAAGAGCTTTCCGGGGTAATCCGCGATTTTGTGCAGCGCGAAGGATATTCCGTGCAGGTATGCGCAAGCGGGGAGGAAGGGCTGGCTTATCTGGAACAAGAGCCGGCGAAGCTCCTGCTGCTCGATATTATGCTGCCTGAGCTGGACGGCTTTGCAGTGTGCAGCGCGGTCCGCCGCCGGGCGAATCTGCCGATAATCATCATGAGTGCGCACAGCGGCGACGACAATGCGATCATCGGCCTGGAGCTTGGCGCAGACGATTATCTGGAGAAGCCGTTCAGTGTCCAGCTGCTGCTGGCGAAAGTGAAAGCCCATCTGCGGCGCAGCTATGACCTGAACGATGACAAGCAAATGCTCTGCGCGGGCGAGATTACGGTTAACCGGGCGGCGATGCAGGTTTTCCGGGGCGAACAGCCTGTTCCGCTGACCGCCAAGGAATACGATCTGCTCGTGCTGCTTCTGGAGAACAAAGGGAAGGCGCTGCGCAAGGAGTGGCTGTTCGAGCGCGTGTGGGGCGCGGACAGCTTCAGCGAGCCGTCGACCCTGACGGTCCATATCAACAAGCTGCGCGAGAAAATTGAAGCCAATCCGAAAGAACCGCGGCATATCGCCACGGTATGGGGCGTCGGCTACAAATATGAAACGGTATAACCGGCTGTTCATGTGGACAGCCATCGCCGCTTGCATTGTTTTAGCGGTGTATACGTGGACTGCACTCCATGCAGGTACGCCGCAGCGCGATCATGCGTACAGGGTGGAGGCCAACCGGATCACGGCGGAGCTTAATCGCGGCGTACCGGCGGAAGATGTCGTTCGGGCAGCAGACAGTCCGATCACGCGGATGGAAGTGTTAGACGCGCAGGCCGCGCGGAAAAACGCCGATCTTTTCTTCGGCGGCGCGGGACTGAGGCATGATGAGGAGTTCATGGTTCTGCCGGTGTATGCGGATGGCGCTATTGTTCAGTATGTGCGGTTTGCCTATTCCGTTCAAGGGAAGGGCGGCATGGCCGAGGAGACGGCCCTTGTCCTGATTCTGGCAGTGATTCTGCTTGTCTTCGCTCTGCTGATCTATATCAAACACCGGATTATCAAACCCTTTCATAGCATGGAAAAGCTGCCGCTGGAGCTGGCCAAAGGCAGGCTGACTCCGCATTTGCAAGAGAACCGGAACCGTTTCTTCGGCAAATTCGTCTGGGGATTGGAGATGCTGCGCGAGACGCTGGAAGCCCAGCGGAACACCAATCTGCGGCTGGAAAAGGACCGGCAGACCCTGATCGCCTCGGTTTCGCACAACATCAAAACGCCGGTATCCGCGATCAAGCTGTATGCCGCCGCGCTCGGCGGCAACCTGTACGAAAGCGAGGCCAAGCGCGGCGAATGCGCCAGACGGATCGAGGAGAACGCGGAGATGATCGAAAAGCTGGTCGGCGACCTGATTGCGACCTCCGTTTCGTCCTTGAGCGAAGTTGCGGTGGAACGCGGCGAATTTTATCTCGGCGAGCTAATGGCCAAGGTCGAAGAGCACAGCAAAGAGAAGCTGGCGCTGCTCAAAACCCGGTTCACGATCGGGCCTTACCGGGACAAGCTGCTCTTCGGCGATCTGGAGCGGCTGGCGGAAGCCATAGATAACATCATCGAGAATGCGATGAAATACGGAGACGGGGCCGAAATCGGCATTACCTTCCATGAAGAGGATTACCGGCAGCTGATCCGGATCGAAAATTCGGGCGCCCCGGTCCCTCCAGGCGAGCTTCCGCATATTTTCTCCAGCTTCTGGCGCGGCTCGAACAGCGCGGGAAAGCCCGGCAACGGGCTGGGGCTGTACATGTGCAAGCAGCTCCTGCGGAAGATGGACGGCGACCTGTACGCCGAGGCGGGCGGACATTCCATGGCGTTTGTTCTGGTGCTCAAATGCTGATGAACGCTGCGCCATCGGCCGATTCCTAGGCGTCCGATTACGATGGATTGCGATCAACCTCCCTTCACGGCATTGCCGGCGAAGAGAGGTTTTTTATTGATTTTTGCGGCCTAGCGCCGGTTTGGTCAGGCCCGCCGCAGTTGGCAACGCCCTGGCGGCGGGCGGAGCGCTGCTTCGTTGAACCTATATTGTCACCAAGTCTTCCGAATCAAGAACTTTGTATAGATTTGGCAAGCGGATACTTAAAAAACAAGGTATACTGGTAGTAATATTTGTCCTTACTTTCATCGAGGAGGCCGAGCCTTGTCCGACTACCTACTGAAATCGATCGTTTGGCGATCCTCCACAGCCTTTGCCGTATTTTCAGCGGAAGACGGTAGGCTTATTGAAGCCAATCCCGCGCTGAGCCGGCTGGTGGGCTACACGGAACAAGAACTGCATGAACTGCACTATTCGGATATCGTGACCGGTAGCACGGAAACAGAAGCAATAAATGACGGACGGTTTGAAGCGCCGGGAACGGAAAAGACGGCGATATGCCGGCTGCTCCTAAAAGACGGGAAGCAGTGCTGGGGCCGTGTGCACACCTGGGCTGGAGAAGATGACGAAAACGGGCAGCCGCGTTTCTTTTTTGCGGAAATCACTGATATTACCGGACAGGTGGAACGGGAGCAGTTTTTGCAGGACAAGCTTGGACTGTATCAGCTGATAGCTCAGAACATGCCGGACATGATCTCTTTGGGTACGCCTGACGGAATCCTGCATTATGTATCGCCCTCTATTGAACGGACGCTGGGATATAATGCGGAAGAGATGATCGGCACCAAGCGTCCGGATTATTACCACGAGATCGATATGATCGAGATGACGCAAAAGGGCATGCTTTATTCCGATACCGATGTCTACACCCGCCGTATCCGCCATAAAGACGGCCATTACTTGTGGGTGGAATGCTCGTTTCAACTGCTGCGCGACGCGCAAGGGCAAGTGCGCGAGGTGCTCACGATTGGCCGGGATGTCACGGGACGCCGGGAGATGGAAGAACAGCTGCGGGTAAGCGAAAACCGTTATAAGTCTCTCTTTGATTATAACCCGTCGGCGATTAGCGCCATGGACCTCGAGGGACGTATGGAGTCGCTCAATCAGGGCCTGACGCAGTTGACCGGCTATGCACACGAAACGCTGGTTGGCAGCGGTCTAGGCGACATTCTCGATCCGGGAGAATCGAAGGTTGTGGAGGCCGCTTTCCAAAAGGCGGTGAACGGAGAAGCGCAGACCTTCGACAGCCGGATGGTTCACCGGAATGGGCAGCTTGTCGAGGTCATTATCATTTTGGTTCCGATTAAAGTAGATTTCCGGGTTGTGGGCGTTTTTTCCATTATCCGCGACATCACTGCGCAGAAGCGGCACCTGCAGCAGATTGAGAAGCTGAGCTACGAGCATGCGCTGATCCTGAATTCCGTTTCCGAAGGCATTGTCGGCATCGACCTTCAGGGTCAAACGGTGTTTGTCAATCCGGCGGCAGCGGCGATGCTGGGCTTCGAATCCGGCGAATTGCCGGGCAAGGCGATGCTTCATAACCTGGAGCAGTCGCTATCGAATGTGGAGGCGTATACCGGCGGTGCCAAATCCTCGCCTCGCGAACGGCTGGATGACCATTTGTACGAGGAGCTGGAAGGAGCATTCTGGCGGCGGGACGGCTCCAGCTTTCTTACGAAATTCCGCATGTCGCCGCTTTACGATGGTGGGGAACGGCGGGGCGTCGTCGTCGTCTTCCGCGATATTACCGAGGAAAAAGCAATCATGCGCGCCAAGGAATCGGCGGAACAGGCCGACCGGGCCAAATCGGAATTTCTGGCCATTATGAGCCATGAACTGCGGACGCCGATGAACGGAATCATGGGCATGGCCGATCTGCTTGCGGGTACGGAACTGACGGAGGAGCAACGCTATTACACGGAGATTATCGGCAAAAGCGGCAGTTCGCTGCTGCATATTCTTAACGAAGTGCTGGATTTCAGCAAAATCGAAGCGGGCATGATGACGCTGGAGTCGGCTCCGGTCGACCTGCGACAGGTCGTTTCGGACGTGACGGAGCTGTTTTATCCGCGCGTCAAGGAGAAAGGGCTGTGGCTGCAGGAGGACATGGATAAATCGGTGCCTGCCCTGATTGTGACGGACGAAGCCCGGCTGCGGCAGATTCTCGTCAATCTGGTCGGAAATGCCGTCAAGTTTACGGAGACGGGCGGCATCCAGATTGCCGTCAAAGCGGAAGAAACATCCGATTCCGGCGAGCTGCAGCTGCGTTTTACCGTTAAAGACACGGGCATCGGCATTCCGCGGCACAGCCAAAGCCAGTTGTTCCAGTCGTTTTCCCAGCTGCACCCATCGATTAACCGCAAATATGGAGGAACCGGCTTAGGCCTGGCGATCAGCAAAAAGCTAACGGAGCTGCTGGGAGGCATCATCGGGGTCGTTAGCGAGGAGAATGCCGGTGCCGAGTTTTATTTTACAATCCGTGGGGGGATTCCGGGCGATCAGAATGCCGGCTATGCCATAGCGGAGAAAGCCGTCACGGCGGAAACGCGGCGCGAGTCAGCGGCGGCACCCGCAGCGGTAGGCAAATACGGCCCGCTCTCCATTCTGATTGCCGAGGATCATCCGATCAATGCGCATCTGATGCAGATGTTCCTGAAGAAACGGGGATATAGCTCGGATGTGGCGGTGAACGGGGAGTTGGCGGTACGGGCCGTGTTGGATAAACCGTATGACCTGGTCTTCATGGACATCCAGATGCCAGTTATGGACGGTATTGAAGCGACCGGTAAAATCCGCGAGCAGCTAGGGCTTTCTCCGGTCATCATTGCCGCGACGGCCTTCGCCCGCAAAGAGGACCGGGACATGTGCCTGCGGGCAGGCATGCAGGACTTCATCTCAAAGCCAATCCGGACCGAGGACATCGACCGCGTGCTGAGCGAATGGTCGGCGCATATCCGGCAGCGTAAAGGAATAGCGGAAGAGTAGGATCGGGGGGACGGACATGAAAATCGTGCTGTATCTGCTCTTTGCGGTGCTTTATTTGCTGGTGATCTTTTTTGGGCTGGGTCCGGTGCTGTTTGCCGATGGAAGCCGCAGCGAGCGGCTGGTTACGCTGGCCGTCGTGCTGGTTATCCTTGCGTTGCTTACGCTGGGTTTGCGGGCCGTAATGAAACGGCTGAAATAAGGGGCGAGAGGGTAATCACGAATTCCTGAAGATGAAACGCGGGGATTAGATGGTCGAAATCGTCAATCCGCGCAGCTCGATTGACGATGACGAAGGCATCGACGCGGTCATTTGAGCCTGGCCGAGGTCCGGAGTTCCTCCCAGGCGGCGACGGAATCCCCGTTCGCGTACACATACGGCGTGGCGGGTGCGTCAAGCGGCGTCAGCCGCTCCGGCGTAATCTGCAGGATCTCTCCGCCGCCGTACGGCACCACGTGAAGCTTGCCCCGCACCTCGATCCAGGTATCGGCGGGCAAGCTTATTTGCGCTGCCGGATCAATCCGGATGCCAAGCGGGGTCGCGTCAGCCGTGCAGCACTGCACCAGGAAACGGCCGACGGCATACGCCGGGTCCTCGGCTTTCGGGTCTTTATACAGGAAGCCGGACAAGACGATGTCTTTGCCTTCAAAATTATTTTTGTACAGATCGATGGCGCCGAATGTCTCGGAAAAGAGCTGCGGATAGACCGGAATTACGGGCAGGGCGTATAGCCGGTTGGCCAGTGCGGTGAACTCCCGCTGATACGGCTCCTCGGCGATGGATCTACCTGCGCCTGTTTCCGGCGACACATAAGACAGCGCCAACCCTTTTCGGGCCGCGGCGGCGGTGCCGAGCGCCCGGTCGGGCAGCAGGAAGCCAAGCAGCAGCGGCAGCAGAAATAGCCCGTACAGTGCGGCGCCGCCCGGCAGCGAGCGGGGCAGCTTGTGCTCACAGTCGCACAAGGCGCGGGCCCGGCCGAGCAATGCCTGCGCGGCGAGGCTGAGGGACATCAGCGCAAGCGGGATCGGGCACAGCCGGATCCAGCGGGCCAGCTTCGGCGCGACATAATAATGGAGCGCGTCCTGCTGGACCAGCCGGCCGATATACAGCGCAAAAGCCAGCAGGAGGACGGCACGGATCATATAGTGGAAGCGGATGCTCCGCGGATCGTTCATTTTTAGTCGCCCCCTTGTTAGAACCTGGTTACAGCCATAGCGACAGCAGCACCGAACCCGTAAAAACCATTGAGCAGATCAAGAAAAATAAATACAGCGCAAAACGGGTTTTGAACAGTGACAGCAGCATCAGCGAGTTCTTGAAATCCAGCATCGGGCCCAGCACCATAAACGCCAATAGCGCGCCTTCCGGAAAGGTGTGCAAAAACGTGGAGGCGACAAAGGCATCGGATGTTGAGCATAAGGACAGGACAAAAGCCAGTCCCATCATAAAGAAGTATGAACCGAGCGGGCGTTCACCGATGGCCGCCAGCTTGTCATGCTCCAGAAACGTCTGAATGCCCGCGGTCAGCAGGCAGCCGACGATCAAATATTTGCCCATTTCGAAAAATTCGTCCGCCGCATGGACCAGCGCGGCGGCGGCCTTGCCGCCGCGCGCTTTGTTGTCATGCGGCTCCATGCCCTCGCCCCGCAGGGAATGGCGCAGGACCGGACGTTTGGCCGTTACGTAGACGATGAGGCCGATCAACGCCGCGACGGCGAACGCCAGACCCAATCGGGCGTAAGCGATGTCCGGATGGGCGCGGAACGCTGTCATCGTCGCACCGTACACGACGGGGTTGAGAATGGGGCCGGAGAGAATGAATACGATGCCGACATACAGCGGCATGCCTTTGTGCATGAGACGGCGGACGAGCGGAATCATGCCGCATTCACAGACGGGAAAGACGATCCCAAGCGCGCAGCCGAACAGAATCGCGAGAACCGGCGATTTCGGAATCCAGCGCGATACCCACTCGTCCGGGACGTAGACGCGCAGTAGAGAGGAGAGGAGCGCGCCGAGCAATACAAACGGCAGCGCTTCAAGCAGGATGCCGAGAAACGCCGTCTTGAACAGATCCGTATAAGCGCTCTGCAGCAGCTGCGGCGCTCGTTGCAGCAGCAGCATGCCGCCGGCGGCGAGCAGTGCAGCGGAAAGAAGCAGCGGCAGTACTTTAGGTCTCATGAAGGTAATCAAGGTTGCTTCAGGCTCCTTTCCCGCGAATGGCTGCTGCTTAAGCAAACAACGAGGTCCAGCGCTCCGTCAGCCTCTTCTCGTCCAGGTTGAGGCCGATGAAGACGACATAGGGCTGGCCGGGGTAACGCGAGGTTTCCCAGGTCGTGCGGTCGCCGGCAAACTGCACGAGCTGCACCGGCTCCCGTTCACCGAGCTGCACATGCCCTTTGGCCCGCAGGAGCTGGCCGCTCCATTCGCGGAAGAAGCTCTCGAGCTGTTCCCTGGCGATGACGCTCGCCTGCTTCCGCTCTGGGAAAGTCAGCGTTACCGCGGCGACCTGCGAATAGGAAGGTTCGGCAACCGGCCCGTTCGGGCCAGTGCCGCGCGGAACCGAGATCGGCCGCTCCGGGCGTTCCGCCGTGCTTACGCGCAGCGCCCCGCCTTCCGCCGCGCGGCGCAGCTTCGGGCCGCTGCCGTCTACGGCTTCCTTGCGGGGAATGCCGGCGAACAGCGGGGCGGAATTGATCCGGCTGTAGTGGGTGAAGACGATTTCGGCCTGCGCATTGGCCTTGCGGGCGGTCTTCTCGATCCGCCATAACGTCTCATGCGGGACGAGGTCGCTGCGGTTGACGACGATCAGGTCGGCGGCGGCCATCTGACCCCGCAGCGTGCGGACCATCGCTTTGTCGGAAGCCAGGCGGCTGGCGTATTCAAGCGTGTTCTCCGCGTCCAGCACGCAGACGGTATAATGCAGCGCGATGCGGGCGTTCAGCGCCCCCTCTTTAATCTCCGCGGCAATTTCCTCGGGATTGGCGACACCCGTTAATTCGATGAAAATGATATCCGGCCTGCGCGTTAAGAGCGCCGCAAAACTCCGCGGCAGATCTTCCTTGCGGCCGCAGCAAATGCAGCCGTCGAGCAGCTTTTCCACATTGGCTCCGGTTTGCTCCTGCAGAATATAACCGTCAACATCTTTTTTCCCCAGTTCATTCATCAAGACGCCGGGTTTCAGTCCCCGCGCCGTACATTCGTTCAGCAGGGACAAGAGGAGCGTCGTTTTGCCGCTCCCGAGAAATCCGCTCAATACGATTACCGGTACTTTCATCGCCGCATCGCTCCATTCCAAAGGCAGCCATGCCTTTATCATAAGTTTCCCGGCCCGCGCAAAATGCCTGACCAAGAAGCCAGACGCATAAACTTTGCTTTGAGGGGCGGTATCCCATCTATACGCAGGCTGTCCCGCCGCTATGCCACTAATCTCGGGCCTTCTGTGCTATGATAGATGGAAGAAAGATTCCAGCTTGGCAGGAGGTTGACGATGAGTTACACGAATACGTTTATTCGCGTGGCCGAAGATTGCCCGGTGGAGACCGGCGTCATTCCCGTATCCGGCCGCGAACGCAAAACCGCGCACGAGATTCAATATGAGCTGCTGGCATCCGCGCCGTATGCCTACACCCATGAGGAGCTGCTGTATGAGGTTCATGTCCGGCATAAAGCCATTCCGGAGACGGAAGCGAAGGAACGCGCTCCGGAAATCCGGGATGCGCTGTTTGCGAAGCCCCATCCCTGCCTGCGCGCTTCCATGCTGCCCAAACGATACGGCTGGGGCGTCCATTACGATGCCGAGGGTAAAATCGCGATCTATGCCAAAGAATCGCCCGAATACGATTATTATGCTACTTCACCGGAGGCGGGCGTGACGCTGCTGAACGCCATGCGCAGCAAACGCAAATGACGGACTATTGGAACCGGAGATTTGCGGCGGAGGGAATGATCTGGGGGAGCGAGCCCAGCCCGTCGGCCGCGGCGGCGCGGGCATTATTCGGCGATGCGGGCGTCCGCAGCGTGCTGGTTCCGGGAGCCGGCTACGGCCGCAATACGAAGGCGTTGTCCTCCGTGTTCAAGACTTACGGAATTGAGCTTAGCCCGTCTGCGCTTGCCCTTGCGGCAGAATGGGACCCGGATACGGTATTTATTGGGGGATCAGCGCTGGAGCCGCATCTGAATGAACCGGTTGATGCGGTCTACTGTTATGATGTACTGCATCTGTTTCTCGCCGCAGAGCGGCAGGCGCTCATGGACAGCTGTCTGCGGCAGCTTTGCCCGCGCGGACTGCTGTATTTTACCTGCTTCTCCGACGAGGACCCGAATGCGGGACAAGGCCGTATCCTGGAGCCGGGTACTTACGAATACAAAACAGGTAAATACGCGCATTTCTTCAGCGAAGCCGATTTACGGGAGCATTTTGCGGAGACGGAAATTCTGGACACGGGGAGTTTTCGGGAGACGCTTGGCGGCCCCGGCGGCGGAAGCCACGATTATCTGCTGCGGTATATTGTCGCGCGAAAGAGATGAGAAGGGCAGCCCAAGTCAAGGCAAACAGCCCTTCCCGGTTACGGAAAGGGCTACATATGTATAGGGCTCAGGAGAGCTCGCAGTCGGCAAACAGGATGCTGCGCGGAATCCGGAAGAAGGTTTCAGCCTTTTCCTGAAGGGCGAGAGCCGGGAGATGGGCCTGATGCAGCCATTTGCGGAATGTTCCGGGATGGATGCCGATCCAGATGCTGACATCGGTTACGGAAAAATCGTAAACCATACATAGTCCGGTCAAAATGACGTTGGCGCGGGAGGTGCTCACGTTGCTGCGCTTCATGAACCTCGACGGGGTGGGCTGGCAGAGAATCGGACTTTGCCGCAGCAGCGCTTCGTTGAACAAAACATGGGCCGGATAGCCAAGCAACCGGCAGACCTTGTCGATATTGACCTTGGACGGAATGCGGCCTTCGTATACCCATGCGCTTACGCTGCGGGAAGAGACGGACAGTTCTTCGGCGAGCTTCGACAGCTTGATATCCCTGGCCATGAGGATGGCGAGCAGCACGCGGTTGCGGATTTGGCTGCGCTTCGGCCGGCGGAAGCGTTTCACCCGTACGCCCTGTCCGAGATATTTCCGGTTGATTTGGGACCAAGCCTGAATATGATGTAGTTCTTGCTGGTTCTTAGGCATACTTCCTCCAAAATTTTTAAAGTTATACTACAACAATTTCCATGCGGCTGCAATGGTTATCGTGCGAACGGCTGATCACGGTTCCGACAAGTTTCTTTCGGAAGCGATGTCGTTATGTTATATTTCTTATAAATATACTTTACCAAAATAAAGGGCAGGGAGCGAGAACATGATCAAACATATTGTATTTTTCAAACTGAAGGACCGTTCGCCGGAGCAGGTGGCCACGACGGCGGCCGTACTGCGCAGCATGGAAGGCAAAATTCCGCAGCTGATTTCCCTGGAGGTTGGAACGGATATTCTTCATTCGGAGCGTTCGTTCGATATCGCGCTCGTCTCCGTAGTCGCTTCCTTGGAGGATCTGCAGGCGTACCAGGTGCATCCGGTGCATAAAGAGATCATTGTCCATATCAACGAGGTCAAGGAGCTTTCGGTCGCCGTGGATTACGAGCTTTAAGTGGATTAAGGGCTTTAAAACGGAACGGATATCGGAACAGGCATCCTATTCTGCAGTCGGGAGCGTGAAACCCATGAGCGATCTTGAATATCCGATGGAAGCATTAACGTACCTGATCGTATTTCTGGCAGCATGCTTTATTATGCTGTTCTGGCTCAAACGCCGCGGTAAACGGGGCAAGTGACGCTCCGCCCTGGGCGGGCCCGATGTACATATCACCGGATTTGGAGGGACAGCCGTGTACTACGTCAACCGAAAACAAATTGAAACGATCTTGGACCAAATCGAAGAAATCGGCGGCGGTTTAAGCCATGTAGCAGAAGCGTGGGACGGCGGTTATTTAAAAGGGCTGATCCAGGAGCGTTGCCTGCATCTGGCGATTGAGGTCGTGACCGATGTCGGCAGCTGCCTGATCGACGGCTTCATTATGCGCGACGCCGGAAGCTACGAGGATATTATCTCCATCATCCATGACGAGAAGGTGCTTGGGGACAGCGCCGTTTACGGGCAGCTGCTGGAGCTCGTTGCGCTTCGCAAGCCGCTTGTACAGGATTATTATGCCTGGGACCGCAGCAAGCTGCATCCCTTGACCCCGGCGCTGCCGGGCGTACTGGAACGGTTTGCGCGCGACGTTCGCCGATATCTCGACCAGGAGCTTGGCGTCCGCACGGACGGATAACTACGAAAGGAGGTCATGACAATGAAAAAAGGGCAGGAAAGCGGTTCGACGCGGCGGATGATCATGACGCTCCTCAAAACGAAAGGTCCGCTGACCATCGGCGCGCTGGCGGAAGAGCTCGGGATTACCGAAATGGGCGTCCGCCGCCATGTGCTGCAGCTGGAGCAGGAATCGCTGGCCAAAACGAAGGTTGTCCGCCAACCGATGGGCCGCCCGATGCATGTCTATTCGCTCACCGAGCGGGCAGAGGACCATTTTCCGAAAAGCTACCATAACCTGGCGCTCGAACTGCTGCGCGAGCTCGATCATGTCAGCGGCCAGGAGACGGTCCATGCGCTGTTTGAAGGACGGAAACGGCGGATGCTGGCGCAATATACGCCGATGATGGAGGGACAGGGCCTTGAGGAGCGGGTCGCCGAGCTGGCTTCGATCCAGAACGCCGGCGGCTACATGGCGACTTGGAGCAAGCAGGAAGACGGCTCTTATATGATGTGCGAGTATAATTGTCCGATCCGCCAGGTCGCTGCCGGATACCGGGTCGCGTGTCAATGCGAGCAGCAGCTGTTTGAAGAACTGCTCGGCGCCAAGGTTACGCGCAGCGAGTGCATGGCGGAAGGCGGCCAATGCTGCAAATACGTGATTGCGGCAAAGAAGAAAGACAAAACTTCCGAAAAGTCCTCCTGATCAGTCACCAAACAACCTCTCTTTGCTTATGATATACCAGAAATGGGCGATCGCCCGGGTGGCCGGGCGGATGGCGCAATTGATACCAAAGGAGAGATGGACGATGAAAAAGGATACGAAAAGCTTGCTTTGGGGACTTATTGCCGGCAGCGTGGCCGGATCGGTAACGGCGCTGTTGTTCGCGCCAAAACCGGGCAAGGAATTGCGCCAGGATATCAAGGAAGGAACGGCCGGCGCCATCGATAAGGTACAGGAAATCGCCGGCCAGGCTGGCGACAAGGGCGCCGAGCTGTACGGCAAAGCCAAAGATGCGGTGAATTCCGTGGTGACCGAAATCAAGGAATGGAGAAAGCCGGCGGATGCCGCTGAGGATGCCGAAGCCATCGCCAATGTCAGCAGCTTCAGCGAAGGTGAGATTACTGATTCCGCAGCAGAATTCGGGGAAATCGCCGCTGCCGCTGAAGAGGCCGGCAAGGATGACAGCATCGCCTGAGACGATGTCGCAATGGCAACCGGGCGGTCGGCAGGGAAGACGCAAGGGGATCGACCGGACCGCCGCTTTGCAGGATAAGCCGCTTCTCGCCAGCAACAGGCGCGGGGCGGCTTTGTTTTTGCGGGCAGGTTGGGGCAGGAAGCTTTTTCCAAAGGGCGGATATGTAGAGTTTCCTTGAACTGGGGGTATAAAAGGAGTAATATCGACAATTGGGGCTGAAAGCAAGGTACGCTTTGTTCGGCCCTTACATAAGCTACACAAAACATGTTAAAGGAAGCGGTGTGTTCGTGCAGCAAGCTATCGCAATATTGGACTCCGGCGTAGGGGGACTTACGGTCGTCAAAGAAGTGATGAGGCAGCTCCCGCGGGAGAAAATCATTTATTTCGGCGACACCGCCAGAGCCCCGTACGGACCCCGTTCGACCGAAGAAGTCAGACTTTTTACCGAACAAATCGTTGATTACCTGATTCAATTCAATCCGAAAATGATCGTCATCGCCTGTAACACCGCCACAGCGGCGGCGCTAGATTATATTTCCGCCAAGGTCAGCATTCCCGTCATCGGCGTGATCCATCCCGGTGCCCGGGCGGCCATCAGCGCCACCAAGACCGGCCGCGTCGGCGTCATCGGCACCATCGGCACGATCAACAGCGGGGCTTACACAGCGGCGCTCAAACAGCTGTCCCCGTTCGTGGAAGTGGTCAGCCAGGCTTGCCCGGCGCTTGTCCCATTCGTGGAGCAAGGGATGTTTCGTTCCGAAGAAAGCCATATTGCCGTTGCGGAGTCGCTGAACGGCATCAAATATGCGCCGATCGATACGATGATCCTCGGCTGCACCCACTATCCGTTCCTGATTGAGCCCATCGGCAAGGTCATGGGGCCAGGCGTCAAGCTGATCAGCTCCGCCGACGAAACCGCACGCGAGATCAGCACGATTTTGTACGACAAAGGCAAACTGGCCAGCGGCGACGAAATTCCGATCCACCAGTTTTTTTGCAGCGGCGACGCCGAAATCTTTCAGAAGATTGCCCGTGACTGGCTCGGCGAGCAAATCCGGCGCACGCCGGTCGTCTGGCAGGTTTCATCCCTGTAAGCACTTATTCCATCGTATCCAAACGGGACAATCCTCTATGGTTGTCCGCATGCCCCGGCTCCCTCGAGCCGGGGTTTTTGCCGTGGATTGTGGATTGGGCGGAAACGGCGGGTGGCTGCGGAAGCAAACATCATCTGTTACGGACACAGGAACCGTTATTTTCGATAATAACGGCAATTTCCCGGCGCTCAGGTCCGTTAGTGCAGAAATCGGTCTGTTTTTCAGCGAATAAGGCCTCTCAGGTCCGTAAAGTGAGCCTCTTCGACGCTTAGTATTTATTCTGCGCGTTCATGGGAGGTACCGGAAGGCGCATACAATGAAAGGGAAGGCAATGGCTCGCTTGTCGCCCCGAACCATTCCGCTCAGCGGCGGGGATAAAGGCTTGCAAGTAAACGGGAGCCCCGCAATGTACCGGGCAAGGCTTCTTAGGCAAAGCCCCACTTTGTGGGGATATCATGAGGGCAAGGAGAAGATGCCGATGCGTGAATATATTACCCGCAAGGGAGATACCGTCAGCCGAATCGCCGCAAGCCATGGACTTGCGCCGGAGCATATCATTTACGGGAATCCCTGGACGAGGAGCCAGCCGTATTTGATCCCGGGGCAGCTGCTGTATTTGCCGAACACGCCGCGCAAGCGATATGCGCTGCAGGAGGGCGACAGTCCCGAGGCGGTTGCGGCGGCTTTTGGCGTAACGATAGATGAGCTGGAGACGCTGAATCCCGGCCTGCTGTCCGGCCGCGGCTTCGGACCGGGCAAAATCATCGTGCTGCCCGCCACGCCGCATGCCCGGATCGTGCGGCTGCGCGGGGAGTACGGCCACCGGGAGATGGCCGAAGATATCGGCCGGCTGGCGGCCCGGTACCCGCAGATCGAAGCCGATGCCATCGGCTACAGCGTGCTTGGCAAGCCGCTGCATCTGCTGCGGATCGGCAGCGGACGGAAGCATCTGCATGTCAATGCCTCGCTGCATGCCAACGAATGGCTGACGACGCCCAGCCTGATGGCATTTTTGGAGGATTACGCGGCGGCTTTGAATGAAGGCGGCTTGTGGAACGGCTTTGACGTCGGCAAATGGTATCAGGACTGGACGATCTGGGCCGTCCCGCTGGCCAATCCGGACGGCGTGGAGCTGGTACAGGAAGGGGCTCCGCCGGGGCATCCGCTGCGCGATGAGCTGACGCGCTGGAACGGCGGACGGCGCGGATTCCGCCACTGGAAGGCGAATATCCGCGGCGTCGATCTGGGCGACCAGTTCCCGGCCCACTGGGACGAGGAGCGGGAACGGCGCGGCGTGCGCGGTCCGGCGCCGCGCGACTACAGCGGCCCGGCGCCGCTGAGCGAGCCGGAGGCGGCGGCGCTGGCCGCGTTGGCCGAGCGGGTGCCCGGCGCGGCCGCGGTTTCGCTGCACAGCCAGGGCAGCGAGATATACTGGAACTACCGGGGCTGCGAGCCCCCGGAGAGCCGGGAATTGGCCGCTGCGCTGGCGGCGGCCTGCGGATACCGGGCGGTCGAACTGACCGGCAGCGACGCCGGCTACAAGGACTGGTTCATTCAGCGGTTCCGGCGGCCCGGCTTCACTGTGGAGCTGGGGCTCGGTAAAAATCCGCTGCCCATGGAGGACTTTGAGGATACCGCACTGGAGACCGGCCTGATTTTGGCGGCGCTTCTATCAAATTTGAAATAAAAGTGAAACAATGACTGTAAATTTGCGTAATATAATTCAAAGGGTATGGCCGTCGTCAACATTGTTTGCACACCCGCGGCCGTACCCTTTTTTGAAACTATACGACTCAGTAAGTTCCCGTCAATTTAGTGAAATAGGAGTGAATCGGCCATGAAACTTAGAAAACTGCTGTCCCTGAAGCAGTGGTCCCATATTTTTCGCGCTTCTTGGAGCTATATCGCGTCGCCGACCGTATCGCTGGGGGACAAGCTGCTGTTCGCCGTTCCGGCGCTGCTCTATTGGGTGCTCCCGGATGTCATGCCGGTTGTGCCAATCGATGATATCGGCGTAACGATGCTGCTGATGGGCTGGTTCGTTTCGCGGATGGAGCGCAAATATCCGGTGCTGGTCCGGGGCGGAACGGCGGGAAAACGATAAATTCAGTTGCTTTTACCGGCAGGATTCCTTAGAATAGATAGTTGATATTAACTTTTGATGCCGGGAGATGGATTTCATGAACGTCAAAATTACCCGCAATGCGGCGAAAGTCATAAAACGCACAATGGAACAGGAAGGCAATGCCGAGCTTAAGCTGCGCGTCATGATTACGCATGCCCATGGCGACCATGCGCATTACGGCCTGGATTTGGACACGCCCAAAGAAAATGATGTGGTGATTCCGACCGACAAAGACATCGATGTCATTCTGGATCCGAATCAACCGCTGCTCGACGGCGTGAAGATTGATTATCTGTATTTCCCGCAGGAAGGTTTTGTCATCACTAATCCGTCCCAAGGCAATCACGGCGACCACTAATCGCAAGCCGCGCACCGACGGAGTCAAAGAAGGGTTACTTCATGGCTAACGAAATACAAATCTGCGACCAATGCAATTTCATGAGCTTGAAGAGCATTGTTCCGAAGCTGAAGAAAATGGCTCCCGATGCGGAGATCAAGATCGGCTGCAAGTCCTACTGCGGACCTTGCGGCAAACGGGCCTTTATCTATATCAACGGGCGCTACATCAGCGCTCCGACCGAAGACGAGGCGCTGGCGAAAGCGGAGCCTTTCGTCAAGAAGCCTGTGCCTAAACCCTAACCGGCAAAGGACATCCGGCAATCTGAAAAGGAGGCAACCCCAGCCATTCCCGGCGGGGCGCCTCCTTTTGTTTGCTTGCATTTGGTCAAACGTTATTTTGGCTGGCGCGGCGGCAGCGGTCCGAGGTACTGGTAATACTGGCACTCGATCCGGCCGTTGAACAGCTTGCGGCGTTTGTCGGCTTTGCGGCCGTAGAATTGCTCGAATTCCTTGATCGGACTGATCGCGAAAAACGACCAGGTCGGCAGATACAGCATCATTTCGCCGAACTGCTTGGTCAGACGCTCCACTTCCTTGTCGTTGCCGAGCCGTTCGCCGTAAGGCGGATTCGTGATGATGCAGCCATAGTCGCCTTGCGGTCTGGCTTTGGCGGCCGCAATGGTCTTGAAGGTGATTTCGCCGGAGAGACCGGCGCTTTTGGCTGCGGCTTCGGCCACTTCAATCGCGGCGGGATCGATGTCGCTGCCGGTCAATTGCAGCGGGTAGTCGTCCTTCACGGCGTCGATCGCTTCCTCGCGGGCCTGCTCCCAAAGACGCTGCGGAATTTCCGGCCAGCGCTCGGAGGAGAAGGTGCGCCGCAGGCCCGGCGCGATGTTCCAGGCGATCATCGCCGCTTCGATCAGAATCGTGCCCGAGCCGCAGCAAGGATCGTACAGCGGGCGGGTGCCGTTCCAGCGGCTGAGCTGGATGAGGGCGGCGGCCATGGTTTCCTTCAGCGGCGCTTCCGTCGCCTGGCGGCGGTAACCGCGTTTATGCAGACCGGGACCGGTTGTATCCAGCGTAATCAGGGCGATGTCGTTCAGCAGGATGACCTCCACCACGTAACGCGGCCCGTTTTCCGGGAACCATTCGGTGTGGTACGACAGCTTTAGCTTTTCGACAATGGCTTTTTTCACGATGCCCTGGCAGGCAGGTACGCTGGTGAGCTGCGATTTATGCGACCGGCCTTCGACCGGGAATTCGCCGTCTTGCGGAATCCAGTCTTCCCAGTTGATGGCTTTGACGCCTTCGAACAGCTCGTCGAAGGTGCGGGCGGGGAAGCGTCCCATGTTAATCAGCACGCGGTCCGAGGTGCGCAGCCACAGATTGCAGCGGCAGATGTCGTAGACGTCGCCGGTGAAGTGGACGCGGCCGTTCTCCGTCGTCGTCTCGTAGCCGAGTTCGTTCAGTTCCCGGGCTACGACGGCCTCCAGCCCCATCGGGGCGGTGGCGATCAATTGCAGTTTGTCCAAAATAGGCTCAACTCCGTTTGGCTTGTAGATGTTTGCTTGCAGCCGTTACAATAGAACAGGATGCTTGTCTGTTCAAGTATAGGGGAATGCGCGGCACTACACAATACGCGGGGCTTCACAATATAGCGAAGAAGGGGAATTTCATGCATACGCAAAATCAGGAGGAATACAGCGAGCGGCTTTATGCCGAAGATGAACTGCTGCTAAAGGTAAAACAAGCGATTCGGGAGGCTGGAATGCCCGAAGTGTCCATTGCGCCGGGCTACGGCCGGCTGCTGACCATGCTGGCGACCTTGTCCGGCGCTAAGCATGCTCTGGAGATCGGCGCGCTCGGCGGATACAGCGGGATTTGCCTGTGCCGGGGGCTTGCCGCCGGCGGTACGCTGACCTCGCTTGAGCTGAAGCCGGAATATGCGGAACTGGCTCGCACGCATGTCGAGGAAGCCGGTTTCGGCGGCGCCGTGGAGTACAAGCTCGGCCAGGCGATCGACAGCCTGCGGCAGCTGGAGCAGGAGGGCCGGACCTTTGATTTCTTTTTCATCGATGCCGACAAAGAAAATTATCCGAATTACCTGGAATACGGGATCAAGCTGGCTAACCCGGGCGCGATCATTGCCGGGGACAACATCTTCCTCCGCGGACGTACGCTGAATGCCGAGAAGAACGGCCCTGCCGTACAGGCGATGCGCCGCTTCAACGAAATGATCGCCACCGACGAACGGCTGGACAGCACGCTGCTGCCGGCTTACGACGGGCTTGCGCTCGCTATTGTGAAATAGACGGGCGCTGGCCCGTTTTTTATATATGGGACTTGGCAGGAATAAGACAATTACTTTTAGCGCTATTAAAAAAAGTCAAAAAAAGCGCGGAAACCGCCGGCATCCCGCCGTCCGTTTTCCGCGCTGTCGGTTTTTCATTAATTATATGCATTAAATCCATGCATTAAAGTGGCCTTCGGCATCCACCGTAGCCGTCCGGGGATCGGTCAGCCGGATACCTCGGTATAACCCCGCTCCCTCGCCCGGCATTGCCGATGGCTGATCCTTAAGCGGAGAAGCCGGTACGAAATTGGCCGAAGCGACGCTTCCGGTCAACTGAACCATTTTGGCCTCCAGCAAGCGGATTTGCCGCTGCAGCTGCTCTCTCCGGTAAGGGGTTTGCTTCTCGCTGCCCTCTGCCTCGTTAACCTTGTCCAGCTCCGCCATGAGCCGGTTGCGCTGCTGTTCCAGGGAGCTTGCATCGCTCTGCGTACCGCCGTATGCCGTGATGGCCTGAACCGGGCTGACGCCCGCAATTGTCTGTGCCATGATCTGCTCCTCCGTTTCCCGCGAAAAGTTGGTTCTACTTTATTACCCCGATCCAGATGAATTGAACAGGAGTCACTTGGGTTGGAACAAACTTTTTTTGGGGTATACGGTCAGACGGCGGGCGACCGCCCTCACTCCGGAGGCCGTGACACCAGCCGCACCAGGTCCAGCGTCAGTACAGGCAGGACCAGGCCGGTGGGATAGGCCAGATAACGCGGCTCCCATTCGGGCGAGAACTTCTCTTTATACCGCCGCAGGCCGGAAAAACCGTACCAGTGCCCGCCCCGCTTGAAGACCAGATGGGCCAGCTTCTCCTCGCGGAACGACCCGGTGCTGTGGCCGACGTTCGAAAGCGGCGCGTTGCCAAGGTTAAAGCGTACGTACCCGTGTTCCTTTGCCCATTCCAAGAGCCGGACAAACAAATAATCCATCGTCCCGTTCGGGGACCGCTTCAGATGGCGCATCAGGTCGATCGACAGCGTTATACCGCCGTCATATCCCGGCGCCAAGGAAGCGAAGGCCACGACTGCGCCATCGGGCTCGCGCAGCAGGGCAATCGGTGCAAGCTGGAGGTAATCCTCCTTGAACCAGCCCAGCGAATACCCTTTTTCGGCCCGGCGGCGCAGCCATTCGTCCGAGATGTGGCGCAATTCCTCCAGAAGCTCAGAAGAATGGGGAGGATCCGCCACCTCGAAGACGTAGCCTTCACGGACGAACCGGTTGGCGACGCTGCGCAGGTCACTGTTCTTTTTGCCCGCCGTCGTAAACGCCGAGAGCGGTACCATCGCTTCCTCGCCAAGCTTGAAGAAGCGGTAGCCCTGCTCATGGTACACCGGCAGATATTCCGGAGACACCTGATAGAATACGACAGAGAATCCGTATTTATCGGCTTCCTGCCGCAGTTCTCCGATGGCTGCCTCCGCCAATCGCTTCGGCCCCACGGGGTCGCCTAGTACGACCAGTTTGTCGCGTACCCCTGCAAAGGCAAGCAGAACCCGGCCGTCCTGCGCCCAGAACAGCCGTTTGTCGCCCAGGAACAGCATATGGCTGAGCGGATTTCCGGTCTCCTGTTCCAGGAATGCGGCCAGCCGTGCCTGATTCAGCGGTTCGCCCAGTTCGCGGGCGCGCCGGCTTGGACGAAGGACAGCTACCAGCGTTACCAGCAGCCAGGACAGGACAAGCCCTCCGGCTGCGGTATATGCGGCATGGCTGTGCTGTTGGAGCCACTCCGGCTCCAGGCCCGGCGGCAGCCGCTTGAGAAATCCGTGGTGCGAATAACTGCCGAGCCAGCCGTACAAGACGGCAACCAGCGCTGTACCGAGTCCCCACAAGAACGCGGTCTGCTCAGAGAACGGGGCGCTGATACGGTAGAATCGCGACCGGGAGATCCAGAGCAGCAAAGCGACGGCAAGAAGAAAGATCGCCTCCTCGTAATCGAACCCCTTGGTAAAAGCAAAGACCGCGCCGCTGACCAGCAGCAAGCCGGTGAGGCGGTAAGCCCGGTGGATCCGCAGCGAAATTCCCCGGGACAGCAGCACCAGCGTAAAGCCGATCAGTACGGACAGATGATGCGATACCCGCATTACCGGAAGCGACAGCAGGTCTTCGGTGAACTCCAGCCGGTATACCAGCTCCGGCGTCGCGGCCGACAGCAGCAGGATAAGCCCTGCAGCCAGTACCAGCTTGCCGAGCGCCCAGACGCCGAGATCGCTGAGGAAGCCGAATTGTCCCGGCCAGCCCCAGGCTTTCTGCCACAGATTCAGCGGAGCTTCCAGCGGACCAGAGTGGGGGGAGGCCGATTTTTTGGCAGGCAGTCCGATTTCAAGCGCCGCAAATGCCAAACCGATCAGCCAGGGCACCAGATAATAGAACAGCCGGTATATGACCAGCGCGGCCATCGCCTGGTCACCGTCATTGCCCAGGAGCTGGAGCCCGAGCAGCGCAATCAGGTCGAATGCCCCGATGCCGCCGGGGGCCATGCTGAGAATGCCCGCAACAGCGGCGACCACGTACAGGCTCATCACCGAGCGGAGATCGGCGGTACCCAGCATGGTATGGGCAATGACCCAGAAGGTGAGTCCGGCGCCCGTCCATTCCAGGAACGAAGAGCCCACCGAACCGCCGACGGTCAGCCAAGGCGTGCGTCCTTCGCCCCGGTTCACCCATTTGGCGAACAGCGAGGACCGCTGCATGACGACAAACAGCGGCAAATACAGCGCCATTGCCCAAACGGCGAACCGCAGCCATCCATGTTCCATGAACAGCTGATGCGCCGGGAGCAGCCCGAGCAGAACGGTCCAGGATAACAGCGACAGACCGGTGATCATGATCGGCGAGAGGAAGACGATGGCCGGGGTCAGGGTCTGGGCGGGGATGCCGCTTTTTTTGTACAGCAGCGTACGCAGCCCGGCTCCCGCCAATCCGGCAAAGCCGATGAGATTATTGAAGGTGTTGGCAATCCAGGAATAACGGATAAGAGTCCAGGTGCTGATCCTTAACCGGAAATGGAATTTCAGCAGAAAATCATAAGCACTCATTACCGTGACCGCAGCGAGCGCAGTACCCATCATCGCCGCAATGTCGGGTGCCGGTACATGCCGTAGTTCATGCAAGGTCCGACCGAGATGGATGCGCTTCAGTTCGCTTTGGCCTTCCCAATAGACGAGCCCGATGATCAGCACGGGAAAAAGGGCACGGACGGCGCGCATCCGGTAGACGGCGAGCAGCAGCCGGAGAATTTTAAAGCGTTCGAGTGCGGATTTGCCAGTGTTCATAGGTTTGAAACCGCCTTTATTGTGATACGGGACGCCGGCGTCGGTGTCCACTGCCCCAGTATATAACGAACATGTCTCCTCATACAAAAAAAAGCGCCGCCCGCCGCCGTTTTTCCACCGGCAGCAAGCGGCGCTTTTTTTCAGCGCTTGGATAGATTCAACCCTTTACTCAATAACCAGACGGCCAAGCTCATTTCGTAAACGCCCACGGGGAGCGCCAGGAGCCCCTTTGCTGCGGAAAAAGGACCGATGATCCCGAACATTTGCAGCATACCGGCTGTAAACACCATCGCGGCTGTGACCATTCCGGTGAACGCAAGCGGTTTAGGAACATAACCTGCCCGCAAGAGCAAATAACTGTACAGCATCGTGTTAATGCCTAACATGAAATTCGGACCCAGCATCGCCGTCCAGCGGTAAATTCCCTGAAGCAGCAGTCCGGAAGGCTCAAGACGAGACAGGCTTCCGGGGTCGGCGGGATTGTAAGCCGAGCTCAGTTGCAGCAAGCCTAAGATGCAGAGAAGACCGATTGCAATAAAAACGGCTTCCATAAATCGAAAGCAAAGATACCCCAGCGCCATATGTTCGTTCCAAAGCCGGAGGTATGGAAATAGCATAACCGCTGTTCCTACAGCCGTGACTACAAGGATGAGGTCATTGAAGACGCCGAATAAGACTTTCGTTTCTGTCCCTTCCGCCACGGCTGTCTGCCAATGGTCCGATAAAACCGGTCCGTACAAAATCACCGCAATTACCGACGATACGGCGGCAAGGATATAAAAGACCCCCAATATTCCAGCATTTCTCCGATCGCGCACCATCGTTATTCCTCCTAAGTTAATCCATTAAAATTTGATGGACTATGGTATACTGGATCCGAATGACCTTGAACCATTTCATACATAAGGGGTGGGCCTTCATGGAACAGTCACCGATCATCGAACGCGCTTTGACGCATATCGAGGAGCATTTGCAGCAGCCTTTGACCGTAGAATCCGTTGCCGGGGCCTTCAATATGTCCAAATATTATTTTCACCGGCTGTTTTCGGCGATGATGGGCTGCTCCCTCAGCCAATACATTCTGTCCAGAAGATTAAATGCGTCATTAACCATGATCCGCAATCATAGCGGTTCTCTGACCGACATTGCATACGGGCTTAATTTTGGAACGCAAGCCTCGTTTACCCGCGCCTTTAAACGGCAATACGGCGTCGCCCCCAGCTCGCTCAAATCGGGAAGTGCCTCGATCTCCCCCGTTCCCATTCCTGCGGTAGTGGCACGGCCGGTCAAAAATATCAACGGGGACATCGTTACGGATTTCACCCTGACCGATTTCCAGGCGACCCGGATCAGCGGCATCGCCTTTGAGGTCGATTTGGCCGACGAGGATTACAAGACGAAGATTCGCTCGCAGGCGGAGAGGCTGCTAAGCCATATGGACGAAGTCACAAACAGCCCGTGTTATGTGATTTATTCCAACTGCCAGCCCGACTCTACCCGGTTCAAGGTGCTGTGCGGAATTCCAGGCGGTATCGAGATTGACGAGCCGTATTACTTCACCGTTGATGTACCTCGGATTTTTAGCGCGAGATTCAAATACAGCGGCGACCTGCTTGAAATCGGGGAGGTGCTGAAAGGCGATTATGCCCGGTTCCTGAAAATCTCCAGGCTTGAAACAGCCGATACCGAAATCGAGCTCATCCAGGCTTTTGAAGACGTTCACCGGCTCGATGCGGACTATCATATTTATGCGCCGATCAAAAAACTCCCTTCGGATTGTGATTTGTAATGCCTCGGCCTTACATTAACTTCTGCTGCAATAAAAATAACATAACGGATACCGTACGGCTTTCCACATCTTGCTGTAATTAACTTAAGTCAATGAACGCCTCCAGCCCTCCGGATACAATGGACGAAAGCACACATGATCAGGAGGGTTCATTATGAACGTTCAAAAAATGCCGGAGCTGCGGAAATATGCCTTAACCGCCGGGGTTGCGCTGATGCTGATGACCGCGGCCGCCGCGTTTGCGTACGGTTATGCGCATGCAAGCTTCATAGTGCAAGGAGATGCCGAAGCTACGTTCGGAAATCTTCTCTCGCACTCCAATAGGTTCAAAGCGGAAATCTTCGGCTGGATGGTGATTATGGTCTGCGATATCGTGGCGGCCTGGGCGTGTTATCTGCTCATGAAGCCCGTACATCCGCAGCTGTCCCTGCTGGGCGCATGGCTGCGGCTGATCTATTCGGGGATATTGGGAGTCGCAATCGCCATGTTGCTGTTGGTTCTGCAGACCGTGAATCAAAGGGGAGACGTTGCAAGTATTTTTACGGACGAACAGCTCGCCGCGAACGCGATGCTGCATATGACGGCTTTTGATGCCGTCTGGTCGATGGGACTGATCGTTTTTGCAGGGCATTTGCTCATTCTGGGTGTATTGACGCTGCGGGCGGACCGCATGCCGAAATGGATCGGCATCTTATTGCTGCTGGGTGCGCTGGGCTACTTTCTGATCCATGTCGTGAAGCTTTTTTTCGCAGATGCCGAAGGGGTTGCCAAAATCCTGGAAATCGTGTTCATGATACCGATGACAGCGGGAGAAGAGGGCTTCGGGCTGTGGATGCTGTTCAGGGGAGGGAAAGCCGCTTCTTGATTCTGCTCAGCGATTCAGGGGTGATTCCAAGATAGCTCGCCAACTGGTGCTGCGGAACGCGGTTGATCAGGGAGGGGCGTTTCTGAAGCAAGGTTTTGAAGCGCTCTTCCGGCGATGAAGCGATAAAAGCGGCAAATTCCTCCTGAACGTTGCTGAAGCTTTCCTCGATCATTCTGCGGGTCATCAGCTCCAGCTGCGGATATTTCCGGTACATGTCCTGCTCGGTGTTCAGATCCCCGATGACCATTACCGAGTCTTCCAGGCAGCAGAACGTATAGTCGGACGATTTATCCCGTTTATGATGGTTGAAAAGGACGACGGCCTGCCCTTCGGTATAAAAATTCGACGTAATCTCCCGGCCGGCTTCATCCACCGAATACTGCCTCACACATCCCTGCAGAATAAAATAACATTTAGTTGGAGCATCGCCCTGCCTGAACAGCATTGCCCCTTTCTTCAATTCCTCGACCTGGATCTCGTTCATGATCGCCTGCTGCTCCTCTTGATTAAGCGAAGTCAGAGCCGACATGTACTCAAATAAAATATGGCTCAATTCTGTCATCCTCCCCGTGCCCCTCCCTTTCGATAATCCTTACCGGAACCACCGCGGCTCCTTGTGATGATACAGTTTCAAGCGCACCCATACCGTGTTGACCAGCAGGAAACCGCCCGAGATGATAAACAGGCCCTCGATGCCGATATATGCGGATAAAAAGCCGCCGATCACCGCACCGAGCATATTGCCGAGCGCCAGCATGCTGCTGTTAAAGCCGAAAGCCCGGCTCTCCTTGCCGTCCGGCGTGTAGGAGCGGATCAGGGCATTGACGCTCGGCAGCAGGCCGCCCATAAAGATGCCCATCAGGAACCGCACGGCAATCAGCTGCCAGACGCTGGTCACAAAAGCCTGCGGGATCAGGAACAGCGCGGCGCCGATCAGGGCAAACGTCAGAATCCGGTGCGCGCCGACCTTGTCGCTCAGCTTGCCAAGGAGCGGCGAGGCGATCATGTTGGAGATGCCAGTCACCGCGCTGACCATACCGGCCCAGAAGGCGATATCGACGGCGGAGTTATGGAGCTTCTGTACATAGAGCGGCAGCAGCGACATCGGGCTGATCATCGCGAATTGCAGCAGGAACGTAACGCCGAACAGGGCGGGCAGCTGCTGTACCTTCGCCAGCTCTTTGAAGCCCTCCAGCACGGAGATCTGCGGGACCTTGGCCGCTTCGGCGCGGTCGAAGCTTTCTTTGACCAGAAACATCGCCAGCAGCGAAGCAACGAACAGCAGCGTGCCCACGACATAGAAAATCGGCCGGAAGCCCATAACGTCAGCCATGGCACCGCCGATCAAAGGCCCCAAAATCGTGCCGGCAACCGAACCCGACTGCATCAGCCCCATGGCAAAACCCATTCGCGGCTTCGGCGTACTGCCGGAGACGAGGGCGATGGAAGCGGGATTGAACCCGGAAATCGTCCCGTTCAGCAGCCGCAGCAGCAGGAGCTGGATCGGATTCTGGGCGAAGCCCATCAGCACGATGACCAGCGCCATGCCGAAGCTGGAGCGCAGCAGCATGATTTTACGGCCGTATTTGTCGGACAGCTTGCCCCAGAGCGGCTGGAAAATAAATGAGGTCAAAAAGTTGGCGGCAAAAATGAGGCCGGCCCACATGCCGACCGCATCTCCCTTTACGCCAAGATCCTGGGCCAGGTAGAGCGACAGGAACGGCGTGATCATCGTCATCCCGGCGTTGACCAGGAATTGGCCGAACCAAAGCACGATGAGGTTGATTTTCCACGTCTCCCAATTCTTCAAAGTGCTTTCACTTCCTTTCAAAAATCTCGAAAAAATTCACGAAAAATTTACATCTAAATAGTATAACACATTTTTTTGGATACTCATTGCAACAATTGTCATAGTTATGTCATGGGATTGTCATTCGAAGGCGGGCGTCCCGGTTGTTACCAAGTTTCAAAAAGGGCATAATAAGAATATATGTACGCAGCCTAATATCCTATCAAATCAAATGGAGATCTTATCATGACCTACAACGACGCATTTATCCGCGCCTGCCGCAGGCAGGCCGTGGAGCATGTCCCGGTATGGTACATGCGGCAGGCGGGACGTTACGATCCCGAGTATCGCGCAATTAAGGAGAAATACTCCTTGCTGGAGATCTGCCGCCAGCCGGAGCTGGCCGCCGAGGTGACACTGATGCCGGTCCGCAAGCTTGGCGTCGATGCGGCGATCCTCTATTCGGACATCATGAACCCGGTGGCTTCCCTCGGCGTGGATTTCGACATCGTTAAGAATGTCGGTCCTGTCATCGAGCAGCCGATCCGCAGCGCGGCGGACGTGGAACGGCTGAAACCGATCGACGTGGAAGGCGATCTCGGCCACATTCTGGAGACGATCCGCATCCTGGTCCGCGAGCTGGACGTTCCGCTTATTACTTTCGCAGGAGCGCCGTTCACCATTGCCAGCTACCTGATCGAAGGCAGACCTTCGAAGAGCTATCACCGCACCAAGGAAATGATGTACGGGCAGCCGAAGGTATGGGAGAAGCTGATGGAGAAACTGGGCGATATGGTTATCGCTTATCTTCGCAGCCATGTGCAGAGCGGGGGCAAGGCGTTCCAGCTGTTCGACAGTTGGGTCGGAGCGCTGGCTCCGCGGGACTTCGAGCAGTATGTGCTGCCGACCGTTTCGCGTATTTTTGCCGAACTTTCCGATCTTGATGTGCCGAAAATTTATTTCCCGGGCGTCAGCTCGGGCGAGCTGCTGCCAAGCCTGGCCGGTCTCAAAGCCGATGTCATCGGACTCGACTGGCGGGTATCGCTGACCGAAGGACGGCGGAGAACGGGCGGCGGATTTGCCGTTCAGGGCAATCTCGATCCGTACCTGCTGACCGCGCCGATGGATGTGCTGAAGAGCCGCGCCAAGGACCTGATCGACGAAGGGGTGCGGGAACCGGGGTATGTTTTCAATTTGGGGCATGGTTTATTTCCGGAAGCCTCGCTGGACACGCTAAAAGAGCTGACTGCATTCGTGCATGAGTATTCGGCGCAAGTCCTGAAGCAAACGGCGGAAGCGAAGCAGCTGTAAGTAGCGGATTCTTTCGGAACTGTTGCAACCTACGGACATTATTCGTAAAAGGAGATGGATTCCATGACAGCCAAAATCGGTGTACTCGTCATGTCTTACGGCACCCCCGAAAGTTTGGAGGGCGTTGAAGCGTATTACACGCATATCCGGCGCGGCAACCCGCCGACCGCCGATCAGCTCAAGGAGTTGAAGGACCGTTATGAGGCGATCGTGGGCGGGGTGTTTCCGCTGCGGGAGAATACGGACCGCCAGGTCGAAGCGCTGCAGGAGGCGCTGGACAACGAACGGGGCGGCGGAGAAGTAGAATTTGTATGTTACCAGGGGCTCAAGCACGCGTCCCCGTTCATTGAAGACGGTGTGGAAGCGATGGCCCGGGACGGCATTACCGAAGCGGTAGGCGTCGTGCTGGCGCCGCATTATTCCGTGATGAGCGTGGGCGGATATCTTAAACGCGCCAAGGAAAAAGCGGAGGCCTGCGGCATCCGTTTCATCGGCGTGGAAAGCTACCATTTGCACCCGGTGCTGGTTGAAGCGCTGGGCAAACGGGTGGCGGATAAGCTTGACGCCTTCGAGGAGACCGGCGCGGGGCGCGAGGACGTACGCGTCCTGTTCAGCGCGCACAGCCTGCCGGAGCGGATCCTTTCCATGGGCGACCCGTACCGCGACCAGCTGCTGGCAACCTCGCAGGCGGTTGCCGACGTTGCGGGTGTGAAGAACTGGCAGTTCACCTGGCAGAGCGCGGGACGTACCTCCGAGCCGTGGCTCGGACCGGACATCCTGGATACGCTTCGCGAGCTGGCCGATGATCAGCAGGTGAAATATGTGCTGTCCGCGCCGATCGGCTTCGTCTCCGACCATTTGGAGGTGCTGTACGATCTGGATATCGAAGCGCAGGCGCTGGCCGGCGAGCTGGATCTGCGGCTGATGCGCATTGATTCGCTGAACAGCGATCCTGCTTATATGGCCGTGCTCAGCGATGTGGTGCGCCAGGCGGCATGTGAATTGAAGGTGAAGCAGCAATGACGGAGGTACCGCGCAGGATCGTCATTGTCGGCGGTGGGCTCAGCGGCCTCAGCGCTGCCTATTATGTACGCAAATATTACCGTGAAGCCGGAGTCACTCCGGAGATTGTCATTGTCGAGAAGGAAGCCAGACTGGGCGGAAAGATCGAGACGCTGGAGAAGGAAGGTTTCGTCATCGAGAAAGGGCCGGATTCTTATCTGGCCCGCAAATCGGTGATGACCGAGCTGGCCAAGGAGCTGGGACTGGAGCAGGAGCTGGTTACCACCAATCCGAATGCCAAAAAGACCTACATACTGCAAAAAGGCAAACTGCATCCGATGCCGGCGGGTCTCGTGCTCGGCGTACCTACGGAGCTGCGTCCGTTCCTGAGGAGCGGCCTCGTCTCCTTGGGAGGCAAGCTGCGGGCCATGATGGACTTCGTGCTGCCGCCGCGGCGCAGCAAGGACGACGAGCCGCTCGGCGAGCTGATCGAACGGCGCCTCGGGAGCGAGGTGCTGGAGAACATCACCGAGCCGCTGCTGGCCGGTATTTACGCCGGCGATATGCGCAAGATCAGCCTGCAGGCGACCTTCCCGCAGTTCGGGGAAGTGGAGCGCAAGTACGGCAGCCTGATCCGTGGCATGACGACCGGCCGTAAGCCGGCGGAGACGCATACCGGAACAAAGAAGAGTGCTTTCCTTACGTTCCGCCGGGGGCTGGGAAGCCTTGTGAACGCCTTGATCCGCGACCTTCACGATGTGGAGCAGCGTACCGGAACCGCGGTGTCCGCGATTAAGCGCCTTGATGCTGCGGTGCCCGCCGGAATGCCGGCATCGCGCTATGCGGTGGAACTGGACAGCGGGGAAGTTCTTCCGGCAGACGACATTTATGTTACTGTGCAAAATTTCATTGCCGCAGACCTGCTCCGCCCGCATGTGGATGTATCCGCGCTGGACCGCGTCAACTATGTCTCCGTGGCCAATGTGGTACTGGCTTTCGAGAAGAAGGACATCGTCAGCGAATACGACGGCTCCGGATTCTTGGTCCCGCGGAAGGAGAACCGCAATATCACAGCATCCACCTGGACATCGACGAAATGGCTGCACACAAGTCCGGACGACAAGGTGCTGCTGCGCTGTTATGTCGGCAGGGCCGGCGACGAGCAGAATGTCGCGCTGCCGGATGACGCTTTGACCGAGCTGGTGCGCAAGGATTTGCGCGAAATCATGGGCATTACCGCGACGCCGAAGTTCGCGGAGATTACCCGCCTCAAATCTTCGATGCCGCAATACCCTGTCGGGCATATGCAGAATATTGCCGCCTTACGCGGCGAATTGTCCCAAAAGCTTCCCGGCGTCTACGCGTTCGGGGCGGGATATGACGGCATCGGCATGCCGGACTGCATCAAACAGGCGAAGGAAACGGCGGAAGCCGCGGCACATGCCTTATAAGATCGATTTGTCATGTTGATGAAGGCGGTGGAGCACGGCGGTAAGCCGTTGTTTCACCGCTTTTGCTATGCCGAGGGAAGAGCTTTTGCCGGCTCATATGCTATAATAAAAGCACTTTAACGAAAAGGAGTATATTTTTACCCATGTATCCGCCGCGATCAAGCAACAGGCAAGACCAGCAACGCAGCAAAAAACGCAGGCGCAAAACGGCTTGGGCATGGATGATTAATGGTACTCTGCTCGCATTGATTACTGCATTGCTTGCCTATCATTTTATCGGTACCGGCAAAGAGGGAGCGTCACCGCCCGAGCCGGCTGTTTCGGCAGCGCCAACGGATTCTGCTGCGGCAGGCGAGAGCCCGCCGCCGGATGAACCTGCCGTGACAGCGCCCCCTTCGCCTTCATCTGAAGTTTCACCTACGCCGACGGCCACTCAGATGGAGACGCCTGAGCCCGAACCGTCGGCAACCGCCACGCCGGAACCTACACTGGAGCCTGCCGCAACCGGCGGCGCAGGAACCGGTTCAGGAACGCCGGGAGATAACGTAACTCTGAATTTCGCGGGCGATGTGATTTTTGCCGGGAAAGTCGGCGAATTGCTGCAGAAGCAAGGGTATGATTATCCATTTTCCGCTCTGGGCGGGATGTTCAAGCAGGATGATCTGACGGTGGTCAATCTGGAAACGCCGGTGACCACAGGCGGCGTAAGCGCGGTGAACAAGCAATTTGTGTTCAAAAGCGCGCCGCAGGCGCTGGACGCCCTGAAAGCCGCCGGTGTCGATGCGGTCAATCTGGCCAATAACCACTCGCTGGATATGGGCACGGAAGGGCTGCTGGATACGCTGGGTCATTTGGATCAGCGCGGCATTCCCCATGTCGGAGCCGGACGCAATGCCAAGGAAGCGTACACCGCGCAGCACTTTGAACGCAAAGGCATCAAGATTGCGCTGTTAGGCTTTACCCGCGTTATTCCGCATAGCGACTGGGTGGCCGGAGCGAATCAACCCGGCGTCGCGTCGGTGTATGATAACCGTGAGGCACTGAAGGCGATTGCCCGTGAAAAAGCGGACAATAATCTCGTCATCGTCATCGTCCACTGGGGCAAGGAACGCGTCGAGCAATATGACGGCACACAGCAGGAGCTTGGCCGCAGCTTCATCGATGCCGGCGCCGATCTGGTGATCGGGGGCCACCCGCATGTGCTCCAGGGCATCGAACCGTATAAGGGGAAGTGGATTGCGTACAGCACGGGGAACTTTATTTTTACCCGTTCAACCGTACCCGCTACCTGGGAGACGGCCGTGTTCACGGCGCAGTGCGGCGTCTCGGGCGATTGCTCGCTGAAGCTGACTCCGATGAATGCGGAGCTCGGACGTCCGGTGCCGATGAATGCCGAGGATGGCCGGCAGCTGCTGACCAAAGTTCAGGCATTGTCCAGCGGGCTTGTTAACATCCGGACAGACGGTTCGGTCGTCCGCGCCAAGTAAGCCCGTTCACCCACTGTAAAGTCCATAGACATCCATTTTTGCGGAGGTGCCTGACATGAAAAATATGTGCGTCGCCCACCGGGGATTTTCCGGTAAAGCACCCGAGAACACATTGGCTGCCGTGCGCATGGCGCTGGCGCTCCCGTATGTGCGCTGGATGGAAATCGATGTGCAGCTGACCAAGGACGGCGTACCCGTCGTCATTCACGATTTTACGCTGGACCGCACCACCAATGGACACGGAAAAGTCAAGGATATGGATTATGAGCAAATGCGGCGGCTGGATGCCGGAAGCTGGAAGGGCAGGACCTTTCGCGGCGAACGCGTCCCGGCGCTGCAGGAAGTGCTGGAGCTTGCCGCCGGCAAGCTGCGGCTCAACATTGAGCTGAAGACAACGGGGAATATGTACCCGGGACTGGAGCAGGCGGTAATCGATTTGGTTTATGCCAAAGGGATGCAGGAAGATGTGGTGTTGACCTCATTTGACAGCGAAGCGCTCCGGAAGGTCAAATCGCTGGCTCCGGATCTGCGCACAGGCCTTATCTACGACGCCCGTTCAGGAGACCCTGACCGGAAGCTTAAGGAACTGGACTGCTCGTTCCTGTCGATCCACTTTGGTCGGCTGAACAAGGAGCTGGCGGCCAGGCTGACGGAGCGTGGCGTCCGCACCATGGCCTGGACCGTCAATAAAGCCAAGGAGATGCGCCATCTGGCCGCGATGAACTCCGACATTATGATCTGCACCAACCGTCCCGATATTTGGGGCGCGACATTTTTAAATACGTAGCCAAATTGAAGGAGGCCGATGGTCCGATGGGTTCCGGTGTTAACAACATTTATTGTGTAGGACGCAACTACAAAATGCATGCCGAAGAGCTGGGCAACAAGGTTCCCGCAGAGCCGCTGATCTTCTTAAAGCCATCCCATGCGGCAGTCGATCTCGACAAGGCGGTTATCCGCCTGCCACAAGGCGTTGGCCTGATCCATTATGAAGGCGAGCTTGTGCTGCGGATCGCCCGCGACTACGAGCCGGGAAAAACGGTGCAAGACCTGGTCGATGTGATGGCGCTGGGCCTCGATTTCACGCTGCGGGATATCCATAACGACCTGCAAAAGAAAGGCCTGCCATGGACGCCGGCCAAAGGGTTCAAAAACGCCGCTCCGCTGACGCCGTACATTGCTTTTCCGGATCAAGAGGAGCTGGAAGCGACCGATTTCACCGTCCGCAAGAACGGGGAGGAAGTGCAGCGGGGCAACGTCCGCAACATGATCTTTTCGCTCCAGACGATCATTGACTTCATCGGTTCGCGCTATGGGCTGGGCAAAGACGATATCATCTTCACCGGCACGCCTGCCGGCGTCGGTCCAGTGGTACCGGGCGATTCCTTCGAGCTGTACTTCGGCGACCGGCTGATGGGCTCCTGCCTGATCGGCTGATGGTCATCGAGCTGCTGCGCTGGATCGTCGGAGCCTGCGGCGCACTGCTGGTCGCCGGGGCAGCCTTTTATAAAGGCTCGCTCAGCTTCTCGGGCATGGCTGCCGCCGTCGTGATGGGCACGGTTTATTTCGGGGCAGGCAACGCCTTCTGGTTCGGCATCCTGCTGCTGTTTTTTATCTCCTCCAGCCTGCTGTCGAAACTACGGCATGACCGCAAGGCCGAGCTGGAGGAGACGTACGACAAGACCGGCAAGCGCGATGCCGGCCAGGTGTTCGCCAACGGCGGAATCGGCATGCTCGCCGTGCTCGGCGGAGCCATCCTGCCGGATATACGCTGGGAGCTGTTTTTCGTCGGCGCGATGGCTGCCGTCACCTCCGACACGTGGGCGACGGAGATCGGCACGCTGGAGAAGCGGCCGCCGCGCTCGGTCTTGACGGGCAAGCGGCTGCCGACAGGCGCCTCCGGCGGCGTCTCCTGGCCGGGCACGCTGGCCGCCGCGGCGGGCGGCGCCCTTATTGGCAGCGCGGCCTGGCTGCTGCGCGAAGCCGCAGGGATGCCCGCGCGGCCGTTTGCCGAGCTGGCCCTGGCCGGCCTGATCGGCGGCCTCGCCGGCGCATTCGCGGACTCGCTGCTGGGCGTGACGGTGCAGCGGATGAACCGCTGCACCGTCTGCGGCCGCGAGGTGGAGGCCGCGCGGCACTGCGGGCAGCCGACCGAGCATGCCCGGGGCTGGCGGCGGATGGATAACGACGCCGTCAACCTGCTCAGCTCGGCGATCGGCGGAGCCGCCGCGCTGCTGGTCTTGCTGCTGTAAGCCAAGTGCCGCAGCGGCAACAACATAAACTACAAGGCAAGCGAGGATCAAGCATGAATATTATGACCGTGGAACATCTCACCAAAAGCTACGGCGAGAAAACACTGTTCCGTGACGCGTCGTTCGGGATGGACGAACGCGATAAAATCGGCGTGATCGGCGTGAACGGCACCGGCAAATCGACGCTGCTCAAGATCATTGCCGGGCTGGACAAAGCCGATGAAGGGCAGATCGCCATCGGCAACGATGTGCGCGTGCAGTACCTGGCGCAGAATCCGCCGTATGAACCGGAGCATACCGTGCTGCAGCAGGTATTCGCCGGCGACGATCCAGGCCTGAAGCTGATGCGCGACTATATGGACACGGCGGCGCTGCTGGAGCGTCAGCCGGGCGACGCCGCCCTGGAAGGCAAGCTGGTGCGGCTGGGCCAGGACATCGATGCCGCAGGAATTTGGGCGCTGGAGAGTGAAGCGAAAAACGCGTTGACCCGTCTCGGCATTACCGACTTCGCGGCCAAAATGGGCGATCTCTCCGGCGGCCAGCGCAAGCGCGTCGCGCTGGCGGCGGCGCTGATTACGCCGTCCGAGCTGCTTATCCTGGACGAGCCCACCAACCATATCGACACCGATTCGGTCGCCTGGCTGGAGCAATACCTGCAGAAACGCCGCGGCGCCCTTTTGATGGTAACGCATGACCGCTATTTCCTGGAACGGGTGGCAAGCGTGATGCTGGAGCTGGACGGCGGCCGGATGTTCCGCTATGAAGCGAACTACTCGCGGTTTCTGGAGTTGAAGGCGGAGCGCGAGGAACGCGAAGCGGCTACGGAGCAAAAGAAGAAAAATCTACTCCGAAATGAGCTGGCCTGGATTCGCCGGGGCGCTCAAGCCCGTTCGACGAAGCAGAAGGCGCGGATCGACCGCTACGAGAAGCTGAAGGATAGCGTCGGTACGTCTAAAACCGAAGGGATGGATATTTCGGTAGCCGCGACGCGGCTGGGCCGGAAAATCATCGAGATCAAGGACCTTGCCAAATCGATGGCCGGGCGAACCCTTATCAAGGATTTGACCTATATCGCCGTGCCGCAGGACCGTGTTGGCATCGTTGGCCGCAACGGCAGCGGCAAATCGACGTTGCTGAACCTGATTGCCGGCCGGCTTGAGCCGGACAGCGGTGCAGTAGAGCTGGGCGCGACCGTCAAGCTTGGCTATTTTACGCAGGAGCATCAGGAGATGGACGATTCGATGCGCGTCATCGAATATATCAAGGAAGAAGCCGAAGTCATCCGTACATCGGACGGCAGCGTCATAACGGCGGCGCAAATGCTGGAACGTTTCTTGTTCCCGCCGGCCATGCAGTGGACGCCGATCGCCAAATTGTCCGGCGGCGAGAAACGGCGTCTCTATCTGCTGCGCGTATTAATGGGCGCGCCCAACGTGCTGCTGCTCGACGAACCGACGAACGATCTGGATATCAGCACGTTGTCGGTGCTTGAAGATTATCTGGAGGAATTCCCGGGCGTCGTGTTCACCGTATCCCATGACCGCTACTTCCTCGACCGTGTGGTCGACAAGCTGATCGCGTTTGAGAACGGCACGCTGCGGATTCATGTCGGCGATTATACCGAATATGAAGAGTGGCTGGCCAAGAATGTTCCGTCCCGCAGCGGCGAAGCCGCCAAGGGCAAGGATGCCGGGGGCAAACGGGCCGCTTCTGCCGAAGGGGAGACCGCGACGCCGGTTAAGGAGAAGCTCAAATTCACCTTCAAAGAGCAGAAGGAATATGAAACCATCGACGAACAGATCGAACGGGCCGAGCAGCGGCTCGCCGACATCCAGACGGAGATGGAAGCCGCGTTTGCGGATTCCGTCAAGCTGCAGGAGTTGATGGCGAAGCAGAAAGCCGGCGAAGCCGAGCTGGAGCATTTGATGGAGCGCTGGACTTACCTGAACGAGCTGGCCGAGCGTATCGCCGGCAAATAACAAAGAAGGGCCATCCCTGCCGCATTCTTTTTGGCGCGTGGATGGCCCTTCTTATAGGTATAGCAGCAGGGGAGGCCGCTCTCCATTGCAGCTTCGTTGCAAAACATGCAATAAAAACCACGAAAAAAACGTTCTTTATTCATTCCGTTGCATGCTGTGCAGCGGATTTTTGATTTTTATGGCCTTTTTGGTGAGTTCACCGAAATCCATTGCACAGAATGCAACGAATCAGCAAAAAGCGCCCTTTTTGGGCGAATCCGTTGTACGAAATGCAATGAAGGCCTGAGGGGAACCTTTCGGTGAAAACGACCAAGGGCCGAACGGCTGAGTGGTGAACGACATTGTAAAAAATGAGGCGTTCATGCCGCAGCAGTAGCCTCACGCCGCGGTTAGCGGCTTGACACCTTAGCCAGCCGCCTCACCGTGCACCAGCCGCCTCACGTCCTATTCTGTCTGCCCTCCCAGCGCTCCGTTAAGACTTTTTCAATAATCCTATAAAGGTATAAACAATGCCGACAATGATGCAGATAAACGGCAGGCTGGCGTAACGGACCCGGAAATCCACGATGTTCGCAAAGATGAATCCAAGTGCGATGTAATCGAAGCCGAGAAACATCCATTTCTTGTCCGAGATCCGTTTGTGGAAAACGGCCGCCAGCACCATCCCGATTGCCAGCATCAGAAAAATAATCGGCGCCAGCGCCTCAAACCCCGCTTGTGATAATGCAAAAAACCTCATCCAATAATCCGGTTCCGGTCCTGTGCTCATTTTTTCCTCCTTGAACGCTTCAATGATCTATCCATCTTACCATATTTTAGGCGGCGAAATAGCAACAAAATCCTCATGCACGCGTCTATACTTACATCGTTTTCCATGGGGGATGATGTGGATGAAAAAGTTCATTTTAGGTCTGCTGTGCGGACTGCTGCTCACGGTTTCCGGTGCTGCGTTTGCCGCGGGAGGGCTCAAAGCCGCTTGGTTGAATGCCATTTTTGAAGTTAACGGGCAGCAGGTATCAAAGAATGCAGCAGCAAAAGCAGTTAACATCAACGGCAGTATATATGTGCCGCTGCAGTTCATGGCCGAGGCGCTCGGCGGGACGGCGGGCTACGATGCGGATCGCCATGCGGTGATGGTCAAGAACGGTCCCCTGGATATCACGGACACGAGGGTTCCGGGTCTCAGCGCCGGCAATATCCTTTTAAGTAAAAGCGGCAAAAATACGTGGATCACCGGCCAGCTCCAGCTTGCCGGAGTCGGCAATTCGCTGCATACGATGACGGCCGTGCTGTCCTTCTACGATGAAGACAACCGCAAGATCGGCGAAGCGCCGCTTAACGTCAAACAACTTGGCGTGGATAAGACGACGTTCACCGCCGTCGGGAATGGTGATTTACGGGCCTCCAGTGAGGTCTTTTTGCAGGTGAGGAAGCTGGACGGGCAGGTTGTGCCAGAGCAGGCCACGATACGGTACAGCAACGCGAAATACGGGTTTACGATGAAGCTGCCGGACTCCTGGCAGGGCAAATATGCGGTCGTGGAAGGGCCAACGAATCCGGAGGGACCCGCCAATCTCCTCTTTAAAAACAGGTACGGCGGTATATTGTTTTCGGTATTGGTCTGGGAACCGGGGGAATGGAAGAAATCCGAAGCGGCGATACGGGATAACGCCAAGGTATGGAAGGTAGGCGAAGCGAAAGGAAAAGTGTACACAATCGTCCTGCCCGGCGATGTCCAATACGATCCGAACGATGCGGTATGGGCAGCGGAATACAAGGCCATGGCAGCGGATATTCCCCGGATTCGCATTAGCTTCAGCGCAAGCAAGTAAACGTTCCTCCGTCATATAAGAGGCTGCCAGCCTGAATAAACGTTGAAGCCAAAGCCCCACTTGCGGGGTTATTTGGCATGCACATAAATATCCTTGACCGTGGACAGACACCCGGGCGGCGGGCGTAGCCGGGCATACACTGTGGTAAGGAGGGGAAGTTATGCCAAAAACAGCCCAAACGCCAAACGAGCTGAAGGCGCTGATCGCCGCCGCCGAGCGGGCCTGGTTCAACGTTTACGACTCGGCCAGTGACAGACGGATCATCGTCGTGGATGGAACCGAATATAAACTGCTGCCGCTCCGCTTCAGTACGAAAGCGAAGGTGATCGCCTATTTCAGACAGTATTGGGGAAGCGCGATGAGCAACCGGATGTTCTGCAATCTGCAAACCGTAACCCGGAAGAACAGGCTTTATGCCATTGTGGGCGATACCGGAATTATTCCGTTCATTCCCCGCCGCATTCGGGTAGACAGTCGTACGGCCAGCCGCATCCGCGTCACGGCGGTATTATCCGCAGAGGAACATTATGATACAGAAACGGAAAGAGTCCGTTACCTGATCGGCAAATCGGGGAGCAAGCTCCGCGTCCTGAACCGGGATAAAAAGAATACCGATCCCCGTTATCAGGCGTGCCGATAAACCATCGCAAATTCATTGGAGGAGAGAGTGCGTATGCCGAAAACGGCGCAAATATCCGAAGAGCTGCGTGCCTTTATTGCCGCCGCCGAAGCGGCCTGGCTGGATGTGTATCATTCGGCGGAGCGGGATCATGTAATCTCGGTAGACCATACGCAATATATCCGCCTGCCGCTGAAATTCAGCACCCGGACAAAGCTGATCGCCTACTTTCGGCGATATTGGGGCATAGAGCTGAGCAACCGCCTGTTCTGCAGCCTTCACACCGTTCTGCATCAAAAGAGGCTGTACATGATTGCAGGAGATCCCGGAGACCTGATTTATATCCCGAGAAGGGTGAAGGTGCTTAGCCGTTCGGCAACCCGCATCCAGGTAACCGCGGTGCTGTCGGTCGATGCGCAGGAGGATGTCGATGCAACAAGCGTCCGTTACATTATCGGCAAGTCGGGCGACAAGCTGACGATTTTGGACCGCGATAAAAAAAATATCGACTACCGCTTTGATCCCTGCGGCAGCCGAGTGGATTAATCTTGACCTATTTGCCGGTGGAGACGGCAATCATCTGCATGACCGGCCTTGAGTCGCCGGTCAGTACGGCCTCCGCGGCATTCATCTGCGACGAGCCGTCGCCGTCGAGGAAGATGCCCTCGCGCACGCCGCCGGGTACCGCCTCCAGCACGGCGGTGCGGAAATCCGCCGCCGTGCAGAGCGACTCGCTGACGATCAGCCATACCTTGCCGGCATCGTCATAGACCATGCCGGACCGCAGCCGCGCTTCGTCCGCAAAAGGCAAATGCTCCGCCTCCGCTTCGGCGGCCCACAGCTCTTCCTGCTGCACATTCATGCTGACGCCGCCCTGGGCCCAGTAATGGCCCCGGTCGGTGACGTTCAGCTCGTCGGCAGCGGCGGCCTTCTGCACGGACAGCATGCCCGCCGCGCCGTCATAGATCAGGGTTCCCCGCGCATATTTCGCGTTGAACCAGCCGGACCCGTAGGCGCCGCGCACGCCGCCGGCCGGCGTATCATTCATTACGGCAATGGACAGCAGGTCCTTGCCGTAGAAAAAGCCGCCGTTGATGCCATAGGCGGCGATCGGGCGCAGCGCCGTGCCGGCGGCGCGCAGCACCACATCGTCTGGAGCGAGGCCCATCAGGTGCAGCCGCACCTGACGGGACGTATCCGCCTCCAGATACGTGTACAGGCGGGGGAGGCCGTTAAACGCCTCCTCCGCCTGCTTGTGCGGCCGGGCCGCCAGCGCTGCCACGGCCGCAACGGCGGCGAACAGGGCGAGCGCCGCCGTCCGCCGTCCGGGCCGGAGCCGGGCACCCGCCCTTCGGCCCGTGTTAATTCGCGCCCACATAGGCGGCGAGCAGCTTGGCCGTATTCAGCACGGCCTGTTTGTGCGTGCGCTCCATCGAATGCGAGGCATGCACGCCGGGACCGATGAGCGCGGCGCGGATGTTGTTGCCGCCGCGCAGTGCGGCAGAGGCGTCCGAGCCGTAGGACGGATAAATATCGACCGCAAACGGAATGCCCAGGCCGTTGGCCAGTTCAATCAGCCGGCTGGTCATCGTGTAATCATACGGGCCGCTGGAATCCTTCGCACAAATGGAGACATCCGTCTCCTTGCAGCTGAGGTCATCGCCCATCGCGCCCATGTCTACGGCGATCATTTCATTGATCTCGCCGGGAATCCAGGCTGCGCCGTGGCCGACCTCTTCGTAATTGGAGATGAGGATGGAGAGATTGTGCAGCGGCTTCCAGCCTTCCCGTCTGGCGCTCTCGAGCAGGCCGAAGATCGCCGCCACGCTGGCTTTGTCGTCCAGGTGGCGCGATTTGATATACCCGCTAGGCGTCACCACCGCGCGGGCGTCGAAAGAAACGAAGTCGCCGACCCCGATGCCGAGCTTCAGCACATCGTCTTTGGTGGAGACGAGCTCGTCGATGCGTACTTCCATGTTTTCTTCAGCGCGTTTGAAGTCGCGCGCATCGGCGTATACATGCACCGACGGATGGCTGGTCAGAATCGTGCCGGTGTACGTTAAGCCGCTGCGGGTATGGATTGTGCAGTATTCATTTTCGATGCTGTGCATGGTGAAGCCGCCTACCGAAGTCAGGCGCAGCGTGCCGCCCGACTTCACTGAACGTACCATCGCACCAAGCGTATCGACATGCGCGCTTAGGCCGATCGTACGGGACGGATCCAGGCCGGGAACGCTTAGAACCGCTCCGCCTTTTTCATTCCAGGTCAACGCCGTGCCTAGCGCGGCGGCTTCTTCGGCGACGATGCCCATAGCCTGAGCGGTAAAGCCGCTCGGACTCGGGGTGTCGAGCAGTCGTTTCAATAAGCGCAGGATATACTCTTCGTTGGGTTGGATGGATAAAGGCATTTCAGATTCCTCCTCGAATTGGGTTTGGGTTTGCTCTTATCATTTGGTTAAATAGAAGGTGCGGTGGTATCCGGCAATCCGGAAAAAGGTTCCAGCGGCGGATTTTCCAGCTTGGCGATCGTATCGTTTGCCTTAGCCAGGTCTGCGGTCAGCAGCTTGATCCGCTTCTGCAGCTTGAACTGACGGACAATGCCGAAAGCGCCGACGATAAGCCCTCCGATCAGCGTGCAGCCGAGAATCACAACGATCAGGGGAAGGGTGACCTCCGTAAAACCGAAGTCCACCGGAACCGAACCGACGTTAAAAACGGCGAAGATGGCAATAACCAAAGCAAAGATCAGTCCGAGAATAACGCTCCATTGAGTTTTCATGAGCCGGGCCTCCTGTAATCCATAATAAAATCCCTTACCCGTCAGGACAAGGGATGAGACAGATATGTATCCTTCTCCCCCCGGAAGAGGGAAGAAGGGGCGTATTTATGTTTATTTCGTCAGCTGCTCCATCTGTTCGATAACGCTCTCGAAGACGCTCATCGCTTCGCGGATCGGCTCCGGCGAGGACATGTCAACCCCGGCTTTTTTGAGAATATTGATCGAGTAGTCGCTGCCGCCGCTCTTCAGGAAGCCGAGATAGCGGTCGACCGCCGGCTGGCCCTCCTCCAGAATCTGTTTGGAGAAGCTGGTGGCCGCGGAGAAGCCGGTTGCGTATTTGTACACGTAGAAGCTGTTGTAGAAATGCGGGATCCGTGCCCATTCCATCTCGATGTCCTTGTCGACTACCATGTCTTTGCCGTAATACTTCACGTTCAAGTCATAGTAAATGGCGGACAGATCCTGCGGCGTGAGCGACTCGCCTTCTTCGGCGCGCGCGTGCACGATCTTCTCGAACTCGGCGAACATCGTTTGCCGGAACACTGTCGTACGGAATTGGTCGGCATAATAAGTGAGCAGGTACATTTTTTCCTTCGGATCGGTCGATTTCTTCAGCAGATAATCCATCAGCAGCGCTTCGTTCGTTGTCGACGCCACTTCGGCGAGGAAAATCGTGTATTGCGCATCCCGGTATTTCAACGTGTTATCCGAGTAATAGGAATGCAGGGCGTGGCCCATTTCATGCGCCAGCGTGAACATACTGTTGAGGTTGTCGTTATGGTTCAGCAGCACGTACGGATGCGTACCGTAGGCTCCCCAGCTGTAAGCGCCGGTGCGTTTGTTCTCATTCTCGTATACGTCGATCCAGCCGTTGTTATAACCTTCCTGCAGCACCTTGAGATAGTCCTCGCCGAGCGGCTTGAGGCCCTCCAGCGTCGTTTTCTTGGCTTCCTCGAAGGTAATATCGAGCTTGTATTCGTCCACGAGCGGGGCGAACAGGTCATACATATGCAACTCATCCACGCCCATCAGCTTCTGGCGCAGCTTCATATAGCGGTGCATCAGCGGCAGGCTTTCATGGATGGTATCAATCAGGTTGGTATACACTTCCTTCGGAATGTTGTCGCCGTACAGCGACATTTCCAGGACGGAAGGGTATTTGCGTACCCGGGAGTAGAAGACGTTTTTGTTGACGTTTGCGCTCAGCGTAGCGGCAATCGTATTTTTTTGCTTGCTGTACGTACCGTACACCGCCTTGAACGCGGCTTTGCGCACTTCACGGTTAGGGCTCTCCAAGAACTGGATGTAGCTGCCGTGCGTCAGTTCCACTTCCTTGCCTTCTTCGTTTTTGATCTTCGGAAATTTAAGGTCCGCATTGTTCAGCATGCCGAAAATGCTTTGCGGCGCCTGAGCCAGCGTGCCCACCTGGGCGAGCAGCGCTTCCTCCTCTTTGGACAGGACATGCGCTTTTTCGCGTTTCATTTCGGTCAGGGTAAAGGTATAATCCTTCAGCTCCGGATCGGCAATGAATTCATCCAGCTTCTCCACGGGCAGGGAGAGGATTTCCGGAGTCACGAAGGACAACGCCTCGCCGGCTTCCACGCTGAGTTTTTTCGCTTTTTGGGAGAGTGCCTGATACTCCGGAGCAGCGGTATCTTCATCTTGGCGCATATGTGCATAGACATAAAGGCGCTCGGTCAGGAGGGACAGCTTGTCGTCCAGCTCAAAGCAGGCCTTCAGCGAATCGGGATCCGACAGCTTGCCCTGAAAATTGGCGGCCTCTTTGATCAGCTTTTTGGCGTCTTCGTATTCCCCGTCCCACTGCTTCTGCGATGCGAACATATCTTCAAGCTTCCAGCGGTTTTCGGCGGGTACTTCACTTCTCTTCAATAATTGTTCCATAGAAATCCTCCTCGATGGTTGGGATGCGGCCGTCGCCGAAGTCTGGCACAAAGAAGGCGCTGCTGCGCAATCGCCGGCCAGCAGGCATAGCGAAAGCAAAAGCGGGAGGGATTTGGCGGCGGGAAACATGGGCATGGCCTCCTGAATATGTAAAGTCTCGCTTAGTATGCCCCGCCAAATCCGGATTCTATTAGCTATGCCAAGAAACTGTAAATAATGAAAACAAACGCGAGCGCAATCAGGATGACGGCCGTCAGCGCAAGGCTGCGTTTCAGGCGGGCCGGAATCCGGTCCCTGAGCATCAGAAGCACCGCGCCGAGACAGAGGACGACAACGACGTAAATGGCAAGATTTTCATTTCCCATCCGTCACACCTGCTTGAATGCTTCCATAATATTATGGTATTCCTCTTCGTTGTCCTTGTAGGATTCTTTGTTGAAGCGGCTGTGCGCCCATTCCATCATGGCCGGCCGGCTCATAAAGGTGTGGGTCTCCTCGCCCCATTGATCGGAAATTTCCCGGAGGATGATGTAGCGGCCTTGAACCTCTACGGTCATCATGTTCCATTTGTCGGTTTTGTAAATTTCGTGTTTTTTAATCATTAGAATTACCACCCTGGCGAATTTTGGCTTTTGGGACAATGATAACGCACCGGTGAAGGGAAAAGCAAATTAAATCCGCCAGACAGGGAATAGATGGATTGCTTTACAAGGACTGATGGGGTATAATACAGTTATACGCCATATATGGCGGTATTTTTAGGAGGTTGTTCATTTGAAAGGTACAGTAAAATGGTTTAACGCAGAAAAAGGTTATGGCTTTCTTCAAGTAGAAGGCGGCGAAGACGTATTCGTTCACTTCTCGGCTATCCAAGGCGACGGATTCAAGACTTTGGATGAAGGTCAAGCCGTTGAGTTTGACATCACTGACGGTAACCGTGGTCCACAAGCAGCTAACGTAGTTAAATTATAAGAAACGACCGGGCAGAGCTTCTGCTGGCCGCTATATATATTTGATATGGTAAGCACTTGTAAGTGTGGAACCGAGTTAACAGAAACGCACAGTTCTTTCGGGAACTGTGTTTTTTTGTTGTTTCTATATAAAAATCCCCGGAATAAGGTGACTCATCCCGGGGGACTGTTACAGTGAAGGCTTCTCCAGAGGCAATGGCTCTATGCCTGCCGGAAGCGGTGCTTCGGCGGGCAATCCGCTTTGGATAGCCTTAGCGCGTCTGCCGAAGCGGCGAGGCTCGCCGCCGGCATCGGCCAGATGGCGGAACAGGAATCCAAGGCAGGAGATGACGGAGAATCCGGCGGCGACGAAGTAGAAGAAGGACCGGCCGGATTCTTCATAGATGGCACCACCGAAGGTGCCGCTGAGCAGTCCCGCCGCACTGGACCAGACGACGGTGAAGATCGCCTGGCCGGTTGCGCGCAGCTGATCAGGAATGATCCGCGTGATATAGCGCACCGCGGTTACATAATAAATGCCGAAGGATACGCTGTGCATCGCTTGGATGAACACGACGGCAACGGGCTGATCGGTGAGGGCCATCAGCAGGAAGCGCAGGGCGAACATCAGGCTGGCGAATGCCAGCAGCGGAAGTTCTTTATACCGGTCCCCGTACTTGCTTAGGGCGAAGAAGACCGGAATTTCACTGAGCGCCGAGGCGAGCAGCGCCCAGCCGACAATTTCGTCGCCGGCGTTCATGCCCTTAAGGCTGACCGTCAGGAATGCCTCGTTCATCCGGTAGCCGATCGCCAGCACGAACACCAGGCCGAAGAACCACAGCACCTCTTTTTGCAGCAATATCGCTTTGAGGCTTCGGGATTCACCAACAGCTTGTTCCGTTACCGCAGCCGTTACGGCGGTGGCCTGCTTGTTCTTGCGCCGGACATCCTTCAGCATGAACGTAAGAATAAAGGCGGTTGCGGCGATGACGATATAAACGCCGACGCTGGAAGAGGAGCCGAGCCCGCGCAGGACATAGCCGATCGTCAAGGCAAAAAAGGAATAGCCCAACGAACCGAAGACGCGAATCGTAATGAAATTTCGGCCGTGTCGCTCGGCAGTTTGAATCGCCATTGTATCGGAAAGCGGAAAAACCGGGTAATAGAAGAAATAGAAAAAGGAAAGAATGAGCATGACTGTAGAAAAATCGTCCGCTCTGGCAAGCAGGATGGCCGCCGCCAGTTGTCCCGCAAGCAAAATGGACATAATCTTGCGCGTCGTGCCCAGCCGGTCGCTGACCGTGCTCCAGAACAGATTCGAGAGGATGGAGATCAGCGGGCCGATGGAATAGAGCAGTCCGATTTGCCGGCTGCTGAAGCCGAGATTGGCGTAAAACAAAGGAAAATAGGATACGGCCAGCACGCCCGTACCATAAACGGTAAACATGAAGGATCGCAGCCAGTTCTGGTCGCTGTACTTGCTGCGGGTCGCTTCTCTATCCATGATGTTGCACTCCTCCGGTTATCAAATACGCCTAGTATATCATAAAGAAACCTGCTGATGTTTGTAAAAATGACGTTTTCTGAATGTTTCAATATGTTGCGTAAGTGATTTTGTTGTTTGTACTATTACGTCCAGCATATTATAATATGGTTGGTTTGGAGAAGGAGACAACATTGTGGAGGCACTTTCATTGAACGAAGTAGAGCAAGGCCGTTACTTGGGCCCGCGCGGTCCGATCGGACTGATGAACCGGGTGTACAAGTACATTTTGCCTGAAGTGCGGGAAAGTCTCCGCTCCTGGCGCGAGGATGCGCAGCGTATTCCCGATCTGGAGCTGAGAAAGCAGGCGCTTGCGAGCATTGAAACGAAGCAGTTTCACTGCGAAGGGGGCGGCATTTACGCCGCAGGCAATCTGTCGATGAGGCATATACTGATTCCGTTAATTGTAGCGTATCAAACGATCAGCGATTATTTGGACAATCTGTGCGACCGCAGTACTTCGCTCGATCCTGCCGATTTCCGGCTGCTGCATCAATCGATGCTGGATGCCGTCACGCCCGGCGCGGAGCTGAGCAATTATTACGCGCTGCGGAGCGAGCAGGACGATGGCGGTTATTTGCACCGGCTGGTCCGCAAATGCCAGGAGATGACTGCGCTTCTGCCGGGTTATGCCGCTGCGGCGGCGGAGATCCGCGATTTGGCTGTCCTGTATACTGATCTGCAGGTGTACAAGCATATCCGTCACGATTTGCGGGAGGATGCGCTGAAAGAGTGGTGGGGCAAGGAAGGCCATCGTGCACCCCATTTGTACTGGAATGAGTTTGCTGCGGCTACCGGATCGACACTGGGCATCTTTATGCTTTTTCTGGCTGCCTGCAATCCCAAGCTGAGTCTCACGACATCGGCTTCGATTCGTGCTGCGTACTTCCCGCATCTTTGCGGATTGCATATTATGCTCGACTATCTGATCGATCAGGATGAAGACCGGGCCGGCGGAGATCTGAATTTCTGCAATTATTATGAAGATACCGATACCATGCTGAACCGGATCGCTTCCATTGTGGAGTGGGCCCGCAGGGATGTACGGAGTCTCCCCGAGACGTCCATGCACCGCATGGTCATCGAAGGGCTGCTCGCACTGTATCTATCCGATCCGAAAGTCAGCGAACAACGGGAAGTCCGCTCTGTATCCAAACGCCTGATGCGAAGAAGTCCGCTCACCCGGCTCTTTTTCTTTGCGAACAGCCGCTGGATTCGAAAGCGCATGTATTAGAGCTGCGACCCGACTGCCACCGGGCTTCGCACAACATTTAAGGAGGAAGCAACACATGACTCAGGTTAAAAAAATTGCAGTATTGACAAGCGGAGGCGACTCCCAAGGGATGAACGCCGCTGTCCGCGCCGTCGTGCGCAGCGCGATCTTCTACGGAATTGAAGTATACGGTATTCAACGCGGGTATCAAGGCCTGCTGAACCGCGATATTTTCCCGATGGATCTGCGCAGCGTGGGCGATATCATCCAACGCGGCGGCACGATTCTGCAATCGGCCCGCTGTCTGGAGTTCATGACGCCGGAAGGCCAGCAAAGAGGCGCCGACATCCTCAACGAAAGAGGCATCGACGGCCTGGTGGTCATCGGCGGCGACGGATCTTACAATGGCGCGAACAAGCTGAGCAAGCTCGGCATCAAAACAATGGGCTTGCCGGGCACCATCGACAACGATATTTCCTTCACCGATTACACCATCGGTTTTGACACCGCCGTAGGCGTTGTAGTGGATGCCGTGAACAAGCTCCGCGACACGATGTCATCGCATGAACGTTCGTCCATCGTTGAAGTTATGGGCCGTCATTGCGGCGATATCGCCCTGCATGCCGGCTTGGCTTCCGGCGCCGAAACGATTCTCGTTCCGGAAATGCCTTACGATCTGAACGAAGTGGCCGACCGCATGAAGGAAAACTTCGCTAAAGGCAAACGCCACAGTATCGTAATCGTTGCGGAAGGCGTTGGCAAAGGCGAAGATGTTGCCCAAGCGCTCAAAGACCGCCACTCCTCCCTGGATGCGCGCGTTACTGTGCTTGGCCACATTCAACGCGGCGGCACGCCGACTCCGGCCGACCGTAACCTGGCCAGCCGTCTGGGCGATTTTGCCGTACGCAAGCTGATTGAAGGCGAATCCGGCAAAGCCTGCGGCATCATCAAAGGCGAGCTGACCCTGACCGACATTGACTTGGTTGTAAATACGAAGAAACCATTCGATACGGAAATGTATGAACTGGCATCCCGCCTGTCCCAATAATCGGATAGCAGCGCCCCGGCAGCCGCATTGGCTGCTCGGGGCTTTTTTTGTTATTTAGAAAACAGCATTCTCGGTTAAGTTCGTTTCAACAAAGAGGGAGAATGTGCTTGACTGTATACCCCCACCCGTATATTATATACCCCATAGGGTATTATTATTAGGGGGAAGAAATGTGAGCAGAAAAATTGTTATTATCGGCGGGGTTGCCGGTGGAGCTTCGGCGGCGGCGCGCTTGCGGCGCTTAAACGAGCAGGATGAGATCATTATGTTTGAACGCGGGGAGCATGTATCCTTCGCCAACTGCGGCCTGCCGTATTATATCGGCGGAACCATCGCCGAGCGCGAAAAACTGTTCGTCCAAACGCCGGAAGGAATCAAGGCACGTTTTAACATCGATGTGCGGGTGAAGACGGAAGTGACTGAGATCCTTCGTGACCGCAAAATGATCCGTTATCGCAGCGTTGAAACCGGGGAGACGGGCGAGATGTCCTATGATTTCGCGATTTTGTCACCGGGCGCCAAACCGATCGTTCCGGAGATCCCGGGAATCGGCGCGGCTCAGAATCTGTATACTTTGCGTAATATCGCAGACACGGACCGCATTAAAAGCGCTGTGGATGGATTGAAATCCGGACATGCCACGATTTTGGGCGCAGGGTTTATCGGGTTGGAGATGGCAGAGAATCTGCGAGAACGGGGACTGGATGTAACGGTTATCGATCGGGGCGGACAAATTCTCGGACCGCTTGATCCGGAGATGGCGGCGCCGGTTGAAGCGCATATGCGGCTGCACGGCGTTGACCTTCGGTTGAACGAGGGCGTTGAAGCGATCGAAGACGGTGGCAAGACCTTAGCGCTTGCGTCGGGTGCCATACTTCGGACCGATCTGATCATCATGTCCATCGGCGTAACGCCTGAAAACGAGCTGGCGCGGGCTGCGGGACTTGAACTGGGCGTACGCGGCGCGGTAAAGGTCAACCATGCGCTTCAGACCAGCGATCCAGCTATTTATGCCGTCGGCGATGCCATTGAAGTGAAGGATTACAACCTTGGATACGAAACGATGGTTTCGCTGGCCTGGGGGGCCAACCGGCAGGGAAGGCTTGCGGCAGACCATATCAATGGCCGGGAAATATCCTATGAAGGTGCGCTGGGCACAGCGATCATCAAAACCTTCGGTTTGACCTCGGCGCTCACGGGCAACAATGAAAAAACGCTGCGGGCGCGCGGGATTCCGTATGAAGCGGTGCATATTCATCCCAACTCCCATGCCGGATACTATCCAGGTGCATCACCGCTGGCGATTAAGCTGCTTTTCAGCCCCAAGGACGGAACTTTATTCGGAGCCCAGGCCGTCGGTCCAGACGGCGCCGATAAACGGATCGACGTTATCTCGGCGGCGATCCGCGGCAAGCTGACGGCAAGCGAGCTGGCCGATATCGAGCTGGCCTACGCACCGCCGTATTCGTCGGCCAAAGATCCGGTTAATCTGGCCGGATACGCTGCTGGCAATGTGCTCGAGGGGTTAGTCCGCAATCTTCAGTGGTACGAGGTCGATAATTTTGTCGCCGGCGGCGGCTTGGTTATCGATGTCCGCGATGAAGTGGAGCGGCTCGCCGGCTCGATTCCAGGCTCGGTAAATATTCCGCTCGCTCAGCTGCGGGATCGGCTGGATGAATTGCCGGGAGACCGGGAATTTGCTGTCTCCTGTCAGGTTGGCCTGCGAGGATACATTGCAGCCCGGATGCTTATGCAGCATGGATATAACGTGAAAAATGTGGATGGCGGCTATAAAACCTATTCTGCGATGGCCGCCAAACGTAATAACGACACGGATCAAGGGCGTCAGGATCCGGTTCAACCGCTTAAGGAGCAGGCTGCCCCTTCGGCGCCAGCATCCTTTTCCGAAGAGTCTAGGATCCGTCCGTCTAAGCCTGCACCGGATCGTTACGCACAGATTGAGCCGCCTGCAGCTGCTTCCGCTACGGCCTCTCCGCTGCTGCTGGATGCTTGCGGACTACAGTGCCCTGGCCCTATACTCAAGGTGTATGAGACGGTGCAGACGATGGAGGAGGGCGAGCGGCTCGCGATCACTGCGACCGATTTCGGCTTCGCCGCCGACATCCGGCAGTGGTGCTTGAAAACGGGCAACACGCTGGAGGCTGTTGATCTAACCGCGGGGAAAGTGCAGGCAGTGGTTCGTAAAGGGAACGCAGAAATTCCTGCAGCAGCTTCCGGCAGTTCCGCAGCTCCGAAGGATGGAACGACCCTGATCGTGTTCAGCGGCGACTTGGACAAAACCATCGCCTCGTTTATTATCGCTTCCGGCGCGGCTGCGATGGGCAAGGAGGTAACGATGTTCTTCACCTTCTGGGGATTGAACGTGCTCCGTAAGGATAAACGCCGGGCACCGAAAGTGAAGAAACCGGCCATGGACAAGATGTTCGCCGCCATGATGCCGCAAGGAACTTTGGGCCTGCCGTTGTCCAAAATGAACATGGGCGGTCTGGGCGCGAAGATGATCCGTTATGCGATGAAGCGCAAAAACGTCAATTCATTGGAACAGTTAATGCAAGGTGCATTGAAGGTCGGCGTGAAGCTGATCGCCTGTACGATGAGCATGGACATTATGGGCATATCGCGGGAAGAATTGATCGATGGCGTCGAGTTTGGCGGAGTGGCCGCGTATTTGGGGGCTGCCGAGGATTCAACGGTGAACCTGTTTACCTGATTAGGAGGGGACAATATGGAATACGATAAAGCGACAAAAAACCGGCTGAAGCGGATCGAAGGCCAGGTGCGCGGTGTGCTGAACATGCTGGAGGCGGGAGCGGATTGCCGGGAGATCGTGACTCAACTAACGGCGATCCGGACAGCTGTGGACCGGACCGTAGGCGCCGTCATCGGAGAGAATCTGGAGCACTGCATCCAGGATGAACTCGATAAAGGCCGCGCGCCGGATCAGGTGATCAAGGAAGCGGTAGGCTTGCTGGTCAAAAGCCGGTGAAGCAACGGTCGTGGCAATCACCTGAGTAGGAAGTGCTTCATTAAAAATCGCCCCTACGAGGGCGGTTTTTGCTTTTTCAAAATTCGAATCATCAGGCCATCAACTATAGCTCCAATCAGCAGGAACGAAAAGAAATGGAGAATATAAGCGGGGAAATAGACGTCAATCGCCATGCTGTCGCCGTTCATGGGAGAGCTGTTGAAATTGAAGACCAAATGACGGAAGGGCTCGCTGTATACAATAGGATTTAGCAGAGGATTTAAGGCGAACAGCAGAATGTTTCTGCTGTCGTAACCAAAGTAGTTCAACAGACAGATGACAAGGCTTGCAAAGGAGAACCAGAACACCGCTTTTCTGTAGATCATCCGTATCACCACCATACTAATTCACTAAATTATACCAAATTATACCCTATTTCATTTCCTGCGTAATCGTTGCTCATAAAAAAATCGTCCCTGTGGGGACGATTTGTCTTTACGTTAATTTGTAAAAAAAGTGTCACCGCACACCTGCAGCCAGCTTCGAGTGACGTCAGTTTACAGTGCTGCCTTGCCGGCCTCCCGTGTATACCGCCGCTGGACCATGACCAGCCGGCTGAGCAGCATGATGGCACCGAGCGCGAGCCCGGTGATCAGCCCGATCCAGTAGCCGTAAGCGCCCAGATCCGTATACGTCGCAAGCGCATACCCGATAGGCAGCCCGATCACCCAGTAAGCCACAAAGCAAATGATGAACGCCGGATTCACGTCTTTATAGCCCCGAAGGACGCCTTGCGTCGGCGTAGCAATGGCATCCGAGATCTGGAAGAAGATCGCATAGATCAGAAAATGCTTGATCAGTGAGATCACCGCCGGGTCATCCGAATACAGTCCGGCGACATGTCTTCCCGCGAACAGGAGTACCAGCGCCGTAAGCAGCGAAAGGACCGCAGCGGATCCAATGCCGATAACCCCGTATTGCCGGGCGTCACGCAGACGCGAAGCTCCGTTCTCGAAGCCGACCAGGATGGTCAGGCTCATGCAGATGCTGAGCGGGATCATATACAGCGTGGATGCGAAGTTAATGGCTGCCTGGTGGGCAGCAATGGTTACGGTGTCAAAGCGGCTCATCAGCAGGGTTACCGCCGAGAACACGGCAGTCTCGAAGAAAATCGAGAATCCGATGGGGATGCCGATCTTCAGCAGCTCCTTGAAGCTGCGCAGCGAGAATATGTAGAATTTCCGGAACATTCGCAACCGCCGGAAAGGCTCGAACCGGTACATGAATACGAGCGATATGGCAAAAATGACCCAATATGTTATCGCGGAAGCCACGCCGGCGCCTACGCCGCCGAGCTGCGGGAATCCGAAATGACCAAAGATCAGCAGATAGTTCAGGCCGACATTGACCGGAAGAGCGATCAGCGTGATCAGCATGGAGATTCGTGTCTGGCCAAGCGCGTCGATGCAGCTGCGAATGACCGTGTACCCGAAGAGCGGAATGACGCCGAAAGCGATGGCGGTCAGGAAGCGGAAGGCGATATTGCGCACCTGCGGCTCCAGGTTCATGAAATCGAGAATCGGCGACAGGACAAGACCGCCAAGAATTAGCACGATCAGGGAGAGGAACAGCGACATCCATAAACTCTGGAACACTTTCGGCGCCACTTCACTGTCTTTTCGGCTGCCGATTAAATGGGACACCACGGGCGTAATTCCGATCAGAATGCCGCTGAGCCCGGTCTGGATGGGAATCCAGAGGCTGGTACCGATGGCAACGCCGGCCAAGTCGTCCGTTCCGAATTTGCCGGACATGTTGGTGTCGAAGAAGGTAATCGCGGATAACGCAATTTGCGTCACCAGAATCGGGAAGAGGATGTGCAGGAACTGGCTTGCTTTTTGCCGGTATGAAAAAGTTTGTCTCATTGTATAGGCCTCGTTATCAGGATTTGTGATCGGCGGCGCAGCCGTCTGTTCAGCAAAAGACCCGGCAGACGCCGGGTCCTGTTACTGTTTGCTATGTGAATAAAAGATAAGTGCATGAATCGGATTATTTATAGGTTACGCCTGAAGTGTAACGGTTGTTCGCGTTCCATAACAGATATTCATCAATATTCTCGTCATGCAGGGCGCGGATCTGATCCTCAACCTGCTGTTTGCCGTATTTCACGTAATGGCCGCTGCCCAGCCAGCTGGCGGTAAAGTCCTGGATCCAAGGCCGGATGACCGGTTTGTAGCTGCCCAGCGGATCGAGCTTTTTATGCGTGTCGACCATGGAGCCTTTGATGGTGGCGTACGGATTTTTGTCCGGGTCCTTTACATCAAACCAGCCGGTCGAGTAATGGCTCGGGTAAACCATCGGGCTGATAACGTCGACGTTTTTGGAGATTTTGACGAAATCCTGTCCGATCCCTTCGGCAGCGGGTACGGAAGCGGCGTAACCGAAGATGTCCACCGAGACCCTTACGCCCAGCGGCGTCAGCTCCGATTTGGCGTAATTGACGAAGTCGGAGACGATTTCGACGCGCGTCTTGCTGCTTTTGACATATTTCAGCGTATCCGCCCGTTTCTCGAAACCTTCGGGGAATCTTACATAGTCGAACTGGATTTCCTTGAAGCCCAGCTTTACGGCCTCCTTGGCAATATCCACATTGTACTTCCACACATCTTCATCATAAGGGTTAACAAAGCTGTCTCCGCCTTTTTTCTTGTTCGTCCAGACGGTCCCGTCTGGATTCACGAAAGACATCTGCGGATTTTTCTTGGCAAGCACGGTATCCTTGAAGACGACGATACGCGCGATCGGATACACCTTATGCTCTTTGAGCCGGGTCATCAATTTCTGGATGTCTCCGATGAACGGCTGCGGTTGTCCGAGCTTCTGAAGCTCCGGATTGTCCGTCTTGTACGTAATGTAGCCGGCATCGTCCTTGATGTCGATGACCATTGCATTCAGTTCCGTCTCGTCCAGCAGCTTCAGCAGCGTCTCCATCCGGGAACCGCCGGCGCTGTATGCCGTAACGTAAATCCCTTTAACCTTTGGAGCATCGGGCTGCGGATCGGTGTGAACAAGCCCTGAAGTACTGTCCGGCGACGGCGATGCCGTACCGGCCGTTCCTCCAGCTGAAGGCGTTGGCGTTGTAGTTCCGCCTGAGACATTCGGTGACGGCGAGTTTGCGTCAGGACTGCTGCTGCTGTGTGGTGCGACGATGGCTGTGTCCATGGCGGTTTGTAGTGCGGCGGAGACATCGGCTTGATGCGTATTTTGCTGTACGCCGACGCTCCCGAGTGCCATCATCAGTAGTGCCCAGGTGATATTCATGCGTTTCTCTCCCTTAATGTACATTCCCTTAAAGTATAAAGGAACGGCACCCGGTAAAAAGAACAGTCTTGTAACAATCCCTGATTTTTTCCAAGGTGCTGTCGCTTCTTGTTGTTTTTAAACGGGATGTACAAATTTTAAACGGCAAAATAAATGCCGCCTACGGAAGGCATCGGCGCGTGCCAAAACCTGCATGGGCGGCATCTAAAAACCAGCTTGCTTAAAGTGCCAAAAAGGAAATCATTGAAGATACGCAGAATTCTGATGCTCGTAGATGCTGTAGTGGATGATATCCATGGCATCTGCCGCCTCCAGAATGCTCAGCCCGTCGCGCAAGACAATTATGGAGTTGAGTTCATCCTGTTTCAGGAACGGCATCATATCCGGATACCACCTCATGACGATTGCAGACAGTTTCACCGTTTCCATTTCCATAAAAGTCACCCTTTCCTTTTTCGAATAGTGCTGAATGAAATTCAGGTTCATCGGAAAACGAAGTGCTTTTGAAAAAGGGATAACGCACAATCTTCATGATTTAGTTATGGGTTCTGCGTAAGACTAATATATCACAATTTTAAATTATGCGCATTTCTTAAAATTTATCGCTTGCGGAAAGAACCCATAACCCCGACGGTTTCCACGATATTGACAAATGCCTGGGGATCGCTGTTTCGGATAATCCGCTTCAACTCGGCAAGCTCGTACCGGGTGGTTACTGTCATTAGCATGTCCCTTTCGACATGAGAATAAGCGCCTTCGGTTTTAATTTTGGTGACACCGCGTTGAAGTCCAAGCAATTGCTGCAGAAGCTCGTCGGTTCGTGTGGTTACAATATATACTGTTACCTTCAAATGGCTGACATGAATCAGATCAACCACTTTCCCGCTTACGTAAATGGATACCATGGAAGCCAGCGCCAGGTTCCAGTTGTTGTCAAAATAAGCCGCGGCTAAAATCACCAGACCGTTAAGACCCACCAGCACGTTACCTACCGGAAAGTCGCGGTATTTGGTAATAATGGAGCCCAGAATGTCAAAGCCGCCGGAGGAACCTCCTACCCGGAAGGAGATGCCGGCGCCCGCGCCGACCAGCACGCCCCCAAAAACGGAAGCAAGAAGCATGTCCGATGCTACCTGCCGCTCCGGAAGCAGAGCCATCAGCCAGGTAGTTGCGACAACCGAAACAATGCTGAGGACGATGAAGCGTCTGCCGAGCTGGAACCAGCCGGCAATCAGCAAAGGCAGGTTAAAGACCAGATACATAAGGCTGATGTTGAACGGCGTAAAATAGCCGACCAGCATCGCCAAGCCCGAGACGCCGCCGCTGAGCAGGCGATGCGGGATCAGAAACAGATTAAAACCGCTTGCGATAAGGGCGGACCCGAATATTACCGTGAGATAGCTACCGATTAGTTTTGCTTTTTGCAAGCACTTTCACCCCTGCCTTGAAATGTAAATAATGAAAGAAAGGAATACACTGGTATTCCCGATGGGTTATGTGATATAATGTATAGGATATTCTTGAGTAGAACGTTAAAATGATACTTTTTGCATTTACTTCGGGAGTGAACTGCAGTAGCCGTGCAGAGAAACAGGCTATTCTGGACAGCCTATATTTGTGTTTACCGCTACTTAAGAATACAGACAAGCATGTGGAATGTCCACTGTATAGAAGGAGCATGAATAATTTGAAAACATTCGCAGAATTCGGCCTGGAGCCCAAAGTGCTTCAGGCAATCACTGAACTAGGATTTGAGGAAGCGACACCGATTCAGGAGCAGGCGATTCCAATCGCGCTGACCGGATCGGACATGATCGGTCAAGCACAGACCGGTACGGGCAAGACCGCCGCTTTCGGTATCCCGCTGATCTCCAAGATCACCCGTGAAGACGAGAAAATCCTGGCGCTCATTATGACGCCGACCCGTGAGCTGGCCATTCAGGTTGCCGAAGAAATCGGTAAATTGAGCCGCTTCAAGGGCCTTCGTTCGCTGGCCATCTACGGCGGGCAAGACATCGGCCGCCAAATCCGCGGTCTGAAGAAGAAACCGCAATTGATTATCGGTACTCCGGGACGTCTCCTGGACCACATCAACCGTAAAACGATCCGCTTGGACGACGTGCAAACCGTCGTTCTGGATGAAGCGGACGAAATGCTGGACATGGGCTTTATGGAAGATATTCAAACGATCCTGAAGCTGGTGCCGGAAGAACGCCAAACAATGTTATTCTCGGCAACGATGCCTCCTAACATTCAGCGTCTTGCCCAACAGTTCCTGAAGAACCCGCAGCATGTATCGGTCATTCCGAAGCAAATCAGCGCACCGCTGATCGACCAGGCGTACATCGAAGTGCCTGAACGCCAAAAGTTCGAAGCGCTTAGCCGCCTGATCGACATGGAATCGCCTGAACTCGCGATCGTCTTCGGCCGTACAAAACGCCGGGTTGACGAATTGTCCGAAGGTCTGCAGAAGCGCGGTTATTCCGCGGACGGTCTGCATGGCGACTTGTCGCAGAACCAACGCGACGCCGTTATGCGCAAATTCCGCGACGGCAGCATCGACGTACTGGTAGCCACCGACGTGGCTGCGCGCGGTCTCGACGTTTCCGGTGTTACGCATGTCATTAACTTTGACCTGCCGCAAGATCCGGAAAGTTATGTACACCGTATCGGCCGTACCGGCCGTGCAGGCAAAGAAGGTACTGCATGGTCCTTCGTTACGCCGCGTGAAATGGACCACCTGCACCTGATCGAACGCGTAACCCGTCACCGGATTACCCGCAAACCGCTGCCTACGATGGCAGAGGCGATTGAGGGCAAACAACGCATCACCGCTGAACGCCTGCTGGCAACCGTTGAAGGCGGCGAGCTGAACGAATACAAAGGCATTGCCATTCAGCTTCTGGAGCAATACGACTCTGTACAACTGCTCTCGGCAGCGTTGAAATTGCTGACCGGCGAGTCGAAGGATGCCCAAGTCGAATTGACGCCGGAAGATCCGATCCGCGTGAAACGCAGAGGCGGCAAATTCGATCTACGCAGCGGCCGTAAGCCTAACAGCGGCTACGGCGGCAACCGTAACGGGTCGGGATCCGGTTCGGGTTCGGGCGGCGGCGGATACCGCGGCAACCGCGACAACGCGGGCGGCGGATACAAAGGCAACCGTGATCGTGAAGGTGGCGGCAACAGCGGCCGCGGCGGTTACAGCAGCGGCTACGGCGGCACATACGGCGGCGGATACAAAGGCAACCGCGACGGCGGAAGCGACCGCAAGCCGTCCAGCCGTCCATCCAGCTCCCGTCCGGCCAACCGCGACGACTTTAACGAATAATCGCCCGCATTAGAAGGCGCCAAGAAGACGAGATCCGCCCGGCGGAATCTCGTCTTCTTTTATTATGCTATGGAGTGATGCGGCGAATAACCCACTTAGATGAAAGTACGAGTGATGATGACGAGCAGGATAAACAATACAAGGATCGTGCCGGTGGAAGTCCAAGGATAGCAGCCAGGTGCGGACATGAGCGTTACCTCCTTTAAGTGGTTGTTGTCGTTGTTACGTTGTCAATATATGGACTTATCGACCCGATTGCATAGACGCTTACCCAGTGTTCACAAGATTGGGCGCTGGAAATGTCCATATCAAATAGGGTATAGTTAAGGTACGCAGTATGCGCGAGACAGACAGGAGGAAGGGAATTGGAGTTTAAAGGAGCAATGGGCGGTTTATACCGCGTGACGGAATGGATATCACGTATTGCCTTCAGTAATATCTTATGGGCAATCTGTTCGATTCCGTTTCTTTTTGTGTTGTTGACCAAGTTTATGTTGACCGGTGCGGATGCAGGTGGAGCCAATGAGCAAATCACGCTCAACTGGGTACTGGGGGTTGTAACCCCGTTCACTGTATTCCCAGCCACATCGGCGCTGTTTACCGTTGTACGCAAGTGGGTTATGGGTAACACCGACGTAGGAACGTTCAAGACTTTTTTTCAAGGCTATAAAGAGAACTATAAGAAAAGCATGCTGGGGGGGATCATTTACACCATCCTGTTTGCCGTGATGTACGTGGATGTTACCGTATACATGACGCAGATGGCCAACTTCCGGTTGGTCGGCATCCTGATGCTGGTACTGATGATTATCGTTTTTGTCTCCTTGTTCAATTTCTTCTCGATCGTGGTTCACTATCAAATGACCTTCAAAGAAGTAATGACGAACTCCATCCTGCTGACCATCGCCCGGCCGTTCCGCGTATTCTCTACGCTGATTGGCGCAGGCGTAATCCTTTATATAGGTCTTCGGTATCCCGTGCTTTACGTGCTTTGTGTACCTACGCTCATTTCGATGCTGGCCTTCTTTAATTTCTACGCGACATACAACAAGCTCCAGCTTCAGGTAGAGAAGAAAAAGCAAGAAGAACTGGCAGCGCAGGAAGCCGCGGAAGAAGAGGCACGCAGACAGGCGGAAGCCGATGACGACGATGATGACGATGACGACGACGATTATGAAACAAAAGAATGGAACGAACAAACCAAAAAGAGCGAATAAAGGGCTCCGCGGAACGGCGAGAAAATAATACCATCGTAATCTAAAGCGCATACAGGTTTACATTTTCGTCATAACGCAATATAATGATTGTAAATCCTGCGATGTACGTTAACGGTTGCTCGTTGTTTTGAACCAATGACAATGTCTCGGGAGATCTACACGAAGCGCGGCTGAAAGGCCCTGTCTATACGACTTGGGGAATTCAAAAACGACTTCTGCGGTCACCCACCTGTGAAAGCAGGTTCAGAAGACACTGCAGCCGGACGGCATAGGCGGGTTTTCCGCTTTTAGACCCAAGGTGCCCTGTTTCCCGCTTAATTGCGGATCAGGGTGCCTTTTTTGTTTGCGTTCGATCACAGGAAAGTAAGGGGCTGCCCTTTTGTTCCTGGGTCAACAATGTTACACTTAGAATAATGATCTTGAGATTTGAAGAGGGGGAAAAATTTTGTCGCTCAAGAGAACCTTGGTCGGCCTTTTCCGCAGTTTTGACGGAACAAGCGACCGCGCGAAAGATCCGGCATTGAAGACGCGTTATTACAATCTTTCGAAAGACAAAGCATGGGACGAGGTATCCTCGACACTTAAAAAGATTCCCGGTTACAGAGTACTGCATGAGGTGCAGTCGGTCGGTGAAATTATCCTGGAGAAAAAGACGGGATTCGGCCGCACGCTTGATATCACCGTATCGGTGCTGAACACTACGCCAGTGCGCTGTGCCATCGACATCTATTCCGCTTCCAGAGGATCGCTCGGCGATCTGGGCGCCAACTACCGCGTTATCCAGCGGCTGTACCAGTCGCTTGACAAGAAGCTCGGCAAATTCAAAGTGGATTGAATCTCTATACATGTAAAAAAAGCGGAGAAGGGAAGACCTTCTGCCGCTTTTTTAAAATCAGCGTTAAACGAAACGGGAACTACATCAGCGCTTTGACGGCGGCGATGGCGGCATCGTAATCCGGATGCTCGGACATTTCCGCGAGGTATTCCACATAAGTCAGCTTGTCGTTCTTGTCGATAACGAAGATGGAACGCATATCGAGGCGGAACTCCTTGATCAGAACGCCGTAGGCTTGTCCGAAGGAAGCGTCCTTGTGGTCGGATAACGTGACGACGCGGTCAATTCCGGCGGCACCGCACCAGCGGGCTTGGGCGAACGGCAGATCCATGCTGATGGTCAGGATGACGACATCGTCGCCAAGCTCTGCGGCTTCGCTGTTGAATCGGCGGGTCTGCGCGTCGCATACGCCGGTATCTAGGGAAGGGACCACGCTGATCAGCTTGATTTTGCCTGCATAATCGCTGAGCTGCGCGGTTTCAAGCAAGTTTTTACTTACTGTAAAATTCGGAGCGGTGTCCCCGGCTTTAAGCTCCGGTCCAATCAGGGTGATCGGATTTCCTTTAAAAGCGGCTACGCCTGTTCTTTCTTGCGCCATGTCTTTGGTTCCTCCTTGAACGCGAAATTGGATTGTTACTGCCAGAATAAATTATAATCGTTTCGGAAGCCTCAGTCCAACCGGACAACTTACATAAAGGATGGGTGCCATGATATTCATACGGTATGAGAATTGGCGGAGTTATCTCCGGTATTATCCGGTTACCAGCGTTTTGCTAGCAGCGAATGTGCTGATGTTTATCGTACTCACGCTGGACGGCGGTTCAACGAATCTGAATACGCTGGTCCATTATGGAGCCACGGTCAACGCCGGTCCCGAGAAAAGCGAACTGTGGCGTTATGTCGCCGCGATATTTCTGCATAACGGCTTTGCCCACCTGTTTTTCAACTGCTTTGCATTGCTGGTCTTCGCGCCGCCGCTGGAACGGGTGATGGGCTGGTGGAGATATGCGCTGCTCTATGTGGCCGGCGGCATCATCGCAAATATTCTGTCCGTGGCTGTCAGCAGCCGCGATGTGGTCGATGTCGCCACGGTGTCGGTGGGTGCCTCAGGAGCAATCTATGCCGTGTACGGCGGCTTTTTGTACATCGCCCTGATGCAGCGCAACATGATGGACCCGCAATCCCGCAAAACGCTGTACAGCCTGCTGGTAATGGGGATTATTATGTCCTTCGCATCGCCTAGCGTCGATTATATGGCCCACCTTGGCGGATTGATTGCCGGATTCTTCCTGTACGGGCTGATACTTCGTCTTTTTCAATTCAGACGACGGCAAGGGCGGGTGTAAGGCGTGGAACTAAGGCAGCTGCAATATTTTCTGAAGGTAGCCCAGAAAGAGCATGTAACGAAAGCCGCGGAGGAACTGCATGTCGCCCAGTCTGCAGTCAGCCGGCAGATCCATCAGCTGGAAGAAGAGCTTGGGGTGGAGCTGTTTATGCAGAAAGGTCGTAATTTGCAGCTCACGCCGGTGGGCCAGCTCTTTCGTAAACGGGTCGAAAGCGTTCTGAGAGACCTGGAGCGTTCGGTCATGGAGATTCACGAATTTCTAGACCCGGAGCGCGGCGAGATCCGTATCGGCTTCCCGCACAGCTTGGGGACCCATCTGATTCCGACGATCGTTGCGGAATTCCGGCGACATTATCCGAACGTGAAGTTCCTTTTCAAACAGGGAACCTATTCTTCGTTAATCAAGGATGTCTTATCCGGAGAAGTGGATCTGGCCTTTATCTCGCCGTTTCCCGAGAACGACGGCAATGTAGCCGGCGATATCGTGATGACCGAAGAATTGTTTGCGATCTTGCCTCAGAGCCATCCGCTGGCGGGAGAAGAGGTCATCCGGCTGGAACAGTTGGCGGATGAGAAATTCGTGCTGTTCAGCCAAGGCTACTCCCTGCGGCCGATCGTTTGGCAGGCGTGCCTGCAGGCAGGCTTTAAGCCGCAGATCGCTTTTGAAGGGGGAGAGACGGATACGATCCGCGGTCTGGTTGCCGCCGGAATGGGCGTTAGCCTGCTGCCGGAGACGGCGCTTTATCCGACGAGCCCGATGCAGCCGGCCAAGGTCAAGGTAATTGAACCGGTCGTTACCCGTACGGTCGGCATCATCCATCGCAGCGACGGCAAGCTGCCGCTCGTTGCCCGTTCGTTCCGCATGTTCCTGTTGACTTACTTTAAAGACCGCAACAACAACACCCCGCCAGGCTCCTAGCCTGACGGGGTGTTTGATTTAGTTCGTTCGTATTCGATTGCGTGCTGGGATTAATCGCGGTTGCCAAGGAACATGGTAACCAGGCGAAGTAGTTCAAGAATTGAGACGAGGGCTGCGGCGACATAAGTCAGTGCGGCAGCATTCAGCACTTTGGCGACGCCGCGGCTTTCATCGCCGTAGACGAAGCCGAGCTGTGGCATAATTTTGCGGGCACGGTTACTGGCATCGAACTCGACGGGCAGCGTCACGAGCTGGAACGCGACGGTAACCGAGAAGAAGATGATACCAAGACCCACCAGATTCAGCGAGCTGAACAGGAAGCCGGCAAGAATCATAAACGGTGCCACGCCGGATGCGAAGTTGACGACCGGGAAAATCCGGTGGCGCAGCGCCAGCATCGGATAGGAGACTTTGTGCTGGATGGCGTGCCCCACTTCGTGGCAGGCTACCGAGATCGCTGCGATGGAACGTTCGTAGTAGACCGGCTCCGACAAACGCACAACGCGGTGAATTGGGTCGTAATGGTCGGAAAGTGCTCCGCGTACCGGCTCGATCGGCACATCGTGGAGTCCGTTCGCGTCAAGCATTCGGCGGGCGGCGTCATATCCGGTCAGCCCGCTCATGTTCGCAACTTTTGCCCATTTATTGAAGTTCCCCTTGACCCTGAACTGCGCCCACAAGGAAAACAGAAAGGCGATAAATACTAATAAATACATTAAAGACATCATGATGTTCATTCCTCCACTAAGTAGTCATAAATTTTGCGAAAGCAAATATTTGATTGCTTCCATGCAAGCAAGTCCCTGCGGCAGGAGAGCGGCCAGCGCCCGCTTGGCCTGTTTTGGCTTCAATCCGCTGAGGACCGGCTCCAGGGCTTTGACTTCCCGTTCCAGCTGCTGCATGTGAAGCTCCAATTCCACCAGTTTGTCCGAGACTTCGGCTTCCGGAGCGGCGGCACTCCATTTGCTCATGATGCTTTTGATTTCATCCAGGCTATATTTCTCCTGTTTTAACTGACTAATACGTTCAAGAGCGGCTAAGGTTTCATGGCTGTACAGCCGGTAATTTTTCTCAGTGCGCACTTCCGGAGAAATGAGTCCCAGCTTCGTGTAGTAATCAATGGTGCGTTCGCTGGTGTTTGCGGCCTTGGCCAATTCTCCGATCCGGTATAGTATCATATCCCCATTTCAATTCACCTCATTAATCGACCGCCACGATGCGGGCGGCAGCTTTGTTTCTTTCTATTATATAATGATATCAAACCACAAACCGTACAGTCAAACGTCATGCTTACTTTATGTATATGCATCGGGTGTTCTATAAATGCAGATATATTACCGAGTATATACATAACACGGTGTGTAATATATCGTAGGAATCGTTGCAGTTTAGTCACTTTCTTCATGAAAAATGAATTAAAGTACAAATGGTTGTGCGGTATAATGAAAATAGTGCAGTAATTTGCATGAATATTTTTGACATACACTCAGCATGTTTCAATTGTGGAATACATAATAATAGAGCGAAATGAATAGGCATTTCATCCCGACACGATCAATATGTAACAGTTATAACCGCAGGAGTCCCTTGAAGTGGTGAGGATTTTTACTGAACGATGGTTAATTTAGCGGGCGAGGAGCCATTTACGTAGCCGGCATAATTTAAAGCGTATATTCAAAAAAATTGTCTTGTCAATTTACCTGACTTCTGATTATAATGACATTAAGAGTTTCACGCTTTGTTAGAAAATATGACATTAGGGGAGTGGGGTAACGTATGAAAAAGAAATTACTGATGATGTTCCTGGCTATGGTCACACTAATGATCTACCCGGTCAGCGCTTTTGCCGCTGACGGACCTACCGCACCTGATCTGCAAATCGGATTGGATACGGCATTTACGTTCCTGGCCTTTATTCTTGTATTCTTTATGCAAGCGGGTTTTGCAATGCTGGAAGCTGGTTCGGTCCGCATGAAAAACGCCGGCCACGTTGCCGGTAAAACGGTACTGACTCTCGCGATTGCGAGCCTTTGTTTTTGGGCCCTCGGCTTCGGTCTCGGCTTCGGCAACGGCAACGATTTCTTCGGAACGACAGGTTTCCTGTACAGCGGAGACACACAAGCGGATGCTTTCGCAAACGCTCTTGGATTCTCCGACGTTACCCTGAACGTTAAATTCCTGTTCCAAATGGCTTTTGCGGCAGTATCCCTGGCGATTGTATCCGGTGGTATGGCTGAACGCGCCAAACTGAGCGTGTACATCATCTTCGGTATCCTGTTCTCGGTTGTTATTTATCCGGTAGTTGCTCACTGGGTATGGGGCGGCGGCTGGTTGGCGCAAATGGGCATGCAAGACTATGCCGGTTCTACGGTAGTCCATCTGACTGGCGCTACTGCGGCTGTGGTCGCAACGATCCTGCTCAAACCTCGTCTCGGCAAGTTTAATAAAGAAGGCAAACCGGTTATTATTCCGGGCCATAACCAAGTGTTCACGGTACTGGGCGTAATCATCCTTTGGTTCGGCTGGTTCGGCTTTAACCCAGGCAGCGCGTTGTCGCCGATGGGCGGATTCTTCGGCCACGTTGCCCTCACGACAAACATTGCGGCTGCTGCAGGCGGTCTGGCTGCACTGATTGCTTCCTGGTTGTACTTTGGAAAATCCGACATTCCTGCAATGCTGAACGGCGTATTGGCTGCACTCGTTGCTATCACCGGTGCCTGCGCTTACGTACAGCCTTGGGCTGCTGTAGTCATTGGTCTAATTGCCGGAGCATTCACCTTCATGACTTCGCAATGGCTGGAACGCGCGGGACTCGACGATCCGATCTACGCTTTCTCCGTGCATGGCATCGCCGGTATGTGGGGGGCGATTTCCACAGGTCTCTTTGCAGACCCGAAACTGATTGAAAAAGGTGCGCTTGTAGGTAAAGCCGGTTTGTTCTATGACGGCGGATTCCACCAAGTGGGCGTTCAAGCGCTGGGCGTGATTGGAAGCTTCGCATTCGTAGCCGTAATGTCCTTCATTATCCTGTACGTTATCAAACTGGTGAACGGTCTGCGTGTAACGGAAGAAGAAGAATTGGTAGGTTTGGACCTTAGCGAACACGGCACATACGGCTATCCGGAGCAAATGAAGCTGATCGCTGAATCGGAATCCAAAACGCTGAACTAATTTCATACTTTCATTCACCTGGGAGGCGGACCGCGTGGCGGATTGGAACAAAGACAGAGAACTCACGTCCATCTCAACAGCCGGTACGCCGGAAGAGCTAAGGGCAAGGCGAATCGCCTGCCAGTCCGCTCTCCTGAAACAGTTAAATGTTATTCCGATTGCAGATTGGGTATCCGTGGTCAACGACATGCACGACGCGGTCGCCAAGACGGCGGTGACCCTTTGCGAGGCGCAGATGAAAGAGGCGGGCTACGGCCCGCCTCCCTGCGCCTATTCCTTTATTGTATTCGGCAGCGCCGGAAGGCGGGAGAGTACGCTTTGGAGCGATCAGGATAACGGATTGATTATTGAAGGAGAAGCCGACGGGGCTAAGCGCAATTATTTTGACGCTTTTGGCGTCCGATTATCCGATCTGCTTGAGCAGGTGGGTTACGAAAAATGCGAAGGCAAAGTGATGTGTTCCGAACCGTTGTGGCGCAAAACACTGACGGAATGGAAAGAACAGTTGGCCGGCTGGATGAAGGATCTGGAATGGGAGCCGGTCCGGTATCTGATCATCGCATCCGATATGCGGCATGTTGCCGGCAGTGCCCGATTGTCAGAGGAATGGCAGGAGGCGTTCCATGCCGGATTTGTCGGCAACGAGAAATTGTATACCGCCGTTTTACGGAATACAGTCCGTCATAAAGCCACGTTGAATATTTTGGGACAAGTGCTGATCGAACGTTTTGGTGATCATGCCGGTGGATTCGATATCAAATACGGAGTGTATATTCCGCTCGTCAATATTGTCAGGCACATGTCCATCCTGCATGGAATCCGTGAAAGCTCAACGCTGGAGCGGCTGGATGCACTGGATGAGCTAAACAAATATCATCATCTTGAAGAGGTTCGCCGTACGTTCAAGACTGCATTGCGTTTAAGGACCAATACGCCCTATAAAGAGCTGGACGGGTTATTGGAGGGCAGTGACTACATGGCTGAACAAGATCTAAAGAACAAGCAGCTCTTCTTGGAGCTGCGGGAAAGTCTGCTGCTTGTCAGACGCCTGCATCGGGCGCTGCAGCGTCAGCTCCGGTCAGCGGAAAGGAGACAATCATGAAGGAGCCGAAACAAGGCGGAGGATTCTGGAACAATCTGCGGCAAGGCGGAATGCCGTCCGCGTTCGCTTCGATCCGGGGCGGGGAATCGGCCCAGCAAACTGCGCAGCAAATGGCCTTTATCCGTTCACTGATGCGCGAGAAACGGCGGCCAGAAGCATTGCGAACGCCGCTTACGGAGCTGGATACGGTCATTTTTGATTTGGAGACTACCGGATTTTCGCATCAGCATGGCGATGAGATTATGTCTTTCGGCGCTATTCGGGTTGTCGGTGACAAGGTAAAGTACGACGAGTGCTTTTATACGCTGGTCAATTGCCAGACGGTGATTCCGGATAACATTACCAAGCTGACGGGCATTTCCCCGGAAATGACGGCAGGAGCCCCTTCTTTGATCGACGGATTGCATAATTTCATGTCCTTTGTGGGACAACGTGTGCTTGTTGCACATGGCAGTGCGCATGATAAGGCATTTTTGAATGCCGCCTTGTGGAAAACTTCAAAAGTACAGCTCACTCACCGGGTACTGGATACAATGATGTTGGCCCGAACGCTCGAACCGCATCGCAGCACTTATACGCTTGATGAGCTTCTAGCGGTGCACAGCATCCCGATTCAGGGGCGGCATCATGCGCTGGAAGATGCCAAGATGACGGCAGAGCTGTGGGTCTCCTATATCCGCGAAATCCTGAACACCGGCCAAGTGGAGACGCTGGGCGACTTGTACACCTATTTAAGCCGAACATAAGGCGGTCATACCGCAGCTGGCTCCGGCGGTACCGGGAATGCTGCGACCGCTCAATATAGTTGATAAAGACAGCATCAAGAGCATGCAGCGGGTTTGGCGCTACGTGGGTTCACCGGAGGTTCGCCGCTTGTGAACTTGCCGCCCGCTGCGGCAGTGCCCGGCAGGTTCCGCAAGCCTCAAGCGGAATGCTGAACAGCGCATGCTTCCCCAGTATGGGTTGTGCGGAAAATGAGGTCCATGTCGACAGCCATTTTCCCCGGTTTGCTGTCATCTGTTCACCCCTCTCTTCATTGGATTTCGTCTCTGACGGAATCCTCTTTTTTTGCGATATTGACAAGTTCCAATAAAGGCTTGGGGATTCCGGTCGAAGAAACGATCGGTCTGGTGGGAACCTAATACTCGCTGTTTATCCCTGAGGTCGAAACAGAGATTATGCCTGCTGCCCGGGAACCAGTGATTGGAGTTGCCGCCCTCGGAACATAGACTCACGGCTTCTTGTCGGGTGAGTGGACCGAGGAACGCAAACGTCTTCGGCTTGTTTTCTCCGGCGCCTGGAGATCGCAAGCGGGCCGCGGTATCCTTTGATGTGTACGATCGGTGGAGCGGCACGCGCTAAAGCCGTCTGATGTAGTATGATCCCTTACATATTCCTCTCAAACAATGACCCCAGTTGTTCAGCCAAGACATGATGCGGGATCGGTTTGTCATTCATAAACCACCATTCCACTACCCCGACGAATGCGGATGCTACAAACCTCACGATTAACTCATCGTTTAATCCCTGGTTTTCCCCCTTGGTAACGTCCACCTCTTGCTTAAATTCTTCGATAAGATAATTAAGGAACCTGGTGCGGAAATAAGGAGCTCCTTTACTGGCTAGCATCAAAGAAAAAAAAGAATAATTTCGTTCGAAATATTCAGTCCATAGCGGTGCTCCGATAAAAAAGTCCGGATCTGCTCCCCTGCAAATTTCTCGGAGCTCATTGATATGCGACTCGACAAGCTTATCGAGTAAATCAAATTTATCTAAGTAATGAAGGTAAATGGTCCCCCGACTTACATTGGCCCTGTCGGATATGTCTTGAATCGTAATGTCATCGAAATTCTTTTTAGACATCAATTCAATAACCGCGTTCTTGATTGCTTCTTGCGTTTTACCTATTCTTCGATCCACTTTAGACATCAAACTCACCAGACTTTCAAGAAATAATAAACAATGTTCTAACCTTTGTTCACTAATTAACAAATCACGCTGATCTAACAATTGAGGGTTTTCAGTACTCGAATATAATTATAGACATGTTCATTAATATATCAATATTCATTAATGTACAATTGTTAATTTATGAGGAGGTTGAACGCTGCGATAATAAGAAACCTGCCATCGAGTGAACACTATGGAGATTACGCTGAAAGATAATGTGCTGTGTCTGCCTATGTGCAGGAATCGTGTTGAAAAGGTAAATCAAAATAAAAAGTATGGAGGAATAATACATGCAAAATTATATGAAAATGGACGTAACATTCGAGAGTGCTGGAGTAAAGATCGCTGGCCATTTATACACCCCAAAAGGAAAGGTTGACGGTCTGCGCCCCGCGATCGTCGTCGGCCATCCCGGCACCGCCGTAAAGGAGCAGAGCGCTGGACTCTACGCAAAGCGACTTGCAGAGCAAGGCTTCATTACACTTACCTTTGATGCGGCCTATCAGGGAGAAAGCGGAGGCGAGCCAAGGGGGCTGGAGGACCCCGCCCATCGAGTGGAGGACTTCAAAGCCGCCGTCTCGTTCCTTAGCACACGCAACGAGGTCGACCCGGAGCGCATCGGGGTGCTTGGCATTTGCGCCTCTGGCGGTTACGTTATTCCGGCTACGGTTACCGACCAACGCGTTAAGGCCGTTGCCACTGTTAGCGCGGCCGACATCCATCTTCAATTCCGTAAAGGAAGTGACGGCAAGCAGGACTCTGCCGTTTTTAGGGGCATGCTCGATGCAGCGGCGAAGGCTCGCACTACGGAAGCCCGCGGAGAAGGAATGGGCGTGTTTCCGATCTTTCCTGCAACCGAAGACGAAGCTCGCGCATTGGGGGATCTGCACGCCTTCGAGGGATGGGAATACTACTGCACCGATCGCGCGCAGCATCCACGTTCGGCTAAGTTTTTTACCTGGAACAGTATAGACCGAATCGCCTATTTTGAAGCATTTCGGTTCATTGACCAGATCTCTCCTCGTCCGCTCCTCATGATCGCCGGAAATCAAGCGGTCACGTCGTGGATGACGACCGAAGCCATTGCGAACGCAAAAGAGCCAAAGGAACTGTTCTGGATAGATGGCGCCACCCATGTTGATACTTACGACAAAGACGAGTATGTAACAACTGCGGTTTCGAAGCTCGCGGAGTTTTTCCTCACAAATCTTTCCTAATTCTTTTTGGTTTATGACAAGATTTCATTATCTCAAAACGGTGTCTTTGGCTGCATGCGCGGGCAACGGCGGTAGCCCTTGTAAAGACTTAGCTGTGGGTCTCTCTGCGACGAAATTGCGGAGAAAAACCAAAGGAGTGTAGCAACTGATTCCGGCGTAAGCAAAGCAACGCTCTATAACAATCCTGAGATATGTGTGCGGATCGAATCGCTTCGTCAACAGCAAGCTCAAGTACCGACACCAAAACAAATCAAGCGAGAAATGGATGAAAACAACAAGGACGCCATCATGGCTTCGCTAAAACGTAAGATGAAGAAGCTCGAGGGAGAAAATAAAAAGTTGCGAGAACGGAGGTCTATCAAAGGATTTGAGAGAATGCCTGTTGCCCTATTCATCTGATCCGGCGTGTGCGTGCATGTGTTTTTGTGGGTGAGTTTGCTAGAGCATATTGCCGAACATACAAATTTTTTATAAAGTCGTTCTTGCATCCAGGCGAACTCCGATCTTTACGGAACGTGTGTGTAGTAAAACCTTATTTTCGAATTTATTAAAGTAACGGATACGATAGTTAAATATAAAGGGTTCCACATATTAGTTATGTACAACATGTAGAACTCTTTATTTTTTCAGTTTGGAAATAGGCACTATTGGAACATGCCGAAGCAGGTACTCGGAGGAGACATTATCCATGCGCGCTTTTTCGATATAAAATCCATTAAGCTGTAGCGAAGAATCATCGCCGGGTTCGGGTGCGCCAATCAGATACACGCTAAAGCTGCTCTCCAAGGAGGACAGGCCAGCTATATCGGCGGCAGACGGCCAAGGCGCGGCGAGCGGATGGGTATGAAAGAGGCCGATAGGGGCGGGCAGCGCGTAAAGTGCTTGTACCCAATCCCTCGGGTCCGGGAGAAAAAAATGCTGCGGGTCCGGCGCAATGTTCGCCATTGGCTTGTAATCGTTGATTCTTGCGCCATCAGCTTCCACTGTCCCTACAAGAACCCCGCAGGCTTCCTGGGGCAGGCAATCCAGCATATGTTTAATTAACTTGCCCCGAACGGCAGAACTCATCGTTATGGCTTGGTATTCCTGCCGTTGACAGCTCATGTATATCCTCCTCGCGATGATCAATTTTTCGTTCACAGGTTTGAAACAATTTGGTTTAGGGGTACAATAAGAGCAAACTTACTCCCGAAGCAAAGGATGCCGAGTAACGATGAGAGCCGTGAAGATAAGGAACTGGTTGGTTATCGCTCTGGTTGCGCTCCTGTGCGCGATCGCAGTCGTACAAAATATCCGGACCCAGCCGGCTGCAGCGCCGTCGCCGGAGGCAATACCTGCCATGGAGCAGCAATCTGCGGGGGCAACCTTCGAGACGGTAAAAGCAGGTGCAGCGGCACCGGCCTTCAGCTTGAAAGATGAAGATGGCAACGCCTACGCCGTAGGCGGTCCGCGGAGCAAACCGGTGATCTTGAATTTTTGGGCTTCCTGGTGCGGGCCATGCCAGGAGGAAGCGCCGGCACTGAACGACTTGGCGGCCAAATACAAAGACGCTGTGGATGTGTACGGCATCAATGTCACCAGCAATGATTATAAGCCGAACGCGGAGCGGTTTGTCCGCAAATATGGGCTGACATTCCCGGTGATGTATGACCGGACCGGCGATATATTTGATCTGTACCACGGTGCGGCCTATCCGACCAATGTATTGATCGATACGCAAGGCAGAATAGTCGAAGTCATTATCGGTGCTTTGACGGCTGAGGAATTGGAGCAGAAGTTTGCTGCACTTGCTAAAGGCGTTAAACCCGATAAAGCGGGTTGAAGATCACGCGGAAACATATAATTGAAAAAAGCCCTCCGGCAACCGGGAAATCTCCCGCCTTCGGAGGGCTTTATGCGTATCGCAAGGATGCCCGTCTAGTGGTTCACAAGCCCGCGCGGCTCATTGCTGACCGATTTGCCGTGATCCAGCGAGATCTGTCCGAGGAGAGCGTAGCGCATACTGTCCACAAGCGCTTCCCAGCTCGCTTCAATGACGTTGCTCGACACGCCGACCGTGCTCCAGGTGTCGTTGTAGTTCTTGGATTCAATCAGTACGCGGACTTTGGCGGCGGTCTGGTCTTTTTCGTCCAATACGCGCACTTTATAGTCTGACAGATGCATGTCGTTCAATTGCGGGAAGTAAGCCAGCAGCGCTTTACGCAGTGCGTTATCGAGCGCATTGACCGGACCGTTGCCTTCGGCGGCGGTGTACAGATTCTCGCCGCCCACCTTCAGCTTGACGAACGCTTCAGAAACGACCGGGGCGCCAGCGACCTTTTCGGTCAGCATTTTGAAAGATTCAAAGACAAACAGCTCGTTGAGCTCTCCGGTTGCTTCGCGCAGGAGCAGCTCCAGCGAAGCGTCCGCGCCTTCGAACTGATACCCTTGGTGCTCCAGGTTTTTGATAATCTCGATGACCTTGCGCGCCTGCTCGCTGCTTGGATCCAGGCTGAGGCCCATGTCCTGGGCTTTGGAGAGGACATTGCTCTGGCCGGCCAGCTCGGAGACCAGCACGCGTTGCTTGTTGCCGACAAGCTCGGGCTGAATATGCTCGTACGTGCGCGAATCCCGGAGGATCGCGGAGACATGGATACCACCCTTATGGGCAAACGCCGCCGTGCCGACATACGGCTGATTCACCGGCATATTGACGTTAGCGACTTCGCTGACAAAGCGGGCGGTATTGGTCAACTGCGGCAGAGAATCGCCCGGAATGCAGTGGTAGCCCATTTTGAGCTGCAGCGTCGGAATGATCGAGCAGAGGTTGGCATTGCCGCAGCGTTCACCGTACCCGTTAATGGTTCCTTGCACCTGCCGCGCGCCGGCGCCGATGGCGCTAAGGGCATTGGCTACCGCCAGTTCGCAGTCGTTATGCGTGTGGATGCCCAGCGAAGCGCCGGATAATTGCCCGGAAACGGCCGAGACGATATCGTGAACCTCGTTAGGCAGGGTGCCGCCGTTCGTATCGCACATTACCAGCCAATCCGCCCCCGCTTCCCGGGCTTTGGCCAGAACGGCTGCGGCATATTCAGGATTATGCTTATAGCCGTCGAAAAAATGCTCCGCGTCAAAGATCACTTCAAGCCCTTTGCGTTTCAGATACGCTATGGAATCGCCGATCATGGCGAGATTTTCTTCAAGCGTCGTCTGCAGGGCGGTGGAAACATGAAAATCCCATGACTTGCCGACCAGTGTGGCTGCCGGAACGCCCGCATCGATCATCCGCTGCAGGTTCTCGTCATGCTCGGCGATGGAGTTTTTGCGCCGGGTGCTGCCGAAGGCGGTGATTTTGGCGTTCAGATGCAGCTCCTTGACTCTGCGGAAGAACTCGATGTCTTTATTGTTGCTTCCCGGGATGCCGCCTTCAATATAGTGCACGCCCAGATCATCGAGCTTTCTGGCAATCTTCAGCTTGTCATCCGCCGACAGGCTAATGCCCTCGCCTTGCGTGCCGTCGCGCAGTGTCGTATCGAAGATGGAGATGGACTTAGACATGAGTGTCCTCCTATACAAAGGGAAATAATTTTTATATTATAGCACTTTTACGCGAGAATGTAACAGAGAACTTTACAGCGGACGGCAACTAAGGATTGACCTGGTCTATTAGAAGAGAGTATGCTAAGCGGGTCAATGGAAACCAGATCAATCGAGGTGGATATTGTGCGGGATGTAGACCAATATTATCCGGCGAACGGACGCGTCATACTGCATGTGGACATGAACGCTTTTTACTGCTCCGTGCATGAAGCGGAGGACCCTGGCCAATATAAAGGGAAGCCGACAGCGGTAGCCGGCAGCGTTGAGCAGCGACGGGGAATCATTGTAACCTGCTCCTATGCCGCGCGAAGGCTGGGCATCAAGACCGGAATGCAGGTGCAGAAAGCGCTGCGCCTTTGCCCTACATTAGTACTGATCAAACCGAACTTTCATCTATATCGTAAATACTCCAATGCGTTTATGCAAATCGCATACAGCTATACCCCGCTTCTGGAAGCAGTGTCGATCGACGAATGTTATCTCGATATTACCGGTTCGCGCCAGTTTGGTACGCCGCTGCAGATCGCAGAGGATATTCAGCGGCGGATCATGGACGAGCTTGGCCTGCCCTGTTCGATCGGGGTGGCGCCCAACAAGCTGCTGGCGAAAATTGCGTCGGATCTGAAAAAGCCGAACGGTCTCTCTATTTTGCGCCTGCGCGACGTCCCTTCCGTCCTGTGGGACAAGCCTTGCAACGAGATGTTCGGCATCGGGAACAAAACGGCGGAGAAGCTGAAACGGCTGGGCATATACAGCATCGGCCAGCTTGCCGCCGCCGACGAGAAGATGCTGCGGGAACATTTCGGCGTGATGGGCTCCTGGCTGAAGCGGGCAGGCAACGGCCTGGATGACGGCGTGGTCAATCCGGAACGCGAGCAAAGCAAGTCGATCGGGCACACGACGACGCTGCCGCATGATGTGGTCGGGCTTGCGGAAGCAAAGCCGATTCTACTGAACTTAAGCGACCAGGTGGCGCGCCGGCTGCGGAAACAAGGATTGGTAGCGGGGGGAGTCCATATTACGATCCGCACGCCGGACATGAAGACGATTACGCGGTCCCGCCAGCTGGAGGTGCCTACGGAGAGTGCCGAGGATTTCTATAAAGCGGCCTGCGAGCTGTTTGCCCGCCACTGGAGCAGCGACAAACCGATCCGGCTGCTGGGTGTGACGCTGCACAGCTTGACCCCCAAAGATGAAGCCGCCATCCAGCTTGACCTGTTCGATTATGAGCGTCAGCCCAAGAAGGAATCGCTCAACAAAGCAATGGATCTCCTGCGCAACAAGTTCGGTGAAAATGCGGTGCTGACGGCCGGTATGCTGACGGAGACCCATTCGGCGCGGCTGCGCAACCATAAAGAGCGGGGAACCTCGCTGCAGAAGGACAATCTGTACAAGCTGGGTCCGGAGGATTCGGCAAAAGAAGGAGAGCCGGAGGGTGATCCGCCGCATAGAGATTAAGGCAAAAATATAGACATCCCGGGATATGCGTTGAAATTGTATTCTATTTATATTAATATGAGAAAAATAACAGGCTGTTACGGCAGGCTGTATTGTTTAACGGGAGGCAGAGATAAAATGGCTAAGTACACTTGGGTCGAAAAAGACACTTGCATCGCCTGCGGCGCATGCGGAGCGACGGCCCCGGATATTTTTGATTACGATGACGAAGGCTTGGCGGAAGTCATTTATGAAAACGACGGCAACCGCGGCAATACCGCGATTCCGGATGATCTGTTCGACGATCTCCAGGATTCCGTGGACGGATGCCCGACCGACTCCATCAAAATCGCGGACGCCCCTTTTAATAAAGAAGGCTAAGCACCCGCTGCAGAACGTAAAGACATCCACTGGCCGATTTTGGGCCGGGGGATGTCTTTTTTGCTTTTAAATGCCGATATACCCTGTAGAGATCCGAAACCCGGGGAGGCGCATATGAAAAATTCACAACACCTGAAAGCCTACGTTCAAATGCATCCCGACAATAAAATGGCATGGTACTTGCTCGGGAAGGAATACGATAAGAACGGACAGCAGGGCAAAGCCAATTATTGCTTCAACCAGGCTGGGGAAGTCTACGAAGCGTTTGAACGCAGCAAGGTTCCGGCGGAGATGCTGCGCGAATACGAAGCCGGTCTGGTTCAAGCGGCGCAGCTCCGCCAGCGCGCCGGGCGCCGCAAGCGCATCATGGGAATCGCTGCGCTGCTGCTGCTCCTCACGCTGGTGCCGGCCGCCGTCACGGGCGTGCCGGGCAGCGCCGGCACCGGAGCGGAGCCGGTGCCGGAAGCGGCGGCGGGCAGCGAAGCCCCCGCCGCGGACGAGGCGGCTCCGTCGCTCGCGGAGCCGGAGGTGGCCGCAGCGCAGCCGCGGCTCGCCTTCACCGCGCTCGGCAAGGCCGAGCTGGCGTCGGGCGGGTTCGCGGCGGAGGCGCTGCGGAAGGCGGCGCAGCCGTACAAGACCGCTCTGCTGGGCATGGAGCGGTCCGGGAAGTGGCTGCTGTGGAAGCAGCCGCTGCCGGTTGAGGCGACCGTCAGCGGCGACGGAGACGGCAAGACGGTCGTGCAGTCCTATGATGCCGCGACCTGCAGTTGCCAGCCGTCCGATGCGAACGAGCTGAAGAAGCAGGGGGCAAAGTGGCAGAAGAGCGAGGAGCAGCTCGCCGCGCTGACGAGTGCCATGCGCGCTTACAAGAATGCCAAGGGCAGTTTACCGAAAGCAATCGGCGATTTGACGGGGGCGTTTCCGGGCAACTGGCTGGGCGGCGCAACGCCGCTGATGAAGGAGCAGTTCGCCCCGCTGCGGGCGGCGATGGCTGGCGGCGCCGGTGGGGGAACCCCCGGGGCCTCCGCCGGCCTGGGGGCTTCCGGCGGGCAGCCAGGAGCCGCTGCGGGCGGCAGTGGCGCCGGTTCAGGGGCGCAGGCGGCCGCGCCGTTTTTCACGCAGCCGCTGCGGATTATCGTGGATACACAAAAACACCGCTTGGCGGTGGCCAGCGGCAGTATTCTTTTGCGGAATTATGAGGTTGGACTTGGCGGCACGCGGACGCCGGAAGGCGATTTCGCCATATCGGACAAAGTGGTAAATCCCAACGGGCATGATAACGGCGAATTCGGGAGCCGCGGCATGCAGCTGTCGGACTCCAATTATGCCATTCACGGGACCAACGAGCCGGACAGCATCGGCAAAGACGAATCCCTCGGCTGCATCCGGATGAACCGGAAAGATATCGAAGAGCTGTTCGCCATGGTACCGATGGGCACGAAAGTGACGATCAGCGAAGGGGTTCTGCCTGACGAGCTGCTGGTGCCCAAGGAACGCTATCCTTCGGCCGCGCCTCCGAATCAGACCAACCCCCATAAAGTCTACCACTGGCTGAATTAATTGCCGGCCACGATCAGAAGCACGACAATGATGGCAATCAGGGCAACCAGGCTGCCGCTGATCCAGTAAATCGCCTTGCGGTTTACTTCTTCTTTTTTTTGCTGGAGGGTAGGGGGCTTACGTTTTGTTGACATCGTGAGTTCCTTCTTTCTTGGCTTGTTCGATGATTACCCTTACATTGTAATGCGTTTACATTAAAAATTCTATACTCCCCGCATAAACCCTGCCATGGCGGCGACAGGCTCGGCAAAAAACTTTTCTTTTGTCGCGGAAACGGATAAACTGAAAGATGAAACCTACGTAAAACGGGGGAGTCTGCACATCAGAGGTCATCCCTTTAAGGAGCGAGAACGGTGCTGTATCGTCATTTAGGCAAACCTGTATTTTTCAAAATGGACCCGGAAAAAGCGCATCATCTCGTCGTCGGCGGACTGGATAAAGCATCCTCCGTTCCTTATGCCGGAGCGGCGCTGCGGCTGATGTACGGGGTTCCCGAAACCGCAGATCTGGCGGTGGATCTGTTTGGACTTCATTTCCCGACCCCGGTGGGGCTTGCAGCCGGACTCGATAAAAACGCGGCGGCGGTGCCCGGATTTTCCTCCATCGGCTTTGGCTTCATGGAGGTCGGCACGGTGACGCCGAAAGGACAACCGGGCAACGACAGCCCGCGCCTGTTCCGATTATTGCCGGATGAAGCGCTCATTAACCGGATGGGCTTCAACAACGAAGGCGCGGATGCGATGAAGCGGCGGCTGCAGGATATAAAGCGCCGGCGTATTCCGGTGGCTGTGAATATCGGCCGCAACAAGGTGACGCCGAACGAGCAGGCGCACGAAGATTACCGCCAGTGCATCCGTACGCTGTATCCGTACGGTGATTTTTTTGTCGTGAACATCAGTTCACCGAATACGCCGGATCTGCGCAGCCTGCAGCATGGAAGCGAGCTGTCGCATTTGCTGGCCGAGGTGAAGGCGGAGATGGAGCTGCAGCGTACGGCAACGGGCATGGCAAAAAGCCTGCTGGTCAAAATCGCCCCGGATGTAACGGACGAAGAACTGGAGTTCATGATCGGCACGCTGCAAGCTGCGGACGTGGACGGCGTGATCGCCACCAACACGACGCTCAGCCGCGAAGGGCTAAGGAGCGATAAAGCCGGAGAAACGGGCGGTTTGAGCGGCAAACCGCTGCGGGACCGTTCCACGGAAATCATCCGGCGCATCTACCGCCAGACCGGCGGCAAGCTGCCGATTGTGGGATCGGGCGGCATTTTTACGGGCGAGGACGCCTACGAGAAGATTAAAGCGGGCGCCAGCCTGGTTGAAATCTATACAGCGCTCATTTATGAGGGTCCGGAGGTCAACCGCCGGATTCATGCGAAGCTGCGGCAATTGTTGCGGCAGGACGGCTATACCCATATATCGCAAGCGGTGGGTACGGACCATCATTGATTGGACGAAAGGACAGGAGGACGAAGGCGATGGACGGCAGGGATTGGGGAACTTTTTTGCTACCCTATGAACAAACGGTAGAGGAACTCAAGGTAAAATTCAAGACAATGCGCTCGGAGCTCAAGAAGCGTGAGGAATACACGCCGATCGAATTCGTGACCGGCCGCGTCAAACGGCTCTCCAGCATCCTGGAAAAGGCCAAACGTCTGAACGTGAAGATGGAGGACCTGGAGACCGGGATCGAGGATATCGCCGGCATCCGCATCATGTGCCAGTTCGTGGAGGATATCCGCAGGGTGGCGGAGTATATCCGCTCACGCAAAGACCTTGAGGTGCAATACGAAAAAGACTACATTACCAATTACAAAGAGAGCGGCTACCGCAGTTTTCATATGATCATTAAATATCCCGTGCAGACGGCGCTGGGACAAAAGATTGTGCTCGCCGAAATCCAGATCCGCACGCTCGCGATGAACTTCTGGGCGACCATCGAGCACTCGCTGAACTATAAATACCGGGAAAGCCTTCCGGATGAAATGCGGCTGCGGCTGAAGACGGCGGCCGAAGCGGCAGCGATTCTGGATGCCGAAATGTCTAGCATCCGCGACGAGATCCTTGAGGCACAGAAGCTGTTCGAGGAGAACTCGAACACGACGACACAGGTGCTGAGCGCGATTCATCAGCTATATTTCTACCATTTGGTGAATGAAGCCATCGAAAGCCAGGCGCGATTTAATACGATCTGGCAAGCCCATGATATGGAAGGCATGAAAAAGTTGCTGGAAGAAATACAGACGATGATCTCGAACGCCAAGAAAGCCAATCTGCCCGATGGCTTATGAGCCGCTCTATGTCGCGTATCTGATCTATTTCAACCGCGACAGGGATTATTTCGAATGTCACGAGGTGCTCGAGGAGCTCTGGCTCCAGCGGGACCGCGATCCGTTATATAAAGCGCTGCTGCAGGTGGCGGTCGGACTGTTTCATTTCCGCCGCGGCAATCTCCGGGGCGCGCGCATGATGCTGGAGCGTTCTTCCGGGGTGTTAAAGAGGTATCCGCAGGTTATGCTGGGCATCCGGCTTGGCAAACTGGCGGCCGAAGCGGAGGAATTGGCTGACGGCCTGGCGCCGGAAGCGTATGCCGCAGAGCCACTGCCTTACCGCGATCTGACGATCGAAATCGCCGATGATGACCTTGCAGAGGCGGTGCGGGTACGGTCGGCCGCTTTGGCGGCCAACCCTCACCCGCGGCGTGTACCGCAGCGCCGGCGTCCGCCGATTTTGCCACAAGAGTAAGCGAGCGCCAAGACCACACGGGGCTGCCCCCAAGCCATGATGGCTGCCGGGCAGCTTCGCTGTTTGTTAAAAGAGAGATATGTCCGTATTTGTACACAAACTTTTAAGCGATAGCGGGCGGCTTCAAAATTTGTTCTTTCACTTTGAGTAAGACTATGCAGGAGGTTATTACATGGCGGTACAACTGCCCGGCGTTTTCCTCGCCAGAATGAAAGAGCTGCTGGGCTCCGAATATGATGCGTTTGCGGCTACATATCAAGAGGCGCCTTATGCGGGTCTGCGGGTCAACACCCTGAAAATTACCCCGGAAGCCCTTCTGGAACGGATAACATTCGCCGGTGAACCGATTCCCTGGTGCGGAACAGGTTACTATACGGAAGAAGGCGCACGGCCGGGCAAACATCCGTATTACCATGCCGGGTTGTATTATATCCAGGAGCCGAGCGCGATGGCGCCGGTGGAGCTGCTGGATGTGCGCCCGGGCCATAAGGTATTGGATCTATGCGCGGCGCCGGGCGGAAAATCAACGCAGATTGCGGCCAAGCTAAAGGGGCAAGGGCTGCTGGTCAGCAATGACCTGCATCCGGAGCGGACGAAAGCGCTGGCGAAAAATCTTGAGCTGTACGGGGTACGCAACGGCATCGTGCTGAATGAAAAGCCGGAACGGATCGCAGACGCCTTTCCCGAATTCTTCGACCGCATCCTGATAGATGCACCCTGCTCGGGCGAGGGCATGTTCCGCAAGGACGAGGACATGACGAAACAATGGGAGCCTCAGACGCCAGAAAAGTATGCGGATATGCAGCGCGACATTCTGCGCGAGGCGGCCCGCGCGTTAAAGCCGGGCGGACTGCTGGTGTATTCGACCTGCACGTTCGCCGTAGAGGAGAATGAAGGCAGCATCGCGGCGTTTCTGGCCGCGCATCCGGATTTTGCACCGATGCCCATCGGCAATGGGCACGGGTCTTTTGCGCCCGGCTTCGGCGATCTGCCGGAAGCGGCGCGGCTGTGGCCGCACAAGGTGAAGGGCGAAGGTCATTTCATGGCCTTGCTGCGCCGGAGCGGCGGCGTGGAGGCTGCCGGCATGGGCGGTGCCGGTACTGCGAACCGCGGCATATCGGAAAGCGATGCCGCCAAGGGTACAACCCGCGTGGGCCGCGGCGAAGCCGGCCGTGAAGCGGTGCTTGCCGCCGCTCCGCGCGGCAAAGGCGGCAAATATGCCGCCGCGCCGAAAGCGGCGTCCGGCAAGGCCGGGGAAGGCCGCAGCGCAAAAGGCGGCCGTGCCGGGGCTTCGGCTGGCGGCTGGGCCGGAGACGGCGGCGCGCCGCGGGGCAAAGGCGGCCGCGGAGCCGGTGCGGCATCCGGCGGCGGGGAGCCCGAGGCGCTCGCGGCGTTTGCCGCGTTCGCGCAGGAGCAGCTCGGATGGCAGCCGGAGGGCTATCCGGTGTGGTACGGGGACCATCTGTATTTGTCCCCGCTGCCCAAAGACGCGCTGAACGGTCTGAAGACGGTCCGGCCCGGATGGTATATGGGCCAGGTGCGAAGCGGCCGGTTCATTCCTGGACATCCGCTCGCAACGGCGCTGCGGATGGACGAAAGCCGCCGCTCGCTGTCGCTCGCCAGCGGCGATCGGGAGGCGGTATCGTATCTGAAAGGCGAAACGCTGAATATCGCGGAAGATCGGCTGCAGCTGCAAGAGGGGGCCGCAGCCAAAGGATACTGTCTCGTCTGTATCGACGGGTACAGCGTCGGCTGGGGCAAATGGCAAGACGCAATGCTTAAAAATGAATACCCTGCAGGCTGGAGGTGGACCTAAGATGAATATGAAAAAGGCGGACAAGCCGGGCAAAAAACAGCGGCTCGATAAGATTCTCTCCCATATGGGCGCCGGCTCTCGCAGCGACATCCGCAAGCTGGCGAAACAGGGGCAGATTACCGTGAACGGCAAAGTGGAGAAGGACAGCGGTGCTCATGCCGATCCTTATCTGGATCTCATTGAAGTGGCCGGTGAACGGATTGCTTATAAAGAGTTCATCTATCTCATGATGAACAAACCGGCCGGCGTGTTGTCGGCTACCGAAGATAAACGCGACCGCACGGTTCTGGATCTGCTTAAATCCAAAGACGCTCAGTTCGACCCGTTTCCGGTGGGCCGGCTGGACAAAGACACGGTCGGTTTGCTGCTCTTGACCAATGACGGTCAGCTGGCCCATGAGCTGCTGTCTCCGCGTAAACATGTGCCGAAGACGTACGAGGCGACGGTAGAAGGGGATGTGGATGCGGCGGATGTGGCCGCTTTTGCTGCCGGCGTGGAGCTGGATGACGGCTATGTGACCCAGCCCGCCAAACTGACAGTACTAAGCAGAGAACGGGGCAGCGTCGTCATTTCGCAAATTTCGCTAACCATTACGGAGGGCAAATTCCATCAGGTCAAACGCATGTTTCAGGCGGTCGGCAAAAAAGTCACCTTCCTTAAACGCGTCTCGATGGGCGAACTGCGGCTTGATGAAAGCCTTAAGCCTGGGGCGTACCGTGAGCTAACCGCAAAAGAGCTGGAACTGCTGGGCGCCGGTAACGCGGCGGATTGACGCTTTTTCATGAAAAGTTAACCGATAAGCATTCCGGAATGGAGAGTTCCGTTGTATACTGGCTGGGGCGGCGGAGCGCCGCAGGGGGAAGCTTATAGAGAAGAGATAAAGACAGAACAGGATGGTGGAGCGATGAAATACAAACTGATTGCACTGGATGTCGACGGAACGCTGCTGGACGACGAGCATCGCCTGAGCGCGGAGAACAAGGCGGCCATCGCCGAGGTTACGCGCCATGGCGGACAAATCGTGCTGTGCACAGGCCGGAGTCCGCAAAATTCCATTCCTTTTATGGAGGAAATGGGACTGACGGGTTATGTGCTGGGGCATAACGGAGCGGCAACGGTTCGGGTGGAGGACCGCAAGGTGCTGCATCAATACGAACTGGACGCACGCGGCCTTGACCCTTACATTGCATATTGCCGGGAACGCGGTATTCATTTTGACATCAACACCGCCTTTGATATGTACGTAGACAACGTGGAGCATTTGTCCCAGGAGGCGCTGTTTATGTACGAGCATTTCCGTATCGTGCCGGCATCGCTGCCTGCGTGGGATGAATTCCGTGAGCCGATCGTCAAGTTTACCGTATTCACCAAGCCGGATATTCTGGATGAAGCCCACCGGGAATGGGATACGTGGGGCGGGGCGTACAATATTCTGCGCAGCGGAGAATTTTTCATCGACTTTATGCATCCCGATGCCTCCAAAGGCAACGCGCTGATGAACCTGGCCCGGCAGCTGGATGTCCGCCAGGAGGAAGTGCTGGCCATCGGCAATTATTACAACGATATCTCCATGCTGACTTATGCGGGTCTTGGCATTGCCATGGATAACTCGCCGGTTGAAGTGAAAGCCGCGTCCAAAGCGGTGACCGGAACGAACAATGAGCACGGCGTGCGCGATGCGCTGCTGAAATATTGTTTAGCATAGCGCAGCTTCATAGAATCCATAAATGATAAATACGCAGAGCGGTAATTCTTCGACAAAAGAAGGGTTGCTGCTCTGTTTTTTTTGAAGGCGGGGATTCCGATGAAGGTACCGGTAAGGGCAGCTAAGCCATAAGTCTGGACAGGAGTCTGCTTTTATGGGGAAAATGGAAAAAAGACCCTTGCCGGTCTTTAATAGATTCCGGCAGAAACATCGAGAATATCCGGAAAAGGAATTTAGGCTTATTGCCCGCCCAATACCCGCAGGCCTTTCGGCAGATGGTTCTTGAGCTGGCCCTGGCTCGCTTTGCCCCATCCGACCGGCAGGCCGTCGACGGTAACAAGCGTCCAGCCGTGCAGGCCGGACGGAACTGGCAGGCTTTCGCCGCGCAGCCAGGCGTGGATGTCCGTCTCCTCCGCGTTCAGATCGAAGCTCCGCTTGGCCTGTTCGGGCTGAAGCGCCATGGCAAGCGCATGCGCCGGTTCGACGCGGTTTTTCTTAAGCTGGGCAAGCTGCAGGCCGGCGCGCGGTACCTTCAAGCCTTCCAGCACGGAGGGCGAAAGCCCCGACTGAAACGCCTCAGGCAGCAGGTATAAGGCATCGCCGAATAAGACCGGTACGCCTTGCGGCGTGAACCCGGGCAGCTCTGCGGCCGCAAAATCAAGAAACTGCCGGTAGGCCTCGGCGGCAGCATTTGTTTTTCCGCTGGACTTGCCCCGGGCGGCTTTGGTCGGCTTCCCCGGCCGGACATCCGCGAGTTCATCTTCCCGCGCTGCCTTGCGCAGCAATGCCACGAAATGCCCTTCGCCCTTCTCCAGATGCGGCCACAGCCGTTTATCGGCTAGCAGCTCCATATCGGGATAAGCTTCAAGCAGGCGGGCGATCGTCTCCTCGTTCTCCTGGCGGTTAAAGGTACAGGTCGAATAGGCCAGGTGTCCGCCGGGCTTCAGCATTTTGTACGCATCCTGCAGAATATCCCATTGTCTCGCCGCGCACATCTCCACATGTTCGGGCGACCACTCGGCAATGGCGTCCGGGTCTTTGCGGAACATCCCTTCGCCGGAGCAAGGCGCATCCAGCATGATCCGGTCGAAGGCTTCCGGAAATCTTCGCGACAGCTCGCCAGGCGTTGCGCAGGTGACCAACGCGTGGGCTATGCCCATCCGCTCCACATTTTCGGCAAGAATCTTTGCCCGTTCAGGGTGGATTTCATTGGAGACAAGCAGGCCCCGGCCCTGCATCAGCGCGGCGAGATGTGATGTTTTACCGCCGGGAGCTGCGGCCAGATCCAGCACCGTCTCTCCCGGCTGGGGAGCCAGCAGCTCGGCCGCGGACATTGCCGAAGGTTCCTGAATATAATATAGCCCGGCGGCATGATAGGGATGTCGGCCCGGCCGGTGCGGCTCCTCGTAATAATAGCCCGATGGGCACCAGGGCACGGATTCAAGTCCGAAACGGGCAACGGCCTGGGAAGCGGGCACGCGGCCGTAACCGCTTTTTAACGTATTTAGGCGAAGACCCTGGGTCCTCCGTTCCTTATAGCTTTGCAGAAAAGCGTCTGCCTCCGCGCCGAGCATTTCGCGTACGTTCGCTTCGAATGCAGCGGGCAGCTGTCGTTGATTCATGGTTCATTCTCCTTTTGAGGCGTGTTGCGGCAGTGTTCTTCTTAGTTGCCGTTTCGGATAGATACCGATAAAATCAAAGAAGGGACCTAATCGTACCTGCCTTTGTACATATATCATTTACTATAACATAATTGCCGGGTCTCACCGCATTCAGGGCAATTGTAAAAGGGGATGTGCCTTATGAATTTGCTGCAAGCGCTATTCTTCCCGCCGGAACAGCCCGGCGGCGTATCGTCCATGATTCCGTATCTGCAGGAGCGGTTCCGTTCGGGACGATGGGACATGGACCTCTTCTGGCTGCCCAAGCGGATTCGCGGGAAAGGCCGCGAGGAAGTGGTATTTGAAACGTTTGATTGGACCGAATACGGCGAAAGCCCGGTTGTGCAAAAATATATCCAGACCTACCGCGATTACTTGTGGTGGACGAAGCTGCGGATGAGTAAAAAATACGATTTGATCCATGCGCATCATCCCATTGCCGGCCTGGCGATGAAACAGGTTTTTCCGGACATTCCGCTTGTCCAGACGATTCATTCCAGTTATGAACGCGAGCTCATTCTCAACGGAGCGATCGCCGAGGGCGGCATTGAGCACCGGTTTCTCGTCTCGATCTACCGCGAGCTGGAGCTGAAGGCCGACCGGCTGATGACCGTATCCCGTTCCTTCGCCGAATATATGGCGCTTTATATCGAGGATCCGGGGCAGATCACGGTGATTCCGAACGGTTTTGACGAAAAACGTTTCAAGCCCGTTCCCCATGACAACAGCATTCCGCAACTGGTTACCGTAACCCGTCTGGTACCGGCCAAAGGGCTCGACGTCCTTCTTAAGGCCTGTGCCGAGCTGAAAAACCGCGGCTTGGAGTACGTGCTGCATATCATCGGCGACGGTCCGTCCAGAGGCGATTTGGAAGACCTGGCGAAGACGCTCGGCATATATAATGAGACGATTTTTTACGGCTATACGCTGCATCCGGAAGAGTTTATGCCGTTTTTCGATATTTTCGTGCTGCCGTCGCGGGCGGAGGCGTTCGGTTCGGTATTCGCGGAAGCGGCGCTTAGCTGCCTGGCGCTGGTCGGGACCAATATCGGGGGGATTCCCGAGCAAATCGACGATGGCGTCAACGGGCTGCTTGTCCGTCCCGACGACGATCTGGCGCTTGCGGACGCGCTGGAGAAGGTCATCGCCGACCCAAGCTTCCGTTATGAGCTGTCCCGTTCCGCCTGGGAGAAAGCCAAAAGTCAATACTCGCTGACCCGTGTGGCCAATGAGCTGAAAAAAATGTACCTGCAATATCAGCCGGAAGCGAAAGGGTGAACATATGATTCCTTTCCGATTCCTTCATGCCGCGGATTTGCATCTGGACAGCCGGTTTGCCGGTATGTCCCAGGTTTCGCCTTCGGTCCGCTCTTATTTGCGGGAATCCGCCTTTGCCGCCCTCGGGCGGCTTGTCGGCGTTGCCGTCTCCGAGCGGGTCGATTTTGTCGTCATCAGCGGCGACGTGTATGACGTTTCGGACGCCTCGCTGCAAGGTCAGCTCCGGTTCCGGGAAGCGCTGGAGCAATTCGACCGGGAAGGGATCCCGGTCTACCTGATCCACGGGAACCATGATCCGCTGGACGGACCGCGGCTGAAGACGCCGTATCCGCCTTCGGTCACCGTATTCGGAGCGGACGAGCCGGGGCGGACCATTGCCCGCCGCCGCAGCGACGGCCAGGAAGTGGCAGTGATCAGCGGCATTTCGTATCCGACCATGAAAGTTACGGACAATACGGCGCTGAAATTCAGCCGGTTGCCGGGCAGCGGGCTTTATCACATCGCGATGCTTCACGCCAACGTCGGCGGCGATCCGCAGCATGAGACGTATTCGCCTTGCACCTTGGGCGATCTGATCGGCCGGGACTATGATTATTGGGCGCTGGGGCATATCCATAAACGCGAGGTGCTGCATGAACGGCCGTGGATCGTATATCCCGGCAACATTCAGGGGCGCAGCGTGAAAGAGACGGGAGCCAAGGGCTGCTACATCGTCGATGTCGATGAAGGCGGGTTCGCGCAGCTTCGCTTCCATGAACTGGACAGCGTACGCTGGATGATCCGGGAGCTTCCGGTGGACGGCTTCACCCGTGAAGAGGAATGGATCGGAGCGGTGGAGCGGGAGATTGAAACGCTGCGGGACGAGCATCCCCGCTTATTCACGGCGGTACGTTTCCGCTTGACGGGCCGCGGCGAACTTCACCGGCTGCTGTCTGAACAAAGCGTGGTGGACGATCTGCTTGCCGAGCTGCGCCGCCGGGAGGTTGTTCGCGCCGAGCAGGGCCAATATGCCGGTCTAGTCTGGGTGGAAGGCTTCGCCGTGGAGTCCGGTTTGCCGTTTGACCGGGAACGGCTGCTGGAGGAAGACAGCTTTCTCGGCGAATTGTTGCGGTATACCGGGGCAAGTGCCGGCGCTGCAACGGATCTAGACGACCTGCTCGGCGCGGCAATGAAGCCGCTGCTGGAGAACCGGGAGCTGCGTGCACTGCTCTCATCTGTAACGGCCGAGGAGAAACGCAACTGGTTGTCCCAAGCCGCAGAGCTTGCGGTCGCTTTGCTGGGCGATGCGGGGACCGGCGGAATGCTGCCGGAGGAAGCAGGAGTGTTGAGGGGCAGAGACATGGATAGGTTTGGGGACAACCGCACGGCGGACGATGAAGAAGAGACAGCGGAGGAAGCCGGTTAAAGCCGCGAAGGCATCACGCAGTGGACATAACCCGGATTCAGGAGCAAGATCTAGAACTTGTAAGCAATACCTATGGACACGGCGCGGGAGGAAGCGGAATGAACATCACGCAATTGCATATCGGCGGCTTCGGCCGCCTCCACGACCGCGAGCTGGAGCTGGGCGAAGGCGTGACGGTGCTGTATGGGCGGAATGAAGCCGGAAAAAGCACAACGCTGCAGTTTATCCGCGCCATGCTCTACGGCATTCCGGGACGGAGCCACCCGGCGGAGCGCGGCGAGCCGCTGCATGGCGGTCAGCATGGCGGAAAGATTAGGATCCAGGATAAGAACGGCATAGAGTGGAGTATCCGCCGCTACGCTGCGGGGAGCGAAGGCGGCCGCGGCGAGCGGCTGAGCATCGTGCTGGTTTACCCGGACGGACGGATCGAGGAAGCGTCCCAGGAAGACCTGGAGCGCCGTCTGCTTGGCGGAATCTCGCGCAGCATGTTCCGCCAGCTGTTTGCGGTAACGCTGGATGAATTGCAGGAGCTGGGCACGCTGCAGTCGGAGGAACTCGGCGGCTATTTGCTGCACGCCGGCATGGGCGGCGGCAGTGCGATTCTGCGCGCCGAGCGCAAGCTGGTACAGGACGCAGACAAGCTGTACAAGCCGCGCGGAAAGGTGCAGGAAGCGGCCAAGCAGCTCCAGGCGATCGAACGGCTGGAGCGGGAGGCGGCGGAAAGCCGCTCTTACCTCCCAAGGTACATCGAAACGTCTGCGGCACTGGAAGCCGTTGAAGAACGGATACGCCGTCTGGAAACGGAGCGGCTGAAGGCCGAAGCGGACCGCAGGTTGCGGCGCAAAGCGCTGGAGATCCGGGAGCTGTGGCTGAAATGGAAGCAAGACTGTCTGGAGCTGGACGGACTGCCCGTCATCGGCGCTTTTCCGGAGGACGGCGCTGCCCGCTGGCAAAGGCTGGAGTCGGACATCCAGAACAACGACAGCGCGCTCTTCCGGTTAGAGCGGCTGCTCGAAGCGCTTCAGGCGGAATGGACGGCGCTTCAGCCGGATGAGCGGCTGGAAGCGCAGGGACCGCTGCTGGAGAATCTGGACCGGCGGCGGGGCGTGTACGAGGAACGCAGCGCCGAACGCCAGCGGCTCGGCGGCGAGCTGTCGGCACTGCGCGAGCATCTGCAGGCCGTGCTGCGCGGTATCGGCGAGGCCTGGGGACGGGCCGAGCTGGAGCGCTTCTCCGGCGCGGCGGCGGACCGTGAAGCCGCGCGGCGGTTTGCCGCAGAATTCGCCGCGTACGACCGGCGGATAGAGACCCGGGAAGCGGAGCGGCAGCAGCTCCGCTCCGGCCTTGCGGCCGCCGGCGCCGCGCTGCAGGCGGCCGAGCGGGCGCTCGCGCGCGAACACGGCGCGAGCGAGTTCGCGGGCCTGGCGGCACGCAGCCCGCGGGAGGTGCTGCAGCTCTGGGACGAGCTGCAGCTGGCCGCCGAGCGCTGGCGCGAAGCGCAGCTCGGCGAAGGCGCCGGGGCCGGGGCCGGCCGCCCCGGCGGGAACCCGCGCAGGCGCGCTGCGCTCCTGCGCGTCCTGGCGGCGGCCGCAGCGCTGACGGTGCTGCTGCCCGCCGCCCTGTGGCTGACCGGCGCTGCGCCGGTCAGCTACGGGTCCGCGTTCGGCGTGCTCGCCGCCGCGGACCTGGGGCTGTGGGCCGCTCTGCGCGCTGCGCGCAGAGCGGAGAGCTCCCCGCCGCGGGGAGGCGGGGAAGCGGAAGCCGCCGCCGCGGAGATGCGGCGGCTGCAGGGGCTGCTGCTCTCCGGCGCGGAGCCGGAGAGCGTACGGCGCCGGGCCCCGGCAAGCCCGGCGGCGGATGGGCTGGAGGCCGGGATGAAAGAGCTGCGGCGCATTATGGACGCCTGGAACCCGTGGCGCCAGCGAATGGAGCAGCTCGCGGCGGAGGCGGAAGCCTGCCGCACGACGCTGCAGTCACTGCAGGCGCAGGAGCGCGGGCTGCACGTGGAGATGGAGCGCGCCGAAGCGGAGTTCGAGGCGTTGTCCGCCCGGTATGAAGAGTGGCTGCAGGAGCGGCGGCTGCCGGAAGGCATTTCCCCGGAGGGGCTGCCGGATATTTTCGCCCGGGTGGAGCAGGGCAAGGAGCTGCTGCGCCAGGAGCGTAAAATCAGCGGACGGCTGGCGGAATTGACTGCCGAATGCGCGGCGTATGAAGGCGAAATATTTAAGCTGATGACGGACGCCGGTGCTACAGCGGCCGGCCCGGAAAATCCGGAAATGTCCACGATGAACATGGATTCCCCGCTTCTCCTTGGCTGGCTGCAGCAGCGTATGCGCGAATGGGACAACCAGAAGAAAACGCAGCTGCGCCGGGAGAGCATCGCCGCCAGGCTGCAGGAAGTGAACGAAGAGCTGGCTGAAGGCCGGCGTTTGCAGGAACGCCTGCAGGAACGGAGCCGCGAGCTGCTGACCGAAGGCGGCGCCGCTAACGGCGAAGAGTTTTTGCGCCGGGCCGCTGCCTCTGTCCGCTCGGCCGAGCTGATCCGTTCGATCCGTGAGCGGGAGCTGGCGATGGCCAGCGGCTGGGAGCAGGAAGCTTTGGCAGAGGTGCGCCGCCTGCTCGAAGAGCATGATGCCTATGCGATCGAACAAGCAGCGGCCGCCGCCGATGCGGATGCTGCCGCCGTCGAAGCCGCACGGCAAGAAGTGCTGGAGCAGCGCGGCAAACTGCTGCGCGATCTGGAGTACTTGAAGGAGCGTTGCGCCGAAGATACGGCACTTCAGCAGCTGGAGGAGCAGCGGACCGGATTGCGTCAGCTGGCGGAGCAGTATATCGTCACTTCGCTTACGGCCGAGCTGATCCGGCGGACCCGACGAATTTATGAGCAGGAGAAGCAGCCGCAGGTCATCAAGACCGCCTCTGCGTACTTCTCCAGGCTGACCGGCGGCGAATACGGCCGGATTGTCATGACGCTGTGGCAGAAGGAGCTGAAAGCCGAGCATCGGGAGCTGGGGCTGATCGACAGCGCCAGATTAAGCCGGGGAACGGCGGAGCAGCTGTATCTGGCGCTTCGCTTGGCTTTGGCGGGAACCTTGCACGGAACCGCCTCGCTGCCGCTCCTGCTGGATGACCTGTTCGTCAATTTCGATGACCGCCGTCTCCGGGCGGTGTTGGAGCTGCTTGGCGATCTGTCAGCGGACCGGCAGATCGTCATGATGACCTGTCACAACCATGTTGCCGAAGCGGCGAAATCTATGATCCCGCAGGCAAAGATCGTCGCTGTATAATACCAACCTGGCACGGCTTCATGATCCGAAATTGCGGATCATGAAGCTTTTTGCTGTCCGCGATAAAGTTTATAGGCTTTTTACAGCTTTAAAACCCGGGCGGGCAACTTTTGGATGGAGAACATGGGAGTTTCCGTTTTAGGCTTCGCGTCTATTTCCCGTTAATCCGTACCAGAGGCGCACGCGGAGCGGCGGGAGGCGTGGGCGGGGCCGAAGGCCGAAGAAACGGGCTAAGGTTCGATGGGTTTGACAGCAACCCCAGCGGATCTCTCTTGCTGCCCACTGATATTTCCGTTGCCGAGCCATTCTCTGCTTCCGTACGTTGCACGGTTCCGGGTATCTCTATTTCGTTTTCCTCGTCCGGTGCCTGTTCTTCCGCATGTCGGGCCATGGTCAGCGAAGCCGTGTAAATGGTTCGGGATGATGTCCGAGCGAGGGGCTCCGGCGAAGTCTTGCCGCCCTCCCTGGCCGGCGGGACCGGCGTCCGCAGCAGCATCACCGCCCAGACCATCGACAGCGCACCAAAGATCGGGTACAGGATCGACAGCAGCGAGCTGAAGCCGAACTGGCTTAGCAAGTAACAGACAAGCATGAGGAGCGGCAGGACCAGGGCAGGGGCGACCGGCAGGCGCTGGCGGAGCTGCTCCCCGACGCCAAATATATCGGCGACAAAGGTGCTGAAGATTTCCAGGAAAATCAGCAGAAGATAGATAGTCTGTACGATAACGCCGAGCCGGAAGGCGACGCTGCCCATCGGAATTTCAAAGCTTAAAATATCGGGCAACTGAGAGCTCATCGCAAAATGAGCGGCGAGCAGCATAAATCCGATGCCGATCCCGCCAAGAATACCGCCGCGGACCAGTGCGCGTTCATCATCGGTATGCCGGGCCAGCGGCACCAGCACCGCCTGTGCCATCCCCAGATTAAAGGCGGTATACAGCAGCGGCGAAAGCCATGCGCCGAATGGGCTTGCGTCCGTATCAATAAACAAAAAATGCCCGGAGCCCGGAAGGCCCAGCGTATTAAAAATGATAATAAACGACAACGTAAGCATTAAAGGCACAACCATGCTGTTCAGATGGAGCACGCCGGAAATCCCTTTTTTCAGTAGGAAATAGGAACCGACAATCGTGATAAGCAATCCCGCCTGATACGGCATCCCAAGATGTTCCTGAAAAATGGCGCCGGCGCCGGCTAACATAATGCTGTTGACCCCGATCAGAATGAGCATGGTGAACAAACTGATGCTGCTGCCGATTTTTTCGCCGAACAGATGGCGGTTAAAATCCTCGTAGGACTCCGCTTCGACTCGCCGGGCGATGATCAGCATTTTGGTGCCCAGCCACACGAAAAGTATGGCGGAGAGCATGATCGTGAACAGGGCAAACTGGCCGTAACGGGTGAAAAAGCGAAGGATTTCCTGTCCGGTCGCAAAGCCTGCTCCCACAATGGTCCCGATATACGTAAAGGCGATTTGCAAGGTACGGACATGAGTTTTCATGGGTTCCCTCCTATAATACCTCCACAACGTGGAGCTTTGGCTTCGAAGCATTCCCAGGTATTTTCTTCGGGATCCAGATGTGGACCGTTCGTAAGATTGCCCAGCGCAATGCCTTGTGCAGTCCATATAGTACAGGTTATGATGAGGAGCAGAAGGACATGACTTCCCGAGGTGGAGGTCAGGTTAAATAGGGTATTGGAGGGTCTTAGTCATGGAAGTATTGAAACAGCGGATTTTGCAGGAAGGTGTCGTCTTGTCGGACCAGGTGCTGAAGCTGGATGCACTGCTGAACCACCAGGTGGATCCCGGATTGACGATGGAAATGGGCCGGGAGTTTGCCCGCAGATTTGAAGGCGCCGGCGTGACGCGAATCGTTACCGTCGAATCCTCCGGCATTCCCGCAGCTTTTGCCACGGCCGTCGAAATGAACGTGCCGCTGGTGTTCGCCCGCCGCAAAAAAACGCTGCTGGCCGATCCCGATGCATACTGCGAACGGGTGCCTTCCTTTACAAAAGGGATCGTAACGGATATTATGCTCTCCCGCGACTTCATCTCTGCGGAAGACAAGGTGCTGTTCATTGACGATATCATTGCCAACGGCGATGCGGCCCGCGGACTGATCAAGATCATCCAGCGCTCCGGTGCGGAGCTGGTCGGGCTTGGCGTCGTTGTCGAGAAGAGCTTCCAGCCCGGAGCCCGCGCGATCCGCGAGCAAGGCGTACGCCTCGAGCCGCTCGTCCGGATCAAATCGCTCAGCGGCGGGACCATCGAGTTCGAAGATTAAACAAAATGTGACTATACTAGGAACATTGCCTAATTTTGAAATACTGCTTTTCACCCCATTACTTTTCCCGTATAATGAAAATCAGATATAGGAGAGGAGGCGTCACAATGGGGAAAGAACCGGTGACAGAGCAATTTTTTATTGATAAATTGACCGAGGCCAAGGATCATTTCGAGCGTGCGCTGGATTGCAAACATACGGAGTTCGACGATCTGTATCCCTATATGATTGAACATCCTCAATTCTTCTGGTACAAACGTTATGTGGCGTGGTCCGAGCTGCTGACGATCAAAGGATTGTGCGAAGAGCTTGAGTTCAATTGGAAAGAAAGCTTTACCGCCAACCAGGTGGAGTATTTGGAGCAACGCGTAATGTCCGCCAAAGTTCTTGATTTCTGGTTCGAGAAGAACGAAGCGCTGATATAAGAAGTTTCCAGAAGTTCCACAAGCACATGCAAGACCCGGATGCCTTGGGCATTTGGGTCTTTTTCTCTGATAGGGTATGATGAAAGAATGAAGGAGGGAGCAGTCATGATTAGCGATGAGGAACTGGATGCCTACCGACAATCCGGAGAGAAAATCCGTGTCGTGCGCGATGCGCTGGAAAGCAACGACGTCAGGGGCATTGTTCTGGCCTGGGACGATACGCAAGTGATGATACGCCGGCCGAACAAACGGGTGGTCAAACTCGACCGTAATTACATTTACCAGCCATATGCCGAACCGCGGCAAACGCCAGAGCAAATCTGACAGGGACCCGCATACAAAAAAAGGACCTTCCGCGGGGAAGGTCCTTTCGTGATTAAAACGACAATGCCAGTTGTTCGGGCTGTCCGCTTGTGCCCGGGAAAACAGCAAGCTCGGAGGAGAGGCCCAGATAGGCGCGCATGCGTACCATCATCTCGCTGCGGAAACCGTTCCAGGCGATGTTGAACTCGCCGGCCGTGCCTCGGCAGTTGTATTTAACCTCTACGCCTCGTTCATCTTGACGCATGTTGGTGACCTTCAGGCGATGGTCACCAAGTTCACGGGTTACCTCTTGAAGCATTACGGAGGTACGTTTGGCTGCACCTGAGATCAGCTCTGTATAGAGCTGGGGCGTCTTAAACAATCCGCTCTTGCCGATGACGCGGCAATCGCGTTCGAATACTTTATGGATAAACGTTAGCAGCAGGTAGCTTCGGACCAGCGTCAGTTCGTCAGGGGTTATATCGGAAACAGGTGTCGTGTTCGGCTTTGTCTTCAGTAGGGTCGCCATAATAATCACCTCGTTTATATAATGCGAACTTCTGTTCTTATTATACCTCCGGAATGTATTGGAAAGCAATTCATTTACAGTAATTTTTGAAATAAAAATAATAAAATAAAAAAACGGAAAAGTCTTGACTCAATTTTGCATGCATGATATGATCTTTCTTGTGACCGCGATAAGCGGAAACAAAAATATGCGGTCGTGGCGGAATTGGCAGACGCGCACGGTTCAGGTCCGTGTGGGCTAACCCCCCGTGGAGGTTCGAGTCCTCTCGACCGCATTCTCTTAGATCAGATCGCCCGTCGCTGCTTAGGCAGCGGCGGGCTTTTTTGTTGCGGCCATTTTTTCATAAACCTTGCAGGTTTAGTCCACGCTATAACCGGATCGAAGATTATCCGGAAAGAGGTGCTGGACATGGGAATGGCCTACGGCAGCGATTATCACGGGCTGCCCGTAACTTCCGTTCGTAATGGTAAAGGAATCGAGGTGGCGCCCGACCTGTTCCAATTGACGGTGCAAATCGTCAATGTCGTATTCGTCGGCGAGCCGAATCGCGGAGATTGGGTAATGGTGGACGCCGGAATGCCAAACAAGGCCGATGAAATTATTGAAGCTGCGGAGGAACGGTTTGGTACAGGCCATCCACCGAAGGCAATTGTTCTGACCCACGGTCATTTTGATCATGTCGGTTCGATTATCGAATGCAGCGGCCACTGGAATGTGGATGTTTTTGCCCATGAAGCCGAATTTCCCTATTTAACGGGAAAAAGAGCGTACATGACTCCGGACCCTTCGGCGGCTCCGGGGCTGGTCGCCAAAATGTCCCCATGGTTCCCGAATGAGCCCATTCAACTCGGCAACCGGCTTCAAGTGCTCCCGGCGGACGGCTCCGTTCCGTACCTGCCGGGCTGGAGATGGCTTTTGACCGGCGGACATACGCCGGGCCATGTTTCGCTGTTCAAGGATGAATCCCGCTCGCTTATTGCCGGCGATGCCTTCGTTACGGTGAAACAGGAATCCATCTATAAGGTGTTTATGCAAGAGCTCGAATTCAGCGGTCCGCCTAAGTATTTCACTCCAGACTGGAAGGCTGCCAAAGCTTCCGTTCTGAAGCTCGCCGGGTTAAATCGAGATTGCGGTCACGGGTCACGGGCAACCGGCAGGGGGCGAAGTCTTAAAGAAGGGTTTACAAGCATTGGCAGATCATTTTGGTTCCATAGCTCTGCCTGATTAGGCAAAAAAGGTGTGCGGCATCATGCCGCACACCTTTTTTGTCGTAGACGCCTTGCATGCTTAAACGAAATAATGGCCTTGCTCAAGATCGGCGATGAGGCCGGGCTGCACCGGCTCCCAGCCCAGCAGCGCCTGCGTCTGCCGGCTCGTTTGCGGAATGCCGTACAATCCGCTGAGATCCAAGGCAGCAATGGGGCCGAGGAAGCCGAAATGGCCGGCAGCCTCATCCGCAGTGAGACTTTGCGCCGGCACTTCTAAATGGCGGCCGATGGTTTCGGCAATCTCGCGCAGCGGAATGCCCTCGTCCCCGGCGCCCATGAGCCGCGAGCCCGCCGGAGCGGATTCCAGCGCCAGACGGTACAGAACCGCCGCATCTAGTCGGTGCACCGCCGGCCAGCGGTTTGTGCCGTCGCCGATGTAGGCCGCGAAGCCTTTGTCCCGGGCGATATGAATCATCATCGGCACAAACCCCCTGTCGCCTTCGCCGTGCACGGAAGGCGCAAGCGACACCACCGCAGAGCGCACTCCGCGGCCGGATAGCGCAATTACAGCGGCGTTCACGGCTTCCCCGTTGGCGTGAGATGTGGTGATGAATGGTTTGCCGCTGCCTTCCAGCGCTTCGCCGATCGCTTCAACCGCGCCCATATCCAGTGCAAGTGCGCCTTCAAAGTCTGAGAAATCATTGGTGAATGCCAGATGAATGACGCCGTCCGCGGCTGCGGCCGCGGCGCGCAGCGTTTCGAGATCGGTAAGCGTGCCGTTAAGCGCCTCAGCCCCCGCTTCTTTTAGTTTGGCCGCGCCTTCCTCCGACCGGAAAAGACCCGTAACGGTATGTCCTGCGCCGATCAGCTCCCGCACGACGGCTGAACCGATATAACCTGTTGCTCCTGTAACAAAAACATGCATCCTTATTTCCTCCTTTATGGGTTGACTGCTTGAACCCCTTAAGCATAAACTATGAAGTGAACTCTAGGGCAAGCGCTCCAAAGGAGAAATCATCAATGAAAATTCAGGAACTGGCGGACAAGATGGGTCTGACCATCCACACCATCCGTTATTACGAAAAAGAGGGCCTGCTGGATGAGCGTCATGTTACGCGGGAGCACAATAACTACCGCAGCTATTCGGATGAAGCCGTCGCACGCTTAAAGCTGATCAAGAAATTCCAGAGTATCGGCTGTTCGCTCGCCGAATTAAAGGAAGCCTTGCAGGATCACGATACCAACGCCCGCACCAATCAGCAGATTATCGAGTGGATTCTTCATAAGAAGCACGAAATCGAACGCAAGAAGGAAGAATACGACCAAATGCTGGTGACGCTGAACTGGATGCTGGAATACCGGACGCTGCTGATAAGCGATCCGCAAAAGGCGCATGTCATGTTAAAAGCGTGGCAAGAGCAGCAAAGCGGGCATTGAGAGCAAGAGGGCTTTGATGGTCCGCCGACGCTATGCCGTTTTGGAGGCGCGCCGCGGATTTTCCTTTTTGCCGAACGTTAAATGAATGGCGGAAGAAGGACAGACATCGGCGCATCCGCCGCACAAAATACACTCCGGGTTACGCATATCGTTCCGGTTGACCATAGCCGTGACTTCAATGCTCATGGGGCATTGACGCGTGCAGCGTCCGCAAGAGGTGCAGTTGGCGGGAACGGGCTGCAAATGAAGGGTCGGCAGGCGCAGCTTATCGCTGATCAGCGTACCGAAGACCATGAAGGGAGACATCCAGCAGATGGAATAACACATTCCCCGTCTGCCGATTGTCAGCGCAAGCGTTGCAATCAAAGCGACGATGGCAAAATAAGTGGCCAATCCGGGAAGGCTGCCGGCGGAAATGCCATGTTCGGTCATGTAAAAGAAGTCGACGGCGTGAAAGCCGCCGGCCGCAGCGAAGGCGCCAATGATTCCGGCGATCCACGGCGCCCACAGGAAATATTTGATCCAGCGGATGCCTTTGCGTTTGATTTTCTTATCCGCAACGAGCCGGCAGCTCTCCTGTAAGCCTCCGCCCGGGCACAGCCAGCCGCAAAATGCGCGTCCGAAGACAAGCGAAGTTCCGAACAATGCCGCGAATACGATAAAGCTGCCGGTTACGATTCCCGCGGCGCCTCCTTGAATGATCAAATAAGGCGAGAAATAAAATAATGTGACGGGAAAGAGCAGAAACGAAAGAAGCAGAAGCAGCTGACGGACTTTTTGACGCTTCATTTGCGGACATCCTTTCTTGCCGGAGAAAAAAACGGGCATCCGGCGTGGCGTTGACGTGACTATATCATGATGATATAGTTGCGTCAAGATGAAGCCGCGTGACTATTCTGTGTCAACCGAATCTAAAGGAGAACCTATGCCAAAAACCAATACTACCCAATACATTGTGCTTGGCCTTCTCGATCATGAAGCGCTCAGCGGCTACGATATTAAGAAGAGAATCGATATGATGATCAGTCATTTCTGGGATGCCGGTTATGCGCAGATCTATCCTACCTTGCGGCAGCTCGAAGCCGACGGTCTGATCGTGAAGCAATCCAGCGAAAGCTCCAAAGGGCCGGAAAAGAATATTTACGCCATTACGGAACCCGGCAAAGAAACTTTGCGGGAATGGCTTGCCATTCCGGAAACGAAAGAATACACCCGTTACGAAATTCTGCTTAAGCTCTTTTTCGGCGGCGAACTGAAGACGGAGGACAACATCCGGCGGATTGGCCTGTTTAAGGAACGGCATCAGCGGAATGTGGACCTTATCGAAATGTTCAAGCAAAATTTGCAGCCGGTGCTTGCGGAGAATGAGGACCATTTGTACTACTACTTGACGGTGCTTTTTGGCGAGGAGGTCTATGGCGCTTACTTGCGCTGGGCGGAGAAGGCGGAGACGTTGCTTAGAGAGCATGAAGAGCGGAAGCGGAGCTAAGATCAGGGGGCGGAAGCCTATTTGGCCCTTGATTCCATAAGAAAAACGCCTTTCGGCGTCCGATTGGTGATGGCGGCAGCCAGAAACGTTCATCGTTTCGGCTGCCGTTTGCTTTTGTGTTTATTTTTCCATAACCGCAAAGTAATTGTCCTCATCATCCGCGAAGTTAAACACTCTCTCCGGTATTTCAACGATTTCTCCTACCGTAACATTCTTCTCCTTCAAACCGGAATAAAGCTCATCGAACTTGTCCGTAAAAAACATGAGCGAAGGCGTTCCATAGTTCATTTCGGGATGCAGCTCAGCCACCTGCTCTTTATTGAACAGCACGATACGGGTCGCGGCGCCCGGAGGAGCGATTTCGATGCCTCTCACCGGCGCGTCGGCATTGTCGACTATCACTTCAAAGCCCAGTTTTTCAGTCCAGAACTGTTTGGATTCATCCAGATTGCTGACGTACAGCATCACTTGGCCAAGCTGATTAATCATAATTATCGCACTCCTTATTCGGAAATAGGGGAAGGGCCTTCACCAGAAGCTCATCCGACAATCAAAATGTACCTTAAAAAACGGGTCCGAGTCAAAGAAGGCTAAGCGGTATGAACTTTTTATAGCTGCCCGGCACAAACAGGTTTAGAATAATAGAGTTGAAATAAGTAACCCCACCGGGAGGAGATCATCTATGCTTTTAAGCGCGACTGCGGTTTCGCAGATCAAGGCTACACTGAAAGCGGGCATTGCCAGCGGCGAAATCGCCGGCGGTAACCTGCTGGTACTGCATAAAGGCGAGGAGATTTTGTATCACGAAGACGGCCTGGCGGATCGCGAAAAGGACATTCCGATTGCGAGAGACTCGATTTTTCGTCTGTATTCAATGACCAAACCGATGACCGCAACCGCTGTCATGATCCTGCTGGAACGCGGCCAACTCGAATTATTCGATCCGGTGAGCCGTTTTCTGCCGGGTTTTAAAAATCAATCCGTCGCCGAAGACGGACGGCTGGTGCCGGTAAAACGCGATGTCACCGTCCATGATCTGCTGCACATGGTCTCGGGGCTGGTGTATGGCGGCCATCATCAGGCCGGACGGGAGACGGAGCAGCTGTTCCAGGAGATCGACCGCAAGCTGTTGTCGGACGAGCCCATGGGTACGGTAGAGATCGCCAACCGGCTGGGCCGATGCCCGCTGTCGTTCCAGCCCGGCGCCACCTGGGAGTATGGCACGTCGGCGGATGTCCTGGGAGCGATTGTGGAAGTCGTGAGCGGCATGCGGTTCGGCGAATTTTTGCAAAAGGAATTGTTCGGACCGCTGGGCATGCAAGATACCGGCTTCTGGGTACCGGATGAGAAGCGGGGCCGCCTGGCAAAGACGTACGGAGATGACGGCAACGGCGGACTTACGCTGTATACGGGCGATCATCTCGGAATCAACCATCAGGCCAACCATGCGCCGGCTTATGAATCCGGGGGAGCGGGACTGCTCTCGACGATCGACGACAGCGCGAAGTTCGCGACGATGCTTTTGAACAAGGGCAGTCTGAATGGGATGCAAATTTTGCGTCCGCGTACGGTGGAGTATCTAACGACTGCGACGATCAACGCGCGGCAGCAGGCCGGGTTCGATAACTGGTATTCGCTGCTGGGCCACAGCTACGGCAATATGATGCGGATCATGACGGATAAGACGAAAGCCGGAATTCTCGGCGGGACCGGCGAATACGGCTGGGACGGCTGGCTCGGCGCTTACTTCGCCAACTTGCCGCAGGAAGAGCTGTCTTTCCTGTTCATGGTTCAGAAAAAGGATGCCGGAACCCTGCCGGTTACGCGCAAAATGCGCAATATTGTGCTCAGCACGCTGTGATTTTTTTGGACTTGGAGAGAATGGAAGGAAGCCTGGAGCGATCAACGTTCCGGGTTTCTTTTTTTTTGCCCTTTGACAAGGAGCAGCTGTCTCGCTATAATCATGTAGGTAAATCGTAAATATTACGATTAAATAACGGGAGGTACAAGCATGACAACGACTAAAGCTACAGATTCGAGAATTCCGGTAACCGTATTAAGCGGCTATCTGGGCTCGGGGAAGACGACGCTGCTGAATCATATCCTGCACAACAAATCCGGGTTGAAGGTTGCCGTCATCGTCAACGATATGAGCGAAGTGAACGTGGATGCCAATCTGGTCAAATCGGGGAATGCCTTATCACGGACGGAAGAGAAGCTGGTGGAGATGTCGAACGGCTGCATTTGCTGCACGCTGCGCGACGACTTGCTGCGGGAGGTGAAGAAGCTGGCAGAGGAGGGGCGTTTTGATTACATATTGATCGAGAGTTCAGGAATCAGCGAACCTGTGCCGGTGGCGCAGACCTTTACCTATGCGGACCCCGAGCTGGATGTGGATCTGACCTCGCTGGCCCGTCTGGATACAATGGTTACGGTGGTGGATGCCAACCGCTTCTGGCATGATTACGCCTCCGGGGACAGCCTGATGGAACGCAAGCAAGCAGTGTCGGAGCAGGATGAGCGGGATATCGCCGACCTGCTGATCGACCAGATCGAAACCTGCGACGTGCTGCTCCTGAACAAATGCGATCTGGTGGACGAGCGGGCACTCGTGCAGCTGGAGGCGATGCTGCGGAAGCTGCAGCCGGCGGCCAAGATCATCCGGACCGTTAACAGCGTCGTCGACCCGGGCGAGATATTGAATACCGGCAGGTTCGACTTCGAGAAGACCAGCATGTCTTCAGGCTGGATTGCCGAGTTGGAAAAAGATGAACACACCCCGGAGACGGAAGAATACGGCATCGCCTCCTTCGTGTACCGCCGCAGAGTGCCGTTCCACCCCGGCCGGCTTGCGGAATTTATGAACGATTGGCCGGAGGAAGTCGTGCGAGCCAAAGGGCTGGTCTGGCTTGCAGCCCGCGGCGATATTGCCGCTTCGCTCAGTCAGGCGGGGCCATCGATCCAATTCGGCCCTGCGGGATATTGGCTCGCTTCTTATCCGGAAGCCGAGCAGCGTGAGGTACTGGAGAACGAGCCGGAGCTCCGGGCGCGGTGGGATGAGACCTGGGGCGACCGGATGACGGAGCTCGTGTTCATCGGCATGAATGTGAACCGGGCCGAGATCGAGTCGCGGCTGGCGGAATGCCTGCTTAGCGAAGAGGAAATGAAACAGGACTGGAGTACCTTTAATAACCCGCTGCCTTGGCCGGTGGAGGAATAGCAGATCGTTTTACGTTGACCCGCGCCTGGCGCGGGTTTTTCTGCAAAAATGGAGTAAGCGAAGGTTGCAAATTTATAAATTCCGATTGAATTATGGCCTATGATAACTTATCCAATAAATGTATTATGATCTTTGTAAGCGATTGCGCAAAGGTTGTAATTCTTAAATCAGAAAGGAAGCGTTAGCATGACTGCTGAGAAAAATGCCGGGATGATCATCGACAAGGCCTACCGTCTGGCCGAGGTCGACCCCCGTTTGTACAGCTCGTTCATCGAGCATTTGGGCCGCGCCGTATACGGCGGCATTTACGATCCTGGGCATCCGGAGGCGGATGAGGCCGGTTTTCGCCGCGATGTCGCTGGAATGATCCGCGAACTCGGGGTGCCGCTGATCCGCTATCCCGGCGGCAATTTTGTCTCCGGCTACAACTGGGAGGATGGCGTCGGCCCGGTGGCGGACCGTCCCCGCCGCCTGGATCTCGCCTGGCGAAGCATTGAGCCCAATTGGGTGGGCACGAACGAATTTATCGGATGGGCTAGGGGAGTAGGGGCGGATGTCATGATGGCGGTCAATCTGGGAACCCGCGGTGTTGACGCGGCCCGGCAGCTGCTGGAATATTGCAATCATCCGGGCGGGACGCAGTACAGCGATCTGCGCATAACGCATGGCTATAAGGAGCCGCATCGCATCAAGACCTGGTGCCTGGGCAATGAAATGGATGGCCCTTGGCAGATCGGGCAGAAGACGGCAGCGGAGTACGGCCGGCTGGCGAGCGAAACGGCCAAAGCCATGAGGCTGGTCGATCCGGAGATCGAGCTGGTCGCCTGCGGCAGCTCGTTCCGCGCCATGCCTACCTATGCCGAATGGGAAGCTACGGTGCTGGAGCATACGTACGAACAGGTGGATTATTTATCGCTGCATACGTATTACGGCAATCCCGATAACGATACGGCGAATTATCTGGCCCGGTCGCTGGACATGGACTTGTTTATTCGCGAAATCATCGCCGTCTGCGATTACATCAAAGCGAAAAAACGCAGCCGTAAAACGCTGCAGCTGTCCTTCGATGAATGGAACGTATGGTTTCATACGCTGGAGAGCGATAAGCAAGTTGCTCCCTGGCAGCTGGCGCCGGAACTGCTGGAGGACCGCTATACCTTCGAAGACGCGCTGATGGTCGGCAGCATGCTGATTACATTGTTAAATCATGCCGACCGGGTCCGAATTGCCTGCCTGGCGCAGCTCGTCAACGCCATCGCGCCGATTATGACCGAAACCGGCGGGTGCGCCTGGAAGCAGACGATCTATTATCCGTATCTGCATGCGTCCTTGTACGGCAGGGGGACGGTGCTTGTGCCGGTGCTGGATTGCGGCAAATACGACAGCAAGGACTATACGGATGTGCCCCTGTTGGATACTGCGGTTGTGTATAACGAAACGCAGGAGGCACTGACCATATTTGCGGTCAATAAAAGCTTGGAGGAAGCGACCGTACTGGAATGCGATGTCCGGGGCTTCGCCGGTTACCGGGTCGTGGAGCAAATCGTCATGACCAGCCCGGATCTCAAGGCGGTGAACACCGCCGATGTTCCCCATGCCGTCATTCCGCGGCGGGTCCAAGGTGCCGAAGTGGAGGACGGCCGGTTAACGGCGGTACTGCCGGCTTTGTCATGGAACGTCATCCGCTTGAGCAAAATGGCGGATGAACCGGATACACAAAAACGGCAGAACAGGTCGTGAACCTGGCTCTGCCGTTTCTTTTTCCAATCAGGACAAGCTTGAGCTAATAAGTGTTAAACCCGGTTCTGCTCAAAGGTCACGCTTTTTCCGAGTTCCACCCGTGCCACCTTCCATCCGGCATTCAGCCAGGATTTGGCCTGCGGGTGATTGGCCGTGTTGTTTTCCCACCATTGCTCCCGTTTGTAGGCCGTGGGCGGCAGCTCGAATCCGAGAATTTCTTCGATTTCAGCGTACGTAAGCGTGACCGTAATCTGGTTCAAATAATGTTCGATCGGAAAATATTTGCTGTACCCCATGGTTGGCCTCCTTGGCGGATTGGTGCCTGGTAACTCTCTTGATTATTGAAGCGAATCGCTAAATGCTTGTAGATAACCGCTGGTCGCAATGGACTGGCCATTAGAGATATTCTCGGATGCCTTATTCGTGAAGTTTTTATAATTGGAAATTGCAGAAGCATCCGGCTTTGCCGGTGCAACGGGTAAGCTTTCTTTCATCGACTTCAGATTCCCGATAGCGTCATCATAGTATTTGAATGCTAGGTCAATGGTTGGATCGAACTACGTTAACGCCGCTACATCTAGCCTGCCAATGAGGGCATTATAATTATCTATGGCGTTTGCCAAACTCTTATCGCTATTGCTATCGAATGTTACACTGGACATTTTGGAGATAAAATCCAGATCGAAGGCGGCCTTTGTCAAGAACAGTTCCTCGCCCAAGTCCTCCATATCTTTAAACATGTTTGCTTTCATAATACTCAAGACGGGAGGTAAATCATTAGTTGATGCTGTGTTAGCTTTTGTATTGAAGTTCACCGTTTTTTTCGACTGATTCCAGGTGTAGTTCAGGCCCAGCTGCCCCAGCATGCTGATCGGGATCATCGTCCGCCCGTTATAACTGATGGCCGGCACATCTTTGGGCTTTACGGCAACGCCATTGGAGGTGATGCGGATAATTTCATTCCCTTTATACGTTCCCCAAAGGTTTGCTGCGCTTACGGCTCCCGTAAGCATGAGGCTGACCGCCACGGTGACCGCGGCTACTTTCTTTTTCATTTCTGTAAAATTCCCCTTATAATGCACATCAGTTGCGCGTTTCTTCTGAATGATCCCCGTCCCAAGCCGCAAAGAGCTTTGTACTCATTATACCAGCCCCCGCGGTCCGCATCTTTCTTTCTTATAAGCTGCGATTCGTGGCCTTACGGACATGACAGGTGTTTTTTCAGCAAAAATACTGCATTTTGCGGAGCTAACGGACCTCAGCGCCGTTATTTCGGGTTTTAGAGTACTTTTTTAGCCTCGGCAAGCGGAATAACGGCGCTCATGTCCGTTAACGTTGCCATAAGGCCATTTTCAGCGAAATAGCGGCGCTCATGTCCGTTGCTGATCGGCAGATGGCGAAGAAGCGCGTCGCGCCACAGTGAACGAGCCTGAAGCCCTAATCCGGCCGCCGGGCAGTTTTTTTTGTTTATCTCCGTTTATTTCACGCAGCTGCTCGCAAGCCCCCCGTATTGCTACCGAAGCGTAAATGCCCGCGCAATTCCTCGGCCTGCGGCACCTCACAAACTCCGTTCCAGCAAAGCCCCGATCTGTTTGGCCATGATCTCCGGAGGATGCGGCATCCGGTTCAGTATCCACCACTCGATCACGCCGATGTACGCCGTTCCGGCAAATTGGAGCAAGACATCGTCGTATAGATGATTGTTTTTGCCGCTTTCGCGGTCGATCTCGCGCCGGAAGCCCTCGATGCAATAAGCGAGCAGCCGGGTACGGAAAAAGGACGGGCCGGCGCTTTTGCTGGACAGCATGGTGGAGAAAAAAAGGTAGTTTTTTTCGAAATATTCAAAATAGGGGATGAACGCATCCGTCCATTCTTCGTTGCATGCCCAAGTATCCATTTCGCCCAGTTCGGTGATTTGCGCTTCAATGAGCTTGTCGAGCAAATCGTATTTGTCCTGATAATGCAGATAGATCGTACTGCGGTTAAGGTCGGCCCGGTCGGCGATGTCCTGGATGGTGATGGCGTCGAACTCCTTTTCGCCCATCAGCTCAATGACCGCATTCTTGAGTGCTTCCTGCGTTTTCAGGATTCTCCGGTCTGTTTTTGCCAAAATAAACTCCTCCTATCCTCGAGATAATCCACAATATTGTTCCAAGTGTCTAGATCTCGACGGATCGCTTGTTATTATCCATTGAAATTAGGTGTCTCCTCCCTATAATAATAGATGAAAGTCGATTTAACAAATGTTGTTGTTTATTTCTGGGATCATTGAGGTGAAGCGGAGTGGATGATAACAACAAAGAGCATCGGATCGAAGACGCCAGCCTTCCGATAACGAATCGCTTCCCTTGCCGGTGAGCAAGAAAAATCTTCTGCTGGTGCTGATATTGACCGCAGGCGTATTCGGGATCATTAATACCGAAATGGGCGTAATCGGAATATTGCCCGCCCTGGCGGAACGTTACCAGAACTCTGTCTCGCAGGCAGGGCTTCTGGTCAGCGGCTTCGCGCTTGCCGTGGCTGTGGCGGGTCCGACGATGCCGCTTTTGTTTTCGGGAATGAACCGGAAAAAGGTTATGCTGCTCGTGCAAAGCGTGTTTTTGCTTGGGAACCTCGTGACGGTCATTACCGATGATTTTACGCTTTCCCTGGTTGCCCGCATCATCCCGGCATTATTTCATCCGATTTACTGTTCTATGGCTTTTTCGTTGGCTGCCGCGTCGGTCGGCAAGGAACAGGCGCCGAAGGCGGTTTCCCTGGTATTTGTCGGCGTTTCTGCAGGCATGGTCGTCGGCGTGCCCATCGCCAGCTTTTTGGCGGCCTCCGTCTCGGTTGAAGCGGCCTTGATCTTTTTCGCGATGATCCATGCGGTGGTACTGATTGCGACGATCCTCTTCGTGCCCTCCTTGCCTGTTCATGAAAGACTGGCGTATGGCACGCAAATTCGGGTGTTACGAAAATCGCTCACCTGGTTATCGATCGCTACGGTCATTTTTCTCAACGCATCCGTGTTCGGGGTGTACAGCTATCTCGCAGAGTATCTGGGTAAAGTTACGAATCTGCCGGCAAATGACATCGGTTTCGGCTTGATTCTCTTCGGTGTGGCGAACATTGCAGGAAATGTCATCGGCGGAAGGCTGCTGACCCGGAATGCCTGGAGAGCCATCAGGATGCTTCCGTACTCGCTGGGGGTCGTATATATCCTGTTGTTTACGTATGGGCAGTTCAGTGTTCCGATGCTGCTCCTTACCGCAGGCTGGGGCGTCATCGCGGGGATTGTCGGCAAATTTAACCAGTATTTGGTGATGTCTGCCGCTCCCGAGGCACCGGACTTTGCGAACGGGTTGTTTTTGACTGCCGCGAATATCGGAACAACGGCGGGGGCTGCCGTGGGCGGCGCCATCATCTCCGGGTGGGGCGTGTCCTACGTCGTATGGACAGGTATTCTGGCGCTGGCGCTCAGTGTCGTGACGCTTTCACTGCGCGATTCGGCGTCGTCAATCCCGAAACCACAGTAATGGTCAAAACAATCATTCCATTTGGAGGTACCACTATGCTTACTGTAAATGCACGCGCAACGTTTGGCCCGCAAGGACCGTTTAAGCTCGCTCAGATCGAGCGGAGAGAACTTCAGCCGCATGATGTGCTGATCGAGATCAAATACGCGGGGATCTGCCATTCCGATATTCATACCGCCCGCGGCGAATGGGGGCCTGTAAAGTATCCGCTTGTTCCCGGACATGAGATTGCCGGGATCGTGACGAAGATTGGTAGCGAAGTGACTAAATATGCTGTCGGCGACCGGGTAGGCGTCGGTTGTATGGTGGATTCGTGCGGAACGTGCGCAAATTGTCAACACGGGGAAGAACAATATTGCCTGAACGGCATGACGGGCACTTACGGGGATACCGATAAATACGGCCAATATACGCAGGGCGGATATTCCACGCACATTGTCGTAACGGAGGACTTCGTCGTCCGTATTCCGGACGGCATCGAACTGGATGCGGCGGCTCCACTGCTGTGTGCCGGGATTACTACGTATTCGCCGCTGCGCCACTGGAACGCCGGACCGGACAAGAAGATCGCTGTCGTCGGACTTGGCGGCCTCGGACATATGGCGGTGAAGTTTGCCCATGCGATGGGAGCGGAAGTCACGGTACTGTCCCAGTCGTTGAAGAAAAAAGCGGACGGCCTGGAGCTTGGCGCGGATCATTATTATGCCACAAGCGATCCGGAGACGTTCAAGCTGCTCGCCGGATCGTTTGATCTCATCATTAATACGGTGAGCGCGACGATCGACATCAATGCCTACCTGTCCCTGCTGTCCTTGGGCGGCACGCTGGTCAACGTCGGCGCTCCAGGGGAACCTCTGCCGGTTAACGTGATGTCCCTGATCGGACACCGGCGCTCGTTTGCCGGCTCGATGATCGGCGGAATCCGCGAAACGCAGGAGATGCTGGATTTCTGCGCCGAACACGGCATTGTTCCAGAAATCGAGGTCGTTCACGCCAATCAAATCGATGAAGCCTGGGAGCGCGTCCTTGCCTCCGATGTCCGTTATCGTTTCGTCATTGATATCAGCACGATGGAGAATGCATAAAGTATTGCGGTAACAGGAGGGAGCACACCAACAGGGTGTGCTTTTTTCGGGATGAACATAAGGAGGAAGAAGAATGGCTGATAAAGTTACGGCAGGACATGATCTTTTGGGCGACTTTGCCCCGAAATTCGCGGAACTCAACGATGACGTCCTGTTCGGCCAGGTCTGGAGCCGCGAAGCGGAGCTGAGCCCGCGCGACCGCAGTATGATTACGGTGTCTGCGCTGCTTTCGGGCGGCAACTTTGAACAATTGCCCGTCCATATGACGAAGGCCAAAGCGAACGGGGTGACGAAAGAGGAAATGGCCGAAGTCATCACGCATTTGGCGTTTTACTGCGGCTGGCCGAAGGCATGGTCCGCATTTAATCTGGCCAAGGAAATTTATAAAGATCAGGAGGGAGCGTGAGCTAATGATTATCATGAATAAGGAAGATACCGTTTTATTCGATATTGGGGAACCCAATCCGTTCTCGCAATTTTTTATCGGACAAAGTTATTTGAAAATGCTAACGCCGGCCCCGAACGCGGTCGGAAACGTCACGTTTGAACCGGGCTGCCGCAATCACTGGCATTCCCATGCCGGGGGTCAATTGCTGTTCGTTACGGCCGGCGAGGGTTATTATCAAGCCGAAGGCGAACCCGCCAAACGTCTGCAGGCGGGGGGTGTGGTCAACATTCCGGCCGGCGTGAAGCATTGGCATGGCGCCGCCGACGATTCCTGGTTCGTGCATTTGGCCGCCACGGGCGATCCAAGCAAACCGGAGACGGAATGGCTGGAGCCTGTAAGCGATGAACAATACGCTGAAGCGAACAAAGTTAAATTCTGAAAGTGGTGACCGCCTGCATCTGCCGCAGCGACCTCCATCCGTATCACAATATGTATCCGCATGCCCATGGTGGCATGTGTATCCCTGAAGGTGCTGATCAGACCTTAATTTGCGAACCATCAGACAGCCGGCCAATCGCCAAGCGGAAGCTACCCGTTTGGCGATTGAGCCGGCTGTTTGGCGTCCAGAGCCAGCTTTACTTAACGAAGAGTTAAGCCGGCAGAATCGTCAAGAAGCAGATGGCGCGGCGGTTTCTTGCGCCTGCGCTTTCTTGCGCTTTGGCAGCAGCAGCGCCGGAATCACAGCCAGGACGGCGAGGCCGATCGCCCACCAAAAGGCGCTGTCATACGCGCCGGCGATATCCGCTGCAGTTGCTGCCGCCGGACCGGATAGACGGTGCGCGACGACGGTGGCGAGCACCGCGGCCCCAAAGGCGCCGCCGATCTGCTGCAAAATTCGCGTAGCGGAGCTGGCATGAGGGATTTGTTCCCGGTCGAGGCCGCTATAGACGGAGGTCATGACCGGGATCGTCAAGCCGTTGAGGCCTGCGCCGCGGATCAGCAGCGCTGCACCGAGCAGCCACGCGGAGGTGTGTGTGCCGGCAAAAGCAAACGGCACCGTTCCGGCGATGGTAGCCGCAAGACCCAGCATAACGGGCAGCTTCTCGCCGATCCGGTCGGTTATGCTGCCGACCCAGCTCCGGGTCAGCAGCATGCCTACACCCTGCGGGATCAGCAGCAGCCCGGTGTACAAAACACTTTCGCCGCGCACCTGCTGATAGTATAGTGGTATCAGCAGCATGGCGCCCGATGAGGCGATTCCCGAGAGGAAGAATAGCCCGGCCGAAGCAGAGAAGCTGGACGAACGGAACAGCCGCAGGTCGATGGCGGGTTCCCGTTTGCTTCGCAGTGAATAGACGATAAAAGCGGCTATCAGGAAAAGGCCGAGGCCAAGGCAGCCAAGCACCTCGAAGCTGCCGAAGCCGTTTTTGCCGCTGATTCGCGACAAGCCGAAGATGAGCAGAATAAATGCGGGGGTCAAGAGCAGCAGTCCGGGAATGTCCAGCTTCTGCCGGCTGTTCGTCGGCGGATCGGCGGGCAGCGAGCGCTGAGCCATCAGGGTGGCAATGAGGCAAATCGGAATGTTGATGTAGAAAATCCAGTGCCAATCCAGGCGGTCGACGACGATCCCGCCGATCATAGGACCGAGAATGGGGCCGAGCAGCACCGGTATGCCGATGACCGACATCAGCCGGCCTAGATTGCGTCCGCCCGAGCTGCGGACAAGCAGGGTGGACATTGTCGGCATGAGCAGGCCGGCGCCGAGGCCTTGCAGCACCCGGAAGGCAATGAGGCTTTCGATGTTCCAGGCAAAGGCGCAGAGAACGGAGCCGATCAGAAACAGGACAAGGGAGAGCTGGTACACGGCTTTGCCGCCGAAACGGGCAATGGCCCAGCCCGACACGGGCACGGCAAGACCCATGGCAAGCGCGTAGCCGGTAACGAGCCATTGGACTGCGGAGACGGCACTGTGCATTTCATCGCCGATCATTTGCAGAGCAACGTTGACCATGGTCGAGTCGAGCAGTGGGGCCATCGCACCGATGACCAGAACGACGGCAATCTTCAGGATGGCCGGGTCCAGTGGTTCTTTCTTTGGTTTAGCGGCGGGAGTTGCGGATAATGACATGAGAATAACTCCTTTCAGAATCTGAATAAGAAACGAACCGTTTCTTAACTTCACCCAGTATACTCTCTTTATCCGAAAATGCAAGACCCGAATGATGATGAAAGGCGGGATAGCTATGAGTCAAAACGGCGATACGCCGGAACATGGCGGCGACACTCCCCGCAGGCGGCGGGGAAAAGCGCTGGAGGAGGCGATTCTTCAGGCCGCTTGGGCGGAATTAAATGAGACGGGATACAATAAGCTGACGATGGAAGGGGTAGCTGCCCGGGCGGAGACGAACAAGGCGGTGCTGTACCGTCGTTGGCCGAGCAAAGCCAAGCTGGTGGTGTCATCCATTAGCGCAAACGTAACCGGACCGACACTTGCGCCGCCGCGGACGGGGAGCCTGCGAAACGATATGCTGGCGCTGCTCAGCAGCATTGTCCAGCCGATGCAGGAGATAGGCGCGCAGACCCTTCATGGACTCTTGACCGATCTTTTTGACAGCGAGCTGATCGCGTCGATTCCGCAGATGATGAATTCCGGCGAGGATGACAAAATGACACTGACAATCCGCGAGATTCTGCGCGAGGCTGAGCAGCGCGGGGAGTTAAAGGTTAGTCTGAATGCCTTGAGCCCGCGGATTATCACACTGCCCATGCAGCTGCTGCGGATTGAAATCCTGATGACCCACGAACCGATGTCCGATGAGACGATTCTGGAGATCATCGACGAGATTTTTATGCCGCTGGTTGCCAAGGCGGCGGAATAAGCGGGTTGAAAGAGAAGGAGGGGAGTGGAACGATGAGCATTATGAAGATGACCGATTCCGAGGTGCCGGCGTTTCTGGATTTTTGCCGTAAGCACCGTGCAGATTTGGACGACTCGTTCCTGAGCGACGACGATTTGGCTGAATTTTCGCTGGATGAAACGAATCCCGCCTTTATTGCGCTGGATGATGAAGGCCAGATGATCGGGGCGGCCTCGCTGGTTCTGAACGATTACGCACGCCGGGGCCGGAAGGCGAGGCTGCGTATTTTGCACGCGGAGAATGGCGATCCCGCGCTGTATGGGCAGCTGTTAGAGCGGCTGCTGCCGCTAACCGGCGGGCTGGACAAGCTGAATATTTTTGTGCCGCTAAAGAATCGGCCGGTCATGCAACTGCTGGAACAAAGCGGATTTGCCGTCGAACGTTATTCTTACATTCTGGTACGGGACGTGGAAAAGGTTCCTGAATACATACTGCCGCCGGGCTACACACTGCGCCCGCTGCGGCCCGGCATGGACGAAGAAAGATGGTGCCATGTCCGGAATACAGGCTTTTCCCGACTCCAAGGCAGCGAGACGCCGGTCGATCCGGGCATGGTCCGCAGTTTGACCCAGGCCGCCGATTATCTCGAGGGCGGATTGCTTATGCTGTTTCACGGCGAGGAAGCCGTTGGCATCGTCCGCGGCTCAGCGGATGAGGCCGAGGGACGACAGGCTATGAGCATCGGTCCACTGGCACTGCTGCCGGAGCATCAGGGCAAAGGACTCGGAAGGATATTGTTAAAAGCAGCCGTCGCTTTTGCGCACCGGCTAGGCTACAGCCAGGTTATCCTGTGCGTAAATGCCGAAAATGACCGGGCCAAGGCGCTGTACCTCAGCGAAGGCTTCCGGGAAGCGGATGCGGCAGTATGCCTCGCGTACCGGTTAAATGAACAGGAGCGTTAAGTATGGAGAAACCCCGCGCCGGGCGCGGGGTTTGCTGGTTGCGTTTATCGATTATGGTCGTGGATTGTAGTTATTAATTATGGTTCTTAATGGTTATTGTCTATGGTTATTGTCTATGGTTATTACGATCGGAAACCATAACTCCATGTATGTAGTATCAGGGCAGCTCCGTCATTTCCTAATGATCCCCGAGCCTGTCTTCGATATGGTCAATCGCATGCGTTTGATGTGCCGGCTTGACTTCCTCTGCTTTATTAGGAGTTTGGTTTTTGTTGCAAATACAACAAAATCATTGTATGATTCCTAATCATACCCGATAGAGGAGCAGAGGAACAATGATGACAGAAATTCAGCGGATTGGTCCTGGGGAGCTTGGCATGCTGCAGCAGATCGGCATCGAGACCTTCACCGATACCTTCGCGCATCAAAATACGCCGGAGAACATGAAGGCTTATCTGGACAAGGCATTCGGCGCCGGACAGCTGGACAAGGAATTATCGGAGCCTTTTTCGGAATTTTATTTTATGTATGCAGAGGGGGAAATCGCCGGTTATTTAAAGCTGAACGCCGGTGAAGCCCAATCGGAGAGCATGGGCGAGGGGGCGCTTGAAATCGAGCGGATCTATGTCCGAACAAAGTTTCATAAGCGGGGTTTGGGCAAACTGCTGATTCAGGCAGCGGTCGAAATTGCCATGGAACGAGGGATGCGGTCGCTGTGGCTGGGCGTGTGGGAGAGAAACGGCAACGCTATCGCGTTTTACGAAAAAATGGGGTTTGTCCGCACCGGCACACACATTTTCATGATGGGAGACGAAGAGCAGACCGATCATTTGATGACCCGTTTGCTGAACGCCTGATCCGGCGGATATAAGCCTAGGTGAAAAAATAGCGGGAATTCGTCCCACTATTTCTCCAAGTTGGCCATAAAAAGCAAAATAGAGGGATTTTGTCCCTCTATTTTGTGCGAAAATGGCTAACTTCGGCCAGTAGGCCAATTTTAGTGGGATGATCTCCCTCTAAGTGCTTGAAAAACGGGTTTTGGACTGAAATAGTGGGGGGATATCCCACTAAATGTTCAGCTTGAGCAAGCGCATAGACTGGTTAGGCGACTTACAACCCAAATGAATCCATCAGCCTACTCCGCCCGGCAGCGGTGGCACGTTCACGTTCAGCGATTCGTCGCGGATGTCGCCGACGATCTCTTCCAGCAGATCCTCCATCGTGACAATGCCGGCCGTTGCTCCGGCATCGTCCGTGACGACGGCCATATGGACGCGGGTCTGCTGCATCCGCAGCAGCACATCGCGCAGATTTTCGCTTGCCTTGAAGCGCGGAATGTCGTGAATGAACGTCTGCCAGTCCGCGGTCCGCCCGGCAGCGATGCTGGTCAGCATTTCTTTCGTGTTGACGTAGCCGATAAATTTCACGCTGCCGTTCGTCTTGACGACGGGGTAGCGGGTGAAGTCATGTTTGCCAAGCACCTCAATCACATCGCTGACCGGCGCTCCCGTCTGTAAAGTGACTACTTGTTTCAGCGGCACGATGATTTCGCCCAGCTTCCATTCGTCAAAAGCGAAGATATTATTCAGGTAGACCCGCTCCGTCTGGTTGATCTCGCCGCTTTCATAGCTTTGGTCGACGATCCATTTCAGCTCTTCTTCGGAGTGTACGGTCTCATGGCCTGCGGGTTTTACGCCAAATAGGCGGAGCAGCAGCCGCGCCGAACCGTTCAGCGCCATAATAAACGGATACGTGATTTTTCCGAACCCATACAGCGGGGGTGCCAGCAGCAACGTCATACGCTCCGCCATCTGAATCGCCAGCGTCTTGGGGGCAAGCTCGCCGATGACGACATGCAGGAACGTAATGACCGACAACGCGATCAGGTACGACAGCAGCGTAGATACGGCGTCCGGCAACCCCAGGTCATGGAACAGCGGATGCAGAATCCGCTCCACGGTCGGTTCGCCGAGCGCGCCGAGCACCAGGGCGGTGATCGTAATGCCGAGCTGGCAGGCCGACAAATAGTAGTCCAGGTTGTGGGCGACTTTTTTGGCGATGACCGCTTTCTTGTTGCCTTCGCTGATCAATTGGTCGATTCGGGACATGCGAACCTTAAGAATGGCAAATTCAGCGCCGACAAAGAAGGCGGTAAGAATGATAAACACGGCTACCATGATTAAGTTAACGATTATGACTCCGTCCAAATTTCCCCCTCGGCAACCGAGGGATTCACCTCCAACGTAAGAATAATCTTTTTGATCTGCAGATGATCCGTTTCGGTAACAGTCCAGCGATGGCCGTCCTCCTGCAGCTCGTATCCGGGCTGAACAGAGGCACCGGCACGGAACAGGAGCCAGCCGCCGATCGTATCGATTTCTTCACTATTTTCAAAAGAAAGGTCAAATTGCTGTTCGAGTTCTTCCAGCAGCACGCGGCCGTGGATTTCATATTGCCGATCGTCGATTCGCTGAATCTCCAGCACCTCGTCGGCGTCGAATTCGTCGCGGATTTCTCCGACCAGTTCCTCCAGAATGTCCTCCAGCGTCAGGATCCCCGCGGTTCCGCCGTATTCGTCGACCACCAGCGCCATATGCATTTGCTCCTGCTGCATTTTCAGCATGGCTTCTTTGATCGGCGTCGATAGCGATACTGCAGGCAGGCTGCGGACGAACTCCTTCAAATGGCGTTCCCGGCCGGCAATGATATGGGGCAGCATCTTTTTCACGTTGACGACCCCGACTATGTTGTCCTTGTTGCCGTTCATGGCCACCGGATAGCGCGTATAGTTGTTAACGTCCAGCACCTGCACGATGTCCTCATAAGACATGTCATAGCCGAGCGCGATCATTTCCGTCCGGGGGACCATGATATCTTTGGCGACGCGTTCATCAAAGGTGAACACATTCTCCAAATATTCCAGCTTGGTTTCGTTCAGCTCGCCGCCTTCAACGCTTTGGGCCATGATGATCCGCAGTTCCTCTTCCGAATAATGCTCTTCATGCCCGGCGGGTTTGACCCCGAACAAACGCAGGATCACCCGCGATGTGCCGTTCAGCGCCACGATAAACGGATGCATGATTTTACCGAACCCATACAGCGGCGGCGCCAGCAGAAGCGTCAGCTTCTCCGCAAACTGGATGGCCAGCGTCTTCGGCGCCATCTCTCCGACAACGACATGCAAGAAGGTAACGAGAATAAAGGCGATGGCATACGAAGCGACCGAAGCGGTAGCGTCCGACAGATTGAGGAAATCAAACGCCGGCACCAGAATGCGTTCCACCGCCGGTTTGCCGATGGCACCGAGGCCGAGGGCGGTTACGGTAATCCCCAGCTGGCAGGCGGACAAATAGTAATCCAGATTGCCGACGACTTTTTTCGCGACCCATGCCTTCTTATTGCCTTCGTCGATCAGCTGCTCAATCCGCGACATCCGGATTTTAACGGCCGCAAATTCCACCGCCACGAAAAACGCCGTCATCGCAATCAAAACGGCAAGAATGAGTAAATTCGTTATCGTTATTAGGTCCAATCCTTTCCCTCGTCCGAGGGATTCACCTCCTGATGATATAAGCCCTATGCTCTGAGCAACCCGACCGGAAAGCGGATCAATTCAGGAGCACAACGGTTTTGCAGTATCGCCTTCCCATGATTGTTCTGCCTCCCCTCTAAATGTGTATGAAAAAGTATAACATAAATCTCAATAAACCATCCAGTTGCACGTTATGGTTTCATTAACCGGACGGACCGTTAGAGAAACAAAAAACCGCCTCTCGTGGAGAAGCGGCCGGAAGATAATTTATGTTGGGGAATACGCCGGCTTATTGGGCCAAAGCTTCCAAATCGGGCTGCAGTTTATTGCGCAGAATGTACAGCATGGCGGCACCCACCAGGAATGTAACGGCGTCCGCAATAACCAGCGACCATACAACCCCGTGAAAACCGTTCGTTTGGTTGGCGATATACAGCACCGGAATCAGCGTAAGCCCTTGAATGACGGACATCACAAATGCTGCGGTCCCTTGCGCCGTCGCCTGGAAAATCCCCGTAAAGAGCGAGGTCATGCCCGTAATGAACAAAGACAAGAACGTCACATGCAGAATGTAGCTCCCCATTTGAATCAGCTGCGGATCATTCGTGAACAAGCCGATCAGATGGTCGGAGATCAGATATACGACGATGCCGAACGCGACGGCCAGACCTACGATCGTTTTGATCGTGAACGAAATGGTATGCTTCATCCGCAGTTTATTGGCCGTAAAAGAGAAAGCAATCAGCGGCACGACGCCTTCGCACAGCCCCATCAGAATGAATTCGGGAAATTGCAGCAGGCGGGACGAAATTCCATAAGCGGCCACGGCCTGATCCCCGTATGCGATGAGAAAATGGTTAAAGATCAGCGACATGGCACCAAGAAAGATGCTCATAATAAAGACGGGCACGCCGATTTTGAACACATTGCTCAGAATCTCCTTGGTTGCTTTGAACCATTTAGGGGAGATCGTCAGGAATTGGCTCTTTTTGCCCATATAGAAAGCGAAGAATATGCTCGCAGCAATGTTGGAGACAACCGTTGCCGACGCTACGCCGATGACGCCCCAATGGAACACGAAGATGACCAGCGCATCAAGAATAATATTGACCACCACGCTGAGAATCATGCCGACCATCGACGTGATGGCCGCACCTTCGGAGCGCACGATATTTTCCAAGGTGAAAAATAAGACGACGAACGGCGAGCCGATCAGCATGATCGTGACATAATCTTTGGTAAATCCGAAGGATTCCGGCGTAGCGCCCAGACCGTCAACGATGGAATGGATCAGCGGGAGGCCGGCGGCCACCAGGATCAGACCGAGAATCAGGCTGCTGTAAAAAGCGAAGGAAGAGACATGTTTGACGTCCTCGTATCTTTTCTCGCCGAGCAGGCGGGAGATAAATGCGCCGCTGCCGATGCCGATCAGATTGCCTAGCGCCATAATCGCCGCAAATAACGGCAGGGTTAATGCCAGAGCGGTTAACATCGCCGTATTGTGGAGCGTGCCGAGGAAGTAGGCATTCAATATCGAATAAATCACGCTCATCGACGTGCCGAGCATCATCGGTACAGCGAAATGGGCTACGGCTTTTGCGACCGGCGCTTTCTCAAAATAATGGAGGTTTTGTGCATCCATTGGGGTCACCACTTTCTTTGATGGTTTTGTGATTGTCTAACGGTGTTAGGTTGAACCTTACAGTGTTAGATGATATCATGACTTCATAGAGATGTAAAGCATAAACTTACACTGTTAGATAAAAGGGCGGATATGATGAAAAAGCAGCAGCCTCAAATTTCGGAGGACAGGATTTTAGAGGCTTCATGGGAGCTTCTGGGAGAGGATGGCATCGAGAAGTTCAGCTTGCGGCGGCTGGCCGACCGGCTGGGGATTCAGGCCCCGTCGCTGTACTGGTATTTCAAGAGCAAACAGAAACTGTATCAGCGCCTGGCCAATCAAGTATCGAAAGTCATTTTGGATGAGTTCCAATCCGAAGGGGACTGGAAGGAGCAGCTCGGGGTACTTGCTGTAACGATGCGCGAGGTACTTCGCCGGTACCCCTGCTCCACGCAGCTGATGATGATGACGCTGCCGCATGAGCCGGATATCATCCGGTTCACGAACCGCATGCTGCTCTGCGTCGAATCGACGCCGCTGGAGCCGGAACAGAAGATGCAGGTGGCTACAACGCTCGTGAACTTCGTCTATTACTTCGTTATGGACGATTACCAGCATGAGCGCAATGTCACCGCCATTCTTCAAGAGAATGGAACCTTTATCCCCGGCGAAGAGATGAACCGCGTGCTGGATACGATGAGCGACACGGATGCGGGACTGTTCAAGCGGATGTTCACGAACAAGCTGTTCGAGCTGATGGGCACCGACAGTGCATTCGATTTCGGAGTGAAGGTGATTCTGCTGGGGATCGAACAGGTCATCGAGGAGCAGAAACAGAAGCAGAATCAGAAGGGCTGAATAGAGAAGCTGTCCTTTAGCCGTGGAACAAAAAAAGGGATATACGGAGGATAGTGGCGGCCTATCATTGAAATGAGTTATTTTGGATCTCTTAAAAGCCTTTCCCGCCAACAGTGTTTTCTGCCTGTGAGGGAAGGTTTTTTTTCTATACGAAAGCGATGAACGAGCGAATGCAAGAGTCCGGAAATTTATGGTTTGAGTACGAACGTGTGTGCTATAATGTGAAAAGATGGATAAGTGGGCAGTGCACATCATCGTGCATCGGACATACATATCGGGATCTACCCGAATCCCTAATGTGCACTGCGGGAATCTTGGAGAATTGCTTGCCCACAAGTGGAGGATACCTGCTGTTCATCAAAATAAGACGGTGAGAGGAGCTTCAACCATGAATTTGACCTATCCGGAATTTCGGCAAATCAGACAGTGGGTATACCGCAATGCGCGCCCGGTGGATTTTGCCCGGTGGCAGTTTCATTTCGAAGACGGCGGGCAGGAAGCAGTACTGAAGGGGCTGGCGGCGTTTCAGAATGAGGACGGAGGCTTCGGCCATGCGCTGGAAGCGGATTCTTGGAATCCGAACTCGGTGCCTATGCAGACCGCGAATGCGGTGGAGGTGCTGCATGAAATCGGGTTTAAAGACCGGAACCATCCGGTGATCGAAGGGATTTTGCGTTACCTGGACAGCGGCGCGGACATGGATGATGCGGATACCTGGAAGAATGTCGTGGAATCAAGCAACGACTATCCGCATGCCCCGTGGTGGCATTCCGATTCGCAAAGCACCTCCCGGAGTATTTATAATCCGACGGCCATTATGGCGGGATTTATTCTGGAAAACGCCGACCGGGAGAGCGCACTGTACTCGCACGGGCTTCAAATCGCCAAGAATCTTGCAGCGCTGTTCCTGCGGGAGCCGGATCTTATGATGCATCCACTGATTTGCGTGCTCACGATGATCAAGTCGATTGAGACAGCAGGCTTGCAGGACGAATTTGATTACGCTGCGCTGACTGAAACCGCAAACCGCCAGATTAAAGATTTGCTGGACCGGAGTGCGGGTGATTGGAGCGGGTACAGCACGCGCCCTTCCGCATTTATCCATTCTCCGCAAAGTCTCGGATACGAGCAAAATGCGGCTCTGGTGGACAAAGAACTGGATTATCTGTTGTCGCTCCGCAATGAGGAAGGCTTGTGGGACCCCAATTGGAGCTGGGGCGACTATGAACTGGAATTCGCGCTTAGCGCGAACTGGTGGAAGTCGCATATCGCCATCCGGAATCTGCTGCTGCTGCAGGCGTTCGGCCGGATCGAAGCTGAGCAGGCGTAGATAGAGGGAGCGCTATGACACAGATTCTGATATCTCCGGCAAAATATATCCAGGGCTCTGGAGAGCTCAATCGGCTCGGCGAGCATTGTGCCGGGCTGACAGACGGTGAAGTTTTCGCGGTCATTGATGCCTTTGTACTGGCGAACTATGGGGAGAAGATTGTTAGGAGTTTTGCCCAAAGCGGAATTCCGCTCCGCGTTCACGAATTTACCGGCGAGGTCACGATGGCCCGGATCGAATGGCTGGCGGCCATGCCTGAACTGCGGAAATCCGGCGTGGTGCTTGGCATCGGCGGCGGTAAAACGCTGGACGCCGCCAAAGCGCTCAGCCACCTTGCCGGATTGCCGGCAGTGATCGTGCCGACGGTCGCTTCGACCGATGCGCCGTGCAGCGCCTTGTCGGTGCTGTATATGGAAGACGGCCGGCTCGATCGTTATCTTGCGCTGCGCCGGTCTCCGGACATGGTGGTCGTCGACACCGCCGTCATTGCCAAAGCGCCGCCGCGTCTGCTTGCGGCAGGTATGGGCGACGCGCTGTCGACGTATTACGAAGCGCGGGCCTGCCACCGGTCCGGAGCGGTCACGAATGCCGGCGGTACCGGTTCCCTGGCCGCGCTGGCGCTGGCTGCGGCCTGCCGGGATACGCTGCTGGCGGATGGCGCCGCAGCGCTTGACGCGGTCCGGCAGGGCGAAGTTACGCCGGCGGTGGAACGGATCGTGGAGGCGAACATCTACCTCAGCGGCGTCGGGTTTGAGAGCGGCGGCCTCGCAGCCGCGCATGCCATCCATAACGGCATGACGGTGCTGGAGGAATGCCGTCCAATGCTTCACGGCGAGAAAGTGGCCTTCGCCACGCTCGCGCAGCTCATGCTGGAGCAGGCGCCGGAAGAAGAGATCGATGGCGCTGTACGCTTTTGCCGGAGCGTCGGGCTGCCGGTAACGCTTAAAGCGCTCGGCCTGGAAGACGCGGATGAAAGCAAGCTGCTTCGGGCTGCGGAAGCGGCATGTGCGGCGGGAGGTCCAATGGCGAACATGCCGTTTACGGTGTCGCCGCGTGATGTGGTTGACGCTTTGCTTGCAGCGGACCGCCGCGGCTCGCTTGTTAGTGAATCCGGCTGCTAATAATTACGCCGTGCGGCGGTACATATTTCCCCCTCGTGATTCAAACAATGAGTACAATGATTGGAGGACACGAAGGAGGGTTTAACGGATGAAAGAAAGAGGTACACCCGCCCTGCGCAAAATCTGCAGCGCCGCGGCTATAGTCGGACTGCTCGCTTCGGTGATCTTAACGCTGCCCCCGGCTGCACATGCCGAGGAAGGACGCAGCAAGGTCGCAATCATCGTCGATGATTTCGGCAACAACATGCGCGGAACGGACGAAATGCTGGCGCTGCCGATCAAAATCACGGTTGCCGTTATGCCTTTTCTGTCAACCACGGAAAAAGACGCGCTGCGGGCGCATGAACGGGGCTTTGATGTGCTGGTCCATCTCCCGATGGAACCGAAGCATGGCAAGCCGGAATGGCTGGGACCGGGAGCCGTGCTGACCAGTATGAGCGATGCGGAGGTCAAGGCCCGGGTGGAAGCGGCGCTCGACAACGTGCCGTTTGCCATTGGCATCAATAACCACATGGGCTCGAAAGTAACCGGAGACGAACGGGTGATGAATATCGTACTGTCGGTGTGCAAGGAGCGGGGACTGTTTTTCGTCGACAGCCACACGAATTACCGTTCCGTCGCCGGAAGGCTGGCCCGGGAGAAAGGCCTTCCGCCGGTAGAAAATCACATCTTCCTGGACGACATCCATTCTTCCGCGCATGTCCTGAAGCAAATGCGGCTCGTCCGTGAACGGGCCCAGGATCAAAGCTACTGCGTCACGATTGGCCATGTCGGCATTCAAGGCAAAGAAACCGCCGCGGGCATCCGCAGCGGTATCGCCGAAATGAAGGACAAGGTGGAGTTTGTCGGGATTTCCGATCTGATTCGCGCAGAATGGAAGTGGACTCCCGACCTCACACTTCCATAAGATAAGCGGCAATGCCCTCGGCGATCGCTTCGGCGATCGCCTCTTGACCTTTCGGGGTGCACAAACGTTCGCGGTCCTCCGGACTGCTGATAAATCCCGCCTCGACGATAACCGTCGTGGCGGTTATTTTGTTGAGCAGATAAAAGGGTTTGCCCGCCCGCGGGTCCGACTTCATTCCATACATCAGATTCAGCTGATTCTGGATCGATTTGGCCAGCATGAAGCTGCGGCCTTCCTCGCGGTACAATACAAGCGGGCCATGTTTTGCGGGATTCGGCGACCAATTCACATGTACGCTCACCACTACATTGGCGGGTAGCGTCTCGGCCAGTTCCTTGCGCTGAGCCAGGTCGCGGAGATGGCGGGAACGGCTGCGCAACCAGCCGTTTTCGTCGCTCGGCGCATAGTCGCCGATGCGGTTCAAGATCGCATCGAAGCCGTCGGCGCGCAGCAGCAGAAACAGGCGGCGGGAAATAGAAAGCGTGATGTCTTTCTCCAGGATTTCGCCATGCGATGTGCCGCCGTCGATCCCGCCATGTCCGGCATCGATCAGGATGATGCGCTGATCATGCCCGAGCATTTGCTGGCGGTCCGGCGACAGCTCTGCACCGGAGAGTTCCGCCTCTCCGAAGGGTTCGGCGGGCGGGGTCGCCATCGCTGTACCGCCTCCAGCGCTGCTGAGCGCTGTGATGATCGCCAGTGCAGCCGCTACACGGCGTGCTGGATTGCACAGTTTGTTCATTCGTTCAACCTCCTGACGCGGATAAATCTCCCTGGATGCATATTCACTGTTAGAATGTGCGTCCGCCGGCAAATCTATGCGAAACTCGGTTTTCCCGTTTAGACTGGACCCCTGCGGAGCACACTAGTAGCATAAAGCTCACATGAAAGGAAGGTGGCGAAAATGGCTTCGAGCGGTGACGATCTGCTGAAGTACATTACGGAAAAAGTCGTGGTCTACATGGAAGACCCCCGCGCCAGCCGCGAGCGGCGCAAAGCCGAAAAACAGCCTTGGGCAGAGAAATGGTTCGGGATGATGCCGATGGGATTCTCGATGTGGCGTAGGAAATGGAAGAGGTAGCGGCGGGCTCAGGAAGCTGGAGAGTGTTGGAGGAGTCGCCTTAGGCGGCTCTTTTTTTGTTTGAGCATCCCGCGAGCTGAAACCAACGTTACTGCTAACGGGCTTGGTCTTGCCGGGACGATGCCGCCACTATAAATCGGATGGTGTTGTAGCAGTTCAATATGTCGTTGCCCTTCAAGCACAATCAATCCTTTGATCTCACCCATACATTAAGCGGACCTACAGAAGTCCATCCCGATTGAAGTGCTGCTGTAAGACCATCACCTCGTTGGTATCCCACCATAGGTAACCCTGGAAAATCAAATGCGACTATTTGAAGTATGTCAGACCACACATTATTGCAGTTAACGCTTGAAAATACGTTGGATATCCCCACTGCATCTGCACCTAAGTTAGCTAAAAATCCGGCAACATCACCTATTTTCCTAGATAAATAAATTTTTACATCAGGGCGCCCTAAAAGTTCCGGTCTAATCACATTTTCGGATAAATGGAAGGATGCCCAATCTGCTAGATCTTTTTCTGTAGTGACATGGCACCATCCCCGTTTAACGGGCTCCAAATTAGCTACCGGTTCATGATAGATCCATTCGGCTGTAAATAACATTTCAAAATCCAACGGTGACATATCGAGACTAGCAAAACTATCTTTGATGGAAGATATATCATTATTACCAATGTTTTCAATTACCTCGTCAACAGTTGCACACCCGTTTGATGTAATCATGTCCGGGTAAAACGTCGGCGCTTTCGATGTTGTCTTCCAAATATGCTTTTTTAAAGTTGAAGAAATACCATGCGTCTCGCATACCATTGCGCACCAAACTATATTGTTTAATACGGCTGTAACAACCTTTTCACTCATGATTGACTCCCTCATCCCTTCAGAAACTCGACATTATTATTCCTAATATAATTCATTCCTGTACTTCCGTCATTTGGTGATTAGTCTGCAATGACGTTAAACTCCCGTTAGTATAATGAAATTCGGCACAGGGCCGCGAAAAGCGAGAAGTAACGGCAAAAATGCCGTTGTTTGCGGGGAGGGAGCGGATGCGGCAGTGGGCAAAAGAAAAGGCCTGAGAAGATTTCTCCTCTCAGGCCTTAGCACTGCTCCTTGCGCGGCTATTTGGCCGCGCCTGGGTGCGCGTCCGTGGCAACGCCGAGCGCGGCATTGCCGGCAAGCGGCAGCGGGTGCAGCGTGCCCGCTTGCTGCAGGGCCTTCAGCGGCAAATATCTTTTGCCGCCAAGTCCCGAAGCGGCGTACACCGCTTCGGCCGCGCCACCGGCGGAGCTGCTGCTGTGCCAGCTTTGGACGCCGGTGACCATAAACGGGCCGCCGACGGTGTCGTTGCGGCCCGCCGCCTGAAAAGCGACGCTGCCGCCGGTAAGCAGCGTCTTCAGCATCGCGCCGTCCAGCTTGCCGAGCTTTGGCGCGGTCAGCCACCGGAGATCCCGGTAGGGATCATCCGGCCCGGCGCTCTTATACGCCGAGGCGGGGATAAGCGCCGCATCCAGGCCTGCCTCAGCAGCCGCCTGGCCCAGCACCGCCTGGGCTTTGCTGTCGTTCCAAGGCAGAACCTCCAGCCGGACGGCATTGAGGTATACTGTTTTGCCGGACACAGTGAGTTTCCAGACGGGCAGCAGCGGCGCATACAGCGCTTCTAGCTTCAGGTTAGCCGATGATGAAGGAATAAGTGCTTCCTGCGCCGCAAACCGGCGCAGTTCAGTCAGGCTGTACGGCAGTCCGGACGTACCGGCGCCGTATTCGCTAAGCGTATAACCGCCGCCGTCCACGGCGGTGACAATCAGATACCCGATGCGCTCGGAGCCGCTCATCACATGGACCAGCCAGCTATGCGTGCCGGGTCCCAGCGGATAATACTCCGCCGTGGCGTTCTTCCAGGCGGTAAAAGGCGCGTCTGCCGCAAGCTTGGTCATCGCATTTTGTGCGAAGTCCGTTACGGCCTCAGGTGCCGCCTGGCTTTTTAAAGTAAGCGCCGCCAGCTTGTCCGTCGCCGCCAGCTTCGTCTTGGGCAGGGGACTGCCTGCAGCAGTTGCCGTTACCGGCGCAAGGACGGCGGCTGCGATGCCAAACGCCGCTACAGCAAGCATGCAGCGGCGTCCGAGCGACTGCAGACTTATTTTTCGGTGCAGGGAGGTTGTCATATTCCTTCTTCACCTTTCTTCAATTCGAATAACGATCCATTACTGATATTGTAGAGGACAAGCCCTGAAAAGACTGTTGCTTACTGTCGCGCAGGGTAGCGGAAAGTTAGCGTTTATTTTGCCTGCTTTTAGCAGAGACCGTCGCATTCTACAGACTGCGCAGATGAAAAAGGCCATAGACGACAGCGGAGACCGAAATCTGCGGTTCATATTGCCACTGTGTCTCCTGGCGCCGGCGGTTGTACTGTTCTTCGGCTGCCTGGCGCTTTTCTTCATCTTCTTCTTTAAGCAGTCCGGAATAGTAGACATCCACAAGCTCCAGCTCCAGCTGAAGCCGACGGCGAGCTTCCTCCGCCCAGGTATAATCCCGTTCGGCCAGCTGCGTTGTCACCCAGTTTTCCAGCCGCTCGGCCCCATTGGCGACGGAGAGCGAGTAGGGCTGGATATGGATGTTCTCCGGCAAGCGGGGCGTCAGCGATTTGCTTTCGAGGAGCGTGCCGAAGTCGGGTACGATGGTTCCGCTCAGCAGCGAAATGCCGACATAGTGCAGCTCCTCGCGCTTGAGGTCGCAACTCATCTCCACCTTGTAGCAGACACCGAGCCATGGCTCGTATGCGGCAGAGAGCAGCGTGGTCCGCTGCCGGCTGCCCGCCTCCTCGAACAGATACAGACAGCGGCCTTCTTCGCGCGCGGCGGCCCAGATCTGTCCCAGGCGCTTGCTGCCGTAGATGACGTCCTCCCGCCGGATCATACCTGGTCCGATTCGCGGCAGGGTCGGCATTACGCCGAAAAAGCGGGCAAGGATGCTGTCCTCCTGCGGCGAGGCTTCTCCAGTGCTTGCGGAGCCCGTACCCGGAATACCGCCGGGATTCATTCCCCCGGCTGCTATCCCGCCCGCAGCACTACCCAACCCGGCGCCCGCAGGGGCTTGGCTTCCCGGGACTGCACCTGAGGCTCCGCCCGGAATCCCGGGCAGCGTGCCTCTCGGCGCCTCCGCCTGACCTGTAGTCCGGTCATACGCCTCCGGGTCGAACACGAAAGTAAAAGACAACGTCTGCGGCTCTGCTCCGGTGCGCTCCACAAAACTCCAATAATAAGGCCGGTCGGTCAGCATCCGGTCGGCGCGCGGCGAGAGCTTGACCGTGACATGCAGCGGAGACACCTCCAGCAACTCGCATTCCGTCGCTTCCAAATAAGTCATAACCTGCTTGCGAATTTGCTCGGCGCTCAAAGTCATGAGGTAGCTTCCTCCTCGTCTTCATGCAGCGTATGCGTCAGCTCGCTGAGCGAGTCGCCGATCCGGTCGAGCCCGCTGCGCAGCTCGTCGTCGCTGCTGGCTTCGAGCATGATTTTATAGAGACTTTTTTCAAGGGACTCTTTCGCTTCAAAACGCTCCAGAATGACGTCCAGCCCGCCGATGACCATCTCGAACATGTTGATCTTCTCGTGCAGCAGATGAAGAATATGCTCTTCGATCGTTCCGTTTGTCGACAAGTTGTAGATCATGACATCGTTCGTCTGACCCAGCCGGTGAACCCGGCCGATCCGCTGCTCGACCCGCATCGGATTCCACGGGAGGTCGAAGTTGATCATATGATGGCAAAATTGCAGATTGATCCCCTCGCCGCCCGCTTCGGTGGCGATCATCACCTGGGCGCGCCCGCGGAACAGGTCCATCATCCAGTCTTTTTTGCCCCGGTTCATCCCGCCGGAATAAGCTACGCACTTCAGTCCGCGCTCACTGAAATAGTTCAGCAGATATTCCTGGGTAGCGCGGTATTCCGTGAAGAGGATGACTTTTTCGTTCATGGTCCGGATCAGCTCCATCGCTGTCTCCGCCTTCGTATTCGCTTTCACGCCGCGGATCAGCTGCAGCAGCTCCATCATCCGGTCGCGTCTTGGAGAGTTCTCGGGGAGCTTCTTGATCAGATTCACGAGCGTAATAAACACGGCGTCGCGGCTGCTGCATACCTCGCGTTGCAGTGTAACAAGCGATAGCATACTGCTGAGATTGCCGTCGGCTTCCTGATATTGGTCTTTGACGAAGGCGGTGACGCCGTCATATAATGTCTTTTCTTCATCGGATAATGTCAGCGGAATATTGCGCACATTGCGCTTCGTGAACGATACCGGACCTTCGCCGCGCCGATTGCGGATCATCACCTTGGACAGCTCGCCGCGCAGCTGAACTTCGTTCTTCGGCTGACGTTTGTCGACGACGAAATTGGCTGCAAACTCGCCTTGATTGCCGAGCTGGCCCGGCTTGAGCAGCGTGATCAGGTTGAACAGCTCGCTGAGATCGTTCTGCACGGGCGTGGCGGTGAGCAGGAGGCAGTATTTTTTCCGCAGCTGCTGGACGAACTGGTAGTTGGTCGACTTTTTATTTTTCAGCTTATGGGCCTCGTCAATGATCAGCATGTCGAATTCGCCGTTAATCAGCAGCTCTTTGTGCGGATCGCGTTTGGCCGTATCCATGGAAGCGACCACGATGTCGTTGCCCCAGGAATACGATTTCTTCTGCGCCACGGCGGAAATGCCGAATTTGGCGTTCAGCTCGCGTACCCACTGCAGCACCAGCGAGGCCGGCACAAGAATCAGCACCTTGGAGACCAGTCCGCGCACGAGATATTCTTTGAGCACGAGCCCCGCTTCGATCGTTTTGCCCAGCCCGACCTCGTCGGCCAGAATGGCTCTGCCGGACATTTCGAATAATACTTTGCGTGCGGTATCGATCTGATGGGGCAGCGGGGAGAGTCCCGCGAGATGCTTGATACACTGCAATTCTTCAAAGCTTGTGACCAGCCCGCTTTGTTCGCCCATCACGGCGAGACGGGACAGCCCATAGTCGCCCCAGGGACCGCCTTTTTGCAGCTTGGTCTCCAGATCGCCCAGCCAGCCCCGGTCGAACTTCAGCGGAACCGGCAGCTTGGGCACAGTGGCGTGCTCCGCTTGCGTTAAGGCATTGCGGGTCAATGGCGTCATGTTGTAGCCTCCTCACGGCGCGGATGTCTGTTGCAGAAAACGTAGAATTAGTATGCGCGTAAAAGAGGAGATTCATAACCGCAGGGCATTTCGGGCGCGCTTGTCCGCTGCAAATCAACGCGATTTTTTCAAACCGGATTTCAAGCCGCTAATTCTAAAAAAACGAGAAATTACGAGAAAAGGGGCAGGTATTGCCGATTTTTCGCGTGAAGGCTTGGATTTTCAAAAGAGAAGGTTTATACAATATGTGGTATAGTGGAAAAGCTGTATCAACAATATATTGTTAGATTTGCTCACAATTTGATTAATAATGGATATACACAGGTAGAAGCGTTACATATTACACAGCGGGAGGTTTTTCGATTGAGCACAGTGAACCGCAAGGCGCGGCTTGAAGGATTAAGCGAGAAAATATTTTTGGATCGGTATGCCTGGAAGGATGCGGACACCAATAACGCCAAGGTAGGCGACGTGGTACTGGTGTTGACTAAGGACGATCCGAAATTTCCGACGAAGGAAGTCGGGGAGATTGTCGAGCGAAAGGGACGTACGGTAACGGTCAAGACGCGCTCCGGCGAGCTGGTGCAATCCGATGTGGAGAAGCTGACGCTGAATATTGAAAAAACGCCTGAGGAAATGTGGGACCGGCTCGCCTCCGCGATGGCTTCCGTAGAGAAGACTCCGGAGCTGCAAGCCGAATGGACCGGCAATTTCCGTTCCATCCTCGAAGACTGGAAGCTGGTGCCGGGCGGCCGGATTGCCGCAGGTGCCGGGGCCAGCGAAGAGCTGACCTTGTTCAACTGCTATGTCATTCCTTCGCCAAAGGACAGCCGAGGCGGCATCATGGAGACCCTGACGGAAATGACCGAGATCATGGCCCGCGGCGGCGGGGTAGGCATCAACCTGTCTTCGCTGCGTCCGCGCCGGGCCATCGTCAAAGGCGTCAACGGCTCCTCCAGCGGCTCCGTATCGTGGGGCGGTTTGTTCAGCTACACCACCGGACTGATCGAGCAAGGCGGCAGCCGCCGCGGCGCGCTGATGCTGATGATCAACGACTGGCATCCGGATGTGCTCGATTTTATTACGGTTAAGCAAACGATGGGCCAAGTGACCAACGCCAACCTGTCCGTCTGCGTGAGCAACGGGTTCATGAAGGCAGTCAAAGAAGACCTCGACTGGGAGCTGGTATTCCCGGATACGACGGAGCCGGATTACGACGAAGTCTGGGACGGCGATCTCGATAAATGGAAAGCGGCCGGCCGCGGAGTGATTCCATACCGCACCGTGAAAGCCCGCGACATCTGGCATACGATCATCGAATCCGCGTGGAAATCGGCCGAGCCGGGCGTCGTATTCATGGAATACTACAACCAAATGTCCAACAGCTGGTACTTCAACCCGATCATCTGCACCAATCCGTGCGGCGAGCAAGGTCTGCCGGGCTGGGGCGTCTGCAACCTGTCGGCGATCAACCTGTCCAAGTTCTATGACGAAGCGGCGCATGACGTGGACTGGGCGGACCTGGGTCGTACGACGCGTTACTCCGTGCGTTTCCTGGACAATGTCATCGACAAAACGCCGTATCATTTCCCGGAAAACGAAGCGAACCAGAAGAAGGAACGCCGCGTCGGTCTTGGAACCATGGGTCTGGCCGAGCTGATGATCAAGCTGAACATCCGTTACGGCAGCCCGGAATCGCTGGAATTCCTCGACAAGCTGTACGGCTTTATGGCCCGCGAAGCCTACCTGGCCTCGGCGGACATCGCCGGCGAGAAGGGTTCGTTCCAGGCGTTTGATGCGGATAAATACCTGCTGAGCGGCTTTATGAAAAATATCACCGAAGTGTATCCGGAAGTCGGCGAAGCGATTATTGAAAAAGGCATGCGCAACGTTACAGTGATTACGCAAGCGCCTACCGGCAGCACCGGTACGATGGTCGGTACGTCGACCGGTATCGAGCCGTATTTTGCCTTCAAATATTTCCGTCAAAGCCGCCTCGGCTACGACGAGCAGTTCGTGCCGATTGCCCAGGAGTGGCTGGAAGCCCATCCGGGCGAGGAGCTGCCGGAGTATTTCGTCACTTCCATGGATCTTTCGGCAAAGGATCATATCCGCGTGCAAGCGGCAATTCAGCGCTGGGTCGACAGCTCCATCTCCAAGACGGCGAACTGCCCGTCCGACTTCACCGTGGAAGAAACCGCCGAGCTGTATGAAATGGCGTTTGACCTCGGCTGCAAAGGCGTGACGATCTACCGCGACGGCAGCCGCGATACGCAAGTTCTTGAAACGGCGAAGAAAGACGATAAGAAGGAAGCAAAAGCCGAAGAAGTCGTGGCTGTCGAAGCTCCTGCAGTTTCGGAAACTGCGGTTGCTGCCGCCCCCGCCCCGGCTGCGCCTGCACCTAAGAGCAGCCTGGACGACAAACAATACAAAAAACGCCCGCAGGTTCTGCGCGGCGCGACTTATAAAATCAATACGCCGTTCGGCATGGCGTATATCACGATCAACGACCTGGACGGCATTCCGGCGGAAATCTTCCTGAATGTCGGCAAAGCTGGGTCCGACGTCTTCGCCATGGCGGAAGCGCTCGGCCGCGTCTGCTCGCTGTTCCTGCGCTACGGCGACCACGGCGAGAAGGTCGGCCTCCTGATCAAACATCTCAAGGGCATCGGCGGCTCCGGCGCGATCGGCTTCGGCGCGAACCGCGTGGAATCCATCGCCGACGCCGTAGCGAAAGCCCTGGAGACCCATGTGCAGAACAACGCACATGAAGACCACGTGCCGGCGCCCATTGCGGCAACACTGGAGCTCGGCGACTTCACCGACGCGCTGAACGCGGAGATTGAAGCCAGCGTTCCGGCAGCAGCCGAAGCCAGTCACGGCCACGGCGGCCATGGCACGCACAGCCACGCCACCGCCTCCCGCGACCTTTGCCCGTCCTGCGGCAGCGCTTCGCTGGTGAATATTGAAGGATGTAAGACCTGCAGTAATTGCGGGTATAGCCGGTGCGGGTAAACGAATATTGATTTTTGCTCCTAATATTCTTCCGAAATTCAAAAAAGTCCTGATTAGGGAATTCCTAAGACAGGACTTTTTTGAGTTTAAAATACTATTTGGAGTTATCCAGGTTTTCTTGAAATTATGGTCTTATTTAATTTATTGTTTTGGGAAAATAGCATCTATTGTTTATATTTATTGTTTCTAATTTATAATGTTATCGGAGGGGTATCCAATGAGAGAACTAAAAAATATTGAAGAACGAATTTTGGACCGTGCACTCTATCTAATGGGCAAGAAAAAAAGCTGTAATATTGCGATTAGAGCAATTGCTAAGGAAGCCAATGTAAACGTGAGCGCCATTAATTATTATTTCAGAAGCAAAGACGAAATGCTCAAACTGGTAAAAGAATTCTACATTGAAAATACTCTTGCCGTATTATCAATCCTACAAAATGAAGCCTACAGTGAAAAAGAGAAACTGCTGCTGTCAGCAAATGAGATTATGGAGTACTCACTGCGTTTTCCCGGTAACAGAGTGATCTATACTCATTCGTTAGAATGTTCGGATCATGATGAAACTTCTAGACGAATTATTGATCTATCACAGGAAATTGGTAACCTGCTCAAAGAATGCTTGCGCAATCTTATCCCAGGAGATGAGACGACCTTCAGATTCAAGTATTTAATTTTCACTTCATCTGTCAACTATCCCACGGAATACGAGGGAGTTATGGAAACAGATGGTTCAATCTTGATCAATAAAGAGGCTCGTATAGAGTATCTTAACTTGTTGATTCATTCCTTGTTTTCTGAATAAGAGAGTTGCAGAAAATTCAAACATTTTGTTTTAAACATATTGTTATGAATCTTTGTCTCAGGTATATTTAAGGTGTCCGTAATCAATTTACATTAATTATGTGAAATTGTGCACAAAGTTTCCGGACCTTTAAAAAGAATGAGAAGGAGAATGTTTATGGCTTATCATACTCTGTTCAGTCCAATCACTATCAGAGGCTTAGAGTTGAAAAACCGGATTATCTTTCCGGCAATGGGAACCAAAATGCCTAGTGAGGAACGTTTTGTTACTCAGCAGCTGATAGATTACCATGTTGCCAGAGCAGAAGGAGGATGCGGTTTAAATTTTACTGAGGTATGTTCAGTATATGCACCATCTTCGCCTAAGAAGTTTTTGGCCATTTCAGAGGATAAATATATCCCGGGTTTAAAACAGCTTACAGATGCAATTCATAATGCAGGAGGCAAGGCAGGAATTCAGTTATGGCTGGGTGGATTGGCGGTTGCCAGTGATCCGGAGCAGTTGATCATTATTCCAAGTCCGGTACCTGTGCCTGGTACAGAATACACCATACCGGCGGCAGAAGTTGAGACCCTAAAGGCTGCAGCCAAATCATTTGGAGAAGGAGCGCGGCGGGCAGTAGAAGCCGGCTTTGATGTCATTGAATTTCATGCTGGCCATAATTACACACCACATTCATTTCTCAGTCCCTACTTTAATCGGAGAACCGACGAATACGGAGGAGACCTACAGAACAGATCCAGATTCCTCCTTGAATGTATTTCGTCTATCCGTCAAAACATTCCGGTTGATATGCCGCTGTTCATGCGTATAGATGCTCATGATGATTATCTGGAGGAAGGACTCAGTATAGAGGACGTAATCGCATTCTGCAATTTGGCTAAAGCTGCCGGAGTAGATGCGCTTGATGTTTCGCGAGGGAATTTCTCTTCTGCGGCAATAAAATATGAGGTTCCACCAATTGACCTGCCAAGAGGCTTTAATGTTGATAATGCAGCCAGAATCCGTCGGGAAACCGGTATGCTAACCGTAGCGGTAGGACGTATTAATGCCCCTGACCAAGCAGAAGAAATCTTAACCGATGGTAAAGCAGATATGGTAGTTATCGGACGTGCCCAACTTGCTGATCCCGAGTTCTGTAATAAAGCCCAATCCGGAAACAGTGATGATATCGTACAATGTGTCGCTTGCAATCAGGGCTGTTATGACGGATTTGTCTCAAGCGAGGTTCCTTTCATTACATGCTTACGAAACCCGGCTTTGGGGAGAGAATCGGAATACAAACTAATTTTAACGGATCATCCCAAGAAGGTTGTAGTTGCAGGCGGCGGAATCGCAGGGTTGGAAGCGGCTATGGTCTTAAAACGTAGAGGACATCAGCCAATTGTGTGCGAGGCGACGAGTACATTGGGCGGACAATTTGCTCTGGCTGGTGAAGCACCGAGAAAAGAAGAGATGAAAGTAGCGGCTATATCCCGAGGAGAGCAGGTCATTAAAGAGGGAATTGAGGTTAGAGTGGACACTCCGGTTACAAGTTCACTGCTGGAAGAACTTAACCCGGATGAGGTCATTGTGGCGATCGGTGCTTCTCCGATGGAGCTTAAGATTCCGGGCAGTCAGCTGACGAAGGTTACGAATTCTCACGATGTTTTGTCTGGTAAAGTAAACGTCTCTGGTAACGTCGTTATTGTCGGTGGAGGATTGGTTGGACTTGAGGTCGCCGAGTATTTACATGGCAACGCTACGAAGATCACTGTAGTTGAAATGCTGGACAAAGTGGCCAAGGATTTGGGAGACCTTCGATCGATCTGTGTAATGGAAAGCCTACACGAATCCGGAGTCCAGCTCATGACTAACACGAAATGCCTTGAAATTAATGAGCAAGGCGTTGTTATTGAACATCAAGAAGAAATCTCTGTTTACCCTTGTGATTCTGTTATTGTTGCTATAGGGGCAAAGTCACGCAACTATGAGGGGCTCCATAACTTTTGCAATGAGCATAATATACCTATTCATGTGATCGGTGATGCATTACGGGCACGCAGAGCATTGAATGCCGTCAGCGAAGCACATGAAGTGGCAAGAATGATTTAACGGCAATATTTCTTATTTACTTTGGAACAACTCGAACATGAAACAGATAAGGCCTTCTGAATTATTCAGGAGGTCTTTAGCTTACAAATGAATTTCTATTGCTTAATGAATGTAGCAAAGCATGCTAAAGCAAATAAGGTGTGGATTACTGTTCTGGAGCAAAATAACCGCATTCACTGATTCGGGGGACAGCCATGTATAAACTACCGCCATACGTAGTCATCACTTATATCGTAGAAGGTACTGGCTTACAACATTTAGGGTATGCTGAAAGACAAGCTATGCCGGGTGATTTATTCATCACTCGTGCATCAAAAGCGGATATTTTAGAAATGGAAATTCAGCAGCAAAAATCAGTTCAAGTGCTACGCTATATCTATCTGGATTGTGGGAATGATAAAGCCGTTCCACATCTTCCGATGAAATGGTCAGTAAACCAAAGTTATCGTAATGAATTCATTCGATTTTTCAAAGCTACTTATTCTTTTTATGGAAAGCCAGTTAGCGATGCAGAGAAGGGTCCACTAGAAGTGTGGAAATATTTCACTGATTTTCTTTTGTCTAAACCGATGAAGGCAAGTTTAGTAGAATTCGAGAATAGTGGAGATCCTTTGTACAAACCCCTCCATCATATTGCTTGGAAATTTAAGGATTCAGTTTCAGTTCATCTCATCAGTGAACAATTACACATGAGTACACGACATTTTCAGCGTAATTTCAAAAATCTGACCGGGAAATCATATAAGCAATTGCTGATGGAGACAAGAATTCGTCATAGCTGCGGGTTACTGAGTTACTCCACTATAAGTATTGAAAAAATTGCGAACTTCGTAGGAATTTATGATATGTATCATTTCTATCAATTATTTCATCAGTATTGTGGAATGACTCCTGGAGAATTCCGTAAGCTAACTTATTGAAATAGGATTAAAGATGTCGCATTTCCACATAGTTATCGAACTTAATGATTTGTAAACTTATTGAGTGGATTGCTGGATTCAGCAAAAATATTCGATGGAGGAACTCATTATGAGCGATTATGAAGGTTCGATTAAGCTAGACGGAAAGGTAGCTATTGTTACAGGAGCAGGTAGCGGGATTGGCCGATCTTCATCCATTAAGCTCTCTAGAGCAGGTTATAAGGTTAGCGTTGTAGACTTTAACTCAGTGACTGGGGAAGAAACGCTTAGTCTGATTAAAAAAGAAGGCGGAGAAGGCATCTTTATTCAGGCTGATGTATCAAAGAATGAGCATGTTCTGAAATATGTTCAAACAACTATGGAACAATACGGAAGAATTGATGCTTTTGTAAATAACGCTGGAGTATTGCAGAAATTCTCTTTGCTTGAAAATATCGAAGAATCAGAGTTTGAACGAATTATTAATGTTAATGTTAGGGGTGTCTTTCTAGGCTTAAAACATGTACTGAAAATAATGGCTGAACAAGGATTCGGTTCGATAATAAATACAGCCTCCACTGCGGGTCTTCGTGCTGAACATAGTATGTCAGTCTATACAGCCAGTAAGCACGCTGTCATTGGATTGACAAAGGCTGCTGCTCTAGAATATGTACGCAAGGGAGTAAGAGTAAATGCGATATGCCCAGGAGGTGTTGATACCTCTCTTACACAAGCTGTACCGACAATGATGCAAAACAATGGATATACTCCAGAGGAATTTCCTAATATGCGAATGGGGCGATTTGCAGATCCCTCCGAAATTGCCGAGATAGTATTAATGCTCGCAACCAGCCAATCTAGCTATATGACGGGTTCAATAATTGCTGTCGATGGGGGTTTAACCTTATAGTTATTACTTGTTCCAAGTATAAATTTGACATTATCTTGACTTCCCCTTTTGGGATATGTCGGGATAATGTCTTTTTCTATTACATGCCCATTATACATTCCAAGAGGTATGCTGTTCGTTTTCTTCCCAAAAGTACATGTCCATTCTTTCCCCTGGAGGATTTGCAGTTTTACTGGCATTTGCAATACTAAATCAGCATGGTATTTGCCGAAATGGCTGGAGCGGATTTTACCTAATCTTGACATTGAAGGTGTTTACGGGAAAACTTATTTTTCTTCTAAGGAGTTGAACGCCAATAAAGAATGGTCAGCTAAGGAGAAGATGAGCCCTGCCAGTTCAAAACTGGAGTTTACAAACCCTTCTTGAATCCATTCTTGTATGATCGCTAAACTTCCATTGACTAGGTAAGCGTAAGTATAACGTTTCAACCTGTCGGGTACGTTGAGTTGTAGCTGACTATCAATATTTTTAAGTATTTCATTAAGCAGGCGTTTAGGAAATAATACATTTTCATTTGATGTGAGCAGCATGACAGTAAAAAGATCCTCATCCTTTTTAATGTAATCTAAAAAAGCCAGGATATAAGTAATACCGCTGTCTCCAGCTTCAATTTTCTCCAAATATAAACTTGTGTTGGTTATAATCTCCTGCTCAACATATTCAAGCAGTTCATATGCATTAGCGTAATGTAAATAAAAAGTTGAGCGGTTAATTCCTGCTGATGTGCATAATTCCTTAACGCTGATTTGGCTTATATTTTTCTCTTTGAGTAAGCTTATCAAGCTCTGTTTAAGCAGTAGCTTGGTTAATCGTTCACGTTGATTCATTGTGAGGTCACCTCAGGAAAAAAATTATTTCTATAAAATATAGACACTTTTACTTAGAATGTCTATATTGCATCAGATACATAATCAACTGATGGTTGTTAAATAGACACTGTGTCTGTATTCTGAAGGTAGACGAATGATTTGTCAATAAACCTATGATGCAGGTGAAAATAGTGAAGAAAAAACGGGTCATGATTACGGGTGCAGCGGGCAATATGGGTGGAGAGACGTTGAAGTTGTTAATAAACGATCTGGCGAAATGCGAGTTGCTGCTTTTTGATTTAGACAATCCTAACAGCCGCGAGAAGCTCAAGCAATATGAGGGGCTGGACGGTGTTAAAGTAGTCTATGGTAATTTGTTGGATCGCGACCTGGTTTTTGAATGCGTGAAGGATGCCGACATTATACTTCATATCGCTGCTTTTGTTTCTCCTGCGGCTGATGAGTTTCCCGAACGGGCTATGCAGATTAACTATGGTTCTGCAAAAAACATTGTTGACTCGATTAAGAAAAGTGGCCGCGCAGGTACAACGCGCTTTGTAAATATCGGTACAATTGCTGAAACAGGTGACCGTATGCCGCCTATCCATTGGGGCCGTGTTGGAGATCCGCTCAAGCCAAGTGTGTATGATTATTATGCCGTTTCTAAAATCGCTGCCGAGCGTATGGTCATTGAATCAGGACTGAGCTATTGGGTGAGTCTCCGTCAGACAGGTATTATGGGTCCGGCAATGAGCAAGATTCAGGACCCGATTATGTTCCATAATTGTCTTGAAAATGTACTTGAGTATGTGTCTGATTGCGATTCAGGACGATTAATGCGGAATCTGTGCATCCAAGATATTGACGGAGAACTTGATAAAGGGTTCTGGCAGCATATATACAATATTGGTGGGGGCGAAAGCTGCCGGGTCAGCACGCTTGAGATGTACCAAGTGCTTTACGGCAAGCTTGGCATCACTAATTTAGATCATGTGATCGACCCCAAATGGTATGCTACCAGGAATTTTCACGGGCAATATTATCTGGATTCTGACAAGCTGGAGGATTATTTCCACTTCCGCCGGGATACGATGGAGTACTTCTATCAGAGCTATCTTGATAATCTCGGTGCACTTGTCCCCGTAGCTAAAGTCATTACGAAGCTGCCCGGTGGGCAGAAATTTATGGGGGCTATGATTAAACGGACAATGAAGAAACAAGCTGTGAAAGCACGTGGGACGTTACGTTTTATAGAGGATAATGATTTTGAGAAAATCGAAGCTTATTGGGGAAGTAAAATAAATTGGGAGTCCATTCCGGGAAAACTATCCGAGATGAAGAAATTCACCGATTGGAACAAAGTCATAAGGCTCGACCACGGCTATGATGAGAATAAGCCTGCTTCACAATTAAGTATAGAAGATATTAAAGGGGCTGCAAAATTCCGCGGTGGTGAATGCTTATCTACAGAGATGGCAACGGGGGATTGGGCGGGAAAACTGGATTTCAAATGTGCATTCGGACATACCTTTAGCGCCAGTCCCAAACTGGTTCTTGAGGGAGGACATTTCTGCCCACAATGTGAGCGTGAAAGCTGGAATTATAAAGAACGTGCTAAGCGTGAACCGTTTTTCGCCCAAGTGTGGAACCCTATTCAAGGCAAGGAAGATGGACGTGAATATAAAAAAATTGTATCTGAATTAGATATCGCAGATAAATAGAGTGTCCTTGGTTAAAAAGCTTGTTCCTAGAGGGCAAGCTTTTTCATTGTAAAGATATTGTAATCAACTCAGATCGTATACTGGTGATACGGGAGTGAACACATCATGCTTTTAAAAGATATTCATTTTTTAATGGAATCTTTCCATAATATCACTGGATTACCAATACGGTATTATTATAATGAGCAACTTGTCCGAATGTTACCCGATGTTCCGCCATATCTAGACCCCGTTGGCAAGGTACTTCCATTTTTGGCACAAGATGAGCATGCTGTGAGCTACCATGTTTCAGAAGATTTTCTATTCTACGGTATCATTTCTAATGAGGGTTCAGCGGAAGAATTTGTATTGGGGCCGGGCTACTACACGCCTTTAACAAAAAATCATCTTTCTAAGATTATGATTCATTCTACAATTTCATATCAACACAGCACAGTATTTGCTGAATTTATCACTAAAATACCATTAATCTCTTTCGAAGGTTTTTTGAATTCGCTGTGCTTTTTCAACTTTGCCTTGACTAGAAAAAGAATAACCGTTGAAAAGCTGTTGATGACCGGAAATCAATTCAATAGCTTTAAAGAAGAGATTAAGAATACCATGTCAAAAAACTTTTTTGAAAATGATACAGAACTTACATTCCATAATACATATACTCTCGAACAACAAATTATTGAATTTGTACGTACTGGAGATGTGAAAAGGCTAAAGGATTTATTTGAAAATTCTGTACGTGGCAAAGGCGGCCTTGTTGCAAAGGATGCGCTGCGTCAGGAGAAAAATATTTTTATTGCCAGCGTCACTTTGGTTACTCGGGCGGCTATAGAGGGTGGCCTGGATATTGAAACGGCATACCATCTCAGCGATACGTATATTCAACAATCAGAAAGCTTATCCCGACTTGACACTCTTTCGTTCTTGCGGCAACAAATGGTTTTTGATTTTGCCGAGAGAGTGGCAATGAGCGAAATTCCTGAAAATGCTACATTCATTACTATTGAATGTATTCAAAGAATTAAAAAAAATATAAACTCTAATATATTTGTTAGGAAGATTGCTTCTGATTTGGGTGTCAGTGCTTCCTATATTTCCAGAAGATTTACTGAGGATATGGGTATGAATTTGAGCAATTATATCCAAAAAATAAAAATGGAAGAAGCTAAAAAACTGCTGGCTTTTTCTGATAAACCCTTGAGTGAGATCAGTAATTATCTTTCCTTCTCCTCACAGAGCTATTTTCAAAATCAATTTAAAAAGTATGCAGGAGAGACACCTTTACAATACAGAAATTCCTTTAGAAACCGTACGTAATTCAACTTAGAATAATAAAATTGTAGCAATTAGTACCCGGAATTTGAGCGGGTATTGATTGCTTTTTTGTTGTGTAATTGAAGAGAAGAGGCGGGTTAAAAGAACGAACAGAGTATTTTCAATTATAAGTTCGAATTTTGCAATCCAGTTAATAAATGTACAATACGTTTTCGGGGAAATGCCGTAGACTGGGACAATAATTACTGCAAGGAGGATACCATGAAAAGTAAAAATAAACTTCTTAACCTGTTGACGATTGAAGAGAAAGCAGCTCTTATCGAAGGCAATGATTCTTGGAATACAAATGGAGTACCACGTCTTGATATTCCAAAACTTTTTCTGACTGATGGTCCTCACGGACTCCGAAAGGTAAGGACGGTCAGTGGCGGTTTTGGTATTTCCGATAATGCACACTCTACTGCGTTTCCGACCTCAGTTACGGTTGCTTCCTCGTGGAATCCGGAGCATGCACGTCGTATGGGAGAAGCCATCGCCGAGGAATGCATTGCCGAGGAAGTGGATGTGCTGCTTGCGCCAGGCGTAAATATAAAACGCAGTCCGTTATGCGGACGAAACTTTGAATATTATTCTGAAGACCCGCTCATTTCGGGTGATTTTGGCACGGCATTCGTTCAGGGCGTACAAAGTAAGGGAGTAGGCTGTAGTGTCAAGCACTTTGCTGCGAATTCCAATGAGAATTACCGTTTTGTGGGAAATAGCGTTGTGGATGAACGTGCACTTAGAGAGATATATCTACGTGCTTTTGAAAGCGTTGTAAAAAAAGCAAAGCCATACACGGTAATGTGCTCCTACAATCAATTGAACGGAACGTTTGCATCGCAAAACCAACTACTGCTTTCAAGTCTTTTAAGAGATGAATGGGGTTTTGACGGGGTGGTTATGACGGACTGGGGGGCAACCTGTGACCGTGTTGAAGGAGTGCTCGCAGGCTGTGATCTTGATATGCCTGGAGGAGTGTGGCATAACCGTAAATCCATCATTGAAGGGACACTGTCCGGCAGACTGCCAATCAGCAAGCTGGATCAATCCGTTGAAAGAATACTCACACTGGTTGACCGTTGTGCTTCAAAGAAATCAAAGGCCAACGGCGATATTCTTGAAGCACATGCCCAGCTATCCTGCGAGATAGCCAAGGAAGGTGCGGTGCTGCTTAAAAATGACGGGACATTGCCATTGAGCGGTAAAGAGAAACTGCTGGTTGTCGGTGAAATGTTTGAGAAAATGCGCTATCAAGGTGCTGGCTCATCACTAATCAACCCGCCCAGAGTCATTACTCCTAAGAACGCGTTTGATGAGCGGGGAATTCCCTACATCTACGAAAAAGGATTTCGCTGCTTCTATACGGATCGGGATTTTGCTTTAGAACAAGCTGCGCTTGATGCCGCAAAGGAAGCAGATACGATTCTGTTCTTTGGAGGGCTTTCTGATTTTGAAGAGAGTGAAGGTTTCGATCGTGAACATATGGTCATGGGAGATAACCAGACAAAACTACTGGACGCGCTGATTGCTACTGGGAAGAAGGTAGTCCTGGTCCTATTCACAGGCGCACCTGTAGAACTACCATTTTTCGATCGGCTTTCGTCCATGCTCAATATGTATTTACCGGGTATGTATGGGGGTGAAGCTGCTGCAGCTTTACTGTATGGGGAAGTAACACCGTCTGGAAAGCTTGCAGAGAGCTGGCCGATGAGTGCCCGGGATACAAGTTGTTATGCTGACTACAACCTCAGCGCTGTCTCCCAATATTATGAAAGCATATATGTAGGCTACCGTTTTTACGATAAGGCAGGTACTAAACTGCGCTTCCCTTTCGGATTTGGATTATCGTATTCCTCTTTTCATTATAGTAATCTGTCCATTAAACAGCATGGAAATGAAATCACCGTGATGATAGATGTAACGAACAATGGTAACTTCAGCGGTTCCGAGATTGTTCAGCTTTATGTGAGAAACAATAAGAGCAAGGTATTTAAAGCGGATAAAGAGCTCCGTGCCTTCAGAAAAGAATTCTTAGCAGTTGGTGAGACTCAAACCATTGAAATGAAATTCGATCAATCGGACCTGTCCTACTGGAATGTTAAGGAACAGCGGTGGGTACTCGAGAATGGCTCCTATGAAATAGCTGTCGCCGCTTCGGCTGCCGATATACGCTTGACAGCTCAGATAAACATAAACGGTGGGGAGGAAGCCGTCACTCCCTATTCTGATGAAATTTTAGCTGCTTACGATGTACCACCCCTTAGAATCCCTTCTGTCTTTGCGGACTTAACCGGTCATACAGATAGAGGAACGAAGCCTGAACCTGCCTTGTCACTTGAATCCTCACTGTTTGAGTTTAAGAGGTCTTTAATGGGACGTCTCCTTTTTGCTAGTGTGATGTACGTGATTCAAAAGGATTATAAGAAGGCGCTGGCCATGCCAGATTCGCTGGAACGTGACACTCGGTTGAAAAATTCTCATTTTGTCGTGAAGATGATGCCGTACAATTCAATCCGCTCCATGTGCATGTCATCAGGAGGGAAATTCACATACCAAACGGCGATCGGTTTTGTAGAACTGGCTAACGGGAACCTTATTAGAGGGTTAAAAACTCTCCTAAAAAAGGAAAAGCCGCTTCCTCTTCCGGGTGAATAATAAGGAGTGTAAAAAAAATGAATCGTATGAAAGCGTTTTTTCAATCCAATTCTATGAATTCCCGGGTAACCTCCGCGGATACTACCGCGAAAGAACGTTGGCTCGGTTATCTGATTGGTCCTTCCGGAGCGTTGCTGTTGAATGCTGTTCTGGCGTCTTATCTGAATGTTTATTATACGGATGTACTCGGTTTGACCTCCATTGGCGGTGGGGTGTTCCTTGTTGTATTTCCGATCGTTTCAAAGGTTCTTGACGCCATAGCGAATTTTGTTATGGGCTATATGATTGACCGCACAAGAACAAGGCAGGGAAAAGCACGACCTTGGCTCTTACTATCTGCACCGCTAATGCTGGTTTCTGGTATTCTGCTGTTTCTTGTGCCACAAGCAGATACGAAAATACAGGTGATCTGGATTATTCTATCCTACAATTTGTATTATTCAATTGCTTTCACGACTTATAATGTAGGCCATAATTTAATGGTACCTCTTTCTACACGTGATGGCATACAACGCGGAAAATTGTCTGTATTCAGTCAGGTTTCAACGATTATGATGAGCGGAATTATTGTAGCCTTAATTTTTCCGATGGCTATTCTGCCGCTTATCGGGGTTGATAAAAGCCGCTGGATCCTCGTGATGTGTGTGATCTCCATAGCAGTTTTGCCACTTACTTTATTGGAATATTTTTTTACAAAGGAACGTGTGACGGCTGAGAATACAGGCGGAAATATTGAAGATAGCGAATCCAAGTTACCATTCCGTACGCAACTCAAGGCTATTATATCTGATCGTTATATGCTGATTATCCTGAGCTACTTCTTGATCTATACCTTTGGAGTCTGTCTGAAAAATCTGAGCCTGGTCTATTATTGCAACTATGTGCTAGGGACCTATAGTGATGGTGTTACACAGACGTTAATTTCCGTTGTTGGCGGAGTTCCGCTTGGTATTGGAATTTTTGCAGTATGGCCGTTAGCCAAAAAATTTGGAAAAAGAAATGTAACTGTAGTAGGTTTTGTTCTAGTTGGCGTCGGTAGTGCTGTTTGCTGGGTTAATCCAGACAAGATGCCACTAGTCCTAGCAGGGCAATTTATTAAAAATTTAGGGTTTCTGCCAAGCGCCTATATTTTTATGGCACTATTCGCAGACACACTAGACCATATGGAATGGAAAACCGGATTTCGGTGTGACGGAATTGCAATGTCCGTTTATACCACGATTGCTGTAACGATGGGTGGCTTATGTACAGGCATCTTCAATGGCATGTTATCTTTTGCAGGTTATGCAGCCCCCTTTTATAATCAAGCGGGTGATTTAGTCAGTACCCAGTCAGAATCTGTTCAGGACATGATCACCTTTGCTTTTGTCGGGTTTGAAACCATTACCAGTATTATCTTAATTGGCTTGCTGATCTTCTTAAATGTGGAGAAGGGGCTGGGGTTGAAACAGCAAGAAATGAAAGACCGCAGGGAGGAACAAAACTATGCTTAAAATAAACAAATTAAAAATAGAAAATATGGAACAAGGCTGTATCACGGATAGAAGTCCTAATATTTCATTTGCGCTCGATTCCGATGTGAAGGGGGAACGCTTGTTAAGCGCAGTGATAACCATTGGGGACTGGAAATATGAAACCACGGATCAAATCAATAATTTATATAGCGGAGAACTGAAACCCTTTACTACGTATAGCGTTCATGTCACTGCAACAGGTACAAGCGGACAAACCGCCGATGCTGAGACATCTTTTGAAACGGGACGGTTGGGAGTTCTTTGGCAGGGGAAATGGATTACAGATGGAGGTTATGATTTTCCAAAAAAGGTCTCACCTGTTCCAATGACCTTCAAGCGTGCGTTCACAATAAGCAAGCCTGTGCGTCGTGCATGGATTAATGCTACGGCACTAGGTGTCTACGAGCTGATGTTGAATGGCAGCAAGGTGGGGAGGGACTACTTTGCTCCAGGGTTCACCTCCTATGATCATCAAATCCAATATCAAACGTATGACATTAAAGACTCTCTTGTGGCGGAAAATACGTTAATCGCTGTTGTAGCCGGGGGTTGGGCGGCGGGCTCCTTCAATTACGTCCGGAAGAACAAGATCAGTGCCGACCGGCAAGCGTTTCTATGCGAATTGCATATTGAGTATACGGACGGATCCTATGATGTAGTGGTTACAGACGAATGCTGGCAAGTCTCAGAAGAGGGTAACTACCGCATGGCCGAATGGTATGACGGTGAGACTTATGATGCCACTGTAGACTTGGAACGAATCGCCTGGAAGCAGGCAAGTTTAACAGCTCCACGCAAGAACCCAATCGTGTTGGCACAATATGGAGATCCGGTCCGTGTACAGGGGGAATTCAAGCCGGTTTCACGTACTCTCTCACCGAGTGGTGAAATAATCTATGATTTCGGACAAAATTTTGCTGGAGTCATTTCGGCAAAACTATTGGGTAAGCGACACCAGGAAGTGATCTTCCGCCACGCAGAAGTTCTCGTTGATGGGGAATTGTTTGTTAAATCGCTGCGTACTGCGAAAGCGACGGCAACCTATATTTGCAAAGAGGGTCCACAAACGTACTCTCCCCGCCTAACTTATATGGGATTCCGTTATGTCGGTGTACGCGGTATTAATGCTGAAGATTTGGAATTATCAGCGCTGGTGCTTCATTCCGATTTTGAAGAAATAAGTGAATTCGAATGCTCTAATCAATTAATTAATCAATTACACAGCAATATTCGTTGGGGCGGAAAGTCTAACTTTGTTGATATTCCTACGGACTGTCCGCAGCGGGATGAACGCCAGGGATGGACTGGTGATATTGCCGTATTTGCCCGAACTGCCTGTTACAATTTTGATTTAAGCCGGTTTCTAGACAAATGGCTGGCAGATATGCGAGCGGAGCAAGCACCAGGTGGGGGGCTTCCCATGGTTGTTCCCCGCGCAGGAGACCATTGGCCAAGGATGGCTACATCTGCTTGGGGAGATAGCTGCATCCTGGTACCTTGGGCAGAATACCTTGCCCGCGGCGACAAGCGGCTTTTGGAGCGTCAATATCCAACGATTAAGAAATTTCTGAAAGCGGCAAAGTGGTGGTCTGAATTTCTTTCGTTTACACCTAATAGCCGTAACGTCTGGCGATTCCCGTTCCATTTCGGTGACTGGTGTGCGCCTGACGAAACTGCCAGACAGTGGCTAAAGAAAGGAAAATGGGTCGGGACAGCTTATTTCTCCAACTCTTGCGGTTTAGCTGCGCAAATAGCTGACTTACTCGGCTATGAAGAGGATGCCGTATATTACAGGAAGCTGCAATCCAGAATTAATGAAGCTTATCGTAAAGTCTTTACCGATGGCCGAGGGAAATTAAAAAAGGAATTCCAAACCGCCTATGTTCTTCCGCTTCATTTCCGAATGACTGAAGGTAAGGAGACAGCGGTTATGGCAGATAATCTTGTTCGTCTTGTTCGCGAGGCAGGGAATAAGTTGACCACTGGCTTCACAGGGACCCCTTATCTATTGTTTGCTTTATCTGACAATGGATATCCTGATAAAGCTTATGAGCTGCTGCTTCAGGAAGGGTGCCCGTCCTGGCTGTATGAAGTTAAAGCTGGAGGAACGACCATCTGGGAACGCTGGGATGCACTCCGTCCGGATGGAACGGTGAATATTGGTGATTTGAGCGGCAATAAATCAGATGAAGAATCCGGGGGAGGAATGGTCTCCTTCAATCATTATGCCAATGGCGCTGTGGGGGATTGGTTATACAGAAGAATGGTTGGTCTTGAACCGACCAGCGGAGGATATAAGACCTTCCGAATCGCTCCAGTTTTGGGAGGTGGGATTACATCGGCCAAAGGGAGCATCGAGACCCCTTATGGATGTGCATCTTCTGAGTGGAGTATTGATGAACAAAGATTTACTATTCGAATTCAAGTACCGGTATCTACTGAGTGCTCACTCAACATGCCGAATGGTGAGCAGTATAAACTTGAGAGTGGACATTTTGAATTCACCTGTGAAGTCTGAAGATTGTTCTCCTTTTTAAATATTCGCCGCACCTGCAAACAAAATCAGATTAGCGTGTAGTTGTGTATAGCGACTGCGCGCTTTTTTATTTACAACAAAAAAGAAAGTTCCAAGAGTCCATAATATAGCCAAGGAAATCGTAATACGCCATCCAAATACCGCAAACGGAGGCGGGAAGAAATGAAGCATATTGTAGGACAAGAATATAGTCCATGAAGACCCGAGAATCATCAATTGGATTCTGAATCTGCTTGCGTTACATTGAGGAGGATACCCGGAGGGGATTATTTCGATGATGAGTCAGGAGTGGATGACGTGGAGCAATGGGGTAGAACAACCCTTCAATTGGATCAACCGTGGGGCTTTCGAACGGATCCGGAAGCAGAAGGACTATTAATGGGATGGGCGGCTAACGGTTTGCCGGAGCCCAAAACAGTTTCTGTTCCGCATACGTGGAATGTCGATTCGGAAACGGAGAACTACCGGGGGCTTAGCTGGTATGAATACCGTTTTCAGATCCCAGAGCTACCTGAAAGCGGAAGAGTATGGCTGGATTTTGAGGCGGTATACCGGGATGCTGTAATCTGGGTCAACGGAGAACCGGCAGGAAGCCACTTAAACTCCGGATACACCGCTTTCCGCCTGGAAATATCCCAGTATACTAAATCCGGGGATAATCTTTTGGTGGTATCCGTAGATAATAGCAACAGCGCAGCGGCACTGCCCAAGGATAACAGTTTCGATTGGGCCGACGATGGCGGAATCTTCCGCGAGGTCACCATGATCTATAGTGGGGAAGTAGCGATAGAATCTTTAAGCATTCAAACGGCGCCGCTTTTTCCTGAACAGGGACAATCTGAGGTGTCAGGCAAAGTATCAGGAGTACTTAAACTCCAACCCGCAGTCCAAACTGCTGAGCAAGAAATTCATCTGGAAATTCTCGTCCGGCGAAAAGGGAAAACGGTATGGGCCGGAACCCGGAAAGCAAATTATCCGTGCTTTGATCTTCCATTACCGGAGATTCGCTTAACGAACATTGATCTCTGGCATTTCGATCATCCCCACTTATATGAGTTGTCGGTACGAGTGATCGCCAATGGCCAGGTCCAGGATGAAGTGGTGAAGAGCTTCGGTTTTCGCGAGTTTACGGCAGCAGGAAGCCGCTTTTTGCTGAACCGTGAACCGGTTAGACTGACCGGAGTGGAATGGATGCCGGGATCTCATCCCCATAAGGGGATGGCCGAATCGGAAGAAGATATTAAGCGGTTGTTGCAGCAGCTGAAGCAAGCCAATTGCGTTCTAACCCGTTTCCACTGGCAGCAGAGCGAGCGGCTGTTGACTTGGTGCGACCGTTATGGAATCCTGGTTCAGGAAGAGGTTCCCCTATGGCAACAACCTGCGGAGCCCGGGAATGCAACCATTCCGTTGGTGCGTCAACAGCTTCGTGAGATGATCTCGCGGCACAACCATCATCCAAGTGTCATTGCCTGGGGGGTAGGGAATGAACTGGACGGGCAGTCGCCGCAAACGGTGCAATTTGTTCGGGAAATGAAGGACTTCATCAAACAATTAGATGCTTCCCGCATGGTGAATTATGTAAGCAATACGGTTCATTTCGACCCCTCTGCTGATGCGACTGGGGTGGGCGATGTGATCATGTGGAATGATTATATCGGGACCTGGCATGGGGAGCATGATATGGATGAGACCGTGAACCGTCTGATTGAGGCTCATCCGGACAAGCCGATCGTGGTTTCGGAATTTGGTCTTTGTGAGCCCGTGTATACAGGCGGGGATGTCCGGCGGCAAGCGCAAATGCTCGAAAAAATGTCATACTACCGTAACTATCCGAATATTGCAGGAATGATTTATTTTAATCTCAACGATTACCGGACGCAGATGGGAGAAGAAGGCGAGGGACGGTTGCGTCAGCGCGTACACGGCGTTACCGATATCTACGGGATGGAGAAGCAATCGTATCGCTTATTGCGTGAGGTCTCGTCTCCGGTTACCCTGGATATTTTTCCCCGGGAATCCGGCAATCGGGTAGTCTTCCGGGTGACCTGCCGTAATCATCTTCCGAGCTATTCGATCTCCGGATACCGGCTGCATTTAGGATCATCGGGGGGAGAATGGGAGCAATACGCAGATATCCCAACGTTGGCGCCAGGGGAGTACGCAGACATCTCCTTACCCGCTCAAGGTACCCCTCAGAAGATGAAAGCCACTGTCTATCGTCCTACTGGATTTGATGTTTTGGAGCAATGGATTGAGATTTGAAAAAGATAACGGTGAAACGCCCGCTCCATGTAGGAGAGGGCGTTTTTTGTTTATCCTTTTAATTTGTTACGGTAGTCAGTGGGGGATAATCCAATGATTTTGCGGAACAAACGGGAGAAGTAATAAGGATCCTTAAAACCGAGAGCATGGCAGACCTCTTTGATGCTGAGAGAAGTCAAATCCAGGAGCTGGCAGGCCCGCTGGATTTTGAGACGGAGATAATAGTCAACCGGTGCAAACCCAACGGAAGTTTTAAACAGATGGTTTAAATGCTGTCTGGAGATTTGCACGTAATTCGCGATTTCATCCAGCGTAAGGTTCTCTTCCAGCCTCATGTTCATCAGGTGAATCGCCGTTTCGATGTATTGCATCTTCCGGTCCCCGGTTTCACGTTCCGAAATGATGGCAAGGGAGCTCAGGGCATAAGCAGCCGTCTGCATGGCCAAAATTTGGTGCATCGTTGAATAGGCACTGTCGGATAAAAGGTCGAAGCATTGGTGGAAGTGCGCAATGAATTTTTCGGAATCATGAGCAGAAAGAGGCAATGGACCGGCGCCTCCTTTAAGAAGGGCGGCATAGTTATTGGCCTGTTCTCCTTTGAAGTGAAACCAGTATATCGTCCATGGATGAGCAGAGTCTGCCGAGTAGGCGTGAGCAGTTTCCGAAGGAATGACGATGAGCTGCCGCTCATTCAACGTATGATCCGTTCCATTAATATTTACGGTTCCTTTTCCTTCCGCACAATAAATAAGGATGCAGGTATCACAGCCGTTCGGCCGCTCTCTATAATGATAACGCGCGCGCGGGAAGAGTCCGATATCCGTAATGTACAGCGATTGGTTCAACGGATGACTAATAATTTGCTCTATTTGATAGGAAGGAAGAACAATGATTTTCTCCGCCTCAAATCCATCGGTCTTTTTCTTCAGTGCAAACGGCCCCTTTCCTCTTTTCAAAACAGTATATATCAAAAAAAGAAGATCGTCCATCATGTTCCGAACTTCGTGAATTGTAGGGTCTATAGGGCTCCTGTATTGTTAGGGTATAAGTTAACTTGATGACACAGGAGTGATTATGTTGTCCCAAACACCATTGAAAACAAAAATATGGGAAGAAACCGTGCAAATCCCGACCTATGGGGTAGGCGAGCCAAACAAAAATCCGATGTTTCTGGAGAAACGGGTCTACCAGGGAAGCTCCGGCCGGGTGTATCCGCATCCGGTTATCGAAAAGATTGAAGACGAGAAGAAACCTGCCCCGTACCAAATCGTTGTTCTGGAGAATCAGTACCTGCGCATCGAGATCATGCCGGAGCTGGGCGGACGGATTTACCGTGCGGTCGATCGTACCAATAATTATGATTTCGTCTATTACAACCAGGTGATCAAGCCTGCGCTCGTCGGTCTGGCCGGGCCGTGGATTTCCGGCGGGATCGAGTTCAACTGGCCGCAGCATCACCGCCCGAACACCTACAGCCCTGTCGAGTACAAGCTTGAAGAAAAAGCGGACGGCAGCGCAACCGTGTGGGTCAGTGAAATTGACCGGATGTACGGCACGAAGGTAACGGCGGGATTTACGCTGCACCCGGACAAGGCTTATCTGGAAATTTCGGCGCAACTGTATAACCGCACCTCCGAGCCGCAGACCTTCCTGTGGTGGGCCAATCCGGCGGTTGCCGTAAACGACCATACCCAGTCCGTGTTTCCGCCCGATGTGACGGCGGTATTCGATCACGGCAAACGCGATGTCTCGCGCTTCCCGATTGCAACCGGTACTTACTACAAGATGGACTATTCCGCCGGCGTCGATATTTCCCGCTACAAAAACATTCCGGTGCCTACCTCTTACATGGCCTACAAGTCGGATTACAATTTTGTGGGAGGCTATGACCATTCAGTGCAGGCAGGCCTGCTGCATGTGGCAAACCATCATATTTCACCCGGCAAAAAGCAATGGACCTGGGGCAACGGCGAATTCGGCCAGGCCTGGGACCGGAACCTCACGGACGAGGACGGGCCGTACATCGAGCTGATGACCGGCGTGTTCACGGATAACCAGCCGGATTTTACATGGCTTCAGCCCTACGAAGAGAAGACCTTCACTCAATATTTCATGCCTTATAAAAATATCGGCGTCGTTAAAAACGCGACGACGGAAGCCGCGGTCAATCTCGAAGTGGACGAAGCACAGGGTCTCGTGTCGGTCTACGCGTATACGACCGCACGTTATGAGGACGCGATGGTCGAACTGACCGGGCCGCAAGGCCTGCTGCTGAGCAAGAAGCTGACGCTGACCCCGGCGGATACGTTCGCTGCGGAAGTCACGCTGGACGCAGGCGTGAAGGAACATGAGCTGAAGCTAACGGTGAAGGATGCTGCGGGCCAAGTGCTTGTATCCTACGCGCCGCAGCCAAAGGATATTGAACAGGTGCCGGATGCCGCCAAGCCGCTGCCGGAACCCGGCGAGCTGGCAACCAATGAAGAGCTTTATCTTGCCGGGCTTCATCTGGAGCAATATCGTCATGCCACCTTTGAGCCGGAGCCGTATTATTTGGAAGGCCTCAAGCGCGATGAAGGCGACAGCCGGATCAATATCGCCTACGGTACCCTGCTTCTGCGCCGAGGGCTGTTTGCCGAAAGCGAACGGCATTTCCGTAAAGCGGTCAAGCGCGTAACGTGGCGCAACCCGAACCCGTACGACGGCGAAGCCTATTATCAGCTTGGGCTCAGCCTGAAGCTGCAGGGGCGGCTGGACGAAGCGTTTACGGCATTCTACAAAGCGGTCTGGAGCGCGGCCTGGCAGGACGGCGGCTATTTCTCCCTGGCGCAAATCGCCGCCGGCAGAGGCAATGTTGAAGAGGCGCTCGACCTGGCCGAACGTTCGCTGATCCGCAACGCGCGCAACTACAAATCGCGCAATATCAAAACGGCAATGCTGCGCAAGCTGGGCAAACTGCGCGAAGCCGACGCTTTTGCGGAAGAAACGCTGAAGCTGGATGTCGCCGATTTCGGTGCATCGTACGAGCGGATTCTCATTCACGAGGCGCTGGGCCAAAGCGAAGCTTCCAAAGTGGCGCTTGGAGCGTTTAAGGCGCTGCTGCGCGGAGAGCCGAAAAATTATCTGGAGCTGGCCGCTGATTACGCCGGTGCAGGGTTGCATGAAGAAGCAGCCGGCGTGCTGCTCCTGTTGAACGATTCCCGGGATCCGCTTGTGAACTATACGCTCAGCTATCTGTACGGCCAACTAGGGAATAGTGAAGCCGCGGAGCGTTATCTTGCTGCCGGAAGCGCGGCAACCGCAGACTACTGTTTCCCGAATACGCTATTTGAACTTCAGGTGCTGGAATATGTCATTTCAGCAAATGCCGCCGATGCCAAGGCCCGTTATTATCTCGGCAATTTGCTCTATGATAAGAAACGCCACCAGGAAGCTGTACGTTATTGGGAGGAATCTCGGGCCATTGATGACAGTTACTCGGTGGTGCACCGTAATTTGGCACTGGCTTACTTCAATAAACAAGGCGATGCGGAAGCGGCACGCACTTCCCTTGAAAAAGCGTTGGCCTGTGATCCGGGTGACGCCAGAGTCTTGTTCGAACTGGATCAATTGTATAAAAAGATAGGTCTAGGAGCCGAGGAACGGTTGGAATTTCTTCAAGGATATGCCGGGCTTGTAGGCGCCCGCGATGACTTGTATATCGAATATGTCGCTCTGCACAACCTGCTCGGCGAACATGACAAAGCGATTGAATTGCTCGCCTCGCGGAATTTTCATCCGTGGGAAGGCGGCGAAGGCAAGGCAACCGGACAATATGTGCTGGCGCATGTCGAACTGGCGAAGCGCTCCATACAGTCTGGCGAATTCGGGCAAGCGGTTCATCTGCTGGAAAAAGCGCTCGTCTATCCGCTGAACCTTGGCGAAGGCAAACTGGCCGGCGCACAGGAGAATAACATCTACTATTATCTCGGCTGCGCCTACGAGGAATTGAAAGAGCAGGAGAAAGCCGAAGCGGCATTCCGGGTGGCCTCAAGCGGTCTGGAGGAACCGACCAGTGCGATGTTCTACAACGATCAGCCGCCGGAAATGATCTTCTATCAAGGCTTGGCCTGGCAGAAGTTAGGCAATGCGCATGAAGCGAAGCGCCGTTTCAATAAGCTGGTGGATTACGCGGAAAAGCATCTGTTCGACGATGTGAAAATCGATTATTTTGCCGTCTCGCTGCCGGATTTCCTCGTCTTTGACGAAGACCTGAATAAGAAGAATGAGATTCACTGCCGGTTCATGCGAGGACTTGGCCTTCTCGGTTTGGGAAAAGGCGCTGAGGCGAAAAAGGAATTTAATGAAGCGCTGCGTCTGGAGTGCAACCATGGCGGCGCCAGAATACATTTGCAAATGAGCAAATAAATACCCGAATCCGGAACATATTGTTCCGGATTTCTTTTTGGGTGGCTGCCCGGAAAGGTATAATTCATTGAATTCTAAGCACAAATATTGGACAATCAGAATAGAGGGTAATCTAGCGTACTACATATCATCAAGCACTTCCATTTATATCATTTTCGGCAGGGAGCTCTTTCATGAACGAGGATAAAAAAGATATAGAGCGGGGCAATACGCTTTTTCCATCGAGAATACCGGTGGTGATCTGGGTTTCACTGGTCTATGTAAGCACTATAATCATGCAATTCATCCATGAACCTCTGATCCTCGCTTCGGTTGTATTCACGGGACTGTTTACCGTCCATGTTCTGCTGCACTGGTACTCTTACAAAGTATCCCATAAAAGGTTCTGGATTTATTTCTCGATCCAAGGCTGCTTGATCTACTTATGCGCAATCCTGATGCCTTCCGGTTATCAGGCGGTTTTGATCGGGCTGTTGCCGGTACTGATTGCGGAAAGCCTTGGATTCTCCTTCCGGCTGCGCAGAGCGGCCTTCATTGCCTTGATTGCCGTAATCATCTTTTTTGACTCCGCGCTGACTGTGGGGGATACGGGAGAGTTAATGCTCTTTCTGCCGATATTTGCCTTGATGCTGATCATAATCATTGCTTACGCCAATCTTTTCTTCCGGCAGGTCAATGAAAGACTGCGCATTCAGAACTTTCTGCAGGATCTTCAGGAAGCGCACCAAAAGGTAGAGGAATTGACCTTAGCCAATGAACGCCAGCGGATGGCACGGGATTTGCATGACACGCTGGCTCAAGGTTTGGCTGGACTGATTATGCAGCTTGAAGCGGCTAACGCGCATATGTCGGAAGGCAGAGTGGAGCGCAGCCAGGAAATTATCAACCTATCGATGCAAGGGGCGCGGCGGACACTGGCAGAAGCAAGACGGGCGATCGATAATTTGCGTTTAAAGTCTGAATCCGAAGTGGATTTTAAAGAGGCAATACTTCATGAAGTCGAGCGGTTCCAGGAGGCGACGGGCATCGTCGCTGCGACAAATCTGCAACTGCAACGGCGTTTATCCAGAGTAACGATGGAACATTTACTGCATATCATTAAAGAGAGCTTGACCAATATTGCCCGGCATGCCAAAGCGGAAAAAGTCTGGATCTCGATGTCAACCGATAGGGATCAGCTTTCCATTGAGATCATGGATGACGGTGCAGGTTTTAATGTAGATTTAATTGGAAAAGACGCCGGTCATTATGGACTGCTCGGCATTCAGGAAAGAGCGAGATTAATCGGAGGGGAGCTCAACGTTTCCAGTAATTCCGGCGGCACCTCCGTTACGCTACGGTTGCCGCTTCCGGCGGGCAACGGATGAGTTTGGTATATATGGATTCAAAAAGGCTCAAACAGCGTTGGCTGCTGTTTGAGCCTTTTTTTGCCCAAAAGGGCAAGTTGCCAATGCCCGTTTGGACGATGTGTCTTGTTTTTCCAAGCGGTAGGATAAGAGCATGACAACTAAACGAAATGTCGACGACTATGGTCGGAAAGAAATTGGAGGAGAGAAACAATGGCAAAAATGTTGTTTAAATTAGGGCGCTTTGCAGGCTCTAACAGTAAAAAGGTGATATTGGCCTTTATTTTGCTCATGGCTGTGTTGGGCGGACTAATTTTTAGCATGGGGACAGGGTTTAAAGAAGATGTATCCATTCCGGGTACCGAATCGGAAAAAGCAATGAAAATTTTGGAGGAGAAATTCACGGGCGGTGCACAGGGCGGACAAGTGGACATCGTGTTTAAGGCTCCCGGTAATGAAGCCCTGGATTCGGCAGAGAATAAAGCGATCATTAGCAAGCTGCTGACGAAGATTCAAGAAGATAAGGCTGTAACCTCAGTAAAGTCTCCATATGAACTTGCGAATATCAATCCGGACAAGCAAATCGGCTATGCTGTCGTAACTTATAATTCTTCTGCAGACAACGTGACGCAAGAATCCAAGGACAAAGTAGAAGAAAGTTTAGCGGTCACAAGGGATCAGGGCATCGAGACCGGACTAAGCGGAACGGTGAAATTCGAACAAACCAAAGCGGGCGGTGGACCTGGCGAGATCATGGGCGTAGCCTTGGCCTATGTTATCTTGGCCCTTACCTTTGCTTCCTTGCTGGTAGCGGGAATGCCGATCCTTATGGCATTGATCGGTGTCGGAATCGGCGTGTTGTTAATCTTGCTGGGAACCAACTTTTTTGATATCTCCTCGATCTCGTTGACTTTAGCGGGAATGCTGGGCATTGCCGTCGGAATCGATTACTCCTTGTTTATCTTCTCCCGTTTCAAACAACAATTGAAAAAGGGATTCTCCGTGCAAGAATCGATCGCCATTGCAAACGGTACAGCAGGCAATGCGGTTATATTCGCCGGATTAACGGTAATCATCGCGCTTTTGGGACTCATGGTGGTGAACATTCCATTTATGACTACGATGGGGATCGCGACCGCTGTCGTCGTTTTGATGTCGATCATTGTGGCTGTTGTGGTTGTGCCTGCGATCCTGGGAATCATGGGACATCGGGTCAAACCGGAGAAAGGCAACCGTTTCCTCTTAATGCTGACGCGGGCCAATAAGAAAAAAGAATCCGATACGAATGCCTGGAGCAGATTCGTCACGAAGAATCCTTTAATCGTTGCTGTCGTCGGCATAGCGTTACTCTCCGTAATGGCCATTCCATTCTTTCATTTGAATCTGGGCCTACCTGACGACGGGAATAAACAATATGAAACTTCGGAGAGACTCGGGTACGATTTGTTGTCGGATGCCTATGGAGCAGGGTTCCATTCTACATTAGTCGTTATTGCCGAACCCGTAAATCAGGAAGCGGCTTCTGCGGAGAAGCTGAAAGCACTGTCCGAAACAATCAACGGATTGGATCATGTGAAAAGCGCCAGTCCGGCAATGCCGAACAAAACTAACGATATGTTTCTAATGAGCGTCACGCCGGAGGATGGACCGAATGCGCCGGAGACCAAGGACCTGGTCAACGAGATCCGGGATCTTTCGGACAACGGAAGCATGGAGCTTCTGGTGACAGGAGCAACAGCCGTCAATATTGATATCTCCGAACAAATCATGAGTGCCATGCCGATCTTTGCCATCCTCATTGTGGCTTTTGCCTTTGTATTAATGATGGTTGTCTTTAGATCACTGTTAGTCCCTTTAAAAGCAGTGCTTGGATTCGTGCTTTCAATCGGCGCCACACTAGGTTTTACCGTGTTTATTGTCCAAGACGGCAATTTCCTTGATGTGTTCGGCTTACCTGGCGCGAGTGCGATCTTGTTCTTATTACCGGTCTTGTGTATTGGCATCCTATTCGGTCTATCTATGGATTACGAAGTATTCCTCGTCAGTAGAATGCGTGAAGAATATGTGCATACCGGTGATGCCAAGAAAGCGATTCATGCGGGGCTGAAGGAAAATGGAGCTGTCGTAACGGCAGCAGGGCTAATCATGATTTCGGTTTTTTCAGGATTTATTTTCTCGCATGATCCTACCATTAAACAAATGGGCCTGGCTTTAGCCGTCGGTGTTTTGTTTGATGCGTTTGTCGTCCGGCTGGCGATCGTTCCTGCCGTAATGACATTGATGGGCAAATCGGCTTGGTATTTCCCAAAATGGCTGGATCGAATTCTGCCGAACTTCGATATTGAAGGGGAGACCCTCATGAATGAGTATTCCAAGAGTAGCGGTGAGACCAAGTCCTTCGGTGCACCGGTGTTGGACCATAAAGTATTGTAATTGATTCGGAACGAAGAGGGGCTATTTGGCTGTAGGGCCTTAGCCCCTGATCTTATTCCTCGGAGGTGAATTCGATGACTGAGCTGACAGAGCTTTCCGTTATTGTGCCTGTCTACAACGAAGCCGAGTCGCTTCCGGAGCTGCATCTGAGCATAACGGAAGCATTAAAGGACCGCGTTGGCCGTTATGAAATCGTGCTGGTGAACGACGGCAGTAAGGACGGAAGCGCAACGCTGCTGGCAGCTATCGCGTCAAAGGATCCCTTGGTAAAAGTGGTTCACCTGGAGCGGAATTATGGCCAAACCGCGGCGATCTGGGCCGGGATCAAAGCCTCACAGGGATCGCTTCTTGCCCTGATGGATGCAGATCTGCAAACCGACCCCTGTGATTTATTTCGATTAATGCCTTTTATCGGCCGTATAGATTGCGTATGCGGCCGGCGCAGCGAATATCAGGGAGGCTGGAACCGCAAGCTGACCTGGCGGCTCAGTAATCGGCTCCGGCAGTGGATTACCGGCGACAAGCTAAGGGATGCAGGCTGTCCGCTTAAGCTTTTTAAGCGGGAAGTCGCGGACAGTCTGATTTTATTCCGGGGAATGCACCGGTTTTTGCCGATCTTGGCGCAGATGAATGGTTATTCAGTGATTGAAGTTGCGGTCAAGCACCGGAAGCGGAAATACGGCCGGTCGAAATACAGCGTGCTACGGCAATTATTCGCTTTTGTAACCGACGCTATGGTTGTAAGCCAACTCAAGAAGCGTGCGCTGCGTTACCGGATTAAAGATGGCTGAAGATTCCTCAGATCAGGACATAAGTTGCCCGAAGCGGCCCGTGAACGCCGACGACCAACTGCATTTCAATATCGGCCGAATTAGAAGGGCCGGAGATAAAGTTGATAGAGGAGCCAATCGTCTCGCCGGCTTCAACCCGCCGATTCAGTGCTGCGGCAGCCTGCGTGGAACGCAGCACGAGCCGCTGCTTCTCAATCACTGCGATATAGTGGTCAGGCAGGAAATGGAGGACGCGTCCCTGATCCGGCCGGCTCTCCACGACCACGGTTCCCGATTCTGCAAGGGCGTAATCGGCGAATACAATGACTGTATTTGCTGCTTCAGAGCGGCTGATATTGTCCTCGCGGCCGGCTGATTTCGACCAGACGGAGGAATCCGCAAAGTGAAGCCCATAATCGCGAAACCGGCCGTCACCGGACGTGATTACCTTGCCTCCGCCATTTGCTTCGATCAGATCATTCAAGGTCCTCTGCAGCAGCTCAGGGGTTGATTCGATCAATTGAGTATGAATGAAGAAACACTGCTCTTTCAGGATATCGACCAGATTCCCGGTAGTCAGCGTTCCATAGCTATTCGGGATCATTACGCCGATATCCGGACGCTGAACGTCGTAAATGCGATCGCGTCCAAGCTTGGAAGCTACTCGGTTTAAAAAGGATTCCCTGTTGTTCGGTAACGCCGTCATCTCTCCGCACCTCCCTGCCGCTGCGTCATCCAGGTCCGGAAGCTGTCTTCCCGGCGGACCGGCTGTTTCAAATCCCGGACACGGACCCAGCCCTGAATCAGCCCCGGTCCCCGCACGATCCGGCCGTTTTTACTCATCATCCGGCTCCCTGGGTTCGCGAGCCGCAGCGCTTTGCCGAACAGCGAGGGAGAGGAAAGCAAACGCCCTGCCGCTTTCATCTGAAGCCGTTCGGCCGTTCCGGTCCGTTTCTCCTTCACGATATTCTGACGGTGCGTAATCAGCTGTTCATGCAGCGGAATCCGCACCGGACAGACATCCGTGCAGGCCGCACAGAGACTGGAAGCAAACGGCAGCTCCTTGTAATCGTCATACCCGCCGAGCAGCGGGGTAATCACGGCTCCGATCGGTCCCGGATAGATCGAGCCGTAAGCATGCCCGCCGATATGCCGGTAGACCGGACAGACGTTAAGGCACGCCCCGCAGCGGATGCACTGGAGCGCCTCGTTAAATTCGCTTCCCAAAATCTCGGAGCGGCCGTTATCTACGACAACCAGATGGAATTCTTCCGGCCCATCGCTTTCCCCTTCGGCTTTGGGTCCCATGACGGTGATGTAGCTGGTCAGCTTTTGCCCCACGGCGCTTCTGCACAGCAGATTATCCAGGACCTCCATTTCCTCCAGCGATGGGACGATGCGTTCCATTCCCATTACCGCAATATGCGTCTTTGGAATGGCGGCGGTGAGATCCCCGTTCCCTTCATTGGTCACCAAATTAATGGCGCCCAGGTTGGCAACGGCAAAATTACAGCCGGTGATGCCGACATCCGCCTCCAGAAACTTCTGCCGCAGGACGGTCCGGGCAAACCGGGCCAGCTTCTCCGGGGTCTCGTCACCTGTATAACCCAGCTTCTCCGTGAATACCCGCCGGATTTGATTCCGGTCTTTGTGCAGGGCAGGGGCCACAATATGCGAAGGGGGATCCCAGTCGTCAATCTGCAGAATATATTCGCCAAGGTCTGTCTCGACGAGCTCGCACCCGGCTTCGATCAGTACCTTGTTCATTTCGATTTCCTCGGTGACCATGGACTTTGATTTCACGATTTTGCGGGCATTTTTCCTGACGATGACATCCCGGATATAACTGCTCGCCTCTTCTTTCGTTGCGGCAAAATAAATATGCCCGCCTTTGCGTTCAACGTTATCGGCTAGTTGGTTTAGATAGTAGTCCAGATGCTTTAGCGTATGCTGGCGGATGCTCTGTCCGAGGAGACGCCACTGCTCCCAGTCCCCAAGCGAGGAGGCGGCGGTAAGACGTCTTGTCTTTAGGCTGTCCTGTGCGGAGCTGACGGCGTTGCGCATAAAAACGTTGCCGATGCCTTCGGTTGTCCGTTCGCTGAACTCTCTTTTATCGGTCTGCAAGCTCAAGGGCGGATGCCTCCTTCGGTTCGGCGGTATGATCCACGTGATTCAATACTTCCGCAATATGCATCACTTTGACCGGTTGCCCTTTGCGCGACAGCCGGCCGCCTATATTAAGCAGACAGCCCATGTCGGCGCTGATTAGGATGTCTGCTCCGGTGTCGGTTACGCATTGGCATTTCTCGTCTACCATCTGCGCGGAAATTTCCGGCATTTTGACGGAAAAGGTTCCGCCGAACCCGCAGCAGTTGTCGCTGTTCGTAAGCGGTTCCAACTGTAAGCCGCGTACCTGCTCAAGGAGCAGATAGGGAGACTCTTTTTCACCCAGCAGCCGGGTCATATGACAGGAACGGTGGTAGGTAGCATTACCCTCAAGCTGGGCGCCGACATCCGTAATCCCCAGTACCCGGACGATGAATTGAGTGAATTCATACGATTTTTCCTTGAGAGCAACCGCTTTCAATTTCCAGTCCGGATCGCCTTTGAAAATCTTAGGATACTCATGAAACATTGCAATGCAAGAGCCGGATGGGCCTACGACATACTCTGAGTGCTCGAAAGCTGAAATCATATTTTTCATCGCTTTTTTGGCGTCTTCCAAATATCCGCTGTTATACATGGGCTGGCCGCAGCATACCTGCGAAGCCGGAAAATCGAGTTCGCAGCCCAGCCTCTCGAGGACTTCAACCATTGCTTTTCCCGCATTCGGGGCCATAAGGTCTACTAAACAAGTTGAAAATACGCTGACTTTCATGCCTGTTCCTCCAATCGCCGCTTTGGTAAATATAGCATAACTCATAAAGTCAATGAAAAACAACACAAAAACATATAGAAAATGTGTATGTTGTTGACACAAAATGATGTTAGCGTTTACACTATTGCTGAAGCGATGGAACAATTTACCTTGAGGGGGATTATCCGTGGAAAAGCATTTGATGTATATCAACGGCCAATTTACCGAATCAGAAACCCAAGAGTGGATGGATGTAATTAACCCGTCAACCGATGAAATCATTTCACAGGTTCCCAAGGCTTCCAAAAGCGACGTTGTGCGCGCTATCGATGCAGCCGAGGCGGCACAGTCAGCCTGGGAGGAGACGCCTGCCGTGGAACGCGGCAAATATTTGCATGCGATCGCGGACGGAATTCGTGCGGAGGCTGACAGCATTGCCCGGACCATCTCCGAAGAAGTAGGCAAAACCCTGGAATTATCCACGGTCGAGGTCCATTTTACGGCAGACTATCTGGATTATATGGCAGAATGGGCACGCCGCTATGAGGGCGAGATTGTTCAGAGCGACCGCGACAATGAGAATATTTTTGTGTTTAAGCGGGCAATCGGGGTCACGACAGGGATTCTCCCGTGGAATTTTCCGTTTTTCCTGATCGCCCGAAAAATGGCGCCGGCGCTGATCACCGGCAATACGATCGTGATTAAGCCCAGCGCGGAATCACCGAACAATGCGATTGCTTTTACCAAAATTGTCGACAAAGTCGGACTCCCGAAGGGCGTTTACAACCTGGTCACAGGCAGAGGCGGCGAAGTGGGCAATGAGCTGGCCAGCAATCCGAAGGTGGGAATGGTCAGCCTGACCGGCAGCGTACCGGCGGGACAAAAGGTGATGGAGGCTGCGGCCGAGAACATCATCAAGGTTAGCCTGGAGCTGGGCGGCAAGGCGCCGGCCATCGTTATGGACGATGCGGATCTGAATCTCGCCGTTAAGGCGATCGTCGATTCACGGGTCATCAATACAGGCCAGGTCTGCAACTGCGCAGAGCGTGTCTACGTCCATAAGAACATCAAAGACGAATTCACAGCCCGGCTGGTCGAGGCCATGAAGGCCGTGAAATACGGCAATCCGCTCAAAGATTCCGGCATCCAGATGGGACCGCTGATTAATAAAGCCGCACAGGAGTCGGTACAGCAGAAGGTGGACCGCGCGCTAGAAGAAGGGGCTAAACTTCTCCTTGGCGGAAAAAAGATTGAAGGTGCAGGCAGCTTCTATGAGCCGACCGTCCTCGCCGATGCGACCAATGAAATGGAGATTGTACAAGAGGAAATCTTCGGACCGGTAATCCCGATTGTTGCTTTCTCGACGCTGGATGAAGCCATCGCGCTGGCGAACGACAGCGAGTTTGGCCTGACCTCTTCGCTCTACACGCAGAATCTCAATGTAGCCATGAAAGTGATCAAGCGGCTTAAATACGGGGAGACCTATATTAACCGCGAGAACTTTGAGGCGATGCAAGGCTTCCACGCGGGTTGGCGGAAATCCGGCATCGGCGGCGCAGACGGCAAACACGGCTTGAACGAATACCTGCAAACCCAGGTTGTCTATCTGCAATATGACAAGTCAGTGAATTAATGAAATTATACGTTTAATAAATGGAGAAATGCTCCCGGGCTTGCCTGGGAGCATTTCTGTTTTGGGAGTGCCAAGCTTATGCTAGAGTCTGCGAGAACTTGCTGATTCCACCCCCAGCGAATAAGATGGAAAATGATGTGCTTATACTAAGAGGTATGAAAGGGGGCGCAGACCATACGTTATCTATACGAGTTTATCCAGCATCAGGATGATCTGCCGATGAAGCTCTTCGTGAACTCGGTGAAACATGTTGATTTTCATTGGCATAAAGAAGTTGAAATCTTATATGTTCTTCATGGCTCCATTAACATGTATCTGGACCAAAAGCAATATTCGTTAAATGAAGACGATATCATCGTGATCAATAGCATGTCTGTTCACAAGATTGAGCGGACTCATCAGGATAACGTGTTATTAACCTTGCAGTTTGGCCCTGAGCTGCTGAACAACAGTATTTTCATCTCCTGCAACTCTGCCCTGAATCGTGAGCAGGACACTTCGCGGCTATACAGCATTAAACAAGATCTTGCGCGGATGGTGTGGGAGATCAACAAAAAATCGCCGGGCTACCAAAGATACACGATGGGCAGATTACAGATGTTATGCGGATGCCTGTTGAGATACTTCTCGGATGGAACAAATCCGGCGGTGAATGAAGGAAGCAAAGATAACGACTATAAGAGACTGAACAGTGTCCTTACTTATATCGATAAGCACTACAATGAAAAAATTACCCTGCAGGATATGGCGGACGCCGAGCATTTGAGCCTGCATTATTTTTCCCACTTCTTTACCGATAAAATCGGGATCCCCTTCCAAAAGTATTTAACGCTCATCCGCCTGGAGAAAGCCCAGATCGAGCTGGCCGCAAATGATAAGACGATCTCCGACATTGCCCTAGATTGCGGATTTGCCAATGTGAAGCTGTTCAACAAATATTTCAAGGAAAAGTATGGCTGCACGCCCGGTTCATTCCGGGAAGCGTCGCTTGCGCCTGAACCCCACCGTTTGAACTTCAACCGCAAGCCTGTAACTTATGCTGAGTCCTCCAGCGGAGATTATTACGAGATGGACACATTGAATGCGATAGGATCCTTATACCGCTACTTGGAAGTAAAAACGGACATAGAACGTGTACCATCCCCATTACCTGATGCTTTAGCGACGGAGCCAATCCGGATTGAAGTGGGTGCAGACTCTACAACGAGACCTTACGAGAAGCATTGGAATCTAACGACAACCGCCGGAAGAGCCGTAGAGGGACTGCGAGAAGATTGGCGGAAGCAACTGTCTGCAGTAAAGAAGAACATCCCGTTTCGCCATATCCGTTTTCACGGTATTTTCAATGATGAGATGATGGTGTACAGCGAAAACGAAGACGGCACACCCGTCTATAACTGGTCTTATGTAGACAAGCTGTATGATTTCCTTCTGGAGCAGGGAATCCGTCCGTTTGTGGAACTGAGCTTCATGCCGGGCATGCTGGCGAGGTCCGAAGAGACGTTGTTCTGGTGGAGAGGCAACATCAGCCCCCCGGCGGAGCCCGCCAAATGGGAAGCCCTCGTCCGGGAATTCATCCGTCATTGTCTGAACCGTTACGGGGCGAGCGAACTGAAACAGTGGTATTTCGAAGTGTGGAACGAGCCGGACCTGGCGGGCGTCTGCTGGGCCGGGAGCAAGGAGGAATACTTTTCCTTTTACGAATCCACCGTTCGTGCGATCAAATCGGTATTGCCTGAACTAAAAACGGGCGGACCCGCCATGGGTTACGGTTCTCTCTGGAATGATACCTGGACTGAAGCGTTTCTGGCCTATTGCAGGGAGCGGGACGTGCCGCTCGATTTCTTTTCGTTCCATATTTACTCGGAATATCCCAAATTAAAATCAGAAGAAGGCCATTTGACCAAGATTATGCCACCTTCCTTTTATAAAGAAAGCATCGACCTTTTGCGGCAAAAAATGATTGCGGCATCATACAGTCAAGTTGAACTTCATATTACCGAGTGGAACTTTTCGCTGTATGACCGCAATTTACTGCATGATACGATGTTTATGGCGCCGTTTGTCATTTACCAGACGATGAACACGCTCAGTGATGTGAAGGCAATGGCTTTCTGGTCCTTTACGGACGTATTTGAGGAAAGTACCGTTCCTGCATCGCCGTTTTACGGAGGTTTTGGGCTGATCAACCGGGATGGACTGAAGAAGCCTGCCTATTATGCATTTGAGCTGATGCAGAAGCTGGGAGAAGAAATGCTTATACAGGGAGATGGGGTTATCGGAACCCGAAACAACGATGGAAGCATGCAATTTCTGTTCTACCACTACGTGCACGTGGACCAACTGTTTGCGAGCGGCGACTGGACGGAGCTATCCTTTTCATCCCGGTATGAAGTGTTCGAGGAAACGGGCAGCAAGGCCTTCGATTTCACGCTTCATCTGCTTCCTGGACCTTACAAATGCACCAGTTATCAGCTGGACCGGGAGCATGGCTCGGTGTTCGATGAATGGATCCGTATGGGATCGCCCGAATTTTTGACTGAAGAAGAGATTTTGTATTTAAACGGCCGGAGCGGTCCGGTCATTCAGACAGAGATGGTTCGCACCAACCGCTGGCATAAAGAAATTTTGCTCCCGCCGCATGGTGTGATGCTCCTACAGTTTGAAAGGCAGTATTAATTGAAAATAGAACAAACAGACATCCTTCCGGATAGGAGGGATGTTTTTTGTTGTTTACTTTGGAGGCAAGCAGACAAACTAAACATAGAGGGTATGAAGTAGGCAAAATACGCACCCGGATGCGGCAAGTTACAACAAGAAAACGCTATCATCAATCTTTATACTGTAGTTGTACCAGATAAGAGTAAGACAGGGGGAATAGAAATGAAGCGTTTCATGAAGTGGATGACAGAGTCTTTTGCACCAAGATTGGAGGCGTTCACAAACAACATTTGGGTTGCATCCATTCAGGAAGCCATTATGGTGGCCATCCCGATGATTTTTATTGGTTCGATCATCACATTGATATCCATTTTACAGAATTTCTTTCCGGGCATGCCGGATCTCACGCCAATCACAACATTCAGTTTCGGATTGCTGGGACTGTTTATTGCGTTCTTGACGCCTTACACGGTCATGGAAAAAAGAGAGCGCCACAAAATCAAGCTGTTGGCAGGGATGAGCGGTGTATCCCTATTCGTGATGCTCCTTAATCCGGTTTTGGGGGAAGACGGAACCATAAAGTTTGTACTTGAACGCTTTGGACCTTCGGGTATGATTACAGCGCTTCTGGTGGGTGTGTTCGTGGCACTCGTCATGAATGTCTGCAACAAATTTTCGTTTTTTAAAAAAGGGTCTTCGCTTCCCGAGTTCATTATGGACTGGTTCGATTTTCTTGTTCCCATTGCTCTGATATTAACTACAGGATGGCTGCTGGTGTATCAGCTTCATTTCGATATCTTTGCCCTGATCGTGAACGCATTCGAGCCGATCAATGCCATGGGTCAAAGCTTGACCGGTTTCGTATTATTTAATTTCATTGGCGTCGTGCTGTATTCCTTCGGCGTAAGCCCATGGGTCATGACACCGATCTGGTATGCGATCTGGATTCCTGCCATTGAAGAAAATGCCGCGCTCGTTGCAGCCGGACAAGCACCGGTGAACATCAATACGTTTGAGACCTTTTTCTCCGGCTGGCTTGGGATCGGAGGGATGGGCGCAACCCTCCCGTTAGTGGTCTGGTTCCTGCTGGCCCGCTCCAAAAAATTGAAGTCTGTCGGGAAAGCGACCCTCATCCCGTCCTTGTTCAATATTAACGAACCTGTCGTATATGGAGCCCCGATTGCCTTCAATCCGCTGCTTATGGTACCGATGTGGATTAATGGACTTGTCACGCCGATTATCGTGTATTTGGCACTCGATATGGGATGGGTACGAATTCCAAGTCAAATCTTCCAGTTGTGGTATACCCCGATTGGACTCTCCACCTACATTATGTCCGGATTCAACGGGCTCGTTCTGTTGGCCGTAGTCCTGGCGATTGTGTTCGCGGTCTGGTTTCCGTTTTTCAAACTGTACGATGCTCAAGAGTTGAAGGTTGAACGGGAAAATTAAAAATAACTGCAAAGGGTGGAACAACATGAATAGATCAACTTCTGAATTATTGAAGGAACTGACGCTTAACGAAAAAGCCTCCCTATGCGCGGGCTTAAATATGTGGATGACCAAAGGGATCGAACGGTTAAACATTCCGCCTGTTCATATGTATGACGGTACGAACGGCATCCGCAAAACGAACAGTAACGAAGAGATGGGCATCACATCAGAAAATGTTCCGGCGACTTGCTATCCTACAGGCTCTGCGATTGGCTCCTCCTGGAATACAGACTTGCTGCACGAGGTAGGCGTAGCGCTTGGCCGCGAGTCTAAGGCCATGGATGTGGAGCTGCTGCTCGGACCGGGCGTCAATATGAAAAGAACCCCACTCGGCGGAAGAAACTTCGAATACTACTCGGAGGACCCCTGCCTGACGGGCGAGCTTGGCGCAGCATTCATCAACGGGATTCAAAGCGAAGGCGTCGGAGCTTCGGTCAAGCACTTTGCGGGCAACAATCAGGAGTTCGAGAAAATGGTAACCAGTTCGGAAATCGATGAGCGGACGCTGCGCGAAATTTACCTGAGTGCTTTTGAACGAATTATTAAGAAATCGGATCCCTGGACGGTCATGTGTTCCTATAACTTGTTGAACGGGACGTATGCGAGCGAAAACGAACATTTGCTGAACGACATTTTGCGGGAGGAATGGGGATACGAAGGGGTGGTGCTGTCCGACTGGACCGCCGTTAATGACCGGATACGCGGTTTAAAGGCAGGACTTGATCTTGAGATGCCGGGTCCCGCCCATTACAATACCAAAGCCATCGTGGAAGCGGTTCAGACCGGGAAGCTATCCGAAGAACAGCTGGACCGGAGTGTGGGACGGATTCTGAAGCTTGTTGAGCGGGTTACAGGAAACAAAGACACGCAAGCATCCGGGGAAGATGGTTATCATGCGCTTGCCCGTAAAGCGGCTGCCGAAAGCATTGTGCTCCTGAAAAACGATAACGCCATTCTCCCGCTGCGGCCGGAAACCGCTTCGTCGATTGCCGTGATCGGACGGTTTGCGAAGAAGCCGAGAATTCAGGGGGCCGGCAGCGCCAAGGTAACCCCGACAAGAGTCGATATTCCCTTGGATGAAATCAAAGAGCTTGCAGGTACTTTAGCCACTGTGAGCTATACGGACGGATACCCGGAAGATGCTTCTGTGAATGAAGACCTTATTAAGGATAGCGTAACGCTGGCAATGGGCGCCGATGTAGCTGTGCTGTTCGTCGGACAGCCGGAATATGCCGAATCCGAAATGCATGATTTGAAGGACATCGAGCTGCCGGAACATCAGGTCAAGCTGATTCAGGCGGTTGCCGCCGTTCAGCCCAAATGTATCGTAGTAACAAGCAGCGGCTCGGCGCTGGTTATGCGGCCATGGGTGCAGCATGTTCCTGGCGTCATCCATTCCTGGTTGTCGGGTCAAGGCATGGGCAGAGCGATCGCAGAGGTATTGTTCGGTTATAGTAATCCTTCTGGCAAACTGTCGGAGACCTTCCCTGTGAAGCTGTCGGATAATCCTTCGCATATGCGGATTCGCGGTGAAAACGGTAAGCTTTATTATCGTGAAGGACTTTTCGTAGGCTATCGTTATTACGACCGCAAGGAGCTCGCACCGCAATTTCCTTTCGGACACGGCTTATCGTACACGTCATTCACCTATTCAGATCTGGAGATGGTGCAGCAGGGAACAGGCGTCACCGTGTCGTTTGAGCTGAAAAACACCGGCAAACGCAGAGGGAAAGAAGTCGTTCAGCTGTACGTGCATGATGAAGAGTGCAAATGGACGCGTCCGGAGAAGGAGCTGAAGGCTTTTGCCAAAATCGAGCTTGAACCGGGTGAAAAACAGAAGATAATCTTCGAGCTGGAAGAGCGAGATTTTGCATACTTCAACACCAAGTATAATCGTTGGACCGCGGACACGGGGTATTTCCAAATTTTACTAGGCAGCTCATCGAAAGACATTCGAATCACCGGACGTTTGCATTGCGATTTCGGGAAGGAAGAAATCACATTCCACAAGTTCAGCCTTTTAAGCGATTGGTTGAGCGATCCGGCTGCAAAAGCGGTATTAGAGCATTGCCTGAATGAAATGAACGAGCATGTTACGGACAAGGTGTATCTCAACGAGGAATTCATCGGGTTTTGGGAAGACTTCCCTATGGTGAAAATCCTCCAGATGTTCGGCCAAACCTGGATGAACGAACGGTCGCCGGATGAGATCATTCAAGAGCTGATTGCACAGATTGACCAGGCACGTAAAGGTTGAGCCAATCGTATTTATCATCAAATTCGCTATTAACCATCCAATTGCAATCATCCCTGCTGATTCAAACGCTTGATTAGAGACCCGCCCGCCAGCATAAAAATGCTGGCGGGCATTTTTGGTGTTAACCCCAAAAAAATATACTCTTGCTCTTTAAAACGGATACATTTCCTGCACTGGATAATTTAGTTTTTTTCGAATCAAATCATTTAAAATTTGTTTGACAGAAGAGATAATGTAGGTCCATAATACAATTCATACTAAACACATATGATTTATAGGAAGGGGAGATTCAGAAATGTTGCATGCGAAGAAATCGGTAAGAAAAACATTGGGGCTGGGAACATTGGCGTTGCTTTTGTTGGCGGTGATTGCCGGATGCTCCAACGGAAATAATAATACGGCTTCGAACGAGACGGCGCAGCCAAGCGCAAGTCAAGCGGCGAGCGCGAGCCCGGCTACAGCCGAACCGGCAACAGGCGGAACCTTTGTTTATGGACGGCCGGCTGCGGTAACCTCCTTTGATCTACATAATCAAATTACCTCGAACAATGCATTTGCGATCGATAAAGTATTCGAATCTCTCGTTGCTTTTGACAGCAAGGGCGAAATTGTCGACTGGCTGGCGGCTTCGCATACGATCAGCGACGACGGACTGACCTACACCTTCGTGCTGCGTGACGGCTTGAAGTTCTCGAACGGCACCGACGTTACCGCGCAGGATGCGGTGTTCTCGCTGGAGCGCCACCTGAAGGTCGGCGGACCACTGGCGATTTCAGCCAAAGTCGATACGGTGAAGGCGCAGGATGACAAGACGCTGGTGATTACATTAAAAGAGCCATATACACCGTTTATCTCCGAGCTGTCCAATTTCTCGAACGGCATCATCCCGAACAACTTCGGCGGAGTAACGGAAGAAGAGTTCTTCAAAAAGCCGGTCGGAACAGGGCCGTTCGTAGTGGAAAGCTGGGACCCGGCCGGCGACGTAACGTTCGTGAAGAATACCAACTACTGGCAGGAAGGCAAACCGACGATCGACAAGCTGGTCTATAAGCTGATCGAAGACGACAGCCAGGCGATCAACCAATTGAAAGCCGGCGAAGTGAACGCCATCGAATCGCTGGCGCTGCAAAACGCCGATGAAATCAAAAACGGCACAGATACAGCCGTTGTAACGAACGGCAGCTGGGTTACCGAGCAGTTGTTCTTTAATACGCTGGATGAGCACTTCTCCGATGTGCATGTCCGCCGGGCGCTGGCGCTGGCGCTTGACCGTGAAGGCCTGACCAAGGCATTGACCTTCGGTTACGCGCAAACGGCGAATTCCCTGCTGCCGACAACCATTCCTTACAATGCCAATGATACGGTCAAGGCTTTGAACTACGATGCGGAGGCGGCCAAAGCAGAGCTGGCCAAATCCAAGTTCCCTGACGGCTTCACCACGAAACTGCTCGTTGCTTCGGGCAACAGCACCAGAGCCCAGGAAGCGCAAATCATTCAGGCGGCAGGCCAGGCGATCGGCATCAAAATCGAGATCGAATCGATTGAGCTGGCGACCTTCCGTGAACGGTTCTTTGCTTATGATTTCGCGGCCATGCTGAACAGCGGCCAGGCCGATTCTCCTGAAGCAAACTCGATCCTTGCTTTCCAGACGGATCCGGAAGGCTTCAGTAAATCGTATTGGACGCACTACACAAACGATGAAGTGACTAAACTCCTGTATGCTGGGCAAAAAACGCCGGACGGCGATGCCCGTGCAGCAATCTACACCAAGCTGCTGCAAACGTTGGCCGATGAAGTGCCTTACATTCCGCTCTACTACCCGGACATTCTGATCGGTGCCCGCTCTTCGGTCCAAGGCCTTGTCGTTCTGCCGAACGGCAGCGTCCGCTTTGACGACGTGCGGATCGGACAATGATGAAGCCGGGCAAGACGTTAACCGGGTCCATGGGGAAAAACGGATCGTACAGATGGCTGCTGACAGCTCTCCTAAGAGCTGTCGCAGTAATCGTCTGCGTGACGATTGCCGTCTTCTTTCTCATCCGTATCGTACCTGGCGATCCGGCAAAGATGATTCTGGGCGAATACGGCACGCCTGAGGCAATCGCCGATATGCATCATACGCTGGGGCTCGATCTGCCGCTGTGGGAGCAATTTCTCCGGTTCGCGAAGACATTGTTTACAGCCGGCGACACCGGCAGCTCGATCATTTCGGGGACTTCGACCCGGGCGCTGATTGCCGAACGCGCTCCGGTCACGCTCCTGCTGATTATACTGGCCTGTACGATAGCAGTCGTCATTGCCCTGCTGCTGTCCGTCATTGCGGCCACGAATAAGGATAAGCTGCCGGATCATCTGATCCGGATCTTTCCTACGATTACACTGGGTATGCCAATCTTTTGGGTTGGCATCCTTTTGATTATGCTGTTAAGCGTCCGACTCCACTGGTTCCCCGTAGGGGGAGTGGGTGAGGGCTGGCGCGGAACGCTGTATAGCCTAACGCTTCCGGCGGTCACGGTCGCTTTTTCACAAATTCCGACGCTGGTCCGCTCGCTGCGGGCGCAGATGCTGGAGGTGCTGGAATCCGATTTCGTGGTGACACTGCGGGCGGCGCGTATTCCGGCACGTATCATTCTATTCAAGCATGTGCTGCGCAACTCGGCGCTTCCGACGCTGATGCTGCTCGGGGTCAACATTTCTTATCTGATCGGCGGCACGCTGGTCGTTGAGCAGGTGTTCGGCATTAAGGGGATCGGCAGCCTGCTGTTTACTTCGATTGCAAAACGGGATTTTCCGGTCATCCAGGGGATTGCCCTTTATTGCGCGGTTTCGGTGGTGATCATCAGTCTGCTGACGGAGATCATCGCCAAATGGCTGGATCCCAGAACGGATGGGAAACGATGAGACCTACTACAAACACTTTTCGGCGAATCCTTGGTACGCCCTCCCTGCTGGCGGGAAGCATCATGTTCGTTGTGCTGATCCTGCTCGCCGTATTCATTCCGTATCTTAGTCCTTATCACCCGTCCGAGCAGAATCTGAGCGATTTTCTGCAGGCGCCTTCCGCCAAACATTGGCTGGGCACCGACCAGCTGGGACGCGACTTATTCACCCGACTCATTTATGCCGCGCGGACCGATCTGGGAATTATGGTGCTGGCGGAGATTATTCCGTTTTGCACCGGTGTATTTCTGGGGATGCTTGCGGGATATTACGGCAAATGGATTAATACGGTTATCTCGCTTGTGACCGATACTTTTATCGCTTTTCCGTTTTATTTGATCGTCATTATCGTTGCCTTTGCCAGCGGGGCGGGGGAGCGCGGAATTTTTATTACCTTTATCCTTGTCGGCTGGATCGTGTTCGCCCGTGTCGTCCGCGGTCTCAGCGCGTCGTTCCGTGAGCAGGAATGGATTGCCTCTGCACAAACGCTGGGATTGCCCGGCCTAAAAATCATCCTCCGCCATTTGCTGCCGAATGTGCTGCCCCAGGCGGTCGTCGTGCTGATGACGGACATGGTCGGGCTTCTGGTAGCGATCGTGACGCTCGGTTATCTCGGCATCGGCATCGCGCCGCCGACCCCGGATTGGGGAACGATGATTTCGGACGGCCAATCGTTTATCTCGACGGCCTGGTGGCTGTCGGCGGTTCCGGGCATTGCTGTTGTGTACACAGGGATTGCCCTGTCTCTGGTAGGCGATGGTCTGGCCGATCTTTGGAGGAAAAAATGATGCCCGAACAACCATTGTTAATAGTAGATCAATTGTCGCTGGCTACCAAAGCAAAAGAAACCTTGGTGAACAAGGTTAGCTTTACCTTGAACCCCGGAGAGAGTCTGGGCCTGGTCGGTGAATCCGGCTCCGGGAAATCGCTGACGTTGCGGGCGATCCTTGGCTTGCTCCCGCAAGGCGTGGAGTTGAACGACGGGACCATCAAGAGCGGAGCGGAAGCCGCCATGGTGTTCCAGGACCCGAGGGGCGCGCTGGACCCGCTCTGCCCGGTCGTCAAGCAGGTGGCGGAAGTGGTGCATTACCGGCAGCGGCTGAGCCGGCGGGCCTCGCGAGCAGCGGCGCTGGAGCTGTTGCAGCTCTTAGGTCTGCCGGATTCCCTGGCCCAGGCGGACCGCTATCCGAGCCAGCTGTCGGGCGGCCAGTGCCAGCGCATCGTTATCGCGATGGCGCTGGCGTGCAAGCCCGGCATCCTGCTCTGCGATGAGCCGACAACAGCGCTGGATGTGACCGTCCAGCGGCAAATTATCGAAACGATTACCAAGCTGCAGAAAGAACTGGGCTTCGCCATGGTCTTCGTGACGCATAATCTGGCCATTGCCGCTGCTTTGTGCTCCAGGCTGGCTGTGATGAAGCAGGGAGAGATTGTCGAGCATGGCGATGCTTTGGAGATTTTGCAACATCCGGAGCATCCTTATACCCGAATGCTGATTGAAGCTGTGCTTCCCGTGCCGCAGCTTGAAGGGAGCGGACCCTCATGAGCTTAACCTTGGAAGTGAACAACTTAACTGTCCGTTACGGCAGATTCACGGCGCTGGAGAATATACATCTCGAACTGCAGCCGCACACCACCCTGGGTCTGGTCGGCGAATCGGGCTCCGGGAAGTCGACGCTGGCCCGGGTCGTCGCCGGGCTGATTGCGCCTGCCGAAGGACAAATTCGGCTCGGCTCGCAGCCTTTAACGATGAAGCGGAGCCGGGAACAGCGCAAACAGATTCAGATGATTTTCCAGAACCCGGACGCATCGTTGAATCCTAAGCATACGGTCCGCACGATTTTATCCGATGCGTTGCTGTTCCATCATATTGTGGACCGCCGGGAAGCCTTGAACAGATGCAAAGAGCTGCTGGCCCGTGTCCAGCTGGATGCATCGGCACTGGATCGGTATCCTCATCAATTCTCCGGCGGCCAGCGCCAGCGTATTGCGATTGCGCGGGCGCTTAGCGTGGAGCCCAGCCTGCTGATTGCGGATGAACCGACGAGCGCGCTGGACGTATCGGTTCAACGGAATGTGCTTGAACTGCTAAGCTCGCTCAAAGCGGAGCTTGATCTGACGATGCTGTTCATCTCTCACGATCTGGGGGTTATTCATGCGATCAGCGATACGGTGGCGGTTATGCGTCAGGGCAAGCTTGTGGAAGTAAGCCCCAAGGAGCAATTTTTTGCCCGTCCTGAAGCGGCCTACAGCCGCGAGCTGCTGTCCGCGGTTCCCCAAATGCCGAAACTTTATACAGGAGGTCTTCATGGAGCAAACGGAAAGAACATATAAAGGCTTTGTACCGCTGACCCTACCGGAATTCAACACGCTGACCCGGCAGCTCTCGGAACTGTTATCTACCCAGCATCCGTCGGTGATCATTCCCGGCGAAGCCATTCTGGGCATTGAAGCGGTGGCTGCGGGAATCTCAGCGCCGGGCCGCAAGTTTATCAATATCGTGACCGGCCCTTACGGCAGCCTGTTTGGAGAGTGGCTGGAACGCGGCGGCGCCATGGTCGCCGAAGTCAAAGTGCCGTTCGATGAAGTGGTAACTGCGGAGCTTGTTGCCGCCGCGATTGACCGGCATCGGCCGGATGCGATCTCCTTCGTGCAGGCGGAGGTGGTGACCGGCGGCTCCAATCCGGCCAAAGCCATCTTCGAGCTTGCCCGGCAGCATGATCTGATTACGGTGACGGATTCCGTATCCGCGGTCGGAGGCGAACCTCTGCTCGTCGATGAGTGGGCCGTCGACTTTGCGGCGATCGGCGCGCAAAAGGCGCTGGCCGGCCCGAACGGCGTCAGCGCTGTAAGTATCTCCCCGCGCGGCTGGGCGTTTCTGGAGTCGAATGCCCATGCACCGCGAAATTCCATTCTTTCGCTGCTGGATTTGAAGCCGCAGCCCGGAAATTTGGCGCCGGTACGCGTGCCTCCGAACATTCCCACGCTGGAGGCCAGAGCGTTAATCGAGGCTCTGGCAGCGGTGGAGGAAGAAGGACTGGATCTGGTAATCCGGCGCCACAGTACGGCTGCGGCTTCCGCCGTTGCCGGCATTGTCGCGCTGGGACTTGCGCCTTGGCAAAAGGACAGCGCCCATCGCTCGACCTTGACTACAACGGTCCGGATTGCCGGAAACCCGAAGCTGGGGATCGCCCAGCCGATCGGCATCGTTGCTCCGGGCGACGGAGAACTGCGCGGCCAACTGCTGCGGATCAACCATTTCGGGACAAATGCCAGCCGGGATAGCGTGGAGGCGGCAATTGCCACACTGGCCGGACTGCTTGAACGGTATGCTGCACCCGCGATTGAAGCCGTCCGGCAGGTATGGGAGGCGCAAGCATGATTAACGCACATCCGGAGTCGCTGATCCTGAAATCGGTCTTTATTGCGGGGGTTGAGGGAAAGCGGTTCGACATTACCATAAGGGACGGACGTTTCAGTACAGTTGCCGAATCGGTGCCCGGACAGGCCCGGCCAAAACGGGAGTTGTGGATCAGTCCGGGGATTATCGATCTGCATACGCATTTGGCCTGGACCGATTTCGATCATGCGGATCAGCTGAAGCGCAGCAGCGGGGAAATTGAAGCCATGCAGGCTGAGGCCTTCGCAGCGACTCTGCGGACCGGCGTTACGACAACGCGTGACGCGGGGGGCCTGCCGCCAAACACCGTGCGGCAGCTTGTGTCGCAGTACAGGCATCCGCTGCGGGTGGAGACCAGCAGCGAGATGCTAGGTGCGGCGGACGCGCTCGGCACCGAACATTTGGAGCGCCGGCTGGCCGGGATTTTTGAGTCAGGGGCAATGTGGGTGAAGGTCATGGCTACCGGCGGGCTTGGCGCGCCGACGGAGCAGGTGACCGATCCGGTATTTTCAGAAGAGGAGTTCGCTTTCATCGTCCACCATACGCATGCGAACGGCAAAAAGGTCCTCGTGCATACCTGGGGCGGCGTGACCATTGACTGGGCTGCCTCCGCAGGCGTGGAATCCATCGAGCACGGCATGTTCCTGACCGCTGACCAGGCTGGACGGCTGGCCGAAGCGGAAGTGGCATTTGTGCCGACCACCTCGATCTATCGCATCGCCGCAGATCCTAAAGGCGTTCTTGCACTGAACCCGGTCATCTGCGACCGTGCGGCCCGCGCGGCTGAAGCCCATGCGCAGGCTATCGGCTACGCCCGCAGCGCCGGCGTGCGGCTCGGCTTCGGCACCGATTATGCTACGCCTGCGCTGCACGGATTCAACCTGCAGGAGCTGGATACGCTGCTCGATTACGGCTTGACCCGGGCAGAAGCCTGGCATTCGGCCACAGCGGGCGCAGCCGCAATTCTCGGCCGCGGCCATGATCTGGGCCGGATCGCCGAAGGGTATCTGGCGGATGCGGTAATCTGGGACGCCGATCCTTTTCAGGCGCCGAATGCCGACGCGCTGCGCAAGAGCATTGTGTCCGTGATAACCGGGGAACGGGCGGAGGAACTGGCGTAGTATTCAGGATTAATGAAAAAGGCTGCAACCACTCCATAGTGGTCGCAGCCTTTTCGTTTCGCTTTCTGTCTCGTTTATTCCGTTACTCCGCCTTCAACAACGATTTGATCAGCGGTGGAATCATCCGGGAAGCTGTCCTTCAGTGTCGTTTCATAGAGACCATGGAAGTAGTTCTCGTCTTTCAGCTTGCCTTTGATCAGGTCGTTCACATAGTCGAGCAATTCCTTATTGCCTTGTTTTACGGCTCCGGCAATATAGTCTTTGTTGCCGAGCTCTTTAATGCCCACGGTGTAGCCTTCATTTTTCTTAGCCCAGGACAGCAGCAAGGTGTTATCCTGCGCGAAAGCGTCGGCGCGGTCCGTAATCAGGGCTTGGTACCCGTCGGTAATGGCATCGATTTTGATCAGCTTTACGTCCGGGTAGTTGCTGGTGAAGTAGGAGTCGGCGGTGGTTCCCGTGTTTACGGCCAGCGTTTTGCCTTTCAAGTCTTCTGGGGAATTAATCGGCGCGCTGTCCTTGGATACGACGCCTAGGGATACTTTTTCATACGGCAGCGTAAAGTCCACGCTCTTGGCCCGCTCCTCCGTCACCGTGAAGTCGGCGAGCATCAGGTCGGCTTTATCGGTTTGCAGGTAAGGAATGCGGTCGGCCGGATTGACGACGACCCAGGTAATTTTATTCTCGTCGCCGAGCAGCTCCTTGGCGATTCTTTTGCCGAATTCCACATCGTAGCCTTTGAAGGTGCCGTCGGCATCCTGATAGCAGAACGGCGCGTCGTCGGCAAAAATCCCGATTTTGATCGTATCCGCTTTTTTGATCGCGGCAATCGATCCGGATTCTGCGTTTTTATCGTTGTTACCCGAAGAGCAACCGACGATTCCCCCCAATAACAGAATGCTGAGTACGCCTGCGGCAATCTTTTTCTTCATCTCATTTCTCTCCCTTTAATTTTAGTTATGAATAAAATATTTGCATATTTTATTTCAGCTTAAATGATGACATGGTCCGCAGTTCGGACCCCGCCGGCTGGCAGATTTAAGAATTGTCTGGCCTCCGCCGTCTGCGGCGAATGGAAAAATTGATCCGGCGTGTTGATTTCGGCGATTTGCCCATTTTCCATGAAGACGATCCGGTCGGCTACCTTTTCCGCGAATTCCATTTCATGCGTAACGATGATTAACGTCAATCCCTGATTCCGCAAGGTTCGGATCACATCGAGCACCTCGCGCACCATCTCCGGATCGAGAGCGGCGGTGACTTCATCAAAAAGAATAATTTCGGGATTCATGCAGAGCGCCCGGCAAATGGCTACCCGCTGCTTTTGGCCGCCGGACAGTTCTCTTGGATAAGCATGCTTTTTGTCCGACAAGCCGACCCTTTCCAGCAGGCGGAGCGCTTCTTCCGTGGCCTCTTTTTTGGTTCTTTTCTCGACCTTCATCGGGCCCAGAATAATGTTGCTAAGGACATTCATATGCGGAAAAAGATCATAGCTTTGAAAAACCATCCCGATTTTCTTCCGGACTTCTACCCAATGCGCATAGTTCGAATTCGGCTTCGTGATCAGTGTTCCGTTTAGATGGAGCTTGCCGGAGTCGATTTGCTCCAGCCCGTTAATACACCTTAGCAGGGTAGATTTGCCGCAGCCGGAGCGTCCCAGAATCGCAATGATCTCGCCTTGCCCGATGTCCAGGCTGATATCGTTCAGGACCGTGTTTCCGTGAAATGACTTTTTGAGATGACTGATGGATAAATGCATAGGCCACTCCTTTTTATACACCCGTCAGGGCTGAGACTTTCTTCTCGATGAACTTCGAGAGCAGGGATAACGGAAAGCAGATGATAAAGTACAGGACCAGCAATAGCAGGTACATCGTAAAAGAGATCAGGCTGGTCGGGTTATTGTAGTAGGCGACTTGAATGATGCTTTGCGAAACCTTGAGCATTTCTTGAACGCCGATCATCGAAACGAGGGCGGTTGTCTTGATCAGACGCGTTGCCAGGTTGACGATCGACGGGGTAGTGCGGATAACGATCTGCGGCAGCAGCACATGAAGGTACATTTGCCTGCGGGTCAAGCCGATGGCCATGCTCGATTCAAATTGGTGACGGGGCAGGCTGGTAATAAAGCTGCGGACCAAATCGCCGATCTCAAAGGAACCCCACATCGTAAAGACGATAATCGAGATATGGTAGCCGTCGGTTGAAGTATGAAAAAGATAAGCAATGCCGTAAAAGAGAATGAACAGCCAGATCAAAGGGTGGATCAACCGGAAGGCGTCGAGCAAAATTCTCAGGACGAAGGTTAACGCCTTGTTCTTCAAAGTCATCAGGGCTCCGAGAATGAAGCCGAAGATCACCGACAGAATAAAGGAGATTCCGGCGATTTGGATCGTGAGAAGAAATCCGTCCAGGAGTCTCGGAAAAGCTTTGATAATCAGATCAACCCCCAAATTCTGCAAACCGGATCTTCCTTTCCAGGAGCGAAAATAAATAAGACATCGGCAGTAAAATGACTAAATAGCTGATAACGGTCAAGGCGGCAACCGGCAGAATTAAATCCGCCCGTAAGCTGATAATGGCAAATGCCTGATAGACAATTTCCGGAAGCAGGATGATTTTCATGGCGGACACTTCTTTGGTGAGAAAAATCGAATTGTTGTTTACCGCTGCAATGGATGTGGAGATCGCCTGCGGGATGATGAGATAGATGATGGTGTGGATTCTGGACAGGCCCATCGCTTGCGCAAGGTCTAGTTGATTGGGGGGAATGGTCTTGATGCCTGAAGTGATCGCCTCGCACATATAGGCGCCGCCCAAAAGCGATAAAACGATAATGGAACAGGTGTAGCTGTCAAACTGTACGGAGATTTTGGGAAGCCCATAAAAAATAAAGTAAGCTTGAATGATGGATGGCGTATTTCTGAAAAATTCGATGTATGCATGTACGATAGATTTTAGGATGGGAACCTTGTAGTACAATGCGATGCTGGACAAGAGCCCTATTATGAAGGCAAATACTATGGAAGCCGAGGCAACCATAACCGTTATCGCGGATCCTCTCGCAAAAATCGGAATCAAATCAAAGAGAGAGTAATTTTCCATGGCGTCACCTTGTCTTTGGTATTTATTTTCGTTTTCGTTTAATTCATACTATTCTTATGCGAATTAAGTTTAATTAAGATTAATCCCGAGTCGTTTAATTGTCAATTACTTGTTTACATTTTGTGTAATGGTGGTGTGATTTTGTGGCTAAATTTGGGCGGAAGGGCCTGGCGATTGGAATGGGGACATTGGAAAAGTCATTGTAAACGGTTGGGGTCGCTGGTTAAATTTAAAAAGTAATGTGGGAACAGCAGATAACGAGGAGGAGATTGCATTGACCCAGGATTTCGCAGAAAAAATGAATGCCGTTATGCTTGAAAATATGAAAAGAGAGAAAGCGGAGAAGGTCCTTAAGTATAAAATTCTCAATGAATACGCTGTAAAAGGACAAACGGTACTTGTCGGGTCGTCATTAATGGAGTATTTTCCAGTGAATGAATTGCAGCAATCGTTGGACAAGCGGCACATTCTTTATAATCGCGGCATCTCAGGTTACGTTACGAGCGAATTGCTGAATTCCATGGAAGAATGCATTTTTGAGCTTGAGCCTTCAAAACTGTTCATCAATATCGGCACCAATGATATCAGCTCCGCCGACGGCGAATACCGTTTGGACAAATTGATCGGAAATTATGATGAAATCCTGACGCGGATCGGAACCCGGCTGCCGGAATGCAAGGTCTATATCATGGCCTATTATCCGGTTAATGCCAAAGCCGACTTCAACGGAATCGATCAGGCAACGAGGGAAGGGATGTTCAGCACAAGAACCAATGCGGCGATCCTGGAGGCGAATGCAGCGGTGGAACAGCTTGCGGGGAAACATGGATACGAATTCATTAATGTGAATGAGGGATTAATGGATGCCGAGGGGAATTTAAAAGCAGAATTCTCGACAGACGGCATCCATATGCTTGCAAATGGGTACGCGGTCGTTCTTAACAATCTGAAGCAATACCTGTAAAGGTTATGCTTGCCCGAACAACAGCCGCTCTTCATCCCGGCTATGAATGGCGTTCACCACCAGCAGCGCGTGGAACTGATGCAGTACCTCCGGCGTAAGCCCTTCTTGCGCCAGCAGGGCTTTTACGTCTTTTACGATCATCCGCAGCAATTCATGGTCCCGGGCAAGCCGGACAACGGCTTCCTGCAATTGGGGGTTCTGCTCCGCCATCTCCTGATAGAATCCGTCTTCTTCCGCATCGGCGTGGCTGATGATCCGTGTCTCCCAATATTCGATCAAGTGGTCGGCCGCCTGGCGTGCCACTTCAAATTCCTTCATGTGCAGCAGTTCTTCGACTTCTTCCGTTTTGGCGACGGCCCCGGAGAGTCCGCCCTCGTGAATGGCATGATGGGCATGCTTTTGGCGAAGTGATGGTCCTGGCATATGGCTTCATCCTTCCGGTTTTTTGATCAGTATAGCATACGAAGCGTTCTAGAAATCTCTGATCAGGCGTTCCCCGGGCCATAAAGAGGGAAGTCCCTAATGGGATGCGCTGCGAATAAAAAAGACATCAAAGCAAAAAAGCTTTTCTCCCACGAGAGAAAGGCTTTTTGCTTTTGCGCTAGAATCAAGGGATTTCCCAGGGCGCAATAGGTGTTTCCCTAATGGGAAGTGCGCGCCGGTAGATTCATAATGGTATTAATTGAATGTTTTCCGCAAAGGAGAGTTCGTCAGCGATGAAGAAAAAATTCGGCCTTAACTTCTTTAAACCGATTGAAAGCTATTCCAAGAACTGGTCCGTCCTAGAAGAGAAGAATAGAGATTGGGAGAATATGTACCGCCAGCGCTGGTCGCACGACAAAGTCGTACGCACCACCCACGGGGTCAACTGTACAGGTTCCTGCAGCTGGAAGGTGTTCGTGAAGAACGGAATCATCACTTGGGAAAATCAGCAGATCGACTACCCGTCCTGCGGGCCGGATATGCCGGAATTCGAACCGCGCGGCTGTCCGCGGGGAGCGACCTTTTCCTGGTACGAATACAGTCCTTTGCGCGTGAAATACCCGTATATCCGCGGCAAGCTGTGGCGGTTGTGGCAGACGGCGCTGCAGGAGCATGACAATTACGTCGACGCCTGGGCGAGTATCGTGGAGAATCCCGAGAAAGCCAACCAGTATAAGAAGGCGCGCGGCAAAGGCGGCCATATCCGCGTGGCATGGGATGATGCGCTTCGTCTCATTTCGGCACAGCTGATCTACACGATCCGCAAATACGGTCCCGACCGCATCGCCGGTTTCACGCCGATTCCGGCCATGTCCATGGTCAGCTACGCTTCAGGCGCACGGTTCATCTCGCTCCTGGGCGGTCAAATGCTGAGCTTCTATGACTGGTATGCCGATCTTCCGCCGGCTTCCCCGCAAATTTGGGGCGAGCAGACGGATGTTCCGGAATCGTCGGACTGGTATAACGCCGGTTACCTGATGATGTGGGGCTCAAATGTGCCGCTGACCCGGACGCCGGACGCCCACTTTATGACGGAAGTCCGCTATAAAGGAACCAAAGTGGTATCGGTCGCGCCGGATCTTGCGGAGAACGTGAAGTTTGCCGACAACTGGCTGGCTCCAAACCCGGGTACGGACGCGGCGCTGGCCCAGGCGATGACGCATGTCATCCTGAATGAGTTCTACCACGAACGCCGTGAGCCGATGTTCCTGAATTATGCCAAACAATACACGGATATGCCGTTCCTGATTCTGCTTGATCCGCATGAGGATGCGCTGAAAGGCGGACGTTTCCTGCGGGCGAGCGATCTCGGAGACGCCACTCCGCATTCGGACTGGAAGCCGGTCATCTATGATGAGGCAAGCGGCGAGGTGATTGTTCCGAACGGCACGATGGGACAGCGCTGGGAGGAAGGCAAGAAATGGAACCTGATTCTCGAGCGGGAGGACGGCAGCAAAATCGAGCCTGCCCTGACCATCGAAGGCCACGGGGAAGAGTGGGCGGAGGTCGTATTCCCGTATTTCGACAATGCCGGCAACGGCACGTTCAGACGGATGATTCCGGTCCGGAAAATGCAATTGGCCGACGGCACCGAACGTTACATCGCCACGGTCTACGATCTGATGATGAGCCAATACGGCGTTGCGCGTAAGGACAGCCCGCTGAATGCCAAGGGGTATGATGATGTTTCTTCACATTACACACCGGCATGGCAGGAGAAGATTACGACGGTAAAAGCGAGCGTCGTCGTGCAGATCGCGCGCGAATTTGCCCAGAATGCGATCGATACGGGCGGACGCTCCATGATCATCATGGGCGCAGGGATCAATCACTGGTTCAACAGCGATACCATCTACCGCTCCATTCTGAATCTGGTCGTGCTGACCGCTTCCCAAGGGGTCAACGGCGGCGGCTGGGCGCATTATGTCGGCCAGGAGAAATGCCGTCCAATCGAAGGCTGGTCGACGGTTGCTTTTGCCAAGGACTGGCAGGGTCCGGCCCGGCAGCAGAATGCGACTTCGTTCTTCTATTTTGCTACGGAGCAATGGCGGTATGAGGAAGGCGGCACCGATTCGCTGAAATCGCCGACCGGCGGAGATGTGGCTTACCAGCATCCGGCCGATTACAACGTACTCGCTGCGCGGCTCGGCTGGCTGCCGTCCTTCCCGCAGTTCAACAAGAACAGCCTGCTGTTCGCCGAGGAAGCCGCGCGTCAAGGCAAGAAGACCAATGCCGAGATCGTCGGTCACGCCGTGGAAGAGATTACGTCGCGGAAAACGCGGTTTGCCGTGGAGGATCCCGGCGCGCCGGAGAATTTCCCGCGTTCCCTGTTTATCTGGCGTTCCAACCTGATCTCCAGCTCCGCCAAAGGGCAGGAGTATTTCATGAAACATCTGCTCGGCGCGTCCGATGGCCCGCTGGCCGAGCCGAACGAAGAGCAAAAGCCGGAGGAAATCGTCTGGCGGGCGGATGTGGAAGGCAAACTCGACCTGATGGTCGCCCTGGATTTCCGGATGACCACTACGCCGCTGTATGCGGACATCGTGCTGCCGGCCGCAACCTGGTACGAGAAGACGGACCTGTCGTCCACCGATATGCATCCGTTTGTTCACCCGTTTAATCCGGCTGTGAATCCGCTTTGGGAATCCCGTTCGGACTGGGATATTTACCGCCAGCTGGCCGAGGTGTTCTCCGAAATGGCGAAATCGCATCTGCCCGGCGTCTATAAAGATCTTGTGATGTCGCCGCTGGGGCATGATTCGATCAGCGAGATTTCGCAGCCCATGGGCCTCGTCAAAGACTGGGCGAAAGGCGAAGTTCCGGCGATCCCGGGGAAAACGATGCCGAACTTCACCATCGTTGAGCGGGATTACACCAAAATTCATGACAAATACACTTCGCTCGGACCGAATCTGGCCATCGGCAAAGCGGGCGCGCACGGCGTCAGCTTCTCGGTTGCCGAAGAATATGAGGAATTAAAGAAGCTGAGCGGCGTTTATTTTGATGAATCCATCAAAAACGGCCTGCCTAAGCTGCAGACCGCCCGTCAGGCGGCGGATACGATTCTGCATCTGTCCTCGGCGACGAACGGCCGTGTCTCCCAAAAGGCCTATGCATCCGCCGAAAAGGATCACGGGGTCGAGCTGCGGGATATTTCGGCGGACCGGGCGGCAGAGAAGATCACGTTCCAGAGCATCACGGCACAGCCGCGGGAAGTCATCCCGACTCCGGTATTCAGCGGCTCGAACAAACAGGGACGCCGCTACTCGCCGTTCACGACGAATATCGAACGCCTTGTTCCGTTCCGTACGTTGACGGGAAGACAGCATTTCTATATCGACCATGAAATCTTCCAGCAGTTCGGCGAAGCGCTGCCGGTGTATAAACCTACCTTGCCTCCGATGGTCTTCGGGCCGCGCGACAAGGAAGTGAAGGGCGGGGTCGATTCGCTGGTCCTGCGGTATCTGACGCCGCACGGCAAGTGGAATATCCACTCGACCTACCAGGATAACCAGCACATGCTGACGTTGTTCCGCGGCGGTCCAACCGTGTGGATCAACAATGAAGATGCCGAAGCCCACAATATCGCGGACAACGACTGGCTTGAAGTCTATAACCGCAACGGCGTCGTCACGGCGCGGGCGGTCGTCAGCCACCGGATGCCCCGCGGCACCATGTTCATGTACCACGCGCAAGACAAACACATTCAAGTGCCGGGCTCCGAAATTACGGATACCCGCGGCGGAAGCCATAATGCGCCTACCCGAATTCATCTGAAGCCTACCCAGATGGTCGGCGGATACGCACAGCTCAGCTACGGTTTTAACTACTATGGTCCGATCGGCAACCAGCGGGATGTCTACGTAGCCGTACGCAAAATGAAGGAGGTTAACTGGCTTGAAAATTAAAGCGCAAGTTGCAATGGTGATGAATCTGGATAAATGCATCGGCTGCCATACCTGCAGCGTGACCTGCAAGACGACCTGGACAAACCGCAAAGGTGCGGAATACATGTGGTTCAATAACGTGGAGACGAAACCGGGCATCGGGTATCCGAAGCGCTGGGAAGACCAGGAGCTGTACAAAGGCGGCTGGCAGCTGCGCAAAGGCAAGCTGGAACTGAAATCCGGCAACAAGCTGTCCAAAGTCGCGCTCGGCAAAATCTTCTACAATCCCGACATGCCGGAAATGAAGGATTATTATGAGCCATGGACCTACAACTACGAGAACCTGACCAATGCCGGGGAACAGAAGCACTCTCCGGTAGCGCGCGCCCACTCCGCGGTTACGGGCGACAAGATGGACCTCGAATGGGGACCGAACTGGGAGGATGATCTGGCGGGAGCGCATGTCACCGGCCCGCTCGACCCGAACATCCAGAAGATCGAGGAAGAAATCAAATTCAATTTCGAGAAGTCGTTCATGATCTATCTGCCGCGTCTTTGCGAGCACTGCCTGAATCCAAGCTGCGTCGCTTCCTGCCCTTCGGGCGCCATGTACAAACGGGACGAAGACGGCATCGTCCTGGTCGACCAGGAAGCCTGCCGCGGCTGGAGATATTGCATGACCGGCTGTCCGTATAAAAAGGTGTACTTCAACTGGCAGACCAACAAAGCGGAGAAATGCACCTTCTGCTTCCCGCGCGTGGAAGCCGGGCTGCCGACCGTCTGTTCGGAGACCTGCACCGGCCGGATCCGTTATCTCGGCGTCCTGCTGTATGATGCAGACAAAGTCCTGGATGCCGCATCTACGCCGGATGAGAAGGATTTGTATAAAGCCCAATGCGATTTGTTCATGAATCCGCATGATCCCGAAGTGATTGCCCAGGCGAGAAAGGACGGCATTTCCGAAGACTGGCTGGAAGCTGCCCAGAACTCCCCGGTATACAAACTGGCAATCGAGCACAAGCTGGCGTTCCCGCTCCATCCGGAATACCGCACATTGCCGATGGTCTGGTATGTACCGCCGCTCAGCCCGATCATGAATTACTTTGAAGGCAAGGATTCGCTGAAGAATCCCGACATGATCTTCCCGGCTATCGAAGAAATGCGCACGCCGATCCAGTATCTCGCGAACATGCTGACCGCGGGCGATACGCAGACCGTTAAAGAAGCCCTGCAGCGGATGGCGATGATGCGCTCCTACATGCGTGCCCAGTCCACCGGGCAGGAATTCGACTCTGCCCGTCTGGAACGCGTCGGCATGACCGCACAGCAGATGGAACAAATGTACCGGCTGCTTGCGATCGCCAAATACGAAGACCGATTCGTAATCCCGACCTCCCACAAGGAGCAGCATATGAACCCTTACCGGGCGCAAGGCTCGGCCGGCTACGGCAACACGATGGGCGATATGGGCTCCGGTTCGGGCTGCGACGGCTGCGGCGCGGCGGGTTCTACGGAGATGCCGCTGAAGACCGGCAAGGAAATGTACGAAGAGAATTTCTACGGAGGGATCTGGCGTGATTGATCTGACGAAGCTGAACGATTTCAAGCCTTCCTTCGGCTATTACGCTTTGCAGCTGATGTATCCGGAGAAGCGGGATTTTCATCCCGCTTTTCTGGAAGAAGCGTTTGACGCCGGCCATCCGGGTTACGGCCATGTGCATACGTACTGGCAACAAATGCAGGTCTTCAGTCTGGAAGAGATCCAGGAGAACTATGCGGCCACGTTTGATTTTCATAAAGACTGCGCGTTATATATGACCTATTTCAAGTTTGAGGACGCCAAGGAACGGGGACAAATGCTGGCGAAGCTGAAGCTGCTGTACGAAATGTACGGCCTGGAGATGCCGGAAGGCGAATTGCCCGATTTCCTTCCGCTCATGTGCGAATTCCTATACGCTGCAGAATGGCTGGGGGATCCGAATGCGGCGGAGAATTTCCGGATGCTGATCGCGATTTTCGAGGATGGAACCTACCACCTCCTTCAAGCGCTGAACCGGCTGGAGAGTCCCTACTATCACCTAATCAAGGGATTGCGCGAAACACTTAAAGCTTGTGCTGAACAGGAGGCACTCCGTCAATGAATATGTTCGATCAGTTTTTATGGGTGATTTTTCCCTATATGTGTCTGGTGGTCTTCGTAGGCGGGCATATTGTCCGCTACCGCAAGGACCAGTTTAACTGGACGGCCAAATCCAGCGAGTTTATTGAAAAAAAACAGCTCAAATTCGGCAGCATCCTGTTCCATCTCGGCATCATGCCGGTCATTTTGGGCCATATCGGGGGGCTTGCCGTTCCGAAGTCATGGCTCGAGGCGGTCGGCGTCGATGACCACATGTACCATATCGGGGCCGTGTATATCGGGGGGGTATTCGGAGCGGCAACGCTGCTCGGGATGCTGATTCTTACTTCCCGGCGCTTCTCGATCAAAAACGTGCGCCGCCTCAGCAGCGCGTCTGATCTCATCGTGAATTCGCTCCTCCTGTTTATCGTATTTATGGGCATGTACTCCACCGTCGTTACGAACGCCGTACAGCCGGAATTCGATTACCGGGAGACGATCTCCGTCTGGTTCCGCGGCTTGTTCATGTTCCGTCCGGATCCTTCGTTTATGGCGGATGTTCCGTTCTCCTTTAAACTGCATATCCTGACGGGATTCGCGATTTTTGCCTTCTGGCCGTTTACCCGGCTCGTCCATGTTTGGAGCGTTCCGTTGAATTATATAGGCAGAAGTTATATTCTATACAGAAGAAATAAAGCGAAGTAACGGAAAGCGATGCGGGAGCTTTTTCCCGGTTCGGTGAGGAGAAATGACGATGGCAAATAAGGTGGATTACCAGTCGGAGCTGGATCACATCCGTGCGGCACTGGGTTATGATTTCATGTCGCTGGCACTTGCCGAACCGGCAGAATATGACTATGTCATCCGGTGGAAATACGCCTCCGGGAATACGAACGACCGTTACAAACGGATCGTCCTTCAATCCGGCAGAGGGATTGCGGGCATCGTGTTCAAGACCGGCAAACCGTTTTTGGTCTCTTCGATGCAGAATGACGTAAGGCCGGATAGCTTGTTTACTTATCCGATTACCAAGATGGAGAACCTGAACAGCATTGGCGCCGTACCCATATGGAACGATGCCCGCGTGGCCGGCGTGCTGCTGGGCGGCTACAGGGGAGAACGGCAGGTAACCGAGGCGATGCTCGGCGAATTGGTAGCGACGGCGCATCGAGGCATTGGAGACTTAAACGGGAAGGAATTGTTGATCAATTGATTATGCCCGGAACGAATTTGCCGAACCTGCTCATGGAGAAGCTGTTCGAAAACAGCTCGGAGGCGATGTTCTTTTTTGATAAACAAGGAAAGGTTCTCGCCATGAACCCGGCTGCCGAGGACATTGTCGACAAGGATATTCTGAAGCAGTTCTATCAAGGGGAGCCCGATGCGCTTTGCCGAACCTGCCGGGGCTATACCAGCGAGACAGATCTGCGCACATGCTTGAATTGTTTTATCCATTCAACGGAAGCAGAGGATTTCACCTCCTATCAAGTCTATTTGGACACGAGGGACAAGGGAATGGTTCCTTTCGCTGCCACTTATCATACGATCGATTACGAGAATGAGATCCGCGTATTGATGTTAAGGGATTTAACCAGGCAGTTTAAGACGCAGGAGAAGTTCTATCAGAACAAAATGATGAAGCACATCATTGAGGCGCAGGAGAATGAACGCAAACGAATCTCCCGCGAACTGCATGACAGCGTAGCGCAAGAGCTGATGAGCGCCGTCATTGATCTGCGCGTGTTGAAATATATGACGGCGGATGAGCAGCTGCTGAAGAAAGTGAAGCAGACCGAAGCCTCTATGACCCGGCTCATGAATGATATCCGCAATCTCTCGGTGGAGCTTCGGCCGGCCGCGCTCGACGATTTCGGGCTAGATGCGGCCTTCCGGTCGCATTTCAAGCGGATGGAGCAGAGTTATGGGCTTGTCATCGATTACGAATCCCGGCTTTCGGAGAAGCGTTATAAAAGCGAGGTCGAAACCGTGATGTACCGGGTATGCCAGGAAGCGGTTCTGAATGCTTTGAAGTATGCGCAGGTAGATACCGTGAAAGTGTCGCTTGCCGAAGAGGACGGCGTGCTGAACTTGCGGATCGAGGATGAAGGAGCAGGCTTCAATCTGGGGGATGAGCCCGACGGAACCGGTCTTGGACTTTTCGGCATGCGGGAGAGGGCAGAGCTGGTCGGCGGCACCTTCAACGTGGATTCCGGAATCGGCAGAGGGACTAGGATAACATTACAAATACCAGTATGAATCGTTCAAGGAAAGGAATGGGCTACGGATGAAGATCGTCATTGCGGATGACCATGCGATCGTGCGCAGCGGGTTCTCGATGATTTTGAATTTTCAGGACGACATTGAAGTGATCGGAGCTGCGGCTGACGGCAGGGAAGCGTATATGCTGGTAGCCAAACACCGGCCGGATATTCTGATTATGGATCTCAGCATGCCTCCCGGAGAAAGCGGGCTGGTGGCCACCGGCAAGATCAAGGAGGATTATCCCGACACCAAAATCCTGATCCTGACGATGCATGACGATGATGAATATCTTTTTCACGTTTTGAAGAACGGCGCCTCCGGATATGTACTGAAAAGCGCGCCGGACGAGGAGCTTCTGCTGGCGATCCGGACCATCTACGCAGGCGGTACCTATATCCAGCCCAAGATGGCGACCTCGCTGGTCCGCGAGTTCATCAAGCAGGATAAAACGAGCGGTACCGAAGACCAGTTCGAGCTGTTGTCCAAGAGGGAGCTGGAGATCCTGCCGCTCATCGCCAAAGGCTACGGGAACAAGGAAGTCGCCGAGAAGCTGTTTATTTCGGTGAAAACGGTGGAAGCACACAAGGCCAAAATCATGGAGAAACTGAATTTGAAAAGCCGGCCGGAGCTGGTTGAATATGCACTCAAGAAAAAAATGCTGGATTTCTAACCGGCGAACGGAGGTACCCTTGCATGCCGGAACATGCACAGCTGCAGTTTAAGACGCCTGCTATGCGAATCCTTGAGAATGAACACCGATATTTGTCTTATCTGATGGGGCAGTGGCACGGCGTTGTATTAAGGTTTGAGCAAGAGAATGTCACTCTGGAGGACGGGAGAACACGGCTTCAGGAGCTGCGTGAGGCCATTCTGGCCTTTATCGAACCGCTAAAGAAGCATACGGCGAAGGAAGAGGAACATTTTTTCCCGCTGCTCGGATCCTATATCGGATTTGAACAGGGTCCGCTCGTCGGCATTCAGGAGGAGCACCGCGAAATCGACGGGTATATCGGGCATTTCCTGCACCGCACGAATGACGGCGCCGCCGCGATGTCGCTGGAGGAGATCCGCGAAGCCGTACGGGATGCGGGGGAAGCCTTCGAGGTTCTCACCGTGCATTTTGTAAAAGAAGAAACCGTCATCTTTCCGATGGCCGAAGGCCAGATGCATGCCCGGGACAAAGAAAAGCTAAGCAGTAAATTGAACACGCTTATTTCGTAAGGTTGCTTTCTCGCAGAAGCGTAACTAAGAAATACAAATATTAGAAGCGGAACTAGGGTAATCTCCGGTGTATTCCGCCAAGCAGAGATGTCTCGAAAAGCCATAAAATGGCTGATTGGGGCATCTCTTTTTGTCAGCGGGCAAGCATAATAACGGCAATTGCCTGGATGATTACCGGCTTTCGCAACCTCCGCATGTTTTTCAGGGATTCCCCTGTCAGGGAAAGGGAGCTCCCCTATATCTGCGCAGGGGGAACGGCAGATACAATAATGATAGGCAATATTCACATAGACAATCAGGAGAATAATTGGCGAAAAGGTGAGAATGAATGATCAAAAAAATGCAGTTGCCGCTACAAACCCTGAACTTGATTACCGGTTTTATGGTATGGGTAATTATCTCATCCCTGATGCCCTTTATTTCGGAGGACATCAGCATCCCGGCCGGCAAATTGGCCATGGTGACCGCGATTCCGGTCGTGCTCGGCTCGGTTCTGCGGATCCCGCTGGGCTATTATGCCAACATTTTCGGGGCACGAATCATTTTTATGTTCAGTTTTGTACTGCTGCTGTTCCCGGTTTACTTTATCAGCGAAGCTTCTACGATGACGCATCTGATCATCGGCGGCCTGTTTCTTGGCATCGGCGGCGCCGTATTTTCGGTAGGGGTAACCTCGCTGCCGAAGTATTATACCAAGGACAAACACGGGCTCGTAAACGGGATATACGGGATCGGCAACCTCGGGACGGCCGTCACGACGTTCACGGCTCCGATTATTGCCAAACAGATCGGCTGGGCGCCAACGGTGAAGCTCTATCTGATCCTGCTGTTAATCTTTATTGCGCTGAACTTCTTCTTCGGTGACCGGCACGAACCCAAGCTGAAGACGCCGATAATCGAACAAATCAAAGGGGTCGTGAAGAACGAAAAGCTTTGGCTGTTTTCGCTGTTTTACTTCATCACGTTCGGATCGTTCGTCGCGTTTACCATCTATCTGCCGAACTTCCTGGTCTCCAATTTCGGACTGGAAAAGGTGGATGCAGGCATGCGTACCGCCGGCTTCATCGCGGTGGCGACGTTTTTCCGGCCGGTCGGCGGCTGGCTTGCCGACAAATTGCAGCCATTGTTCCTGCTGATCGGTACCTTTAGCATGTATACGGTGGCCGCAATCATCCTGGCCTTTATGCCATCCATGGGCCTGTATACGGTAGGCTGCCTGGCGATTGCGCTCAGCGCAGGGATCGGCAATGGCGTCATTTTCAAATTGGTACCGCTCTATTTCAATAAGCAGGCGGGGATCGCCAACGGAATCGTATCCATGATGGGCGGTCTGGGCGGGTTTTTCCCTCCGATTATGCTCTCGGTTATCTTTTCCGCCACCGGCCAATATTCCATCGGCTTCATGCTGCTATCGCAAGTAGCGCTGGCTAGTCTGGTGCTGGTCGTCTGGCTGTATTTCCAGGACCGTCTCGCATTGACCGCCGAGGTCTTCAATTCCACCGGACAAGGGATTATGGTTACCGATGTCGGCGGACAGATCAAGTCGGTAAATCCCGCATTTACCAAGCTTACCGGCTTTAGGGAAGAGGAAGTGCTGGGCAAGCTGCCAAACATCCTGAAATCGGGCCGCCAATCCAAAGACTTCTACAGCCAAATGTGGAGCGAGATCAAAGCGAAGGGCATGTGGCAAGGCGAAATCTGGAATAAGCGCAAGAACGGAGAAGAGTATCTGCAGTGGCTGAACATCGCCGCCGTGAAGGATGAAACCGGCGAAGATATCCGCTATGTCGGTACATTCAGCGACATTACGATGAAATGACCGGTTCCTTTGAACCGAAGTTAGGAGCATGCAAGGTGGAAAAGACCAGAAACCCGATTCCCGTAGCCGAAGCCATATCCCGCATCCTGGCGAGAACAGCCCGTACAGGGACAGAAGCCGTAACACTTGCCGAAAGCTATGGACGTTTTCTGCGGGAGCCGCTTGCCGCAACCCATGATGTTCCGCATTTTACGCGTTCGCCTTATGACGGATATGCAATTCGCGCAGCGGATTCGGCCGGCGCCTCCGGTGATCACCGGATCCGCTTCAAGGTGGTGGACCATATCGGGGCAGGCGAAGTCTCCCAGGTCGCCATCGGCGCTTTCGAAGCGGTCCGCCTGATGACGGGTGCAGCGATTCCGGACGGTGCGGACGCGGTCGTGATGTTCGAGCAAGCGAGGGCGGAAGATGGCGCATTTACCATCCGCAAAGCGTTCGAGCCGCAGGAGAATCTGTCCCAGCAGGGCGAGGATATGCGGGCAGGGGAGGCAGTCGTTCCGGCCGGCAGCCTCATTCATCCTGGCACAATCGCGCTCCTGGCTACCTTTGGATATGCTTATGTTCAGGTTGCCAAACGGCCGGTTGTAGGGATTTTGTCTACAGGAACCGAGTTGCTGGATGTCAGTGCTCCGCTCGCTCCGGGAAAAATCCGCAACAGTAACGGGCCGATGATTGCGGCCCAGCTTGCCCGGATGGGAATCCCTTATAGGATGTACCAATCCGCCGATGATCGCCTGGAGGACCTTATGCAGACGGTCGGACAGGCGCTGGCCGAAACCGACTGCCTGATCACCACCGGCGGCGTGTCCGTTGGCGACTTCGACTATCTTCCAGAAGTCTATAAACGTCTGGGGGCGGAAGTGCTGTTTGACAAGGTGGCCATGCGCCCGGGCAGCGTGACCACGGTAGCGGTTGCCGGGAACTCTTTTTTATTCGGTTTGTCGGGCAATCCTTCCGCTTGCTTCACGGGTTTTGAGCTGTTTGTCAGACCGGCTTTGCTCCGCATGATGGGAGCAGAAACTTTGTTTCTGCCTCACACTACGGCCGTACTAGCCGAGGATTTCCCGAAGGCCAATCCGTTTACCCGGTTTATCCGGGCGGTTTATGACGGGAGCAAGGTGCGTTCCGCGGGTTTTAACAAATCCAACGCCGTATCCTCGATTGCAAAAGGGAATTCCCTGTTGGTGCTGCCTGGCGGGACCAGGGGATATTCCTCGGGCGACTCCGTGGACATCCTGCTCCTGGGGGTCGAAGAAGGTACAAATCAATGGGTGCTGTAAGCTTACCGGAAAGGAGATCGACACATGAATGCTCATCCATTGCTGGATTCACTGCGGCGGCCCATCCATGATTTGCGCATATCCGTCACGGACCGGTGCAATTTCCGCTGCACCTACTGCATGCCAAAGGAAATGTTCGGTGACGATTACGCATTTCTTCCGGAAAGCGAACTGCTTACTTTTGATGAAATCAGCCGCTTGACCAAATTGTTTGTTTCCCTGGGCGTGAGAAAAATCCGCCTGACCGGCGGCGAGCCGCTGATGCGGCGGAACCTCCCCGAGCTTGTTGCCGGGATACGATCCATCGGCGGCGTGGAGGACATGGGATTGACGACGAACGGAGCGATGCTGGGACAACAGGCGGAGCCGCTTTACGCGGCGGGGCTTCGCCGGTTGAATGTCAGCCTGGATGCGCTGGAGCCCGAGCGGTTCGGGCGGATGAACGGGCGGGGGTATCGGCCGGAAGCGATTTTGAAGCATATTGATCATGCCGTTCAAACCGGCTTCGAGGTTAAGGTGAATATGGTGGTCCAGAAGGGCGTGAACGAATCGGAGATCGTGCCGATGGCACGGTATTTCAAGGACCGGAACATTATGCTGCGCTTCATCGAGTTCATGGACGCCGGCAACGACAATGGCTGGAGTTATGAAAAAGTGGTGACCAAAAAGGAAATTCTGGAGCGGCTTCAAAGCGCCTTCGCGCTGGAAGCACTCGAACCCGATTATTTCGGTGAAGTGGCACAGGGCTACCGGTATAAAGATAACCAAGCCAAGGTGGGGTTTATCACTTCGGTATCCGAATCGTTCTGTTCCTCCTGCACGCGGGCGCGGCTATCCTCCAACGGGAAGCTGTATACCTGCCTGTTTGCGTCGGACGGTTTTGATCTCCGCGCGCTGATGCGCAGCGGGGCGGATGACCAAACCTTGCTGGCGGCGATCCGGAGCGTATGGGAGCAGCGGGCGGACCGCTATTCCGACGAACGGACCGAACAGACGTCGAGGAACAGAACGAAGATCGGCATGTCTTATATCGGAGGGTAAACGGCGGAGCGGCAATCAGCTGTTGATTGAGCCGGATTGCAGATCGTTTTTCGCGGATTCGAAATTGCCTGAGCCTACCCGGCGGCGGATTTCCTCTTCGGTTAGCTCCCCGCCGATCGTTCCTGTAGGGATTGCGGTCGAGCCTTCAGCCACTTCCATCCGTTCCACGCGGGCGAAACCGGCATTGGTGCGGCGTCCGGCCTGTTCGCGTTCTTCCCGGCTTAACATTGCTTTATCGGATTCATTAGCCATAGATTTGACGCTCCTCTCAAGGAAATAATCGCAATCCAATTCACTAACCCTATCTTTTAACCCTATTTTGCTTCCTGAAAACACATTTTTATACGGCGGGAGACGAATTGTGCTTATGAACGGATCGCAACTGCTGATCGAGATGTTGATTGAGAACAAAATTGAGACTCTATTTGGATATCCCGGCGGCGCCGTTCTGCCTTTATACGATGCCTTATACGATTGCGACAGGATTCAGCATGTGCTGGTAAGGCACGAGCAGGCGGCCGTTCATGCCGCGGACGGATATGCAAGAGCCACCGGGCGCCCGGGCGTGGCCCTCGTGACCAGCGGCCCCGGAGCGACCAATGCGGTCACCGGTATTGCTACCGCGTTCATGGACTCCGTGCCCCTGATTGTCCTCACGGGACAGGTATCCACCGATCTGATTGGCCTGGACAGCTTTCAGGAAGTGGATATTTACGGGATGACGATGCCGATTACCAAACACAATTATGTGGTCAGACATGTGGACGACCTTCCGAGAATTGTCAACGAGGCGTTCCACATCGCGACAACGGGGCGGCCAGGTCCGGTTTTGATCGATTTACCGAAAAATGTGCTGAATGCAGAATTCAGGGCCGGAAGCTGGCCGGCGTCGGAGCCTTCAACGCCATCGATCAGAGGGTACATCGCGGAGTCATCCATCGATCCGAAGGAGATTGAAATGGCCGCCGAGCGGCTGAACCGGGCGCAGCGTCCGCTTATTCTCCTTGGCGGAGGCTGCATTCAGGGCGAGACGCCAACGCTCATCCAGGAGCTTGCCGGGCATCTTGGGCTTCCCGTGGCCAGCACGCTGATGGGAATAGGGGCTTTCCCGTCCGGTCATTCCCTGTATCTGGGCATGGTCGGCATGCATGGAACGGTGGCCGCCAACCGTGCGCTGCAAAGCGCCGATGTGGTGTTAAACCTCGGGGTCCGCTTCAGTGACCGCGTAACGGGCAACCGCAAGGCTTTTTCGCCGGAATCCTATAAAATCCAAGTGGATTTAGATCCCTCGGAGTTAAGCAAGAACATCCCTGCGGATCTGGCGATAACGGGCACCTGCGCGGAATTCCTCAGCGGCTTGCGGGGGCAGGTGCACCGGACGGACCATTCTGCATGGGATCTGCAAATCGCGGATTGGCGTAAACGGTCGGCGAAAACAAAACGGAAAGAAAACTTAAACCAAAAGCTGACCCCCGAGGAAGTGATCCGGTGCATTCAACAAGCGACGGCCGGCGATGCCATTATCGCGACCGACGTCGGCCAGCATCAGATTTGGACGGCTACCCACTATCAATTCTCGGAAGCGCGGTCCCTCCTGACCTCCGGCGGGCTTGGTACCATGGGCTACGGGCTGCCGGCGGCGATCGGCGCCGCCATTGCTTTTCCCGAACGTCAGGTGGTTTGCATTACGGGAGACGGAAGCTTTCAGATGAACATGCAGGAGATCATGACGGCTGTCGATTATGGCCTCAATGTCAAGGTCGCTATTTTTAAGAACGGTTATCTGGGAATGGTAAGACAGTGGCAGCAGCTGTTTTTGGGCCGCCGCTACTCCTCCGTGCATATCAGCTCGCCGGATTTTGTCGCTTTGGCCAAGTCGTTCGGCGCTCACGGGTTCCGGGCGCATACGCATGAAGAAGCGGAACGGATCATTGAGCTTGCGCTGCAGACGGAGGGGCTGGTCGTCATGGAATTCGATATGACCGAAGAACGTAATGTGTATCCCATCGTGCCGCCGGGATCAAGCAACCAGGAAATGATCGTTGAATAAAGGGCCGGCGCGTGCGCCGGTTTTTTTGTTAAAGGTTCATAAATCATAAAAAAAGCTGCCCCACCCGCCCTTTCATGGCGCTCAGACAGCTGCACTGGGTAATCTAAAAGTAAAACACGAGCACGGACACGTACAACATGGCCGAGAAACCGATCTCGAGGATTCCGGTACGTTTGGCGGTAATCCCCGTTCTGGGCAGGATGGCAGCCCGCAGAAGCAGTAGGAGGAGCGGAACGAGCAGGGACGGAAACACAAACAGCCCGATCCCCGCAACCAGCAGATGATACAGCACGGAGCCGTAATAAAAGCGGATATTTTTCCGTTCACGGATGACGGTTTTGACGTAGAGTGCCGTTCCGACAAAGTACAACACGGCCAGCAGAAACAACTCGTTCACCGTCCGCCAGTTTTCCCCGTGCCCGACGTAGAAGACCGGATAAATGATCAGGCAAAAAGCCAGGATCGCCGAGATGTCGTTGATCAGGGCGCGTTCATTTTTCGTTTTGGCATAATAAAGATTTACGGCGAACAAAGGGATGAGCGGCAGAACAAACCGTAACAGTGCCGGTACAGCGATCACCAGATAAGCAACGAATGGCAGCAGCAGAATTCCGTACAGCTTCAGGGGTTTTTCGTAACGCTTGAATTTTCGGGTTTTCACCCCCTGCAGCAAAGGGAAGCTGAACAAATAGATCAGAAGCCAACAGATAAACAGCGGAATATGTATGAATTGCCCTTGGGATGCCGCAACCCCGAACAGAAAAGGCAAGATGAGCATGGCCCAGGCACCGTGCTGATTGGGGATATAATTTTTCATAACCGGCATAACCTCCTATCCGAAAAGTGTCATGGCATGTAAGGATGCCACATACCTTTACTATACTTTTTTTGCAGGAAAACCCGGGTGATTTGAAGCACAAGTTTAATTTTCCAGAAGAGAGGTGAGCCTATTGACTGCTGAATGGAATCCCGCTCCAGCACAGAGTACCGTACCGGTATTGCAAATCGTGGGCTATAAGAACAGCGGTAAAACAACGCTTGCCTGCCGGTTAATTCAGGCGCTGTCACAGCAAGGCATCCGCGTCGGCTCGGCCAAACATGACGCCCATCATTTTGAGCTCGATGATCCGGGCACGGACAGCAGCAAGCATTTGCATCACGGTGCAATCGAAACCGTACTGACTTCCCAAAATGCGACTAGAGCGATGCGCAAGGCCGAAACGTCACTGGAAGAAATTGCGAAATCCATGGCCGGCCGGGCCGATCTGCTGATCGCCGAAGGGTTCAAGTCCGCGGGTTACCCTAAAATCGCTTTGATCCGGGATGCGGAGGAAATGAACGCCTTACGGGATCAAGCGACGAATATCCGTTTATGGATTAGCTGGGAAAAGAACATTAGCGTGAACCCTGTGACGGCTTCGCTTGGTGTGAATACGCCCCTTGTGATTCTGCCGCTAATGGATGAAGCGCTTGTCGATCAGGCGATTCTCTCGCTTGCGATGTCGCTTCTTTGCAAACAAGTTCAACCGGATTGAAGCGGGAGGTGCAGCCTATGCTTACAGGAGTCGTATTGGCCGGGGGACGGAATTCCCGGATGAAGGGTCAGAACAAAGCGATGTTAACCTATCGCGGCGAGCCTTTTATTGTCCGGCAGGTCAAGGAAATGCGCACGGTCTGTTCCAGGATCATCGTGGTGACCCCTGAGGTTTCTGCCTATGAAAAATGTCTTCCAAGCGATATCCTGTTCGTCTCGGACGTCTACGCCGGGCATGGACCTTTGAGCGGATTTCATGCAGCCTTCACCAAGGTGGAGACGGAATATGCCTGGGTCGTCGGATGCGACTACCCCGATATTTCAGGGCAGGCCGCTTCATGGATGTTGAGCTGGTTTAAAGATGGCGACTATGATGCCGTGCTCCCGGTCATCGACGGGATTCATCAGATGCTCCATGGGATTTACCGGCCGCAGCGGCTGCTGCCCGAAATTACCGCAAGACTGGAGATGCAGCAATACCGGTTATCGGGGTTATTGGATCGCATTCATTGGCTTGGCGTGTGCAGGGATCAATTGGCCGCCGCGCAAATCGAAACGTCGTTTACGGTGGATATCGATACGCCCGAACAATATCAGGATTTGCTGGAAGGAAGAGCAAAGAAATGCGGGGAGGAGAGATAGACAACATGAGCCATTCATTATTTGAAATTACAGAGCAGCCGATCGTGCCGGAGGAGGTATCGAATAAGGTATTGCGCAGAGAAGCGGGAGCGGTGACCTTATTCCTGGGCACGGTTCGGGAGTTTACGCAAGGCAAGCGGACGCTCCGGCTTGAATACGCTGCTTATCCTGCTATGGCCATCGCGCAATTGGAACGGATTGGGCAGGAAGTACAGGAACGCTGGCCGGATACCCTCATTGCGGTCACACACCGGATCGGGAAACTAGAGATTGCCGACATTGCTGTGGTCATCGCCGTATCCTCGCCGCACCGCAAGGCTGCCTATGAAGCGAATGAATATGTGATCGACCGGATCAAACAAATCGTCCCCATCTGGAAAAAAGAAGTGGGCGAAGACGGAACGGAGTGGATCGGAGACCAGCTCAACCAGCAAGCCTATCCGGAAGGCAGGCCTTTATTGCCGGACATTCCGGCATCGGACCATAAATAAGTAGCGAAAGGCGGCAGCATGAAATCAGGTTCATGCTGTCTTTTTGTTTGTGCTCCATCCAAAGACCGCTATAATGGAAAGAACGAACTACCGATGAACCTATTGGTTTTTGCGCAGAGAGGGGAGCATGTCACCTTGGAACCTGGCCACATTATCACAGCCATCGTCTCCTTCATTACCATCAGCAATATTCTTCTGGCCGGCGTCGTGGTATTCATTGAACGCAGGGACATCGGCTCGACCTGGGCCTGGTTAATGGTATTGTTTTTCATTCCGGTGGTCGGGTTTATCTTTTATGTCTTCTTCGGCAGACAGCTGAAAAAGCGGAATTTCTACGGGCTTACGCTCGACGAACGGCGTTATCTGCAGGTTGCGGTCGACGAGCAGGTCATGCATATCGATTATCATGGCGGTCTGACCGCCAAATACGCGAATCTGCTCAAAATGAATCTGCGTTCCTCCAATGCGCTGATCACGAGCGACAACGAGGTGCAGATTTTCGCGGACGGGCGGGAGAAGTTTGAGGCATTAATTGAAGATATCCGCGGGGCCAAACGGGAGATCAATATGCAATACTACATCTTTCAGCCGGACAACCTCGGGCGGCGGCTGCTGGGTGAGCTGACGCTTAAAGCCAAAGCAGGCGTAACGGTGCGAGTCCTGTACGACGAGATCGGTTCCAGACGCACCTCCCGCTCGTTCTTCAAGGAGCTGATTCATCACGGCGGCATGGTGGAAGTATTCTTCCCGTCGATCTTCCGCTTGATCAATCTTCGGATCAACAACCGCAATCACCGGAAGCTGTGCATTATTGACGGCGAGATTGCTTATATCGGCGGGTTCAATGTCGGGGACGAATATTTGGGCCTGGATAAGAAAATGGGGTACTGGCGCGACACCCATCTGAAGATGAAGGGCGGGGCGGTCGATCAGATGCAAGGCCGGTTCTTTATGGATTGGAATAAGGCGGCGAGCCGGCACGCGGTTCATCCCGACCATCTGGTTCCCCGTCACGAGAAGCATACCGGCGGCAGCGTGGTGCAGATCATCTCCAGCGGTCCGAATTCGCAGACCGAACATTTGAAGAACATGTATTTAAAGTTAATTGCCTCCGCGAAAAAAAGCATTTTCATCCAAACGCCTTACTTTATCCCGGACGCGAGTTTTATGGATGCCTGCAAAATTGCGCTGCTCTCCGGCGTCGACGTGCGGATCATGATCCCGAACAAGCCGGATCACCTGTTTGTGTACCCGGCGACGCTGTCGCATGCCGGGGAGCTGCTGCCGTACGGCGTCAAAATTCTGCAATACGAAAAAGGCTTCCTGCACGCCAAAACGATCGTCGTCGATCAGGAGGTAGCGTCCGTCGGCACGATGAATATTGATACCCGCAGCTTCCGCCTGAACTTCGAGGTGAACGCGCTCATCTGCGATCCCAAGCTTGCCGGCGAGCTGCATGAACTGTTCCTGGAGGACAGCGCCTCCTGTTTCGAGCTTACATTGGAGCGCTACGAAGCGCGCAGCGGGCTGCTGAAGTTCAAGGAAGCGGTCGCGCGGCTGTTGTCGCCGATTCTATAAGGATTTCCGATCTGTTATAATGCTAGAAGAAGCTTCAGCATACGAGAGAGGCTTGACGAAGGAGACACTATGACATTTGAACAATTGCAATTGATTCCCCCCATCCTGAAGGCGCTGGCTAAGGAAAATTATACGCAGCCTACGCCCATCCAGGAACAGGCTATTCCTCCGGTATTGGCCGGCCGCGACTTATTCGGCTGCGCCCAGACGGGGACGGGCAAGACGGCCGCTTTCCTGCTGCCGATCATCCAGCGGCTGAGCGCCCAGCAGGGCCGGCCGAACGGCAAACGTGTGATTCGCTCCCTGATTCTGACCCCGACGCGCGAGCTCGCGATTCAGATATCCGATAACTTTAAGGCATATGGCAGTTTTTCCAATCTGCGCAGCGCGGTCATCGTAGGCGGCGTTTCGCAGAAGCCGCAGGAGGAGGCGCTGCAGCGGGGCATTGACGTGCTGATCGCAACGCCGGGCCGGCTGATCGACCTGATCAACCAGGGATTCGCCGATTTGCGGCATGTGCAGATTTTTGTGCTGGACGAAGCCGACCGGATGCTGGACATGGGCTTTATCCATGATATGAGACGGGTCATCGCCAAGCTGCCGGTTAAACGGCAGACCTTGTTCTTCTCGGCAACGATGCCGCCCGAGATCACGTCGCTGGTGGATTCCTTGTTGACGAATCCGATCAAAATTGAAGTGACGCCGGTATCCTCGACGGCGGAGCGGATCAAACAGACCGTTTATTTTGTGGACAAGCCGAATAAGCTCGCATTATTGATCGACCTGCTGCAGGATAAGTCCATCGTGAGCGCCCTCGTGTTCACCCGAACCAAACACGGCGCGGACCGGGTGGTCAGAGGTTTGGTGAAGGCAAAGATCACCGCACAGGCCATCCACGGCGACAAGTCGCAGAATGCCCGCCAGGCAGCGCTGGCTAACTTCAAGAGCGGGGCAACCCGGTTGCTGGTCGCAACGGACATTGCCGCCCGCGGGATCGACATCGATGAATTGTCCCATGTGATCAACTACAACCTGCCGAATATTTCGGAGACGTATGTGCACCGGATCGGCCGCACCGGCCGGGCGGGGTTAAGCGGAGTGGCCATTTCCTTTTGCGAGCAGGAAGAGATCCCGTATCTGAAGGATATCGAAAAGCTGATCAAACAAAAGATTCCGGTCGTCCAGGATCATCCGTATCCGATGGCGGTTCCGGCGGCGGTGGCAGCGCCTGTTCAACCCGCAGCCAAAGAGAACAGCGCCGCACGTGACGGTTCGGCCAAGAAAAGCGGACGCCGCCGCTGGCGACGCGGGTCTTCGCATCCGAACAAGCAATAATGTAAGGTCCCGAAAAAAAGGAGCTTCTCCATAGCCATTTACGGCTTGGAGACAGCTCCTTTTGTATGATCATTTTTACAAACACCTTATTCAACATCATACCAAATCGCCAAGAAACAGTCTATACTTTATTTTCCAAATGCCCTATATTGTTCATGCAAGAAATTGAACTTAGGGGGAGCGGAATATGGAAGATTGGCGTCATTTATTGGAGGGAAGACTTGAAGACTGGACGGAACGGGTATTCGGGCAAGGGTATCATCCGGAGGAAGCCAAAGCCGTGAGCGGCGGAGCACAGAAGCTCGTGTATCAGATTCGTTGTTCAAACGGCTTTCGTTTTATGCTGTACGTATGGGATATGCGGCTGAACTATTTTCGGGAAGAGCTGGAGCAAGAGGAGGCGCCGGGGCCGATATCCGGGTATGGGGGGAAGAAGTTTCAAACGGTTAATGCGTATTTGAGGAAGCTTCAGGTGGGCACGCCGGAGCTGTATCATTTTGAAGCGGGGAGCCGCCCTGAAGAAGCGGATTTTGCTTTCGTGGAGTACATCGACGGCAAGGAGGCTTCGGACTTCTTTCAGGCCGATCCCGGCATTCAAGATCAAGTATTCGGGCCGCTGGCGGAGATGCTGACCCGGATGCACGAGCAAACATGCGCAGAATGGGGGCCTCTGGATGAACCGCCGTCACGTCCCGCTACCGGATGCCATTGGCCCATGCTGACCCATGCCTGCCGCCAGCTGGAGTATTTGTCCGCATACCGAACTGAATTTCGCAATCATCGGCAGGGTTTTGTGCATATTTTGAAAGACTACGCTTCAAAAATTGTACCTAGATCATCCTACAGCTTCATTCATGCAGAGCTGGGACCGAATCATGTGCTGGTGGACGAACGGCTGCGCCCGTGGCTGATCGATATTGAGGGAGCCTTGTTCTTCGATGCCGAATATGAGCACAGCTTTATGGAATTCCGCTTCGACAATTACGGCCCCTACTTCAAGAATGGCCGGCTCGATCCCGTTCGGATGGCTTTTTATAAGCTGTACCATCATATCTCGTACAGTGCAGGCGCGCACCGCCTGCTGCAAAGGGGTTATCCCGATGCGGAAGCCATTAAGGACATCCTTGAATATAATTCGAGGCGTGCTCTGCGGATGCTTGTAGAACCAGCTCATGAATAAAAATGGAATCAGCAAAAGGGCCATCCCAACCGGGATGGCCCTTTAATTTACCTATATGCTTAAACCCAGGACGTCACCGCTTCGATCGGCTGTCTTGTTTTGGCACGAGGCTCTCTGACGCGGTAACCGAAAGCGACCATGCAAGCCACTCCGAATCCGCCTTGCAGCACGCCTTCTTCCCGCAGAATCTTCTCCACCGCGTCTTTGTCGAAGCCTTCCATCGGGCAGGAATCGACGCCGATCTGCGCGGCGGCCGTCATCATATTGCCCAGCGCAATGTAGGTTTGACGGGCGCCCCATTCAAATACCGCCCGGTCATTATCGAGCAGCTTGAAATCGTCCGCGAGGAAATGGTGGTACGTGTTTCCCTTGCCCTTTGCGTTTTCTTCAGGCAGCTGCTGGATATCCCGCATCATATGCTGGATATGCGCCGAATCGGCGGTCAGCCCTTCTTTGGTACGGGACAGCAGGATAACGAAATGGCTTGCCGTCGGAAGCTGTTTTTGGGCACCCCAGGCCACGGGAAGCAGCTTCTGGCGCACGTCCTGGCTCTGTACAACGACAAACTTCCAAGGTTCAAAACCGAAGGAGCTTGGCGACAGCCGCCCGGTCTCCAGAATGAAGCTGAAATCGGCTTCGCTGATCTTTTTCGCCGGATCGAATTCCTTGGTGGCATGCCGGAACGCAAAAGCATTCAAAATTTGTTCTCTCACCGTTTGTTTCTCTGTAGTCTCCATCATTCCTATCCCATCCTTATCTGTAGATTTATCTTTGATTATAGGGAGGATTCCGGAAAATGGAAGTACGCACATTTTTGTGCGTTAGTCACATGAGTTATACCGTACCTGAACATCCGCTATCGGTAAAAGCCTACTCCATCTCCATGGAGCCCTTCACTCTTGCCAGGTGCTCCGCATAATAGAACAGCAGCAGTCCCAGAAGATAGAAGCCGAGGCCAAGCAGAAACTCTTCCGCCATTCGGACGGAGATGCTAGCAAAATCGCTTGAACCGGCCCGAATCAGCGCTTTCGTCGCTTCGACGCCACGGGTGAGCGGGAACACTTCAGACAATCCGCGCACCCAGCCCGGCATATGGGTACGCGAGTAATTGGCTCCACTGAACAAGAGCAGCAGCGTAGCCAGCAGATTGGTCCAAATGTGCATGGAGGGCGACCACAGCGCAAAACTAGAGATCACAAACCCGAGCCCGCATGCCGCAAAAATGGATACGGCCCACACGAAGCCCAGCCAGACCAGCTGCTCTCCCGTGAAGCTTAGTCCAAATACCAGCATTCCAAACAGGAGTCCAAGCACAGCCGTGAACAAACCGCTGGCAATTTGAAGTAGGGACCTGGCGAAGAAAACGGCCACTTTGTTGGCCGGACTGACCACTACCAATTGCAGCGTGCCCATTTTTCGGTCGTCGTTGATTACGGTCATCATGCCGAAAACGGAGTTTAGCACACACAGCAGCAGGGCGTTTGAAGCGACATAACTTGCGAGATTGCTTCCATGATAAGCATATTTGGCCAACACGGCGAAGAAAAGCAGTTGGCTGAACGGGTTAATCACCATCACCATCAAATAGACACTGGGGTTGAGCCAGCCAAACAAGGCACTGAACGACAGGTGCGCATGACGGAAAAAGCGGGCCATCGATTCCATTTAGAACACTCCCAAATTCCCGAGAACCCGGGCTCTTTTTTCTACCAGACGATAGTATGCAAAAGAAATGACGAGATAAAATACCGTTAACAGCAGCAGCGCTCCCCAAGCCGTAACAAGCTCATGCGAATGCACTTCCTTCCGGCTTATGATTCGAAGCAGCCCGATCGCCCAGGTAGGCGGCAGCACCCAGGATAACGGCTTCACCCAAATGGGCAGCAGCGATACCGGGAACATAAACCCGCATAACAAATAAACCGGATATTCCAGCATGTTCATAAGTGCAAAAACCTTGCGGGATAACGTAAAAGACATGGCCAGAAAGAAGGAGAACACCGACAGCGAGCAGAGGACAAACAGATAAGCAAAAATAAAATGCACCGGGTGCTCGATGATCAGCGGGACGCGGTAAACGACGATTAAATAGAGGTAAGAGATGAGCATCGATAAAAATCCCCATATCGTGTTGGCCGCAATTTTGCCGGCGAGCGTCAGCGCAAAAGGGACGGGCGCCGCAAACAGCAGCTCCAGGGTTCCGTAATACTTCTCCCGGTTGACGTCGCTGGCCGATGAGAACACGATGGAGGACCACAAGGTTACAAACCCGGAGCCCAGCACAACATACTGGAACATTTGCTCCGGAGAGGAATTTCCATAGATGAAAATCGCGATCGTTGAGAAAAGGAAAGGCATCAGGAAGATAATAAACTGGAACATCGGACGGGCGAGCGAAAGCTTCATATGTACCATAACGGTATGTACTAATGAGATCAAATCCGCTTTACATATGGACCTCAAGAGGCATCCCCGCCGATCATTTGAATATAGACATCCTCTAGTGTAGGCGTTGCGATCGACAGATTCGTTAACCGTAACGTGCCGGCGATCCGATACAACTCCATGACAAGCTCTTGCGGGGAGCGGGTCTGAATGCGCAAGAGCTGCAGCGGATCTGGCTGTTCAACCTGCAGATGAACGATTGACGGATGCGCCGCTATTTGCTTTAGTTCTTCCCCCGTAATCCCCGTGATGCTGCAGGCGACTACCGAGATCTGATCGATTCTCTTCTTCAGCGCCCCGGGCGTGTCCAGGATCGTGATCAGCCCCTTATTGATAAAAGCGATCCGGTCACAGAGCTCATCCGCCTCCGGCATATAATGGGTCGTGAGCAGGATGGTCGTCCCTTGCCGTTTTAGCTCATGCAAAATATCCCGCAGCTGCCTCGCGCTTACTGGATCCAGCCCGATCGTCGGCTCATCCAGGAACAGAATTCTCGGCTCGTTAATCAAACCGCGGGCGATTTGCAGCTTTTGCTTCATGCCTTTGGAGAAGGTCTCCACTCTGCGGTGGGCGACTTCGGTCAAGCCGACCAATGCCAGTAATTCCGGAATCCGGGTCTTCTGCACATGGCGGGGGACTTTATATAAGTCCGCAAAATACGCCAGATTATCGTGAGCCGATAACCGCCAGTACAAATTGCGTTCGCCGCCCAAAATCAGGTTGATCTGCATGCGCAGCTTCTTGAACTCCGTCACAGGATCAAGTCCGAGGATCCGCACTTCGCCGGATGTAGGCGTAAGCATTGTGGTGAGGATCTTGATCGTTGTCGTTTTTCCGGCGCCGTTTGGACCCAGCAGTCCGAAAATTTCCCCTTCTTGTACGGAAAAACTGATGCCCTGCAGCGCTTCAACCGTCTTTTTCTTTCGCCGGAACATCCCTTCGTCGGTCTGATAGGTCCGTTTCAAATCGCGTACCTGAATAATTTCAGTGTTCATAATAAGACAACCACCTTATTAATATAAGATAAATATCTAATATTAAAATAGCATCCCATTTCTAATATTTGCAAGCATATTTTTTCCAGGGAATATAAAAACGATCACCGGATGTACCGGCGATCGTTTACGATTAATTCTCTTCCAACTGGATAAACTCGCCCATATCCTGCAGCAGCTTGCTGAACTTGGCCTGGTCAAGCTCGAAATATTTGATATTGCCGACCTTTTCTTCGCGGATCAGGCCAGCCTGTTTCAGAATTTCCAGATGGTGCGAGATCGTCGCTGTAGTTAAATCCAGCGCATTCGCCAGCCTGGCTCCGTATTCCTTGCGTTGCCGAAGCATTCGCAGAATCTGGAGGCGGTTGCGGTCCGAAATTGCTTTCAACTGCTTCTCCAGCTCCTGGCTTTGCTCCAGCACATTTAACCGGGGGTTATGGCAGTTATAGACAACGATGCAAGTGTTGTCATCGAATACCCGGATACGGGCGACGGTCAGATAATAGGACGGAATAAAGTAAAAGGCCTGATAATCGCTGACCCTGCGGAACGTTTTTCCCATCAGCTTTTGCGCAAGCGGCAGCGGCTCAAGCCCAAAAGCCTGCGAGGTTTGAATGGCCGCATCAGAAAAACTTTGTTTGGTTTGCAGCTGTTCCTGCAATACCTCCAGGGAGGCAATCTCCCTCAGCACACGATCGATCGAAATGCGAATCGATTGGATTTCAGCGAACATGGCCTGCATAAACTCCGGCTTATCGCCAAACATGGAGGTTGCATTTTGCCCAAAATCGGCACTGGCCCCAGGGTGGAGCAAAGCTTGCGAAATCTGTCCCCGCGTCAATTCCCCGCCGAAGAGATAGTAGAGATACGACTCATCGGATAGACTGGAAATTCCTTTCAGAAATAACGTGATATCGTTGAAATAGGGGAAAGGAATAAATAACTCATACAGGTAGATAAAATCCCACCGGCTGCGCATTCGCCAGTCTTCAAGAAAAGCAACAGCCTCGGCGGATAACGATTGCTGCAGAAGCTCGTGCTCATGTTGTGTATAGGACTGCCGATCTGACGAAGCATAGCCGGACAACAATGCGATGGCTTCCGCCACAGAAGAGCTTGTATGTATAGCTGCCGGAGCAGTTGTATTTTCACTCTGTTCTAGCGCCACTGGGCACCCTCCTTTACTCTCATTTCAACATAAGAGAAGAAGCGTTGTTTGTCAAATGACACCAGCTTCATTGAAAAAAGGACCCGATCCCCGCGCCACACCGGCGCGGAGAATCGGGTCCATTTCTTTTACACTCGTCCGACTCGGCTTACGAAGCCTGCTCGAACTGGCTGTTGTACAGCTCGGCGTAGAAGCCGTTCCGGGCCAGTAGCTCGGTGTGGCTGCCGCTCTCCAGAATATCGCCGTCCTTCAGCACGAGGATGACATCGGCATTTTTGATCGTCGAAAGCCGGTGGGCGATGACGAACGAGGTCCGGCCTTCCATCAGCCGGTCCATGGCCTGCTGGATCAGCAGCTCTGTGCGGGTATCGACTGAGCTGGTCGCTTCGTCGAGAATGAGCATCGGCGCGTTCTTGAGCATGGCGCGGGCGATGGTCAGCTGCTGCTTTTGCCCGGCGGACAGATTGACCTTATCGTTCAGCACCGTATCGTAGCCGGCGCTCAGCGTCTGAATGAAATGATGCAGGCCGACCGATTTGCAGGCTTCCTGAATTTCGCGGTCGGTGATGCCTTTCTGGTTGTAGATCAGGTTCTCGCGGATCGTTCCTTCGAACAGCCAGGTGTCCTGAAGCACCATGCAGAACTGGTCGTGGATGTTCTCGCGGGTCAGGCTGCTGATCGGCGTTTCGTCGATGTAAATCTCCCCGCCGGTCAGTTCGTTGAAGCGGATGAGCAGATTGACGAGCGTCGTTTTGCCGGCGCCGGTCGGGCCGACGATGGCGATCTTTTGCCCCGGCTGAACTTCGGTGGAGAAATCTTTAATAACCAGGTTCTCCGTGCCTTCGTAAGCAAACTGCACATGCTCAAACTTCACTTTGCCGGTTGCAGCTTCCAGCCGCACGGTCTTTTGACTCTCATCGTCCATTTCCTCGGCTTCCAGAAATTCAAAGACCCGTTTGCCGGCCGCCGAAGCGGACTGCAGGCTTTGTGCCGCCTGGGCGATCTGCGAGAGCGGCTGAGTGAAGAAGCGGACGTACATCATAAAGGCGACGATGACCCCGAAGGAGATATGCCCGTTCGTTGCCAGCATGGCACCTACCACGCAGACGGCCACGAAGCCCAAATTACCGATGAACATCATGAGCGGCATCATCATGCCGGAGAGGAACTGCGCTTTGAAGGCACTGTTTTTCAGATTACGGTTCAAGTCTTCAAAAGCACCGCGCATTTGCGCCTCGGCATTATACGCTTTGACCACGGTATGGCCGGTATAGACTTCTTCTACATGACCGTTGATTTTGCCCAGATATTCTTGCTGGCTTTGAAAATATTTCTGCGACTTCTTCATAATTACCGTCATCAGGCCAAAACCGATAAACGTCGCGACGACCGCCGTAAGGGTCATGATCCAGTTCGTCTTCAGCATCATCACGATGGAGCCGACAAACAGCGAGACGGCGGTAACCAGCGTGCCGACGCTTTGGTTCATGGCTTGCCCGATCGTATCCACATCGTTGGTTACCCGGGAGAGGATGTCTCCGGTCGTGGAGTTGTTGTAATAAGAAATCGGCAGCCGGTTCATTTTATGCGACAGGTCGCCCCGTAAGCGTTTGGAGACCTTTTGCGTGACGGACGACATGATCAAACCTTGCAATAGGGACAATACGGCGCTGATGCTATAGATAATGACCAGAAAAAATCCGATGGAAGCAATCGCGTCCAAATCGATGCCGTTCGCAAGTCCCTTGGTGATCTCGTCGGTCATCTTCGAAAGCTGATCGGGTCCGAGCAGGGTTAACACCGTTCCGGCAGCCGCACTGAGCACGGCAATTAGGACGACAGGGATATGATTACGGCAATAGCGGAGCAGCTTGCTCCAGGTGCCGGGTTGTTTGTTCTTTTTTTCGCTCATTAGGCCAATTCCTCCTTGGACAGCTGCGAATAAGCAATCTCCTGATACACGCTGCAGTTATCCATCAATTCCTCATGCGTACCCATGCCGGCAATGCGCCCGTCTTCCAGGACGATGATTTTGTCCGCATCCTTGATGGTGCCGATCCGCTGGGCGACGATGAGCATGGTTGTTCCGCGGGCACCCTTTTTCAGCTCGCTGCGCAGTTTGCGGTCGGTCTTGTAATCCAGCGCGGAGAAGGAGTCGTCGAAGATCAGAATTTCCGGACGGCGGGCAATGGCCCGGGCAATCGACAACCGCTGTTTCTGGCCGCCCGACAGATTGGAGCCGCCCTGCGCGATATGCGCGTCGTAGCTGCCTTCCATTTTTTCCACGAAATCCGAAGCCTGGGACGTATACACCGCATCGACTACTTCCGCAGACATATTGCTGCCGTTGTCGCCAAAGGCGATGTTGGAAGTGACCGTTCCGCCGAACAAAATCGCTTTCTGGGAGACATACCCCATCTTATTGCGCAGCGCGCTTTGTTCATACTGATTGACGTTGACGCCGTCAACAAGCACTTCGCCTTCGGTGGCGTCGTAGAAGCGTGGAATCAGGTTCACGACGGTGCTCTTGCCGCAGCCGGTTGAGCCGATGAAAGCGACGGTTTCGCCTTTTTTCGCCGTGAAGCTGACGTCCTTGATCACATAATCATCCGCATCGGGATATTTGAAGCTGACATTGCGGAATTCCACCTCGCCGGTCCGCTTGGAAGAAGTCACGGTCAGCGATCCGTTCGTCAGGCTTGGCTGCGTATCCAGCACTTCGTTGATCCGTTTGGCGGAGACATGGGCACGCGGCATCAGAATAAAGATCATAATCAGCATCATGAAGGCCATGACCACTTGAATGGCATAAGAAGAGAAGACGATCATGTCCGAGAAAACGCCCATTTTGGCGCTCGCATCCGCAGCCTGAATCAGCGACGCGCCTACCCAGTAAATCGCCAAACTGAGTCCGCTCATTATCATCGTGATGCTTGGCATCAGCACGGCCAATACGTTGTTGGCAAAAAGATTCGTCCGTGTCAGCGTGTTGTTCGCTTCGCTGAATTTGTCCTCCTGATAGCCTTCCGCATTGTAGGCACGGATGACGCGCAGGCCGGTCAGATTCTCCCGGGACACCCGGTTCAAGTTATCCGTAAGCTGCTGCAGCTTCTGGAACTTCGGCAGCACGAGCACGACGCAGATCCCGACGATCACAATCAGAACAGCGACGGCGATGCCGGTCGTCAGCGACCACTCCCAGCTCTTGCCGGTAATTTTGAGCAGCGCCCATACTGCCAGGATCGGAGCTTTGACCAGCAGCTGCAATCCGATCACGATCAGCATTTGCACCTGCGTAATGTCATTGGTCGAACGGGTAATCAGGCTGGCTGTCGAGAAGTTGTTGATTTCCTCCATCGAGAAGGATTGCACCTTATCGAACAGCTTCGAACGCAGCCGAGCCGAGAAGTTGGAGGCGATCCGGGCGGCGATGCCCGCTACTACAATCGAGGTGGCCAAGCTGCCGAGTGCACAGAGCAGCATCCAGACGCCGGTCGTCATAATTTCGCTCATTTCGCTTCCCGGGGTCTGAACGAGCCGGGTAATTTCGCTCATATAATCGGGCAATTCCAGATCCAGCCATACCTGGGCTACGATAAATAGCACGCTGAGACCGAAGAAAGCCCATTCCTTCGGGTTCAAGTATTTGAGTATTTTGACCATATGTCTTACTCCTTTGTGTGATGATGTAAGTAGGGTACCGCCGGAACGTAAACTGAACATAAACAAATCATTTTTTTCTGAAAAAGAAAAAAGCTTTGAGAAACCTCGCGGGTTTTTCAAAGCTTTTATTTAGGTTTCGCTGGGCAAGGTGACGATGAATGTCGTTCCCGCGGCGGGCCCCCTCTCGCTCTCGCAGACAATCGTTCCGCCGTGCAGGTTCACGATCCGTTGGACAATGGTCAGGCCAAGCCCGTTGCCCTTCGTCGAGTGGGAGGTATCGGCCTGATAAAATTTATCGAAGATTCGCGGGACGGCCTCCGGGTCGATTCCTTTTCCATTGTCACGGAACAGGATTTGCAGGGCTTCCGCGGTACGCTTCATCTCGATGGAGATGGTACCATTCTCGGGCGTGAACTTGATCGCATTATCCAGAAGATTGAGCCAAACCTGATTGAGCAGCTCCTTATTGCCGGAGGCGAAGTAATCATGAAGTTCCGGATCGAGCGATAACTGTTTTTGCTCCATCTTATGGGTCAGCAGCAGCACGCACTGGCGGATTTGTTCGCCGACGTTGACCTTTTGCTTATCGGTAAGGATCGTCTGGGTCTCGATCTTCGACAGCTCCAGCACATTGGAGGCCAGCGCGGCGAGCCGGGCGGATTCCTCAATGACGATATCGAGGTATTCGTCCCGTTCCTCCTTCGAGAGATCGTCGTATTTCAGGATTTCGGCAAACCCTTTGATCGAAACGATCGGGGTTTTGAATTCATGCGAGAAATTGTTCACGAAGTCGGTGCGCAAAATCTCGATGCCGCCCAGTTCTTCGGCCATCCGGTTGAAATTCTCGGACAGAATCCGGTATTCGGGGGGATTCTTCAAATACAGGCGCGTGGAGAAGTCGCCGCCCGCCAGCCTCCGGATCGCTTCGATAAATTCGCGGACGGACTTTACCATCCGCCGGCTGGCAAAACCGGAGATGAAGGTCCCGATAATGATGCAGGCGATCAGAACGATGATCGGCAGCACAATGCCGCCCTGGGTAAGATTCTCGTCCAGCAGGCCGAAAAAATTCGCCAGAAAGAACAGGACGCCCGTAATCACCACGGTGATCAGAAAAATAATAAAAACCATCAGCGAAAAAACGAATGACAAGGTAAGCTTTGCCTTCATCCATCGCATCATCCGGTTATTGTTCATGGGTGACGCACCGCCTTATATCCAAGGCCGCGGACGGATACCAGCTCGAACTCGGGATAGTCTTCGAACCTTTTGCGCAGGCGGTTGATATGCACATTGACCGTCGTATCCGTGGTTTCGCTTTGCATCCCCCAGATTTCATCCATCAGCTGGATGCGGGTAAAGATGCGGTCCGGATAGGAGAGCAGTTTGTAGAGCAGGTAAAATTCTTTTTGCGGAAGGGTCTGTTTCTCCTCGCCGCGTGTCACCGTCAAAGCGTCGTAATCCAGAACGACCTGTCCTACAACCAGCTTGCGGGCGCTGGCAATCTGCGAACGGCGCAACAGGGCCTGAATCCGGAGCAGCATCTCTTCGGTATCGATCGGCTTGGTCATGTAATCGTCGGTGCCAAGCCGGAAGCCTTTCTTCTTGTCCTCGGGCAAATGTTTGGCCGTCGCCATCAGAATGGGAATCTGGCTGCCGGCATCCCGCAGCTCCTTCGCAAACTCGTACCCGTCCATATTCGGCATCATAATATCCAGAATGATCAGGTCGATATGCTGTTCTTCGAGCACGTCCATGGCTTTGACGCCGTCTTCGGCGGTGGACACCTGGTATCCTTCGCGCTTCAGCACAGCTTCCAGCAGCCGTCTCGCATGCCGGTCGTCTTCCACGACTAAGATATGAATCATCGGGATCACTCCAGTGGGCTAGTGATGAAATAAGTGATTTTAAGCTTATCATAACCAGCAAAGGGAGCGTTAGGCAAGGTGAGGAAAGGTTTCTATCCTATATTGCTTGAACCAACTGATTTGAATACTCAATATATATCTCTCAGTGTTTCGAAGAAATAATTTTCTTTATTTGTATACAAAATCTTCCTTGTTAATTAAGAATGCTCCAGCTTCACTAACATCAATTTCATTGACAATTTTATAGAAACGATTGTTTAATGACTCTATTTGGAATTGGATAACCACATAGTTTTTTCCCGGCTTTAGATAGGAAGATGCATTGAGAGCATAGTTATAATCATAGTGACTAATTTTTGAAAGGTAAGCTTCTTGAAAGCCTTTCTTCATTTCTTTGTTCAAATAGTTTATTATCGAATGAGTTTTAGTTTCTTTAATAGATTTTTCTGTAGCTTCTATGAATGATCGATTAAAGTCTTTTTCTGTTAATTTTATTTCTTTTGTAAGAATATCATTTTCTTCGTTATCATTCGTTGAGATAAAACTTAAGGTTACATTATCTGGTATTTTGTTTTCAAAATGTATTTTTATGGGCAATTTTTTATCATTGATGAAATTAACTTGAAAGCTTAGTTTCTGCATACCGCCCATTGTGACAACTAATAACATCAAAATGATAATAGAGATTCCTCCCCAAGCCCATATTTCTTTCAAATTTTTTTTTATTATTAATAGCCCTTTATGTATTTGTTGCCGAAAATTTCTTGAGAATAACCCCAAAAGAAAAGGTGATAGAAGAACAATGAAAAATGAAATTATTATTATATTTTGAAAGTAAATTGCCGTTGCAATAGTAAAAAGAGCTGAAATGAAGATAGAGAGGCCAACATATAAGTAAGAAAATTTAAAAAGCATAGAATAGCTGTCATCAGCTCTCTTAATATTTTCTTTCCTTTTAGTACCCTTGTTTGAGTAATCAAGAGCGGAAAATTCACAAAAACAATAATAGATTGTTCTAATAAGAATTAATAGACCAGTTGTTAGCATACAGGTTACAATTAAATGCTCTGTTGAAAATGGGAATTTTAAATATATCTTTGAAAAAAGTAGATCAATTGCTATTTTTAAAAGTTTATAATATCCAATTGCTAATACTCCAATGACGGTGGTTACAAGAACTAATCGGCCTGTCCGTTCAGCAAAAGATAATTCATCTTGAACGTTTGAGTTACTATTTCTCCTATGCAAAATAACTCCTCCTTTTAATAATAAGTTTATTACGAGAGAAAAAATTATTTGGTTTCGCTTCAGACATAGGAGTTGTACAGTATCGTAAGATTCAATATGTTGCTGACGGATACTAAAAAGAAGATTAGATAGAGTGATTTTACTAAGCGATATGCGATGAAAAAATGATAGTAGGACGATGTATCAGAGACATCACTTTATCCGCTAAAAATGGTTAAATTGTAATTTAGTGAAATATTTTGGGCTGCTGAGAATATCTCGGCAGCTTATTTTATTAATAAACTTGGAAGCAATGACCATTTATTTTTTCACATTGGCTAGGACTAACTGAATTGAACCATAGGCTTGTAAGCGTTTTGTAAGGAAATTTGAGTACAATCCTATATGGGCGCTTCTGTCGAAAGGTGGAAGAATTGCGTGAATTATAAGGAAAATTGCAGATGAGAGAGGAAGGCAGAAGAATGAAAGGTAAAAAGGTAGGATCGCTGGCGATTTGCCTCATCGTCTTATTTGTCTCATTGGTTGTGCCGGGGAAAGAAGTCTTCTCGGCAAACGCGAGTTGGCTGGATATTACGGGAGAAGTATCGTTGAACAGTCCGTCTGGCATCGCAGTGGACAGTACCGGAAACGTCTATGTGGCGGATACCAGCAACAACAAAATAAAAGAACTGTCTGGAGGCGTCTGGACAGACATCACAGGAGAAGAGACATTCAATAAGCCCTCCGATATCGCAGTTGATCAAGCGGGCAACCTTTATGTTACCGATACCGGGAACGGCAAAATAAAAATGCTGCCTAAAGGCGGAACTTGGAAAGACCTCAATATCGGGGGATTCGAAGTACCCTACGGCATCGCTGTGGATGAAGCCGGAAACGTGTATGTAAGCGATAGCGGCCTAAACAAGATTAAGAAATGGTCAGTAGAATCCTGGACAGATATTACGGGGAGTGGTGGCTTGTCCAGCCCGAAAGGCATCGCCGTGGACAAGGACGGAAATATATATGTGGCCGATGCAGGGAATAAAAAGCTGAAAAAGTTGGTTGGCAGCAGTTGGGCAGATATAACTCCAGGTGGAATGGGTGAACCTCATGATGTATCCGTGACCAGCGGGGGCAATCTTTATATATCCGCTGTTTCATCAGCGGGCACTCGTATCCTAGAGATCATGAATGGAGCAATATACGATATAACGGGTATGGAATCTTTTTCAGACGCTGCAATCGCGGTGAACAGCGGCGATTACGTCTATGTTGCGGATACGGGCAACAAAAAAATTAAAAAACTGACGATTACCAATGCGGAGGCGCCGGTTATTACACTAGATCCGGAAAAAGTTACTGTGGTGAGCAAAGGAGATACAAATCCCAAATTAAAAATAATGGCAACAGTGAGTGACGGAGGCTTTGTGCAATACCAATGGTATGTCAATGATGTTGAAAGCAACAGCGGTGGCGTACCTATCCCAATGGCTTCGGTAAACTTATTTGAAGCACCGACGAATGCGCTCGGGACATTTTACTATTATGCTGTTGTGACTAATCAGAACCCTAATGTCACAGGCGAGCCAAGAGCTTCCATTTCCAGTAGAGTCGTAAAGGTGACAGTTACTGGAGCGGGGCCATCCTATTCATGGTCCGACGTCGGTAGTGCAGGTGCCCTTTACTACCCATCTGATGTAAAAATAGCCAGCAACGGTGATATGTATGTAGCGGATTCTTGGAATAAGGCAATTAAGAAATTCTCCCAAGAGGGTTGGTCGGACATAACAGGTGGAAACTTCTTCAATCCTATAGGAGTAGCTGCGGACAGCAACGGGAATGTGTATGCGGTGGATTCTTATAATAGTTTAATCAAAAAATGGTCCAATGGAGTTTGGACAGATATCACCGGCAACGGCGGATTTCACACCCCCGCAGGTATTGCTGTAGACTCCAGCGGCAATGTATATGTAGCGGATACCTTCAGCGATAAAATTAAAAAGTGGTCAGGCTCAGATTGGACGGATATCAGTGGGGATGCCGTTAAGAGGCCCCGTGGCATCGCCATGGACAGCAGCGGTAACTTATACGCAACGGACTCCCAATATCAAAAGGTGATGAAGTTGTCTGGAGGGAAATGGACGGATATTACCTTCAATGGTGGTTTTCAGCCGGGGTACAATACGCTCTATGGTATAGCTGTTGACAAGGATGGGAATGTATACATTTCAGATACCCAGCAGAACAAAATCTGGAAGCTGACTGGAGATAGCTGGACGGATGTCACGGGTACGGGATTACTATCAGCACCTTATGGTGTGGCTGTAGATAGCAGCGGCACTGTATTCGTGGCCGATTCGGCTAACCATACCATTAAAAAACTGATAGTAACGGAGAATACTCCTGTCGATGCGGCGACTCCGAGTATTTTAGATCAACCGACAGGCGGAACGGTAAACCTCAATGAGACAGGCCCGACCTTAAGCGTAACGGCATCTGTAATCGATCACGGAATGCTGAGCTACCAGTGGTACAGCAATTCGTCGAACAGCACCGACACAGGAACTCTAATCAGCGGCGCAACAGAAAGTTCCTATAAGGCACCGACATCAAAAGCAGGCACCACATATTATTATGTCATCGTAAAAAACACAAACGATGCTGCCAACGGGAACAAGACGGCAGAGAAGACAAGCGATATTGCGGCAGTGGTGGTTAATACGGCAGCGGCTATTCCATCCATTGGATCACTGCCGGCAAGCACAACGGTAACCGTCGGTGAACCCGGCCCAACCCTAAGTGTATCGGCGAGCGTAAGCGATGACGGAAAGCTGAGCTACCAATGGTACAGCAACTCGAAAAATAACACCGAAGAAGGTACGCCGATCAGCGGCGCAACAGGCCCTTCTTACACCGTGCCGGCGGCTACACAAACAGGTACCGCTTATTATTACGTCATTGTCAAGAACACGAACAACAATGTCAGCGGTACGAAGATCAAGACCGTAACCAGCAACGCGGCCGCGGTAACCGTTACGCCTGCTCTGCCGAAATATACGGTGGCATTCGACTCGCAGGGCGGTAGTTCGGTTAACGATATCGGCAATATTGCGAGCGGTACCTCGATAGCGGCGCCAACCCCGCCGACCAAGAGCGGGTATTCATTCCAGGGCTGGTATAAGGACGCCGCAGGAACGGAAGCGTGGAACTTTGGCACGGATACGGTGACCGGTAACGTTACATTATTTGCAAAATGGGCAGTTCAAACCACAACCAACCCGACCAATCCGACCAACCCGACCAGTCCGGCAACCGGTGATACGGGGAACGCGGGAGATGACAGTGTTGCGGTACTGGTGAATGGCATCGAAGTAAAAGCCGGCAAGGTCGCTTCCTCTGTTGAGGGCACGCAGAAGGTAACAACGTTGTCCGTGAGCCAAGAGCAGGTCGACAAGAAATTGGATGCCGAGGGTATCGGAGCAGTGGTTACCTTCCCTGTCCATGCGGTATCGGATGTGATCGTCAGCGAACTGAACGGCCAAATGGTCAAAAATATGGAGAATAAGCAGGCGATTCTGGAGATCAAAACCGACAAGGCCACGTATACGCTGCCTGCAGAGCAAATGGATATCGATTCCATATCGAAGCAGATCGGCTCCACGGTTGCCCTTCAGGACATCAAGATACAAATTCGGATCGCGACTCCAATGGCTCCGGTAGCGCAAGCGGCAGTAGACGCACTGGGTCAAAGCAACTTAACCATGGTCGCGCCGCCTCTGGATTTTACGATCAAGGCGACCTATCAAGGATCTACGGTAGATGTTTCGAAGTTTAATGCCTATGTCGAGCGTTTAATTGCTTTGCCGGATCAAGCGGATCCAAATAAGATTACAACCGGCGTCGTTGTCGACCCTGACGGCGTTGTCCGCCACGTTCCGACCAAAGTAACGGTGATTGACGGCAAATACTATGCTCAGATCAATAGTTTAAGCAATAGTTTGTATTCCGTAGTCTGGCATCCGCTGGAGTTCAAGGACGTGGACAAGCATTGGGCAAAGGCGGCCGTGAACGACATGGGCTCCCGCCTGGTGATTGAAGGCGTGGGCAACGGCATGTTTAATCCGGATACGAATATTACACGTGCAGAGTTTGCTGCCATCATTGTGCGGGGACTTGGGTTGAAGCCAGTAACCGGCACATCGGCATTCACGGATGTGGCCGCATCGGACTGGTATCATTCTGCGGTGCAAACGGCTTATGAGTACAAGCTGATCGAGGGCTTCGGGGACGGAGCTTTCCATCCAAAAGAAAACATTACCAGAGAGCAAGCAATGGTCATCATTGCCAAAGCGATGAAAATCACCGGACTTCAAGGGAAGCTTGCTACAGCGAATGCCGATGAACGGCTGACGCTGTTCTCGGACGCCGGAATTGTTGCGAACTGGGCGCGGAATGGCGTTACAAACAGTTTGCAGGCCGGCATCTTTACCGGCAGAAGCGCAAGCCGCCTTGCTCCCAAAGCCAATATTACGCGGGCTGAGGTTGCGGCGATTATGCAGAGATTATTGAAAAAATCCGACTTGATCTAACCCTTCTTCGATTCAGCCGGACGAACACGAAATCGCCTTTGAAAGGGAAGCTTGCAGCTACGCTTTTCAAAGGCGGTTTTTCTTTTGCAAGATTACGAATTCTGCGGATAGAAGCTGATATAATGAACCATAACGGGACTTTCCTGACTTTCCGCAAGGCATGAAATGGAGTACATCGTGAATGAGAAAAATGCTTTTGGCACTGATATCTGTGACTTTCTTGTCCTTTCTATTGATCTTTGGCCTGGTCGAGGCTACAGATAACAAAGCAGAGTCCCATAAGCTGGCCCGTGACGGCATACTGGATTTGACGGACTGGAACGTGCAATCGAACAAGGTGGTTCCGCTTGACGGGCAATGGGAATTTTATTGGAATCAGCTGGTGGAGCCCGGTGCAGGGGTGGAGGCGGCCAGACGATTCATGGAGGTGCCCGGCTTTTGGTGGCATAAGGGAGAAGACGGGGGGATGATTGCCAAGGGCGCCGCCACCTACCGGCTCCTTATCAAGCTGAAGCCTTCCGAAACCGTGTACGGGTTAAGAGTTTCAAATATTCGTATGGCCAGCGAGATCTACGTGAACGGGCATAAAGTGGGGCAGAGCGGTGTGCCGGCTTTATCCCAAAGCACGTATACCTACGAGAATAAACCGTATAATGCCTTTTTTTCGGTGCAGGGAGATACGGCCGAAATTATCATCCATGCGGCGAATTATGAGAATCCTCAGGGTGGAATTCCTTATGAGATTTTTTTCGGGAGCGCCCAGGGGATCAATATCTTTAACATCAATTCTACCATTCTCAATTTAACCTTGATTGCCTCGCTTATCATGCTTGGTTGTTACCAATTAGGTGTATACATCATTAGACGCGAACAAAAAGGGCTCCTGTATTTCGGCTTAAGCTGTATCATTATCGCTTGGTCCTTCGCCAGCAACGGGGACAGGGTCATCGTGGAACACTTTCATTGGACGCCTGAGCTCTATTATAAAATTCAAGCCGTGTCGCTGTATTCTTCGCTGATCCCTATGGTCCTGTTCATCAAGATCATGTGTAAAGGGTTAATCTCCCGCAGGTTTTTGAATATGGCTGCCTATGGGACCGGGGTTTACGTTGCGGTTGTCCTGTTCACTCCGTTCCAGTGGTACTCCAGTTTGAACCTGCCGGTCAGCATTATGCAAGTCGGAGTGTATAGCATGATTATCATCGTACTGCTCCATTCCTATCTGCGGGGAAAACTCAGCGATTTCAGCAAAATAAGCCTAGGGCTTTTCATTCTGGGCTTAACCTGTTACGTCGTCGGCCTGATCGATTACGCTTTATACCTGACAAGTCTGGTTTCCGGGTACAAACTGGGGTATTTCGCCATTTTAAGCTTCTGTTTTCTGGTATCGTTCCTTTTATCCTACCGTTACTCCGAGGCTTACAAGACCATAGAACAAATGGCCGATAAGCTACAGGAAGCCGATCGGCAGAAGGACGAATTTTTGCTTCAAACCTCCCATGAGTTCCAAACGCCGCTTCATGGCATTATGAATTTGTCCCAGGCGATGCTGGAGACGGCGGCAGGAGAATGGACGGCAAACCAGATGCAGAATTTGAACATTATCAGAGACACCTCCAGCAGGCTGTCCGTTCTGGTTCACGATATACTCGACATGGAAAAAATCAAACGAAACGAGCTGACGGTCCAGCTTGGCAAAGTGGATGTCCGGATGGTGGTTTCCCTTGTTTTTGATTTGTTCCAGCATGTGATCGCCGGTAAAAAAATCAGGCTGGTGAATGCGATTCCGGAAGGGTTACCGTTCATTTATGCGGATGAGAACAGGCTGAAACAGGTTCTTCACAATCTGATCGGCAATGCCGCGAAATTCACGCAAGAGGGGACCATTACGGTTTCTGCACAGGTTCTGGAGAACCGTGTGAAGATCCTTGTTGAGGACAGCGGCGCAGGGATTGACGAGGCGGATTGGGACGATATTTTTCAACCCTTCAAACAAGCGCATTCCCCTTATGAATATGGAGGGACGGGGTTGGGACTGTTCATCAGCAGGAAATTGCTGCATCTGATGGACGGGGAGATTCGGGTGGAGTGGTCGGGACCGGAACGGGGCACCTGTATGGCGTTTACGATCCCGGTGGATTCCGAAAGCCCGGATGCGTTTCAGGAAACTGCTGCGACCCGGGAAGCTTTTTCGCAAAATGAACGGCAAAGCCCGATGGAATCGCCGCAGCGGGAAGCAGGCGGCTTTACGATATTGGCCGTGGATGACGAGCCGGCGAATCTGCAGGTTCTGACCCAGTTATTCGCGGATGAACCGTATCAATTGTTATGGGCAGCCCATGGCGCAGAAGCCCTGGAACTGCTCCGCAGCCGCTCCGATATCGATTTGGTTCTGCTGGACGTAATGATGCCCAAAGTGTCGGGTCTGGAAGTTTGCCGGGAGATCCGCAAGCAATATTCCCTGTTTGAAATGCCGGTGATCTTGCTGACGGTGATGAATTCCGCAAACGATATCGCGGCCGGGTTTAAAGCCGGGGCGAACGATTTTATCGTCAAACCTTTTGCCGCATCGGAGGTACGGGCCCGTACGGAGACCCTGCTCCAGCTCAAACATTCAGTCGAGGCGGCATTAAAGGCAGAGATCGATTTTCTCCAGTCGCAGATCAAACCGCATTTTTTGTTCAATTCCCTGAACTCCATCATTGCTTTATGCCGAACGGATGGATTAAGAGCGGAGAAATTGATGACGCATTTAAGCTATTACTTGAGAAGAAGCTTTGATCACAAGCCGGATCACTTCGTGCTGGTGCAGGATGAGCTTCAGCTCGTAGAAGCCTATGCGGAGATTGAAAAAGCGAGATTCGAGGAACGGCTTCATATCGAATATGATATCGATCCGGATGTTTTGATGAAAAAAATACTGCCGTTAACCATTCAGCCTTTGGTAGAGAACGCCATCCGCCATGGGGTAATGAAGAAAGAGGACGGTGGAACGGTCAGACTGTCCGTTGCACTGGAAAACAGCCGGGTTACCGTTGAGGTTTGGGATAACGGCGTCGGCCTGAACCGGGAGCGGATCGATCGATTATGGCTTGCGGAAGATGCCGTTTCCAAGAGACGCGGCGTAGGCCTGGCCAACATCACCCGGAGGTTGAGACATTTCCATAGCGAGGAATTACATGTATCCAGCGTAGAAGGAGAATGGACAAGGGTCCGGTTCCAGTACCGAATTTGACCTTGCTCCATGCAGCGGAAGAAGGAAGGATATTCATGAGAGTTGTCATCGTGGATGATGAAAGACTAGCCGTAATACGTATGCAGCAAATCCTGGATGGCCGGGAGGATGTCGAAATTGCCGGGGTGTTCACCAAACCCTCCGAGCTGCTCAAGGAATACCCGCGGCTGCTGCCGGATGTGGCTTTTCTCGATATCGACATGCCTGGAATGAACGGGCTCGAGCTGGCGGCTTCCTTATTGGAGCTGGATGAAAAGGTGGAGATTGTTTTTGTTACGGCTTACGATCATTATGCGCTGGAAGCGTTCCGCGTAAATGCGCTCGATTATTTGCTCAAGCCGGTCGATGAAATTTCCTTCTCGGATACCCTGAACCGGTTACGCAGACGCATCGGAAAATCCGACGCCAGACCCAAAGAAGCCGCTCCGCTGATCCGGTGTTTCGGGCATTATTCCGTCCCCCGGGCAAGTGATCAGAAGCCTGTCGATTTTCCGACCGCGAAGGCGGAGGAATTGCTGGCCTTTTTCTTGATTCACAGGGAAACCAATATCTCCAAATGGCTGATCTGCGAAAGCCTGTGGCCGGAGCACGAGCCGGGCAAAGCGGAGCAAAACCTGCATACGACTGTCTTCCGCATGAAGAAGACTTTGCTGGAGAACGGAATCCGTATTCATTTGAGCGCCAAAAAAGGCTATTATTATTTCCAATTACTGGACGACTGCGATTATATCCAATTTGAGGAACGGAGCAAGGGTAACACGGCAGCGCTTGCCGCCGATTCGCCCGCCGAAACGGAAAAGATCCTCCGGTTATTCAAGGGACCGCTATTCGGCTATAAGGATTACGCGTGGTCGGAAGGCGCGAGGGAGCAGGCGTATCAAAGCTTCAGAGAGATGTCCAAGGCTCTGGCCCGTTCATATATGAAGGCCGGAGAATTTCAATTAGCCTACGACTTTTTGCAATTTATGCTCACCATCGTCCCTTTTGAAGAAGAAGCGCATGAAATGATTTTACGTATCTACCTGCACCGGAAAGACCGAAGCTCCTTTCTTCTGCATTACCACAAAATGCAAGAAACGCTGCAGAAAGAGATGGGTGTGGATCAGCCGGGGTTTATGGAACCGCTGCTTCGAAAAATGATGAATGAAATCTGACGGAGCCTCCGCGGTTCCGCAAAAAAAGCTCCCCGTCCCGTAACAGGTTTGATTGTTCGCCTGTGCACGGCATGGGGAGCTTGTTGTTTATGTCTTAGGCTGGGATTAAGGCATCACATACGTATATTGCGGAGAATCGTATTGCGGTCCGGATTTCTCGTAAGTGAACCAGTATTTCAGCGTCTGGCCGGCGTTGATTCCGGTTACGGTGTAATCCCAAACGCCGGCGCTGTTGTTCATGCGCAGGTTCAGCTGCGCGCCGTTGTTGATCGTGTAATGCACGTCGACATACAGGGCAGTGGTGGTTGGAGTAAAAGTGATTTTGGCCGACGTAGACGATGCCTTGGTCACCTGTACACTGTAATCTGGCGTCGTAATGACGCCTCCTCCGCTGCTCGCGTCGGTTGTTACTGAAACGGCATTGCTTGCCGCCGACTGGTTGCCGGCCGCGTCATTGGCTTTGACGGTGAAGGTATAGGCGGTGTTGGCGGACAGGCCGCTGACGGTAGCCGTCGTTCCGGTGACATTGACCGAGCCGCCGCTGTAATATACGGTATAGCCCGTCACGCCTACATTGTCAGTCGAAGCCGACCAGGACAGGGAGACGCTGCTTGAGGTTTTCCCCGTCGACGTCAAATTGGCCGGCGTTGTCGGCGCGGTAGTGTCCCCGCCGGTACCGCCGCCGTTCCCGGTATTGAAGCTGTTCGCCGGTACGCTTACGGATGTGCCGTCCGAGAAGGTGACGGTTTTGGCCGAGTTGGAGTAGTTGTAGGCAATGTACGTTTTTGCGCCGTTTTTGTTGAAGACGGCCGCAATCGGCGAGTTGGCCGTGATAGACGGATCGGCGTTGCCCATCGCATCCAGGTTATAGATCCAGTGATACGTATTGGCTTTGGAATTGCCCCCTTCCGGCCCGCCGGCGTTCTCCGCCGCGCTGCTCGACATGGAGCCTATGCCTGCGCTGAACTGGTTTTTGGCATCCGTCGGGTCGGAGATCGCCCGGTACATCCAGATCAGATCGCGCCACATATCCCAGTTGGTGCCGCCGTTCTCCGATAACATGGCCTGGTAGTTCTTGTTGGCATAGCTAGGGTTTGCGGTGAGGTAGAGCGAGCCCGCCGTAATCGGCAGCCAGTTGATGCCATGGACCTGCTCCGGGTTGGCGGTAAACCAGGTGCCGTTGGCGCCTTTGCCGCCCCAGATCATGGTCACGACGGAAGGCGTGTAGGAAGCCGGGTGGTTCGTGTCGCTCACGTCAAACCAATATTCGTTGATGGCGTTCATTTCGGTGGTATAGAGATAGATGCCGAGATCGCGGATGGTTGTGTTACCGGTGGCTTCGCCCCACAGGATCAGCCCGGTCCAGGCATTCATCGCTTCGGAAGACGATTCGTTGTTGTTGCCGTCGTCGAATTTGGCATGGCCGGAAGCCCAGGAATGGCCGGCATACGGGTCAAAGTTGCGCAGGAACGGGAACATGGTGTCATTGCGGTCCCAGTTCGCGATGTCGCGGATCAGCAGATTGACCATCGGCCCCCATTGGGTGGCCCAGTTTTTGTCGGTGCGCGCGACTTCCGCCGCGGCTTTGATGAAATAGCCGTAATGGAAATGGTGGTCGTTTAGCTCTTCGGCGCTGCCGAAGCTCGCCGGATAGCCGATCACGGTACCCCAGTTGTTGTTATAGTAGAACAGATTGGAGCTGTCGATCGCCCCGCTGGCATTGCTCGCTTTCAGCCAATCCTCCAGCCGGGTTTTGATCTCGTTGCGGAATTGGTTCGCTGCAGTGGTGTCTCCGACCTGGTCGGCAATCGGCGCAAGGACCGCCAGCTTGCCCATTCGTTTGCCGATGTAATACGTATCGGTGCCGCCGGTATATGCGAGGGCTTCTTCCTCATTGATATAGCTGCCCAGCGTCGTTTTGTTATACGTACCCTTGTCAGGCAGCGACGGCAATACACCTGTGAATTTCATCGTTGTTGTAAACGAGCTGCCTTCCGCTGTCTTCATCGTGCCGCGCACGGAATTGTACGTGTAGGAGAGCAGCGGAGTCGATGTATTTTTCCATTGATGAGGATAAAGGGCAAATATCGTACCGTTCTGGGTGCCTTCCTTAGCGGTCGTCGTGTAGGTGAAAGTTGTCGATACCTGGCTGTTAGACGAATTATAGGAATAATTAATTTTCGTGTCCGTCACGTGGGAATACGCATATTGTTTGAATTTGTTCAGCGTGGCCGCGGTGTTGTCCGGGAGAACCGCAATGGAAAAATAGTTCTTTCCGTTCAGATTGTTTGTCAGCGTCGTGGTGCCGATGCCCGACCAGGTGCTGCCCGTTGGACCGAACAGGGCGTAATGCGCGCCCTCCATCGTGATGCCGAGCACGGAACTGCTGGCGTTGCCGGACCATATGGTCGGCGGCGTATAGAATTTCAGCACGGGATTGCCGCCCGTATAGGTGTAGTAAATGTAAGGCGAGCCATGCCCGTAAGTGGCGGTCATCGAGTTCGAACCATTTTGATAAAGCGCTTTCACAAACCAGTCGTTAAATCCATCAACCTTGGCAACCGGAAAGGTGGTAACTGCGGAATGCCCAACCGTAAAGTCGTGAATATCGTTCATCCAGCCGGCAATGGCCGCCGAGTTCGCCGTGATCCGGTTGCCCGGATAATAGACGCGCATGCCGTCACTCTGGTTCTTGACCGCCAGCGGATGCGGAAATTGGGCGTTGGAATACTGCGTCCAGGCTAGGCTGCTCCACCAGTCGTTGGTCGGCATTTTGCCCGTAACATTGGAGGTCTTGTAAATCTGGGATTGCACATCCGTCGCTCCCGGAGGAAGAACGGTGGAATAACTGCCGGAACCGAGCGTGACTTCTCCGCTGAATGCGAAGCCCGTTCCAGGCAGCACGGCAAAAAGAAGAAGGAATGACATGGCCAAACGAAATGCTTTTTTCATTTGAATCCTCCTTATTTAGTTTTGCGTGCATAACAGCCGAAAGCGATTTCGAAAAAGAAGTCATTTCCTCTCGAAACCGCTTTCGAATACATTATGCCGGAAACGAACCCGCATTTCAAGCCTAATTTGAGCTCCCGCCGAACCGGATTCGCGAGGCAAGCAAACGCATCCGGTCCCAAGAATATGCATAGACCTTTCGGTAACTTTCGCAAAAATAATCCGGAAGAACGCTCTGGTCTGCAAGGCTCCGGCTCCGGTTGCGCGGACAGCCGCCGTGGCAGAATGAGCGGTATTCGCAGCGCCTGCAGCGATCCGGAAGATCGGCCTTTTTATTCAGAAACGCTTCATATATGGGATTGGCCCAAATGTCCTCCAGCCGATCTCTTCCGACGTTGCCGAGCCGGTACTCCTCGCTGATGTAAAAATCGCAGGGATATGCGTCGCCGTTCTGTTCCAGGATAAGCGTCTTCGGGCAGGAAGCCTGGTGGGTGCACAACTCCGCCTCACGCCCCAGGTGCTGCAGCAGCAGGTTGTCGAAGAAACGGACCGAGATCAGCGGCTGACCGCCGCTATACCAGAGATCAAAGCTCTCGCATAAAAAATCCCCGTATTGCTCCGCTGTGATCCGAAACTCGGGCGGACGGTTGGTCTGTTGAGCCCGAAAGTCCATGCAGGGGATAAACTGAACATGAGTAAAGCCTTCGCGCAGGTAAAAAGCCATTAACTCCGCAGCTTGTCCCACATGATCCTCATGGATGACAGTCAATATGTTGAAGTCGACCCGGTGCCGACGGAGCATCGCAATTCCGCGCATCACGCGGTCATAACTGCCGTGGCCTGCCGCATTGACCCTGTGCGCATCATGGATGGAGGCGGGACCGTCCAGGCTCACTCCGACCAGGAAGCTATATTTAGCGAAAAACTCCGCCCACTCTTCATCGATTAACGTGCCGTTCGTCTGGACCGCGTTGCTGATTACGGTATGGGGCGGCGCGTATTTGGCCTGCAGATAGACAACCTCCCGATAAAAATCGCGGCCCGCCAGCAGTGGTTCGCCTCCCTGCCAGGCAAAGGAGACGCTTCCGGATGATCCGGCCATATACGCTTTGATCAAGCGATCCAGGACATCGGAAGGAATGCGGTCGATTTGCTGCGGTTTGCCCCCGCAAGTGCTGTAATAGCAGTAGTCGCAGGCCAGATTGCAGCTCTCCGATACCGTTTTCCATAACACGCCCAGCCCGGGCTTCGTTGAATTTGCAGCGCACATGGGGTGCGTCACCTCCATCATTATCTCGTAAATCACGTTGATCCTTATACTAATCAGGGTAAGCAGGGCGGCACAGTGAGAAAAGTCTCGCCGCCGCCGGGTTTCATTGAAATCCTTTATATTACCGCTTATGATACAAGAGGATTTCAAATTGCTGTCCGGAGGGATTACCTTGTCGCCACGTAACGTTGAAAAAGATCTTCAGCAGCGCGCGCTCAGAAAAAAGCAGATAATCGACGCTGCGTTCACCATGTTCACCAAACGTGGAATCGAAGCCTGTAAAATGAGCGATATCGCCCAATGCGCCGGGTTAAGCCACGGCCATGTTTATAATTATTTTCAATCCAAAGAAGAGCTTCTGGATACGCTGATTCAGCGCTCGCAGCAGCTGTACACGGATATGCTGACCCATGCCGGCCAACAGCCCGGGAATGCGCTGGACCAGATTCGCTGGTTGACGGAATATTATTTGGCGGATTACCGCACCGGCAAAGCCTATTGGGTTCTGCTGCAAGCCCAGGCTTCCGACTTGCTGTCCGATGCCAAAAAGCAGGATATCCATCAGCGGATGATGCACAATCAGCAGCTGCTTGCCGGAATCATTCGAAAAGGCCAGCAGGAAGGATGTATAACCGCCGGCGATCCGGAGGAATTGGCACTGATTACGGTTACTTTGCTCACAGGCATCGGAATGTGGGAAATTCGCGGATTTACGCATTCTTCGGCTTCCGCCCACGAGCATCTCTTAAAGCTGCTGTCTGCAAATTAATCAAATCCGGGCAGAACAATAGGGATTGACAGCCCAAGTCTGCCCGATTACAATAGGGCTAACAAAATGACTCATGAATCATTCTGTAACGAAATGTATTCCTTCATTGACCGGATGACCGGAGATGGATCTCTTCATCAGTAGGCGGGATCACAAGCGTGGTCTTTTCTCGTCTTAAACCCGAGTAATTTCATAAGAAAACTTTAAATGATGGAAGGATGATCCCATGAAATCCAAAAAAAGATTTACAGCCACATTTGTACGCATCGTTGCCATTGTCGCCCTGCTCGCTGCCGTTATCGTCCCGCTACCGGCGCAGAAGGCGCATGCCGAAAGCAAAGAAATTAAAGTCAACATTGCGATCAACGGATCGCTCAACATCTTGTCCATCATCAAAGAGAAGGGTCTCCTGGACGATGTGCTGAAGAAGTACAACGCAACCGTTACCTGGAGCGAATTTGTCGGCGGTCCTCCTATACTGGAAGCTTTGGCTGCCAAAAGAGTGGATATCTCCGTACTCGGTGACGGCGCGGCTCTGCAGGGATTGTCGGCCGGACTTCCTTTTTCCGGCATCGGTCTGGTAAGCGACGGCACGCGGCTGAATTCGATTCTGGTCGCACCGGACAGCGGCATTGCCACCGTAAAGGATTTGAAAGGTAAAACCGTAGCGGTCGCAAAAGGTACCACCTCGCATGTTTTCCTCGTCAAAGTGCTGGCCAAATACGGCCTTAAGGAAAAAGACGTCAAGATCGTCAACCTGGCTCAACCTGAAGCCCAGTCCGCCTTTTTGGGCGGCAAAGTGGATGTCTGGGCGACGATCGATCCGTACACGACCCAGCTTACGCTGCAAAAGAAAGCGGTGAGCATTGCGGGAGGGAACGAGAACATCTCGGCCCCGATCACGCTTATAGCCAGAAACGCTTTTGCCAAAGCGCATCCCGACATTGTAACAGACATCCTGGTAGTCTATAAGCAAGCCGTGAACTGGCAGAACACGCATACCGATGAAGCCGCCCAGCTGTTCGCGGACCAGAAGAAGATTCCCAAAGCGGTCGTTAAAGCGATTTTATCCAACCAGGTCGCCAAGCTCTCCCCGATAACGCCGGCGATTATTTCGACCCAGCAGAAATCGGCGGATTATCTTTACGACGCCAAATTCCTCAAGAAGAAAATCAAATATTCCGATTCCGTCAATAACGCCTTCGTTACAAAGGCCTTGGCGCCATGACGCAGACGCCTTTACTGGAGATTCACAACGTAAGCAAGACGTTCTCCACCGATAAAGGATCAAACCTAGTGCTTGATCGGATTAAGCTGCAGGTGCAGCCCGGCGAAATCGTCTCCATCATCGGACCGAGCGGCTGCGGCAAAAGCACCCTGCTAAAGATTATTTCGGGGCTGGACACGGAAATCTCAGGCGAGGCGCTTTTGGAGGGGGCTAAGATCGTCAAGCCTTCCAGGGATAAAGGCTTTATCTTTCAGGAGCACCGGCTGTTCCCGTGGCTGACCGTCGAACGAAACATTGCCGCCGAGCTGTCTTGGCGCAGCAATGACGTGCGCGAGCGGGTAGGCGAACTGATCCGGCTGGTCGGGCTGCAGGGATTCGAACAGGCCTATCCCAAACAGCTGTCAGGTGGAATGTCCCAGCGGGTAGCCATTGCCCGGGCGCTGCTCCGTAATCCTAAGGTGCTGCTGCTCGACGAACCTTTCGGCGCGTTGGATGCATTTACCCGCAAGCATATGCAGGATTCACTGCTGGAGATTTGGCGCGAGAACCGCAGCACCATGCTGTTTGTCACGCATGACATTGATGAAGCGGTGTTTCTGTCCCACCGGGTGGTCGTTCTCGCTCCCCGGCCGGGCAGAATTAAAGCGGTAATCCCGATCGATCTCCCGTATCCCCGTATCCGCACTAGCGCGGCTTTCCAGGAATTACGGAACGAAGTGCTGAAGCAGCTGGAACATGCGGAGCCGGAAGTAGAAGCCTGGTCGATATAACTTCATGATGGGTTGGAAAGGATGATTTGGAATGTCTGTTCAGACATTGCCCGACGGAGCGTTGGCAGGACCGGCGGAGAAGCCTGTAGCCCTGGCGCGAAAAAGTCCGCGGAGGCGGGGGGGACGTTTGGTAAGGGGCAGTGTGCTGCCGCTGCTGGTTTTGGGCGTATGGCAGTTTCTCAGCATGCATCAATACGCTGACCCGGCGCTCTTTCCGGCACCCAGCTCGATTGCATCGGAATTGTACAATATGATTCGTTCCGGAGAGCTGCTCACCCATTTAAGGGTCAGCATACTGCGGGCGTTATTCGGATTTCTGCTAGGCGGCAGTATCGGGCTTATCGCCGGATTGCTGGTTGGCATGTTCAACAAAGCAGAGGAATACATCGACCCCACGGTACAGATGCTCCGGGCGATTCCGCTGCTGGCCATTACACCTTTGTTTATTTTGTGGTTCGGTTACGGTGAGCTGTCCAAAATTTTGCTGATCTCCCTGGGGGCATTCTTCCCGCTGTATATCAATACATTTCTTGGTGTGCGCAATGTCGATGCCAAGCTGTTCGATGTCGCCAAGGTTCTGGAATTCAGTCGGACGCAGCAGATGCTCAAGCTGGTTCTGCCGTCGGCGATGCCCAACTTTCTGCTGGGACTCCGGCTTTCGATCAGCTTCTCCTGGATGGTCCTTGTCGTGGCCGAACTCATGGGCGCAGAGCAAGGGATCGGTTATCTGATCCAGGATGCCCGTTCCTTTATGCGCACGGAAGTGGTTTTTATCGGAATTTTGATTTTTGCATTGGTGGGAAAGCTTTCGGATTCGCTCGTCCGTCTGCTCGAGTATCGTTTGCTGAAATGGCAGGACACCTATAAAGGTTGAAAAACAACAAGAGGGGGAGTGAGCCGCATGTCGCAGATATCCGCTGAACGGAGTTATGCCGATGAAACGGCAAAAGGGAGAGTCAACTGGCTGGCGGGAGAGGATTCACGGATCATTGAACTGGCGGAGGGGTATTATTCCGCTGTGCAATTCGGCCTGGGCAATGCCGGTTTTGTCATTACCGAAGATGGCGTCGTCGTCATAGATTCTACCGTATCCGCCGCAGGGGGCGAGGCTGTACTAGCTGAAATCCGCAAACGAACGTCTCTGCCTATCCGGTACCTCATCTATACCCACGGGCATGAAGATCATGTCGGCGGCGCGGCGGTATTCAAGCGGGAAGGGGCGACTGTTATCGCTCACCGGAACGTATCCCGGCGGTTTGAACGTTATTCCAGGCTGTGGGATCACCATCTGTCGATTAACGCGCTGCAATTTCAGACCGACGGATTTGCCGGCGGTCAGCCGTCTTACGTTTACCCGGATATCACATATGACCAGGAGTATACGCTGGAATTCGGCGGGCGTACCTTCCGTCTCGTGCACGGGAAAGGCGAAACAGACGATGCAACCATTGTTTATATCCCGGAAGACCGTGTCGTGTACATCGGAGACTTCATCATTTGGACATTCCCGAACGTGGGCAATCCGAACAAGGTGCTGCGATACGCCCGTGAATGGTATGAAACGCTCGATCGCGTTCTCGCTTGGCAGCCGCGGATTATCGCACCGGGACATGGGCCCAGTCTGACGGAGCCGGAAGCGCTCCGGGATGCGCTCCGCGATACCTCGGACGCGCTGCGGTTCCTGGAGGAGCAAACGATCCTGCATATTAATCAAGGCTCGCCCGTAGAAAAGGCGGTTGCGGACATTAAGCTTCCGGAACGTCTGGAACAGAGCCCTTATTTGCGGCAAGTCTATGGAACACGGGAGTTTGTCATTCGCGGAATCTACCGGCGGTATACCGGCTGGTATGACGGGAATCCGACGCATTTGGCGCCGTCGCCGGAGGCGCAGGTTCGAACGGCGGTTTTAGATTTGATCGGCGACGAGGCGAAGGTGCTGGCGAAAGCGGAACATTTGCAGGCCGAAGGGCAGCATCAGCTCGCTCTGCATATCGTCGATTTACTGATCGATGATAGCGGGCAAACGTCGAAAGAAGCCGTTCAGCTCAAAATTAAACTGCTGGAAGAGCTGGCCGGCCGCTCCAACAATCTGTTCTACCATAACTTCTATAAAGGCAGCGCTCGGCAGTTGAGCGCGAGGGCTGAGGGATGAGTTCGGATCCGCAAAATTTGCTGTTTATCATGTCCGACCAGCACAGCCGCGCGATGCTGGGCAGCGGCGGGCATCCGGTCGTGCAGACGCCGAATCTCGACGAGCTTGCCCGGCAGGGCATCAGCTTCGCGAATGCCTACACCAACAGCCCGATCTGCGTACCGGCGCGCGCAAGTCTTGCTACCGGCCGATATCCTCACGATATCGGCGCCTGGGACAATGCGGCGCCTTATACCGGCGACGTTCCGAGCTGGGGTCACCGTCTGGAGGAGCAGGGGATTGCGGTAACTACCATCGGCAAACTTCATTACCGCAATGAAACGGACGATACGGGATTTGCAGATCAGCGGCTGCCGATGCATGTGCTGAACGGGGTCGGCGATTTATATACCTTGGTCAGGGAAGCCCATATACCGATCAAGGAAGGCGTCGGCCGGAAGCAAATTCTGGACGCAGGACCCGGCGAGTCCTCCTATACCCAATTTGACCGGGCCGTTACCGCAGAAGCCGTTAACTATTTGCGGAATGAAGCGCCGGTCAGCAAGGAGCCGTGGGCGCTGTTTGTTTCCTACGCCTGCCCGCATTTTCCGCTGATCGCGCCGCAGGAGTATTACGATTTATACCCTCCGGAGCGTGTGGTATTTCCGAAGCAATACGGACTTCACGAACGTCCGAAGCATTTTGTGCTGGAGGAATACCGCCGGTTAAGCGGGCTGGCCGATGAACTGGATGAAGCGACGATACGGAAAGCCATCGCTGCTTATTATGGTCTATGCACGTTTATGGATGCCCAGGTGGGCCAAGTGTTGTCCGCTCTGCGGGATAGCGGTTTGGACCAGACCACGCGGATCATCTACACTTCGGACCATGGGGACTCCATGGGTGAGCATGGCCTATGGTTCAAGTCGACGATGTACGAAGGCGCAACGGCTATCCCGCTGATTCTTTCCGGGCCGGACCTGCCGAAGGGCATCCGGGTCACGGAAAATGTATCTCTGGTGGACTGTTTCCCCACGATTCTGGATGCGGTCGGAGTCCCGCTGAAGGAGGAAGACCGCGACCTGCCGGGCGAATCGCTGCTGAAGCTCGTGAAAGGAGCACCGGCGCCTAACCGTACCGTATTCTCCGAATATCACGCCGCCGGTAGCATTACCGGAGTCTTCATGCTGCGCGATGAGACGTATAAGTACGTCCATTACGTCGATTATCCGCCGCAGTTGTTCGATCTGCTGCAGGATCCGGATGAACTGACCGATCTAGCAGCCGATCCGCGGTATAAGGAAGTCATCCGGCGCTTCGAACGTCAGCTGATTGACGAGATCGGCGATCCCGGCATGATCAATGCCGCTGCCAAGCAGGATCAGGCGCGCCGGCTCCGGCTTCATGGCGGACGCGAGCATGTTGTCTCCCAAGGGTTCAAGGTGCCGTTTACGCCGGTACCGGACGTTAAATAGAGCCACTCACAAATCGTAAAGTAAATCCTGATGAATTAAGAGCTACTTGGTCATCAGGATTTTTTAACCGGAAGACTGTACTCCATATAGGGTGCAGTCTTGTTTTATGTAAAAAAACCCGGCAGATTTTTTGCGAGTTAATGTTTTCTTAATCCTCTCTTTACCGCAATTTAATCCTTGGCGGCTACACTAAGGTTGTTAAACGCAAGCGACGCCCCAAGGAGGAGTCAAAGATGACGGAACAATATGAAATTGATCAATTTCTCAGACAGGTTCAGGCCATCGAGCGCAAAATTCACGATCTGCTGCAAAAGTCGCAATTATCGGAAGAAGAGAAGAGTTATATTCTCTGCCATATTCTTGCGGTGCCTGTCTCCAGCGAGGAAGTTTATATAAAGAACGCAGGCTGAGGAAGCCTCTATATTCACTGAATTATATATAGTATCTTGATTTGTGTTATAATAAACTCCTTACTGTATATTATGAAGAATAGAGGCGCCGGAAGATGAAGTGTAAAATAAACCGCAATGCAGCGAAAGTTCTGAAAGATATGCTTAAAACCCCTGAAGCGGAAGGCAAAATGATCCGCGTAGTCATTACACAGAACCACGGCAATCACGGCCATTATGCCATTACGCTGGATACGCCGACCGAGCATGATGAGGTTGTCGCTACGGACAAGGACATCGAAGTGTTGCTGGATACGCGCGAGCCGCTGCTGGACGGCGTGTGGATTCAATTTTTCTATGTGCCTGAGGAAGGCTTTTTCATCACCAATCCTTCTACCGGGTTCCTTGAGAAATAAGGAGTCCTTTGATTTGAAAAAGAAGCCCGCAATTGGCCGGATCGGCTGCTTGCGGGCTTTGTTTATATCCATTCCTCACGGTTTTCGCTCTCCGTATAAATCGAGATCAGCACGATGGCGGTTTCATCCCCGATATTTTTCACGAAATGGGGCGTGCACGCATTCCAGCTGAAGGAATCCCCTTCGCCAAATTCCGCGCCGTCTTCTCCTTGCTCTGCGTAAATCTTCCCTTGGATCACCATATGGATCTCTTCGCCTTCATGCGCATGGGGGGTATCTCCGGTTGAAGAGCCGGGCGGCATTTCGACGATCCGCATCCGCATGTTCTTGGTAGAGCTCAAATGCTCCACTTTCAATTGGTCTGCGCCGCTGGTGGAGACGGTCCGTTCATTCCTGCGGACGATTTGCATGCGTTCTTCTTTCTTCAGAAGCAAGTATGCGAGCGGAACCTTCAAGGCCCCGGCGATATTCTCCAGCGTCGCAATGGACGGCGAGGTTTTGTTGGTTTCGACCTGGCTCATGAAACCCTGGGATAAGCCGGTGGTTTCGCAAATTTGCGCGATGGTAATGTTCTTCCGTTTACGAATTGCTCGTATCGAGGAGCCTATATCCATCCGGGGACACCTCCATAATATTTGTAATACAAAATATAATTTTATATTATCAATTTTTAGATTGACAGGTCAATGCAGCAGGAGTAAATTACAAATATAGAAAATATATTTTTATTGCTAATATTATAACCCATCCATAAGGAGTGATTCATATGATTCCATCTTACTTTTTCGCGCACGGCGCGCCGTCCATCGTTCTTGAAGAGAACGGATATACCGATTTGATGAAGCAGTTCCGATTGAACACGCCAAAACCGAAAGCAATCGTGGTGTTCTCCGCGCATTGGGAGGAGCCGGTACAGACGGTTGGTGCTGCCGCAACCTACGAAACGATTTATGATTTCGGCGGATTCCAGGATGAGCTGTACCAGATGACGTACCCGGCCCATAGCGACCGGCAGCTGGCGGAGCAGATTCAGGCTTTGTTTGCCAAAGCGGGCATAAAGAGCGTGCAGAATGAAACCAGAGGGCTGGATCACGGGGCATGGGCCGTGCTGAAGCTGCTGTATCCGGAGGCGGACATTCCAGTCGTGGCGCTGTCTGTCAACCGCCATCTGAGCAACGAGCAGCAATATGAGATCGGCAAAGCTTTGGGCGAGCTGCGCGAACAGGATGTGCTGATTATCGGCAGCGGCGGCATCGTTCATAATCTGCGGGCGCTGAACTGGGGCTCCGGCGGTATCGACACTTGGGCCGCACAGTTCGACAGCTGGATTCAGGAGAAGGTGGAGGCGTGGGATACGGAAGCCCTGTTCCGGTACCGTGAGCTTGCGCCATATGCCAAGGAAGCCGTGCCTACGAGCGAACACTTTATTCCGCTTCTGCTCGCAATGGGCGCAGGCGATGCGGGCCGCAGCGCGAAGCTGCTGCACCGGGAGTATCAATACGGGAACCTTAGCCTTAGTGGCTGGCAGTTTAATTAAGCTTATAACTGTGTCAATGAAAAAGAGCCTGGCAAAAGTGCCAGGCTCTTAGTACGTTTTTTTGATCACTTAGAATGTTGCCAATACAATGACCAGGAGAATGTAAAGTACAAGAATGACTGTTGTGGACGTAAAGCCTACCGGGGGATAACCGCCTGCACATTCGCTCATTCCAATCCCTCCTTCATAACTTTCTACACTAATGTATGTGTGTATTTGTGGAAGGGAAGTGCGAATGCCTATCTGCTTACCAAGTGAATAGAAAGCCAGGAAATGAATGAAAGGGATAAAAAAGAAATTTCAAGGGGAAATTATGGGTGTATCCAACATAGAGAGGAATGGCCAGAATGATTGCCGATCCGTCCGCAGAAGAAAATAAGAAGCGGTTGCTGGAGCTTTTGTCCGAGAGTTCGGATTTCAAATCGATTACGTTTGTGGCAGGTGAACGCTCCTGGTTCCTTTTTTATTTGAATACGATGGTTGATCCTGCTGTGGTGCAAGAACATATCATCCGCCCTCTTCTTGGCAGCAAGGAAGCTAAGGTCCGTGAGGCCATTTCGATTCTGGATTACAGCGAATCAGATCTGATTTCAGCTGCCCTGATGGCCTTGGTTGAAGGGAAGACCGTCCTGCAAAACGATCTTGAGCCGAAGTTTTATTTGCTTGGAACCGAACTCTCCAAAGAACGCTCCATCAGTATCCCGCTGAACGAACGCGTTTTGCGCGGCTCTAATGAAGCGCTGAACGAAAATTTGGATACAAACATTAATCTGATCCGGAAAATAATGGTCACACCTGATTTGGCGGTAAAACAATACGAACTCGGCCGTAAGTCGAAAAACAGGATTTCCATGTTGTATTTGAATTCGTTCGCCAACAAAGAGGTTCTGGCTGAATTTGACCATAAGCTTAGCCGCTTGGATATCGATAAGATTGAAGCGCTCGGCTTCATCCAGGATTTAATTCAGGACGGGAAATTCACGTGGTTTCCGCGGATTCTTGTAACCGAAAGGCCGGATCGAATCAAATCCTACTTGCTGGATGGGAAAATCGCCATCTTGATCGATGGTTCTCCGGATTGCATGATAGTTCCGGTATCCTTTTGGGCTTTTTTTCAAAGTCCGGATGACTATCAGGTGAATTGGATCATTGGGAGTTCCTTTCGCATTCTTCGTATTGTGAGCTTTATTCTCGGCATCTGTTTGCCTGGCGCCTACGTAGCCTTGGTATCCTTCGACCCCCGGATTTTACCGTATGAAGTAGCGTTGACCATGCAAAGTACGATGGCGAATATCGCCATTCCTCCGGTCCTTGAGGCCATATTTATGCTGGTTACGCTTGAAATTCTGCGTGAAGCGACGATTCGTCTCGAAAGTTTTAACAGCCAGACGATAGGGGTCGTAGGCGGGATCGTGATTGGAACGATTGTTGTTCAGGCGAATTTAATATCCACGATGATGGTTGTCGTTGTTGCATTTACGGCCATTGCTTCGTTTATCATTCCCTCGTACGAAATGAGAAGTGCGGCCCGGCTATTAACCTATCCCTTTATTATTTTATCCTCGATACTGGGGTTGATCGGTCTAGTGCTTGCCTTTCTATTGGTTCTTGCCCATCTTGCGCGCGTGAACACGATGGGCATCCCTTATTTTTATTCGGGATTTTCGGGTTCCAAAATAAACGATACGATCTTCCGAGGACCCGTGAAAAAATAAAACTCGCAGGATGATAGGGGGCTCCGTTGAATGAACAGTACAGATAAAATAAGTCTTAAACAACTGTTTTGTCTCGTCATCCTGACTCAAGTTGGCGTTCATATCCTGGCGATACCCTATGATGAATCCCGGCATTCGGGCCATGACGCCTGGATGGCCGTTTTACTCGGCGGCGTGTATGCCCAGCTGGGGATCCTAATTATTTATTTCCTCGGAAAAAGATTCGGGCAACGTACATTGCCCCAATACATATCTATCATTGTCGGGAAACCTCTGGGAGCCTTCATCAATCTATTGTTTTGCTTATACTGCGCAGAGTCCTGCCTTGCGGTGATGGTTGGATATATCGATGTCCTTAGCCGATGGATGCTTTACAGTACGCCTTGGTGGGTCATCACTGGAGTCATGTTCGCGGTAACCGCTTATATTGCCACTTCTTCGCTGCAATCCATCAGTACGATAACGGAGACTCTGATGCTTGTTTTTCTGGCCTGCTTTCTCATTGTTTTTATCAGCGGAACGGGAAAAGGCGACATGCTCCATTTTATGCCGATTCTGAATCACAAACTCCGCTCAATCGTAATAGATTCTCTTCCGAGCTTCTGGGCTTACGCCGGCTATGAACTGCTGCTTTACGTGTTCCCTTATGTAAAGTGCCGCAAAAAAAAACATATTTTACTCACGGTATCTGCGGCTAATGGGTTCACGACCTTTTTTTATGTGCTGATAACTGTCATTGTGACCTACAGTTTCAGCGAAAATCAATTGAATTCCGTGTTTGAACCCATGATATTTATTCTTCGTCAATTCGCATGGCCCGTCGTGCAAAGCCTTGATCTTTTATTTTTGGCGTTGTGGCTCTTAGTGACTTTAGCTACCGTTTATGTTTATTTATTTTTGTCCGCCCGATATCTCGCTTTCGCGGGTACGAAAGAAATTCCGCAGCATTCTCTTATCGTATGGGGGATCGCTGCGCTCTGTTTTGGACTCGGACAACTAGGCTCCAACCGCCAATGGCTGCTGGATTTTTCGGCTTATCATAAAAATGTAAGTATTGTTGTTATCCTGTTTTTTCCAACGATCCTGCTGCTCGTCTCGATCCTGCGGAGAAAGGCGGACCTTCGATGAAAAAAGTGGGGACGTGTCTGATATTGCTGCTGGTATTGACGGGATGCTGGGATCAGATGCGGCTGCGTGACATCCATTTAGTGGATATCGCCGGTCTTGATTTTGATAAAAAAAACGGAGAGTTCAAGCTTAGTTTTGCCGTCACCCAAATCAAAAACGCGGGACAAGGCGGCGGAGAAGCGGTTACCGAGACAACGGAACTAAAAGCATCAAGCTTAATTGAAGCTATCGGGCAAGGAGAGTATAAGGAACAAGGGCCATTCCTCGCGAGCAACACGCGGCTTTTTTTGATGAGCGAAGCGTTCGCCTCGAACAATCCGATTAAAAGCCTTGGTTATTTACTTCATGCTCCTTACACATCCATAAATGCTCCTGTTGTCGTTTACGAAGGTTCGGTTTCGGAATTCTTGCACACGGAAGTTTCGCAGGATGATTTTTCGAAAAAGGTGAACCGGTTGATCGCTTCACTGGAAACGAACGGGATTATCTCCAACGTATCGATGATGCATTTCATATTATCCAAAGAAGATGAACTGGAAGATATTGCGCTCCCGGTTGTAAGACCATCCGATTCAGGACTGGAACTGGGTGGAGCTTTATTGTTTCGTCACGGCATGAGTACCGGGATCAAGCTCAGCAATGAAGAAATCCGTTTAGTCATGTTAATGTTAGGCAGGAACATAGGCATGCAAAAGATAACCGGGAGGCTTCAAGAGGATAAGGGATCTGCACCATCTGCCGGAGGATCAAAAGGCGATGAGTTTGCTTTTTCCGTTAAAAAAGTAAAGTCGAAGACCGCTGTTATCCCTAAATCCGGCAGCCTGCCTACCGCATCCATTCATGTGCAATTGGCCGTAAACGTATACCAAATCGACGGGGAAGGCCATCCGTTCAAAAAGAAGTACGTACAACAGGTTGAAAAGGAATTCGGCCAATACCTGCAGAGCGTTGCAATTACGGCAATTGAGAAGTTACAAAAAGCGAATTGCGATCTTCTCGATATTGGTGATCGGATCAGAGCCTTTCATCCGGCAACCTGGGAGGCGTTGGACTGGAGAACCGACTATCCCCATTTACCCGTAGATTTGAAAATGAATGTTGAGATTCTTAATACGGAGGCTGAATAAATTCCGGCTTGCGGCCCTCTTTGTTTTTTGTCAGAAGGAGCTATAATGGTCAAGAGAGCGTTCCATTTTTCGGAATATGCCTATTACCATTATTGCTTAAGGGGTGGGATTGCTGTGTTTCATCAAAGGTATGAGTTATGGACAAAGGAAGAGTATGCCTATCCCGTACTGGGATCGTTCATTCCCGATATCGCGGCGTACGTGCATGATGAAGATGAACTCGCCAGACCAGCGATTATCGTGGTTCCCGGCGGGGGCTATGGGGTGGTATCCCCTACAGAGGGGGAGATCGTTGCCCAGGCGTTTTATGAAAAGGGATACAACACGTTTGTGGTTACGTATACCACGAATATGTTTAACAGCGGGCCGCTCGGCTTTCAGCCGCTCCGGGATTTGTCCAAAGCGGTACGGTTCGTGCGTAAGGAAGCCGGTACGTTCCGCGTGAACGCCGGTCAGGTCACGGTCTGCGGCTTCTCCGCCGGCGGGCATCTCACCGGAAGCCTGGCTGTCCACCATCAGGCGGAAGAATTGAAGCTGAGCGGCGAATACGAAGCCTTCAGCAACCGTCCGGACGCCGTAATCTTGTCTTATCCGGTCATCTCGTCGGGCGAATTTGCCCACCGCGGCTCGTTTGATGCGCTGCTGGGAGCAGATGCAAACCCGGACAAGCTGGCGTACATGTCTTTGGAGCAGCAGGTGACGAAATCGACGCCTCCGGTCTTTCTATGGCACACGGCAACGGACGAGGCGGTGCCGGTCGAGAACAGCTATCTCTTTGCTGATGCCTGCAAAACACAAGGTGTCCCGTTTGAGCTGCATGTCTTCGGCAACGGGCATCATGGGCTGTCCTTGTGCAATCAGGTGTGGGTATCCGGTCACTATGGCGGGGATTACACGCTGCAGCAAATGTACGCCGGGCTGCAGGAGATGCTCGACCAAGGGATTGAATTGCCGGAGCCGTACAAAAGTTACCCTTTGACAAAAGGAGCGAACGTCCGGGAGGTCCTTCTGGAGCAGTTCCGCTACTTCGAGCAGGAGACGCAGCCGGATGAGGCAATCGCCCTCTGGCCGCAGCTTGCCCATTTGTGGCTGAAGAAAGTATTGTAGAACGAACAAAAGGGAGTGTCCCGTTAGCCGCGTGCGGCTGCCTGGGATACTCCCTATTTTTATACCGTATAGCGAATTCTCTTCGCCTTCACAAACTTCTCCAGGACCCGGAAGTCCTCCGTCACCTTTTTGAAGGGCAGTGTCTTCAGTACCTTCTCCCGGTAATCCTTTTTCGCTGCGGCAGACAGTCGCGAATCCAGAATGCTGAGGACGCCAAAGTCGGTCTCGCTGCGGATCAGCCGTCCGGTCCCTTGTCTCAGGCGCAGCAGCATATCCGGCACAAACACTTCTTTCAGGGGATGCTCCGCCAAAGAAGCTTTGTATTCATAGACCGGTTCCGCCGGAACCGGGAACGGGAGCCGGAAAATGATAACCTGCGACAGGTCAGGCCCTTCGATATTTATGCCCTCCCAGAAGACGCCGGTGCTGAGCAGCACGCCTTTGCTGCCGCGGAATTCCGCAATGACACCGTCTTGGGACGAGCCTTCTTTTTGAACATGAACCGCCCAGGGGATATGATCTCCTTCGGCGATCAGCCGCTCATGCACATCCTTCATATCTTCTTTTGCCGAAAAAAGCACTAAGGTCCGCCCGTTGGTCAAATTGCAGAGCTTCACCATTTCCGTGTAGGCGGCTTCAAGATAAGCTTTCCGGTTCTCGTGATTGTAGTAAGGGATATCCTTGGCGATATACATCATGGTGTGGTGATCGTAATCGAACGGCGACGGCTGGCGCTCCATATAATCGCCCCGGTAACCGAGGGATTGCGCCAGATACGCATATTGCTCGTCCAGCGTTTCTCCGCCCTGGCACATCGTTGCCGAGGTGAGAATCACCGAGGTTTTTCCATTGAATAGCGTGGATTTTAGGAACTGGCTTATATTTTTGGGACAGATGCTGAGGGTGGCCTCCTGCTGGGATTTACTTGCCCAGATCAGATAGCTTTGCTGCATGCCGGAGAGCGCCTGAAAAAGCTCCAGGATTCCGTTCATCGCCTCATACGTATCGTCAATCTCCCGTTCGTTCCGGGAAGATAACACTGAGAGGCTTAGAATGAGGTCTTTCATAAGCTGCGCGCCACGGCGGAGCGGAAGGCTCAACATCGCCGATACTTTGATCCGGTCATTGTCCTGCTTGGCATCCCGGAGCAAATCCGCTTCGACCTGCCTGAATATTTCGCCTGTGCATTTTTTTAGGAAGTTCACTTGCGCGATGAGCTCCTTGTCCGCGGATTGCTTAAACAGAATCTGTAAAGCATCCTCCAGCACGCGGCGGGTTCCCCGGTAACTGAATTCCAGCGTTCGGGCGTCGCGGACCTTGGCCTCCAGATTATGGGCCTCATCAATGACGACTAAGGCGGGCCGTTCGGCAATCAAGGCTTTGGCGCCTTCCTTTTTCTTGATCAGGTCACGGATCAGCAGGTCCTGGTTCACGATGATAAAATCCATGTCGCCGGGCCTGGCGTTAATCTTCGCCCGCATGTCGTAGAAGGAGCAGGTGGTTTTATAGCGGCAGTGCTCGAATTTGCAGTCGGTTACGTTGACATCCGACCATATCGCATCCCGGACGCCGCCTTCGATATCGGCCCGCTCGTCGATTTCATAGTTCATAATGCGCTCAACCAGCCGGTTTAAAGGGGAGTCGGCGTCCTCAGGCTTGTACAGGCTTGCGGCCCGGTACCGGCAGGCATATTGTCCCATTCCCTTGCCGACGACGGAACGAACCGTGGTGAACCCGAGCCGGCTTCCGATGACCCGCAAATCTTTATGGATTTGCTCGGAGAGCTGAATAGAGGAAGTGGCGATGATGACCGGCTGGCGCGTAAGCTGGTTGATCACCAGCCCGGGAATGAGATAGGCGAAAGATTTGCCGATGCCGACGCCGGCTTCGATCATGGCATTGCGGCCATGCACATAAGCATCTGCGATATCCAGCGACATATCCTGCTGGCCGTGCCGTTCCCTTAGACCGATCCGGGGAAACCGGTCATACATGCGAAAGATGGCATTGACCAGCGCAGGTTCAATGTCCTTCTTAGGCTCCCGTTCTTGTGATTGATAAAGACCGTTTAACCAAGTAATGACAATCGCCCCTTTTCCAAGTCAATGAACTCATAATTATCTGCCAGGAAGGGGAAGGAGTCAAGGGGAAAGCGAGTCTCTCATGGTACGATAATCTGATTTCTTGAAGAAACGGGAGTTTATCGATACGATAAAAACAAAATATTCCTTAAATGCGATATATAACATTTACAACAGCCCAAAACGATGCAGTAAGTCCGAAAGCATTCGGCGGACGTTACAGGGGTATGGAATAATAAATTTGCGGTAGCTAAAGCGCCTCGTTTAACGGGGCGCTTTTTTATGCGTAAGAAACAAACCGGGAATGAACACTAGGGCCAGGACAACCGCAGAGACCAGAAATCCCGCGTGATAACCCCGCAGGCTTCCGGCCAAGGCTGGATGCAAGCCTTGCGCAACCGTGGCGACAACGGTCGCCATAACCGCCGAACCGAAACTTGAGCCGAGGTTCTCGATCATGTTGATCCCGACGCCTGCTTCGGGAAGCTGGTTGTCGTTCAGCCCCGAGTAAGCGTCGCTCGTCAATGGAAGCATCACGCCCCCAACGCCGGTACCGCGGATGAACAGGATGAGTGAAATCCAGATCATTCCGGTATGCCCGGTGACAAAGACCAGCGGCACGGATCCGAGCAGTGAAAGAACCAGGCTGACCAGAACGACGGATTTGGCCCCGACCTTGTCGATCATTTTTCCGATGAGCGGGCGGGTGACGAGCATGCCGACGCCTTGAGGAATAAGCGCAAGGGCCGCTTCGATTGCCGTGAAGTGACGGAAGGTCTGAAAGAACAAGGGCAGGATCAGCATCGGTCCCATGATGGCGATATTCGCCAGGAACAGGCCGATACTGGCTACGGAGAAGCTTTTATGGGCGAACAAATTCAGCGGCAGAACCGTCCGATTGTTACGGATGCCATTATAGACGAAGTAGACGATGGCGAAAATAAGACCGATGCCGACCCAAAGCATGGATTCGCGGTTCGTAAAAGCAGCGTGGTCCGCTGCCTTTGTAATTCCGTAAATCAGCGCTGCGCTGATGAGGGATAAAACAATAATTCCAAAAGCATCGAGGTCGCTGTCTTTGTTGAACGGTGCAAAGTCAGGAATGCTCCGCAGCATCAGGGGGACGGCAATCGCAACGATAAATACGTTGATGAAGAAGATCCAGTGCCATGAAGCACCCTGGATAATGAAGCCTCCAAGGACAGGCCCCAGAATAGGGCCGAAGATCATCGGGGTGCTGACGATGGCCATTACTTTTCCGAGATTCTCCTGACCGGCTGTCTTCACCAGCAGCGTGGACATGAGCGGAGTGATGATTCCGGCACTGAAGCCTTGGACCAGGCGAAATAAAATGAAACTCGTGACGTTCCAGCTGACCCCGGCCAACACGGAGGTGACGCCGAAGGCGACAACCGCACCGATGAACACTTTCTTTCCATTATATTTGTTCATCAGCCATCCGGAGACCGGAACGGCAATAGCCATAGCCAGCACATAGCCGGTAACGGCCCATTGGATCATATTCAGCGTTGTGTTAAAGTCTTTCGTTAGTTTGTCGATGGCGATGTTGACCATTGTGGAGTCCAGCATGGGAGCAATGGCGCCAAGGGCTATTGCCCATGCGGCCATGAGAATGTCTTTGGGGAGTCCGTTTTCTTTTGCTTTCGTGTTTGACATCGATTGATCCTTTCTCTTGCTGTAATTTTGTTTCCTGGGAAACAAGAACATCGTACCCCCATTTTGTTTCCTTGTCAACAAAAAACGAACTTAAAAAAAGCAGCCTCCTCCAGGTGGAGTTAGGCCGCTTCAGCTTTTCCGCTCAGTTGTCTAATAAAGGTTTTTCTTGATCTCGGCGTCCAAATGCCGGCTGTACTTGTCAATAAAATGCAGCATTTGGTCGTATTGTTCCTCAGTGACCTGCTCGAACACGGCTTTATCCCGTTCGCGGAACTCCTGATGAAGATCCTCGTGAATCTTGTAGATGTCTTCGCCTTGCTTCGTAAGCCGGAAATAGATCTCTTTCTTGTTCTCCGGCTTCTGGTAGCTTTCAATCAAATCTTTGTCCATAAGCTTTTTGGTGATTTTACTGATGGCGCTCCGGGTCATGTAAAAGGCTTCCGCCAGCTTGGTCACATTGGAATCCGCATGTTGCCCGATGTATTCGATACAGTGGACTTCGGATGGCTTATATTCGATCAGGCTGGCTTCCATTTTCGTTTTATTGAGCGCAGCCATCTTGTTGAATAGGTCCCTGAAGCGCAGCATGACTTGTTCATCTTTGTTCACGGCCAGTCCTCCCGCCAGTGCATTCATCCTTTTATATTACATCAAAACCCGCAGCAGAGCCATCAAAACGACGCCGCTCACGCCGGTTGGGCAACTTCGAGCGAATGATGTAAGTGATCTCTTACCTTCGGTGTAATGCATAAATTCACCAGCAGCGGCAAATACCAACATAAGGGGGATGCCGCATGGAAAAAGTAACAGCGTATACACAAGAGGAACCGGAAATGCTGTTTCCGGATCTTGCCGATAACATCGAGCGGATGAAACTGGAGTTCCTGAATTGTTCCGACATCATGTACCGGAATTGCTCTATCAACGGATTGAACCGGGCAACGCTGATTTATGTGGATGGAATGTGCGATATCCAGGCGGTGGATGCCTTCGTGCTGGAGCCTCTGATCGCGCATTTCCGCAGCAGCACGCAGGTGGATAAAGAGAAGGATGTCGAGCTGAAGGGCATTTTTCTTCCCACGCTGAAACTGCACATTGCGTATGAGACGAAGGAAGTTATCCGTGGCGTGCTGCGCGGGGAAACGGCGATCTTTACGGAAGGAAATGCTTATGTGATGCTGGCTGACCTGATCAAAATGGAGCAGCGTGCCATTGAGGAAGCCACATCGGAGAAAGTCGTCCGCGGCCCGCGGGATGCGTTTATGGAGTCGCTGCGGACCAATACGTCGCTGATCCGGCGGCGGATTCGTTCCTCCAGGCTAAAGCTGGAAAGCATGAGACTGGGCGATTTGACGGACACGGAAATTGTGATGGGCTATATCGAAGGCGTCGTCAAAGAAAGCCTGGTCCAAGAGGTTCGCAGCCGCCTGCAAAAAATTAAACTCGACGGTGTCATCCATTCCAGTAATATCGAAGAATTTATCGAGGATAATGCGTACTCCCCGTTTCCGCAAATTCAGAATACTGAGCGGCCCGATGTAGCGGTATCCAGTCTGCTTGAAGGCAAAGTCGTCATTATCGTGGACAACACGCCGTTTGTGCTGATTGTGCCAATGACCTATTGGTCCGGCTTGCAGGCCGTCGATGACTATACGGACCGGTATTTGTATGCTACCTTTGTCCGCTGGATCCGCTATACCTTCGTGCATACTTCATTGCTGCTTCCTTCCCTGTATGTTGCATTGACCACGTTCCATTTGCAGGTCATTCCGACGCCGCTTGTCGTCAGCTTTGCGTCGGCCAGAGAAGGCGTACCCCTGCCGGCCGTGATTGAAGCGCTGATCATGGAGTTTATTTTTGAAGGCCTGCGCGAAGCGGGGATCCGGCTGCCCCAACAGGTGGGCCCTGCGGTCAGTATCGCCGGAGCACTTGTCATCGGCCAAGCCGTCGTTGCGGCGGGCATTATTTCCACGCCGATGGTCATTATCGTCTCCCTGACAGGTATCGCCTCTTTCGCCTTCCCGATCTACAACCTGGGCGCCGCCTACCGGATGCTCCGCTTTCCTCTGCTTGTCGTTGCCGGCGTCCTCGGCTTTTATGGAATTGTTCTGTTCCTCATCGCGCTTACGGTTCACATGGTTACTCTGAAGCCCTTTGGCGTGCCATATATGGCGCCATATGCGCCGATGTCGATCGGCAATCTGAACGATGTGCTGATCCGGGCGCCGAAGCCGATGATGCGTAAGCTGCTCCCTTGGCTGGGCAATAAGGGCAAGCTTGAGCGGTTCCCCAAACGGGTCAAATCCAAGCAGACCAAATAACGGCCGGAAAGGATCGCAAGCGCATGTTCAGAAAAATACTTTTCGTATACGCCGCTTTTTCGCTAATCCTTACCGGATGCTGGGATCGCAAGGAGCTGAATGATCAGGCCGTTGTCCTGGGCTGGGGCATGGATTTTGTGGAAAAGGGGAAATACCTAGCCACTGCCAACCTTGTGCTTCCCCTTGCCTCCAAATCGGGAGGGCAGCAAGGCGCGGAACAAGGGGGCCGTCCCGGCTTCATGACGGAAAGTGCTTATGGCAAAGACAACCGGGATGCGGAGCAGAATATGCAAAGAAAGCTTTCGCGCGTGCTATTTCCGGGTCACCGGCGGAATATCTTTATCGGGGAAAAGCTTGCCGAGGAGGGCATCTTCTCGATGCTCGACGAATACGGCAGAAGCCCGATGGGCCGCCCGCGCACGAATATTTTTGTGGTGAAGGGGGGGACGGCCCAGGAAGCGATGAGCCTGGCGTACCAATTGGAGACGAATCCGGCGATTGCCGTGCAGAAGATCCAGGAGAAGAGTGGGGCACCGATTAGCAGATCCCTGCTGGATTTTTTCATCATGGCCAACGGAACCGGATGCGGAATCGTGCCCGCGCTGACGATTATGCAGCCGGAAGTGAAAACGGACAAAAAAACCAAAAATGACAGCCCCCCTCAGCCGACGCTCGGGATCTACGGGGCCGCTGTTTTTACCAGCCAGCTGAAGCTGGCGGGATACCTGAATTATGATGAATTCTGGGTCAGGCTCTGGATTGCGGGCAAGCTGGCTCACCGGAGCTTCACGACCCTCATCAATGACGTGGACGCGGATCAAGCCGGCGGAGATCCGAAGGACGCCCTCTCCGGCGCAACCAGCGGGAAGACCGTGAGCGTTACGGTGGATAATTTTAAGAGTCATATTACTCCTATTTTCACAGACGGCAACATCAAGTTCCGGATTCTATTGGAGGGGGAAGGCTTTGTTGATGAGAACAACTCGCCACTGGATCTCTCCAAGCCGGAAAATGTTAAAAAGGTGCAGGTCCGAATGAACCAATACCTTAAAGAGCATGTCGAAAAAGTGGTCGTCAAAGTGCAAAAGGATTTTAAATGCGACATTCTGGAGCTTGGAGATTCGGTCCACCGCCACCACCCGTACCGCTGGAAAAAGCTTGCCTCCGATTGGGAAAAGACATTCCAGGAAGTGGATGTCGACATTACGGTAAAGCTGGATCTCACCGGAACGGGACTTACAGGAGAGTCCTTGCTGCCGACAAGAGAGGGCGGTGAGCAATAGGTGAAGATCAACAACCGCCAATTGTTCTGGATGTTCATGATGCTGGAGATCGGAATCAACCTGCTCATTTCCATGACCGCCACCATTCGAACGGCAAAGCAGGATGCATGGATATCCTACATTCTGGCCGGCTTCGCGGGGCTGCTGCTTACTTATATTGCCGCCAAGCTAAGTTCGCGTTATCCCCGCCAGACCCTGATCGAATTCAGCGGCGCTATTCTGGGGAAATGGCCCGGCAAGCTAATTGTTCTTCCTTTTATCCTCCAATGGTTTTGGGTCATGAGCCTGATCCTGCGCGATGAATTTCTGTTCATCCGTTTGAGCGTGCTCTATAAGACGCCGGACTGGATTATCATTGGCACAATGATTGGCGTTGTATTTTATACGGTGTACCATGGGGGGATTGAAGCAATCGGCAGAGTGAGCGAGCTGTGGGGGCCCATCCTGATGGTCATTCTTGTGCTCACATTTATCCTGACGTATAACAATCTCAGCTTTCCGTTGATGCTTCCGGTGTATGCGGATTCCGGAATCGGGAAGATTCTGGACGGAGCGCTATCACCCGCCTCGCTGCTGGGCGAAGCCGTTATGGTCATGATGTTGTTTCCCTTTGTGGAGAATTCCGGGCCAGGAACGCGCAGGGCTGTCTTGCTGGGTGTGGCCTTTTCCTCATTTCTCCTTCTCCTGGGCGTTCTGTGGGTACTCATGACCTTCGGGCCAGTGGTAGGCGGGCGGCTGCAATTTCCATTTTTTGAAATGGTGAAGCTGGTCTATTTGCTTGAGTTCATTCAGAACATGGATATCTTTGTGATGGCCATCTGGCTGGTGAGCATCTTCGTCAAGCTGTCGATTTATATGTTCATTGCCAGCTACGGCATTGCCCAGTGGGTCGGCAAACCCCGCAGCTGGAGAAAAACGCTCCTGTTCGTGGCTCCGGCAACCCTTATTCTTACAATGGTGGTGATTGCTTTAAATCCTCCGTCCGGTCTGCTGCTGAAGAAGGTGTGGGTCCGATATGTGCTGCCGATCAATATGGTCGCCATCCCATTATTTCTGCTGATCGTCTCGTATGTAAAAGCCAAGGTCGTAAGAAAGTCATAACGCCTCCAAATGGAAATGGGTTATTATGGATTGTGGCGTATCCGAAGCGAGACGCGGCAGTACATAAGACAAAACTACTGGGGGATTATTTATGATTCATTTCAGATGGAGGATGGCGGCACTGATATTGCTGGCGATTCTGGTCATTGGATCGGGCACCTTTCCTATGGCCACTGCCAAAGCGCAGCAGGCCATGCCCCGATTTGTGCAAGTCTCGGCGGGCGAAGGCCATGCGCTTGCCGTCGGCGCCGACGGAACGTTATGGGCCTGGGGCGACAACAGCACGGGCGAGCTCGGCGACGGTACCTATGTCACGCGTACCGTACCGGTTCAGGTGGGCAAAGATAGCAACTGGGCGTTTGCAGCGGCAGGAGACAAGCTCTCTGCAGCCATTCAAAAAGACGGCAGCCTGTGGATATGGGGCACCAACCAGAAGAACGCCTATATCGGGTATCAACAAGGCATCATCAACAAAAACATCCCTTTCCGCTATGGCAAAGACAAAGATTGGGTGAAGCTCTCCCTAGGTGCAGGGGGAATGGCCGCGATTCGCAAGGACGGCACGCTCTGGCAGTTTGGCCTGAACGTTCTGCCAGGCGTTATCTCGAATGGCAAACTCAACAGTGATAAGGATTGGACGGAGGTTTCAATCGGAGAGAACGGTCTGCTGGCGCTCAAGAAAGACGGCAGCCTGTGGGGAATGGGCGGAATCGTGCCTTCCGGTGACAACGTTGAACGACTTACACGGTTAAGCGACGAGCGCAGCTTCGATCAGATTGCTGCCAGCGTGTATTCGGTGGTCCGCAAGAAAGACGGTTCCGTATGGATGCTGCGGATGGATCAGGATACCCGGAAAATCATTCTGAAGCCGGTGGATGCGATCGCCTCGGCTGCTCAAATTACTGGAGCTTTTGTATCGGTCATTCTGGATACCGAGGGTTCGGTCTGGAAGTGGGACACGGGGTATGACGAATATCAGATGATGATCTGTCCGGAGAACATCAGCTATGTGGATGATGGAGGCACCTTCGGGGCAGCGATTGATGATAATGGCAGGCTCTTGACGTACGGTTCGAACACCTGGGGACAGCGGGGAGACGGCTCGGCGAACTCCGCTTACGAGCCGGTGACTCTGGACGCGGATGTTGCCGATATTGTCCTTACCGACAGCAACATTTACACGCTCCGCAAAGACGGAAGCCTATACATATATAATGAGTATCTCAGCGATACGGACCAGCGGCTCGGCATGGACAACGACTGGATTTCAATTGAAGGAAACCGTGAGGAATTGTATGCGATCAAGCGGGATGGGAGCCTTTGGACCTACCGTTCCAGTGGTCGGGCGCCGAGCGGCATGGCGGAATCGACCGCTCTGGACCTGGAGCCTTTTCAGGAAGGAACCTATTGGCGATCGGTTCAGGTCGGCGATCTCGGGTATGCGGTAGGGTTAAGAACCGACGGCACCCTGTGGTTCTGGGGCAGGGATTCCTGGGGTATGGTGATGAAAAATACCCAGGCGGATCAGTTCTATTCGCCGGTCAAGCTTAGCGGAAATACGAACTGGCAGTCCTTCAGCTTGTCCTACAGTTCCATTATCGCCGTTCAAAACAATGGCACGCTTTGGGGGCTGGGAGATAACCGCCTGGGACAGCTCGGACTTTCCGTAACGGCTTCGCCAAAAGTGAACAGCTTCACGAAAATCGGAAATTATTCCGACTGGGTTACTGCCAAGATTGGAGAAACCACGGCCATCGGCATCCGGAAGAACGGGACCCTATGGCAATGGGGCGCAGGCTTCACGGGGGGAATCCGCTATACGCCTAAGACGGCTGCAGCCATGATCTCGCAATCCAAGGATTGGGTGAACCTCTGGACGGCCGCGCGTGGAGCGTATGCCATGAAAAAAGATGGCAGCCTCTGGGCATGGGGAGACAACGGATTCGGCCAGCTCGGAATCGGCACCGCCCAAAGCGTCGCCGTGCCCACCCGTGTAAAAGGAAGCGGAGGAGCATGGAATGCTCTGTTTACTTCCCACTATTATACGATCGGCCTGAAAAAAGACGGTTCCCTTTGGAAATGGGGAAATGACGGCAGCGAGTCTAAACATCCGGTGTTCGTCTCGCAAACCGAGCTGGCGCCGGTGGCCGGATATGAATTAGCAAACTGAATATTTTGAAGAATGCACAAAAATGAAAGGCCAACCGCCGCGGGCAGTTGGCTTTTTTCTATGCTGCACGGAACGGATAACTGTGATGAACATCATTGTCCATCCGCCTTTAGCAGCATTGACTTTTCAATATATAGTAGTAAAATGGGTTAAGTCATCTAAATGTAGTATGTTACATCTTTTTCCATAGATTCAAGGAGGCGGCACCGATGCTCATTGTTTATGATTCCAAGACAGGGAATGTCAAGCGTTTTATCGCCAAGCTTCAGCTTCCGGCGGTTCAAATCGAGGATAGAATGACGATCGATGAACCTTATGTGCTGGTTACATATACGACAGGTTTTGGCGAAATTCCAAAGCGGGTATCCACGTTCCTGCAGGATAATGCCAAACATCTGCATGGCGTCTCCGCCAGCGGCAACCGCAACTGGGGGGAGCGTTTCGCGCTGAGCGCGGATTTAATCGCGGAACAATACAAAGTTCCGGTGATCAGTAAATTTGAGCTCTCCGGCACCAAGACCGATGTAGAGCGATTTCAAAGAGGAGTGAGTCTGGTTGCGACATATTGAACTCAACAACATGCTGGTGAAACGCGATGCCGACGGTTTCTTTCAGCTGGATAAGGATCTGGAGGCTGTTGCCGAGTTTGTGCAGGAAGTGGAAGCCCGAAGCCTGAAGTTTAACACGGCGGCGGAGCAAGTCCGGTATATGATTGATCATGATTACTACGAGGATTTCTATAAGAGTTATTCTGAAGACGAAGTTACCGGAGTATTCGAGCTGACCCGCAGCTTTGATTTTAAATTTCCTTCCTATATGGCGGTATCCAAGTTCTACACGGACTATGCCGTAAAAAGCAATGACCGCAAAACCTATCTTGAGCATTACCCGGACCGCGTGGCAGCGGTAGCGCTGCATCTGGGCCGCGGCAATATCGAAACCGCACGTTTGCTCGCGACTTCGATGATGGAGCAGCGCCTGCAGCCGGCAACGCCGACATTCCTGAACGCTGGCAAAAGCCGCCGCGGCGAGATGGTCTCCTGCTTCCTGCTGGAGATGGACGATTCGCTGAATTCGATCAACTATGTGCTGAACACCTGCATGCAGCTGTCCAAGGTCGGCGGAGGCGTAGCCGTCAACCTGTCCAAGCTGCGCTCGCGCGGGGAAGCGATCAAAGGCGTGGAAGGCGCGGCCAAAGGCATTATGCCGGTGCTTAAGCTGATGGAGGACGGCTTCTCCTACGCGGACCAAATGGGCCAACGCAAAGGCTCGGGAGCGGCTTATTACAATATTTTCGGCTGGGATGTCGTCGAATTCCTGGACAGCAAAAAGATCAACGCGGACGAGCGGGTCCGCCTGAAGACCTTGTCCATCGGGCTGATCGTGCCGAACCGCTTCTATCAATTGGCGCAAAACAACGAGCCGCTGCATGTGTTCGCGCCTTACAGCGTCTACAAAGCTTATGGCACCCATCTCGACGATATGGATCTTGATGCCATGTACGATACGCTGCTTGCCGACGAACGGGTGAAGAAAAAGGCAGTGATGAGCGCCCGCGACATGCTGACCAAAATCGCCATGACCCAGCTGGAGTCCGGTTATCCGTATATCATGAACAAGAGCAACGCTAACAAGGGCCATGCGCTGAAGAATGTCGGCCAGATCAAGATGTCCAATCTGTGCACCGAGATTTTCCAGCTGCAGGAGACCTCGGAAATCACCGATTACGGCCAGCCGGATAAAATCCGCAGAGACATCAGCTGCAATCTGGCATCCCTGAACATCGTGAACGTGATGGAGCACGGAAAAATCAAGGAATCCGTCCATGAAGGCATGATCGCCCTGACCGCCGTCAGCGACATGACGCGCATCGACAATGCGCCGGGCGTGGCCAAAGCCAACAAGGAGATGCATTCAGTCGGTCTTGGCGTGATGAACCTGCACGGATTTTTCGCTAAACATAAGATCGCTTATGAAAGTCCCGAAGCCAAGGATTTCGTCCGTACCTTCTTTATGGTGATGAACTTCCATTCCCTTGAGAAAAGCATGGAGATCGCCAAAGCCTCGGGCCAGCGTTTTTATGGCTTTGAAGGTTCGGAGTATGCTAACGGCCAGTATTTCGAACGTTATCTGGAGACGGATTACCGGCCGGCAACGGCACGGGTACAGGAACTCTTCGAAGGCGTGGAGATTCCTGGACCTAGGGATTGGGAGGCACTGAAGGCATCGGTTATGGAGCACGGCCTTTATCATGCTTATCGTTTGGCGATTGCCCCGACGGCCAGCATCTCCTACATCCAGAACGCCACTTCAAGCGTGATGCCGGTGGTCGAGCAGATCGAGACCCGGACCTATGCCAACTCCACGACCTATTATCCGATGCCTTATCTGCGCAAGGATAATCTGTTCTATTACAAGTCTGCGTATCAGATGGATCAATTTAAAGTGATTGACCTGATCGCCGAAATTCAGCCGCATATCGATCAGGGCATTTCGGCCGTGCTGCATGTGAACAGCGATGTCACGACCCGCGAACTGGCCCGCTGCTACCTGTACGCCGCCCATAAAGGCCTGAAGTCGCTGTACTACACGCGGACCAAAAAACTCTCGGTCGAAGAATGCCTCACCTGCTCGATCTAACGCATATAGAAGGAGATTGGAACCTATGCCAGCAATTCAAGCGGTGAACTGGAACCGCCCGGACGATGACTTCACGATGATGTTCTGGAACCAGAATATCATGCAATTTTGGACAGACGATGAAATTCCTTTGTCCGACGATAAAATGACCTGGGTCACTTTGAGCGACCTGGAAAAGGATGCTTACATGAAGGTGCTCGGCGGCCTGACGCTGCTGGACACCATTCAGGGCGGTGTAGGGATGCCGCAGATTCTGGAGCATGTGGACGGGCTGCAGCGCAAGGCGGTGCTTGGCTTTATGGCAATGATGGAGCAGATTCACGCCAAGTCGTACAGCAGCATTTTCACCACGCTGGCTACCACGGAAGAGATCGACGGCATCTTCGCCTGGGTGGAGCAGAATCCGTATCTTCAGACCAAGGCGGAGACCATCCAGCAATATTACAAGAACATCCATACGAAAAAAGACCTCTTTATGGCGATGGCCGCCTCCGTTCTGCTGGAAAGCTACCTGTTCTACAGCGGATTCTTTTACCCGCTTTATCTGGCCGGCCAAGGCAAGTTGACCTGCAGCGGGGAGATCATCGACCTGATCCTGCGCGACGAGAGCATCCACGGGGTATACGTCGGGGTATTGGCCCAGGAGATTTATAACGAGCTGGAGGAAAACGAGCGGGAAGAGCTGTACCAGTCGCTGGTGGAGCTGCTGCGCGCCCTGCATGCCAATGAAGAGCAATACACCGAACAAATCTACAGCTCCATCCATCTGACGGAGGAAGTCAAAATCTTCCTGCGCTACAACGCCAATAAAGCCATGATGAACCTGGGCTTCGAACCGCTGTTCGAGGACGAGGAAGTTAATCCGATCGTGTTCAACGGCATCAGCACGCACACGAAACAGCATGATTTTTTCTCGAAAAAAGGCAACGGGTACGTCCGGGCACTCAATGTAGAGCCTTTGCGTGATGAAGACTTTAATTTCTGAAGGTTGGCAACGGAAGGTCTACTTCATAAGCCGGTAACCTTCCGACTCTAGGGGGCCTTCCCGCTCCAACAAGGTGTATGCACTCCGTGGCTGTCCCAAACGCCGAACAAAGGCTACTTGGGGCAGCTTCTTTTTACAAGAATCGTTGTGCCCCCCTGAATGATGTTCCGCCAACGGAGGGTTGTCACCGCAAATCCCCCATGAATCCCCCGCCAAAGTGCCATCCAGATTCTGTTCATCCCCGCAGCGAGCAATACCCGGCGTTGCCGAAGCTTCTTGCGGAAAGCTTTCCTCCGGAAACTTCCTTAGACTTCTCCGCCTTCCATCAACTGCCAAGACGATTGCAGGGCTGTGATGATATGATGAAATCAACGGGACAGGCAAGCTTCAAGCACGCCCGAGTGGGATGACACATGTTGGTAAGGGGTAGGTTTTATGGTAATCCATTTGCTCATTAATTTCTCGCTGCTGACTACGTTTATCTTTTTCGGGGATATGATTTTGTCGCGCCTGAACGAAAGATTTACGTTGTCCAAACTTCCGGTAAGCGGATTTTACGGATTCGGGTTTGGGCTGTTCGGGATTGTCCAGCTTTATTTTGCTTTTCCGCTGGGCGACGGCACGATTATCGATTTCCGGCAAGTTTCCATTCTGGCTTCGACCTATTTGGGCGGACCTGTCACCGGGCTTATAACGGCAGCGTTAATCGCGGTATTCCGGCTTTTTTTCTTCGGCCCGATTCATCAAGCTACGATTTATGGAGTGGTCAACGTCACACTTACTCTCCTGGCCGCCGTATTTGCGTTCTCGCGGAAAAAGCCGGATGTGCAGCAATGGCTGATTGCCGGTTACGGCATCGCCGTGATCGCCACGTTCATCCTCATTCCGCTCATCGGGTGGAAAAGCATAGGTACGATCCTGCTTTTCGATCTGATCTGCTTTATGGCGGCTCAATTTACTTATCTGTTGATCAGCCATTTGAAAAAATCGCATGAGGCGTTGGAGATGTTCAAGGAAGCGGCAGAGCGGGATTTTCTTACCGGTCTCCATAATCCCAGATCCTATAATCGCATTTTCAGCAAAACGGCTGAGCTGAGCGCCTTGAATCATGAACCGTTCTCGCTGCTGTTAGTCGATATCGACCATTTCAAACATGTTAATGATACCTACGGTCACGCGGCCGGCGATGCCGTGTTGTCCAAGCTCGCCGATGTCCTGCAGGCCGGCATCCGGATACGCGATTATTGCGCCCGCAAGGGAGGAGAGGAATTCGCGATTCTTCTGATCCGGTGTACGGCAGAGCAGGGGATGATGGTGGCCGAGAAGCTGCGGTCCTCCGTGCAGGGTTATGTTTTTGATCTGCCCGACCAAACGACGTTGCAGATTACGGTATCCATTGGGGTGTCTTCTTTTCCGGAATACGCGCCGTCCGATATGCTGGAAAAGGCGGACGATGCTTTATATGAAGCCAAGGAGAACGGAAGAAATCGGGTTTTTTATGCAAAATGACCGGGAAAGCTTAATGCTTTTCCGGTTTTTCTATATAACGGCTGTATCCGCCAGATGAATTCATGTTCATGAGAATCCAGCATCATTTCATGGGAACGCATGCAGAGGCCGCTATGCCGAGAAGATGGTCTTCCCGAACCGCTAAGCATCGCTTGAGCAATGGGTATTGAAGAGGGTATCCCAAAAGCCATTTAATGGCTGTTTGGGATACCCTTTTGTTTTGCTTTTCCACAATCGTTCCGGCCGTTCCGCTGTTTAAGCGTATAGAGGATTCCTTTAGTTCACAAACCCATATAACACAATATAATTTCCCAGGCGGTATACGGTAAACGGCGCCCATGAGCGGATGAAGATATGGCCATAACTGAATATCAGCGCCGAGAGCAGCACGACCGCTGCCTGCGTCTTGTTCCACCCGATATCCGTCCCCTTGAATACCGTCAGGAGCAAAAATTGGATCACGAATACCCGGAACAGCGGCTCTTCCCCGATGCCGGGGAACAAGCCGTATGCCAGTATATCTTTTACCGCATAACCTATGATCCCTTGCGTAACCCCGCCGGTCAGCGCCGATGTTCCGGACCACATTCCGATGATCACCCAGCATACCGCAACCAGTAGCGGATAAACGACGAAGAAGACTAGGATATACTTCCGGGCGGAATTCCGGTTGCGGAGATTAAAACCCAGCTCATGGAGAGACTTGCGGAACAATATTTTACAGCCGAGCAACGCTGCGGCCAGCTGCAATAATTCGTATAAAATAAACCGTGCGAGATCTTCTTCCAGCCTCACGGACGAAATGAACTTAACGAGTGTTGCGGAAGGTCCGCGGAAGTCATAGGACAAGAAATTAACGAGATGCTGCAGGACGTAGAGTATGAACAGTAAAATAAGCGTCCACATGCTTGTTCTGGCGATCCCCCGGGCGTTTGTCAAAGCCGTATTCCTCCATTGCCGCTATCGATTCGTTAGAATTATAACGATCCATCCAGCATTTACCAAAGACGTTTGTCACTTTTGAGAATAACAAATTTATTTCATCCGAGGTGATCGTCCATAAGGACAATGGATATGAATATTATCAGGGGATCGTTAATGCCTGTATAACTTTTTAATTAACTTCTAATCTTTTTTTGTTATAGTGGTTGTACTGGCTTGGCGAAAAAAAGAGTAGAGCAAAGGAAGGGTTGGAGATGGGAGATATCATACACCGCATACTGGACGTCATCACCGGGATGGGGTACTGGGGAATATTGCTGGGGCTGGCCGTGGAAGTCATCCCGAGCGAAATCGTACTGGCCTATGCCGGTTATCTGGTGTACCAGGGCGACATTAATCTGGTGGAAGCCATCGTGTTCGGATTGATCGGCTGCCTGATTCAACAGGTGATCTTGTACGCGGTGGGATTGTACGGCGGAAGAGCTTTCGTCGACCGGTACGGGAAGTATCTGCATATCAAAACGAAACATGTGGATATGACGGAACGCTGGTTTCAGAAATACGGCGCCGGCGTTGTCTTTACGTCGAGATTCATTCCGGTTGTGCGGCAGGCCATTTCCATTCCGGCGGGCATCGCCAAGATGAACATGGGCAAGTTTTTGCTGTTCTCGGGACTGGCTTCGATCCCTTGGGCAATCCTGTTCGTGTCCTTGGGCAAAACCCTCGGCGAGAATTGGGAGAACATTAACGAGAAGGCAGCGCCGTATACCCAGCCTATTTTGCTGATCGCATTGGGACTTCTGGTCGCGTATATCCTGGTGAAGGTGCTAACCCGCAAGAAGAAAGTCCAAGGCTAAAGGATAAAGAGCAATCGGGGGATGCTGCCCGGGTTGCTCTTTTTTTGCTATTTATCCGAAAAGGATACACGCTGCCGTAAGGGCCTTTGAATGCCGGTGTGCCGAACGTTTTATTCCACTCCGTGATCAGCTTGCCAGAAGCTTCACTGCCGATGATCACGTAGTCGGGTTTGTCGTCGTTCACGATTTCGGGAAGATATTCGGAAAAACCGTACATCGAGCGTTCAAACGCGTTCCAGCCCAGCGTTCCAACGGATGCTTTGGTGATAAAAGGGTCCTGCCGGCCGTCGCACAAAATGTCTGCGCCGCGGAACATGACATATCCCGAGGAGCCGTACCGGGCAAGCACCTTGGGCCGAGTCCCTGCCGGCGTGTGCTGCATGATGTAGTCCATCTCCTTGACCGGATAGTCTCGGGTGCTGATCTCGGGCGGAACGGCAAAGATATAGGCGGTATTCAGAAGCAGACCTGCTGCGAGCAGCCAGCGCAGTGCAGATTGAGACAGGGACAGAAAGTGCAGCCGGGCCGTTTTTAGCGGAATCGCTTCAAATAAAGCCGCAGCGAAGTAGGGGATGAACAGCCACATAAACAGGTTCTGCTTATAATTGGACACCCCGAGATATAAAATGCCGAGCATGAAGAAAAAGCGAAAGGGCTTACGCTGCAGCGCATAAGGCAGCGTACACGCAAAAAAGAGCAGCAGCAGCATCATCGGCAGGTTCTCCAGCGAATTGAAGCGCAGCGGCTTCCATTCGTTGATGAGCAGGTTGTAGTCGTTTTTCGTGACAGTCAGAATATACAGCAGCGCTTTCCAGCCGCCGGGGTTCAGCAGGCCGATCAGCCAGACCGATGCGAAGACGGCTACTTTTCGCAGGTCCAGCAATTTGGCGATCCAGGACTCGAGCAGCGCCATTCCCGTAAATACCGCGATGACGAGCCACACGCCTGCATGGAAATTGGCGATGGCCAGGGACAGCGCAATCATTCCGGCAGCATATTTCAGTCGGGCGGAATGCTGATACTCCCGAAGGCAGACGAAGAACCAGACGATCATCCAGGAAGAAATCATCTGCGGACGGCCTTTGAAGTAGCTGTAATAAATCCAGGCGGAAATGAGCAGGGCAAACGGAAGCAGCAGCAAATGCTCTTCTTCAAATCCCAGCTCCTTCCGTGATACTTTGCCGAGACGCAGCAAGCCGAGAATCAGGAAGAAAAGGCAAACCGCGGTAAGCAGGTATATTCCCGGCCAGCCGAACGCCGCATACAGCGGCGCTACGATAAGCTGGAACCCGAATTCATGGGGGACATAAGGCAGCTTATCGCCGTAAAAGGTGTGAATCGCATAATGCAGGATCTGCCCATGCTCAAGCATGTACCGGCCGACCTCGATATGCCAGAAGGTATCCGGATCATTATATGAATATTTAGGAATCATCAGGAGCAGGATCGCAATGATGATCAGGCCGTACAGCCACTTGGATCGGATGAAAGTTGTCATGGATGAGCTCCCCGCTTTTATAGATATCCGGATTTAATAAATGCTTAAGAATTGATTCACGGCCAGTTTATACTTCTTTCTTACAATGAAATTACTATACAAGCGCAGTGACAGAAGGCCTGAATCTATTGCATACTATTTATAATTTCCTGCTTTTTCCCGCGTTAATCTCAATTTATGCTGAACCGCTTCGGATGAATGAATAAGGCTGGTGATCCAACAGGATGTCGATAAGGCTGAAATTTTTGCTGACCTACGCGGCGATGCTGGTCGTCCCGCTGATTTTGCTGGTGATTACGGCTTTGCTGCTGAGCGTGGTTTATCATGGCGACATACAAAGCCTGAAAAGCGTGTACGAAAATAAATTCGAGGGTTTGGAAGAACGGGACACCCGCAACCTGATCAAGCATACCTTTGGTCAAAGCGCGGACTTTCTTACCGATACCCATTTTCTGAACGATTTGTCCAAGGAACTGCTGGAGAAGAACACGTACCTCTATATCCGCTCCGCAGGCAAAGAACTGTATGTATCGGACGGATTGACCGCCAAGCAAAGTTTGGCCGAAATGCTGCCGGCTTTCAATAAGCAAGGAAAGTATTCCGAACCGTTCCGTCTGAAATACGATAACGACCAGTATTTTATTGCCCAATACGATTTGTTATCCAATACGGGAGAACCTGTAAGCCTGTTCCTGATCAATAAAATGGACCCGCTGGTCCACTTTATCCGGACTTTTTTTCCGATTCTGCTGCTGTCCACGCTGGTCGTTCTGCTGCTGACGCATACTTTGCTGACCCGGTACATGTCCCGGAAAATCATCCGTCCCTTGCTTGAATTGCGCAGGGCCGCCAAACAGGTAACCCAAGGGAATCTGGATTTTCAACTGAACATTTCCGGCAAGGATGAACTCGGGCAGCTGGGGATGGCTTTTGAAGAAATGCGCCTCCGGCTGCAGAACTCCATCGCCCTCCAGCAGCAGTATGAAACCAACCGCAAGGAACTCATCACCAACATTTCGCATGATTTAAAAACGCCGATTACGGCCATTAAAGGCTACGTAGACGGGATCCTGGAAGGCGTTGCCGATTCCCCGGAGAAATATGAGAAATATATGCGGACGATTGCTGCAAAGGCCGGCGACATGGATCATCTGATCGATGAATTGTTTTTGTATTCCAAGCTGGATATGCAGAAGCTGCCGTTTACCTTTGAATCGGTAGCGATCTTGCCGTATCTTGAGGACTGGGCGGAAGAATTATCGGTGGAGCTGGAAAAGCAGGGCGTGGAACTGACTGTTGCAATGAACGGAGGCGATGGGGTTCGCGTGGCCGTGGACCGGGATTCGTTCAAACGCGTGCTCGGCAATATTATCCAGAACAGCCTGAAATATATGGATAAGCCGGAGAAGCAAATCACGGTGCAGACCTGGGTGAACAACCGGTTTTTTACGCTGGCCATCGGCGATAACGGGCCGGGCATTCCGCCGGAAGCGGCACCCCATATCTTCGAGCGGTTCTACCGTGCAGAGCAGTCCAGAAACACGAATACCGGCGGTAGCGGGCTGGGGCTGGCGATTGCCAAACAGATTATCATAGAACATCAGGGCGAGATTCATGCGGAGAGCCGGCAGGGGATGGGTACCGTGATCCGCATTGTTTTGCCAATGGAAGAAGGGAGCATGGAAGAATGAAACGGACCGTGCTGATTGTCGAAGATGAACTATCCATTGCGGAGCTACAGCGTGATTATCTGGAGATGGACGGATTTCAGACCGAAATCGCGGAGAACGGGGAGCTTGGCCTGGAGCTGGCGCTCAGCGGCCGGTTCGATTTAATCGTGCTGGATGTGATGCTGCCCAAATTGAGCGGGTTCGACCTTTGTAAAATCGTCCGCAAAGAGCTGGACATTCCGATTCTGATGGTCACCGCAAGAAAAGAGGATATTGATCTGGTACGCGGACTGGGACTGGGGGCAGACGATTATATAACCAAGCCGTTCAAACCCGCGGAGCTGGTGGCCCGCATAAAGGCCCATATCTCGCGGTATGACCGGCTGAAGGGCCGGGGCAACAACACGAATGAGCTGGAAGTCAGAGATTTAAGGCTGAATATGGATTCCCGCCGGGCGTATGTCCGGGATTCCGAAGTGGTATTGACGACCAAGGAATTCGACCTGCTTTACTTTCTGGCCCAGCACCCGAATCATGTATTCAGCAAGGATCTGCTATTCGAACGGGTGTGGGGAATCGATTCGCTGGGCGACGCCCAGACGGTCACCGTGCATATCCGCAAGCTCCGGGAGAAGATCGAAGAGAATTCGGCCAATCCGGTATATATCGAAACCGTATGGGGGTCAGGGTATCGTTTCCGGGCCTGAACCGCAGCGATTAACTTATGAGCCTTTTAGCTGGTGTATTTCTCCAAGTTAATTTAGTATGATAAAGCCATCTCGTACAGGGAGGGATTCTCTTGATCGAATGGGCTACTTATGTTCTGGAGGATATGAACAAACAATTGGAACGCATCGAGCGGAGCCTGAATTTGCTGAGCGATGAACAGATCTGGAGCAAGCCGAAGGATTCCATGAACAGCGTCGGCAATCTTTGCCTGCATTTGGCCGGCAACGAGTATCAGAACCTCGTAAGCGCCATCGGCGGCAAGCCGTTCATCCGGGAGCGGACCCGCGAATTTACGGCGGACGGGGGACTTACCCGGCAAGAGCTGATCGATCTGCTGCGCAACACCCGTTCCCGGTCTACGGAGGTTCTAACAGCTTTAACTAATGAGGATTTGACCCGGGAAGTCGTCATCCGTTTTGGCCATGAGGACTGGAACCGGATGCACCGCAGCGCTGTATCCGCAGAGGAGGCACAGGATATAAGAGTGGTCAGCCGCCTGCTCATCCAGGTCTCGACGCATTACGGCTATCATGCAGGGCAGATCGTCGTATTGGCTAAACTGCTGCAGGATACGGATGAGCATATTTCAGGTCAGTATCATTAAAGAACGAAAGGCGGACGGCTGTGATCAGACTTGAACCTTTTGAACGCGCGGACTTCAAACTCCTTATCGGCTGGATCGATTCACCGGAATTCATGGTGCAGTGGAGCGGGAAGACGTTTCATTTTCCATTAACCGAGGAACAGCTGGAGCATTATAACGAGAGCAATAACCACAACTATAAGGTCATTCTTGAGGAGAGCAATGAGGTAATCGGCCATATCAGCTTGTCGGTGGATGAAGAGAATCATTCCGGAAGAATCGGCAAGGTCATTATCGGGGCTAAGGACCGGCATGGACAAGGCATTGGCCAAATGATGATCCGTAAAGTCGTGGCGATTGCATTTGAACGATTGAACCTGCACAGAGTCAGTTTAGGCGTATTCGATTTTAATCATGCCGCCATGGCTTGTTACGAGAAGGCAGGCTTCATCAAGGAAGGGATGCTCCGCGAGTCGCGTAAAGTCGGCGAGGAATATTGGAATCTGTGGGAAATGAGCATTTTGCAGAAAGAATGGATACCAGCGGACTAGATTCCGGAAGCTGTCCCAAAGGCCTTAAATGGTCCTTGGGGCAGCTTTTTTGTTGAGGAAAAAGAACCATAACGTGAGCATAACCCCGCCGGCTGTGCTTGTAGAAGATTTTGCCCCCTGATCATGGAATTTTCCCCCTATCCAATCCCATCCATTTCCGTGACAATAGAATTGTCTCCGATTATCCAAAAGTTAACATTTGACCCATGCTTATTCCATTTGCTGCGCTTATTTTCTGCTGCCTTCTGCCGCTCTCATATCCTACCAAATCACCTGCTAGAATTTGGAGTTAAAACCGCCCATAGATTGTGCCGATAGTGAAGGCAAGCGTATGGCGCAAGGAGGTGACCGGGAAATCCCGTTTCTGCGGAGGTTGGATTGCGATGCAAGAAACCATTGAAGGAGGCGCAAAGGAAATGAGATTTTTCAACGGCAAAAAACGCAGAATGGTCTCTGTCGGAATGATCGTAGCGCTAATTTTTTCGCTTTTTCCTGTCTTTGGGACAAACCTAAAATCCGTTCAGGCGGCAACGAATTACAAGCTGGTCGGCTACTATGCATCCTGGGCTGCCTATGGCAGAGCGTATAATGTGTCGGATATCGATCCAACCAAGCTGAACGTCATCAATTATGCGTTTGCGGACATTTGTTGGAACGGCATCCACGGCAATCCGGATCCTACGGGACCGAATCCCGTCACCTGGACCTGCCAGAACGAGCAAAGCCAGACGATTAACGTGCCGAACGGCACCATTGTTCTTGGCGATCCCTGGATCGATGCCGGAAAAAGCTTCGGCGACGACAAATGGGACGATCCAATCAAAGGCAATTTGAAGCAGCTGTGGAAGCTGAAAGACCGTAATCCGAACTTGAAAACGGTGATTTCGGTCGGCGGCTGGACGTGGTCGAACCGGTTCTCGGATGTGGCCGCAACCGCAACGACGCGCGAGGTTTTTGCAAACTCCGCCGTTGATTTTATCCGCAAATACAAGATGGACGGCGTCGATCTTGACTGGGAATATCCGGTGAGCGGCGGCCTGGCCGGAAACAGCTACCGCGCCGAAGACAAGCAGAACTATGTTCTGCTGCTGCAAAAAATCCGTGAGAAACTGAACGCGGCAGGTACCGCCGACGGCAAAACCTATCTGCTGACCATCGCCTCCGGTGCAAGCCCGGCGTATGTCCAGAATAACAATCTGGCCGGCATTGCCTCCGTCGTCGACTGGATCAACATCATGACCTATGACTTTAACGGAAGCTGGAATACGACGACCGGGCATAACGCCCCGCTTTATTACGATCCTGCGGCGGCCAGCTCGGGCCTGACTGATCCGGCCAATTACAATATCGACAAAGCAGTCACCAACTATTTGCAAAATGGCGTACCTGCCAGCAAGCTTGTGCTCGGCATGCCGTTCTACGGCCGTGGCTGGGGCGGGGCTCCAAGCACGGGCAACGGGCAATACCAGGTATCGTCCGGCATTTCAAACACGGGAACCTGGGAGAAGGGCAACTATGATTTCTCTGACCTGGAGGCCAACTATATCAACAAGAACGGCTATACCCGTTACTGGAACAATACCTCCAAGGTTCCGTTCCTGTACAATCCGTCCACGCAAACATTCATAAGTTACGACGACGTGGAGTCGTTCGGCTACAAAACGGCTTATATCAAGAGCAAAGGCCTTGCCGGCGCCATGTTCTGGGAAACGAGCGGGGACCGCAACAAAACGCTGACCAATAAGCTATATACGGATCTCGGCAGCGGCATCGTGCCCACGCCAACACCGACTGCCAGCCCGACGGCTACGCCAACGCCAACGCCGACGCCAACTGTAAAACCTTCGGCTACGCCAACCGTTACGCCTACACCGACGCCAACGGTTAAGCCTTCGGCGACGCCAACCCCGACCCCGACGCCTTCAGTGACGCCGACCCCAACGCCAACCGCAACTTCGGGTGCTAATGCCTGGGTGGCGGGAAAAGCCTATAAAGTCGGCGATATCGTGACTTATGGCGGTAAAACCTACTCCTGCCTGCAAGCCCATACCTCCTTGCAGGGCTGGGAGCCGGTAAACACGCCTGCGCTTTGGAAGCTGCTTTGACCGATAACGCGATATAAAGTGCAGCACAAATAGCAGAGCAGCGTTCTTCTTTACGGAAGAATGCTGCTCGTTTTATGTTGGATGCCGAGTGCGATTAAGAAACTACCGCCGGGTGGTCCTGAAGTCCCTAATACACCGCTTTGCCCTTGCTTCCCGCCGACGGACCTGGGCGCCGTTATTGGAGTAGATGTCAGCAGGTACGGAGGGCTAAGGCTTCGCGTAACTTCCTAACGGACCTGAGCGACGCTATTACACTGATAATCGCATTTGAAAGCGCATTCGCATGTGAATAACGGCTTTCAGGTCCGTTAGATTGCATATTTTCTGATATTGCGGCGAATAGCGGCTCTGGTGTCCGTTAGGTCGCTGGCTCGCTTAGAGTCGTGCTGTTGCTCAGAGCGCTGCCGCTGCTCCACATAGAGTTCGCTACTGTTCTGCTCAGAATTTGCTGCTTCTGGTTTGGATTCTTTTGCTGCTCTCACCAGAACTGTGCCACTGCTCTGGTGGATGTTATGCAGCCGTCTCAGCCCTGAGTTCAGCAGCTAATCACTCCGGAATTGTGCTCCGGCTCTGCCCAGAGTTATGCTTAGGCTCTGTTAGTAATGTGCTCAGCCCACAATTGTACTCCTGCTTAACCCCTTGCGCTGCTGCCGCTACGCTAGTATTGCGACGCATCTCTGCTCAGCGCACTACAGTACTGCTTTGACCATTCGCCCTTATACAATTCGCTTATGCAATTCGCACTTTAGCAATCCGCTCTATTTCTATTCTCTCTTTTGATCTTCCCTTGTTTGAAATGCTATAAAACAGACCTTGCGGAGCGGTCTCCAGTTTCAATCCGGCTTAGCGCTCTTTGGCGAATTTGCTGCGGAATGCGGAGGGCGAGAGGCCTTCCTTTTTGGAGAAGCAGGAGGAGTAATGCGACACATGGCGGAAGCCCACTTCTTCGGCAATGCGCGCGACGGGCCAGGAGGTCTGGAGCAGCAGCCGCTTGGACTGCTCGATCCGGTAATACTGCAGATAAGCCATTGGGGTCATGCCAAAGACCTTCAGCATGCTTTTGGCCAGGTAATTAGGATGGTAGTTCAGTTCTTTTTGCAGGACAGGGTTGGTCAAATCGTGCATATAATTGCTGCGGATGTACAGCTCGACCTGCTCGGCCAGATGGATCGCCGTAGCGTCGCTCGGAGAAGACAGGTCCCGGTCCAGATGCTGCAGGAAGGACTGGAAGGTGGCCTGGCGCCGCCAGTTGCGCATCGACTTCGGCTCCGATTCCTGTTCAAAGAACAGATCCAGCAGTTCCATCGCTTTCGAGGTAATTCTCATATGCTTCGGGATAAAAATCGAGCAGACATCAACGTGGTTGAGGTAGGCTTTATTTTTGTGCTCCTCAAACAACATCTGCTGATTGCCCAGACATTCGTTCATATCGGCGCATTCCTGCCAGCTGCCGAACGTCTGGAAATGAATCCAGATGATCTCTGTTTCCGCGGTGCAGGGCGCGCTGCCGTAGTGGTGGCCGTCCGGTAGAAGGATGAGGCCCTCGCCTTCCTGAAGCTCCCACAATCTGCCGTTCTCCCCTACCGGAAGACTGCCCTTCACAACAACGATCAGATCAAACACGCCAATGCAGTTGCGGTCGATATGATAATCTCCGATCTCGTACGAGGCATGCCCGCAATCGACGAAATAGGGAATGGGCGGGGAGATGAAATGCAGGATGGGCACATTCATAAAGAGGACTCCTCCATAGGTTGAAAATATTAAAAATCAGGTTGAATAACCTTGTTTATTTAAATGGTAGCTCATGTCATATTATATGTAAAGCGCTTTCTTAAATAGTGTAATCGTATAAATGTTCACAATGGCAATGGCTTAATTCCATACTGCGAGACGTTGCTTGCCGGCCGAGTCAGAGGCAAAGCCGGTAAAGAGAGGAGAGTTCCGGGAAATGATTCAGATTCAAGATACGTTCTGGTCCGAGTATGTGCGCCTTGTGCGCGAAGTCATGGTTCCCTACCAATGGGAGGTGCTGAACGACCGCGTGGAAGGTGCAGAGCCGAGCCACGCCATCGCCAATTTCCGGATTGCCGGCGGCACAGAAGACGGCGAATTTTACGGCATGGTATTCCAGGACAGCGATGTCGCCAAATGGCTGGAAGCTGTGGCGTACTTGCTGGAGACCCGACCCGATCCGCAGCTGGAAGAAGTAGCCGACAACGTCATTGATATTGTCGTGCTGGCGCAGCGGGCCGACGGCTATCTCAATACGTATTTTACGCTCAAGGAGCCCGGCCGCGAGTGGACAGATTTGGCGGAGTGTCATGAGCTCTACTGCGCGGGACATATGATTGAGGCGGCGACCGCGTATTTCCGGGCTACCGGCAAACGCAAGCTGCTCGACGCCGTCTGCCGGTTTGCCGATTACATCGATACGGTGTTTGGAACCGAGCCGGGTAAGCTGCAGGGCTATGACGGACACCAGGAAATCGAGCTGGCGTTGGTCAAATTGTTCCATGCCACCGGCGAAGAGAAGTATTTGCGGCTGAGCCGGTATTTTCTGGACCAGCGTGGAACGAAGCCGTATTTCTTTGAGGAGGAATGGGAAAAACGCGGACGGACGCTGCATTTTTCGAATCTTTCAATGGTCCACGACCATGCGTACAGCCAGTCGCATCTTCCGGTGCGGGAGCAGGACGATGCGGAAGGCCATGCGGTCCGGCTGGTCTACATGTGTACGGCAATGGCGGATATTGCGGCCGAAACCGGCGACGCCGGCATGCTCGCCGCCTGCGACCGGCTGTGGGACAGCATTGTCAACAAGCGGATGTACATTACCGGGGGAATCGGTTCAATGGAGCATGGAGAATCGTTTACCGCCGATTACGATCTGCCGGGCGATCTGGCGTATGCCGAGACCTGCGCTTCGGTCGGCCTGATCTTTTTTGCCCGGCGCATGCGCAAGCTCCGCCGGAGCAGCGCTTACGCAGACATTATCGAACGTGCGCTGTACAACACGGTGATCAGCGGGATGTCGCTGGACGGCACCAAATTCTTTTACGTCAATCCGCTGGAGGTCTATCCGGACGTCATCGGCAAAAACAAAAACTACGATCATGTGAAGCCGGAACGGCAAGGCTGGTTCACCTGCGCCTGCTGTCCGCCCAATGTGGCCCGGCTGCTCGCTTCGCTCGGAGAGTATATTTACGTGCAGGAGGAGAACCGGCTGTCGGTTGAACTCTACATCGGAAGCACCATCCAGGCGGAACTGGGCGGCATTCCGGTAACGATCCGCCAAGAGTCGAGCTATACGTCGGAAGGCCGGAGCCGGTTCATCGTTGATCCGGAATCGCCGGGAGTATTTACGCTTGCCCTGCGCATGCCGGACTGGTGCGAGGAGGCGAAAATTACCGTTAATGGCGAAATGCAGGAATATAACACAGGAGATGTAGAAGGGTATATCGTGCTGGAACGCAGCTGGCAGGCGGGGGATACGGTCGAGGCCTGGTTTGCAATGCCGGTCAAGGAAATGGAGAGCCATCCGCTCGTCCGCCAGACCTTCGGCAAAACCGCCCTGCAGCGCGGGCCGTTCGTCTATTGCCTGGAAGAAGCCGACAACGGCAAGCGGTTGTATCAGCTGCGGCTTTCCGGGGAACACCGTTACATCATCGGAACTACGCAATGGATTCCAGGCGGTGTGAAAGTGATCTCCGCTCCGGGTTACCGCCTGAAGCCGGAAACGCAGTGGGGAGACAGTTTGTACCGTCCGGGTTCGCCGCAATCGGCAGAGGCTGCCGAACTGTCCTTTATCCCTTATTTCGCATGGGCCAACCGAGGGGTAGGCGAGATGTCCGTCTGGGTCGGCCTATAGGGTGAAAATCTGCAAAATCCGGTTGGAATTTATGATCCTGGAATACGGCTAGCGGCCTCATCGGGTTGTACCGAGTGGCGTCATGTAAAGGTTGTAATTTCTAAAAATCAGGTTGTAAAATGCTATTTTGCTTCAAAGAAAATCATGACAGAATACAAATGAAGCGCTTTCTAAAATAACATAAATCAGATCCATCAGACACACGATCCATCAGGCTGTTGAGGTGCAGGGGGCAGACAGGCAAACCAATTCATGTAAATGATGAAGGGAGAGCGAAACATGAAAGCAGGAAAAGCATTGGGGGCAGGAATTCTTTCAGGGGTATTGGCATTAAGCGTGATCGGCTGCGGGAACAACGACAATAACACGAACAACGCGGCATCCAAGACAAACGAACCGGCCAAAGCAACCGAGGACACCTCTAAACCCGGGAAAAAGGTCAAAATCGTCTATTCGATGTGGGGCAGCGCGGAAGAAGGGAACACCACCCAGAAGGTGGCGGATAAGTTCAATGCCTCCCAGGACAAAATCGAAGTCGAAGTGCAAGCCATTCCGTGGGAAAATTACATGACCAAGCTGAACACGCTGGCAACCGCGAAGCAGCTTCCCGACACCGGAATGCTGCGCGAAGATGGGGTCGTCCAATGGTCCTCTCAAGGCATGCTGAATGATGTCAGCTCGATGTATGACGGTACCGACAGTAAACCGCTCGATAGCTTGGCCTACAAATATCAAGGCAAAACCGTAGCCTATGCGGCCGCCAATGAAATCCTGCTCCTGTATTACAACAAAGACATGTTTGACAAGGCCGGCGTCGCTTACCCGCCATCCGCTCTGGATAAAGCCTGGACCTGGGACGAATTCGTGACCACGGCCAAGAAGTTGACCAACGACAAAAACGGCAAGCATCCGGGCGACGACGGTTTCGACTCGCAGAGCATCGTGCAGTTCGGCGCATCCGTCGAGAATCTGCCATGGCAGCTGGAGACCTGGGCACTGGGCAACGGCGGAGGATTCTATTCGGGCGATGGAACCGAGGTGAGAATCGGGGAAGACGCTAGCATGGAAGCGATTCAAAAAGTCGCGGACCTGTACCTGAAGGACCATGTGGCTCCGCTGTCCGTTGGACAGACCGATGACGGCATACAGCGTACGATCATCGCGGGAACAGTCGCCATGGCCACGAACGGCGCGTGGAACGTCGGAACAAGCTTGAATACGGCCAAGAAGGAAGGCCTGAATTACGGCGTGGCGGTTTTGCCTTACATGAAAGATAAGGTTACGCTCAACACCGGTGGCGCCAATGTCGTATTCTCGCAAACAAAACATCCGGCAGAAGCGATGGAATGGCTGAAATGGTATAATTCGGAAGAAAATAACTGGGGTCTGATCAGCGAAGGCATCTGGATGCCGACACTGCAGAAATGGTATACGGATGAGACGCTTACCCGCAAATGGGTAGAGAACCCGAACTTCCCTCCTTATGAAGAATACAAATCCGCAGTAGTCGATTACGCGCAATCTTCGGCCGTGAAGCCCGCATCCTGGTTCTACACCAATCACACAACGGAATTTAATACCTTGCTCGGATCGATCCTGGGCGATGTCTGGACCGGCAAGACAACCGCCAAGGACGCGATCACCAAAAATCTGGATGCGCTGAAGGCCGCGCATTCAGGCAACAACTAACAGGCAGCATAGATGGCCGCTGCGGAGCTTGACCGGGCATGCGGCGGCCATATTTTAATCGGCAGGTGGGAGAGAGAGATGGATACGATTAAAAAAGCTCCACGGCGGCGTTCCCGCATTAACGCAAGCGAGGCGCGCGTCGCTTATCTATTATTGATTCCTGCCTTTCTCGGACTGATCTTTCTGACATACCTGCCCCTGATCGGGGTGCTGGGAATCAGTTTGACCAACTGGACGGGATTGGCAAAACCCGAGTTTATCGGCTTGGATAATTACATCGATCTATTTACAAAGGACCCTTATATTAAGGATTCAATTATCGCGACAATCTATTTCGCCGTCTTATCCGTCATCGGCAGCATGCTCTATTCGCTTTTCATCGCGATGCTGCTGAACCGTAAAATTCCGGCCAGAGGCTTTTTCAGAGCGGTATTCTATGTTCCGTATGTTCTGCCGGCGGCCGCCATTTATGTAGGCTGGTCCTGGCTGTACGAAGCGAACTTCGGCTTTTTCAACTTTCTTCTGTCGGAGGCCGGACTCCATAAAGTTTCGTTTATCGCCGACTCCAGTTATGTTGTTCCGTCGCTGTCCCTGATTTCAGTCTGGTTGTCGGGGAACCTGATCGTTATTTTTCTCGCCGGGCTGCAAAATGTTCCTGGCGTCTATCATGAAGCCGCCGAAATCGACGGCGCGAACGGCTGGCAGCGGTTTGTGCACATCACGTTGCCCTGCATGTCGCCGATTATCTTTTACAATCTGCTCATGAGCCTGATCGCCAATCTCCAGATCGTTACGCCGGCCCTTTCCCTGACCAATGGCGGCCCGGGCAATTCCTCGCGGTTTTTGACTTATTTGATGTATGACCAGGCGTTTGTGAACTACAGGCTGGGTTATGCCTGCGCAACGACAGCCATTATCTTTGTTATTCTTGCCGCTTTTACCGGCGTGTTGTTCAAAACCTCTAACCGGTGGATCTTCGATGAAGGGGGCGACGACAAGTGAGCGATCTGGCCTACGGCAAATTGAAAAGCAAAAAACGCACCAACCGGATGATGAACCTGATCTCACTGGTCGTGATCGTGTTCTTCGCCATCCTTGTCCTTTTTCCGATCTGGTGGATCTTCCGCACTTCCCTGATGTCCAATGCCGAGATTTACAAATATCCGCCGGCGCTGCTGCCGGGACATTGGCTGTTCTCCAACTATGAGAAGACGCTGGATGTTTTCAAGTTTTGGCGATACCTGTGGAACACGCTGATTATCATCGTGCCCTCGTGTTTGGCGGGTACCTTTACGGCTACCCTATGCGGTTATGCCTTTGCGAGACTGCGGTTCTGGGGCAAAAAATTCATCTGGACGCTGTGCGTCGGTTCGATGCTCCTGCCGGCCATGGTTACGCTCATTCCGCTGTACATCGGCTGGACGCGCGGGCTCGGCATTCATGACAGTTACCTGCCGCTCATCCTGCCGTATTTCTGCGGCGGCGGCGCATTTAATATCTTTCTGATCCGGCAGTTTATTGTCTCGATCCCGCGGGAGCTTGACCAGGCCGCAACGATCGACGGCGCCGGATACATCCGCATCCTGTTCAGCATCATCATGCCGGCAATCAAATCGGCGATGATCGTAGTCGCCTTATTCATCTTCATCGGACTGTGGAACGACCTGCTGCAGCAAATGATTTATATCAATTCCAGCGATAAATATACGATCGCCCTGGGGCTGACCGCCTTCAGGGGGCAGCTCAAGCAGGACTGGTCGCTGACAATGGCCGCCACCTGCATGTCCTTTGCGCCGGGCGTCATTTTCTATCTGATCGGTCAAAAATATTTCGTGGAAGGCATCACGCTGACCGGAATGAAAAATTAATAGGCGGATTTTTCGGAGAAGGCACGATTTCCTTAATGTTGAAGGGGACGTGCCTTTTTTTGCCGGAAGCTTGTTCAGCAGGTTAAAATCCTTAAAAATAAGGTTGGAATCCATGATATCTATTGAGTGAGGTTTATGCAATATTATAGATGAATTCCTATTTAATAGAATTTTAAGGAAGGAGGAGCATTTGGCAATCGGTATTCTAACTCTAAGGAGGTTATGGTGTGCTGAAGAAATTTCAGAGTCAACGCGTGAAAAAGATGTCGTTAAGTGCGGTTGTCCTTGCTGCGGCATTAGGCGTTTTTTGGTTTGCCCGTCCTGCTTACGCTTATGACTTATCAAGCAGCAATTTTCAGGTAAGCACAGGCTCGAACGGCGACATTACCAGCCTGAAGCTGGCCGGGGACAACTATCCGACCAATTACGTGATGAACGCAACCAACGCTCCCAACCAGAATACGGCCGACCATCAGTGGCTCGGTGAGCTGATGTTTACGTACCGGCTGAATAACGGTGCCTGGACCAAAGCGTGGACCAGCAAATCAGCGGATGCCCGGACCCAGAGCCAGACGGGAAATACGGTAAATGTCGTCTATCAAAATTCGGCTAACACCGAAGGTATACGCAATTTTCGGGTCAATGAAAGCTATTCTCTTGTAAGCGATTACTTGCTCTGGCAAATTCAGGTGACCAATACAAGCACGCAGACGCTGGAGATCGGCGATTTCGGCCTCCCGCTTCCGTTCAACGAATTCTGGACCGGCGGCGGCAATGAGCAGATCTATGAGACGCGGGTCGTTACACAATCCTTCATCGGCAATAACAGTTCATATGTCACCGTACAGCGTCCAAGCGGAATCGGACCGTCGCTCCTGCTCGTTCCCGACAGCACGACCGGTGCAGGATTCGAATACATGGACAACTGGCGCATCCAGGACCATGCCGGCAGTAAATGGGCGGGAGACCAAGGGGGCTGGGTCGAAGGACTCTCGGTCTACTATATCCACTCCAATGTCATTAAAAGCACCGGCAGAGGGTATTTGAACAACACCAGCCTGACGCTGGCGCCGGGCGCGAGCAAAACCTATTCGTTCAAGTTCTTCAAATCCGCCAGCGAGCAAGCGACGAAGGACCGGCTTTATTCCGAAGGAATGATCGACACGACCGTTGTGCCGGGCATGATTGTTCCGACCGACCAGACCGCGAAATTCGACCTGCGGACATCCAAGACGATCACTTCGGTCACGGCGCAATATCCATCCGAAACGACAGTGACTTCCCTGGGCACGACTTCCGGAGACCATAAGCTGTACTCGCTGAAAATGAGCCATCTCGGCCCGAATAATATCACCGTGAACTACGGTTCCGGCGAGACGACGACCCTGCAGTTCTACGCCATTGAACCGGTGGCGAATGCGCTTCAGCGGCATGCCACGTTCATGGTTAACAACCAGCAATGGAATGTGCCGGGCGATATCCGGGATAAAGTGTTCGACGACTGGATGATGCAGACCAAAGCGAAACGGAACAATTTTGCCGGGTACTGGGGCTGGGGCGACGACTGGGGTTACACCCATGCGCAATTCCTGGCCGAGAAAAATGTCCAGAATCCGGTCGCTTCGGAAATCACTGCACTCGACCAGTATTTGAAAGTCGCAATTTGGGGCAATCTGATGGCCGATCATCATACCGATTATCTGGTGCCGGATTTCCTGATGGCTGCGCCGAATACGACGCCGACTTACCGGGGCTACGCGTATCCGCATATTTACAATACGTACTTCAGCATGTACAAAATATCCAAGCTATACCCGGGCCTGATCGCGTACACCGAAACGAGCAATACCTATCTGATGAGGGCTTACAACATTATGAAAGCGCTCTATGACGGACCGGTCGCCTATAACTGGAATACCGGCCTCATGGGAGAGGTCACCACGCCGGATATCATCAAAGCTCTGCAAACCGAAGGCTACACGGCGCAGGCCAACGATCTGATCTCTAAAATGAACACCAAATATAACAATTTCGCTGCCACGACCTATCCGTACGGCTCGGAATACAACTACGACAATACCGGCGAGGAAGCCGTTTATATGCTGGCCAAGATGAACAACAACAACACGATCAAGAGTAAAATCAACACCAAAACCCGTGCGGTGCGCGGAAAAATGCCGGTCTGGTATTTCTACTCCGATCCGGTGACCATCAACGGCGAGCCATGGTGGCAATTCCAGTACACGGCTGCGCTGGCCGGAACGGCCATGGATGACTGGGTACGCAACAATTCGGCGACGCCGGAAGTGGAACAGCGCTTGAGCTACGCGGCCAAATTGGCGAACCTGAGCGCCATCAACTCCGGGCAAATCAGTTCCGACGCGGCGAATATCGGAGCCGTCTCCTGGACCTATCAGGCGATGAAGGGCAACAACGGCGCACTCGGTCTGGACGGAGGACCGCTGTTCAACGGGTGGCGGGGCATGTCCGGGGAAGCCGATCTGGGACTGTTCGGCGCCATCAAGCTGCTGAGCTCCGACGTAGCCGTTGACCCGATCTTCGGCCTTTACGGCTATGGCTGCGAGGTCACCGACAGCGGTGGCAACTATGTCGTCGTTCCGAAAGACGGGGTGTTCCAGCGGCTGAACCTCATCACGGAAAAATGGGGCATGACGCTGGAGCGCGACCGCTATACCCAAGCTACGGTTGCCAAGGCGAAGAACGGCGTGAGCTTTACCCTTAGCAATGCGACGCCGGGAACCGCCCACACCACCAAAGTGTCCTTCACGGGTCTGGTTGCAGGAACTTATAATGTGACTGTCAATAATGTCGCATCCGGCAGCTTTACGGCAGTGAGCGGCCAGACGGCGACCGCATCGCTGAACATCGGCACCAGTGCCAGCTATACCGTGTCGATCCAGCCGGGAAACCCTGTTCCGGTACCGAGCGTCATCGTGAACTATAACATGAACCAAACCTCCGGTACGACGGTCACCGATTCCTCTGGCGCGGCTAACCATGCGGTGCTCAGCGGAACAACGAGCTGGACCACAGGCCGCACAGGCGCCGGCAATGCGCTTACTTTAAGCGGCAGCAATGGTTATGCGACCTTGCCTACGGGAGTCGTCAGCTCACTGAACGACTTCACGATTTCGGCATGGGTACGCATTACGTCAAACAGCGATTGGGCGCGAATTTTCGATTTCGGCTCCGGCACCGGAAGCTATATGTTTCTGGCGCCGCAGTCCGGCGGGGGCGGCGGCATGCGCTTTGCGATTACGGGCAGCGGCAACGGCTCGGAGCAGCAGCTGACGGCGAGCAGCCCGCTGACCGTCGGGCAATGGAAGCATGTCGCGGTAACGCTGTCCGGCACGACAGGCCGCCTGTATGTCGACGGCGTTCAGGTTGCGGTCAATACGAACATGACGCTGAAGCCTTCCAGTCTTGGCGCGACCACCCAGAATTACATCGGAAAATCGCAGTTCAACGATCCTTACCTGAACGGAGCGGTGGATGACTTCATCATTTACAGCCGCGCGCTCAGCGCAGCGGAAATCTCCTCCTTGTTCGGAGGGGCGACGATCCAAAGCCTCACAGGTGAGAAAGCGACGGATTTGCTGCAATCCGAGGATCCGTCTGCAACGCCTAGCGGGGAGCCATCCGTGAAGCCAACGGAAGAACCGGCAGCCGAGCCTGCAGCTGGGCCGTCCGCTGAGCCCGGGCTTCCGGCAGATGTTGCACCTGCCCTGCCAGATAAGGTTTAATGCTGACTGCAGTCCCGGTGATCCTTGCGATCGCCGGGATTTTTTTCGGCCTAGCCGGCTGATATATAAAAATTGAAGGGAAATAACAAGGGGCGTCGAATATGTAGCAGTGAATATAACCACTGATTTTACACCTCTTTAACATGCTTCATATGATCGCGTGATATAACAATATCAACTGACGATAGAGGAGAAGATGGGATGAAGCTTAGTAAAGAGGAGAAATCGTGGATTCTGTACGACTGCGGCAATTCAGCGTATTCGATGGCGGTCACGACGGCGCTGCTGCCGATTATATTCGGCATGTTCGACAATGTCAGCAGCATGGATTTAGGGTACTTCAACTCGATTGCCAGCATCCTGGTAGCGGTGATGAGCCCGATTCTCGGGACGATTGCGGATTACAAGGATAAGAAAAAGCGCTTCTTTATTTTTTTCGCGGCTCTCGGAATTATGGCTACCGCTTCGCTGGCGTTTGTATCACCGGCAAGCGGGGAGTGGCAGCTTCTGGTGCTGTTCTACATCTTGTCGGCCATCGGCTTTGCCGGGGCCAACATCTTTTATGACTCGTTCATTGTGGATGTCACGCAAGACGAGCGGATGGACAAGGTATCGACGAGAGGTTTTGCGTTCGGATACATATTCAGCGTCATTCCATTCGGCATCAGCCTTGCCCTCATTTACGTGCTGGGCATGGACAAGGCGATCGGGTACCAGATCGGATTTCTCATTACGGCGCTGTGGTGGGGCTTGCTTACCGTGCCGCTCCTCCGCGACGTCAAACAGCGGCATTATGTCGAGCCGGACCCCCGGCCGGTCGCGAACAGCTTCCGCAGACTCGGGGCGACCTTCGCGAATATCCGGCAGCACCGGGTCGTGTTTATCTTTTTGCTGGCGTATTTCTTCTATATTGACGGCGTCGATACGATTATCAAAATGGTTGTACCTTACGCGACCTCGGTATTGGGCGGAGAGGATCTGGACACCTTCACGCTGCTCGGCATTTTGCTCATAATCCAGATCATTGCGTTTCCGTGCGCCATCCTTTACGGCAACCTGGCCAAAAAATATTCGGCACGCAAGATGATTATCTTCGGCATTTTTACATACATCTTTTCCTGCGTGGCGGCATTCTTTATTACGTCCGTTTGGCATATTTTTATTCTTGGCGCGCTGATCGGCTCGGCGCAGGGCGGCATTCAGGCGCTCAGCCGTTCCTATTTCGCCAAGATCATCCCCAAGGATAATTCCAATGAATTTTTCGGCTTTTACAATATTTTCGGCAAATTCGCGGCCATTCTCGGTCCGGCTCTGATGTCGCTGGCCACGACGCTGACAGGGGACGCAAGCTACAGCATCCTGGCCATCATTCCGCTGTTTCTAATCGGCTTCTTTGTATTTATTACATTACCTGAGGGGAATTCACATGGCGCAAGCAACCGTACACGCACCTAAAGCCAAGCATTTGATCGTTATTTCTTACGATGCATTCTCGGAAGATAACTGGGAGACGGCCAGCCGGCTCCCCCATTTCGCGAAGCTGATGAAACGCGGTGCCTACAGCAACCGCCTTAAGAGCGTTTATCCCACGCTTACCTATGTCGTACATACCACAACAGCGACCGGCGTCTATCCGGAAAAACATGGCATCCATCACAATAACCCGCTGCAGCCGTTTGTAAAGGAGGAGGACCAGCGCTGGTTCTGGTTCCGCAAAGCGATCAAAGCACCGACGATTTACGACGCTGCGCGGGCGCATGGCCTGAGCACTGCCGGCCTCTTGTGGCCGGTCTCCGGCAAGTCCTCGATTCGATATAACCTTCCGGAGATCCGGGCGCTCAAGGGGGAGAATCAGGCACTGAAGGTGCTGCGCAGCGGGAGCCCGCTGTACTGCATCCGGATGGAGCTGAAGCACGGACGTATCCGGAAAGGCATCGCTCAGCCGTATCTGGATGATTTTTCGACGAAATGCGCCGTGGATACAATCAAACGCAAGAAACCTAATCTGCTTATGATGCATCTGATTGACCTCGACGATGCCAAGCATATGTACGGTACCGACAGCGATGAAGTGCAGCAGGTGATCCTGCGGATGGACCATCGGCTCGGCGAAATCATGCAGGCGGTGGAGGAGGCCGGGATTCAGGACGAAACGGTCATTATGGTGCTCGGCGATCACGGCCAATTCAACGTCCGGTACAAGGTACATCTGAACAATTTGCTGCAGGCAAAGGGACTCATTTATGAAGAGAACGGCAAGATGAAGTGGCGGGCGTACTTCCAATGCGGCGGCGGTTCGGCGTATCTGCATATCCGGCCGGGCGATGAGGAAGCGGAGCGGCAGGCTTTGGCGGTGATCGAAGAGGAGCTGCAGGATGAGGGGTCCATGGGCATCGAAAGCGTGTATACGCGGGAAGTGCTGGATAGCCTTCATGCCAGTCCGGTCACGCGGATCATGCTGGAAGCCAAACAAGGCTACTGCTTCGATGAAACTTTGGGAGAACGGCTGATTGTCGACCTTCAGGAACAGGGCATCCGTTATGCCACACATGGCTATTCCCCCGAGAAAAGCGGCTACCGCTGCAACATCGTCATTGCCGGGAAGCCGATCAAACCGGATTATGCTTTCGGCGACCTGGAGATGGTCGATATTGCGCCGACAATGGCCCATATTCTGGGCATTGATTTCGGGCATGCGGACGGCAGGGTGATCGAAGAGATTTTTAAGGAATAGGCGAAAAATAGAGAGAGATATCCGTTTTGCGGAGCAGAGGTTGCTTTATTTTTGAAAGCAGAGTATATTTGATTAGTCAAATATTGATGGGTCAAATATATTCGAGGAGGCTATAGCATGATTATTATTCATGCAACAATGCGCATTAAACCGGAACAGGAGGCGGCCTTCCTGGAAGAAGCAACCGTTCTGGTGGCATCCACACGTAAGGAAGAGGGCAATATTAGCTACGAACTGCTGAAATCGACCGAGCAGGAGCAGGTCTATACCATGGTTGAACTGTGGAAAGACCTTGAAGCTACCGGGCTGCATAACGCTAGCGAACATTTTACGGCCTTCAAACAAAAGGCTGCAGAGTTCCTGGCTGCCCCAATGGACCTGAAGGTGTTTAACGGAGAAGCGTTGCAATAATATTGCTATAAAAAGATCCCCCGGAAGGGGGATCTTTTTATTTAATTGCGCCTATTCGCTTGCTGGTATATCACTGTCCCGGATTCAGCCGTTCTTTCCGGTAGAGGTGTCTGAACGTAAGCAGCAGCAAGCCGATAAACACCGCCAGATAACCGGCAAGTATGCCGGCTTGCGCCCACAGATGACCATAGTTGGTACCGATGGAGATGACTTCCCGGAAACCGCGGATGGAGTAAGTCATCGGCAGGAGCGGATTCAGATAATGGAACACTTTCGGCGTCAGCACCAGCGGGAAGGTGCCTTCGCTGCTGGCTACCTGCATCAGCAGAACAAGGAAGCCGAGGAACTGCCCGCGCTGCCCGAACGCGGCGGTGAGCAGGAACAACAGCGTTGTGAAGGTCAAAGCGACGATGATGCTGAACACGATAAAGCGCCAGATGCTTTGCACCTCAAGCTCGAAGCCGCGCAGCAGCACGATCGCCGAAACCATAGCGCTAAGGGAAGCAACCGCAATGGCGACGCTGTATTTGCTGAAGAACCAGCTGTACGCCGAAACCGGCTTCATTGAAGGGGTTCGCACCGAAAAAGCGGTGGAGAACATCAGGGATGAAGCGAAGAACCCGATACTGATGATATACGGCGCCATGCCAAAACCGTATTTCGGTACCTTATGCTCGACATGTGCCACCAGATCGGTCGGTGCGGCAAACATTTCATAGGTGGTTTCGTTTGCCTTCGAGACCTCCTTGGACTGGGCTGCACCTGCGCTTAACCCCTTGTGAAGATCAGAGATTCCCGTGGACAAGGTGCCGGTGCCGGCTTGAAGCTGCTGCACGCCGTTGGCCAATTGGCCCGCGCCCGACTGCAGGGCGGTACCGGCCTGGGTTAATTGGCCGATGGCATTGCCGAGCTCGGTGCCGCCGGATTTCAATTCCAGCAGGCCCGCGCTCAGCTGCTGGTTGCCGCTGGCGACTTTTTGGATGCCGGCCAGCAGCGTGCCGCTTCCGGCGGACAGCTGCTTTGCACCTTCACTGGCTTCAGCAACCTTTTGTGCGTAGGCGGACAGACTGCCGCTCAAATCCTTGCTTCCGGAGACCAAGGCATCTGCGCCTTGCGCCAACTGCTTTTGCGATCCGGAAAGGGTGGACATGCTGGTCTCCAGTTTGGTGCCGCTTGCGGCTAATTGATCTATCTGCTTCGTTACTGCTTCTAATTGACCGGCGAGCTCAACATTCCCGGCTGCTTTGGCCGCTACCGATTTGAGCAGCGTGTTGAGCTTCCGGTAGCCGTCATTGTAAGCGGTCAGCCCGCTGCTTAAATCCTGCAGCCCTTTCGCCGACTGCGTCAATCCGCTTTGCAGCTGAGTGGCGCCGCTTAGCACCTTCCCTCCGCCGCCCGCCAGCTTAGTACCGGCTGCAGATAATTCGCCTAAGCCTTCCTCCAGCGCTTTTGTGCCTTGCTGCGCGCTTTGGGCTCCCGACGCCAGCTGCTGAGTTCCGGCGCTTAACTGCGCGGCGCTGTCGCTGGCGGTGTTTAAGCCTTGAACCAATTGGACGGCTCCGTCATTCGTCGCCGTAACGCCTTTGCTAAACGCAAGCAAACCATTGTCCAGCTTTTGCAGATTGTCACCCAGCACCTTCATGCCGGCGGACAATTTCCCGGTGCCTTCATCCAGCTTCGCCGCGCCGTCGCTGGCTTTTAGGTAGCCTTCCGCCAGTGACTTCATATTGTCAAAGATCGTCCGGGAGTACTCTTTGCGGACGGCGTCGGCGATCTGCACCTCCAGCTTCGTTACCGCCGAGGTGGTAATCTGGGAAGCGGCGAAGTTGTTGGCCGGGTCCGTGTAGTAGTTCAGCTGCATTTTCTGCGGCTGGGTGCTCAGCAGGGAGGCGGCGTTGTGCGAAAAGTCGGCGGGAATATCGATGACCATAAATACTTTTCCATCCTCCAGGTCTTGCAGCGCCTGCTCCTTATTGTCCGCGAACTGCCAATTAAAGGACTCTTCGTTCTTCAGCTGATGAACGAAATTAGACCCGATTTGCAGCGAGACATCGCCGATGGCGGCACCTTGATCGTTGTTAACGACCGTAACGGGCAGCTGGCTGAGCTTCCCGTACGGGTCCCAAAAGGAACTCAGAAAAAATAAGTTGTACAGCATCGGAATACAGATAAGGACGATTAAGGTTATCGCGAGCATCCGCTGGGAAAAAATCGTCTTCCATTCCTGTAAAAGCATCTTCATGCAAACCCCTCCTGATGTTTCAGAAACTTTACAAGGCTTATTCTAGACGCTATGATTGATAATATCCAATGCATAGTTTGGCATGCACTTATTACATATAAGATATGAGAGGTGACCCATGGAGCTTCAACAGTTGCACTATTTTCAAACCGTGGCCCGATTGGAGCATATGACCCAGGCGGCCGAAGCGCTGAACATTACGCAACCGGCGCTTAGCCGAACCATTGCCCGGCTGGAGGCGGAAGTCGGCGTACCTTTGTTTGACCGCAAGGGCCGGCAGATTCAGCTGAATGCCTTCGGGCAAATTTTCCTGAGGCATCTGGAACGGTCGTTTCAGGAACTGGAGCAGGCACAGAAGCGGATTAACGATCTGGCGGGGCTCGAGAACCGTTCGGTATTGATCGGGACGACCAACGTCAATATTTTTCCAAGTCTGGTCGCCTCGTTCATTGAGCGGTATCCGAATGCCAGAATACGCCAGTTTCTGCGGACGGACCAGGAGATGGGGCAGCTGCTGGAAGCGGGAGAGATCGACTTATGTATCTCCGCAAGCCCGATTGTCGGGCAAGGGATCGAGTGGACGCCGTTTTTCAAGGATGAGCTTTTGTTATTAGTGCCTCTGGAGGAACGATTTATGCATCGGAAGGAAATTGCGCTGATCGAGACGGCGCATGAGAAATTCATCGGCGGCGGGACGAGCAACGAGGCCTCGAATTGGCTGGAGGAACTTTGCCGGGCCGCCGGATTCGCGCCGGATGTCTTTTTCGAGGGAAGCGATTCCGTGGTCGTTGCGGAGATGGTCAGCCGCGGGCTGGGCATCTCGTTTATCCCCAAATATCTGTGGACCCGATTTTCGGAAGTGCTGCAGAAAGCGCTGCATGTGCTGCGGATTACCGATCCGGACTGCACCATTACGACCGGCATATCGCGAATGAAGGACCGTTATCTACCGGCCACCGCTCAAGCCTTTTACGATTTTATCCTGAGAAAAGACTGGGAACCGCAATAACTAAAGCCGCCCCATCCCTGAAGCCGGGATACGGGCGGTTTTATTTTTCGCCAGCCGCAAATCCCTTGTCCCGCTTCATAATGTTTTAATAAATGGATGTTACGATCAATGGAGAGTCAAGCGGACTTGAGACGCGGCGGGAGGTAAGTTCATTGAAGGTTTTAATCACGACGGATACGTATTCGCCAATGGTTAACGGAGTGGTCACCTCGGTCAAAAATCTGTACAAGGAACTAAAGGCGGAAGGGCATGATGTCCGCATCCTGACCTTATCGCACTCGAAATACGATGTCGTGAAAGACGACGTCTATTATGTAAAATCCATACCTGTCGGCATCTATCCCGATGCCCGGTGCAAGCTGCCCCTGTTCAACAAGCTGATCCATGCCATCCTGGAATGGCGGCCGGATATCATCCACTCCCAGACCGAATTCTCCATGATGCTTGTCTCCAAACAACTGGCCCATAAGCTGAAAATCCCGCTCATACATACGTATCACACCTTATACGAGAACTACCTGGGTTATTTTCTGGGCGGCAGGGTCGTTACCGTCAATCTGTCGGCCAGGATTACAAGACGAATGCTGAACCGTGTGGAAGGCGTCATCGCCGCAACGGATAAAACCCGAAGCAAGCTGCTCAGCTACGGAATTCAGACGCCGATCTTCGAAGTCCCGACAGGCATCGAGCTGCATAAATTTCAGCAATCTTTTTCAGACGATCAGAAGCGGCAGCTTAAACAGAAACTGGGCTTAACGGACCAAGACCGGATTATCGCATACGTGGGGCGAATTGCCTTGGAGAAAAATATCGGCGAGATCGTCGCTTTTCTGCCCAGACTTCTCGGGGCAATGCCTGACGTGAAGCTGCTGATCGTTGGCGGCGGGCCTTATCTGGATACGCTCAAGGAACAGGTCGGCCAGCTCGGTATCACGGACCGGGTGGTTTTTACCGGAATGGTCCGCCCGGACGAAGTGCACCAATATTACAAAATGGCCGACCTCTTCGTGAATGCATCCACCAGCGAGACGCAAGGACTGACCTATGTAGAAGCGCTGGCTTGCGGCTGTCCGGTGGTCTGCCGGTACGATCCCTGTATCGACGGGGTCATAGAGCAAGGAATAAACGGCTTCGCCTACATCAATCGGGAGGAGTTCACGGCATTCTGCTCCGGAATTTTGGCCGATGCCGGGCTTAGGGGACAGCTAAGCCGAAATGCGCTATATAAGGCGGAGTTGTTTTCAAGCCGTGTTTTTGCGAAAAAAGTTATGGAGCGCTATGTCAGCCTGGTCATGGCTTATCGGGAGCGTGAGATTCCGGCGGCGGCGAAGGCTGTGTTTACGAGGAGATTGCTCTTCAAACGGCAGAAACTATAAGCGCTGATAGCAGACGGTTTTCGGGGATTGTGTGTCCCGCACCGTCTTTTTTTATGAGTTGGATGGAAAGCGTTTACATAGAACATCGAATCAAAACGATCAAAATCTAATCGTTGTTGCCTACCCCACTCTCCCGTTCAAAAGTAGAATGAGAGCATAGACAAGGAGGGGTCATATGCTCGCAAGGATGCTGAAATACCGCTGGCAATACGTCATGATTGCCCCGGCGGCGGTGCTGCTGTTGCTGTTCAACTATATCCCGATGGCGGGAATTCAAATCGCCTTCAAAAATTTTGCGATTGGCTCCTCGATCTGGAGCAGCGGCTGGATCGGATGGGATAATTTTGCCTTCATCCATGACGCGCAGTTCTGGAAGGTCGTCAAGAACACGCTGTACATCTCCGTATTGAAATTTTTGTTCGGCTTCCCGCTGCCGATCATGCTGGCGCTGATGATCAACGAGCTGAAAAATGCGGGGTTCAAGCGTTTCGTCCAGTCGGTCAGCTATTTGCCGCACTTCTTTTCCTGGATTGTGGTGGCGTACATTCTGCAATCCTTCCTGACGCTGGACGGCGGGTTAGTAAATGATCTGATCGGGAAGGTGGGCGGAGACCCGGTCTTTTTCCTTGGTTCGACGGAATGGTTCCGTCCGATGATCGTTTCGAGCGGGCTGTGGAAGGAAGTAGGCTGGAATACCATTCTGTACCTGGCGGCCATCACGACGATCGACCCGCAGCTCTATGAAGCGGCCAAGGTCGAAGGCGCCGGAAAACTTGCCCAGATCCGCCATATTACGCTGCCAGGTATTCTTCCGACCATCTCCATTGTGCTGATCCTGAGCATTCCGAGCCTGATTCAGGTAGGGATGGATCAGATCTATCCACTGATGAACTCCGCGAATCAGGAAGTCGCCGACGTCCTCGATACGTATGTGCTGCGCAACGGACTGCAGCAGGGATATTTCGGCATGGCGACCGCCGTGGGCCTCGTATCCTCGGTCATCAGTCTCTTTCTCGTCCTGTCCACGAACGCAATGTCCAAAAAAATCAACGGAGAGGGGCTTTGGTAAACCATGAAATCGACTGCGCTGGAAAAGGCGGGTCAGGGCGTGATCGTGCTCCTGCTGACGCTGCTATGCATAAGCGTTCTCTATCCCTTTCTCTACATGCTGGCCATTTCGCTCAATACCGGGGCGGACGCCGCAAAAGGGGGAGTGTACCTCTGGCCGCGCCAGTTCACCTGGATCAACTACGAAATCGTGCTCGGCAATCAGGTGATCCGCCACGCCTACCTGATTACGGTTGGCCGTACGGTCATCGGCACATTCGGCGGTCTGGCGGTGACCCTGATGGCGGCTTACGGCTTGTCCTATAAGCAGCTGCCGCTTCGGAATGGCATCCTGACCTACATCTTGATTACGATGCTATTTAACGGCGGGCTCATCCCTTTCTATATCCAGCTGTTTAAGCTTGGCTTGACGAATACGTTCTGGGTGTACGTGATTCCCGGCTTGTTCTCCGTCTGGAACATGTTCGTCATGCAGAAGTTTATCCAGGGGATTCCGGAGGCATTGATCGAATGCGCCGAACTGGATGGGGCTGGGCCGTTCCGGATCTTGCTCCAGATTATTGTCCCGCTCTCCAAACCGATGCTGGCCGCGCTGGGCCTGTTTACAGCGGTAGGGCATTGGAATGACTGGTTCTCCGGTGCTTTCTATGTCAACGACCAGAACCTGATTCCGGTCCAGACGTTCCTGCAGCAGCTGCTGACCGCGCAGGATCTGTCGGCGGTACTCAGCTCGAACCAGAACCAGGAAGCGCTGGCTCGCAGCTCGATGAACAACATTACCTTGATGTCTGTGAAAATGGCAACGGTAATGATCAGCGCGCTGCCGATCCTGGCGGTGTATCCGTTCCTGCAAAAGTATTTTGTTAAAGGCGTCATGATCGGTTCGGTCAAGGGTTGACGCAGGCGCAGGGTATAAGCAATCATTCATATACCAATCGACTCGATGAAAAGGGGATGACATTTCAGTGAGTATTAGACAAAAAGGGATAAAAAGCGCGGTCGCGCTGACACTGGCGGCGCTCTTGGGCCTGACGGCCGGCTGCTCCGGCAACGGGAATAACGGCAATGCTGCGACGGGCGGCGACGGTCCGGACAGCCCGCCGGCCGGCTCCGCCGGAACCGCCAAAACGGCCGAACCGAAGGGATCGTCCAGCTTCAAGCTGTGGCTGGGCTGGACGGCGACGATCAACAACGACAGCCTCGTTCAAGATTACTGGCGCTCCGAAGAGCCGGGCATCGACGTGAAGCTCGAAGCGACGCAGGGCGATGCAGCCACCGCGCTGAATCTTAAGCTGAATACCGGCGGCTTCGAGGATGCGGCCATTTTCCAAAGAAGCCAGGTCGTCGACGATGCGATGAAACGCTCCAATCTGATCATGCCGCTGGAGCAGTATTTCAATATGCCGGATCAATATCCGAGCCTCGCGGCGATCCCGAAGGTATATCTCGATCAGATGAAGGACGCAGACGGCCATATCTGGTCGATCCCTTCCTACTTCGACCTTGACCCTACCGATCCGTGGCCGGGCTGGTCTTCCAATGCCTGGTTTATCCGCACCGACATTCTCGAAAAGACGGGCATGACGAAGGCCGATCTTACAACGCTGTCCGGTATCGAAACGTATCTGGAGAAAGCATCCGCTCTGAAGGACGACTCCGGCAAACCGCTGCTCCCGCTCGGCATTTTGACCGATAAAAACGACGAGAACACCGTGCTGGCCACCTTCGGCGTCACCGTTGCGTCCGCAGGCGGCGTGACTCCCGTTAAGAAAGTCGGCGACAATTTCGTCTTCATGTACGACGATCCGGGCTTCAAAGCCGCTTACAAATGGATGAACAGCCTTTATCTCAAAAAGCTGATCGATCCGGAAGCGCTTACCGACAAGGGCGAACGTTATGTCGAGAAAAACAAAAGCGGCCGCTTTGCAATGAACGTCGGCAGCTTCTGGAACTTTAACCAGTCCCTCTGGGAAGTGCTCGACGGCCCGACCGGCGCCGGCTGGTACTACGAACCGATTCCGTTCCCGAAAGTGGACGGTGTAAGCGAGCTGGGGACGACCCAGTTGATCAACCCTTATCCGGCCCATGATACCTATATCAGCAAAAACACGAAAAATCTCGACGCCATCCTGAAGTTCTACAACTATACGCTTACGCCGGCGCCGGAGCAAAACATGATCGTAAATGAAGGACCGGCCGGGAAGTATTGGGATTGGACCGATCAGCCGTACAGCAAATGGACGTTCATCGATCCGGAATACAAGGAGCTGCGCAACTCGGGCGATGCGGCCAAGAAAGCGCAAGTCACACCTGAACTGTATATGACTTCGAATTACAGCAATAAATGGTACGCGTGGTGGACCTCGGAGAACGTCCACGTCGGCGGTGCGAAGACCGGCGAATTCTCGCAGGCCATCGGCAAGATGGGCGCCACACGCGTGGCGGAGGATTATGATATGGTCAAAGCCAAATCCGGCGGCGTCTGGGAGAAGTACGCTCCTGAGCTGGATGCAGTTTACAAGGAATATCGCGCCAAGCTGCTGATGGCCGACGGCGATGCGAAATTCGAAAAGGTGTGGAACGACTTTACTTCCGCACTCGAAAAACGCGGCCATTGGAGCGAACTGAAGCAGGAGTGGACCGAACTGTATCAGGCAACGGCCCAATAACCCGCGCCAGCAGAGGCTTGTCCGTTTAGGCGGGTACCGTGTAAACTGATGTCACCACATGAAGCGGAGCAGTCCCGTCAGCGGGGCGGCTCCCTTTCCGGTTTCAACCCATGCGAATTTCAGGAGGAAGATGGGAAATGCACATGCGGCGCTGGCTTGAGAGAATGATTCTGCGCATGACCCGGACGATGAACCTTCGCCGGAAAATCGTCGCTTTTTATGGCCTGGTCGTCTTTATTCCCACGGTCATTCTGGGGATTGGCGCAGGGTATCTGGCGCTGCAGAATGTCAGGTCTAATTACATGCTGACCATTAACGAAGCCGTGCGTCAAACGGCGCAAAGCGTCGACTTCCGGAAACAGAGCTACGATCTGCTGGTCAACCGGACGGGTACGGACGGCGAGCTGATTTCGCGCTTGTCCCGCACGTACGAGAATTGGGAAGATCAACTGGCTTCCGTAAACTATGTTGACCGGTCTTTTCAGGTCATGAGCCGTTATTTGACGGGGATCGAGAACTTCCGGATTTACCACAGCAATGCGACGCTGCTGGAAGACGGCGGCTTGTTGTGGAAGCCGGGAGACCGCCCGCTGCCTGGCGGCGACGAGGAGACCTGGTATGACAATGTGATGGCATCGCCGTTCGCACTGCAGTGGTCCGACGTTACCGGAGAGCATGCCAAGCTGATCGTTTCGCGGAAAATCATGAATACCGGCGGTTATGTATTCGGGGCCATTTATATGCTGCTGGATTATGACAGCGTCTTCGGTGAATTGATGGATCATCCCTTCAGCGGCGAAGGCAGCTTATTTCTGCTGGATGAGCATAACCGCGTAGTCGCCGCCTCCGACCGGGCGATGATCGGCCGGCCGGTCGCGGCAACGGTTCTGGCGAAGCTTGGAATCGGAAACGGTGATACGGATACGGTTACTGGCGACGGCGAATACTTCGCCGTGCGGCAGCTGAACGGCGCCTGGAAAATCGCCGCGCTGGTACAGATGCACAAAATGGAGCAGCAGTCGGCCACCACCGTATACAGCATTGTGGCGATCACAGTCTTTTTTCTGTTTATGTCGATGTTCCTAGTCATGATCGTGCTGAAGAACGTGGTCCTGCGCATCCGCAAGCTGGGCAACCGGATGAGCGATATCGCCGAAGGCGATTTCAATGTCTTGCTGCAGAGTCGCAGCCGGGACGAGGTCGGCGACCTGGAGGTTATGTTCAACCAGATGGCGGGCAGGCTGGGCAGCCTGATCGAACTGCTGAGCAGCGCCAAATTAAAAGAAAAGGAATCTGCCTTTCAGGCGCTGCAGGCGCAAATCAATCCGCATTTTATTTATAATTCGCTCAGCTTGCTGCAGTGGCGGGCTCTTGATCAGGGCGATCGGGTTCAGGTGGAGGCGATCGAAGCACTGACGACCTTTTACCGGCTGGCGCTTGACAATACGTCCAATATCACGCTGATCCGCAGCGAAATCGAACATGTGCGGGCGTATCTGGACATTCAGCAGCTGCGTTATCCGGACCGCGTGCGGGTTGCATGGGATATCGATGAGTCGGTATGGGAACTGTATTCGATTAAAATGATTTTGCAGCCGATCGTAGAAAATGCCTATATTCACGGGCGTATCTTTACCGTTGCCGAAGCGTGCATATCCATTTCGATCCGGCGGGAGGGCCCGGTGATCCGTTTTGTGGTGGAGGACAACGGCACAGGCATTGATCCGGACACGCTGGTACTGATCCGCAGAGGCGAAAAAGCCGGCAAAGGCAACGGTTTCGGACTGATGAACATCAAGGAACGACTGGCTTTATACTTCGGCGAGGCTGGCAAGCTTTGGATCGACGGCGGACTTGAGCAGGGTACCGTTGTCGTGATCGAGCTGCCCGCCTGCACAGAGAAGCCGGAGCTTTACCGGGAGGGATGAACATGATGCTGCAAGCGCTTATTGTGGATGATGAGCCTTCGCATATCCAAGGTCTGATCCGGCATATCCCTTGGGGGAATTTAGGTTACGCTTTTCCGCTCACTGCGGAATCGGGCGAAGCAGCGCTGCCGATATTTCACAGTCACCGGATCGATGTCCTGATTACGGACATAACGATGCCGGGCATGAGCGGCATTGAACTCGCCGCCGCAGCCAAGGCCACGAGGCCGGAGCTGCAAATTCTGATTATCAGCGGCTACAACGAATTTGAGTTTGCCCAGGATGCCATCGAAGTCGGGGCGCATGGCTACGTGCTGAAGCCGCTTAGGCTGAGCGAAATCGAACGGAAGCTTGCTTCGTTCCGGGAGTCGCTGGAGAACATCCGGCAGATTCACGAACAGACCCGGCAGCTGCAAGCCATGGTGTCGGACAGCCGGGAATTGCTGAAGGAGTCTTTTGTGCACGACTTGCTGGAAGAAGAAACGCTGGGGGCGGAAATACTTGCTTCCTGGGAGCATCTGCTGGAGCTTCCGGCAATCACTCATGGCATATTGGTGGCTGCGGTGTTCCTCGACGACGGAACGATCCCGGGAAAAGACGCCCGGAGCAAGCTGATGCTGAATGCCGCTCTACTGCAATCCTGCGCGGTATCCCTGCAGAATCTCGGGTACGTCCTCACCGCGGCAGTGAAGCCGGACGGCGTTGCCGCTGTGCTCATCAATCCATCCTCGGATGAACGGGCGCAGCTTGATAAACGGATGGCTTTTGTGCAAGAGTACATGAACCAAACGTATCAGGTATCGGTGACATCCGGCATCGGGAGGGAAGGTCAGGCGTGGAATGAAGCCGGCAGGCTCTACCGGGAGCTGAAATATACGATCGCTGAGGCGCGCCGGAGCGAACAGGGCCAACGGGTGCATGTCGGCCAAATGGAACGGAAAGCATACGAGGACTTGAGGGAGCGGGAGATTCTCCTGCCGAATCTGCTGGCGCTCGCAGACAGCGAGGAACCGGCGCGGCTGATCGAAGCGGTAGGCCAGGCGTTTGAACAGATGGGAGCCAAAGCTCATTCTTTTAGCTATATTCAGTCCTTCAGCATCAGCCTGCTCAGCGAGCTTAGCCGCAAGCTGTGGAATGATGTGGAGGCGGTGACCTATCTCAGCAGCCGCGTACTGCACCGCCTGATGGAATGCAAAACGGTAGCGGAGCTGAAAAGTGTTGAGCTTGAATATATTCAGTCGGCGTTTATGCTGGTGCGCAAGGAGCGTACCCTGCAGCAGCATCACCTGATAAACCGCATCGCCTCCTGCATAGAGGAGCAAATGCCGGAAAGCCTGACGGTCAAGCAGCTCGCCGACCGGTTTCATGTAAGCGCGGGGCACTTAAGCGTGTTGTTCAAGAAAGAAACCGGCCAGACGATTTCCGACTTCGTCAAAGCCATGCGCATGAAAAAAGCGAAGGAGCTGCTCCAGGACCCGACAATCAAGGTATACGAGGTATCCGAGCGCGTCGGTTTTCAGACTCCCGCTTATTTCACCTACCAGTTCAAGAAAAACGAAGGCTGCACGCCGCAGGAATACCGCGACCGGTATTACCGGTGAACAGGTTGCTGTTGACTCGGGCGAAGAATAAATGATGCAAGCAAAGGAGCATTAAAATGACCAACGAAATGAACCCGGACGAGAAGTTTATGAAGGAAGCCATCCGGTTATCCCGGCAGGCCGTAGAGAAGGGCAATGAGCCTTTTGGCGCCGTATTGGTGAAAGACGGAGAGATCGTATACGCGAACGAAAATCAAATCTATTCGTTAAGCGATCCGACGTTCCACGCGGAATCGGGATTGCTGCGGCGGTTCTGCGCAGAGACACAAATCACGGATCTGAGCGGGTACACGCTGTATTCCAGCTGCGAGCCCTGCTTTATGTGCAGCGGCGCCATGGTGTGGACGAAGCTGGGACGACTGGTGTACGCGGCCAGCGACATCGATCTCTGCGAGATCATTGGCGAGCAGGGCTGCAATTGCAGCCGGATTGTGTTCGACCATTCGGGGCATCGGCCTGATGTTACCGCCGGCGTGCTGCGGGAAGAGAGCGTGGACATTTTAAAAAGTTACTTTTCCGGCCACGCGAAGGGTTGAAGAAACTCGTAACTTGCAGCCTAACCGGTCAATAGGCCCATAATAAAAAGCAAAGTCCCTGAGACCCTGTCTCGGGACTTTGCTTTTTGCGTTTACTCGTAATATACGCGCACGAAAATATCCTGGTCGTAGTTGCCAAAGCCCCGTCCGAACACAGTCAGGCCGCCCCGTCTGCGCCCGGCCGGCTCCGCCGTAATCCGCAGCCGCCACTGGCTGCTGTGCCAGTCGATATCCTGCAGCGTAACCGGCGATATCTGCTGCCCGTCCATGAACGTTCCCAGCGAGTTGATCCGCAGCACCTTCAGCATGCCGTATTGATTCACGTCGGGACGCCACCAGGCAGGCGTCAGCCGGCCCCGCGTTTTGCCGAAATCCCCCGGGCTCGTCCAGATGCCGACATCCTTGCCGTTGAGCGCAAAAGAAAGATCGGAGGGCCACTTCTCATTGATATTCGGCGCCTCAGATCCCAATTCCATCGAGATTTCGATCTCCTTGATCACTTGATCCTCGAACAGATAATTCGGCACGGTATATTCCACATACCCTTTGCCGAACCAGAAGATCCCGGCATGTACATGCTCCGGATCGGCGAAGAAACGCGGATCATCATAGAAGCCGATCAGATGCTCGGTCGTCGCGATGCCGCAAGTGGGCGAGGCGGAGAAGTCGGTATACGAACCGACCGGAAGGGACAGCTCGACCACTTTGCGGGCGATGTCCTGCGCGCCGGAGAGCTTGATCTGCAGAAAATGCACGGACAGCGAGCAATACTTAAAGGTGGCGCCGTCGATTCTGCGCATGCGCGAACTGATTAGACCGGCCTTTTGCAGCTTGCTCACATGCGAACTGACAATGGCGCTGCTCAGCCCTAGCGCAGCAGCCAGCTCTTTGATGTGCATTTCCCGGCCGTCGAGCAGCTCTACGATTTGCAGGCGGACTTCGCTGGCCAGCGCCTCGTAGACCTGCAGAGAATCCTTATTCGTCGTTAAGTACATGTATTTCCGCTCCATTTTCCATGCTTAGAATTAGTGATTATATTAATCCTGAAATTTGAAATTGTCAATTTACACCTGAATCTATAAGATCGAGTTAAGAGATAATGCAATTAGGATTAATACAATAGCTAATTCTACTGGAGGGAACATGATGTCCGTTAAAGCGTCGATGATCGTGGACAAGGATTTTGGTTTGGCTGAGGTTGATAAGCGAATTTATGGCTCTTTTATCGAACATCTGGGTCGCGCGGTATACGGCGGAATTTACGATCCGGGCCATGCGACAGCCGATGAGAACGGGTTTCGCGGTGATGTCCTGGAAGCGATCCGCAAGCTGAACGTGCCGATGATCCGATATCCGGGCGGCAATTTCGTTTCCGGTTACAACTGGGAGGACGGCGTCGGCCCGAAGAGCGAACGGAAGCGCAAGCTGGAGCTGGCCTGGTGGACGACGGAGCCGAACGAGATCGGGACCAATGAGTTCGCGGATTGGGCCAAGCTGGCGGGAGCCGAGGTGATGATGGCCGTCAACCTCGGAACCCGCGGTATCGACGCCGCGCGCAATCTGGTGGAATACTGCAACCATCCGGGCGGCTCCTACTGGAGCGACCTGCGGATTGCGCATGGCTACAAAGAGCCGCATAAGTTCCGGACATGGTGCCTGGGCAATGAAATGGACGGCCCGTGGCAGATCGGTGCGAAAACGGCGGTGGAATACGGCAGACTCGCCAATGAAACGGCTAAAGTGATGCGCTGGGTGGATCCGGACCTGGAGCTGGTTGCTTGCGGCAGTTCGTCGAGAGGCATGCCTACATTTGCGGAGTGGGAAGCGACGGTTCTTGATTTGTGTTATGAGAATGTCGATTTGCTGTCGCTGCATACCTACTATAACAACCATGAAGAGGACACGCCGAATTTCCTCGCCCGCTCGCTCGACCTGGATCAGTTTATCGGCAGCGTCGCTTCCATATGCGATTACATCCAGGCCAAGCAAAAGAGCCGCAAACGCCTGTACCTCTCCCTGGACGAATGGAATGTATGGAAAACCCAGGGGGAGAGCCGTGCCGAAAAACGCTGGCAGGTGGGGCCGCCGGAGTTCGAGGATGTCTACACTATGGAGGATGCGCTGGTGGTGGGCTGCTGCCTGATCACGCTGCTCAAACATGCGGACCGGGTGAAAGTGGCTTGTCTGGCGCAGCTGGTCAATGTCATTGCTCCGATTACGACGGAAAACGGCGGGGCCATGTGGCTGCAGACGACCTATTATCCGTATCTTCATGCATCGCTGTACGGACGGGGGACCGTGCTGCACCCGATGCTGAAATCGCCGAAATACGATTCCAAGGATTTTACCGACGTGCCGTACCTGGAAGCGGTTGCCGTACACAATGAAGAAGCGGGAGAAGTCACCGTGTTTGCCGTCAACCGCCATCTGTCGGAAAGCCTGGAGCTGCATGCCGACTTGCGCAGTTTTGGCAGCATTGAAGTGCTGGAGCATATCGTTCTCGCCCATGAGGATCTCAAAGCCTGTAACACCAAAGAGCATCCGCATCGGGTAGAGCCGCGTCAACAAGCGGTCACCGGTACGGCAACGGGCGGCGGCCGGCTGGAAATATCGCTGGCGAAAGCGTCGTGGAATGTAATTCGGGTAAGGGTTGGGTAGGCGAGCAAGGGGTCAGGGATCATACGATTATCCGCACGAAAAACGGCAAGTTTGTCATTCTGGCGACAGACCTCAGCCTGGCGAATTCTTTTGAAGCCAAATATCACGGAAGCTGGGGGGAGATCACGACAAGCGGCAGTCCTTATCTGGTCTGCTGGGAGTCGGAGGATCTGGTCCACTGGTCGGAGGAGCGGCTGATCCGGCTGGGCGACGCGGATTTTGGTTGTGTGTGGGCTCCGGATATCATTTACGATGCGGCACATGACGACTATGTCGTGCATTGGTCTTCCTCCCACCGCTCGAATCAATACGGAGATAAAGCAATCTATTATTCCAGAACGCGGGACTTTGTAACTTTTACGGCGCCTGAACTGCTGTGCCGGAAGGCAGACAGCGGAATTATCGATTCCGCGATTTACGAAGAGGATGGGCGATATTATCGTTTTACGAAAAGCGAAGCGAATCCGGCGGCGATTGTTCTGGAGCAGGGCGTCTATGAAGCGCCGACCGCGTTCCGGCTGCAAGACGGACGGTGGTTCCTGATGCTTGATTTCTACGAGGTCGAAGGCGCTGGTCAAGGATATGTGCCTTTTGTAGCCGACTCGCTCGCCAGCGGGCGATTTATCCGGTCGGATGCCAGTTTCAGCTTTCCATACGGGTTCAAGCATGGCACGATTATGGCGATTACGGCCGAGGAATACGAGCGGATTCGCAGCTTTTACTCATAGTTGAAGTTAGAGCCTTCGGGTGCAGCAGTTTGCCCAAACGGTCGCTTTGCAGCAGTATCCAGAGTTCATCGGCTATTTCCTCAGCGGTGCAGGGCGTGTCGCTGGTCAGCCACCATTCGAGGACGCCGGTAAGCGCCGAGGCGAAAAATTGAACCGCAACTTCTGCCCGTACATTGTTTTTAGCCGTTTCTTCTATAATATATGGACGCAACGAGGACTGAATCTCATCCAGTATACATTTACGAATGGACAAAAATCCTACATTGGCGATTAAGTCGCGCAGGAACGCGATGTTCGCCTCCAGATAACGGAACGTTTGCTCCAGCGATTCTTTGGTAAATGCGCCGGCGCTAGCGGTGGTGCCTTTGCAATCGCGGATCAGATCCGCCAGATTCACGGCGATGCATTTCTCCAGCAGATCATATTTGTCGACAAAGTTCAGATAAATCGTCCCCCGGTTCACGTTGGCCCGTTCGGCGATTTCATTCATGGAGATTTTGGCCAGATCCTTCTCCTTCAGCAGCTCTAGAAAGGCCTTCATAATAATATCCTGTGATTTTTGTTTTCTTCGATCCATAAACTCCGCTCCTTCCTGGACAATTTGGCCGGATTGTTGATTAATGAACAACGCTGCGGATCTGACGATTGAACATCCTGCCGGCGTCTGATACCTTGATGGTAGCAAACAAATGTTCAGTAATCAACAATTGTTCATATCACAGGAGGCTATTTTAATGAAGGTACTTGTCTATGGAGCGGGCATTCAAGGCAGCTTGCTGGCACATGTGCTGGTAAGAGCCAACCAGGACGTTACGGTTCTGGCGCGGGGACGGCGGGCGGAAGAACTGCGGGACAGCGGTCTGGTCATCCGCCATTATTTGCAGTTCAAGACAACGGTAGACCCGGTGAAGGTGATTATCGATCTGGAGCGGGAGGACCGTTATGACGTCATTTTCGTTACGATGAAATATACGGACTTTCCGCAGGTGCTGCCGGCGCTGGCTCAGAATTGCAGCGAAAATATCATTCTGGTAGGGAACAATGCCACCGCATCGGAGATGCAAGCTTATCTGGAAGCGCATAGCGTGAAGCACAAAAATGTCGCTTTCGCCTTTCAGATCAGCGGCGGCAGCCGCGGGGACAATCGGATAACGGCCATCCGGTTTAACGCCGGGGCGATGGTGGTTGGGGTTTTGGGAGGCGGCGAAATTCCTTTCAAGCGGGTCCTGGAGCAAATGTTCAAAAACAGCAAATACAAAATCAAATACGAACGCAACATCGACGCCTGGCTGAAAAGCCATATGATTTCGATTATTCCGCTCAATTTGGCGGCAGTGATCAAAAACAATCATTTGAAATCGGTAGCCAGAGACAATGAACTGCTGAAGCAGGTGGTGGATGCAATGGATGAGGGATTTGATGTGTTGAAGGCGCTTGGCGTGGAAGTGATTCCGGCCAAACCGGCCGATTGGGTCAAGAAACATAAGCGGTTAAACCGGGTCTTTTATAAACTGTATCATTATTCTCCATTGGCTGCGAAAATTGAAGGTTCAGCACTCGAAATCGAAGGGCTGGTCCAAGGATTTTATGCGCTGAAAAAAAACGGGCCGGACACCGCGACGCCGAATTTCGACGCTTTGGTAAAGCAAGCAACGAAATAAATAAGCAGTACCGCAGCGGCCTTGTCCATCTGGATGACAGGGTCGCTTTTTGTTATGATTTTACTATTCTACAGATCACGGGAGGACGTATGATTACATTCAGTTCGATGACAATCGGGGATGCTCAGCAGATCCGCCAGATCGACCGCTCCGAATTTATCGGCAGATATTACAAATGCCAAGACGGCATCCTGAAAGAAATCGCAGCCGGTCATGAGTGTCCTAACTGGAGCGACGGCGATTACGCCGAAATGATCGCGCGGTACGAAGATGAACTGCGGAACGGAGGGGCGGCTTACGGTGCTTACGACGGGGAAACGTTGGTCGGGTTCGGCGTGCTGGCCCACAAGTTCAGAGGGGCGGACAACGACCAGCTTCAGCTGGACCTGATGTACGTGTCGCGAAATTACCGCAGGCAAGGCATCGGCCGCCGGATCCTGGAGGCTTTAAGCCGCGAAGCCGTCGCCAAAGGCGCCAAGTCTCTGTACATATCAGCGACCGAAACGGAGTCTGCGGTGAAGTTCTATATGAGCTGCGGATCGGATATGACCGATAGCGTGGATGCGGAGCTGTTTGCGAAAGAGCCGCTGGACATTCATATGGTGAAACGGCTGTAGAAGGGGATTAAGAGGGGAAGAGTCAGAGTCGCCCCGGAGCAAATTTTGAGCAAACGTGATACGTCTATAGAGCGAATCGTGGGATTTCCCCCCTCTAATTTAGCCGAAAACGCCGATTTCAAGGGTGAAGCTCTTAGCCCAGGAATGAGCCGGATGGTTCCTCCGCATTCCGCCGGTACCCCATCGGCGGCAGTCCGGTCCAGCGTTTGAATTGCTTGCTGAAATGCGAGACGTCGCGGTATCCGAGCCGGTGGGCGATGGTGTCGACCGACAAGGTATTGTCGAGCAGCAGCAGTTTGGCGTGGCGGATCGTGAGGTCGGACAGATACTGCCGCGGCGACATGCCGTAGATTTGCCGGAACGCGCGGTTGCAGTGATTCGGCGTATAGCCGAGCCGGGCGGCGATCTCCTCGATCCAGCCGCCGCGGCTCTGGGTTGCGGCTGCGGTGAAGACGGACTCCTGCAGCAGGCCTTCAACGGCATGGGCAAGGGCGACGGTATTCTCCGTCACGCCCGCCAGCACTGACGGTCCGGCATCTGGAGTTTCAGCCAGTACCCAGCCGCTTAGGGCGGCAAAAAGCTGCAGCGAGGCTTGCAACGTAACTAGGCGGTTCCGCTGCACATTGCCGGATTCGGTCAGTATCGCTGCGCGGATGACATGATCCAGCGCACGGCGGAAGGCCTGCTTTTCCGGCGTGTCGCCCCTCAGGCTGACGACATCCAGCTTCAGCAGCGCGCGGCGCAAAGCCAGGTCATTAATATCGAAATGCATGCAATAATAAGTCATTTCGTGCTCCGGATCAGCGACAAGGCTGGAATGCGGCACCCCGGGCCGGATGAACACAATCTCTCCGGCTGCCTGAGTGTAGGCCTTATTGCCAACGAGCATCTGCTGCCGCCCTTCCAGCACGACATTGATCTCGAACATGGGATGCGTGTGCTCGGGGTATGACCACTTTGGATCGACCTTTCTCCAGTGGGCAGCGTAGACATGGAAGGCCGTCTGAATGTCGGGAGACATCCGGCCGTCGAGGGAATGAAGGGTTCCGGGTTCATTTATACTCATGAGCGTCCTCTTTAATTGTGAAATAGATAGGCCCATTATAGCATATCCTCTGCAATTGCAGGATTTGCCCAAATAATCGGCAGGTTTGAACCTGTCGGGAAAGAGCTTCCCCGGCTAACATGAAAACATAACCCGAAACTATGGGAAATGCCTAGAGGGAGTCGTGAGAGTAATGCCGGAAAATCTATTTTACAATGCCCATCATTCGCCAATCGGGGCGTTTGCCAGCTTCACCTTAGGTTTTAAGGGGGCTTCCGGAGGGTTCGATCTTGAACTGGCCCGGCCTCCGAAACAAAACATCTATATCGGCCTCGAGCGGAGAGACGGCAAAGGGTTTGATACCTTGCCCTTCCATGACATTGAAGGCGATGACGAAAGCAAACGCTACGACGTGGAAAACACCGGTGCGGACAACGTCAAACCGCGGATTTTGTTTCCTTTTGCGGATCAGGACATCCGTCGGCATATGGAATTATCCACGGATACCTGGCAGGCCGGCGACTTGACATTCCGCATTTTTTCACCTGTTCGAGCCGTACCCGATCCGGAGACGGCAACGGACGAAGAACTGAAGGAAGTGTTGCTGCCGGCTCTGCTGCTCGAGCTTGAAGTGGACAATACGCTGGGGACTTCGCCGCGGCGCGCATTCTTCGGATTTCAGGGGGGCGATCCGTATACCGCGATGCGCCGGCTGGATGACACCAGCGAGCAGCTGACCGGCATTGGCCAAGGCCGTTTTCTGGGCATCGCCGCCGAGAAGGGGACAATGAAGTCCGCGCAGCATTTTACGCTGGAGCAAATATTGCAGGCCGAACTGGAGGAGAACTGGACATTCGGTCTCGGCCAGACGGCTGCGCTGATCATGGACGTACCGCCGGGAGAGCGGAAGACTTTCCGCCTGACCGCGGCGTTCCACCGTTCCGGATACGTCACATCCGGCATGGATGCCTCTTACTTTTACACCCGTTACTTCAGCAATGTGGAAGCGGTCGCCGAATATGCGCTGTCGCGGTTCGATGCCCTGAAGGCAAGCGCGGAAGAGGCAAATACGCTTTTTGACGGAAAAAATCTCAGCGAAGACCAGGCGTTCATGCTGAATCATGCGATCCGCAGCTATTACGGTTCCACCGAGCTGCTTGACTATAACGGGAAGCCGTTCTGGGTGGTCAACGAAGGCGAATACCGGATGATGAACACTTTCGATCTCACGGTCGATCAGCTGTTCTATGAACTGCGGATGAATCCATGGACGGTGCGCAACGAGCTGGATATGTACGTAGAACGGTTCAGCTATACGGATTCGGTGCGTTTTCCGGGAGAAGAGCAAACCTACCCGGGAGGTCTCAGCTTTACCCACGATATGGGCGTAGCCAATGCGGTGTCCCGTCCGGGATATTCCTCTTATGAACTGTACGGCATCGACGGCTGTTTCTCGCATATGACCCATGAACAGCTCGTGAACTGGGTGCTGTGCGCAGCGACGTACGTCGAGCAGACCGGCGACCGGACGTGGCTGGAGCGCAACCTGAAGGTGCTGGGGGATTGCCTGGACAGCATGCTGAACCGGGATCATCCGGATCCGGCGCTGCGGAACGGCATTATGGGGCTCGACAGCTCGCGCACGATGGGCGGAGCGGAGATTACCACGTACGACAGCCTGGATGTATCGCTGGGGCAGGCCCGCAACAACATTTATCTCGCCGGCAAATGCTGGGCGGCTTATGTGGCGATGGAGAAGCTTTTCCGCGTGTACGGAAAAGAAGAACTCGCCTTGACCGCGGGTCTGCAGGCGGAGCGCTGCGCAGCGACGCTCGTCGCCCACGTCACGGACGAGGGCTGGATTCCGGCGGTGATCGGCGAAGGCAACCACTCCCGGATCATCCCGGCCATCGAAGGGCTGATCTTCCCTTACATGACCGGAAGCAAAGAGGCGCTGGAGCCGGACGGCCGTTTCGGCAGCTATATCGCCGCATTGGAGCGGCACCTGCAAACGGTGCTGGTCAAAGGCGTCTGCCTGTTCGAAGACGGCGGCTGGAAAATCTCCTCGACCAGCAACAACAGCTGGCTGAGCAAAATCTATCTGTGCCAGTTTATCGCCCGCAAAATTTTCGGAATGGCGTGGGATGAAAGCGGCAGAGCAGCGGACCGGGCGCATGTGCAGTGGCTGACGCATCCCGAGCTGTCGATCTGGAGCTGGAGCGATCAGATTATCTCCGGGGAGATTATCGGGAGCAAATATTATCCGCGCGGCGTAACCGCAATTCTGTGGCTGGAAGAGTAATGCGTGGAGGCATTCCACTGCACGGCAGCATACATGCTTACGGCAGAAATCATGCACAAAAAAGGACTATCGCCAGATTGGTCAAGACCCCATTTAGTGGACATTGAAAAAAACACCTAGGCAGCAAACTGGCGTCGGTACTCTATCGGCGTCAGTTTGTTGTTTAATTTACGTTGTGGTCGTCTTCGGTTGTAAAATCGTATGTATTTCTTAATTCGCCTTTGTGCCTCTGCCAGATTTCGGATATCATAGGGATAGAGCCCTTCCGTTTTGAGATGCGAGAAGAAGCTCTCCATGGAGGCGTTGTCTAGGCAATTGCCCCGGCGAGACATGCTGATTTGGGCGCCAACCTTGGGCAGCATGTCGTGGTAAGCGTGAGACGTGTACTGGAAACCTTGGTCGCTGTGAACGACCAATCCGGTCACGTCTTTTTGCTTGGCGAAGGCTTTGGCAAACGTCTGCAGTACCAACTCGTTGTCGTTACGTTCGCCGAGCTGGTAAGCCACGATCTCGTTGTTGAACAAATCTTTTACCGCAGAAAGATACAGCCAGCGCTCGCCTACCCGGTATTGGGTCACATCCGTTACCCATTTCTGGTTTGGTTGTTCTGCCGTAAAGTCTCGCTTAAGTAGATTCTCCGCCACACGCTCTCCAGCCTGGTATGTCATGTTAAACCGGCGTTTCCGGCGAATGCCGGCCTGTAGACCGAGCTTTTGCATAAGGCGCAGTACCTTCTTGTGGTTCATCCACACGCCGTCATCCTGCCACAAGAACAGCTGGAGCTGCCGGTAACCATACTTTCCTTCGTAGCGTTTGTACACGGTACGGAGTAGTCGTTTAGCCTCGGCATCCCGGTCGTTACCTTTACGCTTTAAATAGGCGTAGTAACCACTTCTAGAGACGCCAAAGAGTTGGCATAGATCAGTTACTTGCCTTGGGTTTGCCGCTTGCTCGATGAGTTTGTAGCGTTCTTCCTTGCCTCCTGCATCCAGATTTCCAAGCACTTTTTTAACATGTCATTCTCCCGTTTGAGATGAAGAATATACTTGTCTTGATCGATATAATTCTCCCGTCGTCCTCGCTGATCCAATAATCCAAACTCACCTTGTTCCCGATATTTCCGCATCCATTTCTTAACTCTATTCTTATCCTGGATCCCAAGATGTTCAGTAATCTGCCTGTATGTCCATTTCTCCTCCACATGTAGACGGATTGCCTCTTTCTTATCTTCTTCAGTATATGTTTTAAACTTCTGTCCTTTAATCGCCATAAAAATGCACCCCTTAGATTTCATCGGATTAACCAGGGGGTTTTTCCAATGTCTATTCTAAGGGGTGCACTTCAAGATCGGCGGTAGTCCTTTTTCATATCCTGGCTTGTGTCGGCTTAAGCTTCTTTCGCCACCGGAATCTTTACCGGCTCCGGAGCAGGCGTTTCGCTCTTTTGACTTACCTTTTTAATAAAGAAGGTCAGCAGCAGGCCGACGATGCCGATGCCGATGATCACCAGGTAGGCGTCGTTGATGCCCTGGATCATGGCTTCTTGGCCCAGCTGCGCCTGCGACAAGCCGGCTTTGCCGCCGGATGCCATCATGTCCTTCATATGCGTCGTAGTCCGGTTCGTCATGACGGTGACGAGCAGCGAGGTGCCGATTGCTCCGGCGACCTGACGGACGGTATTGGTAATCGCCGTGCCGTGCGCGTTAAGGCGCTTAGGCAGCTGGTTGAGACCTGCCGTTTGTACAGGCATCATGAGCAATGCCATGCCGATCCGGCGCATGGTCGACATCAGCACGAGATACGTATACGATGTCGAGTCGGTCAGGTTAATAAAGCCAAGCGTCGCAACGATGGTGACGACCATCCCGGAGACGGCCAGCCATTTCGCGCCGAAGCGGTCGAACAGCTTGCCGGTCACCGGCATCAGGAAGCCCATCACCAAAGCGCCGGGAAGCATCAGGAGACCGGATTCCAGCGCGGTATACCCGCGGGCATTTTGCAGATACAGCGGCAGCAGCATCATATCGGCATACATCACCATGGTGATCGCGATATTAATAAACGTCGTCAGGCTGAACATGTTGTATTTAAAAGCCCGCAGGTCAAGCAGCGGCTCGCCCGAGCCAAGCTGGCGCCAAGTGAACAAAGCGAGGGCAACGATGCCGACGGCGATGGAGGCAATAACCTCCGCGCTGGACCAGCCGAGACTGCCTGCCCGGCTAAAGCCGTACAGCAAGGTGCCGAAGCCGACCGTAGACAACACGACGCTGAGCAGATCAAACTTCGCTTTGGTGGTTTCCGATACATTTTTCAAAAGGACAAATCCGAATATAATGACGATAACCGCAATCGGAATCATGCCGTAGAACATCGTTTCCCATTTGTAATGCTCGAGAATATAGCCGGCCAGCGTCGGGCCGATCGCCGGTGCGAAGATGATGGCAAGACCCATCATGCCCATCGCCCCGCCCCGTTTCTCAGGAGGGAACAACGCCAGAATGACATTCGTAAGCAGCGGCATAATAATGCCGGCGCCGGCTGCCTGAATCATCCGTCCGGTCAGCAGCGCTGGAAAGTCGGTTGCAATCGCCGCAACCACGGTCCCGATCAGAAAAATAATCATCGAAGCCTGAAACAGCTGTCTCGTCGAGAAGCGAAGCATCAAATATGCCGTAATTGGAATCAATACGCCGTTAACCAGCATGTATCCTGTGGTCAGCCATTGCGCGGTCGTCGCGGAAATGCCGAAATCGCCCATCAGCTTCGGCGTTGCCACGCTCATAATCGTCTGATTCAAGGTAGCCAGGAAGGCACCGAGAATCATAATGAATAAAATGGGTCCTTTGCGGACCGAACCGCCTGATGCGGCATGGGTCGTACTCAAGTTTCTCATCCCCTCTGGTGTTTTCGCGCTGTACTTAATTTACAAAATGTTAGATAATTAACATAGTATAAATTAGTCATAGAATTGATTATATTCAGAAAATCTCTGAAAACAAGCAACAGTTACATTTGATCTGTAAAGTAATTATCATCGCCCGGGTTATCTGTCGCCCAAGTCAAACATGTTGAACAAAAACGCCGAAACTGTAAAATAGGGATCAGGAGGAAGCAGAACACATGAATTCGGATAAACCACGCACCGATCCGCGGATCCTGCGGACGCGCCAGCTGCTGAAGGATGCCTTTATCGATCTGATGCAGGAGATGGACATCGAAAAAATATCGGTGAACAAAATCGCCGAACGCGCCACCGTCAACCGAGTCACCTTTTACCTGCATTACCGAGACATTCCCGACATGATGGACAAGCTCGCCGAAGAGATGTACGAAGATATTCAGCGTGCGCTGAATAATAACCCGCAGGATGGCACCAAAGAAGAGCGCGATTATTATGTGATGGTCAATCTGCTGGAGCATATCGCGGAGAACGCGAAGTTCTATAAAGTGGTGCTGGCTTCGCGGCGGACCCCGATTTTTACGGAGCGGCTGCTGCGGATGGTGTCCGAATCGGTCGTATCCAAGCTGGAAAATGAGCGCGCATCGTTCATCTCCAAAGCCGGCCTGCAAAAGGATATCGTCGTCTGGTACGGCTCGGCTGCCCTGATCGGAACGGTCGTGTCCTGGCTCCGCCATGATATGCCGTACACGCCGCAGTTTCTGGCCCGGCAGTTTACGCTGCTCCGGTCGATGCAGAGATAATTGAAATCGCTAGAACGCCTGGGAGGGTACCATGTTTCAATATACTAAACAAGACTATGACGAGATTGATTTCGGAGGGCGGGATTTAAGATACGGGGAGCTGATCGGCTGCACGTTTATGAACTGTTCGTTTGCAAATGCCGAACTCGATGAGATTACCGTAAGCCATTGCCGGTTTATCGGCTGCAATTTCCGCGGAGCATCGCTGAACGGCTCGCTGCATAACGAATCGGCCTACGAAAACTGCAATTTTACGAGCGCCAACCTGTTCTCCGCCAAGTTCGATACTTGTAAAATGACCGGCTCGGACTTCACGAACGCGACGCTGGACGGCATCACGATGGACAATGGCGATTGGTCCTATACCAACCTGCGGAACGCCAAACTGGCCCGGCAGGATTTGCGCGAAATCCGGTTCGTGGAGACGGATTTTTCGGGTGCCGTTCTGGAGAAGGCCGATCTGCGTAAAGCCGATCTGACCATGGCGATCTTATCGGGCGCCAGACTGGCGGGAGCGGATATCCGCGGCGCAAGCATGGAAGGGATCGATTTCCGGACCTTTGCGGTCACCGGACTGCGGATGGATCAGGAACAGGCTGCTTTGCTGGCCGTTTCGCATGGCGCCAAAGTAGGCTAAACTGATTTTTCCGGGGCTTGGCATTATTTATCGAATAGGAGGCAAACCCATGCAGACGATGTTTCGCTACAATTGGATTGTCCGGGAGCAGTGGTATGACTGGTGCGGGGAAGTAGCGACGGAAGAACTGCTACGCAAGCGGACCGGAGGGGTAGGAAGCATTCTGGAGACGCTGTATCATATCGTGGATGTGGAATGGAGCTGGATTCGCACGCTCCAGGGCCATCCGGATTTTCAAGAGCCGTTCGAGCAGTACAGTACGTTGGAGAAGGTGCGGGAGCTGGACCGCCGCTTCCATCCCGAGGTGGAGGCGTTCGTGAACGCCTGGCAGGACGAGTGGGAGACGCGTCCGCTTTATGTTCCGCAGCCGAATGGCACGATCGCGCTGGATGCCTGGGGCGAGGTCGTCCGCCATGTCGTGGCGCATGAGATCCACCATATCGGGCAGCTGTCGGTGTGGGCGCGGGAGCTCGGCCTTCAGCCGGTATCGGCCAATGTGATCGGCAAAGGCTTGATTACGCCGAAGACAGAGTAGGATGTATGGAGAAAAGTGTATCCCGATTTGGGCTCAAGCGACGGAAGTGCGGCTATACGCAGGCACGAATGAGTAAATGGCGAGATCAATAAGAAACAAGGCAAGGCAGCCATACACCCTTAATTGGTGAGTGGCTGCCTTGCCTTTTGGTATTAAGCGTCCACTTATGCACAGATGTGAACCTCTTTAGAAATTTAGATATCCCTTTAATAATAAGGATTCAAATGTACCAGCACCTCGTCCACGTCGGCATGGTTGTGCTTGATGGTCGATTTGATCTCCCGTGCAATGTCATGGCCTTGCTGGATCGTAAGATCGGCGGGGATGCTGACGCGCACATCGACCAAGATGTAATGACCGTGTTCCCGGGCCCGCACGCGGTCGATGCGTTTAACTTCGGGCACGGATTTAATCAGCCGGGTGAAGTCGATCATTTTCTCAGCGTCGATGGATTTCTCCATCAGCACGTTGGCGGCTTCTTTTCCCATATGGATCGCCAGCTTCAATACTAAATAAGAAACGACAATGCCCGCAACCGGATCGCCATACGCAAGGAAATGTATGTCATAATGCTCGCCGACGAGCGACAGGCCAATCCCGGCGACAGCGGCGATCGACGCATAAACGTCGGCCAGATGGTCATAAGCCGTGGCCAGCAGACCTTTGGATTTGGCGGCTTGACCCACCTTGAAGGTGTAGCGGTAGAGCCAAAACTTCCAGATCAAGGAGATAAACGCGGCAATTAGCGCGATAAAGCTGGCCGGATGCGGCTCCTCGAATAACCCCAAAACGGCATGGTATGCCATGTAGAAGGCGGCGATGCCAAGAATGATCCCGACAATGCCTGCCGCCAGCACCTCCGCTTTGCCGTGTCCGTAAGGATGATCCTCGTCGGCCGGACGCTGCGAGATTCGCATGGACCCCAGTGCCGCGCCCGAAGCGATGACATCCCCCGCGTTATGTACCCCGTCCGCCAAAAGAACGGGACTGTTGAAGAATACGCCCACCACGATTTTTCCGATGGTCAAAATCAAGTTGCTGATCAAGCTGATACTTACGGCAAGCATGGATTCGTTTTTTTCTTTGCTCAATGAAAAAGCCTCCGTTACGATGCGATGCATGGTGCGCATGATTTTAGATTATTTCGTCGGTTCGTAGTGCACATGGACTTCGATAATTTCCGAGGATTTTTTTAATTCATTCTCTACATTAGTGGCCACGTCATGGGCCTTCTGAAACGCCAGATCGCCTTTGATCGACAGGACGACGTCCACCACGGCGTTGCTGCCGTAATTCCGCGCCCGCAGATCCATCACGTCTTCGACCCCTGCTACTTGCATAACCGTTTCTTTGTAGGCCTGAACCGCCGCTTCGTCATAACCGTCGGATAACTGATGGGAAGCTTCGCGGAAGATGTCCCAGGCAGTCCTGCAAATGATAAAACCAACGGCAACAGCCGTTACAGGGTCAAGCCAAGGAATGCCGAATTGCGAACCGACGATGCCGATAACCGCGCCGATACTCACGATGGCGTCCGAAATATTGTCTTTGGCCGCCGCCATAACGGCCTGGCTCCGGATTTTAGCGGCAAGATTTTTATTATACCGGTATACAAAGTACATCACAACCGCACAAAATAATCCGGTCCATACCGAGATCAAATCCGGCGACTGTGCCCGGCCCTTGAAAACGGATGAAACAGCGGCCACCAATACCTCTAGACCTACGGCCATCATAATGAAGGAAGCGGTAAGCGAGGCGATCGTTTCGGACTTCCAGTGACCGTAAGGGTGGTCCAGATCCGCAGGTCTTTGGGCAAGCTTAAGTCCGATCAACACGGCAATGGAAGCGATAATATCCGTCGCGTTGTTTAATCCGTCCGCCTTAAGCGCTTCCGAACCGGAAAAATTGCCTATGATTAATTTGAGTGCCGAGAGGCAAATGTATGCAATGATGCTGACGATTGCCCCGCGTTCGCCCAATTTCAAGTTTTCGAAACGCTGCTGCTGCTCCATATCGCTTCAGCAACCTCCTTGTCGTCCCCGGCATTTTTATATATTACCAGCCGCAATTTGAGTGGGTCTAGAGAAACGTTTTTACCCGGGGGACTAAAAATGTCCCCAGACAAAGAAGCTTGCGCTCGGGCAAAAAGGTTGCCCCGGTCAATTTTCTGCACAAACCAGATAAACGCGATGTGAAAATGTGGTACATCAACGGTTCAAAAATGGGCGGGCTTTGAGTATAATGAAATAGCGATTCATTGATGCCGTGCTAGAAATGATTCCAAGAACAAGGAGAGGCCGAATGAAACAACGATCAATTATGTTTCAGTTGACGCTGATTTTGTTTTTTGTCATGGCTGTCCCGCTGAGTATCCTGACCTGGTACAGCGACGGGCAGATCTTGCGCAATTCCGAGAACACGATTGCCGAATCCTCGCTTGCCGGTTTGAATGCCAATCGTCAATTAAATGAAAGCGCTCTCAATTCTTTGGCGCAGGATACGGTCCGGTTTGCCGCCACGAAGGTATTCGACCCGATCCGCAACTACAAAACTTATGACAAGCTGAACATGAACTACAGCACGATCAGCAGCGCGCTGATCATCATGCATGAACTGCAAAATCTGAACAAACGAATGAACGGCGTGTACTCCTCTTATTTTTATCTCGAAGATTCGGACTATGTCGTCTCGACGGATAAGGGGATTACTACGCTGGAGCGGTATGAGCCGCTCGATTGGATCGACAGTGCCCTTGAGGAGCAGCGGGGAATCAGCGGCGTCTGGTATCCGCGCAGGCTGTCCTCGGGGATCAATGTGGTTTCTTATGTGCTGCAGCTCAACCGGCTGACGACCACCACCCGCGGTACGCTTGTCGTCAATATGCGGGAAAGCCAGATCGGGGATTATCTGCTGACGTCGGAGCATGGCAAGCACGGCTATTTCCTGCTGAATGCGGACGGGATGATCATCTCCCAGACGGATAAAAGCCTGCTGTTCACGAATGGGTACAAACAGCCGTTTATCGGCGAGATTATGCAGAGCGGCCAAGAGCAGGGGTATATTTTCCGCAAGCTGAAGGATGAACGGTTGATTTATACCTGGTCGAAATCGGACCTGTATCATTGGTGGAATATCAACGTGTATTCGATGGACGAACTGATGGCGAAGTCGCGCCATTTGCAGCAGAGCATTATTTTGCTCATGGCCATCATCATCTTCGTGGGCGCCGGAGCGACCGTCTTGATCGCAACGCGCATGTCCAAGCCGGTGAAGCGGCTCGTGCGGAACATCCATTCGCGGGGCAACCTGGAGGCGGCCAACAAAAACGAGCTGCTGTTCATCGAATCGGCCTTCAAGCGGATGCAGGAGGAGGAAGAGGAGCTGTATACGCTGCTCAAGCAGCGGGAGAAGGATTCGCTGAGCCTGGCGGTCCACAATCTGCTGCGGGGGGAAATGACCGATCAGATCGCCGAGCTGTTCCCGGCCGCTTATTACCGCGTTGCCGTCATCTCCATTGACCAATACCGGAAGTACGTGAAGCATATGAGTCCCGAAACGCGCAAATACCACCGCTACCTGCTGATTTCGCAAAGCGACAGCCTGTTTCCGGATACGATCCTGGCCCGAACCGTGTATCATGCTGACGGCCGTTTTCTGATTGTGATGAATTACAGCGATGAAGAACCGGGAAGATGCGAGGGCGAGCTGCGCGGGATTCTGACGAAAATCCGGGAAAAAGCGGCCGAGATTCTTGGGCACACGATTACGATCGGTGTCAGCAGCCAAACCGGGGAAAGCGCCGTCATTCCGGACAAGGTGCTGGAAGCGATGGAAGGGATCAAGCAGCGGATGATCGAAGGCAGCGGCACGATCTGCTTCTGGAAGCAGGAGGTGTATGAACGCCGGAAGTACATTTACCCGAACCACAGCGAACGGCGTATCGTTAATTTCCTCGAAAAAGGCGACCTGGACAGCATTTCCCGGGAGCTTGCGCTGATCCGCAAGGACATCCAGTCGGCGGAGTATATCACTTATGATAATATCATGTTCATTTATAACCAGCTGATCGGCGTGACGATCAAATATCTGCGGGAGAACAACGCGCATGCGGTGCGGATATTTGCCGGGCAGGAGGACATTTACTCGACGATCGCTGCAATCGATACGCTGGATGAACTGGAGGAATACCTCCAGAGCTTTTTCAGTGAAATCATCCGCAATTTATCCCGCAGCTCCGGCGAAGCTGGTCACGGCGAACGGATTACCCGATATCTGGAGCAGCATTTCTGCCAGGAGATCAGTTTTGAACAGATGGCCAAGGAAATCGGCATCAGCTATTCCTACATGCGCCGGATTGTCTACGAACTGACCGGAAAAAGCCTGATCGACTATACGAATCTGCTGCGGATCAACAAAGCGAAGCAGATTCTGCAAACGACCAACCTGACCATGGCGCAGATTGCCGCAGAAGTCGGCTATAACAACGTTCAAAGCTTTAACCGCTTTTTCCGCAAATACGAAGGCATGTCCCCGGGGAATTTCCGGACCTTGAGGCCGGAGCAGGCGGATCGTGCGCAGTAATCAAAACAGCGATGGAACTGGGCTCCGTTCGGCAGCGAACCGGTGTACAAGTTCCATTTTTGCTATAGATGTTCAGAAATGATTATGCCGATCAAAAGTGAAGCCCGTTATCAATACTCACGATTTACCGTCGGCGGGGCGGCAGGCTATGATGCAGACATAACCCGGCCGGCACCTTGCAACTCGGCGGCGTTACATTCCTACCATATCCAGATCGGGGGTGAAACATTTGAAAGTTGAAAGCGCTTCAAGCACTCGTGAAACCGCTTTAAAAAGCATCCGGCCGCGTTCGGGGGCACTCCGGAACATCTTTCGCCGGGATTGGCAGCTGTATGCGCTTCTGGTCATTCCGCTCGCTTTTGTTCTCGTTTTTAAATACGCGCCGATGACCGGGCTGATCATCGCCTTCAAAAACTACAAGATCTCCAGAGGCTTCTGGGGCAGCGAATGGGTAGGCTTTGATATCTTCCGCCAGATCTTCGATAAGCCGGATTTCACCCGGGCGTTCCGAAACACGGTCATGCTGAATCTGCTGGACCTGCTGTTCAGCTTCACGATGCCGATCGTGCTGGCGCTGCTGCTCAATGAAGTGAAGAATATCAAATTCAAACGCGTCAATCAGACGCTGCTGTACCTGCCGCACTTTCTGTCCTGGATCATCATCGGCGCGATCGCCTACCAACTGCTCGGGCAGAGCAGCGGGGTGGTCAATAACGTCATCGAGAATCAGGGCGGCAACCGGGTTCCGTTCCTGCAGGAAGATACGCACTGGCTGATCAGTTATCTGGCCATCGGCGTCTGGCAGAGCATGGGCTGGGGCACGATCATTTATCTGGCCGCGATCAGCGGCGTCAATCCGGAGATGTATGAAGCGGCAACGGTGGACGGAGCCGGCCGGTGGCGCAAAATGTGGAACATCACGCTGCCTTCCATCCGGGCAACCATCGTCACGCTACTGATCATGAACCTCGGCAAAGTCATGGAGGGCTCGTTCGAACGGGTATTTGCGCTGGCGAATAAAGCGACGACGGAATATACGACGACGATACCCGTCCTGGTGTACCGCTGGGGGATTGAAAGCGGCAACTTCAGCCGCGCCACGGCGCTTGGTTTATTCCAGTCCGTCATCGGGCTGGCGCTCGTACTTCTGTCCGACCGGATCGCCAAAAAGCTTGGCGAAGACGGATTGATCTAGAGAGGAGGCGTAACATGAAAACATCCAATGGCGTGATCGCCATGCGTTCGAAAAAGCGTTTTGACATCTGGGATGTATTGATCCGCCTTGCTCTGATCATCGTCTCGCTGGCTTGCCTGCTGCCTTTTGTCCATGTCGTCTCGAAATCGTTCAGCGAAGATGCTTACGTGATTGCCAACAAGGTCATTTTGTGGCCGGAAGGCTTTACGATTGAGGCTTATAAAAAAATCTTCGCCGACGACAGTATCCTGCGATCCTTCGGCGTCTCGGTGCTCGTCACGGTGCTGTTCACGATTCTGGGGATGGTGATCACCATCTTCGCCGCTTATCCGCTGTCCCGCAAACAGCTTAAAGGCCGTACCGTACTGACGCTGATCTTCACCATCCCGCTGTTTTTCAGCGGAGGTATCATCCCGGAATTCATGAATATCAGCAATCTCGGCCTGCTGGATACGCTGTGGTCGCTCATTCTGCCGCTGGCATTCAGCGCGTTCAACCTGCTGATCATGAAAAGCTCGCTCACGAGCAGCATCCCGGTCAGTCTGGAAGAATCCGCGTGGATCGACGGCGCGAGCCACTTCCGCATTCTGTGGAGCATCGTGCTTCCGCTGTCCAAGCCCATTCTGGCCACCTTATCTTTGTTCTACGCCGTCGGCCGCTGGAACGCTTACCAGGATGCGCTGTTCTACATCAAACAAAATACCGATCTCCGTCCGCTGCAGCTCAAGCTTTATTACCTGATTATCCAGGCCAGCGAAAGCTTCCAGCTGGAGGCCACATCCGTAAAGCTGAGCAATCCGGAAGTGCTGAAAGCGTCCTGCGTCGTGTTCGCGACCGTCCCGATTCTCTGCATTTATCCTTTCATTCAGAAATATTTCGTTCAAGGCGTCATGCTCGGTGCAATCAAGGAGTAACCATTTCAAATCAGATGGGGGAACGCGCAATGAAAAAAAGGTCAACCGTTTCACTGCTTGCCGCACTTCTTACCGCAACCACGGTGTTTGCCGGCTGTTCATCGGACAATAGCAATACCAAGAACGCTGCGGACGCGAATACCGGCACGAACACCGCAACGAATGCACCTGCGGAAACCGCCGATGCCAAAGGGGATTACACCGATTATTCCAAAGGGTTTCCGGAGAAAGTCAATTTGGATATCCCGGTTTATGAACGCGCTTTCGAGGGCTGGAATGTAACCGATAACTACTATACACGCTGGATTCAGAAGGAATTCGGCGACAAGTACAACGTCAAAGTGAATTTTGTCCCGATCACCCGGAGCAGCGAAGTGACCGACTTCGAACAATTGCTGGCTTCACATAAGGCGCCGGATCTGATTTTCCATTATGACATGCCGCAGGCCATCGCCTATTACGGCGAAGACGTTCTGCAAGAGCTCGATTATAACGAAGTTGAATACTACGCGCCGACTTACTGGAAAAATATGAGCGAGACGATCAACCAGTACGGCAAGGTGGACGGCAAAAACATCTTCCTGTTCGCCGCGCGTCCGGCCGTGGACAACTTCACGACGCTGATCCGCAAGGACTGGGTGGAAAAGGTCGGCATGAAGGTGGAAGACCTGACCTCGCTGGAGAAATATAACGAATTGCTGGCCAAATGGAAGGCTGCGGGCCTTGGCACCGGCGCCGAAACGCTGAAGAAGAACTTCTTCAACTTCAACTATGCGTTCCGGGATTGGCCGGTCGACGAGAAAGAACGGGCTTTGTACTCCGACCTCAGCGTGGCGGACCTGACGACGCCGGCGACGGAGAAATACCTGCGCAACCTGAACTATCAATACAATAACGGACTGATCGACAAGGAATTCTATCTGCGCGACGATGACGCCAAGACCAAAGCCGAATTCGTTGCCGGAAAAACGGGCACTTACGCTCTGTATCTTGCCAGCAACACGGATGCCATCGACGCTACTTTGAAAAATGATCCGAAGGCCGAATTCGCGATTCTTCCTCCGGGGGCGGGCGTTCCGGAAGGCAACAAGCCGCAGGGCCGGGCTTACTGGCCGTTTGGCTTCATCATGGGCGTCAACTATGAATCCTCCCCTGAAGAACGTGCTGCGCTGTATATGTACCTGGAATGGATGAGCCAGCCGGATAACCTGTTTTTCCTGCAAAACGGGGTAGAAGGCCAAAACTATACGCTTGATGCCGACGGCATTGCCGTGAAAACCGCCGATTTCAGCGGCGAATCCGTACTGTCCCAGAACAACAACAAAGACTATTGGGCGCTGGTCACCGAAACGATCCAATACGCCGATCCGGCGGTCAACCGCAAAGCCAACATCCGCCTGTGGGCGCCTCCGGGACGCGAGGCACTGGTGGAAGACCTGCTGAAATATTATGATGAAACTGCGGAATTCCGCACGCCGGACGCGCTGTACAGCGTCGTGCTGGAGAAGGTGAACGAATATAAAGCCGATCTGAACTCGCTGTTCCAGGAGCTGTACATCAAATGCGCCCTTGCTCCGGTTGACCAGTTCGACGCGACTTACGAAGCGGCCAAGAAAACGTATCTGGATGCCGGCTATCAGGAAATTCTCGACGAGAAGCAAGCGGCAATCGATGCGGGTAAATACAATTAATCCGTTGTTTTTGTGAAACAGATAATGACGAAAGCCCCAGCTCAATCCGGCCGGGGCTTTTGCTAAGGAGGCATCATCACTTGATCATTACAACCGGAACGACGGAACTGAAGCAGACGATTGACCGGGTCGTAAATTACACGCTGGATATGGACCTAACCTGGGACTGGCCTTGCGGCGTCGCGTATTACGGCGTCAGCCGCGCATTCGAGGTGACCGGCGAACCGGCCTATTTGGAACGGATGGCTAAGTTTTGCGACGAATATCTGGCCGCCGGGCTTCCGGTGTGGACCGTCAACACCTGCGCCATGGGGCATATGCTGCTGACGCTGTATGAGCAAACGAAAGATCAGAAGTATTTGGACCTGATCCTCAGCAAAGTCGATTATCTGGAGAACAAGGCGCTGCGTTTCGGCGACCGCGTGCTTCAGCATACTGTATCGGCGAACAATGATTTTCCCGAGCAGGCCTGGGCCGACACGCTGTTTATGGCCGGGTATTTCCTGCTGCGCACGGGCGTTCTGCTGGGGGACAAAAAGCTGGTCGACGACGCCCTGCACCAGTTCTACTGGCATATCAACTATTTGCAGGACGAGAATACTGGGCTATGGTACCACGGCTACAACAACGTAAATAAAGACCATATGTCGGGCATGTACTGGGCGCGGGCCAATGCCTGGGCCGCCTACACGATGGCGCGCGCGGCCAAGGGGCTGCCGGAAGCCTATCTGTACCCGCCGATGATGCATATCTGGAGCTCGCTGCGCGACCAGCTGGCGGCGATCAAAAAGCTGCAGAAGGAAGACGGGCTGTGGGGCACCGTACTGGATTACCCTGAAGCTTACAGCGAAGTGTCGGCTTCGGCGGGAATCGCTGCGGCGATGGTCGTCCAGGGCAATCCGCTGCACGGCAAATACGTGCAAAAGGCGCTGGACGGCGTTCTGGCGAACATCTCGGACAACGGCCGCGTGCTGAACGTCTCCGGCGGGACCGCCGTCATGAACGACATTGCCGGGTACCTACAGATTGACCGGAAGTGGGCGCAGGGCTGGGGCCAGGGCCTCACGTTGGCGCTGCTGACGGCGGTGCTGGAGGAGGCGGAGATTGCGGAGCGGGAGAAGGCTGTGCACTGAATGTCCGAAAGGCGCCCTTTCATTGTACGAAATGCAATGAAGCAGAATACGCAAGTGTGAAAGATGCTTGTGAGCAGACAAAGTGGAGAATGAGATCGATGATGTCCATGAGTAGCCGCATAAAAAAGGTACCGGCAGATTAAATCTGCCGGTACCTTTGCACTTTTAAGCGGATGGACGATCGCTCTAAACGTGGCGTCCTTACTTATGCCCTGCTTCCTCGGCATGCAGCTTGGCGATCAGCTTGTCGCCTTCCACATCGAGGTTCGGCAGCAGGCGGTCCAGCCATTTCGGCAGCCACCAGGCTTTGTCGCCGAAGACGGCCATTACCGCCGGAACAAGCGTCATGCGGATGATGAAGGCATCGATCAGGATGCCGAAAGCAAGCGCAAAGCCGATTTGCTTGATCATGGCGTCCGGCGCGAAGATGAAGCCCGCGAAAACGGAAACCATGATAATGCCGGCGGCAAGCACGACGCGGCTGGCCAGGTCGTACCCGTGAACGACGGCGTCGTTGCCGTGGCGGCCATGGACATACGCTTCGCGCATCGAGCTGACGAGGAAGACCTGATAGTCCATGGCCAGGCCGTACAGGATACCGGTCACGAGGATCGGCATAAAGCTCAGCAATGGGCCGCCGGTGTCAAACCCGAATAGCGAATGCAGCCAGCCCCATTGATACACGGCGGTCGTTACGCCGAAGGTAGCGAGAATACTGAGAATGAAGCCGACGGTCGCTTTGACCGGAACGATGATCGAACGGAAGACGAGCAGCAGGATAATCAGCGACAGCACAACGATGATGCCGATGTATACCGGCAGCGCATCGGACAGCTTGGAGGACATGTCGATGTTGATCGCGGTAAAGCCGGTTACGCCGAGCGATACATTGTTATCGGCGGCAATGCCGGAATCTTCGTTGCGCAGATCATGGACAAGGTCCCGCGTAGCCGTATCGGTCGGGCCGGTTTTTGGAATCAGGCTGATGATGGCAATGTCGCCGGTAGCGTTGACGCCCAACGGCGAGACAAGCGTGACATTATCATGCTGCTGCAGCTCCTGGGTCAGCTTGCCCAGCGTTTGCATCGTGATTTTGTCGGAAGGATTTTTCGGTTCAGCGACGATCAGCAGCGGGCCGTTAAAGCCTTCGCCGAACCCCTTAGTTGTGATATCGTAGCTTTGGCGCGCCGCCGTATCCAGGTTGGCGGAGGCGCCGGACGGAATGCCGAGCTCCATCTTGGTGACAGGAATTGCTGCGGTTCCAAGGACGATTACCACCAAAACGATGATCAGCCAGCGGAACTTCACGGCCATGTTGGCCCAGCGGTGCGAGAAGCCTTGCGGTGCCTGATGGGCGCCGTGGCCTGCGCTTTTAGAGCGGGCTTTGGCGGAGCAGATGCGCTCGCCGACCAGGCCGAGCAGTGCAGGCAGCATGGTCAATGCCAGCAATACGGTAATCAGCACGCTGAACGCGGCGACCAGCGCCATCGTGGACAAAAACTGGATGCCAATAACCAGCAAGCCGCACAAGGCGATCATGACGGTCAAGCCGGCGAAAAAGACGGCGCTGCCGGCGGTGCCGACCGCGCGGCTGGCCGCTTCGCGCGCGCTGAGCTTCTCGTCGAGAATCAGCCTGCGCTGGCGGTTAACGATAAACAGCGAATAGTCGATGCCGACGGCTAGGCCGATCATGACGGCCAGAATCGGCGTAAGATCCGTCATTTGAATCACATTGGAAAGGGCAAACGCGCCGCCGACGCTGATGGCGACGCCCAGCAGGGCGGTAATCAGCGGCAGGCCTGCCGCAACAACGGAGCCGAGCGTAATGAACAGTACGATTGCGGCAACGACAACGCCAACCGCTTCGGTCGAACCGATGGAAGGCGTGCTCTTCAGCGAGTCGCTCGGAATCGCGGTGATGCCGGAGCCGCCTTGCTCCACTTTGGTAACGGCAGCGATGACGTTATCCGGCACTTCCGAAGGCAGCGAGGTCTGCTGCACCGTGAACTGGAACTGGAACAAGGCGATGCTGCCGTCCGCGGACAGCATTACGCCGTTCAGCGGCGCGCCGTCCACCATCAGCGGGCCGTAGGGCAAGCCCGCTGCCGCCTGCTGCGCTGCGGCAGCAGCAGCTGCGGCGGCTTGATCTGCCGCAGCCGTGTCGGCACCGGCAGCCGCCGAAGGATCGGCTGCCGCGCCTTGGCCCGCTGCGGCGTCCTGCCCCGCTGCGGCGTCCTGCCCCGCAGCGGCAGCCTGGCCGGCGGCTTCGGCCGCCAGCTCGGCCGGGTTAATGACGTAATCCATGCTGTATACGTCATTAACGGCCTTGGCAATGAGCGCCGCACGTTCCGGCGTGTCCAGACGTTCGCCTTCCGGCGCGGTGAACGCGACACTGGCTTGCCCGCCGGCGGCGGCAGGCAGCTGCTCGGCGAGCATATCCAGCACCTTTTGCGATTCGGTGCCTTCGATCTTCATCTCCGAGCTCGAATGAATGCCGTTAACCCCGAGCAGGGAGCCGACCACGCCGAGGATGATGATCCAGGCGGCGATGAAATACCATGGCTTGGAATAAGCCGATTTTCCCAACCGGTATAAAAATGTTGACATGTAGGTTTCTCCTTTTATCTCTAATTTAAAAACCGCCCCGCAAATAACCGAACATGGTGTTCAAATACTGCTCAAAAGGCATTGCATCCGAGCCTTCCAGCTCCGTCTCCCCCGGCAGCATGACATTCAGCCTTCCATCCAGAATCGGCACAAACGCTCCGTACACCGCACCGGCCAGAAGATGCGTATAACCATCCGAGTAACGGTCGTGCGCGTACAGCTCCAGCATTTCCTGCGCGGCAATCTGCAAACGGTGAAACACGCTAAGAATATACGGTTCCAGCGACGGATATTGGTTGGCGAGCGAAACGAACTGGCGCAGCTTGTGCAGGAACTCTTTGGTAAACTGCAGCTTGAGAATGTTGTACAGCACATCCAGCGGCGCCGCGTCCGGGGGGAATAGGGCCAGCAGAGACGCTTCATTCCCCCGGGAGACGTTATCCGTAAAATACGCCGCCACGGCTTCCTCTTTGCAGGAAAAGTAATTGGCGAAGGTCCGCCGGGATACGCCGGCCTTCTGGACCACGTCATCGACGATAAAACCGTCCATCCCCCGGACAAGCGCAAGCTCGAAAGCGGCTTCGGCTAAGGCGTCGGCCGTGGCTTCCTTTTTCTTGTCGCGCAGCGTTGGCTTCGAATTCAAGTTCCAATCTTCCTCCTTTCCAGAAAGGATTGAACATTTTGACTCTTATCAATATAGTATATTTTTGCCCAAAGGGCAAATTTGCACAATGGGCAATTTAAGCCGGTTAAGATTTTGCTTAACGAGATGTCCTTTTTGTAGAGAAACGAGCGGCCCGGAAGGAATTACGGGAGATAAAGCGAAGATAACGGTGGAATACCGTAAAGTGGAAGCAGTGGGCAAAGATGCATGCAGCCAAAGCCTTGCGGCAGATCAACACTATATTTTTTCGGAGGTGCGGCATGCCCGTCAGTTCAACCAAAAACAATAAAACCGAAGCAGAAATCAAAGTTATGTGTGCCCAAGCTAAGCTCGGGGCGGTTGCCCGGATTACGGAATTGACCGAGGGCTTTTTTAACGTGGCATATGGAATTACAACTATGGAGGGCAAGGAGTATATTCTGAAAATCGCGCCGCATCCCGCTACCCCCGTCATGACGCATGAGAAAAATATCATGTTCAGCGAAGTGCAATCGATGGAGCTTATCCGGCAAAATCTGGATGTTCCCGTCGCAGAGATACTCTATTACGATGACAGCCGCACGGTATGCAACTCGGATTATTTTGTGATGTCGCGGATTCCGGGACAAAGCTTTGCCTCGATCACGGAGCAAATGACGGAGAAGGAGATCCAGGCGGTCAACCGGAGCGCCGGCAGCTATAACCGGGAGATCCATTCACTGACCCATGACCGCTTCGGCTATTTCGGGCAGGCGGATAAACAAGGAGACAACTGGTTCCAGGTGTTCCGGAGCATGATTTGCGATACGCTGGAGGATGCGCGGAGAATGAATGTCGACCTGAAGATTGCGGACAGCGACATCTTGCGCGCACTCGACGGCGAGGCGGAGTTTTTCCGGGAAGTCACCGAACCCCGGCTGGTGCATTGGGACATCTGGGCCGGCAATATTTTCGTTCAGGATGGCAGGATCACCGGAATCATTGATTTCGAGCGCTGCCTGTGGGGGGATGTGCTGATGGAGGTCGGCTTCCGGACGTACGGCCTGAGCGATGATTTTCTAAGCGGCTACGGCACCGGGAAGCTGACCCCTGAACAGCTAAAACGCGCGGAGTGGTACGATATTTATTTGTTCCTGATCGCCAGCATGGAGTGCGATTACCGCCAATACGAGACCCGGGACAGCTATAACTGGGGTACAGACATGCTGCGGCAGTGGATGGAGCGTAAGTCACAGCCCGGAGTTTAGCGGGATTTTAGTGACCGGTTCGAGCGCTTCCACCGACTTGCCGTATTTGCGCCTTCGGAAGACTCATTGCCAAATCCTGGATTCCCCAATTACAATAAAGATGCTGATGCGACAGGGGGCATTTATTTTTACATAAAGGGCTGGTTTAATTGAAGCTGAATATTGCGATTTGCGACGATGAACGGGCAGAAATCGATTACTTGCTGCAGCTGGCGGGACAATGGGCGGATGCCCGGGGAATTGCCGCGGCGTTTACTACTTATGAGAGCGCGGAAAGCTTCTTGTTTCATTATGCGGACCGGCCGAACGCCGAGCTGGTTTTATTGGATGTCCAGATGGGGCATCTGAGCGGCATCGAGTTGGCCAAGCAAATCCGCAGGGATAACGACAGCATGCAAATTGTCTTCATCACCGGCTATCCCGATTTTATGGGGGAAGGCTACGAGGTATCCGCGCTGCATTATCTGATGAAGCCGGTCAAAGCGGAGAAGCTGTTTGAAGTGCTGGACCGGGCGCAGGCTCGTCTGCAGACGGTCCCGCGGACGCTTTTGCTACCCAGGGGGGGCGGCAGCATTCGGATCAAAGCGGACGATATCGTCTACGCGGAAGTGTTGTCGCATACAACCACGCTGCATCTGACAACCGGAACGGAGGACTTTCAGATGCGCCTTTCGGACATGGAGCGGGCGCTGGGCGAAGGATTTATCCGCTGCCACCGCTCCTATCTCGTCTCCATGCGCTATGTACGGAGAGTAACCCGGACAGCCGTCGTGCTGGAGAATGGCCGGGAGCTTCCGTTGTCGCGCGACTTGTACGATGCCGTAAATCAGGCATTCATTCAATATAACTAGAGGTGAGCCATGGGGCTGATTGATTTTTTATTCCGCGGCGCCATTGACCGCCGGATTGCCGCCTTCCAGAACGATCTGATGGAGAAACATATCGTGGAGGTCGAAAATATTTACAAGCAGATGCGCGGCTGGCGGCATGATTACCATAACCATATTCAGATGATGAAAGCCTTCCGTTCACTGGGTCAACATGAACAAATGGACGACTATTTGAATGCGCTGGAGAGCGACCTTGGCAGTGTGGACACGCTGATTAAATCCGGCAACGTGATGGTCGACGCCATCCTTAACTCCAAGCTGTCCCTTGCCAACGCTCGCATGATCACAGTTCATGCCAAGGCGGTCGTCCCCAAAACCATTGCGGTCGCGGAGATCGACTTATGCGTAATCCTCGGCAACCTGCTGGACAACGCCATTGAAGCCTGTCTGCGGACCGGCGATGACGCCAAACGGTTTATCCGGGTGTACATAGACCTGAAGCGCAATAATCTGTATATCTCGGTGACCAACGGGTCCGGGGCGAAGCAGGAGCGGCATGGCGGCCGTTATGCGAGCAGCAAAGGGGACAACCACGGCTTCGGACTGCAGCGGGTGGACCGGATCGTGGACAAATATGCCGGATATATCAAACGCCGCGATGAAGACGGTGCTTTTAGCACGGAGGTCCTGCTGCCGCTGTAAAGCGGCTTTTTTTCATATTTCAGGGCGAAAAAGCTGCAGTTCGCGCAGAAACGGCCACAGCCGGCCGGCGCTGGGGTATGCTGCAGGAAAGGAGGGAACCGAATGAAAACGGAAAAGAAAAAACCAACCTATTCATTGTACAGCAACCTGAAATATGTTCTCGGAAACATGTGGAAGTGGCAAAAAGACATGACCGTTTATGCTTTTTTGCGTTCACCGTTTACGGTAGCCGTTGCTTTTTTGGGCATTTACCTGTCCAGGGAGGTCGTTAACGCCGTGACGCAAAGGAAGTCTCCCGGTGATGTCCTGCTGCTCATTGCGGCGATCACCCTGGGGCTGATTATTTCGCTCGTAGCGGAAAAATTTTTAAATGCTAAGCTGGAGCAGCTTATGTTAATCCAGGATTTCCGCTATCAGGTGCTGACCATGGACAAATGCGCAGAAAGCGATTATGAGAACATGGAAAGCGCCGCCGGGCAGACGCGCATCAGCAAGGCGCTGGAGAATGCGGGAACGGATCAATCGGGAGCGCGGTTGATTGCAAAGGCTTTTTCCTCGCTTGCAGCCAATATCCTCGGCATTCTGTCCTATGCAGCGATCCTCTTTCAACTAAGTCCGTGGATTCTGCTGGCGATTACAGTGACCACGTTGTCCGGTTTCCCGATCCTCAAAATCACTGCCGCCTGGAGTTACCGGAATAAGGATCGCTGGAAAACGTATGACCGGAAATTGGACTATCTGCGCAATAATTCAGGGGATTTCACAAGAGCGAAGGACCTGCGGCTGTACGGCATGACCGACTGGTTCCGGCAAGTCTTCGCGGGCACGCTTGGCCAGCGGATGAACTGGCAGCAGAAGGAGCAGAAACTGGGTTTAGCCGCTGATGGCTTAAGAGCGCTCCTTTCGCTGCTGCGCGAGGGAATTGCTTACGGGTTTTTGGTTTATCTCGTGTTTCACCGGCATTTGCCCGTAGCGGATTTTGTGCTGTATTTCGGTGTAATCGGGGGTTTTACCACCTGGTTGAACGGCCTGGTCAGCGATTTCGACAGCATCAACCGGTTTCATCTAAGCTTCTCGGAGATGCGGGAGTATCTGGATTATCCGGATAAAACCAATCAGGGTACCGGAGTGCCTTTGCCGGAAGGCGAGCTGTGGGTGGAGTTCCGGAAGGTGAGCTTCCGTTACCCCGGCAGCAGCGAGGATACGCTTAAAGACTTGAGCTTTACGCTTGCCAGGGGAGAGAAGCTGGCGATTGTGGGGCTGAACGGCGCGGGCAAATCGACGCTCGTTAAATTGATGTGCGGATTGTATGATCCGACCGGGGGCGAAATTCTGCTGAACGGCCATCCGGTTAACGCCTACAACCGCAAGGAATACTTCAGCCTGTTCTCCGTCGTTTTTCAGGATATTTTCGTTATGCCTTTATCCGTCGCCCGGAATGTATCGGCAACGACCGAAGAAGAGACGGACAGAGAGCGTGTGCGTGAAGCGCTGACGCTTGCAGGACTCGCTCCAAAGATCGGCAAGCTGGCGGAGGGTATGGATACAAGGCTGATCAAAAGCGTTTATGACGATGCAGTGGATCTTTCCGGCGGCGAATTGCAGAAGCTGGCGCTGGCAAGAGCGCTGTACAAAAACGGCAGGGCGTTAATTCTGGACGAACCGACCGCCGCTTTGGATCCGATTGCCGAGAATGAAATCTATATGGAGTACAATCGCATGACTTTAGGTCATACGGCCGTGTTTATTTCGCACAGGCTGGCAAGTACGCGTTTTTGCGACCGGATCTTTCTTCTGGAGCAGGGACGGATTATGGAATGCGGCAACCACGAAGAATTAATGCAGCATGGGGGCCGTTATTATGAGATGTATCAGGTGCAAAGCCATTATTACAGGGAAGGGGTGGCCGAGCATGCTGTCAACGCGTGACAAGATCCGAATGAACATACGGGGATATCGAATGGTGCACACGTTGGTCCCCGGGATTTTGCTGACCCTTTTCATTCAATCCCTGATGTCTGCGCTGCTGCCGTTCATCAATATTTTCATGTCCGCTAAGATCATCTCTGCATTGGTCGGCCAACAGGACCTCCGTCATTTGCTGATATTGGCCGGGACAACGGTACTGCTTAACCTGGTCACCGGATTGCTTCTAAGCGCAATGACCCGCATCGGCAATTATCACTGGGCCAAATTCTGGCAGGTTCTGGATGAGCCGCTCAATGAGAAGATCCGGCAAATGGATTACGAGCGGGTGGAAGATACCGCCGTCCACTTGAGGTATGAAAAAATAAAAATGATGAGAACGACAAACGGATTAGGATTGCCGAGGCTGCTTTGGAGCTTTAGCGGTATCCTGCAAAGCTTTTTTCAGGTCGTCTTTTCGGTATCCCTGGTAGCCGGAGCCTTTACGTCGCATAAGACGGCGAATGCCGGCCCGTGGAGCTTTATTTTTGAATGGTGGTTCGCTGTAATCATTGCCGCGATGCTCGTAGCCAACGTCATTCTGGATATTTACAGGGCTTCCGCAAGCGTGAAAAAAACGACGGCGGTCATCGGCGGTTTTGAGCAGGTCAACCGGATCGGCAATTATTATGGGGAATACCTGAGCAACTACAAGGCCGGAAAGGACATAAAGCTGTATGCCTTAAATAAATCCATCGCGCGCGAGTTCCAGGACATCATGGACATGAGTGTTCAAATGGCGGGCCGCGTATTTGGGGCCTTGGCTAAATACAATAGTCTGTCGGCGGTCTCCAGCACCGTAACCAGCAGCGTCATCTATGCTTTTGTGGCCATCAAAGCGCTATTCGGCAGCTTCAGCGTCGGCAATATTGTACAGTACGCCGGCAGCTTGTCCCAGCTTGGCGGCGGTGTCTCTTCATTCATGTTTCATCTGTCCATGATCATGGCCAATGCGGATGCGCTCCAGCTCATCTTCGAATTCACCGACATGCCGGACTTGAAGTATCAGGGCAGCCTCACCACGGAAAAAAGAGCCGACAACGACTATGAAGTCGAGTTCCGCAATGTATCCTTCCGCTATCCCGGGACGGAAGCTTACGCGCTTAAGAACCTCAACCTCAAGCTGAACGTCGGGCGCCGCATGGCTGTTGTGGGCATGAACGGCAGCGGCAAAACGACTATGATTAAGCTGCTCTGCCGGTTGTACGATCCCACCGAAGGCGAAATTACGCTCAACGGCATTGATATCCGCAAATACGATTATGCCGAATATATGGACATCTTTTCGGTCGTTTTCCAGGATTTCAAACTCTTCTCGTTCTCTCTCGGGCAAAACGTGGCTACGAGCGTAGCGTTCGACCAAGAGAAGGCCATCGCTTGTCTGGGCAAAGCCGGATTTGCCGATCGCCTGGCTTCCATGCCCCGGTCGCTGGAAACGCCGCTTTATAAAGATTTTGAGGAGGACGGAGTGGAAATCTCCGGTGGCGAAGCGCAAAAAATCGCACTGGCCCGGGCGCTCTATAAAGATGCTCCGTTCATCGTGCTCGATGAACCGACCGCGGCGCTCGACCCCCTTGCGGAATTCGAGATTTACTCCACGTTTAATACCATCGTTGGCGAGAAAACGGCAATTTACATTTCCCATCGGCTATCCTCCTGCCGCTTTTGCGATGACATTACTGTCTTCCATGAAGGAGAGCTTGTCCAGCGCGGCAGCCATGAGACACTGATTGCGGATACAAACGGCAAATATGCTGAACTGTGGAACGCACAGGCGCAGCATTATACGGCATAACCAGCGGAACGCGGGGGTGCCCGGAGGCCATGAACCGGCTTCGCGGGCATCCCTTATTTTTGCCGGGAGCTTGACCGAATGAGAGAACCATGTCCATCCCCGCTGTGCAATCCCGTCCCAGCCACCCCCGCATTGCCAAAACCGAGGTCCGCGTTTACAATGAAATCGCATTCATAACAGACATGTATCCACATAAGGAACGAATGGGAGGCAAGTTACATGATCGCGCGTTGGTTCAACAAGCTGATCCCGGAAACGTTCAAGCACCGGATTCTGCTGTCGTTTCTGCTGTTTTTTCTGGCCCCGCTGGCCATCTTGTTTCTGTACAATTTCCGGGAGACGGAGCAGATGCTGGAGCGCAACGCCTCCGAAGCCAATATTGCGCAGCTCGAAGGCATGAAAGGAGATCTGGTCGGCCTGATGCGGCTGGTGATGAAGACCGGCATGCTGCTGGAGCAGGATACGGTGCTGCGGCAGGCGCTGCAGGAGCCGGCGAAGGATGACCCGATCCACCGCAAACGGATAGTGGAAAATAAGTTTGCCAGCATCGAAAACAGTTTTTTCCTCACGGGAGCGACCGTTTTTTATACGCTGATCGATTTTCATGGTAACGCTTACACCTCTTATGCGCCGGAAGAATCCCTGGATTACGAGGCGCTCACTTCCGAGCCGTGGGTGCGCGAGCTGCAGCGGGATGGCGGGCAGCGCTCCGCCTGGAATCCAAACGACATTTCCGTTGCGGTGCGCGAACGGGCGGGCAACAAGATGCTGAGCCTGTACGAGGTGCTGCGCGACGATGGGCTGAAGCCTTTTGCCTATGGCCGTTTCAGCATTGACTACCAGGAGTGGTTCGAGCAGGTTACCCGCGATCAAGGCGCAGGGGACGCCTACTTTTTGCTGGACGCCGCCGGACAAACGATGCTGCGGTCGGATGCCGAAGACGAGATGCCGGGGGCCGTCGCGCAGAGCATGCTTAAAGCCGGTTCCGTGCAGGAGCCGGATGTCGGCGCGAAGACGATCGTGGATGAACATTCGCATATGCTGTACACCTTCACCGAAATTCAGGAAATCCATGCCTACCTTGTGAAAAAGGTTCCGCTCTCGCTGCTGTATGAAGATGTCACAAAGCAAAAGCAGCGGTTTTATGCCGTGTACGGGGTGATTTTGCTGCTCTTCGGATTGATGTCCTACCTGATCTCGGCGACGATTACGGTGCCGCTGAAACGGTTCCAGCGAAAAATGGAAACGACGGTCAAATCGAATCTGAAGCTGAAGCTACCCGAACGCGGACGCGGCGAAATTTTGGCGCTCACCCGCAGCTTTAACGCCATGATCGAAGACATCAATGAGCTGCTGAACCGGCTGAAGCTGGAGGAGCGGCAAAAGCAGCTGGTGCGCTTTCAGGTGCTGCTCGGCCAGATGAATCCGCATTTCTTGCTCAATACGCTCAATACGATCAAGAGCATCGCGCTCGAAAAGGATGAAGACGAAATATACGAGATTTGCGTAGGGCTCGGCAAAATTTTGGAGACCACCTTGAATACCGAGGTCGATCTTATTCTGCTGAAGGACGAGCTGACGCTGGTGGAGTCGTACATGGAGATTCAGCGGCAGCGGTTCGGACACGGCATTCAGCTGCGCTGCGAATGGGAGGAAGATCTGGAATATGCGCTGCTGCCGAAGTTCAGCCTTCAGCCGCTGGTAGAGAACGCGCTGCTGCATGGGTTCGGCCATTCCGAGGCGGAGGGCGAGATTATCATCCGGGCATATGCCCAGGGCAGCCAGTTGTACCTGGAGGTGCTGGATAACGGCATAGGCCTAAGCGGGGCGCAGGAGAAGAAGAGCACCCGCAAGCGCAAGGGCATCGGCCTTCACAATGTCCGGGAGAGCCTGGAGCTGATGTTCAAGAATCAGCCGACCGGACTTACGCTGGAGTCGCTCGATGAACAGACCAAGGTGATCATGCATTTGCCTTTGCTGCTGTCCAAACCATTTCTGAAGGAGGCGGGAGCCGATGTGGCGTACCCTGATCGTTGAAGATGAATTGCCGGCAAGAGCAAGCCTTCGCAAGCTGCTGGCCAAAACGGAGCTGCCCTTTGAGATCGTCGGCGAAGCGACGGACGGGGAGGAAGGATTGGCGATGCTGCGCAGCCTGCGGCCCGATGTCGTGATTTCAGACATTATTATGCCCGGAATGGACGGGGTGAAGCTGCTCCAGACGGCACGCGAGGAAGGCTTCAACGGCCGGTTCGTGATGCTGACGGCGTTCAGCGAATTTGCTTATGCGCACCAGGCGCTGGAACACGGGGCATCCGGGTATTTGCTGAAACTTTCTCTTGATCTCAAGGGATTGAAGCAGATGATGGAAAAGGTCGCAGCCGAGCTTCAGCGGATGGAGAAGCTCCGCCAGGCGGACAAGTGGTTTCCGGATAAAACGGAAGCGCAGCCGACCGATCACCCGGAAATGAACCGGATCATCGAATACCTGGAAGATCATTATGCCGAGGAGATTACGCTGAAGAGCCTGGCCGACCTGATCTGCATGGACGCCAGTTACGTAAGCGATCTGTTCAAACGTAAAACGGGCTTGACGCTGACGCATTACGTCCAGCAGCGGCGCATTCAGGCGGCCAAGATGCTGCTGTCGGAGACGGAACGGACGGTCAGCGATATCGGGCATCAGGTCGGTTTCGAGAACGACAATTATTTTATCAAAATCTTCAGGCGCTGGTGCGAAGTGACGCCGAGTGAATACCGCAAAAATCAAAAATCTGTTCTATGAACACCCAAACAGCGTTAATCCCCCGTCCGCAGGTTCGGTGATAAAGTTAGAGACGTAAGGTTACCACAACACAAGATCATAGGGGGAAAGACGCATGAACAAGAAAAAGTGGTACAGCGCAGCACTTTCGTTGACTTTGCTTACGACAATCCTTGCAGGCTGCGGCGGCAACAATGCCGGTAACGGCAACGGCGCAGCGGCGCCTAACACGGGCGGAACTGAATCCGCTTCCAATAAGCCGGCCGACAAAGTGAAGCTGTCGCTCTGGGGCGCCGTTCCGGCAGAAGCCGGCCCGCAGGCGGTTATCGACAACTGGAACAAAGAAAATCCGGACATCCAAGTCGAATACGTCCGCTACGTCAATGACGACCCGGGCAATCTGAAGCTGGATACGGCGCTGCTGACCGGCCAAGGCGCGGATCTGTACATCAACTACACGGTGAACCGGCTGCAAAAGCGGGTGGATGCCGGCGTTGCCGTGGACCTGAGCACGAAGTCCGATTATGATATCGACGGACAAATGGGTGCGGATGCCGCCCAATGGAAAATCGGCGATAAATACTACGGCATTCCGACCAAGAAAAACATGCTCTTTATCTGGCTGAACAAACAAATGCTCGACGATGCGGGCCTGCCGGTGCCGCCGGTGGATTGGACCTGGTCGGACCTCCGCGAATACGCCGCCAAGCTGAAGAAAGACAATGTCTACGGCCTGCTCCAGCATGATGCCGCATTTACGGCGACCATCGACGGCACGATTGCCGGACTCGGCGTGACCAAGGCTGACGGCACGTCCAATTTTAACAACGACCTGTGGAAAGAGCAGCTTCAAATTTTGCATGACATGATGTTTACCGATAAGAGCACGCCGGAGTACGGGGAACAAGTGACGAGCAAAATGCCGGTCGACACGATGTTCCTGAAAGGCGAAGCGGCGATGCTGAGCGCAGGTGAATTTATTTTCCGCAACGCCAACAACCTGACCGAGTATCCTCATGACTTCAAAATCGCTTTCGCCACGATTCCAAAGGTATCGGCGGATCAGCAGGACTTCAAATATCCCGGCGGTCTGGGCGATGTGCTGTCTGTGAACGCCAAATCGAAACATCAGGACGCAGCCTGGAAATTTGCCAAATGGTACGCGGACGGCGGCATGCTGCCGATGGCGTCCGGCGGACGCATCCCGTCCTCGAAGAGCGTCGACAACCAGCAGGCAATGGATTTGCTGCTTAAAGGCGTAGAGGATAAATACGATACGGAATCGATGAACAAGGTCGTCTTCGGCCAGTTCCCGTCCTTCCAGCTCAACGTTCCGCAGCAGGCGCTGGATGCCCGCAAGGAGGAATACGAGAAGTATTTCCTGAACGAGCAGGATCTGGACACGACGCTGAAAAATATGGCAAAGCGCCATCAGCAGTATTTGAACCAATAGTCTGGCGTTAATCTCATACGACATCCTGCGAAAAGAGAGAAGAAGGGTTATCATCTTCCGGCTTCTCTCTTTGTTGTCTTCATTTTATTTCGTTCTTAACGGAAAGGAGGCCTTTTCTTGAAAAAAAGCAGCTGGATTCAAAGGCAAGGATGGGTCGGGTATGCGTTTATTTTGCCGAATATGCTGGGCATTCTCGCCTTTTTCATTATTCCTGCCCTGTTCTCGTTCGGGATGATGTTCACGAATTATCAATTCGCCAATCCGAATTGGAAGTTTACCGGTCTCGACAACCTGAGCCGCCTGTTCGGGGACGAGCAGTTTTATGCAGCGATCAAATATACCGCCATCTTCCTGCTGTCGGTTCCGGTCTCGCTGGCACTGGCCTTTCTGGTCGCGATCGTCTTGAACCGCAGCGTCTATTTGCGGGGTTTGCTCCGGGGGATGTTTTTCCTGCCTTATATTTCGAGCGGCGTAGCGGTCGCTTTTGTGTGGATGCTGCTGTTCCAGCCGTCTCAGGGACCGATCAACGAAGCGCTGCGCTGGATCGGCATCCATTCGCCCCCAGGCTGGTTCGCATCGACAAACTCGGCGATGTACGCCATCGACGTGGTGCAGATCTGGTTTATGCTCGGCTACAACATGATTATCTACCTGGCCGCGCTTCAGGAAATTTCGACCGAACAGCTGGAAGCCGCCAAGATCGACGGCGCGGGGCCAGGGAAGATTACCTGGAAGATTATCTGGCCGCTGGTCAGTCCGACGACCTTCCTGCTTCTTATAACAGGGTTGATTATGACGGTGAAGTCTTTTTCACTGATTCAGGCGATTACCGGGGGCGGCCCGAGCGGAAGCACCACCATCCTGTCGCTGTTCGTGTATAAGACGGCATTCAGCTATTACGAGATGGGATATGCATCTACGATTTCCTGGTTCCTGTTCGCCGTCATTCTGGTCATTACCATCGTCCAGTGGATCGGGCAGAAGCGTTGGGTCCACTATTAGAAAGGAGCATTATCTATGAACCAACTGGGAGGATCCGTCCGGGTCAAGCTGCCGGTTACGATACTGATGCTGATTGCCGGATTGTTCATGATCGTTCCTTTCCTCTGGATGCTGAGCACGTCGTTTCAGACGCCGAGCGAAGTCTTCCGGCAGTGGCTTCCGTCGCACCTGAACTGGAGCAACCATCAGCGGATCTGGAGCGGGAGCTACAGCTTTGTCCCGTATTATTTGAACTCGCTTAAAATCGCGGTCATTGGCACCACCGGAGCGGTGTTTATGTCGGCGCTGGCCGCATACGGCTTTGCCCGTACGGAATTTAAAGGCCGGGATTCGCTGTTTCTCGTGTACCTGTCGATGATGATGATTCCGCCGCAGGTCATTTTCGTGCCGAAGTTCATCATGTTCAACTGGCTGCATATCTACAACACGCATTGGGCGCTCATTTTGCCGGCGATGTTCTCGATCTTCGGGGTGTTTATGCTCCGTCAGTTTTTCCTTGGCATTCCAAAGGAGATTACGGAGTCGGCGTTTCTGGACGGCGCGGGGCACTTCCGGATTTTCTTCAAGCTGGTGCTGCCGCTGGCCAAGCCGGCGCTCGCGACATTTGCGATCATCGACTTCTCCTGGCAGTGGAACGATTACGAGAATGCGCTGGTGTTCCTGCAAAGTCCGAAGCTGTATACGATTCCGCTCGGGCTGCAAAATTTCGTGCTGGAGAACAACGTGGACTATAACGGGATGATGGCGGCGGCTTCGGCGGCGATTATTCCGATGGTGCTGATTTTTCTGCTCGGCCAGAAATACATTATTCAAGGCATATCGAGCTCGGCGGTCAAAGGCTGATAAGGAGGGAATCTTAAATGCAACAAGAGTTCATACAATCGGATGTGACGGTTATCGGCGGCGGGCTGGCAGGCATCTGCGCGGCGATTGCCGCAGCCAGACAGGGAATGACCGTGGCGCTCGTGCAGAACCGCCCGGTGCTCGGGGGGAATTCCAGCTCCGAGGTGCGCGTCTGGGTATGCGGCGCCACCAGCCACGGCGTCAACCGGTATGCCCGGGAGACAGGAATCATGGGCGAGCTGTTCATACAGAACCAGTACCGCAATCCCGAAGGCAATCCGTATTTATGGGATTTGACGCTGCTGGAGGCGGTGCGGGCAGAGCCGAAGATCACGCTGTTTCTTAACACGGATGTCCGGGAAGTCGAGGCCAGCGGCGAGCGGGAGGAGCGGGTCATCCACGCTGTTAAGGGCTGGATGATGGGCTCCGAGCGGCTGATTACGTTCAGCAGCGATGTGTTCCTGGATTGCAGCGGCGACGGACTGGTCGGATTTCTGGCCGGAGCGGAATACCGTCTCGGCCGGGAAGCCCGGCATGAATACGGCGAGGAATGGGCGCCGGAAGTGGCGGACGACATCACGCTCGGCAGCACGCTGCTGTTCTACACGAAAGATGCCGGCCGGCCGGTCCGCTTCATTGCTCCGCCGTTCGCGAAGGACATTACGGCTACATCGATTCCGATTAAACGCGTCATCCGCAGCGGCGATTCCGGCTGCCATTACTGGTGGATCGAATGGGGCGGGGAACTGGATACGGTGCATGATAATGAACGCATCCGCGACGAGTTATGGTCGGTGATCTACGGCATTTGGGATTACATCAAAAATTCCGGCAAATTCGATGCAGAGACGATGACGCTGGAATGGGTCGGCTCGACTCCGGGCAAACGGGAGTATCGCCGGTTCCTCGGCGATACCGTACTGACGCAGAACGACATTATCGCCCAGCGGCCGTTCGAGGATCGCATTGCGTTCGGCGGCTGGTCGATCGACCTGCATCCGCCGCAGGGCATGTATGCAGAGCAAAGCGGCTCCAAACACCTGCACCCGGATGGCATCTACCATATTCCGTTCGGCTCGCTGTACTCGCGGAACGTCAAGAATCTGCTGTTCGCCGGGCGCAACATCAGCGCCAGCCACGTCGCCTTCGGCACGACGCGCGTCATGGCCACCTGCGCGGTCATGGGCGAAGCCGCCGGCTTCGGCGCCGCGCTGTGCGCCAAGAAGGGCATCACGCCGCGCGAGCTGCGCGCGCGGCATCTGGCCGAGCTGCAGCAGTTGATGCTGCGGCAGGACGCCTCGATCATCGGGCTGCGCAGCGATGATCCGCTGGATATGGCGCGGACGTCTGCGGTCCGCGCATCTAGCACGATGAGTTCCATCGTGCTAGATCAGCCGGCCGGCGAGTATCCGCTGGACGCCGACGCCGGGATTCTTTTTCCGGTCGAAGGGGGCTTGACCGGGCTGCGGCTGCTGGTCTCCGCAAAGGAAGCGACCGAATTGCACGTCGAGCTCTGGGACACGGGGCGGGCGGAGAATTACGTGCCTGCTAATCGCAGACAATCCATTGCGGTTCCGCTTGAGGCCGGAGCGTTGCAGTGGGTGGATGTTTTGGCGGATTCTACGTTGTATGGAAGCGAGGCTTGCAATGCGTTCCTTATTATGCGGGCGAATGCCGCAGTCAGTCTGCATACGTCAGCCACGCCGCTAACGGGCGTGCTTGCCTTTGAACGCGGGGCGCAGCCGACCGTCAGCTCCGACCTGGAGAACCGCCAAGCCGATCAGCCGGTCGTCGAATGGTCGATGAAACGCCTGGTGCGACAGCCGTTTTGTTTTTCCGTAGAGACTGGGGCCTTTGGACCGGAAAAGCTGATCGACGGTTATGTCCGTCCCTTCGGCGGTCCGCATCTTTGGCTATCGGAGCCGCTTCAGGCCGGTCGCCCCGAATGGGTGGAACTGCAACTGCCGCGGCCCGCGGGTGTCCGGGAAATCCATCTTACGTTTAACGATGATGTCAATGAGGATTTGATTAATCTGCATCATCACGAGACGCCGTTCCCGATTATTCCGGAAGTTGTGAAGGCATATACGTTAGAGGCATGGATCGACGGAGCATGGAGTACGCTCGCAGAAGAATCAGCCAACCGCGTTCGTAAACGGGTGCATGTGCTGGAGCAGCCGATGCAGACGGATCGAATCCGTCTGGTTGTTCGGGAGACGAATGGTGCGGAGCGGGCGGAGGTTGTGGAGGTACGGGTTTATGAGTAAACGGCAAAGGGTCATTGTGGGATGAATTAAGAGAAGGCCATACAGGGAAGGGAACAGCAGCGGTGCTCTGAGGAGCATCGCTGTTTGTGTTGTCTATAGATAAAATAAAATTTTGCTTGCGGCGAATAATCGAAAAAAACTCCTGCGGCAGGGAAAACGTATACAAACGGTGAAAGGATAAGAGATTCGGAAACTACAGGAGGCCATTTCATGTCTACCATTCACAATCCTATCCTGAAAGGCTTTAACCCCGATCCGTCCATTCTTCGTGTCGGAGACGATTATTACATTGCCACATCGACGTTCGAGTGGTTCCCCGGCGTGCAGATCCATCATTCCCGTGATTTGATCCACTGGGAGCTGATCGGGCACCCGCTCGATGAACGCCGCCTGCTGGACATGCGCGGCAATCCCAATTCCGGCGGCGTCTGGGCGCCCTGCCTCAGCTTTGACAAAGGCCGGTTCTATCTCGTTTATACCGATGTCAAAAGCCTAGCTGGTGCATTCAAGGATACGCCAAACTATGTGACGACCGCAGAGGACATCCGCGGACCGTGGAGCGATCCGGTTTATTTGAACAGCAGCGGGTTCGATCCTTCGTTGTTCCACGATGACGACGGCCGTAAATGGCTGGTCAACATGATTTGGGATCACCGCAAAAACCGCAACCCGTTCCACGGCATTGTAATCCAGGAGTATTCGGAGACTGAGCGGAAACTGGTCGGGCCGAAGGAAATCATCTTTAGAGGCACGGAGCTGGGCTGCACGGAAGGGCCGCATCTCTACAAGAAAGACGGCTACTATTATCTAGTGACAGCTGAAGGCGGAACCGGCTATGAGCATGCAGTGACGGTCGCACGGTCGCGCACGCTCTTGGGACCGTACGAGGTGGACCCGCAGAATCCGGTCCTCACCTCTTATGGGGACCCGGATGCGCCACTGCAAAAGGCGGGACATGCCTGCCTGGTCGACACGCCGCAAGGCGAATGGTACATGGTGCATCTCTGCTCGCGGCCGCTGCCCGGCCTGCAGCAATCGCCACTTGGCCGCGAGACGGCCATCCAGCGCTGCGCCTGGACGGAAGACGGCTGGATCCGGCCGGTCGAGGGTCGGCGCCCGCAAGTGACGGTACAGGCACCGAACTTGCAAGCCTCACCGGTGAATAAACCGGAAGTCTGCGATCATTTTGACGGAGATACGCTGAATGTTCATTATGCCACGCTGCGCGAACCCGCCGACCGAACATGGCTTAGCTTGAGCGATCGGCTCGGTTATTTGCGGATGTACGGCCGTGAGTCTTTGAACTCGCAGCACAGCCAAAGCCTTGTCGCCCGGCGCATTCAGCATTATGACTTGGAAGCGGAAACAAAAGTGGATTTTACCCCGGAGAGCTTTCAGCAAATGGCCGGACTCGTCTGTTATTACAACAGCAAAAACTACTACTATTTACGGCTTAGCCAAGATGAGCTTGCCGGATTATCACTTAATGTGCTGGTCAGCGACAATGGCATGTACGACGAACTGCTAAGCGAGGAGTTTCCGGTGAACGATTGGGCAGAGTGTTATCTGAAGGTTGTCATCAAAGGGCCGGACTTGCAGTTTATGGCCTCGCCCGACGGAGAGACTTGGTACGAAATCGGCGGTTCGCTGCCGTTCGGGCATTTGTCCGACGAATATGCGACCCGGCACATCAACGGCTTTTTTACGGATTGGGGCTTTACCGGCGCTTTCGTGGGGCTGTGCGTGCAGGATTTGACCGGAGAGCGGAAGCCGGCGGATTTTGATTATTTCAATTATAAGGGTTCGGATTTATGAAAAACAACGGCCCGGCAGCTTCGTCAATGACGAGGCCGCCGGGCCATTTTAATGCTGCGGTCGGTTTGCCGGGTTACGCCTCCAGCAAAAACTGCATCGTTTTGTCGCCGCAGCCGGGGAGAAACTCATGGCCGAAATCGGGATAAACGACCAATTTCTTCGGTGCCGTGATTTTATTGTACGCCGCAAACTGCGTAGACGGCGGGCAGATCGAATCCATCAGGCCGACGAACATCAGCGTTTCGCCCTGGATGCGTCCGGCGAGATGCTGCAGGTCGATGTAGCCGAGTTTGGTGAAGATCTCGTCTTCCCGCTCATGCAGCGGATCGAAATTACGGAAATAGGTTTGCAGCTCCTGGTACGCATCTTTGGCAAGGTCCATTTCCCAGACGCGTTTGTAATCGCTCAGGAACGGATAAACCGGCGCCAGCTTTTTGATCCGCGGCTCCAACGAGGCGCAGGCGATCGTCAGCGCGCCGCCCTGGGAAGCGCCAATGGCATACACGCGTTCCGGATCTACTTCGGGAAGTCCCAGCGCGATGCGGGCCAGCTGCGCGGTATCCAGAAAAATATGACGGAACAGCAGATTGTCCGGATGGTCGTCCAGCCCGCGGATAATATGGCCTTGATAGGTGTTGCCTTTGATGCCGCCGACATCTTCAGAGGAGCCGCCTTGGCCGCGGCAGTCCATCGACAGTACCGAGAACCCAAGCGAAGCGTAAGCCAGCTTGTCCTGCCAATCGCCGGCATTGCCCGAATAGCCGTGGAATTGCACGACTGCCGGATGTCGCTCCGCTGCATGCTTCGGCCGGACGTATTTGGCGTGAATCCGCGCGCCGCGGACACCGGTGAAATACAGATCGAAGCAGTCGACCTGCGGCGTCTGGAAGGTGCTCGGAATCAGCTCGATTTGCGGATCGGTCGCATCCAGCTCCTGAAGCGCGCGGTCCCAGTAGGCGTCGAAATCCGCCGGGCGCGGATTGCGGCCCGTATATTCTTTTAGTTGTTCCAAGGGCATATCGAGAAGTGGCATAGATGGATACATTCCTTTCGCTGCATGGATGAATTTACTATCGTCCATTATAGAGCGGGAAGCCGGTTTTGCCTACGGCAATGCGCATGGTCCACTAATTATTAGGGTGCTGTCGCGCGGACGATCTGTGTTATAGTAATCGTTGAATGTTCGGCTTGTCTGATGAAGCCAGCGATTCTCGTTATTTAATCCAGGAGGAATATATGGAAACACACAGCCAGGGGACAACACCGAAGCAGCAGCCGCAAAGCTTGCTGAATCGGATCATCGACGGCATATCCGGCATTTTTCTGCCGCTGGTGAATATCCTGAGTGCCGCAGGGATTATGAAAGGACTGCTGGCCGCAGCAGCGGCGATGGAGCTGGTCAGTAAAAGCGAAGGCACGTATCTCGTGCTGAATGCCATGGCCGACAGCCTCTTTTACTATCTTCCGGTGCTGCTAGCCTTTACCGCGGCCAAAAAATTCGGCGCGAACCCCTATACCGCCGTTGTCATTGCCGGTGTGCTCCTGCATCCGAGCTTAACCGCTTTGTTCGCGGACCATCAGCAGATCCGTTTCTTCGGTCTGCCGGTCGAGCCGGTAAACTATCCTTCCAGCGCGATTCCGATCATCATGGCGGTCGGATTGCTCGTTTACGTGGAACGTTTATGCGACAAGTATTTGCCCGGCATTATTAAAGGCTTTTTCACGCCCTTCTTTTCGATCATAATCGTATCTGCGGCGACGCTGCTGCTGTTCGGACCGATGGGGACGTTCATTGGGGATGCGCTGGCGAAAGGGTATAGCTTTGTGTACGATCTCAGCCCGGTCGGTGCAGGGATGGCTCTTGGCGGGGCGATTCAAGTGATGGTCATTTTCGGTCTGCACTGGAGCCTTGTGCCGTTGGCCATTAACAATATCGCGATGAACGGCTCGGATACGATATTGGCGCTGATGGGGCCGGCGGCGTTTGCCCAGGCGGGGGCTGCATTGGCCGTATTTTTGCGGGCGAAAGACAATTCTTTCAAAACGTTGTCCTTATCCGCTTCCATTTCGGCGTTGTTCGGCGTCACCGAACCGGCGATGTTCGGCGTAAATCTGCCGCTGCGCAAGCCGATGGTGGCCGTATGCTGCGCCGGTGCCGTCGGCGGCGGCATGGCCGGCATGTTCCATTCGGCTGCGATCTCGTTCGCTTTTCCGGGACTTGCTACGCTGCCTGCTTACCTTGGCGACGGGTTCGGCGGATTTTTGATCTCCTGTGCAGCGGGGCTTGCGATATCCTTCATCATAACCCTGCTGGTAAAGCTGGATTTTTCGCGGATTGGCAAAGCCTGACACCGGCCGGAATCCCCGAAGCCCTGAAGAACCGCGCGCCGCGCGGTTTTTTTGCTTTTCTTCAATTGGTTTTTCGGTTTTCTTTAATTTGTTTTCTGTTTTTCTTTAATTTGTACACGGGCATCTTTAATTTCTCCACTATGCCGCACGGGAGTACGGGCCAGAAAGAGATGATATAATGTGAATGATCAACCGGTCAGGAGGGTGAATCTTGCGGAGCGTGTATCAGAAATATTTGCAGAATAATATGTTCAACCGTTTTATTCTGATCGTGTCCTGTATTTTCGTCGCCACGATCATCGTGTTCTCGTCGCTGACGCTGATGCTGATCTCCCAGTCCGCCGTACAGCGGCAGATGGACATCCAGCGCAAAACGATGCAGAGCGTCAGCGAATTCGTAGAGAACAAATATCAGTCCGTGCAGGATATGATGCGGGATGTGTACCGCGACGGGAGCCTGGCGACCAATACGACCTATCTGCTGGAAAATCCGTACAACCAATATGTCCAGCACCGGCTGGACCGTTATTTCAGCGAGGATCAGCCGACCGCGAACGTGGTTCAGTATTTTCAAAATAAAATCGACGACGACAGCGATATCCGCAGCCTGATGCTGTACAGCGCCAACCAGCAGGTCATGTATTATTACAAGGACCGCACCCAGTTTGAGATTGTGTCCACCAACGCCGCCCGGTCGTTCGTACCGGATACGATGGTGCTGGATGAGGACAGCTACGTCTCCGTTCCGAATATCTGGGTTCTCAAAACCATTGGCATGGCACGCGAGCCTATGTTCAGCATCCGGGTCCCGGTCAGCAATAAATCGCTGCTGCGCAACATCGGCCAGGTACTGGTCTACTTCGATTCCGAATCGATCTGGAAAAGCCTCGACAGCTACCGCAAGGATTTCAAAGGGACCATTCTCGTGTTGTCTGCGCAAAATGACGTTATCTTTGATTCCTCGGGCAAAGGCTACGGTACCAAATATACGGCGCTGCAGGATGTGCACGCCGACGAAGGCACGACGCTGAACGGGATGGTAGTGAGCAGTATGTCGCAAACGCAGGGCGGGTATTCGGTGGTCAGCCTGATCTCCAAAGCGGAGCTGGGACAAACGTACAGCAGCTCACGGAATACGATCGTGACGGTTGCCGCCGTGTGCATTTTGTTTGCGGTCCTGCTGCCCGCCATGTTTATCTCCAGCTTCGCCAAACGGACGCACCGGATTATCCGGTTTACCCGCAAGGTGAAAAATGGCGACTTCGATGCACGCATCTCCGACAACCGGGATGACGAGCTGGGCCAAATCGCCAAAAGCTTCAACGACATGCTCGATGAGCTGAACCGGTATATCGACCAGGTCTACAAGGCCGAAATCAAACAAAAGCATACGGAATTCGCCACGCTGGAAGCCCGGGTGAATCCGCATTTTCTCTATAACACGCTGGAAGTGATCCGCATGCGGGCAATCTCGACCGGCGCCAAGGATGTCGGCGAAATGATATACAGCTTGTCGGTCCTTTTCAAATCCTATGTCCGCCAAAAAGAGCGGTATACGTTCAAGGACGAGCTGGAAGCCTGCCGGATGTACCTCGAGTTGTTCCGCATCCGCTACTCCGACCGCCTTGCCTATACGATCGATTGCGAACCGCAATTGCAAACGCTGCCAGTGCTGAAGATGTCGCTGCAGCCGGTTATAGAAAACTATATTTTGCATGGCATGCGTACAGGGAATAACGATAATGTAATCTCCATCCGTGTCTTCCGCGAGGAGCATCATATCCGCGCCGTTCTGGCCGACAACGGGAAAGGGATTCCCGCAGGGAAGCTTGCCGAACTGCAGGCCAATCTGGAGAAGGAAGCCGGCTCCAGCGGCTCGGAGTCGTTCGGACTGCGCAGCATTCACGAACGCTTGCGGCTGATGTACGGCAAGCCGTACGGCCTTGAGCTGAGCAGCGAAGAAGGCGCGGGAACGGTGGTCACCATAACATTTCCGATGACAGACGAGGGGGAAGCGCACAATGTATAACGTATTTCTGGTTGATGACGAGCCGTTCATTCTGTCCGGCCTGCACGATATTCTGGATTGGGATCGGCTGGGGCTCGGCATCGTCGGGCAAGCCGAGAACGGGCAAGAAGCGTTGGCGAAATTGAGGGAAGTGCCGGCGGATATTCTGATTACCGACATTTCGATGCCGGTCATGTCCGGCCTGGAGCTGATCCGTGAGGTCCGGCGCTTCAAACCGGATGTGAAAGTAATCGTGTTAAGCGGGTACGACGAGTTCACCTACGTCAAGGAAGGACTGTCGCTCGGCATCGAAAACTATCTGCTCAAGCCGATCAACCTGGCGGAGTTCGAAAGCACGCTGGAGACGGTGGTCGAGAAAATCCATACCTCGCGCGCGAAGTCGGAATGGTCGCGTTATACCGCCGAGGTGCTCAAGGAGAATGTGCTGCTGCGCTGGATGCGCAACCAGATCGATACGGACGAGCTGATGCAGCGGCTGAAGCTGCTGGGCCTGCCTGAAGTACAGCCTTGGATTCAGGTCGCGGTGATTTCTCATGAGAACGGAGTAGAGTGGCTGCGGACGGCGGTCGAATGGCAATCCGGCAACGCATGGGGAGGCTATTGGTTTCGCGATGCGGACAACGAATTGGTGCTGATCGCAAGCTTTGCGGATAAAGAGCGCGGCGCGGCGGAGCTGGCGGCGATGCTGGAGGAGCTGGGGAGCAAAGCCCCTGAAGACATGCACCTGCGCGTCGCGCTCGGCAGCGTATGCGAAGCCGGACATGAGCCGCATCGCAGCTACCGGCAGGCAAAGTATGCACTGGAGTTTTTCGCCGTTGACCCCGGCAAGCAGCTAATTCGTTACGAAGAGCTGAAGGACCGGACAAAAGCGCTCAAAGAGAGCTTGCCGGGCGACTGGAGCGAGTGCTCAAAGCTGATTATGTCGAAGAACGGGCCGGGGCTGGCCGATTGCGTCGATCTTTATTTTTCCCCGGAACGAACGGCTGGCCTGACGCCTGAATCACTGCCCGAGCTCGCACTCGAATGGATTCTCTTTTTCCGCATGTTGCTTAAGGAGATCCGCAGCGATGAAGGCGCCGATACGATCGGCACGGGGCTGACGGCGATCCGGCTGGCCGGTTCGCTTCCGGAACTTGCGGCAGCTGTCAAACAGACGGGAACCTCGCTCATCGAACTGCTGGAACGCGAAGTCAAAAGCCCGGTCGTCAACCAGGTGCTGAAATATATCCAGACGAACTACGGCGAGGATTTGTCGCTGAAGCAGCTCGGCCATGCGTTTAATGTGCATCCGGTGTATCTGGGGCAGATTTTTCATAAGGCGGTGGGCGAATCGTTCGCCGAATATTTGAACCGTTTCCGGATCGAGAAAGCGAAGGAGCAGCTGCGTACGACCAACAACAAGGTCCATGAGATTGCCAAAAGCGTCGGTTACTGGGAGATGGGCTATTTTTACAAACAATTCCGCAAGTATGTGAGCATTTCTCCGACAGAGTTCAAAGCGTTGCTGTAAATTGTTTTGAAAAGAGGGGGATTTTCTGAATATCTGCCATATACCTAACTATCCATGGTAGAAAACTTCGGGTATATAGGGTTATCTCCCTCATGTTTCTTTATTTTATACCCTGGATCATATAGTTTATCTTCTATTTGTAACGGCTTTCATCCGTTAAATTTGATATATAGCCCACGGGGCAACGGAACCGGAGCAGAAGCAGCCGGGCCGGCACCAAGAGGGTGAATCATAAGGGAGGTTGTTTACTAGATGAGCAAGAAAAAGAAACACTTTTCTTTACTGCTGACATCGGTGATAGCGCTTACGATGGCGCTTAGTGGATGCGGCGGCAACAACAACAATAATGCGGCAGCGACCAACGCGCCAAGCACGAACACGGGAACCAACGCGGGCAATGCAACGGCGGAACCGGCCAAATCGGAAAAACCGGTCGAGCTGATCTGGTACACCATCGGCGCTCCGCAGAAGGACCTTGACAAGGTTCTGGAGGAAGTCAATAAATATACGATGGAGAAAATCAACGTCAAGCTCGATATGAAAATGATCGACTTCGGCGACTACACGCAAAAGATGCAGGTCATGGTGGCCTCCGGCGAGCCGATGGATATCCTGTTCACCTGCTCCTGGGCGTTCGACTACGTGCAAAATGCCCGTAAAGGCGCATTCATGCAGCTGGACGATCTGCTCGACAAATACGGCCAAGGCATCAAGCAAGCCATCGATCCGGCCTTCCTCGAAGGCTCCAAGGTGGATGGACACAACTACGCGATCCCGGCCAACAAAGAGCTTCCTGCCCAGGAAGTCTACCGCTTCAACAAAGCGCTGCTGGATAAATACAAGCTCGACATCAGCGGCGTGAAATCGCTGGAAAGCCTGGAGCCGCTGCTCAAGACGATTAAGGAAAACGAACCGGATATTACCCCTTACGCGATGGTCAAGGACTACATGCCGGTAATGCCGTTCGACTACATCATCGAGAAAATGCCGATGGCCGTCTACATGGACACCAAGGATTACAAAGTCGTCGATATTCTCGAAACCCAAGAACTGAAGGATGCGCTCAAGACCGTGCGCAAATTCTATCAAGCCGGATACATTTCGCCTGAAGTAGCCACAACGACTTCCGTAGACGATTTGTACAAATCGGGCAAATGGTTTACGGACCGCGCCGCTACCCAGCCGCTGGCCGACAACCTCTGGTCCGCAAGCTACGGTTATCCGGTCGTCTCCACGCCGGCCAGCGAACCGTACATCTATAACTGGTCTGTCATGGGCTCGATGCAAGCCATTTCCGCCAACTCCGAACATCCGGAAAAAGCGATGGAATTCCTGAACCTGCTCAACACCGATCCGGTGCTGCGCAACATGATCGACTCGGGGATCGAAGGCGTGCATTACGAAAAAATCTCCGACAACATGATCAAGAATCTGCCGGAATCGAAAAACTACGACATGCCGACCTTCTCGCTCGGCAACATCATGATTAACTACCTGAACGAAGGCGATCCTGAGAACAAATGGGAAGAGTTCAAGAAATTCAATGACGCCGGCATTAACGCGCCGTTGCTCGGCTTCAACTTCGATGCAACCAAGGTCGCCAATGAAATTGCCGCTGTTCAGAACGTCAAAGAAGAGTTCTGGGCGCCGCTGATGACCGGTTCGGTTGATCCCGACAAGTACTTGCCGAAGGCCATCGAGAAATTCAAAGCGGCCGGCCTGGACAAAATCATCGCCGAAGCGCAGTCCCAACTGGATGCCTGGAAAGCTGCAAATAACAAGTAGCATGTTCTTAAGACCGGGCGGGTGTTGACTTGGCCCGGTCTTTTTATATCCGCATGGATGCCTACAATCTTTGCGAAGCGGGAGGGTGCATGAATGATAGGAAAGATCGCAAAGGATATTTTCAAGAATAAAGTGTTTCTGCTGATGGTGTTGCCCGGTACGCTCTGGTTTATTTTTTTCTCCTACCTGCCGATGGCCGGCACGATCATTGCCTTTAAGGCGTACCGGTTCAGCCGCGACGGGTTCTGGGCCAGCATCGTAAACAGCAAGTGGGTCGGCTGGGACAACTTCAAGTTTTTGTTCACCACCAATGATGCGTACCTGATCACGCGCAACACGCTGCTCTACAATCTGGCGTTTATCGTGCTCGGCCTGATTCTATCCGTGGCGATGGCCATCGTGCTGTCGCAAATCGCAAACAAGCGGACGGCGAAGTTTTATCAGACCGGGATGTTCCTGCCTTACTTCCTGTCCTGGGTTGTTGTCGGCTACTTTGCCTTCAGCTTCCTGAGCTCGGAACGCGGTTTGCTGAACGGGCTGTTCGGCACGGAAATCTCCTGGTACTCGGAATCGAAATATTGGCCGTTCATTCTGATTTTCGTGTACCTGTGGAAGGCCGTGGGCTATAACAGCGTTGTGTACCTGGCTGCCATCATGGGCATTGACAAGTCGCTGTACGAAGCGGCGATGATCGACGGAGCAAGCGTGTTCCAGCAAATCCGCCGGATTACGATTCCGCTCCTGAGCCCGATTATCACGATCATGACACTGCTGGCGATCGGCAAAATCTTTTACGCCGACTTCGGGCTGTTCTATCAGGTGCCGCGCGATTCCGGCACGCTGTTCAGCGTGACCAACGTTATCGATACCTACGTATTCCGCGGTCTGAAAACCACCGGAGAAATCGGCATGAGCACGGCTGCAGGCCTGTACCAATCCGCCGTCGGCTTCGTGCTGGTCATTACCTCCAATTACATCGTCCGCCGGTTCGATAAGGACAGCGCACTATTCTAGGATTAGCGAAGGAAGCGAGGGAACCCCATGTCTGAAAAAGTGGTCAAAGCGCGCGACTTCCATCGTCTGCCGACGGGATGGAACATCGTGTTCAACTGTATTGCCGGCATATTCGCCTTTTTATGTATTTTTCCGTTCCTGTTTGTCGTGCTTATCTCGTTTACGGACGAAGGGGTGCTGGCGCGGGACGGCTACCGGCTGTTCCCGGCTAAATGGAGTCTCGGGGCTTACCGATATGTATTCGAATCCGGAGATACGCTGCTGCGCTCGTACGGCGTTACGATCTTCGTGACCGTTATCGGCACGATTGTCAGCCTGCTGTTCATTGCCTTTTACGCGTATGCCATTTCCCGGAAAAGCTTTAAGTACCGCAATTTCTTTTCGTTTTTTGCCTTCTTCACCATGCTCTTCAACGGCGGCCTGGTGCCGACGTATATCGTTGTGACCCAAATGCTGGGGCTGAAGGATTCGATCTGGGCGCTGATTCTGCCGCTGGCCGTCAATGCCTTTTACATTATGATTCTGCGGACCTTCTACAGCACCAGCGTCCCCGACGCGATTATCGAATCCGGTAAAATCGACGGCGCCGGCGAGTTCCGCGTCTTCCTGACGCTCGTATTGCCGCTGTCGCTGCCCGGCCTGGCGACAATCGCCCTGTTCAGCACGCTCGGCTACTGGAACGACTGGTTTAATGCGCTGCTTTATATCGACAAACCCGATCTGGTGCCGCTGCAATCGATGCTGATGCGGATCGAGACCAGCATGCAGTTCATTCTGCAAAACTCGCAGAACAGCTCGCTCAGCCTGGAAGCGATGCAGTCGATGCCGCAGGACACGTCGCGGATGGCGATGGTGGTACTGGCGACGGGACCGATTATTTTTGCCTATCCGTTCTTTCAGCGTTACTTCATTCAGGGCCTGACCGTAGGCGCAGTCAAGGAATAACACCATCCATTAAAGAGAGAAGGAGGATGTGGAGGACTTATGAAGTACAGAGACCATACATTGTCCGTGCAGGAGCGCACTGCGCATCTGCTGGGATTAATGACGCTGGAAGAGAAGGTCGGCCAGCTTGTGCAGGGCTTTGGCTGGCAGGCCTATGAATATAAAGAGGGAGCGTTGACGCTCAGCGAGACATTCAAGGAGCAGGTCCGCGAGGGCGGAATCGGCTCGCTGTACGGAACGCTGCGCGCCGATCCGTGGACCGGCGTGACGCTGGCGACCGGGCTCAGCCCGCGCGAGGGCGCAGTAGCCGTGAACAAGATTCAAGCGTATGTGCTTGAACATTCGCGGCTCGGCATTCCGCTGCTGATCGGCGAGGAATGCTCGCACGGCCATATGGCCATCGGCGCCACCGTGTTCCCCGTGCCGCTGCTCCTTGGCAGCACGTGGAATACGGAGCTGTACCGGGAAATGTGCCGGGCGGTCGCACTGGAGACGCGGGCGCAAGGCGGCGCGGTGACCTATTCGCCGGTGCTCGATGTCGTGCGCGATCCCCGCTGGGGCCGGACCGAGGAATGCTTCGGCGAAGACCCGTACCTGGTCGGCGAGTTCGCCGTCGCATCCGTCGAAGGGCTGCAAGGTGAAGCGCTGGATGCCGAAACGGCGGTTGGCGCGACCTTAAAGCACTTCGTCGCGTACGGCAGTTCGGAAGGCGGACGCAACGCCGGGCCGGTCTCGATGGGCCGGCGCGAGCTGCTGGAGACGGACCTATATCCGTTCCGCAAGGCGGTGGAAGCCGGCGCGGCTTCGATCATGCCGGCGTACAACGAGATCGACGGCATTCCGTGCACCGTCAACCGAGAGCTGCTGCATGACATGCTGCGCGGCGAATGGGGCTTTGACGGGTTGGTCATTACCGACTGCGGCGCGATCGATATGCTTGCCGCAGGGCATGACACCGCGGACGGCGGTGAGGAAGCCGCCGTCCAGGCGGTGACGGCCGGCATCGACATGGAGATGTCGGGCGTGATGTTCGGCCGCCATCTCGCGGCGGCCGTGCGCGGCGGCCGATTGGATGAGGCCGTCATCGACAAGGCGGCAGCGCGCGTGCTGGCGCTGAAGTTCCGGCTCGGGCTGTTCGAACGCCCGTACGCCGATTCGGATGCGGCGGAACGCGTCATCGGCAGCTCGGAGCATGCCGAACTGGCGCGGACCGTCGCCGCCGAGGGCATCGTGCTGCTGAAGAACAGCGGCGTGCTGCCGCTGGACAAAAACGCGGGCACGATCGCCGTGATCGGACCGAACGCCGATGCCGGGTACAACCAGCTCGGCGATTATACGTCGCCGCAGCCGCCGGCCAAAGTGGCGACCGTGCTGCGGGGCATCTGCGGCAAGCTGGCCGCTGAGCCGGAACGCGTGAAGTACGCGCCGGGCTGCCGAATCAAAGACGATTCCGAGGAAGGGTTCGAATACGCGCTGGAAACCGCGGCGCAGGCGGACACGGTCGTGCTCGTTCTCGGCGGTTCCAGCGCCCGCGACTTCGGAGAAGACAGCATTGATCTGCGGACAGGCGCGTCCAAGGTAACGGACAGCCGGCTCAGCGACATGGACTGCGGCGAAGGCATCGACCGCTGGTCGCTGCACTTGTCCGGCGTTCAGCTTCAACTCATGAAGGCGATCCAAGCGCTAGGCAAGCCGGTCATCGTCGTGTATATCAACGGGCGTCCGGTTGCCGAGCCGTGGATCGTCGAGCAGGCCGACGCGATTCTGGAAGCCTGGTATCCGGGGCAGGAAGGCGGCCATGCCATTGCCGACATCCTGTTCGGTGACGTCAATCCGTCGGGACGGCTGACTCTTTCCGTGCCGAAGGACGTTGGTCAGCTGCCGGTGCACTACCGCGGCAAACGCTCGCGCGGCAAGCGGTACCTGGAGAGCGATTCGCAGCCGCAATATCCGTTCGGCTTCGGTCTTAGTTATACCGAGTTTGCCTACAGCGGGCTTCAGGTGGAGCCGGCAACCCTTCCTGTGGGCGGCACGGCCGAGGTTTCAGTCGAAGTCGAAAATATCGGCTCCCGCAGCGGCGCGGAAGTGGTACAGCTTTATGTAACCGATCAGGTAAGCCAGGTTACGCGGCCGGCCAAGGAGCTGAAGGGTTTTGCCAAAATCCGGCTGGAGCCGGGCGAGAAGCGGCGGGTACGCTTCACCGTCGGCCCGGAGCAGCTGCAATATATCGGGTTGGATTACCGTTACGTTGTGGAGCCCGGACAGTTCAAACTCGGCATCGGCAGGCATGTGAACGATACGCTGGATATTCAACTTACCGTGACGGAGGAATAAACATGGAACGGATCAACCGCTTTATCCGCGAGCTGGCGGATCGGCAGTGGCAGGAATCCATTGAACTTAAAGACTGGCAGGTCACTTTGTCTCGGTACCGTCTTCCCGGCGATTATACGGCTCCCGAGCCGTTTGCAGGCAGCGAGAGCTTTGCTTTATTTCCGAGCGTTCAGGGCAATACGTATTTCTTCCGCACCGCTGCGGCGATTCCGCAGCATTGGCAGGGCACGGAGATTGGCCTTCGTTTCCTGTCCGGCGGCGAGGGACTGCTGCGGGTGAACGGGGCTTCCTGCCAGGGGCTGGACCGCAATCATACCTTCGTCAGCCTGAATCCTGAAGAAGTAGGCTGGGAGCCGCAGCTGGAAATCGAGCTGTACGATGCGATTCCGGAGCCCGATGACCCGCTGAACAAGCAGGCGGTGATCCAACCCCCGGTCCGCGCCGTTTCAGCCCTGCTCGTGCAAGTGAATCCGCAGGTCCAGTCCTTGATGCATACCGTGATCGTCATCCGTGACGCGGCCCGGCTGCTGCCGGACTCGGATTTCCGCCGTACCCGGCTGACCGAAGCGCTGCTTCAGGCGATGGACGCCTGGGACGGGCTAGGCGATGCGGCGTTAGCGGACGGTGAAAAGCTTGCCGGCATCGAAGAGGCATTGCGCGGACGCGTGTCGGCCATCGGCAGCAACGGCGAAGGCCGGATCCATATGATCGGCCAGTCGCATATCGACATCGCCTGGCTGTGGCCGGCGCGTGAGACGGTGCGCAAGACCAGCCGCACGTTCTCGACGGTAAATGCTTTAATGGAGGAATTTCCTCATTTCCGTTATGCCCAGAGCCAGCCGCAACTGTTTGCTTACCTCAAGGACAACGATCCTGAGCTGTACGGGAAGGTCAAAGCGCGGATACGCGAAGGCCGCTGGGAGCTTGTCGGCGGCATGTGGGTCGAGCCGGATCTGAATATTCCGAGCGGCGAATCCTTGATGCGGCAAATGCTGTACGGACAAAACTTCTATCAGGAGGAGTTCGGCCTCCGCTCCAACATTGAATGGCTGCCCGATACCTTCGGCTATTGCGCTTCGCTGCCGCAGATTCTGAAGCACGGCGGCATCGAGTATTTCATGACAACCAAACTTGGCTGGAACGACACCAATGTGTTCCCTTACGACTTGTTCCATTGGGTCGGGATCGACGGAACTCCAATGTTGTCGTTCATGAACCACGGCGTCAATGAAAATACGCTACCGAAGGATATACACGACCACTGGCAGTCCTACCGCGAGAAAGCGGCGCATCCGGAGCAGATGCTGCTCTACGGGCATGGCGACGGCGGAGGCGGCGTCACCCGCGAGATGCTGGAGCAGATTGAACGCTCCGGGCTGATGGTGGGACAACCGGAGGCGGTTTACAGTACCGCTGCCGAGTTCTTTGAAGGCATCCGCCAAGCGGATCCCAAGCTGCCGGTGTGGCAGGGCGACCTGTACCTGGAGCTGCACCGCGGTACTTATACGACCCATGCGCGCAACAAGCGCAATAACCGTAAGGCGGAAGGGTTGTACCGGGAAGCGGAGCTGTGGCAGGCGCTGGCCCGGCAGCGGAGCATGGAAGGGCTTGATGAGGCATCCGGCCATCTGCATGAGGGCTGGAAGCTGATCCTGCTGAACCAGTTCCACGACATCATTCCCGGTTCGGCGATTACCGAAGTATATGAGACTTCGGAGAAGGAATACGGGAAGATCTTTGCGCTCGGGAATTCGGCATTGGATGCCGGTACGCATGGAGTGACCGCGGGTATTGACACGCGGGGCGAAGGCCAAGCATATGTCGTGCTGAACAGCTTGGGCTGGAAGCGCGATATTCGGGTCGAGCTGGCGTTCCGCCGGACGCCGGGAACAATGCCGGCCGTTTGCGACGAGCAAGGCCATGTACTGGAGACGGAATTGCTGGAACGCGAAAGCGGCTCCGCCTTGCGGGTCCGTGTGCCGGAAGTTCCGGCGCTCGGCTACACTACGGTTTGGGTGAGAGCGGAAATCACGCATGAACACGAAGCCGAGGATTTCGCCGAAGCTGCCAATACGGATGGACTTCTACAAGCGAATAAAGCAGATGATGCAGGTGTGACTCGTGAAGCTTACGAGGCGCACGAAGACCATGCAGTGGGCGAAGAGAGTTATGCAGGATTCGCCAAATGCCAAACCCTGCCGCAGCCGCTCGGAGACGCCTGGGAAACCGGGTTTTACCGGTTGACGTTCAACGAACGCGGCGAAATCGTCGGCCTGTACGACAAGGAAGCAGAGCGCGAGATCGTCAAGCCGGGCGAAGCGGCGAACCGTTTCCATTTCTTCCATGACCGTCCGACGCTCTGGGATGCCTGGGACATCGACAGCCGTTACGAGCAGCAGCGGGCGGGAGAAGCCGCGCTCATTGACAAGCAAGTCAAGCATACGGGCAGCTTATGCGATATTCTCGCGTTTCGCTGGCAGATCGGCCAGTCAGTCATCGAGCAGCAATTAATTCTATATCATCATGACCGGCGGATCGACTTCAAGACGAAGGTGGACTGGAACGAAGCCCATAAATTGCTCAAAGTCGGCTTCCCGGTTGCCGTCAACGCGAACAAAGCGACTTATGAGATTCCGTTTGGAACGATTGAGCGGGTTACCCACCGCAACACTAGTTGGGAGCAGGCGCAATACGAGGTCTGCGGCCACCGCTTCGCCGATGTCGGCGAATACGGCTACGGCGTCAGCCTCCTGAACGACTGCAAATATGGATACGACGTACAGGGAAGCACGATTCGCTTGTCCCTCTTGCGCGCGCCGAAATGGCCGGATGTCACGGCCGATCTCGGCGAGCATGAATTTACGTATGCGCTGTACCCGCATCTTGGCGATTGGCGCGAAGCGTTGACGCTGCGCGCAGCGGCTGAACTGAACCATGCGGAGGTTGCCGTCGCTTGCCCTGCCGCAGAAGGCGAACGCCCGTCGTCCGGCAGCATGATCGGCTTTGACGGCAAGCATGTCGTGCTCGACACGGTCAAACCGTCCGAGGACGGAACCGCCAGCATCCTGCGGCTGTACGAATCCGCCGGCGGGCGGGAGACGGTGACCCTGCGCTGGCCGCAGCCGTCCGCACGCTTTTACGCATCCAATGCGCTCGAAGAAGAGCTCGAGCTTCTGCCGGCGGAAGACGGCCTGCTGAGACTCTCCTTCACGCCTTATCAGATTCAAACGATCCGGATCGTTGAACCGAAATAGCCCCATCAACTTAGAGGAGTGTTGATTCCTTGGAACAATTCAGACTGCCCCAAATCGAAATGCCGAAGCTGCCGCTGCCGCGTTCCATTGCGGAAATGCTGGACGAGGCGGACCGCAGGCTGGCCCACCGGCCGAAGCTTGCACGGTTGTTCCGCAATTGTTTTCCGAACACGCTGGAGACAACGACCAAGCTGCTGGATGACGGCACCACGTTTGTCATTACCGGCGACATTCCGGCCTGCTGGCTGCGGGACTCCGTCGAGCAGGTGATCCATTACGTTCCGTTTGCCGCGGGCGACGCGGATCTGCAGCGCGTCATCGGCGGGCTGATCAAACGCCATGTCGAATACATCCTGATCGATCCGTACGCCAATGCGTTCAACGAAACCTGCAACGACTGGCACTGGAATACCGGCGACCAGACGGAGATGTCGCCTTGGGTGTGGGAACGCAAATTCGAGATCGACTCGCTGTGCTTCGTCATCCGGCTTGCCCATACGTACTGGAAGGCAACGAACAAAACCGACTTTTTCACCGCCAATTTTAAAAAAGCGCTGCGTACGATAACCGACTTGTTTAAACGCGAGCAGCATCATTTCGAGCAGTCGCCGTACCGTTTCACCCGCAACAACGGAATTATGGAAGATTCCATCCAGAACGGCGGCATCGGCATGCCGGTCAATTACACCGGGATGATCTGGTCGGGCTTCCGCTCCAGCGACGACGCCTGCGATTTTCATTACAATATCCCTGGCAATATGTTCGCCGTCGTGGCGCTGCGCCAAATGCAGGAATTCGCCGAATGGGTGTTCCGCGACCTCGATTTCCTGGCCGAACTGAAGCAATTGGAGCAGCAAGTGGATCACGGGATCAAGCTGTACGGGATTTACCGCCATCCGGAATTCGGCCCGATCTATGCATACGAAACCGACGGTTACGGCAATTACTGCCTGATGGACGATGCGGGCACGCCGGGCCTCATGTCCATTCCGTACCTCGGTTACGTATCGGCCGATGATCCGATCTATCAGAATACGCGGCGGTTTGCGCTTAGCCAAGAGAACCCGTTTTATTTCGAAGGCCAAGCGGCCCGTGGCATCGGCAGCCCGCATACCCCGAAGGGCTACATTTGGCATATGGCGCTGTCCATGCAGGGCATTACGGCAACCTCCAAGGAGGAAAAGCTGGCCATGCTGGCGATGCTCGAAGCGACCGACGCCGACACCGGCTACATGCATGAAGGCTTCCATGCCGACGATCCGGCGATTTTTACGCGCAAATGGTTCGCCTGGTCGAACAGCCTGTTCTCGCAGCTGGTGCTGCAGGCGATGAACGAAGAGATCCTCTAAACTACAGAACATGGGAGAGAAGAGACGATGAGCAAAATCATTGGAACCGAGCTGCCCGGCATGCCGTGGCAGGACAAACCCGCAGGACTGAACGCCCCGGTATGGCGGTATTCCGCCAACCCGATCATTCAGCGCCATGCCATCCCGAACGCCAACAGCGTATTTAATTCGGCGGTGATTCCGTTCAAGGACGGCTACGCCGGGGTGTTCCGCTGCGATTCGCGGTCGGTGAGCATGGATATTTTCGCCGGCTTCAGCGACAATGGCATCGACTGGACCATTAACCACGAACCGATTACCTTCGAAGGCGACCCGGAAGTCACCAAGCGGGAATACCGCTACGATCCGCGCGTCTGCCAAATCGGCGATAAATACTACATTACCTGGTGCAACGGCTATCACGGCCCGACCATCGGCATCGCGTATACGTACGATTTCGTCACCTTCCATCAGCTGGAAAATGCCTTCCTGCCTTACAACCGCAATGGCGTGCTGTTCCCGCGCCTGATCGACGGCCATTATGCCATGCTGAGCCGCCCGAGCGATACCGGGCATACGCCGTTCGGCGACATCTTTTACAGCGTCAGTCCCGACCTGACTTTCTGGGGCAAACACCGTTATGTGATGGGGACGGTAAACGGAGACGCTTCAGCCTGGCAGTCGAAAAAAATCGGTCCCGGACCGGTGCCGATCGAAACCGACGAAGGCTGGCTGCTGATCTACCACGGCGTCATTAATACCTGCAACGGGTTCGTGTACCGGATCGGCGTTGCGCTGCTCGACCTGGATCAGCCTTGGAAAGTGATCGGCCGTTCGCGCAATTACATTCTCGGGCCGGAAGAGCTGTACGAATGCGTCGGCGACGTGCCGAACGTCACCTTCCCTTGCGCCGCACTGACCGATGCCGCCACCGGGCGGATCGCCATCTATTACGGCTGTGCCGACACCGTCACCGGCGTTGCCTTCACCACGGTGGATGAGCTGCTGGGCTACATGCGGGAATATCCGCTTGAAGAAGAGGTTTAACGCTTATGGCACATCGGCAAACCGCGCATATTATTTCGCATACCCACTGGGACCGGGAATGGTATTTGCCTTACGAGCTTCATCACATCCGGCTGGTGCGGCTGATTGACAGCCTGCTCGACAAGCTGGACGCAGAGCCGGAATTCCGCAGCTTTTTCTTCGACGGCCAGACGATCATCATCGAGGATTATCTTCAGGTCCGGCCGGAGCAGCGGGAGCGCCTGGTGCGCCATATCCGTGAGGGGCGGATCTTTATCGGGCCATGGTACATTTTGCAGGACGCCTTCCTGACCAGCTCCGAAGCGAATGTACGCAATCTGCAGATCGGGCATAAGGACGCCGCCGTTTACGGCGAAGTGTCGCGCATCGGGTATTTCCCCGATACATTCGGCCTAACAGGGCAGATTCCGCAGCTCATGCAGCAGGCGGGAATCGGCAATGCTTTCTTCGGCCGCGGCGTCAAGCCGACGGGCTTCAATAATACCGTCTCCGACGACGGCTATGAGTCTTCGTATTCCGAGCTGATCTGGGAGGGGCCGGATGGCTCGAAGGTGCTTGGCATCCTGTTCGCCAACTGGTATTCCAACGGCAACGAGATTCCGGCGGACAAGAAAGCGGCCGAGGCGTTCTGGGAACGCAAGCTGGCCGACGCGCGCAAATTCGCGGCGACGGATCATCTGCTGTTCATGAACGGCTGCGACCATCAGCCGCTGCAGCTCGATTTGCCGGAAGCGATCCGGCTGGCGAACGGGCTGTATCCGGACGTCGATTTTATCCATTCCAACTTCGCGGATTACGTGCAGGCGGTGGAGGCTGCGGCGCGGGAGCGCGGGCTGTCCACGGTCAAAGGCGAGCTGCGCAGCCAGCGGACCGACGGCTGGGGCACGCTGGTCAACACCGCTTCCTCGCGGATTTATCTGAAGCAGATGAATCAGGCCGGCCAGGCGCTGTTGGAGAAGGTCGCCGAACCGCTGGCGGCCATGGCGAAGCTGAGCGGCGGCGATTATCCGCATCATCTGTTTACCTATGCCTGGAAAACGCTGCTGCAAAACCATCCGCATGACTCCATCTGCGGCTGCAGCGTGGATGAGGTGCACCGGGAGATGGTCACCCGGTTCGACAAGAGCCGCCACGTCGCCGAAGGCATCGTGGCGGACAGCCTGGCGGCGGTGGCCGGAGCGGCCGACACCGCCGGATTTGCCGACCACGGCGCGGACGCGCTGCCGCTGGTCGTGGTCAACACCAGCGGCTGGAGCCGCACAGGTACGGTCCGCGTCGAGCTCGACGCGGACCGGCTGTACCTGCGCGAAGGGCTGCCGCTGGAGGAGACCGCCCGGCGGATGCGGAACGTCTCCTTAGCCGGGCGGGTGCTGGTGGACGCGCAGGGGCAGGAGCTGCCTTGCGCGGTGGAGGACCTGGGCTTGTCGTTTGGCTACGACTTGCCGGAGGACCGCTTCCGCCAGGCGTATATGTGCCGCAAGGTCAGATTGACCTTTGCGGCGGAGGCTGTGCCGGCGCTGGGGTTGCGGACCTATGCCTGGGTCCGCAAAGAACGCGCTGCCGCTGCGCCCGGCAGCGCCTCACAGGACGTCCCGCTGGTTCAAGGCGGGCGCGTCCTGGAGAACGGCAATCTGCGGGTCGAGATTGCCGCCGACGGCTCCTTCACGCTGGTTCATAAATCCAGCGGCCGCGTGTACCGTGATCTCGGCGTGTACGAGAACACGGGCGACATCGGCAACGAGTATATGTATCGTCAGCCGGACGGAACGAGCCCGCTCACGACTCGCGGGCTCACGGCCTCGATTACCGTGCTTGAGGACACGCCGTTCCGCGCTTCCGTGGAGATCCGTCACGCCTGGGAGATCCCGGCGTCGGCGGACGATCTGCTGGAAGAAGAGCAGCGGGCGCTGGTCTATTACCCTGAGCGCAAAGCCGGACGCTCCGCCGAGACGGTCAAGCTGGAGCTGCGGACCGTGCTGCGGCTGGAACATGGCGGCAAAGGGCTGGTCATCGAAAGCACGATCATCAATACCGCCAAGGACCACCGTGTACGGATGTTGTTCCCGACCGACCTGGACGCGGCGGTACATCACGCGGATTCGATGTTCGAACTGGCCGAGCGGAACAACGAGCCGGCGGCGGAGTGGCTGAACCCGAGCAATACGCAGCATCAGCAGAACTTCGTCGACGTGTCGGCGCTTGACGCCGGGCTGTGCGTTGCGGGCAAAGGCTTGCATGAATACGAGGTGCAACGCGACGGCCGCAATACGATCGCGGTGACCCTGCTGCGCTGCACGGGCGAACTGGGCGATTGGGGCTGGTTCCCTACGCCGGAAGCGCAATGCCTGGGCGAGCAGCGCGCAGAAATGCTGCTTCTCCCGCATGACGGCGGCATCGTGGAGTCGGAAGCCTGGAGAGAAGCGTACCAGTTCCAGATTCCATGGGCCGCAGCGCAAACCGGAATCCATGCCGGGCCGCTGACCGACGGCCATGCTTTGCTGCGCTGGAATGGCGACGCGCTTGCCTTCTCTTCATTAAAAATGAACGAAGAACGCGGCGACCTGATGCTGCGCTGCTTCAATCTGAAAGCCGAAGCCAGTGCGCTTGCGGTTGATACCGCGGGCGGTGCGGCGTATTATTTGTCCGATGTGCTGGAACGGGAGGCTGCCGGCGCGAAGCTGGGAGCGGGAGAAACCTTCCGAGTGCCCGTGCGCGGGCACGAAATCGTGACCATCGGCATCCAACCAGCGCTCGGTTAAGCCGTTAAGTTCATTGAATGAACAACGAGAGCAGCTATCTTCCAACGATGGAAGAATGGCTGCTCTCGTTTTCGTACCCGGAACCGCTAAAAGGTTGCTTCCGCCAGCCCTGGGAAGGTATGCTTTAATCATAGGTAAGGAAAGGTGCATGAAGCGCAAGTTGAAGGAGATTACGGATGATAAACCTATTGATAGTGGATGATCATTTTGTGGTGCGCGAAGGGCTAAAAATGATTTTGGAGACAAGCGACCGCTATAACGTTGTCGGCGAAGCGGCGAACGGGGAAGAAGCGCTCGACATGATCGGCAGGTTGAAGCCGGATGTGGTGCTGATGGATCTCAATATGCCGGTGCTCAGCGGACTTGAAGCGATGAAGGGGATCAAGCACAGGGGCTGGGACGTGCCGGTCATTATTTTGACGACCTATAACGAGGATGACCTGATGATCAGCGGGCTGGCGCTTGGGGCGAAAGGATACTTGCTCAAGGATACGGACCGGGAGAATCTATTCAGGAATATCGAATCTGCGGTGCGCGGGGAGACGCTGCTCTCGGCGGATGTAATGCAGCGGGTGATTGCGGCGAGGGAGATGCCGAAGCAGGAACAACCGGTTCCCACCGATGCAGACTTGCTTACGGATAAGGAGCGCACGATCCTGCTGCATGTGGCCCGGGGGTTCAAAAGCAAGGAAATTGCCTGCGATATGGGGATCGCCGAACGGACGGTGAAAGCCCATTTGACCAGCATATACAACAAGCTTGGCGTGGATTCGAGACCGCAGGCCGTCGCTGCGGCTCTGGAGAAGGGCCTCATTAAAATGTAGAAGGACAAGATCCGGCATCCGCCGGATTTTTTATTTGTGTCTCTTGCATGCCTTATCCGTTATTGGCGGCATGTCACTTTTGTTTTTGCTGCCGCGGCGTGCTATCTTTTTAGTTAGCTATATTCAGAGATTTACATTTTTGCCGGTAAAGACGGGGCCAGACTATGAAATGTTTGCACTACCGCGTGCTTTCTATAAAAAGTATAATTAAGTGTGGTTTGAAAATAATCTAGCGAGATAAAGGCGGACACATATGACTATCAAACAACAGATCAGCATCGCAACGATCGCTTTTATTATTCTGCTTGGCGGGATGATTACGCTCGCGGGTATCTATCTGCAGGGGGGAGCGCTGACCCTGTTTATCGGGATCGGTACCGCGGGCATTTTTGCCGGAATCACCCTCATGAACAGCCTGTACCGGAAGGTCGACCGGGGATTCAATGTCATTACGAAAATCTCTTCAGATATTGCCGGGGGCTCGTTGGATGCCTCGGGCCTTGTGACCGGCAGCGATGAATTCGGCCAGCTGGCGCAATCCTTTTACGGGCTCGGCGTCGATCTGCACAATAAAACGGAAGAAGAGCGCGGTCTGCGTTTGAAAGCCGAGGAGCAAGTCTGGATCAATACGCAGGTATCGGAGATGGCGCTGATGCTTCAAGGCTCCGTGCATTTGCAGACGGCGGCCCGCATTTTTGTCGGCAGGCTGGCCTCCGCAGTCGGCGGCATCTACGGGGCGATGTATCTGAAGCAGGGCGACCGATTGCAGTTTACCGCCGGATACGCCTTTGACGAAGCTTCCATCCGCCAAGAGCCGATTGCTTTGGGCAGCGGATTGGTGGGACAATGCGCACTGGACCGGGAGACGGTGATCCTGGACGATCTGCCCGACAACTATGTACGGGTGCATTCCGGTCTTGGCGAGACCGCGCCCTCCACGCTTATCGTGCTGCCGCTGCTCTATGAGGGCGAAGTGGTCGCTGTCGTCGAGCTTGCGGCGATGAACGGGATCGGGGATAAAGAACTGCAGCTGATCGAACGCACCGGACATAACATGGGCGTGCTTTTGAATACGCTGGCCGATGTGGCCCGCATCGAAGAATTGTTGAACGAGACGCAGTTGCAGAAGGAAGAGCTGGAGGCGCAGACGGAAGAGCTGCAGGCACAGACGGAAGAATTGGAAGCGCAAAAAGAAGAGCTGCTGGCGCAGACGGATGAACTGGCCGATTCCAACCGCAATCTGCAGGAGCAAATGGAGCTGACTGCCCGGCAAAAGTCGGAAATCGAAGAGCAGGCCGATGAGCTTTTGGCGCAAACCCGGGAATTGCAGGAACAGAAGGAGCAATTGGAAGCCCAGGCGGAAGAGCTTCAGGCCCAGACGGAAGAGCTGTCCGCGCAAACGCAGGAGCTGGCTGCCCAGACGGAAGAGCTGGCGGTGTCCAACCGCAATTTGCAGGAACAAATGGAACTGACGGCAAGACAGAAAGACGAGATTAAGGAGCAGGCCGATCAGCTCTTGGGGCAAACGATGGAGCTTCGGGAACAGAAGGAAGAGCTGGAAGCCCAAGCGGAAGAGCTTCAGGCCCAGACCGAAGAGCTGTCGGCGCAAACGCAGGAGCTGGCTGCCCAGACGGAAGAGCTGGCGGTGTCCAACCGCAATTTGCAGGAACAAATGGAGCTGACGGCACAGCAGAAGGCTGAAATCGAAGCGCAGGCGGAAGAAATCTTTATGGCCGCCCAGTATAAATCGGAATTCCTTGCCAATGTCTCCCATGAGCTGCGGACGCCGCTGAACAGCCTGCTGATCCTGTCGCAGATTCTGGCCGAGAACAAGGAAGGCAATTTGGACAACAAGCAGCTGGAATATGTGCATACGATCTTCTCCGCGGGCAAAGACCTGCTTCAATTGATCGATGAAATCCTCGATTTGGCCAAGCTGGAGGTCGGAAAAATGACGGCAGTCATCGAGCCGGTCTCGATGCACGACATCAGCAGCCATATCTACCGCCGCTTTGACCAGCAGGCGAAGAAAAAACATCTGCGCTTTGACGTTCACTGCGACAGCCGGGTACCGGAGCATCTGATGACCGACGGGCACCGTCTCCAGCAGATTCTCAACAACCTGCTGTCCAACGCGGTGAAGTTCACGCCGGAGCATGGCTCGGTCTCGCTCTCGATCCGCACTAGCGGCAATGAGATCGTATTTGCGGTTAGCGATACGGGGATCGGCATCGCCGCTTCCAAGCTGGACAGCATTTTTGAAGCGTTCCAGCAGGCCGACGGTACGACCAGCCGGAAATACGGCGGTACGGGCCTGGGCCTCACGATTTGCCGCGAGCTGGCCGAAATGCTCGGCGGAAGGATCGAAGTCGATTCCGAAGAAGGCAAAGGAAGCACCTTCTTCCTCTACCTGCCTGAAGCGCTGCCGGATGAGCATGCGATCACCCAGGCTGCCGCCACATTGGCCGCTGCCGCAAGCCCGAGTATGGACACGGCGGAATCGGCCGTGCACGAACATCCTTCCTTCCGCGAATCCTTTGTTCCGGATATTTCGATCTCCAATCCGAAGCTGCTGCAGTATTCGGAGATGGACGATGATCGCCATAATATCTTAAGCGGCGATACGCTGCTCCTGATCATTGAGGAGGACGCAGAATTTGCGGCGATTCTGCTTAAGCTGGCGCGCAGCAGAGGATTCAAGGCCATCGTGTCCTTCCAGGGTGACCAAGGCCTGGCCCTCGCCCATGCCTATAAGCCGGATGCGATTCTGCTTGACCTGCATCTGCCGGTGCTCGACGGATGGGCGATCATCAGCCGGCTGAAGAGCCGGCCGGAGCTGCGCCACATTCCGGTCCATGTCATCTCCACAACCGAAGTGAACCAGCAGAGCCTGGCGATGGGGGCGCTCTCGTTCTGGAAGAAGCCGAGCGACCAGGCCGAACTGGAAGCCGCCTTCCTTCAGATCGAGACCTATATCCGCCGGCCCGTCAAAAGCATGCTTATCGTCGAAGACAACCAGACGCTGCGGAAAAGTCTCGTGGAGTTTATCGCCCATCCGGACGTGCGGATCGTCGCCGTCGGCACCGGGCGGGAGGCACTGGAGAAGCTGGTCTCGCATCATTTTGACTGTATGGTGCTTGACCTTGGCCTCTCGGATATCAGCGGCTTCGCGCTGCTGGAGCAGATCAAGACGAACCGCAAACTGCAGACGCTGCCGGTCATCATTTACACTGGCAAGGATCTCAGCAAAGGCGACGAACAGCGCCTGAAGCATTACGCCGAAAGCATCGTCATCAAAAATGTACGCTCCATGGAGCGGCTGTACGATGAGACGGCCCTCTACCTTCACCGTAAACATGCCGATCTTCCGCCGGATAAGCAGCAGCTGATCGAGAAGCTGCATAATCCGGAGGCGGCATTTGCCGGAAAGCACATTCTGCTGGTGGACGACGATATGCGCAATATTTTTGCGTTGTCGAGCGTGCTGGAAGGGTATAATATGGAGATCAGCTTTGCCCAGAACGGCCTGGAGGCGCTGGCTCATCTGGAGCAGCATCCCGAAACCCAGCTCGTCTTTATGGACATCATGATGCCGGAAATGGACGGTTACGAGACAATGAAACGGATTCGGGCGAATCCGTCGTATGACCGGATTGTCATTATTGCCCTGACGGCAAGGGCCCTGGAAGAAGACCGGATCAAATGCCTGCAGGCCGGAGCGTCGGACTATATTTCCAAACCGATCAATACGACGCAGCTGGTCACCGTGCTAAAGGCGTGGTTAATCCAATAGCTTCTGAACTTCAGTCACAGCCCAATTTATACTAATCACTTCCAGGAGGAACTATGGATTATCAGGTGAATATTTTGCTTGTCGACGACCGTCCCGACGAATACACATCCATACAGGCATTGCTGGCGGACAAGCCGTACCAGCTGGTCCACGCCACCTCGGGGATGGATGCGCTGAAATTCCTGCTGGAGCAGGAATTCGCGCTCATCATTATGGACGTCTTGATGCCCGACATGGATGGCTTCGAAACGGCCAAGCGTATCAAAATGCGCAAAAAATCGCGGGATATCCCGATTATCTTTCTGACTTCGCTGACCTCGGAGCTGGAGACTTACATGATGGCTTATACGGCGGGGGCTATCGATTTTCTGACGAAGCCGTTTCATCCGCTCGTGCTCAAGAGCAAAATCGACGGTTTTGTCCGTATGTATATGACCCGTAAAGATCTGCAGCTCAAGACACAGGAGCTGGAAGCCGCCAACGTTGTGCTTAAAGAGCTGAAAGAGACAGCCGAAGTGGCCCTGAGAATCAAGAGCGGATTCCTGGCGATGATGAGCCATGAGATTCGCACGCCGTTGAACGGAATCATTGCCATGTCAGATATGCTGCGGACCTCGGAGCTGGGCACGGATGACCAGGAGATGGCGGAAATCATTCATACAAGCGGTCATGCGCTGTTATCGGTCATTAACCATATCCTCGATTTCACCAAAATTGAGTCCGGTAAAATGGAGCTCGATTACCATCTCTTCAACCTGCATTCCTGCCTGAAAGAGACGATCGACTTATTCCGGGCGCTGGCGATGGAACGCAATCTGCAGTTGGAATTGAATGTGGATCCGGCGATCCCCACATTTCTGATCGGGGATTCCAACCGGCTGCGGCAGGTGCTGAACAATTTGATCGGCAATGCGATCAAGTTCACCTCCCGGGGCAGCGTAAAGGTTCATGCCCGGCTCAGACAAGCGATCGACGGCGTGCTGCAGCTGGAATTTATCGTGGAGGATACGGGCATCGGCATCGAGGCCGATAAAATGAAGTATCTATTCCAGCCGTTTACCCAGATCGGCGCGACGATCAGCCGCAAGTATGGCGGCACGGGGCTGGGCCTATCGATCTGCAAAATGCTGGTCGAACTGATGGGCGGCACCATCTATGCCCGGCCGAATGTCGAGCAGGGCGCAGCATTTGTCTTTACGATCCAGGTGACGGAAGGCCAGCCGGACTGATAACATAATCGGGTTCAAACCAACCGCAGGTCTCCGATATCGGAGCCTGCGGTTTTTTGTTGCTCCGGTTCCGGTCAACTTTGTTTAAAACGATTTATGTCCTCGCCATTCCTTTCCAATTAATAGTATATTAGGACTCATAGGAAATAAACTGGCATCCAAAGGAGATGAAATCATGACCGCTAATATCACTGCCCCTACCGAACAGGTCCGTATCGTCGGATACGATCCGTCTTATGCCGCCGCGCTTGCCGATATGTGGAACCGGAGCAACGAAAGCTGGGGCGGCGGCTCTTACCAGCGTACCGAGGAGAGCGTCCGCCGCGACATGGCAGCTTCCTCCGATATGCATGTGTTTCTCGCCGTTGCCGGCGACGAGGTTGTCGGCTACTGCAGCTTTGCGCATTACCGGAACGATGAAGGTGCACTTTATGTACCGCTTTTGAATGTTCGGCCCGATTACCACGGCCATAAAGTCGGCCGCAACCTCATTCTGAGCGCGGTCCGCAAGACCATCGAAGCCGGATGGCCGCGACTCGATTTGTTTACCTGGGCGGGGAATACGAAAGCCGTCCCGATGTACAAGAAATGCGGATTTTTCTGGGAGAAAAATGATGACTACGTTCATCTCATGAATTTCATCCCGACCGTATTGCAGACCGAAGCGCTGGCCCCGTATTTTGCAGCGCTGGACTGGTACGCCGACAGCACCCGCGAAATCGTCATTCAACCGGACGGCGATACCGAGCGCGGGTTTGATTTTCTAAATTACTCCTGGCAAAAGGGCGATATCGCCCTGCGCGCCGAATTCGAGAAATCCGGCCGCGGGTTGACGGCACTGGAGACACCGGATTACGAAATTTCCACGGAGATTGCGAATCATGGCCTGGTTTTCGGCTCTTCCTATCCCGTACGGTATCACGTGAAGAACCGTTCGGCCTCCGAGTTGACGCTTGAGGTTGCCGGACAGGACGACAAAAATATCCGGTTTGACCTGCAAGCTTCCCTTACGTTGGCCCCTGGCGAAGCAGCCATCCTTGAGGGCGAATTCAGCATCGATCCGATCCGGGAGGAGCAAAGCAATAAGAAGACTCACCCGGTTGTGTTCAGCAAGTGGCTGATCGGCGGCAAGAAGGCGGAATTCCGCATCGGCGTAGCTCCGAAATTTCCGGTAAAGCTGAAGACGGCTCTCCCTTCCCGGGCGCTGCATCCGGGACTTCCGGCTGAGATGGCTCTCAATGTGGAGAACAATTTCGACGTTGCGGCGACATTTTCGTTCGAACTGCCGGAAGAAGACTTTCTGGAATGGAGCGGCCGAAGCGTTCGGTTTACGGTACCCGCCAAGGGCAGAACCGTCGTTCCGGTTCCATTTACTCTTCGTGCATACGGCTTGTATTCCCGCGACATTGAAGTGACGGCTTATCCCGAAGGCCAGGAGGCTTTTACATTCAAAAGCCATCTAGCTGTTCTGATGAAAGGCTTAACCGGCCGGTACGGCGGGGACGCGGGGGAACAATGGGTTGCCGTAAACGGAGCGTATTCTTTGCACTACAATAAAAACGACAATGCGATGTGGCTGGAATATCCCGGTTCCATCCATTCGTTCTGGTGGGCGTTTCCGAAGCTGGGCAAACCGTTCTCGGAAGAATTGTCGAAGAAGAAACCGAAGGATATGAAGATTTACAGCGATCAGGAGTGCCAGGTGCTTGAAGCGACCCATGACCTCGACGAATTCCCGGGCGTGGAGCTGAAGAGCCTAGTCCGTTTGTCCGCGAACGGCGTGGCCGAGTTCAACAACGAAATCCGTAATACAGGAACAACGAAGCTAGATGAACTCTTTCTAATGGTGAACTTCGGCTTCTACGGCAGCCGCCTGATTATGCCTTACCAGGGACGGTTTATCGACATGGGCGATAAATACGCGAGCGATCCGGGACATTGGGACAGCTCTAAGCTTACCGAGAACTGGCTGTACTGCCTGGAGTCGACCGGCAACTGCGGCGTAAGCTGGGACCCGGCGCTGAAACTTCAGCGGCCGGAATATACGCTTGGACTGGAGCAGTCACTGGGCGTGTTGGCCCCGGGGGAATCCGTGTCTACCAAGGGGATTGTTTTTGCCTTGAATACCTTCCGCACATGGTCGGATTTCCGGGCCTTTGCCCGGAAACAGCAGGTAGATGTGATCCCGGTACTGGATCCGCATCTGGACTTGTCGCTCGGCGATGGCAATCTCTTTGCCGCGGATGGAGTCCAGGCGGTACTGAGCGAGCGGAAAATGATGCCGTTGTCCGGTAAGCTGGAGTTGTACGTGCAAGCTGCCGGCAGCGGGGAACAAAAAGCCGGAGAACTGACAGTACTGGCGGAGCAGGAAGCGCAAGCAGCCTCCTTGCCGGTCTATGCGGATGGCGGCGAAGGCGCCCGCAGGCTGCGGATGGTTTATCTCGGCGAGGAACGCATCCAGGAACGGACGGCACTGTGGTTCCCGCAGAATGGGACGCCGGTCACTTTCGAGACTGCGGAGGGTCCAGCCGGAACCGAGTATAGAGCCGGTAACGGAGTGTTATCCATTGCGGCCGCTCCGGGATTCGGTGACAGTGTCCATTCCCTGAAATATAAAGGACAGGAATGGCTCGACACCTCGTATCCGAAAGCAGGTCCGCGTTCATGGTGGAACCCGTGGCACGGGGGACTTGGCATCGGGGTCCATGGCATGTCGCCGTACAGCCGGCATAAGGAGCTGAAAACAGCATCATGGACAGAACAAACGGATGTTTACGGCAATGTCTGGAAGGGGATTCGGCTCAGCATGTCCATTGAGCAGCATGAAGCGAACCGCGGAATTACCGTTCACCAGCATTACCTGATGCTGCCGGGTGTTCCGGTGCTATGCCGGTTGAATTCCATCACCAATGAAGCCGGAGCGGTATGGCCGTATTTCGTTTTCTCGGAAGTGGGCTACTTCCAGCCTTCGCCGGTGTTCTCCGAGGGCTGGATGGAAGCGCCGAACCAAGGTCGTTTTCCTGCAGGGAAAGTGGAAGCGGATTTCGACACGAAGGGGTTGTTCCGTCTTGGCGCAAACGGCCGCAAGGACCTGCTCCAGATCGTGAACCATTATCCGAACCAGAAAGCGACGGCTTATTTGAATAATAAAGTGTATAATTACGGCATAGACCATCCGCTCACCTTGCGCAGCGGCGAAACCGTCTGGACGCAGCCGACGTTTATGGTCATGGGGGACATCCCGCTGGAGCTGGAAGATATTCACGGCCTGTTAAAGGTAAGCTTCGTCCAAAATTAACGGATTCCAAGGAGAACGACAATGCCGATCATTGATATTCATATCCACCTTTCGGATATCGACAGCTTCCATCACACCGCTGCTGAATTGTCCAAAGTGGACTACACCGCTGAAGGCCTAAAAGCGGAATTCGCTAGAAACGACGTGATTCTCGGAATCGGAATGGGCGTCACGGAGCAGTCCAAGGGAGCCTTCCCCGACTCCACTTCTCCGAACCCGATGCGCCTTGATCTTGAAGACAAAGTTCCTTCGTTCCTGATGGAATGCGTCGGCATCAACCCGAACCGGCTGGACGGCGCAGAGGCCCAAGAGGAGCTCGACCGGATCGAAGCCCGGCTGAGGGCGCCGGAGGTCGCGGGCATCAAGCTGTATGCCGGCTATTACCATCATTTTGTGTACGACAAAATCTATGGTCCCGTCTATGAATTGGCCGCCAAATACGGCTTGCCCGTCGTCATCCATACCGGCGATACGTATTCGATGAACGGCCTGCTGAAATATTCGCATCCCTTAACGGTGGATGAGCTGGCTTTGCAGCAGCGCGGGGTTAACTTTATGATCTGCCATCTCGGGGACCCCTGGGTCATGGATGCGGCGGAAGTCGTCGCCAAGAATCCGAATGTCTATGCCGATTTGTCCGGCCTGGTTGTCGGCGACCGCCCGCATTTCGAGCGGTTCATGAACGAACCGTTGTTTATGGACCACTTCCGACGGGCATTGGTGTACTCCGACCATTACGAGAAAATGCTCTTCGGAACCGACTGGCCGCTCGCGCCAATCGACCTGTATGCGGAGTTTATCCGCAGGCTTGTACCCGAGCAGCATCATGAGAAGGTATTTTACGAAAATGCCTTCGGTTTGTTCCCGCGCATCCGGGAGCGGATCGGGAAATAGGCACAAACGTGGAGAATACAAAGCAAAAGGCGCCAGCTTACGGCGCCTTTTATTATTATTTTCGGAGGATTGCCCGGTAAAAGAACTTGGGCAGCGCGGTTTGCCGCCGCCAGCGCGATTTCTGCCCTTTTGCGACAGGCGCCGTAAACAGCCGGTGAAGCCATTCCAGATTCAAGGCTTTCCAGATCCGGGGTGCCGGTTTTATTTTTCCTGCGACAACATCCAAGCTGCCCCCAACGCCAAATACCACCTTTACGCCACCGAGCTTCTGCTTGTGCTTGTGAATCCACTTATCGGTATAGGGCGCGCCCATGGCAATAATCAAGATCGTTGGTTGGGTACGCTGAATGTCCTCGAGTATGTATGTCTCCTCTTCCGCCGTGAAGAAGCCGTTATGTCTGCCGGCAACGGATACGTTCGGGTAGCGGCGCTGAATCTCGTTCACGGCATTGAGGCTGGTTTCTTCATCGGTGCCCAGAAAATAAAAGCTCCAACGGTTCTCGTTGCCCGCCTCCAGCATGCGCAGCAGCAGATCGTAACCCGTGACCCGTTCCTGGATCGGCTGGCCTTTTCTTTTGGCGGCAAACACGATCCCGATCCCGTCCGGCGTAATTAAATCCGCTTCCTGCACGATGGTTTGCAGCAGCACATCCGTCTGATGGACAATGGCGATCTCCGGGTTTGCGGTAATCAGATGAAAAAGCTTCGGCTGCTCCGATTGGATATGGGCCGTCAAATGCTGTACCGTTTCATGAAGCGTCAGCTTGGAAAAAGGGACTCCTAATATTTCGACTGTTTCTGACATTTGCTCTCCTTTCCGGATACGGAAGATAAAGAAATATTACCATACCGGATGGGGCTTATTGGAATATATTTGGTGGACGATTCTATAAAAGGAGCAAATCCATGATTTTAAAGCTGGTCCCGTTACGAATTCCCGGCGGGTGGTATGTCGTGCTTAATGATTTTTCGGAAGCATCGCCAGAGGAGTTTGTAACAGACGATTATGAGCATCGTTGGGAGTTTAAAGAAGATATCCTGCAACTTCGAAATGAATAGTTCCCGAAGTCTGGAAGAAATAAAGATAAAAATCGAAGAGTTTCTAAACATATAACACAAGCGCCGAAACACGGGGGAATCCCGGTTCCGGCACATGAGTCTTGGGAAGAGATCTTGAGACACAAAGCTTGTTCTACAGCGCCCCGGCATCCCGGGCCGTGAAGAGGGATGGATAAATCGGCCGGAAATTCAATTCCTCGCGAATGCGTCTTGTATCGACAATCCCTTCCCAAGGGTTGAACTCCTGGCGGGACGCTTCAGGCGTGTATTCGCTGTGGTGTAGTTCGAGCAGCTGCAGGACCGTCATCGGGGCATCGTCGGCTACATTATAAATTCGGCCGTCAATGCCTGGCGTAACAGCGGCAAGCCGCAATGCTTGTGCGACGTCGGCGTGATGACTCATATGCACCCGTTTGGCCGGATGCCAGTCTCGCAGAAGCGGCAGAAACTCCGTGATGTGCGGATCGCCGTCGCCATAGACAAACGGCAGCCGGACGATGCGCAAGCCTAAGCTCTGTTCGCGGTACAGTTGCTGCAACGCTTTTTCGGCTTCTGCTTTGCTTTGCGGATAGGCAAAAACCGGCAGCAGTTCATCATCTTCCCGGTGCGGTCTGGGATGAATCCCAGGTCCGTAAACCTGTCCAGTGCTGGCAAAAACAAAGCGCGGTACGCCCGCCTCCAGCGCAGCTTGCGCGAGCGCCAGTGTCCCGTCGAGGTTAGCCGTCCATGTGGTTGCCTCGTCTACGCCGCGAAACTGTGCCGCCAGGTGCACGATGGCATCGACCCCGCGGAGCGACTCCATGTAACTCTCCGGCACCAGCAGATTCCCCTCGACAATTTCAGCTCCCTGAACGCGCAAGGCTTCTGCTTTGGACGCGTCGCGGACCAGTACTTTTACCTGATGGCCATGCTGAAGCAAACGTGGAGCAAACCGGCTTCCTACTTTACCTGTAGCGCCTGTGACCCATATGATCATTTTTTATCCTCCCATGTATTGATGGTATACTCGAAGTATAATGAATCAAGATATTCGCTGCCTGCCTGCGTTTATCATAGGACTGGCAGTGTCAGGATAAGAGGAGGCCCACATGGACACGATCTCTTCCAGAGCGTCGTTAGGTGATTTTTTGCGTTTAAGAAGGGAAAGGCTGGCGCCGGAAGAGGCGGGAATAACCGTCTATGGACGGCGGCGGACACCGGGACTGCGGCGGGAAGAGGTAGCACAGCTTGCCCACATCGGGACATCCTGGTACACGTCACTGGAGCAGGGCAGAGATGTACACCCGTCGGAGGATGTGCTGAACAATATAGCCAAAGCGCTCCGGCTCAGCGAGGATGAACGCCGGCATCTGCTCCTTCTGGCCAGACCCGCACAGCAGCAAGAGCTGGAGGATACGCATATGAACGCGGGGCTGGAGCGAATGGTGGCGGCCCTGGAACCGAATCCGGCTTTCGTGCTCGGCAGAGGCTGGGATTTGCTGCTCTGGAATAAAGCGGCCGAGCTGGTATTCCGTTTTCCGCCGGTTGCGGAGCCTGGTGCCGAGCGGCCCAACTGGATGCGGCTCTTTTTGACCAATCAACGGCCGGATGTACAGGACAAACTTGCCTGGGCAAAGCGGATCATTTCCCGTTTCCGCGCGGATTACGCACATTTTCCCAATGATCCTAGATTTATCGAGCTAATTGAGGAGTTCACCCGGATCAGCCCGGTGTTTCGGGAGCAGTGGCCGCTGCATGACGTGCAGACCGTAGCTGAATGCCATAAACAGTGGTTTGATTCCCGCATCGGGGACATGGAATTTGATCATCTGATCCTTTGCCTGCCCTCTCATCCGGGACTGCAAGTTATGGTATATACAGCGACGCCGGAGACGGCGGAACGATTGGAGAGGTCGTTAGGCAAGCTGGCGGCACTGGAAACAATAACGGTTCCAGACCCTACACACTAAGAACCGGAGGACGAAAGGATGGACAGCATTATTTTTGATCTGGATGGTACGTTGTGGGATTCCACGGATACGGTGGTCGTAGCTTGGAACAGCGTGCTGGAGAACTATAAAGAAGACATTAGCCCCATTACAGCAGAGGATCTTCAAGGGGTGATGGGCCTGCAAATTGAGGAGGTCGGGCGCCGGTTGCTGCCGAACGTAGAAGCGGAGAGGCAGCATAAGATTCTGATCGAATGTTGTGACGCGGAGAACGAATCGCTGGTCAAACGGGGCGGGAAGCTGTACCCGAATCTGGAACCGGTACTCATCGCCTTGTCGCGCAAATATAAATTGTTCATCGTCAGCAATTGCCAAGAGGGATATATCGAATCTTTCTTCGCGTACCATCAAGTGGGGGGCTATTTCACGGATTACGAGAATCCGGGACGGACGGGCCTGTCGAAAGGCGAGAACATCAAGCTGGTGATGGAGCGGAATCAGCTCAAAAGTCCGGTATATGTGGGAGATACGGAAGGGGATCATAAGGCGGCGTTATTTGCCGGAATTCCGTTTATCTATGCACGTTACGGGTTCGGGGAAGCCAGCGGGTATGATGATGCCATTGATCGTTTGGATGGGTTGTTGGAATTGTTTTGAAAAATAAAGGATACCGGCAGCCATATGCTGAGGGTATCCTTTTTGATTGCACCAATTATTCCTTCACGCCGTGAAACGGAATCTTGGACCGCAAAAACGCCAGCCAGCCGGCGATGGAAATCACTGCGATAGCGGTGATCAAGGCGCCCAAACCGACGACGATATTGCCCCAAGGCACCGAAGCGATCGCCATCCCGACGCTGCCGAACACGGTCGTAACGGTGTTGATGATCGAAGAGACGGATCCGGTGTCGCCCTGCTGCTGGCGGAACAGGATGCTCATGCTGAATGGCCGGGTGGCCGTAAAGGCCAGCGACATCCAGACAAACGTCAGCAAGAAAAGCGCCGGCGAGTGCGTACCGACGGTCATGACTAGCACGCCGCTGGCAGCGCCGATGATAAAGCAGGCCGTGGCGAAAGCCTTTTTGTTCATTTTGCTGAAGAAGCGGACATACAGGAACGGGCCTAGAATGGACACAAGCGCGTTGGCGGCAAAAAAGTAACTGTATACTTGCTCGTTCAGCCCGAAGGAATCCACGTAAATATAGGACGAGACGGCGATGTAGCCCATGAACGGCAGGGCCAGCAGCGAGAAGATGATCGTCGGGTAGAAGAAACTCCGGTTCCGGGCGACCACCACGAGCCGTCCCATGGAGCCCATCAGCGTACCTTTGTACCGTTCTTGTTCGTGCAGCGATTCCTGGTATAACAGCGTCAACACGAGGTTGATCACGCCGATTCCCGCAAGCGTCCAAAAGGAACCTCTCCAGGAGGAGAAGCTGAGGATGAATGCCCCGATAATCGGAGCGATCATGGGCGCGATCCCGGAAATGGATTGAATGACGGCGAGAATGCTCTCTCTTTTTTTACCGGAGAAACAGTCTTTAACCATGGCGACCGATACAGTTGTAATTGCTCCGGCTCCGATGCCTTGAACGGCCCGCGCGATGATCAGAAAATACACATTACCGGATAACGCGCAAGCTACGGTGCTGGCGATATACACCAGGTTGCCCAGCATCAGAATCGGCTTGCGGCCGTATTTGTCGCTGAGCGGTCCCCAGAACAAAATGCCTATAGCATAAAAGATGAAAAAGATACTCAGCGTAAGGTTAGTAATCGTCGCATTGCTGTGAAAATATTCGCTCATCTTCGGCAACGCAGGCAGATACAAGTCCGTGGACAGCGGGATGAACATATTCATCAGTGCGATAAAGGCGACGATTCCCGTCGAGCCCAGAAATTTCTGTCTGGCAGCCGGCTGCGCCTCATGGATGTCGGTTTCTTTCAAAGCTTTCGTGCCCCCTGGTTCATAGAATAAAGTTTGTGATACAATAACAGAACCGATAATATTTAATAAAAATAAATAGTTCATAAATATTAACTTTTCTAGAATAAGAGACAGGCAGCGGATTGTCAATAGATCAATGAATGAACACGGGGGCGGTTATGGGATGGAAAATGAAAAGCTGAACGAGGCGGCGCAAGGATTGTCGTCGCTTTTAACTGTAATGGATCGCAGGCTGATCCGTCCGCATGAGCAGAAGACCCGGCATATCGTAAGCCCGCTGGTCATCCATGTGCTGATGATTTTGTCGGAACGGGAATCGGCCATCATGACCGAGCTCGCCCAGGAAATCCAGATTGCCAAATCTCAGCTCACGCCGATCATCGACAAGCTGTGCGAGAACGGAGATGTGGAGCGGGAGCATGACGCAAAAGACCGCAGAATCATCAATATCCGCATTACGCCAAAGGGAGCTGCCAAGCTTCGGGAGTTGCAGGATACGCTTTTTCAATCGGTGAAATCCAAACTGGAGCCACTGGCCCCCCAGGAGATCGCGTCACTCCAGCATGCGCTGAACGAGTTATATCGGATTATTAATAAAATGTAGGGCTGATTTGGAGAAAACGTAAGAAGTTGGCGGTTTTGTGGCAAAACCAAATTTTTGAAGGAAAAATCTTCCTAGATGTCGAATTATGGTATCGAAAGGAGGTTTAGGTCGTATTACACAGAAGTATGAAGTTTGAACTATCGGGAGCAATGAAAGAATAACTAGATGAAGACTGGGGGAGTTTTTGTTGGCGGTGCTCGTTGCACTATTTTTCGTAGCGTCAATTGTTCTTATTATTTTGGGGATTATTTCGGCTATTCGAAAGAAACCTAAAACACGTCTAACATTCATATCGGCAGGTGTTTGTTTCGTACTTATGTTTGTTTTTGCATTTGCGTCAGGTAGCAAATCCGATGAAAATACTGTGGCTGGTCCCGAAAATACCGTATCGGCTGATGAATCCGTAGGGACTGTGGCGAATGTTGAAAATAGCGGAGCAGCTAAAGTGGAAGATGCTTCTAAAGCTGATGCCGACGCGAAGGCCAAAGCAGACGCAGATGCAAAGGCCAAAGCCGATGCAGATGCAAAGGCCAAAGCCGATGCTGATGCAAAAGCCAAAGCTGACGCTGATGCAAAGGCTAAGGCTGACAGAGAGGCGGCTCTTGCATCTATGGTGAAGACTGTAGATGAAGTTGAAGGAATCACTTGGTATCAAGATAAATCGGCTCCAAAGTATATTAACGAGAATGGAATTTATGCCTACTTCGGCATTCAAAATGATAGTGTTTCTGGACTTTACTTAAAAATCCAATATGCTGGACAGGATTGGCTTTTTATCAAAAACTATGTTTTTAATATTGATGGGATGAAGTTCGAAATCGACCCTGGACTGATGGGGGCGGAAAGCGATATGAGCACCGACCTCAATAATCCTGGTGTTTGGGAGTATCATGATGAATTGCTGGATAGCAAACAAATTGAAAAATTACAGCAAATCATTGCTTCTCAGAAAACTATTATGCGACTTGAAGGCAACCAGCGGAATAAAGATGTTGTTTTAAGTGCTGAGCAGAAGTCATCGCTCAAACGTACGTTGGATGCTTATATCGCCGCCGGTGGCGAAATTTAAAGCATTTCCATGGACCCTACCTAAAGGTGGGGTTTTTTTATGTCCAAAAGACGTGCAAATTTCTACTTCCGGGTGAGGTTTTTGTCGTTTCATGAGAATTGTTGCCGTACGAGTAACCTAATATATGGTATTGTAGGAGAGTGAATATCCTATACGTGTTCGAAGGCAACTATGAAGTGATGTTATCAAGACCTATTATATGATATTAAAATGAAGGCGAGGAATATTACTTGATTGGATTCAGTACAATTTTACCATTATCTATAAATACTACTATCGAAGAATTTTTCCTTATATGTAGAAATTGGATGAAGGATAGCCCGCATACAACTTTAGATATTCATGGGGAATTGAATGAGATAGAAGATGGTCTGAAATATACAAGTCATAATGAATCTTTGGAATTTGTGAATGTAAAAGGCGAAGAGGGTATTCATTGTGGAGTAAGACATACAAAAAAAGACATAGATTGTGAATGGAGAACCGATGTTCTTGGATATAAAACAAATCAAAATTTTCTAGTATCAATTGTAACTTCTAAAGCTGAATTTAATGTAAAAACATACAGTAAGCTTCCTTCTAGACCCTATATAATAAAGCTTTTGATGGAACAAACAGGTTCGATGTACGATGATAAAATAATAATTCAAAAGGAACCCAAAAAAGTTGATTTGACAAACTATCAGGAAATTGTTGCAATCATGAAGAATGAAACCAATAATCGATTTCCAGTTGTTTACATAAGCAAATATTTTACGGGTGATTACTTAATTAATCCAACTGAACTCGCAAAATGGTTATCTGGATTTGCACATGTATACTTCGAGGATAATAAAGAGGTATCAAAGAAAATAAAAGAACTTACCAATGGAATAAACCCCTATAACGGAACAATTGGTATATACTGGCCCGGAGGTGCACGAAATAATTACTACAATAGTGAGGACTCCGACCATATATTTAAGCTTAGATCATTTGTACAAAAGACTTTAAGTAGTAGAACCTTGATCAAAGAATGTCGTTGGTCATACATACAAGATATTAAATATAAGTTAAGATTGGAAGAATACAAAAGGAATAATTTAGAGTTAACAGAATTTATGGAGTACACCTTTAACGAAATTAATGTATTAAAAGAACGAATAAATAACTTAGAAGCTGAAAATGAATATTTAAATCAACAGCTTGAAATAAGGGCTGATAATGAATTTAACGACTTGCCTACGCTTATATTTAAGGGAAATGAGAGAGAGATATTTAAAAATGAACAGTTGGAACTTATTCTTGAAGTACTAAAAGAAAAATTGAATAGTGGCGCTTGTTCAGAGAGAATGAGGAATATGATTATTTCAATTCTAGATTCTAATGATAAGTCGGATAATAAAGAGATATTTTTGAATTCGGTAAAACGAATCTTAACTTCAGATAAAGGACTTACAAAACAAAACAAGAAGGAAATGAAAAAGTTGGGTTTTGAAATTACTGAAGAAGGTAAACATTTTAAATTAAAATTTCAAGGGGATGATCGATATACTTTCACAGTTTCCAAGTCTCATAGCGATCATAGAGCCCCCAAAAATAATTATTCTCAATTTAAGGAGTATTTTTTCTCTGTTTAGGTCATTAGTTGATGTTTTGTATAAACAAACAGTGGTTTATCGTAGTGAACAATGATATAGATTGTTTATCCTTTCTTTAAAGCGATACTCCGACTCATTTTGAGTTAGTGTATCGCTTTTTTAGATCTATTGTAAAAATTAATTTATTATATGCTACAATAATCATTACTCGTATTCACTTACTTTTTCTCATCTATAGGAGGCATATATGCAACCGATTTATCCCCCCGAGATTCAAGAGCGCCTCGACCGCTTTGTCGATCAGGAGCTGTATATGCATTTGGAAGTGACCACCGGTGCGTACGCCAGCCATTTTGACAGCTCGAAGCATCCAGGTTCGGCCTTTGTATCGAATGCGGTGATCCGCTATACAGTCGGCTCCATTTCTGGCACAGGACCGTACCGGGTCGGACTCAAAACCACCCAGGGCTGGGTTTATGCCGAAGGACTCACGCATATCGACGCTTCGGATACGCAGCGGCTGATTCTGGCCGGGCACGACGGGCAAGGCAAACTGATGGTGGCCCTGCAGCTTAGCCGGGAACCCTTTTGACGAACAAAGAGAGCAGAGGAGAAACCATGAAGAAAACGACATCGCAAGCTGATCATCAACGCATTATAGTTGTACTTCCCCATCCGGATGACGAGTCCTTCGTTGCCGCGGGGACGTTGGCCAAATATATACACAGCGGCGCGCAAGTGACGTATGCCTGCCTGACGCTGGGCGAGATGGGCCGAAATATGGGGATCCCGCCGTTCGCCAACCGCGTAACCTTGCCGCACATCCGTAAAGACGAGCTGATCAACTCCTGCAACGCCATCGGCATTCAGGACCTCCGCATGCTCGGTTTCCACGATAAAATGGTCGAGTTCGAAGACCAGCAGGCGCTGGATGCTACGATTTTTGCTTTGCTTCAAGAATTGAAGCCCTCGCTGGTCATCACCTTTTATCCGGGGCTCAGCGTCCATCCGGACCATGATGCCACCGGAGAAGCGGTAATCCGGACGATCCGCCGGCTGCCGGCAGCAGAACGGCCGGTCGTGCTCTGCAAAGCTTTTTCAGTCGGACACGAAGAGCAGATTGGAAAAGCGGATGTGACCATCGACGTGACGCCGTTCATTAAACAGAAAATGGACTCGATCCGCGCGCACCGCACGCAATTTCAAGCCCCCGAGCTGGTCGGCAACCGTGAGCTGACCGAGGAAGAAATCCGGTACCGGTACGGTACGGAACAGTTCTGGACGTACCGGTTTTAATATGAAGCCGCGACGTGACGGCAGCTACATCCCGGCTTCCCGCCAGTGCGATTCCAGCGGCAAGGGGACGAGGTAAGGCGCGGCGTGCTGTATGTTCTCGATGAACTGCGCCAGCGCGCTGGTCTTAATGGAATCCTTGTGGCGGATGAAGTAGGTCTTCGTAGAGCCGAAGCGCGACGGCACGGCGAAGGTGCGCAGCAGTCCTTTCTCCTCATACAAGCGGACCGCGGAGTGGGGGATGAAGGAAGCGCCAAGGTCGGATAAAACGCCCTGGATGATGAAGTCGGTATGGTTAAATTCCATATAACGAACCTTGCCGAAGCCTTTGAACTGCAGCCAGCTCTCCAGCTGGTGACGGTTCGGGCACCCGGCGGTGTTCATCAGGAACGGTTTGCCGGCCAGTTGGGCGATGTCCGCGTATTCAGGGCGGGCGACAATGACGAGTTCTTCGCTGATTTCCAGCTCGTGGACAATACTGTCGTCCCTGGCAACCGTATGTTTGACAAATGCCCCGTCGAGCTCGTATTTCAGCACCTTGTCCAGCAGCTCGTCGCTGGGTCCCGAGAAGAGAGACAAATCCACGTCAGGATAGGTTTTGTGGTACTTAGCCAGCACTTCGGGAAGATGCAGCGAGGAAATGCTGTGGTATGCGCCGATCGCCAAAGGGCCGGCAGGGACGCCGGTTTCATTGAGCGATTTGCCGGCTTCATCCAGAAGGTGCAAAATTTGCTCGGCATATTTCAGCAGCCGTTCACCGGCAGGCGTAAGGATCATGCCGCGCTGGCGGTAAAAGAGCGGCGTCTTCAGCTCCGTCTCCAGCTGCCGGATTCTGGCCGTGACATTGGACTGTACGTAACCGAGGCTAAGCGCAGCTTTGGTAATGCTTCCTTCCAGTGCAACGGCTTTGAATATCCGCAGTTCTCCGCTTTCCATCGAATCATCCCCTCTATATATCACTTTTTATGAAAGTTAGAATCATTTATAATCATTTTACGTGATGCAAAGGATGCTGTAAACTGTGAATCAAGAAGAGATCACAGTTACAGAGGAGCGATGGATGATGAAAACCATGATTATTGTTGCGCATCCCGATTTACGAACATCCCGGATTCACCGGACCTGGACGGAGGAATTACGGGAGCATGAGGAATTTACGGTACATTCGCTGTACAATGTTTACCCGGACGGCAACATCGACGTTAAACGCGAGCAGGCGCTGCTCGACAGCCATGACCGGATTATTTTCCAATATCCCCTTTATTGGTACAGCACGCCGCCGCTTTTGCATCACTGGTTTGACGAGGTGCTGGAGCCGGGTTGGGCTTTTGGCCCGGGCGGCGATCATCTACGCGGCAAAGAGATCGGCATTGCCATCTCCACGGCCGGCACCGCGGCTTCTTACCATCCGGAAGGCTACAACCTGTTCCCGATCCGGGACATTACGAAGCCGGTAGAAGCCTTGGCGAACCATGTCCACGCGGCGTATCTGCCGCTGTATGTGCTGCATGATTCCCGTAACGTAACGGATGCGGAACTGCGCGAGAGCACGGAGGCATATTTGCGGCATTTAGCTGCCGGTCATCCGGCCGCCGCTTCCGTAAACGCATAAATGGTACATGAAAAAGAGGCTGTTCCAAACGTTTTTTACGCTTATGGCAGCCAAGAGCTTTAATTCATCAAAAAACAGGGCAGCAATCCTCCCGTTATTGGAGGATCGCTGCCCTGTTTTTTGGGGTCCGCCGCGGCTTGCTTGCCCAGATTATAAGCTATGCGGTTGTTGCCGGCAAATCTGCCGCCAGCTTCATCAGGCAATCGCGGCACAGACAAGCGGAGCCGGGGTATTTCCTTTTCACCCGGTTAAGCGCTTCGGCAGGCAAGGAAAGGGTCATGCACCAGCAGCTTTCCGCTGGTTGGTCATGCGCCACGGCGCAGCCGTTGTCTCCGCCGCAGCCGGGACAGACGGCTTCCGGCGGCAGCAGATTTGTAAAGCGGGAATCAGTGTTTATGACAGCTGCCCCCTTTCGTAAAATTCGATATGAAAACTTTACGCGAAATCGTGTTTTTCCGCAAATCTTAATGCGATCTTAATGTTTCGGCTAAAATGTTTATACGATCCTGATACAGGCGATGATATACTCACATTTAAAGGACTTATTTATGAAGCAGGAAGCGAGTGAACGCGCGTATGTCCAGTCATCCCGGCGGGGGCAGCCCGGACGGCCGCAAGGCTGTTGATTTTTCAAAGAAGCGGGGATCATTGAAGGTATTTATCGGGTTTTCGCCCGGGGTCGGCAAGACCTATGCGATGTTATGCAGCGCCCAGAAAGAACAAAATGAGGGCAAGGACGTCGTAGTCGGCTATATCCAGAATTATAAGCGCTCCAGTCTCCAGCCGCTTCTGGATGAACTGGAGCCGTTGCCTCTGTTAACCTCGCGGGTCTCCGCCTCCGGGGTGCAGGAATTCGACCTGGATGCCGCGCTTAAACGGAAACCGCAGCTGATCGTGGTCGATAATCTGGCCCACCGCAACCATGAAAGCGCCCGGCACAAAAAGCGGTATCAGGATGTGGAGGAGCTTCTCCGCGCGGGCATCGACGTCTATACCACGCTGAATATCCAGCAATTGGAGAGCCTGACGGATATCGTGTCCCCGATGATCGCTTTTGTCCAGCCGGAACGGATTCCCGATCAGATCCTGGATCATGCGGATTTTATTGAACTAATCGACGGCGATCCGGATGAGCTGATCCTGAAGTTCAACAACAACCTGATCTTTCAGGATGAGGAGGAGAAAAACGCATATGCGCCGTTGTACCAGAAGGACAGGCTCGTCGCGCTCCGGGAAATCGCCCTCCGCGTTGCCTCCCAGCAGCTGAGCCGGATTGCCGCCCGCCTGCTCGTGCAGGGCAAACGGAACGACGAAACGATCAAGGATCATGTTCTGGTCTGCTTGTCGTCCGCCAAATCCAACCAGAAGGTGATACGCACCGCGGCAAGAATGGCGGAAGTATTTCATGCCCGCTTTACGGCGCTTTATGTGGAGACCTCGGAGAGCCGTGTCCAGGATCGAAACGAGTCCGCAGCCCTGCGGGAGAACTTCCGGTTGGCGGAACAGCTGGGCGCGCAGATTGCCACCGTGTACGGGGACGATATTCCATTGCAGATTTCGGAATACGTGAAGACGAGCCGGGTCTCGAAAATCGTGCTGGGCCGGTCGTTGAACCGGCGGAGCCGCTTCTCGATGGCGACGACCGTGGATAAGCTGATCGCGGCGGTTCCCAATACCGAGACCTATATCATTCCATACAGCCAGTCATCGTTCAAAAACCGCTTCCGGATGTTCAGCCTGGCGCCGGTTTTTTCGGTAACGGACGTAATCAAAACGCTGGCGATTCTGACGGTATGTACGCTGCTGGGCTTATGGTTTTATGCGCTGGGGCTCCGGGAAGCCAATGTTATTACTTTGTATATCCTGGGAGCGCTGGTGAACGCCATGATTACCCAGGGAAGATTGTACAGCGGATTTACCTCCTTTATCAGCGTGCTGGTGTTTAATTATTTTTTCACGGAACCGCGCTTTTCGTTTCAGGCATATGATCCAAGCTATCCCGTGACCTTTCTGGTGATGCTGGTAGCTTCTTTCCTAACGAGTACGCTCACGCTGCGGGTTCGAATGCAGGCCAAACATTCCGCACAGAAGGCCTACCGCACCGAAGTGCTGCTGGAGACCAACCGGAAATTGCAGCAGGCTGGCGATGCCGCAGCGATTCTGGAGGAAACCGGCCGGCAGCTGGTGAAGCTTCTGGAACGGACCGTCGTGATGTACCCGGTTGTGAACGGCAAGACGGCAAGCCCGTTATTGATTCCAAAGTCCGGTTTTTCTTTTGAGGAACAGCAGGAGCTGGCCGGGGAGAAGGAACGGATTGTGGCCGATTGGGTCGTGCGCAACAATAAACGTGCAGGGGCGACGACAGATACGTTTTCCAATGTCCGCTTTCTGTACCTGGCGGTCCGCGGCGGAGCGGAAGAGGTCTATGCCGTTGCCGCCGTTGATGTCGGGCAGGAAGCGCCGCTCGAAGTCTTCGAGAAAAGCCTCATGATCGCGATGCTCGGCGAATGCGCCCTTGCCCTGGAGAAAGAAACGCTGTATGAACGCCAAAAAAGCATTTCGATGCAAATTCAACAGGAGCAGCTCCGGGCCAACCTGCTGCGCGGAATATCCCATGATCTCCGCACGCCGCTGACCAGCATATCCGGCAATGCAGGCATGTTGATCAACAATACGGCGGTATTAAGCGATGAGCAGCGAAAAAGCCTTTACAGCGATATTTTCGACGACTCCATCTGGCTGATTCACTTGGTCGAGAATGTTCTGGCGATCAGCCGGATCGAAAACGGTGCGCTCCATCTGAACTTTCAGGTCGAATTGATCGAAGATGTCATTCTGGAGGCAATTCAGCATGTAAAACGCAACAAAAACAGCCATTCCCTCCATTCGGTTATGCAGGATGAGCTGCTGATGGCCGATATGGATTCCCGGCTGATCGTTCAGGTGATTGTGAATCTGATCGATAACGCGATCAAATATACTCCGGCAGGCACTGCAATCTCGATCACGGCGAGACAGGATGGGGATTACGCTCTGATCGAAGTTTCAGATGAAGGTCCGGGCATCCCGGACGAGGATAAACCGCGGATCTTCGATACGTTCTTCACGCTCAACCGCAAGGTGGATGGCCGCCGCGGTCTGGGCCTGGGGCTTTCGCTGTGCAAATCCATTGTTGAGGCGCATGGCGGAACCATTGGCTTGCAGGACCACTATCCCCGCGGAACGACATTTTGGTTCAACATACCCGTATCTGAGGTGACGATACATGAATAAACCGTTCATTCTGGTCGTGGAAGACGACACGCCGATCCGCAAATTGATTACCACGACGCTGGAGACGCAAGGCTACCGCTATCAATCGGCCTCCACCGGCGAAAGCGCAATAATGGAGGCGTCGACCCGGCAGCCTGACCTGATGATTCTGGATTTGGGGCTGCCCGACATGGACGGGGTGGAGATTATCCGAAAAATCCGCACCTGGTCCACCTTGCCGATCATTGTGGTCAGCGCCCGCAGCGAGGACCGGGACAAAATCGACGCGCTGGATGCCGGCGCGGATGATTTTTTGACCAAACCCTTTAGTGTCGAAGAGCTGCTGGCAAGGCTGCGGGTAAGCCTGCGGAGGCTTCAATATGACAGAGACAGACCGCATATGGATTCTTCCGTCTTCGTCAACGGCCAGCTCCGGATCGATTATGCCGCGGGCTGTGTCTGGCTGCAGGACGAAGAAGTCCATTTAACGCCAAGCGAATATAAGCTGCTGTGTCTGCTTGCCAAACATGTAGGCAAAGTGCTTACGCATAATTACATCCTTCATGAGATTTGGGGTAATCATCCTTACGATACTCCGGCACTGCGCGTCTTTATGGCGACATTGCGCAAAAAAATCGAGCTGCCCGGCCATCCCAAGCTGATCCAAACCCATATCGGCATCGGGTACCGGATGCTGGCGGAGCAATAAGAAAACCTACCGCGACAAGGAGTGATACGATGAAGTTGCTGCTCACCTCTGGAGGCGTTATCAACAAAAGCATTCACGACGCGTTGGTTGACATGCTGGGCAAGCCGATCGCCGACTCGAGCGCCCTGTGCATCCCCACGGCGATGTATGGGCATCCCTGGGTCGGCCCCGGCGTCGAAGCCTGGAAGTTCATCAGCGGGAATTCCGAGAATCCGATGGTCGACCTGGGCTGGAAGTCCGTCGGCGTACTGGAGCTCACTGCGCTGCCAAGCATCGGCAAAGACCGCTGGGAGCCGCTGGTCAGGGAGGCGGATGTCCTGCTGGTATCGGGGGGAGACGCCCTTTACCTGTGCTACTGGATGCGGGAGTCCGGACTGGCAGACCTCTTACCGTCGCTGCGCGCCGTTTATGTGGGAATGAGTGCCGGAAGCATGGTGATGGCACCTAACATCGGGCAATATTTTGTGGGCTGGACGCCGCCCGCCGGTGGCGATGAAACGCTGGGTGTGGTAGATTTTGCGATATTTCCGCATCTGGACCATGAGCTGCTGCCTGATAACACCATGGCTGCTGCGGAGAAATGGGCGGCGGGCATGCAAGGCCCGGCTTATGCGATCGATGATCAGACCGCAATTCAAGTGATAGATGGAGCAGCCGAAGTGGTTTCCGAAGGAAACTGGAACTATTTTTCGCGCTGATCTGCACAAAGCATACAGAAATTAGATAAAGAAGAGCTGTCCAAGTAGCCGTTTTACGGCATTGGGGCAGCTCTTTTTTTCTTTAGGCCATCTTAACTCCGCCGCGCAAACCCTAACCCTATGCTAATGGCCGGAATGCTAAGCTTTAGAACGTGGGAGAGAGCAAATGAAGGGCGAGGCGAAGCAACATGAATGATGTGCCAAGAATCGTGGGGCTGATGTGTACCGTGCTGGTCGTTTTATATGCGGCGCGCAAAATCACGTTCCGCCTGGAGCTTATAAGAAGCTCGCAGGAGATCGGAGCCTTACCGTATGAAGACAGTGCAATCTATAAAGCCGCACAGGCATTTGCGTCGGGGCGTCCCGCGGATGAGGTGAAGCAAGGGTTATCCGGCAGCTATCAGCTGAATCCCGGTGACGCGGAGCGGATTATAGCCGCAGCCCTGCCGAACCGGGCCGATGTGGACGGCGGGTACGGCGCATTTTTGCAGGCCGTAAACGATGTGCTTGGCGGGGACGTTTATCAGCGAACGCTTTTTCGAGAATCTTAATGCGATCTTAATTTCGCACCTGAAGTCCTAATCCTGACTTAATGCGGGAAATGTTACTCTGATTTACGAGACAGATAGAGAGGGAGGGAGATCCGATGATGGATCTGGTGATGATACTCAGCTTGGCCGCCGCCTTTGGACTGGTGTATTCATTCATAATCTGGTGCGGGCGAGTCGTAGGCGAAGCGGAGGGAGAACGTTCATGAGCATCGTTGGCGTATTGACCGTACTGCTGTTTGCGTATCTGGTTTACGTTCTGGTGAACCCGGAGAAATTCTAAAATGAACGGTTACGAATAGGTTGAGGAGGGCATAACATGGCCATTTTACAGATGGTTGCGGTCATTGTAATTTCAATTTTGCTGGTAAAGCCGGTGGGAAGCTATATTTATCACGTGTTCTCGGATAGGCCCAACCGTACGGATAAGATATTCGGTCCACTGGAAAAAGGAATATATGCGTTTAGCGGTTTGCGGAAGCGGCCGCATATGAACTGGAAGCGGTATGCGATCAGCCTGCTGCTGACGAACGTAGTCCTGCTGGCAGTAAGCTATATCATTTTGCGCATTCAAAGCGGGCTGCCGCTGAATCCAAACGGAATCGGCGACATGCAGCCTACGCTCATCTTTAATACCGTTATCGCCTTCATGTCCAATACGGATCTTCAGCATTACAGCGGCGAAACGGGCTTGTCGTATCTCTCGCAAATGGTCGTCATCATGATGATGATGTTTACGTCGGCCGCTTCCGGGATCGTTGTTGCGATCGCCATCATTCGCGGGATCACGAGCAAAGGAAAAACGCTGGGGAACTTCTTCACCGATTTTGTCAAAGTGCATACCCGCCTGCTGATTCCGCTTGCGATCATTGTGACGCTGCTCCTGGTGGCCCTCAAGGTTCCACAGACGTTAAGCCCGACTGTAGAAGCGACAACCATCGAGGGCCAGCACCAAAAAATCGCGATCGGACCGGTGGCGTCGCTGGTCTCCATCAAACATCTGGGTACGAACGGCGGGGGCTTCTTCGGGGTCAACTCCGCGCATCCGTTTGAGAATCCGAACCCGCTGACGAACGTCATCGAAATCTTGTCGATGTGCTGCATCCCGATGGCGCTCACCTACACGTTCGGGAAATTTGCCAAAAATCAGAAGCAGGGCTGGGTCATCTTCGGAGCCATGTTTATCCTGTTTATCGGGTTCCTGTCCGCGGCCTATACCGCTGAGCTTCGGGGCAATCCGGCGGTGAATGCGCTGGGTATCGACGCTTCGCAGGGCAGCATGGAAGGCAAGGAGGTCCGCTTCGGCATTGCCCAATCGGCATTGTTCACTACCGTTACCACCGCTTTTACGACGGGCTCGGTCAATAACATGCATGATACCCTGACGCCGCTCGGCGGGTTGGTTCCGCTGGCGCTGATGATGCTTAATAACGTGTTTGGCGGCGACGGCGTCGGGTTGATTAACATGCTGATGTATGCTGTCCTCGCGGTCTTCCTGTGCGGATTAATGGTGGGACGGACGCCGGAATTCATGGGCCGCAAAATCGAAGCAAAGGAAATGAAGCTGATTGCCATTGCAATTCTGATTCATCCGTTCATTATTCTGGCGCCGACAGCGATCGCTTTCTTGACGGATCTTGGAAAAGGAGCCATCAGCAATCCGGGCTTCCACGGCATTTCGCAAGTCCTGTATGAATATACGTCAGCCGCCGCGAACAACGGTTCAGGGTTTGAGGGACTCGGAGACAATACGCCGTTCTGGAATATTTCCACCGGCCTGGTCATGCTGTTTGGTCGGTACATTTCCATGGTGGCCCTGCTTGGCGTCGCCGGTTCGCTGGTCTCCAAGCAATGGGTCCCTGAGACGATCGGTACGCTGCGTACCGATACGAAATTGTTTACGGGCATCCTGATCGGCGTCGTGCTGATCATCGGTGCGCTGACCTTTCTGCCGGCGCTTGTCCTTGGACCGATTGCCGAGCATTTGACACTCCTGAAATAGAAGAGGTGAGATCATGAATCCGAATCGAAAAAGCATGCTTTCCAAGGAGATTGCCAAAAGAGCCCTCCTGGACAGCCTGATCAAATGCAATCCTCTTACCATGATGAAAAATCCGGTCATGTTCGTCGTTGAAATCGGAACCTTCGTCGTTCTGTTGATGACGGTGTTTCCCGGTTATTTTAACACGCAAGACGACATCGGCTTTAATCTGTCGGTCTTCCTGATCCTGCTCTTTACGGTGTTGTTCGCCAACTTCGCGGAAGCCTTGGCGGAAGGCCGGGGGAAGGCACAAGCCGCCACGCTGAAGAAAACGAAAAAAGAAATTAACGCGAATAAAGTGGTCGGCGGCGGCATTAAAGTCGTGCCATCGACAGAGCTGCTCAAGAACGACATCGTCATCGTTTCCCAGGGAGAAATGATACCCGGCGACGGCGAAGTGATCGAAGGCCTGGCTTCGGTCGATGAGTCGGCGATAACAGGCGAATCCGCACCTGTCATTAAAGAGGCCGGCGGCGATTTCAGCTCCGTGACCGGCGGAACACGCGTCGTCAGCGACCGGATTACCGTACGGATTACGAGCGACCCCGGCGAGACCTTTATCGACCGCATGATTGCGCTCGTTGAAGGCGCCAAGCGGCAGAAGACGCCAAACGAAATCGCGCTGAATACGCTGCTGGTCAGTCTTACGCTGATCTTCCTGATTGTTGTGGTTACGCTGGGACCGATGGCCGACTATCTCGGGATCAAGCTTGAAATTCCGGTACTCATCTCGCTGCTGGTTTGCCTGATCCCGACAACGATCGGGGGATTGCTATCCGCCATCGGCATTGCCGGAATGGACCGCGTGACCCGTTTCAATGTGCTGGCCATGTCGGGAAAAGCGGTGGAAGCGGCCGGAGACATTGATACTATGATATTGGATAAAACGGGCACGATCACTTTCGGGAACCGGATGGCCAGCGAGTTCATTCCGGTCGGCGAAGCTTCAACGGAGACGGTCGGCGGATGGGCCGCCGTCAGCTCGTTGAAGGACGAAACGCCGGAAGGGCGCTCGGTCCTTGAATTAATGAAGAAAAACGGGCTTGCCTATCCCGCAAATCTGGCGGAAGGCGCGGAATTCATTGAATTCAAAGCGGAAACCCGCATGAGCGGCATTGACCTGCCGGATGGACGAAAGGTGCGCAAGGGCGCGGTGGATTCCGTGAAAAAATGGGTGCAGGCCCAGGGCGGCCTGATTCCGCAGGACCTGGATGCAAAGGGCAACGCGATCGCCTCCGAAGGCGGGACGCCGCTGGCCGTTGCCGTCGACAACCGGATCTTCGGATTAATCTACCTGAAGGACACCGTAAAACCCGGGATGCGCGAACGTTTCGACCAGCTGCGCAAAATGGGAATCAAAACGATCATGTGTACCGGAGACAATCCGCTGACCGCCGCAACGATCGCTTCGGAAGCGGGCGTGGACGATTTTATTGCGGAAAGCAAGCCGGAAGACAAGATTGCCGTCATCAAACGCGAACAAGCCGCAGGTAAGCTGGTCGCCATGACCGGCGATGGTACGAATGACGCTCCGGCGCTTGCGCAGGCCGACGTGGGCCTGGCAATGAACAGCGGTACCACCGCCGCGAAAGAGGCCGCCAACATGGTTGACTTGGATTCCGACCCCTCAAAGATCATCGAGGTGGTTGCGATCGGCAAGCAATTGCTGATGACGCGCGGCGCCTTGACCACGTTCAGCATTGCGAACGATGTCGCCAAATATTTTGCGATTATTCCGGCGATGTTCATGCTGGCGATCCCGAAATTAAGCGTGCTGAATATTATGGGGCTCGGTTCTCCGGTATCGGCGATACTATCGGCACTGGTCTTCAATGCGGTCATTATTCCGCTGCTGATTCCGCTTGCGATGAAGGGCGTCGCCTATAAACCGACGAGCTCGGCGAAGCTGCTTAGCCGGAACTTGTTCGTCTACGGGCTGGGCGGCCTGATCGCCCCGTTCGTCGGAATCAAGCTGATCGACCTGATCGTTCATTTATGGGTGTAACGGATACGTCTCACAGAGAGGAATGGGATTGACATGAACTATACGGAAGAACATGAAGTGGAACCTTCGCGGGGAGCGTACTGGTTGTCCATGGTTCGCCTAAGCGTGCTGTTTATCGTGTTATGCGGCTTGATTTACCCGCTGGTGTGCACCGGGCTGGCTAATCTTTTGATGCCCGGCCAAGCGAAGGGCAGCATAATCAAAGATGCATCCGGACAAATCGTCGGCTCCGAATTGATCGGGCAAAATTTTACGGACCCGAAATATTTTCAAGGCCGGGTATCCAGCATCGAATATAATGCCGAAGCCTCGGGTACAAACAACTATGCGCCTTCCAATGCGGATATGCTGAAACGGACCGAAGATTCGATAAAGGCCTGGCAAGCGGCCAATCCGGATGTTCCGGTCAGCAAGCTGCCGGTCGACCTGATTACCAATTCCGGCTCGGGCCTTGATCCGCATATCACGCCGGAATCGGCGCGGGTCCAAATCCCGCGGATCAGTAAATTGACCGGCCTTAGTGCCGATGAATTGGAGCAGCTGGTGGAGAAGCATACCGAAGGCAAAGACCTGGGACTGTTCGGCGAACCGCGCGTCAACGTACTGCGATTGAATCTGGACCTTCGCGGGCATCTCTAAAACCGGTCAGGGGCTGACTTATGGTACATTTTAAACGAAAAACACCGGAGGAACTGTTGTATTCGATTTACAAGCTCCACCGCGGCAGGCTTAAAATCATTATCGGCTCGGTCAGCGGCTCCGGTAAAACGTATCATATGCTGCAGGAAGGCAAGCAATTGCAGCAGCAGGGAATTGATGTCGTCTGCTGCGGCGTATCGACGATGCAGCGGACGGAAACGGTGGAACAGCTCAAAGATATGCAGCGGCTCCCCAGCATTCACTGGCAGAAGAATGGCGTAGAGCAAAAGGATCTGCCGCTTGATGCCCTGATCGAACGCAATCCGGAAGTGGTGCTGGTGGACGGTTTGGCCCACCGCAACCGCGACGGCGCCAGGTTCGCCACCCGGCTGGAGGACATCCGCTATTTAATGGACCAGGGTATCAGCGTCATTACAACGATCAATGTGTATGAGCTGGAGGGCGTGGAACAGCAAATCTTCAAGATGACCGGAATCAAAGCCGAGGAAACGGTGCCGATGAACACGTTGGACATGGCGGACGAAGTCAGGCTGATCGACGTATCGCCGGAAACGATCCTAAAGCGCCTGGAAGAGGGCATCCTGGGGGACAAGGCGCATCCGGCGCTGTCCAAACGGGGCAACCTGGGCGTGCTCCGGGAGCTTGCGCTCCGGCTGGTGGCGGAGGGCGTAAATGATACGCTGGAGAAGCACCGCGAGGAACAAGGGCTGCTCGGGCCTTCCGGCGCCGCCGAGCGGATACTGGTGTCCGCCCAATATCACTGGAACGGTTCGCTCTATGTGCGCAGAGGGCAGCAGATTGCCAAACGCCTGGGAGGCGACATGATCGTCGTATCGTTCGTGCTGGCAAAGAAGCCGCTGACGAAAGAACAGCAGGCCTTCCGGCAATCGATCATGAAGCTGGTCAAACGGATTGAAGCGCGGTTCGAGGAGTTGAAGCTACCGAATTTGCGCCGTCTTCCCGCCTCGCTCGTCCAGTATGCCATTCAGAACAATGTCACCCGGATTGTGATGGGCCATTCCCAGAAGAATCATTGGCAGGAATTCTGGCAGGGTTCGATTGCGAACCGGGTGCTGCGGGGAACCCGCAACATCGATATTTTTCTGATGGCGGACCGGGCACGGGAGGAGGGCGAACGGATATTGCCCGTAAAGTCCGGACCGAAAAGGCAAGAGGAGACGTTCCACCGCTTAAGCGACGCGGAAATGCAAAAGAAGCTGGATTCCATCCGGCGGGGGACGTTCAAGGTCTATATCGGCGCAGCGCCGGGCGTGGGCAAAACGTATAAAATGCTTCAGGAGGGCAATCTCCTGCAGCGTAAAGGAATCGACGTCGTGATCGGGCTGCTCGAGACCCACGGACGGAAGGAAACCACCCAGCAGATCGGCGAGTTGACGATGATTCCGCGGGCACAAATTACGTATCAATATGCTCAAACAGGGCAATCCACGCAAACCGTAGACTCGGCCCCATCCGTTTCATCCGCGCGCCAATCGGTACGCCTGGAGGAGATGGATGTCGAGGCGATTATTGCCCGTCACCCCGAGGTGGTGCTGGTCGACGAGCTGGCCCATACGAATGTACCCGGCAGCGCTACGCGCAAACGGTACGAGGACGTGCTCCGGCTGCTGGAGGCGGGAATCTCCGTCATCACCACCGTCAATGTGCAGCATCTGGAGAGCCTGAATGATGCCGTTGAGCAGCTGACCGGCGTCCGTGTCAGGGAGACGGTGCCCGATGCCATCCTCAAAATGGCCAATGAAATCGAACTGATCGACATCACGCCGCAAATGCTTCAGGACCGCATGAGGGAAGGAAAGATCTATGCCAGAGAGAAAATCAACCAGGCGCTGGATTCTTTTTTTAGAATCGGCAACCTGATCGCCCTCCGGGAATTGGCGCTAAGGGAGATTGCGGATGATGTAGACGAGCGGCTGGAAGCGTGGGACCGGGACTCCGCACTGCGCGGCGCCTGGGCCCGCCGGGAAGTCATCTTCGTCTGCGTGGATTTGGATCCGCGTGCCGAGCGTCTGATTCGCCGCGGATTCCGGATCGCCCACCGCTTGAAAGCGGAGTGGTATGTGCATTACGCCCAGTGCGGGTCAGGTTTGGTTCCGCAAAAGCAAAAGCAGCTCGATGCCTTGCGGCTGTTAACCGAAAGGCTGGGCGGTAAAATAGAAGTGACAGTAACCGAGGGCAACCGTAAGATTCACCGGCATTTGCTGGACCGGATAAATGAAGTGGGGACGACCCAGCTGATCATCGGCCAGTCGCGCAAGCCCCGGTGGCTGACCTTACTGAGAGAGACGTTTGTCCACTACCTGCTCCGAAACGCCCGGCATCTGGATATGCTGATCGTCGCGGATTTCGACCCGCTGGTTCATGAGTGAACCGCCCGAGCCCAAAGAAGCATTTAATAGAATTATATAGCTGTGCCAGCGTTACATTACGCGCCATACAGTAAGGCGGAACCGGCGGTTCCGCTTTTTTCATATCCTCGTTCCGGATCATACAGGTATAATTGGAGTATGGTTTAGATAAAAACGGAACTTACGGCTAACGGAGGATGGACAATGAGCGTTATAGAGGAAACGGAATTCTTTACGCTGCATCAGGCGGCGGAAGGGGTGTGGGCGGCAATCGCGGTGCCGGGGTCAGGTGCCCAAGGCAATGCGGCCATTGTGGATTTGGGTGATGTAACGATCGTTGTGGATACCTTTATGGTTCCGCAAGCCGCGGAGCAGCTGCGCCAAATGGCGATCGAGCTGACCGGAAGACCTATCCAATTTGTGGTCAATACACATTATCACGGGGATCATCATTACGGCAATCAGGCTTTTTCGGACAGTATCATTCTCTCGACGGAAAAAGTGCAGCAATTCCTGAGCGGACATGCGGCGCCTCTGGCGGAGGATTGGCAGGCTGCGCTGCGGCAGCAGATTGCGGGCCTGATAGAAGCTCAAGACAATGAAACCGACCCGCGGGTCGTGTCGGCCCTCCGTGATGAAATTGCGGACAAAGAGCGGCTGCATGAAGCGGCTCCTGCGATCCGGAGGGTGACGGCTTCTATAACATTTACGGACAAGCTGACCCTTCACGGCTCCAAGCGCACGGCCCGGATTATCACCTATGGCGGGGGACACACGCTCAGCGATGCTTTTATTTACATTCCCGAAGAAAAAGTGCTGATCGCCGGCGACCTGATTCTGGAGAAAACCCACCCGGCGATGCTGCATGGCGACCTTGCAGCCTGGCCGGTTATTTTGGAGCGCATCCGAAGCGATTTTGAATTGAACGCTGTGATTCCGGGACACGGGTCCATCGCCGGGCCAGACAATATCGATGAAATGCTGGATTACTTGAATAACATTCAGGAAGCGGCCAAACAAGCGGCTGCGTCCGGCATAACGGCTGAGGAGGGATTGGCGCTAGGAATCCCGCAGGCTTTTGCCGACTGGACATGCGCGCATGTGTATGGCTGGAACTTCCGCTGGTTATATAACGCATACACCGACAGGAGGAACGACGAATGAACTTTCGCGACCCGCAAATCAATTTGTATGTTGAGAATCTTGAACGGTCCCGGCGTTTTTATGAAAAGCTCGGGTTTACGGTGACGTTTACCGCCGAGCTCGGCGGCGCGCCCGTTCATCATGAGATGAAACTGGGAACATTTACGCTGGGCGTCGCCACCCGGGAATCCGCCCGGGAAGTGCACGGGCTCAATCCCGGGCTGAACGCCGGCTGCGAAATCGCGGTATGGACCGACGATACGGATGCGGCTATAGCGTATATTCTGGAGCATGGCGGGACGCTGCTCTCCGAGGCCCATGATTTCCTGGGACGGCTGCGCTCAGGCTGGGTGCAGGATCCGGACGGAAATCCGATTCAGATCGTTTCCTCCAAATAGGTTCTGAACTCGGTGACGGTCTTGAATAACCGGTCCGGCTCTTGGCGCAGCAGCTCAGCGGTATCGACATAACTTCCCCAGGCTGCGGACCACATCGGCATGCCGACTGCTTTGGCGCAGCGGATGTCAGTGACGGCATCGCCGACATATACGGCTTCTTCGGGCTTCAGGTCAAAGCGCCGCAACACCTCGCGGATACCCTCGATTTTGATCTGCCCCTGCGGCGAGCCGGTTTCGATCCAGTCAAAGCTGTCGTCCATCCCGTAGTAAGCCAGGGAGAGGCGGCAGCTTTTTTCGCCTTTGCCGGTGACCAGCGCGACGATCTTCCCTTTTTCCTTCAAACTTTGCAGAATGTCCGTCATCCCCTCAAAAGGCACGGCGCACATCCCATGCAGATCTTCATAGTTCCGCAGGTATCCGCTTAAGCCTTCCTCGTAAAAATCGGGAATCAGCGCTTTGATCGTGCCTTCCTCGCTTGGTCCGAACGTGGCAATAATCTCCTCGTCAGAAATCGGCCGTCCGGCGTGCGGCTCTATCGCTTTACGGAAAGCGGCAATGCACAGGGGCAGCGTATCCGCTACCGTACCGTCAAAATCAAAAATCACGGCTTTCATGGATGCTCCAGCTCCTTCGGATAGGGGATTGGATTAGTTCATGTGATGCAACGCGTCCAGTTTCTCTTCGTAGACCTGCTTCTTATGTTCGATAAAAGCGAGCTGCGCATCCAGCTCCGCTTTGCGCTCCAGCAGCAGCCGCTCCTGTTCCCGAATAACGTCATACCTCGCCGTTACCCCCTCAAGCTCCTCGGTCGACAGACCGATGTACTCGCGCACCTTTTCAATGCCCATCCCGGAATTCCGGATACACTGGATCATGCGCAGGCGCATGAGGTTGTCGTCGGAGAACAGGCGGATATTGTTTTTATCCCGCTGGACCTCGTTCAAGAGGCCGATTTCTTCATAGTACCGAATGGTGGGTTTGGAGAGGCCCAAGATTGCTGCGGCTTCCTGAATCGTGTAACGCGGCTCTGCGCCGTATTTGAAAATGTCCACAAATTTTTTCTCCTTTGCTGTTGACTTCAAGTTACTTGAAGGGGTTAAAGTGATCGTAGCATGAAGCATGCGAGATCACAAGATGGAGGGAACGAAAATGAACGAACAGGAATTGCGTGTGATTAACCGGATGTATGTGAACGGAGAGTTTGTCCGTCCACAGGGAACGGAGGAGATGGAGCTTATAAATCCCGCGAACCGCAAGGTGATCGGCAAGGTAACGCTCGGCAATGAAGCGGATGCCCTTGCGGCGGTCGCCGCAGCGAAGACGGCGTTTACGGCATTCTCCCAAACAACGGTAGAAGAGCGGATGGACATGCTGCTGCGTTTGCGCGAGGGGATCGAAGCGAAAGCGGATCAGTTCACAAGCAACTGTATCGAGGAGTACGGGGCTACGCTCCGGGTGGCGCAGGCGCGAAGCAAACTGACGGCGGATTTTTTCGGGATGGCTTATGATTTGCTGCAAAACTTCGCATTTCGCGAAACGATCGGCCGGGCCGAAGTCGTCAAAGAACCGCTTGGCGTTGTTGCGGTCATTACCCCCTGGAACGCCAACACCTCGCAAATTACGGCCAAAATCTCCAGCGCCATAGCTGCTGGCTGTACGATGGTGATCAAGCCGAGCGAGATCAGTGCCATCCAGACGGATTTGCTGGCACAGTGCATCCATGAAGCGGGCATTCCGGCCGGCGTCGTGAATTTCGTCAACGGCCTTGGGTCTACGGTGGGGAGCGCGCTGCTCCGGCATCCGGATGTGGCGATGATATCATTTACCGGCTCGACCAAGGTCGGTCAAATGATCTACCGGGAAGCTGCGGTTACGATGAAGAAGGTAGTGCTGGAACTGGGCGGGAAATCGCCGAATCTCGTGCTGGACGATGCCGATCTGGAGCAGGCGATTCCGCGGGCAATCATGGGGTGCTTCATGAATAACGGCCAAGCCTGCATTGCGGGTACGCGGTTATTCGTACCGGAGACGCGAATCGGTGAAGTGAAGGCGATCGTCCGGCGAACGCTTGAAGGGCTTAAAACGGGAAATCCATGGGATGAAGACACCGTAATCGGCCCGCTGGCCGGCGCCAAACAATATGAACAGGTTCAGCGCTATATCCGGCTCGGCTTGGAGGAAGGTGCGGAGCTGATCGGCGGCGGCGAAGGGCATCCGGAAGGGCTGGAGGGCGGTTATTATGTCAAACCGACGGTATTTGCCGGGGTGAAGCCGGAGATGACCATTGCCCGTGAGGAAATATTCGGACCGGTGTTGTCGATTCTGACTTACGGTAGCGAAGAGGAAGCAGTGGCCATGGCCAACGATACGGATTTTGGGCTTGGCGCCTATATTCAATCGGGGGATCCGGAGCGGGCGATGAAGGTTGCATCCCAAATCGCGGCCGGCGTTGTCGTGATCAACGATGCCGGCTTTGAAATGACGGCCCCGTTCGGCGGCTACAAGCACTCCGGCATCGGCCGGGAGAATGGCGTGTACGGCGTGGAAGAATTTTTGCAGGTGAAATCGATTATGCGGTAAATAACGGCTGCAGCGTCGCTTTAGCGATAAAAGGGCCGTCCCAAGCAGACGTTTCATGGCTCGGGACGGCCCTCTTTGCATACGTTTATATTATTCCGTCAGTCGTGCCGGCAACGGCAGAGCCGTTGAACCCGACGGGTCCGGTCAAGATGATTTCGATGGTGGACGAAATAAACAGACTGTACCGGATTTGTCCTGCGTTGACCGCCGCTGCAGGAGGAAAGTCGCCTGTCGTGATGCTCAAAGGCGCCAAGGAGGTAATCCCGTCCGTATCGAATACCTCTGTGTAAATTAAGGTGCCTGTTCCGGCTGTGCCTGTGCTGTTTCTTTCAATGGTTAAAGTAACCGTCGCGAACAGCTCGACATCGCCATCCAGTTGAACCGATCCGTTAAGCGCCACCCTAGCATTCGAGGCGTCAGGCGTGTTGGCTACGGCAAAGGTCTGCAGCCCGATATCTCCGATCAGTACAGGGGTGGTTTCTATGAGTGTCGTTCCCGTGCTTATATTCGAAAAGACAGAGATTCGTTCATCAAGGAAAACAATCGGCATCATATATCACCCCCTCGGTAGATAATATATGATGAGCGAGAAGTTTGGCGTGGACGCTAACCAGATAGATATATCCGCAAAGTCGCACCGTAATACTTGCTGAATGCAAGTAAAAAAACCTTGTTATTTTTCCGCTTCCCTCTTAACATATTAGCATGTGCTTATATGAGTGGAGGAATCCATGTTGGACGAGCTCAACCGGATGGCAGACGATCTGAAGCTGCTTGGGGATAAAACCAGGCTCTCCATGATGTCTCTATCGGCCGTCAGCCAGCATCTAAACAAGCTGCGAATAGGACGGCGGCAGGCAATGAGGTCCGTGCAGCGGTTACCATGGAGAAGAACAGGAGCGGAACAGAAAAATGCTGGCAGGTTTGATCTTTATCTTTACTTTGGTTTTTGTAATCTGGCAGCCGCGGAAGCTGTCCATCGGCTGGTCGGCCTGCGGCGGTGCGGCGCTTGCACTGCTTGCCGGCGTCGTGAATTTTCAGGATGTTCTGGACGTCACGCAGATTGTGTGGAACGCCACGCTGGCTTTTATCGGAATTATATTGATTTCTCTGGTGCTGGACCGGATCGGCTTTTTTGAATGGGCGGCACTGCATATGGCTGCGGCGGCCAGGGGCAACGGGAAGCGGATGTTTGTATACGTGATTTTGCTCGGTGCGGTCGTGTCCGCACTGTTCGCGAATGACGGGGCGGCGCTTATCCTAACGCCGATCGTGCTGGCCATGGTACGCGCGCTGAAGCTGGACGAACGGCAGGTATTTCCATTTATTATCGCCGGCGGGTTTATCGCCGATACCACATCGCTGCCGCTTGTCGTCAGCAATCTCGTCAATATCGTCTCCGCCGATTATTTCGGGGTCACGTTTGGCGAATACGCACTTCATATGATTATACCGACAATCTTCTCGCTGCTTGCGAGTCTGCTCGTGCTGTATTTGTATTTCCGCAAGAGCATTCCGGCCGCTTTTGATCCGGAGGAGCTGAAAGCGCCGGCGGAAGCCATCAAGGACCTGCGGATGTTCCGGCTGTCCTGGTGGGTGCTGGCGGTGCTGCTCGCCGGATATTTTGTCTGCGAGTTGGCGGGCATTCCGGTATCGGCCGTGGCCATGGGCATTGCCCTGGTATTCCTGCTGATGGCCAGACGCAGTCCGCAGGTCTCGACACGCGAGGTAATAAAGGGAGCGCCGTGGGCTATCGTCTTTTTCTCGATCGGGATGTACGTGGTAGTGTATGGGCTGCGCAACGTCGGTTTGACCGATATGCTGTCCGACGTGATTATCGAGACGGTAAAACACGGGCTGCTGGCGGCTTCGCTGGGCATGGGTTTCCTTGCAGCACTGTTATCTTCGGTAATGAACAATCTGCCGACTGTAATGATTGGAGCCCTGGCGATCGATGGGGCCCATGCTACGGGGCTGATGCAAAAAGCGCTGGTGTATGCGAACGTCATCGGATCGGATTTGGGACCGAAGATGACGCCGATCGGTTCGCTGGCAACGCTGCTATGGCTGCATGTACTGGCGGGCAAAGGCGTCAAAATCACATGGGGGCAATATTTCAAAACCGGGATCGTGCTGACGATTCCCACGCTGGTTATAACCTTGCTAGGTTTGGCGTTGGGACTAAAATTGTTCGGGTAATCTGGGAGGTGCTTTGGGATGGGACACTATAATAAAATTCACTTTACGGATAAAAGAGGCAGGGACATCGTTCTGCGTGCCGCTACAAGCGCAGATGCGGAGCAGGTGCTCGCCTATAACCGGAGCATTTTTCAGGAAGCGCCGTATTTGTTGACGACATTAGAGGAATTCACCATCACGGCCGAAGATGAACGGCGATGGATTGAGGATATCCAGCAGGACCCGGATAGCCTTATCCTGATTGCTATTTACGAGGGCGAAGTCGCCGGCTTCCTTGATTTTCAACGCGGGCACCGGCGGAGGATCGCGCATACGGGTTCTTTTTCGATCAATATCCGCAGGGATCTGCGCGGGGGCGGGCTGGGCACGCGGATGCTGCAGGAGTTGATAACCTGGGCAACGGCGCGGCCGGAACTCGAAAAAATTTGGCTTCAGGTGTTCGCTACCAATCAACCGGCAATTTCGCTGTACGAAAGCCAGGGTTTTGTGCAGGACAGTCTAATGGAGAAACAGATCAAGCTGGAAAACGGCGAGTACGTTGATCTGGTGGGCATGGGGCTGCTCCTGCCGCCTAAAACGGGAGAAGAAAACAAGGGTTGATCAGAGGTTTCATGCAAAAAAAGGTGGTGTCCAAACACGGACGCCACCTTTTTTTTGCCCATAAGAATATATAAATTTCCAGGGTCTATGCAAAGTACTTGATTAGCCTATGCACATCTCCATTCAGGATAACGCCGGAGTAGAATCCCTAAAGATAAGTTGGGTGAAAATGTGGGAAACCTGATGCGGTTGTTCGGGATTGCTGATCCGTGAAAGCAGCATTTCCGCGGCGCAAACACCCATTTCATTGCTGTAAATATGCACCGTCGTTAAATGCGGCTCGATGATACTAGCCTCCGGGCTGTTATCGAAACCGCAGAAAGCGATATCCTTCGGAATGGCGTAATTCATGCTTTTTAGCGCCTTCATAAAGCTGACGGCAATGTAATCGTTCGCACAGATAAACGCAGAAGGGAGCGAAGTCATGGCCTTTATCCGTTGATTGGCCCAATCGCTGCTTGTGAAAAACAGATCGTCGTCATCCAAAATGCATTTCGAGCGATCCACCGTTAAGCCTGCTTCCGTAATGGCCCGGTTAAAACCTGCCCAGCGTTCATTGAAGCTGCGGCAATGATTGTAGTCTCCGATGAAGCCAAAATCCGTGTAGCCGTTCTCAATCAGCTTGCGGGTTAGCAGGTAAGAGCTGTGTTCATTCTCCATCAACAACACATCCGCCTGAAATTCCGGATAGCGGACATGGGCAGAACAGTCAATAAAGATCGTCGGAATGCCCAGCCCCGTTATCAGCTTGCTGTACTCCAAGTTGAACAATTCGATACAGATGATCCCGTCCACATTGGAAGCGTCGAAATTGTTCGGCAGCGACAGGGACTTCTGGTCGATTTCGCGGATAATATGGATGGACAGGTTGTAGCCTTCCTCGCTAATCCGTTTCTCCAGGCCGCTGATCAGAATGGAGCCGAAATGGGAGGTGTTGGGCAAGTTTTCCGTAAGCAGGGCAATATTGCCGGAATGTTTGGATAAGAGGCTCTCGGATTCCATAAAAGAGAACTGCTTGTATTTCAATTCGATGGCTTTCTTCACGACTTTATTTCTTGTTTCTTCTGGAATGCCCGGCGTTCCGTTCAGCGCTTTCGAAGCCGTGTTACGGGAGATGCCCAGCGCGTTCGCGATATCTTGAATCGTAACTTTTTCTTTGGCCACTTGTACATTTCACCTCAGTAATTAATCCGTTTTTCGCGCAGCACATTTGTTGAACACTTTACTTAAATGTATATGAACCGCGCCGGAATAGCAATCTCAATTTTACAAATGCACAATTAAAATGCTTCTTTTACATAGGGTTATGCATAATTGGAGAGAAATCCACTCGCATTGCCAATAAATGACAACCACTAAAATGTGCATTTTTACATGAATTCATTGATCGGTTTTTGCTTTTATGCATAATTCTTAAAGAAAATCGTTATTTAATGGTTATATTTGTGCTAATGTAAAAAATAACGTTGACTCAAATTGTCAAATGAACAAATTAAAATTTACAAAAATTATTGACATGACACTCGCGGTTTGATAAATTGTAAATGCAAAAGGGTGTGTATCGAAAGGGAAAATGCCCAATGCGGACGTCGAAATATGCTTTGCATAATACAAAAAGAACGGAGGTCAAATGTGCAAAATTTAATCGGGGCCAACATGGAGAGAACGACTGCCAAATCCGGAAGCGCTTTTTTGGGATATATGAAGAGACATTTTTTTCATTATTTATTGCTGGCGCCGGCACTTCTTCTCACGCTCATCTTCAAATACGGGCCGATGTATGGGGCGGTAATCGCCTTTAAGGATTTCAGTCCGATCAAAGGGATTTTGGGCAGCGACTGGGTCGGCTTTTATAATTTCAACAAGTTTTTGTCCTCTCCCAATTTTGAAACCATCTTTATGAATACGCTTAAACTCAGCTTGTTCGCGCTTGTACTGGGCTTTCCCGTGCCGATTCTGCTGGCATTGATGCTCAATCAGGTGCAGCGGTCGAGGATCAAGAAGAACATCCAGCTGTTTCTGTACGCCCCGAACTTTATCTCTGTCGTTGTGGTCGTCGGCATGTTGTTTATCTTTCTGTCACCTACTGGGCCGATTAATCAGCTTTACAGTCATTTTTCCGGCGAACCGCTGATGTTTATGTCCCGTCCCGAATATTTCCGCTGGATATACATTCTCTCGGATATTTGGACCGGCGCGGGCTGGGCTTCCATTATTTATGTCGCTGCGCTTGCGAATGTCGATCCCGAACTGCACAATGCAGCCAACCTGGATGGCGCCAATCTGCTGCAGCGCATACGTCATATTGATTTTCCTGCGCTCCGGCCAATTATGGCCATTGTGTTCATTCTCGCCGCCGGCGGCATCATGTCTATCGGTTTTGAAAAAGCGTATTTGATGCAAACGGCGACGAATCTGCCGACCTCGGAGATCATCCCGACCTATGTGTACAAGATCGGTCTGCAATCCGGCGACTACGCCTATTCCGCAGCAGTGGGGTTGTTTAATTCCTTGATCAACGTCATCCTGCTGGTTACTGTCAACTTCATCGTCAAGAAGCTTAACGAAGGCGAAGGCCTTTATTAAAGAAAGGGGCATTGTTACATGTTCGTTCAACACTCCCGGCTGGACCGGCTGATGCTGGCGCTGAACGCGGCGCTGCTGGGGCTGGCCGTGCTGATTGTCGTCGTCCCGCTGATTTATGTGGTCATAGCATCGTTTATGGACCCTTCCGTGCTTCTCAGCTCCGGCCTGTCCTTCCATATCTCTGACTGGTCCGTCGACGGCTATGAAATGATTCTGACCAATCCGGCCATGCTGCGCGGGTTCGCCAATGCGGTTATGTATTCGGTCTCCTTTGCCTTCCTGACCGTGGCGGTGTCCATCTGTGCGGGCTACGCGTTGTCCGAAGATCGACTGAAGGGAAAGGGCGTTGTCATGACGCTGTTCCTGATCACCATGTTTTTTGGCGGCGGGCTGGTCCCGACTTATCTGCTGGTTAAAAATCTTGGCATGCTGAACACGGTATGGGCGATTATTTTGCCGAGCGCGGTCAATGTCTGGAATATCATTTTGTCTAGGACCTTCTTCAAGGGAGTGCCCAGTGAGTTGAAGGAAGCGGCCAACGTGGACGGGGCGTCGGAGATGATGACCTTTTTCCGGATCGTGCTTCCGCTTTCGAAGCCCATCATTTTTGTGCTGGCGCTGTATGCCTTTGTCGGCCAATGGAATTCTTATTTCGACGCAATGATCTATCTAGACAATCCGGCGCTGCACCCGCTTCAGCTCGTGCTTCGCTCGATTCTGATTCAGAATCAGGTCGATCCAAGCATGATCGGGGACCAGTTGGCCATGGCGGAAATGAAACGGCTGTCGGAAATTATCAAATACGCGGCGATTGTGGTCTCCAGCCTGCCGCTGATCATCATGTACCCGTTCTTCCAGAAGTATTTTGAAAAAGGTGTCATGCTCGGTTCGCTGAAATAGAGGGCCGGTTGCACATAGATTAGTTTTCATTATTCGTACATTGGAGGTCATATCCATGTCCACAAACAAAAGCTTTAAGATTTCCGCCAAAGTAGCATCTGCTTCGGTCCTCGCATCCCTGATGTTCCTGTCAGCCTGCGGAGGGGGTAAGGAAAAAGCAGAGAATGCGCAGCAAAATGCGGACGGCAAAGTGACGTTGAATCTGATTACCCAAAGCTCTCCGCTTGCGCCGGCCGACCCGAACGACAAACTGATCAACAAACGGCTGGAAGAAAAAACGAATGTCCATATCAACTGGAAAAACTTCACCAGGGACGTGTTCGTGGAGAAACGCAATCTTGCCGTAGCCAGCGGGGATCTTCCTGACGGTATCTTTAACGCGGATTACAGCGACTATGAACTGCTCAAGCTCGCCAAAGATGGCGTGATCATCCCACTGAACGATCTGATCGAAAAGGACATGCCCAACTTCAAAAAAGTGCTGGAAGAGGCTCCGCAGTACAAAAGCATGATTACCGCACCGGACGGCAACATTTACGCTTTCCCTTGGATTGAAGAGCTGGGCCAGGGCAAGGAAAGAATTCAGGCCGTGGATAGCATGCCATGGATCAATGTCGAATGGCTAAAGAAGCTGGGGCTGGAAATGCCGAAAACGACGGACGAGCTGAAAAAGGTACTGATCGCCTTCAAAACCCAGGACCCGAACGGCAACGGCCAAGCAGACGAAATCCCGCTGTCCTTCATCAATAAACCGGGAGCGGAAGATTTGGCTTTCCTCTTTGCTTCCTTCGGATTAGGTGAAAATCCGGACCACGCAGTGGTCAGCGACGACGGCAAAGTCATCTTCACCGCAGCGGAAGAAGGCTACAAAAACGCAGTCTCTTTTATCCACGAGTTGAACCAGGAAGGACTTATCGATATCGAAGCGTATACGCAGGATTGGAGCACCTATCTCGCCAAAGGCAAGGATCAGAAATACGGGCTCTATTTCTCCTGGGATAAAGCAAATATTTCCGGCGCAAACGACAGTTACGAAGTCATGCCTCCGCTTGCCGGACCGGACGGTGAAATCAATGTCACGCGGACGAACGGACTTGGTCTGGCCCGCGGTAAAATGGTCGTGACCAGTTCGAACAAACATCTGGAGGCCACGGCGAAATGGGTGGATCAACTGTATGATCCGGTGCAATCCGTACAGGACAACTGGGGCACATACGGCGATGATACCCAGCAAAATATTTTTGAATATGACGAAGCCAAAGGTATGCTGAAGCATCTGCCGCTTGACGGCGCGGCTCCGGTGGAACTGCGCGAGAAAACCAGTATCGGTGGCCCGCTGGCGGTACTCGATTCCTATTACGGAAAATATACTACGCTGCCGGACGACGCCAAGGAACGGATGGATATTATCAAGAATATTATGGCGCCGCATATGAAAGCGGAGAATGTTATGCCAAGCGTCTTTAATTCCATCGATGAACTGGACCGCCTGACGACGATTGAAACGGATTTGTTTGCCTATGTGCTCAGAATGCGCACGGAATGGTATCAGAACGGCAAAATAGATAAAGAATGGGACGCTTACCTCAAAGAGCTGAACCGTCTCGGCTTACAGGATTGGATGAAGATCAAGCAGGATGGCTACGACCGGGCTACGCAAAATAAATAAAGCGGAGAGGGCCGCCGCAGGCGGAATTCGCGTCTTGCGGCCCTGCTTTCTTGGGAGCAAAGGAGAGAAAATTATGTCTGCAATCATAAAACCGAATTACCGGGGAGCTTATCATTTTTCGCCGCAAGGCAACTGGATGAATGATCCGAACGGGCTTGTTTATTTTGAAGGGGAATATCATTTGTTTTTTCAACATCATCCGGGTGGAATGACAATGGGGCAAATGCACTGGGGGCATGCCGTCAGCAAGGATCTGATCGCCTGGGAAGAGCTGCCGGTTGCCCTTGCGCCGGATGAGTTGGGGATGATCTTCTCGGGAAGTGCTGTGGTCGATCTGCACAACACGACGGGATTCTTTGAAGATAAACCGGGACTGGTCGCGATCTTCACCCATCATCTGGACCGGCCGGGACAGCCGGCGCTGGAGCGGCAGAGCCTGGCGTACAGCCGCGACAACGGCAGAACGTGGATCAAATATGCGGGTAATCCGGTTCTGGAGAATGAGGCGGCCATCGATTTCCGTGATCCGAAAGTGTTTTGGCACAAGGACACAGCGCAGTGGGTAATGATCGTCGCATGCGGTCAGACCGTGAACTTATACCGTTCCCTGGATCTGATCCACTGGAGTTTTGCCAGCACTTTCGGTGCGGGCATCGGTTCCCATGACGGCGTGTGGGAATGTCCGGATCTGTTTCCGCTTGCCATCGACGGCAGCACGGAAGCGAAGAAATGGGTGATGCTGGTCAGCATCGGTGCCGATCCGCTGCATGCGGAGGGCTCGCGGACGCAATATTTCACGGGCGGGTTCGACGGCGTCGCATTTACGCCCGACGAAGCTTCCCGTACCGTCCGCTGGATCGATTACGGCAGGGACAACTATGCGGGTGTAAGCTGGGCGAATATCCCCGAAGCCGACGGAAGGCGCCTCTTTATCGGCTGGATGAGCAATTGGATGTATGCCCAATGTACTCCGTCTGAAGGCTTCCGAGGAGCGATGACCGTTCCGCGTGAATTGAGCCTCGAGACAAGGGGAGAGGAGACGCTGCTGATTCAGCAGCCGGTCCGGGAGCTGCAAGCGCTGCGCGTTCCTGTGCTGTCGCTGCGGAACGCAGCGGTTCGTGAGATCAATGCGGCGCTTGCTTCGCTGTGGCTTGAAGCGTATGAAATAAACGCGACAATCGTTCTAGGCGTCTCAGCGGGATTCCTCCTGCGCTCAGGCGCAGAATGCTGGACGGAAGCCGGAGTGGATGCCGCGGCGGATGAGCTTTATGTGGATCGCTGTTCCTCAGGCGATACTAGCTTTCATGCCCGGTTTTCCGGCCGTCATGCGGTCAAATTGAAGGGCGTCCCGGCGAAAGCGCTGGATCTCCAACTGCTGGTGGACCGCAATTCGGTCGAACTGTTCGGCAACGGCGGCCAGGCGGTCATAACGGATCTGATCTTTCCTGGGCATGATTCTGGCGGGCTGTCCGCTTGTGCAGACAACGAAGATGCAGTATTCCTGTCCTTGGACATTTACCGGCTTCATGAATAAGAGAGAGCGAATCGGAGGGAAGGTCAGGCATGAAAATTGGTGCAATTGAAGCCGGCGGAACGAAATTCGTATGCGGCATCGGCGATGAACACGGCAGGATCAGCGACCGTATCAGCTTTCCGACGGCGCATCCCGAAGAGACGCTGCCCAAGGTGCTGCGTTACTTCCGGGATCAACAAGTGGAGGCAATCGGCGTCGGATCGTTTGGTCCGATCGACGTCCATCTGGAGAGTCCGACGTACGGCTATATCACAACAACGCCCAAACCCGGGTGGAACAATTTCAATCTGCTCGGAGCTTTGCGTCAGCATTTGGATCTGCCCTTAGGCTTTGATACCGACGTGAACGCTGCCGCATATGGCGAGGCGTTGTGGGGGGCGGCGCAAGGCTTGTCCAGCTGCGTGTATTATACGATTGGCACTGGAATCGGCATCGGCGTATATGCCGAAGGGCGGATGGTTCATGGATTGGTACATCCGGAAGGAGGGCATCTGCTGCCGAGACGCCATCCTCAGGATGCTTTTGCCGGTATCTGCCCGTATCACGGGGACTGCCTGGAGGGGCTGGCCGCGGGACCGGCGATTGAGGCGAGATGGGGCGTGAAGGGCCATAAGCTGAAGTCGGATCATGAAGCTTGGGCTATCGAAGCGTATTATATTGCTCAATCCATCGCCGCGGTGATCCTATTGCTTTCGCCGCACAAGGTCATTCTCGGCGGCGGCGTGATGCAGCAGCCGCAGCTGTTTCCGCTGATCCGTTCAGCCGTGCTGGAGAATCTGAACGGTTATGTCGGCTCGGACTCCATCGTTGAGGGGATTGATGAATACATCGTTCCGCCTGGTCTGGGGATCCATGCGGGATTATGCGGGGCGTTGGCACTGGGCATAGCGGCAAGGCAAAAGCAAAACGAGGAGACTGCGGCCAGCTAGGCCGGGGCGGCCCATAAAAAAACGGCGTTTCCGCAGGCAGCGGGAGGCGCCGTTTTTTATTTGTTTTGAGAAGTCTCGTAAAAAGCGAAATGCTACTCAATTTCATTATTGGTATTTAACTCAACTACCATAGACATGTAAATGTCTATAAGATCCTCACTATCCACTTTAAAACCAAACCGTTCATATAGACGTTGAGCCTGACTTCCTTGCAGAACATTTAATGTCACCCGTTTTCCTATTACATAATCTTGTTTAAGGAGATTTTCTAATACCTGACTACCAATGCCTTTACCTTGGTGATCGGGATGAATGTAAAAATGTTCCAACAGATACCCATCTAATATCGGTTTAAAAGCTATGCAACCAATAAAGGAAGAATCCTCTTTAATGATCCATGTATGAACTGGGTCAAATGCGTCACGAAAGCGTTGGCGAACCTTCTCTTCATTAAATCTTCCTAATCTAGTTAAATCATCATGTAGTACAATTGCCCGTAAATTAGCAATTATCTCAACATCGGAATTTTGAGATTGGTGAAGAGTAATCTGTTCCATCTAAATATCACAACTCCTTTTTCTTGACCTGCATCTTATGACGTTCAGTGAGGGGCATCCAATTATTGAGCTAACCTGCCCGTTCAGCCTGAAAAAGCAGTAATTTCAAGTTTAGTGTTTGTGTCCGTCACAGTAAACAGGCAAGAATTGACCAACATATTTTTCTTATTCGACGCTGTATTCACATATTCATTGCTATCGTTGTAACACCACTGAAGCGATCCATCCATTTATTCAAGCGGCTATGGTAGCTGTTTACGTTTTGGATGTGGTACACGCCTTTCACACGCTGATTTCCGTCGGACTGGAAACGGTATTTCAGTACACTTACGAAGGGAAGGTCGTGCATCGTACCCTAATTATAGAACGAACGTTCGTAATTATCAAATATCAATAACACGGTTTAACAATAGCCTTTATATAAGTAAGCGCATTCAAGTTTTCGGTCGTTAACGCGATTTTTTGAACACCAAACATAAAAGCGCTATCATAATTACGCCCAGAGCCGCCAGCAGAAACGGAAACCAGAAGGGAGCGGAGTATTCGTTTGGAAAAAGCGTTCCCATCGGACCGTTCACCTCCTCTCCCTTGGTTTGCCCGTCAGCTTACATGTCCATTTGCGGGTTCATGAATTACGGATACCTGATGCTGGTTCAGAAATTCCATCCATTCCGCGGAAGGCTTACGGTCGGTAATGACGTAGTCCACCTTGTCGAACGGTAAAAGCTTGATGAATGCGATGCGGTCGAACTTCGAATGGTCGGCGAGCAGAAGGACTTTGCTGGCCTGCTGCTGCATCAGAATCTTCAGTTCGCTTTCTGCCTCGTTGGAATCGCTCAGACCGCCGGTCATGGAGAGCGCCTTGCAGCTAAACAGAGCGACGTCCACATTGTACTTCTGGATGGTGTAGGACGCGTTTGGACCGACAAAAGAGTTCGTCTGCGCTCCGAGCACGCCGCCGGTCGAGATGAGCGTATGCCCGGAATGCTGGAATTCCGACAGAACGACAAGCGAGTTCGTGATGATGGTCAGATTCTTTTTCACTTCGGTTATGCGCTTAAGTGCTTCGAATGCGGTGGAACTCGTGTCGGTCATGATGCTGTCGCCGTCGTTGATCACCTCCAGCGCATGTTCTGCAATCCGCTGCTTCTCCTCCAGGTGGAGCGAATGGCGCAGGGAGTAGGATGGATCTTCGTTGGTATGGAGATTGAGAATCGCGCCCCCGTAGCTTTTTTTGGCGATGCCTTCCTTATCGAGCTTCTCCAGATCCCGCCGGATCGTCTCTTCCGATACTTCGAATTCCAGCGCCAAATCGGCGACATGAACCTTCTTGTAACGGTGCAGCCTTTGGATAATCTGTTCACGCCGTTCAAATGCTTTCATGACTTGCCTCCTGAAAACGGTTATCTTCCTCCATTATACCGCGGATTTGTTAAAAATAAAGAAAAACCACACAATGGTGTGGATATAATTTAATAAAACCACAATAACACACAAATAAATGTGGTTTGTTGTTGACAGATGCAAACTACGCTTTTATGATGAAAGAGATGGAAGCGTTTTTATTTATACCTAATTTCGAGGAGGTTAGCTGCATGGCAACGGGTTTTCCCAAAATCGGCATTCGTCCTACCATTGACGGCAGAAGACGGGGGGTACGCGAATCGCTGGAAGCGCAAACGATGGGGATGGCGCAGCGGGTGGCGGCATTCCTGCAAGGAAATCTGCGGTATCCGGACGGCAGTCCGGTGGAATGCGTCATTGCCGATACGACCATCGGCGGCGTAAAAGAAGCGGCGGCGGCCCGCGACAAATTCGCGGCGGCGAATGTCGGCGTCTCCCTGACGGTAACGCCTTGCTGGTGTTACGGTTCGGAAACGATGGACATGGATGCGTCGATCCCGCATGCGGTGTGGGGCTTTAACGGGACGGAACGGCCGGGTGCGGTATATTTGGCAGCCGTGCTGTCGGCGTACGCGCAAAAGGGCATTCCGGCTTTCGGCATCTACGGCGAAGACGTACAGGATGCAGGAAACGAGGAGATTCCGGCCGACGTGCAGAAGAAGCTGCTGCGCTTCGCCAAGTCCGCACTGGCGGTCGCTTTGATGAAAGGCCGCTCGTACCTGTCGATGGGCTCGGTATCGATGGGAATCGCGGGCTCGATCGTGAACGATCAATTCTTCCAGGATTATCTCGGCATGCGCAACGAATACATCGACATGTCCGAGTTCGTGCGCCGGATGGAAGAGGAGATTTACGATAAAGAGGAATTTGCCCGGGCGCTGGAGTGGACCCATGCGAACTGCCGGGTCGGCGCGGATAATAACCCGCCGCATTTACAGGTGAGTGACGAAGACAAAGCCAAGCAATGGGAGACCGTCGTAAAAATGGCATTGATCGGCCGCGACCTGATGGTCGGCAATCCGGTGCTGGCGGAGCTTGGTTTTGAAGAGGAAGCACAGGGCCACAATGCGATCCTGGCCGGCTTCCAGGGACAACGCCAGTGGACGGACCATTTCCCGAACGGCGACTTTATGGAGACGTTGCTGAACTCCTCCTTCGATTGGAACGGTATCCGCGCACCTTATCTTCTCGCAACAGAGAACGACGCGCTGAACGGCGTAACGATGCTGTTTAATTATCTGCTGACGAACACGGCGCAAATCTTTGCCGATGTGCGCACCTACTGGAGTCCTTCCGCGGTGAAAAGAGTGACGGGGTACGAGCTGCAGGGCGAAGCGCAGCACGGTCTTCTGCATCTGATCAACTCCGGATCGGCTGCGCTGGACGGCACCGGCACGCAAACCCGTGACGGCAAGCCAGTCTTGAAGCCATTCTGGGAGATTACGGAGCAGGAGGTTCAGGAGACGCTGGAGTCGACGTTGTTCCGCCCGGCGTCGCAGGAGTATTTCCGCGGGGGCGGCTTCTCCACCGACTACCTGACCAAAGGCGGCATGCCGGTGACGATGGCCCGCCTCAATATGGTCAAGGGCCTCGGGCCGGTGCTGCAGCTCGTCGAAGGGTACACGGTGGAGCTTCCGGAAGAAGTGCATCGTACCTTGGATGAACGCACCGACCCGACTTGGCCGACGACCTGGTTCGCACCGCGTCTGAGCGGCAGCGGCGCCTTCCATTCCGTTTATGAAGTAATGGATAATTGGGGAGCCAACCACGGGGCGATCAGCTACGGCCACATCGGGGCCGATCTGCTGACGCTGGCGTCGATGCTGCGGATTCCGGTAAGCATGCACAATGTGGAGGAAAGCGAAATTTTCCGGCCGCGCGCCTGGTCGCTGTTCGGCACGGAGAACCTGGAGTCCGCCGATTACCGTGCTTGCCGCAATTTCGGCCCGCTTTATTAATATCACTGACGCAGGCAGGTGGCGTGAATGGATACATGTACAAAAGTGCTTGCCGTCGACCTGGGCGCCTCGTCGGGCCGGGTGATGCTGGCAAGCTATGACGGCGCTGCGATCCGGCTGGAGGAACTGCACCGGTTTGCCAATAAGCCGCTTGCGATCGGCGAAGGGCTTCACTGGAATGCCGAGGCGCTGCTGGAAGAGATTAAGGCCGGCATTCGCAAGGGGCTGGACCAACATCCCGATATCGCCAGTCTCAGCGTCGACACTTGGGGTGTCGATTACGGCGTCATCGACAAATACGGGCTGCTGATGTACCCGCCGCATCATTACCGGGACCAGCGGATGCTTGACTATCAAGCGGAGCTGGAAGACCTGCTGCCGCCGGAGGAGCAATTCCGGCTCAGCGGGAACCAGCCGAGCCTGATCAATACGGTGTACCAGCTGTTCGCCGATCTCCGGGCATACCCGGAGCGGTTTGAACAGGCGGAGCGCATCCTCCTGATGCCGGACTTGTTTCATTATTTATTGTCCGGCGAGGCCGCCGCGGAGCGCACGATATTAAGTACCGGCGGCCTGATGGACGCCGGTACGGGCGATCTCTCGCCGGCCATTCTCGGCCGGCTCGGCATCCCCCGGCGGCTGTTCGCGCCGCGCGTCGCCGCCGGGACCGTGCTCGGGCGCCTGCGTCCCGAGCTGGGGCAGGCGCTCGGCGCCGCAGCCCTGCGGGTCATCGCCGGCGCCTCGCATGACACCGCCGCCGCGGTGGCGGCGGTTCCCTACGAGGACGGGGAGCCCGCAGCGTTCATCAGCTGCGGGACCTGGTCGCTCGTAGGCGTAGAGACGCCGCAGCCGGTGTTGTCGGATGAAGCCTATGCTTGCGGCTTCACCAACGAAGGCTGCTGCGGCGGGGGCAACCGGCTGCTGAAGAACATCACCGGCCTCTGGCTGCTGCAGGAGACGCAGCGGGTATGGACCGAGGCCGGTGACGCGCTCAGCTTCGCCGAAATGACCGAGCTCGCCGGGCGGGAAGGCCCGGCGCCGCTCCTGATCGACCCGGACGACCCGGCGTTCGTCGTGCCGGGCGACATGCCGGCGCGGATCGCGGAGCGCTACCGCGCCGCCGGGCAGCGTCCGCCGGAGCGCAAGGGCGCCGTCGTCCGCATCATCCTGGACAGCCTCGCCGACGCTTACCGGCGGGCGGTCCAGGAGCTCGAAGCCGTCACGGGCCGGGAGATCCGCCGCATCCATATGGTCGGCGGCGGCATCCAGAACCGGCTGCTGTGCCAACTGACGGCGGATGCCACCGGCAAAACGATCATTGCCGGTCCGGTGGAAGCGAGCGCGCTCGGCAATGCGCTCGTGCAGTTAACCGCGCTCGGCAAGCTGTCCGCCGCCGGGGCGCGGGAGATTATCCGGGCGTCGGAACGCCTGGAGGTGTACCGGCCCGCCGGCAGCGAATCTTCACTCAATAAAGGAGAGAGAAACCATGGATGACAAGGAGCGCAAGCTGCGGCTGCAAATTTGCGATATCGGCCGCAATTTGTTCAATAAAGATTTCATTGCCGCGAATGACGGCAACATTTCCGCCAGACTGAACGACAACGAGATTATTACGACGCCGACCGGCGTCAGCAAAGGTTACCTGGAGCCTGAGATTCTCGTAAAAGTGAATCTTCAGGGCGAAATCATCGAGGCCCATGGAGACTACCGGCCTTCGACCGAAGTGAAGATGCATCTGCGCATCTACCGCGAGCTGCCGCATATGGGCGGCGTCGTGCATGCCCATCCGCCTTATGCGACCGCATTTGCAATCAAAGGGGAGACGCTCGATAAAATGATGATGCCGGAATCGGTCATCGCGATGGGCGACATTCCGTTGGCCGTCTACGGTACGCCGTCGACGGAGGAGGTGCCCGATTCGATTATGCCGTTCCTCGGCAAGAAGACGGCCGTCCTGCTGGAAAGCCATGGCGCCCTGTCCTGGGGGAAAGATGTCATGGCCGCCTATATGAACATGGAGCGGCTGGAATACACGGCCAAGCTGACCTTCCTGACCCGCATGCTGCAAGGCGAACGTGAGCTGCCGGCGGACCGGATCGAAGAGCTGGTTGCCCTGCGCTCCTTCTACGGAATGTAGGGGGCCGGAGCCGATGCTGAAAAAGATTCCCAAGCTGCTCTCGCCCGAACTCGTGCGGACGATGATGGAGATGGGCCACGGCGATGAAATCGTGCTGGCCGACGCCAATTTTCCCGGCCATGCCCTGCACTCCCGCGTGATCCGCTATGACGGGATCGGCATTCCCGATTTGCTTGCCGCGATTTTGGAGCTGATGCCGCTCGATTCCTATGCGGAGCATCAGGCCGCGCTGATGGCGGTCGTACCCGGTGATCCGGTGGTGCCGGTCATCTGGGATACCTACCGTACGCTGATTGCGGACGCCGAGCCGCGGGCCGTGATCGCGGAAGAGGAGCGTTTTGCGTTCTATGAACGGGCTAAACGCGCTTATGCCGTTGTCGTGACCGGCGAAGAGGCGCTGTACGGCAATGTGATTTTGAAGAAGGGCGTAATCAAATAAAAAGGCAAATCAAAAAGCTTTCCCGAACGGCTCGCGCCATCGGGAAAGCTTCTTTTTTACGGGTAGCCTATACTAAATCACGCCGTCGATCTCCTCGTCGCCGCCCGGATTCCCTGCCTTTGCCTGCACCTCGATCACCATGCGCAGCGGCAGGCAGATGATCGATTGTCTCGGCCTTTTGATCAGACCGAAGGTGAAGCAGATTTTTTGCGGGCAGTCGGATTCGATGACTTCAATGCCGTTGTCGTGGATGCTAAGAATGTCGTAGCCGCGTTCGGTCTGGATTTTGAGGGTACGCGGATTGCCGCCGAGGTCCACCCTCTGATACGGTTTGCCATCCACTTGAATGACGGCGATATTGTCGCCGCTGTCCTTGCTCCCGCGGATTTTTTCAAAGCCGGTGAAGGCGGCAAATAGCAGAAGGACGCAGAGGATCAGGATGGCGTCCCCTTTTTTTAGTCTCAGGAATTTCATGCTGAGGTTCATCTCCGGATATAGGTCTTCCCGCCAGCATAGCGCAAAAGTATGGATAAAGTGTGTAGACGGCATCGGTGGAGAGCGAAAGTGGAGATTCATGGGCGAATTCTGGTAAAATAGAAGCAATGTGAAACATAAGGAGAAATGATTGTGGACGAGAAGCTGAAAGAATCGTATGAACGTTTGGGGGTCGATGAAACCGTCACCAATGAAGAATTAAACGCCAGACTGGACCGCGTGCTGAAGCGGCGCCGTTCCTTGACGGGCGAGCAGGAGATTGCCGCCTACGAAAGCGAGTTTCAGGCGATCAAGTTGATCCTGGATACGCGGGACAAACGTGAGGTCGAAGCCGCCGAGCAGGAGAGGTTGGCGAAATACGGCAGTTTCGCGGGTACTGCAGGTAAATGGGAAAAGTTTATGCGGCTGCACAAAACCCATGTTCTTATATCCGTCATTGTGCTAATTGTGCTCATCGTTGCCGGCAATCTGCTGTACAACAACTGGCAGCACCGCAAATATCTTGCCAGCCTGCCTCCGCGGGACGCGAAAATTATGATCGTAGGCAACTTCGGCGTGGAGGATAAGGACGGGGAGACCAAGGACCTGGCGCAGGCAATGATCGACCAGTATCCGCAGTGGAAGCGGATCGACATCCTCCTGTCTTACCTCCCAAGCACCGACGGAACCAGAGATACGCTGGACCCGAATTTTATGCAAAAAGCGATGGTTGAAATTGCCGCGAACCACCCGGACATGCTGATTCTCGACGAAGCGACGTATCAGTGGATCGGCAGCCAGCCTGGCTTTGACAGTCTTGAGCCGCTTGTGGCGGAAGGGGCGATTACGAAAGACGATCCGCGGCTGCGGAAGATCACCAATGAAGAAACCGGCAAGGAAGAAATCAACGCCATCGAGATTAATGATTCCGCGGTATACCAGGCATTGCCTTTGAAATCGGCAACCGAGCCGGTCATGATCGGCGTGCTGAGCGGCGGGGATGGCGAAGCGAAAATGCTGGACTTTGTCAAACATTTGGCAGATTTGAAATAATGAAATAATCGCGTTCCGGAGAGGATGAGTGGGTTGTCGGCAGGCATATTGGCGCATCTGTTGGGACACTTGCCGCAGAAGGAGCTGGCGGCGAAAGTCGCGGCGAACGGGTTTGATTATGTTCAATTGGCCTTGTCCAAAGCGATAAGCGGCATTGATTTTAGCCTCGGCAAATTAAGTCCCGGACTCGCGCAGGAGATCGGCGGCGCGTTCGCGGATCAAGGGGTACGGATTGCGGTGCTGGGTTGTTACGCCAGCCTGATCGATCTGGACGATGAAGTGTACCGTTACAATGTCGAGCGCTTTAAGGAGCATATCCGGCATGCCCGCCATTTCGGCGCACCGACGGTTGCGACGGAGGTCGGCGGGATGCTGGGCGCGGAATACCGCGGCAGACATGAGGAACGTCTGAAGCGGGCGCTGGAAGAATTGGTCGAAGAAGCGGAACGCTGGGGCGTTACGCTTGGTTTGGAAGCGGCGCAGGGGCACATGATCGATTCGGCGGAGTCGCTCGCCGAGACGGTCGAGCGTTTCCCGTCCTCCTGCACCGGCGTCGTGATGGACCCGTGCAATATGATGAACGGCTTACGGTTCGAGAATCAGGAGCACTCGATCCGCGAAGCGTTTCGCCTGCTGGGTCCGCGGATTGTCAGCGCGCATGCGAAGGATTTGCGGCGCGGTCCGGACGGCAGGCTGCTGGAGACTGCCGCCGGCCTCGGCGAGCTGAATTATCCATTGTTCTTCGAGCTGCTGGAGCAGCATAAGCCGTATGGCTTCGTGACGCTGGAGGCTGTCACCGAACCGCAGATGGCGGAAGCCGCGCGGTTCATCCGCGCCGGCCGGATAGCGGCGAGAAGCCGGGTATAGTGCGCTCGCCGGATTCCCTATTCAGATTTCTGTGGTGCCATCCTACAGCAACCATCCATCACTCTCTTCACGAAACAAGCCGCCATTCTCGAATAACCGAGTATGGCGACTTATTTGTTGTGAGGGATGATGAATAGCCGGAGACCGAATCGCAAGTCACGAATAAACGGACGCTGGAGAAGAGACCTGGTGTCATGCCCTGGAAAGGGCTGCTCCAACCCCGTGATCGGCCTTCATTCACCAAAACGACTCCAAGCTTATTTCTCCAGCCGATACCCGCCGTGGAAGACCGGTCCGACGTATTGGTTGAACTCAAATCCGTTCCGGATCGCCGCGGACACGAAGTCCTTCGCCTTCGCTACCGCTTCATGCACGGTCAGGCCGGTTGCCAGACCGCCGGTAATGGCGGCTGCGAAGGTGCAGCCTGCGCCGTGGTTATGGGCCGGCTCGATTTTCGCGGTTTCCAGCACAGTGAAGTCGTTGCCGTCGAAGAATACGTCGATGGCACGGTCGCCGCCCAGCGCTTTGCCGCCTTTGACGACGACATTTTTCGTGCCGAGCTTGTGGATCAGCCGCGCGGCTTCCTTCATGTCTTCGAGCGTAGTCAGCTTGCCCAGACCGGATAAGACGCCGGCTTCGAACAGATTCGGCGTTGCAACCGTAGCCAGCGGAAGCAGCAGATCGCGGATCGCTTCGGCGCTCTCAGGATTCAGCACTTCGTCTTCGCCTTTGCAGACCATAACCGGATCGATGACGACATTGGTCTGCAGGTTGGCTTTGATGGCCTGTTCCGCAACGCGAACGATGTCGACGCTGCCGAGCATGCCGGTCTTCATGGCGTCCACCGGACCGCCGGCAAATACCGTTTTAAGCTGCTCTGCAACGAGTGCGGCGTCCACCGGGTACACGGCATGATGCCAGCCGTTGTCGGGGTCCATCGTTACGATGGTTGTGAGCGCGCTGAAACCGTAGGTTCCATATTCTTGAAAAGTTTTCAAATCCGCCTGGATTCCCGCGCCGCCGCTGGAATCGCTGCCGGCGATGGTTAAGGTTTTGTAAATTCTCGACAAGGCAAACGTCTCCTTTATGTAAAAGATGAAGTTTATTATAGCAAATAACTTGCCATACAAAAACCCGTCCTTTCAAACGGCAGGCTGCCGGATGAACGACGGGTCATAATCGTTGCTACAGGAGGGGAGACTCGCGCTTTGGAGCGCAGCAGAAATCCGTTAATCGCGGTTAACCGAACAACAGCGTCTGAATGGCATGAGCCGGAATTTCGCTTTCCGCGAGTTGCCCTTGCATGCGGAGGGTGTATGGCAGCGCCGCATCCGTGCGGTTCATGACGACCACGGCATACGTACCGTCGGTGTTGCGGAAAGCGGTCGTTTCCAGTTTGTCGGAGTATTTGGAGCTGGCGATGCGCACCGCACCTGGACGGATGTATTTGCTGAAATGCCCGATGTAATAGTACGAGCTTTCATAGATCACTTCGTCTTTGACGGTGTCGCCGATAATCGGAGCGTCGCAGAAATTGCCGACATGGTTCGGTCCGCCTTGCTCATCCAGCACGATATTCCAGTCGGTCCAGCTTGATGTCCAGTGGTTCAGGTTACCCATAATGTCGTGGCCGTAACGTTCGCCGGTTGCCCATGACCCGAGATGGACGCCGCCTTCCTGGCAGCCTTCGCTGAAGAACAGCTTTTTGTCCGGGAAGCGGTCATGCACGGCGCTCAGCGCTTCGAAATGGTCGCCGGAATACCAGTGGAAGCAGATGCCCCAAATGTATTTCGAAGCTTCCTGATCTTCAAATGCAGCTTTAGCATGTTCGTAAACGCGCTCTTTATTGTGATCCCAGACCATGATCTTGATGTGGGATAAGCCGGCTGCTTCCAGCGCAGGGCCAAGGTAATCGCGGACGAAATCTTTTTCTTCTTCGGCGGTGTAAATGCAGGAATCCCAGATTTGCTTCGCTTTGGCTTCGTTCTGCACGCTAACCGCCCAGATGTCTATGCCTTCAGCGGCATACGCCTGGATGTATTTTACGAACAGGTTCGCCCAGGCTTCGCGGTATTCCGGTTTGAGCTGGCCGCCGTTGTTCATTTCCCCGTTCGTTTTCATAAAGGCCGGTGGACTCCATGGCGAGGAGAACAGTTTGAAGCTTTCGCCCACGCTGCTTGCCGCCCGTTTAATCATCGGAAGCAGATTTTCTTGGTCGCGCGTGATGTTGAACGTCGTCAGCTCCGGATCCTCGCCTTCTACATAGGCGTAGTTGCCGGTCGAGAAGTCGCAGCTTTGGATGTGCGATCTGCACAGCGTGTAGCCGATGCCATGTTCCGGATGAAAATAAGCGTCGATGATTTCCTGCTGCTTCTCCGGGCTGAGTTTGGCCAGCGTTACCGCGGAAGCTTCGGTCAGTGCGCCGCCGAATCCGTCGATGGTCTGGTATTCCACGTCTTCATAAATATTGATGAGCTCATTTTCGCGGCCATCCGAATCGGGATGGAAGCTCAGAGCCTGTTGTTCGCTTAAACGGTCACCGGTGTCCTTGGCGGTCTGAATGACGCGCACTTTGGTAGTATTCATAGTCGATGATACCCTCCTGCATAAATGAGTAGTGGAAATTGTCCCTTTCATTATAGAAGGTATTCAATGCTGCTTTGAAGAAACAATATGGTAGAGAACATCAACAATCTGGTCATGGTTCACTCAAGAAATGAGGGTTCGCAATGGATAATCAAGAGATCGATATTCAATTAACCTCTTTCTCCCGGCATGTCCAGCCGTTCCTGCAGCCGTTCCGCGAAGGTCTGGACACCTATATCCTGCGTCTTCAGGTGGAAGGGGAATGCGAAGCGTTGATCGAGGGGCGGATGACCGTGATCATGCCCGGTGATCTGCTGCTGTTTCCGCCGGGAGAAGTGTACGAGCTGCGGGTCGGGGAAAAAGAAAGCCCGCTCGGCTTCAGCGCCGACTATTATGTCATGTGCACCGGCACCTGGCTGGATCAGTGGTGGAACGAACGGGAGCGCCCGAGAAAAACGCGGATCGCCGAAGACGGCCGGCTGCTCAGTGTCTGGCAGCAGCTGATCCTCGAGAAAAGGCGGCTGGACGGCGGCAGTCCGGAAATTGTGGCGGCGCTGCTGAAAGCGCTGTGCCTCCTGCTTGACCGGGCCATCGCAGAAGCGCCGGCGACTTCGTCGGCTTCGCTGCTGCTTGCCCTTAAAATGAAAAATTACGTGGAAGAACATGCGGCTTCACAGGTCCGGCTGGAGGAGGTGGCGCGTCATGCCGGAATCAGCGTGACCCGGGCCGTGCATCTGTTCAAAGAGCAATTCGGCTATTCCATTCTGCAGTATGTCGGCCAGCTCCGCCTGGCCATGGCACTGCGGATGATGGACAACAGCAACTACACGCTGGAGCGGATTGCGGAGGAGACGGGGTTCGGTAGCTATACCTATTTTCACCGTGTGTTTCGCGAGCGATATGGCGTGTCGCCCGGAGCATACCGCAGACGTTCGTAGGTTCGGCCGAAATTTTGGGTTCGGGTAAGGAAGAAAAGGGCCTCCGCTGTCCAATCTATTTTCGCGCATCGACATATGGTGTACCAGAAGGTCAAACTGACAGAAGGAGGCTCTGGTATGCCCCAAGTGATTGATTTCAACAAAAGTTATCAGGCGAGCATCAGCCAGTCGATCGCGCTGCCCGTTGCTGCATCGCCCTCCAGTAATCTGCTGACGGAATTTGGGCTCAGTGTCATGCAGGGCGGCAATGTGCTGCTGAATGCTTCGATCGGAGCGCAGTCAACGAACCTGACCCCCGTGCTGTTGTTCACGATTCTCCGTGACACCACGCCGATCTTTACCATCCAGAAGCAGCTGGAGGCAACAAATGAGCTGGCGGCCATCAGTTTTTCGCATGTCGATTCCAATGTGGCCACAGGATATTACGCTTACCGCATGCAGGTGTCCCTGATGAATGCGCCAACAACGAGCACAGCCAATCTGATCGGTCCCGTCGTATTGTCGGGACTTTCGCTCGGGTGAGCGCCATGGGACAAATCATTGATTTCGGCAAAAATGTTCCGTCCAGCTTCAGCCAGTCGATCTCCCAGCCCCTTCTGAATGCCTCAGGGACGGTGCTGGGCCAATTCGGATTAAACGTCGCGGCCGGCGGTTCGGTTCTGCTGGAAGCGACCTTCGGTTTGCAGAACGGCGCCGCAGCCTCTTCAGAAGTAATATTTTCATTTGTACGCAATGCCGTGGAAATCTTCAGCATCCGTTCGTCTTCAAACACCTCGAACAGCCTGGATAGTGTGAGTTTCTCTTTTATGGATTCCAATTTACCGGCCGCTTATTACGCTTATGGCTTAACCGCTTGGGCCGTCTCTGCGAATAACCGCCCCGTTGTCGTCGGACCCTTGATATTCTCGGGGGTATCCATGGTTTTATAACAGATTTACTGCAAGAGGCGCCTCCGGCGTCTCTTTTTTTGTTTCATAGGACATCTCGTGAACGGCATACAGATGTACAGTATATTTTTCTACTTTTTTGAACGGAAAGGAGCCGTGAACGATGCCCTACACGACAGGAGCGGTATTGAACCCTGCGAGCGGTTTGAACCACGTGGACCGGATCCAGATTGCCTGTCTGAACGATTCCATCACGATACCTATCAACATTACCCTGCAAGTCTTTCATTTTCGCGGAGCCGCACTGAGCCGGGTTGCCGTAGGACAGGCGCTGTTCCAGATCAATCCGCAGCAATTGATTGTCCAGACGTATACGGTCAATTTGGCCGATTATTATGAAGCACAGATCAACTTTTACAGTGCGGTGAACACGATCGTCAATATTTTTGCGCTGGATGCCGCCGGCAATATTCTGGACCGGATTCTCCAGCCGGAGCTGACGTATTTTGACCGGATCTCCGTAATTTCTACATAAGAAGAGGTGAGGAAACATGGTGAATGTCAACATTACCGCCGCTCTGCCGGGCAGTCATTTCGAGCCTTCCATCGCGGTGAATGTTCTGGAACCGAATGTCATGTGCGCGGTAGCGGTCGATACGAGCACCGGCGCTACGCTGACCGGATACTATCGCTCCATCGACGGCGGCTTGACGTGGTCCACCACGATTTTGCCGCAAGCTCCCGGATTCGCGAGCGCGGAGGCGCCGACGATCGATTACACCTTTCCCCAAACCTTTATCGTCGCCGTCCATTTCTTTAACGATTTCCAGGACGGGACGATCGCGACCTATACGTCCTTCGATAACGGCCAGACCTTTAATCCGCCGGTGATCGTCCAGCGAGGGTACGGCTTGTACGTCCATAACGATGAGCCGTATCTGGCCGTTGACCGCTCGCCATCGAGTCCATATAAGGGGCATGTCTACGTTGGCTACACGCCGCTTTATGATCTGGCAACCAATGCGGCAATCTTCTTTCAGCGTTCGCTGGATCAGGGGTTAACCTGGGAGCCGCCGCAGCGGATTTCCGATCCGCGGGGCGATTTGGACCGCGCTGCGCTCATTGTCGGGCTTGCGGGGGAAGTATATATTGGATATATTCAGCTCGGAAGCGGACCGAAAAATGCATATATCCGCGTATCGCCGGACGGCGGCGTAACGTTTAGTCCGCCGGTCACGCGCGGCGCGACTTTCCTGGCAAGCACCGTACCCGTGCCCAGCCCGCTGCCGGTTCCCGGATACGCATTCCGGGTACAGACGAATCTCTCGCTCGGCGCAGACATTTCCGCCGGGTCGTTCGGTGGGTATGTTTATGCGGTCTGGAATGATTTCCGACTCGGGTATTCCGATATTTTCTTCTCCCGATCCCCCGACGGCCTCTTATGGTCGCAGCCGATCCCGATTACTGGGGCACCGGCCGGCTCGCAAAATTTTTCGCCATCGATTACGGTATCTCCATCCAACGGCACGGTGCGGGTCATTTATTATACGAACCGGCTGGACGGCTTTAATCTGGATGTCTTTGTGGCCGAGTCCGGCAACAGCGGGCTGTCGTTCACCAATCGCCGGCTGTCGACGGTATCGACGAATCCGAACGGCAATTCGCCGACTCCGGTGGATCTCATCGGAGATTACATCACGGCAGCAACCCAGTTTCCGGATACGCTTGCAGCAGTCTGGAACGATGCGCGGCTCGGCAAGCAGGATGTCATTTTCGGAAATTAAGAAGAAGCAGCAGCCAGGTATGTTCCCCACCAGGCTGCTGCTTTTTGCCGTTTAATGCGGGGACGACAGAAACTGGGCGGCCGCCTGTTCAAACTTGCGCACGCTGTGATCCCAGCTCCAGTTCATCGTTTCGCTTTCGCCGCGCGAGGCCATCCGGATGCTGAACGGGCGGTCTTCGATCAGGCGGATCACATCGGCGGCCAGCCGGTTCTCGTGGCGGTATGAGAGCAGGCAATTGGCCTCATGCCTCGCATACTCCATATTTCCGCCGGAATACACCGCGACAAGCGCGGCCCCGCAGCGCATCGCTTCCAGCCCTGGCAAAGAGCCGGTGTCAAAAATGCTGGAGCTGACAAAAATGTCGGCGCAATTGTAATGGTAACACAGCTCATAATCATCTTTGGGCGTAAAGAAACGAAAGCGTCCGCTGGCTTTAAGCGCCTGCAGCTTCTCGGACTGGTAGAATTCCTCCGGCGGACTGATGAAATTGATGTTGACCTCCGGATGCCGCTGCTTGACAAGCTCGAGCTGGGCAAGGAGGTAATCCTGGTCGCGGTGCCAGGAGAAGCCTTCTTCTTCGCGGCGCAGAATCGCCGTGATATTCAGCGGTTCGCCCAGCTTGGGCCGGATATGCAGATTGCGGAATGCGGAACTGACGCCGATCGGAACAATTGTTCCCTGGATGCCGTGATTCAGTTTAATGATATCCTGCTGCCACTTGGACAGCACAACCAGATTTTTGGTGGCATGATAGGTGGGGAAAGAGAGTTCGTTATGCGGCAGAAACAGCGGCTCGTAGCACAGCGATAGCCGGATATGCAGACCTTTGCCGTTGCGGCTTGCCGCCTCGGAGACCGGCACGGTGGTATAGAAATTCGAGACGATGACGTCGCTCTGCGGAAAATCCGATTCCCGCAGCACTGTATGGCTGGAGCGAAGAATCGCTGAGTTCACATTATAGGACACCGCGCCTTCAGACGGCATCACAATAGACACCTGATGTCCCCGGATGGTCAGCCCGTTGGTAAGTTCAGCCAGCATTCGCTGTGCTCCGCCGTGGGACAAGGTGAGAATCGGGAAAGTAAATCTCATCTTCGTGACCTCTCCCCTTTATCATGGAATGTTGCTAACAGTGTATTCCGGAATACCCGAAAAGGAATGGATATGTTGTAAGAAAAACGATTGAAAATTTGCTGAAAGGGGCGTAGTCTAGTAGGGTCGGTTTTTCAAGACCGTAGTTTAACAACGAAAGGATTCCTGCAGGATGAAGATTGTGCGCATCATTGTCCAGATCGGCGTGTTGTATCTGTTTTACCTGGCCGGCGATTTTTTGCAGCAGCTTCTGCATTTGCCGGTGCCGGGCAGCATTGTCGGCCTTTTACTTTTGTTTATCCTTCTCTTATGTAAAATCGTGCCCGTCAGCCTGATCGAATACGGTTCAAGCTTTATTCTTGCCTGGTTGCCGATGTTTTTCATCCCGGCGACGTCCGGGATCGTCAACCATCTTGATATGTTCAGCGGCCAGGGGCTTCTGATCATCGGCATCTTGATCGTCAGCAGCGTACTGACCATGGGCGTTACTGCCCAGTCCAGCCGCTGGCTGGCCGGCCGCGCCGAGCGGAAGACCAGAGTGGCTGTCTTCAGGGAGAAGGGGAAGGAAGCATGAACATTCTGCTCGCTGTAGGCATTGTACTGATGAATGTCGCGATATATGTGTTTATGGCGCTCGTATACCGCCGCTTCCGGTTCCCGTTTCTGCTGCCGGCCCTGACCGCGACGGCGACGGTCGTCGTCATTCTGCTCGGGTTTCATATCTCCTATGATACGTATATGATCGGCGGGGAGTGGATTAACCGCCTGCTCGGCCCGGCTGTGGTGTCTCTGGCTTACCCGCTGTACAAGCAGCGGCAGGTGCTATGGGAGAATCTTCCGGCCATCCTGGGTGGGACGGTGATCGGTCTCCTTGTCGGGATGTTCAGCGGGATCCTGCTGGCGGCTGGCTTCGGGTTCACGAAGCTGTATGTGCTTTCGATTCTGCCCAAATCCATCACTACTGCGGTAGCGATCCAGATTTCGGACAGTCTCGGAGGAGATTCCTCCTTGACCTCGGTGTTCGTCATGCTGGCCGGTTTTACCGGGGCGATCGGCGGACCTTATATTATCAAGCTGTTTCGCATCCATAGCGCTCCGGATATCGGCATTGGACTCGGCACGGCTTCCCATGCGCTAGGAACCGCCAAGGCACTGGAGTACGGGGAGGAAGCGGTGTCCATGAGCTCGGTCGCCATGACCGTATGCGCAATTGTCGGGTCCATCATTGCTCCGCTCATCGCCTGGATCATGTATCCGTAAATGCGGGAATTCTCCGAGAAGCATGTTTGCAAATGCGTCGATCGGGTAACTATAACTAGGTATCCCACACTCGCATGGCTTACAAAGGAGGAATTACTCATGTCGGATCACATTCAGGACGAAGCGGCTATCCGCAATCAGGAGAACAAAGAGGGCGATTCCTTGATGGAGCGCAAAAAGCTGGAGAATGGCGTAGACATTGAGCCGGAAGCCGATGATTGGGTCGCCAAACCGGCGGAAACAGCCCATCCGGACCCGCTGCCTAAAAACTGACGCCGCATTCGGCAATCGCCGAAAAATATAAAGCTGTCCTCTCCGCTTCCCGGCGGAGAGGACAGCTTTGTTGTTTTAGCGGAATTTTTGCGTTACTGCGCATCGTTTTTTCCATATTTTGTCCATCTCCGGCTTGAGACGGCGGGACGGATTACGGTATACTGAGGGCAAGCAGCACCGTTGCCAATGCCGCACATGTCTATTTGATAATTCCGGGGAGGAATGACCATGCGCAGTCGGGGAGAGAACAGCCGGCACCGGCATAAACGCGGTGATCAGACGGCAGGCAGCCAGGAAAAACGGTATGGATCGGATTTCGGCGTAAACAGCGAGATCAAGCTGGATACGCTGCGTAAGCAATACGAAGGGCAGTATTTATCCAAAACCAAAGAACAGCAGGCGAAAGAATAAGTACGTATCACAGCTTGCGCGGTTACTTAGGCTGCCTGAGGCGGAATCACCCGCTTCAGGCAGCCTTTTTTGCGTCTCCAAATCACCGTATAAGCTTAAGCCGTCCGGGCATACTACCCGCAACTATACATACGGGAGGATGGAAGGAATGGGTATGCCAAGGCCGGGGCTTGATGGCGGGATTGCCGCGATGGCGGACGAATATTTTTTCTACTTCACGATCTATTCCTTTTTGGGCTGGGCGCTGGAAGGCGCGTATAATCGTTATAGTCAGGGAACGTTCCGTAAGGAAGGATTTTTGAAAGGGCCGTTTAAACCGATGTATGGGGTTGCTCCGCTGCTCCTTTTGGCGGCAAAAAACCTCCCGGTTCCGCTGCCGGTGCTGCTGGTGCTGACTTTGGTGGTTCCCACGGTTGTGGAGTACGCCAGCGGCTGGCTGCTGGAGACGTTGTTCCATCGGCGCTGGTGGGATTATTCCGGCATGCCTTATCAGCTTAAGGGGCATATTTGCCTGAAATTTTCGCTGTATTGGTGGCCGCTGGCAACGGCCTGTCTTTACCTGGTTCATCCGGTGCTGAAGCTTGCCTATATAAGTACGGAAGCCTGGTGGACGCTATCGATGCCGGCGGCAGCGGTGTTATTCGCGGGCGACCTGCTCTGGACATGGCGGACCCGGCGGCGCGCGCCGGAGCGGCTGGAGCTGGAAGGAAATTGAGCAAATACGCTGGAAGAAGGAAGAGAGGCTGCTCTGCTGCAGGCAGGTAGCTTCTTTTTTTTCGTTCAAACAAGGAAAAACGGTAACAAATGTCAAATATTTAGCGGTTAGCGGCATATGCTGAGAGGAAAGGGGGGGGATATCGATGCCGATGTCTGAATATTACCGCAGCCTCCGCGGCAAAGTGGGACAAGAGCTGCTGATGGTGCCATCGGTTGCGGGTGTGATCCGCAATGAGAATCATGAGATTCTGCTGCTGCGAAAAAGCGGCGAGGAACGCTGGGGTCTTCCTGCAGGGGCGGTGGAGCCCGGAGAGACGCCTTCGCGGGCGCTGCGCCGGGAAGTGTTTGAGGAAACGGCGCTGATGGTGACGCCCGAGCGCGTCATCGGGGTATTCGGCGGCCCGAAGTATGCGTTCCGGTATCCGAACGGTGATGCCGTGGAATATGCGGTTACCGTGTTTGAATGCCGCATTGTCAAAGGAATGCCGCGCAGTCTGGACGGGGAAGTGGAAGAACTGCGCTTTTTTCCCGAGGATGAGCTGCCGCAGCTGACACTGCCTTATCCGCCGGAGCTGTTTAGCAGGGAGTCCACCGATCGCCGCGTCCTTTTCGAATAGCCCGAAGGGAAGTGCATGCACTTGGATATGACGGAAAGGCTGATTGCCGTCTGCCTGTTGACTTTGATTATACATACCGCAGAGACCTTGTCTTATTCCATCCGTTTCGCCGGCGTCAAATTAAACAAAATCGCCATCGCGTTATCCCTGACCGGCATCATTGTTTTGGTATCCAGAACGGCCAATATGGTCCAGGCGCCGCTGACGGCCAAATTCGTGGATTATGCCAAGGTGAACGCAGATTTTCCGCTGCTCAACTATCTGCGGATTGTGATGCTGGCGTCCTCGCTGGGCACGCTGATTGCGATCGGCGTCTTTCCGACTTTCGTCGCGCTGTTCGGGCGCATCATCTCCCGGCTGGAGATCGAAGGCTCGCTGCCCAAAGTGCTGACAAGCGTGACAATCAGCCAACTGAAGAATACGCGCAAATATTTCCGCAAACCGCGTATCCGTCTGGAAAGCTTGCGTTATCTGGGGATACCGAAACGGTTTATCGTGATGAACATTTTCGTGACCGCTTTTTATACCGTAGGCGTGCTGTCATCGCTGTATGCGGCGCGTCTGCAGCCGGACTTTAGTACCACGGCGTCGCAGGCGTCTGGATTAATCAACGGTATGGCAACCATTATGCTGACGATCTTCATTGATCCGCAGCTCGGCATCATTACCCACAAAGCTACGGAAAATCCGCTGTACCGCGATCAGCTCGGCAAAATCTATGTGCTGCTGATGGGATCACGGTTTCTCGGCACGCTGCTCGGCCAGCTTGTGCTGGTCCCGGCGGCGGTTCTGATCAGTTGGCTGGTTCAACTCATTTAACAATTAATGGTAAGAGGTGCAACTTAAGATGACCAACAAGCGTCTAACCCATCAAGTCGCGCTGATCACCGGCGCGTCCAGCGGCTTCGGCCTGCTGACGGCGCTCGCGCTGGCCGCGCGGGGCAGCAAGGTGATTGCCACCATGCGCGATGTGCAGCGCGGCGGCGAGCTGCTGGAGCAAGCGGCCCGTGAAGGCGTAAGCGAACAGATCGAAATCCTGCAGATGGATGTTACGGACGGCGATTCGATCCGGTCCGCCGTTGCCGGGGCACTAGCCCGATATGGCGGCATCGACATTCTCGTCAACAATGCCGGAATTGCCGTCGGCGGCTATGCGGAGGACGTCTCCATGGAGGCCTGGCGCCGCCAGATGGAGACGAATTTCTTCGGCCTCGTGGCCGTTACCCGCGAGGTGCTGCCGGGCATGAGAAGCCGGCGTTCCGGCACCGTTATCAATGTCAGCAGCGTCAGCGGGCTGAGCGGCTTTCCCGGCTATGCGCCCTATGCGGCATCCAAGTTCGCCGTCGAGGGCTTCAGCGAAAGCCTGCGCCATGAAATGCTCCCGTTCGGTGTGCATGTCGTGCTGGTGGAGCCGGCGTCGTTCCGCACGCCGATCTGGGACAAGGGCTTCGCCGGAATCGAGCGCGGCGAGAACTCGGCCTATGCGGAGAAGCTGGAGCAGGTGCTGGCCTATTCCCGGCGCAGCGCTGCGGGCGCTCCGCATCCGCGCAAGGTAGCGGAGCTGATCGCGAAGATCGCCGCCAGCCGGTCGCCAAAGCTGCGTTATCCGGTCGGGCGGGGCGCCAGGCTGCTGCCGGCAGCCAAACTGCTTGTGCCATGGAAATGGCTGGAGCGGATTATCGCCTCGGCATTGGCTCGGGGCAGCAACGAAAATTAACCTAATACACCACACTTTTTCATCCTACTTTTTTCATCATACTATTGGAGGAACTCTTTTCATGGACAAGCTGAAACGATTCGTAAAACACTGGGTGCCTTCGATTGTTATCGGCGTGGCCCTGTCATTGCTGATCCGTACCTACGTGGCGGAAGCAATGAAGGTGCCGACCGATTCCATGGTGCCTACCATCGAGGTGAATGATCGTCTTCTGGTGGACAAGATGCTTTGGACAACCAGTCTGAAGCATGGCGATATCGTAGTCTTTTATCCGCCGGTTCCCGGCGAAGAACATAAACGGTATGTTAAACGCCTGATGGGACTGCCGGGCGATACCGTGGAGATAAAAGACGGCGCCTTTTTCCGTAATGGCGTTAAAGTGGACGAGCCCTACCTGCATGTGACGATGGCGTACGCCTTCGGACCGGTAACGGTGCCGGCAGACCATTATTTTTTCCTTGGGGATAACCGAAACGTAAGCTACGATGCCCATCTATGGGCGACGCCGTTCGTGGCCAAGGATAAACTGATCGGCAAGGTTTTGGTCGATGTGAACGATTTGTTCTAGCGGAGAGCCCGAGGTCGGGGATGCTTTTGGCCTAGGAATGCGACATGATGCGACTTTCACCGCATTGCTTAATGCTCCGATATTGAATATGATCAAGACAACTATTTTAAATTCAAGGTAAAGGAGTGCTAAAGCTTGAAGGTCCATGTCACAGATTTGAAACCCGGAGACCGTCTCCAGTCGGACACGTTTAATCCTACAGGCCTGCATGCCCTTTCCAGAGGCACGGTTCTGAGACGCGAGGATATCCAGAATCTGATCCGTATCAAGGTGGAGCATGTCAACATTGAACTGCGCGATATGACTCAAGCCTTGAACGGTGATATAGAGGATCACGGTTTGCATGACGATTTCGACGCCGCGATACTGAATTACGAGTCGATCTTTATGGAGGCGCTTCGCACGGGGCATTTCACGATTTCATTGGTTGACGATACGCTGCGGCCGCTGATGGCGAAGCTGGAGACCCAGAAGGATATCGTATCGCTGCTTCTGCTGCTGGACCGTGACGATATCGATACGTACCACCATTCGCTGCAGGTAGGGCTACTGTCTTATTACCTGGCCCTTTGGCTGGGGTATCCGCCGGAAGAGCGGTTCCGGATCAGCCGGGCGGGATATTTGCATGATATCGGAAAAAGCCAGGTTCCCCTTTCCATTCTGAACAAACTGGGACCATTAGACGATGCGGAAGAGCGCGAACTGAAGCGCCATACCTCCTACGGCTACGAGATCATTTACAGCTCCATGGAGGATGAAAGCGCGGCGCTGGTAGCACTGCAGCATCATGAATGGGCCGATGGCACCGGTTATCCGCACAAGTTGCGCAGCACCGAGCTGCATCCGTACACCGAAATTGTCACCGTGGCCAACATTTATATGGGGTTGATCACCTCTCGTCTGACACGCCCCAAGCAGGGCCTGCATACCGTGCTGCGCATGGTGCATGAAATGGGATTCGGCAAGCTGAGCGGCAATGTGGTGCAGGCTTTGACCAGCCGCCTGCTGCCGGGCTTCGTAGGGAGAAAAGTACAGCTGAGCAGCGGGGAGCATGGGGTGATCGTCATGAACAACGCACTGGATCCCTTTAAGCCTCTCGTTCAGGTGAACGATCTGTTCCTGGATTTGTCGCGGGAGCGCAGCTTGACGGTAGAGGAAGTATATATTTAGGGTATGCATTAGGCCGTTTAGGCCTTTTATCTCGGAAGGCTGGACGAACGCGGAATTCCCGTGGACGGACCGGCCTTTTTGGCGCGGCTCTGGCATTTGAATTCGGGAAATAGATTGGCTATGATGAATGGTAGATGCTAGAATTTTGCCGGCATAAGTATGAAAAAGGAGCTTGCCCATGAATCCCGCTGAACAACTCGAGAAATTCAAGACGCTGAAATATGAGCTTACCCGCTTTATGATGATCTATAAATTCGCACTTGAGGAAATGGAGACGAAGATCGAAATCCTGAAGCAGGAATTTCAAACGCTGCATGATTACAGCCCGATCGAACATACCAAGTCGCGCATCAAATCGCCGGAGAGCCTGATGAATAAAATCATGCGTAAAAACTGCGAGCCGTCGCTGCATTCCATCCGGTCCACGATCAAGGATATCGCCGGCCTGCGCATTACCTGCTCGTTTTTATCCGATATCTACAAAGTCAGCGAGATGCTGCAGAAGCAGGATGACCTGAAGATTCTCGGCGTAAAAGATTACATCCGGAATCCGAAGCCGAATGGCTACCAGAGCCTGCATCTTCTGCTGGAGGTACCCGTGTTCCTGTCGGACTGCACGGAACATGTCTGCGTCGAGGTACAGATCCGCACGATCGCCATGGATTTTTGGGTCAGCCTGGAGCATAAGATTTTTTATAAATACGACAAATCGATTCCCGCCCATCTGACGCGGGAGCTGAAAAATGCAGCCGACAAAGCCTATGAGCTGGATTTGCAAATGGAACGGCTGCGCAATGAAATCAACGAGATCAAGGAAACGCAGTCGGACGAACCGGAAACGGCGCTGAGCCGGATCATCATCAGCAATAAGGAGTTTGAGTTGCCGGCCAACTTTATCCGCCTGCTCAGCGAATAACGCTTGGCGGATCGGGGAGGCCGTAACCTATATCATCAGCTGAAGGGGAGAGCAGGGATGGAAGAGCAGCAACCTCGCGGCATCGCGGTGAACCAGGCGGGATATCCGGCGGACAGCCGGAATACAGCGGTTTTTGCCGCCGAGATCACGGAATTTTCTGTGGTGGACGCCCGGACGGGGCAGACGGTGTTTACAGGCAGGACAGGAGGAGTTATGGAAGACCGGCCAAGCGGGAGCGCGGTCCGCAGCGGCGATTTCTCCGGGGTGAAGACAGGTACATATCGGATCATGGATGGAAAAGGAGCGCAATCCGCAGATTTCATCATCGCGGACAAGCCATACGGCGCACTGCAGCAGGGATTGTTGAAAGCCTTTTATTTCTTCCGCTGCGGCCAGGATCTGACCGCGGAATTCGCCGGCCCATGGGAGCATCGGGCCTGCCATCTGGCCGAAGGCACGGTGTACGGCCAGCCGGACAAAAAGCTGGACAGCTGCGGCGGCTGGCACGATGCGGGAGACTACGGCAAATACGCCGGGCCCGGCGCAAAAGCGGTAGCCGACCTGCTGCTCGCTTACGAGCTGTATCCGTCGGCATTCGCGGCACCGGTTCCGCTGCCGGAGAGCGACGGCAAGACGCCGGATGTGCTTCTCGAATGCAAAGTCGAGCTGGACTGGCTGTTCAAGATGCAGGATGTGGAGAGCGGCGGCGTCTACCACAAGCTGACAACGCTGAACTTCCCGGGACTGGACGTCATGCCGGAAGAGGATGCGGCGGACCTGTTCTTCTCGCCGGTATCAGCTACGGCGACCGGCGATTTCGCCGCCGTGATGGCGTTGGCCTCGCGGATTTACGCTCCACTGGATGCCGAATATGCGGAGCGCTGCCTGAGAGCTGCCGAAGCGGCCTGGGGCTGGCTGGAAGCCCATCCGGAAACACCGGGCTTCAAGAATCCGCCGGAGATTACGACCGGCGAATACGGGGATGATACCGACGCCGATGAACGGTTCTGGGCCGCGGCGGAGCTGTACCGTACTACGGGTGCGGCAGCGTATCATGCCGCATTCCAGCGGCTGGCCGGTCAGGATTTCCCGAAATACGGCCTGGGCTGGGCTGACATGGGCGGCTACGGTACGCTGTCCTATCTGCTGGGCGGAGAAGCGCGGAGCGACGCCAAACTCTATGCGGAGCTTCGCGAAGGATTGTTCGCGGAGGCGCGATTGCTGCTTGCGCGAACCGAGGCGAACGGTTATCCGCTATCTTTGCGCGAGGAAGATTATATTTGGGGTTCCAATATGCTGGTGCTGAACAACGCGATGCTGCTGCTTGCGGCAGAGGCGCTGGGCGGCGATCCGGCGTTTGCCGACTGCGCGCTGGACCACCTGCATTATTTGCTGGGCCGAAATGCGCTGGATATCAGCTATGTGACCGGGTTCGGCGACCGTCCGGTCCGCCATCCGCATCACCGTCCTTCCGTCGGGGATGCGGTGGAAGAACCGGTTCCCGGCATGGTATCCGGCGGGCCTGACCGCGGCCTGCATGACGATTATGTCGCCGAACACCTGCAGAACAAAGCGGCGGCGTTATGCTTCGCCGATCATGACCTCAGCTATTCGACGAATGAGGTTACGATTTACTGGAATTCGCCGGCCGTGTTCGTCACGGCAAGGTTTAACCGATAGATGGCAGCCATTAAAGTCATCAGCTTGGACATGTTCCAGACGCTTGTCGACGTACAGAGCCGGACGTTTGAGGTCTGGCAACCGATTCTGGGCGCGGATTACAGCGAAGCGAGGACGCTAGAATTAGGCCCGCGGCTGCTTGCCCAATATCATGCCCAAGCCGGCATCGCCTGCGATGCCGGAATCTTCCGCTCATCCAGGGAACTGTTTACGCGCGGCTTTGCGAAGCTCCTGCCGGAGGAAGGGATATCATTCGAGCCCGCAGAAGCGGTGAACATCCTGTTCGGCGAGCATCGCCGGTCCGCGTTGTATGAAGAGACGGACCGCTTTTTGCGGCGGGTGGCTGCGGATTATGAAGTATGTATCGTCAGCGATTCCGATGCCGACATGCTGCCGGATTTCCATGCCGGCTATCCGTTGCGGCTGTTTACCTCGGAACGATTCGAGTCCTACAAAAACGACAGCCGCAACCGCATGTTCGCCGGACTGGCCGGCGAATACGGCGTAAGGCCGGAGCAAATCATCCACATCGGCGACAGCGCCGCCGATGTGCTCGGCGCGGCCCGCGCCGGGCTGCGGACGTGCTGGATCAACCGGGACCAGGAGCCATGGCGGCATGAAATTCAACCTGACTATACCGTGCGCCACCTGGAGGAGCTATACCCGATTCTGGAGCAAATAGAGCAGCTGGAAGCTGAGGAAATCAAGCGGCTGGAATCCAAGCAGGCGGATCGGCCGGAAGCCGGGGACCTGGAACGGTTGCGTTACCCGGTCGGGCGCTTCGCGCCTGCCGCGCACAGCACGCCGGAGTGGCGCGCTGAGGCCATCGGCGAGCTGCGCGGGCTGGCCAAGCCGCTCCGGGACATGATGCTTCCGCTTGAGGAGCGCCATTTGGATCAGCCTTACCGCCCGGGCGGGTGGAGCCTCCGGCAGGTCGTGCATCATCTTGCGGATACCGGCATGTATGCGTATTTGCGTTTCAAACGAGGATTGACCGAGGAGAATCCCGATATTCCTACCTACCGGGAGGACCTTTGGGCGGAACAGAGCGATTACACCGAGGAAGGCATCGAATCCTCGCTGCTCCTGCTGGAAAGCCTGAACGGCCGCTTTGCCAGGCTGCTGGAATCGCTGGAAGACGGCGAGTTCAATCGAATGTTTAACAGCGCCGGGCTTGGCCCGATGTCGCTGGACACGGCGCTGCAGCGGTATCTCTGGCATAACCGCCATCATACTGCCCACATCGCCGCCTACCTTCACCGCAGCGGCCTTAACGCTGACACGCAGTAATGTCAAAGCAATCGGCTCCGGATCACCTCCGGAGCCGATTGTTTTGCCGCGGCCCTCCGCCTAGCTCCGCAGGTAAACAAATACATTAATTCCATAGTGTGGGGCGTCCTCTCAGGGAATATTTGGCACTCGGGGCATGGCGCAGAAACTGTGTTTTATATTCTGCAAAAGAATCGTTATAATGGGGGCAAAAGCGTTATTTGTTACATAGGGGGTTAGGCAATGACAATGGGGAGAAGCGCGGGAAACAAGCTCAGAAGAAAGCTCAGTCTTACCTCGCTTTTGATCGTCCTCGTGACGCTCGTCTCTTTGTTGACCTCGACGATTCTGCTCGTCGCTTCTTACGAATCCCAGAAAAAATCGCTGATCGACACGACGCTCAACCTGAATCTCTCCAACGCCGAGCGGATGAGCAAAACGGTGGATTCGCTGTTTCTGACCATGCGGGGAAGCCTGCGCTACAGCGCGGACAGGCTTTCCAAAATGGACCGCACCAAGCAGGCTCAAGTGAACGAATTTCTGGAGCTGCTGCGCAACAGCAGCCATTTCTTTAACTCCATCCTGCTGGTCGGCGCGGACGGCAAGGTCATCGGCAATTCGCCTAAAACGCTGGGCATGGAAGGCAAACTGCTCACCTCGCCGCATGCGCGTACCGCGTTGGAATTGCGGGATACCTATGTGTCCGAACCTTATATTTCCTATACCAGCGGAAAACTGATTATTTTTATGAGCGAACCGCTGTACACCGAAGAGGGCAAATATTTGGGCCAGCTCGGCGGTACGGTCTACTTGCAGGAGTACAACATGCTGAATACGATTTTTGAAAATAATTCGCATGATTCCTCAGGATCCTTCTATTACATCGTAAGCTCCGGCGGACATATGCTGTTTCATCCCGATCCATACCGGATCAACGAGGATGTCAGCGGCGAGCCGGTCGTGCAGCGGCTGATGAACGGCGAGACCGGCCATATGCAGGAAACGTATGACAGCCAGCCCACGATGCTGGCCGGTTATTCCACTGCACAGTCTAGCGGGTGGGGTGTCGTCGTCGCGTCTCCGAAAAGCGCGGTGCAATCTCAGCTGAGCGATAATTTCCGAAAAATCATTGCTTATACCGTCACTCCGTTCGTCGTCCTGCTCTTATGCGTAATCCTGCTGGCGCAGCAGCTGGCCAAGCCCTTCGTGACGCTGGCTAATCTGATGAGCCGGGCGGGAAAGGACACCATGGAGCTGCCGGAGCTGCGGCCGCACTGGAACCGCGAAGCGGACCTGTTGACTCGGGCAGTGGCGATTGCCTGGACCAATGTGCAGAAGCATGCCGACGAGCTGACACGCGAGGCCAGCACGGACCGGCTGACCGGCTTATCCAACCGGAGGTTTCTGGAGATCACGTCGGCCCAGTGGATCGCGGCCGGCCAACCCTTTTCCCTGGTTGTCATGGACGTCGACCGCTTTAAGTTTGTCAACGATACTTACGGCCATCTGGCCGGCGATGAAGTGCTGCGGCGGGTTGCGCAGATTCTTACCGCCAATGTCCGGCCTGGCGATGTATGCTGCCGCTTAGGAGGGGAGGAATTTGTTATCCTGCTGCCGCGCACCAAGCTGGAGGATGCCTTTACGGTGGCGGAGCGGATCCGGCTGGCGCTTGAGAGTAACGATGCACCGCTGGCAATGCGGGTTACTTCCTCGCTTGGCATTGCCCATTATCCGACCCAGGGCGAAACCTGGGAGGAACTGCTTGGCCAGGCGGACGAAGCGCTATACATTGCAAAACGCAGCGGGCGCAATAAAACGGTTGTCGCCGGAAACTTGAGCTGAGCTTAGAAAATATCGGAATGGGCCAGATTTACAGAGGAATCTAATGTATGGAGTGAGGTGTCCCAGGAGCCACGGAACGGCTGCTTGGGGCACCTTTTTTTAACGGCTGATCGCTGAACATGGCATTAATTCACTTCCGCCTGTCACCTGGGCCTGGGCGAACGCATATCCTGATCGGGAAGCGCTGACGCGCGCAGATCTGAGACAAGAGAGGATGAACGGACGGATGACTTCCTATATGGATTATACTTCGCCGAATACCGAATTTACTGCTGACGTAAACAAGAGCCTTTTATTTAAAAAAGACGACCGCAACTACATCAACGTGCTGTCGATTAAACAGCTGAACACGCTGGAGAATACGTCGCTGCTTGATATTTTTCTGAGCAAATCGAATGTCGTTGAACCGCATTACCATCAAAATGCTGCCGAACTGGTCTACTGTATCGCCGGCGCCGCCGTAGTCTCGCTGATTAATCCGTTTACGAACGAACTGTTGCATTTTCCGATTATGCCGGGCCAGGTCGCCAATGTGCCCCAAGGCTGGTGGCACTATGAAGTGGCGACCGTGGACTGCACTCATCTGCTGGCCATATTCGATGCGCCGATTCCGGAAGTGATTCTCGGTTCGGATATTCTCAGCAAAACGCCAGCCAATGTCCTGGCTCATACCTATTGCTTGAATGAAGCGCTGGTCAAGGAAGCGCTCGCTCCTGTCAAGCCGCAGACCTTCATCGGTCCGCCTGCCGACTGCTGCGAGCCGTCCATGGGGAAGATGGAGAATACAATGGCTCCCCAGGCGATGCCCTACAACGCAATGCCTACTAGCCTAATGCCGGCTCAAATGACGCCTAATGGGATGCCGAATAACATGATGCCGAATAACGTAATGCCGAACGTTATGCCCAATAATGTGATGCCTTCTAGTTTAATGCCGAATACTATGATGCCTGGCCATGTAATGCCCAACACCGCGCAGGGTGCCGTCAGTCCGCACAGCTACATGGCTCCGATGCAGTCTTTCGGTTATTCTCCTTATTACGTGAACACCGGCAGTGCTCAACCCTATTCGATTCCGCAGGGCCCGTACGCAGGGACGCAGGTTTATCCGGGAATCGCCGCGTCCGAAACGGTAACAGGTCAATAGCCGGGACGGAGAAGTGATTATCCGCTGTTACGCAACAAAAATACATGCGCTTACGGTTAGTGGGAAATTCCCCACAAATTCAGCTGACAACATCGATTTACAGCAAATAGCGGTCTCGAGATTATCCGAGCGAGAACGCCCGTGCGGAGAACACCCGGGCCGAAAATAGGCGCGGGACGGGAGTTCCGCCGGAACTAGAACGTGCATGGATCAAAAAAGCTGTTCCCTCCAACCCTTTCTGGCTGGCGGAACAGCTTCTTTTTGTATACCGCTTATCCCAGGCGGACGAGCACCCGGCCGCGCGTATTGGATTTCAGAATATCCTGCAGCGCGGCAGGCAGATCGTTCAGCGTAATCTCTCGGTCGACGAGCAAATCCAGCCGGGCCGGCTTCAAATCGCCGGCCATCCGCTTCCAGACGCGCTCGCGGAGTTCCATCGGGCAATTGACGGAGTCAATGCCGAGCAGGCTCACGCCGCGCAGGATGAACGGCATGACCGTCGTCGGCACGGCCGTTCCGGCGGTCAGGCCGCTGGCGGCTACCGCACCGCCGTACGCGATTTTGCTCAGGACGGCGGCAAGCGGGCCACCGCCGACCGAATCGACCGCAGCCTGCCAAAGCTGCTTGTCGAGCGGTTTACCCTCGCCGGTACCGACCTCCTCACGGGAGATGATCTCGGCCGCGCCGAGCCCGGTCAGGTAGCCGGACTCTTCCGGCCGGCCGGTTCCGGCGACGACGCGGTAACCCTTGGCGGCCAGCATTGCGATGGCCGCGCCGCCGACGCCGCCGGTTGCGCCGGTGACGAGCACGCTGCCTTTATCCGGGGCGGCACCGTGCCGCTCCAGCGCCTCGATCGACAAAGCCGCCGTCAGACCGGCTGTGCCATAGATCATGGCCTCCCGCAGGGTGAGCCCTTCGGGCAGCGGCACGACCCAGTCGGCTGAGACGCGTGCGTATTCGCTGTAACCGCCGAAGTGGGAGACGCCGATGGCATAGCTGGTGGCGATGACTTCCTGGCCTTCCCGGAAACGGGGGTCGGCCGAAGAGACCACTGTGCCGGACAGATCAATGCCCGGAATCATCGGATAGCTGCGCACGATGTTGCCGGTGGGAATGCTGGCCAATCCGTCCTTATAGTTTACGCTGGAATAGGCGACCTTGATCAGAACCTCGCCGTCGGGCAGCTGCTCCCACGGCAGCTGCCGAACCGAGACGGTCTGGGATTCCGGCGTATCCTGCCGGTCCACGACCAGCGCTTGAAATGTTTCGGGCATGTTAATTTCGCTCCTTTGGTTGGATCGGTAAAAGCTGTAAGTCAGTTATATAATATTTATACTGACCGGTCAACTTTTTATAGGAGCTGTGCTATAATGGACACAATCTCATTATCTCATTTCGATGGAGTGAAGGAGCTATGGCACGCTACAAGAAATCCGAAGAAAAACGCGCCCAGCTATTGTCTGCAGCCTTTCGGGCATTATCCGCCGAAGGCTACGATGCGGTTACGCTGCAGACGATCGCCGATCATGCCGGCGTCAGCAAGGGCGTCGTCCACTATTATTTTGACAATAAGGAAGCGGTGTTGTCCGCACTGCTGGAATGGTTGACGGGCCGAATCTCGGCCAAAGAGGAAGCCGCGGTCCGGGCGCAATCTACGGCGGAGGGCAAGCTGCGGGCATACATTGATTCAGCGTTCCCCGGGCCGGAACAGAACCGGGCGTTTTACCGGGTATATCTCGATTTTTTGGCCCGGGCTAGCCGCAATCCAGTGTACCGGGAGATCAATCAGCGGTTTTATGACGGCTGCGCGGGGATCAGCGCAGAGGTGCTGATGCTCGGACAGCGGGAAGGCCTTTTCAAGCCGGAATTAACTTCTGAAGCTGCCGCCCCGGTCATCCGTGCAGTCATCGACGGTTGCCTGCTGCAATGGCTGATGAGCGATAACGACGAGCTGCATGCTTTTTATAAGGAATCCTGTTATTCCGCGGTTTTGAACGTGTTAAGCAAATCAACGGCGAGAGGCGATTAAACAAATGCGGCGAAGCTTAAAACTTACGATCCCCTTGATTCTGGCCGTCGGTTTGATCCTGGCTGGACTGATCTTTGTCGATCACACCTCCAAAACGGCAGCATCTGAGGAGGATGCAGTACGGCTGCGGTTAGCCGATGATCGTGAACTTCATTCGGGAGACAGCGAAACCTTTGATCATATGGAGCTGTATCTCGGCTGGCAGATCGATCCGCCGGGTTATATCAGCACATTGAATCATTCCGAGGAATTGTGGCGCAAGGATGTCCGGCTGCCGGCAGGCCCGGCCAAACTGATCAAGATGCGGCAGGGCGGCAGCGCGGCGCTGCCGGCGCCGGATACAACCGTGTATTGGCTGTGTATGCAGCGCCCGGCCATAGATCCGGAAGAAGGGATGAATACCTATTACCTGGAAGCAAGGGTTACCGGCGACGAACAAACGGCAGAAGACGAACTGTTACAGCTGGGGCAGAACTGGGTAGTTCCCCAATCGAAATAAACGAAGGCTAATTGCATGGCAACGTCCGGTAAAATCTGTTAACTTATGGAGGTGGGAAGTTAAGGGGAGAGGATGATTCGTGTTGACCAAACGAACGACAACGATCCTTACGGTGCTATTGGCGGCATCGGTGGTTTTGAACGGCATTTTGTTGTACCGGCTACAGCAGCCGGCGAGCGATACGGAGACGGCGGGTGCTACACCGGATGCGGCTTCGCAAATGCTGCTGCGTGCGGCGCAAGCCATCGTGGTGGACAGCAATAACGGGGATGAAGTTAGCACCGCTGCCGTAACCCGTTTAAAGGAAGCGGCTTTAAGCCTACCGGAAGCCAGGGAGCAGCTCGCTTTTGTAAAAAGTATAAACAATACGAACGGGGAAACGGTAATAAAGCTGGATATGGTGGAATGGTTTTCCGGGGATGAAGCGAAGCAGGCGGCTCAAGAAGACGGTTTGAACGGCGAAGATGCAACCCCTAACGGCTACTATATCCGTAATGCGGACGAAACGCCCGTAACGCTGACACTGGCGCAGGATGCCCAAATTTATGTACTCGACGATGTGAAATCGAAGCTTGCGGATACGCAGTCCTTCATCGCCGCAGCCGATGACGCGGTTGACCGGCTGTTTCACGTCTGGAGCCTTGGGGAGCAGGTTGCAGCCATGAATGAACAATATCGTCCATGAAGCCGGGAAGCTTACAGCGTATTCTGCTCACGGTATTCAAACCATTCGTAGGTGCCGGGCTCCACGCCGGCAAATTTGACGAAAAGGGCGCAAGGGTCGTTGGCACGTTGGAAGATCTCCAGCCCGTCCTGAATGTAATCTCCTGGTCCCGTGAAGCGGTGCGTGCTGACAATTTGGGCGGGCGGCAGGTCGCCGTAGCTTTGATGTCCGATGTAGGCCTTGCCGTCGAAGAAAATCGTCGATACCGGAATGCCTGGACAAAGGTCTGCGGCATCATCAGCCGCCGTCCCGCCGTGTGTGAAGCTGGTCAACAGCAATGCCAGCAGCAGGAACATCTGGAGAAATAACGGTTTGGGTTTATGGCGTAAGGCGATCATCGATACGGCTCCTTTCTTCCACTCCGGAAGATTGATTGGCTTCTGATGATTTGACGCCGTAAAGCGCCGAAAGGTTGCAATTTTGTAATAAGAAAATTTTGGGAGGTCCTATGTACTGGAGGATACATATTTTGGGCGCCTCCGGCGCCGGAACTTCGACGCTGGGCGAAGCTTTATCCTGCAGGCTTCAATATTCCCATCTGGATACGGACGATTTTTACTGGGCCGAAAAATATACGCGTCCGACGGCAGTCGAACCCCGGCTTGAGCGGTTGACCTCCGAGTTGGACCGGCATTCGGGCTGGGTGCTGTCGGGTTCCTTGTGCGGCTGGGGCGATGCGCTTATTCCGAAGTTTGACCTGGTGATCTTTCTGAGGTTGCCGCCGTCCGTCCGGATGGAACGCCTGAAAGCCCGGGAATCCATCCGTTACGGCGGAGACGTTGCTCCGGATGATGAACGGTATGCCGCTTTGCAGACCTTTTTGGACTGGGCGGCCGCGTACGATACCGCAGGTCCGGAAATCCGCAGCCGGGCGCTGCATGAAGCATGGATCGCCGGGCTTACCTGCCCGGTTTTACGGCTGGAAGGAGATCTGACCGTCGAGGAAGAGGTCGAAGCCGCAATAAAATTTATCCTTGGCAAAAGCTGACTAACACTGGAGGAGAAAAAACATGATTACCATTAAACCGATCGAGGAATCTTCGTTTACAGCGCTTAATGAACTCTATGCTGAACTGAGCGGCGCCGGGCCGACCGATCCCGGGAAAACGGAGAAGGTATTCCGGGCGATTTTGCATAACCCCGACTATCACTTGCTCGGTGCTTACGTCGACGGCGAACTGCTGGGCTCGATGATGGGGATTATCTGCATGGATCTCGTGATGGACTGCCGTCCGTTTATGGTGGTGGAAAATGTGGTCGTTTCTTCCCGCGCCCGCCGTCTAGGCCTTGGCCGGCAGCTGATCCATGCGCTGGAGGATATCGCCCGCGGGCTGGATTGCTTTTATATTATGCTGGTGTCGGGGGAGAAGCGGAAGGAAGCGCATATTTTTTACGAGCAAATGGGCTATAAAGATGAGAAGGTGCAAGGCTTCCGCAAGCATTTAAGCTCGCATTAGCCAGGGGAGAACTACAGATGCAGACGATTGTAGATGCAGAGGGGCTAATACGTCTTGCCGAGACGAATGGTCTGACTCGGATGTTCAGCGGCGAGCATATCGCCAAAATGGAGCTGCGGCGGTACGAAGACGGCGAAGCGGTCTGCTCGGTCGGAGACAAGCTGGAGAGCATGTTCATTCTTGTGCATGGCAAGCTGAAAATTCATACGCTGCTCCCGAACGGCAAATCGATGCTGGTCCGCTTCGCCCGGCCGATGTCCGTCATCGGGGATGTGGAGCTGCTGCGCCAGGAACCGGTGAAAAATGAGGTACAGTCCGTCGGCGACAGCCTGCTGCTCATCGCCGGCCGGAAAATGCTGCTGGGGGAGCTGGAGCATAACACGGAGCTGCTGCGGTTTCTCGTTGGAGAGCTGAGCTACAAGCTGTATACGCTGGGACAAGCATCGGCATTAAACCTGCTTTATCCGGTGGAGAACCGGTTTGCCAGCTATCTGATGTCGCTCATCCGCGACAGCGGCGGCGATAAGCGCAAAGAAGAGATCTGGACCGAAAGCCTGACAGAGACGGCGGATCTGCTGGGCACGAGTTACCGCCATTTGAACCGGGTCGTCCGGCGGCTGATCGACGACGGAATCATTGAACGGAAAAAAGGGCGGCTGGCCGTATTGGACGAGGCGAAGCTCGCGCAGTTGGCAAACGGCAACTTATACGAATAAACACGCGGGCAGAGGAGGCGGATGCGAAATGACATTCGTAGCAAGCAATATTACCGAACTGATTGGACAAACTCCCGTCCTGCGGCTGAACCGGATGACCGGGCCGCTGGATGCGGAAGTATACGTGAAGCTGGAGATGTTCAATCCGAGCGGCAGCGTCAAGGACCGCGCCGCATATAACCTGATTTTGCAGGCCGAGTTGTCCGGGAACCTGCGGCCCGGCGGGACGATCATCGAGCCGACAAGCGGCAATACCGGCATCGGGCTGGCGATGAATGCCGCAGCTAAAGGCTATCGCGCCATATTGGTCATGCCGGACAACATGACCAAGGAGCGGATCAATATTCTGAAGGCATACGGCGCCGAGGTCGTGCTGACGCCGGCGGCGGAGCGGATGCCAGGCGCCATCGCCAAGGCGGTGGAGCTGGGCGCAGCCATCCCTGGCAGCTTTATTCCGCAGCAGTTCGAGAACCGGGCCAATCCGGATATTCACCGGATCACCACCGCGCCGGAAATTCTCGGGCAGATGGAGGGCAAGCTGGACGTGTTCGTTGCCACTTCCGGCACGGGCGGCACGATCACCGGCACCGGGGAGGAGCTGCGGGAGCACCTGCCGGACCTGCGGATCGTGGTGGTCGAGCCGCAGGGGTCTCCGGTGCTGTCCGGCGGCAGCCCCGGACCGCATAAGCTGGTCGGCACAAGCCCCGGCTTTGTGCCGGATATCCTGAACACGGGCATCTACGATGCCATTGTTCAGGTCGCGGACGAGGCCGCGCTGGACACGGTCCGGATGCTGGCGAAGACCGAAGGTTTGCTGATCGGACCGTCCGGCGGCGCGGCCGTGTGGACGGCGCTGCAGGAAGCGCGCCGGATCGGCAGCGGTGGGCGCGTGCTGTGCATCGCGCCCGACACGGGTGAACGTTACCTCAGCATGGGAATCTTTTAACCATAGCAGGAGCCTTGTTATATGAATTGAACGCAGCGCGCTTCCATCAAGGAGCGCGCTGCTGCTGTTTATACGTCGAAGGAGACGCCGGTCAGTTCTTCGCTTAAGCGCCAGAGCCGGCGGGCTGCTTCCGGGTCCATGGCCCACGGACAGACGCCGGCCGCGCCGGGAAGCGGCAGCTGTTCCGGCGAAATGGGCGAAGCAATGTCCGCGTTCTGGCAGTAGACGCCGCCTTTGCCGTCAAGCTGCGGGCTGACGGCGCACCAGACAATCGTCGCCGCGCCTTCCGGGATCGTTTTGCGTTCGTCATTTAGTTCCGTGTATCCGCGTTTGCCTTCGTGATCCAAGGCTCCCATCGCATCCATTTCGTCATCGCTGAGAAAACGCGACAGGTTGGTCACAATCGAGCCGGGATGGACCGAAAAGGCGCGCACCTGCTGCGCTTGACCCCGCCGGTCCAGTTCTACGGCAAACAGCGCGCCGGCTGTTTTCGATTGACCGTATGCCTTCCACTTCTCATAAGGCTGGCGGATAAAGTTCGGATCGTCCCACTGGATATCCCCGAGCTTGTGGCCGCCGGACGAAACAGCTATGACGCGGGCGCCCCGAGCCAGTGCCAAAGCGGGCCACAGCCGCGCCGTAAGCTGAAAATGCCCAAGGTGGTTCGTGACGAACTGAAGTTCATAGCCCCTGGCATCGCGCTGCTCCGGAATCGCCATGATTCCTGCGTTTAGGATCAGCAGATGCAGCGGGCGGCCGCTGTCCAGAAAGCTGCGGGCAAACCGGTCAATGGAGGCCGGATCGGCCAAATCCAGCTCCGCCAGTTCTGCGTCCGGAATCGAAGCGATGGCGGCTTGCGCTTTTTCCATCGTCCGCGCAGGGATCACGACATGGGCGCCGGCTTCGGCGAGCGTCCGTGAAACCTCCAGTCCGAGACCGGAATAGCCGCCGGTGACGATGGCGGTTTTTCCAGTAAGATCCATACCGGCGATCACTTCTTCGGCAGTGGTGCGTGGTCCAAATCCGCTGGGCAACGGCCGCTGCGGGGTTAAAAACATCATTTGTTCTGTACTCATTCCGCATTCTCCTCCTTGAATTTCCCGTCTTTGATTTGTTGAAAATGCTTCAGCTTATAATGGATCAACTCGAGGGTTTCCGTTAGTTCGGCAAGCTGTGCTTCAATCCCCCGGCCGTGCTCGTCCAGCAATTCGTAGCAGCCGGATTCATCCTGCTCGGCATACCGCTGCACGTATTCGCGAATTTTGCGCAGCGGCATATTCGTCCGTTTCAGCTGGTTCAGAAAACGGATCTTCCCGAGATCTTCCTCGCTGTAAGCACGCTGCCCGTGGACGTCACGGCCCGGCGAAAGGATCAAGCCGATTTTTTCATAATAACGCAGCGTGTCCGGCGTCAAACCGGTCTGCTCGGCTGCTTCTGAGATCGTGTACCTGACTTCGGATGTACTGGAATCGCGCATCTTCTTCCTCCCAACACTTAATCCTGTTGTTATCTTGCATGACTAACAATAATGCCTGGAGTATGCTCCAAGTCAAGCATTTGCTATTCAGAGTGGATAACTGGCGTTGGGCTACAAATTTCGCGTATAATAGTTTATGTTTGAACTGTTCAATTTTGAGTATCAGGATTTGCGTACATAATGATGAGAAGAGAGAAGGGGAACGGCGTGATTACATTCATTCGTAAAATGATGGCGCTCGCGGTACCGGCGGCAGCCGGCTTACTGTTGTTCGCGGCAGTCGCGAGCGCGCATGTGACGGTATCTCCGGCGATGTCCGGCACCGGCGCATGGGAGACTTATACATTAAAGGTACCTTCGGAGAAGGATTCGCCTACGGTGCAGGTGGATCTGCGCATTCCGGAAGGCGCATCCTTTAAGCAATACGAGGCGACGCCGGGCTGGGAGGTTACGGTGGAGGGGAATAAGGTAAGCTGGAAGGCGACCGGGGAAGGCATCCTGGCCGGCCAGTTCCAGCGCTTCTATTTCACGGTGCAGAATCCGGCGTCGGCGGCAACGCTTGCCTGGGATGCTTACCAGCACTACGCCGACGGAACGCTCGTGCAATGGTCCGGCGACGAAGGCAGCGAAACGCCGCATTCCGTGACCGAAATCATGGAGACGGCGTCCGGCGGCGATCACGGGCACGGCTCCATGGATATGGGCACAAGCATGGATATGGGTACGGATCTGAGCGATCATGACATGTCCGGCAGCAGCAACGGCAAGTCCTCATCGTCGGCGGTCAGCTATATCGCATTAATTGTCGCGGGTTTGTCTCTGCTCGTAGCGTTCATCAGCGTGTTCCGCGGCCGCAGCGAATAGCGGAGTGTGAAATCCCCTGTCAGCTTGATGCCGGCAGGGGATTTTTGCCTGCCAGCGAATTCAATAGGTATCCGAAATGGAGGAGGCATTATCCATGCTCTATATCTTCAGCGGTTTGCCGGGCAGCGGAAAAACAACCTTGTCATCCGCTTTGGCCCAAAAGCTGCGCGCCGCGTACCTTCGCGTCGACGTCGTGGAGCAGGCGCTGCGGGACGCCGGGGTCCGGGTCGACGGACCCGAAGGTTATATCGTCTGTTACGCGCTGGCGGCGCAGCATCTCCGCCTGGGCCTGGACGTCATTGCCGATACGGTCAATCCCATCCCGGTTACACGGCAAGCCTGGCATCAAGTGGCGGATTCCCTTCATATCCCGTTTGTCGATATCGAAGTGATCTGCTCCGATAAAGCCGAGCACCGGCAGCGGGTCGAAACGCGCGTCTCCGACATTGCAGGCCATGTTCAGCCCACGTGGGACGAGGTGGTGAACCGGCATTACGAGGACTGGGATCTGGAGCGTATCGTAATCGACACTGCTTGGCGCACGGTGGAGGAAAGTCTTGCCGAATTAACACGGCTGTTAAACCTGTAACCGGATTCGTGCTAGCTTTCATCCGTCGTTCCAAATCGAAAAGGCCGCCCCGGCAAGCCATTACTTGGCGAGCGGGACGGCCTTTGCTTTTGTGAGGACATCATGCGGCGATTACTTCTGCGGTGCCATGTTGTTGTAGATGCGGGTCGCGTTTACTTTGCCGGTGCTTACGTCATCGCTTGTATACCCGGAGACGATATTGCCGACCTTGAAGTCTTTCTGCAGCAGTTCGTCGGAAGGTTCTGCGGCCGTAGGACCGTCGATGCCCATTTGCGTATCCGGGGTGATCGTTACCCACAGGTCGCCGACCTTGAAGCTTTTGCCGTCCGCGCTGACTTCCGTAATTTCGCCGTCGATGTTGACCATGGCTTTGCCTTTAATGGCCGGAGACGGTTCCGTGGATTCCGCGCTTTGCGGCGCAAAATTGTTGTAGATGGCGTCCGCCGTTACTTTGCCGGTGCTGACATCCTGCGTGGTAAATCCGGATACCGCGTTGCCGACCTTAAATTCCTTTTGCAAAAATTCCTCGGAAGGCGGGGTGGAGCCTGGTTCTGTGCTGCCCATGGTCGTTTGGTCGGTGACGGTCACCCAGAGATCGCCCACTTTAAAGCTTTTGCCGTCGGCGCTGACTTCGGAAATGATGCCATCGATATTGACGGCCATTTTTCCCATGATCGGCGGTTTCTGCGAAGTGGAGGCCGTCGGCTGAGCGACCGGCTCCGTGGTTCCGTTGTTTGGATTTAGACTCAGAATGCCAGCCGCCAATACCGCGCATGCCGCGGCTCCTACGGCCCAAGCCGTTACTTTGCTCTTTTTCGTCATTGCTGTTTTCATCTCAAATCGCTCCTTCGCTGATTTTGTAGGTTCGGGTATTTCTTGTTCCATGTGCTGCAACAGCTTCTCCATCGTCGCTTGTTCAAAGTTCTCGCTGGTCTTCACATGGGACATTGCGGATTTATATACTGATTTCTTCATTCTCCAGGCCTCCAATCGTCTCTTTTAAGAGCAGGCGTCCCCGGGCGAGCCATGTCCCCACGGTTGCGGGTTTGGCGTTTAGCAATTCGGCTATTTCCTGAATCGAATACCCCTCGTAATAATGTAAATGGATCGGGATCCGGTATTTTTTGTCCAGAGAGAGTACGGCTTGCAATACCTCGCTTTCTTCACTGGGAAGATAGCTTAAATCTTCGGGCACGGGGTTGCGGCTCTTGAACCACCCGGCTTTCAGCATGTTTTTGCTTTTGTTGATCGTCGTCCGAATCAGCCAGGCTTTTTCATGCTCGCTGCTTTCGAACACCGGGCGCTTCTGCAAATAGGTCAGGAAGACGTCCTGCGCCACCTCTTCGGCGTCGGCGATATTTTTCAGATAGGCGAAAGCGACTTTGATCAGACTTTGCGAATATAGATCCAAGGCCCGCCGCACAGATTCATTGAGCTCAGATGAATTGTACACCTCAGGTCCCCCTTTCACTTTAAATACAATCGAGGGGCTGCAAATTTTTCATTCCCACTACATTTTTTTTGAAAAAGAATAATTTCATGCTTCCCAATGGCTGTAGACGCAAAAAACTTACGGATGAGTGCAATCCGGACGAGAGGAAAAATATGCCTCCGTGCCGAATCTTGTTTCTAACCAATACATAGCCGGAGGGTTCGATATGGCGCGGAGAAAAAGCAGAGCCAGGCAGGAGGAAGCGTTTTTTCAAGCGGTAAGCGGATTGGTGATGCTGGGCTTGGGGCTGGGCGGTTATGGGGCTACCCGTTCCTTTGAAGGTGCCATCGTCGGGGTCGTCCTTGGCTTTGGAGTCGTTTTTGCGCTGATGATCGTCTTGTGCCAGCAACGGACCGAACGCTTGAAGCGTTCCGGCATCGCCGAGATCGACAAGATGGAGGGCATCCAGTTTGAAAAATACCTGGGGCATTTGTTCCGTTCCCAAGGTTATGTGGTGGAAGCTACAAAAGTCGCCGGCGACTACGGTGCCGATCTTCTTTTGCGGAAGGACGGCATAAAGATTGCGGTGCAAGCCAAACGCTACAGCCAAAATGTCGGGATCAAAGCCGTGCAGGAAGCGCAAGCTTCGATTGCCCATTATGCGGCCAACGAGGCCTGGGTGGTGACCAACAGCGATTATACCGTCGCTGCCTATGAGCTTGCGGAGTCGAACCGGGTCCGGTTAATCAACCGCGAAACGCTGATCCGGATGATTCTGGCGATGAATCCCGGGGCTGTTCAAGAGGCGGAGCCGGAAGTGCAGGTAGACGCGTTTGTCTGCCCGAAATGCGGCAGCGGGCTGGTGCTCCGTACCGGACCGATGGGCCAATTTTACGGCTGCGGCAGTTTCCCGAAATGCCGGTACAGCAAATCCATCAAGGCGGTATAAACAAAAAAAGGCCATCCGTTATTGGATGGTCTTGTTTTTTGTGTCACTCAGCTTATACCCACTCATCAAAATGATCGCGAATAAATTGGATTTCATCTTCATAATGCGCCAGGTGGCCCTCGTTGATCATTTTCTGATAAGCGTAATTGCCTTCGGCGGCGCCGTTCCGGAGCGTTTCGCATAAGACCGTCAGCCGCCGGAGGATCCACCCTTTTAGATCATGCGGTACGGGGAGTCCATAGGCATGAAAGAAAAGCTGCAATCGCCGCCGGCGGTCGGCCGCATGTTTATCCGGCTGATAGGCATCCGTGCTTCCCAGGGCATAGTCCGGGGCAAAGCCGGCCAGAGGAACGCAGGTGTAAGCGGAATAAGCCAGATCCCAGATACGAGGGCCGGGACCGGCCATGTCGAAATCGATCCAGGCGGCCGGCGATCCGTTTTGAAAGACAACATTATACAAAGCGGCATCGTTATGGCAGATGACTTCATGATCGCTTGCATCGAAGAGGCTCATTTGCCACCGGAGTCCGGCACCGGGTACGAATCCTTGGGCTGCATTGTGATACTGTCTTAACAGCCGGGCAACGCCGGTCAGCGATTCATCCGACCACATGTAAGGCTCCATTTCGGGATAACGGTTTCCGGGAACGTCTCCTTCCACGAACGACAAGATTTCACGCCCGGATTCATCAATGCCGAGAAACCGCGGTGCACCATTAAACTCCTGCTTGTGCAAATGTCTCAATAATGCATGGACGGCAGGGCTCCAATAACCGGTTGGCCGGCGTACCGTGCCATGAGTCCGGACCACATGATTAACGTTGCCGCCTTCGAGCACTTCTTCCTCTTCGTAGTTCAAATGGATCCCCCCTTCTTAGTAACTTGTTTTCCGCCATTATAGCCCAGGACCACTGCAGCTGAGAAGTTCATAAACATTTATAACTAATAAGGCCGATCAGGATGAGGTTTTATTGTCCGCTAGGAAAATCCGTCGAAAACGCCAGCTCTTTCTGGGCTTCCAAGGCAGCGAGACGCGCGGTCAACGCCTGATGAATCACCTGGTAGGCGTCGCTGCCTAAGGTGATGCGCTTTGGCGCGGGATGCTGATCGGCACTGTCGATGATGGCCGCGGCCATTTTAGCCGGATCGCCGATGGATTCGCTGGTTCGCTCATCGAGGATGCGCCGGATGTGGGATGCCGGAGAACTATCGTAAGCATCGATTTTCGGGCCGATTTTAGAGCTTTGATAACGGAAGTTCGTGCGTGCGCCACCCGGTTCGACGATCGTTACGCCGATATTAAACGGAGCAACCTCTGCCGAGACCGCGTCCGCAAACCCTTCGATGCCCCATTTCGTGGCATGGTACAGCGAACCGCCCGGAAATGCCGTTTGACCGCCTACGGTGGATAGCTGAATGATGCGTCCGCCGTTCTGGGCACGCAGATGGGGCAGGGAGGCGCGTATCAGATGGATGGAGCCGCTAAGATTGGTGTCGATCTGATGGGTGATCTGTTCCACCGTCAATTCTTCCGCGGCGCCGAACAACCCATACCCGGCGTTGCTGACGACAACATCAATGTTGCCAAGCTCCTTAAACGCCTGATCAACAACCGCATAAACAGCCGGGATTTCAGTTACATCCAATTGGGCAACCCACAGAAGATCGCCATATTGCATCTTCAGATCCTCGACAGCCATCAAATTTCGTACAGTTCCTGCGACCCGGTCCCCGCGTTCCAGCAGCTGCTCCGCCATATGCCGGCCGAATCCGCTGCTGATTCCTGTAATCAGCCATGTTTTTTGTGCCATGATCCATTCCTTCTTTCGGATAAAATATCGATCAGCAAAATAATAACTAACCGGTTAGTTAAATATAATTGTATCTAAACGGTTAGTCAAGCATGGATTTGAAATGGTATACTGTTGAGTAGGCTTCAAACACGGAGAACCTAATAAGAGGATGATTGTCATGAGAAATGCCGAAGCTTCACGGGAAGCGATACTGAACGCCGCCATGGAGGAATTTTCCGCCTTCGGCATCGCCGGAGCGCGGGTAGACCGCATCGCGAAAACGGCCGGCTGCAATAAGAATTTGATTTACATTTATTTTGGCAATAAAGAAACGCTGTTTACGACCGTACTGGAGAAAAATTTGGAGTATGCTTTTGAAGTCGGCACCTTCAATGCGGAGGATCTATCCGGATTCGCGTCCGGCGTTTTCGATTTTGCCATGGCGCATCCGAAAGTGATGCGGCTGCTCATGTGGTTTACGCTGGAGCAGAATTCGCTGAATCTCCGTGACCGGGATGTCCTGCACGACAAGAAGCTGCAGAAGATCCTTGAGGCACAGAACACCGGAAAAATCAGTGCGGCGCTGCCGGCGAATTTTCTGCTGACCGCCATGATGTCAATCGCCACGGCCTATAGCGCGGTAAATCCCTTTGGACCTTCGCTCGATCCGGACGCCTTAAAGGATCTGGAGGCTTTAAAAACCTCCGTTGCCAAAGCCGTAACGCTGCTGGCCGCGCCAAACAGCCCCCAACGTTGATCGTTCAACGGAAGGGGCTTTTTTAATGCTTTTTAATTTTGGTCCGCATCTGTGTACTTCTGTTCGAGCTCGGATTTCTGCCGCAAATGGTGCCGGAAATGCATGCCGATCATTTGAAACCATTCCTGGGCGTTCAGCCAGCCGAACCCGTCATGTTTGACCTTTAGGTTGTGGTTAACCTCCGAAAGCCGGGATTCCCATTCGGCCATCCTCTTCAGCACTACATCGAGACCATCCCTCAATTCATCGGTACCCCGTGAATTATCCGGCGTATTCTCCGGACCGTCCGGAAGACGGATGCGGATGTCCGGGAAAGCGCCCGCTTCGAACAGCGCGGCTCCGCCTGCCGTTTTACCTTCAGGCTGCTCTTCCGCTGCTGACGCGCAGCGCTCCACTTGGTCCAGGTAGTCCAGCGCCGCGAGAATCAGATGATCGTACATCTGGCCGAGCGACCAGACGTCCGGCGCCGATTTATAGCGCAGCTGGGGGATGGAGTACTTTTTCAACGCGCTTTGATATTCCCCGATTACAGCAGCATATTGCTCCATGAAATTACCCTTTAATTCGGCAAGCAGAGCTTCCAAACGGTCTAAATTCTGTTCATTGGCGGAATTCAAAAATTCACGGTTTTGCTTCACGAACGATATTTGCTCAAACGTCTGGCGAAATGTTAATAACGTCTTGCCGTCCGCTTCCGCGAAAGTTGCCGTGATCTGGAAAGGCGGAGCGTTCAGGTGCCTAAGCACAATTCGCTCGTACGGAACGATCTCCTCAAACATGCTGCGATTGGGATAGTCCGTACCGTCAGGACCGTGCATGACAAACCGCCATTCACCGCCGGGCCTAGGGTCGAATTCCTGGAAGGTGCTGCTGAATCCCAGCGGTCCCCACCAGCGGGCAAGACGTTCGGGGGTTGTCCAGGCTTCAAAGACCTGCTTCCGGGAAAAAGCAAATGTCCGCGAGTTCACCACTTCGTTGTCGCCGATATTCGTTGTCATGGCGTACCCTCCTTAAGTGAGTGGTTGTAGACCGAAATCTGAGTTTATGCAACGTATCTCCGGTGCAACCCGAACCCGAACAGCGTTCCGGCCAGCGATAACGCCGCGATGCAGAAATACATCGTTTGGCCGCCAAAAGCGTTGTACAGCAGGCCGCCCGCGTAAGAGGACAGGATACCGGAGACGCCGAAGAACAGCAAAGCCAGAACGGTTTGGCCCGTGGCCCGCCATTCGGCAGGAACGATGCTGTACAGATACTGGATCGCCGCTGAATAGAACACCGGGAAGGTCAGGAGCTGCAGCACTTGCAGGTAGGCCAGCAGATGCGGATCGCTGATCCAGGCCGACAGGAAAAAGCGAATAAAATAAAACGCACCGGCAATGGTGATCGTGATCAGCTCCTTGCCGCTGCGCAGCCAGCGGTAGCTGAGTGCGAACACGACGATTTCGCTGGCTGCTGCAATGAAAAAGGATTGCCCCACGAGCTGCGATTTGCCGCCCAGCTCCAGAATGTACACCCCGAGAAAGGTATCGTTCATCCGCGCCGGGACGGAGCTGACGAAGATCAGGAGCAGGAACAGGAGCGTCTGCCGGTTCGCCAGAAACTGCTTGAGGCTGTTTAATGTGACGGGCTTGCCGGCGACGGGCGCATCGGGCATTTTCCAGCAGAGCAACAGTCCCAGCATGCTGCTTGCGGCGAACAGCAGGCCAAGCCCATGCGCGCCGAAATAGACAAGTACATACCCGGTCAGCAGCGCCATCACGCCGTAGCCCAGCGCGCCATAGGTACGGATCGAACCGTAGCTGATCCCTTCGCTTTCGGCAATGCGGAAGTTGAGGCTCTCGGTCAGGGGATCGATCGGCATCAATACGAAATAGAGCAGCATGGCGAAGATGACAAGCATAGTATAACTCGCTGATGCATACAGCAGATAACCGAGCACAGCGGAACAAACAAGCAAGAGCAGCAGGACTTTGCGGATCGTCTTCGTCCGGTCGCTGATCATGCCCCAGAGGGGCTGGGCGATGATGGTCACAACGCCGCCGGTTCCGATGATGAAGCCGATTTTGGCGGGACTGAGGCCTTGATTATCCAGATAGACCGGCAGAAACGGAATAAACATGGCGAGCAAAGCAAAATAGATGAAATTAAATCCTTTCAACAAAAATGACGTGTTCATGTTGCGGTGCTCCTTACATATAAGGTCAATTAAAACAATCCTCCTTATTGTACCACAGACTCCCGATTCGCCCGCGCACGGTTTATGGTACACTGGATAGCAGTCATGCGTTTATGGAGAGGACGGAGAAGGATGAAACTGGTATCGTGGAATGTCAACGGGCTGCGCGCTTGCGTGAGCAAAGGGTTTAACGATTATTTCAAGGAAGCGGACGCCGATATCTTCTGCGTGCAGGAGACGAAGCTGCAGGAAGGCCAGATCGCCATGGAACATGGCGGTATCTATGAAGAATACTGGAATTATGCGCTGAAAAAAGGCTACTCCGGCACAGCCGTCTTCACCAAGATCAAACCGCTGTCCGTGCGTTACGGCGTCGGCTTTGGCGAGGAGACGCAGGACGAAGGACGGATCATTACTTTGGAATTCGCCGGTTTTTACCTGGTGAATGTCTATACGCCGAATGCCAAACGTGATCTGTCGCGGCTGGAGTACCGCATGGATTGGGAGGACCGGTTCCGCGACTATCTGCTCGCGCTGGACAAGCTGAAGCCGGTCGTCGTCTGCGGCGACCTGAACGTGGCGCATCAGGAGATCGACATCAAGAATGCCCGGTCGAACCGCGGCAACTCCGGCTTCACGGATGAAGAGCGCGGCAAGATGACCGAGCTGCTGGGCGCCGGCTTCATCGATACGTTCCGGCATCTGTATCCGGATAAGGAAGGCGCCTATACATGGTGGTCCTATATGCCGAAGATCCGCGAGCGCAATGTGGGCTGGCGCATCGACTATTTTCTGGCCTCGGAACGGCTGGCTCCATTTATTCAGGAAGCGGGAATGGACTGTCATATTCTGGGCAGCGACCATTGTCCGGTGGTGCTGGAGCTGAACGATCCGGCATAGGAAGTGTTGCATATCGTTGCCATGTCTGCCCCGCCCGGCGCATATACATGTTCCGAGAGGAGCGTGTACACCGCGATGGATAAACAGGTCCAGCAGTACTATAAGCTTAAGGCAAAGCAAAAGGAACTGGAGCAGGAGCTGGCTGCATTGCGCCAGGAAATTTTGGCCGGCATGAACGAGCAGGGGGAGAGCGAAGCCGTATTCGGCGGTTACCGGGTCAAGCTGGTGACGCAGCAGCGCAAGGAGTACGACGACGAGCTGCTTTACAAAACCTTGTCCGATCCGGAGGTATGGCGGCTGGTCTCCAAGGCAGATCCCGGCAAGGTGGCCAGTCTGGCCAAGCTCAAAGTCATCGACGAAAACAAAATCCGGCATACGTATGTTTTGAAGACCGTGACGCTGCTGCAGGTGGAGCGTCATCCATAACACCTGTCCCGCATCCGGATCGCAACTTCCCGCGTTTTGCGCTACAATAGGAAAGGTTGCGACTAACGACACGGAGGATAAGTAAAATGAAAGATTTTGACACATTGCTGGAAAAATACGCCGAGCTGGTCGTCAAGGTCGGCGTCAACGTACAGCCCGGCCAGGTACTGATGGTGAACGCTCCCCTGGAGACCGTGCAGCTGACCCGCCTGATCGTAAGCAAGGCATACGAAGCCGGAGCCAAATACGTCATGGTGGATTGGGACGACGAGACGGTCACCCGCATCCGTTATGAAAAAGCCCCCGAAGACAGCTTTGGCTATTATCCGCAGTGGCATGCAGACATGCTCGAAGGTTTTGCCGAAGAGGGCGGGGCGGTATTGTCCATCAAGGTTCCCGATCCGGAGCTGTTCCGCGGCATTGAATCGGGCAAGGTAGCGACCGCCGTGAAGGCGGCAGCCATCGCCCGCCGCAAATACCAGAACTACACGCGAAACAACAAAATCAGCTGGTCGCTGATCAAGGCGCCGACGAAGGCGTATGCCGATAAGGTATATGCCGACCTGCCGGAAGAGCAGCGGATCGACGCGATGTGGGAAGCGGTGTTCCAGATGAACCGCGTCGGCGACGGCGATCCCGTGGAGGCGTGGAAGGAGCATGTTGCGGCGCTCAAGGTCGGTCAGGACCGGCTGAATGCGAAGCGCTACAAAGCGCTGCATTACCGCGCGCCGGGCACGGATCTGCATGTGGAGCTGCCGGAAGGCCATATCTGGAAAAGCGCGGGCGGAGAGAACGCGAACGGCGTCTATTTTATCGCCAACATGCCGACCGAAGAGGTCTATTCCATGCCCCATCGCGCCGGTGTGAACGGGACCGTGTCGAGCACGCTGCCGCTGAATCTGAACGGCCGGCTGGTGGACGGCATCACCTTTACGTTCAAAGACGGCAAGGTTGTGGAATACGACGCCGTGTCCGGACGCGAGCATCTGGCTTCGCTGCTGGAGACCGACGACGGCGCGTCTTACCTCGGCGAAGTGGCGCTGGTGCCGCATGATTCGCCGATCTCCCGGATGAACCGGGTGTTCTACAACACCGGCATCGACGAGAACGCCTCCTGCCATTTTGCGCTGGGCAGCGCGTACCCGGTCAACATTGAGGGCGGCGTCGGTTTGAGCAGCGAAGAGCTGCTGGCGCGCGGCGCGAATGTCAGCTTGACCCACGTCGATTTCATGATCGGCTCCGCCGAGCTGGACATCGACGGGATTTTGCCTGACGGCACCGTAGAGCCTGTGTTCCGCAAGGGCAACTGGGCATTGTAAGCAGTACTTTAAAGGCTACGCCATCCGGCGCAGCCTTTTCTTTTTGTGGGCGATCTCGCCAGGGCAGCGGATCTATTCGAGTACGCCGATGATCGTATTCATTCGCGCAACATCGGCAGGGGCGATCTTGAGCGTATGCAGCTCGTCGCCGCTGCCGCCGTAGATGAAGCCGTGCTCCAGCAAGCGATTATCGAATAGGCAAGGCAACCCGTGGCCGATCATGGATACGGCGCCCGGCACATAGCCGGTCTCAGCGAGGACCCGAGTTGCCGGGGCCAGTTTCAGGCTAGAATAGCCGAAGGTCCGCTTTAGCGCGGCAAGATCGAGCCGGCCGCGCGCATAGCCGGAGATACAGGCGATCAAGCCGCGTTCCGTCTGAAGGATCAGCGTCGGCGCCGATTGCCGGAGCGGAAACAGGCTCGCCGCATCCGCGGTAGAGCGGATCGGAAAGTCATGGGCGATGAGTTCGAACCGGCAGCCGGATTCGTTAAGCATTCGCGTTAGCTCAGGCAAGGTTAACATGGCTACCCGTCTCCTTCCGGAAATAGTCCATTTCCATCGCCTCGCGCACCTCGCGCATCGTTTCCCGCGCGATACTGCGGGCACGGCGGGTGCCGCTTTGCAGGATGTCGCCGACGAGCTGCGGCCGGGCGGCATAGTAGGCGCGCCGCTCACGCATCGGTCCGAGCAGCGTTTCAAGACCGGCGGTAATCCGTTCCTTGCACGCCGTGCAGCCCATTGTGCCGCGCTCGCAGGCTTCGCGGATTTCCGGCGTGCCGGAAGGCAGGAAGGCTTGATGGTATGCATAGATCGGGCAGACTTCCGGATGACCGGGATCGTTTTTATGGATACGGGCCGGATCAGTAGCCGCGCGTTTGATTTTATGGCGAAGCTCCTCGGCGGTGGAATCCAGCATGATGACATTCCCGAGGCTTTTACTCATCTTGGCGTTGCCGTCCGTTCCGACCAGCCTTGGCGTATCGCTGATCAGCTCGCGCGGCTCGGGCAGCACCGGCCGGTACAGCTCGTTGAACCGCCGCACCGTCTTGCGTGCCAGCTCCAGATGGGGGATCTGATCTTCGCCGACTGGAATGAGCGTCGCCTTGAGAATGGCGATGTCCGCAGCCTGGCTTACCGGATAGCCGAGGAAGCCGTAATACAATTCGTCCAGCCCCTGATTTTTGGACTCGGCTTTGACTGTAGGATTATGGCGCAGGGCATTGACGGTGACGAACATCGAGAAGAAGACCGTCAGCTCGGCAATCTCGGGAATCAGCGACTGGATATAGATCGTTGATTTCTCGGGATCGATGCCCGCGGCCAGATAATCGAGCGCAATTTCGCGGATATGGCTGCGGATTAGCTCCGGGCGCTCGAAATGGGTGGTCAACGCCTGAACATCCGCCAGAAAAACAAAGGATTCATATTGCTCCTGTAGCGCCACGCGGCTCTGAAGGCTTCCGGCGTAATGGCCGAGATGGAGTTTGCCGGTAACCCGGTCTCCGGTTAATACACGTTCCTGATTCATGTTCATTCCTCCAATAAGGTAATTGAATGGGTCTGGGCAAAACGTCATTTTCAGGTCGCCACCAACCATCCTCCATGGCCATCACCCCCTTCGCAGAATATAAAAAAACTTCGCCCCTAAGGACGAAGTTATCGTTTATGCCACCTTAATAACCGTGTACAACGCCAATGTGCAAGCGTCTGACCGGTCGTCAGTTACGGTGCGGAGACTGTCTGTTAAGGTAAGCTCAGCTCGATACCGCTCCCGTGATAACGGCGGGATTTCCCGGCAGTCTCCTAGTGCTCCGGGTCAGCGGAGGTTCGGAAACGCAACTCCCAAGTCCATTCAGCCCTATGCCGGACACCGGTTCGCAGCAACCACCGGCTCTCTGAAATCCACGATCATAGGCCTACTTACACTTGTTCAACATTGTTTCGGATATAGCTGTATACTACCTCTGCCGGCAGGCCGCTGTCAATCCGTTATTCGGTGTACATTGCCTTCAGCTTGGCGCGTTCCTGCTTGGTGATGCCGAGGCCTTTTTCCAAAAAGCCGTCAATCGAGCCGTATTTCGCCTTCATCTCGTCCAATGCGGCCTGTAAAAATTCTTTTTGCACGCCCATCATCGCAGTGACGGCGGCGACCACATTTTCATCCTGGATCTTCGTTTTGAGCGCGGCGATGGCTGCTTTGTTCGCCTCGGCGCGGTATACGTTGCTCAGCAGGTAGTCGTTCATGACCGTTTCTTCGTCGACGCCAAGCGTCAGAAGAATGATCGCAGAGCCGAGACCGGTGCGGTCTTTACCGGCGGTGCAGTGCTGCACAAGCGCCATATGGCTTGGATCGTTCAGCAGCTCCATCAGCTGGATGTAGAATTTAGGCGCATCGACCATTTGTTTATTGAAGCCGGCCATCATTGCCACGGCGGAAGCTTCGTCCTTCATCAGCCCGGAAGCGATCATGGCATTCAGATCGGCGGCGCTGCCGGCATTTCCGGCATCCGTGCGGACATATTCCATGCCTTTCAGCACCGGATCGGCAAGGGCGGCGACTTCGGCATCCGTCCGGTAATCGACATTAGTCTTGATGCCCATGGCCTGGATATAGCTCAGGTCGCTTGCGGTCAGGCGGCCAAGCTCTTCAGCGCGGTACAGCTTGCCCCATTTCACGGTTTTTCCGTCGGTCGTTTTATAGCCGCCCAGGTCACGGAAGTTGTATGCGCCTTGAAGATTGACTTTCCGTTCGGCGGTTGTGATTTTGGCGCCGCCGGCGCTTTTGATCAGAAAATAAACGCGGGCATCCGGCTTCGGATCGGCGGCGACATACCCGTTGTAGCTGGAGTGGGTCATGGTCAGCAGCTTGCCGGTTTTTTCGATGTTGTCCGGAGAGGTGCTCCAGTAAATTTTTACGGCGCCCAGATCGGCGCTGCTCTTCCAGCGAATAATCAATTGGTTCGCGGCGTTGCGCTCTACGCTGGCTGCGGTGAACTGGCCGACTTTTTTGACCTGTGAGCTGGCGGCGGCAGGTGCGGCGAACACGGAGCTTTGTACGGCTGCACCGAAGACGATGGACACGGACAGTAAGGCAATGGATACTTTTTTGTACGACATTTGATAGTTATCCTCCCGGTAAGTGAAGTGCTTATCCCAAGGAGTAAGTATAGGGGGACTGTATTAACATTAACGCATGAATGTGTAAAATTCGCGTTATATTTCATATTTATACAAGACAGTTTATGATTATCCTAGTTCGTTAAGGCCGCAGCTTACCGATGGCCGGTTCTTCCGCCCGTTTCCGGGAAGGGGCGGTACGGCTGCACAGCCGGCTGATATACACGTCAAAAGTCTCGGCGACATTGCCGTGCTGGAATTCCGTTTTTGCCCGCTTGTAGCCGGCTTCCGTCAGCCGTGCGCGGAGGGCCGGGTCCGTCTGGAAGCGGATAATCTGCGCGGCGATGTCCGCCGGCGATTCCGGATCGGCTAGCAGCCCCGTCACTCCGTCCAGCACGGCTTCGGTCGCCCCGCCCGAACGGCCCGCAATGACCGGGATGCCGGCGGACGCGGCCTCCAGGTACACGATGCCGAAGCCCTCGGCATCGCCTTTGGTAAGCTGGCGGCAGGCCATAATGAACTGGTCGCCCAGATTATAGAACGCGTTCAGCCGGTCGCTGCCGCTGACGCTCCCGGCGAAGATGACGGCGCCTTCGACGCCGTTATCCTTCGCAAGCTGCTCCAGCCGCTTGCGGTCCGGCCCGTCGCCGACGATCAAATAGACGGCGTTCGGGATTTGCTCCAGAATTTCCGGCATGGCTGCGATGACCCGGTCTTGTCCCTTCCGCGTGACCAGCCGGCCGACAGACAGGATCACATATTTGCCCTCAAGTCCGTACCGGCGCACCAGCTCCTGATCCTTCGGCTGCCGGTTAAAGTGGCTTTCGACGCCGGGGTACACGATTCCGATCTTGCGCGGATCAACGCCGTAATCGCCCAGCAGCTTTTTCGTGAATTCGCTGTTCGCCATAATGCCGTCTGCCTTGCGCAGGATCAGCTTCACGATCTGATTGAGCCCGGGAAACCGCCGGAACATCAGCAGATCCATGCCATGCGTAGAAACGACGTAAGGACGGCCGGAAATGTAACGCAGCAGCAGACCGATAAAGCCGATCAGCACATAGCCATAGACGGTCACATCGGGTTCGTCCTGCTTCAGCATTTTCCGGACGGAGCGGAACAGGCGCCCCCAGCTGCGCAAATCGGCCTTTTCGTTCCGAAGAAACGCCCCGCGCACGATTTTAAACTTCTGTTTGCGGTCAAAAGCTTCGCTATCCGCATATTCCGAAGCAAGAACGGTCATTTCGTGTTTGGTATGAACGGCCAGATTATAGTAATAGTTTTGCATTCCGCCGATTCCGGGAGGGAACACGCCGGCGACGAGCAGGATTTTTTTAGGATCCATAGGATTTCACCCTTTTCCTGAATTGGGTAGCTGTTTGAATGAACGCCCAGAAGAGCACTTCCGCCAGCACATTCCACAGACGAGCGATCACCGAAATTTGCAGCGCCGCCTCGCTTCCCAGCTTCAGCGACAGAAAGTAGACTAGGAACCCTTCCCGCACGCCGAGTCCGCCCGGCAGGGGACTAAACGAGCCGATCAGCCAGGACGTCGCGAACGTGCCTGCGGCATAAATGATGCTAATCCGTCCTGCGCCAAAGCTGTTGACCAGCAGCCAGAAGCCGATGCCCATAATAAAATGGTTGGCAATAAAGCAGCCGAGATAGCCGAAGAACTGGTTGCGCGTAAGCAGGACTTCAGAACGTACGGTCCCGATTTGGCCGAAGGGCTTGGTCAATTTCTCCAGCGGCCGCTTCAGCACCTTCAAACGGGATACTCTAATGAATATGCCGCGTGCCCCGGCGGTCATGCGCGGATAGAAGAAATAGGTGAACAGGAGGAGAAGGGAGGCGGCGAGCAGAAGGGGAACCGTCTCGAAGTGCAGCGTGACCGCAAGCATCAGGGCGAAGGTTAGCGCGGCCGAGAATAATAAAATATTTTCATAGACAATCGCCGCAAATTGGGCATCCAGCGGAATGCCGGCACGGGAAGCCAGCATGATCCGTCCGGCATAATTCCAGATTCCGCCGGGAATGTATTTGGCAAATTGCGAGTTTACGAAAATGCTCAATCCGGGCAGCAGCCCGATTTTTCCTGTCCATTTCCCGGTCAACGCACTGGCGCCGCTGGATGCCGCATTGACGATCAGCACCCAGATGCTCGCCTGGAGCATCAGAAAGATCGCGAACACGACGATGGAAAGGTAGAAGTTACCGCTGGCATGAATTAGAAAGTCCGTAATATCCGCCGCTTTCAACGGGACGCTGCGCAGCACAAAAATGATGATTGCCGCGATAAGGACGGCTTTCAGAACGGTCGGAGCCCATTTTCGTGCAGCCGCCATCTTGCATCGCTCCTTGATGAGAGTTTGCATATCTGTTTGATTATAGGTCCGGATTGTAAACCGGAGAACCGAGTTTTATTAAATCTGACTACTTTCATTGTAGCCGGATTTCGCATGGATGAAACTTAAAGCCGAATGGGGAAGAGTCGTTATAATGGATATATATGTATACCAAACACCCCCAAGCATCTAGGCTTGAGGGCATTGTTGGAAATTATTTTACTCAAGATCAATCCATTGTCCATCCTCCGGGATATCGACCCGCGAGAGCAGGCCGGCGACGGCCAGATGTTCGCGGAGCAGCTCGCGCGTCACCAGGCAGTGATTGATTGCATCCATATGCACGGCTACGATCCGGCTGCCTGGCGCTGAAACGGCAACGGTTGCCACATCCGCGGCATCCATCGTGATGGGATCCGATCCCGTGAATCGGGCGCCTCCGGCATTAACTACAACGACCTGCGGTTTGAACGTATCCAGCGCCTCCTGTACCTCCGCGCACCAGATGGTGTCCCCGGCGATATAAAGAGCCGGCTCGCCTTCCGCCTGCAGCACGAATCCCGAGACCGGTCCCATTCGTGCGCCGATTTCGCCGGTTCCATGCTGCCCGCCGGTCCGGTAGAGCGTGACGCTGCCAAACTCCGCGGACTCCCCGATCTCCCGGATATCCGTAAATCCCGCCTCCGTGAAGGCGCCCGAATCGCCGGGCTGGCAGAGGACGGGAAGCGACTTCGCCAGTATTTGCGCGGCTGGAGCATCCCAATGGTCGAGGTGCAGATGCGTCACCAGAATAACATCCGGGTTGATCCAATTTTGCATTTTATCCGGCAGCGGAAGGAGCGGATTCCGCCGTTCGTTGCCGGAGTTCATAATCGGCGGATTGGCGCCCGTGTCGCTGAACATCGGATCAACGAGAAACGTATGGCCTCCATATTCGATCCACAACGTAGCGTGACGGACAAGCTGTATTTTCATCGGGGCATGCTCCTTTTCCTGTCTTCAGGTATAATGTCAATCAGGTATAATGGCTCTTATCCATCATAACTGCCGGGAGAACTTGCCGGAATCGCCCGCGGAAAGGGATTTACGGATTTTATTTTCAAAATGAAAGGATGGGCCCGATTGAACCAACCTACCCTGGATGACACGGACCTGCGGATTATCGAGCTGCTGCTGGAGAATGCCCTGCGGTCCCATAAAGAAATCGGCGAACAGGTTCATCTGACGAGCCAGGCGGTCGGGGCGCGCGTACGGAAGCTGCAGGACATGCAGGTGATCGAAGGATATACGCTGCGCTGGCGGCCGGAGAAGCTCGGGCTGGCCGTTCATGCCTTTATCGTCTTTTTTATGAATCTGCATCAGAGCCACCACTCATTCCGGAGCTATGTACAGTCCCGGCAGGAGGTTCAGGAGATGCACCGCGTCAGCGGCGAAGGCTGCTATTGGCTCCGCGTCCGGGTGACGGATATGGCCGAGCTGAACCGGCTGCTGGACGATCTGCTCCGCTTCGGCAATTATAAGTTAAGCCTGTCCACCGAACAGCTTAAGTGACAGGTTGATCAGCCCCCCATTCCTCTTGTAAAAAAGCGTACAGCCGCCGGGCGGCCCCTTGCAGCGGAACGGCGGAGGAACGGCTTAAAAGCCCCATCGTCATATGGATGAGACTCCCGCCGATCGGGCGGGTCGTCATTCCCCCGGGAAGATCCTTCAGCATGAGTAGCGGTGCCAGCGCGATGCCGAAACCTTTTTCCACATAAAACTGCAGCGCCGACATGCTTCCAATCTCCATGGTTTCCACGCTGACGCCCCGGTCCTTCAGCACCGCCTCCAGCTTTCTGCGATAGGGGCAGGTAGCCGAAGTAATCAGCAAACGGTGTCCGTTTAAGTCTTCGGGTTCCACGGTGGCCCGTTCCGCCAGCGGATGGCCTGCGGGCAGCAGCAAAACGAAGTGTTCCCGGAACAGCCCTTCGAACATAATCTCCCCGCCCAGATCCGGCGCAGTCGCTACGGCCATATCCAGTTCACCTCTGAGAATATGTTCGGCCAGTACGGGCGTGCTGGAGATTTCGAGAGAGAGTTGAACTTTGGGATACCTATCCGAGAAAACCCGCAGCAGTTCCGGCAGCCGAAAGCTCGCCGTCGGTTCCGTCACCCCCAGCCGGACATGGCCGGCTTCGCCGCTGCTGAAGTCCGAAATCCGGGTGCGCAGACGCTCGACATGATCCGCAATGCCGATGCTCTGCTCATAGAACAGTCTTCCGGCTTCCGTGAGCTTCAGTTCCTTGCCGCGTTCCAGCAGCTGTAAGCCCAGCTCGTTTTCGAGTTTCTGGATCTGCATGGTGACCGTGGACTGGGCATAATTCAGCTCCTGGGCGGCGCGGTTAAAGCTTCCGCAGGCGACGATTTTATGGAACGTGGTGATCGCTTTTAGATCCATTTCCAGGCCTCCAGTTTTGAGTTCAATAACTGAGTTCAATAATATTGAACTTGAGGTTCATATAATTCAATTATACGAAATACCCCTCTGCGAGTACAATGAAATTGTCCTAAACAATGGAGGAGTGGAGCAGAATGGAACTGAACGATAAGGTAGCGCTGATCACCGGCGGCGGTACGGGAATCGGAAAGGCGGCGGCACTGGAGCTGGGCAGACGCGGCGTACGGGTAGCCGTCAACTATTCGCGATCCCGCGCGGAAGCGGAAGCAACGGTAAATGAAATCGCCGAGCATGGAGGAACGGCAATAACGGTTCAGGCCGATGTGTCGCGGGTAGGCGAGGTGCACGCCATGGTGGAGACGGTCGTTCGGCAATTCGGCACCGTCGACATGCTTGTCAACAATGCCGGCATGACCCGCCATATCCCGATGGAGGATCTCGATGCCGTGACCGATGAAGTATGGGACGAGCTTTTTGCCGTCAACGTAAAGGGGATGTTCCACTGCGCGAAGGCGGTCTCCCCTTATATGAGGAAAAATGGCCGAGGCGCGATCGTGAACCTTGGCAGCATTGCCGGACAGACCGGCGTCGGTTCTTCGCTGCCTTACGCGGTCGTTAAAACAGCCGTGCATGGGCTGACGCGTTCATTGGCGCATGCGCTGGCGCCTGAAATTCGGGTGAATGCCATCGTGCCGGGAGCAGTGGCTACGCGCTGGTGGAGCGGACGGGAAGAGCAGATGCGCAAGCTGGCTCCGCGTCTGCCGCTGCAGCGCATCTCTACGCCGGAAGACATCGCCGCGATGATCTGCATGGCGCTGGAGCAGGAGGCAATGACCGGCCAGCTGATCACTGTGGACAGCGGCCAAACGTTGTAGGCAGTACTCCCTTATCCCGGTTGAAAAGTATAAAAAAAGCCGTTCCTCCGGCAGGCAGCTGCGGAGAACGGCTTTTTGCGTTATTTCTTTAATAGTAAGTACAGGAAGTAAGGTCCGCCGATCAGAGCAACCATAATGCCCGCCGGTATGCCGGACGGATCGACGAGATGCCGCCCGACGGTGTCGGCGAACAGCAGCAGCCATCCGCCCATCAGCACCGCGAGCGGAACGAAATACTGATGGCGCCGCCCGATCAACGCTTTGGCGATATGCGGAGCCATCAGGCCGACAAAAGCGATGCCGCCGGTCACGGCGACCGCCGCGGCGGCAAGCGCAACGGCTGCGCCCAGAAGCAGCAGCCGGTCGCGGTTCAGCGAGACGCCGGCGCCGATGGCAACCGATTCGTCCGTGGCCAGCAGGTTCAGCGTATTCGACTTGTACAGCGTATAAGGCAGCAGTACGACAAGCCAAGGGAGCAGTGCCCAGATAAACGGCCAATCCGTGCCCCAGATCGTGCCGGCCAGCCATTTGGAGATGAAATCGACCTTTTTGTAATCGGCCGCCGAGATCAGCACAATCATCAGCCCGGAGAACGCCAGCGCAAAGCCGATGCCGACGAGCAGGATTTTGACCGGCTGCAGCCCCGTCGCGCGGGAATAGGAGAACAGGCAGATCAGCACGACGGTCAGCATGGCTCCCCCGAACGCAACGAGCGGCAGGGCATAAGCAAAGGTCTTCGGATCAAACGGGTATATCAGGAAAAACGCCGAAATCGCCACCCCGGCTCCGGCATTGATGCCGATGATGCCGGGATCGGCCAGATCATTGCGGGTTAAGCCTTGCAGGATAGCGCCGGAAAGCGCCAGCGCCATGCCGCCGAGCAGCGTAACGATGATGCGCGGCAGACGGATCGAGAACAACAGGAGATTTTCTTTTGTTGTGCCATGCCCGATTAGAGTCTGAAACAGGCGGCCCAAGGACAAAGCGCCGGAGCCGATGCCGATCCCGATAACGATCGTAACCAGGATCAGCAGGAGCATGGAGGCAAGAAGGAGCGAGAGCTTTTTCGATAGGCGATGGGTTATCATGACAGTGCCTTCACCCCTTTACGGACAACGAACAGGAAGAACGGAAGGCCGAGGAGGGCGGTAATCGCCACCACCGGCGTTTCAAACGGCGCGTACAGCGTCCGGCCAAGCGTATCGGCCATCAGCATGAAGACGGCACCCCAGATCGCCGACATCGGAATGACGGAACGGTAATCCGTTCCGAACAGCGAGCGGACAATATGCGGAATCATCAGCCCGATGAAAGCCATATTGCCGACCAAAGCGACCGAAGCGCCTGCCAGCAGCACGATAAGGATGTACAAAATGGCTTTGACGTACGCCGTATTCAGGCCGAGACCGACCGCCGCTTCTTCGTTGAGGCTGAGAATGGTCAAGGATTTGGAGAGCAGCAGGGCGATCACAAGACAAGCAATGACGACAGGGCTGATCATCTGAATCTGTCCCCAGGTCGTTCCGATCAGTCCGCCCGAGGTCCACATCGTCACGTTTTTCGAGGTTTTGGTCAACAGACCGATGCCGTCAGCGACGGCGTAGAGGAATGCGGAGACTGCAGAACCTGCAAGCACGATGCGGAACGGGGACAAGCCGCCTTTTTTGACCGCACCGATGCCGACAACGAGCAGCATGCCGAGCGCGGCGCCGATGAAGCAGACCAGCATGATGCCGAAATAATTAAGCGCGGGAAAAATAGCGATCACCACGGCTAGCGCCGCTCTGGAGCCGGCTGTCAGGCCGAGCAGGCCGGGATCGGCGAGGGGATTTCGCGTCAAGCCTTGCATGATCGCACCGGAAACGGATAATGCTGCCCCGACGAGAACGGCAGCGACTTCGCGGGGATAGCGGATTTCGCGGAGCATGGCAATCTTGTCATCGGCTCCGCCGCGGCCCGTAAGGACAAGCCAGAGCTCGCTGAACGAAACCTGTTTTGCACCGAGCAGCATGGCAAGGCTGAACACCGCTACAAGTGCGGCAAGGCTGAGGATGATTTGGACGAATAAAGATAAGGGCTTCTGACGGCCGGACATGTGCATTTCCTCCTTCAAGGGAATAACGGCGCGAAGAAGACCGAGGATACCCCAATTGCGGAGGCATCTCGGCCTTCTTCACCCGTTTCGCAAGAACGAATCTTTATTTCAGGAATCCATCCTTGAAGATCTTCAGCAGATATTCGAGCGTAGTCGGATCGCTGTATGTGGATGCTTCCGTGTCGATTTCGATCACATGGCCGTTCTTAACGGCCGGAATCTTCTGCCATGTTTCGGTTTGCATGAAGGAATTGTCGCCCGAAGAGCTGCGGCTCAAGACGATATAGTCCCCGGCATAATCGCTCAGCACTTCCGGAGACATGGTGTAGTAGCCGGGTCCAAGCACATCGGTTTTAACTTTTTCCGGCATGTTCAGTCCCATGCTTTGATACAGCAGCTCGGTTCCCCGGGCCCAGGCGTCGCCGAACACGTAGAAGTTTTTGGCGTCGGTTTCGAATACGGATACCGTGGCGTTTTCGCCGATTTTCGCTTTGATCTCTTTGCCGGCTTCGGCTGCGCGTGTTTTAAAGTCGTCTACCCAGGCTTGGGCTTCCGCTTCCTTATTCAGGAGCTTGCCGATGGCCACTTGCTGGGAGAGATAGTCCAGCTTGCCCCAGGTAAAAGCGACGGTCGGCGCAATTTCATTCAGCTTGTCCAGGTTTTTGCTGCTGGCGTCGGCGATGATTAAGTCCGGTTCGACTTCGACGATCTTTTCCAGATTGTCTTCGGAGACCACTTCCACGCCTTTCAATTTCTCGGTGAACAGCGGATTTTTGTTGGTCCACTCATCCACGCCGACCAGCGTGCCGTCCAGGGACAGGACGTTTGGGGCATTGGTCAAAGCGACAATCCGCTCTGGATGAGCCGGCACTTCGACCGGTCCAAGCTCGGATTCGTATGTAATCGTGCCGGATTCGGCGGAATTTCCGGAGTTCGCAGCAGCCGGCTCCGTAGCAACCGGGCTATCGGTGGCAGCGGCATTTCCGGTGGTATTGGAGTTTGCGGCGTTGTTTCCGCAGGCGCTGATCATCATAATAACGAGCAGCATAAGGATAGGCAGTAACCATCTTTTTCTCATCTTCAGACCCCTTCAAATAATATTGATAATCAATCTCATTTGTAATTTAATATATATACATTTGAAACGGTTGTCAATAAATTAAACCCATGATCTTGCTGGGATAAAAAGTCGGCCATTGAATAAGTATGCGATTGACATTGAGAATGATTATCAAATAGAATACGAATCATAATCGAAACTACCAAATTTGAAGAGGGAAGTGTCTGCAGATGCTGGTCATGATGAGAACTTTTGTGGTGGAAAAGGGCTATGCCGGGCAAATTGTCGAACGTTTCAGCGAACCGGGAAAAGTGGATGGCCGGGAGGGGCTGGTTGATATCAGTGTAATGGTGAACACACGCACCAAGGAGCATGACGAGGTTGTCGTCATGATTCGCTGGGCGTCCGAGGAAGCATGGAAAGCGTGGGAAAAGAGTCCGGAGCATATCCAGGGGCATCGCGAAAACAAAGGCAGCAAGCCGGATTATATACTCAGCATGAATGTCAGCATGTATGAAGTAAAGACCAGCCGGCCGGGACCCGCTGCCTTGCAAAGCCATTTGTAACGCTCACGCAAAAGAACCGCTTCGGCAGGAAGCGGTTCTTTTGTCTTTTGCATAGCTGCGGCTGCGCGACTATACCTATATATGTAATTGTTTATAGTTGAGTTGAGGTCTTGGCAAACTTCTCTTTAATATGCATGCATTTTTTGAGATGCATGAAAATATGGCGGGTAGCGGGCATCAGAATCAGTCCGCCGATGTTTTTTTTGCCCCAGTATTCGGCTAGCCAAGCGGCCTCCGGCGTTACGGCATGTTCGGCGAACAGCCGGGCGATCCGCTGCGGATTCACTTTTTCCTTAAATGCGCCGGGTTCCAATCCGCTTACGAGTTCCCGGGTCCGCCTGCCGACGGCCTCACGGTAACTTTTCAGGGCTGCCAAATGGAGGGTTCCGCTCAATTCCGCAACTTCATCCGTGCTCATTTCATTTCCAGAGTGCGTAAACCATGTGTTCAGCCTCTCGATCCAATCGCCGGAATGCAGTTCCTGGCTGGTGTCCGCCACAAGAATGCTCATAGTCATGTCTTCAATCCGGGTAATATGCCAGAGGTGCCAGGCCACCGAATTCTTCGTGTTCGGGAGCTGTACCGGGTAAGTCCGGAAGACGCTTTCCTTCAATTCATGAAAAACATCATCATCCAGCGTTGGCTCCTTGAGCCCGGAAATACTTGAGGCGTGAACCGCGGCATGCAGGTCCAGAAACAGGTCTACGGAGCGGGCATGCTCCCGCGGCTTCAGAATGATTGCATTCAGCGCTTTATGCGTTTCGCCCCACCATGCTTGTTCATCCGCATTCATATCCGTTACGCTCCCTCAAAAAGTAATTTTTTCTAACGCTATCTCCCATTATAATGTACATGAGCGCCTTTGCTCGTGAGCTTGTTCATAAGGAGGGACAGCTGTGCAACAAATCATCGCCCTTGGACTTACATACCGTTATGGCGAACAGGAGGATACGCTGCATCCGGTCGTCCTCCGGGACGATTGCAACATGATACTGGTGGATTGCGGTTATCCCGGCTTTCTGCCGCTGATTGAGCAGGCGATGGAAGAAGCGGGGCTGCGGTGCGAAGAGCTGACCGCGGTCTTCATTACGCATCATGACCATGATCACATGGGAGCGCTCGGCGCCCTCAAAGGTAAATACCCGCAGATTCAAGTAATCGCCGGAGAACATGAAGCGCCTTACATAGCCGGTGAGAAGAAAGCGCTGCGGCTGGAGCAGGCAGAGGCTTCATTGGCGGTACTGCCGGAAGAAGAGCAGGCTGCTGCCCGGTCCTTCTGCGAAGCGCTCAGCAGCGTAGAGCCTTGTCCGGTAGATGTTACCGTACGCGGCGGCGACTGTTTCAGCTGGTGCGGGGGCTGCGAAATTCTGGATACGCCCGGGCATACCGCGGGCCATCAATCGCTGTTCCTCTATCAGCACCGGACCGTTGTTGCCGGCGATGCTGCGGTTGCCAAGAATGGAAGCCTCACCGTTGCCAATCCGCAGTATGCCTACGACCTGCCGGCAGCGGTGCGTTCGCTGGAACAACTGCTGGCCTATGACGCGGATACTTATATTTGTTATCATGGCGGAGTGCATGCAATTACGACAATAGAGCAGGAGGAAACCAAATGAAATCCATAGCTGTATTCTGCGGTTCAAGCATCGGCGCTTCGCCGGTTTATCAAGAAAGCGCGGCAGCGCTCGGCCGGGAGCTGGCCCGCCGTCAGCTGACGCTGATTTACGGGGGAGCCAATGTCGGATTAATGGGTGCCGTGGCCGATGCCGTACTGGAGCAGGGCGGCAGGGTGATCGGGGTATTGCCGGAGTTTCTGCAAAAAAGAGAAATCGCCCATCCGGGCCTGACCGAACTCATCATGGTGGATTCGATGCATAGCCGCAAAGCCAAAATGGCGGAGCTGGCGGACGGATTTATTGCGCTGCCCGGCGGCCCCGGAACGATGGAGGAGTATTTCGAGATTTTTACGTGGGGGCAGCTTGGCCTGCATGACAAACCGCTCGGCGTGCTGAACATCGATCACTATTACGATCCTTTGGTGGCGCTGTTTGCTACGATGGAGCGCGAGCAATTTATGCTGGCGAAATACCGGTCCATGTTCCTCACGGATACGACTCCGGTGGGAATCCTGGATCAATTTGCGGGTTATGCTGCGCCGGCCGTCAAAACTTACTTAACGGAAGATCGGACGTAAGCGGCAGATCGTCCATCTTTTTTTCGAAGAAAGTCCATGTTCAAAACCCCTGGATCCTTTTATCATTGCATTAATAATGATTCTCATTATTAATAAGATCTGGGGTGTGGAAAAAGAGATGAAGAAAAGCATCAAAGGTATGGTAATCGCAAGTATTATGGCGTTAGGTATTGGCTCGGCATTCAGCGCGTATGCGGCACCGGCGGCGAAAACAGCGGCTCCGACGACGCAGAAGATCACTTATAAAGGCAAGGTGTACACCGTTCCCGCCAAGACCGATAACATCGTCATCGCCGGTGCGATCGAAGCGCTGGAAGATGCACTGGTGCTGAACGTCAAGCCGAAGGGGGCGCTGACGGTAGGTGGCGAATTCCCAAGCCTGTTCAGCAAGATCACCGCAAGCTCAACGCCGATCGGGGAGAAAATCGAGCCGAATTTCGAAGCTATCCTGAAGCTCAAACCGGCTATTATCCTCAGCAGCACCAAATTCCCGGCGGAAACGAACGAGAAGCTTGGAAAAATCGCGACCACCATTCCCGTCTCCCATATCGCAACGGATTGGATGGACAATTTGAAGCTGCTGGCACAGCTCACCGGCAAACAAAAGGAAGCGACTGCCGAAATTCTGAAGTACCAAAGCCAGCTGAAAACGGTCAAGGAAAAGCTTGCGCCGAAGCTCAAAGGCAAGACCGTCATGGCTCTTCGCATCCGTACCGGCAACCTATTCATTTATCCGCAGGACGTTTTCTTTAACCGCTCGCTTTACGCCGATCTTGGCGCCGCTGTACCGGGCGTCATCCAAAAAGCCAAAGCGCAGCAGAACATTTCGCTGGAGGCTTTTGCCGCCGTGAACCCGGACATTCTGTTCGTTCAGTTCTCGCCGGATGAAAACAAGGATAACCCGAAAGCGCTTGAAGAGTTGCAGAACAATCCGATCTGGAAAAGCCTGAAGGCGGTCAAGAGCGGCAATGTGTACGTGAATCTGGTGGATCCGCTGGCTCAAGGCGGCACCGCGTACAGCAAGTTCTCGTTCATTCAGGCGTTGTCCAAAACAAAGCTTTATACGGGCAAGTAATCTTGCATTACCGAAAGCAGTCTGCGTGCCACGCGGGCTGCTTTTTTGTTTTGTTGCCGGGAGTCTTGCAATCGCGCTCAATCGCGGTTATTATAGATAAATAAAGTCCGTAATTGAGGTGCAGAGATGAAATACTCGAAAGCTACGAACTACGCGCTGCATACCATGGTATTCCTGATGGCGGCGGGAGGCGGAAAGCCCGTCGGTGTCCAGCCGCTGGCGGAGCGGCAAGGCGTATCGCCGACGTATTTGTCCAAGATTCTGACCAAGCTTGTCAAAGCGGGATTGATCGAATCCGCTTCCGGGGCGAACGGAGGGTACCGGATCAGACGCCACCAGGAGGATATTTCCTTTTTGGACGTTATTCATGCCATCGAGGGCACGGCTTCGTTATTTGAATGCTCGATGGAGCATTCCGCTGAATGCCTGATCGATCAAGAGATGCGACGGGCCGAAGAGCAGATGGAGCAGTATTTGCGCGACAAGAAGCTGGTTGATCTGGCCGGAAAAATGGCGAAGGCCCGGTAGGGCGGCGTTATTTTTCGGTTTAATCATAGATATCAAAAGTCTTTAAAGTCTATGTAATTAATAAATGCGAAAGCGGGGAAATTGAAATGGGCAGCGATTTGTTTGATGCAGCGGTATGGGAACAAGCATGGAAGGACGATCCGAAGGCGATGGGTAACCGCTTTCGGACGACGGGAACGGATACCACCAAATCGTTTGACGATAAAGCCGTGGTCTTCGACAAAGAGGTCTTCAGCGAAAGCGGCCGGCAGCGTGCGGAACGGATTATCGGCTGGCTGGAGGGGCTTGGCGTGGAGTTTGCCGGGCTAAGTGTGCTGGATATCGGTGCTGCTTCCGGCGGGTTTGCGGTACCCTTTGCCGACCGGGGCGCCAAGGTAACCGCAGTTGAGCCGAATGGGCCGCTAGGGGAATTGTTCGTCCGGAATACCGCCCGCTTCACGAACGGCGAAATCGAGCTTGTGCAGGAACCGTTCGAGGACATCGATTTGGAGGCCAGGGGCTGGCTCAAAGCCTTTGATCTGGTGTTTGTCTCCATGTGTCCGGTTGTGCATGATTGGGAAAGCGTCGAACGGGTGATCGGCTGCGCAAGCCGATACTGCTATATCAGTATGTTGGCCGGCGGCATGGACCATAGCTTGCGCACCGAGCTGCTGCCGGTGCTTACCGGTAAGGCGATGCCGGTGGAAAGCTCGGATATGGCCTATTTAAACCAGCTACTGTATTTAAAAGGCTATTCGTACGAGTCCATCATTACCCGCGAGTCGAAAAGCGCAGAGTTTACGATTGAAGGAGCGATTGACGACGTGATGGATGGGATGAAAGCCCATTTCGGTCTGGCGACGGAGGAAGCCCGCAACAAAGCCAAAGCTTATCTTCAGCAAACTTATCCCGACAATAAAGTCGTCATCCGCCAAGGCGGGCGATTCGGCAAGGTGCTGATTCAGCTCCGGGAACAGCAAATGTACAGCCGGGCTGCTGCAAACAAAATATAGGGCATATCGCACTTGAGAGCGTAAAACACCGATCTGCGGATCGGTGTTTTTTTGTACCCATACGAAAGGTGCAACATTAGCAGTGCGCATAACTTTTACCTTGGATGGAAAAATAAGACGACAACATTCGGCGGAGGTCATGACCATGAATATCGCGCGCTGGGCGAAAAGAAAGATGCGGCGGAATTCACTATCCGGCCTGGGATCAAAAAACAGCCGACCGGCAAACCAAGCCAGGGCTGCCCTGCAAGCGCCGGTAACCGGCGTGCCTGAAGGAACCGGCGATCCCCTGAAATGGCTGCAAACCCAGCTTGCCACCAGGACGGACGTGGTGGTTCATTCATTTGATGCAGGTCCTGGCGTCCGCTGTACACTGGTTTTTCTGGCCGGCATGGTCAGCAAAGAAACGGTGGAGAAGCAAGTGCTTATACCGCTGGTAGGGATGGACGGTGTGGGCAGCCCGGAGGAATTTATCAAGGAGATCTTGGTGTATAAGCGTTTGCCGGTAGTACAGCAATCTGTCTGCAGCTCTTTGCAGGAGGTGCTGCGCGGGATCCTGGCGGGCGAAGCGGTGCTGTTTATTGCCGGCGAACCCCGGATGCTGACGATCAAAGCAGCGCAGTACGAGAAACGGGTAGTTCAGGAAGCGCCGAACGAAGCGGTCGTGCGCGGCCCAAGGGAAGCGTTTATTGAAGATCTGCAGACAAATCTGACGCTGGTTCGCCGCAAGCTGAAAACATCCGCGCTGAAGATTGAAATGATGAGCATCGGGAAGCTCAGCCAGACCGACGTTGCCATTGTCTATGTTGAAGGTATCTGCGACCCGAAACTCGTCAGCGAGATGAAGCGGCGGCTGTCCGCCATCGACCTGGATATTATACTCGGTTCCAGTTATCTGGAAGAATTGATCGAAGACAACCCTTATTCACCTTTTCCGCAATTGCAGTATACGGAGCGTCCGGACGTCATCAGCGCAGCGGCAGTCGAAGGGCGGGTCGGGCTTATTGTCGACGGAACGCCGATTGCCCTTCTGGCGCCGGTGAACGTAACGATGCTGATGCAGGCCTCGGAGGACTATTATCAGCGGTATATATCAGCAAGCTGGATCCGGCTGATCCGTTATACGTTTGCGTTTATCTCGCTGCTGCTTCCATCCGTCTACGTGGCGATCACTACGTTTCATCCGGATATGATTCCAGAGAATCTGCTGATTACAGTAGCTTCATCGCGCGAAGTTGTGCCTTTTCCTGCGCTGGTGGAAGCGTTCATCATGGAGCTTTCGTTTGAAGCGCTCCGGGAAGCAACGGTCCGTATTCCAAAGGCCATCGGCCAGTCGGTTTCAGTCATCGGGGCACTGATTATCGGCACGGCAGCTGTGCAGGCGGGTATCGTCTCGGCAGCCATGGTCATAATCGTCTCGATGACGGGCATCGCCTCGTTCATTATCCCGCATTTCGATTTGGGTCTTGCTTTCCGCTTCCTGCGGTTTCCGATCATGATTCTGGCTGGGATGTTTGGTATGTTCGGCATTGCTTGCGGCATTATTATCATTTACCTGCATCTGACGGAGCTGCATTCGTTCGGATATCCTTACATGGCCCCGTTCGCACCGCTGAGCACCGCCAGTCTGAAAGACACGGTGATCCGCGCTCCCTGGTGGAAGATGAAGCTGCGGCCTCCGTTCGCCAAAGGGAACCGGACCCGGCAGGGTGCAAATCCGAGGCGTTGGGATACCGGCAATGGGGGCAAAGAATAATGCGCATATCCATCCGATGCATACGGACGGCGGGTGGAATCCTGGCGGGACTGCTGATGCTGCAGCTAACCGGCTGCTGGTCTTCGGTGGAGCTGGATCATCGTGCATTTGCCCGGGTGATGCTGCTTGACCGAACAGAGGAAGGAGTCGAACTGAGCTTGGGTTTTCCACTGCCTAACCAGATCATGGCCGGTAGCTCCGGCGGCGGATCGGCCAGTGGAAGTACACACCAGCAGGATTACACATACACGTCCAAGACTGGTCCCAGCATTGGGGAAGCGTTTCAGAAGATTCAAACCGATCTGCCGCGTAAAATTACATTCGGCCAATTAAGAAATATAATTATCGGGAAAAAGTATGCGGAATCCAGGGAAGATATTCTGGCCTTGTCCGATTTCGTTTCTCGGCAGCCCTTGATCCATATTAACGGGAATTTGTTCATGACCTTGAAGCAAGCGAAGCATTTCGCCCAAATCCCGGCGATTTTCGAACGCTTCCCTTCGGTCATACTCGCCGATTATGCCAAGGAAAAGAATACGCTGATCATCACATTGAAAGACATGCTTAGCGCTTTATACGCCGGGGGCGATTTTCTCCTTCCGGAGCTGACCTTTAAGGAAATCGCACCTGTAGATAATCAGTCATCGGGCCAACCCGGCCCGAATTGGCTCGGAGCGGGGGGAGCAGGTGTTTTTACCCAAGGCCGTTTGAACGGTATGTTAAGTCCGGAACAGACCCGGGCGGTAATGTGGTTGCTGCAGGATGAAGGCGGGTTGAATTATAGCGCAATATCCCCGAAGGATGGCAAAAATGTTTCTCTGCTGCTAAAGAGCGGGAAGCGCCGCATTAAACCTGTGGTGAAGAACGGTGAAATTGCTTTTACGCTGGGCTTGTCGATCGGCGCTGGAATTCTGGCGACTGATTCTTCGATAGACTTAACGGACCCGGTGCAGCTGCGGGAGCTGGAACAAGAAGTCGGCGATGAACTTAGCGAACACATCCGTTCGGCGTTTGCTAACTTCAGCGGTCTGCATTCCGATCCGCTGCAAATGGGTTCATATTTACGCTGGCATCACCCGGCGCTGTGGCGGCGGATCAAGCCGGACTGGCGGGATAAGATTGCCGGCGACGTGGAGATCCGGCCTGATATTGACGTTACGGTCAAATGGAGCGGATCTTCGCAAAAACAAAATTGGCAGAAATATATTACCAAGTAAAGGAGAAAGGAATGGGACTGATAGCCGCAGTCTATCTATGCATTGGTTGGTACGAGCAGGGCTACATGAAGCGCCAAAAACGTTCAAAGCGCGCGAAAAGGCGGATGTGGAGCATGACCTTTCTGCTTCTGTTTACGACAGAAGCGATATATCTGACCCGGGAGCGGATGAGTGTGGCGATGATGATGCGCTACCTCTTTTATGGGATTCAGAAAGCATTGTTTTTCGAGCTGTGAAAGGGGGACTCTATGCGATCGATCACTTTGGTACAGGTATATATGTTTTTTGCCCAGTTTCTGTTCTCGACGACCATCGTGTTCTTTCTGAGTCCGCTGGTCCGGTCAGCCGGCTTTTCGGCTTGGGTGTCCATCGTGGCGGGTACGCTTATCGGATTACTAATCAGTTATTGGACCTATGTATTGTGCATGCGCAGGCCCGACCGTTATCTCGGCCAGTACGGCGGCGAAATCCTGGGACGTTGGCTGCATTACCCGTTGTTCTGCGTGTACATTTTCATTAACCTGTTTATTGCTGCGTTTGTTTTACGGCAACTGATCGGTTTCCTGGTACAGAACTATCTGATTGGCACGCCCTTTTGGCCCATTGCCCTGCTGTTTGGCATCTGCGTGAGCCAAGGCGTCCGGGCAGGAGCGCCGACGCTTTTCCGGTGCGCCCAGGGACTGTTTTTCTTCAGCATCCTGAGCGCATTGTCCTATCCTTTATTTGTCGCTCCCCAGCTGAAGCTCGATATGGCGATTGCTTTTTTGACCGACATCCATCTGCCCGGTGCATGGGACGGCGCCGTTGTCATCGCTTCTCTGTTCAGCGAGACCACGTTTATTGCGTATGTATTTCCTTTGATCCAAAAGCAAGATAAGGTCATGAAGCCCGTTTTCTGGGCTTCCTTCACCGCGGTTGGAATCACGCTTGTCAATGTCATTACGGCCATCCTGTTGTTCGGTCCGGAGTTGACGGCGAATTTGCAGTTTCCAGCTTTGGAGATCGTGCGGTTCATCCATGCAAGCGCCTTTTTTGAGAATCTGGACCCGCTGTTTATCGTATTCTGGCTGTACAGCATGTTCTTCAAAACCTCCATGTTTTTGTTGATCGCGGTCATGAGCATGACGCATCTGCTGGGTTTAAACGACCATAAGCCGTTTTCGTTCATGATGTCCGCCGCCATGGTGTTTATGGCTGTGTTCATGAACATTAATTCGGCGCAACTGCTGGAAATAACGGGCCAGGCGGAAGCGGCCTTCCTCTTGGTATCCACTTGCCTGCCGCTTATTTACCTTGTCGTCGATACGCTGCGGAATTCATTTAAGAGCACCCCCACGTAACGCGAAGACGAGGATTTCGGAAACGTTTGCGAAAAAATATGATAACGGAAGGTTTTTTATGCTAATATGGGATTGAAATACCATCCTATATTCCGGGAGGCAGCATATGTGAATCCTTCTAAAAAATCCTTGGCTATATTTGGAGCCTGCTGTGCCCTGTTGGCTTCAACAGGCTGCATGGCCGGATCTCTAAACGGTCAAGACAAAAGAGAAGCGTTACATGCCGAAAGCTCTATTAACTCTGCCGTTAGCATCGCATCAGGGACACATGCACCTACGCCTTCCAGCACGCCAACGCAGCAGCCTACATTTCCTCAGCTTGTGGATACTTACGGCGATCTAGGGTTGATTGACGCCCACAATCATGATGCATCCGACGATAAATATGCTATGATGCACAATTTTTGGGAATCCACCAAGGTAAGCCATGTCGTTCTTTTCGGAGACGTTTCCGAACCTAGTGCCGTTTCGACCGATGCGAACAGCTGGTCCGCGTATCAGAGCGACCCCGGCTTTTACATCCCCTATTTTTCCGGCTTCGATCTTCATGATCCGGCATGTCTTGAGGTGATCAAGGCCAATTTGGAAAAAGGGTATTTCGGGTTAGGCGAGATCGCGGCGGCATCGACTTATTCTCCGGTGGTATCAAAAGTCGCCTGGAAAGCGAACGATCCCCTGGATGGTTATCTTCCGCAGATTTACGATCTCATTGCCGAATACAAAGCCCCGATACTTCTGCATATCGATCCGCCGAACGGAGCACCGATAGCCAAACTGGAACAGGCTTTAAGCGAACATCCGGATACGATCTTTATTTTTGGTCATATGAATGCTTACAACACGCCTGAAGAGATTGACCGCTTGTTGTCGAAATACCCGAATTTATACGCTGATTTTTTTGCCGGATTTTCCGTGTTTAACCCTGAAAGCGGGCTGCATCCCGAAATCTTTGTGCCGGTGATGAAAAAATATCCCGACCGGTTCATGCTCAGCACGGATTCCGGATACGGGCTAGAGGGCGGGGAAAAGAAAGCCGTTGTGGCCATGTACCGCATGCTGGATCTGCTTGACGATCCGAAAACGGCGCAGATGATCGCCCGGGATAATCTGATGAATCTGATTCAAGCGCAAACGGCGACAAAGACGCAGTTGAAAGCGATCGGTGAACTGGAGAAAAGCACCGGCAAATTCTACGGGAAAAATCTAAGCAAGCTGGAAGCCGGAAAAATACTGGCCCAGGCTCAAGAAGGATGATCGTATGCCGGCAACAATAAAGGATTTGGCGAAAAAGGTCGGCTGCTCCGTCAGCACGGTCTCGCGTGCTTTAAACGGAAGTTATGGCGTACATCCGAGCATGATTGAAAAGGTTCGGCAAGCAGCCGAGGAGCTTGGGTACGTTCCAAATTCAGGAGCCAAACAGCTGGTGACTCGGCGGAGCAACCTGATCGGGGTTTTTTTTCCGGAGTTCGGGATGGAGTCCATTCGGGATTTCGAGGATTTTTTTGCGCCGCTGCGCAAGGCATTGCGTCTTTACCGTAAGGAAATGCTGATTTTCTCGGTACCGTTCGTTGGTTATCGGGGAGGGAGCCTGCGGGAATGGGTCCAATCGCGAAACCTGGAGGGCTGCGTGTTTCTGCAGCCTTTCTCCAAAGAGCATCCGCTCATGAAGGAGGCGCTGAAATTAAAGATACCTTCCGTTAATCTGGGCAACAGCTTGGGTCCACGCTGCTCTTTGGTAGCATCGGATGACTATGAAGGCGGGCGCATCGCCGGAACATACCTGGCCAGCCAAGGTCATCGCTTTATCGGCTACATCAACGGTCCGGAGCAGGTTCCGATCTGTCAGCAGCGATATGCGGGTTTTCGGGACGCGCTTGAGTCCGCAGGTATCATCCATGATCCTTCCTGGGTAGTAACGGGAGATTTCAGCGGGGCCAGCGGATCGAGTTGTGCCGCGCTGCTGCTGGAGAAGGCTCCGGAGATGACAGCCATTTGCTGCGCAAATGACCTTATGGCGATGGGAGCGATGCTGGAGCTGTACCGCAGATCGATTCCCGTTCCGGCACAAATGTCGGTGATGGGCTATGACGGGGCTTTTTTCACGGCGTATACGACGCCCCCATTGTCCACCGTTCGTCACTGCTTCGATTGGATCGGCACACACGCGGCCGAGCTATTAATCGAGCTGCTAAATGGAGGAGCCGGGCGAACGGTGCGTTTTCCTCCGGAGCTTCTATCCCGCGAATCCGTAAAAGATTTAAATAACTAAACAAAAACCGGCCTCAAGAGGATTGTACCTTTGAGGCCGGTTTTTCTGTTATTGAGCTGAGCCAGGCCAGAGCTGAAGAGCCAGATCTACCACACGGCGAAGCTTGGTTTCGCTGGCACCAGCACCGCCTTGGACAGCAAGCCCCTGGAAGATCGTGCTGTAAAATGCAGCCAGGTCGGCTGCATCCACGTCCCCCGGAAGTTCTCCTTCTGCTTGAGCCTGTTTAAAACGTTCCCGCATTGCGGTTTCGCCGCCTGCACGCCTTACGTCCAACTCGTGTTTGACAGTTTGTCCGGCTTCTCCCGTTGAGAGCGCGCCATGGATCGTCAGGCAGCCGCCCGGAGTCGCCGGATCGGTTGTTGCACGGGCAGCGCCATAGAGCAAAGCCTCAATCATTTTGCGGGCCGTCGGCTGCTGAAAAGCTTCGATCATGTATGCAGCGGGTCCTTCCGCATACCGGTCTAAGATCCGGATAAATAGCTGCTCTTTATTGCCAAAAGCTTTATACAGACTGGGAGCATTGATCCCCATTGCTTCCGTAAGATCGGAGATGGAAGTGCCCTCATAGCCTTTTCGCCAGAACAGGTAGAGGGCCTGATCCAAAGCGGTCTCGGTATCAAAAGCCCGGGGTCTTCCTTTTGCCATTACTACGCCTCCTGACTGCCGGTTCATTCTGATCCCATTATAACAGATCGATGAAGCACGCCAATATGCCAGCTTTTATATTTATGTAACGATCACTAAAATAATTATTGACAGCGAGCGGCTGTGGGTATATATTTAGCGTACGCTAAATAATTGATACAGAGAGGATGGTAACGGAAGATGGTTATCAACAAGCACTTATATTAGCTCTACATAGTTCATTCCATAATATACCTTTCTCATAAATTCAAAATATAAATAGGAGTGATTAAAATGACAAAACTTCAAGGTAAAGTTGCAGTAATTACAGGCGGGACCTCGGGAATTGGTTTGGCAACGGCGAAGCGGCTGGTGAACGAGGGAGCTTATGTATTTATTACCGGCCGCCGTCAAGCTGAACTGGATGCGGCTGTAGCGAATATCGGTTCCAACGTAACCGGTGTCCGCAGCGATGTGTCCCGGCTGGAAGATCTGGATCATCTGTATGATGTAATTCGCGGCCAACAGAAGCAAATCGATATTTTGTTCGTGAATGCAGGTGGCGGCGAGTTCGCTCCGCTGGGCGAGATTACGGAAGAACATTATGAGAAGACCTTTAACATTAATGTAAAAGGAACGATTTTTACGGTTCAAAAGGCATTGCCGCTGATCAATGACGGCGCTTCGATCATTCTCGCGAGCTCTACTGCGGCTTCATCGGGCATGCCGGCATTCAGCATCTACAGTGCCACCAAAGCGGCCATCCGCAGTTTTGCCAGAGGCTGGATTGTGGATCTGCAGTCGCGGAAAGTCCGGATTAACGCCATTAGTCCAGGTGTCATTCATACGCCGGGCTTGACGGGTCTTGCGGGCAGCGAAGAGGAGTCGCAGCAGTTCCTGCAGCAAATGGCTCAGTCCATTCCTCTGGGACGTGTAGGACAACCGGAAGAAATCGCCGGTGCCGTAGCCTTCCTCGCTTCGGAGGACAGCAGCTTTATCAACGGAATCGAGTTATTTGTCGATGGCGGCATGCGCCAGATTTGATTTAAAAAACCCGGCCTGGAACAGTGTTCCAAGCCGGGTTTTTACATATTGGAAGAAGTAGGGCGTCGTCTCCTGAGAAATGCTGCCTCACCGAAAATCAAGCTTCGTCCTCGTTGTTCTTTTTTACCTTTATTTTCGGTCTTGTCAGATCAAAGCTGTGCTTGACCAGCTCCTTGATAACATCCTCAGAGAGCTCCCCATCCAGAATCACGGTATTCCAATGTTCCTTGTTCATATGATATCCGGGCGTAATTTCAGCATAAGCGCTGCGGTAGAAATCGGATCTTTCGGGATCGCATTTCAGATTAATGCATAAATTCCCACCCCGGTTAAAGATCAGAGCAAACATTTTTTGGTTTGCCAAATGACGAACGACCGTCGATGTTGGATCAAAAGGGGAATCATGATAGGTGCTTGCATAGGTTAAGCAATATTCGATAATTTCGTCTTTCGTCAATTTCAGAACCTCCTAAAGGAATCTAACCTCAGTCTATCCTGCCCGGGTTTCGCTGCTGATCCTGCGATTCCGAATTGTTCGTTTTCGGTACAGGTACAGCAGCAGATACGAGACGGCAAATGCAACGGTTACCAGCCACAACGGGATCCGCGGGTCCAGCTTATAGGCCCATCCGCCGATAATGCCCGCGGGCGCCGTGAACAGGAGGATCAGCACGGACAGCATGGAGAACACTTTGGCCCGCTTATCATCGTCGATGGCGTTCTGCACGGCGGCTTCCAGATAAGGGGAGCTGATCATTAATCCGACGGCTGCCAGAATGGTGCTGAGTCCGATCCAAAACAGGCTTGCCGAAGGATAGACGACCAGCATTACATTGGATACAGCGGAGAGCCCAAAGCCGGCCATCATAGAGCGGTGGGCGCCTCCATCCGGAATTTTGGGCATCAGAATCCACAGCGTCAGCAGCATAATAACGGAGGAAACGGCGGGAAACAAGGATAGGATGCCGCTGTTCAAATGCAAATAGTCCGCCAGATACAGCGAAAGATAGGTTGATTTCAGTGTGGCCTGAAAGTTGAACAGGATGTACACGGCGAAAATGAGCAGCAGATTCCGGTCGGCAGACAATTCTCTGAAAGCGCCGCCATATTCGACCATAACCTGCTTCATGCCGAGCTGACGCGTTTCTAGCCGTTTCTGAATGCCTGCTTCGGTTTCGCGTGTCGTTAAATGACGGCCTACGAACTGAAAGGTCATAAAAAGACAGGCGAGAACGTACATGATCCTCATCCCCTCGACCATTCCGTAATGAGCCACCAGTATACCCCCGAGCGGAGCGAACAACCCTCCGACGACGCCGATAAATTGCAGCAACGTGAAGACGTAAGTACGGTCCTCGGGCCGCGTATCTTCAACAATGAGACAATAAAAGGCGACATGCGGCACGCGCTGAAAGCCGTTGATGACTACAGCCGCTGCAAAAAACCACAGGTTCTGCGAAATGGCCCAGAGCAACGTAGCCGCGCTCCAGCTAAGCAGGTCAAAATATAAGATGGCCCGCTTACGCCCTAAGCGATCCGTTAAAAATCCGCTGAGCAACGAAGAAAATACCTGCACGATCAGTCCAATGGTGGTAATCCAGCCAATGTTAACTTCCGTCAGCCCAAGCTCGTACATATAAAGCGTGGCGTAGGTGGAGAACATGCTGTAAGGAATCAGGAAAAAGGGCTCGAAGGCCAAGCAGCCGCGGCTGTTGCCCCGAAGTCTGGGAAAGAAAGGTTTTGCCATATGTTATCCTCCAAGATGACTTAAGTAGAATAGAAGATCCAGGCTATTAAATGATAATCAGTGGAGATTGTCAATACTCATCTCTTCGCCTTGTCTATGAAGTAGGAAATAGGTATAATCTTCCTGATTCATTTTAAATTTTAAATATCAGGAAGGGGCTTGCGGATTGAAAAAAATAACGGCAATTGCAGTTACCTCTTTGGCTATGTTGGGATGTCTTGGAACCGGCGTCTACGCCGGCTCGAATCTCCAAGAGATCAAAGCTTACCTGAATTCCGGTATCAAGTTCAAAGTGGACGGCCAACCCGTTCAGCTAAAGAACAGCAGCGGCGCAGTGATTACGCCCATCTCTTATAACGATACCACTTATTTGCCGGTACGTGCGGTATCCGATCTTCTGGGCGTAACCGTGAATTTCGACGGCACCAACAATACGATTCTTTTAGGTGAACAGACGGAGGGTGTATCCATCGCGGCAGGATTCAATGCACCCCCTTACCATACCAAGGATCCGAACATGACGATCTACAAAGGCAAGGACTATAAAGAAGTCTTTTTCGATAATGGAAGCGGCACCCGCGGTAGCTCGTTTATGCTATACCCGAACGGAAAATACCAGAAGCTATATCTACAGGTGGCAGCGATCGGTTCGGACATAAAAGATTTCACGGTACAGGATAGCGACACGGATACGGTATTAAAAAAGCAGGATATTTCCGTAGATGGCGGCCTGATCACGATTGAGGTCGATATCGCCGGAGTGAAGAAGCTGTTCGTGCATGGCGATGTGAAAAGCGGAGGTTCCGTATTCATTCCGTTGACGACTTCCTATTATAAATAAATAGGGATGAATGCAAAAAGCCCGCGTGTAACGCGGGCTTTTTATATGCACAAGCGTTTTAGTGCAATTCATGAAGGAATATTTTGTATGATGTTGAATATATAGTTCGGGCATCCATAGTGAGTAGATTATGAAAAAGATACGGAAAGGTGGGATATTAACAATAGAGTGGACTAAATTAGGCCCAATACATACGGTTTTATAAAGTGTCTTCATAAGGAAAGTAGAAACCACAAATAGAGTAGGGTGGAATGAGCATGTTTTGCGGGAAATGTGGTACCCAGGCGTCTTCAAGCGATCTTTTTTGTAAAAAATGCGGATATGCTTTAGAGGGAGAATCGGAGTTTAAGGAACCGGCAAAACTGCCGCAACTTGATGCGGTGCCTGCAAATGAGATTCAACGTGTTAGAAAACAAAATACTAAAAGCTGGAAGATGCCGTTTCTTGTGATTGTTGCAGTATTGCTGCTGGCCGTTAGCGCCTTCGCCTGGCTAAGGAATGGAAGTGATGCGGTGCAAGGTAAAGCGGATACGGCTCGGGGGAACTTTGCTAATCCTTCTCCATCTGAAGCTGCGGCTGCTCCGGTATCTACCGATGTGCCGGATGCATCGCCTTCACCTGTTCCGGCGGAGCCGGCTTATATTAAGGTTAACCAGGTGGATTCATCCCGCTATGGAGATGGCAAAGTTGATGTGTATTTTTCATTGTTCGCTGATCAAGAATACCAAAAGGAAATTGAACAGATGTCGCTCAGCAAGGAAATGTTCAAGGTAAATGGGCAGGCGGTTCAGGGACTTTCACTTGTGGAAGACAGTGACACGGTCAGCGTAAATCTGGTAATAGATAAAAGCGGGAGCATGCAGGATCCGCCGACTACTGGGGTATCCACCTCCAAAATGGACCTTGTACGGCTGGCAGCGATCGAGTTCATCGATAATATTCCCGCAGAAGCCAAGGGACAATTTGAGATATTGTCTTTCTCCAGCTATGTTCCGTCTGTTGCAGATATCCCTTTTACCTCGAACCGAAATGCAGTTAGTTTAAAGCTATCCGGGGTAGCTTCCGATGGTGGACAGACGGCGTTGTATGATTCTTTAACAAAAGCTCTGTATGATACGAACGAGCAGCAAGGGCCCAAATATGTGATTGCGTTTACGGATGGCAAGGATTCCAACTATGGTTCCTCCGTTCAATCCGTAATCGATCTATCAAAGCAATTGGGGATTCCCATTTATATGATTGGTTTCGGAGAAGAGGATGACAATTTGTCGTATATCGCCCAGCAGACCGGGGGAGAACACTTTTTCCTGAGCGTTGACGATGATCTGCAGACTGAGCTGAGCCGCATTTACGATACGGTCTTCCAAAGATACGTGAAGCAGTACAAGCTGACCTATCTTCCATCTCAGAAGGTTACTCCTGGCCAAGAATTTTCATTTGTAATGGACATGAATGCTCCGCTGCGGCAAGCACGGACGGCTTCACTTACCTATAAACGGAGACTCGACAGTAATTCCATTGATGTAGAGAATGCCTTGTTCAATTATCAGGTTCATTATGCCCAATCGGTTAACCTGCTGGATTTCTCTTCAGTACAAGGCGATGTGCAGGAAGGGTCGCAGTTCTACAACAATTTAAAGAAACGCATTGAGGTTGATTATGTCAACGCGAACGCTAAAGGTACGCCAAAGGTTATTGATCCTTTGGTGAATTATCGGGTTGATTCCATAAGTCCACTACAGGACGGAGCCTATAAAATCAGATTTTTCAAGTTTTTCCCTGTGCTGCTAAATAACAAGCAGGTCTATGAGGCAGATTTGAATACGTATACGTTAGTTCGAAATGGAATTTCGGGAAATTGGCAAGTAAGTGATTTTGGGCGTGACGAATGCTCCATCTACCGTGATCGTTCAGACCCTGGTTCTTTATGTACAGATAACGGAGTCAAAAAATTATATAGCGGCAATCCTTGGCCAAATTGATAGGAGTTAAACATGCACGTAAAATGGAAAATAATCCTCATGCTGATTGTAATCTCGCTGGTGTCAGGCAGCGTACTAACTATTCCGAATGTGAAGGCAGCAGATTCACAATCCCAGGGCAGTACACAAGCAAAGACGGTTATTTGCATCGATGCAGGACACCAAAGTAAAGCAAACAATGCAAAAGAGCCGATAGCGCCAGGAAGCCGTACTGTTAAACCTAAGGTGTCAAGTGGCACACAGGGCATAGCCACCGGTAAACCCGAGTACAAACTTACCCTTGAGGTGGCATTGAAGCTGGAGAAAGTACTCCAGAAAGATTATGAAGTTGTCATGATCCGCAGCACTAATAATGTAGATATATCCAACCGCGAGCGAGCCACAAGATGCAATCAGGCAGGAGCTGATCTGACCCTTAGACTCCATGCAGACGGAAGCGAGAATCACAGTATCCAAGGCATGTCATTTCTCTACCCTTCCACAGACAATGACTCTACGAAAAAGATTGCAGCGCAGAGTCTGGAAATCACCAAGGTTCTATCCAAGGCGGTGCTGAAGGAAACGCAGGCGACATCGCGCGGATTAATCCCTCGGAGCGATCTTACCGGATTCAACTGGTCAACCGTGCCGGTACTGCTAATCGAAATGGGTTTTATGACCAATCGTAAAGAAGACCTGAAGTTAAGCCAGGCTGCATATCAAGATAAGATTGTCCAAGGGATTAAAAAAGGTCTCGATTCGTATTATTTAAACTGAATTGCTGACCCATCACCTTCTCAAAAAGGACTGAACCAGGGAGCTTACTCTTTTCCCGGTTCAGTCCTTTTTATTGTCGATATACACCTCTCAAACTCTATCCCTCTCCCGTCGCCACCGGATTCTCCCCGTAACTGACCCAGTCGCTCCAGCTCCCTGCATACAGCCGCACATTCTTATATCCGGCCTTTTCAAGTGCCAGCACGTTCGGGCAGGCCGTTACGCCGGAGCCGCAGTAGACGATCATCTCGCGTTCCTTGTCCAGTCCGGCAAAATGCTCTTGAAGCTGCTCGGCGCTTTTATAGCTGCCGTCGGCATTTTGCGTTTCTTTCCAGAAAAAGTTCACTGCGCCTGGAATATGCCCGGCCTTTTTGTCCATCGTTTCGTTCTCCCCGCGATAGCGGTCATTGGCGCGGGAGTCGATCAGGACGGGAAGGACAGGGGTGGCATCCACTGCAGAGGTCTCGGCTTCGGCCGAAGCGGTCAGCTCCGACACCCGGCGTACCTCAGCGACACCAGCCAGCATCTGCGGCTGAACCTTGGCCACAAATGAGCTCGGCACGCGAACAGGCTGGTAGTCCGTCACCGGATAATTCTCCGCTTTCCAGCTGCTGAACCCGCCTTCCAGTATAAATACCTGCTCGTGCCCGATGTAACGCAACAGCCACCACAGCCGGGCGGCGTTCATGCCGCTCTCATCGTCATAAGCAACGATGCGGGTATCGTTGCCGATGCCGAGCTTCGCTAGCTTAGCTGCAAGCGCCTCAGGATCAGGGAGCGGATGGCGTCCGCCATGTTCGCCTACGGGAGCAGACAAATCCAGTTCCAGGTCCAGATAGACGGCTCCCGGAATATGTTCTTTTTCATAACTGCTTCTGCCGGCTTCCGGGCTTCCCAGTGTAAAACGGCAATCCACAATCGTCTGTTCCGGATCATAAAGTCTGGCAAGCAGCCAGCGTTTGGTAACCGTAGCTTCCATAAAGATCCCATCCTTTGCGTGGTTTCATATGGAAACCATTATAGCTGAAAAAGCGGACTCCGTATAATTCAATTCTGAGAAAAGGCTCCCTGGCAGCCGGAGTGCCAAAGAGCCTCAGAGGTGATGCTGAGTATTAATCATTTATGTATATTACTTAGATAAAGACAAACCAATTCCGGTTAGCCCAGTGCTTGCCGCGAATGCATCCATAGTTCTAGTTCATTTAACAGCCGGGTCTCTTCAATCGGCTCCAGATCCAGACGAATGCCGTATTGATATTGCCCAAGGCCGAACATCCAACCCCAACGCACGCTGCCGGTAAGCTTGAGCATATCGCCCGTCAGGCGGAAATGAATGACCAGCGGCGTATCGCCGGCACTAAAACGGAGATTCAGGGATGTACGGACCTTGCAGCCCGAACGGCTGAGGTCCAAGAGTACGCCCTCCGTTAATTTACCCGCGCCGGGGCCGGCATTCCCGGGGGGAACTTCAAGCCAGCACTCAATCGGCTGGTTCATTACGTACCGGAACGGTTCCTTACGGGTGGAGTCTTCCATCATTTACCTCCGCTTGTTTTTTTGCTATTATATCGAAACGGCTCTCGTGAAACAATCTCCTAAAGTGCCATTTTTAAAAAAGAAAATTTAAACCGATATATAAAGAAACAGCCCTTATCTAGAAGAAAAGGGCTGCTCACATGAGAATTTGCTTTTATACATAATTATGTAGCGCTTTAGAACTGGTAGAGCGAAGCCATGCAATCGACGAACATTTTGTTGTACTCCGCCCGGCTGAGATCCTGCGAAGATGAGATGTCCCGGCCGAGGAATTCGAGCCAGGTAATTTCGGTGCCGTCTTTTTTGTAAAGGAACTTCTCGTGGGCGAGGGCGAACACATCGTTTTCGTAGACGGGAACATTGGCGTAGTCCAGCTGTACACCGAGCTTTTCGGAGACCAGGTTGGCCAGAAGAATGAGCATTTTAAACGGGTCATCATAAATTTCGTATTGTTCGGACATGGGGATACACTCCTTCATTATGACGTGACGTAATGAGAAAAGTATACTATACCGCCCCGCCATGCAGGGTGCCGCCGGGCAAACTCATGACAATTTTGCTAGAAGATGTGAGGGTATTGATATAAAAGGAGAATGGGAATGAAGCTGAATTTGCGCACGTTTTTTACCGGCTTGTTTGCTTTGATTGCTGTACTGCTGACCGCTTTAACGCTGCTGATCGTCCATCGTCATGGGGACACCCTGATGGACAACGCCGGGCGTTCATTTGCGGTGTACGCGCAGGCCCTGGCCGAGGAGAGGGACCGACACGTCTGGGCAAATGCACGAGAGCTGGAACTTCTGTCACAGGCGGCGGTGTTTCGCGGACTTGCCGAGCCGGCCCGAATCGAAGACGCGTTGAATACGTTCCAGCGCAGCCTGCCTTACTTTGCGTGGACAGGGTATATCCGGGCGGCCGACGGAATCGTTGCCGCGGATACCGGTCATTTGCTGACCGGACAAGATCTCGGAAGTCAGCCGATTTACAAGGACGGGCTGCTTCAGACGATGATTCAAAGCGTTCAGCCGCAACCGGATTTAGCGGGCGTCCTGCACCTGAACCCGGCACACCTGCCGCGTTTTATCGGGATCAGCCTGCCGGTGTACGGCAGCGATGGAGCAGTGGCGGGTGTGCTTGCCGCTTATACATACGCCAGCGATGCCGATTGGGAAGCGAGTGCGCAAAACCGGGAGAAGAAAACCGCGGCCACCCCGGACGACCGGGACATTCTGATCATCCGGACCGCAGATGGTGCGGTGATTGAGGGCGGAACCATCTGGCTTGGCAGCAAGCTATCCGGTGACGTGCTTGCCGAAGCGAAGAAGCAGGGGAACGGCTGGGTCGCAGATGAGGAAGCCGGGCAGAACAGTTATGTCAGCGGCTATGCCCTAAGCCAAGGCTACCGCGGTTACCAAGGTAAAGATGTTGCCATCATCGTCCGCGAACCTCGATCGGCCGTGCTTGCCGGTCTGTACCGGCTGGAACGCTTCATCGCATTGTGCGGAGCTGCAGCCATGATCATTCTGGCGCTTCTGGGACGGATGATCGGGGGGAGTTTGGCCGCAGCGCTTGCTTCTTTGACCGGTTCGGCAGAACAGCTCGCCTGCGCTCCTGAGACGGTCAGCATTCCGCCGATGCGGATGCCCGAGCTGGAAGCGCTGGGGAACGCATTGCGCCTGTTGTCCGGCGGAAAGCCGGGCAGGGGGGAGTTGCGGCTGATACCGCTGACCGATACAACGCTGCATGATCTGCTTACCGGACTTCCAAACCGCGAAGCGCTTGACGGCATCCTGGTTCAAGGGATGCAGAAAGCGCGGCAGAATAAATCATCGCTCAGCGTACTGCATTTGGATCTCGACGGATTTAAAAAGGTGAATGACGGACCCGGCTTTGCTGCGGGCGATTTATTGCTGAAGGAAGCGGCTCACCGGTTAGTAGGATGCATCCGCGATCACGAAATCGTCGCCAGGATCGGGGGGGATGAGTTTATTGTGGTGCTGAGCACATCGGCGGGCAAGCCGATGCAGGAAGCGGAGGTTGTGGCGAGCCGGATAATCGGGCGGCTCAATCAGCCTTACATGATCGACGGCAAATCCATTCAGGTGGGCTGCAGCATCGGTGCGGCGGTATGGTTGCCGGAAGGCCCGGACATCCGCGAGGTGCTTGAGCTTGCCGATGAGGCGTTGTTTATCTCCAAACGAAGCGGGCACAACCGGATTACCTTTGAAGCTACAGGTTAAACGGAAATGAAGTGCTAGAGACAAGTTATGAATCTGTAAGAGTAATAGAAGCGAGATGCGATCCTCTGGTTATCGGGGAACGCATTTTTGCGTTTTTAGGCAATGCAGCTTTTCTGCTGAGCCTTTTGGGACATCTTTTTATTTCCGCCGGCGAACGGCGTTGCGCAGTTATATCAGGTAGCGATAGGGAGGCGCACAAGCCTTGCGAAATTCTGCAGCATTAAATGTAGGAAAAGGATGTGATGAAATGACGGCGTCCGAATTTATCGCAAAAATCGCTCCCTATGCGGTGGCGGACATGCAGCGGAGCCATATCGCGGCTTCTCTGACGATTGCCCAGGCGGCGCTCGAATCGGGCTTTGGCAGCAGCGGGCTGACGGTCAGGGCGGGCAACCTTTTTGGCATTAAAGGCAGCGGCCCGGCCGGAAGCATTGCCATGAGAACAACGGAATACGTGAACGGAAAGGCCGTCCAGGTGACTGCGGCTTTCCGGGCCTATCATAACTGGGGCGAGTCTGTGGCGGATCATTCGGCGATCCTTGTCGGCGGAGTCTCCTGGAACCGCGGGCTTTACAGCAAAGCCATCGGTGTGGATGGAAAAACGGCGGCGAGGGAAATTGCCGCAGCAGGTTATGCGACCGATCCGAATTATGCGGCCAAGCTGATTCAAATGATGGATACGTATAACCTCTATCAGTATGACGAAATTAAGGAGGATGACGAGATGTCGGCGGAAGATAAGCAAAGACTTACGGAGCTGGAGACGGAACTGGCGGAACTGCGGGTGCTGCTTGCCGGCCTGACGGTCAGCCGGGATACCTTGAAGACCGGGGTGCAGGAGCAAGGCTCGGCGATCAAAACTATAGGGGACCGGCTAGGGGCCCTGGAAAGCCGAAGTGTCCTGACGGCGATTCCGGCCTGGGCGGAACCGGCGGTAAATGCCGCGGTAGCCGCAGGCCTGCTGGATACGCCGACAGGCGGAAGCTACGACTTTTACCGGTTGTTAACGGTCCTGAACCGTGCGGGACTTCTCGTTACCGGAAAGGCGAGATGATGGAAGATGGAGAATGAAGCGCTGAATCAGGTATTGACCTTTGCCAGCGTGCTGTCCGTATTTGTCATGGCGCTTGTCCAATTGGTCAAAACAACGTTTGACCTCCCGCGCAATATCATACCCGCCATCGGCTTGGGGATCGGGCTGCTGGTCGGTGCGGCGGCATTCCCGCTCACCGATCTGGGGCTGGCGTTGCGGCTCTGGGCCGGAGGGATCGCCGGACTGTCGGCGACGGGCTTATTCGAACTGGCATTCAACAAGCGGGACGGTACAACCAAAGGGCCGTAAAACAGAAAAGTTACGCATTTGCCGGAGGATAACCAACCAGTCCAATCCATGGCACGCTAAATATACTAAGCATATAAGCAAGAAAGGAGGGAGATTCATGAGCACATTTATTGATGCCCGCACTTCGCAGAACGCGAGCTACGGCAACTCGATCGCCATTCCGATTCTTGTCATCAATACACCGCAATTATTCGGCCAAATCGGACTTGTCACCACCGGCATTACGACCAATCCGCGGGTTCTGTTAAGCGGAACCGTGTCCCTTCAATTGCCGCTGGCACTTGTCGGAATTACGGTGACGGTGGTCAGAGGTACGCTGCCTACGGATCCGGTCGTGTACAGCGCCACATCGACCTTTAGCCTTAGCGTTCTGGCGCCGCAGGTCATCTCGTTCTCTGCCGACGACTTCAATCCGCCGATTACCAGCCAGCTGACGTACACCGCATTCGTATCTTCAAACCTGCTCGGAAGCGTACGGGTAGGTCCGGAAAGCTTTGACGGTATTCTCGTTTCAGACTAAACCATAAGGCATCCACCTTTAAAGTTCCCGGGCTGGATGCCTTCTTTTACAGGACGAAATAGTCGCGCCCTAAAGTATGCCATTTCGCCCAAACTGACTGTGCCCCGGATACATAAGCTATCGTGTAGTGATCATCAAAAAGGAGGTCATTTCTCATGGGTGCAGATTGCGGTTACGTCAGCCCTGCAAACGTTGGTCCGGTGAACCCCGTTGTTAGTCCCTTTACATCTACCGGCGCGATTCTGGTTCTTTATATCCTGCTGGTTATCATCCTGAGCGCCTGCTTCATCTAGGGATTGTTCCTGCAAAAGCGCGTGTCCCGGCCCGAACGCCGCGGAACGCGCTTTTCTTTTTTTGCGGCAGCTGCATTTTCTCATTCACAGTCCCCTCTCTCTCCAGCATACAATACGTTACGGGCGCACAAAGTCTGTTTGAAGACCGGACAGGGGAGGAAGAAAGGGTATGGCCGCTCCCGGAAAAAAGAAAACGAGCGCCAAACGTACTTCAGCCGCCTCTGCGCTAAATAAAAACAAAGGGCTTGAAGCGACCGTCGCCGCGCTTTTGTTGACCGGAAAACTGAGAGTGGATTCATTTCAGGTGTTTCGAGATGCTTCTCTTGTTGTCGGCCTGGTCGGAAAATATAATACGCTGAACGGATCCGCCAACAACAACGTCGATAAAATCGTCAGCTTTATGAATGAAAACAGCGGGATCACCGTGAGCGATCTGATGGATGCCGTGAAGAAAAAAATGAACGACGACAATGATTAAGTCCGCAAAGAGGTGGCTTGAATGGAAGATTTCGACGGAGAAGGATTCGCGGGAGGCATTTTGCTGGTTCTTGCGATTGCACTGCTCCTCTTTGGCTCGGAGGATATCCAGAATCTTACCGCTGCACCGACAAGCGACTAGGTTGCTAATGCCGGTCAGGCAAAAAAAAATCGAGGCTCCCTTTCGGGAGCCTCTTTCATGGGAGAGGAGAAACCGGACGAAGAGCTTATGGGGAAACGTAAGCCTGCTCCGCGGTTGTCTACGACATTTTTTGATGTCGATAATTACAGGATGTCCGCCTCTTTGCGGTCTTATACATCGGTTGGACAATCTTTTTATTTCAATCGGCAATTGTGGTACGATAGGCTAAGACTTGTGCGCCTACATGGGCATAATTCACTAACAGAGAGATTAAGCAGGTGATGACGGTGAGAGTGGTATCGGGAAGCGCAAAGGGCAGACCGCTGCGCAGTGTACCCGGAAACGGGACAAGGCCGACGACCGACAAGGTGAAGGAAGCGGTATTCAGCATGATCGGGCCTTATTTTGAAGGCGGAGAGGCGCTGGATCTGTTCGCCGGGACAGGCGGGCTGGGCATTGAGGCGCTGAGCCGGGGGATGGACAAGGCCGTATTTGTCGATATGGAGCCGAAGAGCATCGAGACGGTGAAAGCCAATCTGAAGGCGGTCAAGCTGGAGGCGCAGGCAGAGGTTTACCGCAACGATGCATCGCGCGCGCTTGGAGCGCTGGAGAAACGGGGACGGGCATTTGATCTGGTGTTTCTGGATCCGCCCTACAGATTGAAGCATGGAGCAGAACTGATGCTGGCGATGGTTGAAAAAGGGCTGCTGAGACCCGGTGCGCTTATTGTGCTGGAGCATGAATCGGGTTACGGCTACCCGGAGGACATTCCGGGCTTTAGCCAGCTGCGCAAGGCAGTATACGGCGAGACCGCTGTCGCCATCTATAAATATGATACGAAACAAGCCGAAGACGGCGGGGAGGATAACGATGAGCCTGCAAATTAGAAAAGAGCGTGTCGCCATATATCCGGGGAGCTTCGATCCCGTCACCCTGGGACATATGGATATCATCCAGCGGGCGGGCAAGCAGTTTGACCGGCTTATCGTTGCGGTATTGAACAATTTAAGCAAAAATCCGCTGTTTTCAGTAGAGGAACGTACGGAACTGTTGCGGCAGGCTACGGCGGATCTGCCCAATGTCGAGGTCGACAGCTTCCGGGATCTGCTGGTCAATTACGTGCGGCAAAAGGATGCGCAGGTAATCGTACGCGGTATCCGCACAGTAACCGATTTTGAATACGAACTGCAGAACGCATCGATCAATCACAGCTTGAGTCCCGATGCGGAGACGATTTTCATGATGACGAACCCGAAATATTCCTATCTCAGCTCCAGCGTGGTCAAAGAAATCGCCCATTTCGGCGGCAACGTCTCCGACTTTGTCACACCGGAAGTCGAACAGGCGATGATGCGCAAGTTCAACCGGCTGGACGGCGGCGGTAAATAACATACACGATTGCAGAGAGTAGCGTTAGCCCAATCAGAAGCATGGCCTGCAGCCCAAGGAGCCCGGGAATAAAGCTCCATAAATTGCCCGCTTGCGTCCGGACGGAGACATCCGCGCCGGCGGACGCCGGTAGCGCCTGCGTCCCGGCGGCGGATAAGGACTTCCAGCAGAGCGGCGTCAGTGCAAAAGCGTACAGCGCATGCAGCGCGCGCTGCACGGCGAACGGGCGCAGCGCGGCATTCGCCGGCCGCAGCGCCGTGACCGCCTGCAGCTGGGCGCAAATGCCGCTCCAGCCGAGGGCTGCGGACATCAGCGCGAGTGTGAGGGCGCTTGTCGATGGCTGAGTGGTGGCCGGAAGCGGGCTAACGGCCAGCGCATTTGCGCCGAGGTGCATTTCCAGCAGCGCAGGGCCAAGGGCTGCAGGAAGCAGCGGCAGCAGCGCGCCGAGGATGTTGACGGCGACGGCGAAGATGATAATGAAGCCGCCGACGACCATGAGCCGCGCCACGGCGGCGGTGACGGATTCGCCCAGCAGCTTGCCGAAGCTGCGGCCGTCGGCGGCCCGCGCATCCGCCGCAGCCTGGTGCATGCGCGCCGGCAGCGAGGCGCGGGTCCGCCCCCGCGGCGTTTGGCCGGCCGCGGCTGAACCCGGCGCTGCGGGATCGGCTCCGCCGGCCGGAGCCGGGGCGGCTTGCCGCGGCAGCCGCGCCGCCGTGACGCCCGCCAGGAGCCCGGCGGCCCAGTGCACGCCCAGCAGCACATAGCCCGCCTCCGGGCTGTGCAGCAGCCCCGTCCCGATCACGATGACGATCGTGACGGGGCTGGCAAAGTGGGCTAGCGAGGCCAGCCGGGCGGCAGCGTCTGCGGTAACGCCGCCTTGCTTGTGCAGCTTCGCGGCGCTCTCCGCGCCCGCCGGGAATCCGGCGGTCAGACCCAGCGCCAGCGTCCAGCCTCCGGCGCCGGGCAGCCGAAAGAGCCGGGTCATCAGCGGTGACAGCAGGACGCCGAGCGCGTGGACGAAACCGGAAGCGGACAGCATTTCCGAGAGGATGAGAAACGGCAGGAGCGCCGGAAAGACCAGCGTCCACCACAGCTTGACGCCCTGCAGGGAGGCCGCGAAGGAGGATTCCGGCGCAAGGATAATCGAGACGGCAAGCAGGATCGCGAGCGCGCCGGACAGCAGCGGGAGCGCGCTTGCGGCGGTCCGTTTTATTTTAAAGAGATTCATGTTCGGCATCACCTCATCATAACTTAGGACAAACGGCAGAGCTTGTTTACAACTTATGCGTCAAGGGCTGCCGTCATGCCATGCAAGCCGTTCATGCCATAGCAGTAATCAAAACCAGCGGCTCCGGGAAAGAAGGGACGGATTTGGGAACCATGAAACGCCGGGCGGGCTTCCGGGTCTTCGCCTATTTGTTTACGTTTATCGTCATCCTGTATGTTGCCGTTTTTATGAATACGCCATATATCGTGTATCAGCCGGGGAGTGCCTCCGAGGTTGCGCCGATGATCAAAGTGGAGAATGCCGATCCGGAGGAAAAAGGCGTCTTCATGATGACGACGGTGTCGGCAAGCTACGCCAATGTCGCGCTCCTGGTCGCTTCGTTATTTAATCCAAACAGCGAGATCATCAGCAAGGAGACGCGGCTTCAGGACAAAACGGTGCAGGAATACGCCGCCCAGCAGGTCTACTATATGAGCAGCTCGCAGTCTTCGGCCGTAGAATCGGCGTACCGCGCGGCGGGAGTGCCTTATGCGGATGTCATCGATTATCTGTTCGTCTTTTCCGTGCCGGATACGGCCAACAAGGGGCAGTTCAAGCCCGGCGACAAGATCATCAGCGTCGATGGAAAAACGGTGCCGGATCCCGCGGCGCTGTCTACGCTGCTCTCCGGATACCATGTCGGCGATAAGGTTACTGTCCGGCTGCACCGCGGAGACAAGGAATTGTCCGAGCAGGTGGCGCTGGTAGAAGTCAAGGACAAAGCAGATAGCCCGGCGCGGCCGGGGTTAGGCGTTATGATCGGGGCTGTACAGAAGGTTGAGCCGGAGCAAAAGGGCAAAGCGGTAAGCTTCGCGAGTACGGATGTCGGCGGCCCGTCGGCCGGCCTCATGTTTACGCTGGAGATCTATAACCGGCTGACGCCGGGCGATTTGACGAAGGGCCACCGGATCGCCGGAACGGGAACGATGGATGCCGACGGCAATGTCGGAGCGATCGGCGGCGTGAAGCATAAGATTGTCGCGGCCGACCGCAAACATGCGGAAATCTTTTTTGTGCCGGAGAAAAATTACGAGGAAGCGAAAAAGAAGGCCGATCAGATCGGCACCGACATGAAGCTGGTCAAGGTCAAGACGCTGGATGACGCGCTGGCCTACCTGAAGGAACTGCCGGTCACCCCATGACCGGCGGCTCCAGATAATCCGCGAACCAATCGCGGGACGCGGAAGGGTGATACGCCGCAGCATGGACCGCCGCTGCCTGGACATCGCGCTCCAGCAGCGGATGGTCAAAGCGCGCGGCGCTGGTGATGACGGGAAGCGAAGCGGTCCGTTTCATCGCTTTCAGCAGCTCGCGGCCGCTGTCCCGGAAGCCGAGTACCCGGATATACGCCGGGCCCTCAGCCAAGCGGGCGGGCGACAGCTCTTCCTTGCCGTGATTCAGCAGGATATGCATCAACATACGCTGCAGCCGGGTATGCGTATAGCGTTTGCTTTTCAGCGCTTGCAGCAGACCGGCCACACTGAAGGGCTCAAGCCCCGGGAGAACTTTTTTCACCCGGTGCTCGAGCCCTTCGTTAACATCCAGCAGGCCGCGAAGCTCGGCGGCGCTGCGGGTGAGCAGGGCATGGCGGAGCTGGGGGGCGAAATCCTCCGCCTGCACCGGTCCCCGGCCGGCCGCCTGCTCCCGGGCCAGGATCTCGCTGCTGTAAGCCGGCAGGTATGCCGCCGGGGACCCGCCTTCCAGCAGCAGGCGGCGGATGGCGGTGGCGCTGGCGATCGGGGAGCCGGGCCGCAGCGGATCGTGGAAGCCCGCACCGGTGCGCGGCACGGTCAGCGGTTTGATCGCGCTGCCGAGACGCTGCAGCGCGATCAGGTAGTGCAGGCCGAGGCTGTTGTTCGGCTGGCGCAGCAGCTCGGCCGCCATGGCCGTCTCCGGGCTGCCCTCGCCCGGAGCGGCCCAGGCTTCCGCCGCGGCCTGGCTGAACGCGGCGGGAAAGCTTGCGCCTTCCGCCATTTGGCGGCGCAAGGCGTCCTTCAGCTCGCTGCTCTCCTCAGCGAGAAAAGCGGCCAGCGGCAGCAGCTGCGCCAGGCTGCCGGCTTCGGAGCCGAAGCAGAGGCTGTCCACGACGCCGGTGGCGTCCAGCAGGGAGACGGCTCCGAAGGCGAACCATTCTGCCGGCTGCAAGGCGTACGCCACCGGCAGCTCCAGCACGAGATCGGCGCCCATGTGAAGCGCCATCTCGGTGCGCGCTCGCTTGCCGGCCACCGCCGGCTCGCCGCGCTGGGTAAACGGCCCGCTCATCACGACGACGGCGCGATCCGCGCCGGATAGCCGCTTCGCTTCTTCAAAATGATGGACATGCCCGTTATGCAGCGGGTTATATTCAGCAATAATGCCGACTGTAGTCAAGAGGGCTCAACTCCGTTTTTGGATGGAATGTAACTACGCTTGCAAACCTTAGGGCTTAGTTATATCATAAATTGTCATGCCTGTTGAAACAATATGAAGGAAAGCCTGTGAGGGTTCAACGATTCTCGGAAACACTTAACGAAAATCGTTGACAAAACACGGAAAAGATAGGTATAATAATTTTTGTTTGTTTGGAGTGATCGTAAATGAAGATTCACTTTCGCAAAATAGCAAACGCCGACGAGCCGGAACACATCCACGGCACTTTGGATGTAAGCGAGGCCGTCAAAGGGCGCAAGGATATTTTGTCCGTATCTCCGCTTTCGGTAGACCTTAAGGCGTTGCCTGCGGGCACCGATACGGTGGACGTGGCAGGAACACTCCGCGGTGAGGCGGTAATGCTCTGCTCACGTTGTCTGGCCGAAGTAAGAACGAAACTGGATATTCCTTTTGCTGAGACTTACCGGTGGCTGAAACAGCCCCTTCTTCCCGATGACGAGGACGAAGATCTCATCTATGTTTCGGATGAGGTCGTGGAGCTTGCTCCCTTCGTGGAAGAGAACTTCGTACTGCACTTGCCGGATTCGGTATTGTGCAAGGCAGACTGTCTTGGTCTTTGTCAGACATGTGGACAAAATTGGAACGAAGGCACCTGCAGTTGCGACAACACGGTGATTGATCCTCGCTTCGCTGGGTTGAAAGGACTCTTTACCAAGCAAGACGACTAAGAACAAAGCCCGCGTGTCGGCGGGATTTAACAGGGAATCGGGAGGTGGAAACACATGGCAGTACCTCAACGCAGAACGTCCAAGACGCGTCGCGACAAACGTCGTACGCACTTCAAACTGGCTGTTCCGGGCATGGTTAAATGCGAACAATGCGGCGAATTGAAATTGTCTCACCGCGTTTGCAAAGTATGCGGAACTTACAAAGCTAGAGAGATCATCAAACAATAGTTTGAGCTCGGGAATAGCATCCCGCCATTGGCGGGATGCTATTTTTATGCGCTTTTTTATCAGTAGGCGGGTGAGAACACTCTAGAATGCTGGCCGATGTTGGGCATTGGGCTTTGATGATGTGTCCAGGCGAATGGCGGCGGGGTTCTTTTCGCCGTGTTTCTTATCGTCCGGCTTCTTCCCGCCGGTAGGGTGAACATTCTCAGCGGCGCTCAGGTCTGTTGCGTTCCGATAAAAGCGGTTTTTCAGCAAATAAGACCTCTTGGGTCCGTTACACCCTCCAATTTTCGACTAGGCCTGTCCGTGCCCGGCGGACTGCCCTTGATATAATGCTTTATTTTTCCCGAAGGATGCTTTATACTACATATTAGTACCTGGTTCTAATTTATATCTTATGGGTCTGGAGCTATACTTACAGCGGCCTTTCCTGCGGCCGGTTGCTGCTATAGCAGGCGCCTCGGAGGTGAGCCGCGATCGAGCGAATGTCCAAGAAAGAAAGGCAGCAGCAGCTGCTGAACATAATTGACGTCAATCCTTTCGTTACCGACAGAGAGCTGACACGACAGCTCAAGGTGAGCATTCAGACCATCCGGCTGGACCGGCTGGAGCTGGGTATTCCGGAGCTGCGCGAGCGGATGAAGCAGATGGCCGAGCATTCCTACGATCAGGTCCGCTCGTTGCCTGCCGATGAAGTCGTCGGGGATATCGTCGACCTCCAACTCGACAAGAGCGGCATTTCGATTTTTGAAATCCGCGAGGAGCATGTGTTCTCCCGGAACGGCATTGCCCGGGGGCACTATGTCTTTGGTCAAGCCAATTCGCTTGCCGTGGCGGTGATCAACGACGAGATTGCCTTGACGGCCAGCGCCGATATCCGGTTTGTGCGTATGGTCCGGCTCGGAGAGAAATGCATCGCGAAAGCGCAGGTGCGTTCGCTCGCGGGACGGGGCGGCAAAGCGGAAGTGGATGTTTTTACGTACGTTGGAGAAGAACTGGTGTTTCAGGGCCATTTTGTCGTGTACCGGTCCGCAATCGAAGAATACAGCGAAGGGGGAATCCGCAGTGCTGATCGCAATTGATGCGATGGGGGGAGATAACGCACCCGCAAGCAATGTCGAGGGGGCGCTCGCCGCAGCCGCGGAATACACCGACACGCAAATTGTGCTTGTCGGTGATGAAGCGAAGCTGACGCCGCTGCTGACCGGCAGACCGTCTAACCTGACGATCCGCCATGCCAGCGAAGTCATTGAACCGGAGGACGAGCCGGTCAAGGCGGTACGCCGCAAGAAGGACTCGTCCATGGTCGTCGCCGGCCGCATGGTCCGCGAAGGCGAAGCGGAGGCGATGATCTCCGCAGGGAATACAGGCGCGCTCATGACAACGGGACTGCTCGTCGTCGGCCGGATGGAGGGCATCGAACGTCCGGCGCTTGCGCCGATGATTCCGACGCTCGACGATGTCGGCGTTCTGGCGCTTGACCTTGGCGCGAACATGGACGCCAAGCCGCAGCATCTGGCGCAGTACGCGCTGATGGGCAGTCTCTACCGCAGCAAGGTGCATGGCATTGCGAATCCGCGGGTCGGACTGCTGAATGTCGGCACGGAGCCCGGCAAAGGCAACGAGCTGACCAAAGAAGCGTATCCGCTACTTGAAGCTCTGCCGGGCATCAACTTTGTCGGCAACGTTGAAGCTAGAGACGTGCTGACCGGTAACTGCGATGTGCTCGTCTGCGACGGTTTTGCCGGCAACATCCTGCTCAAGTCGCTGGAAGGCACGGCGGGAGCGATGTTTTCTCTGCTCAAGCAGCAGTTCAGCAAGTCCCTAAAGACTAAGCTCGGTGCCGCCATGCTGATGCCGGAGCTGCGGGGACTAAAGGGCAAGCTGGATTACAAGGAACATGGCGGAGCTCCGCTTCTGGGCTTAAGCGGCCTGGTAGTGAAAGGGCATGGTTCCTCGGACGGAAATGCGATTAAGAATGCGGTAAGACAAGCGCGCATTGCGCTGAAGGCGGACCTTGTGGCCAGTATATCCAAGGAAATTAGCGGGAAGTGAGTGACGATATGAAACAGTTGCGCTCTGTGGGCATTATCGGAACAGGTAAATATGTGCCCGAGAAAATATTGACCAATGCAGACCTGGAAAAAATGGTCGAAACGAATGACGAATGGATTGTCTCCCGGACCGGTATCCGCGAGCGGCATATCGCCGCCCCGGAACAGGCGACCTCTGATCTGGCCTACGAAGCGGCGCTGCGCGCCCTGGAATCGGCCAACATGAAAGCCGAAGATCTGGATCTGATTATTGTAGCGACGATTACCCCGGACAGCGCATTTCCTTCGACGGCCTGCATTCTGCAGGATAAGCTCGGCGCCAAGGGCGCTGCGGCGTTTGACCTGTCGGCGGCCTGCTCAGGCTTCGTCTATAGCCTTGCAACGGCGACCGGCTTTATCCAAAACGGCATGTACAACAATGCACTAATTATCGGCGCAGACACCTTGTCGCGCATTACGGATTATACGGATCGTAACACCTGCGTGCTCTTCGGCGACGGGGCCGGAGCGGTTATCGTCGGCGAAGTGCCGGAAGGCCGCGGCTTCCAGTCGTTCGACCTCGGTGCGGAGGGCTCCGGCGGCAGCCTGCTGAAGCTTGAAGCCGGCGGCTCGCGTCTGCCGTCATCCGCGCAAACCGTCGAAGATAAGAAACACTTCATCTACATGAACGGCCGCGAAGTCTTCAAGTTTGCCGTGCGCGTCATGGGCACGGCTACCGAACGCGTGCTGACCAAAGCCGGCTTCGGCAAAGAAGATATTGATCTGCTCGTGCCGCATCAAGCGAACATCCGCATCATCCAGTCCGCTATGCAGCGGCTTGATTTGCCGGAAGAGAAGGTTGTCGTCAATGTCGACAAATACGCCAACACCTCGGCGGCATCAATCCCGCTCGCGCTGGTGGAAGCAGCCGAAGAAGGACGCATCAAGGAAGGCGACAAGGTATTGATGGTCGGCTTCGGCGGCGGTTTGACCTGGGGCGCTTCGCTGCTCATCTGGTAATTTGGCCGGAAACGGCCCGCGTACGGATGTTTTCGCGCGGTCCGACCGTTTACGTTTAGTGGAAGGGGTATATACTCAATGGGTACAATCGCATTTGTGTTTCCGGGCCAAGGCGCTCAAGCCGTCGGAATGGGCAAGGATGTTTACGACGCGCTTCCGCAAAGCCGGGAAATCTTTGAAAAAGGCGACGCGGCGCTTGGTTTTGAGCTGAGCCGGCTTGTGTTTGAAGGACCGGACAGCGATCTGAAGCAGACCGCAAATACGCAGCCTGCGCTGCTTACCGCCAGCGTAGCTTATTTGGAGGCGCTGAAGGGGCACGGACTAACGCCCGCTTATGTAGCTGGCCACAGCCTTGGCGAATACAGCGCGCTGGTTGCCGCCGGCGTGCTCGAATACGAAGACGCCGTTCGTCTGGTGCGCCTGCGCGGACGCTTCATGGAAGAAGCGGTGCCGGGCGGACAAGGCGCAATGGCGGCAGTACTTGGGGCGGAGCGCGATGCGCTTGCCGCACTGTGCAGCGATATTGCCGCTGCCGGCACGCCGGTAGAGCTGGCTAACGTCAACTGCCCGGGACAAATCGTCGTTTCGGGCTCGGCGGAAGGCGTAAATGCCGTTGTCGAACGCGTAAAGGAAGCCGGCGGCAAACGGGCGATCCCGCTTGAAGTCAGCGGTCCGTTCCATTCTTCGCTGATGAAAGAAGCGGCGGTGCGTCTCGAAGCTGAACTGCAAAAAGTGACCTTCCGCGCGCCATCCGTGCCCGTGGTCGTGAATGTGACAGCGGAGCCGGTTACCGATCCGGAAGAGATTCGCAGCCTGCTCGTGAAGCAAGTGTATTCGCCGGTGCTCTGGCAGGATTCTGTGGAGCGGTTGATTGCCGCAGGCGTCGATACGTTCGTGGAGATCGGATCCGGCAGTGTGCTGGCAGGCCTGATCCGCAAGATCGACAAAACCGTCAAAGTGATCAACGTCAACAGTCTGGCAAGCCTGCAGGCGCTTGACGAAGCGGCCGCGAACGAATAATAATGGGCTGAGATGCGAAAGGAGAAACTGCATGTTCTCATCACTTAAAGGCCAGGTCGCCCTGGTGACCGGCGGATCGCGCGGCATCGGCCGCGCCATCGCGCTCGCGCTTGCCGAGCAAGGCGTGAACGTGGCCGTCAATTATGCGGGAAGCGCGGCAGCCGCGCAGGAGACGGTGGATCGGATCGCCGAGCTCGGTGCGGAAGGCATCGCCCTGCAGGGCAATGTGGGCAGCAGCGCGGAAGCCGAGCAGCTGGTGAAGGAAGTCATCGCGAAGTGGGGCAAAATTGATATACTCGTCAACAATGCGGGCATTACGCGCGACAACCTCATCATGCGCATGAAAGAAGAAGAGTTCGATCAGGTGATCGAAACGAATCTGAAAGGCGTGTTCAACTGCCTGAAAGCCGCCACGCGACCAATGATGAAACAGCGCTACGGCCGGATCATCAACATTTCGTCGGTGGTAGGCGCAATCGGCAATGCAGGCCAAGCCAATTATGCCGCAGCCAAAGCGGGGATTTTCGGTTTGACGAAATCCGCCTCGCGCGAGCTGGCTTCCAGAGGCATTACCGTCAATTGCGTGGCACCGGGGTTCATTGATACCGATATGACCCGTCAGTTGTCCGATGAAGTCCGCGGCGAGCTGGAAAAGGGAATTCCCTTAGCCCGGCTTGGGCGGCCGGAGGACATTGCGAACTCGGTAGTTTTTCTGGCCTCGGAAGGGGCGGCATACATGACCGGCCAGACGCTTCACGTAGACGGCGGCATGTACATGTAACTCCACAGCATTTGTAAAAAAGGGTTGCGGGGGGAGAGAGTGAAGCTCCGGAAAGCGTTTTTTGCGCTCTATGGTATTTTGACTTCATATCTCGTATAATACCAAAAGAGGAGGTGAACCGGATGTCCGATGTATTGGAGCGTGTAAAACGCATTGTCATCGACCGCTTGGGTGCCGATGAGGCTGAGGTAACATTAGAAGCGTCTTTCAAAGATGATTTGGGTGCTGATTCTCTCGATGTAGTGGAATTGGTCATGGAATTGGAAGATGAATTCGATATGGAAATCTCTGATGAAGATGCAGAGAAGATTACGACCGTGGGTGAAGTTGTGAAGTACATACAATCTCATACCTAGTGTCATATGATTGAGGGTCCCGTTCCCGCTAGGGCGGGACTTCTCCTCATTTTACAGCGCTTTGGACGGCATCACCGGATGCCCGGCTCAGGGTTTGGCATATCAACACAGGGAATGTACTGAACCGTGCGCGCAGCTGCGGCGCGGGGATTGACTTTATATAGCTTGCGGATGAATTAGAAATCAGATGGGGTGAATGCGTTTGAGTCATAGAGTAGTCATTACAGGTATGGGGGTTATAACCTCCCTCGGCAAAGATCTGGATACCTTCTGGGAGAACCTGATGAACGGAAAGTCCGGGGTATCGCTGGTCGAAGCCTTTGATGTCAGCGAATATCCGACGCGGATCGCTGCCGAAGTGAAGGATTTTGATCCGGAGGAACGGTTTGGCCGCAAGGAAGCGCGTAAGATGGACCGTTTCGTACAGTTTGCTCTGGCCGCAGGCGAAGATGCGCTTAAGGACAGCGGACTGCAAATCGGTGAAAATATCGACGCTGAAAAAATCGGCGTATCGGTCGGCTCCGGTATCGGCGGCCTCGGAACCTGGGAAGACAATCATAATCTGCTGCTGGAGAAAGGTCCAAAACGCGTCAGCCCGTTTTTTATCCCGATGATGATCGCGAATATGGGCTCCGGGCAATTATCGATTAATCTGGGAGCGAAAGGCCCGAATACGACGACAGTGACCGCTTGCGCGACGGGAAGCCACTCCATTGGCGAATCCTTCCGTCTGATCCAGCGCGGAGATGCGGATGCAATGATCTGCGGCGGTTCGGAAGCCACCATCCGTCCGACCGGTATGGCCGGCTTCTGCGCAATGCGGGCCATGTCCACTCGCAACGATGATCCGCAAAAAGCAAGCCGTCCGTTTGACGTCGACCGTGACGGTTTTGTTATGGGCGAAGGCGCCGGCATTCTGATTCTGGAATCGCTGGAACATGCCCAGAAGCGCGGAGCGAAAATTTATGCCGAGGTCATCGGCTACGGCCTTAGCGCCGATGCTCACCATATGACTGAGCCTGATCCCGACGGCGCAGCGCGTTGCATGAAGATGGCGATCCGCGATGCCGGAATTGAACCGCAGGAAATTGATTACATCAATGCGCATGGAACGTCCACGCCTGTTGGCGACAAGTCGGAAACGGCTGCCGTGAAAAAGGCGCTCGGCGAGCATGCTTACAAGATCGCGATAAGCTCCACCAAGTCGATGACCGGCCATTTGCTCGGGGCAGCCGGCGGCGTGGAAGCGATCATCTGCGCAATGTCTCTGGGGAATGGCATGATTGCGCCAACGATCAACCTGGAGAATCAAGATCCGGATTGCGATCTCGATTATGTACCGAACGTACCGCGCAAAGCGGACCTGAATATTGTGATGTCCAACTCCTTCGGATTTGGCGGACACAATGCAACGGTGATTCTCAAAAAATACAATTCCTAAGGAGAATAGTAGCGTGAAAGGCGACCTGAAGCAGTTACAACAGCAACTTCAAATCCAATTTCACGATGCTGCGCTTCTGAAGCAGGCTTTTACCCATGCTTCCTATGTGAATGAACACCGGTTCAGTCAGCACCAGGACAACGAACGTCTCGAATTTCTCGGCGACGCGGTTCTGGAGCTGACCGTTTCGGAGTATCTGTACAACCTGCTGCCGGACCGTCCGGAGGGCGAACTGACTAAGCTTCGCGCGGCCATCGTCTGCGAGCCGTCGTTGGTCAAATTCGCCGAAAGCCTCGGCTTTGGCCGGTATGTGCTGCTGGGTAAAGGTGAAGAACTGACGGGCGGCCGTACCCGCCCGGCTCTTTTAGCCGATGTGTTCGAATCCTTTGTGGGAGCGCTTTACCTCGACCAAGGTTTGGATACGGCGAGGGGATTCCTGGACCGCCATGTTTTCCCGCTGGTGGAAACGGACGGCAAATTGCAGATGCAGATGAGCGATTTTAAAACAGAGCTTCAGGAACTGATACAGCATCATGGGATGGGAACGCTGGAATACCGGATTGTTGAAGAACGTGGCCCGGCGCATGAACGCGAATTTGTCTCCGAGGTTTTTATGGCCAGCCGCTCGCTGGGCAAGGGAAGCGGACGTTCGAAGAAGGAAGCGGAGCAGCAAGCCGCAGCCGCGGCCCTGCAACAGCTGAAGAACGAAGGCGCCTGAAGACCGGTTAGGCAGGCAGTTGCGTTGTTTATGCCGGAGGCAGGACAAGCAAGCGGAGAAGAGCAGCAATGGTCTGAATGCCGCCAATTTGGCGAAAGTCAGGCCTTTGCTGCTCTTTTTCGGAAGAAAAGCGGTTTTCGGGGTCCCCGCAAGTACCTGGGTCCGCTTTGAAGTCAACCCTCCACCTTGTGGGGGATTTTCAGACAGACCGGGGAAACGCTATGGTATAATAGGGCAGAGGTGATTGGCGAGTCATGTTTTTGAAACGGATAGAGTTGGCAGGCTTCAAATCGTTTGCCGATAAAACGGAAATGGAATTCGTGCGCGGGATAACCGCCGTGGTCGGGCCGAACGGAAGCGGTAAAAGCAATATTTCCGACGGTATCCGCTGGGTGCTTGGGGAGCAGAGCGCGAAATCGCTGCGCGGCGGCAAAATGGAAGATATTATTTTTGCCGGCAGCGACGCGCGCAAAGCGGTCAATTTCGGCGAGGTATCGCTCACGCTGGACAATGCAGACCATGTGTTGCCGCTGGATTTTAACGAAGTCACGGTAACGCGGCGCGTGCACCGCAGCGGGGACAGCGAATATTTAATCAACAAACAGGCTTGCCGATTGAAGGATATTACGGAACTGTTCATGGATACCGGCATCGGCCGCGAGGCGTATTCCATCATCGGACAAGGCCGGATCGAGGAAATTCTCAGTACGCGTTCCGAAGACCGGCGGGGGATTTTTGAGGAAGCATCCGGCATCGTTAAATATAAATCCCGTAAAAAGGATGCTACCCGCAAGCTGGATGAAACCGAGCAGAACCTGCTGCGGATTCATGATTTGATCAGCGAGCTGGAGGATCAGGTCGGGCCGCTCAAGGAGCAGTCTGAAAAGGCGCTTAAGTTCAAGGAGTTGCGCGAGCAGCTCAAGAATCGCGAGATTTCCGTGTACGTGCATCAAATTGAAGAGATTCATACAGCGTGGAAGGAAGGCAATGCCCGTCTGGAGACGCTAAAGGGCGAGCAATTAGAGCTTTCGACCATCGTATCAGCGCATGATGCCAAGCTGGAAAGCGGGCGGGCTGAGCTGCGTTTGCTGGAAGAGAAGGTCGAACAGCTTCAGGAACAGCTGCTCCGTTTCAGTGAAGCTTACGAGAAAAGCGAAGGTTACGCCGAGCTGCTGAAAGAGCGTAAGCGCAACCTGGAAAATAACCGCGAACAGCTACTGCTGTCGCTCGGCTCGGCGGACGAACGTTCGGCTGGGCGCGAACGGGAGCTGGCTGAGCTGGAGGAGAAGCTTCAGCAGGCTCGGTTGGCGCTGGAGACGCTGCGCGGCGAAATCACTGCCGAAGAAACACGCCTGGAAGGCGTAACCGGCGGCATCAGCCAAAGCGCGGAGGAAACGCTGAAAAGCTCTTTGCTTGAGCTGATGAATGCTATGGCGCAAGCCCGCAATGAGATCCGCTACGCAGAGCAGCAGAAGGAAAGCCTGGAGCGGCGGATGAGCCGCAGCCAGGAGGAAAGCGGAAAATGGACTGCTCGGCTGACGGAGTTGACTTCCGCCAAAGAGGCGCTACTAACCAAGATTGCTGCGGTGTCTGCTGAAATCGGAACCCTGCGGAGCCGGTACATCACAGAAAGCGAAGAAACCGGCAAACGCCAGAAGCTGCTGGAAGAAACCCAAGCGGGACTCCGCAAATGGGAGCAGAAGCGGGAAGCGCAAGTATCCCGCCACGAGACGATGAAAGAAATGCAGGACGATTTTGACGGCTTTATGCTCGGCGTCAAGGAAGTGCTCAAAGGCGCCCGCAAGGGCCAGCTGAGCGGCGTGCACGGGGCGGTCGCGGAACTGATCGCGGTGCCGGAGAAGCTGGAGATGGCGGTCGAAACCGCACTCGGGGCTTCCCTGCAGCATATCGTCATGGAGAATGAGGCGGTGTCCCGGCAGGCGATCGCTTTTCTGAAGCAGCGCCAATTGGGACGTGCTACCTTCCTACCGCTTGACGTTATCCGCTCGCGGCAAATATCCGGCAGTGACCGGTCCATGGTCGAAGGGGCGGAAGGCTTTGTCGGCATCGGCTCCGAGCTCGTAGGGTTCGAAGATAAATACGCCAGCATTATCGGCAGCCTGCTCGGCAACGTCGTGATAGCGGAAAACCTGGAGCAGGCGAACCGCATAGCCGCCCGCTGCCAGTACCGTTATCGTGTCGTTACCCTGGAAGGCGACGTGGTCAATGCCGGCGGATCGATGACCGGCGGCAGCCAACACAAGAAGAATAACAGCCTGCTGAGCCGTAAACGCCAGCTCGATCAGCTTGCCGGCGAGATCGAAGAGAGCGAGCGGCAGATTGCCAAGCTGAAGGCCAGCATCGGGCGCTTGCGCCAGGATCAGGAAGAGGCGGCGCGGAAGCTGGAAGAGCTGCGTCACAGCGGCGACGAGAAGCGGCTGGAAGAGCAGCGCGTCTCCGGTGACCTGAAGCAGCTGGACCAGGAGCTTCGCCATGTGCAGGAGCAGGTGGACGAAGCCGGCGCTGAGCACAGCAGTTTTGAGAGCGAAGTAAAGGCGCTGGACGAGAGCCGTGCAGCAGCGGCTGCCGAATTGGCCAAGCTGGAGCAAGAAGAGAAGCATGCCCATGAAGCCATCCGTACGGCCGAGACAGCGCGTAAAGCCAGCGAGTCAGCCAAAGAGGAGCTGCAGGGCAAGCTGACGGGCATGAAGGTTGCGGAAGGGAAGCTGGACCAGGAAATCTTCTCGCTGGAAGGGCAGCTGCGCCGTATGAAGCATGAAGCAGGCTCGCAGGAGAAGGAGCTGAGCCAGAGCCGCAATATGCTGCTGACCGTGGAACGCGATCTGGAGCAGAATACCAAGGAAATGGTACAGCAGAAGGAAGATTTGAACAGCTACCGACTGAAAAAGGAATCCGCGGCTGAATCGCTTGATCTCGCCCGCGCGGAACGTTCTTCGCTTTCGCGTAAGCTCGAATTGGCTGAGGGGGAGACGAAAGATCAGCGTCAGGCGCTAAAACAAGTGGAAGACAAACTCCGGGCGACGGAAATTGCCGCAAACCGTCTTGATGTCGAGCTGGACAATATCCTGCGCAAGCTGAGCGACGAATACGAGCTGAGCTACGAGCTGGCGAAGCAGCGGTATCCCGTTCCCGAAGATATCGCTGCAGCGCAGGCCGATGTGCAGCGGCTGAAACGCGCCATCTCTGCGCTTGGCGAGGTCAATCTGGGCGCAATCGAGGAATATCAGCGGGTACATGAACGCTTTACGTTCCTGAGCGGGCAAAAAGACGACCTGGTGGAAGCGAAAACGACGCTGTACCATGTTATCCGCGAAATGGAAGAAGAAATGTCGAAGCGGTTCAAGCAGACCTTTGACGCGATCCGCCGCGAATTCGGCACCGTCTTCTCGAAGCTGTTCGGCGGCGGCCGCGCCGACCTCCAGCTGCTCGACCCCGAACATATGCTGGATACCGGCATCGACATCGTGGCTCAGCCGCCAGGCAAAAAGCTGCAAAATTTGCAACTGCTTTCCGGCGGTGAACGGGCGCTGACGGCGATGGCGCTGCTCTTTGCCATCCTGCAGGTCAAGCCGGTTCCGTTCTGCGTGCTCGATGAAGTCGAAGCCGCGCTCGACGAAGCGAACGTTGTACGTTTTGCCCAATATCTGCGCGAGTTCTCCGAGCAGACCCAGTTCATCGTCGTCACCCACCGCAAAGGCACGATGGAGGAAGCCGACGTGCTCTATGGTGTCACCATGGAAGAAGGCGGCGTGTCGAAGCTCGTGTCCGTCAAGCTGGAGGACGAAGAAGCGGAGATTGCTTAAAGACGATAGAGGAGGTCAAATATGAGCTTTTTCAAAAAACTGAAAGACAGCATCTCCGGCAAAACGGAAAGTGTGACCAAAAGCTTCCGCGATGGTTTGGAAAAAACGCGCAAAGGCTTTGTCGAAAAGGTCGCCGACCTCATTACGCGCCGGAAAAAGATAGACGAGGAATTTTATGAGGAACTCGAAGAGATTCTGATCGGCGCCGACGTCGGCGTGAATACGGTTTTGAAGCTGATCGACGAGCTGCGTGCCGAAGTGCGGAAGCAGCGGATCGAGGATGCGGCGGAGCTGCAGCCGATCCTGTCGAGCAAGCTGATGGAGCTGCTGCGCGGCGATGACGACAACCGTTTGCGTGAGAATCCGGACGGCATCACCGTCATTTTGTTCGTCGGCGTCAACGGCGTCGGCAAAACGACGACCATCGGCAAGCTGGCCCACCGCTACAAGCAGGAGGGCAAAAAAGTGCTTCTCGCTGCGGGCGATACTTTCCGCGCAGGCGCAATCGAGCAGCTTGAGGTATGGGGGCAACGCGCGGGTGTGGAGGTCATCAAGCAGCAAGCCGGTTCCGACCCGGCGGCAGTCATGTTTGATGCCGTGCAAGCCGCCAAGCAGCGGAACGTCGACGTGCTGATCTGCGATACCGCAGGCCGGCTCCAGAACAAGACGAATCTCATGGAAGAGCTGAACAAGATTTTCCGCGTCATTCAACGCGAAATTCCGAGCGCTCCGCATGAGGTGCTGATGGTACTCGATGCGACCACCGGACAAAACGCTTTGACGCAAGCCAAGCTGTTCGGCGAAAAAAGCGGCGTAACCGGCCTTGTGCTGACCAAGCTGGACGGCACCGCCAAGGGTGGCATCGTCATTGCTATCCGCCAGGAGATGAACCTGCCGGTGAAGCTGGTCGGGCTTGGCGAGAAGATGGAAGACCTGCAGACCTTCGATTCCGAACAATTTGTACATGCGTTGTTTTCGGGATTGATTACCGAAGAAACCGAAGAAGCTTAAGCGTACCGCCGCTGCCAAGGGCGTCTCGCCGAAAAGAGCCGGAACATCATGTTCCGGCTCTTTTTTTACGCAAAAATAACTATATACATTTCATTATATGAAAAATTCATAATAGTAATGCTTGTCAACGCGCCCGCATACAATTCTATGTAACCCACTTGTCCGCATCCCGCAGACTATCCGAAGGAGAAAGGAAGCGATTTCAATTAGGAGGGACGCTCCTAAACTCCATTTCGTTGTTATATATATTGACATCAAAATTGACATTCACGTATGATGGGAATAACAAAATTTAGTTTTCATTGTATATTTTCATGAATTTCAATTTTGCTGTCACTAAAGATTACACACTTATTGATCCGAAAGGAGTCGGGCTCATGTCAAAACTTGATCCAATGCCCGGTCTGTCTCCGTACCCGCTCGAGCACTATTACGATGAAATGTATGCCGATGAACGGAGCGTCCGCTCTCATTACAAGCATGTACACCACAAGTTCTCCGGGATGACCCCCGAAGAGCTGCAGGGCAAACAGAAGCTGATGCAGCGCAGAATGATGGAAGAGGGGATCACATTTACGCTGTACAATCCGGAGCAGGAGCATCCGATGGAACGGACGATTCCGTTTGACATGATCCCCCGGATCATACCGAAGAACGAGTGGGAGAAGCTTGAAGCCGGCATTATCCAGCGAGTTACCGCACTGAACTTATTTATCCACGATATTTACCATGAGCAGTACATCGTCAAAGACGGCATCGTACCGCGGCGCATGATCATCGCCAACTGTTATTTCCGTCCGGAAATGGCCGGCCTGCGTGTACCGGGCGGTGCGTACATTACCACTTCCGGGATCGACCTGATCCGCCATCATGACGGCGAATATTATGTGCTTGAAGACAATTTGCGTACACCGTCCGGTTTTTCCTACTTATTTAAAGGGCGCTCCTTGATGAATCAGCTGTTCCCCGAACTGTCCTTTTCGAACTCCATCCGGGACGTGGAGCACAGCCTGAACCGCTTTTTATCCGTGCTGCGCAGCCTGTCGCCTTCGCGTACGAAAGATCCGGTGATTGCGCTGCTCACTCCCGGCGAATACAACTCGGCGTATTACGAGCATGCCTTCCTGGCCCAGCAAATGGGCATTCATCTGGTGGAAGGGCGGGATCTGGTTGCCCAGGACCACAAAATCTATCTGCGCGAGATGAACGGGCTGCGCAGGGTAGACGTGTTGTATCGCCGGCTGGATGACGATTACATTGATCCGCTGGCTTTCCAGCCGAACTCGCTCCTTGGCGTCGCCGGGCTGATGAACGCCTACCGGGCCGGCAATATCGCGATCGCCAATGCACCGGGTACCGGTGTGGCCGACGACAAGGCGATGTATGTGTATGTTCCGGATATGATCCGCTATTATTTGAACGAAGAACCGATCCTGAACAATGTGCCGACCTATTTGCTTTCGCGCCCGCTGGAGCGTCAATATGTGCTGGAGCATTTGTCCGAGATGGTCGTTAAAGAGACCTCGCTGTCCGGCGGATACGGGATGCTGATCGGGACGGAAGCGACCAAGGAAGAGTTGGCGGCGTTCAGGATGAAGATACTGGCCGATCCTTCCCGGTACATCGCCCAGCCGATCATGTCGCTGTCGCGGGCGCCGGTGCTGAGCGGGGAGTCGATGGCGCCGCGCCATATCGACCTTCGCGCGTTTGTGCTGATGGGCGCAGACCGTAAACCGCATGTCATTCCCGGCGGTTTGACCCGGGTGGCCATGAAGGAGGGCTCGCTGGTCGTTAATTCTTCGCAAGGCGGCGGCGTCAAGGATACCTGGGTCATCGCTTGATAACGCGGTAGTTCACGGGCTCAATAACTAATGAGGGAGTGGCTGCAATGCTGAATCGGAATGCGGAAGCATTGTTCTGGATCGGGCGTTACATCGAACGGGCGGAGAACCACGCACGGTTGATCGATGTGCATTATCATATACAGCAAGCGGAGGATTTTCAGGAAGAAGGGCATAAATGGTCGAGACTGATTGACGCGCTCGGTGTCCGGGAGGAATATCAGCGGCAGTATGCGGCATTCTCTGAGCAAAATGTACTGTCGTTCATTACGCTGGATCTCGGCAACTCCAATTCACTGTTCTCATGCGTGCATCAGGCGAGAAATAATCTGCGTACGCTCCGGCAGCAGCTGCCCAGCGAGCTGTGGGATATCATCAACGGCTTTAATCTATGGCTTGCGGAGCAGAGCGTGGCCGACATCATGCAGGGACCGCATCCATTTTACCAGCAGGTCAAAGAACGGGCGGCCATGTTCCTTGGGGCGGAACAATCCGTGATGCTGCGCTGCAACGAGTGGCATTTCATCGAGAGCGGACGCTTTTTGGAACGTGCGGAGAATACGACGCGGATTCTGCAGTCGGTGACGTCCTCCTGCAAAGATAAAGATATCAACGCGGTTTATACGCTGCTGCAGGCCGTGCTGAAGTCGGTGAGCGGATATCAGGCGTTCCGCCGGTATTATGCCGACGCCATGTCGCCGGAAAGCATCCTTGAATTCCTGATTGTGAATCACCAGTTCCCGCGTTCGATCCGCTATTCGTTTCACAAGCTGGAGGAGCATTTAGCCAAACTGGAGCTGGACTCTTCCGAACGGGGCTCCGGGCATGAAAAAGTCATCCGCCAGGCCGGCAAGCTGAAGGCCGAACTGGATTATATGGAGAAGGACGAGATGCATGGCGATCTGATCGACGACGTGCTGGGTTCGCTGATGCTGTCCTGCCAGAAGCTGGGCAAAACGATGGAAGGCGCCTTTTTTCGCCGCGAAGGAGCTTTTGCATGAAAATACAAATCCACCATACGACCACATACACCTACCCCGAGCCGGTGACGGACAGTGTCAATGAAATCCGGCTGACGCCGCGCACCAATTACAGGCAGTCCTGCTATCACCATGAGGTTGAGGTATTTCCCCCGGCGCAGCTGATGACGTACGAGGATTTCTTCGGCAACCGGGTACATGCGTACTCCGTCAACAAGCCGCATACGGAAATGGTGATCCAGACCAAGGCGACCGTCGTGACGCTGGACAAAGCGCAAGGTGCCGACCTGCCGCGGGTACCGCTGGAGGAGCAGATCCGGATACTGGGCGAAGAGAAGTTCCAGAACCGGTACATCGAATTTATGCTGCCTACACGCTACACCGAAGTGACGCCCGAACTGGTGGAGTTTGCGTCGCAGCACCCTTTTGATGAATCGGAGGATATGTACGACTGGCTGAAAAAGCTGTCTTCGACCATATATGAGCAGTTTACGTACGATCCGGAGGCGACCAGCGTCAACACGACCGTGAAAAAGGCGCTCAAGCTCAAACGCGGCGTCTGTCAGGATTACGCCCATCTGATGATCGCGGTCTGCCGCAGCGTCGGCCTGCCTTCGCGTTACGTGAGCGGCTATCATTTTGTCGGCGACCTGCAGGGCGGAAACGCCGATTTCGAGCAGGCCTCCCATGCCTGGGTGGAGACGCATATACCGGGAACCGGCTGGCTGGGCTTTGATCCAACCAACAATATCGAGGTGAACTGGCGTTACATTAAGCTCGGCCACGGCCGGGATTACAAAGATATCGTCCCGGTCAAAGGTGTATACCGCGGTGTGGCCGGCACGCTGGACGTCAAGGTGGACGTGCGGCGGATCGACAATTGAAGAAGTGATCAAGGTCCCGCGCAAGCGGGCCTTTTTGCGCTTTCAGCATCAGCTTGTGCAAAATTTGCACCATCTGATTATAATCGCCGGAGATTTGGGTAATCTTGAAAAAGAACCCGGATTACAGAAACATCGAGAGGAGAGAGTACATATGACCCCGAATATGACGAAAAAACAGCGATTTATCGGAAAAACCGCGATAATTACAGGTGCAGGCTCCGGAATCGGCAGAGCGGCAGCGATCCAGCTGGCTCGCGAGGGTGCCAATGTCGCTTTGTTCGACCTGGTGAACGAACGTACGGCTGTATTGGCGAAAAAGCTGAACAAACTGCGGGATAACTGTGCGCTGGCCATCGATGTGGATACCTCCGACAACGGTCGCATGGAGGAAGCGGTACGCCGGACGGTGGAGCATTTTGGCGGCGTCGATGTCGTATTCGCCAATGCCGGGATTAACGGGGTAGTCGGCCCCATTGAAGAACTGAGCATCGAGGATTGGGAGCGCACGATCTCCGTCAACTTGACGGGAACCTTTTTGACCTTGAAATATACCATTCCTCATTTGAAAGCAAAGGGAAAGGGCAGCATCATTATCACGAGTTCCATTAACGGTAACTACAGGTTTACCAGCTTCGGCTGGTCGCCTTACAGCACGACCAAAGCGGGCCAGGTCGCCTTTGCCAAGATGGCTGCACTGGAGCTGGCGAAATTCAAAATCCGGGTAAACGTTATTTGTCCGGGAGCGATCTCGACCAACATCGACGAGAGTACGGAGTTCAATGAGGAAGTGGAGGAAATCGTGATCCCGATCGAGTTCCCGCAAGGCGCGCAGCCACTAGCTGACGGGCCCGGCAAGCCGGAGAACGTGGCCGATCTGGTCGCCTTTTTGGCTTCGGATGAGTCCAGCCATATTACGGGCGCGCAGATTGTCATCGACGGTGCGGAATCGCTGCTTTCGTAAAAGTATTAAAGACGGTAGAGCCCCGGTGCGCACGCGCGCTCGGGGTTGTTTGCTGTTGTCGCTCATCGTGGCGGTGCTTATAATAGAAGGATATGCTTGGATTCAAAATTAGAGGCGATGGCAATGATGTCCTGGCTGGCGGAGCAGCGGATTCAGGAGGCGATGCGCAGCGGAGCGTTTGACCATTTGCCGGGCCACGGCAAGCCGCTGAACCTGGAGGATTTGTCGGGCGTGCCCGAAGAACTGAGGATGTCTTTCAAAATTATGAAAAATGCCGGCGTGCTGCCGGAAGAGCTGATCCTGCGCAAGGAATGCGTAACGCTGGAGGAAATGCTGGCCGCTTGCCGAAATGAAGGCGGTGCCGCTTCCGGCGCGATGAAGGAACTGGAGACGAAACTGTCCCTGAAACGGTTTCGGCTGCAGCAGCTCCTGCAGGAACGCGGCGTGGAGGGCGGCGGTTTCGGCGCTTATGAAGAAGCCGTGCGGCGAAAACTGCTTGGCGAAGAGTGAACATTGCTAGACTATTATGAATACGATGGAGATTGTCATGACGCTTCCGATTCAACAAATTATACCTGAGCTTCAAACGGCATTGCGTTCAAACCGCGCCGCTGTCCTGATCGCCGAGCCGGGCGCCGGGAAAACAACCGGCGTGCCACCCGCGCTGCTGGACGAGCCGTGGCTGGCCGGCCAAACCATTCTCATGCTCGAGCCGCGCCGGCTTGCCGCCCGTTCGGCAGCGGTCTATATGGCCCGGGCAAAAGGTGAGCAAGCCGGTCAAACCGTCGGATACCGGATGCGCAATGAAACGAAAGTAAGCAAAGACACGCGGATTACGGTGGTCACAGAGGGCGTATTGACGCGCATGCTGCAGCAGGACCCGTCGCTGGAGGGGGTCGGGCTGGTGATCTTTGACGAATTCCATGAGCGAAGCCTGCATGCCGATCTCGGGCTGGCGTTGGCTCTGGAGGCACAGGCGGTGCTTCGCGACGATCTGCGTATCCTGGTCATGTCGGCGACGCTGGACGGTCAGCGCGTCGGGGCGCTGCTCGGCGGCGCGCCTGTGCTGGAATCGCCGGGGCGGACGTTCCCGGTCGAGACGGTCTATCTTCCGCGCGGCCCGTTGCAAACGGAGCTGCCGCTGGAGCAGCGCGCAGCGGCGGCCGTCCGCCGTGCATTGGCGGAACAGCCCGGCGACGTGCTGGTGTTTCTTCCGGGCGAGCGCGAGATCCGGCGTACCGAGCGCGAGCTGGCGGGCGGAAGCTTGCCGGCAGGCACGGTGCTGCGCCCGCTGTACGGGCAGCTTCCGCAGGATCAGCAGGATGCTGCGGTGGCCCCGTCCGTCAAGGGAGAACGCAAGGTCGTGCTGGCGACCTCGATTGCGGAAACGAGCTTGACGATCGAAGGGGTGCGCACGGTGATCGACACCGGCCTGCGGCGTACGCAGGTGTTCTCCCCGCGCACCGGTATGCCGCGACTGACGACGGTGCCGGTATCCAAAGCTTCGGCGGATCAGCGGCGCGGCCGGGCCGGACGGACTGCACCCGGCGTGTGCTACCGGCTGTGGAGCCGCGAGGAGCATGATCGGCTGCCGGACGATCAGGTGCCGGAGATGCTCGAAGCCGATCTGGCGCCGCTCGCACTGGAGCTGGCGCTGTGGGGAGCGCGCCCGGACGCGCTCCAGTGGCTCGACGCGCCACCTGCGGCTGCGTACGCGCAGGGTGCAGCGCTGCTGCGCGAGCTCGGCGCGCTGGACGCCGGCGGCGCCATCACCGCGCACGGCCGCCGCATGGCGCTGCTGGGCGCGCACCCGCGGACCGCGCATATGCTGCTGCGCGCGGCCGAGCTTGACGCGGCGCCGCTGGCCTGCCGGCTCGCGGCGCTGCTTCAGGAGCGGGACCTGCTGCGCGGTCCCGCCGCCGGCGGCGACCTCGCGCTCCGCGCCGAGGCGCTGCTGCGGTACGAGCGCTCCGCCGACACGGGCGGAGCTGACCCTGCGGGTCTTCGCGCCGTACTGCGCGAAGCCCGCACGCTGGAGGCGCAGCTGCGGCTGGCTGCTGCGCCGGTGCCCGGTGACGCGGAGCGCACCGGGCTGCTGCTCTCGTTTGCCTATCCGGACCGGATCGGGCAAACGCGGGGCGGCGGCGCCTTCCTGCTCTCCGGCGGCCGCGGGGCTGCCCTGCGCGAGGGGGATCTCCTCGCGCGGGCAGCGTACATCGTTGCCGCGGCCGTCGATGACCAGGCCGGGCAAAGCCGCATCCTGCTGGCGGCGGAACTTTCGGAAGCCGACCTGCTGCTCCACCATAAAGACCGGATCGCGGAGCAGCGGGAGGTCTACTGGGATGACGCCAGCGGGAGCGTGAAAGCGCGCCGCCGCACGTTGCTTGGCGCGCTGGTCCTGAAGGAGTCGGCAGACGCACGGCCGACTCCGGAAGAGACGGCGGCAGCGCTGCTTGCCGCCGTCCGCGCCCAAGGCCTGCAGGTGCTGCCTTGGGACAAAGCGACGCTCCAGCTGCGGGAACGGCTGGCGTTCATGCACGGGCAGCGCGCCGACTGGCCGGATGTCTGCGACGCCGCGCTGCTCGGGATGCTGGAGGATTGGCTGGCCCCGTATGTGCACGGCATGCGGAGCCTGAAGGACCTCCAGCGGATTCCGCTGGCCCGCGCGCTGGAGGGGCTGCTCGACTGGAACAGCCGGCAGACGCTGGAGCGGGAAGCACCGACCCACATCGCCGTTCCGAGCGGCTCGCGGGTCGCGATCGATTACAGCAATCCGGAGATGCCGGTGCTTGCAGTCCGCCTGCAGGAGATGTTCGGGCTGGAAGAAACGCCGCGGATCGGGAAGGGACGGGTACCGCTTCTGCTGCACCTCCTGTCGCCGGCACGGCGTCCGGTGCAGGTGACATCCGATCTCGCGAGTTTTTGGAGCGGCGCCTATTTCGAGGTGAAAAAAGATCTCAAGGGACGGTATCCGAAGCATTACTGGCCGGAGGATCCGCGTCAGGCGGTTCCAACAAGCCGGGTCCGCCCGCCGCAGAAGTAATAAAGATAGGGCAAATAATGATAGAGCAATTAATCCGCCTTTCATCGCTTTTTACCGGAGACGGGACGCAAATAAAATCTTTAGCCAAATGCCTGTTAGTACTTCCTGTTGTCGGGGTAATAAAAGAGCGAACGACAATTACGAAGGAGGGCTTCATGTGGCAGAGAAGATTGTAGGCATCTTTGATACAGAACAGGAAGCGACCAGAGCAATTGAAGGACTACAGCGGCAGGGATTCACCAATGATGAAATTTCGGTCATCTCCCGCGACCGCGACGATCTGAAGAGCATTTCGGACGATACCGGAACGATGGCACCCGAAGGCGTGGCAACCGGTGCGGCAACCGGCGGCGTCATCGGCGGCGTAGCCGGTCTGCTTGCAGGCATCGGCGCACTGGCGATTCCGGGCATCGGCCCGATTCTCGCGGCCGGCCCTATTGTGGCGACCATAACGGGTGCAGCAGTAGGAGCAGGAGCAGGCGGTCTTGTCGGCGGCCTTATCGGTCTTGGAATTCCGGAGGATGAGGCCAAAGATTACGAAAACTACGTGGACCAAGGCAAAATCCTGGTTCTGGTCGATGAGAACGGCCGCGGCCGTGACATACACCGGGTCTTCCGCGACAATCGTTCATTGAATGCAAGCCGCTATGACAGCCTGTATCCGGATGACCCGGCGGCAGTGCGGACGACGGATTATGCGGACCGTTATCCGGCAGATGACCCGCGTAAGCCGCTGTAAGCAGCCAACTGAACGCGAAGCGACCTAAATAAACATAAGAAAGCGGCGGCAGGGTATACCTTGCCGCCGCTTTTTACTGTTCTTATGCGGAAGTGATATTGCTCAGACAGCAATGGTTTTTCCGGACGATTCTGTAGAAAGAATTTCAACATATGAAAAATTCATAACAGACAGTCGATCCACATTTAAGCTGCAATTTCATTATTCAGCCAGACGCCGAGCGGCGCATCGCAGCCCCAAATAATTTAATTTCCTTCTTGCTTTTTCTTTTCGCGAACAGGTAAGATGAATATATAGACCGATTGTTATAATGGAGATGAATGGACATTGGAAACAGCAAAAAGGAGTTCCAAGGAAATCATTTTAGAGACGGCCGCCCAGCTGTTCGCCATACAAGGCTATCACGGAACCGGGCTGAATCAAATCATACGGGAGAGCGGAGCGCCTAAGGGTTCGCTGTATTATTACTTTCCGGACGGGAAGGAAGAGCTGGCCATTGCCTGCGTGCATCTGATCCGCGAACGATTGCTGGAGAAGCTAATGTACCAGATAACCAGACATCCGAAGCCGGTAGACTTCATGCAGGCTTTTGTGCTGGAAATGGCCGACAGCATGGATGCTTCAGGGACCGGCAATTTTATCCCGATCGGCTTCTGGGCCGCCGCTGAGACTTCGACGGTCAGCGATGTGCTGCGGGAAGCCTGTCAGACCGCGTTTGCCGAATGGAAATCCCTCATCGCCGGAAAGCTCAACGAGTCGGGAGTATCATTAACCACAGCGGAAAAAATGGCGGAGTTGTCGGTATGCCTGATCGAAGGCGCCACCATTCTGACCGTGGTTGAACGTAATTCACGGGCGATGCGGCGTGCAGCCGAGCATATTCCGATGATTCTAAACCATGGACTGCCAACCGAATAAGCCGTGTCCCCAAACAATGGAGCCGTTCCATTGTTTCTTTTATCGTCAAAATTATATAGAACGGTCTATTTATTTCGAGAGAAAAAAGGAGAGAAATTCATGCAAGCTTCAGTATCCTCATCCAGTACCGGGCGTAATGACGCCAAGCCAAATATCAAAGTGTACCCCGTTGTTCTTGCGTTTCTGCTCAGCGGATTTATCGGCCTGTTCAGTGAAACGGCGTTAAACGTCGCGCTGACCGATCTGATGCAGGTATTTCAGATTGGTTCCTCCACAATTCAATGGCTGACTACGGGTTATTTGCTGACCATGGGCATTCTGGTTCCGTTATCGGGCTTACTGATACAGCGGTTCACGACGCGGCAGCTGTTTATTACGGCTCTAATTTTTTCATGTATTGGAGCTTTGATCGGAGCAATGGCGTCAAGCTTTGGCATTCTAATCGTTTCGCGAATTATCCAGGCAATCGGCACGGCGCTGCTGCTGCCGCTGATGTTCAATACGATTCTGATTATTTTTCCGGTAGAGAAACGCGGGGCGGCCATGGGGCTGATCGGGCTTGTTATTATGTTCGCGCCAGCGGTTGGGCCGACGATTGCCGGCCTGTTGATCGAAGCGCTAAACTGGCATTATATTTTCTGGATCTCTTTCGTGTTTCTGTTCATCGCGCTGCTCATCGGGATATTTACGATGCAAAATGTCTCCGAGACCCGCAAGCCACATGTGGATCTGCTGTCGCTGGCTCTGTCCACGTTCGGCTTCGGCGGACTGGTCTTCGGATTCAGCAGCGCGGGCGAAGGGGATGGGGGCTGGACCAGTCCGACGGTTCTAATTTCGTTGACGGTCGGCATAATCGCCCTGGTCCTATTTGCGATACGGCAGTTGCGGATGTCGCGTCCGCTGCTTGATCTGCGTGCATTCAAATATCCGATGTTTACGATTGGCGCGCTGATGGTTGCCTTGTGCATGATGATCATTTTGTCCTCCATGCTGGTACTGCCGATGTACCTGCAGGCAGGCCTGGCGTTCTCGACGCTAAGCGCCGGGTTGGTTTTGCTGCCGGCCAGCGCGCTGAACGGGCTTCTGGCCCCGCTGATGGGCCGGCTCTTTGACAGGTACGGACCGAAATGGCTCGTTCTGCCGGGACTAATTCTGGTGGCTGCCGCGCTCTGGATGTTCTCCGGCGTCACGCTGGCTACTTCTGTCGCTTTCATTATTGCGGTCCATATCGTCATGATGATCGGTGTTTCAATGATCATGATGCCAGCCCAGACCAACGGCCTCAACCAGCTTCCGCCGTCGTTATATCCGCATGGTACGGCGATCATGAATACGATGCAGCAGGTATTCGGTGCCATCGGTACAGCCGTTGCCGTTAGCGTGATGAGCAACGGTTCGCAGCAATTTATGAGCCGATCCGCCGATCCGGGCGATCCTTCGCTGCTTCCGGCTGCTTTGACCGCCGGCGTACAGGATGCCTTTCTGTTTGGAATGATCATCGCGCTTGCCGGGCTGGTGCTTGCATTCTTTATCAAGAGAGTCCGGCACCAAAAATGATAATTTCAATACATGAAAAATTCATAAAAGAAAGACAAAATGCTTCGCGCTGCATCTAGCACCTTAATCCCTGTCCATCTTTCCATCGTTTCTAACCCTGCAGTTTTTGGTTAAAAGGATGGGTAAAACGAATGAACTTCATGTTGTGAAACTTGGAAAATAGTGTTTATACTTGGAATACGGAAAAGTTTGCTATTTTTTAAGAAGCATCACTGGAGGTGGCCTTATGGCATTTATGATTGCCCAGCGGGCGTTTATCAAAGTCTATCTGATTACGATGGTGGAGAAGCACCGGGATTACGGATACCAGATGCTGGAGGATATGCGGAAGGATTTTAAAGCGTACGGCTATTCTCCGCCCCAAAGTGAAATCTACCGGGCGCTGCATGAGCTGGTCCAGCAGGGAATTTTATACCGGACCAAACAGTTGAAGGGACACGACCCAAAGGTCGATTTTCAGGAAATCGTGCTCTATCATTTCACAGCGGATGGGGAGGAGAAAGCCAGGTTATATAAAAAACAGGTAAAGGCCGATTTGGACCGCTGCCTCGGAATATTGAATAAGGCGGTTGCGGACAATTATTAGGTGGCCGGATCGGTGCGGTCCGCGCCTTCGTCCGGCGGGGATACCGGCGAGCTTGCGCTGCCGTATTCTTCAACGCTGTCCCATGCGCCTGCATCGTCGAAGGTATCGTCAGATCGGCTTCCGGCAGGCGGTGTGATGACTTCTTCCTCGACCGGCCGGCCCGCTTCGGGCTCCCGGCTTGGCGAATGCTCTACGGTATAGGCAGTGTATGGAATGGCTTCAAGCCGTTCATAGGGAATCGGCTCCTTGCTGATCAAGCAAATCCCGTAAGTGCCCTCCTTCATCCGTTCCAGCGCGTCATTAACTTCCTGAAGCTCTTCTTGAAGAGCCTGATTGATCCCGAGATCCCGGCTCCGTTCGAAGGTCTCGGTTCCGGCGTCGGCAGGATGGTTGTCGGCCGAAGACAGCTCGCCGGTGGAGTCCAGCAGGGAATCGCCAAGCATGCTGTTTTCTTGGCCGTTTGCCGCAAAATGATTTTCCAACTCCTGCTTTCGCTCTAGCAGCGCGGATTTTAAAGTCTTCAGTTGTTCATCGCTTAAATGGTTCATGCCTCATCTTCCTTTCATCTTCGTGTAGGCGTCGTTCCTAGGGGAATCCGGGCGTAATCTTCCTTACCCGATTCCCGGGCGGGACAATCAAGGGATGCGAATGTAAACAACTGCAACTTTAGTGATATTTTCATGAGGAAAATTGCTTGATATAATGGGTACTGCCGGAGAACACAGTATATTTGGAGGTATCATCGATGGACGAACATATGAAACGCCGGTTGGACAAGCAGCGCAAGCTATTCAGCCAGCTCGGCATCACCCTTGACGCATTGACGATTCACGAGAAGGAATTCAGCATGAAGCTTCGGGGCTACGACGCGGAGGAAGTGGATACTTTTCTGGACAACGTCATCAAAGACTACGAGCGTTTTTACGCAACCATTGCCGATCTGATGGATAAATGGCAGGAACAGCAAGAAGAACTTCAAGCGGCAAAAGCGGAGATGAAAACCGCGGCGGCCCCGACATTCACCATCCGCGGCATTGATCCGAATCTGGTGGAAGAGGTCATCGGAAAGCTGGAGAGCAACATCCGGGAATTGAAGGAGAAGCTCCCTAAAAACGAAGGATACCTGTAATTCCGAATCACCGGACATCATTTCAATGAAAAGCCGGATGGAGGGAACGCCCTTGCCTGTCAAGCACGCCCGGGGGATGAAGATCCGCGGCAAAATCGCGCTTGGTTATGTGTTAATACTCCTGATGCTGGGACTATTCTTAATGATCGTCTCCAGCCGGATTACCGATCTTGAGCAAGAAACGGTATATTTAAGCACCCACGACATGCAGGTTCATGAGCTTTCGTACCAAATCGAAAAAAACGTGCTCGATATGGAGACCGGCCAGCGCGGGTACGCCCTGACCGGCACTGAGGACTATTTAAAGCCTTATAATGACGGGCTGGTCGGCTGGCGGATCAATTCCGCAAAATTAAAAGAGCTGATTGCCGACAATCCGGAGCAGATGCGGAATCTAAACAATATCCTGGCCAGTATCGAGGATTGGATTGATAAGGCGGGAGAGCCGGTCATCGAAATGAAGCGCGGCGGGCAAGATGAGGCGCTGAGCACTTTTTTTCTTACCGACGACGCCGGGAAATCCATCGTCGATCTCATTCGCTCGCAGTCCGACTACTTTCGCAGCAACGAGCGCATGTTGACCGCGGAGCGCATTGCCGATCTGAAGGACAGCAATCATAAGCTGCTGGTTACGATTTACATATTGTGGGGCCTAGTCGCATTGCTGGCCGCACTGATCGTCTCGCTGCTCTCCGGCAGCATCGTCAAGCCCCTGCGCAGCGTCATTGAGGCCATCGGTTCAATTGCCGGAGGCGGCAACCTGTCCCAGCGGATTACCGTCAAATCGCAGGACGAAACCTATGATCTCGCCATGGCGACCAACAGGCTGCTGGAGACGGTGCAGCAGGAGCAGTGGGGCAGCGAGCAGATCAGCCTGATGTCGATGTCTCTTCAGGAGCAATCAAACGATTTGGCCGGGCTGTGCCGCACATTTGTAAACAAGCTGGCCCTGATCCTCGAGGTTCAATACAGCGTGATATACGTGCTGGACGGCGACGATCAGTACAAGCGGATCTACTCCTATGCGGGCAGCGAGGAGCGGGAGGTTCACATGGGCGCCGAGCGGATTGCTTCCGGCGAAGGGTTGCTGGGACAATGTGCCGTCGACAAACGTATCCGGATTCTTGAGGATTTGCCGGCAGACTACATCAGCATCAATTCCGGTCTCGGACGAACGGCGCCGCGCTATATTGCAATTACGCCGATCTTGTTCGAGAACAAGACGGTTGCCGTGCTTGAAGCCGCGTCGCTGACGAAATGGTCCCCGTTTCACATGAAAATGCTGACGGAGCTGCTTACGATGATGGGCGTTACCCTCAATTCGGTGACGACGCGTATGGAGATCCAGAAGCTGTACGGTGAATCCCAGGCCATGAACGAGGAGCTGCAGGTCCAGTCGGAGGAGCTTCAAGTCCAATCGGAAGAGCTGCAAGGTTATACCAAGGAGCTTTTAACGTTGAACCAGGCGCTGAAGGAGCAAAAAACAGCGGTCGAAAAAACGGCTGTCGAGCTGGAACGTTACAATGATGAGCTGGAACTCAGCTCGCGTTATAAATCGGAGTTCCTGGCCAATATGTCGCATGAGCTGCGGACGCCGCTGAACAGCATGCTGATTCTGTCTCAACTGCTTTCCGAGAACCGCAATGGAACGCTGAACGAAGAAGAACTGAGCTATGCTTCGGTCATCAATTCTTCGGGCAGCGAGCTCCTTTCGATGATCAACGACATCCTTGATTTGTCCAAGGTCGAAGCCGGAAAAATGCAGGTGGAGATGGATGCGGTGAATTTAACCGAGCTTCCATCGATGCTTAGGGGCTATTTTGACCAAACAGCGGAGCAGAAGCAGCTTGATTTTAAAATTAGGCTGGAAGACAACGTGCCGGATCTTTTCTACAGCGATGAAATGAGACTGCATCAGATACTGCGCAATCTGCTGTCCAATAGCTTCAAATTTACCGAACAAGGCGAAGTCGAAGTGGTCATCCGCCGCCTTGAGCATTATGAGGATAAGGATTACGCGCCTGAAGGGCCGGTGCTGGCCTTTGCGGTCCGGGACAGCGGGATCGGCGTCTCCGAGCAAAACCGCGAGCTGATCTTCGAAGCGTTCCGCCAGGCGGACGGATCAACCGCACGGAAATTCGGCGGCACCGGCCTGGGCTTATCCATCTCCTTACAGCTCGCCAAGCTGCTTAGCGGTCATATTACACTTGAGAGCAGCGTCGGCTACGGCAGCACGTTTACCTTATACCTGCCTTGCTGGGAAGAGATTCCCGAGCTTGAAGAGGCAGAAGGGGAGCATGGAGATGTGACGGAACCTCAGGCGGAATGGCTTGGGTGGCAAGAAGCAGCTGCTGCAGAAGAGAAACTGACTTCGATCAGCGCCGGAGATGTTTTACACGGTAAAACCGTACTGATTGTCGATGATGACCTGCGCAATATTTTCGCATTGCAAAAAGGGCTCGAGCCTTACGGGATGAACATCCTAACCGCGCAGAACGGTTACGAATGCCTCCAGATTCTCAGGGTGCAGCCCGGTATCGATATTATTTTGCTGGACATTATGATGCCGGACCTGGATGGCTATGACACCCTGTCAATTGTCCGCGAGGAGCTGCAAATGACGGAACTTCCGATTATCGCAATCTCTGCCAAGACGATGAAGGAAGAACGGGAGCGATGTCTGACCGTAGGGGCAAGCGACTTTATCAGCAAGCCGGTGAACCTGGAGGAGGTCGTCAACCGGATGTGCTGGTGGCTGGTCCATGGTGCAGATTCGTAATATCATCTGCTGCGAAAATAATTTTCATTGACGGATGGTTAAAGCTGTTTTATGATAAGCACATAAATGATCATTTATATCGAATGGCGTGTTACCGCGAGGGCATGAGCCAGGAATTGTCTAATATATGCAGACAATTCTTGGCTCTTTTTGGTTTGAATGGGGCATTATGAACATAAGGGAAAGGAGAGGACAGTTTGCCGCGCGAACTCGGGCAATTTCAAGTAATGAGAGTCATCGGAAATAACGTGGTCATGGCCCACGGCGGAAAAAACGATAAAGAGTATGTCATTATTGGCAAGGGCATCGGCTTCGGGATGAAAGATGGGAGCCTGATCGAAGGCAGTGACCGTCGAATCGAGAAGCTGTTCCGGTTGGAAGACAAGGACGAATGGAGCCAGGTGCAGATTTTGCTGGAAGATATCGATCCGAAAGTCATGAAGATCACCGATGAGATCATCGGAGACATTACCCGTGAATTTCCCGGCAAGCTGAACGATAAGATCTATCTGGCCCTGCCGAGCCACATCCAATTTACGGTCTACCGGCTGCGCAGCGGCATGGATATTATCAATCCTTTCCTGCAAGAAACCAAGTTAACGTTTCCGAAGGAATATGAGATCGCTTTCAAGGCGGCGGAGAAAATCAGCGCCGGCTTTAACGTCGACATCCCGGAAGACGAGGTTGGTTTTCTGACCTATCATGTCTATTCGGCAGTAAGCAATGTGCCGGTCGGGCAGTTGGTCAAGGCGTCGAATATGGTCAGCGAGCTGCTGGATATGATCCGCGTGGAACGGGATGTGACGTTTGAACGGGGAAGCATGAATCATGTACGGCTGATGATCCACCTGCGCTTTACGCTGGAGCGGATTCTGCAAGGCTCCTTCATTGATAATCCGTTTGTGAAACATATCAAAAAGGAATATAAGGAAGAATACCAATTGGCCCAAAAACTGGGCAAGGTGATGGAAACCGCGCTTCAAACCGAGGTCCCTGAAGAAGAGCTGTGCTTTATGGCCATGCATTTGCACCGGCTGTTTCAAACCCCGAAGACGGAAAAATAGCAGCTTGAGAGGAGGACGGGGAGTGTTTTCCAAATGGAAGTCCCGCAAAAATGATCGGCTCGGCAATGAAGCCGGCCCACAAATTGAAATTAAAGCACCGCTTACCGGCCGCTGCATTCCTTTAACGGAGGTGCCGGACGCCATGTTCGCCGGCGGCCAAATGGGAAGCGGCACCGCGATCCTGCCGGACGAAGGCCGGCTGCTCGCCCCGTTTGACGGGAAGGTCGCGCATATCGTAAAAACCGGCCATGCGCTGATTCTTGAACATCCTTCGGGTCTTCAGCTGCTGCTACATCTGGGGATCGATACGGTCAGCCTGAAAGGCGAGGGTTTTAACCCTCGCGTCTCCGCAGGAGATGTCGTCAGCGCCGGCCAAATATTGATTGAGTTCGATCTGGACGTCATTCGCACAGCCGGACTGAGCATCGCATCGCCGGTCATTGTTACCGGCGGAGAAACCGAGTTCACGGTAACCGAATGTCATTACGGTCCGGTGCGCGCAGGTGAGCACCCGATCTTACAAGCGGCTTTAAAGCAATAATCACATAAAACGCATTACCCATTTTAGAACCCGAAAGGATGAGTTATTGATGCTGGCTTTTTTGCAAAAACTAGGCAAGTCGTTGATGCTTCCGGTGGCTACGCTTCCGGCGGCGGCGATTCTGCAAGGCATCGCTCTTGTTAACTATGAAAAGGATTTGCATCTGGGAAGTACGGTCGGCGGCTTCCTGAACGATTATGTCTCCCCGTTCCTCAATGCTGGCGCAGGGGCTATCTTTGGCAACCTTGCGTTGATCTTCGCGATCGGGGTCGCCATCGGTTTTGCCGGAGACGCGGTTGCGGCATTGTCGGCACTGATTTCCTACGAAGTGTTGATCAAGGTTCTGGCTATCGTTCCGGCCCAGTTCTCATTTATCGGCGACGACGTCAAGCTCGACATGAGCGTGCTCGGCGGTATTTTTGCAGGCGCATGGGCGGCCTACCTGTATAAACGCTATCATAATATCAAATTGCCGGATTGGCTCGGTTTCTTCTCCGGCAAACGGTTCGTACCGATTATTACCGCAGTATCCACGATGATCCTTGCTGTACTCATCGGCATGATCTGGAGCCCGATCCAAGACGTTATCAGCGATTTCGGCAACTGGATTGTCGGACTCGGCGCCATCGGTGCTTTCTTCTTCGGTCTGGCAAACCGCTTGCTTATTCCGTTTGGCCTGCATCACGTAATCAACTCCATCGCCTGGTTCCAGCTCGGCGACTTCACCAATGCCGCCGGTGATGTGGTACATGGCGACTTGACCCGTTACTTCGCGGGAGATAAATCGGCAGGGATGTTTATGGCCGGCTTCTTCCCGATCATGATGTTCGCCCTCCCGGGCGCGGCGCTAGCCTTCATTCACACCGCTAAGCCGGAAAAACGCAAGCTGGTCGCTTCGATCTTTATCGGTTCGGCAATCGCTTCGTTCCTGACAGGGATTACAGAGCCGCTTGAATTCTCCTTTATGTTCGTTGCGCCGCTTCTATACGGGGTGCATGCAGTGCTCACCGGTTTGGCCATGGCATTGTTCTATGTGCTTGACGTGAAGCTAGGGTTCGGGTTTTCGGCGGGGTTAATCGACTACCTGCTGGGCCTGAAGCTATCGACGAATGCCTGGATGCTGATTCCGGTCGGTATAGTCGCTTTTGCGCTCTATTACTTCCTGTTCCGGTTTATCATCTTGAAATTCAACCTCAAGACGCCGGGCCGCGAGGACGATATCGACGATGAAATTGTGGATCTGCCTGCCGGCGGAACGGCGGCATCGGGTTCGTCCAGAGCTGCCAAAATCCTGGAGAACATCGGCGGTCCGGAGAACATCACCAACATCGATGCCTGCATCACCCGTTTGCGGCTGACCGTAAAGGATGAGAAGGCGGTTAAGGATTCCGCGCTCAAGCAGCTTGGCGCATCCGGCGTGATGCGGCTTGGCCAAGGCGCTGTGCAGGTAGTGTTCGGACCGCAGTCCGAGCAAATCAAGGATGAAATCAAAAAACTAATGTAACAGCTTCGCATTCGGGAAGCAGGGGCCAAATGTCATTTTGGTCCTTGCTTCTTTGATTATTTTTCAGACGAAAGGAGAGAGCGTATTGTCATTGCTCATTAAACGAAGGATTGTTCGGGAAATAGAAGGAGGGGAGCCAGGCAGAAAGTTGACGTATGCGGAATTTGAAACGGCGCTGATTCAAAAACGCAATCAGATGATGGCCTATATCATATTGTTCATCTCTTTGGTGGCAACGGTATTTTTATTTCTGGAGGGCTGGCGCACGGGTTTGATTACCGCCGGGGCGTGCCTTGTACTGAACGGGCTTCTTTTCATCGCAGTTAAAAAGAAAATCGGTGTGCTGGCGATGCCTTATGCCATAGCGATTCTGTCGGCGCTGCTGATGATTTATGTAAATGGGGTTCAGCCGGATTTAATCTCCTTGATCAGCTTCGCCATTCTGCTTCTGTTATACCCTACATACGGGCCGCTGCTCTTGTATAGCATTCTTTGCGTAGCCCAATTGAATTACTTTATTCTGAACCCGGTAGATAACGGATTTCCTCCTTATGAAGCAGGCGACAATCTCAAGATGCTGATCCCGCTGGTCATCCTGTTTATCTTGTCCAATATATCCCGGCAGCTGATCCGCGGTTCGTTTGACCGGAGCACCGAATCCGAGCAATCCAAACAGGAGCTGGAGCATTTACTGTCGGAGATGGGGGATTCGATCCGGAAAATGAGCAAATTTAACCGCAGCCTGCAAAATGACGTGCAGATCACCGGTGCGATTACCGGCGAACTTGCGCAGTCTTTTGCCGAAATGGCCCGGGGCATCGAGAGCCAGGCCTCCAGCGTCAATGATATTTCCGGCGCGCTCGGGGGAGCCAATACGGCGATACGAACCGTGGCTTCCAACTCTGTAACGATGCTGGAACTGAGTAGCGCCACGGCGGATTCCATCCACCGCGGCAACGAGCAGGTCGTCAGCTTGGCGGCCGGCATCGGCGACCTTAGCTCCATGATGGCCGGGATCGGCGAAGCGATGGAGGAGCTGAATGAGCAAAACCGCACGATCGGCGACATTGTCGGAACGATTCAATCCATCGCTTCGGAGACGAATCTGCTCGCCTTGAATGCGGCTATTGAAGCGGCCCGCGCAGGAGAGCATGGACGCGGTTTTGCCGTCGTATCCGCTCAGGTGCGGAAGCTGGCGGAGAACTCCCACCGCTCGGCAGGCGAGATCGAGCAGCGTCTCGGTCGGCTGCGGCTTAAAGTGCAGGAGGTTACAGGCCTGATGGAACAAGGCCAAGGGATGATCGCGGCCAGCGAATCGACGGTAAAACATTCGGAGCTGGTCTTCCGTGAACTGGCGGATATCGCCGACAAGGTGGTTGAACAGGCCCGGGAGGTAGAAGAAAAAACGCTGGAGGTCCAATCCTCCTCGGACGTCATTATCGCAGAGGTGGAGACCATATCGGCGGTTACCGAGCAATCCAGCGCCGCTACGCAGGAAATTCTGGCAGGCGTGGAAGAACAGCGCATACTGGTAAACGACGTCGTTTCCGGTTTCGGCAAGCTGGATGAATTGATCGGTGGCCTGGAAACGCTCGCTGCAGCGAAGGCCAAAACGGAGTAGATAAAAGGGGCTGTCTCGAAGCCGTGAAACGGCTGCCGGAACGGCCCCTTTTTTCGTGTTCTTTTTAGTGACGCTCAAGCAGCAGAAATCCGCTGATGCTGGACGTTTTTTGCCGGTGTACAATCCGGAAGCCGACGTCGTTATCGCGCAGGCAAGCCAGGGCTATACTTAGCAGGGCACCTGGCCGTAAGTCTTGCCGGCAAGGCGAAGCATTGCCGATGATCCGTACCGAGACGATGCGGCGCGCCGAGCCGGGAACCAGCGGGTTCCGGCTCCAGGTGATGAGAACGAGATCAGGTTGACGGGTAGCCAAGTCGATCCACCTCTTTTTCTGCAAAATATTGGTGCTCAATAGAATATTATGTTTGCAGGCAAAGGATGGTATGGTTACTGCGGCAAAAATAGGGAAGGGGGTTAAATATCCTCTTGTGTTATCGACAATACCGAGTATAATACTTGGTGTATAGCGAATCAGGTGCCGGCGTATTGCCCTAGCGAAGCAAATTCAGGGGCGGTGCATCCGGATCGTATTTTCCCTGTTCTTCAACTGTAAATGAATCGACAAAAAGCAGCCTCATCTTAAGAGAAGGGCTGCTTTTATTTTGAGGGGAGATGGTTCATATCAGCCGCTCGCGCCGACTTCGATCCACTCTGTCGACCATGCGCCGATCTCGCCCAGAATGGGAGCCAGCGCCCGGCCTTTGTCAGTGAGGGAATATTCGATGCGAACGGGAATTTCCGGGTAAACGGTACGTTGGATGATCCCCTCGGTCTCCATTTCTTTCAGCCGGTCGGACAATACTTTGCCGCTCAAATTGGACAGGCAGCTTTCGATTTCGCCGAAGCGGCGCGGCCCCTGCATCAGCACGAAAACGATAAGCGCGACCCAGCGTTTGCTGAGCAGATCCACCGCTTTCTCAAAACGCGGACACATTTCGAAAGATTTCATGTTGATCACCCCTGCATTCATTATATCATAAACTTACGAAAAGTTATTATAAATATTTAAATATATGTTATAACTTGACGAGATTATATTACAATGATAAACTTACTTACAAATAGTTACTTAACACTTATACCGAACTTTCACTTCTGAAACAAAGGAAGGTGCAACAATGATTAAACCGGACATACTATCGATATTGAAGAATAAGATTCAGTGGATCCAGGCGGATGATGCCGCAAACATATTGGTTGGACCGATTACGTTGCCTGTGAATTTGGACGGGGAGACCGTCACGTTTCAATGGTACAGCTGGCTGAAAGCAGACGATGAGGATTTGCGTGATGGCGACAGTCCTGAAGCGACAGAGCGGTTGATTTCCCGCCTGTCTTCGCTGAAGCTGGCGGATGCCCAGCAATCCAGCGTGCTTGTGTACGGGGATTTTGCGGAGTCGCCGGATGCGCTGATCCGGATGCACAGCATTTGCCACACCGGCGATATTTTCGGCAGCAAACGCTGCGATTGCGGCTTCCAGCTGCGTACCTCGATGAAAATGATCGCGCAGCACGGCTCGGGCGCACTCTTTTATCTGGCCAATCACGAGGGACGAGGCATCGGCTTGTTCAGTAAAGCGATGGCTTATCTGCTCCAGGAAGCGGGCTACGACACCGTTGAAGCGAATTTGGAGCTTGGTTTTGCGGACGATTCCCGTGATTACAAGGACGCGATCAGCGTGCTGAAGCAGCTGCGCAGCAAGCCGGTAACGTTGATCACCAACAATCCGAAGAAGCTGGAGGCGTTGCGTGCCGCAGGTATGAATACCGGCAAACGGGTTCCGCTCTGGGGCGACGTATCGGTCTTCAATGAAAAATATTTACGGACCAAGGTCTCCCGATCGGGACATTTGGAAGCGGCAGGCGGCTCTGATTTTTTTGAAGGCCGGGTCGCCAAATAAGGGCCCATCCTTTATAATGGGATACTGAGCCCAATTCTTTCAGGTTGCGAGGTATAATATGAATGCAATAGAAGTCAAGGACTTGCGTAAAACGTTCAAAGTCCAAAAAAACCGCGAGGGCCTCAAAGGGGCCTTCGCTGATTTGTTTAAACGGGAATATTCCGAGGTCACGGCGGTGAAGGATATTTCGTTCACCATCCCGCAAGGGGAAATCTGCGGCTACATCGGCGAGAACGGAGCGGGCAAGTCGACCACGATCAAGATGCTGACCGGTATCTTAGTGCCGACGGCCGGCAGCCTGACGGTTGGAGGCTATGTCCCTTATGTGGAGCGCGAACGGTTTGTGCAAAATATCGGCGTCGTCTTCGGCCAGCGCAGCCAGCTGTGGTGGGACATCGGCGTCATCGAATCGTTCCAGTTGCTGCGCAAGGTGTACCGCGTCTCCGAGCAGGATTTCAAGAAGCGGCTGGACGAACTGGTCGAGCGGCTGTCGCTGCAGGATCTCTTAAACCGTCCAGTGCGCAAGCTGAGCCTCGGCCAGCGGATGCGCTGCGAGCTGGTTGCGGCGCTGCTGCATAATCCGTCGATCCTGTTTCTGGACGAGCCGACGATCGGCCTCGACATTGTCGTGAAGTCGGAGATTCGCGAATTCCTCAAAGGCATGAACAGCGAGCACGGCACGACGATTCTGCTGACCACCCATGACCTGCAGGATATCGAGGCACTTTGTTCGCGCGTCATTATGCTGGACGACGGCCGGATCATCTATGACGGCGGTCTGGAAGAGCTGAAGCAGACATGGGGAACGGGGCGCGAGGTCGTGTTCCAATTCGGTTTTGCCACCAAGCTGGAGCAGCTTCAGGCATGGACGGAAGGAATGCCGGTAACGTGGACGGCGGAAAACGATTTAGGCGCCAAGGCCTGGATTCCGCTGGAAACGAATGTGTCGGATGTGCTGGGCCGCGTCGTCGGCAAAGCGGACATCACCGATATCAAAATCATCGAGACGAATACGGACGACATCGTTCGCAGCATTTACCAGTCCGGATCGGCCGAACGGCCGCAGGACCCACAGGAAGCCGCAGAGCCGGAGAAAGAGGCGGCGAATGTCTGAGAAAGAGCTTGCCGCAGTTCATGCCGGAGCGGGCGGACGCCGTCTGCTGCTGGGCGCTTATTTTGATTTCATCCGCATCCGCTTCCTGACCATGCTGGCTTACCGGATTAATTATTACTCGGGGATCCTGATCTACACGCTGAATATCGGGGTGAACTATTTCACCTGGAAAGCCATTTACGGCGGCGGGGATTCCATCGGCGGATTCTCCGGGGCGCAAATGACGACGTATGTGGCGGTATCCTGGATGGCGCGCGCCTTTTATTTCAATAATTTGGACCGCGAAATCTCGAACGATATCCGTGACGGCAGCATCTCGATCCAGTTTATCCGGCCGTATAACTATGTGCTTGTAAAAATGATGCAGGGGCTTGGCGAGGGTATGTTCCGCTTCATCATGCTGATGATCCCGGGAATGCTGGTCGCCATTTTGCTGTTTCCGGTGCATTTGCCGTCAGCACCGTCGGCCTGGATCGGATTTCTGACGATGCTGTTCTTCAGCTTCCTGATCAATTCCCAGCTGAACGTCATCACCGGGCTCTCGTCTTTCTTTGTGGAGAACAATGAAGGCGTGATGCGGATGAAGCGGGTACTTGTCGACTTATTCTCCGGTCTGATCGTTCCAATTACCCTGTTTCCGGATTGGCTGGCCGGCGTGCTGAAGGTGCTGCCGTTTCAAGCCATTACGTACCTGCCGGGCTCCGTCTTTACCGGACGGGTGCAGGGCGTAGGCATTTGGAACGTGCTCGGCGTGCAGGTGCTCTGGTTTGCCCTGCTGATGATTCCGATGTTGTGGATGTACCGGGCGGCACGCCGCCGGTTGTTCGTGCAGGGGGGCTGAGATCATGTACTATTTGGGTTTACTGTCGGAATATTTGAAAAATTATATGAAGACCCGTCTGACCTACCGGGCGGATTTCTGGGTCGAAGTCATCTCGGATCTGTTGTTCCAGGCGACGAACCTGATCTTTATCTTCGTCATCTTCATGCATACGAGCAGCCTTGGCGGCTGGAGCGAAAACGAGGTTGTGTTCGTCTATGGGTTCTTTATGGTTCCCTACGGGTTGTTCAGCTGTTTTGTGAACATGTGGGGATTCAGCGAGCGCTATATCGTCAAAGGCGAAATGGACCGGGTGCTGACCCGTCCGGCGCATAACCTGTTCCAGATTTTCCTGGAGAACGTTGATCCGCCTTCCCTGGTCGGTTCGATCATCGGGTTGATCATCATGGGGATCAGCGGATCCAATCTCGGATTGTCGATCGAATGGTGGAGCATCCCGATGCTGATCGTGTTTTCGGTCAGCGCGGTCGCGATCTATACCGGTATTTATACGACGCTGACTTCGCTGTCGTTTTATTCCGATGCGCCGACCGGCATATTGCCGCTGATGTTCAACATCCAGAACTATGGCCGGTATCCGGTCACGATCTATAATCGGCTGATTCAGGTGCTGCTAACCTGGGTGGCTCCGTTTGCCTTTGTCGGCATCTACCCGGCTTCGCTCTTTCTGGAGCGGGAAGAAATGCGGACCATGGCGCTTTTGACCCCGGTTATGGGAGCGGTGTTCCTAAGCATCGGCCTGATTACCTGGAATTACGGCGTCCGGAAGTATAAAGGCGCAGGTTCTTAAAGGAAAGGCAAGCAAGACTAAAGGAGCAGCGGGATGGAGTTCAGACTTCGTCCCGCTGTTTTTCTTTCCGTAGAGTGCCGAGCAGGAACCATCCATAGAAAAGCCGAAAATACAGAGGGAGATTATGTAAGAGACTTGGCTCGAGAGAGAAGGGCGGGGCATAAATGGCCGATTATATCATCGGGATTGATTTGGGCGGAACGAATATTAAAGCCGGATTGTTTAAGGGAGATAAGGAACCGGTCAGGGAACAGTCGGTTCCGACCGAAGCGGCGCACGGGCCGGCGCATGTGCTTACGCGAATCCGTGGCATAGCCGATGGGCTGATGAAGGAAGCGGGAATCAGCCCAACCGATATCGCTGCCATGGGAATGGGTATACCGGGACTGCTTGATCCGGAAGCGGGAATATCGATTTTTTCGCCGAATTTTCCGGGCTGGGAGAATATACATATCGTGCGGAAAATGGGCGAACACTATGATTTTCCCGTATTTATCGACAATGATGTGCGGGTAAATATGATGGGGGAATGGAGACACGGCGCCGGCCGCGGAGCAGACAACCTGCTTCTCCTGACGCTGGGCACAGGACTGGGGTCAGGCATCGTTCATGAAGGCAAGGTAGTCTACGGTACAACGTTCAGCGCCGGGGAGATCGGCCATATGAACATGTACCGGCAGGGCCGGCCTTGCCGCTGCGGCAGTTCCGGCTGTCTGGGCCGTTATGTATCGGCGGTGGGGATGGTCAATACGTTTAAGGAGAAGCTGGATACCGGCCGGACAAGCATTATTGAGACCTGGATCCAGGGTAATCGCGAACAAATTACGGCGCTGATGATCTCGGAAGCCTATGACGCTAAGGACGAGCTGGCGGTAGAAGTGATGCACGAGACGGGCGAGTTGCTCGGATACGGCTTGTCGAACGTGATTAACCTGCTAAATCCGGAGCTGATCATCATCGGGGGCGGCATGGGGTCGGCCGGCGAACGTCTTCTCGGCAGCGTGCGGGCGAGCGTAAATGCACATGCGCTTAAACTGCCGACAGAGAAATGCCGGATTGTCCAAGCGGAGCTGGGCAGCCGTTCAGGAATATGGGGAGCCGCCACCCACGCGCGGATAAGGCTGGAAGGAGGAAGAGAATGACACGCAATATTGAGCATGTTCCATACGGATATGAGCCTCCGGCGAAGGAACGGAAGGGCACGCTAGTGTTTTACGATTCGTTTGAAAAAATATCCGATGCCGGCTTGGCGAAAGCGGCCCAAACGGCGCTGGAACGCAAATTCGCCAAGCTGGTGTTGTACCCGCTGCATGAAGAGACGGTGCGCCGGATGAGCAAGGAGCCCGTGCTTCCTTACTACAAGCGGGAAGGCCGGCTGCATGAATGGAAGCGGGAGCATGGCACTTCCATGATTACCGTTGAAACGCTGGAAGGCAAACGCAAGAAATATACGCCGATGGATTCCGCGCTGCGGCATATCGCCGATATTTATCCTGCGCCGTATTTTCTGTATTTGACGCCGGAGAACGCGAACGCCTTTGCCGCCTATTCTTCGTTCGAGACCTGGATCGTCAAGCTGCGGTTGATTTTGTCCGAAGAACCGGAGAGGCTTCATCCAAGGCTGGCCAAGTTCAGCCACCGCTGGGATGTCGCCGGGGCAGAGAAGAACACGGAATAACCGATTGGCGGCCGGCAGTCTAGCATAACATTGCGTGATGAACGCAGCAAAGCTCCCGTTAACGGGAGCTTTGCTGTTTGCGGCGGTAGCTGTACATTTTCCACTGATAATGGATAAAGCAGCCGATGCAGAAACCGAGGATGGCGACCGTAGCCGCAACGGCGACCATAATCGTAAAGATATAAGCGGCAACGGTCCAGCCGGCCAGGAAGCTGACCAGCCCACCGGCAAGGCAGAAGACCGCGATGCTTTGATTGAATTGCTGCTGCTCTTGATCTTCAAGCACATATGCGGAACGGGGTTTGCGAAGGAACCGGGAGGCGAGCTTCATCACCGGGTTTACCCCGAGGAAGAGGCCCGACAGACCGGCGGCAAGCGGCAGGGCCAGAAGCCAGGACCAGCCCGTTATCCAGGCCGACACGACCGAAACCACGATAAAGGCCTGATTGGTCTTGACAAGGGGACGAGGGATTCCGGAGGAACCGGCAGTTACACTCATCTAAATCATACCTTTCGCATTGGAATAATTTAATTATAATGGATTGTTGGATGTAAAACAACAGATGAACTTATTGGGGAGTCATCGTTTTATTGTCGTTGACTACTTTGTTTGCGGAAGTTAGCTTCGGTCTGGACGGGCGACGACCGGCATTCTATACTGGCAGTAAGAGGGAAAACGCTGTAATCCGGCGTTCACTCCAGGCAGGAGGCGGATAAATTGCTTCGACAACGAATTCCGGCGATAAGGCGAGCGACTTTGCTTGCATTGACGGTCATGCTCACCGCCGGAGTATTGTTCCAACTACGGGGAGCCGAGGCGGCGGCTGCCGGCAAACCCGCTGAGGATGCGGCTGCGGCAGTGCCCGAGCCCATCGTCAAGAAAAATAAACTGCCGAAAGGATTTGTCTATTTGGACGAGGTTCTCCCTGAGGCGCAATATGAAATCCGGTACTACAGCAGCAACAACTTTACGGGAACGCGGGTTGCGGGATATAAGGCGCCGCTGGCCATTTTTTCGTCCGCCGGAGCGGCCGCCTTACAGCAGGTCAGCAAAGATTTGGCCGCCAAAGGGTACATTCTTCACATCTACGATGCATACCGGCCGCAAAAAGCGGTAAACTTTTTTATAAACTGGTCCAAGGATGCGGCGGATATCAAAATGAAAGCGCAATATTATCCCTCGCTGGACAAACGTTATCTGTTTAAGCTCGGTTTTATTTCGAGCAAATCCGGACATACGCGGGGAGGGACCATCGACTTGACGCTGGCGGACCGCAAGACCGGTGCGCTGGTGGATATGGGCAGCCCGTATGATTTTTTCGGAAACATCTCTTATTACAACACGATGCAAGTCACAGCGAAGCAGCACGCCAATCGTAAATTGCTCAAAGATGCTATGGAAAATGGCGGGTTCAAGCCATACAGCAAGGAATGGTGGCATTTTACCCTGATGAAGGAACCTTATCCGAATACGTACTTTGATTTCGACGTGGAATAACCGGGCGTTTCCGGCGCTTTCGTTAAGTCTGTCAGGGACAAGGGTAATGAATACTATCGACAAGTCCCTGGAGGATGCTTGCACAAACCATTATGAATACAGGAGAGGTGGATCGACTTGAAGAACAAGCTCGTGGCCGTTATCCTCAGTATGGTGTTGTTGGCGGGAGGAACAGGGGGATTCGCACAATCGCATGTTTGGGCGGCCGGAAGCGTAAAGATCATCGTGAACGGACAGGCGCTGCAAAATGATCCTCTCAGTGCGTATATGAACGAGGCGGCGGTTATGCTTCCGCTGCGGGAAACGATGGAGGCGCTGAAATACAAGACTACGTATCAAGGCCTTACGGGGATCGTCCAGATGTACAAAGTGGAGTCCAAGCTGGAATACCGGTTAGGCGGCAATGAATTGGTGTTTGGTGACGGTACAAAGCTGGCGTTAAAGGATAAATGGGAGCTGAAGCAGGGACGTTTGTATGTGCCGTTGTCTTTTTTTACAGCGCTCGGGCTGCTGACGGCCTACCATGAGAGTCTGGGAACGGTGGATGTGTACAATCCCGAGGTGACCGCAGGTGCGGTGGCGGGACTTCTTGCAGCCGGGAAGGTTGCGGAGCTGAAGGAACGTTACCTTGGGGATAGCACCGATCCGGCGCTGGGGATTTTAGCCGTGAAAAAGACGTGGGACGACGTCACCGCAACGGCCGGCGGCTACTTCGGCATTGCAGGGACGGCCAGCTCCCGCAGCGGCGGCACGCTGACAATCCGCAGCGTGCTGTCCTTCACCGGGGCGCAAGCGCTGCTGACGCTTGCGCTGGACGAAGCCGGCCAGATTACCGGCTTCAAGCTGGAGCCGCTCGCCGCGGATCAGCCGGCGAGCAGCGTCTTGAAGCCGTAAGCCGCGGGGGCGGCTAATCGGCGCCGTGTTTGTGCAGCGCCCGCCGCCGGGGAATGGCGGCGGCTTTGGCGCTGAGCAGCTCGGAAGCGACGATTCCGAGCAGCACGAGCGCGGCCCCGGCATAGCCGCGCAGGGATAATTGTTCGCCGGCGAACCAGTAGCCGAAGAACGCGGCGAACACCGGCTCCATGGCGAATATCAGACCCGTGCGGGCCGGTGTCGTGTATTTTTGGGCCACGGGCTGGAGGATGAACCCGCAGGCACTGCACAGGATGCCCAGCGCAAGAATGGCAATCCAGCCCGGCCAGGACGAGGGCAGCGTAGGCGTCTCGAAGATGGCCGAGAGAATCAGGGCATAGCCGCCGGTGAAGCCGAGCTGCAGGATTCCGATCTGCAGCGAGTCGCACTCGCGGACGGCTTTGCCGGTGAGCAGAATCTGCGCCGCGTAGAAGACGGCGGAGAGGATGCAGAGGAAATCGCCGGGCTGGATCTGCAGCGAGGCGTTTAAGGTAAGGAGCCCGATTCCCGCAATGGCGAGCAAAGCGCCAAAAATTTGCGGGGCTGCGGCTCTTTTTTTTAGCACGAAAATCTCAATGAACGGAACAAAGACGACCGTAAGGGCAACGAGGAAGCCGGCGTTCGAGGTAGTCGTTGTTTTGAGGCCGAAGGTTATGCATACAAAAACGCCGAGCAGCAGTACACCCAGCATGGCTGCATATTTTATTGTTTTTGCGTTAATCCCGCGCAGCCGCTTGCGGAGCAGCAGCCCGGCGATGATAAACGCGAGGCCGAAGCGCAGCGCAATCAGATTAAATTCACCCAGCGAGTTCAAACCCAGTTTCATAAACAAATAGGAAGAGCCCCAAAAGAGCGTCACGACCAGGAGCATTAGCTCGGCCTTCAGCGGTTTCATCTCGTTCATCATCCTTCTTTCCAGCAGCTGAATATAGTATAATTCTCTGGTATCCATAAGAGAACTGAATGTTTGTTATAGATAACATGAAGAAAATTCATGTAAAGCGGGAGGCGGAGCGGATTGAGTATTGCCAAATACGAGGTGTTTCTGAAGGTGGTTGAGCTGGGCAGTTTGACGAGAGCGGCGGAGGTACTGGGTTTTACCCAATCGGGGATCAGCCATACGATCGCAAGCCTGGAGCAGGAATTCGGCTTCTCGCTGCTGATCCGCAGCCGCTCGGGCGTTAAGCTCACCGTCAACGGGGAACAGGTAATGCGGCCGATCCGCGAAATCCTGAAATGGAACGAGCAGCTGGGGCAGCAGGTCGCGGATATCCACGGACTGGAGACGGGGACGATCACGATCGGCACGTTCACCAGCGTATCGGTCCATTGGCTGCCCGGCATGATCAAGGAGTTCCGCAAAGAATACCCTTATATCGAGTTCAAGCTAATGGAAGGCGGCTATTCGGAGATCGAGCAGTGGATTGACAGCGGGCTGGTCGATTTCGGCTTTATGTCCCTGCCGACACGCGAGCATTTTGAGACGTTTCCGCTTAAGCAGGACCGGATGCTGGCCATTGTCGCCAAAGACCATCCGCTGAGCGGAGCGCCTTATATGCCATTGGCACAAATTCCTTACGAGGATTTCATTATCCCTAAGGCCGGCTCGGACTACGACGTCTGGCGGGTGCTGGGCAAGGCAGGGATCAAGCCAAGCGTCAAATTTTCAGCGGGAGACGATTATGCGATTATCGCCATGGTAGAGAACGGGCTGGGCATCAGCATCTTGCCCGAACTGGTAATCACGCGGCAGAACCATAATGTCGCCATGCTGGAGCTGGAGGAACGGAGCTTCCGTTCGCTGGGCATCGCGCTGGCTTCGATGAAGGACGCCTCGCCGGCGGCACAGCGTTTTATACGGCATGTGCAGGCGTGGATGGGGAGGCTGGCGCTGTAGATACACGGCAGTTATTAATCGGGCTCGAACGGATTACGCACACAGTAACGTCATTCGTGCGATACGCCACTTTTGCACTTATTAAATCACTGTTAAATTCGCTCAACAGTCCATCCATTTGTTCCTGAGTTGTCTAATGAATATTTCCGGCTCGTTCGAGTCTATTACCTCTATACCCCTGTCTTCGATAATGTCGTTTCTAATCAAGTCGTTTATAACCAGATTGGTTACATCGCAATAGCCGAGAGGTACATTTTCCTCCTCCATAAAACTGATTTGATTGCCTATATTACGCAAAAGGTACCATGTCGTCATAGCTGCTGTTACAGGATTACCCGTCAGCTCCCTTGCTTTACTGGCGGGAAGATGGGAAAAGCTAATGATTTCACCCTTGCTTTGATTGACCAAGACGTATCCTTGTCCCATTTGAAATATCCTCATCTCATAATAATATTTGAAATCGTTTGAAATCCTTGCGTTTGCCTCTCTATTTTAACATAGCAAAGAACCCGTCCGTCCGATTAATCAAGCTACGCAGGCCTATGATCGCCCTACGTCAGCTGCACTTGCATAACAAGGCTTAGGTACATTTAATGTTGACGAGACAAGGTGTTCATGAGAGAATGTACGCGTGTACATTCGATAGAGTGATCATCAGGTTTCGCGCAGTAATCCATGAAGAAGGAGTGGTTGTTATCGCCAGCCGTAAAGAGGTGGCCGAGCGTGCCGGCGTCTCCGAAGCGACCGTATCCCGGGTGCTGAACAATGTCGGACCGCTCAAGGAACAAACGAAAGAACGGGTGCTTGCGGCTGCCCGCGAGCTGGGATACACGCCGAGTTCGCTGGCCCGCAGTTTTGCCCGCAGACGCAGCGGCAACTTGGGCGTCATCATGCCGTTCCTGCCGAAGGCCAGGCTATTTTCGGCGTATTATTTTTCCGAGATTCTGAGCGGCATCGGCAGCATGGCCCGGGAGGAAGGTTATGATCTGCTGATGATCTTCCGCGACGCCGACGAACCGCTCGACTACTCGGAGCTGTTCCGGATGCGTAAGGTTGATGCTTGTATCGTGCTCGGTGCAAAGGAAGAACCGGGCGAACTTGAGGCGCTGCGCATGCTGAAGCGCGAAGGGCATCCTTTCTGCCTGATCAACCAGCATTTTGAAGGCGAAGGGTTCCACGAGGTTGACGCCGACCATATTGAAGGCAGCCGTCAGGCAGTGCAGCATTTGCTGGACCAGGGTTTCCGGCGCATTGCCTTCCTTAATGGTCCGCCAGCCTATTCCAACAGCCGCGACCGCCTGGATGGCTATACGCAGGCTTTAGCGGATGCAGGTCTCCAGCTAGACCCGACGCTGCTGTACGAGGGCAATTTCAGCCGCCGGAGCGGGGCGGCTGCGGCGAAAGCGATCGCCGGGCAGCTGAACCGCATCGAGGCGGTGGCCGTAGCGAACGACCGGATGGCCATCGGGCTGCAGCAAGGCTTACGGGAGCTGGGTCTAGTCGCCGACAACATGCCGGCGATCATCGGCTATGATGATTCGGATGCCGCCGAGCTGGCTCAACCGGCGCTCAGCAGCGTCCGGGTGCCGTTTTTCCGGATCGGCGAAATTGCCGCGGCCAAGGTGCTGGAGCTCCAGGAGCGCAACGACTCAGAGCCCGCGGACGCAGTGATCGCAGTTAAGCTGCCGACCGAGTTAGTCGTTCGCGCATCTTCGGTCAAACATTAACCCATAGGAGGACTTTTCATGAAACAGCTTCGCGTTGGCATGATTGGCTACAAGTTTATGGGCAAAGCGCACAGCAATGCATACCGCAGCTTGCCGATGTTTTTTCCGCAGGCAGCGCTGAAGCCGCAGATGACTGCAATTTGCGGCCGCAACGAAGCCGCAGTTCAGGAAGCCGCGGCGCAGTTTGGCTGGCAGGAGAGCGTCACGGATTGGCGCGAGCTCGTCGCAAGGGATGATATCGATCTGATCGATATCAATGCGCCGAGCGATGCGCACAAGGAAATCGCGCTGGCCGCGGCCAAAGCCGGCAAGCATATTTTTTGCGAGAAGCCGCTCGCCCTTTCGCTGGCCGATTCCAGGGAGATGCTGGAGGCCGCCGAAGCGGCAGGCATTCTTCATATGGTCGGCTTCAATTACCGCTTCTCGCCGGCGGTTCAACTGGTCAAGAAGCTGGTGGACAGCGGCCGGCTCGGCAAGATTTATCATTTTCGGGCCTGGTTTCTGCAGGACTGGATTCTTGACCCTGAGTTCCCGCTCGTCTGGCGGCTCCAGAAGGAGATTGCCGGCTCCGGCTCGCACGGCGATTTGGGCGCGCATCTAATCGATCTTGCCCATTATCTTGTCGGCGATATGCAAGAGGTCATCGGGATGAGCGAAACCTTCGTTAAAGAGCGGCCGCTTGCCTCGACGATGACCGGCCTCAGCGCCCGGGCAAGTGCGGACGCGCCGAAAGGCCCGGTTACCGTGGACGATGCGACCTTGTTCCTGGCCCGGTTCGGAAACGGCGCGCTGGGCAGCTTTGAAGCGACCCGCTTTGCCGCGGGCCACCGTTCGACCAACGCGTTTGAGATCAACGGCAGTTTGGGCAGCGTCCGTTTCGATTTTGAACGGATGAATGAGCTGGACGTGTATTTCACCTCGGATGGGGAGGATGTTCAGGGCTTCCGCCGCGTGCTGGCGACCGACCCTGCACATGCGTACAGCGAAGCCTGGTGGCCGCCGGGACATACGATCGGGTTTGAGCATACGTTCACGCATGAAATGCTGGAGCTGTCAAACGCGGTATCAGAGGGACGGCAGCCGGTGCCGAATTTCCGTGACGGGGTAAAATGCCAGGCGGTGCTGGAAGCCGTGGAACGTTCGATCGACGAACGCCGGTGGATTCAAATCTCGGAGATGTAAAAAATCACAATTAAACGGGAGTGTTGACCATGAAAAAGGCATTGATCGTATGGGGCGGCTGGGACGGCCACGAGCCAAAGCAGGTCGCCGAAATATTTGCCGGATTACTGCAGGATGCAGCGTTTGAAGTGGAAATTTCCGATACACTGGAAGCGTTTGCGGACCGGGAGAAGCTGCTCGGCCTGGATTTGATCGTGCCCGTCTGGACGATGGGCGAGATCAGTCAAAAGCTGGTGGACAACGTATCCGCAGCGGTTCAGCAAGGCACGGGGCTGGCCGGCTGCCACGGCGGGATGTGCGATTCGTTCCGCACGAATGTCGATTGGCAGTTTATGACCGGCGGACAATGGGTGGCGCATCCCGGCAACGATGGGGTAAACTACAAGGTCGAAATCCACAGCGGATCCAGTCCGCTCGTTGACGGCATCGAGGATTTCAGCGTATCCACGGAACAATATTACCTCCATTACGATCCGGCAGTGGAAATTTTGGCGACCACCCGTTTCCCGGTAGTGGATGGCCCGCATGCCGCGAACAAAGCAGTGGATATGCCGGTGGTGTGGACCAAACGCTGGGGCTTGGGCCGGGTATATTACAATTCGCTTGGGCATCACGCCGATATCGTCGATCTCCCGCAGGTGAAAGAATTGATGCGCCGCGGACTGCTGTGGGCCGCCGAAGGCAAAACAGCGGCAACTGCGGGGCGCGAAGGGCAAGCATCCTATGAATATACCGGTATGGCGGACAGCCAGCTGTAAATGGAGCGTGCAAACATGGACAAAGTGAAGGTAGGCATTATCGGCTGCGGAAAAATCAGCGGCATTTACATGGAAAATTGCCTGAAATTCGAAATTCTGGAGCTCAAGGCTTGTGCAGACGTGGACATGAGCCGGGCCAAAGCGCAAGCTGAGCAGTACGGCATTCCACAGGTCCACACAGTGGACCAGCTGCTTGAAGACCCGGAAATTGAAATTATTATTAATTTGACCATCCCTGCGGCTCATGCCGAAATCAGCCTGCGTGCGCTGGAGGCCGGCAAACATGTGTATGTCGAAAAACCGCTGGCCGTAACCCGCGAGGAGGGACAGCGCGTTCTGGAGCTGGCAAAAGAGAAGGGGCTGCTTGTCGGCAGCGCGCCGGAAACGTTCCTAGGCGCCGGCATTCAAACCGCGCTGAAGCTGATCGACGAAGGCGTCATCGGGCGGCCGGTTGCGGCGACTGCGTTTATGATGAGCCGCGGCCACGAACACTGGCATCCCGATCCGGAATTCTATTATGCCGCAGGCGGCGGACCGATGTTTGATATGGGGCCGTATTACCTGACCGCACTCGTTCAATTGCTCGGGCCGATTGACGCGGTGGCCGGCATGACCGGCATGGCGCTCGCGGAGCGGAAGATTACCAGCGAGAAGAAAGCCGGCCAGTCGATCCAGGTCGACATTCCGACGCATGTCGCCGGTACGCTCCGTTTTGAGAGCGGCGTAATCGCGACGATGATTACGAGCTTCGATATCTTCGGGGGCAGCGAGCTGCCGCCGATCGAAATCTACGGAACCGAAGGCACGCTGCGGGTCCCCGATCCGAATACCTTCGGCGGTCCGGTGCGATACCGGAAGACTGGCGAGCAGGAATGGCATGAAGCGGAGCTGCTGGCCGGCTACGACCAGAACACGCGCGGCATCGGTCCCGCCGACATGGCCTATGCCGTCCGCACCGGCCGTGCGCACCGGGCCAGCGGCGAACTGGCCTACCATGTGCTGGAGGCGATGTGGGCGTTCCACGATTCCTCCGACGCTCAGCGTTTTTATGAAATGGAAAGCACCTGCAGCCGGCCGGCGCCGCTGCCTGAGGGGCTGGCTCCATATACGCTGGACTAATCCAATCCTGTTGCAGCAAAAGGGAGCTTCCGCACGGTTGAACGTGCCGGAAGCTCCCTTCTTGCAAATGACGGACCGTCATCCTCAGTTTGACGTCCCATCAATCGGTTAAACTCCCGATTTTCGGGCTTGCGACGGTGTTTTCCCTTTGTACTGTTTGTACAACTTGGTAAAGTAATTCGGATTGTCGCATCCGACATTCCCTGCAATTTCGGTGACGGTCAGGTCCGATTCAAGCAGCAGACGTTCCGCCTCGTTGATCCTCAGCAGATTGACGTGGTCTATGAAGGTGCGGCCGGTCAGTTTTTTGAACATTTTGCAGAAATGGAACGGGTTTAAGTTGACTGAGCGTGCAGCCTCTTCGATCGACATCTTCTCGTCGTAATGTTGCTCCAGATGCTCCAGAAGCGCCTTAAACCGCTCGCGGTTCAGTGAGGAACGGTAGTCTGTCTGCCGCTGCGGCGGCGGAAAACAGCGGGAAAGCATCATGAAGAACAGATGCAGCAAATTTTTGACAACCAATTGAAATGCCGGTTCTTTACACTCCACCTCCCGGATGATGGACTGCAGCAGCGGGTAGCTGGCCGAACTCTCCGGAAGCTGCAGCGCCGGCATCACCGGAAAGCGGCAGCGGTTGTTCAGATAGGGGGCGACCAGCTGCTCATGCTGGGTATCCTGGCTGCGGTCTTTGAAGAGCGACGGGTGAAAAACGATGGATACATAGTCGATCAGGCCATGGGCAAGACTGAATCCGACATGCAGGCCGCCGGAAGGAACGATCAGCACATCGCCCGGACCGGCCTCGTAAGGTTTGCTGTCCACGTGAAAAATCGCTCTACCCGACCGCATCAGGATAATTTCAAAATGTTCATGCCAGTGCAGGAACAGGATATTCTGCTCCGGACGCGCCTCTTGAATCTGGTTAAAGAACAGGCGAAAGGGATAATCCGTCTCTTCCAGCTTGGGATATTCCTTCAGTTCATTCGGATAGGTCACGTTATGTCAACTCCCGCAAGATTCAGCTATAATGGCACAAGATAGGTAGAGAATCCATCAAGAAAGCGCATTATACTGGGTTTGTTGCAATTACTATAAACCAATATTGGAGTGGTTCACAAGATGCAGGACACACTTAGAATCGGAACGCTGGTCGGAGGCGCAGACGCGGTACGGGTCATTCCGCAAATTGCTCAGCACGGCTTTGAATCTTACAGCCTGACCTTCTGGCAAACGACAGGGAATACCAACCTTGCCGAAACGGCGGCACGCGTACGCGAGCTTGCAGATGAACACGGTTTCATCATTTCGTCCGTCGGCATTTTCGGCAATCCGCTGACCGGCGAAGGCGACAATGCCGATACGCTTGCCAGCTGGGAACGGCTGATCGACCACGCTCATCTGTTTGGCACCGATCTCGTCTCCGGCTTTACCGGCCGGCTCACCGGACAATCGATCGACGACTCGCTGCCGAAATTCGCCGAAGTATTCGGCGAGCTGACCAAACGCGCAGCCGACCGCGGCGTGAAGATCGCTTTCGAGAACTGCTCCATGGACGGAGACTGGCGGACGGGCGACTGGAACATCGCGCATAACCCGGTTGCCTGGGAGAAAATGTTCAATGCCGTGCCGGCCGACAATCTCGGATTAGAGTGGGAACCTTGCCATCAGATGGTTGCGCTGATCGATCCGATTCCGCAGCTGCGTAAATGGACGGATAAAATTTTCCACGTCCACGGCAAAGACGCTACCATCGCCTGGGACGTCATCAAGGAATACGGCATTCACGGACCGAAGCCTTATGTCTGGCACCGCACGCCGGGCTTCGGCGATACGAACTGGACGGATGTCATTACGATTCTGCGGCAGGCGGGCTACAAAGGCACGATCGACATTGAAGGCTGGCATGATCCGGTGTACCGTGACGAACTGGAGATGACGGGTCAAGTACATGCTTTGAATTATCTGAAATCTTGCCGGGGCGGCAGCTTCGTGCCGAATCCTGTTTAAAGCGGGGGAGAGGAAATGACGGCGAAATACCGGGTGGCTGTGGCCGGATGCGGAGCCATGGCGAATGAGTGGGTTCGTTATGCGTTGAAAAGAGATGATGTTGAAATTGTCGCGCTTGTCGACCTGCGCCGCGAGTCTGCGGAGGCGATGAATGCCCGATACGGTTTGTCTGCACCGTTCTTTCACAGTATTGAAGATGCCATCTCGGCGACCGGCGCCGATCTGGTGTTCGACGTCACCGTCCCGGAGAGCCATTACGGCATTGCCACGGCAGCGCTGAATCGGGGCTGCCATGTGTTCAGCGAGAAGCCGCTCGCGGAGACGATGCCGCAGTGCAACGGGATTGTGGCGGCAGCCGAGCGCAGCGGTAAAACCCATGCCGTGATGCAGAACCGCAGGTACGATCCCCGAATCCGTTCGCTGCGCCGCATGCTTACGGATGACGTTATCGGGAGAACGGGATACATCGGGGCAAGCTTTTTCCTGGGGCCGCATTTCGGGGGCTTCCGAGATATCATGAAAAGCCCGCTGCTGCTTGATATGGCAATCCACACATTCGATCAGGCACGGTTTATCAGCGGCGCCGATCCGGTGAGCGTATACTGCCAGGAATGGAACCCTCCGGGCTCCTGGTATGCCGGCAACGCTTCGGCGATTTGCATCTTTGAAATGTCGGACGGTTCGGTGTTTGCCTACCAAGGCTCATGGTGCGCCGAAGGCGCGCCGACCTCCTGGGAGGCGTCCTGGCGGATCCAAGGCGAACGGGGCACGGCGATCTGGGACGGCATCGGAATGCCATATGCGGAAATCGTGGATGCAGACGGGCCCGAAGGGAAGTTTGTCCGTGAACACCAACGGGTCGACGGCGGCGAAATCTCCATGAACGAGACCTTCCACGCCGGCTGTCTGGAGGAAATGTTCGCTTCGCTGGCGGAAGGCCGGGCTGCGGAAACGGATTGCCGGGACAACCGCTTAAGTATGGCGATGGTACTCGGCGCGCTCGAAAGCGCCCGCAGGGGATGTAAAATCGACATCGGCGAATACATGCAACAGGAAGGCGTCCTGCAGCCTTCGTAAGCGGTAAACAATAAGGCTGTCATTCCGTCCATAACTGCGATACGCAGCGGCGGAATGACAGCCTTTTGCCATGTTCAATCCATACCTCCGCTAAGCGGGGTATTTTTGTTTAAAACCCGCGATATTGCGGCTCCTCTTTCTCGAGCTCGGCTACCCGGCTCTCCACCTGAGTGACGATTTGCTGCGTTTGCGTGGCGGCATTCGTAAACAGGTCCTTTGCCTCCTGACTTTGAGTCTCCAGGGCGAATTGTTCTAGACTGGCCTGCGCGCTTTTCAGCGATGACAAGCAGGTTTTTACCTGTGATGCGACGGTCATCTTGCAACCTCTCCTTTTCCAAAATTCATCGTTATCGGCATTTATTATTCACTTTCTCGGCTTGTGCATACTGGGAATTATCACCATGGGGAATATGATTTTTCATGGTTAATCTTCACTGTTTCTGCCCAAATTAAGGCCGATAGTTTCTGTATCTAAATTTTGTATCTAAATTTTGTGCGGGAGGGAATGAACAATGAGAGAATCGCTTGAGGTTATCATGCGGACGGTGTTCGCCGTGGTGGTGCTCTTTTTCCTGACGAAACTGCTGGGAAAGAGACAGGTGTCTCAGCTGTCCTTTTTCGAATACATCACCGGCATTACGATCGGCAGTATCGCAGCCTACATCTCTCTGGATACCGATAAGACTTGGCATCTGGGGATGATTGCGCTGCTGGTATGGGTCGCCTTCTCGCTCGGCATCGAATTTATACAGATGAAGAGCAAAAAGGCGCGCGACTTCATCGATTTCAAATCGACGGTGCTGATTAAGGACGGCAAGATTCAAGAGGACAACATGAAGAAGGAACGGCTCACGACAGACGAGCTTCTGGAGGAGCTGCGGAAAAAGGATGTGTTCAAAGTCGCCGATGTCGAATTTGCCATCATGGAATCGGACGGGGCCATCAACGTGCTGCTGACCCGCGAAAACCAGCCGCTTACGCCGAAGCATCTTGGCATCAAGGTTGCTCCGGAAAAAGAGACGCTTGCGGTCATCATGGACGGAAAACTCATGGACAAAGCACTGGATTCGCTTAATTTATCCCCGCAATGGCTGGACGGCGAGCTGGAGAAGCTGGGTGTGAAGATCGAAAATGTTTTTCTCGGGCAAGTAGATTCCTATGGGGAGCTGACGGTTGATTTATATGCCGATAACGTCCAGGTGCAGCAGCCCCAGGATAAACCGCAGCTGTATGCGCTGCTCAAGAAATGCGAGGCGGATCTGGAACAGTTCAGCCTGTCGACCCAAAACGAGGGGGCCAAAAAGATGTATGAGGCGTGCTCTCAGCAGATGGTTGCAATGCTAAAGGACTTGAAGCCCTTTATTCAGAACTAGAAAGAAAGGATGACGTAGGATGGAACGCAGTGTGCTACAGATCCTCAAAGACGAACTGAGCGGCAGCAGCGATGCCGTATTCCAATCGTTAAGCATGCACGGGCATTCCTGCGTCCTGGTTTATATTCCTACGATTACGAGCCAGCTCAGCCTGCAAAAATACATTGCCGAACCGCTCAAGGAGGAGGCAAACGCCGAGCCGGATTGGCATGGGTATCTGAAGCGTTTGGAGGGCGGTTCCGCGTTTGCCCTTCCCTATGCAAAAGTTCCGCGTCCCGAAGAAGCCGCAGATCTGGTTGTCAGCGGATTTGCCGTGCTTTGCTTTGAAGACCTGCCTTATGTCTACGCGTTCGAATTGTCGCAGTATCAAAAACGCACGGTAAGCGAATCGCAGAACGAGCTGGTCGTGATCGGCCCGCAGGAAGCGTTTATCGAAGACATCAAGACCAACCTGTCGCTTCTGCGCCACAAGATCAAACACCCAGACTTGAAAACCAAACATTTTCTAATTGGCAAGTACACAAAAACCGACGTCTATCTGGTCTATATCGAAGGCTTATACAAGCCCGAAGTGCTGTCCGAAATTGAAGACAAGCTGGACCGTCTGTCGATCGACGGCATCCTTGGGATCAGCTATCTCGCGGAACAAATCAAAAAGGAGCAACACTCGCTTTTCCCGTTGTTTCAGTATACGGAACGCCCGGATTCGGTCGCTGCTTCATTGATGGAGGGGCGCATTGGCATTCTGCAGGACGGCACGCCTTCGGCGCTGCTGACGCCGGTTACGTTTTTTTCGCTGCTGCAATCCTCGGAGGATTATTATCAAAGCTATTATGCCGGCAGCTGGATAAGGCTGGTACGGCTCTTTTTTTCGATGATCTCCATGCTGCTTCCGGCCCTATATGTTTCAATCACTACGTTTCACAGCCAGTTGATCCCTTCGGATCTGCTCATAACCATCGCAGCGGCGAGAGAGAACATCCCGTTCAGCGCGCTTACCGAAGCTTTGATCATGGAACTGACCTTCGAAGCGCTGCGCGAGGCGGGAACGCGAATTCCGAAGCCGGTCGGGCAGACCGTCTCCATCATCGGCGGGATCGTAATCGGCCAAGCCGCTGTCCAGGCAGGCATTGTCTCCGCACCGATGGTTATCGTCGTCTCCATCACCGGGATCGCGTCGTATATCATCCCGCATATGGAGCTTGGGCTGACCTTCCGGCTGCTTCGTTTCGTGCTGCTGATTCTCGGAGGAATCATGGGGCTGCTCGGCATCATTTTTGCCGAATTTATTCTTTTTGCCTATCTGGCAAATCTCAAATCTTTTGGGACTCCTTATATGCAGCCTGTCGCGCCTCTAGTCATCAAAGACTGGAAAGATATTTTTTTACGCGTCCCTAACCCGCAGATGAAAAAAAGGAGTACGTCCTATACGGACCGTAAAAACGACAGGAGACAGAAATAGTCATGAGGGCGCTCAAACTGATGGTTATTCTGGCGGTTCTGTTCAATCTCACCGGCTGCTGGTCCAAAATTGAGCTGAATGAATTAACCTTTATCTATGGTCTTTTTGTCGATGCGGGAGAAGAGCCGGGCACGGTGGAGGTAACGATCAGTTCGCCGCTGCCCAACCGGCTGCTGGCCAATACGCAATCGGGATCGACGGGAGGCACCGCGTATTCTTCCGTGTCCAAAACGGCGGGAAGCATTACCGATGCCATCATTCTGATTCAAAAGGATTTGTCGCGGCGGCTGGAAATTTCGCATCTGAAAGCCATTGTCATCGGAAAAAAATACGCCGAACATAACATTGAAGAAATGCTGAGCTGGTTGAACCGGCAGCCGGAGGTTCCGCTCGGTACCTACATTATGGCTTCGCCGGTCAAAGCAAAAGACATTGTCGCTTTGGCCCCGATCTTCGAACAGTTTCCGAGTCAGGTGCTGATGAACTTTTCCAAGCTCAACATGGTGTTTGCCGAGACGCTGCGGGACTGTCTCATCGCGAGAGCCTCCGGGGTCGGATATGCCATGAATTATTTATCCTTCGGCGAGAAAAAGGAGACGTCTGAAAAAGGGGGCACCGTCAAATGGGCCGGCATTAGCGGCCTGATGCTGTTCAATGACGCCAAGATGACGGGAACGCTCGACGAGAAAGACAGCCGGGCCCTGGCTTGGGCGGCAGGCAGCCTGGCAGGAAAATTCGCGCTGCCGCTTTATACGGTGGAATGGAACGAGAATGGACATAAAGGCAAGGCCAGCGGGTTATTTTACAAATCCAGCTCTTCGATCAAACTGCATATGACGCCCGAAGGGCCCGAATTTCTGATAAGGATGAAGGGCAAAGCCAGCCTGACCCTGATGCAGGATTCCGCCGGCCTGACGGCAATAGAGCTAGGTCCGCTTATCACCAGGCTGCTTGAAGAGAAAATCACCGAAGACACCAACAGAGCCATTGCAAAGACGAAGGAATACCGCACCGACGTATTGCAACTCGGGATGCAGCTGGAATGGCATCGTCCGAAGGAGTGGGCGCAGCTCAAAGAGCAATGGAGCGATTACTACAAAAATCATGTTCCCGTCAGAGTAAGCACGCAAATAAGCCTGGAAGACCTTGGAACGGTTAAATAAGAAAGGGGGACAAAAGGATGCACGTGGCGTCAAAGTGGCAGATTTATCGCTTCAGCATGGTGTACTACAGCTCCCAGACTTCGATTTTTCTGATTCCGCTGGCCGTCGAGCATGCGGGTTATCAAGGCTGGCTAACGCTCTCTGGCGGCGCTCTGATCGGAGCGGGCTTATTATATTTGAGCATGAAGCTGGGGGAACTCGGGGAAGGAAGAAGCTGGATTGACTTTGGCGCTGACATCATGGGGAAATGGCCTCACCGGATATTTGCTTTTATCCTGATGCTCTGGTGCGTTTACTATACCTCGTACGACATCGAGAACTTTGTACTGTTTTTCGGTTCAAACTATATGCGCGGTACGCCCCCCATGTTTATTCAGCTTATTCTAGCCGTTATCATTTCCTATACGGCGACCCGCGGCCTCTCAACGATCCTGTATTTGGCCGACGGCATTTTTATGATTTTGCTGGCTTCGATCGCCATTTGCGGCTATCTGTTTACCGTTAATGCCAATTTTCATATGATCCCGGCCTTTATTCATTACCATGATCCTAAAGTGATCGCAACCGGTGCGTTCGCGGACGGCTCATGGTATGGGGAATGGATGGTATTTTTATTTATTGCTCCGGTACTGAAAATTACGCCGAAAATGCAGCGGAAGCTGATGATCGCGGAAGCGACGTTATTGCTCCTGCTGATTTTCGGTTGGGGAATGACCATCCTGAATTTCGGCCCGCATCTGGGAGCCAAACTTCAGTATCCGTACCTGGATATGGTCCGCAGCTCGTCGCATGACGACATTATCGGCAACCTGGACCTTTTTCTGATCGCCATCTGGTCGTTCTCCATGTTTATCCATTCGTCGTTTCTCATATGTACCGCGAGCGTCTGCCTGGTCTCCGTGTTCAGCAAATCCTCTGCCAAAAGCAAGAAATGGATGACGATACCGCTTGTCTGCATAGCCACAGGCATTGCTTATTTCTATTCGGCCCGAAATGTCAGCAACTATTATAACGATTTCCATTCCTTAGCCTCCATCAACTACTGGTACGTCGTGGAGCTTATTCCGCTGTATTACCTTACCGTTTACTGGATACGGTTTAAGCTGTTCAAACAAAGGATGCCAAGTCCGAATCATGCGTAATATTTCTCTTATGGATGCGCTTTCTGGTATGATGAAACTGGAGTACATACCTTTAAAAGTGAATCTTGGGAGTGAAATCGGATGAATTTGCAGGAATCGCAGATCCTGCTCTCGGCATTGAAGAGCAATCTAGCGAAAGTGATCGTGGGAAAAGAGGAAGGAATCGACCTGCTGCTGGCTGCGCTGCTGGCCGGCGGTCATGTGCTGCTGGAGGATGTGCCCGGGACCGGAAAAACGCTGCTGGCCAAAACGCTGGCCCGCTCGCTCGAGTGCAGCTTCAAGCGCATCCAGTTTACGCCGGACCTGCTGCCCTCGGATTTAAGCGGCATCAACTTTTATAACCAGAAGACGGGCGAGTTCCAGTTCCGCCCCGGTCCGGTATTCGCCGGCGTGCTTCTGGCCGACGAAATCAACCGCGCTACGCCGCGCACCCAGTCCAGTCTCCTCGAATGCATGGAGGAACGGCAAATCACGATTGACGGGGAGACGCATGCGCTGGCTGCTCCGTTCTTCGTCATTGCGACGCAAAACCCGGTCGACAACCAGGGGACGTTCCCGCTGCCCGAAGCGCAGCTGGACCGGTTCCTGATGCGGATCACGACCGGGTATCCGTCGTTTCAGGACGGCGTAAACATCCTGCGGCGTTTCCGCGAGAACAACCCGCTCGAGGACACAGCGGCTGTCGCCGGTCCCGGCGAGATCGTAGCGGCGCAGAAATTTGCCGCCGCCCTCATGGTCAGCGATGAGCTGCTCGGCTACATCATCGCTGTCGTGGAAGCGACGCGCCGCGCCCCCGGGGTAAGGCTGGGCGCCAGCCCGCGCGCCGGCTTCGCGCTGCTGCGCGCGGCGCAAGGGTATGCCGTCGTGCGGGGACGCCAATACGTCGTGCCCGACGACATCAAAGCGGTGGCCGTGCCCGTGCTGGCCCACCGGCTGGTGCTGCAGCGCGGCCCCGCAGCCAGCGAGGCCCAAGCCGCGGAGCTGGTGCGGCAGGTGCTGCGCCAGGTGGAGGTTCCGGCCGAAGCGGCGGCGGTGCGGGGCAGAGAGGAGGCGTAGGCCTTGTCTTTCTTTCCCTATTTTCTGCTCGGAACGGGTATCCTGCTGGGTATCGTCGGCTGGGTGTACCAGCGGTTTGCACTGCGTAAAGTTTCGTATACGCGCTATTTTTCGGAGCAGCACGTCTTCCAGGGAGCGCATATCGAGATGATCGAGGAGATCGCCAATGCCAAACTGTTGCCGCTCCCGTGGCTGCGGCTGGAGTCCATCATAACTTCCGGTTTGATCTTCGGCAGCCAGGACAACCTCGGGATCAGCGCGGGCAACATATACCAGAACCATGTGAGCCTGTTCTATCTCCGGCCGTACCGCCGAATTAAACGGCGTCATCTGGTCGAGTGCAGCCGGCGGGGATTCTTTCGCCTCGAGTCGGTGACCCTGACGACCGGCGACCTGATAGGCCTCGGCCGTTCAACTCTGACGATTCCCGTCCATTTGGAGCTGATGGTATACCCGGCCCTTTTGTCGTACGACGAGTTGCCGCTTCCGGTGCACAGCTGGCTTGGCGAGCTGACGGTCAAGCGCTGGGTGATTCCGGACCCCTTCGTGAAAGCGGGGACGCGGGAATATATGGCCGGCGATCCGCTGAACCTCGTCAACTGGAAGGCGACGGCCCGTACAGGCACACTGCAGGTCCATAAGCAGGATTACACAGCCGATACGCGGCTGATCATCTGCGTAAACGTGGAGGACAGCGACGCCATGTGGCGAAGCGCGACCGATCCCGCACGGATCGAACGCGGCCTGAGTTACGCCGCCACGGTTGCGGAATACGCTACCCGCCATGGCTTGGAGGTCGGCCTGCTCATAAACGGCGCGCTTGAAGGTTCGTCCATGAAAGAGCCGGTCGACCTGGAGCAGGCCGGATCGCTGGAGGATATTCTGAGCCTGCTTGCGAGGCTTAATCTTGAACGCTCTGTTCCGATGTCCCGGCTCCTTGAGCTGGAACTGACACAGGGAAGCCGGGACAACGACTACTTGATCATCAGCTGCCACCGGGGACCCGAGCTTGAACTGGCGGCAGCGCAGCTCGCCTGGAACGGCAACGGCGTGGAATGGCTGGATCTCCCGCCGCTGCCGGAGCCGGGGAATGAAGGGAGGGCCAGCGCATGAAACGAAACCTTTCCGGATATTGGACCGCCAGCCTGAAGCTGCTCCCTGTCTTAGTACTGGATGGATTGTTTCTGTATCCCCTTTGGCTCTATCTTCATTCGCAGACACGGGTGGGTACGCCGGAAAGCGTGTGGCTGGCGGCGTTATTCCTGACGATGGCCTCCGGCATGCTGCTGCGCGGCTTTTGCCGCCGCAGATGGCGGCAGCTGCTCGCAGCACCTCTGCTGGGGTTGACGGGCGGGCTGCTTGTCACCGGCTGGAACCCTTGGCTGCTACTGTTTGCCGCAGCAGGAACGGTATGCGGATTTCTCGGCCTAACGTCAGATTCCACCGCCAGCCGCGATAAACAATATATCATCGGGTTAGGATTATACGCGGTAGCGGCATTGGCTTCCAGCCGGATTGAAGCATTTGAAGACCATATGCCTTGGATAACCGGTCTGGGCAGCTTCTGCTTGCTGGTCTATCTGCTGATACGCAACGGCGCTTACTTGCGTTACAGTTCGTTCAGCAGCGATTCGCGCCGGCTTCCGCAGGGCCTTCGGCGGCATAACCGCATCTTTATGGTTGTGCTCGTGGCGGCAGCGGCTTTTCTTGCCGCAGGAGGCGGGCAGGCTGCCGGACATCTGCTGTTCCGGATGATTCGCGCGTTCGTCGGTTTTGTGCTTCATATGTTTGATGGCTCGCCGCCGCGGGTCATGGAGGAGCCGCCAAAACCCGCTCCGCCGGAAAATTTGCCGAAGGCGCCGAGTGGAGAATCAGGCTTATTCGGCTTAATTGCGGACATGGTCTTTTATGCACTTGGCGCGGCCGTTTTGGGGTTCCTTCTGTATCATTTGACGCGCTGGCTGTACCGCAACTCGCGCGGATGGTTCCGTGCGTTCGCCGACCGGCTGCTGGCCATGCTGCGCCGGGAGTCGAAGGAGCGGACGGCTACGTACCAGGACGAGGAGTCCAGCATTTTCCGCTGGGAAAAGACGGTCAAGGACATCGCCGCTTACGTCAAGAGTAAGTGGGGTTCTACCGCGAGGGACCGGTGGGAGGATATGCACGGCGGGCGGGAGCAAGCACGCTGGCTGTATCGCCGCTGGCTCGGCCGCCGTCAGGCTTCCGGCTACAGCGTGAACCGCGCGCTAACGCCGCAGGAGACGGCGGCGGATGCGCAGCGCTGGCTCGGCGAAAGCAAGCCGCGCAAAGGCAAGGCAGAAGACGCAGGCGCAGCGCAGCGTATGCTGGAGCTGTATTATCAGGCCAGATACGGGCCGGAGGAGCCCTCGTCTTCGGAAGCGGCAGCGCTGAAGGAGAAGCTGGAGTAAGACAGGGTTGGAGATTCCGGGTTAACCGAACGGTGTTTGCCGGTCAGGGACTGATTACCGATCATGCATCTCATCAAAAGAACCATCAAAGCCGGGATTCCCGGTTTTGATGGTTCTTTGTTTTTAGCGTGGGCGTTCAAAGGAATAAGAAATGTTCTGTCTTGCATCCCTGTACATGCCCCCATGCCGTAAATGGAAGTGCAGAGGGTTGCAGGCCGATGCTGACCGTTCTACAAACAGGGATTAGCGTTGCAGCGACTGCTTCCAAGCTTTAATCTCCTTGTTCAACGGGCTCAAATTCGGAACCTCGACGGAGTGGTCGTTCAGCTTGTATTTGTCCTTCAGCGCCAAAATCCGGCGGACGCTTTCATCGATCCTGGCCTCCGATATCGCGCCGCTCTTGACGCTCTTCAGCAGCGCGGCGCGGACGGAGGCCTCGTTGTCGTAGCCGTGCGCAACGAGCAGGATATCGCTGCCCGCCTGTACCGAATCGACTGCGGCGGCTGCGAGGGTATAGTTTTTGACGATGGCGCCCATCGTCAAGTCATCGGTGATGACGACGCCGTCAAAGCCCATTTTATCGCGCAGGAGATCCCCAATAACGGCTTTGGACAAGGAGGCCGGTTTATCCGGGTCCAGCTTCGGATACAGGATATGGGCTACCATCACGACGTCGGCCTGCGCATTGATCGCTGCCTGGAACGGCAGCCATTCCAGCTTGGCGAGCTGAGCCGGCGTTTTATTTACGACCGGCAGCTCCAAATGGGAGTCGACGCCGGTATCGCCGTGGCCGGGAAAATGCTTGATCACCGGCACAATGCCTTCTTCGGCTATGCCGTTCATTTCCGCCAGCCCGAGCTTTGTTACGAGATCGGCAGAACTGCCGAAGGAGCGGTCGCCGATCACCGGATTTTTGGGATTGCTGTTGATGTCCAGCACCGGCGCAAAATCCATATTAAAACCGGCGCTGCGGACCGCCTTGGCGAGCAGTTGGCCCATCTGGGAGGCATCTTCCGTTTTACCGCTGTTCCCGACTTCGCGGTTCGACGGAAAACTGGCATATTCCGCCGGCAAACGGCTGACTTTGCCGCCCTCCTGGTCGACGCTGATGAACAGCGGTACGCCGTTGCCCCAATTGCTAAGCTTCAGATCATTGGTCAAGGCTACCATCCCAGCCAAATCAGCGATGTTGTCCTTATATAAAATGATCCCGCCGATCGCATGCGAGGCAATCATCGTTTTGGCCTTGGCATCCAGTGAGGTGCCTTCGATGCCCACCAGCAGCATCTGGCCAATTTTCTCCTCCAGCGACATTTGGGCAACTCGGGCCTCCAGCGTGTCTTCCCCCGGAGCAGACGCTTCCGGCGTTGACGTGGCGGTAGCTTCAGCAGTCGCTTCGGCAGTTGCCGAAGCAGCCGGTGCAGGGGATGTTGCTGATGCCGTTGCCACCGGTGCCGTAGTTGAGGCAATAGGCGTTTCACTGCCGGCGGAACGTCCCCCGGAGCAGCCGCCGAGCATGAGCACTGCGCCTAACGCGGCAACCGCCAATCGCTGGGCGGCCGCCCGTGTATTTTTCATTGCGAATTGAGCTTCAGACATAGATGCGTATCTTCCTTTCCATAAGGTGCTAAATCATACTTTACAAGGAAGCGTGGCCGGATTCAAATAAGTTTAAGCAATCATTTTTGCGACCCGTTGCACTATTTTCTAAGATTCAGAAAGATCATTTCTCTCGCCATGATCATTTTTAGCGTGAATACCCCTTGCGGATAAATGTTTTCCTTGTGGATGAATTTCTCCAGCGCCTTTTTGGTTTTGCGAACCGGATGAAGCTTATGAATCTCAAGCTCCCTGTCCTGGGCGGGAAGATCGCGAATCGTCTCCTCGAAGACGGAGTTCATCGTTACGGAAGCGGTCAGTCCGATTTCAAAGTAATTTTTTTCAAGGAAAAAGTCGCAATAATTAATTTTCGTATTGTATTTAGACAAAAGATCTCTCGTCAGGCCCAGCTCCTCCATCAACGCCCGATAAACCGCCTGTTCCAAAGAAACATTGTTTGGGGTATCGCAGTCCGTCAGCGACACGCCTTCCATCACCGTGGAATTGTATTTGAGCCGGTTTTCTGCATAGGCTGCATGCACCGAACGTTTGCTGAAAATTACGCTTTCGCCACCTTTGGCATTTGCCATAACAAAAGCATTGATGCCAAGCGATGTGGTAAACGCATTGTATTTCTGCAGGCCTTCATTCAGATTATCGGGCGTGAGCTTGGCGATCGGATGATCCGCGGCTTTAAGTTCATTGTAGATCGAGCGGAACACGCGGTGGGTGAAGTAATCCGTTTTGAAAAATTCGATTTTGACGGCAGGCGTTTCCGCATGACCTTTCCGTGCGTCGAAACGGATGTCGTAGATACCGAATTTGGGGCGATTAAAAAGGCAGCCATTCGCTCGTTGAACAAAATTATCCGCAACCAGCGCCCGGTGTTTGGCAATAAGTTCTTTCAGTTCGCCGATCTCCGTGCGGTCTACGATATCCTGAAAGTCGGGAGAACCGTCAAAGGAGCAATCCGAATGAATGTGAAAGTCTGGATCGGTCTCTTTAACCCGGGCAATGAATTCTTCCGGAAAGCCTATGTACAGTTCTTTGTCGTCCACGCGGGTATTGATGTCGCGATACTCGTATTTTGGATTTGCACTGCATATTTTTAGAATATTTAGATGTTCCATATCCACAGTATTGCGCAGTCTGAAGCGGATTATCCTGTTTTTAAGCCATCTACTGCTGCGGCTGAACATGCCCGGGACTGCTGCACCGGCGAACAGCAAGAAGATATCCCAAAATATGCCGAGCGAATCTTTAAAATCATTCAGTTGCTTCACTTTGATAAAAACTCCTTCCAGGCAGATTAATAGGGATTTCGACCCATATTCCGAAAATCCCTTTATTTCCGGCGCTTTTCGACTTGTGATGTGGATTACAGCGGAATGATAAGGAAACAGGGAGAATAAAGGGGATTTACTATGTAAAATATGGAAGGTGGCCAGGGGAGTCCATGATCGATTGGAAAGAAACGTATGAAATCGGTGTTGAAAAGATTGACTGCCAGCACAGACAGCTGCTTGCGAAGCTGAACGAGTTTTTTGATGCATGCACCAACCAGAAGGGCAAAGAGCAGATCGAAGAAACGCTGAAATTCCTCAAAGAATATACCATTGAGCATTTTGGCAGCGAAGAACAACTCATGGCCGACATCGACTTCCCTGAACTGAACGAACATCGCAAGACACACGCCGAATTCGTGCAAACCGTGCTCGATCTGGAGGAAAGCGTCAAGACCAAGGGCGTATCCGTACTGTCCACGATTAAGCTGAACCGGACACTGACGGACTGGCTGCTGAATCACATCCACAAATGCGACAAGCTGATCGGCGATTGCATAGCGGCGAGAGGCAACAAGGCGATTTAACACCAAAGCTAAGAAAAAAGGGTGCCCGGGGGCATCCTTTTATTTTGTTCTGCGAAATTTGAAGCCATGTCCGGTTCGGCCGGGTGCTGCGGGGCGCCGCCGTGTCGCTGCAGGGGCTTTTCCATGAAAAGCAAGCGTCTGCGTGAGCTGGTTGTACGACACGCGGTAGGTGGTCCCCGCAACAAGGCCCAGTTTACGGATCGCAGACGGATTCAAACGGAATATCTCGGTGTTCTCGAATTCTTCGCTGTTAATTTTCCGCAAGGTGAGCTTCTCGGCGGCAGCCCCATTTTTCAGGCGGATGGATGACCCGCTTTTGAGCGTGATTCCCAAAGCACCACTGTACCCCAGTCCGTTGCCGATATCGACGCGCCCGGCGGGTTGTTTCGAATTCGCGGTGATTTTGACGGCATAGAAAGTGATGGGCTTGCGGCGGAAGGTAAAGGTTTTGGTGGCCGTATTGTAATACAGCGTATAACGCGCCCGGTCCTTGAGGTTGAACAGGCGGGCGAGCGGGCGGCTGAGGCCGAACATATTATAAATGCACTCCGAGGCGACGCTTTGATTCAACTTTACGGTTCGCGTGATGCTGCCGCGCTTCAAGGTCACCATCGTCCCGTCCGGTATAAAGGACAGATTGTAATCCGGCGCGCCTCCGCATTCCGCGGCAAGATCCACTTCCTCCATGTTTTCGTCATTGAACACGTACACGTCCACGCCTGTCGACACGATCCTGTGCGTTCGTCTCATCCGGAAACACCTCTATTCTATGAATTGTTATAGTATATGAGACAAGAGGTCTGCGGCCACAAAGATAGACGGCTGCTCCGGACGGGCTTCTGCGTTTTATTCCCGGGCATACGCTGCATTTATCCTCGCTTAACACTTTATGATATGATTTGAGGTAGAACGAACAGCGCTACATTAAAGGAGTGGGAAAATGAAAATAACACGTATGCTTCTGACCGGCTTTACCGTGCTGCTCGTGCTTGGGCTGGTCAACTTTTATATCGGCATTCATTTATGGTTTCTGCTGACCGACTGGCAGCCCGGGTTGTCCCCGGCCGTGTATTGGACGCTGTTCGCCATTGTCGCGTTTGCTTATCCGATCGCCATGATCCCCTGGCCTCAGGTCGTCAAGCCGTTAGCCCGGATGTTCAAAGTAATCGGCTCGTATTATTTGGCGTGCATGGAGTTCGCATTGATCATGCTGCCGCTGACCGACATCGTATACGGGGTGCTGGGACTCGCGCATGTCGACCGTTCGGCATTCACCGCGGAAGCCGGCATCACGCTGGTGGCGCTGCTGGCGGTTTTCCTGCTCTGGGGTTCCCGCAATGCCTGGAGCACCATCGTCCGCAGGCATGAGCTGCGAATCGATAAGTCGATCGGTACCAGCGTTCCGCTGACCGTCGCTGTCGCGTCCGACCTGCATCTCGGCAACATTGTCGGCAATCGTCATCTGCGGAAAATGGTCAAGGAAATCAACGCGATGCAGCCGGATTTGATTCTTCTGGCCGGCGACGTGCTGGATGACAGCATCGAGCCGTTTATGCGCAACGGCATGAGCCGTCAGCTGCGTGAGCTCAAGGCGCGTCACGGCGTTTTCGCGGTGCTCGGCAATCATGAATATTACGGCGGTTCCATTCCTGAATATGTGCGGGTAATGGACAGTATCGGCATAAAGGTGCTGCAGGATGAAGTTGTTGAAGCAGCAGGGGTATATATCGTGGGACGGAAAGATAAAACCGCGGAATCCATGGAGCCGGAAGGCCGACTCAGCGTTGCTTCACTGCTTGCTGGACTTGACCCAACCAAACCTGTCATCATGATGGACCATCAGCCCACAGGGTTCGAAACCGCCGCCAAAGCCGGCGTCGATGTCCTGCTCTCCGGCCATACGCACCGGGGGCAAATCGCGCCGAACCACTGGATTACCCGCAGGCTCTTTGAGCTGGATTGGGGATATTTGCTGAAGGAGAAGCTGCATGTCGTGGTCTCCTCCGGATATGGAACCTGGGGGCCGCCGATCCGGCTGGCCAGCCGCTCGGAGCTGATCCGGCTGGAGCTGATGCTGGACGGCAGCAAGGCGTACAGTCATGAGCTTGTTCCGGCGCAGACGATTATGATTTAAATTAGTATAGGGGCCTCTTCCGGCGACGGGAGGGGCTTTTTCATACTTCGCAGATCTCCGGTTCTCAGCCCGTACCGTCTATGTTACACTTCGGAATATTGAATCCTTTGACCTTACATTAAGCCGACTGGAGAAATTTTGAATGAAAAAAATACTGATCGCCGACGATGATGCCAACATTCGCGCGTTGCTGCGGCATACCTTGACCCGGGAAGGATACCTGCCGCTGGAAGCGGCGGACGGATTGCAGGCGGTAGCAATTTTGCAGGAGCATGCCGTGGATTTGGCGGTTGTGGACGTTATGATGCCGCAGATGGACGGGCTGGAGCTGTGCCGGCATATCCGTGACACGTACGACCTGCCGATTATTTTGCTGACCGCACGCCAGCAGTTAAGCGATAAAGAGCAGGGGTATTTGCATGGAACGGATGATTATCTTACGAAACCCTTTGAGCCAGAGGAGCTGCTGTTCCGAATGAAGGCGCTGTTCCGCCGGTATCTGGTTGTCGCCGACGACCGTATCCGCTTGAAATCGCTCGTTATAGACCGGACAAATTACGAAATTACGGCGGGAAATGAAGTGCTTTTGCTGCCTGTAAAAGAATTCGAGCTGCTCGCGCAGCTGGCGCAGTACCCCGGCCGGCTCTTTACGCGAAGCGAGCTGATCGAACTGATTTGGGGCGCGGATTACGAAGGGGATGAACGTACGGTAGACGTACATATCAAGCGGCTGCGCCAGCGGTTTGCGGAGTATTCGGACAGCTTCGGTATCCGGACGGTCCGGGGCATCGGCTACAAGCTGGAAGTGGGCTTATCATGAAATCGCTGTATGTGCGCATGTGCCTTGTCTTTTGCTCCGTCATCCTGATCAGCGGCGTGCTTGGCTTTCTCGCCTCCAATTTCTATTACCAGTCCCGGACCAAGCCGAAAAACGATGCCAAGCTCACGCAAATGGCAACCGACCTCAAGCGTTTCCTGGAGGAGCATCCGGCCACGATGGAAGATTATCTACGAAGCACTGCAGCGCTAGGCTATAAAATCCTGCTCGTGGATGAACAGGGCAAAGAGTCGTTCTATGGCCATCCGTTCCGGACCAACGATCTTGCGGAAAAAGAAGTGCAAAACGTGCTGGACGGCCAAATTTACCACGGGATCGCACGGTTTCCGTCGGGCTTGTTCATTACCGGATTTTTTGATAATCAGCTGAAAAATACGATCGGCGTTCCGGTCGCCATGGACGGGCAGACTTATGCGCTGTTTATGCGGCCGGATGCAGATGTGCAGTTCGGGGAGCTGCGCTCCTTTTTTGCCATATTGATCGGCGTCATGCTGTTGTTCAGCTTGTGGTTCATGCTGGTGACCGTGCTTCATATCGTAAAACCGATTACGCGGTTGACGGAAGCGACGCTCAAAATATCGCGCGGCCGCTACGACATCCAGCTGTATACCGCGCGGCGCGACGAGATCGGACAGCTGGCTTCCCACTTCATGGTGATGAGCCGCGAGCTGGAGCGGACAAATCGGGCGCGGCAGGAGTTTGTTGCCAATGTGTCCCACGAGATCGAATCGCCGCTGACCTCGATTCAAGGCTTTGCCCACACCCTGCGAGACAACAAGCTTACGGAGGCGCAGCGGCTTGATTACCTGGGCATCATCGAAGATGAAAGCCGCCGGCTCTCGGCTCTGGGCAAGCAGCTCCTCACGTTGTCGTCGCTGGATTACGATCCGGGTGCGCTGGTGCTGGAGAACATCGATTTACGCGCCCAGCTCCGGCAGGTCGTCAAGCTGATGGAATACCAGCTGTCGGCGCACGGACTTGCTGTACGTCTGCATTTGCAGGAGGTTACCTTGTGCGGCGATGCCAATCTGCTCTACCAGGTCTGGACGAATTTGCTGTCCAATGCGATCAAATATACGCCGGAGGGCGGCTTCGTTACGATATCAAACCGGATCGAGGATAATCGCTGCATTATAACCGTTGCCGATACCGGCGTGGGCATCGCTGAACCCGAGCTGCCGATGATCTTCGATCGTTTCTATAAGGCAGACCGCGCCCGCAGCGATAAGAGCAGCGGCTTGGGACTTTCGATTGCCAAGGCCATCATCGGCTCACATGGCGGAGAAATCTCCGCGGCAAGCCGCCCCGGAGAAGGCACGACATTTACCGTAGTGCTGCCGCTTCTGTAATTTGTTATTCATATTCCGTTCATTTTCATCTTCTACACTGTAGCCATACAGAGTAGAAGGAGTGGTTAGATGTTTTTGGCTTTACGGGAAATGCGGCATTCCAAAGCCCGCTACGGTCTCATTATGGCGATCATGTTTCTCGTCTCGTTCCTGGTGCTGTTCGTGACCGGACTCGCACGGGGCTTGGCTTACGCCAACATTTCGGCCGTGGAACATATGCCGGCCGGGTATTTCGCCGTTCAGAAGGATGCGGGGCATACCTTCCGCAGATCCCAACTGACGGATGCCGATCTTGCGGCAATTGCCGCGAATGTCAGCGCGGAGAAGTCGGCGCCCTTGGCGCTGCAAATGGGCACGATTACCTCTGCAGGAATGAGCGAGAAAGCGGATGTAACGTTTTTTGTAGCGGATATGAATAGCATGCTGGCGCCAAACCTAGCGTCCGGCGAAGGATTAAACGGCACGGTGACCGGCAATGCGGTCGTGGATGCCAGCCTGGAGAACTCCGGCGTGGAGCTCGGAAGCACGATTACGGATCAGGCGACAGGCCAAAGCTGGAAGGTGGCTGGGTTTGCCAAAGACGGCTCTTACAGCCACACGCCGGTGGTCTATTTGAATCAAACGGACGGCTTGTCGCTGCTGCAGCGCGGAGCGGCTGAACCGTCCTACAACACCGTCGCACTGGACATCAGCGCCTCGCAGGCGAAATTGCTGGCAGGCAAGCTGGATCAGGCGGAGATCATCACTAAAAGTGAAGCGATAGCCGCCATTCCTGGGTATGCGATGGAGCAAATGTCGCTGCGCATGATGATCGTGTTCCTGTTTGTCATTGTCGCACTGGTATTGGCCGTGTTCTTTTATGTCATCACCATTCAGAAAACAAGCCAGTTCGGCATCCTGAAAGCGATGGGGACACCGATGCCTTATCTGGCGTGGAGCGTCGTTGGACAAGTGCTGCTGCTGGCCGCGGTCAGCCTGGCCATCAGTATAGGGTTTACGCTGGGGATGAGCATGGGAATTCCCGACGCCATGCCGTTCCGTCTGGAGCGCGGCACGGTGCTGCTAAGCAGCGCGCTGTTCCTGGCGATGGCGCTGCTGGGTTCGCTGATCTCGGTGGGCCGTGTAGCCAAAATCGACGCGCTGGAAGCGATCGGGAGGAGCGGAGCATGAAGACAATGCTGGCAATGAAGCAAGTGACCAAATCCTACGGTGACGGCAGCGGCCGGTTGACTGTACTGAACAATCTGGAGCTTGAGGTTGGCGCGGGCGAATTTATCGCCGTACTGGGTCCCTCCGGCTCCGGCAAAAGCACGTTCCTCTCTGCAGCCGGCGCCCTGCTGACGCCGGACAGCGGCGAGATTGCGATCGGCGGCGAAGCGCTCAGCGGCAAAAGCAAAACGGAGCTGGCCGAGCTGCGCCTCAAGCGCATCGGCTTCATGTTTCAAAACGCGCAGCTTCTGCCGTATTTGAAGGTGGAAGAACAGCTGCTGTATGTAGCTCAGCTGGCCGGCCAGTCCAAGGCGGAAGCCAAGGCGCGGGCGGCCGAGCTGCTCGGACGGCTGGGCATCTGGGAGCGCCGCTCCCATTATCCCGACAAGCTGTCCGGCGGAGAGAAGCAGCGCGTGGCCATAGCGCGCGCATGGATGAACAATCCGGCGATTCTGCTCGCCGATGAACCGACGGCCAGTCTCGATTTCGAGCGGGGCCGGGAGGTTGTGCGCATGATCGCCGAGGAAGTGCGGCGCGAAGGCAAAGCCGCCGTCATGGTCACCCATGACGAGCGGATGCTGGAATGGTGCAGCCGCGTGCTGCATCTGCAAGGCGGGGGACTCGCCTAGCCAGCCGGGCAGAATCATCGGACGCTGTATACCGGTGGGTCTGCCCGGCTTTTTTTCGCCGGAAATTGACATCCTCTTCGTTTGGCCTTATCGTCAGATAGAGTAGAGCGCAGCGGTAAAGACGCTGCAAAGATGAACCAGGGAGAGGGATCGCGTGATGGAAAAAGCAATGTTTGCGGGGGGCTGCTTCTGGTGTATGGTTACGCCTTTTGAAGAGCTGCCCGGGATTTATGGCATAGAATCCGGCTATGCCGGAGGTTCCGTGGAGAATCCGACATACGAGCAGGTAAAGACCGGTACGACCGGACATTATGAAGTGGTGCAAATCTCTTTCGATCCGGAAGTATTCCCCTACGCGCGGCTGCTTGAGCTATTCTGGCCGCAGATTGATCCTACGGATGACGGCGGGCAATTCCAGGACCGGGGTTCGCAGTACCGGACGGCGGTATTTTATTACAATGAAGCGCAGCGCGTAGCGGCGCTGGCCAGCAAAGAGCAGGTCGCGCGCAGCGGCCGGTTCGAAGGTCCGGTGGTGACGGAGATTCTGCCTGCGCCGGTATTTTACCGGGCGGAAGAATACCATCAGGATTACCACAAGAAGAATCCTAAGCATTACAAAGAGGACCGCGAGCAATCCGGACGCGACGAGTTTATTGCCAAGCACTGGTAAGAGGGCCGGATCTCCTCAGCATTACCTAAAACAAGCCGATTTTTAGAATCCGTTGCACTCGTGCAGCGGATTTTTCATTTTTTGACGGTATTGAGCGTTTCCGCACAATTCCATTGTACAGAATACAATGAATCTGCATCGGTCACTCCGGATTCCGCCGGCTCACGGTTTGCTAGGGACGCCAGCCAGAAGAGCCAAGGGTCGGCATCCATTCCCGCGTTTTGCTGCAACTTCATTCTTTCCACACAATTAAAGCTTAAACTTTTAACTATTCGCAATAGAACAACATCCAGGAGGGAATGGAATGAAGACAAAAGCAATGGCATTCGCCGGATTGGCCCTTATGCTTGGCGGCGTCCTGTCCGGGTGCGCTAACAATGCAAATGATGCTGCAAATCAGCAAACCATGAACGCTGAGGCAGTAAGCACGCCATGGATCGCCACCAAAAACACGACGCGCATCAACACCTCCGACCCCGTGCTAGCGGCTGTGCTTGTATCCCAGTCACTCTGGACGGCACAAACCAACAACAACCGTCCTTCCAGCGTCGTCCTGACGTCGGTAGACAACTGGCAAATCGCAGCCGTCAGCGCCGATCTGATTCACCATCCCAGCAACGGACCGGTGCTCTTTTTCAACAAAGACGGGCTTTCGGAAGCAACGGTTCATGAGCTGAAACGGCTGAAGCCGCTGGGTGCAGACAGTAATGAGGGAATGCAGGCGGTCATTGTGGGCCCGGTTCCTGATTCGGTCATGGTCCAGCTCCAGGAGCTGAAATTGAAGGTGGACACCATCGCCGGCAATGATCCTGCGGAGGTAGCCCAAGCGATCGACGCCTATTATGCAAAAGTGGCCGGCGAGCAGCCGCCAGGCGTGATTATCGGCTCGATGGACCGTCCGGAGTACACATTGCCTGCGGTAAACTGGATCGCCCACATGCCAGAGCCGCTGTTGTATGTAAGCAAAAATGACATTCCGGCGGCGACGGTCGAGGCGCTGCGCGCACGGAACGGAAAGGCGAGAATCTATATCATCGGTCCGGAAAAAGCCGTCTCTGCCGGGGTGGAGCAGAAGCTGGCCGAATATGGCCAAGTCACCCGAATCTCGGGCGAAGATCCGTTCGCGAACGCGGTCGCTTTTGCGCAATTTAAGGATGCCGCTAGCGGCTTCGGCTGGGGAATTACGACGCCTGGCCACAATGTTTCGCTCCTGCCGGAGAACGAGCCGCTGCTCGCCGTCGCCGCCGCGCCGTTGTCCCATCTGGGTAAACACGCGCCGCTGATTTTTACGCAGAAAGACCATTTGCCCGATGCGGTAATGAATTACTCCATGGCACTCCAGCCAAAATTCATCGAATCTCCTGCCGAAGGGCCTTACAGCCATGCCTGGATTACCGGCGGCACCGATACCGTCTCCGCCCGCACGCAGAGCGAAATCGACGATATGCTGGAGATCAGCCCAGCCTCCGGCGGCAATCCGCATGCGGGACATTGAGGCCTGCAGACTGCTATAATGAGTGCATTCGAGACGAAAAAAGGATGAGGAACATGACCCAACTGCAAGTGCTTGTGGTCGACGACGAATGGAACATGCGGAACCTGCTCCGCATTTATTTGCAGCGGGAGGGCTTCGCCGTAAGCGAAGCCCGGACCGGTGGCGAAGCGCTGGATGTTCTGGAACAGGAGCGGATCGATATAGTGGTACTAGATGTAATGATGCCTGACATGGATGGCTGGCAGGTGTTGCGGACGATTCGCGAATCCAGCCGGATTCCGGTGCTGATGTTAACCGCAAGATCAGACACCAAGGATAAGGTGCAGGGGCTGGACGGCGGTGCAGACGACTACCTGACCAAGCCCTTTGAACCCGAGGAGCTGACGGCCCGCCTCCGCTCGCTGCTCCGGCGTACCGGCGTGCCTGTAGTGCAGCCTGCGAGCGAAGCGCTGAGTTTTCCGGGACTGAAGATTGTTCCGCAGGCCCGGGAGGTACGGATTCTGGAACGGCCGGTCGATTTTACGCAAAAGGAATTCGATCTCCTGAGCACTATGGCGCGCGCCGGTCAAAGGGTGTTTACCCGCGACGATCTGGTGTATCAGCTATGGGGCGAGGATTACGAAGGGGAGACGCGCGTGGTCGATACGCATATCAAAAACATCCGCGAAAAGCTGCAAAAAGCCGGGCTGTCCTATAATCCGATTCAGACGGTATGGGGCCTCGGCTATAAATTCCAGATTCCCGGTGATGCGCAATGAAGCAGAACGTCATCGGCTTCAAGCTCGGCCTGGCCATCATTGCCGTCTTTCTTGTGGTGCTCCTGTCTTTGGGCATTCTGATCGAGCGGATGTTCACCGGCTTCTATTATCGGGAGATGGAAAAAGAAACCGAGGAATTGGCCCAGCATTTTACGATTATGGCCCAAACGGGCGGCCACTCCGCGGAACAGATGATGCTGTCGTTTGCGGAATTTTCGGATGTGAGTATTTTTAACATTACTGCCGACGGAAGCGCAATGCTGCACTCCGGACGCCATAATGCCGAGGATCGCGGTTTTATCCGCAAGAACGACCTGGCGAAGATTTTCGCCGGAGAACGCGTGAATTTTCTGTACGCGGCCCCGGACGGGTACCGGTATTTCGTCTCCGGCCAACCGGTCGCTGCTGCGAATACACCGGTCGACTCCGCACTGTATGTCATGTCTTCCACGGCGAGCATGGAGCATTCGCTGAACGGGGTGCGGCATATCCTGCTGTACTCCGGTCTGGGCGCTTTCCTTCTTGCGCTCGGCTTCACCTGGTTTATGGCGCGCATTTTGTCCCGTCCGCTCATCCAGATGCAGCAGGCCACACGCAAGCTGGCCGCGGGCGAGCTGAATACCCGTCTGACCATAACCAGCAAAGACGAGATCGGTTCGCTGGCCGCGGCGATCAACGATCTGGCCGTGGAGCTGCAGCGGTACCGGGATACGCGCCAGGAATTTCTGGCGAATATTTCGCATGAACTGCGGACGCCAATTACGTATTTGCAGGGGTATGCCAAGGTGCTGAAGGATGGACTGTACGAAACGGAAGAGGAAAGGTCACTCTATTTGGGCGTGATCGACGACGAAGCGCATCGCATCCAGCATATGGTGGACGATCTGTTTGAACTCTCCAAGATGGAAGAAGGGCAGACGGTGCTGTATCCGGAGTGGCTGGATTTTGCCCGGCTTGTTGAGGGGACCGTGCACAAGATCGAATTGTCCGTGAAAAATAAACATTTGCAGCTCGAAGCCCGGATCGGCAATGAGCCGCTGCCGCTGTTCGGCGACCGGAAACGGGTGGAGCAAATCGTACTGAATCTTCTGGAGAATGCCGTAAGGTACACGGATGAAGGAAGCATTCAAGTGAAGGTGGCGAAAAAGGAGAACGGGGCGCTGCTGATTGTAGAGGATACGGGAATCGGCATTCCGGAGGAAGAGCTGCCGTATGTTTTTGAACGGTTTTACCGGGTGGAGAAGTCGCGTTCGCGGCAATATGGGGGTACCGGGCTCGGCCTGTCCATTGTCGGCAAGCTGGTGGAGCTGCATGGCGGAACCATTGCCATCACCAGCAAGCCGGGGGCCGGAACCCGGTGTGAGGTTGCTTTTGTAAATCCGGTTCAGGACTGATTATCGCTCTGCTTAATGCATCATGCCGGCCATTCCGCCGACGATTTCCGGATTAACCATCCCGAAGATCATGGCGACATGGGCAACGACCAGAAAGCCGCTGACCAGCAGGAAATGCAGCTTCAGCCGGGATTCTTCGCTGCGGCGGCGTGCGATCAGCCCGAGGTCGAGCAGCGCAAGCGGCAGCAGGAACAGTACCCCGCTTAAGTAAAAGGTGACAGCCACAACGTCAACCCAGGTATGCCAATCTCCGTCCACGGTGAGCGGGATATAGGCGTTAATCATCAGGTAAATAAAGATGCCCGTAAAATATAGGCCGGCGATAATGCTGCACGCGCGGTTGAATGCGCGGAGCGGTCCGTGCAAATTTTTACTGAACAGAATGAAAAATTCCGTTACGGTAATCGTCTCTGCAAAAATCACGGGAATGGCCATGAAAATAATCAGGTTCCATGGCTGATTGTCCGCCAGCAGCGACATATAATGCGTCATGTTCATGTTTGACCCTCCAAAATATAATTAACCTCGCTTGTTAGTCTAGTCCATAAATATGTGGAAAGTATGGAGAATCGGGTTTATGCTAGATTAGTCTGAATTTGAGAGAAACGGACCTGTGCGTACTGCGCGCGGGGGCATATTCATGGGGGGAGTCATACCGCAATGCTTAGCAGTGTTACTAGTTTATTGTTTGATCTGGACGGCACGTTGACCGATCCGAAGGAAGGCATCACACGCAGCGTGGAATACGCGCTCAATCAGTTCGGACAGACGGTTGCGCATCCCGATGAACTGATTCCGTATATCGGTCCGCCGCTCTATGATTCGTTTGTCGAGCTTGCAGGCATGTCCACGGAGGATGCGCAGAAGGCGGTCGGCTATTACCGCGAGCGGTACCGGGTTACCGGCATTTACGAAAATAGGATCATTTCAGGGGTACCCGAACTGTTGGCTAATTTAAGCAATATGGGGTTCGGCTTGTATGTGGCAACCTCAAAGCCTACGGTGTTTGCGGAAGAAATATTGCGTTATTACGGCCTGGACGGTTTCTTCAAATTCGTCGGAGGCAGCAATCTGGACGGCACCCGGTCCAAAAAAGCGGAAGTGATCGCGTACGTGCTGGAGCAAAACGCGCTGAAGCCGGAAGAAGCCTTAATGATCGGCGACCGCAAGCATGACATCATCGGTGCGGCTGCTTGCGGCGTCCTGTCGCTTGGCGTGACATTTGGTTATGGCACGGAAGCGGAGCTCTCTGCGGCCGGCGCGGATTTTATCGCCTACCGGGTAGAAGAAATCGGGGAGATGCTCTCCCTCGCCAAATGTTGATAGGCATCTGCCTGTTGACTTTTGGCACCGGCATACGTAAGATGTTAACCAAGCAATACCATCATCACAAGCTTTACATGACACGGCGATGACCAAAGACATGATATCCCTCGCGGGCTGACCAGAGAGAGAAGCGAAAGCTGAGAGCTTCTTGCAGATTCCGGCCGGATATTACCCCTTTGCAGCCGCGGCACTGAACCCTTCCTGCTGCTCAGGAAGGCTGTAAATGCCGCCGCCTGATCCCCGATACCGGATCCCATGAGGATTTGCCTTCAACCTTTCGCCGGGCAGCGGCGCCAGGGAGCGGTGCAGATCAAATTAGGGTGGAACCACGAGCCGAACGCACTCGTCCCTTTCCGGGAGAGATGCGTTTTTTTGCGTTCAATGCCACTACTAATCGGGAAATGGAGGGAAAGTCATGGATATTAAAATTACATTGCCGGACGGATCGAACAGGAGGGTACCGCAGTACACCACTATCGCTGAAATTGCCGAATCGATCAGCATCAGCCTGCGCAAGCAGGCGGTTGCCGGTAAGCTGAATGGACGGCTTGTTGATTTGCAGGCTGAACTGGCTCAGGACGGAGCCCTGGAAATCGTTACGCTGGACAGCGCTGACGGGCTGGCCGTATACCGCCACAGTGCCGCCCATGTGCTGGCGCAGGCATTGAAGCGAATATACGGCGAAGCGAAGGTGAAGCTGGGCATCGGGCCGGTGATCCAGGATGGCTTTTACTACGATATCGATATGGAGCACTCGCTTACGCCGGAGGATCTGCAGGCGATTGAAGCGGAGATGTCGGCCATCGTGCGGGAGAATCTGCCGATTGTCCGGCGCATAGTCAGCCGCAGCGAAGCCTTGGCGTTTTTCAACTGGCGGGAGGAATCTCTGAAGGTGGAGCTGATTAACGAGCTGCCTAAGGACGCAGTGATCACGATGTATGAACAGGGAGAGTTCAGCGATTTATGCCGCGGGCCGCATCTTCCCTCGACCGGGAAGCTCAAGGCATTCAAGCTCCTCAGCGTAGCCGGCGCCTACTGGCGCGGGAATGCGGAGAACCGGATGCTGCAGCGGATTTACGGTACAGCGTTTGTCAAACCGGCGGAGCTGGAGGAACATCTGCGGATGCTGGAGGAAGCGAAGCAGCGCGACCATCGCAAGCTTGGTAAGGAGCTGGAGCTGTTCATGTTCTCCGAAGAGGCGCCGGGTATGCCGTTTTATCTGCCCAAGGGTATGCTGATCCGTACCGAGCTGGAGAATTTCGCCCGCCGGCTGCAGCGGGAGCGGGATTACGAGGAAGTGCGTACGCCGCAGATGATGAACAACCGGCTGTGGGAACAGTCCGGACATTATGACCATTACAAAGACAACATGTATTTCACGATGGTCGACGATGTTAAATATAGCCTCAAACCGATGAACTGCCCAGGCCACATTCTGGTCTATAAAAATAGCCTGCATTCCTACCGCGAGCTGCCGATCCGCATTGCGGAATTCGGCCAGGTACACCGGCATGAGTTTTCCGGGGCGCTAAGCGGGATGATGCGTGTCCGCACTTTCTGCCAGGACGACGCTCACCTGTTTGTGTTGCCGGAGCAAATCGGCGAGGAAATCGGCAAGGTCATTGAAATGATCGACCATATCTACAAGGTGTTCGGGTTTGAATATCAGGTGGAGCTATCGACAAGGCCGGATGATTTCATGGGCGACGTGGAGCTGTGGAACGAAGCGGAGTCTTCTTTGCAAAAGGTACTGGAAGCTCGGGGAATCCCTTACCGTTTGAACGCCGGCGACGGTGCCTTTTACGGACCGAAAATCGATTTTCATATCCTGGATGCGCTGAAGCGGAGCTGGCAATGTGGTACAATTCAATTGGACTTCCAAATGCCGGAGAAGTTCGAAATGAACTACATCGGCGAAGACGGTCAGAAGCACCGTCCGGTGATGATCCATCGTGCCGTGTATGGCGCCATCGACCGGTTCATGGGAATTCTGATCGAACATTTCGCGGGTGCGTTCCCGCTTTGGCTCGCACCGGTACAGGTCAAGCTTTTGCCGGTCTCGGCGAATTATACGGACGATGCGCTGCAGGTCAAAGAAACACTCAAGCAAGCCGGAATTCGCGTCGACGTGGATGTGCGCAATGAGAAGCTGGGCCTGAAGATCCGTGACGGCGAGCTGGAGAAGGTCCCTTATCTCCTCGTCATCGGAGAACAGGAACGGCAGTCCTCATCGGTATCCGTACGCAAACGCGGCGCCGGCGATCTGGGCCGGATTGACGTTGCTGCGCTGATTCAGCAGATATTTGCCGAGGTGAAAGCGGGACAAGAGCTGGCGGAAGACTGATTTCTATTCTATAGAAGGAAGTGACAACGTTGACCGTGAAATACAGCAATGATCGCATGCTGCAAGGTCAAACCATCCGGCTTGAACCGCTGGAGGAACGTCATCGCGAGGAGCTTGCGGAGCTGCTGGCCGACCGGCGGATCTGGGAGTTCACATGGCGGAAAATCAACTCACGGGAAGACGCGCTGGATTTGGTGAATACGGCATTAGCGAATCAGACGGCGGGGACGGAGATACCCTTTGTCATGATCGAAGCAGCTTCCGGACGAATCGCCGGGACAAGCCGTCTCAAGAACGTCGATCTGAAGAATCGCAGCGCCGAAATCGGCTGCACCTGGATCGGCCCGGCGTACTGGCGGACGGCGGTCAACACCGAAGCGAAGGCATGGATGCTGAAGTTTGCCTTTGAGGAGCTGGATCTAATCCGCATCGAATTTACGATTGTGGGAACCAATCTGCGGTCCCAACGGGCGATCGAACGCATCGGGGCCATTAAGGAAGGCGTGCTGCGCAAACACCGGATCTCACCGGACGGAACCGTGCATGACAACGTGGTCTACAGCATTACCGATGACGACTGGCCGGCGGTCAAAGCGAATCTGCATCATTTGTTATACGTTAAATACGCGAGGGTATGAGACACAACCTTGGGATGACGGGTGTTCCGGCATTCCAAGGTTTTTTAGCGATTGGCGGTAAAAAGGGAGAAGGCCAGCGCCGGATTTTGGTAATCCGTCATTTCGCGTTATACTAGTCCATGTGTGATACTAATGAATAAGGTGGGAAACCCAATGAGTCAGCTTCATCTACAATCCAAAGCTACGCTGAACAACGGCGTGGAGATGCCTTGGTTCGGCCTTGGCGTGTACAAGGTTCAGGAAGGCAACGAAGTCATTGAATCCGTTAAGACGGCAATCCAAGCCGGCTACCGCAGCATCGATACCGCTGCGCTATACGGCAATGAAGAAGGCGTGGGACAAGCGATCCGCGAATCCGGCGTGCCGCGCGAAGAACTGTTCATCACCACCAAGGTATGGAATTCCGATCAGCGGGAAGGCCGCGTGCTGGAAGCGTTCGAAACCAGCTTGAATAAGCTTGGCCTGGATTACGTGGACCTTTATCTGGTGCACTGGCCGGTGAAGGATAAATACAAAGAAACATGGAAGGCGATGGAGCAACTATATGCGAGCGGCAAAGTCCGGGCAATTGGCGTATCCAACTTCCAGATTCATCATCTGCAGGACTTGTTGGCAGACGCTTCGGTTGTGCCGACGGTGAACCAGGTGGAGCTGCATCCTCATCTGAGCCAGCCGCAGCTTCGCCAATTCTGTAAAGACAACGGCATCCAGATCGAAGCCTGGGCTCCGCTGGGACAAGGCCGGCTGCTGGATAACGAAACGCTGAAGGATATCGCCGCAGTCCATGGCAAATCGGTGGCCCAGGTGATTTTGCGCTGGGATCTGCAGAACGGCATCGTCACGATTCCTAAATCGGTTACAGAATCGAGAATAATCGAAAATGCCGATATTTACGATTTCGAGCTGTCTTCGGACGAAATGAAACGGATCGATGATCTGAACGGTGACCTGCGCTACGGCGCGGATCCGGACAATTTCAATTTCTAAATCCGCTGTACAAAAGACGTCTGCGCCTGCAAGGTTTCGCCGCGCCAGGCGTCTTTTTTGCATCCGCCAAAATGAAAACAAGTATGAAAAAATCGAAACTTTTATCCGGCGGTAATCGTCTATCATACAGAAAGAGAGACAAGGCTTGTCTTTCGAATCATGCTTTAGGGAGGCAATACCGAAGTGACACCAACACCATTACCGCAGCGATCCTCCGTCCGGAGCAAGAAAAAGTCCCGTAAACGGAAGAAAAAAAGAAGTTTTTTTCGCACCGTATCCAGGTTGTTCTTCCTATTATTCCTGATAATCATCGCCGGCCTCGGCTGGCTGTACCTGGCTCCGTCCGGGCAGAATACGCGTTATCTGATTGCCGATACCCTGATCACGACGCAGCACCGCTATCTGGCGAAATATATTATCGGCGAAGCCGAATTGCAGGCACGGGTCGACGAGTACAACAAGCTCTTTGAACAAATGGGCGATGAAAAAGATACGCATGTCATTCAGCCGGCAAAACCGTCCGCAGAGGAAGCGGCAGCGCCGCTCGTCAAGGTCGAGAAAGTAAGAGGCACCGGATACGAAGGCTACCTGATGACGGTGAGCGATCCGACCAAGGTGCGCCTCGGACTGACATCCGTAATGGGCAAAGGCGAAAAAGTATCCAGCATGGTCAAGCGTACCGGGGCGATCGCCGGCGTAAACGGAGGCGGATTTGCCGACCCGAACTGGAAGGGCAACGGATTTAAACCGATCGGCCTGGTCATTTCGCAAGGCAAAGTCTGCTATAATGGACTCGGCGGTAAAGACTCAACTCAGATCGTTGGTCTCGACAAACAGGGCAAAATGATAGCCGGAAATTATACGCTGAAGGAACTCAGCGATCTCGGCGTGCAGGAAGCGGTATCGTTCCAGCCGCGGATCATCGTCAACGGCAAAGGCCTGATCAAGAATGCCGCCGACGGCTGGGGCATTGCTCCGCGCACGGCCATGGGCCAACGCGAGGACGGCGCGCTGCTGTTCCTGGTCATTGACGGCAGACAGCCGGGCTACAGCATCGGCGCCAATCTGTATGACGTGCAGCAGATTATGCTGAAGCACGGAGCTGTCATTGCCGCCAATCTGGACGGCGGATCATCCACCGTTCTGGTCAAAGACAACGATGTCGTCAATAAACCATCGTCGCAATATGGCGAGCGGTATTTGCCGACCGCCTTCCTGGTGTTTGAGCATCCGGAGAATGCCGTGATTCCGAACATGTGGGAAGGACTGGATCCGGCCAAAATCGACGCCGGCAAAAAATAACGGGCAGAGGGGGAAACCGCTTGACCTTGCAGCAGCTTCGCTATTGCCTGGAGATCGCCAGCTGCGGCTCGATGAACGAAGCGGCCAAGCGGCTCTTCGTGTCGCAGCCTTCACTCTCGAATGCGATCAAGGAGCTGGAGAACGAGCTGGGCATTACGATATTTGAACGGAACAGCCGGGGAATGAGCCTGTCGCAAGACGGCGTTGAATTTCTCGGCTATGCCCGGCAAATCATTGAGCAGACCGAATCCTTGGAGAACCGGTATTACGGAAAAAAACGCAGCCCGGTATACTTTTCGGTCTCTACGCAGCATTACGCCTTTGCCGCGGATGCATTTGTCAGGCTGATGAAGGAGAACAATCATCCGGAGTACAGCTACAGTCTGAAAGAGATGCAAACCAGCGGGATTCTGGACGATGTCCGTCTGATGCGCAGCGACCTCGGGATACTGTATCTGTGCGACAGCAATTCAAAGGTAATGAACAAACTGTTCAGCGACGCAAACCTGAAGTTTACGCCGCTCTTTAACACGCTTCCGCATGTCTATGTGCGCGCCGGCCATCCGCTGGCCGCCAAAACGCGGCTGAATGAAGCGGATATTTCGGAGTTCGCTTATATCACGTTTGAGCAGGAAGATCCGCATGCGCTGCATTTTTCCGAAGAAATGCTGAGCTTTACCCGGATGGCAAGAAGCATCAAGGTGTCGGACCGGGCTACGCTTTCCCATCTGCTGCTGGGCAGCGACGCGTTTACGATCGGCACCGGCGTGCTGGGCAGCGGCGGAGAATTGGCGGGAATCGTCACCGTTCCTTTTGACAGCGAAGAAATGTTCACCGTGGGTTGGATCGCCGTCAAGGACCGCAAACCCGGCGTTTTAATGGCGCAGTACATAGAGATTCTGAATGACATGGTGTCGCGGAATTCGTTCGATGACATGCAGTTCTTATTCTGACAGCGGAGGGAAAATATGAGCAGTCCATTAGTTGGCACGATCCGCACATCTCCGCCGTTTCGTTACGAGGTGGTCGGCAGCTTCCTGCGGCCTCCGGCGATCAAAGCCGCCCGCAGTCTCGCCGCCGAGGGAACAATAACAGCCGCAGAACTGCGCCAAATCGAAAACACGGAAATTGCCGAGCTAATCCAGCATGAAAAAGAGCTTGGTCTTCAAGCGGTGACCGACGGCGAATTCCGCCGTTCCTGGTGGCATCTGGACTTCTTCTGGGGCGTTCAAGGGACGGAGCGGATTACGCTTGACGGGACAGATCCCGGCAAAAGAGCGGAGAGCTTCCGGATTGCCCGGCCGATTGAATTCGGGCAGCATCCGATGGTTGCGGATTATCTCGGGCTGCAGGCGCTGGCAGGCGACTCGCTGGCTAAGATGACGATTCCGTCGCCGGCCTTGTTCCATTTTGTGCAGGACCATAACGAAAGCGGCGTGTATCCGGACCAGGAGACGTTGTACCAGGACATTATTAAGGTGTACCGCGAGGCAATCCGCGCTTTTTACGAAGCAGGCTGCCGGTATCTGCAGCTTGACGATACGACCTGGGGCTCGCTTTGCAGCGGCAGACACCGCACGTACTTGCGCAGCCGGGGCACGGACCCGGACCGGTTGGCGCAGGATTATGTCCGGCTGATCAACGAGAGCATCAAGGAACGGCCGGCGGATATGACCATCGCCCTGCATGTGTGCCGGGGCAATTTCCGCTCGACCTGGTTTGCCGCAGGCGGATACGAACCGGTCGCCGAAGTGCTGTTCGGGCAGGCGCGGGTGGATGCCTTTTTCCTGGAATACGACAATGAACGGGCCGGAGATTTTACGCCGCTGCGCCATATTCGGGATCAGTTCGTGGTTCTTGGCCTGGTGACGACCAAACACGGCGGTCTGGAGAGCAGAGAGCAGATCCTAGCCCGGATCGAAGAAGCGGCGGCTTTCGTAGATATCGAAAAGCTATGCCTCAGCACGCAATGCGGATTCGCTTCCACGGAAGAGGGCAATATTCTGTCCGAAGAGGAGCAGTGGGCCAAGCTGCGGCTGGTGAAGGAAGTTGCCGGCGAGGTCTGGTGCTGAGCCACTTTACGGAGCCTACCGCAGAGAGGTATAATAGAAAAGATTGTTTTAATCTATGCTTAGAAAGCGAGCGAAACGTATGGGTCGTAAGTGGAATAATATTAAAGAGAAGAAGGCGTCCAAGGATGCCAACACAAGTAAGGTATACGCCAAGTTCGGCGTTGAGATTTATGTAGCCGCGAAGAAGGGCGAACCGGACCCGGAATCCAACCGCGCGCTGAAGGTCGTTCTGGAACGTGCCAAGACGTATAACGTACCGAAAGCAATCATTGACCGTGCACTGGAAAAAGCAAAGGGCAGCGGCGATGAGAATTATGTCGAGACCCGTTACGAAGGATTCGGACCCAACGGCTCGATGATCGTCGTCGACGCGCTGACCAACAACGTGAACCGGACGGCGCCGCTCGTGCGCTCGGCCTTCAGCAAAAACGGCGGCAACATGGGCGTGAGCGGATCGGTAACCTACATGTTTGATCCGACGGCCGTTATCGGCGTGGAAGGCAAATCGGCGGATGAAGTCATGGAACTGCTGATCGAAGCCGATGTGGACGTGCGCGATGTGCTGGAAGAAGAAGAATCGGTGATCGTATATGCCGAACCGGATCAATTCCATGCCGTTCAAGAAGCGTTCAAGAACGCCGGCATCACCGAATTTACGGTGGCCGAGCTGACCTTGCTGCCGCAGAACTATGTCTCGCTGCCGGAAGACGGCGCGGTTCAGTTCGAGAAGCTGATCGATGCCCTGGAAGATCTGGACGACGTGCAGCAAGTCTACCACAACGTCGATTCCGAAGAGTAGGACCTCAGCGCTTCCGCATAAAGGCAGCGTCCATCTGGCACACTATACTGAAACCATCAGTATTTGCCAGAGGAGGTAGCAACCGTGGAGCATGTGAATCCGGATAAAAACCTGATCAATACCGTCGAGGCATTGGAACATACGCCAGTGACCAGCCAGGAAGCGCAGCAGATGGGACAGAAGAAGCTTGATGTCCGCAAGGAAGCGCTGCGCGACGACAAAACGACGTATAAGAAAACCGAAGAAAACCGGTACAAGTAGCACACAGAAACGGCGGAGTCTCCGCCGTTTTTTTCTTAAGCCCAAAAAGCTAGCCATGATAGCCATGAATACATAGCAGGGAGTTTTACGGAAGATGGATCATATGAGTACAGGCATTGTTCTGATTTTATTGGTATGCGGATTTTTGGCCGGGCTGATCGACTCCGTCGTCGGCGGTGGCGGGCTGATCAGCATTCCTGCACTGCTGGCGGCAGGCATTCCCGTGCATCTGCTGCTCGGCAGCAATAAGCTGGCGGGCACATTATGCTCGATGACCAGCACGGCTTCTTTTTTACGTTCGGGAAAAATCGACTTTCGTTCCGTCCGGCTACTGGTGCCATTATCCGTTATCGGTGCGGTGGCCGGAGCGTTGACCGTGCGCCAGGTGCCTTCAGAATTCCTGAAGCCGCTGGTCATCGTCATGCTGATTGCGATCACGATCTATACGTTGTTCAAAAAGTCATGGGGTGATGTCTCCACCTACAGCGGCCGCAGCACCAAAATACAGCTGATCGGCATGCTCGTTGCGCTGGTCATCGGCTTCTATGACGGCTTTTTCGGGCCGGGAACAGGGTCGTTCCTGATCTTTGCCTTTCTGCTGATGGGCTTTGAATTCGTGACGGCGGCCGGAAATGCCAAGGTGCTGAATTTTGCCAGCAACATTTCCAGTTTATTTACCTTTATTGCAGTCGGCTCCGTCCATTACGCGTACGGCTTACTGCTGGGCATCCCGATGGTGATCGGGGCGCTCGTCGGCTCGCGCATTGCGATTCGTAAGGGAGCGGCTTACATCCGCCCGTTATTCATTACGGTGACGATGATCTTAATCGGCAAGCAGCTATGGGATTTGATGCATTAAGGAGTGGAAGCAACGATGGACATTCGGCTGGTCTCCAAGGAAGCGGCATGGCAGCTCAGGCATGAGGTCATGTGGCCGGACAAGGAGCCTGAATATGTGCGCATAGAGGGCGACGAAAGCGCGGCGCATTACGGTCTGATGGACGGAGAAACGGCTGATATCCGTCGTCTCCTTGTTCAAGGAAGGAAGCGATGCCCATTTCCGTAAATTCGCGACCGCAACGGCCGAACAGGGAAAAGGGTATGGCACCCGTCTGCTGAACCACGTGCTGGAAGCGGCGGGGGAAGCCGGGGCAACGCGGATCTATTGCAACGCCAGAACGAACAAGGCGGAGTTTTACAAGAAATTCGGACTGGCTTCGACCGGTCAGACCTTTGCCAAAGGCGGCAAGGACTACGTCATTATGGAGCGCCGGCTTGGCGCATCCGAAGAACCGGGTATCACCAATGGGAGGGACAGCAATGACTAGGAAACTGTATTACGAATCGGCTTATACGACAGAGTGGGAGACCTCCGTTACCGGCAGCGAGCAGCGGGAGGACGGGCTGTATGTGACGCTGGCCGAGACGGCGTTTTACCCCCATGGCGGCGGTCAGCCCTGCGATCTGGGTGAAATCGGCGGCGCAGCGGTGCTGGACGTCATCTTGGAGAATGACGAAGTACTGCATAAAGTAGAAGCGATGCCGGCAAGCGGCACGGTCCAATGTAACATAGATTGGGAGCGGCGATTCGACCATATGCAGCAGCATAGCGGGCAGCATTTACTGTCAGCGGTAATCCGCGACATGCTGGACGCGCCGACGCTGAGTTTTCATCTCGGAACGGAGATTGCGACAATCGATATCGGATGTGCAGAGCTAAGCGCGGAGCAATTTCAGGCCGTAGAGGCCGAAGTGAACCGGCACATCTATGTGAACCACGCGATCCGCAGTTATTTTGTCAGCGAAGAGGAAATGGCCCGCCTGCCACTGGCCAAGCAGCCTAAAGTTACGGAAAATTTCCGAATTGTGGAGACTGAGGACGTGGAATACAATGCCTGCGGCGGCACGCATGTATCGGCGACCGGGGCCATCGGCATAATCAAGCTGCTGCGCTCGGATAAGCAGAAGGGCAACATCCGGATCACGTTTAAATGCGGAGGGCGCGCGCTGTGCGAGTTCAACGACCAGTCGCGGATTCTCGGCGTCCTCTCGGCAAAGTACAACACCGGCAAGGATGAGATCATCGACCGGATCGAAAAAGGAGAGCAGGAGCAGAAGCGCCTGGAGCTGGAGCTCGCCGCGCTCAAGGACAGCAACGACGGGTATTTGGCGCAGGAGCTACTGGCGGCGCTGGAACCAGACAGCGCCTTGGTCAGCGACATCTTTGAGGCAAAGCCGCTCAAAGAGTTGCAAAGCCTGGCCGCGAAGCTGACGGCGCTGACCGACCTGCCGGTGCTGCTGGTGTCCGCCGCCGAGAACAAGGCGGTACTGGCCCACAGCGGCAAGGCAGGCTTCTCCTGCGGCGCGTTCTTCAAGGCCGAGCTTGGCGCGTTTCAAGGCAAGGGCGGCGGCAGCGACAAGCTTGCCCAAGCCGGCTTCCCGTCCTGGGAAGCCGCTCTGGGATTTTATGAGCAGGCGAAGCGGGCAATTGTTAGTTGAACAGGAAGCAGGCATGAACGTCCGATTTCGAGTTTAAATAAGTAAGCGGCAGCGGCACGGCGGCGAGTACGGCGCTGTGCTGGACGGCCGGGCGCAAATTGCCCATAATAGAATTGAAATGGCTTACATAATATCAATAGATCCTGGGAGGAATTTCAGATGAAATATCGCAAGCTGGGCAACACCGGTTTCGAGGTCAGCGAGGTCAGTTTTGGCACATGGGCGATCGGCGGCGATTGGGGCATGAGCCGGGACGAAGACGGCTTAAAGGGACTGCAGCTGGCCATGGAGCAAGGCGTAAACTTCTTTGATACGGCGGACGTCTATGGCGGCGGGCACGCAGAAGAATTGCTGGCGAAAGCCACCAAAGGCAAAGAAGACCAGATCCGCATCGCCACCAAGTTCTGCCGCGCGGGAGACATCCATGATCCGGAGACTTATTCCAAACGTGCCGTAACCGAATTTTGCGAGGCGAGTCTTCGCCGCTTGCAGCGGGAAGCGATCGACGTGTACCAGATTCACTGCCCGCCGATCGAAATCCTGCGTGATGGCAGCGTGTTCGGGGTACTCGATCAGCTCAAGGCCGAAGGTAAAATCCGCCATTACGGCGTCAGCGTGGAGACGATCGAAGAGGGCTTGCTCTGCCTGAACTATCCCGGCGTACAGTCGCTCCAGGTGATCTTCAACCTGTTCCGGCAGCAGCCGGCACAGGAATTGCTCCCCCGGGCACTGGAGCAGGGCGTCGGCATTCTTGTCCGGCTGCCGCTGGCAAGCGGGCTGTTGACCGGCAAATTCAGCGAGAACAGCACCTTTGCTGCGAACGACCACCGGAGCTACAACGCGAACGGAGAGGCGTTTAACGTAGGGGAGACCTTCGCGGGGCTGCCGTTCGCCAAAGGCGTCGAACTCGCCCGCAAGCTGGAATGGATTGCCGATGGCCGCGGCAATATGGCCCGCGCTTCCATGCGCTGGTTGCTCGATCATCCGGCGGTGAGCTGCATCATTCCGGGCTTCAAGAACGAAGCACAAGTGACGGACAACCTGGCTTCCGCGGAAACGCCTTCGTTTACGGAAGCGGAAATGGCGCAGCTCGGCCGATTTTATGAAGAGGAAGTCGCTCCGCATATCCGCGGCGGCGTGTAAGGACTACGCAGAATGAACATAACGCTTGGCCTGCTCGCGCATGTCGATGCCGGAAAAACGACCTTTGCCGAGCAGCTGCTGTACCATACGAGCGCCATCCGCAGCCGGGGGCGCGTAGATCACCGGGATACCCATCTGGATACCCATGAACTTGAAAAAGCCCGGGGCATCACCATCTTTGCCGATCAGGCGGAATTCGTCTATGGCGGGAATCGGTACTTCCTGCTGGATACACCGGGGCATATCGATTTCTCCTCGGAGATGGAGCGGGCGCTGCTGGTACTGGATGTTGCCGTGTTGATCGTCAGCGCCGCGGAAGGCGTTGAAAGCCACACGGAGACGGTATGGCAACTGCTGCGCCGCTATCGCATTCCGACCATGATCTTCATCAACAAAATGGACCGTACCGGCGCGGATGCGGAGCGGGTGCTTACAGAAATCCGCGCCAAGCTGAGCGCCGACGCCGTTTTGCTGGCGCGCAGCTTGGACGATCCGTTACCGGAAGAATTAAAGCAATTTATGGCGGAGCGGGATGACGCGCTGCTCGAAGACTATCTGGAAGGCTCGGTGTCGGATGAACGCTGGCAAGCTGCCTTGAAGCAAGGCTTCGGCCAAGGCAGAATCTTTCCTTGCCTGACCGGCTCGGCGCTGCAGGATGACGGCATCGCTGCGTTTTTGGATGTTGTGAATCTGCTGACACATACGGACTATACAACATCGGGTCCGTTCGCCGGCCGGGTGTACAAAATTCGCCATGACGACAACGGGACCCGGATTACGTTCATCAAGGCGCTGCAAGGATCGCTGCGGACTAGGGAAGAATTGAATTACGGGGATGCTGAATCACAGCTGGAGGAGAAAATCACCAGTATCCGCAAATACAGCGGCTCCCGTTTCAGCGAAGTAGGCGAAGTGACAGCCGGCGAGCTGTTTGCCGTAACCGGCTTGTCTGTGGCAGTACCGGGCGAAGGTGTTGGAGCGCTTTCCGGCCGGGTCGGCGGAGGACTGGCACCGGCACTGCTCTCCAAGGTGGAGTTTGAACCGCCGGTCCATCTGAAAGAGGTGCTCCGCGCGTTTCAGCTTCTCGGGGCGGAAGACCCGTCCTTGCGCGTAAATTGGGACGAAAGCCTGCAGGAACTGCATCTGCGCATCATGGGCCGGATTCAGCTCGAGGTGCTGGAGCAAGTCGTGAAGGAGCGCTTTGGCTTAGCCGTGACTTTTGGGGCTCCGGAAATCCTGTACATGGAGACCATCGCTGCGCCGGCCATCGGCTGCGGTCATTTCGAACCGCTCAAGCATTACGCGGAGGTACATGTGCTTCTGGAGCCGGGAGAACGGGGGAGCGGTGTCGTATTCAAGAATGAATGCCATGCCGACGATCTCGCAACCGGCTATCAGAACCAAATCGGGCAATACTTGCTGGAGGACGGGCATCACGGCCTCTTGACCGGCTCACCGTTGACCGATTTGCAGATCACGCTGTTGACCGGTAGGGCGCATAACAAGCATACGCATGGCGGCGATTTCCGTGAGGCGGCGCTTCGCGCGCTGCGGCAGGGGCTGGAACGGACGGAGAATATTTTGCTTGAACCGGTCTATGACTTTACGATCCGCATCGACAGCGATTTGCTGGGCAAAGTCATGACCGATGTCCAGCAGGCGTACGGCCGGTTCGGGCCGCCGGAAATTCATGGGAGCACCGCTGTCCTCTACGGACAAGCGCCGGTCGCAACATTTATGGATTACCCGGTCCGGTTAGCTGCAATCAGCCAGGGCAAAGGTGTGTTAACGCTTCGCATGGCGGGTTATGAGCCTTGCCATCAGGCCGATGAAGTGATCGCACGCAAAAACTACAATAAGAACGCCGACCCGCTGTACAGCTCTTCTTCGATTTTTTGCTCAAAGGGCCAGGGATACGCCGTGCCGTGGGATGAGGCGGAGAAGCACATGCACATTGAAGTACGCGGGTTGCCGGTTCATCACCGAAGGGAGGCATAAGCTATGAGTTTAACGGTAATCGATAAAATCGCCTGGATCCATCTCCGGGACAGCAAGGTGCTCGGTGCACGCTCGGCGGGCAAGGAGACCTACTATTTTCCGGGCGGAAAAAGAGAACCCGGCGAAACCGACGAACAGACGCTGATCCGCGAGATTGAAGAGGAGCTGACGGTCCGGATTGAGCCGGACACGATCAAGCCTTTCGGCGTGTTCGAAGCGGCCGCCCACGGCAAAGCCGAAGGCGTCGCCGTCAAGATGACATGCCTGACTGCGGAATACAGCGGCACACTGGAGCCTGCGTCGGAGATTGCGGAATTGGCCTGGCTCTCTTACAGCGACCGGGAGCGTGTCTCTGCGGTGAGTCAGCTGATTTTTGACCGGCTGCACGAACTGGATTTACTGCATTAAGAACCAAAGCCTTTGGCCCTGAGCGGCTAAAGGCTTTTTTTTGTGCGCAAAAACCCCATTTTTCAATTTAGGACATATGTCCTTCACGGATCGGCCGATATCCGGTTAAATGAATTCGAGAGATAAATAAGGGAGAGCGACAACATGAAAGGAATTATTTTTGCATTTTTAGGCGGTGCGTGCATCACGCTGCAAGGGGTAGCCAATGCGCGGATCAGCCAGGATATCGGCACATGGCAAGCGGCTACGATTACCCAATTCACGGGTTTCGTGCTTTCGCTGCTGATTCTGTTGTTCGTCCGGGACGCTAAACCAAAGGGCTTCAAACAAGCCAAACCGCTGTATTTATTCGGCGGGGCGCTGGCCGCATTCATCATTTTCGGAGAAGTGACGGCGATCCAGAAGATCGGCGTAACCTTCAGCATCGCGGCGCTGCTGATCGCGCAGCTGCTGCTGACCTTTATTATCGACAGCCGGGGCTGGTTCGGCGTTGCCCGCCAGAAGATGCATTTGCCGCATTTTGTCGGCATCGGGCTTATGATCATGGGGGTCATTATACTGAAGTTATAACGAAGGAGGTTACGGGAGATGTTGACGGGATTAATTCTGGCTTTGACCGCGGGAGCGCTGGTCAGCCTGCAAAATATTTTTAACAGCAAAGTGAATGATCATACCGGAAAATGGGCCACCACGACGCTGGTGCTGGGCATGGGCTTCGCCGCTTCGGCTGTGATGGGACTGCTGTTGGAGGGTACGAATATGTTTACGCTGCGCCATATGCAACCGTGGTATTGGTTCAGCGGCATTATCGGCGTAGGCGTCGTGATCTGCCTCGTCCAGGCTACGAAAATGCTGGGCGCAACGTACGCGATTGCCATTGTCCTGACCTCGCAGCTTGGATTCGCACTGCTGTTTGATTCACTGGGCTGGCTGGGATTGTCCAAGGTTCCGTTCTCGTGGAATCAGGGGATCGGCGTGCTCGTGATCGTCGGCGGCATTCTGGTCTTCAAGCTTGGCGGGAACCGTGCAGAGCAAAAGGCGGCTAAACGCGAGCCGGAAAATCATATGCTGCGTGCCGATCAATCGGCGTAAATATTTAACCCCTATTATGCTGAACTTATAAAAAGGGATCTCTCCGTTTCGCCTGGGTGGCATTCGGAAAGATCCCTTTTTGGTTGCCCTGATCTGACTGCAGGTTAAACCGGACCGAGCGATACGCTTTTGCAGCCTAACAGGGAGCTGCGCCATTTTCCGTAGGTTTCCCATGCCATCCCGCGGTCGAGCAAGTCTTTGCACAGGTAGACGCCTTCTTCGATGGAGGGCACATGTCCCGCCATATGCAGCCGCGCGGCGGCATTGAGCAGCGTCTGATGATAAAAGGCGGTATGTCCGCCCCCCTGCAGCACAGCTTCGGCCATCTCCAGCTGCCGCTTGGCGTCCCACTCCAGCTCCGGAACCTCGGTGTCGAGACCCAGCGCTTCGGGGTCGATGATGTCCAGCTCCGCTTCGCCGCCGCTGATGCGGTATACCCGGTTCGGGCGATCGATATGCAGATCCTCCGAGCCTTCGACGCCTTGCACGACCAGCGCGTTCCGGTAGCCGAGCTTGACGATCAGCCGGGAAATGCGGTCGAACACCGTATTATGAAAAATTCCGATGACCAGGGACGGCGAGCAGGCGTAGTCGATCAGCTTCTCCGCGGTATTGAAGATGGTACGCATCCCGAGGTCCGCGCGCAGCGGGTGCAGCGCGCCGAGCGGCGGGCACCATTCCTCCAGGCGGGCGAACAGCACTCCGCTGGCCCGCGCCGCTTCCGCGGCCGCCTCCCGGGTGAGGCCCGCCGGCTCCAAGCCGGACGCCCCGATGATATCGGGCAGCGTCACGCCCCATTTCGGCGGCAGTCCCGCCGTGCCGTGCAGCGTCACGGGCAGTCCGGCCGCCGCCAGCAGGAACGCCGCCGGGAACGTGGCGACGAACGAACGGGTGCGCCCGTCATATGGACCGGCGCAGTCCAGGCCTTGCTGGAGCGGCGTGCGGTACGCATGTTTGCGGCATACCATTACAAAAGCCTCCAGCTCTTCGATGCTCTCAAGCTTCATCCGCTCGGCGATCAGGAAGCCGCCGATCTGCACCGGCGAAGCTTTTCCGGAGAGAATCGCCTCGGCAGCCGTTTCCGCCTCTTCATAACTCAAATCGCGGGCGCCGCGTTTACCCCGGGCCACTTCTTTTAGAATATTGATCATGGGCGTTTCTCCTTAAGTTTGATCCTGCAGCAATTGATAGACCTTCACGATGGAGGTCGCTACATCGACTAACCGCTTGCGTTCGTTCATCGCTTGTTTGCGCAGCAGGTCGTAGGCCTCAGATTCGCTGATATTTTTCGTTTTGGATAAAATGCCCTTAGCCAAATCTATCCATTTCCGCTCCTCCATACGGGAGAGCAGCTGCTCGCGCTCCTTCAGCCATTGCTGGCGTTCGAAGCATTGCCTGGCCCCGAAGTGCAGAATCCAGTGGATTTCGGGAGGAAGCATGGCCGGAGATAAAATCCCGTCCACCATGACCTGTTCATGGCAGTCGCTGACGGACAGGGTCGAGCTGCGGGGCGTGCACCACCAGAAGACCGGCGCGATTTTGCGAAGCTGCAGCCGCGTCCTCCAGACCGTCAACTCCGACATCGGCAGATGTAGGATCGAGGCATCCGCATCCTGAAGCAGTGCCAGCGCTTCGTCCATGGAGACGGCGGTATGAATGACGTACCCGCAGGAACTCAGGATTCGTCCGGGACTGTCCGAAGAGCGCGCTTCCGTTAAATTCTCTGTTATCCATGGATCAATAACTAACAGCGAATGCATAGATGGACGCTCCTTTATCCGAAAGCAGAACCGCTATCGGGTACCAATGATGTAATATTATATAACACATAATCCGATGTTTTGTCGATGATTTTAATGTATAAAAATTTATATGTCACAATTATTGACGTATGCTCCGGTCTGTTGTATATTCGGATTAACCTAATCAATCTCAAGCGGATACAACGGCGTATTCGCATTGAAGCGGCAATGGCGCCTGCTTTCACATCGGTTCCGGGAACGGTCTGTTCTCCGGCGGATGGAGAGCGGGCTTTTTGTGTTCCACCCATGGAGAGGAGAGAGATAAAAATGACGGCTAAGCGCAAAAAACTCGTTCTTGTCGGTAATGGAATGGCTGGGGTACGCACGGTTGAGCATCTTCTTAAACTGGCGCCCGAGGCTTACGAAATCACAATTTTCGGCGCGGAGCCGTATCCGAACTACAACCGAATCATGTTGTCTTCCGTACTGGCCGGCGGTTCAAGCATGGAAGAAATTATCATTAACGATCTCGATTGGTATGCCGGCAACGGGATTACGCTTCATACCGGGCACCAGGTGAGCCGCATCGATCGGGAAGCCCGCATCGTCTATTCCGACCAGGGCATAGCAGCCGAATACGACGAGCTGATCCTGGCGACCGGCTCCAATCCGTTTATGCTGCCGATTCCCGGCGCTGAGAAGGAAGGCGTTATCGCTTTCCGTGATATTAAGGATTGCGAACGGATGCAGGAGGCGGCACAGAAATATAAGAAAGCACTGGTCATCGGCGGAGGATTGCTGGGGCTGGAGGCGGCGCGGGGATTGCTGCATCTTGGGATGGAGGTGTCGGTCGTTCATCTTCATCCATACATCATGGAACGCCAACTCGATGAAACCGCGGCGAATATGCTGCGCAAGGAGCTGGAAGCGCAAGGAATGAAATTTCTGCTGAGCAAGCAATCCGAAGCCATTCTCGGCAAAAAAAGAGTGCGCGGGCTGCGCTTCTCGGACGGCGATACGGCCGAAGCGGACCTCATCGTCATGGCAGTCGGCATCAAGCCGAACGTGGAGCTCGCCAAGGAAGCCGGAATTTCGGTCAACCGAGGCATTGTCGTCAACGATTATATGGAGACCAGCATTCCCGGAATATATGCGGTGGGAGAATGCGCGGAGCATCGCGGCATTGCTTACGGGCTGGTCGCGCCGCTGTATGAGCAAGGTGCGGTTCTGGCCAAACGCCTGGCGGGTGCGGTAACGGAGGGATACGGCGGCTCGGTGACGTCGACCAAACTTAAAGTTTCGGGCGTCGATGTATTCTCAGGCGGACAATTTACCGAGCAGCCGGGAACCCGGGCGCTTCGATATCAGGACGAAATCGACGGCGTATACAAGAAACTCGTGATCCGGGACGATAAGCTGATCGGTGCGGTGCTGTTCGGCGACACGGCCGACGGAGCCATGCTATTCTCGCTGATTAAGAAAGGCGAACCCGTCGCCGGAAGGGAAAAAGAATTGCTGCTCGGGTTTTCGGCTCAGGCAGGAACGGCACCAAAAGGCAGCAGGGTTAAAGAGATGGCCGACGATGAAATCATCTGCGGCTGCAACGGCGTCTCCAAAGCCGTGATCGCCGATGCGATCCAAACCGGTGGCTGCACCAGCGTCGGCCAGATTAAAGCCTGCACCAAAGCCTCCGCTTCCTGCGGCGGCTGTAAACCGCTGGTGGAAGAGCTTCTGGAGCTGTATGCCGGCGACAACCGGGTGACGGTCAAAGAGGGCATATGCGGCTGTACGACGCTCAGCCGGGACGAGATCGTGGCGGAGATCAAACGGATGGAACTGAAGACGATCAAGGAAGTTATGCATGTGCTGGATTGGAGCAATGCCGAAGGCTGCTCGAAATGCCGCCCTTCCCTAAACTATTATCTCGGCATGCTGTGGCCGGAGGAGTATGCGGACGAGAAGGAGTCGCGCTTTACCAATGAACGTTATCACGCCAATATCCAGAAGGATGGCACCTATTCCGTTGTACCGAGAATTTATGGCGGCGTGACTTCGCCGGCGGAGCTGATCAAGATCGCCGAAGTCGCCGCCAAATACGATGTACCCATGGTCAAGTTTACCGGCGGACAACGATTGGACCTGCTTGGAGTCAAAAAGGAGGATCTGCCGAACATCTGGGAGGAGCTCGACATGCCTTCCGGCCACGCTTACGGCAAAACCCTGCGGACGGTCAAAACCTGTGTCGGCTCCACCTTCTGCCGGTTTGGCACACAGGACTCCATCGGGATGGGCATCCGTCTGGAGCAGGCCTTCGAGCGGTTGAATACGCCGGCCAAGGTTAAGCTTGCCGTCTCGGGCTGCCCACGGAACTGCGCGGAAGCGACAATCAAGGATTTCGGCGTCGTCGCCATCGACGGCGGCTGGGAGCTCCATGTCGGCGGCAACGGCGGGGTACATGTCCGGGCAACCGATTTGCTCTGCGTCGTGAAGACCGATGACGAGGTGCTCGAATGGGCGTCGGCGTTCCTGCAATACTACCGCGAGACAGCCGCGTGGAATGAACGTACGGCACAGTGGATCGAGCGGGTGGGCCTGGATCACATCAAAGCGGCGCTGGAATCCCCTGAAGAGCGGCAGGCGTTGAAAGAGCGGATCGAGAAGACGCTGAGCCTGACGTCCGATCCTTGGAAGCAAATCATCAACGAACCGGAGCTGCGGAAAAATTTCGAGACGATCCGGCAGACGGAGACGGTATAAGGGGGAAATCACATGACAATGACCAAACTTCTAATCGGCAACATTGCAGAGATCGACCGGCAAGGCTCGCGTAAAATCCAGATCGGCGAGCTGGAGGTGGCGCTGTTCCGCTTAAGCAGCGGGGAAGTGCTGGCCATCGAGAATAAATGCCCGCATAAAGGCGGAGCGCTGTCGGAGGGCATGGTCTGCGGCCGGCAGGTCCACTGCCCGCTGCATGACTGGCGCATCGACCTGGCCAGCGGCGATGTGCAGGCGCCGGACACCGGGCATGTCCGTACCTTTGAGGTTGAGGTGAACGAAAGCAACGGCAGCATTTATTTGACCCTGTAACAAACCCAATAGACGAAATGGAGGAATTGGAATGGATTATGTAAAACCGGGTGAAGTGCTGTCTTCCATGATTGAAGCGGGGCGGAATAAAGCGGAGCTGTCCATCGGACAAATGCTGGTGCGCGGCGCGCTCGGCGGGGCCATCCTGGCCTGCGCGACAACGTTGGCTTATACGGCGGCGGCACAGACCAAGCTGCCGATTGTCGGGGCCATCCTGTTTCCCGTCGGATTTGTAATGATCATTCTGCTTGGGCTGGAGCTGGTCACCGGCAGTTTCGCGCTTGTGCCGCTGGCCGTGTTGGAGAAGAAAACAACCTCCGGAAAAATGCTGCGCCACTTCTTCTGGGTCATCGTCGGGCATCTGCTGGGCTGTGCCGCTTACGCGGCACTGTATGGCTTAACGCTCACCAAGATGGGCACCGATATGTCCAACCCCTTAATTCAAACGCTGATTTCCAATAGCGAAGCCAAGACAACGGCTTATCAGGCACTTGGCGGGGAAGGCATGCTGCTCGCTTTTATCAAAGCCATCTTGTGCAACTGGATGGTTACCCTCGGGGCGGTGCTGGCGATGACCTCCAAGTCGACGCTAGGCAAAATCGTCGCCATGTGGCTGCCGATTCTGACCTTCTTCGCGCAAGGCTTTGAACATACGGTTGTCAATTTCTTCGTCATCCCGGCAGGCATGATGCTTGGAGCACAGGTCAGCTTTGCCGACTGGTGGGTCTGGAACGGCATTCCGGTGCTGCTTGGCAACCTTGCCGGGGGGCTGCTCTTTACCGGGCTTCTTCTGTATCTCTCACATAAAGGGGCGCTTGCCGGCGGTTTAAATGGCGCACGTGCGACGATTGCTGAGGATCTGCCGGTATCCGGCCGCACACCGGCGCTGGAGAAAAGCCTATGAGGACGGGAAACATCACCATCGTCGGCGCCGGACCGGGCGACCCTGAGCTGATTACCGTCAAAGCGATGCGGTGCATCGAATCAGCGGACGTAATCCTGTATGACCGGCTGATCCATCCCGGATTGCTTGAGTTTGCCCGGCCGGAAGCCAAGCGCATCTATTGCGGGAAAGCGCCTGGACGGCATTCCATGCCGCAGGCCGCGACGGAAGCACTGATGCTGGAGTTCGCGTTGGCCGGGCAACAAGTCGTGCGGCTGAAAGGCGGCGACCCGTTCATCTTCGGGAGAGGCGGTGAAGAGGCACTCGCGGCAGCGGCGGCCGGAATTCCTTATGAAGTAATTCCGGGTATATCCTCGGCAATCGGAGCGGCCGCATCCGTCGGGATACCGCTTACGCACCGCGGAACGGCAGCTTCCGTCGCTTTTGTCACCGGCAGCCGCTGCAATGAGCACGGCGCTCCGGTTGACTGGGAAGCGCTGGCCAAAGGTGTTGACACGCTGGTCATTTATATGGGAATGAGCAGGCTCGGTGAGATTTGCCGGGAGCTAATGAAGCATGGCAAAGCTGGCCGCACGCCGGTTGCGCTGATCGAGAACGGGACGACCGACCGGGAACGCACGGTGACCGGTATGCTGGAGAATATCGAGAAGCTGGCGGCGGCAATGCGCATCGGCAATCCGGCATTGATCGTCGTCGGAGAGGTCGTCAATATCCGCGGACAGCTGCTCGCTCTGCAGCAAACGGCGTATTCGCATATTGGGTAAACGCATGCGGCCGATGTGACCTTCATCACAAAAAGTGACTCCCGTCACACGGCAACAGTTGAAGTGCGCGCTATACTTGCTTCATAATATAGGAAGAATAGCGCATCCTCAGCACTTCAAAGGAGAGAATCTGCCATGCATATTGAACTGGACCCGCTGACCCTCAGCCGGCTTGAAGATCACCTCGCCGGCAAACCCGGGGTGTTTAAAATCTTTTACGATACAGAGGACTGCGGCTGCAACGGCGTACTTGCAATTCAAATCGTCGATGAACCGCTGGCGACCGATATCCGCTTTCAGGAAGAACCGTATCCGTTCGTCTGCGACCGCCAGCAAGAATCGTTGTTTGACGATGTGATGCGCCTACAGGCGGAGGAGAATTATCCTTCCTTCAAGGTAAGCAGTGATTCCACGTTGTTCGGCAGCAATGTCCGCGTAACCGATAAACGTCAATAATTCCATCTGCAGCGCAAAAAAACGCCGCCCTCCGCTTGCCGGAAGGACGGCGTTTGGCGTTCACCGGCGGATTCCGGGCGTAAACACCTGCGGAAATTGCCGGATGATGGCGTGCGAGATCAGATTGGCCATCTCAAGGGCCTCACGTTCGATCTGGTCGTATTGCTTAATGCTTGCCGCGTAGTCGCCGCTAAGCATGGTTACGGCCTCGGCTTCGGTCATCGCCAGATGATGGTAGAACATCTTGCGGAACTCTTCCTTCGGAAACCGGTAAATTGTGCGGTCCAGAAAATCGATAAATTGGTCGGCGTTCGCGTACCAGCGGGTGCGGGCGTCATTCGTCTGGGCCGTATCTTTGGCTTTGGCTGCCTGAACCAGCTCGGCGGCGATCGTCAGATGCGCTTTGATGAGACCGGCATACGTGTCCGCCGCCTGCTGGCCATAAAAAGGCTTCAGCGCCGCACCCATATCGGGCGCATTTTGCAGCAGCCGGGCGACGGTCGCCTGCGTATCGGGCAGTCCGAAGACGATACTGACGATCGCCAGCCGCGTCCAAGCTACGTGCTGCTCCCAGAGCATGCGTATATGGTTGGCAAATTCGACGTGGGCCCTGCTCAAACAATCGATTCCAGCCGAGGGGGCAGCGGGACAAGGCGTAGGCCACATTTGCGGCATGCCGTGCAGCATGGAAGTGTAGCTTTGATAAGGATACATGAATGGAAATCCTCCTGTCACAGGTATCAGTATGCCTTATCTTATGGTAAATCCGCCCTTACGGTTATCGCTGAAAGCTGAAATCAGCCTGTTCGGTCCATGTTTTTTCACCGTAAATGAAATCTTCTACGCGTTGCGCGGTCTTCCCGACCTCAGGAGACGAGTTGTCGATCCGAAGGACAAAGTCTTTGGGAATCGGCCAATTGACGCTGCGCTCGTTGAGCGCTTTTTTAAACTGCTCCCAATTCTTGAATTTCCATTCATCCAGTTTGGATGCCCGTGCGGCAATCCGCTCCCGGAACAGCTGCTCGTTCTCCAGCATGACGATAACCACTTTAACTTCTATCGTGTCCAGCGACTGCCCGATCTTGGCCAGCTCCGCCGCGATCCAGTCCGGATCGGCCGCTTCTTTGGTAAAAGGTCCAACGACAAAAGCGTCGAGTCCAATCGCAAGATTGTCCAGGGCGGCATCCATCGTCAGACGGTAGCCCAAATCCCGGCACAGCCGCTTATAGTTGGCGGAATCACGGTCCTCCGGATCAAAGCCGTGCATGGTCATAATAATATCTGCAGCCGGGCGCATCAACACATCCATATCGAAAAAGGCCGCTTTCCGGCGCGGAGCGACGATTTTGGCAAGCGTGGTCTTGCCTGCTCCCGCCGGTCCGAGAAAAAATACTAGTTTGTTCATTGTACGGTCTCCTGTTCCTTGTAATAGTCGGCAACTTTATCGTATCATCTTTTTGTCCAAGACGGCGAAGAAAATATGCTATATTTAATGTACTAAAATATTACACGGGATAAAAGTGGTGGAGGCGGAAAACCTTATGTTCATCAGACCCATCCGAAAGGATGACAATGCAGCCATTGAGCGGATTATCCGCGAATGCCTGATTGAGTTCGGCGGCAACCGGGAGGGGTTAGCCTGGGCAGACCCGAGCATGAGCGATTTATATGGCTATTATGCAGATAAGCATGGTTATGCCTATTGGATCGCGGAACAAGACGGCGAAGTGCTAGGCGGCTGCGGGATTGCGCCGTTTGCAGATTCGGATAACGTCTGCGAGCTGCAGAAAATGTATTTGTCCACCCGGTTACGCGGGACTGGCATCGCTGCCAAACTGCTCTCTACGGCTGAGACCTTTGCGAGCCAGCATTACCGGCAATGTTACCTGGAAACGCTGCAGACAATGGCAGCGGCCAACCGGTTTTACTTGAAACATGGCTTCGCACCCATGCAGGCGCCGCTTGAAGGCTCAGAGCACTTCGCCTGTGACGCGTGGTATATCAAGAACTTACACCATCCGGAAGGTTAAGAAAGCAGGGTGCTGCATGGTTACACAGAGCAATCACGGTGAACCGGATATGAAAGAAAGGGTCCGGATCAAACGGATCTATGATCCGACGGAAGCGACGGACGGCAGGCGCGTGCTGGTGGACCGTCTTTGGCCTCGCGGCGTCAGCCGCGAACGGGCGGCGATCGACGAATGGATGAAGGAGCTCGCACCGAGTCCGGAACTGAGGCAGTGGTTCTGCCATCAACCCGAACGGTTTGAAGTGTTCGCGTTACAATACGCGCAGGAGCTGGATACGAATGCTAACGCCTTGTCGCTTGCAGAACTTCTGGCAGAACGTTCGCATACAGAACCCGTTACGCTTCTCTATGCTGCCAAAGACCCGGAGCACAATCATGCGATTGTACTTCGAACGTGGCTGATTAACTACATTAAACATAAATAAAGCATGAAAATAGCCGGTCCGCTCTGCTTATATGCATGAGGGGTCCGGCTATTCTTTTTCTATATGTATGGATTATACCGATGCCTGCAAGTACCGAAATCCGCGCACCTTACCATCGCCGGCATAAATGATGTTGTCAAGCCCGGATAGCTCGAGACGGCCGTTTTCGTCCAGCAAATGTTTGGCCACATAACGTCCTTTGATTTGAGCCACCACATTGATGATTCCTTTGAACGGCTCACGTTCATAAGCTTCGGTCAGCGTGCATTCAATCGTGATCGGGCATTCCTTGATGGCCGGCGCGTTGACGTTCGGCGATTTTACCGGGGTCAGCTCCAGGCTGTCAAACTTGCTTTGCTCATATCCGGTATGCGTACCGCAAAACTCAACGGCCGTAGAGAGCGTTCGGTCCGGAACATTGATGACAAAATCCTTGACTGCCTTGATCTGATTCACCGCATAACCTTTGCTGTTAAAGCCCAGCGCGACCATGTCTCTCAGCGTATAGGACGAGGAGATGGTGGTCACATTCGGCGTTCCGTTCACATCGTAAAAACTGATGAGAATGGCCGGAAAGCCATAGTACATTTTTTCGTAATCGACAGCTACTTTTTCCATATCCGTGATCCTCCCGCGATGTTCTTTTTGCATCAAAAGCATATCGCAGATCGAAAAAGCAGGCGGGTGACCAGAATCACTTCCGGAGAATCTGCGGAAAAGTTACGAGATTTGAAAAGATTTACGCAATGTCCAATCCCGTCCGATTCGGCTGGAATATTCATATATTATGTCATGAATCCGCTCAAAACATTGCTAGATTCATGGAAATAGAATAGAAAGGAGAGGTTGGCGTGACGTTTTTAACAACTGGCCCTATTGATAACAGTATGTCGGGCGGGCAGCGGCCGACGCAGACGGTGACCGTCAGAATTGAGAATCAAAGCAGCAGCATCCCGGCTATGGTTCTGATTCAGGGCTACTTCATTACGACGACGCGTAATTTGTATGTCAGCGAGCAAATCAATGTAGCGCCGGATCAGGTCGTTCAGTTGAACTATTTTGCCAATCTGGATGCGTTTGAATTTTCGTTCGAAACATCCAATGGTACGGGCGACGATCCGCTCCGCATATCTTTTTGGGGAAAAAACAGCAACGGTGATCTGATTGCTGCGCATCGGATTGTATCCGCGGAAATGGCAGGAATAAATGCCGAAGTAGCCGGTCCTACAGGAGCAACCGGAGCGACAGGTGTGACTGGAGTAACGGGTGCCACCGGTAATGCTGGGGCGACAGGTGCAACTGGAGCAACAGGCGACGCAGGTGTGACAGGAGCGACAGGAGCGACAGGAGCAACCGGAGCAACGGGCGACGCAGGTGCGACCGGAGCAACCGGCGACCCAGGTGCAACGGGAGCCACGGGCGACGCAGGTGCGACAGGAGTAACGGGAGCAACCGGCGACGAAGGTGCGACAGGCGCAACGGGAGCAACAGGCGACGCAGGTGCGACAGGCGACAGAGGAGCGACAGGAGCAACCGGAGCAACGGGCGACGCTGGAGCGACAGGAGCAACCGGAGCCACAGGCGACGCTGGGGCGACAGGCGCAACGGGAGCAACGGGCGACCCAGGTGCGACAGGCGCAACGGGAGCAACAAGCGACGCAGGGGCGACAGGCGCAACGGGAGCAACGGGCGACGCAGGTGCGACAGGCGCAACAGGAGCAACCGGCGACGCAGGTGCGACAGGCGCAACCGGAGCCACAGGCGACACAGGAGCGACAGGAGCAACCGGAGCAACGGGCGACGCTGGAGCGACAGGAGC
>NZ_FOIK01000001.1:899308-2478881 GCF_900111565.1 Paenibacillus sp. NFR01
GGAGCCACGGGCGACGCAGGTGCGACAGGCGCAACGGGAGCAACGGGCGACACTGGGGCGACAGGAGCAACCGGAGCGACGGGCGACGCAGGTGCGACAGGCGCAACTGGAGCAACGGGTGACGCAGGCGCGACAGGCGCAACGGGCGACACTGGAGCAACCGGAGCGACGGGTGTAACCGGACCAACCGGTGACACAGGAGTTACAGGTGCTACCGGCGTTACCGGTATAACTGGAGCGACAGGGGATACCGGCCCAACGGGTCTTACAGGAGCCACCGGCGCTACTGGTATAACTGGTGCAACAGGGGATACCGGAGCCACGGGTCTTACCGGTGCAACCGGGGCCACGGGCACAACCTTTACGACGGAGAACTTTTCCGCATTGCTTCCAACGATCTCAACATCGACTGCTTCGCAGTTAACCGGATGGTCGGTTGCGTCGCCATACTATGCCAGTGCTGCGTTTAACCCGACAACGGGGAACTATACGGTTCCGGAAACCGGAAGATATTCCTTTGAAGCTACGCTTAGTTACGCGACGACAGCTTCGATTACGATTTCGCTTGGCGCAGGCGTTAATCCCGCTTTTGTCATCCGCAGAACATCACCGGTCGTAACGGATCTGGTCAGCGGTTTATTCCCGCTGCTTGACGTGAATGTTGCGCTGGTATTAACCTTGCGTGCGGTTCTCGGCAATGGCACCGTTACGCTTACCGGCGAATTCGAGCTGAATGCGGGAGATGTTATCGGGGTGTTCTATGTAGCCGACGGGCTGACGATTCCCATCGATATCGGCGGAGATTCCACCGGCAGTGTATGGTCGGTTCACCGACTTTCTTAACCTTATCCTTTTGCAGGCTGCCCGCAACGTTGTTGCGGGCGGCTTTTTTGTGTGGAATTGACGAATGAGTATCCATACGTTAAACTGAAATTACGAATTAGTAAATTAGTAATTTAGTAAATATAAATCAAGCGAGGTAACCACATGAAAATTCCTACGACATTAAAGCATAAACCGGTAATCGTAACGGAGAATTACGAGCAAATCGACGGCCGCTTCCACGGCAACACGGATGCCAAAGGCCTGTCTCTCGGGCTGGCCCAATGGAACGACCGCGGCAAAATTGACATTTCGGCTAAAGTATGGCGTTATACCGGGGAGAAATGGTCCAGACAATCGGAAGAGCTTCCGCTGCACCGCGTGCTCGACCTGTCGATTCTGATCTGCCGGACCATTGAACATTTCCGGGAGGCATACCGGTATGAGGATCTGTACAATCCTGACGAACCGGTCATTGACCGGATTGGTTTGCAGGGCGATGCGATGACCGTGGCTGTCAGCACCGATAACGATAAAATCAAGGAAGATATCAAGCTGTTCAGTCAGGCGCTTAGCCAGGACGATGAACTGATCGGCGAAAGGCTGTCAACCTTGTCCGCCATCTTGAAAGAACTGGGTTATTAAAGCAAACGCATGCTTAAACAGGAGGAACTTATGGATAAGAGCAAACGCAAGGAGCTGCTGGAGGAATTCAAGCAGATCAAGACATACGCGGGCGTCGTTCAGATCACCAATACAACGAATGGCAAGATTTTTATCGACAGCTATCCTAATCTGAAAAATAAATGGTCGACCATCCAGGCGCAGCTGGAGATGGGCATGTTCGCGAACTTGGCGCTGCAGAAGGACTGGAAGCTGCTGGGTAAAGACGCCTTCGTGTATGAAGTGCTGGAGCAAAAAGACATCGAGCTCATGCATGATATGCGCTGGGAAGTCAAAGTTATGGTAAAGCCGTGGTTGGAGAAGCTCCAGCCTTACGGGGACAGAGGCTACAACCGGCTCCCTCGGGAGCCTAAATAAGGATTGAAACCGGAAGGCTCTAGGAGCTTTCCGGTTTTTTTTGTGCGCCAAAGCTGTTTGGATGCGGGGGAGATTGTGCGTTTCACGGAGCACCCCGGCTTCCGGCAAGGCATATACTGTTTCAATGAGTTCAAGCCAGGTGGAGGGAGTTCACAGGCATATGATTACTATCAGTTTATGCATGATCGTCCGCAATGAGGAGAACAGCCTTGCCCGGTGCCTGGGTAGCGTAGAGGGCATTACTGATGAAATTGTAATTGTCGACACCGGATCGACGGACAAGACCAAGGAGCTCGCCGCTTCTTTCGGCGCGGTTGTTTTTGATTTTGTCTGGATCGACCATTTTGCCGCCGCCCGGAATTTTTCATTCAGCAAAGCAACCTCCGATTATATTCTGTGGCTGGATGCGGACGACTTCATTGAAGAAAAAGACCGGCAGAAAATCCTCCGCATCAAGCATACGTTAACCCCCGATGTTGTAGCGGTATCGATGAATTACAATCTCAGCTTCGACAGCGACGGCAACGTCATTTCCAGTCTCCGCCGCAACCGGCTGGTCAAGCGGGAGTGCAACTTTCAGTGGATCGGTCCGGTGCATGAGTATCTGGAAGTGTTCGGGTATCCGCTGATGAGCGATGCGGCGATTACGCATTCCAAGGACAAGGTGCATACCGATCGCAATCTCCGCATTTACCGCGCGCGGGCGGAGGCCGGCGAAGCGTTTTCCCCGCGGGATTTGTACTACTATGCCAACGAGCTGCGGGAGAACGGCTTCTTCGAGGAAGCGGCGGATTATTATCACCGGTTTCTGGACACCGATAAGGGCTGGATTGAGGACAACTATCAGGCATGCCTTAAGCTGGCCCTATGCTACGAACAGCTGGCTCAGCCCAAACGTCAGGCCGAAGCTTTGCTGCGGACGCTGCAATACGATATTCCCCGTTCGGAATTCTGCTGCCGATATGGTGCATTTCTGTTTGGGCAAGAAAAATACAACGATGCCGCATACTGGTACGAATTGGCTACAGCACTGCCGGAACGCACCGCCAACATGGGCATGCAGGATAAAATTACAATGACCTGGCTGCCGCATCTTCAGCTCTGCTTATGTTACGACCGCCTGGGTCAGTATGAAAGGGCCTCGTACCATAATGAAGCGGCTGCGTACTACGCGCCTTCGCATCCAAGCATGAAGTATAACCGCGATTACTTCAAACAGCGGCTCGGCGCGGCGTATACGGAGCTGGAATGGCGTGCGCCGCAGGATCGGGGGCGGAACGAATGAAGACGAGCATCATTATGCTCTCCTACAACCAGAAGGACATTACGTTGAACGCCTTGGACAGCATCCGCAGGAATACTGAAGAAGATTATGAGCTGATTATCGTAGAAAACGGCTCTACCGACGGTTCTGCGGAACAACTCCGCGCGATGGACGATATCATCCTGATTGAAAATACGGAGAATCAGGGTTTTGCCCGGGGCTGCAACCAGGGGATCGGGGTCGCAAGCGGCGAACTGCTGCTTTTTCTAAACAACGATGTTATCGTTCCGCGGGGATGGCTGACGCCGCTGATCCGCTGTTTGACGGCGGACGATACGGTGGGCATGGTCGGTCCGGTGACCAACTATTCCGCGGGACATCAGCAGATACCGGTGGGGTATTCGCTGATCGGCGATATGGAGGCCTTTGCTGCCGGGCATCGGGTTCAGCATGAAGGCCGGACGCTGGAGGTAAGGAGGCTGATCGGTTTCTGCCTGTTAGTCAAACGCTCCGTGCTGGATGAAATCGGAGGCTTTGATGAGCAGTATGGACTTGGCAATTACGAGGACGACGATCTCTGCCTCCGGGCCATTCGTGCGGGTTACCGTCTGCTGGTGGTGCAGGATGCCTTCATTCATCATATTGGGCATGCCAGCACCCGTAAGCTGCCGGAGACCAGTCTTTTGAATCTGCTCGAAGAAAACGGCAAAAAAGCGGAGCTGAAATGGGGCCGTCCGATCCATCAGCTCATTTACCGCGAGAAAATCCGGTTGACGCTCGGCGTAATCAGCGAATCGGGTGAAGATTTGGAGGCGACGCTCGCTTCGTTTGCAGATCTGGCCGATGAAGTCATTCTTGTTGCACATGATTTGGAGCAGGCAGAATGGGAGAGGGCAAGCCGGTATACCGATCGAATCTATGCGATGCAGGGCGAATGGAATCGACGTTATGCGGAACAGTGGATACGGGAGATGGCGGCTGAGCCTTATATTTTTTGGGTCGAAGCCGGAGATGGACTGGATGAAACGAATCACCGCAAATTTAGCGGACTGAAGCTTAGCCTTGATGCCGATTATGATGTGGTTGCACTGCATGCCGGAGACGAACTGAGGTATATCACGCGAAAGCATCCGCTGGTACCTCTGCCGGAGGAATTACGGGCGGGTTTCGGCAAGCCCTTTTACCGCAAAGACAGTGCCGTCGCCGTTACGAATCAGAAGTCTGCAGCTGAACGGCAGGAGGGAGCGAAGCGAATGGAACTGGAGAAGAAGCAGCTTCATCAGGAGGCGCCGCAGAACCATTTGAGCAAAAAAAGTTCGTATTATCAGGGACTGAATCCGTATTTGTTGGCGCTGATCGAACCGGATGCGAAGCACGTTCTTGAAGTCGGCTGCGCCGAAGGCAACCTTGGTGCAGCGATTAAAGAACGAACCGGCGCGCAGGTAACGGGAATCGAAGTGTTCGCCAACCCTGCGGAAAAAGCGGCAGAGAAGCTGGACCGCGTCATCGTCGGCAATATCGAAACGCTGGAGCTGGATATACCTTTGGCGAGCTTCGACCATATTCTCTTCGGCGACGTACTGGAGCATCTGTTGCAGCCGTGGGAAGTATTGGAGAAGCTGAAACCGTATCTGAAGCCGGGCGGCAGTATTCTGGCCTGCATCCCGAACATCGGCCATATTTCCATTATTGAAGGGCTGCTTGCGGGGCACTGGTCTTATGCGCCGTCCGGTCTGCTGGATTCGACCCATTTCCGCTTTTTCACCGTTCACGAAATGCACCGGATGTTCCTCGAAGCGGGCTACTATATCGCGCATAGTGAGCGAATTGCCTATACCAACGAATTTTACGAGAAAATGATATCCGTATTACATGCAGGAATGGAAAACCTGGGAGCGGCAAACGAGAATTTTCCGGCAGACGCGCGGACCTATCAATATGTTGTCAAAGCCATTCCGCTGATGAAGGAAAATTAACATGGACCGGAGCAGAATATGCTTTATCACCTGCGTAAATGACGAAGAGATGTATCGACAATGTCTCGACCACATCCATGCGCTCGAGGTTCCGCCGGGCATGACCGTGGAGACTGTCGCAGTCCGGAGAGCCTCCAGCATGGCTTCAGGCTACAACGCCGCAATGCGGGCCTCCGAGGCGGCTTATAAAGTCTACTTACACCAGGATGCCTTTATTTTAAACCGCCGTTTGATCCCGGACCTGTTGGCTTTATTCGCAGCGAATCCATCACTGGGGCTGGTCGGCGTGGCCGGAGCGCAGCGGGTACCGGATAACGGAATTTGGTGGGAGGCCCCTCTTCGATACGGCAGAGTGATCGAGCTGCGCAGCTTGTACGGTTATCTTGAGTTTATGAAGGTTACGCAAGCCTATGCAGAGGTAGAGGCGATCGACGGTCTGTTGATGGCAACGCAGGCGGACCTGCACTGGCGGGAGGAATGGTTCACCGGCTGGCATCTGTACGATTCGTCGCAGTCGTTCGAATTTATCCGCGGCGGCTACCGGGTCGGCGTTCCGCGGCAGGAGACTCCTTGGGTGCTGCATGCCTGCGGCAACGAGTTCAATGCTCCGGAATATCACCGGTACAGAGAGATTTTCGTCCAGGAGTATTTGAGCGGACAACGGCAATAATCGATTAAACCCGTTAATGAATTGCATCTTCTTTCCGGCAGCGATATTATATTAATTGGGTTTTACCCTCCGAAAGGAAGATTAGAATGTCGCTGCAAATTTTTATCTTGGGCACGCTAAGCCGTGGTGAACACCATCCTTACGATATCAAGAAAAAGGTGCCCAAATCGTTAAACAACATCATTTCATATAATGACGGTACGCTTTATTATCACATCGAAGCCTTGCTGAAGAAAGGATACATCCAGAAGCTGGAGGTCGTTCAATCGGAGAATCGCCCGGAAAAAACGACCTATGGCATTACCGATCTCGGCCGGGAAGCGCTGAAGGACGAGATTTATTCCGTGTTTGACGGATTTACGGATATCCGGCGGCTTTACCCCTCGCTGTTTTTTCTGGATATGGTGGATCCGGTACGCCTTTCCGCTGTCATCGAGCGGGCGATTCAAAAGCTGAAAAACAAAATCGATCGGATCGAGCGTGCGGACCTAAGCCCGCTCCAACCCAAAGAGCGATTCCCGCTGGAATTGGTGCTGCAGCATGCGCATCAAAGCAAAAAAAATGATCTGCAATGGCTGACAGGCCTGCTGGAGCAGGTGAAGCAGCGAATGCAGGCCGGCCCGTCCCACGAATAGATCTCCATACAAAAAGAGCACACCTTCGGCCGAAGGCGTGCTCTTTTTGTTATACGCGTGATAGAGCGACAACGCACTACCATGTCCCGCGCGATGCTACCGTGCCGCTAAAATAAAACGATCTTCGGTTGACAGAATACAGGAATGTTATTACTCTAATTAGAGTAATACATATTAAGTAATTTATATTTAGTATTTGTAGAACATAAGGTGGCGGATAGCATGAGGATTGGAATTATCGGCACGGGGTATGTCGGTCTTGTTTATGGTGCCGTCATGTCCGGCTACGGACATTCGGTGATATGCATGGACAAGGATGCCGATAAAATCGAGGTTTTGAACTCCGGAAAGTCGCCCATTTATGAACCGGGGCTGGGACCGCTGCTGGAGCAGGGACTGGGCACAGGCGTGCTTTCGTTTACAACCGATATAGCACGGGGCATACAAGCGAGCGAGGTGATTTTTATTGCCGTAGGCACGCCAAGCGGGCCGGGCGGCGAGGTAGATCTGTCTTCCGTTCTGGAGACTGCCGAAACGATTGGAAAGCACATGAACGAATCGAAGATCATTGTGAGTAAATCGACGGTTCCTGTAGGTACGAACAAACAGATCAGCCGGTCTATCCGCCAAGCGTTGGAGCGAAGAGGCTTGAACTATCCGTTTGAAGTGGCCTCCAATCCGGAATTTCTCCGGCAGGGCAAGGCGGTCGCCGATTGCCAGCAGCCGTCGCGGGTCGTGATCGGTACAGACACGGAGTCGGCCAGAATGACGCTGGAGCGTCTATACTCCTGCTACGACCGCACGATCGTTCCATTTTTATTTACACAGCCGGAAACGGCGGAAATGATCAAATACGCCTCCAACGCTTTTTTGGCGGTCAAGATTTCTTTTGCCAACGAGCTAGCTCTGCTCGCCGAGAAAGTCGGCGCCGATGTGCAGGAAGTAGTGGCCGGCATGGGGATGGACGACCGCATCTCTCCGTCGTTCCTTGACCCGGGACCGGGATACGGCGGAAGCTGTTTTCCGAAGGATACGCTGGCCATTCTTGATACCGGCCAGCGCAACGGCGAACCGTTGCTTGTCATTCAAGCAGCGGTTACCGCCAATGAGAAGCAAAAGGCACGAATGGTGGGCCGAATCAAGGACGCTTTGTCTGCCGACGGCAATCTCGCGGGCAAAAATGTCGGTATTCTTGGTTTGTCCTTCAAGCCGGAGACCGACGACATCCGCAATGCGCCAAGCCATGATATTATCGAAGGTTTGCTGGATAGCGGGGCAGCGGTCCGGGTGTATTGTCCGGAAGGCATGAAGCAGGCTAAACGGAGCTGGCCGGAGCTGAATCCGGGAATTCGGTATTGCAGCAATGAGCTGGAGTGCGCCGAGGAAGCGGATGCCCTTGTGGTCGTCACGGAATGGAACCAGTTCCGCGAGCTTGCCTGGAACGATGTACGCGGACGGATGCGGAACGATCATCTCTTCGATCTGCGGAATATGTTCAGCAGAGACCAGGCGGTCCGCGGGCTTTTTCAATATCATGCTGTGGGAATGGCGGGGGCTTGAATGAAGACATATTGCGTGACGGGCGGTGCGGGTTTCATCGGTTCCCATGTATGCCGCAGACTGCTTGAAGAGGGGCACCGCGTAATCAACATCGATAATTTTTCTGAATTTTATGACTATCGCCTGAAGGTGGCGAATGTTCTCCGCGGTGCCGGATTATCCGCTGGCTTTGATTGGAAGGACAGGGAGCAGGATCTCCGCCGGCTGGAGACCATGGTCAACGAAAGACAGTACCGCTTGTGCATTGCGGACATTCGTGATCCGCATGCGCTGGATGCACTGTTCCAAAGCGAGCAGGTGGACGGCATCATCCATCTTGCGGCGCTCGCCGGCGTCAGGCCATCCATCGAAAATCCGCTGCTGTATGAAGAAGTGAATGTGCGGGGAACGATGAATTTGTTGGAAGCGATGCGCAGGCACGGGATTCGGAAATGGGTATGCGCCTCCTCGTCGTCGGTATACGGCAATCATCCGGATTCGCCGTGCTCGGAATCAGAAGCGGTCGATAAGCCGATTTCGCCGTATGCGGCAACCAAAAAGGCCTGTGAGGAAATGGGATTCACCTATCATCATTTATACGGAATTGACGTTGCCATGCTAAGGTTCTTTACCGTTTACGGACCGGGGCAGCGTCCCGATCTGGCGATCAACAAGTTCATCCGGCTGATTGAATCGGGCGACGAAGTGACCCTATACGGCGACGGGAGCACTTCCCGCGATTATACCTATATCGATGACACGGTAAACGGCATTATCCGGGCCTTGGCATATGTTGAGCAGCATGAGCAAGTCTATGAAATTGTAAACTTGGGGACAGGCGGAACCGTCTCTCTGCATACAATGGTAAAGACGATCGAAGAGGGCCTGGGAAAGCGCGCCAGACTAAAGGCGATGCCGGAGCAGGTCGGAGACGTCAATCATACCATGGCGAACATCGCCAAAGCGGCCGAGCTGTTCGGTTATGCGCCGAAGATAAGCTTTGCCGACGGGATCCGCAAGTACATTAACTGGTATAGAGGTGTTATGCAATGACGCGTTTATCCGTGGTCGCTCCGGTGTATAACGAGGAAGGCAATGTCCAAGAGCTGTACAACAGCATTACGTCGGCGCTCGCCGGAAGAATCGATAGCTATGAAATCGTGCTCGTGAACGATGGCAGCCACGATCGCAGCGCAGTTCTGTTGGATGAAATTGCCGCCGGTGATCCTAACGTCAAGATCATTCATTTTGAAAAAAACTGCGGTCAAACCGCGGCAATCTGGGCGGGGATGCGAAATTCAAAAGGTGAGCTGATCGCTTTGATCGATGCCGATCTGCAAACCGATCCGCGCGATATTTTTCGGCTGATGCCATTTATCGAAAAAATCGATTTCGTCAACGGTAAGCGCGTCGACCGCAGGGACACCGTACTGAAGAAGATATCCTCCCGCATCGGCAACGGTGTGCGCAACTGGATCACCAAAGACGATATTTACGATACCGGTTGCCCGATGAAGCTGTTCAAGCGGGAGGTAGCGGACAGTTTCTACCTGTTTAACGGCATGCACCGGTTTCTTCCGACGCTGGCCAAAATGAATGGATTTTCGGTTTTGGAGGTATCGGTCACGCATCGGGAGCGGATGCATGGAGAGTCGAAGTACGGGGTGCTGAACCGCGCTTTCGTAGGTTTTATGGATGCCATCGTCGTCGGCTGGCTCCGCAAACGGGTGATCCGCTACCGCATCAGGGGCGAATAACATGTGGTCCTCATGGCTTGGCCAATATTCGACCGGCGAAATCATTTGGATTCTGTTTGGCTTCAGCGGACAAATCATGTTTTCGATGCGCTTCATCCTGCAGTGGTGGGCCAGCGAAAAAGCGAAGCAGACGGTTATTCCGCAATCCTTCTGGATATACAGCATCCTGGGGAGCCTGGTTCTGTCCATTTATGCCATTTACCGAAAAGATCCGGTCTTCATTCTTGGACAGCTTCCCAGCGTATTTATTTATTTCCGTAACATCATTCTCAATAAGCGCAATGCCAAAAAAGAAACGAAAACCGAAACGGCAGAAACGCGTAGCATGTAAATTTAAAAGGGCTTTCCGGTTGTCGAACGACACCGGGAAGCCCTTTTTGCTGCGCACGTCAGCACTCATTCAAATTAATTTGAAGGTTTTGGCGATCTCCGGTGCATCCTCGTTGACCATCCGGCTCATCAGCTTGAGCTGCTCGCCGTATTGTTCATAATTGAAGTCGTCGCCGGACTCATTCAGAAATTCCGCCGGAGGTTCTTCCGGTGTGGAATAGGCAAAAATCAGGCCCTTGCGGTGGGCAAGGCGGATATACGGCGATTCATCGTAGCCTTCTTCGATCCATTTGGCCAGGGGCATCCGGAACACCGAAAGGGTCAGTACATCCCCGTATGTTTTTCCTTTGTATTTGAACAGGAACATGACGTCGTAAATGGATTCGGAATCCGGGTTTGCGGCGGTCTTAATGACAATATAAGGCTTCCACCAATCCGGCAGCGTCAGGCTAAATTTATACTTCTCATTACGATACACGAATTTCGTCCGTCTCCGCAAAGCGGCCGACGCCGGTTTTCTCCCTTTGACGGGAGTGACTTGCTTGGATAGCAGCGGTTTGCGTTTGCGCACAGTTGGCTTAAGCACCATTTTTTCACCCTCTTATATTTCGGATATAAGCAGGGTATGCGAATGCCCCGGTCTTTGACGGGTACAGGCGCCCGCCCGCATGAACATCTTCATCAATTGCCAAGTGGACAAATTAGGTCAATCTAGTATTCCATACGCACAATTTAGCGGATTCAAAGCTTCATATAATGAACTATAAATTGGAAAGGAGTGAAGAGAAGTGGCAAAAACTCTGTTAGATTACAATGCAACTGTCGTTACACCGATTACCAATGGCATTGTGCCTCCGATTCTGGTTCCGATTTCTCCAGCAGGTGTGCAGATTGCGGGGGTAGGGGTCTATATCGACCCGGCAGATCCGCATCATTTTCCGAACAAAGTGGAGCTGAAAGCAACCATCGGTTTTGATATCAACTTTGATTCCCCGAACATCCTCGTGCGCATCTGGCGTGCCGGCACCGAAATCTTCTACGCGCTCGCCGAATTTGATAACTTTACGTCTGATATCGACGCAGCGGTCATCAGCCTGCATACCGTGGATTTCAATGTACCTGCCGGAACGCAAAACTATCAATTGATTGTTGAAAATCAGGATACCGGCTCGATTGCTTATGTCGTCGGTCCCGTCGTATTCAGTGCAATGGCCATTGGCGGCTAATCCCTCTTTACAGGTTTGGATATCCCGTTACCGCATTTGCGGTGACGGGATTTTTTGTGGAACATTCGGCTTGGCAGCATGAGCGGTGAATCTCGCAAATTCAGGTTCCGTGCTGTATCATATGTGCTATATCAGAAAGTACTGGAGGTTACGACCCTGTTTAAGAACCGGAAGATAAACATAGAAACGGCGGCGATTCAAGAAGCGGAGCTCGCGTTGACGCTTTTCAACAATCAAAGAGCACTGTCGGCGGAAGATAAGGCCATCCGTTTGATTTCGATCGGAAGCTGTGTATTACTGATGGATCCCGGCTCTCCGGAATCGATCTATTACAACCGTGTCAAAGGCTTTGGCAGCGGCGATCTCGATAAACTGGAGCAGATTCTGGAGATTTACAGAGCGGAGGGGATAACGCCTTGTTTTGATCTGACCCCGGGAGCAGGACACGCAGAGGCGGCGGAAACGCTGGCGGCCCAGGGCTTTTATTGCGCAGATCAGCTTGTCTTTATGGCTGCGGGGGATAAAACGGAGCTAAACCTGCCTGAAGATGTGGAGATTCGGCCCGTAACCATGGAGAATGTAATGGAGTTTCTGGCGCTCGTCGTACGTTCGACTGGGAATGACCCGGGTACAGAGGTCCTGGAGCGCAAAGCAGCTTATTTTGTTCGCCCGGAATTCCGCAACTACATTGCTTATCTGGGCGGTCATGCGGCCGGGATGGGATCGCTGTTTATGACCGGAACGGCAGGCTACCTTGCCAATGACTATACCTTCCCCGATTATCGGCAGCGGGGGATTCAAAGCGCGCTTCTGCACCGCCGTATTACCGAAGCAGCAGACCTCGGTTTGACCGCCCTATATACCGACGTAGAGTTTGGTACGCCGAGCCACGATAATATGCAGCGCGCCAAGTTCCGCACGGTTTATATGAACGGGTTCTGGGTTAAGGCCTAGACGATGGCGATTGCCAAAGCGGTTTTATTTCAGGTTTGGATAAATGATTCCGTTTGCATTTTGTAGACTTTGGCAGCGCTTTATGTTACTGTAAAACTAATTGATTCGAATGGAGTGAAGAGGATGTAGCATTTCTTGCACAATGTAGACAACAGAAGATCAGGTAACGCGAGGTTTATTGATGCGCGTCTGTTTCTGTACATCTATTTGGGCAAGAAAGTTACTTTCCTTTTCACTCAAACGTGATATCTCTATCCGGGGCAGAATTGTCTCTGGTTAGCCATATACATTTGAGCTGCGAGAAGTAACTTTCTTGCGGCTTTTATTTTTGTGTATGGGAGGAATTTACATTATGGCATTGATTTCGGTAAACAATCTTACTTTTGCCCACGAGGGCAGCTACGATAATATTTTTGAGAACGTAAGCTTTCAGCTCGACACCGATTGGAAGCTAGGCTTCACCGGCCGCAACGGCCGAGGTAAAACCACGTTCATGAATCTTCTGCTTGGACGTTACGAATATCGGGGAACCATTTCCTCGAGCGTAGAATTCGACTATTTCCCGTTTCCGGTGGAGCATGCCGAATACCTTACGATGGATATCATCGAAGAGTTGCTTCCGGACGCCCAGAACTGGGAGGTCATGCGGGAGCTAACACTGCTTGAGGTCGCGGACGACGTGCTGTACCGTCCGTTTGAGTCGCTGTCGAACGGCGAGCAGACCAAGGTGCTGCTGGCGGTGCTTTTTCTCAAGGAAAACCATTTCCTGCTGATCGACGAACCGACCAACCACCTCGACATGGAAGCGCGCAGCGTGGTCGCCCGTTATTTGAATTCCAAAAAAGGCTTTATCCTCGTCTCCCATGACCGCTCGTTCCTGGATCACTGCGTCGACCATATTTTATCGATCAACAAGACGAGCATCGACATCCAGAAGGGCAATTTCAGCGACTGGTGGGAAAATAAACAGCGGCAGGATCAATACGAGTTTGCCGAAAACGACAAGCTGCGCAAGGAGATCAAACATCTGGCGGAAGCAGCCAAACGAACCAGCGACTGGTCTGACAAGGTCGAGAAAAGCAAAAACGGGACCCGCAACTCCGGCTCGAAAATCGACAAAGGTTACGTCGGCCATAAAGCCGCCAAAATGATGAAGCGCTCCAAATCGATCGAACAGCGGCAGGAGCAGTCCATCGAAGACAAATCCAGGCTGCTGCGCAATGTCGAGAACACCGCGGAACTGAAAATTTCCCCGCTGCCGTACCATAAAGGCCGGCTGGCAGAGCTGGATCGGGTTGGTATAACCTACGGCGATAAAACGGTGTGCGAGAACATTAGCTTCACGATTGAACAGGGAGACCGCATTGCCCTATCCGGCCGCAACGGTTCCGGCAAATCGAGCCTCATCAAACTGATTGACGGTGAGGATATCGCCTATACCGGCACACTGCGCCGGGGCAGCCAGCTCAAAATTTCGTACGTCTCCCAGGATACCTCGCATCTGCAGGGCAATCTGACGGATTATGCGCGCGAGCAAGACATTGACGAGAGCTTATTCAAGGCCATTCTGCGCAAGCTGGACTTCTCCCGGATCCAGTTTGAAAAAGACATGTCCGCCTTCAGCGGCGGGCAAAAGAAAAAGGTGCTGATTGCCAGAAGCCTCTGCGAGCATGCCCATCTGTACATTTGGGATGAACCGCTGAACTTCATCGACGTCATCTCCCGGATGCAGATCGAAGATTTGCTGCTCGAATATCAGCCGACGCTGCTGTTTGTCGAGCATGACCGGGAATTCGTCCATAACATTGCCACGAAGGTGGTTGAGTTATAGGTTTAGGAAATTAAAGAGAGTCTCCGCAGCAGCGGCTTTCCCTTTGGGGCGGGCCGCTGTTTTTGTTGTTTAAATGAGCAATTTTGTGCTATCGGGCAGACAAGATTACTATGGAAACGCGCGGTAAGGCGAGTGTAAGATAGATGCGAAAGAGCAATTGAATTTTGCGATATCTACAGGAGGAATATCATGAGACATCATACATTTGCGCCCACGCCGCCGCTGGGCTGGAACAGCTGGGATTGCTACGGGGCGAGCGTTACAGAGGAAGAAGTCCGCGGGAATGCGGAGTATATGGCGGAGAATCTGAAGGTTTACGGCTGGGAATATGTCGTCGTCGATATCCAGTGGTCCGAGCCCGGGGCTGTCTCTGACCAGTACCGCCCGTTTGTGCGGCTGGAGACGGATGCCTATTCGCGGCTGATTCCTGCACCGAGCCGCTTTCCGTCCGCAGCGGACGGACAAGGCTTCAAGCCGTTGTCGGATTACGTGCACAGCCTGGGCCTGAAGTTCGGCATTCATATCATGCGCGGGATTCCGCGGCAAGCCGTCCATGACAACACGCCGATTAAGGGAACGGACAAAACGGCGCGCGACATCGCGCATACTTGTTCCTTCTGCGGCTGGAACACGGATATGTACGGCGTGGACGCCTCCAAGGAAGGCGCGCAGCAATATTACAATTCGTTGTTCGAACTGTATGCGGACTGGGGCGTTGATTACATCAAGGTGGATGACATCGCCGATTCCTGGCTGCACGGGGGGACACATCTGGCTGAAATCGAACTGATCCGTAACGCGATCGACCATGTGGGCCGGCCGATCGTGCTGAGCCTGTCGCCGGGACCAGCCCCGGTCAAACATGCCGATTTCTTCGAAGCCAACGCGAATCTGTGGCGGATGACCGACGATTTCTGGGATCACTGGCCGGCGCTGCTGGACATGTTCGACCGCTGCGAAACCTGGGAAGGCCGGCCGAAAGCAGGCTGTTGGCCGGATTGCGACATGCTGCCGCTGGGACGCATCGGCATCCGCAGCGCCGGCGGTGACCGGATGACCCGGTTCACCCGGGACGAACAGCGCACGATGATGACGCTGTGGGCGATCTTCCGCTCGCCGCTCATGTTCGGCGGCGAGCTGCGCGACAACGACGCGTGGACGTTGTCGCTGCTCACGAACCGTGCGGTGCTGGAGCTGCACCGCACGGGACAAGGCGCGCGCAAGGTATCGCGCGCGGACGGCAAGGTCGTTTGGGCGGCGCAGGGACCGCAAGGCGAGCGGTACGCCGCCTTGTTCAACACCGGCGAAGCGCCGGCCGAGGTGGCGGTGTCCCTCGCCGAGCTGGGCGCCGGCGAAGGGATCGCTGTGACCGCGACCGAGCTATGGTCCGGTGAGGCGCGGGCGTTAACCGGCGGCGTGCTGTCGGCGACGGTTGCACCGCATGGCGCGCTGCTATTTAAGCTCTAAGCGAGCTAGAAGGGCGGAGCGATTGAAGCGGACAGCGGGTTTAACTGCCTCGCTTGATCCGCTTCGTTGCATTTTGTGCAGCGGAATACCGCGAACAAGGGCAAATTTCTTTCATCCGTTGCATATTGCGCAACGGATTTTCCATTTCTGGACGAAAAAGAACTATTTGACTGAATTTTATTGTATAAAATGCAATGGTATTTATAACCCGGACATTTGGAAGCAACTCCAATGTGCAATGTGCAACGAAGCGGCTTAGGCAAGCATGCACTTCACTCTGAGAATATTGACACCCCTCAACTATGCGTATACATTTGTATACGAGGGCAAGAATGCATACAATTGTATACAGATTCACTTGAAGAGAGGGGGGCCAGCATGCAAGAGGATAGACCGGAGCATCGCGACCACCGCGGACACGACCATCATGAGCCTTGGGACAAACGGGACTGCCGCGAGCATGGCGGGGATGACAAGAAGAAATTCCAGAGCGCGCAGACGTTCCGGCGCGGCCGGGCGATCGCTTTTCTGGAACGGCTGAACGTTAAACGGGCCACACTGCAGCAGCAGCTGCAGCAGCCGGAATTGGATTCGATCCGGCCAGTGATCAGCGGGGAGCTGAAGGCGACGGATGCGATCATTCAGGAGTTCATCCATATGTTCGAGCTTCGCGAAATTGTTGCCGGGCAGGGGCCGGGCAACCCAAATTATCCAAAGGAGAGTGAAACCGATGAGCATGGACCAACTGATCAGGACACGCAGAACGATTAAATCCTTTAAACCGGACCCGATTGCGGAGACAGCATTGCTCCATTGGCTGGAGACGGCCAGTTATGCGCCGAATCACCGGATGAATGAGCCTTGGGAGCTGCTGCGGGTTGGCCCGGCAACGCGGGCGAAGCTGAATCACAAGACGGACTTCGGGCATGCACCGGTTGTGCTGGCATTGCTGTCGAAGCCGGCGGCGACTGCGTTCGAACGCGATGAGAACCTGCTGGCGGTTGCGTGCTTTGCGCAAAACTTCCTGCTGGCTGCACATGAAGCCGGCGTTGGCGCTTATTGGGCTTCCATGGGCGCTTTGCCGCAGAACCGTGAAATCCTTGGCGTCCAAGAGGGCTATGATGTGGTCGGATTGTTCGCGATCGGTTATCCCGAGGAGATTCCGAATGTTCGTCCGCGTACTTCGATCGCTGATAAACTGACCCTTCTGCCCTGAGGCCGGCGGCAAGCGCAATAGCAATGAGCGCAACAACTTATTATTTACGGGGCGGCGTCCGCCGACGGCACATGCCGGTTCCGAATTAAACGAAGGTGATCGGAATGTGGAAATTGCGAGGCCATTTGCGGCCGTATTTATGGTGGTGCATCCTTGCACCGTTATGTATGATTGTCGAAGTCTTTATGGATCTGCTCCAGCCGACGCTGATGGCTAGCATAGTCGATCACGGCATCCTGAAGAATGATATGGCGCATATCGTCTCCACCGGACTGACCATGATCGGCGTAGCCGTGATCGGCATGATCGGCGGGGTAGGCTGCAGCATCTTTTCCAGCTATGCTTCCCAGCATTTCGGCAATGATCTGCGGATCAGGTTGTTTGAGCATATCCAGACCTTCTCGAACCGCAATCTGGACCGGCTGAAGACCGGGTCTCTCATTACCCGGCTGACCAACGATGTCGTGCAGCTGCAGACCTTTGTCCAAATGATTCTGCGGATGTTCGTCCGCTCGCCGCTGCTGCTGGTCGGCAGTTTGGTCATGGCGATCCGGATCAGCCCGGCTTTGACGCTGATCTTGCTTGTCGCGGTACCTTTGCTGTTTGGGCTGCTGTATACGCTGATCCGCCTGTCGTTTCCGCTGTTTTCCAGAATGCAGGTGAAGCTGGATGGCGTAAATACGGTTCTGCAGGAAAATCTGTCGGGCGTACGCGTCATCAAAGCTTTTGTGCGGGGACGCCATGAGCAGGAGCGATTCGACAATGCCAACAGCGAATACAACCGGATGTCGATCCGGGCGATTCGTCTGATGGCGCTGAATCAGCCGCTGATGATGCTGATCCTGAACGCCAGCATCGTTGCCGTGTTATGGTACGGCGGGCTGCGCACTTGGCATCACGGCCTGCCGATCGGCGATCTGATCGCTTATATCAACTATGTTACGCAGCTGTTCATGTCGATGATGATGCTGAGCAATATGCTGACTTTCGTCTCGCGTGCCAAAGTATCCGCTGACCGGGTCAACGAAGTGCTGGCGACCGAAAGCGAAATTCACGATGAACCTGATGCGGCGACCGGCGCGATCCGCACGGGGCGAATTGAATTTAACGATGTCTCGTTCGCCTATGACCGGACGGACGAAAATCTGGTGCTGAACCGCGTAAGTTTTGTCGCCGAACCGGGTGAAACGGTAGCGATCCTTGGCGCTACCGGGGCAGGCAAATCCACGCTGGTCAGTCTGATCCCGCGCCTGTACGATGTGACCTCCGGCTCGGTCACCATAGACGGAACCGACATCCGCGAGATTGCGCTCGATGATTTGCGCGCGAACATCGGAATGGTGATGCAGCAGACAATATTGTTCAGCGGGACGGTGCGAGACAATATTGCATACGGCCGGACTAATGCCGGCATCGATGACGTAAGGCAGGCGGCGGTAACCGCCGAAGCCGACGATTTTGTCTCCGGGCTTCCCGAAGGCTACAATACTCCGCTCGGCCAACGCGGCGTGAATCTGTCCGGCGGTCAGAAGCAGCGTCTTTCGATTGCCCGGGCGCTGATGATCCGTCCGAAAATACTGATTCTGGACGATAGCACCAGCGCACTGGACGCGGCGACGGAGTCGCGGGTCCGCCAGCGGCTCAAGGAACGGCTAAAGGACAGCACCAAGATTCTGATCGCCCAGCGCGTCTCCTCTGTCATCGATGCGGACAGGATCCTGGTGCTTGAGAACGGCCGTATCGCCGCGCAGGGAACACACGAAGAACTGCTGCAGGGCAGTGAAATTTACCGCGACATCCGGCAGTCGCAGCTTAAGGAAGAGGAGGCGGAGCCTTATGTCCAGCATCCATAACCGTCCTCCGGGTCCGGGCGGAATCGCCGGGGGCCCGCAGGGCGGACACGGGCCGGTGCGCGGCGTTGTGCCGAAGGTACGGGCCAAAAACCGCTCGGCCACGATCCGGCGCATCTGGACGTACCTGAACCGTCAGCGGGCCGGACTGATTACGGTGTATATTTTTACCGCGTTAAATGCGCTCGTCTCGCTTCTCGGCCCTTACCTGATCGGCCAAGCGATCGATCAGGCGGTCATTCCCGGCGATTATGATCTGCTTCTGCGCTTCTGCCTGTTCATCCTCGGCATCTATGCGCTTGGCAGCGCGGTGGCCTGGGTCCAGGCATACGTCATGACGGCCGTGTCCCAGAATACGGTGCTCGAACTGCGGCGCGATCTGTTTGCCAAATATCAGGAGCTTCCCGTGCCGTTCTTTGATACCCATGTCAGCGGAGAGCTGATGAGCCGGGCGACGAACGACATCGACAACGTCTCGAACTCGCTGAACCAAAGCGTCACGCAGCTGCTGAACAGCATCATCATGCTGAGCGGATCGCTCGTCATTATGCTTACGTTGAATGTTTCGCTGACCCTGATTGCCCTAATCACGGTACCGCTGGTCCTGCTGGCCAGCCGCAAGATAAGCGGCCTCAGCCGGAGCTTTTTCAAGAACCAGCAGAAGCATCTCGGCGAACTGAACGGATACATTGAAGAAACGGTCACCGGGCAAAAGGTTGTAAAGCAGTACCGCCGGGAGGCGCTTGAGGTCGCACGTTTCCGCGGGAACAGCGACGAGCTGAATAAAGTCGGCATCAAGGCGCAAATCGTCTCCGGCTTGGTGGGTCCGGTCATGAACTTGATCAATAACCTGAACTTTGCGCTCATCGCCGGCGCGGGCGGTCTGCTCGTCTATCACAAGCTCGCAACGGTCGGGGTGATCGTGAGCTTCCTCAACTATTCGAAGCAGTTCGGCCGTCCGATCTCCGAGCTTGCCAACCAATACAATTTGATTCAGTCGGCGATTGCCGGTGCCGAGCGGGTCTTTGAAGTGATGGATACGCCAGGCGAATATGACGGAGAAATACGGAGCGAATTGCCGCGCCTAAAGGGCGAAGTGATCTTTGACCATGTATCGTTCGGATACAAGCCGGATGCCCTGATTTTGCAGGATGTATCGTTCCGGGCGGAGCCGGGCCAGAAAATCGCGCTCGTTGGTCCGACCGGAGCCGGCAAGACGACGATCGTTAATCTCATTACCCGGTTCTACGAGGTGATTGGCGGGGCGATTCTGCTGGACGGCGGCAACATCCGGAACATGGACAAAAATGCCTTGCGCAGCCAGCTCGGGATGGTGCTCCAGGACGCGTTCGTCTTCTCGGGCACGATTCGCGACAATATCCGCTTTGGCCGGCTGGAAGCTACAGACGAAGAAGTGGAGCAGGCGGCGAAGCTGGCCAACGCCCACGGTTTCATTGCCCGGCTGCCGCATGGCTATGACACGAAGCTGGGACCGGAAGGCGGCAATCTCAGCCACGGCCAGCGCCAGCTGCTCACGATTGCCCGGGCGATTCTCGCCGATCCGGCAATCCTGATTCTGGATGAAGCGACCAGCAGCGTGGATACGCGGACGGAGATGAACATCCAGGCGGCGATGAAGGCGCTGATGCAGGGGCGGACCAGCTTCGTGATCGCTCACCGGCTAAGCACGATCCGAGACGCCGACCGCATCCTGGTCATACAGGGCGGACGGATCGTCGAGCAGGGGCGGCATGAGCAGCTGCTTGCGCTCGGAGGCGTTTACCACGAGCTGTACAACAGCCAGTTCAAACGCGCGATCCAGGAGGATGTTTCTTAATTGCAGGCTTCGTACCTGCTTATATACAGCAGTAGCTGACTCTTTTTCGATCAGGGAGCGGTTGCTGCTGTTTTTATTCTGCAGAGCATGTAGGGATTCAAGATAAAAGCCCTGCGTTTAATTTGACAGGAATCCTGGATTATGCAACTATATAGTTAGACAGACTAACTATATGGAAGAGGTCACATATGGACGAACTTATCGGCAGAAGCGCAGAGATTATCGGGTTGTTTTGCCGGCAGCAGACGAATGTCAGAAAGGAACTCCCGGTACGTTCCAGTGAAATGGGCGCGCTGATTTTCGTCGAAAGGCAGGCGGGCCAGGTAACCCCGCTGATGCTCAGCGCTTTTTTTCAAATCTCCAAACCTTCGGTCACGACAATCATCCATTCGCTGGTGAAAAAGCAGTTTCTGCGCAAAATCCCCTCCTCCAGCGACGGGAGAAGCTACAGCGTTGAACTTACGCCATCCGGCAGGGCGTTGGTCTCCACAATGGCGGAGGAATATTACCGGAATCTTGAACGCTTAGAAGAAGAAATGGGCGAGGCCGAATTTGCATTGTTTATCAATCTCATGCAGAAAGCCACGGATATTCTGGGAAAGAAGGAGAGACGGCAATGAAAATTTTGGTCACAGGCGCATCGGGGAATGTCGGCAGTTATGTGGTGGAGGAGTTGTTGCGGCTCAGCGAGCAGGTAGTGGCTGCAGGTACGGATCCGCAAAAATTAAACGCCAAATTCGGCGGCCGAGTGGAATGTGTTCGGCTCGATTTTACCGACAGCCGCACCTTTGAATCGGCTTTGACGCAGGTGGACAGAGTGTTTCTGGTCCGGCCGCCGCATTTAGGAAAACCTGAAGATTTATATCCTTTTATCGATGCTTTAAAAACGCGCCGGCTGCTTCTGGTCTCCTTCCTCTCGCTGATGGGCGTGGAGAAAAATACGATTCCGCCGCATCACAAAATCGAAAAACGCATCGAAGCCGCCGGCATTCCGTATGCCCACGTCCGTCCCGGATTTTTTATGCAAAATATCTCCGGCATCCATGCAGCGGAAATCAAGGAGGAGAACCGCATCTTCATCCCTGCGGGAAAGAGCAAAACCAGCTTTATCGATGCGGCCGACATCGGGCTTGCCGTAGCGGCTTTGCTTCACGCTCCCGAGCAATACCGCAACACCACCCACACCTTGACCGGTGCCGAAGCGCTGGATTATGACCAGGTTGCCCGGATTTTGAGCGAAGTGACGGGCCGGACGATTACGTATGCTAAACCGGGTTATCTGCAATACAGAAGCCGGATGATCAAGCGGCGGGGACTGGACAAAGCTTATGTCAACGTTACGGTCGCGCTGTACTTTATGACCCGGATGGGGACGGCCAAAGCTGTTGCTCCGGATTTCCGGCGTTTGACCGGCCGCGAGCCGCGGTCTTTTTATGATTTCGCGAAAGCTCATTTGGCTTGTTTTTCCGACTGAATCCGAATCAGAAGGCCATAGCCGCAGCCATGCCGGATCAAGTCCACAGGCGTTCCACCCGCAGCAACTGGTTGTCTGCAAAATCCATCCGGTATACATCGGGCTTGGACGCCTTAAGCATGAAGTCCAGATCGTACCTCGGGTCGTAACTGGCCATCATCAGCGCCATCACGGCGCCGTGGGTGCCAATGGCGATCTTTTGCCCGGGATAGGCAGCGAGCAGGTCCCGAAGCACAGCTGTCGCTCGGGTTTGGCATGCCCGGTTGGATTCGCCGTCCGGCAAGGCATAGTCTGGGTCTGCATAGCAACGATTCAGCAGCGGCATGAGCTCAGCATCCGGCATACGGGTAACTGCACCGGAAAAACGCTGTTCGCGTAAATCATCGTGCGTTGTAATATGCTTGCCGGCTAGACGAGCCAGTGGTTCAAGCGTCTGTACGGCGCGCGTGTAGGGGCTGGATACGAAAATTCCAATGCCTTCGCCGGCAAGCCTCTCACCGATAAGCTCGGCGTCAGCGCTTCCTTTTTCGCTAAGTCCGCGCGTTTGTTCCGTTCCGCCGGTCCGCGGCGATTCGCCATGCCTGATCATATAAATTGAGGTAATCATGAAGCCCTCCTTGATATGGGTAATAGTTTAATCATAACGGGAACCGGCCGTATGTACAGAAAACGATGAACAGGGTCCGGCGATGATGTATAATGTTAGTGTTGATATTATACTAGGGGTGAAATTGTGCTAACAAAAATTAATCTGGCTGGCGAATGGAAGCTGCTGATCGACGAAGAACATACGGGATATACCCTACCGGAATCGTATAATGATGTGATCGATTTACCCGGAACGACGTCGCATGCGCGCAAAGGGCCGAAAAATGACAACAAGCTGATCGGGGCGTTGACGGACGAATATTTATTTGAAGGACAAGTGTGGTATGCCAAGGAAGTGGAGATCCCCGAGCTGCCGGAAGGCGGCAACACTCTTTTGTATCTGGAGCGTACCCGCATGACTAAGGTTTGGCTGGACGGCGAAGAGCTGGGCAGCCGTAACAGCCTGAATACGGCGCATATCTATGACCTGACCGGCAAGCTGCAGGCGGGCCGGCATACGCTGACGGTCCGGGTAGATAATACCGGTTATCCGACCAAAGGCGGCCATTTGACTTCGCCGGACACGCAGACGAACTGGAACGGAATTACCGGCAGAATGGAGATTCAAATCTACGGAGCAGCTTATCTGAGCGATATCCGGCTTGATCCGGAGTTGGCTGAACGCAGCGTAATGATCTCAGCGGCTCTGAACGGCACGGGTGCTGCAAGCGTAACGGTATCGGCCGAAAGCTTTAACGGCGAAACCGTACATCAGGCAGAGGAGCGGAGTTACGCCGTCATTCCCGGCGCTCTAAACGTCCGCTACGCGCTTGGCGAAGATGCCCTGCTGTGGAGCGAAGCGGCTCCGAATCTGTATAAGATCCGCCTTACCGTCAAGGACGCCGAAGGGCAGGAGACCGACCGCCAGGAGGTTATTTTCGGCTTGCGCGAGTTCGGGGCAGCCGGCGATAAATTTACGATCAATGGCGCCAAAACCTTTCTCCGCGGCAAACATGACGGCCTCATCTTTCCGCTGACCGGTTATGCACCGACCGATGTAGAGGAATGGGTAAGAATCCTGGGCATTTCCAAGGCGTACGGCATGAACCATTACCGGTTCCACACCTGCTGCCCTCCGGAAGCGGCATTTACGGCTGCCGATATGCTGGGAATTTATATGCAGCCGGAGCTTCCGTTCTGGGGAACGATTACGACCGAAGCGGACGAGAACCACAACCAGGCAGAGCAGGACTATCTCATCAGCGAAGGGTATGCCATCCTCAAGGCGTTCGGCAACCACCCTTCGTTCGTGATGATGTCGCTGGGCAACGAGCTGTGGGGCAGCCGCGAGAAGATCGATGCGATTCTTAAGGAATACAAGGAATTCGACAGCCGGCATTTGTACACACAGGGATCGAACAATCATCAGTTCATGCCGGAAATTCTGGAGCATGACGACTTCTTCAGCGGTGTGCGTTTCTCCCGCGACCGGTTATTCCGCGGCTCCTATGCGATGTGCGATGCGCCGCTTGGCCACGTGCAAACCGATCTGCCGGGCACGATGAAGGATTACGACGATCAGATCGTGCCGCCGGATTTCCGGAATGCAAGCGATGCCGAGCTTTCTTCCGGGGCAACTATCCAAATTCAGTACGGCACCGAGGCGAAAACCGTTCAGGTCGGCGACGGGTCCGGCGAATGGATTCCGCAAATTCCGGTCGTGTCCCATGAAATTGGACAATACGCGACGTTCCCGGATTTTGAAGAGATCGTTAAATATTCCGGCTCGCTGAAAGCCCATAACTTCGAAGTATTCCGCGAACGCCTGGAGAGCAAAGGACTTGGTCATTTGGCCAAAGCTTATTTCGAGAACTCCGGCCAGCTTGCCATGGATTGTTATAAGGAGGAGCTGGAAGCTGCGTTCCGTTCCCGCCGTCTGGCCGGGTTCCAGCTGCTTGACCTGCAGGATTTCAGCGGCCAGGGTACGGCGCTTGTCGGCGTACTGGATGCTTTTATGGACTCCAAAGGCCTGATTACGCCGGAGGACTGGCGGACATTCTGCGGCGATGCCGTGGTGATGGCGCGTTTCCCGAAATTCAACTATGCGTCCGGGGAACGGTTTGAAGCATCTGCTGAGCTTGCCTGGTACCGGGCGGAGTCGCCTGAATTTTTCCACCTGCACTGGGCATTGAAGACGGAGCAAGGTATACTTGCGGAAGGCGCAGCCAAAGCCGGAGCCTCCGGGGAAGCCAACTATTTTGATTTCGGAGCCATTACGGCGCTGCTTCCTGAAGTCGAGGTTATGCGTAAAGCCGTTTTATCCTTGTGGATTGAAGGCACCGATGTCCGTAAAACCTATGATCTCTGGATCTATCCGCAGCAAAATAAGGACCCGCTCAGCGGCGTTCGCGTATTCGATGAACTGTCTGACGATGCTTTGGAGCTGCTCCGACAAGGCGAAAACGTGCTGCTGATGCCAAAGCCGGAGTCGCTTGAGAATGCCATAGAAGGCTTTTACTGCACGGATTTCTGGTGTTATCCAATGTTCCGTTCCATCTCGGAGAGCATGAACCGGCCGGTACCGGTCGGCACGATGGGGCTCTTGATCGACAACGTACACCCGGTGCTGCGCGGCTTCCAAAGCGAAACCCACTCCACATACCCGTGGTGGAACCTTGTGGAGAATTCCAAATCGATCATTATGGATGACACGGCTAATGACTGGAGCCCGATTGTGCAAACCATCGATAATTTCGAACGCAACCATAAACTCGGCTTCCTGTTTGAATGCCGGGTCGGCGCCGGCAAGCTGCTGGTATGCCCGCTGGATTTCCGTAAGGTGCAGGATACGCTGGAAGGCCGGCAGTTCCTCTCCAGCATTGCCGCTTATATGGCCTCGGACGAATTTAATCCGCAGCATGAATCGAATGGGGAAGAACTGCGCCAACTCATCCATTAAGTTTCAAGGAGGAAGTAATGATTATTACCGTCGACCGCGCCGGTTCATCCGGCGTCGCCGTTGTGGAGAGCGAAACGCTTGTGCTCCGCGACGTGCAGGATGCGCTTGATCTGATGGCCACCGTTACGTATAACCACGACTGCAACAAGCTTTTGCTCCATCAGGAGAACATCGTAGAAGAATTTTTTGACCTGAAAACCAGGATAGCAGGCGAAATCCTGCAAAAGTACGTCAATTACGGCTTCAAGCTGGCGATTGTCGGGGATTATTCCCGGTATGACAGCAAAGCGCTTAAAGATTTCATCTATGAATGCAACAACGGCAAGCAAATCTTCTTCCTGAACAGCAGGGAGGAAGCGCTGCAAGCCCTGCACGCCGTATAAACCCATCAAGCCGTCCCGGAGCCATCCTTGGCCTCCAGGGCGGCTTTTTTATACAAACGGGAATCGGTGTAGAGGGTTATGAGGTAATTTATACCTAATTTCGGAGCGGTCTGCTATTCTATTGAATCAAATAGGACCTGTGGAAGAGGAGGCTGCTGCATGATCGAATTGGAACCGGCGTTTTATCCGGAGGCGCTGGAGTTGTTAAGGCAAAGCCCGATAAATACATTGTTTGCTGAATCAGTATTGTTGAAAAAGGTATCCGGCAAACTGTATGGCGATCATCCGGCCAACCCGCGAACCTTTTATGTCGTCCATCCGTACGGGATGTCGCTGTTATTCGGCGAACCGGGGAGTCCGGCCTTTCAACAGGCATTTATCGAATACGTGACCGGTATGTCCGGGAAACGCACTTTTACGGAATGGCTGCAGGCCGACCCGGCCGAGGCGTGGGAAGCGTGGACGGATTCCGTGATGGAGATATGCAATCGCGAAGTCAGCCGCGGCAGCGGAACGAAAGAAACGGGAGGGCAGCAGATTGAACGGAGTGTCCGAGTGAACTTTGCGTTCGACCGGGACCAATATGCGACCGGGAAAAAGAACGTCGTCCCGCCGGCTGGAGAATTGGTGCGGACGGACGAAACGCTCTTCGAAGCCTTGCAGGGCGCGGTGGTTCCCCGCTATTTCTGGCGCGATGCCAAGCATTTTGCCAGCGAAGGCGCAGGCTTTACGCTGCTGCATGGCGGCGCACCCGCATCGACGGCGTTCTCGTCATGCCGGATAGGAAGCAAGCTGGAGATCGGTATCGAGACCACAGCGGAATATCGCGGCACCGGATACGCGTATGCCGTGTGCTCAGCGCTGATCGATTACTGCCTGGCACATGATCTGGAACCGGTATGGGCCTGCCGCAGGGATAATGAAGGTTCCTACCGGCTCGCAGTACGTTTGGGCTTTCGGCCGACCTACACTCTTCCGTATTATCGCCTGCCCCTTGATTTGAAATAAAGAGTTGACTTGGAGTGAACTCCAGAGGGTAAGCTGTCGAAGTGAAGACGAATACTAGAACAATCCTAGGAGAGTGAAGGAAAATGGAATACGCAAAGCTTGGCCGTACCGGCCTGGAGGTCTCGCGGATTTGCCTCGGCTGCATGAGTTATGGGGTGCCTGAGCGCGGGATGGCGCCGTGGTCGCTGAATGAAGCCGACAGCCGTCCGTTCATCAAACGCGCACTGGAGCTCGGCATCAACTTTTTCGATACCGCGAATGTGTATTCGGATGGAACCAGCGAGGAATTCGTTGGCCGTGCTTTAAAAGAATTCACTACCCGGGATGAAGTGGTCATCGCCACCAAAGTCTTTTTCCGCATGTCGCCGGGACCGAACGGCGCGGGGCTCTCCCGGAAAGCAATTATGGCCGAAATCGACAACAGTTTACGGCGGCTCGGGACGGATTACGTGGACCTGTACCAGATTCACCGCTGGGACCCGACTACGCCGATCGAAGAGACGATGGAAGCGCTCCATGATGTCGTGAAAGCCGGAAAAGCACGGTATATCGGCGCTTCCTCGATGTACGCGTGGCAGTTTCTCAAAGCGCAGCATACCGCCGAGCGCAATGGTTGGACAAAATTCGTCTCGATGCAGAATTTCCTGAATCTTCTGTACCGCGAAGAAGAACGAGAGATGCTGCCGCTATGCCGCGAGGACGGTATCGGCGTCATTCCATGGAGTCCGCTCGCCCGCGGACGGCTTACCCGGGATTGGCAAGAACAAACCGAGCGTTCCGCTAAGGATGCAGTCGCCCAAGCCTTTTATGCCAAAATGGATGACGCCGACCGGGCCATCGTTGAACGCGTGGCGCAAATTGCCGCCGAACGAGGCGTGCCGCGTGCGCAGGTCGCCCTGGCTTGGGTGCTGCAAAAAGAAGGCGTAACCGCGCCGATCATCGGTGCAACCAAACCTCATCATCTGGAGGATGCGGTGAACAGTTTAGATGTGAAATTAACCGCAGAAGAAGTAGCCCGGCTGGAAGCCCCTTATGTACCTCATCCGGTCATGGGAAATTTAAGTTAAACGGTCATACATGAAATGTCTAGATCATGCTAATCGAATGACTTGATTTTCAAGGTCGCCGGCTCGGAAACGGGGATACAATGAAGGATGAATAGAGGGGGAGCTATGCCTTGGCCCGATGTTTGCAGATTAAGCCCATAGAGACAGGAGTGTACTTATGCAGTTTTCCAACCCCGTAATCCCGGGTTTTCATCCCGATCCCAGCATCTGCCGTGCCGGCGATGATTATTATCTGGTGACGAGCACGTTCGAATATTTCCCCGGCGTTCCCGTATTCCACAGCAGGGATCTCGTTCACTGGCGGCAGATCGGGCATTGCCTGACGACGGTCGAGCAGCTCCCGCTGGCAAATGCAGGCGCATCAGGCGGCATATATGCGCCGACGATCCGGTACCATGAAGGCTGGTTTTACATGGCGACGACGAACGTCAGCGGCATGGGCAATTTCTATGTAAAAACGACAGACCCGGCCGAACCTTGGTCGGCACCGATTCCGGTAGCACAAGGCGGCATTGATCCGTCCCTGCTGTTCGACGATGACGGGCGGGTATATTTCCAGTCCGCAATGGCCGGTCCCGAAGGCAGCGGCATTTACCAGTGCGAAATCGATATTGCAACCGGTGTCATGCTGACCGAAAGCCGTTTGGTTTGGAAGGGAAGCGGCGGCGCATATCCCGAAGCGCCGCATCTATACAAAATTAACGGCATGTACTATTTGATGATTGCCGAAGGCGGCACCGAATACGGGCATATGGAGACGATGGCCCGCAGTGCCCATCCGTACGGTCCGTTCGAGGGATGCCCGCATAATCCGATACTCTCCAACCGCAGCCTGGAGAGCAGCATTCATGCCACCGGCCATGCCGATCTGGTCCAGATTCCGGACGGCAGCTGGTGGGCCGTCTGCCTGGCCATCCGGCCGGTCGGCTATCCGATGGTGCATCATCTGGGGCGGGAGACTTACCTGGCGCCGGTAACGTGGACTGCCGACGGCTGGCCGGTTATCGGCCAGGACTCCCATATCCGGCCGGTGATGGACGGTCCGGCGTTGCCCGAAACCTGTTGGCCGGTCCCGCCGGTGCGCGATGATTTCGACGCGTCCTCGCTCGGCTACGAATGGACGTTCCTGCGCAATCCGGCGCCGGGAAGCTGGTCGCTGCAGGAGCGGCCCGGCCATCTTGTGCTGCGCGGCCATAAGGCTACGCTCTCCCAGGCGGACTCGCCGGCTTGGGTCGGCCGCCGGCTCAGCCATATGGACTGCAGCATCCGGACCGCGCTGGAGTTTGACCCGCGTACGGAAGGGGAAGAAGCGGGGATAACGCTGTTTATGAACGAGCGGCATCACTATGAAGCCGCGCTCCGGCTTGTGGATGGACGGCGGCTCGCCGTTTTCCGGCGCACCGTTGGCTCGCTGGCGGTGGAAGAAGTCCATGAATGCCCGCAAGGGCAGGTCATTCTGCATGTTCAGGCGGAGCCGAATCAATTTACCGTATCCCTTGAAACGGCACAAGGAATGACGATCCATCTGGGCACCGCGGAGACCCGTTTCCTGAGCACCGAGATGGCCGGTGGGTTTACCGGGGTTTTCGTGGCCATGTACGCGACGTCCGAATTCGGCGGTACTTCGCCGGCGTCTTTCGACTGGTTCGATTACGAAGCAGCCGAGGCTTAATAAAAAGCATTCCAAATCAAAAGCAGCCGCCCGCAAGGGGCGGCTGCTTTTTTTCGGCTGGTTAAATGCGCCGATTCCGCTCCTTAGTGGGCGTCACGGTAAGATTTCGGGGACATGCCGTACGTTTTTTTGAACAGGCGGGCAAGGTAATTGCTGTCGCTAAAGCCGCATTCGTAGGCGATTTCGGTTACGGAGCGGTTGGTCTGCTTCAGCAGCGTGCAAGCCCGTTCCAGCCGCAGCCGTTGCAAGTAGGCGATTGGAGTAGTCAAGTAATACGCCTGGAAGATCCGGTTCAAATGCCGCACCGAAATATCGGAATCCGCAGCGATTTCTTCCAGGGACACCTGCTCCAGGTAATGGTCCTCGATATAGGAGACCGCATTGGCAAGATGCAGCATGCTGCTGTCCACCTCGCTGTCCTGATGATCGTACTGCCGGGACAAATACACGACCAGCTCCATGAACCGGGATGCAAGCAGCGTCTGATAGCCGTGCAGTTTGGTTTCGTATTCTTCGATCATCCCTGCTACCAGCTGCGACACATACTCCAGGCTGGCGATGGAAATATTGACTTTGCTTTTATACGAATGAATGCTGCGGTAGAAAGGCTCCAGCACGAACAACGCCTGATACCCGTTCAGGGTGCGCAGATCCGGACCGGCGGAGTTCAGCATTTGCGGCCGATACATGATATTGCAGATTTTGAAGTCATGCGGCGCTTTATAGGCATGCGGAGTTCCGCCGCCCAAGACAAAGACGTTGCCTTTCTTGATAAAGGATTCCTCATTATTGACGACATGCGTGGCGTGTCCGTTCAGGACGATAACCAGCTCGGAAAAATCGACATGCTGATGCAGCTCCATATCTTCGTCGTGCCCGCCGTATTGAATAAAAAAGGGGAACTGCTCGTCGGTTGTAAACCAGTTTAAATACACGTTGCTCATCTCATAGCCGCCTTCGCTTGTAGAAATGGATGTCTATATTATGCTAATACTTTGACCTGAAAATCAAGGTGCAGCCTTCGGCAAGACGATAAAATGAAAGCGCAATCGAATGTTGGCCGCAGGCAGCAGGAGAGAGGTCCTGCGCAAGAAAGATACAGCTTACACGAATTGCAAACGTATACAACAAAGGGGATTGATGGACATGAACAAAAAGCTCACCAAGTCAAGCGGCATCGCGCTGCTGGCCGGCTTAATGCTCGTCTCGGCCGGCTGCGGCAGCTCGAACAACAATGCGGGCAATGCGGCGAGCCCGTCGGCAAGCAATGCAGCGAATAATACGGCTGAGAATACCGGCAACGATACCAGCCCGATCTCGTTTTCTTTCTTCGGCGCGGACGCCAGTCCGAACTGGAACAACATGCAGGACGATGTCGGCAAGGTCATCACCGAGAAAACAGGCGTGTCCCTTGAGGCGGAGTTTGATGTCGGCAGCGGAGGCGGCCAGGACAAGATCGCCCTTATGTCGGCGAGCGGGCAGTATCCGGAAATCATTTACGCCAAAGGCGAAATCGGCAAGCTGGTCGATGCGGGCGCTCTGCTCGACTTGACGGACCTGATCGACAAATATGCGCCGAACATCAAGAAGGTCATGGCCAATAACATGAACCGGATGAAATACAGCAAGGACAACCAGGCGATCTATTCCATTCCTACAAACGTTGGCGTCGACCAGACTCCGTTCGATGTCACTAGCGGTTTCGAAGTCCAGCATCGCGTGCTGAAAGAGCTCGGGTATCCGAAGATCCGCACCGTAGCGGATTTTGAAAAAGTGCTGAAAGACTACGTGGCGCTTCATCCGGAAACGGACGGACAGCCGACGATTCCGCTCTCGCTGAACGCCGATTCCTGGAAGATCATGATCACCGTAACCAATCAGGCAGCGGCGACAACCGGCGCTGCGGGCGACGGCGAATACTACATCGATCCGAAAACCTACGAAGCGGTGCTTCACTATGAACGCCCTGAGGAAAAAGAATACTTCCGCTGGCTGAACCACATGTACAACACCGGTCTTTTGGACAAGGATTCGTTTGTACAGAAGGAAGACCAATACAAATCCAAAATCTCCAGCGGCCGCGTGCTTGCTTTGACCTCCGATGAATGGGAATATGCCGATGCCGAAAACGCCCTTAAGGCTGCCGGCAAAGACGAATACACATATGCGCACTTCCCTGTGACAATGAGCGAGCAATATAAGGATAATTCGCTGCAGCAGGTTGGCGTTGACGGATATGGCATCAGTATCACGACGGCCTGCAAAGATCCGGTCCGCGCCATCAAGTTCATCGACTGGATGTCCTCCGAAGAGGGCCAAGTGCTGATGAACTGGGGCGTTGAAGGCAAAACGTACAATATGGAGAACGGCAAACGGGTAATGCCGGCAGATGTTCTGGACCGTAAAGTGAACGATAACGCCAACTTCGCGAAAGAAACAGGCATTGGTTTGTATTCGATCTTCGGCGCGCATTACGGCGACGGCGTGAAGGACTCGACCGACAACTATTACACGACGAACTTCCCGGAGCAAATTATCGCAAGCTATTCGGATGCTGAAAAAGAATCGCTCGCTGCCTACAATGCGAAGACCTGGAAAGACCTGTTCCCGCAAGCGGATGAGTTCCCGGTTAAAGAGTGGGGCGCCATCTATAACATGCCGGTGCCTACGGACGGAGACTATCAAGTGATCTATCAGAAGACACAAGATATCGTCCGCAAAAAAATTCCGGAAGCCATCCTGGCCAAACCGGAAGAGTTCGACAAGGTATTTGATTCGTTCCTCGACGAGCTGAAAAAAGCCGGCTCCGAGAAAATGGAAGCCGAATATACAAAGCTGGTTAAAGCGAGAGTCTCGCTGTTCACCGGCAAAGACATTCAATAAGAGATGACGGCAGTCCCGTCAGCCGGTTGCCGGTTGGCGGGCGCCGATTGATCCCGCTGGGTTCCCGATGGACGCTCCGCGAACAGACCGCTGTTTCATACCTTTGTGTTTTGTTTTTGTCCGCTCCCCTTAGCGGATAAACTGCAGGGCGCAAGGCGGCGATGGAAACAGCGGTCCGTTGGCGGAGCGTTTTTTTTGCCAAAATCTTTTCGCCGAATCAATGGAATTTGCCAACCCTGCGCCTGTCCGTTATAATACTGAATAATCGTTCAGTATTCCAAGCCTACGAAAATCAGGAGGTGTGCCGTCATTTGAACAAAAAGCAGCAGCAAACTGAGCAGACCAAAAAAAGAATCGCCGATGCGTCACGGCCTCTGTTCATTCATAAGGGATTCAACGCGACCTCGATCGACGATATCGTCAAAGCGACCGGTTGCAGCGCGGGCAACATTTATTATCATTTTAAAAGCAAGGAAGGGCTGTTTCTGCATCTCATTGAGGAATGGGATCAGGAGTGGGAAGAGACCTGGCTGGCCAAGGAAGCCAGTTATCATACAACCGCCGAGAAATTATACGGACTCGCGGAGCATCTGGCGATCCAGCAGCATAACCATCCACTGACCAAAGCGATCGACGAATTTCATAACAACACCGTTAAAGACGCCGCGGTAGAGGAACGGATTAACGAAATGGTTGCCGGTTATATTCAATTCAACAAGCAGCTACTGCAAAGCGGAGTAGACCGGGGGGAATTCCGGCAGACGGATGTAGCCGGGCTGGCGGTCATTCTGGACAGTCTGCTATACGGACTCAGCTTTCATACCCGGAAAATGGGGCCGGAAGAGGCGCTCGCTGCGCACCGCCTGGCCATCGACGTTTTTTTGCATGGAGTGGCTTAGCTGCTCCTGCACTTTTTTTGACCACATCTAGAACGATTATTCAGTATTCAAAACGGAGGCAATCATGTCTATCTTTCTGAAAAACCGCGGAGCCTTGCTGGTTCTGATGCTTAATTTATTTCTCGTATTCACCGGTATCGGGCTGATAATACCAATCATGCCCAAGTTCATGAACGACCTCGGAATCAACGGCAGCACGATCGGGCTCCTGGTCGCTACCTTTTCGCTGACGCAATTTCTGTTCTCGCCGCTGGCAGGCCGCCTGTCGGACACCTTTGGCCGCAAGCGGATGATCTTCTTCGGCATGTTGATCTTTGCCTTCTCCGAAGGGCTGTTCGGCTTTGCGGATTCCGCACTGCTGCTCTTTATCGCCCGGATGCTCGGCGGGATCAGCGCGGCGATGATCATGCCGTCCGTCATGGCCTACGCTGCGGACATCACCACGAGCGAGGAACGCGCCGCCGGGATGGGCTTCATCAACGCCAGCATCACGACGGGCTTTATCATCGGTCCGGGAATTGGAGGATACATCGCCGAATTCGGAATACGTGTTCCGTTCTATGCCGCAGGGGTTGCCGGGATTGCTGCTGCTCTCATTACGCTGTTGATCCTGCGGGAATCGCTGCCGGCGAAGGCGGCTGATTCAGCGGATACGCCTGTCCAGCCGCAGAAGAGCAGTCTGTTCTCCCAGCTTAAGCATTCGTACCGTGAACCGTATTTCCTCAGCCTGATTATCGTATTCGTTATGTCCTTCGGATTGGCGAATTTCGAGACGGTATTCGGCCTGTTCGTGGATCATAAGTTCGGCTTCGACCCGCAGGATATCGCCTTTATCATCACATTTGGATCCATCGCAGGGGCGGTGGTTCAGGCCACGATCTTCAGCTGGATTCTCAAGCGTTTCGGCGAGAACCGCGTCATCAGCGTCTGCCTGTTTTTTGCAGGAACGTTTATCCTTTTGACCCTTTTCGTGCATACCTTCTGGCTGATCTTTGCCGTAACTTTCGTCGTCTTTCTGGCGATCGACATTCTGCGTCCGGCGATCGGCACCCAGATGTCGATGCTGGCCAACGACCAGCAGGGTTATGTCGCCGGCCTCAACTCGGCTTTTACGAGTCTTGGAAATATCGCCGGTCCGATCGTCGCCGGATATCTGTTCGACATCAATCTGAACTTCCCGTATTCGCTTTCGAGCCTGGTGCTGTTGTTCTGTTTTGCTTTCTCGCTGAAAGTATATGCCCGGCGCAAGAAGGTTTCCGTATCTTCATAAACTTTCCTCCATGCACATCACCTTCCAAGCCGCGGGTTATACTAAACCTGCGGCTTATTTTTTATGCTGGGAGGATGAGCGGATGGACACCTTGCCTGAAATGATTGAAGAAGCCTTTAAGGATTCGTCCGATTTTGTGAAACAGGATCTCGGGCGGATGGGGCAAGAGCAGTATTATGCCTATTTTCTCCGGACCCTGGCCGCGTCGGCACGGTTGACTTATGTTCTTAACCGCGACGGAGACCGGGGTTTGTCTGCATTTTTGGAGCGCTATGAAGGCAGTACCGTGCAAGAAGCGGACCTGGCCGCCTGCGAAAAGGCGCTTTGCGAGGGACAGACGGTGCTGTGTCCGGCTGGTGCCTCTTCCGGCATTATTCTGGAGACTTCGCAGACCCAGCAGCGCAGCATCCAATCTCCGTCTACCGAGAACGTGCTGCACGGCCCCATGTACAGCTTCAACGAGAATCTTTCGACCAATATCGCATTGATCCGCCAGCGGGTCCATTCGTCCAAATTGAAAAATCAAACCTTTAGCATCGGCGAAATCGGCCGGACGCAGGTAAGCCTGCTCTATGTGCAGTCGATGGCCGAGACGTCCCTGATCCGGAATCTGCAGCTGCGGCTGAACGAAATCCGCATTCCCGATCTCGAAGACAGCGGGCAGCTGCTGCGGCTGCTCGTTAAAGATAAAGGCATGCAGCTGTTCCCGAGATCCATGGCGACGGAACGTCCGGACCGCGCCGCCTCGGCGCTGCTAAAAGGGAAAGTCGTCCTGCTCGTCGACGGTTCGCCTTTCGCCCTTATCGTCCCGGTCGTCTTTACCGATTTCTGGCATTCCCCGGAAGACACTTATTTAAGCCCGTATGTCGCTTATTTTTTGACGACACTCCGTTTCCTTGCGCTGTTCATCAACTTGTTCCTGCCTGCGGCATATGTCGCCCTGACTTCGGTAAACGTCGATGTCAACCGGCTGGAGATCAGCCTGTCCGCTTCGGCCAGCCGGGAAGGCGTGCCTTATCCCGTCATTATCGAAACGGTGCTGATGCTGCTCGTCATCGATTTTATCGTTGAAGCTGGCGTCCGCTTGCCGAAGACGATCGGTTCCACCGTGACCATGGTCGGCGGGGTCGTGCTCGGACAGGCGGTTATTCAAGCCAATATCGTCAGCAATCTGCTCGTCTTTATCGTTGCCGCTACCGCCATCACGAATTTTATCGTCATCGATTACCAGATGGGGCTGATTCAGCGCATGCTTAAATATATCGTTTTGGCGGGAGCCGGAATCGCCGGGCTGTTGGGCATGATGTTTTGCTTTGCCTGTCTCGTCTTTTATTTAAGCTGCCTGGAGTCATTCGGTAAACCATATCTGACCTCGCTGCTGCCAGAGAAGGAGCGATCCGGCCCATGAACAAGACGCCGGCTTTATCCCGTTACTCGCTGTATGTCATGCAGTCGCTGTACTTTGGCGGTTCCGCCGGTTACCTGTATCCTTCCTTAATCATCCGCTCGACGGATTCGGCCTTTTGGGTGCCGATCGTGGTATGGGCGCTGCTTGCGGCGGGAGGCGCCTGTCTGTATTCGCTGGCGCTGGGCCGGGTTTCGCTGCCGATGATTCCTGCGCTCCGTAACCATTGCGGCCGCATCCTTAGTATATTGCTTGCGCTTCCGCTTCTGCTCTTTATCGGCGGGGCGATCATCGTGCTGCTGCGCGGCTATACCGAAATGATCACGATGACGATGCTGCCGCGCACCCCGATTGCGTTTTTGAACGGCATTTTACTGGTTCCGGTTCTGATGGCGAGCGCGGGGATTATGCCGATTGTGCGGGCCGCACGTGTTTTTTTCCTGTTAACCTTAATGCTTTCGACGGTGCTGATGCTTCTGAGCTTCAGTGATCTCGATTTTTCGCTCGGTCGGCCATGGCTGCGGACGGATGGACATTTCTTGGGCGATGCCGCATTTTATGCCAGTTCCTATTTGTGGACCGGATATGTCTTTACGGCGCTGCTGGGATCGTACACCGGTGTTGCTTTAAGGAAGTTTTGGCAGCCTTCGTTCCTGTCCATTTGCTGCGCGATGCCGTATTTGCTGGGCGTGGTGTATTTGCCTGTGCTTACCTTTGGTCCGGAGCTCAGCCGGCAGCTGATTCTGCCTTATGTCTCCAAGCTGGATTCCGTGTATCATTACTGGATCATCCTGGAGAACCTTACAGCGGTTCTGCTATCCAATATGATGATTTATGTGCTCTTCGTCTTGTCGCTGAAGCTCCATGTGATGGGGCAGATGCTGCAAGATTTTTTCCCTTCCTGGAGAAAAAGGTGGATTTTCGGAACGCTGGGCGTAGTCATGTATACCGCCTCCGTAATGATTCCATCCTGGGCCGCACTGATTCATTTGCTGCACCTTATGACAGGTCTAAGGCTGTATGCAATGTTCGGGTTTCCGCTGCTGGCGTTGACGGCGTTCGCCGTATCCGCACGCGTGCAAAGAAGGAGGGAGGCTGCGTGAAATGGCGTTTTGTTTGGCTAACGTGTCTACTATGCGGCATCCTGCCGCTTGTGGGCTGCTGGGATGCCAAGGATATCGACAACCGGATGATCGTTGGCGCGATGGGCGTCGAACGGCCGGAAAAGGATAAGCCTTCCGTGCGGGTGTGGTTCCGGTTTCCCATCCCCAAAACCCCGGGAACGAGCGGGAACGGCAGCGATTTTTTTGCCACCTCCCAAGCCGGCGATACGGTCATCGACGCGACCAACCAGATGCGATACCGGCTGCCCAAAGCTCTCGATTTGTCGTCCGTACGCGCATTCCTGATCGACGAAACGATGGCGAAAGAAGGGTTGCGGCAATACTTGGATTTTACCGTCCGCGAACGTTCGGTGCCGCTGGATACCGTCGTCGCGCTCGTCACGGGAGACATGAATCAAATCTTCAGCAACCCGAACCCGACGGGAGAACTTTCGGGTCTGTATACGAAGCTGTTCTTTGAGCCCTTTGCCGGCGGAATCCCCCGAAAGAACAAAGTGGAGCTGTGGGAGGTGTACGCCAAGCTGTACAATCCGCTGCAGGCCAATCTCATTCCGCTCGTACGGGAGAGCGAGCACAACATGTTCAGCCTGGTGGGCAACGCATACTTTGCCGGGGATAAGCTGGCCGGAATCTTGACGCCGGACGAGACGCTTCTCTACGAGATTATCAGCCGTAGCATCGGCGAGACTGAAATGGAGCTGACGAAAAAAGCCGACGTCAAAATCCTGAATAACCGTACCCGGATTAAAGCCAGCCTGAAGGCGGACGGGCATCCGCTGATCCGCGTGACCTCGCGGGTTGACTGCACGTTAGTTAACAGCTCCGGCGAGGAGCGGCTGTCCGCTTCCCGGATCGAACAGTATCTGGAACAGAAGCTGATCCGGCAGGCGGCAGGCTTGTTTGCCAAAACGCAGGCGAAACGGTCGGACATCTTCGGGTTCGGCAATCATTTTCGCGGCAAGCTGGCGGTCTCCCGTTATCCTTCCTGGCCATCGATGTATCAGCAGGCGGAGATCAGGTTCAAGATCAAGGTCAAGCTGCGCAATACCGGGCTGGAGTATTTGGAATAGGCGAGCAAAACATCCGGATTGATTTAGCGGGAACGGGCATACACATGAATCAGAAACCCGTATTGAAGGAGCTGATTTCATGAACGTTTATTCGTCACGGCCGCAGCCTTTTGGCTATTATCCGTTGTCTTACGGCGCGAACTATGAGGCATTCAACAGGGGGAAGCAGCAGCCGTTGACCTTTGTGCTCGTGCACGGCTCGTGGGCAGATGTCAGCTTCTGGGACGGCGTCGCTGCCGAGCTGCGCAATCAGGGGCATAACGTGTACGTTCCGGAATATCCGGGTCACGGCTCCGATCCGAACAAAAACGTGACGCACCAGGAGATCGACGATGCCGTTGCTAAGTATATCATCACCCGCAATTTGCAGCAGATCGTCCTGGTCGGCCACAGCTTCGGCGGTTCCGTCGTTCAGAAGGTTGCCGAACAAGTTCCCGAACGGCTCAAGCGGATCGTGTTTATCGACGGTTTTGTCGTTGCCGACGGGGAATCGTTGGGCGACCAGTTCCCGCCGTCTTCACAGCAGTATTTCAAGCAGCTCGTCGAAGCCTCGGGCAATCATACGCTGATGCTTCCTTATCCTGTCTTCAGGGACACATTCATGAATCTGGCCGATGCGGAGCTCGTCCGCGCCACCTACAGCAAGATTACGCCGGAGCCGGCAGGACCGCTCTTCGAAAAGCTGGATTTAAAGAAGTTTTTCGCCCTCAATACTCCGAAAAGCTATATATACCTGACCGAAGACAATGTGCTCCCGCAGGGCGAAGGGTACGGGTGGCATCCGCATATGTCGAGCCGGCTTGGCGTCTTCCGGTTAATCAAGGATCACGGCGACCATATGACCACCTTCAAAACCGATCCGCGCCGGGTAGCCCAGCGTCTGTACGAAGCCGCGCGGGATTGAGGCTGGATACAGCGCTGTTATACTTTCGCACTTAGTTCGATCGTGTATGGACAAAAGAAACTAGTAAAAATAAAATACCTTTTTATAGAAAAATTCTAGAAAATACTAATATATGGGTATAATAGGAGTACAGCTATGAAATCATCCTATGAAAGCAAACAGAATTGTATCGTCGGCTCTGCGGAGGGCCCTTGTCGACCCGCATACATACGGAGAATATGACGCAGCCTCCGGTCCTGAGCGACAAAAGAAAGGAGGATAGCCGCTTTTATTGTAACCGCTTACCAAGGAGTGAATGGGATCCATCCTGCCAATCTTTCATATTGGGAGGAAGACGAATGTTAAAAAGGATGGCTTCGACCGTTTCAGCACTGGCTATGGCGCTGAGCCTGTTTGCCGCAAGTCCGGCTGTAGTCCAAGCGGCACCGATCAGCGAGGCGAACAATACGATCTTTGGTCCTAATGTGTATGTGTTTGATCCGACCATGTCCGCTGCAGATATCCAAGGCGTTACGAATACCGTGTTTGCTTCCATGGAATCCAATGAATTCAGCAGCGACCGCAAAGCATTTCTTTTTAAGCCGGGAACTTATAATGTGAACTTTAATGTGGGCTTTTACACTCATGTGGCCGGGCTGGGACAGAACCCGGGAGACGTCAACATCACAGGCGGCTTAAACGTCAATGCGGACTGGGACAACGGCAATGCGACGCGTAACTTCTGGCGCGTGATCGAGAACATGACGATTACGCCGGCAAGCGGCACGACGCAGATTGCAGTCTCCCAAGCGGCCCCGCTGCGCCGGCTGCATATTCAGGGCAAGCTGGACCTGTTTGATTTCGACAACAACTGGAACGCCGGCTGGGCGAGCGGCGGCTTTCTGGCCGACTCGAAGATCGACGGGCAGGTGCTTCCGGCTTCGCAGCAGCAGTGGTTTGCCCGTAACAGCACATGGGGCAGCTGGGCGAACGGGGTATGGAATATGGTATTTGTCGGGGACAACAACGCGCCTGCCGGCAATTTTCCGGACCCGCCGTATACCGTTGTGAACCAGACGCCGGTGATCCGAGAGAAGCCGTATCTTTACATCAACAATGCCGGACAATACCAGGTCTTCGTGCCGTCGCTCCAGACAAACACCCAGGGCATCAGCTGGGCAAACGGGCCGACACCGGGACAATCGATCTCCATCGACCAGTTCTATATCGCCCGTCCGGAAACCGCCACTGCGGCAACCCTTAATGCGGCTTTGAGCCAGGGCAAAAACCTGCTGTTCACGCCGGGGATATTCCATCTGAACGATACGATCCGCGTCAATAACCCGAATACCGTGGTGCTGGGCATCGGTCTTGCGACACTGGTGCCGGATAACGGGCAAACGGCCATGGCGGTGGCAGATGTGGACGGCGTCAAAATCGCCGGTCTCACATTCGACGCAGGTCCGCTGAATTCCCCTTCTTTACTTGACGTCGGTCCGGGCGGAAGCGGAGCCGGGCATGCCGCCAATCCGACGTCGCTGCATGACTTGACGTTCCGCACCGGCGGCGCGATCGCCGGGAAAAATGATGTGAGCCTTAAGATCAACAGCAGCGACGTAATCGGCGACCATTTCTGGATTTGGCGTGCGGACCATGGCGCAGGTGCCGCCTGGACGAACAACGTCTCGAAAAACGGACTTGTGGTGAACGGCAACAATGTCACGCTGTACGGCTTGTTCAACGAGCATCATAACGAATATCAGACCCTGTGGAACGGAAACGGCGGACGGCTGTATTTTTACCAGTCGGAAATTCCGTACGATGTACCGAACCAGTCTTCCTGGATGGCGAACAACGGTACCGTGAACGGCTACGCTTCATATAAAGTGGCGGACAGCGTGACGAGCCATGAAGCTTGGGGGCTTGGTGTGTATTCGTATTTCCGCGATGCCGCCGTCAAGCTGGAAAGCGCCATCGAAGTGCCGAACGTACCGGGCGTGAAGCTTCACCATATGACCACGATTTGGCTGTCCGGCACGGCAGGCAGCGAAATTACGCATATCGTCAACAATCAAGGCGGCAGCGTATACGCGAATTCGCCGGCCGCTGCAATGCGACAGACCTTAGCGGAATTTGCCGGTACTGGTGCGGTGGATACGATCCCGCCCAGCACGCCGGCTAACCTGATGGCAACGGCGGCTTCCAGCAGCCAGATAAACCTGACCTGGACGGGTTCGACTGATAATGTCGGCGTTGCTGGCTATGAGATTTACCGGAACGGCGCCTTGGCCGCTACATCGTCCACAAATTCTTATACCGACACCGGTTTAGCTGCTTCGACTTCATACAGCTATACGGTTAAGGCCAAAGATGCGGCAAATAACCTGTCCGCCGCCAGCAACACCGCAACAGCGAACACACTAGCAGGGACCGGCTCCGCTCTGGATCGGACGGGGTGGACGGCGACTTCTTCGCCAACCAGCGGCGACGTTCCCGGCAACTTGCTGGACGGCAGCATGGCCACCCGCTGGAGCACGGGCGTAACGATGGCGCCGGGGCAGTACTTTACGATTGATATGAAAGCAGCCAAGTCGTTTAACAAGCTCGTCATGGACTCCAGCGGCAGCGACAATGACTATGCCCGCGGGTATGAGGTCTACGTCTCCAGTGACGGGACGAACTGGGGCAGCGCGGTTGCGAGCGGCACGGGCGGCGGACCGGTCGTTACCGTGAACTTTACGGCCCAGAATGCCCGCTACATCAAAGTGGTGCAGACCGGAACGTCAACAAGTTGGTGGTCGATCCGCGAGGTGAATGTTTACGGCAGCGGCACGGGCGGCGGAACCGGTTCCGTGCTTAGCCGCACCGGTTGGATCGCAGCCTCCACGCCAACCAGCGGCGATGTTCCGGCCAACCTGCTGGACGGCAGCATGGCCACCCGCTGGAGCACCGGTACGCCGATGGCGCCGGGGCAGTTTTTTACGATCGATATGCAGTCGGTGAAGACCTTCAATAAACTCGTGATGGATTCCACCGGCAGCGACAGTGACTATGCCCGCGGGTATGAGGTGTATGTCTCCAGCGACGGGACGAACTGGGGCAGCGCGATTGCGAGCGGCACGGGCAGCGGGCCGGTCGTAACCGTGAATTTTACGGCCCAAAATGCCCGTTACATCAAAGTGGCGCAGACCGGAACGTCAACCAGCTGGTGGTCGATCCGCGAAGTGAACGTATACGATTAATCTTCTAACACAAAGTCAAAACGCCCCCGGATCATCCTAGGATGGTTGGGGGCGTTTTTTCACGCTTAATGGTTAATCTTTTTCGTGCTTAGCAGGAAGTAGCCCATTTCAGGATCGTATATCGTGCAGTCGCTGATGGAATAGCGCACCTCTCCCTGGGAGTCTTCGCTGGTCACTGTGGAGCAGGTATTCGTCTTTACGCCTTTATTCGGGCCGCCGAATGCATCGTTCGAATCATCGTAGGTGTAGTCGATGGTTTTTCCGTCGAACACCAAATCCTTGAAAATCGGGTCGCCTTCATCTGTATAACCCGTCACGCGGATACGATCCGGTTGTTTGTTGGCAAGATTGGCCATGAAGCGTTCAAAAATATCCCAATTGTAGACTTCAGACAGATACACCACGTCACCTCGCTTAATTGCCTCTTGGGACGAATATGCCTGGCTGGCGGTTTTGGCCGGATCGTCTTTGCCGGAACAGCCGAGCAGTCCGCCCAACAATAAAAGCGGGATCAATAGGATACAGGTTTGTTTCATTTCAATCCTCCTTAGCCCAAAATCCGCCTTTTTCTTACAAGACGATCCAAGCCGGGGAAATGTTGCCGAAAAATTCTTCTGAATCGGCATATTCCTCCGGTTGGATACTTTGGTGATATCTTATTGGTTAAGATTATCCACGGGAAAGTTAGAATCCTCCCTTCTGCCCGATACCTTACACTTGCTAGGATAAGAAGACACGAAGATGCTAAAGGAGATGTAGAGGACGACTATGGGGATGAGCAGCATTTGGTTTGATAAACCGGCGGCGCGCTGGGAGGAAGCGCTGCCGATGGGCAACGGACGGCTGGGAGGCATGGTGTTCGGCGTACCCCATCTGGAGCGGATTCAATTGAACGAGGATAGTCTCTGGTATGGCGGGCCGTTGGAACGCAACAATCCGGATGCGCTGGCCCATCTGGAGGAATTGCGCCGGCTGGTATTCGCCGGACGCATCCGCGATGCCGAGGAACTGGCCGAGAAGGTGTTGACCGGCGTTCCGGACGGCCAGCGCCATTACGAGCCGCTTGGAGATCTATATCTTCTCTCCGGGAACAACGATAATCCGGCGGAGGCTTACCGGCGGGAACTGGACTTGCGGGATGGCGTCATCCGCGTAAACTACAAAAGCGGGGACGGCGAATATGAACGCGAATATTTCGCCAGCTATCCTGGGCAGGTGCTTGCCGTAAGGTGGACCGCGAGCCATTCCGGCCGGTTGAACGGGAAGGTCGTCTTTGGCCGGGGGAGCGTGCTGGAACCTGGACCATGGTCCAATATACTGAGACATCCGGTCGGGCTTCATGCCTATATTGACCGTATTGGCTTTAACGAACAAGGCGATCTAATCGTCCGCGGAAGAAGCGGCGGAGAGGAAGGCATCCGTTTCTGCTGCGCGATACGCGTTGCGGCTGACCATGGGCGGGTGTCCTGCATGGGCGGACAGATCGCAATCGAAGCTGCGGATGCCGCAACGATTCTTATTGCGGCTTGCACGGATTACCGGGTGCCGCAGGAAGAAATGGAGACCGAATGCGTGCGCCGCCTTGATGCTGCTTCTGCCCAAACCTATGCAGAGCTGCGGTCCGCTCATGTGCAGGATTACCGGGCGTTGGCGGACCGCATGGAGCTGCAGCTTGCGGGGGCTGACGGTTACGGCCTTCTGGACAGTCTGCCGCTCGACCGCCGACTCGCGCGAATGCGCGGCGGGGCTGATGATCCGGAGCTTGCGGCGCTGTATTTCCGGTTCGGCCGTTACCTGCTCATCTCTTGCAGCCGTCCCGGCTCGTTGCCTGCAACGCTTCAAGGCATCTGGAACAAGGATATGCAGCCGATCTGGGACAGCAAATATACCATCAACATCAATACGCAGATGAATTACTGGCCCGCGGAGAGCGCCAATCTGGCGGAGTGCCATGAGCCGCTGCTCGACTTTATCGAACGCTTGAAAGAGCGGGGAAGCGAGACTGCCCGCAGCATGTACGGCTGCCGTGGCTTCATGGCCCATCATAACTCGGATATATGGGCCGATACCGCGCCGCAGGATGTCTGCCTGACCTCCACCTTCTGGACGATGGGCGGTGCCTGGCTGGCTCTGCATCTGTGGGACCGCTACGATTACAGCCGGAACCTCGGCGACTTACAACAATATTACGGCACGATGAAAGAGGCGGCGCTCTTCCTGCTTGATTTTATGGTGGAAGACCCGCAGGGCCGGCTTGTCACTTGCCCTTCGTCTTCGCCGGAGAATGTATACCAGCTGCCGAACGGCGAAACCGGTGCGCTATGCTACGGACCGTCCATGGACAGCCAGATCATCCGCGAGCTGTTCACCCGCTGCATCGCGGCGGCGGAGATTTTGCAGGAGGATGCGGCGTTTGCCGGCAGCTTGCGGCAGGCGCTGGAGCGGGTGCCGCAGCCTGAAGTCGGCAAATACGGGCAGATTCAGGAGTGGAGCGTCGACTATGAAGAGGTGGATCCGGGGCACCGGCATATCTCGCATTTGTTCGCGCTGCATCCGGGCTCGCAGATCACGAAACGCAGTACTCCGGCGCTGGCTGCGGCCGCCAAAACCACCCTGGAGCGCCGGCTGCGGCATGGGGGCGGGCACACCGGCTGGAGCCGGGCCTGGATTCTGAACATGTGGGCAAGGCTTGAGGAACCAGAGCTTGCGCATGACAATGTCATGGAACTGCTGCGTTCTTCTACCTTGCCGAATCTGTTCTGCGATCATCCGCCGTTTCAGATCGACGGCAATTTCGGCGGGACGGCCGGCATACTAGAGATGCTGCTGCACAGCCATGGCGGCGAGCTCCGGCTGCTGCCCGCGCTGCCTGCGGCGTGGCCGCAGGGCCGGGTTCGCGGAGTGCGGGCGCGCGGCGGATATACCGTCAACCTGGAGTGGTCGAACGGGCAATTGCAGCACGCCGGCATTCAAGCTATGGAAGCAGGGAGCGTTACCGTTTCATATGGCGCACGTTACTGGACGCTTTATTTTTCTGAGGCGGGGGAAACGAAAGAACTCGATCTCGATGTACTTTAAAGCCCGGCAATTACCCTTGGAGCGATGAAGGCCGGTTGGCCAGACGGTATGCGGAAGGCGAGTAACCCGTAAAAGCTTTAAATTGCTTAGACAAATACGACACGTCGGCAATGCCGATCCGGTCGCAAATTTCGGATAGCTGGAGGTTCGTGGTGATCAGCAGCCACTTGGCCTCCTCTATCCGTTTTTTATTGATGAATTGAATTGGCGTCACGCCGAACTGCCGTTTAAAGAGGCGGATAAAATAGTTTGGATGCAAATGGACCCGCTCAGCCAACTCTTGGATCGTAATGTTGCGGTGTACGTGCTCGTCGATGTAGGTAATCGCATCCTGAAGGGAAGCCGAAGCGGCTGAATGCTCCACCTTCGCCTCACCGGATACTGCATGTTCAATATAATAGGCAATCAGCTCCAGCATCGCCGCATGAATCCGCAAGGGTGCGCTTACCGTCCCGCAGTCCCGGGCATCCAAGAGTGACTGAAACAGCTGCGCGGCTTGATCGTAATTGTCCGGATGAATGAAAAACGGTACCCGCAACATGTCGAACAAGTTATGCTGACCGATTTTCGCCGTAAAATGGCACCAGTATTTCAGGTATGTCGGGCCTTCTGTATAAGAATACGACTGTGTTACGCCCTGCGGCATCATAACCCACTTGCCTGCCTTCGGATAGAAATCCTCGTCCCCGATCTTTAGCCAGCCCTCGCCCTCGCAGATGAAATAAAACTTATTGTAATCCGGCGTGTAGTCGATATCCCGCCAATCGTTCCATACCCGGTTAAAGCCGATCCCCGTAACATTGACCTGAAGATTGCTCAGATAAAGTTGAAGCAGTTGATGGTTGATCCGGTCCATTCCATATCTCCCTGCAGGCAAAATGACTTGTACATACAGCAGAATAGCACAAACTTGCGTTCAGCGGGAGGTGCAGGACATTCAGCAAACTTTCAACCCGCCCTCATGAAGCCTTCAGGCAAGCCGCCTATACTGAGACCACAACGTTAACGAAAGGCAGGCGAAACGGATGAACAAGAGACGTGTCATCAAACGAAGCTGGATCATTGCCCTGATCGCAATTCTTTTGATCGGAGGGGTGTTATATCGTCTGGCTGACCGCTATCTGATCGAGCATGTAGAGGTGGTAGTCGCAGACTCGGCAACCGCCGCAGCTTCAAGCGGAGAAGACAGTACAACCCAAGCGGTCCATGCCGAGTCCGACGATTGGAATTACTCCAGCGACGATATGAGCGTGTCTATTGAAAAAGTAGTCAAAGGCAGCGGCTCCGACCAAATCACTTATTATGTCGCCGATGTGCAGGTAGACGATGCAACGCTCCTGCAGTCGGCGTTCGCCGATAACGCCTACGGCCGCAACATTACGGAGGACACCTCCGATATCGCGAAAGACCATTCCGCCATCTTCGCCATCAACGGCGACTACTACGGTTTCCGTGCCGACGGCGTCGTAATCCGCAACGGCGTGCTGTACCGGAACGAACCGACTCGTGAAGGCGTCGTGCTCTATAAGGACGGCACGATGGCATCTTACGATGAGACGGAGGTCTCTGCCGACACCTTGCTGGCGAACGGCGCGCTTCAGACTTTGTCCTTCGGGCCGGCGCTCATCCGGAACGGTAACATCGTCGAAGATCTGGACAATGTCAAGATTGATACCAACTTCGGCAACCGCGGCATCTCGAATGCCAATCCCCGTACCGGCATCGGCATGATCTCCGCGAACCATTATGTGTTCGTCGTCGTCGACGGCCGTTCCGATGAAAGCCGGGGCATGACCCTGGATGAATTCGCGAATTTATTCTCCGATCTCGGAGCGACGGAAGCCTACAATCTGGATGGCGGCGGCTCATCGACCCTGTATTTCATGGGCCGGGTCGTCAACAATCCGCAGGGCAAAAACACGGAACGCGGCGTAAGCGACATTCTATATCTCGGGGAGGGCTAATCATGACGGTACTTATTCCATCGTACGAGCCGGATCACCGGCTTGTGGAACTGATCGGCAGGCTGCGGAAGGTTACGAATGCGCCGATTGTCATTGTCGATGACGGCAGCGGGGAGCGTTTCAAGGAGATCTTCGAGGCGGTAAAAGCTGCCGGCTGCACGGTTTTGACCCATATGGTCAACAGGGGCAAAGGAAGGGCGCTCAAAACCGGTTTTCAATACATTATGGACCATATCCGTACGGCCGCCGTTGTCTGCGCGGACAGCGACGGGCAGCATACACCGCAGGATATCGTTGCCGTCGGACAAGCGAGCGAATGGGCAGAGTCGAAAATGGTGCTGGGCAGCCGGAGATTCACCGGCAAGGTACCGCTGCGCAGTCGTTTCGGCAACCGGCTGACAAGCAAGGTATTCGATGCGGCAACGGGAATCGACATCGGCGATACGCAAACCGGGTTGCGAGGGTATCCGCGGAGCATGCTCGGCTGGTTGCTGCAGGTTCCCGGCGAACGCTTTGAATATGAAATGAACCTGCTGCTGGAAGCGCCGGCCCGCGGCTACGGCATTTTGGAGGTACCGATCGAGACGATCTACCTGAACGACAACGAGTCGTCCCATTTCCGGCCGGTCGCGGATTCCTTGAAAATCTATCTGCCGATTCTGAAATTCTGCGCGGCATCCATTCTTTCCGGCGTACTCGATTTTGTGCTGCTGCTCGTCCTTCAGTCTTTAACCTCCAGCCTGCTGCTGTCCGTCATAGGCGCTAGAATCGGCAGCTCGGCAGTCAACTATGGCGTGAACCGGCGGCTTGTCTTTGACCGTCAGCAAACTTCGGGCTTTGCCCAATCCGTGTCTCGGTATTATACGCTGGCCGTCCTGATCCTTGCATTAAATTACGGATTGCTCTCCGTATTGCATACATGGCTGGGGCTCCAGCTGGTCCCGGCTAAGCTACTTACCGAAGGGCTGCTGTTTCTGTCCAGCTTCTGGGTGCAGCGCAAATTTGTATATTAATCGTCTCCCGCGAACTGCTATAATTTAGAGAATTTCAGCAAAAGAAAAGTCATACAGCAGCTTAAGAGGAGGTTAATCCCATGAAGTATTACGTTGTAGACGCGTTCGCAGAACGGCTATTTACAGGAAATCCGGCGGGCGTCAGCATCCTGGAGCAGTGGCTCCCGGAAGATTTGATGCAGAACATCGCCGCAGAGAACAATCTGTCTGAAACCGCATTTGCCGTCAAAACAGGCCCGCATGCTTACCAGCTCCGATGGTTTACCCCGGCCGGCGAAATTGATTTGTGCGGGCATGCCACCCTGGCGACCGCATATGTCATTGCCAATTTTTACGAAGCTGAAGTTGAGCAGCTCACGTTTGAGACGCAGAGCGGCATCCTAAACGTTGCGAAGCGCGGCGAACGGTACGAGCTGGATTTCCCCGCCCGGATGCCGGAACGGATCGAGCTGACGGAGCAGATGGTGGAAGCGCTGGGCGTCACGCCGTTGGAGGCGTATTTGAGCCGGGATCTGATGTTTGTCCTGGAGAGCGAAGAGGCCGTCCGGAATCTGGCGCCGGATTTTGCCAAGCTGAAGCAGCTGCCGCTCGGACTGGGCGCTTCGGTCACTGCCAAAAGCGAAACCGTGGATTTTGCCTCCCGAAGCTTTTTCCCGAAACTTAAGGTCGATGAAGATCCCGTCTGCGGCTCGGCGCACTGCAACTTTATCCCGTACTGGGCAGACCGGCTTGGCCGAAACGGGCTAGTCGCGCATCAACTCTCCAAACGCGGGGGCACGCTGTACTGCCGGCTGGAGGGAGACCGGGTCCGCATCGCCGGAACGGCCGTCCTGTATTCCATTGCGGAGCTGCAGCTATGAACCGGCATAAAGCTCCGAAATCATCGAATTTCATAATTCAAGAAAAAAGGAAGATCTTCCGGCACATATCCGGATCGTTCACTATGCCGATAGGCTTGACCATTTTGGCTTAATGGAGATCTGGATGGAATTTATGTACAGCGCTCATCAAGAAGAGACAGCGCTCGATGCTTTACGTTACTGGAGCAGCGAGGAAGATAACATCTATATCGAAAAATCGCGAGAGAAGCTGAATTTTGCGCTGTCCCGGGAAATGTTTGACCGGGAAATCGAGTTTGTAAATCCGTTCAGGAAGCGATTTGAAGCGGAATGCGACGGGGATATTGACTTTTAATGTTTTGGAGGACGAGCCATCAGCCATAAGATTGGTGGCTTAAGCTTCCTGCTGGAGCAGTGTAAGCACGGAGAAATAGAGCCGCTGAAATAGCGGCTTTCTTTTTTTATGATCGCAGTAGGGCAGATTATGGTATTATAGTTGAAATCTATTCCATGAGGTGGGCTTATGAAGCTGGTCCTGATCTTTGGGCCGCAGGCGGTCGGCAAAATGACGGTCGGGCATGAACTGGAGAAAATCACCGAACTCAAATTATTCCACAATCATATGACCATTGAGCTGCTGGTTCCATACTTCGGCTTCACCCCGGAGATGTGGAGGCTGTGCACCAAGTTCCGGGAGGATATTTTTGAAGCGGCGGCAGCCAGTGAACTGTACGGGATGATTTTTACATACGTGTGGGCGTTTGATCTTCAGAATGACTGGGATTTCGTCGATAAGATTTGCGGAATCGTGGAAGGCAAGGGCGGCGAGATTTGTTTCGTTGAACTTGAAGCAGAGCTCAGTGAGCGAATCGAGCGCAATAAAACGCCGCACCGGCTGGCACATAAGCCCACCAAGCGCAACGTGGAGAACTCGGAGCGGGAATTGAAACGCAGCATGGACCGGTATCGTCTGAACTCTTATGAAGGAGAAATCCAAAGAGAACGTTACCTGCGGATTAACAATACCCGGCTTGCGCCGGACGAGGTCGCGGAAATGATCCGGCGTCATTTCAATTTGTAACTCCATTTGTACCAACCTTGCGGAAAGGAAATGATTAAGGCCATGAACTGGAACCGGTACCTGATCGCTCCCTTGGTGTTGTGCATCGCTTATCTGATCTTCACCGTCCTGCAATACGATAAAGTAAAGGATCAAAACGAAGTGCTGCAAAAAGCAAATGATGCTTTATTCAAGGTGCAGCTGAACAACGCGCTCAGCAGCTTTGAAATGGAAGTTAACGACTACACGTACCGGTCGATGCTGGCCAATGTATCGAATGCCGCCGTGCTAAGCGAATTAACTACCTTTGAACAAGCCAATGACGATCTGGATATCAGCCTGAACAATCTGTATATCGCTTTGCGGGAAGACAAATCCAAAGACCTTACACTGGCCAGAATCGATGAGCTGAGGAACATTTTTACGATGCTGGTCCGGAATCCCGCTAGCAAAACCGCCACGGAACGGATGAACTGGATCACGGATGAGACGTTTTTTGACAACAAGAACGAATAATGAAGGGATTATAGGAGATGAAGCAGATGACCGAGCAGCGGGTGTATATCCGGTTCCCGGAAGAATCGGATGCAGAAGAGCTGGCAGAGCTGTATACGCGCAATAGAGCATTTTTCGAGCAGTTCTCGCCGAACAGTCCGGATGAATTTTATACGAAGGAACGCCAATTGGAGCTGGTTATCCGTGGAAAAAGCGACCGGGAGGAAGACCGTAGATACGACTTTGTGATCTGCCACGCCGAAGACGGCCGGATTATCGGGAACATCGGACTGAACTTTGTGGTGCGGAGCTCACTGCAAAGCTGCATGGTCGGCTACAGCCTGGACCGGGATTATAACGGAAAAGGCTATATGACGGAGGCTTTGAAGCAAGTGGTACAATATGCGTTTGAAGTGCTGAAGTTCCACCGGATTACCGGCGAAGCTTCGCCGCGCAATCCCGGATCGATACGCGTCTTGGAACGCGCCGGGTTTCACAAGGAAGGAATTGCCCGGAAAAATGTAAAGATCAACGGCGTATGGGAAGACCATCAGGTGCTCGCCATCATCAATCCGAACGACTAAGCGAAAAGCCGCCCATTGGGCGGCTTTTTTGACGAGATTTATACAATCTGCTTTTATACGATGAGCTTTACGAACGCCACCAAGGACTGTCGGGATAATTCTCCGCGCCGATCAGTACCGGTTCTCCAATGCGCGGCGTAGCGATCTTCGTTCCCCGTTTCGCCGCTTCCCGCACGGCACGTTCCACCGGATCGCGCCAGTCATGCAGCGCCAGCTTGAACGTCCCCCAGTGAATCGGGATCATCAGGTTTCCCCGCACGTCAATATGCGCTTGTACTGTGTCTTCCGGCACCATATGAATGGGCGCCCACCGGGTATTATATTGGCCACACTCCATAAGCGTAAGATCGAACGGACCGTATTTGTCGCCGATTTCCTTGAAATGCGGGCCGTAGCCGCTGTCGCCGCTGAAGAACACCCGTGCCGTTTGCCCGCCGATGACCCAGGAACACCACAGAGAACCGTTGCGGTCCGAGAGACCTCGCCCCGAGAAGTGGCGGGCCGGCATGCAGGTGAGGGACAACCCTTCCCAATCGGTGTGCTCGCCCCAATCAAATTCTTGAATCCTTTCCGGCGCAACGCCCCAGCGTACGAGATGGCAGGCGACGCCAAGCGGCACGAAGAAGCGGCCAACTTTATTTTTCAAACGCTGAATCGACCCGTAGTCCAGATGATCGTAATGATCATGCGAGAAAAGCACGGCATCGATTGGCGGCAGATCTTCAAGCTCAACCGGCAGTTTCTTAGAGAACCGTTTGCCTCCGAATGCGGGAAACGGAGAGGGGGCGTTGCCGAACATCGGGTCGAGCAGCAGGCGTTTACCCTCCAGCTCCAGCAGCAGTGCCGAATGGCCAAACCAGATGACTTTTCCGGCAATCCCTTCCGGATAAGTTGGAAGTGTCTGCAGAGATTCCGGCGATACCGGCTGCACCTGGATTTCCTGGTCCGGCGTCGTCTCATTGTTGCTCTTCATCATTTCACGCATGATTTTGAAGTTGTCCGCAAAGGTCAGCTTCAGAAACGTCGGAATCAGATTGTTGAACTTTCCCTTTTCGTAATGCGGGGATTGCTGCATCCGTCTTCGCGTGCTTTCGTTTGGCCGGCCTCCAAAGGTCGGGTAGAAGCGCAGAACGAGCATTGTTGCCACTACAAGAACGACAATTACAGCTAAAACAATGAGTAATGCTTTCACGACCGTCATCTCTTTTCTTATCTGTTTAAAATGCTTGGCAACATGAATCTTAACATAGCGGGAAGGCCTGCTTCAAACGCAGTGCGCAAGGATCGAAATGAACGATTGACGGGGTCAAAAATGTACGATTATAATATTTATGTAATCACGAATTAATTAATATATATATTAACTAAATAGAGAGGGGAAAGTTGCATGAACAACACACAACGTTTAACCATCCATACCGGACAAAAGGGAGCCGCGCTCGGCGATTTGTTCGGTATCTTCTTTGAAGATATCAATCATGCAGCCGACGGCGGATTGTATGCGGAACTGGTGCAGAACCGTTCGTTCGAATTTGATCCGATTGACCGGGCCGATTATCATGTGCTTACGGCTTGGGAGCTGGTGGAACGCAGTGGAGGTAAGGCGAGCCTAACCGTTGAATCTGAAGCTTCGCTGCATCCGAAAAATCCGCATTATGCGGTATTGGACATTGGGCAAGCGGGAGAAGGCGTAGGCCTGAGCAACGCCGGTTTCGGCGCAGGAATTCCGGTGGTTGCCGAACAGAACTATCGCTTCTCCATGTATGCCCGCCGGGATGAGAGCCATGCGGAACCGGTCGTGGTGACCGTGGAGAATCCGAACGGAGAAGTAGCCGCCCGGGCGGAGATCATCGTCGACAGCACCGATTGGGAAAAATACGAGGTTGTCCTGTCTGCAAGCGTCACCGCACATGACGGCAAGCTGATTCTGCTGACCGGCGGAACCGGCCGTCTGTATCTGGACATGGTTTCGCTTTTTCCGCTGGATACATACAAGAACCGCCCGAACGGGCTGCGCCGCGACATCGCGGAGCTTCTGGCGGACCTGAAACCGAAATTTATGCGTTTTCCCGGCGGCTGCCTGATCCACGACGGCTCGCTTGATCCCGATGACCGCGACTCCATGTACCGCTGGAAAAATACGCTCGGCCCTGCGGCTGCCCGACCGTCCAAACGCAACAACTGGGGGTATAACCAGACGCTGGGGCTTGGTTATTATGAATATTTCCTGTTCTGCGAAGATATCGGCGCCAAAGCCATTCCGGTCCTGCCCGGCGGCTATGACCCGCATCACCGGCGCATCGTGCCGATTGACGAGCTGGGCCCATGGATTCAGGATGCGCTCGACCTGATCGAGTTCGCCCGCGGGGATGCCTCCACGACATGGGGAGCGGTCCGGGCGGAAATGGGCCATCCGGAGCCATTCGGGCTGGAGTATATCGGGATCGGAAATGAAGAGGTCGGCGACCCCTTTTTCGAACGATATCCTTATTTCCACCGGGCGATCAAAGCCCAATATCCCGATATCAAGGTTATCAACAGCAGCGGACCGTTCGCGGCCGGCGGGGAATACGAACGCGGCTGGGCGTCGGCCCGCGAGAACGGCTCGGATCTGGTGGACGAACATTACTACTCCTCGCCGGAATGGTTCCTGGCGCATGCGGACCGGTATGCCGGTTTTGACGCCAATGGCCCGAAAGTATTCCTGGGCGAATACGCCACCTGGGGCAACACCTATTACAACGCGCTGGCTGAAGCGGCTTATATGACGGGGCTTGAACGCAGCGCGCATGCCGTCAGTCTGGCCTGCTACGCGCCGATGTTGTGCAACGTCGATTACATCAATTGGAAGCCGGATATGATTTGGTTCAACAATCATGAAGTGTTCGGCACCCCGAACTATTATGTGCAGCAGCTGTTTATGCGCCATCAAGGGGACCATTTGCTTCAAGTGGAAGCAGAAGGGCTCGAGAGCGAAGAGGTTAGTGAAAACGCGCCGATTGCCGGTTCCATTGCCCTTCTGGCAGATCATGCAGAAGTGTTCTACCGGGATATCGTCCTGATTGACCGCAAAACCGGCACCGAGCAGCAGCTCGGCAGTGAAATCAAGCTGAATTGCTCGCTGGAAGCGCAGGAGAATGGCACGGCGCAGCGGGAATTGCAGGTAGGTGCAATTGATACCTCAAGCTATACGCTGAAGCTGAAAGCGACCAAATTCTCCGGCGTCCGCGGGTTTAACATTGTCTACGGCATGCAGGATGAACAGAACCGTCTGGTTTGGGAGATCGGCGGCTGGCAGAATCAGGATACGATTCTTAGCAGTTTTGTTAGCGGCCGGGGCTCCGTTTTGACGCACAGCTTGTTTACGGTAGAAACGGGCCGCGAGTATGAGCTGGTGCTGGAAGTTGAAGGCAGAACGATCAGAGCGTACATCGACGGGGTTCTTGTGAATGAGGCAGAGGATAAGCTGCCGGTCATTAAACCGCTCTATTATTCGGCAAGCCTGGAAGAGGCTAGCGGAGACGTTATCGTCAAAGCGGTTAACATGCAGGAGCAAGCGGTAAGGGCAGCTCTGGAGCTCGCCGATTTACCGCCTGGACCGCTGACCGTAGAGGTACATGAGCTGTCGGGGCATGAGCTATCGGACGAGAATAGCTTCGAAGAACCGATGAGGGTACATCCGAAGGTCCGGGAATTTCAGGTAGAAGCGAATGCATTCGAGTATGATTTTCCGGCGCGGTCATTGACGGTTTTGCGGGTGAAGCGGGGATAGTTAATGGAGAAAGAGAAAATAGCGGAAGTGAAACAGCGATGCTCGGGGGAGCATCGCTGTTTGTGTTAAATAAGTCTTTTTTACATATCCTTCAAATTATGATGCATCCGCTCCAGCATATCCGTCAGCACATCCAGCTCCTCGCCGCTGAAGCCGTCGAGCATCTGCCGGAGGAAGCCGGTGCGTTCCTCATTGTGGCTGATGATGGTGTTGCGGCCCTCGTCGGTCAGGCGCACGAAGGTGACGCGCTGGTCCTCAGGATTACGGCGACGGGAGACCATGCCTTCGGCTTCGAGCTGCTTCAAATGGCGGGTGATGGCCGCGCCGTCGATATGAATGGCTTTTTGCAGATTGCTTTGCGTGACTTCGTCGCTCGTGTACAGCTGATACAGCAGATCGTATCGCGAGGAGCCGATTCCCGTGCACCGTTCAAACTTGGGACTGAGCTGATTGCTCATTTTTTTCAGCAGAAATAATATCTTCTCTTGTTCCAACGAACAATCCATGCGGGTTCCCTCCTTATGATGTGGACGTCATGGCTTCGTCCGATTACGCCGGCTGCAAGCCCAGAATAAGTTAAGAGTTTACGCCCAAGTCGTCGTTGTGTCAACAGGCAGGCGGTAAGAAGTGAAGCCTTCACTTGCGGCTTTGCCGATGGTGAGCAGCATAACCGGCAAGAAACGTTCTTTGTCCAATCCGTAAGCTTCGGCGATTTGATCCTTCTCGTAGCCGCCGATCGGGTTGGTATCATAACCATGCGCACGGGCAACGAGCATCAGCTGCATGGAGACAAGGCCGGCGTCCAGCAGAACAATGTCGCGCATAGCTTCGGCTGGCATAGTTTCATAATAAGGTTTGAATGCGTTCAATTGGTAGTCCTTCACTTCTTGCGGCATGTAACCAAGCTCAACGGCTTTGCCGTAGATTTCTTCTGCGTACTCAATGTTCTTCATATCGCCGAAAATCGCGATAACCGCCGAAGCCTGCAGCACTTTCTCTTTATTGAAACGGGCGAGCGGCGCCAGCTTTTCTTTGCCTTCATTGGTATCAATGACCAGGAAACGCCATGGCTGCATGTTGATGGACGATGGGGCGGTGCTGGCTTCTTCGAGAATTTGCGTCATTTCTTCGCGGCTGATTTCGACCGATGGATCGTAGGTCTTGATGGAACGGCGTCCGTAGACGATTTCGTTAAAATCATTGGTTTTTTGGAAGTTTTTCAGTGACATAAGGGTTCTCTCCTTTAATTTATCTTTTTATTTGACAAGTCAATCATTGACTAATCAATAGTTGATAGGTCAAATATACGCTGAACGGATTTGAAATGCAAGTGTATTTTTTATTCCCCTCAGAAACCGATCGAATGCAATTCATGGTAAAATCATTAAAGTGCGAAAACAATCGAATGTTATATTGATTTCAAAAAAGGAAGATGACATCATGATCAGCCCATCCCATTTCATTCATCATAGCCCTCCTGAACGCCTGTCCGCCCGCAAGGGTTACCATTGGCTTGTCGTCTCGACGGTATGCATCGGCGCATTTATGGCGGCGCTCGATGCGAGCATCATCAACCTGGCGCTGCCGTCTCTGGTTACGCAGCTGCATGTCTCCATGGCAACCGTGGAGTGGATCAGTCTCGTGTATTTGCTTACGCTGGCTTCGCTCGTCATTCCTTTCGGCCGGCTCGCAGACATGTTGGGCCGTAAGTGGATGTATACCGGCGGCTTCACTGTATTTCTTGTCAGCTCGTTATTATGCGGACTGGCGCCAAGCTTCGGATTTCTTTTGCTTGCCCGGATTTTTCAGGCTGTAGGCGCGGCGATGCTGCAAGCGAACAGCGTGGCTATCATTACAGCGGCGACTCCGCCGCAGCACCGGGGCAAGGCTATCGGAATTCAGGCGAGTGCGCAGGGCATCGGTCTCAGCCTCGGTCCGGTCATTGGCGGCGGCTTGCTGGCTATGGGCGACTGGCGCTGGCTGTTCTATATCAACGTTCCCATTGGGATTATCGGGACCATTCTTGGGGTATTGCTGCTTCCGCAAGACAATGCCAGGAAAAAGGAAGCGTTCGATCTCTGGGGCATGTTATTCCTCATTCCGTTCCTGATCTTCTTGATCTACATCTTGAATAACGGAACCGCGCTCGGCTGGGCCTCGCCCGTCATTCTCCTCGGTTCATTCACCGGACTGCTGGCGTTGACGTCGTTTATCCGGGAGGAGCAGCATGCCAAGGTTCCGCTGATGGATCTGGCGCTGTTCCGGAACCGAATTTTTATCCGCGGCAATCTGTCCGGGTTCCTATCCTTTACGGTGATGTACGGGGTACTGCTGCTCAGTCCGTTCCTGATGGAGACGGTCTTTCATGCAAACTCGGTCCGCGCGGGGCTCTACCTTTCGTTCGTTCCAATCGGAATGACGCTGATGACGCCGGCTTCCGGCTATTTGGCGGATCGCTTCGGCATTCGGCTGCCGGCCATTTCCGGCATTGTCACGATTCTTCTGGGCTGCGCCTGTCTGGCTACCATTCAAAATGACGGAGACCTTGTCCGGCTGCTGCTTGGCTTAGGACTGGTCGGCGGAGGCATGGGCTTGTTTACGCCGCCGAATAACAGCAACGTGATGGGGAATGTTCCTCCTTCTAGACTCGGCGTGGCCGGAGCGACGCTCAATATGAGCCGGACGATCGGCATGGGTATGGGCGTTACGCTGGGCGGTGCGCTGTATCAGCTGGCTGGAAAGCTTTTTCCACAATCAGGGCAACTCATGGCATTTCGGGCTTCGTTTATCTTTGGCGGTAACCTGTATCCGTCAGACGAATCCGACAAAATACGATGAAGCGCATATCGAATATTTCATATGATGTGCGGACGGGAAGAAATCTAACCGAAAGGGGAGTCGACCAAGGATGGCACAGGTAAAAAGATTGGGCTACGGCCTCCAGGCACTGAAGCTGCTGGCGGAGCAGAACCGCCATATGAACAGCTCGGAATTGGCAGCGGCGCTGCATTGCGAACCGACCGCGCTGCGCAAGGTATTGTCGCAATTGGCAGAGCAGGGGCTGCTCGACGTCCGCCAAGGGCGGTGCGGAGGCTACAAGCTAAGCGTCCGACCGGACGATATTCCTCTGTCGGCTATCTATTTGGCTGTCAAGGATGAGGCTGCCGAGTGGCAGGGAATGCTCGATACCTTAAAGGTGAATGATTCAAGCGAAAAAGTGGAGACCGTATTCAAGCAGGTGCTAAGCGAAATTAACCAGGTGCTGGAACAGAAGCTCAGGGGTTATACGATTGCCGATTTACTGGATTAACAAGAAGGCCGGCTTTCTTGCCGGCTAAAATGTGCGTTAATTTGCACAATTAAATGAATCCGTTATACTACAGTTATAGGGGAGGATGTTTCGATGAAAATCAAGTGGTATGGCCAGTCCAGTTATTTGTTGAAAAGCGAGGAGGGTACCCGGGTTCTGATCGATCCGCTGGGTAAAATGCTTGGATACAAAATGCCGCGGCTGACCGCCGATATTGTCATTGTCACCCATAATCACCGGGACCACAATCAGGTACATATTGTAGACGGGGAGTATGTCCTGGTCGATAAAGCGAAAAAGTATGATCTGAAGAACGTTGCCATCCAGGGGATTCCGACGTTCCATGACAAGGATGGCGGAGCCAAACGGGGGAACAACATTGTATTTGTGATCGAAATGGACGGTCTGCGGATCGTGCATTGCGGCGATCTGGGGCATACGCTGAGCGAAGAACAGGTAGCGGCGATCGGTCCGGTGGATATTCTGATGGTTCCAATCGGAGGGAAAATGACGCTGGACGGCGCAGAAGCCTTCGCTGTCGCTCAGCAGTTGAAACCGTCCATGGTCATTCCGATGCATTATTGGACCAAGGCATTGGGACTGCTGGGAAGATTCCTTTTTGAAAAATCCGACAGATTCCTGGGCCTCGTCGGCCGTCACCGCCACGAACGTAGGCTGATCGTGGATAGCCAAAGCCTGGAGCCGGAAATGACGGCCATCACGCTCGACTACAAATAAAACTTAATCTGCTGGCCGCTCCGTTTCGGACGTAAGCATTAGCGTGATTCCGGATTCTTTGAAGGCGCTGCGAAAAGGTTCGGCCGGCTTCTCATCCGTAATGACCATGTCGATCAGCTCAAATGCGCATACCCGGTGAAACATGCTTTTGTTAAACTTGCTGGCATCCGCAAGTAAAATCACCTGGTTCGACCGCTTAATCATTTCCCTTTTCATGTACGCTTCCTCAACGGTAGTGGCGAATACGCCTTCCGGCGTGATGCCGCATGCCCCCAGAAAAAGCTTGTCTACTTTAATGTCTGCGAGCATTTCGATGGCCCGGGGTCCAAAGGCATACCGGTGCCAGCTATTGAGCTCGCCCCCCAGCAAATGCGTAGTAACCTCAGGTTTATCGCACAGCACCGCCGCGATATCGATGGAGTTCGTGACTACGACGTTATTGCGTGACTTCAGGAACTCTGCGGTGTACTGCGTGGTAGTCCCGGTATCCAGGATCAGATCCTCGCCGTCCTGAATAAGCGATGCGGCTACGCGGGCAATGGCCTGTTTGCTGTCGGCATGCTCCTGCCGGTCCTTATAGTTCTTGATGTGCTTGGAGGCTGCCGGAAGCATCGCCCCGCCCCGAATCCGCACGATTAAACCTTCTTGCTCCATCCGCACCAGATCGCGCCGTGCCGTATCGTAAGATACCTGATAAAGCGCGCAAATCTCTTCCATGCCGATCCTCATATGCGAACCCAAATAATCCACGATGGATTTGATCCGTTCTTCTTGCGTCATCGCTGCCACCTTGTCCATAATCAATTTCTTATATTGTAGTATCCGCCGTCAGGATATACAACACTTGAGTTGCAGAAATTATGACTGATATAAGCGAAATAATTACATATGTAAGTTATAGACTTAAATAATCTTGAAGTAATTACGTATAAACCATATAATACTAGTAATTCGTAATTAAAATAATTATACAATCTTGAAAATGAGGGATACAATGAAGATCGTAAACGTTGGCATGGTGGGGTACGGCTTTTCCGGAGAGATTTTTCATGCGCCCGTTATTCAAACGATAGAAGGCCTGAATCTATGCTCAATCGTATCAAGCAATCCGTTAAAGGTAGAGGAGAAGCTTCCGGGCGTTGCCGTGGTGTCCAGCCTTGGGGAACTGCTTGCGGACAACAACATCGAGCTCGTTATCATCACGTCTCCAAACGCTACGCATTATGATTACGCCAGACAATCGCTGCTCGCAGGCAAGCATGTCGTGGTGGAGAAGCCGTTTGTCATTACCAGCGAAGAAGGCCGGAAGCTGATTGAACTGGCGGAGCGTACGGGCAAAAGCTTAAGCGTATTTCATAATCGCAGATGGGACAATGATTTCCTGACGCTGCAGGATATCATTTCATTCGGTGCGCTGGGCGAAATCAGGCATTACGAAACGCATTTCGACCGGTTCCGGCCGGAAGTCAAAACACGCTGGAGAGAGCAGGATGCGCCGGGTGCGGGTTTTCTCTATGATCTCGGCTCGCATTTGATTGACCAGGCAGTGACGTTGTTCGGCAAGCCGGATACGGTGTATGGCGATGTCGGCATTCAGCGGGAGGGCTCGGTGACGGATGACTATTTCCATCTGATTCTAACGTATGGCCCTTTGCGGGTCATTCTGCACAGCGGGTCGCTCGTCGTGAAACCAGGTCCGAGAGTCCTGGTGCACGGCACGAAAGGCAGCTTTGTGAAAGTTGGCGTGGATCCGCAGGAAGAGCAGCTGCGCAGCGGCAGCCGACCCGGCGATACCGGTTGGGGAGAAGACAAGGAAGAACAATTTGCCGAATTGACGATTCAGCGTGAAGAGGGACCAGTCTCTACTCGGGTCAAGACGCTTCCGGGAGCATATGAACGCTACTATCAAGGAATCTATGAATCTATTACGGAGAATGCTCCGCTGCCCGTACGTCCGGAAGATGCGCTGAATACGATCAAAATTATCGAATTGGCCAAGAGAAGCAGCCTGGAACAACGCACTTTGCCTTTTGCATAATGAATGACGATATAAACGGCCGGCCTCCAATCTGTCTGGGGAACGCGAAATTCACGATCCAGGACCCGGACGGGAATGAGATGGGGTTTGCGGGTAAACGGCTGCACACGAGATAATCTTCCACATCTTTTCTGCCCACATCGTTTCTACACAATCGCCGGTTACAATAGGCCTGTAACTTCACTTCAATATCCGGCTAAGGAGGAAACGTTATGGATTGGTCTTCGCTGCTGATTCTGGTATGTCCGCTGATGATGATCTTTATGATGTTCGGGATGAAAGGACATGGACACGGTCCGCATTCCCGTAATTCTGCACCCGATAAAGCGATTCAGACACAACTGGATGAACTGAAAGCGCAAAACGAACAATTGCGCCAAGAGCTCCAGGGTTTAACGAAATAAGCGGTTTTAGCTCAACAAACCCCGTCTGCCTTATGGCTACGGGGTTTGTTTGATTTTGCATAAGCGAGGAAGAATCTTATAATGGATGAAGGACATCAAGCAGAAGGGAACGAGCGCAAATGAAACACCCGTTTATCCTGAAGGCGGTATGGAACGGCGGCCGCAACAGCGAAGGGACCATCGAAGCCGGACAATTGAAGACACAAATCTCCATTCCCAAGGACATGGGCGGGCCCGGCGTCGGCACCAATCCGGATGAAATGCTGCTTGGCGCGGCGGCAACCTGCTATCTGATTACGCTTGCGGCGATGCTGGAGCGCGCAGCCGTTGCCGTCGACAGCCTGACGTTAACCTCGGAAGCGACGGTAGACGTGACGAATAATATTTTTACCTATGAAGCGATCAAACATGCCCCGGTCATTACGCTGCCGGAAGGTACCGCACAGCAAGATATCGATAAAGCACAACGTTTGGCCCTCAAAGCGGAAAGCTCCTGCATGATCTCCCGGGCAGTCGCCGGGAATGTGCGGATCACGACAGAACCGACGGTGCTGGCAGGGCAGCGATAAAAAGGGATTATTCACGATGAATAACCAGAAGGAGTGGATAGCCATGTCCTTGTCACCCATCCTACGTTTATGCAGCGATAAAGATGAAGAAGCGATTTATTCCATCATCAACGATGCGGCAACGGCGTACCGCGGCATCATTCCCACGGACCGTTACCACGAGCCCTACATGAGCAGAGATGAGCTGATCCACGAGAAGAATAGCGGCGTGATTTTTTGGGGAGCAGAGCTGGATGGGCAGTTGATCGGGGTCATGGGCATCCAGGATAAAGGAGAGGTCGCGCTTATCCGTCACGCCTACGTCCGGACGAACAGCCGGCAAGGCGGCATTGGAACGAAACTGCTGCATCATCTTACCCGACTGACCGCCAAACCCATTCTGATCGGCACCTGGGAGGCCGCGGCGTGGGCAATTGCTTTTTATGAGAAAAATGGTTTCAAACAGGTACCCGGCGAACGGAAGACAGCGTTGCTTCAGCAATATTGGAACGTTCCGGAGCGGCAAATCCAAACCTCCGTCGTCTTGGCATCTGCTAATGATTGGGTTTAACACAACAAGGAACTTTATAATTGTTTAGCTAAAACAGCCTTACCTGTGACTCGAATTTCGAGCGGGGTAAGGCTGTTTATTTTTCGCAAGATATAAGTTGCTCATTTCCATTGCCAAGCTTTAAAGAGTGTGTTAATTTTGTGTTACAAAGTTTACTATAAGTTAATCGTTATTCGAAGGTAAACATTTCCTGTTAAATGGAAGCGCTTTACAACGGAGTTTAATACAATCCAATAGTTAAAAATAACATGCTGTAATTTAACCAACCGGCTGAATTAGGCGACAGCAGAGCCGCAGAAACACAAAATTAAGTCGTTCAATTGATTAAATATGAAAAAGTCCCGAGGCGGGCGGCATTTTATAATGAAAACGTAAACAACAGAGCAGCCTCATAGGTGAGTGAGAAGGGGAGTCGGGGGAACGCAAGCGGGTTTTATTTTTACCAATCATGTAAGCGATTAAATAAAGGGAGATGAAGGACATGCAAACGACGAATTTGGCAAGTGATATCCCGGTGGTCCGGACGTCCGAAGCGGGTAGGAGCAGTAAATTAACCTTCAAGGAGAAAATCAGCTACGGTCTCGGAGACCTCGGGTCCAATCTGATGTGGGGGATTGTCGGCAGCTTTTTGCTCTACTTTTACACCGACGTGGCCTTGATCCCGGTAGCCGCTACCGGCACATTGATTCTGGTGGCCCGGATTCTGGATTCCATCATCGACCCGGTCATCGGCGGATTCGTGGATCGCACGAATACGCGTTACGGCAGAGCCCGTCCATATATTTTATTCGGAATTGTCCCGTTTGCAATTATGCTGATTCTAACGTTCACCAGCCCGGATCTTTCGAACACCGGAAAAATCATCTACGCATCCGTCACGTACATCATCGCGGGCCTGCTGTATTCCATCGTCAATGTGCCATACGGCGCGCTGATGCCGATGATGACGCGAAGCGGGGAAGAGAAAGACCAGCTGTCCAGCTACCGCATGGTCGGGATGGCCGGCGGCAGTATCATCGTGACTGCGCTGACGACGCCTATGGTGAAGTTTTTCGGAGGCGGCAATGAACAGAAAGGGTACCTGTTTACAACGATCGTTTTCGCCGTACTCAGCTCCATTATGTTCCTTATTGTATTCAAGAATTGCAAAGAACGTTATGTCGAGCCGGTATCGGCCCACAAAGCAAAGGGCTCACTGATTCAAACTTATAAAAGCGCATTCAAAAACGCGCCATGGGTTTCGACGATCGTGTTCTCGCTGCTGCTTTTTATCCGTACCGGCGCAACCGTATCCATTACGATCTTTTTCTGCCTGCATGTGCTGCACAATCCGGGTATGATTTCGATCCTTCTGCCGGCGCTTTACGTATCCTTGCTGTGCTCTGCGGCCATTACGCCAGCTTTCCTGAAGAAATTCAAACAGCGTAAAGGCAACATCATTGCCCAGATTCTCTTCATGATCGCTCTCTCGATTATGCCGTTCTTTGAGCACAACATGGCGATGTTTGTCGGTCTGTGGTTGGTAGCCAACATCTTCGGCGGAATCAGCTCGGGCGCCGTATTCAGTATGATCGCCAATTCCGTCGATTACAACGAATGGAAATTCAACAACAAATCCGAAGGCACCTTGTATGCGGGCTACAGCTTCGCCACTAAAGTCGGCATGGCACTTGGCAGCGCAGTTGTCGGTTATACGCTCGCATTTACCGGCTACAGCGCGGAGAATGTAACAGCCGGCGCATCTTCAGCCATCAACGTACTGTTCTTCGCCATTCCGCTGGTGTGCACAGTACTGCAGATTGCAGCGATTTGCTTCTATAAACTGGATGCCATCCATCCGCAAGTGGTGCGCGAGCTGGATGCCAGACGCAGCGCAGTATAACGTAACCGCTTTATCGGAATAACCTTCACCCATAAGGCAATGCTGTAAGGTTTGTCCACTTATGGCATTGTCTTTTTGAGTGCATATCAGAGAGGAGAAATTTAGATGGAGACAAATGATAAGTATTACATAGGCATTGACCTTGGGGGAACGTCGATCAAAATCGGCCTGTGCGATGCGCAGGGGCAGCTGCTTGCGGTGTTTGAAGGACCAACGGAAGCGGAGAAACGGGCGGAAGGGGTGCTGCAGAACATCGAGCTGTACGTCAGAGAGCTGGTTGCACGCGAAGGCTGCAATTGGGAGCAAATCGCCGGGATCGGCGCCGGGATACCGGGCTTTCTGGATTTTGAACAAGGACTGGTCAAAGCATCGCCTAACCTGGGCTGGAAGGATGTGCCGGTACGGCAAATTCTTGAAGACCGAATGGGCAAGCCGGTGAAAATCGATAACGACGCGAATGTTGCCGCACTCGGCGAAGTGTGGAGCGGAGCTGCCGCAGGCATTCCGAATGCGGTCTGCTATACGCTGGGAACCGGCGTAGGCGGAGGCATCATCGTCAAGAACAACCTATGCCAGGGCTTTAACGGGATGGGCGGAGAAATCGGACATCTGAAGGTTGTTGCGGACAACGAAGCCATTCTCTGTGGCTGCGGGAAAAAAGGCTGCCTGGAGACGGTGTCCTCCGCGACGGGCATCATTTATATGGCGAAGGAAGCGGTGATCCGCGGGGAGCAGACCATGCTCGCCCATCATCGCGAAATTACCGCCAAGGATGTATTGGATGCGGCCAAAGCCGGCGATCCGGCGGCCCTGCACATTGTCGACCGCGCCGCCGATTATCTCGGACGGTCCATGGCGCTGCTGTCGGTCGTGGTCAACCCGCAGCGTTTTGTAGTCGGGGGCGGCGTTGCCAAAGCCGGAAGCTTCCTGCTGGACCGCATCGACCGTTATTTCCGGGAATATGCGCTTGGCAACGGCAGCGAGAATGTGGACATCGTGCCGGCAATACTGGGCAACAATGCCGGTGTTGTGGGGGCGGCAGGCCTTCACTGCTTCGGTTAGGGACAGGAGATGGCTGAGATGAAGCGTTCCGATGCGGGCAAATGGAATTCCCTGTTTGTCAAAATTCTGCTGATCTCTCTATTGTGCATGGCCATTCCCATGACGTTCTCGCTGATCTATGCGAACCATACGTTCTCCCGGACGCTGTACAATGAATCGGCACATAACTTATCCGCGGTTGCGGGGGAAAAGAGGAACGAAATCGACTTGGCCATCGGCAGCATTATGACGCAGTCGGCCAGCCTTGCCATTCAGCCTAATATCGCTGATTACATGAATAACGTAAATCAGGCGACAAGCGACGGGCATGGCGGCCACTCGCGGATTTCCGAATATTTGGGCCAAATCGTCACCAATGCAGAAGGGTTATACGAGAATATCTTTATTGTCGGCTTGGACGGAACGATCCGCATCGACGGGATTGGCGGCGGATCTGTCGGCAGTAGTGTCGGAGATGCGGCAAAAAGCTGGCTTGAGGAAGCGGAGGCCCATGATGGGGCCGTCATTACGGAAACGGCGCAGCTCTCGCCTGTATCCGGCAAGCCGGTGATTACCAACGCGGTAGTGATCCCAGGACGGGACGGGGGCGAGCCGCAAGGCTTGCTGGTTACTTCGATCGACTTGGGTGCGCTGGCCGGCCGAGTGAATGCATCCGGTGATAATGACTTGAAGACCATGCTGGTGAACGGTAAAGGGCTTGTCGTCTCTTCCGCGGACGCGCAGTACATCCTCTCACTTGATTTAAGCAAACAGAAAGGCGATATACTGGATTTTTACAACCGTTTCAAGTCGGATGCCGGTGCTTCAGGCCGCTTTACGCTGGAAGGCGTTCAGTATATCGGCTCCTATGAGAAGAGCCGGACTCAGGATCTCTTCGCTATTTCTTATATGCCTACGTCCAGATATGCGGAAAAGGCAGAACGTCTGAAGCGGGATCTTATCGCTGTCATTCTTGCCGCCGTGCTGATGTTCTCACTCATCATTGCCTTTTTTGCAAAATCGGTTACTCAGCCGATCCGGGCTGCTTCGGCCTACCTGCAGAAGATGGCTTCCGGCCATTGGCAGGAGGCGATTCCAAACCGTTACATGAAGCGTAAGGATGAGACCGGTATGCTGATGGCTTCACTGCATCAGATGAAGAGTTCGCTGAGTAAAGCCATCGGGACGGTGAAGCAAGAATCCGATAAGTTATCGCTCAACGTTGAGACCGCTCAAGGCAGCATCTATGAGCTGAACGAACAGATCCGCACCGTATCGGAGATTACGCAGGAGATGTCCGCAGCGGCACAGGAGACGGCGGCGGCCGCGGATGAACTTAAGAGCATGGCCCGCACGGTCGAGCTCTCCGTTCAGTCGATCGCAGCGAACGCAGAACAGGGCGTTGCCGATTCCCATGCCATGTTCACGCGGGCGGCAACGCTCAAAAGCGGAAGCGATCAATCCAGGGAACGGGCCGCAGAGCTGCTGCGAGATCTGAAGCTCAACATCGACGAAGCGATAACCCAATCCCAATCGGTACACCGGATCAACCTGCTGGTCCAGGTGATTCTCGGCATTGTGTCCAAGACCAATATTTTGGCGCTGAACGCCGGTATCGAAGCCTCGCGTTCCGGCGAAACGGGCAGGGGCTTTGCGGTCATTGCCGGAGAAATCAGGAAGCTCGCCGAGCAGTCAGGTACCTCGGCTGCGGAAATTCAGGCTGTCACCCGTGAGGTGCTTATGTCCGTAGACAAGCTGACCCGATGCTCCGAGGATGCCCTGCGTTTCATCGACCAGACGGTTCTGGCCGATTACGAATTACTGGTGCAGAGCGGGGAGCAGTATTACCGGGATGCGGAATATTTTGAACGTCTCCTAAAGGCATTTAACCGGTCGTCCGTGGATATTGAGACTTCCATCCGGCGTATGTCGGCGAGCATCGGGGAGATTGCGCTGGCCGGCGGCCAATCCGCGCTCGATACGGCCTCGATTGCCGAACAAGCGGGCGGAGTGCTGGCACGAAGCCGGATCGTTGCGCGGGTCGCCGACGAGACCGGGGAAAGCGCAGAGAACCTGCGCGACGGGATATCCGGATTCCACCTCTAAAACGGCTTGATTTTTGCATACGCCTGTACTATGCTGGATTCAATAATTAACTGCGAATAAACGGTTTACCGCTGTATATAAGAAAGGAGGTTCACATGGCAACAACATGGCATCAGGATGTGCGGAACCGGAACCGGGAAGAGTTTATTTTAGCCGGTCAGCATACCCTGATCGAAAATAATTTTACGAATGTAGCGCTGAAGGAGATCTGTGAGCGGGCGAACTTGAGTAAAGTTACGTTCTACAAATGCTTCAACTCGCTGGATGAGCTCATTTTTGCCGTTCAGCAGAAGATCCTCGGCGAAATCACGGCTTATATTGAAACGCATGCTGCTTCCCGCAGCAGCGGCCTGGAGAGCGTAGGAGGTTATCTGGATGCCTGGATCGATTTCTTGGACAGCCAGCCGGACTATCTGAAATATATCGGATTTTTTGACCATACGTACCGCGACCACTATCCGAACGAAGAATTGCAGGCCACCTACCGTGAGCAGGTCAGCGACGGCGCGGTCGGGCGGCTGCTGTACAATTATATGGAACAGGGCGTGCGAGACGGCTCCATCCGTCCCGACCTTGACCTGAATGAATCCAGCCTCTATATCATCGAAATGATTATCAGCCTGATGCAGCGCCTGGCTTTTCGGGGGAAGCTGCTGCAGGAGGAGCACGGCGTGAATGTCCGGGAGATCGCCAAGACTTCCAAGGCGTTTGTGCTGCATTATTTGCAGAAATAACGGAATGTATTACTGGCGGATTCCTTGCGGAATCCGTTTTTTGTTGCGCTTGCAAAACCGGAGAATCTCTGGTAAAGTAGCATTAAAGAGTTACTCATAGTTAACCGTTAAATATAGATTAACTATACAACATTCACGGAGAGGAAGTCTTGTACTATGAAGCTGGGAATGATCGCATCGGTGAAAGAGGATAGTTTTATTCAAGCCCGTAAACGGGGGTTAAGCTTCTTGGAATTTTGCATCAACGAAGGCGACAATGTGGACGAATTTTGCGCTCAGCTGGAGCAGATTGCGGAATGGACACGTTCATACGGCGTAAAGGTAGGATCGATCGGCCGTTGGAAGTCGGAGCGGATCAACGCTAAGGGGGAAATTTTGCTGGATGAGCTGGAGCGCTGCTATAAACTGATTGACGCGGCCAGCGCGCTGGGATGCTCAAGCTTTGTTGCCGGCTGTAACTATGTCGAGGAATTGTCTTTTTACGATAATTGCACGGCGGCGATCTCGTTCTTCAGCAGGCTGCTGGATTATGCAGCGACGAAGAACGTCAAAATATCCACCTACAACTGTCGTAAAGTAAATTTCGTCAATACGCCGGAGGTATGGCGCATCATCCATGGACATTTGCCGGAGCTCGGCATTAAATACGATCCTTCACATGCCCGATTCTTCGGCGGAGACTATATGCAGGAGGCGCTCGATTGGGGGCACCGGTTCTATCACGTACATTTGAAAGGCTCGCTCCTGGTCAACGGGCAAAAGGTGGATGAACCGCCGGCAGGCATGGATCAGACGGATTGGCCGTCGTTCATTGCCACGCTTCGCGCCGCGGGATATGATGGCGGACTCAGCATTGAACCGCGCAAATCGGCCCTTCCGGATGCATTGGCAGACAAAGGCATCGATTACTCGGCTGCTTACTTCAAGAAGTTGCTGCTGGAAGCATAATTGCCATAACAATACGAGGTGAACCTAACATGACAAACAAACTCAAATACGCATTGATCGGCGCCGGCGGCAACGCGGAGAAGAAACATATCCACGGATATTTGGCGCTGGAGGATATTGAAGTGGTTGCGGTCTGCGATGTCGAGCCGGGTAAGGCGGCCCGCATGGCGGAGAAATATGGCGTTGCCGGCGTTTATCTGGATTATAAGGAAATGTTCGCCAAAGAACGGCCGGATATCGTCAGTGTCGTCACCCCTAATCATCTGCATGCCGAAATTACGGAATATGCGCTTTCGCATGGCGCCCATGTTCATTGTGAGAAACCGCTGTGCATCAGCAAGGCGGAAGCAGAGCGCATTGTTGCGGCGCGGAACCGTTCCGGCAAACAGGTGATGATCGGACTCAACAACCGTTTTACCAATGAAGCGGTATTCCTGAAAGAGTGGATCGATGCCGGTAATCTCGGCAACATTTACAGCGCCAAAGCCGGCTGGATCCGCCGCAGCGGCATTCCGGGCCGGGGTACCTGGTTTACGGATAAAACCCGTGCCGGCGGCGGCGTCATGATCGATCTGGGTGCGCATTACCTTGACCTTGCACTGTATTTCATGGGATTGCCTAAGGTATCCTATACCGCAGGCAGTATCCATCAGAATTTCGTGCATACCACGGCGCGGAACCGTAACGGCTATAAAGGGATTGAAAGCGGCTTGTTCAACGTGGAAGATGCAGCGACCGGTTATTTAGGGCTGCAGGACGGGGCATGCCTGTCCTTTGATTTTAGCTGGGCTTCGAATATCGAGGAGGATCGTTTCTTCGTGGAGCTGATGGGCACCAAAGGCGGCGCCAGTCTGGTCAACGGGACGCTTAAGCTGTTCGGCGAAAGCTCGGATATCTGTCTGGATATCACGCCGAGGTTGAAGCTAAATCCAACGCTCCAGTTGAAGAATGAATTTCGTCATTTCGTCGATTGCATCAAGGACGGCAGCCAGCCGCTCATTGCGCCGGCGGAAGACGGGCTGTATTTTGCAGAGATTGTGGACGCCTTCTACCAAAGCGCAGCTGCGGGGTCGCCGGTAATCCTGAACCAGGATCGGCCTGCGGTCCTTGCGCTATAGAATTGGCTTAAGCATGTGCTATTCCTGAAAGAACAGGAGTGGCACATGCTTTTTTTGTATACGTTTACAAACCTAAAAAATAACTGCTTGCCAAACCTAATCGGAAATGTTATCTTAGGTACGAGAAGTTTACCAAAAGTTAACCATTAAGCAAAGGTAACTATTAAGCGGTGGTAAACAATTCGAATTTTTCTATCAGGAGGAACTTACAGTGAACAACAAAAAATTGCGTTTCGGATTTATCGGCTGCGGCGGTATCGCCAATCAAAAGCATTTCCCGGCACTGGCTGCCTTGAGCAGCGAAGTCGAGCTGGTAGCATTCTGCGATATTGTCGAAGAGCGTGCACGTAAAGCGGCAGAGCAATACGGCAGCGAAAATGCAAGCGTATACACCGACTACAAGGAATTGCTGAAGGACGAAAGCCTGGACGTTGTGCATGTCCTGACCCCGAACGTTTCTCATTCGTATATCACTGTCGATGCCCTGGAAGCCGGCAAACATGTGCTTTGCGAAAAGCCGATGGCCATCAACACCGAAGAAGCGCAAAAAATGCTGGATGCCGCCAAACGCACCGGCAAAAAGCTGACGATCGGCTACCAAAACCGCTGCCGCGTGGATTCGCTGGCCTTGCATGAAGCTTGCGAGAATGACGAGCTGGGCGAAATTTATTTTGCCAAAGCGCATGCCGTACGCCGCAAAGCGGTACCTACCTGGGGCGTCTTCCCGGATAAATCGAAGCAAGGCGGCGGCCCGCTGATCGACATCGGTACCCACGCACTGGACCTGACGCTGTGGAACATGAATAACTACAAACCAAAGATGGTTGTTGGCTCCACGTACCAGAAGCTGAGCGATAACCCGATGGGCAACATGTTCGGACCATGGGATCCGGAGACCTTCGAAGTCGAAGACTCGGCATTCGGATTCATCAAAATGGAAAATGGCGCAACCATCTATCTGGAAGCGGCCTGGGCACTCAATGTGCTGGACGGCAAGGAAGCGCAAGTGACGCTGTGCGGCACGAAAGCAGGCGCCGAAATGCGCGGCAAAGCGTTCCTCGATGAAGGGTATGTGGTGTTCAATTCCGCGCAGCATGGCCAGCTGGTCGAAACCGCGCCTTCCGACGGCGGCGGTGTAGCGTACTTCAGCGGAGAGAGCCGCAAAGCCAACGCCGTGGAAGCCCGCATGTGGGTGGACGCGCTGCTGAACGACAAAGAGCCGCTCGTCTTGCCGGAGCAGGCACTGGTCGTAACGCAAATTCTTGAAGCGATTTACAAATCGGCGGAAACCGGTGAACCGGTATTCTTCTAATCCTACCGCCAGAAAGAAGGGCTCCCGATGAAACTTGGAGTATTCTCCGTACTTTTACAGCAGCTGCCGCTCGAAGAAGCGCTCGATGTGATTGCTGCCAAAGGGCTGGATGCGGTGGAGCTTGGAACCGGCGGTTATCCCGGCAACCACCACTGCAAACCCGAGGAACTGCTGGCCGATGCCGGCAAGCTGAAAGCATTCAAGCAGCAATTCGACGCCAGAGGGCTTACGATCAGCGCGTTAAGCTGCCACGGCAATCCGCTGCATCCGCAGAAAGCGGTTGCCCAGCAGTATCACGAGGAATTTATCCGCACACTCAATCTGGCGGAGCGGCTTGAGGTTCCGGTCGTTGTCGGCTTCTCCGGCTGTCCCGGCGATTCAGATGACGCGAAATACCCGAACTGGCCGGTTGCGCCATGGCCGAACGAATACGGCGAACTGCTTGCATGGCAGTGGGAGAACAAAGTGATTCCCTACTGGACCGAAACCGCTGGTTACGCGCAAGCGAAAGGCTTGAAGATCGCTCTGGAGCTGCATGGCGGTTTCTCGGTCCACACACCGGCTACACTACTGAAGCTGCGCGAGGCCGCCGGGGAAGCCATCGGCGCCAATCTCGATCCAAGCCACATGTGGTGGCAGGGCATCGATCCGATTCAGGCGATTCACATTCTCGGGCGGGCGGGTGCGCTGCATTACTTCCATGCCAAAGATACGGTGATCGATCCTGTGAACGTCAACCGTTACGGGGTCACGGATATGCAGCCGTATACGGCGCTGCTAGACCGCGCATGGAACTTCCGGTCCGTCGGCTACGGCCATGACGCCAAGACCTGGGCCGATATCATCAGTACGCTGCGGCTCGTCGGTTACGATTATGTGGTAAGCATCGAGCATGAAGACGGTTTGATGTCGGTCGGCGAAGGATTCTCCAAAGCGGTGGATACTTTGAAGCCGCTTTTGATCCGCGAACCGGCTGCCGAGATGTGGTGGGTATAAAGAAGCCCTAAGAAAGGAGGCTGCGCATTGGAGAACCAATACCCTTTACTGCGGATCATCCCGCTCTATTCCATTCAGACATCGATTATTTCCGAAAAGGATGCGGGCTCCATTGCCAGCCCGGACATCCAGATCATCTACGTGTTGCGCGGAGCGTTGACGGTTCACCGTCAGGCGCTCCAGCTTCCCCTAGAGGAACGCGGCTTCATACTGTTTAATCCGAACGAGGAATTCCGGCTCGAGGCGGGGGATGGACTGCTGGCTGCCCGGTTCCTCCTTCCGAAGGAGATCGTGGTGATGTTCGGCGGCCGCGAAAACACCCAGTTCTTCTGCTGCTCCGCGCGGGAGCGGAAAGCAGCCGACGAAGAGCTGCGAAGCATTTTTACCGGGATATTGCAAAGCCGGACCCGCAGGAACAATGGCAATCCGGTGGAAGAAATCAAGCTAACCTTCGATCTGCTGCATCTGCTGCAGAGCCGCTATTCGGTCGCCGTACCTGCAAAGGGGGCTGCTGCGGCAATCAATAAACCAAACCAGCGGCTCTTGGAGATCTGCACTTACATGCAGGCCAATTTCCGCCAGCCGCTGACGCTGAACGAAGTGGCCGAACGTCATTACGTATCGGTTCCGTATCTCTCCAAATCGTTCAAAAAAGAAATGGGCATGACCTTCTCCGAGTATCTCAACCGGATTCGCCTGGATTACGCGATTGCCCATTTGCTGTATACGGACCAGCCGATTACACGGATTGCCCTCGACAGCGGGTTTCCCAGCCTGACCGCCTTTAACCGCGTATTCCGGGAGATGCATCAACTGACGCCTTCGCAGTACCGGAAGGCAGCGCTGGATGCCAAAGCCGGCGCCCGGGAGGACCGGCCGGAGCTGCAGGGATCCCAGCAGGCGCTGGATGAACTTGTCGCGTTGCTTGCCCGCAGCGGTAATCCGGATGCCTGCGTAACCGTGCTCAATGCTTCCGCTGAACAAGGGCAGACCTACAAGCGGGTCTGGAAGGAATTAATCAATATCGGCTATGCCCGGGATCTGCTGAACTCCGATCTGCAGGAGCAGCTGACCCTGATTCATGGAGAACTGGGCTTCAGCTATGCCCGGGTCTGGGGAATCTTCAGTGAAGAGATGATGATCGAGGATCCTTCTGATCCGGATACAGGCTACAACTTCAGCAATATCGACAAGCTGATCGACATTCTGTTAAAGAGCCGGCTCCGCCCGTACCTGGAACTCGGCGATAAACCAAAGCTGATCCAGAAGAATGCGAGCCAGAAGATGGGCGCTGTTCCGGCGTTGCCGAAGCAGCGGACGGCGGAGGAATGGAAGCGCTTGATCCGTGCTTTCCTGATCCATTGCATCAACCGCTACGGCGGCGAAGAGGTGGAAGGCTGGTATTTCGAGCTGTGGCATTCCAGCAAACATGCGTTTCTGTCTGAAGGCGTAGACCATCTGGTGCGCGAGGAATACCGCACCGAGGGGATGGAGCAGTGGTTTGACGATTATTTCATCCGCTTCGAGCTGACGTGGAAGGAATTGAAGGAGCTGCTGCCGGGAGCCAAGCTGGGCGGCTGCGGGTTAAGCATGGATCTCGAGGGAAGGTTCCTTCCGCTGCTTCTGGACAAATGGAGCCGGCGGGAGATCCATCCGGATTTCCTGTCCCTGTACCTGTACCCGTATGAATTCACGCCATCGCCCGAAGGGACGGCATCGCTGTTTACGCATTCGCCCGATGAGCAGTGGATTCTGCATACGTTGCAATCGGTGCGGAGGCTGCTGGCCGAACGCCGTCTTGAGCACATCCCGCTGCATATCTCCGAATGGAATTTCAGCATCTCGAACCGTGATTATTTGAACGACAGTCTGTTCAAGGCTTCCTATATTCTGAAGAACATGACGGAGGCCATCGACGAACAATGCCTGATGGGCTACTGGCTGTACTCCGATATTTTCAGCGAGTTCCGGGATTCCAAACGCCTGTTGTACGGAGGCGCCGGGCTCATCTCCAAGAACGGGATCAAAAAACCGGCGTATTATGCTTTTTCGTTCCTGAACCGGATGGGCAAGCAGCTGATCGGCAAAGGCCGTGATTACCTGCTGACCAAACGGAGCGAATACCGTTATCAATTGCTCTGTTATCATTACCGGCATTTGGATGTTGATGCGCATTGCCCGGCGGAAGGGGGCTGCTTACCGGATGCACTGGATGATGCAGGCGGTCCGGCCGCCGAACCGACCGTGCGAAATTTTCGCCTGGAGGGACTGAAGGACGGCAGCTACCGGCTGAAACGTTCCTATGTGGGGAGCAGCCGCGGCAGCATTCTGCAGGAGTGGAAGCAATTCGGGGCCGTGCACGATATCCGTCCGGACGAAATCCAATTTTTGAAACAAATCTGCGTTCCAAGCATCTCCGTCGAACATGTCGAAGTGCGGGGCGGCAGCCTGGAGATCAGTAGCGTGTTGAAACCGCATGAAGTCGGCCTAATTGAATTGGAACTGCGTATGGATACGCTGTAAATCAATGCTAAAGAGAAGAGGGATTACAATGTCCAATATTAAACGTTGCGTGAGCTTGTACAGCTACCAGGACGAATATGCCCGCGGCAAAATGACGCTTGAGGATTGCCTCAAGGAACTGGCTGCAATCGGCGTGGAAGGCGTGGAAATTATCAGCGACCAGATGCTTTGGGGCGCTCCGGATGTATCGGATGAAGATATCGCCAATTGGAACCGGATTTTGCGCGAAACCGGCATCAAGCCGATCTGCAACGATATTTACATCAATACCGTGCTATACCGGAACCGCAGATTGACCCGTAAAGAGAATCTTGATCTGCTGAAAAAAGAATTGCGGCTCGCCCACAAGCTCGGAATCCATCTCGTCCGCCTTGTATCCTTAACGCCGACGGACATTATCGAAGATGCGCTTCCGCTGGCGGAGGAATTGGATGTTGTAATGGCGCTGGAGGTTCACGGCGGAATGGCTTTAGGCAATGGAGAGACCAAGAAATTCACCGACCTGATGTTCAAGCTGAACTCCCCTTACGTTGGGCTTGTGATCGATACCGGCATTTTCTGCCGCAAGCATCCACGGGTATCCACTTCATTTTTCCTGAACCAGGGGCTGAATCCTGAAGTCGCAGCGTATATCGACAATGAGTTCGCCAAAGGCAAAGACGTTGAGGCCATCAGCCATCAGCGCGTACTGCCGGAACCGCTCGAAAGCCTTATCCGCTCTCACACGGACCGCGAATACGTCCTGTTTGCCGGCGGCTACGAAAACCACGATTTCTCCGTGCTGGACGAATATTTGCCTTTCATCAAGCATTTCCATGGCAAATTCTTCGAAATGACGGAAGAGGGTACAGAATACTCCATCCCGTACAAAGAGTTGATCGATTATTTGAAAGCCAAAGGCTACGACGGCTACATCGCCAGCGAATACGAAGGCGGACGTTTTGCCCTGCCGGGTACGGAAATCGATGCGGTAACCCAAGTACGGCGGCATCAAGACATGCTGCGCAGCTACATTTAAGAGCATAGGAGGGACCAACGATGTTTGATAATTATGTACTCAGCGATAACAGTCTCCGAAACGTGAAAAAAGACGGCGTAACCACCGGCTTCGAAATGCGCACCCGTATTACGTACTATCGCGGAATTCCGCTCTCGATGGTGCATGACATTCAGGTTGAAGTAAACGGCGTGCCGGTACCGCGCGAGCACATCCGCTTCTCCCTAGACGGCGAACAGTATTTTACCTTAGACGAAATGACCACCGTTACCTTCTACAAATGGGAGTACGGCCAAGAAGGACTGGTGTACGTGGAACAGGAGGGCGGCCTGCCGGAGGGCGAGCATAAGGTGAAGCTGACCCAGGTGACCCGCGTAGCTTATATTCCGGTGCCTTTCTCGGGAACCCAGACGAAGACCATGACGGTAGCCGTTTAAGTTCCTACCTATTGAACGACAATAAACCCGGTGACCTCGATGCAGAGGCCCGGGTTTTTGTGCTGCCTTGCACTCCCGTATGATTCGATTTAGTATGGACTGGAATGCAAGGCGGATTATTTTACAGTAAAAAAGCTTGACCTGGAGTTAACTCCAGATCGTAAGCTTATTGCATACGCGAATAATGATTAAGGCAGGTGAGAGGCAGGATGTCCATGACAATCGCAGAGGTCAGCGAGAAATTCAATTTGTCCCAGGATACGCTCCGGTACTACGAACGGATCGGACTTATCCCCCCGGTTCCCCGCAACAAAAGCGGCATGCGCGCCTATACGGAAGAGGATTGCAAGTGGGTGGATTTCATCAAATGCATGCGGCAAAGCGCGGGGCTGCCGGTTGAGGCGCTGATCGAATATGTCTCGCTGGCCAGGCTGGGCGAAGATACGCTGGAAGCACGCAAGAGCCTGCTGGCAGAGCAGCGTGGGAAGCTGGCGGAGAAAATTGCAGAGCTGACGGGCACGCTGGCGCGGCTTGACGACAAGATTGAGCGTTACGATCAGACGATTTTGAAAAAAGAAAAAACACTGACGCACGCGGCAGCAGAACTTATATAAAAGGAGCGGTGTACGAATATGGAATATGTGAAGCTTGGTTCTACCGGTCTGGAGGTCTCCCGGCTGTGCATGGGCTGTATGAGCTTTGGTGTGGCGGAACGGTGGGTACATCCCTGGGTGCTGGACGAACAGAACAGCCGGCCGCTGATCCAAAAAGCGCTGGAGGCGGGAATCAACTTTTTTGACACCGCCAATGTGTATTCGGACGGCACGAGCGAGGAGATCGTCGGCAGAGCGCTGAAGGACATGGCCCGGCGGGAGGAGGTCGTGATTGCGACCAAAGTCTTTTTCCGGATGCACGAAGGACCGAACGGCGCAGGCCTGTCCCGCAAAGCGATCATGAATGAAATCGACAACAGCTTGAAACGGCTTGGCACGGACTACGTGGATTTATACCAGATTCACCGCTGGGACTATGAAACGCCGATCGAGGAAACGATGGAAGCCCTCCATGATGTCGTGAAAGCCGGAAAAGTTCGGTATATCGGCGCTTCGGCGATGTACGCCTGGCAGTTCCTGAAGGCAAATCATGTGGCGGAGCAAAACGGCTGGACCCGGTTCGTCTCGATGCAAAATCATTACAATCTGCTGTACCGCGAGGATGAACGGGAGATGCTGCCTTTGTGCAAAGCCGAGGGAATCGGCGTCATTCCGTACAGCCCGCTGGCTTCCGGCCGGTTGACCCGGGACTGGAGCGAATCCACGCTGCGTTCCGAAACCGACCAGGTGCAGAAGAGCAAATACGATCCGACCGCCGAAGCGGACCGGGTAATTGCAGAACGTGTGGCGGCGCTGGCCGAACGGCGAGGCGTTCCCCGGGCGCAGATTGCATTGGCATGGCTGCTGCATAAGTCGCCGGTGACGTCGCCGATTATCGGCGTGACCAAAATGCGGCATCTGGAGGACGGCGTCGCCGCGCTGGCGGTTAAGCTCTCCGCAGAGGAACTCGCCTATCTGGAGGAGCCGTATGTGCCGCATCCGGTGGTTGGGGCATTGTGAGTTCATTTTATAAGAACGGAGACATGGATTATGCAAAAGGTTACATTGAACAATGGCGTCGAAATGCCGATTCTCGGCTTCGGCGTCTACCAAATCCGGGATGCGGCGGATTGCGAGCAAAGCGTCTATGACGCGCTTGTGGCCGGTTACCGTTCGATTGATACGGCCGCTGCTTACATGAACGAAGAAGCGGTGGGCCGGGCGATCCTCCGGAGCGGCGTGCCGCGCGAAGAGATTTTTGTGACCACCAAACTGTGGGTGCAGGATACCGGATATGAGAATACGAAAAAAGCGTTCGCCGCTTCATTAGAGAAGCTGCAGCTCGATTACCTCGACCTGTATCTGATCCACCAGCCGTTCGGCGATGTCTACGGTTCCTGGCGCGCCATGGAGGAACTGTACCGGGAAGGCAAAATCCGGGCGATCGGGGTCAGCAACTTCCAGCCGGACCGTTTGATCGATTTAATCGTTCATAACGAGGTTGTGCCTGCAGTGAACCAGATCGAAACCCATCCCTTCCACCAGCAAATCGAAAACCAGCAATTCATGGAGACGCACGGGGTGCAGATTGAATCCTGGGGACCGTTTGCCGAAGGACGGAACAATATGTTCACCAACGAAGCGCTGGCCGGAATTGCGGCAAAACACGGCAAATCGGTCGCGCAGGTGATCCTCCGCTGGCTGACGCAGCGGAATGTCGTAGTCATTCCAAAATCGGTACGGAAGGAACGGATCGTGGAGAACTTCAACATTTTTGACTTCGAGCTGGATGCAGAGGATTTGGCGGCCATCGGCGCGCTGGATACCCGGGAGAGCGTCTTCTTTTCCCATCGTGATCCGGAAGTGGTCAAACAAATCGGCTCCTTGAAGATTCACGGGTAACCATTCATAGCAACCTTCTAGAGCATATTGAAAAGCCTCCCGCTTGGGGAGGCTTTTTCTGACGTTATATTTTGCGGCAGGAACCGCGCTCCACAAAACGCGTGTCGACCTTTACCTTGGTATGTACCGTTGTCTCTTCATGAATCGCCCGGATCAGGAGATCGACGGCCAGATGCGCAAGCTGCTCTTTCTCCACATGGACAGTCGTTAGTTCCGGGGTCATGATCAGCGACTCCTGGATGTTGTCGAACCCGACCACCGACACATCGCCGGGGATCGCAAAGCCCAGCTCCGTTAAAGCTTTCATGGCGCTGATCGCCATATAATCGCATTCGCAGAAGAAAGCCGTCGGAAACGGCTGGCCGCTGTTTTTTAACTGCTTGAGCTGTTGGCGCAGCGGCTCCTGGGAGGAGAAGAGGGTAGGTGGAACGGCCAACATGTTGCCTTTGGCGACCCCAAGCCGATGTTCCTCAAGCGCGGCGAAAAATCCCCGCCGCCGCTCAGCGAAATTATGCAGCGGTTCGTCGGACGAAACATAGCCGATATTGCGGTGCCCGAGTCCCGCCAGATAACTGCCTGCCTGATACGCCCCCATATAATTGTTAATCTCCACAAAATGCACCGGAATCGCTTCGTAGCAGGTATCCAGCACAATTAGCTGCGGCAGCTTCGCTGCCAGTTCAGCAATCTTGCGTGCGTCCAGATTGGTGCCGAGCAGAATAACCCCGCTTGCGCGGTCCTCGATGAGGTTCTGAACTCCTTGTCCATATTGGCTCTCCTCGATTGCCGAGAAGATCAGCGAATATCCCCTTGCCCGGCAACGTTCCTCGATATGATGAATCAGTTCGCGAAAAAAGGGCTGCTGGTAATAATCATTATGAACCAATCCGGCGTTGGTGAAGACCAGGAAACGCAGCGACTTCCCTTTCGACTTGGCCTCGCTGGCCCGGCTGCGGACGGTATAGCCCAGCTCATCCGCCAGTTGTAAAATCCGTTCGCGGGTGTCCGGCCCAACGCCCGGTTTACCGTTCAGCGCGAGCGAAACCGCGCCTTTGGAGACCCCGGCCCGTTTGGCCAATTCCTCCATGTTCATAGTGTTTACCTCCACTCCCTGTTTTGTTTAGTATGTTTAGTGTAAGGGATGGGCTGGAAATAAGCAAACCGTGAATCCATTTGTTAGGGAACGCCTGGTAGAGAAAATCCGGTTTGAAGCATCAAGGAATACAAATAAATATGTCGTATAGGAATAAAACTTTGGCAAGAAGATTCTTTCAAGTTGAATGGGGGGGGGGGGGGGACAGTTTAGTTTAGTTGTTTAGTTCCTCTTTTTGAAGTTATTTTTTTAAGAGATCCACATATAAACTCATTATTGACGTAAGAATAGCTATGTTGTAGGATGAGGGTAGGTAAACGATCTCGAATATTTAATTTTTTGTTTAGTCAATATGTTTAGTTGATGTTGAGAGGAGCATTGCTATGTTAGCTAATGAATCTTCACAAGTAAAAGCAGTCCTAACCGTTCCGGAGCAGGTCTCCAAATGGGACATTTGCGAGCTTGTTTTGATGGGAGCGCTGGTCCACGGCAACCCTTTTACAGACGTTGAACTGAGTGCGGAATTCACGTGCGGCAGCCGGACGGTGCGCACTTCCGGTTTTTATGACGGCGATGGCGTATACCGTATCCGATTGATGCCGGGTGTAGAAGGCGAATGGGCGTTTCGAGTAAGCAGCACAGATGCTGCGCTCGACGGGTTCGAGGGTTCATTTGTCTGCACCGGCGCAAAAGCCGGTAATCACGGCCCGGTTCGTGTCCACAACACTTTCCATTTTGCTTACGAAGATGGTACGCCGTACCGCCCGGTCGGCACGACCTGTTACGCATGGGTGCATCAGGGCGAAGAGATGGAGCGGCAGACGCTCGAATCTTTGAAATCGGCTCCATTCAATAAGCTGCGGATGTGTGTTTTTCCGAAGTCTTATCTTTATAACACGAATGAGCCGGAGTTTTATCCGTTCGAAGGTTCGCTTGAAACCGGGTGGGATTACAGCCGGTTTAACCCGACGTTCTTCCGGCATCTGGAGGAGCGGATTGCGGATTTGGCGGAGCTTGGCATTGAAGCCGATCTGATTTTGTTCCATCCGTACGACCGCTGGGGGTTCGCCGCAATGACGGAAGAACAGGATGACCGCTATCTGCGTTACGTGGCGGCCCGCTTGTCCGCCTACCGGCATCTGTGGTGGTCGCTGGCCAACGAATATGATTTCATGGGTACCAAAACGCTGGCGGACTGGGAAAGGTATGCCCAAATTGTCACCGCAAACGATCCATATCATCACCTGATCTCGAACCATAACGGCTCGGTCTTTTACGACTTCAACAAGCCATGGGTAACCCATTGCAGCATTCAGCGCGTCGACGTATACAAAACAGCGGAAAATACCGATGAGTGGCGGAAGCAATGGAATAAGCCCGTCGTTATCGACGAATGCGCCTATGAGGGCGATGCCGAATATGGCTGGGGGAATATCACCGGGGAAGAAATGGTGCGGCGGTTCTGGGAAGGAGCCGTGCGCGGAGGTTATGTCGGGCATGGCGAGACGTATATGCATCCGGAGGATAAAATCTGGTGGGCGAAAGGCGGGTCACTGTACGGCACCAGCCCGGAACGGATCGCTTTTCTGCGTAAAGTGATTGAAGAAGGGCCGGCCGACGGTTTGAACTTGAACCCGCCGCGTACGGAATGGGATTTACCTTGCGCCGGGATCGAAGACGAATATTACCTGTATTATTTCGGGTTCAACCGGCCGAAGTTTCGCGAGTTCAGAATGACGCCGGGCGTGGCTTACAAAGTGGAGCTGCTGGATACCTGGAACATGAACATCGAAGAATTACCGGGCCGCTATGAAGGCAACTTTCGGATCGACCTGCCTACCCGGATGTATATGGCGATACGGATGACGCGCATCACCGAGTAATTTATAGGGTTACAGATTCATAGATCGAGAGGCGAGCAACATGTGGAAGATTGGTGTGGTAGGGGCCGGTTACTGGTCCGAAAAACATTTAAAAGCATGGCTGCGCATAGAGGGGGCGGAGATCGCCGGAATCTGCGACCTGGATCGGTCCAAGCTTGTTCGCAAAGCAGAAACCTACGGAATATCCATGGATTCACGATACGCAAGTCTGGATGAGATGCTGGCCGGGGCGGATGTGGATGTGATCGACATCATTACCGCACCGGACACGCATTTGGAACTGGTGCGGACAGCGGCCGCCGCCGGCAAACACATCATGTGCCAGAAGCCGTTCGCCCGCTCCCTGGAGGAAGCGCAGGAGATGGTTGAGATATGCGAGGCGGCGGGCGTTCGGCTGATGGTGACGGAGAATTGGCGCTGGATGGCGCCTTTTCAAGAAATCCGCAAGCTTCTGGACCGCGGCGCCGCCGGACGGCTGCACACGATCCGCTATATTCATACCGACTATTATTCGCCGCGGTTTGCGCCGGAGAATGTGCTGCCGCAGCCGTTTTTCCGGGAGATGCCGCGAATGCTCTTTTACGAAATGGGCGTACATTGGTACGATACGTGGCGGTTTCTGTTCGGTGATCCAAAGCGGCTTTACGCGGAAACGCAAAAGTTCAGCCCGCATATTGCTGGAGAAGATGCAGGATTCGTTACGCTTGGGTATGACGGCTGCATAGGACTGATGGATATGAGCTGGGCAACCCGCCGCGACCTGCCTGGCCCACTGGAGCATCCGGTGCTGCCGAATCATCTGGAGCAAATGATCATTGAGGGCGACCGGGCCACCCTTAAGCTGTACGGCAACGGAACGATCACCATGGTGGACAACAAAGGAATGGAGACGACGGTATCCGCAAACAACGGGCTGGATTTTGAAGAAAGCCATTACCGGCTGCAGTCGCATTTCATCCATTGCTTAGATACCGGGGAGGCGTTCCAAACGAGCGGGCGGGATAATCTGAAGACGCTGGAGCTGGTGTTCGGCACGTACCGGAGTGCGGCGGAGCATCAGGTGATTCATTTCGGCGACTGAGCTAATTTTCGCTTGTTCACCTCATGAAGTTTTTGACCGTTTCGATTCCGCTTGTTACAATGGGGTAAATTAACGGTAAATCTTCATACAGATTAGGTGGGTCCTACCTTGCAGAATAACTACGATACTTTAAATACATGGTTGTCTTTCTCCCAAATCTATAATGGCATCAACGATAAGCTGGAGCAGGCACTTCAAGAACGTTTCAATATGTCGTTAAAAGAGTTCTATGTGCTCTATTTCATCTCCCAATCCGGCGAAAAAAAATTGCGGCTTCAGCAGCTGCAGGACCTGGTAGGTTTAAGCCAAAGCGCGATCTCCCGGCTTGTTGCGCGGTTGGAAGCCAAAAATTGCGGCGCGCTTGAACGTGCCGTTTGCGAAGCCGACCGGCGGGGAATCTACACGTCCATCACGGAGTACGGCGAGGATAAGCTGGAGCGCGCCTTACAAACGTATAACGAGGAACTGCAACAGGAATTGCAAACCGGCAAATTGAACATACTGGATGACATTATGAAAAAACTGCAATAGAACAGGCAGCTGGCACTCGCTCCCCGATGGAGAGGGTGCTTTTTCCGTAAAACATATGCCCTTTGAAGTGTTGACAACGCAAGCAAACATGATAATATATATGCATGCGCATGCAATAATGTGGAAAGCGAATGAAAGAGGAGTGGGATTTTCAATGATTAACTTGTTTAGCCCTTACGCCATTAAAGGTTTGGAGTTGAAAAACCGGGTGGTCATGCCGCCGATGTGCCAGTATTCGGTATCCGACAAGGACGGCATCGCCACCGATTGGCATTACACGCATTACGTTAGCCGTGCGGTCGGCGGGACCGGACTAATCATTGTCGAGATGACGGATATTGAACCGGATGGACGTATCACCGATTATGATCTGGGATTATGGTCGGATGAGCAGATCCCTGCGCTGCGCCGGATTGTCGACGCCAGTCACAGCCACGGCGCTAAAGTGGGTATCCAAATCGGCCATGCCGGGCGCAAAGCGGAGGATGCCGAAGTTCCCGTCGCTCCGTCCGCCATTCCTTTCGACAGCAAATCTAAAACCCCGCGCGAGCTGACTACCCCGGAAGTGAAAGAGATGGTAGGGAAATTCCGCAGCGCCGTAGCCCGCGCCGTTAAAGCCGGATTTGATACGATTGAAATCCACGGCGCGCACGGCTATCTGATCCACCAGTTCCATTCGCCGTTGACCAATAAACGCCAGGATGAATACGGCCAGGACTTGACGCTGTTCGGATGTGAAGTCATTGCTGCGGCCAAAGCCGAAATGCCGGAAGACATGCCGCTGATTCTGCGCATCTCTGCCCAGGAATACGTGGACGGCGGATATGGCATTGAGGAGAGTATCGCCTTTGCCCAAAAGTACCGTGAAGCCGGAGTAGACATCTTCCATATTTCCGCCGGAGGCGAAGGACCGATTGCGGCTGCGGGCCGTCCGGGGACGCATGCGGCGTACCAGGTGCCTTTGGCTAAGGCCATCAAAGACGCACTGGATGTTCCGGTCATCGCCGTCGGGCGTTTGGACGATCCGATTCTGGCCAATGCCGTGGTCGGCAACGAAGAAGCAGAGCTGGTCGCGGTCGGCAGAGGCATGCTCCGCAATCCGTATTGGACGCTTGAAGCGGCGGCAAAGCTGAACAAAGAGACGCAAATTCCTAAACAATACGCTTTTGGTTTTTAATCCAATTTTGATCGGAGGAATTAATCCATGACAACTTCAACCGCAGTGCAAGCTTTGTATCGCCCGTTTACCGCAGGGACCTTGACCCTGCCGAACCGTATCGTAATGGCGCCGATGACGCGCGCAATGTCTCCTGACGGGGTGCCCGGAGCAAACGTTGCTGCTTATTACCGCCGGCGGGCCGAGAACAACGTGGGTCTCATCATCACCGAAGGAACCGTCATTAACCATCCCGATGCTTCAAACAACAAAGATGTTCCTCATTTTTACGGCGAAACAGCCTTGAAAGGCTGGGCCAATGTCGTGGCTGAAGTTCATGCCGCCGGAGGCAAAATCATGCCGCAAATCTGGCACATGGGCACTAAAGGCCAAGTAAATGACTACTCGGAAGCGGAGATCGCCGGCATCGTTAAGGAATTCGCCAACTCTGCAGCCGCAGCGAAAGAAATCGGCTTCGACGGCATCGAAATCCATGGTGCGCACGGATATCTGATCGACCAGTTCTTCTGGGAAAAAACCAATCAGCGCACCGACGGCTACGGCGGCAGCTTGGTGGCACGCACACGGTTCGCCGAAGAGGTTGTGCGGGCCTGCCGCGAGGCCGTCGGACCGGACTTCCCGATCGTGCTGCGTCTTTCGCAGTGGAAAGAAAGGGAATATACCGTTAAGCTGGCGAACAATCCGGAGGAGCTGGAGCAATTCCTGCAGCCGCTGCTGGATGCGGGCGTCGATATTTTCCACTGCTCGACCCGTCGTTACTGGGAGCCTGAGTTCCCGGGTTCGGATCTGAACTTTGCCGGTTGGGTGAAAAAGATCAGCGGCAAACCGACGATTACCGTCGGCTCGGTCGGCCTCGACAGCGACTTCATGACCTTTTTTGCCGAAGGAAGAAGCTCCGGTAATGCAGGAATCGAAGGGCTGGTCCAAAAGCTGGAGAACGATGAATTTGATCTGGTGGCGATCGGCAGAGCGCTGCTGGTGGATCCGGCATGGGCGACCAAAATCCGCGAAGATAGAGCGGAGGATCTGATTCCGTTCACTCGAGATGCGCTCAGCACCTTGTCCTAAAGCAGCATATATTGCATCAAGCGAATTAAACGGCTCCTTACGGGGGCCGTTTTTTTCTGTCCCATAAACTTCACAGATTGATGATTATTTGTATTTACAATAACCCCCCGGGGGGGATAGAATGTATGATAAACATTCTCAATTAGAATCGAAAAGGAGGCGGAAAACATGGCGCAGGCTACGCTTTCCGAGAAGCAGGAGCGTTTGTCATTACATACGGTTTGGGAGAAATACGGGTCGGTCCTGATTACCGCAGGGTGTCTGCTCTTTATTGCATTGGCATGGATTGTGGGACGACAGAATTGGGCGGCTGCAGAAATCATCCTTTACGTACTGGCCTATGTCGTCGGGGGATACCGGAAGGCGATCGAAGGATTGGGAACGCTTTTCAAAGAAAAAGACCTTGATGTCGATCTTCTGATGGTTGTAGCGGCGGTAGGCGCGGCGAGCATCGGGTATTGGATGGATGGGGCGATCCTGATCTTCATCTTCTGCTTAAGCGGCACGCTGGAAGAGCTCACGATGGAGAAGACAAATCAGGATATTCAGTCAATTATGAAGTTGCGGCCGGAAGAGGCCGTGGTTCTGCAGGGCGGTGCCGAGCGGAAAATCAAAGCCGAGCAATTGCAGCTTGGCGACATGGTGTTGGTGCGGCCCGGCGAACGCCTGCCGGCTGACGGACAGGTTGTGGAAGGTTATTCTGCCATCGATCAAGCCTCCATCACCGGGGAGTCCCTTCCCGTGGATAAGTCTGCCGGCGACGAAGTGTTTGCCGGTACGATTAACGGCCAAGGTGCGCTCAAGATCAAGGTGACCAAGCTGGCGGAAGAGACATTGCTCTCGCGGATCATTCACCTGGTACAGGAAGCCAAAAATGAAATGCCGCCAAGCCAGCTGTTTGTGGAACGGTTTGAAGGCATTTATGCCAAAATGGTTGTGGCTCTTGCAGTTCTGCTGATGACGCTTCCGCCGTTCATTCTAGATTGGTCCTGGGACCGCACGATCTACCGGGCGATGATCTTCCTCGTGGTCGCTTCGCCGTGCGCCCTTGTATCCTCCATTATGCCGGCGATCCTGTCTGGGATCTCCAATGCCGCACGCAAAGGCGTGCTGTTTAAAGGCGGCGTCCATCTGGAACATATCGGCCATGTAGCGACTGTCGCTTTTGACAAAACCGGCACTTTAACCGAAGGCAAACCGAAGCTGAGCGACGTCGTTCCTTTATCGGGTCATACCGAAGATTCGCTGCTGCAGCTGACGGCTTCGCTGGAGAACTTATCCGAGCACCCGATTGCCAAGGCGATTGTCGGGCAAGCGAAGGAACGCGGTCTGGTTCTGGAGGCAGCTCAGGAATTAACGGCCATTCCGGGAGGCGGTATCAGCGGCAGCGTGGGGGATGCCCGGTACAAGGTTGGAAAAATCGGGTTGCTGCATGTACAGTCGTTGGCCGAACGGGAAGCGGCGATCGCTGCGAAGCTGGAAGCGGAAGGTAAAACCGTCATCTATGTCGAGGCCGGTCAGAAGCTGATCGGGTTGCTGGCCATCCAGGATGTAGTGCGGCCCAATGCCAAAGAAGCGGTAACCGCGCTGAAGCAGATCGGGATTCAAGTGGTGATGCTGACGGGAGACCGGGCTGCAACGGCACAGGCAATCGGTGCCCATTTAGGCGTTGATGCGGTATATGCGGATTTATTGCCGGAGGACAAAGTAAATCTCGTTAAAAAGCTGGGCGAACGCGGAAAAGTTGCGATGATCGGAGACGGGGTCAACGATGCGCCGGCCTTGGCCGCTTCTTCGGTAGGCATCGCCATGGGCGCCGCGGGAACCGATGTGGCACTGGAGACGGCAAACGTTGTGCTGATGGCCGACGACCTGTCCAAGATCCCTTATGCCATCACGCTCGGACGTCGTACCACCCGGGTCATTAAGCAGAACCTTACACTGGCGATCGGTGTGGTGCTCCTCCTCGTCGCGACCAATTTCCTCGGCGAGATCAACCTGCCTTCCGGTGTCGTCGGGCATGAGGGCAGCACGCTGCTGGTTATTCTCAGTGGTCTCCGTTTGCTCCGCTAAGCGGCACGCCGGCTGCGAATTGGACATTGCGGGTAATTATTTGTACGATGTAAGCATCCCCCCGGTGGGGTACATGAAGTGTTTGCAAAGGAGGACCCGCTTTGACCGAAGAGCATGTACATGGGCATAAATACCGCAAGGAGATCATCAACCGGCTGGCCAAAGTCGAAGGGCATATCCGCTCTGTCAAAGAGATGACCATTAACGAACGTCAATGTCCTGAAATTCTGCTGCAGATCGCTGCCGTTCAAAAAGCTTTGGACGGTGCAGCCAAGCTGCTGCTCAAGGACCACCTGGAGAACTGCGTCGTGGATGCCGTTCATCATGGGGACGAACAGCAGGTTATTGCCGAACTTAACGCAGCGATTAATAGTTATATTCGGTAAGATACGAACGGAGGAATGTTATGGACGTTTTTGCACCTTTTTTGGATCAGATTGCAAACCCGGAGCACCGCGCCCGAACCGAAGAAGTGCTGTCATGGGTGGCAAGCGCGTTTCCGCTGCTCGTACCCAAGATTGCCTGGAAGCAGCCGATGTTCACCGATCATGACACCTTTATCATCGGTTTCAGCGTAGCCAAACCGCATCTGGCTATCGCTCCCGAGAAAGCGGGCATCCGCCGTTTTGCCGAGGAGATCAAACAGTCCGGTTACGATCATACCGAGCTTCTGCTGCGTATCCGCTGGGATGCTCCGGTGGATTATACACTGCTGAAACGGATGATTGAGTTCAACATCCTGGACAAGGAGACCTGTACAACCTTTTGGCGAAAGTAACGTTACTCTCAGGGAGGTTCGGTAGTGAACATATCCGTATTTTTTAATCATATTAAGGAAGCCGCCCGTCAGAGCGGTCAAAGCGTAGAGGAAATTGTATCGCAGGTGAAGCAGTGGGGAATCGATCAGGTGGAACTGGACCGCGATGACATCACTAGCAGCGAGGAGCTGCTCGCCTTGCTTTCGCCGCATCATATCGGGGTATCTTCAATCTATGGCTTTTACAGTTTCGGCACCGATCCCGATTTGTCGGTCGCCAAGATACATATCCAGCATGCGGTGCAGCTGAACTGCCCGAGAATCATGATCATCCCCGGTTTTCTGACCGGTACTTCAGATGAAGCCGTGGCAGAGGAACGAGAGAATATGCTCGCTGCGATGAGAGAGGTCTGCGCGCTTGCCAAGCCGCACGGCATCACGGTAACGATCGAAGATTTCGATGACCGGACCAGTCCAATTGCCACGGCTGGACAAATGCTATGGTTCGCGGAACGTCTGCCGGATTTGCGGATTACGTTCGACACCGGCAACTTTATCTATAGCGAGCAGCCGTTGCTCGAAGCCTACGATCTTTTAAAGGACAAAATTGTCCATATCCATTGTAAGGATCGCCGGCTAACGTCTGACGCAGGCGAATCGTTTATCGTAACGATAGGCGGCAGAAGGCTGTACCCGTCCCCGGTGGGTGCCGGCTGCATTGAGATCAAGGCAATTCTCGACCGGCAATTGCAAGCAGGTTATGAAGGGATGTTCGTCATCGAGCACTTCGATGCGCTGGACCAGCTGGATTACATGAAGAAATCTGCGGAATGGCTGCGGAATAACGGGTAATATTCATCAGGCCAGCTGGAGGATCCGGTTGGCTTTTTATATGCAACATGATATCCCTCGGCATTCATCCGGATCCGCGCGCTTTAACATTCCTCAGATTCCAGTGTTTTTAATTTATTTCCAAGCATCTTATACAGCAGGCAGCGGACTTTGTCCAGCTCGGCCTGTTTTATTTCGATTTCGCCGATTTTTTGCCGCAGCAGCTCTATTTTGTCTGCTGGAGAATAATGATCCAGACCGCCGGCTAGCGTCAATGCTCTAAGCTCAGCTAATGTATATCCCGCCGCCTGCAGTACTTTGAGCTGATGCAAATGCGCCACCGCCTCTTCGGTGTAATCTCGGTAGTTGTTATGCCCGCGGCTGACATGCCGGGAATCCAGCAGCCCTTGCGCTTCGTAATAACGGATCGTCGGTGCAGACAGCCCGGCTGCTTGCGTCAGTTCTTTTATTTTCAAGGAGATACCTCCCGATGCCTTGACCTTCAAGTATACTTTAACGTTTATACTGTACTCGACAATGAATCAATCATCAAGCGGAGGTCGATTATGAATATGCAAAAATCAGAAATCACCCGGGCGCTCGTCCTGGGCGGCGGCGGCGTGACCGGCATGGCCTGGGAGATCGGCGTTTTGTGCGGTTTGGTGGAAGCGGGAATGAATCCGCAAATGGCGAACGCCATCATCGGCACGTCGGCCGGCGCATTCGTGGGTGCCGCCGTAGCCAGCGGATACGATATGCGCCGCTACTATAGACAGCAGCTTCAAATCAATGCCGCTGAGCCGGCAGTCCATATGTCCAGAGAGCTTTACGAAGAGTGGATAGAAGCTTTCCGCCGGGGCGGAAGCAACAGAGATAAGGTCGGGGCTGAATTTGGAGCCATTGCGCTGCGGCATCCGGAACCGGTATCTGCCTCCTTACGCCGGTCCGTTGTCGACGCACGGCTCGTGACGCAGACCTGGCCGTCCACATTGCAGGTTACGGCCATCCATGCCGCAACCGGCGCTCTGCATCTCTTGGACGAATTTTCTGGGCTCTCGCTCTCGGACGCGGTCTCTGCAAGCGGGGCGGTGCCGGGAATCTGGCCGCCGGTCGCCTTGAATGGTGAGATATGGATTGACGGCGGTATGGTATCCGCCGCAAATGCTCGTATGGCTCAATCTTACAACCGTGTCGTCATTCTCGCACCGATGCCGCATGGATACGGAGCGATTCCGGGTGCCGCAGAAGATGCGGCAGCTTTACAGGCTGACGGCGCGCAGGCGGTTCTGGTTACGCCTAACCCGGAAAGCGTGAACGCAATCGGAGCGAATCCTTATGATCCTGAACGTGCGGCAGCGGCAGCCATGGCGGGGCGGGAACAAAGCCGGCAAATCGCATCACTCATTCTTGAGATGTGGCAACTTGTTTGAATTGCGTTTAAACTTTAGTGGTATTGTGCTTATGAACAGATGAACGTTCATCGAAATATCGCTGAAGAAACGGAGAACCTGCATGGATTTATTAATGATTGTATTACTGCTGATGGTTGGACTTCTGGTATCCAATCTCATCAGCCATTATTTGCCTTCCATTCCTACGGCGTTGACCCAGGTGGCGTTTGGGATCATCATCACGCTGGTAACCGGCAATTATTCGTTTGAGATTGGCGCCGAATGGTTCCTGCTGCTGTTTGTAGCGCCAATCCTCTATAATGACGGACGCCATTTTCCGCTCAAGGAATTATGGGGCATGAAGATACTGATCATGGGGAATGCGTTTGTCTTGGTGATCCTGACGACTTTGGGCTGCGGATATGTCATTCATGCGCTAATTCCGGGCATTCCGCTGGCCGCCGCGTTTGCCTTAGGCGCGATCTTGTCGCCTACCGATGCCGTTGCCGTCACCGGGATCGCGAAACGGATCAAAATTCCGGAGAAAATCATGGTGCTGGTCAAAGGCGAATCGCTGATTAACGACGCGTCCGGCCTGGTGGCATTTAAATTCGCGCTTGCGGCAGTGGTGACGGGCGTATTTTCGCTGAAAGACGCTGCGGCGAATTTCTCCTACGTCTTTCTGGCCGGAGCCGCTTCCGGCTTGATTCTCGGCTTTGTCGTGACGGCCGTACGCTTCAGGCTCCGCAAAGCGGGCATTCACGACGTTATTTTTCATACGCTGATGCAAATCCTCACGCCGTTCGCCATTTATATCTTTACCGAGCACTTTCTGCACGCTTCAGGGGTTATTGCCGTGGTCATTGCCGGTATTCTGCTATCGACGGTGAAGCAGCGTACCGAAACCTATTTTGCCGAAGAGCAGATGCTGACGGAGAATACATGGTCCATGACGCTGTTTATTCTGAACGGGTTCGTGTTCTTTTTGCTCGGCATGAACATCCCGTCTTCAATGATTGATATTTTTGCCGATGCGCGGATCGGCGGTTGGCTGGCCTTCGGATATGTAGCCGCCGTCGGCGCAACGATCCTGATCATCCGGTTTGTCTGGTCGTTCCTAACCTCGCGCTATACCTATTACTGGGCGAAGAAAAAGACTGCGGAGAAACCCGAGCTGCGGATGGATCTGATCACCACCTTGACCGGGGTGAGGGGTGCGGTCACGATGGCCGGCGTGCTTACGATTCCATTATCGCTGGCCAGCGGAGCGGTTTTCCCGGAACGGTCGCTGATCATCTTCATCGCCGCAGGCGTTATTCTTCTGCTCCTGGTTCTGGCGACGCTCTTCTTGCCGCTGCTTAGCACGGCGGAAATGACGGACGAGAAAGAAGCCGGGCCCGAACTGGGCGAAGCCAAAACCAAACTTCTTCTTGCCGCGATCCGCAGGATCAAAGAAGAAATGAACGAAAGCAACAAACCGGCGGCGATCGAGCTGCTGCAGGAATATACCATGGGTTTTCAGCAGAATTTTTCAGGGCAAACCTACCACGAACACTATGTCGCGGATTATAACGACCGGATTAACGAACTGAGGCTGAAGGCGATTCAGTTTCAGCGGGCCTATGTCGCCGACCTTTCGGAGACCAAAACCGTGGATGAATGGGTATGCGACCGGATGATTCAGTTCCTGGATATTCAGGAATCAGCACTGGACAACGGACTGCGGGGCGGCGCAAGGCTGTTTATGAAGCGGATGAGGCATTTCAGCGTACGGATCGCCCGGATGATTCAGAAGGGCAATTTTTCAAACCCGCAGCTTGCGGAAGTGTTCAGGCAGACGCAGCTCTCGGTGATGAAATCCGCCATTTCCGGTCTCGAGCAATATGCCGATACGCTGCAGCAGCCGGAATATGCATATGCCGTTATTCTTGATTACGAAAATCTGCTACGCCGCTTCAGTCGTATTCACGACGCGCACGATGAGGTGTTCGATACCCATAAGGAAGAACTGCGGCTGAAGGTCATCGATGCCGAGCGGCAGGTGATCCGGCAGATGTACGAAACCGGGGAGATCAGCAAAGAACAGGAGAAGAACCTGCGGCGCAGCTCCAACTTCATCGAAAGCATTTTGCTGTTTGAGCATATGGAATGAAACTAATTTCGTCGAAATAATCTTTGAAGCACAAACAAGAGACTCCTTCGGGAGCCTCTTGTTTATTTACAGCCCATGTTCATGCTGTGGCAGCGGTATGTCGCTTGGTTCGGCGGCAGACTGAATGGCAAGCTTGCGGACCAAGGGACGCAAAGTCACCAAATAGAGGAACGCAACCGTTGCCGTGCAAAGCGCCAGCAGATAATGAAGGCCGGACACCGAAATCCAGGCGGGAAAAGCGAGAGCAACAACGCCCAGCGCCAGGGAGTGGCCGAGCATCATCACCGGTTCGATCATGGCATTGACCCGGCCCATATTCTGCGGCGGAACCAGCTCCGGCATCCAGCTGCCCAGAATGATGTTGTTCGGAGCAATCACTGTACCGGCAATCAACACGAGTACATAGTAGATTTCAATTCGGCTTGCTACTCCGAGACCGCCGATCAGGAGACCGGTAACGAATAATCCGGCAATCAGTACCGTCGTACGGCTAAATCTGGCAATCAGCGGAGGACCGATCACGCTTCCCAGCAGGAAGCCGATACCCAGAAACACGGTAATAAGCGAAGAGTGGACCATATAATTATCGGGACTTAATTTATATCTCATAGCGAAGATCGGCAGGACGGCGAATACCCCGTTGACGATTCCGAAAAAGAAAAATCCCCCGATCAGCGCCAGCAGCAACCGATTCTGCGCGATATACGAAAGTCCATGCCCAAAATCTTTCAACAGCAGCGGTAACCGGAGCGCCTTCAGGCGATGACGGCCATTGGGCAGCCGGGCAGCCTCCGTAAAATTCCCCCAGGCCAAAAGCAGGCCCGAAATCAGAAAGCTGGCTGCATCGATGAGGACTGCGCCTTCAATGCCGGCAAAATGGTATACCGCCGCGCCAAGGCTCATCCCGAACAACATAAACATGCTCATCATCATCTGATTCAGGCCCGAAGCCTGAACGTAATGATCCTGCGCGATGCTGCCCTGCAGCAGTCCCATTTCGGCCGGACCGAAAAATTTGGAGATCGCGCTGCGAAGGAACAGAATCGCAAAACAGGCGATAATCGCATCAAAGTGAATGAATAAGAGCAGCAGCAAAGTTAAGCCCGCGCGAATCCAGTCACTGGATACAGCGATACGCTTGCGGTCAAACCGGTCCGCGACAACGCCGACGATCCAGAAGACCGCGAGCGTGGGGAGGGAGTACATCAGCTCCGCCGTCGTCGCCAGCGACGGGCGGGTACTGAAACGGTCGACCAAATAATAGGCGAACGCCATGTTCCCAACAACCGACCCCAGTTGGGAGGCAAATGTAGCGATAAAGAGTTTGCAAAACGTCGGATTGCGAAACAGCAGCTTCATAGCGCTTCCTCCTCCGGCCTTTGAAGCAAGCTCCCCAGATAGCGGAGCAGGGACTTCAGCTGCAAGGCCGTATTCGCTTTTGTAGCGCCAACCGCATGGGTATGGGCAACAATCCCTTCCTGGAAGGATGCAACCAGCCTTGAAATGTCCTGCACCGGCATCGCCGGTACGAATTCACCACGGCTTACGCCGGTTTGAAGAATTTGCGCAAAACGTTCGATTCCGCGTTCATACCGGCGCGTCAGCACTTCACGGCGATCCGGATAACGCCAGCCGACGAGAAAATACTCATAGAACGCCGACATCAGTCCACCCTCCGCCTGCTCCAGCTCCTGCTGCTGACGGGCAAACAGCGTTTCGATCATCTGCCAGATTGTTGATGTTTCCGCTTTCAAATGCTCAAGCGACTGTTCGTAATCCATATCCATCTGATCCAGTACGGCCTCAAAGATTTCTTCTTTCGTCTGGTAATACAAGTAAATCCAACCCCGGCTCATGCCTGTTTCCTCGATGATATCCTTTAGCGTTGCCGCTCCGTAGCCTTTCCGGGCAAACACGCGCTTGGCGGCATCCAGGATTTGCTGGCCGCGTTCTTCTTTACGCTCTTCCGTTAATCGGGGAGACAACGATCCCAGCTCCTTTCTTGTTTATATAAAATGAACTCTGTGTCATTTTATTATAATGACACCTGGTTCATTTTGCAATGACAAATTGTCATAGACCGCCCGGATGAGCCGCAGACACCAAATGCCCAGTTCCGCATACGCTGAAGAGGAATAAGAATGCGGAGGGGATAATGCAGTGAGTATGACACCGGCAACTCATCATGAACAAGTCATTTATCAAGCCGACGGCTCGTCGGCAGACGTCATCCGGTCGATCCGGCACAAGATGCAGCACATTTGTCGCCACTATACAAATCAGAACGTAAAAATCCAAACGCTGGACGGCCAAATCATCGTCGGGCGCCTTGTTGGCTGTGACAATGGATTGCTGCAGATCGCGGTAAGACAGCAATGGCACGGCGCACCGCGCGGCTTCGGCAGCCCCTATTGGGGTCAGGATGAGATGATTCTTACGCTCGTCTTATATGAACTTCTGGTCATTACGCTGCTTTATACGTAATCAGTACTCAGCAAAAAGCCCGCCATCTCGGCGGGCTTTTAACTTTAATCGGGAGACCATGGGCTGCATATTCAGCGCTGCAAATGCGTATCCTACGCTTTGGATTTCCAACACCTATGAGGAGGACAACCATGAGCATCGAATTGACGAACCAAATTAAGCAATGCGAACAAATGATCCAACAACTGATGAGCCAAACCCAGCAGGCGTCGCAAAACTATCAGCAGCTGCTTCAGCAAGAGCAGCAAAACGCGGCCCAATTGCAGGAGCTGGCGCAACGCGAGCAAAGAGCTTCGCAAGTGATCCAAACCGCCCTTCAAGGCCATCAAGTGGCGATGCAGCAATTGCAGCAGGTTCAGCAAGTCTGCAGACAGCTGGAGCACAGCGTAGCGTTCTCGAGTAACAACAATAACAACTTTATGTATAACGGCCAACAGCAATCCAATACGAATTCGCCATACATGCAACAACCTTACCGAATCTAAAGCGGAATAGCGAACGACTCTTATAAAAGATAAATAAACCTTCGACATGCCGTGTCGGAGGTTTATTGGCGTTGCTTAAAATTGTCTGATGATGAACCAGAGCACCGGAATCAGCAGGGACGGAAGCATGTTAAGCGTGGAGTTATCCTTTATTTTTAGAATGGACAATCCCGAACTCAGCAGCAGAAAACCGCCGACCAGCGAAAGCTCATGAAGCAGATCATCCGTTAACAAGGTGGAAATGGAGCCTGCAAAAAGATAAATGCCGCCCTGCCAGAGAAACAGCACTACCGCCGCAAGGGATATACTGAAACCATATGTTGACGCCAGCACGATGGATGAGACGAAGTCCAGAGCCGCATTGGTATACAGGTAAGTATTGTTGCCATTCAGCGCGCTCTCGATCGGTCCCAGAATCGACAATGTCCCGATACAAAAGAGCAGGATGGCCGTGGATAACCCCTGACCGGCGCCTCCTTTAGCGAACCGTCCGGCAAGCCGCTGAAACTTCCCTTCAATATTGATGAGCGTTCCGAGCAGGCTGCCTGCCCCTAAGCTGACGATAAACAGAACGGGATACACGCTCAGCGACATATTTTGCACAATGGCATGGATGCCAAGTCCGAAAGCCGCGAGTCCCATTGCATTGAACATGGCGTTTTGGTATTTTTCACCGAGTGCTTTATGGATTCCGGCGCCGATAGAACTCCCGATAACGATGGCTGCCGTATTTACGATGGTTCCGATCAAAATAACCCCTCCTTATTTTTAATTACGATAAACCCTCCAGTAGATAGAGAGTCAATAGCGGATGTGATATAATTTCGGAATACTTAATTGCGTGGGGGTTGAAAAATGTCGTTTTTGTTCTCCATCGGCGAGATGGCGAAGCTGTTTCACCTGAATATCCGTACGCTCCGGTACTATGACGAGTTGGGCATCTTAAGGCCGGAACACGTAAACCCGGAGACGAATTACCGTTATTACTCCACCAATCAGTTTGAGAGGCTCAATACCATTAAATATTTGCGGGCGCTTGATGTGCCCCTGGAGCAAATTGCGGGCTTCCTTGAGGAAAAAGAGGTCGCGACGATATTGTCGATCTTCGAGGAGCAGCGCGAGCATGTCCGTGACAAGCAGAAGCAGCTGGCGCTGATCGAAAAAAAGATCGCCAACCGCATCGAACAGATCGAAAGCGCACTGTCCGCTCCTTACGGTCAAATCGCGGTTAAGCATATTCCGCAGCGCAGAGTCGTCGTTCTGGAGCAACGCTTCTCGCCGTCAGATGATCTGGAGCCGCTGATCCGCGATTTAAGCAAGGCGCATGCGCTGGATGATGCCCTGTTTCTCGGCAAGGTCGGCATTTCGATCAGTCAGGAGGATCTGGAGCGCAGACAGTACAACCGTTACTCCGCGGTGTTCGTGGTCGTCGAAGCGGAAGACGGGGTAGAAGAGGCCGGTACGATCTTGCCGGAAGGGACTTATATCTCGGTGCTGTTTCAGGGCACCCACGAAGAAGCTGCTCCGAATTATGATTCCCTGCTGGATTATCTTCAGGCCTCGGGTTACCTGATTGGCGGCAATTCGGTGGAAATCACCATCATTGATGCCGGAATGACCAGCGATACGGGGGAATTCGTGACCGAATTGCAAATTCCAGTTATCCAGAAGGGACCTAACACTAACCTTCCGTAATTTGTTATTGCTTCCCCAGGAGATTATGCATTATACTAATTGCTGTCTATGTTCATAATTGTATAAGATAGCCTCATCATACCAAGGATGAGGTAGAGGTCGCGAAGTTGAAGAGTATGCGTGGAGAGACGTTAAAGAGCCGTCGATGATCCGCGCGGAAAGGCAGCTTCGCCGAAGCCCGTGCCGCTGCTCCTATCAAGCCGCATGGACTGGGGCCGTATCCGAAAGGAACGGAACTGTCACGATGCCTAAAGTCTGCCGCCGACAATGGTCAGGCCTGCCGCTCGTGTTGCGCTATCTTGACAGGGAGTATGATGCGGCAGCCGTATTTTAAGGAAACCGCTGCATTCGTCTGCGGTTTTTTTGCGTTCACCGGCAGCCGTCCGGCGAGCAGGCACTCCCGCTTTTGAACAAATTTATGACGACCTACACGAAGGAGTGTCAACAGCTATGCAAGCTCAGCAAGAAAACGGCGCAGCGGGATCGTCCGGCGGAATAAGCAATCCACCGGCCCTGCGCAAAACGTTCAAAGCACGGCATCTCACCATGATCGCCCTCGGCGGATCGATCGGTACCGGCCTGTTCCTGGCCAGCGGCGGAGCGATCGCCTCTTCGGGTCCCGGCGGGGCGCTGCTTGCGTACCTGGCGGTTGGAATCATGGTGTATTTCCTGATGACCAGCCTTGGGGAAATGGCAACCTACATGCCGGATTCCGGTTCTTTCAGCACCTACGGCACGCGGTTTATCAGTCCAGCCTTCGGGTTCGCCATCGGCTGGAACTTCTGGTACAACTGGGCGGTAACGATTGCCGCCGAGCTGGCGGCCGCGACCGTTATCATTAAATACTGGTTCCCGGACAGCAATTCCACGCTGTGGAGCCTGCTGTTCCTGCTGCTGATGTTTGGACTGAACGCCCTGTCTTCACGCGGCTACGGGGAGTCGGAATACTGGTTCGCAATCATTAAAATCGCCACGGTAATCATCTTCCTGGCTGTGGGCGTGCTGATGATCTTCGGCATCCTCGGCGGCGACGCCGTTGGTCTCAGCAACTTTCAGCTTGGCGGAAGTTCGTTCCACGGCGGCTTTTTCGCCTTCGTCGGCGTATTCATGGCTGCCGGTTTCTCGTTCCAAGGCACGGAGCTTGTCGGCGTAGCCGCCGGCGAGAGCGAAAACCCGCGCCGCAACGTCCCGCGGGCCATTCGACAAGTCTTCTGGCGCATCCTGATCTTCTACATCTTTGCGATCCTGGTCATCGGTCTTTTGATTCCATACACGAATCCGGATCTGCTGCGGGGCGGCATTGACGAAATCGGGGTCAGCCCGTTCACGATTATCTTCGATAAAGCCGGTTTGGCCTTTGCCGCATCGGTGATGAATGCCGTCATCCTCAGCTCCGTATTGTCCGCCGGCAACTCGGGCATGTATGCCGCAACCCGCGTCTTGTACGCGATGGCCAAGGACGGCATGGCTCCGCGCTCCCTTGGCAAGCTGAGTCGCCGCGGCGTCCCGGTCGGTGCGCTGCTCGTGACCACCGCCGTTGGCATGCTTGCTTTCCTGGCTTCCTTCTTCGGCGACGGCGCCGTCTACAACTGGCTGCTCAACGCCTCCGGGATGTGCGGCTTCATCAACTGGCTGGGCATCGCGGTGTGCCATTACCGCTTCCGCCGCGCTTTCCTGAAGCAGGGACACGCGCTCAGCGAACTGCCGTACCGGGCCCGATGGTTCCCGTTTGGTCCGATCTTCGCGCTTGTTCTGTGCGTAGTTGCCGTCTTAGGCCAGAATCTCGGCGCATTCACCGGTGCATCCATCGACTGGTACGGGGTACTCGTATCGTATGTCAGCCTGCCGCTGTTCCTGCTCGTCTGGCTGGGCTACGGATTCTTCCGCAAGAGCAAGCTGGTCCCGCTCGAAGAGTGCGATCTGAGCACGCACGAAGCGTAACGTCATCCAAACAACCCAAAAGCAGCGTCTCCCTTAAAGGGAGACGCTGCTTTTTGAGTTTGCTGCAGTTATGGCATTCGCTTTACCGGATGATTCTATTCGATCCTTCTTTCTCTCTCAAGAGGTAGAGACTAAATATTCATCCTCATAGATCCTCTGCACACGTTCAAGGATGCGATGCGCCTGGTCTTTGAACTTCAGTTCCGTTATTTGCCCTTTTATCAGAAATACGCCGGTCGTTTTGGCATGTTCACCGAGCGCTCCGTCATATAGCCGTCCTGCACCCAATGTCGGCGGGGAGAAAAACAGCTTCATCAGAGGCTTAACGAAGAAGGGCAGGCCGGAATTTTTTCCTTTGCGGAGCGTATTGTTGCCGCCGGGATCGACGCTGCGAATCTTGATGCCGTCCTTGCCCAGCTGAGGCGCAGCCGCTTCGGACCATAGCGACAAGGCCAGCTTGGAGCTGGCGTAAGGACCCAGGAGTTTACGGAAGGATGCCGGCCGTTCCAAGCCCTCAACGCTAAGCTCTTTGGTATATTTGAGTGCAGAGGACGAGGTATTGATCACGGTTTTATAGCGCCCGGCAAGCAGAAGCTCCTTGAGCTCCATCAGAACGATATACGGCACCACGGTCATCAGCTCGTAATGAAGCTCGCGCCCTTGCCGGGAATAACGAAGCTCGGGAAAGGACCCACCGGCGTTATTAAACAAAATGTCAATCCGCCGCTCATTGCGTTTAACCGCCTCCAGCGTCGTTCTCAAACGTTCATAATCGGATAAATCGCCGGTTTTGTATACGCGCAGCCTCCCGTCATCCAGCGCTTTCTGCAGGTCCGGGTCTTCGGCGGGAAAGTCGGAACGATTGAGCGCCGCCACCTGCCAATGGTCTGCGAGCAGTCTGCGGGTTAATTCCAGCCCGATCCCGGCATTGGCGCCGGTAATCAAAGCGATGTTTTGTTCTTCTTTGAGCTTCATTATGCGTCTCCTCCTACAATCGGATGTTGTTGCGGTTAACGCACATTCTAGAACTTGGAGTCGGCTCCAAGTCAAGACATGATTTACTGAGAATTTAAAATGCCCCGACGCTTGACTTGGAGTCCGCACCAAGTTGTATAATGCACACAAACGAACTCGCGGAGGGAACCGGATGAGTGACGAACCGAGCTATACGATTAAACAAACCGCCGAGCATACGGGAATTGCGGAGGATACGATCCGTTATTATGAGAAAATCGCATTGCTGCCCCGCGCCGACCGGAAGGAGAACGGGCATCGCGTCTACCGGCAGGACGACATTCAAACGCTGCGCCTGATCGCATGCCTTAAGAAAACCGGAATGCCGCTGGAGGAGATGCGGCCGTTTCTTGCGGTTACGGTAGATGCCGACCCTGCGGATCATCCCGAACTGGTGGAGCATTTAAGAAGCCACCGGGAGAAGATCATCGGCCAAATTGCCCAACTGCAGCAAGTGGTCGATTTTATCGACGTAAAGTTGGAGGAAGGGAAATACCGCCGGGACTGCGCGGATGAGCCTGGGCCTAAGACGGCATCCCCGGAGGAAATGAATTATTTCTCGGGCGCCGCCAAGGCCGGCAAACCAATCGTTTCACTGAAATAGACCAATGCCGATTCGGCAAAAAGGCACAAAAAAACCAGCGACAGCCGAAGCTGCCGCTGGTTTTTTTGCGCTGCCTGGATAGGTTCAAGCCCGGCTGAGGAGTCAAGCGGCTGAGGAATTGCTGACCTCGGGCTTGATCCGGGATCGGCTCCCGAGCAGCAAGCCGACAAAGGAGGCCAGCAGCTGCTGGAATACCATGCCGAGCACGACCGGCACCGCCACAGGCGGGGCGAAATAAGAGACGGCCAGCACCGCGCCGGCGCTGATATTGCGCATGCCGCCGTTGAAGATCAGCGCCACTTCGTCGGCCTCGTTCCAGCGCATCAGCTTTGCCGTTAGGAAACAAAGGGCATAACCGATGGAGGCCATAAGCACGATAACGCAGGCTAAGCCAACAAGATGCCAGGTGATCTTTGCCAGATACGGCGAGATGACGGAACCGTTGATCATAATGACCACGGCCATGAACAGTTTGGAAAAAGGGTTCAGCCGCGGACTCCAACGCGGAGCGACCGCACCCTTGCTCCATTCGTTCAGGAGCATGCCGAGCAAAGAGGGAACGACAATCATCCAGAACAGGCTGCGCATCATGGCCCAGGTGTCCAGCTCCACGTTCGTGCCGATCAATACGGACAACACACCCGGGACGGCAAAAGGCGCAAGCAGCGTATCGATCAGGATGATCGACAGCGTAAGCGCGGTATTGCCTTTATAAATGCTGACCCAGATAAAGCTGCTGATTCCCGTAGGGATGACCGCGGCCAGCACGAGTCCGGTTATCGTATAATGATCAGCCGGATACAGCGCGTTTCCGATTCCCAGCGCCACCAGCGGCATAGCGATATGCAGAATCAGCAGGCAGGCAAAGAGCGGCAGCGGTTTTTTCAGCACATTCACGAAATCCTTGACGCCGAGGCTGATGCTTCCGGCAAATGTCATAAACGCAAACAACCAAGGAGAGAGGAATGTATAGGAGGATAAGGTGCTTCCCAGAAGCACGCCCGTCAGCACGCTAACCGGCGTGATCAGCGGCATCATCCGGTTCAGCACGCGGTTTGCAGCCAAAAGCATAACATGACATCCTTTTTCGTAAGTTCTTCTCATTATACACCTCTGTCAGCACTTTATCATTGAGCCGGACTAAACTAGACGTATTGCCCAGACGAGCCATGAAAAGTCATACAGGAGGAAGGTAGCAAATGAGAAATCTGGAAAAAACGGATAACGGTAAGGCACAGCTAGATCGGAGGGAGAGGGGCCGTTTTCCTGCCATTGGCTGGATTTTACGGGTCTATTCATTTTGGCGTAATTTGTCGGTCCGGCTTAAATTATACCTGATGGTATCCATTAGCCTGATTTCATTCACGGTGGCGATGGTGTACATGGTAGAAACGGGAAAAAGCGATATCAACCAGCTAGCTACGGTACTCTACAACGTTACGATCCGTTCGACCTCTGATCTCCGGGATGCGGATAAAAGCGTGCAGCAGATCATGTTGGAGCATAAGAATGATGTATATAACGGGGTGACGACCCACTCCGAATCTCTGAGCAAATCTGCAAAGGCCGTGGTCGCAGAAGTGGGCTCGGCCAAAAAAGAGCTCGACAACCTTGGCGTTTTGGAGCGAATCCATGACAGGAATTCCTCCCAAACGTTGGAGAAATTGTTTGCAGAGCTGAATGCGCTGCTTGAAACCTGGTCAGCCGACATCACCAAACTATCGGATGCGCTGCCTTCCGAAGAGACGCTCGACGGGCAGCTCGCAGCCATCGGTACGGCATTCTCCCAAATTACCTCATCGCTTGAAAGCTACTCCAAAGAGAACATCGACGCTGCGGAGAAAGAAGCCCGCCGCAAAGAGCGTTTTGGCTTTGTGATGCTGGCTCTAGTGGTTGCAGCGACATTAATATTGGCTTCGATGACAACGATACATATCGTCAGTATCTTGAAGAAGGTGAACCGCAAGCTATCGAGCGTCACCGAAGGCGATTTGACCGTAGCACCGGACAGTGTATACCCGCTGGATGATCTGGGCCGGTTATCCCAATCGGTGGACACCACAGTCAGTGATTTGCGGCGAATCATCGCCGACATCGCATCGAATGCTTCAACAACCGAAAAAGCGATGCAGGCGGTCGTTGCCGGGGCGCAGTCTGCCACGGAAAAAGCGGATCAGGTGGTCAGCAACATGAACGGCATGTCTACCAGTATAAAGGACCAATCAACAGGCGTTACAGATACCAGCCGTGCGGTTGAAGAAATGGCGCTCGGCATCAATCGGATTGCCGGGACGACCAGCCAGATCGCCGACGATTCCTCAACGATGCACGATTCCGCAACGCATGGATTACAATCCGTGTCGTCGCTGATCGACCAGATGGATGAGATTTCAGATGCGATTGCCACGCTGGAATCCGTTATCTCCGCATTAAACCGCAGATCGGAGAACATGAAGCAGATCGTCGCTAACATTTCCGGTTTTGCCGAGGATACGAACCTGCTGTCGCTTAACGCCTCGATTGAAGCTGCACGTGCGGGAGAGCAGGGACAGGGGTTTCTGGTTGTCGCTTCCGAAATGCGGCGTTTATCCGATCAATCCAAGCAAGCCGCCCAGGAGGTTAGCCGCATTCTGCTTGAAACCGTTGATGATATTTCGCATGCGGGAGACTTGATGCACCGGAGCGTTGAAGAGACCCGGCTCGGCCACGACTCGGCGGACGAAGTCTATGATGTGTTCCGGCAAATTCTAGCCTCGATTGACCTGGTTAAAAATCAGCTGCATGAAACCTCTGCGGTGACCGAGCAGCTGTCCGCGTCCTCGGAAGAAGTAGCTGCAACCATGGGCGAATTAACCAGTGCCGCTGCATCTATATCCGCTCGGGCTCAAACGGTTCAGGCGGAGACGAAGAAGCAGAAGGAAGTTCTTTCCGAAGTGTCGCATTCGTCGCTAAATTTGGAACAGGTCGTCACGGAAATGAGAAAATCTGTGGATTCCTTTAAACTCTAGAATACAGCTTTAATTTACCCAGCAGTTTTCTCCGGATTTCGTCCGGCATCACCCGGATAACGATCTCTTCGCCCAAAAACAGCAGCCAATTCGTGAATTCCTCCAGCTCCTCAGGCTGGTCGACGTTGATCGCACTCCTTAATATGGCCGTGGTCTGATAAGGATTGGTATAGGATAGGGAAGCCTTCAAGGGATGATATTTCTTAAACTGTCCAATCGCTCCTAAACCGAGCTCAAGCACCAGATTCATCTCCTCGGTCTGCCTGCTCCGCCGTTCTTCGATCCATTTTGGGCTCCATTGCTTTTTGGGCTGAAGCGCCTCGACGCTTGTCACCCGGTCCACAGGTAGAATCCGCTGCTGTTCCGCTTCAAGGTCGAAGCCTTCGATCAGCCACAGGCTTTTCTCGCGATACAGATGCAGCAGATAGATCGGATAGGCTCTCAGCTCCCCGCCTTCATTGGCGGTTACCTGCAGGTAACGGCCGGACAGCAGAAGCCGGATGAGCTTCTCCAGCATGGGATGGGGGAGGTCGGACAAGTCGAGCAGGTCCGGGTTGTTCGGATTGGTGCCTTCGAAGAACAGTAGCTGATTAAGCAGAAACAAATCTTCCTGCTGGGTCTCCGAGAGCAAGCCGAGCAATTTCTCCGCCAGAGACTGCCGGCTCTTCAGATAGGGCAGCTGCTGGTTTCGCGTCGCCATAAAGGCGATAAACAGCGCTTTGAGCTCATCGCCGGTGAAACGGACTTCGGGAAGCACCGAGTTGCGCATGACGGAATAACCGCCGTCCCGGCCGACCTCGGCCACCAGCGGCATTCCCATGGTTTCGATTTCCCGGATATCCCGAATCGCTGTCGAACGGGAAATATTAAATTCGCGCATGATTTCCGTAATGGTAAAATGGGCACGATTGTTAATGTACCGCATGATGACGTTAATGCGTTCAACTTTTTTCATTCCGGCTCCTAAACAGGTTCATTTTTTGACATGATTTAACGTTATCATAAAGTCATCAGATGATGAAGACAAGTCATTTGACCAACTTCAGCATAAAGGATGGGTGGAACATGACCGCATACGCATTGGAACACAAAGACAGCTTCAACGTGCTCGGCTTTGGAACGGAGCTGACAAGCCACTACACGGATTATGCCGGAATCAACAAGGAGAAAGCGGACTTCTGGCAGGCATTCAACCGGGACGGCCGGATGAAAGCGCTGAAGTCTATCGCAGCCAATGATTATGTCTTTGCCGTCAATGAAGCCGTAAACAACAAAATGATGTATTACGCCGGCGTCATGACCTCGGCGGCAACGCCGGAGGATGCGCGGCTGATCCAATTCCCGAAAGGGGACTATCTGGTTGTCAAAGGAGAAGCAAGCACGGCGGAAGAGCTGAACAACTCGCTGGCGGGCGTTGCTTTTGGACAAGTGCTGCCCGAAGTGAAGGATTTCGCTTATGTCGGAGGGCCGAACGCCACGGTCGAAATGGGCGAGCGGGACGGCAAGGTATTCGGCGAGATGTGGATTCCGGTAGTCAAAAAATAACCTTTCGGGGAGGGGACAACATGTCCAGCATCGTTGATTTCAAAAATGTGTCCACGGCAGGCCTGGAGTCGTCGCCGGTAGCGGAAGCGCTGGCCGGTCTGCGCGCCAATGAAGCCCGTTATTTTATGAACAAATACAAACATGAATTTACGATGGTTCCCGCCAGCGAAAGCCAGGAGGCCCTGGATTATGTGAACCGGATTCTGAAGGAAGAACGGAATATCGAATTCGCGGCCAAGCCGCTCGAAACCTCGCGTTTTCAGGTGGAGAACATTCTGTTTACCTACGTGTTCTATGAAGACGGCCTTGGCTTAAATGTAATGTATACGGTGGATGACCCGAAGAAACGGGCTGTAGGCTTCAAATTGTCGGAGGGGATGGACATTCCGAAGGAGCTGGAGGACAAATTCAAATTCGCCCGGCAAAAATCGAAGCTGGCCGGAACGATCCGCGGCTCGTTTTTCGTAATCAAGGGAGAATATTAAGGATAGTCAGTGAAAAAAAGCCGTTCACTCAGGTGAACGGCTTTTCGGCTTGTGCTGAAGTTTGCCGATCCAGCATTTTCGTTATCAGCGGCATAAAGTAATTCAGTATTAGTCCGCCCAGGCCGACCGTCAGCAGCGTACCGACGCCGATGGGACCGCGGAAGAGAAAGGCCGCCATCAGGAAGATTACATACAGGATCGTCCGCGTGTAGAAGAGATTCAATCCGGTTAACGTGCGCATTAACAGTGTCAAACGGTCCAGCGGGCTGGGCGCGAACCGGGCGTGCAGGTAAACCGCTGTTCCGAGACCGATCACAACAAGGCCGAGGCCGAAGCACGCTAGCTTTGATAGAAATAGACTAGGTTCAACCAGACGGTTCATGATCAACAGCCAGGCATCGATGCCCAGCCCGGTCACGAAGGCTGTCGCCAAGCCGAGAAGTTCCGGGCGCTGCCGGGAGAGAAGCGCATTGCAAAGGCATAGCAGTATCGCAATCAGCACTTCCCAGCTGCCCACGGTCAGGCCGACGCTATGCGACAAGCCGACGAGCAGGGCATCGAACGGGGAAGCCCCCAGACCTGCGCGAATCGTTAACGAGATGCCCAAGGTCAAGATGAGCAGGCCGAAGACGAACAACATTGGGGCGGCTTTGAATGGTGCCTTCATCTTGCAGCGGCCGCCAGCTTTTTCGTCATCAAATAATGCGGGATTCCGTCTTCCATAAACATTTCGGAGCTCGTCTCATAGCCCAGTTTCTTATAGAAGCCCTCGGCCTGCGTTTGGCCATGCAGCTTCACCTGCTGGAGTCCTTGCCCGCGTGCGATCTCTTCCAAAGTCTGAATGATCCTTTTTCCGATGCCGAATTTACGGTAGGGCTCCAGGATACAGATCCGTTCCAATTTACCGATCCCCTGCACAGCCCGGATTCTCCCGGTTCCGACGGGCTGCCCTTCATGGTAAGCCAAGATATGCCTGCAACGGCCGTCCAGGTTATCAAACTCATCGAATTCGTCCTGCAGGGGGACACCTTGCTCCTCGACGAATACACTTTTCCGGATGGAGAAAGCGTGTTCCAATTCCTCTTGCTGGGTAATTTCTTGCGTAGTCACTTTTGCTCAAACCTTTCCCGATTTATTTTTACCGCAAAAAACGTCATAATGAACGAAGCGTCAATCTTAACAAAGTATAACCAGAAATAATATTGTTGTAAATGCAACAAAACAAGGGGACGAGCGTATGAGGGAAATTCTTCGCGAAATCGGAATGATCGCAAGGGCGCTGGATTCGATAAGCAATATCGAGTTTAAGGAACTCCAGTTATCGAAAGGGCAGTATTTATATCTGGTGCGCATCTACGAGAATCCGGGGATGATCCAGGAGAAATTGGCGGAAATGCTTAAAGTGGACCGGACCACGGCAGCCCGTTCCATCCAGAAGCTTGAACTTCAAGGTTTTATCGAACGACGTAGCGACGATGCGAATAAAAAGATTAAACGGTTGTTCACTACCGAAAAAGGAGACCAAGCCTATCCGTTTCTCAAACGCGAGGGCGATCATTCCGACGCGGTTGCGATAAGCGGGTTCACGGGCGAAGAGGCCGAAACGTTGTTCCAGCTGCTCCATAGGGTACGCAGGAATATCGAAGTGGATTGGGATTATGTAAAAAAAGGCGGCAAGCGGGAGTACTGACCGAACCCGGCCGGGTCCATTCAAGCGAGCAAAGCCCCTCCGGCTGCGGCGGGCAGGCCAAAGGGGCAAGGGGAGGAATGGCGAAAAGCGAGTATAGGCGGATACTCGTGTTCGTTTAGAAATCGGATGTCGCGATTTGGATGGAGCCTGTTGTTGCACCGGCCGCTGTGCTCTGCAGCGCGGCAACCAGCAGGTTGCCGACAGAGATGGTCAAACTATTATTCGGCGGAATTTCATAGGTGACGACCGGCGCGTTCACCGCATACAGCACCAGAAGCACGGGATAAAGCGCCGAGAAGTTCTGAACGGTAACCGCCGCATTCGTGCCGCCGGCCAGATTTTCGTAAAATGACTTACCAACGCCGGCTGCCAGGGTGAAAAATTGCTGGGGCAATAAAATAGCCATTGAATAACCCTCCTTTACCAATTGATACGATATTATATTCGGTCCTGATAGAATCGCGAGAGCAACTGTACTTGGTAGATTTGCATATTTTTTTGTCATGAGACAACTTTTCAGCGGAATACTTCATAAAGGGGAGGGGAGAACGTGGCCAAACCGAAGAAAGTATACCTGCTGCACATTAACGGCAAATTGCTCGTTACCATCAAGTCGCTGGTTCTAATCGACATCCTTTTGGGTAGTGGTATTTATTATGCAGCGAAGCTGCTGACATCAAGCCTGGTGATTGCGTCCTTAGGCAGCATGGCCGGATGCGAAGGATATAAATGGCGGATCAAAAATCTGAATACGCGGGTCGTGACCGTCCCCAAGCAGCAAATACATAACCGGCTGGAAGCTCCCTGACCCAGGGAGCTTTTTTTATAAAGCATTTTCTCCCTTTCGCCCGGGGTTCCTATCGTTATATTCTAAAAAGATAAAGCAGGGGTGAGAGAATGAGTACCATTCATATGCTGATCGGGGTTCCCGGCAGCGGCAAAAGCCATTACGCCAAAGCGTGCTGCAAACGGGAAAAAGCGGTTCCGGTCTCGACGGATGCCATCCGCGAGCGGCTGTTCGGCAAAGAAAGCCGGCAGCGGAATACGTACCGCGTCTTTGGCGAGGCTTTTACAGAGATTGAACATGCGCTGTCCGCCGGGAGAAACGTCGTCTTCGACGCCACCAACGTCACACGGGAGCGAAGGCTGCAGTTTTTCAAACGTTTTGACGGGGTGCCGGTGGAAGGTCATATTTGCGCTCCGCCTTATGAAAAGATCCGGGAGCGTTTATTGTCACGTAAGCGAAGCATTGACGATAAGGTATTGCGGAAATATTTGAAAAACTTCGAGTTTCCCGTTCTTGCCGAAGGCTTTGCCCGCCTGCATATTGTCCCGACGCCGGATGACACAGGGTTGAACCGCGGCGTGCTCGAGCAGCTTCTTGCCGGTAATCCGGATCATGATCGGCTGTTCGCCAATTTGCATCAATGTCGTTATTTCGGGGCGATGCTCGGTTTCAACCAGGAAAGCCCGTTCCATTCCAAAACACTGTCCGAGCATACCCATGCCGTCATGGATTACGTTAATGCCTTCTATGAAGGCGAGCATCTGCTGGAAATGCAGCTAGCCGCATTGTTTCACGATATTGGCAAACCGTTCTGCAAGGTATGGAAAGAGAGCCGCGGGCATTATTCCTATTACGGGCACGAGCATGTCTCGGCTGCCATGGCCTGCCACGTACTGGATCAGCTTGGATATGATGAGGCGTTTATTTTACACGTGGTGAATCTGGTCAGCTTTCATATGGAGATCCTGCACGGCGGGGATGCCGGAGCGTCCAAGATCTATCATTTGCTGGGCGGCGCAATGCTGGCAGAACTATATTTCTTTGCGGAAGCCGATACATACGGCAAATAGAGGTGAGAACATGAAAGTTAAATATCCGAAAACGATGCATCTGCCGTGGTCCCGCGGCTACACGGACGATGATAAAATGCTGCGAAATACCGATCATTTTAACGGCAGGGAAGTCGTCATCACCGAAAAAATGGACGGCGAAAATACCTCCATGTATCCCGAATTCATTCATGCGCGTTCACTGGACAGCAAGGACCACATCTCACGGCATTACGCCAAAACCTTACACGGGAACATTTGTTATCAAATTCCGGAAGGCTACCGGCTGTGCGGAGAAAATGTATATGCAAAACATTCCATCGGCTATTCCGCGCTTCCGGGCTTTTTCCTGCTCTTTTCCGTATGGGACGAGAATAACATATGTCTGTCCTGGGATGAAACGGCGGCATGGGCGGAGCGGCTGAATGTTCCACTGGTTCCGGTTTTGTACCGCGGGAAGTGGAGCGAAGACGCCGCCAAAGCCTGTTATACAAGGATTTCCCGTTGCGGCGGAGAGCAAGAAGGGTATGTGGTGCGTGTAGCGGATCGTTTTGCATATGAGGATTTCAAGACTTCCGCAGCCAAATTCGTCCGTAATAATCATGTGCAGACCGATGAACACTGGCTCAGCAAACCCGTCGAACCGAATGCTCTGGCATAACTTCGCACTTTAAAGGGAGAGCGTACAACATGCGAAAACGGACATTTTCCTATATGAACTTTATGTTTCTGATTCCGCTGGTTCTCCTCAGCGTTATGGTATGGAGGGATTACAACCATCAGATCACAACCGTAGCGGAACGTCAGCCGGAGCTAAGGGAGATTTCCTATCTGGATAATGGAAAGCAAATCATTGGAATCGCCGATGCGCAAATGGGAGAAGATGCCCGGGTGTATTGGTTTGACGCAACCTCCGGCAACTTGATCCATAAGAGAAACATTCCCGCCAATTCCAACAGCTTGTACGATGCATTATCGTATCAGCAGGGCAAAGTTATAGTTCCGACATTCAAAGACAATACGGGGCTGCAGCTGCATGCCCTTGGTCCTTCAGGGGAAATGGATGAGCTGGCACAAAGTACGCTTACGGCGGAAACTGCTTCAAACATCGAAATTTATGAGTGGCGGGGCCGATTAATCATCACAGGGGAACGCGGCAACTCCGGATTGTATTTAGCGCAGGTGAAGGACGGGCTGCTCACTACTTCTAGCCTAGAGGCCGGGGAGCAGTTTCCTGCGAGGCCGCTCCGGTTTCGTGAGCTGTACGACAGCTTCGAGAATGAAAAATCCGTACCGATGTTTGATGTCACCCTGAAGGATGACTCGTTCGCATATATCAGCGGAATATTGGACGGTAAAGGCAAGCCAGCGGTACTTCTTCAATCGGAAGAGGAAACCTCCTTTGAAGCGGAAGACCGGGCAGGCATTCAATTTGCCAAACATTTCGCATATGACGCAACTAAGCTTGTGAGAGTAGACAGCCGTTACCCGGGGCAAGCCCATCTCTTTAATGCCGTTACGCAAGATTGGGGTGCTGTGCTTCCTACGCCGAAACCCGTGTATCAGGCAAAAGTCATTCTGTTGAATGACCGGGAGGTGCTGGTTGCGGGTTCATCAACGGAAGATGAATTAAGCGGGAGCCTGCTGGGTTATGTGTATAATGAGCAGACCGGCCAATTTACAGATGCAAGTCCACTTTTCAAAAGTTTGAGCTATGAAGAGCTGACGGACGATCGGACGCGGTTCTTCAAAGAAGCAGGCAGCGCTGAAATATATTTTAGCGTCATGCAAGGCCCTGCGGGAGTGCTGGACCTGACTGCAGGAACGGTTCAGACTCAAAGACCGGAACAGGTTCAGTACTGGATGATCCCCTCCGGAAAGGATCGAATCTCACTGGCCAGCTTCTGGGATTATTTGAGACAAGGAAATGCGCTGGTGATTAACTGGCTGATCTGGTTGCTGCTGCCGATCTTTTTGTTTGGCGGTATGGCTCTGCTGTTCTCCGGGCTTAAACGTAGCCATTCCCGAAAAGTCGCTTCCGGTCAAAGGATCCAGGGCGCCATCATAGGGATGGAGGAGACGGGAACGTATATCAACGAGCAGCCGCAGATCCGCTTCACTGTTCGGTTTACGGATGAAGGAAGGGCGAAAGAGGTGGCGATCAAGAAAGTCATTTCGTTCCTGGACCCTGTAAAGATCGGTGATCCGGTATGGATCAGCTATAACAGGGCCAAAAACAAGGCGGTATTCGTTACCGGGGAGCAGCAAGAAGGTGAGCAGGAAGAGATGACTTTGCTGGCGGACGCGGTTCTTCGCCATATCGATGAGCATTCGCGCATCGGGCACAGCCGGGTGCTGCTGCTGAGCTTTGCGGCAGGCGGACGCAACTATAAGGTGCCGGTGCTGGAGCCTGCGGGTTTCGAATACCGGATAGGCGAGCGCGCAAATCTGACGCTGGCCCAGGGCGTCGCAAGAATTTACAGCTACGGGAATACGCTCCGTTATGACAGTAAGAAGCAACTTACGCTTCCGGGAGAAGTGATCCGGGTCAGCGAATATCCGGTAACGGTGGATAGCCGGAAGTTGATGCTTCTGGAGACCGTACTGCAAGATACGCCAGGTCGGATCGGTAAAATCAACAGTCTTTTTGTCCCTTCCGGTTTCAACGTTCAGCCAGGCACTGTTCTTCCGGTCATCATGCGGCGAGAGGATTTGGAGAAAGAGTTGCGGCTGCAGCGGGGAAAACAAGGCGCTGCCATTGTCACATCTGTCCGTTATGAGGGCACGCTTGGCGAGCGCCCGTTGGCTGTTATAACGGCAGAGCGCGGCGGTGACGCATATTCCATTTATCAGACCATCGAACCGCTATACGGCGTGGCGGCCGGCGATGAACTGTGGATCGCTTACGATGAGAATTCGCGCGAAGCCATTATTATCAATTATTCATCCCAATAATCTCAGATATATCCATGGAGGGCTTATCAATGACAACGATGGACACTCATTTAATAGCTGTAGATACTCCCAAGCGGCGGGAGATTCTTCACAACCTGATCCCGCTTTATCTTCATGATTTGTCGGCGTATACGCCGGAATTGCAGCCGAATAACCAGGGACGCTATGAATACGATGGACTGCATTTATACGAACAGGATGAACGGCTGCATGCATGCCTTATTTACCACGCGGAGCAAATCGCCGGCTTCGTCCTGGTCAATGAACCTCCGTATACCGAAAAGGACGTCGATTATTGCGTAAACGAGCTTTTCGTATTAAACGGCTTCAGGAAAAAAGGCGTGGCGCAAGCCGCCATACGTCAGGTATTCGACCAATATCCCGGAAAATATCTCGTGTTTCAACTGGCCGGAAACGCTCGCGCCGTTTCGTTCTGGCGGAAGGTGTACGAACGAAACAACATTGCATTTTCGGAAGTCGAAGAGATCTATGATGGAGATTTATGCGTATTTCAGCGTTTTACCCTGTAGCCATACCCATGTTTAAGAACTGCTTATCCAGGCGGCCGGTCATCTGACCGGCTGCTTTTTTTGTGTTTTGACTTGTTTAGGCTTGACGGACATAAAAAACGCACATACAATAAAGCGGAGCATTTACTAGTTTAGTAAATAAGTAAATTAGTAAATGGGAAATTATAAATGGACTCGAGGGATTAAAATGTTTAACAATCGTTATGTTCGTACCATTGTTTATTCCCGGGTGCTTCTGCATCTGGGCATCTGGATCCGGAATTATGCCGTATTGCTCTATGTAACCGGGCTGACGGATAACAATCCGGTATACGTTTCCCTGATTTCGGTTGCGGAGTTCGCACCGATCTTCTTGTTCGCGCTCATTGGCGGGACTTTTGCTGACCGGTGGCAGCCCAAGCGGACGATGGTCGGCAGCGATGTGTTGTCCGGATTGTCCGTTGGCGTAGTACTGTTTGCCGTTATCAACGGGGGGTGGGCTGCGCTGCTGATCGGATCGTTTGTCTCGGCCAGCCTGTCCCAATTCTCGCAGCCTTCGGCGATGAAGCTGTATAAGCGGCATGTGCCGGCAGAACAATTGCAGCGGGTGATGGCGATGTACCAGACCATCGTTGCACTATTTACCGTGCTTGGCCCGGTCATCGGCACCTTTATCTTTTTGAAATTCGGCATCCGGGTTTCGCTCATCCTGACAGCGATGCTCTTTCTTGGCTCCGCCCTTGTGCTATCGACATTGCCGCAGGATAAGAAGGAAGAGAATAACGGGAAGGGCAGCAGCTTCATCAGCGAATTAACGGCCGGATTGAGGTATATCGGTGCCAATGCGGCATTGAAGACGCTTAGCATGACTTTCGCGGCTGTCGGCTTCGCCTCCGGGTTAACCCAGCCGCTGCAAATCTTCCTTGTCATGGAGAAACTGGGCAAGACCAAGGAATTCCTGCAATGGCTGGTGATGATCAACGGGACAGCCATGCTGATCGGCGGAGCGGCGATCATCTTCATCGCCAAAAAATTGAAGCCGCAGCTGCTGCTGATGTATGGCCTGGCCGTAACGGCGCTTTGTACTGCCAGTCTAGGCGCGTCCACCTGGATTGGGTTGACCGTTCCGCTGCTGATCGTCAGCGGCTTGTTTTACCCCGCGATTCAAAGCGGCATCCAGACGATGCTGGTGGGTAACACGGAAGGAGCATATATGGGACGCGTCTCCGGCGCGATAATGCCGGTATTTATGGGCATGATGGTCATTGGCATGTTTCTATCCGGCTATTTGAAAAATGCTATATCTCTTGCAGGAGTCTACGCGCTCAGCGGCACCTTGATTCTAGCCGGCGCGCTGCTGCTGCTTCCGCTAAGCCGTATATCCAAAGGCTGACCTGATCCCAGGTCGGCTTTTTCTTTTGCTCAAAATCGAAACCGGTTTCAAACATCCGTTATTCGTGCATGAAATCGTTGATTTGTATAATTGTAAGTGCATACAGAAAAAGGTAATCTTTGCTTGTGAAAGCGCTTGTATTGGCCCTTTCGGAAGTTATCATTCCATTCATAAAAGGAGGAATATGGGTTCATGATGCAGCATTTATTGAACCGCAGGAAAAGCATGTCGCGTGTCTGTATCGGTTTCCTGGTGATTGCGATGCTGATGTATCTGGTGCAGATTACGCCGATGAGCCGCGTGCACGCGGCTGGCTCTTATCTGCTGTCCCAGGACCGGCCCGCTTACGCATCCGGCATCGAAGGCAACAATACCCCGGATTTGGCGGTTGACGGGAACACCGGCAGCCGCTGGAGCAGCGCATGGGGAAGCGACCCGAACTGGATCTACATCGACTTGGGAGCTACGGCAACGGTAGACCGGGTCGTACTCCGCTGGGAAGGCGCTTATGCAAAAGCATACAAAATCCAGGTATCCGGCGACGAAATGACCTGGAACGATGTTTACTCGACCGCTAACGGAGACGGCGGGGTCGATGACCTAACGCTTACCGGCAGCGGACGATATATCCGTGTCTATGCGACACAGCGCGCACTGACGGCTTACGGCATTTCCCTGTTCGAGTTCGAGGTCTACGGAACAGGCGGCGTCAATCCTCCGCCGGTTGCGCTGGGGCCGAACGTTGCTTTGAATAAAGCGGCAACGGCTTCATCCTATGAGCAATCCGCTTACTTGCCGCCGAATTCCACTTTGCCGTCGCTGGCAGTTGACGGCGACGCTACCACGCGCTGGTCCTCCAATCCGACGGACAATGAATGGCTGCGGGTCGACCTGGGCAGCGTCCGCACGCTCGGCCGGATCATCCTGCAATGGGAAGCGGCCGCCGGAAGAATCTATGATATTCAAGTATCGAATGACGGCAATGCCTGGACCACGGTCTATCGTGAACTTCACGGAGACGGGGGGACCCTAAATCTGCCGGTCTACGCAACAGGCCGTTACCTGCGGATGAACGGCATCAGCCGGGCCACTTCCTTCGGGTATTCGGTCTTTGAATTCCAGGCCTATGATTATGTGAACGGCGATCCGAAGCCAACCTATACGATTCCCGCGCTGCCGCAGCTTAGTACAGTGAACGTTGGGCAGGGCAGCTACGCGGTCAACGACATGTCCGTGCCGCAGCCGAAATACCCGCTGTATAAAGCGGATAATCTGACTGCCCCGCTGCCGTCCAACGACTGGTGGCAGTCGATCATGATCAATAAGCTCGGCAACGGCATTATTACGCTTCCGCTCAAATCGAAATATACGAAGCAGGGCCTTGGCGTATTGAATCCGGGCGCAGGTTATTTAAGTGCCGACGGTAAAGCACAGGAAGCAGGAGGAAGCCCCGACCTGTTCCTGATGGCCAGCAATATCAATACCTCCAATATGTCCAACCGGATCACCGCCTACGGCGACTGGTCGGCCTCGGCTGTTCTGAGCGACGGCGCAACCGAGAAGATGAAGACAACCTTTGTTAAGGGCTCGCCGTACCTGTATTCCACATTCAGCGATCCGGCCAGCGTCGAAGTTTATTTGCCGGCGACGGCCCGCTTCTTTGACGACAGCAATACCACGCTGCTGGCTGCGGACGGCGCTACCGTGACTGCCGACCATATCGGGATTCAGGTGACCAATTCGAACGGAGCGCCTACGCCGGCTATGGTTACCCGAAATTATGGGCTGTTTGCCCCGCCGGGAACCACATTCAAGAAGGTTGGCGCCAAGCTGAAGATCCAGCTCGGCGGCGGACAAAATTATATGTCGCTTGCTTCCCTTCCGGCAGCAACGAATTTGAACTATTACTATCAACACGGTTATGCATTCGTGACCGGAACTACCGTGTCGTACGCCTTCAACGAAACGACGTCGGAGATCACGACGAATTTTAATCTGACGACAGAGCTGAAGCGGTCGGGCTTCTCCGGCACCCCGCTGACGACGCTGCTGCCGCATCAATGGAAGGTCTCGCCGACGACGCTGACGGCGTTAACTTACGCGTCCATCCGCGGTACGCTGAAAGTCCTTGAAGGGAACGCCTTCGCTACCGTCGATAAATTCTACGGCATCGTCCCGCAATTCACCGAACCGGGAGATGCTTCATATTCCCGGCAGGATCTGGTGTCCTACCTGCAAAAGCTTGATACGGACACTGCTACCGACCTTATGAAGGCGGATGCCTATTGGCAGGGCAAGAAGCTTCATCCGCTCGCACTCGGTGTATTAATCGCCGACCAGATCGGCGACCAAAACTACAAGACTCTGTTCCTGACCCGGATGAAGACCATTCTCTCAGACTGGTACACCTACACTTCCGGCGAAAAGGACTATTACTTTGACTACAACACCGACTGGGGAACGCTGATCTATAAGACCAGCGAATTCGGCGCCAACTCCGGCATCACCGACCATCATTTCACTTACGGCTATTATGTGTTCGCCTCTGCCGTGCTGGCTACTTACGACGCCGATTTCAGAGCGAAATACAGCGGAATGGTCGAACAGCTTATCCGGGATTATGCCAACCCGTCCAAGACCGATGCGCAGTATCCGTTCCTGCGCAATTTCGATCCATATGAAGGCCATTCCTGGGCAGGCGGATATGCCGACAATGACAGCGGCAATAACCAGGAAGCCGCCGGCGAATCGCTGTTCGGTTGGGTCGGACAATACATGTGGAGCACGCTGACCGGTAATGCCTCGTACCGGGATACGGCAATCATGGGCTTCACAACCGAACTCCGGGCGGTACTGCAGTACTGGTTCAATTACGATCAGGACAACTGGCTGCCGTCTTACACTCATAAATCGGTGGGCCAAATCTACGGAAGCTCGAACTTCTTCGGAACCTTCTTTAACGGCAATCCGGTGTATGTCTACGGCATCCATTGGCTGCCGACCGCGGAATACCTGACCAGTTATGGCTTCGACAAAACGAAGGTTGCCAATCTCTACAACGGATTTGTCGCCGATAACGGCGGCCCCGAAGCCGATTGGTATCATATCGTATGGCCGATTCAGGCGCTCAGCGATCCGCAAGCGGTCCTGAACAAATGGAACCCGGCGCTGCCGCAGCAGAACGAACTCTTTAACACGTACTGGTTCGTGCATAACATGGCTACGCTTGGCGGACGAACCAAGGATATCTGGGCGTCCAACGGATACGCAGCAACGGTGTACAAAAACGGCACAGCCTACCGCGCGCTGGTCTGGAATCCGACAGACGCGCCGATTACCGTAACATTCCGCAATGCGGCGGGAGTCACCGGTTCGGCTGTGGTTGCGCCGAAAAAACTGGTGAAGGTGGACCCGACTAAGGTTACGACCGGGGGAGGAACCGAACCTGGCGGCAGCAATCTGGCGCTGAACAAATCGGTGATCGCGTCGCCGAATGCGATTACGCCGGCAGCGGATGCCGTAGACGGCAATCCGAATACGCGGTGGGAATCCGAGTTCAAGGACCCTCAGTATATCCAGGTCGATCTCGGTTCCACGCAAACGATCAATCGTGTGGTCCTGAACTGGGAGGCAGCTTACGGCAAAGCCTACACGATTCAGGTATCGACCAACGGAACCAGCTGGAGCACGCCATTCTCCACGACAACCGGCGACGGCGGCATCGACGACATCACCTTTACACCGGTTAGCGCCCGTTATGTAAAGTTGGAAGGCACGCAGCGCGCCTTGCCATACGGATATTCCTTATGGGAATTCGAGGTGTACGGCAGCGGCGGCACCTTGCTGACTCCGCCGCAGCTTACCGCGGATTCGACGCAGAATACGGTCGGCCAGGCGATGGAGGTCACCTTTACGGACAATGCCGCCTGGAGAAGTGCCTTGAGCGGGGTAAAGGTGGATGGAACGGCGGTAAGCGCAGCGAATTACACGCTGACGGCAGGCAAGCTGACGCTGAATGCGGCCCTGTTCCCGACCGCAAAGACGTATGCCATTACAGTGTCCGCAGCGGGATATTCGGATGCGGCGCTGCAGCAGGCGGTCACGGACGGCAATCCGGTGAATCTGGCCCTGAACAAATCGGTCATCGCATCGCCAAACCCCTTCCAGCCGGCCAATCTGGCGGTTGACGGCGATCCGGGCACAAGATGGGAATCCGCTTTTACCGATCCGCAGTTTATTCAAGTGGATCTCGGCTCCGCGCAAACCATCAGCCGGATCGTTTTGAACTGGGAAGCCGCCTACGGCAAATCCTATACGATCGAAGTATCCGCAAACGGCACGAGCTGGAGTCCGGTATTCTCGACAACAACCGGGGACGGGGCAATCGACGACATCACCTTTACGCCGGCAACCGCGCGGTATGTCAAGCTCACGGGAACCGAACGCGGTACGCCATACGGCTATTCGTTGTGGGATCTCGCCATCTACCCATAAGCAGCTTCGCCTTACGTAAACGATAGGCATGACCCGCCAGCGGCATTTAAGCAAGAAGCCGCCGGCGGGTCATTTTTGGCATCGGCATTCCTCATAAAATACATAGAATTTGTCTCCTGCATATGCCATATTAAGGATATGGAAAGGGGGCTGGCGGATTGAAAAACAGGTTTGCGCGGACGGTCATTACCGGTGTCGTAACCTCCGGATTGCTGATGTCCTGCACAAATGAGAGAGCGCTTACAATAACGGGTGGCGACAAGTTAAACATCGCTGACTCCGCAAGCACTTTCGAAGCAACAACGCACAATGCACAGGGGAATTCGCTTCAGGGAACGGCGGCCAAGGTGATGCCGGTGAATTTCACGCTTTTTGCCAACTACGATTGGTATACTGCACTCACATGGAAAGAAAGGCCGCAGGGAAAATGGATTACCGATCATCTGAACGTCACGCTAATTCCGGTGCAATCGAACGGATCGGCGGCGCAGAAGCTCAATTCCATGATTGTCTCAGGCCAATTGCCGGATGTGCTGGTGCTGGACCGGGGGAAGGACGTGGAGCGGCTGCAGAAAGCCGGCAAGCTGGTTGCGATCGATCCATATTTGGACAAGTACCCGGAGTTTGCCAAAACGGTCGGCGAGGATACGCTGAATATGCTGCGCAGCGAAGACGGGAAGCTGTACCAGATTCCGAATTGGTACATTAACGGCCCGAATGGCAACGGAAATGCCGGTTACCTAATCGAGAGAAAGACTTACAAGGCACTGGGTTCGCCGAAGCTGGAGACCTGGGACGATCTGGAAGCCTATTTGCAGAAAGTCAAAAGGATGTATCCCGGGATGGTCCCGATCGATTTCGGTGAAACCCGGGACGGCGCGGACGTACAAATGCTGGGGATGCTGTACAGCGGAGCCGGCAATGACCGTACGCCGGGCTTCATTTCGCCGGGTTCGGGCCAAATCTTCGGCATTCCGAAGGGCTCGCACCTAATTTCGGTCTATGAAGATCCTGCTTTCACGGAAGCGGCGCTGTTTGCCAGCCGACTGGTGCGGCAGCATCTGACCTCGCCCGATCTGCTCATCCACACGCGGGACCAATCGCTGGAAAAGCTGAAAACCGGCAACATCGCTGTCTTCGCCGCTTACGACGCCGTGGTGGAAAGCATCGGCCGGGAAGCCAACAATCTGCTGCGGGCCAAGGACCCCGAGGCGGGCTATGACGTCATCTGGCCGCTACATAAAGCCGGAGTGGACCCGAAGCGGGTCTATCCTTCCGGCTATTACACGCTGGGCTGGAACGTGAACGTGATTACGACGAGCGCAAGGGACCCGGAGGCAATTTTCGCTTATATGAACTGGGCGACGAGCCCGGAAGGACAGCGGCTGATCTTCTTCGGCCCCCAAGGCATGTTCTATGACCGCGTCGAGAACGGCGTACCGATTCCCAATCAGGCATACATCAACCGGGATCCGAAGAAGTACGACGAATTAAAGCTCGGTGAATTTAACTGGAACGGCAACACCTCCTACATCGATTCGGTGAAAGCGGCAAGGGAAAAGCTGCTTCCGCCGGAAGCGCAGGACTGGACCACGCTTGGGCAGGCCAACATCACTTTCAAAACTTCGCTCAATGTTACGGCTTTCGCCAATCTGGACCCTCCGCCAAACTCGGAGGAGGGAATCCTTATGCAGCGGCTGAAGGATCAGTACGCGCAGCTGGTTCCGAGAATCCTGTTTGCGGACAGTGACGGCGAAGTGGAGCGGCTGATCAGGGAAGCGGGCCAGGAAGCGTCGGACTTGGGCTATTCCCAGGTGCTGGCATGGAAAACCAGCGTATGGCAGGAGAATCTAAGAAAGCTGCATGGCAAAGCGAAATAAGTGTATTTTCCGAATAATCGCAAAGGAGTGCCGTCCTATGTTCAGAGCTGTTCTTGTGGATGACGAAAGCTACGATCTGGAAGGGCTGCGCCGGCTGATCCCCTGGAACGAGCTGGGGATTGAGGTGGTGTGCAGCGAGAACCGCCCGCTGGCCGCTTTGCATTACATCGATAACCACGAAATCGATCTGCTGATCACCGATATCAAAATGCCGGTCATTTCCGGAATCGATTTATCCCGTAAGGCGATCGAGCGGAATCCCGGGCTCAAAACCGTGTTCATCAGCGGATACCAGGACTTCCAATATGCCAAGCAGGCGCTTGACTTGAAGGCGCACGGGTATATCTTAAAGCCGGTGGACGATGACGAGCTGGTCGGCGTCTTACGTGGGGCGGTAGAGGCGCTTGAGCAGGAGCGCATTCCAAAGGCAAAGGCGGAACTGGCCGGTACGATCGCTTCTTTTCCGTTTATTCATAACGACATTCTGCAGCATCTGCTTGAAGGCAATCTGGAGCCGGCAACGCTGCACGCATTTCTGCAATTGTATCCGCTGGACCTTCATTTCGAGAGCGCCTGCTGTGCACTGGTCGAAGTGGATGACATGCTGCAGCGGATCGGTCAAGGCCCGGAGAAAGTAGGAATGGAGCTGGATCAGCTGATCGCAAAGATCGGCAGCTATATTGCCGAAACCGGTATCGGCCGCTGGTGCCGGGTCAACCGTTCGCAAATCGGCTTGATCTGTACGGCTGAACCGGCGTCCGTTGAGCAGCGGCTGCAGGCACTGGTTGAGCATGTGCGGGAGTCCGGCGCTTTTACTGTAACCGCAAGCTATGGCAAACCGGTTACGTCCCTTGAGGAGCTGGCAGACTCCTTCGCGCAGGCGAAGACCTTTATGAATGGAAAAATGTTCGTCGGCAAAAACCGCGTCATTCCGCCTTCCCTGATCAAACCCGGAATCACCAAGGATGTTAAAGATCTGAGCGTGGTGCTTGAAGCGATGTTCGGCGCCATGGCGGGGTACAAGCTGCTGCATATCTGCGATTGCATCGACGAGCTGTTTGAGGTTGCCGCGCTGTTCGAGCATCCGGTGAAGGTGTACCAATTTTCCATCCACATCGCGACCCGGCTTGAAGCCTACCTGGGCACGCTTAACGAAACCTTCGAGAGTCTGCTCGGCTGGGGGATTCATCAAACGGACATCATTCACAGCCTGGAGACGGTGGAGGATATCAAGCGCTGGCTGCGCAATACCCTGTTCCAGATTTCCGAAATTCTGTTTATGAAAAAACAGCACAAAAACCGCCGGCTTATGGAGCACATTGACGTTTATGTCCGTGAAAGGCTGGCCGACAACCTGACGCTGCGCGAAATTGCCAACCATTTTGCCTACTCGCCAAACCATTTGGGAGTACTGTTCAAGGAATATGCGGGGGAGAGCTTTAACGAATATTTGGTCCGGCTGCGGATGGAAAAAGCGATTGAGCTGCTGGGCCAGCACCAGTACAAAATTTACGAAGTGGCAGATAGAGTCGGCTACAAGAATATTGCCTATTTCAGCAGACAATTCCGCGATTACTACAATATCACCGCCGCGGATTATAGAAAGCAGAGTTGATTCCATGCCAAGACGTTTCCTGCCAGCTTATTTGCCGCTGGGTTACAAACTGCTGGTATCGTATCTTTTGCTGGTGATGGTGCCGGTCATCGGAATCGGAAGCTTTGCCTACGTCTCGTCTGTCCGTTCCATCGAAGAACATACGCGGAGTAACCTGGAGGTAGCAGTCCGGCAGATCGGCAGCAATATCGATTACCGGCTGAAGGATATTACCCGCAGCTCCGACGAGCTGTACGCCGACCAGATGCTCTCGCGGTATTTGACGGGATACCATTCCGGTTGGGATAAATATAATATCATGTCCCAATACATTCTGCCGAGGCTGGAGAATGCCGCGAATCTGCCGAACCAGGAAGTCAAGCTGTCCCTGTATGTCGATAATCCGGGCCTCAGCGAATTTTATTACGTGGACAGCGACAATGCCAATGAAGGACGCCAGTATTCGCTTTATCATCTGGACCGCATCCAAAACAAGTCCTGGTACAAGGGTTTGTCCCTGCATTATGGTGCGAACGAATGGAAGCAGATTGAGACCGACGAAGCCACTGGCAGCATTTCGTATCTCCGCCCTTTGATCAACTACGATACGCTGGAGATCAGCGGGCTGATCAAAATGACGGCGAAGATGAAATATATCTTCACCGATGTGGATGCCGGGCAGCTTGGAGAGGACAGCATTCTGTTTATCGTGACCGGGGAGGATAAGCTCCTCTTCTCCAGCTCATGGAACGAGATCGAACCGGATATGCTCTCCGCATCGGCTTCAGGCCATATTCGCCAGCCGTCTTCCTTCATGCAGATCAAACAGCCAATCGGCAATATGAACGCCAGCGTCGTTGCATGGATTCCCTTATCCGCCTTGAAACACAATTCGGATGAAGTGAGGGATGTGACGATCTGGGTCTGCCTGACCGTGCTCCTGGTGCTCGGAGTGATCAGCGTGCTGATGTCGCAATATTTTTCGAGGCGCTTCCGGAGGCTTACCGATTTCCTGAAGTCCTTCCGCGAAGGGAACTTCCATACCCGGATTTCGCTCCGTGGGAACGATGAGTTCCGCGAAATTGGCAGCGCGTTCAACGAGATGGCCGCAACCATCCAGGAGCTGATCGACGAGGTCTACGCAAGCAATCTCGAGAAAAAGGAAACCGAGCTGCAAATGCTTCATTCGCAGATGAACCCTCACTTTCTCTACAATACCTTTTCTTCGATCAGCCGGATGGCCAAGCTCGGGGAGATTGACAAGCTCCATGAGATCATTCGCGCCTTGGCCCGCTTTTACCGGCTTAGCCTGCACCGGGGCGACAAAATCATTTCCGTCGAGCAGGAGCTGCAAATCGCCGAGTCCTATCTCTCGATCCAGCAGATCAAAAACGCCGGCCGGATCCACGCCGGTTTCGAGGTTCATCCGGACGTCACGGCGTGGAGGACCGTAAAGTTTATTTTGCAGCCGTTTGTGGAAAACGCGCTCGAACACGCCTGGTACGCAGATACGATAACGGTAACGATCCGCGTTTTTCCGGAAGAGGGCAGGCTTATCTTCGAGGTGGAGGATAACGGACTCGGCATGAAGGAGGATATCATCGGCCTTGTGCTGGATCCGACGGATAAAGGCATCGGCTATGGCATCCGCAATGTGGACCAGCGGATCAAGCTGCAATACGGACGGGATTACGGCGTGCATATCCTCAGCTCGCTAGGCGAGGGAACGCGGATCCGGATTACCCTTCCTGCGGACGTCACACCTCAATGATGATCGGGAGGATCATCGGCCGGCGTTTGGTTTTATCGTAAAGATATTTGCCCAACGCATCCTTCAGCGTCTGCTTGATAACGTTCCACTGGCCCAGATCGGCTTCGTTCATTTTGTGCAGCGTATCTACGATATGCCGGTTGATATCTTCCATGAGCTTTTCCGAATTGCGGATGTAAATGAACCCGCGGGAGATGGTATCCGGATCGCTTAGCAGCCGGCCATCCGTTTGGCTTAAGGTAAGGACCGTAATGAGAATGCCGTCCTCGGATAATTGCCGCCGGTCGCGGAGCACGACGTTTCCGATGTCGCCGATGCCCAGCCCATCCACGAAGATCTGCCCGGCAGGGACCCGTCCCGATTGGCGGACCTTGCCTCCGGCAGACTCGACGACCTCACCGTTTTTCAATAAGAAGATATTCTCTGCCTGGACACCGACCGCTTCCGCCAATAAACGATGATGATGCAGCATCCGGTATTCTCCGTGAATCGGAATGAAATACTCCGGTTTCATCAATGTCAGCATCAGCTTCAGTTCTTCCTGGCTGCCATGGCCGGACACATGCAGTTCGCTTTTGGAGCCGTAAATGACCTTCGCACCGAGCAGATAGAGGTTGTCCACGATGCGGGAGACATTGCGTTCGTTGCCCGGAATCGGATTGGCGGCCAGCAGAACGGTATCGCCGCGGCTGATCTCCATCTGCCGGTTGCTTCCATTTGCCAGGCGGGATAAGGCCGCCATGGGTTCGCCTTGACTGCCTGTGCAGAGAACGGCCACCTCTTCCGGCGGAATTTTGGCGGCATCCGCAGGTTCGATCAGCATATCGTCCGGGAGGTTGAGATAGCCCAGTTCCTTCGATACCGCTACCACGTTCACCATGCTCCGGCCCAGCAATGCCAGCTTGCGTCCCGTCAGTGCCGCCGCATCGACGATCTGCTGCAGCCGATGGACATTGGAGGCGAAGGTGGAGATGAAGATGCGGCGGTCCGCCTTCTTGAAGGCTTCCTCGATATGTGTGCCGACAAGCTGCTCGGACGGAGTGAAGCCGGGGCGTTCCGCATTGGTGCTTTCGGAGAGCAGAAACTTAACGCCTTTTTTCCCGATGTCGGCCATTTTATGAATGTCCGGATACTGCTTGTTGACCGGAGTCATATCGAACTTGAAGTCGCCGGTATGCACGACCGTTCCTTCCGGGGTATCGAAGACGACGCCCAGACAGTCCGGAATGCTGTGATTGGTGTTGAAGAAGGAGACGGCAATCTGCCCGAAGGTCAGCTCGCTATCCGCATCGATGCGTTGAAGGCTGGTTGTACGCAGCAGGCCATGTTCCTTCAATTTATTCTCGATGAGCCCGAGCGTCAGCCGGGAGGCGTACACCGGAAGATTCAACTGTTTGAGCAGGTACGGAATGCCGCCGATGTGGTCTTCATGCCCATGCGTCACGATCAGCGCCTTGACCTTATCGGCATTATTTAACAAATAAGCGATATCCGGGATGATCAGGTCGATCCCAAGCATGCTCTCGTCAGGAAATTTAGAACCGCAGTCAATCGCGATAATATCATCGCCATACTGCAGAACATACATATTTTTACCGATTTCATGGACGCCGCCCAGTGCCGCAATCCATAACCGTTGTTCCGTCATTCGCTATTCCTCCTGAATCAAAGTTGATTATAGTATGTTTGAAGAATGGAGGAGTTATCCATGGACCCGTTATGCTTCCATCCCTTCGTTGACTGAATTCTGTATAATAGTTACGCTTGGCACAATCACGATAAGAATTGGGAGAGGATAGCCATGGCGAATATCAACGACATTGCTCAACGTGCAGGCGTCTCGGTAGCTACCGTATCGCGGGTGCTTAATGGCAATCCGTACGTCTCGGAAGCGAAGCGGGCAGCCGTACAGCGCGTTATCGAAGAACTGGACTATACGCCGAATCGGATGGCGGTCGATCTGATCCGCAAGGAAACGAGAAACATCGGAGTGATCATGCCGTACAACAATAACCAGGCTTTTGACCAGCTGCTGCATGGCGTACTGAACCGGTCTGTGGAGCAGGAGTATTCCGTGACCGTTTTGCCTACCAAATACGACCCTGCCAAAGAACTCCGCTGCTTGCATATGCTCAAAAACAAACAGCTGGACGGAATCATCCTCGGCTCGCGTTCGAATGACTGGGATGCGATCGTCCCCTACAGCAAATACGGAACGATCGTCGCGTGCGAATATACCGATCACCACGAAATCGGCTGCGCTTATGTGGACCGGTACGCCTCGTACCTCGACGTGTTTCAATTATTGCGCGATAAAGGGCACTCCCGGATCGCTTTTACGACGGCAAGGGGAGAGGTAAGCAACAGTACGCGCTTAACGCTCCAGGCGTATCAGCAGATCGTCGGCGAACTTCCGCCGGAATACCATGTTCAGGATTGCTACAGCATGGAGGACGGTATCCGGGCAGCACGGCAGCTGCTGCATCTGAACCCGCGGCCGAGCGTCATTTACGCCAATGGCGATGAGGTCGGCGCAGGGATCTATCGGTATGCGCAAAGTATCGGGCTGGAACTTCCTGGGGATCTGGCCATCATTGGGCAGGAGAACCAGCCGGTCGGCATTGCGTTGAATTTAGCCACGGTCGACCATCATCTGGTGAGCATCGGCGAACAGGCTTTCGATCTGCTCATCGGCAAATCGAAAACGAAAATCGAGGTGCCTTATGAGCTTATTATCCGGCCGTCCATTTAACGGTTGACCTGAAATGGATTTCATACTTTAACCTACTTTCAGAAGCATGATGAGTAGGAGGCTGAAATTCTATGTATACTGCTGTTATTTTTGACGTCGACGGTACGCTGATCGATTCGGAAGAGACGATATTGATTTCGTTGCAAAAGATGCTGAGGCTGCATTATCGCCGAGAGATGAGCAGAGAGGAGCTGGCCTTCGTGCTGGGCATACCCGGAGCCGATGCGCTGCGGCAGCTCGGGATCGCTGAGGTTGAACGGGCGCTTCACTGCTGGACGGAATACATGAAGGAATTCAGGCATGCCACGCGCGTGTTCGACGGCATTCATGGGCTGTTTGAAGGACTGCGCGGTCTGCCTGTTCTTCAAGGAGTGGTCACTTCCCGAACGGTTCAGCAGTTTCTGGATGATTTTGTGCCGTTTGGCCTGCTCCGCGACTTGCCCATTGATATTTGCGCAGACGATACGAAGCGGCATAAGCCGCATCCCGAGCCTTTGCTCAAGTTTTTGGAGCTGTCGTTGTCAGCGCCGGAGAACTCCATTTACATCGGTGATACAATCTACGACTACGAATGCGCCCGAGCAGCCGGCGTGGACTTTGGTTTGGCGCTCTGGGGCTGTAAAGATCCGGACGCCGTTCCGGCACAATATAAATTCAAGCAGCCGGCCGACATTCTTACCCTTTTAACCCGCAAACCATAACTTTTCCAAGATTATCGTAGCTTTTACACCTACTACCGGAGATTCTGAGCCCGATATAATCGGAACGTAGCTGACAATCCATTCCAAACCAAAGAGAGGGTGTAAAAGATGGCGAAATGCAAGTTCTTTACCGCACTTCATTTTTTGCTGGTCATAATCCTGGCGGCAGCAGCGTTTGGCCCGGCTTCCGCTTCGGCGGCAAGCGGGACGATTACCAATGATGTATTCTGGAAGGACACATCCGGCAATCCGATCTATTCGCAGGGCGGGAATATACTCAAGGTCGGTAGCACGTACTATTGGTATGGCGTAAAATATAACGGCGCCGTCACGTATTACAATAATCCGAGCGCGAAGAACAGCGATACCAGTTTTGCCGCAGTTACCTGCTACTCCTCCACGGATTTGGTGAACTGGACGTTCCGCGGCAACATCGTAACGGCCGGCGCGGGAGGAACCACATGGGACCCCGATTGGCTGGGCCGCCTGGGCGTCGTTTATAACGCCAATACCAAAACCTATGTCCTCGTTACCCAATATGCCGGCCCTGCAGGCAGCGGCGTCGCCTTCGCCACCAGCAGCACTCCGACCGGAACGTTTACGTTCCACCATGTGCAGAATTCCATTGCAAACGTTGTCAATAATCTTCCGGGCGATCAATCCACGTTCGTAGACGATAACGGCAAAGCCTACCTGGTCTTCAGCAACGCGAACGGACGATCCCACATTTATGTATCGGAGCTGCGCGCTTCGGATTACCTCAACATCGAACCGGCGACACAGGTCTTCCAAAGCACGTCAGGCGGTCGGGAAGGCAATGCGATGTTTAAATACAACGGAAGATACTATATCGCCTCGTCCGATCTGCACGGCTGGAACGCATCCCAGGCGTATGTCATTTCATCGACGAACATTACAGGCTCTTATTCCGCAGAGACCGTCATGACCAATTCGGAAAAGGACTATTCGCATGTCTCGCAAACCGGCTTTTTCATCCCGGTGCAGGGCAGTTCCGGAACGACGATATTATTCGCCGGCGACCGCTGGAGCGATTTTGCCGGAAACGGCCTGGGGTATAACCAATGGATGCCGCTGTCGTTTAACGGTACTGAGCCGATACTGAACTCCTTAAGCAAGTTTAATCTGGATGCCGCTGCCGGCACCTGGAGCGTTGCTGCGGGTAACAACTATGCCTTGAACCCAAGCTATGAGGCAGACCGGATTACACTGAACACGCTGACCGGCTGGTCCAATTGGAAAAATATAACGGCTGATCCGAACTCGAACATTTCTCCCGGACGCACGGGAAGATATGCCATGACACAATACAGCGATGCCGCTTACAGTGCCAGTATGTATCAGAATGTCACCGGCCTGCCCAATGGAACCTACACTTTGAAGGTTTGGGTGAAGAGCCAATGCGGGCAACTGGATTCGCGTGGATGACTGGTCGTTGACCAAAAACTAACCGAAAAAGGCGGTTCGCCAGCGTGGCGGCCGCCTTTTTTTTGATTATGAAAGGTCATGCCTTGTCCACCCGATGTCAGTTTACGCCGCCGATTCAACCGTTGCAGGGTTTAGGAAATCGGGATCGTCAATATTACATTTGGAATAATTATCTAAAGGCGGAGAGTGGGCATGAGAAAATTGCTAAGAGGTAACATGGGATCTGTGAGATTCGGTTGGAAGCTGCTGTGCGTAATTTTAGCAGGGATGGTAATGAATGTTGTTATAAATGGCGTAATGTCACTGAAGGTGGGAGAAAAGGCGCTTATTCCGAATGCATCATTCACGGCTTATTTTCAGGCTCCAAGCCTCTATTTTGCGATATCTGTTATCGCAGGAGTATGCTTAGTCGAGAAACGGAAGCTTCGTACCATCGGTTTGCCGGGATCGCTCAGCGGATTGCTGCAAAGCACCGCAGGGGGAATTTTGGGCGCAATGTGCTGCATAGCTGCCTTTCTTGTTCTGGGAGCCGTGGGTATTGCCCACTACCCTGAAGGTTGGTTCCGTCTGGACTGGGGACGTTTAAACTTTGCCATGATTGTAACGGGATCTCTCTTTCCTGCGGTAGGGGAAGAACTCTTCTTTCGCGGGTATGCGCTTGAGGGAATGGTCCAGGCTTGGGGCAGCCGAGCAGCCGTACCGGTTTCGGCACTGCTGTTCTCGCTTATGCATAGTGCCAATTCAGGAATCACCGCCATTGCCTTGTTAAATTTATGGATATTCGGTTGCTTTCTCGCATTGGTCAGAGTTCGCGGATGCTCTTTGTGGTACGCGATCGGTTTCCATTTTGCATGGAATTTGGTCCAAGGATCGCTTTATGACAGCGTAGTCAGCGGGGACAGAGAGGGAGGTTTGATTCGGGTTCAGTTAACCGGGCAGCCTATATGGTCAGGCGGCGCTTTCGGTATTGAAGCTAGCCTGTTGGTTACGGTGCTTCTCTCTGCGCTGACAGGTGCAGCCTTATGGCGGAGCAATCAGGCGTCATGTGACTAATGTCACAAATTTGGCGAACTATTAACCAGTATCTTCCTATTTAATAGGACTTTAGGTTTATTTTACAGCCGTTTACATAAAACGATGTTTTTCTTAATTCTTTCGAGATAGGATAATAGACAACAAGCAGGTGGGGAATTCTGGCAAGGCCTGCCGATCTATCTCTGAAGGAGGAAGGGTATGAAGAGGAAGCATTCCGTTTGGAAAAAGAAGCTGATGAACGGCACGATGGCGGCGGCAGTAGCCGTACCGCTGCAGTTGTTCGCATTAGGTGCCGGCTCGGCGGTATTCGCCGAAGGCCCGGCCGATCCCGCGCCGTACATTGAAGCGAAAGTGGTCAATGAACACGCGGGCCAGAAAATTTTGTTCGACAACACCCATGAGCAAACCGCCGGCGCGGCAGACTGGGTAATCGACGGCGCTTTTTCCGACTTTGGCAATGCGCTTGCACAAGAAGGTTATTACGTCAAAGAACTTCGCAAAACGACGCCGATTACGTTAAGCGATCTTTCCGGCTATGACGTCTTCATTGTGGCCGAATCCAACGTGCCCTATAAAGCCAGCGAACAGCAGGCCATGGCAGATTATGTGGAGAATGGCGGAAGCATCTTCTTCATCGGCGATCATTACAACGCGGACCGCAACAAAAACCGCTGGGACGGTTCCGAAGTATTCAACGGTTACCGCCGCGGCGCATGGGATAATCCAGCTAAAGGCATGAGCACCGAGGAAGCCGCTTCCAGCGCCATGCAGGGCGTTGTCAGCTCCGACTGGCTCGCAGACGAGTTCGGCGTCCGGTTCCGTTATAATGCCCTTGGGGACATCAACGCGAGCAACATTGTCGCTCCAAGCCAGGCCTTCGGTATTACAACGGGAGTTTCAGCTGTAGCGATGCATGCAGGCTCCACATTGGCCATTCTGGACCCGACGCGGGCAAAAGGCATTGTCTACCTGCCCCAAACCAACGAAGCGTGGGCTAATGCGGTTGACCAGGGCGTTTACAACGGCGGCGGCGTAGCCGAAGGCCCTTTTGTGGCAGTTGCGAAAAAGGGCGCCGGCAAGGCGGCGTTTATTGGCGACTCCTCGCCTGTAGAGGATGCAACGCCGAAATATCTTCGCGAGGACACCGGCGCCAAGAAAACGACCTACGACGGCTTTAAGGAAGTCGACGACGGCAAACTGCTGGTGAACACCGTGGACTGGCTGGCGGAGCAGGAGAGCTATACGGACTTCACCCAGGTCAGTGGATTGACGCTGGATCAGCCGACGGCACTGCTGTCCTTCGAAGATCCGGCGTTGTCCACTGAGCCGCAGCCGGAACCATGGGCTGAACCGAACGCCGGCTACAAATGGTATGACCGAAGCACGTTCAAGGCCGGCTCCTACGGCGGTCCGGCAGCGACCGCAGCCGCAGCATACAATTTTACGCATCAGGCGGTGCTGCCGAATGCGCAGGACTTCCAAATCCGTGTGAGCGCAGATAACCTTCCTTCAGGGACTACCGTTTCCGGCTTCCAGGTCGGCATCTACCAGGTAAGCGGCGGTGCGCAAATCGCCAAGATTCAGAACAGCGACGGCACCTGGCCGGCCAGCTACGGCTACAGCACCTCTTTTAGCTTGACTGCCGACATCAAGGGCCACGCTTACAAGGATCTAACTGTCCGGATCAAGCCGGATACGACGGCTGCATCCAACCTGCGGCTGCGCCAGAACAGCACCAACTTGAAGACCGAGTCGGTAACGCTGGGCAATGTGCCTGCAGAACCGCTCCCGGCGGAGGAAGATCCGATTCCGGCGGTAACCTCGATCGGCGAAGCCCGAGCGAAAGCACCGGGAACACTGGTCACCCTCGAGGGAACCGTGACGACTGAACCGGGCATCTTCGGCGGCCAGACGTTTTATTTGCAGGACCAGACCGGCGGGATTTATGTATACCAGACGCAGAGCGGGTTCCATGCCGGCGATACCATAAAAGTGACAGCACCGACCGCGCTGTACAACACGGAGCTTGAGCTGTCCGATGTCGTGAAGATTGAGAAAACCGGCACAGCAGCGCTGCCGCAGCCGATCGTCACAACTGCGGTCAACGCCGCCAACCAAGGGCAACTGCTCAAGCTGGACGGTGTAACGGTAACCAACATCATCAATGCTACGCCAAGCGGCTCCTTTGAAATGGACGGCGTAAATGCTGACGGAAAAAGCACTCATATCCGCGTAGATGTCCGTACAGGGGTTACGAAGGACAGTTTCCCTTACAAGGAAGGACAAAAGCTGAATATTACAGGGATTTCCGCCATTTTTAAAGACGTTTATCAGCTCAAACCAAGAAGCCTCGGGGACTTCGCACTTGTTCAAGAAGAAAAAGCGCCGGTGACAACGGCATCGTTGTCCGCCGAACCTAACGCTGCAGGCTGGCTGAATCAGCCGGTCACCGTTACGCTGAAGGCCGACCCGGATACCGCCACCGTCTATTACGCGCTGAACGGCAGTGCGGATAAAGTGTACAGCGCGCCTGTGGCGCTGATCGAAGATGGCCACCATTCGCTGGCATACCATGCAGTATCCACGAAAGGCAAGAGTGAAGAAGTCAAGACGCTGGGCATGAACATCGACACGGCTCCGCCGACTGCCGAATTGAAGGAATCGGGTCATGCGGTCGGCGATGTGGAGGAGGGCGCGTTGCTTCAATTCGAATTAACCGCCACGGATGCCCTGTCCGGCATTGCTTCCAAGCAGCTCCAGCTCGACAGTAAAGCGATAGCCGATGGACAGGCGATAAACGCCGCCGATCTGGGCGCCGGACCGCACACGGTTAAATATGTTGTAACGGATGCCGCAGGCAATGCTGCGGAGAAGAGCTATTCCTTCCAGGTGACGAGCGGTACAGTATTGGCAACGGACAAGCCGGGTCAACCGGTGCTGTCCTCGAACAGCGGGTACAGCACAGGACTCAGCGACGGCAATTATACCGTTACCATGAATCTCTGGTGGGGCAATAACGGCTCCAGCTACAAGCTCTATGAGAACGGTGTGCTGATCGACAGCAAATCACTCAAAGATGGTTCTCCTTCGGCCCAGACCGCAAGCACTGAGCTCCGCGGCAAACCGAACGGAACGTATGTCTACACCGCAGAGCTGACCAACAAATACGGCACGACCAAGAGCAGCGCGCTCACCGTCACCATCCGCGATGCTGCTCCGGGCAAGCCGGTATTGTCCCATGACAACTGGGACGGAGACGGTGCCTACAAGGTGACCATGAACCTGTGGTGGGGCACCAATTCTACCGAGTATCGCCTGTATGAAAACGGGCAGCTGATCGACACGCAAGCATTGAAGGCCGGGACACCTGCGGCACAAAGCGCAGCGACATCCATCAGCGGCCGCGCAACAGGCGTATACGAATATAAAGCCGAGTTGGTTAATGCTGCAGGGGTAACCGTTAGCGATACGATCAAGGTCACCGTTAGCCGGTAAGCAATTAAACGTAAAGAAGCAGCCTCTTAAACGGCTGCTTCTTTTTTCGTTGATCTCAAGGAAAGTCTAGTCAGTATCCGTGCAGGGAAGGAACGGATTCTTTTAAAAGCTCATCGGTACACTCCCACAGCCGTTTTTGCATGGCGATATCTCCTCCCGGAGGCACAGGAGTTATGGCTTTGCCGGTCCCGACATTAAAATATCCGCCCGAAAGATTTTGATATTCCGGCTCAACGATCAATTTCACAATAATATCTGTGCCCCTACGCGGATCGCCGATCCGGAGCGTCTTTAATATCCGCTCAAGGACACCTGCAAACCGGAGCTCCCTTCCTAAACCTGTCACATTAAAGCCTGGATTGAGCGCATTGGCTGTGATCCCAGTTCCTGCCCAGCGCCTTGCAAGTTCAGCGGTGAACATGATATTCAGCAGCTTTGTTTTTCCATAGATCAAAGATGACCCGCGGGACGTAAACGGTGTAGTATCCGTAAGATCGTCCGGTAATTTCAGCACTCCGTGGCGGCGAGAAGCTTCGGAAGCGACATTGACCACCCTGGCATGCCCGGCATTCAGCAGTGAAGGACGCAGCATGTGGGTTAGAAGCCAAGGCGCCAGATAATTGACGGCTATCATTTCCGGAAATCTCTCCTTTGTTACCCGGGGCGTAAATGCGTGAATTCCTGCATTGTTGAGCAGGACGTCGATTTGGGGCACGCTAGTGGCAATATCGTTTCCGATGCGGGCGACATCCTTCATGAGCGATAGATCTCCATAGAAGAATTCAATATTTGCCGAGGGTGCAGCCTCCATAATCCGTGCTTTCGCCGCTTCCGCTCGCGCTCGGCTTCTTGCCGTCAAAATGAGGTTAAAGTTGCGTTTTCCCAACTCAATGGCTGAAAGCAACCCGAGTCCGCTTGTGGCGCCTGTAATTACAACGGTTCCTTTTCTTGACATTATGTTGTCTCCTTCATAAAATATAATTGACTTATATCCACTATATTTATTTAATTGATATATGTCAATCAATAGAATGAATGTACGCTCTACAGAAAGGTGAACCTGAGATGGACAATCCCCCGAGAAATAAACCAAGACAAAGCTTAGAGGCTGAATTAGGCGAGCAGTTAAACGCCTTGCTCAGCGCAGCCCATGCGCTTAATGTAAGAAGTGCCGCCCAATTCGATTCCTCCTTACAGCCTGCGGCCTTTCACCTGGTAAGGTGGCTCTATTCGTATGGTCCAACCAATGCAGCTACGCTGGCGGCTTCCACGGCAATGGACCGGAGTTCCGTCACGCGTCTCGTAAAGCAGCTCCAAGCCTTGGATTATGTGACACGGGAAGTCTCCCCCAAGGATGGCAGGGAGATCTTATTGACTCTTACCGAGACCGGGCAGCAGCGGATGAAGCATGCGCTTGCAGAAAAAGAGTCGGCGTATTATGAGCGCCTCTCCAGCTGGACAGATACCGAGCTTAATGAGTTTATCCGAATGCTAAGGCATTTTAACGGATTTAGCAAAAGGTAATTCGCTGGCATGTGCGGCTGCCTATCAACTTTCATCGGTAGGGGAATAGATTAAGTTGTAATCATCCCGTTACTAATGGAAGGGGAAGACCATGACCCGTTATGTAGGCAGCAAATGGAGAAAAACATCAGCTATTCTCAAAAATTCTTATTTAGCCGCTCACGTCCCAGAGACGCTGAGAATGACGAAAGTTTCATTGTTGAACAGCCTGAACCGCTATGAAATGGTCTATGTAAAGCCGGAACACGGTTCCTACGGAAATGGCGTGATGCGGGTAGAGCGCCTGCCGGACGGGTACCGGTATCAGAGCGGAGAGAAAATTCATCAGTTTAAAGAGTACGGTCCTTTATATCGCTCCATCGTTAAGCAAACGAAGGGGAAACGTTATCTCGTGCAAAAAGGCATTCATCTGCTTAAACATCAGGGAAGACGATTCGATCTGCGAGTGATGGTGCAATTCTCTCCAAACCGGACATGGGAGACAACAGGCATTATTGGAAGAGTTGCCGCCAAGCATAAAATCGTAACCAATTATCACAATGGCGGCAGAATCGTTTCTGCATCTACACTGCTGCGGGAGCATACCAGCGATCTGAACGGAAAGCTTCGTGAGCTGGAAAAGCTCGGCGTGAAAGCGGGGCTGGCCATGCAGAAAGCATTCCCCGGCGTGTATGTCATCGGGCTTGATGTCGCGATGGATAAAAAATTGCATCCATGGATTCTTGAAGTGAATACGAGTCCGGACCCTTACATTTTCAGAAAACATCCAGACGGCACATTATTCAAGAAGATTATGCGGTACGCAAAAGCTTATCCGAAGAAATAAACATATAGGTTTGACCAAAAAAGCACGAATGGGGAGAAGAGACCCAAGGTGCTTTTTTGATCTTCCGGGACACACAAAAAACACAAGCCCACTCTATACTCCCCTTATGAGGAGTGAAGGGAAATGACTAAAATAATACCGTCCGCGTTGACGCTGGCTAATCTGCTGTTCGGCTTTCTGGCAATTTTGTTTACCTTTAAATTTGAGCTTCTTCCAGTCATCCTGCTGATTCTGCTTGGAATGCTTTGCGATTTCTTCGACGGCTATTGTGCAAGAAAGCTGAACGCCGCTTCCGAAATGGGCAAGGAGCTGGATTCGCTGGCCGATCTAGTCACCTTCTGTATTGCGCCTGCCGCCCTGGTATACGTGGTTTCGCTGCACGAGATTCGCATATTCGGAGCCGTCTGTTGTTTAGCCTATGTCTGCTGCGGCGCCCTCCGGCTCGCTCGCTTCAATGCCGCCCAAAGCCATCTGTCCGGATTTGTCGGCATGCCGACGCCGTTAGCGGCTATAATGGTATTGGCGATAACTGCACTGCTTCCACCGCTGGGTTCCGGCATCGGCTTGCTTGTCATCGGAATGCTGATGGTGAGCCGGTTTTCTTTTCCAAGCCTGAAAAAGCTTAAAGCCGAAGTTCCGGCGGAGGAATATTAATGGAAACCGCGCTGCAATTTCTGTCGGATTACGGTTATTTGGCGATTTATGGATTCTTGACTCTGGGGATCGTAGGGTTGCCCGTACCGGACGAGCTATTGATGGCTGGAGTCGGCTACTTGACCGCAGTCGGAACAATGAAATTATCCTATGCTTTGCTGATCAGCTTTTCGGGCGCCTTAAGCGGAATGATGCTCAGCTATCTGATCGGACACAAAGCCGGCCGGCCCTTGCTTAACCGTTACGGCAAATGGATCGGATTCAAGGCGCCCAGGATCGGCAAAATGGAGGTTTGGATGAATAAATACGGACCTCTGTCCATTATCTTCGGGTATTTTATTCCTGGCTTCCGGCATGTCACCTGCTACCTGTGCGGAATGAGCCGGATGCCGCTGCGTAAGTATAGCTTGTTCGCCGCAATCGGCGCTATGGTGTGGTGCCTGACTTTTATCATGGCGGGCAAACTATTGGGTCATGCCGGCCATTAAAGCAGATTCTTATGATCTATTATTAGGAAGGAAGCGGTTTTTTGGCAAAAAAGGTGCTCATTGTTGAAGACGAACAACGAATCCGGGAGTTGATCTCGGATTATTTCCATGCGCAGGATTGGATGGTCTGCCAAGCTGCCAACGGCAATGAAGGCATGTTTGCTTTCGAGACCGAGATTCCCGATCTCATCATTCTGGATCTGATGATGCCGGAGATGGACGGCTGGGAACTGTGCCGCAAGATCCGACAGCGCTCAGGGGTGCCAATCATTATTCTTACTGCTGTGTCCGGCGATGAACGCCAGATTGAGGGGTATGAACTGGGAGCCGACGACTATGTGACCAAACCGTTTAGCCCCAAAGTATTGGTCTCAAAAGCGGAGGTGCTGATGCGCAGGGTGAACGGCCATATGACGCCTGACGCACATATTCTTATCGGCTTAGGCATCCAATTGAATACCCGCAGCTATAAGCTGGAGAGCAAGGAAGAAGCAATTGACCTGACGCCAAAGGAATACGATATTTTGCAGCTGCTGCTTCGAAACCGGGGAATCGTGATGCCTCGCGAGACGATCCTGAATTACATCTGGGGAGCGGAATATGACGGTGACGGACGGGTTGTCGACACACATATCAAGAAGCTGAGAAACAAAATGGGGCCGGCTTCGGACTGCATCCGCACCATCTTCGGCATCGGTTATACTTATGAGGAGAAGCGATGAAGCGGGCCGGCATTACTGCCAAGCTTTTTATTGCCACGGCGGCATTTTTTATCCTGTTCTATGTCATTGTGCTGATCGCTCAAGTGCTGGTCTTTCCGCAATTTTACGAACACCGGAAGATGGCCAAGCTGGAGCGCGAAGCCAAACAGCTGGCTTCGATCTATCAGAACAGCCCGGAGAAACTCCGGACGCCGGATGCCGCGGTGATGCGGCAGCTGCGACGCCAGGATGTCAATTTTGTGCTGACCGATTTTAACGGGAGTACGGTAGCGAACGATCCGTTCCGCATGCGGCTGACACGTCCGGACCAGGAAGCTCTGGAGGTGTCGCTGTTTTACGTTTTTCTGGCTGACCGGCCGGATTTTGAGCGGTTAAAGCTTGCGGCTGGCGATCAGGTGACGTTGTACGGGGAATACGGGGAAGGACGGGACCGTGATATCTTTCATCCTTATTATATTGCCAAAGACAGCGGGAGCAACTTGAAGGGGCAGGTTGCCGGGGAAAAAGGTGCCGAGAACGAGTACGATGCGGTAAAAGGTACGATCGACACTGTCAGCATGCCGGATTTGAACAAGCTGGGACGGCGTCTGGGGCTGCTTTTTCTGGCTCTGGACGAATTTTTTCCATTATCCGAGTCGAATACGAGCCACTTGAGCAAGATGGAACCGGTCGAATTCGAGTGGATCGATTCCTTCGGAGGCAACCGCAGCGCCATCCGCATTCAGCCGGTGCACAGTCCTAGCGGTGAAATTGAACTGCTACTGCTTGTAACCTCTTTGCAGGAGATTAAAGAGACAAACAGCGCGCTTCGCCTGTTTTACGCGTATTTGGGAGCCGGCGGGCTAGTACTGATTGTGCTGCTCTCCAGTATGTATTCTCGTCTGGTGACGCGTCCGTTGCTGCTGCTGAACCAAAGGGCCGAGCGAATGAAGAGATTGGATTTTTCCGGAGAAAAACCGCTGCAGCGCAAGGATGAGCTTGGCAATCTCTCTAACACGCTATTTGAACTCTCAAGCAAGCTGGATCGAACGCTGGAGGAGCTAAACGCGGCCAACGGCCAGCTGAAGAAAGAGATTGAGCAGAACAAGGAGCTGGAACAGCTGCAGAAAGACTTTTTCGCCAATGCTTCCCACGAGTTAAAAACGCCGCTGAGCATCGTGCGAGGCTTCGCAGAAGGGATGCAGGACGGCATCAGCGCTGGACGGCAGGAGCACTATATCGGCGTGATTATCGAGGAGAGCGAAAAAATGGAGCGGCTAGTCCAGGATATGCTGGAGCTGCTGCGCCTGGACTCCCCCGCCTTGAAGCTGTACCGGTCGCCGGTGCTCCTCAGTGAATTGACCGAAGATGTGCTTCAGCGGCTGACGTACCGGATGCGGGAGAAAGGGCTTACCGCCAATATAGAGTGCAGCGATGAACGGGAGGTATCGGTGGATGCCATAAAGATGGAGCAAGTCGTGCTGAATCTGCTGACCAACGCGATTCGTTATGCCGAACCCGGAAGCGCCATTGAGATCGCCATCCATGGCACCGGCAGCAGCTGCATGTATTCCGTGCACAACAAGGGCGAAAGCATCCCGGAGCCTTACCTGAAACGAATCTGGGAACGATTCTTCCGCGTGGAGGCGGCCAGGGATCGTCAGAGCGGGGGGACGGGACTGGGGCTTGCCATTGTCAAACGGATCCTGGAGCTGCATGACTGCGAATATAAAGTAGAGAATCAGGACGGAGGCGTGATATTTACGCTGACCTTCCGCGTCGCCCCACTAGAATAGGCTTAGCTTTACGACTATGGTATGATTTAGGAGGGACTCCGCCAGAATGCCCATTTGCGGATTCTAAGCCGTAAAACCAGGCAACGGAAATAACCTGATATAGAAACGGAGCGATGGCAAAGTGAAAGTTGCATTATTAATCATTGATATGCAGTCTGTACATCTTGGCGATTTGAGCCAATCCCTTATTAATTAAAGCTGCGAATATATTAACTATGTGGCTTCCGTTTTGCGTACCCATGATCAGGTCGTCGTTCATGTCAGCGATATTGAAGGAATGGATGAATCGAATCAGAAGGATTATGTTACTATTCCTGAAATTGAAGTTTTGCCGCGGGACAAGCAATTGAGCAAAGAGCATTCTAACGCGTTTTGGAATACGGAACTGGAGCAGCTTCTACGGGAGCAGGGTGTTGAGCTCGTGATCCTCTCCGGCTTTGCGGTGGAACATTGTGTTACATTCACCTATAATGGAGCCTCTGAGAGAGGGTTTAAGCCCGTGCTTTTGCAAAACGGAATCATGAGCCGGCACAGCGATGCCGTAGCTGCAGCTTACCGGGACCGGAATGTGATTTCTTACCCGGTGGTGGGGTACTTGGTGAATAAAGAATTAAACAGAGGAGAATAAAACTATGAGTCCAGAGGTTACGGAATATATCGGGTCCTTGAAGGAAGATTGGCAAAGCCGGCTGTGCACCGACCTTCGTGAGCTTGTCTTTTCGGTTATCCCTGAGGCCCAGGAGCGGATGCAGTATAAAAAACCGCATTATTTGAGTAACGGCAAATATGCCGCTGTTATTTCAACATCCAAAGATGCGGTGAGCTTCACAATCTTTAATGCTGCAGCCGTAGTGTTTCCTGAAGGCTTCGAGGGTCCGCCGGAACGCAAAACGATCAAGTTGCGAAAAGGACAGGAGTGGAGCAAGGAATTACTGATGACCTTGTTAAGCCAAGCTTCCTCGACCCTGGAATAGAGTATATATCTGAATTGCCGCCTGGTTTGGCGGCTTTTTTACTAAAACGGAGGAGGAACATTTATGCTATTCATGCTGATTGTCAAAGCCTCATCGATTTCGGAAGCCGGACATCTCCCGAGCCCGGAGCTCAGAGCTGCCATGGATCAATACAACGTGGACCTGGAGAAGGCAGGCGTGCGCGTAATGGCTAAAGGGCTACATCCCAGCTCAAACGGGCTGCGCTTATCTTTTCCGGAGCCGGGCGGAGAGCCGGTCGTTACCGAAGGTCCATTCACGGAATCAAGGGAACTGATCGCCGGGTTTATTCTGATTGACGTGAATTCGCGGGAAGAAGCCGTCGAGTGGGCGATGCGGATGCCGGACCCGCAGGGACATGGAGAAGGACAGATCGAACTGCGCCAAGTGTTTTAAAGGGTTCGGGCGTCATCCGTATGCCCTCTATACTCGCTGGGCGTTAGACCCGTAAACTTTTTGAATTGCCGCATAAAATGCACATCGTTCTCATAACCGCACATGCCGGATATCCGGGTAATGGTATAGGAAGTGCTCTTCAGTAAATAGGAGGCATACCCCAGCCGGTTAAGGATGATGTCGCTTACGACCGCTATGCCGAAGATCTGTTTGTACATATGCTGAAAATAAGAGCGGCTCATGTTCATTGTGTCCGCCAAATGCTCAACCGTATGCCAAACCGCCGGGGAACTGAACATTTCATTTCTCAGATGAAGGAAATCGTCATAGTATTTGCTGATGGGATGGCGCGACTCCACATGATTGCGGATGTCGCTAAGCTTCATGAACAGGCAGCGGATTGTCTGGTCGATAATCTCCTCCCGAAAGCTGCCGTTCTGCAGATTCTCCCAGTGAAGCTCATTAACTTTTCTGGAAATATAGAAAGGATCATAGGCTCGGATTAATGTATCCAGCGGAAGCTTTAACCTTTCAAAAAAAGCATCAGCATCCTCCATCTCAAAGTGAAACCAGTCATGGACCAGCGGCCATTCGGCATCCCGGTAATAATACGGGGTGTTTTTTTTATAAATTATAAAAGTATTCGGTTCAACCGGTCCGGCTGTGGAGCGAATTCGCGACTCCATCCGGCTTCTGAAAAATACAAAGACGTAATCTCCGGACCCGACCGGGCGGTCGACGGTAAAGCCTTCCGGATGAATCACGTTATACCCGCAACGATTTAGATGGATCATTCCACTTCGCTCCTAGATCGGATAATAGATCAGTTCATTGACAGGATAAATCATTTTCTTTCGCTGAACAAGTTAGTATTCTGTGATAAGAAATGCAGAGAATGCTTCAGTAAGCAAAGAGAGAGGAAGGGGTTAACGTGACCTCAGCAACGACTAGATTTTATAAGAAAAATTACCCGAGGCCCCAATTTGTGCGCAGCGAGTGGCTGGATCTGAACGGGGAGTGGGATTTTATTTTCGATGATGCCGGTATCGGTGCCAAGGAGCGCTGGATGGACACTTTCCCGGCGGCACAAAAGATCATTGTTCCGTTCACTTATGAAACACGGGCGAGCGGGATCGGCGAGGAGAAGTTCCATCCGCTGGTCTGGTATCGACGGACGCTGACGCTTTCGCCGGAGACCGCAGAGAAACGCACCTTCCTGCATTTCGAAGGCGTTGATTATCATGCCTCTTGTTGGGTGAACGGCAAATTCGCGGGCGAGCATGAAGGTGCGTATGCCCGGTTTTCCTTTGACATCACGGACCTGCTTCATCGCAGCGGAGAGAACATAATCACGGTGAGGGTACAAGACAGCGACAGCTGTATGCAGCCCCGGGGGAAGCAGCGCTGGGCGGGCCGGAATCATGACGGGTTTTATGATCAGACCACCGGCATTTGGAAAAACGTCTGGATCGAGCATGTCCATGCCACGCGTGTGGACACGGTGAAAATGACGCCGGACATCGACCGGCAGATGATCCGGTTTGATTTTCGCTTCAGCGGTACGGACGGCAAAAGAGATCTGTTCCTCGAAACCGAAATATCGTTCCAAGGCGAGAGGATTAGGAAGTTCAGCCTTTCCGTGGACAGCCCATGGTTGACGGCGGAAATCGGGATAATGAACGGCATCAACGGGCCATGGCTGCAGAACTTGTGGTCGCCGGGCAACCCGAACCTGTTCGACGTGGAATTTGTGCTATACGAGGGCGAACGGGAGATCGACCGCGTCGGCTCTTATTTCGGCATGCGCAAAATCTCAATCAAAGAAGGTCAAATTCTGCTCAATAATATCCCTCTCTACCAAAGGCTGATTCTGGATCAGGGCTACTGGCGCGAAACCCATCTTACGCCTCCGTCCGAAGAAGCACTGATCGAAGATATCGAAGCAATCGCGTCGATGGGCTACAACGGGCTGCGCAAGCATATGAAAATAGAAGACGCCCGGTTCCTGTATTGGTGCGATGTCAAGGGCATGCTGGTATGGTCCGAAATGGCAGCAGCTTACGAATATAGCGATGAGGCCGTGGAGCGTTTTTCCAAGGAATGGCTTGAAGTGGTGCGGCAACAGTATAATCATCCCTGTATTATCACATGGGTACCCTTCAACGAATCATGGGGTATTCAGAATATTATCCATGACGTCCGGCAGCAGCAGTTTACGGTAAGCCTCTATCATTTGACCAAAGCATTGGATCCGTATCGTCCGGTCATCACCAATGACGGCTGGGAGCATACGGTATCGGATATTTTGACATTGCATGACTATACGGGGCAGGGCGAACAGCTGTATGTAACCTACAGGGAGAAAGACTCGATTACAGGCAGCAGAGGGACGTATAACGAATGGAAATACGCATTTGCCGAAGGTTACAGTTATCAGGGCCAGCCGATAATCATCAGCGAATATGGCGGAATTGCATTCAAGAGCGAGCAAGGTTGGGGATACGGCGATCCGGTAGAACACGAGGAGGCCTTTCTAGAGCGGTTTGGCAGCTTGACCGGGGCGATAAAAGCAATTCCGTTCATAACCGGTTACTGTTATACGCAGCTTACGGACGTCCAGCATGAGATGAATGGGCTGCTGACCGAAGACCGCAAACCCAAAGTGACGCCGGACAAAATCCGTGACATCAACCTGAAGTAGGGCAATGAGGTTTGGAATTGGTCGTTGACCCGCTTTTTGGGTATAAAAAGGTATCCGGAGGAGGAGGTCCATGATGAAAAAAACGATGCAAACCACAGCAGCAAGCATACTCTTATCCGCTTCGATTCTCGGTGCATGCAGCAACAACGAAACGGCAAATGTGACTGAATCTGCGGCGGTTAAAAGCCCGGCGGCTACTTCAGCCCCTGAAGCAACGGTGATCCCTGAGGCAACGGTAACCCCTGAAGCCACTGAAAGCAGCGATCCGCAGGCTGCAGGCCGGCCCGAGACGAAGGCGTTCGGAGAACAGGAGGGCGGGGTAGCCGGACAGAAAGGCACGCTTGCTCGAGGGGAAGGATTTACGCTGTATCTGTTTAATGGCTTCGGCCTGGATGCAAAAAAAGGGCGCGTATCGCTTATGGCAGCCCCCGATTACTATGCTGACATTGAACCGTTGCCTTCCGGCTACGATCTTGCCGCCCTGAAACAACAAGGCGAAACGGAATTGTCCGCAAGCGGAACGCCTAAAGACTACAGCGGGGAACTGGTTGAGCATCCCCTTGGCTTCGCGGAATTATATCTTCAGGTAAGCGGAGAGAACGGGTCGGAGGACTATATTGTATGGAAAAACCAGGCAGGCGACGCCTATCTGTTCCGAATCCATAATCCAAAAAGCGAGGATTCCAGTGGCTTCTCCCCGTGGGCCATGGTTTCGCTGTCCACGGTTGAAGCAGAATAGGCAAGCCGCGATGATCACCAAAAAGCCCCCGAGATGAGGGGCTTTTTGGTGTCTGGGCAGAATCGAACGGATAAAGAGTTATATTTTTCTGGCTTTAATTACAAACGTGACAGGAAGCATCCGGGCTTTCTTGGCAAAATCGCCATTATGGGATATCATCAGATCCTCGTCTGACTCTTCAACCATCTGTTCAATAACGAATCCCGCTTTAGAAAGCGAGTTTACATAGGTGGACATTTTACGGTCGGATAGGGTTAACGTATGATCGCCAAGCGAGACCGAATACCAGGATTCATCGAAATAGCATTTTTTAAAGACAAGACTTCCATCTTCTGCAGCGACGCATTTATGGATCGGGTGAGACCAGCTGAAGATAAAGGCGCCGTCTTTTTTTAGATAAGAAGCGATTTGGCGGAACGTTCCTTCTAGGTCAGTCGTCCAGCCTATCGCATATACCGAATACACAAAGTCAAAATAATCCTCGGGCAGACCGCATTTCTCCTCCATCGGAGAACAGATTAAATTTGCGGGATAACCGCGCTCCCCCAAATACTGCCTAGTCTTCTCGATTTGGTTCTCCGAGATATCCATCCCCCATAGTTCGGATGCGCCCCGGTCCCCCAGATATTGCAGAGAATGGCCGCCGCCGCAGCCGATCTCCAGCAGTTTTTTTCCACGAACATCGCCAAAAAGCTGACACTTTTCTTCAGAGACAAACGCTCCATACTTTGGAAGGCATGTCTCTCCCAGAAGTTCCGCTCCCTTTGTATCCCAGAATAAGCTATTTGTCTTATGAATATCATTCGTATCCATGTCGACAGTAACGGCAACGCCCACCTCGCCGGCGCCTATGACGTTTGTTCTCTGTACGGAATTCTCACTCATTCGGACACGCTCCTCAAAAGTAAAGTTGTACCGTTCAAATGTACAGGAACATGTCCCCTTTTTCTGTGAACGAACGCACGTTCTGATCTTGGGAGTGAATTTAGGTTGAGTTGGGAAAGTTAGAAAGACGAGCATGTATTACCTTAAGGAGGTTATTTGTCGTATGGATTTAAGCTGGCATATCGTCTGGAAAAGCGCGTTTCTGGTCTTAATGGGCATTTTGTTGCTGCGTTTATCCGGCAGAAAGTCGATCGCCCAAATGAATGTGGCAACGACGGTGATCATGATTTCTATAGGCGAGTTAATTGCGCAAGGAATTATTGAAAAATCCGTCTGGCGCGCCATTGTCGCGGTTGCGTTGTTCCTTGCCGTGCTGGTTATTCTAGAATTCGCAGAAATCCGCTCTCTCAAAATTCAAAAATTAATTACAGGTGAGGGCGTTATTGTGATCCGTGAGGGACAACTGGATATGCAGGCTCTACGGAAGCTCCGAATTACGGTAAAACAAATGGAAATGCGTCTTCGTCAGCTAGGCATAACCAATATAAACGATATCAAGCAGGGCGTTATTGAAACCAACGGCGAGCTTGGCTATGAGCTTGTAGAGGCGGCCAAACCGGTAACTAAAGGCGATCTGGAGATGATACTAAACCAGTTGGGAGCCAAAATGAAATAAGCTTAGCGGGAGCCGACTCAGATTTGGTAACCGAAAAACTTTTTCCGGATCTGATATACAACCAGTAAAATCAGCGGCAGCACGATAGCGTACGTAAAATCCCAGTCTACCCAGTAGACCGGGATATCTTTTGAATAGAAAATAATATCCTTGGCGATCAGCTGCGAGCAGCCATAGAGCAGAAAGGCGACCGGGAAGATCAGCGGCCGGTAGCTTTTTAATCCCAGTAGCTGAGCGGAGCCCAGGATAAAAGCATAGAAATACAGAACAGTTTTGAAATACGTACTGATGATCCACGTCGTCGCCATCAATGCCTCCAGCCGCTGGAGAAAGTTGGCGACGTTGATTTTTTGGGCCAAAACATAAGCCGAAAAGAAATTATGCTCGGAGAAGTAGACCCCCAGCACGGTCAGTGACAGGAATAACATCAGATTAAGTACAATTGCTCCGGCCACAATGGCGAAAAACATATCACGACTGGTGGAGCTCTGTTTGCGGGCATAGGGAGAAATCATCATAAATATGCACATTTCTCCAAATGGGTAGCATACTCCGTACATAATCGCATGCAGCATATCGGGAGTTGGAGTATTCATGATCGGATACAGTCGCTCCATACGGACTTGCGGCATCAGCAGAATAAATAGGCACACGAGAAAGAATACGAATAGGGGAAAGAAAATCTGTGATGCCCTCCCAAGGGTCTCAAGGCCCAGACGCAATCCGTATACCATCAAGAACAGGAACATTGCCCGAATAATCCCGCCAGGTGTACCCTCGTAAATTTGCGTACACATGAAATCCTCGGCTTCCCGGATATATGTTGATGCTGCAATCAGGAAGAAAAATAGATAATAAAGCGCCACTACTCCCCCGAGCCATTTTCCCAGTACCATCTGACTGAGCTCGACCAAATTTTTGTCGGGGCTGATATTGCCGGCTGTGACCATCAGAAAAATCGTGCCTGCCCCCAGCGGAATGCTGATCAGGCCGGCTATCCAGGCATCCTGATGCGCAGCTGCGGTCATGGCTGCGGGATAGACCAGGGCCATCTCCCCGATATATGTAAACAATCCGAGCGTAATCATCTGCGGCGTGCTGATCCGGTCTTTCTCCAGGCTCATAAGAGAATCCTCCACATCTGCTGTAAGCGTAATTCTGCATGATTGCGATTGGTCATAGTTTGGCTTACTTTGGCAAATTTATGTTAAACCGGAGGAACAGTCCCAAGGAATATTTATCTTGAACTGTACCAAACTATGGACAAATGGTGAAGGAGGGGGATACGTTGAACTACGCCGATCAAGAACAATTATCCAAGCAACTGGACGACAATATTGAACAACTGCAGCGGATGCTGGGGGCAAGCACCGACCTGATCATCAGAGAACTTCGGCTCGGCGAGAAGACGAGGCTTGCTGTTTTTTACATAGACGGGCTAATCAATACGCAGGTGCTTCATCATTCGATTTTGTTTTCGCTTCAGGATAATAAGGTCCCGGAAATGCTGCAGGCTCTTGATCCGGAGCAGGTGGTAGAAGAGCTAAAAACCCGTATCCTGTTGGCCGGCGATCTGAAAATCATGCGCCAACCGGGAGGATTTGTCCATGAACTGCTGTCCGGATGTGTCATGCTGATGGTGGATGGAGCTGCAGCGGCGCTGCGGATCGGGCTGCCCGGCTGGGAGGACCGGGCCGTAAGTGAGCCGAACTCGCAGTCTGTGGTACGCGGTCCGATGGAGGGCTTCACGGAGAATCTGCGGACGAATACGGCGCTGATCCGCCGCAAGATTAAAGACAGCCACCTGTGGCTGGAGACTCTTCAAATCGGCCGGGTTACCCAGACCAGCGTATCGCTTATGTATCTCAGAAATATCGCCAACCCTGAGCTTGTGGATGAGGTGAAGCGGCGCCTGAACAAGATTGATACCGACAGCATCCTGGAGAGCGGTTATATTGAAGAATTTATTCAGGACACCGCGCGGACACCGTTTCCTATCATCTATAACAGCGACCGTCCGGATACAATTGCCGCCGGCATTCTTGAGGGGAAAGTGGCGGTTCTGATCGACGGGACGCCATTTGTGCTGCTTGCTCCAGCGGTGTTTGTTGCGTTTTTTCAATCGGCCGAGGATTATTATCAGCGGGCGGATATTTCGACCCTGCTGCGGTTCATCCGCTTTCTGGCTTTTTTTATTACGCTTCTGGCTCCTGCCTTTTATGTAGCCATAACGACCTACCATCAGGAGATGATTCCCACGAACCTGGTCATCAGTCTGGCTGCACAGCGGGAATCCGTTCCTTTTCCGGCCTTCATCGAGGCGCTCCTGATGGAATTGACCTATGAAATTTTACGGGAAGCGGGTGTGCGGATTCCGAAGAATGTCGGACAGGCGATCTCGATCGTCGGTACGCTGGTTATCGGTCAGGCGGCCGTTCAGGCCGGCTTCATCTCATCGGCAATGGTCATTATTGTCTCGATTACCGCGATTTCAAGCTTTGTGATTCCGGAATCGGGAATGGCCATTGCCGCCCGGATAATCCGGTTTGCCTTCATCGGGCTGGCGGGGTTCATCGGGCTCTACGGCATTCTGTGCGGGATGTTTATCGTGGTGCTGCATTTAGCAAGCTTGCGTTCCTTCGGAGTTCCCTATACGAGCCCGCTCGGACCGTATCAGGCGGAGGATATCAAGGATACATTATTCAGGTTTCCGTGGCCGTCCTTGCGCACCCGGCCGGAGGAGAACCGGACTCGAAATCTGCACCGTCAGCCTGCATCCAAGCGGGAGAAGTCATAACTATGCAGTCCAGATTACGTAAAACCGTTATATCCATGCTCCTGTTGCTCTTTCTGCCGATGCTGCTGAGCGGCTGCTGGGAGAGAAGAGAGTTAAATGAGCTGGCCTTTGTTCTGGCTCTGGGACTGGACAAAGCTGAAGCTGGTTATAAAGTAACGATGCAGGTTGTAATACCATCCTCGATGGCATCCCAAACCTCCGGTGGCGCAGGCGGTAGCGGCGTGCCTGTCATTTCCTATAGCTTCCCGGTCGCGACCGTCTATGAATCACTGCGGAAGTTTAATCTGACCAGTTCGCGTTCCAGCTATCTGGGCCATATCCGCGTGCTTGTCATCGGTGAAGCCCTCGCCCGGGAGGGGGTTGCCGATACCCTGGATGTACTTAAGCGGAGCCGGGAACCGCGTATGGATTTTTACGTGATGGTCGCGCGCAACAATACGGCTGAGAACGTGCTGAACGTGCTGACCCCGCTGGATAAGCTTCCGGCAAGCAAACTGTTCAATGCCCTGGACAAATCCTATAAAGTATCAGCAAAGACTGTAGCTGTCACCTTGGACAAATTCATTGAAGACTTGCTGTATAAAGGTAAAGATCCAATATTAACCGGCATAGAGATCCAGGGAGATGCGCAGAAGGGCGGGGAGAAAAGCAATACGGAACGAACGAGCCCGAATGCGAGATTGCGTTATGAAAGCGTGGCCGTGTTCAAAAAAGATAAAATGATCGGCTGGCTGGATGATACGGAGGCCATCGGGTGTAACTACATCAATAATAATGTCACCAAAAACACAGGCATAGTCAAAGGTGAGGATGGAAAATGGATTGTCATTGAAGCCCTAACGACGACTACCCGACGGAAGGTGAAATTTATTGATGGAGAGCCACATATTTTTCTCGAGGTTAAGGCTATTAGCAATGTCGAGGAAATACAAGGAACAGACCGGCTGGATACAGAAAAGATCGTCCGAAAACTGGAGGAGAAGGCGGAGGCAAGGATCATCGGCCGGATGGAGCAGGCGATCGAGCAGGTTAACAAGCGCTACAATGTCGATATTTTTGGCTTCGGCCAATCGATCTACCGGGCCAATCCCAAAGCCTGGGCCAGACTTCAGGAGCGAAAAGGCGATGACTATCTCAAAACGCTGCCGGTCCATATAACGGCTGATGTGACCATCAACCGGGTCGGTACGATCGATAACTCGTTTATAGACCAAATCGAGGAGTGAACCCCATGCTGCTGGTACTCTTTTGTCTGGCAATCGCAGCTGTCTGTATGGCTAAAGACCTGCCTTCGCTCAAGGGACGCCGCAAGGGCCGGGACCGCTTGTTTACGATGTTGTTCTGGCATGCCGGTATTGGCTCAACCATCTGCGCCTTGCTCCGCGTGAACCTTCCAAGCCCGCTGCTGCTGGTTATCATGATTTATAAGCCATTCAATGACCTGGTTACCTCATGGTATCAGTGATCAACGAAAAAGGATCAAGCCCTTTCCGCTCAGGATAGCAGGGGCTTGATCCTTTATTAAAACTATGTTTATGTCGTATCGTCTACTACAGGGCAGTCTCCCGGCAAGCCGGTTCGTTTTTCCAGACGACTTGTTCGCCGTAATCTTTGCCCCAGTTGTACATCATTTTCAGGACAGGCACGAGACTTTCGCCATGCGCCGTCAACGTATATTCGACCCGGGGCGGAACTTCAGGATATACTTTTCGCGAGACGAGCTGATCTTCTTCCAATTCGCGCAGCTGATTGGTCAGCATTTTTTGCGTGATATGGGGAATCAATTTTTTGAGCTCGCTGAACCGCTTCGTTCCTTCCAGTCCGAGATGCCACAGTATAATTAGCTTCCATTTGCCGCCGATGACGGCCAGCGTTAATTCTTTCTCGCAATTAATCTTCGTCAAATCGATCCGGTCTTTGATTTCGTTCACCATCATCATCCTCTCCTCCAACAGTATACCACACGTTACAGTACCCATTTTATGGGAAAGGGAAGGGAATGGCAGGCTATTCCAAATTGGCGTGTCTTTCATACATGGTGGCGGTGTCCTGACCTGTGAGCTCCATCATTCGGAGGATAACTGCATCATAAAAGATCAATAGGGTCTGTTCGAACAAAGACGCCATGGGCTGGATGGTTGAATGACCGCCGTCCTGCTGATCTTTAGGCGTTCCCGGCAGCTTGACCAGGGTATCCGCTAACTTCCCGATCATTGACTCCGGAGCGGTTGTGACTGCAATGACGGACGCCCCCAGACTTTTAGCTTTTTGGACTACCGGAATCAAGCTTTTTGTTTCGCCTGAGCCTGTCCCGATCATTAGAACATCGTCTTTGCCGATGCTGGGAGTTACCGTATCCCCGACGACATAAGCATTCACTCCGAGCTGCATTAGCCGCATGGCGAACGTCCGTCCCATTAAACCCGATCTTCCTGCGCCGGCGACAAACACTTTATGTTTCTGCAAAATGGCATCGGCGAAGGTTTCGGCTTCCGGTTCGGCGATCTGTTCAACGGATCTCCCCAGTTCCTCAAGGATTTCTGCGGCATATTTCATCATGTTCATGCGGTTACGCCTGGTTAACCAATCGTTTCATCTCAGCTGCAGTGGCCTTCTGATCTTCTTGACCGGTAATGCCGCCGCCGACAATAATCAGATCCGGTTGGGCCGCGATCACTTCCGGCAGCGTATTCAGCTTAATGCCGCCGGCAACCGCCGTCTTTGCGTGTTTGACTACGCGTTTGATTGCCGCAAGCTCCTCAAAGGAGTTTTTTCCTGCAGCCTGATGGTCGTAACCGGAGTGGACGCAAATGTAGTCAACCCCAAGTATATCGATTTCTTTGGCTCTGCCTTCGATATCCTTGACATTGATCATGTCGACCATGATTTTTTTATTCTGCTTTCTTGCTTCCTCGACGGCTCCCCGAATGGTCAGATCGTCCGAGACGCCCAGAACGGTAATAATATCCGCGCCGGCTTCGGATGCTTTCATGACCTCATAGCCACCCGCGTCCATAATTTTGAGGTCTGCCAAAACGCGCAGAGACGGGAACGCCTCTTTTATCTCCTTCACGGCTCTCAAGCCTTCGTTAATGACGACCGGCGTGCCGATTTCCACAATATCGATATATTCTGCGACTTCCTTAACCACTTGTTTCGCTCCAGGAATGTCTACAAGATCCAGTGCCAGTTGAAGTTCCATAAGATGATCTCTCCTTCGAATATGTGAGTTGTTGTTCGACAGGACCTATTGTAGGATCTTAATTTCTTTTTCGGAAGTAGGCACTTTCACGTGCGGTAGTTACCTGGAGGATACCGGCTCCACAATAAATTCATCAAACTCGTCAATTTTAGCCATAAAAAAACTGGCTCCCGATCGCGTATCGGGGCCAGTTCTTGAGCTCTAAAACAAGATCTCTCTTTTGTTCACTTTCATGCCGGACAACGATTGATCAAACATATCGAGAATGAACAAAAATCGCTCGGCTTCCCGGAACACATGATCGGCCAAAAGAGGATGAATGATGCTTTTAATACGGCATTCTTCAATTAAATCGCGCGCGGTTTTCTTGAAATCACGTAACGCCTTTACAGACACGCGATTCTCATCCACAAATTGGCTCAACAGCGGCTCAGTTTGCGATTCGGGTCTCATGGAACTTAAATCGATCGCCTGGAACATTAGTGTATCAAAGTCATGACTAAACTCTCTTGCTTGCTCGACCAGCTTCCGTTCAGACGGATCCAGCAGATGACCAATAAACTTCGCATGATCTGCCATGATCCGCAGGAAAAATACATTCTCATCGATAATCGCATCCGGTAAAGGTTCCAATCTTCCGCTATTGAGCTCGTCTAGACGGTTACTGAAATATCTTGCTTCCCGGCTGACATGGTCAACAAGCAATGGGAAATTATTGCCCCCGGGGAGCTTGCACTGCAGAATCAGCCCGAGAACCTTTCGCTTAAATGCCCATATGTGGGTAGCCGCATTATACACTTCCGCATTGAATTGTCTGATGGTCTGAGGGTCTGCATTCTCTTGAAACGTATGAGCCCTTCGCTCAATATCTTCGAAAATCGCATAAAACTGATTGGCTTCATTAATCAATTGAGTGTCCTCGCACCTGAATCCCAGCCGGAGAAAGAGAGAATGCTCTTTCATGATGCGTGACCAAAAACGGATTTCTTCCAATGACCGCGTAACAAAGGGATCAGACAAACTTATCACTCCATTCCAATAATCTTAACAACAGAGTGTATTCAAAAGGCCTGTTTCAATATGATACCCTTTCAATATTATGCTGCTTATCTTTTTTTCGAAGAGTGGCGTACTCCGCCGGTTGATTGTCATGCTCTGCTAGTTACATTTCGGAAGCTTAAAGGTATCATAATACCCGTAAGTCAGCAGAAGGAGGTGCACATGAATGACAACCCCATCCTTTGACCGTATCAAAATGCCGCCGGGGTTCTGGGAAGGTGTGCGTCAATTGGGAATTGCCCCGCATGATATCGTCCGCAAAGCTGGACTGCCGCTCACCATTATTGCGGAATCGGCTGTTACCACCGCCCAATATTATGCAATCTGGCAGGCATACTCCGACTTGGCAGGGGATACCGCCCAAGGAATCATCAAGCTCGCAACGGTCTATGAAACCACGAAATACCCGCCAACGGTCATGGCCACCTATCATGCCCGCGATTTTCGCGATGCCCTGCACCGGATGGTCCGATATAAACAGCTATGTCCTCCGGAAAGCTTGAATATGATCGAAGAAGGAGAGGCATGCACCATCGAACTGGAATGGCTCGTGAACGATCATTCCTGCCCGCCGCTGCTGGTTGGCATCACGCTGGCATTCCTGCTTGAATTGGGACGGCGGGGTACAGGTCAGCATCTGACAGCCTGCGCCGTAGAATTTACGCAGCCGATGGGGGATGCCCATGCGCTTGAATCTTACTTTGGCTGCAGCATCCGGGTTAATGCCGAACGCAACCGGCTGACGCTGCAGCGAAAGGATTTGGATCGTCCGTTTCTCACCTATAATGAGGAATTGCTTGAGATTCTGACACCTGCTCTGGACCGCACTCTGCAAGAGCATCAAGAAAACCGCTCCGTGCCGGAGATGGTCAAATGGATCATGAAACGCAGCTTCAGCGGCGGACGTCCCGATGTACGGACGGTTGCCAAGGAATTGGGCATGAGTGAACGTACGCTGCAGCGCCGGTTAACCGATGAGAGCACAAGCTTCATTGATTTGCTCACCCAAGCGAGGCATGAACAGGCACTTTTCTATTTGGCGGACGTATCGCTCGATATCAAGGAAGTGGCATTCCTGATCGGATTTGAGGACCATAATTCGTTTTATCGCGCATTCCGGGCGTGGGAAGGCGATACGCCTGCCCATTGGCGCAGCGAACATGCGGAGGCAAAAACAAGTATTCATTAATCAACGAGGAGAATAAAACATCATGGACATGGGGTTGAACAATAAAACGGCACTGGTAACCGGATCAACAAAAGGAATTGGCAAAGCGATTGCCCTCGAGCTGGCTAAAGAAGGGGTCAACGTTCTTATCAATGGACGAAATCACGGTGAGGTTGAACGCGTAGTCGGTGAAATCAAGTCTGCTTATCCGGAGACTTCTCCGCAAAATGCAGCGGCTAATATCGTCAATGTTAAGGAACGGGAAGCATTGTTCGAGAGGTTTCCGCAGGTCGATATTTTGGTTAACAACGCCGGGATTTACGAAATCATGTCGTATGATGACGTAGACGATGCCGCCTGGGAAAAATACATTCAGACCAATGTGCTTGCCGCAAACGGGCTGGCTAAATTTTATATGCCGGACATGCTAAACCAAGGATTTGGACGGATTATCTTTATCGCAAGCGAAGAAGCGGTTATGCCTTCCGGACAAATGCCGCAATATGCGGTCACGAAGTCCATGCTGCTATCCATGTCGAAAAGCCTGTCCAAACAAACCGTCGGGACAGAGGTTACGGTAAACACGATCATGCCAGGCCCCACCCTTTCGGAGAACGTGCAGCAGATCATCGAGAGCATCTTTCAGGACGATAATCTGACTTTCGAGGAAAAAGAAAAAACCTTCATGGCTGCCAATCTCCCGCAATCCGAGTTGCAGCGTTTCATTAGACCGGGAGAAATCGGCAGGCTCGCCGCTTTTATTTGCAGTCCTTATGCAACACCATTCAAAGGCTCTCCGATCCGTATGGACGGGGGCATGGTCCCCACCATTTTCTAACCGGATTCGCTTCCGCGGCCGCAATTGGGGTATAGTATAAGCTGTAAAATCTATATTCCCAGGAGGCTACAGCATGTCACAGGAGATCTGGATTAACCTGCCGGTCAAAGATGTTGAACGGTCTACTGCCTTTTTCAATGAGATTGGGTTCCACGCGGTGAACTTCGGTAACGAAAGAGCCAAGCTTGACGTAGGCCAAACAACGATTCTGCTGTTCCCGGAGGCCGTGTTTGAGAAATTTACAGTTTCAAAAGCCGCAGATACCTCCCATAGCGCAGAAGTCATCTTTTCCATTAGCGCCGGAAGCAGAGAAGAAGTGGATACATTTATTCGAAAAGTGGAGTCTGCCGGAGGAAGCGTCTTCGGCAAACCGGGTGAAACCGACGGCTGGATGTATGGCGCCGGATTTGCCGATCTGGACGGCCACCGCTGGAACCTGCTGTACATGGATGAGAGCAAAATGCCGAAGGAGACCAAATAATGAATCCCAAATACAGTTCAATCTTGGAGAATGTGCCGTTACCCAATGGAGTGAGTTTGAAAAACAGAATCGTCATGGCGCCGATGACCCACTTTTCCTCTAACGGGGACGGTACGGTGTCCGACGCGGAGCTGGCCTATTATGCCCGCCGTTCCGGGGGCGCAGGCATGGTCCTTACCGCTGTAACTTACGTAACTCCGAACGGTAAAGGTTTTTCGGGACAATTTTCGGCGATGGACGATTCCTTTATCCCGGGTTTGACCCGGCTGGCCCACACGATTAAAGAGCAGGGGGCAAAGGCTGTTCTGCAAATTTTCCACGGCGGACGTCTCTGCCCGCCCCAAGAAGTCGGCGGCGATGTGGTAGCACCCAGTGCTGTCGCCAGCGAAAGACCCGGGTCGCCCTTGCCGCGGGAGTTAACGGAAGCCGAAATTGAAGGGATAATTGATGATTTCGCCGAAGCCGCCCGGCGGGCGATCGTGGCCGGCTTTGACGGCGTTGAAATCCACGGAGCGAACGGCTATCTGATTCAGCAGTTTGTGTCACCGCATTCGAACCGCAGAGAAGACCGTTTTGGCGGAGATGCGCACAAACGTTTAACTTTCCCTTTGGAGATTATTGACCGGGTAAAGAATACCGTCAGCAAATATGCGAAATCACCGTTTATCGTCGGCTACCGTTTTTCCCCGGAAGAGCCGGAGACACCGGGACTCACGATGGAAGAGACGTTCATTCTTGTGGATGCCCTCAAGGAGAAAGGTCTGGATTATCTTCATGTGTCGCTGAATGAATTTTGGTCCAAGCCGAGAAGAGGGGCGGATGACTCCAAATCAAGGATGGAATGGATTCTCGAGCGGGTCGGCGGACAAGTTCCGGTCATCGGTGTCGGTTCAATTCACACGCCCGATGAAGCTTTAGCTGCAATAAGCATCGGGTTGCCGCTGCTTGCGCTGGGCCGTGAGCTGATTATCGAGCCGGACTGGGTAGAAAAGCTGGAATCCGGGAATGAGGAACATATTGCTGTAAATTTGACCAAACAGGATCAGGAAAGACTGGTCATCCCTGACCCGTTATGGGGAGCGATCGTGAATACTCCGGGCTGGTTCCCTGTCGTCGAAAGCTTATCGGCAGGAGAATAAATGAGGCATTACAGCGATTTTTCCCAAACAATGCTTGTATACGCCGCTTCAAAACCAAGACGCTTATAAAAGTCCATAGTAGATCCGACGTAAGCCGATTTCGCCCCGTATCCGGCGATCCGCTGGAGACCTTCCCGAATGACGGCTTTCGCCAGTCCTTTCTTGCGGGCGGCAGGTATGGTCCCGACAGGCTCCAAAACGCCATGTTGGTTCCAGTTGTCGTACCATAGTGTACAAAATGAAGCGACTTCTCCCGATGTGTCGACAACGGACAGATCCAAATCCGGCCGATAGTCGGGAGCCAACTTCATCCGTTCAAAAGCCAAGGGGATCGTTCGGTCAAAAGTTTCATCAAAGTAACCGAAAGCTTTGGCATGAGCTAGAGCCTTGGCTTCACTCGAGACATCCGGTCCGGATCGGATACGATAACCCGTTGGAAGTTCAACAGGCTCTAGATGATGTAAAGGAAGAACGGACAGCGTATCATCCCAATCCATTTTTCGGTAGCCTCGCTCCACTGCAATGGATTCCCGTGCAAAGTCGCCTTTTGGAATTCGTAGGCGTACGACTTGACGCCCCTCGTCTTGCACGCTTAAGTGACTCTCCGCAAAAATAAACATTTCTTCAAAGATCGCCGAAGGCAATGGGAATCGGATTTGAAAAAAGGCTTCGCCTCGCTCTTCGCCCTCCGAGTTCACGGCTCCGACGATCCTGCCGGTTTCATCTTCCCAAACGCCTACGGTTTTCTCCCAGGTGCCGAATGTATCATGCATCGTTTGGCTGACCATTCTGCAGAAGTTCCATCTGTCGATAAGCCAATTCCCGGAATCGGGCGATTCCTCGAAGCTAGTAACAAGCATGTCACGGATCTTCGTGAAATCTTCGGTCTGGTAACTTCGGAATTTAATGTTCACATCGTCACCGCTTTCGTTGGATTTGATCCCATTCAGCATATCAACAATTGGATAAATCAGGAATGCAGAAAATAATTAAACTAAAGCTTTACACCGATGCCTGTCTATTTGTGAAATAACCGAATAAGCGCCGAGATCTCTTCCAGGGATTCTTTTTGGCCATTTTTAATCCACATCACCCAAATTTCAAAAACGCCTGCACTCATAAAGTCAATCCAATAGCTCCGTTTGGCGCCTGTCCAGTCGGAAAAAGGAATGATCTCATCATAAAACTTAGCAATATGGTGTTTGAACATTTGATATAGCAGCCCTACATAATCGCCTTTAATCGCCGTTTGAAAAACATTGTTGCTGAAAAAGTTCGTCAAATCCTCGATCTTCTGTTCGTGACTCGTCTTAAATGCAATTTTGTGAAAGATATCGGCATATTTGGGTTCGTAATATTCTCTCAATACATGGTCGAGACTTTCAAAATTTCTATAGAACGCCATCCGGCTGACGCCAGCTTTTTGGACCACTTCGGAAACGGATAATTTCGATAGTTGTTTTGTCTGCAAAAGCTCCAGCAATGCAGTCGTAATCCATTCCCGGGTATCTTTTTTCAGGTTTTGGGCATGTTCCGTAGCTGCCATAACACTTCCTCCATTTTGTCACAGATGTTTGCCGCCTACTTGTTTTGGAGCTGGTTCAGTTCTAAAATAGTGTACATCCGTTACACGTGTAACGTCAATGAAAAGGAGCGATATGCCCATGCCAGAAAACAACTCCCCCTTAGTACTTGTGACCGGAGGATCCGGATTTATTGCCGTTCATATCCTTTTGAAGTTACTGGAGAAAGAGTACCGCGTGCGGACCACCCTTCGCTCAATGAACAGACAGGACGAAGTGAAAGCGATGTTAAAATCAGGCGGGATCACCCGTTTTGAAGGTTTAAGTTTTATTCAAGCCGATTTAGCTTCAGATCATAACTGGAACGAGGCTGTGAAAGGGGCGGAGTATGTCATCCACGTAGCTTCTCCGACACCCAACAAAATCTATAAAAATGAGAATGAGATGATCGAGCCTGCTCGGGAAGGGGTGTTACGCGTGCTTAGAGCAGCGCGGGATGCAGGGGTCAAGCGCGTTGTTTTAACCTCCGCTTTCGGCGCGATCGGCGTGGGACATCACAATCATAAAGGACCTTACACTGAAGAAGATTGGTCAAATACAGAGGCAAACCTTCATCCCTATCAGAAATCCAAAACGCTTGCTGAACGGGCGGCTTGGGATTTTATCCGCAACGAAGGCAAGGGATTGGAACTGGCGACCGTAAATCCCGTTGGAGTGATGGGTCCCATTCTGGGCAGTGATTATTCTCATTCCATTAACAGCATTCGCCAAATGCTGGAAGGCAAGCAAAGGAATGTCCCTAAAATCTATTCGGATTATATAGATGTCCGGGATGTCGCCGATTTGCATATCTTGGCCATGCTGCGTCCCGAAGCAAATGGAGAGCGTTTTATCGCTTCCAGCGCAGAAAACCTTTCGATGCTGGATATTGCAAAAATCCTAAAGAAACATTTTGGCGAAGATGCAAAAAACGTGCCAAAGGGAGAATTTCCGAATATCATAATTCGCGCATTGGCGATTTTCAAGCCACAATTAAGAATGATTGCAACGCTCTTGGGACAAGACATGTCTACGAGCAACCAAAAGGCCAAACAGCTGCTGGGATGGACACCGCGTTCGGCGGAAGAAGCAATCGCAGCAACTGGGAAAAGCATGCTGGACATTATGAAGGGGCAGAAATAAATAACAGTCGCTACACAAAAAAGCTGGCCCGAGGGCCAGCTTTTTTTGATCAATGATTGGTACTTGATACATCCAGCGAGGAGAAACGGTGAAGATCCAGCCGAAAGCCTTTCACCAGGGTATCACCGTTCTTAATGTCGGTCTCATAAGCCCGATGGAAACCCAGACGCTCGTATAGCCTGATGGCCGAAGCCATCATGTCCGAGGTATGAAGGTGAAGCTTAGAGGCGCCTGATGCGAGGGATCTCCGTGCTGCTTCTTGAATGAGGAGGGTAGCAATTCCCCGGCCGCGGGCGGCAGTGGATACCGCAAGCAGGCGCAGGACAGGGGAATGAATGCCGAGCTCAGGCCGGCCATAGGCGGTTTCTGAAGAGGTGAACAGCAGAGCGCTGCCGACAATTTGATTATCGGCTTCGGCAATGATCCGTGCGGACGGGGCGTCTCCGTGAACGGAATCAAGTATCGACTGCTTATATTCGAGCCAGAAGGCCTCTGGCAAAAAGGCAGCGTACTGGCTGTATGCATCCAGCAATACTGCGGCGATGGCATCGCGGTCACGATCCAAGGCCTCACGGATAATAATCTCTTTGGACATAGTCTCCATAGCTCCCCATAAGTAAATGTAGATCGGCGTAATGTTGTTATTATAAACGACAATTCCAAGCGATATAAGCGGAATTAAACAAATCTGATAACCGGATAGAAAACTTCTATTTAAGATCGTGATCTTTTTTATAGTAATCCGATTGTTACACGCGGAATAAGTATTGACAAAGATATGCGCCGTAACTAAGATATATAAAAATCTATAAGTAACTACAATTGTAATACCTTGTTATTTCATCGGATTAGTTACTATAAAAATTCCGATCTAAGGAGGGCTTGGAGTGAACATCGATAACATTGAGGCTTTTGTCTACATCAACCACTATGGAAGCTTCAACAAGGCAGCAGAGGTTCTGTTTATTTCGCAGCCGACGGTGACCGCACGTATCCAGTCGCTGGAGAGAGAATTGGATTGCCGGGTTTTTGAGCGGCTGGGCAAGCAGATTGCGCTAACGGACAAGGGCAAACAGTTCCTGCCTTATGCGCAGCAAATCCTCCAAGTCTACCAGAACGGCAAACATCAGCTCCAGGCAAAAGGCCAGATTCCAAATGAACTGAGGATCGGCAGTACGGTGTCGGTCTCCAATTATTTAATGCCGCACCTGTTGCTTCATTTGAAGCGGAAATTTCCGCATATCAACATCAAATTGACCACGGCTTCTACGGACGTGCTGATTGATAAGCTGAAGTCGAAGGAGATTGATCTGGCCTTTATCCGCAAGGTCGTGAATCCGGCGATTCAGGCGTTTCCGTTCTGCGAAGACCCGATTTCGCTGTATGTGCATGCCGGACACCGGCTGGCCAAGACCGGCCGGGCTTCCCTGCAGGATATCCGCCAGGAGACACTGGTCTTTTTCGAATGCGGCTCTTTGGACTGGATGCGGCTGCACCGCGTCTTCGAGAGTATGGAACAGCCGCCGAATATTGAATATCAGGTCGACAACCTGGAGACTGCCAAGAAGCTTGTGCTGAAAAAGGCAGGTATTTGCTTCCTTCCTGCGCTGAGCGTCCAGGAGGAAGTGGCAGCGGGAACGCTGATCCGGGTGGATATCGGGGAGACGGAGGGAATCTCCCTGCGGACCAGTCTGATTTCACTGAATGGGGAAAATGCCGAATTCATCGAAACCTTGCTTGAATTGCAAATCGGCAAAGCGGTAGATCGACTAATTGTATAAATACATTAAAAAACTCTATTAGCGGACGGCACAATGCAGTGATAAAGTTAATTGCATATAAACACAACTAATTCGATAGGGATTATAAAATTAATTCGAATGGCTGGAGGTCATGATATGAGTGAAGTATACCGGCTGGCAGAGCTAAAGGATGCGGAGCAATTGCTGGATGTTACATACCGTGCCTATGCGCTGATTCGTGAACTCGGGCTGCATTGGCCGGCGGCAACAGCCGATCTGGCTTTGATTCAAGACAACATAGCTGTGAATGAGTGTTATGTGCTTGAGCTTGACGGCGTGATTATAGCCACCATCACCCTGTCCAAGGAAGAAGAGATCAAGAAGCTGAGCCCGCTGCCATTTATCAAATGGTTCGCCGCACATCCGGATTACAGCAATAAGGGGTACGGCGGAAAGCTGCTGGACTGGGTGGAAGAGCACGTGATTCTCGGACAATTGGGCTCACCGGAGGTTACGCTGGCAACGGCGCAGAAGCATCCTTGGCTGGTTCAAATGTATGAGCGGCGGGGCTACGAACGGTTCCTCGAACTGGACCCGCAGAACGGCGACGGCATGATGTACTTGCTGAAAAAGCAACTTACAGATAAACCACAACTCATTCAAAGGGGATAGAACCATGAAAAAGTCCATTTCGCTCGTATTCGCATCCATTCTGACGCTGGCGATTGCCGGCTGCGGGAATAACAGCAGCAATACCGGGAACAGCAGCCCGGCCGGAGATACAGCGGATGCCGCCGCCGCAAGCGCAACGGCTGCTCCCGCAAAGGTTACAAAGATCATTGTGGGCACAGGCACCGCTTTCCCGCAGGTCTGCTTCATTGATGAGAACGGCAAGCTGACCGGCTTCGATGTCGAGCTGCTCAAGGAGATTGATAACCGGCTGCCGGAATATACGTTTGATTTCCAAACCATGGATTTCAGCAACTTGCTGCTCAGCCTGGAAACCAAAAAGATTGATCTCGTGGCTCATGTCATGGAGAAAAATCCGGAGCGTGAGCTGAAGTACTCTTTTAACAAAGAAGCCTACGCCCACTGGAGAAACCGCATTATCGTGGCCAAGGGCAACGATTCGATCCAAACCCTGGATGATCTGAAAGGCAAGAAGGTGCTGGCCGGCGCGACAAGCGCTCAGGCGCAGATTTTGGAGAACTACAATAAAGACCACGATAATGCCATCAACATTGTGTACCAAAGCGGCACGGCTAACGATACAGCGGCGCAAATCACGTCTGGACGCGTAGATGCCACACTGGCTGCGGATTTTGTACTGCCGATCATCGATCCGAAGAACCAGCTGAAGGCTACGGGCGATGAGCTATCCTCCGCTGACATTCTCTACGTGTTCCGCAAGAATGATGCCGATTCGCAAAAGCTGTCGGATGCGATTGACGGTGTCATCAAGGAGCTGAAGACAGACGGGACGCTGGGAAAGCTGAGCACGCAGTGGCTGGGAGCGGACGTTACGGCGGATTCGGTGCAATGATTAAGCCGGTGAGCACGGGAGGGGAGGGAGTTTATGGGGGCACCATTTGATATCAGCTATGTCTTTTCCTTTTTGCCTAAGCTGCTGGAGACCTTGGGTACCACGCTAATGATTGTCGGCTGTTCCCTGCTGACCGGGATTATCGTCGGTTTTCTAATCGCGCTGCCAAGACTGTATAAAGTGCCGGTGCTGCAGACCTGCTCCAAAATCTATATCTCCTTTTTCCGGGGCACGCCGATTCTGATCCAGCTCTTCCTTTTCTATTACGGGCTGCCCGAAATCCTGAAGCTGGTGCATATCGATGTAACCCGTACGCCGGTACTGGTGTTCGTGATTCTGACGTACGGCCTGCATACAGGAGCCTATATGTCCGAAATGATCCGTGCTGCTGTTCTTGCGGTTGATAAAGGGCAGATCGAAGCCGCTTATGCAACGGGGATGACGGGGTTCCAGGCGTTTACGCGGATCGTACTGCCGCAGGCGCTGGGAATCGCCATTCCGGTGTTCTCCAATCTGGTGATTGCCCTGCTGAAAGATACGTCCCTGGCGTTCACGCTGGGTGTCATGGAGATGACGGGGAAAGCGCAGACGCTCGGCACCTTAACGCAGCATTTTATTGAAACCTATATCGCCTTGGCACTAATCTATCTGGTCATCAGCTTTACGATTGAGAAACTGCTTCAGGTCGCGGAAAAACGGCTGCTGCGGCATGAGAAGCGGAGCACTCCAGAGAGAAGCCCGTTCAAAATCCACAAAAACTGGTCTTACCGCCGCATCATTGCGGAACTCGGACCGGGTAAAGGAGGCGCCGGAGTATGAAGCTGGACCCGTCGTTTATCTGGACCGCCTTTGTTCAGCTCCTGAGCGCGATTCCTACGACCTTATATATTACCGTTGTCTCTGTATCGATCGGTTTTGTGATCGGCGTGGCGGTGGCATTAATCCGGATCTACCGGATTCCGCTTCTTTATCCGCTGGCAGTGGGATACGTCACCTTCATCCGCGGAACGCCAATGCTGACCCATCTGCTGCTGATCTATTTCGGACTTCCCTTGCTGATCGACGGTCTGGCCGTGCATTTTGGCTGGAGCTTCAGATCCGTGTCGATTCCAATGATCGGGTTCGCTTATATTTCGTTCTCGATCACGGCGGGAGCTTACATGTCTGAGGTTGTCCGTTCCGGTCTGCTCGCGGTGGACCGCGGCCAGCTGGAAGCGGCTCATTCCATCGGCATGACCACGCCCCAGGCGCTGCGGCGGATTGTTTTCCCTCAAGCGCTGGCAGCGAGCCTGCCCAATCTGTCGAATTCGGTAATCGGGATGCTGCACGGGTCCACGCTTGCTTTTACCGTATCGGTCGTGGATATCAATGCAAAGGCGCAGATTGTCGCATCGACGAACTGGAAGTTTTTTGAGGCTTATCTGGCGGCGGCGCTGATCTTCTGGGGCCTTACGTTCCTGATCGAACGCGTGACATCGGTGATTGAGAAGCGGATTAATCTGTACAACCGGGGGGGAGTGGCATGATCAAGCTAGCGCAAATATCCAAGTCATTCGGCAGGCATCAGGTGCTGAACAATATCGATTTAAGTGTCACCAAAGGCGAGGTTGTCGTCATTCTTGGCCCCAGCGGCTCCGGCAAAACCACTCTGCTGCGCTGCGTAAATTACCTGGAGAAGCCCAATGGCGGGGAGATCTCGATCGGGGACTTCAAGGTAAACTGCAAACATGCCCGTAAAAGCGAAATTCATCAGCTCCGGCAAAAAACGGCGATGGTGTTCCAACAATACAATCTGTTCCGCCATAAAACCGCGCTGGAGAACGTCATGGAAGGACTGCTGATCGTCAAAAAGCTTCCGAAGGAGGAAGCAAGAAAACGCAGCATCGCTCTGCTTGAAAAGGTTGGTCTGGGCACCAAGCTGGACGCTTATCCGAGCCAGCTGTCCGGAGGCCAGCAGCAAAGGGTCGGCATCGCCCGGGCCCTGGCGCTGGAGCCGGAGGTCATTCTGTTCGACGAACCTACGTCGGCGCTTGACCCGGAGCTGGTCGGAGAGGTGCTGGCGGTGATCCGTAAGATTGCCAAGGAAGGTATTACCATGATTGTGGTGACCCATGAGATGGGCTTTGCCCGCGATGTGGCGAACCATGTAGTTTTTATGGACGGCGGAGTCATTGTTGAAGAAGGGACGCCTACAGAGGTGTTCAATCATCCGCGCGAAGAAAGAACGAAGCAGTTCCTGAAGCGGATCACCCCTGAATTGAACTATTCCATATAGGAGGAAAAATCATGGCCATTACCATCAGCGTACTCGATCAAAGTCCGATCTATCCGGGAGAAACGCCCGAGGAAGCGTTCCGGCATACGATCCGGCTGGCGCAGCTGTCCGAACAGCTGGGATTCCGCCGTTTCTGGGTGTCCGAACATCATGATTCCGAGCAGGTGGCCGGTTCTTCCCCGGAAGTGCTGATCTCTCACCTACTCGCAAAGACGGAATCGATCCGGATCGGCTCCGGCGGAATTATGCTGCAACATTACAGCCCGTATAAGGTGGCGGAGAATTTCAACGTGCTGGCTTCGCTGGCTCCGGGCCGGGTGGACCTCGGCGTAGGACGCGCTCCGGGCGGTCTGCCGCGCAGCACGCAGGCATTGCAGCAGGGAAAGAGCGATTCTCCAAGTCTGACGGAAAAAATCATCGAGCTGGAAAAGTACGTACATAGCCGGCTGGAAGAAGATCATCCGCTGGCTGGGCTCAAGGCAGGTCCCATCCCGGGTACTGCACCTGAGCTGTATGTACTTGGTGCAAGTGTAAACAGTGCGGAAATTGCCGCTGAGCTGGGACTGCCTTATGTGTTCTCTCTCTTTATTAACGGCGATCAGACCGTTGCTTTGGAAGCCATCCGCGCTTACCGCAACGGATTTGTATCCGTGGAGGGCAGGCAGGCTCAGGCAATTATAGCCTTGGCGCTGATCGCCGCAGAGACGGAAGAAGAAGCGAAGGATCTGGCGGGCGAACATAAGCTGATCCGGATTACGCTTGAGAGCGGTAAGACACTGACGGTGGCTACCCGCGAGCAGGCCGAGGAATTTACCCGCCAGACTAAAGAAGCCTATACCATCGAAGAGCGGGAGCCGGAGATCACGAAAGGAACAAAGGAATTCGTACGCGGCCAGCTGCTGGCGTTGTCGGAGGCGTCCGGTGTCGAGGAATTCATCGTGACAACCAATGTACAACCTTTCGACAAACGGCTTCGCTCGTTTGAGCTTCTCAGCGAAGCGCTCGCTGAGGTACCAGCCGAGGCGTAAGTATACGGCAGACGTAATAAGGAGGACAGGACGGGTTCGAGAAGCACACACAGGGAAATCGTACGAGAAAGGGAGCCTTGCATATGACAAGCAAAGCCGCAGAGCTGAGCGCGGAAGCGCTAGGTAAGGAATTAACCGGGATCCGCCGTCATCTGCACCGGCACCCGGAGCTGTCTAATGAAGAATTTGAAACGACAAAATATATCGCCTCTCTGCTGAAGCAGGCTGGAATCCGCGTACTGGATTACGGATTGACTACCGGAGTCATTGCCGAGATCGGGGGTGTTAAGCCCGGACCGGTCATCGCATTGCGGGCGGATATCGACGCCCTGCCAATCCAGGAGGAGACCGGCGCAGATTATGCCTCGCAGGTTCCTGGCAAAATGCATGCCTGCGGGCATGATTTTCATACGGCAGCGTTGATCGGGGCCGCGTACCAATTAAAGCAGCAGGAAGACAAGCTGCAGGGTACGGTGCGCCTCCTGTTCCAGCCCGCCGAGGAAAAGGCGCAAGGAGCGCAGCGGATTATCGCCAGCGGAGCCTTGCAGGAGGTGCGCGCGATTATCGGGCTGCATAACAAGCCCGACCTGCCGGTCGGGACGATCGGCATCACCGGCGGACCGCTTATGGCAGCCGCAGACGGGTTTGCGGTTGAGATCCAAGGCGGCAGCTCGCATGCTGCGGTTCCGGAAGCGGGCATTGATCCAATCGTCGCCGCATCACAGATCGTGACGGCGCTGCAGTCGATCGTCAGCCGCAATGTCAGTCCGCTGCAGAGTGCGGTCGTCAGCGTGACGCAAATCCACAGCGGCAACTCATGGAATATCATTCCGAATAAGGCAGTGCTGGAAGGCACGATCCGCACCTTCGATGAAGCGGTGCGCGTCAAGGTGCTGGAACGTTTCGAGCAGGTAGCGGTCGGAGTTGCCGCCGCCCTCGGAGCCTCCGCAACGGTCCGCTGGATCGGCGGGCCGCCGGCAGTGCTCAACGACGAAGCCCTTGCCGCGCTTGGCGTGGCATCGGCTGAAGCGCTGGGTTACAAGGCGGTTAAGCCTGTGCCTTCCCCGGCCGGGGAGGACTTTGCGTTCTATCAGCGCGTCGTTCCGGGGTTGTTCGTCTTTGTCGGCACCGCCGGAAGCCGGGAATGGCATCATCCGGCCTTCAATCTGGATGAACGGGCATTGCCGGTGGCTGCCCGCTTTCTCGCTGATTCGGCGGCTCGTTCCTTGGAGCATTACGCTGCCGGTGGAGGTGCGGAATCATAACTCAGCAATCTGTATATGACGTCATTATCGTCGGAGCAGGCTCGATGGGCATCAGCGCCGGGTATGAGCTGGCCCGCCGCGGCGTGAAGACGCTGCTGATCGACGCCTTTGATCCGCCCCATACCGAAGGAAGCCATCACGGCGATACCCGGCTGATCCGCCATGCTTACAGCGGCGATCCCGCCTACATTGATCTGGCTTTACGGGCCGATCTGCTATGGCAGGAAGCCGAACAGCTCAGCGGAGCTGAACTGCTAGTCCGCTCGGGCGTACTCAATCTAGCGGACAGGGCCGTCTATTCCTTCGGCAGCCGTCTGGCAGAATCAGAGAAACGCAAGGTAAGGGTTGAGCATCTGGACGCCGTGGAGATCCGGCGGCGTTGGCCGGCGCTTACCATTCCGGAATCGTTCGCAGCGATGTACGAACCGGATGCCGGCTATTTGTACAGCGAGCGGTGTATTGCCGCCTACCGCCGGCTTGCTCTGGAATATGGTGCGGAGCTGTTGACCAACACGGCTGTGGTAAATCTCACCGCCCGAGAAGGCAGTGTCACAGTTCAAACGGCTAAAGGCGATTATCATGGCGCGTCGGCGATTCTTAGCGCCGGAGCCTGGTTCAGCGCACTGGAGCCTTTTGTCCATCTGCCGATTAAGCCGGTTCGCAAGGTTGTGGGCTGGTTTGACAGCGCACCGGATTTTGCCGCTGGGAATTTTCCCGGGTTCACGCTGGGCGCTGAGGAAGGCGGCTATTACGGTTTTCCCGGCATCGGCGGAGCGGGACTGAAGATTGGCCGGCACGATACGGGACAGGAATGGAAGCTAGGCGATACGCTGGCACCGTTCGGCAGCGAAGCTGGCGACGAGGGAGACCTGCGGCGGGTGCTGGAGGCTTATATGCCGGGCGCCGCCGGAAGGCTGCTGAAAGGTTCCGTTTGTAAATACGAGCATACGCCGGATGAAGATTTCATCATTGACCGCCATCCCGTCCATCCGAATGTCCTGATTGCCGGAGGATTCTCCGGGCATGGTTTCAAATTCTCCAGCGTCGTGGGAGAAATATTAGCTGACCTCACAACGTACGGGGCGACAAGCCATAACATTCAGCCATTTTCAATAGCACGCTTTACTCCGCCTGACCATACGCAAGCATGACTTACACTGGAGGGGATTGAATTGAGCATCACGCAAATCAGCGATTATCTGAATACGCATCAGCAATTGGTGGAGGCGACAGCCGGATTAACAGAGGAACAGCTGAAATGGAAGGCAGAACCGGGCAGCTGGAGCGTTACCGAGGTGCTTGCCCATTTGGCCGATCATAGCATCGTGGTTTCCTTCCGGATCCGTGACATTCTTGCAGGTACCACCGCGCAGCTGCCGGCTTTTAACCAGGACGCCTGGGTCAGCGGCCAGTATGCCAACCAGGGGAGTGCCGCCGACAGCCTGGCGCTTTTCCGCAGCCTGCTGAATTATAACGGCCTGCTGTTAGACCGGCTCAGCGCAGAGGACTGGGAACGCAGCGGAATTAATTTCAAGGGTGAGACCGTACGAATCACCGACATCGTCCGCAGCTTTATTGCCCATGTGCAGAATCATCTGAACCAGATTGCGCGGATCAAGCAGGCGGCGGCAGCGGCGACCTTTGTTCAGTGAGGAATGCTTCCGAAGCGAGTTTTGCGAAGTAATTCAATGAAGCGGATGCTATCAAAACTAAGTCAATGCTTCCGAAGCGAGTTTTGCGAAGTAATTCAATGAAGCGGATGCTATCATAACTTTTAGGAGGAAAGAAAATGGCCAAATCAAAACAACTGAAGCTGGGTGCACTGCTGCACGGGGTAGGCGGCAGCACATCGATGTGGCGGCATCCCGATGCCAAGACGGATGCCAGCGTGAACTTTGAGTTATACAAACAGTGGGTACAGAAGGCGGAGGAAGGTAAGCTGGACCTGATCTTCATCGCGGACGGTCTGTATATTAACGAAAAGTCTATTCCGCATTTTCTGAACCGTTTCGAGCCGCTGACTATCCTCAGCGCATTGGCTGCCGTCAGCACGAACATCGGTCTGGTCGGTACTTTGTCTACTTCCTACAGTGAGCCGTTTACGGTAGCCCGCCAGTTCGGATCACTGGATGTCATCAGCGGCGGGCGGGCCGGCTGGAATGTGGTGACTTCGCCGCTGGAAGGCTCCGCCTCCAATTACAGCAAAACGGAACATCCGGACCACAGCAAGCGTTACCGCATTGCCGAAGAATATCTACAGGTAACGCGTGGCTTATGGGATTCCTGGGAGGACGACGCATTTGTCCGCGATAAAGAGTCAGGTGTCTTCTTTGACCCTCAAAAAATGCATACACTGAACCATCAAGGAGAATTTTTCTCCGTGAAGGGACCGCTGAATATTGCCCGCTCGAAGCAGGGGCAGCCCGTTGTATTCCAGGCAGGTTCTTCGGAGGTCGGTAAAAATTACGCCGCGAAGGAAGCGGACGCGATCTTCACCGGACATGAAACGCTGGAAGATGCTCAGGCATTTTATAAGGATGTGAAGACCCGCATTGCCTCGTTCGGACGGAACCCGGATGAAGTCCTGATCTTCCCCGGCATTGCGCCAATCATCGGCAATACCCCGGAAGATGCAGAACGCAAATACCAGGAGGTTGCCGGTCTGGTGACGATTGAGAACGCGCTGAATTATCTGGGCAGATTCTTCGAGCATCATGATTTCTCGCAGTATCCGCTGGATGAGCCTTTCCCGGACGTAGGCGAACTGGGCCGCAACAGCTTCCAGAGCGGTACGGATAAGATCAAAAAGGATGCGAAGGAGCGGGGCCTTACCCTGCGTCAGGTAGCGATTCAATCCGCAACCCCGCGCAGCAGCTTCATCGGGACACCGGAGCAGGTAGCGGATCAGGTCCAGCTGTGGTTTGAATCCGGCGGTGCAGACGGATTTATGATCGCCGCGGCAGTGCCGAATGGCCTGGAGGAATTTGTGGACCGGGTCGTACCGATTCTTCAGGCGCGCGGACTGTTCCGTACGGAGTACGAAAGCGGCACCCTGCGCGGAAACCTTGGCATTCCGGTGCCGGAGAATCGCTACTCGAAGGCTTCCCAGCCGGCAGGGCAAATTTGACGGTTAACGCAAACTTGCCGGCGAATGGTAAGCCGGATGACCGAACTTCTCCGGAGAGCCGGATCAACCTATACGATACGGACATCTTCACGGGGATCTCCGATCATCCGGTTCCTCCGTTTTTTCAAGAAATGGTGGAGTATGCCGGTCTGCTGGAGCCGGAGATCCTCTCGATCCGCCGGGATTTGCATGCCCATCCGGAGCTGCTGTATGATGTTGCCCGCACCGCCGGGAAGGTCGCGGAATTACTGGAAAGCTGGGGAATTCAGGTGCGGCGGAATGTCGGCAAGCATTTCGGCATGGGCGTTGTCGGCACTCTGCAAGGGCAAGCCGGCAGCGGCCCGGTCATTTTGCTTCGTGCGGATATGGATGCCTTGCCGATTGAGGAGCGCAACGAGCTGCCTTACAAGTCACGGAATGCCGGTGTGATGCATGCCTGCGGCCATGATGCGCATACGGCGATGCTGCTCGGGGCGGCCAAAACCTTGTCCGCCTTCCGGGAGCACCTGACCGGTACGGTAATCTTCGTTTTTCAGCCTGCCGAAGAAGGGGCGGTTCAAAGTCCGCTGGATGGACGACTGCTCTCCGGCGGACGCGATCTGATCGAGGACGGCACCCTCGAAAATGTGGACTATGCGTACGCGCTGCATGTCATGCCTGACCTCCCGGCCGGAACGCTGGGCGTTCACCCGCATTATGCCATGGCTGCTTCCAGTCATTTCAAGGTGGAGTTTCGAGGGACGGCCGGTCACCATAGCGCGCCGCATCAATCCGTGGACGCCATTCAGATGGCGGCGAGGTTCATCACCGATATCAATGGATTGATGGCGAACCAGACCGATCCGCAGGAAGCAGCGGTCTTGGCATTCGGTACCTTGCATGCCGGTACAGCGGTCAATGTTATTGCGGGGCAGAGTGAATTGACGGGAACCTTCAGAGCTTTTTCGAAGTCTACAGTGGCCAGAATTACGGAAGGGTTAGAACGCTATGCCTCAGCGGTTGCCGACGCATTTGGCGGACAGTATCGGATCGAGCTGCGCGAAGGGATTACCGTGGTTAATGACAGTGAAGCGGTGCAGCGGATGCTTCGGGCTGCCCGTGAAGCATTGGGAGAGGACCGGGCAATATTGCTGGATCAGCCCAGCCTCGCCGGTGAAGACTTTGGCTGGTACCTGGACAGGGTTCCGGGTGCATTTGCCTTTATCGGCTGCGGGAATGTAGAGAAGGGGATTATCCATGCCATCCATCAGCCGCAATTTAACATCGATGAAGATATGCTGGTGTACGGCGTTCGGGTATGGGTGAGCCTTGTCATGCAGCATCTATGAATGCATCACCAAAGGGAGAATGAGGGAGCCAGAAAGAGGCCGCCTGACTTCTCCTTTTTTTGTGATGTTTTGGATGTAGGCAGAACGAGCTAACCAGACGAATGCAGGAAATTCTGCATAAGCCGGAGAATTCCTAATTCTGGATTTTGAAAAGAACGATGAAAGGTTGATCCTTGGTTATGTATGTCAACAAACGCTCCAGCTCAGTCAAACCCAAAATGGTGTATCTCTCCCCCTGGCTGCTTGCCCTGATCGTTACCCTAATAGCCGGGAGCCTGGCAGCCTGCAGTAACTCCGCTGGCGAACACGCACAGCCGACTAAAGAAACGCCGGTGGTGACGCAAGCGTCCGGCCGTATCTATCTTTATGGCGAAGTCCATGGCAATGCCAAGGTTATGGACAAGGAATTTGAATTGTGGTCCGGATATTACCATAAGGAGGGCATGAGGCATTTGTTCGTCGAGTTGCCCTATTATACCGCAGAATATTTGAATCTATGGATGCATTCGGACAACGATGACCTCCTGAACGAGATCTACGAGGACTGGCAGGGAACGGCAGGGTACAATCCCTATACCAAGGCGTTTTACAAAAAAATTAAAAGCGAATGTCCGGAGACGATTTTTCACGGCACAGATGTCGGACATCAATATGACACGACCGGGAGCCGCTTCTTATCCTATCTGGAGGCAAACGATCGGACCGGATCGGAAGCGTACACCTTGACCCGGGAAGCGATCGAGCAAGGCCGTTACTATTACAGTAAAGATGACGACGTTTATCGGGAAAACAAGATGGCCGAAAACTTCATCCGCGAATTTGAAAAGCTGGGCAGCGCGAACATCATGGGCATTTACGGCTCGGCACACACTGGACTTGATGAAATGGATTATGATACCCATACCGTTCCTTGCATGGCCAATCAGCTAAAGAAGCATTATGGCGGCCATATGGATTCGGAGGATTTAAGCTTGGTGGCTAAAGAGAATGAACCCATCAGGACCGATCACATCACCTTACTTGGCAAGGAGTATACAGCATCCTATTTTGGAAAAGAGGAGATGACCGGTTTCAAGAATTACGCCTATCGAGAATTTTGGCGGCTGGAGGACGCCTATGAAGATGTCAAAGACCTGCCGCTGGTGGAAAATTATCTTCCTTACAATAATTATCCGATGCTGATCGGAACAGGCCAGGTCTTTGTCATCCGCTACACCAAGACGGACGGTTCTGTTGATCAGGAATACTATCTGTCTAACGGTCATGTTTGGAATGGCGGCATGTATGCAACGCAACAATTCCAAGCGGACTGATCGATGCTTCCACCCTTAAACACCCGGTTTCTTGGAGTTCATAACATTGCCGCGAACCATATCGCCCCAGTGATGCTGTTTGCCGCGTATCGCTTGAAGAAGTCCTTTACAACGCCAGAATGTCATCAGCGGACGGAACCAGAAAGCCTCAGAGAGGGCACAAAAGAACAGGCGGTATAAATCGGCGACCTTATTGTACCGGCCAAAGCACCATTGCTCGAATAATACAGCACCGACGGATAACAGTGAGCCGTAGATCACCATCACCAGAAACAAAGCCAGACTAAGCTGCATGTCGACCATATGGAGCGAAAAACCCAGCACTACGGTGAGAATTCCGAGTATTTCCACAATCGGACCCAGTAGCTCAACGAATACAAAATACGGCATGGCGATCATTCCGATTCGTCCGTAGCGCGGATTCAGAAGCATCACTTTATGCTTCCACAGGCTTTCAAAAAGTCCCCGGTGCCAGCGTGTACGCTGCCGGTGAAGAACCTTAACGCTCTCCGGCGCTTCCGTCCAGCAGACGGGATCCGGGACATAGACGATTCTCGCTTTGCTTTTCTTCTCCTTGATCCGCCGGTGCAGCCTGACAATCAGCTCCATATCCTCACCAATCGTCCCGGGCTCATAGCCTCCGGCTTCTATGACCCAGTCTTTCTTGAAAACGCCGAATGCACCGGAAACGATGAGCAGAAGGTTGAAGCGGCTGAGACTGACACGGCCCATTAAAAACGCCCGCAGATATTCGATAACCTGCATGATAACGAGCGGTTTCCTGGACAGAAGGACATCATTGCCGCTGAGATGGCCGCTGTCGACATAGCTCCCGTTGGCAATGCCGACGCTGCCGCCGGTGGCGACAATTTCTTCTCCGGGGAGCGCGTCCATCACAGGCTTCATGACTTTGATAAAAGCGTCCGTATCGAGCACGGTATCGCCATCGAGTGATGCGAAATACGGATACTGGCATACATTGATACCAACGTTGAGCGCATCCGCCTTTCCGCCGTTCTCTTTGTCGACGAGCACCAGGTTGTGATGCTGAAGGGAACGGTAAATGGCGCGTATTGGCTTGGTTTCCCGTCCGAGGCCGGACCACTGCACTTTGCTTTTGATTTCTACCATTTGAAATTCCGTAATTAAGCGCTGCGCCGTCGAATCCTTGGATCCATCGTTTATGACGATGATTTCAAACTGCTTGTAGTTGATGCCGAGGAGGGAGCGGACGCTCCAGACAATATTCAATTCTTCGTTATATGCGGGAACCAGAATGGAAAGGGGAGGTGCCAGCTCGCTGCTTAGAAGCACGTCATACTGTATCGGCTTGATATCCTTCTCCCGGAACAGCTTACGGGCGGCCATAACAAACAACGTGATATAGACCAGAGTTATAAAAGCAACATAGAATGCCAGCACATAGGACAAGCTGTTCAGCATGTGATAAACAACCTCAATGAAAGACTCCTTCATATCGTTTCCTTTCCAGCGTTTCTTCCGCCATTTCTCTGGCAAAACGGTCCGGATGATGATAAGCGGCGTTCTGCAGCTGTTCTTGTCCTGATTTGTAACGCGAAAGCGAATCACTGGCCGTTTGACGGACACCATAAGACTCATCGCCCATGAATTTCAGCAGAATCGGAATAAAATGCTCTTCGCGAATGCTTCCCATCAGCCGGGCCAGCGCCTGCCGCTCATTCCGGGAAAATCCGGGTTGCGGCTGCTGGAGAGAGGCCACGAGCGTATTTTCCCCTTCAGGACTGATGTATCCAAAGTTTGCAATCGCAAGGATGGCAAGCAGGCGAAGCTTAGGCTCCTCACTGCAGAGAAGGGACTCCAGAAGGTGAAGTACCGGAGCCGAGCGTTCATTGCGCAGACGAAGGACTTCAACCATGGCGCACTGCACCCTTACGGGATAAGCATGGAACTCGGTCAGAATGCACTCCTGCAAAGAGGATTCGAGCGGCAACAGAAGCTGAAGCAACTGAGCATCGGATAGGGAGGAAGCTTCATCTTTTACATAGGGCAGTACCTCTTTCATCTGAAAGCCGGCGAAGATCTGAAGGATCAGAAATTTCTCGGTATCGGAAAGATTTCTTTTGCCGAGCAATTCCACAAGCTCTTCCCGCAGCGAATTCATCCGAAAAAGCTCCACCTCAAGCAGCGCGTTGACGCGCGTACTCCACCGGCGTTTCTTCAGCTGACCTGCATAATAATCATGAAAATGATTCCGGGCGTATTCGTAGATCAGAGACCTTTCATGCTCCGTTCTGCTTATAGACAGGTGAATGCGCAGCGCTTCGAAAATGGGTGATCGGCGGTTCACCCTGCCATTCAATCTGCGGGATTTTTTACCCGTCTCCAGAAAATCCTGCAAAGCAGAGTCCGTCCCCAGCAACCGTTGGAGACCGCGGTTATAACGATCAATATGCTTGTTATTTATTGCTTTGCGTGCGGACAAATACAACAGCAAACCTACCAGCAGGAGTAAAAGCACGAGTCCGGCCAGTTGCACAACTAGAAGGAGATTTTCAGAAAGACTATTCATACAACCATCCCCCGCAAAAGCCGGACCACACGCGCTTCAAGCTCCACAAGACTAAAGGGTTTAGTTAAATAATCATCTGTTCCGGCCTGAATGGCTTCGGCAATCTCGTGTTCTTCATTAACACCGGTCAGCATCAGAATCGTATATTCACCCCGGCCAGCGCCGCCGCGTAGTTTACGAAGAACCTCCATGCCGTTCATTCGCGGCATCATCCGATCTAGCACAACAAGATAACGTCCTCCCATGGCATGCCAGGCATCACTAAAAAATTGTTCTCCGTCCTTAAATGCGCGAATTTCCATATGATTGTTCCCGGATATATCGGAGAGCTGTTTGGTAAGCAGGTTGCGGATCAAATCATCATCGTCGATTACTGCAAGACGCAGCGTCTGATCTTGTCTGAAGCCTGCTTGATTCTCGGAATAGCGGGTACAGATTCCCCCGCCGGCTGCTTTGGAAGCGGCCACGGCCAACGCTGCCTGTTCCAGATTTGTTTCGCTTGGCAACCCGCTGCTGACTGTCGTCACGCCAACGGAGTAGGTCACTGCAAGGGGCTGCTTGGGATCCTTTTGATCCTGAAATTCCGCAAACTGTTGAATTAGACGCTCGGCCTCTTGCTCGGATTCTTCTTCGGTCAGACCAGGCTGCAGCAGCAAAAAGCGGTCCGCGCGTTCTCTTGCCCAAATATCCTGATCCCGCAAACGGGAGCGGATAAAAGAAGAGAAGGAACGGAGGAGCTCGTCCCCATCCTGATAATTCCCCCCGGCATTCCATGTACGGAACTGATCGATATCGAGAAGCGCCAAGGTAAGCGGTAAACCTGCAGCGGATGAAGCACTGCGCCAGCGCTCCAGTTCCTGTCGGAAGAACCGGCCGTTATAGGCCCCGGTTAGCTCATCAAGCATCAGCATGGAAGTCAGCCTAAGGCGTCTGGAGAGCTGTCTGCCGATCCGTGCCGCGAATTCGTCAAGTTCAATCGGTTTGGCTATGAAATCATCCGCACCTGAGGCGTAGCTCCTCATTCGCGTTTCTTTGTCGTTCCTTGCGCTCATGAGCAAGGTTGGTATTAATCGTTCCTCGCAGCGGCTGCGGATCGTATCCAGCAGTTCAAAACCGCTGCTGTTCTCCAGAACGATATCCAAAACCACGCAATCCGGCTCCAGATCATAACACCATTCGAGTGCTTTGGAGGGTTTGGAGGTAGCCAGAACCATCCAGCCATACGCTTCTAACGTATCTTTAAGCACTCTAAGCAAATCCGGATCGTCATCTACGACCACAATCAGGCTTTTTTTCATGGGAGCACTTGAATTTGATGCAAGAACAGTAGACTCTCCACGCTTTATTTCCATTTCAGCTGCTGTAACGGCAACCTCGGCGCTTTCCTGGGGAAGCAAGATATACAAGGGCTGGAGAAACCCTTTCACTTCGGCAGCCGACCATTCCTGTACCGATTCATCACGCAATTGCCCGATTAATCGCTCTGCGGCATCTGCCCATTCGGTGAGTCCCAATGTTCCGGCTGTCCCTTTTATGGAATGAACCAGACGGTAGACTTCACCTTCGGGCGCAGACGGCGCGGTAGCTAAGACCCCAAGTTTTTCGATCATTTTCCCTATAAATAATTGTTGATACCTGTCCATGCTGAAGCGTTCTCCCTTCTCTCGCTGATCACTCGCCTGTTTGAATTTCGATAATCGCTCCAAATTTAATCCATACAAATATAAAGCTAACATGTTAACTCTTGACCAGCAACTATAACACGCTAAATAGCCTTCATCACTTCTTCACAAGTTGCAAATTCGATCTTCATAACTCTCCGTTAAAGTGTACCTATAAGGAGGAGATACAAATGAAGAAACTTTGGATTGGATTGACGGCTTTGGTATTGGTTATGGGGATTGGAACCGCCGGCGCTTACGCGGCAGCGGCAAACAAGGATGACAGCGACAACGTAAAGAACATGTATGAACGCTGCAGCAGTTCGAACGGGACCGGGATGTCCGAAATGATGAAAAATTCCCAATTTGGAAAAGGCATGATGAACTTCTAAACCGATCATGATAAGATAAGGCCTCATACGTTATGAGGTCTATCTTCTTATTTATACAAAGGATTGCAGGTGATCGAATCAGTGAAGATATTAATAGTGGACGACGAAGAGCACATTTTGCAGGTGATTAAGGCCTACCTGGAAAATAACCAATATCTTGTGTATGAGGCCGATACAGGGTCAGGGGCGCTTCATCTCTTTGAAACCTTGCATCCCGACCTGATCGTGCTCGATTTGATGCTTCCGGATATGACCGGAGAGGAAGTCTGCAGAAGGATACGCAAATCGTCTAATGTTCCTATATTGATGCTGACGGCAAAAAGCGGCGAGGATGATATGGTAAACGGTCTGATGATTGGAGCCGACGATTATATAACCAAACCTTTTAGTCCAAGAGAATTGCTGGCCCGTGTGATCAGCTTACTAAGGCGATCCAATCAGCAGGATCAGAACCATGCTTCGTTGCTGTTATTTGCCCAGGGCCGTTTAACCATAGATTTGGAACGTCATGAAGTAATCGTCCAAGAGGAACCTGTTGCCCTTACTCCCATGGAATTTAGATTGCTGGAAGTTTTGGCGAAGCATCCGAAGAGAGTGTTCTCCCGCCTTGAACTGGTAAATCTCACCCAAGGCGATACTTACGAAGGATTTGAGCGAACGATAGATGTGCATATCAAGAACATTAGGCAAAAAATCGGGGATGACCCTAAACGCCCAATATTTGTCGGGACGGTATTTGGGGTAGGCTATAAATTTTTGGTGAGTCCTGATGAAAAATAGAAACAGTTTGAGCAGTAAGCTTCTCGTCTCTCATGTCGGCGTCGCACTGGCCGCGTTGCTGTCCATCATCCTGCTTGTTCATCTGGTGATGAATTTCTCGTTCAATCAGTACCAGAAGCATCAGCAGAAGGCCGAAGTCCGGCAAATCGTTAACGATCTTGCGGCCGCTTATGATGAATCCTCTTCCGGTTGGGACTCCGGCGTGTGGATGCTTATTTCGCACCAAGCGGCTGTCGGTCATTATATAGTACGCGTGTATGATATGGACCGTCTTTTGGTCTGGGACACAAGCCAAATGGGAATGCACGGCCAGGCGACTTCTAAGAAATCGCTACCCATCATCCGGGACAATATTGTAAGAAACCAACAGCAGCTGGGGACATTGGAGCTTCAACCGATGGATGAATCCTCCCAAAGCTTGAACCAGCAATTTCTTCGCATGTTTAATGCATTGCTCGGCGGTGCGCTGGTAATCGTGATGATCGGGACGTATGGGTTCAGCCGATATACGGCACAAAGCATCAGTCAGCCTTTAGTACACATCAAGGATGCCGCGTCCCGGATAAGGGAGGGAGATCTCAGCTCGCGCGTAGAAGTAGCTAGTCAAAGCACCGAGATTGAAGAGGTCGGGCTGGCGCTTAATCATTTGGCCGAAGGGTTGGAGAAACAAGATCAGTTGCGGAAAAAACTGACGGCCGACGTGGCGCATGAGCTTCGCACGCCTTTAACCACGATTCAAAGCCATTTGGAGGCTTTTCAGGATGGCATCTGGGAGCCCACGCCGGATAAGCTGGAAGTGTGCCATGAACAGGTATTGCGTCTGGTCCAATTGATTCATGATTTGGAAAATTTGGCGGCTGTCGAGAACCCGATGATTCAATTGAAGAATGAGACCGTATCCTTAAATGACATTGTCCGGCAGTCCATCAATACGGTTTCCAGTTCTTTTATTCAAAACAAGCTCACAGTAGATATTGCCAGCGATATCGAAGTGTGGATTACTGGAGACCGGCCACGGCTGGTTCAAGTCTTCGACAATCTGCTGAGCAACGCCTATAAATATACCCCCTCAGGAGGGATCCATATTGAAATTGCTAAGGATCAGTCGGAGGGAATCGTTACCATTTCCGATTCCGGACTCGGAATCCCGGAAACCGAGCTCCCTTATATTTTTGAACGGTTTTACCGCGGGGACAAATCGAGGAACCGGAAAACGGGCGGAGCAGGCATCGGTCTTTCGGTTGTAAAAGCGATCGTGGATGCCCATTCGGGGTCCATCCAAGTGCAGAGCGAGGTCAATAAAGGCACAACCGTTGTTGTACGTCTGCCAATAATCCGATGAAAGGATGAATTCACATGATGATGGGCTATGGTTTTGGCTTCGGTATGTTTGGATTAATCATCAACTTCCTGCTGATCGTCGGCGTGATTTATTTAGTGATCAAATGGGTGCGGGGAGATGGCAGTAGAAATGCCGGGTACAATGACAATACTCCGGAGCGTATATTAGATGAGCGGTTTGCGAGAGGAGAAATCTCGGAAGAAGAGTATTTCCGGATGAAGAGTATCCTTCGTGATCGGATGTAGAGCCTTAGGTACTAATTCTGGTGCATAGTACTTTCAGATGAAACACACACTAAATCAATACATCCTAAATGAGGAGTGGCAAATAGATGTCCAATAAGAAAAGTTACTATGCATTCGAAGATCCGCAGGGCACCACCATTGAATTCCAAGCCACCAGCTTGCAGCAAGCCATGGTGATAAAAAAGAAGAAGGCTCAAGAACTTGGAATTCCAAAAGAGGCTTTTGAACTGACAAGCATACGCAAGAAACCAACCCAAAACGCATAACGCTCCAATGGCTTCCTCATCCATGCTTTTTGCATAAAGACTTCGATATCATGGAAAACTTCTATAGTACGACAACTAGCATGATATGATTTCTTAGGAGGTTGGACGATTGACAAATCAGGATCCGCAAGAGCTGCTAAATCAAAAACACAAGCTGGATGAACAAAAAAGGCAGTTCACGAATTTCTCGCGAAGCGTCAGTGGGCATGGTGAGCTAGAAGCTGGTCAGGAATTCAGCCACGACCGGATATCCGACGATCAAAACCGGATGAAATCGGTGGAGAACAGACGGGATTGAAGTGATAAAGCGATAAAAATAAGCCGGTCCTTAGGGATCGGCTTTTGATTTATTCATTAGGTACCAGAGGTGCCTATCCGTTCAAGTCGCAACCAGAGGTCTGCTCTGCAGGTAAATCTTCAAATCCGGGCTGGATCCCGTTACGATCATGTCCGAAACCACTTTGGCTAAAACCCCGTTATACACGGTTCCGTTATCCCCGTAAGCCATGATCACATAACAATGAGGGTAGGCCTCGTATTGTCCGATGACAGGCAATCCGTCATGCGTTCCTCCGTAGAAGGCGCCCAGATAATATTCCGGCTCGGCCTGAATGTCCGGGAACAAAGCATTAAACGCCTGGACGAGTTTGTCTTTGCTTGCCAGGATTTTAGAATCCCTTGTCCCGGCGTAGGAGGTATCCTTATCCATGCCTCCAATGATCACCCGATTATCGGGGGTTGTACGCATATATACATAGGGGCGGGCGGTCTCCCATATTAAGGTCCGTTTATGCCAGCTGGCGAAATCGGCGATCGGCTTCGTAATGACGGCATAGGAGCTTGCCAGCGTAGCATTTTTTTCGACCTTGAAGTCACTGTCTTCGTAACCGGCTGCAATGATGACATGTCTTGCCCGAATTTCGTGGCGTTCTTTGGTGAAAAAGAGGGCATAGTCCTGTTCGAAACGCTTGCCCGTGATTTCTGTATTCTCGTAGATCGATCCGCCCCGTGACTTTACGCGCTCAAGCAGCCCGTATACGAATTTAAGCGGGTTCATCTCGGCATCATCATGATAGTACAGTGCCGCTTCTTTTTGAAAAGGATATCGGTCGGCGATCTGCCGCGCATCCCATCGATCAACGTTAAACCCGTGTTTCCGAAGGAGAGCATATTCTTCATCTAACTCCGGGACGTCCTCCTTGCGGCTTGCATAATACAGGCTGTCTCGCCTAATAAAATCCGGGTCGATGGGTAACTGCCGGCTTACCCGTTCAATGTCGTTGATCGACTGCTCGCATAGTTTAAGATGGCGCGCAGCAACCTCTTCACCAAAAGAATGGCTCAGCGACACAAAGCTTTTTTCACCGGCGTATTGAATTAAAGCCGTATTCGAGCTGGTGCTGCCTTCTCCGGCTTTTCTTTTGTCGACCACAACGACGGACAACCCTTGATCACAAAGGATATTGGCACACTGGGCGCCGGAGCTGCCCGCACCGATAATGAGGACATCACAGGAGATATCCGCTTCCAGCCTCGGGTAAGAAGGAGGGTTAACAACCGTTGTGGGCCAGTACAATTTGCCGCTTTGCAGATCCATAGCAGACCTCTCCCCTATAAAATATTTCGATCCTTAGTATGGACAATTTACTGCGACTCGATGCAGAACATTCGTGCCGGAAAAACATCAGAATAAGTTGACCGCAGCACAGGAATGACAGATTAGCACGTCATGTAACATACGTTTCCTGCATAGTCTAGAGTAATTCGTTAAGTACTAGATTGCTTTGCCACTTAAAGACGGATTTGACGGGGTTCATCACTTGGTGGCACACATACGGGATGGAGGATATAACCCGATGGAGGCATTGCTTGACAAGTTATATGAACGCAATGAACTGGATAAGGAGGAGATCGTTTACTTCCTTCAGCACCTGACGACTGAGCTTAAGACTCGTCTATTTGATCTGGCGGTAAAGACCCGAAAGCGGCATTATGCTGAAAGCGTTTACGTGCGCGGCCTGATAGAATTTTCAAGCTTCTGCATACAGGATTGCCTGTATTGCGGTCTGCGCCGATCCAACGCGTCGGCAGAGCGTTACCGGCTGACGGAGGAGGAAATTTTGGAATGCGCGGAAGCAGGCTACAGCCTCGGGTATCGTTCATTCGTGCTACAGAGCGGAGAGGATTTCTATTTCACCGAAGCCCGGCTGGTCCGCCTCGTGAAGAGGCTCAAGCTCCGGTTTCCGGAGGAGGCAATCACCTTATCCATAGGCGAACGCAGCGAAGCTTTTTATCGCGCGCTTTTTGATGCAGGAACAGACCGGTACCTGCTCAGGCATGAGACAGCTTCACGCTCGCTGTATCAGTCATTGCATCCGGGAATGTCCTTCGATAACCGTGTAAATTGCCTGCGCACTCTCAAGGATATTGGTTATCAGGTCGGAGCAGGCTTCATGGTTGGCCTTCCCGGGCAGACCTGTGAGCATCTTGCAGAGGATCTTCTGTTTCTGAAGGAACTTCAACCTGAGATGATAGGCATCGGGCCGTTCATCCCGCATAGCGCAACTCCGCTCAAAGATGCCCGAGGGGGAACGGTAGAAGATACGCTCGTCATGATTGCCATGGCTAGATTGTTTATTCCGGAAGCACTAATGCCTGCCACCACGGCTATGGGGACGCTTGATCCGGCCGGGAGGGAGCTCGCGCTCGGGGCGGGCTGCAATGTGATGATGCCCATCTTGTCTCCGCTGAGCGTCCGCAGGAAATATGCCCTGTACGAGAACAAGATCTGCATGGGCGACGAGGCAGCCATTTGCAGAAGTTGCATTGAAATGAGAATTGCAGCCGCCGGCTACAGGATTGAACTTGGCAGAGGGGATCACTGCAGCTTCACCGGGACAGGAAAACTAAAGCAATGAGGATTGTCTTACCGCTGAAAGTGAAATTTTTCACGTTCGTTTAAATGAGAAGGAGGAGATTTCATGTCAACGTTGCCACAAAAAAATGCGCTCGGCTTTTACGAAATCCGCCTGGAATCCATCGGCGGGCTGGGCGCCAACCTGGCGGGGAAAATGCTTGCCGAGACCGGCGCGCTGGAGCTTGGCTTCAATGCGGCTAACTTTTCGTCTTACGGCTCGGAGAAAAAAGGGACCCCGGTCAAAACCTTCGTCCGCTTCTGTGATCCGGAGGTAGAGATCAGGGACCACAGCCCCATTGAGGAGCCCCACCTGGTAGCGGTGTTTCACGAAGCCCTGTACAAGACGGTAAATGTGGTCAGCGGCCTGCATCCGGATGGAGTTGTACTCGTGAACACCTCGCGCGACTTCGATGAAGTCCGGGCAGATCTGGGGCTGGAATACGGCACGATTGCCGTAGTGGACGCGATGGGGATTGCCGTTGAGGAGCAGACGAAAGTAAATACATCCATGCTGGGCGCCATGTTCCGCATCTGTGGATTTCTGGATCCGGAAGCGATGCGTAAGGTGATCCGCCGGACCTTCGAGAAGAAATATCCGCATCTGGTGGAGCCGAACATTCGCACCTTCGACCGCGGCTATAACGAAGTGAAATTTAAAGCCTACGAAGTGCCCGCAGGAACCGTAGCTTCCCCTTTCAAACGTGCGCAATCTTTGCTCGGCTATGAGACGCAGCTGCCGGGCGGAATCATCCTTGCTCAGGGCAATAGTATTCTGAAAGACTTGAGCGGCTCGCGTTCAGGCATGCTGCCCGTACTGGATTTGGATTCGTGCATCAGCTGTGCGGCATGTGACAATGTGTGCCCCGACAACTGCTTCGTCTGGGAGGAAGGCGAAGACAAGCGCGGCCGGCCGCAGCAGACTCTTCTCGGCATTGACTATCACTACTGCAAAGGCTGCCTGAAATGCATCGACGTGTGTCCTACGGAAGCCTTGACCAGTATCCGTGAAGAGGTCGGATTTGCCGAAGCGCACCGCGTTCCCCAAGTGTTCTAGTAAACGAAATAGGGAGGATTCTACAATGGCTGTTAGTGAACATACGGAAACACAGGCCGTACCTGCCGAGCAAGTGACCTGCTTCGAATCAGGAAATGAAATGGCGGCTACGGCGGCGGCCCAAATCAATTACCATATCATGGGTTATTTTCCGATTACGCCGTCTACGGAGGTAGCCCAGTATCTGGATCAGATGAAAGCCCGCGGACAACATGACATTCAATTGATCGCGGCGGATGGCGAGCACGGATCTGCCGGGATCTGCTACGGCGCCGCGATGGCGGGGGCACGCGTGATTAACGCTACCAGCTCCCAAGGGTTTCTCTATATGCTGGAGCAGCTTCCTACCCAATCCGGGACCCGTTTCCCGATGGTACTTAACCTCGTAACCCGTGCAGTCAGTGGACCGCTGGATATCCGCGGCGATCATTCCGATTTGTACTATGGTTTGAATACAGGCTGGGTCATTCTGACGGCCAGCACACCGCAGGCTGTATACGACATGAATATCATGGCCCTGCGGATTGCCGAACATTCCGAAGTGCGTTTGCCTGTTATCGTCGCCTATGACGGGTTCTTCACCTCTCACCAGAAACGCAAAGTCCAATACTTCAAAGAGAACGAAGTTGTACAGCATTTCGTAGGACCGAACCCGAATCCCAATTATCCGAATATCTCTGATCCTGCCCATCCCGTGACCATTGGAGCGCATATGGGAGGCGATGACCTGCTGAATAACCACTATCAGTTGTCTTTGGCGCTCGATAGAGCAGGTATAGTCTATGATGAAATCGCCCGGGAATATGCCGCCTTGTCCGGACGTGAACATAAAGTCCTCGATCTGTACCGGATGGACGATGCCGAAGTTGCTGTGTTCCTGTTAAATTCGGCTGGGGAATCCGCCAAGGACACCGTAGACGCGCTGCGGGCCAAGGGCATCAAGGCAGGTCTGGTCCGTCCGAACCTTATTCGTCCGTTCCCGGCGGAGCAGCTCCGCCAGGCGCTGAAGAATGTCAAGGCGCTGCTTGTCGGTGAACGCGCGGATTCGTACGGAGCACAAGGCGGTAACTTGACCCATGAGATCCGGTCTGCACTGCAAGTGGATCCGGACAATCAAACGATTATTCTCTCCCGTATTTTTGGCCTGGGGGGCAAAGATTTCTATGCCGATGACGCCGAAGCCTTTTTTCAATTGGCTATAGATGCAGCGGAAAAAGGATATGCCGAGAAGCCGTTCGACTATCATGGCTATTATCCGGGGGAAGCAAAGTATGCGCTTGTTCCGGTCAGAGAACCGCAACACGGCGATGCTTACAAGAGCGGCCTTATTCAGGTGGCTCCGGACGAAGACGGCCGGCTCAAGGTTAAGCTTCCTCCGCTCCGGCAATTGACGGCCAAACCGCACCGGCTGGCTCCCGGGCATGGCGCCTGCCCCGGCTGTGGCGCGCTTTCAGCACTGGAGCTCTTTTTCAAGGGAATCGAAGGCGATATGGTGGTGCTGTTTCAGACCGGTTGCGCCTATGTGGTAACAGCCAGTTATCCTTACACCTCCCATAATCAGACCTTTGTCCACAACCTGTTCCAGAACGGTGCAGCAACGCTCGCGGGCATGGTGGATGCCTTCTATGAACTGAAGCGGCGCGGCGAAATCCAGATCAGCGATGACGTTACCTTCGTGATGGTGTCCGGCGACGGCGGCATGGACATCGGGATGGGGGCCACCGTAGGGGCGGCACTCCGCAACCATAAAATGATCATCCTTGAATACGATAACGAGGGCTACATGAATACCGGTTCCCAGCTGTCATACTCCACGCCTATGGGGCATATGACCAGTACCTCGGGAGTGGGGAAAACGCAGAAAGGGAAAAAAGGGCATCACAAGGATACGGCGCAAATTCTCGCGGCCTGCAATATCCCTTATGTGTTCACGGGAGCCGAATCCCATCCCCAGGATCTTCTGCAGAAGGCGGCCAAGGCGCAGTGGTACGCGAATAACGTCGGTACGGCCTACGGAAAGCTGCTCTGTGCCTGTCCGCTGAACTGGAAGACCCCGGACCACAGCGGGCATGACCTGGTGAAGGCGGCTGTGGATTCCTGTTTCTTCCCGCTCTATGAAATTGAGGAAGGCATCACAAGCATCACTTACAATCCCGAACTCAAGGGCAAGCGTATTCCGGCTGTGGAGTGGCTCAAGGGAATGGGCAAGACCAAACATCTGCTTCAGGATGAAGAACTGCTGCGGACCTTCGAAACTGAAATTGAGCGCCGCTGGAGCAGACTGAAGCTCAGACACGAAAACTCGCTGCTCTAATATAGGCTGGGATGAGGCCGAATGCTGCCCAGTAGGCTTCATCCCGCCCCAATGAAATCAATCTCAATACAATAGATTTCATTTTCAGCAAAAGATGATCAATTCCTGATTATACCTTGCCTAACTTTTTACCTAGAGTGGAGGGATCACGGATATGGAACAGCAACAAGCGAGCAGCTGCGGGGGCGTCGCCGAAGCAGATGAGAAGCGGATAAGGGTACAATCTGCGATTTCGCAGTTCAAAATGATGAAGGGGGCTTTAATCCCCATTCTGCATGAAATTCAGGATTTATACGGATATCTGCCGGAACCGGTGCTCCAGATGGTAGCTGCGGAGCTTAACCTGCCGATGAGTGAAATTTATGGCGTGGCCTCTTTTTATCATTTCTTTTCGCTGACCCCCAAAGGGGAAAATGTGGTCCATCTATGCCTTGGAACCGCCTGCTATATCAAAGGCGCGCAAGCTGTCCTCGACCGTCTCAGCACGGAACTTAAAGTGCCTGTGCAAGGAACCACGGAGGACAACAAATTCACGCTTGAAGCCACACGCTGCCTGGGAGCCTGCGGCCTTGCACCGGTTATGACGATTGGCGAAAAGGTCCATGGACGGCTTACCCCCAATACCATTCCAAAAATTCTGAAGGGAATATAAATGATCATCCTGGGCCATACGGCGCAGCAGAAAGTGGAGGTATGAGTATGAAGCTTTTAACGGATCTTGAGGCCATCCAAACGCTTACGCGAGACCGCCTGGACAACCGGCGAATCAAAGAAAGTGATTCCATCACGTTCAGATCGGTGATGGTATGCGGAGGAACGGGATGTACATCGTCAGATTCCAATCAGATTGTTACAAAGCTTAATCAGGAAATAGCAAGCCGCAACCTGCAGGAGCAGGTGGAAGTCGTGCGCACGGGCTGTTTCGGCCTATGCGAGCTCGGACCGGTGGTTATTGTTTATCCGGAAGGGATCTTTTACAGCCGGGTCGAGGTTCAGGATATTCCAAAGCTGGTAGAAGCCCATCTCCTGCAGGGCAAACCGTACGAAAAGAAAATCTACGAGAAAACCAAGCAGGGCAATGAAATCCTGAGTTTCGAAGAAACCGAATTCTATAAAAAGCAAGTGCGGATTGCTCTGCACAACTGTGGTGTCATTGACCCGGAGAATATTGATGAGTATATCGGCAGCGACGGCTATCAGGCACTCGGTAAAGTACTGAAGGCCATGAGCCGGCAAGAGGTTATTGATACGATCAAGCTATCCGGCTTGAGGGGTCGCGGCGGCGGCGGGTTCAACACCGGATTGAAATGGGAGTTTGCCGCAAAGCAGGATAAAAAGCAGAAGTATGTCATTTGCAATGCGGATGAAGGCGACCCCGGAGCATTTATGGACCGCTCGATTCTCGAAGGCAACCCTCATTCCGTCATTGAGGCAATGGCGATTGCCGGATATGCCATCGGATCTGACCAAGGCTTTATCTATGTCCGTGCGGAATATCCGATCGCGGTCCAGCGTTTTATGAAAGCGCTTGAGCAAGCCCATGAATACGGATTGCTGGGCGAGAACATCCTGGGAACCGGCTTCAGTTTTGACATAGATGTGCGTCTGGGTGCCGGAGCTTTCGTCTGCGGAGAAGAAACGGCATTGATCCATTCCATTGAAGGCCACCGGGGAATGCCGACGCCAAAACCGCCTTTTCCGGCGGTTCAAGGCTTATGGGGCCAGCCGACGATTATCAACAATGTGGAGACCTTGGCGAATGTAGCCCAGATTATTTTAAAGGGCGCACCGTGGTACGCAAGTATCGGAACGGAGAAGTCAAAGGGCACCAAAGTATTCGCTTTAGGCGGAAAAGTGGTGAACACCGGTCTCGTAGAGGTTCCCATGGGAATTACCCTGCGCGAGGTCATCTTTGAAATTGGCGGAGGGATTCCGGGCGGCAAAAAATTCAAAGCCGTACAGACCGGCGGCCCTTCCGGCGGCTGTCTGACAGAAGAGCATCTGGACTGCAGCATCGATTTTGATACGTTGACCAGCCTGGGTTCGATGATGGGCTCGGGAGGCATGATCGTCATGGATGAAGATACCTGCATGGTTGATGTCGCCAGATTCTACCTGGACTTCACGCGCGATGAATCCTGCGGGAAATGCACGCCTTGCCGCATCGGCACCAAACGCCTGCTCGAACTTCTGGATAAGATCACGGAAGGCAAAGGAAACATGGAGGATCTGGAGAAGCTTGAGAACCTCTCTGTGCAGATCAAGAATGCATCTTTGTGTGCCTTAGGCCAGACAGCTCCGAATCCGGTATTATCCACCATCAAGTATTTCCGAGAGGAGTACTTGGCCCATATTGCGGATCATAAATGCCCGGCTGGGGTCTGCAAATCGTTGATTTCGTATGAGATCGATCCGGATTTGTGCCGGGGCTGCAGCCTCTGCGCCAAAAAGTGTCCAGCGGATGCGATCTCAGGCGAAATGAAGGAGCCGTTTGTGATCGATACGGCGGTCTGCATCAAATGCGGAGTCTGCTTTGATGTCTGCAAGTTCAGTGCCGTAGCGAGAGTCTGACAAGAGGAGTGAACACTTTGGATACGATAAAAATCATGATCGACGGGCACGAGGTCGAGGTCGCCAAAGGTACAACGGTGCTCGAAGCCGCTCGTCAACAAGGCGTGGATATCCCTTCCCTTTGTTATTTGCAAAGTATCAACCACTCGTCCAGCTGCCGGGTATGCGTGGTGGAGGTGGGGCCGAGGCTCATTGCCTCCTGCACGCTGATCGCGGAAGAGGGAATGAAGATTCAAACGAATACCCGCAAAGTCCGTGAAGCCCGTAAGGCTTCCGTTGAACTTCTGCTGTCCGACCATAATCAGGAATGTCTCAGCTGCTCCCGCAGCGGCGGCTGTGAGCTGCAGGACGTCTCCCGAACCTTGAATATCCGAAAAGTGACTTACACGGGCGAAAAATCCAGCCAGGAAAAGGACCTCGCCTCTCCGGCTATCGTTCGGGATGCATCCAAATGCATCCTTTGCGGGCGCTGCGTCGGGGCCTGCGGAACGATGCAGACCGTGGGTGCCATCGGTTTCGCGAAGCGCGGTTTCGATACCGTAATCTCTACCGCTTTCGGCCGTCCGCTTGCTGAGTCCACATGCGTCAACTGCGGCCAGTGTATCATGGCTTGTCCGGTAGGTGCGCTTAGTGAGCGCGAGAACATTGAAGAGGTATGGAATGAGCTCGCCGATCCGGGCAAATACGTTGTTGTCCAGACAGCTCCAGCTGTGCGGGTAGCCTTGGGAGAAGAATTCGGTCTTCCGGTGGGAACCCGGGTTACCGGCAAAATGGTCGCCGCGCTGCGCAGGCTTGGATTCGATAAAGTGTTCGATGCCAACTTTGGTGCGGATCTCACCATTATGGAAGAAGGCACCGAATTGCTCTCCCGCCTCAGTAGCGGAGAGAATCTGCCGCTCATGACATCCTGCTGTCCCGGCTGGGTGAAATTTATAGAGCATAACTTCCCTGACCGGCTGAATAACCTCTCCACCTGCAAATCGCCGCATGAAATGGAGGGCGCCATTGTGAAGGCCTTCTTCGCCGGCAAAATCGGAATCGATCCCAAGAATATCGTCGTCGTTTCGATCATGCCCTGTACCGCGAAGAAGTTCGAAGGTGCGCGTGAAGAATTGTCGAGAGAAGGGCTGCAGGATGTCGACTGGGTTCTGACTACCCGCGAGCTGGCCTCCATGATCAAGGAAGCTGGCATAGACTTTGCGAATCTGAAGGACGAAGCGTTCGATAATCCGATTGGCCAGGGCTCGGGGGCAGCCGTTATTTTCGGTGCAACGGGCGGCGTTGCAGAAGCAGCGCTCCGTACGGTATTCGAAATCACGTCAGGCCAAGAACTGGCTACGGTCGAATACACGGCGGTCCGGGGAATGGATGGAATTAAGGAGAATGTGATCGAGCTGCCGAATGGCCGGAAGATCCGCACGGCAGTCGTTCATGGTCTGGGCAATGCCCGTAGGCTGATGGAGGCGATGGAACTTGGGGAAAAGAGCTATGAGTTCATCGAGGTCATGGCCTGCCCCGGCGGCTGTATCGCAGGCGGCGGCCAGCCGATTCTGAATGCGGGAGCATCCTCGCGGATCGATATTAAGGCCGAGCGCGCAAAAGCGATCTACACGGAAGACGAGGCGCAAACGGTTCGCAAATCGCATAACAATCCTTTTATCAAAGCTCTATATGAAGAGTTTTTAGGAGAGCCCAACGGTCACCTTGCACATGAGCTGCTGCACACTCATTACATGGCACGTTCCAAGGTATAAGCATATGCCTAAACATTGAAGAGGGAGGTGGCGAGTTTGCGGAAGGGCTGGGAAGCAGCGGATTTTATCAATGATGAAGAAATTCGGCTTAGTCTGCAAGAGGCAAAACTAAAGGTTAACGATGAGGCTTACGTTCAGTCCATCTTAGAAAAAGCTAGAGCATGCAAGGGGCTCACGCACCAGGAGGCGGCCGTACTCCTTGAAGTTACAGATCCCGAGGTGCTAAGCAGTATCAACCTTTCAGCAAAGGTGATTAAAGAGAAAATTTACGGCAATCGTATTGTGTTATTCGCTCCCTTGTATATAAGCAACTACTGCGTCAATAATTGCGATTACTGCGGATACAAGCACTCCAACGAGGATTTCCTGCGGAGAAAGCTGGATATGGATGAATTGTCGGCTGAAGTCCGTGTGCTTCAGGAGCTGGGGCACAAGCGCCTTGTTGTGGAAGCGGGAGAAGATCCGGTGAACTGTGGCATTGACTATGTCGTTGAAGCGATCCGGACGATCTATTCCGTCAAAGTGGATAATGGCAGTATCCGCCGCGTGAATATCAATATCGCCGCGACTACCGTCGAGGATTACGCGAAGCTTAGAGACGCGGAGATCGGCACTTATATTTTGTTCCAGGAGACCTATCACAGACCCACCTATGCAGCTATGCATCCTCAGGGTCCCAAAAGCGATTATGACTGGCACACCACGGCGATGGACCGCGCACAAACCGCGGGAATCGATGATGTAGGCATCGGTGTTCTTTACGGCTTGTATGACCATAAATACGATACCGTTGCAATGCTTATGCATGCCGAGCATCTCGAAGAACGGTTTGGCGTGGGGCCTCATACGGTATCCGTTCCCCGGCTGCGCGAGGCGGAGAATGTAAATCTGGACGTATATCCGCATCTGGTGAAGGATGAGGATTTCAAAAAGCTTGTTGCCGTCCTGCGGCTGGCCGTTCCCTATGCAGGAATGATTCTCTCTACCCGCGAAGAGCCCTCCTTCCGTGATGAGGTCATCAAGCTGGGGATTTCGCAGGTGAGCGCGGGCTCCTGCACAGGGGTCGGAGGCTACATGGAGAACAAACAGGGGTCTGCAGACCGGCTAAGCGAGAAGCCTCAATTCGAAGTCAGTGACCACCGTTCACCGGAGGAGATCATCCGCGGATTGTGCCAGGATGGGTACGTTCCCAGCTATTGTACAGCCTGCTACCGGGAAGGGCGGACGGGAGACCGTTTCATGCGGCTGGCCAAATCCGGACAGATCCATAACATATGCCAGCCCAACTCTCTGTTGACCTTCAAAGAATATCTGCTGGATTATGCGGAGGAATCGACCCGGGCCTTGGGTGAAGAGATCATCCGTAAAGGACTGGAGGATATTCCAAAGGAGGCGGCCCGAAAAGCGACGATCGAGCGTCTCCGGCGAATCGAGAATGGAGAACGGGATTTACGCTTCTAAAATCACATGTTGAGGAGAGAGATGTGATGCAATTTACACCGCAATCCAACAAAATGCATATCGCTGTTTTTGGAAGAAGAAATTCGGGGAAATCCAGTCTGATCAACGCACTCACCAGGAAAACCAACTTGCCGGTCAGCGATGAGCCGGGAACAACGACGGAGCCCATCTTTCAATATCTTACGATGAAGAATCAGGACACCGCGATCATTATCGATACGGCCGGAATAGATGATACTGACCAGTTCCGTGTGCAAAAGACAAGAGAAGTCATGGATCTGACCGATCTTGGGATAATGATTTTCTCGGATGAGGCCGGGGACTATAAGCTGGAGAAGGAATGGGTCCAGGAAATGGAGAAACGGAATATCCCCGTCATCGGGGTAATTGCCAAGACGGACGATCATTATACGGATATTGATTCCTTGAAAGCGGCTTTAACAATACCCTTCGTGAAGCTCAGTGTAAAGCGGAATACGAACATTGAGAGTCTGCGCTTTGCCATGAGGGACCTTGCTCCCGCCGAATTTGAGCGAAGCAGCATTGTGGGTGACCTGGTGAACCTGGGGGATCTGGTCGTGCTGGTGATGCCGGAAATGATACCGGCGCCTAAATACCGCCTGGTAGCTTCACAGCAGCAAATCCTCCGTGATCTGCTCGATCATCACGCTATGGCGTTATCGGTAACGGAAGAAGAGCTCCCGGAGCTGCTCGCAAACTTGAAAAGGCCGCCTAATCTGGTCATCACAGATTCTCAGGTATTTGACAGAGTCCACGAGATTCTGCCTAAAGACGTGCCATTAACAACATTTGCGATACTAATGGCTCGGTTCAAGGGAGATTTGAATACCTTTGTGGCCGGTGCCGGGATGATTGCAAACCTGAAGCCCGGCGATAAAGTTCTTCTGTCGGAAGCCTGCATCCATCATCCGCATAACGGAGAGATTGACCGTATGCTGCTTAAGGCCAAACTGGAGGAGAGTGCCGGCGGCAGGCTGGAGATTACCACAAGCGTGGGACCCGATTTCCCGGATGACATCGCCGGGTATAAGCTGATTGTTCACTGCGGCGGTTGTATCTTTAACCGGAAACAGCTGATGATGCGGCTGCGTAGCGCGGGCGTGCAGAACGTGCCGATTACCAACTACGGCATCGCTTTTGCCTATTTCCGCGGAATTATGCCGCGGGTGCTGGACGTACTGGAAGTTAAGTCATAAGCAGGCTGTCCCTATGGAGAATCCGGAAAAATATTTTCGTATAGAGCAGGATGCGCTAGGAACCCTGAAAATCCCCGACTCGGCGTATTACGGAATTCATACGGCGCGGGCCATGGATAATTTCGCAGTAAGCGGCCGAGCGGTTAACACGCACCTGCTTCATGGTATGGTAACGGTAAAAAAGGCTGCAGCGCTGGCCCATCTAAAGCTCCATACGTATCCGGCAGAGATCGCGCTAGCGATTGTGCAAGCCTGCGATGAAATACTGGCGGGAGCATTCAGCGAACAGTTTACGGTAGATGCCCTGCAAGGCGGAGCAGGAACATCAACCAATATGAATGTAAATGAAGTAATCGCGAGCCGTGCGGCCCAGCTGATGGGCGCAGAGCCTGGAGATTTTACGCAGGTGCATCCTCTCGATCATGTCAATTGCTGCCAATCCACCAATGATGTCTATCCAACTGCGCTGAGAATCGCGGCGATCGGTCGGGTTCGGGCCCTGAGCCAGGCCTTTGCATCCTTGCAGGCAGCTCTTCAGGAGAAGGAACATGCCTTCGCGGATGTACTCAAGCTGGGCCGCACAGAATTGATGGATGCTTTGCCGATGATGGCAGGGCAGGGCTTCGGAGCCTATGCCAAAGCGGTAGCCCGGGACCGCTGGCGGCTGTACAAAGTGGAGGAACGGCTCAGGGAGATCAACATCGGGGGCACCGCGATTGGAACGGGGCTCAATGCGCCGGTAAAATATGCGTATTTGATTACCGATATTTTGCAGGAGCTAACCGGATACGGCCTGGCCCGCAGCGAATATCCGATGGACCTTACGCAGAATATGGATGTATTCGTTGAGGTCTCCGGACTGCTGAAAGCGGCGTCAGTGAATCTTTTGAAAATATCGGGGGATCTTCGCCTGCTGGCCAGCGGGCCGGCCGGAGGTTTAGGGGAGCTTGAACTGCCGGCCGTGCAGGCAGGCTCATCGATAATGCCGGGGAAGATCAATCCCGTGATAGCGGAGATGACGGGGCTTGTTGCGATGCGCGTCATCGCTAACGACACTGCTGTGACGCTCGCGGCCGCGGGCGGTCAGCTGGAGCTGAATGCATTTATGCCGCTGATCGCAGATTCGCTCCTGGAATCCATGGAGATCCTGTCAAACGCGGTTAGGCTGTTCGAAGAGCGCTGCGTCCGGGGCATCCGTATTTGCGAGCAGCGTTGTCAGGAGCATGTGCTGAATTCCTCCGTACTGGCCGCTGCGCTAATCCATTATATCGGTTACGAGAAAAGTGCGGAGATTGCCAAACTGGCAAGCCGGGAGGGGAAGACGGTTCGGCAGGTGCTGCTCGAAGCGCATCTTCTTACGGTGGAACAGGTGCATCAAATCCTGAATCCCAGTCAAGTGACCCGACCGGGCATACCTGGCCTATAAATGCGGAACTGAGAAGCGCTATAGGGGAAGGAGAGACCTGTGTGAGCATGAATCATACGCCGCGTTCGAATCGCTTGCACATTGCCATATTCGGCAGGAGCAATGCCGGAAAATCGAGTCTGATCAATGCGATCACCAAACAGGATGCCGCCGTTGTATCTCCTGTTAAAGGAACAACTACTGATCCCGTATACAAAGCGATGGAGCTGCTGCCGCTCGGACCGGTCGTATTTATAGATACCGCCGGCCTGGATGAGACGGGCGAGCTCGGTGAACTGCGCAAGCAAAAGACGCTGGATGTTCTGAATAAAGCCGAACTCGCGCTGATCGTGTTAGAGGCTCCCTCCGGAGTGTCCCGGTTGGAACGGCAGATTGCCGAGATTGTCAGCAGCAAGGGGATTCCGGCATTAGGAGTATTGAATAAAATCGATTTGATGTCAGACAATGATACCTCCGGGCCGGAAGGCCTTGCCTCTCTCGTGAGCAAGACGGAGTGGGAACTTGGCATTAAGGTGATGCCGATATCCGCTTTGAAGCAGCAAGGGATACCCAAGCTGATGAAGGCGATCAGTGCAGCCATACCGGAAGACGACGACAAATTCCGCATCATTGGGGATTTGGTCTCACCGGGGGATTTGGTTGTCCTTGTGGTTCCGGTTGACCAGGCTGCACCCAAAGGCAGGCTGATTCTTCCGCAGCAGCAGACCATCCGTGACTTGCTGGAGAGTGATGCCATCGCGGTCGCAACCAAAGAATACGAGCTGAAGCAAACGCTGGAGAGTCTCGGCAAGAAGCCTCGTATGGTGGTGACCGATTCCCAGGTATTCCTGAAGGCTGCGGCGGATACGCCAAGGGATATTCCGCTGACCTCGTTCTCGATCCTGTTCGCCCGGCAAAAGGGAAGGCTTGAAGAGCTGGTGCAGGGAGCGCGTGCCATTGACCGGCTGCAGCATGGCGACAAAGTGCTCATTGCCGAGGCCTGCACCCATCATGCTCAGGCAGACGATATCGGCACAGTTAAAATTCCGCGCTGGCTCCGTCAGGCCACCGGTAAACAGCTGCAGTTCGAATTCGCCAGCGGCATGAGTTTTCCGGAGAATCTGGGTGACTATTCGCTTATTGTGCACTGCGGAGGATGCATGCTGAACCGCAGGCAGATGCTTTGGCGGATGGAGCAGGCACTTAGCGCAAGGGTTCCCATCGTTAATTATGGGATTGCGATAGCATATGTTCAGGGGATTCTGGAGCGGGCCATTTCACCGTTCCCTCTTGCCCGTATGGCCTGGGAGTATAATACGATGCAGGATTCACAGTGATTAGGGAAAAGCTTGTCAGCCTGAATCAAGATGGTATTCTTGATGAAGGAGATATCAGGCGATTCGCGGCGTTGAACAGTGGACATAACGAACAGAGACTTCAACTATCAAGGCGGCAGACGATCATAAAGTTATCGGCTGTCGTCTTTTTGCGATCTATCCTTTTACTATAGTAAAAATTAATAATAATTAGCTTCGTGTAAACAATGATCATCAATACACGAAGGCAGCCAGCCCCTAATGGATCAACTGCCTTCGTAACGAGACGGGACATATTTTCAACAATTTGTGCCCCGGATAACCGAGTAACATACCACTTTGTCATGCAATGCGCATGATTACTTAATCCTCTTTTTATTGAAACTTAGTCAATGGGTTCTTTTGTAAAGAAGGCACGCACGTCCCGGCGCGTTTCCGAAGGTAAAACACGATCTAATTCCTCCTCTAACCAGGACAATTTTTTAGTACGCAAAAAATTTTGCATAGCTTCTTCCGCTTCGAGCATAACTAAATTAATTGAACAAAAGCTCGTTGAAGCTGTGCAGTCTGAACAATCTCGATTGCGATACAAATATCCCTTATCCTTAATGTTCTGGCATTGGAATATCGGCTTCTTTCCCTCGACTGCTTCAATTACATCCCAAAAGGAAATTTCGTCAGGGGTTCTTGCAAGTTTAAAACCACCATTGACTCCAGGAACCGAAGTGATGATACCCGCTTTGGCAAGCTTCGTAAAAACTTTGGACAAGTAAGTCTCAGGGATGCCTTGGAAAAAGGCTAGGTCCTTTATACCAATTTTTGCTTCATTTGGAATTAAGTACACTAGACAATGCAGTGCATATTCAACTCCGACACTATACTGCACAATAATACCTCCCGTTATGGGTAAATACTTATAATTTAATGAAGACTACATCCATTGTCAACTGAAGGACCTTACCCAAAAAAAATGAATTTGACTATGGATCTGTATCGCAGTATATTATAGACAACATTAATCGACGATTAATATTGTCGCTATTAAAAATAATTAGGAGTGAAAAAGATGGGAAAATTACTCGTTATCAATGCGCATCCTACTGTTGATTCCACGGATTCAGTCAGTCTTGAGGTAGGTACACAGTTTATTAATATCTATCGAAAAATGAATCCGAACGAATCAATTGAGCAAATAAACTTATACGACGAAGAAATCCCACAACTTGACAGTGTCGTTTTGAGCGCGTGGGGTAAGTTTGCTTCTGGTGCTGAATTGACGGAGGAAGAAAAACGGGTTGCTGACAAAATGAATGAAATACTGCAACAATTCAAGAGTGCGAATAAATATGTGATCATCCTGCCACTTCACAATTTTAATATCCCCTCCCGGCTTAAGGATTATATGGATAACGTTATGATTCCTCGTGAAACCTTCAAATACACGCAAAATGGGGGAGTAGGCCTACTAACTGACGGACGAAGTATCCTTGTGATTCAAGGAAGCGGTGGGATATACACAAATAATGACTGGTACACGGATAATGAATTTTCACACAAGTATATCAAATCAATGTTTAATTTTCTTGGAATAGAGGACTATCAAATTATCCGGGTACAGGGTACAAATCTACTCGACAAAGCAATAGTGCTCGAAAAAGCAATAAATGAAGCCGAAAAAGAGGCTGTTCGTTTTAGTTTGATGAATGAGGGGGAGTTCTCAAGATGAGTTCAATCGCCGATATCAAAATTCCTGATAGCAAGTTAGCTGTTGAAGCTGCTGAATTATTACGTGAGCATGCTGATGACCTATTATGGAATCACTCGAATAGAGTATTTTTGTTTGCAGCGCTTAAGGGAAACCTTAATAGAGTTAAATACGATTCAGAATTGCTATATATAAGTTCCTTATTCCACGACCTGGGGCTAACTGCTGCTTTCAGAAGTAAAGACAAACGCTTTGAGGTTGATGGTGCTAATGCTGCACGTGATTTTCTAAGGAGTCATGGAGTCCCTGAAGAATCCATTCGACTGGTATGGGATGCTGTTGCACTTCATACAACCATAGGAGTTGTGGAATATAAGGAAACAGAAGTAGCGCTTATGAATTTTGGTGTCAGTTATGACGTCGTGGGGAAAAACTTCGACCTGATTTCACCTGAAGCCCGTAGGCAAGTAGTGGAGGCTTTTCCACGCTACCAGTTTAAGGAAAACATTTTAAATGCCTTCTTGGAAGGGTTTAAAGATAAACCAGAAACGACATATGGTACAATCAACGCGGATATTTGCGAAATGCTCTTACCTGGTTACCAACGCCCAAATTTCTGTCATCATGTCCTTCATTCTAAATGGAACAATTAATATTCTAGATTATATAATTCTTGTCCATGGAGTGGAACATCCTATAATGTTGTAGATGTTGGAATGGGTGGGGGAGGCTCGCTTACAAGGCACTGGTCTGAACCAGCATGAATCGAATGAATTGGATTGATCCGTCATTATTTTCCCAAGAGATAGTATATATTTTTAGTTAATCCGCGACAGGCGACAGGAAGAAGAAGGCCTTATTTCTTGCCCGTTTTTTTATTAGTGAAGTTCAAACAGGAGGAACTTATAGTATGTCTGTATGGATTAATGAGCAAATTCGAGCAACTGAAGTAGTATTAACTGGACTTAGAGGGGAGAAGCTGGGTACGGTCTCCCGGGAGGAAGCGCTAAATATGGCCCGCTCCCAGGGTGCCGATCTTGTCTGCACCTCGCTGATGAGCAGCCCGCCGCCATGCAGTCTAATGCCTAAAGGCAAAGGAAAAGCTGCTGCGCAGAAAGTAAAGACGGCAAGCAAAGCCAGCAGCCCCAAAACGGAAGGCGGCAAAGAGAAGGTGAAAGAGCTGCGTTTCACCGCGCATATCGAGGAGCATGACTACGAGACCAAGCTGCGGCAAGCGGACAAGCATTTGCGCTCGGGCAAGCCGGTGCAGCTCGTCGTTAAAGCCTCCGGAGCAAAAGAAGCCGCTGCCGCAAAGGCTGTATTGGAACGTCTCGTTACGGACCTCAAGGAGGCTGGAGTGAAGGACACCGGAATTCAAACCGGCGGCAAAGGCTCCCAAGTGAAGCTGAATCCAAGGTAGCTTTTTTAGCGTGATATAAACCCCGATCTTCTGGAAAAAATCCAGGCTGCAATCCATAACGCTATAGCTACAAGGCCCAGGAGGGTCCCAAGTAATCGTTCTCTAACAGGATGGCGGGAATATGCCAGGCTCCCCAGATCAAACCGCTTGTCAAAATCGGCTTTGGCACGCCCGAGGATATTAACCTGGTGAGCATATATCCTCTTCATCCCAATTCTTCCCCCGTACTGCTGATCACGCCAAGTAATGTACCTACGAACATCTGGTAGATAATGCTACCCGTAAGCGCCCAGATGAACGAACCACTGGTATAAACGTAGTTCACCAACCCGGTCATCCAGGCAAATCCGTAAGCGGATTGATTTAAAGGTTGATTTTCCACCCGTCCGAAATGAAATATCCGCAAAACCTTCATGCAGCAAGTCCAGTATCGGTTTGCGGCCTTGGTCCAGTAAGTTAAGCCAATGGATACTCCATAATCTCAGGATAGATCAACAAAAGTTCCGTAAATATCAATGGAGTTGCTGCAGTTTTGCATTATAATTTATAGAGGTGCATTATTACACCAACATGTAGATGAAAAGATACGGTAGGTTTACTTTAAGAGACTATAAAGGGCACAAAGGTGGGTATCCAGTGGAATATCATGTTTCAATTCAGGGAAACGATCAAGCGCCGGGTACGGAGACAGAGCCGTTCCGCACGATCTCCCGCGCTGCGGCTATAGCGGAGCCGGGAGATATTGTATCTGTGCATGCCGGTGTTTATAGGGAATGGGTCAACCCGGCGAATGGAGGGACAAAGGAACAGCGGATTGTGTACCAGTCCTCCGGTGATGGGGAAGTGGTGATCACAGGTGCTGAACCTGTGGCTGACTGGAAAAACGAAGGGGACGGTGTCTGGAAGACGGAGGTGCCAAACAGTCTGTTTGTCATTCGTAACCCCTATGAGACGAAATTGTACGGAGATTGGTTGTTTGAGGGTGCGTTCGAACCGCATCTTGGGGATGTGTATCTTGACGGAAAATCCCTATACGAATGTGAAAGCGTTAACAATCTGCGCAATCCCCAGGTTTGGCCGCAGGCCAAATATGCGGATGACTCTTTGCTGCAGTGGTACGCGGATGTAGGCTCAACCACCACCGTCATTTGGGCGAACTTTGGAGGCAAGGACCCGCGCCAAGAGAATGTGGAGATCAATGTGCGTCCCTACTGCTTCTGGCCTGAAAAGACCGGCCGCAATTATATTACCGTCAGAGGTTTTACGCTCCGGCAGGCATCCCCCCAATGGGCTCCGCCAACGGCTTTGCAAGAAGGGCTTATCGGTCCGCACTGGAGTAAAGGCTGGATTATCGAGAATAACCTGATCAATGAATCCAAATGTACGGGGATCAGCCTTGGCAAAGAAATTTCTACCGGGCAGAATGAATTCTCGAACAATCGCATGAAAGGCGGAACGCAACGGGAGCAGGAGGTTATTTTCCGGGCATTGCGCAAGGATTGGCATCAAGATCGTATCGGAAGTCATATTGTGCGCAATAACGTCATTCATGATTGTGAACAGGCCGGAATCGTTGGACATTTAGGAGCTGCGTTTAGCCAAATCTACCAAAACCGCATTTATAATATACACCACAAGCGCATCTTCCACGGTGCAGAAGTGGGGGGGATCAAACTCCATGCTGCACTGGATACCCAGATTTGCGGGAATGTCATCTATAGCTCTTACCGGGCGCTTTGGCTGGATTGGCAGGCGCAAGGCACCCGGATCAGCCGGAATATCTTTTTCGACAATCTGTCCGAGGATCTTTTCGTGGAGGTCTGCCATGGTCCTTATACAGTGGACCACAACCTGTTCCTGTCGCCTATGAACTTCCGCAATATGGCCCAAGGCGGTGCGTTTGTTCATAATCTGTTTGCGGGCAGATTCGTAGTGCGCTCCGAGCTTACCCGCTATACTCCATACCATATGCCTCATGAGACAGCGGTTGCCGGGTACAGCAACATTACGGGCGGCGACGACAGGTATTACAATAACATTTTTATAGGTGATGGCGACCCGGGCAAAGAGCCGCTGCCCATGACATTCTTCGAGCATCTTCCGCTCCCGCCAAGGGAGAATATAAGTTACGGCGGTGACGCGGTGATGGACGGGGTACCCGATAACTCCCGCTGTTACCTTCATCCTGCCGGATTAGGCGGCTATAATGATTACCCGAGTGCCGCTCAAAAGCGGTGGTGGGAATATTCCAAGGAAGAAATTGCGGCTTATAAGGAATCTGGTAAGCCATTTCTGCCTGATAAGATGGCACTTCCCGTTTCGATACAGGGCAATCTGTATATGAAAGGCGCGGTGCCCAGTGTTCATGAGCCTAATGCACAGGTTTATGATAGCACCGGGATCGAAATCGAGATCGATCCGGCTACTTGCAAGGTACAAGTGCATGTTCATCACCCTGAAATCATGCGTGCTGCAGCTCCAGCAGTAGTCACAACGGCTCTTCTCGGCCGAAGTCATCACGCCGAAATGTTCTATGAGGCTCCTGAGGGAACTGCATACCGTTTTGACGGCGACTTCTTTCAAAAGCTGCGCCCCGAAAGAAATGTAACGCCCGGACCCTTTGAATTATTCGACAACAATCCGGTTAAAATTGTTCTGTAAATAGCTTGGGCTCGAATGGTTAGCTTGAATAGGCTAATGGTTCGAGCTTTTATGTTACTATCCGAAGTGTTACGCATATAGGTAGCTACAGGCAAGATTGTCTTTAAGAGAACTTCCAAATCGCACAGGCTAGCTGGGTAGTAACCAGTACCCAGAGAAGAATCATAATATCATTAATAATCAAAAATATTTGTCGGAGGAAAGAACATAGTCCCATTAGAGCCTGCGCCCAGCGCAGGTTTTCTGTTTTAAGGGACCAAGTTCTTTTACCGATTTGATATTTATCTAAAGTCATGTTATAAGTAATCAATTGTTTATTTTGAGCAAAGAAGCCCGTATTCACCGGGTCATATTTCGGAGGCTGTTTACATGAAGGCATTAGGGGGATTTAATATAACCGTATGGATTAATGAGCAAATTCGCGCATCTGAAATAGGATTAACTGGATTTAAAGGGGAGAAGCTGGGTACGGTCTCCCGGGAGTAAGCGCTGAATATGGCCCGCTCCCAAAGCGCCGATCTTGTCTGCACCTCACTGATGAGCAGCCCGCCACCTTGCAGTCTAATGCCTTAAGGTAAAGGAAAAGCCGCTGCTGCAAAGGCTGTACTCGAACGTCTCGTTACAGACCTGAAGGAGGCTGGAGTGATGGACACCGGAATTCAAGCCGGCGGCAAAGGCTCCCAGGTGAAGCTGAATCCGAGGTAGGGTATGGCTTGATACCGTTGACAAAAATGATAAACATCAAAGCTGAAAACAATCCATTTAAAGGTCAAGAACTGTTACAGCTTATTACATAAGGAGAGTGGATTAGAGTGAGTACATTTGAACCTATATATGGTAAAACAGAACGATTGTTTTTAAGACAATTCTCAGAACAAGATATTGACCCCTTTTATTCGTACCGTTCTAACCCTGTTGTGGCTGAATTTCAACCTTGGGGAAAATATCAATATGATGATGCTGTATCGTTTGTTAGACGGCAAATAACAAATGTACCAGGTCAACCTGGTACCTGGTTTCAGTTTGCGATTGCTCTTGTTGAAACGGATCAGTTCATTGGAGATTGTGCTCTACACACACTCTTGGATGAACCACGAATTGTTGAAATAGGTTTTACGCTCGCCGAAGAGCATCAAGGAAAGGGCTATGCCAGTGAGGCGGTAAAACTTTTATTAACTTTTGTATTTGAACAACTTAATAAACACAAAGTTATTGCATTTACAGATGTAAGAAACGAAAGTTCCATTCGTCTACTTGAACGGGTGGGTATGAGGAGAGAAGGTCATCTTTTGGAAAACTATTTCTCTAATGGACAATGGGTTAACGAGTATCAATATTCAATACTTCAGTCTGAATGGATAATTTAATAAAATAAAAATATATTATGCAAATGTGTATCATCGATTGGTACACTTAGGTGAACATTCAGACATCCACATAAGGTGTTGACCTGAAATGGATTTCATACTATACCATACTCCTGAAAGTTAATTATGCTTTGCGAGGAGATAATGATCATGTATACGAACTATATATTTGATATTGATGGTACTTTGATCAATACCGAAGAAGCTGTATTAGGGTCTTTGCAGAAACTGCTCAAGGTTAACTTTAAACGGGATGTGGACCAACATGAACTCTCGTTTGTACTGGGCATTCCTGGAGCCGTGTCTTTGCGTCAACTCGGGATAGAGGACATTGATCTTGCGAATCGGTATTGGAATGATTACATGAGGGATTATCAAGAGACCATCCATATATTCGAAGGAATTCAGCAATTGCTTACCAGCCTAAAGGATCATTCCATTACAACAGGAGTGGTTACTTCAAAGACTCATCAAGAATTTCAAGATGACTTTGTCCCATTTGGCCTTGCACATGATTTGACGCACGTTGTATGTGCAAATGATACGAAGTTGCACAAACCTCATCCAGAACCGTTGCTGAAATTCCTTCAGATTTCAGGTGCAAATGCCGAATCATCTATCTATATAGGTGACACCATCTATGATTATAAATGTGCAAAAGACGCTGGGATAGATTTTGGATTAGCACTGTGGGGATGCAAGCAACCCGAGCTTATTCCAGCCAAATATAAGTTTGAGCATCCTAAGGATGTGCTTTCTCTAATAAATATTGATTAGTTCATCAGACACGTTCGCCATTTAACTATGCGGACCATGTCCGGGAGATGATGCAGGCATGCGCAATGAAACAATCTGCAATTGAATCAAATGCAATTGAACAAAAATTGCTCATCCTATTTGCATTTCCTGACAAGCTGCAGCGAAGGGGGCCATTACATAAAATCTCGGACGATAAAAACATCTTTACAACGGAAGTCGCATAAACTGCGGCTTTTTTTGTTTCGCATAGAAACTCTTGTCGTGGGCTTGCTCCATTTTTTAAAAGCAAAATCCGGCTCTTTCTCAATTCAAAATCAGTGCTTGCATGTTTGATGTTTGAGTAAAAAAACGGAAAACGGATATTCTACTTTAGAAGATTTATTCCTTAGGTAGTGGCACCCAAATGCCAAAATGGAATGTAATCATGCTTTGTGCTTTTGAAATCACGGCATATAGTTTGGCTTGGCTGTGGTTTCAACAAATGAGTATAAAGGAGCATTTATTTTGAAATCATCTTACATCGAAGTTCGTGACATTGATAAAAGCTACAGCACACAGAACGTTTTAAAAGAAGTTTCCTTCTCAATTGAGAAAGGGTCTATCGTTGGCCTACTTGGCCCTAATGGCTCTGGAAAAACAACGTTAGTACGCTTAATGAATGGCGTCATCCTTCCGGATCGGGGCATGATGCGGGTGAATGGTTACGATCCGGTGACCGATGGAAATGCCATCCGACGCCACAGTGGTGTGGTTACGGAAGGGGCAGGGCTTTATCATGAGATGAGCGGTATAGATAATTTGCGATTTTTCGCCAAACTGTACAACTACAATGATGAACAGCGAATCCGAGGATTATTGAAACAATACGGCCTGGCAGATGCACAAGATAAGAAAGTCGGCAGCTATAGTACAGGTATGAAAAAACGTCTAGCCTTGGCGAAAGCACTTCTCCATCAACCGGAGATTTTGTTTCTGGACGAACCGACAAACGGTCTCGATCCGGAAGGCATCAAGCAAGTAATAAGCGACCTGAAAGCGATGAACCAAACCTCCGGAACAACGATCATCCTCTGTTCGCATGTGCTGCATCAATTGGAATCACTGTGCCACTCCTATATCTTCATCAACAACGGCATAATCTTGGACACCGGGACGAAAGCAGAGTTGGAGAAGAAGCACATTAAGAAGATACAGCTTCGTTTAACAACCGGTTTATCCATAGAACAAGAAAGATACCAAGGTTATCCCGTCCAACGACTTGGGCCTGGTGAGATCCTAGTGGAGCTGCCATCAACCGATTTGATCTCAGTATTACTCCGTCAAATCCTGCAAGAGACATGGGTACACACTGCTGAGATTATTAATAATGATCTGGAATCACTATATTTTCACGTGAAGGGTGAACAACGATGAATTGGAGCCAGATTAGAGCTATAGCTCAAAAAGACATAAAGGCGATCACAAGTAATGTGCAAGTATGGATTGGGCTTATCTTACTTCCACTTGTGTTCGCCATATTGTTTCCAGGTGTCTTGATCCTTGTGATGAAAATGGTGAACATTGTCGATGCTGATTTAGTGAACATGGTACAGAAGGTTATTATGCAACTGCCTGAAGGGGATAAGAAGGAGCAAATTACGCAACTTCCCACAATTAACCATCAGATCATCTACATTTTCGTCAACTACATGCTTGGACCATTCTTCATGCTTATCCCGGTTCTAAACTCCTTAATGATCGCGCTGAACAGTATGGTTGGAGAGAAAGAACGTAGAACGCTTGAAAGTCTGCTTTTTGCCCCAATTGAAGTGAAAGACCTGTTCATGGGAAAATTAGTTGCAACCTTCATCCCAACCTTCATCATCACACTAGCCAGCTTTGTCCTGTGCGGTATCATTATTAACGGACTGTCGTATACCATGTTCGATGGTTTCATTTTCCCGAACCTGTCCTGGGGTATCATCCTGCTGTGGGTGACGCCGATGTTTACCGGATTAGTTATTCTGATTAGCATTTTCATCTCCGCACGTTGCAAAGGATTTCAAGAGGCACAGCAATTAGGAGGAGTCGTTATACTGCCTTTAATCGGGGCTCCTATTTCCCAAATCACTGGAATACTGTTCCTCAGTCCACAGATCTTGCTAGGCGCGGGCTTGTTGCTGCTGCTTATCAATATCTTTTTATTGCGTCGGCTTACAAAAATGAATCAACGGCATGTGTTATTTGAGCGTCAGGTTCACTGATCCGTAAGATATAGTTACTTCCTATTAACAATATAAGTTTTATATATTTCATCTATTACAACGCACTCGTTACAATGAAGATTAAAATTGTGAAGGAGGCAATGATATGGATTTATCCGTGAAGAAACTTTTTGATGCAATCGCCATTGATTATGACCTGCAGAGAAAACAACTAATTCCTTGTTTCGAAGAATTTTATGGGGTGGCCTTATCCGTGGTTGAGTGTAACAATCCCTGCCCAAATATTCTTGATCTAGGTGCGGGAACAGGGCTTTTTTCTGGCATGGTCTACCAAAAGTACCCTAACTCGCGGTTTACACTAGTGGATTTGAGTGAAAAAATGTTGGAAGGAGCACGTAAAAGATTTCACCAATTAGATAATTTCCAATATGTAGTTGCGGACTATTCAAACTTAACATTTTCCCAGTCCTATGACATTGTCATTTCTTCATTGTCGATACATCATTTGACTCACATAGCCAAGAAACAATTATTTTCTAAAATTTATGAGTTATTAAATGTCGGCGGTATTTTTGTAAATGCAGACCAAGTAAAGGGAAATGATTCTATGACTGATCATTATTTTAAACAACGTTGGATTGAGCACATTAACAAGAGTGGGCTTACCCAGGAGTCAATCGACGCATCTATAGAAAGAAGGAAATTGGATATCAATGCAAATTTAGGTGATCAGATCAAATGGATGGAGCAAGCAGGATTTCAAGCTGTTGATTGTATGTATAAATACTTTGATTTTGGCGTATTTTTTGGAAAAAAATGATGTGAGTTCCTCAACGTCGGAAGACAAAAAAAGCAACGTTAGGACATTCATCTATACAAACAACGATGATAACACTTAACAGATGAAGAGATGCGTCTTAAAGCAGTATCACAGGCCTATCTACAAATCGATTTAGAGTATATCAGGAAAAAGGGATTGATAAACGCATCGACATCATAGCTACAGTTCAGAGGTTGAAAGGCACGGTGAACGATCTTGCTGAGCTTGAACCGACCTATGCGCCGCCGTTCTCCTCCGCCAAAGATCCGGTCAATATGGCAGGATACCTGGCGCAGAATATATTGCCTCCCGGATTCTGAAACAAAAAGGCACCGTGAAGAATGTGACAGGCGGCTATCGAAGCTATTGGTGAAGCCCACCAATACGTTTGATGCTCATCGTTTAACCCAATATGCCAAATCTGTTGGTAAAGATAAGGAATTAGCAGAGAAGCTGTTCTATTCTTATTACACGGACGCCTAGCTAATTAGCGATCATGATACATTAGCAGATATTGCAGAATCCGTTGGGATGAATAGGGACGAGTCAATGGCAATTCTCCGTGATTCATCCAAATATGCTAACGAAGTCCGTTCAGATGAAGCCACAGCAAAGCAATTAGGGATAACAGGAGCACCTTTCTTTGTCATTGATAGAAAATACGCGATATCCGGCGCACAACCAACAGAGGTATTTATAAATGCTCTTAAACAAGCATCTCAATAAGTATTTGTAAGAAAGAGATATTATGAAAGCATTGTCGAGAACAATTACAAAGTATTTTAGAACAGCGTGTAGACAGGCAGACCGTGAACAGGCAGGCCGTTCAAGCGAAATAGGCAAAACAATAAACCGCCCAAAATCCATATTGGACTTTTGGGGGTATTCTTTTCGTCATAACTTTCCTTGTTCTACATTATAAGAAAGAAAAACAACTTAGTATTTCAAGCGAAGAGAACAACTCATAAACAAACCTATATAATGTGATCATGTGGCACATCATATTTTATCAATTGTCGGAGGACAAGAACATATCCCATAATAACCCGCGCCCAGCGCGGGTTTTCTGTTTTAAGGGACCAAGTTCTTGTCCTTTGCTCAGGAAAAGAACTTGGTCCCATTGCCGATAATGGACAAGAACATGGTACTATTGCCGATTTGATGAATGTTTAATCAATAATTCAGGATTTAAAGATAATGTTAAGAAGTAAGACAAGTAAGACATCCAACAAAGTCCAAGTTAATTAATAAAATAGGCTAAAACTACGTCAGTGTGGTGAAAATCCATAATTCATTGGAATTGATTTAAGAAAAGTCATAATAAGTAGGGGAAATAACCGCATGCTTGTAAAGCCCATTTTCCATAAAGATAATTTTGTTTTAAATATATCTTAAACTGTTAAAACAAGTTCTCGAGATCGGGTAACTCTTTAAACAGTCCACTAACTCCATTTGTTCCACAAGCTAAAAGCTTCATAAATATCTTTGTGGTTTCTTGAGGTGATGTTTTTAAAGCAGTCTCCAACCAATGTTGAATGATACGGATGTAGACTGACTCTATATAAACTAATACATAGTCCACAGGAATATCTTCCTTTTTTTCATTTGAAAGCTTTTCTAATTTTTGAAATACCATGTCATTGATAACTTTTAATTAAATTTATTAAGCTAACAGGCAGGGGAGGGATTTGTATGAAGACTTATATTATAGCGGCCATACAAGAGTTTGGGATAGTAGGGCAACCCCGGTTGTCGTCCTGACGAAGTCCAACTTATGTGATGATTTGCCGCAGAAATTGGAGGATATTGCTTGCGATTGCATGGGTGTGGATGTGATTACCTGTTCGTCGTAAAACGGGGATCGGCTGGGTGAAATTAGAACTTATGTCGGGCAAGGAAAACAATCGCATTTGTCGGTTCATCAGGCGTAGGCAAGTCTACGCTCATTAACCGCCTTATCGGGCAGGATGTGCTAAAGAAAGAGGCGATACGGAAAGATGACGCCAAGGGCAGACACACTACAACGCATCGACAACTGCTACTATTGCCAACTGGCGGCAATGTACGAAATAACTCTTACAGTGACAATGAAGATTTTTCATTTAAAGAATATTCTATGCATTCGATAGGAAATAATAGGACGGAGAATACAGTCAGGAGCTCATTGAGACAGCTGAAAGAGCAGATATTGTAACCTTCTGTTAAAAGAATGGATTTCATTAAGAAATGTGAAACGACTTGTATAATTCCATTATTGGTATTAATATTATATTTGGAAACAATGGAGGTGTAACATGTCAAAGGATATATATGATGTAATGATAAATCCTACGCGAATGAGAATTGTACAGATACTTGCTTCGCAAGAAAAAAAGACAGCTACCGAGTTATGCGAAATAATAAGTGATGTTCCACGAACTACTCTATATCGGCATATCAACATCCTAATAGATGCCCATGTGCTGACAGTTGTTGAGGAAAGAAAAGTACGTGGAAGTGTTGAGAGGACTCTTTCGCTCAATACGGATGAATTGAGCAAGCAAAATACTATGGAGGACGTCCCTAAAAAGGTGTTTACGTTCCTTATGAACATCTATACAAAATTTGATAAGTATTTCAATCGAGAGAACTTTAAGCCGGGAAACAACAAGATATTTTTCAATAATACTATCTTAATGATGGACGATCGGGAATTTGACCAATTCCTTTTAGAACTACAAGGCTTACTCATAAAACACTCGCACGAAATGTCAGAAGGAAGAAGACCAAGAGATATTTCAATTATATCTGCCCCCCCCGAAGAAAGTGAGAAATAGAAATGCGTAAACACACAAGTAATAAAAGGTGGAAGAAAAAATGTTGACTATTCTTGCTGTTATCCTATGCATTATTGTATCGATAAACCTTATTAGCCTAATTATCAATCAGGTGTTTTTTTCCAATGAGTTAGATAAAATTACACCATATGGAGAAATGGTTGAAGTAAACGGTCAAAACATGCACATCTATTCAATGGGTGAAGGAGAAAAAAACATTGTGCTACTACCGGGTTTTGGAAATCCGTTGCCTTCTGCTGATTTCGGGCCGTTGATGCGAGAGTTGTCAAAAAATTATACCGTTGTCTGTGTTGAGTATTTTGGTGTTGGTTTTAGCGATGAAACAGAAGTGCCTAGGACGAATGAAAATGTTACACAAGAAATAAGAACGGCTTTATCCGAAGCTGGTTTTTCCCCTCCGTATTTACTAATGCCTCATTCCGGATCTGGCATTTACACTGAACACTACGCATCAACATACCCTGATGAAATATCCGGAATTATTATGCTCGATCCAACATCATCGGCTAAGAAGGGAGCCGAAACACCCGGTTTTGCGTATGGGATAAGTAAAATACAGGAGGCTATTGGGCTAGGTCGATATGTTAATCCTCTTATCGTATCATCCGTGCTTTCCATGAAGGAATCTAATGGGTATACCGAACAAGAAATTGATGATTACACCAAATTTATGAACCATGTAAATAATGATAATCTCATAGATCAGATGAAGCGTCTAAATGATAATATTCTTCAAGTAATGGATATGGATTTTCCAGAAAACATTCCTGTTTTGATAATAGGCGCTTCAAAAACAGGAGAGGAATACCAGTCAGAGCATTTGAAACGGCTCGGCCAGAACGCAGAATTAGCCATCCTTGAAGGATCACACTATATCTATCATTCCCAGCTTTCTGAAATACACAATGAAACCGACTTATTCGTTGAAACACGGATAAAGTAATAGCTTCACTTCGGCAAAGTTGGCCCAAAGTGCGAACACTCAAACTAACAAAAACCGTACCGCCGTGATGGCGATACGGTTTTTGCTTAGACACCCTTTCGGCGGTACCCATTATTCAGTCTTTATTGAACTAACATACAAATGATGCCGATGATATGGAGTGTACAAACCTTAATACAAACGAAGACAGGTGCGGAAGTGTTGGTTCTCTATCTTGGCTTTCAGGATTTACAGATAATCAGGAAATTGGACTTTTGAATTAGATGGTTTTAATCATGTGCTGCTATCGATAAGCTTGTAAAAGATAATAGTCCCGTTTCTTATCGTACTGTATCGGAACTAACTCGGGAGTTGGATCCGGAGGGTGAAGGCATTCACCCTAATACAATCCGTAAAAATAGTGAACTCCATGATTATTTCGTTCAGCACCGAACTGCCAAGCCACATAACATAAGCCGCGTAAAAGGGCTGTAAAGCAGCTCCTGGACGATATGGACTCATTCAAGCAGATCAAAATTAACCGAGACCTAGAGCGAGTTAGACAGCGTTATATGAAGTACACAAAGCCGACGTGATATATTTAGTGGGCTAAATATAATTCATTGACTGCTGAGGAGATATATTTATTAATGACAAATAAAGTGGACTGCGATATTCGCCTGAACTAACGGAGTACGGTAGTTGAAAACAAGAAGCCCTAAACTCCAACCCATATACTTATGTACAAAATACGGGTTTTGTGAAAAAGTGCTGAGTAAAACACTCAAACCAACCTTATCTAAGCTGCTTTGCGGCTGAATCCTGTTATTTCATTAAACTTATACTTTGGTGTTACTTAATGAATTTAGACATACTTTTATCTTTTGTATTTTATCTTTTTTTGTTTTTTATCTTTCTGTTAGAATTTATATTTACTAATTTTTTGCAGATCATTTTATCAGCGTCAGCTGCGCTTAAATTTATCTGCAATAAATCAGCCGGTTCCAATCATTAACCACGACCAAGTATTTTAAGTGACTTAATCTGCAGAATTCATTGTCTGACTAGGCAAAAATCCTTCGCCAGGCCCAAATTCCATAAACCTCTGGAATACTCACGGTTTTCGATTTATTTACATCATTAATTACTCTCAGAATTTATCGCAGTGTTGTTTCTTTATCCTCAAAATCACCGACTTTGCTGTCGATCACTTTATCATCACTTCCCTCATACATTTTACTTATTACCTTTTTATTCCATTTATATTCACAGAAAAAAGGAGCCAATCCCATTACCGGAATCAGCTCCTCCTGATCTATTCCTCTCGTCCGCTCAACGCTACCTGCAAACTAACTCAATCATTTCGCCCGTAATATAGCTTCAGGTTGGTCACGTCAACCAAATACAGGATGTCGGTTCCTTTGGGGCTCCGGTCAACGGCCAGCCGTTCGATCGGAATGCCTGGCGCAAGCGATGTTTCGTTCCAGATACCGCCGGTATTTACGGCCATAAAGGCGCGGTCCGTTCCGCTGCTTTTCACATAATAGATTCTGGCTGCATTTCCCGCCCAAGTGACATCGATCGCGGCCGTTGTGGGCGCTGCGTTATAGACCGTCTGTAGCGTCCAACCTCCTGTTCCGTAAGTGGCCGTCTTGATTGAAAAATCCGTACTTCCCTCTTCCCGATAACGGTACGCGATCACCGGATGATTAGCCCCGTCCACCGTCATTTTTGCGCTTTGCACGCCGGGACCGCCCGGATCGCTGCCGCTTTGAACGTACATTTCTCCAGGAGCCAGAGGCTGGACAATATCCGCCGTTGTCAAAGATACCGGTGTTGTGACCGTTGTTCCGTCCGCTTTGGTGAACACGTTTGTAGCCGGACTGTATTTTAAATAGGACAGCTGATGGCGCAGCGGACTCGCGGCAAAATAAGCCCATTCGAACAGGATGTGCAAATCCCCATTGGCATCGAACACCAAATCATCCGGATAGACCGACCGGTTCAGGTGTGACGCAATAACTTTGACCTGGGTCCATACCGAATCGGCGTTATTCCAGCGGAACAGAACAGCCTCTCTTTTGCCTGCTGTATCCTTGTCCACGCGAACCAGCAAATACAAATCCCCATTTGGAGCCGTAGCCAGCACTGGGTAAGTCACATTCATGCCCGCAGGCAGCTCATCCGAGTGATTCTGGGGAATGCCGCCTACCGTATCGGAGCGGAAATAATGCCATGTACTGCTGTGCATGGACGCAAATACGTGGAACCGGCCGCTTCCGTCTCTGGCTATCGATGGCTGATTATGCCCCAGATCGTCGATGTATTCTGCAGGCACCGTTCCGTCCATTAGCGGCAGCTTGCTCCAATTCCCGTCATTGTCCCGTCTGGCAATTGCAACCGTATGTTTACCCGCGATCGATCCCGGAGCATTATAAGCCATATAAGCATATTCGTAACCAAGTCCATACGTAGCAAGCGGAGACCACCATCCGGCCTGATTGCTGGAATCCATCGGGAAAGGAACCGCTTCCAAAACAGGCGCCGCACTGCCTGTCCCCGCCGGCACCAGCATCAGCATGGCCATGATGATTAGACCCAGCTTCCATTTTGATATTCTTTTCATTCGTTTTGCCTCCCTGATCTACAAAGTGTATTTCCGGTTTCGCAGCCCCAGAATAGCACGCGGCCAGCGGAAATGTTACTGTACATTTGCATGATTGCTGTACTTGCCGAAGATTTCCGGATTCCCATAAAAAAGAGCAAGAAAAAGAGCAAGGCCCGGGTTCCGGACTTTTGCTCTAATGAGTTATGCCTGTAATGGGTTTACACCGGACTTGTGACCGGCTTGCTTTTCACGAAATAATCATCAAAGATCACCATCTTTTGATTCAGCGGTCGATAGCCTTTACCCAGCAAAGCTTCAATCCTTGCCGCAGCCTGTGGAATCGCTTTTGTAAGAATGTCGTTCACATCGAAGAGTTCATATAGGTGCTCATCGGCTATCTCCAGGATCTCATCGATTACGTTTGGGTCTTCACATGTACTCTTCAGGTCGATTCTTAAAATGCCATAATGTTTAAAGGCATCTTCGGCATGCCGGCGAACCATTTCAATCGTCCCCAGGATCTCCTGCGTCTCATTCAAAATAACGGTCCATCTCACATAGTATTTGTGTTGATACGCATATAACCAATCGTCGATCGCCTGCTTCATCCGCTCCGCGGTTTCATAGTGGAAATCATCGCCGTGGCAATTATCCGAATTAAATAATGGGACGGCTTGTTCATCCGAATAACACTGCAGCAGTCCTTGTACGTCACCTAACTGGATTAGACGTATATTTATCAGCGTTTTCTTGTAGGACGGGCATTCTTCGAAAACATTGATCATCGGTAAATCCTCCCCCAAATCGTTATTATAGATCTATTGTACGGGATGAAATACGACAACTGTTTGACGTAGTTTAGGAGTAGGCGGCAATGATTTCTTCGGCCTTCTTCAGAAACTCCTGTCTCAATTCTTCAGGTCCTACGATTTGAATTTGATTGCCGAAGGTATAGAGCAGGCCCTTCCAGCCCCGTTCATGTTTCGGTATGCGAAAGCATATCCGTATTTGTCCGGCATCGGCTTCTGATATCACGGCATTTGGAAAATATTCCGCAACGGACACGCGCAGCCTTGCACTGCATAATAACTCCACATTCATATATTCCCTGTGATCCTGCTCTTCCTGGGATTGTAATAAACGCTCAAAGCTCTCATGGATTTTGGAAAAAAAACGTTCGCTGTTCTTTACATTTCCCATCCGCGCTACCTTAAACAACCGGTAGTCTTTCTTATCCATACAATATCCAAGCATGTACCAGGCATACCATTTATAGATTACGCCGATCGGTTCAGTCTCCCTTAAGGTCAGATCGCCGTAAGTGTTGGTATATTCAAACGTGATCGCCTGCTTATGTTGAATTGCGGTTTCTATGATTTCCAGGTAGGCATCGATATCGCTGCCCTCGCGGGAGACTCCGAAATCAAGCTGGATGCTGGAAGAAACGGTTCGCGCCTGCCTGAACATGCTTTGGTATTTTTCCAGGGTAACCGCAATTTTTTTATTCGGATGAGCGGTTTTCATTCCCGTTAATGCGGTAATCATGAACCGGTAATCCTCTGCAGTCGCCGCCTGTTTGTTCAGCTTAAAGCTGTCCAGAATGCCATACCCGCCATTTTTCCCTTGGACCGCTGTAACCGGGATGCCCGCCAGGTTGATGGAATCGATATCCCGCTGTATGGTTCGGACCGACACCTCAAACTTCTCCGCCAATTGATTGGCACTGACCACTTCGCGATTTAATAGATAGACCACGATCCCAAGCAAACGCTCCAGTTTCACTTTTGATTCATCCCTTCGATCGTCTTGCGGTCACACCCATTGGACGGCTTCCAGCCCTTTTGAGTTCAGTATGCTATTGCAATACCCGATATGGTGCTGAACATGCCGGATCTGCATGAGAATAACATCCGTTTTCGTAATTTCTTCGAACAGCACGCAGGGCTCCAATAACTTCTCGTCGGTCAGGTCATCCATAAACGCATAAGCCATGCCTAATATATCTTTCACATACTTATGCATTTCCTCCTTGGTCGGATAGTCGGTGCACTCCTTGTCCAAGTCTTCCACAATGTCCTTACCGAAGTTTGGGATGGTGAATTCCTCTTCCCTTTGCGGCCTGAACCAGAATTTCATACTTGTCGTCGCATGAAAAACATGTCTCCAGTATTTTTGCCTGGCGTTCATCCAAAAATCATCCGGACAAGCGGCGATGAGATGCTCCAGCATTTGGAGCGTCGGTTCCAGCTGTCTTCTCAGCACAGCTACCATGGGGTTGCTCATTTTTATCCACTCGATTCTCATAAATTGGGATTGCGACTATATTCTTGGTCCCAACTCTCAAAACCTTCTGCTAATAATCAGGGGCCTTGGCAAATTTGTGAATCTCCGGTGCCTGTTAAAGTTTTATTGCTCGGCTGCGAACTTGCGCGTCGCTGAACGGTAAGCCGAGGGCGACATTCCTCTTTTCGCCGTAAATTGCTTTATGAAATAAGTATCGTATTCGAACCCGGTAGCGCGGGCAATCTCATTCAGGCTCATATCGGTATGCGTCAGCATATTGCCGGCCACGATCAGACGATGCGCCAGCAAATAACCGATCGCCGTGGTGCCGCATCTGTCCTGAAACTGCTTATTTAACGTAACCCGGTTCAGATGCGCGCAGTTGGTCAGGTCTTCCGCGGCGATTTTCTGCGAATAATGGGTGTGAATGTATTCCAACACGGCATCCACCGGCGAATGGCCGCGACTACGGTTCAAGTCTTCGAGCAGACCCATAATTTGAATAAAATATTTTTTGACCCTGCACGCCCAAAGCGCGTCGCTCTGCGCCTGAACCTCCATGCCCATAACAAAAAACCATTCAAAAAGCTGCGTGAACGCCTGCTTGGTGATGGGGGGCACTCTCACCGTGTGCGGTTTAGTTTCAAAAAACGATCGGCCGACCTGGATTCGGGCTCCCGTCGGAATGTAACCCTTCGCTTCAGGCAGCCTGACGGTTATCAGAAAATCGGAATGAAAGCTGAACGATTGTGCGGCTACATTCTCTTTTATCACGATGTCCAGCTCATCATCCGCGGCCAGACATAGAACACCCGGAGCCTCAATGGCTATAGGCCGTCCGTTCAGATTCCCTCTGATGCTGCCGGAGGTCACCATTACCAGCGAGTTCCGCTCCGGATATGGAAGCCCGTCAAAATCCTCCACCGCGGCAAATTCGATGTCTACCTGCCGATGTTTATACCGGTCGAATTGCGGCATGTTCATCCTCACCTATCCAAATACTATAGTTAAAAGCTTCGTTTATGGCAGTGATCATCCTCTTGCTCCGAGCTATACTGACGGTACATATTCAGCATTCCTGAAGGAGGACAACCGACATGGCACTTGAACGTTATCACATTCATGTAACCGATGAAATTCTTGAAGATCTCCAGTACAGACTACACCATACCCGGTGGCCGGAGCAATTGGAACATACACATTGGGAGCGCGGCACCGCATTAAGCGATCTCCAGTCGCTCGTTGCGTACTGGAAGGATCATTACGACTGGCGTGCGCAGGAAGCCGAGTTGAACCGGCTTAAACATTACCGGGCCACCATCGATGATCTGGAGGTGCATTTGATCCATGAGCGCGGGCAAGGGCCAGACCCGCTTCCCCTAATTTTGACCCACGGCTGGCCCGACAGCTTTTTGCGCTATCGCAAAATCATTCCCCTGCTCATCGATCCGGCAAGCCATGGCGGCGATCCGAAGGATGCCTTTGACGTCATCGTTCCTTCCTTGCCCGGTTTCGGCTTCTCCAGCCGTCCGAAACAGCCGGGCATCAACAACGCCAAGGTAGCAGACATGTGGGCGCAGCTGATGACACGCGAGTTAGGCTACAGCCAATTTGCCGCAGCGGGCGGCGATATGGGCTCCGGGGTCACCCGCTACCTGGCGGCGAACCATCCCGAGTTGCTGATTGGCATCCATCTAACCGACATCGGCATTATCCGGAATCTGATTGCCGCGCCTGCCGCGCCGGTCATGACCGAAGAAGAACGCAGCTATAAGGAAAAAGCGGCGGAATGGATGGCCGATGAAGCCGGCTATATGTCGATTCAGTCGACGCGCCCGCTAACGCTGGCCTATGGGTTATCCGACTCGCCGGCAGGCCTGGCGGGCTGGATCCTCGAGAAGTTCCGGGCCTGGAGCGATTGCGGCGGCGATCTCGCGCTGCGCTTCAGTACGGATGAACTGCTCACGAATATTATGGTTTACTGGGTAACGAATACCTTCGGGTCGTCGGCTAACATGTATTACGAAAATACGCATTCGCTGCCGCCGCTCAGCCGTATCGAAGTCCCCACGGGACTCGCTTTATTCAAGGGTGATGTTCTGCTTCCGCCCCAAGCCTGGGCAATGCGGAATCTGAATGTAACACGGTGGACCGAGCTGCCCCGGGGCGGGCATTTCGCGGCGATGGAGGAACCGGAACTGCTGGCGGAGGAGATTCGCGCCTTCTTCAGGCCGCTTCGGGCGAAATAACGCTAAACCAACCCAAAGCCGCCATCATCTATGGCAGATTTGGGTTGGTTTCATTTGACGTTCGTTGTCATTGAACGGTACCGAAAAATCGTCTTCCGCTTACACCGTCGGCACGGTTCCGCCGTCGATTACATACTCCGCGCCGGTAATGGACCCCGCACGGTCAGAGGCCAGAAAGGCGACAAGCTCGCCCACCTCTTCGGGATAACCCGGACGGCCCAGCGGAATACCGCCGAGAGCATCCATGACCGACTGCAGGGCGCTTTCAAAGCTGCCTGTCACCTTTGCGATGTTGTGCATCATCGCGTCAGCGGCTGTGGTTTGGATAAAACCCGGGGCCACACGGTTGACCCGTATGCCCTGCGGGGAGAACTCTTTGGACAAGCTTTTGCTATAGTTGCTCAAAGCCGCTTTGGCAGCAGCATATGGAATGGTGGATTCGACAAGCGGCAACACGCGCTGTATGGAAGAGATGTGAATAATGACGCCCTTTCTTTGCGGAAGCATCAGCGGAAGCAGGCCGCGGTCGAGCCGGACGGCAGCGAGCAGATTCCAGTTGAGTGCCGCCTGCCAGTCCTCATCGCTCGCAGCGAGGAAGCCGCCGGGCGGGGTTGTGCTGCCGCCCACGTTATTGACCACAATATCGATCGTTCCGAAACGTTCGTGGACGGCGGCAACAACCTTTTCCACTCCTTCCTTAACGGTCAGGTCGGCTTGTACAAACAAAGTCGGATCGCTTAGCTCTGCCGGCGCCGAGCGGGCCGTCGTCATGACGGTTGCCCCGGCTGATGCCAGACGGCGCGCGATTGCCGCGCCCATACCCTTCGTCCCGCCGGTAACCAGCACTTTTTTTCCTACGAATTCAGTTAATGGATTGGCATACGTAATTGCCATGTTCATCATCCTTTCGATACTCCTTCAATGATTATTCCGCGGTAAGCCGCTCCCTTTAGGCGGTGCTGTACCGCTTCCTGATAGGCCGGACTGTAGTACCAAGCTTTGGCTTCCGCCATGCCCGGAAACTCCAGGATCACCGCTCCTTCCGCTTCAGGACCTTCAATCACTTCGTAATCCCCGTATAGCGCCAATGGCCTCAGGGAATGTCCGGCATTTGCGGCAGGCGCTTTGGCCGAATAAAGCTTTAGCTCTTCCGGATCGTTCACTTGTTCACGGATAAAAATAACATACGCCGGCATCATGTCTTCTCTCCTTTCGCTCTACATCTTCTATTCTAATCTTGACGAACTCAAGCGTCTAATTTATAGTTTTCATGAAATTGATTACTTATATTAATGAAATCAGGTGTTCGAATGGAACTGACACAGCTGGAATATTTCCTGACTGTCGCCCGGCTGCAGCATATGACCATGGCTTCCAAAGAACTGAACATTACGCAGCCTGCGCTCAGCCACGCCATCTCTAAGCTGGAAAGTGAAATCGGCGTACCGCTTTTCGAGCGAAACGGGCGCAATGTCCAATTGAACCGTTATGGCCAGATGTTCGGCAACTCGGTGGAAGAAGCGCTAAAGAGCCTGCAGAACGGCATACGTGAAATCGGCGAATGGGTCCATCCGGAGACCGGCACCGTACACATCTCCTATCTGAACATTCTTGGCGTGGAGCTCGTGCCTTCGCTAATCCGCGATTACGCGCGGGAGCATCCGCAGGTGCGGTTTAATCTTTTTCAAGGCAATTTGGGGGATATCGATGAATATTTGGATAAGGGCATTTCCGATCTGATGATTACGTCCAAAGAATCGACGATGAGCAATCACGAATGGATAGTGATTCGAACATGTCCGCTGTTCATCGTCGTGCCTGCAGAGCACCGGTTTGCGAAGCGGTCCAGCGTTAGCTTGTACGAGCTCTCCGGCGAGCCGTTCGTGGGGTTAAAGAACAATTGCGGGCTTAAAGCGACGTTAAACGCCCGTTTTCAGCATACAAATTTTGAGCTTGCCTCTACGTATGACGCCGAGGATCTAATCACCGTGGCCGGTTTTATTAAAGCCGGATTGGGCGTGTCGATTCTGCCTCAGACCTTCGGCCTGATGCTGGAGGGTCTGGCGTGGATACCGCTGGAGGAACAAGGCTGGGATTGGGAGATCGGGCTCAAGTGGCGCAAAGACCGCTATCTCTCGCCGGCGGCCAAGCGGTTTATCGAATATGTGCAGGATACGGCGGATATCCGTCTGTAGCGGCACCAACAAAAAAGGGCTGCCGTTATGGCAGCCCGACAAACCGTCCGCAAAAGTATTTACTCTTTTGAGCCATTGTTTTTTTTCTTTTTCCGCATCATTCTAAACCAACTAACCGGTGACAAGACAACAGCGACCGCAACCAGGGTAAGCTGAAACCGCCAGGGATGATGGATAAAATTCGTGGATTCCCACGGCGCCCAATATTCAATCATACTCTTTGGCTCCTTTTCGCCAGTTTTTTGAGTAGGATCAGCAATAACACAATCACCGGGAGATAGATAAACAATGGGACCCAAATTTTTGAAGGGAGTACCGTTGTTGCTACTTGAAGATGACCTGTAAAGCTGACGACCATTGTCATGGATAGAAGAAAAGTGATAATGCACGCGGCAATAATGATCCCCTTATCGCTTTGAGCGGCCAGCAGCTTCCGCATGCAAAACACCGCTGCAAATAGATGGAGGGACAGCTTGCTGAAAGCGGTCAACGTTAGATACATGACCCCGATCGCATCCAGATTCTCAAGAAGATCAGCGATATTCGATAGTTTCAACAGTGCAAAGGAGGGATACATCATTTGCTTGAAAACACCCTCTCCCATAGCCGAAACAGCCAGCGTATCCAATAAGGTAATGCTGATGCCAGACAATAGACAGGCGCTTATTATCGGGAGGGTTAGTTTTTTCTTGTCGCTGAGCATGCCCCAGAACATTGCAAATTCTATGCTCTCTCCGTAAGTTTGCATGAGTCCCAATGGCCATACTGCGCTCCAAACCCTTCCCATGCCATCCCCTAATAATGGAAGCATATTGGGCAGATAAATTCTGCCGGAAAAGCCGAGCAGGACGATCTCCAATATCAAAGAAAAGATGATTACGGGAAAAAACACTCCGACCATCCGAGTAAGCACTTCAAATCCTCCAAACAGCACATAAAGGATGACCAGCAGAAAAGTAACGGCAATCAACCAGTTGGGGGTGCTATGTAATATGGTTATCGGATACAGGAACCTTACATCACTTACGATCCGACCCGCATCATATAGAAATAGCAATGGATAAAGCCAGGCAATCGGCGTTCCCAGCCACTTTCCGAAGTAGGCAGGCCACCAATCGACCAAAGTTAATCCGCCGGTTAACCGGTAGATGAGGGCATATATCAGGATTATACATCCTCCCAGAAACATGCTGATTAATGTTGCAATCCAGGCATCCCTTCCAGCAGATGATGCAAACCCAAAAATGATCGTACTGCCCAGTTGAAAAACAACCATTAGTGAGAACATTTGATATCTTGAGATTTGAATCAATCCTGCTCACTCCTCGGCATGATCACATGATTGGTTAAACCGGATCGGATAATTCTTCCCCTAACGATAATAGAAGGCTTTATTTCCGGAAATATTTCTTCCCATCGTTTGCCTAACCCGTTATTCCAGGCCTTGGGATACCGCCGGTAAACGGACTGTCCAAAACCATATATATCGCTTTTATAAGCGGATTGTACGATTTTGCCTGAATCCTCGATACGCTCCTTTACTGCATTTTCAACTTGAGTTTGGATCATTTTCACGTTGTCCTCATTGTCTAAATTTAGATCGGACGTATTTTCATAAATATTTTCACTAATCCTCACGGTTAAAGTCACCTCTACTTTGTCTCCATGTAAAGACACTTTTCGGGAGACATTAACGCGTTCCAGTTCCGAACTCACCTTCCCCTTTTTATGAGAACCGGGGATTTCAATCGTAATTATGCCCTTGTTCACTTGGTTCTTCACCCATAAAACGCCACGGGTTTCTTTATCGTTTAATGCTCCAACCATCCGGTCTTTTTTAAATATGGCGATGCCTTTGATCGCCAGGTTGCTGGAGCTTTTTTTCCCTTCATCCTGCGAATTCACAATCTCCACAACCGGTGCGTAGGGTTCAATCCCCTCGGACATTAAGTAATTTAGAAAATCAATTAATCGGATACTTGGCGTCAGGTTTTGCCCCATCTCGGATCGTAAAACTTCTGAAGTGAGCTTTTCAAATTTAGGCTTAAAATTCAAGATATCAAGCGCACTTGTTTTGGACACGGCGATATAACTGATCAACTGCGATTGTCTGAATCTTTCAAAGAAATCGAGCACACGGGTTATTCCATCTCTGGCTAATGAATCTCCGATGATCAGAACCCGGCAATGGGAATAGGTGATTACCCGCGGCAGTTTCTTCTGAAGCATTCGCGTGATATCCATGATGGTATCGCCCTCCTCGCTAACTACCCAGCCGGCAGAACTTTCGAGTTTCGCTTCCCCTCCCCCTTGAGCAGAGCCGGTACCGAAAAGCCGCGGTACTGCCAGCAGCAGAGTAAGCCGAATTTTACCACTTTCTGTTCGGTCCAGACCTGCAGCAGTTACAATAGCGAGTTCGTTGATCTCCCGTTCACTCCAGCAAGAACAAAGCAATATGGACATCATAAAAGTAAGGAGCAGAAGCGAGGCATGTCTCATGAGTTGGTCCTCCGACATCATTCTATTTCATGGCCTAAGATGATCACGATCGGCTTGCGCGTTTTCTGTTGGCTTTTCCAATCTGACTTGGCCTGCTCGTCATCTTGCTCCGGGGTGCACGGATTAAAACATCCTTCAGGTCGCCTATATTCAGCGGGGAGACTGGGGAAAGATACGGCACTCCAAAGGAGCGCAGTTTGCACAAGTGAGCCAGTATTAGCAAAAGTCCGAGGAAAATCCCGTATAGACCGAATATTCCGGCGAGCAACATTAAAGGGAAACGTAAAACCCGAATAGCCAATCCTTGATTATAGATCGGAAAAATAAATGAAGATATCCCTGTAAAAGAAACAACAATGATTAGCGTTGCCGATACAATTCCCGCCTGTACCGCCGCTTGACCTATGACCAAAGCACCGACAATACTCACCGCCTGCCCCACAGGGCGCGGTAGCCGAATACCTGCTTCCCTTAGTGCCTCAAAGGCAGCTTCCATGAGAAGCGCTTCGATAATCGCCGGAAAAGGCACATTCTCGCGGGATGAGGCAATGCTTAATAACAAATTGGTTGGAAGCATTTCCTGATGGTACGTGGTTACTGCAATATAAAGCGACGGAAAAATCAAGGCGCATATGGACATGCATAGCCGTAGCCAACGGATCGCAGTTGAAACAATAAAGTGTTGGTAATAGTCTTCGCTGGCCTGGAGAGCATCGGCAAAAATAGATGGGGCAATCAGCGCAAAAGGCGTATTATCCACCATAATTGCTGCCCTTCCCTCCAATATTCCTGCAGTAACTCTGTCAGGGCGTTCCGTGCTGATCATTTGGGGGAAAATCGAAAATGTACTGTCGCAAATCAATTCTTCAATATATCCGCTTTCCAGAACGGCATCGATATCGATCTTATTAATTCTGGATTTAATTTCCGCAACTAATCCGGGCATGACGATGGAGTCTACATATACGATTGCTATATCCGTTTGGGATAGGCGACCGATACGCATTGCTTCGATTTTAAGCTCCGTGCTCGGCAGACGCCGCCGAATAAGCGATGTATTCACACGCAAATTCTCATTGAATCCGTCTCTGGGGCCCCTGATAACGGATTCTGACACCGGTTCCTCTATTGCCCGTTGCTCCCATTTTTTCAAGCTGGCTAGAAAGATGACAGGCATCCCCTCTGCCAGAATGGCTGTATCTCCTTTGCACATCGCTGTTATAGCATCTTCCATACTGCCGGTCGTACGAATCTGATTAGCATAACTTGCCCGTGCAAATATCCCTATTTGTTCTTCTTCGAATTTTTTTTGTTTAAGCGCTGCAATATGTTCCCGCAACGGATCAAGGAGCTCCACATCAATTCTTCTCTCATCCACCAAACCGTCCAGATAAACCGCCACAACTTCTGTAGAATTCTCTTCCAAAGCAATTCTTTTATATACAACATCCGAGCAGCGCTCAAAATGATCTTCAACCTGCTTTAGATCCTTTTCTAACTGCCCGGTCAGTTTGATTACCGTTTTGTCATTGGTATTGATATTAGCTTGGTTCAATTCGCCCCACTCCCTTAAAGCTAAAAAGTAACCTTATGATTCCCAGTAGAAGATATATAATCCATTTCTTTCGGCAAAAGAAAAAGGATGCTTCGAAAGCCATATAAGGCTAACGAAACATCCTTCGTGTTCACTTATTTACGAATGGTAACAATGTACTTCTCCAATGCCTCCGTGCTGGTGATGCTCTGGTTGCAGGCATGGTTGTAGATGCAGATATACTGGCCGATTGAAGAAAAATTGTCCTGGGAAGCCACGGTGGGCTTTGTCTTGACGGTGAAGAACGCCAATTCCTGCTGCCGGTTGCAGAACAGGCAATACCCCTTTTTATGGGTCGGCAAAATTCTTCCTTCAATCCCGACAAACTGGCCTTCGAACGGGTACACGATGTACAACTTGCCCGTTGCAATGTCGGTCCAGCTCAGATACGTGATCTGGCGGAAGTCGATCGCCTGCAAATCAGGCAGCTTCAGCTTTTTATTCTTCGGAAACAGCTTCTCGATCTGCTTCGGCGTGATATCAGGGAACGGCTCCCGGTATGGGGATAGGTTGTCCAGGTATTTCTGGAAATCCTCGGCCTTCGTGAGATCCGATACGGTTTCAAGCATCCGCTGCTGGTCCGCGGTCAGGTGCGTAAATGCTTCCACAATGTTTACCGCCGTCCGGAACCGTACCGTCTTAAGGACCTTCTGGTCCGCGACGCTCCGCAGCGTCTTCAGCAGGAAATCGGACTGTTTCTTAATCACATTAAATTGATGGTTTCTAATAAATGATGTACTCATTTCGCTTTCGCCCCTTATTTTTAGTGAGTAAAAGATAAGGTGCAAAGCCTGATATTAGAAACGATAATTCCAAGTTTGGGCGATCAATAAAATTAAGTCCTCATTTCGATCCCCATGCAAAGTATCGCCCTAAATCAAGGCTTTGCATGAGGCTTTCTAGCTAACGAGCAATTCTGCATTGCCACAGGATAACCCCCAATTCCGTTCAGATGCGAAAAGTATAGCAGGAATCGCGGCATGCCGCAATCGAATCCACCCGCTTTAGCGGGCTTTGCGGAGGCATACGGCCGTTGGGCTGACCCCTTGTTCCATCAGTTCCCGCGGCGTCCCGGCGAACATGATCGCCCCGCCTTTGCTGCCGCCTTCCGGCCCCAAATCGATGATCCAGTCCGATGCTTCGATCACCTGCTGGTTATGCTCGACTACGATAACGGTATTCCCGGCATCAACCATGCGGTTCAGCATGGCCACAAAATTCTCCACGTCGAGGGGATGCAGCCCGGACGTCGGCTCGTCCATCAAATACAAGGTCTGCTTGCCCGCCGGAGTGATCAGCTCCTTTGCCAGCTTTAGCCGCTGTCCTTCCCCGCCGGATAAAGTCGTCAGCGTCTGCCCGAGCTCCAGATATCCGAGTCCTACTTCTTGCAGCAGGTTCAGCATACGCATGATTTTCCGGTGATCGGCAAAGACTGCCCCCGCTTCCTCTACCGGCAATTGCAGAATATCCTTGATCGAATGCCCTTGGTATTTCACAGCCAGCACCTGTTCGCTAAACTGCTTCCCGCCGCAGACCGGACAAACGACCTCGATATCCTGGAAAAAGAGCATACGGCTGGTCACATAGCCCAGCCCCTCGCAATTCTCGCAACGGCCTCCGGGCGTGTTAAAGGAGAAATGTTTGGAGCTTAAGCCTGCGGCTTTGGCCTCCGGTAGATTCCCGAAGATGCCGCGGATTTCCGTGTACACCTCCGAATACGTGGCTACGTTGGAGCGTTTCATTTTGCTGATCGCCGACTGCTCGATCGTCACCACCCGGTCAAAGGACTCCAGCCCGGACACTCGGGCCTGGCGTTTTAATGCATCCTCTTCCGCCAGTACGTCAAAGACCAGCGTCGATTTGCCGGAACCGGATACTCCGGTAACCGCCACCAGGCAGCCTGCGGGGAAGGAGACATCGATATTTTTCAGATTATAGCGGTTCGCCTGTTCGATACAGATGCGGTGACCGTTGCCTTTCCGGAAGTGATCCCTGCCAATTCTCTTCAGCGAGTCCAGCCCTTTGAGATAGGTCCCTGTCACCGAGACCTCCTGTTCCAGCAGCGAATCCAGTGTTCCGGTTCCAATGACCGTTCCGCCATGTTTTCCTGCGCCGGGCCCGATATCGACGATGAAATCCGCCACAGCCATCACATCCGGGTCATGCTCGATGACGATGACGGTATTGCCTTTGTCCCGCAGCTTCCGGAGCATGTGAATGACGCCTTCGGTGTCCTGTGGATGCAGGCCGACCGTCGGTTCATCGAGAATGTAAATAACGCCGGTCAGCTCGGAGTCAAGCGTTGCCGCCAGTTTTACCCGCTGCAGCTCCCCGCCGGACAAGGTGATGGTCTGCCGGTCCAGCGACAGATAACCAAGCCCGACGTTGACGATCCGCTGAATCTTTGTCTTCAGGTCAATCAGATAAACTTCAACGAGCGGCTGCGCCTTGCCGCCAATCGAAGTTTGCAACTTCAGGATCCAATCGTGCAGGCCTTCGAGCGACTGGACCGACAGCTCCGGCAGGCGCTTTCCCTGAACCGTCACGCTGCGGCTAAGGTCGTTTAAACGCTCTCCGCCGCATTCCGGGCACACGGCTTCGCTGAAATATCCGTTGTACTTCTTGGCTTCCCCGCCTTTCTCGGCCATGCGCCGCCAAAGCGTCGTGAACACTCCTTCGAATTTGCCGGCGGCTACGGTTCTAGGCGCGGCCACATCCGGGAACAGCCGCTTCACTTCCGAGCTATCGGTTCCGTGGAACAAGAGTGTCTTCTGCTCGCGGGTGAATGCTTCCACTGGCGTCTGCGGGCGGGCAGGAACACCAAAATGCTTAAACGCCTGATACACTGCCGCCGTCTGGTAATACCGGTACTGATGCTCCCAGAAATCGATTGCTCCTGCTTCCAGCGACAAACGGGCATGCACAACCTGTTCCTCGTGAATGGCCAGCTTTTTGCCGAGCCCTTCGCAGGCCGGACAAGCGCCTTCCTTGGTATTATAAGAAAAAGAGGTACGGGTCAGCTTCTCCATCCGGAACGCGCAGCGGCTGCAGATCATAAATACTTTAAATTCGCCGTCATGCTTCTCCGTCTCTTCCTTGCAATCTGCGGCGGAAATGTCTTCTTGGCAGTTCGGGCATCTGCGGTGGCCCAACTTCTCGTACACCATCCGTAGATCGGTGTAGATATCCGTAGAAGTACCGACCGTCGAGCGCGGATTTTTATTCGCTTCCGTCTGGCTGATCAGAATGGCCGGGGACACGCCGCGGATCGACTCACACTTAGGCTTCCGGATACCCTGCATCCCGATGGCCTCCAGATATTGGCGCTGGCATTCCTGGAAGAGCACATCCATCGCCAGCGTCGTTTTTCCGGATCCGGACAACCCGGTGAAGACGATCAGCCGATTACGCGGCAGCTCCAGATCGATATGCTTCAAATTCCCCTCCGCCGCACCGTTGATGATGATATTGGACATGTTGTTACCCTCCGATTCCGTTGTTCTCATGCATAGACAAAACCATCATACAACATTGAGGCAATCTTTCGCTTCGGAGATAAACAGGCCTTGATTTGAAGGGAGATTTGGAATTTAATATTGTCATGGTTCTTGAAGGTTCTACTTGAAGGATTGGAGATGCTTTATGAAGCTTGTATATACGCCGGCCCAACTGGCAAAGCGCCTCAAAGTCAGCACGACAACCTTGCGGCGGTATGAAGACCAGGGCCTCCTGCCGCCTGTACCGCGATCCGGAAGTCAGCGCCGAATCTATCATGAAGTTCATTTGAGGGCATTCGCCGCCATCCGCATATTGCTGAAAGGGTACGATTTTGCCGTCGTCTACGAGTCGATGCGCCAGATCAGGGGAGGAAAGGCCACGGAGGCGTTATGGCTAATCAACCGCCAGCTCTATGGGACCCAGGAAGAGAAGCAGCGGGTAGAAGCGATGATGGACATGATCGGCCGGGCTGATCTGACCCGGTACAATGATCTTAAACTGCCCGAAACGATGTCCATCGGCGAGGTGGCACAGATTGCCGGCGTCAACGCTTCGGCCATCCGGCATTGGGAGAGCGAGGGCCTGATCCGCTCGGAGCGGCATCCCGAAAACGGCTACCGGTTATTTTCGCCGGGCGAGCTCCGAAAGATCATCGTCATCAGCAGCTTGCGCAAAACGGTATTCGCCATTGAGCTGATGCGGCAGCTGCTTCACGATCTCGACACGCACAGCCTTACCAGCGTCAAACGTTCCTTCCGCCTGGCACTGACCAGGCTGAATCTCCGCCTGAAGCTGCAATTCGAGGGAATTGCCGCGCTCATGAGCTATCTCGAGCTCTGTCCGCAAGCACAAACGCATGAAGATAGTGAGCTTGAAGAATGCGGGCACGAAGAAGGCTGAACGCCAAAATCACAAACAGGGGCCGTCCTCATTGGACCGCCCCTGTTCTGCCTGCCTCTATATCATTTGTTGATCAATTGTTGATCGTCACCGTGAATCCTTGCTGGATGTAGTTGATACTCGGATTGGCAATATTGCTGGTTGTCAGATGATTGAATGTGGCCGAACCGTTGCCTGTATACGTGTAAATTGCCGAACCTTTATGCTGGCCGGAGAACCGTGAGGTCACGACGCCGTCGAGCCCCGTACCGTTGATATTGATGTTGTTGAACACGATGTTCTCGAAGCCGCCGCTGTATCCGAACTGGATGGCGTCGCGCTGCGTGTTCAGGATGTCGATGTTCGTAAAGGTGACGTTGCGGATCGCATCATTCGACGCCTCGAGATCAATGGCTCCGCGTTCGCCGCCATATAGGTCTTTGCTCGTTCCGCTGTTGATGATCGTCGTATCCGAGAATACGATGCCGGTGTTGTTCTGGAAGTGGTATCCCGGGAACACCGTATTCATGCGGATGCCGGAGCCACCAACCGTGTCGATGATCAGGTTGTGATCGGCTTTGTGGCCGCTGCCGCCAAAGAAGGCAATCGCTGCCGCACGCCAGTTGTTCTCAATGGTATTGTAGGAGAACGTGTTGTTGACGCCGGCCGGAGCGCCGTTGGTGTTGCTGGTCCAAACCGCCAGGCCATCGTCGCCGTTGTTGCGGATGCTGCTGTTGCGAACCGTCGAATTGCTGGTGCCTTGGGAGAAATTGATGCCATCGGCCAGATTATTGCGGATCCTGCTGTTCTCGACGACGAGGCCGTTGGCATAAATTGCCGGGGTATGCGCGTAATCCCCTACCCACATGCCGCATTCGAAATGCTCGACCCATACGTCGTGAATGATCGAATTACTGCCGAAATTGTCCATGAAGCCTTTGTAAATCGCGTTTTGGCCGTAACGCGAACGCAGGTTGGAGTTCATGTACACATTGCTGAAATCAAGCTTGCCGGAAATCCGCAGCGAAATCCCGCCTCCGGCGGCGTTGGCGTTCGTGAATTGCAGATTCGTATGCCAGTAACCGGCGCCCGTAACGGTGAGGTTGTTGATCATGCTGCTGGCCGAGCCGATCTCCCACATATTGCCGAGGTTGAACGTACCCGCCGGAATATACAACGTTTTGCCGGCGGCAACGGCTGCGGTAACTGCGGATTTGAACGCGGCCAAGTCGTCGCCGTTGTCATTGGCAATGGCGCCATAATCCGCAACGGATACTGCATTGGCCGGTTTCGCGACTGCTGCCGGTACCGGTTCAATCTCGATGAAGTCCACGCCGTATTCCAGCGCGTCACCGTTGTTCTTTTGGATTTTGATCGTATCGCCCGGTTGAAGCGCCGTATCCAGCTTGAAGTGCACTTCGTCGAAGCGGAATAGCGGTCGTCCGGCACTCGGCGTATCGCCCGGCATATCGCCGGAGAAGTACTGCCAGCTGTAATAGGAGGTCAGCGAAACCGTTTTGACCTTCGTTCCGTTGACATAGACATCAAGCGCACCGGTGCGGCCCATGCCGTCCGAGGAATCCGGCAGCGTGAAGCGCATCGTCACGCCCGCTCCGCCCTGTCCTGCCCGCACGTTCCATTGCAGGAACGAGCCGTTCGATGGAAGCGCGATATAGCTTTGGCCGGAGGCTTCCGAGGCGATCTGATCCTGGTCGAAGGTCGGTGCCGATTTCAGCGCGGCTCCCCCTCCGATCGTCGCATCCTGGGTATCGTACCGGCTGTACGGTACGCTGGCCCCGCGCTGCGCATAGACGACGAGATTGGCCGTGGAAGTATTGTTGGTTTGCTTGGCGGCGACTTCGTTGCCGTCCGCAGCAACGGTAGTCGTTACCGTATAAGTGCCATTGACCGCGCTCCATGTTCCGGTAATCGGAAGGCTGACGGAAGCGCCGGCAGCCAAGGCTCCATTATACGAACCGCTGAAGGTTTGCAGCGTTGTACCGGAAGCATTTTTAAGGACAAGCGTAATTGCATGCGCGCCGCTGGCGGAAGCAATCGTTCCCTGATTGCTCAGATTGACGGTGAAGGCCACCGCGTTGCCGGCAACAGGTGTCGATGGCGACCAGGTGGTAGCAGCCACAAGGTCCGAGCTGGACACCGGCGTTACCGCCAGTGAAGCGGAGCTTGTAAAGCTGTTGTTGCCGTCATTTTGTTCAATAACGGCATTGCTTTCGTCGACCTTGGCTGCAGCGGTATACGTTCCGGCTGTTTTAGCCCCAACGTTGTAGCTTACTGTCGTAGACGCGCCAGCGGCCAGCGTTCCGACTGCGGCGGAACCGGCCAGCTCGTTGTTCAGATAAAAGTTGACGGTGGTTGCGGCGGCGCTGGCGTTACCGCTATTCGTCACGGTAGCGTTCAGCGTGATCGGATTCGTCTCCACCGGAGAAGCCGGCGTCCAGTTCAACCCGGTGATCGTCAGATCGGGATTCGGTGCCGGAGTACCATACACCTGGAATTCGGCTACTTGCCCTGCAGGCGCGCCGGTATTGGAGATAAAATTCAGCTGCAGCCGTTTCACGGTGGCCGTCACCGGTATCGTTACGGTATTGCCGGAGGCCGGGTTGAAGGTATAGGCTGTAGCAGATACCAGATTGCTGAAGGATGTGGTGTTCTGATCATGGCCGAGCACCTGGATGGTTTGCGTGCGGATTCCCCACTCCGTCGCCGGATTAAGCTTCAGCACGATGGAGGTAATATTGTAGTTGGCGCCGAGATCGAGCGTTAGCGTACTCGGGTTCCCGCTTCCTTCCCAATAGGTACCGGTATTATTGTCATTGGCATTGGATGCCACAAACGACTGTGTATAGGAAGACGCAGTGAGCGTCTTGCCCGGTGCGATGTTGCTGCCCGGCGAAGGCGTTGGTGTTGCCGTAGGCGTCACGGTCGGCGTAGGCGTTGCCGTAGCTGTAGGCGTTGGCGTGGCTGTAGGCGTGACAGTAGGCGTAGGTGTCGGCGTCGTACCGCCGGCGCCATAGATCTCCAGCTCCGACAATTGGCCGGCTGGCCATCCCGTATTCGCCGTGAAGCTCAAACGCACATACCGCGTACTGGCAGCGGCGAAATTGATTGTCACGGAGTTTCCGGACACCGCCGGATTAAACACATAACCAGCGGAATTGACAAGGGTCGAAAAATTGGACCCGTTCGCGCTGCCTTGAACCGTCAGCGTTTGTGTACGCGTCTCCCAGCCGGCAGGCAGCTTCAGCACGATCTGGTCGATGCTGGTGCTACTACCAAGATCGATTTGAATCCAACCTGGAAAAGCGTTATTAACGCTCTCCCAATAAGTTGCTTGATTGCCGTCATTCACGTTGCCTGGGCCGTAGGTCTGGGATTGACCGCTGGCGGTAACGGTTTTGCCGAGCGCCAAATTGCTTCCGCCCGCAGCTTGTACCGGCGACGGATTGCCGGCCCCGAACACCAAAGTAGAAATAAGCATCGCTGCAATCAGCGACCAGATAAAAAACCTGTTGCGCATGATTAACCTCCTCGGATAAATTGCGAGTCAAGTAGAACCACTGCGGATTCATTGTTGATAGCGGTTACATTTTTACGCATGAAGCGTTGATGATCTGGTTAAGCACCGGTATTCGGAACATGATCACCTACTTTCGCATGAAATGGGAGATGCTGGATGGCACAAACTGATTATAGCAGTTGCTCCGGCAAGCATAAGAAGCGTTTCTACGCAGAAGATGGCTGTTGCTATGATGTTTCAGGCATCTGCCCTAATAGAAAAAAACTGCCTGATAACCGCATAACGGCAGCAGACAGTTTCTTTTTTCATCAAATATCTTTGGAGGTATATACATGCAGCGAGATCAGATAGGAGGCATAAACGACAACGGCACAGCCGAGAACCGTAAGGACCAGTTGAATACCGGCGCCGGACGCCCCTGTTGTCATCCAAGTATCCAGAGCAGGAAACCAGTTCCTGAGATTGGCAAAGGCGGAAGCGCTGAACATGATCGACATGATAAATACGAGGTTCACCACCTGTGCTCCCTTTTGCCCCAGCCAGTAATGAAGCGGCAAATAAATTGCGGCCAAAACCGCGAATACTACGGCAAATACCACGGTCTCCCGCCAAGTCAATAACGACCACTCTTTACCTATGGCCCCGGCGACGAAGGTCAACGCCAGCGTGCATATGATGCTGAACACGGCGTATGGTATCAGTGCCAAATATTTGGCCCGGACCACAAGGCAGCGGCTTACCGGCAAGCTGGCCACAAACCGCAGATTGTGATGCTGCACATCCAGAGAGCATGAATTCACGAGCAGCAGCATTGCCGGAAACAGTGCGAACATCGTCAGGCCAGTCGCATCCGTAAACAACCCCATGATGACGTAATAGGGAATGAAGATCAGCAGCATTTTCTGGATCAGCACGAAATCCTTACGGATCAGAAGATAAGCGCTAGACATGGGAAGCACTTCCCTTCACGGAAAAATACATAATCTCTTCGAGCGAAGGATTTTCGCAAATGCCATGATCCTGAAAATAACGTTCCGACTCCGCCTTCCGCTCCGCCAGGCCTTCAAACCCATGGGCATTCTCGCGCAAGCCCACGAACATCCGGCGCACATCGTTGTCCAGCAGCTCTTTTCCGCCCTTAACGAGCATATAGCGCTCCGCCAGCGCATCCTTCGTTTCATGGAACACGACCCGACCTTCGTTCACAAAAACAATGTAATCCGCAATCCGGTCCAAATCGGTCGTGTTATGCGTCGAGAATAGGATCGATTTCCGTTCATCCTGGAGCTGCTCGCGGAGCAAATCAAGCAGTTCTCTGCGAAAAACCGGGTCGAGTCCCGAGGTCGGCTCATCCATGATCAGCAGCTCCGCGTTATGGGAGAGCGCGACCGCCAGCGAAAACTTAATCTTCATCCCTTTGGACAAATCCTTGATCTTCTTGCCGGGCGGCAGCTTGAATTGCTCCTCGTACATCTGGTATGTATCTTCGTTCCAGGAACTGTAGAACGGGGCGATAATCTTCTTCATCTGCTTGACCGAAAGCTGCTGGTAGTAATAGCTTTCATCCGAGACATAACCGATCCGGCCTTTGTGCTCGGCGTGATCCACATCGGTCTTTTGACCAAACAGCTTCACCTCGCCTTGATCCGGGCGGACCATTCCCATCATCATCCGGATCAAGGTGGTTTTGCCGGCTCCGTTAGGCCCGATCAATCCGGTGATGTATCCGGTATGTATGCTCAGGTTCACATCCTGCATCTGAAAACGTTCGTAACTTTTGTTCAAGTCGTTCAGTTCGATACAATAGTTCATATTATGCATCCTCCTCGCATAAAAGCTTCAGCATGTCCGCCAGCTCCGCGTATTCCATGCCCAGCTGCCTGCTCTCCTCGATGATTTCCTTCAGCCGGCCCTCCAGAAGCCGCAGCCGCTGTTCCCGGATGTACTCCGTATCCGCTCCGGAGACAAATGAGCCCTTGCCCACGACCGAATTGATCAACCCTTCCCGTTCCAGCTCCTCATATGCCCGTTTGGTCGTGATCACGCTGATCTGCAGCTCTTTGGCAAGCTGACGGATCGAGGGCAGCGGCATCCCGGATGAGAGTTCGCCCTGCAGAATCATTTGGCGGAACTGAACGACAATCTGGGCATAGATCGGCTCACCCGATGTGCTTGATATAATTATATTCATGGCAAACCCCATATCTCTGTGATTAATGTAATTAGTGTACATATTTAATATATACACTATTCTGAACAGTGTCAATGCCGCGATGCGAGAAATGGGCTTGGCCCCGGATAAAACCGCCCGTTCTTTTCCATATTAAAAATGCTGAACGGAGGTGAGCCAATGCCTAAAAACAATTCCGACGCTAAATTAAGCCGTGCCAACAATCATGCGGACAATAAAGACAACCGGTACGATGCCGCGCATCTGACCGACGAACCGGAGCCGCTGAAGAACAGCAAGCTGGCAGACTATGTGCCAAGCCTGAATAACGTACCCAAAAACGAAACGTAAGCATGAAAAAACACCTGACAATCGCCTTCATGGGCAGTTGTCGGGTGTTTTTTTTACCTATGGTTGACTATCCTCCAAAAAAATGAACGCCGGACCTTAGAAATCAGATATAATGGGAGGAGTGTATACATAGACGAATCATAGACAATTGAACATTCATAACTTTTAAAAGGAGCCATCCGATGACTTACCAATCTTATGACCAGCAGCAATATTTCAGCCCCCCTCCGCCTCCGCCGCCCCCGGCTAAAACCAACGGGAAATCCATCGGCGCACTGGTGCTCGGCATTCTGTCCCTGATGATTCCGTTTGTCGGATTCCTGCTTGGAATCATTGCCATTATTCTGGCTTCCATCTCTTTCAAGGAAATCCGCATACGCTATGAGCAGGGCAAAGGCATGGCCATCGCCGGTCTGGTTACCGGCATTCTCGGCACGCTGTTTGGGCTCTTCCTAATCGCCGTAATCGTCATCTCTTTGATCGTTGCAGGGTCGGAGACGTATAACAATTTGAATGATTATTACAACAATAATTACAACAATATCAACTTCAATTCATTTAATAGCCTTAATGATATTTAAGCGATTTATGCATACAGCAAAAAAAGCCGATGCCCGGAATTTTTCCCGGCACCGGCTTTTTTCATGTTTGGCCAGCCCATCAGCTTTGCGGCGGACTCGCTTTGGTCATTTGAATATTCATATCCTCTTGCTGACGGTATTCCGTTGGCGTCAATCCGAATTTCTTGCGGAACATTTGGGTAAAATGCCGCATGTCCTGATAGCCCACCCGCTCGGCAATCTCGGCCAGCTTCAGCTTCGGATTGAGCAGCAGCAGTTTGGCCTGCTCCAGGCGGAGCGAGGTAACATACTCCTTGTAGCCCAGACCCGTCTTCTGTTTGAACAGCTGGCTGAAGTACGCCGGGTTCAGGAAGACCACCGAAGCCATCTTCTCTAGCGACAAATCCTCGCCGAAATGCTCCTTGATATAATGCAGCGCCACATCGATTGCCTTCTCCCCGCTGCCCTTCAGCGGCTCCAGCTCGAAAGCCTGCGAAGCAGAGGCCTCGCGCATCCGTTTGACGGTCTGCGGAACGGTATTGATGTCGCTGCTGAGTCCGGAGTACAGGATCTGGAACGGTATCTTCAGATAATGCGTCAGATGCGAACGCACCTCTTCCTGGAACTGCTCCACCCGCGCATCCTCGTGCAGCGTAACCAGGCCGATCAGGCTTTGCCGGTCATGGCTGACCACGAAACCGTGTCCATGCAATTCAATGAGTTCGGTGAGGACATTCTCCACGATAAAATGCTCCAGCCGCACGCTGCGTTCCGAATCGTCCAGCAGAATCATCACCAGGTAGAAATCCCGATAATCCTCCACGAAGGAACGGATATCCAGGTTACCGATATCGAGGCCCGACGCCAGCCGCTGAAACACGCCCTCGCGCAGAAAACGCAAGCTGGCCCGCAGCCGTTCGCCCTGTTTCGTAATATCGCTGTCCCGCTGAATTTCGGCGGCCAGATTGTTGATCAGTTCCTCAAGCTTAGGCTTGCCGATCGGCTTAAGCAAATAATCCCGCGCGCCGAGCCGGACCGCCTCCTGGGCATAGGCAAACTCGCTGTGCGCCGAGATCACCACCCATTTCACATAGGGATATCTGCGTTTGGATATCTTCATGAATTCAAGCCCGCTCATTCCCGGCATTAATATGTCGGTCAATACGATATGAATCCGGTTTTCTTCCATAAATTTGACCGCTTCTTCCGCCCGTTCCGCAACAAACACCTGATAATCGGGAAAAATATGGCGGATGGTGCGTTTGATGCCTTCACGGATCACCCGTTCGTCATCGGCGATGAGAATGTTCACGCTACTGATCTCCTTCCGATTGGATCGGGAGCACGATGGCCACCCGTGTACCTTCCCCGGGCGAGCTCGCAATTTCAAGCCCATAGCGCTCCCCGAACATATGCTGGAGGCGCCGGTGCAGGTTCAGCAGCCCGATGCCGCCTTTACCGGTTTCCTTGAGGTTTTCTTTTGCGGCCCCGTCGATTAACGATTGCTGCAGACGCTGCAGCTGCAGCTCATCCATTCCGTGGCCGTTGTCTTCCACGATGATTTTAAGCACCTGGCCCTCCGCTTCGGTGTACACCTTCAGCACGCCTTGGCGGCCCAGGGATTCCAGACCGTGTTTGACTGCATTTTCAATGACCGGCTGCACGGTCATCTTCGGCACGCGGATATTCATCCAGCGCTCCTCAATCTCCTTGACGATGACCAGCCGGCCTTCCAGCCGGATCGAGATAATCTTCAAATAATGTCCGATCTGTTCCAGCTCTTCGCGGAGCGTGACTTCCATGCCGTCATCCCATTGGCTGCTGTAGCGGAACATCGAGGACAACGACAACACCAGCTCGCCGAGCTGCTCGTTGCCTTCCTCGTCCAGCATCCAGTAGATCATATCCAGCGTGTTATACAGGAAATGCGGGTTTACCTGGGACTGCAGCGCGTGCAGCTCGGCGTTTTTCTCGCTGACCGAAGATAGCTTGACCCGCTCGATCAGCTCCTCGATTCGACGGACCATCCGGTTAAAGGACGCGACGAGAATGTTGATCTCCTGGTATGAAGCGACGCTCAGCATACCCCGGAAATTACCGATTTCGACCTGCTTCATCTCCCGCACCAGCTTCTTGATCGGCGACGAAATCGTCTGCGACACGATGGAAGCGATTAACGTGGAGACCAGAATGAGAATGGAAATGACGATCAAGAGATACCGCTTCATCTGCATGGATTCCACATTCAGGTCTTTGTTCGGCGTAATGCTCATAATCCACCAGTTAACGAAAGAAAGCTTCGACGCCACGATCAGCCGGTCCTTCTCCTGATCTACGACAACATCAGCCGTATTTTGCAGCTCCGGGAATTTCTCGTCGTCCAGTGTCGTATCGATGGTCGATGACACAAAACGGCCGTCCTGGGACATGAGGTATACCTGACTGTTATCGCTGAGCTTCAGGTTGTCCAGCGCGTCCAAAACCGGTTGCGGATCCATTTCATACAGTACGATCCCGATCGGCTTATGCTCGTTGAGATCGTAAATTTGCCGTCCGAAGGCAAAGACGGGCTTCTCCTCCACCTGATCGATCAGCGAATGCTGATACACGCCCAGCCAAACCATTTTTCCGGAAGAAGATTGCAGTTCGCCGTACCAATCCTTGCTGCGGTAATCCGGATCCACTACATTGAGATAATTGCCGTAATTGTAAATCTTCCCTTTGTCCGTGATGACATGGATGCCGATAAGATCATCCCGGGAATAAAAAATGGAACCGATGATATTCGTAATAGCGCGTTCATTGATGTACTCCACTGCCGGTTCATCCGTTGTTTCGTTGAGCAGGCGAATCATCTCGAAGTTGTTGCTGAGCGACTTGGACATCGAGTCGTAACCCTTATAAAGCAAGTTAAACAGCCCAGCGGTCTGCGAGACGTTTTTCTGCGACAAATCGCCGATCTTTTTATGCATTTGATCCGAAGTCCGGTTATAGTACAGCAGGCTGACAATAAGCAGAATTCCGGACATGCAAAAAAGGAACAGCAGAAACAACCGGTGATGGATGGAGTGAAAGCCGCTACGCATATGACTTCCTCCCTCGTGCACCTGATTCCTGCCGCTCCTATTATAGCGCCTAAGCAAAATTTTTAGCAATGCTTCAGTTTATTAACCTTTGACCGCCCCTGCAACCATCCCTTTAGTGATTTGGTTGGAGAGGAAGAAGTACATCAGAATGACCGGCAGCGCGCCCATGACGAGGAATGCGCCGATGTCACCGTAGTTAACCGAATACTGGCTGACGAAGGTGTATACCCCGAACGGCAGGGTCTTCAGCTTCTCGGTAGAGATGAACGTAGCCGCCAGGATGTATTCGTTCCAGATATTGATAAAAGTCAGAATACACACGGTCATGACCGGCGGAACCGAGATCGGAAGAATAATGCTGCGGAAGATGCGGTATACGGTCGCTCCGTCGATAAAGGCCGATTCTTCGATTTCATGCGGAATGCCCTTCATGAAGCCGCTGAGGATAAAGACCGCGATCGGCGTCTGGAACGCGACATACGGCAGAATCAGCGACCAATGCGTGTTAAGGATATGCGCATGCTTGAAGATGATCATCAGCGGCAGCAGCGTTGCCTGCATCGGAATCATCATCCCCATCAGGAACACGGTCAAAACCGCATTGCCGTATTTCCATTGGAAACGGGAGATCGCATAAGCCACCATCGCAGCGAGCACGATGACGCAAACCATGGTAACGCCGGTAACGAACACGCTGTTCGTCAAATACTTAAGATAGTTGCCGGCCTCATAAGCTTCCTTGTAGTTATGCCATTGAAAAACTTTCGGTAACGAGAAGAAGCTTCCGTCCAAAATTTCTTCATTGGTCTTTAGGGAATACAGGAACAGCCATAACAGCGGGTATAATTGCGTAACGACAGGAATTGCGAAAAGAAGATACACGATTCCTTTTTTTACTTTTTGCATGATCGCGCACTCCTCTCCTAGCCGAATTTTTTCTCGAGTTTATTGAAGATTCCGTTAATAACACCTGTAAATGCGAGACAGACAACGACCAGGAAAGTGGCAATCGCACTGCCGTAACCATACTTGAAGGACATAAACGAACTGTTATACATATGTGTCGAAATAACGTCGGTAGCATGTGCCGGGCCGCCTGCGGTCATAACCATGACGAGGTCAAACGCCTGCAGGGAACCGATAAACGCAAGAACAATCGATATTTTAAAGATCGGAACGATCAGCGGCAGCGTAATGTAACGGTCTGCCTTGAAGCCGTCCGCTCCGTCGATTTTGGCCGCTTCATAAAGCTCGTCCGGAATATTTTGCACACCGGTGAACTGGATCAGCAGATGGTAACCAAAGTACTGCCAGAGCGATACGATGTAGATTGCGAACATGGCGATGTTCGGCTCCGTCAGCCAGTTATGCGTCCAGCTTTCCAATCCCAGCGAAGTCAAAATCCCGTTGATCATCCCCCCCATGGAGGTAGGGTTGTAAATCGTTTTCCACAATTGACCGAGGATAACGACGGACAGGATAACCGGTGTAAAATAGATCGACACCAGCGTATTGCCTTTTTTCACAAAACGGTTAAGCAGAATCGCCATTCCCAAACAGAATGGAATCTCAATCATCGAAGCTACTGCATACAGCAGCGTTCTGCGGACCGACGGCCAAAAGACCGGGTCATTCGTAAACATTTCCTTAAAATTGCCGAAACCGACGAAATGCATTGCCGTAAGTCCATCCCACTTGAATAACCCTGTATAAATCGATACCAGTATGGGTACAAACACAAGGCACACGTACAGCAGCAGACATGGCAATACGAAGACGGCTATTGTGCGTGCTGGCACCTTCAGTACTTTCATCTTTCCCGCCCCCTAAACAAAACTGATTCTTTCTCGTTCCACTCATATAGTTCGATGCGAAGCAGCACACCAGCGCTGCTTCGCATCGATTAGGTTGCCCTTTTTATATCTTATTCTTTGTTGGCTTCAAAAGCGGCTTGATGTTCTTTTGCTACTTTGGCAGAGTCAACTTTTTGTACGAACAGGTTTTGGATGCTGCTCAAGTGAACTTGTGCAGTCGCTGGGTTCATCGTGTTATCGAATGCCAGGTCGCCGCCTTTAACTTGGTTAAAGAGGTCGGAAATTTCGATCGCCAGGTCGGAGTAGCCGGCAGCTTTCAGGTCGCCGTCCACTTTTTGGCCGATACCAACAGCGTTTTTGTTTTCGAACTGTTGCTTAGGATAGTTCGATGCAAAGTAGTTGAGGAAATCTTTGGTTTCTTGCAGGTGTTCACTGTTAGCGGATACTGCAAATGCGCTACCAGGAGCCAGCATGAATTGGTTTGGATCGCCTTTGCCGTTAACAGTAGGGAATTGGAATGCTCCAACCTTGCCTGCTACAGAAGAAGCGTCGATGGCGCCAGTTTCCCAGGAACCGATAACCCACATAGCCGCTTTGCCTGTTTTGAAGATGTTACCGCCGGCGTTAGCGTCGATCGATGTTGCACCGTCAGGGAAAGCTCCGGCTTGAACCAGTTGTTGGAACGCGTCAACCGCTTCGATGAAAGCAGGATCTTCGAATGTTTTCTTGCCGGCGAGCACGTCGCTCAGGAAGCCAGGGCCGTTATTGGTACGGAGCAGGATGTTCATGAACAGGAAGGAACCGGTCCAGGAATCCTTTTCACCGATAGCCAATGGCGTAATGCCTTTGTCTTTCAGGATTTTTACGTCCTGCAGCATTTCTTCGAAGGTTGTTGGTGTTTTAGCGATGCCTGCTTGTGCAAACAGGTCTTTATTGTAGTAGACGACTTCGATGTTGTTGCCGTCCGGTACCGCGTAAGTATTGCCGTCGAAGCTGTAGTAGTCGAGCAGGCCGGCTTGATATGTGTCTTTCAGGCCGTTTTGGTCGAGCATGTCGTTCAGCGGAGCCAGCAGGCCGGCATCGACGAACGGCTTCATTTGCGCTGCAGGGTTAACGATCGTGATGTCCGGTACTTCTTTGGAAGCCGCTTGCGTTTTCAGCTTCACTTTTTGTTGGTCGGTATTCAGCGAATCCAGTTCGATGTGAACGTTTGGATGTTCCTTTTCATACTGTTCAACGATCGTGTGCAACGTCTTGTAGGAAGGCGTCGATGGATCCGGTTGGATGTTTTGGAACGTGATGGTGACTTTTTTGCCGCTGTCCGCTGCAGGAGCTGCAGTTGCATCGGCGGAGTTGTTTGTAGTGTTGCCCCCGGAATTGGTGCTGGTATTGCTGCTGTTGTCGTTATTGTTGTTGCCGCAAGCTGCCAAGCTCATTGCCAGCGCTGCCGCCATTGCGATTGCAGCCGGCTTTTTCAAGTTGCTGTTTGCCATCTTTGTATTGCCCCCTTCTTCGTGATATGTTCATTATCATCGGTTTAAGCGCTTCCAACAAGGTGATAACTACAGAATAAAGGTTTGTTTTTTTTAGGTGATGCCAAAATTTTTACGAGTAAAAACAAACCTCCTCCCCTTTCCCGGGTCCATCATGTACTGTATGATTTGTCGGGATGTGGGAAAACATGCAGGATTTCCGCGCCGAACCGCAATTATTATGCAGTGTCTTTCAGTTGCTCGCAAATATTTTCAGCAAGTTGCAGTAATAAACGAAAAACTTCAATTTTTGCGGCATATGAAAAAAGCGGCCCGGACGTATATCACGTCCGCGGCCGCTGCCAATGCTTCAGAATCTCCCGTAAGCCGTCCACATCCAGGCCGTCCAGCGAAAACGCCTTACGCAGCAGGTCATGCGGGATAAACTCGTCGTATTTTCCTAAATAAGGCGCTTCATCCGCCTTGAGCAGCGCGATCGGGTCCTGGATGTCGAAGGTTTCCGCCATGATCTCCCGTTCCAGCGTTTCGGCATCCGCTCTTCCCGCCACTACCATATAATAAGGTTCCATCGGCACGATGGAGCGCAGCCCCATCCGGTCGCGCAGATTATTCTTCAGCATCCGCTCCAAAGTGCGGAACTGCCGGCTGCCGGCCCATGGGAGAATGAACATGGAATCCCCGCCCGCCGGCAGCACCGAACGCTCCAGGAGGCCGCTTTCCTTGGCCAGCCGCCGCGCCCGTTCCAGCCGTGCTGCGGCACTTGGCGCCAGGTACGGATACAGATCGGTCGCACCGAGCACGCTGCGGATTTTGTCCATGATGCGGGTATGCACATCCCCGCCCGCGCCAAGCCACAGCGTATCGACTTTCCCGCGCGAGCCTTTGACATAAACCGCCTTGTGACGGTTGTCGACCTCCTCCACCTTCCACAGCTTGCCGGCCAGCGTAAAGCAGTATCCTGGCGGCGGTACGGTCGTAATGGAGCCGATTTCTTCGGTGCCATTATAAACGACATGCTCTTCGTCGTCCTTGAACACCGCGTAAAATCGGAAGTTGTTGACGATTTTCTCGCCGCCGAGGCCGACGATTAATCCGCCTTCATCCATCTTTTCGATATGTCCCATGGCGTACATATACTCCATGAAAGCCTCGTAATCGCTGTCTTCAATCCCTTTGAAGGACGGCAGGCTTAATACGGCTTCCTTCAGGTCCTCCGGCTCCGCTTCGCCCATGCTTTTCAGGATGCTCATCGTCTGATGGTACAGCAGTCCGGTCGGCAGCTTGCGCACCTGCAGCGGCTCCACCCATTTCTCGCGGACGTACAGCTCGATCACCGCGATGGCCCGCAGCAGCGCCCACGGCATTCGTGCCGGAAGCTGCGCCTCTTCGTCTTCCTCCTCCGGGGTGACGAAGATCATCTCGGAAGCGGCGTCCTCGCGCCTTCCGGAGCGGCCGAGCCGCTGCACGAAGCTCGCGCAGCTGTACGGCGCGCCGAGCTGCACGACCCGCTCCAGCTCGCCGAGGTCGATGCCGAGCTCCAGCGTCAGCGTCGCTGCGGCTACGGCCGGTCCGGGGCCTTGCCGGAGCGCGGCCTCCGCTTCCTCGCGGAGCATCGCGGAAATGCTTCCATGGTGCACATGGAAGATATCCCGCTCTTCCCGCTTCGCGGCAATGCGCCGCATCTCCAGAATCGCCTCTTCGGCGTCGGTGCGGCTGTTCGTAAAGATCAGCGCCTTTTTCAGATGCGTATGATCGTAGACAAAACCGTAATACGCCTGCTTCGCCTGCTCCAGCTGCTCGGCCTGCACCTCGTCCCGCGCGTCGGGGAACGAGAAATGCTCGATGCTCAGCCGCAGCTTGCGCCCGCCCTGCGGCGCGGACACTTCGACGGCCTGGCGGGTGCCGGCGGCCAGCCAGCTCGTCACCGACGCGTAGTCGCTGAGCGTGGCGGACAGCCCGATGCGCCGCGGATAGCAGCCGGCCATACGCGAGATCCGCGCCAGCTGGCTGAGCACCTGAATGCCGCGGTCCGCGCCCATGAAGGCATGCACCTCGTCCACGATGATGTAGCGCAGATCGTGGAACAGGGCAGGAATCGCGTTCGGCCGGTTCATCAGCAGTCCCTCCAGCGATTCCGGGGTAATCTGCAGAACGCCCGAAGGGTTCTGCATCAGCTTCGTTTTATCGGCTTGGGGCACATCGCCATGCCAGTGCCAGACCGGGATATTGCCTTCGCGCAGCAAATCGTTCAAGCGTGCGAATTGATCGTTGATCAGTGCTTTGAGCGGCGCGAGATACAGGATGCCGACCGAGGTGGAGGGAGACTCATGCAGCGTTGTAAGCGCCGGAAAAAAGGCGGCTTCCGTCTTGCCCGAAGCCGTCCCCGAAGCGATAAGCAGATGATTCGGCGTATCGAAGAGCACCCGGCAGGCATCGACCTGCGCTTCGCGCAGCGTCTCCCAGCGGTTGCGGTAGATGAATTCCTTGATGAACGGCGCCAGCCGATGAAACGGATTGCCGCCGCTCATAGGTCGAACTCCGCAAGCAGGCCGTCGAGTTCATCCTCTGGCGGGACACCCGGCTTCGCCTTCAGTTCGCCGACCAGCTGCTCGAACGACAGCTCCGGATGCTCGCGCAGCGTATGCAGCAGATCCATGAAATCGCGCACTACTTCGCGCGGGGTAAGCAGCTCGTCGGCGCCGAGCCGGCCGACGGCTTCTTCCATAAAATGCACCAGCTGCGCTTGAGTCAGCGCAGCGCCATAGCCGAAATGCAGTGCATGAATATCCCGCAGCTTCTGCAGCAGCACAAGGATCTCTTCGTGCGACAGCATTTGCAGGGCGATAATCGGGCCGGTGAAATTGCCGAGGCCGGCTCCGCCGTAACGTCCGGCTACGAGCCGCGAGCGCAGCGCCTCATAGCTGAATAAGCCGCGCCGCTGGTCTTCGACAAACTGCGGCGTGCCGCCGATGTAGATGCCGAGCCGCTCCGCTTTGCCCTGCATCGTATCATTGAACATCGTCAGCAACTTTTCGTAATTGCTCTGCCGGGAGACGCTGTTCGTAATCTTGTAGAGATTGACGCCTTCGTCGATAAACAGCAAGAGGCCCTGATAGCCGATGTTCCCCGTAAACTCTGCCCACAGCTTCATATAATCGTACCAGTTGTCGTCATCGATAATGACCCCGACGTCCAGCGCCTTCCGCGCTTCCGTCCGGGTGGCGAACTCGCCGCGCAGCCAGCGCAGGGCGTCCTGCTTCAGCCCGTCGTCGGCAAGTCGCTGACCGTTCCAGTACGCGGCCAGCACCTTGGCGAAGTCGAAGCCGTGCACGAGGCCGTGCAGCTGCGAAGCGGCTTCGTAAATGCGCCGCTCGACTTCCTGGCTCAGCTCCGGCGAACCCGCCGCGGCGCCGCTGTCCCGCATCGCTTCCTGCTGAAGCGTAACGATCCACTTCTGCAGAACGATTTCCAGCGCGCCTCCGTCCGGGCGCGTTTTGGTCGACAAATGGCTGATCAGCTCGCGGTAGGTCGCCAGCCCCTGCCCTTTCGTTCCGACGAGGCGCCGCTCCGGCGACAAGTCGGCGTCGGCTACGGCAAACCCGCGGTCCATCGCATAGTTGCGGATGATTTGCAGCAGGAAGCTTTTGCCGCTGCCGAACCGTCCGGTAATCAATTTGAACGCGGCTCCGCCTTCGGCAATATTGTCAAGATCGCGCAGGATGGCCTCCACCTCGGGCAGCCGGCCGACCGCGATATGCTCCAGGCCGATCCGCGGTACAACGCCGGCAGTCAGGGAATTGACCAGCGCGGTCGTGACGCGTTTCGGTATTTTCACTTCATTCATGACGACTCACCTCTCAAATATTGCAGCAACGGTTCGTATTCTTCGGACAGCTCATCTCCGTCGATCAGCAGATCGCCGAGATGCTCCATCGCAATTTCATTAATATCATTAATTAATAGCTCCGCCATCGTTCCTGATTCTGCCGCGAAGGGTTGAAGCGCGCTGATCCCCCCTTCGGCAAGAAGCAGCAGCGCCTTTCGCTCAAGCGGCTGGAGCGCTACGTTAAACTCCATCCATTCCGGATTACCGCCGGAGTTAACGCCCGGTTCACCGCTCTTTACAGATTCATTAATATCATTAACAATATCTTTATCGATGTCTTCCGTCGGCATATCTGCCTCTAGCACGTCAGCTGCAGTTTGCTCTGATAGCCCCGCCATTCCGTCAGTCTCTTCGATTGGGTTTTGGCTGTCTTCGACGGTCAGCAGCCCGCGGACGATGTCCGAATCGTTCTCCAGGCGGGTCAGCTTCTCCGGATCAATGACGACCGCGGGCCCTTTCGCCTCCTGCTGTTCTCTGCGGAACTCGCGTTCGAGATACCGCGAGACGGCGTCCTCCATCTCCGCTTCGATCTTGATGCCTTTCAGCCGGCCGCGGTAACCCGTCAATTCGCGCAGTTTGTTCTCCGTCAGCCGGAACAGGCGCGTAAACAAGCTCCTCAGCGGTGCGGATTTGCTGATTCGCGCAACCGGGACAAGCACGGAGTAGCCGTACAGTGAAATATCGTATACCGCGCTGCGGAACAGATAACGTTCGCGGGGAACCGCCGGTCCCGGCGGAAACATCTCGATGAGACCCTGGCCGTGTTTTCGCGCAACATAGGCATTGATCAGCGCGATGACGCGAGGAATATAGCGCTCTGCCAGTATTTTTCCTTCACCGGCGTAGAATTTCGATTTGGTGATGTCATAGTCGGACATGATGGTCAGCGCATCGAACGTCAGCTCCTCCGGAGCAGTCGTCAGACAGCGCATCAGTTCCATCTCTGCCAGGTCGCCGGCAAGTCCACGGGTGCGTGCAACAATGCGGGAGAGCGAAATGTTCAGCTTGTGCACAAACGAGAAATCCGCAATCCACGCACTCATATATTGATCGAGCCGTTTATAGCTGTCCCTGTACGCTTCCCATAGTCCTTCCAGCTGCCGCAGACCTTCCTTCGGCTCATTCCAGCCGACGCCGTTGATCAGCTCGTACACATGCAGGAAAATATACGATAGATCCGTCTTCGGATAACGGCCCTCCCGCACTTCCCCGCGCCAGTAGAAATACCATCGGCTTTGGGCGCCTGTCATGTGGCCGTAGGTGGGCCAGTAGCTTTTAAATGGAACAAACAGTGCCGGTGCTTCCTTGTAATCCGCCATTTCTTTGGCCCGCTGGACGAACTCGCCTTCGGTCGTCTTTACCGGCTCCCGCCGTTCTTCTGCCCACAGCGCCAGCTGCTGCACCTCCGGTGTTCCGCTAGTCCGTTTGGCCGGGGCCGGCTTCGGTACCGCTGCTGCGCTTGATTCCCGCGGAGGAATGGGCATCTCCCGTTCGGTGCTCTCGAAGACCAGCTCTGAAAAATACGGGTCGTTCCGTTCATGGCTCATGTTTCTCAACCCCCGGTTTTACAAAAAAACGGTTCTGTTCACAAATCGTGAAGAACCGTCGTCATACTATCCATATTAGCACTGCAGGCAGAGTCACATCAAGTAGAAAGGCAAACAATTGTTCTTAATGGCCGGCTAACTTAACTCCAGTCCTTTCGTCTCCCTGCCCAGCAGCAGTACCGCGAGCGCCCCGATGATAATGGTCACGAAGAACAGCATGAAAATCGTGCTGATGTGGACCGAACGGTCGACCAGCGTGCCGACCAGCGTCGGGGCAATGATGCCGCCGATCCGCCCGAATGCGGTAGCCAGACCCGCCCCGGTGGAGCGAAGCGCGGTCGGATATAACTCCGGCGTGTAGGCGTACATGCCGCCCCAGGCGCCGAGATTGAAGAACGAAAGGCAAATCCCCGCCGCCATTAGCATGCCTTCCGTTGTCGCGTTGCCGAACCAGGCGGCACTGCCGGCGGTAAGCAGCAGATAGATAACCAGGACAAACTTGCGGCCGAATTTTTCAATGAAATAAGCCGCGGTAAAGTAACCAGGTAGCTGGGCCAGCGTCATGATCAGCACGTACTCGAAGCTTTTCACGAGACTGAAGCCTTTCAGCACCATGACCGTCGGCAGCCACAGGAACATTCCATAATAAGAGAAGACAACCGTGAACCACAGAATCCAGAGCATCACCGTCGATTTGCGGTATTCCGCATTCCAGACGGTTGCGATCCGCTTGCGGAGCGACACTGGCGCACTCTTGACCGCAGCGAAGCGCGGCGAGTCGTCGATGGTCCGTCGCAGCACCAGCGCGTACAGTGCCGGAATGGCGCCGATGACAAAGGCGATTCGCCAGCCGTAATTCGGAATGACGAAATAAGCGATCAGCGCCGAGGCAATCCAGCCAACGGCCCAGAAGCTTTCCAGCAGCACGACAGCGCGGCCGCGTTCTTTGGCGGGCATGCTCTCCGAAACGAGCGTCGAGGCAACCGGAAGCTCGCCCCCGAGCCCGAACCCGGCGATGAAGCGCAAAACGCATAACACCGCGTACCCTGCCGCAAACGCAGACAGCCCGCTGGCCACCGAGAAGACCAGCAGCGTCCACAGCAGCACCGACTTGCGGCCGAAACGGTCGGCGAGAATCCCCGCGGCTGCGGCGCCGATCGCCATTCCGACCGAGTTAATGCTGGTTAAATATCCGATTTTATCCGGTCCGAGCGACCATTCCTTTGCCAGCGCAGCAACGACGAAAGAAATCATTCCCACGTCCATCGCGTCAAACATCCAGCTGATGCCTGCGCTCAGCAGCAGTTTCCGCTGCTTCGGTTCCCGGAGCATTTGCATATGACTCATGTCGACCCACCCCTTCCTGACTTCACAATTTCGACATTTTATCTATTTCTTTTCCTAATATTAGTGATGTAAAGTGCAAAAATCAAGAAATTGCCTCCGCGCAAAAATTGCTCTTTCTTTTTAAACAACTTAAACTGTAGGAATATGCACTTATTTATAACCAAGAGAGGGATGGTAACAGTTTTATGGGTATAGGACTTAGTTTGACGCTGGTGGCCATTTTGATTGTTTTAACCGCTTTTTTTGTAGCGACGGAATTTGCGATGGTACGGCTCAGAGGCAGCCTGATCAGCCAAATGGTGCTGGAGGGCCGTAAAAACGCGTTGGCGATCGAAAAAGTCGCCGCCAACCTGGACGGATACCTATCCGCATGCCAGCTCGGTATCACGATTACGGCTCTGGGCATCGGTGCTCTCGCGGAACCCGCTTTCGAGCAGCTGCTGCTGCCGGTTTTCGATTGGGTTCATCTCAGCCACAGCTTCAGCGAGCCGGTCGCGTTTATACTGGCGTTCCTGATTGCGACGTTTCTGCATGTGGTGGTCGGCGAGCTGGCGCCCAAGACGGCGGCGATCAACATTCCGGAAAAAATCAGTCAATTTACCGCTCCGTTAATCATCTGGTTCTATAAATTGCTGTATCCGCTCATCTGGCTGATGAACGGTTCGGCGAATCTGCTGGTCCGCGTATTTGGCATGAAGCCGGCCAGCGAGCACGGGGATGCGCATTCCGAGGAAGAAATCCGGCTTATTTTGTCCGAAAGCTATGAGAACGGCAAAATCAACAAAGCGGAATACGGGTATGTGAACCGGATCTTCACCTTCGACCAAATGCTGGCGAAAGACATCATGGTGCCGCGCACCGACATGGTGTGCCTGTTCACCAACCATTCGCTCGAAGACAATTTCGCCATCATCCGCAAAGAACAATACACACGCTTTCCGGTAGCGGACGGCAGCAAGGATAATATCGTCGGGATGATCAATACGAAGCAGCTCTTTTTGAAATATGACAACGATCCGGATTTTGACTTCAAAAGCCTGTTGCAGCCGCTGCTGACCGTATCCGAGGTGATGCCGGTCAAAACCCTGCTCACGCGCATGCAGCAGGAGCGGGTTCATATCGCTTTATTGCTGGATGAATATGGCGGGACTTCGGGTCTGATTACGATTGAGGATATTCTGGAGGAGATTGTCGGCGAGATTCGCGACGAATTCGACGGGGATGAACGCAAGGAATTTGAAAAGCTCGCGGAAGACCACTATTCAGTCGACGGCAAGGTATCCCTGCTTGAGCTTAATCAATTAACCGGTATGGACATTATTGATGAAGAAGTGACGACCATCGGCGGCTGGCTTTACAGCCATATGCCTGAACCGGCAGCCGGCAAATCCATAACTTATGGCGATTGGGAACTGACCGTCCGCGAGATGAGCCGTCACCGGATTCATAAAGTCGAAATCAAGAAATAATCAAGCCGGACGGGCGAAGCCGTCAGTCGGCGAGTATTTTGCTCATATAATACTCGTCGACCCACGCTTCGCCGATCCGCAGCGATTTCCGCTTCGTTCCTTCGATTTCAAAGCCGCATTTGGCATACAGCGCAAGAGCTTTGGTGTTGTGCGTCATCACCGTCAATTCCAGCCGGATCAGCCCTGCGCCCTTCGCCCAGTTCTCCATCTCTTGAAACAGCGCGGCACCGACCCCGATTCCCTGGAACTCCTGCAGAATACCAATGACGAGATAGGCGCTGTGCCTGTTCCGCTTCACGCTCCCGCCCCGCAAGGATAAGTAGCCGGCCAGCTTGCCGTCCGCTTCCGCTCCGATCAGGATGGAGTTGTCCGCCCGTTCAAAACCTTGTATCATGTCCTGAACCTGTTGAAGCCCGCTTTGCCGTTCTCCGGGTTCCAGCAGCATAAACGAAGTTTCATCGTCCAGCCGGTGCTGGAGCGTTAGCAGCTCTGCCGCATCCGCTGGAATCAACCTGCGCAGTGTGATCATCATTCTACTTCCCCCTTGCCAAGCGCCTGGCCAATCATTCATCGTCCCCGTTTCGGCAAATCATGAGCACATTCCCGTCCGGGTCCTTGAAATTAAACCAATGGTCATGTTCGATATCGGTCAGCAGTTCGGCGCCGCTAGCCTTGACGTAATCGTATGCACGGTCAATGTCGAGGGTATTCAAATGGAAAGCCGGGGCTTTTAGCACCACTTCGGGCGTATAAATTTTGCTGTCCAGCACCAGCGACGGCCCCTCCATCGGAACGACAAATAAATGCCCGAATAGGATTTCGCCGTCCGACGGCAGACCAAGCAATCCGCAATACCAGTCTCTCGAACGTTCAATGTCGCTTACCGGAACAAACACACCGCCAATTTGATTCAAAATCGGACTTGTCACGGGAACAAATGCCTCCTTTGCCTGATTGGAAATCGTCTTCCAAAAGGTAGTATTCGATAAAATTTGCCATTATCCTGCCGATTTCGTGAACTTTATAGGCTCATGCTATAATGGGGCCATTGCATTCATAGAATCCTTACGTCAGGGGTAATGTCGTTGGCAAATCTATTCTACGGGAAACTTAAGCTGACGCCGCCCAAAATTTTGTCCATCGGCTTTGTCATGCTCATAGTTGTGGGAACGGTACTGCTATATTTGCCAATTTCAAGCACAGGCCGGGACCTGTCCTTCATCGATGCTTTATTCATGGCGACTTCAGCCACCTGCGTCACCGGTCTGGCGGTGATTGATCCGGGTACCCAACTGACTTTTTTCGGCCAGATAGTGCTTCTGACGCTGATACAGTTTGGCGGGCTCGGTTTTGTGACGATGGCAACGCTGATCACTCTCGTGCTGAACAAAAAGATCTCGCTCAAGGAACGCCTGCTGTTGCAGGAATCGATGAACCAGAACTCCATGCAAGGCATCGTCAAGCTGATCCGCCGGGTATTGATTTACTCCCTGGTTATCCAGTTGAGCGGCGCAGCGCTGCTGGCCGGCCGGTTTCTGATCGACATGCCGGTTGGCAAAGCGGTCTACTACGGCCTTTTTCACAGCATCTCCATCTTCAACAACGCCGGTTTTGACCTGTTCGGAGACATCCACGGACCGTTCAGCGGGCTGACCGAGTATGCGGAAGACCCAATCGTGAATATAACTACCATGCTGCTTATTTTTCTGGGAGGAGTCGGTTTTATCGTATTGTCCGATGTGCTGGACTGGCCGAAACGCAAACGGTTAACGCTTCATTCCAAAGTAGTGCTGTCCACGTCCGTTCTGCTGGTCGTCATCGGCGCTATAATCTTCTTCTGGCTAGAAGTACGCCATACGCTCGCTCCGCTTCATCCCGGGGGCAAAATCATGGCATCGCTCATGCAGTCCATCTCCCCGCGTTCGGGCGGTGTGGCCACCGTAGATATTCTCGCGCTTCGCGAATCGACGCAGTTCCTGACTATTCTGCTGATGTTCATCGGAGCAGCACCGGGTTCGACCGGAGGCGGCATCAAAATCACGACGTTCGCCATTCTGATCGTTACCGCTTACTCGAAGCTGCGGAGCAAAGACGACATCGTCATGTTCCGGCACCGCATCTCCAAGAACAACGTTTACCGTGCTATCTCCATAAGCCTGCTCTCCCTGATGCTTGTGGTCATCGCCACCATGCTGCTGTCAGTTACGGAACACGCAGATTTTCTGAGCATCTTATTCGAAGCGGTGTCGGCATTCGGTACTGCAGGCATGTCAATGAGCCTGACTCCGGAGCTTACCACTGCTGGAAAACTATTCGTCATCATCCTCATGTTTGTCGGGCGGACCGGTCCTCTGACGCTTGCTTATGCCTTCAAATCGCAGCAATCCAAGGAAATATTCCGTTATCCCGAAGGCACCGTCAGCATCGGCTGACCAACCTTTCGGAAAAAGAACCAACCCGGACGGCTTTTGCCTCCGGGCTTTGCTTTGTACATCTGCGGACTGTACTTACGCTTCCTGGGTATCCAGCGCGGCATCCAACAGCAGGTTATAAAGATCGTCGTCTTTCTCCAACTGCTCGTCCGCCTGCAGAAATTGCTCTTCGCTTCCGGGTTCTCCGGCAAAGCTCAGGCTGTAGTCCCAATCGCTTCCGTTCTTGCTGTAAAAGGTAACTTCGTAAGGAAATTTATGCCCTTCCAGAGCAAAAACGGTCCGGCCGACGTATCCGCCTTCTTCTACGCTCTTCAGTTCGGCTTTTTGAATGTCCACATTCATAATCATTCATCCTTTCGCAATGCTCTCGTCCCTTCATAGTATATCATTGATAGCGGCGTTTCGCCGCATTGCCTACTTCATTGACTTTTTTCATCCGGCGGTTGATAATTTACTATTAGAATAAAAATACGTTATCAGGAGGGAAACGAATGTCAGATTTTCAAGAAAAGCTTGGCAAGTATGCAGATCTAGCCGTACGTATCGGTATCAATGTCCAGCCGGGGCAAACCCTGGTCATCAGCGCGCCGGTCTCCGCCGCCGAGTTCATCCGGCTGATTACGGCCAAGGCATACGCCGCTGGCGCAGGCCTCGTGAAGGTGAACTGGAATGACGAGTTTGTGACCCGTCAGCAGTATGAACATGCCGCCGATGAAGTATTCACCAAAGCGCCGAAATGGTTCGCCGGCGAAATGACCGAGCTCGCCGAAGAAGGCGGCGCATTCTTGTCGGTACTGGCAGAAAATCCGGACGCATTGAAAGGCATCGACCCGGCCCGCATCGCAGCTAACCAGAAGACGCGTTCCACGGCGCTGACGAAGTTCCGCGAACTGCAGATGTCGGACAAAGTCAGCTGGTGTCTCGTTGCTGTACCTTCCCAGGCATGGGCAGACAAAGTCTTCCCTGACGTACCGGCCGAAGAACGGGTCGACAAGCTCTGGAACGCCATCTTCCACACCGTGCGCATCGATCAGGAGGATCCGGTTGCCGCATGGCAAGCCCATCTGGACAACCTCGAGAGCAAATCCGCAGTGCTGAACGCCAAAAAGTACAAAAAACTCCACTACATAGCCCCTGGTACCGATCTGACGATCGAACTGCCGGAAGGTCATCTCTGGGCTCAGGGTGACAGCATCAATGCCAAAGGACACACCTTTGTAGCCAATATGCCTACGGAAGAAGTGTTTACCGCTCCATTGAAGACCGGAGTGAACGGCACGGTCCGCAGCACCAAACCGCTTAGTTACGGCGGCAACATTGTCGACAATTTCTCGATTACCTTCGAGAACGGGCGGATCGTCGGCGTCAGCGCCGAAAAAGGCCAAGATACGCTGGAACATCTGATGGCGACGGACGATGGCGCCAAGTACCTCGGCGAAGTTGCGCTTGTGCCTCACCAATCGCCGATCTCCGATTCCGGAATCCTGTATTACAACACCCTGTTTGACGAAAATGCGTCCAATCATCTGGCCATCGGCATGGCTTACGCCTTCTGCCTTGAAGGCGGCAAAGACATGACGCCGGAAGAACTGATCGAACGCGGACTCAACAGCAGCGTCACCCACGTCGACTTTATGATCGGCTCCGCCGACATGGATATCTACGGCATTACCGAGGACGGCGCGCGCGAAGCGGTCTTCCTGAAAGGCAATTGGGCATTTTAAAAGTTAAGATTTAGGGGGAGAATCGATGCTGGATTTTAAGCAAAAGCTGGAAAATTACGCATTGCTTGCGGTGAAAATCGGAGTCAACATCCAGCCGGGCCAAACCCTCGTGCTGAATGCCGACATTGCCGCCGCCGAACTGGCTCGCCTGATCGTGCGCAACGCTTATGAAGCAGGCGCCAAATGGGTTAAAGTTAATTATACGGACGAAAAAGTAACCCGCACGCGCTACGATCTTGCGCCGGCGGAAAGCTTCCTGATGCCGCCCAAGTGGCAGGCCGACGAGCTTGAGGATCTTGCCCGGAACGGGGCGGCTTTCCTGACGATCATCTCTGCCGATCCGGATCTGCTGAACGGCGTAGACCCGCAGCGGATTGCCGACTTCCAGCGTACGGCCGGCCAGGCTATGATGCCTTACCGCGAAATGATGATGTCCAACTTCGTCAGTTGGAACGGCCTTGCCTTCCCTTCTCCTGCCTGGGCAGCCAAGGTATTCCCTGAAGCGCCGGAAGAAGAACAAGTCGGTCTGCTCTGGGATGCCATCTTCAAAGCCTGCCGCGCGGATACCGAAAATCCGGTGGAAGCCTGGCAGCAGCATTTGAGCGGCCTGCAAGCCCGCTGCGACCAGCTGAATGAACGGAAATACCGCAAGCTGCATTACACCGCTGCGGGTACGGACTTGACCATCGAGCTGCCGGAAGGCCATATCTGGTGTCAGGCCGGTGCCGTGAACAGTAAGGGAATGCCGTTCCTGGCAAATATTCCGACCGAGGAAGTATTTACTGCCCCGCATAAAGACGGCGCAAACGGCACGGTCAGCAGCACCAAGCCGCTGAGTTACGGCGGGAATATCATTGACCGCTTTACCCTTACGCTGAAGGACGGGAAAGTAACCGACTTCACTGCAGAGGTCGGCCATGATGCACTCGCAGCGCTGCTAGCGATGGACGAAGGAGCTGTCTCCTTCGGTGAGGTCGCGCTCGTTCCGTATCACTCGCCGATCTCCGAGAGCGGCATCCTCTACTACACGACATTGTTTGACGAGAATGCTTCCTGCCATCTGGCGCTCGGCGCCGCTTATGCATTCACCCTGCAAGGCGGAATCAGCATGAGCAAGGAACAGCTCGCCGAACGGGGGATGAACCAAAGCTTGACCCACGTCGATTTCATGATGGGTTCTGCAGACATGAATATCGACGGCATCCTGGACGACGGCACCGCAGAGCCGATCTTCCGTTCCGGTGATTGGGCTTAATCGATAGAGCAACATTTTCAGCCCCGTGCCTCCATTTTGTGGAGATGCGGGGCTTTTTCGAGTCATTTAATGTGATTAACAACTCCGATTAATATGGTTAACTATATATTTTTGAAGATTACTCCGAATTTTATTCACATAATTGTTGAATTTAGTTCACAATTATGCCACAATATTATTAGGATACATCTTGAATTATTGGTGAGGAGGGTTACCGATGAAAGAATCGATGTTCCAGGATAGGGAACAACCCGAAGCCGCTCGAACGGAGGCCAAAACGCCGACCGAAGCGAGCATTGCTGCCTCCAACGCGATAAAATACACAGCCTATGTCATGCTACTATTCGGCTTTTTATATTTCCTGGTCGCTTATTTGGCGCCGATGCTTGAGTAGTCCATTTTCGAAAACGCTTACGGCCAATCTCCCCTATCGGAGAAGATTGGCCGTATTGGCGTTAACCCACCATTTAGAACGCCAACGCTTTTTCGATCCAGCGGACCGCCTCTCGCGTCCACGAGGATTCCATATGCCCGCGCAGCCAGACGATCGCCTCTTCTCTTGTTCCTTCAAACGGCTCTATCCCGTTCTGCACCATCCAGATATCAGCAGGTTCATAGGACGTGCTCTTCCATCCGCTCTCCTCGCCTTCGGCGTTAATGCGAGCTTTTACACCTGAAATGACGATATCGAAATTGCCTTGAAGCTCCGTAAGAGCATTCTCGAATGTTGTCTTGCTCTCTTTTGCCTTCATCTCCGCCCTGCTGCGCAGCTCGCGGGTTTCGATTCCCGGCTGTTCACGGATGATTCGCATCAGCGCCAGCGACTCCTTGCTCGCCAGCCCGCTGTTGTACCGTTCCTCCAGCTCCTTGTCGCTTCCTATCGCTTTGGCAAAGGCCGGAACCCACTCGCGGGCGATCAGTACCGCTTTCTTCTTGATGAGTTTTCCGTATGCGGCCAGTCCGTCCCCCGGAAAGCGGACCCGCCAGCCCCAAGGGTCCTGCTCCGATCCGGTATGCCAGTTCTCTTCCTTGGTTAGACCATTCAGCGAAGGATGCTCCGGAATCAAGCCCGCGAGCGGAATGATACCCATCCGGTTCAAAACTTCAGCCATCTCTTCATACGTAACAACCTGCTTCATCCCCGTGTTCTCCATAACGCGCCTCCTAAGGTTTCCAGCAAATGAACCCATTACAAATTCAGACTTGACGTTCCGCCTCGTCCTTCATGCAACCGATTCCTGTAATAAAAGCATGGATTAAGCGGGAGTAACTGTCTGCCGTCTCTAAAGGCATCCCGAACGCGCCTGCAGCTTCCAGTGAGGCAAAGCCATGCATGAGGCTGCGCAGCCCGCGCACCGCATGCAGCTCACCCACAGCGCCAAGTTCATAATCGGCCAGGACACCGATGATCAAAGCCAAAATCCGGCTGCTGGCCGCCTCCATGGCGGCGTTGCCGGATTCAGGCGCGCGCAGCGTCGTTTCGTAGACGCCCGGGCGCCGCTTCGCATACGCTAGGTAAGCTTTGCTCATGGCAATTACAGCAGCCTCACCCCGCTTGTCCCTGGATGCTGCAGCTAGTTCAGCACCCAGCTCGGCCAGCCCATGAATGGCGATAAGGCTCCGGAGCGCGTCCAGGCTCGCAATATGATTATACAATGACGGTGGCCGCACGCCCAGCCTGGCCGCAAGCGCGGCCAGCGTCACCGCCTGAATCCCCTGCTCGTCGGCCAATTGTGCGGCGGCTTCGACGATGGTCAGCTCATCCAACCCGGCTCTCGGAGACATTACGCCAGCTCCTTCCCGAGCAGCCGCGCTGCCTGTGCGATCGCTGATTCCATTGCCCGCGCCGGCTCTGCAATCATATCGCCATGGCCGACGGCCAGGAGCGTCGGCTTGGTCTTCAGCAGCTTCAGAGCACTGTCCAAGGCGCTCTCCTTATGCCAGGTTGCCATGGCCGGAAACGGGAATCCGGGGACGATGGTCCCTGACACCGCCGTCCTGCGAAACGTCTGGTAAGCATCTCCGGCAATCAGCGCGCCGGTCCGGGTATCCTGGAAGGACATGGACCCCGGCGTATGTCCGGGCGAGTTCAAAGCCGTCAAAGCGCCGATCCGGTCGCCTTCGCGGAGCAATACATCCGCGCGCGTACGGACATTTTTGGGCACCGCCCCTTTAACGGGCATTTGCACTTCACCGGGCAGCAGCGAACGGTCACCGGCCAGGAGGCGGGCATCCCGTTCGGAGATGTACACCTTGGCTTCCGGTAGCAGCCTAACCAGCGAATCCAGTGCCCCGACATGATCGCCATGACCATGGGTGAGCACGATTCGGGTTATCGGACGGCCCAGCTCCGCGGCGGTTCGCAGGATTCCTTTTGCACAAAAGCCCATCCCGGCATCAATAAGTGTCAAGCCGTCTTCCTCTTCCACAAGGTAACAGTTGACCGGAAACAGCTTTGGCATCCAGGTCAATTGATATAGGTGCTCGTATTGGCGGATTCTCATGAATATCCCTCCATAAAAACTAATGTTAATAGTTAAATAATAAACTAATTAAATTAGTTTTTCAAGGGGGCATTTTCTGTTCCTTGAGCCTAAGGCGTCTTTTTGTTTGAGCGCTTCACGGTAAACGTCATTAAGGCAAGAATGCACAGGAAGAACACAACCGACCCAACCAGCGTGCTTAGCAGACTTTTCTCTCACATCGAATTTACCCGGTTCCAGTCCGTCCCAGAGCAGCATCACCGCCGCCCACACCAACGTTGCCCACAGGCTTCTTTGGAGATTTGATTTCTTCATTTCCTTTTGGGTCTCTTTCTTCTCCATAGTAGTTCCTCTCCCCCATTTTTTTCTAGCCGCTGATTTCAATGTATCAGTTTCACCCGTACTTCGGCCATAAAAAAAGCACCCTCACGGATGCTTTTTTGCTCATTAATCTGGAATCAGCCGAACCGGCCCATAATGTATTCTTGGGTCATTTGGTTGTCCGGGTTGCTGAACAGCTTCTCGGTTTTGCCATACTCTACAAGCGAACCCAGGTAGAAATAAGCAGTGTAGTCGGAGATCCGGGCAGCCTGCTGCATGTTATGCGTTACGATAACGATGCGCAGATCTTCCTTCAATTCCTTGATCAGCTCTTCCACTTTGCCGGTCGACACCGGATCAAGCGCGGATGCCGGTTCGTCGAGCAGCAGGATTTGCGGGTTAACCGACAGCGCACGGGCGATGCACAAGCGCTGCTGTTGGCCGCCGGAGAGCGCAAGCGCGGAATCCTTCAGGCGATCTTTGACTTCATCCCACAAGGCGGCGCGGCGCAAGCTGCTTTCGACGATTTCGTCGAGCGCCTGTTTGCCTTTAATGCCGTGGTATCTTGGGCCGAAGGCGATGTTGTCATAGATCGATTTATAGAACGGGTTTGGCTTCTGCCATACCATGCCGATCTTCTGGCGAAGTTTGATGACATCCGTACCCGGATCGTTGATATCGACGCCGTCGATCCAGATGCTGCCCTTCGTGGTTGAGCCGGAGATTTCGTCGTTCATCCGGTTCAGCGAACGCAGGAAGGTCGATTTACCGCAGCCGGAAGGCCCGATCAGCGCTGTCACCGTATTTTCGCCGAAGGGAAGGCTGATACCCTTAACCGCTTCATAGCTTCCATAAAAAATGCTCAAATCTTCCGTTTGAAATGATTCCCGTGCCGGTGCTTCTGCGATCCCCATGATAATTCCTCCTAAAGGTTAAATAAAACCTAATTCATCCGTTTGGATGCCGTCAGCTTGCGATAAATGAACCGGCCGAAGTATCGGGCCGCCAGGTTAAAGATCAATACGGTGATCACCAGCACCGCCGAGGCGCCGGCTGCGATTTGCACAGCATCCGGAGCCAGACCTTCGCTGTTGACCTTCCAGATATGCACCGCGAGCGTCTCAGCCGGGCGGAACGGGTTCAGCGGCGAATTGTTGTCGAGCGGATTCCAGTTGCTGAAATCCAGCCGCGGGCTGCTCATCCCCGCCGTAAACATCAGAGCCGCCGCTTCCCCGAAGACGCGGCCGGCGGACAGGATCGTGCCGGTAATGATGGTAGGCAGTGCAACCGGCAGCAGCACGGAGGTTACGATTTTCCACTTCGATAATCCGAGGGCAAAACCGGCTTCCTTCTGCTGCTTTGGCACCGTACGGAACGCCTGCTCCGTGATCCGTACCATCAGCGGCAGGTTAAAGACCGTCAACGCAAGTGCGCCGGAGATGAGCGAGAACCCAAGATTGAAATAGTTTACGATCAGCAGAAGGCCGAACAGACCGACGATAATCGACGGGAAGGACGACAGCACTTCGACGATAAGACGGATAAAGTCCGTTAATTTGCCGGGACGCGCGTATTCCGCCATAAAGATGCCGGCGCCGAGCCCGAGCGGCACAGTAATTATCAGCGTCAGGACTAGCAGGAACAAGGAATTGAACAATTGTGGTCCGATACCGCCGCCAGCCCGGATTTTTTGCGGTGCGGAGGTCAGGAAGTCGAAGCTTACATGACTAAGCCCCCGGACAAGAATGTAACCCAAGAGCCCCACCAGGATAGCAACGATAATCAGGGCGAAAAAGACAATGACAAAGGTAGCGATTTTATCAGCAGTTCTCGGCTTCAAATCTTATTTCTCCTTTCGAGCATTCTTACGAGGAGCACGAACACAAACGTCATCAGCATCAGCACGAGCGCCATGCTCCAAAGCGCATTATTGTGAGCCGAGCCCATGGTCGTGTTCCCCATGCCGAGCGTTATGACGCTGGTCAGGGTCGAAGCCGATTGGAACAGCGAATGCGGAACGAACGGCGCGTTGCCGATAACCATCTGCACAGCCAGCGCTTCGCCGAAGGCCCGTGCCATCCCCAGGACCACCCCCGTCATGATCGACGGGAAAGTTGTAGGCAGAATCACGCGGGAAATCGTCTGCCAGCGGGTTGCGCCCAAGGCGAACGAGGATTCCTTCAAATTCGGCGGCAGCGCGGCCAGCGCGTCGGCGGCGACGCTCGTAATGGTCGGGAGGATCATCACCGACAGCACCAGCGCACCCGCAGCAACGCCGATCCCCTGCCCCGGAAACGTATTCCGCAGAAACGGAACGATAACGCTTAGGCCAACGAAGCCGTACACGACCGACGGAATCCCCGACAGCAGTTCGATGACAGGCTGCAGCAGCTTTTTCCCCCAGCCCGGCACGATCTCGGTCATAAACAGCGCGGCGCAGATGCTGAGCGGACTGGCAATGAGCGCAGCCAGCAGCGTGACCAGGAAGGAGCCCGAAATAAACGGCAGCGCGCCGAACGAAGGCGTGTCTCCGTCAGGAGACCATTTGGTGCCGAACAAAAACTCACCGACGGTCGCATCGCCCGAAGTGAACGTCGAGATCCCCTTGGACGCAACAAAATACACCATTGATACAATGATGATAATAAGTAAAAGAACGCATAAGGACATGTAACTGCGTCCAATCATATCTTCGATATGATGTTTTTCAATCCGTTTTTTCTTTGGATTTACAGTCAAAGATGCTCCCTCTTTCTAAAGTGAAAAGAGAGGCAGAGTGTATCCGCCTCTTTTCACATAAATTCTTGTGAAACTTTGGAGAACCGAAATTACTTCGTTGTTACCGTTCCGCTAACGTCACGGGATACTTGCATTTGGGAAGCCGGGATGTAACCGAGGTCTACCACGTCGCCGTTTTGCACTTCGTCTGTCATGATGTAGTCCAGGAATGCTTTAACGGTTTCGTTCGGTTCGCCGTTCGTGTACATATGCTCGTAAGCCCACACCGGATATTTACCGGATACCACGTTGTCAACGGATGGCTCTACGCCGTCGTAATTGATCGTTTTAACGGTATCGTCGAGGTAAGACAGAGCCAGGTAGCCGATGGCTCCAGGAGTTTCAGCGATCATTTTCTTAACAGTACCCGAAGAGTCTTCTTGGATGGAGCCTGGAAGGTCTTCAGTCTTTGTTCCCAGGGCAAAACCTTCGAACGTAGCGCGGGTACCGGAGCTGCTAGGACGGTTGATGATTTGGATTTTTTGGTCTGCGCCGCCAACTTCTTTCCAGTTCGTTACTTTACCTGTGAAAATATCAACCAGTTGTTGCTTCGTCAGCGAGTCAACGCCTGCATCCGGGTGAGTTACCGCTGCAATCGCAACAACAGCTACTTGATGGTCAATGAGCGCTTTCGCTTTTTCGGCGTCGGCGTCTTTCAATTTCTCTTCAGCGAATACGTCGGAGTTACCGATGTCTACTTGCTTCTCGGCCACTTGCGTAAGACCTGTACCGGAACCGCCGCCTTGCACTTGGATATCTACGCCGGAATGCTCATTCATAAAGTTCTCCGCTACTTGTTCAACGAGCGGTTGCAATGCCGTGGAGCCGGAAGCAAGAATCGAGCCGCTCAGTTCCGCGCCGCTGTTGCCGGCAGGAGCATTGGTTGCCGCAGCATTGTTGCCCGTGCTATTGTTTCCCGTATTGTTGCCGTTGTTGTTGCCGCAAGCCGAAAGAGCCACCACACTGGTGAGTGCCAAAGCCATAATCCAAGATTTTCTGAGTTTCATTGTTGTTTAGTCTCCTTCTAAAATGGTTTGTGCTTGCTGAAATGCCGCACGGATTTATGATAGTTACAAATGCTTTTCAGAAGCTGCCGCACCTTGTCAGCACCGTTCTGACATTTCTTATTTTAGGGCCCGTTCGTCAGCTAATTGTTTTTTCTTTGTAAATTGAAAGATAAATATTATAATAATTTATATATAGTTAAATAGATTATTTCTATTTCGATCCTACATTTATTAACAGATCGTTAGAGTCCCGGAGGAAATTCATGAATATTGTGAAGCTGCAAATCATCGTTCTAATTGAAAAATACAAGAAGGTCACCGAAGTCGCTGCGGAGCTTGGCTTAAAGCAGCCTACCGTTTCATTTCATATGAAAAGCCTGGAAACCGAGCTGGGTGTCTCGCTCTTCCAGTACCGCAGCGGCCGCGTGCTGCTGACCGACGCCGGCAAATCGCTATATCAGTACGCAGTGAAAATCGTTGCTTTGACCGCGGAAGCGGAACGCAACATGAAGCAATTTACCTCGTTGACCACCGGTACGCTAGTACTCGAAGCCAGCCAGGTCTCCGGCAATTACGTGCTTCCCAAAATTTTGTCCCGTTTCGCTGAAATGTATCCGGGACTTGATCTTGCCCTCACCGTCCAATCCGGGCATCTCATTCGGGAGCGGCTGCGCGCGCAGGAGATCCAGCTAGGCGTGCTCGAGGTAGCGGAGTACGAGGATTACTTCTTTAATACTCGTATAGTGGCCGTGGACGAGCCGGTGCTTGTTTTTGCTCCGGATCATCCGATCCGTAAAGAGCAGCACCTCTCTCCGGAGCAAGCCGCGCGCGAGCTGTGGATCGAACATGAGCCCCGCTCCTTTCTCCGCGACATGACGGCGAAATGGGCGACACTGAACGATGTTCGAATCCTGGGCCATATGGCGGTCAATTCGCCGGAGGTGCTAAAACGCACGCTCCGCGAAGGCCGAAGCATCGGCCTGTTGCCCAAAAACGCGATTAAAAACGAGCTTGAAGCCGGAACGCTCGCCTTTGCCTCCCTCCCCGGAGAATCGCCCGGCCCGATCTCCTCTGTTCTTGCCTGGCAGAAAGACTATACGCTGACGCCGCTGCAGGAAGCATTCGTGGAGCTTGCGGCCGCTCAGCCTGCACACTGAGTGCTGCTGCCCCAGCTTAAGAAAAAGCCGGTATTCCGGCGTCTATCCATAAGGGATAAACGCGGAATACCGGCTTTTTATCGTCCGATTAAGTTTCGAACCTCAGTAATTATTTCTGCTTTTCTGCGATAAGGGCGAATGCCTTCGGAATGCCTTTGTCATAGACATCCGAAGATAAATTCGGTTCTTCAATCAGTTTGCGGATCATCAACCCGCCGGCGGCGGCCGCGGTGACGATTTCGCCTAACGTCCAGCGCCGCCAATGAACGACGCGCTGCTCCGTCTCCCCCGCAAGCGCGCCGGAAGGCAAATATTTGGCATAGGAGATGATTTTCTCCTCGAGCGTCGTATCGAAGTAGTCACCGTCAACCTTATGCTTCCGCACTTTGGCCGTCGATCCTCTGGAAGAAATCAGCTTCGTCGTGACCGGATGGAAATCGCGGAGCACAAACCTCCCGCCCGGAGCAAGCAGCCGGAGCGCCGTCTCCATGAACGGCGCCAAGTCGGTAAAATAGTGCACGATCCCCATTTCCGCAAACACGGTATCGTATTTCCCCTCAAGCGCTGCAGGCAGCTTCAGTACGTCGGATACGATATACTCCAGGTCAATCCCCGCTTCCTTCGCCAATTCCTCTGCGTAACGTCCATTCGCTTCGGAGAAATCCGCGACCGTTACCTTTCCGCCCAGCAGCCCGAGCGCCACGGCTTTGATGCCGTTCGAACCCATCAAATTCATGATGTGCTTCTCTTTCACCTCTCCCAGATAATGCAGCAGAGGCGCAAGTTTTGCTGCGGGAGCCTTTACGAGTTTCGCTGCAGCCTCCGCAGGCGTCCCGAAACGCCCAACCCATGCGGCATACGTATCTTCATTCCACAGTTCTTCACTGGAACGGCTGATTTCCGGTGTACCGTTATTTATTTCATTCATGGCATTAAATACCCCTTGTTTATTATATTATTAACCCTATGAAGCATTTTGCAGCGGCTCCTGGATAGCGGTTGCCGGCTTACGTCCCGAATATAAGTAGTAAGCGAGGCCGCCGGTGACGAGAATGCCGCCAATCCACTGAATCGCGCTGAGCTGTTCCCCAAGAAGCAGAAACGCGAGAATGCTTGCGCCGACAGGTTCGCCAAGAATGTTCATGGATACGGTGGTCGCCGAAGCGTATTGCAGCAGCCAGTTAAACAGGATATGGCCGAACACGGTCGGTACGACGGCCAACAATACAAAAATTCCCCATTCCTTCGGCGGATAATCAAAAAACGGGATTCCGGCAGCCCCATTATATACGGCAAACGCAAACGCGGCCGTCAAGAACACCATCAGACTGTACAAGTAAGAGGGCATTCGGGCTACAAGTCGCTGGCCGAGCATCAGATGAACAGCAACCGCCGCAGTACCGCCGACAGATAGCAGGTCCCCTTTCAAATTATCGGCAGATAAACCGATATCGCCCCAGCCGATGAAGACAACCCCGACGATGGCGATCAATAATCCGAGAATGGCGGCAACGCCCGATTTTTCCTTATATAGTACATAAGCCCCCAGCATGATAAATGCCGGTTCCAGCGCCATGATCATCGTCGAGCTTGCCACGGAGGTGTATTTCAGCGAGCCCATCCACAGCAGAAAATGCAGCGCCAGCATCAATCCGGAGCCGATCAGCAGCAGCCAGTCTTTCAAGGTCAGACGTTTGACGCTGCCTCCGTATTTGCGGGCAAACGGCAGCATCAGCAGCGAGGTGAACAGCAGCCGGTACATGCCCTGAACGGAAGCCGGTGCGGACGACCATTTGATAAAAATAGAAGAAAACGAAATAGCGATAATTCCGATCAGCATCAGCAGCGGAACCGGGAGCGGAGATTTTTGAGATTTCACGGGCGGTGTCCTTTCCGGGTAAAGTGTACTATGTAAATTTAACGTAATTCGTGAAAAAAAGCAGCATTTTTTCGCCGAAAATGAAAACAGGCACAGTCACCCGCAGCAACGCGGAGAACCGTGCCTTTTACGGCCAATCCATCATTCCCATACCTATGGCTTAAGTATGACCTTGATACAGTCTTCTTCCTTGTCGTTAAAAACATGATAGCCATGCTCCGCTCTGCTGATCGGAAGCCGGTGCGTAATGATGTCGGTCGGGTCAAATATTCCCTCTTTGATCATCTTGTACAGCTCCGGCATGTAATGGATAACCGGCGCCTGTCCCATCTTCAGCGTAATGTTACGCTCGAACAAGTTGCCCAGCGGGAACATATTGTACGTCAGCCCGTAGACGCCAACCAGCTGGATCGTACCGAATTTGCGGACGATATCCACCGCCATCCGAAACGCCCCGAGCGAGCCCCCCTGCAGCATGAGATTGGTCTCGATGCGTTCCATCACCGTTTTCTTGGCATCCAGTCCGACGCAGTCGATGACCACATCGGCGCCGCCATTTGTAATTTCCTTCATGTGCTTCTCAAAATCCTTGATTTTCTCGAAATTGAAAATTTCAACGTTGTTCTTTTGCTTGGCATGCTGCAACCGGTACGGAACGTGATCGACCGCGATGACCCGCTTGGCGCCCTTGATCCAGGCGAATTTCTGCGTCAGCAGCCCGACCGGCCCGCAGCCCAGCACAATGACGGTATCGCCCGGCTTTACGCCCGCGTTCTCCACGCCCCACCATGCCGTAGGCACGATGTCCGACAAGAAAAGCAGCTTCTCGTCTTCCATCTCCGCATCTTCAGGAATGACAAAAGGCCCGAAATTCCCGTAAGGCACCCGCAAGAGCTCCGCTTGTCCGCCGGCAAAACCTCCGTACGAATCGGAATATCCGAGATATCCGCCGGTATCCTTCGCTTCGTTGGCATGGTCGCATTGGCTTTCCATCTGATTTTTGCAGAAAAAGCATTCACCGCAGGCCACGTTGAATGGAATGATTACACGGTCGCCTTTTTTGACCTTAGTCACCTCCGGCCCGACGTCTTCCACAATCCCCATCGGCTCGTGACCGATGATGTAATTATCGTACATTCCGGGAATTTCCCCGTTATAAATATGCAGGTCGGAGCCGCAGATGGCCGTCGATGTAATGCGTACAAGGATGTCATCCTTTTTCTCCAGCTTCGCGTCAGGAACGTCCTTCACTTCGATTTTCGTCTTTCCCTGATAAGTAACTGCCTTCATGCCGCGATCACTCCTTCGGAAGTTGAGGTGTCACCTGTTATATAACCCACAATTCCCCGGAATTATCCGCTTCGGCGCAATTAAGCGTTCGTCAGCAGCGGCGAATACATCATTAAGGCATGATTTTCGGCGACCGCTTCGTCGCCTGCCCGCTCGCCCGAACGGGTCCAAATTTTGCGTCGGATCTTGTTGCTGCGGACATAACCGCCCCAGGGCTGCAGCGAAATCGCATGTTCGCTCTCGTAGACTTCATAATGATACAGCTGCGTTTGTTCGCATCGCCATTCGCCTTGCAAATGCGTCTCATCCAGCCAAATCTTGAGCTGATACACCTGGTCCGTATCGTTGCGGATCCCGAGATCCAGATAGTTATATGAACAGGTCGCCCCGCTGCCGAACGGCTGGGTCCGCTTCTCGTCGGGAAAAACGTCGTAGCTGTGACGGTGGCGTTCCGTTACGGTAAGCGGCGTATGCAGCGTCATCCAGTAGATCAGGTTGGAGAGCTGGCACAGGCCGCCGCCCGGCCCGGACCGGTAGCTGCCGTAGTGCAGCACCATGCCGTCGGCATACCCTTTGCGCCGGGACGGCTTACCGATGGTGCGCCAGTAGGAGAAGGTTTCGCCGGGACGGATCATAAGGCCGTCCAACCGGGCAGCGGCGAGGCGAAGGTTGACGATTTTATTATGCTGAAGCTGCATGTCCACGCCCCGAAGACGGCGCAGCAGCGGCGTTGCGTGGGAGAAGGCCAGCTCCGGCAAGGCATTAGGTTCGCGGCGTGTCGCGCGTTTTCTGCTGTTCGTAAGCCAGATGCCGTATCTTTTCCAGGTAAAATACCGTTTACCAAAAAACAGGCGCATTCGCGATCTTCGAATGGGCTTCATCGCAGAAAAGGCGGGGTTCACGCAAACTCGACCTCGCTCTCCGGCTTGAGCACGGCGAAGCTGCCTTCCAGCACGAGGTTGTGATGTTTCACGATATCGCCAGCGGACAAAATGCCGTTGTCGAACGTACTGTGCGCGTCGGCTACCAGGATCGGCCGGTAACCCATTGTAAACGCCCGGCGTGTCGTCGTATCGACGCAATAATCCGACTGCATGCCGCAAATCACCAGTTCGGTGATTCCCCGCCGCTTCAGCTCCTCATCCAGCGTCGTGTGATGGAAGGAATCACAGACGGATTTCTCAATCACCGTCTCTCCTTCCTGCGGAGCGATCAAATGGTTGATCTCCCAGGTCGGCGTTCCTTTGGCAAACTCGCTGTCGCCATCCTCCGTATGCTGAATGTAAATCACGGGCGTTCCGCTGGTGCGGGCTTTGGTAAGCAAGGATTGGATTCTGCCGATGACCCCCTCTTTGTCGTACGGCTCCATTCCCGGGTACGCAAACATCGCTTCCTGAACATCAATAATTAACAAGGCGGTTGTCATTAGTGCCAGTGCTCCCTTCTCTTTAACTTATCAAGATTATACCAAATTAGGCGGATGCGGTCTTTACGTGCGGACAACAATCCATTGATCTCTTACGTATTGAAAAATCATTAGGGGTCTGCAATACTAGCGGTACTATGGTGCTTGAAGGAGAAACGAAATGGCAAAATTTACGCCTCAGATCAGAAACGTACCTGCCGGCCTGCCGGCCGGAGTCGCTGCCGGTTACCGCCATACTGCCGGACTCCTGTCGAACGGTACCGTGATAGCGGTAGGAGATAACAAATATGGTCCTTGCAATGTAAGCGGCTGGAGCGAGATTATAGCGATCGCCGCGGGGGCTGCCCATATCGGCAGCTCCCATACCGTAGGCTTGAAGGCCGACGGCACGGTAGTGGCTGCGGGATGGAACAAATACGGCCAATGCGAAGTCAGCGGTTGGCGCAACATTGTGGCCGTTGCAGCGGGCTGGCGCCGCACGGTCGGCCTGCAAGCGAATGGCTTGGCGGTGGCTGTAGGCCGGAATAATGAAGGCCAATGCAACATCGGCGAATGGCGCGAGATCGTAAAGATCGCGGCAGGCGACTGGCATACCGTCGGGATTCGATCGGGCGGCACAGCGTTATCCGCAGGTAATAACCGATATGGCCAAGGCAATGTAAGCGGCTGGGAGGGGATGACGGCGGTGGCGGCGGGATACCTTCATACCGTTGGCCTGAAAGCGGACGGCACGGTAGCGGCTACGGGAATGAATCAGCGAAGCCAATGCGATGTAAGCGGCTGGTGCAATATCGTTGCAATTGCAGCGGGCAGCAATCATTCCGTTGGCCTGAAGTCAGATGGGACAGTGCTGGCTGCGGGGTGGAATCAACATGGCCAATGCGATGTAGGCGGCTGGAGCAATATTGTGGCGATTTCGGCGGGCAGCGCGCATACCGTGGGACTTAAAGTCGACGGAACAGTGGTTGCCGCGGGACGCAACAACGAAGGACAGTGTGATGTCAGCGGTTGGCACGGCTTTCGGGGACAGGCGCTTCCGTTTCAAGGATAAAAAAACAGGCTCCGAGAAAAAGCGGGGCCTGTTTTAATGTCTATATATTATTTACCGCGTTTATTATGCCAAATCAGTGCGTGCAGCTGCGGCAGCACTCTCGCCCTGTTCATGGCCGGGTCGGCGATAACCAGGTTAAAGAGCCATTCCAGCCGCCCGAGCAGCCGTGCGGAAATATCGCCTTCTTCGGTCACGTCGTCATTGCCCGGCTGCAGGAACAGCGGAATGTCCGGATAACGGGCATGCACGTTTTGCGCATAGGCATAATCGGTTTCATCGAAAACGACAACCTTCAATGTATGGTTGTTTTTGCCGCTATCCTTGAGCTTAGCCAGGATTTCGTCCAGCACTTCCCAATCGGTCGGCATGCCGGAGCTTGGGGGTTTTGGACTGATCGTCAGCGCGTCGATGTCAGAGAACCAGTCCTGCCAGCGGCTGCCCTGCGTCTCAATCGCCGCCTGCAGGCCGCGCTGGTGAAGCAGGCCGATAAGTTCGGCCATCGCCCCGCCGATCAGTGCCGGATTACCTCCGGAGATCGTCACCGTCTCGAACCGGTCGCCGCCCAGCTCGATCAGCCGTTCCATGATTTCCTCCGGTGACATTTGCTGAACCGCCGCTTTGGCCGAACCGTCCCAGGTAAAAGCCGAATCGCACCAATTGCAGCGATAATCGCAGCCGTAGGTGCGGACAAACATGGTCTTTACGCCGATCACGGCGCCTTCCCCCTGAATGGTGGGGCCGAAAATTTCAATTACGGGAATTTTACTCACAATCGCAGCCTCCGTGGAGACGGTATGACGGCCCATCCGCCGGAACATCGGCAGCAAGGACCTCGGCCCACGAGGTCGGCGTCTCCCACAACTTAACCGAATAGAGCGGCAAAGCCGCCTGTTTGAGCTTGTAGGCAATGTAAGCCGCCATGTTCTCCACCGTTGTCCGGAACGAGAGCAGCGCCACCTTGGAGCCGCTGCTTTGAAGCGTCTCCAGCACCGGCTCGTCGCCTTTCGCCAGAAAGGCATGATCCAGCCGGTCGACCAGACTTTGTCTGACCAGCGCCTTGATGTCGCCGAAGTCGATGACGAATCCTTCGTCGGAATGGCCGGGCTCGGTCACCGGCACGCCTTTAAGCACCACTTCAAGCTTATACGTATGACCGTGCAGGTTGCTGCATTTGCCCTTATGCCCGATCAGCTGGTGGGCAGCGTCAAAGGTAAAGATTTTACAAACGGAAACCTCGTTAAGCATGCCGGTGCGCCTCCCTTTCCGCTTCATACTGCTCGAGGCCGCGCCGGCGCAGCTCGCATGCCGGGCATTCGCCGCAGCCGCTGCCGATGATGCCGTTATAGCAGGTCAGCGTATGCTCGCGGATCTCTTCGAAATAGCCGAGCTCGTCGGCCAGCTTCCAGGTTTCCTTTTTATCCAGCCACATAAGCGGTGTATGAATGACAAACTCATAATCCATGGCCAGGTTGAGCGTAACGTTGAGCGATTTGATGAACACGTCCCGGCAGTCGGGATACCCGCTGAAATCGGTCTGGCACACGCCGGTAATAATATGGGCATAACCCAGCTGCTTAGCCAGAACGGCAGCAAACGACAGGAACAGGTGGTTTCGGCCATCGACAAACGTGCTCGGCAAGCCGCCTTCCTCCCCATGGGCAATTTCAATGTCGCTGCGCGTCAGCGCATTAGGGGCGAGTTGGTTCAGCAGCCCGAGATCAAGAATATGCTGTCTGACGCCGAACTTCTCGGCCAGCGCGGTGGCAACTTCAATCTCGGCCGCGTGGCGCTGATTATAATTAAACGTAACAACTTGGACTTCTTCAAAATGCTTCAACGCCCAGACCAGGCAGGTTGTGCTGTCCTGTCCGCCGCTGAATACAACCAGTGCTTTTTTATTCATCCGTCTACGCTCCTCTCGACGCCGCCTTTAGCGGTTGTCCACTTTCTCGGGATACAGGTCATGGTTCATCAGCCGGTGCTCGGCCATCGCCTCGTATTTGGTCCCCGGACGTCCCCAGTTGCAGTACGGATCAATGGAAATGCCGCCGCGCGGCGTGAATTTACCCCACACCTCGATATACCGCGGCTGCATCAGTGCGATCAGGTCATTCATGATAATGTTGACGCAGTCTTCATGGAAATCCCCGTGATTGCGGAAGCTGAACAAATAAAGCTTCAACGATTTGGACTCCACCATGCGCACGTCGGGAATGTACGAAATGTACATCGTTCCGAAATCGGGCTGTCCCGTTACCGGACAAAGACTCGTAAACTCCGGACAATTGAATTTGACGAAATAATCCCGTCCGGGATGCTTGTTGTCAAAAGCTTCTAAAATTCCCGGGTCATAGCTGAACGAATACTTGGTCCCCTGATTTCCCAGCAGGGTCACCTCTTTCATTTCCTCTGGCAATCTTCCTTCTGACACGACAAAAAACCCCTTCCTTTTTCCTTGGCTCCACGCCTTAATCGGGAAAGAAGAATGAGATTTCGAAAACATGGCTCTACCAAGCTTCAACTCTCCCGCACGCAGACAGACTCGTCCCGTACATGCGGAAGCGCGTTAGTTTTTTATAGAGGGAGTTTGCGAACCTCTCCTGCGCGGATGCACAGAATTCTTCTTGATGCGCTCTAGCGTTTGTACTATACCATGCCCCGCCCATCCTGACAACTGACAAATGTTTAACAGGATGAACGATCATTTGGATATGGATTCAATTTCGCGCTATGGGGTAACTTAAAAGTGACAACTTGCCAAACAAGGATGGGATCTAGAGTGGAACAGTCTGTGCAAACGCTGAAGAACTGGCTGGAAAGCCAATCGGGACATACCGTCAAGATTGAGAAAAAAGAGCTGAACGACCTGGATACCGTTCATTTCAAGCTGGATGCGGTGGAATACCGGGACGCGGACGATGTGCTCGACGATTATCTGGACAGCGCTTTGATTCTGCGGGGCTCCGGAAGCACGCTGAATCAGGAAGGGGAGCTGGTCCCGCTGCCGCAGCAAAGTTATGAAATCGCCCTCCACGGCCTTCGCATCGGCGGAATGGACGGGAATTACACTGAACTGCATACCGATCGGGGCAATTACGCACTGTCGGTTGAAGAAGCCCAATAATTTATTTTTGGAAAAGCAAAGAGCCGCGGCAGTTGCCACGGCTCTTGTTTGCCTTATCGGTCCGCGAGATCCATTTACGCGGCTCCCCTGGTTATTCTTCGCCGATAATTTCGACTTCGGTCTCCAGCATTACGCCGAATTTACCGTTTACCGTCTCACGGACATGCTGGATTAGCCCGATGTAATCCTTTGCTGTTGCGTTGTCGGCGTTGATAATAAAACCGGCATGCTTGCGCGAGACTTCGGCCCCGCCGATCCGGGTGCCCTGCAGGCCGCTCTCCTGGATCAATTGGCCGGCAAAGCGCCCCGGCGGCCGCTTGAAGACGCTGCCGCAGGACGGATACTCCAGCGGCTGCTTCGACTCGCGCTGGAAGGTCAAATCGTCCATCTTCGCCTTGATGACAGCCGGATCGCCCGGTGTCAATGCAAAGCGGGCTTCCAGCACGACATACTCGCCGCCGGAGAACAAGCTTTTCCGGTAGCCAAAGGCCAGCTCGTTTGCGGTCAGCTCTATGATCCGGCCTTCCGGATCGACTGCCAGCGCACTGTGCAGCACATCCTTTACTTCCCCGCCGTAAGCGCCGGCGTTCATGTAGAGTGCACCACCCACGGTTCCCGGGATGCCGCAGGCAAATTCCAGTCCGCTCAGCCGCTGCTCCAGCGCGTAGCGCGAGACGTCGATGATCTTAGCGCCGCACTGGGCAACCACCCATTGGCCCTCCGTACGAATATGCTCCAGCCCGGACGTCTGCAGTACAATACCGCGAACCCCGCCGTCCCGGATGATTACATTGGAGCCATTACCCAGTACCGTAAGCGGCAGGCTCCGCTCCTTCGCGTACGCGACAATCCGCTCAATCTCTGCGTAGCTGGCAGGCTCCGCCCACAAATCCGCTGTCCCGCCCATTTGGGTATAGACATGCGTCTTCAAGGGTTCATGCATCTTCAGCTTGCTGCCTGGAACCAGCGCACTCAGTTCTTCATACAGGTTGGCAATATCCATTTCATTAACTCCTTAATCCCATTAATTAAGTTGTTGTATCCCCATAATTCCCATCACATTCAGCGCATCCATTGCGCTATCGCAACCCCAACTGTAACAACGAACAGGCTCCCTTGTCAATGACGGGAGCCTGCGGACATCTTCTATTCGGTTGCAGGTGCAGCGGAAGCCAGTTGCCGGTACTCCGTCCGCTGGCGTTCGCGTTCCTCTTCCTTCAGGCGCGGACAAGTAAAACAGCAGCTTCCGCCTTCAGTGCGGTAATAAAGGCAGCAGCGGGTTTTCATCTGCACCTTTTGCTCCGGATCGGCCAGCGATTGGATCCAGCGAACCTGGACCTGAAAGGGATTGCGTCGCAGTCCGAAGATTTCGCCCGGAAGCTTGCCCTTGAGCGCTTCGTAATCGGCTTGAAGCCGCTTCACCTGCTTTGTGTTGTCGTTGCCGGCTGCAAACATCTCAAGATAATAATTGAATTTGGAGGGAAACTGCCCCCATAGCTCACCGGCAGGAAGACCGCTGACGACAGTCATCGTCTCAAACAGCGGCCCAATCGTGTCACGGTACAATTCCGTAAGCAGCCGGTCGCGCCAGCAAGCGCGTGCTTCCGGATCCTCCGGTGCCGCCTCCATCCGAAGATTCCTCAGGGAATAAGCAATCCGGCAGTATGTGCCGGCCGGGATCAAATGGATGTCCAGGTCCGATAAAGCGATGACGGGAACCGCCGGATAAAAAGACAGCGAATATTGCACCGCGAGCGCGACGCTGGCGAGCCACCCCGCAAAATAGGCGCCAACCGCCCCTGCGTCGAGGGCTTTCATCAGCGGCTTGTAGCTTTCTGCAAACGACCGCATCCCGGCTTCGTCCAACAATTCCGCCGCGTGGAAGGAATAAAGTGCTTCCGCCGGCCGCCGCAGATGCAAATCAAATTTAACCGCGATATCCTTTAGTTGCTCCTCGTACATCCCGATACCCCCGTTCCCTGAACTTCTGATTCCCACGGCATCGTGCCGCTTACATTCCCACAGCTTTATACGAAGCCAGCTCATATGGCAGACACAGCGGAACGCCGGTACGCGGATCCGGTACGATATCCGCTTCGATGCCGAAGACTTCGCGAAGCACTTCCGGTGTCATGACACGTTCCGGCGTACCTTCGCTGACTACCGTTCCCGACTTGATCGCTACCATATGCTGCGCATAACGCGAGGCGTGGTTCAAATCGTGAACAACCATAATGATCGTGCGGTTTTCTTCATTGTTCAGCTTCTGAAGCAGCTGCAGCACTTCCAGCTGATGCGCCATATCCAGGAATGTCGTCGGCTCGTCAAGGAAGAGAATATCCGTTTGCTGCGCGAGCGCCATCGCGATCCACGCCCGCTGCCGCTGCCCGCCCGACAGCCGATCGATCGGCCGGTCATGGAAAGCCTCCATACCGGTCAGGCGGATTGCATCCTCAATGATTTTGCGGTCTTCGTTCGTCAGTGTGCCGAAGCCCTTCTGATGCGGATAACGGCCATAACCCACAAGCTCGGATACCGTAAGTCCGTCCGGCGCGGTTGGGTTCTGCGGCAAAATCGCCAATTGGCGGGCTACCTCTTTGGTCGACTGGCTGTGGATCGACTTGCCGTCCAGCAGCACGCTGCCGCTTTTCGGCTTCATGATGCGCGCCATTGTCTTTAGAATCGTTGATTTTCCGGAGCCGTTTGCCCCCACCAGCGCCGTAATTTTCCCGGTCGGCAACGTTAAGTTCAATCCCTCCACAATCGTTGCCTCTGCATATCCAATCGTCAGTTGTTCCGTATTTAAGCGTTCTGACATCATGTTCACTCCTTCGATATCGATTAGGCTTTGGATTTGGCCAATAAGTATAAAAAGTAAGGCGCCCCGATCAGCGCAACGATTATGCCGGTCGGAATCTCGGCAGGCTGGAGAATCCAGCGGGCAAGCGTATCCGCGGTAAGGAGCAGCAATGCTCCCGTCAGTGCCGAAGCCGGCAGCAGAGCCTGGTGGCGCGGTCCGACCAGCCGCCGGGCCAAATGCGGCGCGATCAGGCCCACAAAGCCGATTCCGCCGCTGACTGAGATGCACGCCCCGGATAAGGCGACCGCCGCACCCAGCAGGAGCAGCCGCTCCCGTTCGACTGGCATTCCTAGCCCGGCTGAAGTCTCGTCGCCAAGATTAAGCACATTAAGTACTCTCGCTTTATAAAAAACAAACGGCAGAAGGATTACGATCCAGGGAAGCAGAGCCAGCACAAACCGCCAGTCGCCGCCCCAGATTTTGCCGGCCAGCCAGATAGCGACAAACTGGTAGTTCTGCGGATCCAATCTCAGCGACAAAATCATCTGTATGGCATAAATGCCTGCGCCGACGGCGATCCCGATCAGGATCATCCGGATCGGCGAGGAGCCGTCAACGCGTCGAAACGACAATACATAAACAAAGACGGCTGCGAGCGTACCGCCGGCGAGCGCCAGCAGCGGCAATACAAATACCGGAGCCGAGGATACAGCCGGGAAAAACGAAATAAAGACGATAACGGCAAGACCCGCACCGGCATTAATGCCCAGCGTGGACGGTTCGGCCAGCGCATTGCGCGTCAGCCCTTGCAAAATGCAGCCCGACACGGCCAAACCCGCACCGACCAGCAATGAGATAACGATGCGCGGCAAGCGGAAATCGAACAGGATCAGCTTCTGTTTATCGGTTCCGTTGCCAAGCAAGGTATGTATGACGTCCATGGGAGACAGCCGGATTAACCCGGTGTTCATGCTGACCAGGAACATGATAAGGATGATAACGGCAAGCAGCGTAACGACCGCGCTTTCACGGGAGCGGCGTTTCGCTGACGGAGATAACGGCTTTCGCCCGCTCACAGCGCTCCCCCCTTCCGCTTACCGGCCAGGTAGATGAAGAACGGTACACCGATACAGGCGATGAGCGCGCCGATCGGCGTCTCATACGGTGCATTGACCATCCGGGCAGCGATATCTGCAAACACGATCAGGACGCCGCCAAGCACGCCGGAGCAAGGAATAATCCAGCGGTAATCCGACCCGACCAGATAACGGGTAATATGCGGGATGATCAGCCCGACAAAAGCAATTGGACCGACGGTCGATACAGCGCCGCCGGCAAGGATGATGACAATCAGAATTCCGGCGGTCTGCACAAGCCGGGTACGCTGGCCGAGCCCGGCCGCGACATCTTTTCCGAGGCTGAGCAGCGTAATCGACCGTGATATCATCATGGCCGCAACCAGCGCAACGGCTGTCCATGGAAAAATATAATGGAGCTGCTTCCAGCTCGCTCCCCCTACGCCGCCGGCCATCCAGAAAGCGATGTCCTGCGATAGGTGAAACAGAATCGCCACGCCCTGGCTGACGGCCAGCAGCAAGGCGCTGACGGCGGCGCCGGCAAGCGTCAGGCGCAGCGGCGTCATCCCGCTGCGCGACAGCGAGCCGATGCCGAAAACGAGCAGCGCCGCCACCGCGGCGCCGAGGAAGCAGTACAGCATGATATAGCTGAACGACAATGTCGGCGCCAGGGCGAAAGCCAGCGCCAGACCGGCGCTGGCCCCGGCATTCAGGCCGAGGAGGCCCGAATCCGCCAAAGGATTGCGCGTCATGCCCTGCATGATCGCGCCGGCCACTGCGAAGCACGCCCCGACCAGCGCCCCCGTGAGTGCGCGGGGAATGCGCAGGCTGCGAATGACCTGATGCTGTTGCGAATCCGCATGGAAGTGGAAGACCGCATCCCATACGGTGCCCAGTTTGATGTCGACGGCCCCGACCGACACCGATAACGCCAGTCCGAAGGTTATCGCAGCTAGCCCGCCGATTAGAATCAGAATCGCCGCCGCAGGTTTGGAACGGATCATGCTCTCATCCGCCGGTTTTCTTGCTTGTGAGGTTTTCTGTGACGTTACCATTGACGTTCCCCTAATCTATGCTTCGACTCTAATTGATAACATCTATCACCCTAATGATAGTGCAACTCATTCTCATTAACCGATTATAACAATTTACGGTGAACTTGCCCAGTCTTGGCCTTCATCCATTCACATTCGATTTACAAAAAATGCAGGCCTTGTATCGAGATACAAGCACCTGCATTACTTTTTCCACATGCGGGAGGATTATTTCACAAGATTCGCAAGCGCATCGTCGATCGTCAGGTTGTTGGCGTATGCTCCGCTGTATAACCAGGAGCTGGCGGCGCTCATTTCATACACATGGCCTGCTTTAACAGCCGGGATCCCCTTCCAGATCGCGCTGTTCAGCACATCCGAGCCCTGAGCCTTGTCGCTGTTCACCAGGAAAATATGATCGGCCGTCAATTCAGCCAACTTCTCCAGCGTGATCGGATTCCAGGTCGCGCGGGAGGCTTCCGGGATTTCGGTTACGAGATTCGGCAGTTGCAGGCCAAGATCGCCGTACAATACCGCGCCGCTCGCACGGGTGTTATCCACGATATAGAAGTTTTTTTGCACCAGCCAGAGAATGGCTACCGATTGTTCGCCCACGGCGCTGGTCAGCTTGGCTTTGGCGTCGGCCGCTTTTTGATCATAGTCGGCAATGGCTTTCTCCGCTGCGTCGCTTTTGTTCAGCAGTTCGCCGATTTTGCGCAGCGATGCGCGCCAGTCTTTACTGATTTCGTCGCCCAGCACATAAGTAGGAGCAATCTTGTTCAACTGGTCATACAGCCCGTTCTGCACGGTGCCTTCGGATTGCACGATGTGGAAATCCGGCGCGAAGCTGGTTACCGCTTCCAGCGGTAAGTCGTAGCTGATGGTAGGAACATCCTTGAGGGCAGGCGCCAGGTAATCCTGTATGCCGTTTGTAACCGACCACTGCGCCACAGGCGTGACGCCGAGCGTAACCAGATAATCTTCCAGATAAGAAGCCAGGACGCGCTGCGGGTTGGCAGGTACGGTTACTTGATGGCCCATAGCGTCCGTTACCGTCTTCGCTTCTGCAGGAGCAGCGGTTTCTGCCGGTGCGGCGGTAGCTTCCGCCGAGGCCGTCGGCGAGGCATTCGTGCTTGCATTCGCGTTACTTGCGTTATTGCTATTGTTATTTCCGCAGGCGGACAACAACAACGTCATGGCGATAATTCCGGTCAGCGCGAGCTTCATGCCCCGCTTTTTATTTGTCTGTACCCAAAACATCATGATCCCTCCAAGTAGTATGTAGCTTGTTTTGTCTCGTTCAGTTAAATGATATTGATTCTCATTATTAATGTCAACTCTAAAGTTTATTCTTTTCATCATCTTACAAAAAAACAGCCGCTTCCCCCAAAGGAAGCGGCTGTATATATATCAATGAATGATGACTATTTGTGCAAATGGTATGGCACGGTTGCCACTACGATATCCTTCTGATTCATCAGGTACGAGCGGATAAACAAGCTGGTCTGGTTATGCAGGATCGCCTGCCACCAATGCTTTGTGATAAATTGCGGAATCAGAATCGTAATATGGTCGGTCGACGCGGTCTTCCATTCCACCGTATCAATAAAACGGACCAGCGGGCGAAGGACGCTGCGGTAACGCGAGCGCAGGACGATCAGGCGTACGCCCGGGTCCCACTCTTCCCATTTTTGCTCAAGCTTATTGATCTCTTCTTCATCAAAGCCGACATAGACGGCAACCACGTTATCGGTCAGCGATTTGGCATAGCTGATGGAATGAAGCACGGCCCGGGTTACGCCCGAAATCGGCACGACCACGGTACTTCCTTTAATGACCGGTTTATCGGTCGCCAGGCAAATCCGCAGCTGATCCGCGGTGTTCAGATAGTGACGGTGGATACGGTGGAAAACAAACATGACGACCGGCAGGAAGATGAATGCCATCCACACGCTTGAGAATTTGGTAATGATAAAAATCAGGGTGATGGTCAGCGTTGTCAGCATACCGACAGTGTTGACGGCGAATTTCTTCGTCCAGCCCTTTGGTTTAAGCTTCGTCCAGTGAACCATCATGCCCAGCTGGGACAACGTGAACGGAATGAATACGCCGACGGCGTAGAGCGGTATCAACCCTTCGGTATTGCCGTGGAAAGCCGCTACAAGCAGCGCCGATAACACGCCGAGAAAAATAATCCCGTTAGAGAAGCCCAGACGGTCGCCGCGGACCATAAAGGCATGCGGCAGATACTTATCTTTGGCAAACATAAAGGCCAGCAGCGGGAACGCCGAGTACGCTGTATTGGCAGCCAGGAACAGGATTACAGCCGTAATGCCTTGGATGAAAAAGTACAAACCGCCGCGGCCGAAGGTCGATTCGGCAATCTGCGAAACCACCGTCGCTTTTTCATCCGGCGTAATGCCGTACCAATAGGCCAGCAGCGTAATTCCGGTGAACATGATGCCGAGGATCACGCCCATCATAGCCAGCGTTTTTGCCGCGTTTTTCTCGGAAGGCACTTTAAAGTTCGGAATGGCGTTCGAGACCGCCTCCACCCCGGTAAGCGCGGAACAGCCGGAGCTGAACGCCTTCAGCAGCAGGAACAGACTGACGTTCGATACGGCCGTGCCGATCTCAGGCACATGCGCATGGGCGCCGCCAGTGGCATATTTGATGAACCCGGCTACGATCATTACGAGAATCGAAACAACGAAGAGATAGACCGGCACCATAATGAAGGAAGCCGACTCGGTGACGCCGCGCAAATTGATGATGGTCAGAATCAAAATGACGGTAGCGGCAATAAGAACGCTATGGCTGTGCAGATTCGGGAACGCCGACGTTATGGCGTCGGTTCCCGCCGAGGCGCTTACCGCAACGGTTAGGATATAATCGACGAGCAGCGAGCCGCCGGCAAGAAGCCCGGTCGGAACGCCCAGATTCGTTTTGGATACGATGTATGCGCCCCCGCCTTGCGGATAGGCGAAAATGGTTTGACGGTAAGATAAAATCAGAATAGCCAGCAGGCCCAATACGGCTAATGCAATTGGCAATGAGTACCATATAGCGGTAAAACCGGCCGCTACCAGCACGATTAAGATTTGTTCCGTTCCGTAGGCAACTGACGATAGCGCGTCGGAAGACAAAACAGCCAGTGCTTTCACCTTGGATAACTTTTCATGATCCAACTCGTCGGATTTCATCGGACGGCCGATCAAAAGTCTTTTTACCTTGCTTACCATTGTAGTAACAGTTCCTCTCTGATTTTAAGTTGAAATGCGTGATTTTCATTCATTTCATCACTTCATTTCATAAATGACAAACAAAAATAAGCATACGGAAATAAATCCGCATGCTTAATCGCATGGTCATTATCCCACGTTGCTTACGAGGTTAGCTGGCGGATTCGGGCTGTGGTAGCCCTACGATCCGGCTGGTTTAGCCTGGACCGATTCACCCCGTTGGCAGCTTTCGCCAATTTGGTTCCCCCGTTTTCCCTTGCGGGAAATTCAGCGAATATTCAACTTCTCACAAGGACTAATATTAGTCTACAACGGGTTTTCAGTAAAGCGGTGAAAAAAATGAAAAAACATCCAAATCGCTTAAATCTAAGATCAGAGATAACAGGATGTGTCGTTTTCTTTCATTATCCCTTGTTCCCGTGATTTTAGAGCGATTTGGACGTTTTTTGTGACGAATCTTAGCTATCGGCTTCCTCTTTTTCCCGGCCGAACCATAGCAGGACCGTGATCAGTACGAATGCAATAAGTGCAAGGAGCGGAACTGTAATAAATCCGAAGTAATTCAAATAATCTTTGCTGCAAGGAACACCAATGGTGCAGTTCGAAATTCGCTCAAGCCCCGGAATCTTTTGCAGCGCATAATGATAGACGGAGATGCTTCCACCCACGATGGTGAGCGGCAATACGTACGGGATAATCCGCTTGTCTCCCCGGTAAGTCGCGATTCCGAGCAGAAACAGCTGCGGATACATAAAGATGCGCTGGAACCAGCACAGCTTGCAGGGCTCATAATGAAGCACTTCGCTGAGATACAGGCTTCCCGCCACGGCGATAATGGACACAAACCAGGCGAGATAGAGACAGTGACGGCGGCAAAACTCCCGGAAGCCCATCTACTTGGCCTCTGCTGCAGCGGCAGCGACTTTTACTTGCGCATCGATCGCTTCCATATTGAACGGTTCAGCAACCTTTACGCCGTTAATGAACAAGGTTGGCGTGGATTGAACGCCGGCATTTGATGCTTTTTGAATATCGGTCTGCAGTTCGCTGTTATAGGTTTTCTCTTCGATATCTTTGCGCAGCAGATCGTAATCGACCGGCAGGTTTTGCTTTTTGGCCAGATCTACGAGGAAATCGGTGGTTGCCCACTCTTTGTTCTCGTCCCCCTGATTGGCATAAATGGCATCGTAATATGTCCAGAACGCCTCGCTGTTCTGATGGTAGACGGACAACGCCGCCAGAGAAGCGGTCGTCGAGTCTGCGCCGACAAACGCCATGTTGACGAAATAAAATGCGGCTGTGCCCGGGGTAACATATTCCTGTACGATTTGCGGCTTGATCACGCCGGTAAACTGTGCGCAGGCCGGGCATTTGAAATCGCCGAACTCCACAATTTTGACCGGAGCGTCCGCTTGTCCGAGCACCGGCAATCCCGAGTAGTCAATGGTTACCGGTTCTGCCGAAGCCGTCGGCTCCTTCGTATCCTTGGAAGCTAAAAGAAATAATCCGACAAAAATAACGATTACCAGAGCGATGGTGCCGATGACCCAGATCCGTGTCTTTTGTTTCTGTTGCTCCTGCTCGACTCTGCGTCTTTCCTGCTTGCTCATTTGGGGAATCGGGGCGCGTTTGGGCTTATTTGAGCTCAAGTTGGGTTCCTTTCCGTCCGCCGCTGGGGACCTCTGAATAATTTGGATTACTTTAAAATTATAATATCAAAGCTCTCCCGTTGGCAAACCCCGCTTATACGGCTTCGTTCGAAAATTCCTCCTCGGCCTCCGATTGTTCTTCCTGTGCTTCATCCACCGCATGAAGCACGGGCTGAAGCGGCACCGTAAAGCTAAATAAAGCCCCGCCCCCCGGCGCCTGCTCCGCCCCTATCGATCCGCCCATGAGCTCCACGAGCTCCTTGGAGATGGCAAGGCCAAGTCCAGGTCCCGAATATTTGCGCGTAAAGGAGGCGTCTACCTGAGAGAAAGGTTTGAACAGCAGGTCCAGCTTCTCTGGATCAAGCCCGATTCCTGTATCCACGATGCTAAACTTCAGCATTTCGCCGGATGCGGCGATTCCCAGAGGCTCCACCCGCAGCCGGATGGAACCGCTGGAAGTAAACTTCACGGCATTTCCAATCAAATTGACGAGCACTTGCCGCAGCCGTACGCCGTCCCCGATAAACCGGCCTGTGCCCGATGCCTGATACTCCAGGTGCAACGTTATATTTTTCTCCGCGGCACATGCGTCAAAGAGTTCTATGCTCTGCTGCACAAGCTCCGGCAGGTTCAAAACGCCTCGCTTCAGCTTAAGCTCATCTGCCCGCAGGCTGGATAAATCGAGCAGATCGTTCATAACGCCGAGCAGGGCCTGACTGCTCCGGTTCTGCAGCTCCAGAAGCGACAGCTGACCCTCATCGGTCAACTCGTCCGTGAGCAGCTGATTGATCCCGATAATGCCGTTCAGCGGGGTTCGAATCTCATGGCTCATCGTTGCCAGGAACTGCCCCTTCACCCGGGCCGCCTCTTCCGCCGCCTCTTTAGCGATAATCAGATCGCGTTGATAATCGGCAAGTGCCGTAATGTCCTCGCCTACAATATAAACAAGCCGCATGGTTTTGGTGCCGGCCGGAAACACGGTCAAACTGCATACGAGCACATTTCCGGCGCGGGTGATGATCTTCGCCTCCAGCTTTGAAGACTGTCCCAGCGCCGCCAGCTTCACGGCTGACTTCAGGCGGGCCTCGTCGGTTCGATCCGCCAGGATATGCTTATAGTCCAGCAGTTCCTCCTTGCCATATCCCGTCGTTTCGCGCAGCGAAGCGTTGGCGCTGATAATCTTTTGCTTTGCCGGATCGAGGCAAATAACCATGTCTGGACTATGTTCAAAAAGCGCCGTGTAACGCTCTTCGTTAAATTTTGCGGAGGACAGCACTTTGCTACGGTCCCGGTACAGCAACACCAGCAGGATGACGACGATCAGGATGAAGGTCCCGCTCAGCACCAGGCTGAATACGGTCTCGTCCAGCACCAGGTTTGTTCCGGGTTCTACCGGTTGCCGGTTCGGTACAAACGATGCCCCGGTCATCGCGGTGTAATGCGTTCCGACCAGGGAGGCGGTCAGGATGACTGCGAACAGCATTTTGTGCGTAGACAGCATATTATACGGCTTGGCCAGCCATTCCGGGCGGAACGCCATCGCCATTGCCGGGACAACCAGTGTACAAAGCACGGAAGCGATAATGGACGCGGCACTCTGCCGGTACTCGGCCGATACAATAATCGCCAGCATGCCGGTATAATGCATCACAAGAATTCCTCCGCTGAGCAGCACGCCGCCAAAGGTTAAAGCAGCCCGGTTGCGAGTCTGCGTGCGGTTAATCAGCATTAACAAGAGCGCCGAAGCCGCGAGCGGCACAACGAGCGATACCGCCAGTAAAAGCAGATTATACGAAACCGGAACCTCCAGATCCATGGCCAGCATTCCAATAAAATGCATGCACCACATTCCGAGTCCCATCACCGATGCATTCAGGGCAATGAATAACGGCCCTTTGCGTTTGCGAGCCAAACGTTCCGCCAGATCAAGCGCGGTAAATAAAGAAAGAAAGGCGATGAGAACGGATAAGAGGACCAGAAGATTGTTGTAATGCTCATGATGGTATGGCAATGGCCCCCCTCCTTTCCAATAATGATTTATAGAACGGTACGATTTAACCTTCCTTTACCCAGCTTCAAACGCAACGAATCGGCTTCACTGCTGCCAAATTTCTGGAATTCGCAATTAAAAAAAGCACAGCGTGAACAAATCCACGCCGTGCCTTATATTCCAATCAGCTTTGTTACGCGCCTGCTTCCTCGGAAAGGAACTGCAGCTTCATCAGCTTGATCCGCGAAATCCGCTTCTGTTCCGTTTCCGCAACCATAAACAAATGCCCGTCGAATTCGTACGATTGGCCGGTTTGCGGCGGATTGACCTCCAGCTTGGAGTACAGCCAGCCGCCTATGGTATCGTAATCGTCCGTCTCCATATGCAGACCGAAGGTCCCGTTGATCTCCTCAATCAGCATCAGGCCGTCAATGGAGTATTCGTCCTCCCCCAGCGTTTCAATCGCCGGACGCTCCTCATCGAACTCATCCTGAATTTCCCCGACGATTTCTTCCATAATATCTTCCAGCGTAACCATCCCGGAGGTGCCGCCGTATTCATCGATCAGCACGGCAATTTGCGTCTTCGCGCGCTGCATCACTTTGAGTAATGCGCTGATCTGGATCGATTCCGGAACGGTAAGGATCGGCCGGATCAGCTTTCCGAAAGCGGCTTCCCCGTCTTTGATCAGATCCTTGATATGAATGAAGCCGAGAATGTGATCCTTGTCGCCATCGCAGACCGGGTAACGTGTCCGCATGCCTTCAAACGCGATTTCCACGTTCTCCTGGGGGGATAAGTGGACGTTGAGGCAAATCATCTCCGTGCGGGGAATCATGATCTCTCTGGCCATCGTATCGGCAAATTCAAATATGTTGTCGACGAGCGTCAGCTCCGTATTGTCGATCAGCCCGCTTTTATTGCTCTCCTGCATGATGATGCGGATTTCTTCCTCCGTATGCGCAGTGGCCAGCTCCGAAGTCGGCGAAAGTCGAAAGACGCGAAGCAGGATGCTGGCAAGCCCGTTTACCACCCAGATAAAAGGATACATCAGTTTATAAAAAACATTCATGATGCCCGAGGTCAGCAGAAGCACCGTTTCCGCCTTGTTTACGGCAATCGTCTTCGGAGCAAGCTCCCCGAGCACGATGTGCAGCACGGCAATCAGCATAAAGGAAAGGACCAGCGAGATTACGTAAACTGCGGTATCGCCCATGCCCAGCCCGGCAAAAAACGGCTCAGCCACCGTCTCGATAACGGGTGCGCCAAGCCAGCCGAGCGCAAGTGAAGCGAGTGAAATGCCAAGCTGGCAGGCAGAGAGATAAGCATCCAGATTATTCAGGACGGCCCGGGCCGCCAGGGCCTTTTTGCTGCCTTCCTCGATCAGTGTGTCAATGCGCCCGCTGCGCACCTTCACCATCGCGTATTCCACCGAAACAAAAAAACCGTTGAACAGCACCAATAATAAAATAAGAATTAAATGTAATATACCGGGTAAGGGGTCACTCAATTTGCACTCCTATCCGCCGCGAACGCTTCGGACGGATAGGCCCACCTCCTTCGTTTTTTCAGAATGTCGGCATTCTTCACGCCGCTTAAACCTTTCGAAATCATCGTCAATTTCCCAATTGCATTCAGCTCCTGACTGGAATCACGGATTAAAAATATATAGATATTATATAAATATACGGGGTCTTCCCGCAAGCATGCGTGTCCTTACATAAAAACCAAGCCATCATACCTCCAATCTTTTCAAGCAAACAAGTAAAAACGGCAGACCTCCTTTTCTAAAGGGGGAATGCCGTTTCATAGAGCTATCGTATGGTTTTGGTGCTTCTGCTTAGCGGCAATTACGGGTAACCGGATTGCCGATCACGCCCGGATACTGGTATTTCAGCGGTTCATCAAACGTGGCATAGTCGAAATAAATCATCAGCAGCACGGTGCGCACACCGGTTACGGGGTCGCTGATAATGATATGGTCGCGTCCGGCCGCTTCCAGAACGCCTTTATAGATTTTGGCATTCCATTCCTTGTTGTTCTCGTAAGTAAAGTAGAACGTGCCGACCTTGCCCAGATTCAAGCGAAAAATATTCTCGATGTACGACTGTTCGTAAACCGGGGCCGGCGTGGATACGACGGTTCCTCCCGGTGTCATCGGGCTGCCGCTTGTGACTTGCGGCGGCGTGGTACCCATTGGTGCAGAACCCATTGGTGCAGAACCGGTCTGCATTGTTCCCATCGGAGCCATACCCGTATGGGCCGGCGTTCCCATCATATACGTCATGGGGCGGTAAGGTTGAACGATCATTGAGCTGAAACCTCCTAAATTGGATGTGGTTAATACACTCTAGGGCAATCGGTCTGCGTCGGAATGAAGAAGCAATGCGCTTTGTAGCGGCCTGAGTTCGTCTGGTTATACCAGGTTGCCGGGCAATCGCCGACCGGGCGGAAAAACCACAGGGCATTGGTTGCCGGCCGGGTCCGTTCACCGTTAATGGCACGCTGGGCCAGCCGGATATCGGCTTCACGGGCGCGCTGATAGAAATACCCCTTGGTCGGCGCTTCAAAGCCGCCGGGACTCTGGTACACCATATCATTGATGCTGCGGATATTGTTGAAGTCCAGGCAATTGCCGAGAATGCGGTTCACACCGACATTTCCCACCATCAGCATGCCGGCGTCCCCGTCTTCTTCCGCTTCCGCTCGCATCAGGCGCGCCAGCACCTTCACATCCTCCGAGTTCGCCTTGATGACAGCCACGCGTACTCCTCCTTGTCATCATTCAATACAGTTCTTAACTGCTCGCTGTATTGTATGTGCATCCGCCTAAGAGGTGACAGTCGCCCAGACATTTTCCGGGCGGCGGCTCAAATTTTATTCCGCATAGATCATTTTCCGCGTCATTCCGCCATCCACGACGAGTTGTGCGCCTGTAACGAAGCGATTCTCCGGGCTTGTCAGATACAAGCAGGCGCGTGCGATATCCTCCGGTTTGCCAACGCGGCCAGCCGGATGCTGAAGATGATCGATCTCCCGCAGTCCGCTGTAATCTCCGGTTTCAATCCAGCCGGGATAAATGCAGTTCACCGTAATGCCATCCGGTCCCAGCGTGACTGCCGTGGCATGGGTCAATGCCGAAATGGCTCCTTTCGACGCCGCATAAGCCTCCGTGTCCGGCTCTGACATCAGCGCGCGGGTGGAAGAAATATTCACCACCGCACCGCCGGCGGCATTGCCTCGCATGACCTTGGCGGCTTCGCGGGTTGCTAGAAAAGCGCCCCGTGCATTCGTATTCATCACCTTGTCCCACATCTCTGCCGAAAGCTCATAGAACGATGCCTGATGTGCGTTTGCGATGCCGGCGTTATTAATCAGGATATCGACGGTGCCAAACCTGCGAACGGACTCCTGCACCATTTGCGCGATATCGGCCTCCCGGCTGACATCGCAGCGGATGAATTCGGCGATTCCGCCGTTTTCAGAAATAGATGCGGCTGTCTTTTGTCCTGCGATTTCATCGATTTCGGCGATGACGACATTCGCCCCTTCTTGCGCGTAAGCGGCAGCGACGGCACTGCCGATACCGCGTCCCGCGCCGGTAACGATTACTGTTTTTTTCGAATATGTCATTGCAACCCATCCTTTCAATTTCTTGCACAACATAAATATCCCCTTCTTCCGAAAACCGGAAACAAGGGGATTGTACAAGGATGATAGAGGATTGTAAACCAAGAAGCCGTTATTTGGCCGTTAAATAGCCGGGCAACCGTTCAAAGCCGTGATAACGCGTCCCCTGATAGGTGAGCATGCCACGGTCCCCTTCGACGCTCATGCCGTATTCGCTGCCGTCCACTTTGAATTCCATCCGTGTGCCGCCTGCCGTCTCATAGGTTAAAAAGTAGGTTGTTGTCGTTTGGCTAAACGGCGCATCGTCCTGAAACTGCCGCTGGCGGACTTCGCTGCGCTTGCTGACAATACGTGCGGGGACAGTCTGGACCGCGGAACTGTTGTTCCGGCTCCATTGAAATATTCCCCTTCCGGCCGTAACTGCGATAATGCCGATCACCACGATCAGAAAAATCGGTATCACCGTTCCGGTCAGATCAAACATCCATTCCGGATCCGGACCTATTCCCATGACTCATTCCCCCTTATACGCCATCGCTAACGGCCGTCTGCCAGGGCAGCGCCTTGCTATATGTATATGCCCTCCCTTGTCTTTCAGCATCATTCGTCTACGAAATTATTGAACACGCAAAAAGACCGCCCCTACTCATCAGCTGAGTTGGCAGCGGTCATTTGTTATTTGCAGGATAGGAATTATTACGCATGTACAAGATCAAGAAAGTGCTTGGTTTCGTCTGTTTCTTCCGGCAGCATTCCGTTCTCTGCCCAGCAAGCTCTGCATTGTTCTTCCGTCTCGCACAGATGCGCATCATCGCAGTTGTAGCACAATTGCAGCAGGTTTCTGGTTACATAATCCGTTTCGAATGTCATGGTAATCGCTCCTCTTGTAGTTAAAAGTTTGTGAAAAAAGTAACTTGCTTTCTATGTGTTAAATGTATCACAGGTTAGGAGGTTTGTCATGTGATTTTTTTCACATTTCGAGAAAATTTTAAGTAAGTTTTTAAATTGTCAAATTTGCCGGGCTAAACATAAATGTACAAAAAAGAACCGCCTTATGGCGGTTCCCACTCTACTTGAATTAGCCTGTTACATGATGCGCCAGCTGACGCCTCCGTTGGTTGTCTGCAATAGGATCGACTTGCGGGCCTCTTCTTTTTCAATCAGCAGCCAGCCCACCTGGCTCGAAATGAACTGCAGCTTTACGATCTCCGGATAATCTTTAAGTTTAGCCTGAAGGACATTGCTCGGCGGCAGTACCGTCCAGGTTGCCCCCTGATCCAGTGTCCGGTAGATCCGATTCCCGATCAGAATCCAGCCTGTCCGCAAATTGTAGAAATCGGGGGCAATGAAGCGGTTAATGCCGGAGATCGCCCCTAGGCCGAACGGAGCAAACTTCCAGTCCACGCCGCCATTCGCTGTGAAGTAACCATGGTATGTAACCGTCTCCTTCTTGTCCAGTTGGCAACCGACGGACATCCAGCCGGTCAGCCCGTCTTTGTCAAAAAATTCGGGTTCCCCGGTAATCACCTTATCGCAGCCTTCCAGCTGCTTATTGACCAGGAATTCGGCTCCCTGACTCCAGGTGGCTCCGCCGTCAGAGGTTTTGTAAAGCTTCGGCAACGCGCCGGTTTGCAGCGTCACGAGTCCGTAATGCGGATTCCGGAAGATCATGCCGGTCGTTACGCCGGCCATCGGCACCGTATTATTCGGGATATTTGGATTGTACTGTTCATTCTGCATGACCAGATTCCAGGTCGCCCCGCCATCAGCTGTGGAGTAAAGAGCCTTGCTTTCTTTGGTCGCATTGCTATCCCAGGCGGTCATCAGCCATCCCCGCTGAGGCGATAAAAAATAGAGCGAGGATATCGTGTTCGCATCCGGGAAGGACGTAACCTTCCAGGTCCGCCCGCCGTCATTTGTCCGCAGCACTACCGTTTCCGTCATGCCGAACGCACTGCGTACGATCCAGCCATTATACGGATCTGTGAAAAAAAGCTCCTGCCCGTACACCGGATCGGCATGAAACTGCACATTGGGGGACGGCGAAATGTTGGTCCAAGTGCTGCCGTTATCCCGGGTCATGTACAGCCGCAGCTCGCTTTTGGTGACGCCCCAGGCCAGCCCGATGGATTCGTTCAGCAGATGAAAATCCGTCAGCCGGGTCTGAATCTGATATTTCGGCGCATTCTCATCACCGACATTTTTGGCATCCGGGGTAATGACGGTAATCGTCTGCCCTTCCGCCGGCGCCTCCGTCGGTTGCGGAGTGAATGACGGCTCCGGCGTCGCGGCGGACGAGCAGGAGGATAGAAGGACAATGAACAGAAACAAAGCCGCCCCATAAATCAGCCTGCGGCATGCTATGCGGTTGGGCATTTCCCTCTCCTCCTTTTTCGTGGGTGTAATTTAAGATAAACTTAAAATCACTATTATATTGCTCGGTCGGCGCTGCGGTGAATGTTTGGACTTCCGGTCGCTGTTGTTTCCAGATTTCTTGAATATACCGCTTTTCGCGGATGAAATCCGGAAACGGCATATGCTTCCGATGCGAGCTTTTCTACGAATAGCTTTCAGGCGAACGCTAGCGCTCCTACAGTTCCAAACTTCACCTATATTTGGTTATTTATTTAAATTGCTTCGTTTGTAGCCGTACAGCGCATAGATGACGATCCCGATAACCAGCCAGATCAAAAAGCCGTACCATGTTTCTCTTCCCAGATTATACATCAAATATCCACAGGCCAGCGCACTAAGGATCGGAATCACGGGCACCCAAGGTACGCGGAAGCCTCGCTTCAGATCCGGGGATGTCCGGCGGAGCACGATGACGCCAAGCGAAACGACCAGGAAGGCGAACAACGTGCCGATACTGGTCAGGTTAGCCAAGCGGTCGAGCGGAACGAAACCGGTCAGTACGGCGATGATTCCGCCAACCATCCAGGTGCTGCGTACTGGCGTATGCGTTTTGCCGCTGACTTTGGATAGGCTTTGCGGAAGCAGGCCGTCACGGGAAATCGCAAATAGCAGACGGGTCTGTCCGAACAGCATCACCAGCAGCACCGTTGTCATCCCGGCAATGGCGCCCACGGAGATTAGGCCGGCAATCATATCTTGATTCACGAACCGCAGCGCATACGATACCGGATCGCTGACGTTCAGGTTTTGGTAAGGGACGATCCCCGTCAATACTAACGATACGGAAATATACAGCACAGTGCAAATCGCCAGCGAAGAGATAATGCCGATCGGCAAGTCCCGCTGCGGGCGTTTAACCTCTTCGGCCGCGGTCGACAAGGCGTCAAAGCCGATGTAAGCAAAAAATACGGTAGCTGCCCCGTTCACGACGCCATGCATGCCGAACGGCAGAAACGGATGCCAGTTCTCCGGCTTGACATAAAAGACGCCGGTAATGATGAACAGCAGCACGACTGCCAATTTAATGACAACCATTACCGCGTTAAAGCGCGCGGTTTCTTTGACCCCGCGGGTAAGCAGGAGCGAGATAAGCAAAATGATGATCACGGCAGGCAAATTGATGTAGGTGCCTGCGTCCGGGTTATAGGCACCCGATAAGGCCGTTGGCAGATGAATGCCAAAGCCGTCGAGCAGCCCCTGGAAATATCCGGACCAGCCGCTGCTGACGGCCGCCGCCGCCACGCCGTATTCGAGCACTAGATCCCAGCCCAGCACCCAGGCGAGCAGTTCGCCGAACGCAACATAACTGTAAGCATAAGCGCTTCCCGATACCGGAAGCGTTGAAGCAAACTCAGAATAACATAGCGCCGACAGCACACAGGCAATTCCGGCCAAAATAAAGGATAATACCAGGCCCGGTCCGGCATGTTCGGCCGCCGCGACACCGGTCATGACGAAGATACCGGTGCCGATGATCGCCCCTACGCCAAGTGTTGTCAAATCGAATGCGCCCAGCGTTTTGCTCAGCGATGAGTTCTCGCCGAGCTTTGGAGCAATCAGCGGCTTCTTGCGAAATAAATCCATGGTTCTTTTTCTCTCCCGTCGATAGATAAATAGCAGCTTGAGGTTGCAGGTTTATAATGAAGTGATCAACGGCCTAAGGCCGAAGTCCACGTTGACAATGCCGAACCATTCATTAAGGATGGCAGAACATCATTTAGCATATCCACTTTTTCAACGATGCATTGAACCGGGCCTGCTTGAAAACAATAATCCCAGCGATTATGATTAGTATGATTCGACACAAAAAATTCGAATTTTGTAGAGGAGATGGAAATATGGCCCCCCCTTTTAAGCCCAATCGTGTCGTTGTTATCGGCACAGGCGCAGTCGGAACAACCACAGCCTATACGCTGCTCTTGCGCAGACGGATGCCTGAGCTGGTCCTGATCGACGTCAACCACCAGAAGGCGCTCGGTGAGGCGCTCGACATGAATCACGGCATGCCGTTTGTCGGCGGCGTGAAGCTGTGGGCAGGAACCTACGAGGATTGCCGCGAAGCCGATATTATCATTGTTACGGCCGGCGCCTCGCAGAAACCGGGTGAAACCCGCATTGACCTCTTACGGAAAAACATCTCGATCTTTAAGGACATTATCCAGAAAATCGCAAAATACAACCAGCATGCCATCGTGCTGATCGCTACCAATCCGGTCGATATCCTGTCGTATGCCACGCTCAAAATCAGCGGCTTTGACCGCAGACGCGTCATCGGCTCCGGCACGGTGCTCGACAGCGCCCGTTTCCGCTACCTGATCGGACTGCACAAGGAACTGGACCCGCGCAGCATCCACGGCTCAATTATCGGTGAACACGGGGATTCCGAGGTTCCCGTCTGGAGCCTTGCGAACGTTGCCGGCGTTGATCTTGGCTTCGACGAAGGCGTGCGCAATGAGATCTTTGAAGACACCAAAAATGCCGCCTATGAAATCATCAATGCCAAAGGCTCTACTTCATATGCCATCGCGCTGGCGCTGGACCGGATTGTCGATGCCATCCTTCATAACGAAGGCGCTGTGCTGAATGTTTCGACCCTGCTCTCCAATTATCACGGCGTGTCCGACGTCTATCTCGGCGTTCCCTGCGTCGTAGATCGCTCCGGCGTCCGCGAGGTACTCGACCTGCCGCTGAGCGAATCCGAGCAAGCATTGTTCAAGCAATCGGCGGACAAGCTGAAAGCGGAGATCAGCAAACTCGAGCTGTAAGAAAACGGCTTATGTGGTCAATAAACAAACCGAAGGGGCTGATGCTTATGTCACGCAAAGTGACAAAGTTCGGCCCCTTTTTGCTTGCAAATCCAAAATAACATGAATCCGATAGCGCTGCCAATGGATTTATTTACATTTTTCGCAATATTACACGGAGCTAACGCCAATTGTGCTAAATTTCGCATACTCAAGAATCATCGCGACTGATCAGGCAGGCTGACCTGCAGTTTGGCCATCGCTTCCTCTTTTTCACGGCTCGTGATATGGGTGTAGACCGTCGTCGTCTGGATCGACGAATGCCCGAGCAGCTCCTGCACGGTACGCAGATCGGCCCCCTTTCGCAGCAGCATCGTTGCGAAGCTGTGGCGCAGCTTATGGCTGGAGTACGCCTTCCGGCGGGATTCCGGTATTTCTTGCTGGAAGCGGGCGAAGGTCTCGGATGCGATGCCCTGGATCGTCCGGATTGACAGGCGCCGGCTTTTTTGCGAGACAAACATCGCCTCCTCCTTGCTGCGCCATGGCGATAAACGCTCTGCAATAGCCTGCTCCAGATAAGGCGACACGTCCTCGGGAACCGGCACGTTCCGCCACTTCCGGCCTTTGCCGAACACGCGGAGCGAACGCCTTTCTTCATTATAGTCGCTTAAATTCAGCGTATGGACCTCGCCAACGCGCAGCCCCATATAGGCCATAAGCAGAAACACCGCGAGATTGCGCGCACGGTATTTGCCCTTTACGGCCCCCAGAAACCGCTCCAGGTCGCTTTCATCCAGAAAGACCGGTTCGCGGTTTTTTTCGGTTTTCGATTTCTTGATGCCCGTCGCCGGATTGACATCCAGCAGCTCAAGCTCCTGCAGTGCTTTGAACAGGCAGCTAACGGAAGCATGCTTACGGTTGCGCGTCGCATCGCTTACGCCCCGTTCACGGACCGAGGTCAGGTAAGAGACGACGTGAAGCCGCTTGACCGCTCCCAGCGGTTTGCCGTTCAGGCTGCCCAGAAACTCCCGCGCGTCGGCCAGATACGATTTCTGGGTATATGCCGTAAAGCCGGCATCCTTCATCCAGATCAGAAAAGCTTCCAATTCTTCCCCATAATCCGCTTCCAGCGCGTACAATCGCCTCTCCCCCTTTCCCCACGTTGAATAATGCTTTCTTTTTTCAGCGAATGCATCTATTATCTGATACTATAAACCTAATTTCAAGGAAAGCGGGAACATTCGTTGATGAAGGAACATCCATCGCTTGAACGCACCATCGGAATGCCGCAGGCCATCGCTTTATATATCGGCGCCGTCCTTGGCTCAGGTGTGCTGATTGTCCCGGGGCTGGCCGCGGAAATGTCCGGACCGGCCTCGCTGCTCGCCTGGGGTGCCATGACGCTGCTGATTTTGCCGCTGGCTTTATCCATGGGCTTGTTGTCCGCACGTTACCCGAACGCCGGCGGGGTATCGCATTTTGTCACGCTGGCCTTTGGGCCGCGGACCGGCGCGCTGGTCGGCTGGTTCTTTCTGCTATCCGTGCCGATTGGCGCTCCGGTAGCCGCTTTGACCGGCGCGGGATATTTGACGGCCGCCATGGGATGGAACGACGGCGTGCGCATACTGCTGGCCGGATTGATGCTGGCAGCCGGCCTTCTGACCAACTGGCGCGGAATGAAGCTGGCCGGCAAAGTGCAGATCGCGGTTGTCCTCGCGATTATCGCCGTGCTGATCTTTACCATCGCCGCAGCTATGCCGCGGATCGAAAGCGATCATTTTACACCGTTTATGCCCAGCGGCTGGATCAGCGTAGGACAATCGGCAGCGATTCTGTTCTGGTGTTTTATCGGCTGGGAGGCGGTCTCCCATCTGTCGGAGGAATTTAAGGACCCGCAGCGGGCTGCCGTGAAAGGTGTGACCATTGCTGCTATCATCGTGGGCGTGCTGTATTTTCTCTCCGCGCTCGCCACCGTCGGTACGCAGAGTTATCTGCATGGCGGAGCAGACGCCTCCCTGATCTGGATTGTCAAACAACCGCTTGGCAACATCGGCGCCGCCATTGCCGGCGTCACCGGCATGTTCATCTGTACGGCGACGATCATTGCTTATTCCGGAGCCGCTTCGCGCGTCGCTTTTGCTCTCGCCCGCGAAGGGAATGCGCCAGAGTGGATGGGCAGCTTGTCGAAGCGGTATCATACGCCGACCGGCGCGCTGGGCTTCATGTTCGTCTGCTTCGTGGCGGTCCTGTTCCTGTACGGCAGCCGCTGGTTATCGTTAACGACGTTAATTCAAATCCCGAACGCGACGTACATCCTGACGTATATTGGCGGATGCGCCGCAGGCATCCGGCTATTGAAGGGCAGCCGATTGGGTATCGTCATCAGTTGGGTTTCGCTTGCCGCAACCGTTGCGGTATTTCCGTTTACCGGCTGGGCGATTCTGTATCCGCTCGTAATTGTTACTGTATTTGGCTTTGTGGTTTGGAGGAAGCGAACACCGGCCGATTCTCCAGCCCCAGCCGAAGAAACGGCAGACCAGGGCAGCACAAAGCAGGCGCTATAGCCGGGATCTGCCGCCGGTTTACTCCGTTTCAGAGGGCTCGTAGATGGTTATGGGTAAGAGGAACCTGTCTAACCATTCCCCACTTTAAAGGAGTCGATCATGAATGCAAGCTGACAAAAAGCCTGTGCTAGAACCTGCCGCCCAAAAATTTGCCGACGACAATGCCAAGCCCCCTTTTCTGCCTGACTTGGGACCCGTTAAAGGGCGGGAAACGGTGAATGAAGTCCAATCCGGCGCTATCGCAAAGCCGGAAGCCGAAGTCCGGGACTTGTCCGTTGCTGGCGGACCTAGCGGAGAAGTTAAAATACGCATCCTCCGGCCGCTGGGAACGGAGCAAACGCCGCTCCCGGTCATTTTATACATTCACGGTGCCGGCTGGGTGTTCGGCAACAGCCATACGCATGACCGCCTGATCCGTGAATTGTCTACACTTAGCGGCATGGCGGTTGTTTTTCCCGAATACAGCCTGTCTCCGGAAGCGAAGTATCCGACGGCGCTTGAAGAAATTTACGCCGTACTGGAATGGATTGCCCGCGAGGGCAGCAGCTTCGGACTGGATGCCGGACAGCTTACCGTGGCCGGCGACAGCGTCGGCGGCAACATGACGGCGGCCATCACGCTGCTTGCGAAGGAGCGCAAAGGTCCGGCCATTGCCAAGCAGCTGCTGTTCTATCCGGTAACCGATGCTTCGTTTGATACCGAATCTTATCACACATTTGCTGAAGGGTACTTCCTGCAGCGCGAAGGCATGAAATGGTTCTGGGACCAATATACGGCCGATTCCGGTCAACGCGCCGAGATTACCGCTTCTCCGCTGCGGGCCAGCACGGAGCAGTTGTCCGGTCTGCCGCAGGCGCTGATCATTACAGCGGAAGCCGATGTGCTGCGCGATGAAGGCGAAGCCTATGCCGCTAAGCTGCGCGAAGCCGGCGTGCCGGTGACGGCGGCGCGGTTCACGGGCATCATCCACGACTTCGTAATGCTGAATGTCCTTGCCGAAACCAATGCCAAAAAAGGCGCGCTGCTGCTCGCCTCCTCTTGGCTGAAGTCATAATGGCAAACAGCCGCATTCCTTAGCGAATGCGGCTGTTTTTTATAACAAAACTCAGATCATTTCGTAAACACTGCGCACAACGTGCAACTGTCTCCGGTATACGGCGCCCCGGCGATATCGTCGTAAAAAGCGGCTGCCCTGAACTCCGCCACGTTCTGAATTTCCGCATACAAGGATTCCTTGGTGAAATATTGTTCCCAGATGTTGTAACACTGAATGCTTGAATCGTTAACGACAATGGTCTGATCAAGAACCGTCTGTTGCTGTATATACCGATAAAACGAATTCAGGCACATATGCGGTTCCGCCGACCAAAAGCCTCCGTCTGCATGGTACTCCCACTGCCGGGTTTCCTTTTCTTCCTTACGGTTTAGAGTCGTATGTACATCCAGAATAAAAGTCCCGCCGGGCTTTAACGCGGCATGGATTCTTCCTAACAGTCTGAAGCGTTCCAGGGGAGAAAGTACACCGTAATCACAGTAAATTAATGTGACGACATCAAAGCGTCCCGGCAGGTCAAGATCCAGATAGTCTTGATAGCTGTACTTGATCCCGCTTCCGTTCAACACAGATTGCGCTACAGCATACTCAATCGAACGCTTCGAGAAATCAAGGCCCATCACCGTATACCCGGCGGCACTGAAGCGCTCTGCATAAAGCCCCGGACCGCAGCCGAGATCAAGCAGATCCGGCGAATCAAGCGAAGGTGCGATCGATGCGATCCACTGTACCGACCGGTCCAGGAAAGCAAAATTCCGGCTGGCGGCATCCCACTCGGGATGCAAATGCGCTTCCAGCATTCCTTTTGAAATATGCGCATCATCCCAAAACTTGGCCGTACTTGACGCATACAGCTCCGGCTTGACGGCGTAACGGCTTAATTGACCGAACATTCGGCATCCCCTGCCTTTTTCTATAAGCATACCCGCGCCCGGCAGCCAGAGCATAGGTAATTTTCCGTTATAAAAAAGCCGGCGTCTGCCGGCTTCTCATGCAATCATCCATATAAGTTTAGAATACTTTTGTCGTCCACGACTCGCAGTTCCACGTTTCGGTAACCACTTCACGGTAGAATTCAGGTTCATGGGAGATCAGCAGGATGCTGCCTTTGTACGCTTTGAGCGCACGCTGCAGCTCTTCCTTCGCATCGACGTCCAAATGGTTCGTAGGTTCGTCGAGTACGAGCAGGTTGGTCTCGCGGTTGATCAGCTTGCAGAGACGCACCTTGGCTTTTTCGCCGCCGCTTAATACCGCGATCTTGCTCTCGATATGTTTGGTGGTCAGGCCGCATTTCGCCAGTGCCGCGCGGACTTCAAACTGCGAAAACGAAGGGAACTCGTTCCATACCTCTTCGATGCAGGTGTTATAATTCGCATCCTTCATTTCCTGCTCGAAGTAGCCGATTTCCAGCAGGTCGCCGAGGCGCACGGAGCCGGAGATCGCCGGAATCTGGCCGAGAATGCTGCGCAGCAGCGTCGTTTTCCCGATACCGTTCGCGCCGACAAGAGCAATCTTTTGTCCACGCTCCATGCGCAGGTTCAGCGGACGGGACAGCGGCGAATCATAGCCAATTACGAGATCATTTGTCTCAAAAATCAGTTTGCCGGACGTACGGGCATCCTTGAAGTTGAATTGCGGCTTCGGTTTTTCCTTCGCCAGCTCGATGACGTCCATCTTGTCCAGCTTCTTCTGCCGGGACATCGCCATGTTCCGCGTTGCGACACTCGCTTTGTTCCGGGCGACGAAATCCTTAAGATCCGCAATCTCCTGCTGCTGGCGTTTAAAAGCAGATTCCAACTGCAGCTTTTTCGCTTCATACACTTGCTGGAAGTAGTCGTAGTCTCCCACGTAACGCGACAGCGCCTGATTTTCCATATGATAGATCAGGTTGATCACGCTGTTCAGGAACGGAATGTCATGGGAGATCAGGATAAATGCATTTTCATACCCTTGCAAATACCGTTTCAGCCACTCGATATGCTGTTCGTCCAGATAGTTCGTAGGTTCGTCCAGGAGCAGAATGTCCGGCTTCTCCAACAAAAGCTTCGCCAGCAGGACTTTGGTCCGCTGCCCGCCGCTCAGATCGTTGACATCCTTATCCAGACCAATATCCGTAAGTCCCAGACCGCGCGCCGTTTCATCGACCTTGGCGTCGATCATATAGAAGTCCTGGCTCGTCAGTGTGTCCTGAATGGTGCCGACATCCTCCAGCAGCTGTTCCAGCTCTTCCGGGGTCACTTCGCCCATCCGGCCGTACATATCGTTCATTTCCTGTTCCAGGTCGAACAAATATTGAAAGGCGCTGCGCAGCACATCGCGGATGGTTTGTCCCTTCTGCAGTACCGCATGCTGGTCCAGATAGCCGACCCGGGTACGCTTGGCCCATTCGACTTTGCCGTCGTCCGGTTGAAGCTTGCCGGTAATGATGTTCATAAAAGTGGATTTGCCTTCGCCGTTTGCGCCAATCAGGCCGATATGCTCGCCCTTCAGCAGGCGGAAAGATACGTCGCTGAAAATCGCTCGGTCGCCGAAACCGTGGCTCAGCCGCTCAACGTTTAGTATGCTCATGAGTTTTTAACACCTTTTCCTTTATTCTGTATACTCGTCATATTATAAAGGCTAAAGCGCCACAACTCCACTACAAAAAAATCGTCTCATACCGTATGAGACGATTTTGTCTTATCTTATTTCCCCTGTTTCACATCGTCCGCGGCCTTCAACAGCATTTCCTTGAACGAACCGAACGAGGTCGTCTGCTGCACATGGGCGTTAAGCTGATCCTGCGGCAGCGATTGCAGCGCTTCAGCGGAATGGCCGCCAATCCCCCAGTTGCTTAACAGTTCTTGAATGGAAGCAAAATCTGTGAACTTCTGTAAAAACGAATTGTTCAGCAGCTGGTCCAGCGGCAGCTTCTCAAGCAGTTGATCCAGCGGCAATTGATCTAGAGGAAGCTTGTCGAGCAGCTGATCCAAAGGCAGTTGATCCAGAGGGAGATGCTGCAGCATCTCGCCGACATTCCCGCTTTTAACCGACTCCACCATCCCCTGCAGCTTATCCCCGAACCCGCCTAATTTGAAACCCATACGATCCCCTCCCGTAATCTGTAGTTGCTCTTTATTACCCGGCAGGGGGCTGGGCAAACAAATGCTGCATGCCGTATCATGAAGATTCTTCTGCCGCACGAAGCTTACGGTACGTTTTAAATTCGGTTTCCGCCTCGGGAATCCAGCCTAATCTGATTAACGTAATCCCTTTGTTGTAATGGTAATCCGGGTCTTTGGGATTGAGTTCTATAGCTTTGTTATAAAAAGTCAGAGCGTCATTATAATTCCCTTGCAAATATATGAGGTTTGCCAAATTATATAATGCTTCGTCTTTTTCAGGGTCCAGATCTATAGATATTTTATAGAAATCAATTGCAGCATTCTCCTGACCCAGTTCACTCAATACAATAGCTTTGTTAAAGTAAGCACCGGAGTGCGTTGGATCTGCCTTAATGGCCTTTTCATAAGCCTCCAATGCTTCATTGTAACGTTCAAGCCTTTTCAGTTCATTCCCCATATTGAAGTGCGCTGAAGGAAATGTAGGAGCCAATTCGATTGCTTTTTTATATAATTCTAAGGCTTCTGCTGAATTTCCGAAAAAAGACATAGAGTTTGCCATATTATAAATCGAATCAAGATGATCCGGCTCCGCCTCCAGTGCATGGTTATAATAAAAAATAGCTTCTTCATGCCGATTTAATTCAGCGAGCGCATTTGCAAGGTTACAATATAGAATTGCACTGTCAGGGAGCAGCATTAAAGCTTGTTCAAAACGGGAGATGGCTTCAAGAAATCTAGAATGCTGGACAAGTTCAATGCCTTCTTTATTTAATTGATCTGCCTTTCGATAATCCATCCTCCACCCTCTCGACAAGGATTTTAAATACCCCTATGCATCATTCTACGATCATTTGTTTACATAATATTAATTATGTTACCTAGCATGCTTGTTCTTCAAAAAATCCCCAATCCGCCGCGCCGCCTCCAGCAGCGTCGCCTCCTGCTCGACCAGCGCCATGCGGACGAAACCTTCGCCTTGCACGCCGAATGCGTCGCCCGGAATGACGGCGACGCCGGTTCCCAGCAATAGCTCCTGTGCAAACGCGCGCGAGCTGCCGGCAGCACCGGGCACGCCGCAGCCTTCCGGCAGCGGCGCCCAGATAAACATGGTGGCGCTGGGCTTCGGCACGCGCCACCCTTCCCGCTCCAGCGCCGCAATAAACAAATCGCGGCGCTGCTCATACCGCCAGGCGACGCCGGCTTCCGGCCCGGCGGCCATCGCACGCTCCAGCGCAATAACCGCCGCCTCCTGGATCGGCTCGAATACCCCGTAGTCGATGTTCCCTTTCAGCTCGCGCATCGCCCCAACCGCTTCGCGGTTGCCGGCCAGAAAGCCGATCCGGCAGCCGGCCATATTGAAGCTTTTCGAGAAGGAATGGAATTCCACCGCCTGCTCCTTCGCGCCGTCGACCTGCAAAATGCTCGGAGGACGATACCCGGCGAAGCCCATCTCCGAATATGCCAGATCGTGAATTACCAGCACGTTCCAGTGCCGTGCCAAGGCAATCAGCTTCTCGAAATAGGCCAAATCGGCAACGGCCGCGATCGGATTCCCCGGAAAGCTCAGCAGTATAAATTTGGCTTCCTGCCATACCGCTTCCGGAATGCTGTCCAAGTCAGGAACAAATTGATTGTCTGCCAGCAGCGGCAGCGGCCATGCGCGGACGCCGGCAATCGCGAGCGAGGCCGAATAAATCGGATACCCCGGATCAGGCACGATGGCCAGATCGCCGGGATTGCACACCGCCATAGCCAGATGCGCCAGTCCGTCCTGCGAGCCCATGAGCAGGGTCAATTCTTCCTCCGGATCGATCTCCACGCCAAACCGCCATGACATCCACTCCGCTGACTTTTCCCGGAATGCCCGGCTTCCTTTGGAGACCGGGTACCCATAACTGTCCTCCCGCAGCATTGCCTCGCTTAACGCCCGGCGGATTTCCGGTGCAGGCGGCTGATCCGGACTGCCGATCCCCAGATCAATAACCGCATGCCCGGATTGTCTGGCTTCTGCCTTCCAGCTTTCCACTTCCGCAAATATCGATGAACCGAGATGGGACAACTTGTCCGATCTCCAGCGCTTGCCTAGTCCGCTCACATTCAAATGCAAACCCTCCACTTGTTTTTTTTCAATCATTATAGCATGGACGCAATGAATGTGACCGGCAACTTGAAGATCAGGGGGAAATCATAAAATTTCCAGAAATCATATATATTCGCAGTCCAAAGAGACGTAAACCTGCCCGATGAACCTCCGAAAATCCCCTTAAAACTAAAACAGCGTATAATTTATGTTATACGCTATTTTTTCAGAGCATAAATAGCCCCTTTTCGCGAAGAATTATAGCATCATCTGATTTATGGAAAGCAGGCTTTACATTGGGAGCAAATAGTGCTATTTTAGTTATGGAAAGCAAACTTTCCATCGCTCAATGAGAGGTGATCTTTTGAAAAACAGACTTGAAGAAATCCGAAAACAGCATGGCATCAAGCAGGAAGAGCTTGCGGCAGCTTTGGAAGTGTCCAGACAGACGATTGGCTCGCTCGAAAATGGAAGATACAACCCTTCCATCATCTTGGCATTTAAACTAGCCCGTTTTTTCAATCTGTCCGTTGAAGAAATTTTTATCTATGAGGAGGAAAAGGAATGAAACGTTCGAAGGCATTTTATATTGCATTGCTGATTATCGGAGTTTGTGCAATATCCGCGAGTTTCTTCATACAAGGGGATGACTTAAAGCCTCTATCCGGTACTTTCATTGGCATCGGCGCCAGCTCGGTCGGGTTTAGCATCTCTAAATTATTAATGCTTCGTGCCGTGCGCAGGAATCCCAAGCTTGAAAAGCAAGCCTCGATCGATTACCACGATGAACGGAATACGATTATCCGTAATCAGGCCAAAGCGAAGGCCGGCGATTTTACGCAGTGGCTGATCATGGCCGTTGCGTACATTACCATTTTGATCTCTGCTCCGTTATGGGTTACCCTGGCTGTGGTGATCGTCTTCCTAATCTATCATTTTATGAGCAGTTACCTGATCTTCAAATACCAAAAGAATATGTAAGCTCATTCGTTCTCAAGGGTTAGTTCCCCCTGTACAGCTTGTATACTTTTTTCCGCGCGAAAAAAGAATGCTCTGCCTAGGCCAGGCATAGGATAGGGTATTACAAGTGAAGGTGGGAATATCCATGTCCAAAAATAAACGCGGCAAAGCGCTGTGGCGCATGCCTTCGCGGGCCAGAGGCACCTGTCCGATCTGCGGCAGCACCCGCATCAAGCTGCTTTATCTCGGAAAAGACGCTGCCGGCGAAAAACTGAATGTCTGTAAAAAATGCGACGGTAAGCAGGCTGCGGTGTAATGCGTACAGCAAAAAGGCATCCCTGAAGCGGATGCCTTTTTAATTCCCACAAAGTGAATGTCGTTAACTATACTCCGTAAGCTCCTCCTGCGGCACATAATTGCGGACACCGTTGTCCTCGATAATGCCGAGCGTCACATCCGAGATATGCGGATCGCTCATCAGCTTGTCTTTGACCTTGAATTTGATGTCGTCGGCATCCGCCAGCGACAAGCCCCGTTTCAGTTCGATCAAACCCTCGACATGATAATACCGGCCCTCCTGCAAAATGCGCATCTGATAAATGTCCGTAACATACGGGTCGTTGAAAATTATATCCGCGACGCGGCGTTCGATCTCCGGCGGCGCAGCGACGCCGATCAGGCCGACCATATTGTCGAACCCGACGCGGAAGGCGACGCCGACCATCATGAAGCCGATCAGGATGCTGGACACGCCGTCCAGCAGATGGAAATCGGTAAATGCCGTGACGAGTACGGCGATCATGGCCAGCGTGCCCCCGGTCGTGGCGACGAGATCCTCATAATAGACGAGCCGGGTCGGCGGCGCGGCGCGGCCGACATTTTTCAGGGAAACGGTAAACTTCTTAAGCCCCTTCGCTTCCACATGCGCCTCATGCAGCACTTCCTTCATGGCTTTGGTCCAGACAAAGCCGTCTGCCGCGATGGACAACAGAAGTACGATCACATTGATCCAGTACCCTCCCGAAGCGTCTGTGGGATGCTTAATCAGGTGAAAGCCCTCCAGAATCGTTTCGTACGCCATCACGGTAACGACAATCACCGCCACCATGCAAAAAATATTGATCACCCGGCCAAAGCCGTCGGGAAATCGGCGGGTCGGCTTTTTCTCGGCCAGCACGCTGCCGGTAAAAACAAAGATTTGATTGATCGTGTCGGCGATCGAATGCATCATGGTCGCGAACATCGAGCCGCTGCCGGTGAGGGCGAAAGCGATCCCTTTAACCACTGAAATCCCGGCATTGCCGACGGCCGCCGAGCCGGAAGATTTGTTGCCTTTTCGGATTAAGCTTGCGAGACTTTCCTTCTCCTCTGCCATAGGTCGCTGGTGCCTCCTTACGCGTCACTTTCCGGTTCCTATGTTTTTACTTAACCTCGAAAGGCGAACTTCTATCACTTTGTTGCCGAACCTTTTGGATGTAAAAAGAGCAAGCACCGCATAGCGGCGCCTGCCCTTGTATGATTTCATGCGGGTAATAAACCCCTCGCGATCTTCCGCTCAGGTTTGGCCCACCCAATCCACACCGGCGGTTCCCCGCCAAATGCTGCGGATTTCTTCATATTGTTCGGTTGGCAGCGCTCCTTGGGAGAGCAGCGCGGCGTTTTGCTGCCAGCGTTCGGGATTCTTTGTTCCGACAATGGCCGTATGCACCCCGGGTGTGCTAAGCGTAAAGCGCAGCGCCGTCCCGACGCCTTGCTGCGGATCGGAAAAGAACCCGTACTGCAGGTCGCGCAGGCGGTTCCAGTATACAAAAGGATACGCGCGCTCATCCATCGTCTCGAACATCCAGGCCGCATTGGCGATCGGCCGCTTGGCGGTTACGCCCATGTTCCGCTTGATCGCTTCGCCGAGCGTCAGGTCAATGGCTTCCTGGTCGGCGATGTTGACCGAAATCTCCAGGCTGTCGAATACTCCGGTTTGCACCGCATACAGCGCATCTTTGCGATCACCGCTATAGCCGATATACCGCGTTTTCCCCGCTTCCTTGGCCCGCTGTAGCACCTCGATTACGCCGCCGTCGCGCAGCACTTCTTCGCGGCAGCTATGCAGGTGGATCATGTCCACGTAATCGGTTTGCAGCCGTTTCAAGCTGCGGTCGATGCTTTTTTCAAGCAGAACGAGATCCCAATCCGGATAATCCAAGCCGGCGGCATGTCCGCATTTCGTGAACAGGTAATAATCTTTGCGCCGCGATCCCAGCGTTTTGCCGATGAGCTCTTCGCTGTTGCCGTAGCATTCCGCCGTATCAATCAGATTGAGTCCGGCATCTACCGCGCTTCCGAGTAAGCGGTCGACGGTCTTCTGGTCCGAGCCACCGATTTCCGCGCCTCCAAAGCCAAGAACACTGACTTCCATGTCTGTATTGCCGTATTTGCGTTTTTCCAAAGAGAGCTGCCTCCTTTAGTAGCGCTTTCGCTAGGGATAGTTCGCACATCTTATACAATATACCCTTTGGCGGGAAAAGGAAACGTCAGGCGTGCGGGGCCGGCAGGGTTCTCTTCTCCCCGGACGAAGCTTCCGGAAAACTCGACTTGATCCAGACCTTGGAGATGTCGAGAAAACCAAACGGCCCGGTATGCACACCGAACAGGCTTTGGCTCAGCAGCGCCGTTTTGTTCATGTGGCAGCCATACAGCAGCCAGCGGTTATCGCGCATGACCGATTCAGTATGCTCCAGAAGAGCAATCCGTTCCGGCGCCGGCAGCGTGGTTGCATCCTTGACGAGCTCATGCAGCATGCCGCGCTGTTCCTCCAGCAGGCAGGCATGCAGAAAGTTCGATTCGTTGACCAAATAGTTCAACAGCCCCCACTGCCAGTCATCCTCCAGCACCTCCTCGGCGATCAGCAGATCACTTTCTTTTCGGATCCAAGCTTCATCGAAGTCCGTGTATGGAAGCAGCCGGAGCTTTAATCCGATTTGGTCCGCACGCTTATGCAGCCACTCGGCTTCCTCATGATCTTCCTTGCGCAGCGGGTAGGCCAAAATCAACTCTTCTCCCTGATACCCGCTCTGCTCTAGCAGCGCTTGCGCGTCGGATAGCAACGGCTCCTTCCATTGCCGGCTCCGGCTCATCCATGGCAGGAAGCTGCTTGCCGGCGTAGCGCGGTTCCCGCCCAATTCGCGAATCAGGGCTACCGGATGATACAGCAGGCCGAGCGTTTCGCGCAGCAGCGGAGAATGGTGTTTCCCCGGCTTATGGAAATTTGCAATAATATATCGGCAGCCGAGCGCCGAATAGTCCATACTCGTGTTGGTTTCATCTCCCGGCGCATAGGCCGGTTCACAGCCCGGCAGCTGATACATCCGTTCGCTGATGTTCTCGTACGGCGGCAAATACCAGATCTCCACGCGGTCAAGCAGCGGCCGGATGCCGTAATAGTCGTCAAAAGCGGCAAGCACCATGACATCCTCGTTCATTTTTAGCAAACGATACGGTCCGGTTCCGCATGGCTCTGTTTGAAAATCCAGATCGTACGGAATGATCGACATATCGACGCTGCTAAGCAGGTGCAGGAAAAAATGATTCGGCCGGTGCAGATCAAAGCGGATGCGGTGGTCGCCAAGCACCTCCACCTGCTTAAGGTCGCGCAGATGCCACAGAGCAGAGCTCTGTATATCGATTAGGCGCTGGACCGTTTCTTTAACATCCCTTGCGGTCATCACCCGGCCATGATGAAACCTTACGCCTTTGCGCAGATAAAACATGTAGCTGGTGCAGTCCTTGTTCGCTTCCCACATATGCGCCAGACCGGGAAGAAAGACGTCATGCACGGTATCGTAGGAGACAAGCGTGCTGCACAATTGTCCGATCAGGTACGCCTCGAAAGCACGGTAGACGAAGGCCGGGTCCAGCTTCTCGTTGTGACGGTTACGGGTGATGCGCAAAATATCGAGGCCGGAGGTCGACTCCTCTTCGCTGTGATAACCCATCTGCTTGTTGAGCAAGGCAAGCAAACGCTCCTTGAGCGGGCCGCTCACTTCCGGAAGCCCGATCAGTTCAATGCCCTGCCGGATACGCCCGGCGGCAATCAGCTCCTGCAGGTTGCTCTCGAGCACCTCCTCGATGCTGCGCAGGAATGTGAGCTCCGAGGTATGCCCGCGTCCGCGGCCCGGTTGCCAGTCGATCAGTCGCTTCTCCTCCAGCCGGCGCAGGATAAACTTCACGTTCCGCTGCGTGCAGAATAGAATATCGGACAAACCTCCGATCGTAACGGGGATCGGTTCATGAATCTGAACAGGCGTATTCAGTGCGGCAGTTAAACGCAGATAATGAGCCGTTGTTTGGTCCATAGCGAAACGCTCCTTTAAAGGTGAAAAGCTCAGGAGAAACCTTACACTTTTATTTCCCCCTTTTATACTTACAATTATACCTATGTGTTGCCGCGGCGTGAATGGCAATTTACAATTTTGCAAGAGGATTAGGAGACCCAACTGGCAATGAAAAAGCATCTGCAACACATTCATCCGATGGCCTGGACGATCATCATCGGGACATTGTTCGGACGGATGGTCACCTCCATGAGCATTCCGTTCCTGTCGATTTACTTGACCAAAATGCTTGGCGCAAGCCATATCGAAGCAGGTTTTACCGTCGCAGTCAGTTCTCTGGCCGGCGTGCTGATCAGTTTTCATGGCGGATACATTTCCGATAAAATCGGGCGAAAAATCGTCATGCTGATCGCGGTGTTCGGCTGGGCGGCGGTGTTTTTCGGTTTTGCCGCAGCTCAGCATGTCTGGGTCTTCTTTATCGTCAATACGCTGAACGGCGTATGCCGCTCGTTTTTTGAGCCGACTTCCCGGGCATTGCTCTCGGACATCACCCCGCCGGAGAAAAAGCTTCTGGTGTTTAATTTACGCTACGCGGCAATTAATCTGGGCGTCGTATTCGGGCCGATCATCGGTTTTCAGCTGAGCTCCGCTAAGTCACTGTTCCCGTTCGCCATTGCCGGCGTCGTCTACATTGTGTACGGGCTGGTGCTTGTCCGGCAGTTTGCCGTGCATCGTGCCAATTTGCCTAAACGGGTTGTGGCCGAAGCGCCGAGGCTTCGCACCGCCATCAGTGTTACCGGTAAAGACCGCGTCTTCATGCCTATTCTGCTCGGTATGATCTTCTGCGTGCTCGGCTATGGTATCTTTGATTCCACATTGGCGCAATATTTGGCACAAAGCCCACAGTTCACTAATGGCAGCCGACTTTTCTCGTATATGATCTCCCTGAACGCGGTTACGGTACTGATCGTCCAGTATCCGATTGTACGCACCTTCAGCAAATTTCCGCCGGTCGTTTCGCTAATCACAGGCAATCTCTGCGTGGCAAGCAGTATGCTGCTGTTCGGCGCCGCGGGCGGAGTTCCGCTCATGATGTTCAGCGTCGTCCTCTTCACCATTGGCGAGGTACTGATGTTTACGATGACCGACATGCTGATCGACCGGATCGCCAAGCCCGAGTGGAAAGGCACTTATTTCGGTACGATGGGCTTCAACGGCCTCGGCAACGTGCTGGCCCCGGTAATCGGGGGCATGCTGCTTGACCGCTACACGGCCAGCAACGGCCCTGCCGTCTTTATCCCGCTTGCATTGATTACGGCGATCGGTCTCCCCTTCCTGGTGCTCGGTCATAAACGTCTTAGAATCAAGGAAGCAGCCGGCACTGCTTCAGGCAAATTGCAAAACGCTAATCTATAACAGACCACAATCTAGCCAACGCAACAGCCCCTCGGCGAATTTCCGCAGCGGGCTGTTTTTGTTTATATGAAGTGTATTATTGTTATTGTTTATTCGTAGGTTTACATAATATAAATTATGTATACTTCTAAAAGTGGGTTGATGTTGTCTCCATTGGATGGAAAGCATACACCTTCTGCATGGCATCGATTTTGCGGATAACGTACTCTCTCAATTCAGGGGGTTCCAGAACCTCCGGATGACCGGGCAAACCAAATATCATACGGCATGCCTCTTCGAAGCTGTACAGGTTGGCCGTAACTTGAGCGAAGTTTCCCTCTTGTTTAACGCTCATTATCTCAAGGTACTCCGTAAGCTCGGCGCGATGTGCAGCCGCTGTCCGAAGCACGACCGGATATTGCTCCGCTGCCCTTCGCTGCTGCTTGAATAGATGCTTTTGCTCCTGCCAGTAATGTTTTAAGGAGAAGCTTTCCGGAACCATAAACGTAACATCCGTCAACGCAGCATGGATCATCCGGCAGCATTTGAAATTCCGCAAATCGTCTGCGGTCTCGCAATAAGCCACCATGTACCAGTCACCCTGAATGAAGACCAGCCCGTATGGAGACAGGATCCGCTCCGACACACTCCCATTGCTTTTGCGGTATTCGACCTTCAGCTTCTGTGACCGCCATACCGCGGTCCGAAGAATATCCAGTCCGTATAATGTCGCTGGCTCCTGCCACCAAGGCGTATCGTCATAATAAAATCCCCGCCGGGCTTTGCGAATGTCCTTCTGATAAGCTTCCGGAAGCGTTTGTTCCAGCTTAAGCAGTGCATTCTTCAGCTTGATTCCAGATTCGCCGCTTCCGTTTAAGGGCATCCCCATGCCGGTAAGGAACAACTGAACTGCTTCTTCCCCATGAATCTGCCGCAAATTGGCCGTATAACCTTCCATCAGCCGGATGCCGCCGTTGCGGCCGGGGCTGGACACCAGCGGAATTCCCGCCTCCGCCAGCACGTCAATGTCCCGGTAAATGGAACGCACGGAGGTCTCCAGTGCTTCCGCCAAATCATGGGCTCTCATTTTCCCCCGCGATTCAATCAGTAAAAGAATGGCGATTAGCCGGTGTAGCCGCATAGATTCACCCCGATCATTCAGAAATTGGGCTGCGAGGCTCCGTTTATTGTTGCCAGACAGCTGTCAACGTTTCTGCTTTATGATGGATTATATCCGAAATAGAGGTGAAAGCGCTATGCATATTGGTATTTTAGGCACAAATTTTGGAAGCTACCATGCAAAGTTGTTAAAAAATATGGAGTTAGTGGAAAGCGTAACGATCTGGGGAAGACAGGCGGACAAGCTGCTGAAGCTAAAAGAAGAGCTCGGGGTAAACATTGCGGAATCTGCCGAGGCCTTAATCAACGATCCGCAGATCCAGGTAATCGACATCTGTCTGCCCTCCGATCTGCACACGAAGTACGCATCCTTGGCGCTGCAGGCCGGAAAGGATGTTTTCTGTGAAACACCGGTATGCCTGGAAGCTGCAGACGGCATCACCATGCAGAAGGTTCAAGTCCAGACTGGAAAAAGCGTTCAGGTGAACCAATTTATCAAATTCGATCCCGCCTACCGTTACTTGATTGACGCCGTCCACTCCGGCCGTTACGGCAGACTGCTGCATTTAGCCCTGCGGAGAGAAACCGCCCCGCTCTGGGGGGATTTGGGGCTGGAACGCATCACCACGAATCTGATGATTCACGAGCTGGATCTCGTTTGTTGGCTGTTGAAGGAACCGGAGATCACAGCTGTTCATGGCACAAAGGTCGTTGCAGGCGACCGTTCGCTGGTTCAGGCATCTTTCGTATGCCCCGAAACCGCGATTTCCGCTGAAATTGTCGTCTCCTCGGCGATGCCGGACACTTATCCTTTTACAATCGGGTATGAGGCTTACTTCGAACATGCCAAGCTTGTTTATGACGAAAGCAGTTTTGAAAACGGAAAAATCGAGGCTGCTCTTGTCGAGCATGGCCCAGGCGGAAAACGTCAAATCCATTTAAACGCGGCGGATCCCTATGCGCTGACGCTCGAATACGCACTGCTCTGTATCGAAACCGGCGAACCCTCCGTTTTGTCGTTGGACCATGCGCTGAAAGCCATGAATATGGCGATTGCAACGAGAGCAAGGTTGATTTATAATCCTGCTTTTTCGAATGAACAAGTTAGTGAGGAGAGTAATAGTTGTTGTTGGGAAAGATGAATTAAGGAGCGAATTGGATATGATTATTATGAATTTTTCGTATGATGAAATTTATGAATAGAATACATAAAAACGGCGGTAATCAGAAGAGAGCCCGATCGCCGCCGTTTTTGCCATTGCAAACTTATAAAAATTAAATCAAAGAATCGAACAATTTGGATAATTCTATAAATTCGTAGCCCCATCCACTATCAATAGATATTTCCTGAAGTGTTCCCGTAGGGGCAAATAAAAAACGCAACTCATCTCTCACGGACAAGTCTTCACTTTTAAGTCTCTCTTACTTCCTGAACGAGGCTGATCAGTCGCTCACTGTTTTTATGGATGTGGCTTTCCTCCCTTTGAATTGAGCATAGGCATATAACTTTTTCTGGTTTACATAATATATTTTTCGTCAACTAATAGCCGAGCTCTCTGTTTTTTTCTCCCGAAAAATCAATTTGAACAGCGGCGGCACCGCAAAAAAGATAAAAAACGTACGAAAAATTTGAAACCCAGCTACCGTCGGCAAATCTGCGCCTACCTCATGGGCGATCAGGCTCATCTGGTCCATACCGCCTGGAGCGAGGCTGAGCAGTGCCGTAGAAGCTCCCACCGACTCGAATGCAGCAAACAAATAACTGAGTGCATAAGCTCCGCCAAGGAGTACCATCCCGCTGCCGACCGCAAGCGACAAAGTCATCCACTTATGGCTCAGCTTGCGCGGATCGAGCAGCAGTCCGACAAATACGCCGATGGCGAGCTGGGCCGCATTCAGCAGAATCGCTGGCAGCACCGGAGCTTGCAGGCCGAAAAGCTGGAGAATCGCAGCAATAATGGCCGGACCCAGCAAATAGGCGGTTGGAAATTTGATTTTTTGCCCAAGTATTCCAGCCGCTATGCAGGCAGCCGCAAAAAAGAAGATATTAGGAAATAACCCTGCCCAGGAGGCCGAAACAGATGCGGAAGCCGGATCATAAAACTCTTCGGCAGCCGGCTGGCCAGCAAACAGAGGACTGAAGATCAGCAGTGGAACGCAGATAATGATCATCATGAGCCGGATCACCTGGATGACAGTCACAATCGTGATGTTGATGTCCTCCATCTCTTCCGCCAGCAGCACCATTTGCGTGAGTCCGCCCGGAATACTGCCAAGCAGAACGGTTCTATAGTTTACGCCTGATATTTTCGAGACGATAAATGCAATTCCAGCGCAAAAAACAAGCAGCAGCGCCGTCATCAGCAGCATGGCCGGAAGCTGGCGACCGATCTCCCGCAGCGCCGTCGCCGTAAGCGAGATTCCGATGGTATAGCCTACGACGATCATTCCCCCGTTGCGCACAATGCCCGGCCAGCTGTAATACCGCTTTGCGATATTCGACCCGATCAGCACCCCCACCATAGGCCCAAGCAGCCACGGCACCGGAAGCGCAATGAACATGAATAACAAACCTCCGGCAGCCGCGGTCCCAAACGTAATCAACAGACGAAATCCCGGCCGTATTCCTTGCGTAGAACTAGCCACCAAACGTTCCTTCTTTCCTAGAGCAGCATTGCTTCAATCAATATCTGCAATTTTAAAAAGCCCTTGTTTGTTCCGGATCAGCGCAATGCCTACACTGCGTTCGTCGATATAACCTTCCTTATCCATGCGGGTGTACCCGACATAGACAATGGCCGTTTTGCGGTCACCTGCCGGATCCCGGCCCACGCTCATTTCCGTAAAGCGGTATTCCGCGATATTGTCGGCAAAATGCCCAAGGTATTCGGCAGCCCCTTCCGAGTACATCGTGGTTTTGAGCCGGTCGTGATCATGATCGACAATGGCCTGAAGGGCTGTCAGGATCTCCTTATAAATCTGGCTGCGATCCTTGTCCCCGCCGTTTGGCGGCAGCTTGAAAAAGATGCCTGGCTCAATGGGCGGCTTTTTCTCCATATACTGCAGCTCGCCAAGCATGGATACAAAGACCGGCTGGAGCCTGTCCTGCTGATCAGGCGTTGTCCGGATCTTCGCCCGGTAGGCTTCGCCCTTCACCTCGAAGGTAAACACATCGACCGTTCCCTCAATATCCCGGACAGTACCCCGATATTCTTTGTATTGGGCCATACTTGAAGCCGAGTCTCTGACCAGCTCCCCCTCCTCCTCCGCAGCTCCTGCGCCCGGTAGAATCGCCAAATAATTGAGTTTGTCTGCCGGTCCCCAGGCCGTTCCGCCTTCTAGCGCATATCGTTCCATGTTTACCGGTTTGAAGATACCGAGCGGCAACGTCAAATGGGTGGAATAGTCCGTCTTTACGTATTCGCCCCCCACTTCAAACTCGCGCCCGCTCCCGTCATATTCCGGAATGCCGCCGGTGAATACAGAAACCAGGTTGACTTCAGGCACTGCCGTTAATACAGGTGAAGCCGCGGGGGCTCCAGCAGTCATCCCTCCCGTACCGGCATTCTCGCAACCGGCTATCCATAAGCTTATGGCCGCCAAGCCGGTCATGGCGCAGCGGCGAAGCATCGTTTTTTTATAAATAAACATCGCTCATCCCTCCGGATATCCAGACGCTGGAAAACCGTGAAAGTTGCGAGCCGGATTTGGAGCCTTTTTTCTTTTAATTAATGTTGTTAATATTCAATGTACTGAAATACTGACTCGGATTGCCTTGTTTCGAATTAAAGCGCTCCTTAAACTCGCCGCCGGTATAACTGCCGATGACCCGGTGCCAAAAGGCGCGGGCTGGCGCATTGGCGCGGATCTGCGAAACCTTCCAATCTCCCGGAAACATATCGAAGAGCCGGTGGGCGGCCCAGGTGCCGACGCCGCAGCGGCGGTATTTTTGCAGCACAAAAAATTCGGTCATATAATAATCCCCTTCCGGACTGCGCAGCAGCCGGTCCACGAGGGCAAAGCCGGCGATATGACCATCCGCGGTAAACAAATAAGCGAACTTGTTGTTGCCGCTGTTCCAATAGGAATCCAGCCCCGGGTAGGAGGGGAACTTCCCGTCACTGTCGACGTCGAGCTCCAGATAACGGGTGAAGTCGTATAAGTAAAATTGCATCAGCCGGTGAATCGTCTGTCTTTGATCTTTCGGCACGAGTTCGAGTCCAAGTTCCATGTTTGTTCACCTCTGTCGTTCAAGCGTTTATATCACATTTTATAACTTTGCTTCCGGTGCGGCAAGGTTGCGTCTCTCCGCTCTCCCCCTTAACAGAACAATCATGGTAAAATAAAAGACAGGTTAACTTTGCCATTCAGGAAAGCAGGTGAATACGATCAGCATCCAGAAAATCAGCGACCGCCGGCATTTGGACGAGAAACTCCCGCTTATGCCGTGGTTCGTCCAGCAGTTTATCGATTACAAAAGACCCGATCTGTCGCCTTCCACGCTGCTTGAATATGTGCGGGACTATGAATCTTTTTTCGGCTGGCTGCGCGGCGAGGGCTTGTCGGCCGCAGAGAGCAACCAGAAGATCACCTTGCTGGAGCTGGAGCAGCTCCGGATGGACAGCATCGTCGGCTACCGCCTCTATTTGACAACCCGAAGCGAAGGCACGAACAGCCGGGTGACCGTGTCCCGCAAGCTGTCCGCGCTGCGCTCGCTTTTTCATTATTTAAGCCAGATCGCCGAAGACGAAAATTTCTATCCACTCCTTAAACGCAATGTGATGGCCAAGGTGGAGATTAAACGCATCCACAAACCCAAAGATACCGCAGCCAAGCTGAAGGGCAAAATCCTTGAGGAAGAGGAGCTTCTGGAGTTCGTCGGCTATATTTATGAAGGCTACGGCCATGATGTCGAAGGCAACAAACAGGCTTATCACGCTCATTTGCAAAACCGCGAACGGGATGCCTGCATTGCCAGCCTGATCCTTAATTCGGGACTGCGGGTGTCGGAAGTCGTCAATATGAATGTCGATGATCTGGATCTGAACAACAAGCTGCTGTATGTCTCCCGTAAAGGCAACAACGACGAGACGTTCAAGACGCCGGTGTATTTCCGCGAGCAGGCCAAGGACGATCTGGCCCAGTATCTCAGCCTGCGAACCACCCGCTACAAGACGCCGAAACGGGAAAAGGCGTTGTTCATCGCCCTTAAAAACGGCAGCACGGAAGGCGCGCGTATGACCAAACGGGCTATCCAGGAGATGATCATCAAATACGCCAAACGGTTCGGCAAGCCGTATTTAACGGTGCATAAGCTGCGCCACTCCTTCGCGACCGACTATTACCTGCAGAACGATATCTACAAAACCAAAGAACAGCTCGGACACGCTTCGACGGAAACTACGGAGGTGTACGCTCACTTGACGGATAAGACGATGTCCGAGGCGATTGAGCGCCGCATGGAGAGTTGAGGCTAGAAGAGTTATGAAATGCCGAGGCTTGGTATATGAAAAATATGATTGTGCGCAAAAAGCTTTGTATGGAGGTTTATGCTTTGAACGAGATTTCAGCAGGTTATGATCCAAAGAACACCGGCTCCTTCTCACCCGACCGGGAGGCCAAAAAGCTGGAGACCGATACCGCGATTGATGCACACGGCTGGAGCCTGAATGAACTGACGTCCGATTGTGCGTCATGCTTCGGATTGTGCTGCGCGGCGCTGCCTTTCGGAGCTTCGGCCGATTTCGCGGCCGACAAAGCAGCCGGCCAGCCCTGCCCCAACCTGCGCAGCGATTTTCGCTGCGGCATTCACACGTCGCTGCGCGAACGCGGTTACCGCGGCTGCACGGTGTACGAATGCTTCGGGGCCGGCCAAAAGGTCTCGCAGCTCACCTACGGCGGGCAAGATTGGCGCCAGGCCCCGGAAACCGCGAAGGAGATGTTCGCGGTTTTTCCGGTGATGCGCCATCTGCATGAGCTGCTGTGGTATTTGGCCGAGGGGCTGCGCCGTACGGCCGCGCAGCCGCTTTGGCCCGCGCTGGAAGCTGCAGCGCGGCGCGTGGACGGGCTGACCCGCCTGCGGCCGGGTCAGCTGCTGGCGCTGGACATCGGCGTCCAGCGCGCCGAAGCGAACGAGCTGCTGCTGCAGGTCAGCAGGCTCGTTCGGGAACGGGCGCGGCGCGAGCTGGGCGCGCCGCGGCAGCCCCGCAAGATCGGCGAGCGGGGCGCCGATCTGCTGGGCGCCAGGCTGCGCGGCGCGGACCTGCGCGCAGCGAGCCTCCGCGGCGCGCTGCTGATCGCCGCGGACCTGCGCGGAGCCGATCTGCGCCATGCCGATCTGATCGGCGCAGATTTCCGCGATACAGATCTGCGCGGAGCCGATCTGACCGACAGCCTCTATTTGACCCCGTTCCAGGTCAACGCGGCGATCGGCGATGCGGCGACGAAACTGCCGCAACATCTCTCCCGTCCGGGTCATTGGGCGGGAAAACAAACGATATAGATCTCTCTTGTCTACCATGGCTTATGTATTGAGCTTCATTGCAAAATACCATTTCGCTCGCCGCTTGTCCTGAAATACATTATTAGGACAGGCGGCTTCCTTGTGTAAAATTCTGTTCATGCCAGCCTTTTTAACGAGGTTATAAAGAACTGGAGCATACGATAAAGGGAATGAAAAATGCTGTCTTTATTGTGAATTTTTCATGTGTTGAAAATTGGTGGTAAGTGATCGTGGGGTACTAAGCAAAGTTTATCTAGATGTTTTTACGATCTTCCTATAATATATTGTGGTCTCTCTTCGGTGTCTTTACGTTCTCTCGTTCTACGAATCCTACTTGCTTGAAGCCTGCCTTTTCAAAATTCAAAGGACCAAATCAAATTCGCGGGTATGCCCGCAAAAGTTCGGTTCCATAGTTGTGAATTTTTCATATATTGAAAGTTGGTTAGAAAAGTTAGTGGGATATTGTCCCTCTATTCCGCTCAAAAATCCAACATTCTCTAGAATAAAGGGAAAACGTCCCCCTAATTCGATACATACCCTCAAATACGAGGAATACGCCAAAATTAAGGGGAGGTTTTCCCTCTAATACTTAAACCCGAAGTTACGAAACAAAATAGTGGGATATTATCCTTCTAATCCAGCCGCCGAGGCACACCGCCTATCTCGCTTGACTTTCGGTCTCCTGAACCTGCAATAATTAGTAAAACTCGCCCGGCAGCTTCAAAATATCCACCCTCGCGCCCGCATCCAGTTTAACGGTTTCGGAAGGGACAATGATCAGGCAGTCGCTGTCCTTGATAGTGACGGTGACCGAAGACTCATCGACTCCGGCGGGATAAGCGTGCAGCATGCCATGATGGAACTCCAAGCGGGCGCGCATAAACCGGGTGAAATTGTTGGTTTTCGTGTAATCCTCGCCCAATACGGCCATCCACTGCGGCAAAAAGGGCTGCGTTGCGCCAAGCATCTTGCCCATCGCCGGGCGGACGAAGAGCTGAAAGCCGACGAAGCAGGCTCCGGGGTTCCCTGACAAGGCAAACAGCAGTTTCCCTGCCCGTACAGCTGCCGTCGTTACGCTTCCCGGGCGCATCGCCACTTTGTTGAACAGCATCTCGCCGCTGCGCTCGCGGACGAGATCGCCCATAATGTCATAGTCTCCCACGGATACGCCCCCTGTGGTTACTACAAGATCATAATGCTCCAGCGCCATCTGCACTTTGCTGCGCGCCAGCTCCAGATCATCGGCGACTGCGCCCAGCAGCACCGGCTCTCCTCCGGCTTGGCGCACCAGCGCTTCAAGCATCGGCGAGTTGCTGTTACGGATCTTGCCCGGCTGGAGCGGCTCGTCCACATCCAGGAGTTCGGAGCCGGTAGCAAAGATGGCCACCTTCGGACGCCGGCGTACCTGCACTCGAGCTTTGCCCAGTGCGGCCAGAACGGCAATCTCGCCCGCGCCGATTAATCTGCCGGCCGGCAGCACTTCTTCATCCTGCTGGAGCTCCAGTCCACGTGGCGTAATGTTTTGCCCTACTGATACTGGTTTGCGCAGCCCAATAAAACGTTGGCCGTCCGCTATTTTGCCTTCCGTCGCCTCCAGCATAACCACGGCATCGGCGCCTTCCGGAAGCTGCGCGCCGGTCATGATCCTTGCGGCGGTGCCGGATTCCACTCTTTTCTGCGCAACTGTTCCGCAAGGAATCTCCTCGATAACTTCCAGCCAAAGGATATCATTCGCCCCCAGTGCTGTCGTATCGTCTGCTATGATCGCATAACCATCCATGGACGATCGGTTAAAGGCGGGAAAAGGATGCGCAGTCCTTGCCGGCTCCGCCAGTATCCGCCCAAGGCTCTCCCCCAGCGGTACCGTCTCAGTCTCGAGCGGATGCGCGAAAGCCATGATACGGGACTGCGCTTCGCCTACCTCCAGCGCTGTACGCTGAAATTTGCCTCGACTGAAGTCTTGCTCATTATTCATCTGCCTTCCTCCTCTACCCTTAAGCAATATCTATACAAAACAAAAACAACGAACTCCGGCACAAGCCGAAGTTCGTTAGCTTTACATCTCAGCTGCGTGCAAGATTCCTGTTACCGCTCATCGTGCGGCTGCAAGCCTATTTTTCACTTCAACGTCTGCAAGTAAGTTTCGGCTCGGTCCCAAGTCTCCTTGATGCCTTGCTCCATCCCCATTTCCAGCACCTTGGCCAGCTCCTCGGCGGAAGTATAACGCGTAACGCTGATCAGACGGGTATTTCCATTCTCTTCCACAAAGGTCAGCTCATTTTTGGCGGAAGGCAACTCCTCATTTACAGTACCTTCAGCATCGGAAAAATAATCGGTGTACCCCAGCTTCTCGGGTGCCTCAATTGTTTCGTACACCGCTTTGCCCCAGGATTCCATGCCGTAAAAATCCCCTTGAGCAGGATCGACGCATTTCATGCAGTAATGCCATACGCCGCCGGGCTGCAAATCCACTGTGCAGTAAGGCAACTCCCAGCCCTGCGGTCCCCACCAATGCTTCAAATGCTCTGCCTGGGTAAAAGCTTGAAAGACCAGCTCTCTGGGCGCATGGAATACACGCTCCATTACAAGTTCCTGACCTTCCGTGCGGAATACTGTGTTCTCCGACATCAGCCACACTCCTCATTGGGTAGTGACTTGCTGCATAAGATCTTCCTGCAGCAAGCCCTAATCTTTCGGTCGATTCTGTGCCTGGAGTTGTCCAAGATAATCATCCAGGCGGTCGAACCGGGCTTCCCAGCCTCTCCGGCAGATGATCAGCCATTGTTCCAGCTCCTGAAAAGCTTCGCCTCTCAGCCGATAGGTCCGTTTGTTGGCTTCGGCCCTGACATCCACCAGCCCGGCTTCCAGCAGCACCTTCAGATGCTTCGAAGCCTGGGGCTGCCTAAGCTCCAGACGGCCGGCTACTTCGCCTACGGTCAGCGGACCTTCCTGCAGGAGCTCCACTATATGCAAGCGGTTCGGTTCTGCCAGCGCGCTAAACATCGCCGTATCCATGATTCCATGCTTCTTTCCTTACGGATTCGCACTGCCGGTTGCATCCGGCTTTGCTCCCCAAATATACCACTTTATGAATATTCCTTCAAGAGAATATTGCAAATAAATTTTAAATTCCCTAAAAAGCAACCTTCATCGTACGAACTGCCTACGTTGGTTATCCTTCCGCCTACAAACCGATTCCCTTATTATCACCAAATACAAAAAAAGGATGTTCCCGCGCTTCCTGCGGGAACATCCTTGATTCAGGCACGGATTACGCGAACGTCGCCGGCAATGATCCGCTCGCCTTCGTACAGCATAAACCGCCCGTTTTGCCATTCGAGGCGGAGCAGCCGCGAGTTATCCGACTGGTACTGCCATACATGCTGCGCTCCGCCATTCATAAACGGCGTCTGGCCGGTCACAGCAGCATACCCTTCATACTCTTCTTCCAGATAATAGGTATCATCATCCAGCTCGAGCGTAGCCGGAACTTCCGACGGATTGTCGAGCCTGCCGTCGATCGGGCGATACAGGCTGTATTTCAGCTGTTCCCGTTCCTCGACATGTAGATAAGCGATATCATTCCCGTCACGAAGCGTAAGCACGACGGCATTTCTTCCGCTCGTCTGCGTCCGTCCGGCCACCTCGTAGGTAACGAGCGAGACTTCGCAAATGTCGCCGGGCGCCAGGCTGAGCATGCTTTTCGGCGCTGCAGGCGCCTCCTGTTTGGAAAATAAATTTCCGATCCGTTTAAAAAGGCCCAATATAACCCTCTTCCTTCCTACGACTGTATAAAGGCACCGATGATCAGCGCGCCGATCAAATGCAGCGCGCCGGCCAGCAGCCCGTAACCCACCTTACCGAGCTGGGTGCCGTGATCTAGATCCAGTCTGCCCCATACTGCGAGGAGCAGGCGTACTGCCTTCTCAAGCGCAAATAACAGTAAAAAAGATACGAACGATACGAACAATGCATCCCCCAGTCGGCTGGAAGCAGCGATGGAGCTTGATAAAATATAACCCTGGGATACTAACTTGAGCACAAAGCGGGTCGTCACCGCCAAGTTGCCCTTTCTTAGTTCTTCCAGGTCGTTGTACCGGGTAAACAGTGAATCAACGAACATCAGCACTACCAGCAGCACGCTTCCGCTGACTGTCCAGACGATCATCGACAGCAGCGTATGGGTATCCATAAGCATCGCCCCGCTTGTTCAGATTCCCTAAGCTCCCGAAACCGGCATGAAGAAGGCGAAGGGGACGATCACATATGCTCCCCTTCGCCTGACTGATGCCGGATGATCACCGGTAAAACGCGATATTATTGTTTTTCGTACTGCTTCATCAGCGCGGCGAGCTCGTCTTCCACCGCTTTATCTTTACCCAGTGCGGCGAATTCGTCGTCAAGTGATTTTTTGCCGGAATTCATTTCGTTGCTGGCTTCTGCCTGCGCTTCCGCTTGCAGCATTTTTTCTTCCATCCGTTTAAGACCGGCAGTAGCGGAATCCGAAGAGAAGCCGCTCATCGCCTTGTTGATTTCGGTTTGCGCTTTGGCTGCGTTATAACGGGCAACCAGCGTTTCGCGTTTGTTCTTCATTTCGCCCAGCTGTTTGCGCATTTCCTCCAGCTTGCCGCGCAGATTGTCGGCAGACGCTTTGTTTTGGTCAAAGCTTGTTTTGTACTCGTTCAGCTTGATCTCTGCCGACTTCTTCTCTTCGAGCGCCCGGCGGGCCAGATCGACGTTGCCGGCTTGTGCCGCGGTATGCGCCTGCTGGTTACGGCGTTCCACCAGCTCCTGCTGCTCTTCGTACAGCTGCTTGAACTTTTTCTCGATGGCGATTTGGGCGGCGACGGCCTTCTCGGCATCTTCCAGATCTTCGGTCATGTCGCGGATGTATTGGTCGGTCATCTTGATCGGGTCTTCCGCTTTGTCGATAATGGCATTGATATTGGACATGGTCAGGTCACGCAATCTTTTAAAAATGGACATCGTTCATTCCTCCAGTAAAATTAGTCAATCGCATTTGCTAATCTTTTACGCAGAGAGTGCCATTGCCGTTTCATTTTTGTTCAAACAAAAAATAATCGACTTTCCGGTTCACGGCTTCCACGACTGCGGCGATGCCTTCTTTGCTCAAATTGTCGTAATGGATACCCATCACGACGGTGACCGTTTTTCCGAGCCGTGCTGCTGCCTTCAGGGCGATCGCTTCGCTGAGCGTATGCTCTTTATGATGGGGTACCGCGGTAGTCGCGGCTTTCACTTCTTCCCCGTAGGTATATGCGGTGCTGGCTGCGCCGATATGCCGTTCTCCCCCCGTAATCAGGAGGAGCAGGTCGCGCCCGACCTCGATGGAGGACAGCTCGATATCTTCATAACCTTTCAGTTCAACTGACATGAGCATCCTCCTATTGTCTACTATAATAACCCCAAAGGCTAGGTCTAAACAATGCCGCGGATTTCGCCGAGCGACATGATGTTCTCCTCGAGCATGAATTGCTGCAATTGTTCGACCAGTTCACTGCCCGCACGCAGGTTCATAAAGTTGTAAGTTCCGACCTGGACGACAGTAGCGCCTGCCATTATAAATTCAATAACGTCCGTTGCCGAGGTGATACCGCCCATGCCGATGACCGGAATGGACACGCGTGTGGCTACCTGATGAACCATACGCAGGGCAATGGGCTTAATGGCCGGACCGGACAAGCCGGCATACAGATTGTTGAAGACGCTGCGCCGGCGGCGTACGTCGATCTTCATGCCCGAGATCGTATTGATCAGCGACACGGCGTCCGCGCCTTCCGCTTCGCACATCTGCGCCATTTCGGCGATGTCCTCTGCGTTCGGAGAGAGCTTCACGGCCAGCGGCAGCTTGGTCGCTTTGCGGACCGCACGCACCACCTCTTTGGCGGCAACGGTTTTAACGCCGAACGCAATGCCGCCTTCCTTGACATTCGGGCAAGAGATGTTGAGTTCGATCATATCCACGGCTTTGCGGCCTGATGCTTTGCGTGCGTTCGCGTCTTCCTGGATCAGCTCCGCGCCGCGGACATAATCCTGCAGCGTATTCCCGCCCAGGTTAACGATCCGGGCCGTGTCGAGCGTCTCCCAATAGGGCAGCTCTTTGGCGAGGAACGCTTCGACGCCCGGATTCTCCAGGCCGACGCTGTTGAGCAAGCCTGAAGCCGTTTCATAGACGCGTACGCCTGGATTTCCCGCTTTCGGGTTCAACGTAAGTCCCTTGCCGGAAATGCCGCCCAGCATGGAGACGTCGTAAAACTTGCCGTATTCCCTGCCGAAGCCAAACGTACCGGAGGCCATGACGATCGGATTCTTGAATTTAACCCCAGCGATGGTAGCAGTGGTATTAATCATGGAAAATCACCTCTTCCGCCAAAAAGACCGGCCCGTCGGCACAGGCTTTGCGCTGTCCGTCGCGGCAGGATACGCTGCACACGAGGCAGGCGCCGATGCCGCAGGCCATCCGGTTCTCCAGCGACAAATATACGTTCGGGCGATGGCCGGACGTCTCGGCGGCGATCCACTTCAGCTGCGCCGCTTTCAGCATCGGATGCGGTCCGCACACGAAAATATGGTCATATTCGGAGAAATCGACGGAATCCAGAATCAAACCGCCGACATCCACCGTCAATTCCGCTGCGAGTTCGCGGAAAGCATCCGTACGGAATGCTTCCCGGCTGAAGCCGAGATAAATGTCGCTGTCCGGCAGTTCATGGGCGCAATAATACAGCGGAGCGATGCCGATTCCGCCGCCGACGAGGGCGATTCTTCCTTCAACATGCGGAAACCCGGTTCCGAACGGACCTTCCAATTGGAGCTTGTCCCCCGGCTTCAGTTCCGCAAACATCCGGGTTCCTTCACCTACAACATGATACAGAAATTCAATACGATCAGGCCGGGCCAGATGTATGCTCAGCGGCCGGGAGAGCAGCGGATAGGCATCCCATGCCCGCAGCATGTAGAATTGGCCCATCTCGCCGCCTTGACCGCTTTCCACCTGAAGGTGGTACACTCCGTCAGCCAGCAGCTCGTTACTTATTACCGTTGCCACGTTATCAAGCTCCTTCAAATTTTATCTTATTAACCATGCCTTAGAAGGAGTATAAATTCTGTGACATAGTTCACATGATTAAGAACTATTTTCGCTTCCATACCCCGCGCTCGTATGGCTTCGGTACATGAGCACTATCGATCCCGCCAAGCGCCTCTTCGGCATGTAGCGCCCAGTACGGATCGCTTAAAAGACCGCGACCGATAGCGACAAGCTCCGCCTTCTCCTCCGCGACTACCGCCTGCGCCTCCTCATAGGCGTCAAGCCTGCCTACGGCGATCACCGGTACATGCAGCGCGCTGCGGATAAATTCCGCCAAGGCCACCTGATAGCCCGGCCCCGCATTCGGTCCGCCGTTTGATCCAATCGGCCCTTCGCCGCCGGACGAGACATGGAACAGGTCGACGCCCGCTTCCATATATCGGCGGCAGAATTCAAGGGCGTAATTCTCGTCATACCCGCCGTCGACGTATTCTTTTGCCGACACCCGCATGAGCAGCGGCATTTCGGCCGGCAGAACGTCTCTGACGGCACGTACGACCTTTTCCCCGAAGAGAAACAGATCCTGTCCGTATTCGTCCTCCCGGGTATTGGTCAGCGGCGAATGGAACTGGTGGATCAGGTAGCCGTGGGCACCGTGGAGCTCTACCGTATCATAGCCTGCTTCCACTGCCCGGCGAGCGCCTTCGCGGTACGCTTCGATGAGTTGCTCTACGCCGTCCCTGCTCAGCGCCTGCGGCTGTTTGGACTTGGCATCAAAAGCAATTGCGGAAGGTGCGACCGGCGGCTCGGCATCCAGCGCTTTGCGGCCGGCATGGCCGAGCTGGATGGCGATTTTAGCTCCGTAGGCATGCACGCCATCCGTAATTCTGCGGTGCGCGGAGATTTGTCCGTCCTCCCAGATGCCCAGATCTCGATTGGTAATGCGTCCATCGGGATGGACGCCGGTCATCTCGACAATGATGAACCCGGTTCCGCCGACAGCTCGGCTTATGTAGTGAACCAAATGCCAGTCGCCTGGGGTACCATCCTGTTCGGTAACCGCATATTGGCACATCGGCGGCATAACGATCCGATTCTTAAGGCTTAACGCCTTCAATTCATAGGGCGCAAACAAATCCGTCATTCCGTTCATCCTTCCGTTCTCTTATGTCCCGGATACCGGGCAGCATTCTACTCTGCAATATCCAGTATACACGCTATGGCGGCGCGATTTCATCTATCCATTTGATCAAGCCGGTCCGCATTCGGGCATAATTCGGCGGCGGTAAGGAGATAACAACGGAAGAATCAGTATTAGAGGAAGATAAGGGGGCAGTTCCAATGGTCAATGGGCGTTTGATTCGAAAAGCTGTGCTGGCGGCATTTACCGCACTTTTGGCGATGGGGCAAATATGCCCTCTACCCGGCACCGCTGCCGCGGCAGCCCCCGCCGAACATCTCCGGGAGAAGCAGCAAGCCGTCGTCACAAAACCTTCGCAGCAGCCGACCGTACCGGCCCAGGCAAACGCGCAGTCAGCGGCGCACAGGCATAAACGCAGCAAAGGTTTGACCGTCAGCCAGCTGATGCGTAAATATCCTGGCGCGATATCGACTCAGGGGCCGCGGCGCAAAATCGTCGCTTTGACCTTTGACGATGTTCCCGATCCCCGTTATACGCCGCAGCTTCTCGATGTGCTGAAGAGATATCGGATCAAAGCGACGTTTTTTGTCGTCGGCAGCCGGGCGAAAAAACATCCCGAGCTGGTACGGCGGATGGTAAGCGAAGGCCATGTGGTCGGCAACCATTCGTATGACCATCCGCAGTTCAGCAAAGCCAGCGTCAGTGTCTTCCGCACCGAAATCCTGCGCACCGAGCACGTTCTCACGCCGCTCACCGGGTACAAACCCCGGCTGATCCGGCCGCCTTACGGCGAGATCAGGGAGCCGCAGCTTCGCTGGGCCAAGGATCATGGCTACAAAATCATCAACTGGAATGTCGACTCCCTGGATTGGCGCGGATTGTCCAAAGCGCAGGTCCGCAACAACATCATTTCCCATACGGGCAGAGGGGCGATTATTCTTCAGCATGGCGGCGGCGGCAAGGGAAGCGATCTGCGCGGCACGATCCAGGCGCTGCCGGAGGTCATCAGCATTCTGCAAAAGCGGGGTTACGTCTTCATGACCGTCCCGCAGATGCTGTCGGTAAACAAGGGCAAATAGCATCTGCACGAAAAAACAGGCCTGCCGTTTAGCGGCAAGCCCGTTTTTATGATAATCCTGTTATAGGATACTCCTAATTCAAAAAGTATAGATTTACGTATTGGAATCCGAAATCCGACACAAAGCTTTGGCTGCCGGGAATGAAAATATCGATCCGGTTTCCTTTGATTGCGCTTCCCATATCCGTTGCAACCGCTACGAACGCTTCCTTCGGAAGACCGGGATGGGTGTATCCTGTGACCAGCACCTTGGTACCGAGCGGAATGACGCTGGGATCAACTGCGATGGTGCCCAGTTTTAGCGGATTGCCGAAATAGTCGACCGCGCCCCATTTGCCGTTCTCGCTGGCTGCCGAAGAGTAAGCGGTCGCTTTGACCTGCAGCACTTTATTGTAGCTGTAAGGTTTGCCCCAGGCGGTCAATGTATTCGATGCGGGCTCGACATCTAGAATCGAAGTCCCGGCTGCAGCATCGGATTCCGCAGCGACCGTTTTGGCTGCCTGTGCGGTATTCGCGCTGATACTGGTGATCCCCGGGATGGTCAAGCGGAGGCCGGGATAAATATTTAACGCCGAGATATTTGGATTGGCCTTCATAATCTCATCCGCGCTGATTCCGTAGTAATTGGATAGCGTGTAAAAGGTTGTGCTCTCTCCGGCAATATGTACGCTGTCGGCATGTGCGGGATAAGCATGCAGCAGGGCCGTAACGCCGATTGCGGCTGCCATTGTCTTGAACATTCTGGTGCTGAACTTCATGATTGTCCTCCTCAGGAGCGGATCGCGCCGGTTAAGGCATCGCTATCCGATTAATTATGGACGTATGTAATCCGGTCCGTAAAATTACTGTTATAGTTTGTTAACTGACGTCTCTGAATATATCACAATTTTGTAACCTGTGCGCATGAAATTGTTACCATTCGATGATAAACCCGCATGATTACGCCTTTTTTCGCTCAAAAAATGATGACAATTTGATTGCAGCTCTCCTTACCCGATACCAGATTTTGCACAGCCCAAATAAATCGGATAAAATTTTACACAGAGTTAACAAAACAAGCCGCCTAAAAAGGTAGAATGATAGCATAATAGAATAGGATAAATATGCTTGAAACTTGTTGGAGGTCCTTATGAACGCAGAAGAGAAAAAAAATCACCACAATAGCCCGGCCTCGGCCTATCTGAACCGGGATTTGAGCTGGATCGAGTTCAACCGCCGCGTGCTGCAGGAAGCGCAAGATCCGGACAATCCCCTAATGGAACGGGCGAAATTTCTGGCGATTGTGTCGAGCAATCTGGATGAGTTCATCAGCGTCCGCGTTGCGGGTATCCAGGATCAGATTCGGGCCGGTTACGCGAAAAAGGATTTTACCGGCTATACACCCTCCGGGCTTTACAAGCGGCTGAGCAAGCGGGTTACTGCCATCGTCGCCGACCAGTACCGGACCTTCCGCGACATCTCCCGCCACCTGCATAAGGAAGGCATTGTTTTTGTCGATTACGAGGATTTGACGCAAGCCCAGGAGCAGTCCATCGAGCAGTATTACCGCGATATCATCTTTCCGATACTTACGCCGATGGCGGTTGACCAAAGCCGGCCATTCCCGCTGGTACATAGCCAATTCATCTACTTGGCGGTTGTGCTGACCCGAAAACATAACGAAGAGGAAGAGCCTTATTTCGCGATCCTGCAGATTCCTTCGAACCTGCCGAGATGCATTCCCCTTCCCCATCGCTCCAACAGCAAAAAGCGGCAGTTCGTGTTCATCGAAGATGTCATCCGCCATCATATACAAACCTTGTTCAGCGGGTATGATCCGGTTGCCGTCAGCGAATTCCGCCTGACACGGAACTCCGACCTGACGATCGACGAAGAAGGCGCGGAGGACCTCCTGGAGGAGATTGAAAAAGAACTGCGCAAACGGCGCCGCGGCGTTCCCGCCCGCCTGGAGGTTCAAAAAGGCATCCATCCCTATGCACTGGAACAGCTGCAGGCGGAGTTCGAGCTGGAGGATTTCGTGTTTGAAATCGACGGTCCGCTCGATCTTGGATTTCTGCGCAGCTTTGCCGGAAGCCTGAAGGGTTTCAACTATTTGTTCGAGGAGCCGATCGAGCCGGTCTACCCGGCAGAGTTCGATGAAACGGAGGATTTCTTCGAGGTACTGCGCGAACGCGACGTGCTGGTCTACCATCCGTACGAATCGTTCGATGCCATGACCGATTTTATTACCCAGGCATCCGAGGACGAGCAGGTCCGCGCCATTAAAATGACATTGTACCGTGTCAGCGGCAACTCGCCCCTTATTACAGCCCTTGCCCATGCCGCCGAATCCGGCAAGCAGGTAACGGTCGTCGTGGAGCTGAAGGCGCGGTTCGACGAAGAACGTAACATCGCATGGGCACGCAAGCTGGAGCAGTCCGGCTGCCATGTCGTGTATGGACTCGTCGGGCTGAAGACTCATGCCAAAATCACGCTGATCGTGCGTCAGGAAGGCGCAGAACTGCGCCGTTACGTGCATGTCGGCACCGGAAATTACAATGACAGCACGGCCAAGGCCTATACCGACCTTAGCCTGTTTACCGCCAATCCCGAAATCGGGCTGGACGCGTCGGAACTGTTCAATCAGATTACGGGCTATTCCGCCAATCACGAGTGGCAGTCGTTTATCGTCGCTCCAACGAGCATGAGTTTATCCCTGCAAAAGCTGATTCTGCGCGAGGCCGAGCATGCGGCTGCGGGCCGTCCGGCGCGGATCATCGCCAAGATGAATTCGCTCTCCAACCAGGAAGTCATCGATACGCTCTACAATGCCGCTCAGACCGGCGTGAACATCGATCTGATCGTCCGCGGCGTCTGCTGCCTGCGCCCGGGCATCGAGGGCCTCAGCGATCGGATTACGGTGCGCAGCATTGTGGACCGGTTCCTGGAGCATTCCCGGATCTACTATTTCGAAAATGGCGGCAAGCCGGAGGTCTATATCTCCAGTGCCGACTGGATGACCCGTAACCTGACCCGCCGGATCGAACTGATGTGTCCGGTGAAAGACAATATGATCCGAAAGCAGATCGTCAAAATTCTCGATCTGACGTTAAGCGACAATGTCAAGGCCAGCTTCTTGCAGCCGAATGGCTATTATACGCGTCCGAACGACAAAAAGGCTCCGTTCCGGAGCCAGTATGCCGCTATGGAGGTTACCCGTTGGAAGGGAAGCCGAGCTTTACCTTCAATCCCCAAACATTCCTGAACGCCTTAACCGCGTTCTCAATGTCTTCCAGTCCGATCAGCACCTCGCCGTCGCCGATCAGATCCAGGTCAAAGGAATTGCCGTGTAGCTTGGCGGATACGCCCCGGATCATGCCGATTTCGGTGCTGTCCAGCGCGACGGCCAGCTGTACGAGCGTTCCCAATTTATGAATCCATTCCTCGTCGGAAGCCAGCAAAATGTCTTTATGCACCTGGGACAATTTCTGCTTCCGGCTTTTTGTGCTGTAGGAAGCAATCAGCGCGCACAGAATCAGCTGACGGTGCGTAAGCCCGCGGATCGGTGAATTCATCAGCCAATAGCGCGTATGGCGCTTGGACTGGTAATAGTTGATGTTGGCGCCGATCCGGTGGAGCATCACCGCAACATACACCAGCTTGCGCTGCTCCTCACGTTCGCTCTCTTCGCCCAGCGTGTCCAGAAGGCTGTACGCCAGCGCGCACAGATGCTCGAGATGCTCCCGCGACGCATTGCTGCCGAACCGCAGGATCGTTCCCAAGCTGTATTCCAGAGCGCTGTCACGCACCGGTTGGACCGGCTCCAGCAGATCGTGAAGCATGCCCTCCCGCAGCCCTTCCCCGCTGATCAGCGCCATACTGGCTCCGATGTACCGGTAAACTGTACGGAAGATTATCAAGCCGGACACGATAATGTCGCCGCGGCTTTTGGAGATGCCGTCGAGCTCCTTCCGTTTGTCGTACGGCATGGTCGGCAGCATGTCCATGAAGTGCTCGATCGTCTCACCGGAGAGCACATAACCATGGGAATTCGGCAGCGAATAATCCCGGGTCTTCTGATCCAGCTTGCCGAGCGAGCGGATCGTACCCCCCAGCCCGAAGAGCGGCAGCCCTTCCCCTTCGGTCAACCAGTCATGCTCGACCAGCCTGCCGATTACGTACGCCTCCAGTTTTTTCACTTGGTCGGACGTCCAGTTTCCGTTGTGGCCGAACAGCAGATTAGTGTTGACCGCTCCGAAGGGGAACGAAATGCTGTGCTGATGCCGCCGTCCGCGGAACAACGTCACCTCCGTACTGCCGCCCCCGATGTCGATCACAAAACCGTCCTTAATGTCGAACGCGTTGATTACGCCGAGAAAACCGAAATACGCTTCCTGATGGCCGCTGATAATTTCAATCGGAATAGCCGAAGCCGCCGATAAATAGTCGATAATCTCCTGCGAGTTGGCCGCGTTGCGGATCGCGGCCGTTGCCCCGGCGCGGATCTTCTCTACGCCCATTGAGGCGCAGATTTGCTTGAACTGCCGCAGAACGGGTACGACCGTATCCATTGCTTCGCGCTCGAGCCGGTTGTCCTTCGTAATTTTCTCGCTGAGCCGGGCGGAATATTTGCACTCCTTGACGTTCTTGTACCCTCCCTCCGGCGTCGTGTCATAGATGACGAGACGGATGGAGTTGGAACCGATGTCAATGATGCCTATGCGGCACAGGTCTTCGCTCATCTTTATGTACTTCCTTTCCAGTGGACTATGGTGTTTTATATACTATACCACCCATTTTCTTCTCCGCAAAAACAAAAAATAGCCGACGGATCCGATCCGCCGGCTGTCTTCTCCGTCCTTTAAAGCACCTTGCTCAAAAAATCGCGCGTCCGCGCATGCCGCGGATTGCCGAATACCTGCTCCGGCGTGCCCTGCTCGATAATCACGCCGCCGTCCATGAACAGGATGCGGTCGCCAACCTCGCGGGCGAAGCCCATTTCATGCGTGACGATGACCATCGTCATTCCGTCATCGGCAAGCTTTTTCATCACTTCGAGCACTTCTCCGACCATTTCCGGATCGAGTGCCGAGGTCGGCTCGTCGAACAGCATCACATGCGGCTGCATGGCCAACGCGCGGGCAATGGCAATGCGCTGCTTCTGGCCGCCGGAGAGCTGCGCCGGATATGCGTCGCGCTTATCCTCCAGGCCTACCGTGCGCAGCAGGTCCATGGCGATTTTTTCCGCTTCCGCCGGGAGCTGTTTTCTCACTTTGATCGGCGCGAGCGTAATATTCTGAAGGACCGACTTGTGCGGAAACAGGTTAAACTGCTGGAACACCATGCCCATTTTTTCCCGGGTGACATTAATATCGTGTTTCTTGTCGGTGATCGACTGGCCTTCGAACGTAATGCTGCCGCCGGTCGGCTGCTCCAGCAGATTCAGGCAGCGCAAAAAGGTACTTTTGCCGGAGCCGCTTGGTCCGATAACGACGACAACTTCGCCTTTATGGATCTCGAGATCGATGCCTTTGAGGATCTCCAGTTTTCCGAAATGCTTCTGCAATTGATTAACGGTGATCATCGGTATTCAGCCTCCGTTCAAACAAGCCGAGCAGCTTGGACAAGGTAAAGGTCATTACAAAATACATTACCGCGATAACGATGAGCGGGCTCAGGCCCTCATACGTAATGGTCGTGATGGAACGCGCCTGGAACAGCAAATCCGCGACGCCGATCATGGATACGATGGAGGATTCTTTAATGATGGTAATAAATTCATTGCCGATGGCCGGCAGCACGTTTTTGAGCGCCTGCGGCAGCACGATGTAGCGCATCGTCATGCCTTGACGCATCCCGAGCGAACGCGCTGCTTCCACTTGCCCGCGGTCAACGTTCTGAATGCCCGCACGGAAAATTTCGGCCAGATAAGCCGAGCTGTTGATCGTCAGTGTAATGGCGCCCGACTGGATCGGCGTAAAATTAAGGCCGAATTCCGGCAGGCCGTAGTGAATCAGAAAGAGCTGCACCAGCATTGGCGTGCCGCGCAGAAACTCCACCCACGCAGTGGCGATAAAACGCAGTACTCTCCATTTGGACATGCGGAGCAGCGAGACGATAATCCCCAGCACAAAGCCGAAGAACACGCCGAGCACTGCCAGCAGCAGCGTGTACTGCAGACCGGTTAAATAAAAATTGCGGTATTCATAGGCGATATCGAATACATTCATGTCCGGCATTACCTCCTGTCAAATATAAACTATAATCTCCGGAAAACGCAGAAAACGGCGGAAATCCGCCATTTTCCCGTACCCGTGATGCTCTCTCTTCGGAAAGCTTATTCCGCTTCGGCAAGTTCGCTCGCAGCCGCAACGTATTGGTCGACTTTGCCTTCTTTGATCAGTCTGGCCAGCGTGGTGTTGACTTGATTCAGCAGCTCGTCGTTGCCTTTCTTTACGCCGATGACGTAGCCGTCGTCCGTCACTTCAGGTTTAGCGTCCGTGATGACCAGCCCTTTGACGTTCTTCACGAACGATTTCGCTACCGGTCCTTCCATAATGGAAGCATCGACGCGGTTGGATTGCAGCTGCATGACGATTTCGGAAATTTTACCGAGGGAGGTCAGCTTTGCGCCTTCAATGCCCTTGGCGATATCCTCCTGGATCGATCCGGTTTGGATACCGATTTTAGCGCCCTTCAGCGAGTCCATGGTAGCAAATTTGTCTTTGTCCGCTTCACGGACCACGACCGCTTGCTCCGCTTTATAATAGATGTCGGACAGTCCCACCGCTTCCGCGCGTTCAGGCGTCGGGCTAAGGCCGGAAATGACCATATCCACGCGTCCGCTGGACAGCTCGTTCAGCAGGGAATCGAACGGCAGGTCCTTGATCTCAAGCGTTGCGCCCATGTCGGCAGCGATGTCCTTGGCGATGTCGATGTCAAAGCCGACGATTGTATCTTTTCCATCGATCACTTTGTGGAACTCATACGGAGGGAAATCCGCGCTTGTTCCGAGGATCAGCTTTTTGGCTGCAGCTGCATTGCCGCCGTTTCCTGTTTCTTTTGCCGGTTCATTTGCGTTGTTATTGGAACCACAGCCAGCCAGTACGGATGCCGCCAGCAGAAGCCCCATCGAAAGTTTACCCCATTTATTCATTTCCATCTCTCCCCTATTCTCTTATGAAATTGCTATTCGCTAGTAACACAGACCGACTTATTATAGAACATGACGCATGATTATGCAAAGAATATTTTGTGACAACGCAAGTTAGTTTTTTTGTGCGTTCACTGACGATTTTCTCTTCAGAGTATTCCCCCGGATTGCACAAACTATGAAAAAGCGGATATACTATGGTACTATCGTTATACTCGATTTCATGACCGCCGAATCACAGGCTGGTTCACAGCGTCCCCGCAGGTGGTATTAACATGCTAGTACGCAAACACGACCGAATGAATTGAAACTGGACGCTTTTGAATTTTGCGAATCCCGATATCAGGAGGTGCTGTCATGCTGCTCGAAGCCATGTACCATGTACCAAGAGACAAGTGGGCCTACGCCTACGATTCCAGAACCATACATCTGCGTGTGCGCACCAAACGGGACGACGTCGACAGCGTCACTGCGCTCACCGGGGATAAATATGATTGGGGCCGTACCTCATTCGACATCACCATGGAAAAAGCTGCCTCGGACGATATGTTCGATTATTGGGAGTGCGCAGTCCGGCCGAAATATAAACGGCTATGCTACACGTTCCGTGTCAGCAAGGGCGAAGAACATGTCTACCTGCTCGACAACGGCATCCGCAGCGATTGTCCCCTGCCACCGACGCATTTCTATGAGTTCCCATACATCCACCAGATCGACTTGTTCCGGGTTCCGGCCTGGGCAAAGGATGCAGTGTTCTACCAGATTATGACCGAACGTTTCGCCAACGGGGATCCGGAAAACGATCCTGAGGGCACCGAGGAATGGGGCGGAACGCCGCGGATCGATAATTTTTTCGGCGGTGACCTGCAGGGGGTGCTCGACCATCTGGATGACCTTCAGGCGCTGGGCATCAACGCCGTGTACTTCACCCCGCTCTTCGTCTCCCCCACGAACCATAAATACGACACGGTGGATTATAAAAATGTCGACCCCCATTTCGGCGACAACGAGCTGCTGAAACGCGTGGTCGACGAGTGCCACAAAAGGAGTATCCGCGTGATGCTCGATGCCGTCTTTAACCACTGCAGCGACCAGTTCCCGCCGTTCCAGGATGTTCTGGAAAAAGGGGAGTTCTCCGTCTATAAGGACTGGTTCCACATCAATGCTTACCCCCTGGAAGTCCAAAACGGCATCCCCACCTATGATACTTTCGGTTTTTACGGCAATATGCCCAAATTCAATACGGCCAACCGCGAGGTGCGCAACTATTTGCTGGAGGTCGCCGAATATTGGATCAAGGAGATCAAGGTGGATGGCTGGCGGCTGGATGTGGCCAACGAGGTCGATCACCATTTCTGGCGCGATTTCCGTAAGGTCGTCAAAAATGCCAACCCTGACGCCTACATCGTCGGCGAAGTGTGGAGCGACTCCTTAACCTGGCTGCTCGGGGACCAGTTTGATTCCGTGATGAACTATCCGTTCTCCGGCACGGTACTGGAATTCGTCAACGGCGGTATGGACGGCATCACGTTTGGCTACCGGATCGGCGGCCTGTTAATGCGTTATCCGCAGCAGACCAATGAGGTCGTCTTCAACCTTCTGGGAAGCCACGATACGCCCCGTCTGCTTACGGTCGTCGGAGGCGATAAACGGAAGCTGAAGCTTGCAGTCGTCTTCCTATTCACTTTTATGGGGACTCCGTGTATCTATTATGGCGATGAAGTCGGCCTGACGGGCAATGAAGACCCCGACTGCCGTAAATGCATGGAGTGGGATGAAAGCCGGCAGGACCGGGAGCTGTACGATTTTTACCGGATGATGATCGCGCTACGCAAAAGCAATCCGGCGCTGCGGGAAGGCCGGTTCCGCCTTCTGCTCGCCTGCGAGGATGATCCCTGCATCGTTTACGAGCGTGCCGACGAGCACACGCATTTCACGGTATGGATGAATAATTCGCCGGAGCAGCGAACGCTCAGCCATCCGATGGAGACGGATGACTGGCTGGATGCCCTGACCGGAGAGCCGGTCGCTCCCGAGGACGGCGTGATGAACGTATCACTGGATCCTTACGGTTACCGGATTCTGAGCCGGCAAATTGTTTAGAACGTCAAAAAGCCCTTTGAACTCTGGATGCTGGGTGCATCCGGTTCAAAGGGCTTTGCTGTGCCTTGCAGCTCATGCTACTGTAAAATCCGGTTGTAAATATCGATGTATTCCTGCGCCGAAACATTCCAGCTGTAATCGCCGGCAAAGGCGTTTTTGGTCACTTTTTTCCAATGCTCCGGTTGATGATAGAGCGAAACCGCACGGCGCAAGGTATGCATCATATCATGGGCGTTATAGTTTTTGAAGGTAAAGCCGTTGCCCTCGCCGGTCTCTTCATTATACGAATGCACAGTATCGTTCAGTCCGCCCGTCTCCCTCACTACCGGAATGCTGCCGTAACGCAGCGCCAGCAGTTGGCTGATGCCGCAAGGCTCGAACTTCGACGGCATGAGGAATATATCGCTGGCGGCGTAAATTTTGCGCGATAACCCATCGTTAAACAGAATTTGCGCGGACAGTTTATCCGGATAACGCCACACCGCTTCGCGGAACCAGCGTTCATACTCCTGGTCTCCGGTACCCAGCAGTACGAATTGAATGTCGTCGGTGTAGAGGATTTCATCCAGCACGCGGGTAATCAGATCGAGGCCTTTGGAATCGACGAGCCGGGTTACCATCGCCACAAGCGGGATCTCCGGTCTGACCGGCAGACCCAGCTCTTCCTGCAATCCCGTTTTGTTTTCGGCTTTTTTGGCCAGGTTGGAGCGGTAACGGGTGAAGATCTTCGGGTCGGTCGCCGGATTGTAACTCTTCGTATCGATGCCGTTGACAATGCCGCTCAGGCTGCCCGAGCGCGAGCTCAGCAGGCCGTCCAGGCCGTAGCCGTAATAGGAAGTCCGTATTTCATCCGCATACGTCGGGCTGACGGTCGTTACATGATCGCTGTGCACGATGCCGCCTTTCATGAAGTTGACGTTGCCGTAGTACTCGACGCTAAGGAAGTAATTATCCCCGACGCCCAGCAACTCGCCAAGCACCGAATACGGAAAAACGCCCTGGTACAGCAGATTGTGGATCGTAAACACTGTGCGCATATTCGCATAAAACGGCTCATGCCGGTAATGGGCGTTCAGCAGCAGCGGGATCACCGCCGCATGCCAGTCGTGGCAGTGCAGCACCTCCGGCTGGAAATCGATGGCCGGCAGGCACTCCAGCACCGCCCGGTTAAAGAACGCAAACCGTTCGCCGTCATCCATATAACCGTAAATGCCGTCGCGGCCAAAGTAATATTCGTTGTCGATAAAATAAACCGGGATGCCGTCATAAGTCGTCTGCAAAATTCCGCAATACTGTCTGCGCCAGCCAACCGGAACATCAATGACGGCCACCTGCTCCATCTGGGACGTATAGGCATCCGGAATTCCGCGATATTTCGGCAGAATTACGCGTACATCCACTCCGGCGCCTTTGAGCGCCTTCGGCAAAGCTCCAATGACATCGGCCAATCCGCCCGTTTTGATAAACGGATGGCCTTCGGCTGCGGCAAACAATACTTTCATGTGTGGTTTTCCCCCTTTAAAAATATCGCAGTTCTTATACGCTCCGTCCCTTATTTAGCCGGCTTGCGTCCCGCCTTCTTAAGCACCAGGAAACTGAGCGGCGGCAAGGTCAACTCGATGCTGTTGATCTGGTTATGCCATTCATTCTTCTGGCTTTTGACGGGTAAGTTATGCAAGCCTGAACCGCCGAACTCCACTGTCTCCGAGCTGAAGAGCTCCTCGTAAACACCTGCACGAGGCACGCCGATCCGGTACGCTTTGTGTTCCACCGGCTGGAAATTGATGACCACAATGACGCTGTCGAACGGCTTCTTGCCGCTGCGCACATACGATATGACGCTTTGGCCGCTGTCGTCGGCGTTGATCCACTGGTAGCCCTCCATTTGATGATCTTGTTCCCACAGCGCTTTTTGTCCCAAATACAGCTTATTGAGCGCGGCGGTATACGCCAGCATTTTCCGGTGGCTTTCATAATCGAGTAACAGCCAATCGAGCTGCTCCTGGTCTTTCCATTCGATGAATTGGCCGAATTCGCCGCCCATGAACAGCAGCTTTTTGCCAGGACTCGTAATCTGATAACCAAGCAACAGCCGCAGGCCGGCGAATTTCTGCTCATAGGTGCCTGGCATTTTGTCCAGCAGCGATTTTTTGCCGTGCACCACTTCGTCATGAGACAACGGCAGCGCGTAATTCTCCGAATACGCATAACAAAGCGGAAAGGTCAGCAAATTATGATGATGGGGACGTGCCCAAAAATCATGTTCTATGTACCCCAAGGTGTCGTTCATCCACCCCATGTTCCACTTGTAATTGAAGCCCAGTCCGCCTGCATGCGCGGGTGCCGTCACGCCGGGCCAGGCGCTGGATTCCTCGGCCATCATCAGCGCTTTCGGATAATAGCGGAACACCGTTTTGTTGAGGGTCTGGATAAACTGAATGGCCTCCAGGTTCTCCAAGCCTCCGTTGCGGTTGCGCCGGTACTGATGCCCCTGTTTTTCAAAGTCGAGCCGTAGCATGCTGGTGACCGCATCTACGCGCATGCCGTCGATATGGTAAACCTCGAACCAGAAGAGCGCATTGGAGATGAGAAACGAAATAATTTCAGGTTTGCTGAAATCGAAGGATAATGTGCCCCAGCCCGGCTTTTCCGCCAGCATGGGATCGGCATATTCATACAGCGGAGTACCGTCGAACATCCGTAAACCATGTGCGTCCTTCGCAAAATGTGCAGGAACCCAGTCCAATATAACGCCGATGCCTGCCTGATGCAGTTTGTCGATCAAATACATCAGTTCCTGCGGTTCACCGTAACGGCTGGTTGTCGCAAAATAGCCTGTCCCCTGATAACCCCAAGACAGATCATACGGGTGCTCGGCGAGCGGCATGAATTCCACATGGGTGTAGCTCATTTCCGTCAAGTAAGGGATCAGCAGGTCCGCCATTTCTTTATAAGTGTAAAATTCGCCGTCTTCCTTCTGGCGCCAGGTTCCGAAATGCATTTCGTAAATGTTGACCGGCTGATTGTACGGAAGTTTGTTCTTGCGCTGCCACGCGGCATCGCCCCATGTGTAACCGCTGAGGTCCGCTACGACGGATGCCGTCGCGGGACGAACCTCCGCTTTGAAAGCATAAGGATCGGCTTTGAGAAAACTCGTTCCGTCCGGACCGATCATCCTGTATTTGTAAAAAGTTCCCGGCATTACCCCCGGAAAAAAACGACTCCAAAATCCTGAATCGGGTATCTTATATAACGAGTCCTTGTCCTGTGTTCCATCCCAGCCGTTATGGTCACCGGCTAATCCTACATATGTCGCATGAGGAGCCCACACGGTAAAGCGTACGCCCGTTATCCCTTCTTCCGCGGCAATGTGCGCGCCAAGCATCGTGTAGCTGCGATAATTGGTTCCCTCATGGAACAGGTAAATATCATCCGAAGACGGGAGGTTTGTTGTATCTGGTAAGACAACCAAATCATCACCACCTTATTGATATAGGAGTACCTATTACATTACCCGAATCGCAGGGTTTTGAAAATGATTAATAACCAGAATTAGGTATTCGCAGTGTAAACAATTTTATTTATGTAATTTTTTCGTTAACACCGCAATATATTTCACAGAAGCGTTTCATCCGCTGCCCTGGAGTGTATATTACAAGCATTGACAAAAAAATGGGAGGGATAACAAATGAGTAAAAAAGAATGTATTGCCATGCTCCTGGCAGGCGGGGAAGGCCGCAGATTGGCTCCCTTGACATCGGCTATGGCAAAGCCTGCAGTCCCTTTCGGCGGACAGTATAGAATCATTGATTTCCCCCTCAGCAATTGCGTGAATTCACAGATCGACACGGTCGGCGTACTGACCCAATATGAAGCAGATTCGCTGCATCGGCACATTGGCGAAGGGGAGCCATGGGGTCTGCACAGTTCGGAAGAAAGAGGCGTTAAACTGCTTCCATCGGGTGTGGAAGGACGGGAGAGCTACACAGGGACCGCAGATGCCATTTATAAAAACATCGAATTTATCGATAATCACGATCCGGAGCATGTGCTGATTTTGTCCGGAGATCATATTTACCATATGGATTACCGCAAAATGCTGGAGCATCACATCGAAAAAGGCGCCAAAGCGACCATTTCTGTCATGGAAGTCGCCTGGGACGAAGCCAGCCGCTTCGGAGTGATGAACGTAAATGAGGACCTGAAGATTTACGAATTCGAAGAAAAACCGAAGGCGCCAAAAAGCAACCTCGCTTCGATGGGCATTTACCTCTTCGAGTGGAAATACCTGAAGGAGCATCTGCTGGCCGACGCAGCCAAAGCGGAATCGAGCCACGACTTCGGCAAAGACGTGATTCCGGCGATGCTGAGCGGCAACGATGCGCTGTTTGCCTACCGCTTCGACGGTTATTGGAGAGATGTGGGCACCGTTTACAGCCTCTGGGAAGCGCACATGGATCTGCTCAAGTCGGCCGACGGCTTCCAGCTCGACAACGCGCAGTGGCCGATGTACAGCCGTTCCCGGCGAATCCGCTCCGCATCCATCAAGCCGCGTATCCATATCCCTACGCCGGAAAGCCTGGTTCATGAATCCAGCCAGACGGAAGGCAGCCTGTCGCGTTCGGTGGTGTTCGGCAGCGTCGACATCGGCAAGTTCAGCCAAATCAAACAAAGCGTAATCATGCCTGGTGTGCGCATCGGCCGCGGCGTCATCGTCGAGAACGCCATTATCGGCGAAGGCGCAGTCATCAAGGATGGTGCTATTATCAAAGGCAGCCCGGACAACATCGTCGTCGTCGGCCCGAACGAAATCGTCGCCGCGAAGCCGGTCGTCCGTACCCAGCCGGCCCGCCTTCTGCAAGAGGTGTACGAAAAAACCAACCGCCTGCGGGCGGAAAGCCTGCCTTCCTGATCCAAGAGATCGGAAACAGCAAGTTTACTTAACAAATTCAAGCGCCTGCGCGCTTCCGCTTCCCTTGTTTAAGGGAACGGAGCGCCGGGCGCTTTTTCATGATTGCGTTTATTCCTTAGGCCGGTTGGCATGTGATAAACACGTGTCTCACCACCACGCTAATTCTGCTGCTTCGCTTTAGCAAGGTTTGGTACACCTATAGACGCTTCGGACTCGAGCGCCGTTATATACAACTAATTAGTCCCTCCGCTCGCAATTCTACGGAATCCTTCGAACCCCGCCTGCGTAACGGACATGAGCGCCGTTATTTTCAACAAATCGGGCTTTTTTGAAAAGTAATGGACCTGAGAGACCTTATTCTCGGCAAATCGATGCATATTTGCGTGTTATAGCAGCAATAGCGGCTCTCAGGTCCGTTAGAATCGGTAAACGCGCGTTTATTGGAAAATAACGGCTCTCAGGTCCGTAACAACATCTGTGGGTAGATAAAGCAGTGACATTGTGACCGCTGAAGCAGATTGAAAGCTGGGCCCTTGGTTGCTGAGGTTTCTGAATTTGAGTTGCGGGGTTCGGGGTTACGGGGCCCTCTCCGCAGCAAAAAGCCCCGACCTTCCGCGATTCACGGAGAGTCGGGGCTTACCCTACATCACATCATATCCTGCAGCGCCGGACCCGCCGGCGGCATCTCATCGGTGAGCGGCAGCACGACCGTAACCTGCGTGCCCTGACCCAGCTCGCTGGACATCTCCAGCTTGCCGCCGTGCAGCTCAACGATCTGCTGCGAGATCGCAAGACCCAAGCCGGTGCCTCCGTTCAGTGCATCGACCTGGAAGAAACGGTCCTTCACGCGCGCCAGATGGGCTTCGCTGATGCCGATGCCGCTGTCACGGACGACAACCGCCATCTCCTTCGCGTTCAGCCGTTGCGCCGACAGGACGATGCTGGAGTCCTCCGGAGAGAACTTAACGGCATTGTCGACCAGATTCAGAAACACCTGCTTCAGGCGGTTGGGATCGCCTTTCACAAAGATGGTGTCTTCGCATTCGAGCACGAGATGAATCCGCTTCTTCTCGGCCTTAGCCCAGATGTTGAGCGTCGTCTCCTGCAGCAGCGCACGGATATCGACGAACCCGATGGACAACTTCATCTCGTTCTGCTGCAGCTTGGAGAAGTCCAGCAGCTCTTCGACCATGCTGATCAGCCGGTCGCTCTCCTTGGTGATGATCCCCATTCCGAGCTTTGTCTCTTCCGGATCGTAGCCGCCGGAGATCAGCGTTTCGCTCCAGCCTTTGATCGAGGTCAGCGGCGTCCGCAGCTCATGCGAAATCGAAGAAATGAAATCATCTTTGATCTGGTTGCTGCGCACAATCTCTTCGGCCATATAATTCAGCGTATTGGCCAAATCGCCGATCTCGTATTTGTAGTCGCCTTTGATCCGGGTCGTGAACCGCCCTTTCGCCATTTGCGCCGAGACGGCGGTGATGTTGTTGAGCGGTTTGACGATCGAGTTGGCCAATCCGAAGCTGAACAGGACGACGATCGTCATGACCGCCGCGCCGATGCCGACGGAGACCAGCGTCAGGTTCAGCAGATCCTTGTTGATCCGCTCCATGGAAGTCAAATACCGCAGCACGTACGTTTCTCGGCCGTTGATATGCAGCATTTTGGAGACGGCCATGACGCTTTCGTTCGTCCCCGCCTGCCGTCCGACCCAGCGGCCGACGCTCCCGCCCACTGCTTCGCTGACATCGCTCGTCGTAATCGTGCGGTCCGGCTGGAATCCCGTGGAACTGGTGATGATGTCGCCTTTGGTGGTCAACACCTGCAGCTCCGTATTGTCGAGTGCAAAGAAATTAAGCAGCTCCTGCATCTGATGCGGCGAACGCTCGCCCGTGAACTTGTATTTTAAGTAGTCCTCCGCCGTAGCGATTTGCGTCGTGATTTTGCTGTAGACACTGTCGTAGTAATAGGTGCGGATCGCCAGCAGAAAGATGACCTCGACGAGGAGAAGCGCTACAAAGACCACCAGTATATAATGCAGTACAATCTGTCTGCGCATCCCCTTCTTGATCATTGTCCCTGACCTTTCCATTTATATCCGTGGCCCCAGACGGTTTGCAGATATTCGGGCTCGGACGGATTGTTTTCGATTTTTTGCCGCAGCCGGCGGATATTGACGTCAACGATCTTCGGATCGCCCATATACTCCTTGCCCCACACATGGTCAAGCAGAAGGTCGCGGCTAAGCGGCGTGTTTTCTTTTTCGAGGAAAAATTGGATCAGCGAAAACTCGGTCGGCGTCAGCTCGATCGCTTCCCCGCCGCGCTTGAACTGCTTCGAGATTAAATCCAGCGTAAAAGGCCCCGATTGGAACGACACCTTCGCAACCTGCTCACGGTGGACATTGACCCGTCGCAGCAGCGACTGGATGCGGGCAATCAGCTCGGTCGGGCTGAACGGCTTGCTGATATGGTCGTCCGCGCCCACGGACAACGCGTATACCTTATCCTGCTCCTGCACTTTAGCGGTCAGAAAAATAATCCCGATCCGTTCGTTGCTCTCCCGTATACGCCGGCACACCTCGAAACCGTCGATGCCGGGCACCATGACGTCCAGCAGGGCGATATCGATGTCGGGATGGGTACTCAGCTTCTGCAGCGCTTCGTTGCCGTCCCCGGCCTCCAGCACTTCAAACCCGTTGCGTTTCAGGTTAATGACGATAAAACTGCGGATGGATTCTTCATCCTCCAAGATCAGAACTTTACTCATCGAATTCCTTCCTTTCCACCCGGAGGGAACACCAGGCTGTCCTCTCCCCCGTTCGTACTCTGCTCCAGCGCTCCGCGGTAGCCGATAATGCGGTCCAGGTCCCGGCCGAGCATCGTCCAGCCCGCACCCTTCACCCGATCCCACTCCGTCTGCGAGAAAAACGCAACCTCCGCCACCGTTTCCCCGGTTTCGGCGTTCACGAACTTCAGCGATTTATCCAGCACGGATTTCGTATCCACCGTAATTTTACGGTACAGGTCCGGCGAAAAATTAATGACGAACCGGTCCGAAGGATCACGATACTGCAGCGAGCTGAAGGTCAACCCGTTTTTGCCGTCCCATTTGTAATAGGCGTTGAAATACGGAATGCTCTCCGGATCGAAAAACTCCCAGCCGCTTGGCGCCTCCAGCTGACCGATTTCGATAATCCCGTCACCGTCGATGTCCTCGCTGACGATTTTCCGGTCCTTGAACGTACCGGCATCGCCGGGCACGACGACGCGCAGCTTGTTGTTCTCCATCACGACCATCGTCGAATAAGCGGAGCGGGAATCCACCGCGGAATCCAGAACTATACCTTCTTTATTCTCGGCGACTTTTCCTGAGACAATATTGTAATAATTATTAAAGTAAGGATCGAGATCATCCATTTCATCCAGGGGTTTGAAGCCGTCATTATATTGATATGTCGTAATGGTCGAAAAATCATTCCGCTGAAAATAGACCACGGTAATATCTTCGATCCCGTCCTCGTTCAAATCATCGATTAAATATTTGGTATACGGCTGGGTCAGCAATTCCTCCAGCTCGCCGCCATTATATTGGTATACGACCATGCCCTTTGCGTCGCCGCGCGAATAACCGGCCACGATGTCCGTTTTGCCGTCGCCCGTTACATCGACCAGATTCACCGAATCCAGCATCGTGCCATCGCCGTCGAACACCAGCTTCTTCACCCAGCCGTCGTCGCTTTTCTCGAGAATCATCCCGTGGATGACCACCGCTTCATTCTTGGTGAGGTAAAAAACCAGCGTCTCCAGCGTGCCGTCGTTATCCAAATCCACGGTAAAAATCGAGCTGTCGTCGTCGCTTTCCGGCCGGATCAGCGAAGATCCCGCCGGAATCATCGAGGTAATGGCCTTGCTCAGCGAAGCTTTGTCGGCGGACAGCTGCGGCGATTTCATCCGCGAAACCGGATCGCTGATGAAGGTGCAGCCCGATAATACGGACAGGAGCAGGCTCCCCGCCGCCAGTCGTGATACAAACCGTAAGTTCATCTTCATCACTCTTTCCCAGTTCCCGGGCGATGCCGCTACAGGTGCAGGCGCTCCTGCGAAGTCAGCCGTCGGCCCTTTACGTCATGTTTGATTCTGCCGTCTTCCAGCACCCAGAGCCGCGTCGCATAACGTTCCGCGAGCTCCAGGGGGATGACGGTAATGACGATCAATCCCGTCTCTTTGCACAACCGGCGCAGCGTGTCGAGCACGCCCTCTGCCGTCTTCGGATCAAGGCCCGTAACCGGCTCGTCGGCCAGTATGACCTTCGCGCCATGCACCAGTGCCCGCGCGATCGCCACGCGTTGGCGTTCGCCCCCGCTGAGGTTACCGGTCTTCAGCTTGGCTTTGTCCAGCAGGCCGAGCGCGTCCAGCTCGTCCATCGCGCCCATATAATCATCCGAGCGCACCATGCCGGTCACCATGCGCCAGAGCGGCGTCTGCGAAGACTGCCCGATCAGTACGTTCTTCAGCGCGGTGCGGTTCGGGTTAAGCTCGGCATTTTGCTCCAGATACGCCCATTCGCGGCGGATTTTTCGTTTGCCGGCGAAAGCGTTTTTCATAATATCCAATCCGTCTACCCTGAAATTTCCCCGGTCCCACGATTCCTTCAGGGCCAAACAGCGCAGCAGGGTCGACTTGCCGGTACCGCTGCCGCCAAGCAGCACGACGAACTCGCCTTCTTCCAGCTGGAAGCCGATATCCTGCAGCACAGGCAGCTTGTCCTCTCCCACCGCTTTGGCCAAATGTTCGACTGTAATCATCGTCTAAGCCTCTCTTTGTCTGGTCTTATATAAATTGAATTGAAAAGTTGGGGCAATGAACCGGTCGCAGCTATGGATTGTTTCAAAGGCAATCGCTTGCGCTCCTACAGTTCCAAACATCCTTCGCGCTCCCTCAGTTGCTCCCAAGTATCAAGTTCAATCTATATAAGTTTTTTGTAGTTTACTCCGAAATCGAATTCAAATTCCATACGAGCATTCGTTCTCTTGCATACAATACTAATCTTACCTCAAATCCGCCGCTGTGGCGAGAATAATAACCCCGTCAAACCGAATAAAATATAAAAACCTCCAAGCAGCGCGAACACGCCGCCACCGAAGCCGAATTGCAGCAAAAGTCCGCCGATTCCCGGGCCGATGATGCTCCCTAAACTATAGTGGAAGGAAGAAACCACATTCGCAGCGGGCAGCAGATTGCGCGGCAAAATATCGGCGGCAAAGCTGAGGCCGAGCGAAAAAAAGGACCCGACCAGTCCGCCGGCGATCATGAGGAGGACAAACGTCGCAGCAAAATGGTTACCGGCCAGCGGCAGCAGCATAAACGCGATTCCACCCGCGGTACCGGCCATAATCAGGATATTCTTGCGTCCGTACCGATCGCTCCAGATGCCGAGCGGAAGCTGCAGCAGCAGTCCGCCGATGCCGGCAAACGGCAGCAGCACCGCAATCTGATCGGCGGTAAAGCCGATGCGCAGGCCGTAAACCGGGAAATTGCTGTTCAGGCTTGCTTCCATATACCCATAAAGCAGCGCCGGAATCAGCGCATACCAGGCAAGGCTGTAGCTGCGCCCGAAGCGGCGCGCCTGGCTTTCGCCGTGCTCGACCTTATCCGGATGCGAATCCGGCAACTTGATCCCCACCAACAGCAGGATGAGCGCGAACAAGACCGCGAGCACGATAAACGGAGCCGGCTGGCCGAACCGCAGCAGGCTGATGCCGACCGGGCCGAGGCTAAAACCCAGGCCGTAGGACATGCCGTACAACGACAGATTGCGCCCCCGGTGCTCCGCCGGGGCCATGAGCAGCACCCAGAGCTGTGCGGCGTAGTTGATGGCCGAATCGCCGATACCGATCAATAGACGCAGGAAAAACCAGATCTTTATGCCGGGAAACAGCGGAAACAGAACCAGCGTCACCAGCACCAGCGCAATGCCGGCGGCCATCAGTTTTTTAAAACCGAGCGCGCCGAGCACCCGCTCCGCAATCAGCGTCATGCCAAAGGAACCGAGATATAAAGCGGCGGCGTTCAAGCCGTTCAGCGATGAGGAAATTCCTTTTTGCTCCAGCAGAATGGATAATACCGGCAGAAGAAGCCCTTGGCTGAGGCCTGCGGCGATTATGACAGTAATCAGAATGAAATAGTGTGTACGGCTTTCGCTTGCATGCGAAAGTCCCTGCCGGTCGGACAATTTTTTTCCTCCTACATTATGTCTTTGAGAACCTTACGCCAAATGGCAAACACGGAACATTATAGTAGACAACCCTCTTCAAAACAAGAGATAATATATTGAAGCAAGGAAATCCGAAGGGGTGTAAAGCTTTCGTGAGCTATGAACTGAAAATTGACGTTTCGCCTGTTTATGAACTGCTGGACAGTTTTATGTTATATGTAACGCGAAAATGGGTCTCCAACCTGGACATCGGGCATGAGTGGGTCCGCGACCTGGACAACCGCATTCCTCCGCAGCAGGTGCTGGCGCTCCGCCAGGCGGCCGATTGGCCGTTCAGCGATTACGATGTGCTGTATGCCTGGGCTTACAGCCGCGGTCCCGCGTCCAAGGTGACGCAGTTTCTGGATGAGCTGGAGGCATGCAGTCCTAAGGACTGCTTTTTGCGCTCGACGCCGTTTTTCCCGGATATTACGCTGGACGAATGTAATCGCATCAAGAGCGGCTATGTTCCGCTGCTGCGCCTATGGTATGAGCAATATTTTCGCCATGTGGAGCATAAGATGCTGGCCCTGCTGATCGAAGACGCCGCGGAGAAAAAGATGCTCGAGAGCAAGATGGACCCCGAAGCGCTGATCGAATTCGCTTCCGGCGGCGTGGTTCTGGAGGACATTCCCGATCTGAAAACCGTCGTCCTGCTCCCTACCGTTCATAACCGTCCGCTGAATACGTACTGCTTCTACACCACGCTCATGATTATCCAGTATCCCGTGGAGGTTCCCACCGATAACGAAGAGGAGCCGCCGCTCGTGCTGCTGCGCATGACCAAAGCTCTCTCCGATCCGACGCGCTTGCGGCTGCTGCGTTATTTGGCGGATGAGCCGAAGACGTTGTGGGAGATCCAGTCCGATCTGCACCAGTCCAGCGAAATGCTGATGCATCATCTGCTCACGCTTCGCGTTGCCGGACTGCTGAGGATCCACTTAAGCGGCGAAGGCAACGAAAGGTTCAGCATCCGCACGGATGGCGCTTCGGAACTGCAGATGTTCCTGGAGTCCTATATTCGTATATAATTGAAGTATTCTTTAGAGACATAGAGAGACAGGAGTGAAAGAACATGAAATATTTGCCGCAGCAAGTGATTTTTGATCTCGACGACACCCTGGTGCACTGCAACAAGTATTTTGACCTCATCCTGGGGCAATATTTCGAGCTGATGGCTGGATGGTTCGGCGATACCGGACTGACAACCGGTGAAGTGCGCGCCAAGCAAGTGGAGATCGACGTGGAAACGGTTAACGCAAGCGGGCTGGCGAGCGACAATTTTCCGAAATCGCTGATTGCCACTTACCGCTTTTTCTGCGAAAAATACGGCCGGGCCTTCGATCCGTTCGAAGAACGCCAGCTGATGAAGCTTGGCTTGTCCGTCTACGATCAGGAGATCGAAGCCTATCCGGGTATGGTGGAGACGCTGGACGCGCTCAAGCAGGATGGGCATGACCTGTACCTCTACACCGGCGGTGACGACACGATCCAGCGGCGCAAGATCGAGCAAATGAAGCTCGACAGTTATTTCAACGAACGGATTTATATCCGGCAGCACAAAAACGTCGAAGCGCTGGAGGGCATTCTCTCCGCCCTGTCCTTCGACCGGACCCGGACCTGGATGATCGGCAACTCCCTGCGTACCGACGTGCTTCCGGCTTTAACGGCCGGCATTCACAGCATTTATCTGAAGCAGCAAAACGAGTGGCTCTATAATCTCATTGAACTGCAGCATGAACGCAAACATGCCGTAACAACCATCAATGCGTTGTATGAAGTGCTGCCGGTCATCCGGAACGCATCCAGACGTAAGCACCACGGGTGACAATCGCTTTCTCCAACTATTGACTAAGCGACAGCTAAGGACGGGAAACAAAGTCTTGGGCTGTCGCTTTTTTCGTCAATGATCCAATAAACTTTTCGAAAAATACTTAGGCGCCTCCGTAAAGCACTGCCGCTCATAAAAGCGATGGGCGTCGGTTCTTCTGGATTGGCAGTGAACCTGAATGCGGTCACATCCTCTTTTTCGGGCGGAGGCAGAAGCATAGTCCTCTAGTTTCTTACCGACTCCCTTACTGCGGATCGAAGCGTCCACAACCAGATAACTGATCGAAGCAATGTCGCCTTCTAAGCCCAGCTGCGGGATATAATGCAACGAAATACAGGCAACCACTTGTCCTGCCTCTTCATAGACCATTAATTCTTCGTTCGGGTCAGCAAGAAGCCGCTCCATTTTTGCTTTCATGAAGACTTCGGTGTCCGGGTAGCCCAGCTGGCTCAAAAGTTCGGATAACTTTTTCCCATCCTCCGGTTTGGCTTTTCTAATCATCCTTTTTGCCCCCGTTCCCTTCTAAATCCGGCTTCATCGATTACCGATTGCCCTAATCATGACAGGAGTTTAGCGGAACGGCCAGAACCACGGTGCTGCTGTTTCGAAGCTACCGTGGTCCATACTCACTAAGACGCAGCTCCTAATTTTCTAAGAATGTCCTGTTTTGTTACAAAAAGCATAGGCAGACAACATTGCGATGCTTATAATGTTCGAGTAGATTTCGATCATTGCGGGAGGTTACAAATGAACAGAAAATCCGATCCTGCACGGAGCAACAAAAGCAATAACCGCATGCTGCTGCCGATGGTGCTGGGTATCGCAGTCGTCGTGCTGCTCGGCTTGCTGCTGTATGTATGGACTGGGGCTAACTCGAAGGATGACGCCGCGCTGGAGAACTTGCCCAACTACACGGATGTCAAAGGCACGATTGTCGTTGACGGCCTGAAGTACGAGAAGCAGCCGCATTTGGGCGACGCCGGAGCTAAAGTGAAGGTTATTGAATTCGCCGATTTCAAATGTCCGGTATGCAAAAAATGGACCGCCACGTATATGGACACCTTCATCAAGGATTATGTCGATACCGGCAAAGCCGAATATTACTTCATGAATTTCGCCTTCATCGACCGCGATTCTTACCTGGCCGCCAGCGCCGGAGAAGCCATCTATCACCAAAGCAACGAGAAGTTCTGGGAATACGTACATAAGCTGTACGATCATCAGGGCGACGAGAGCAAGATTTGGGCTACACAGAAATTCATCCTGAATTTTGTGAAGAAAAATATCGAAGGCATCGATTACACCCAGTTTGAACAGGACCTGACCAATCATACGTACATGTACGACGTCAAAGAAGATTTCAAAATCGCCGGCGCGTACGGCGTCAACGGCACACCGAAGTTTATGGTCAACGGCGTGCTGCTGAAGGATTCCTCCTATGAAGGCCTAACTGCAGCGATTGACGCGCAGCTGGAACAATAGGAATTGCAGCATGTACAAAAAAGAAGCGTATCCGTAATGAGAAGTCATCATCGGGTACGCTTCTTTTGTAATTCAAAATTCCCGGAGAACCAATCTCCGAAGTAATTAGCGGGATTTTCTCCCTTTAAATCCGCCCATTTCGTTTAACGGCCCCGATTCCTTTGCCCGGCTATTCCACTTCCAGCCGGCCGGTACTGCGGTCGGCCAGCACCAGCTTGCCTTCTGCGGCGTCATCTCCGGGACCGCCGAGCTTCAGCTTGCCCGTTTTGCCTTTCTCGAGCAGCGCTTTAACCTGCGCGTCGGTCAAAGTGCGGCCGTGCGTCTCCTTCCAGATGACGAAGCCGCAGCCGGTTTTGTAGTTGGAGCAGCCGTAGCCTTTGCGGCCCATAAAGATCGCTCCGCCGCAGCCGGGCCGCGGGCAGGGGCCGATCACCTTCGGCCCCGCGTCCGCCTCCGGCGCGGCTGCGGATCGGCGCGCCCGCGGGGGCTTTGCCGCGGGCGTGCCTTCCGTCGCGGCTGCGCTACGCGCCGCGACGGCGGAACCGGCGGCGGCACCTGAGCCGCCGGCCTCCGCTCCGGCCGCCCGGCGCCCCGGCGCCTTCGCGGCCGTGCCCTTGCGCGCGGCGCCCGCTTCGCCGCGCGCCCCGCCCCGAGGACGCGCCTGCGGAGCGTCGCCCTCAAAAGAGGTTTTGTCCGCGCGCGACTGCACGCGGACCTTCTCCACAATCATCGTCGCGAATCGCTTGACGTTCTCCATGAACTGGAGATCGGAGGCCGTGCCGCGCGAAATTTGGTTGAGCCGGCGTTCCCACTGGCCGGTCATCTCCGGCGAGGTCAGCAGCTCCACGCCGGCGCCGCGGATCAGTTCGATGGCGGTGCGCCCCTTTTGCGTAATGACGATCTTTTTCCCCTGCATTTCGATGTATCCGACATTCTTGAGCCGTTCGATCGTCGCCGCGCGGGTCGCCGGCGTGCCAAGTCCCGATTCCTTCATCGCATCGCGCAGCTCTTCGTCTTCGATCTGTTTGCCTGCGCTTTCCATCGCCTTGAGCAAAGTCCCTTCCGTGTAGGCCTTCGGCGGCTGCGTGTCCTTCTCCTTCACTTCTGCGTCGCGGCAGGTCACGCCTTCGGTGCGGCTCAGCGAAAACGGTTCATTGACCTCGATTTCTTCTTCCTCTTCGTCCTCTTTGCCTTTACCCTTCGCGGCCTTTGCCTTGTCCTTTTTCGAGTTCTGGTCGGCGTAAATGACCTTCCAACCCAGGCTGAGCAGCTCTTTGACCGATGTTTTGAAGGTTTCGCCCAACACCTCGGTCAGAACGGTATGGACTTTGTATTCCGCCGCCGGATAGAACTGCGACAGAAAACGCCGGACGATCATATCATACAGCTTGGCTTCGTCCGGACTCAGCCCGCTGGCCTTGCGCGGCGTCGGCAGAATCGCGTGGTGATCCTCGACTTTTGCGGGATTGCACACATATTTATTGCCGGTATGCACGAGATTTCGGCTGGCGCCCTGTACCCATTCGTCGTAGTTCCCGCCTTGCAGCGAGGAAAGCGTCTTGTGCATCTCCGGAATATTCTGCTCGGTGACATAGTTCGAATTGGTACGCGGATACGAAATCACTTTATGCTTTTCATAGAGCGCTTGGGCAAGATCCAGCGTTTTTTTGGCCGAAAACGAATATTTGCCGTTCGCTTCCCGCTGCAGCAGCGTCAGGTCATACAGCTTGTTCGGAAACTCCCGCGTATCCTTCACCTCGTAGGATGCAATCCGACCGGGCTGGCCCTTCACCTTGGCGGCAATGGCTTCCGCTTTGTCCCGCTCCGTCAGGCGGTCTCCCTGCCAGAGCCCTTTGTACGCCGTATCTCCCTGCGCAAACTGGCCTTCTACCTCAAAATATTTCAGCGAATCAAACGACTCGATCGTTTTTTGCCGGTCATAAATGAGCGCCAGCACCGGCGTCTGTACCCGTCCCACCGACAGCAGCACCTGATGTTTGGTCGTAAACGCCCGCGAACCGTTCATGCCGATCAGCCAATCCGCTTCGCTGCGCGCTTTTGCCGCCTTGGTCAGATTCTCGTATTCCGAACCGTCCTTCAGCTCCTGAAAGCCTTTGCGGATCGTCTCCGGCGTCAGGTCCGAAATCCACAGCCGTTTCACCGGCTGGCTCAGCTTCAAATGCCGCTGGATCAATGAAAAAATATGCTGTCCTTCCCGCCCGGCGTCGCACGAGTTGACGAGCAGATCGCAGCGTTTGGCCAGCTCGCCGATCACTTTAAGCTGATCCACCGTCCGCGGATTCGGCACCAGCTTGAAATGCTCGGGAATGATCGGGAGATCGCCGATGTTCCACTTTTTGTATTTTGGATCATAGGCGTCCGGTTCGGCCAGACCGATCAAATGCCCGATCGCCCAGGTAATGATGTATTGCTCCCCTTCGAGATAAGAGCGGTGATTTTTAGCCTTCGGCTCAATTGCGGCCGCGATGTTGCGTCCCATATCCGGTTTTTCCGCAATGATAAGTGTCTTCAAAACAATCGCTCCTTAGCCTTCTATCGGTCTTCCAAAATGCGTCCAGTATTCTATTATACTATAAACCGCATCCGGCTCGCCAAGGACCAGAGAAGCGAAAAATGGCTTGTGCATCTCCGCACTTTTAAAGTAATTGCATCTCCAGTTCTTCCTAAGCATACAAGTTGCCATCGTTTTCTCTATCTTTCGGGTCCGTCCACTCAATGATTCGGGGACATGGACGCTGCCACTCGCTCGATAACTTCTGAGGTTTCCAGCACTTCGCGAATTCCAGTCCTCCGGTCGGTGTATTCCACCTTACCCTCGGCCGCATCTTTACCGACAACGATCATCGCCGGACAACCGATCAGCGCGGCATCCTTGAACTTGACTCCGGCGCGTTCGTCCCGGTCGTCCAGCAGCACGTCGAAACCTCGTCCTGTTAGTTCCATATAGAGCTGCTCCGCCAGTACCAACTGCTGCCCGTCTTTAACGGATACTGGCAAAAGATGCACATGATACGGAGCCAAACCCGAAGGCCAGACTACGCCATCGTCGTTCAGCCGCTGCTCCGCTACCGCCGCCAGCAAACGGGAGACGCCGATGCCGTAGCAGCCCATGATCATCGGCGTATTCACACCGGTCGCATCGAGGAACATTGCGCCAAGCTTGGCGCTATATTTGGTCCCCAGCTTGAAGACATGCCCGATTTCGATGCCCCTTTCAAAACGGATATGACCCGCTCCGCATTCCGGGCAAATCTCGCCGGCTTCAAGGTTGCGGAAATCTCCAACCTGTTCAATAGCAAAATCACGGCCTGGCACCACATGACGCAGATGGTAATCTTTGCGGCCGGCACCGGTAACGCCTTCGGCCATTGCCACTACAGCTCCATCAATCAGCATGCGCAGCTTCAAGCCTACCGGTCCGACAAAACCGTTCTCCATCCCGGCCTGCTCCTGTACGGCTTCCGGCAAAGCCAGTGCGATGTTTACCGCTCCAAGCGCATTCTTGACCTTGATCTCGTTAACCTCATGATCGCCGCGCACCAACACGGCAACATATTGCCCGTCTGCCTCGTAGACCAGCGTCTTGATGATTCCTTCGGCGCGCAGTCCGTACTCGCTTACGAGCTGAGGGATCGTTCGCGATCCCGGCGTCGAAAAGGCTTCTGCAGGCGGTAAGGCACCGTCCGCCACTGTTTTTGGCGGTACCACAGCAGCGGCCTTCTCCAGATTGGCCGCATAGGCGCATGCCGGGCAGACGGCCAGAGTGTCTTCGCCGATCGCGGAGAGCGCCATGAACTCATGGCTGCCTCCCTCGCCGCCGATTGCGCCGGCATCGGCATGCACAGGACGGAAATCCAACCCGCAGCGCTCAAAGATGCGGCAGTAGGCTTCGTACATTCGGCGGTACGATTCATCCAGCCCCTCCAGGCTGGAATCGAAAGAATAGGCATCTTTCATCAGAAACTCCCGGCCGCGCAGCAGACCCGAGCGCGGACGCCGTTCGTCGCGGAATTTCGTCTGAATCTGGTACAACATGAGCGGCAGCTTCTTGTAGGACTTAATATCGCCGCCGAGCAGCGAAGTGATGGTTTCTTCATGGGTCGGGCCCAGCACAAAGTCCCGCTCGTGGCGGTCCTGAAGCTTAATCAGCTCCTTGCCGTACACCTCATACCTGCCGGATTCTCTCCACAGCTCTGCAGGCTGCAGCGCCGGCAAAAGGAGTTCCTGTGCCCCTGCGCGCTCCATTTCCTCGCGGACGATCGTCTCGATGTTCCGCAGCACACGCCGGCCTAACGGGAGGTAGCTGTAAATTCCTGCCGCAAGCTGGCGGATGTAACCGCCCCTGAGCAGCAGCTGATGTCCCGCTGTATCGGCACCACCCGGCGCCTCCCTTAATGTTGGCAGCAGCATTTGGCTTTGACGCATAAAACCATTCCCCTCTCTAAATGACCATGCTTCGCGAAGTATCAGGCAGCAAACGCAAAAAAGGCGCATTCGTCAGGGACGAATGCGCCGTGTTACCACCCTTTTTCAACCGTCAGATCTTACCTAACAGTCCTCTGTCCGGATAACGGCCGGGACCGGCAGCATACCGGATATAATCCGTGCTGCAGCTTCCAAGGCAGGATGCTTATTCATCGCGGGCCGAAGAACCTTTCAGCCGGCGGGTTCTCTCTCTGTTCTGGCGATATCCGAATCATGCAGGTCCATGGTCAACGCTGTTGCTATATCAATCTGCTTTCCAATCTAATCGATATTTCCAGATACGTCAAGCACTGTATCCGCTTACATTCCTTTGGCTGTTCGTAAATAAATTTTTTTAAATATTGGTTTTTCATATGAAATTATTATACCGATTTACCGAATATATGAATAAGCATTTGAGAGGACGTTGTAAACTCCATTACTACAGCCTCTATGCATCCAAGGGGGAGTCATCGCATGATTACAAAAATTAAAGAAACCGTACTTAATCTCACGTCCCGATCGCTACAACGGAAGATGATGCTCATCTTTGCCGTAACGCTTGCGGTCCCTATTCTGCTGGTGAGCTATTTCTCTTACTCCAGCGCCAGCAAACAGTTGGAGAAAAGCATGCAGAATTCCACGCACGCCAGCGTTGAACTGATGGCCACGACCATTAATCAATCTATCGCTGCGGCCAAGCAGAATGTACAGCAGCTCAGTCAACAGCTGACCTCTGCGGAAGTTGACAGTCCGACTGCCGATACGCGAAAGCTCATGGATTTGTTCATGAAGGAGCATCCAGGCCTTGAGCTTTTCGTCGCCGGCAATAACAACGGAGCCTGGGTGAAGTCCCCGGATCCCGGCAAACAAGACTATGATCCCCGTACGCGGGACTGGTATAAAGCGGCCATGAGCAATGCCGGGAAGGTTACCCTTACCGACCCAACCGTCTCTCTGACCACCGGTAATTATACCTTGTTTATTTCCGAGACGCTAAAGGACGGCAAAGGCGCGATTGCGACAAGTCTGAATCTCAAGCAAATGAGCGAACGGATCAGCTCGGTTAAACTCGGCAAAGAGGGATATTACTATATCGTTGACCGTAATCATAAATTCGTAGCCCATCCGGTCAAAAAAGCCGGAGATGACGTGGCCGACTATGTAGTCAAGCTGCTCGCCGGCAAGAACGGAAATTTATCTTACGTTAATCCCGATACGGGCGCAGACATGCGCGGATATTATACGACGGATGAAGAAACCGGCTTTACGGTCGTCGGGGTAGTCAACTCGAATGAGTTTAAGGAAGCGACCATGCCCATTGTGTACACAGGACTTATTGTTCTGGGTGCCGCTTTGGTAATCGCCTTGATCCTTATGTACTTTATCGTCAGAGCCATCTCCCGCCCGATCAGCCGCTTGAACGTCTCCGCACGCCGTGTGAGCGAGGGATATCTGAACGAACATATTCAGATTAAACGCGCCGATGAAATCGGCGAGCTGGCCAAAAACTACAATCTCATGGTAGAATCGCTGCGCAATATCGTAGCCGACATTTCGGACACCTCCGGACTCTTGGCCTCTTCAAGCCAGCAGCTGACGGCCACCACGGAGGAGAACTCCAAGGCAACCGCCTATGTAGCCGAGCTGGTACAAGACTCCACGGCCGGTGCCGAGACCCAGACCGCCGCGATGGCCGAAACGTCCCGGGCGATGGAAGAGATGTCAGCCGGTATTCAAAAAATCGCCGAAGCCGCTGCTTCCATTGTGGATTCTTCGGCCGATACCGAGGCCGATGTCCACAGCGGCAGCGAGAAAATCGGTCAGGTCAGCCGTCAGATGGATGCCATCCGCGAATCGACCCATTTATCATCTGAATTGATCGAACAGCTCAACGGCTTGAATAGCCGCGTATCCGCGATGAGCAGTGCGATCTCCGATATCGCCGTTCAGACCAATCTGTTGTCCCTGAATGCAGGCATTGAAGCTGCACGGGCCGGCAAGCATGGCAGAGGCTTCGCAGTCGTGGCTTCGGAAGTACGCAAGCTGGCGGACCAATCCAAAACCACCGCCGGAAACATCCAGGATACCATTGAACAGATGACTGTACTGATTGATCAGACGTATGAAGCGATCCATAACCGGGTGTCCGCCGATGTAGATCTCGGCATCAAAGTTACCGAAGAGGCCAAAGCCGCCTTTGCGAATATCGAGCAATCGACCGCCAAAATTAATGGCCAGATTCACGATATTTCCGCCGTCACCGAAGAAATGTCGGCCGGTGCCGAAGAGGTTGCCGCTTCCGTCGTCGAAATTTCAAACATCTCCCGTTCGACCTCGGATGCGTTCCAGAGCGTAACGGCCGCGACCCAAGAGCAGCTTGCGTCGATGGAACAGATCAGCGCCTCATCCGGGGAGTTGTCTACAATGGCCGGCAACCTGCAGCAAAAGGTCGAACGCTTCAAGCTGGAGGACTAGGCATCGCGCCTAGCCTCTCCTCCAGCCGGCAGCACACATACAAAAAGCCGTCCCCCACTCCGGGGGCGGCTTTTTGTATGTTCAAATTCTAGGCTAAAACGGTGGAGCCCATCAAATATTTGTCGACCTCGCGTGCGGCTTCGCGGCCCTCGTGGATCGCCCAAACGACCAGGCTTTGGCCGCGGCGCATGTCGCCGGCAGCGAACACTTTATCCACGTTCGTGTTGTACTTGCCGTAGCGTGCCTTCACGTTGGAGCGCCGATCGGTTTCCAGGTTCATCTCCTGGATCATGTCCTGCTCCGGTCCGTCAAAACCGATGGCGATCAGCGCAAGCTGCGCCGGAAATACCTTCTCGGTGCCGGGGATCGGCTGATAGATTTTGCGTCCGGCTTCATCGACCGTCCGGTGGATTTGCACGGTATGCAGCTCTTTCAGGTTGCCGTTCTCATCGCCGACAAACTTTGTCGTCATGATCGAAAATTCGCGCGGATCGTTGCCGAACACCGCTTTGGCTTCCTGCTGCGCGTAGTCCAGCGTATATACATTTGGGAATTGCGGCCACGGGTTGTTGATCGGATCACGTTCCAGCGGCGCTTTGTCATGCGTACCGAACTGCGTAATACTGTTGCAGCCATGACGCAGCGAAGTCGCCACGCAGTCCGAACCGGTGTCGCCGCCGCCGAGGACGATGACATCCTTGCCCGCTGCAGATACGTAATTTCCATCCTCAAGGCCGGAATTCAGGTAGCTTTTTATCGTGCCGGTCAGATAGTCCATCGCATACATCACACCGTTCAGCTCGCTGCCCGGAACATTGAACTGGCGTGCTTTAGTAGCACCGCCGCACAACACGACCGCGTCGTATTCATCCACAAGCTGTTGCGTCTTGATATCCTTGCCGATCTCGGTATTCGTCACGAATTGAATGCCTTCCGCAGCCAGCAGGTCCACGCGACGCTGTACGACGCCTTTGTCGAGCTTCATAGTCGGGATGCCATAAGTCAACAGGCCGCCGATACGGTCGCTGCGTTCAAAGACCGTTACGCTGTGGCCTGCTTTATTCAGCTGGGCTGCTGCGGCAAGACCCGCCGGGCCGGAACCGACGATGGCGACCTTTTTGCCTGTACGCTTCTCCGGCGGATTCGGTACGATCCAGCCCTCCTCGAAACCTTTGTCGACGATTGCCAGCTCGATGGTCTTGATCGTGACAGGCTGTCCGATCAATCCGACGGTACATGAACCTTCGCAAGGGGCAGGACAAATACTCCCGGTAAACTCGGGGAAGTTGTTGGTCTTATGCAGCCGTTCCAGCGCTTCCCGCCAGAGTCCCCGGTAAACCAGGTTGTTCCATTCCGGAATCAGATTGTGCAGCGGACAACCGGAGGTTCCGCCGGTCATGTCGATTCCCGTATGGCAATAAGGGGTTCCGCAATCCATGCAGCGGGCACCCTGGGTGCGCAGCTCATCCTCGGAAAGATGGAGGTGGAACTCTTCCCAATCTTTAACGCGTTGTTCAGGCTCCCGGTCGCTTGGGAGCTGGCGTTTATATTCCATGAATCCTGTAGGTGTAGACATCGATACGATTCCCCCATCCGTTCTCTTCTCTTGATGTTGCGCTATTTTTAAGTTTAGCATTTCTAATTTTAATTATAGTAGCATTCCGCACTTTTGCACAGTAATGGATTAATTTGCTGATTGTTTGTACTATTTCACATGTCGTGTCAGGGAAAACGCTTCATTTTTAGTGCGAACGTTCATACACGTGGAATCGGTAATCATACGGATTTTTTTCGTCGCGTTCGCCAGCAATATTGGAAACTTCTACCCACCGGCGCCAATCCACGTCCGGAAAAACCGCATCTCCGTCCACTATCGCCGCGATCCGCGTCACCAGCAACTTATCGGCGTAAGGCAGCAACATTTTGTAGATTTCCGCACCTCCGATGACCATCAGCTCATCTCCCTTGCGGCCTTCTGCCAACGCTTCCTCCAGGGTATGCACGACCTCGGCCCCTTCCGGCGCAAAGCCGGGGTCACGGGTAATGACAATGCTCGTTCTGCCCTTCAGCGGCTTGCCGCCGAGCGAATCCCAGGTTTTGCGGCCCATGAGCATCCGTTTACCCAAAGTCTGTGCTTTAAAATACGCGAAATCCTTCGGCAGATGCCAGGGTAACTCGTTGTTTTTTCCGATCACGCCGTTCTCCGCCATTGCCCAGATCAAAGTAATGCTCATATCGCAATCGGGGCCTTGATGGTCGGATGATATTCATAGTTTAAGAATTCAAAGTCTTCATACTTGTAGTCGAAAATGCTGTCCGGCTTCCGCAGAATCTTCAGCGTCGGCAGCGGGAAGGGCTCGCGCGCCAGCTGCGTCGCTACTTGCTCCAGATGGTTGCTGTAAATGTGCACGTCTCCGCCGGACCAGATAAACTCTCCGACCTCAAGACCTGTCTGCTGGGCGACCATATGGGTCAGCAGCGCATAACTGGCAATGTTAAACGGCAAACCGAGAAACGTATCCACGGAGCGCATCGTCAGCATGCAGCTCAGCTTGCCTTTCGCCACATAAAACTGGAACACGAAGTGGCATGGCGGCAGCTTCATTTCTTCGATCTCACCTACGTTCCAAGCGCTGACGATATGCCGGCGCGAATCGGGATTGTGTTTAATAGATTCGATCACCGCAGCGATCTGATCGATATGCCGGCCGTCTTTGGTCTCCCAATTCCGCCACTGCGAGCCGTACACCGGACCCAAATTGCCGTTCTCGTCGGCCCATTCATCCCATATGGACACACCATGCTCTTTAAGATAAGAGATGTTCGTCTCTCCGCTCAAAAACCACAGCAGCTCGTGAATCACCGACTTCAAATGCATACGTTTCGTCGTGACCAGCGGGAAGCCTTTCGCCAGATCAAACCGCAGCTGCCGGCCGAATACGGAAATCGTTCCTGTTCCCGTCCGATCGCTCCGCTCCGTCCCGTGATCCAGTATATCTTGCAGTAAATCCAGATAATTACGCAACGTGTATCGCCCCTCTGTCCTTTATCTTTTTACAGTTTACCATGATCGTTCCGGTTCGTGTACCCAATTCCGTACTGCATAAAAGATACATATATGAAAAGCGGCATGCCGCCGGAATTCCGGAAGACATGCCGCTATATACCGATGCTTTTGAATGATTATTTAACGACGTGGATCGGATGACCTTCCACGAGTTCAGCCGCTTCCATGACGATTTCGCCAAGGGTTGGATGCGCGTGGATGGTGAGCGCGATGTCTTCAAGCGTAGCGCCCATTTCGATAGCCAGACCCAGCTCGGCAATCAGGTTGGAAGCTTCCAGACCGACGATTTGCGCGCCAAGCACCAAGTTGTTGTCCGCGTTGGCTACAATCTTGATGAAGCCGTCCGGTGCGTTCAGGGATACGGCGCGGCCATTGCCCGCGAACGGGAATTTGCCGGCTTTAACTTTAAGGCCTTTGTCTTTCGCTTCTTTTTCGGTCAAGCCGACACTGGAGCATTCCGGATCCGTGAACACTACAGCCGGGATGACTTTGTAATCCACGACGGATTTGTGGCCGGAAATGGCTTCGGCAGCAATTTTTCCTTCGTAGGAAGCTTTGTGTGCCAGCGCCAGACCCGGTACGATGTCGCCGATCGCATAGATGTTCGGAATGTTGGTCCGGCCTTGATGGTCGACCTTGATCAGTCCGCGTTCATCCAGCTCGATGCCGATCAGATCGAGGCCGAGTTCTCCGTCCGTATTCGGACGGCGGCCCACCGTAACGAGCAGGTAATCCGCAGTAACTTCCTTGGACTCGCCGCCCACGGAGTATTTTACGGTTACGTCTTTATCGGTTTGCACGGCACTTTCAGCTTTCGCGCCGGTAACGATTTCGATGCCGGTCTTCGCCATGTTTTTGGCAACAAGACGGGTCATATCCTTGTCGAAGCCAGGAAGCACGGTGTCCATGCCTTCAATGATCGTAACCTTGGTGCCGAATTTGGAGTACATTTGTCCGAGCTCGGCGCCGATGTAGCCGCCGCCGATAACGATCATGCTTTTCGGAATCTCCGGCAGGTCAAGCGCTTCGGTCGAGGACAGAATGCGTCCGCCGAACGGGAACGGCTTCAGCTCAATCGGACGGGATCCGGTCGCGATGATGCAGTTATTGAATTTGTAGCGCGGGGATTCATGCTCGTTGAACAAACGGGCTTCGTTTGCATTGATGAACATCGCTTCGCCGCTGAATACTTCGATTTTGTTGCCCTTCATCAGACTGGTTACGCCGGTCGTCATCCGTTTAACGACGCCGTTTTTGAACTCCTGGGTTTTGGCCCAGTCGACTTTAACGCCTTCGGTGCTGATGCCGAATACTTCGCCGTGCTGTGCTGCCTCATATTGATGAGCTGCAGAGATCAGGGCTTTGGATGGGATACAGCCGCGGTTCAGGCACACGCCGCCGAGTTCGGATTTATCGACAATAAGGACTTTTTGACCGAGCTGGGCGGCACGAATTGCCGCCACATACCCGCCGGGACCTGCCCCGATAACTAATGTGTCAATTTCGATTGAAGCGTCTCCGACTACCATTAATTACACCTCCATTACCAACATATCAGGATTTGCAAGCAGGGACTTGATGTAGTTCATAAAGTTTTGTGCTGTTGCGCCATCGATGATCCGGTGGTCGAAGCTCAGGGAGAGCGCCATAACCGGAGCGGATACGATTTCGCCGTTCTTGACAACCGGCTTTTCGGTGATGCGGCCGGTACCCAGAATCGCAACTTCAGGGAAGTTGATGATTGGCGTGAAGAACATACCGCCGGCGGAGCCGATGTTGCTGATGGAGATCGTGCTGCCCTTCATTTCGTTCGGAGTCAGCTTGCCGTCGCGTCCGCGCAGGGCGAGGTCGCTGATGGCACTAGCGATCATCCAGATGCTCTTACGGTCAGCATCCTTGATCACCGGAACGATCAAGCCGTTGTCGGTGTCGGTAGCAATACCGATGTTGTAGTATTTCTTGTAGACGATTTCGTTCGCTTCTTCGTCGATCATGGCGTTGAGAGCCGGGAATTGACGGGAAGCTGCAACGAGAGCCTTCACGATGAATGGCAGGTAAGTCACTTTGATGCCCTTCTTCTCGGCTACAGGTTTCATCCGTTTACGGAATTCAACCAGCTCGGTCACATCTACTTCGTCCATGATGGTAACATGCGGAGCGGTGTATGCCGATTTAACCATTGCATTGCTGATCGCTTTGCGGATGCCTTTAAACGGCACGCGTTCTTCTTCCAGCGCTGCTCCGCCGGCTGCTGCCGCAGGCGCCGCCGCTTTCGCTTTCGGTGCTTCTGCCGCAGCAGGTGCTGCTGCAGGAGTTGCCGCTGCTGCCGGTGCTGCAGCAGCAGGTGCTGCGGAACCGCCTTTCAGGAAGGCTTCGACATCTTCACGGCCGATTTTGCCGTTTTTGCCGGTGCCGTTTACCCGGGCAATGTCCACGCCGTTGTCACGGGCAAATTTGCGCACGCTTGGCGTAGCCAATACGTCGCGGTTCGGAGCTGGAGCCGCGCTAACCGCTGCAGGAGCTGCCGCAGGTGCAGCCGCTTCAGGAGCAGGTTCGGCATGTCCGCCTTCTTGCTGCGGCACTTCGCCTTCGGCTGCGATAATGGCTACCACTTCGCCGACGCGGCACACTTGACCGTCTTTGGCAAACACTTCGAGCACGGTTCCGTTAACCGGGCAAGGCACTTCTACAACCGCTTTGTCGTTTTGTACTTCCATAATGATATCGTCGTCGGTTACCTTGTCACCGGGTTTGATGTGCATTTTGATGATTTCGCCTTCGTGCAGACCTTCGCCCAGCTCAGGGAACAGATATTTGAAATTCGTGGAACCGCCTGCTGCCGATGGAGCAGCTGCTGCAGGAGACGAAGTCGTGTTCGCGCTGCCTTTGGCCGCATCCGCTTCCTGCGCGCTTTGCGCTTCGGCATGACCGCCCGCTTGCTCCGGAATATCGCCTTCCGCTTCGATGATGGCGACGACTTCGCCGACGCGGCATACTTGGCCGTCTTTCGTGAATACTTCCGTTACAGTGCCGTTTACCGGACAAGGCACTTCCACAACCGCCTTGTCATTTTGTACTTCCATAATGATATCGTCATCGGTTACCTTATCGCCGGCTTTAATATGCATTTTGATGATTTCGCCTTCATGCAGACCTTCGCCCAGCTCAGGGAACCGGTACTCAAATTTAGCCACCTTAAAAACCTCCCAAGTATATTGATTAGAATTCCAGAACTTTCTTCACGGCTGCGATCACGCGGGCAGGTGTAGGAATCCAGCTATCTTCAATTTGCGCGAATGGATAGATTGTGTCCGGACCGGCAACGCGAAGCACCGGCGCTTCCAGATGAAGAATAGCTTTTTCGTTGATTTGGGCAATAACCTCTGCCGCTACGCCGGAGCTCTTTTGCGCTTCCTGAACGACGATGGCACGGTTGGTCTTCTTGACGGATGCCACGATGGTGTCGATGTCGATCGGGCTAACCGTACGCAGGTCGATGATTTCGGCCTTGATGCCTTCCTTCTCAAGCTGGTCTGCCGCTTTGGTCGCGGTATGTACCATCAGGCCATAAGAGATAATGGTAACATCCGAACCTTCGCGTACAACGTTCGCTTTACCGAGCTCGACGGTATATTCGCCTTCCGGCACTTCGGCACGGAATGCATGATACAGATTCAAGTGTTCCATAAAGAATACCGGGTCATTGTCGCGGATCGAGGCGATCAAAAGACCTTTGGCATCATAAGGATTGGAAGGAATAACCACTTTAATTCCCGGGCTCTGAGCGATCAGGCCTTCGAGGGAATCCGTGTGCAGCTCGGCTGCTTTTACGCCGCCGCCGAACGGAGTGCGGAATACAACCGGTGCATGATATTTACCGCCGGAACGGTAGCGCAGGCGGGCGGCCTGAACCACGATCTGGTCGAGCGCTTCAAAGATAAAGCCGACGAACTGGATTTCAGCGATCGGCCGGAAGCCTTGAACGCCAAGTCCGAAAGCAAGGCCGCCGATTGCGGATTCAGCCAGCGGGGTATCGAAAATGCGGTCTTCGCCGAATTCTTTTTGCAGACCTTCCGTTACACGGAAGACGCCGCCGACGTTCCCGACGTCTTCGCCGAAGATCAGGACATTTGGATCACGATTTAATTCAACGCGCATCGCGTCGCGGATTGCTTCTTTCATATTCATTTGTGCCATTGCCTGTAATCCCCCTTATTCGAAATCGGCTTTTTGTTCTTCCAGATGTTTTGGTGTTACTTCAAACATGCTGTCGATCAAGCCAGGAATAGTCATTTTTTCGGTTTGTTCAGCCTTTTTAATCTGTTCGTTGACCGTGGCTTTCGCTTCTTCTCTTACGCGCACGGTGTCTTCTTCGGTCCAAAGGCCTTTTTTCTCCAGGTATTTGGCAAGGCGGGCAATCGGATCCTTTTCGTTCCATTGTCCTTCTTCTTCCTTCGTGCGGTATTTAGTCGCATCGTCGGAAAGGGAATGCGGACGGAAACGGTACGTTACCGCTTCGATCAGCGTTGCGCCTTCGCCTTTTCTGGCACGTTCGGCAGCTTCCTGCACGGCGGAAATAACGGCGAATACGTCCATGCCGTCAACCTTGATCCCTGGGATACCGGCAGCAACCGCTTTATGAGCGATCGATTTGGAAGCCGTTTGCTTTGCGAACGGAGTCGTAATCGCATAACCGTTGTTTTGAACAAAGAAGATAACCGGCAATTTAAAGCGTCCGGCATAGTTCAGGCCTTCGTAGAAGTCACCTTCGGAGGAACCGCCGTCGCCGGTATACGTAATGGCCACGTTGTTTTGTTTCTTCAATTTGAAGCCCATCGCAATGCCTGTGGCATGGAGGATTTGCGCGCCGATAATAATCTGCGGCATAAGTACGTTCACGCCGTCAGGAATTTGTCCACCGTGTTGATGGCCGCGGGAATACAGGAACGCCTGGTATAATGGAAGTCCGTGCCATACCAGCTGCGGAATGTCGCGGTAGCCCGGGCAAACGAAATCTTCTTTTTGCAGTGCGAATTCGCTGCCGACCATTGTCGCTTCCTGGCCGGATACCGGGGCATAGAAGCCAAGGCGTCCTTGACGTCCCAGGTTGACAGCGCGGTCGTCCCAAGTACGGGTAAATACCATGCGGTACATAATTTCTTTCAATTGATCGTCGGAAAGTGAAGGCATCTTATCCTTGTTGATCACTTCGCCGTCCGGAGAGAGCACCGAAAGGGCTTCTACGTCCTCTGTATACACTTCATAAGGAACTTTAGTCATCATCTTCACCTCAATAAAAAGTTTGAATATCAGTGGCCTCTGTTATAGAATTATTATACACCTGTTGTATCGTTTTCGTCAAAGAAAAGCGCATAAAATTTATGAATTCATAAATTTTGTATGTATAACAGGTGATCTGATATAATGTAACAGAGTCTTGATATTTGATCATGGAAATGATATTTAGCACAATCCACCATAAAGTGTTTCCGCGCAGAAATGCCGGAAGCGCTCCAAAAACAAACACGAAAGGTGACGAATCCGCGATGAACGAACCTGTTTTTCTGAAACGAACGATTGTCAAAAAAACGCTCTGGAGCTCTTATCTGAACGAAGAGCGCCGGCTGCGCATCTACCTCCCGCCCGGTTATAATGAAGCGATGAGCTACCCCGTCGTCTATTGCCAGGACGGAGAAGAATTTTTCAATTTCGGACGCATCGCCACAATTGCCGGCCAGCTGCAACAAGAAAACCAAGTAACGCCTTTCATTATTGTAGGGGTCGAGGTTAATGTCCCGGTCCGTACCGAGGAATACGCTCCGTTCGGCAGCCGGTTCATAGCCTATCTCTCTTGCTTTGCCGAAGAGATTATTCCCTTTATCGAACACAATTATGCCGTAAGCCGCGTTCCCGAAGGCCGTATCGTCGCCGGCGATTCCCTTGGCGGCAGCGTCTCTCTGCACCTGGCCCTAGCGTATCCAGGCATCTTCACCCGCGTGCTCAGTCTCTCAGGAGCCTACTATCCGCAATCCCGGGAGCTAATCGCCGCCGAAGACGATTTGTCCTGGCTTCAGATCAACATGGTCGTCGGCCTGCAAGAGACGGAGTTTCAGACCGATACAGGGATTTATGACTTTGTCCAAATGAACCGCGAAACAAAGAAATTGCTCGAAGACCGCGGGGCCACAGTCGATTACCGTGAAAAAGACGGACGCCATCTCTGGGGATTTTGGCAAAAAGAGCTCCCTGAATCATTACTCTATTTTTTGAACCATTAAACAGCCTTTATTGAATAAATCGTGAACAAGCGGAAAACTTATGTAAGGTCTTGCCTCTGGTCGCGCTTTCAAATATAACGGTTACAGGTACCGCATCTGACCTCATCCCGCGGTATGTTCGGCAACGATATGCTCCAGCAGCTGTTCGCAGCCGGCGTCAATCAGCTCGTACACCTGTTCGAAATTGCCCGTATAATACGGGTCCGGTACTTCACGCAGCTCATGCTCCGGCAGGAAATCCATGAAATACAGCAGTTTGGCCTGCTCACCGCCCGGAACTTTGCGGACGTGAACGCCGTTGGACGGGTCCATGCATATAATGTAGTCAAATGTTCTGAAGTCTTCGCTGTTCACCGTACGGGCCTTCATGTTGGCATAGCTGATGCCGTAACGGTCCAGCATTCGTCGGGTCCCTTCATGCGGCGGATGCCCGGTATGCCAGCTCCCCGTTCCCGCAGAGTCGACGCTGATATCTACCGGCAGCCGGCGCTGGGCGACTTTGTGGCGCAGAACCGCTTCCGCCATCGGCGACCGGCAGATGTTGCCCAGGCACACGAATAGAACGTTTACGCTAATGACCCTCACCTTCCCTTCGTCCTGTGATCATAATCGCGTTTCTTTCTGATAGGAAAGTAACGCTTTCTTTATTTTAACGCGGCTGTCACCAATTGTACAACTTTATGATCTGCTTTATACTGGGCAGGGTAAGGTTGCAGCCGATTGCATAAGGAGGAACGATGATGCCGCACAAACGTGTTGTGATTGTTGCCGGCGGTACGATGACCGCAGAACTGCTCAATCTATTAGATGAAGAAGATTATATTATCGGTGCGGATCGTGGCGCGCTATTTCTAGTATCCCACGGGATAACCCCCGATCTTTCGGTAGGGGATTTCGATTCCGTGTCGCCGGAGGAATATGAAGCTATTCAAAAAGGAAGTAAGGAAATCATGAGCTGTGATCCGATCAACAAGGATTTGACCGACAGCGAATTGGCGCTTGATCTGGCGCTCGGACTTCAGCCGGAGAGTATTCTGATGACAGGAGTTACCGGCTCCCGCCTGGATCAGACGCTGGCTGCCATCCAGATGATGACCCGGGCGCAGCAACGCCAGGTCAACTGTACGATCGTCGACGCGCATAACTACATTACGCTGACCGGCTCACAGGCCGTCGTGGAGGATCGGGGCTATACGTACGTGTCCCTGCTCCCTCTGACGCCGGAAGTAACGGGCATTACGCTGGAGGGCTTTCAGTATCCGCTGGACAATGCCACGTTGAAGCTGGGACAATCGCTTGCCGTGAGCAACCGTCTGCTTGGCGCAACGGGGACGGTGGCCATTGAAAGCGGGCTGCTGCTGATCCTTCAGAGTAAGGATTGATACATAGAAAGAGACATCGCTGTAACCTTTTTGATTCAAAACGAAAAAACCAGGATTCCCTTGCTGCTCTAAGGGTTTCCTGGTTTTTTTACGCTTAAGCAGAGCTTAAATATTAATTTTTTGTAACTTTTAATGATCTTTTAATAAAACGCTTCCACCCCGCTCCCCGCTTGACTTTAAGCCCTCTCTGGAAACAATTAGGTTACCATTTACCTGCTATACTACGAATCAGAGATCGAAACTGATAGATAGATTCAAAACTGGGAGGTATTTACATCATGAAAAAACATCAATGGTTCAAGCAAGCAATTATCGTGAGCATGTGCACGACAATCGGCCTTGGAGGCCTGATGGCGACTGAAGTCGGCACCAAACCGGTGGCTGCAGCATCCGTATCTTCAACCGGTCAATCGATCATTACACTTGGGAAAAAATTCTTGGGTACACCCTATAGATTCGGGGCTTCCAATACGACGACCCGTTATTTCGACTGCTCTTCCTTTACTCAATATATTTTCAAGAAATACGGCGTTAATCTGCCACGTACATCCGTTGCCCAATCCAAAGTAGGTAAGGCGGTGTCGAAAGCCAACCTTAGAGTCGGCGATCTCGTATTCTTCTCCAGCGGCAGCAGAGCCAACGGCCATAACGTTACCCACGTCGCGGTATATGCCGGCAACGGTAAAATCCTTCATACCTACGGTTCTCCGGGCGTGACAATCTCCAATCTGAACGCAGGCAACTGGAAAAAGACGTACCTGAAGGCACGTCGCGTCCTGTAAACGTTCAAAGTGAACACACCTGACCCGAACGACTATTGCGCAGTGTCACTCCGCGGCGCCGTCATCCGGCGCCCGCAATACATAACCGCTGCCCCGGACCGTGGAAATCAGCTTCTTGCGTTTTCCGCGGTCCACTTTTTGCCGGATATGCCGGATGTACACATCCACGACATTGGTTCCGACATGAAAATGGTACCCCCAAACATGCCGCAAAATCTCTTCGCGCGAGCAAATCTTGCCGGTATGCCGGGCAAGATAGTACAACAGCTCGTATTCTTTGGGCGTCATGGAAATTTCGACGCCGTCTCTGCTGACATGCCGCCGGCCGGGATCGAAGATCAGCCCGTCGACCCGCAGCGGGGTCCCGGCGCTCCTTCTGCCCGATAGATGCAAAAGGTTGGCGACTCTTGCCTTGAACTCGCCGCCGTGCAGCGGCAGCGGCATATATTCATTGCTTCCGGCGGCAAACGCTCCCGCCGCATCCTCCGGTGAACCGGTAAAGGCCACAACCATCACCGGCAGGACAATGCCGCGCTCGCGGATGTCCGAAATTAGCGGCCAGCCTTCCCAATTCGCCCCGACAGGCAGTGCCGCAAGCAGCAGCGCCGGCTCTGACGATAACAGCAGCTCCTGCAGCTTGGTCATGCTGTCGCAGTACAACAGATTAAGCCCAAGCTCGGCCAGGTATTGTTTTACCGGAAACTCCGCTGTGCCTCTTCGGTCCTCTTCCGATTGTCCGGCGTAACCGGTGGCATATCCGATTACCGTTTCATTCATCGACATCCCCCGCTTACAAAATTACCTGTTCGCACAGCGCCTATTGTCTCCGAAAATGCCAAAGACCATTCCGTTATTGCCTCTGCGGAATGGTCTTTGGCATTATAATCACTTATCCAAAATAGCGGTGGTAGAAGCTGCGGGCCGCCGCGATGTCGCTGGTGCCGTGAACCAGCGCCCGGCCGTCCCCGAAGATAACCATCCGGTAAGGCCCTTCGGCATAGGACACGAGGAACGGATTGCTCTCCACGGTTCCCGTTCCCAGCCGGGCCAGCCGTCTGGCCGTTTCCGGTAAATCCAGCGGTTGACGGCAAGCCGGACGGATCTGCACGGTGTCCCGTCCGCACAGCACATCGCTGCGTTCTGTATTGGCTGCCGTTAAATAAGGATACACAGGCCGGGAACCGCAGGATGGGCAATCCGCCTTTCTCGCGGCTTTGACGCCGATCTCCTGATGTTCGTTGTGCCAAATATCAAAGGACAGCAGCCGGCTGCGCAGCTGGTCGCGGCGACCGCCGAGCAGCTTGATCGCCTCCGCCGTCGCATGTGCGGTAACCAGCTGCACCGCCTGCGGCAGAATCCCCGCCGTGTCGCAGGTATCGCCGCCCAGCGGAACCGTACCGAGCAAGCAATGAAGACAAGGGGTTTCGCCGGGCAATATTGTATAGGTAATGCCGTAGCTGCCGACACAGGCACCGTAAATCCAGGGGATGCCGTGCTTTTGTGCCAGATCGTTGATGATCAGCCGGGTGTCGAAGTTGTCCGTCCCGTCCATGATCACATCCACTCCCGCTACCAGCCCCTCGAGTTCCTCCGCACGCGCGTCCATAATATGGGCTTCAATCACGATACCGGAATTAATCTGCCGCAGCCGCTCTTGGGCGGCCGCAGCCTTGGGCGTCCGCGCTTCGGCATCCGCTTCCGTATATAGCTGCTGGCGCTGGAGATTGCTCCATTCCACATAATCGCGGTCGGCCAGGATGATCCGTCCGACGCCGCAGCGGGCCAGCGTTTCCGCGATCCCCGTCCCGAGGGCCCCCACGCCGACGATCAGCACGGTGGAGGCTGCAAGCCCCCGCTGCCCTTCAGCCCCGAATGGCGCAAAACGCACCTGGCGGGAGTAACGGCCTTCCCGGCCAAGCAGATTCTCCTGTGTCTTGTCTATTTCGTTATTGCCCATCTCCCTTTTCCCCCGTTCAACATATTTGGAACTCCGGACAAGCTGAATCATTTGCTCATTTTAGCATAGCTCCAAGGTTGGAGGAAATAGCCGAGGTATCCTTGGGCTCGAATGATTTACTGCGGCTTCATTTTTGCGGCTGTTTTCTGACGCTCACGGCGAAGACGCAATGCCGGTTCCAGCAGTTCCAGCAGGACGGCGCCAAGCTTACCCTTGCGCTGGAACGGGTCCGGCTGTGGCGGCAACGCGCGGGCTTCCCCCGCGCCCAGTGCCGACTCCAGGTATGCCGCGGCGGCGCGTTCCGCCAGCGGCAGCGCCAGGCGCCAGCGCGGCTCCGGCGCAAGGCCGCTCCGGCGGAGCCAGGCGGGCAGCTCGGCGAGCCGCCAGTCCGCGCCGGAGGCCACCAGCACCGGGCAGTCCCCGCGGGCGAACCGCTCCCGCGCCGCGACTTCCTCCCCGGTGCCCAGGTCCAGCACGACGAAGTCCGGGCGGGTGGCCAGCACTTCGTCCAGGGCGCCTCCGTCCGGCAGCGCCCACAGCCGGACACCCCGCCAGCCGATGGAGGGATCGGCTGGCGTCGCTGCCGGTTCGCCCGGCGCGAGCAGCCGGGCGAACCGGCGGAACACCGGGGACTGCGGCGTGAGGTCCACCCACGCCACGGTCCCGTGGGCCGCCAGCGCGGCGGCGGCGGCCAGCGACGCATGCGTCGTGCCGAGGCCCGGCGCGACGCCGAGCAGCGGGATCAGCACCGGCGGCGGCGCGCCGGGGCTTTCCCGCTGCGTGCCCTGCCCGAAGGCGCCCGTTCCGGGCCTTCGGTCGGGGCCCCCGCTTGCACGGCCGGGGCGGTCCTCCGCCGGCCCGCAAGCCTCCAGCGCGGCAAGGGCTTGCCGCGCGCTGGCGAAGCGCTCCTCGGGGTGATAGCGCAGCAGCCGGCGGAGGGGCGGAATCCACCCCTCCGGCACCGCACCGCGCAGCCGCTCCTCCATCCGCGGCTGCCAGGCGGTGTGCCGCCCGCCGGTCGCCATATAGAGCAGGAGCGCGCCAAGCCCGTACAAATCCGACGCGGGGCTGCTCTGCCCGCCCCCGTACTGCTCGGGCGCGGCAAAGCCCTCCGTCCCCAGCTTTTCCGTATCTTCCGCCGCACCGGGCCGGTGCTGCCTGGCGATGCCGAGGTCGATCAGCATCAGCTCCCCTGTCCGGTCAAACATGATGTTAGACGGCTTAAGGTCGCGGTAAATGACCGGAGGCGACAGTTCATGCAAATATATCAGTACCTCAAGGATTTGCCGGGCGCAACGGGCAATGAACTCGGGGGTCGGCGGGAATCCGGCGCTGCGCATGGATTCAGCCAGCGTGACGCCTTCGATGTAATCCATCACCAGATAGCAATACCCCGCTTCGTCCGGCGGGTAAAAGTCAGCTACCCGCGGGAGCCTGCGGTGACTGAGCGTGGTTAGCAGCCTCGCTTCCGCTTCGATCTCGCCGCCTTTGGCCATATCGGCCCCAACGCTTTCCTTCACCGCCCACCGCTTGCCCGGAAGCCGCAGATCTTCGGCCAAATACACATGGCTCATCCCGCCTGAGCCGATCCGTTCCCGAATCACATACCTTCCCCCTAAGACATTGCCGACAGCCAAATTCGTTTGAATGCCCATCAATTTTCCCCCTTTTGAGTTCAGCGGACACAAAAAAAAGAAAGCCCCTTCTACGTACAGCCTGTCGGCCGCCGAATAGAAGGGATGCTTTCCCTTTTACAAAAATCATCTAAGGTTAGTTGCGCCTTAGTATTTAATCATATAAAGCGTAATCTCATCGCGGTTATGGAACAGCTGCTTCGCCCGCTGTACCTGCATGCGCTGGCCTTCGAACATCGCAATGACTTCCTTGATCAGCGCCATTGGTTTTTTGTGCATCAACTTTACGGTGACCAAGGCGGTTCCACCCGGCGTCAGGCCATGCAGAAGGCCAGTAACCAGCTTCGCCATCAGCTTCGGGCTCCAGCTCATGTCGCAGACGAGCAGATCGAATTCATTGTCGCTGAATTTGACCTCGCCGGCGTTTTTGCGCAGAATCCGGAGATTCGGATGTTTGCGCAGGGACTCATGCATCAGCGCCGGATCAATGGCAGTTACGTGAACCCCGCGTTCCAGCAGGAATGACGTCCAGCCGCCCGGCGAAGCGCCGATATCGACGGCTTTGCGGAAACTGCCGAACGGGATGCCAAACTCCTTTTCCGCTTCCATCAGCTTGAACTTTGCGCGGGAGATTTGACCGTCCTCCTTGCGGAAGCGGATCATTCCGCCGTTCCAGCTGGATAAATTATGTTCCGGTCGCGATACGCCGGCATACAGCGCATCCTTGTCGGCATACACCGAAACGATCCAGGCCGGGTCCTGCACCGTAAAATCCGCTTCCAGTCCTTCCAACTGCTCCTGCAGCCACTCGCGAAGTTCGCCCGGACTGCTCTCCCAGAATGACACGGCGCCTTTGCGGACATGCAGCGCGACCCGTTCGTGCTCCAGTTCCGTACGGCGGCTCAGATACACTGCCAGCCGTTCCAGTGCCTCCAGGCTGCCCTGATCCTGGAATTGTACGGGCTGGATATGGCGCAGAAAGACCGGCGGTTCTGCCAGCAGCTTCTGCGGCACTTCCTCCGGCTCAACCTCCAGCGTCGCCACGAAAATCTCGCCCGGGATCAGCAGCGTGCTCTTTACCGCCCCGAATAGGCGACGCAGCTCTTCCTGGGCATACGGTGCAAACCCGTGGTTGGCAGTGCAAATATAGCGGGAGACCGCTTTTTCCTGACGATTCTCGGCGAGATCGCCGGCCAGGTTTAGATTCTCATTCAATGGGTATTGCCTCCAGCTTTTATTTTTATCCAGGGGCGTTCGTCCTGCCATTCCACTTCGACGGGAAGATCGTAGACCGCCTGGAGCATTTCCTTCGTCAGCACTTCTTCTTTGCGGCCGGCGCCGGCCAATTGTCCGCCATGGATCAGCGCCACATGCGTAAAGAGCGGAACGATCTCCTCTACATGATGCGTCACGTAGACCACCATTACGTTGCGCTGTTTCAGCTTGTCCACTTCGGCAAGCATTTTTTCGCGTTCGTACAAATCCAGTCCGGCACATGGCTCGTCCATAATCAGCAGCTTGGGATTCCCCATCAGGCAGCGGGCCAGCATCGCCTTTTTACGCTCTCCCTGGGACAGCGTTCCGAAAGGGTGAAAGGCCAGGTCGCCCAGGTTCATTTCTTCGAGAAGCGCGATCGCCTGGACCTTCACCTCTTCCGGGATCGTTTGATAGAACCGCAGAAAAGCATATGCCCCGGTAGCCACTACTTCCCAGACAGGATCGCTTAGCGAAAGCTTTTCCATAAGGGACGGGCCGATGTAGCCGATTTCCTTGCGCACCTCGCGGATATCAACCTCGCCGTATTTGTGGCCCAGCACCGTTACCGTACCGCTGCTCGGAAACAAATACCCGGTCAGCATTTCAAGGATCGTAGTTTTACCCGAGCCGTTGCGCCCGAGAATGACCCAGTTCTCTCCTTGGTGCATCTCAAGCGTAACATCTTCAAGGATTTGCGTTTGTTCCCGCCGCAAATATAAATGCTGCAATGATATCATAATAAGGCCACTCTCCTTATGTAGTCCAGAACATGCTGCACGGAGCCCATACGGTATAAAATGTTCATCACGCCGCTGCGGTCTGCCGGAGCCGCCATCAGCACCGGAACGCTCGACAGCTTATATTGGCTTACCAGCTGAGGCATGAGGTTCAGGTTTGCCTTTACAAGGGTCACCTCGGAAGGCAGCATCGTCCCGGCAATCTCCAGCATCCGCAGCGCAACCTTACAGGTACCGCATATCGGGGTATAACCGAATACGACCAGCGGTGCGCCGGCCTGCCCGATCAGCTCCAGCAGTTCCTTCTGCTCCATCTCGTTCACGGCCGTTTCGCCTCCGCTTCTTCGGCAATTTCCTTCAACCGGCGTGCATCAGGGGGACCGGAGTACAGCGACGTCTCCAGCGGCACTGCAGGGTACAGCGTCTCGTACATTGCCTTTCGCCCGAGCGCGCTGGAGGTATGCAGATAGATCTCCCGCGGGTACAGCCCTTCAAGCACCATCTTGCGGGCGACCTCCCCGCCGCTTACATCCTCCGGCCCCATATCGTAATCCAGCGACAAAACGCCGATCTCGCATTCCCGCAGCAGCAGCAGACACTCTTCTGTCGTCCTTGCCAGCGTGAACCCGGGCGGCCGTTTCCTGAGATCGTCCATATACACATGGATCACCCGGATCCCTCCCCGCTTCAAAACCATTGATTAACGACATTAATTTCATGCCGGTGAGTGCCATCCGGCCCTTTTTCCGTTTCCATGGCGATTGCCATTCCTTGCATTGGCGGTGCCGTGATCAGCGATTTCAAGCCTTCCATGCCGATCCTTCCCTGTCCCAGCGGCGCATGGCGGTCCCGGCGCGAGCCGTAATCATATAACGAGTCATTCAAATGAACGGCTCCGAGATGAGGCCAATAATTCAGCTTTGCCCCATGCTCAAGCAAATCTTCCGTCCGCCGCGGATCCCAAATGCCGGCCGCAAATGCATGGCAGGTGTCGAGGCAAAAGCCGATTCGGTCCGGATATAAGCAGAGTTCCCTGATCTTGACAAGTTCCTCCAGCATCATTCCTTCGCGGCCATGGTTCCCGGCCTGGTTCTCGATTAGCACCCTCGCCTTCCCCTGCCAATCGGCAAGCACTTCGTTTAAACATTGTATAATATTTTGATAGCCTTGTAACGGCTCCAAGCCGGAAAATTGGCCAAAATGAACGATTATTCCAAGCGAGCCGCAGGCTTCGGCGATGTGCAGATCGTTGCGCAGCGAAGCGACCATCAGACTGCGCGGCGAAGGGCCGGCGGCAGGCGCGGCCAGATTCGTTGGATAGGGTGTATGCGCAAAAGAAACGATGCCATGCTCGCGGCAATATTCCGCGCAGGCGTGCGCATCGCGCGCTTCCAATGTCTTTGGCTTCAGGCTGCGCGGATTTTTCGGAAAATATTGAAAGCATGTCGCGCCGCTCTCCCTGGCGAACCGGGCTGCCTGCCCATAACCGCCGCGGATGCTGACATGCGCTCCAATATAAGGTTTAGCCTTCATGCTGGCATTCCGGGCAGTAGAACACCTTGCGGCCGGAAAGCTCGGTTTTGACAATCGTTCCCCCGTCGCGTAGGCACGGTTCGCCTCCGCGGTCATACACTTTGCAGCAATCATTGTACCGGCCTGTCACCGTATCGCCGGCCATAAACGGCATCTCCATGTACCCGCCGATCTCGGTCGCTTCGGTCAGCACCTTGCGGACGCTATCATACAGCCGCCCGACAGCTTCCGGCGACAGATTCTGAACGAGCGCCGACGGCAGCAGACGCGCCTCGAAGGCAATTTCGTCGGCATAACAGTTGCCGATGCCTGCCATGACCTGCTGGTTGACCAGCAGGCTCTTAAGCGCCCCGCGCCGCCCGCGCAGTAGCTCGGCAAAACGTTCTGCCGTCATCCGCCGATCCAAAAGTTCGGGTCCCAGCTTGCCCATGGCCGCTTCGCTTTCTTTTACGGACAGCAAATGCAAGTAGCCCAGCCGCAGGCCCATGAAATACAAAAGGTTATCGCCGAATGCGATTTCCACTTGCGTCGTGCGGTCCGGCCGCTCAGACTCGGGTCCGTAGTATAAGAGCCCTCCCAGCATCAGATGAAGCAGCAGCCGGCGGCCGTCGTGCAGATGGAACAGCAGATGTTTGGCCCGCCGTTCTACGTATACCACTCTGGCCCCCACCAGCGCTTTGGCAAAGGCATCGGCGTCCATGTTGATTGACTTTTCCCGGTTCACCGTTACGGCGGTAATCGGAATATTTATGATATGCTGGCCCAGCAGCATTCGGTAATTCTCCATTTCCGGAAATTCCGGCATTGGTCATCGTCCTTCCAGTAAGTAAATGTAGTCACAATTGCCATTATACACCGAGCGTGACCATGAGTTCAGCTAAATCCTCGCAGATCAGGTCAGGGACGGCGCCTGTCAGCTTTGCATAGTCCTCGTAGTTATCCCGCGTCGTAATGCCTGTCAGCACCAATATAGTGCGGCACCCGGCTTTCCCTCCGGCGGATATATCCGTCCGCATATTGTCGCCGACCACGACGGCCTGCTCCACGGGGATGCCGAGCATCTCGGCGGCATAACGAATCATGTACGCTTCCGGCTTGCCGATTACTACCGGCGGCATGCCGCTGGCCGCCTCGATCGCCGCTCCTATTGAACCCGCCCCCGGCATCACGCCGTCATCGGTCGGCAGCATGAGATCGGGATTGGTCAGCACAAACCGGGCCCCTTCGCGGATCCAGCGGGAGGCCTTCGCGAGCGCGGCGTAATCGAAGGCACGGTAAATCCCCTGGACCACAACCTGCGGCGATTCGTCGACCACGAATAATCCCGCTTCTTTAAATGCGGTATGGAGGCCTTCCTCTCCCAGTATCGCCACGCGCGCCCCAGGCGATTCTTGCGCCACGAAATGCGCCGACGCCAGCGACGATGTGCATACTTCATGCGCCTCTGCTTTGATGCCCATGCCGCGCAGATGGGCCGCGACCTGCTCCTGCGTCCGCGAGGAATTATTGGTGACGAACAGGAAAGGGACCCCCGCAACGCGGAGGCCCGCTATCAGTCTATCGGCATCTTTAATCATGATTCCGCCGTGAAACAGCGTGCCGTCGAGGTCGATCAGCAGCGCTCCGATGTCCTTCATCTCCGTTCCTCCATTCATGATGTACTACTGCCGTGCCGGTTATTTCCCGCCATCCGATCGACGCCAAACAAGCCGCAGTGACGAGATTGGTTGCATACAGCGTCGAAAGATAGCGAACAGTTAGCTAGTTGTACTCTTTTTGACACAATCTTGTCACTTCCTGCGCTTTCCCGGAAAATAATTTAATCTCCGAAAATCATTTCCCCGAACTGCGGCGCAGCACCGGAAAAGTGCAAAACTCCTCGGCCAGCTGCGTCTTGGGAAAAATCTCCTGCGCTTCTTCCAGCAGAGGGAGCAGCTCCTCCGGCGAGGTGTAGCGTGAGCTGAAGTGCGTCAGCAGCAATTCTCGCCCCTCTGCTTCCCGCGCTAACTCGGCCGCCTGCCGGGATGTGCTGTGGTGATACTGGTACGCCGTCTCGGCCAGGTCATGCGCGAAGGTGGCTTCGTGTACGATCAGATCGGCACCCTGCGACAGCTTCACCGCATTCGCACAGGGCCGCGTATCGCCAAGAATCGCAACAATCCGCCCCCGCTTCGGCGCAAACAGCACGTCAGCGGCCCGCAGGGCCACTCCGGTATCCGTGGTGATATCCTCGCCTTTCTTCAGTTTGCCGTAAAGCGGCCCAGGCTTTAGCCCATGGCTTTGCAGCAGTTCGGTATTCAGGCTGCCGGGACTGTCCTTCTCCGTAATCCGGTAGCCGTAGCTGTCAATCCGGTGCTCCAGCAGGAGCGCCTCCACTTTGAAGGTGTCGTCTTCGAAGACCAGTCCTCCGGTATGCTCGATAATGTCCAGTTTATAGGGAATCCGGCATTGGCTTACCGACAGCGCCGTATCCAGAAAGACCTTCAGCCCCGGCGGTCCGTACACCGTCAGCGGCGAGATGCCGCCCTGGTAACCGCGGCTGGACAAAAGGCCCGGCAGGCCGAACAGGTGGTCACCATGCAGATGGGTGATGAACAGCTTCTCCAGCTTGCCCAGGCGCAGCGGCGAGCGCAGCACCTGATGCTGCGTGCCTTCGCCGCAGTCGAACATCCAAAACGAACGTCTTTCTTCCAGCAGCCGCAGGGCAATGGATGTCACGTTCCGCTGAATGGTCGGGACACCCGCATTTGTGCCCAAAAAATAAAGTTCCATTTCTGTCCTCCTTTCCTTCTGTATCATCAAGAAAACCTCCCGGCGACCGGGAGGTTCCGTTCCTGAACCGCTAGAGCGGCAGCAGAAACGACGAAATTGAAGTTATCGCTAATTTATTGCTTTTCCACATTAAAATACTGTGCCTGCGGATGCGCGAATACCATCGCCGTAACCGACGCTTCCGGCTCCATCATAAAGCCGTCCGTCAGTTCGATGCCGATATCCTCCGGTTTAATCAGTTTGAACAGCGGACCCTGGTCCTCCAGATCCGGGCATGCCGGATACCCGAAGCTCACCCGTATGCCTTGGTACCGCGCCCCATGTCTTTGCTTCATCGTCATATCGGCCGGGTCCGGGAAACCCCATGTATCGCGAATCATATGATGCACCCGCTCCGCCAGCCCTTCGGCGACCTCCAGTGCGACGGCCTGCAGCGCATGGGAGCGGAGATAATCGCCCTTCTCCTTCAAAGCATTCGACTGATCGCGAATGCCCTGGCCCGCGGTTACAGCCATAAAGCCGACATAGTCCATAATCCCGCTCTCCACCGGCTTCAGGAAGTCGGCCAGGCACAGATAAGGGTCGACGTTCTGGCGCGGGAAGGTAAACCGGTGCAGTACCTTCGCTTGATCCTGCGGGTCATAGATCAGAATATCGTTGCCTTGCGACTGGGCCGGGAAAAACTGATAAATGGCGTTTGGAGTTATTGTACCCTCCATAATCGCCTGATGCAAAAGCCCGTCAACGGTCTCCTTCAGTTCCGTCGTGCGTTTATCCCCGGAAGCCAGCAGCGTCTCGACGGAACCCTTCACTCCCAGATGATGCCCCAGCAGCATCTGCATATTCACATACGGCACGATGTGGCCGAGCGGATAGTTCCGCAGCACATGGCGCTCCAGATCCGGCGGGGTGAATACCGGCGCATCCGCCGATATTTTGGAGCGCACGGCGCGCGTCAGTACCGGCAGCTCCGTTTTTGGTGCGGCAACCGCAGCAGCTTCGGCATCGATCCGGGACTCTTCTTCCAGCTTCGCCCGTTCCACGGGGTCCATCAGCCGGTTGGCGAGATCCAGCCCGTCCATCGCATCCTTTGCATACAGCACAAGCCCGTCGTACTCCGGCTTGATCCGCGTTTTGGTGAATTTGCGGGTGAGTGCAGCGCCGCCAACCATAATCGGAGCGTCGATGCCGGCATTGCGCAAATCCTGGGCGGTCAATACCATCTGCTGCGCCGATTTGACGAGCAGGCCGGACAGGCCGATCGCATCCGCTTTTTCCTTGCGGTATGCCTCAATGATCGTCTCCGGCGGAACCTTGATGCCCAAATTGACAATCTGGTACCCGTTATTGGAGAGAATGATTTCGACCAGGTTTTTGCCGATGTCATGTACATCGCCTTTGACGGTGGCCAGGATAATTTTCCCTTTCACGGATGACTCGTTTTTCTCCATGAATTGCTCCAGGTGGTTGACCGAAGCCTTCATGACCTCGGCGCTCTGGAGCACCTCCGCGACAATCAGCTCGTTGTTATTGAACAGCCGGCCTACCTCAGACATTCCTGCCATCAGCGGTCCGTTGATAATCTCAAGCGGAGCGCTTGTCTTCAGCGCTTCGTTCAAGTCGGGAATCAGCCCTTCCTTCGTGCCTTCCACGACATAAGAGGCCAGACGCTCCTCCAGTGAAAGGTTGGAGATCTTTTCTTTCTTCTCCACCTTTTTCTCCCGGAAAGCCGCCACGAATGCGGCAAGCGTCTCGTCATTGGTGTTGTAGATCAGCTCTTCGGCAAGCTTGCGTTCCTCTTCGGGAATCGAGGCATAACGTTCCACCTTCTCCGTATTGACGATGGCATAGTCGAGGCCTGCTTTAGTGCATTCATACAGGAACACCGAGTTCAGCACCTCGCGCCCCGCTTCCGGCAGGCCGAACGACACGTTGCTGATGCCAAGAATCGTATGCACCTGCGGATATTCCGTTTTAATCAGACGGATTCCGTCGATCGTCTCCTTGGCGGAGCCGATGTATTGCTCATCGCCGGTGCCGACCGGGAACACGAGCGTATCAAAGATCAGGTCCTCCGGCTGCAGACCGTATTTGTTCACGAGCAGGTCATAGGAGCGTTTGGCCACTTCCAGCTTGTCCCCGGCTTTAATGGCCTGGCCGGTTTCGTCGATGGTGCCGACGACCACGGCTGCGCCGTATTTATGGATCAGCGGAGCGACATGCTCGAATTTTTCTTCACCATCTTCAAGATTAATGGAGTTAATTATCGCCTTACCTTGGCAGTATTGCAGCGCCAAATCGATAACCTTCGGATCCGTTGTATCGATCATCAGCGGCACCTTTACTTTTTTGACGACCAGTTCGAGGAATTTCTTGATATCCTCCGCTTCATCGCGGTCCGGGTCCTGCACGCAGACATCGACCACCTGGGCGCCGCTTTTGACCTGGGCCCGGGCAATTTCCGAAGCTTCCTCATATTTGCCTTCGACGATCAGCCGCTTGAACTTCCGGGAACCGAGCACATTGGTACGCTCGCCGACCATGTACGGACGGTTTTCGTTTTCGACGTAGACCGGATCGATGCCGGACAAAGCCGGCGGGTGGGCGCCTGTAAGCGCACGGGGTTCGTAATTAGCCAATACATCGGCCATTGCACGGATATGCTCCGGAGTCGTTCCGCAGCAGCCGCCGGCAATGTTGAGCCAGCCCTTTTCTGCAAAACCGCCGAGCTTTCTCGCCAGCGAATCCGGGGATTCGTGGTAATTGCCGTTCTCATCGGGCAGCCCCGCATTCGGGTAACAGCTTACCGCCGCCGAAGAAATATCGGACAGGGTACGGATATGGTCGCGCATAAATTCCGGTCCGGTTGCGCAGTTGAGTCCCACCGAAATCGGATTCAAATGCTCCAGCGAAATATAGAATGCTTCAATATTCTGACCGGCGAGCGTCGTACCCATCGGTTCGATCGTCCCCGAGATCATGATCGGCAGCGTAATGCCCGTCTTGGCAAAAGCATTGCGGATACCGATGCTTCCCGCTTTTACGTTCAGCGTATCCTGCGAGGTCTCCAGCAGCATGACATCCACGCCGCCTTCGATCAGCGCGACCGCTTGCTCTTCATAGCTGTCCACCAGCTCCGCGAAAGTAACGCCGCCGGTAACGGACAACGTCTTCGTCGTTGGCCCCATCGCCCCGACCACATAACGCGGACGTTCGCTACTTGCGTATTTGTCTACCGCGTTCCGGGCCAGCCGCGCCGCCTCCAGATTCAGCTCCCGCGCTTTTTCAGGAATGTCGTATTCGGCCAGCACGACCGAGGTCGCGCCAAACGTATTCGTCTCGATCAGATCCGCACCTGCGGCTAAATATTGCTCATGGATATGCTGAATGACATCCGGTCTGGTCAAGGTCAGCATTTCATTGCAGCCCTCCAGATCCTCCCCGCCGAAATCTGCTGCGGTAAGCGGCACCTGTTGAATCATCGTGCCCATAGCCCCGTCTAAAATAAGAATGCGCTGCTGCATGCTTTCAGCAAGTGTGAGTTTTGCCACTTCAGTATCCCCCCGTAAAAACATTAGAGTAAGTTTAGCAGAATAAAGGGAATTGGGGAAGTCTACGGCGAAACGGCTAACGTCAGTGTCGGCATGGAATGCTGCGTCCTTGCGGTGACATGCGAGGTAACCGAATAAGACCCCGCTTCAGCGATATTCCCATCCGCCTGGTAGATCCCTTTCTCTTTAAGCGTTCCTTGCAGCTTATCCAAGACCTTTCCCGACTCCTGGTCGGTAATTTCGAACATCACTTCTTTCGCATCATCCACCGGCTGGCCATCCTGCGTGACCTCAGCCGTAAAAGTGACCGGCTCGCCGGCCTTTACTTCCTCCGGTGACCAGCTCAGCTCGACATGGATCGGCTCCATGGACATCCCCGACATATTATGGGCCATTCCTTCATGACCGGTCCCTCCGGCGGAACATCCGCCCACGAGAAGAATCATGAATCCGCCTAAAAGCCATCGTTTGACCGTTTCGACCATCCGGCATTCCTCCCATTCGCCTGCACAACTTACATCCGGCGTCAAAGAATCATTTTTACCATTATACACACAAAATTCACTTTTACGAGAGTCCGAACCTGGCATCTTGGCAAAAAAAGAAAAACCGAAGCCAATATGGCTCCGGTTAATGGTATTAAAGACCTTGAATGAGCGGCAGTAGCTCGCCCAGATGGCTAATCCGGTAATCCGGGGTGATCTCCGGGTCAGCCGGTTTGCCGGTCCGGTTGATCCAGACCGTCGTCAGGCCCGCGGTCAGACCGCCAAGAATATCGGTCGTCAGCTTGTCCCCGACCATAACGCCCTCTTCCGGCGGAATGTCCAGCAGCGAAAGGGCGTGGCGGAAAATCCCCACATCCGGCTTGCCTTTGCCGAACGTTCCCGAGATTACGACATGGTCAAAAAACGGGGTCAGCTCCGGCACGCCTTCCAGCTTCTCCTGCTGCAGCGCCGGGCAGCCGTTCGTGAGCAGCAGCAGCTTCACCTTGCCCTTCAGCGCCTCCAGCACCTGCAGCGTTTCTTCATACATATAAGGGCGTTTGCGGCGCTCCGCGGCGAAGGTGTCCGCCAGCCTGAGAGCCAGACCCTCTTCCTGGATGCCGAGAGAGGCAAGGCCGCGCCGCCACGATTCCTCGCGGTAGACCGGAGCAAGCTGCTCCAATTGGCGGAATTCCGGCTGTTCTCCGGCCGTAAAATTCGCCCAGAGTGCTTCAAACGGGTTAATGCCAATCATTTTGGTAAAAGCGTACGTCTCGTACGATTCATAAAGGCCGCGCGCTTCGCGGCGTACAGCCGCCTCCAGCTCTGCAGGGTCAACCCCGTGGCCGGCGGCTTCGCACGCAGCGCGGAACGCTTCCTCCACGCTTCGCTCATCCCAAAGCAGCGTATCGTCCAGATCAAAAAGTACGGCAGTAATCGGCATAATGGTCTCCCTCTCCCTATCCTGTCTTTTTATATGAAGCGAATTTTATTCATGCACGAGCTCGATGTGGTTCACTTTGGCAAATTCGGTCAGCCGTTCACCCATGGCTTTGATATCATAACGGTTCGTCAACCGGGTGAATACCCAATGCTTGCGTTTGCCTTTGTATTTGATCGAAACCATGCCGCGCGACAAAATGATCTTCTCGATCTCATTTGCGGTCAGCACCCGTTCCCGGTTGAACTTAAACGTCGACAGTCTGGAGCGGTCCACCTTCAAATACGGACGGCGGAAGAACATCAGTGCCGCAAGCAGGAAGTACAATACCGTACCGACCCAGTTGGTCAGCATACCGCTGCCTTTGGTCGAATCCACGGCGCTGATCGCCCAGAACATGATGCCGAGCAACACCAGAATCGTCGGAAAAATAATGTTCCGGCCTTTAAAGGTATCCGTGTTTTTCGTTGCGCCTGCCGCTTTTGCCGCGTAAATCGAATCTTTGCCTTGCTTTTTGCGCTGCTTGTTCACTTGCTGCTGGTTGCGTTGAACCATTCTTTCCCAAGAACGGGCCATTTGTCAGTTCCCCCTAGGTTTCCCGTGATCAGCGAGAAATCAATTTATGCTATGAAAAAAACAACGGCTTAGGCCGGTGTCTTGCTCATTTAAGGTTCGTCCACGATCTCGATGTTATCGAGCTGTGCGCGGAAATTGCGGCGGACGTTGCCAAGGTAGATTTCCCGGAGCTTTGCACGTTCCGCAAGCTCTTCTTCGTTCAGGCCGACGCTCTTTTGTTTGCGGGCCAATTCGTTGATGCGTGCGACCAGATCGTCAATGTTCAATTCGATTCCCTCCCCTATAAATTCATACTAACTTTGCCATGAGAAAAAGAGCTTGTCAAGGTTTACTCCCTGCAAGCTCTCGCATCCTGCCTATCTGTTCACCCATCATTCATAGACAGGCAATGTCAGTACATCTCCGGCCTTAATATCCCCGCTCTGCAGCCCGCTGGAGCGTTTAATTCCTTCAATATATACTACCGTCCGCATATCCGCGGGTTTGTTATCTTGGGCAATTCCCCATAGCGTGTCCCCATATTCTACAACGATCTGCTTTCCTTGCTTCACCGGCGTTACCGAACCGGCAAATACATTACTTACAACGGTGAACCCGGAGATAATAAGCATGAGAATCAATGCCAGCTTCATAAATCCGCCGCGCAGCAGCAGTCTGCGGACAATCGCCGATGCCGTAGAAGTTGCAGAAGTGAAATTAAGGGACTGTATGGAAGACAAGGCTCCTGAAGGAGCGGAAGCTCCGGTCTTGGGCTCTTTATCGTAGATGCTCCGGTAGGTGCTGTATTTTAACATGTACATAACCTCCAAACATTTGTTCTTAGTTCTACTCACAATATAACACGAACATGTGTTTCGTTCAATCCCTTTTTCGAACAATTGTTCCCTTATTTTTTCGGAGGACGTTTTTTAGACTCTCTTAATCTTTTGCGAATCTCTTTCCGTTCAAGAACTTATGTTTGTACGAACGGCAGTTCTATGTTATAATTTTCCCAAACATATGATATGGGGTTGATTCCGATGTCTAAGATTTCGAACCGTCAACTGGCGATTCTGGAATTTATACGTAACGAAGTCCGCAGCAAGGGTTATCCTCCCTCTGTTCGTGAAATTGGCGAGGCTGTCGGCCTGGCCTCCAGTTCAACCGTACACGGCCATCTGGACCGTCTGGAGAAGAAGGGCCTGATCCGCCGCGACCCTACCAAACCGCGCGCGATTGAATTGCTCGGTCAGGAAGAATCGGAGAATGTGCATCAATTCGTGCAGACTGTTGCGCGTGTGCCGGTTGTCGGCAAGGTAACCGCGGGCGTTCCGATTACGGCCACCGAGAATATTGAAGACTATTTCCCGCTGCCGGTGCATTATGTCGGCGACAACAAGGTATTTATGCTTTCGGTTTCCGGCGACAGCATGATCGAAGCAGGCATTATGGACGGCGACTACGTCATTGTCCGCCAGCAGCAGACGGCCGATAACGGCGATATCGTCGTTGCGATGACGGAAGACGATGAGGCGACCGTCAAGACCTTTTACAAGGAACGCGACCACATTCGTCTGCAGCCGGAGAATCCAACGTACGAACCGCTGCGCTTGAACCGGGTCACGATTCTTGGCCGGGTAATCGGACTGTTCCGCGATATCCATTAATGTAAGACGCAGTGCACAGCTTCCGCGATATTTCATTTTGTTGCATCAGACGCTCCCGCGTGTTCGTTCACGCCGGAGCGTCTTTCTTTATTCACTCTCGGCTGCAGGCACAAGCGCCACAACAAACACATATATTGCTCCAAAGAGAGGAGCGTGGATAAACATGCCCAATTACCGCATCATTGTCGATCTATCGCAGCGCATGCTTTATTTGCTGGATAACGACCAGGTCACCCGCGGATTTCCGGTCGGCATCGGCCGAATGTTGACAGCTTCCCCTGTGGGCGAATATACCATTATCAACAAACAACCCAACCCCGGAGGACCGTTCGGCGCATTCTGGATGGGTCTGTCCAAGCCGCATTACGGCATTCACGGCACGGACGACCCCGCTTCCATCGGACATATGGTATCGCACGGCTGTGTTCGTATGTATAATGAAGACGTCCTCTCCCTCGCCGCGACCGTGCCCATCGGCACTCGCGTCACCATCCGGGCCTGATCTTCTCTCGGTCAACTTCTGTTTTACTATCGCGCGACACAAAAAAGCTCCCCGATTATCGGGAAGCTTATCTTTTTTCCGGCCGAGAAGCCTTAAGGGATGTTGCGCAAGGTCTGAATAACCGCGGCGTTCAAACGAAGCGCTTCTTTAATGGAAGCTTTAGCTTCCAGCAGTTCGGTGCGTGCCACGCTCGGATTGGGCACACGGCGGAGATTATGCCGAATATCCGCCAGCCGGTCAAGCAGCACGGCTCTTTGTTTTCTTAGCAGAATAATGGAACGTCTTACACGCCAGCAAGCAGCCATATTCCACACCTCTTTTCGTTTTCCTATAAGAGATGCAGCCGCAACCGGCTCGGCTTGTGCGATTATACGAATGAATCTGCCAATCTTTTATTTCTCTTCGGCAGCGAGACGAACACGAAACTCGTAAGCGTCCCGCCGGTACTCCATCCCGGCCACGGTAACGGTCTCCGGCGTCCATTTTTGCAGCGGACCCGCATAATCCGCGATGACAAGCGGCTTACCGTCTTTGAGCTGGACTACATATACCTTGGATTCCGAAAGCGCTGCTGTCAGCAGGTCAGCATTCGTCTCCAGTACTCGATAGGTTGAATTCAATGATTCTCCTCCTTGTCTCTATCTACGATTATTTTCCGTACAATATGCCAGACCTACAATATAGCGGAAACCTGATAGGAACGCAAGTCCGGGATCCCATGCTTGTCCTCCCCGTAAGCCAAAAAATCCCCGCCGGACCGGCAGGGTTGTTCAAGCATGTTATTGATATTATCAATGGCTTATCCATTTCGGCATACCTAAATGGGAGTTTTCATTTGCTACCTCTTCCTCCGAGCAGCAGCGCATTCAATCCCTTCGAGCGTCGGATGACAACCTGAGAGAAAGCCACACAGCAGCTGACTGCTATAACAGAACCGAAAAGGCAATAGCCATAAAAAAGCGCCTGCCCGTCGTTTAGCTTCCAATGAAGCAGCGGATAGACTCGCTCATACACGACATTAAACAGCACATGCTGGAGCAGATAGATGTCCAGGGAATAACGTCCCAGCAGAATAAACGGTTGACCCAGCTTTGTTTTTACCAGTCCTTTGCACAGATACAGCACCAGCAGGCTTCCCGTGAAACCCGTGACCATCCGGTAAGCCATTCGTGCCATTTCAAGGATCGGGCTGCCTGAACCGAGCGTCATTTTGTGTACATAAATAAAATCCGTCGTATTCCATTCCGCAATGAGCACTACTTCCAAAGCAATAACCATTAGGAGCAGTACGGCAGTCCATTTTCGGGTCATCGGCCTCAATATTTCAGTTACGGCCGGCCTGTTCAGTGCATACCCGCCTAGAAAGAACACATAAAAAAACTGCAAATAATAGATTCCATATTGTGAATGAATGGGTTCCGGAACAGTCCACAGCAAGATCAGCATCAGCACGTATGCAGCCGGCCCGATCCATCTTGCCAAAGCAACGGACAAGAACAAGAGCAAATACATGAAATAATGCGCATACAAAAACCACAAATCCGGTGAGCGGAACAAAGCGGAGCACAAAGCTGACGGGATCTCGCCCAGATGGATACCTCCAACCCCGATTATATTTGCTGCAGCCGAAATGAACACTAAAATTACTGTCCAAACGGTATACGGAACGAGTATCCCTGTTGTTTTGTTGCGGAGATTGGCGTGAAGCGTACGGTTTTGCACGCTGAATACAGCCAAATAACCGCTGATCAACATAAAGAGCGGCATGTGAAAGGAATAGATAGCCTGAAAAAGCGGATTGCCAAAATAGTCTCCGCCTGCCGGCGCTATCGTATATTGAAGGGCATGGCCAAACACCACCAGAAAAATCGCCAGTCCTTTCGCGCTGTCCATCGTCTCCTGTCTTTGCACCATTGACGCATACCTTCTCCCGGCGTCCCTGGCGCATCTAGCGCGGTTACGCCTAGTTTGAGAGAATTATATGCATCGAATATAGTAAATATTCTTTGGGAACTTTAGGGGCGGTTATGCTGCTGATTTACGGACAACTTGCGAGTCCATAGAACAATATATTAAGCGCGGCAACCTGGAAGATTGTGTTCAAACTCAAAAAATTATTAGTATCCTCAAAAAAAGCCTTCAACACCAATGGTGTCGAAGGCTTTTTGGATTTGTCCTAGTACAGCGTCATATACTGATCTCTTTCCCACTCATGCACTTGGGTCCGGTAAATATCCCATTCGATTTCTTTCAGCTCATAGAAGTGGGCCAGGGCGTGCTCGCCGAGCGCTTCGGCAATCACATGGCTGCGGATCATTTCGTTCAGCGCTTCCTTCAGGTCGGCCGGCAGGCTTGGGATGCCTTCTTCGATCCGTTCTTCCTCGGACATCACGTAGATGTTGCGGTCGATCGGAGCCGGAAGATCAAGCTGGCGTTTGATACCGTCAAGGCCGGCTTTCAGCATAACCGCCAAAGCCAGGTACGGGTTCGCCGCAGGGTCCGGATTACGCACTTCGATGCGTGTGCTGAGTCCGCGGGAGGCCGGAATCCGGATCATCGGACTGCGGTTGCTCGCCGACCAAGCCACATAACAAGGCGCTTCGTAGCCAGGAACCAGACGCTTGTACGAATTTACCGTCGGGTTGGTGATGGCCGCAAACGAACGGGCATGCTTCAGGATACCCGCCATATAATAACGGGCGGTTTCGCTAAGGCCCAGGTCATCGCTTTCATCATAGAACATATTGGTGTTATCTTTGAACAAGGATTGATGCGCGTGCATCCCGGATCCGTTCATGCCAAACAAAGGCTTAGGCATAAAGGTTGCATGCAGGCCGTGCTGACGGGCTACCGTTTTCACGACAAGCTTGAAGGTTTGAATTTGGTCAGCCGCTTTAATGGCGTCGGCATATTTAAAATCGATTTCATGCTGGCCGGAAGCCACTTCGTGGTGGGAAGCCTCGATTTCGAAGCCCATTTCTTCAAGCGTAAGTACGATCTCGCGGCGGCAGTTCTCGCCCAGATCCATCGGCGCAAGGTCGAAATATCCGCCTTGGTCGTTCAGTTCTCTGGTCGGGTTACCGTTCTCATCGGTACGGAACAGGAAGAATTCCGGTTCTGGTCCAACGTTCATTGCCGTGAAGCCCATCTCTTCCGCTTCCTTCAGGCAGCGTTTCAGAATGCCGCGCGGGTCTCCGGCAAACGGTGTGCCGTCCGGCATATAGACATCGCAAATCAACCGTGCGACGCGGCTATCGGTTACCCATGGGAAAATAACCCAGGTGCTGAGGTCAGGGTACAGGTACATGTCAGATTCTTCGATGCGGACATAACCTTCAATGGAAGAACCGTCAAACATCATTTTATTGTCGAGTGCCTTTTCAAGCTGACTTACCGGGATCTCGACGTTTTTGATCGTGCCGAGCAGATCGGTAAATTGCAAACGGATGAAACGGACGTTTTCTTCCTTGGCAATGCGCAAAATATCCTCTTTAGAAAAGCTCACTTTACCCTCTCCCTTTCACGAGTGCGTTATGTTTATTTATTGAAAAACCGGGATAGCTCGCCCTGGATAAGCGAAACCTGTCCCGGTCTTTTCCCGGAAACCAGTTCCTGCTTAAGCAAACGGTGAAGCTGTGAATCGGACAATTCTCTGCGTCTGACTTCGGTATCCGGCGTAATGACCGTCGCTTCTTCCGATTCCTTGGACACAGGATTCATGACTTGCTTGATGCCGGCAATGTTGACGCCCTTCTCGATCAAGGCCTTGATTTCAAGCAGGCGCTCAACGTCGTTAAATGAAAACAAACGCTGGTTGCCGGAGGTGCGCGCAGGTACGATCAGGCTGTGCTGTTCATAATAGCGTATTTGTCTTGCAGATAAATCGGTTAATTTCATTACAATTCCTATTGGGAATAATGCCATATTTCTGCGGATTTCATCACCCATGACTCATCCAACCTTCCAATGATCTTTTTCTCATCTCATTGTACATTTCCTCATTTGGCGTGTCAATGGTATGTTAGATATACTTACAGCTTTTATTCAACAACGCCATAATACGGTTCAAAGAAATGTAAGCTCTATGGAATCTGGACTCCAGAAGTATAACACATCCTGTTAGTTGGAAGCAAAGCACTGCATGAAAGCCTTTTCTATGTGAAAAAGCGCTTGCCGGCGAAGCAGATCGCCCGGCAAGCGCCGGCTTAACGGTTCTCCTATCTTTTTAGGGGGCGGTTATTCCCCGAGTCTGTCAGTTACCGCTCCGCCGTTTGGCAGGCTACAGCAGCCCGCGGTCCCGCATGCTCTGCAGAGCCATCAGCACGCCGTATTTGACGTGGGAATACGTCAATCCGCCTTGCATATAGCCGATGTAAGGAGCGCGGATCGGCGCATCGGCGGACAGTTCCAGGCTGCCGCCTTGAATGAAGGTTCCGGCCGCCATAATGACCGGATGCTCATAACCCGGCATATCCCACGGCTCGGGCACGACATGGCTGTCGACCGCCGCGGCCCGCTGGATACCCTGGACAAAGGCAATCAGTTGCTCCGGCCCGTCGAAAGACACGGCCTGGATTAAATCGGTACGCGGCTCGTTCCACGCCGGCTTGGTCGTAAAACCGCAGCGCGCGAAGACGGCAGCGGCGAACATGCTGCCGCGCAGCGCCTGCCCAACCGTATGCGGGGCCATGAACAGCCCCTGATACAAACCGCGCGTTGTGCCGAGCATCGCACCGACCTCCCCGCCGATGCCGGGTGCCGTCAGGCGGTATGCCGCCAGCTCGACAAGATCGGCGCGTCCGCAAATGTAGCCGCCGGTCTCGGCGATGCCGCCGCCGGGGTTTTTGATCAAGGAACCGGCCATCAGGTCGACGCCGGCCTGTGTCGGTTCTATTTTCTCGGTAAACTCCCCATAGCAGTTATCTACGAAGACAATGACGCCCGGCTTCAGAGCTTTGATTTTGTCCACCATTTCACCAATTTCGGCAACGGTAAACGAAGAACGCCAGTCATACCCCCGGGAGCGCTGGATCCCGATGACTTTGGTCTGCTCCCCGATATTCAAGGCGACCTCATCCCAATCGACATGGCCGTCTCCGGTCAAAGCAATCTCCCGGTAAGTAATGCCGTAATCCGCAAGAGAGCCCGTTCCGTCGCCCGGCTTGCCGATAACCTTGTGCAGCGTGTCGTAAGGACGGCCCGTAATATACATCAATTCATCGCCCGGGCGCAGCACGCCAAACAGCGCCGTTGCAATCGTATGCGTACCTGAAGCGAAATGCGGCCGCACCAGCGCCGCCTCCGCGCCGAAAATATCTGCATAGAGGAGATCCAGCACTTCCCGGCCCCGGTCGTTGTAGGCATACCCCGTTGATCCCGCAAAATGAAAATCGCTGACCTGCCGCTTCTGAAAAGCTTCAATCACCTTCCATTGGTTGTAATCAACGATGCCTTCCAGTGTTTTGACGGCTTGTCCAATTTCCAACTCCGCGGCTTCCGCCGCTTGTAACAAATCCTCTGCAAAAACTGCCATTTCCCCTGTTTCGCTCCTTAGTTGCGTTTCGCTTATTCGGTTTGCTCCGTATAGCTATAATCTTCCAGCTTATAGCCCCACTTCGCATAGTCTTCCTTGTTCAATCGCACCTCGTACAAAATATCTCCGTCTTCGACCCGCTGCTTCAGCACTTCTCCCACCCGGTACAGAAGCGCGGACAAATCTCCGCGGTCGCCGGGAATGCGGAAGCGCAGCGTCTCGCCGGCCAGCACATCGGCAATGGCTTTCGTAACCCGCTCCAGATCGGCGCGGTCCAGCGCGCTGATCTTCAGATGCGTTGCATCCGAAGTCAGCATTTCTAGCTGCTCTGGCTGGCAGACATCGCTTTTATTGAACAACACGATTTGCGGTTTGCCCGCCGCGCCGAGGTCCTGCAGGATTTCGTCGACCACTTGCATTTGCTCTTCGCGCATCGCTGAAGAGGCGTCGACGACATGCAACACAAGGTTGGCTTCATTGACCTCCTCCAGCGTTGCCCGGAACGCCGCCACCAGATCATGCGGCAGGTTCTGAATGAAGCCGACGGTGTCGGTCAGCACGACTTCCTTGCCGCCGGGCAGCGCCAGCACGCGCGAGGTCGGGTCCAGCGTCGCAAACAGCTGGTTTTCGATATAGACGTCTGCGGCGGTCAGCTGCTTCAGCAGCGTCGACTTGCCGGCGTTGGTGTAACCGACGAGCGCCACTTGAACGGCACCGGCCTTGCGCCGGCGTTCGCGGTGCAGCTCGCGCGTCTTCACGACGTCGGTCAGCTGGCGCTTCAGCTCGGTGATCCGTCCGCGGATATGGCGGCGGTCAGTTTCCAGCTTGCTTTCACCGGGACCGCGCGTCCCGATGCCGCCGCCGAGCCGGGACAGATTAATGCCGTGGCCCGAAAGCCGCGGCAGCAGATAGGTGAGCTGGGCCAGCTCGACCTGGATAATGCCTTCGCGCGTCTTGGCGCGCCCGGCAAAGATGTCCAGAATCAGCTGTGTCCGATCGATGATCTTCAGGTCCAGCGATTCTTCCAGATTGCGGACCTGCGCGCCGGACAGCTCCTGGTCAAATATCGCTGTGTTTGCGCCAAGCGCCTCCGCGGCCATGCGCAGCTCCTCCACTTTACCTTTTCCGATAAACCATCGGGAGTCAGGCGTCTCCCTGTTTTGCCGCAGCACATCCAGCACCTCGACGCCAGCGGTTTCGGCAAGCTGTACCAGTTCCTGCAGGGACAACTCGGGATCGATGCCGCTGCGCTTAATGCCGTCCGTAACGAGGCTGACCAGAATGGCCCGGTCCTGCATCTCTGTCATTGTATCATGGGTCGTTGAAGCCATACTTATCTTTGCCCCTCATCTACATACCCACCGGGGGTATCTTGGTTGAATGTCGTATCCGGTGAGCCTACAGCTTGAAGTCCTCGGTCCGCAGCGTCATCAGTTCCTGTTTGCCGGGACTCGAATTCTCGTATTGGTTCAGCAGGCGCACCGCTTGGGCCCGCAGCGCTTTTTCAATCGCATTGCGTATATAACGGGCGTTGCTGAAGGCATGCAGGCTTTCCGTTTTTTCCAGCAGCAAATGCTGCTTTAGTTTGAGTATCGCCTGCGGCATCAAAATATAATCGCGTTCCTTCGCCATCAGCTCGGCGATCTGCAGCAGCTGGTCAATTGTATAGTCCGGAAACTCCACCTGAATCGGGAACCGCGATGGGAGTCCGGGATTGCTCATCAAAAAATAATCGATTTCGCCCGAATAACCGGCCAGGATCAGCACAAATTGATTGCGGTGATCCTCCATCGCTTTCACCAGCGTATCGATCGCTTCTTTTCCGAAATCCTTATCCCCGCCGCGCGCAAGGCTGTAGGCCTCATCGATGAATAAAATGCCGCCGAGCGCCTTTTTCACCAGATCCCGCGTCTTCTGCGCAGTATGGCCGATATATTCGCCGACCAGATCTGCCCGTTCCACCTCGATAAGATGACCTTTGCTCAAAACACCCATCCGCGAGAACAGCTTGGCGACAATCCGCGCCACCGTTGTTTTTCCGGTTCCCGGATTGCCTTTGAACACCATATGGTACGCCTGGGCTCCACTGACCAGTCCGGCATCGTTTCTCATTTGGGCAATCTGCAGAAGTGCATAAATCTCAAATACAAGCTCTTTGATATTCTCCAGCCCGACCAGCGCATCGAGCTCCTTGCTCAATTCCTGAAACAAGACGCTGTGTCCGCTGGGTTTTGCCGCTTGCGTTCCTGCCTGCTCACGTTCTCCGTTTGCCGCCGCCGGCGGCTCCTGATTCCGCAGCACAATATTGATTTGGCGAGACGGTCTGCCTTCCTCCCGCCCGCTTGCCGCCGCTACGCGTCCGTTCATCGGTTCACCTCATATCCCAAGGGCTAGCTTGCTCTATCTCAAGTCTATTCCCCGGGACGGGGCGTTATTAGCAGTTTTACAAAAACAGCTGCTGTACTTTCCACTTGGTGTATGCCAAAATCTCGCGCGTCTTGTATTTGAAGTTCGACATCGTCACGGATTCCGTCAGGGCAAGCTCCGGACGGGAGTAGCCAAGCTCTTTGGCCATTTCAAGCGAACGTCTGCCATGGAAGTCGTGGGTCACGATGATGGCCGTCTGCAGATTCTCCCGCTTCATGATTTCCTCGCTGAACTTTAGATTCTCGTAAGTGCTGGTAGCTTCGTTCTCCACGAGAATGGCTGACTCCGGTACGCCTTGGGCGACCAAGTAATTCTTCATGCCTTCGCCCTCGGTATATTTATAGCCCTCCCGGTCCAATCCCCCGGATACGATGAAATGCCGGAATTTCCCTTCCTGGTATAACTGCAGGCTGTAGTCAAGCCGCTCCTTCAGGCCCGGGCTAGGCTCGTCGCCCCACATGGCCATGCCGAGCACCACGGCTGTATCCGCTTCCATCAACGGAACCGCGGTTTTCGCCCCGTTAATCACGCTGAGACAATACGCGCACCAGACCAACCCGGCGGCGACAGGCACCATAGCGGCGGCCACCCATTTCCGGTGACTGCGCCGCCTCATCCGTTTGCCGGATACTTTGCGGATCGGGGATGAGCCCCTTTGATAAACATACCAATCCATCTTATTTCCTCCTGAAATCTCCGTGATGGAACAAATCCGCCCGATGCTTCAGCGACAGCGCAAAATACGGAAAGGCGTGCGCATCGATACTGCGCATAATGCTGCTCGCGGTGTTCCATGCCAATTGATAATCCGATTCTGTGATTTCTCCGCGCTCCAGCGCTTCTTCCAGCTCGTCCTCGTCCAGCAGATACACTTCCCCGTTCCACAGCACGACGACGTCCAGATACAAATCGTCAAACCAGGGAACGCCCTGGTCCGTCACCCCTTGGACCTTGCATGTATCGATGTACCACTGCACGATATTTTGCTTCTCGTCAAACATTGCCGTCACGATATAATGGCCGTCCTTGGGAAAATACTGCAGCCAGGAATACCCCTTATCCGCAATGCGATATGTATGCCTGCCGTAGCTTTTCCACAAGGGCTCCTTCAGCCCGTAGATGGTATAAAGCGTGATATATCCGCTGAATTCCCGGGTTTCCACATAGCGGCAGGCAAAATGGCGGCGCGTAATCCGGCGCCAGTTGGCCCGGTCTCCGAATTTACGTTTCATATGAATAACCCTTTCCATCGTTTCTCTGCAGAAAGCTGAGGCTAATGAAATCATTTCCTATCCCTATGTTAATTCTTCCGGAATCTCCGCGTCAACTCGGGGCGCCAAGGATTGCCTGTTTCATCGCAAAAAAACCGTCCGCCAGACCTTCCGCAATTCAGGTGCGAAAGCTTTGGCGGACGGTTGAGTACTCTTCAGCTTGCAGTGCCTTATAAGGTGCCGGTGCCGTCGGTGCTGTTGCCGGCCCCGGCGCCCGTGCCATCCCCTGTGCCACCCGGCGCTGTAACCGGTGAAGTGGAAGGCGGTGGAGCTGACGGTGACGGAGTAGCTGCAGGTGGGGTGGCCTGGCCGTTGCCTTGACCATTGCCTTGACCGTTACCCTGCCCGTTGCCTTGACCGTTACCTTGACCGTTACCCTGGCCATTGCCCGGGCCGCCCCCCTCGTTGCCAGCGCCGCCGTTATCCGTGCCCGGCGTGCCTTCCGGGAAGTTCGGATCCGGCGTCACTTCCGGCTCCGGCGTCGCCGGTTCATCCTGCACGGACACTGTGACGGTAGCCGAAGGAGCGCTTTCGACCTCCTGTTCCGGATCGTACACCGTTACGTAGTACTCATAGGTCAAGCCCGGCATGGCGCTGATATCGCCCACGCTAGTCGCCGGCGTGTTAAGCAGCGACGAGAAATCCGTCTCGGACGACTCGCGGCGGTATACACGGTATTCGGCATTGGCCGTCTGCACCGCATCCCACGCGAGGTTCACCGTCATCGTGGCCGGATCGTAGGAGGCAGTCAACCCTGTTACCGGCTGGGCCGCATCCGGCGTCGGCGAAGGTTCGGTTTCATTCATGCCCTTCGGTACCGGGAAGGACTTGGACGGGATGCCCTCCAGCGCCTTCTCCATGACCTTGCCCCAGAACGCTGCCGCAAGCGGACTGCTGTTCTTAAGCAGATGACTTTTGCTCGGTTTGTCATACCCCATCCAGACGGCAGCGGTCCATTCCGGCGTATAGCCGACGAACCAGACGTCGCGGTTGGAGCTAATGCCTTCGTATCCGCTCTGCGTCGTACCGGTTTTACCGGCGACCGGCCGGTCGATTTTGGCCTTTTTACCGGTACCCTCCTGTACGACATGCTGCATCATCTGCGTCATTTGGTACGCGGTTTCTTCGCTCATCACACGGGTCGGAGACGTATTTGCTTTATAGACCGTCTCCCCGGTGCTGTCGGTGATCGATTTGATCGTATACGCCTCGCGAAGCTCGCCGCCGTTGGCAAAGGCGCTGTAAGCTTGCGCCATTTCCAGCGTATTCGTGCCTTGGCTAACGCCGCCGAGGGCCAGCGCCAGATTTTTGTCATCGTCGCTGAGGTTTATGCCGAGCTTCTTGGCAAACTGGAAGCCGGTATTGACTCCGATTTCATTCAGCAGCCAGACCGCCGGAATGTTCTCCGATTTGGTCAAGGCGTCCGTCATGCTGATGCTCGTCGAGTACCCATGCAGGTTGTTCGGGCAATATTTGCCGAAGCACTGCTTCTCATTGCTGAGCTGCGAATCGATCGTAAATTTGCCGCTCTCCAGCGCCGGCGCGTATACGGCCAGCGGCTTGATCGAGGATCCCGGCGAACGCCGGCTGCCCGTTACGCGGCTGTAACCTTTTTTCTCATAGTTACGGCCACCCAGCAGAGCGACGATGCTGCCGTTCTCCTGGTTGATGATCGTCATCGAACCCTGCACCAGCTCGTCGTCCACGCTTTTCTCGAAATTGTCGCTGTCCGCAAATGCGTCTTCGACCGTTTCCTGTGCATGTTTATCCATTGTCGTATAAATCTTGTAGCCGCCGATATTCAGATCATCTTCGGACAGGCCGAATTTATCTTCCGCCTCATCCACGACATAATCGATGAATGCCTGGTACCGCTGCTTCGTTTCCGGCGGTTTATAGTTGTAATCGACGACTTTGGCCTCATCCATCTGTTCCTTCGTAATATACTTCTGTTCATACATCAGCTGAAGTACGACTGCGCGCCGCTCCTTCGAGAGCTCCGGATTGCGCAGCGGATTGTAGCGGGAAGGCCCTTTCGGCATAGCCGCCAGCGTCGCCATCTGCCACAGATCCAGTTTGTTCAAATCGCTTACGCCGAAGTAACGGATTGAAGCGGCTTTGATGCCGTATACGGTGCCGCCGAAATTAATCCGGTTCAAATACATCGTGATGATTTCTTCTTTGGTCTTCTTGTTCTCCAGCGCTACGGCAATCGACATCTCCGTCGCTTTGCGGAAGAATGTTTTGTCCCGAGTCAGAAAAATATTCTTCGCCAGCTGCTGGGTGATCGTGCTGCCGCCTTCGACCATGCTGCGGGCTGCGATATCCTTCACGGCCGCACGGCCGATGGACCAGAAGTCGACGCCTTTATGCTCGAAGAAACGCCGGTCCTCCGTTGCCACGAACGCATCGATCAGCAGCTTCGGAATCGCTTCGTATTCGACCGGATCGCTTTTCTCCAGCGACAGCTCGGCAATCTGGTTCGCATTGCGGTCGTAGATTTTGGTCGTTTCATTGACCGTCAGCTTATCCTGGTTCTCCATGAGCAGCTTTTCACCGTTGACCATAATGAAAAGATACCCGCCAAGCGCGCAAAAGATCGCCAACGCCATAGCAAAAAACAAACTCCACAGCACTTTTTTCTTCGTTAGAAACTTCTTTTTCTTGCCCCCGCCCTTGCCGTTTCCTTTGGCTTTGGAATTCGAAGGGCTTGTTCCCCTGTCTCGATTACGGTTCACCCGTGATATTTCGTCTCTGGACATGTTGCCTCCTGACTTCCCTTTTGCGGAATTGCTGCATTTTGATCATTTTGATTACATACATTCCCAGAATGAAAAGAACAACCTTGTGCAGGTTGCTCTCTCACCCATCTATTCAAACGATTTATAAACAAAAAGGTTTCGTGCTGAATCGATAAAAGCTTATTCCTCCGATCCGCTGTCCTGCATCAGCGATACGCTGCGCTGCGGAGTAAAGGTCGATATGGCATGCTTGTACACCATTTGCTGGCGCCCGTCGCTGTCAATCACAATGGTAAAATTGTCAAAGGCTTTAATGATTCCCCGGATTTGAAATCCGTTGGTCAGATATACTGTAGCAGGGATATTCTCTTTACGCAGCTGATTCAAGAACGTATCTTGGATGTTAATGGATTTGTTCATATGACGTACCCCCATCGGTTCGATTAGATTGTTCAGAAGTATATTCAAGACCTGAGAGAAACTTTCCTGCTATTATATCACGTAGACTTTAATTCCAGCAATGTGTGAAAAACGCTACAGTTATTGTCTGCCTCCGCCTAAGCTGCTGCTTGGATTCCCCCGCTCCTGCCCGATTGTTTGTTTCTTAATAGATATAATTATACATGGGAAGCCTGTTTCCTTCCAATCGAACGCTTGGGTAAAAGAAAAACTGAGGTCGGAGACCCGATGCGATGTCAGGCACAGCCGGCCTCAAGCCATCCCAAAAACACCAGAAACCGTATTGACTATACCGCCGGGACCGCATAAAATATAACATAGCTGAATAGGCGATGGAGTTCGCCATAACCGCCGCAAGGCTAATGACTCCTACCAGCGAATGCACGAGTTCCTGGTAGGAGTCTGTTCGTTTTAAGCGGTAATACCCCTGAAGGGAAGCGTGGACGCGGAATGGATAATTTTAGAACAAAGCTAGACCATTTTTCCAGAAAAACAATCTCAATCGCTCTTCTCTCCTCCTTTATCAAATGGATCCTGCTCGGTTCCGGCGTCGGCATTCTGGCTGGATCGGCATCCGCTTTGTTCCTTACCAGCCTCAATTATGTGACGGATCAACGTATCGCGCATCCGTGGCTGTTATATCTTCTTCCGCTCGGCGGAGCGCTCGTCAGCTTTATTTATATGAAGTATGGCAAAAACAGCGCCAAAGGCAACAATCTCATCCTGGAACAAATACATGCCGGGAGCGAGCCCATTCCTCTGCGCATGGCGCCTCTGGTATTATTCGGAACGGTCGTGACGCATCTGTTCGGCGGCTCCGCCGGCCGGGAAGGCACCGCGGTCCAGATGGGCGGAAGCCTAGCCGAATGGCTTGGAAAAACGCTGCGCGTAAATGCCGTCGACAGAAAAATCCTGCTTATCTGCGGCATCAGCGCCGGATTCGGCTCCGTATTCGGCACGCCGCTGGCCGGAACCGTCTTCAGCCTGGAAGTGCTGGCGATCGGACTCATCTCTCACGAGGCGCTCATTCCCGCTTTTATCGCGGGGTTTGTCGGAAATCTGGTTACGACATCTTTCTGGGGCGTAGCGCACATCCATTATCATATGGGAGTCGTTCCCGTGCTTTCTCTCTCGGTCTTGGCCAAGGTTATTTTCGCTTCGGTGCTGTTCGGACTGACAAGCGTATTCTTCAGCGAGTTGACCCATTCGCTAAAGAAGAATTTTACAAAATGGTTCAAGAATCCGGTGTTCAAAAGCGCCGTCGGCGGCGTCCTGGTCATCGGCTTGGTCTATGTAGTGGGCACCCGTGATTACCTGGGCCTCGGCATTCCGCTTATCCAGGATTCCTTTACCGGGCAGATGTCTCCGTTCGCATTCCTTTGGAAGCTGCTTTTCACTTCCCTGACGCTGGGCACCGGATTCCAGGGCGGCGAAGTGACGCCGCTGTTTGCAATCGGAGCAACACTGGGGAATGCGCTCTCCGGATTCCTGGGATTATACGCCCCTTTTCTGGCCGCGTTAGGATTCATAGCCGTGTTCTGCGGAGCAACCAATACGCCGATCGCCTGCTTCATAATGGGTATTGAACTGTTCGGGTCCAGCGGAGCCGTCTATCTGTTTATTGCTTGCCTGGTCAGCTTCCTGTTCTCCGGGCATACCGGGATCTATACCTCGCAGAAAATCGGGGTCCCGAAATCCCATTTTCTGACAGTTCCGGAAGGGACGACGCTGGGAACGGTGAAGCAAACGAAGAGAAAAAAGCAGGCCGGAAATTAATTTCCGGCCTGCTTTTTGTTTTGAGCCATTTTGTCGTAATACGTATCCACCTTTTCGTCGATCACTTTCATCTGTTTGTTCATCTCTTCAAGTTTCTCCGCGGTGAGCCGCCGCTGCTCCACCAGCAGCCCGTAACGGTCGGGAATCGTCGCGTCGCCCTGTTCATACAACTCCAGATAACTTTTGATCAGCTCCACCGACATGCCTGCCGTCCGGAAAGCGATTATCGTCTTCAGCCAGCCAAGCGAAGCATCATCAAACAACCTGCGGTTATTGGCATCCCGCTTCACCCCGGGGATCAGTTCCATATCGGTATAATAACGTACGGTATGCGGCGAAATGTTGAATTTCTCGGCAACCTCTTTAACGGAATAAGACAAACTCCTAACCACCTTTGTCATTTCACTGTTGACTTCGAGTTACTCGAATTGATTATACTTCATTTCATTCCAATACAAAACGAGGTGCTCTTTAATGTCAAACAAAGTATGGATGGTAACGGGAAGCTCCCGGGGGTTGGGACGGGAAATCGTGCTGGCCGCGCTTAAACATGGGGAGCGGGTCATCGCAACCGCACGCAATGCCGCTTCGCTGGAGAGTCTCGCGGCTGAATACGGTGAACAAATATATCCGGTATCTATGGATGTAACGGATAATGCCGGTGTGCTGGCGGCCGTCCGGAAGGGGCTGGACCGCTTCGGCAGGATCGACGTCCTGGTCAACAACGCCGGTTATGCGAATGTCTCGTCGATCGAAGACATAACCATTGCCGATTTCGAGCAGCAGGTAGCGACCAATTTTCTCGGGGTCGTTTATGCCGCCAAAGCCGTTCTGCCGGCCATGCGCTCGCAGGGCGGCGGCTCCATCATCAACATTTCGTCCATCGGAGGCCGGGTCGGCAACGCAGGGCTTGGCGCCTATCAAAGTTCCAAATTTGCGGTTAACGGCTTCACTGAAGTGCTGGCCAAAGAGGTCGCTCCCTTCGGGATTAAAGTGACCGTCGTGGAGCCGGGAGGCATAGCTACGGACTGGGCTGGATCATCCATGGATGTTCCACCGGTCAGCGAACCTTATAAAGAACTGATCGGCGGAGTCGCCCGGCATTTGCGCGGCATGAGCGCTGCTTCAGCCGAAGAACGGATCGGAACGCTCAGTGATCCGGCCAAAATTGCGGATGCCGTCTGGAGCTTGGCCGAAATGGGCGATCCGCCTTTACACCTGCTGATGGGAACAACCGCCTACGCGATTGCCCAAGAGGCGTCCAAACGTCTGGCGGAATCGGATCAAAAATATGAGCCGTTGACCAAATCCACGGTATATGCCGAATAAACTGTACGGCAAAGAGACCGGAGCTGTGTCGCTCCAGTCTCTTTGCGTAACGGAAAGCACTATCGTTTGATTGCAGTCAATCGCATCAGCGTCAAATAGTTCTCGGTATCGGCTTCATGCAGTTCATGATCGGCTGTCGCATTCCATAAGGCTTTGCCGCCCGAAATTTCTTCCGCACAACGGACATCGACAAGGTTGGTCTTCTGCCACATCCGGCTCCACCAATCGGCGCTGTGCCAGGCATACATATCTGGCTCCCAGAGCGGAACCAGCCCATCCGGCAGCCCGTGCTCGAATTCGCGCGTGAGCGCAGGCAGGACCATCCCGAACTGTCCGCCCGGCTTCACCAAACGGGCATAATGATTGCCGAAATAACATTCATCGGTACCAAAATAATGGTACGCATCAATGCTTACGGCCGCATCGAAGAATCCGTCGGCATATGGCAATGCGCGGGCATCCGCCCGCATCGGATACACCTGGTTCTCGATTCCCGCCTTAACGAAACGCTTATAGTTATCGCTGGCACTGAACCACAGATCGTTCGCAAATACGGTTACGCCGAATTCTTTAGCCAGGATAATCGAAGTGAATCCCGCACCGCAGCCCATATCCAAAATGCGCATCCCCGGAGACAATTCCATCTTTTCGCACAGCAGTTCGAGCAGGCATACCGCATCCGGTCCAATAATATATGGGCTGTTCGTTTCCTCTTCGTAGTCTTTAATTAGATCGTTGATCAGTTCGCCGTATTTTGCTTTAAAACGATAAGATCGCATGTATTCATTCTCCTTTTTTGTAATCCCTGTAAAGGTCATTACAACAAAGGACATAAAGAACTCATTTGCATGTTTATGCCCTTTACAGGGTTATTTAAAATTCACCTTCCGAACACGCACAATGCTACTCATAACAACACATCCTTTCTTGGAATGTAATTAATTGTAATTCTCACAAGCGTAAACGGTCAATGACTATAATTGTTTTTTACCAAAGTAAAGCCTCTCCCGCAGCTTTTTCGGGAGAGGCTTTTGGGTAAGTTCAAACCAGCATAGATTAGGCAGCTGGCAGTTACGCTTCCGTTTCGGGCATCGGTCCGGTATAGACGGACTGCGGACGGAAGATGCGGTTAATGGCCGCCTGCTCCATCAAATGGGCCGTCCAGCCGACAATGCGTCCGGAGGTGAAGGTGGGCGTAAACACTTCCGGATCCAGTTCCAATGCGCGGAGAATGGCTGCCGCGTAAAATTCGACGTTGGTGAACAGCCGGCGTCCCGGCTTATATTCTTCCAGAAGCGCGATCGCGATATGTTCAACTTCGATCGCTACGTCGAAGGATGGATCTTTGCCGATCATTTCCTGCGTGGCGATCTTGAGCGCTTCCGCACGGGGATCTTTGGTTTTGTAAATGCGGTGCCCAAAGCCCATGATTTTGCCTTTGTTGTCCAGTACATTGCGGATCCATGCTTCAGCGCGGTCCACGGTACCGATCTCTTCCAGCATCGAGATCACCTCAAACGGCGCGCCGCCATGCAGCGGGCCTTTCATGGCGCCGATCGCGCCGCCGATGGCGGCACAGATATCCGATTCAGTCGACAGCACCACGCGGGCCGCAAACGTCGAAGCATTCATGCCGTGCTCCATACATAAAATCAGATAAGCGCTAAGCGCCTTGACATGCGCTTCTTCCGGAGCATTTCCGCTAAGCATATACAAATAGTTGGCTGCATGCCCCAGAGTAATGTCCGGTTTAACCGGCTCCAGGCCTTTCAGCCTACGGTATCTATAGGCGATGATGGTCGGCAGCACGGCCGTTAAGCGGATTCCCTGCTGCAAGCTTGGCGGCCAGGTCGCACTCCCTTTTTCGCCCAGCGCAGCGACAGCGTTTTGCAGTACAAGCATAAGCGGAACCGACGCCGGAAGCAGATCGATCATTTGACATAAATATTCCGGCATTTCTCGCGCTTCCGCCATCTCCCGCTTCAATTTCGCAAGCTCCGATTCATTCGGCAAGTGCCCGTACCACAGCAGGTAAGCCACCTCTTCGTAGCTTTTGCTGACCGCAAGCTCTTTCGCCCAATACCCGCGATAGACCAAATACCCTTTTTCCCCGTCTACCAGGCCGATATCTGTCTCCCCGGCGACTACGCCTTCCAAACCCGTTACTTTTGCCATTATGTACACTGCTCCTTTTCCGTCCCCATGGGAATAAACCTCTTACAAGGAGTATATACGGCAAAAGCCCCATTGCATATTTATTGTTTTTTATGATTGCATAAATTAATTTTATTAGCTTATGTCAGTTCGTTTTTACATGACTTCCCCATACGGATACGCCTTTTGCCGACAATGCCGTAAAGGTCATGACATGGCTTGCCAGCTCTTCGTTCCATTCCGTCACGAACACGCCGTCGTATGTTTCTCCGCCGATGTTCAGAACCGCATTATTCTCGCCTTCCAGCGACCAGGTTCCGGTTACCGCGCCGGTGATTTGTCCGTCCGCCGAAAGCTCGATCCGTTTGGAGTGGACGATCTTTGCCGAGATGTCCTTGCCGTGGTTGATAAAGTTGTATGTGCCTGCCACTTCTTCGGCTTTGTAGGAACCGATCTTCTCCCCGCTGTACCGGTGCGGCGCCACGACCGGCCAGCCGTCCTTGTTCATGAACATCTGGTGCACGCGCACCTCATGCTCTTCGCCTCTGCGCGGGAAGCGCGTATGGAAGATCAGGTAATACTGGTTCGTCTTATCGTCATAGTAAGCGGAATTATGGCCCGGAGATACGTAACCCTCGCCTTCAATGCCTCCGTTCGGAGCAACAAACTCGAAATTGCCCATCAGCTTCACGCCGTAAGGAGCATAGGCCGGATCGTCGAACAACTTGCCTTTGGTGCCTTGCGCTTCGATCATTGCTTTGCCTTCGGAATCCTCGAACGGACCGTCCGGATTTTTGGAACGCGCTACACGGATGTTGTAGCCCCCTTTGGCGTCGAGGCCGCCGTACGAGAGGAACAGGTAGTAATAATCGGTCTCCGGACTGTAGAGCATGTAAGGGCCCTCAATGCGGGCGTGATTTGCTCCGAGCAGCTTTTTGCCATAGCCCTGATCCGGCAGCGGGAAGCCTGTTGTCGGATCGAGTTCAAGAATGAAAATCCCGCCCGAATACGAACCGTAGACCATCCACAGCTTGCCTTCCTTATCGAAAAAGACATCCGGGTCGACCACATTCGGCTTCTGCGTGGCGTCATACATCTCCCCGTCCTCCCCCGGGCCGGACATTCCCGATTTGAGAATGATGCCAAGGTTCTTGTACGGCCCGGCCGGTTTGTCGGCAACGGCAATGCCCATGGCGGAACGCGGCGAATCGCCCCGGCAGGCGTTGTAATACATATAGAACTTCCCGTCGGCCAGTTCGATGACATCCGGGGCCCAAAGCGTGTCCGACTGTGCCCAGTTGAAGGTCTCGCTCAATTCCTCCGTGACGTTCGGGATCAGCGGGTTCCCGTCTTCCACGACGGACGAAATTTGCTTCCAGCTCATCAGATCCTTGGTCTTGGCGGAGGCCAGATGCGACCCAAACACATAATAGGTATCCTTCACTTTGATTACGGATGGATCATGCACCGATACGTTCTTGAATTCAGGTGTGCTGCCGTTACCCGCGCTGCAGGCCGTTAACAGCGCCAAAGACAATATAGTGGTCATTTTTGCTTTTTTCATGCTTCCGCCTCCCTATGTATACCCTTACATTTCTACATTTTGCAACGGGCCAGCGGAATAGTCAATCTTTTTATTTATATATACATGATTCGTTTTATGTTTATTTAAAATAAATAAATCCCAAAACATCAAAAAAAACGCCAGACGCTTATCACGCCTGACGCTTTATCATATCTACTGTTTATTGGGCCAAAATCGGCTGCGGGTAGTTGCCCGGCAGTTCGCGGCGCTGTTTTTGCACGATTTCCGGCGGCTGCACAGCCGGCGCAAGCGGATGCATCAGCCACGATTTTACCAAATGCGAATCGGAAACCTTGTACATCGGAGGCTCCTTCTCCACATCGATTTGCATGGCGTACGAGCTGCGCAGCGCGAACGCGTCGCCCTTCGGCGGCTTGATCAAATCAGGAGGCGTCCCTGGGATGGCAGTCAGCATTTGGCCTTTGCTCTCCAGGCTTGGCATGGAAGCCAGCAGACCCCAAGTGTACGGATGGCGCGGATCGTAGAAGATTTCTTCCGCGGTGCCCATTTCAACGATTTGGCCGGCATACATAACCGCTACGCGGTCAGCCATACGGGCCACGACGCCAAGGTCATGGGTAATGAAGATGATCGCGGTACCGATCTTCTTCTGCAGGTCCTTCATCAGGTCCAGAATTTGCGCCTGAATCGTAACGTCGAGCGCAGTGGTAGGCTCGTCCGCAATCAGGAGCTTCGGATTGGCAGCCAGCGCCATGGCGATTACGACGCGTTGGCGCATCCCGCCGCTGAATTCATGCGGATACTGCTGGAAGCGGCGTTCCGGGGAAGGAATGCCTACAAGACGCAGCAGTTCGATGGCGCGCGTGTAAGCGGCGCTTTTCGTGATTTTTTCATGTTTGAACAGAACTTCGGTAATTTGGCGGCCGACTTTCATCATTGGATTCAGCGATGTCATCGGATCCTGGAAGATCATGCCGATTTCTTTACCGCGGATTTTTTGCATTTGCTTTTCATTTTTGCTGATGATTTCCTGGCCGTCGAACAAAATTTGTCCGCGCTTGTATTGACCTTGCGGCTGAGGAATCAATTTCATAATCGCTTGGGAGGTAACGCTTTTCCCGGAACCGGATTCGCCCACCAGCGCGAGCGTTTCACCTTTGTTTACATGGAAGCTTACGCCGCGGATAGCTTGCACTTCTCCACCACGGGTTTTAAACGAAATTGCCAGATCATTGACCTCTAAAAGGCGATCCATCCTGTCACCCTCTCTGCTATCTTGTTTATGATAATGGTTCTCATTATATTAACAAGCAATAAGTAATATTTTATCTATAATTCCGACATGAAGTCAAGAATTTTCAAACAATTTTCATTTTAGGAACCGTTCCCAACCGGCCAGCAAATTGTCATGCGCCCATTCGAAATGCCCGGCGCTGTCATATTTGCGGGAGTAACATTCAATGAAGTAAATTAAATCGATATACAGATCGTACAGCCTGATGCGGGCCCGTTCGTTCGGGCTGTCAAAAACGCCATGGTAACCCCTCAGGAAATGCTGGGTATCCTCGATATAGCGAAAATAATATTCCATCAGGGGATCGCCCCAAAGCGCCCGTTCCCAGTCGATCAGCGCAACGATTTTGCCGCCTTTTACGAACACATTGCCGTCCCAGAGGTCCCAGTGCACGAGCCGCGGCTCGGTGACCTCCTCCAGTGCGGGCAGCAGCTTCGCCACCTCTTCCTCAATCCGTTCCAGAGGAACCGGCATGACGGCGCCAAGCCGCCGGGCATCATTCAGCAAATCGCCGATGATCTCTTGAAACGTCTCCCGCCAGGAGCGGCCGCCGCTTCGCGGAAGCGTGCTGTACAACCCGAAGCGCTCGCCGCGGATCTCATTGATCATCCGGTTGTACCGGCCCAGCTCCGTCTCGACCGCTGCCCGCTGGTCCGGCTGCAGCCCGTCCTTGATGTCGCTGTAAGGCTCTCCGTGGACTTTTTCCATGAAAAAATATTCGCCGGCGATCTTGCTCCGGCTGTCGTCATAGAACAGCACCTTAGGCACAGGAACCGTACCTTTGCTACGAATAAGCTGCAAGGCCGATACCTCCGCGCTCATGATATTGCGCTCATAACTCAGCGTATCCGTATCCTGAAGCGGGCCGACCTTGAGCACCAGCTCTTTTTCATCGCTAAGCAGCACTTCATAGGCAGCGTTGAAATATCCGCCGGTAAGCTCCCGGCACGCTTTTACCTTCACATGGTCCCCAAAAGCCCCGGCAACGATGAGGTCCAGCTGCTCCGCCGTTAATTTATTTTTCGTTGCGCTTTCCAGGAAAATCTCCTCCGTCGCATTGTTCGTTAGCGGATTATTCTATAATAAGGCGAAAAAGGCCGGCAGCTCCGCGGCGGAGCACCGGCCTTCATGATTCCGACATGAAACTCACTCTTGTACCGCCGTCAATAATCCTAACATAACAATAGGATCATCGTAAAGTTCAAACGGACAATTCAGCAGATATCTCACGCCGGAACGTCAACTTCAAGGCGTATTACACCCACCACATCTCCGTCAGCGGCTCTTCGATCAGCACCTGACGCAGATTACTTACAGCCTTGGAGAATCCTTCCTCCACGGACATCAAGCCGTCCTCATGCTCGATGCTGACCACGTAGTCGTAACCGACCAGGCGCAGGGCGCTGACGATATCCGCCCAGGTCTTCACGTCGTGGCCGTAGCCGACGGAACGGAACTGCCATGCGCGGTCCAGCATATTTGTATAAGATTGCATATCGGTCAAGCCATGCATGTTCACGTTCACCGGATCGATTACGGTATCCTTGGCGTGGAAGTGGTGAATCGCCCCTTGGCGTCCGAGAATATGGATCGCTTGCACCGGATCGATGCCCTGCCACCACATATGGCTCGGGTCCAGGTTCGCGCCGATCGCTTCGCCGGCTGCTTCGCGCAGACGCAGCAGGGTAGCCGGTGTATGCACGGAGAATCCGCCATGCAGCTCAAGACCAATCTTCACGCCGTGTGCGGATGCGAACTCGCCCATTTCCTTCCAATAAGGAATTACCTTTTGTTCCCATTGCCATGCCAAAATCTCCTGGTAGTCGTTCGGCCAAGGCGCCACCGGCCAGTTCGGATATTTTGCATTCTCATGGTCGCCCGGACAGCCGGAGAACGTATTCACGACTTGCACGCCGAGTTTCTCGGCAAGCAGCACCGAATTCACGAAATCCTCATGATCCTGCTGGGCCAAATGTTTTTGCGGGTGCAGCGGGTTACCGTGGCAGCTGAGCGCACTGATCATAAGGCCGCGCGATTCCACCGCATGTTTGAACTCCTTGAGCGCCGTTTCGTTCTCCAGCAGCACTTTCGGGTCGCAATGGCTTTTACCCGGATTGCCTCCTGTTCCGATCTCGACCGCGTTCAATCCTTTGGAAGCCACGTAATCCAGGGCATCCTCCAGCTTGCGGCCGCCAAACAGTACCATAAATACGCCTAATTTCATACCTGTCCGCCTCTCCTTGTATAAGTTATACCGTAACTTTGCTCCGGTAAACATCAAAATCCTTTATGACTTCGCCCGTCTCCGCCGCGGCAAAAATGGCTTCGATCAGCTTCAGCACCCGCATCACTTCGTCATTCTTGACGATTGGCTCGGCTTTGCCTTCCAGGCAATCGGCAAAGTTGTCGAAGAACCCGGACGGCAGCTCGGCAGCCGCAGGCAGCGCTTCAGTCAGCGTCGCTCCTTCGGACGGCGGCGCCATCGTTTTGGTCAAGCCCACGCCGGCGCGAATCGGCGTCGGTTCGCGGTGCTCGCTTTCCTGGTTGCGAATGACGCTGCGGCCAGTTAGGGACCAGTCCTCGATCACTGCTGTTCCTTCGGTGCCTTTAACGTACCATCTTGGCAGCGTAATGAAGTTGGTCGTCCCCACCTCGACAATTGCCTTGACGCCATTCTCGAAACGGAGGGTTGCTTCAAAGCCGTCATCCACCTCGTTGCCGAGAATAAAACTCAGGTTCGCACTGACACTGACTACCTTGCTGTCGATCATGAACAGCAGCTGGTCAAGCAGATGGACGCCCCAGTCGAGCAGCATGCCGCCGCCTTGGGCTTTGACATGGCGCCAATCGCCCGGAATGCCGTTCGCGCCATGCACGCGGGACTCCAGCTGGAACAGCGAGCCGATCGTCTCCTTCTCGTACATCTGCTTGATGATCCGGAAATCCTCATCCCAGCGACGGTTCTGATGCACCATAAAGATGCGGCCCGCTTCGTCCGCCGCGGCGAGAATTTCCGTGAACTCCGCGGAATCCAGCGTTACCGGCTTCTCGCAGATGACATGCTTGCCCGCGCGCAGCGCGGCAATGGCAATCTCCTTATGCACATCGTTCGGTGTCGCGATCAGCACGACGTCGACGCCTTTATCATCCAGCACTTCCTGGTAGCTGCCGTATGCGCGGTATCCGCTGGCTTCCGAAGCGCTGCGGCGCGTCTCCAGCAAGTCGAACGTCCCAGCCACTTTCAGCCGGGCGTTCTCCTTGATCAGTTCCGCATGGTAGCTGCCCATACCTCCGTATCCGATGATCACTACGGAATGTTCTGCTTGACTCATGGTTGTTCCACTCCTGTTTCTCTAGTCTTAGTTATCGGAGCTTCCGTCAAAGTATACCGCGCGTCCTGTGCGGGCCGATTCATAAATCGCCTCAAGAATTTGCGTAACAACGATGGCTTGCTCCGGTTTGACTACCGGTGCTTTATCTTCGCGTACCGCTTCCAGCCAGTAACGGGCTTCGCGGTCGGCATCGCTTTCTTCGGATCCGCTGTAGAAGGCTACGCCGCCTGCGGACAAATCATATTTCGTTTCGAACAAACGGCTATTGCGTTCGCCGTTGACGCGCAGTCCGTCTTTCATATCCGCGCCGCCTTCGGTTCCGGCGAGCAGCGTTTTCGCTTCGCCGAATTCGGAGACGTTCAGCGCCCAGCTGGACTCCAGCGAGATCGTTGCGCCGTTCTCCATCGTAATAAAGCCGAATGCGGAGTCCTCAACCTTGAATTGTTCCGGGTCCCACGGACCGAAGGCATTTGCTGCATTCGCGCGTTGGCCCAGCTTGTGGAAGGTGGAGCCGACAACCATCTTCGGTTTGTAGTTGTCCATCAGCCACAGCGTCAAGTCCAGTGCATGCGTACCGATATCGATCAGCGGGCCGCCGCCTTGTTTCTCTTCGTCGAGGAATACGCCCCAGGTCGGCACGGCGCGGCGGCGCAGCGCGATGGCTTTGCCGAAATAGATTTCTCCGAGTTCGCCGGCTTCGATCAATTGTTTCAGATACAGGCTGTCCGAACGGAAACGGTTCTGGTAAGCGATGGACAGCTTTTTGCCTGTGCGCTTGGCCGCATCGAGCATTTCCTGCGCTTGGGCCGTCGTTTTGGCCATCGGTTTCTCGCACAGCACATGGTTGCCGGCTTCCAAAGCGGCTACGGTGATTTCGGAGTGGCTGTCGTTCGGCGTGCAGACATGCACGATTTCGAATCCGCCTTCACTCAGCATTTCACGGAAATCGGTATATACTTTAGCGCCTTCAACGCCGTATTCGGCAGCCGCTTTCTCGGCGCGTTCTTTCACGATATCGCAGAAGGCAACCATTTCTGCGTCTTTTTGACGGGACAACGCCGGCATATGTTTGCCGTTCGCGATGCCTCCGCAACCTACGATGGCGATTTTCAAAACTTTAGACATGTACGTTTCCCCCTTGATTGGCATATGCTTTTATCCATTTCATGCTGTCTGCGATGCTATCCATAGCCGGACGCGCGCAAAAATCCTGTTCCACGACGGCCCATTCGGCACCGGCCTTATCGGCGGCTTCCAGAATGGCGGCGAGGTTCACTTCGCCCTCCCCGAGCACGACGGTCTCCGGCGAGCCGTCTTCGCTTCTCTTTACGTCTTTCAAGTGAATGATCGGCAGGCGTCCGGCGTATTTTTCGATATAGGCAACCGGATCGTAACCGGCAAAATGCACCCAGCAGGTATCCAGCTCTACCTGAAGCTGCTCGGCGGGCACGCCGGCGAAAATATAATCAAACGCCGTTTGTTCGCCGACTTTTTGAGTGAATTCGAAATCATGATTATGATAGAACAGCACCGCGCCTTGCTCGGCGGTTTTCGCGCCGATTGCGCGCAGATCGGAAACCACCTGTTCCCAGTTCCGCTGCTCTTCGGTCAAATAAGGGATGATCAAGTTTTTGTTGCCGATTTCTAAGTTGTAGCGGATTTCTTCTGCGGTATGTTCCAGCATCTCGGTATACGGACGGTGCGCGCCGAGCGCAACCAGCCCGGTCTCCTCAAGCAGCGCCGCAACCTCTGCCGAACTGCGACCGAAGAAATGGAAAAATTCCACACTGGCATAGCCAAGCTCCGCGACTTTGCGGATCGTTCCTTCAAAATCTTTCTCCAGCTCTTCTCTAACGGTATACAGCTGCAGGCCGATCTTCAGCATTTGGACTTCACTCCTGTTTGTCTAGAGTTAATTTCGAATTTGTACACCTGAACAAAAGGGCTGCACACACAGCAAGTTGCATCCCTTCCGTAATTACCCAATTTGTTCCGGGTCGTGGATTATGTAGCAAATGGAGCCGCGAAACGACATTCATAGGTCATATTTCTATGTCGTCTTGCCTAGCTACATGGTAATATGAAAGCGTCTATAATAAAATGAATAATATGATTGAAACATGAACAATTTGCTTGTCTTTTAATATCCGTCCGGGAGGCCAACCATGAACAATGTTCCTGCCTGCCATGTTTTGTCAGCAGGCTTTTCGTTTCACCGCAAGCCCTTTCATATGTCACGGAGCGAGGGCGTACAGAGTTACCTGCTCCGTTATCAGACCGAAGGCCGCAGCCGGACGATGATCGACGGCGCCATCACCACCGTGGAGACCGGCGACCTGATGCTGTTCGCCCCGAACGACCCGTATTATTTGAGCATCGACAAGGAAAACCATCCGACAGGCAAACCGCGGATCGAAAGCGGCGACTACCATATCTTCTGCGGAGGGCCGTGGATCGAGGAATGGTGGCAGCAGAAGCAGCGCCCGTTCGTCGTGCATTTGCCGCCCAGCGACAATTTGCTTGGCATTTTGCGCCAGCTTGTCCTGGAACAGCGCCGCCTAGCCAACTTCTCACCGGAAATTTCGGCCTGTTATCTTCAGATTTTTTGCATGGAAATCGACCGCCTGACCGCCGATCAGCCTTCCGTCACCGCCAAACGCCATTTGGCTTACCGGATGAAGCAGTACATTGAAGAACATGCTGCGCTTTCGCTTAGGCTGGAGGACGTGGCGGCGCATGTCGATATCTCCGTCTCCCGGGCGGTTCACTTATTCAAAGAAGCATTCAATACCACGATCGTCAAATACATCAATGAAGTCCGGCTGGAAATGGCCCGCGAGCGCATCACCTTCAGCCCGCTGCCGCTGGAGCATATTTCGGAAACCTGCGGTTTTGCCAACTACACGTACTTCCACCGCATTTTCAAAAACCGCTTCGGCATGTCGCCGAAGGAATACCGTCAGACCAGCCGCGAACGGAACCGTCAGGCGGTTAGCTCTCCCGCAAAGTGAAACCCGGCCTCCATACAATAATCGGGCACAAAAAAGGAGCGCCATCTTCGTTATAGATTCGCTCCTTGTGTTTCATTTTATTCAGTTGCTGGCGTTTGGTCGGCGTGAGCCGGGTATGCTGGGAAATGGCGCCAAAATCTTCATTGGATCTGCGGTTTTGCTCCGGGCACCGGAGGCCGCTTAAATCGGCCTTGCGTATCGCTTTTTGCGTTTTCGTGCGGGCCATAGGGCTTCACTCCTTTATTTGATATGAAACATTTGCTTTGCAGCGTTTCCTGCCCGACAATAGAAACAGGCACCACGCATTTATTGCTATTTTAACATACGTAAGCGTAAGACTGGCGGTACATTTCTTTTAAAATTAAATGGTTGGCACGCGAAAGGGGTTTGCCTGTGAAATACGACATTTTATACGACGGCGCATTTGCCATGCTGAAGGTTCAACTGAATTCAGGGGAAAGCGTCAAAGCCGAGATGGGGGCCATGGTCGCCATGTCGCCGAATGTGGAGCTCCGCGGTACGGTGGACGGCGGGATTATGCGCGGGCTCGGACGGATGCTAAGCGGCGAGAAATTTTTCTTCCAGGAGCTGACGGCGACGCGCGGCGCAAGCGAAGTGCTGCTCTCCCCCGGCGCCATCGGCGATATCGAAGCGATTGAACTGGACGGCTCGTACAAGCTGTATGTGCAGAAGGACGGTTTTCTGGCCGGGACGCAGGGTATTCAGGTCAACACCAAAATGCAGAACCTGACGCGCGGCCTTTTCTCGGGCGAAGGCTTCTTTATCGTCGAGATCAGCGGGCGCGGCACAGTGTTCCTCTCTTCCTTCGGCGCGATCCACGCCATCAACCTGGCTCCGGGCGAAGAGATGATCATCGACAATGGGCATCTGGTCGCTTGGCCAGACTATATGGACTACAAGGTGGAAAAAGCCGCCTCCGGCTGGCTCAGCAGCTTCACCAGCGGCGAGGCGCTGGTCTGCCGGTTTCGCGGCGAAGGCGTCGTGCTCGTCCAGACGCGCAATCCGGGCAGCTTCGGTACCTGGATCAAGTCGTTCGTCCCTTCCCGATCCTGACCCCGGGCATATGCTGTAACATCATAACCGGAATGGAGTGGATTTATGATGGTTACAGGTGCCTCATTGCAAAAGGTGGGCCGGGCGATGCTGCCTTTTTACATGAAAATCGCAGCTAACCGCCGTTATGCGCAGCGCTGGAGCGAAGCGGTCATCCATACCGATTTAGCAGAAATGGGTACTCTGCTCTCCGAAATCAAGACGCTTGCCGGCGTCAACAACTATGCAACGAACGGAATCGGGTATTTTATTTTTTTGCCGCGCAAAAATTCGGAATTGTACGATGTGAACGGTACGACGATACCTCCGGGAACCGTGCAGTTCACCTTCAGCACACGGGCGCACCGCGCCATTGCCGCGGCTGTGATTCCGCTGTACCGCCGGCTTGCGTTCGACCGGTCTTACGCGATTCGCCTGGCGGCAGCGATCCGCAACAACGATGCGGCTGCCGTACGCAAGGCGGTGCGCAGCGTTGTCGTCAGTCCTCTGCTGAAATCCGTAACGATCGAGGAAGTCGGCATCGCCTTGCTGTTCCGGACGCCTTACAGTAAATATCCGTACCGCAATCTGATTTTTCAGGACACGGACTGAAGGCGCTGCAACATTACCAAAACTTTCTGCGTCTATTCAGGTGAACAGGTTCCAAACTGGTTAATCTATGAATAGAGGTGGATAACAATGAATATCAAAAAAAGCGCATTCGCTGTCATAACATCCGTGTCCCTGCTTACGTTCTCCCTCGGCGGCACCGTGTTTGCCGCAACCGGCAGCTTCAAGGACATCGACAATGTCAGCGGCAAAGAAAAGATCAACTCGCTCAAGCAGCAAGGCTTGATCAAGGGGATCTCGGATACCCAATTCCTGCCCGCGTCCACAGTGACGACGGCTCAGGCGGTACAATTTATTTCCGGCGGCCTGCAGCTTAGCCTGGCGGCCATCGATTTCAACAAAGCGCCGGTTGCCAGCAACCTTTTTAGCAAAGTCAAAGACAATGCCTGGTACACCGAAGCTTTCATCAACGCCTATTACAACGGGGTGAACATCGACGCCGATATCGATCCGGCCCAACCGATCACCAAAGAGCTGTTTACGAACCTGCTGGTTCAAGGCGTAGAGCATGTCGGCAATTTGCCGATGATCAACATCGTGCCGGCCGATATCGCCGACGAAAGCGAATTCGATCCTTCCTATCAGGGCAGCATCCAGCGCGCGCTGAAATACAAGATTGTCTCGCTCGACGCAAACGGCAAGTTCCATCCGAAAAGCAAGCTGACCCGCGCCGAAGCGGCGGTAATGCTCTACAATGCGCTGGACTACTTGAAGACCGTCAACAAAACGGCCCAACCGTAAACGATATTCAGCAGGTATAAAAAGAGGCTGTCCCAAAAGCCATTAAAATGGCTGATAGGACAGCTTTATTTTTTTACATACATAGAGGTGGAAGCTTTATTCCTCTTCCCCGTTCAGCCGGTTCAGGAACTGGCGGGCCCGTTGGCTCCGCGGGTGCTTAAGGACCTCTTCGGGCGTTCCTTGCTCCAGAATGTGGCCGCCGTCCATGAGAATGATGGTATCGGCCACGTCGGCAGCGAACTTCATCTCATGGGTGACGATCACCATCGTCATCCCTTCGGCTGCGAGCTGCTTGATGACTTTCAGCACCTCGCCGACCAGTTCGGGATCAAGCGCCGAGGTCGGCTCATCGAAGAGCAGCACCTCGGGCTGGGTCGCCATAGCCCGGGCAATACCGACCCGCTGCTGCTGGCCGCCGGACAGCTGATGCGGATAAGCATCCGCTTTATCGCCAAGTCCCACTTTCTCCAGCAGCTCCAGCGCGAGCTTGCGCGCCTCTTCGCGGGACCGTTTCTGTACGGTAACCTGTCCTTCCATCACGTTGCCGAGCGCCGTCATGTGCGGAAACAAGTTATAGGACTGGAAGACCATCCCCGTCTTGCGGCGCAGCTCCAGAACCTTGCCTAGCGGCAGCTTCCGCGAATCCGTGAAATCCAGCTCCGTCTCTCCCACCGTGATGGTTCCGCGGTCCGGAATCTCCAGCAGATTGAAGCAGCGCAGCAGCGTGGTTTTTCCCGAACCGGATGGTCCGATAACGACCAGCACTTTGCCGTGCGCATGCTTGAGACTGATTCCTTTCAGCACCTCCAGCCCGCCGAACGATTTATGCAAATCCTGTATTTCAATCAAATGGATCTTCTCCTTTTAATGCGCGGAATACCGGCTGAGCCTGCGCTCCAGCACATTCTGCACGGCAGACAGCACGGAGCTGAAGATCAGGTAGATGCCCCCTGCCTCAGCGTACAGCAGCAGCGGTTCGTAAGTCGTTGCGACGATCTGCTGTGCCGTCCGGAACATCTCCACGTAAGTGATGCTGGCGGCGAGCGACGTGTCCTTCACCAGACTGATGAAGGAATTCGCCAGCGGCGGCACCGATACCCGGGCGGCTTGCGGGAGTATCACCCGGCGCAGCGCCTGGCTGCGGGTCATGCCGACCGAAAACGCCGCTTCCCATTGCCCCTTGGCGATCGACAGGATGGCGGCCCGGACGATTTCCGAGCCATAAGCGCCTACGCTGAGCGAGAACCCGATGACGGCCGCAACCAGCGGATCCAGAATGATGCCGACCGAAGGCAATCCGTAAAAAATAATAAACAATTGCAGCAGCAGCGGCGTTCCGCGAATAATCCAGACGTAAAAGCGCGCGATTTGCCGCGGGATGGTCCAGGAGGATAAACGGACCAGCGCCGTCAGCACCGCCAAAATAAGCCCAAAGCCAAACGATAATAAAGTAAGCGGAATGGTAAAAGCCACCCCTGCTTTGAGCAGAGGCAGCAGTGAATCCAGCAAGATGTGCAGTTTGCGGTCATCCATCATGCATACATCCTTCTTCGGAAATATTATTTGGAGACGTCCGCACCGAAATATTTATCAGAGATTTTCAAATACGTTCCGTCGTCTTTCATGGCCGCAAGCGCATCGTTGACCGCCTTCACCAGCTCGTCGTTGCCTTTCAGAAAGGTTGCCGCGCTGCGGGAGCCGTTGTCGATTTCGTCGACGCTTTTAATCTTGACGTCCGGTTTTTGTTTCTTCAAATCCAGGAAAGACAAACCGTCATTGATCGTCGCGTCGATACGGCCGGAGGTCAGCAGATCGATTGCTTGGTTAAAGCCTTCGACGGATACGATTTCGGCGCCGTGGTCCGTGGCGATTTTACCCAGATTACTGGTCAGGGACTGGCCGGATTTTTTACCTTTCAGGTCGTCGAAGCTCTTGATATCCTTGTTATTTTCGCTAACGATCAGTACCGCTTTTGAGATGATGTACGGATCGGAAAAGTCGTATTTAACTTTGCGCTCGTCGGTGACTGACACTTCGTTGAAGATGGCGTCAAAACGTTTGGCATCCAGGCCTGCGAACATGCCGTCCCATTGGGTCTCGATGAATTCGGCTTTCACGCCCAGCCGTTTGGCTACCTCCTCGGCAATTTCCACGTCAAACCCGGTCAACGTACCGCTGGCGTCATGGAACGTAAACGGCGCATAAGTGCCTTCGGTTCCGATCCGGAGCTTACCGCTGGCTTTCACCGCGTCGAGACTGTTCTGCGCAGCCGCCGGCTGCTCGGTTGCCGATGCATTGTTACCGCCGGCTCCGGTATTCCCGGCATTATTGTTATTGTTGTTATTCCCGCATGCCGCGACCAGCATCAGGGTCAGGATCAATGCAATGGTCAAGCTAAACTTCTTCATCGCTATTCTCCTCTCTTCCAGTCTCTGCTCTCTTCTTTTGCCCTTTCTGAGACAAAAATATCCCCGGACACCTTTAAGACCTTCTTAAAAGTGCTCCGGGGATAGCTGCATCCTAATCATTGAATAAATCGTCGTAATTCAAGTTAACCGTGCATTGGTTCAGGCCGGACCTTGTCGGCTCCCTCTTCCGTTTCGGCCTTCTTGCTGCGGCGAAGCAGCAAGCCGAGCAGAGCGCCGCCGATCGCCACAAACATCATGATGTGGAAGGTATCGTCAAAACCTTTGGCCAGCACCGTCTGGGCCGCATGCTGCATGGCTTCGGGCGAGGAATCCACAGCCTTGCCCGCTTTGGCGGCCGCCGCCGCTGCGGCTTTCATTTCGTTGCCGCGGGTTGTCGCTCTCGCGGTCAGAATGGTAACGAGGGTCGATACCGCCAGGGAATTGATGACCTGCTGCATGGAGTTGGTCAACGAAGTTACCCGGCTTACGAGATTTCGCGGCGCTTTGTTCAGAAGATGCGTGTTCATCGGCATCATCATCATCCCCATCCCCGCTCCGCACATGATGAGCGGCACAATGACATCGCGGCTTTCTGTCGTCAAATCCACATGCGAGTATTGGAACAGTGCACCCGAAACGAGGCTCAGCCCGCATACCACGAGCCAGCGCACCCCGATGCGGTCAAAGAGAATTCCTGCGATCGGCATCATGAGTCCGGACGCGATGGCCTGCGGCAGCAGCGTCAGGCCGGTGTCGAAGGCGCCGAAGCCGCGCGCTTGCTGCAGGAACTGGGGCAACAGGAAAAGGGCTCCGTAAAGACCGAACTGCGCCACCCACTGCACGATAATGCCGGCGCTGAAATCCACCGAGCGCAATATTTTCAGCTCCATGAGCGGGTTCGCCGTGCGGAATTCGGCAATGACGAAAGCAATCAGCGCAACAATGCCCACGATTAAGCCGATGATCGTTTTGTCGGAGGTCCAGCTTTCCGCCCCTTGGCTCACCGCATAGGACAACGAGGCGAATGCCAGCGGGCCCAGCACCATCCCGAACTTATCGATGCCGCCCACCGTATTGCGTTCCACCTTCGGCAGCTTCCGGAGGCCGATCAGCAGGCAGAGGATGCCGATGGGAATGTTGATCAGAAAAATCCAGCGCCAGGAGTGGTATTCCACCAGCCAGCCGGACAGCACGGGTCCGATGGCCGGCGCGAACAGCACCGGAATGCCCATAATGCCCATAACGACGCCGACCTTGCTCACCGGGGCCAAGCGGTACACGTAGGCCATTGCCACCGGCAGCACAAAGCCTCCGCCGAGGCCCTGCAGCACACGGAAAGCAATGAGCAGCGGCGCCGAATTCGGCGTGGCGCACAGAATCGAGCCTGCGGTAAACAGCACAACGGCCGACAAAAACACCGTCTTCGCGCCGAAGCGGTCGGACAGCCAGCCGGATAACGGGATCACGGAGGCTTGGGCGAGCATATAGCCGGTAACGACCCATTGCAATGTATTCAAGTTTGTATCGAAATCCTTCACCAGCGTGCTGAGCGCCACATTCATCGCCGTGCTATCCAGAACGACCATAAATACGCCGGCGATGATCGCCAGCAGCGGAACCAGGATGCTTGTCAGTTTGAATTCGGGGTCCGCTTTAGACGTCAGTTCCATTCTTTTCTCCTCCTGTTGACCGGAGGCATGGCTTCATTGACCGCCTACCGGTTTTATCTTTATAATGGATTGGACCGGACAATTGTCCGTCCTTAATACTCACAGTCTACGGACAATTGTCCGCATTGTCAATTGGTCCGATCCGAAAGAGGTCGCCTATATGAGCAAATATAAGAATCAGCCGCCCGACGCCTACCGCGAGCGCATTCTTGAGGCCGCGCAGACGCTGTTCGCGCAGCAAGGGCTGGAAGCGGTCAGCATGTACCAGATCGCCAAAAAAGCCGGAATCGGGCAAGGTTCGTTGTACCGCCGTTATGCCGACAAGGGCGAAATCTGCTCCGACCTGCTCGGCAGCGGCTCCGAACGTTTTTTAACGATGCTCGAACAAGACTTGGAGCATGCAGATGGCCGGCAGCAGCCTTGGCTGGAGCATCTCCAGACCTGCATCGTACAGATCGTGGATTTTATCGACCAGCACGCCGAACTGCTGTATACCATCAAAACCGAGTTCACCGGCAAACGCCAGCTGACCCAGTTCGAGCATCCGATTTTTCAAAGATTAAACGGCATCATGGCCACGCTGCTGCTTCGTGCGCTTGAACGCGGGGAAATTCGGAGCATAGATATCCCATTTACCGCGACCGCCCTGATCTCCGCGCTCAGCCCGGATCTGTTCCTCTATCAGCAGAAGCTGCACCAAGCCGGCAAAACGCAGATCGCCGATGGTATCATCAAGCTCTTCGTTGACGGAATCCGGGCAGAGCGAAAATCCTGAAAGATGGAATGGAAACTCTTGCATCTCAAAGGTGCCGGATGATATAGTAGAATCCAATTACAAACAAATACGACCTTGAAATCACTAGGGGAGCCGCCCAGGCTGAGACGGAGCGTTACGCTTCGGACCCTTTGAACCTGATCTGGATCATACCAGCGGAGGGAAGTGGAGCAGAACGTTTCGTCAGTAGTCTTGCCCCAAGAGGCATTTCCTTCTGCCGCATCTTCAGACCCATTGACTCCCTCCGGGAGTCGATGGGTCTTTTTGGTTTGCCAAGGAGGAATGCCAAATCGCCAATGTTCTTGATGTACGCAAGCTTACCTTTGCTTATCCCGCGGCGGAACAGCCGCCCTTGATTCATGGGTTGTCCCTCTACGCGGAGGAAGGCGAATTTGTCTCGGTGGTCGGCGCCAGCGGTTGCGGCAAAAGCACGCTCTTCAAGCTGATTGCCGGCCTGCTCGAACCGGCCGCCGGAGAAATCCGGTTGGGCGGAACAACCGCCCCCGCTTCCGGCCGCCTCGGCGCAGTCGCTTATATGCCGCAGGGAGATTTGCTGCTGCCATGGCGAACGGTGCTCGGCAACTGCCTGCTGCCCTGGGAGCTAAAGCGGGGCGCTCCCCGGCAAGATGTTGTGCCGCAGATTTTGAAAATGCTGGAACGTTTTGGCCTTGCAGGCAAGGCGACGGCCTATCCGGAAGAGCTGTCGGGCGGGATGCGGCAGCGCGCCGCTCTGCTGCGCACGCTGGTTGCCGGAGGCGAGCCGCTGCTGCTAGACGAGCCGTTCGGCGCTCTGGATGCGATCACCAAACGCGAGCTGCACCGCTGGCTGCTGGAAATGTGGAGCGGCTTGTCCCGCACGGTTCTGCTGATCACCCATGATCTGGAGGAAGCGCTGCTGCTCAGCGACAGAATTTATCTTATGGAAGCCGGAACCGGCCGGCTGCAGGAGATCCGGGTGGACCTGCCCCGTCCGCGACACGGGGATATGCGTTTTGAGCCATCGTTTATCGCCCTGCGGGCTTTATTGGAGCGTGAGCTGGATGCCCGTGAAGACTGAAAGGCGCCGAGCGCTCCGCAGGTATTTCCCGTTCGCGCTGCTGGCCGGCGCGCTGCTGGGCGGCTGGGAAACGGAAGCACGGCTTGGCCTTATTCCCCGGTTCATTCTGCCCGCCCCTTCGGAGGTGATGACGGAGCTGGTCCGGCAATGGCGCCCGCTGCTGCTCCTGCATTTACCGGCTACGCTTCAGGAAGCACTGCTTGGCCTTGCGTTATCGCTGGTGCTCGGCATCATCATCGGCATCCTAATGTTTCGTTACGAGCCGGTTGCCAGAGCTCTGTATCCTTTGCTTCTCTTCAGCCAGACTATACCGCTGGTCGCGTTGTCACCCATTTTTATGGTGTGGTTTGGATACTCCGTATGGGGCAAGGTTGCCGTGGTTTGGCTTACCGCCTTTTTCCCGGTAGCGGCAGGTACATACGACGGCTTGAAGCAAAGCGAATGCACATACCGCGAACTGATGCTGACGCTGGGAGCAACACGGGGGCAATTGCTGCGAAAAGCGCAACTCCCGCCGGCCCTGCCCGCTTTGTTCTCCGGCGCAAGGCTCGCTGCCGTGTACAGCGTTATCGGCGCGACGATCGGTGAATGGCTGGGAGGCAGCAGGGGACTCGGGTATTACAGCCGGCGCATGGCGGGCAGCCTGCAGAGCGGGAAGCTGTTCGCGGCGGTACTGCTCCTCTCTCTGCTAGGAGCTGCATTAACTTTGTCAGTCAGCATGCTCGAAAAATGGATACTCAAGAAAAGGAGCCGTTATCGATAATGAACCCTAAATTCGCGGCCCATGCCGTCTTCATCGCCCTACTGCTTGTACTGGGGGGCTGCAGCGGCGGCACCCCGGAGGATTCGGGTAGCGCCGGCAAGCAGCCGGCCGTTTCTGAACCTCATAAACTAAGTCTTGTGCTCGACTGGTATCCGAATGCCGTGCATTCCTTTTTGTACGCAGCCCAAAACAACGGTTATTTCGCCGAACAGGGACTGCAAGTGGATATCCAAATGCCGTCCGACAGCAATGACGCCTTGCGGCTGGTCGCTGCCGGCCAGGCCGATCTGGCGCTCAGCTACCAGCCGCAGGTGCTGCTGGCGCGGAGCGAGGAACTCCCTGTCCGGTCGATTGCGGCGATTGTCCGGCATCCGCTGAACCATCTAATGGTCCGGAAAGGCTCCGGGATCAACCGCCCGAGAGACCTGACCGGCAAAACGGCGGGCTTTTCCTCCATTCCGCTCTATGAAGCGATGCTGAAGAGCATGGTAAGTTACGACGGAGGCGATCCCCGCAAGCTGAAGCTCGTGGATGTCGGCTTCGATCTCGTCCCCGCGATAACCAGCGGGCATGCCGATGCGATTATGGGCGGTTTCATCAATCACGAACAATTGATTCTGGAGAAACAAGGTTATCCCGTCGTTTCTTTTGATCCTGCCGATTATGGCGTGCCGGACTATTACGAGCTGGTGCTGGTTGCTAGCGAAAGCGGCATCCAAAGCAAAACCGACGATCTCCGCAAACTGCTCGATGCGCTGCGCAAAGGCCAGGAATATGTACAGGAGCATCCGCAGGAAGCCCTCGAACTGCTTATGAAGCAACAGGATGAAACGGCGCCCCTTGATCCCGAAATCGAACGACAAAGCCTGAAGCTCCTGCTTCCGCTGATGGACGCCGGAAATCAGCTCTTCGGCTATCAAGACCCCGAATCGTGGGAACATGTCGCGCAGTGGCTGCGGGACAATGCCCTGCTCAGCGGGCAACTTGCCGCCAAGGATGCTTTTATCAACCTATAACTCATTCCAAAAGGAGCGAACACAATTATGCTGTATATTGAAAAAATCCGTCAGTTAAACCCTTTGGTGCACAACATCACCAATATCGTCGTCGCTAATTTCTCCGCCAACGGCCTTCTGGCACTTGGCGCCTCGCCGTTTATGGCCGACGCCCATGAGGAGGTTGCCGACGTTGCGGCCATGTCCGGCGCCGTCGTGCTGAATATCGGCACGCTGAACGATTACGCCATCCATTCCATGCTGCTTGCCGGCCAGTCGGCAAATGCCGCCGGCGTTCCGCTCGTCCTTGATCCGGTCGGCGCAGGAGCGACAGCATACCGCAGCGACGTTACCGGGCGGCTGGTGCGCGAGCTGAAGCTGACCGCCCTGCGCGGCAACGTCGCCGAAGTCGCCAACGTAGCCGGAGTCGACTGGGCAAGCAAAGGCGTCGATGCCGGCCAAGGCGACGGCGACGTCGTCGCCCTGGCACTCAAGGCGGCGCGCAAGCTGGGCTGCGTCGTCATTGTTACCGGCAAGGAGGACTGCGTTACCGACGGCGAACGGGTATTCATGGTCGATAACGGGCATCCCGTTCTGACCAAAGTGACGGGAACCGGCTGCCTGCTCAGTGCGGTCGTCGGCGCCTTCCTGGCCGTCAGCGAAGGCTCACACTTGGAGGCCGCGGCGGAAGCGGTCGCTTTCTACGGCGCTGCGGCCGAAATCGCCGCCGAAATCACGGATGGCAGAGGACCGGGCAGCTTCCAGATCGAATTCCTTAACCAGCTTTCCGTGCTGACGGCAAGCGCCGCGGCTGAAAGAGCGCGAATCCGCTTGCTGGTGTTATAACTACAAAAAGCGAAAGGAGAAAATAAACCATGGTTGCCATCCGCAAAGCCCTTACCGTCGCCGGTTCCGACAGCGGCGGCGGTGCAGGCATTCAAGCCGATCTCAAAACCTTCCAGGAGCTTGGCGTATACGGCATGTCGGCGATCACCGCCGTCACCGCCCAGAACACGCTGGGCGTACAGGGCGTTTTTCCGCTGCAGGCCGATGCGGTGAAGGCACAGCTGGAATCCATCGCAGCGGATCTCGCGCCCGACGCGCTCAAGACCGGTATGCTCTTCAACAGCGAAATTATCCGCACCGTGGCCGGACAGGTCCGGGCTTACGGTTGGGATAAGCTGGTCGTCGATCCGGTCATGGTCGCCAAAGGCGGCGCCGCCCTGCTGCAGCCGGAGGCCGTCGACGCGCTTGTCGGCGAGCTGCTCCCCCTTGCGCTTGTCGTGACCCCGAATATTCCGGAAGCGGAGCTCCTTAGCGGCATGCCCATCGTCAGCATTCAAGACCGTAAAGCCGCCGCGCGGATCATCCACGCCATGGGACCAGGCTACGTCCTGTTGAAAGGCGGACATGGCCCGGATTCCGAAACGGTTACCGATCTCCTGTACGACGGAACCGGATTCACCGCGCTGGAGAGCCCGCGCATTCCCACGCGCCATACGCATGGAACCGGATGCACCTATTCGGCGGCATTAACGGCAGCTTTGGCCGGCGGCGCATCGGTTCCCGAAGCGGCCAATCTCGCAAAAGCTTTTATCTCCGCGGCGATCGGGGACGGCCTGGGCATCGGCTCAGGCCACGGCCCGACCAATCATTTCGCCTTCCGGAACAGACAGGTGCGTGAACGGGGATGACAAGAAAACACGAATCCGAAATCCGCCGTCTGTTAAGCCTGTACTTTATCGCAGGAAGCCCGAACTGCCTCCTGTCCCCGCCAGATACGCTGCTTCAAGCGATATCCGGCGGCGTTACGATGTTTCAGTTCCGCGAGAAAGGTGCCGGAGCCCTGGTAGGAGCGGACGCCGAGCAGCTCGGCCGGCAGCTGCAGGCCATCTGCCGGGCGCACGGCATTCCCTTTATCGTCAACGACGACATCGGGCTCGCCCTGAAGCTGGATGCCGACGGCGTGCATGTCGGCCAGGACGATGCTCCGGCCGCTATACTCAGGGCCAAGCTCGGCCCTTCCAAAATCGTCGGCGTCTCGGCCCACACGCTGGAGGAAGCGCAGCGGGCCATTTCGGACGGCGCCGATTACCTTGGCGTCGGACCGGTGTATCCGACAAGTTCCAAGCCCGATGCGAAGGCTGCGGCCGGTACGGCCCTGATCGGGCAATTGCGGGCCGCCGGGATTACCGTTCCGGTCGTGGGCATCGGCGGCATCACGCCGCAGAACGCCGCTCCCGTCATCGCCGCCGGCGCGGACGGTGTCTCCGTCATTTCCGCCATCGCTTCGGCGGAGCATCCCGAACTCATGGCGAAGCGATTCCGTCAGGCGCTTCAGCTCCATAACCCTGCAACTCCGCAGCGTCCGTAAATTACGGCGCTGTTTTTTTGTCCGAGGCACCGTTCGCCCGTATGTTTACATCCGTGACTTCATGGCTTATTATTAGTTTACAATGTCAACTGTTTACAAGGACAACTATATTCGGAGAGGAGATTGCCCTTTTGCATGAACCCGAACACATTATTGAAATCCATAATCACTTTTTCGCCATTGCCCGGCAGCTTAAGCGGCTGGCCCATCAAAGCGCCGGCGCCTTCGGCCTGACCGTTCATCAGATCGGCATCCTGAATTCCGTCGTGAAGCATCCGGGACAAACGCAGAAGGAGATCACGGAACGCCTGGTGTTTGCCAAAAGCCGGGTCAGCCTGCACATCGAAGCACTGGTCGACAAAGGACTGGTCACCCGCTCCGTCTCGGAGGTGGACCGCCGGGAGACGCGGCTGTTCATCACCCCTGCAGGCAAAGCATTAAGCGAGCGGTATAATGAAGAGGCTTTTTCCTACAAAATGCTTGGCTCGGCGCTGGAGCGGTTCAACGACGAAGAAGTCCGCAGTCTGGCCCGATTGAACAAAGAGCTGTTAGCGCATCTGACACAGATGCACACTTCCATGAGCAAAGGCGATGATTCTTTATGTCGAGAGGAGTAGGCGGCTTAGGCCCGGGATTCGGCAAGCTTAAATTCGACGACGGCTCGCTTCATCCGGACTTCTCCAAAGCCATGCTGCTGCGGATTGCGCGATATTTCATTCCTTATTGGCAACGAACGCTGCTGGTTCTCGCCGTGCTGTCCCTCACCTCGGTACTCGGATTGCTCCCGCCGCTGCTGGTGCAGCATATCATCGACCAAGCTTTACCGGACAAAAATATGCGCCTCCTCGCACTTCTGGTCGGGCTCTCACTTGCGACAACGGTGATCTCCGGTCTGCTCGGCGTGCTGCAAAGTTATCTGAATGCCGTCATCTCGCAGAATATCGTCCACGATTTGAAAAACCAGATGTACCGCCATTTGCAGCGCATGCCGCTGCAGTTCTACTCTACCGTAAAGCCCGGCGAAGTCATCACCCGCATGACCAGCGATATTACCGGCATCCAGAGCGTATTCAACAGCACGGTTGTCAGCTTTGCCACCAATATTCTGGTGCTGGTCAGCACCGCGGCGACGCTGATGGTCATGAACTGGAAGCTCGCGCTGCTTAGTCTGCTCGTCATTCCCCTGTTTATAGTACCGACGCGCAAAATGGGCAATGTCCGCTGGAAGCTGGCCAAAGAAACGCAGGAGCAGTTTGCCCGGCAAAACCAGATCATCGAGGAAACGCTCAGCATCAGCGGCTATCTCCTCATGAAGCTGTTCACGAAGGAAAAGGCGGAATATGCCGCTTTCCGGAATACGAATGCCGAGGTCACGCGGCTGCAAATCCGCGAATCGATGGCCGGACGCTGGTTCATGATGACGATGAGCACCTTCACCAGCCTAGGGCCGCTGCTGATTTATTTGTATGGCGGGTATCTGTTTATTCAGGGAGAGCTGACGGTCGGGGCCATTGTCACGTTTGTTGCGCTGCTCGGACGGCTTTATGCGCCGGTGATGCAAATGACGAACCTGTATGTGGACATCAAACGTTCGGTGGCGCTGTTTGAACGGATCTTCGAATATTTCGATATGGAACCGGGGATCGCCGACCTGCCGGATGCGGCACCGCTGGAGGATCGGGATACGGAGGTCCGATTCGAGGACGTGCATTTTGCCTATCAGGAAGATAAACCGGCGCTGCGGGGAATCACGTTTACGGCGCGTGCGGGCACACTAACTGCACTTGTAGGGCCAAGCGGCGCCGGGAAAACGACGATCACGAACCTGCTGCCGCGGCTCTATGACGCCTCCAAAGGCCGCATTACCATCGGGGGCACCGATATCCGAAGCGTAACCCTGGATTCGCTGCGCGCCAAGATCGGCCTGGTTACCCAGGATACGTACCTGTTCAACGGGACAATCCGGGACAATCTGCTGTATGCCAATGCGGAAGCCAGCGAAGCGGAGATCATTGCCGCCTGCCGGGCGGCGAGCATCCATGAGTTCATTGCCGGGTTACCCGAAGGGTATGACACGATCGTCGGCAACCGGGGCATCAAGCTGTCCGGCGGCGAGAAACAACGCTTGTCCATTGCGCGCGTGCTGCTTAAAAACCCGCCCATTATCATCATGGACGAAGCAACCTCGGCGCTGGATACGCTGTCCGAGCATGCCATTCAGCAGGCGATGCAGCTGCTGCTCCGCGACAAAACGAGTCTCGTCATCGCGCACCGCCTGTCGACGATCCGCGCCGCGGACAATATTCTCGTGATCGAAGACGGCGTCATTATCGAGGAAGGCACGCATGTGGAGCTGCTGGAGCATAGCGGCTTATACCGCGAGCTGCATGACAAGCAGTTCGGCGCGAAGCCGCAGGTTGTCCAGGGGTAGAGGTCTAAAGTATGTCGGGATCGCTTGCGGGGAGCACTGCGCCTTTGCTGGACTTACCGGGATAACTGCCACGCCGCTTGTTCTGCTGACCCGCACACAATCAAAAGGTCCCACCGCCGGGATGGCGGTGAGACCTTTTTCTATGTGCAGCGATTTATTTTTTCGGCAAAATATAACCTTCCGCTTTCAGCAGCTCGGCAATCAGCACGCCGCCACCGGCAGCCCCGCGCAGCGTGTTGTGCGACAGGCCGACGAATTTGAAATCGTACAGCGAATCCTCGCGGAGACGTCCTGCCGATACGCCCATGCCTTTCTCGATGTCGCGGTCCAGCCGCGTTTGCGGACGGTTTTCTTCTTCGAAATAGGTAATGAACTGCTTCGGTGCGCTCGGCAGCTCCAGCTCCTGCGGACGGCCCTTGAAATTATGCCAGCGGTCCAGAATGTCTTCCTTGGACGGCTTTTCGTCGAAGGTTACGAATACGGCGGCCATATGGCCGTCCGCTACCGGAACGCGGATACATTGCGTGGTAATCACCGGCTCCTGAGCTTTTACAATCCCTGCTTCGGTAACTTCGCCCCAGATCCGCAGCGGCTCCTGCTCGCTTTTCTCTTCTTCGCCGCCGATGTACGGAATGACGTTGTCCACCATGTCCGGCCAATCCGTAAACGTTTTGCCTGCGCCGGAAATCGCCTGGTAGGTTGTAGCCACGACCTTGGACGGCTTGAATTCCTGCAAGGCATGCAGCATGGGAACATAGCTTTGAATGGAACAATTCGGTTTGACGGCGATAAAGCCGGTCTCCGTGCCCAGACGCTTGCGCTGCTGTTCGATCACTTTCAGATGGTCCGGATTGATTTCGGGAACCACCATCGGGACGTCCGGCGTCATGCGGTGCGCGGAGTTGTTGGAGATGACCGGCGTGCCGGTTTTGGCATACGCTTCCTCCAGCGCTTTGATCTCCTCTTTCTTCATATCTACGGCGCAGAAGATCAGGTCCACGTCAGCGGCGACTTCTTCCACCTTGGAAGCGTCCTGAACCATAATGCGCTTAACGGCTTCCGGCATCGGCGTGTCCAGCTTCCATCTGCCCTTCACCGATTCTTCGTACGTTTTGCCGGCCGAACTCGGACTTGCCGCAATGCTCGTCACTTCAAACCAGGGATGATTCTCCAGGAGTGCAATAAAACGTTGACCCACCATGCCCGTACCGCCAACGATACCCGCTCTCAATTTACTAGACATTCGCAGTTCATTTCCTTTCAGGCCGCTCCTAATGGGATAGGTGCTTTTTTAATAACCGATTATAAAGGATATACCTTGCTTACACAATATGTGATTTAAAAAGTAACGGTTACCTTATGCGGTTCCCAGACGTTTTGCCAGCTCGGCGAGATCCATTCCTTTAAGCGCTCCCTCGACCAGCGCCGGCAGCAACGCAGGCGTACAGGCGAAGCACGGTGTGCCGTCACGGGTAAGCTGGGCCGCCAGCCGCTCGTCATACGAAGGTTTGCCGCTGTCCGATAGCGCCAGCAGCGTCATCGTCCGCACCCCCGCTTCCCGCAGCTCGCGCATCCGCCGCACCAGGCCGGCCTGGTTGCCGTTCTCATAGAGGTCGGACACGATAATGAACAATGTTTTACGCGGCTCTTCAATGAACTGCTCGCAATACTTGACGGATTTGTGAATATCCGTTCCGCCTCCCAGCTGAATGCCGAACAGCATATCCACGGGATCGTCGCCGCACTGCTCGGTCAGATCGACGATTTCCGTATCGAAGGCAACCACACGGGTATTGAGCGCCGGGATACTGGCAAAGATCGAAGCAACGATTGACGCCCAGATAATGGAGTCGGCCATCGAGCCGCTCTGGTCGATATCGACGATAATCGTCCATTCCTTGCTGCGCCGCGATCGGTCGAAGTAATACATCCGCTCGGGGATGACGATCTTCCGTTCACGGTCGTAATTTTTCAGGTTACGGCGGATCGTCGTCTTCCAGTCCAGTCCGCTCAGCGAAGGCAGCGGCGAATGCTGGCGTTTGTTCAGCGCCCCGGTCACGGCTCGCCGAATGTCGGTCTCCAGCAGCTTGACGAGTTCGTCCACCAGCGTTTGAACCAGCCTTCGCGCAGTGTCTTTGGTTTTCTCCGGGATTTTGCCCTTCAGGGAGAGCAGCGTACCGACCATCGCAATATCGGGCTTGACCGAAGCCAGCAATTCCGGCTCTAACAGCAGCTGTTTCCAGCCCTTGCGCTCCATGGCGTCATTCTGGATTACGGATACGACATCTTCGGGGAAAAGATTACGCACATCGCCCAGCCACTTGGCGAGATGCACCGCTCCGCGTCCGCTTCCGGCACCTTTTGCACCGCCCGGTACGCCAGCGGGTTCGGTGGAGTCTCCGCCATAAATGGCTGCGAGGGCGGCATCCATTATGCGCTCTTCCTCCGTAAGCCGGATCGATCCGCCCGGCGCATTAGAGGACAGCGATGTCTCGGCTTCCTGTCCGAGGATCAGCCGCCAACGGGCCGCGGTATGGGACTTTACGTGATCGTTATCCTCCATTACAAATCCTCGAAGTCAAAATCGTTCAGCTCATCCAGCATTTTGGCTTCCTCCTCCTTCAGCTCGCCGGTCAAAAACTCGGCAGCCGCCTCAGCATTGACACCCCAGCATTCACCCAGCAGCTCGGAGACGAGCGTCTTCTCGCGCGCGGTGAACGAACTAAAGGCCCGGCGCAGGAACACCAGCGCCCGCTTGAATTCGTCGTCGTCCAACAGGTTAATGTACTCATTCAGCTGCTCCCACAGGTTGAGCCGCGACAGCAGCGCGTATCGGCCGCGCATCGACAGCCCCTCGAACCAGCCGGCGCCAAGGTCCGCCGGGCTGCCGGGCGACAGCCGCCGTGAGACCTCGGCGGCCAGCCGCTCGCCGTCCATGCTGCCCCGCTCCAGCAGGATGGCGCAGGCCAAACCGGAGAGGCGCGGATTGCGGTCATCCCGCTCCGCCAGTGCCAGCAGCTCGCGCTGCCAGAGCGCTGCGTCGACCGTCTCGCCGAAATCCAGCGAGACGGCGTTCAGCCCGTTCATCGCGGCTACCATCGCGTCGGCCGCTTCATCGTTGCAGCCGGCCGCTTCCTGCAGAAACAGGCAGCCGCGCGTGAACAGCTCGGTCAGCAGCGGCAGCAGGGGCGCGGTGTCGACCTTGCGGATGCCGCCGAAGCCAATGATGGCGGCCAGATCGCGCGCCGCCGCCGCAATGCCGGCGACATCGCGGCTGTCGACCGCCAGCCCCTGAAGCACCCGGACCGATGCTTCCATTTGGGCGGTCATGCCGCAAAGGCAGGCTTCCCGGATCAAGGCCGAGGCGTCGCCAATCGCCCGGCACTGCTGCAGCTTCTCCCGTAGCAGGTAAGCGGCGGCCGTCTCCACGGTCTCGCCCAGGAGCGTCGCTTCCACGACCTGGATCTCCACCTCCGGCGACCATTGCAGCACCCATTCTTCGGCCCAGCTGGCCCCGTCTTGGCGGGCCGGCCGCTGATGGGCATAGGCGATGCCCAGGAATCGGAGCCGGTGCAGCAGCGTAGAGCGCCCCAGGTCGAGATACGCGGATTCCTCACTGGCCGCTCTGCGGTTCTCACGCAGATCCAGAATCAGCTCGGCGGCAACGGTGCTCTTGTATTTCTCCAGCTTGTAGCGCTTCATCAGCCGGCCCAGGTCCTCCTGGATCGGCGTCTGGCTGACGCCTTCGGCCAGGCTGCCGATGGCGGTACCCACATCGACCCGGGCCAGCGCTTCGGACACCGGCGCCAGCTCACCGTGGCCGAGCAGCGTCTGCGCGGCATCCCGCAGATCGCGCAGCGTCGGGGCGCTGCCGCCATGCAGGGCTGCCAGCGATTCCGCCAGCCGCACGGCTTCGATGACCTCCGCCGTGGACCGGTAGGTTCCGCCGCTGCGCACATGTCCGGCTACCGATGATAAATACCGGTGGGGCAGTGCATCCATCCGCCCGCTCTCCATCATCTCCCACATTATCTGGAAGTAATGCGGCGCCGCATTGCCGGCGCCATAACCCGACATCGAAGAGAGTTTATAATAAGAGTACGGCATCAGCGTCAGCTTCGAGCTGCGTGACGGGAGGGCTTTCAGCTCCGCATCGTCGATGCCTTCCGCCTCCATCGACAGCGCAGCGGCATGGTAGGCGCCGCAGACAACGACAATTTTGCTTGGCAGATGTCCGGCAGTGATGGTCTCTCGGATCTTGCGGCGCATGTACGCTTCTCTGAGCGCGTTGTACGCGTAGTCATGCGGACGCTCCAGCTCCTCCCGTCCTTCGGAAAGCTCGCGCATTTGCCCCGAAAATGCGGTAATCGCTTCCCGGTAAGCCCCCGGATTCAGGTTGTGTTCATAGTGGCGTTCCCAATACATCTCGTAGTCGGTTTCGCCCGCCAGAGCGGCGATCCGGCTGTAGAGCGATTCTTCCGCCGGTTCGTCCGGACCGGCCTGCCCGGACGGGTCAGGCTGCGCCTTGGCGCCGGAAGCTTCGCGGCGGTCCAGCACTTCTTGAAACCCCAGCGTTACGGATGACGGAAGATCGATGAACGAAGCCTCCGCCCCGTTCTCCGCCGCCCACTTCATCGCCTGGTATTCCGGCGAATACACGGCAAACGGCCACAAGACGGTTCGCACAGGCATTTCATCTGTAAACGCAAGAATGGCCACCGGCGGTTGGGTCAACGGATGCGTCAGGTGGCGAATTTCGTGATCCGCATCGGAGGGTCCCTCGATCAGCACCGCCGTCGGCCGGATGTCTTTGAGTGCGGCGAGCAAATGGTTGGCCGCGCCTGGCGACAAATGTCTGACCCCGAAGATATTTACGCCCTGGCTAACGACCGTATTCACTCATTCATCTCCTTACAGGCCTGATACAGGCTGCGCCACTCGCTTCCCCGTTTCTTCATCACATTGTCCAGATATTCTTTCCAGACGAGTTTATCTTTGTCGTCGTCCTTGACGATCGCTCCCTGCAGTCCGGCGGCCAGATCGCCGTCGGTCAGCTCGCCGCTGCCGAAGCTGGCGGCCAGCGCCATACTGTTGGTCAGAAGCGAGATGGCTTCAGCGGTGGAGATGACGCCGGCCGGCGATTTGACCTTCTCCTTCTTGTCAAGGGTCATGCCGCTGCGCAGCTCGCGGAAGATCGTTACGACCTTCATCAGCGCTTCGTCCGCCGGAGCTGCAGCCTGCAGCTGATAGGAAGCGGCGATTTCGCCCACCCGCTTTTTCACGATTGCCATTTCCGTCTCCAGATCGGAGGGCGCCGGCAGCACGATAATATTGAAGCGGCGCTTGAGGGCGGCCGACATTTCGTTGACGCCGCGGTCCCGCGTGTTGGCGGTCGCGATAATCGAGAAGCCCTTGCGCGCACTCGTTTCGCTTCCCAGCTCGGGAACGGAAATCGTCTTCTCGGACAGGATTGAGATCAGCGCATCCTGAACTTCCGAAGCGCAGCGGGAGATTTCCTCGAACCGGGCGATGCCGCCGGCTTCCATGGCCCACATAATCGGGCTTTTAACCAAGGCCTCCGGGCTCGGACCGTTTGCCAGCAGCATCGCATAGTTCCAGGAGTAGCGGACATGCTCCTCGCTGGTTCCCGCGGTCCCTTGCACCACCAGTCCGGAATGGCCGTAAATAGCCGCGGCCAGATTCTCCGACAGCCATGATTTAGCCGTACCCGGTTCGCCGATCAGCAGCAGCGCGCGGTCGGTAACAAGCGTCGCAACGGCCATCTCAATCAGCCGCGTATTGCCGATATATTTCGGCGTAATCGGCGTTTTGCCGGCTTTGCCGCCGGCGATGAATGTTAGGACCGAACGCGGCGACATTTGCCAGCCAGCCGGAATGCTGCCTTTGTCTTCCCGGCGCAGCGCCTCCAGCTCCTCCCGGTACAGCACTTCCGCCGGCAGGCGTAAATAATCCTGTTGCTGCTTCTGTTCCGTCGACATCGTCATCTCTCCCTTAGAATTGGTTTCATCCAGCGCATCAGCCTTTGGCTTGAAGCTGCTGCTTCACATATTCAAGCTGCTTCGCCGTTTCATACTGGTAACGCGGCACCAGTGCTTCAATGCGGCCGGCATAGCTTGCCGGAAGCTCCATCAGCATGTTGAACAGATGGGGATCGAAATCATAAGGCCGGTAATATTTTTTCTCTTGCTCCAGCAGCGACACCAGCAGCTCCTGGCGTTCACCCAGCGTCAAGCCGGTCCGCTCCAGGCCCTGAAACAGAATCGGCACCAGCTCGTTTCGGTCCCGCGCTTCCAGGTTATGGAGCTGTTTCAGTAGAAAGTCCTGAGCCTTGGCGTGGCCCGGGCGGGCGAAGGCAGCCGTAAGCTTCACCGAGCCCCGTGCCACAAACCAGTCGAGCCAGCGCGGGTCCCATGTCTCGAGCTCCGTTTGCGTTGGCATTTCATAATTGAGCGAGTTGTAATATCCCGAATAACTCCAGACCCGCTCTACGCCCGACCATTCCCGGTGCAGCACCATCTTCTCGATAATATCCAGCAGCATGCGCTCGCGCTGTTCCCGTTTCTTGGAGCCGATCGTTTTGAGAATGTCCAGCAAGGAACCGGCGAACCGTTGATACAGCTCCTTCGGTTCCAGCAGACGGCGGGCCAGATGAAAATGCTGCGACACGTATACCGGCTGCTGGCGCTCCAGCTCCTGCAGGAGAGCTAAATCGGCTTCTTCCCCGTATCTTTCCATATAATTAGCCGCATACGTGATTAAACTTCCGCCGCCTAATGGCGCATAAACATGGAGATGGCGCAGCACATGCCGATAGGCTTCGCGAAGCTCCGGTGTTTCCGTGCCGCGCAGCGCTACAATGCACGGTTCCAGGCGTTTCCATGCCTTCTCTTTCTCCTTTGCGTCTGTGACCGGTTCCTTGATTTCGAGGAGCTCCGCCTGAAAAAGCGCCGTCAACCGCTCGGCCAGCGTTGGGCGGACGAGGGTGGATATGGCCTCCGCAACCAGCTCCCTGTCTTTCCCGGCAAAGGCTTCAAGAATTCGCGCTTCACCTTCCGTTGTCCCGCCGGATGCGAGTGCCGCAAAAGCGGCTTTGCGGATGGCACTGCGCGATTCACTGGACCACTCCAGCAATGCGGGAAGCGCCTCCGGATCCTCCGCAAGAAATTCAATGGCGGTCGTACGGATGGCTTCTTTGCCCTCTTTAGCCGCAGTAAACAGCAGTTCCCGCCAGGCCGGGCCACCGGCTGTACCGATCACCTTCAGCTTGCGCACTTCGCTTTTGCCGCCCTGCAAGTCGAACTGGCCGGCCAGCACGCCGGCGATCTCCGGCCCGTAGGAAGGCAGAATGGTCGTCATTGCATACTCTGCGAGCTCCGCGTACGGATCGTCCAGCGCCCGGATCGCCAGCGGCAGCAGCCGCAAATCCCGGAAAAAGCCTTCTTTGAACGCCTCTATCACGACTTCATACCGGCCTCCGCCCGTCGTGGTCAGCGCTTCGCGGACCTTTGCCAACCGGCGATACGATAGCGTGGTCTTTACGCCTTGAACCGTCGGCGCCTCAACCGGTCCGGGTTCACCATCCGGGGCCATTGAGCCTTGGGTGTACAGAACCGATTCCAGAAGCAATGCCAGCTCCTGCAGTTTGACCGCCGGCGGTTCGGCGCCGGGCTCCGGCTCCACCAAGGAGGCAATGCCCTCCCCGATCCGTTTGAACACGGGCGACCGCTCTCCAAGCTGGCGGAATTGCGGAAGCAGCCGCTTCAGCCGGAAATCGCCAGCCGCAAGCTCGCTCCCGGCAATATACAGTCTTTTCGCTTCCTGATGAAGCTCCAGCAGCAGTGTTGTACTCACTTCTTCTCCTCCTTTGAATCCTATTCGGGTCATGCGGATTGTCAGTACAACAGCCGGTAGGCTTCATCGCCCTTGAAGACGGTCAACGGCTGCGCGCTGAGCCGGCTCGTATCCGGATTATGGTGGAACATGGCCAGCAGTGTGCAGTCGCTGAGCGCTTCCGCCGGCAAAAACGGCAGCAGGTGCACCGTTCCTTCCGCCAGCGAATAAATATCCTCCAGGACGATGGTTTGCCCCGCTTCATCCGTTGCTGTGAATTGCCCGCCTTCGGTCACGCCGATCCGGGCAGCATGCAGCAGGAGTACAGGCCGCTTATCGCCGAGCGGCGTCTTTAACTGCTGGCGGACCTGTTTCACGGCAACGGCATACGTACGGATCGCTGCCTTGCGAATTTTTTGATAATCTTCAGCCCCGGAAGGCCGGCTGGTCATCTCCTCGTACCGAACACGCGTATTCATGTCTCCCGGATACACGTATAATGCAGGGATTTGCGCGACCTCGAAAAAGCTGTCTTCTTCCCGCATCAGTTTGGCGGCTTTGTATGGACGGTAGCTCACCGTGCGATGGACAACCTCCGAGCCCAAATCAAGCCAATAGCCTTCATCCACAAATTCCTCGCGTGCCAGGTCATTGTAACTATGAAAGGCAAGCTGGATCAGTTCGGCATGATCCTTGATCCGGCCAAAGCTCTTAAGCTCCGACAGCTGCCAGGCGTGGCCCAGCCATTCCTCGATAGTCGATTCCGCATCCAGCGCCAGCTCAGGGTCTTCGAGACGCGCATGCAAACGGGCGCGGCCCTTCCGGATCAGCGCATGAATGACCGTCAGCTGCTCCATCGCATAGGAATAGCCTTCTTCATTCCGCGGCTCTTCGCCCAGCACGATCAGCAGGCGCCGCAGTTCGTTTTGCGCCCCGGGCAAATAATAATTGCCCAGCTCCTTCACGTAGCCTTTCAGCTCTTTGATGCGTCTGGCATCCACGGCCCCCAGCCCGCCGCGGACTACTCCCAGTGCCAGCTTCTCGAGCTGGTCCAGTCCTTCAAGCTGGGCCTGCATTTTTTTGCGCAGCGCCGATTTATTGACCTTTTTCGGCTTGTCTTCCACACGGCTCTCTTCCTGTTTGGCTTTGTTCTCTTCCCGTTTCTCCGCCTTCTCCCGCTTGGCGGCAATCTCCCCGGGAACCTCCTTCATGGCAAAGTCCTTTCCTTCCGCATAGGCGTAGAGCAAGCCCAGCGCATGTTTGCATGGAAATTGCCGGCTGGGGCAGGTACAGCGGAAAACCGGCTTCTCCGGGACCATAAAATCCACGGAGCAGGCATAAGGTAGCTTGCCGCTCCCCGCGCATAATCCGAACAGCAGGTCGCCGGAATCCGTCCGGCTGAGCTCCGTAAAGCTGTTCTTGCGCACCAGGTTCTGGCCGTTTTTGACCGCCGCCGCATTCGGGGCCAGTGAATCCACATAGGTCGATGTAATGTCTGGCAACTTGGTTCCTCCCGACTGGTAAGATGGATATGATAAGAGCACATGTTTGCCTATATCTTAGCAAAAATGACCTGCGCTTCCAATTCTTTTTACCCAAAGAAAGGATTCAGGCATAACAAAAGGACGGCTTCCGCCGCCCTTCCAATTGCGATTATTTAAACCAGCCTTTTTCCTTGAACCTTGTGATTGCTTCAATCCGGTTGCCCACGTCCAGCTTGTCGAGGATAACCGAAATATAATTGCGCACCGTCCCTGTTGTCAGGTAAAGCTGGCTGGCGATTTCCTTCGTATTTTTCCCGTCGGCGATCAGCCCGAGCACTTCTTTCTCCCGCTGCGTCAGCGGATTGGCCTCCTGGCCGTACGCACCGTCCATTAGCTCGGGCGCATAGATCCGTTTGCCGGCCATCACGCTGCGGATCGACGATGCAAGCTCCTCGCTGGGACTGTCCTTGAGCAGGTAGGCATCCACGCCGGCCAGCGAAGCGCGTTCGAAATAGCCGGTCCGGGCAAAGGTGGTCAGAATCATGACCTTGCATGCGGAATCCTGGAGCGCTTCAGCCGCGTCGAGTCCGGTCATCACCGGCATTTCAATGTCCATAATGCAAATATCCGGGGCCAGCTTCCGCACCAGCTTCACGGCTTCCTCGCCGTTTGTCGCCCGGCCGACCACTTTCATGTCTTCTTCCAGATCAAGCAGCGAAGCGAGCGCGCCAAGCAGCATGCGCTGGTCCTCCGCGATAACGATTTTAATCATGGGCTCTCTTTCGCCTCTCTTTCCGGTTGTTTAATCACATTCGGAACCCGGATCACGATTTGCGTTCCCGTTCCTGTTTCCGTTCCGTTCTGGATGTCCATGCTGCCGTTCACGAATTCCAGCCGTTCCCGCATGCCCTGCAGCCCGTGGCCTTTGGCCATCTTTACACCGCTGCCGATACCGCTGCCGTTGTCTTCCACCGCGATCACCAGATCCGACAGTGCCGGTTCAATCCGGATAAGGCATTCCGTCGCCCCGCTGTGCTTGACCACATTGGTGACGGCTTCTTTAAGGCACATGCTCAGCATGTTCTCCGTAAACAAAGAGGTGTTCGCCAGCTGGAGATCTCCTTCGAGCCGGAAATCGATTTCCGCCGCCTGCAGAATTTGCCGGATACGCGGCATTTCATCTTCTAACCGGATGCCGCGCATCTGCGTGACCATCTCCCGCACTTCCTTCAGCGCGCTGCGCGCCGTCAGCCGCACATCCCCGATTTCAATCACGGCCTGCGCCGGATTTTTGGTGATCAGCTTGCCGGCAAGATCGCTTTTCAGCCCGATGAGCGACAGCTTTTGCCCGAGGGTATCATGCAAATCGCGCGCGATCCGCTGGCGTTCTTCCATAATGACCAGCTCGGCGATCCGCTTGTTGGCATCCTCCAGCTGCCCCTGCAGCTTGTCCTGGCTGTTGCGGTTATAGGTCGTAGCCGGGAGCAGCACAACGGCAATGATACTGACGAGGACGAACGGCAGCTGCGAAATAAATACCTGATTTCGGGTAATCAGCTCATAGTTGATGGCGACGATCGTCGTCAGCAAATGAATGGTGTACAGTGTAAAAAAACCGATCCGGTTCCGCATATTCCCGATAAAAAAAGCAAGGAACAGCGCAAAATACATATACCCGAACATCAGCGTCATCGTAATCGACACGACGATCTGTACGCTGGTCCAAATATACATGAGCCAGTTCTTCGATTTGAACGCCAGCACGTAACTGGCGAAAAACACCATGATCATGACGATCCCATACACCCAGCGGTCCATCGGCGACGTACGGAAAATCGAATAAAACGGCAGAATGTAAAAGACCACCCATACATAAGGGCTGAGTCCCGTGCTTTTATGAAAAATATGATGCCACTTCTGCATATCTGCCATCCTTTTGTTCAGCTGTGTTCCTGCTCTTTTATTCTAGCATAAAGTTTTGCCGCGGCGGCAGTGACGACTGTAACCTTATGGCGTTTGCTCGCGTTCGCGTTTATACTGTTGATGTTCATCTTCATTCCGCAAAATGTAAAGGAGAAAAAAGACATGCCGATTAACCGGCCTTTGCTTACCGATGCCGATTTGCAGGAAGCCGCAGACCGGAAGCTTCCCGTACGCGTTTTTGAGAACGACCATTTCGTGCTGAACGGCGGCATCATCGTCCGTTATACCGATTCCGATGTCGTCATCCAGTCCCGGGTCAGCGATTTGACCTACTATTCCCGGTCCTCCTGCCAGTTCTACGAGGTTAGACCCTAGCAGGAGCGGGATTGCCGCATCATTGGTCCTGCCGTGTGAAGAATAATAAAAGCTGCCGGAGCATGGGCTCCGGCAGCTTTTTTCACATCTGTTGATCTTCTATCGTTTCATCGAATTCATTGATTTCAGCTTTTCGTCAAGAATATCCTGGAAGCTCTGCGCTTTATCGTCGTTACGCTGCGGCTTCGGCTGGACCACCGGCTGAGGTCTGAAGTACTGGTGGTTGAATGCCATCAAATTATGTACGGCCATACTCATAGGGTTCCGCCTCCTTGGGATACTTGGCACAGGTTTGCATGAATGTGCATCATTTGTTATCCCTAATTAACCGCAATTTTCCATCGTCAAACGCTTTTTGGTATTTTTTTCGAAAAAAAATGCTCCCGGCGGCGTTAACCGCTGAAAGCATGTTTAATTTCGATAGGGATCATGCAGAAAGATGCAACCTATCCGTCAAATTCAGGTCCGCGGTTTAACCGCCGCCCATGAGGTATCGTTCAGCAGCGCCAGTTCATCCGGCGTCAGCTTAAAGCTCATGGCTCCGACGTTCTCCTCGGCATGCCGCAGCTTGGAAGCCCCCGGAATAGCCACAACCGTCTCGCCATGATAGGTAATCAGCCAATTCAGCGCGACTTGACCCAGGGTAACCCGATACCGCTCCGCAAGCATGCCCAGCGCCTCGATCAGCGGACGGCTTTGGTTCAGGCCCGCCGTGTCCAGTCCGGACTGCATGCGCCGGATACGGGAGAGCTTTCCGATCTGAGCGGGATCCTTATGGAAGCGCCCGGTCAACACGCCCTGCTGCAGCGGCGAATACGCGATGATGGAGATGTCCAGCTCCTTGGCGGTTTCCATCAGCCCGTTTTGTTCGATGCGGCGGTTGAGCAGATTGTATTTCACCTGGTTGGAGATCAGCTTCAGCCCGTATTGTGCAAGCTGCCGATGCGCTTCAGCCATCTGCTTAGCCGAAAAATTGCTGACCCCGATATAACGGATTTTGCCTGCCTTCACCAGTCCGGCCATCGCCTTCATCTCGCTGGCAACCGAAGAGAACGAATACGGCTGATGGATCTGGTATAAATCAATCTGCCGGCCGCCCAGGCAGCGCAGCCGTTCATCGATCGTCGCCGGAATTGATTTGGCCGTGCGCATCATCGGCCACCATTTGGTGGCGACCGCCGGTTCGGCATGCGGGCTGCCTTCCTGGCGCAGCTTGTCGAGCGCGTGGGCTATCGCTTCCTCGGATTTGCCCCCGCCGTAGACCTCCGCCGTATCGACCCAGTTCATTCCCCCGGCAAGGCTCGCCCGGACGATATCCAGAATCGCTCCTTCATCCAGATTGCTCCAATACCGGCCGACGAGACCGCTGCCCCGGCTAAACTGCCAGCAGCCCAGCCCGAGCGGCGACAGCATCAGCTCCGATTGCCCCAACCGCCGAAGTCCCAAACGATTTTGACCGTGTTCCATCGCTCATCCTTCTTTCCGTATAGTAACCATCATTTAGTTGCTATGATTTTTTCCAATATCAGCGCTACGCCGTCGTTGTCGTTCGTTTCCGTAATCTCTGCGGCGATATCCTTGAGAAGCGGCACGGCATTGCCCATGGCGACCGGATACCCACAGGCCTGAAACATACCAAGATCGTTATGATCATCTCCGAAACACATCACCTGTTCCATTTCGATGCCCAGTCCGGCGCAGAGCTGGGCTACGGCCGCTTCCTTGGAGGCGGAAGACGACATGATCTGAATCAGCGAGCCGCCATCCGTAACGATCACATTGCAAACGGAACCGAAGCGGGTGGTAACTTTGTCCGGGAATCCGAAGCCGCTTACCAGGACCTTTGTGCAATCCATCGCCTTCATTTGCAGAAGCGGAATAACCTCGGGATCCGTTTTGAAATGAAGCTTCTCTCCTTCGTCCAGGGGATACCGAGCATACCAACGGTCCATTACTTCGATGCTGACCTTTGCTTCCCCTTCAAGCTCCATGCAGAAATCGATAATTTCCGCCGCCCGCGGTGCCGGGATTGGGTGATGAAAGGTCATGTCCGCTGCAGGACAATGATACAAAGCCCCGTTATAACAGACAACAATGCCAAGGCTTGCAAGATCTGCACCCACGAAATTCACAGCGTCCCGTCGAGATCGGATACGATGGCCTTGATCTGCATTTTCGGCTCCCTTCTTGTAAATATTAGGTTAACTTGTAATATCCGAAACATTTATCGTTATGGTATAATTGCCCTGCGATTTCGCATGGGCTGCATCGGCAATCGGCTACACCATTTCACGGAGGGAAATCATGTTAAAAATTTTCGGGTTCCTGCTGCTTTACCGCCTGCTCGGCAATCCTTTTCTCGCACTGATCGTACTATTGGTGATCCTGTATGTGCTGGACCGGCGATATGTCGGGATTTTCCCCAGCATTGCCAAACCGTTTCGCCGGAGCCGGCAAACCTCCAAGCTGCGGACCGTCATCTCGCTCAATCCGAACGACGTTTCCTCCAAATTCGAACTCGCCCGGCTGTTAAGCGAACGGGGCCGCTTCCAGGAAGCGAAAACGCTGCTGACGCAGATCGAAAGCCGTTATGAAGATTCCGCCGACTACTGGGTGGAGCTGGGCTACGTGAATTTGAAGCTGGGACAGCTGGCCGAAGGCGAAACACAGATGCTGCAGGGCCTGAGCCTCAATGAACGCTCACAGTACGGGCGGCCATACCTGCGGCTGGCCGAAGCGTTCCGCCACAGCGACCACGATAAGGCGCTGCGTTATGTGCACAATTTTCAGGAAATCCAATCTTCTTCCAGCGAAGCTTATTATTTGGCCGGATCGATGTACAAAGCCCTTGGCCGAAATGAAGAAGCAAAGCAAGCCTTTCGCGAATCGATCGCGGTCTACCGCTCGCTACCCAAATACAAGAAACGGCAGGAACGCGGCTGGGCGCTGCGCAGCTATTTTGCCGGCATGAAATAACCGGGACCTGCCGGATGAATAAAGAACCTCTTGCGGATAACATGCTTTAAGGCAATCCGTAAGAGGTTCTTTGTTGTGGTTACAGTTGGATGTCCTTACAGGCTAATATCCTTCGCAGGACGGTCTTCATGGCCTTTCATTCCGAACGGCCACCAGTTGCCCCGTCCGAACATCCGCACCATCACTGGTACGAAGAATGGCAGGAAGACCAGGGCATACAGCGCTAGGCCCGCCAGTACGACCGTGGCGATCTGCATCATCGAGAGTACGCCCGAAGGGATCATCGAGGCGAAGGTTCCGCCCAGGATGACGACCGCCGAGAGGATGACGGTACCCATCGTCCGCATCGCGTGGAGAATGGCTTCGCGCACTTCCCACGTCTTGTTCTCGTTGAAGCGCGCCATCAGGAAGATGCTGTAGTCGACGCCGAGCGCAATCAGCATAACAAAGCTGAAGAACGGTGTCGTCCAAGTAATCCCGGAGTAGCCGAGCAGATGGACGAAGATGGCTTCCGTGACGCCAAGCGCGCTGTAGTAGGTTACGACCAGCGACAAAATCAGGTAGACCGGCATTACGACCGAACGCAGCAGCACGACGAGGATGATGAAGATCCCGCCGAGCATCAGAATAACGGTCCGCGTGTAGTCTTCGTTCGAGATCGTCTGCAAATCATGGTACGTGCTGGTTACCCCGCTGATGGCAATATCCGCGTTCTCCAGCTTGGTGCCGGCCACGGCGCGGTCCAGCGCCGCTTCGATATCCCCCATGCTGTCGATCGCTTTCGCGCTGTACGGATTTTCGGCGAAGACGATGTCCATCGTCATCACTTTGCGGTCCGTTGACAGGTAGGTGTCGAATATCGTCTGCATCGACTCGTTCTGCAGCGCTTCATCCGGTACAAAGAAGCCGCTGAGTTCATCGTCTTTAGTACCCTGAAGCTGGTTCAGATAATCCTGCGCGGAAGCGAGCCCGCCGGTAATCTGTTTCAGGCCGTCGGCGCTGGCGCTGAGGCCATCGGTCAACTGTCCGAGCTGGCCGCTCAGCTGGCCAAACCCGTCGGCAAGCTGCTGCTGGCCGCCCTGCAGCTGGTCTAACCCGCCGGAGATCGCCGGAATTTTATCGACGATCTGGCCTTGCCCGTCGGCTGCCTGGTCCAGTCCGGCCTGCAGCTGCCCGATGCCTGCGGTCAGCTTCGCCAGTCCTTCGGCCAGCGCCGCCTGCCCGGCCGCCGCTTTGGCGTAGCCGCTGTTGGCTTCGCCAAGCCCCGCGGCCGCGCCTTTCAGCTGGCCGGAGATTTGCCCGAGGCCGGCGGCAAGCTGCGCCGCGCCGGTGCCGGACTGGGTGACGGTTCCCTTGATGGTCTGGTAATCGGCATCCTGAAGCAATTCAGGATGGCTCGATTCCAGACCGCTGAACGAACCGTTCAGTCCGGTCAGGGCATCGGCGACGCCCTTCAGCTGCGTCTGGACGCCCGCGAGGCCGCCGTCCAGCGCGCCCAGCCCGTCGCCGATTTTCTTGTAGCCGGCGAGCAGCGAATCGTTCGCCGCCGCCAGCTGCTTGGCGCTGGCCGCCGCCTGCGACAGGCCGGCTTTGATCTCGCCGGCACCGGCGGACCCGCTGCGGATGCCGGCTTCGATCCGGCCAAGGCCGCCGGCCAGGGCGTCGATGCCTTTTTTCAAATCAGCCGTGCCTTGCGTCAGCTTCGTGCTGCCGGATGCCGCTTCAGCCAGTTTCGGTTCGTTATCCTTCAGCTGCTTGCTGGCATCCTCCAGCCCGGTTTGGATTTTGGTCAATCCTTCGCTGCTTTGATCCAGGCCGCTTGACAGCGTCGCCACCTGCTTCGGCACGAGGAAATCCTCGATCAGGTCGCCGGTCGGACGGGACATGCCGCGCACCGCCTTGACGCCCTCCACCTTTTCCAGCTCGCGGGCAATTTTCTCGGACAAGCCGATATATTCGGAAGAGTCCATTTTGTCGTCGTTTTTGATGACGATTTTTCCCGGCATCGATTCGCCCGGCCCGAAGCTTTCCGAAATGATGTTGAACCCTTTGACCGAAGCGTAATCCGACCCGATTTCATCCAGGCTGTTGAAAGACAGCTTGCCGCTGTACGTCAGCAGGAACGGCGCAACGATAACGGCAACGATCAGCAAGGCAGCCCAAGGGCGTTTCAGCGAGAACGAGCCCGCCGTACCCCAAATCCGGCTTTCGCTGTGGCCCAGCGCCGCTTTGGACGGCCAGAACATCTTTTTGCCCAGAACGGCCATAAAAAACGGTACAATCGTGACGAGCGCGAGCAGCATAACGGCAATGCCGACGGCCACCGCCACCGCGGAACGGAACAACATGAACTTCGACAGACCGATCGCCACAAACCCGACGAATACGGCAAGGCTGGAGTAGAATACGGTGCCGCCCGCTTTGCGGTAAGTCGAAACGATGGCCGAACGCGTATCCTCCGCTTCCGCCAGCTCCTCTTTAAACCGGCTGATCAGCAGGATGCAGTAATCGGTCCCGATCCCGAACATGACGGCAACCATAAAGATTTGGGTAAAGGTCGACAGCGGGAAGTCAAACCGGTCCACCAGAAATGCCACGATCGACTGCGAGACAATGTAGCTGATGCCCACGGTCAAGAGCGGCACGAACGGCGCCACGAACGAACGGAACACCACGAACAGTATCAGCAAAATAAAGACAACGGTGATGTATTCCGATTTCTTCAGCCCGGCTTCCGAGCTGACAATGGTATCTTCGGTGATCAGATTCTCGCTGGTCAGATAATGGTCGGCGGAGACATCTTTCAATAGCTTGTCGACTTTATCCGGCAGCTCCTTGACGTTGCCCTCCCCGTCTTTGACGGACAATGCCGCCATAATCGTGTTGCCGTCTTTGGCAATCAAGGTATCTTTCAGCGCTTCCTGCGAAAAAGGATCGGTGATCGAATCGATCTGCAGCGCGTCTTTATTGGCCGCAAGCGTCTCGATCCCCTTCTTGATGCTGTCCTTGTCGGCATCCGACAGCCCTTCCGGCTTGTTGAACACCAGCGCGACCTGGTGGACGACCGCTCCGCCCTTGGCGTCGGCAACCTCTTTCATAATTTCCGATGCCCGCGATGACGAATAGCCGTCCGGCACGTTAATCTGCCCTTTTTCCCGGACCAGCTCGCCAAATTTCGGCGCCGTCAGCACGAGCAGGACCGCTGCCGCCACCCATACGGCAATCAAGGCCCATCTAAATTTCAGTATGGTTTTCAATTGCTCTTCCCTCCACTCTCTTGCATTAACGATGCCAGCTTCTCGAACATGGTGATAAATTTCTCGATATCCTCATCCTCAAATTCGGACAGATAAGGCGAAATGACCTCCATGACCTCTTTCTCCGACACGTCGAACACTTGTCTCCCCGCCTCGGTCAGCGTCAAATACACCTGCCGCCGGTCCTCCTCGTCGCGCGTCCGATCGATTAATCCGGCTTCAACCAAACGGTTGATAATGGCGGTAATCGAGCTTTTGCCGACGGAGATGACATCCGCCAGGTACGTGGACGTACACTGGATTTGACCGTGGATCAAACGAAGGATCGTAAACTGGTCGTTCGTCAGTCCTTCGGGAATCCGCTCCTTGATCCGGGCGGCAATCTGCCGGGTCACGATCACATAAGCATCGAGGTACCTTCGGATCCAGCCTTTCGTCTCTTCTTTCAATCCGCTCACCTTCTTGATGTAATTAGTTTCACAGTAGAACTATTCGACAGTAAAACTATATGGCGGAGCGCCCAAAAAGTCAACCCGCTTTCTAGGCGTTTATAAAGGTTCAGCCGGCTCCGGCAAAATAAAAAAACAGACTGCCCGCAGCAGTCTGTTCTGACATATTCATTTCTAAGCTGCCCCATGCCGTTTGTAGGCCCGCACCGCAAAGAGATAAGCTACGAGCAAGATTCCGGTGCACCACGCAAGCGCGGCCCAGATGTCATTGCCCACCGGCTGTTCGGACAGCAAGGCGCGAATCGTCTCCACAATTGAGGTCACGGGCTGATGTTCGGCAAAAACGCGGACAACGGTCGGCATCGAACCGGTCGGCACAAACGCCGAGCTGATGAAGGGCAGAAAGATTAATGGGTAGGAAAAAGCGCTGGCGCCTTCCATCGTTTTGGCTGATAATCCGGCAATGGCCGCCACCCAGGTCAACGCCAGCGTAAACAGCACAAGGATACCGGCTACGGCAAGCCAGGACAATACCCCGGCCGACGAACGAAAGCCCATCATTAGCGCTACCAGGAGGATGACGACAATCGAAAGGACGTTGGATACCACCGAAGTCAGCACATGCCCCCACAACACGGCGGAGCGCGCAATCGGCATCGAGTGGAACCTCTCAATGATACCCCGCTGCTTATCCATGAACAGGCGATATGCGACATAGGCCACGCCGCTGGCAATCGCCATCAGCAGGATGCCCGGCAGCAGGTAGTTCACATAGTTATCCGTACCCGTTTCAATGGCCCCGCCGAACACATAGACGAACAGCAGCATCATGGCAATCGGAGTAATACAGACCGTTAGGATAGTGTCCATACTCCGGAAAATATGGCGCATAGAACGGCCAAGCATCACGCCCATGTCGCTGAAAAAATGATTTTTAGCTGTATCCATACGTTAGATAACCTCCTTTTTGCCGATGATGGCGAGGAAGATCTCCTCGAGCGTCGGCTGTTTTTCAACATACTCAACCCTAGCGGTTGGAAAAAGCTTTTTCAGTTCCGCCAGTGTGCCGCTTGCGATAATCCTTCCTTCATGCAGAATGGCGATCCGGTCGGCGAGCTGTTCAGCTTCTTCTAAATACTGCGTGGTCAGGAATACCGTCGTGCCGGCTTCGGCAAGCTCCTTCACAATTTTCCAAACCTCGATCCTTGCCTCGGGGTCCAGCCCGGTGGTTGGCTCGTCGAGGAAAATGATCTGCGGTTTCCCGACCAGGCTTAAAGCGATGTCGAGCCTGCGGCGCATGCCGCCCGAATATGTGGACGGCTTACGGTCGGCGGCATCCGTTAACCCGAAGCGTTTCAGCAAATCGTCCGCTACCTGACGCGGATGATCGAGATGCCGAAGCTTGGCGATCATAATCAGATTCTCCCGACCGGTCAAAATTTCGTCCACGGCGGCAAACTGGCCGGTCAGACTGATCGCATGCCGCACGTTCTCCGGTTTGGAGACGACATCAAAGCCGTTGACGGTTGCGGTGCCGGCGTCCAGTTTGAGCAGCGTAGTAAGAATTCGGACCATCGTCGTCTTGCCCGCGCCATTGGAGCCAAGCAGGGCGAAAATTTCGCCCCGGTTCACTTCAAGATCGACACCCTTCAGAACTTCCGTGGTTTTGAAGGATTTACGCAGGTTCCGCACTTCGATTGCTTTTTCCATCCCATATTCCTCCCCTTACTTTAATTTATCCGTAGCCTTTTGAATGGCCTTGTTCACTTCACGGTTCACGGAATCCTGATAGAGGTCAGCGTACGTTTTTGAATCTTTGATTAATTCATCGCTGAACGCTGCAACGTCATTGCCCGTCACTTCAAGTACGCCTTTTCCAGACGCTGCTCCTTCTTCAAACAGATCGACGATCCCCGAGAGCAGCCCCGTTCCCTCAGTCAATTCTACTGGGCCAACCTTAAACAGATACTTTTGGATCTCTTTGTACACGATCTGATAATCCTGCGGGAGCGCTTTGACGCGGGCCACATGAGCCTTCCACTCTTTTTTGCCTTCGATGATATCGCGAATGTTCATTGAATCCCCCTCCTATTTGCCTAATTTTTTGGCGACATTGCTGTTGAGCTGCTCGCGCCATTTGTCGCGGTAGGATTTAGCCCCTTCTTCTCCGGCCAGCGCGGAACAGAAACCTTTGATATCGCCCCCCAGAACCTCTTGTACGCTCTGACCGTCCGCCGCCGTTTCTTCCAGCAGGCCAAGCACGCCGTCAAGAATGGGCATCAGATTACGGCCGGTGAAATCGGAGTGGCCCCAAAGATTCGTCTGGATCTCTTTCCATGCGGTTTGATATTCGGCCGGCAGTTGTTTGGCGCGGGCTTCAAATGCTTTGAATTGTTTCGTCATGTCGCTGCCGGTGATTTTTTCCCAAAAATTCATTCTTTCTCCTCCTTCAATTCGTTCATTTTCGAGGATACGAACTCCCACTTTTCCCAGAACCTCCGCAGCTCCTCGCGCCCCGCGTCGTTGATCGAAAAAAACTTTCGCGGCGGTCCCATTTCGGAAGGCTTCTTGGTGATTTCCACCAGTTTGTTTTTTTCAAGCCGGATCAGGATGGTATATACCGTTCCTTCCACGACATCCGTGAAGCCGAGGGCATTCAGCCGCCGCGTGATTTCGTAACCGTAGGTATCGTTGCGGCTAATAATTTCAAGGACACTGCCCTCCAGCACACCTTTGAGCATTTCCGTTAAATTTTCCAGCGTAATCACCCTTTGCTATTCTGTATGACTGGTATCAAGTGTTACTTACTACTGCTATAAAGTATCACGTAGTAGCTGATTTGTCAACGGCGTTTGCCGTATTTTTTCTTATTTGTTTACCGCAATCCTTTGAATGCTTTGATGCAGGACCGCAGCTGTCTTCGCATCCCGGGACGCAAACAAGCCGCCCCCTGCCAAACGGCAAAGGACGGCTTGTGATGTGATCTCATTATTCTTCTTCCGATTCGTCCACCTCGTACACGCAACGGAAGGTTTCAATGCCTGCGGCATTCGCTCCGAGGCTGTATACCATAAACCCCAGACTGCGGTAAAAATCGGCCCCGATCTCGTCCTCGGTCTCCGCCAGCACATAGCGCGGTTCCCGGGCGGACAGCAGCTCCAAAATCATCCCGCGGGCATACCCCTTGCCCCGGTTCTCCGGCAGTACCGCAATATGGCGCAGCACCAGCGAGCCGTCCTCCGTCTCCTCGAACCCGGTCAGTCCGACCACCAGACCGTCCTCTTCCCAGCCGGCTAGCTGCAGAGCGCTTTGGTCGCGGTATTCAACCCGCGCGCGTTCAAGCTCCTGCGGATCGTCGATTACGGCATAACCGAGCAGCTCGGCAATCTCCGGGTCGTCCAGTTTGTTTTTCAGATCAATCAACATGCTGAATTTCCTCCCCTATGCTTCCGTTATTCGGCTTCCACGATTTCGATGCTGCCGTCCTTTTTGCCGATGATGGCCAGGGAAGCGATGCCGATAAACAAACCATGCTCGACGACGCCGGGGATTCGCTGCAGCGACGCTGCCAGCTCCGGAGCCGACTCTATCGCCCCAAAATGGCAATCGGCAATGTAGTTTCCGTTGTCGGTCCGGTACAGCTCTTCCCCGCTGCGGCGCAGCTCCGGCTTGCAGCCAAGCTTGGCCAGGGCAGCCACTGTCCATTCCCAGGCAAACGGCACGATCTCCACCGGCAGCGGGAACTTGCCCAGCGTGTCCACCGCTTTGTTCTCGTCGGCGATGACGATCATCCGCCCGCTGCCCATAGCCACAATCTTCTCGCGCAGCAGCGCGCCGCCGCCGCCTTTGATCAGCTGCAGCTTGCCGTCCAGCTCGTCGGCCCCGTCGATCGTCAGGTCCAGCCGGTCGATGTCGCCGAACGCGACCAGCGGAATGCCCAGCGCCCGCGCCTGGTCCTCGGAGGCTTGCGAAGTGGCGACCGCCGTAATGCGCAGCCCGTCCTTCACGCGTTCGCCGATTTTATTGATCGCGTAATACGCCGTCGAACCGGTGCCGAGACCGACTTTCATGCCGTCCTGGACGTATTCTACCGCTTTTTCGGCCGCCAACTGCTTTACATTGATGCTCATTTTGAACCCTCCACATGATCCGTTATAATGGTTTTTAATGAAATTATGGCGCTGTCGCGCCTTGAACCCTTGAATACAGGAGGCTGATCTTCCAATGAGAACCGAACAGCAAATTCAGTCCAAGATCAACGAACTTACCCTGCAGAAAAAAAATCTCGAAGCCCGCCTGACGCAGCTTCCTGGGGACCATCCGCAGCGCGAATCCCTCCTTGCCCAGCATTTGCGGCTCGAAGACATGATCCTCATGCTCGAATGGGTGCTGGACGCCCCGACCGGCAGTTATCATCTTTAGCGCTGCGGGTCACCGGGGTACCGGCCCAGTTCAGCTTCGTACAAAGCCGCGTTATCCGGCTCGAAGCAGACGAACTCGATCCGCTTCAGGGTCATGAAGGCATCGCCCCGCTCCTGTACATAACGGACAGTCGTTGCCACCGCGATCTCGCAGGCCAGCGTTTTCGGAAAATTGTAAATGCCTGTGCTGATATTCGGAAAAGCCACGCTTTGCGCGCCATGCATAATGGCCAGCTCCAGGCTGCTGACGTAACACTTAGCGAGAATGTCTTTCTCGCCCGCGTTTCCGCCTTTCCAGATCGGCCCGACGGTATGTACGATACCCTGCAGCGGCAGCTGCCCGGCGGTCGTAAACGCGGCTTCGCCCGGGAGGCAGCCGCCCTGCTTTTGCCGGATGACCGCACATTCCTCGGCAATCTGCGGCCCGCCGGCACGGTGGATGGCCCCATCGACGCCTCCGCCCCCGTAGAGCCCTGAATTGGACGCGTTTACAATGATGTCGCCCTTCCATTTGGTGATATCGCCAAGGGATGAAGCAATTTCGGCATTACGAATTTTGATCTGCATACCGGACTTCCTCCTTTGCCGCCGCCTCCAGCCGGGCGACCAGTTCTTTTTCGCCTCTCCGCGTATCCTTCGGTTTATAAGTCATGTAGCTCAGCGTTCTCCCAGACATCGCGGTCTTACGGATGCTGTGCACCATATACCGCTGCGCATCGGCCAGCGCCAGCTCGCCCGTTCCCGCAGGTACGCGGCATAACGCCACCGTTTCCGGGGGAGCGCCATCCTTAAAGGAACCGTTCTCAGGCGCATCCTGCAGGCTGTATTCAAACAGCGGCGTTGCCTCGGGCCGTTCGCCCGTGTCGGCAAAAGATTCGTAAAAAACGGTATAGGCGCGTTTTCCGGTTGGGCCCGACTGCTCGGCAGCTTCCCGTTCGGCAATCAACCTGCTGTTCTGATAAGCGAGCAATCCGGCTGCAAACAGCAGGAATACCACGACGCTTCCAATACTGACCAACAAAATCGGCTCACCTCATCTTATACCCGGAATGGTCTTTGCCGATTCTATATTATCATGTCCATGACGCGGCGGAAACGCCGTTTTAAAAAGTTATTTTGAAATATTCAGATTAACAGTTGAAACTTTTTGGGGCATGACTCATAATGAGGTTGTACATTTGGCTATTCAATCCATAGGAAATCAAGGAGGACTGAAGAGGACATGAAATTTTTCTTGGATACCGGAAATATTGAAGAGATCAAACGGATTACCCGTCTCGGCCTGGTGGACGGCGTTACGACCAACCCATCGCTGATTGCCAAAGAAGGCCGGCTCTTTAAGGATGTCATCAAAGAAATCGTTGAAATTGTTCCCGGACCGGTCAGCGCAGAAGTCATCGGCCTTAAAACCGAAGAAATGCTGAAAGAAGCTCTTGAAATCGCCGAATGGGCACCGAACGTCGTGATCAAGCTGCCGATGACCGAAGACGGTCTCGAAGCCTGCTATGAATTGACGAAAAAAGGGATCAAAACCAATGTTACGCTGATTTTCTCCGCCGCCCAGGGCCTGATGGCCGCCAAAGCCGGCGCAACGTACATCAGTCCGTTCGTCGGACGCCTCGACGACATCGGCGTGGACGGCATGAAGCTGATCAAGGATTTGAAGACGATCCTGACCAACTACGGCTTGAAATCCGAAATCATCGCCGCCAGCATCCGCAGCATTGCCCATGTGGAACAAGCGGCTATTGCCGGCGCGCATATCGCGACCATTCCGGGCTCCCTGCTGCCTAGCCTGTGGAAACATCCGCTCACGGACAACGGAATTGCCCGTTTCCTGAAGGATTGGGAATCCGTACCGAAAGCTTAACCGTATACGGGCTGCCATATACAGACCCATGCCCTTTTCCGCTCCGGCGGGGAGGGCTTTTTTGTTGTGCCGCAAAAAAAACACTAGGGCTGCAGCGATATAGTGCGGTTCGCGGTTCACAGTTCACGATTCACGATCCGCGGTTCCAGCCGCAGCATTGACGCATTTAGTTGTCTTAGATATAATTGTTATGACAACTAATTTGGCAAGGAGTTTTGAACATGGCTTATCCTTCCCCCCAGCAAATGCTCGGCTTCCTGCTCGGCATGACGTACCGGCGCATCTCCGCCGGATTTGCCAAAGCACTGAAGCCCTACGACATCACCCCTGAACAATGGTCCGTCCTGCTCATCGTTACCGGCCATGAAGGCGTCAACCAGAAGGAAATCGCCGCCGCTGCCGCCAAAGACCAGCCGACTACCGCACGTATTATCGAGCAGCTTCAGCGCAAGCAGTTTATTACCAAATGCGTCAGCCCGGCCGACCGCCGCGCTTTTTTGCTGTATGCCACCGATGCCGGCAAAACGCTGATCGCGGACACGCTGGCGCTCGAAGCGAATAATATCGAAGTCGCCGTAGCCGGACTGAGCGCTGAACAGCAAAACGATATGCTGCAAATGCTCCTGCAGATGAACCGCAACATAGAACTCACACATCCGGAAAAGGAGAACTGAACTTGAACGATTACGAAGAACGCTTATGGACCAAGTCCTTTATCCTCTTGACCTTCTGTAACCTTATGCTGTTTACCGGGTTGCAGATGACGCTCTCGACACTCCCCGCTTATGCAAAAGACCATTTTGGTGCCTCGCCTCTGCAAATCAGCCTCGTCACCAGCCTGTTTGCGCTCAGCGCCATCGTCTCCCGCTTATTTGCCGGTAAAGCAATGGAACGCGGCGGCCGCAATTTACTGATCTACGGCGGCCTGGTCACCACCGTTGCCGCCATTGCTGGCTATGCTTTCGCCGGCAGCATGCTGGCCTTTCTGCTGCTGCGCATGCTCTTTGGCATCGGCTTCGGCATGGCCAGCACGGCGTTTCCGACCATGGCCTCGGACATTATCCCGCTGCGCCGCATGGGCGAAGGCATGGGCTATTTCGGCCTGTCCACCAGCCTGGCGATGTCCGCCGGTCCGCTCATGGGCCTCAGCCTGCTGGACGGTCCCGGCTTTGGTTCGCTGCTGCTCGCCGCAGGGATCGCCCTTGCGCTCATCGTGCCGCTTAGCCTGCGGTTGACAAGCCGCAAGCCGGTAGGCGCCCGTACCGCCTTGCGGCACGAGGACCCCGAGCCGCAGGAAACCGGCGGCATCCTGCGCAAGCTGGCGCTGCCCAGCCTGCTGAACTTCCTGATGTCGCTCTCCTACGGCGGGCTGCTCGGCTTTATGGCGCTGTTCGGCCAGGAAGCGCATCTCAGCCATGTGGCGTTGTTCTTCCTGTTCAACGCCGCAGCCGTCGTCATCGTCCGGCCATTGTCGGGACGCATTTACGACCGGTACGGACCGGCGGCGATCATCGCCCCCGGCAGCCTGTTTATCATCGGCGGTCTTGTACTGCTATCCTTTGCCACCTCAAGCGCCGGATTATTCCCGGCGGCGTTGTGCTACGGCATCGGCTTCGGCTCCATGCAGCCTGCCCTGCAGACCTGGATGATCCAGAGCGTTGCTCCGCGCCAGCGCGGCACGGCCACCGGGCTGTTCTTCAACTCGCTGGATCTCGGTGTCGCGATCGGTACGATGATTCTCGGCGCCATCGCCCAGCAAACCGGCTATGCCGGTATGTACCGCTTGTCGGCGCTGGCGCCCCTGCTCTTGCTGCTCTCCTTCGTTGCGGCGCAGGTGGCAGGCCGCAACCGAACAAACGCGGACGCAAACCACAAAGTGCTGGGGCAATAAACGCATTCATTACGAAACGCTGCCATGCAAAAAGCCGGGCTGCTTCCTCCGCCTTATGGAGGATCGCAGCCCGGCTTTTTCACTTTCGTTATTACTCCGCTCGCGCGCCAGCACCTACCGTCTGCCGGGCATCCTGCAGAAAAGCATTCGGCTGCCCCAGGCTGTAGATATGCAGCAGATGCATCGCCCGCGTGCAGGCCGTATAAAACAGCTTGCGCTCATGCTCCCTGCCGTAGCGCTCCGCCGAGCCGTCGTAAATGATAACGGCATCGAACTCGACGCCTTTCGCCAGATAGGCCGGCAGCACCAGCGTGCCTTTCTGGAAGTTCGGCGTTTCCTTGGTCACCAGCCGTACCGGCAGGCTGTCTTTCAGCTTTCCGTAGACCGCAGCGCTTTCTTCGGCGGTTTTGCAGATGACCGCAACATAATTGTAGCCGGCGGCATGAATGTCTCTAACATCCTGCTTGACGGCTTCAAGCAGATCCGTTTCGCAGTTGACGACCGTCAGCGACGGCGCCTCGCCGCGGCGGTTGAACGGTACGATATGTTCTCCCCCCGGGATCATCGCCTTCGTGTATTCCACGATTTCGTACGTGGAGCGATAGCTGCGGGTTAGCGAAATGACCTCGGTATTCTCCTCGCCGTAAATGCTGACCAGCCCGGACAATTCGCCGAGTACTTCGCCCTGGGCGAAAATCGCCTGGTTTAAATCGCCCAGCACCGTTATTTTGGCCCGCGGGAACAGCCGCCGGATAAACTCGAGCTGGAACGGCGAATAATCCTGCACTTCGTCGATAATGACATGCCGGATCCGCGTATTGGTGCGGAAGCCCTGGCTCAGCTCCTTCAAATACAGGAACGGCGTTGCATCCTCGTAGCTCATGCCGCCCTCCGACAGCGTCTCCAGCGTCTGCCGGCAGATGCCTGCCCACGCTTCAGGCAATTTGGCGCCCTCGTTTAAACGTTCCAGCAGCTCACGGTCCTGGAACAGCCGGCAGTACATGCCCGGCACATCGACAAACCGGCCGCGCTTGATCCAGCTGCGCAGCGGCTTCAGCCGCTGGCTGACGACATATCGCGCCAGCATGCTCTTCTCCGCCTCGAAATCGTCGAAGCTATCGTCATGTGCGCCTCCCTTGCGGCGCACCGCCTGATACGCGCGCTGGTAATCGCTGGTGTCGAGCAGCTCGATCTGCTCTTCCACCCATGCGCTGTCGCGCTCTTCCGCCGCAAACGCCGCGATGCGCTTGAGCAGCCACCCGGTCATCAGCTCGATCCGGTTGGCCAGCTTGATGTTCGCGTCATAGCCGTAGAATTGCCGCTCCATTTCGTCGCGGCTTACGATTGCCCGCCCCTGGAACATCAGCGGCTTGAACCTCATGCCTTCATGCTCTAGCAAAGACGCATACCGGCGGATGCAGTTCAGAAACTGAACCGAGGATTTATACGAAATGCCCTCCCGGCGAAGCGTCGCCTCCGGACTGTCCGGCGTGTTCAGCAGCATTTCCGCCTGGCTGAATACATCCTCGAGCTGGAATTCCTGGCTGAGCCGGTGCTCGAGATACATTTGGAAGGTCGTCTGCTGCATGTTGTCTTCGCCAAGCTCCGGAAGCACTGTCGAGACATAGCTGTTGAACAGCGGGTTCGGCGAAAATAACAGCATTTGATCGGCCTCAAGCACGCTGCGGTATTTATACAGCAGATACGCGACGCGCTGCAGGGCCGCCGAGGTTTTGCCGCTGCCCGCGGCCCCTTGCACAACCAGCATACGGCTTCTGTCATTACGGATGACCGCATTCTGTTCTTTCTGGATCGTAGCGACGATTGATTTCATCTTGTCGTCCGCGCTGTGGCTGAGCACCTGCTGCAGCAGCTCGTCCCCGATCGTCATTCCGGTATCGAACATCACTTCGATTTGGCCGTCCTCGATCACGAATTGCCGTTTCAGCTCCATCCTGCCAGAGACCGTGCCCCCGGGCGTCTCGTAGGCGGCCGGGCCTGGCGCGCCGTCGTAATAGAGGCTGGAGATCGGTGCCCGCCAGTCGTAGATCAGGAAGGTGCCGTCGTCGTCCATCAGCGAGCCGATGCCGAGATAGATTTGTTCGGCCGCCGTATTCGGGTCCTCCGCAAAATCGATCCGCCCGAAATAGGGGGAATCGATCAGCTTGCGGTATTTTTTCAACGCTTTGCTTGACTGCAAGTGATGCCGTTCGCGTTCGTTCAATATTTGCGACTGCTGCCGCAAGCTGGTCGACGTCTCTCCCAGATCGTCCGGGCTGCTGAAATTGACGGTAACTTCATCCCAGAAATCCTTACGCATATCCACCACATCCGTGCGGTGCATCCCCAATTCCTCCGACAAACGCCGGATATGGGCGGCAAGCAGCTTCGTAATGCCGTTCACGCGGTTCTGTTCGGCTTGCCACAGATTGTCCTGCTTCTCCACTGCAATTCATCCCCTTCAAAAGGTTGACATCAAACTCCTTACGTGGTATAATTACCGTTGAGGAGTTGCGTTTTTATGAACGTGATTATCTCATATTTTTTTATTGTAGCAATTTTTGCTATCCTTTTCAAGGTGATTTCGCTCGTTCCACATATGTTGCCGGTCCTAAGGGACCGGCTTTTTTATGTTATGTTCGCTGTCCGGCCGCCGTTGTCCTTGTCCACTTCCGGCTTATTCTTTTTCCTCGCCGGTTTGCCGGTGAATTTGGTCCGCGACCTTGTCCAGACGTTCGAGCTGGTAACCGTAATCATAGATGGCGGCAGCCACGATGGATAAGCGGAGCTGCCCCGCTTTCTCCGCATCATACCGGCGGATCGCTGTTTCAAGAAAGCGGTCGTTCTGCAGGCTGATCGGATCCGCATCCACGACGCCAGGCTTTAATTTGTCCTCGAATTTCAGCAAGATCGACTCATGATATTTGATCAGCTGCTCCAGATGGCCGTCAAACAACCGGTCGGTGTACTCGCTTCGCTCGGCCTGGAAATAGTGGCGGTCGATCGCTTCCAGCACTTCAGCCCCCTTTTGCAGGGAAGCCAGCAGATTTTTATAAACAACCATTTTACGGGTTTCACTGTATTTCGCCCGCTTTAGCTTCTTTTGCTCCTCTTCGAACAAGGCATATTTGTCGGCCAAGGCGCGGATCGAACCCTCGAGCGCGTTTTTTTGGTCGCGGAACACATTTTCCTTCATTTCATCCGATACCGCGGTGCGCAGCAGCAATGAAAGGCTCGAAAACACCTTTTCGATCTGCTGGATGTATTGTTTATGCGGCTTCGGCGGAAGGACAGTCAGGTTAATGACGAATGCGGAGGCAATGCCCGTGAGCGTCAGCAGGTATCGCGTCAGCGCGAACTCCCACTGGCCGGACGCCTCCATCACCGAAATCACCGTAACCAACGACAGGCCGATCGTGTCTGCGCGCTTGATTTTCATGCTGATCATGATGACCAGAATACATACCAGCCCGACCGCGATCGGTTCATTGGAAAGCAGCCTGCCGCCGAGCAGGGCCAAAACCGCACCGAGCGTACTGGTCAGCGTCTGGTCCAGAAAATACCGCCAGGACCTGTAGATCGAGGGCTGCATGGCGAAGATGGCCGCGATGGCCGCGCCAACCGGTGACGAAAATTTCAATAACATGGATAAATACAGGGCAAGCGTCACCGCCAGCCCGGTTTTAAGAATGCGGGCGCCAAAGGCCACGGGATTTCCCTCCTTCTAAAGTGATCTGGCGCGAAGAGGCCCGTTTACAAGCACTTTATGTATAACTTTGGGCATTTAGGCCAATTTATAAGAATTGCATATGTTTTTATTACCCATGAAGCCGGCTGGCGAATTTTAGTATGCCTTAAGCCCGCTTTCAGGATTCTTTCAGCTTTCGGGGAATACTGGGTACGGCACTGCCAAGTTCCTGAAAAGGAGGTGAATGATATGAAACGTTGCCTTCAAACGGCCGCCGCTTTGGCAGCGGCCGCGATGATCGCACTCGTGCCGGCTCCGCACTCCGCGTCCGCCGCACCCGGCGACTTGTCCACGGCGGCGCCGGATTCCGCGGATGCAGGCACAGCAAAACCGCATCCCCGTCACGGGCACGGCGGCTTCCGCACCGGCGGGCCTTTCATCTTCAATGAATCGGCCAAGCTGTTCGGGCTGAGCCGCGATGAGCTTGCCGCCAGTTTGAAAAGCGGAAAAACGCTCTACCAGCTGGCCAAAGAGAAAAAGGGCTGGAGCGAAGACGATTACATCCAGAAACTGAGCGAGGTGGCTAGCGCCAAGCTGGACGAATCGGTGAAGAGCGGCAAACTGACGGCAGATGAAGTCAGCAAGCTGAAAGCCGGACTCCCGGCCCTCATTAAGCTGAGCATCAGCCATGCCGAGCAGTTCCACACGAAAAAACCGGCCGGGGTCAACTATCTCAAGCAGAACGAATCCTGATCCTCGCATGTCTTTACCTTGAACGGATATCCCCTTACGTGAAGCGGGATGTCCGTTTTTTCGGCTCAGCCTAACGTCTCCCCGCTCCGCTTCGTCTGCTGCGGTAGGCTTCAAACAGGCCGATCGAGAGCATCAGCCAAGCGCCGCTGGCGGCATATCCGCCGATTACGTCGCTGGGATAATGTACGCCCAGATAAATCCGGCTCCATCCGATGCCGGCGGTCATCGCCACCGCAAAGGCAGCCAGCACAAACCTCTCCCGGCGGTTGCGCATGTGACGCCACAGCAGGTAAGCCAGCCCGCCATACAGCGAAAAAGCCGCCATCGAGTGGCCGCTCGGAAAGCTGTAGCCGATTTCTTCGATGATGCGGTGAATATCGGGCCGCTCGCGATGGAACCAAGCTTTAATCAGCTTGTTCAGGAGGAGCGAACCGATGGAAACCCACAGAAAGAATACCAGCTCCATCCGGTGCTTCAGGAAAAAAAACAGCACGGCCATAGCGGCTAGCGAAATGCCGATGGCCAGTTTGGTGGACCCGACCAGCGATAGACCTTTGGCCAGGGCAGTCAGGCGATCCGATTCCGCGCTCTGAACGAACGAGATGACCGATTCATCGAATGCGCTCACCCGGCCCGACAACACATACAATGCAATTGCTGCAAAGAACAACAAAAAAAGAACGAACAGGCGGAAGCCTCTGGCTCCCCCATGATAATTGTACATATAATCCCCCTCGGTGGTATAATCGCTGTGAGTAGACTAACTAAAAATGGAGTGCTGCCATTGTGGACGGACTGAAACTGCAGGAGCGTTTGTTAAACCAATGCATTGCAGGCAAAATGCCTGTAACGATTTTCACGACCAACGGGGTTAAGATGCAGGGACTTGTGACCTCCTATGACGCTTATACAATCACCTTGCAGGGTCAAGGCGACGGCAAGCAGAACGTACTGTTCAAGTCCGCGGTTTCGACCGTAGTCCCGCTGAAGCCGGTCTCATTGAAGTAGCAGCGGGGCTCCTCGCTGCATGGCAACAAAATCGAAGGAACACCGGGATGCCTGTCCGGTGTTCCTTCATTTATTATTTACACCGCTATTTATTTTACTCCAGTCCGAACACGGCCGGTTTTACGCATACCGGCTTCGATTGCTCGGCCGTATGGCCGGTGAACGTAAGTTTTCCGCTTTTACGGTCCACTGCAAAGACGACCAGATTATTGCCGTCCCGGTTGGCGACGATCAGGAAAGCCCCGCCGGGCAGCAAGGCAAAGTGCCGGGGATGGCCGCCGCGCGTTTTTACATGCTCGACAAGCGTTAGTTTTGCCATTTCGGCATCGACGGCAAAGACAACGATGCTGTCGTCCCCGCGGTTGCTGCCGTAAATATAGCGGCCGTCTTCGGAGATCGCGATTTCGGCGCAGGCGTTATTCTCGGCCGAAACGCCCTCCGGCAAAGTCGATACGGTAGCGACGGTTTCGAGCATGCCTTCCTCCGCATGATAACGGAACGAAGTAATCGAACATTCGATTTCATTAATAACATAGGCCGAGCGGCCGTCCGGATGGAAGATAAAATGCCGCGGTCCCGCGCCCGGGTGCAGCTTCGTGTCACGGACAACCTCCAGCTTCCGGGCTTCCTTATCAATCCGGTACGTACGGATCAGGTCGAGTCCCAGATCGGATACGAACACATACCGCTCGTCCGGGCTGTAAATCGCCGAATGCGGATGCGGACGATCCTGCTGTGGCGTTGCGCCGGCTCCGTTATGTACGGCGGTATCGGCAAGCTTCTCCGGTCTGCCCTCGGCATCCAGGGTCAGCAGGCCGACTTTTCCCCCATGGTAGCTGCTCACGAGCAGGAACTCGCTTGCCTTGTCCCGGTTGATATGGCAGGTGGTCGTTTGGCCTTTGCCCTCCGCCGGCATCGTCGGGATGCGGTTCAGCTCCGCCAGCGTTCCTTCCCTCACATCAATGGCGTATGCCGCCACCTCCCCGGCTTTGCCGCCTTCGCCGTTCGGCTGTTCTCCGATGGCATACAGCCGCTTGTGGTCCGGATCCACATTCACGAACGTCGGGTTGGTGATTCCCCCGATCCCGCTCAATTTGTCTAGCCGGCCTCCCGCTTCGGGATCAAAGGCATACACCTGCACACCGTTTTCCCCTGCCGCTGCGTAAGAACCCGTAAAGATCAGCAGTCTGGACTGTTCACTCATCGTTTGTCTCCTCCTCTGTACGTTAAGCCGTCTTTATAATTTACAATTTTTAAACGTCTATGACAAATCCTACGAAAAAAAGGACACAAAACATTTTAAAAATTAGACTTTTCAAGAATAATCCAATGTGCTATAATGAAAGCGCTAACATTGAGTTTATTTTCAATTTAAAGGGGGAACATGAATGAGCAGCCTGCTGGAAGCCAGAAATGTGTACGAGGACTTCGAGGTGGATACGGACATTCTGTTCTTTAAGGTCGGAGACCATGATTTGGTCATTTTTCACGGCAGAAACTACAACATTAAAAAGAGAATGTCTGCCGAGCAGCTTGGACGCCTGTTGTCAAATTCCAATTACTATCATGTGTACGGAGGTTGCTACGTCAATCTTAACAAGATCAGCACCATCGAGGACGACTGCATCTACTTTGGTGAAAAAGGCCACTATGCCAAAAATGTTCGCGTTCCGCGCCGGAAACAGGAAAACATCCGCCTTTTGCTTCAAGGCTTGCGATCCTGATACCGCCGTACCCCTGTATTTTCCCGAAAAGCCGAAAGCGCGTGGAGAATCCATGACGCTTCGGTTTTTTTATTTGCGGAAAAGTTCATTATTAAATAATTCTTAAAAAGTTCAGGCGGTTTTTTTATTCATTCTTAAGGTTTGGAATCCTGTTTTCTGGTAAAGTTGTAGAAAGACAGGCATCACCTATATTGAAGGGAGTCATTACTTATAATGGACAAGAAAGATCTGAACGGCAACGAAGAGCTTGAGAACATCACGGAACCGGAAGTTACCTCTTCCGAAGCGACCGAAGCTGAAGTAACCCATCCGGATGCGGAGGTTATTGCCTCCGAAACCGAAACTGAACCGGTAAACCTTGAACCGGCTGAAGCTGCTCCTGCTGCTGTGACTGCGGAAGAAAGCGTTCCCGTAATGAATAAAGTCGGCGCCGGCGCCCCTACTCCTCCTTCTGCTCCGAAAAGCGGAAAAGGCTGGATGGCCGCTTCCATCGTTCTCGCTGCCGCGCTTGTTGTGGTGCTGATTGTTCAGCCGTTCCAAAAGAACGACAGCAAAACGGCCGTAGCAACGGTAAACGGCTCAAAAATTACGAAGGAACAGCTTTACGATAAACTGGTTGAAGCCGGCGGCGAAACGACGCTCGACAACCTGATTACAACGACGCTCGTGGATCAGGAAGCCGAAAAAGCAGGCGTAACCGTGACGGACGCCGACATCAATCAGGAGATTGAAGATTTGAAAACTCAATTCGGCGGCGAAGAAGCGCTGAACAATGCACTGTCGCAAAGCTCGATGACCATGGACGACCTGAAGGCGCAAATGCCGCTGCAGGTGAAAATCCGTAAAATTCTCGAACCAAAAGTGGTCTCGACCATTACAGATGACGATATCAAGAAATATTATGACGACAACAAAGCTACTTTCAATCAGGAGGAAGAAGTTCGCGCTTCCCACATCCTCGTTCAAACTAAGGAAGAAGCCGATGCGATTCTCAAGCAACTGAAAGACGGCGCTGACTTTGCAACGCTAGCCAAAGAAAAATCCGCCGATACCGGATCGAAAGACAAAGGCGGCGACCTGGACTTCTTCAAACGCGGCGACATGGTTGCCGAGTTCTCCGATGCGGCATTCAAGCTGAAAGTCGGCGAAACGAGCGGCGCGGTCAAAACCGAATACGGCTACCATATCATCAAGGTAACCGACCGCAAGGATGCGCATGAATATACGCTTGACGAGAAGAAAGACGATATCAAGAAAACCTTGATCAGCCAAAAGGTGTCCGAAATGTCGACGACCTGGATGAGCGATCTCAAAACCAACTCCAAAATCACCAACACGTTGACGGACAAGCCTGAAGCTTCCGCAGCGGCTTCCGATGCTCCGGCGGCTTCCGCAGAACCAACGGCTTCCGAAGCTCCGGCAACAAAATAAACATCTCACCCGCATCAATTATAAAAACTCCTCCCGGCATGGCTGCAGTGCAGCCATTGCCGGGAGGAGTTTTTTTCAATGAAATCCGTTAGCTGTTATGAAGTCTTTGATTTGTTATAAATGTCGAAGCCTACAGCAAGCAGCAGCACCAGCCCTTTAATGCCCTGCTGCCAATCGACGCCGAGGCCGACGAGCGACATCCCGTTGTTCATGACCCCCATAACCAGGCCGCCGATGATGGCGCCCACTACGGTGCCGATGCCCCCCGAAGCCGAAGCGCCGCCGATAAAGCAGGCCGCAATGGCATCCAGCTCGAAGTTCGTGCCGGCTTTCGGCGTAGCCGAGTTGAGACGCGCGGCGAACACCAGACCGGACAAGGCGGCAAGCACGCCCATGTTGACGAATACCCAGAAGGTTACCCGCTTCGTTTTGACGCCGGAGAGGCCTGCCGCCTTCTCGTTGCCGCCCAGTGCGTAAATATGCCGGCCCATCGTCATATGGTTCATCACAAAGGAGTAAATGACAATCAGGACCATCAGGATGACCAGAATGTTCGGAATCCCGTTATATTGCGCAAGCACATAGGTAAACAGGTTGATGACGATGATCAAAGCGGCAACTTTGCCGATCGACAGCCAGCGGTTCGACTGTTCGAAGCCGTATTTCACCGATGTTCTGCGGGCTCTGATCTCCTGATAAATCACGAGCAGCGATAAAACGATGCCGACGACGAGCGTGAGCACGTTCAGCGAACTGCTGCCGGCGAAGTCCGGAAGAAAACCGGAGCTGATCTTCTGGAACGATTTCGGAAACGGTGCAATGGATTGTCCATTGAGCACGATCATCGTCAACCCGCGGAACAGCAGCATCCCGGCCAGGGTAACGATAAACGCGGGGATTTTGATATAAGCGACCCAGAATCCCTGCCAGGCACCGACCAGCGCGCCCATCAGCAGCGAAAGAATGACGGCCAATACCGGATTCATATGCATATCGACCATCATGATCGCGGACAGCGCGCCGATGAAGGCGGCAACCGAACCGACGGAAAGATCGATATGCCCGGTGATGATGACCAGCACCATCCCGATGGCGAGTACCAGAATATAGCTGTTTTGCAGGATCAGGTTCGTGACGTTCAGCGGCTTGAGCAAAATGCCGTCTGTCATGAACTGAAAGAAAATCGAAATGACGATCAAGGCGACGATCATGCCGTATTGGCGGATGTTCTTTTTAAAAATCGTGCTTATGGCTCCCATTGGTGTTACCCCCTGCTTCTTGTCATGTATTTCATCAGCAGCTCCTGCGTTGCATCCTGCCGCTCGACTTCGCCGGTAATCCGGCCTTCGCACATCGTATAAATCCGGTCGCACATCCCCAGAATTTCCGGCAGCTCGGACGAGATCATCAGTACGCCCCGACCTTCCGCAGCCAGTTTGTTGATGATTGAATAAATCTCGTATTTGGCGCCGACGTCGATCCCCCGCGTCGGTTCATCGAGGATCAGAATGTCGGGCTGGGCATAAATCCACTTGCTGAGTACCACTTTCTGCTGGTTACCGCCGCTGAGGTTAACGGTTTTTTGCAGAATGCTCGGCGTCTTGATGTTCAGCTTCTTGCGGTACTCTTCGGCCACGAGCACTTCTTCGTTCTCGTTGATGACACCCCTGCGGGACAGCTTCTTCAGATTGCTCAGCGAAATGTTGCGTTTAATGTCGTCGATCAGGACCAAGCCGTATTGCTTGCGGTCCTCGGTGACATAAGCCAGTCCGCTTTCGATCGCTTTGTTGATGTCGCTGACGTCAACCGCTTTGCCGTGAATGTATACCTTGCCGCTGATGCGTTTGCCGTAGGACTTGCCGAATACGCTCATCGCCAGCTCCGTCCGGCCCGCGCCCATGAGTCCGGCAATGCCGACCACCTCGCCGCGGCGGATATGAAGATTGATTTGGTCCAGCATTTTGCGGTCTTGCTGCGTCGGGTGATACACTTCCCAGTCCTTTAGCTCGAAAATCGTCTCGCCCAGCTCCGGCGTCCGCTCCGGATAGCGGTTTGTGAGGTCCCGGCCGACCATGCCTTTGATAATGACGTCTTCGGTAACGGCGTCGAGCTTCATATCCAGCGTTTTGATCGTCTGTCCGTCCCGAAGGATCGTGACCGAATCCGCAACCTTTTCGATTTCGTTCAATTTATGTGAAATGATAATCGAAGCAATGCCCCGTTTCTTTAGTTCCAGGATCAGAGCAAGCAGGTTTTCGCTATCATCCTCATTCAGCGCCGCCGTCGGTTCGTCGAGAATGAGCAGCTTGACTTCCTTAGAGAGCGCTTTGGCGATCTCCACGAGCTGCTGTTTGCCGACGCCGATGCTTGAGACCCCCGTCAGGGGCGATTCCTTCAGGCCGACCGTCTCCAGCAATTCCTTCGTTCTCACTGTCGTTTCGTTCCAGTTGATAACCCCGCGCGAAGCCCGTTCGTTGCCCAGAAAAATATTCTCCGCTATCGACAGATACGGAATCAGCGCCAGCTCCTGATGGATGATGACGATGCCGAGCCGCTCGCTGTCTTTAACGTCCTTGAACTGACATACCTCGCCGTTGAATAAAATATCCCCTTCGTACGTGCCGTGCGGGTATACGCCGCTGAGCACCTTCATCAGCGTCGATTTGCCCGCTCCGTTCTCGCCGCACAGGGCGTGGATTTCTCCCGCCTTGACCTTGAGATTGACATTGGACAGCGCCTTGACGCCCGGGAATGTTTTCGTAATGTTTTTCATCTCCAAAATCGCGTCGCTCACTTTATTCACTCCCTGCTCTCCTTGGTCCGTTTGCAGCGAAGGGGAGGCGGCAATCCTCAATCGGACCGCCGCCTCCGGCCGCATTATTCGCCAAGCTGATCTTTGGTATAGTAGCCGCCGTCTACCAGCACCTTGTCGACATTGGTGGCATCCACCGATACCGGCTCCAGCAGGTAGGAAGGCACGACTTTCACGCCGTTGTCATACGTGGTGGTGTCATTGACTTCCGCTTCGGTGCCTTTCAGCACGCTTTCGGTCATTTGCACCGCTTTTTTCGCCAGCTCGCGGGTATCTTTAAAGACAGTTTGCGTTTGCTCGCCGGCCAGGATCGATTTCACGGAAGCGAGCTCGGCGTCCTGTCCGGTCACGATCGGCAGCTTCTTGTCGCCGGAACCGTAGCCAACGCCTTTGAGGGATGAAAGGATACCGATACTGATGCCGTCATAAGGAGACAAGACTGCATCCAGATTCTCGTTGGCATAGTTAGCACTTAAGAGGTTATCCATCCGCGACTGTGCGGTTGCGCCGTCCCAGCGCAGCGTTGCCACTTGTTCCATCGTGGTTTGCTTGCTGCGCACGACCAGCTTGCCGGAATCGATATAAGGCTTCAGGATCGACATCGCGCCGTCGAAGAAGAAATACGCGTTGTTGTCGTCCGGGGAACCGCCGAACAATTCGATGTTGAACGGGCCTTTGCCGTCCTTCAGGCCCAGCTTCTCTTCGATGTACGAGCCTTGCAGCACGCCTACCTTAAAGTTGTCAAAGGTTGCGTAATAATCGACATATTCGCTTTTCTTGATCAGGCGGTCGTAGGCAATGACTTTTACGCCGGCGTCATGCGCCTTTTGCAGCACATCCGTCAAAGCTTCGCCATCGATGGAAGCGATAACAAGTGCTTTCGCGCCTTTGGTAATCATGTTCTCGATCTGCGAAACCTGGTTCTCCACCACGTCTTCCGCATATTGCAGGTCGGTATCGTAGCCCAGCGCTTTGAATTCTTTCACCATGTTGTTGCCGTCGTTCACCCAGCGTTCCGACGATTTGGTCGGCATCGCGATGCCCACCTTGCCGTTTGCGCCTTTCGAGTTGCCGCCGTTGCCGTTGCTGCTGCCCGAATTCGTGTTGTTGCCGCAAGCGGCGATCAGAAGCATGAATGCCAGTGTTAACATGAGTAGCGGAAATTTCTTCATCCCTGCGTTACCCCCTGTAGGTTCTTATGTGGCGAGCGGCTCTCCCGTTCGACAAATTGAGTATAGCAAGCGGCCCCGTCTGCCGTATTTACACTCAAACTACTCTTTTTATAAAAATCGAACCTTTTTAGATAGCGCTTACATAAATGGGCGAAGTTAAATAAGCCGCTGCACGGAAGGCAGCGGCTTGAGAATTTCGGTGCGGACTCTATTTCGCGAAATGCAGCGAGGCGGACCAAGGAACTTGGCGAGGAGCGAGCACGACCGGAAGAAAGTTGAAGAAGCCTGAAAAACGGCTGAGACCCTCACTCGCTCTCGGCTCCGGCCGAAGCTGCTTCCGGCTGGGCGCCTTTGCGGAACTGCAGCGGCGAAACGCCGGTCTGCTTCTTAAAGGCCGTGCTGAAATAGTGCTGGGTCTCGTACCCTACCTGCTCGGCGATTTCGGCGATGCTCTGCTCCGTGGCGTGCAGCAGCTGCGCCGCTTTGCGGATGCGCAGCTGTGTCAGATACGTGCCGAAGGCTTCGCCGAGCTCCTGTTTGAACAGCCGGCTGAGATAGACCGGTGATGCCTGCAGAGTCGCGGCCATGGACTCCAGCGTCAGCTCGCAGTCGCCGTAATGCTCCTGCGCATATTGCTTCGCCCGGCGCACGAGCGGCGACAGCGGCTGCTCCTTCGCCAGCGCGACCCGGCATTTACGGTAGGCTTCGCCAAGCTCCGTGAGCGGCCCGGCGACCGGCTGCGACTCCAGCTCTACGCCGATTTTAAGGTTGCTGCGCACGGCTGCCTCAATGCCCGCCAGCGCCCGTTCTCCGCCGGCATCCCACAGCAGAATGACGATCAGCCCCGCGGTATCGCGGAAAATCACCTTGGGATAAGGCTCCAGCAGTTCGCCGCAAATATTCTCGATGGCGAACAGAAACAGCTGCCGCTCCTTCTCCATCGAAGCGGGCTGCAGGCTTTCGCCCCTCCAGCGGACGATGGCGAGCAGCTCCGGGCGCTCCTGCGGCAGATGCAGAAATTGCAGCTGCTCGCGGATCTCCTCCCCGCTGAGATTCCCGTCCAGCCATTCCTGGCAGAACCGCTCGCGCAGCAAAGGGAAGTTCTTCAGAATCTGCCGGGACGCCTGCTGCAGATGCTGGCTTTTCCGGCGCTCCGCCTCCAGCTCGTCCCGGACCGTCCGAAGCACCTGGTGCAGCTGCTGCGGGTCGGCGGGCTTGAGGATATAGTCGTTCACCTGCACACGGATCGACTCCTGGGCATAGGAGAATTCGTCATGCCCGGTGATGACGATGATTTTGCATTCCGGCAGCTGCTCGCGCAGCCGTTTCATCAGCTCGATCCCGTGCATGATCGGCATATTCAGATCAACGAGTGCGATGTGGATGCCATGAGCAAGCGCGAGCTCCAGCGCCTCTTCGCCATCCTCCGCCTCGGCCGCTACCGCAAGGCCGAGCGCCTCCCAATCCACGTTCTGCCGGATGCCGTCGCGGATGATCTCCTCGTCGTCGGCGATCAGCACTTTCCATTTTTCCATGAGTACGCCTCCCTTGCGCGCTTATTGGTATTTGTTATTATTGCGGACAATGGGGTGCCGTATCGTGGCGACCGTTCCTTTACCCGGCTCGCTGTCAATGCTGAGGCCGTACGGCTCGCCGTACGTCAGCCGGATCCGTGCCTGCACGTTCAAGATGCCGTATCCTCCCGTCTGCTCCGCCGTGCCTGGGTCATTCTCTGTTCCGTCATGGCCGGCTCCCGTTGCGGCCGACGCCAGGCGCTGCCTAAGCTGTGCCAGCTTCTCCGGCGCAATGCCGGCTCCATCGTCGCTGACCGTTAAATACAAGTCGCCGCCGCGCTCCGTGACTTCGATTTTCAGATGACCGGGGCCGCGCCGTTCCTTGATCCCATGATAGATCGCATTCTCCACCATCGGCTGCAGCAGCAGCTTCAGCACGTACAGCTCCATCAGCCGCGGTTCGGCGTCGATCGAATACGTCAGCTTGCTGCGGTAACGGACATGCTGGATTTTGAGATAGCTGACGATATGCTCCAGCTCATCCGAGAGCGGAATGATGTCGCTGCCTTTGCTTAAGCCCAGCCGGAACAGCTTGGAGAGCGACTGTACCACCTCGGCAATATCTTCCGCTCCTTTGTTGCGCGCCATCCAGTGGATCGTATCCAGCGTGTTGTACAGAAAATGCGGCTTGATATGCGCCTGCAGGCTGCGCAGCTCTGCTTCCCGCTTCTGGCGGGCCTGCAGCTCCGTCAGCGACAGCAGGCGGCTGATCTGGGCCAGCATGGTATTAAAGCTTCTGCCGAGCAGGCCGATTTCATCCGACCGTTTGCCCCAGTAGCGGATGGTAAGGTCTCCCGACTCCGCTTTGCTCATAAACGAAGCGAGCTGGCCGATCGGCCTTGAGATCGAATACGCCAGATAAAATGATGCCGTCATCCCCAGCATGCAGACGACAAACACGAAGGTCACCACGTTGAAGGTTATCTCGCGGACCCCGTAGGCCGATTCGTCCATCGGAAAAACGCCCACCGTTGTCCAGCCCGTAAACGCCGACGTCCGGTAAATAAGCTGGATATCCCGGCCGCCGACCCGCTCCGAGGTAATCCCCGAAGATTCGGTGAAGAGCCCCGCGGGAATGGTCTCCATGAACGGATGTTTCGGCGCGTAGACGGTCTCCCCGCTGTCATCGACTACGGTTAAATATCCCGTCTTACCCAGCGTGACGTCCCGGGCCGTTTCGGCGATGACCCGCAGCTTCAAATCGACCAGCACCACGCCTTGAACCACCTGGGTATCGGGATCGACGATCGCGCGGACCGCCGAGACGATTTCGCTTTCCTTGTAATCCACATGGGACATGACGGAGCGCCCGTAAGGATGGCCGATGATCTTGAAAATCCCTTTATTCGCCGCCGCTTCCTTATACCAGGCTTCCGCAGTCACTGTGGTGCCGGGACGGGTATACATCTCGTTGCTGATGAAATCCCCGTTCTGATTGACCAGCATAATCCCCGCAATCTCCGAACTGAGCGTCGTAAAGCCCTGCAGGAACTTGCGGATATTGTATTCGGCCGACTCGCCGTTTACCGTTTGCGCCTGCGCGGCTCCGTTCGCCAACTGTCCATTCAGGAAAGCCTGCACCCCGGGGTCGAAGGAGATCAGATAGGTTATCTTTTGCAGGTTCTCGACGTCGTTCTCCAGCGCCGTGTTCACCTTGCCGATCAGCTGCATGGTGTTTTCATTGCTCTGCTGCTCTACCCTCCGGTCCACGGTCCAGCCGATCAGCAGGCCAAGCCCGATCGACGGCAAAATGCTGATCAGCAGAAAATGAATGATCAGCTTATACCGGATCGGCATGTTGTTCATTTTCAGTTTGTCAAACGCCCGTTCCCTACGCACCGGCCGCACCTCCCAAGGCTGCTCTATCTGGCATAATAATTGTCCACGTTTGCCCGGGTAACGATGTCGATGCCGGTATCCACCTTGTCGGGAACCGGCAGCGGTTTATTGTTCGCATACGCATCCCGGTCTTCCTGCAAATCGCGGTGCAGCTCAAACAGTTCCAAGAGCGACCAGTAGCCCATATTCCATGTTCCCTGGGCCATGGTGGCGTCAATCTTGCCTTCCTTGACGAGGTCCAGCGTGCCTTTATCGGTATCGAAGCTGATGATTTTCAGCCCCGAGGCATGGCCAAGCTTCCGTTCCACCGCTTCAGCCACGCCGATTCCGCCCTTTGATTCCGTCGCAAAAATCCCGGCCAGCTGCGGATACGCCGAGAGCAGTTTCTCCGCCGCATCGCGCGAAGCCACTTGATCGCCGCGTCCGTCCTTGACGGCAACCAGCTTCATTTCCGGGAACTCGCTGCGGATTGTGGTCGTGAACCCGTCCGTGCGCTCCTGGTGGTTATGCTGCTCCGGCGTCGTGATAATCGCAACGTCCCCTTTACCTCCGGTAAGCTCCGCCATCTTCCGCGCCGCCTCCACGCCGGCTTTGTAGTTGTCTGTACCCAGGAAGGAATACGCCTTGCTGTCAGGCGCGCCCGAATCAAACAAAACGACCGGAATTCCGCTGTCCACCGCTTTATTGATCGTCTCGGTCAGCAGCTTCGAATTGACCGCCGAGACGGCGATGCCTGCCGGCTTTTTGGCAATGATCTGCTCCAGCACGGTCATTTGCTCCGCCGCATCATGCCGGGTCGAGCCGTGATATTCGACTGAAACGTTGAGTTCTTCGGCCGCATCCTCGAAGCCTTTAAGCACGCTTTTCCAATAATCGATGCCGAGCTGGAAAGTAACCATCACGTATTTATCTTCAATGCTGCCGCGCAGTCCCGCGGCCTCCCAAGTATCCGTATTGCTGCTATGCAGCTTGTAGTTCAGCACGTAAACGAGAAAAATGCCGATCAGCAGCACATAGACCAGCCACAGCTTTTTCACAATGTAACCCCTTTCAGGAATGTTGGTAGGATAGCTACAGCCATAATAACCTGTTTAATTCGAGATTGGAAGCGCGGAAAAATACAGCAAAACCGCAGGCTCCGTATACCGGAGTCCTGCGGTTTTTGATTTCGGGGATTGCTATGCGGCCTGGAGCCTGCGGCTTCGCGGTCTAATGCCCTTTAAGACGGATCTGCTTATCGTGATGCTCGCCCCACTCCTTGGCCTGCGCAGTGGCGATCGAGATGGCTCTGCCCTCTCCGTACCCGTCATCCAGCAGCGCGTTGGCGATCTCGATCGCTTTGTTGCGCACCGGGGCGGTAAAATTTTTCAAGGAATCGGGATAATCCTCTTTGGTCCACGGCATAAGATTACCTCCTTGGTCGGGATGATACTCTTTATTTACCGCGGTGCGGCAGATCTAAACACCTGTGCTTATTGGAATACTTTTACACGGTCTTCGATCGGCAGGAATTCCTTTTCGCCCGGTTCGGTCACGACTTTGCCGAAAGGCATTTGAGCGATCAACTTCCATTCCGCCGGAAGGCCGAAGGTCGATTTCACTTCATCGTCGATCAGCGGGTTATAGTGCTGGAGCGAAGCGCCGAGACCTTGCTCGGACAAAGCCGTCCACACTACGAATTGCAGGATGCCGGAAGATTGGTTGGACCAGATCGGGAAGTTTTCGGCATACAGCGCGAAGTTCTCCTGCAGGTGTTTTACGACATTTTGATCCTCGAAGAACAGCACGGTGCCGTGTCCGGCTTTGAAGGAAGCCAGCTTTTGCGCGGTGCCTTCGAATTGTTCGGTCGGCACGATCTTGCGCAGCGTTTCAGCAGTGATATCCCACAGCTTGTGATGATGCTCACCCAGCAGTACAACCGCACGCGAGCTTTGGGAGTTGAAGGAAGTAGGACTATGTAATACGGCCGTTTCAACCAATTCGACGATTTCTTTGTCCGAAATGGTGGATTCGCTGCTGATGGCATAGACGGAACGTCTTTCTTTGACGGCGTTCAGGAATTGTGTAGATGTAGACATAAATATAACTACCTCCATTTATTTTAGTTACTAACTTTTCTATATCTTAATACTTTTATTTCTGAAATGCAACCTAAATTTTCTAATCTTTTTCAGTCTGCATAACGCTCAGACCTTATTGTCACAATTTTACGAAAATCTATGCACAGCCCCGCCGGCCTACTATTTTCTATACCCGAGAAATGCTACAATGATCACCAATGACGCTGAAAGCAGGTACTGTTCATGAAAATTTCGTTACGTCCGGCGGCCGCCGCCCTTTTCCTGGCCTCCGTGATGATTGTCGGCGGCTGCAAGCAGCCCTCCGCCCCCGCCGCGGCGCTTCCGGCGCCAACCGCTTCCGCCGGCGAATCCGGCCAAGTCTCCTTCTGGGTGGCTACCGATACCCACTATCTGGACCCGGGCTTGCAGGATGGCGGTAAAGCTTTTCAAACGTATGTCAACGGCGGCGACGGCAAAATGCTCCCCTATAGCGACGAGCTGATGGACGCGCTGGTCCGCGATGCGGATCTGAAGAAGCCGAAGTTTCTGATTCTGAGCGGCGACCTGACGAACAACGGCGAAGCTGCCAGCCACAAGAAGCTGGTCGAGAAGCTGGCCAAGCTCGAACAAGACGGAACCCAGGTCTATGTCATTCCGGGGAACCACGATATTCTGAATCCGTGGGCCCGTTCATTTAAAGGCGATAAACAGGTCATTGCCGATCATATAACCGACAAGGACTTTCTCAAGCTGTACGCCGATTACGGGTACAACGAAGCTTTTTCGCGCGACGACAAAAGCCTCAGTTATGCGGTACAAGCCGCCCCGGGCCTTTGGCTGCTTATGATCGACAGCGCGCAGTATATGAATAATGAAAAATATAACTTCCCGCAGACCGACGGCCGCATTCTGCCGGAGACGCTTGTCTGGATGGAGGGAATCGCCGGACAAGCCAAACAGGCCGGAGCCTCCGTCATCACGGTGATGCACCATAACCTGATCAGCCATACTTCGCTGGCGGTATCGGGCTTTAAGCTCAACAATTCCCAGGAAGTGATGAAGGCGCTGCGCAAGGACGGCCTGGGTCTCGTATTGTCCGGCCATATTCATATGCAGGATATCCGCCGCGATCCCGATCCGGATGTCTATGATCCTGCGGCGGCGAAGCTGCTCCCGGTGTATGACATCGCCACAAGCGCGATGGCGGTCAATCCGCATCAATACGGCGCTATGACCTATGAAGCCGGAAGTCATCATTTCACTTACCATACGGCTGCGGTGGATGTTGAAGGCTGGGCCAAGGCGAAGGGCAGCCAAGATGAGAACCTGCTGAATTTCCGCGCCTATGCCGAAAAGAAGTTCACCGAGGAATCCTACGCCAAATCGATGGGACGGCTGAAGGACAGCGGCAACACCGAGGCGGAAAAAGCTTCCATGGCCGAAGTGATGGCCCGGCTTAACATCTTTTATTTTGCCGGCACCGTTGCCGAGCACCTCGATGAAATCAAGGCGCTGCCGGGCTATAAGTTATGGGAGGAAGCCGGCGAAGGCTTTATGGCCGATTACATCCGCAGCATGTCCACAGAAAAAACAAACAAAAGCAATGTTTCGCTGGAACTGACTTTGCCCGTACCGCAATGACATAAGGCACTTGGAAGGTGAAGGCTATAAGCATAAAAAAGGAGCTGTCCGTATCGGACAGCTCCTTTTTGCTCTGGACAGATTACGGGCGATCGATGTACAGATAACCGTCTTCGTCGGTCGACACTTCGGCATGCAGCGCTTGGGCGATAAAGCGGAGCGGCACATAGGCGCTGCCGTATTCATCGACAAACACCGGTCTTGGCAGCTTAAGCGCCATACCGTTCACAAGCGCCTGGTCGGAGCCGATCTTGAAGACGACCTTATCGCCGTAAACATCGTCGGTTACGGAAATGGAGCGGTCGACGGCATTCCAGGCCAGCGCGGCATCCAGATCCTCGGCGATATAACGAAGCGGCACATACGTTGTTCCCTGAATCACGATCGGATAGTAAATATCGTCATCCGGGGCAATGACCACGGATCTGGCCGTAATGCCGAAGTCGTTCTTCAGAATACCGTAAACCGCGGAATTTGGTTCGAAGCTGCGCAGCATTTGTCCCGGGGTCAGCGATGTTTGCGAGAGGTCAATCGCCCCGTGCGCATCAATCGCGTCGGCGGTAACCGGACCGTTAACGTTCCATACCTGGGTCGTCGCCTGGAGCGACACGCTTTGCAGCGGCAGCGATTCGCTTGTCGGCAGCGCAATGTTCAATGCGATATTCTGCTTGCGGATATGGAAGCCGCTGTCCACGAACAGATCGACGCCAAGTTTCGTATTCGCACTGAGAACCGTCTTCAGTTCCGGGGCCTCTTCATACAGGCTGGCTAAAGTGCTATCGTACTGCAGCAGGAGCGTATCAATGGCCAGCTTGGCGGCGTCATGCGCCACTGTTACGACGCCTTCTTTGTCATTCATCGGAACCTTGCCCAGACCAAATTCGTCCAGATCCACGGAACCGTTGCCCGTACGTTCAAGCAGCGGATACAGATAATCGTACAGTCCGCTGAGCAGTGCCGTGAAACCCTCGGTATCCTTGGAGACCGATTTCAGGAAGCTTTTCGCCAGCCCCGGCAGCTGTTCGCCGGTCACCTCGGCATGCACCTTGGTCAGGCTTAAGTTCTCGCCGTATACCGATTCGCTTACATTCGCGACGCTAAGCGATGACGGGTTCGGAAGATTTTTCACAATGAAGGTGGTCAGAAGCTTGGAGATTTCCTTGCCCTGCTCCGGCGTCAGTCCTTCCACGCCTGCAGCCTGGCTGTAGTCGGCGATAGGATAAACAAACGGCTGTTTGGCCCCCTCTGCGGTGAAGACAATGGCCTTGTCATCCATAAAGAGCGAAAACGGAATATTGGCGCCTTTGTATCCGACTTGGCCCGAAGCCGAAAGGTTGCCGTTCTCCTGCTGCTTCAAATGGCCAATTGTTAGCGATAAAGAATTAATAAGATCGACGATCTGCTGATCTTCTTCGCTGATTCCCGGAGCAGGCACGGCTTTCAGCGACATCGTAAGACTCGATTCCGACGATTTGACCTCAAGATCGCCAAGCAGCGCTTTCGTGACGTCAAAACCGAAGACGGACTGGCAGCCGGCCGCAATCAGCATTAAGGCGAGCAGCGGCAGCAGCATTCTGGTTTTCCATTTTTTCATAGCACATCTCCTTTTCCGTGAATTCGTTGCATCTTTTAACCATAAGCGGAATCTTCCCCTAATATGTCATGTTGTTTGTAAAAAGTCTATATGTTTATTAAGCTCCGCCAATCAATAGATACCCCATTCCCAAATTGCAGAATCTTCCAAACGGCAAGAATCGTCAGATGCACCGGGTAAAAGGATCTCCAGAGCAGACGCGGTGCCCGGACGCCTTCGATTTTTCTCCAGAGCGCCGGCGTGTAGGCAATGAAGATGGTCGGAATAATGCTGAGCAACTGCACCAGCCAACCATAATAGAAGAGAAAAATGAGATTCAGCGCAAAATGAGCCGGAACCAGCCATTTTGGGCGTAAATACCGGAAGATGAGCACCAGCAGAAGACCATAAGCATTGTAATCAAAAGGCAGCCGGTCCATCAGCACAAGCGCGCCAAGAATAACCGGGACGGCAATCCATGGAGACCGGTATTTATCCAGCAGCAGCAGTACGGCGCCCGAAAGAAGCAGCGAAAACACGACATTCCATCCTGCGGGATCCAGCGCCAGATTGTAGGGAATCTGCGAGAGCAGCGCAATCAGCAGCAGCCTCACCAGATGGCGGCTCCGGGATGACGTATGCTGATGGGCGAGCACAAGCGCGTAGCAATAAAGCGGAAAGGCGATCCGGCCAATCTCCCTCCATACTAAATCCCGGGGAAAAAAGATATAGCCGATGTGGTCAGCATGGCGATAAACTGCATGGTGTTCTCCTCCCCTGCCCGTTCAGAACATCAAATCACGTGCATATTGCTTGCCTTCCAGCAGATCGTACTCCACCATCCGGTAATCGTCCAGCAGCTTCTTCTGGACTTCGCTTAATCCGGTGACGGTTTCGCCGTTTGCGCCGATCAGCACCGATTTGCTTAAGCCCGGAAGCTCGGCGCGCACCTGTTCCAGCATTTTGTAATATGCAGGCAGCGCTTGTCCGGCATACCCAAACACCGTTGGCCCGATAAATGCCGGACTCAGGGTGCCAAGCGGCTTGTCGCCAATATCATAATTGGCAAGCATCATCAGCTGGGTTTCATGCTTCAGCCTCGGCTCCTGATCCCAACCGGAAGCGGAATAAATGCCGGAGGATAAAGCCGGCAGATGATCGCCCCAGAAGATGACGAGCGTCGGCCGCTCAAGATGAAGCAGCTGCTGCTGCAAATCGCGAAGGGCGGCATCCGTCAGCCGGGTATCCTGCGTGTAGGTCTCCAGCTCGTCCTTCATATCGGATGTAACGCCTGTGATTCTTATCGTGTTCTCCCCGTTTAACCCTTTCGTAAATGGAAAATGGTTCTGCATCGTCACCAGATGAAGAAATACCGGCGTATCGGACGTTTTCAGCTCCCGCACCGCCTCATCGACGGCGGCCTGGTCGGAAATATAGCCGCCGGGCGTCATCCGCCGGGCAGCCGGCAGATCCTTCTGGGAAGTAAATGTGTCGAACCCGAGCATCGGATACACGCGGTTGCGGTTATAGAAGGTCTCGTCAAACGGGTGCAGCGCCAGCGTGCGGTAGCCCCGCTCCTTCAAGATGCTGACCACGGACGGCAGCGAATCCATTTTGACCAGCCGCTGCTGGTACGGAATGGAGCCGTCGTTCAGAAAGTACATGGATAAACCGGTCAGCGCTTCAAACTCCACATTGGCCGTGTTCCCGCCGAATTCGGGCGAAAGCAAATAACCGGACGGCGTTTTCGAACGTTCGCTGTGGATGAAGCTCAGGGGGTCCTGGCTGAAAGCGTAAGCGGTTAGCCTCGTCGGATCAAAAAAAGCTTCGTCCATCATAAACACGATGTTCGGCGTTTCCGGCGGAACCGCCGCTGCCGCGTGATCCGGCTGCCCGCCGTATGCCGCGGCAATCTTCGTTATGGCTTGGCGGCTGTAGCCCTCCGGCTCGCTCATCAGCTTCTGCTTCAGATTGCCGGCAAACGCGAATACGAAACCGTTCTGCGCATAATTGGCCTTCTGGTTCCAGAACAGGTTCTCGTAATCGAGCCGTTGCGCCAAAGCCGTGTTGCCGCCGACGGTAATCATGAAGCCGGCAGCCACTGCGGCCGAGGTGACGGCAAGCAAGATCCGCTTCAGCGGCTGCAGCTTGACGCGGGGAAGCTTCAGCACGAGTCCGACCCCAAGAATGACGGCCAAACCGCCGGCGATAAGCTCAAGCGGAGACAACATTCCTTTGGTGATCGTGCCCATCTCCCCCGCATTATGCAGCAGCATCAGATCCCAGGGAAACAGCGGCTCGCCGGTGGTTGCCAGCTTTTTATAATCGGCAAGGCCAAGTACCACCAGCAGCGCCGTGCAGCAGGCAGGGCCTGCATACATATTGGGCAGCACCATCGCCGCGGCCAGCAATATACAGAAGAAAAATGCACTGCCGGCCAAATACAGCCAAGGCTCTGCGCCGATCCAGCCGATGACGCCGGCGGCGTCCATCTTCAGCGACGCCATCTGCATATAGAAATTCAGAAGGAAACCCAGCAGCAGCATAAAAAAAAGAAACAGCATAATTCGTTTGGCGGGTCTTCGATGTAACAAAGCGAGGTTTCACTCCTATCTAAAGCTTAAGCGGGTAGAATAAAGCGGGAAGCAGCTTGATCCTGCTCCCCGCCATTTTTTAAAGGCTAAACCTTATTTTACGTAGAAACGGGCGGTCTCTTCCCAGTATTCGCCCGGCTCCAGTCCGAACAAACCGATCTCATCGGCCGGGAGATCCACCTTCGGCGCGTTGACGAGGTTGATCTGCGGTTCCGGGCAAAAGAAGCCTTCCGTTGCGCCGTTGTTCCAGATCATCCACTGCTTGTACGAAGTGCCGACATCGTAAACGAGCGTAACGCCGGCTTTGCTGTCGGTCAGCTCCATGCGGTTGCGGCCATTTTGCGGAACAGCCGTGTAGTGGTTGTCCATCGGTGCGTAGAACGGATACAGCCCTTCGCCCTTCATGGCAATTTCGTCTGCGGTCAGCTCCTGGAATTTGCCGGTCGGCAGCATACGCTCGCTCAGCTCCCAGCGGTTGCCGATCGTCAGCTTGACGCGGTAATCCTGGGCAGCGCTGCCCGGTGCAAACGGAGCGTTCACGGCGGTATGGAATGCGAGCAGGCATGGCATCTGTTCTTCGCCGTCGTTATGTACCAGCAGATGCTGCGTCAAACCGCCGTCGCCAAGGGTATAGCGCAGCTTGACCGTGTACTTGAACGGTAGGTATTCATAGGAAGGATGCTTCTCATCAACGGTGATGGCTACGGTGACGAAGCTTTCGCTCTTCGTGGTGCCGAATTCAACCAGTTCCCAAGCCGCGGTGTGCAAAAATCCGTGCAGGTGGTTGCCCGTCGCCGTTTCGTTTACCGGAAATTGATAGGTTTTGCCGTTCCACGGAAATTGTCCGTCCTCATAACGGTTCGGAGGGAACAATACGGGAATGCCATGGATGCCCGGGTTGGCTTTGAAGCTGTCCATTTCGGCCGCACCTGGCTCATGCAAGAAATTGTAACCGTTTTCGGTGTCACGGAAGCAGATCAGGTTGCCGCCGATCCCCGGCAGGATTGCAGCCTCGTATTTGCCCGCTTTCAGCCATACCGCGGGTTCCCCTTCGTATGTTCCTTCATAAGCAGTAATTGTCATGCTTTGTAACTCTCCCTTCGAAAGTTTCAAAAAATGCTTTCTACCTGATAGATTACCACATTCGGGCAGTCTCCCGCACCTATTTTACAATTGCTCCACTTCTACGCTCATCACATTCTCAATTTTCTTGACATCATTATAGACCTCGGTCGCATAATCCCGCTCCGGCGTGGTCAGCACCATATCGATCATCTGCCGGCCGTCGTCCAGGTCTTTGATTTTCAGCCTGCGGACGGTGCGGACCATTCTTTTCCTGCCCGCTTCAGGGCTGTGGCAAATTGTGATCTGGCCGATTAGATCGCCGAGCACATAACCGTGCTGCATGATGATTTTCACGGAAATTTCGTGTTTGTTGAGCACTTGGGGACCGAACCAGCGGATCAGATGCGGAACGGCATTTACAGCAAACATTAACAGCACGACCGCATAAGCCGCCTCCAGATAAAAGCCCGCCCCGACCGCAATGCCGATGCCGGAAGCCGTCCAGATCAGCGCTGCGGACGTCAATCCCGAAATGGCGTCGCCGCCGCGGCGGAGAATAACGCCCGCCCCCAGAAAACCGATCCCGCTGACGATCTGAGCCGCCAGGCGCATCGGGTCCATGTTCGGATGTTCGCTGCCGCCGAATTTGTCATACGCATGGATCGAAACCAGCGTCACTAGGCAGCTTGCGATGCTGATGACCATGCTCGTGCGAATGCCCAGCGGCTTCTGCTTAAGCTGGCGGTCAATGCCGATAAACAGTCCGAGCAGCATCGCGACGAGCAGCTTCAGAATGGATTCGGTATGCATATCAAAGTTCAGAATCATGAATCCACCTCCAGTCAAGATAAATAACAGTATACAAGAAAATATGCCGCTTGCTTAGCACATTTTACCCGGGTCGGGACCGTAAAAATCATTTTTCGCAAAATCGCCCCGGCAGACCAGCTTTGATTATACAGCTATATTCATTTCCGCGGGTCAAAAAAAGAGCTTCAAAAAAAAAGACCCGTCAACCGCCCGCAGGCGGTTGAACAGGTCCTAATTCAGCAGCAGATGATGCAGTTGCTTGAGGGTAAAAAGGTTAGCCCAATATCATCCGGTCGTCGGACAGCTTATGGCCGCTGATCGCTTCGAATTCGCCTAGCAGGCGCTCCACGGTCAAATCCTTCTTCCGCTGTTCATCGATATCCAGGATAATCGTCCCTTTGTCCATCATGATCAGACGGTTACCCAGGCGGATGGCCTGGTCCATATTATGCGTTACCATCAGCGTCGTGAGCTTCATCTCGCGCACAATCGATTCGGTCAGCCGGGTGATCAGTTCCGCGCGGGAAGGGTCCAGCGCCGCCGTGTGCTCGTCAAGCAGCAGGATCTGCGGCTTGGTGAAGGTCGCCATCAGCAGGCTAAGCGCTTGGCGCTCCCCGCCGGACAACAGGCCGACTTTGGCCCGCAAACGGTCCTCCAGGCCAATGCCCAACTTGCTGAGCTGCTCTTTGAACATCTTCCGTTTGGCTGCGTTGACGCCGAACGAAAGCCCCCGCGCCTCTCCTCTCCGGTACGCCATCGCCAGGTTTTCTTCGATGGTCATATGCGGGGCGGTGCCGGCCATCGGGTCCTGGAAGACACGGCCGATCCAGCGGGCCCGCTGGTATTCCGCCAGCGAGCTGATATTGCTGCCGTCGATCCGCGCTTGGCCGAGATCCGGTTTCAGCACGCCCGAGATAATGTTCATCAGCGTCGATTTGCCTGCGCCGTTGCTGCCGATGACCGTCACGAAATCGCCGGCGTTCAGCTCCAGATCGATGCCAAGCAAAGCGATTTTCTCATCCGGCGTACCTGGATTGAACAGTTTGGAGACATTATCGAGTTTCAGCATAATCTGCGCCTCCTTTCTTGCGGTTCAGCGCCAGACGCGCCAGCTCCTCGGTCCGTTTACGGGCCGTGCTCTTCTGTCTGAAATAACGCTGAATCGAAGGGAAGACAAGCGCGATAATAACGATAATCGCCGTAATCAGCTTCAGGTCCGAAGCGTTAAGCCAAGGAACCCTCAGCGCAGAGGCAACGACGATCCGGTATACGATCGAACCGAGTACCACAGCCAGCGTTGCGCGGAAGACGCTCCCTGCGCCGAAGATGGCTTCCCCGATAATGACCGAAGCCAAACCGATGACGATCATCCCGATGCCCATTGAGATATCGGCAAAGCTGCTGTACTGCGCGATCAGTGCGCCTGACAGCGCCACCAGGCCATTGGACAGGCTGATGCCGAGAATTGTTGTGGTATCCGTGTTGACGCCGAAGCTGCGGATCATCCGGGCATTGTCCCCGGTCGCCCGCAGAGCAAGACCCAGGTCGGTGCGCAGGAATAGATCCATCAGGATTTTGAAGAAAATCACCGCAAACGGCATGACGACCAGCGGTTTCAGCGAAGTGAATACCGTATCCTCGCCCATCAGCGAAAGATTCGGTTTGCCCATGATCCGCAGGTTAATCGAATAAAGCGCGATCATCATCAAGATCCCGGACAGCAGGCCGTTGATCTTGCCTTTGGTGTGCAGCAAGCCCGTACACATGCCGGCAAGCATCCCGCCAAGCAACGCACAAATCGTCGCCAGCCAGGCCGAATAGCCATGGGTGATCATAACTGCGGCGATGGCGCCGCCGGTGGTAAAGCTGCCGTCCACGGTCAAATCGGGAAAATCCAGAATACGAAAAGTGATGTAGACGCCCAGAGCCATAAATGCATACAGCAGGCCCAGCTCCAGCGCGCCGGTCAATGAATCCAGCATAAGAAACTTCCTCCCTCAAGCGGCAAAGGGCGCTTCAACGTAGAAACGCCCCGTATGATGTCTATAATTATTGAATGAGATTTGTATCCGGATCGGTTACGGCAGCTTTCATGGCGTCCGTTACTTCGATGCCCTGCGCTTCCGCGGCTTTCAGGTTCAGAATCAGATCCAGCTTCTCCTGCATCGTCACTTTCATGTCGCCGGGATTTTTACCGTTCTTGAGCACGTCTACAGCCATTTGCCCCAGTTGGTAGCCATGATCGTAGTATTTGAAGCCCACTGTTGCAAAAGCGCCCTTCTCTACCGTATCGCGGTCTGCCGCGAAGAATGGAATCTTCTTGTCATTGGCGATTTGGATGATGGTATCCACCGCGCTCACCACTGTATTGTCCAGCGTCAGGTAGAAGGCATCCACTCGGCCGACCAGGGATTCCGCAGCCTGTTTGACTTCGGAAGTATTCGTAACCGCCGCCTTCACGAGTTCTATGCCGTGTTTGCTCAGTTCTTCCTGGGCGATGTTCGCCATGACGACGGCATTCGGCTCGCCTTCATTGATGACCAGCCCAACTTTCTTCACGTTCGGGAAGTTCTCGGCAATAAACTGCATCAGCCGGTTGATCGCTTCCGGATTTGTATCGGAGGCCCCGGAGACGTTGCCGCCCGGATGCTCAAGATCGGTAACCAGCTTTGCGTCCAGCGGATCGGTAACCGCTGCGAACAGGATCGGCGTATCCTTGCTTACCGCCTGGACGACCGCCTGTGCGGACGGCGTTGCGATGGCGATGACGAGGTCATTTTTATCCCCGGCGATCTTCTGCGCGACGGAGATGTTATTCGCCTGGTCGGCCTGGGCATTCTCCAGGTCCACGGTCAGGTTCTCGCCTTCGACCAGCCCGGCGTCCTTCAGCGCAGCCATAATCCCTTCACGGGTGGCATCCAGCGCCGGATGCTCGACATACTGGGAGATCGCAATTTTATAGGAGGTTTTCTCGGCCGTCCCTCCATTGGCCGGCGCGTTGGTTGCTTCGCCCGCCGCATTGCCGCCGGAGGCCGCATTTTTTGCATTTCCATTGTTGTTCCCGCAGCCGGCAATCGCCAGTACGAGGATCAGACACAGCGCAAGCCACATGTTCTTCTTCATCGAATTACCCCTTTTCTGTTTACGGTATCAGCGCGTGCATCAATGTGAGCGGTTAAGCATTGACGCTTTTACCTATAAAAGCGTTAAAGCGCAGGCAGACATCCCGGCCACAATAAATACAGCAAATCTATTAAACTAATCTTAAATGGAGCCTGAATATCCGTCAATCCTTAATGTTTGCGCCAGATTTTACAATTCGCGCACAATGTCCCCCGCAGGCGGACAAAATGGCATTCCGGGCTTGACATAGATTGCCTTTACTCGCTCTCACATAAAAAAAATCTCCCTGCGCAAACTGAGCCTACAGTTTGAATAATGGAGAGTGTGATATGACGATTTATCGGCATACCCGAATCATTGCAGCCGCTTTGCTAGCCGCGTGTACCCTTTCCGCCTCCGCTTGCGGCAATTATTCCAAGGACAGCAAACCGAAGATCAACGCGATCATGCCGACCGGTACGGCGACCGGCAGCTATTATGAAAAATCATCGTTTACAGACAAAAACGGCCGCTACTGGATTCCGCTCAAACCGGCGGTGCAGTCGCTCGGGTACCGTATGAAAGACGACAGCGACAGCGGCGGATACGCCAAAATCGGTTATACGGACGTCATGTATATGCTGAAGCCTAGTTCGAATCAGGTTTTTTCGCTGGGGCAAAAGGTTACGCTCGTCGATCCGCCCAAAATCCACAACAAGCAAATTTATGTGACCCCGGCGGCGCTGTCCAAGCTGCTGCAGACGGAGGTCGGCTGGAATCCGGGGAGCGGTGAAATCAATATTGCGCCGCCCAAGGATCCGGTTCAGCCCCGTGCAGCAAACGGCATTAACGGACCGAATACGCTGCGTATTCAAAGCGCGTCGAACGTCGACGTCGATGCCCTGATCGATTACGCCAAAACCTTCCTCGGCACGCCTTACGATTTCGGGACCGGCCCGTATGAAGAAACGAAGAAGTTCGATTGCTCTTCCTTCACGCGCCATGTTTTTAAAAAGTTCGGCGTTAAACTGCCGCGGCTGGCCCGCGAGCAGGACGATGTCGGCACCCGAATTCAGCCCAACGAGCTGCAAAAGGGTGACCTGTTGTTCTTCACCGTTCCCGGACGCTTCGATAGCGATGCCGTTCCCGGCCATGTAGGCATCTATATCGGCGGAGGCAAAATGATCCACACCTGGGGGGATCCCGGCGTCCAGATCAGCGATATGGATTCCGGCTACTGGAGCACCGTCCTCTTGCATATGTCACGCGTGCTCTAAAAATTAGCCGCGCATACCAAAGTCCGCTCCGGAGACGGGGCGGACTTTTTGGGCAACGGCCTTTATTCAATCCCATGCCTTCCCTTTGCCGGAAAGGCGCATAACCAGTTTCACGGCCTCGACGATCAATACGATGCCGATAGCTGCCGCACAGACGATTCCCCATTGTGCCGGATTCAGGTGGGTAACGCCAAACCAGTCATTGAGGCCAGGAATCAGGATGACCAGCACAAGCAAAAGGGCCGAGATAACCCCTGCACCAAGCAGATAACGGTTGGTCGCCACCCCGATTTGCAGCAGCGATTTGCGGTTGGACCGGACGTTGAAAGCATGGGTGATCTGAAGCAACCCCAGAGTAGCGAAAGCCATTGTTACCGCTATGCCCTCGTTATAATGATGATGCGCCCAGCCGTAGACCAGTAAGGTTAAAGCCGCTTCCACGATTCCTTGATAGATAATGGCAGGCCCCAGCCCGCCGGCAAAAATACTGCTGCTCGCCTTGCGCGGCTTCTTCGACATCGCGTCGGTATCCGTCTTCTCCAGTCCCAGTGCCAGCGCCGGCAACGTATCGGTCACCAGATTGATCCAAAGGATGTGGATCGGCTCCAGAATTCGCCAGCCGATCAAGGTGGCGATGAACAACGTCAGCACCTCGCCAAGATTCGCTGACAGCAGAAACTGGATCGCTTTGCGGATATTGCTGTAGACCTTGCGCCCTTCCTCGACGGCGACGACGATCGTCGTAAAATTGTCGTCCGCCAGCACCATATCCGACACGCCTTTGGCCACGTCCGTGCCGGTAATGCCCATGCCGACGCCGATATCCGCCGCCTTCAGCGCCGGGGCATCGTTGACGCCGTCTCCGGTCATGGCGACGATTTTGCCTTGCTTTTTCCATGCCTTGACGATTCGCACCTTATGCTCCGGCGAGACGCGGGCGTACACAGAGAAGTCGGTGACCCGTCTGGCGAATTCTTCTTCGCCCATCCGGTCCAGCTCCCGGCCGGTCAGGACGCCCCGGTCATCGCGGAGGATGCCGAGCCGCCTGGCGATGGCTGCGGCGGTATCGCGATGATCGCCCGTGATCATAACCGGGCGGATGCCCGCACGGCGGCAGACCTCGACGGCATCGCGGACTTCTTCTCGGGGCGGGTCGATCATCCCGGCCAGCCCGATAAACACCAGCTCCGCTTCCGCCGATTCGCTCGTCAGCTGCCCCGGCTCCTGCGCCTCGTCCCGATAGGCGAAGGCGAGCACGCGCAGCGCTTCGCCCGCCAGCGCCTTGTTGCCTTCGGCAACCTGCTGCCGGTGCGATTCCTCCAGCGGTACGACCTCGCCGCCGGAGAGAATCCGCGTGCAGCGCTGGAGAAGCACGTCCGGCGCGCCCTTGGTAAACAGGCGGTAGCCGTCCTCTACCTTGTGGACCGTCGTCATCAGCTTCCGGTCCGAATCAAAAGGCAGCTCGCCGGTGCGCGGATAACGCCGCTCCAGCTCCCGCTTGTCGATGCCCACGCTCAGCGCGTAATCGACGAGCGCCGTTTCCGTCGGGTCGCCAAGAATCACTGCGCCGCTGCGGGCAGCCTTCGGCGGCTTCTTCTCCGCATCCGCCTGTGCTCCCCGTTTCCCGCCGGCCTCGTCGATGGAAGAATCGTTGCACAGCGCCATTGCCGACAGCAGCAGATTGCCGCCCGCCAGCTCCGCTACCCCGGACGCGGCGTCATCGGCTTTTCCATCGAGAAATAGCCGCTCCACGGTCATCCGGTTAAGCGTCAGTGTACCCGTTTTGTCCGAGCACACGATTTCCGTGCTGCCCAGCGTCTCGACGGCCGGCAGTTTGCGGATAATCGCCTTGCGGGCAGCCATCCGCTGGACACCCAGTGCCAGAATAATTGTTACGATGGCGGGCAACCCTTCCGGGATCGCCGCAACCGCCAGCGAAATCGAGGTCAGTACCATATCCAGCAGCCCGCGGCCTTCCAGCAGCCCAACCGCAAGAATAACCGCGCACACGCCCAGGATGATATAAGTGAAGTATTTTCCCAGCTCATCCAGCTTCCGCTGCAGCGGCGTGACGTCTTCGTCCTCTTCGGAGATATAACCGGCGATCCGCCCGACTTCGGTATCCATCCCGGTTGCTGTGACGACGCCTTCGCCGCGCCCGTAACTGACGTTGCTGCTCATATACGCCATATTGGTCCGGTCGCCGATGACGAGATCGGCCTCTTCCAGCACGCCGGCCTGCTTATCGGCCGGAACCGATTCGCCGGTCAACGCGGCTTCTTCGGTTTGCAGTGAAGCCGCGGACAGCAGCCGCACATCCGCCGGCACCATGTTCCCGGCTTCCAGCAGCACGATATCGCCGGGTACCAGCTCTTCGCTTTTCACCTGGGCGACCTGTCCATCGCGCCGCACCTTGGCCATCGGCGAGGACATGCCTTTCAGCGCCGCCAACGCCTGTTCCGCTTTGTTCTCCTGAATCACGCCAAGTACGGCGTTCAGAATGACAACGACCAGAATAATGACCGTATCGGTCCATTCGCCCAAAATTCCCGAAAGTACGGCCGCAGCGAGCAAAATAAAGATCATGACATTTTTAAATTGATCGAGCAGCTTCAGGAGTAGCGGTTTATTTTTCTTTTCCTGCAGCAGATTTTTGCCATGCTTGGCGAGTTTGGCGGAGACTTCTTCCCGGCTAAGACCTTCCTCCCTCGTTCCCAGCTGACGCAGCACCTCGTCCTTGGACATCGTATGAAACGGCATGGATGTTGTAACCGACCTTTTGGTTGTTTTCGAATTCAAACCGCCAGCCCCTTCCCGGATTCGGTTGTAGGATATCCCCTTGCATGCAGTTTTACCCAAAAACTGAGACTGATGATGCGCCTGCGCCATGTTCTCCGGTTTAGCGGTAGCTCCGGGCTCCGGAGAAGCTGCGCTCAAAGCCTTTAAACCGCGTGCCCTGATACGATAATTGTCCCTGGTCGCCTTCCACGATAAGGCCGAACGACTTGTCAGGAACCTTAAGCTCCAAGCGTTCGCCGTGATTCAACTCAAAGGTGACGTAATAATCGGTTCTGGCCCGCGAATTCATCGATCCTCCGTATACTTCCGCCCGCTTGGTCACTGCAACCGCGTTCACGGATACAGGAGGGCTGGCATTGTTCTTCATCCACGACAAGACCGCCCGGATCAGCGCATAAGCAAAGGTTCCGACAATAATCAAGAATACAAGAAGAATAAACCATGGGACCGTCTGAAAAAGATTTCCGAAGAAGCCGGGCGATCCGCTTCCGCTCCATTGATGCAAAATAATGCCCCCCCCCCCCCGTTTCAATGCGTAAATTACGTTCTACTACTGGAATACGCAGCCCAAGACCAGCCGTTCCGGTAAAATGCATGATTTTGTCAAAATTCCCACGGGCTCAAGCAGACAACAATTCCGGTAAACGGTGACCTTAGCCGTTCCCCGGCGCATAAAAAGCCCTTCACGTTTGGTTGGCTGACGCCATCTCCGTGAAGGGCTTTTTACCGTTCTTACCTGAACATGTTCCACAGCCGGATCAGATGGAACGTATTGTTCGGATCAATCTTCTGGGCGATCACAAATTTAACAATCTGCTCCTCCTGCACCGAAGACAGCTTCTCGTTCAATATCGCCGCAGCGTTCCTCACCAGCCTGCGGACAACGGCCGGATCCTGCAGCTCCGAACGCGTGACGCCGTTAATCAGACCCTTGATCCGTTCCTTGACCGCTGTATTCTTCATCTTTGCTTTGACCCGCTCCACGAACTGCGGGCTGATCCCGTATTGTTGATAACCCAAACTCCAGCACCTCCCCGGATATCCATCATCCAATGTATATGAGCCGGGAGGCCGGCATGTTCCGGTTAATCGATAATGTCGCCCTGGAATATTTGCTCACGCTGTAAAAAACCGCGCAGCGGCGCATATTCGGCCGATGTCCAGAACGCCGAGTCACGCAGCAGCTCAGCCGCATCATCCCGCGCCTGCTCCAGGACGGCGAAGTCGGCGGTCATGTCGGCCAGTCTGAATTCAGGTAGTCCGCTCTGCTTCGTGCCAAAAAAGTCGCCTGGTCCGCGCAGCTCCAGGTCGCGGCGCGACACCTCGAAGCCGTCGTCCGTTTCCGTCATCGCCGTCATCCGCTCCCTGCCGATCTCCGACTTTGGATCGGCAACCAGCACGCAGTAGGAGGCGTGGCTGCCCCGGCCCACCCGCCCGCGCAGCTGGTGCAGCTGGGACAGGCCGAACCGGTCAGCGTCCATAATGATCATCAGCGTGGCATTCGGGACATCGACGCCGACCTCGACGACGGTCGTCGAAATCAGAAGCTGCACGTCGTTCTGATAGAAGGCGCGCATCACGTCATCTTTTTCTCCCGGCGTCATCCTTCCGTGAAGCAGGCCAACCCGGTAATCGGGAAACGCCTGGGACATCTGTACATGCAGATCAATTGCGTTCTGCACGTCCAGCTTGTCCGATTCCTCGATCAGCGGACAGATGAGGTATGCCTGCCGGCCCTGGTCGATCTCCCGCCGGATCAGGTTCAGCACCCGGTCCATCGCGTTATGCTTCACCCAATAGGTAGTGATGGGCATTCGGCCTTTCGGGCGTTCGGACAACGTCGAAACATCCATGTCGCCGAACACGGTGATCGCCAGCGTCCGCGGGATCGGCGTCGCCGTCATCGTCAGCACGTCGGGATTGTATCCTTTGCGGCGCAGAACGCTCCGCTGGTTCACCCCGAAGCGGTGCTGCTCGTCGGTGACGACCAATCCCAGCGCTCGGAAGAACACGTCCTCTTGGATCAGCGCATGGGTGCCGACCACGATATCGAGCATGCCCATCTGCAGCGAAGCCAGCAGGTCTTTACGTTTGCGGCCGGTGATGCTGCCGGTCAGGAGACCGACCGTAATCCCGAACGGCTCGAACATCCGTGTCAACGAGCGCATATGCTGCTCGGCGAGAATTTCGGTCGGCACCATCAAGGCCCCCTGAAAGCCGGATTTTACGGTGGCGTAAAGCGCAATGGCAGCCAGTACCGTTTTCCCCGAACCCACATCGCCCTGAAGCAGCCGGTTCATATTCGCCGGCGAACGCATGTCATGCAGAATCTCCAGTTCCACATGCTTTTGCGCGTCCGTCAGCTCAAACGGCAGACTGCGCACGAACTGGCGCACGGTGGCATTATCCACAGTATGGACGACGCCATCCTGCCGGCTCTGGGTCAATACTCTGAAGGCTTGTACCTTGAGCTGAAAAAGAAACAGTTCTTCGTAGACCATCCGCCGCCGGCCCTGCTGCCCTTCGCGCGTGTCCTCCGGCTGATGGATGGTTGCAATCGCCCGTTTGCGGGACATAAAGTCGTATTTGCGTATAATGGCTTGCGGCAAAATTTCCGGAATCAGCTCGCCGTACTGCTGCAATCCTTGGAGAATCGTTTTACGCAGCCAGCCTTGCGTGATTTTGCCTCCGACCGAATAGACCGGCTGCAGCGTGCCCGTCTTGCCGCCGCCGCGATCGGGGAACTCGTAATCCGATACCGTAATGCTGCTGCGCTTCTGGTCCCATTTGCCGGTAATGACGATCTCGCGGCCCGCGGCCAGCTGCTCCCGGACATAATGCTGGTTAAACCAGGTGGCGGTAAACATCCACGGTTCGGCCAGCAGCTTGCAGCTGACGCGCGATTTGCCGCCGAAACGCTGGAGCACCGGAATGCCCATGACTTTGGCGACGACGGTAACCTTATCCCCATGTTTGGCTTCGCTCAGCGAGCGGGGACGGAAATCCTCGTAACGGAACGGATAATATTCCAGCAAATCCTTAACGGTAAAAACGCCAAAGGCGTGAAGCTCGCTTTGCTTTTGCGCGCTCACGCCAGTGATTTGTTTCACTTCGATTTGATCCAGTGATGGCAACTTCCTCATCCCCTACTTACGCGGGCCAGATGAATACGGCTAAAGTACCGTTGCCGACATGACTGCCGACGACAGGGCCAATGTTCGTCAGCACCTGCTCTTCCAGGGTGAAGTGTTCGGAGAGTTCCTTCAGGAATTCCTCCCCGGAAGCCGGCTCCGCCGTATGACCCACGGCCACGTTGATTTTAGTTACGCCCGGCAGATCGGTTTTGAACAGCTCGATCATGCGGGCTACCGCTTTTTTGCGGCCTCTCACTTTCTCTACGGCATAAATGATGCCATCCGCGTCGATCGACAGAATCGGCTTGATATTCAACAGCGTCCCGAGAAACGCGGATGCTTTGCCGATTCGGCCGCCCTTTTGCAAATATTCCAAGGTATCCACGAGGAAATACAGCTTGCGCGATTGCCGTAACTCTTCCGCCAGGCGAAGGATTTCTTCCGGTCCTTTGCCTTCATTGGCCCAGCGGGCGGCTTGAACCACCATAAAACCAAAGCCGTAGGATGCGGAAAGCGAGTCCACCACCGTGATGTTGGCCCCTTCTTCCTCCAGCATATCCTTGGCCATGACCGCCGCCTGATACGTGCCGCTTAGGCCGGAGGAGATGTGGAAAGACAAAACCGGACTGCCTGGATAACGCCGCATGATATCGCGGTAGACCTCCATATACGCAAGCGGCGACGGCTGCGACGTGGTCGGCAGCTGCTGCGCGCGCGGGAGGCGGTCATAGAACTGCTCCGGCGTCATTTCCACTCCATCCAGAAACGTTTCCTCGCCAAACATTAATTTAAGCGGAATGATTTCAATGTGATTGCTTTCGGCCAAAGCCGGCGGGATGTCCGAGGTGCTGTCCGCAACGATAATGGTGCGATTCATAAGCTTCCTCCCCTAATTCATGCGATTGTCTATGGTTCAACGGAGAACAGGTAATAGTACAGCGGTTGGCCGCCTTCATGAACTTCGACTTCCGCTTCCGGATAGTTCTGCTCCAGCCAGTCGCCGAGCGAATCGGTTACGTTCGTGTCGGTATCCGCGCCGGTCAATACGGTTACGATCTCGTCGCCGTTCTCCAGCATGTTGGAGAGCAGCGCCTTGCTCGCGTCAAGCAGGTCGTCAGCGGCAGCAACAATCTTCGAATTGGAAATGCCGATGTATTGGCCGGATTTGATTTCCAGCTCTTCGATGACGGTGTCCCGTACCGCATTCGTAATCTGCCCGGATTTCACATGCGAAATCGCCTCCAGCATGTTGCTGGTATTGACGTTTTCGGTTTCGTCTTCCTGGAACGCGAACGCCGCGGCGATGCCCTGCGGAATGCTCTTGCTTGGAATAACGGTAATTTCGCGTTCGCCTTCAAGCAGCTCTTTCGCCTGCTGGGCGGCCAGCACGATATTGGAGTTATTCGGCAGAATATACACATGTTTGGCCGAAATCGAAGAAATCGCGTTAACGAAATCTTCGGTGCTAGGGTTCATGGTTTGTCCGCCCGCCAGGACGGCGTCGACCCCAAGGCTTTTGAAAATATCCGAAATTCCGTCACCGGAAGATACCGCAATAAAGCCGTAAGGCGCCAGATCGTCGGCCGGAGGCTCAGCCGGTGCCGCAGCACTGCCCGTTTCCGCCGGAATCTCGGCAAACACTTCAGGCATAGCAGCGATGTCCATACCGGTTGTCAGCAGCTCCCGGTGCTGTTCGCGCATGTTCAAAATATGAATCTGCGTAATCTCCCCATACAGCAGCGCGAGATTCAGCACCTCGCCCGGCGTCTTGGAGTGAACATGCACTTTGATCGTCTCGTCGTCGGAAATGACGATAATCGAATCGCCATTGACTGACAACGCTTTCCGAAATGCTTCCTCGTCAAAATCCGCTTTCACGTTCTCTCCAAGCTTGCGGTTAATGAAGAATTCCATGTCGTACAGAAACTCAATGTCTTCGGTATGCAGCTGAGATTGAGCGGAAGACTGTACGGAAGCCGAAACGCTCTCCGGTTTGAATGCAGGCGCAGCCGCTGGAGTCTTCGTCAGTACAGGCGCCGCAGACGTTGCTTGTCCGGTCGTAAAATTCGCTGCTCCGCCGGTCAAATACTGATGAAAACCTTCATAGATGTATACCAGACCCTGACCGCCGGAATCGACGACGCCAACCTGCTTCAGCACGGGCAGCAGCTCAGGCGTATTCGCCAGCGCTTCCTTGGCTTTAGCCAGCACTTCGGTCATCAGCTCCGTCACGTCGGAGGTGCGGCGCGCAAAATAAACAGCTTGTCTGGCCGCTTCCTTGGCGACGGTCAGAATCGTACCTTCCACCGGCTTCACAACCGCCTTGTAGGCTGTATCGACACCGGTTTGCAGGGCAGCCGCAAACTGCTGGGCATTTAATTCTTCATATTGGGAGGCGTAGCGGCCAAAGCCTCTGAACAGCTGCGACAAAATAACGCCGGAGTTGCCCCGCGCGCCCATCAAAAGTCCTTTTGAAAGCACGCCGGCACATTGTCCGACCGATTGGGTGTTGTTTTTTTTCAGTTCATTGGCGCCGGCGGTCATCGTCAAGTTCATATTGGTTCCCGTGTCCCCGTCCGGGACCGGAAAAACATTCAGTGAATTGACGTGTTCTGCATTTTGCTGCAGCTTCTCCGCACCGGCGAGTACCATTGCGGTAAAATCTGTTCCGTTGATAGAACGCTTACTCAATGAGGATTCCCCTTCCTAACTTCATGCCTAATCAATGCTATGATTAACTGGACATAATGCACTAATTTATATTGTACTATAAGAGTCTAAAGAAATAAATGTTTTTGAATTGGTTGACGAAGCAAAAATTGCTGTGATATTATATTTAAGTATTGTTTTATGCAGGTGTAAGTAACAAGGAGGTGTAATTGATGTCCCGCAAATGTGTTGTTACAGGAAAGAAACCGAGCAGCGGCAACCATGTGTCCCACGCCAACAACCGCAATCGTCGCTCTTGGGGAGTTAACGTTCAGAAGGTTCGCATTCTCGTGAACGGTAAACCTAAGCGTGTATACGTGAGCACCCGCGCGCTGAAGTCCGGCAAGGTTGAACGCGTATAATTTTGGAATCCCGGGATTCCATAAAATTTCGATATGAAGCAAAAAGCACCCTTTACATATGTAAGGTGCTTTTTTTCATTTCCTTTTCTTTTGCCGGTCCTCAGCTTTTTTGAAACGTGTTTAAAATCGCTTTGACGAATCCTCCCAAAAACTTCGGAAGCTTAAACGTATAAAATTTCATCCTTTACCCTCCCATCAATGAATGCCGTACGGTAGGAGATTCCCGGCCTAATGTAGCTTATTCGAACTGCAGACCTCCCTTAGGGAACAAAAAAAGGCTACATGAGATTTCTGCTCATGTAACCATATTTATGCACTGCAGGCTTGACCTATACCTTTAAGGAAAAGCCCAAAATGATTAACGGGTCGCCGACAACGCGGCTTCACGGATCGCCGAGATCGCCGCTTTGCGGTCGCTGGCGCCAAATACGGCGTTCCCGGCGACAAGCACATCCGCCCCCGCCTTGGCCACCAGCGGCGCCGTCTCGCGGGCGATACCGCCGTCCACTTCGATGCGCAGCTTGACATGTCCGGCTTCGTTCGCCCATTCGCGGATCTGGCGGATTTTACGCAGCGTCGAAGGAATAAAAGCTTGTCCGCCGAACCCCGGATTTACCGTCATCACCAGCACAAGATCGACATCCTCCAGCACTTCGCGGATCGCCGATGCTGGCGTTCCCGGATTGATGGCGACCCCGGCCAGCAGGCCGAGCTCCTTGATCTGATGGACCGTGCGGTGCAAGTGCACGCAGGCTTCGGCATGAACCGTAATGACGGCTGCGCCGGCAGCCGCGAAATCGGGGATATAACGTTCCGGCGCTTCAATCATCAGGTGAACATCCAGCGGCAACGCCGTATGCTGATGCACCGCCTTGACAATCGGCGGCCCCAGCGTAATATTCGGGACGAAATGCCCGTCCATCACGTCGACATGAATCCAGTCCGCTCCACCCGCCTCGGCTTGCTGAACTTCTGCGCCAAGAGCGGCGAAATCGGCAGACAATATGGAAGGAGCAATCGTTATCATGGCTTAGTACCTCCGCTTTTTCTCTTTCATTTCGGTGTAGAACTGCTTGTAATGCTCGTACCGGCTTTCGGCAATCTCGCCGGCTTCCTTCGCCTCAATGACCTTGCAGCCCGGCTCATGCAGATGGCTGCAGCCGCGAAATTTGCATTCCTCAGCATAGGCTGAGAATTCGCGGAAGCATACCGACAATTCCTCTACGCCTAGCTCCAGGAAATCCAGTTGGCTGAAGCCCGGCGTATCGGCGACAAAACCGCCGCCGCCGATATCCAGCAGCTCGACATGCCGGGTCGTATGGCGGCCGCGGCCCAGCCGCAGGCTGATCTCCCCGGTCTCCAGTTCAAGGCCGGGGATCAGCCGGTTAAGCAGCGTGGACTTGCCAACGCCGGACTGGCCGGAGAAGACGCTGATCGAACCGGCGAGCCGTTTGTGAAGCTCGTCGCTGCCCGAGCCGGTCAGCGAACTGGTGACCATCACCTCGTAGCCGATCTGCTCGTACAGCGATTTTACCTGTTCCACAGTCCGCCCTTCATCCTCTTCCAGATCCTGCTTGGTGAGCACGATCAAGGTGTCCAAGCCGGAATGCTCGATATGCACGAGAAATTTGTCAAGCAGGCTCAGGTTCATGTCAGGCTCGCGGACGGAAAACAGCAGCACCGCGAGTTTGACGTTCGCCACCGGAGGACGGATCAGCTCCGACTCGCGAGGCAGAATTTCGTCAACGGTTCCCTCGTTGTTTTCGGTCAGGGAGTACATGATCCGGTCGCCCACGAGCGGGGTATGGCCCTTCTTCTTGAGAATTCCCCGCCCGCGGCATTGCACCGCCTCTTCATTGACGGCGATTTCGCCATTCTCCCTCACCGGCTTGACATAATAATATCCGCTTAACGCCTTGATAATGATTCCTTCAGGCATACACCGTGATCCACCCTCCCGTAATTGGTTCCTCCAGGCAAAAGATCGTACACTTAGTTTCCTTTGCCTTTTTTCGCGTGATCATCTTTCTTGCCATTTCCGTTATTCTTAATGATAAATCCCGTCTGGTCTGTACCCGAATTCCCTCCATTGCCGGCATCAGCCGGCGTAACCTCCGGGTTGTCCGTAGCCGGCGGCTCGGTCGGTTCCACGGATGGCACCGGCGTCTCGGTGACCGGGGGCTCGGGCTGAGGAACGGTACCGTTCTTCGCATCGGCATAGAAGATCTGGTACGTCTCCAGATAATTACCGTCCTGGTACACCGAAACGACACCATCCTTGTTCGGCGCCAGCACAAGGTTCACGGAGAGCTGCTGCTCTTTCGCAATCGTCCGCGTCCCCCACTCCTGATTGGCTCCGTCATTGCGGGCATCGGAATATACGATGCGGATTTTGCTCTTTTCCCCGGCTTTGGTTGGCGCTACCGGAACGTTAAAGGTATATTCCAGCGCTTCCGGCGGGTATCCTGTGCTGAGGGTAATCGTAATTTTTTCGCCCGGTGCGACAAGATCGTCTTTTTCATAAGGCCATTGCTTCGTAACCTTGCCCTTGTCGACAGAGAAACTGGATTCTTCCTTAACGGCATCTAAAACAAGACCGTTCGTTTCAAGAATCTGTTTGGCTTCATCCTGCGATTTGCCGAGCAGATCCGGCATCTTGATGCTCTCTTTGCCTTTGCTGACGATCACTTTGATGGTGGCCGTTTCCGGATCGAACTCGCTGTTTGCCGCAGGCTCCGTCGTAATGACTTGGCCTTCCGGGAAGTCCTCGCTGTTGCGGCTGTCCTGGGTAATCCGCTCCTGCGCCACGCCCATCGCCATCAATTCCTTGACGGCATCGTCAAACGATTTGGTGGACAGATCCGGCATCGTAGACGTCGTCTTGGCGGTGCTGACCGTAAGTGCGACATGCGTGCCTTCCTTAACGATCGAATCGGGCTTTTTATTCTGCTCCCAAACTACATTTTCCGCAAAATTCGGATTGTATTCCTGAGTGACCGGATCTTCGACGATCAGGCCGACATCGGAAAGCGCCTTGGTTGCATCCTCTAACGTCATATTCACCACGTTCGGCACCGTAACGTCCTTAACGTCGAATTTGGCTTTGACGTACATCACCACGCCGGTCATGGCCAACAGCAATAGCAGAGTCAAGCCAATCAGCAGCGTCGGACGCACCCATTTGCGCTTGTTGTTCTCCGGCGGCGTTCCTTCTTCCCTGCGGCGCATCCGCTCTTCTCCCCCTGAACCCCGGCTGCCGAGCCCGTTCTGAATCGGCTTAATCGCCGGAATGACGCGCGTTTTCGCTTCATCGTCATCGTCGTTAAACTTAGCCTTGGCTTCGCTCCGCCGTTCCGGCAGCAGGCAGGTCTCCAGATCCTGGAGCATTTCCTTGGCAGACTGGTAACGTTCTTCCGGATTTTTGCGCATGGAACGAAGGATTACGTTCTCTACGCTCTGCGGAATCAGCGGATTCAGCTTGCGCGGCTCTTCAAACTCCTCCTGAAGATGCTTCAGCGCGACGCTGATTGGGCTTTCTCCCAAAAACGGCAGTACGCCGGTCAACATCTGGTACAGCACGATCCCCAGCGAATAGAGGTCCGACTTCTCCCCTGTCGTTACCCCTTTGGCATGTTCCGGCGAAAAATAGTGCACCGAACCGACTACCGAGCCCGTCTGGGTTATTGTCGTGGACGTAACCGCCCGGGCGATTCCGAAATCCGTTACTTTCACCCGGCCGTTGCGGCCGATCAAAATGTTATGCGGTTTGATATCGCGGTGGATGATTTGATTCTGATGCGCATGCTCCAGCGCGTCGCAGATCTGCGACGCGATCCGGACCGCCTCGTCCACCTGCAGCGGGGCGCGCTCCTTGATGATTTCGTTCAGGTTTTTGCCCTCGACATATTCCATAACGATATAATGAATATCTTCTTCTTGCCCGACGTCGTAGATGCTGACTACGTTCGGATGGGACAACGAAGCGGCGGATTGCGCTTCCCGTCTGAATCTGCGAATAAATTCTTCATCATGTACGAATTGATTGCGAAGCACTTTTATGGCGACGTTCCGGTTCAGCAAAATATCATGGGCCCGGTATACGAGCGCCATGCCGCCTCCTCCGATCCGTTCGATGACTTGGTAGCGGCCGCCCAGTTCGTGACCGATCATCTATTCCACTCCTTTGTTTCGGGCACAGCGGCCTCTCCTTGATGTTCTAGCAGAGCGACGCTGATGTTATCGCCGCCACCGGCAAGTAAAGCCAGTTGAAGTAAACGGTCCGCTCGTTCCTCTAAGGGAATTTCATGGATGCCCGCCACCTTGCCCAGATGCTCAAGGCTGACAAAATTACTGAGCCCATCACTGCACAGCAGCAGCTGTTCTCCGGTGGCGATCCGGACGGCCATCATATCTGCCGTCACTTCGGCATCGGTGCCGACCGCACGGGTCAGCACATTGCGCCGGGGATGATTGTCCAACTCCTCCACGCTGAGCTGGCCGTTTTTGAACAGTTCATTGACCAGCGTATGATCTTCGGTTAATTGCGTTGCCACCCCGTCCTTTACCAGGTAAGCTCTGCTGTCCCCGACGTGGCCGATAAAACCGGCATCATCCCGGAGCAGCACCGCCACGACGGTTGTGCCCATATTGTAGAATTTTTCGTCGCGTGAAGCTTCGCTGTACACCGTCCGGTTGGCTTCCGCTATCGCATCCGCAAGCGCCCGTTCAAGCTCCTCCCCGGGAAGCTCGTACGGCAAGCCGTCCAGAGACTTACGGATGCTCTCCAAGGCAAGACGGCTGGCGGTATCCCCGGCCAAATGTCCGCCCATCCCGTCGGCGATAATGCCGAGGGTATAACCGTGGCGCGTGGCGCCGATCCAGACCGAATCCTCATTGACCGTGCGCACACGGCCAACGTCGCTGGCATGAACTGTTCTGATCAAATATCCTCACCCCAACTTCATATGTTTGGCGCGCAGCTGTCCGCATGCGGCCGCAATATCATGGCCCTGCTCACGGCGAATGGTCACGTTGATGCCCTGATCGGCCAGAATACGTTGAAATTCAAAAATATCTTTGCGGGAAGTCCGAACATATTTGCGTTCAGGCACGTGATTGACAGGGATGAGGTTGACGTGGCACAGCATCGTCTTGAGTACGTCCGCCAGTTCTTTCGCATGCTCGGGCTGATCATTGACGCCGCCGATCAGCGCATATTCGAACGAAATGCGGCGACCCGTCTTAGCCTGGTAATAACGCAGCGACTCGATGACATCGGCAAACGGATACCGGCGGTTGACCGGCATCAGCTTGGAACGCAAGGTATCGTTCGGCGCATGGATGGAGATCGCCAGGTTAATCTGCGTGTCTTCATCGGCAAATTTATAAATGCTCGGCACAATGCCGCTGGTCGATACGGTGATGTGGCGCTGCCCGATGTTCAGGCCTTTCTCGTGAATCATGAGGCGCAGAAACTTCATCGTGGCATCGTAGTTCTCGAACGGTTCGCCGGTTCCCATAATGACGATGCTGCTGACCCGTTCGCCGCGTTCGTCGAGGATCTGCTGGGAGCGGACTACCTGGGCAACGATTTCGCCCGCCGTCAAATCGCGTTTGAGCCCGCCCAGCGTCGATGCGCAGAATGTGCAGCCGATCCGGCAGCCGACTTGCGTCGTGACGCATACGCTGTTGCCGTAGTTGTGTTTCATGATGACCGTCTCGATCGCATGGTCGTCGTGCAGGCCAAACAGGAACTTAACGGTGCCGTCTTTGGATTCCAGCTTCGTAATTTCCTTCAAGGCGTCAATGCGGAATTGCTCCTCCAGTTTGGCGCGCAGCGCTTTGGAGAGGTTGCTCATGGACTCAAAATCATTGACGCGCTTAACGTACAGCCAGTCGAAAATCTGTCCGCCGCGGAATGCGGGTTCCCCGTTGTCTTTGGCCCACTGCTGCAACTCTTCCAGATTGTAATCATATATTAAAGGTTTCATTGGTTTTAGCACCTGTTCTTTCTTTAGGATATGCGTATTATTTCTCATTCTTCCTATTTTAACACAAAATTCAGAGGCGGTAAAAGAAACACCCGCCGGGCGTCGGCCCCGCGGGCGGGATTGCTGCAACGGGCTGGGGGCCCGAGCTTCCTTGAATAGATTAAGAGAGTCGCTGAATCCGGGCGATGAAAAAGCCGTCGCTGCCAAAATGCTGCGGCAGAATCTGCAGGCCGCCGGCATCCAGCGCCGGCGGCGAGAGGCGTTCCCGCAGCGCTTCCGGAAGTTCCGCTGCGGCAAAACCGCTGTTGTTGCGGAGAAACTCCGCGACAACGGCGCCATTCTCGGCCTGCTCCGTCGTGCAGGTGCTGTACACCAGCACCCCGCCGGGCTTCAGCAGGCCGGACACGGATTGCAGCAGCTCCAGCTGCAATCCGGCAATGGCGGAAACGTCCTCCGGCTGTTTCCGCCACTTCAAATCGGGCTTGCGGCGGATGACGCCAAGCCCGGAGCACGGCGCGTCGAGCAGGATGCGGTCGAACGAGCCCGGCGCGAAACGCCGCGCCAGTTCGAGCGCATCGCCCGTGCCGGCCTCGACGCAGTCCAAGCCGAGCCGCTGCGCCTGCTCGGCGATCAGCTTCGCTTTATGCTCATGCAGATCATTCGCATAGATCCTGCCTTCGTCTTTCATCAGCTCGGCCATATGGGCGGTTTTGCCGCCCGGCGCCGCGCAGCAGTCCAGCACGGACATGCCCGGCTCCGGCGCGACCGCTTCAGCGACGAGCATCGAGCTTTCGTCCTGCACGGAGAGATAACCGTCTTCGTACCAAGAGGTCAAAGCAAGATTACCGCCGCCCTTGACGACGATGCCGTAAGGGCTGACCGGCGACGGCGTCGCGTCCAGCCCCTGAGCAAGCATCTGTTCCAGCAGCTTGTCCCGGCTGATCATCGTTGTGTTCACCCGTACGCTGGCTGCAGGCGGCTCATTGTTTGCGGCGCACATCGCTTCCGCTGCGTCGATGCCGTATTCGGCCGCCCACGCTTTAACCATCCACAGCGGATGCGAATGGCGGATGGAGATTTCTTCTTCGCGGCTCAGCCCAGCTTTGAAGCGGGGAAGTTCCCCGGCGCGCAGCACGCTGCGGAGCACGCCGTTGACCATGCCGGATATGCCTTGATGGCCGCGCCGTTTGGCGATGTTAACCGCTTCGTTCACTGCGGCATGCGACGGAACGCGGTCCAGGTACAGGATCTGGTACAGGCTGAGGCGCAGCAAGCTGCGCACCCATGGCTCCAGCTTCGCCAGCCCTTTGCTGACAAAATCGCCCAGCACGTAATCCAGCGTCAGCATCCGCGAAATGCTTCCGTACACCAGCTCGGTCGCGAGTCCCGCGTCCTCCCGGCTGAGCTGCGCCTTCTGCAGCGTGCTGTTCAGCAGCAAATTGCTGTACGCGCCCTGGTTCTCGACGCGCACCAGCACATCCAGCGCCGCCTCGCGGGCGGTATTCGGCGCCGCCTTGCCCTTGCCTGCGGCGCTCAACCGAGCACCGTCCCGGGCTTCATCGCCGCGCCGCGGCTGAAGTCACCGGCGCTCATCGCTTTTTTGCCTGCAGGCTGCACCTCGGTCAGAAGCAGCGTACCGTCGCCGGTTTTCACCTCGATGCCTTGCGCGCTGACCGCCAGAACCGTACCCGGCGCGGCTTCACCGCCGTTATCGCTTTCCGGCTTCACGGCGGCCCATGCCTTGAATGTCTCGCCGTTCCAGAGCGTAAACGCGCCGGAGAACGGCACAAGGCCGCGGATGCGGTTGTAAATATTCCGCGAGCTGTCGTTCCAGTCTATGCGTTCGTCTTCGCGGTTCAGGTTCGGCGCGTAGGTCGCTTGTGCATCGTCTTGCGGCACCGCTTCTACCCGGCCGGCGGCCAGCCGCGGCATTTCCTGCCGCAGCAGCTCACAGCCGGCCACGCTTAGCTTGGCAAACAGCGTACCCGATGTATCTTCGTCTTCAATCGGAACTTCTACCCGGGAGATCATGTCGCCGGTGTCCAAGCCTTCCGCCATATACATCAGCGTTACGCCGGTTACGGATTCTCCGTTGATAATGCAGCGCTGAATCGGAGCCCCGCCGCGGTATTTCGGCAAAAGCGAGCCGTGCACGTTAACGCAGCCGTGCGCCGGCAGATCCAGTACCGCTTTCGGCAGGATTTGCCCGTAAGCCGCCGTCACGATCAAATCCGGCGCATACGCCGCCAGCTCGGCGACCGCCTCCGGACGGCGCAGCCGCTCCGGCTGCAGCACCGGCAGGCCAAGCTCGAGCGCGGCCTGTTTCACCGGCGTCGGAACGTGCGTTTTTTTCCGGCCCTGCGGCCGGTCCGGCTGGGTGAGAACAGCTACGACATCGTAGCCCTCCGCTACCAGCATTTTCAGGGAAGGCACGGCAAATTCAGGCGTACCCATAAATACGATCTTCATGCCATCACTCCCCGGCTTCGCCGTGGTCGACGTTCATGTCGTAGACCTTCTCGGCAATATCGGTAAAGAGCACTCCGTTGAGATGATCGATCTCGTGCTGGAATGCGCGGGCCAGCAAGCCGCTGCCCGTAATGGTGATTTCATTGCCGTCGCGGTCCAGTCCGCGCACGGTTACGGTTTCCGCACGGCGCACATCGCCGTTCAGACCCGGAATGCTGAGGCAGCCTTCCGGTCCGAATTGTTCACCTTCGCTGCTGACGATTTCGGGGTTCATCATCTTGATCAGGCCATGCTCCTCGTCGGCGTGAATGACGATCAGCCGTTTCAAAATGCCTACCTGCGGCGCAGCAAGGCCGACGCCTTCCGCGTCGTACATCGTATCGGCCATATCGTCCAGCAGCTTCTGGACGTTTGGCGTTATTTTGGTCACCGGTTTGGCCGTCTTGTGCAACACCTCATCCGGTTCTTTGACGATCAGTCTGATTGCCATTTGTGGACACCATCCTTTGGGGTACTGGGAAAAGGGTAGCCGCGGTTTCGTTCGGGCGTTGGACTTTCGGGTAGCCGTTGTAAATGATGAATTGCCATTAAATGTTGCGATCAGTCGGCGCTGCGAGAATGTTTGGACTTCCGGTCGCTGTTGTCTCCAGATTTCCTGATTGAACCCGCTAATCGCGGTTGAAATCCGGAGACAGCCTATGCTTCCGATGCGAGCTTTCCGTTGGAAAGCTTTCAGGCGAACGCTCTTTCTCCTCCGTTCCAAACTTCCCCTCCGCTTCTCTTCGCCTTCCATCTACTAGAAATTCATCAAAGACAACAACTTCCAGGCAGCTCCAATGTTTCCTTCCCGCCGCCCCTACTCTTTTCCCTGATTTATATAGTAATGATCATAGCTGCTTGTTACAGCAGCTATTCCAAATATCCATTTATAATCGCTGCCAACAGCAGCTATTCCAAATATCCAACTAACTCTTTCATCCGCATCCGACAGCAGTTACATCAGCATCTGCGGATCAACGTCAATGCTGATCTGCAGGCTGGCATCGCGGGCGGAATCTTCCAGCTCCTCGGCGACCTTTTTGGCCAGACCAACGGCGTCGATGCTTCCGCGCCACTTGATGATGCACTGGAAGCGGTAGCGTCCTTTAAGCCGGGGCAACGGCGAGGCGACCGGACCGAGCAGGTCGAGCGCATCTTCCGTCAGCTTATCGAGGCTGGCAAACCAGCGCAGCTGCCTTGCTTTTCCCTGAATTTCAAGCGCGTAGTTCTCCGCCAGCTTGATCAGCGCCGGTAGCTGTTCATGCGACAGTGTGACCAGGATCAGGCGGCAGTAAGGCGGATAATGCAGCGCCTTGCGATGTTTCAGTTCTTCCCTGAGAAAAGATTTATAATCATGCCCTGCGGCGTGCACGATGGAATAATGCTCCGGCGTATATGACTGGATCACCACTTCGCCCGGAAGCTGGTGACGGCCTGCCCGTCCGGCCACCTGCGTGAGCAGCTGGAACGTCTTCTCCCCGGCGCGGAAATCGGGCAGATTGAGCGCCGAATCCGCCGTTATGACGCCGACCAGCGTGACGTCGGGAAAATCTAGCCCTTTGGCGACCATTTGCGTGCCGAGCAGCACATCCGCTTTTTTATCGCGGAACTGGGTCAGCAGCTTCTCATGCGAGCCTTTTTCGGTCGTCGTGTCCACATCCATACGGATGACCCGGATGCCCGGAAACAGCTTGCCGAGCTCTTCTTCTACCCGCTGCGTGCCGGTCCCGAAGAAACGGATATGCTCGCTGCCGCATTCCGGACAGACCTGCGGCGATGCTTCGGCATGGCCGCAGTAATGGCAGCGGAGGTTATCGCTTCGGCTATGGTAAGTGAGCGAGATGTCGCATTCCGGACAGGTGGCGACATACCCGCAGCTGCGGCACATGACGAATGTCGAGAAGCCGCGCCGGTTCAGCAGCAGCACGGTCTGCTCGCCGCGCTCAAGCCTTGTTTCCAGCCCGGCATGCAGGCTGCGGCTGAACATGGACCGGTTGCCCGCTTTCAGCTCGTCGCGCATGTCGACGACTTCGACCTTCGGCAGCGCGTTGCCGAGCGCGCGGCTCGGCATTTCAAGCAGCACCGGCGAGAAATCGTCGTCGCTCTGCGATTTGGACGCATAGTAACTCTCCAGCGACGGAGTGGCGGAGCCGAGAATGACCGCGGCATCCCCCTGCTTAGCCCGGTGTACGGCGACGTCGCGGGCGTGGTATTTCGGATTTTCCTCTTGCTTATAGGAGGATTCATGTTCTTCGTCGACGATAATCAGCCCTAGGTTGACGAACGGGGCGAAGATGGCTGAGCGGGCGCCGACCGCGACATTGGCTTTGCCTTCGCGGATTTTTCGCCACTCGTCATAACGCTCCCCCGCCGACAGCCGGCTATGCATGACCGCTACCTCGCTGCCGAAGCGGCCTTTAAACCGCTCCACCATCTGCGGAGTAAGCGCAATCTCGGGCACGAGGACAACAGCCTGCCGTCCCAAATCGAGGCAGCGCTGGATCGTCTGCAAATAAATCTCCGTCTTGCCGCTCCCCGTTACGCCATGAAGCAGGAATACCTCATGCTGCTGACGATCCACGGTGTGGGCGATCCGCCGGTAGACGGCATCCTGCTCGGGCGTCAGCGGAAGCGGCGCGCTCGGCTTGAAGTTCCGTCCCCGGTACGGGTCGCGGAACACCTCGACTTCGCTGAGCTCCACCAACCCTTTATCTTCGAGCGCTTTAACCGTACCCGCCGTCACCTGCAGCGTAGCAAGCACATCCTTGAGCGGCAGCGGTAGCAGGGCTTCCATGTCGATCAGGAATGACAACACTTCCTTTTGTCGTGCCGAACGGGCGTTAAACTGGCTGAGCGCAACGCGCGCAGCTTCCGGCGTAACGGCCAGCTCGACCGCCTTCAGCTTTTTTTTGCCCAGCTTATCCTTAATCATCTGGCTTTCGGTCAACACGCCGCGCCGCAGCATGAACTTCACCGTCTCCGCCGCGCCGGGAAAGGTCTTGGTCAGCTGTTTCATGCTGACCTCGCCCGCCTGGCGGACGAAATCGGCGATCCGCTGTTCCTCCGGATCGGCTTCCGCAAACAGCGGAAACAACAAATCGCCGCCGTCCGGAGTGTCCTCGCCTTCTCCCAAAGAGATCAAGCGCTCGGCCTTGCCCTTGAGCGCCGTCGGAAGCATCGCCTGCAAGGCGGAGATCTTCCGGCAGGCGTATCGCTGGCTCATCCAGTCGGCCAGCTCAATCAGCTCCGGAGACAGCGGCGGAAGCAGATCAAGCACCTCCTGCACCGGTTTCAAGCTTGCAGAAGAACCGGTATCGCCGGATTCCAGCGAAATCACGAACCCCTGAACCGTCCGGTGGCCAAACGGAACGGCCACGCGGCTGCCCACCTCAATCCACAGCTTCAGCGCTGCGGGGATCAAATAATCGAACGGCCGGTCGGTGCTGCGCACGGGAACATCGACGATGACCTTGGCGATATCCATTATTGCAAAACTCCGTTCAGGCGCCCGGCAGCCACGGCCAGCACCTTACGGGCCACTTCGTCTTTCGACGCCAGCGGCAGATCAAATACGAGCCCTTCGACATCATATACGGAGACGATATTCGTATCCGTGCCGAAGCCCGCTCCCGCCAGCGTTACGTCGTTGGCGACGATGAGATCGAGGTTTTTGCGAACCAGCTTGTCCCGTGCATAGCCTTCGGTATTCCCCGTCTCCGCGGCAAAGCCGATGACGAATTGCTTTGTTTTCGCTTTGCCGAGCGTCTCCAGAATGTCGGTCGTTTTCACCAGCTCAAGCACCATATTGTCGACCGACTTTTTGATTTTGGCTTCCGCCGCCTGTTTCGGACGATAATCCGCCACGGCAGCCGCCTGTACCAGCACATCGGCGCTGCCGAACCGGCCGGCGACGGCCTCGTACATTTGCTGCGCCGACTCGACGCGAACCACTTCGATATCCGCGTCCTGTGGCGGAGCAATATCGGTACGGGCCGCAATCAGGGTTACATCGGCGCCCATGGCCCGCGCCGCGCGGGCCAGCGCAAAGCCCATTTTGCCCGAAGAATCGTTGGAAATATATCGTACCGGATCGATGCGCTCTACCGTGCCTCCGGCGGTTACCAGCACTTTTTTACCGGCAAGCAGAAGCGATTCCGGGGCGGCTTGGCCCGCGAAATACGCTTCGACGACCGAAACGATCGTATCCGGCTCTTCGAGCCGGCCTTTGCCGACATAACCGCAGGCCAGCAAGCCGTCGCCCGGCTCGATAAACTGCACGCCCCGGTCGTATAGCGTGTTCATATTGGAGACAACCGCGGGATGGCGGTACATATGCACATTCATCGCAGGAGCCACCATGACCGGCGCCGTCGTGGCGAGCAGCGTCGTGGACAGCATGTCGTCGGCGATGCCGTGCGCCATTTTGGCAATCATGTTGGCAGTAGCCGGCGCGACCAGCACCAGGTCTGCAGAGCCGGCGAGGTCGATATGGGAAATGGAAGCGGGATCGCGTTCCTGGAACGTATCGCTGTACACTCTCTGCTTGGATAAAGACTGGAAGGTCAGCTCGGTGATGAACTGCTTGGCCGACTCCGTCATAATGACATGGACGACCGCCCCTTTTTGCGTCAGCCTGCTGGTCAAGTACGCGGCTTTGTATGCGGCGATGCCGCCCGTAACGCCAAGAATAATCGTTTTGCCCTGAAGGTGATTCACGGTGATTCCCCCCTTTTCCTTGCTAAGAACATCTTATCTCGCAAACATGCGGATGTAACCAAAAAAATAACAACCTCCCGGTTGTCAGCAACAGCCCGCCCGGGCTATATGAATCTATGAAATCATCCGCGGCTTCCGGATACGGGAAAACAGCGCTTCGCCGTCTTCCCGGCCGGCTTCCGGGTCGTTTAAAGCTATTCTTCGCCGCGTGTGACGACGATGCGATCCTCGTAGATCTCTTCGAGTGCCACGCCGACCTGCTTATGCGATCTTGGCGCTTTGACATCGGTCTTTCCGCCTTCGCGGAGCAGTCTGGCCCGGCGGGCCGCTGCGACAACAAGGGAATACTTGCTGTCGACTTTGTTCATCATTTCATCAATCGACGGATATAACACGTACGACACCTCTTCACAGTTTACTTATCTAACTTTACAATGTTCGGCGATAATTATGCTTTCTATTCGCTTGCAAGCAAGGTCGATCTCATCGTTAACCACCGCGTAATCATAATGGCGGATCAGGCTGATCTCATCCTCAGCCACAGACATCCGGTGGCTGATGACATCGGGATGCTCCGTGCCGCGTCCGACGATGCGGTCCTTCAGCTCATCCATGGACGGCGGCAGCAGGAATACGAAAATCCCTTCCGGGAACTTCTCCTTCACCTTAAGCGCGCCCTGCACTTCGATCTCCAGAATAATGTCTTTGCCTTCCGCAAGCGTCTTATCGACGAAATCGCGCGGCGTCCCGTAATAATTGCCTACATATTCAGCATATTCCAGCAGTTGATCGGCTTCAATCATCTCTGCAAACTGCTCTCTGCTTTTGAAAAAATAGTTGACGCCGTCCGCTTCGCCTTCCCGCGGCGAACGGGTCGTCGCCGACACCGAATAGACCAGCTGCGGAATACGCGGGCGAAGCGCGGAACATACCGTACCTTTGCCGACGCCGGAAGGGCCGGATAATACTATCAGCAATCCTTTTGACATAGCACACTCCATTTGTTGTTATTCATCGTTATCGTCATCTTTGCTCGAGAGGCGGTGGGCCACCGTTTCCGGCTGGACCGCGGACAAGATGACATGGTCGCTGTCCGTAATGATGACGGCGCGCGTCCGGCGGCCGTAGGTGGCGTCGATCAGCATATGCCGGTCTCTTGCTTCCTGAATGATGCGTTTGATCGGCGCCGATTCCGGACTGACAATGGAAATAATGCGGTTGGCCGATACGATATTTCCAAAGCCGATGTTGATTAATTTAATGGCCATGTTCCGGTTGTTCCCCCCATAGGTACACTTTGTTTGCTTCAAATTGTTATTCCAAATTCGCCGCTTGCTCCCTGATCTTTTCCAGCTCCGCCTTGATCTCCAGCGTCAGATTGACCAGGGTCAGATGACTGCATTTCATCCCGATGGTGTTGGTCTCCCGGTTCATCTCCTGAACGAGGAAATCCAGCTTGCGTCCTGCCGGCTCCCGGCCTTGAAGCAGCGCTCTGCACTGGCCAAAATGGCTTTGCAGCCGGGTCAGCTCTTCATCGATGTTGCAGCGGTCGGCAAAAATAGCAATTTCCATACCAAATTTATGCTCGTCGAAAGGGAATGTCCCGTCGCTCAAGCCGCTAAGCCGCTGGCGCAGCTTCTCGCGGTATTCCAGCACAGCCTCCGGAGCCAGCTTGACCATGCCCCGGTGCAGCTCCTGCAGACGATCGATCCGCCGCAGCATATCCGCGGCCAGATACTGTCCTTCGCGCGCCCTCATCTCAAGGAGAGAGGCCAAGCTTTCTTCCAGGCCTTGCTCCAGCATGTCGGAGAACTCGTCCGGAGTAGCGGCAGACAAGCCGTCGGCAGCCTCTTCTTTAAGCTCCATCACACCGGGAAGGCTCAGCAGCTCCGGCAAAGACAGCTCGCCGGAAATTCCGAACTCGCTTCGCAGCGCCTCGGCCGCTTCCAGATAGGAACGCACCGCCGAGCGGTTCAGCGCAGTGGCTGCGGCCTCTTCGGCGATTTCCCGATTGATGATGACATCTACCCGTCCCCGTTTGACACGCTGCTGAACCTTGCGGCGCAGCATATCCTCGTAAACCGTCCAACCCCGGGGCATCCGCAGCACAACTTCGCAGTAACGGTTGTTCACCGATTTGACTTCGAATGTAATCTTGTAACCGCCGAATTGCAGGGATGATTGACCGTATCCGGTCATACTAAATGACAACGGAATCACATCCATTACACTATTGTAATTGATTCTTACTAGCGAAACAAGGGGGACAATTTACGGCCCTGCTTCGTCCAAATATGCTCCAGCAGCTGAACGCTCATCTCATAGAACATAAACGGCGTCATCAGGTAGATGCCGTTAAAATGCGCCGTCGCCGCGTCCAACAGCTCTTTGGCGATCTTCACGCCCTCCGCTCGCCCTGCTTCGCCCTCAAGGCCGGACATCCGTCCGCGCACCTCGTCCGACAGCTGAATGCCCGGCACCTCGTTATGCAGGTACTCGGCATTGCGGCCGCTAGCCAGCGGCATGATCCCGATGAAGATCGGCACGCTCAAATGCTTCGTCGCCGCCGCGATTCTCGCAATCAGCTCCGGATCATAAACCGGCTGGGTCATGATATAATCGGCACCGGAATTAATCTTCTTTTCCAGCCGCTCCACCGCTTTGTCCAGATGCTTGACGTTCGGATTAAACGCCGCTCCGATGACGAACTTCGCTTTCTGCTTGAGCGGCTTGCCCGAAAAGGCGATGCCGTCGTTGAGCTGCCGGATCATCCGGATGATCTCGAACGACGTCAGGTCGTAGATCGAGCTGGAGCCGGGGAGATCGCCGAAACGGGCCGGATCTCCGGTCACGGCCAGCACATGGTCTATGCCGAGCGCATCGAAGCCCATGAGATGCGACTGCGTACCGATCAGGTTGCGGTCGCGGCAGGCGATATGCACGAGCGGCCGCAGGCCTGTCTTGGCCTGGACCAGATGGCCGAGCGCCATATTGCTCATCCGCGTCACCGCCAGCGAGTTGTCGGCCAGCGTAAGCGCATCGGCACCGGCTTTGCGCAGCGCTTCCGCGCCTCGCATGAACTTGGTGATGTCAAGATCGCGAGGCGGATCAAGCTCGACGATCACGGTATGGCGCTGCTTTACCAGATCGACCAGCGTCGGCTCCGCGCCTTCTTCTCCGCCGTCTTCGGCCAAATGCTCCTGCACCGTAATTCGCTGGATCGCTTCGGTCTGAGGCTCCGGCAGCGGCTTCACGATATAATCCTTCAGCGCCGCAGAAATTTCGGCGATGTGCTGCGGCGTCGTACCGCAGCATCCGCCGATGATTCGGGCGCCCATGTCGGCGAACACCGGGGCCATCTGCCCGAAGTACTCCGGCGAAGCGCCGTACCGGTATTGACCGTCCACGTAATCGGCCACCCCGGCATTCGGGAAGACGGAGGCCGGCAGCGTCAAGCTGCCGCTTAAGGTGCCGAGCGCGCGTTTGATGCCGTTCGGGCCGGTGCGGCAGTTGAAGCCGATGACGTCGGCGCCGTCCTGCTCCAGAACCCGGAATGCTTCCGGCAGCGTCAGCCCGTCCAGCGTCCGCGCCGTTTCATCCACGGCGAGCTGGCAGATCAGCGGAAGGTCGCTTAGCTTGCGCACCGCTTTTACCGCGAGATGAAGCTCCTCCACGTCGTAGAACGTCTCCAGCAGGATGCCGTCCGGCGCTTCCAGCAGAAGGGCCGACAGCTGCTCGGCGAAATATTTTTTCAGCTCGGAAGAAGACAGATTGGCTCGTTTGCCGGCCCGGATGGATCCGACCGCCCCGACAACGTAACCGTTCTCGCCGGCCGCGCTGCGGGCGATCCGCATGCCGGCTCGGTTAATCTCTTCCACCTTGGATTCGAGGCCGTATTTGGACAGCTTATCATAATTGGCCGAAAAGGTATTGCTCTCCAGAAGCACGGCGCCCGCCTCGATGTAGCTGCGATGTACGTCTTCAATGACCCCGGGAGAGATCAGATTAAGCTCTTCATAGGAAATGCCGACCGGAAACCCTTTTTGATATAAAAACGTCCCCATGGCTCCGTCACCGACCAAAACATTGTTGCTCCAAGCAGAGCGCAAATCCGGCTTCACCGTAAGAACCTCTCCTTCCCTCTATCAGTTTCATACTAATGTAACATAAAACTTCCGCATTGATAAGCGTTCACGTCCAAAAGCCGCAGACGCCCGCGCTTGTCCGTATGAGGCCAGGACAAACGCTCCATACTATGCCGGAGAGGATTTAAGGAGGCCTATTTAATGAAGCGAAAAATCCGCAAGCAGCTTGTACGCAAATATATCATCATCCTGTTTCTGTTCCTGCTGTCTCTGGGCTACCTTTATTTTGGGGACTGGCTGTTCGGATACGGGCTAAGCAACATCGGCTACATCGCCAACTATCTGCTCTACACGCCCGCCGAAAAGCTGGTTGCGCTCATTATGCTGCTGTGCCTGGTCGTGCCGGATATCATTACATGGGTCACGGGACGTCAGCCGCGCCGAGCTGCCGAAAAGTGATTTTTCAGCGCGGTGATCACGATTAATACAGCCGGAATGACGATCATAAACAAGGGGTAAACGGTATACAGCAGTCTGCCTCCCTCGTCGAGATGTTCGGTAAAGCTGCGTGCATCGAGCATGGAGATAAATAGAATGACCAAAGCGGTCGGGTACAGCATCTTCCGGTAGGGAAGCTTAAACAATTCGGAGATTCCGACCATCGCGGCGGCAAAAAAGACGGACATCTTGAAAAAGACGCCAATAATCAGCACCATGACGACAAATACGTCGACCCGCTGGATGAAGTCGGAAATGGAGATTTTGCTGATCGCCGGCATTAGCGGGAGCGGAGAGCGGCGGGAAATATCGGCGCCCAGCACGGAGATATTCAAAGCGATCGTAAAGGCGAGGGTCACCGCCGAGACCAGCATGGCCAAAGCGATTACCCACGGCCCTTTGCGGGAGTCGGACATGTAAGGCATCAGCATCGTAAAGCAAACCATCTCGCCGAACGGAAACATGTAATTTTGCCGGACGACCGAGCGGAGAACCGGCTCCAGGCCATTCTCCAGCACCGGCAGAAGCAGATGCAGATTAATCGATCCCGACAGCATGAGCATCCCCGTACTCATAAGCCCGATGGCAAGCACCATGAACGAAAATACAAGCGAGGTACGTGTCAATATCTCCAGTCCTTTATGAAGTACATAGGTGCCGGAAAGAATCATCAACGTGCTGAGGATAAAGAGCGGAGTATTGTGCATGGTGGACATGGCCAGCATGCTGCTGCCGTCCCGTAAATCCCGGGCTGCCAGATTGATATACAGGATGATGTAAAGTAACGACACCGCGGTCCCGACATATGTGCCCAGCAGCTTGCGGGTATAAGCGGTAAAGGGAAGTTCGGGGAACTGGCGGTACAGGTAGGCATATCCCGAAAAGATCAGGATTCCGACCAGCCCGCCGATCAGAATCGACAGCCAGGCATCTTTGCCTGCTTCCATCCCCAGGTTTACCACGAGCGCCGTCCCCAGCTCAAACAGCAGCGTGATGCAGAAAAACTGGATCATTCCGATTTTCACTTTCCCCATGGAGCACCTCCGTTTCTTCTATTTATTATTTTTGAGCGAATTGCTGCGCATGTCGGTATGCCGGATGACAGCATCGATATAGATATCGGTTTTGCAATGCTGGAAAATTTCATTCCAGCGGCCCTCGACCCGTTTCCAGCCGCGCGGATTGGCCCGTTCCAACGCAAGTCCGAAGCCGAGAAAATCGCTATTCATTTTTCGCGCCGCCTGGATGCCTGCCAGAACTTGACTGCGTGCTTCTTCCTCAATCTGGCGGGCAAGCTTCTGCAGCACCACGCTGGAGGTTAAATCCAGATTATTGGGCGACTCCTTTAACTCCGCCTGAAGCGATATTTTTATTTTTATGACCGGCCGTTCCGGAACTTTGGCGATTGCGCGTATCCCCACTTGCGACTTATAGATGTTGAACGAAATGAATCCCTGTCCCGGATGGAGAATAAGGAGCGGAAACTGGCGGATTTTGTTGTGCAGGATCACCGTTCCGAAGGCTTCGCTCCCGCTAAGCCACCCTACCATTTTATCCCCTTTAAAAGCCGCCAAATCGCTGACATTGAGCACAACTTGCGGAGCGATGGTTTTAAGATTATCGTTATTATCTGCTTTGCCGCGGTTCCCGCGCGTGAACACCCCGTTTATGATCGGTCCGCCTCCCGGCAGCTTAACGCCCCGGATGATATCGTCGACTTCCATTCTGTAGTTGTAGCCGTATTGCTTTGAGGTTGTCTCCAGCTTCTCCACCAGATCATTGGCCGGAATTTTGCTGAATACCGTCATCGTGGACAAGATGTCCTTGGCCGGTTGGCCTTTGGAGATGAACATCAAGCTCGTCAGCCGGGCATCGCTCTCCCGCTCGAGCGTATCCAGCATATCGCTGATCCCCTGGCGCGCCAGCTCTTCCGAAACAACAAGTACCCGGACATGCCCGAGCGATAAAAAACGCGCCGTCTGGCGGGAAGCATTGGACAAGGCTTCGAATATCGTACGCCCTTTGCCGGTATACAAAGCTACGGGGGAGGTGCCGCGCGTTTTTTGACCGGAGATTTCATCGGCAACGATGACTTGAAAGGAGACGACGTATTTTTCCATGTCTGACTTGCCCAGGTCAAAAGCCACCCCGGACACGATGGCCCGGCGGTTCAATTCCACGCTGTCCCAGCACCCGCTCAGCAAGAGGGGCATCAGAAAAATAAGCACGGCTTTGCGTAACGATCGGAGCGTTTTATTTTTCATGGCCGCTGTCATCCTCCCGCACCGGTTTCTTGGCATCGTTGCTGCGGATGAGCGGAGCAATCTCTTCCTCGTGGCCTGTGTTAAGCCGCATGTACTCGGGCAGCTCGGCTCTCATCTGCTGCGGCGATTTATGCGATTCCATCATCCACATCGGCAGGCGGAGAATTGTGTCCTTCTGGCCTTTGACGGATATCGGCACGAAGGGCGACAAATAGGGGACCCCGAAGGAGCGCAGGCTGTTCATATGGGCCACCAGCACGATCAAACCGAGGATTACGCCGTAAAAACCGAACATGCCCGCCAGCAGCAGGAAGGCAAACCGGATAATGCGGCCGGCAATCGCCATGTCATACGCCGGTATCGCAAAGCTGGCAATCCCAGTAAGCGCGACAACGATAACCATGATCGGCGTGATGATGCCGGCCTCCACAACCGCCTGCCCGAGGATCAGCGCCCCAACCACCGACACCGTCTGCCCGATGACCCGGGGCATGCGTAAGCCCGCCTCCCGCAAAATTTCAAACGCCATCTCCATCAGCAGCGCCTCCACAAATGCCGGAAACGGAACATTCTCCCGCTGGGCCAGCAGGCTGATCAGGAGCGTTGTGGGAATCATCTCGTAATGGTAGGTCGTCATGGCGATATATACGGAAGGACCGAGAATCAGGACCAGAAAGCTGATGTAGCGGACGATCCGCATTAATACGGCAATATCGAACCGTGAAGCGTAATCATCCGGCGATTGGAAATATTGGGTGAACACGGCGGGCAAAATCAGCACAAACGGCGAACCGTCCACAATAACGACGACGCGTCCTTCCAGCAAATTAGCCGATGCAACATCGGGACGTTCCGTATTATAGATCGTAGGAAAAGGAGTAAACGTCTTGTCCTGAATTAATTCCTCCAGGTATCCGGACTCCAGCACTTCATTGATACGGATGCTTCCGAGCCGTTCGCGCACTTCCTGAATCAGCTCTTCCCCCGCAAGTTCCTTCATATATACAATGGCGACGTCGGTATGGGTGTCGCTGCCGATTTTCATATATTCCAGCCGAAGCCGGGACGATTTGATCCGCTTACGGATGAGCGAAATGTTGGTGGCGACGGATTCAACAAAAGCATCCTTCGGTCCGCGCACTACAAGCTGCGAGGTCGGCTCCGATACGGCACGCGTCTCCCCGCCCTTGGTCTCGCAAATGATCGCCTTATCGTGGCCATCGAGCAATATGATGCTGTCTCCGCATAGAAGCGCCAACGCAATATCGTTCCACTTCTCTTCCATCACGGCTTCGCCGATTTCCAGCGCCCGGTCCAGAATAACCTCCGGCAGCTCTTGCCCGGTAATCCGGCCGGCTTCCACCATTTCTCCAGAAACGCCGAGCAGCGAGCCGATAATAAACTGGTTGACGGTGTCCGAGTTAGAAAGACCGCTGAAATACACAATGGCCGCCTCGACCGAAGGGTCTCCCCCGATTCGCAGCCTCCGTGTCTTCAAATCCGGACTATCGCCAAGTCCGCCAAGAATGGAGGCGAGGCTCTCTTCCAGCGATAACGTTAATCTGGCCGGTGTCTTTGCATGGCCTGTGTTTGGCGGCTGTGCGCCTTTATTCATTCCGGTTCTCATCGTATCCCCCCCTCGTAGCTAACCCTTATTATTCGCGGGAGATGTTGCCATTATGCGGCCCGCCAGGATCGCAAAAAGACCTCGGATCCACTTGGCATGGACACCGAGGCCTATAGAAATCAGTTATGGAAGGGTTCATGAATCGATTCATTATCCAGAAAGACCGACAAGAGGCGGACATAATCCTGCGACTCCGCGAGGGTAAAGGCCGCGCCATCAAAGGAATGCCGCTGTCCGTCAAGCAGCGTGAATACCTCGACCGACTCCGGCGGCTTGCCATAGGCTTTATGGCTGAACAGATTCGCCATGTGCAAAAAACCGGTAATGACTTCTTCATTCCCGTGCACCATCAGCTTCTGCAGCTTCAGGGAACGGTCTTCCCGCGCCGACTGCCAGGCCAGCTGAAAAATCATCGCCAGCTCCAGGCCGAGCTCCGGCACCGGCACATGCCACTGCTCATACCGCATCACAGGAATTTCTTCGGGGTGGTTCACCGCAACGAACCGCGTCAGCTCGTCGGCAAGCGCCGTTTTGACATCCCAATAATGCATCCAGGAATCGAATGCCTTATCATGGGGCGGCCAGCGCCGCTCGAGCAGGAACTGCACCGGCGTCAAGCTTCGGACCTCCGGTCGAAGACTGTAGTAATCGTTCAGCGTATGTCCCACCGCATACTGCGCCTGCTGCTTCCAGCGCGGAATACCGCAGCAGCAAGTTTGGCCGCAAGCTTCCTCCACACCGCCCTGCAGGATATATTCCATCCGGAAATCATTCAACCGGCTGTACGGAATGGAAGGAGAACGGTCCCCGGACGACGTCATCCCTGCCGCAACGCCCATGGCTACGATACCGCCGCGACACCCGCGGCAAAACGGCGGCCGAAATTGCGGCAGTCTTCCTTCTCCGCAGCATTCGGGCCGTATTCGATTTTGAGGCTTTCCTGCAGCAACAAGGCGCCGCGTTCTTTTAATTTTTCTTCAATCAGGTCGACTGCACCGCAGTAAATGGCATACCCGGTGTCGCCGCTGCCGAATGCCGCCGCTTTCCGCGCGTTTAAGTCCACTTCGTCAAGCTCTTCATAAAAATCCAGGAATTCATCCGGCAATTCCCCGTCTCCCCAGGTATAGGCGCCAAGCAAAACGCCTTCATAGTCGTTTATCTCCACGGCACTCAGATCCGTTACGGATTTCAATACGGCTTCACTGCCTGCATCGCGCACCCCTTCGGCGATCAGCTCCGCCATTTCTTCCGTATTTCCCGTCAAACTGGCGTACGCCACCAGAACTTTCATCATGTCCGGCCCTCCCAAGCATCCTTGATTTGGAACTTGCTACATCCATATTATTTGATAATGATTCTCATTGTCAATAAAAATGAAAATATTCATCTCCTGCCTCCATTTTCTTTGTAACCTGCGCAGGAAATGTTGTACAATAAAGGCTAAATGAAATTTTCCGAAGGATGGATACCGATGTTTATCGCAAGCGAATGGAAAGATTATGAAGTACTCGATACAGGCGGCGGCGAAAAGCTGGAGCGTTGGGGCGACGTCATTCTGCGCCGTCCGGACCCGCAGATTATTTGGCCGCTGGCTAACGAATCCGCCAAATGGCGCGACGTGCATGGCCATTACCACCGCAGCTCCTCAGGGGGCGGTCAATGGGAAATGAAGAAACCGATCCCTGCCGATTGGCAGATCGGCTACGGCAAGCTGAAATTCCAGCTGCGCCCGACCAACTTCAAGCACACCGGCCTGTTCCCCGAACAAGCGGCCAACTGGAGCTGGATGATGGACAAAATCAAGTCCGCGAACCGTCCGATTTCGGTGCTTAATCTGTTTGCCTATACCGGCGGCGCTACCGTTGCCGCAGCCAGCGCAGGCGCATCCGTCGTGCATGTCGATGCCGCCAAGGGCATGGTGCAGTGGGCAAAGGAAAACATCCAGCTTTCTGGTCTCGGCGACCGTCCGGTCCGTTTTATTACGGATGACGTCTTCAAGTTCGTACAACGCGAACAGCGCCGGGGCAGCAAATACGACGCCATCATTATGGACCCCCCTTCGTACGGCAGAGGTCCGGGCGGCGAAATGTGGAAGCTGGAAACCAACCTTTATCCGTTCCTGGAAAGCTGCATGCAAATCATGAGCGACAAGCCGCTCTTTATGCTCATCAATTCGTACACCACCGGCATCTCGCCGACGGTGCTGCGGAACATGCTGTCCATGACGATGGGCGACCGCTACGGCGGCAAGCTGACCTCGGGCGAAATCGGCCTGCCGGTTACCACTTCCGGCATGACACTGCCTTGCGGCATTCTGGGCCGCTGGGAGGCGTAGGGATGACTGCGTTTTCCGAAGACAGCCGCGGTCCCGGCGGCAGCGGCGCCCCTTCCGCATTTCACATTCTATATGAGGACAATCACCTGCTCGGCGTTGTCAAACCGGTGAATATTCCCGTCCAGGAAGACGCCTCGGGAGATGCCGATCTGCTGACCCTGCTGAAAGAGGATCTGAAGGAACGCTATAACAAGCCGGGCAATGTGTATCTCGGGCTGGTGCATCGGCTGGACCGGCCCGTCGGCGGAGCAATGCTCTTCGCCAAAACATCGAAGGCTGCTTCCCGGCTCTCGGACAACGTCCGTACCCGCAGCTTCCGCAAGATTTACCTGACGGTGGTCCACGGCCAACCGCCGGCCGCCGAAGGCCGGCTGGTCGACACGCTGCTGAAGGACAGCAACACCAATACGGTAAAAATCGTCCGTAAAGGCACGCCGGGCGGCAAAGAAGCCGTGCTGGATTATACGGTTCTCGGCAGCGCAGACGGCTACAGCCTGCTTAAGATCGATCTGCACACCGGACGCTCCCATCAAATCCGCGTGCAGCTGAGCGGCATTGGCTGCCCGCTGTACGGCGATCAGAAATACGGCGCTGCGGTCAACAAGCCCGGCCAGCAGATTGCGCTTTGGTCGGCACTGCTCGGCTGCCCGCATCCGGTTACCAAGGAGGATATCGAGCTGGTTTCGCTGCCTCCGGCGGCGTATCCGTGGAACTTATGGACGCAGCAGGTACAGGAGCGGGCGGTGCGTTAACGCTGTTCGCAGTGGTCTCTCCAACCATAAACGGCATGTTCGGGCACACCGACCCGAAAATGCCGTTTTTCTTCAATCTGCGCAAATGGTTGCGTGGAAATCCCCTTGATATTTGCCGCTACTCAGGCGACAATGGGGAAAGATCACATTCCAGGGGAGGATCAGCACAAGTTGGATAGCACGATCAACACAAGCGCAGCCGCCAGCACGGGTACAGCCGCGCATGAAATCATCGACCTCTGCCTGCTGGCCGGAAAAATCATGCTGCAGAGCGGCGCGGAAACATACCGGGTCGAGGACACGATGTCGCGGATGGCGGCAGCGCTCGGATTTCCCGGCGCGCACAGTTATGTCACGCCGACCGTCATTATGTTCACCACCAGCCGGACCGAGCCGGTAAAGCTGTTCCGCATCGCCGAGCGCACGACGGACCTGGAGAAAGTCTCGGAAGTCAACGATATTTCGCGCCGGTTAAGCGAACGGCAGATTACGGCTGCGGAGGCCCGCGAACGGTTAAACACGGTGGATGACGCGGCGCATGCCTATCCGCTCTGGCTGCAAATTATAGCAGCCGCGATTACGGGCGCCTGCTTTACAGTTATGTTTAAGGGAAGCCTGTGGGATGCCGTGCCGGCCCTGCTCGTTTCGGCGCTTGGCTTTGCCGCCGCTACGTATTTGCACCGGCTGGTGCAGGTCCGCTTTTTCGCCGAATTCACCGCTTCATTTCTGATCGGTTTGACCGCCTTTTTCTCCGTCAAATTCGGCATAGGCAATGAAATGGACAAAATCATCATCGGCTCCGTCATGCCGCTGGTGCCGGGACTGCTCATTACCAACGCGGTACGCGACTTGATGGCCGGCCATCTCGTATCCGGCTTGTCCAAAGGCGCCGACGCCTTTTTGACCGCCTTCGCGATCGGCACGGGCATCGGGCTGGTGCTGTCGTTATTTTAAATATGAACCGGCGAAAGAGAGAGGTCCGAACACAATGATTCTGCAACTCATTACAAGCTTTTTCGCCGCTGCGGCATTCTGTATTCTATTCAATGCGCCGAAGCGGACGCTCATCCAATGCGGCATCGCCGGCATGATCGGCTGGGTATTATATCTGGAGCTCGATGAACGGTGGGACACGATTATTGCCACTTTTGCGGCAACGGTGGTCGTAGGCGTCATCAGTCAGATTTTTGCGCGTTCGTTCAAGATGCCCGTCATTATCTTCAGTGTCGGCGGTATTATTCCGCTCGTTCCCGGCGGGCTTGCCTATGACGCCATGCGCAAATTCGTCGAAAACGACAACAACCAAGGGATTCAGCTCGCGGTTCAGGCCCTGCTTCTGTCCGGCGCAATCGCCGCAGGGCTGGTGCTCAGCGAGGTGCTGGGGCAGATGTTCCGCAAAAAGGCCGGCCGGTAACGAATACCGGACGGCCTTTTTTGCTGTACCTGTTAAGAACGGCGGCGATGCTCTCCGGCATGCTGCCTATCCAATTATCTTCTGGAAGCTGGCAATGTCCAGCCAGCGGCCGAACTTGCGGCCGATCTCCCGGAACAACGCGCTTTGCTCATAGCCGCGGCGCGCAAAGAGCTTGCGGCTGGGCTCATTGTCCGTGCATACAGTGGCAACCAGGGTATGGAAGCCTTGCTTTGCCGCCTGTGCTTCAATAAATGCCAGCGCCTTGCCGCCAATGCCTTGACCGCTGAAATCCGGCTTTAAGTAGATGCTGATTTCGCCGGATGTATCGTAAGCCTGTTTGTTTTTATGCTTGGCGATTAGCACATACCCCGCCATTGCACCGCCTTGCATAATGGCATAAGCGGCAAACCGCGGATCACCGCTCAGCGCGGACTGCCGCATCTCCTCCAGGCTTAGCTCCTCGGTATGAAAGGACACTGTTGTATTGCGTACATAGTAATTATATATTTCGAGCGTTTCCTTCAGATGCTCTTCCCCTAAGGCCATAAATACCGGCTGTTCTCTCTCCGTCATTCTTAGTCCTCCCAGATCGATGTCTCCAGCTGATTCACAAACCGGCGCAGCCGGCCGGCGATCCGCAGATTGATGGCGCCGTCCTGATACATCTGCTGCACTTTATCGCGCTGCTCCTGAATCGCCTTCAGCTTCATTTCCAGCTTCGGATCGGCAATGACGCCGTCGCGGCTCCAGCCTTCCCCCTGGGCCAGCTTCATTTCCAGCTGCTCGTATTTCTCGATCACCCGCTGCGCTGCGTCTCGGTTCTCCTCGTTCATACCGCTGCCGACGGCTGATATCGCCGCCTGGCACATGGCCAGTTTGGCCTGGCGGGCGCTCTCGGCATTCTGTATCGCCTGGCGGCTCTCCGCGGTATCGGATCCCGCGAACAGTCCCGAGAAGACGCGTTTAATTTCGGACAACGAAAATTTGACCTGCGTATCGAAGCGCGAGCATAACACCGCTTCGGTGTGATCCAGCATTTCTTCCATCTTCACGGCCACCGGCGCAGGAATGGTTCCCTTCTCCAGCAAACGCCGCAGCTCCGCGCGCTCGGCCTCCAGGCCGCTGAGCCTTGCCGCCACGCCGCGCTTGCGCAGTTCCTCGGCAGCAGGATCGGTGTCCGCATTCGGCCGGCACAGCTTGTCGATCTTATCGGTAAATTCCAGCAAAGCAGGTTGGTTGCGCGCTTCCGGATTCTCCAGCATCAGGCCCTTCAGCATGCTCATGCCCGCATCGATCACGACGGATCGGGCCGCCAGCTCCTTACTGTCGCCCGCCACCAGTTCAGCGGCAGGCTCCTTTTTCCCGGCAAGCAGCGGCAGGAAGATGCTGGCGATGATGAGCGACAGCAAGATGACGCCGGCGGCCAGCGCAATAATCAAATCCCGTTCGGGAAACGGCGTGCTGTCGCTCATCGCTAGCGGAATGGAGAATGCGCCGGCCAGCGTAACCGCGCCGCGAACGCCTGAGATCGAAGTAATCAGCAGCGATTTCACCGGCGCTTTGCGGGATCTGCCTTTCCAATATTCCCAGTAGGAATAAACGTAGACCCATGCAAAACGCAGAACAATCAGCAATGCGGTAATGGCGAGCACATACCCGAATACCATGAAGTTATTAAGTGATTCGTCATAATAAATGACTTTGGCTACTTCCGGCACCGAAACCCCGAGAATGAGGAAAACAAGGCCGTTCAAAATAAACAGCAGTACCGACCAGGTGCTCGCCGAAACGAGCTGCAGCTTATATTGCGGCGACACCGCCCGGTCCTTCTCGATCGCATACATGATTCCGCCCGCGACGACCGCCAGGATGCCGGATACTCCGATCTCTTCGCTCACCAGGTAGATGATGAACGGGGTCAAAATTTGCAGCAGCACATGGACCGTAACGTCTTCCATGCCGAAACGGCGGATGAATACGCTGAGCCGGATGAGCAGGAATGAAAGCACCGCCCCCACCAGCAGCCCGCCGGCGGCAATCAGCACAAAGCTAAGTGCGGCTTGGGGCAGCGAGAACGCGCCGGTGATCGCCGCCGCGATGGCGAACTTGAAGGCGACCAGCCCGGAAGCGTCATTCATCAGCGATTCGCCTTCAAGGATACGATGGATGCTGCCCGGCAGATGCACCCGCCCGGCCAATGCCCCGACCGCCACCGCGTCGGTCGGCGAGAGAATGGCCGCCAAGGCGAAGGAAGCCGCCAGCGGAATGGAGGGGATCATCCAGTGGATGGCGTAGCCCGCAACGAATACCGTTGCGAAGACCAGCCCGAGGGCCAGCAGCAGAATCGGGGCACGAAGATTCCACAGCTCGTCCCGGGGCGTGCGTTTGCCGTCGTTGAACAGAAGCGGCGCAATGAACAGAATAAAAAAGAGCTCCGGTTCAAACTCCAGGTGAATGCCCGTCGGAACCACGGCGGCCACGATACCGAGTACGATTTGAATCAGCGGCACCGGTACAAACGGGACAAAGCGGTTTACCACATTGGATACCGCAATCAAGCCCAGCAGCAGCAACACGGCAAGAAATGTCTCCAAATTCAATCAACTCCCGTTTGCAATTGTATTCTTTATTATAGCTCACAATGGTAAACGGGCAAAACACAAAGACAGCAGAAGATCCTTCTTCTGCTGTCTTTGTGGAGGCTGCTCGGGATTTCTCCGATCAGACGGCATCGTCTATGCGCTGACTTTTTCGCTGCGTGCCACCAAGCCCCAGCTTCAAAACCAGCCACTTGATGGTCAATCCTTGAACCAGCAGTGAAAACACCACTACGCTGAACGTGAGAACCAAAATCGTTTCCCGGCCATCAAATGAAGCCGGCAAGCTTAAAGCTAACGCGATGGAGAGACTTCCCTTTAGCCCGCCCCAGTTCAATACCAGCTTCCAGCTGGAGGGAAACCCGCGCAGAAACGACACACTCGTATAAAGCGCCAGGGTCCGCCCTGCCAAGACTATGGCAACCGCCCCGGCAATCACCGGCCATTTATCCGTAAAATCGATGTTTTTGATTTCAAGTCCGATCATCAGGAAAATCAATGAGTTCGCGATTAGCGTAACCACATCCCAGAAGGAATTGATATTGGTTTGCGTGGTTTCGGACATGCCGATTTTCGAACCGTAGCTGCCAAAAATGAGACCGCTGACCACCACCGCGATGACACCCGAAACATGAAAATGCTCGGCAATAAAATAACTTCCAAAGAACAGCAGCATGGAGAATCCGATTTCCAGCGGGTAATCATCATACAACCGAATAATCTGCGAGAACAAATAGCCGAGGACAGCGCCGATGGCCATGCCGCCTAACGAAAATTTCAGGAATAATCCGATTCCGCTGCCGATACCGGCCAAACCCATATCCATGTAAGTCAACAGATAGACGGAAGAAATCTGAAACAGGACAACCGCGACCCCATCATTGAACAATGATTCTCCCTCAATAATGGTTACAACGGATTTGGGTACTCCCAGCGATTTGAAAATGGAGATTACGCTGATCGGGTCGGTTGCACTCATCAACGACGCAAAGGTAAACGCAACTACAAGTGGAAGGCCCAAGAAGAAATAAGATCCCGCAGCAACGGCAAAAAAAGAAAGCAGGGTTCCGCCGAAGGCCAGCGCGAGGACCGGCTTCCCTTGTTCCCTTAGGTGGGAAAAAGGAAGCTTCAGCGTAGCATCTCCCAGCAAGATCGGCAGGAATAATGAAATGACGATGGCCTGAAATACATGCGATTGGGTAATGAAGGCCTCGGCCTCATCCAAAAAGGGAATATGACTGATTCCCAGCAAAATCCCAACGAAGACAAGCGCAATGGAGTAAGGCTGATTCAGCTTCTTGGCAATGGCAATGATAAACATGGAAACGGCTAACAGAATAAGCAATTGAATAAACGTCTCATTAAACATCCTCTACCCCTCCCTCGATTCAAGGCAAACCGCGTATATCCTGGCCGCTTCGAGCTCCATGGTATGTATTACTTCTCCAGCAAAAATGCAGAAAGAGCCCGCAAATTGGCAGGCTCCTCCGGAAAAGCAGTATTTATTGGTAATCTCAGTATACATGTACCTATTGCAATTTGTAAACCTTAATCCGGGTTCCGCCGATCCGTAAAATCTTTCCGTTAGTCTAACCTTCGGCGGCATTTCTTATTCCGCTTACGATTCCGAAACGACGGTAAAACGTTCGCCGATATGCTGCGGATGCTCGATCTCATCCACGATGGCAATGGCATAATCGGCGTAGCTGACATAGCTTTCGCCTTTGGAGTTCACCAGCAGCCGGTCCTTGCCTTTCTCATATGTCCCCTTGCGCTCGCCCACGGCAAAGTTGGCCGACGGGCTGACAAAGGTCCACTTCAGGCCTTCCGTACCGCGAAGAATCTCCAGGTTTTTGCCTTGGTTGAGTGCCGTAGGCTTGACGAAGTCAGGAAAGTCGGGGGTATCGACCACGCGCAGCGTTTCGGCCTCGTCTACATACAGGCTGCCTGCGCCGCCGACCACGATCAGGCGCGTCTGCGGCACACCGCGCAGCGCTTCGATCAGCACGTTGCCGGCTTCGACATGCTGATGCTCCTGGCCGAAAGGCGCGCCGAAGGCGTTAACCACAACATCGTATTTTTGCAGGTCGTCCGCATTCAATGCAAAAATATCTTTTTCAACAACTGCGGCTCCCATACCCTCCACCTTCGACGCATCGCGTACGATCGCTGTTACCTGATGGCCTCTGCTTAGCGCTTCCTTGACGATTTCGCTGCCTGCCTTGCCGCTTGCTCCAATGACTGCAATATTCATGAGATTTGCCTCCTGTTATTGTCGCCGGCTTAAGCCAGCTTCATGTTTACAATTTCCTCGATAATGGCCCGGTCCACCTCAAGATCGAACTTGCGCGCCCAGAAGCAGCCTACCCCCTGCTCCTGAATCCGACTGTAATCCTCAAACCGCAGCGTGCGCGGATATTCCGGCCCCGTATCCCAATCTGTGTACCGCTTCACCTCATTAACCACATGCTCCCGGTAGGGACTGTTCATAATGATGCTGTGAAAAAAAATCTCGTCGCCGCAAAACGAGTTCCGGAAATGCTTGACGTACCCCGGAGATGTCCGCACATACTCAAGGATATACGCCATGCAGGCTCCGGTGAGACTCATCCAGTTGGAGCCTTTGTACAGCTCGCCGGGCAGATGCTTCAGGCTCCTCTGCAGGAAGGGGACCGACATCACCAGATTCATGTAGCGGTTGCGGATCTCTGCCGTCCGCAGCGATCGCGAGACCAGAAATTTCGGATAATACACGGATACTCTGTACATGCAGCCCCACATCTCCTTGTCATTCGGAAGACGCACGTACTTGAGATATTGTTGCCCCTCGTTGGCCTTAAAAAACTCCGCAATCGCCGTGTTCGAAACCAGCGGCAAATCCTGTCCGCTAAGAATATGGACATAGTTATAATTCCCATGCTCCGCAACAAGCTCAAAGCATTTGAGGATGCATTCGATCTGGGTGTAATGTCCCCAGCTTACTTCTGAAGGCCGGCGCACGAAATGCACGTCCTCGCGATGGACAATTTGCGCTTCGATGCCGCTTTTTTTATCCACATGCAGAAAAAACTCCACATGCTTATCGGTCAAGTCATCGATCAGAAGATTGATCTGCTCCGGGTTTTTGTGACACAGAATGACATATGCCATTTTGAATTCCTGCAAAAGTTTCACCCTTCCGCTATATTTTTCCATTAGTATAGCGAATTTGGCGGAGCCGGACAAGAAACGGTCACAAACCGCGGAAGTTTGTCTTCAGAATGATGATAGACTTCACTTGTAACAATATCTGTTACAGGTTTGAAATTAGTATAGCGCTCCACTCCGCAGGTGTCAACAGAATAAAAAAAAAGGACCCCGCCGGAGTCCGGCGGGGCCAAGGTCTATGATAAGGGGGTCATGGGATTACTATAACTTCCGAAGCTTAAAATCGGATGAAGAAGAAATAAAGGTTTGCTTAAATAACAAAAAACCCGCCGGGAGCGGCAGGTTTTTTGTTAAAACATATCCACTGGGGGGTGGAGTGACTTAACTATACCCCATGAACATGAAAGGAACATAAAATTCAGCTTAAAGTTTGCTTAACATATCGGCATTTGTTTGATTATTTGCCCCAGCGTAATTCCTCCAAGGGAATCTTCCATCGCCGATTGAGCCGCAGCAAAAACGGGAACGATCGCGCCGGCGATATTTTTACCTACCGGACAATCCGGATTGGGATGTTCATGCACCGCAAACAGGGAAGCTTCTTCCGCCGGATTCACGGCCTTGTAGATGTCGAGCAGCGTAATCTCGTCGGCCTTCCGCGTAAGCTTTGCACCGGCCACGCCGGGCCGCACCTCCACCAGCCCTGCTTTATGCAGCATTCCGGTAATCCGGCGAATGACTACCGGGTTGGTGTTGACGCTGGCCGCTATCCATTCGGAGGTGCTTTTCCCCTCCTTGTTGCTGTCGATCAAAGTCAATATATGAATCGCCACCGCAAACCGGGAGCTGATGCCCATGCCGATCTCTCCTTCTCTGGCGCTTGCTCATGCGCCGCCCGCTATCGATGCAACAATCATAGTTACATGAAGCGGCTTTGTCAATTCCGGTTAGGCGCTGGTTAAAATAATCGGCTCGCCTTTGGTTACGATGATCGTATGTTCGTATTGCGCCACCCGGCTATCTTTGCCGACGCTCAGCGTCCAGCCGTCCTTCTGCTGATCGGCGATAACCGCGCCGGTTGACAAGAAGGGCTCAATGGTGATGACCTGGCCTTCCTTGAGAATGCCATTTTGCCGCGGATCGAAGAACGGAAGGATCTCATGCGGCTGCTCATGCAGCGATTTGCCGATGCCATGGCTGCACAAATTCCGCACGACCTTATAGCCGTGCCGTTTCGCTTCGCTTTCCATCATCCGGCCGATTTCGTTCACCTTCATGCCTGCCCGAAGATGGGAAATGACGGCCAGCATTGTCGCTTCCGTGCTGCTGCACAGCCGCACCAACCGCTCGTCGTATGGCGGAAGCTGGAACGACACGCCGGCATCCGCGAAATATCCGTCCAGTTCGGCAGACACGTCGATATTGATTAAATCGCCTGCCTGAATCACCCGCTTGCCGGGAATGCCGTGCGCTACCTCCTCATTGATGCTGATGCAAGTGTGGCCCGGAAAATTATACACCAGCTTAGGTGCGGACTTTGCGCCAAAGCGCTTCAGCACCGCTGCGCCGATCTCATCCAGCTCCTTGGTCGTCATCCCTGCCTTCACGCTGCGCCGCATCTCGGCAATGGTCTGGCCGACCGCCTGCCCTGCCGCGCGCAGCCCTTTTAAATCACGTTCGTTTTTGCTTGTCATGGTTTAGTTTCCTCCGTTATTCATCCGCTCAAAGACCGTTCCGGTCCATTTGTAGGTATGCTCCACGTCTTGACCGAGCGAATTGTCGTAATATTCCGTTTTGAACCCGCCGGGTAGAGTGTCTAGTCTCGTGGAGTACGTATCCGGCGTGCTGATAAACAAGTCTGCCGCGCCCGCAACGGGTAGCTGCGCAATGGAATGGTCTTTACGCAGCGTGTACAGCCGGAACAGCGAGCCGTTGCTTGAGCCGTATTGCCCGATCGTAAAATCCGGGTCGCCGTCGCCGTTATAGTCACCGAACTGCAGTGCGAACATTTCCCCGAACCGCAGCGGCTCCGGATAGCCGGTTAGCGGATAGCTGCTGAGCCTTTTTCCTTGGTCATCCAGCACCGCCAGCCGGTAATTGCCGCTCCAACTGCGTCCGGCGAGTATCGACACCTGGCTCCAGTCTTCGCTGTACGTGCCGCTGACCAGTTCAAGGTTCAGAAACAGCGGACTGCCGGTCAGCGCGTGCAAATCGTTGCGCGACACGGTCACCGGTCCGGCAACCGTCACTTCGCCTGTCGGATCTCCGCTGTTCTCAACACCGCTGCCGTAAATCAGATCCCTCAGTTTATCCGCCCGGGCCGCAGGAATCGTATACCCGTTGGAAAAATGTTTCCCGGCAACGAGCAAGCCGGGCTGACCCTTCGCTTTGCCGAGAGACAGATCGTAATCCTGCGTGTAACCATCGCCGTAGGTCAGCCTCATGCTGAATTCGGCATCATAGTCCAGTTCTCCGCCGATCGGTTTGCTTTTATTCATCGCCGCCGCAAACAGGCTTACGGAGGTTTTGTCCGTAAAGAGCAAATTCAGCCCCGTTCTCCCCACCGGCGTATCGTCCAGCGAAATTTCGTCAATCCACCGGGCATTGATATACCCGAAGCCGTTCTGGCAACCTCCCAGAATCAATACCATTGCTGCCATAAATAAGATAAGGAGCAGCCGCCGGATAAGTTCCACCTCCACATCTATATGTATCCTTTTATTATAGCAGTCCTGGGGACCTGCTTTCCATCGTTATCCGGCATTCATTGTACTCAGACCCTGTTCCGGGTCATCCATTCCGCGGCCCAGTCCACAAACGGCCGCTGCGCGAGCAGCCGAACTTCGGCATTGCCGACGGTATGCACGCGCTGGCCTGTCGCCTGTTCATACGCAGTGCCCAGCTCTGCAAAATCGCTGTCATCCACCGCCATCGTCCGGTAAGTGACCCACTGCCGCTTGCCGTTCACCCGTATGGCGCTGCTCTCCTCGGTCCATGCTTTGGAGGCATAATCCGCCCGGGCTTCGGCCAGGTGCAGCGACGTGTTTTTGCCATAACCTACGCCGATCAGCAGCACATGACCGTTCAGACGGTACAAGCGGTCCAGCGGCGACCCGTCGCCAAATATATTGCTCAGATCATGATCCGCCGTCAAATCCTCCGCATATTTACCGACGGCGGCAAAGGAACGTGCCGGATGGTCCGAGCGCTGCGCGCCCGGCCAGGAGCGCAGCATCTCCGCCGCAACGCCCATTCCGATGGCCGGCGTAACCGCCTTGTCATACGCGGGCCAATGCTCCCGGATGACCGGCCACCATTCGACCGGCTCCTCCCAATGGACGCCTGTCTGCGGATCGAGGTTTTTCCACGTCTGCGACGGCATCATCAGTGTACCTTCTTCGCCTACGAGCTCAAGCAGCGCACGAATCAGCGTCTCGGCTCCGCCCACGACAAATCCGAGCCTGGACAGCGAGGCGTGCACGATCAGATGCTGGCCCTTCGCCACCCCGCAGGCGCGGAAGCCTTTCATCAAATCCTCCTGCGTTAAAATCGCTCTTTCCTGCTTCTTTTCGTTCATCCTTGTCTCCACCTTTCATCTAAATAGAATAAAAAAACAACCCCGCAACTGGCTGCGGGGTTGTTCCGGTGAACCGGGAAAACATTGCCCTTGAGTTAAGTATAAGGCGGTCCGCTGTATGCGGAAATTAACGGATGGCGCCGACCGTCCGCAGCCAGGCATCGGTAATCAGGGCGTGGCCGGCTTCCGTCGGATGCACGCCGTCATACGCCCAGTACGCCGGCTCCGCCTTGACCGAAGCGGCGGCAAACAAGCCGTCCAGCGGAACAAGAGGCGCGCCGTATTCGCGCGCAAGCTCGCGGATGACATGGATTTTCGGATCGAGATCCACCCGCCAGCCTTTGCGGTCCTCGGGTACCGGAAGCACGAACGGCTCGACCAGCACCAGCTTCGCGTCCAGCTCGCGTTTGGTGCGCTCGATAAGGCCGCGGTACATCGCTTCGAACTCGGCGGCCGATGTCTCCTGGCCGGAATCGTACCAGCGCCAGGTATCGTTGATGCCGATGTAGATGGATACCCAGGTCGGCTTCAGCTCCAGGCAATCCTTATCCCATCGCTCCTGCAAATCCGATATTCGGTTGCCGCCGATGCCGCGGTTGATGAATTTCAAATTCAGCTCCGGATACAGAAACCCGAGCCGTGCCGACGTCATCAGCGCGTAGCCGGTCCCCAGCGAAGCCGGATTGCTCCAGTCTCTTCCCCAATCGGTAATGCTGTCGCCTTGAAACAAAATCACGTCATTTGGTTGAAATGGCATTGCGAATCCTCCTATGTACACAAAAAAATTAGCGTTTTCGCTCGCCCATATTATAACAAATCGCGATCCGTTAGCGTACAAAAAAATCCCGGCGCGCCAAAGCTTGCCGGGATTCCTTTAATCTTAATAGGCCAGGCTGAACAGACCCTTGATATGGCTCAGATAACGGATGTTGCTCGCTTCCTTCATCATCGTGGCCGGCAGCCCGCGCAGCGGCGTGGAGTGCCCGCCCACGATGGCTACGCCGTCCTTGCGGCCCAGGCTGGCCAGCGTACCGGAATTCACCGGGCTGAAGGTCTCCAGCGACTGGCCGTTCAGATAAGCATAAAGGTTATAGCCGATCAATTCGCCCATCTGCCAGGCAATCTGTGCCGTCGGCGGATACGGACGTCCGTCCGGCCCAAAGTATACGGCACTGTCCCCGGCAACGAACACATCCGGATGGGATGCCGATTGCAGGAAGTTGTTCACCGTGGCACGGCCGCGGTTCACTTCCAGACCGGATTCGCCGACCAGCGGATGACCCTGCACGCCGCCGGTCCAGACGAATGTATTCGCGATCACTTTCTGTCCGTCCTTCAGTTGAATCACATTGTGGTCGACATTGGTTACGGCCAGGCCCGTCAGGAACTGCACGCCGCGTTTTTCGAGGCTTGCCGTTGCGCGCTCGATCAGTGCATCGGGCAGCACCGGGAGAATTTTCGGACCGGCTTCGACGAGCAGCAGCTTGATTTCCTTGGCGTCGACGCCGTATTTTTTAGTCAGCTGCGGCATCATGTCCGCAATCTCGCCGACCAGTTCAACGCCGGTCAGACCGCCGCCGCCGATCAGAATGGTTGCATCCGCGGGATTCTTGCTTTTCGCGTATTCGGCGATCCGCTCTTCGATGTGCGCGTGGACCTTATTGGCATCATTGGCCGATTTAAGCACCATGCTGTACTGCTCCAGGCCCGGAATGCCGAAATAAGCGGTTACGCTGCCGAGACCGACGACCAGCGCGTCGTAGCTCAGCGCCTCGCCGTTGCTCAGTTCCACTTTTTTGTTATCGACCGAAAAGGTTTTGACTTTCGCAATCTTCAAATCGATGTCCTTGCCGGCAAACAGCTTCGCCAGCGGCATAGCGACAGCTTTCTCCGACACATTGCCTGCAGCCAGCCGGTGCAATTCAGTTATGATCTGGTGGGTCGGGTATTGGTTGATCACGGTTACTCTGGCATCGGACTTGCTTATATATTTGCGCACGGTTAGCGCGCTCAGCAACCCGCCGTAGCCCGCTCCAAGAATGACGATATGTTTTGACATTTATAGTTCCTCCGTTCTTACGTATAAAAGTTGTATGCTGCTATTTCGTTGCGCTGCGTTCGCCGGACACTTGCAGGAAAGCGTTCATGAAACGGAGCATCTTCTGCACTTGAGGATCTTTGAGCATCTTCATTAAGCCGAATACGGTGATGTTCTCGTTGCTCGTTTCCGCCCGGTCCTTCGCTTCGATCACATTCGCGGCCAGGTGTTTAACCGAATGCACGACCGGTTCGGCCACTTCTTTGATCGCACCAACCGTGTCGCTCTTCAGCACTTCATCGCTGGCGACCGATTGTACAAATTGGGCCGATTTCGTTAACATGCCGACAAGCTTCGTAATTTGCGGAAGCTGTTCAATCAGCTCGGTAAGCGAGGCTTGAACCTCGGGCTTCAACAGCTGATCCAGAACCTGATCGCGGCTGTATGCCTGTTCCGGTTGGGTTTGAGTAATGGTTTCTGACATGTGGAATTCTCCTTTTCAATGGACTGTAGCTGCTTCATACGATGGCGCAAGCTCTATTCCATTATTATAGCACTTATCATGTTATAAATGTCACAATCTTTTCTCTTTATAATCTCATTTTGTGATTATAATCACTTCTTTTCTAAATATTATTCGTCTTTTCGACAAAATAATTAAAAATTCGATTTTTGTGAATTAAATCACAGAAACACCACCTAATACTATTGTATTTTAAGTGAGTAACAATTAGTTAGTTCATTTATTTTATCAAGATGGTATTATGAGAGTAACTCTACATTACATAGGAGGTTTTTATATGTCGGCATTTACGGAATTGGTGCAGCAGCGCAGATCGGCAATGAATTTTATCGAGGGGGTCGCGATTTCCCGCGAAGAGCTAGAAGAGATGTTCCTGTTGTCCCGGCTGGCCCCGTCCGCTTTTAACTTGCAGCATACGCATTATGCGGTCGTCACGGATGAGAAGCTGAAGGAACAAATCCGCGAAGACGCCAATGGGCAATACAAAGTACATACGGCTTCCGCGGTGATCGTCGTGCTCGGGGACAAAAAAGCCTACTTGCAGGCTCCGGAAATCTACGGCGGCCTGAAAATGCTGGGGGCCATGAGCGAAGCGGAATTTAATGAAACGGTCGACAGCATCAATAATATGTATGAGGGGAACGACGGCCTGCAGCGCGATGAAGCGATCCGCAGCGCCTCCCTGTCGGCCATGCAGTTTATGCTGATCGCCAAGGACCGGGGCTGGGACACCTGCCCGATGATCGGCTTCGACGCGGAAGCGGTCAAAAAGACCTTGAACCTGGAGGATCATCTGGTGCCGGTCATGCTGATAACCATCGGCAAGGACAACCAGCATAAGATCCGTCCGCGCGGCTACCGCAAGCCGGTCAACGAATTCGTGGAGTTTTATTGAGCGGACAAGCTTTACTCTTGAAAAAAACGGGAAGAGCCTATTGCTCTTCCCTATTTTTTTTCGGGTACCGGCAGTACTGTAAAATGGCAATCGCTGCCCGTTCCCGGCGCTCGGGATTCTCGCTGCGCAGCGCCGCTTTCAGGACGGCCAGCGCTTCGCGTACGGTCTCTTCGTCCACCATTACTCCGGTTGTGCCCGGTCCCTGGTTCTCCGCGGGTGTTCCGGCTTCGGTAAACCACAGGTCCATCCGTCCCGCAGGCAGCGGCCCGGGGTATTCTGCAACGGGAGCCATGTCGTCCAGAAAATGCCGCAAAGCCGGATTCAGGGCCGTCCGGGCAGCACTTTTCAGCCAGGTTACTCCCCGCCTGTGGCCTAATCCTTCCCCCGCTCCATCCGAGACTTCATCAAAGAAATAATCGCCCAGATCCCCGAGATATGCCCATTCTTGATCGGCAACGATTATATAATCTCCGTCCTGCATGCCATGTTCGAATAGCCTTAGAGCCTCTGCCGCCTCCGGCGTCAAAGCCGCCTGTCCGGCAAATCCGGGGCTGACGAAATTGTCGTCCAAAAACTTGCGCAGCCGTTTCTCTTCAGGCTGCGGCAGGGTGATGCGAAACAGTTTCATCGTGTACCTCTTTTCCACCAATTACATTCTTTTCTCTATTATAACGCGTACAACCCCAAGAGTTGAGACAAGGTCCAAAAAGTAAGAAATCGTGAGCATAATAGCGCTTTCAATGGATTTTTTCTGCAAAATTCTCCAAATTTAAAGGATAGGCGCTTTTACAAATCGCGGGAATCGGGGTATACTTTAGACATCAACTCAAGGATATCGACACTGCTAGAAGGAAAGCCTGAAGGGGCATTTACTCTTCAACGCAATCTTTGGCCGTGCAACCTCGAGCTTGAGACTATATCTTTGATCCTGACGTAAGGATTTCAATCTGTTCCGGAACGACATGGTAGAGCTTCTTCAAGCTCAAATGCCAGACGAATTCCAATCGTTGCCAGAGAATAGATTAGAGAAGACTTATACGCACAGGATAGGCAAATCTACTGCCGGCTCAGACGATTTCTATCGAATGAGAACAAAGGATAGGATAAGGAGTCTGGGAAAAACATGGGTATAGTGCAAAGAGCATAAACCTCCGTGTTGACGAAATGTCAATCATGGAGGTTTATGTGTGTTTGCCTAGTAATATCCCCCAACCTTAAATAATCCTTACAGGAGGCCGCGATGCAGGAAGAACGGGTCATGGCGAACAAAATCGCGTGGGAAACGAAGGCCTATCGGGCATGGCTTCACAAATTCGGTACGCCCGCCGAGCTTGCGGAGGATTTGAAAAAGAGTAATAGGCATTATCTGCGTCATTGGTTGAAATACATAGGCGATCCTGCAGGCAAACGGGTTCTGAACCTTCTCGGTTCCAACGGCGTAAAGGCGATCGCTTTGGCTTTGCTTGGCGCCGATGTCACGGTCGTCGACCTTTCGGAAGAAAACCGGCGGTATGCGGCCGAGGTTAGCTCCGCCGCCGGCGTAAAGCTGGATTATATCTGTTCGGATGTGCTCCATATCCCTGATGAGGAAGCGCTCGGGACGTTTGACATCGTATTAATGGAGTTTGGAATCCTGCATTACTTTACCGACTTGCCCTCCCTTTTCTCTGTCACCAGGCGCCGGCTGCGCCCGGGAGCCCGGCTTCTGCTGACCGACTTTCATCCTTTTGCCCGTACATGGGCTAGTACCTATAATCTAAAAAATCCAACCGGCAATTATTTCCACACGGACATTTATGAAGACGAGGTCGCGTTCGCCAAGCTGTTGCCTGAAGAAGAACGCACGGGACTGGGCAAAGTATTGTGCCGGAGCTGGACGGTCGGGGAGATCATCTCCGCCGTAGGATCGGCAGGCTTGTACATCCGTAAATTCGAAGAAATCGCAAGTCCGGACAATCCGCGGATTCCTGAATTTTTTACGATCGTTGCGGACCGGGTGGATGCGCAATTGCCTTCGCTCCTCCCGGACGGTGTAAAATAATGCAAAAAAAGAGCCACCCTCCAAGGGATGGCTCTTCTTATTCATGCACCGATCGGCAGCCGTGAAGGCCGGCGGGCCTTAATGCCCCGCCATCATCGCGGCGTTCGCCTGCGGGTCATCCTGCTTCTGCGCAGAAGCCGCCGCTTTCGGTCTGCGCAGAATCAAGCTGAGCACAATGCCGCCGATTGCTACGCAGGAGGAGAGCAGGAATACGTCGTTAAAGCCCTGAACCGCTGCAACCAGCGGATTGCCGCCGTTTCCGGCTGCCGCTGCGGTATGCGCGGCGATCCGGTTCGTCAGGTAGCCGGTCATACCGGCTACGGCGAAGGATACGACGACTTGCTGCGCAGCCGTCGTCAGCGGCGTAACCCGTCCGACCCACTCGCGCGGCGCGGAGTTCAGCACATGCGTGTTGACCGGCATCATGGTCAGACCCATGCCCAGACCCATCATGGCCAGGCACATCATGATAAACGGCAGCGTCGTATCGGCGGAAATGCCGGACAGCAGGTACAATCCGCCCGAAATGATGCTCAGACCGACGAAAGCCAGCGGTCTTGCTCCAATCTTGTCAAACAGCCGTCCGCCGATCGGCATGCCGATCCCGGAGGCCAGCGCCTGCGGCAGCAGGATCAGGCCGGTCTCCAGCGGCGTATACTGGCGAATCTGCTGCAGGTACAGCGGCGTGAACAGCATGGAGCCGAACAGCGCGGCCTGCGTCACCCACGACAGGATGATGCCGCGGGTAAAGTCCGAAGAGCGGAAAACGCGCAGCTCAAGCAGCGGGTATTTTTGCATCAGCTCGACAATCACGAAGATCACCAGCGCTACGCCGCCGACGGACAATCCCCAGACGGCGCCGGAGGTGCCCCAGCCTTCGCTCCCGCCCTGGTTGACGCCATAGGCCAGACTGGCGAAAGCGATCGGCGCGAGAATCATGCCGACAATATCGAGATGCGGCGTTTGTTTCGTTTCGGTCTTCGGCAAAAATCTGGCGCCCATAATGACGCCGACAATCCCGATCGGCAGGTTGATCAGGAAGATCCAGTGCCAGCTCACATATTCGACCAGCCAGCCGGATAATACCGGACCGAGCGCCGGAGCCAGCAGCATCGGAATGCCCAGCATCCCCATGATGGAGCCGCGGCGTTCCGGCGGAGCCAGTCTGAACACCATCGCCATCCCGATCGGCGCGACCATCCCGCCGCCCAAACCTTGAATGACGCGGAAAATAATCAATTGGCTCGACGTTTGCGCTAGAGAACACAATACGGAGCCCAGAACGAACATGGTGATGGTCGTCAGGAAGACCCTTTTCGAGCCGAACTTATCCGTCATCCAGCCGGCCAGCGGAATAACCGCCGACAGCGCCAGCGTATAACCGGTAATGGCCCACTGCACTGTTTTCAAATCCGATTTGAAATATTCCACCAGATTCGGCACAGCTACATTGACCGCTGTACTATCCAGAATAACCATAATCATGCCGACGACAATCGCGAGCAGCGGCGGCAAAATCGCCTTCAGCGAGAACGGCTGCTCTTGGGGGGCGCCCGTCACCTTTGCTGATTCAGTCATAATTTTCTCCCACTCATTTCTCTGTGTTTTATTGGTATTTGTAAAAATATCGGTCGAACAGCTCATCCACCTGCTCTTCGATGGAAGGCAGCTTGAATTGCGGGCGGTCATCATCCTCGCCCTTCGGCATCACATGCAGCATAAACGCCGGAAGCACCACGGCGCCGTACAATTGCATGATCATCGTCATAATCTTGTCTTCATCCGGTTCCTGCGTAATCTCCCGCACGGCATTGATGATCTTCTGCATCTTCATCATTTTCCGGTAGCGGACATATTTATCCTGTGAGCCCATGATCTTCGGGGTCTGATCAAACATCTGCCGGGCCAGGCCGGGATATTGCTGGAGCTTGTAGATATAGCGGATAAAGAACATCTTCAGCCGCTCCCGCGGCTCTACGCCCTCATCCTCAATCACGCCGAAAGCATCGTCGAACGTCGACACCAGCATCCGCGCGGCATCTCCGAGCAAATTCTCCTTCGACCCGTAGTGATAGTTCACAAGCGCCAGGTTGATATTCGCTTTACTGGCAATTCTCCGCAACGTCGCACAAGAAAACCCTTCTTCCCGGATCAGCTCCACGGTGGCATCGAGAATCGCTTGCTTCGTGTCCTTGTCTTCTGCAGAGGCTGCAATGTCGCCTTCCCGTTTCATTTTCCGGTTAACCTCCTTCCGCTCAGACTAATCACCGTTTTAAACACTGTTTAACTCATGCTTAATTTACTCTCCTACCGGGCGGATGTCAACCCCCAAATCTCCCCCTGACCCGCCACGCCCATGCATGATTTTTCAATTTAGCCATTGGCTTCCACCTGATTTGGGAATACAATTAATTCCAAAGGCACTCATTTCATAGACTCAGAGGAACCTTATAATTCTTGTGTGTTAAAAAAGGAGCGACTCCACTTGAGCTTTTTCCGCCAGCCTCATCTTCCGCCGAAGGAAGGCAAACCAGGCCCTGCGCTTTCCTTGCGGATTAACGTGTTTTTCTTCGGGACGTTTGTTATTTTCTGCGTCATCCTCATCCGGCTGGCCATGCTGCAATTCGTGGAAGGAGCCACGCTGACGGAGGTGGAGACGAATCAAAATACAAAGGTCATTCCGCTGACGGCTACGCGGGGCTCGATTCTTGCCGCCGCCGGCGAAAAAATCGCCTACTCCACCGCTACCCAGTCGCTCTATTTCACCTTGACCGGCGAATATACCAGGAAGCAAAAAGATAAAGTGACCGGAATTACGGAATATACCCCGGAAGCCAAAGCGAAGGTCAATGCGCTTGCAGCCGATCTTGTGAAGATATTTAACCAATACGGCGATCCGTCCGCGAATAAACCGACCGTCCAGGAGGTGAAAGACTCCTTCGACCTGGAATTCCGCAAATATAACGGCTACACCCCGCGGCGGATCAAAGAACAATTGTCCACGAAGGAAATCGCTTATTTCATGGAGCACAAAAATCAATACCCCGGGCTTCAGGTTGTCGAAGAGAGCGTGCGGAACTATGCGCCGGGCACCGTCGCCGTTCAGACCGTGGGGTATTTGAAGCTTTTCAAAAATTCGAACAGCCTCGATATGTATCAGCAGATTCTTACCACCCCGGCCAGCGAAACGCCGCCTGGACTGATGTACAAGGATGACGAATATGTCGGCTTCGACGGTCTGGAACGCCAGTACCAGAAGGAGCTGCGCGGCGAAAACGGGTACATGGTCGTTTCAGTCGATCCGCAAAATATGGCCAAAGACGTAGAAGGCGTCGTCCCGCCGGTTAAAGGCGAAGATATCTGGATGACCATCAACAAAAACGTGCAGCTTAAAACGGAACAGGCGATTACGGATCAGCTGCAGTGGCTGCATACGCATCCTGTTCAAGGAGACCTCCATCCCAATGCCCAGACGGGGTATGCAGTGGCGATGGAAGTCGATACCGGCCACGTCGTCGCCATGGCCAGCATGCCGGATTACGACACGAACAAATGGATGGACGGCACGATTACGGAGATTTGGGATCAAATCTCGAACAATTATTTTAACGGAACGATTACTCCGATCACTTCGGGACGGTCCAAAAACAACTTCGAATCGACCGTTCTGCTCGGCTCCACCATCAAACCGCTCAGCGTGCTGATCGGCCTGAACGAAAAGCTCTTTACCACGACGGACAAATATTCGGATACCGGGATCGCCTATTTCGGCAAAGCCGGTCATGAAACCAGCGTACGCAACGCCTCCGGCCACGTCTACGGTCGCATGGACCCGGCCCAGGCCATCCAGCAGTCCTCCAACGTGTTTATGGTAGATATGGTGGGCAAACCGTTATACCTGAAATACGGCTCGGACGGCATCGGCGTGTGGGATAAATACATGAAGGAATTCGGCCTCGGCGTCTCCACCGGCGTCGACCTGCCCGGCGAACACCGCGGCTTGATCGAATATACGAACATCGAAGCGGCGGGCAGCCCGCAGGCGGCGCTGGTGTATGCCTCGTTCGGCCAGCAGGGCAGATACACCGCGCTCCAGCTGGTTCAATACGCAGCAACCCTTGCCAATAAAGGCGAACGGATCAAACCGCATCTGGTCAGCAAAATCACGGATTCATCGGGGGCCGTCGTCCAAACCTTCGGCCGCGAAGTGCTGAACACGGTGAAGATGAACGACGCTTATTGGGAAGAAGTGAAAAAAGGGATGAGCAGTAAGGTCGACGCTTTCGCCGACTTCCCGTACGATTTCGCCCGCAAGACCGGGACCTCCCAGCAGGATTACTACGACAAATACGGCAAACACACCGTCGACAACGGCGTGTTTATCGCTTACGCGCCTCGGGAGCATCCGAAGCTGGCTGTCGCGGTGGTCATTCCCGAAGGCGGGTTCGGCTCGAACAGCGCCGCTCCGGTCGCCCGTAAAATTTTCGATGCCTACGACTGGGAATACGGCCTGAACGGCGTGCCGAAGAAAACCATAGCCCCGGTCCAGACCCCGGTCCCTGCGGGAACGGAAGCGCCGAAGCAGCCGTAAGCCAAACGAACTTTGGGATCTCCCCCCGTAAATTCCGCGAAGGCCATATGCCAGGCATATACAACAAAGAGTGAGGGTCAGTCCCGCGGCAGGCGGGACACCGTCACTTCAAATACTCTTTCAAAAACGCCCCCAGCTCGGAGGTGTACCGGGTCAGCCGCAGGCTGATCTCGGAACGCATCACGTCCCGGGTCATGCCGAACCGCTCCTGGTACCCGCGGAAAAAGATTTTGTAATAAATCAGGATGTCCTCCTGCTCATCCGCGATCACCCGGATATTCCGCTGCTTCAGCTCGCGCTGCAGCCGGTAGGTATCCTGCATGATCCGGTGCTGGATGCACCGGCCGGCCATGACGTATGTCCGGGTAAGCAGGCTGCCCGACCGTTCGATCTCTTCGATGCTCTTGCCGACCATCGTATCGATAAAAGGAAGCAGGATGAGGTCCCGGATCATCGTGCGTTCCTTGACCGTGATCATATTCCCCCCTTGTTCTTCTTCCTTGTCCTGCTGTTCGTATTGCTCCACATGTTCGGTCATAATCATCTTTGATTTCCACCTCTCGTTTCCGTCCAGTTTGCTCACTTGTAATGCCCCCCTATCTGCTCGGCCCGTTCCAGCGCAACGCCCGATTCCAGCAAGGAGGAGGCCCGGAGAAGCGCCTTGCTGCCGTATCTCGTTTTGATCTGGTCGATGGCCCGCTCTCTGTTGTATGCGCGGACGCGGTCGTCGAACAAGGTAAGCTGCATGAACCGGTCGTCGGTCAGCTCCGAGATGGAGACGGCCAGCCGGCTGAGCGGCATTCCGGTCCAGTTCTCCGTAAACAGCCGGTAGGCCGCGGCCGCCACTTCATGCGTCAGCGACGACGGCTGCGGCAGGGTCATTTGCCGGCTGTAGCTGCTTGAGCGGTTCCCGTCCGTCTCCACGATCGACACCGTGACCACGGAGCCCATGTACCGGTATCTCCGGGCCCGCTGGCATACCTCGATGACCAGCTCCAGCAGCACGACCTCGATCTCGGTCAGCCGGGTGTACAGATTCCAGCGCAGCGCCTTGCCGTGCCCGACCGATTTGATCTGATGGCGGATGCCCGTCACGACCGGGCTCGGGTCGATGCCGCGCGCCGTCTGCCAGTAATATTCCGCCTGGATGTCGCTCTGCTTGCCCATGGTCATCCGCATCCGCCGCTTCAGCTCCGGCAGCTCCATGCGGGCGATCTCCCCGATCGTCGTGATGCCCATGCGGTAAAAGTTTTTGGTCATCCGGCCGGCCACCATAAACATCTCGTGAACCGGAAGCGGCCAGAGCTCCTGCTCGATATTATCCTCATCCAGCCGGAAGACGCCATCGGGCCGGCGTTTGGCGAGGTTATTGGCCATCTTCGCCAAAATTTTGGTCGGGCCGATCCCGACCCGCGTGTTGACCCCAGTGGAGAGCCGCACATGATTCTGGATGCTTTGGATGATTTCCGGCAGTCCGCGGAAATAGGAAAGCGAGCCGGTTACATCGAGAAACTGTTCGTCGATGCTGTACGGCTCCACCAAATCGGTGTAGGTCTGGTATATTTCCGAAATCAGCAGCGATACTTTAATATAGGTGGCCATACGCGGCCGGATAACGATAAGCTCCGGGCATTTGGTCTTCGCCTCGCCCACCCGCGAAGCGGTCGTGACGCCTTGCGCCTTGGCCAGCGGGCAGGCGGCCAGCACAATGCCGTTCATCCGCGTCGGATCGCCCACGGCCACGGGTTTATCCTGATATTCGGGATGGGCCGCTTTCTCGACGCTGGCGTAAAAGGATTGGCAGTCCGACAGCAAAATCATCCGCTCTTTAGGCATGGCGCTGCTCCTTTGCCGGCTGCCAGGCCAGAATGCAGGAGAGCAGAAACACCCGCGGGGCCCCCGTCGTCAGGCAGGTCGCCCGGATGCGGCCGTCGCGGATGCCGAGCACCTTGATTGTACGCTGTGTTATTTTTCCAGACTTATCCATATATACAATTTCGACGATTTGACCCAATCGAATATGCATGCCGATCGCCTCCAAGATATGAGAACACTTGTTTGTATCATATTATATGCGAACATCCGTTCTTTATTCAATGGTAAAAAATTCTTCCCTTCGCATCTGCGATAAAAATCATTTATACTGTGCGTAAATACACGCGGCCGGCGGGAGGAAAACGAAATGTGCGGAAGATATACCATCACGGTTACGCTGGAAGAACTGATTGCCCGTTATATTCCGGAACAAGTAAATCTGTCGTATGAGCCCCGCTACAACGTCAGTCCGGCGCAAATGGCTGCGGCGGTCATCAGCGACGGGCAGGCGAACCGCATGGGGATGCTGAAATGGGGGCTGATTCCTTCCTGGACGAAGGACAAACCTAAGGGAATGATCAATGCACGGGCGGAAACCCTGCTCGAGAAGCCAAGCTTCACCGTCCCTTTTCTCCGAAAAAGATGCCTGATCCCCGCGGACAGTTATTATGAATGGGAAGCCGCCGCTACCGGAAAACGCCCCCTGCGCATCCTGCTGAAATCGGCGGGCTTATTTAGCTTTGCGGGCATTTATGACACCTGGACCGCGCAAGACGGGCAAAAGATAAGCAGCTTCGCCATCATTACGACGGAAGCAAACGCGGCGTTCAAAGAAATCCATCCCCGGATGCCGGTGATCCTGAAGCCGGAAGATGAAGCGATCTGGCTCGACCGGACCCTGCAGGACCCCGGCAGGTTGATGCCGCTGCTGCGGTCTTATCCGGCGGAGGAGATGACGGTCTACCCCGTGTCGGCCGAGGTCGGAAACGTCAGAAACGATTCCCCGGACTGCATCAAAGCCCTTGGATTCTGATTGGAGTAAAGAGCAGCTGCAAGCAAGAAGCTGCTCTTTTTGTTGCAAATTTTCGGCCCGCCCAATGGCCCCGTCAACCAAATCCGCGCCGGTTAATCTCCGATTTCCATAGACCTGCATCCAAAATAATTGTATTATACAACAATTGAATTAGAGTTTGTCTTTGCAAAAGCCTTTATTTATTGTATTTTTCAAATAAAAAGGAAATATGATGATTATTATTTATTGCATTTTGCAACTATTTGCGTTATAACTATACCAGAGGTGATCCACAATGGAAAACGCGCGAGAGCTGTTTCAAATCATGACCCGGCGCTTTGGCCTACTCAATAAGAATTGCTGTACCATCGGCGGGAGTGACATTACTCCTGTTCAGAGCCACATCTTGTATGAGGTCGATCGTCAGCATAATCCTTCCATGCAACAAATTGCCGAGACGCTTGGGACAGACATCACCACGTTCAGCCGTCAGGTTCAGTCCCTTATCAAAATGGACTTAATCAAAAAGACGCCGGATCCTACCGACCGGCGAATCTCCACCCTTTCACTTACGGTGCAAGGAAAGTATGTAGCGACAACCATCGATTCCCAAATGAACAGCTACCTGGAGGAGGTCTTTTCCTACATGAGCGAGTTCGAAAGAGAAATGGTTATACGGTCCGTTCAATTAATGAACGATGCCATGGCTAAATCCGACCGTTGCTGCCGCCCCGTTAAGATCGACTGACGATTGACCATCCAAAGGAGTGATTTCCATGAGTGAAACGACAAAAGATCAAATTCGTCAAAACGTTCGTGCCAAGTATCAAAAAATTGCTGTAAAGCCGGCGAAACTCTCCAATTCCTGCTGTGCAACGGACAGCTGCTGCGACACTCCGGCAGATTTTAACGAAATATCGGCAAAGCTCGGGTACTCCTCAGAAGAACTGCATGCCGTCCCTGAAGGCGCGAACCTGGGTTTGGGCTGCGGGAATCCGCAAGCCATTGCAGAGCTTAAACCAGGCGAATACGTGCTGGATTTGGGCAGCGGAGGCGGGTTCGACTGCTTCCTTGCTTCTCGGCAGGTGGGGAATTCGGGTAAAGTTATCGGCGTGGATATGACTCCGGATATGGTTAGCCTTGCACGGTCCAATGCCGCCAAGGGGAAATTTCATAATGCTGAATTCAGGCTGGGGGAAATCGAGCACCTTCCCGTCGCTGATCAAAGCGTAAATGTTATCATTTCTAATTGTGTCGTTAACCTTTCGCCGGATAAACAACAGGTATTCGACGAAGCTTATCGTGTGCTGAAGCCCGGAGGCCGGATTGCCATTTCCGATATTGTAACAACCGCCGAACTACCATCGGAAATTAAGAATGACATGAGCGATCTATACTCCGGCTGTATTTCCGGCGCTTCTTCCATTGCGGAGATTCAGGAAATGCTTGGTCGAAGCGGTTTTTCGGATATCTCCATCGAACCAAAAGACGAGTCTAAAGCCTTTATTAAAGATTGGGTACCCGGTGCAAACATCGAAGAGTATATCGTTTCAGCTGTAATTAAAGCAGTCCGACGCTAAATCGACTTGGGGGGCTAAAAGATGCAGGACATTGCGGTTCGGCGGGCAGTAACTGAAGATGTGGCAGACCTTCTGCTCATTTACAATCAAGGGATCGAAGATCGGATTGCCACGCTTGAAGAAGAAACCAAGGATCTCGCCTATATGGAAAAGTGGCTTGAGGATCACCAGGGACGACATGCCGTTTTAGTCGCAGAAGAACGCGGGCAGATTGTCGGCTGGGCCTCCCTAAACCCTTATTCTCATCGCTGTGCGTATCGCGGTGTAGCTGATTTGTCGGTCTACATCCATAGAGAGCATCGCGGCCAAGGCGTTGGCTCCCTCCTCCTGAATGCGCTGGAAAAGGAAGCCCGGATCAGCGAGTTCTACAAAATCGTCCTGTTTACCTTTCCTTTCAACGGTCAGGGGCAAGGTTTATACCGAAAAATGAATTACCGTGAGGTTGGTGTCCTCGAGAATCAAGGCATCCTGGACGGCAAACCGGTTGATGTAATGATTATGGAAAAATTGCTATAATTTTTTCTAGGAATGACGATCGTAAATGGCCTTCAGTGAAGCCCATTGATTGGGCTTTACTGCAATGGTCGGACGAATCGCTTTCGCTTGCTGCTCCGCCTCTTCCAATGTTTTAGCCAGCCCCAGTTCTTTGAGCGTACCCACGGCTACAGCACCTGTGCGGCCCCTTCCGCCTCCGCAGTGAAAAGCAACCCGTTTGCCTTCACGATACGCCTTGACCACTTCTTGAATTGCGCTATGGAACAGTTCCGGCTCAGGTTCTTCTGCATGGTCGCCCAGAGGAATCTTGATCCATTTCACCGCTTGCGATGTGGATGCGCAGTGTTCTGCTTCTTCCCGCAGGTCTACCACCACTTCAATGCCTTCGTCGTTCACCATTTGCTCCACGTCATTAGCGCCGCCAAAATAAATTCTATCCTCAACCAATCGATGATACGATTTCACCATTATCTTCTCCTTTGCAATCAACGCTTCGTAACGAAGGGAGAGGTTCTCCCGCCGCATATCCGTATTATTATTCGCCGGTTTCCGCAAAACGCTGGATGCGTGCACCAATTTCATCCCGGACTCGCTGGAATACGGCCCATTTCTCTTCCTCGGTTCCCGCTGCTTTGGCAGGATCATCAAATCCCCAATGTTCGCGTTTAACCCTTGGAGGTGTAATAGGACATTTATCGGCAGCATCCCCGCAAAGAGTAACAACCAAATCGGCGTTGTTCAAGAGTTCCGGATCAATGATATCCGACGTCTGGTTGGAAATATCAATGTGGACCTCGGCCATCGCTTTTACGGCATTCGGATTCAACCCATGAGCTTCGATCCCTGCGCTATACACATTCCAATCATCACTAAGCCATTTTTTTGCCCAACCTTCAGCCATTTGGCTGCGGCAAGAGTTTCCGGTACAGAGAAAATAGATTGTTTTTTTCGTCATTTGAAATGTCTCCTTTGATTAAATGATCTGGATCCGTTAAGAAACGGTGGATAGTTTTTCAAAGTATTTCCACTGAAACCATAAGGCGACGTTCACCAACCCAATAAGCACTGGCACCTCTACTAAAGGGCCGATAACGGCCGCAAAGGCGGCGCCAGAGTTAATTCCGAACACTCCAATGGCAACAGCAATGGCCAGCTCAAAATTATTGCTTGCAGCCGTAAAAGAAAGTGAAGCTGCCACAGGGTAGCCGGTTCCGATTTTGCGGGAAAGATAAAAAGATAAGAAGAACATAATGACAAAGTAAATGAGCATCGGGATTGCAATCCGAACGACATCCATGGGCAACTGCACCATCAAGTCGGCTTTTAACGAGAACATCAGGATGATTGTAAAGAGCAAGGCGATCAAAGTCAGAGGACCGATTTTAGGGAGGAATGCTTGTTCAAACCAAGCTTCGCCTTTTGTTTTCAGTGCAATGATGCGGGTAAGAACGCCGGCCGCAAAGGGAATTCCGAGATAGATTAGGACACTTTCTGCAATCTCTCCCATGGAAATGTTCACAACCGCCCCCTGGACCCCAAACCATTCAGGCAGAACCGTGACAAATACATAGGCGAACACAGAGTAAAATACGATTTGAAAAATCGAATTAAAGGCAACCAGGCCAGCCGTATACTCCGGATCCCCTTTGGCCAAATCGCTCCAAACAAGAACCATCGCAATACATCGAGCCAGCCCGATCATAATCAGGCCAACCATATACTCCGGCATATCACTTAGAAAAAGAATGGCCAGGATAAACATAAGCACCGGGCCAATAATCCAGTTCTGAACCAGCGATAGCAATAATACTTTCCAGTCTTTAAATACCCGGCCCAGTTTTTCATACTTCACTTTGGCCAGTGGGGGATACATCATTAGAATCAGCCCCACAGCAATGGGAACGGATGTTGTTCCGATTTGCATGTCCGACAGTCGTTCGGCAAATCCCGGAACCCAATATCCCAAAATAATCCCTAAAGCCATAGCCGCAAAAATCCAAAGGGTTAAGTAACGATCAAGAAATGACAATCTTTTTTTCGATTGATCCACGGCATTCTCTCCTTATCAACTTCATTCCACGGGATCAGCGGGTATAGGTAACTCTTACTCACAGCACATTCCGTTCTTCTCCAGCATCTTCAATTCCTGTTCTTGGGAAGGGACATGCTTAAATAAATCCTGCACCAATTCCCAGTGCGCATTCGCCGAGTTCAGCGAATAATAGATCCACTGCCCCTTACGATTTTCTTTAATCCATCCTGCATCCTTTAACTTTCGCAGGTGCTGACTTACAGCCGGCTGGCTAATTTGAAGCACTTCTACGAGCTCACAAACGCAGCATTCCCGGATCTCCAAGAGTTTGATCACCGTCAACCGGGTTTTATCCCCAAGCAGTTTCAAAATTTGAGAAACATCTTCGATAGTTGGTGTTGTGTTCACTGTCATCCCATGACCCCCTCGCCACATAAATATATAATGATACGCTTATATAAACAACAGCTAATATTCTCTTAAATGTTCCCCGCATCCTCTATACATAATGTTAGACACCTTATTAATTATCAAGTATGCTCTGTGCATACCTGCGACAATGAAATGGAGTTAGCCATGACAAAACAACGCAAGATAATTTATACCCTAACCATCCTCTATACCGTGTTAATTCTATATTTCATGTTTCTCGCTTTCGGCAGAACAGGTGCCGCAGGGCATACCACAGGCTACACCTTTATCTTTTCACCTGACAGTTTCTTCAAGTTGCCAGCCCTGTCTGATCTTCTGCATCCTATTCTCATGGATTTTGTAGGGGTTGGGAATATCATCGCCTTTATCCCTTTTGGCATATTGATTCCATGGTTATATCGGATCAATTTTGTTCGGTTCCTTACATTGTTCTTCTTGTCGATTATCCTACTGGAAACCGTACAGGCACTTTCGTTTCTCGGCAGCTTTGATATTAACGACGCTATTCAAAACTCATTGGGGGCGGCAGTCGGTTTTGGCGCGTATAAGCTTGGTTTTCGTTCAAAAAAGGGGTGGCGCAATATTATATTCACCGCCGTTTCCTCTGTGGTTCTTTTAGCAGGGGTATGGGAATTGTGCGGGATCGCGGATAAAGCGTTAACCAAAGAAGAAGGTCCCTTTGTAGCTGTAAACGGATTGATGGACCCCTCCGGAAGCTTATCAACCGGAATCCAACCGAAAAGCTTTAAATTTAACAATCAAGAAATAAAACCAAGCTATAATATGTTCAAGACCGAAAATGGAAATGCAGAAACGTTCACGTATACAAGTAAAGAGGAAATGATTTTCTCTCTAAATTACGGGATACTTGAACAAACGGATTATTCTGGAGGCATCCGCGTTTCCGTCGATGGACGCGAGGTATTGACCAGTTCCGGAGAGGATCAACGCCTTTATCCGGAACTGTTCCCGGCGATGTTTGAGATTCCGATCGAGGCGGGAAGTAAGCTTACGATAACCCTTGAGGGGAACGAAAAAATATGGGATGTCGGGTATAGAAAGATGAAATATTTTTGGAACTGAGTCCATTAATAGGAACCCCAAGGAGGAAATCCGCGTGGAGATTAACAAAGCTGAAATCGGGCATCATCCCGGAAGGAAAAGGCGCACCTTGCCGGCGCTGCTTGAAGTGTGGGCGGTCTCAACGAAACTGGGGCTTACGTCGTTCGGCGGCCCCATTGCCCATCTCGGTTATTTTCATAACGAATACGTCCGCCGCCGCAAATGGATCGATGAACGAAGTTATGCGGATCTGGTCGCGCTGTGTCAATTTTTGCCCGGCCCGGCCAGCAGCCAGGTCGGCATCGGGATCGGCATCATCCGCGCCGGCTGGCTTGGCGGGCTGATCGCCTGGCTTGGTTTTACGCTTCCCTCCGCAGTCGCCCTGGTTCTCTTCGCCTTTCTGCTGCAGGGGTTTGATATCAGTGGCGCCGGCTGGATCCACGGTCTGAAAATCGTCGCCGTGGCCATTGTTGCCCAGGCGGTCTTTAGCATGGGCCGGAACCTCGCGCCCGACCGCAACAGGGCCACCATTGCCGTGATCGCCGCAGCCGCCACCCTTTTGTGGCAAACAGCGTTTAATCAGGTTCTGCTCATCGTCGCCGCAGGCCTGGCCGGCATGATTCTGTACAGAAAACAGAGCTCCTCTGCCACGGCGGCGGATTTATCCGTTCCTGTCAGCCGCAGGTTTGCGTTCTTCTGTCTGGCGGCCTTCTTCGGCTTGCTGATTCTTCTTCCGGTATGGAGCCAATACGCCGGTTCGGAAGCCTTGTCTTTATTCGACAGCTTTTACCGGTCCGGCTCGCTTGTGTTTGGCGGAGGGCATGTCGTACTTCCGCTGCTCGAACGGGAGGTCGTCCCGACGGGACTGATCAGCAAATCCGACTTTTTAGCCGGATACGGCGCGGCCCAGGCCGTACCGGGCCCCTTATTCACCTTTGCCGGATATCTGGGGGCGATGATCAGCGGGGTTCAAGGCGCTTTGATCGCCACTGTCGCGATCTTTCTGCCGGCTTTTCTGTTGATCGCAGGCACGCTGCCTTTCTGGAACGCTTTACGAAAAAACGCCAAGGTTCAGGGCGCCCTGATGGGAATCAACGCAGCCGTCGTCGGCATCCTGCTCGCGGCGCTGTATCATCCGCTTTGGACAACGGCAGTGCTGGCGCCTGCCGATTTTGCGCTGGCTTCCATCCTCTTTCTGCTGCTCGTCTTTTGGAAAATCCCGCCCTGGGCCGTTGTTGCGGCCGGCGCGGCCGGCGGGATGCTGATCGGGTTGTGGTAAAGTTACCTTTTTACGGCAAACCACAGGGTCCAGCGGTCTTTCTCGACTATCGGGGCCGGGCTGGACTCAAGCTTGCCGCCGATAAAAGCAATCAGCCCGCTCAGCTCCTCGTCGGTTAATTCATGCAGAATCGAACGCCCCGTCCGTTGCGCAAGGTCCGTCTGCAGGGCTGCCCAATCCGCATAATCGCGCCGCGTCTCCCAAAACTGCACTTCCCGAACGGCCGCGAACCCGCTGGAATCAAGCGCTGCGTGCACGGCCTCCGCGGCATGGCGGCGGGAACGCTCCGCGGCGGCGAGCTCCGGATATTTTTCGAAAAAATACCCCCGCAGATGATGCTCGTCGCCCGGCAGCAGGCAATCCTGAGGCGTCCGGTCCTGAACAATGAGCATTCCGCCGCACTTCAGGATGCGGTTCGCTTCCCGAAAGCAGCGTTCCAGATCGTCCACATGGTGAATGAGCGCCCTCTCCAGCACAAGCTCGAAAGCTTCCCCGGCCAGCCCCGTATTGTACGCCTCCCCCTGCTGAAACACCGCATGCTCCACATCCCTGCACAGAGCCGAAGCGCCGGCCAGCATCGCTGCCGAAAAATCCACCGCCGTCACCTGCGCCGCGCCCAGCTTGACCAAAGCCCGGGTGTAAATCCCGCCCCCGCAGCCGATATCCGCCGCCCTTTTGCCGGATACCTCCACATGGCTTTGAATGAAATCCATCCAGGATGCGTCGGCGTCCCTTGCGGTATAAGTCGTTCCGTTGTCCTCATGGTGAAAGTCGATAGGCATGCGATCATCTCCATTGGTTTTTGTTTCATTCAATGAAACTCCGTTTCAATATACACGGATATTATCCTCTTCCGTCTCCCCATCCGTCAAGGAAGTTTGCGACACTCACACTCCATGCCAGCCTTTGCCGCCTGGGAAGCTACTGGACATGAGCGCCGTTATTTGCCGAAAAACAAGCTTTTTCAAATATTAACGGACCTGAGCGCCGTTATTCCCGCCCTGCTGCTTTCAAAAACGCCTAAAATTCAGAAATAACGGCGCTGATGTCCGGCAATTCGGGAAATGATGCGATTTCCCAAAAATAACGCCTCTCATGTCCGTAAGCTCATGGGCTTTAATCTGGCGGCCGTGCAGCATCAGGAAGGAGGTGCACAAATAAAAAAAGATGCGTCCGCAAGCGGAACTCCGCTTGGAACACATCCTTATCCGATGATTATTGTGAAACTCCGGGCAACTTCCGGGCGACGACGCCTTGAATCTCCGCGAAAATCTCCGCAAAGCTACGGCCTTCGCCGGTCTCGACCCATTCGATCTCTTTCATGTGCCGGAACCAGGACAGCTGGCGTTTGGCAAACCGGCGGGTGTCCCGCTTAAGCAGCGTGACCGCCTCATCCAGCGTCAGCTCTCCTTCCAGATAAGCGGCGATTTCCTTGTAGCCCAGCCCCTGCATGGACACCAGGCTGCGGTCATATCCTTTGGCCAACAGCCCGCGCACTTCCTCGACCAGCCCTTCGGCCAGCATCTGGTCGATCCGCTCCTCGATCCGGCTGTACAGTACCTGCCGGTCCATGGTCAGACCGATGAGGCACAGCCGGTAAGGCGATTCTTTCTTTTGCCCGGCATGGGAAGCGGACAACGTGGTATCCGTCTGGTGATGCACCTCCAGCGCGCGGATGACCCGGCGGCGGTCGTTCGGATGCAATCTTGCCGCACTCTCCGGATCCACTGCCGCAAGGCGGGCATGCAGCGCTTCCGCACCGTGCGCCTCGGCGTAAGCTTCCTGCTCGCTGCGGAACGCCTCGTCAGCCACCGCCTCGGAGAAGCGGAACCCGTAGCACAAAGACTCGATGTACAGCCCGGTTCCGCCGACGATAAACGGCAGCTTGCCGCGCCCGCTGATCTCCTCGATCAGCCGTCCGCCCTGTTCCTGGAATTCCGCCACGGAATAGGCATCCTCGGGATCATGGATGTCGATCAGATGATGCGGAATGCCCTCGGTCTCCTCCGGACGGATTTTGGCGGTGCCGATGTCCATCCCCCGGTACACCTGCATGGAATCGCCGGAAATGACCTCGGCCCCGTAGGCTTTGGCCAGCTCGAGGCTCAGCTTCGTTTTGCCGACCGCGGTCGGGCCGAGCAGCACCAGCACATCCCGCTTGCTCTCAGTTGTCAACTTGAATCACCCCGTACGATGTTTTGGAGCTGCCGCGCAGCAGCTCGGTAAAGCCGAGGCGGGCAAATTCGCCGCTCAAGGCTTTTTCTTTCAGCACCACTGTGCGCCGGGCGACCCGGACCGCTTCCGCTACGCTTTCATCCGCAAGCGCTGCCGGATTGGCATGCTGGCGCAGCGGCGAAATCGCCGAAGAGTCGGTCAGCGGGACACGGAACATCGGATCGAAATAGATAATGTCCACGCTGTTGTCAGGCTGGGCGCGCAAATACGCCAAATGGTCGCAGTGAAGCACGTCGATGCGTCTAAGTGCGGCGTTGACTTCTTCCCGGCCGGTGCGGTAATGCTTCATTCCATCGCTCAGCAGCGCGAACAGCGGCAGCGAGCTTTCCAGCGCCGTAATTCGCGAGTCTGCCCCGCCGTACACGGCAAACAGCAGCGTATCGCTGCCGAGACCGGCGGTGCAGTCCAGCACGCTGTCGCCGGGACGCATCCGGGCGGCCTCCATCAGCGGATCCGGCTGTCCGGCCAAAATCCGTTTGGCCCGCACATAGCCCATGCTGGGATGGAATTCCATCGGCGGCGTGTCCGGCGAATGCAGACGGACTGCTTCTTGCAGCACCACGAGAATGTCATTGTCGGCGTACCGCTCCGCCATCTTAGGGATCGAGAGCCTGCCCCGCGGAACAAAGACGCAGCCGGTATGCTGCGCAAGCCGCTGCGCCCGCTCCTTAATTTCAGGTATCGGGTCAAAGCCCGTCGTTATAATCATGATGCCTCCACTTTCTGTTAAAAATCCGTTACATCACGCGTTTGAACAGCTTTTCCAGATCATAGGCCGAAAAAGAAATCAGGATCGGCCGTCCATGCGGACACGTATACGGCTGACGGCAGGCGGCAAGCCGCGACAGCAGCGCCTCGACCTCCAGCTCGGTCAGCTTCTGGTTGGCTTTGATGGACGCTTTGCAGGAGCAGAGAATCGAGGACTTCTCGCGCAGCTTGGCGAGGTCGATCATCCGCTCGCTGAGCACCCATTCGGCCATTTCCTCGATGATTGCTTTTTCATCGCCTTCCGGGAACCAGTACGGCAGGGAGCGGACCAGGAAGGTCTGGCCGCCGAAATGCTCCAGAAAGACGCCCGCCTGCTCGAACCAGTGCAGCCGTTCGCTCAGCTGGCGGCTCTCCGATGGCGTAAATTCCAGCGTAATCGGCAGCAGCAGCTCCTGCGACGCTTCCGCCGGTTTCCCGAATTTTTCATAGTAAAATTCATAGTTGATCCGCTCATGGGCGGCATGCTGGTCGATCAGATACAGCCCGCTGTCGTTCTGGGCGATAATATACGTGCCATGATGCTGGCCGATATAATTCAGCTCCGGGAACTGCGGCAGCGCAGCGGTGTCGCTGTCGGCCGGCGCGTACAGTTCGCCGGCCGACAGCCCCCGCGCGGGAGCGGAGCTGCGCGGCGGGGTATACGGCGGCGCGTACGGCTTGCCGCCGCCGGGCGCGTTCGGCGCCGGGGCGTAGGCGCCGTAAGGCGCGCGCGCATCTGTCCGCGCGCCGGGTTCGCGCGCGGCCGTGCCTGCGGCGGCCGCGCGCGGGGGTTCCGCCGTCCCGGTTCCCGGGGACGGCCATGCTCCGTCCGGGCGCAGCGCACCGGACGGGGCCGAGGCGGCGGAGGCACCGCCGCCGCCGTAAAGCGCGCCGCTCTCGCGGGCGAGCGGCGGTTGCTGCGGCGCGGCGGGCGTCAGCGCCGCGCGGTCCGCGGGCAGGCCGGGAAGCGAAGCTTCCGGCCGCCCGGGCGCCGCTCCGGCAGCGCCGGGAGCGGCCTTTGGAAAGGCGAACTGCTCCTGGATAAAGGAGCCGCTGCTTTTGCCCCCGATCGGCTCCCGGCTGGGCCGCGGGATCAGGCTTTGGCCGAGCAGCACCTTGCGCAGCTCCTGCTCGACAAAAGCGTACAGCTCGGTTTCCTTACTGAACCGCACCTCCAGCTTCGCCGGATGGACGTTCACGTCCACCAGGGACGGATGCATGTCCAGCTTCAGCACGAGCAATGGGTAGCGGTTGATCGGCAGCAGCGTATGGTACGCGCGCAGAATCGCCGCATTCAGCCCGTTGCTGCGAATGTACCGGCCACCAACAATCGTCGTAATCGCGTTGCGGTTCGACCGCGTCCACTCCGGCCGGCTGATGTACCCGGAGATCCGGTAATCCGGATCTTCGCTGTCCACCGGCAGCATCGCTTTGGCCGCGGAAGTACCGTAAACGGCGGCGATTACCTGCAGCAGGTCGCCGTTGCCCAGCGTCTGCAGCAGCTGGTTGCCGTTATGATGCAGCGTGAAGGAAATGTCGGGATGGGCCAGCGCCATCCGGTACATGGCGTCGGAGATGTGCCCCAGCTCCGTCTGCACGCTTTTCATATATTTCAGCCTTGCCGGGGTGTTGAAAAACAATTCCTTCACCGCCATCTCCGTACCTTTGCCGGCGGTAGCATCCTCGTTCACCATCAGCTTGCCGCCCTCGATCTCCAACCGGCGGCCCTTGCCGTCATCTCCGGCGGACGTCAGCAGCGACAGCTTGGACACCGCCGCGATACTCGGCAGCGCCTCGCCGCGGAAGCCCAGGCTCGTGATCTGGAACAGATCGCGGCCGCTCGTGATTTTGCTCGTCGCATGGCGGTAAAACGCCGTTTCGCAGTCATCCGCTTCGATGCCCGAGCCGTTGTCCTTCACGCGGATGCTCTGCAGTCCGCCTTCCTCCACCGTCACCTCGATGCGCCGGCTTCCGGCGTCGATGGCGTTCTCCACCAGCTCTTTGACTACCGAAGCAGGCCGTTCCACCACTTCCCCCGCGGCAATCTGGTTGGCAACATGTTCGTCCAGCACATGAATTTTAGCCATTGTTTCTCACCCCGCCCATCCGTATTGGCATAAAACCGTTGCAGTTTATGGAAAACGCTCAGCCTTATTCTATCTTGAGTACTCTATTATACCTAAAGTGTTCTATTATTTCTTAAATGCCCTATTATTTCTTAATGCTCTAGTTATATCTTAAAGCCCTAACCTATCTTAAAGCCCTAACCTATCTTGGATGCTCTATGGCATGACGAAGCTCGTTCGGCTTGGATTCCGAAAAATAGAAGGAGAACCTCCCACTAATTTCGGCAACACTCCGGGCCGTGAAAATAGCGGGATTTCCTCCCCTTATTTTTCATCCCCGTGATGGAAAAAGCGCCGCAGCGCCAAAATAGCGGGACAAAATCCCACTATTTCGTGTAAACGTCCGTTTTCACCCGAAATAGAGGGCGGTTTTCCCACTAAACTTATTTTTGGCTGAATACCGGTTGGTTCCCGCTAGTTCCTGCTACTCTTTTTTTCCGCTAAATGCCCGCTGGTTTCCATTGGACCCAGCCAATTTAGGCTAGCTCCAGCCACTTTCGCTTGTTCCAAATCATTTACGCTAGCTCCAGCCACTTCCGCTTGTTCCAGACCCTTCCGCTTACTGATCCCGTACGCTGCGGCTGCAGCAGCCGATCCAGGGGTTGTCCCAAGCCTGACAGGCTTCCTCCGGCTCGTACAAAGGCGAGGGCGGAACGATTACGTCCGCTTATAAACGTTGAAGCGAAGACAGGAGACCGGAAAAAGCCTACAGCCCCCGAGCCTTCTGCTTCAGGTCGTTCAGCAGCGCCATCGCCTGCAGCGGCGTCATATTCATCAGATCGGCGTCCTGCACGGCCGCGACCAGCTCCTTCAGCAGCGGATTCGGCTTCGCTTCGGCCGGAGCCGCAGCGCGTGCGGCGTCGGCTTTGCGGCCGCTCTTCGGCGTCTCTTCTTCGCCGAAAATCGAAAGCTGCACCACCTCGCGCTGATCCCCCGCGGAATCGCCGGCAGCATCGCCGAGAGTGATGTAGCCCGCAGGATTGCCGGACTCCGCCAATGCCTGGCGCTGCGGAGCCGCAGCCGCGATAGCCTGGGCTGCCGAGCCCTGCGGCGCGGCGGCTTCCGTAGCCCCTTCGGCCGTCACGGCTACCGCTGCATAAGCGGCAATGCCGGGCGCAGCCTGCTCGATGCTCTGCAGCAGCCCGTAGGCGCGGTCAATGATGCCTTCCGGCAAACCGGCCAGCCGCGCACAATAAATGCCGTAGCTGCTGTCGGCCGCGCCGGGAACGAGCTTACGGAGGAAGTTAACCTTGTCGCCGCTCTCCTGCACCGCCATGGAGTAGTTGCGTAGCCCCTTCAGGCTGTCCTCCAAATGGGCCAGCTCGTGAAAATGCGTCGACACGAGCGCTTTGCAACCAATCGTGTCATGCACATATTCAATGACCGCCTGGGCGATCGCCATGCCTTCGCTGGTCGAGGTGCCCCGGCCCAACTCGTCGATGATGATCAGGCTGCGGGCGGTCGCTTTTTCCGTCATGACCTGGATGTCGGCCATTTCCACCATAAAGGTGCTCTGACCGCCGATCAAGTCGTCGGCCGCGCCGATACGGGTAAAAATACGGTCGATCAGCGGAATTTCCGCGCTGGCCGCCGGCACGAAGCAGCCAATCTGCGCCAGGATACAAATCAGCGCCACCTGGCGCATATAGGTGCTTTTCCCCGCCATGTTCGGGCCGGTAATCAGCAATATATTGCCTTCGTCCTTGCTGAGCAGGCTGCCGTTCTCGATGAACGCGGCATCCTTCAGCACGGCTTCCACCACCGGATGGCGGCCGCCCTCAACCTTTAGATCATAGCCGTCGGACAGCTTCGGCCGGACAAACCGGTGCTCCGCGCTGACCGCGGCCAGACATTGGTACACGTCGATTTCGGCGATTTTTTCCGCTAGGCCCTGCAAACGGGCAATTTGGCCCGCGATCCGCTCGCGCAGCTCGGTAAACAGGGCATACTCGAGGTCGGTCATCTTGTCCTCGGCTTCGAGGATCAGCGCCTCCTTCTCTTTCAGCTCCGGGGTCACGAACCGCTCGGCGTTGGCCAGCGTCTGCTTCCGTTCGTATCTTCCCTCCGGCAAAGCGGCAAGGTTGGAACGCGTTACTTCTATATAATAGCCGAACACTTTGTTGTAGCCGATCTTCAGCGACTTGATGCCAGTATACGCACGCTCCTTCGCCTCCAGCTCCGCGATCCAGCGTTTGCCGCTGCTGTTCGCTTCATGCAGCTCGTCCAGCCGCTCATGGTAGCCCGGGCGGATGATGCCGCCGTCGCGGATCGATACCGGAGCGTCCTCAACCACGGCCCGCTCGATGTCGTCACGGATCTCCGCGCACTCGTCCATCGCGGCACCGATCTCCCGCAGCGTGGCCGAACCGGAGGTAAGGCACAGCTCCTTCAGCGCCGGAATTTGCGCCAGGGACAGCTTCATCGCATTGAGATCGCGCCCGTTGGCGCTGCCGTAAGCGACTCTGCCGACCAGGCGCTCCAGATCGTAAATCTCCTTGAGCGCGGTGCGCAAATCCTCGCGGACGATAAACTGGTTGTACAAATAATCGACCGCTTCCAGCCGCTGTTCGATCAGGGTCCGCGACAGCAGCGGCTTGTCGATCCGGCGGCGCAGCAGCCGTCCGCCCATCGACGTTTCCGTGCGGTCGAGCAGCCAGAGCAGCGAGCCCTTCTTGGCGCGTTCGCGTACCGTTTCGGTCAGCTCCAGATTGCGCCGGGTAAACGGATCAAGAATCATATAATTGCCCGGTTCATAGGGCGAAATCTGGCTCAGCTGACCGAGCGAGCGTCGCTGCGTTTCGCTCAGGTACGAGATCAGCAGCGCGACGCACTGGCTGCGCTCCTTCTCCAGACGCACCCATACGGCTTCGCCGAACTGGCGGCGGGCCAGCTCCTCTTCCCGCTTGTCCCACGGCGTATAGACGACCGGCTTGGCCGGCAGCGGATTGTCCCGCTGCAGCAGCTCCAGCAGCGCTGGGTCGCCGATAATTTCCGCCGGCTCATAAATGCCGATCTCGTCGCGCAGCCACTCCGAGCCCGACAGCACGGAGGTGACATACAGCTCGCCTGTGGTCAAATCGCAGGCGGCCAGCGCCATCATGCCCTCGGTTTCGGTGACGCAGACGAGGTAGTTATTGGCCTTGTCGTTGATGATTTTTCCGTCCATGACCGTGCCCGGGGTCACGACCCGGACGATGTCGCGGCGGACCATGCCTTTGGTCACCGCCGGATCGTCGAGCTGCTCGCAAATCGCGACCTTGTAGCCTTTTTCAATCAAACGCTGGATGTAGCCCTCGGCGGCATGGTACGGCACCCCGCACATCGGGATGCGCTCGTCGCCCCCGCCTTCGCGTCCGGTTAATGTAATTTCAAGCTCCTTGGACGCGAGCAGCGCGTCTTCAAAGAACATTTCGTAAAAATCGCCCAGCCTGAAAAAAAGGAACGCGTCCTTCGCTCCCTCTTTTACCTTCAAATATTGTTCGATCATTGGCGTATATTTGGCCATCGTTACCCTCCATGCCTTGCTCATACTGTCCTCTATTATAGCAGAAAGTTGAGCGGCGGGGGCACCGGCCTTGACGAAGTCCTGCTCCCCCGCGTCCTGCCCCCGGGGTTTATGCACCTGTTCTCTCTTTTCATACTGCGCACAGACCTCACCTTTCTACGCACCGGCATTCCCTTCCTACGCACTAACCTTCCCTTCCTACGCACTAACTCTCCCTTCCTACGCTCCGGACTTTACATTGCCGCGGTCCCCATTGAGCTGCGGTTTGAAGACTGGCACGACTCCTAAGACGCCCCTTGGGTTCACCACCCCTGTGCCTTGGCCGTAACTCTCATGGGCCGCATTGCGTCCTCTCCTGAACCTTTTCTTGAGTACTCTTTCTTTGGCACTCTTTCTCCCGTTCCTCCAATCGGTCCGACTACTGCACTTCCTCTTTTGTTTCACCAACTCTCTGCCTTGGCCGTAACTCTCATGGGCGGCCTCGTACTCTCTTGCACTCACTTTTTCGCGCTCTTTCGCCCCCTCCCCCGCCTCCCTCAACTCCCCCCGTTTCCTTCTTTACGTCCTCCCTTGCGGATATCCCTCTTTCGTACTCCGATTTTACCTCTCCAATAGAGCAGCGCACCCTTTCTCGTATTTGCACTTACTGGTTACGGCTCAGACGGGGATCGGAAGGCTACAGACATCAGAGGCGTTATTTGTGGAAAAACAGGACTATTCGCTGGTTCAGGGGACATTGTATGCGATGAAGATACTAGCTTCGCGATAGTGCAGACGGGGACCGGAAGGCTAACGGACATCAGAAGCGTTATTTGTGGAAAAACAGGACTACTCGCTGGTTCAGGGGACTTTGTATGCGATGAAGATACTAGGTTCGCGATAGTGCAGACGGGGATCGGAGGCCAACGGACATCAGAGGCGTTATTTGTGGAAAAACAGGACTATTCGCATATCTAACGGACATCAGCGCCGTTATTCTTTCATTTAGGGCCTAATTTATTCATTTTGAGCGAAATAGCAGCCCTCAGGTCCGTTAGACTGGGAAATACAGTGAATATCCGAAAATAGCGGCTCCTGTGTCCGCAACGTTATCCAAACGACCGTTTTTTTTCAATAATCACATAAAACCGCCCGGCAACTCATACGGAGAGTTGCCGGGCAGGCGGCGGAAGCACCCGGTGTTCACTTATGGTGAGAATGCGGTCCCGGGCGTCTATGAATGGCTAGTTTCTTGTTTAACCGGTAGAGCTAAGCCGCTCTGAGATCATCCCCGCCACGCGTCGCGGATGTTACGCGATTCATCCCACGTCTGCTCCGCCGCGATCATCGCCAGCAGCGGCTCGATAAACGGTGCGGCGGCGTCATAACCCGGCAGGGCGCGCAGCTGCGCAGCCAGCGGCGCGAAAGCCGGACGCAGCGGGGTTTTGTCGCCGCGGGCATAGGCGGCGTGCAGGTCGTCCCGGTCGAGCGGACGGGCCTTCAGGTGCTCATACCGGCTCACGATCAAGTGAGCCAGATGCACCGCCCCTTCCGCGATGACCGGGGAGATCATAAAGCTCGGCAGCGTCCGGTATTCGAAGCCGCCATACGGCTGACGGCGGAAATCGCCGAGCACGCCGTACCGCGGACGCCGCGCCGCCGCGCGGCCGTCCTCGAGCAGCATCAGCGGCAGCGCGAGGTAATTGTCGAGCGCGCGCAGGAGCGGTGCCGTCAGCACGGCGCCGCTGAAGTGCAGGTGGCCGCCGAGCGGCCACCCCGGGAGCGGCATTCCCCCCGCGCGCCAGCCGAGGCTGCGGGGGGTGAGCCGGTCCGCCTCGGCCGCGGCGGACCGCAGCTGCGCCAGCAGCGCGCGCGGCGTACGCCGCGGCGCCGGGCGCAGCTCGGCCACCGGGAACGCGCCGCGCGTTCCCGGCGGTCCGGCGTCGCAGCCGGCGACGCCGTCCATGGGCAAGTACCGGGCCGCCGGCACGACGCGGCCCGTCTCCTCCCGGAGCAGCAGCAGCTCCGGGTCCATGCCGAGGAGCAGCCCGGGCCGACCCGGCTGCTCTTCGGCCAGCGCCCGCGCCTGCGCCAGGGCGGCGGCGCGGTAAGGCTCCGGCGGCGGTGAGCCGTCCGCCGCCGGAAGCAGCGGCGTGACCGCCTCCACGGCGTAACGCCGCTCCCCCAAGGCGGCGAGAATGACCTCGCCGCTGTCTAGTCCGAGGCTATACAGCGCTCGGACGGCGGTTTCCAGGCGCGTGCCCCAGGCGCCGCGCCGGTCTCCGGGGTACAGCCGAGGGGGCCCGGCTGTCGGCCCCGCGCTAGCGGTTACAAGTCCGGTCGCCGATGCAGAGATAACGCCCGGCAGACCCAAACCGGTCCCGAACCCCGGAAGGCCACCTCCTCCGCCCCCCTGAACCGCGATCCCAACGCCCGCGCCCAGCGGCACCATCTCCAGCACAGCAAGGTCGTAGACCCGGATCCGGTAACGCTGCCGGAACATGCCGGTCCGGTTCGCCCCTCCACCGGGATCAGCTGCCGAAGGTGCAGAACCAGCCGCCCCCTCCCCCTCTCCAACGACTCCCCGTTCACTCCGGCTTTGCTCCACAGCGGACGCCCCGTGCTCCGCCAACCTCCCCGTCCTCTCCGGCACACTCAAACCGGCTGCCCTCTCGCCCTTCTCCGTTCCTCTTCTCCCATCCAGCCCGGGTTCCACAGCGGACGCCCCGCGCTCTGCCATTCTCCCCGTCCTCTCCGGCACGCGCAAACCAGCCGCAGCCACGCCTTCCCCCGCGGCTCTTCCCGCTTTTCTCCGCCCCGCCAGGCTTGTCTCCGTCGGCGGCTTTCCTGCCCTTGTGTTTTCCGACCTTCCGCGCTCCGAAGCTTCGCCGAAGTCTTGCCCTTCCCTATGTACCTCCAACCCCGAACGTCGGAGCCGGGCAATGATCTGCGTGCGCGTCAAACGGCTGTAACCGTCCCAGCCCTCATTCATTCCGAACCGCCTCCTTTGGGTAGCGCCCATTTTTCCTATAAAAAAGAAAAAGGAGGGCATTCGCCCTCTCGCCGCCGCCCTCGCCACATATAATGGATTATAACCTACTTGCCGGCGAGCGGCGGCGGCGACTCCCTCTTACAGCTCATCGTCCAGAGCGTCCGGGTCCAGATCATCATAATCGAAGCTTTCCCCTTCGAAATCATAATCTTTGTCTTCCGGATCGTCGCCTTGGATGCTGACGTACACGCGAACCTTGGTTTCAGCCACCAGTTCCGCCTCGAATTCCCGTTCGACGCGCAGCGTGACGCTTCCGCCGCCCGGAGAGACACCGGCTTCCACACAGTTCGGCTCCTGCGTCGCCTCCGCAGTAACCTCCACCGTGGAAGCCCGGTGTCTCGGGTCCAGATACGACAGCGGGATCAGCTCGACATAGGAGACCGTTTCTTTGGCCACTTCCGTCTGCTTGTTTTTGTCGTACGAATACCAGATGTTCACATCGTAAGTACCGATGACTTCGATTCCGTTACCGGCGGCAACCGCTTCGTATTGGTGGTTAATGATCCATGCCCCCAGAATACTCGTCGGATGATGTGGCGGAGTCACGGTATGCGTCGCGGTGGAGAACTTACGGCCTTTGCCGCAAACGGCTTTCGTAATGATCTCCCTTGTTTGGCGTTTATGACTTAATGACATCTTTGAACCTCCTCCATACAATCATTCACTATCAAGTGTATGCAGGTTCTGGGCATTTGTTGATTGTTAGAGTAGAAATAAATTTGGGTAAGCCCTGAGGGTCCTGCTTCAGGCCCCGGCTCCCTGGAATGGGAATAGTACATATTTATGGCTGCCGCACCGCCGTTATGAGCGCACGCCGAGAAAAAAGCACGCCCCCGCAAATCCCGGATAACATTCCGGATGCGGGGGCGTGCCTGTCTTTGCATAAAACGCGCAGTCTATTGGGGCAGAACTCTAACGATGCCGAGGCTCCGCTCGCGGCTAAGGTCGATAAATTCCTCGTCGATGTTCACGAGCGGACGCAGCGGGTCATGCGGCAGGACCATAATGATATTGCCGGTGCGCCCGTCGGTCAGCTCCGCTTCGTTGCCGATCATGGACATCATCAGCTTGTGGATGAACACCGTGCAGATATACGGGTCCAGCTTGCCGAACGCATAGTCGTCGAGCTGGCGGAGCACCTCGTATAAAGGCGAAGCCGAACGGTAAAACCGGTCGGAGGTCATCGCATGAAAAATATCCGCCACGGCCACGATTTTGCTGAAGTCGGTAATGCGGTGGCCCTGGACGCCGAACGGATACCCGCTGCCGTCCATTCGTTCGTGATGCTGCAGCGCGACCAGCGCCTGCAGATGGTTTGTTCCCACCGTGTCTCGGATCAGCTCGTAGCCGTAGGTCGTATGCTTTTTCATCAACGCCATTTCTTCTTCATCCAGCGGTCCGTCTTTGGTCAGCAGCTCCACCGGAATCATAACCTTTCCGATATCGTGCAGCGTGGCCGCTACGGTCAGCATGCCCAGCTCCTCCGGCTTCAGCTTCAGCCATTTGCCCAGCAGCGTGGACAGGATGCCGACGGCGACGTTGTGCCTGTATGTATAATCGTCTTTGGTCTGCAGCGCAGACATAATGCCGTAAAAATCGGCCCGTTCGCTGACCTGCTGAATAAAAGGAAGAACTTCGTTGCGCAGCTCGATCATCGGCAGCCGTTTGCTTTTATTGTAACGGACGTCCTCGAAAATCCGTTCCATTGCGGCCGTGCATTCATCCACAGCGAGATGATAGAACGAGGCGTTGTCGACCTGAACGACGTCATGCGGCTCCAGTTCGATCTTGTGCTGGCCGATGAGCCGGATGTGCTCCGAGCTGAGCAGCGTGTTCGCGGGAAGGACAAATACGCCATTGCGGTTAAAGAGGTTGGCTACGAGCTGTTTCCCGATATATTGATCATTGTTGTTCATAGTCCTCTCCTGCCTGGCAGCCGCTCATCGCATAGAAGGCGAACCGGCTGCTTGTTTTATTCAAAACCTTCCATGGTTCATACCTATCTTATCGTGATTTTAGTCAAATTTGTGAAGATCAATCAAATAATTGCGCTAATTCACGAATCCCGGCGGCCCATCCGGAAGAGCTGCTTGTCCGCCTTGACCTGAACCGGAACCTTGTGGCGCTTGGCGATCTTGAGATACAGCGCGAGCTCGCGGCACAGCTGCAGAATCGCGGAGCGGACTTCGAATTCTTCGCGCGTCTGCGGCAGATCCATTTGGCTGAATTCGTTCTCTACCCCTTCGAGCAGCTTCTCCGTCCGGCCGGTATACGACTCGGCAAGCACGTCTTCGCTAAGCTGGTCGAACAGATCGGCAACCATGTCGCCATGGGGCAGGTGCTGGTACACCTGCGATAGCAGCTGCATCATATTCTGGATTGATTCGAATTGCTCTTTGCGCATATAAAAATAGACGTTCCACGCTTCATCGGGATGAATGACATGATTCTCCATCTCCCGGTTCGCCGCCGTCAAGCCGCGCTGGATAGTCGCACTGACGCCGATCAGCTCCTGCCCGTCCCATACATACCCCGGATCGCGCAGCGTATGGGCCATTTGCCGGAAAATGATCGAGAAGTAGCCGTCGACTTCCTTGCGGATCCCCGAGATGAGCCCGCCGGTGCCCGGCATATAAATCAGGTTGACCAGTCCCGCCGAACCTAAGCCGATGATGAGCAGCAGTACCTGCTGGTACAGCGTGTGCAGGTGCAGGTTGCCTTGTCCGAAAATGCGGAACACCGACACCGAGCTGGTGACGTTGCCTTCCTTATAGCCCGATTTTACGATGAGCGGAAAGCCCAGAAGCACGAACAGAGCCAGCACCGGATAATGAAAGCCCAAGAGGGCGAATAACGTGCAACCGACGAGGAGCCCCACGAGCGATGCCAAAAAGCGGGCGGTAATCGTTCGGAGACTCCTTTTACGCGTCGTTTCCACGCCGAGAATGGCGAGCAGGCCCGCGCTTTGCGCGCCTGAAATTTGTGCAGCGGAGGCGAGCAATACCGCCAGGAGCGTTGCCGCCGCCGTTTTGATAATCCGAAAACCCATGTCCGTACCCCGTTTCAAACGATTGTTCCTGTTTCTGAAAAAGCTATAAACATGGTACAGGATTTTCCGGGTAGACACAATATGACATTATGCTCATCGCTTAGACAATATCAGCTTCTCCAGATAGACGACCAGCTGATACATCGCCGTCGCCACCACCGCGATAATAAGAAGGCTCGACATCACGAGCGTAAAATTGAAGACCTGGAAGCCGTAGATGATCAAATACCCGAGCCCCGTTTTGGCTACGAGAAATTCGCCGACGATGACGCCGACCCAGGACATTCCGACATTGACCTTCAGCGTGGAGACGATTGCGGGAAAAGAAGCCGGCAAAATGACCTTGGCAAATTCCTGGCCTTTGGAGGCGCCGAACGACCGGACCACCTTCACCAGATTCGCGTCCACGCTGCGGAAGCTGTTGTAGACGACAAGCGTTGTAATAATGACCGTGATCGACAAGGTGGTCACAACGATGGCCGTAAATCCCGCACCGAACATTACGATGAAGATCGGGCCAAGCGCGACTTTCGGCATGCTGTTGAAGACGACCATATAGGGATCGAGCACGGCGGACAAAAACGGCGACCACCAGATGAGGACGGCGAGCAGCGTGCCGAGCAGCGTGCCGAGCACGAAACCGACGGCCGTCTCGCCGACGGTCATTCCCAGATGCGGCCAGAGCCGGCCGCTGGCAATATCGCCGCCGATCTGCCGGAACACCTTGGTCGGGTAACTGAAGAGCAGCTCGTCAAACCAGCCCAGCCGGGCGCCGGCTTCCCACAGGATGAAGAACAGCAGCAGCAGGCTGCCCCGTACCGCCGCGACACGCAGGTGCCAGCGCTGCTGCTTTTTCCGGTATTCGTGGTGTTTCTCTTTCAGCCAGGCTGTACGGGAGGCTGCCACATCCGCAGATTGCTCCGGTTTCACGCATCATCCCTCCCCGCAAGCTCCATTTCCTTCCACACTTCATGAAACAGTCCGGCAAAACCGGGCAGGTCGCGCGCATACAGCGGCGGCGTATCCCGGATTTCCGCAGGCACCTCGAAAATCTTGCGGATGCGGCCCGGGTTGCGCTGCAGCACGACCACCCTGCCGCTGACCGCGATCGCTTCGGAGAGATCATGGGTGACGAGAATCGCCGTTTTGCCGCGGCGGCGCAGCGTTTCGGCCACAAGATCCTCCAGCTGCAGCTTGATCTGGTAATCCAGCGCGGAGAACGGCTCATCCAGCAGCAGAAGGTCCGGATCGGTCGCGAGCGTGCGGACGAGCGCGACCCGCTGGCGCATGCCGCCGGATAACTGGGCCGGATACGCCTGCTCTTTTCCCGCCAGCCCCATGTCCTTCAGCAGCTCCAGCACGTTGTCCCGCGCTTCCGGTGTCAGCGCCCCCGTCAGCTCCAGCCCGAGGAGCGCATTATCCAGAATGGTCCGCCACGGAAACAGATAATCCTGCTGCAGCATGTACCCCACTTCCGGCGACGGGCCCGAGATGATTTTGCCGTCCACGCGCACTTCCCCGCGGGAAGGCCGCAGCAGGCCGGCGATGATGGAGAGCAGCGTCGTTTTGCCGCAGCCGCTTGGCCCCACCAGACTGACGAATTCTCCCTGCCGGACCTCGAGGTTCAGATTTTCAATGGCCAAAGAGGCTTCGCGGTCGCCCAAATAGGCGTGCGTCACATCGCGCAGCTGTACGAGCGGCTCCATGCCGGCCACCGCTATTTCGCGTCCGCGGACGTAATGCTACGCTCCGCTTTTTCCGCAAAGCTGTTGTTGACGATTTGGTCCGCAGGCACGCGCTGTTTCAATTCTCCGGCGTATTCGATCACGTCGAGCAGATTGTTCCATTCGCTGTCGTCCACGACCGGATTCACGGCGTAAGCGTCCGCTTCCTTATAGCGTTTGATGGAGGAAGTCACGATTGCCGGGTCAATCTTCTCAAAATAGGGGAGTACGGCTTCCGTGATCTCTTCCGGTGAATGCTCCTTCACCCAGAGCTGCGCGCGCTGGATCGCATTGGTGAATTTTTGCACCGTGTCGCTGTTTTTATCGATGAAGCTGGATTTTGACATGAAGACGGTATACGGCAGCAGTCCGCTTTCCTGTCCGAACGAGGCGACCACCTTGCCGCGGCCTTCGTTTTCGAAGATCGATGCCTGCGGCTCGAAGAGCTGTACGAAATCGCCCGTGCCGGAAGCGAAGGCGCCGGGAATGTTGGCAAAATCGATATTTTGAATCAGGGTCAGATCCTTTGCAGCATCAATTCCCTTTTGCTCCAGCGTAAACGCGCCGGCCATCTGCGGCATTCCGCCCTTGCGCTGTCCGAGAAACGTCGAGCCTTTTACCTGATCCCAGGAAAAGCTGCCTTCCGGATGTCGCGCAAACAGGAATGTGCCGTCCCGCTGGGTCAACTGTGCAAAGTTGATGACCGGATCTTCCGTCCCCTGCTGGTATACATAAATCGAGGTTTCCGAGCCGACCAGCGCCACGTCGATCGCTCCGGAAAGCAGCGCGGTCATCGTTTTGTCGCCGCCCGGTATCGTCTGGAGCTCTACATCCAAGCCTTCATCCTTAAAGAAATTTTGCGACAACGCCACATATTCGGGCGCATAGAACACGGAACGGGTGACTTCGCCGATCTTAACCTTCACATTTTCCGATTTGCCGCCGCAGCCGGCAAGCACCGAAAAACACAAGGCGAACATCATGAAGCAGATTGCCAGCTTACTCCTTGCTTTCATTGTCCATTCTCCTTTCTTACCGGGTTTTGGGTCCCTTGCATCAGCATATGCAAAAGCCCAGCCGATGGTTAATTCGCCCGGTTTACATCGTTTGCACGGAATTTCCGGAGGAGTATGGGCAAAATTGGCCGCCATTTCCGAAAATCAGTCCAGCATACCGTACACCATCATAATATTCGGCCATAAACCGGTGTAAACGGAAGCATTCAGTAGATTGATATTACCAGAACTGCATAAATCATTGGATTTGACCAAATGAGCACCATAATGCGTTGTGCAAACGTTTTACCAAAGCGCGATAATCCACTAAGATAACAATAAAGCGCTTACCAAGTAGCTAAAGAAAACAACCACTTCATAAAGCGGAGGAATGGTTCCATGAATGCAAAACGATTACATACGGCCCGCCGGCTATCGCGTGCGATGCTGGCCGCAGGTCTGACGGCAGCGGTGCTTGCCGGCTGCTCCGGCGGCAAAGACGGCGACGCCGCGCCGTCAGCATCCCCGGCAGCGAATCAAAACGCCGAGACATCAGCGACAGCATCCCCGGCACCGCCGCCCACCGGCGGGACGCAGACGGCCCAAAGCGCCGGCGCCGCCCAAGAGCAGCATGGCAATGTTTATTATGAAATTTTCGTCCGTTCCTTCAATGATTCGGATGGCGACGGCATCGGCGATCTGCGCGGCGTTACGGAGAAACTCGATTATTTGAACGACGGCAACCCGGCCACAACCGACGATCTGGGCGTCGAAGGAATCTGGCTGATGCCGGTTAACCCCTCGCCTAGTTATCACGGCTACGATGTGACGGACTACCGCAGCATCAATCCGGATTACGGCACCCTGGAAGATATGCAGGAGCTGATCAATGAAGCGCATAAACGCGGCATCAAGGTGATTATGGATCTTGTCGTCAACCACACTTCCAAAGCGCATCCGTGGTTTATCGATTCGGCTAAAAATCCGCAAGGCGAGCACCGGGACTGGTACATCTGGGCCGAGGACCAGAACCGGGCCCTAAGCGGAACCAGCGCCGCCGGCAGCGGCAGCCCGTGGCATTCCCTGCTCGGCAGCCATTATATGGGCATTTTCTGGGACGGCATGCCGGATCTCAACTTCGACAATCCGGATGTCCGCGCGGAAATGAAGGATATCGGCAAATTCTGGCTGAAACAAGGCCTTGACGGCTTCCGCCTGGATGCGGCGAAGCATATTTACGAGGATCTGCTGACGGACAAAAGCACCGAGACCACTACGAAAAACGTAACCTGGTGGCAGGAATTCCGTACAGCGATGAATGAGGTCAATCCGCAGGCGTATATCGTAGGCGAAGTGTGGGAGAATTCGGCCGTTTCCGTCGGCGCCTATCTCGATCATGCGTTTAATTCGGGGTTCAACTTCGGGCTGGCCGAATCGCTGGTGAATTCCGCGAAGACGGAAAAAGACAGCGGCGTTGCGTTCACGCTGGAGCGCACATACAAGCTGTATTCGCAGGTCTCCGGCGGCAGCTTCTCGGATGCCATCTTCCTAACCAACCATGACCAGAACCGCGTCATGAGCCAGCTGGAGGACAATCCCGACCATGCCGCCATGGCTGCGGCGATGCTGCTGACGCTGCCTGGCAATCCGTTCATCTACTATGGCGAAGAGATCGGGATGCTGGGCGTAAAGCCGGATGAAGGCATCCGCGAGCCGATGCGCTGGAGCGCAGACGCCAAAGCTGCCGGCCAGACGGCCTGGGAAGCGGATACCAACAACAAAAATAATGCCTCGGCAAACGTAGATAGCCAATTAAAGGATTCTGGCTCGTTATTGTCCAGGTACCGCGAGCTGATCGCCTTGCGCGCCGGCTTGCCCGCGCTAAAAGACGGCGGAATCAAAGACTACGCGTCCGGCAACGCAGGCGTCATGTCCTACGAGCGGATGACTGCGGATAGCAAAGCGCTGGTGGTGCATAATTTGACCGGTACGGCGCAGACGGTCATGCTGCATGCCGGCGGCGACGGCTCCATGTACACCAAGCTGCTTGAGTCCGTACCATCCGGTGCAAAACTTGCAGGCACCAGCCTCACGTTGCCGCCGTACACCACGGCTATTCTGCAGTAAGCACCGGGGTATGGAAAGCGGTCCACGCATATAAAGCGGCGCACACATGCGGCTTCTCGGCAGGAATAGCGATCATCCAATCCTCCGCCGGGTTGCCGCTGATGCGCAGCAGCCAGCCGCCATTGCCGTTCTCGATATACGAAGCCCGGCTTGGCTCCCAGCCATTTTCTCCATAGCCGTAAAAATGCAGTTCGCCTCTGCAAGTCTGATATTTCAGCGCATTGGCCAAGTGGGCGGAGCTGACCAGATCGCCCGTTTCCGCACGCAGCTGCTCGGCCAGATATAGAAGCGTATGCTTGTGTGCGGCCGCTTCGAGCTCGGCAAAGCGGACTCTTGACAACAGCAGGCCTGCACCCGACGGCTTCGCCGGCACGGCATCTTCCTTACAGCCAAACAGCGTATAACAAGCCCGCTTCACCGCTGCGGGATCTTTTAGTGTATATGTATACGGGTCAGAATCCAGCAGGCTGACAAGCCGCACATAATCCGTATGGATTTGCAGGCAAATATCGGTATGCTCATTTCCTTCGCTGAATTTCAGCCGGCAGACGCGTTCGGCGTCCTCTGCAAGCCCAAGTTCGGCGAAACGCTTCGCACCGCTCCCCGCAGACTCCGGAAACAGTAATTGGGCCAGAGAAGGCCCGATTCTCTTTTTCACATGCGTTCCTTTCCCGCATTCCGCCGAGGGCGAAACCGACCGGCTATTTTACGCGGCTCTCTTAATCTTTATGTTATTATAAGCTAATTTTAAGGTAAAATTAAGAAATGGAGGGTATGATGAGTAACATGAATTACTTGTAGCGAGGTGATTTCAATGAGAATGCTCATTACGTTTCAGAACAAGCTTGTACCCGTGTACTTTACGACAGAAAATAAGCAACCTACGCAAAAGGTACTCCGACTCCTGAACAATACGCTGGATCTTAAAATCCAGAAGGGCAAAAGCGCCTTGCAAAAATGCCTCAATTCTCTGATCAGCATTGAAATCAAAGGTTCGGAAGCTATTTTGCACAGCTATAGCGAAAACGATACATTGGCGTTATCCCTCTATTAAACGGAGGGATATTTTTTTGCCCCTGGAAGTTGGCGAGACCTGGGATTAACTGATCCGGTAGTTTTTGTTCGCTTCCTTCTCCGCTTTTTGAATCCGCAGCTTGAACAGCTTCAGCAGATTAATGCGCGTCCGCTCTTCTTGACAGTCGTCCAATTTCTTAATAATAAACCGGTCAATGGACATGCCAATCGCTCCTTTTTTGAGTGAGGAAATCATTTCCTTCCTCCTTGGTACCACCTATATAACCGGGTCCATTCCCGTTTAAACGAATGCCAAATCCTGCCCGAATGATGGCAAAAAGCCCGTCATCACTACATCTTGAGACAAGCCCGAAAATCCTGCCCGGAAAATTGGACATGTGGTAGCCATGCAATTTCAAGCGTTTTTCTGTCGGTAAAACATTTATTTTCATCGACACTCATTTACAAACAAAAAACTAAGTGCTATATTATTTATAGTTAGTAAACAATATATACTTAAGGAGAAATCATAATGTCGAACGTACTTTTTGTAAAAGCCAATAACCGCCCAGCTGAGCAAGCGGTCAGCGTGCAGCTGTATAACGAATTCCTGAAAAGCTACAAGGAAACCCATCCGGAAGATACCATTACCGAGCTTGACCTGTTTGCCGAACAGCTTCCTTATTATGACAACACTTTGATTACCGGCGTATACAAAGCCAACCAAGGCTTCGAAGCTACACCGGAAGAAGCTGCCGGCGCAGCGCTGGTCCGCAAATATCTGGATCAATTCGTAGCTGCGGACAAAGTGGTGTTCGGGTTCCCGTTGTGGAACATGACCGTTCCTGCGGTTCTGCACACCTATATTGACTACCTGAACCAAGCCGGTACTTCCTTCAAATACACCGCTGAGGGTCCGGTTGGCCTGTTGACCGGCAAAAAAGCCGCGATCCTGAACGCACGCGGCGGCGTTTATTCCGAAGGTCCTGCGGCAGCTGCCGAAATGGCCGTTAACTTCATCCAAGGCAACCTGAACTTCTGGGGCTTCCAGGAGACCGTTCAAGTTATCATCGAAGGCCATAACCAAAATCCGCAACAAGCCCAAGAAATTATCGCTAACGGTCTGGAGCTGGCCAAGAAAGCTGCCGCTTCGTTCTAAACCGTCCGCGTTAAAAGTCCGGTGAAGAGCCGTACCCGGCCACGCACGAACTGATTTTGCCTGGCATTCTACTTTCCATAACATCTTTTCCGGACTTTTATTTATATAAAGCGCAACGGCGGCTTCTCGCACAAGCCGCCAGCGCAGCAAAAAGGACGTTCCCTCGCCGGCTTCGGCAGCGGAACGTCCTTTTTTTGCAATATATTTGTATCTGAGGTATCTAATCCAATGCGAAGCTAATCCACACTATGTTGGGCTGCTTGTCGGGGCCCCGTAAAGTACCTGAATCGGCTGCGAAGCTGCTCTCTCTCTTCACTTTGCGGGGATTTTTTTAGTATTCGTCCAGCTCGCGGTGCCAGCCGGACGCGCGCGGCTTGGCCGCGACGCTTCTGGAAGCGGCTGCCGCCTTGCGCTTCTGTTTCGCTTCTTTGCTGTTCTGGTAGCGCAGCTCCTTCTGTGTTTTGCGGTAGTTGAGCAGCCGCTTTTCTTCCAGTTCGCCATTCCTCACGGCGGCCAGTACGGCACAGCCTTCCTCCTGCTCATGCCGGCAGTCGGCGAACCGGCACTCGGCGGCCAGGCTGCCGATGTCGCGGAAGGTCAGCTCCAGGCCGCTGTCATCGTCCCAGAGCTGGAGCTCCCGCATTCCCGGGGTATCGATGACGATTCCCCCTTCCGGCAGCGCAAACAGCTCCCGGTGCGTGGTGGTATGCCGGCCCCGGCTGTCGTCCTCGCGCACCTCCTGCGTCAGCTGCAGCTGTTCCCCGCTCAGCCAGTTGACCATCGTCGATTTACCGCAGCCCGACGATCCCGTCAGGGCTACCGTCTTGCCGTGGCCGATGTACGGCAGCAGCTGCTCCCGGCCTTCGCCCCTCAGCGCGCTGACCGCAAACACCGGAACGCCAGGCGCGGCCTGCTCCATCTCGGCGATTTTTTGCGGTGCGTCCTGGCATAAATCCGCTTTGGTCAGCAGGATGACCGGGTTCGCGCCGCTGTTCCACGCCATGATCAGATAACGTTCCATCCGGCGCACGTTAAAGTCGCCGTTCAAGGCGCAGACCAGGAACAACGTGTCCACATTGGCGGACACGATCTGCTCTTCCTGGGTTTTTCCCGCCACTTTGCGGGAAATCACGCTGCGGCGCGGCAGCACGCCATGGATCATGCCATGTTCGCCGCCGTCCTGCATCGACAGCTGTACCCAGTCGCCGATGGCCGGGTACTCACCGGAATCCGCGAGCGAGTGCCGCAGTTTCCCGGCCAGCTCGCCCCAAGCCTCTCCTTCCGCGGTCATCACGCGGTATTTGCTGCCGAAGTCGCCGACGATGCGGCCCGGCGTCCGTTCCTTTTCCTTGCCGGCGGCCTGCGCCGCCTGCCATTTCATGGCCCAATGTTCATTCCAGCCGTATTGTTCGAGATTCATTTGTTTCCTCCAAAGTTTGTTTTTATCGTTGATAAGCCTTCATCTTGATTTTTCAGCCTTTTCCCTTCGCAGCTTTCGAAAACAGCAAAAAACCGCCGGGAACCTTTGTCCCGGCGGCTGGAAAGATGCGCGAAAATATACCGGGGCATCCATCCCCAGCCTGAAAAATCGCGCAAAAAAGCCGCCGGAACACGATACGGTTCCAGGCGGCTGATAGTAGGCAAATAAAAACTACCCGCTAATACTGCAATGCTTGACTAATCTAGCATGCAGCAGCTGTTTCCGGAAGACGCGTATCGACAACCATTACAATTGCAGCAAAAACAGAGCTATGGACTGTCATAATTACCTCGTCTCCTTTCGGAAATACAGAATTGGGTGTCATACGAAATTTTCTTGAAATACCAGGAAAATCATATAACCGATATCATCATAAAGGGCTTCGCAGCCATCTGTCAACCCCGCGGCCGAAAAAATATAACCTAGATCAAACCCGTCAGCTCATCTAACTCACGGATCGTCTTCCAGGGCGTTACATCCAGCTTGGGGTCCCAGGCATGGTTCCGCTTCAGCCATATCGTTTGCATTCCCGCTTTCGCCGCGCCCCAAATGTCGTTTACGGGATGATCCCCGATAAACAGCGTTTCCGTTGCCGCAGCGCCGAGCCGTTCCAGCGCAAGGCGGTAAATATCCGGATCGGGCTTGCTGATGCCGACCTCACCCGAGATGACAATGTCCGTAAAATACGGACGAATGCCGAGCAGGTCGATTTTTCGATATTGAAGCTCCGTCTTGCCGTTCGTAACAAGGCCCATCGTGTAGCCGCGTCCTCGGCAATAGTCGAGAATCTCCTTGGCGTGCCGCATCGGCGCACCATGGCCGAAATAATTCAAGTCATAATAAGCCCTGATCTGGGCTGCGCTTACTGGCTCGTTCCAAGGCAGCACCTCGCTCAGCTCGGCAAAATAACCGTCTTTGTCCCGGTAGCCGTCCGCGTCGCGCACGATCATCTCTTCCAGAGCTTGCTCAGCCGCTTCCTGCGGCAAATGGCTCAATAACTCTTTTACAAATTGGCTGGCAAAGCTGCGGAACGTCGCATCCCGGTCCATCAGCGTATTGTCCAGGTCAAACAACAGACAACGTGTTTCATTCATTGCAGGCCTCTCCTTGTACATTCGGGTCCATTGACCGCAAAATCAATTAAACCCCATTGTACTATGCGCGGCCCGTGAAAAGGAAGACCTCTTGGTTGCTCAGTTAAAATGCTCCGGCCGATGCGTCAGCATCATTTCCTCCTCCGTGATATACAGCGGGAATGGAGGCGTCTCCTTCAAATAACGTTCGGTGGCGAGCAGCCGGTAATGCACCTCGGGCAGCCAAGCATCTTCGATGAGCGGAAGCTTTCCGGTATCGTTTACATAATTGTCTACCGCCGACTGAACCAGATCCAGATAATACGGAACCAGCTTGTCGGCTTCTTCGAAAATTTCAAACGTTTCACGCGACATATAGAACTTCTGTTCAGGCACGCCGCCAAGATACCGCTTGAGCCGGCTGAGATCGATGCTCTTGTCCTCCCGGATCAATACCGTGCGGGTAATCTTTGCTGGCATATCCTGTTCAAATTGCCGGATCGCCTGCTTGACCTGCTGCAACGTGACCGAAGGAGGAACAGATGAAGCCGCACTTTTGTTTCGCTTGAAAATCATGCTGATAATCTCCTTTCTAGGATATGTCAGATAACGCTTACATTATAATGATATTCCTTTTTTGGACATTTAAACAGCATAAGTAACAATTGTCACAAAAGATTTTGATTTGTTCGACGTTTATTTGACGTTTTCCCAATGTGTCCACATTTCCCGCGGGTTCAGCTCATATTTCCCGTTATCCCGGTACATGAATTGGTGCATAATGAACTCGCGGCGGATGGTCGCAAAGTCTTCATGGAACGTTTTGATGAACTCATTGATTTCTTTCTCCGTATACATCACGCCCTGCTCCAGCTTCTCCACCATATATTCGAGCGCAATCAGCTTTTTCTTATACTGGGCCGGAATCTGCCGCAGCCGCCCGTCTTTGGCGAAAAAGTTGCGCAGCACCGATTCCCGCAGGTTTTTCTCGGCCGATAGTTCTTCCATTTCCTCCACCCCCTTATCGAAGATAAATTTTAGCGATCCTTCCGCGCCGGAACGGATAAATTCGCGGTTCAATGAAAAATAGACCGTGTTCTTCTCCCTGCGCTCATGGATCAGCGAGGCCTCCCGCAGCTTGGCGGCATGATGCGTCACCGTCGGCTGCGATAAATTCAGCTTCTCGGCCAGCGCCTGCCCGTGGACCTCTCCTTTCGAGAGCAGCAGCAGCATACGCATCCGCGTCGGATCGGCCAGCGCTTTATGGTAATTCACGATTTTCTCCAGTTGCATGCGATCATTCCCTTCGCCTTCCTGAATTAGATATATATCTAATTATACATTCGTTTATTTGGATTGCAACCCGGTCATTGGCGCATTTTCGTTTTTTGGGGTACCATTTAGAAGAACTACATAACCTAGGGAGGTCATGAACCGCGTGTTAGACGTCATTATTATCGGAGCAGGACCATGCGGACTGTCCGCCGCCATTGAATGCCGGCGCAAAGGGCTGTCTTGCCTGATCGTCGAAAAACATTTTATCGTTCACTCTATCTTTTTGTATCCGACCGGCATGCAATTTTTCAGTACCGCACAGCTGCTGGAGATCGGCGAAGTGCCTTTCACCTCGCCTTACGACAAACCTTACCGCCACGAGGCGCTGGTCTATTATCGCCGGGCTGCGGAGCAGCATAAGCTGGATATTGCCCCTTACGAGGAAGCGCTGGCCGTCGAGCGGCTGGAAGGCGGCGGCTTCGCCGTTCACACCCGCAACAAACGCGGAGACGAGCTGCGCCGCGAGGCCGCCCATGTCGTTATTGCCACCGGCTATTTCGACCAGCCGAACCTGATCGGCATTCCCGGCGAGGAATTGCCCAAGGTGACACATTATTTTGGCGAAGCCCATCCATATACCGGGATGAAGGTCGCCGTCATCGGCGGCAGCAATTCCGCGGTGGATGCGGCGCTGGAGCTCCTCCGCGTCGGCGCTTCGGTGGACATGGTTTACCGGGGTGCGAGCATTTCGGACAATATCAAGCCATGGGTGCGGCCGATCTTCGAAAGCATGGTTCAGAAGGGTCTCATAACGCTGCATTTGGAATCGCGGGTAACGGAAATTGCCGAAGACAAGGTCATCGTGACCAGTGCTAATGGCGGAGTGCTGGAACTGGATAACGACTTCGTGCTCGCCCTCACCGGCTTCCGCCCCAGCCGCAAGCTGCTGGTCTCGGCGGGCGTGGAGATGGATGACGAAATGGAAAAGCCGAAATTCGATCCCGCCACGATGCAAAGCAACATTCCCGGCCTCTACGTCGCGGGGGTCATCGCCTCCGGCCGTAACGCCAATGAGGTCTTTATCGATACCGGCCGGGGCCACGGCAAATTGATTGCCGAACATATCTGCAGCTCGAAATAACTTGCTTCTCTGCAAAGGAGGTCGCGGCGTCATGGATGTAACTTCATTGCTGCTGCTCGGACTTGCGGCGCTGGGCGTGGTCAGCAGCAACTCCCCGATTACCATCGCCATGGTTTGCCTGCTGCTGCTCCGGGTAACCGGCGTACACCAGGCGTTTCCCTGGCTGGAGAAATACGGCCTGACGGTCGGGATCGTGATTCTGACCATCGGGGTGATGACGCCGGTCGCCAGCGGGAAGCTGTCGCTTCAGACGCTCGGGGCTTCGTTTCTGAACTGGAAGTCGCTGCTTGCCATCGGCGTCGGCATGCTCGTCGCCTATCTCGGCGGCCGCGGGGCGGCATTGATGGGCAGCCAGCCTACCGTCGTCGCCGGCCTGCTCGTCGGAACCGTGCTGGGCGTTGCCTTGTTCAAGGGCGTACCGGTCGGCCCGCTGATCGCCGCCGGCATTCTTTCGCTGCTCATCGGCAGAATGTGAACTGGCGCGGCGCGCCTATGTTGACATTTGCGCCGCGCAGTGTTTTTATATTTTTAAAGTCAAATACTGCCTCGAGCACGGAAGCAAGAAATCCAGGAGGAAAACGATGTCCAGACAATTTGTGACGGAGGCCGTCATGATGGCGATTTACGGCCAGCTTCTCGTCCCGCAAAGCCCTGTTGAATATATAGTTCCGTATACGACGGTCATGGAGTTATACGAGCTGCGGGACAGCAACGAACCGCTGATGAACCGCGAGGAAGACGACCGGCATGTGAAAATGAAGATCCGCGAGATGATCGCCTACTTTGAAGAACCGCTCAATTCCAAAAAAATCAACCGTGCCCTGAACGTGCCTTGGGCGAAAAGCGCCGGCATCCTGCTCGGTGAACGGGCGCAGCTGACGGTGATCAACAGCGTCGATACGGCTGCTTACGGCGAGCAGTTCGATCCGATCGAAACCGAGCTGCTGCTGACTTCGCAGCGGGAGAAGGCGCCGATCCTGACCGACCAGTTCGAGCTGATCCAGCGGATCATCGAGGGCGGCGTTCCGGTGCAAGTCTACGATATCGACGATTTCGATTTTGCCATGGAGGAAGAATCCTTCCGCAGTTCGCACTAATGACGATATTTCCGGAGTCTCAGCAACAACAAAAAAGGGGTCTTCTCTGCGGCCGGAATCCGGTTGCAGGGAAGACCCTTTAATTTCATGCACATCTATTTGGATTGCAACATCCGCGCTATTTCTTCACGCTGTCCGCTTCCTGCGGGCGTTCATAGCCGTATTCGATATCATCCTCGGCATCGGAGTAGGTTATGGTTAGGTTATGCCCGTCCATGTACCATAAATCCTGCTCCTCCATAAAGAACAGTACCCCCTCCTGCTCGGTTTGGGCGCCTGCCGTTACCGGCCGGTCGCCGGCGATCCCGAGCGAAAAGCCGGGGTGAAGCCCCCCGCCGGAGCTGTAACGCGGGAATAAGCGAATCGTGTCGCCGGCCTTCAGCGACAGCTCGCGTTTATACCAGGATGCCGCTTCGGGGCTGATTTTGATCTCCATAATTCTATCCGTCTCCCTTCAGGCTAAACCGTTCTCTGTGATTTCTATCATACTTCTTTTTCGGATTTTGTTCAAAATTTGATTTGACATTTGTTTGGAGCGGATGATAAACTCTGAACATAACGAAGAACCTTCAAGTTATTACCATTACTTTAAAGAAAGGGTGACCCATGGTGATTAAGGTATACGATTATGCAAAGCCTCGCGCCTATGCCGATATCTACATACAACCAAATATCCTGGCAGCCCTTGTGATGGAGACTCCTTGAACGGACGGCGTATACGCGTGACCCCGACCTTTCAATGAACTGGTTTCTTCCATGTTCGGTGCTGCTCCAAGCACCGTGAACATGATAAGCTGCTGTAGATTACAGGCATATCATCCGTTTTTGGGTGGTATGCCTTTTTTGCATGCTGCCAACCCTATGCAAGAATGTTTTTATTTCCATCATGAAAGGAAGGATTTCATTGTTCTCTGTTCTCCGCGACCTCGGCTGGTTCTTCCGCCGGGAAAAAAGGCGCTATGTCATCGGCCTGTTCCTGCTCATTGCAGCAGGCATTCTCGAACTGCTTCCGCCGCGTCTGCTCGGCAACGCCATTGATGAAATTGTTCATGGCACAGTTACAGCCGCATCCCTGTTCAAGTATATCTCGCTCATCCTTCTTTTTCTGCTGACGATCTACTGGATTACGTACATATGGATGCACAAGCTCTTCGGCGGGTCCAACCTCGTCGAGCGCCTGCTGCGCTCGCGTTTCATGAATCATCTCATGACAATGACGCCGTCTTTTTTCGAGCGTAACCGCACAGGCGATTTGATGGCCCGGGCCACCAACGACATCCGCGCCGTCTCCACCACCGTCGGCTTCGGGATGCTGACGCTGGTCGATTCGACCATCTTCCTCTCCGTCGTACTGCTGGCCATGGGTTTTCTCGTCAGCTGGAAGCTTACCCTGGCCGCCATTATTCCGCTCCCGCTGATCGCCATTGCGATGGTGTTCTACGGCAAAGCGATCCATGACCGCTACAGCCTGGCGCAAGACGCCTTCGGCGACATGAACGACCAGGTGCTGGAATCCGTATCCGGCGTCCGCGTGATCCGCGCTTACGTCCAGGAACGGCATGACGAGAAACGTTTTGCCGACATCACGGAAGATGTGTACCGTAAAAATATGGCGGTGGCCAAAGTCGATTCCTTCTTTGAACCGACGATCCGGCTCTGCGTAGGGCTCAGCTATATCATTGCCCTGACCTATGGCATTTATCTGGTATTCCGTAATCAGATCACGCTCGGAGACCTCGTCTCCTTCAATATGTATCTCGGGATGGTCGTCTGGCCCATGTTCGCCATCGGCGAGCTGATCAATCTGATGCAGCGCGGCGGCGCCTCCCTCGAACGGATCGACGAAACGCTGAATGCCAAGCCGGATGTGGCCGATGCGGCCCAGCCGGTAGCCGTTGCCGCGCCGACCTCGATCGAATTGAAGGATGTGACGTTCCGTTATCCTTCTTCTACGGTCGACAATCTGAGCGAGGTCAGCTTGTCGCTGCAGGCCGGACAGACGCTTGGCGTCGTAGGCCGCACCGGGGCTGGCAAATCAACGCTGCTGAAGCAGCTGCTCCATGAATATCCGACCGGCGACGGCGATATTCTGATCTCCGGCGTGCCGATCGAGCAGATTACGCTGGACCAGCTGCACAGCTGGATGGGTTATGTGCCGCAGGAACAAATCCTGTTCTCCAAGACTGTACGCGAGAACATCCAGTTCGGCTATGATGGCGCCAGCGACGAACGCATCATGGATGCGATCTCTGCGGCAGCCTTCCAGAACGACCTTGTCACACTGTCCGACGGACTCGATACGCTGGTCGGCGAACGCGGCGTCTCCCTTTCCGGCGGCCAGAAGCAGCGTGTCTCGATCTCCCGGGCGTTTATCGCGAATCCCGATGTCCTCCTGCTGGATGACGCGCTCTCGGCTGTCGACGCACGGACGGAAGCGCAAATTATCGAGAATATCCGCCGGGAGCGCGCCGGCAAAACAACCATTATCTCCACCCACCGGCTGTCGGCCATCGAGCATGCCGATCTGATCGTCGTCCTCGACGACGGACGGATTACCGAACGCGGCACACATCAGGAGCTGCTGGAGCTGAACGGCTGGTACCGCGAACAATTCGAACGGCAGCAAGTGGAGAATAATCTATCCAACTAGGGGGTGGCAACGTGCCACAGAGTACAGGCAAACGCCTGCTGCAATACGCCTTAACCGCCAAAAAAACCTTTATCGCAGCCCTGCTGCTGCTTACAATCGGCGTCGCCGCCGAGCTTGCCGGCCCGTTCATCGCCAAAACGATGATCGACAATCATATGCTGGCCATTGAAAAACCTTACTTCGAAACCACATCCGCGGACGAGGCGGCGGAGTATCAGGGGCATTATTACAAACGTTCCGACCGTTTCGCTGCGGATGAAGCCAAAGGCCAGGAGGTCCGCCTCCTGCAAGTGGGCAAAAGCTTTTATTTTGTCGACCAGGCCGTAGCAGCCACCGAGGGAGAACGGACCTTTACGGACGGCAGCGTCCATATCCGCAAAGGCGATCAGGAAACGGTCTATCCGGCGGAAAAGCTGGCCACAAATGAATTGTTCGCCTTCTACAAGCCGGAGCTTCCGGGCATCTACCAGCTCGTCGGGCTGTACGCCTTGTTCCTGGTCGTTTCGATCTTCGCCGAATTCGGCAAAACGTACTGGCTGCAGTCATCGGCCAACCAGGTCATCCGCAAGCTGCGTACCGACGTGTACGCGCATATTCAGCGGCTGCCGGTGTATTTCTTCGATAACCTGCCCGCCGGTAAAGTCGTTTCGCGCGTCACCAACGATACCGAGGCCATCAAGGACCTGTTCATCGCCGTGCTCGCCAACTTCAGCTCGGGGATCATCAACGTGCTTGGCGTCTATGTGGCGCTCTTCCTGCTCGACGTCCGGCTCGGACTGGTCAGCTTGTTCATTATTCCGGTGATCGTGCTCTGGATCGTGCTGTACCGCCGGATCGCTACCAAATACAATACGATTCTCCGTTCGCGGATCAGCGAAATCAACGCGATTATCAATGAATCCATCCAAGGGATGTCGATCATCCGCATTTTCCGCCGCCAAAAGCAGAGCAAAGCGGAGTTCGAGCATCTCAACGACGACTATCTAAAATACCAGAACAAGATGCTGAACCTGAACGCGCTGACCTCCCACAACCTGGTCGGAGTGCTGCGGAACCTCTCCTTCGCGATGGTGCTGTGGTATTTCGGCTTCGGCAGCCTGGGCGGCTCGACCTTTGTCTCGCTCGGCGTGCTGTACGCCTTCGTCGACGTGCTCGGCCGGATTTTCCACCCGATCAACGGGATGGTCAACCAGCTCGCCAACCTCGATACCTCGATGGTATCGGCCGGACGCCTGTTCAAGCTGATGGACGAACCGGGGGAACCGGTCACGGATGGCTCGATGCCGCGTTACAAAGGCAATGTAGTGTTCAAGGACGTATCTTTTGCTTATAAAAAAGACTTCGTCCTGAAAAACATCTCCTTTGAAGCGCGTCCAGGCGAAACCGTCGCCCTCGTCGGCCACACCGGTTCGGGTAAAAGCTCGATCATTAACCTGCTCTTCCGGTTCTACGATCCGCAGAAGGGCAGCATTACGATCGACGGCCAGGAAGTCACCTCCTTGCCGAAGCAGTGGCTGCGCAGCCATATGGGCATCGTGCTGCAGGACCCGTACCTCTTTACGGGGACCATCGCCTCCAACGTCAGCCTCGGGGATGAACGCATCTCCCGCGAACGCGTAGAGCGCGCGCTCCGCGAAGTCGGCGCCGACAAGCTGCTGGCCCATCTGCCGCAAGGCTTCGACGAGCCGGTTGTCGAGAAGGGCAGTACCTTGTCGGCCGGTCAACGTCAGCTGATCTCGTTTGCCCGGGCGCTGTCTTTTGACCCGGCGATCCTGATTCTCGATGAAGCAACCTCCAACATCGATACCGAAACGGAGAGCATCATCCAGGAGGCGCTCGAGGTGCTGAAAAAGGGCCGTACGACCTTCATCATCGCCCACCGGCTCTCCACCATCCGCAGCGCCGACCAGATTCTCGTGCTGCACCGCGGCGAGATCGTCGAGCGAGGCAGCCACGACGAGTTGATGGCGCTGGGCGGACGTTACTACCGGATGTACCAGCTCCAGCTCGGCGCAGGCGCAAGTCCGGAAGCAGCGGCTCCGCAGCCATCATCCGGAGCCGGCAGCGTTTTGCAGCCGGCGGTCAGACCTCAATAATTGAAGCAAAAGAGCCCCGCCGTGGGTTAACGGCGGGGCTCTTTTGTTACAGTATGGTTCGCAAAACCTCTAAGCCCCGTAATAGAGCGCGGTATACCGCTTACTGCTCCATCCGTTCCTCCAGCTCCAGCTTGGCGTAAAGCTCGTTGCAATACGCCTGCAGACGCAGCTCCAGCCTGGCGGCTTTATTCTTGAAGCGCTTCAGCTCCCGGATCATGTGCGCGCGCCCGGCCGGTGTGAACGTTTCCTGAATGCGTTTTTTGAAATAGTCATGGACAATATGGTTGCGCTGCTTCCATACGGCCTGCAGCTCCTTCGTCTCCGTTTCGGAGAAGGAAAAATGATGCTGAATCTCCTTGATGAGCTGGCCAAACGAGTTGCCAAGCTTACGCTGATAAAGCTCGGCCAGATCTTCGTCGGTCAGCGTCTGTCCGTTCGACAGCTTGGTGAGCAGCAGAAGATTGGTCAACTGTTGCTCCAGCGCCTGACAATAGTAGACGGCCAATCCGAAATAAGCGAATAACTCTTTGGATTGTTCACTCTCCGGTACTTTAGTATCCTTCATCGTTCCTCCTTGTTGAAGATGCCATCTATGTATAACGGAACCGGGCGGACGTGCCCTCCCGCAATCTGCACCATGCGATAATTCTTTTGATCTCCATCATAACTAATTCGCCGGACAAACCCAAATCTCCTTGGCCAAAAATAAAATAGGACAAAAAACCGGATCCTCTTCGGAAGGCCCGAAGTGAATCCGGCTGTTAATGCGCGGGGGCTGTTGCCCACGCTAGATTGATTATGCGTATACTTCAACCGCACCGCTGACCAAACGGCAAGCCATCGCCGCGTTGCGGCAGGCCTCGATGCACTCCCGGCAATGCGTTTGCGGATGTTTGGCGCTCTCATCGGCGCAGCGTTCGCAAATCTCGGCGCACAGCCGCAAGATATCCACCACGAACGGGCTTTGGCGGGTCATAGCTGAAACGGCGAAAGAACAGATCTCCGCGCACTCGCGGTCCAGCTGAATGCTCTCGCGCAGCGATGCAAGATCATATTCTTTCAGGCTGGCGACATAGCTGTAGTTACAGGCGTTCATAGTCTTAATGCAAGCGTCGATGCACTCCTGATATTGAATTCGGGTCATAGCCTTTAACCTCCTGCGGGTATGAGTATAGGGTATGCCTATGTATTAACCTGCAAGTCCGGGAACGAACCAAAGCGGCCGGGCTACAGGCTTCGTTTGATTTTTCCGGGCAGGGTACGCCCCAGCCCTTCCAATTGCAGCAGCTGGTTGCGGAGCTGGCGGGAGGAAAAATGCTCACCGATGAATACGGCCACATCCGGCACTTCGCCCTGCGGCGTAATTTTCATGAAATCCGCTTCCCGGTAAGCATATTGGAACAGAAACCGGCTGGACGTGTCGCTGAAGCTGACGATCCCTTTTGCCCGGTAAACGTCTCTCGGCAGGTCTTTCACAAACTGCTCAAACTGTACGCTGTCGACCGGATGGGTAAAATAATGCGTATAGGCCATCACGTGGTCATGGGAGGAAGAAAAAGCGTTCCCGCCATGATGGGAATCAGCTGCTGCCGCATCATTCTCCTCCGCTGCTCCGTCTTCTTGCAGGTCTGTGGCTAAGTCCGCCGGCTCCGTTTCTCCGGCCCCCCCTATCTCCGCTCCGGCATGAATGCCTCCAAGGTTGTCCAGCAGCCCGGCTGGCTCAACCTCGCAGCGCACCGATGGAATGATCTCGGCATAAGCATTCCATTTACGCAGCAGCGCGGTCAGCTCCTCCGCCTCTTCCGGGGTTACGCGGTCGGTTTTGTTCAGCAGCAGCACCGACGCGCAGCGGATTTGCTCCTGCATCAGCCGGTATGTCGCCCCCTGCTGGGAACGATACAGCTCCAGCAAATGGGCGGCGTCCACGACGGTGATCAGCCCTTTCAGCTCCAGATGCTGATACAGCGACGTTTCCGTGACGCCGTCGATGATCTCCAGCGGATTCGCCGCCCCTGTCGCTTCGATGACGACGACATCCGGCGACTCTTTTTTCACCAGCGTTGCCAGTTCCGTGCTGAGATCCCCGCGGATCGAGCAGCAAATACAGCCGCCCAGCATCTCCGCCATCGGCACCGACTGCTCCACCAGCAGTCCGTCAAGGTTCACCTCGCCCAGCTCGTTCATCACGACCGCCGGCTTCAGGCCAAGCCCCTTCCAGTGGTCGAGCAGCCGCTGCAGCAGCGTTGTTTTGCCGCTTCCCAGAAACCCCGACAAAATGTATACCGGCAATGCTTGTTTCAACTTCCATCTCTCCCTGCATTTTTCGTTATGGTAGCGAGTGTACTACAACGCAGCCCGGCCCGCAAGAAGCAGCCTTCCTCCGGCGGCTTGTCTTTGGAACGTGCATCGCCTATGATGGGAAAAAGAACGGATATTCTCAGCCAAGGAGTTGATTTGGATGCGATCGGTCGATGAACACCGGCGTGAAGCGCCCTCCACTGTCAAATGTTATATCATTACCGTTTCGGATACCCGGACGATGGACACCGATACCGGCGGGGCCCTGATCCAGCAGCTGCTGGAAGAAGCCGGCTATGAAGTCAGCGGCCGGACGATCGTTAAGGACGATTATGAAGACCTGCGCGAGCTGATTTATAAAAGCTCCCTCCATTCCGGCATCGAAGCCGTGCTCCTGACGGGGGGCACGGGCATTTCGCCCCGGGACACCACATACGAAGCTGTCGCCTCGCTGCTCGACAAAACACTGCCGGGCTTTGGCGAAATTTTCCGCCTGCTCAGCTTTACCGAAGATATCGGCTCCGCCGCGATTCTGAGCCGGGCCATTGCCGGCACGATCGGCAATACCGCTATCTTCTCCATGCCGGGTTCCACTGGCGCGATCAAGCTGGCGATGGAGCGGCTGATCCTGCCGGAGCTTCGCCATGTCATGCGGGAGATTTACAAGCGGGAAGGATAACTGAAGAAAATACGCTAAAAATAACAAATCCCCCAAACCCGCTGATTAGCGGGTTTGGGGGATTGCTGGTTAGGACGCTTTAGAAGCCGCGGAATGCATTAAACGGTTGATTTTTTCCGAACAAAGCACCATCACGAGAACGTAGCCGATCAAAACCGGCGGCACAATCATGAACGTGGTCCGGGCGGCAACCCAGCCGAGCAGCGGCGGAAGAATGGCACTGCCGGTATAGGCCAGGGCCATCTGGTAGCCCATGATTTTCTGCGAATTCGCTTTGCCGAAACGAACCGGCGTCTCATGCAGCATACACGGGAAAATCGGGGCACAGCCAAGGCCGACGAGAATAAAGCCCACAAGCGCGAACATGTCCGGCAGCGGCAAGGCGAGCACCACTCCCCCGAGAAGCGAGATGAGCAGTCCGGCGCGGATCAGCGCCTTGTTGGTGAAGCGGAATGTTACGAACCCGGTGATGAACCGGCCGGCGGTGATGCCGCCGTAATAGAGTGAAACCCAACCGGCAGCGGCGGCGGTGGACATATCTTTGACGTTGACCAGATAACTGCTGCCCCAGAGGCCCAGCGTTGTCTCCACGCCGCAGTAGAACAGAAACGTCAGCAGCGCCAGCTTGACGCCTTTGATCTTCATCACATTGTCTGCCGGAGGAATGAGGGCGGCCGCTTCGGGATGCGCCTCATGCGCAGTCGTCAGCGTGTTCTTCTCCGCCCGCTTCCACAGCGGCAGCGACAGGAACAGCACAACGACCAAAGCGAACTGAATCAGGCTCACCGTCAAAAAGCCTTTGCGCCATGACTCCCCGGCGGAAATAAAGCCGGACATAATGATCGGTCCCGTCATTGCACCGATGCCCCAAAAACAGTGCAGCCAGCTCATATGATGCGCTTTATAATGCGTCGCCACGTAATTGTTCAGGCCGGCATCGATCGAGCCGGCACCAAGGCCGAGCGGCAGCGCCAAGGCGCCGAGCAGGATAAGCGAATGCGTATACGAGAACCCGAGCAGCGAAATCGCTGTAACCGCTACACTGATAAACGTGACCCGTCCAGTCCCCAGCCGCTTCAGCACCGCGGTGCTGGCCAGACTGGAGATGATGGTGCCGACAACGACAATGATGGAGATATAGCCGGCCGCATCGACCGGGGCGCCGAAATCAAGTCGCATGTTCGGCCAGGTAGCCCCCAGCAGCGAGTCCGGCAGTCCTAAACTGATAAATGCCAAATAAATAATAATCAATAATATGGTAGCCATGAAGTCAACCCTGCCTATCCGTCAATTTTTGTCAGCTGCCAATGAGGCTCCAGCTTTGCCAGCGTCAGCTTGATCATTCCTGCGAGATAATCGGCAATAAGATCGGGACTGAGCCGGATTTCCGGCACCGTGCCGTCCGGCAGCCATTCCCCGCAGCGTTTCTCGATTTCCTTAACATGCTCTGCCTGCAAAAAACTCCCGCACAATACGACCTGTTGCGGGTTCAGTACCCCGGCCAGCGAAACGGTCAGCTTCGCGATCGCCTCCGTCAGCGGCTCGAACGAGGCATTCAGCGCTTCTCCCCACGGGATGCCGAGGGGAATGTTGCTGACCTCTCCGGCAAACCCGCGGCTGCCGCGGTACAGTTTCCCGTCCAGGACGATGCCGGCACCCGGCGGAAACCGGTCAGGGAAAAACACATACACAACGGATGCGGAATCTGCATGCGGCAAACGGCTGCAGTAGCCGATGACCGCCGCGTTTACATCGTTTTCGATGATGACCGGCAGTCGGTAGCGCTGCTTGAAATGCTCGGTCACCGGCAGCCCCAGCAGCGCCCGGTAGTCAGAGACGACCATTGCGCCGTTCACTTCCGCCCCCGGCAGGCCGAACCCGATCGCCCGGATGGCAGCGAACCGCTCCAGCATACCGTCGATGACATGCTCAAAGCCTTCGAGATCGACCTGGTCGACATCCACGGCCGTATCCACCAGCCTGCGCCCGGTCTGCGTAACGACATAGGTATGCAGCCGGCTTCTTCCTTCATGTTCCAGCGGGAACAAAATGAGCGCCAGCGCATATTCGTCGTTGTACGCGTACTGCTGCGCCGGTCTGCCGCCCATCGAGGACACCATTCCGGCCTCGCTCACTTCACCTTGTGCTACCAGCTGCTGCAGCACCGTCGCTGCGGTCACGAGACTTAGCCCCGTCGCTTCGGCCAGCTCCCGTTTGGTTGCTTTGCCGCGTTCCTTGAGCGCCTGCCGCACCAGGTTGACATTGATCTCCCGTATGACAATGGCGTTGCCGCCGATTTTATCCATCGTCTTCACCCCATTTCATAATACTTTATAAAAGTGTTTTAATAAATACCTTTTTTAAGAGTGAATGATAGAGATGAGTCGTTTCCTAGTCATCGGCGGCGTTTCCTATGATACCATCATTCAAATGGATGCTTTTCCGCAGCCAGCCTCCGCAAATCTGTACGCCGCTGGCGCCATGTTGAATTCATCTATGAGCGCGATCCGCGCGGAACCGAGCGGCATGTCAATCTGATGGCTCCGGACGGCGGACGGATTTCGATTTAAGCCGAAGTCATCATCGCTGCGTTACCCGATACATAAAGCGCTGCGCGTAGGCACCATCGCCTCCGGCCTGTGCAGTGCTACGCCGGAATTGACCGCTGTGGACCTCAGTTTTCAGAAGGTGAAAGAATACCTGCACATTACGGCGAGGATTTATAGAAAAAAGACCGGCAGCGCGCATGGAGGTTACTCCACGGCGTCTACCGGTCTCTTTATGCCGCCATCGCTGACGGGTGGCTTATTTCTTACAGGTCTGGATGCTCATGTTTAGCTTTGAGGCGGCTCCAGCGGCGTTCCACTTCTTCTTCGAAGCTGTGCAGCGCAGGCTCGTTCTCCGGCTTGAGCAGATGGCGCGTTTTGCCCATCGTCTTCAGCCAGTTGCCCACCGGTACGCGTTTTTCCTTCAGCTCCGGATTATAGGTCAGGTTCGTGATGCCATGCTCCACTTCATACAGCGGGAAGAAGCAGGACTCGACGGCGAGGGAGACGATATTCGTGCCTTCCTTGTCGTCGCTCATCCAGTTCAGCGGGCAGGCGATCAGGATTTTACCGTAGACCAGACCTTCGTTTTGCGCATAATATTGGGCTTTGGCAGCTTTTTTCAGCAGATCCTGCGGATAAGCTTCGCAGCCGGTGAACGCATAAGGAATGTTCGTGGCGGCCATGATTTGCACCGTGTCCTTATGCTGGGTCGATTTCCCTTGTTGGGTTTTGCCGATGCTGGACGTCGAGGTGCGATGTCCGAGCGGCGTGGAATACGATTGTTGGGCACCGGTGTTCATGTAGCCTTCGTTATCGTATTCGACAATGATCATCTTGTGTCCGCGCAGTGCAGCGCCGATGGCCGGTCCCATGCCGATGTCCATGCCGCCGTCGCCGGTAACCATGACGAACGTAAAATCATCTTTCAATCCGAGATGATCCAGCTCGCCGCGGCGTTTGCGCTCCCAGAACATTTCCACGACGCCGGACAGCGTAGCGGCACCGTTCTGGAACAGGTTATGGATGAAGGTCGATTTATGGGCGGAATACGGATACCCGGTCGTCGTTACCATTGCGCAGCCTGTATGATACAAAGCGACGATATCGCCCTCGATGCCGCGGAAGAACAGCTCCAGGCCGGAGAAAATACCGCAGCCCGGGCATGCGCCATGTCCCGGAGACAACCGTCTTGGTTTCTTCATCAGACTGCGTACCGGCGGAACCTTCACGCTCAGCTTGCCAGTCGTTTCGTCTTTGTTGACCGTGATCAGGCCGGTCTTCAGCGATTCGAAGTCCATCGGCTTCAGCAGGCGTTTTGGCGCTTTGTCCGGTTCGCCCGGGTTGTGGCCGTAGTAATCGAACGGAACCTCCACCTTGCCCGCGACAACGGCGTCCATCGCCAGCTGGAAGAAATGATGGCCGTCTTCGGCGTAGAAATCCTTGCCGCCCAGACCGTAAATCCGGCTGATTACCTTAGTCGTGGTATTGCCGTGAGTGAACAATGCGGCTTTGATTTCGTTCACCATGTTGCCGCCATGTCCGCCGACGGAATCGGCGCGGTCACCGACCGTGATGGCTTTGACATTCTTGAGCGCTTCAGCGATTTGCTTTTGCGGGAACGGACGGATCATATTCGGCGAAATCGCGCCGGCTTTGACGCCTTGCAGGCGGAGCTGGTCGACGACGTCCTTGATGATCTCCGAAGCGGAATTCATCAGGAATACGGCCACGTCGGCATCTTCCATCCGGTAGCTTTCGATCAGTGGATAATGGCGGCCGGTCAGTTCGGCGTATTCCTTGGCGATTTCTTCAAATACCTCGCCGGCATTGTACATCGCCACGGATTGCTGATACCGGTTGTTGATATAGTCCGGTTCGTTCATATAAGGGCCGACCGTTACCGGATTGTTACGGTCCAGCGTGTCAGTGAAGCCTGCCGGCGGCTGTTCGCCGACGAACTTTTGCACGTCCGCACGGTTCGCGAAAGCCTGCACACGGCGTTTTTGGTGCGACGTAAAGTAACCGTCGGATGCGACCATGACCGGAAGGCGGACTTTGGCATGCTCGGCCAGCTTCAGCGCCATCAAATTCATATCGTACACCGATTGCGGATCGCGGCACATCAGGATCGGCCAGCCGGTGTTCAGGGCAAAATACAAGTCCGAGTGGTCGCCGTGAATGTTCAGCGGGCCGGAGATCGAACGGCAGATCAGGTTCATGACCATCGGCATCCGCGTACCTGCTTGTACAGGCAATTGCTCGAGCATGAACATGTAGCCCTGCGCGCTTGTTGCGTTGAATACGCGGCCGCCCGCAGTGGAGGCGCCGTAACAGATCCCGGCGGAGCTATGCTCGCCGTCGGAAGGAATCAGCATGATATCATGCTGGCCGTTCGCTTTCATCGTGTCGAGGAACTGCGCAACTTCCGTCGACGGGGAGATCGGGAAATACCCCATGACATGGTAGTTGATCTGGTGCGCGGCATAAGCCGCCATTTCGTTGCCGGATTCATATAGAAATTTCTGCTCCACTTTGGCGGAGCCTAGTTCTTTTTCATAATCGATAGCCACTTATTCATTCCACCTTTCTTCCGGATCGTTACAGCTGGGCGATCAGATCAAATTTATGATGTACCGTATGGCTGTCGGCATAACCTTCCTGCTCCCGGGCACTGTCCAGCGCGGAAGTCGGGCATGCGCCTACGCATTTGAGGCAGCCCTTGCAGTATTGGTAATCGATGCCGAGCAGGAACATTTGCGGACGGCCCTTGCGGTCTACCCGCTCTTCCCATACAAAGCATTGATCCGGACAAACGGTATCGCAGGCTGCACAGTGGATGCAGGCTTCGATGTCATACGTAGGCAGCATTCCCGAGCGGGAAATGCTCAGGTTCTTCAGCATCGTGCTGCCGGCATTGATGATGGTGCCGCCCATGGTTTGCGTTTCGTATCCGAGCGGAGAAATGTCGGAACGGACATATTCCGGCATGCTTTCGCCGGCCGGCAGATCAAAGTGCAAAAACGTAACTTCATTATAGCCGCGTTCGAACGTCGTAATGGCGGATTGAACGGCTTGCGGGTATTTTTTACCGAGCGACTTCTCGATAACGCCCTTCATCGTTTCGGTGTCTAGGAACGGACAGAGCCGGAACAATGCGCCAAGCATCGCCATGTTTACCCGGTTCTTCTCCTTGAGGGCAATGCTGGTCGCATCGATCACAGCGATGGTCCCGGCTTTCAGCTTAAGCAGCTCTTTCAGTTCCTCCGGAGTTTTGGCCGAGTTCACCAGCACGGTGCTGTCCTCGAGAATTCCGCTTGTAACATTGACGGTTTTGGCCAGCGCTTCATGAAAAATGCCGACGACATGCGGATGTTCGACCGGCGACGTATCGCGGATCGGCGTATCCAGGTCGCAGAAACGGATATGCGCCTTAACCGGCGAGCCCTTTTTCTCCGAACCGTAAGACGAGAAGCTGACGCCGCCCAAATTCGCACCGATAACCCCTGCTTCGGCAAGCATCTTTCCGGCAAGGTTTGCGCCGAGACCTCCGATCGATTCGAGACGGATCTCGAAAAATCCAAGGTCATTTACTTTTGGCAGTTGTACCACCGACAGTACCCCTTTCTAGTGTCAAGTAGAATAACATCCTTTTGACTTTTTTGAAAATTGTAACTTGATTTTCGCTGCCGCGAAGTGATAAATCTTTCATTTTCCACGTCCGGGAAATCACATTAATTTATGGATTTCAATTGTATTTTTTATACGCGACAGCACTGCGTTACTTCAATAGAAGATAACCTATCACTAAAATGGCAAATTGTGAATAAATTGTGTAAACCCGCGTGATCGCCGATGGTCCGTGGAAACGAGTTCAACCTTAATTTAGCAATAAAATTAAAAATTAAGATGTTAAATTTATCACATTAAACATGACAAAAATCACACGAAGCGAAATGTCTGTGCCTGTTTCCCCGGGTGTTTTTTCCATGAATTCAAGACCCTATAAAAAAAGGTATCCATCGCTTACCCGCGATAGATACCCTCATATTCTCAATAGATTCTCCGACGGCTACTCTTCATCGTGCAGCGCTTCATCCGGCAGCATATGCTCGGCGTAGAGCTGCTGCTTGCGGTTCCATACCTCTTCGCTGATATTGATCCGGTAGACTTCCGGGTTCAGTTTGCGCAGGTACTCCGGCCAATACAGCTCGAGCTGTTCCTGGTTGTACAGGCGAATATCGTCGAGCTCCGGCAGCCGGTAGACCTGCAAGCCGTTCTGGAAGACCGGCTCCAGCATCTGGACCGCCTGATAACCGCGCACATATTTCTTCATATAAGGATGCAGCGGGTTGAACAGCTTCAGCTTCTTGCCGCTGCGCGGCTCCTCCTCTTCCGGAAAGCAGATGTAGTCGGCCAGCGCCTTGCCGTTCGCGCCGATGATGCGGAACACATCCTTTTTGCCCGGCGTGGACACCTTCTCCGGATTGGACGAGATTTTGATGGTCGGAACCATCTTGCCCTGGGCGTTCTCGATCTCCACCAGCTTATAAACCCCGCCTAGCGACGGCTGATCCGCCGCGGTAATCAGCTGCGTACCGACGCCCCAGATATCGACAGCCGCTCCTTGCAGCTTCAAGTCCATAATTGTATTCTCGTCGAGGTCGTTGGAAGCCACGATTTTGACATAGTCGAGTCCTGCTTCATCCAGCATCTTGCGCGCCTGCCGAGACAGATAGGCAAGGTCGCCGCTGTCCAGCCGGATGCCGTTCATCCGCTTGCCTTCGGCCTCCATCTTTTTCGCCGTAACAATCGCATGCGGCACACCGCTGCGCAGCGTATCAAAGGTGTCGACTAGCAGCGTTACACCATCCGGCATGACTTTGGCATAAGCGTCGAAGGCCTCCTGCTCGCTGGCAAAGCTCTGCACCCAGGAATGGGCATGCGTGCCCTTCGTGGGAATGCCGAACATTTTGCCGGCCAGCATGTTGGAAGTGGCATGGAAGCCGCCGATGTAAGCCGCACGGGCGCCCCATACCGCCGCATCGCCCTCCTGGGCCCGGCGCGTACCGAATTCCAGCAAAACATCGTTTGGAGCCACCTGCTTGATTCTGGCGGCCTTGGTGGCGATCAGCGTCTGGTAATTCATAAAGTTGAGGATCGCCGTCTCGACGAGCTGGGCTTCCATGATTGTGCCTTCCACGCGGATCAGCGGTTCATCCGGAAACACCAGCGCCCCTTCCTTCATGGAGTGGATATTGCCTTTGAAATGGAACTGCAGCAATTCTTCCAGAAAAGCCGGCGCATAGTTCTCCTCCTGCTCGGAGAGATAGCGGATATCCTCCTCGGTAAAGCGCAGGTCGCTGATATAATTGACGATCCGCTCCAGCCCGGCGAAGACGGCAAAGCCGTTGCCGAACGGCAGCTTGCGGAAATAGGCCTCGAACACGGCGCGCCGCTTGTGCGTTCCGTTCACCCAATGAGCATACATCATATTGATCTGATATTTGTCCGTATGTAAAGCAAGTTCTCTTCTCATGAGCCCATCTCCTTCAGCGCCGAAAAACGCGACATCGTCTTCTACGTAGTTGTTATTTCCCGGAAACGACGCTGGCGCCAAGATTTCCCGCGAAATGCCCCAGTGCCCATTCGTGGCCGGCGGGGTTAAAGCTCGCTACCGCATCTTCATGTATTATAAGTTCAAATCCTCTGTTATACGCATCGACGGCGGTATGCAGCACGCAAATATCGGTGCACACCCCGATCAGGTGCAGCTCGGTGATGCCGTGCGCCCGCAGTTTCAGTTCCAGATCGGTTCCGGCAAAAGCGCTGTACCGCGTTTTATCCATCCAGTAGATGGCATCCTTATTGGCCTCATATACCTTGGCCAGCTCGCCATACAGCTCGCGTCCCCTGCTGCCCCGCAGATTATGCGGCGGAAACAGTTTCGTCTCCGGATGATACGGATCGTCTCCATCATGCAGATCAACCGCCATGACGACATAATCGCCGCTGTCCACAAACGCTTGAACCAGCTCGCCCACCCGCGGGGCGATGTCGATGCCGGGCTGGCCGACAGGCAGGCTTCCGTCAATAAAATCATTCGTGAAATCAATCACAATCAGTGCTTTCATCGAAGATTCAACCTCCAATCAGGTATAGATTGACAATAAGGGCTCGTGGTCGGTGAACATGTAGAGCTGGGCCGGCCGCTGCGAATATTGATTCGAACTGACCGGATTGCCCGCTTCGTCGCGGACTTCTTTCAGAATGCCCTGGCGGCTGCGGGTGGACGTGATTTTGCGGATAAAATTCGGTTCCTTGAATTCCGGCACGACCGTCTGGATCACCTGATACAGCTCGCTCAGTGTAAAGTGGCGGGGCAGGAACTGCCGGGCAATCGTCGTCTGCAGCATCTGCTGCTGAATCCGCAGGTAAGCATCGGTAATGATATCGCGGTGGTCAAAGGCCAACTCCAGCTCTTCCAGCGCTTCCTGCAAAGTGAACAGCCCGACCTCGCCGGCATCGTCGGAGGCCTGCCGGTGCTCCAGCATCCACTCCTCTACCAGCGCAAAAAACGCATGGCTGATAATCCAGCCGCGCGGGTCGCGGCCCGGCGTGCTGTACACGCCCAAATATTCCAGATGGCCGCCGTCGACGCCCGTCTCTTCCTTGAGCTCGCGGGTGGCCGCATCGTAAATCGATTCATCCTCCTGGCAAAAGCCGCCCGGCAGCGCCCACATGCCTGCGCAAGGCCATTTTTTGCGGCGGATCAGCATCACCTTGAGCTCGCGCAGCGGCAGCGTTTTGGTGACGGTTTTACGCTCTCGTTTCGTCAGGGTAAACATAACAATGTCGGCCGGAACGCCGTCCGGAGTACGGTACTTTTTCGGGTTGTAGTTCTGTTCCACGTTCTCGTTCACTATCAATCATCCTTTGCCGCAACGTTAATAAACCTGTTCGTATCTTTTAATGTATCAGACCTTTCCTTGCAAAATCAATAAGGTTCCGCGCTGCGGCTCATAAACATGCAGGGGACGGATCACGATCCGCCCCCAGGCATGCATTAGTCTCCGCAGGTGGACGGCGGCGCGTCGGTGCCGGCCTCCACATTGATTTTCTCCGAAACGGTGTCGCGGATCACCGAAACAACCAGCTGCAGCAGGTAGTTGATATCGCTTTGGCTCTGCTGGAACTCGGTTACAATCGGGATGCCGTCGATCTCGTCCTGGAGCGCCTCGATTTCCGCTTCGATCTTGGCAACCATCGTTTTGTTCCCGAAGCTTTCGAAGGCGACAATCTCCTTCTGCTTCTTCTTGATCGTAGCGATCAGCGATTGCACCCGCTCATGGCCCTGGATCTTCTGCTCCGCCTGCTGGAAATGACGGACTTCCTCGCTGGTCGAAATGAGCGAAGCCAGCTCCTTCGCTTTGTGCATAATATCCTCCCGTACGATCAAATCACGGGAATTATGGGTCAACATGCCGTATTCGTTCACACGCGGTTGTTCCTGACTCACTCTTATCGCCCCTTTTTCGCTAAGATTTAATTAACTTACGGCAGCGGCTTCCGCCACGGCGTCTCCTTTGATATACCAGGTTTTGGTCTCGGTAATCTCGACCTGCACGAATGTGCCGATCAGCTCCTTCGGCCCTTCGAAATGCACCAGTTTGTTGGAACGGGTACGGCCAGAAAGAACATTCTCATTGTTTTTACTTTCGCCTTCCACCAGCACTTCCACCCGCTCGCCGAGCATATTGTCGTTGCCGATCCGGCTCTGCTCGGCGACCAGCGCGTTCAGGCGCTTGAGGCGTTCGCTTTTGACCGCTTGCGGAACATTGTCCTCCATGCCGGCCGCCGGCGTGCCTTCGCGCGGAGAATAAATGAAGGTATAGGCCATATCGTAGCCGACCTCGCGCACCAGCGACATCGTCTCCTCGAACTGCTCCTCCGTCTCGCCCGGGAAGCCGACGATGATGTCGGTGGTCAGCACGGCGTTCGGAATGGCGGCTTTGATCTTACCCGCCAGCTCCAGATAAGATTCGCGTGTGTATTTGCGGCTCATTCGTTTAAGCACTTCCGTGCTGCCCGACTGGACCGGCAGGTGGATATGCTCGGCTAGGTTGCCTCCTTTGGCGAGCACTTCAATCAATCTATCGTCAAAATCGCGGGGATGCGACGTCATGAAACGGATACGCGGAATGTCGATGCTCCGCATGTCGTCCATCAGATCCCCGAATGTGTAGTCGATATCGGTAAAATCCTTGCCGTATGCATTGACGTTCTGCCCAAGCAGCGTCACTTCCTTGAAGCCCTGGCGGGCCAGCTCGCGCACCTCGGCAATGACGTCCTCCGGACGGCGGCTGCGCTCCTTGCCGCGGGTGTACGGCACGATGCAGTACGTGCAGAACTTGTCGCAGCCATACATAATATTAACCCAGGCCCGCATACCTTCCCGTTTCTTCGGCAGGTTCTCGATGATGTCGCCTTCCTTGGACCAAACCTCGACGACCAGCTCCTTGCTGTAGACCGCTTCCTGGATCAGCTGCGGCAGGCGGTGGATATTATGCGTGCCAAAGATCATATCGACAAAGCTGTAGGTGGACATGATCCGGTTGACGACGCCTTCTTCCTGCGACATGCAACCGCACACGCCGAGCAGCAAGCCCGGCTTCTCCAGCTTGAGGGTCTTGAGGTGCCCCAGTTCCCCGAACACCTTGTCTTCGGCATTCTCGCGAATCGCGCAGGTGTTCAGCAGGATGATATCCGCCTCGCTCCGCTCCTCGGCTGCGGTATAGCCCATTTGCTCCAGCAGGCCTTTCATTGTTTCGGTGTCATGCTCGTTCATCTGGCAGCCGTAGGTCGTCAAATGATAGGTTTTGCCTTGCCCGAATTCCTGCATCTCCACGGGAATCATAAAGCCGTAATCCACTTCGATTTCGGCTTTGCCGCGGCGCTTGCCTTCTTTATAGTTCGGCTGGCTGTTGACTTGAATATTTCTTCCTTTAATGCGGTAGGTAGTTTTGCCATCCTCTTCGGACAACACTTTGGCATCCGAAAAGTCAAAATATTTGGAGTAATCCTTGCCCTTGGCGGATTTTAAGTCCGCTGAGTTTTGGTTCTCCTTCGTCATGAAATCCACTTCCTTAACTATACTCTGTATACGCAGTCATTTTAAAATTATAGCATTATTAAACTATTTTAGCATCCCTGAGCCGCTGCACAACGGCAAGCGTCAGCCGCCCGATATCGCCGGCGCTTCAACGGTAAGCCGAGGTTTCTTTGCGTGCGGCCGAACCCTGCCCCTTCGGCAGCAGATCGGCGATATGCAGATCCAGGAGCAGCGCAAGCAACCCTCATTTTGTCAATAAAAAAACCGCCACCCCTTCAGGGGGATGACGGTTGCCGTCCTTTAACGAGCGGCTTGTCGTACAACAGCCTGCTTATTTCGTTTCGACCGCGTGGCCGCCGAATTCATTGCGCAGCGCTGCAACGACTTTGCCCGTGAACGTATCGGTCTCCAGCGACCGGTAACGCATTAGCAGCGACATCGCAATGACCGGCGTAGCGGCCTGCAGGTCGAACGCCGTTTCGAGCGTCCAGCGCCCTTCGCCCGAGGAATGCATGACGCCCTTGATCTCTTCCAGCTTCGCATCTTTGGAGAAGGCGCGTTCCACCAGCTCCATCAGCCAGGAACGGATAACCGAACCGTTGTTCCAGACGCGCGCCACCTGCTCGAAGTTGTAATCGAAGCCGCTTTTTTCCAGCACCTCGAAGCCTTCGCCGATCGCCGCCATCATGCCGTATTCGATCCCGTTGTGGACCATTTTAAGAAAATGGCCGCTGCCGGCTTTGCCCGCAAACAAGTAGCCGTTCTCCACGGAGGTATCGCGGAACAGCGGTTCGACGATCTCCCAGCTCTCCGGATCGCCGCCGACCATGTAACACGCGCCGTAACGCGCTCCTTCCATCCCGCCGGACGTGCCGGCGTCAAGGAAGTAAATGCCCTGCTGAGCCAATTCTTCGTGGCGGCGGATCGATTCCTTGTAATGCGAATTGCCCGCTTCTATGATGATGTCGCCCGCCGAAAGCAGCGGTGCCAGCTCGGCAATCACCGAATCGACAAACGAATGCGGAACCATGATCCAGGCGATCTTCCGACCGTCCAGCTTGGCGGTCAACTCAGCCAGACTCGATGCGCTTTCCGCGCCTTTGGCCGCGACTTCCGCCACCGCCGCGGCGTTAACGTCGTATGCGACGACCTCATGGCCGTGTTCCAGCAAATTTTGCGCAAGATTAAAACCCATTTTTCCCAGACCGATTAATCCGACTTTCATGAATATCCCCCCGAATGTAATGAATCATGCCCGACTCTAAGGTCAATTTCTGCTGCGATTAGCGGAATTACGCCCCCGGCCGGATGGCCCGCGCCTGTTCCTCCGCACTGTGTTCTGCGTGTTCGCTGAGGGTCTGTCCGTTCTTGTCGGCGTCGAGCCACCAGTGATGTCCGCCCAAAAGCTCGTTCGCCGCCGCAGGGCCGTTGGAGCCCGCAGCATAAAGATGAAGCGGCAGCGTGCCTTCAGCCGATGCTTCGATTATAGGCTGTACCCATTGCCAGGACAACTCCACTTCGTCCCAATGGGCAAAAAATGTCGCGTCGCCCAGCACGGCGTCAAAGATCAGATTCTCGTAAGCTTCAGGCAGATCGGGATTTCCCGCCTCGTGCACGATGTTCACCGGCTCCAGCTCGCCGTGGCGGCGCGGATTTTTGGCGTTGATCTGCAGCGAGAGGCCTTCAGTCGGTCCGATGTCGATAACAAGCAGATTCGGATCGAGATTCTTGCGGTTTTTATTATTTACGTCATTGAACGGTTCCTTGAATTCGATTACTATGCGCGTTGACTTCTCTGCCATTCGTTTACCCGTACGGATATAGAACGGCACATCGCTCCAGAGCGGATCGTCGATCCACAGCCGGGCAGCGATATAGGTTTCGTTCTGTGAATCCGCGGGAATGCCCGGCTCGGCCGTATATGCCGGAACCGGCATGCCGCGCAGCTCGCCGGCTGCATACTGCCCGCGCACGACACTGCTGGCGAGTTCCTCCTTGATCAGCGGCCGCACCGAGCGGATGACATGCCGTTTCTTGCTGCGGACATCCTCCGGCGTGCTGCCTTGCGGCAGTTGCATAGCCATCATCATCAGAATTTGCAGCATATGATTCTGGAACATATCACGCAGCGCGCCGGACTTGTCATAATAACCGGCCCGTTCCTCGACACCTACCGTTTCGCTGGCCGTAATCTGCACATTTGAAATGTAGCGGTTCTGCCACAACGCGCGCAGCACGGGGTTGGTCGCCTTCAGCACTTCAAGGTTCTGCACCATCCGCTTGCCGAGGAAATGGTCGATCCGGTATATTTCCTCTTCGGCAAACGCGGCGCTCAGGCTGGCATTCAGCTCGCGCGCGGTTTGCAGATCGGTGCCGAACGGTTTTTCGATGATGAGCCGTTTCCAGCCCGTCGTATCGCCCAGGCCGCTGGCCTGAATATTACCCGCGATGGTCCCGAAAAATTCGGGTCCTACAGACAAATAAAACATCCGGTTCTGCTTCAGGCCAAGCTCGGCTTCGCGCTGGGACACATGCTCCAGCAGCTTGACGTAATCTTCGGGATGCCCGACATCCAGCGGACTATATTCAAAAAATTGCAGGAAAGACTGAAGCTCCTGCGAATCCGTTACCTTGCGGCGTGAAAACGTGCGGAGCGAATCAAGTACCTGTCTCCGGAAGGTTTCATTGCTGAGCGATCTTCTGCCAAGGCCGATCACCGAGAGGGGACCGGAAAGCTTGCCGTCTGCAAACAGATTATAAAGAGCAGGATATATTTTTCGTTTTGCCAAATCCCCGGTTGCGCCGAACAGCACAAAAGTTAATGATTCCACTTCCATTCCTCCCGTTGTTAAATAATATTTATCTGGTTACTTTTCCTTACCACCAAACTTTTTCTTCATCCATCTTACGACTGTAACTGTCCTTTCGTCAACCTCATTTCGACAATTACAAAAAGTTATTATTTTCACGAACTTTTCACCATTTTCACACTGTGTTATAGTAAGCAGAATATTAAAAATAACCTTGAAGGGATGATCGTGATGGCGCAAGCACAGACACAGCCGCAGGAACCGAAGCCGCTGCTGGCCAAGGTCGAAGAAGTTCATCATTTGATCGGGAAAAAATGGGTCAATCTGATTATTCATGTGCTGATGGAGGGGCCGAAACGCTTCAGCGAGCTGCATCCGATCATTCCCGATCTGAGCAAGCGGATGCTGAACGAACGGCTGAAGGAGCTGGAGACCTGGGAGCTGCTTCGCCGCTCGGTAATTCCCGAACGTCCGGTACGCACCGTTTATGCCCTGACCGACAAAGGCCGCGAGTTGGGCGCTGCACTGGGGGCGGTTGAAACGTGGGCGATGAAATGGCTGTAAGGATATGAAAAGCCGTTTGCGGCATGGTATTCTGTTAGGTGTACGTACAGGAGGTCGATCCCGCTGATCTATTTCATCAAATTCGTCTACGGCTTTATTCTCCCGCCCGGATTGTTCATCCTGCTGCTTGCAGGCATGACGGTATGGCTGTGGCGGCGCAGCCGCCGTCCGGCGCTGACCCTGCTAGGCATTACGCTGCTGCTCTACCTGTCCATGACCGGACTGGTCAGCGACCGGCTGATCGGCAGACTCGAACGCGCCTATGAGCAGCCTGCAACGGTAAAGGGTGATGTTATCGTCATCCTGGGCGCTGGAGCCACCTCCGGTACGCCCGACCTGAACGGAGAAGGCAATCTGCTGGGACCGGCCGCGAACCGGCTTTTGACCGGGCTGAGGCTGCACCGGCTGACCGGACTGCCGATCCTGTTCTCCGGCGGGCAAGTCTTCAAAGACAGCGGCAACGAAGCCGATATCGCGGTCCGCCAGCTTCAAGCGCTGGGCGTGCCGGCCGACCAGACCCTTGCGGAGAACCGCTCGCTGAACACCGAGCAGAACGCCGTTTATACGGCGGAACAACTGAATGAGCACGGATGGCGGCATCCGATTCTCGTCACCTCGGCGTTCCATATGGCCCGGGCGATGACAGAATTCCGGAACGCCGGGCTGGACCCGCTCGCTTTTCCCACCGACTATACCGTGAGCCGCGAAACCCGCTTTCAGGCCGGCAAGCTGGTCCCCTCTCCGAACGATATGTCCAAAACGGGAATCGCCATAAAAGAATACGCCGGATGGCTCGCGGCCAAGCTGCATTAACGCCAAAAAACCTGAACCGCACGGATAGACTCTCCGCGCAGGTTCAGGTTTTTTAGATTTCTAACCCTATTCTTTAATCAGGTCGACAAATTGAGCTCCGGTAATCTCCGCGAGCGGCTCCGGCGCCAGCTCCATTTGCATGCCGATTTTGCCGGCGCTGACCGCCATTAACGGCAGCAGTACGGCATCCTCGTGAATAAAGGTCGGGTACAGCTTTTTCATGCCCACCGGAGAGCAGCCGCCGCGGACATACCCGGTCCACTTCAGCAGTTCCTTCATCGGCAGCATTTCGACTTTTTTCTCTCCGGCGGCTTTGGCCGCCTTTTTCAAATCCAGCTCCTCGCCCACCGGAATGACAAAGACGTACAGATTGTTCCCGCTATGGGCCACCAGGGTCTTGAAGACCTGCTCCGCCGGACGCCCTACCTTCTCCGCAACCGCCGTTCCGTGAACCTGGCCGTCTTCGTTGTCGTAAAGGAGAACTTCGTATCCGATGTTGCGGGTTTCGAGCAGCCGCAGGGCATTGGTTTTGCTGACTTGCATCTTTCTTCTCAACTGCCTTTCAACTTGGCGTTACTGCGGATTTCTGCGGATGTTGTTACAGACAAGCGCCGCTAGCTGCACCGCAAATATCAATAAAAAGTGCATGATGATCCAGCCCATTATGATCAGCCCGGTGACCGGCAGGGGCGTTTCTCCCGGCATTATTCGCCGCTTCCCAGCAGCTTAACCCGTACCCGCTCATCGGCCAGCCGATCCAGCGGATCTTTGGCGTCCAGAACAAGATGATCTGAAATAATGATCAACCCTTGCCGGTAATACATTTGTTTGCCGAACAGCTCCATTGCCGTCCGCAGCGCAACGTAGGTCCGCCCGTTCCGGGTTAAGGCGGCCGGAATCACTTTCTTTTGTTTATTGTAGGATACTGTAACCTGTTTGGTTGCCGCATTCCACGACACCGCCGCCCCGAAGCGCTCGGCGACGAATTTCAGGGGGACGAGCGTCCGGCCGTTCCGAACAAGCGGCGTAATGGTGGAATTGGCGGCATCGATCGAAACCCGGCTGCCTTTCACCAGCGCCTGCGGATAACCGACAGACAGCACCACGGAATCCTTAATGATGTCACCCGCAAGCAGAGCAGCCTCGGTTTGTTCGGCGCCGTTCTGGCAAGAGTAGTCCTTGTACAAAGCCATATAATCGGTAATGATGTCGACCGCTTCCTGCCGCATATCCTTCGTTAACGTGGCATCCGCCAATACCAGTCCGGTAAGCGCCCAGCTGCAGTCCATGTTGACCTGCGAGGCGGCCAGCGCTTGGATAAGCGCAGCGGTAAGGCTGCCGGGCAGCTCCTTCGCTGCCTCCGTAATCAGACTGATGTCCGGCTCCAGGTAATGATCCAGCACCTGCAGGTACCCGATGACAAACAGCTCCGCCGGCGCAAGCGCGGACTTGTCCAGCGCACTTACGTTTTTGCCGTACGCCAGCCGTGCGTATTCATTGGCTTGATCGCGCTCCGACCAGCCGATGTCCGACGCGTACAGGGCGTTGACCGCCGCTGCCTTCTGATCGAGCGGAGTGTCCTTGGATTTCAGGAAATCGACCACGCCGGAGGTCAGACCGTTGTCAGCCGCCTCCGCCACCTGCTGCACATCCAGATATGCAGCGTAAAACGCCGTTGACGTAACCGGCGAATCGGCATGCACGACGGCGGCTGTCCCTCCCGTGAGCCATCCGGCCGCGATCAGGACCACGCCCAGCAGCATCTTTGCAAAACGTGATTTCAGCAAATAAGTCATATACGCTCCTCCCCCAAAACGATATAGGTTGCTAAAAATACATACTCCTGACAGCGGCAAACGTTTCGTCGCCAAGGCGGTAATTTTCTAATTTATGCCATAGTAAATGATCATCCCCAGGACGGCCGTCTCCTCCCCGGGATTGACGTATTGATGCCGCGTATTCGACTTGAAGCGGATGGAATCCCCGGCCGCCAGCTCGTAATCCGTGTCGCCGATTCTCAGGTTCAGACGGCCGGAATACAGCGTGATATACTCCTCCGTCCCCGGCAAATGCGCCTCCGAGGCACGGCTGCCCCCCGGCAAAATTTCGATGTGGTAAGTTTCAAAACGCCGCTCTTCCTCATACGTGAACACCGGATAATTCATGAACCGTCCTTCATCTTCAAGCAGCGGCCGGATGTCGGTTTGGCGCGTCACCTCCACGTCTCCGCCTTTGCGGTCGAGCAGGGAAGTGAAGGACACCTTGAGCCCATTCGCGATTTTCCAAAGCACGGTAATCGTCGGGTTGACCTCGCCGCGTTCAATTTGGCCCAGCATGCTTTTACTGACGCCGGTTAACTTCGCCACCTGATCAAGGCTAAGCTTCTTACGCTCCCTTGCCAGCTTCAAATTCTGGGCAACGATTTCATTCACGTCCATATCCAAACCCCCAAAAAAGAGATTGACTAATATACTGCACGAATATATCATGATAGTGCACAAACGAAACACTGCACAACTTGTGCGATATAGTGCCTATTATACATGTTTTGGGGGAGATTACCATGTTCAATGTACAGGCATTTTTGGCGTACATCTTTATCACGGCCTATACGCCCGGTCCGAACAACATTATGTCCATGTCCCATTCCGGCAAATACGGCCTGCGCCGCGCCATCCTGTTCAATCTGGGCATTCTGGCCGGTTTTTCGGTAATGATGTGCCTGTGCACGCTATTCTCAGCCACCCTGCTAATGGTTCTCCCCGCGCTTAAGCCCGTCATGCTGGTCATTGGCGCCGGATACATCGTACGGATGGCCTGGAAAACGCTGCGCAGCGGCTCTCTGGTCGACCCTGGCACAGACAATGGAGCCCCCGCCTTCGGATCTGGCATGGCCCTGCAGTTCGTCAATCCGAAAACGATCCTTTACGGGATCACTTCCATGTCCTCTTACATTCTACCCCATTTCGCTTCCATTCCCGTGGTGCTTGCGTTTGCGCTGCTGCTCGCCTTTATCGGCTTTACCGGTTCGCTGTGCTGGGCCTTCTTCGGCGCTGCATTCCGTAACCTTTTCAACCGATACGCCTCCGCCGTCAACGCGGTGATGGCCGTCATGCTGCTGTATTGCGCGGCGTCGCTTTTCCTGTAATCAAAAAAGCCGGCTGATCAGCCGGCATCAAATTGGCTGTTATACAGCCGGGCGTAATATCCGCCGCGTTTCAGCAGCTCTTCATGCGTGCCGTTCTCCACGATATCCCCGTCTTTCATGAACAGGATGAGATCGGCTCCCCGGATCGTCGACAGGCGGTGGGCAATGACAAAGCTCGTGCGGCCGGCGATCATCGCCAGGAATGCTTTCTGGATACGGATTTCGGTCAAAGTATCGATGCTGCTGGTCGCTTCATCCAGAATCAGCATCGGCGGATCGACCAGCATCACGCGGGCAATCGTCAGCAGCTGCCGCTGGCCCTGGGACAGGTTGTCGCCCGCACCGGCAATCACCGTGTCATAGCCTTCCGGCAGCCGTTTGATGAAGCTGTGCGCGTTGGCCGCTTTGGCGGCGGCAATCACCTCTTCCTCCGTGGCATCCGGCTTGCCGTAGGCGATATTGTCGCGGATCGTCCCCCCGAACAGCCAGGTCTCCTGGAGCACCATGCCGAAGCTGCGGCGCAGGCTGTCGCGGGTCATGTCCTTGATGTTCACCCCATGGATGCGGATCTCTCCGCTGTCCACGTCGTAGAACCGCATAAGCAGGTTGACCAGCGTCGTTTTGCCCGCCCCGGTCTGGCCGACGATGGCCACCCGGGTTCCCGGCTTCACTTCCAAGCTGAAATTCCGGATCAGCGGCCGCTCCGGCGTATAAGCGAAGCTTACCTTATCGAACACCACGGTGCCCTGCTCCAAGCCGAGCACGTGAGCATCCGGCGCATCCGGCGTTTCCTCGGGCAGGTCGAGGATCGCGAAGATCCGCTGCCCCGATGCAGTCGCCGACTGCAGCTGCGTAAGCACGCCGGTAATTTCGTTGAACGGTTTGGCGAACAGATTGGCGAAGATCAGAAAGCTGGACAGATCGCCGACGGAAAAATGTCCCCCGATAACCAGCGCGCTCCCGATGACCGCAATGACGGAGAAGGTGATGTTGTTCACCAGGCGGGTCGTCGGATTCGCCAGCGAACCGTAAAACTGCGATTTCATCCCCGTGCGGTAGAGTGTATCGTTATGCGCCTGAAATTCGGCGAAAGCCCGCTCTTCGTACAGGAAGGCCTGCACGATCCGCTGCCCGCCGATCATTTCTTCGGCATACCCGTTCAAGCCGCCCAGCACTTTTGCCTGCTCGCGGAAGGTCTGCTGGGAACGTGTCGTAATAAACCGCGCCACATAATAAGCCGCCGGCGCGGACAGCAGTACGACCAGCGTCATTGCCGGACTGATGTACAACATCAGGACGATTGCGCCGGCTATCGTGACTACGCCGGTCAGCAGCGTATTGAAGCCCTGCAACAGGCCGTCGGATACGGCGTCCATGTCGTTGACGAAGCGGCTGATGCTGTCGCCCTGCGAATGGTTGTCGTGGTATTTCAGCGGCAGGCGGTCCAGCTTGCCGAACAACGATTCGCGCAGCGAAAAGACCGTTTTGTAGGCGATCTGGTTGGTGTAATACGTCAGCAGCCAGCCGAACAGGCTGCCCACGGCATACACCGCCCCAAGGATCAGCAGCAGCGTCCACAACGTATCGAAGTCGACGCGCCCCGCGCCCACCATCTGGTCGATGCCTTTCCCGATCAGCAGCGGACCCGCGAGGCTCGCGGCTACGCTAAGCAGCGCGGCGACCGCCGCCGTCCAGGCCAACTTCCGGTACCGCTTGGCAAAGCCGAGAATCCGGCTCCAGGTTTGAGTTGTACTCATCGCTGCACCTCCTCTAAGGGCAGCTGGGACTCGCAAATGTCCCGGTAGGCCTGGCAATCCCGCAGCAGCTCATCATGGCTGCCGATCCCGGCCATCCGGCCATCGTCCATGACGATGATCCGGTCGGCCTGCCGCACGGTGCTGACCCGCTGCGAGACTAGCAGCACGGTCAGCTCGCGGCTGTAGTCGCGCAGCGCCTTGCGCAGGGCGGCATCGGTGGCGAAGTCGAGCGCGCTCGAGGCGTCGTCCAGGATGAGGATCGGCGGGCGCAGCGCCAGCGCGCGGGCGATGGTCAGGCGCTGCTTCTGGCCGCCGGACAGATTCTGCCCGCCCCGTGCCACCGGCGTCGCCAAGCCTTCCGGCAGCTTGGCGATAAATTCCGCCGCCTGTGCCGCTTCGGCGGCGGCGGCAATCTCTTCGTCCGTCGCCTCCGGCCGGCCGAAGCGGATGTTGTCGGCGATGCTGCCGGTGAACAGCAGCGCTTTCTGCGGCACGACGCCGATCTTGCGCCGCAGCTCCTCCAGGCGCAAGTCCCTGACGTCTACGCCGTCCACCTCGACGCTGCCCTCCGTGGCATCGTAGAAGCGCGGGATCAGATTGGCAAACGTCGTTTTGCCCGATCCGGTGCTGCCGATGACGCCGACGGTTTCCCCGCGGCGGATGGAGACCGACACATCCTGCAGCGCCAGCTCGCCGGTTGCACTGTATCCGAAGGAGACATGCTTGAAGGCGATAACCGGAACATCGGCGCTGCCCGCCTGCGCCTGCACATTTACACGGCAGTCCGCCGCGCCGGCTGCTCCGGTTGAATCCGTAATCGAGGATTCCACAGTTAGCAGCTCATTGACCCGCGAAGCCGACGAGGACGCTTTGGTAAAAATAATGACCAGATTGGAGACCACGATCAGCGCAAGCAGAATCTGTGTCACGTAATTGATGAAGGCGATGATCTCGCCCTGCGACAAATGCCCTTGGTCGATACGGATGCCGCCCGCCCACAGAATGGCGATAATCGCCGCGTTGACGACCAGCGTAGTCAGCGGGCCGAGCAGCGCGGAGATCCGGCCGACGCGGATGGCGGTAACCGTCAGATCATCCGACGCTTCGCGGAAGCGGCGCTGCTCCCTGCGGCTTTCGGCAAAGGCGCGAATGACGCGCAGGCCGGATAAATTTTCGCTCAGCACCTTGCCGAGGCGGTCCAGCTTCCGCTGATAGCTACGGTAAAGCGGGGCGCTTTTCACGATAATCAAGTACAAAATAATGCCGAACACCGGCGTGGCCGCCAGCAGGATCAGCGCCAGCCGGAAGTCGAGAATGAGCGACATGATGATTGCGCCGATGCAAATGAACGGCGCGCGGATCACGAGGCGAATCAGCATCGCGACGGCAAGCTGAAGCTGGTTGACGTCGTTCGTCAGCCGGTTGACCAGGGAAGGCGTGCCGAACGTATCGACCTCGGCGTAGGACAACCCGGAAATATGCCGGAACAGCTTGTTGCGCAGCAGCGTGCCGAAGCCCTGTGACGCGCGGGCGGCGTAATACTGGCAAACCATCGAGGCGCCGAAGCCAAGCAGCGACATGAGGATCATCAGCCCGCCCATGCGGTACACGTATCCGCTGTCGCGTTCACCGATGCCGTGGTTAACGATCAGCGCGACGATGGTCGGCAGCAGCAGCTCCAGAATTGCCTCCAGCAGTTTGAAGATCGGCCCGAGAATGACCTCTTTTTTGTAGGGCCTTAAGTAAACGGCAAGTTTAAACACAATCAAATCACCTTACCTCTGGAAGAATGGTTCACCGTTCTTGAATTAAACCCGCTTTGATTATGTCATATCTGTTATCATATTAATAATATTGGTTTCATATCCGTTCCATACGAGATGGATATATCAAATCAGGAGGATCATCGAATGGACATTCGCCAGTTAAAATATTTTTTGGCCATTGCCGAGGAAGGCCAGATCACCTCGGCGGCGCGTAGGCTGCAGATGGCCCAGCCGCCGCTTAGCCAGCAGCTAAAGCTGCTGGAGGAGGAGCTTGGCGTCAAGCTTGTCGAGCGCGGCCCGCGCAGCATCCAGCTGACGGAAGCCGGCATGCTGCTCCGCGAAAGAGCGGAGCAGATCGTCGAGCTGACGGATTCCACCGCCCGCGAGCTCGGCGATTACGCGCGCGGGGTGCAGGGCACGCTTGCCATCGGCACCGTCTCGTCGTCGGCTGCTGCCCTTCTGCAGGACCGGCTGACGCTGTTTCACCAGCTGCATGCCGGCGTCAAATTCGAGCTGCATGAAGGCAACACCTTCCGCGTCATCGACCTGCTCCGCAAGGGCATCGTTGAAATCGGCATCATCCGCACGCCCTTCAGCGGCGCCAGCCTGGAATGCGTGTACACGCCCGCCGAGCCGATGGTTGCCGCCATGACGGCGGAAGACGACTGGACCGGCGGCGGGGACTCCATAGACCTCAGCGAGCTGCAAGGCAAACCGCTGATCCTCTACCGCCGCTTCGAGCAGCTCGTCCGCGAGACCTGCCTGGAGCACGGCTTCGAGCCGGACGTCTTCTGCATGAACGACGATGCCCGCACGACCCTGCTCTGGGCCAACGCGGGCCTGGGCATCGGCATCCTGCCGAAATCGGCTTTCGGCCTGATGCGCAGCGACAATCTGCGCTGCAAAGAAATCCGGGCCGAATCGCTGCGCACCCGGGTCGCCGCCGTCTGGATGAAGGATAAATATTTGTCCGCGCTGGCGCAGAAATTCATCGAATGCTTCCGGGGCGAATCCTCCCGGGTGTAGGCACCAGTCCCCGCTCTCCCGCATACACAGGTTATAAAGGGGGCGGGGATCCATGGGCATCGACAACGCCGCTGACCGGCGTGCCATCTATCTTGCGGCGGTCTGTTCGCAGACTTATGCGCAATACGCCGATCCGGACGGCCAATTTGTCGTTCCGCAAGGTTTTTCGGCAAGGCATGTCATTGAGGCCCGCTCCGCCGCCAACGTTCCGGAGCGGTTTGGCTTTGTGCTCGAATCCCCGCTGGAGGTGATCGTCGCTTTCCGGGGAACCGTTTCGGCCAACGACTGGCTCTCCGATATGATCGCTTCGCAGAAGCGTTTTAAATATGTCCGCGAGCCGGTGCTGACTCATCGCGGGTTCACGGATATATACAGCACGGCGCGGGAAGGCATCCTGGCCGCGGTCCGTAAGTTGCCGCCGGATAAAACGCTGTACGTCACCGGCCACAGCCTCGGGGCGGCGCTGGCGACGCTGTGCGCAGCCGATCTCGCGGAGCACACGGATTTTGCCCGCATCGTCGTGTATACCTTCGGATCGCCCCGGGTCGGCGACGATGCCTTTGCCAAATGGTTTGCCCGCTCGATTCCCGACAGCCGCCGCTATGCCAATCCGTTCGACATCGTCACCTTTGCCCCGCCCGCCGTTTACAAGCTGCCCAAACGGGACAAAACCTATTATTACAGGCATGTTAGAGCACTGGACTCTTTGCCGTTTCAGAACGGCGCCGTGGGCCTGAACCATGTCATCAGCAGCTATTTCGCCGCGCTTGCCAAGCTGGAGCCGGAGTATGCGGCGGCGCTGTGCCGGGATAACCCCGGCTTTTGCCCGCTTCCCGCCGCATCGCCCTCCTACGAACCGCCGCCCGTGCAGACGGCCACCCGAATCTCTGTCCGGTTCGCGCCATATCCATAAATCCATGACAAAAAGGCGCTGACCGATCGCTCTCGGACCAGCGCCTTGCATTTTACCTCAACCATTCATGTCACGCTAATCCACGAGCACGACTTCGTCCCCGAGCGAGATTTGCCCTGTTTGAACAACCGAGGCGTATACGCCGAACTTGAGGTTCATTTCCTTGTTGACGATTTTGAGCACAGCCGGATCTTTGCGGGTCGTCTCCGGGTCCATGGTCGTCATCACGCACCGTTCGCAGAATTCGTCCACCTGCAGCTCCACCTCCCCGATCCGCAGCCTGCGGCCGATCCAGTCGCCTTCGAACAAGGCCGGGTCCGACAGGGCGACGACAAAGTTGCCGCGAAACCGCCGCTGATCCACCTCATTCCCCCAAAGCTCCGCCAAACGGTTCAGACTGGCATCGGTCACGAGTAAAATGCTTGCGCCGTCCACCGATAACAGCTGAGGATGCTCGGGATGCGGGTCCTTCGGCTTCGACATCGTAATCGGCACCCGGCTTAACGTTTGGATCTCCGCGTGCAAGGATTCGTCCCATCCAAACATCCGCCCGTCCTCCGCCGTCACTTCGATCTTCCCGTCCATGTAGCGGGCATGATAGGTCAGCATCTTCGGAATATTGCGGGCGGTAATATAACGCCACCAGCCTTCTTTGCTCTCATCGTAAAAAGTGCAAAACCGGTCGCCTTCCAGCCCGTATGGTTCGATCCGGCATGTCTCCAGCCGCTCGCCTCCAAACGATTTGACCGGATACCGGTTGATTTCACGGATAACGCCGACACTTAACGTCACTGACTCTTCCCCCATCTGTCCTCATCTTAAGCACAGATTTTATTGTAACCGATTCTGACCGGTTTGGTACCCTTACCTGATAATATATTGCCAATTCGGGGGAAGCTTGTAATCTTCCAAATGCTTATAATCGGTTGCCGTCACTTTGCCGAGATTGGAAATATGGAATGTCATGCGGTCTTTGCCCACGCTGTTATGCGGACCGACATACGGAATGACCGTTACCGTAACGTCAATGCCCGAGGGCTGGTATTTCACACGCTCCACCGAACTTCCGATAAACGGATCAAAGGTCGGAATGACCGTCAGCTTCTTGCTGTAATACTTGTCGATCTGTTGGCGGATGGCCGGACTAAGCAGCGTCAGGACAAGCCGGTTATTTTGCGCGGTTTTGTCCTCGTTATACCAACATCCACCTTGGGACGTCTTGATTCTCCCTCCTGCTGCCGCGGCGTCAGCTGTCCCCACGCTCCATACCAGCAGCACCGACAACACGATCAGAATCCATGCTCCCCGCCGTTTGCGCATATACGCTTCCCCCCTGCTTTTTAATGGAATGGTATTTCTAGTATTTCCTGTGCCCCCGGGATGATGTGCCGGTTCGTTAAAAAAGATTGACGAAAGGGCAACCGGTTACGTATTATTTAGGTAACTAGTTACCTTTATAGGCCGAAAGGAGTTTTAGCTTTGGAAAAAGCAATGGGGATGCCGGAACAGCAGGCGTTTATTCTCGGCGGAATGCTGACGCTGGCCAACCGGCTGCAGGTGCTCGGCGACAAACTGGATGAACACATGACGATGAAGCAGTGGCTGCTCATTGCGGTTATTCTGAAAAGCGGCTCTCCCGCTCCGGCATTAAGCGATCTGGCCGCCTTGTTCGGCAGCTCCCGGCAAAACGTGAAAAAGATGCTTCAGCTGCTTGAAAACCGCGGATTTGTCGCGCTGGCCAAAGACCCGCAGGATGCCCGGGTGCTGCGCGTACGGCTGACGGAGCATTGCCACCGTTATTTTTTGGCAAGACAAACGCTGGAGGAACACTTCATGGAGGCGCTGTTCAAGGATTTCGATGCAGAGCTTACCGGAGCACTGTACCGTGGATTGCACAAGCTTACCGGAAATGTCGCGCAGATGGAGCATGACAACCTGCCTGAAGGAGAGGAGTAATCCGATGCTGATTCAGTTGAAAAAGGATTTCCGCAAGCTGGCCGAACCGCTTCACCGTTCGCAGGAGGCTGGCATGGATGTATTTACCGAAGCCGATTGGGCGCCGCTGCCTCCGCCGGTCCGCCGTTATTACGTAACCGCAGGTTTCACGGGGCAACCCAAAATGGCTTCCATGCAGGCGGTCTTCCGCAACGTGCCATTTATTCTGGCGCCGAAAAAAAACGTCCTGCGCATTGACTATACCCAGGTCAACTCCGTCCGTCAGCCGGACCGGATCGCCTTGATCGATTCCAGGCTGTACGGCATTCCGTTTCAGGGACTCGATACGTACCTTGATGGCCGGGGCAGCATGCGGGGCGTGTTCGGCAAAATCTTCACGGTGCTGAACGAACAGGGCAATGCGCTGGATCAAGCCTGCCTGGTCACTTTTTTATCGGAAACGATGCTGCTCCCCGCCGCCGCGCTGCAAAGCTATATCACCTGGGAACCCATCGACGATCTCCACGCCAAAGCGTCCATAACGTTTCACGGCATTTCGGCCTGCGGCATATTCTCCTTTGATCCGGACGGCACCTGCCGCTCTTTTTCGACGGATGACCGGATTGCCGTGGGCATGGACGGTACGCGACAGCAGGTTCGCTGGTCCGCGCAGATGGGAGATTATCAGCTTGCAGCCGGTATCCGGCAGCCGAAGCATTTGCAGGCGGTCTGGCATTACGGCAGCGGGGATGTTGTTTATTTTGACGGACGGGACGTTCAGATTGAATATCGTTAGTCGCACTGCCGGTTAGCGGACGCATAATCCGCCACATAACATAACCAGATCATATGCGGGGACTCCGGTCCCCAGAAATCCTCTGCAATTGTATAAGGCGTACCGAATTTGCGCAGCCAGCGCTTCTGCGCCCGTTTGTAGCCGCTGTCGAGGCAAAACCGCCCAATCCCTCTGGTGTGCAAGGCATCCGCCATCGCCCGGATGAGGCCCGACCCGATTCCCTGCCCTTGATGCTCCGGCAAAATATACAAGCTGCCAAGCTCCCCAACTTCATCCAGCGCATGTCCGGTAATTTCGCGGATCTCCTGGCCGCAGGGGCCGAACGAAATCGTGCCTGCCACCTGCCCCTCCACTTTTGCCACCAGAAAAAACACATTTGCTTCAGCTTCGAGTGCCTGCCGGGCCAAGGCTGACTTTGCAGCAATTTCCTGCCGGCAGTCGGCGACCAGCTCGCTGATTCCTTCTTGGATAAACGCATCGGTAATCGCCGCTTCGAACACGCGGTCCGCTCCCTGAAGATCATCTGGCGTAAATTCGGTTATGGTGTAGGAGGTGATCATTGTGGGGTCTCCTTTGTTTTCAGCTGCACAGGAATATCTCTGCTTGAGAGTAATTTCCATTCCACTCAGATTTATAATACGTGACCTCTTGTTTTTCTTTGAAATGAGGTATTTGTTCATAGATATACTGAGGTATTCAACATTCATTTTTCAGTCTTATTTCTTGATCTTTCTCATATCTATCGAGAAATTCCCAATATTCAATAAACAATCATCTTCATGTATAAACTCCATCCACCCATCTACAATCATACGGAAGTTACTCTCATTGGCTGACTTACTCTTTATCATTAAAATGTAAAGCTTAGATTACATTTGGGTTGTTGGCCGAAAATAAATTAATGTATGGAAACTCCACAGACTCAAATTTGAAGTAAACTTGGTCATCTCCCCAATCTTCCCAACCAACTGTTTCAGAGTGCGGAACAACTGAAACATAATACCGCAAATCATATCGTTTAATCCGCTGTTTTATATAACTTAAAACGTCATGTAGGTTGTTTGAGTCAACAGTCAATTTATTACTACCATTAAAAAGTTTCTTTCGAAGCGATGACGAAATACTCATTTCATATACAATATCAACCAGATATTTCTTATGGAGTTTCTTTCTAACTCTCTTTTTCATTCCATTTCTCCTCAACAAACGCAAAAATGATGTAAATCTTCGCCCACTTCTAACACCATATCAGACCCACAATCCTTCTTTAAACAACTAATTAATTGCACGAGCATTCCGCTCCAGTCGAAATTTTTACTTTTTATTTATTCCCGAGCTCTTCCGCCAACCCGACTAGCAGTCCTTCGGTTCCACGAATATAGCAGAGTCGGTACGAGTTCTCGTACTGAACCACCTCCCCAACGAGCTGAGCCCCATGCTTAGTGATGAGTCTGGATACCATTTCGTCAATGTCTTTAACGGCGAACATCACGCGCAGATAGCCGAGCGCGTTTACCGGAGCAGTCCGGTGATCTGATATCGTAGGCGGATCAACAAACTGCGAAAGTTCTAGCCGGCTGTGGCCATCCGGGGTAACCATCATCGCAATTTCTACGTACTGAGAACTCAGTCCGGTTACGCGCCCTGCCCATTCACCTTCGACAGTGGCCCGCCCTTCGAGCTTTAGGCCAATCTCCTCAAAAAAAACGATTGCGTTATCAAGGGATTCTACAACGATGCCCACATTGTCCATTCTTAGTAATTTGTTTTCGGCCATAATTTTTATCTCCTTATTTGTACTTTATATTTTTACAATTCGGAGTTTCGATATGATCTCCTGCTTATTCCGAAGTACCAAAAATGGGTCCGCTTGATAATATGATTAGTATGAAATATCATACGATTATACGCATAGTTTATCAAAGGAGAGATCGATGATGCATCAAAAAAAAGAAAGCAGCCATGGATTCGGGCATGGCAAAGTGCTGGGAACAACCTCAATGGGCGAAAGAGGACAAATCGTGATTCCCAGAGAAGCCAGGGAAGAACTTGATATCAAGCCGGGCGAGAAATTCATCGTTTTCGGGAATAAGCGCAAGGGAGCCGTAATCCTGGTCAAAGCAGAAATGTTCAACCGGTTTGCGGATTTCTTTATGAGCGCTTCGAAAAAGTTTGAAAGCATGGCCCAAGCCATTTTTGATAAAAGCAGCCCTGTTTCTGAAGAGGATGAGAATGAACCCGAGGTAAAACCTGCGGTAGCTGAAAAAGAATGAGCGAATTCCTCCAACTCATGAAGGATGTCCGCTTCAGAAGAACCATGCGCATGATTTTTAAGTTCGCCTGGAATCTCTGGTGGCTGGGCAGGCAAAAGTATTTTATTCCGGAACGGCGCCTTGCAGCGAAACGAAAAGCATTATACCGAAAACTGGCAGCGTATTTTACGCAGACCGCAATGGATATGGGCGGATTAATCATCAAACTTGGTCAGCACGTCAGTGCGCAGGTGGATGTTTTGCCGAAGGAAGTCATCGATGAATTATCAAAGCTGCAGGACTCCGTAGCTCCGGTGGATTTTTCCGATATTCAACATAAGGTTGAAAGTGAACTCGGAGCATCCATTCACGAGATTTTTGCCGAGTTTGGTACAACGCCTATCGCAGCGGCTTCTTTAGGACAGGTACATCGGGCGACATTGCCGACAGGAGAAGAAGTCGCGGTGAAAGTGATGCGTCCCGGGGTCGAAGCCATCATTGAAATTGACTGGAAATCCATTCAAGTTGCGATTTCATTATTAAAGCGCCGGACTCAAATTGCAGCTTTCATGGACCTCGATGCAATGTATGATGAGTTTTATGACACCGTTATGGACGAGCTTGATTATCAAAAAGAGGGACAAAACGCAGAACAGTTTCAGCTGCAGTTTATCCACCGGGAGGATATCGTTGTTCCAGGCATTCATTGGCCCTATACCACTTCAAAGGTGTTAACCATGGAGTTTCTGGAGGGCGTCAAAATCAACAATTTTGCCCAGCTTGACGCCTGGGGTGTGGATCGGACAAATTTAGCGAAGTCATTGCTGGAAATATTCATCGAACAGATTCTTTTAGAAGGTTTCTTTCACGCGGACCCCCATCCGGGAAATGTTCTCGTGCAGCCTGACGGCACCATCGCCTTAATCGATTTTGGAATGGTCGGACGCATTGCAGAGGATATGAAAGCGCAAATGATCGCGCTTGTCATGGCTGTGTATTTAAAAGATGCCCACGGCGCAATCGATGCCCTGAATCGTTTGAAATTTTTAAGACGGAATGCAGATTTAGAGGTGTTTGCTAGGAATCTTACGTTATTGTTTGAACAAATCAACGGCGATACGTTTGACCTGGACTTTGTGACGTCAGGCGACAATGTTGAAGAGTTACGGGATTTTCTCTATTCCCAGCCCTTTCAGCTACCGGCAAACACAACATTTTTGGGAAAGGCACTGGGTACGGTTTATGGCCTTTGTTTAGGCTTGGACCCTGAATTTGATTTGATCCGGACCGCTAAGCCTTATGTCGAAGAGGTAATGCGCGGCGATCTGCGGGGAAGCGCCATTTCCAAAGTGGTCAATGAAGGCAAAAACCTTCTGAAAGGAATCATCCCTACGACAAAGAAATTCATTTCTGCAGTCGATAAAATGGATAGCGGAAATCTACGGGTAAAGTTATCGAGTTCCTTTGAGAAAAAACTGATCACTACGCAAAACAAAAATACACAGCGGATCATTGCGACCATCATTGGCGCGGTATTTTTTCTGACGGCTGCAAACCTGTGGAATGAAGTGAATCACATCGTTTCTTATGTGTTCGGCGTTTTGGGGCTGCTCATCATGCTCGGCCAGCTCAGAACGCGGGGAAACCGCCGTGAAGTAAGACATGCAAGGCAGATGCAGGCCATGCGTGAACAGAGTAAATTGGAGAAGTCGAAGTTTAAATCCCGTAAATAACGGCATGGAGAAGGAGGAGGCTAACCGCCCTCTCCTTTTTTTCATGGTAGAAAAAATCAAAACGCCGCAAGCCCTCTCTTATATGCTGATGAATATCCCCCTTACAGGAGTTGAGTTCATGGTTGAGGTACGCATCGAATCCAAACCCGCCTTTACGGTCATCGGCCGCAACATTTGGGTCTCGCAAAATAATGAACTGTTCGGACAGTTCTGGGAAACATGCCGCGCAGACGGCTTATTGGAGCAGTTCAGGGCGATTCATGCCTTGCATCCGCAGAGCGTAACCGGCAGTCATGCCATTGGCGTGTCACGGGTCGAGAAAAACCCGGATGACCGCAGCTTCTATTTCTACATCGCTACCGAAAGCGAAACAATTCCCGCAGACTTGGAAAACGAATTGGAGCGCTTTACGGTGCCCGCCGCCGATTGGGCTATCTTCCGCAATTGCGGCGAGATCCCGGAAGCTTTGATTCAGGCGGAGATGTACGCCTTCGGGCAGTGGCTGCCCGGTTCGCCTTATGTGCATGCCCCGCTGCCGGAGATCGAAGCGTATCCGCCGGGTGATGGCACTACGTCCGGAACGTTGTGCGAGTTTTGGTTGCCGGTTGTCCATAAGCATAGTATAACGGAGGCACACCCTTCCGATGAGGTGCATTCCCATGAATTATTATGAGCGAATCCAGCAATCCATTGACTATATTGAGCGGCATCTCCGGGATGAAGCCTTACAAATCCGGGATATTGCCGGGCAGGCGTTTTTTTCGTTGACGCATTTTTACCGGATTTTTCAGGCGATGACCGGTGTGACGGTAAAAGAATATATTCGCAAACGCAGGCTGAGCGAGGCCGCAAGCGAGCTGTTGACTACCGGGAACCGAATTATCGACATTGCCTTTGACTACGGTTTCGATTCCCAGGAAAGCTTCACCCGTGCATGCTCACGCCAATTCGGTGCCACCCCCGGCGATATCCGCAGGCGTACACGCTATATCCCGTTGTTTGAAAAAGCTGACCTCCTGTGCTCGCGCATCGATCCCGCGGATGACTCGCTCCTGCCGCCCCGGATCGTACTTGACCGAACATTCCATGTCACCGGTATCGCACAGACAGTCAAGCCCGGATCGCCGGCTATTGCTGAACTGTGGTCGGCGTTTCATGCGTGCAAAGGCGGGATAAGCATACCTCTTCAGCCCGACGTATGGCTGGGCATCTGCGAATATATGCCGGAGCTGACGGATGAAGATGCATTTACATACTTAACCTGCATGGAGACGACGGAGCATGCCCCGATCCCGGCAGGAATGATTTCCGCAACCATCCCCAGTGCCAAATATGCGGTGTTTACCCACCAAGGTTCGATCAGTAAGCTCAAGCATACTTACGCCCACATCTACGGCACCTGGCTTCCGCGATCCGGCTATGAGCTGGCGGAGCAGGATACGATTGAAGTGTACGGCACTCACTCTGACGCTCCGGAGCCGGCGTTTGATATTTATTTGCCGGTGTTGTAGGTAAAGGCTTATAAACGTGATCCGAACCCGGCTACAGTCCTGGCGAGCAAATAGGCGTGAAAGACGCAGGGCTGCTCGACTCGGCAGTCTCTCGGCCCCAATCCTCCGCTTTTGGAGATGAGGCTTACCCTACTATTTTTGAAAAAGCAGCCGCATTGTTTGAATCGTTAGGCCAAAACCATCCATTTTACAATGCGAATAAGCGGACTGCGTTTACGGCGCTTGTTCTTTTCTTAAAGTTCAATGATTTAAGCTTTGAGATGGATGCGAAAAAAGCTGCAGATTTTACGGTAGATATGGTTAATCATAAATTTGAATTTACACAACTAGCCTATATTATTGAGGTACATTGTGTCTCGGACAAGGCATAAATCAAAAGCGACCTTTAGGGGTCGCTTTTTCAACACTTGAAATTAGGCGTGTCATCAAAAAATCTCTCGGCGCTATTTCTTTTATAGCATCGCGGAACCCTAGTACGGCTACTTCTCCACCTCGTACCGGGCCGCAATAATGCCCGACTGGAGCGTGCGGCTGGACAGCAGCTTGAGCTTGATTTTCTCACTGCCGTCGAATGCCGATTTGCCGTCGCCCAGGACGACCGGACAAATGGTAAGCCAGAATTCGTCGATCAGGCCGAGCTCCAGCAGCGTCTTTGCTGCTCCGGGGCTGCCGAAGATCACAAGATCTTTGCCTGGCTGCTCCTTGAGTGCATGAATTTCCTCAGCGATATTGTCTTTGATCAGCACCGCATTGTTCCACTCCGCTTTGTCCATCGTTGCGGAAATGACGACTTTCTTAACCTCCTGGAGCCATTGGGCATGCTCAATATCATGCTTCGACGCCTTCGGATCGTCCAGCATCGTGGGCCAATAGCTCTCCATCATCCGATACGTCGTACGCCCATACACAGGTACACCGACCTCGGATACGACTTCCTCGGCATATTTCTCTAACTCTTCGTTATATGGAATCCAATCAAGTCCTCCATTCGAATCCGACGCATACCCGTCCAGCGACACATGCATAAACAAAACGAGCTTTCTCATGTCCGTTTCTCCCCCGATTTCGAATTTTTGTGATTCGATAAAAAGGATGCCCATCCCCGATGAGCATCCTTCTCCTAACCTATTTACACCATAATCTTGCAAATATCGTTCGTGAACTGCACCGGATCGCTGACTTGCAGCCCTTCGATCAGCAGCGCCTGATTGTACAGCAGGTTGGTATACAGCGCCAGCTTCTCTTGGTCGCCGGAAGCGGCTTTAAGCGATTTGAACACGTCGTGGTTGACGTTGATCTCCAGCACTTTATCCGCCTGCACGTCCTGGCTGTTCGGCATTGCCTTCAGAATTTTTTCCATCTCGATGGTCAGCTCGCCTTCCGTGGAGAGGCAGACCGGATGGGATTTGAGGCGTTTGGACGCTTTGACCGTCTTCACTTTGCCGGACAAGATGCCCTGCATCGCTTCGAATAGGCCTTTATTTTCGTTCTCTTCGGCTTCCGAAGGTTTCTCGGACTCGTCGGCTTCGATACCGAGGTCCCCGCTGGAGACGTTTTTGAACTCTTTTTCCTTATAGGACATGATCATCTTGATCGCAAACTCGTCGATGTCGTCCGTGAAATAGAGAATTTCGTACCCCTTGTCGGCTACCAGCTCGGTTTGCGGCAGCTTCTCGAGACGTTCGACGGATTCCCCTGCGGCGTAGTAGATGTACTTTTGGCCTTCCGGCATCCGCTCCACGTATTCGGCCAGCGTCACCAGCTTCTTCTCTTTGGAAGAATAGAACATCAGAAGGTCCTGCAGAGTGTCTTTTTCCATGCCGTAATCGTTGTACACGCCGAACTTTAGCTGACGGCCAAAAGCGTTGTAGAACTTCTCGTATTTGTCGCGTTCGTCCTTCAGCAGGCTGAGGAGCTGGCTTTTGATTTTGCTCTTGATGTTCTTCGCAATCAGGGTCAGCTGGCGGTCATGCTGCAGCAGCTCGCGGGAGATGTTGAGCGACAGGTCCTCGGAATCGACCATCCCTTTGACGAAGCTGAAATAATCCGGCAGCAGGTCGCCGCATTTGTTCATGATCAGCACGCCGTTGGAGTAAAGCTCCAGGCCTTTTTCATATTCCTTGGTGTAGTAGTCGAACGGAGTGTTCTCCGGAATGAACAGGATCGCGTTGTACACCACCGCGCCGTCTGCGCTGATGTGGATATGCTTAAGCGGCTTGTCGAAGCCGTAGCGTTTCTCTGCGTAAAAATTATCGTAGTCCTCGCTGGTCAGCTCGTTTTTGTTCTTGCGCCAGATCGGAACCATGCTGTTGACCGTTTGTTCTTCCACGACACTTTCGTATTCGCTTTCCGTGCCTTCCTTGAGCTTCGAGCTGGTGACGTCCATCTTGATCGGGAAGCGGATGAAGTCGGAATATTTCTTGACGATGGATTTGAGGCGGTACTCTTCCAGGAATTCATCGTAGCTGTCCTCTTCGGTGTTGGCTTTGATCTTCAAAATAATATCCGTGCCGACCGAATCCTTCTCCCAAGGATCGATGGTGTAGCCGTCCGCGCCTTGTGATTCCCATTTGAAAGCCTGGTCGCTGCCCAGCGCCTTACTGATGACGGTTACATCGTCCGCCACCATAAACGCGGAATAGAAACCAACTCCGAACTGCCCAATGATGTTGTGGCCGTCCTTGGCTTCGTTGTCCTTCTTGAACGCAAAAGAGCCGCTGTTCGCGATAATCCCCAGATTGTTCTCCAGTTCCTCCTGGGTCATCCCGATACCGGTATCGGAGATCGTCAGGGTACGCGCATCCTTGTCGGCGGTGATTTTAATGAAATAATCCTCTTTATTGAACACCAGACTGTCGTCGGCGAGCGCTTTGTAATAGATTTTATCGATGGCATCGCTGGCGTTGGAGATCAATTCGCGCAGAAAAATCTCCCGCTGGGTGTAAATCGAGTTGATCATCATTTCTAGCAACCGTTTCGACTCGGCTTTGAACTCTTTTTTAGCCATGAGTATGTAAATCTCCTTTCAAATATAGCGTTCGATGTTGTTGCGGAAGATTAGCACTCCACAAGCCCGAGTGCTAACACTTCCTTTTATATACCATATCCGCGAATTTGATGTCAATATCTTGCTGAAACCGAAAAGCCCTCCAGCAGTTTTTTCCATAAATGATCGTTATCGTGAAACTCATCTGGTACCAACGGGATTTGCAGAGCGCAAACATTCGGAAAAGGCCAGGGGGTTTCTACAATGCCGCTGACGGGAGCATGATTGATCACCAGCACATTAAATTCACCGGCCACCAGCGAACGAAGCACCTCCAGCAGTTCAGCCGTTTCGTGGATCGTTGCTTCGGTACGAATAAACAAAATCCGGTTGGCGCTTCTAAGCGTTGCCAGAAAGCGGGGGACACGCCGGGCGATCTTCGCTCTAAGCTCCGGGTAGCTCAGCAGCTGGTCCGGAGCGTTCTCCTGCAGCGGGAAATCATGGTGAGAAAAGATATGGTACGCGGCATCCCTCACAATATAGCAGCCGGCATGTTCATTAATGCCCGTAATCGCCAAATTCGCAAATTCCATATAATGCGCAAACTCATTCCGCAAAAGCTGGCTCACCCCGGACAAGGCCGGCGATTCCACCCAGTCCAGAACGCCCCCGATGGTTCTCAGCATATGACGCGACAATTGGTCCGCCGCCAGACAATTTTTCCCTAAACTAAAAATGACGTCATAGGTTCCTTTGATCTGATTGAACTCCATGTCCCATTCCCCCTCTTCCCTTTATCTCTATTTAATTATTTCAATAAGGAAAGGGTTTGGACGATCCGGACAATATACAAGACACTGGTCTCTTATTCAGGTCAAACCGCAGGATTCCCGCGTAGCATAAATGCAGAAACAGTAAGGCGGTGACAAACTTGGTTAAAATATCAGTTCTTATGCCGGTTTATAATATGGCTGCGTATGTTGAAGAGGCGATCTGCAGTATTTTGACGCAAACCTATTCCGATTTCGAGTTACTGATTCTGGACGACGGCTCCACAGACGGAACCTTGGATATTGTCCGTAAATTCGATGATAGACGAATCAGAGTCATCGCGCATTCGGTCAACCATGGATTGATCGAGACTTTGAATCAAGGGATTGATCTATCCAGCGGGGAATATATTGCCCGAATGGACGGGGACGATATTGCTTTGCCCCACCGGTTTGAACGCCAGGTAGCCTTTATGGACGTCCACCAGCACTGCGGCGTTTGCGGTTCTCAAGCTTATTTGCTGGGTAAAGGCGGCGTAACTACAAAACCCATGGGCCATGAGGCCATCCGGTGCTGGCAGCTCTTCCACTGCACCCTTGTGCATCCAACGGTGATGATCCGCAAATCGGTATTGGAGCAGCACGGCATCCGGTATCTCTATTATTTCCATGCGGAGGATTATGAAATATGGAACCGGCTGTCCGCCGTTACCCAAGTGGTGAATTTGCCTGAGGTACTGCTCATGTACAGACAACATCCAAACCAAATATCCAGCACAAAGCAAGATGTACAGGAGGTCCAATCGGAAAACATCCGCAGAGATCAGCTGCGCCTGCTTGGCATCGAAGCTACTGCAGAGGAATACCGGACGCACCTGGATTTTTGCTATTTCCGAATCAGGGTCAATGAACCGGATCACTATACCCGATGTTTGGCATGGGCCCACAAAATCCTGGAGGGCAATCTGCGGCAGCAACGATACGACCATCAAACCTTAAACGCGGTATTATCGCAATGTTTCAGCGTATCCGAAGCTCTGTCTTGAATACCCTATCCCTGTTCCCTACTCCTTCAAAGTCCGATCGCCTTCGCCTCGGCATCCGTCATCAGCATTTGGATCAGCGATTGCAGCGGCAGCGACTTCCACTTCTTGGGGTGAATGAGCAGCTGCAGGTCAAAGTGAATATCCGGATGCGAAAAAGAAAGCTCGGTCAGCGTGCCGCGCTCGATCTCTTCTTCGGCAACGATTTTGGGCAGCAGCGCGATGCCTAGGCCGTTGCGGACACAGCGTTTGATCGCCTCCAGGTTGGACAGCTCAAAACCGATGCGGAACACGATGCCATGCTCGCGGAGCAGGTTCTCGAACATGCTGCGGTAAATGCAGCTTTCTTCGGAAACAATCAGCTCGCAGTTGTTGAGGTCCTGTAGCGTCACCCGCGTAAGCTTAGCCAGCGGATGGTTCGCGGGGGCCACCAGGACGAGCGGCTCATCGCGGATGATGGTACGCTGCAGGTTGTTGTCCGCGCCTTCGCGGTCGAGCATGAGGCCGATGTCTACCTCGCCGTCACGGATTTTGGCGACCAGATTGGCCTCCTGCTCGGTTTGCAGATGGATATTGAGCCCCGGAAAACGCGTACGCAGCTGCTGGAGAAACGGAGGCAAATAAAACGCGGCCAGCGAGTCGATGGTCCCGATCGTCAATGTACCGCCGATCTGCTGGGCGATTGTTTCCTTGGAGCGATCGTACAGATCAAGGATCTCCGCAAACATCTTCAGCAGCTCCTCGCCCGGAGGCGTAAGGCGCAGCGCCCGCCCGTGCCGTTCGATGAGCGGAACGCCGTATTCTTTTTCAATCTTCTGAATCTGCATCGTCACGCTGGACTGCGCATAGCCCAGCTCTTCGGCCGCCCGCGTAAAGCTCTGGCGCTTCGCGACCTCGCGAAACGTCCGCATATAGGTTAAGTCCATGATCGCACCCCGCTATATTCAGGAATCGGTGATTCAAGGAATCTGCCGTTTGCCTCAACATCAATATTATTGATGATACATATCATTTATTATAGCTAACGCCGATGCATGTTTCCATGGTAAAGTAAATAAAAAGCGCTTCAACATTTTGGAGGACGATATTCATGTTAACAGAACAACAGATTTATGGAGTCTATGTTCCCGTGGTTACGCCGTTTACGGCGGACGGAGACGTCGACATACCTTCGTACGAGCGGTATGTGGGCGGCATCCTCAAGAACAACATTCATGGTCTGGTCGTTAATGGAACCACTGGAGAATCGCCTACTGTCAACATAGAGGAAGTTCAACTTCTGACCGAAATTTCGAAAAAGCTGCTCAAAGGCAGAGACATCCCGCTGGTCATCGGCACGGGAACGAATGATACCCGTTCCACCGTGCGCCGGACCGAGCTTGCCGCAAACGCCGGCGCCGACGGCGTGCTCGTCGTCGTTCCGTATTACAGCCGTCCGTCCCAGCAAGGCATCATCGAGCATTTCCGCAAGGCGAATGAGGTCGGCGTGCCGATCATTGCTTATGACATTCCGGGACGCACCGGCGTCGGCATGACGGTCGATACCGCCCGCGCCGTTCTTGATCTCGACAATGTCGTCGGACTCAAGGATTGCTCCGGTTCGCCGCTGCTCGTCTCCGAACTGACCCGCCTGGGCGCAAAACCGGTGTTATGCGGCGACGACGTGAAGTTCCTCGAGATGCTTGGCCACGGCGCCGCCGGCGGAATGCTGGCTTCGGCCAACGTCAATACCAATCAATACCTGGACATCTACAGCCACTTCAAAGCCGGCCGTACGGAAACCGCGCAGAAGCTGTACGACGATCTGCTGCCGCTGATGAAGCTGCTGTTCAAGGAGTCCAATCCCGCCCCGGTGAAATGGCTGCTCAGCGCCAACGGAGAAATCGCTTCCGATACGCTTCGCCTGCCGATGATGCCGATCAGCGCCGAGCTGCGCGCCGAACTGGGCGTCTATCTTCCCGGCGACTGCCTGAGCGCGTAGGTTCCTGCCGCAGAATGCAAGAACGGTAGCCTGAACATGAACTGCAAAAATTGAACAGCGATTCTCCTGCGGGAGAATCGCTGTTTTTGCTTTTCACGGGTCAAGCTGCTGCCCGCCCTTCTCACCACACAAACTCAGCTGCATCATAATGCGTGCCCAAATACGCAGCAAAGCGCTCCAGCGCCGCGATTACCGCGGCACGGGTAGCCTCGTCGGCGACAGCATCCTCCTCCCACCACCATTTGAGAATGCGCAGCGGCGCCTTACCCCGCTGCTTCGCCGGCTCGAACCGGGCGATAAGCCGGTCGCCGTAAAGCACCGGCAACACATAGTAGCCCCATTTCCGCTCCGGTACCGGCTTGTACACCTCCCAGCGGTATTCAAAGCCGAACAGCTCCAGGATCAGCTTCCGGTCCCAGAGCAGGTTGTCGAGCGGCGCTAGCACGCTTGCCCGCGATGGGATTGCGGCAGTATCGGTTCGCAGCGACAATGACCGCTCCAGCACCGCCAAATCCCGGGTGCGGAGATACAGCGGCTGCGGCCAGTCTTCCACCTGCACCTCGGTGATCGCGCCATCCGCCAGCAGTGCGGCGAAAGCAGCCATCCGCTGCGCCGTCTTTAACCCGTTGATGCCCAGCCAGGCATCGCTCGGCTTGTTCCACAACAGCCCTACGCTGCCGATCCGGCGCAGTACACTCCAAGCATAAAAATCCTCATCCGTCTTAAACGGATCCGGTTTCCCGTATACCCCCTCAGGCAACAGCCGCGATGCCAAATCGTAATATTTGCGGGTGCCCGATTTGTGATGAACGCCGAGATGCCCCGCGTGGTACATTCCTTCCAGCGCAGCCCGGGACATCCGGGTCGGCCCCCAAGCCCATTCCACCTTCTCGTTGTCGTCCAGATCGCCGGAGCAGAGCGGCCCCCGCAGCTCGATTTCTGCCCGCGTCCGCTCCGCCGCTTCCGGATTCGCATCGCACCAGCCCTGGTGCAGCGCACGCCGCCGGTAAAAGTATGGCCAATCCTCCACCGGGAAGATCGCCATATTTTTGTCCCAATAATCGATCAGCCGCCGGTCGGCATACAACAGCTCGCTAAGCATCCGCCGGTCGAAATTCTTGATCCGCGACTGCAGCACCAGCTCTGCGTTCATCCCCACCACATTGAGCGGATCGTACTGGATGCAGCCCACCCTGCGGATATAAGCCATAATCCCTTCCTTGCCTTCAAGCTCGTATTCGCCGTGCAGTCCATGGTACACCGCCAGAAATGTTCGGGCTTCCGACTTGCTTAGCATTATATCGGCCATTGATTCGTCTCCTTCGCGCACTCGCACAAGTTACCATCTTTATAATTTTAGAACAAACGTTCGCCAGGCGCAAGCCGATCTTTCTATTTTTCCCAAATCGCGTTCGCCAAATCACAGCACAAAGAAGCGGCCTGCTCCCTCAGGAACAAACCGCTTTACAGATCCCGACTTACACGCTCCAGACTGACCTGACACCGTTAATAGATCTTCCGTGCCTGCTCGTCGGGAATGCCGCTTTTTCGATAAAAATACGTATTAATCCGGTCGCGCCACTCCACCGCATGTTCCGCCTGTTCTGCGAGACGTTCCGCCACCTGCCCGTATAAGCCGGGCTCTACTTCCCCGTGCAGCGCCAACCACTGCTTAACCATGCCCGCCGCTCGCTCCGCCCCCGCGAAGTGCGTATCGTAAATATGCTGGATCACGGTTTTGCCGGAGTGAAGCACATGGGTATACGGCACATGATGGAAAAAGAGCAGCAGCTCGTCCGGGCAAGTCTCCAGGGATTCGTACATCTCCATATTCGGTTTGGCGTACTGGGAAGTGTACCCGGTCCCGCTCGCGGTCGTGCGGTCCACGCCGATCCCATGACAGTCGGCAAAATGATACGTTCCCCACATTGAATATTCATAACCGTCCACATTTGGCCCGTAATGATGATCGGGATTAACCATAAAGCCGACGCCAAGCGGTGCGGTATAAGATTCATAGACGGACCATGAGTTCAGCAAAATGTCCGATACGGCGGCGACCGCCGTGCGGGAAGCTCCATATGTCAGCAGCGTCCATTCCAGTGCGATCTCCTCCGCCGACAATCCCGGGTTCCACGCCAGCCGGCCGTACCCGAATAAATTGGCCTGCGCCAACGGATGCCCGGTCCAATTGGCGTCATTGCCGATGTTCGACACTGCCGCCCACCCGCCATGAAGATTGCCGTGCAGCGCGCCGCTTGCTATGGCATGTACCGTTGAACCTGACCCTTTCACGAACGTGTCAAAATCGAGCACCTCTTTCCACTGAGGAACGAGGTAGCAGACATGGCGCTGTTGCCCGGTATACTCCTGGGTAATCTGGAATTCCAGCACCTGGTTGGTCTTCGCCATCGCACCCAAAAGCGGCGACACCGGCTCGCGGACCTGAAAGTCGATCGGACCGTTTTTCACCTGCAAAATGACGTTGTCCATGAAGTGTCCGTCCAGCGGCATAAAGTGGTCGTAGGCTGCTTTTGCCCGGTCTGTTAGGCGGTCCCGCCAATCCTGCTTGCAGTTATATACGAAGCAGCGCCAGATCACGAGCCCGCCGTACGGTGCAAGCGCTCCGGCCAGCATATTCGCCCCGTCGGCATGATTGCGGCCGTACGTAAACGGCCCGGGACGGTTCTCCGAATCCGCCTTGACGAGGAATCCGCCAAAGTCCGGGATGGCGGAGTAAATCTCCGCCGCGGCCGCTTGCCACCAGTCCCGTACGTCCGGGTCCAGCGGGTCGGCCGTCGCGCATTCGCCCAGCACCAGCGGCGCGGCGTAGTTGATGCTCAGGAACAACTTAATGCCGTATGCGCGGAATATCCCTGCCAGCCCCGCCACTTCCGGCAGGTTCTCCGGCAGTATCAGCTTGGTCTCTTGGTAATGCACGTTGACATTATTGATGGATATGGCGTTAATCCCAACGGAGGCAAGCAGACGCGCATAATCGCGGATCCGCTGCAGATTGCCGGTGATTCGATCGTTCTCGTAAAAAATCGACATCCCCGCATACCCGCGCTCAACGCTTCCGTCCATATTGTCCCACTGGTTGATCATCCGCAGCCGGTTGACCGGTGTCTCTGCCACATCCAGGCCGGTAAGGTCCTGCCGGGTGCTTATCAGGCGCAGCAAATGGAAAGCTCCATAGAGCAACCCCTGCTCTCCGGCCGCGCCGACGGCGAGACAGCACTGAGCTTCATCGTATTTAAGCCGAAAAGCTTCGGCGTCCGCTTCCGGATCTCCCTCCGGAAATACCCGGTCTGTCTCCGGGTCATTGCCGAAAATGCCAAGCGTAATGGCGTTGTCGCGATCACCTGGCTCGGCATCCGTATGTACTACCGTAATCGGCCGCTGCAGAAGCGCCGTTAACCCGCGCCGCAGCTCCTCCACCGCCGTAGCCAGAATGCCGTTCGGCTCTATCCTTCCATGGAACCTAATCCGGGTGAAACGTGCATATTGCTCTCGGAGCTCCCCCGGCTCCACCGGGCGGTAATCCAGCCAGGCCTGATATCCGCTCTCCCGCGGGAAAAGTTCATGATTATCCACCGGTTAACCTCCTTTTTCAATGCCTAGATCGTTTGAAATAATGGTTCTGCCGGAATGAAATGCACCGGATAGCCTGGAAGCTTCGCGGGTAACGAAGCCGCCAAAAGCTTCATGCCCGGCTCCTCGCTCGGCCCATGCCCGAGAACAATTAACGCTTTGTTATGGCCCTCATGCACTGCATCCCGCACATACTCCGGCGTCTCCCATTCCGGACTTTCTCCGATAATCAGCAGGTCCTGCTGCCGCAGAAGCGGAAGGCAGATATCGGCGCCCCCGCGGTAGCCTACCGTCAAGGCGATATGGCGGCAAACCATCGGCAAATGGCCAATGACGCGAAGGGCCGGAAGCCCGAGGCAGGATTTTACATGATTCGCGATGTCCCGCAGCGTCGATCCGGGCAGCTCGGCCAGTGTATACTCGGACGCGGTTGCCGTGACCCGTTCCTCCCAGCCCAGCGCGGTTACCAGCCCCGCCGTGATCAAGTCGGGACTGCAGCGGTGCACCGCATCATGAAGCCGGTACACGGCTATCCCCGTCTCGTTGATCAGCTGCATTTTGGACAAATATACCGGGTCATCCCGCAGCAGCTCCGGCCTGTCCCGATGGCGGTATCCGAGTCCTTCATGGACAATCAGCAGATTGGCGCCAAGCCGCATCGCTTCCCGAATCACCGCATGGGTCGGCATAAAAGCGACGGCAATGCCCTTCAGTTCCTGTTCTCCGCTGCCTGCCTTCAGGCCATCCACGGTATCTTCCGGCAGCGGGACGCCGGCCGCCAGTATTTCTCCCGCCTCATCTACGGTTATTCCCACCTCGTTCCCTCGCTTCCGGTTCGATCTTCCAAGATAACGCTTCCATAATAGCATCCTTTTTGGAGCCATTAAATATAAAAAGTATAGATTTCACTGTAAAAATATCGAAATGATTATAACCCAAAATCGATAACGGCAAAAAAAGCGGAGGATCGCTCCCCCGCTTTTACCGTTTTTAAGTATGCAATGCCGAATCTTAGTCGATAATTTCAGCGTTGTCGCCGTTGTTGGCGCTCGCTGCATTCGCTTCGTCGGTGTCGATGTGCATATCCAGCTTAAATTTGTCGGATACGCGGGCCAACACATTTTCCAGTACCAGGCCGCGTTCTCCGCCCAGGCGCACTTTCAGCATTTGCTTGTCCTTGATGCCCCAAGCTTCAGCTTCGGAAGTATGGAAATGAATATGACGGGCTGCGATGATGACGCCAGTTTGCAGTTCAACTTCGCCAGCCGGACCTTTCAGGGTAATGCCAGGGGTGCCTTCGATATGGCCGGATTCACGGACAGGGGCTTTTACGCCAAGGGCGAAAGCATCCGTACGGGAAATTTCCACTTGCGATTCCGGACGGACCGGGCCGAGGATTCTGACTTTGTCGAATTTGCTTTTGGTGCCGATTACGGCCACTTGCTCATTGGCTGCAAATTGTCCAGGTTGGGACAGCGGTTTGAATTCAGTCAGTTGATAACCTGCGCCAAACAGCGCCTCCACATGCTCTTGCGTAAGGTGAATATGTCGGGCCGACACACCTACGGGTACAATCTTGCTCATGAAATTGTCACTCCTTGTATTTTCTCTAGTATCTGTACAAGCCATTGACCATTATACATCTAATTACCCGAAAAGAAAAAGGCTCACCGCCCTCTGAAAGCCCGTTTTTCGACATTTTATGCATGGATTGCTGGATTGTCATGGGATCGCCACGTTTTGGCAATATTTCCGCCATATCTTTCAGCGCTATGGTTTTGCAGGTAAATATGCCGCCAGAAAGTTAAGCGCATTATCATACAGCCAGCCGCGCACCTCCGCCTCCGGATAATGCCGCAGCAGCAAATCAGCCAGCTCCGGGTATTTGCCCGGATGCTCCAGACCTTTTGTCCAGGCATCCACACCGTCGAAGTCGGAGCCGAACATTAGATGCCTGGATCCGCCCAACGCGCATACATGCTCGACATGCCGGAGCAAATCCGCCATCGCTGCCGATCCGCCTGCTCGCACAAACGGAGGATAAAACGTCAGACCCATCCGCCCGCCCATGGCAATTATCGCCTGGATCTGCTCGTTGCTCAGATTGCGCGGGTGGTCACACACTGCCCGGCAGTTGGAATGCGATGCGATAAACGGCCGGACACTCCGTTCCGCCAGCTCCCAGAAGCCTGCCGGCGCCAGATGCGAGACATCCAGCAGCATTCCGCTATCGTTGCACCAGTCGACGAGCGCTTTGCCTTTTTCCGTAAATCCGCCGTTCCGCGATTCCAGCACGCCGTCCGCCGCCCAGTTCGCATAATTCCAGGTCAGCCCGATGAACCGCACCCCCAGCTCGAACAGCCACTCTGCATACTGCAAATTCCCTTCGAGTCCGTCCGCTCCTTCCAGCGACAAAAGCCCCTGTATTCTGCCGGTCGGCGACGCAGCTGCTTCTTCCTTCCAGCGCAGCCATTCGATATGGCTTGAAGCAGCCACTTTTTTCCGGAATAAGGATAGCTGTCCCAAAATCCGTTCAAACGAAGGCCGCCCCATGTCTGCGGACAAATAAACGGCAAACACCTGCAAAGCCACATTCCCCGCAGCCAGCCGCTCACCGGTCACTTCCAGCCGCTTATCGTCGGCAAAATCGATTCCCGGCACGGTCTGCAGCTTACTAAGCGCATCGCAATGGAAATCCGCGATTTTCAGTCTTTGAGCCTCTTTCATGGCCGTGATCCTCCTTTTCCGTTCCTCTGCTCCCGTCCGCCGCCATGGCGGTTTGCACTTTACTATGTATGTATACGCCCGCGTCCCGTAAAATCGCCATAACGACAAAAAAACCTGTTTACCAAGGTAAACAGGTTTCTATTTCGTTTCTTTCTATTATCTTGGCTCTACGATCAGCTTGATGGCTGTGCGGTCTTCCCCATCGATAACGATGTCGGTAAACGCCGGAATGCAGACCAGATCGACGCCGCTCGGAGCGACAAATCCCCGGGCAATGGCAACGGCTTTCACCGCTTGATTGAGCGCCCCGGCGCCTATGGCTTGCAGTTCGGCTGACCCACGTTCACGAAGAACACCTGCTAGTGCGCCGGCAACGGAATTCGGATTGGATTTGGCTGATACTTTTAAGACATCCATAGTAAGTACCTCCCCTGGGAAAATGATGGTGTTCTTCCACTACTGTAGATGTTATTCGCGAGAGAAGAAATAATTCCTTCTTTTTACGAGCCACTACGGAGAAAATAGTACAAAAGATGTTGTTTTTCGATATGAAAAATATCACGCTTTACCCAAATTTAGCGAACTTTTCCGAAACTCCTGCGAAAATCTTCCTGCTTTAGCTCATCACCCATTCATCTTCACGCATACGGATTTTCTCTACCCGCGTGGCTTTGCCTGTTGCTTCGTCAAGCTCTGCGAATAACCCGTGCAGCTGCCATTTCCCTTCATCCACGACAAAACGGGACGGCAATTGGGTTGTGAATTTATAAAGAACCGCATCCTTTTCCATACCCAAAATTCCCTCTCTTGAACCAACCATGCCTGCATCGGTTAAATACGCGGTTCCTCCGGGTAAAATCACTTCGTCATTGCTTTGCACATGTGTATGCGTGCCAACCACGATCGACGCTTGCCCGTCCATAAAATACCCCATCGCGATTTTTTCGGAGGTTGCTTCGGCATGAAAATCAACGAGAATGCATTTCGTCTTCTGTCTCAGCTCGTCGACGATTTCTTCGCCAATGCGGAACGGATCGTCGATCGCCGGCAAAAACGTGCGGCCCTGCAGATTCACGATCCCCAGCTGCTTGCCGTTTGCTTTAATGATCGTGTATCCCCGGCCCGGCGTGCCTGGAGGGAAATTCGCCGGCCGGATCAGCCGCGGCTCGTCATCGATAAATTCAAAGATATCTTTGTTGTCCCACGTGTGGTTGCCCATCGTAATGCCGTGCACGCCCCAGTTGAAAAACTCGTTGGCGATGGCGGACGTGATGCCCCGCCCTGCGGCAGCGTTCTCTCCGTTGGCAATGATGATATGCGGCTGATATTTGCTTTTGAGCGACGGCAGCATTTCGCGCAGCGCTTTTCTACCCGTATTGCCGACGATGTCGCCGATAAATAAAACTTTGATGGTGTCCGCCTCCTGACCTGCTTCTCTGTTCTGCAAAGAAAAAGGCCCCGGAAGGGGGCCGATTTCCTGATTATTTCGCGTATTCTACCGCCCGTGTCTCGCGAATGACGGTGACCTTGATATGACCCGGATAATCCAGCTCGCTCTCGATCATCTTCGTAATGTCGCGGGCCAGACGGAAGGCTTCCGCATCGTCGATCTTCTCCGGCTGTACCATGACGCGCACTTCGCGGCCCGCCTGAATCGCATACGACTTCTCGACGCCTTCGAAGGACTCGGAGATTTCTTCGAGTTTCTCCAGACGTTTAATATACGTTTCCAGCGTTTCGCGCCGCGCGCCCGGACGTGCCGCCGACAAGGCGTCGGCTGCACCGACCAGCATAGCGATGACCGAAGTCGCTTCGACGTCGCCATGGTGGGATGCGATACTGTTGATCACGACCGGATGTTCCTTGTACTTCTTCGCCAGCTCGACGCCGATCTCCACATGCGAACCTTCCACTTCGTGGTCCAGCGCCTTGCCGATGTCATGAAGCAATCCGGCACGTTTTGCAAGCACGATGTCTTCCCCAAGCTCACCGGCCATCAGTCCGCTCAAATAAGCGACTTCCATAGAGTGCTTAAGCACATTTTGACCATAGCTCGTACGGAATTTCAAGCGGCCCAAAATTTTGATGAGATCCGGATGCAGACCGTGAACGCCAACCTCGAAGGTTGCCTGTTCGCCGTACTCGCGGATCCGTTCATCCACTTCTTTGCGGGATTTCTCGACCATTTCCTCGATACGTGCCGGATGGATACGACCGTCGGCCACCAGTTTCTCCAGTGCCGTCCGTGCCACTTCGCGGCGAATCGGATCGAAGCCCGACAGGATCACCGCTTCCGGCGTATCGTCGATAATCAGATCGATCCCGGTCAACGTTTCGAGAGCGCGGATGTTGCGGCCTTCGCGGCCGATAATCCGTCCCTTCATTTCTTCGTTCGGCAGCGTGACAACCGATACGGTCGTTTCCGCTACATGGTCCGCCGCACAGCGCTGAATCGCCAGCGTGATGATTTCGCGGGCCTTCTTGTCCGCTTCCTCTTTCGCCTGCTGTTCGATGTCTTTGATCATCTGCGCGGTTTCGTGGCGAACTTCCTGCTCCACGTTGCTGAGGATGATGCTGCGAGCATCATCGATGCTCAGATTCGAGATGCGCTCCAGTTCGCTAACCTGATTCTTGTAAATTACGTCGATTTGTTGCTGGGTTTCGTCAATTCGTTTCTCTTTGTTAGCTACTTGCTCTTCTTTTCGTTCGAGCGATTCCATTTTTTTATCCAGTGATTCTTCCTTTTGCAGCAAACGTCTCTCTTGCCGTTGAATCTCATTCCGACGTTCACGAGTTTCCTTCTCGGCCTCGGTACGGATTCTGTGGACTTCATCCTTAGCCTCGAGTACCGTTTCCTTCTTCAGCGCCTCAGCCTCTTTCTTCGCGTTCTCCACGATGACGAGGGCTTCTTTCTCGGCGCTGGAAATTTTAGCTTCTGCAAGGGATTTACGAATAAAATAACCGAATCCAAAGAAAATTGCAGCTACAACGAGAACGATAATGACCCAGATCCAGGATTGCATCTGATTCACCTCCTCGTTGGTTCCTCCAAGGTATTCCTTGGGTTTTGTGCAGTTGTTAAACTATCCGTTCATCACCATAGAAAAAAACGGTAATACACCGATTGCCTTTCTGCAAGTGCTGCGAAAAGCATACTGCCCGCCATACCGGCGCTTACATGTCAGATAAGTGTACGCGAATCGAATGATTGGAATCATCTTTTTGGGAAGGAAAAAGGACTCATGGTTCATGCCGATTCATGTTATATTTTATTATTTATAAAAAGACATTGTCAAGAGAGTCGATCTTCGTTCCAAAGTCAAGAGAATCCGTCTGGAAAGTACATCTCATCGATGTCGTCTCCCGAATCGGTTTCTTCGCGCAAAATATTCAGCACCTGCCGCACCGTTTCGCCACCGAATCCCCGCCGCATCAGGAACGCGCCGGTCTTGCGGCGTTTATCGTACGGTTCACCGCTGAGCATGTTCCATTTCTTGCGCGCCGTCGCCAGTGCGTTTTCCAGCTCCTGCTCCGGTGTAATTTCCTCCAGCGCGTCCGCAATCAGCGATTTGTCGATGCCTTTCTCCCGCAGCTCCTGGCGGATCCACAGCTTGCCTTTGCGCTGGCTGTTCAACCGTTGCTCCGCCCATTGCCGCGCATACAGCGGATCGTCGAGAAAACGTTCTTCCGTCAGCCGCTGCACAACTTCGGTTATTATAGTCTCTCCGATTTCCTTCTCCCGTAAACGGCGGACCATCTCCGTAGAGGTTCTCGGCTTCCGTTCCAGGTAGCGCAGCCCTTCCACGTACGCACGCTGGCGCTCATCGGCAATGACAATTTCCTGTAAATCTGCCTTCAGGAAAACGCCGCCGGTAAGCATCCGGTATTTAATCATCACATCTTCATGAACCGACAGTTTATGCTCCCCAAAATAGATCAGGTAACGTTGACCCTTCTTTTCACGCTCCACCCGGGTGATCGTCAGTTGCTCTCCGTCAGGGAAATCGCCTAACAGCTCGCCGGGTTCCTCTTCCGGCTCCGGATTCAATTGAATGACCATACGTTGGCCTCCCCTCTCTCAAGTTAAATATTCTCTTTATAGGCGAAAAGGCGCCCTGGATGCTGTTACCAGGGCGCCCGAAACCATATACTATTTCATTCTCTCCGCGATAGCGCGGCAGAAATTATTCAATTTCGAGCAGCAGATTCTCTTCTTCTTCCTTCTCCGCAGCAATTTCGGATTCGCTTGGCGCCGCAACAATCGTGGACAGATTGCTGGCTTCACGGATCTTGTTCTCGATGATCAGAGCAATGTCCTGATGCTCCTTCAGGAATTGCTTGGCATTCTCGCGGCCTTGGCCGAGACGTTCGCCTTCATAGGAATACCAAGCACCGCTCTTGTTGATGATATCCATGTCTGTTCCCATATCGACAAGGCTGCCCTCTCTCGAGATCCCTTCACCGTACATGATGTCGACGTCGGCTTGCTTGAACGGAGGTGCTACCTTGTTCTTGACAACTTTGATCCGGGTACGGTTACCTACCACATCATTGCCCATCTTGATGCTCTCTACCCGCCGTACATCAAGACGCACCGAAGAGTAGAATTTAAGCGCGCGGCCGCCCGGCGTCGTTTCCGGATTGCCGAACATCACGCCGATCTTCTCACGAAGCTGGTTAATGAAGATGGCAATCGTGTTGGATTTGTTGATGGCGCCGGACAGTTTCCGCAGCGCCTGCGACATCAGACGCGCTTGCAAGCCGACATGGGAATCGCCCATTTCGCCTTCGATTTCCGCCTTCGGCACCAGTGCCGCTACAGAGTCGACGACGATGATGTCCACTGCGCCGCTGCGTACGAGCGCTTCGGCGATTTCCAGCGCCTGCTCGCCGGTATCCGGCTGGGACAGCAGCAATTCGTCGATATTTACGCCCAGTGCCTGGGCGTATTTAGGATCGAGCGCATGCTCCGCATCGATAAATGCGGCTTGTCCGCCAACCTTTTGCACTTCTGCGATGGCATGCAGGGCCACTGTTGTCTTACCGGAAGATTCCGGTCCATATACTTCGATAATGCGGCCTTTAGGAAGTCCGCCGATTCCCAGAGCAATATCAAGGGCCAAGGCGCCGCTTGGAACGACCTCTACCTTCATGTGGGTAGATTCGCCCAGCTTCATAATCGAACCTTTACCAAATTGTTTTTCTATTTGACGAAGCGCCATATCCAGCGCTGCACGACGATCTGACAATCCGACCACTTCCTTCACTGTTTATAGTATTATAATAACGTGTTTTCCGGGCCTTGCCAAGCTTTTTTTCGAACATACATTCGTTTTTTTCAGTGGGAGAGAATCTTCTCCCTTATATTGTAAACCCCCTCCCGCAACCATAATCAGGAAGGAACCGTACCGCCGGACATTTAAAAAATAATGAGGAGGGCAGCGTAGACGGCATGGGCGGCATTTATGTAACGGGTCAGCCCCATCTCACATATAAAACAAAAAACCGCAGCAAGATGTACATGCCACGGTTCTTCCGTATGATTCAATTATATACCGGCCAAAAACGTTATTGCAAGGCCGAGCCTTCCAGCGGCGTCTCCACCTTGCGTTCTTCCAGCCTGCGCCAGAGGCGGTACAGCAGCGCCTTGACGGTACGCAGCCGGATGTTCTCGCGCGTGCCCTTCAGATTAAGCTCGTAGACTTCGGTCTTCCGTCCGCGTTCGGCCAGTCCCACGAACACCAGCCCGACCGGCTTGCGTTCGGAGTAGCCCGGTCCGGCAACGCCGGTTACGGAAAGGCCAAAATCGCTGTCCGCGATCATGCGGACCTGATCGGCGAGCACTTCTGCCACTTCCCGGCTGACCGCACCGACCGCCTCCGGGCCTTCCAGCATCGCGGCGGGCACGTTCAGCAGCTTTTTCTTCAGGTCATTGGAATAGCAGACGATGCCGCCGGCGAACATGGACGCGCTACCGGGAATGTTGGTGATGCTCTCCATCAGCAGTCCTCCGGTGCAGCTTTCGGCGGCGCTGAGCGTCAGTCCGGCATCCGCCATCCAGTCGACGATCAGCTGCTCCAGCGGCACGTCGATGTTGGCGTACATATGCTCAGGCAATATGCCTTGAATTTTCTTCTCCAGCGCATCCAGCTTCACCATGGCATCGCGTTCGGAAGGAGCCTTGGTGGAGATGCGCACCGTCACTTCGCCTTCCTTTGCATACGGGGCGATGGTCGGGTCGGTCTGGGTGCGGATCAGGTCGATCAGCTTGTCTTCCAGCAGCGATTCGCCGATGCCGGCGAATTTGAGCATTTTGGAATAGATCGGCATTTCATTCGTTAGCGCGTGCTGCAGCAGCCACGGCTTCGCTTTATCCGTAAACATCGGCTTCATTTCGCGCGGCGGGCCGGGCAGCACAATGTAGAATTTGCCGTCCTGCTCCAGCGCGGCGCCGACCGCCAGGCCGATCTCGTTTGGCAGCGGCGTCGCCCCGTCCAGCATCAAGGCCTGCTTGCGGTTGTTTTCGGTCATGACGATCTTCCGGTCGTCAAAGAAACGCTGCACATGGTCCATCGCCATCTGGTCGATGTGAATCTGGCGGCCCAAGGCGGCGGCAAGCCCCTCTTTGGTCAGATCGTCTTCGGTAGGCCCGATGCCGCCGGTAAACAGGATGATATCCGCACGGCTTCGGGCGATTTCGATCGCCTGCTGCAAGCGGCCGTTGTTGTCGCCGACCACGGTTTGAAAATAAACGTCGATCCCGAGAGCCGCCAGCTCCGTCGATAAAAACTGGCTGTTTGTATTTACGATTTGACCGAGCAGCAGCTCGGTGCCTACAGCAATAATTTCCGCATTCATAGCTGACCCTCCTTCATGCTGAGTATGTACAAGGAACCGTCTTACGCGTTGTGAAGCTCAAGCAGCTCCTTGTTTTTGACGAAATAGTCGACTCCCGAATAAATCGTGATCAGCGCCGCAGCCCAGATCGCGATATCGTCCAGCGGAATGCTGATGAACTGGAACGGAAAATTGTTCAGGAGCAGCAGGGAAATCGCAACGATCTGCACGACCGTTTTAATTTTGCCCCACTTGCTGGCAGCAACCACTTTGCCTTCAAGCAGTGCCACCTGGCGCAGCCCGGTTACGGCGAATTCACGGCTGATGATGACGATGGCGATCCAGGAATCGCAGCGTCCCAGCTCCACCAGCGAGATCAGCACCGCCGACACGAGCAGCTTGTCCGCCAGCGGGTCAAGCAGTTTGCCGAGGTTGGTTACCATGTTGTATTTTCGGGCAATGTAGCCGTCGATGCCGTCCGTGCTGGCTGCAAGCAAGAAAATGATTGCTGCGATCAAATGATTCACCGATAGCTGAAAAGAGCCCCAGTGGATCGGTTCAGGATAAAAATTGAAATCGACAAGCAAAAAAATCATCATAATCGGAATGAGACATATACGCGCAAGCGTTATGCGGTTGGGTAAATTCACTGAAGTTCCTCCCCTGATCCTTTAAACGAATCCAAAAATCCACCATGTTCTATTATTTAAAGTTCATAAACTGCAGATCGAGCGGTAGATCGGCTTTACGCAAAAGCTGGATGATAGACTGCAAATCGTCGCGGTTTTTTCCGGTCACGCGGATCTGGTCGCCCTGGATCTGGCTTTTGACTTTAAGCTTCGAATCGCGGATCAGCACGTTGATTTTTTTGGCGTTCTCCTGGTCGATGCCCTGCTTGAGCCCGAGACGCTGCCTCACCGAGCCTAGTGATGCTGGTTCGATTTTCCCGAAATCCATATTCTTCAAAGTTATGCCGCGTTTCACCATTTTCGACTGCAAAATATCGATGACGGCATTCAGCTTGTATTCGTCATCCGACTGGATGATCAGCGCGTCTTTTTCCAGTTTGAGGTTACTTTTGCTGTTTTTGAAGTCGAACCGGTTCTCGATCTCCTTCTCCGTCTGGTGGACGGCATTGGTCAACTCCTGCATATCCATTTTGGATACGATGTCGAATGAACTTTCCGAACTCATTGTTCCACGTCCTTTGCTAACATTTTACTGCTCCTATTATATGAGAAAAGTAACGCCCCGTCTAATTTATGGAAGAGGCTTATCATAAAAAAACAGCCCCACGAATGGTGGAGCCTCGTTGCATCCGTATGGACTTATGCGTAGGCACATCTCCCGGTGTTCCCGGGAGACGTTTGCCGCGCATGGCTTACCGGCTGCGTGCAGGAGCCCGGAACATATCCAGAATCCCCAGCACGACATGCGCAAGCCCAAAACCAAGGATTCCGTAGCCCCAGGCTCCCGGTGTCAAATAATATCCGAGGAGGCTGACGATAATTCCCAGCCCAGTAACGATCCAGCTGACAGTCATGAGAGAATACACCTCGCTTTGGCGTAAGAACTGTAAATCATTTCTAGGTTCTCCCAAAAGCAAAAGGTTATACATGATTGCCCTATTCCCCCGAATTTCCGGCTGCATCGGTGGCCGTCGCCGTACCAGTTCCGTCATCAAGCTGCAGCAGCAGCCGCGATGAAGTTTTGCCATCGGTAATGGCTTGTCCGGCAACGGTGATGGCGGTAGCCGGGGAGTACCCCGATTTGATGTACAGCCCTGCCGCATCGAGCGTAAAGCTCAGATGATCGCCCGCAGCGGTGTTGCCGAAGCTCAGCTTCTCGCCCGATGAATTCTCACCTTTATAGACTTCCAGCCAGCTTACGCCGGTGGCATCGATCTCAACCTGGACCTGGCTTCCCGCCGAGGCCGTTACTTTGAACACGGTGGTTTTGCCCGATTTGTGGTCCTGGGTGACCGTAACCGGCAAAGCCGACGGCGACGGGGACGGCGTCGGGGCAAGCGTAGGTTCAGGCGTTGCTGTTGCTGTAGCGACTCCGCCGCCTTCCGCGGTCGGGGAGGCCGTTGCTTTGGCCGGATCCTGCTGCTCGTTCGTTACGCTGGCATTGTCCGTCTGCTCGGAATTGCCCTTATCCATCGCGTTGGAGGCATACCAATAAATAACGACAAGAATGAGCACGGGGAAGGTCCACATGAGAAGGGTAGACAGCCAGCGCGAATTGCGTTCCCGTTCCGGCTTCCGGCTGCGTTTCTGAATGACCGTCTCCATCGTGGTATCCGCCGGGGCTGCCGCCGGAACGTTGCCGTGCTCTTCCATCAGCTCCTCGGGATTAACGCCGACAGCTTCCGCATACGTTTTGATGAACGCCCGCACATAAAAGCTTCCTGGCAGCACCTTATAATCGCCCGCCTCGATGGCTTCTAAATACTTTTTGCGAATTTTCGTGACTTCCTGGACATCGTCAAGGCTCATTCCCTTTTGCAGGCGCGCCTCTTTCAAATGCCGGCCCAGTTCCGACATGCCATCACCTCCTGATAATTGCAGTTTATTTATAGATCATCACTGTAGCTTGTCGTAAACGACTCGTACACGATTTCCTCGTTAGGGGTATTGCGAAGCTCGACGATGATATCGAAATCATCATAGGTATACCCGGATTCCCGCACAAAAATATCGGGATGCTCGATAACCTTCGTACTCGGCATTTCCATAACCTGCTGAAGCAGGTTGTAATGCTTCTCGTTCGAGCGGATCGTGCTGACAATGCCGTCGATGATGAAAATGTTGTTCGGGTTCATTTCGTCCTCGGCCAGCTGGCTCCGGACCGTCTGGCGCAGCAGCGTCGACGAAACAAACGTCCAGCGCTTCATCGCGCAGACGCTTCCCGCAATAATCGACTCCGTTTTGCCGACGCGCGGCATGCCCCGAAGTCCTATTACCTGATTCCCATCACGCTTAAACAGTTCGCCAAGAAAATCCACCAGAAGACCCAACTCATCCCGGGTGAAGCGGAAGGTTTTGCGGTCATCCGAATCGCGGTCAATATACCGTCCATGCCGGACCGCCAGCTTGTCGACCAGCCGCGGCGTACGCAGAGCGGTGACCGTGATATTGTCCACCTTGCGCAGCATTTCGCCCATCAGCTTGATCTTCTCGTCGTCGTTCGTCTCCAAAAGCATGCCGCGCGTCTTGCCTTCTACCCCGTTGATCGTCAGTATATTGACTTCCAGCATCCCGAGCATGGAGGCGATATCGCCGAGCAGCCCGGGTCTATTCTTATGTATCTTGTACTCCATGTACCATTGTTTGTATTCCACCTGTGCACCTCGTTTGCTTCCAAGATTACCCGAAATTCGGCCGGACATAAGCATAAACGCCCCGGCGTCCCAAGAGACGCAAAGCGTTTGAGCGAGAAAAATATCTTAATAACTTAACCCCGTAAAACCGGGGTCTTGCTGCGATGCCTTTGCCAGACCGCCTCTGACAAGGCGCCCTGAATCAAGGATCATGTTAATGATATAAAAAATAGGTATTAAAGGCAAGGTCACTGGCGCATTAATTGCAGAAAAGCTCCCGTAAAGGGAGCTCTCCGCAACCGGCTATGCGTTTTTCTTCGCCAGCTTGACCATGAGGGAAGCAATGGTTTGCTTCTCTGCATCGGTTCCGCAATCCCATAGCTCTTTGATCGCCCGGTTGGAATAGTTGCCCGGATCGACTTTCTGGTCGAGAAATTCCCCGATTTCAAAAGCCAGCTTCGAAATGGTTTCGTCGCTCATCCCCATTTTTTCGGCTTGGATGACCCGTTTGCCCAGGAAACTTTTCCAGGAATCAAAGTCTTTTACTACGGATTCTGTTGACATCTTAAAACCCTCCTTGGAGTAAAGCGAGTTTATAAAAGCAACAGTACTAATATGCGTAAACACGAAAGGTCTTATGCTGGAGCTATTCTCCAGCCCCGATTCAGGTAATCCATCCGCCATTTGGACTAATGACTTGGCCGGTGATATAACCCGATTCGGGAAGGGCGAGAAAATACACGAGCGAAGAAATCTCTTCCGGCGAAGCAAGACGCCCGACCGGAATTTCTTCCTTGAGCATCCGCATTTCGTCCTCCTGCAGATTGTTCAGCATCGCCGTCTGTACGGCTCCGGGCGCTACGGCATTCACCGTGACCCCCGAGGGCGCCAGCTCCTTGGCCAGCGCCTTGGTAAAGGCGTTGACGCCGCCTTTGCTGGCGGAATACGCCACTTCGCAGGAAGCGCCGGATATGCCCCAGACCGAAGAGACGTTGATGATCCGGCCAAACCGCCGGGAGATCATCCCCGGCATAAAGATCTGGCTGCACAGAAATGTCCCCTTCAGATTGACGGCCATTAGGTCGTCCCATTCCTCCTCGGTGACATCCGCCAGCATGCCGTAATGGGCCACGCCGGCATTGTTTACGAGAATGTCCGGCAGCATGCCGGCCTGCTCCAGCCGCTCCGCCATGCGCAGCAGCTGGCCGCGGTCGCGGATATCCGCGGCCACGGTCAGCACCTTGGCACCCAGCGCCATGCAGCGGCGGGCAACGTCGTTGGCCGCTTCATGCGAGCGCATATAATGAATGATGATATTCATGCCGACGGAAGCAAAACGTTCGGCGATCGCGCCGCCGATTCCCCCGCTGCCTCCGGTAATCAGAACCGTCATTTCGTTCAGCGGTTTCCCGCTCTCTCCCGCTTTTTGCATCAAGGACTCACCACGACCGATACCGCCAGCTGTTCCCAGTCTACATGATCACGGAGGCGTACGTTGACCTCATCCAGCGTAATCGATTCATACAGCGGAAGCACGGCGAACAAGTCGCCGCCGCGGAACTGGTAACGGGTGAATTCGTGGGCGATGCTCTCCGGCGAGTTCAGCATGCGCAGGTAGCCGCCGATCTTCTTTTTCCGCGCCCGTTCGAAATCCTTCTCCGCAAATCCGCTGGCCAGCAGTAGATCCACTTCTTCCTTCACGCGTTTCAAAAGCAGATCCGGGTCCTTCGTGTCACCGCCGATCGCCGAGAACGCATACTGCGGAGAACTATTGAATTCACTGCCGAAGCTGTCGGAGATCAGTTCCTCGTCGTACAGCTTCTGGTACAGCGCGGTGCTGCTGCCCAGCAAGAGGTCCAGCATCAGCCGGGTGGTCAGATCGCGGCGCACGCCGGCTTCTCCCGTAAGGCCGGTTGTTTTCTCTTTGAACCCGAAAAGGCATTTCGGCATGGACACCGCCAGCTTGCTCTCCTTGCGTTTGATCGCGACTTCAGCCGGCTCCGGCTCGAAAATCCGTTCAATGTCGCCTTGTTTGCCGTATGATTTCGCGCCTTGATTGGTCCGGATCAATTCAAACACTTTTTCCGGCTCCACGCCGCCGACGATGAAGAGCAGCATGTTGCTGGGATGGTAAAAGGAATTGTAGCAGGTATACAGGGTTTCCTTCGTAATGGTGGAGATCGACTCGACAGTGCCCGCGATGTCAATATGCACCGGATGTTTGGCGTACATCGCTTCGATCAGGCCGAAATAGACCCGCCAGTCCGGATTGTCGGCGTACATGTTGATTTCCTGGCCGATAATGCCCTTTTCCTTCTCCACATTCTCATCGGTAAAATACGGGCGCTGCACAAAGTCGACAAGCGTGCTGAGATTAGTCTCGACATTCTCCGTTGCGGAGAACAGATACACGGTCTGGTCAAAGCTGGTGAATGCATTGGCCGAGGCGCCGTTCGCGGCAAACGTGGCAAAAATATCGCCTTCCGGCTCCTCGAACATTTTATGCTCCAGAAAATGGGCGATTCCGTCGGGAACCGTTGTCTCTTCGCCTCCGGCAACCTTGAAATGATTATCGACGGAGCCATATTTAGTCGCAAAGGTAGCGTAGGTCTTTCGGAAACCGGGTTTTGGCAGCACATACACCTGCAGCCCGTTGTCCATAACCTCGTGGTACAGCGTCTCCTGAAGTCTTTCGTACGTTTTTTGTTCCACCGCTATTCCTCCTTCTGCCCTGTCAGGAAATAAACCGTATCCAGCTCAAAGGTCTCCGCCGCAGCTTTGACCTCCTGTGCCCCGATGGCTTCCACCTCGGCGATCAGCTCCTGCGCGGAACGGTCCTTGCCGGAGATTTGACGGTTAAAATCATACGAGATGAGCTCAAACGCCGAATCCTGGATCTCGGAGAGCAGATTGCGGATCATTGCTTTCGTCTGCTGCAGTTCCAAATCGCTGATATTCCCGGCTTTCAGCTCATCGAGCTGCTGTTTGATAATGTCGACGGCTTTGCCGTAGTTCTGGATTTCGATGCCCGACTGAATGGTGCCGATGCCTTTATGCCCGTCGTAGCGGGAGGAGGCGTAGTAAGCCAAGCTTTCTTTTTCGCGTACATTGACGAACAGCTTCGAATGCGGATAGCCGCCGAGGATGCCGTTGTACATCAGCGCTGCCGCATACCGGCTGTCCTTGTAGGTGATCGTGGTGCGCAGCCCCATGTTGAGTTTGCCCTGGTTGACGTCCAGACGCTCCTCTATCGTCTTTACTTCTTTAACATGCACGGCAGGGGTATTTGTGGCATATTCTCCGTTGGCCGTACGGCTTGCGGCAAAATGGCGCTCCACCAGCTTCTGCACTTCTTCCGCCGTCGTATCGCCTACGACATACAGGTCGAGAATCGCGTCGTTCAGCCACGATTGGTACGATTCTGTAAGCACCTGCGGACTGATGGCCTCGAGATCGGCCCGCTGGCCCAGCGGATGCAGACGGTAAGGCTCGCCGGCGCACATTTCTTCGATGCAGCGTTCTGCGGCATAACGGATTTTGTCGTTCACAATGGCTTCCAGCTTCTTGCGCACCGTTTCGCGCTCCGTCGCCACGTAAGATGCACGGAAGCTGCCGTTCTCCAGCAGCGGCTTGGTCAGCACCTCGCCCAGGAAGGCGAAGGATTCCCCCAGCAGGCTTTCCTTGCTTTGCACAAACGAATCGTTGATCGTGTCCATGCGGAATTGGACGATCTGGTAATCGCCTCTTTTGTAGATATCAAAACCGAACCCCGCGCCGTACAGCTCCTCCAAACGCTCGCGGAACATCGTCGTTTCCGGGTAGCTCGCCGTTCCTCTGCGGAGGACGAACGGGGCGAGCGCCGTGCGGGTTACAGTCTTCTCGTCAAGCGGCACGCCAGCATAAAGCGAAATGGCAAACGTTTTGAACGCTTTGGTCGGCAAAACGTGTATGCGCAGGCCGGCGGCGCTGCCATGTTGAAATCCGTGATTGGTCAAGTCCAAAACTCCTTTACGGCGTAAATGAAAGCTATACATCAAGTGTATGAAGTAATATCCATTCTAAACCATTCCAAAGTAAGGAAGCAACCGAAGGCGCTGGGCCCGGTTGCTTCGCGTAAAACAAGGCTATAACGGCAGCGCGGCAGCTACATGCAGAAGATATGCTGCCCGATGGTCTTCACCTGCGGACGGCTCCAGATCCATTTGGAGGTTGCCGTTTTCGGATTAAAGTAATAGATGCAGCCGCCGGTCGGGTCCCAGCCGTTCAAGGCCTGCTGAACCGCTTTGCGGGCTTGTTCATTCGGCTCCAGATAAATCTGTCCGTCGGCGACGGCCGTAAAGGCTCCCGGTTGAAAAATCACGCCGGACGGCGTATTCGGGAAGCTCGGCGATTTAACCCGGTTCAAGATTACGGCGGCGACCGCCACCTGTCCTTCGAACGGCTCGCCGCGGGATTCGCCGTATACGGCATTGGCCATGATTTTGAGGTCGTTATCGGACAGCCCCATCGTATTGCCCGAGCTTAATTCGGCATTGCCCGAATCGGCCGCATTGTTTGTATTGTTTTTCGCGGCGGTCTGGTTCGATGATGTTCCTGTCTTCGGCTCCGTCGGCTTCCAGTCCTTGGTCGCGTTGTACAGCTTCAGCTTCGTTTTCGCCCCGACCACGCCATCCGATTTGATCCCGAATTTCCACTGAAACCAAGTGACGGCGTTTTTGGTTTTCGAGCCGAACTGGCTGTCGATCTTACCGTCATAGTACCCGAGATACTTCAATCTCCCTTGAAGCTCATATACATCCTGCCCCGAAGCCCCAAGCTTCAGCGGGGTCGTTCCGAAAGCGGGGAGCGCCTCTTCTGCTTCGGCGGCGGACTGCGGCGACACGGCAGCCTGGGCATTACCGCGGCTGTCCGGCAGCAGCATGCCCGTAAACGGCGCAGCGGCAAGCGTTAATGTCAATACGGCAAAAAACCATCGCTTATGCTTTTTCATGTAAGTTCGCTCTACCTTTCTCCTAAGGTTCATCATGAACGGCTACGGTTAGTATGACGACAGGCAGAGCTTCCTATGCATTAATCGCTCCGGGCGCTGCGCGGGATGTATGAAATGCATAACAAGTCAGCAGTAATATTCCAGAGCCATAACCAAAAAAAGGCGCCCCATGGTATGGGGCGCCTTCGCTTATTTACGAGCTGATCTTGCTGTGCTGATATTGTTCCAATGACATCAGGACGTCGCGCGGTTTGCTGCCCTCGTAAGGGCCGATGATGCCGCGTGCTTCCATCGCGTCGATCAACCGGGCGGCCCGGGTATACCCGACGCGCATCCGGCGCTGCAGCAGCGAGACCGAAGCCTGCTTTGCCTCCAGCACGATCTGGACAGCTTGATCGTACAGCTCGTCCTGCGGGTCCTGGTCCTCCTGGACCGACTCGTCCACTTCAGGTACGAGCGACTCGTCGTAATCGGCTTCGCCTTGACTGCTCACATAGCGGACGACGTTCTCCACTTCCTGATCGCTCAGGAATGCGCCCTGTACGCGGATCGGCTTGGAAGCGCCCATCGGCAGGAACAACATGTCGCCGCGGCCGAGCAGCTTCTCGGCACCGGGCATGTCAAGAATGGTGCGGGAGTCGACGTTGGAGGATACGCCGAAAGCGATACGCGACGGCACATTGGCTTTGATCAAGCCAGTGATGACGTCGACCGACGGCCGCTGGGTGGCGATAATCAGATGGATACCTGCCGCCCGCGCCATCTGCGCGAGCCGGCAAATCGCGTCCTCGACGTCGTTCGCAGCCACCATCATGAGATCCGCCAACTCGTCCACGATCACGACGATATACGGCAATATCGCCGCCGGATTGTCTTTCATCAGATTGTTGTAGCCTTCCACGTTCCGCGTACCCGATTTGGAGAATAGCTCGTAGCGCTTTTCCATCTCAACGACGATCTTCTTCAGTGCCAGGCTGGCGCGTTTCGGATCGGTGACGACAGGCGCCAGCAGATGCGGAATGCCGTTATATACATTCAACTCGACCATCTTCGGGTCGACCATGAGGAATTTGACTTCATTCGGCTTCGCTTTGTACAGGATGCTTGTAATAATGCCGTTAATGCAGACCGATTTACCCGACCCGGTTGCGCCGGCTACCAGCAAATGGGGCATTTTGGCGAGATTGCCGATGATCGTCTGGCCGGAAATATCGCGGCCGAGGGCAATGGACAGCCGGGATTCGGCATCCTGGAACACTTGTGTCTCCATGACCTCGCGCATCGTGACTACCGACACCTCGGGATTCGGCACTTCGATGCCGATGGCCGATTTACCCGGTATCGGCGCTTCCATGCGGATATCCTTGGCCGCAAGCGCCAGCGCGATATCATCGGTCAAATTGACGATCCGGCTGACCTTCACGCCGATATCCGGCTGGATCTCGTACCTTGTAACGGCCGGTCCCCGGACCACTTCCAGCACCTTCGCGCGTACCCCGAAGCTCTCCAGCGTCGCCTCCAGCTTACGGGCGGTCTGCATGTAGTCGTTCTGGTCGCCGGCTTTGCCGTTTCCGCTCGGCTTCGACAACAGGCGGAACGACGGCAGCTTGTACGGCTTCGGCGGCGGCGGAAGCGGCGCCTCCGCGCCTCCTTCGCCACCGGAGAGCAAGCCGCTCAGCGCCACGTCCGCAACCTCGCTTCCGCCTTCCCCCGCAGCGGCCAAAGCCGCCGCTTTCCCGGCCACCGCACCGGCTGCGCCTGCATGCATCGCGCCGTCTGGCGGAACGGCGGCCATCGCAGCCGCCGTTCCGCCGCTCCGTGCCGTCGGCGAAAAACCGCTCCACTCCTCGCGTTCCTCGTCGCTGAGCCCTTCGTGGCGGATATGCTCGAAGAAGTCGCGGATGATTGGAATCACCGGCTCTTCCTCCAGTGCCTCGTCCGCCGGTTCCCCCGGCTCGGACTCGCGCGGCTCCGGCGCGGCGTTCCCGTTTAGGCCGCCGCCGTGTACCGCAAGCGCGGGACGTTCCCCGCGCTGCACTGCCGGGGCAACGCCGGCGGACTCGTCCGCGCCGTCGTCGCCGGTTTCGGCCGGCCGCTGCGCCGGGCCGGCAAACCAGCCGCCGATCCGCTTCAGGAACTGCGGCGGCCGGGACTCCGGCAGCTCGTCCTCCTCGTCGTCGTCTGCATCATCGGCAGCCGCTCTCGCTGCCGATGGCACGGACGCGCTCCGGGACGAGCGCTTGGCCGCGGCCGGAACCGCAGCCGGCCGGCTGCCCGCGCGCTTGCGCAGGTCATGCGCAAGCTTGACCGCACGTTTGCGCAGCAGGGCGAACAATTCCACATAGGAGAGGTTCGTCACCAGCATAAAGCTGATCGCCAGCATGACGATCATGATCAGCTTGGCGCCGAGGCTGCCGAACAGCCACAGCAGCGCGGCATATTCCAGCGCGCCGATGTAGCCGCCGCTGATGTCCCTGCCGAGCAGGTAGGCTCCGCCGTCATTGGCGCCGGGGGCCAGCGATCCCGACAGATCATTATGTATTTGGGCCAGAACATTGCCCGGCTGCAGCATCGACAGCGGACCGAGCTTATGCTCCATCGCCGAAATGGTGCTCATCAGGCACATGGACATTACGAGCATCAGCAATCCCGTATGGCGACTGCTCCATTTATTGGGCCACCGCCGGTGAATCATAACGAGCAGCCCGAAGAAAATGCCGACCAGCGGCAGCACAAAATAAAACCGTCCAAGCAAATAAGCCGCCATGCTGGACAGCGAGCGGCCGACTGCGGCCTCGCCCGATAACGCGATGACGGATACGGTTATCAGCAGAATGCCGTAAATTTCATATTTCAAAACGCTGCCGAGCAGCGCTTTTTTCTTCTTTCTTTTGCGTTTAGCCACTTCTGCCACCCCCGGAACAACATTATACCATATAATGGCGTGGCGTACCTATGTTCTCTTTTTGTCGAAAAAAAAGCGGCGTTCGGCGCCCTCAGGCAAGCCGAATCACCGCTCCCGGTGCATACGCCGGATCTAGATAAGCCGCCAGCGGACAATCGAGGAGCCGGACGATACGGGCCTCTCCGCCGCCGATCGGCTCCACCTGAAGCAGCATTCCTCCGTAGCTGACCTCTGTCGTAGCGGACTGGATCTGGATCGTTCCGGCAAAAACCTCCTCCATTGAAAGCACGGTATATAGCGTGGTCATTGGGTCAGACCTCCGGGCGCGCCATTCACAGGAAGAACAGGGCTCGCCTTCGCGATCAGCGCGTTCAGGCGCTGCATCGCCACTCCGATTCCTCCTACCTCGTCCATGAGCCCGTACTTCACCGCATCGTAACCGCCGACCGCGGTCCCGATATCCCGGTTCAACTCTCCGGTTTTGAACATAAGGTCCTTGAACTGCTGCTCCGAGATCCGGGAATGCGAAGTCACGAACTTGACCATCCGCTCCTGCATCCGTTCCATATATTCGAAGGTTTGGGGAACGCCAATGACCAGCCCGTTCATCCGGATCGGATGAATCGTCATCGTTGCGCTTTCGGCGATAATCGAATGGCTGGCGGCAACGGCGATCGGCACGCCAATACTGTGACCCCCGCCGATAACAACCGTAACCGTCGGCTTGGAGAGGGAAGCGATCATCTCCGCAATGGCCAATCCGGCTTCAACATCGCCGCCTACCGTATTCAGGATAATGAGCAACCCCTTAATGCCTTTGCTCTGCTCAGCCGCGACCAGCTGGGGGATAATATGCTCGTATTTCGTCGTTTTATTATGGGGAGGAAGCACAAAATGCCCTTCGATCTGTCCGATGATTGTCATGCAAAAAATATCCGGGTCACTGGCGGGAACGGTAGTTTGGCCATACTCCTTCACCGCAGCAGCCTGGCCCTCCAGCCCCTCTCCCGCAGTCTCCGGTTTGATCACGTCCGGCGTGCCTTCCTCGCCGGTCAAGCGGATATCCTCAAACGTATCCATAGCTGCCTCTTCCTTTCGGGTAGTAAATACTCGCAAGCCGCAATTAAAGCTCCTGTTAGTATGACATTCCACAGGACTTCCTTATGCAAGGAGATGATGCTACAGGCTAGGCCCCATGAATACAAAAAAACCCCGCACTCCTGGAAACCGTCCAATATTTCCGGAGTGCGGGGTCTATTCATCCGTTTCGTTGAAACGGAAAGCTCATTATACTTCCATGATGATCGGCAGGATCATCGGTCTACGGCGGGTCTGTTCATACAGGAACCGGCCGAGCGAGTCTTTCACGCTGGTCTTGAGCGAAGCCCATTCATTGACCTTCTCGCTCATGAGGCGTTGCAGCGTACTGGATACGATGCGGTTTGCTTCGTCCAGCAGCCCTTCGGATTCGCGGACATACACAAAACCACGGGAGATGATATCCGGACCGGAGACGATGGATCCGTTCTGCTTGCTGAGCGTAACCACCACAACGAGAATGCCGTCCTGGGACAGCAGCTTGCGGTCGCGGAGCACGATGTTGCCGACGTCGCCGACGCCAAGGCCGTCGATCAGCACGTTGCCGGCTGTGACTTTACCGGCTTTACGGGCCGCGCCGCCTTGAATTTCAACGATTTCGCCGATTTCGGTGATGAAGATATTATCCGGGTCCACGCCGACGGATTCGGCCAGAAGCGCGTGTTTGCGCTGCATACGGAACTCGCCGTGGATTGGCAGGAAATATTTCGGCTTCATCAGATTCAGCATCAGCTTCAGCTCTTCCTGGCTGCCGTGGCCCGATACGTGTACGCCGGAATTCGATCCGGAATAGATTACGTTAGCGCCGAGGCGGAACAGCTCATCGATGGTACGGCCGACGTATTTCTCGTTGCCCGGTACCGGAGTCGCCGCGATAATGACCGTGTCACCCGGCAAAATATCCACTTTGCGGTGGCTGGAGCGGGCCATGCGCGTAAGCGCGGACATCGGCTCGCCCTGGCTGCCTGTGCAAAGCACGACTACGCGGTTGGCGGCCATGCGGTTCATTTCCTCCGGTTCAATCAACATGCCGTCCGGTACATGCAGGTACCCGAGTTCGGAAGCGATCGTCACGACGTTAACCATGCTGCGGCCGATAACGGTAATCTTGCGGCCGGTTGATTCGGCGGCGTTGACCACCTGTTGAATCCGGTGAACGTTCGAAGCAAAAGTAGCAACGACTACGCGTTGTTCGGCTTTGCGGAAAATATCCTCCAGTACGACGCCGACATTTTTCTCCGACGGGGTAAAACCCGGTTTCTCGGCATTGGTGCTGTCCGACATGAGTGCCAGTACGCCTTTTTGCCCGATTTCGGCCATGCGGTGCAGGTTGGCAAATTGATCGTTGACCGGAGTGTGGTCGAATTTAAAGTCCCCGGTATGAACGACATTGCCTTCAGGCGTTTCGATGCAGACGCCGACGGAGTCGGGAATGCTGTGGTTGGTGCGAAAAAAAGTCACGCGCATCGAGGTGCCGACTTCAATTTCCGAATCTTCATGAATCAGGATGCGTTTGGTTTCGCCGAGCAGGTTCGCTTCTTTCAGCTTGTTCTCAACGAGTCCGAGCGTAAGTCTTGTTCCGTATACCGGAACGTTCAGGTTCTTCAGCACATAAGGCAATCCGCCGATATGGTCCTCGTGGCCATGGGTAAGGAAAATGCCTTTAACCTTGTCGCGGTTCTCCGTCAAATACGAGATGTCGGGAATGACAATATCGATACCGAGCATATCCTCTTCCGGGAACTTCAGTCCCGAGTCCACGACGACGATGTCGTTGCCGTATTGGACGACATACATGTTTTTTCCGATTTCGCCGACACCGCCCAATGCAAAAATGAGCAGTTTATCGTTGTTGTTTTTTTTGGACAAATGAATCTAACCCTCCTATAATGTTGGACGTCATACTTTTATTTTGCAAACCATGAGCTTCACAAATTAGCGGCGCTGAACACTTCTCCATAAATGTCGGACGCTTCCTTAATATACAAGAAATTTCCATTCCATTCTTGCACCGCTGCCAATGTATCTCCGAATCCGATGATCAAGCTATAGCGGAACAAACGCCGTTCAACTTCAGCGTCGCACGCCTTACGCGATAATTAGCAGCAATAACACAGACCTGTAGTAGGACCTATCCTGTTTTACAATGTAAAATTAACATTGCCGGAAGATTACCGCATATTTAATTTAACCGCACCCAGTCACTTGAGAACATTATACATGATTTTTTTGCCAAAAGACAAGTCAAGCTCTTCGTGAGGCTATTTTCCCCTAGCCGGGGGGCGTTTATTTCCGAAAAAGGTATAAAAAAAACCGGAAATTCCAGACGGAATTTCCGGTTGCCGCTTGCGCTGTCGGCTACTGCAGCAGCGCTTCGATAAAAGCCGCTTCCTCCGGGCTTGGCGCCACCAGCGGCAGCCGGACGGTGCCGACATTATGGCCTCTGAGGGCAAGCGCATATTTGACCGCCGACGGATTCGGCAGCGGCTGCGGACATTCGAACAGTCCCTTGAAGACGGGAAAAAGCTCGCGGTGCAGCGCACCGGCTCTGGTGACCTGCCCGGAAGCATACGCCCCGATCATCTCTTGCATGCGTGCGCCGACGATATGGCTCGCTACGCTGATGATGCCATGGCCGCCGACGGCTAACGCCGCCAGACCTGCGGAATCGTCGCCGGAATAGACATGGAAGTCGACTGGACAGCCGGAGACAATCAGCGTGATCTGGTCGACCGAGGCGCATTCCTTTGTGGCGACGATATTCGGTATTTCCGCCAGCCGCAGCGTCGTCTTCGCGCTCATGCTGACGCCGGTCCGGCCGGGAATGTTATACAGAATGCAGGGCAGGCTCGTGGCTTCGGCAATCGCCGCGAAATGCCGGTAAAGCCCTTCCTGATTTGGTTTGTTGTAATAAGGCACCACCAGCAACACACCGTCGACGCCGATTTTTTCGGCTTCCCGGGTCAGATGGATGGAGTGGCTCGTGCTGTTCGTACCGGTACCCGCAATCACCTTGCAGCGGCCGGCCGCCTGATTCAGTACATGCGCAAACAGCTTCAGCTTCTCTTCATCGCTCAGCGTGGGCGATTCGCCAGTTGTTCCGCAGACGACGAGGGCTTCGGATTTCTGCTCTTCGATTAGATAATCCACCAGCCTCGAAGTCGCTTCCCAGTTGATCTCGCCATCCCCGTGAAAGGGAGTGACCATCGCGGTAATCAGTCTTCCGAAATCCACTTTGAATTCCTCCTTGTCAGCGGTGCAATTCAAACTTGGCATGCAGCGCACGAAGCGACTGCACCATATCCTCTTTCTTGACGAGTACCCAGATGGTTGTATTGGAGTCCGCGGACTGAAGAATCTGAATTTTCTCGGCGGTCAGCGCTTCGACGATGCGGGCCATAATGCCCGGAACACCGTTGATGCCGCCTCCGATGACCGAAACCTTGGCGCAGCCGGACAAGCTGCGCGGACGCAGTCCCAGCTCCTGGAGCGCGGCGATCGCCTGCTCCGACTTATCGTCATTCACCGTGTACAGCACTTCCGCCGGTGTCACGCTGATAAAGTCGACGCTGATGCCGTTATCCGCCATGCTCTTGAAGATCTGCAGCTGTACGCCGGTTCCGTTGCCGTCCGGGCATTCTACTGCGATTTGCGTGATATTGTTGACATAGGCGACGCCCGTAACAAAGCGGTCCACAATGCCGTTCTGCACGTCGCTGAAGCCTTCCGGCTGGGCGACGAGCGTGCCGTGCGCATCCGAGAACGTGGAACGAACGCGAACCGGAATTTGCGCCTGCATGGCAATCTCCACGGCGCGCGGATGGATGACCTTCGCACCCTGGTAGGCCATATTGCAAATCTCTGTATAGCTGACCTGCGACAGCTGCTTGGCATCCTCGACAATGCGGGGATCAGCCGTCAGAATGCCGTCGACGTCGGTATAGATATCGACCATCTCGGCGCGCAGCGCCGCACCAAGCGCGGTAGCGGAAGTGTCGCTGCCGCCGCGTCCCAGCGTCGTGAAATCCCCGGTTTCCGTTTGTCCCTGGAACCCGGTGACTATAACTACTTTATTCTCGCGCAGCTCTCTTAGAATGCGGTCGGTCCGCACGTCGAGAATTCTCGCGTTGCCGAAGTTGTTATCGGTAAGAAAGCCTGCCTGTGCCCCGGTAAGCACCGTTGCGCGAATGTCCTCCTGCTCCAGAAGGCCGCAGAGCGTCGTTGCGGAGATGATCTCTCCACAGCTCATGAGCAGATCCTTCTCCCGGTCCGGAAGCGCGTTCCCGTTCTGTACGGCCATGTCAAGCAGCGTATCCGTAGCGTACGGCTCGCCTTTGCGCCCCATGGCGGATACGACGACGACCAGGCTAAAACCGGCGGCCAGCTCCCGTTTGATATGGCGGATGACATGCTCCCGGGCAGCCGGGGTGGACATCGACGTACCGCCGAATTTTTGCACCAAAATACCCATCAATAATTCCTCCATTACATCAATAAGCAAGTTGAACCGCCCCCAGGGGTGAGGACGGCGTTGGGATAAACCTATGAAGAGCGGTTCCGCCCGGCAGTGGTTTAGGCCGAATGGAAACGTTCGATAATCATCGGCTGCAATTGATTGCCCTGCAGGGCTGCGTAACAGGTCTCGGGGATCAGCTCCATCCGCGCGACAAGCGAATTCGGCTTGCCGTGCGGGCTGTCCTGCCCGAACGGAACGAAATACATGTTCTTCGTTACAAGCAGTTTCGCGATATTGGCGGCATTCAGTCCGAGGCCGTCGTTGGTGGAGATCGCAAGCACGATCGGACGGCCGTTGCGCATTTGCGCTTTGGCGGCCATCAGTACCGGACTGTCCGTCATGGCGCTCGCCAGCTTACTTGTCGTATTCCCTGTGCAGGGAGCGATGGTGAGCACATCCAACAGCTTGGAAGGCCCCAGCGGTTCCGCTTCAACAATTGTAGAAATGATATCATTACCTGTTATATCTTTCAACTGTTTTAACCAATTTTGCGAAGTGCCGAACCGGGTGTCCGTGTTCAGCACCGAGGCCGAGACGATCGGCACCACCTTGGCGCCGCCGTCCATAAAACGCTGGATTTGGGGCATGACCTCCGCAAAGGTGCAATGCGAGCCGGTAATCGCATAACCTACCGTTTTTCCGTGCCAATCCATTTATTCGTCCCCCCTGCTAGTGATCTCATCCGTAATTGACTGTATCAGCGCATTGGCCATAATGATTCCCGCGCTTTTCGGGGCGACGATTCCCGGGAGGCCGGGAGCCAGCATCGCCTTGATGCCGCGTCTCTCCGCATAACGGAAGTCGCAGCCGCCCGGCGCGGAGGCCAGATCAATAATGAGGCAATGTTTCGGCAGACGCTGCAGCACCTGCGCGGTGATAATCAGGCTTGGAATGGTATTGAACAGGAGATCGACGTCCTGGACCTGCGCCGGCAGCTCTCCGGTCATAAACGGCTTCCAGCCCATCTCCTCCGCCCTGGCAAAATGCTCCTGCTTGCGTACGCCCACCTTGACGGTAGAGCCCAATCCTTGCAGCGCCCTGGCCATCGTAAAACCGGTCCGTCCCATACCGAGCACCATGGAGGTAGAGCCGTGGACGGTAAAATCCGTATTCTGAATCGCCATCACCAGCGCGCCTTCCGCCGTCGGGATGGAGTTGTAGATGGCCACGTCGTCCCGGTTCAGCAATTCAACCAGTTTAAGGGAGTATTTGGCGCATAGGCTGCGCAGATAACCTTTGGCCATTCCGGTATAAACCGCAGCGCGCGGCGGCAGCGCGGCAACCAGCTCTTCCGTCAGCTGCAGCCGTACCGATGAAAAAATCGCATTGATATTGCCTTCATCGTCGCAGCCGACCGTCGGCAGCACCAGAACGTCGGCACTGCCTAGCAACTCCGGTGAAAGTTGTTCCAGGTTCGCGCCAGGGCAAGGCGTTTCCCATTTGTCGAACCCGGCGGCGCTTACCGTCGCATCCATTTCCACGCATTTTCGTATCACTTCCAGCTGTCTCGCGTCCCCGCCCAGGAACACGATCCTGATGCCAGTAAGCATAGGGATGACGCTCCTTTCCAAAAGCCACAATCGAATATAGAGCATCTTATGCCGGGGCACGGAGATGGGTGAAAGCGGAGGCGAATTATTGAGCTGTGGCGAAGCTGTGCAAAATCTAGGGCCGAGAACATGGCAAACAGCTCCTCTATGCAAAAAAAAGCTTGCGGATTATGCCTTTCGGCATTCCACAAGCTTTTATCTAAATCATGTAGTGGTTCGGATGGATGGCCTTACCTATTTCCCCGTATGACCGAAACCGCCGGCGCCCCGCACCGTCTCGTCAAGCCCCTCGACTTGCGTGAGGGTTACGGACGGTACCGCCTGGAACACCATCTGGGCGATCCGCTCGTTCCGGGCGATGGCAAAAGGCTCCTGCCCCAAATTGATCAGCAGTACCTTGATCTCCCCGCGGTAATCCGCGTCGATCGTTCCCGGTGTGTTGAGGCAGGTAATGCCGTGCTTGAAGGCCAGTCCGCTGCGCGGGCGGATTTGCGCCTCCAGGCCGTCCGGCATGGCCAGCGCAATTCCCGTTGGGATCAGCGCGCGCTCGCCAGGCGCCAGTAGCACTTCGTCTTCTACCGCCGCGTGCAGATCATAACCGGAGGCCTGCTCCGACATTTTGCGGGGTGCAAGGACATCCTCGTTGCCCGGAAGTTTATACAGTTGAACGCAATAAGACAAGATCATCTCTCCTAACATTGGCTATCGCTTTATCGGTGGAACCGACCATCGCCACCGCCAGCGGATGGGCAAACATATGATCCAGCAGCCGGTTCATATCCTCCATCGTCACTTTCGCGATTTTGGTGATCATATCGTCCAGTGTATCATGCCTGCCGAGCATCAGCTCGTTTTTTCCGATCCGGTTCATCCGGCTGCTTGTACTTTCCAGACTGAGAATGAGGCTGCCCTTCATCTGCTCCTTGCCTTTGCGCAGCTCATCTTCGCTGATCCCTTTCACGGCCAGCTCGTAAAGCATTTCCTTCACGAGTTCGGTGACTTCCTTCGTCTGTTTCGGAGCAGTACCGGCATATACCGTGAACAGGCCGCTGTCCGCCTGTGAGCTGTGGTAAGAATATACGGAATAGGCCAGCCCGCGCTTTTCGCGGATTTCCTGGAACAGCCGGGAGCTCATGCCGCCGCCGAACGCGTTGTTCAGCAGTACCATCGGATACTGCAGCGCTCCGCCGCTCTCTACGCCCGGAAGCGAGATGCAGATATGGTTTTGCTCGGTTTTTTTGCGGTGGAACAGCAGATCGCCGTGAAAATCCGGAGCGGTCAGCGCATCGTCGGCGCCATGCACGTTAAAGGAACCGAAATGCTTCTCCAGCAGTCCGATCAGGCCGTCGTCGATATTTCCCGCCACGCTAATGACCGTATTCTCAATGGTATACCGGCGCTTCATATATCCGCGAAGATCGTCAGGGGTCATCTCCTGCAGGCGTTCCTTGAGGCCTAGGATCGAATAGGCCAGCGGATGCTCCCCGTAAGCGGCCGCGCACATGAGATCATGGACCAGGTCATCCGGCGTATCCTCGCACATGGCGATTTCTTCGAGAATGACGTTTTTCTCCTTGGACAGCTCTTCGGGATCAAACTGGGAACGGAAAAACATATCCGCCAGCACATCTACGGCAATCGGCAGATGCTCATCGAGAACCTTGGCGTAATAGCAGGTGTATTCTTTGGCTGTAAACGCATTTACGTTGCCGCCGACCGCATCGAACTGTTCGGCGATTTCTTTGGCGCTGAACCGGTCCGTTCCTTTGAACAGCATATGTTCGATAAAATGCGAAATCCCGTTGTTCCCCGGGGTCTCATTGCGGGAGCCGGTTTTGACCCAGATTCCGAAGGATACGGATCGGCCGGTCGGAATTTTTTCCGTAACCACCCTTAAACCGTTCGACAATACTGTTTTTTCCAAATTCAAGTCCTCCTGGCGTCGATAGCTATGTTCTGAACAACGACTCGTGCTTTTTATCGTAACAGAATTACACGTTTCACTCAACCTTCACCGGGAGCACGCGCTCCGGCGACAGCGTCTCGCTTACCGTACCCAGCGTCAGGCCTTTGGCCCGGATTGCATCGATCATGCCCTTCAGCGCGACGGAGGACGAACGCGTCGGATGCATGAGAATAAGGCTGCCCGGCTCGACCTTGGAGCCGATCTTCGCGACGATCGAGCTTGGCGAAGGATGGGTCCAGTCGACGGTATCGAGTGTCCAGAGCACGGTTTTGAGACCGAGCGAAGCGGCAATCTCCACCGTCTCCTGGTCAAAATCGCCCGATGGCGGCGCAAACCAGCGGTTTTCTACGCCAAGGCTGTCTTTGAGCAGCTTCTGCGTCTTGCTAATCTCTGCCGTCGCCCGCGCCTTGCTGAGGGTGCTCATGTTGGGGTGGGTATACGCATGATTTTCCAGCTCGTGCCCGCGCTTTTGAATTTCTTCGGCCAGTGCCTTGTTTTTGCTCAGCCAGCTGCCGTCCAGAAAAAAAGTCGCCTTCACCTTCTCCTGATCCAGCACGTCCAGCATCGGCACGATATATTCATTGCCCCAAGCCACGTTAATCATCAGCGAGACCATCGGCTTAGCCGGATTGCCCCGGTAAATCGGCTGTGCCCCGAGATCATCCAGCGTAATCTTCGCCGGAATTTGCCGGGTTACCCATTGTATGGCGTCTGTACTGCCACGCAGCAGCGTTTCCCGGTAAGTCGCTTCTACATCTACCTCCATACCATTGTAGCCCGGAATCGCCTTCCAGACCCGGTCTACGACGGCATCGACAGGCGCAGCATTCAGCTTGGCTGCCTCGTTTTCGATACTCGCACGCAGATTCTTTTTCTCCGCTTTCGGAACCATGCCCCATACGGCAGCAGCCGGCTGCGGCTTCATCGCCTGCAGCATGTCCTTCACTGGACCGACCGTGCTTCCAATGCCGACGACGATGGCCATACAGGCCAGTACCACCGCCGCTTTATCCGTTCTCATAACGCCCTTCCTCCCCGGGATGCACCGACTCCCCGCTTTTACAACGGGGGACGCTTTGTCCAAAGCCTATGAATCTTCGGGCAGAAATATTCGGGAGCTCACAATAAAAAAAGACAGAAAAGCATACGCTTCTGTCTCTTTGCTCCTGTCCGCGGACAGGTCGTCTTTAATTGTAGGATAGGGAACGCCGGCTTATGCCTTCGCGCCGCTCTCCGAAGTCAGCACGGCTTTGCGGGACAGGTTGACCCGACCTTGCTGGTCGATTTCGGTTACCTTGACGGTGATGGTGTCACCGATGGCGACCACGTCTTCCACTTTGGCTACGCGCTCCGTGGACAGCTGGGAAATATGCACCAGGCCGTCTTTGCCCGGAATCAGCTCAACGAAAGCGCCGAACTTTTCGATCCGGCGAACCGTACCGACATAGATCTCGCCTACTTGGACTTCCTTGACGATGCCTTCGATGATGCCTTTGGCTTTCTGGATCATCGCTTCGTCGGAAGAACTGATGAAGACGCGTCCGTCCTGCTCGATATCGATCTTCACGCCGGTTTCATCAATGATTTTGTTGATGATTTTGCCGCCGGCGCCGATAACGTCGCGGATTTTGTCCGGGTTAATGTTGATAATGATGATCTTAGGCGCATATTTCGAAAGGCTTTCTCTTGGCGCAGAGATGGCTTCCATCATCTTGCCGAGAATGAACATCCGGCCTTCTTTGGCTTGTTTGAGCGCATCCTGCAGAATGCTGCGGTCGATGCCCGCAATTTTGATATCCATTTGGATGGCGGTTACGCCTTCGGCGGTACCGGCAACTTTAAAGTCCATGTCGCCCAGATGGTCTTCCATGCCTTGAATATCCGTAAGGATCGATACATGTTCGCCGTCCTTGATCAGGCCCATCGCCACGCCGGCAACCGGCGCTTTGATCGGTACGCCTGCATCCATCATTGCCAGGGTGCTGGCGCAGATGCTTGCCTGCGAGGTCGAACCGTTCGATTCAATAACTTCGGATACGAGACGGATGGTATACGGGAAATCCGCTTCGCTAGGAATTACCTTGGACAACGCACGCTCGCCGAGCGCTCCGTGCCCGATTTCGCGGCGGCCCGGTGCCCGGAGCGGACGCGCTTCCCCTACGCTGAACGGCGGGAAGTTGTAATGATGCATGAAGCGTTTGGTTTCAGCCAGGTCGATTCCGTCGAGGATCTGCACATCGCCGAGCGCGCCAAGCGTACAGACGCTGAGCGCCTGGGTTTGTCCGCGGGTGAACAAGCCGGAGCCGTGGGTTCGCGGAAGCAAGTTCGTGTCGCAGTCGATCGGGCGGATCTCATCAAGTTTACGGCCGTCCGGACGCACTTTATCATGAGTGATCAGTCGTCTGACTTCTTCTTTAACGATGTCATGCAGTACTTCCTTAACATCCTTCAGCAATTCAGGCGATTCTATGTATTTCTCAGCGAAATACGCGACCGTCTCATTGTTGACAACGTCGATGGCTTCCTGACGGGCATGCTTCTCGGCAATTTTAACCGCTTCTACGAGACGTTCAGACGCAAAAGCGCGGACCTCTGCGTTCACTTCGGCATTAACCGCATGCAGTTTGACTTCCATCTTCACTTTGCCGGCGATTTTCACCAGTTCTTCGATCGTCGCCACAATGTTCTTGATTTCTTCGTGGCCGAACATAATGGCTTCCAGCATCGCTTCTTCCGGCACTTCATTGGCTTCGGCTTCCACCATCATGATGGCATCCTTCGTTCCGGCAACCACCACGAACATATCGCTGATTTCCTGCTGGGCGATCGTCGGGTTAATGATGAACTCGCCGTTGATCCGTCCAACGTTCACACCGCCAATCGGGCCGTCAAACGGCACGTCGGAGATGCTCAGCGCAGCGGAAGTGCCGATCATTGCGGCAATTTCCGGCGAGCAATCCTGATCCACGCTCATGACCAGGTTCAGCACCTGCACGTCATTGCGGAATCCTTCCGGAAAGAGCGGACGAATCGGACGGTCGGTCAGACGGCTGGACAGAATCGCTTTTTCACTCGGTCTGCCTTCCCGTTTGATGAAGCCGCCCGGGATTTTGCCGACGGCGTATAATCTTTCCTCATAGTTGACGGTTAACGGAAAAAAGTCCAGATCCTTAGGTTCACTGGAGGCTGTAACCGTACACAAAACCGCAGTATCGCCATAACGGACCATCACTGCCGCATTCGCCTGCTTCGCCAAACGGCCGGTTTCCAGCACGAGCGGTCGTCCGCCCAGCAGCATTTCTACACGTTGTTCCATAAAATCCCTCCTTATTGTTTCTATGATCTCAAGCAAAAACGGCTTGTCCTTCCGGATGAAAGGTAATATAGCCGTTTATCGCGAATCCTATCTACTTGCTTGTTACCAAAGTTTTCCCTAAATTTTCAAAAAGCAACCCGGCTGTCCCGTTGTCGCTCCGAAAAGGACATACGGTATACAACCAGGCTGCTTTAAGGGTAGTAGTCTTATGGAAAATTAACGACGCAATCCCAGTTTTTCAATCAGGGCGCTGTAACGTTGAACGTCCTTGTTCTTCAGGTACGCCAGCAGCTTACGACGTTGTCCAACCATTTTCAGCAGTCCGCGGCGGGAATGATGATCCTTCTTGTGCGTACGCAAGTGGTTGGTCAAGTTAACGATATTTTCCGTAAGGATAGCAACTTGCACCTCAGGGGATCCGGTATCGGATTCATGAGTTTTGTGCTCGTCGATCAATTGGTGTTTACGCTCTTGAGTCAATGCCATCCTGTTCACCTCCTTCATAATAATCGCCGTTAGCCTCGTAGCCGTCGGTGAGAACGGGCAACCAAGCCAAGGTTATGGTGCTGTCATGCCAGCAACGTTTATCAGTATAGCATCTATAGCAACAAAAGTAAATGGCATGTCCAGCACAGGTTAATGCAGCTGCGCAAGCAGCCGTTTCGCCGTTTCCGCGTCCTCGCCGATCTGCGCAATCAGCGCGCCGACAGACTCAAACTTGCGTTCGGGGCGAATAAAGGAGATGAGCTCCACCTTAAGATCATGTCCGTAAATATCCTGCGCGAAGTCGAACAGATGTACTTCGAAGCTCGGCTGGATTGATCCGTCATGAAAAGTTGGCTTAACACCGACATTCATCACTCCGGTCAGCGCGGTCTCCCCGTCGTAAGCCTTTACCGCGTAAACGCCTTTCGCGGGAACGACGTAGCGGTCTGCCAGGCGAAGGTTCGCCGTTGGAAAACCGATCGTCCGGCCGCGCTTCTCTCCGTCCACGACGGTACCGCACAGATGATACGGACGGCCGAACCAGCTATTCGCCAGCGCCAAATCACCGGAGAGCAGGCTTTTGCGGATGCCCGAGCTGCTGACTTTCTCCCCGCCGATCAGAAACGGCGGTGTAGTGATGACCTCCATCCGCCCGCTGCCCAGCTCGCGCAGCATCTCGGCATCGCCTTCGCCCTTGTAACCGAAGCGGAAATCAAAGCCGACGACGGCAGTCGCCAGTTCAAGCGGAAAAATCATCCCCGTGACGAAATCGTGCGGACTCACCCGGGAGAGCTGCTCGTTAAATTCAATGATATATAATAGATCGACGCCCATCCCGGCCAAAATCTCCTGCTTGTCCTGCAGCGGGGTCAAATAACCTTCATAATCGCCCTTGCCCATCACATCCTTCGGATGGGGATGAAAGGTGATGACGGCTGCCGGCACGCCCAGGCGGCGGGCTTCAGCAACGGCGGAAGCGATCACTGCGGCATGCCCGCGGTGCAGTCCGTCGAATTGACCCAGGGCGGCAACCTGCGGCTGCCCCCACTCCTTGGCCGCTTCCGGCGTTATCGGATAATTTAAGGTAACGGTTTTCACGCTGCTTCTCACCTACAATTCACAAATAAAGTCAATCATTCTGCGCAAACACTTTGACGGGAGCAATGGCCCCGTCTTCATCGCGTTCAAAAATACCGAGGAAATCGCCGCCCGGCGCATACAGCCGGAGATGGCCGCTGACTTTGACTTCCGGCGCCACCAGGCGGCTGGACAGCCGCTGGCCGGAAATCGCCGCCCGTACCTTCTCTTCCGTGACGATATGGCGGGGCAAATGCGAAATGGCCTCGTCGGCCGGGATCAGTACAGACTGCAGTGTTCCCGCTTCGCGGTGCTCGGCAATCTGCTCCAATGTCAGGCAGCGGCTAACCGGGATGCCGGCCGACATTGTGCGCGTCAACTTCACCATCACCGCAGGCACGGCCAAAGCCTGGCCGATATCGACGCACAGCGTGCGGATATAGGTTCCTTTGGAACAGCGCACCCGGAAGGTAATCTCGGGATGCGGCTGATTGAGGTTCAGCTCGGTCGCCTCCAGCTCGTAAATCTCCACTTCGCGGCTTTTGCGTTCCACGGTTTTTCCCGCCCGGGCCAGCTCGTACAGCCGCTTGCCGTCCACCTTGACCGCCGAATACATCGGCGGAACCTGGGAGATGACGCCAGTGAACGAATCCAGCACCCGACGGACATCAGCTTCCGATACTTTCACTTCGTCAAGCTGTTCAAGCACGGTGCCGGTGATATCCTCGGTATCGGTGGATAAGCCCAGCCTTACGGTTGCAATATATTCCTTGGGCAATTCCTGAATATACTCGACAATCCGCGTGGCCCGGCCAAGACAAAGCGGAAGCACGCCGGTCACCTGGGGATCGAGTGTGCCCGCATGGCCGATCCGTTTCATTCCGATAATCCGCCGCGCCTTGGCGACGACATCATGGGAGGTAAAGCCTGCCGGCTTGAATACGGCAAGTACGCCGCTCAGTTCGCTCATAGGCGTTTGCGTACCTCCTCCAGCACGCGCGGAATCGCTTCTTCCAGCGTCATATCGATTCGCGCACCGGCAGCGCGGGTATGGCCCCCGCCGCCGAACACCTGGGCCAGCTCGGCCACATCGACCTTGCCGGCAGAGCGCAGGCTGACCTTCACCGACCGCTCGGTAATCACCTTGAACAGCATACCCACTTCCACGCCGCGGATATTGCGCGGATAATTGACGATGCCCTCGAGATCCTCATTGGCCGCACCGCACTCCTCCATATCCTGCGGTGTTACATACACCCAGGCGATATCGCCATCAGAACTGAGCTGCAGCGTGTTCAGCGCCCGATTGAGCACCTTCACCTGTGCCAGCGTCATCTCCTCCAGCAGTGTCTCCGCCAGTTCCGGACCGTTCACGCCAAGCGCCAGCAGCTCCGATACCGCAGCCATCACTTTCGGTGAAGTATTCGTATACCGGAAACCGCCGGTATCCGTCAACAGCCCGGTATACAGGGCTGTTGCCACATCGATATCCCACTGTACCTGAAACGTCTTCAGCAGGTCGAACAAAATTTCCGCAGTCGCCGCCGCATCCGGTTTGATCAGCGTAACCGCCCCGTATCCGTTATTGGTCGGATGATGGTCGATATTTGCAATAAGGGCATCGGGTGCGAAATAACGCTGAGTGAGGCCCACGCGCTGAAAGTCTGCGCAATCGACGCATATGACGCGGTCATATGTACGCGTCAATTCGCCGTCGGCCAAATTGACGATTTGATCCGCATGCCACAAATATCTCATCCGCTGCGGAATCGGACCTTCGTTCAGCATCGTAAATTTTTTGCCCAGACATGAGAGAAGCCAGCCCACCGCTAGGGTGGAGCTGACTGCATCTCCGTCCGGCTGAACATGCGACACTACTAAATAATCGTCATGATCCAGCAGAAACTCACGGGTCTGCTGGAGACTTTGTTCATAGCTCTGCATTCGCCGTCTCCTTTATTTAGCTCTCTTCGTGTTTGCCGATTTCCCCGAGCAGCTTCTCGATATGACTGCCGTACGCGACGGATTCATCAATCTTGAACACCAGCTCAGGGGTATGGCGCAGGCGGATCGCCTTGCCGAGTTCCGAACGGAGGAAGCCGTTCGCTTTCTCGATCGCCTTCAGCGAACCGTTCACCTGCTCCGCATCGCCAAAGACGCTGAGATATACCTTGGCCAGCGACAGATCGTTCGTTACATCAACTCCGGTAACGGTAACGAATCCGACGCGCGGATCCTTGAGACCGCTTTGGATCAGCTGGCTCAGCTCTTTTTTGATCTGCTCGCCAACCCGTCCGGCTCTGATTTTAGACATTTGCATTCACCTCTTCGCTTAGCGCTCTACCTTTTCCATGATGAACGCTTCGATAATGTCGCCCTCTTGGACGTCATTATAGCGTTCCAAAGAAATGCCGCATTCATAACCTTGCGCTACTTCTTTGACATCGTCCTTGAAGCGCTTCAGGGTATCCACTTTGCCCTCAAACACAACGATTCCGCCACGGATCAAGCGCATTTCGCTATTGCGCGTAATTTTGCCGTCGATAACCATACAACCGGCGATGTTGCCGACCTTGCTGATTTTGATGACATTACGCACTTCGGCATGGCCGATAATGTTCTCTTTATAAACGGGCTCAAGCATCCCTTTCATTGCGCTTTCGATCTCTTCAATGACGTTGTAGATGATGTTGTGCAGACGCACATCCACTTTCTCCTGCTCGGCAGTCGCTTTCGTCTGTGCGTCCGGACGGACGTTAAAGCCGATGACGATTGCATTGGAAGCTGCAGCGAGCGTAATATCGGATTCGGTAATCGCTCCGGCGCCGCTGTGGATGATTTTGACGCGGACGCCTTCAACCTCGATCTTAGCCAGCGAGCCTTTGAGCGCTTCGACGGAACCTTGCACGTCGCCTTTGATGATCACGTTCAGATCCTTGATTTCGCCGTCCTTGATGTGCTTGAACAGATCATCCAGCGTGACGCGGGTATTCGTGTTCAGCTCGGACTGACGCTGGGAGATCGAACGTCTGTCAGCGATCGCGCGGGCTTTCCGCTCGTCTTCGAAGACAATAAACGGATCGCCGGCTTGCGGCACTTCCGTCAAACCGGTAATTTCCACCGGCGTGGAAGGACCCGCTTCCTTAATCTTGCGGCCCTTGTCGTTGACCATCGCCCGAACGCGGCCGAAGCAGTTGCCGGCTACAAATGCGTCGCCGACCTTCAGCGTACCGTTCTGTACGAGGATACGGGCTACCGGACCTCTGCTCTTGTCGAGTTCGGCTTCGACGACCGTACCGCGGGCGCGTTTGTCCGGATTTGCTTTATATTCGTTCACTTCGGCAACGAGCAGGATCATCTCCAGGAGTTCATCCAGATTGATGCGTTGCTTCGCGGAAAGGTTAACGAAAATGGTGTCGCCGCCCCACTCTTCCGGAACGAGCTCATAATTGGTCAGCTCTTGCTTCACGCGGTCAGGATCGGCACCCGGTTTGTCGATTTTGTTGACGGCAACAATGATCGGCAGGCCGGCGGCCTTCGCATGGTTGATTGCTTCCACCGTTTGCGGCATGACGCCGTCGTCGGCCGCCACTACGATGATCGTAATATCAGTAACCTGCGCACCGCGGGCACGCATCGCGGTAAACGCTTCGTGACCCGGAGTATCGAGGAACGTGATCTTCTTCTGGTTGATTTCAACCTGGTACGCACCGATATGCTGCGTGATGCCGCCGGCTTCGCCGCCGGTCACGTTCGTGGAACGGATGGCGTCGAGCAGCGTTGTTTTACCATGGTCGACGTGACCCATGATCGTTACGACCGGTGGACGCGGCTTCAGATCTTCCGCGGAGTCGTTTTCTTCGATGTTCTCGAAGGTATCTTCGTCAACCGGAATCTTCACTTCCACTTCCACGCCGAACTCGCCGGCGAGCAGTTGGATCGTTTCGATGTCCAGTTCCTGGTTAATCGTAGCCATGACGCCCATTAGGATCAGCTTCTTGATAACTTCGGAAGCATCCTTATGCAGCAGTTTGGCGGTTTCGCCGACGGTCATGTTGCCGCGGACGATAATCTTCTTCGGCGTGTTGTCGATCTTCTCGCGGCGTTCCACCGGAGCTGAATTTCTGCCGCGGTTTTTGCCCCCGCGGTTGTTGCCGCCGCGGAAATTGCCGCCGCCTTTACCATCTTCAAACCGCTTTTGGTTGTTGTTGCTGGCTCTGCCGTTGTTTGTCTTGCGGTTACGATCACCGCCGCCGCTGGTGCTGCTGCCGCCGCGGGAAAAATCGTTGCCGCCGGACGGAGCGCTTGCCGGACGGCTGTCCTGGCGTGGTGCGCCGCCTTGGCCTTGCGGACGGCTGCCGCCGAATCCGCCTTGTCCCTGCGGACGGTCGCCGCGTGGGGCTCCGCCTTGGCCTTGCGGACGCGGTGCGCCGCCTTGGCCTTGCGGACGGTCGCCGCGTGGGGCGCCGCCCTGTCCTTGCGGACGTCCTTCAGACGATCCGCCTTGTCCCTGCGGACGGTTGCCGCTGTATTGCGGGCGGTTGCCGCCGCCGGAATTTTGCGGACGATTGCCGCCTTGCGGACGGCTGCCGCCTGTACCCGATTGCTGCGGGCGGGAATTCTGTGAGGTTCCGGTGGAGCTTCTGCGGGAATCTTGTCCGCTTTGGGGCCTTTGTGACGTTGTCGATGAGTTATTGTTATGGTTACTGTTCATACCTACCTGCTTTTCCGGTTGATTTTTATTTGTGTTCTGACCTTGTTGCGGTTGCTCCGCGGTGGTGGTTGCGCTGACGGCCGGACGGGCTGGGGCGTTTCCGCCGGCCCGCTTTGCGGCTGCGTTTGATTTGATATCCTTGAAGAACTGCTCCACTTTACCCACGGCGCCGTTTTCCATGACACTCATATGATTATTCACCGGAACATTCAGACGCTTCAAAATCGTAATAATTTCTTTGCTCGTCATGTTCAACGATTTGGCGTATTCATACACGCGCAGCTTGTCTTTATTGTCTTCCTTTGTCAATAGCTCCACCTCCGACAGTATCTCCTAGACCTCTGGAGATCATTTCTGCGAATCCTTTATCCGTAACGGCCAGCGCCACGCGCTGATCTTTGCCAATACTTGCCCCGAGTTCATCCCGGTGAAAAACGATTGCCAGTGGAATATCGTAAGTCCCGCATTTGTCGCGAAACTTTTTTTGGGTATTATCCGAAGCGTCGGCGGCCAAAATGACCAGCTTCGCTTCGCCGGAGCGGATCGCCTTGAGCACAGCTTCGTCGCCGGTAACGACTTTGCCGGCCCGCATCGCCAGCCCCAGATGGGACAGTGCCTTATTCATCCGCCTCACTGTCCTTTGCCGCCAAAAACTGCTCTTCCACGCTGGTGAAGTCCCGGATCAGCTGGGCGTAAATTTCCGGGCTGACCTGGCATTTCAGCGCACGGTCAAGAGCTTTATTTTTTTGCGCCAGTTTAAAATACTCGAGCTTGCCGCAAATATAAGCGCCTCTGCCGGATTTTTTACCGGTGAGGTCAATCATGACTTCGCCTTCCGGCGTCCGCACGACACGGATCAGCTCTTTCTTCGGCATCATTTCCTGGCTCGCCACGCATTTGCGCAGCGGAACCTTGCGCTCTTTCTTCATCATCATCGCCCCCCCTGACAACAGGTTAATTAATCGATGGAGACGGAATCCTGATGCATTTCATCATCGTAAGTTTTAGGTCTGCCGTACTCCTGCTCCGCCTGGGTCTCACTCTTGATGTCGATTTTCCAGCCGGTCAGCTTGGCGGCCAGGCGGGCGTTTTGCCCCTTGATGCCGATTGCCAGCGACAGCTGATAATCCGGCACGATGACCCGGGCCATTTTTTCCGCTTCAAACACTTGAACTTCCAGCACCTTCGACGGGCTTAGCGCGTTCGCAACGTATTCCTGCACATTCTCCGAGAAACGCACGATATCGATTTTCTCGCCGCGCAGTTCGGTTACGATCGTCTGTACGCGGGTACCGCGCGGCCCCACGCAAGAACCGACCGGATCCACTTCAGTGTTGCGGGAATACACGGCAATCTTGGAACGGAAACCGGCTTCGCGGGCCACCGAACGGATCTCAACGACACCGTCGAAAATTTCCGGCACTTCCAGCTCGAACAGACGCTTCAGGAGGCCCGGATGGCTGCGGGACAGCATGATTTGCGGACCCTTGGTCGTGTTCTCCACTTTGGTAATATAAGCCTTGATCCGCTCGCTTTGCTTGAATTTCTCGCCCGGCATAAGCTCGCTCAGCGGCAGCACCGCCTCGATCTTGCCAAGGTCGACGTAGATGTTGCGCGTGTCCTGGCGTTGTACCAGACCGGTTACAATATCCTCTTCCTTATCGATAAAGGCATTGTAGATCAGTCCCCGTTCCGCTTCGCGGATGCGCTGGGTGACCACCTGTTTGGCAGTCTGTGCAGCAATCCGGCCGAAATCGCGCGGCGTCACTTCAAGCTCAGCGATATCGTCGATTTGAAAATGCGGATTGATCTCTCTCGCTGCCGGAAGGGAAATTTCAGTCCGGGAATCCAGAACCTCTTCGACGATCTGCTTGCGGGCAAATACTTTGATGACGCCGGTGTTACGGTTCATGTCGACACGAACGTTTTGCGCGGCGTTGAAATTGCGTTTATAACTGGAAATCAGCGCGGCTTCGATGGCTTCAAACAGCACATCCTTGCTGATGCCTTTTTCTCTTTCCAGTTCATTCATAGCTTCGATAAAATCCATACTCATGAAATTCCGGTCCCCCTTTCAAAACATTAAAAAATAATGGCCAATCTCGCGCTGGCGACTTTGGCATACGGCACAACATGTTCTTTTTTGCCTGCGGAGATGAGCAGCTCCTCGCCGTCGAAAGAGAGCAAACGGCCTTCAAATTCCTTTACTCCCTGGATCGGCTCATAAGTCGTTACAAATACGTCCTTGCCCACCGCTTTGGCCACATCCGCAGGTTTCTTGAGCGGGCGCTCGGCGCCGGGTGAAGATACCTCAAGGAAATACGCCTCGGGAATCGGGTCGTGCTCATCCAGCTTCTGGCTGAAATATTCGCTGATCATACCGCAATCGTCAATGTCGATGCCGCCTTCTTTATCAACGAAAATGCGCAAAAACCAGTTGGAGCCTTCCTTCACGTATTCGACGTCCACCAGCTCGAAACCATTCTCTTCGAGGTAGGGCCCGAGCATCTGCTCTACCGTTTGTTTGATCTTGGATTTGGGTGTGCTCAAAAGATACTAACCTCCACGAACTTGTCTTTTGCTATATACCAAAGATAAAGAGTGGGTTTCCCCACTCTTTACACAACGGACTTATCTCATTATTACCAAAAAAAATTATACCATAGTGCATCAGGACTGACAAGTGCTGGCACTTGACTGGCCTTGTTTCCAGCGGGGCATTGCTTCGGGAACTTCGAGGCGTCCGGACGATGCTATGCCCTGATTTTTCGGATTTACGGCTTTTCGGGGCCCCCGCAAAGTACCTGATTATGCTTCGTGCTAATACCTCACTTTGTGGGGCTGTTTAAAATAACGACAGCTGGTTGCTCTCCGGCAAACCACGGAAGCAGCCCATGCCGGTCAGCAGCTCGATCACCGTTTTACTGGCCTTCGATTTCTGCTGGAAATCCTCGATGGAGAGGAACTCTCCCGCATCCTTGGCGGCGGCGATATTGATTGCCGCGCTCTCCCCGATGCCGGCAAGCGCCGAGAACGGAGGAATGAGGCTTGTACCGTCGACGATAAAATTCGTTGCGTCCGAGCGGTACAGGTCGATGTTCTTGAAGGTAAAACCGCGGGCGGTCATCTCCAGCGCCATCTCCAGGATCGGCAGCATCGCCTTCTCTTTCGGCAGGGCCGAGAAGCCTTTCTGCTCGATGTCGACGATCTCCTTGTGGATCGCGTCGTACCCCTTACAGCATAACTCGATATCGAAATCCGCCGCGCGGACGGAGAAGTATGTCGCATAATATTCGATCGGATAATACAGTTTGAAGTAAGCGGTACGCACGGCCGAAATGACGTAAGCGGCGGCATGCGCCTTCGGGAACATGTACTGGATCTTCAGGCAGGAATCGATGTACCATTGCGGCACCTTGCAGCGTTTCATTTCTTCGATCCATTCGTCGGACAAACCCTTGCCTTTACGGACGCTTTCGGTAATTTTAAACGCAAGGCTGGCATCCATGCCGGCTTTGTAAATGAGATAAAGCATGATATCGTCACGGCAACCGATTACTGTCTTGATGTTGCAGGTGTTGTTCTTAATCAGCTCCTGCGCGTTGCCGAGCCATACGCCCGTACCATGTGAGAGGCCCGAAATCTGCAGAAGGTCGGCAAAGCTCGACGGCTTCGATTCGATCAGCATCTGGCGGACGAATTTGGTGCCCATCTCCGGAACGCCGTAGGTGGCGACCGGGGTGCGGATCCGATCCGGTGTGACGCCGAGCGCCTCGGTCGAGCTGAACATGCTCATGACCTTCGGATCGTTCATTGGAATCGTTGTCGGGTCAACGCCGGTCAGATCCTGCAGCATCCGCATCATCGTCGGATCATCGTGTCCCAGAATATCGAGCTTGAGCAGGTTCGCGTCAAATGCGTGATAATCAAAATGGGTGGTCTTCCACTCGGCGTTCACGTCGTCGGCCGGAAATTGCACCGGTGTAATATCTTCGACGTCAATATAATCCGGAACGACGACGATGCCGCCGGGATGCTGGCCGGTGCTGCGTTTGACGCCGGTACAGCCGGCCGCAAGACGGCTCACTTCCGCGCCGCGCCAGCGTTTCTGGTGATGCTCTTCGTATTTTTTGGCAAAACCGAACGCGGTTTTCTCGGCGACCGTGCCGATCGTGCCGGCGCGGAACACGTTGTCTTCCCCGAACATGGTCTTGGTGAAATTATGGGCCTGCGGCTGGTATGCCCCGGAAAAGTTAAGGTCGATATCGGGAACCTTGTCCCCTTTGAAGCCGAGGAACGTCTCAAACGGAATGTCCTGGCCTTCGCCCTTCATTGTTTTTCCGCAGTCCGGACAATTCTTGTCCGGCAGGTCGAACCCGCTCGGCACGCTGCCGTCGAGGAACCATTCGCTGTGCCGGCATTCGGGATTTTTGCAGATATAATGCGCCGGCAGCGGGTTGACCTCGGAAATACCGAGGAAGGTAGCCACGACGGACGAGCCAACGGAACCCCGCGAACCGACGAGATACCCGTCGCGGTTAGATTTTTTAACGAGCCGTTCCGAGATCAGATAGTTTGCCGAAAAGCCGTATTTAATGATCGGTCCCAGTTCCTTCTCCAAACGGGCAACTACTACTTCCGGCAATTCCTCGCCGTAGATTTCTTTGGCGGTGCGGTAGCAGGTCTCGCGGATCTCTTCGTCCGCGCCCTCGATGTTCGGGGTGAACAGCTTGTCCGGGAAAAGCTCGTATTCTTCGAAGCGGTCGGCGAGCGCCACCGTGTTGGTGACGACGACCTCCAGCGCTTTTTCCGGGCCGAGGAATGCGAATTCCTCCAGCATTTCATCCGTCGTCCGGAAGTGGGCGTCCGGTTTGTTCTGGTCCTTGAGCGGACTGAAGCCGGTGATGCCGTGAATCGTGATGTCGCGGAACATCTTGTCGCGCGGGTCCAGGTAATGCACGTTGCCGGTAGCGATAACCGGCTTGTTCAGCTGCTCGCCGATTTCGCAGATCCGCCGTACCACATTCCGCAAATCCTCGGGGGTAGCAACGAAACCTTTATCGACGAGATGCATGTACATCGTCAGTGGCTGGATCTCCAGAACATCGTAGAATTCGGCGACGTCCATCGCTTCCTCGACCGTTTTGTTCAGGACCGTCTCAAAGAACTCGCCGCGTTCGCAGCCGGAGATGATCAGCAGGCCGTCGCGGTGCGCCTCCAGCTTGGACTTCGGAATGCACGGCACGCGGTTGTAGTATTCGGTGTGGGACATGGAGATCAGCTTGTACAGGTTCTTTTTGCCGACCGGATTCAGCGCATAAATGCCGCAGTGGAACGGACGGGTATTGGATAAATCCTTGCCCACATAATCGTTCAGCCGTTCCAGGCGGGTAATATTCTTGATCTTCTCGGCATCGTTCAGGAGGCCGTTCAAAATACCGCCGAGGGCGACCGTATCGTCCACCGCCCGGTGATGGCTTTCGAGCAGCACTTTATATTTGTCGGCCAGCGTGTTCAGCCGGTGATTCTTCATATTCGGATGGATCAGGCGCGCCAGCTCCACCGTATCGAGATACGGATTAGTCAACAGCGGCATGCCGAGATTTTTTAATGAAGCCTGGATGAACCCCATATCGAATCGCGCATTATGGGCCACGATGACACTGTCGCCAACGAACTCGACAAACTTACGGAGTACCGGCTCCAGATCAGGCGCATCCTTGACCATTTCATCGGTGATATTCGTCAGCTGCTGGATATGATACGGAATTTTCTCGTGCGGATTGACGAGCGATGAATACCGGTCCAGTTCCTTGCCTTCGCACATTTTGACGGCAGCAAGCTCCGTAATTTTGTTGCGGGAGATCGACAGGCCGGTGGTTTCAATATCGAAAACGACGAATGTCGCAGTCTTGAGGTCCAGCGGCTGCGGGTTCTCCACAATGTTCACTGAGTCGTTCACGACATTGGCCTCGACGCCGTAGAGCATTTTGATTTTATTTTTGTGGGCGGCATGGTTCGCTTCCGGAAAACTCTGCACGACGCCATGGTCGGTGACGGCAATGGCCGGATGGCCCCACTTGGCCGCTGTTTTGATGTAGGCATCAATCGGCGTTACCGCGTCCATCGCGCTCATCGTGCTATGCAAATGGAACTCGACGCGTTTGACCGGCGCGTTGTCCTTGCGGGCAGGAGGCGCGGATACTTCGGACAGGTCAGACGGAATCATCACAAGCTCCGGAACCTGCATAAAACGGTCGTATTCCACTTTGCCGCGTGCCCGGACCCACTTGCCGTTGGCGAGCAGCGACATGATCTTGAGATCTTCCTTCGTCTTGGCGAACATCTTGATCTGCAGCGAGTCGGTAAAATCGGTTAGGCAATACGTAAACAAGGTGTTACCGTTGCGCAGCTCCTTGCTCTCCAGGCCAAAAATAGCGCCTTGAATCGTAATTTTCTTTTCTTCGTCCTGAATCTGCAGAATTGGCACCGCCGGCTCCTTAATGTCATAGCCGATTTGCAGACGGATCGGCTCGCCTGATTCATCCTCTACAACTGCCGGAGGTTCCGTCTCGACCGCGGTCATCATCTGCTCGACGATTTGGCGCTGCTCTTCCTGGAGCTTCTGCTGGAATTCCTCGACATGCCCGGCGGCCGCCGATTCATCCTCCGCCATCTGCACCTTGACGCTAAGCGTCAAACCGAAGTAACGGCTGTAAAAGGTGCTGATCGCGCTGTCGATCCCTTTTTTGCGGGCTAATTCCAGCGACAGGGAATCGGTCATCGTCAGCAGCAGCACATTGCCTTGCAGCTCCTGGCTGGAACGGGTGAGCCATCCGTTGACGGAAGGAATCTCCCGGTGCACCCATTCGAGGAACATGCTCCAGTATTCCTGCACCAGCTCTGCACGGTTTACTTTTTCGCTATATTGAAAGAGAAAGCTGACCTTAGCGATATGCTGCAGCTTCTCGCGCATACGCAGACAGAAAGTGCGGTACATCGGAGCCGGAACCAAAGTCTCCTTGGCGATGACGATATGCCAGTCGCGGTTGCCGCGGCTGATCTCGACGCGCTCGATATATCCGTCCAGAAAATAGGGATCAGCGAGCGACGGCGGAATTTCGCCCTGCTTCATCAGCAGTTCGAACCTTTTTCTTCTCTCCATGTTATTGTCCATGCTTCCCCACCCGTTTCACTTAAAACTTGAAAAACCAGATCCGGTCATAAGTCCGACCGCTGCTGTAACTACGGATCATTTGGGCTTTCGGTCGCTGTTGATTTCGGATTTCCACTGATTATGATTTATGGATGAAATCCGAAATCAAAGGCGAACGCTCACGCTCCTCCAGCTCCAAATGTCCTTCGTTACCTCAGCTTTGACTTTAACCTTTTTTAACCCGTTCTGTCATTACCCAATAAGTGCAAGACAGCTTCCGGCGGCGGATGCGCCGGTCATGTCATCCCGCCGTCTCCGCTCGCCAGAAGCTGCAATGGTATTGCTGTATAATCCCTTATGCTGAGCCCGGGTTTAGTAGGCCTTGGCGAATACGACGGTATGCGCCGCCGGCTTGCCGCAGCAGATGCAGGTGGATTTTGTTTCAAACGGTTTGAAAGGAATATTGCGGCTGCCCGCTCCCGTTTCTTCCTTGACTTTTGTTTCGCATTCCTCCGAACCGCACCAGCCGGCCAGGGCGAAGCCGCGTTTTTCTTCCATGGAGGCACGCATTTCATCCATCGAATCGACGGAGTAAAAATGATCCTCGCGGAATTTCAGCGCACGTTCGTACATTTCCTGATGCACCTGCTCGAGCATCGCTTGAACTTCCTCCACGAGCTGATCCTGTTGCACGATCTTTTTCTCGCCGGTAATCCGGGAAACAAGCACGCAGACGCCATTTTCCATATCGCGCGGTCCCAGCTCCAGACGAACCGGCACGCCGCGCATTTCATATTCGTTGAATTTCCAGCCCGGGGTCACATCCGCCCGGTCGTCGACGCGCACGCGCACGCCGGCGTTCTTTAACTGCTGGAACAGCTCGTCCGTACGAGCGATGACCGCATCGCGCGTCTTCGGCGGGCCTATCGGGATCATAATTACTTGCGTCGGAGCGACCTTCGGCGGCAGCGCCAGACCGCGGTCATCGCCGTGCACCATGATCAGCGAGCCGATCAGCCGCGTCGTGGAACCCCAGGATGTCGTATGGACATACTCCAGCACGTTCTCCCGGCTCAGGTATTGGATATCGAACGCTACGGCGAACTTGGTGCCGAGATAGTGGGAGGTCGCCGCCTGTACGGCGCGTCCGTCCTTCATCATCGCTTCGATCGAATACGTATCCACCGCGCCGGCAAAACGTTCGGATGGAGTTTTTTGCCCGGTTACCACCGGAATCGCCAGATAGCTCTCCACGAAATCGCGGTAGTTCTCCAGCATGCGCATTGTTTCTTCGCGCGCTTCCTGCTCGTTCTCATGGGCCGTATGGCCTTCCTGCCAGAGGAATTCCGTCGTGCGAATGAACGGCAGCGTGCGCTTCTCCCAGCGGACCACATTGGCCCATTGGTTGATCAGCACAGGCAGGTCGCGGTAGGACTGGATCCATTTCGAATACATGTGGCCGAACATCGTTTCGGAGGTTGGGCGCACGGCAAGTCTTTCTTCCAGAACGTCGCCGCCCGCTTCCGTTACCCAAGGCAGCTCCGGATTGAAGCCTTCGACATGCTCTTTCTCCTTCTGGAAAAAGCTTTCCGGAATGAACACCGGGAAGTAAGCGTTGCGGTGTCCCGTAGCTTTCAGGCGGCGGTTCATCTCTTCCTGGATATGCTCCCAGATTTCATAGCCCTCCGGTTTGAACACGATGCAGCCGCGTACCGGAGAATAGTCCATCAGATCGCCTTTTTTAATGACATCAATATACCAACGGGAGAAATCTTCGCTTTGCGGCGTAATCTCCGTTACAAATTGTTTTTCCTTTGCCATGACGTGCAACTCCTCCTATGTTAACCCCACTCAAAATAAACCCGGTATCCTTTAACCGCTGATCAGGCGCAAAATATCATTATACGTGACGGCAATCATCACGAGGAACAGCAGTGCGAACCCGACGAAATGCACCATGCCTTCACGGCTCGGATCCACCGGCTTGCCGCGCAGCGCCTCGACGCCGAGGAACACGAGCCGGCTTCCGTCCAGCGCCGGAATCGGCAGCAGGTTGAAAATGCCGAGATACAGGCTGAGAATCGCCGCCCAATACGTTAAATATTGGATGCCCTGCTGGGCAATCTGTCCCGTCATCTGGAACGTGCCCACCGGACCGGAAATATCGTTCATATTGAATTTGTTGATCAGCTGTTTGAAGCCGAGAAAAATCGCTTTGGTCGTGTCGACCATCGCCGTTCCCGAACGGGTAATCGTCTCGCCGAAACCGGCTTTGCGCGTCTGCAGCTCAGTGGTGATGCCGACTTTCCCGCCTTCTTCACCTTCCATGCTGCGCGGAACCATCGCAACATCGATCGTCTCGCCGCCGCGTTTGAGTACCCACTTCATTTCCTTGCCTTTGGATGCCGAGGTCAGGGCAATCATCTTCTGATAATCGCCGCCGATCGGTTCTCCGTCGATGGAGACGACGATGTCGCCTTTTTGAAGTCCCGCTTCCTCCGCCGGCATGCCTTTGCTGACATCGCCGATCTTCACGTACGTCGGGTTCTCCACCACGATTCCCGCCATTTGCAAGTGGAGCGCGAACAGCACAAAGGCCAGGATAAAGTTCATGACCGGGCCGGCAAAAATCGCAATGGCGCGCGCGCCGACCGATTTGCTGCCAAACTGGCGGTCGCGCGGCGCGATCTGCGTCTGTTGCCCGCCTTTGATCAACATCGCCTGCGGATGCACGTCATAAACCGTCACTTCCCCGTCCACATCAAGCCGGATCACCAGCTCGTCCTCCAGGTCGATATGCTGCACTTCGCCGCGGATGACATTACGGCGCGTATCGAGAGCATCGAGATATATCGATTTTACTTTATTGTCCTGACCCTGCCGCACGGCAATCGTCTGCCCGGCGTTGATCTCGATAATTTCGGGATCTTCTCCGGCCATGCGGGCATAACCGCCGAAAGGCAGCAAACGAAGCGTGAACTGGGTTTCACCGCGTTTATAAGAAAACAGTTTCGGACCGAAACCGATCGCAAATTCCCGTACCAAAATGCCGGCGCGTTTGGCGAAGTAATAATGTCCCCATTCATGGACAGTCACCAGAACGAAGAACATCAGCACCGTCAAAAATACTACTCTGACCATTTCCATTCGTAACCATTCCCCCCTTAAGGTGTAAGACCGAAGTATGTCCTCTTAATTTATCATTATTCCAAGACCCCGCACAAGAGAATCACAAGCCTCCGGCCTTTTTTCAGGGTGAATCAGGTAAAGCCTCCAGCGGCCCCCTCGTCTTGCTATATCCGGGCAGCCCGTTCGCGCGTAGACCGGTCGCAATCCTCGATCTGCTGCAAATCCGGAGCTGCGGTATTGACGTGGCGCTGCAAACATTCTTCAATGATGCTTTCGATATGCAGGAACGGAATTTCTCCGCGCAAAAAACGGGCTACGGCGATCTCATTGGCGGCGTTGAACGCCGTGGTTGCCGTGCCGCCCAGCTTGCCGCATTCGATGGCGAGCTTCAGCAGCGGGTATCGCACCATATCCATTTCACGGAAGGTCAGCTTGCCGATCTCGGCCAGCGACAACCGTTTGGCCGGCGAAGACCAGCGGTCGGGATATGTCAGCGCATACTGGATCGGAACGCGCATATCCGGCGTTCCGAGCTGAGCCACAACGCTGCTGTCGCGGAACTCCACATACGAATGGATGATGCTTTCCGGATGCAGCAGCACATTAATCTGCTCGTACGGAAGTCCGAATAACCAGTGAGCTTCGATCACTTCAAGGCCTTTGTTGACCATGGTTGCGGAATCAATGGTGATTTTGGCGCCCATGCTCCAGTTGGGATGGCGCAGCGCGTCTTCGACGGTGACGCCTTGCAGCTGATCGCGGGTATAATCGCGGAAGGAACCGCCCGATGCCGTCACCGTGATGGAGTGGATATCTGCTTGGTTTTCCCCGTTCAGGCACTGGAAGATGGCCGAATGCTCACTGTCTACGGGCAGCAGGCGCACGCCCTTGCGCGCCGCACTTGCCGTCACCAGATGGCCGGCAGTGACTAAGGTCTCCTTGTTGGCCAGTCCGATGTGCCGGCCCGCTTCAATCGCGGCCAGTGTCGAACGCAGACCTACACTTCCTACCACCGCCGTTACAACCGTGTGAGCCTCGCCTCCGGCTGCGATTTCGACCAGGCCCTCATCCCCGTGATACAGCTCCACACCGGGCGGCAAAAGCGGACGGAGCTCGTCCGCAAGTTTGGCCGTTGCAACGGAGACGCGCCGAGGGTGGAAGCGGCCCACCTGCTCCAGCAGCAGCGCAGTGTTGCTGCCGGCCGCCAGACCGTCCACTTCAAACGCTTCGGGGTGCATCGCTACAACGTCCAGCGTTTGCGTGCCGATGGAGCCGGTCGAACCCAGAATGCTAATCTTTTTCATGGATGACACAGTCCCCTGTCATTATTAGTTTTAGTAGTAGGGCATGAGCAGGACGATATGCACGAACGGGAAGACGATAATCCAGCTGTCACAGCGGTCCAAAATACCGCCATGGCCGGGAAGCAGCGAACCGGAATCCTTGATATCGTAAACCCGCTTGTAGGCGGACTGAACAAGATCTCCAAGCTGCCCCATGACCGCACAGGACAAGCCGATCAGCAGTGCTCTGCCCATGCTTAACGTATCCGATCCGGCGAAGGCGAACAGCAATGCGATCACAACGGCGATCAATACGCCGCCTGCGGCACCTTCAATGGTTTTGTTCGGGCTGATGGCCGGCCATAATTTATTCCGGCCTATAGCGCGGCCGACGAAATAAGCACCGGCATCGCTGCCCCAAATGCAGCACAGCAGCAGGAAGGTCCAGAACAGGCCATGGCCGTCGCCGGCCGAACGGGCGATGCCCATGTAAGAGAAGCCCATTCCTATGTATATAACGCCGGTAAACAGCAGCGCAACGGTCTTTATATCATGTTTGTTTCTGCTGAACACCGTAACTAGCAGAAAAGCCAGCAGAATCAGCCAAAAACCCTGTTCCCAGGACAGCCAGGTCTTAACCTCAAGCAAGTCCCAAGGAATCATAAAACCAAGCACGGACAGGTATCCGAGTATGGCTGTACCGCCTAACGGCTGTGCGCCGGTCATTTTCACAAACTCATACAGCCCGATAAGCGCCATTGCGGCGAGCATTAATTGATACGGCCAGCCGCCCAAAGCGCACAGGCCCAAAAATACAGCCCCGGCAAATACACCGGTAATCAAACGCTGCTTCAAAGGCTTCCTCTCCTGTCGCTACTTCAGTCCGCCGTACCGGCGCGTGCGGTTCTGATACTCCGCTACCGCCTGATGCAGATGACTCTTGTCAAATTCAGGCCAATATATATCCGTAAACCACAGCTCGCTGTAGGCAATCTGCCAGAGCATAAAATTACTGATCCGCATTTCCCCGCTTGTGCGAATCAGCAGGTCGGGATCCGGTAATCCGCCGGACATCAGCCGGCTGTCAATCAACTCCGAGCTGATGTCACCCGCCGTGAGGCGGCCAGCTGCAATATCCTCGCCGATGCTGCGCATCGCTTCTTCGATCTCCTTGCGGCTGCCGTAATTGAGGGCAAAGTTGAGCACGAGGCCGGTATTATGCTTCGTCCGAGCCACCGCTTCTTCCATCGCGCCGCGGGTATGATCCGGCAGGGCATCCGTTCCGCCCATAACGCGGACTCTGACATTGTTTTCAATGAGTTCGTCCAGCTCGAGCGCCAGAAAATCGACGGGCAAACGCATCAGGAAATCGACCTCGTCTTTGGGGCGCTTCCAGTTTTCCGTGGAAAAAGCATACATCGTCAAATATTCGACGCCCAGATCGCTGGCTGCGATGGTGGCACGTTTTACCGCCTTCATTCCGTTCTGATGGCCCACAATCCGCGGCAGTCCGCGGCGTTTAGCCCAGCGCCCATTTCCGTCCATGATAATAGCCACATGCCGAGGGATGTTGTCCGGTGAAATCTCGACCGGCTTTGGCTGCCTGTCGTTACGGCTCAGCCAAGCTTGAATCCGTTTGATCATTTCCGTTTCCTCCAAGCTATCATCAGAAAGAGACAAACCCCACCTTAAACGGAGGGGCCTGAAGTCTCTTGATTATCATTATACTTCCATAATCTCTTTTTCTTTGGACAAGAGCACTTTTTCGACTTCGGCTATGAACTTATCCGTTGATTTCTGAATATCTTCCTGGTGTCCGCGCGATTCATCTTCCGAGATGCCGTTTTTCTCCATCTTTTTGATGTCGTCGTTGGCATCGCGGCGGATATTGCGGATCGCAACCTTCGCTTCTTCTCCGAATTTCTTCGTCAGCTTGACCAGTTCACTCCGGCGCTCTTCGGTAAGCGGCGGAATGCTGAGACGGATAATGGTTCCGTCGTTGGCCGGCGTGAGCCCGAGATCGGATTTCATAATCGCCCGTTCAATATCGGAAAGCGACGATCTGTCCCAAGGCTGGATCAGCAAGGTCCGCGAGTCCGGCGTGCTGATGTTCGCCAATTGATTGACCGGCGTAGGTGCTCCGTAATATTCGACTTGAATTCGGTCGAGCAGCGCAGTGGATGCGCGTCCGGCCCGCAGCGTAGCAAGGTCGCGTTTAAGTGCGCCGATTGCTTTTTCCATACGCTCAGCGGCATTTTTTTTGACCGATTGTGGCATTAGTCTACACTCCCTTTAACAATAGTCCCGATTCTCTCACCGAGAACGACGCGTTTGATGTTGCCCTGTTCCGTAATGGCAAACACAATGAGCGGTATATTATTGTCCATGCACAAAGAGGAAGCCGTTGAATCCATGACGCCGAGGTTTTTGTTCAGAACCTCCATGTAGGTCAATTGCTCGTATTTGACAGCGGTGCTGTCTTTGAACGGATCGGCGGAATAGACGCCGTCCACTTTGTTCTTCGCCATCAAAATAACTTCCGCTTCAATTTCGGCTGCGCGCAGCGCTGCCGTCGTATCCGTCGAGAAGAACGGATTGCCCGTTCCGGCGGCAAAGATAACGACCCGCCCTTTCTCCAAGTGACGGATGGCGCGCCGGCGAATGTAAGGCTCGGCGATCTGCTGCATCGAAATCGAGGTTTGTACCCGCGTCGGAACGTCGATTTGTTCCAAAGCATCCTGCAGCGCCAGCGAGTTCATTACGGTCGCAAGCATGCCCATATAGTCGGCCGTCGCGCGGTCAATCCCGCTTGCGCTTCCGGCGATGCCGCGCCAAATGTTGCCGCCGCCGCATACGATCGCTACTTGAACGCCAAGTTCGACGACTTCTTTGACCTGCTCCGCGATGGATATAATCGTATCGGCATCGATGCCATATCCATTCTGTCCCGCCAGCGATTCTCCGCTGACCTTCAGGACCACTCTCTTAAATACCGGCTGTTCCACTTTGTATACCCTCACTTTCTACAAAAGACGGAACACTGCACTTCGTGTTCCGCTCTTTTGTTGCTCGCCATGTATTCAATTAATCAAGCAATCTTATTTGTTGACTTGCGCCATAACTTCTTCAACGAAGTTGTCGACTTTCTTTTCCAAACCTTCGCCCAGCTCGTAACGCACGAAACGGCGGATGGAGATATTTTCTCCGATGGTGCTGATTTTTTCGTTCAGCAATTGGGAGATTGTTTTGTCTTGGTCTTTCACGAAGCTTTGCTCAAGCAGGCAGAATTCTTCGTAGAATTTCGAGATGCGGCCTTCAACCATTTTTTCAACGATTTTTTCAGGCTTGCCTTCGTTCAGAGCTTGAGCTTTCAGGATTTCTTTTTCCTTTTCCACTTCTTCTACCGGAACTTCTTCGCGGCGCACATAACGCGGGCTAGCCGCTGCGATTTGCATAGCGATGTCGCGCGCGAATTCTTTGAATGCGTCGGTTTTGCCGACGAAGTCGGTTTCGCAGTTGATTTCAACCAGAACGCCGATACGTCCGCCAGCGTGGATGTAAGATTCTACAACGCCTTCGGTAGCTACGCGGCCAGCTTTGTTCGCTGCAGCGGAAAGGCCTTTCTCACGCAGAAGTTCTGCGGCTTTAGTGATGTCGCCGTTTGCTTCTTCCAGCGCTTTTTTGCAATCCAGCATGCCTGCGCCTGTTCTTTCACGAAGTTCTTTTACGGATTTTGCATCTACTGCCATTGTTATTCCCTCCACATAATAGTCGTTGTCCTAAAGAAGACCCTTTATCCTAAAACACCCCCACAAAGCGGGGCTTTGACTCTATGCTGAGCCAGGTCCTTTGCGGGGACTCCATAATTCAAACTTATCTTAATCTTAAAAAAAGGGCAGTGAGAGGTTATCCACCTGCCAACCACCCTTTTCATTTAATTTCTGGTTTAACGATTCATCGGGAAATCTTAAGCTGTAGTTGTGTCTTCACCTTGGTGAGCTTCTACAACGGCGTCGGCCATTTTGCCAGTCAGGAGCTTAACGGCGCGGATTGCGTCGTCATTGCCCGGAATAACATAGTCGATTTCGTCCGGATCGCAGTTGGTGTCAACGATAGCTACGATTGGGATACCCAATTTGCGAGCTTCGGCAACAGCGATGCGCTCTTTACGCGGATCGATGATGAACAATGCGCTTGGCAGACCCTTCATGTTCTTGATACCGCCGAGGAATTTTTCCAGACGATCTTTCTCTTTGCGGAGAAGGATAACTTCTTTCTTAGGCAGCACTTGGAATGTGCCGTCTTCTTCCCACAGCTCAAGTTTTTTCAAACGGTCGATCCGTTTTTGGATCGTCGAGAAGTTGGTCAGCGTGCCGCCGAGCCAACGTTGGTTAATGAAGTACATGCCGGAACGTTCGGCTTCTTCTTTAACGGAGTCTTGGGCTTGTTTCTTTGTACCTACGAAAAGGATCGTGCCGCCTTCGGCTGCTACGCTTTTCACAAAGTTGTAAGCTTCCTCTACTTTTTTAACCGTCTTTTGCAGGTCAATAATGTAAATTCCGTTTCTTTCGGTGAAGATATAACGATCCATCTTAGGGTTCCAGCGACGGGTTTGGTGACCGAAGTGTACCCCAGCTTCGAGAAGCTGTTTCATGGAGATTACTGCCATCTTCACACACCTCCTAGTATTGGTTATTTGTGTGTTCCCTCCGCCGGGCGTCATCTTTCGCCAAGACTTTCTTCGGAAGAAAGCACCCCTTGTCGAAATCAACCGGCGTGTGTTTTAACACCGTCAATTACTATACCATAATCGAATAAGGGATGCAACGATTCATATAAACTTATTTTATCGTAATCAACCGGTCGATCATGTCGTTGATCGTAGCGTCTTTTGGAAAACTATAGCTGCCGTATTGGATGATCTTATTCACTTTTCGGTCCTGGGCCGCCGACAGGAATGCCTCGGTGCCGTCTATAAGTCCGGCCTCGTCCAGGATGCGGGCCGTTTCCGTCAAGGTGGAGCCGTACGGTATCCGTACAGATACCGTACCGGCGGCAGGGTCCGGCGTGGCCGGCGCCGCGGGCGGCTTCGCCGGGGTTACCGTGCCGGCACTCGCCGCAGGCTGTGCCGGCGCGGAAGGCGCAGCCGGTGACGCGGCGGCGCTGGGCTCGGCCGCCGGGGAAGCTGCCGGCGATGGCGCGGCGGTGGCGGATGCCTGCGGACTAGCCTCCGCAGGCGGCTGTCCGGACGGCGCCGGCGTAGCGCCGTCCGCCTCCCCGGCGGGTGCCTCCGTAGCCGCCGGGCCGGTCACCGTCAGGCCGAGCCGCGCGGCCTGGCGCTGCAGCTCTTCCTTGGACAGCGGCGCCGCTCCGCCCGCCAGCATCAGCTGCAGCAGAACAGCGCCGGCAATCAGGCCTGTGCCGAGGCCCAGCCAAAAGCTGCGGTTCTTCATAGCGATTCCTCCTGCTTCGCAAGCTGTAGAATCAGCTGTACCTCACCGCGCTGCAGTCCGGCCATCTTGGCGATGGCATCAATCGATTTGCCTTCCTCATGAAGCTCGAACAGCCGCGGATAACGCAGCTTAATGGAGCTGACCGGCGGCTTCGGCGCAGGAACAGGCCCGGGCGTGGCATCCCTTTCCGCGGATGGCGCCGCCTGAACCGTCGAAGCTTTGGCGACGGCCGCCGACAGCTGTGCCAGTCCCTGCTCATCTGCAGTGATGCGGGCTTCCAGCTTGGCTGCGTTTTGCTTAAGATCTTCAATCTGCTGGCGCAGAATCGCAATCTCCTCCTGCGTAGCCGCCCGGTTGCTCTGCGACTGCTGCTTAATGCCGGCAACCAGCTGCAGCAGCTCCGTATTTTCGCGTTCGATATCCGACATGTACAGCTCCAGCGCCGCTTCCGTTTCTTTTAGGCTTCGCCGTTCGGCCGGATCCTCTTTGCTTCGCGAAGGAAGTCTCAGTGCATAGAGCAATGCCGCCGCACCGAGCAGTACAATATAAACCCATGGTTGCAAAGCGTTATCTCCTTTTGTTCAAAATAAGAAATGGGAGGAAACGTCACAAGCTGAAATCAATCCGGTGTCCCTTATAAGGATGCTCCGCTTCGCGGAGCTCTTCCTTCGGCTGTTTCTTGCGGGAAGACGCTTCCTTGTCCCCCTGGCCGCCGCGGCTGCCGTCGTTCCGGAGCGCCGCATCCGCGGATTCATCCACCTCCCCGCTGCGCTGAGCCGCCTCCTGAACCAGCTTGACGTTTTGACCCGCCAGTTGCTGCTGGTCCAGCGCTGAACGGTGCTGAAGCTCATGCTGAACTTTGGTCGCTTCGGTTGTGCGCGGTACGGCGATTTGCAGCTCTACCGGTTTCAGGCTCATCGTGCCCGCCTCCCTTCTCAAGGCTAATCTAATGCGGAATAAAGAATGGCCGGCCGCTTTCCGCTGCCGGCCTGCTTATACATAAGGCGAAATCGTGATATCGCCTTCGCTGTACATAAAAACGATCCGTTCAATCGGATCTTTAATGAAACGGGTATAACGGCCGATGACAATCTTGGAGCCGCCGTATATCGTTTTGACGACTTCCACTTTAGCCCGTCCCGTATCCTCCAGCATCCGTTCAATCTCAAGCACCCGTTCTTTAACGCGCTTCTCGTCACGCATATGCTGCTGCTTGGTCGCATTCAGCTTGATCCGCAGCGCCGCTTTGTCCGGCGGAAGCTGCCCGCCGGTAGCCAGCTGGTTCAGCAAATAAAGCGCCTTATTGGTTTTATCCTCGTTCTCGAGAAGCAGTCGAAGCTCCTGGCGAAGTTCGTTGATTTCATTGCGCAGTTCGGGTACAACGCCAACTTCGATTGCGGTAGCGGTCGACATGGTATTGCCGATCGTCCGTGCCGACACCTTTTCGCCGGCCTGTACCACTCCGCCCACGATCAAACCTTTGGCTCCGTTGCACAGCACATTTTGGCCTGCGCGGATATTGGAATGCATAATGCTCTGAGAAACGATGATGTCCTCGCCGGCTACCACGTTGCCGTCCTGAATGAAGGAGACTTTTACGTTTTTGCCCGCACTGACAAGACCTTTATTATAGCCGATGATCCCCCCGGAAATTTCAATCGAACCTCCGGCGTACAGTTCGGCCCCTTCCACGCCGCCGACGATACGGATATCGCCTGCCGAACGTACCGTGAAGCCGGTCAGCACATTGCCGCGGATAACGACGGTGCCGACGAAGTCGATATTTCCGGTGCTGTAGTCCACGTCTCCATTGACCTCATATACGGGGAATACGTTAACCTTCCCTTTGTCGGTCAGCGTAACCAATCCGTCGATCGCCGCGTACATGGAAGATTCGTCCTGGTCAACGACGACGTTTTTTCCGATTTTGAACCGGGCTTCCCGCCCTGCTTTAAAAGGCATTTCTTCGCCTGTGACTGTTCTGCCGCTTTTACCAGGTTGTGGGGGTATCACCTTGGCGATAAGCTGTCCTTTCAGCACATTGTTTAAGCGCACCAAATCTTTGTAATCCACGCTTCCATCTTCTTTGACTAGGGGCTTACGGTGCTCCTCCAGATCCATCGCCATCTCAACCCGTCCATCCGTGCCGTTTACAGCAGGGTCACCGATGGCAATCGGAACTTTACTGAAAAAATACTCTTCCGGATTCGTGCTGATCCGCTGCACGATATCGCGTTCGATCCCGTAACGAACCTCCTGATTGTGCAGGAAAGCTTCGAGATCCTCTACAGAGCAAGAGAAGTTTTCGTCTTTTTTAGTAAACTGGAGATAAGCGATTCCCTTGTCGTCTGAAAACGTAATACTCAGATATTGATGCAAAGCATAGTGGCCGATCAATTTGGCTCCCCCTTGTCACCGTTCGTCCGGTTAATCATTCTGCATGAGGAGGTCGCGGCTTTTTTCAAGTGTCCCCCTCAAACGCAAAATAGCTTTTGAATGAAGCTGTGAAATGCGTGAAGGCGATAGAGACATCACCTCGGCGATTTCGCTCAAGGATAAATCCTCATAATATAAAAGGGACACGACGGTCCGTTCTTTCACGGTCAATTTCTCAATGCCTTTTGTAAGGGTCTCGCGCAAATAAAACTCGTTTACTTTCCGATCGGGGTTTTTGGCTTTATCGTCCACCAGGATGGACATCCGCGTTTCTGATTCTTCTTCGCGTATAGGGTCTTCCAGGGAGCATAGGGACATCACGGCCACATCCTGCAGCATCGTTTGAAATTCCGATTCCGATACATTCAAGTACTGGCTCATTTCTTCATCGGTGACCGTCCTTAAGTATTGCTGCTCCAAAACCTGATAGGCATCCTCGATCTTCTTTGCCTTCTCGCGCACCGAACGGGGCACCCAATCGCTCTGACGGAGGGAATCAAGGATAGCGCCGCGGACGCGCCATGAGGCATAAGTCTGAAATTGCAGTCCCCGCTTATAGTCAAACTTCTCGATGGCGTCGATCAGCCCCATCACTCCATTGCTGGCCAGATCGTCTTTCGAGACGTTCTTAGGCAATCCGACCGCGAGCCGGCTCGATACATAATCGACGATGTGCAGGTAATTTTCGATTAATTTCTTTTTGGCTTCGGGAACGCCGTGTTCCTTCCACTGTTCCCAAAGCGCGTCGATTTCAGATGGAGTAACTTTGTGCTCGTTCAAACGGATCTCACCCTCCCCAAAGTGGTTTCAGCGGACTTTACCGGGGAGGGATACTGCCCCCTGCCGCCAAAAGCCGCTTATTCTTCTTTCAGGTGACGAACGGCCTTGGCCAATTCTTCAGGATCTTTAAGCGTAACCAGCTTGGGAGGATTCAGCGGTGTAAATCCTTCGCCGCCTCCCTGCTCCTCAGCCGGTTTCGGTTTCAGTAGATTGATTAATTCTTCGTCTTCATCCGGCGTGCGTACATCCAGATTCCCGCCAAGAGCTTCGTGGTCTCTCCCCGAAAGCTCGGAGGCGTTCGTTGCCGACGAAAGATTCATGATATAACCTAGTACCCATCTCAGCAGAAATGCCAGCACAAACCAGAGAATAAAACCAAAGATCCCCCGAAACAAGCTTGTCCTAAGAAGATTATGCCCATAATTCGTTAGAAAGGTAAACAAAAAACCGATCAAGCCGATGATGGCGTTCTGCATGATTTTTTTACTCATGATTAGATTTCCCTTGTGCCTTTTTGGACGCTGCGGATGTGCAGGACGCCGGTATTACAGTCAATTTCAATGGTACGGCCATAATTCCCCCCGGTATCTTCCGCAATCAGCGGGATATTCAGGCTGTCAAGCGCAAGTTTGCAGGACTCCACGTTTCGGGGTCCGATTCTCATGGTGTCGTTTCCTCCGGCAAAAGCAAACATTTGCGAGCCTCCCGCCATCTTGGCGACGAGCCGGGAACGTACCGCCCCAAGGGCAAGCAGTCTGGATAACAGTTCAGGCACGGCCGTATCGGCGAACTTGGCGATATTGAGCTGGCCTTCGCGGGCAATTTCGGATGAAGGGAGCATAACATGCGCCATGCCGGCCAGCTTTTTCCCGGGGTCGAACAGCGTAAGCCCGACGCAGGAGCCAAGACCGGTTGTACGGATAATATTGCCCTCGCAGGCTGCATTCAGATCTGCCATTCCCACTTTAATGATGCTTTGCTCTTCAGTCATTATCGAACGGCACTCCTAAGGATTGGAAAATTTTCGGGAACGACTCCGGATCGGGAATCAGGAAAAATTGACCTTCAATTTCGTCCTTCCCTTCCAGGAACGTGGTGTCAATCAGCAGCGCATCGTCGCCCATCTGTCCGAATTGCAGCAGGCCGTAACCGAGGATTGCGCCCGCCATGTCCATGGCCAGCGCAGGTACCGTAGGGTACATCGACAGTGAAGTGAAATCGGCAAGCGAAGACAGATAGGATCCGGCTAAAATGTTGCCGATCTCGTTCAAGGCCGACAGTTCCATCTCCCCAAGCTCGCTTTCTCCGGAAATTTCCAGTCCGGCCACCCGCTTCAGCAGGTTGACGGCGGCGTCCGGCGTCAGAATGAAAAAGAGGTTACCTGGCGCTTCGCCTTCGACGCGGAGAAACACTGCATAGACCAGCTCTTCCGCGCCGCCCACTTTCTCGGTAATTTCTTCAAAGCTGAGCAATTGCACTTTAGGTACTGCCATGTCGATCGGCTTGTTCAGCAGCTGCGACAACGCCGTTGCGGCGTTGCCGGCGCCGATATTGCCGACCTCCTTGAGCACATCCATTTTGAAATCCTTGGAATTTTTAAACAGCTCCACGGCCTAGCCCTCTAAACTTTCCAATTGCACGATTTCGTTTTTGTTCAGGACCTCGGGGAGATTGAGCATGATCAGCAGGCGGTCTTCGCCGATCTTGGCCACGCCGTCCAGATATTTCGCTTTGATGCCACCGACCACATCGGGCGGAGTATCGATGGAGTCCCGGTTCAGATCGATGACGTCATTGGCCGAATCGACGATAAAGCCGACTTCCATCTCGTTGACATTTACAATAATAATTCGAGTCTGATCTGTGTGATCCGCTTCCTCGAGATTAAACCGGCCGCGAAGGTCGATTACCGGAATGACGACGCCGCGCAGATTGATGACGCCTTTAATGAAAGCATAAGTTTTGGGAACCCGGGTGATCGGCATCATGCGCTCGATCGTTTGCACTTTGTCCACTTCAATGCCGTATTCCTCGGTACCCAGCTTAAATACGATCACTTTGATATCTTCAGCCATGGAAAGAAACCTCCCTGATATACCTGATTATTTGAAAAATGCGTTCGGATCGATAATGAGCGCGACTTGGCCGTCGCCTAGAATCGTCGCGCCGGAAATGCCTTGGATCTCCGGCAAATATTTGCCGAGATTCTTGATCACAATTTCGCTTTGACCGATGAAGTCCTGCACCGCAAGCGCGATCATCCGGTCGCCTTTGCGTACGACCACGATCTCAGTCTCTTCTTCCGTGCTCTCGTCGTAATCGGCGATGGCGAAAATTTTACTGAGGGAGACGAGCGGAATATGGCTTCCCCGGAATTCCACCATCTTGTTGCCGTGAATCGTCTTGATCTGGGAATGCTTGATGATGGAAGTCTCGACGATGGAAGACAACGGAATGGCATATTTCTCGGACCCCATCCGTACCAGCATGGCGGCAATAATCGACAGCGTGAGCGGAAGCTGAACCGAGAAGTTGGTGCCTTTGCCGAGTGTGGAATAGATCGTAACGTTGCCGCCCAGCGAATTAATCTTCGATTTGACGACATCCAGGCCTACCCCGCGGCCGGAAATATCAGAGATAACCTCGGCGGTGCTGAAGCCCGGCGCGAACAGCAGTTGACGGGCTTTCTCGTCGGAATAACCTGCGGCCTGCTCTTGGGTCAGGATGCCCTTTTTGATGGCAGACTTCAGAATCTTTTTCGGATCGATGCCGGCGCCGTCGTCCTCTATTTCAATGAAAACATGGTTGCCGCTGTGGAATGCACGGAGCTGGATGGTGCCGGTCTCCGATTTGCCGGCTGCCAGCCGGTCCTGCACTGGCTCCACACCGTGGTCGACTGCATTGCGCAGCAGATGCACCAGCGGATCGCCGATTTCGTCAATGACGGTACGGTCAAGCTCGGTCTCGGCGCCGGTAATCACCAAGTCGATCTTTTTGTCGAGCGATTTGGCAAGGTCGCGGATCATACGTGGGAAGCGGTTAAACACGTTATCGACCGGTACCATCCGTAGCTTCATGACGATATTCTGCAGATCGCCGCTGACCCGTCCCATATGCTCGACGGTTTCAGTCAGATCGGTGTTTTGCACTTCGGAAGCCAGCTGCTCCAGGCGGACCCGGTCGATCAGCAGCTCGCTGAACAGGTTCATCAGCACATCCAGCCGCTCGATGTCGACGCGGATGGTCCGAGAAGGCGCGCCCGTTCTGGCCGGAGTTGCTTTGGCAGATTCATCTTTGGCGGGAGCTTGCGCAGCCGCAGGGGCCGCTGCAGCGGGTTTCTCCTCCGCCTTCGGCTGTGCCGGGGCTTCCGCCGTTGCCGCCGCAGGCGCGACGGCCATTTGATGCAGCGTCTCCGCATCCAGCGCGACCGCGGTTACCTTCTCGATCTCCGACACATTCAGAACCATGGCCTGGATTTCAGCCGCCTCTTTTTGTGTTATGTAATAGAGGGAAAAGCCGGTATCAAACTTCTCCTGCTCGATATCCTGAACCGAAGGGAAGGATTTGACGATTTCGCCTGAACGTTCAAGCAAATCGAACACCATGTAGGCGCGCACCGCTTTGAGCTGGCAATCCTTGCGGAGCGCCACGTCGAGGTACATCACCTGATGGCCTTCTTGAATGGATTGCTCCAGGACGGAATACTGAAATTCATCGAGATATACCGGAGTCTGGGCGGCCGGCGCTTCGGCTGCGGCAGGGGCCGCTCCGGCTGCGGAAGGAATTTCTCCGCGGACGATGGCTTGCAGGGAGGCTACGATGGCGGAAACGTCGGCTTTGCCTTCGCCTCCGCCTGTAATATCCTGAACCATGGATTCCAGAGCGTCCAAACTTTTGAACAGGGTGTCAAAAATAAAGTCCTGCATCCGCAGCTTGTTATTGCGAACGAGATCCAGTACATTTTCCATCTGGTGCGTAAGCGAAGCCAAATCCTCAAAGCCCATCGTAGCCGCCATCCCCTTTAGGGTATGCGCTGAGCGGAAGATGACCTGGACAATGCTCAGATCCTCCGGATTTGCTTCCAGCCCCATCATGCTTTCATTCAACGACTGCAGATGATCATTCGACTCATCAATAAACATGGATAAATATTGGTTCATGTCCATTAACGAGCACCTCCCCTTCATGTTCGCTTTTCCTTTATTTTACAGCTTGTACTAATCTGGGAGCTATCTCTTGCAAAGGCAGGATATATCTCACGCACTGCAATTCTACCGCAGACCTCGGCATGCCGTATACGACGCATGTCTCTTCGCTTTCGGCAAAGGTCGAGGTCACTCCCGAGTCATAGAGCGATTTCATCATCCGCGCACCGTCGCTGCCCATTCCGGTCATAATGACCGCATGGCGTTCCAGCCCGGTCAGCGGAAGCAACGATTCAAACATGGTGTCGACGGAAGGGCGATGGCCGTTGCGCGCGTCTTCCTTCGTAAGCTCGATCTTGTATTCGCCGTCGCCGGCCGGTACCACCTTCATATGGAAGCCGCCTGGGGCGATATACGCCGCGCCGACCTTCAGCACCGTACCGTGCACGGCTTCATCCACCGCCAGCGGGCTGAACGTGTTCAGGCGCTGGGCCAGCGATTTGGTGAAGTTCGGCGGCATATGCTGCACAATGACGATCGGCGCCGGAAAATCGCCCGGAATGTTCTCCAGCAGCGCTTTCAGCGCGCGCGGTCCTCCTGTCGAGCAGCCGACGGCGACGAGCTTCTGCAGCCCTTTGCCACTGGCCCTGCGGGACGCAGCCGGCGGCGAAGCCGGTACCTGCGCCGCCGGCGGTTCGGCGAGCGACGGCTTGGCCGGACGCGCGGCCGGCGGTTTGACCTGGCTGCGGGACTTATCCGCAGCCGGGGCCGCAGGCGCCTCCGCCGGGCCGCTCCGCGCCCGGCCCGGCGCCGGAGACGTGGGCCGCTGGCCTTGCAGCGGCCCGGGCGCCGCCTTGCCGGCGGCGCTTCCGCCGGACGGCTTCGCTTTGCCGTCCGGCTGCCGGCGCGTCTGCGGCGGCAGCACCGGCGCCTGCGGCGGCTTGCTCGACGCCGCAGGCTGCTCTTGCGCAGCGGGCGCCTGCGGCGTCTGCTGCGCAGGTTCCGGCGGCGAAGCGGTTGCCGCCGCCTCGGCCTGGAAGGAAGCGCGTTCCTCGCGCCGCTTCCGGGCGAGCATTGCTTCCTTCATCTGCTCGCGCAGCGATTCGCCGACGGCGATGATATCCTGCGAGCTGCCGATGGAAGGCTTGCGGATAAAATCGAAGGCTCCCCATTCGAGGGCCATGATTGTCTCCTTCATGCCTTCTTCGTTAATCCCGGAGAGCATAATCACCGGCAGCGGATGCCGGTCCATGATGATCTTGAGTGCCTCAAGGCCGTTCATCTCCGGCATTTCCACGTCCATCGTCACAAGATCCGGCAGCAGCTCCGCCACCTTCTCGATGGCTTCGCGGCCATTAACCGCGGTTCCGGCTACCTGGAATCCCGGGTCTTTTTCAATCAAGTCAGATATGATCTTACGCATAAATGCGGAATCATCAACCACCAGAACTCTATAGGGTTTCATGTTAATTCCACCTCTGTTCCTTAAATTCAGAACATTTCTATTTCCGTTTCAACCACTTGCTGATAAATCCCCTGATGCCTTGTAACGGGGTTGTGTCCGCCGGATCGGCGGCCAAATAACTCAGTGCGAGCCTGTGCACATCCTTGGCTGCCGCACTGTTCGGAAAAGCCAGAGAGAATGGAACCTGTTGCTTGACTGCCTGCACTACATGCGAATCGCTCGTGATATAGCCGAGAAAAGAAATATCCAACTGTAGAAAACGGTTTGCCGTCATACGGATTTTGTCGCTGGTGGCGCGTGCCTCGCGTTCATCCCCCGCTTGGTTGACGATTAGTTTAAAAGTGACCGACGGATGCGCATTATGCACCACTTTCATCAGCGCATAAGCGTCGGTAATCGCCGTAGGCTCCGGCGTCGTAACGACCAGGCAATCGTCGGCGGAAGAAATGAATTTCATCGTTTCCTTGGACAGCCCGGCGCCGGTATCAAAGAGAATAAAATCCATCGAATCGGCGATCTGCCCGATTTGCGCCGTAAAATAATTCAGGTCGGATTCGGACAACGAGAACAGTTCATCCATTCCCGAACCGCCGGCGATAAACGGCAGCGCATTCGGACCGGTATGAATGACCCGGCTGATATCCACTTCCCGCTTGAGAAGATGGTACAGATTGTACTCCGGCGATACCCCCATCAGCACATCGATATTGGCCATCCCGATATCCGCGTCAAACAGCAGAACCTTTTTGCCCATTGCCTTCAGCGCGAGCGAAAAGTTGAGCGTGAAATTGGATTTCCCGACGCCGCCCTTGCCGCTGCACACCGTAATGATTCTGGCAGCCGTTCCTTCGCTTTTCGGACGCCCGGATTCCTGGCTCGATACCAGCTGTCTCAAGGATTGCGCCTGATCCATCATTTAAGCGCCTCCCGTTCCCAAAAGCAGGCTGCAGACATGTTCGCTCGTCGCCGGAAGCAGGTCATCGGGAACATTCTGCCCGTTGGTCAAATAGGATAGCTTCAGCGGAAAATCATTCAACACGTTGAACATCGGGCCGAAGCTGCCCGTTTCGTCCACCTTGGTGAAAATCACCTTATCGAGCGGATAGCGGCTGAAATGCTCGGTGATCGTCTTCATATCCCGGGATTTCGAGGTCATGCTGAGCACCAGGAAGGTTTCGCTCTTCAGTTCCTTGGCCAGCAGGCTCTGCAGCTCGGCAACCAGCATTTCATTGCGGTAGTTGCGGCCCGCGGTATCCATTAGCACCAGATCGCAGCTCTCCAGCCGGAACATCGCGCGCTGCATATCACCGGGAGATTGTACCACCTCAAGCGGGATATTCAGGATTGCCGCATACGTTCGAAGCTGCTCCACCGCAGAGATACGGTAGGTATCCGAAGTAATCATCCCCACCCTGCGGCCATGCCGGAAAAGCTGTTCCGCCGCCAGTTTGGCGATGGTTGTCGTTTTACCGACGCCGGTAGGGCCGGCAATATAGACGATCCGGGTGTCCGCCGCGATACCGTGTATGGTCCGCCCGTCCAAAAATCCGGAAATTTCCTCCCGCAGGCATTCGGCAAACCGTTCCTGCTGCCAGGTCCGGCCTTCGCTGCTCCAGCGGTCGTACACCTTGCCGATCCATTCATCGACAAGAACGGCGTCGGTCTCCTGATCCAGTAGCCTGGCCTTGAGATCGGACAAGACATCCGGCAGATCGGCTCCCCCCGTCGAATAGCGGGCAATCCGTTCCATCCACTGTTTCATCTCGCGGATTTCCCGGAGCACGTCGTTATCGAGCGCGGCTTCCGTCTTTAAATCCAGCTCTGCCCCCAGAGATTGATACAGGTCGGAGACCGTCTCTTCTTTGGGCACTGGCGGTGTTTCCTCCTTCCGCAGCAGAGGCGCAATCAGCGGCGCTTCCGCTTCCGAGGTTTGCGGCGGAGCGGCAGACAAGACAGCAACCGAGCCTCCGCTTCCGGAAGCCTCGAGACTCTCCGACAGGGCGGCTGCAATTTCGGCAAAAGACCGCGCCTGTTCCCGCTCGGGCCTATGCGCAGCCTGGCGTTCCGGCGCGGCGGCCGGAGCCGAGGCAGAGACCGCTTTCTGGTAAGCCTGCGGCACCGCGCTGCGCGGCACATTCAGCGGTGCGGCTGCGGCAGGCCGCTCCGGGCTTTTATCCCGGGCCGGCTTCTGCGCGTTCTCAACCGCTGCGACAACCTCTATCTTTTTCTTTTTGAATAAACCGAGAAAACCGCCTACGCTAATCTCCTTGGTGCTCAGAATGACGGCGTCGCTGCCAAGCTCGCTGCGGATGGAATGCATCGCGTCAGGCATCGTATCGACCACATAACGCTTTACTCTCATAAATTCACCACCCCAACGCTTTGAATTTCAATATTCGGCTCCAGCTCGCTGTACGACAATACGGGAATGTCTTGCATCGTGCGTTCAATGACCTGCCGCAAATACATGCGGATGGTCGGCGAGGTCAATACAATCGGCTGCTGGCCGGATTGCAGCAAACGGTTGATTTGCTCCGAAAGCCGCTGATACACCGTCTGCGTCGAGACTGGATCAAGCGCCAGATAGCTGCCCTGCTCCGTCTGCTGAACACTTTCGGTAATCTTTTTCTCCAGGTTCGGGCCGACGGTAATGACGCGCAACGTCTCTCCGGACTGGGAGAACTGCTGGGTAATCTGGCGCGACAGCGCCTGACGAACATATTCGGTCAAAATATCCGGATCCTTTGTATAGGTCCCGTAATCGGCCAACGTCTCGAAAATCGTCACTAAATCGCGGATGGAAATCTTCTCGCGCAGCAGCTTGCCGAGCACTTTCTGGACATCCCCGATCGTGAGCACGGACGGGATAAGCTCGTCCGCCAGCACAGGGTAATGCTCTTTGAGATTGTCCACAAGCTGTTTCGTCTCCTGACGGCCTAAAAGTTCATGGCCATGGCGTTTGATCAGCTCGGTGAGATGGGTGGCAACGACGGATGGCGGATCGACGACGGTATAGCCCGAGAGCTCGGCGCGTTCCTTCGTCGCTTCGTCGATCCAGAGTGCCGGAAGCCCGAAGGAAGGCTCGACCGTTTCGATCCCGTGAATGGAGTCGTCATCGTACCCCGGACTCATCGCCAAATAGTGATTAAGTAATAATTCACCGCCGCCGACAGAATTCCCTTTAATTTTTATGACATATTCATTCGGTTTTAGCTGAATATTGTCGCGAATGCGAATAACCGGGACAACGAGGCCCATTTCAAGGGCACATTGTCGTCTGATCATGATGATCCGGTCGAGCAAATCGCCGCCCTGGCTTGTGTCCGCCAGTGGGATTAGCCCGTAACCAAATTCGAATTCGATCGGATCAACGGTCAGCAGGTTAATGACGCTTTCCGGACTGCGCACTTCCTCAATCTGCTTTTCTTCGACAAGCTGCTCTTCAGCAAGCTGTTTCTTGTCGAGGTTCCGGCTCATCGCGTAGCCGGCATAAGCCATCAGCACAGCGAGCGGGAGGGTGGTAATGATATGAATCGGGGTAAAAAGTCCTAGAAACATAACCGTGGCGGCTACGATATACAGCATTTTCGGATAGGACAAGAGCTGACCGGTCAGATCATCCGCCAAATTTCCATCCGAGGACGCGCGGGTAACAATGAGGCCCGACGCCGTGGAGATTAGAAGTGCCGGGATCTGGCTGACCAGACCGTCGCCGATCGTAAGTACCGAATACTTCGAGATGGCTTCCTGGAACGGCGTGCCGTGAATCGCCACGCCGATGATGAAGCCGCCGATCAGGTTGATCAGCAGGATGATAATGCTGGCAATGGCATCCCCTTTGACGAATTTACTCGCCCCGTCCATTGCCCCGAAGAAGTCCGCTTCGCGTTCCACGTTGCGCCGGCGTTCCCGGGCCTGCTGTTCATTGATCATGCCGGCATTGAGATCGGCGTCGATACTCATCTGTTTGCCGGGCATCGCATCGAGCGTAAAGCGCGCGCCGACTTCCGCTACGCGCTCGGAGCCTTTGGTGATAACGATAAACTGAACGACCACAAGAATAAGAAAGACGATAAAGCCGATCGCGATTTGTCCCCGGGCAATCCAGCTTCCGAAGGTCGCAACTACTTCCCCGGCATGGCCGTTGGAAAGAATCAGCTTTGTCGTCGAAATGTTAAGGGCCAGGCGAAAGAGCGTCGTGATCAGCAGCAGTGAAGGAAAGATCGAAAATTGCAGCGGATCTTTCGTATTCATCGCCACCAGGATGATCGTCAGTGCAATGGAAATATTGACAATGAGCAGAACATCCAATAGCCAAGCCGGGATGGGCAGGATCATCATCAGCACGATGCCGATTACGCCAAGCAGTACAGTTAAATTTTTCGTTTGCATGGTCCTAGACCTCCCCCCGGCTTATCTACGCTTGCCTCTAAGTTTGTATACATAGGCCAGCACCTCGGCCACTGCCTGGAACAGATCCGCGGGCACGACATCCCCGATCTCCGTCCGCTGGAACAGCGCCCGCGCCAGCGGCTTGTTTTCCATCGTTACAACCCCATGCTCCTTGGCCAGCTCCCGGATGCGCAGTGCCACATAATCCTGGCCTTTAGCGATAATCTGCGGGGCCTCCATTTTGGAGCCGTCATATTTCAGCGCGACCGCAAAGTGCGTCGGGTTCGTGATGATGACATCGGCTTTGGGCACTTCACTCATCATCCGCTGCATCGCCATGCGGCGCTGCCGTTCCCGGATTTTCCCTTTAATCAGCGGATCGCCTTCCATTTTCTTGTATTCGTCCTTGATTTCCTGTTTGGACATCTTCAGGCTTTTTTCATGCTCATACCGTTGATACATGTAATCAAGAACGGCCATTATGAACAGCGCCGCCCCGATTTTGATGCCGAGATTGACCGTCATTTTGGCCGCGAACCGGAAAGTAGCCTCCGCACTCACATGGGAGAGGGATGCAAAATTTTGTTTTTGCCCCCACAGCGTGCTATAAACCAGGTAAGCGATAATTACAAGCTTCAAAATCGATTTGAGAAACTCCACGAAGGAGCGCATGGAAAAAATATTTTTGAACCCCTTGATCGGGTTAATTTTGCTGAACTTCGGCGTAACACCTTGACCGGTCGCCATAAACCCTACTTGGGCTACATTCGCGACGATCGCCAAAACAAAGGTGATCACCATCAGCGGTGCAAGCAAAAGCAGGATCTGCAGCCCATATTGGTTAAACATCTTCGTAATGTTCTCCGGCGTTACGCTCATCGTCATGCGATTTTGCAGCACATCCGTGAACAGCTTCATAAAACGCTCTTTCATGAAGCCCCCGAAAGCCACAAGGCTTATCACCGCTGCGAGCAGCACCACTGAGCCGGACAGGTCCTGGCTTTTGGCAACCTGGCCTTTTTTGCGGGCATCCTGCCGTTTTTTCGGTGTCGCTTTTTCCGTTTTATCGCCGCCGAAATACTGCAGATTTAGCTTGTAGCGCTTGTTCTTCGGCATAGCCCTCTCTCCTTACCATGCGCTAAGGACTTTTTCCCGCAACCTCGAGCAGATTGTGCATGGACTCGAACATGATGTTGAACAGATTCTGAAACAGCACACCCAGACTCGGCATCAGCAGGATCAGCAGTCCAAGACCCACAATGATTTTGAGCGGCACCCCGATTACAAAGACGTTATACTGCGGAGCCGTTCTTGCCAGAAATGCCAATCCCACATCCGTCAGAAAAAGCGCGGTGACCATCGGTGCCGACATTTGGAACGCCAGCATGAATGATTGCGCAAACGTGCGGATCAGAAACTCGGACAGGCTTCCGTCCATCATTTTGACAAACACATCGTTGTCGAGCGGCAGCCAGCGGTAACTGTAAATAATGGCATCCAGCAAATAATGGTGACCATTCATAATCAGAAACAGCACCAGTGCCACCATGTATTTAAAGTTGCCGAGAAGCGGCGCGGATGCTCCGGTCATCGGATCGATGACGTTGGCGATCCCGAATCCGATTTGAATATCGATAAACGAACCTGCGGTCTGGATCGTCATAAACATCAGATACCCGATAAATCCGAGCATCAGGCCGATCAGCACTTCTCTGATCATGAGCAGGATGATCGTCAAATCTTGCGGTACAACGGGGTGCGTTGCACTGGCGCTGAATACGACCATCGAAACAAAAAACGAAATGCCGATTTTAAAGGTCGGCGGAACGCTCGGCGAGGAAAAGACAGGAACGACAACAAAAAAAGATGTTATTCGACAAAAAATCAACAGGAAGACAGGAAAACTTTGCAACAGTATCTCCATATTCACTCACTCAACCGATATACATATAGAGACTGCCCAAAATTTGGCCGGTAAAATCGACCAGCTTCGTGATGATCCAAGGGCCGAACAGCAAGAGCGCCAGCAAAACCGCTACGATTTTGGGCACAAAAGCCAGCGTCTGTTCCTGAATCTGCGTCGTCGCCTGAAAAATACTGACGATGAGACCTACCACGAGACCCAGAATCAGCATCGGAGCGCTTGTTTCCAGAACCAGATAGACGGCTTGTCCAGCAAGTCCGATGACAAACTCCGTATTCATCCTTATGCCTCCTCAAACGTCAGGTGTTGAAGCTTAGCAATAGCGACTTGACGACCAGATACCAGCCGTCCACAAGCACGAACAGCAATATTTTAAACGGAAGCGAGATCATGACCGGAGGCAACATCATCATCCCCATGGCCATCAGCGTGCTTGAAACCACGATATCAATGACCAAAAACGGAATAAAGATCATGAATCCCATCATAAACGCCTTTTTCATTTCGCCGATGGCAAAAGCCGGTACCATCACCGTAAGCGGAATATCCTTGTAGGTAGCCGGTTTTACGGAAGCATTATTGCCGGTATAGTTCATAAACAGCAGTAAATCCTTCGTGCTGGTCTGTTTAAACATAAACTCTTTCATCGGCTCTGCGGCTTTGTTCAGCGCTTCCGTTTGGGTGAGTTCGCCCTTCAAGTAAGGCTGCAGCGCCGTTTGGTTCACCTGGGACAGCGTCGGGGTCATGATGAATAAAGTCAAGAACAGTGCCAGTCCGACCAACACCTGGTTCGGCGGCATTTGCTGCGTCCCCAGCGACGTGCGTACAAAGCCAAGTACGATGACGATCCGTGTAAAGCTGGTCATCAGCATCAGAAACGCAGGCGCCACGCTAAGTACGGTAGTCAGTAGCAGGATCGAGATTGAACTTGTTCCGCCGCCGGTCCCGTTGTCGTTGTTGCCAATCTGAATATCAATGTTCGGAATCGGGTCGGCATGGGCGCTGTGCAATACCAGGAAACTGGAAAAAATGAGCAGCGCAAGCGAAAGTATCAGCTTTTTTTTCATAAATCCCTCGAATCGTCCTTCAGCTCATCGTCCCGGAGAAGGTTGTCCATCTTCTCTTTCCGTTCAGGCGCAAGCGCCAGCTTGGATTGCAATGTCTCATAGAAGGAGGATGTTTCATTCAACTCGATATCCTGGGATATCGGTTCACCGCGCAGCCTCGTGCGGATCTTGCCGGCAAAGCGGGCCAGAAAACCGTTATCCGACGTTGCCTGATCCTCGAAGGCAGAGATGACTAGGGCAACCTCGGCCGAATCGGTAATTTTGTCGAGAATCGTGACGTTTTCTCCCACCCCGATCAAATAAATGCTGCCTCCGATTTCAATAACCTGCACGGATTTGTTCGGGCCGAGACCTAGTGCGCCAAGCGTGCGGATGGAACGTCCACTCAGCATAATCTGATTGCGGCGTCCCAGAAAACGGATCAGCAGCACGATTAATATCACGATAACCGCCAAAACCAGGATGACATTCAGCAAGTTCATCAGCGGGTTGGTCGTCCCCAGCGGTTCGGTGACCGGCATAAACGGCGTCATAGGATGCTTATACGCCCAGCGTTTTGTTGATCGCTTCGATTACGCGGTCCGCTTGGAACGGTTTTACGATAAAATCTTTGGCGCCGGCCTGGATGGCGTCAATAACCATAGCCTGCTGACCCATGGCGGAACACATGATTACCTTGGCGTTGGCATCCACTTTTTTAATTTCTTTCAGGGCGGCGATTCCGTCCATTTCTGGCATGGTGATATCCATCGTGATCAAATCCGGACGCAGCTCCTTGAATTTCTCGATTGCCTGCGCCCCGTCCTGAGCTTCACCCACTACTTCAAATCCGTTTTTCGACAAAATGTCACGGATCATCATTCTCATAAATGCTGCATCGTCCACGATTAGAATTCGGTTAGCCATTTTTAAAAAATCCTCCCTAAATATGCTTTATTGTAATTTTTGAATGCGGTCCCACTGGCTGACGATATCCGTCACGCGAACGCCGAAGTTTTCGTCGATAACGACGACTTCGCCTTTGGCGATCAGCTTGTTGTTGACCAGGATGTCCACCGGTTCGCCGGCGAGTTTGTCCAATTCGATGATCGAGCCCTGCGACATCTCCAGAATATCTTTAATCTGCTTCTGGGTCCTTCCTAATTCTACGGTGACTCTCAGGGGAATGTCCATCAGTAAATTCAAATTATTTTCATCAATATTCCCGAAAGCGCCGGCGTTCAGGTTGCCGAACTGTACCGGCTGTACATTGACGTTGCGGTTCGGCGGCATTTGCTGCTGCGGCGCCGGATTCGGCTGCGGTTGCGGCTGGCCGTAAGGCATTCCTTGCATTGGCATTCCGTATGGCGGCATTCCGTACGGCGGGTAATAATATCCTCCCTCCGGCATTCCCGGATAAGGCGGCATCCCCATCGGCGGATAAGGCGGCTGTGCCGCTTGCGGCGGAGCTTCCTGCATTGGCGGCTGTGCTGCCGCCGGAGGTGCGGATGGTGCAGGCGCAGATGGTGCAGGCGCAGATGGTGCAGGCGGCGCGGCGGCAACGGCCGCTTCCGGCTCAGCCTGCTCTACATCACCCAACAGCATGGTGACCATACCTTTGGCAAATTGGACCGGCAGGAGCTGCATAATCGTCGAATCGATCAGCTCGCCGATCTTGAGACGGAACGAAATCTGGATCAGCGTCTCATCGTCGGGAAGGCTTCCTACGCCTTCGCCGCTGGACATATTGAGAATGTCGATGCCGGGCGGCGAGATATTGACGAACCGGTTAAAAATGGTTGACATCGACGTCGCCGACGAGCCCATCATCTGATTCATCGCTTCCTGTACTGCGCTGATATGAATCTCGTTTAATTCCTCTTCCTTCGGTTCTCCGACGCCGCCTAGCATCAGGTCGGCAATGACCTGCGCATCGCGGATTTTGATCACCAGCGAGTTGATGCCTTGAAAGCCGTCCACATACTGAACGTGAACCGCCACATGCGGTTTAGGAAAAGCTTCCTCGAACTCCCCGCGGGTAATTATGGAGACTCGAGGAGTCGTAATGTCCACTTTTTTTCCGAGCAGCGTGGAAAGGGCAGTTGCCGCACTGCCGAAGGTGATATTCCCGATTTCCCCCAGGGCATCCTGTTCAAACGGAGTCAGAAAATCGTTAACCGTCTTTGCTGCCGGCGCAATTGCGCCTTCGGCCGATTGCCTGAGAAGAGCATCGATCTCTTCCTGGGATAAATAGTCTTTACTCGTCAAACTCTTCAACTCCTTCGCTGACAATCTCGTCTATCTGCACAGCCACCCGGTCTTTAACCATTCCGGGACTGCCAATGAACTTCAGTTTGTCCCCTACCTTGATCGCCAGACCCGTATCCACGGTCTTGTTCAGCGAAATCACATCGCCGACGCCTAGTCCCAGAAATTCGGAAATCGATAATTTCGATTCGCCAAGCTCGGCCACAATCGGAAGCTGCGCTTTGCTTACCCGGGATTTAATGGCTTCCAGCTCGACTTCGTCCCGCATTTTCTTCTCGGAAACAAACCATTGGTGCACCGATAGGCGAGACATGAACGGCTCCAATACGACATGGGGTATACATAGGTTGATCATCCCGGTGGTATCGCCGATTTTGGTGCTCAAGGAGATCAGGGCGATGGTTTCATTCGGCGACACAATCTGCATAAACTGCGGATTGGTCTCCAAACCCTCCATCCGGGGCTGAATATCGATCACCGTCTTCCATGCCTCCTGGAGGCTTTCAAAACATCTGCTGAAAATCCGCTCCATGATCGTCGTTTCGATTTCGGTTAGTGAGGTGATCTTGGACGGTGCGGCGCCGAATCCTCCCAGCAGCCGGTCCAGCATGGCAAAGGCGATATTCGGATGCACCTCCATCACCATTCGGCCGACAAGCGGCTCGGCTTCGAAAATATTCAGGATCGTCATCTTGGGGATGGATCGGATAAACTCGTCATAAGGGAGCTGCTCTACTTGAACGACATTGATTTGCACGAAGGTGCGCAATTGGGCGGAAAAATATGTAGTTAAGTAGCGTGCAAAGTTTTCGTGAATTCGTGTAAGGCTGCGAATGTGGTCCTTGGAAAACCGCACGGCCCGTTTGAAATCATAAGATCGGACTTTCTTCTGCGTTTCTTCTTTTTTTAGTTCGTCAGCGTCCATTTCACCGGATGAAAGCGCGGCTAGCAGAGCATCGATTTCGTTTTGTGATAGTACATCAACCACTTCAATCACCCCCCAACAAAGAATTACCCGTTACGCATTACAAAGTAGTCAGGATATAATCCGTAAACTCAACATCCGTCAGCTTGCCTTCCGTCAGCGTTTTATTGATGATGTTCACCAGTTTCGCGCTGAACTGATCTTTGCCGGAAGCGCCGTTCAGCTCATTCGGTTTGGTGTCGGCAAGCATTTTAATAATAAGCGGCTTAATTTTGATTTCCTTGATCTTTTCAAACTCTTCTTTGGCCTTGGCTGAATCCAGCTGAAAAGCCAATTTTATCGAAACGAGATACTCGGGATCGGCAAGATTAGTTTTGATATCGGTGATTTCTGCCGTCAATTCGACAATTTCATCGGCGCTCAGGCTTTTGGTCTCAACATTTTGGACAGCCGTATTTGCATTGTTGGTGTCTTTTGGAAAAATTTGATCCATCAGTAAAAATGCGGCTACTACGATGAGAGTGATCGCCAGTAAAATCGTAATGAGCCACGGCAGCATCTTTTTCATGAAAGCTCCTCCATAGATTGGACTTTAATGGTGGCAGCATGTGTGCCTATGTCCCTGTTATAATTCTTGATTTTCTCGATGACTTCATCGGCCTTTTCCAGCACGATCAGTCTCTTGCCTGTTACTAGCGTTACATACGTATCCGGGTTTTCTTCTACCATTTCTACCAGCAGGGCATTAAGCCACATCGGCGAACCATTAAGTCTAGTGAGCGATATCATGAAAAGGCCCCCTTGCATAAATAGGGGGAGGAGTCCTCCCCCCGGCTTGCATCGCGCATGTTGCCAATGCAGAAACGTAAATATTATACAGCATGTTGAAGATTGTCGTTACACTAAATTACCGTTTCAGGTTAACTACTTCCTGCAGAACTTCGTCGGAGGTTGTAATAATCCGGGAATTAGCCTGGAACCCGCGCTGGGTTACGATCATTTCCGTAAATTCGCTGGTCAGGTCAACGTTGGACATTTCCAGCTGGCCGGCTACGATGGAGCCTGTTCCCACTTCCGCGTTGTTCGCCGTTGTCGGCTCCAGCGCGCCGTCGGCATTGGCGTTAAGCGTCATGCGGTACAGGTTGCCGCCGATTTTCTCCAAGCCTTGCGGATTGCTGACTTTCGCCACGCCGATTTGCACGCCGGGCTCGGTTGTTCCGTCGGCCATTGTTTGCACGATGGTGCCGTCGGAGGAAATCGAGAAGGCCGTTACGTCTTCGCCGAGCTGGATAGGCTCGCCGTCGGAGCTAAGCACATGCAGGCCGTCAGAAGTCAACAGGTTGCGGCTCGAGTCGACATGGAAGTCGCCGGCACGGGTCAGGAACGGCGTCTCCTGGGCGTCAGACAGTTTGACGAGGAAAAATCCGTCGCCGTCGATTCTCAGGTCGGTCGGGTTGTTGGTCGTCATCGCGCTGCCTGCAAGATGCATCGTGTCCACCGAACCGACGCTGACGCCGAGACCGATCTGCTTGGCATTGACACCGCCTTGGCCGCCGTCGACCGGCGCCGTTACGCCGGAAACCGTCTGGCTCATAATATCCTTGAACATCACGCGGCCGGATTTGAAGCCAATGGTATTAACGTTCGCAATGTTATTACCGATGACGTCCAGCTTGGTTTGAAAACCGCGCATACCCGAAACCCCTGAATACATAGATCTAAGCATTTAATTGTCCTCCCGGATCGTGGATTTGTTTGTTCTTTCTCGCTTTATAGGAATGAAACATTGGGAATGCGGCCGCTTCAGTCGGTCGGCAGCCGCTCCGGCATTCCGTCAGGACCAGCCGGTTATGAAATAATGACAGCACTGTCAATCTGCGTAAATACGTTATCCTTCATCGAACTTCCATCCATCGCCGTTACCACGGTGCGGTTCGGCACGCTGACAATCAAGGCCATATCCTTCATTAAGATAAGCGATTCCTTGCTGCCTTTAGCTGCGGCTTTGTCTACCGCCGACGAAATTTCGTCGATTTGCCTGCTGCCCAGCTCGATCCCCCGCTGTTCAAGCCGCTTCGCTGCATGATTGCTGAATTTCAGCATGTTCTTTTGCAGCATGCTTTCGAAGCTTGTCGTCTCGGATCCGGTGGCAGACGTTTTCGCGGTTTGCGTCCGGGTTAATGCGCCTTTCGCCAAACTTGCGGGATACAGTTGTCCGATCGTCAGCCGATCGCTCATGATTTCGCCCCGCTCTCCTTGCCGTCATCCCCGGTCGCATTTTGAATTTGGGTAATGTCGGTCAACAAAATCCGGTCATCGCCGACCACGGCATACTGCGAACCGTTGCTGACAACGATGGAATCGACGATCCCCGATTTCGGAAGCTCCGTGTCGGCATCTGTCCATGAGACGGTCTTGCCGATCAGGCCGGAAACCGAACCGAGTGACTGGTTCATAGCGGTGAGCTGGGTGGAAATGTTCATCAGCTGCTCCACCGATGTAAACTGGGCCATCTGGGCGATAAATTCCTTATCCTCCATCGGCTGCATCGGATCCTGATTCTGAAGCTGGGTGATCAGGATTTTAAGGAACTGGTCTTTACCGAGCGTCGAGCTCCCGGTTGTCTTTTTGGTGGGATCCGGCGCCGTGTAGTTCCATGAATCACTGGTTGAAATAGGTGTGGTACTTGCCATAATGTTTCACCTCGCCTTGACTGTCAAATTAAGCCTTGGCCGAGAAATTCCCGCCTTGGCTGCTGTCGCTTTGCTGAGCGCTGCGCACCCATTCGTTCCACTCGCCGGTTAATTCAGCTGCCAGTACTGCATCACCCTGGCCTTCATCGCGCGCTTTCGAACGACGCTCCTGTTGCTGGCCCGAACCGGATTGCTTGCCTTGCTGGCCGGTAAACTGCGAGAACATCGCTTGGCTGCCGCTGCTTTGTGCGACCTCCAGCTTCTCTACCTGCAGACCCTGGGACACAAGGGCGGAACGCAGCTGGTTCATTTGCTGCTCCAAAAGATCTTTCGCTCCCGAATGCTCCGTCAGGAACTGGGCGACCAAATGGCCGTTTTGCATCGTAATCTTCACGTCCACTTGACCGAGATTATCGGGAAACAGCGTCATTGTCGCTTCGGCCACGCCGCCTTTCTGAACGATATCCAGCTTGCCGGAAATAAAGGAGTTCATTTCTTGGGCAAATTGCTGGACATGTACCTGCTTGTGCTCAGCCTTCAGCGGCATTTCAATTCCGCTTTTTAAAGCAAGCTGGCCTGCGGTTACTACATCGCTGCCTTTGGCCTGGTCCGTAGCTGCGGAAGGTTCGTCACTCAATTCGCCGGAAGTTTTCAGCTCTTTGGCTTTGTCCGCCGCCTGTGCTGCATGGGTGTCAACGGTTGCTCCCGTTTGGGCAATGGCTTGTCCTTGCTGTCCGCCTCCGGAATCAGCATTTCCCGAGTCAGCGGTATTCGCCGCCTGAGACGCAAAAGTAAACGTCAGCGGAGCAGCGGATGTTTTTGCGGTTGCTCCGGTTTGTGCAGCCGTATTAACGACGCCCGCGGCAGGTTGCGTTGCTGTAGCCGCAGTCTGTGGAGCCGCTGTGCCTTTCACCTTAAGCTTGGATGCTTCGTCTGCATTCTCCGCCAGGATTGCCGTAAAGTCGCCTAACAGCGCAGTCCCTTTGGCCAGGATGTCGGATTGGCCCTCTGCCGAGGTCTGTTGAAGCATGTTCACCAACCGGGTAAGTTCGTCCTGTACCGCAAACCGCAGTGTTGCTGGCTGCTGTGCAAGGAGTGACAAACCGTTTGAACCGTCCTCAGCCGTCGTCTGTACCGACGCATCATTAGGTCCCGATAGCAGGGCGTTCACCTGCAGCAGCCAGTTTTGCAATGCAGCAAGCAGTGCGGGATCGCTGGCAATGTTGTCATCCAGTTGTCCCAAATCCTTTACCAGCTGGTCAAGCACCTTTCCTGTTTGGGCTTCGCCGCTTGGGGTCCCCGTATCTCCGCTAGCGCCGGCGTTGCCGAGAAGTCCTTGCAGCAGGCTGGCCAGATTTGCAGTAAGCGGCTGGGATGAACCATTTGCCGTTTGCGTACCGAGTGTCTGCTGAAGTGTCTGCGCAAATACGAAGGTTGGTGACGATGCCGTTCCTGCCGAAGCCGTGGAAGCAGTCGGTTGCATATTCCCGCCGGAAAAGGATGGAATCACTAAACTCATATGTTTTCACCTCCTTTCAAGAGTTATTTGCCGCCCATCAGCCGATTGACAATTTTGGCGGACAGTGCGCTGTCCGTCTTCGTCATTTCGCTGAGGATCGAAGAACGTACGCTGTCGCTTACCGAACTAAGGATCGTAATCACCTTGTCCGGACTTACGCTGTACATCGAGCTGAGCAGCGTAGCGGCATCCGCCGCAGGCATGCTTGTGAATGTCTGGCTAAGCTTGTCCTGACCCAACCCGGAAGTGGTCGTAGTAGACGTCGTTGCCGTCTGCTCCTGTTTGAGCCGCGATTGAAGGGCTGCAATAGCCATATCGGTTGAATCGGTCGCTTCCTTTAGCTTCACGGAGACATCAGCGGCTTTTTTCGGATCCATTTTTTCAAGAATCGCCGTTTTGCTCTCATTGTTCATATGACTGAAGATTTGCGCCATCTCTTCGGTTGTCATATTTTCCAGGATCGGGGCCGCTTTGGAGGCCTTCATGCCGGCGTACAGCTTGGCGAGGTCGGTCACGCTTTTCTCGTACGGATCTACGGTCGGTTCGGCGCTTGCGGCCGCTTCCTCCTGCGCCTTCATCTCATCGACCTGTTTTTGCAGTGCAGCAATCTGTGCCGTCTGGGCCGTTTGATCATCGGCCGCCTGCTTCAGCTGTTCATTGCTTTTGGCCAGCTGATCTTTCAGCGCCTTGATCGTACTCTCCGAGCTTTCCGCCTGCTGCTCCTCCGCCGTCCCGGTTTCGGTTGCGGCATTGCCGCTGGTTTCCGTCTCGGGATCAGGCACAAGCCGTTCAATGCCCGGAATCTTGTTCAGTACTTCAAACACATTATTGCGGATATCCATATTAAAAAGGGTCAACAGCACGCCGAGCAGCACAAGAGTAAAAATAATCGGGATCATTAAAAACAAAAAACGCTCAAACTTGCTTGCCGACTCCTCATTTTCCAGTTCCAATTGATCGTTAGCCACAAACGAAGCCTCCCGGGTCAGAGGGATTTCATCGCGAAGCGGACAGTTGCCATTTCATCCAGTTCGTTTTGTTCCCGTAAATTCATATTGTGTTGAAAAATCGCCTGGGCCTTATCCTTGGCCTTAAGCCATACTTTTTCGTCCAGCATTTTGGTATTGAGCTGGTCCTGCTTATGCTGCACTTCCTGATGGGCCAGGTTAATGTCGGAATGCTTGCGTGCGATGCATGAATCCAGGTACTCCACGTAATCCTGCATTTCACGAATTTTTGCCATCGGCGTCGCTTGCTGGGCTGCACTCTGTAGTGCCAGCACCATCTCGTAACGCTGGCTCAGCAGTTCATCAAGGCTTTTCTCCTGGGCCTGAAGCTCGCCGAGGGCACTGGACAGCATCCACTCCGCCTGCGTCCGCTCGTTACCTTTCAGATCCACCACTTTTTGGAAGGTATAATGAAACCTCAATCCAGATCAACTCCTTGAGAACTGTGAGATTAAAGCTTGCTGCACTTCGGATAGCGTTACCTTTTCATTGACTCTCTGCCGGGTGAACTGCCAGATGCTGTCGATATGTTGGATCGACTCGTCGATCTGGGCATTGGAACCGCGCTGATAAGCGCCGATGTTAATCAAATCCTCCGAATCCTTATACACGGCCATTAACCGTTTAACATTCTCCGCCGCAGCAATCTGCTCTTCCGGCGCGATATCCTTCATGACCCGGCTGATGCTGGCAAGCACGTCGATCGCGGGAAAATGTCCTTTGTTCGCGATGTTCCGGTTCAGCACGATGTGACCGTCCAGGATGCCGCGCACCGCATCGGCAATCGGCTCGTTCATGTCGTCGCCGTCGACCAGCACCGTGTAGAATGCGGTGATCGAGCCAGTCGGACCGGTACCTGCCCGCTCCAGCAGCTTGGGCAAGCTGGCGAAAACGGACGGCGTATAACCCCGCATCGCCGGCGGCTCGCCAACGGCCAGCCCCACTTCGCGCTGCGCCATCGCATAACGCGTCACGGAATCCATCATCAGCATTACATTCAGCCCGCGATCGCGGAAATACTCGGCAATCGTCGTCGCGATCAGCGCGCCTTTGATCCGGATCAGCGCCGGCTGGTCCGAGGTGGCAACCACGACGACGGAACGCTGCAGCCCTTCGGGACCGAGGTCGCGCTCGATAAAGTCGAGCACCTCGCGGCCGCGTTCGCCGATCAGCGCGATCACATTGACATCGGCCGAGGTGTTGCGGGCAATCATGCCCATCAGCGTGCTCTTGCCGACGCCCGATCCGGCGAAGATGCCGACGCGCTGGCCCTTCCCGATGGTCAGGAGTCCGTCGATTGCCCGGACGCCGATGCTGATCGGTTCATGCACGCGCGGCCGGTTCAGCGGATTCGACGGAATGTTGAAAGTAGAGCTGTGCGGCATCCGCGCCGGAATGAGCGAGCCGTCCAGCGGCTGTCCCAAGCCGTCGAGGACTTTGCCGAGCAGCTCCGAGCCGACCTGCACGCTGAGCGGCTTGCCGGTTCCCACGACATCGCAGCCCGGGCCGATCGCCTGCAGCTCTCCAAGAGGCATTAACAGGACCTTGTTGTCGCGAAAGCCGACCACCTCCGCCTGCAGCGGCTTGCTGCCCTTGGAAGGATAGATGTAGCACACATCCCCGATACTGGCGTCCGGCCCTTCGGATTCCACCATCAGGCCGATAACCTGGGTGACCTTGCCGTTGATACGGACGGGATCAAAATTGCGGAGCTGCTCTTTGTAACGGAGTGTATCAAGCATTCTCTTCCCCATTTCTGAAGTCCTCGGTATCCAGTGCGATGCGAATCAGCTCTTTCTTGATCTCCGCCAATTGGGTGTCGATCCGGGCATCGATGCTCCCGAAATTCGAGCGGATCACACAACCGTGGTCCTTCACAGTTGAATCCGGCAAAATCTGCAGCTCGGCCTGCGAATCGACGGCCAAAGCCAGCTCCTCCCGCGCAGCGTTCACAAACGCGAATTGTGCCGGGGAGACACAAAGCGAAATGACTCCTTGTTCGCGTTTGCGGGCAAGATTCTTGCGAATCAGTTCGATTGCGAATTCCGGTTCCACCGTCAATTGCTTGTCCACGATTTTCTCGGCTATGCTGCAGCTTAAGTCCACGAGAAACGGTTCGGCTTCCTGGATGATGTTGTCACGGGCCCGGAAGGCTTCCTGCAAAACGCCGCGCGCTTCTTCCATCATTGCCGCCAGCCTTTCAGCCATGTCCCGTTCCGCCTGAGCCACGCCCTCCTGATAACCCTGCTGGAACGCCTCGGCCTTTACCGCTTCGGACAGATGCTCGTCCTGTTCCCGCTGCTGCCGCCACCATTCGTCGGCTTCCGCCTTGGCTGAGGCGACGATCTCCTCGGCTTCCCGGGAAGCATTCCGCACCTGCTCTTCGGCAAACTCCTTGGCGTCCTTCAGCATTTGCCTCCGGGCCTTTTCCGCTTCTTCCCCGAGCGGATCAAGAATGGGTTGTTCCGCAGCCGGTTCGTCGGCCGCCGCCGTTTCTGCAAGCCCGGCGTGCTGCCGGGCCAGTTCCAGCCGTTTGAGTACGTCAACCGGAACATATTCGGAATGCTTGATCAGCCTAGACAATGATGTCATCTCCTCCACCGCGGGCGATGATGATCTCACCCGACTCTTCGAGTCTGCGGATCGTGCCTACAATTCGGGTCTGGGCTTCCTCAACGTCACGAAGCCGCACAGGTCCCATATACTCCATCTCTTCGCGGAAGGTATCGGCCATCCGCTTCGACATATTGCGGAAAATAACGTCTCGTACTTCCTCGCTCGCCACCTTGAGGGCCAACTGCAGGTCCGCGTTCTCGATGTGGCGGATAATGAGCTGGATCGAACGGTTGTCCACATTGACGATATCTTCGAAGACGAACATCCGCTTCTTGATTTCTTCGGCCAATTCGGGATCCTGGATCTCCAGGGAATCGAGAATCGTCCGTTCCGTCCCCCGGTCGACCCCGTTCAAAATCTGAACGATCGATTCGATACCGCCCGCATTCGTGTAGTCCTGCGTGACGGTAGCGGATAGCTTCTGCTCCAGTACCCGTTCAATCTGCGTGACAACCTCAGGAGAGGTGCTGTCCATAATCGCAATTCTGCGGGCAACCTCGGCCTGTTTTTCCTGCGGCAGAGATGAAAGAATCGCCGCCGCCTGTTCAAATTGCAGGTAAGACAATACAAGCGCGATCGTCTGGACGTTTTCGTTCTGGATAAAGTTGAGAATCTGATTCGGATCCGCCTTGCGGGCAAAGTCGAAAGGTCTCACCTGCAGCGTTGCCGTCAGGCGGTTGATGACCTCCATCGCTTTGGTGGAACCGAGCGCCTTCTCCAGAATCTCTTTGGCATAATTGATGCCGCCTTGGGAGATGTATTCCTGAGCCAGGCAGATTTGGTGAAATTCGGACATGATCGACTCTTTCTCCACACTGTCCACCTTGCGGACGTTGGCAATTTCGAGCGTCAGCTGTTCAATTTCTTCATCTCTCAAATGCTTGAAAATTTGCGCCGATACTTCAGGCCCTAGTGTAATTAACAGGATCGCCGCTTTCTGGCGGCCGCTAAGCACCTGCTGACTGCTAGCCTTTGCCATTTACTCACCTCTGTTCATCTGCGAGCCATGTACGCAGCAGATTCACAAACTCGTCAGGCTTCTTCTTCGCCAGACTTTCCAGCTGCTTGCGGACCTGACTTTCATTTGTCACGCTTTCTAGGTTAATCGAAGGGAATTCGGTCGGCACCTGCAACGGAATGTCATCTTCGAGTTCTTCGTCCTGCTTGTTCTTGCGGCTGCGGTAAATGATGTATCCGCCGCCTGCGCCGAGAAGAAGCGCGCCTGCGCCGATCGCCCAGATCATCCAGGATGGCATTCCGCTGCTTCCGGCAGCCGCGGCTGTACTTCCGAACTGCTGCGAGTACACCGAAACTTTTTTCGCCAGATCGGCATCTGTATATTGGACCCCGGAATCCGCCAGAGACGCCCGCACAATGTTGACGAGAATGTTCTGAATGGCGGAAGAAGTTGCATTATCCAAAGAATTTTGTCCGTCCGGTGGTTCAACGGCAACATTAATGGTTAAATCTTTAACAGTATATGGGCTTGCGATAATATCCTTGGTGATGCGGTTGACTTCATAGTTTCTCGTTTCCGAGGTTTCTTCGGAACTGGAAGTCCCGGTGTTTGTATCGCTTGGGTAACCCGCCACATCCTGCGAACCAGTACCCGCAACACCCCCGCTTGTATTTCCTTGTCCCGAATACGTGTTGCTGATAATCTGCGAGCTGATTTCAATCCCCTTCATGTTTTCCGTGTCGACCGGAGTCACAAGATCTTCTTTCCGGCTCTCTTTGTCAAAATTAAGCTTCGAGAAGACGAGTACGTCGACTTTGTCAGGCCCGGTAAGCGTGCTGAGGAACTGCTTTACGTTCTTCTTGACTTCTTCCTCAAATTTTTTCTGGAGGGCGAAGTTTTCTTCCACTTGACTGGATACGCCGGTTTGCCCGCCGCGCTCCGACGGCATCAATTCGACTTCGTCATTAGCGATTGTAATGTTATCTATCGGCAAATTCGGGACGGCGGTCTTCACAAGATTGAAGTATCCGTCGATATTATTCTGGGTGGGCCGAAATCCGGGATCAAACGTCAGCACGACCGATGCCGAAGCCTTCTCCTGATCCTCTTGGGAGGCAAAAACGGTTTCCTTGGGCAAGTTAATGAGTACCTTCGCATCCTTAACCCCTTGCATCCGTCTGAGCAGCTGCTGAACCTCACCGTTTAATGCATTGTTGTACTTCACATTAAATTCATTATCCGTCGTGCCGATCATCGATGAAGATTCATCGAAGACTTTATAGCCGATGGAACCGCCCTGAACAATCCCCTGCGATCCGATATCGACTTTAATGCGCGCCGCTTCCGTGCTGGGTACGGAGATGCTGCTTCCGTCCGTGCTGAGACGGTAGGAAACGCCGGCCGAGTCGAGATAATTCATGACCCCTGCCGCATCCGTGCTGTCCAGATCCTGAAAGGCAACCTCGTATTCGGTTTTAGACAGCCGCGTCGAGATGACGACCAGCACAATTATGATGATGGCGAGAGTCGAAAAAAATAATATTTTTTGTTTGCCGCTGAATCTGTTCCAATACTGGGTCAACTTCTCCCGGTACTGGGCAAATCTTTCATTCACAGTGTCACCCCATCCGAAACTAAGCTAGGATTATTTAGATTTGAGTTCTCATAATTTCCTGATAGGCTTCAATCACTTTGTTTCGGACTTGTGTAGTCAGCTGCAAACTGAGTAGCGCCTGCTGGGAGGAAATCATCGCCTCATCGATGTTGACCTCTCCCAAAACAAATTTATTGCTCATATCCTTCGCCTGCTCTTCCTGGGTGGCCACCTGGTTCAGCGCATTCTCCAAATAAGAGCCGAAGCTTTGTTCCGAATTGGCAACGGCCGACGTATCTTCGGCGGCTGTCTTCATGGCCAGCGGCTTGACGGCTGCGGAAACAACATTCAAATTCTGTATCAATGAATTCCCTCCGAGTCTCTATTCAAAAATTATTTTCCGATCTCGAGCGCCTTGCTGACCATCGCCTTCGACGCATTCAGCATCGTGACGTTTGCTTCATAGGAACGGGATGCCGACAGCATGTCCACCATTTCCTTCGTGATATCCACGTTCGGCATATATACATAACCGTCCGCGTCCGCATCAGGATGGCTTGGGTTATACACCGGCTTCAGCGGTGAAGAGTCCTCGATAATCGATTGGACCTTGACGCCTTCGGTGCTGCCGTTCATCTTAGCGTTCAGAATATTCGAAAAACTGTTGTTCTCGGCGGATTCCATCACCACGAGCTTCCGGCGGTAAGGCACCGCTTTCCCGTCAACCACGGAAGCCCGTGTCGTTTCGGCGTTGGCGATGTTGGAGGAAATGACGTCCATCCGCAGCCGCTGTGCCGTTAACGCGGAGGCGCTGATTCCAAAGCTGCTACCAAAGTTCATTTCTCATTACCTCCCTTCGACCACCGTGCGCATCATGGAAATTTGACTGTTGATCTGTTGGATATAGGAGTTATATCTCAATTGGTTTTCGGCGCTCAGCGCCATCTCCCGGTCAATATCCACATTATTGTCGTTATTGTTCATCGAGGTCGACTCGTCCGTACTGATGACTGCCGACGGGACTGCGCCGCCCGTACCGAATTGAAAATGGCGTGCATCCGATACCTTTGCCTTGAGCGTCGGCTTCAGCCCTTTTTCCTGCTCTTGTAAAATGCTTTCAAACGCCACATCGGAACGCTTAAAATTCGGCGTGTCATTGTTGGCGACATTATTCGCCAAAACTTCTTGTCTTGTCGTTGCAGCGGACATACCAGCCTGCAAACGTTGAAAACTGACACCATTCAGCAAACCCATGGACATCCTCCCTTCAAAACCTTCCATAATGAAAAGAATTCAACAACTTTTCCCGTATTCCTGCTAGATTCGACAATAAAAGCTAAAAATTTAAAGCTAAGTGTCGAAATATAGTCGAAGAATGTCGATTGTTATGACTTACAGTCAATCTCATATACATTGATTCTCTTAGAATTTGTATATTATTACAATAAGAAATAAGCCCTATCTTTTCTGAAAAGAGAGGGCTTATCGCAAAAACACCGTGTTTGCACACGTTTTCAGGTGTACAATCCACGGTGTTTTTCCATATTGAGGTATATTATTCGCCATTTTTACAAAAATTCAAAACGCACTCCATCTGAATACCCATTTTTACAAGAAATCACTTCTTGTCAGTTTACAGGATATACTGACTTAAATCACGGTCCTGTGCAATTCCTGCCAGTTTTTCACGAACGTACTCGGGCGTGATAACCATCGTGTCGAGCGTCAATTCCGGGGCTTCAAAGGAAAGATCCTCCAGCAGCTTCTCGAGAATGGTGTGCAGCCGGCGTGCGCCGATATTCTCCGTATTCTGGTTGACGGTTGCCGCAATTTTGGCGATTTCGATAATCGCTTCCTTCTGGAACTGAATCTCCAGATTTTCGGTTTGCAGCAAATGCACATACTGCTTGGTCAGCGCATTTTGCGGCTCGGTGAGGATGGACACAAAGTCTTCCAGCGACAGGCTGCTCAGTTCCACGCGAATCGGAAAACGGCCCTGCAGCTCAGGAATCAAATCGGAAGGTTTGGCGATGTGGAAAGCGCCGGCGGCGATAAAAAGCACATAGTCCGTTTTCACTGGACCATATTTGGTCATGACGGTCGAGCCTTCAACAATCGGCAAAATATCGCGCTGGACGCCTTCACGGGAGACATCCGGTCCGGAGCCTTTGCCCGAACTGGCCACTTTATCAATCTCGTCGATGAAAATAATACCGGACTGCTCCGCACGGGCGACCGATTCCTGAATGACGTCATCCATGTCGATCAGCTTGGCGGCTTCGTCCTGAATCAGCACCTTGCGCGCTTCCTTGATCGGAAGCTTGCGCTTCTTCGTCCGCTTCGGCAGCAGGCTGCCGAACATTTCCTGCATATTCATGCCCATCTGGTCGTTGCCCTGTCCGGCAAACATATCGAGCATCGTCGGCGTCGTATCCTCCACGTCGATCTCGATTACGTCCTCCTCCAGTTGACCGGCCAGCAGCTTAAACTTGATGTTGCGGCGGCGATCCCCTAGACTGGTATCTTCCGGTTCTTCCTTTGCCGTATCAGAGCCGGAATTGCCGCCGAAGATCATCTCGAACGGATTGCGCTGCGATTTGCTTTTGGCGGCAGATGGGGCGAGGATGGCAACGATCCGTTCGTTGGCCATTTCTTCGGCTTTATCCTTGACCTTCTCGGTGCGCTCCAGCTTCACCATGCGAATCGCGGTTTCCACCAGATCACGGACCATGGACTCCACATCGCGGCCGACATAACCCACCTCGGTAAACTTGGTTGCCTCCACTTTAATGAACGGCGCATTGACCAGTTTGGCGAGCCGGCGGGCAATTTCCGTTTTACCGACGCCGGTCGGACCAATCATGAGGATGTTTTTCGGAACGACCTCGTCGCGCAAATCCTCGGATAACAGGCTGCGGCGGTACCGGTTGCGGAGGGCAACGGCCACCGATTTTTTGGCCTGCTTTTGTCCGACGATATATTTGTCCAGCTCAGCAACAATTTGGCGGGGCGTAAGCGATTGATTCACCATTATGACTTCCTCCCTCTGATTCAGCCGCTGAAGGCTTATAACTGCTCAACAATGATATTGGAGTTGGTATATACACAGATCTCCGAGGCTATCTGCAGCGCTTCCCGGGCCATCTCCGCCGCGGTGAGCTGCGAAGCGTGCCGCTTCAGCGCCCGGCCGGACGCAAGCGCGAAATTGCCGCCGGAGCCGATGGCCAGTACTTCGTCGTCCGGCTCAATGATTTCGCCGTTGCCGGAGATCAGCAGCATGCCTTCCTTGTCCACCACAATCATCAGCGCCTCCAGCTTGCGCAGCACCCGGTCCGACCGCCAATCCTTGGCCAACTCGACCGCCGCACGCTGCAGGTTGCCGTGATGCTCCTCCAGCTTGCCTTCAAATTTCTCGAACAGCGTGATTGCATCCGCGACCGATCCGGCAAAACCGGCAATCACTTGCCCTCTGTAGAGACGGCGGACCTTGCGGGCCGTTGTCTTCATAATGACGCTTTCGCCGAAGGTAACCTGTCCATCCCCGGCGATGGCTGCCTGGCCGTTATGTCTGATGGCGCAGATGGTCGTCGCGTGAAAACTCGGTAGCATGCTCACATACCTCCTAAAATTTTATTCCTGATGCTCAAGCGCGTTCTCCGCTGCAAATGCTTTAAGGGCATCCAAAGCGCGGTAAGCCAGTTGCTCGTTTTTCTCTTTCTTGTTCTTGATCTTGCGTTCCGGCTTCGGCAACAAGCCGAAATTCGCGTTCATCGGCTGAAAATGTGCCGGATCTGCGGACGTAATATATGCCGGCATGCTTCCCAGAACCGTATCCTCGGGGAAGACGAGACCTTCTTCGCCCAGCGCAGCACGCGCCGCATTGATGCCGGCGATCAGGCCGGAAGCAGCCGATTCCACGTACCCTTCGACCCCGGTCATTTGGCCGGCGAAGAACAGCCGCTCGTTGCCCTTGAGCTGATATGTCGGATGGAGCAACTTCGGCGAATTAATGAACGTGTTGCGGTGCATGACACCGTAGCGGACATACTCCGCGTTCTCCAGTCCGGGAATCATGGAGAAGACACGTTTCTGCTCCCCCCACTTCAGATGGGTCTGGAAGCCGACCAGGTTGTACAGCGTGCCCGCCGCATTGTCCTGACGGAGCTGCACTACGGCATAGGGGAGCTTGCCCGTATGCGGATTGACGAGGCCTACCGGCTTCATCGGGCCGAACAACGCCGTCTGCTTGCCGCGCTTCATCATGATCTCGATCGGCATGCAGCCTTCAAAATAAATCTCTTTCTCGAATTCTTTGAGCGCCGCCGTCTCAGCGGTAATCAGCGCGTCGTAGAACCGGTCGAATTCCTCTTCCGTCATCGGACAGTTCAGATAGGCCGCTTCGCCCTTGTCGTACCGGGATGCCAGGTACACCTTGCTCATATCGATCGATTCCTTCTCGACGATCGGTGCCGCCGCATCATAGAAGTAGAAATATTCTTCGCCGAGCAGAGCTTTAATCTCTGCCGAGAGGCCCGGCGAAGTGAGCGGCCCGGTGGCAATGACAACGATCCCATCCTCCGGTATATGCGTCAGTTCTTCATTTATGACTTCCACGAGCGGATGCTCATGCAGCGTGCTTGTAATTTCGCCGGAGAAGCCGTCGCGGTCCACGGCGAGCGCTCCGCCCGCCGGCACGGCATGACGGTCTGCTGCGCCGAGCACCAGCGAGCCGAGGCGGCGCATTTCTTCCTTCAACACGCCTACGGCATTGCCCAGCCCGTTGGCGCGCAGCGAGTTGCTGCATACCAGCTCGGCAAATTTATCGGTATGATGCGCCGGCGTTTTTACCACCGGGCGCATTTCATATAACCGGACCGGCACGCCGCGGGAAGCGATTTGGTAAGCCGCTTCGCTCCCGGCCAGCCCCGCGCCGATTACCGTTACTTTTGGTTCAGTCAATGTCATTTCCCCCTGTTGCAGCGGTTATTCTGCGATTTCTTCGTTGTCGAGTATTTCTTCCGTATGGTCGCAGGAAGTGCATTGCAGCTTCGCTCCCTGTTTATTGCGCTTTTCGATCATCCATGAACCGCATGCCGGGCAAGGTTTGCTTGACGGGCGGTCCCATGATACAAAATCGCAGCCCGGGTACTGGTCGCAGCCGTAAAAGACGCGTCCCTTCTTGCTGCGGCGTTCCACCACTTTGCCTTCATGGCATTTCGGGCAGGTTACGCCGATGTCCTTAACGATCGGCTTCGTGTTGCGGCAATCCGGGAAGCCGGAGCAGGCCAGGAATTTGCCGAACCGGCCCAGCTTGTAAACCATCGGCTTTCCGCATTTTTCGCAAACCTCGTCGGAGACCTCGTCTTCGATTTCGATCTCCTTCATTTCCTCTTCGGCAAAGTCCAGCCGCACTTTAAACGATTTATAAAAATCACTCAGCACCTTCACCCAATCCTCGGCGCCTTCCTCCACATGGTCAAGGTCGCCTTCCATATGCGCGGTGAATTCGACATCGAGTATTTCAGGGAAAAACTGCTCCATCTGCTCGATGATCAGCTCGCCTAATTCGGTCGGCATGAACTTTTTCTCTTCAATCGCCACATATCCGCGCTTCTGGATCGTCTCCAGTGTCGGCGCATACGTACTCGGACGCCCGATGCCCAGTTCCTCCATCGTTTTCACCAGCCGGGCTTCCGTATAACGCGGAGGCGGCTGCGTGAAATGCTGCTTCGGCTCGATCTCCTGTTTGCTGAGCTTATCACCGGAAGTAAGCGGCGGCAGAAACTTCTCTTCATCCGTGGTGCCGTCGTCGTTGCCCTCCACATACACCTTCATAAAGCCCGGAAAGGCGATCTTCGAACCGACTGCACGGAAAATGGCAGTACCTGCCGCGATATCCACCGACAGCGTATCCAGCTGAGCAGAAGACATCTGGCTGGAAATAAAGCGGTCCCAGATCAGCTTATACAGTCTGAATTGGTCGCGGCTCATGAATTCCTTGATCAGCTCGGGCTCGCGGTGAGCCGAGGTTGGACGAATCGCTTCATGCGCGTCCTGGGCGCCTGCCGCTTTTTTGGAATATTGGCGAGGGGTCTCAGGCACATATTTTTCACCGTATTTGGTTAAGATCAGTTCTTTGGCTTCATCCTGCGCAGTCGTCGACAAGCGGGTGGAATCGGTACGCATGTAGGTAATCAAACCGACCGTGCCTTCTTTGCCAAGCTCCACGCCTTCGTACAGCTGCTGTGCCACCGACATGGTTTTGGCTGCCCGGAAACCGAGCTTGCGCGCAGCTTCCTGCTGCAGGGAGCTTGTCGTAAACGGCGCGGACGGATGACGTTGGCGTTCCTTTTCCTTGACTTCGCTGACTTTGAACGTCTGACCTTTGATAGCCGCAAGCACTTCCTGGACGTCCTCTTCGCGGGCCAGCTCTTTCTTTTCACCGTTCAGCTTGTGGAATTTGGCTTCGAATGCCGTATCGCGGATCGCGAGCTTGGCCGTAATGCTCCAATACTCGGTTGGAACGAAAGCGGAAATCTCGTTCTCCCGGTCCATAATAATCTTGACGGCAACCGACTGCACGCGTCCGGCGGACAGGCCCTTTTTGACTTTCTTCCATAATAAAGGGCTGATTTTGTAGCCGACGAGACGGTCTAGAATCCGCCGGGCCTGCTGCGCGTTGACCAAATCCATATTGATTTTGCGCGGTGTCTTAAAAGCATCCTTGACCGCTTGCTTCGTAATTTCGTTGAATACGACGCGGCACTCCTGCGTATCGTCCAAATCCAGCGCATGCGCCAGATGCCAGGCAATGGCTTCGCCTTCGCGGTCCGGGTCAGCCGCCAGATACACTTTTTTGACTTTTTTGCTGGCGTCCTTCAGCTCTTTCAGAATTGAACCTTTGCCGCGGATCGTAATATATTTCGGACTGAAGCCATTTTCCTCTTCCACGCCCATTTGGCTTTTCGGCAAATCACGAATATGGCCCATGGAGGCCTTCACAATATATTTACTCCCCAAATATTTCCCGATTGTTTTCGCTTTGGCCGGCGATTCAACAATCACCAATGCATCCGCCATAGGCTCTTCCTCCTAAAAATTATGCTAGCCGCTCTAGCTCTATATGAAATTACTTCATTAAATCACCTTATAAATAGCGCCCGGTAATTGCGTTGCCGCTTTTTTTATGATTAAAGATAACAGAACTGAATGTAAAAGTCCAAAATCCCATCCTGTTCTTTCCAGAAGTTCATCCAGCGTAAACGGCCCTTGATGCAGTATATGGTATAGGTGAGACTCGTTGCTTGTCAAATTCTTTTCGGTAAAACCCTCCTGCAGGCCGGATTTCACACCCTGCCGGGATACCGTTTCCGGCCCCATTTCGGCTATAAAACCGGCATATTCCTCAGTGATATCGCCAGTGCAGGTGACCAGCTTCGCCCCTTGCTTGATCAACTCCAGCGTCCCCCGGCTTTTCGGCGATGTAATCGGTCCGGGTACGGCAAAAATATCCCTGCTGGCGTCCAGCGCAATGTCTGCGGTAATCAGCGAGCCGCTCTGGCTGTCCGCTTCGACAACTACCGTGCCAAGCGCCAGCCCGGCGATAATCCGGTTGCGCTGCGGAAACAGCCCCGGATGGCTGGCCGTGCCGATCGGGTATTCGCTGATCACCAGCCCCTTGCGGGCGATCTCCCGCTCCAGCTCGCGGTTCTCCGGCGGATACACCTTGTCGAGCCCCGTAGCGACAATGGCGACTGTCCCTCCGATGCCGGCGAGCGCCGCCTCGTGGCAAGCACGGTCAATGCCGCGGGCGAGGCCGCTGACAACGGCAAATCCTTGTCCGCTGAGCTCTGCAGCAAGCATCTCCCCAACTTTTCGCCCGTAAGCGGTGGGCATCCGCGTGCCGACCATGGCGATCGAAGGCGCCGAAGCCAGCTCCAGCCTTCCGCGGTAATAGAGCACCCATGGCGGCTGGGGCAGCTCTTTCAGGCGTACCGGATAATCCTTATCGAGCACCGTCACCATCTGAATCCGGCTTTCTTCCATTAAAAGACGGCGCTTAGCGATCCAGTCAGCCGTAAAGGTACCGGCGAGCTGCTGCGACATTTTCTCGGATAATCCGGCAAGCCGCCAATCCTGCGCCTCGTACTTGAAGACATCATCCGTCAGCATTCCCTTGGTGCGAATCTTGTCGATGCTTTTCCAGCCGATCCCCTGTTGCTCATGCAATCCAAATAACAGTTCTCTTTCTTCCATGAACCCTCTCTCCCATGCGGAAGGGGTTAGCCTTCCCTATTTTGTGGTAACGGCGCCGGAAATGCAAGTCCGCAGCGGGTGAACCGGCATTTTCTGACGCGCGCGGTCAAAAAAAAGCAACCCTTAATCCCCGCTTGCGGGAATCAAAGGTTGCTTACCTTTGCAGATTCATATAAGAATTTAACTCTAGTTTAAAAGTATCAGTGACTGGTAAAAGCGTTCAGAATGCCGCGCTCCTCCAGTACCTCTACCAGCGTGGAGCCCATCTCGGCCGGTGTAGGCGCGACCTTGATCCCGCAAGCCTCCAGCACGGCGATTTTCTCGCTGGCGGTGCCTTTCCCTCCGGAAATGATCGCACCGGCATGGCCCATCCGTTTGCCCGGAGGCGCCGTCACCCCGCCGATGAAACCGACGACCGGCTTCGTCATATTCTCTTTGATCCACAGCGCCGCTTCCTCTTCCGCCGTTCCGCCGATTTCGCCGATCATCACGACGGCTTTCGTGCCGGGATCCTCATTAAACAGCTTCAGGATATCGATAAATTCGGAGCCCTTGACCGGATCGCCGCCGATACCGACCGCCGTAGACTGCCCGATGCCGCGGGCCGTAAGCTGATGCACCGCCTCATACGTGAGAGTTCCGCTGCGCGATACGACGCCCACATATCCCGGCATATGAATATAGCCCGGCATGATGCCGATTTTGCATTCGCCCGGTGTAATGACGCCCGGACAGTTCGGTCCGATCAATACGGTTTTGCGGCCTTCCATATACCGCGATACTTTGACCATATCCAGCACCGGAATGCCCTCGGTAATGCAGATCACGAGATCCAGCTCGGCATCCACCGCTTCCATAATGGAATCCGCCGCAAACGCCGGCGGAACATAGATCACGCTCGCTGTAGCACCCGTGGCCGCTTTGGCCGCAACAACGGTATCAAAGACCGGCAGGCTTGCTTCGCTTCCGTTTTCCAGCGTAATATTCACAAAGGTTCCGCCTTTGCCCGGCGTGACGCCGCCGACCATTTGAGTGCCATAATCGAGGGCCCCTTTGGTATGGAACAGACCTGTCGCGCCCGTAATGCCTTGGGTGATGACCTTCGTATGTTTATCTACAAGAATGCTCATATTATCCGTCACATCCTCACTTAGTTTGTCGAATTACACCAGAGCCACAATTTTACGGGCGCCGTCCGCCATCGAATCGGCCGCCACAATATTCAGTCCCGACCCGGCCAAGATCTGCTTGCCGAGCGCTACATTGGTGCCTTCCAGCCGCACGACGAGCGGTTTGGTCAGACCCAGCTCCCGCGCCGCGGCGACAACGCCTTCCGCGATGACGTCGCAGCGCATAATGCCACCGAAAATGTTGACGAAGATGCCCTTCACTTTTTCGTCGGACAATATGATTTTAAAGGCTTCCGTCACTTTCTCCTTCGTCGCGCCGCCGCCGACATCGAGGAAGTTAGCCGGTTCGCCCCCATAATATTTGATGATATCCATCGTCGCCATCGCCAGACCAGCGCCGTTGACCATACAGCCGATATTGCCATCCAGCGCGATATAACTAAGATCGAATTTGGACGCTTCGATTTCTTTTTCGTCTTCTTCGTCAAGGTCCCGCAGTTCCAAGATGTCCTTGTGGCGGAACAGCGCATTGGAATCGAAGTTCAGCTTGGCATCCAGCGCCAGTACATTGCCGTCTCCGGTCACAACCAGCGGGTTGATCTCAGCGATCGAGCAATCCTTATCCACAAAAGCCAAATACAGCGCTTGCATGAACTTGACCGCTTTATTTACCAGCTCTGACGGAATGCCGATGTTATACGCCAGCTTGCGGGCCTGAAAGGTCTGCAGACCGGTGACCGGATCGATGATTTCCTTAAAAATCTTCTCCGGATGCTCCGCAGCCACTTCTTCGATCTCCGTGCCGCCCTCTTCGGAGGCCATCATGACGACGCGACCGCTGCCGCGATCCACGACGAGACCGATGTAATATTCCTTCACGATCTGGCAGCCCTCTTCAATGAGCAGCCGTTTGACGACCTTTCCTTCCGGTCCGGTCTGATGGGTGACCAGCGTTTTCCCGAGAATCTCCCCGGCATAACGCCGCACCTCATCGGGCGATTTCGCCACTTTAACGCCTCCGGCTTTCCCGCGGCCGCCTGCATGAATCTGCGCTTTCACCACCGTTACCGGCGTACCCAGCGTCGCCGCAGCTTCTACCGCTTCCTCCACTGTATAAGCTACTTTTCCGTTCGGTACGGCGACGCCGTACTTCTTAAGTACTTCTTTTCCCTGATACTCGTGGATATTCATACCGGAAGCCTCCTAAAATTCGCGGCAGACCGCATTCAGCCTGCGGCCTTCCGCTTTCCGTTTGATTGTCCAAAGCCGGGTCCAGACCGGTAAAAACTACAATACCCGGTTCATCTGCACCTATATTAGCTATATGTCAGAATAGGAAACCCAGAATATTGTAACATGATTTAAAAACGCTTTCCTTAAAAATATTCATGATTTGTACATACATTTTCGCTTGATTTCATGCCGAATTGCGAACGATTATATTGACACGATTATCAATCGCATTTATTTGGATTGGAATTCGCTTCGTGAATCCGCGAGAGCAGCTCTTTGAACTGACCGAGAAAACCTACAAATTCTTCCGCAGTCAGTTTGGCGCCTTCGGCCATTCTTCCGGGAATGCAGACAGCTTCGTTTTGCAGCTCCCAGCCCTTGTCGGTCAGCGAAATCAATACCTTGCGTTCATCCTGTGCCGAACGTTCGCGGAGAATCAGTCCGGCCGCTTGCAGCCGTTTGAGGAGCGGCGTCAGGGTCCCGGAATCCAGGAACAGCGCTTCGCCGATTTCCTTAACTGTACACTGTCCCTTCTCCCAAAGAACGATCATCACTAAGTACTGGGAGTAGGTCAGTCCGATTTTGTCCAAATGAGGTTGGTACAGCTTCGTGAACTCCCGGGAACATGCGTAAATGGTAAAACACAGCTGGTTCTCCAGCATCAATTCTTGCGGAGGTACTTTCTGCATTGTTCTTCACCTGCCTTCTGCCATTAGTTTATCACAATTGAATTGCATTTTCATGATAATAGCAAAAAATTTGTTGACTATCTTTTATTTTGTGTTAAATTAAATTGTGTAAAATATATTTTGTTGGGAGCGGATAAAACATGTTAACCATTCAAAAGAAAATGTACGAAACAACTGCAAAAGCGGTAGGCGGCAGAGCCGGACGCGTAGAATCCGAAGCGCCGAAATTCAGCGCCTCGCTCAGCACCCCGCGAGAAATGGGCGGCGCCGGCGGCGAAGGCACCAATCCCGAGCAGCTCTTTGCGGCAGGCTATTCCGCTTGCTTCGACAGCGCGCTGAATCTGGTTGCGAACCAGAAGCGCATCAAAATCGAAGGCAGCGAAGTTACTGCACATGTCAGCTTCGGCGTAGCCGACGACGGCGGGTTCGCCTTGGCCGTCAAACTCGACGTCTTGGTGAAAGGCGTAGATCGCGAAACCGCTGTTCAACTGGTGGAAACGGCGCACAGCGTATGTCCTTACTCCCGGGCTACCAGCGGCAACATCCATGTGGAATTGAATGTTCTGTAATTCACGCCACGCATAGAAAAAGAAATAGCAACCAATCAGCAGGCCGCCGGACGATCCGGCGGCCTGCTCTGCTGTACTTGCAGCGTTCACTAGACGAACCTTGCACAAACACGCAAGATCCGGGACTGATGAACATCTACATGGCTTGCCCTCTTATCGCCTGCCTGTCATCTTTTATTGTTATCCCATTCAATCCCATCTCATCCGGAGCGTAATGCGAACTCTCAGCGGCTAGTTACGATTCCTCCAGCGTAATTTGCCGATCCAGGTTGCGGTATTGCACCGCCTCCGCCAAATGCGCCGGGGTAATGGCCGGCGAGGCTTCCAGGTCGGCAATCGTCCGGGCCAGCTTGATGATCCGGTCATGCGAACGCATGCTGAGTCCAAGGCCGTCCAAAATGCCATGAAGCAGCGCGGCACTCTGGACGTCCAACTTCGCAAACCGCCGCAGCGCGGCTCCGGACAGTTCGCTGTTCCATGAAAACGAAAGATGTTTGTACCGCTCATTTTGGATCGCCTGCGCCTGCAGCACTTCCCCGCGCATCTCGGCCGAGGCCCGCGGGGGACCTGCATTGCGCCCCCAATCCGCCGGGCGCGGCACATCCACCTGCATGTCGATCCGGTCAAGCAGCGGCCCGGAGATGCGCGACCTGTACCGGGCGATGAGTGCAGGGCTGCAGGTGCAGCGCTGGGGAAGCCCGGCGCCGAGAAATCCGCAAGGACACGGATTCATCGAACACGCAAGAAGGAAGCTTGCGGGATATGTAAATGCCGCGCGGGCACGGCTGATCGTCACGACGCCGTCCTCCAGCGGCTGCCGCAGCACCTCAAGCACGCTGCGGGAGAACTCCGGCAGTTCGTCAAGAAACAGAATGCCGCGATGTGCCAGGCTGACTTCGCCCGGACGCGGGACGCCGCCTCCCCCGATCAACCCCGCCGCCGAGATCGTATGATGCGGCGAACGGAACGGCCGGGTGCGCAACAGTCCGGAGCGTCCGCCCTCCAGTTTGCCTGCTGCGCTGAAGATTTGCGTTACTTCCAATGCTTCGCTGTCGCGCAAGGGCGGCATGATTGTCGGCAGCCGCTTAATCAGCATGGTCTTGCCGGTGCCCGGCGGTCCGGTAAGGATGATATTGTGCATCCCGGCTGCGGCAATCGTCAGTGCCCGTTTGACATGATTTTGCCCCAGTACATCGGCATAATCTTCTTGCAGCGCCTCTCCATCCGCAGCCTGTCCGCTCGTCGTCACCCGTGCGGGATGGTACCGCAGTTGCTCCAGCGGTACAGCAGCGACAGGCGGCCGGTCACCGCCGCCGTCGCTCACAGTAACCGGAAAAGGCAGCGGCGGATAAGCCGAAACTTGATCCATCCCTGCGGCTTCTCTCCCGCCGGGCTGCTGCGGATCGGCCAGTCCGCGCAAATGCTCCAGCGCGTAAACCTTTATTCCGTCGATCAACGCCGCCTCCGCTGCGTTCTCGGAGGGAACGAGCACGGCCTCGAAGCCCGCGCGCCGTGCAGCCGCGACCATCGGCAGCACACCGGTTACCGGGCGCAGGCTGCCGTCAAGCGCCAGTTCGCCGATCAGCAGCAGCTGCCCGGCGGCCGGCATATGCAGTTGGCCGCTTGTCGTCAGGATTCCAATCGCAATGGCCAGGTCGAAGGCCGACCCTTCCTTGCGCAAATCCGCAGGAGCCAGATTGACGGTGACCCGCTGCTGCGGATAACGGTAGCCGCAGTTTTTGACCGCGGCGCGGACCCGCTCCACCGCTTCGCGGACCGCCGAATCCGGCAATCCGATAATGCTGGTCTGGGGAAGGCCGTTCGCTAGATCGATCTCCACGCCGATCATGACGCCTTCGATTCCGTACAGGCAGGCACTGTACATTTTTCCGTACATCAAAAAAAACACCTCTTCTTCCGAAATACACGCCGTAAAGCGTGCGATTCCAAGAAAAAGGGTGCTTCCTCATTTTTCCTATAATCCGTTGTTACCAGTATAAAAGGCTGACAGCGAACTGGCAATATAAATCTATGGGAGAAGAAATCATTGCCTTCGGTCACGCCGGATCCGCCGGTTCGGATCGCTGCGGATAAGCTCGGCGAGCGGCGGCGCTTCCTCATTGCGGATCAGCCACTCCCGCATCTCTTTGATGGCTTCGACCTGCCCGTTTCCCCGATCGCGCCAGGTCAGCAGCTCGATGACCCGGATGACGAGCGAAAGCAGGCTATTATTGCTGCTGATGGATTGCTCAGCGCGGATTTTCTGGAACAACGCTTCCTTTTCCCAATCGATCAAGATCTCCTCGGCGATGGCCGGACGCATGACCGTAAAGGATTTGTTGCAGTTGTCGCAGCATACAACCGTCAAAGGCTCATCGCCCATATGAACGTTAATGTGCTGCCCGCAATGCTGGCATGCAAAACTGATCTGAAGATCGGACGGTTGATTCCTCACGGTGACAGCCTCCTCATGGTGACAAATAAATAGCAAACTGTAAAATCTTAATACTTGTTTACCCACTTCACTTGAGGAATGACCCACGCCACAAAAGGAACCTTTAGCCGTCGGCAAATGACAGACTTCCCGCGCGGCGCCTGCGTTCTCCGTTCTAAAAGGCGCCGCGGATGTGGTTGAGCGAAACGACCTCTGCACCCTCCCCCAACTGCACGGCAATCACGTCAAAAGAGACCGTCCGGCCTGCCGTGCCGACCTGATGTATGTATACTTCCGCCGTCGCGCGAACCTGACGGATTTTGCGCATATCCACCGATTCTTCGGGGGTTCCCTGAGCGCCATGGCCGCTGCGGCTGCGCACTTCCACAAACACGAGTGTACCCTCCCGTTCCGCTACAACATCCAGCTCGCCGCTGCGGCAGCGCCAGTTGCGGGCAACAATCCGGTATCCCCTAGACAGCAAATAGTGTACCGCCGCTTGTTCGGCAGCCGCTCCTTTTTGTTTCCGGTTCAACCGGGCTTGCGGCGGACGCCCCGTCACCGGTTCATCCGCTCCCCTGCGGCACGGTCGCTTTGGTAGACATAGCTCAAAATTTCTGCCACCAGCTGGTACAGTTCCGGCGGAATTTGCTGGTCCAGATCCAGTTTGGACAATACCTCCACCAAGGCGGCATCCTCCTGGACGGCTACCCCGTTGTCTTTGGCTTTCTGTAAAATCGCCTCAGCCACCGCGCCTTGTCCCTTGGCGACGACGACCGGCGCCTCGCTTTGGCCCGGCGTATATTTGAGCGCAACCGCCTTTTTCATGCGCTTGGCCATTTCATCGTTTGCTTGTTCCCGGGCATCCTCATTCATATGCGGTAATCGACTCCTTTGTATGCATCCGGCACATAATCCGCAAGCTTGCCGGCCGTCTCCGAAGCGTCCTGTGCCGCCGGAGCCGGGAGCGGCTCGGTCCGCAGGCCCGATAGCTGGTAGCCAATGGACTCCACGGCGCTGCGGATCTCCTCGCGCCGGCCTTCCAGCAGCTCCTGCACCCAAGGTTCGTCATTATGCAATTTAAGGCTTACGATCCGGTCCACCACCTGCACGTCGACGAGCGTACGCCCCAGCTGTTTCATGTCAAGGTCAAACCACAGCCGGCAGTTGCCGGCATCCAGCTCGCCCTTGCGGCCGCGCCGCGACTGGATTTGGACGGAAGCCGTCTCCCGTCCATCCTCGCCCTTTAGCGGCAGGAAAAGCGTCACCTGCGCGAACGGCGCGGTGCGGTCGGTGTTGAGCAGCAGCTGCTGGCCGGTCAGCTGCTGCACCAGCTGGCCCGCGGCTTCCTTCACCGCGGGCGGCACTTCGCTGCTGCCGGCCAGCTGCAGCAGCGTGCCCTTCAGCGTGCCGGCATCGTCCGCGCCGGCCGCTTTTCCCGCGGCGGCTGCCCCGCCGCCGCGCACGGCCTGCTGCTCGTGCTCCGCACCGAGCAGCTTGAGCACGCGCCCCACCCACGCGTCGACGTCGCGTGCGGGCGCGGCCACCGGCTGCTGCGCTGCCGCAGCCGGGCTGTCCCCGCGCGGCGCAGCGTCCGCGCGGGCCTGCCCTTGCCCCGCCGCCTCGGGCGGGGCAGTGTCGCCCGCCTGCGCAGCGGCGGGCGCTTTGCCGAGCTGCGGCAGCGTGCCGCGCAGCTCGGTCAGTACGCCCTGCAGCTTCGCGAGCAGGGCGGTGCCTGAAGGCGGCGCGGGTACCGTCCGCGCCGCGGCTTCTGCGGCGGCGGAATTCCCGGCCGCCGCACCTGGAGAGGCCGCGTCCGTGTCCGCGGCCCCGCCGCCATTGGCTGCAGCGCCAGGGCCTGCAGCAGCCGGCGTTCCGCCCAGCCCGGCGCTGCTCCCCCGGGGGGCGGTTCCACCGGCTCCAGCTGCATCTGCTCCGGTTGCACCTGCATGGCTCGCTTCGCCTGTCGCTATGCGGCCTGCTTCGGTATTACCCGCTCCTGCTGCACCCGCTCCGGTTGCTCCCGCATTTTTTGCACCTGCTGCACTAATTTCACTTCCAGCAGCAGTTCCTGCCCCGTTGGCGTTCATGCCGGGGGCACCAGTTTCGCTGGCCGTAGCTCCTGCTGCCGCACCCGCGGCGGCACCTCCGACTGTCCCGGCCGGTCGGGCTGAAGCTTCTCCGCCTTCATCCGCATTTATTCCCGCAGCGCCAGTTCCGGCAGCTGCTCCTTTTGCCTCCGGCGCTCCCTCTTCCGATTGCAGCGCCCGGTCCGCATCCGCCCCGGCCAAAAGCTCTGCCGCTGCGCCACCGCCAGTGGCCGTTCCGTTGCCCGGCCCTGCCGCCTGCACAGCCGCCTTGGCGGTTCCCGCGCCATTTGCGGTCTCCTGCGCCGTTCCGGTACCCGGACCGGCAGCCGGCGTGGCCGGAGTTCCGGCTGCCTGGGCGCCGGAACCCGAACTTCCGGCTCCGGACGGCTGTCCTGCGGAGCCGGAAGCACCTGCTGCAGCACGTCCGGCGGAAGGCAGAGCTTCGCCTTCTCCGGCTGCGTCCAGCTGTGCCCATACGGCGACCTCGGCCTCCAGTTTGGCCAGCAGGTCATGCAGCTTCGGCCCAAACACGGCCTGCTGCAGGCCCTTGACCGACTCTGGCGTTACCGGAAGCCCGCGTTTTAACGATAAAACCGCTGCCCCGAGCCATTCCTCGGTACTCACATTCGCCGGTTTGGCGCTGAGCACGCTGGCCAGCGTATCCGCAGTTTCCTTATTCAACCCAAGTCCGCCGGTAACCATTGCCCGGACAATGTCATAGCCGCCCTTCGCTTCCGTCAATCCAAGCGACTTAAGCGCTTCTCCCATATTTTGCGGCGAAGAAAGCACGCCATCTCCGGCGACCGCCTTCAAGACAGGCAGACCGTTTTGACCGGGGGCTCCCACCTGTAAGTTTAACGTTTGGCCGGCTTGAAGCGGCGTTTCCAGCTCAGCCTTTACCGGCGTGCCCTGGATTTGCACCACCGCTTCATGGCCGGAATCGGACACGCTGAGCACGACGCCGCGCACCACCTGTCCTTCTTTCAGCTCCACGGACTTCGCTTCTCCCGCCTTACTGTCGCCGAGCAAACCGCGGACAATCGATCCGATATTCATTCAAGGCCGCCTCCCTTCGCATATTTCACCGTACTCTTTATATCGACAAACCGGCCTGCTTCGTAAATCTCTATAATATAACTAAAATAACGTCTGTTGTTCGGCGAGAATCTTCCCGATAAAGCTGCGCCGGTGCATCGGCGTCGGGCCGAGGGCAACCAGCTGCTCGCGGTGCAGCTTGGTGGCATAGCCTTTATGTATGTTAATACCGTAATCCGGATACAGCTCCTGCCATGCACCTTCACAGAGCCGGTCGCGTGTTACCTTGGCAACGATCGATGCGGCGGCAATCGATTGGCTGTTTGCATCCCCTTTTATGATTGCCTTTTGCGGAAGCGGCAAATCCACTTTCTCGGCATCGACCAGCATGTAATCCGGAGTTTCGGCTAAGCTTTCCACCGCTTTTCGCATCGCCAGCCTGGAAGCCTGCTTAATGTTGATCTCGTCGATCAGTGCCGAATCCACAAATCCGATGCCTACAGCAAGCGCCTGTTCCATAATCTGCTCGTACAAGGCGTCCCGTTTTTTGGCAGACAATTTCTTAGAGTCATCGACTCCATCTATAATAAGGCCTTCCGGCAAAATGACCGCCGCGGCCACCACATCGCCAAACAAACAACCCCGGCCGACCTCGTCTACGCCGGCAATGCGCCGGTAAGACCGCTCCCAGCATTCTTTTTCATATAACAACATATCCAATGTGCTCACATTACTTCCTCCTAAACTATCGCTTCTACCAGCTTAACATAAGTAGGCCATAGGGGCATCCGGAATATGCTGTCTCAAGGAGCCTCTGCTTTTTCTCGAACGCAAAAAAGAGCCACCCGTCATTCGGATGGCTCTTCCATTCCTGCATAAGCGTATTCGGTTACGGCGTTTCCAGCGTAAACGTTCCGAGCTTGCCGGCCCGCAGCTCATGGAGCAGGGTGCGCGAGGCTTTTTCCAGATCGACCCGTCCGCCGCTAATCAGGCAGCCGCGTTTGCGTCCGACGGCTTCCATGACGGCGATAATCTCGTCCGGATTTTCGATATCGGTTGGCAGCTTGTCGATGCCAAAGCGTTCCTGGAAGCGCGCCCCGTAATCCTTTAGCAGATATTTTACCGCATAAAAAGCGATGTCCTCCACGTTCAGGATCTCCTCGCGGATCGCGCCCGTGATCGCCAGCCGGTAGCCGACGTCCTGATCCTCGAACTTCGGCCACAAAATGCCCGGTGTATCGAGCAGCTCTAAATCACCGCCCGTTTTGATCCACTGCTGGCCTTTGGTTACCCCGGGACGGTCGCCGGTTGCGGCAATGTTTTTGCCGGCCATCCGGTTAATCAGCGTGGATTTGCCGACATTGGGAATACCGACAATCAGCGCACGCATTGGACGGGGTTTCATGCCTTTGGCGATTTGCCGGTCGATCTTCTCCTTCAGCAGCAGCCGCACTTGCCCGGGAATGTCTTTAATCCCCGTACCTGTCGCCGCGTCTACAGGATGGGCCAGATGCCCCTCCGCTTTGAAGTAGGCAAGCCATTTGCGCGTTGCCTCGGGATCGGCCAAATCGCTTTTATTGAGAATAATGAGCCTTGGCTTATCGCGTAAAATATCGTCAATCATCGGATTGCGACTGGAAAGCGGCAGGCGGGAATCGAGCAGCTCGATCGCCACGTCAATCAGCTTCAATTTGTCTTCGATTTGCCGTCGTGCTTTCGTCATATGACCCGGAAACCATTGAATGGTCATGTGGCCGTCACCTCCTTTGATTATTATGGCTTACATTCTAATGATTGATGACTTTGATGTCGTCCATTGGCCAGAAAATCAGGTCCGCGCGTCCGACGATGTCGCTAAGCGGCACATAGCCGATCATCCGGCTGTCCGTGCTGTCCGAGCGGTTGTCGCCCATGACAAAAATATGTCCTTCGGGAACGGTTCCGTCCGGAAAGTCCTCGTTCGGGAAATCTTTGTTATTGTAAAGGGCGTTGTTGTTATGCGCCGCATCCACCGCATCTTTGATGTAGGGTTCATCGATCGGTTCGCCGTTGACGGTCACCACATCGCCTTCAACCTTCACCGTATCGCCGGCCACGGCAATTACGCGTTTGATGAAATCCCGTCCCTCCGACGGAACATGGAACACAATGACTTCCCCTTTATGCGGGGCGCGGAAATCATACAAAATTTCGTTGACGATCACACGCTCGCCGGTATGAAAATTAGGCTGCATGGAAGGTCCGTCCACAATAAACGGTTTGAACAAAAGCCAGCGGATCAGAATGACCAGAACAAGCGCAATAACAATCGCCTTGATCCACTCGAGCGCTTCGTTTTTCTGCTTCTTGGGGCGTTTGCCGTTCTCTTCTACGATTTCGCCTTCTCCTTGCTGCATATCCTGCTGCATGGTTCACCGTCCTCTCTCTAGGCCTCAACCTTTATCGAATGCTCACTTCTCATATGAAAAAAAGCTCCTCCGAAAAGTCCCCCACGATTACTCCGTCAGGAGGCCTTTTCGGAGAAGCTGGTCCTTAGGCAAAAGAAAAACTCCTATCGGAGCCTTTCGATAAACGAAAGGGGCTTGAACTCAAGCCCCTTCCCTTTGCCGCTTTATTAGCGACGGATTTCTTTAATTCTTGCAGCTTTACCGCGAAGGTCACGAAGATAGTAGAGCTTCGCACGACGCACTTTACCACGGCGAGCCACTTCGATTTTCTCGATTTTAGGCGAGTTGATCGGGAATGTTCTTTCCACACCAACACCGTAAGAAATTTTACGAACCGTAAAAGTCTCACTGATTCCGCCGCCGCGACGTTTGATTACAACGCCTTCGAACAGCTGGATACGCTCACGAGTTCCTTCAATAACTTTTACGTGCACCTTCAAAGTGTCCCCAGGACGAAAACTAGGGATATCTTTACGAAGTTGCTCTTGAGTAATAGCTTGTAGGATATTCATTAAGGACTTCCTCCTTCCGTACAGGTGTTCATGTCTCTTCCGGAGAGCCGTTGCTCTCCCTCATTATCCACAGAGGACCACCGTATTCCACACAACAGAATTTATGATAGCATAAAAAAGAAACAAAGACAAGATATTTTTAGGCTATAGTGGCATCATATCCCGTTTCTTCGCTTTGGCACGGCATTCCTTGCATAATCCGACAACGCTTCCATTATCCTGGGCATAAAAAATTAACTTTCCGTTCTTCTTCCGGCATGAGGAGCACTGCTGCTCCGCTGCATGCTGTTTCGCCTTGCGGTGTCTATCCATCGGAATCACATTGCTTGGAGTTCCGGGCCGGGAAGAAGCTTCCCCCTTGCGCCGGCTGCTGAGTGCATAATAACCGCCTGCCGCCGCCAATAGCAACACCATTATACTTGCCGCAATCTGCATTTGGCCCACCCGCTTCCTTTGCTCTCTCGGTCAAAATCGTACGCTTATTTTACCATAATCCTTCACTAAATTATAGTGAGCGGCTTAGGTATCCTGGACTTTAGTCCAGCCGACAACCCGCCCCGGGACGCTTCTTCTAGTATTTACCATGTCGTATAATTTTATTATACATAATTCCGATTTTACGGGTTTGGAGGATGAAACCTTGAGAGATAAGCATACGACTTCTATCGTAGCCGCAGCGGCAGTCCTATCCTTTTTATTATTGGCCGGCTGTCGCGAGCTGCCGGGAAAAGAAGCGGCGGACCAACAGCTGGAGCAGGCCATCGGCAACGAAAACGAGGATCGCAGCTTCGGTGACGCCATCAAAGAAACGATTGACGGCGTTGCCGCCGATGCCCAGCAGGCAGTAACAGATTCGGCTATACAATTGGCGGACCAGGCCATGGCGGATGGCGTGCAGACGGAATTGTCCTCATCGGCGGCAATTGGTTCAGTCACAAAGCTTACCGTAGATAACCCGGCAGGCGGAATCAAGGTGGTAGCGGGAAGCGGTGACCAGCTGCTGGTTAAGGCCATCATTACGGATCACGAGCCGGACCCTAAGCAGAATTGGGTAGACGAAGCCCGTATTTTCATTAAAAGTAACGGCAATGAATCGCAAATCTCCGTACACCCCCAAAGCAGTCCGAATGCGGATCTCTGGAAATGGGTGAATAAACAAACCGGTGATTCGAATTTCACGATAACCTATGAAATTCAAGTTCCAGATCAGGTTACGGCATTTACGCTGAGCAATAACGTCGGGTCGGTCGAACTGCGCGGTCTTAGCGGTACCTTCGACATCACCGACAATGTCGGAAACATCACGCTGCAGGAGGCGGTTATCACCGGGAACTCCCGTATCGTCTCCAATACCGGAAAAATAGCCTTAGACATGCGGGGCATTGACAAAAACGCCTCCCTAAAGGCGAAAACCAATGTCGGCAGTATTTCGGCCGAGATGGCTCCTGAATTAAGCTACACGTTAAAAGCCTCCAGCGAGTTGGGACGCATTTCCGGGACGGCTAAAGGAACACAGGATGTTAACGGGGGCGGCCCGCTCATCGAGCTAAATTCACAGGTGGGCTCTATCTCTGTGCAATAATATTCCTCACAAAAAACAGGGTTATCCGGCGGTTCCGGATAACCCTGTTTGCATTTTCTATCGATGAACGGCAATCAGATCAGGGCAATAGCAAGCAGCGTGAACAGACTCAGTGTAAGAATTTCGCTGCCGTAGCCGTAAAAACCGCCGTAATATGCTCCCGGCGGATAGAAGGCGGAGGTTTTGGCTTTGTCTCTATTTTTTACGCGTAAATAAACATTGTTGGCATCGACATCGACAACGACGCCTTCATAACGGTTGCCGTCTCTGGTCATAATGCGCACCCGCTTGTTTTTGCAACGAAGGCAGTTATAATAAGCTTCCACAGATGAACCCTCCCTTATTCGTGTTGCTGTATTTTATGAACCAGGGGATAAGCCGGTAACGGCAATCGTCCCCGGAGGAAAATCGGGCAGCTGTGAAATAATTAACTTGTGAATTTTATGTGTCTTTTCGCGCGAAAAAGGTTTATAATAATGTTACAAATATCAAAACATTTACGTATCGATGGAAGCTTAAATCGATCATATAGGAGGCCATGGCCATGAGTGCATCCAGTAGACCATTTATCAATGAAGGTATTCTCCGCATCGCCATTTTCGTGATGTTCGCGGCGATGATCTACACGGTGCAAAATTATGTATGGGTAGTAGTTGTTTTCGCCTTAATCGGCCTCTACTCGCTGGGAACCGGTATTATGATGCTGACTCGTAAAGACAAAGATTCGCAACCGAGAAACCAATCCAATCCGCTATAACCCCCGCAACAACAAAACCGCTTCCACTCCGAGAGACTCGGTGTGGAAGCGGTTTTTTATTGGATCGGAGTAGCGGGATTCGAACCCACGGCCTCACCCACCCCAAGGGTGCGCGCTACCAGGCTGCGCTATACCCCGACAACGCGAAAATAATTGACGGCCACTACATAACTATGTTTATTTCTGCGTGCACATTCCTCAAAATATCTAAGCGGCGTGTCTTCATTCATTTTCCGGTTCAGAAAAGTTGCGAAAAATATTAAAATTTTATAGATTTCCGCAAAAGGCTGTGCTATACTCTAGGCACAAGGAAAGGAGGTGCGTTCACATCTGTAATGAAATGTTGAACGTATCCCTTACCCGGGCCATCGGCTAATCATTTTGCCATGGCGGCGCGGGATACGGATCACAGCAACAAATAGCGCCACGGGTAGAAAGACCGTCTTCGGACGGTCTTTTTTCATTTTAACGGTGGCCCAAAGCAGTCTTATGCCTTAAAGCCGTCGTCGCGGTTTCTATAATAATCGATGATGTCACTTACAGTGCGGAGCGGCTCCGCTTCCTTCCGGGACGTGTCTGTTCCGGTCTGATACTCTTTAGGCGTATCCGTCTTCACTTCAGTTCATTCCCTTCACTTCATAAATTGTAATGTCTGGGCAGCTTAATCAAGGGCAGCGGCACGAAGGCAGCTTTAATTATTACCCCCGTATTCCACCATTGACGCAGGATTCTACCCGATTCACCTGTGAACCTTCTGTGTCCGTCTGCCTGCACAAAAAAACGCCTTCCCAACGTACGATACGTTAACAAGACGCCATTTCTATTCGACCTACATATTTAACAAGCTACAGTTGCTCCTTACGCAAACGCTCCAACATCCGCCGGTCCTTGTCGGTAAGGTTAGCGCTGTCCAGCAGATCCGGACGGCGTGTCAGCGTACGCTTCAATGCCTGCTCGCGCCGCCAGTCTTCAATGTTGGCATGATGACCGCTGAGTAGAATATCGGGCACTTTCCAGCCGCGGAACTCTACCGGACGCGTATAATGCGGATATTCGAGCAGCCCGGTGCTGAACGAATCGGTCACGGCTGAGGTCTCATTGCCCAGCGCACCCGGCTGCAGGCGTACGACCGAATCAATAACAGTGAGTGCCGGCAGCTCGCCCCCGGTCAGCACATAATCGCCGATAGATAGCTCGTCGGTTACCAGATGCTCACGAATCCGTTCGTCATAGCCTTCGTAATGGCCGCAGATGAAGATCAAATGCTCTTCGCGGGCAAGTTCTTCGGCAATGCGCTGGGTGTACGGCTTGCCCTGCGGGCACATCAGAATGATCCGCGGCGGCCGTTCTCCGTTCTCGGCTTCTTCCAGCACATGCTCCACCGCGGCAAAGATCGGATCGGGCTTCAGCACCATCCCCCCGCCCCCGCCGTACGGCGTATCATCTACGCTGCCATGCTTATTGCCGGAAAAATCGCGGAAATTGACCGCATTCAAGGAAACGATCCCCTTCTCTCGGGCTTTGCCGACAATGCTGGTGCCGAAGACGCCTTCGCACATTTCGGGAAAAAGCGTCAGCACGTCGATCCGCATCATGGCAGCAGCCCTTCCATCAGGTGCACCGTAATTTTTTTCGCCGGAATGTCTACGTTCAGTACCACGTCTTTAATCACCGGAATCAAAATTTCCGCGCCTTTGGCCGGCTTAACCACCCACACGTCATTTGCGCCCGGTTGGAGGATTTCGGTAATCGTGCCGAGCGGATGCTCTGCATCTTCATCGGTGAACACCTGGCAGCCGACGATTTGATGGAAGTAAAATTCATCTTCCGGCAAGTCCACAAGATCTTCGGCCGGTACCGTCAGCATGCTGCCTTTGTATTTCTCAACCTGGTTGATGTTGTCATAGCCCATCAGCCGGACAACATACATCCCTTTTTGCTCCCGTGCCGATTCCACGGTCACTTCAAACTTTGGACTTCCATCCGCCGGTACAATCAGCAGCTTGCTGCCCTTGGCAAACCGCACCTCCGGAAAGTCGGTATGCGATAAAATTTTAACCTCCCCGCGGATGCCGTGCGTGTTGACGAGCTTGCCCACGGTTAATTCTTGCGTCATCTGATCCACTCCTTTGCGGTGCCGGCCAACCCGGCCGTATACATATCTATTTGAACAAAAAGGAGCCGGGATATACGATCCCTGCCCCTTCTTGCGCGCATCCTTTAAGATAAAATATCCACGGTAACGCGTTTATCGCTCTTGACTGCTGCCGACGTGACAACTGTGCGGAAAGCTTTGGCGATCCGCCCCTGTTTGCCGATAACCTTGCCTACATCATCAGGATGTACGGAAAGCTCATATACAATCAGGTGATCTTTCTCCACCGTCCGCACCGTCACATCCTCGGGATGATCCACTAAAGCCTTAGCAATAACTCCAACTAATTCTTCCATAGAGGACCCTCGCAATCAGTCATTTATTTCTGTTGCTTCAGCTCATGGAACTTCTTCATTACGCCAGCTTTGGAAAGCAGGTTGCGTACGGTATCAGATGCTTGCGCACCTGTTTGAAGCCATTTAAGAGCTTTTTCCTCATCGATCTTTACTACTGCCGGTTGTTCAACCGGGTTATAGTAACCGATTTCCTCGATGAAACGACCATCACGAGGGGACCGGGAATCGGAAACCACTACACGATAGAAAGGCGCTTTATGTGCACCCATTCTTTTCAGACGAATACGTACTGCCACGAAATTCACCTCCTTAAAAAAGTATCGAAAGATTAGAAGAGTTTATACAAACCTTTTTTCGATCCCTCCCAAACCCTCCCTTCCAAAGGGAGGGCCCCAAGGGCTCCGCCCTCTGGACACCCGTTTTTAAGGTGTCTGGGGAGCGGCCGAAGGGGACTTAGAGCCTGGTAGTGCAAGGAGCGCTTTCGTCCCTGAAGGGACACGCTGGAATGCAGCCGGACCTGGCTACGGGAAAGATCGGAAAAAGCATAACTGATTATCCTAATTAACGGAACGGCGGGAACTTCATTCCTTTGCCGCCAAGGGCCTTGAGCTGCTTCATGGCGTTTTTCTTGCCGCCCTTGCCTCCGCCACCCATCATACCGGAGAACTGCTTCATCATCTTCCGCATTTCATCGAACTGCTTGATGAGGCGGTTAACCTCGGCGATGTTCGTTCCGCTGCCGGCGGCAATCCGCTTGCGGCGGTTGTGGTTAATGATTTCGGGCTGGGCCTTCTCCGCTTTGGTCATGGAATGCACAATGGCTTCCACGCGGCCCATCTGCTTGTCGTCCACCTTCATGTCCTTGATGCCCTTGGCTTTGTTCATGCCGGGCAGCATATCGAGGATCTGGTCGATCGGTCCAAGCTTCTTGACCTGTTCCATTTGCTCCAGAAAATCGTCGAAGGTAAATTCGGCGTTGCGCATTTTGCGCTCCATTTCCTTCGCTTTGTCGGCGTCGATGGTTGCCTGAGCTTTCTCGATCAGGGAGAGCATGTCGCCCATGCCGAGAATCCGCGAAGCCATCCGTTCCGGATGAAACGGCTCCAGCGCGTCGATCTTTTCGCCGAGCGCAGCGAATTTGATCGGGCAGCCGGTTACGGCTTTAACGGACAATGCCGCACCGCCGCGAGTGTCGCCGTCGAGCTTCGTCAGCACGACGCCGGTCAGCTCAAGCTGTTTGTTGAAGCTGTCCGCGACGTTGACCGCGTCTTGACCGGTCATGGCGTCCACGACCAGCAGCACTTCATCCGGCTTTACAACCTGATGAATCTGCTTCAGCTCTTCCATCAATTCTTCGTCAATATGCAGGCGGCCTGCCGTATCGATAATGACATAATCGAGGTTGTTCTCTTTGGCGTGCTCGATACTTTGTCTGGCGATCTCTACCGGGCTCGTCTTGTCTCCGAGCGTAAAGACGGGAACCTTGATTTGCTCGCCGAGCACCTGCAGCTGCTTGATCGCCGCCGGGCGGTAAATGTCGCCGGCTACGAGCAATGGGCGATGGTTGCCCTTTTGCAGCAATTTAGCCAGCTTGCCCGAGGTGGTCGTTTTACCGGCACCCTGCAGACCCGCCATCATGATGACGGTCGGCGGCTTGTTCGACTTGGCCAGCTTGGCCTGGCTGCCGCCCATCAGCTCGGTCAATTCCTTGTTAACGATGTCGATGATGACCATGCCGGGCGTAAAGCTGTTCATGACTTCCGTGCCGACAGCCTTTTCTTTGACCTTGGCGACAAAATCCTTGACCACTTTAAAATTGACGTCGGCTTCCAGGAGGGCCAGCCGCACTTCGCGCATCGCTTCGGTGACGTCTTCTTCAGACACCTTGCCTTTGCCGCGCAGCTTGCTAAAGACATTCTGCAATCTTCCGGTCAAACCTTCAAATGCCATATAGGGTTTCTCCCTTCATGCTACTCCAGCTTCTGCAGCCGGTCCACCAGCTCCGTAAACTGCCGCTTGTAGGGCTCGGGCAGCATCTCGCCGTTCTGCAGGCTGCGCAGCTCCTCCAAATACCGGTTCCGGTTCTCATGCTTGGCCAGCAGGCCGAGCTTCTCTTCATAATTCTCAAGCACCTGTTCTGCGCGCTTAATATGTTCGTACACCGCCTGGCGGCTGATTTCGAATTCCGCGGCGATCTCGCCGAGCGAGAAGTCGTCGTGGAAATAATATTTAAGGAACGTCTGCTGCTTATCGGTAAGCAACCGTTCATAAAAGGCGAATAGTAAGTTGATCCGGTTCGTTTTCTCGAGCCGATTCTCCTGACTCATCAAGGGCACTCCCTTCGTCAAGGAAAAACACTTTACAGCTTCACAACGTCCCTTATCATACCGAAAACAAAGAAAGATGTCAAGCATTTTTGCTTGTCATCTTTCTTGTGTGTTTTAGCGGATCGGCAGCAGGTAAATCAGGACCGCAAAGAAGTGCGTTACGCTGCCGGCGAGCACGAAGGTATGCCATACCGCATGGTGGAACGGGAACCCGCGCCACACATAAAAGATCGTGCCCAGCGTATACAGAATACCCCCGGCAACGAGCAGCGTCATTCCTCCGCTCGCCACAACCGCCGTCAGCGGATGCCAGGCGATGACGATCAGCCAGCCCATGGCGATGTAGAAGATCGTAGAAATGAACAGAAACCTTTTGACGAAAAAAGCCTTAAACAACATCCCGAACAGTGCGATGCCCCATATGACCCCGAACAGACTCCAGCCGAGCGGTCCGCGGATCGCTACCAGCATAAACGGTGTATACGTTCCGGCGATAAACAAGTAGATTGACGAATGGTCGAAAATCTCGAACAGATCCTTGGCCCTGCCTTCGCGCAAGCTGTGCAGCAAGGTGGAGTTAAGATACAGGAGCAGCATCGTCGTTCCGTAGATCGAGAAACTGACTACATGCCACGCCGTCCCCTTGAGACTGGCAAACACGACGAGCAGGACCAGCGCAACGACGCTCAGGGCTGTTCCGATTCCATGTGTCACCGCATTGGCGACCTCTTCCTTTCGGCTGAATGTATGCGTATTGGTCATGGGATACTCCTTCCGTTTCGTTAAGTATTTTTAAATCAAAGCTGGTACAGTTCCTTGTATTTCGCTTCTAGATAATCGGCGAGATAATCCGGGTTCAGCGGCTCTCCGGTCACCTTCTCGACGATTTGCCCAGGGGTCAGCGACTGGCCGTAGCGGTGGATCTTCTCTTTGAGCCATTCTTTAATCGGAAGAAGATTGCCTTCGGCGATCAGCTCCTCCAGCGGCAGTTCCTTCTTGAGGGTATTCAGGAATTGGGCGGCATACATATTTCCAAGCGAGTAGGAGGCAAAATAACCGAAGTCCCCGCCCGACCAGTGCACGTCCTGCAGCACGCCCAGCGCATCCGTCGGCGGCGTAATGCCGAGGTATTCCTGGTATTTCGCATTCCACACCTTCGGCAGATCCTTCACTTCCAGCCCTTCATTGAATATCATCTTTTCGATTTCGTAGCGGATAATAATATGAAGGTTATAGGTGAGCTCGTCGGCTTCGGTACGGATGAACGACTGGCTTACGTTATTGATCGCCCGGTAAAATTGCTCGGCGTCGACTTCGGCCAGCTGTTCCGGGAAATGCTGCTGCAGGCTACCATAATAATGCTGCCAGAAGCCCCGGCTGCGGCCGATCATGTTCTCCCACAGTCTGGACTGCGATTCATGGATGCCCATCGAAGCGCCTTGGGCCAGCGGCGTGCCGGCAAAGGCCGGATCGATATTTTGCTCATACAGGGCGTGTCCGCCTTCATGCAGCGAGCTGAATACCGCGCTTGGCATGTTGTCCAGAATATAGTGGGTCGTGATGCGGACATCGCCGAGATTCAGCCCGGTCGCAAACGGATGCACGCTTTCGTCGAGCCGGCCGGCTTCGAAATCAAAGCCCATCTGCTCCAGCATGTAGAGGCCAAATTTCTCCTGCTGTTCTTTGGCATAAATCTGGCTGAGAAACCCGGTATCCGGCTTGTTCGGCGACGCATTGATCGCTTCCACCAGCGGAACGAGGCGGCTGCGCAGCCGGTCGAAGATGGCGTCGATTTTTTCGGCGGTAAATCCCGGCTCGTACATATCCAGCAGCAGATCATAACGGGAGCCCTCTGGCTTCCAGTAATCGACGAATTCCTGCTTCAGTCCGACGATCCGGGTCAAATACGGCTCAAACGAAGTAAAATCGTCATTATGCTTTGCTTCCTCCCAGACAGATTGGGCTTCGGCACTGAGCACAGCGTATTCTTCGAATTTTTCCTGCGGAATGCTCTTATTGCGGTTATATTCCTTACGGCAGTCCTCAACCAACTTATTCTCGGCGTCGCTCAATTGGCTCCGTACTTCCGGACGGCTGAACCATTCGGTGAATTCGCCCATCTGATCCGAGGTCTCCAGCTTGAACGCTTCGCCGCTCAGCATGCCGACCGTTTCCGAACGCTGACCTATGCCCTTGCGCGGCGCGCCGGTTCGCATGTCCCAGTGCAGAAGCTGGATCGCCTCCTGGTATCCCCTGATTTTGACGAGCAGTGCCTTAAATTTATCCCATTGATCTTTGACTGATTGCTCCACTAGAATCCACCTGCTTTCGTAGATTTATCCATTCTTCTTGATGATACTTTTTTGAAAACTCAGAATCAAATGCCCCTGCAGCAGAGCAGGCCATCAAGTTATATCCGCGCAAATAAAGGATTCATTAAAAGGATACTACTTTAGCCCGGGGCAAAAAAGTTATAAACGTCAGGCTTCGCCGGGGAAAGACACCGGGAATTGACGCTAGTTCATGATGAATCGTATAATCAGATGCAGAGCAAAAAGTACGAATTTGAAATATTATAAACAAAATAGTTTGTTATCCAAGGAGGAAGCAGTGATCATGAGTCAAATTACGAAAATTTTAGAATTCAACAAAACCTTCGTCGAGAACAAAGAATATGAAGCCTATTTGACCAGCCGCTTCCCCGACAAGAAAATGCTGATCATCACCTGTATGGATACGCGGCTGGTGGAACTGCTGCCCAAGGCGATGAACTTCAAGAACGGCGACGTTAAAATCATTAAAAACGCCGGCGCTGTCATCTCCCAGCCGTTCGGTTCCGTCATGCGGAGCGTGATGGTTGCTCTCTACGAACTGGATGCGGAGGAAGTCATCGTCGTCGGCCACTACGAATGCGGCATGGCCTCCCTGAACGCCGAGCGGATGATCAATTCGATCAAAGAACGCGGCGTATCCGAAGAAGTGCTGTCCACGCTCGAAAATTCGGGCATCAAGCTGACAAAGTGGCTGCGCGGGTTTGACAATGTGGAAGACGGGGTAATTCAGACTGTGGAGCTGATTAAGCGCCATCCCCTTCTTCCTCCCAATGTCCCGATTCACGGCATGGTGATCGATCCGGCAACCGGAGCGCTTAAGCTTGTCGCGGACGGATACGCGGAGATTAAGGCAACTCTCTAATAACTGCTGTTTGCGCGGGTCTCGGGCCCGCGCGTTTTTTTTGTTTAAACATATATATTTAAAAATTGAAACCTTCCTGGACAAGCCGCGTATTACCGCTTATATCCGGCGGCCTTCGCCGCCAATACAACCAGGAGGGTATTCATACTCAATGAAACTGAAACGATTAATGATGATTGTCATGGCTTTTACCCTGTTATTTGCGACCGTGGTCCCCGATTTGGCCGATGCGCGGCGCGGAGCCGGCGGCTTTAAATCCGGCGCCCGCAGTTATTCCACCACACCGAAAAAAGCAACGACCGATAGCGTCACGAAAAGCGACAGCACCAAAGGCACGGCCTCGGCAACAAGCGGCGCAGCCGGTACGACAAAGCGCGGTTTCTTCAGCGGGGGCAGCTTTATGAAAGGCATGATGATCGGCGGCCTCGCCGGCATGCTGTTCGGCGGCTTCTTCGGCGGCATGGGTGCCTTCGGCAACCTGCTCGGTTTCGCGGTGAATCTGCTGGCCATCTATCTCATCGCGATGCTGGTATTATCCTTCTTCCGCCGCCGCAGCCAGCGCCGCAACCGTCCGGGAGAGGAAGGACGTTATTGATGAATCCCCTCGTGCTGAGCATGGATGAAATTATCAATGCCGTTTGCCTGCATATCGCCGAGCGCAAGTCAGTCCGGGTTCAGGAAGTTCAGGTCGAGCTGAGCTGGGATGAAGACACCGGCTACACAGCGGAAGTGTGGGTGCAGGGCCGCAGCCAGTATCTTGTGGAGTCGAACCTGATCGAAGCGATTCTCCGCTACGCTTACAGCGAATACGGCGTGCGCGCTTTCCCTGAAAGCGTCCGCCTGGAACTGGATGAAGAGATTACCGCAGTGATCGCGGCGTAAAGCAGCCCCCACAAAGCGAGGCTATCACACATAGTCTGGTACTTTGCGGGGACCTTATTCTATAAAATTAACAAAAAAACCGTCCGATATCGGCCATGCCGATTGGACGGTTTTTTGTGCGTTGCGGCCGAGCTTACGTTACAGCAGCGAAATCGTCAGCAGATTGAACAGCACCAAAGGCAGGATTGCTTGCCCCGGGTTTGGATACGGGTACGGATAAGGCGGACGCGGACGCGGCGGTCCGAAGCCCGGGTAAGGGCTGAAAAAACCGCGTGCCGCTTCCTGATCAATGGTGACCAAAAGGTACAAGTGGGTGGCATCCATCCCGGCCAGCATTCCTTCATGCGTCATGCCGAAAATGTCCTGGACTTTGACCGGGTGATTCAGATAGTTCTTGCAGCTTTGATGCAGCGTCTCGCGGATTCCGTGCACATGCTGGACGGCCGTAGGATCGGCCTGATAAACGACTGCCGAGGACCGGCTGTCTTGAATATTCGGCATCTGGGCTAACCTCCGTTGTCGGTTTTGCTCCATTCTATGCAGATGCCTATCCGGTGGTGATTAGCCTAGACACGGGATTCCTTAAAATGCGACGCCGATGCCGCCGACGCCGGCATAGGTACCCATGACCGGCCCCATGCTGGAAAATACGATCTCGCGGAACGGATGCTTCTCCAGAATCCGTTCTTTGATCTCAAGCGCGAGCTTCTCGCAATTGCTGTGGACGATGGCGATGACCGCCTTGTCGTAATCGTAGTGCTTATGATCGAGCTTGGCGAGCAAGTGGCATAACGCCTTCGGAAGCCCGCGGGTCTTCTCGACCACCTCTACCGTGCCTTCGTCGCTGATCTTCAGCAGCAGCTTGATGTTCAGTACCGATGCAACAGCTCCGGATACCCGGCTCAGGCGGCCGCCTTTGATCACGTTTTCAAGCGTATCAAGCGTAAAATAGGCGTTCACCTCATCAATTTGCCGGTGAACCCGCTCAACCAGCTCCTCAAGGCCGATGCCTTCCTCCGCCCATTTGGCCGCTTTAGCGACGATCAGCGACAAACCGCCGGAGAAATTTTTGGTGTCGATGACTTCCACAACGTTCGGATGTCCTTCTTCTTCGTACATTTCTTTGGCGATTCGGGCGGCCTGGTACGTGCTGCTGATATTGGAGGACATGCTAAGCACCAGGATATCCGTTCCCGCTTCAACCTCCGCATATTTCTCCAGGAACACCTGGGGACTTGGACTGGCGGTCGTCGGCAGCTCCTTGCACGCGCACATTTTGGCATAAAAGGTTTCGGCATCCGTATCTTCAGGCATGCGTTCATCCTGGAAATGAACCGGAAGATGGACGATGGTTACATTGTATTTTTCCATATATTCAAGGGGCAAGTCGGACCCGCTGTCCGTAATAATCTTGATGGGCATCGTGATGCACTCCTTTCGATTCTACTCTATTGTAGCCCGTTACCCGCAAAACAATAGTACTCTTTATAACTTGTCAAAATCCAGGTTTTATGCTTCTCCCGAATAACGAAAAAACAGCCCTGTAAAAGGGCTGTTTTCAGGAACAAATCTCTGCCAAATCTAGATATTCAGGTTCTTCATGCCGGCTTCCGGATACCGCCCGCCATACGCCGCTCCCTGCGGAGCCGTCTCATCAATCCGGCGCAGATCTTGGTCCGACAGGGTGATATTCAGCGCGCCGACATTTTCCTCCAAATATTTCGTGCGCTTCGTTCCCGGAATCGGAACGATATCCTCACCTTGGGCCAGCAGCCAGGCCAGCGCCAGCTGCGAGGACCCGCAGCCTTTTTCCGCGGCAATCTCCTCGATCTTCTTCACGAGCTGCAGGTTCTTGGCGAAATTATCGCCCTGAAACCTCGGAGAGTTCCGGCGGTAATCATCCGGCGCCAAGTCTTCAAAGGTCTGGATGCTGCCGGTCAGAAACCCGCGGCCCAGCGGACTATACGGTACAAATCCGATGCCGAGCTCCCGGCAAAGCGGCAGGATTTCATCCTCTACATCCCGGCTCCACAGCGAATATTCGGTTTGCAGCGCTGTGACGGGATGAACCGCATGCGCCCGGCGGATCGTGCCGGGTCCGGCTTCGGACAAACCGATAAAACGTACCTTGCCCGCCTGTACCAGCTCGGACATGGCACCCACCGTTTCTTCGATCGGCGTATTCGGGTCCACCCGGTGCTGGTAATACAGATCAATGTGATCGACGCCGAGGCGCTTTAGGCTGGCATCGCAAGCTGCCTTGACATATTCTGCCCGGCCGTTGATGCCGAGCATGGCGCCGTCCGCCGAACGGACATTGCCGAATTTCGTGGCGATCACGACCTCGTTGCGCCGTCCCCGCAGCGCTCTGCCGACCAATTCTTCGTTCCGTCCCACGCCGTACATATCGGCCGTATCGAAGAACGTGACGCCCAGCGCCAGGGCGCGGTCGATGGTACGGAGCGACTCCGCTTCATCACGGCCGGCGTAAAAATCGGACATGCCCATACAACCGAGACCCAGCGCCGAAACCTCCAGCTTTCCTCCGAGCTTTCGTGTAATCATGAGTTTACCGCCTCCTTGTCCACTCATTCTAGCACAACGTCCGGCGAAACCTAAAATCAGCCGGTTTTCATTCCAAAATGCAACATCCCATATGCCGTTTACTGTCGAAGTCGAAAAATATGTCGTGAAGGATCATCCGCTGGTCAAAGGCGGACACGTGGATCTCATGATATACATGGTCGGCGGCAAACCGGTTGGCGGCAACTCTTTTCCCCATGACGAACAGCTGGACGGCGGGTATTGGTCGCTGGACGGCAAAACGCTGGAGGAATTGCAGCCGGATGATTATCCCGCTTGGCAGGAAAAATGGATTCGAAAATATTCGGAATGACTCATTGCCGGCCTATTTAAGCTCTGGCATGCAGCGCCTCAATAATTGCAGCACTGCTCCGCACCTTGCCGATCCGCGGGAAAATCGTGTTCACGACATAAGTATGCTCTGCTTCAGTACCCGCCGTCATGGCATCCTCGGCAAAAACTTGATGGTAGCCATGATGGTACGCTTCCCGCGCCGTCGTATCTACGCCGATGCTTGTGGAAATGCCGCACAGGATGATGGTGTCGATGCCGCGGCGGCGGAGCTGAAGATCGAGATCCGTTCCGAAAAATGCGCCCCACTGCCGTTTGACGACGACATGCGCGCCCGGCAGATCCGCCAGTTCAGGGACCAGAACATCCCAGTCTTCAGGCAGCTGCGGGGGCGTTGGCGCAGCGTCGGTCTTCGGCTTCAGCATGTCGCGGCCGTCCACCGTCGAGACCTTCACGAGCACGACGAAACCTCCTTTTTCCGTCAACGCCTCCGCCATATGCTTCGTCTTCTCCACCACCTGCGCACTCGAGTGCGGCGCCCGCGTTCCCGGAACAATCCCCTGCTGCAAATCAATGACAACCAGCGCCGTCTTGGCGGCATTCAAGCTTAAATGTTCCATACTTCTCGCTCCTTGTTCAATTTTTTATACACCTTGTAATATACCCACACGGCATTCCCCAGCAATAACAGGGCCGTCGTGAAAAAGACGGAGCGGAACCCGAGCCAGCCGGCCATTTGGCCGCCCAATACCGAGCCGCCGAAAACGCCGAGATACGCCGCCGACATGCTGAAGCCGAACATCCGGCCGGTCAAAAAGTCGGGGGTGATTTTTTTGATAAGCGTGTTGACCGATGGATTCAATCCTCCCGCCGCCAGCCCCAGCAGAAAGCGCAATACCATCAGCTGCCAGGGGCGGGTGACGAACGCCTGCGGAATAAACAGCAGCCCCGCGGCCAGCAGCGCCACCAGGATGATCCGGTGCGAGCCGATCTTGTCGGACAGCTTGCCCAGCCTTGGCGCCGAAATAATGTTTGCCAATCCTGAAGCAGAGAATGTAAGCCCGGCGAGCAGCGCGACATGTCCGGCGTTTTCGGTGAGCCGGGAAATATACACCGTAATGATCGGCTCGACGGAATACATCGCTGCAGTCAGCATGAAAAATGCGGCAAACAGCGTAAGCGTCAGGCTTTTCTCCGGCACCGCGCTCCACACCTCCTTGAAGCGCATGACCTTGCGGTCCTTGCGTTCAAACGTCTCTTTCACGAACAGCAGCGTCGTAAAGAAAGCGATCAGCATCAGCGCCCCGGTCAGAAAAAACGAATCCCGCAGGCCGACGTTCTCGGCGATAAACGCGCCGATCGTCGGGCCGAGCAGCGAACCGGCAACATTGGCTGTCGATAACGTGCCGAGCGCAAAGCCCGCATGCTCCTTATCCGTTTGCGTGGCAATCAGCGTCGTGCAGGCCGTGCCGTAACCGGTGATCACCCCTTGCAGCAAGCGCAGGCCGACCAGCATATGCACACTCTGCGCAAAACCCATTGCGCCGATGACAAGTGCCATCCCGAGGCTCGCACGCAGCAGCATCGGCTTGCGGCCGACCTTGTCGGCGGCCATGCCCCAGACCGGCGAGAACAGCGCCGAGATAATAAAGGTGATGCCGAAGGCCAGGCCGGCGTACCTGGCTACCGCATTGGTGTCCTGGACACCCAGCTCCTTGATGTAGAGCGGCAGGATCGGCGCGATCTGGCTCATTCCCACCCCGGTGACGAACATCCCGAACCAACAGACAATCAAGTTTCTTCTCCATACCGGCATGACAAAATAGCCCTTCCTTCTGCTTGTGATCCTTGATCATCTTAGCAGCGGGAAGGGCTTTTTAACATGCACGATTCTAAACTCCATGGACATTTTTGCTCTGAAATTCCGTCGGGCTGATGCCTTCGGTTTGTTTGAACAGCCGGCTGAAATAAAACTCGTCGCTAAAGCCCAGCGCCCGCGCAACCTCTTTGACCCGTTGTCCGCCTTCCAGAAGCATTTCCTTCGCCCGGTCGATTTTCATCCGGTTGAAGAAAGCCGTGGCGGACTCCCCCGTAGCTTCTTTGAACGCCCGCGACACATAAGCCGGCGACAGCTGCACCAGCTCCGACAGTTCGGTCAACGTCACCCGGCCGTCCACATGCTGCTGCATGTAGCCGATGATTTTTTCTACTTTGAGCGAAGTGGCGTAGTTGCGGTTCCGTTTGCGGAGATTCTGGTAAATGGCGGCCAGCAATTGCTGAAGCAGCGTGCGGCTCAGGAACTCGTAGCCGGGCATTTTGGCGTTCCAGCACTCCACCAGCCTGCTGAAGGCTTCGCTGATCTGGTAATAATCCTTCAGCTCTTCCGCCGGCGGAAAGAGCAGCGGCTCACGTGTTTCAAGCAGCTGCCAGCTCGTTTCGCCGTACACGACGCGGGCATAGCTGAAATGCACGGTCAAAAAATTGTTCGCCGCCCCGAACTCCTTATCAAAGATATGCGGAACGCCGGCCGGGATATAATAGAGCATGCCTTCTTTTACCGGAAAAATCTTGCCGCCGATCATGAGGCTGCCGCTGCCGCCATCCACGAAGACCAGTTCGTGATGCTGGAGTGTGCGGCTGATTTTGCCTGGACGGACTGCGGAATTCCGATACTTTTTCCCGTTGCAGTAGTGAATATGGAAATGCAGGTCCTTCAGTTTCATTAAAGCTGCTTCTTCATGATCCGGATCTGACCCCGGTGATTGATCTCGTCCTCGAACACATGGAACCACATAAAGTAATGATTGGCCGGCTGTTTGCCCCAGAACGGCATTTCCCGGTGCAGCCATTCATCGTCCACCGTCTTGAACCGCTCCAGCGTTTCGGCGCGGGTCTCCTCCAGCAGCTTCACGTAGAAATCCAGATCATGGCCTTTGATGGCAGCACGTCCCGTATCCCCCAGATCCAGAGCCGGACCCCAGCGCTCGAGTTCTTCCTCGTCCGGTTCCCGTTCTTCAAACGTGAAGACGCGGTAAAAATAATCCACAGCGGCAAAATGCATCAGCAGCATGCCGATCGAGTTGCTTTGCGGCGTCGGCAAGTAGTCGAGCTGCTCCGCCGTCAAGCCTTTGACGGCATCCAGGGTCGTGTGCCGGGCATAATTCATCATCGAGATCAGCCGGCTGACATGCGGCGTATATCCTTCCAAATCGGTAATGCGGTATAGCGTGGCGTAATCGACCAACGTTAAAGACCTCCATCGTTCGGTTCGCCCAGGGCAAACCTGATTTTCTTCTATTATACAGGATAGCGGAAAATCGCGGTGTGCGGCAAATCAGCGCCCCTCCCTTGGCCGGACGGGAATCCAGATTTCGCTGCGGTAATCCGGAACGGAAGTGTCCTTTCCTTCATTCCATAACATTTCCGGCCCTTCGGCCTGCTCATAACTGGAGGAAGGGAACCACTCGGAGTAAATCCGGCCCCACACTTCCTGCAGCGCCGCCGGGAATGGCCCGACCGCTTCGAACACGGCCCAGGTTCCGGCGTTCACTTCGAGCTGTGCCAGGTGTTCCGGTCCTCGCTGTGTCGTGGCCACGCCGATATAATGATCCAGCTCTCCCTTCTCTTCCATGCGTTCCTCGGAAAAATTAACCGAGGCGCTGATCATTCCTGCCGGCTCGGTGTCGGCCTGCCCTTTCAGCAGCGCGATCGTTTCCGGATTCAGGCTTTGCCACATCGCGGCGATCTCCGGATTCACCCCGTTAAAAATAATCGGAACCCTTTTATACAATCCGACAATATTGAACGCTTCCTTCTCCACGATCCGGTAATTCATCTCGTTTCCTCCCCTGACGGTTAATTGGAAAGTCACGCGGGGGTAAGCCTTCAGCGGCTGTCCTTTGGCCCGCGCTTCGGAAGGCGTTACACCATGAAACTGCTGGAACGCCTTTGCGAACGCATCCGGCGAGCCATACCCGTAATCCATGGCAATGTCGATAATGCGCGTTTCGGTCTGCTGCAGCTCAAATCCGGCCAGCGTAAGGCGTCTGCGCCGGATATATTCCGAGAGCGGAATGCCAGCCAAAAACGAAAACATCCGTTTGAAATGGTATTCCGAGCAGCCGGCTCGCTTTGCCACTTCCCTAAAGTTAATCTCATCCTGCAAATGCTGTTCAATATAGCTAAGCGCCAGGTTCATGCCCTCCAGCGGATTCATGAAGCATCACGCCTCCTTTCTTTATCAGGATAACAAAATGTATTCGGGATGGCCCGTCAATTGCAGCACCGGAATTATCGGAGGGAGGACATAAAAATCCCGCAGACCTTAAGGTCTGCGGGATTCATTATAAGATCATGGATTTATTATTTCACTTCGGTCGCGCCGGTAACGGTGCCTTCGATTTTAGCGGTAGCTTTAACGTCTTCGCTGGCGAAGTACAGGTTGCCGTCGATTTTGGCGTCCTTGTAAAGGTTAAAGCCGTTGGCTTCAACGTAGACATCACCTTTGACGGTGCCGCCTTGCACGCGGAAGTTTTCGCTTTGTACGGTGAACTTAGGAACGGTCAGCGTGTAAGTTGCCGTAACATTGTGATCGGCGTCTTGGGCATACAGGGCCAATTTGCGGTAGATCGCATTTTCCGCTTTGCCTTTGTCATGGAACTCGCCGGCTACAACGACTTCGTCCGGTACAGTCAGATCGTTCAGGATCGCCACGATCCAGTTGCCTTTGTCGCTGACGGCCGATTTGAAAGCATCCACTTGGTTGACGATGGAAGCCGTGGTTACCGCGTCGGTTTGCTCGGCGTTGGTTGCTGCCGGAGCCGCTGCGTTATTTGCGTTGTTGTTGTTCGATCCGCAACCCGCGAGCAATGCTGCCGAGATTCCTGCTACCATAAGCACTTTAACAAATTTCATTGGTTAATTCCCCCTATTTCTTTTTACAAGAATATCATATATTAAAATTTGCAATATTAATAGTGACAATTTTCACAATATTGTGACAGCATTCACAAAGTTTAATTTATGACCATTTCCGGGGAAATCAAATAATAAAGAGGCTAAAAGTACGAAAAAAGGACCGCAATCCTCAAGGAATTACGGCCTTTTTTCGAAATATGATCCAAAAGTAACAACTCTTACTGTACGCCGGTCTATACCGTCGTTCTGCGGAACAAGAGATACGCGATGCCCAAATAGAGCAAGGTCAGCACCCACAACAGCGAAGCAGCTTCGCCTGCCGTGTAGCCGTCGAACCAGTTCCATACCTTCGTCCATGCTTCGTAATACGTCAGCAGCAGGACGCCTACCGTACCTGCCACAAACAGCAGCAGCGACAGGAGCCAGACACCGATGCGGCCGAAGCGGCGGTATACCGCAGCGATGACAAATCCGCTAAAGAACAGATGTGTCATAAGCGTCAGCTGCACCCAGAACTGAACCAGCACATTGCCGTCGTTCATATAAGGCAAATGGAAAAAATGAAGCTCTTGGCCCCAGCCGCCGCTCGCCTGTTCAATCGCACCGAGGACGACCAGCAGCAATGAGTTGACTACGCTTAGCATTAGGAATGCGAGCACGGTGCCGGCAAAAAAATCTTTGCGCCGGGCGCCGAAGCCGAGCACCAGCGGGAAGCTTTGTACCGAAAATAAAATGCCGAGGACGAACATAAAAATATGGATCGAGCTGATCCCGCCCGTATAATACCCTTCATCCATAAAGAAACTGACGACCAGATTCACCAGGAAACTGCTCAAGAGAATCATATATGGAACAAAGAAACAATTGGTCTTATCGGTATAAAAAGTACGAATGACGCCTGCCGTCCGGTTCATAACCCCACCCCCGTTTTTATTGCTGTATCCGCCCCGGTCAAGCCTACGACTAACTGCTGCAGCGATACAGGCGTCAGCGTCAGCCCCTCGCCTGAAGCCGCCTCCCGCTCCCGCTGCGTCCAGCCGCCCATCAGCGTCGCCGAGCTTTGCCCGGCGAACGACTCGCGGCGCAGCACTCTTTTTCCGGAAGCCAAACGCTCTATCTTGTCTGCAGGTCCGGTCACGGTAAACGCCGCGCCGCGCAGTTCTTCGCTCTCCTCATCGAGAATAACCCGCCCTTTGTCGATGACGATGACATGTTCGAGCAGCTGGCTTACCTCGTCAATCAGATGCGTGGATAACACGATGGTACGCGGATTCAGGCTGTAGTCCTCCAGCAGCCGGGTATAGAACAGCTGGCGAGCCACTGCGTCCAGTCCCAGATAAGGTTCGTCAAACAGCGTCAGCGGCGCCCGACTGGCCAGACCGATGATAATGCAGACTGCTGAAAGCATCCCGCGGGACAGCTTTTTCATCCTGCGTTTCAGCGGTAAATTAAATTCGCTCACCAGTGAATCCGCAAACGCGGCGTCCCAGTGCGGGTAAAAAGACGGCGCCAGCTTCAGCACATCTCTCACCGAAAAATGGTCGGGAAAACGCTGGCTTTCCTTGATAAAGCACAATTGTTGCAGCACCTTGCTGTTCTCGTACGGCGCTTCGCCAAAGACGCGGATGTCCCCGCCTGTGGCAAACTGCTGCGCCGTCAGCAGATGCATGATCGTTGTTTTCCCGGCCCCGTTGCGCCCAAGCAGGCCGTAGATTTTGTTCTCTTCCAGGGCAAAGCTGACCCGGTCCACCGCCGTAAACGAACCAAAGCTTTTGGAGACCTCCGTAAATGCCGCAACCGTGTTCATCCTTCATTCCCCCCGTTTGATCATTTCGCTTAATTGCGCCGTCGTGATGCCAAGCTTCTTCGCTTCCCGGATCATCGCCACCACATACTGCTCGTAAAACTGCTCCTTGCGTTTCTCGACCAGCTTCTGCCTCGCTCCCGATACTACGAACATGCCAATCCCCCTCTTTTTGTACAAAATGCCTTGGTCAACGAGCAAATTGACCCCTTTAGCCGCCGTTGCCGGATTGATCTGAAAAAAAGCGGCAAACTGGTTGGTGGAGGGCACCTGGGATTCCTCCTCAAGAATGCCTTCAACGATGTCATTTTCGACTTTCTCCGCGATTTGCAGAAAAATCGGCTGGCTGTCATTCATGAGTGACAATGGTCCTCACCTCGATTCATGTTCTGTATTGTTTGTTAGTTATGTGGTTAATTACTTATGTAGCTAACCATACAACATAAACACTCCTCCGTCAAGGGAGGATCTCCCCGGCTGATGCACAAAAAAACCGCTATCCCCGGCTTATATGCCAGGAACAGCGGGTTCTGCTTGCTATGAAACGAATAACGCGGTAGGTAATCCGCTTATTTTACGTCAGTTGTACCCGTAACCGTACCTTCGATTTTAGCAGTAGCTTGAACGTCGGCATTGGCAAAATGCAGGTTGCCGTCGATCTTAGCGTCTTTGTACAGGTTAAAGCCGTTGGCTTCTACGGTAACGTCGCCTTTTACCGTTCCGCCTTGAATGCGGAAGTTTTCGCTTTGTACGGTCATGTTAGGAACCGTCAAGGTGTAAGTGGCCGTGATATTGCGGTCGGCGTCTTGAGCGTACAGCGCGAGTTTACGGTAAATATCGTTTTCCGCTTTGCCCTTGTCATGGAATTCGCCGGCAACGACAACATCCTTGTCGAGGGTCAGGTCGTTCAGGATTGCCACGATCCAGTTGCCTTTATCGCTGACAGCGGAAGTGAAGGCATCGGCTTGGTTAACGATGGAGGCCGTTGTTACCGCATCCGGAGCTTCGGCAGTCGCAGCGGCAGTAGCCGTTGCAATAGCAGCGTTATTGGCAGCATCGTTATTGTTATTGGAGCCGCATCCGGACAACAGGGCAGCAGACATACCGGCAACAAGCATTACTTTGTAGAATTTCACAGTGATTTCCCCTTTATATATGTTTATGTTGCATTAGTCATTATAAATAGGTAAGCAGCTATCCTAATGTGATTAAATTCACATTTGTATGATTTACTTTCAGTCCCAGTCACACAAATTTCATACACGGCGTGTCAGCTATAAAAAAACCGCAGCTGTTTAGCCGCGGTTTTGGGTCTCCCGGTACGCTGCATAACTGAGCGGCAAATGGCCGATCCCCAGCAATGCGCCAAAGAGCAGGTATAACGGAGAATGCAGCACTGCTGCCGCAAAGAGCACGTACAGCACCGGGCTTACGGCCATCGGCACCGGAATGCCGAACATCGGGGCGTACAGCCAGTTGTAATCCCGGTTTTGGCGGATATAGCGCAGCCAGCCGGCATAATACAAGGCCAGCGACAAAATCATGCCCTGCAGCGCCAGAAACGCGTAAAGGTCGCCCGTGTCCATCTTGAAAAAAAGCGGAACGGCCATCGTTCCGAACCGGCCGGCCATCTCCGCCGCTTGAAGCACCCGGTTCGGCGGCCGGGCCGGCTGCGGCATATTGCGCGGCTGCAGCTTGAGGAATGCCAGATTGGGCAGCAAAATCAGTAACGGAATCCACAGGCTCAGGGGATGAAGCACAGGCAGTCCTCCTCGCTTTAGACTTTGTTCCTTGGCTTTATCCCCCTATTTTAGCGTGCTGCGGACATTTCCGGTTATGATATTTGCACAGCCGGTTCGGCTTTCGTCCACACCGGATTCATCCGTACGCCCGCCGCTTTCAGCGTTCCGAAGATCGGGCAGCGGCGGTCGGTTTCTTGCTGCAGCTCCAGAATACGCGCTTCCGTTTCGGTGGTCACCACCTCCACACGGACTTCTACGTTGTCGAAGTAAGTACGGACATCCGTGTCTCCCGCCAAGCCGCGCAGGTCGAGTTCGCCCGCCGCTTTGAAGCTGATTCCCTGCAGATCAAAGCCGGTTTCCTTTGCCACGGTACGGGCGATGACATTCTCGCAGCCGATCAGCGCGCCCAGCAGCGCCTGCAGCGGGTTCGGACCCCTATTGCCCCCGCCCTGGCTGAGCGGTTCGTCAATATAGAATTGCTGAGTGCCTGCTTTGACTGTCGAAGTGAGTCCCTCCGTTGTGCTTGTTGCTACCAATTTGATATTCGCCATTGTTTTGGCCTCCCTTGTTTTGATAAGCTAATTATAGAATTCATTGGAAAGCCGTTCTGTAAGACAGCTACTCCAGTCAATGTGAAATATCTTACAAAACGGCGGAGGCCGATTGCCCGGGAGTGAACGTAATGATCAATAAAATATGGTATTTATCGCAAATCAAGCTGTTTGACCGCGTCGAAGCATCGGACATGGCCGTGATCGACGAAGGCACCCGCCATACCCGCTTCCGCAAAAACACGATTATCCAATCGCCGGACATGCACCGGACCGGACTTTATTTTGTTAAAGAAGGCGCGTTGCGGCTTTATATTATCAATGCTGAAGGCAAACAGTTCACGGTCGGGATACTAGGCAAGGGAAGCACCTTCGGGGAGGTCGAATCTTTTTCGCTCGGTACGGAGGGGGTCTATGTCGAGACGCTGGAGGACACCTTGGTCTGCTCGATCAGCAGCGAACAATTTGAAGCCTTTATCGCCGGCCGGCCGGAGATGATGAAGCGCGTCATGCGAATCTTGAGCGACAACCTGAATCTGAAGAACAAAATGCTGGAGAAGATGGCGCTGGGTACGGTCAAAGAAAAGGTCATCTTCCTGCTGCTCCATCTCTCTGAGGAATTCGGCGTGCCCGAAGACGGGTATTTGCGGATCGAGCTGCCGCTCAGCCACCAGGAAATCGGCCATATGATCGGAGCCACCCGTGAATCGGTCACCGTCGCCGTCCATGAGCTGGCCGAAGAAAGGGTGCTGCGTACCGGACGCAAATCCGTGGCCATCGATACGCTTGCTGCCCAGGCATACGTCTCCTGACCCGCCTTCATCGGATTTTTAACAACCGTTATCGTCAATAAAAATGGCGCCAAGGACTCGAAAGCTCCTTGACGCCATTTCTTTATTCGCTTGCTCCGATTATTGCTCCGCGTTCTTCAATGCATGCTCCCAGCTTGGAAAATAATACAACGCGCTGCGCATCAGTTCAGGCTCATGCTGCTTAATCTGCTTTTTGTTCAAATTGCCGCCCGTGGTTTGAATCTCCCGAATCCGGTTGATTACATCGTCTGAACCCATCGAAGTTTCCACCGCCATCGCTCCTTTGCCAGTTGGGGTATTTCCCATTATTTTGCACAACCGGCGAAGGTTTTATACCTCATTTTCGGCCCAAATACAGTCCATGATTGCTGATGCCCAGGATCGAAGGTTCGGTACAGGTCCGGAAATGATAATCCTTCCATACCGCGAACTGCGCATCGGATAATCCGTTCAGCCGATTGCGCAGAAGAATACCGACGCCGTCGCTCCCTGCGTGAACCAGCTTTGTCACTTCAAACGCAGCGAGAAGCGCTTCGATTTCGTCCGGCGTGTGGAAGTAAGCGTCCGTCCAGAAGCAATCGTCATCCGCAGAGGAGATCTGCTTCTCCTCCGCGATGCGTCGCACCCATGTATCTTCGAGATAATTGTCGCTGATGTTCGCGAGGTGGGGAAAAATAAACAGCCGGTTGACGTATGCCACGGCAATCACTCCGCCCGGCTTCAGGACACGCAGCGATTCGCAGATGCAGGTCCGCTGGTCCTCCGGATCCAGCAGATGGTACATCGGCCCCAGGCACAGCACCGCGTCAAAACTATCGTCCGCATAGCCGGAAAGATCCAGCGCGTTGGCCACCCTCGCCTCAATGTTCGTATACCCTTCTTCGTCCACCCGTTCCTGAATCCACCGGATATGTTTCGGCGTAAGATCGGCTGCACACACCTTGTGGCCCCGGTCTGCAAAATGAAAGGTGTAGATTCCTGCCCCTGCGCCCAGATCCAGGATACGGGACCCGGCCGGCAGATGCTGCTCCAAAAAACGTACCGTCGTCAGAAATTCCAAATTCCGCGCCGGGTCCGTCGTCAGTCTCACATCCTCGTCATACTGCTCGTAGTACTCTACAATTCCGCTCATGGCATACTTTTCCTTTCCAAATATATTTTGTTCATTATAGCGGCGTTCCGGGCAGCAGGATGTGAGCTTTCTCTCGGGTAAGCTTTTCTTTCCGCGAAAAAAAACCGAAAGCGGCAAAGCCGCTCCCGGTTTTTATTGTAAAGCATTGTTCTGATATTGCCACTAAGCTCTTTGTTTACGGGTAATGACGTCGAAGATAACCGCTGCCGCCAGCACGCCGCCGCGGATCATGTATTGATAGGAAATGCCAACGCCCATCAGGTTCATGCCGCTGGAGAGCGAAGCCATGACGACCGCACCGATGATCGAACCGGTTACTTTGCCGACGCCGCCCGCTGCGGATACGCCGCCGACATAAGCAGCTGCGATCGCATCAAGCTCGAACAGTGTACCTGCTGTCGTTGTTGCGGATTGCAGACGGGAAGTGAACAGGATACCGGACAGTGCAGACAAGAGACCCATGGAGCAGAATACGAAATAGGTGATCTTTTTAACGCTGATACCGCTCAGGTTAGCCGCTTCCGGGTTACTGCCCACCGCATAAATGTGGCGGCCGATCACGGTAGAGGATGTAAGGATGTGGTAGATAACCACCACGATCATGACGATGACGACCGTCCAGGAGAAGCCGTTATAACCTGCGAGAATCCAAGTTACGTAAGCAATGATAGCCGATACGAATACAAGCTTCAGGGCAAACATGCCGCCGGAGATGACTTCAAAGTTATACTTTTGTTTGTTTCTGCGTTTAGAGAATTCGAAGTAGATGAAGAGCACGATGACAATTGCCCCGAGAATCAGGGACAGCAGGTTCAAACCGCCGACATGCGCAATCGCCGGAAGGAAGCCGTTGCCGATAGCGTTAAAGTGTTCGTCTTTGATGATGATGGTGCCTGTTTTTTCAGTTACCAGCAGCAGCGCGCCTCTGAAGATCAGCATCGCTGCCAGGGAAGAAACGAAAGCCGGAATGCCGAGATTCGCAACTAGGAAGCTGTTGAAGAGTCCGATTACGATACCCAGGATCAAGATCACCGGAATGGTAATATAGAATGGAGCACCCCATTGCGTAAGCATAATCGCTGCAATGGCGCCCATAAATCCGGCCGCGAAGCCGACGGACAAGTCGATATGGCGAATGACAATGACCAGGGTCATCCCGACGGCCAATACGGCGATATAACCGGTGGCATCGATCAGGTTACTGATATTCCGCGAGGACATGAACAATCCGTCGGTAAGAATCGAGAAGGTCAGCATGATGACAAACAAGGCGATGTACATGCCATAATCCCGAATATTGACTTTGACGAGCGACTTTGCTTCATTTAGTAGTTTCACAGGTCTTCCTCCTATTGCGTAGCAAGTTTCATTATTTTTTCTTGATCGGCTTCTTCGATCAGAAGCTCACCCTTGATCTTACCTTCGGCCATGACATACAGCCTGTCGCTCATGCCCAGCACTTCCGGAAGTTCCGAGGAAATCATGATAATGCTGAGGCCTTCACTGATCAGCTTGTTCATGATCGTGTAGATTTCGAATTTCGCGCCGACGTCAATCCCCCGGGTCGGCTCATCCAGGATGAGGAGCGACGGGCCGACGAACAGCCATTTGCCGAGCGATACCTTCTGCTGGTTGCCCCCGCTCAGGTTGCCGACGATTTGCTCCACAGACGGAGCTTTGATGTTCATTGATTTTTTGTACTCGTTCGCAACCTTGACTTCCTCGTTGAGATTGATCATCCCGCGCGAGGATACGCCGCCCAGGTTGGCGACCGAGATATTTTGCTTGATATCCTGAATCAGGAATAAGCCGTCGCCTTTTCGGTCTTCCGTTACGTAGGCGATTCCCGCGTTGATTGCATCTTTAGGCGTCTTTAAGGTTGTGCGCTCGCCTTTCACTTTCAGCTCGCCGCTTATTTTGTAGCCTTTGGGATTGCCGAAAATGCTTTGTGCAAATTCGGTCCGTCCCGAGCCCATCAGGCCCGCAATGCCTACAATTTCACCTTTACGGACATTGAAATTCACATTTTTGACCACTTCACGGCCAAGTCCCGGATCATACGCTGTCCAGTTTTCGACTTCCAGCACTTTTTCGCCAAACTGGCGGTTGCTGCGTTTCGGATAAATGTCGTCGATTTCACGGCCTACCATATTCTTGATAATCACCGCTTCCGTTACTTCTTCGGCGGCGAGGGTGCAGATCGTACGTCCGTCGCGCAGGACGGTGACATGATCGGCAATGGCAATGACTTCTTTCAGCTTGTGGGAAATCATGATCGAAGTGATGCCTTCTTTTTTCAGTTCGCGGAGCAGCTCCAGCAGGTTGTCGCTGTCGTCTTCGTTCAGCGCCGCGGTCGGTTCGTCCAGAATCAGCAGCTTCACATCTTTGCTGAGCGCTTTGGCGATTTCGACGAGCTGCTGCTTGCCGACGCCCAAATCTTTGATCAGCGTTTCCGGATTGACGTCCAGTTTTACCTTTTTCAGCATTTCCTGAGCTTTAATAATCGTCTGGTTCCAGTCGACCATCGAGCCCTTCTTGACTTCGTTGCCGGCAAAAATATTCTCATACACCGAAAGATCCGGGAAGAGCGCCAGCTCCTGATAAATGATCGCGATCCCCGTTTTTACGGAATCGCTAATCCGCGTAAACGCCTGTACATTCCCTTCGAACACGATATCGCCGGAATAGGTACCATGCGGATAAACACCGCTGAGCACTTTCATCAGCGTGGATTTGCCGGCTCCATTCTCGCCGACGAGACAGTGGATTTCGCCTTTGTTCACCTTGAAATTCACGTTGGAGAGCGCCTTGACGCCGGTGAATTCCTTGGAGATGCCTTGCATTTCTAAAATGTATGGATTCGTCATCTCTAGTACTCCTTCTCCAGACAAGTCATAGTAGCAGAGGGATAGCGATAGGGCGCTATCACTATCCCGGCTGCGTTATGATTGTTGTTGGTTTACAGACCTGTGAATTCGCTCGCTTCGTAGTATTTGGAATCGATGAGTTCCTTTTGTACGTTTTCTTTGTCTACAACGATAACAGGCGTTTGTTTTGCAGGTACATCAACGCTTCCGTTGTTATACGAGCCGGTTGTTTGCGGGTCTTTGCCGTCCAGGATGGTCAGGGCCATATCCATGGAGTCTTTAACCAGGGTACGAACATCTTTGAACACGGTCATCGATTGTTTGCCGTCGATGATGTACTGAATGGATGCTTTTTCAGCGTCTTGACCGGAGATTACATAGCTCTTGATTGCAGAGTCGGAAGCGAATACGTCGGCGATGGAACGAGCAGTACCGTCGTTTGGTGCCAGGATTGCTACGTCGCCTTTCATGTCGGCAGCAGCTGCAGTCAAGTGCGTTTGCGCTTTGTTCTTAGCTTCGTTGGCATCCCAGTTGGTTGTTACTTGGGATACGATTTTACTCATTTGTTCGCGGGACAGTTCAGCAGAGTCTTGCAGAGCTACAGCTTCGCTGGAGTTCGCAATTTTGAACGTGCCGTCAGCGATTTTTGGTTGCAGCACTTGCCATGCGCCTTGGAAGAACAGGAATGCGTTGTTGTCCGTTGCAGCGCCGGCATACAGGTACAGCGGTTGGCCGTTGCCTTTGGCATGATCAACGAGGTATTGGGCTTGAGCAGCGCCTACAGCCACGCTGTCGAAAGTTACATAGTAGTTAACGGCATCCGTGTTGGTGATCAGGCGGTCATAGGAGATCACTTTTACGCCGGCTTTTTTGGCTGCGTCAGCAGCGGCTGCAGCCGCGTCGCCGTCTTGAGGGCAGATGATCAGGACTTTGATGCCTTTGGCGATCAGCGCGTCAACGTTTTCTTTTTCTTTAGCGGAAGAACCTTGGCTGAACAGGATTTCGGCCTTGTAATCGGTTCCTTTGATCGCGTCTGTGAAGCGTGCTTCGTCTTGTACCCAACGCGGTTCGTCTTTGGTCGGCAATACGATGCCCACATCCACTTTGCTTCCGCTGCCGCTGTTACCGCAAGCGGATACCAGAACCATCAGCATTACGGTGACTAGCATGAAAGGAATCGCTTTCAATGCTTTTTTCATTTTCTAAACCCCTCCTGTAAGTTGGCGAATCTATTGTTTTGCTTACACCCTGATGTTATCATCCGCCCGGTTTTACCTGAATAGAAAATTCTCCTTTGTTTCTTGAATATCCTCACATGCAAAATTGCGTTATACTGATGTAGCAAGATGCACGGAAAGGAGCTCATCCATGATTATCCCAATACCAGAGATCAACTTTACCGCTTCCAGCTTCTACAATCCCCAGCTGAACAACGTCGTGATTCTCGCTACGGGCGGAACGATTGCAGGCAGCGGCGAAGCGCACAATACACTGAATTATGAACCGGGCGCCCTGCCGATCCAGGACCTGCTGGACAGCGTGCCACATCTCGAACGGGTCGCCAACTGCGCCGGCGTTCAGGTCAGCAATCTGTGCAGCGCGGACATCACAAGCGAGCACTGGCTTACACTGGCGACGCTGATCAACACGCTTGCCCAGCGCCCGGACATTCACGGCTTCGTGATTACCCATGGGACGGATACGCTGGACGAAACCTCGTATTTCCTCAACCTGGTGCTCAAAACCGATAAACCGGTCATTATTACGGGCTCCATGCGCCCGGCGACCGCAATCAGTGCCGACGGTCCGCTGAATCTGTTCCAGTCGGTTGCACTGGCCGCGAATCCGGAAGCTTACGGACAAGGGGTGATGGTTGTATTTGCCGAAGGCATCTACAGCGGCAGGGATGTGCAAAAGGTGAATACCTTTAAGGCAAATGCCTTTGACGAGCGCGATTTCGGCTGTCTCGGCTACATGCGCGACGAACATGCTTACTTCTATACCCGTTCCCTGAAAAAGCATACGACCGCCGCGCAATTTAATATCGCCGGCCTGCAGTCGCTGCCCGTGGTCTCTGTAGCGTATTTCCATGTGGATGCCGATCCCGGCATCCTCGATTATCTCGCCACCATTTCGAAGGGCATCGTCATCGCCGGCGCAGGCGGCGGAATCTACAGCAAGCCGTGGATCGACAAAGTCGGCAACCTGAAGAACAACAACATTCCGGTTGTGCGCTGCTCCCGCATTTCCAGCGGGATTACGCTCAAGGACTCATACATCGATTTATCCGCCAACTCGATTCCCTGCAACAGCCTCGTGCCGCAGAAGGCGCGAATCCTGCTGTCACTCGCGCTGACGCAAACAACGGAATACCACGAAATCGGCGCCATGTTTAACGAATACTAAGTTCGCCCCAAATAAAGCATCCCGCAGCCCTTTCGGCCGTCCGCCGGCAGGGCTGCGGGATTTTTGTTTGCCGCCGGGCAGAGTATCCGGTTCCTGCCCAGGGATTGACAGACTAGAAGATATCCTCTAAAGTTAACCTATTCAATAAATCAATTGAATAGTTGAGGTGAATGTATTTGGATGACAGAACGTTCAAAGATGGGCTGTTTGCCGAGTTTTCCCGCATCGGCAAATGCCTGTCCAGCCCAAAACGCCTGGAGATCCTGGATATTCTGATCCAGGGACCCAAATCAGTGGAGAGTCTTTCCCGGATGACAGGCATGTCTATCGCCAACGTCTCCCAGCATCTTCAGACCCTGCATGCCGCTAAACTGGTCGATTCCCGCAAGCAGGGAAATTTTGTTTTCTACGAATTGGCCGATCCGGCAGTGCTTCGCTTTCTGGCCTCCTTATACGGGCTGTCGGAAAAGCAGCTGATTGAGGTCCGGCATATCAAGGAGCAATTTATGGGCCCACTCTCGGAAGTCGAAGGTGTTACACTGGAGGAGCTTAAGGAACGGCTGGATTCCGGGGAAGTTGTGCTGCTCGACGTGCGTCCGAAGGATGAATATGAAGCAGGTCATATTCCTGGCGCCGTCTCCATCCCGATCCGGGAATTGGCGGATCGGCTGGCCACATTGCCGCGGAAAACCCGGATCGTGGCTTACTGCCGCGGCCCGTATTGCCTGATGGCAGCCCAGGCCGCCGAACTGCTGAACTCCCGGGGGTTTGAAGCCGCGCATTTCGATAAAAGCGTTCATGACTGGTACGAATTCATGACTGCACAATCAAAGGAGGCTTCGAATGGGGTCCTTGCAGACAGTAAATAAGCAGCAGGAAATGATGATCAGCCGTTATGCAGCCTCTCCGGAGGAACAACGTAAGCTGTTCCGGCGTACGCTGGTTACCGTCATCTTCTCCCAAATATTCGGGGGTGCCGGCCTTGCCGCCGGTATTACCGTCGGTGCTCTGCTGGCGCAGGATATGCTCGGCACGGATAATGTTACGGGCGTGCCGACGGCCCTGTTTACTTTGGGCTCGGCGCTGGCCGCCCTGCTCGTCGGCCGCTCCTCCCAGAAGCACGGAAGGCGCCTCGGGTTGGGCGCCGGTTTTATCGCCGGCAGCGTAGGCGCCATCGGCGTTATTGCCGCGGCCGTGCTGAACAGCATCGTGCTGCTGCTCGTATCGCTTTTTGTTTACGGCGCGGGATCAGCGACCAATCTGCAGGCCCGCTACGCGGGAACTGATTTGGCCATACCGAAAGAGCGGGCCACCGCAGCGAGCATGGCGATGGTCTTCACCACGTTCGGCGCCGTCGCCGGCCCGAATCTGGTCAATCTTACCGGCGATTTCGCCAAGTCGTTGGACATCCCGAGTCTTGCTGGTCCGTTCATTCTCGCGGCGGCAGCCTACTTTGTCGCAGGAATGGTGCTGCTCGTGTTTCTGCGGCCGGACCCGTTGATCATGGCGAAGGCTTTCGCCGGCCGTTCAACGGAAGCCGGCACAGCACCCGGGCGGACGCTGGCCTCCGCCGTGGATAGGAGGGGGCTTTTTACCGGGATAGCCGTCATGGTGATGACGCAAATCGTGATGGTTGCCATTATGACAATGACTCCGGTACATATGAAGCATCACGGGCATGGACTGGGCGAAGTCGGTCTCGTTATCGGCTTCCACATCGGCTCGATGTACCTGCCTTCACTGGTTACGGGAATGCTCGTGGATAAAATCGGGCGTAAGCGTATGGCCGCGGCCGCGGGCTTCACGCTGCTGTTGTCGGGAGTCGCCGCTGCGCTGGCGCCTGCCGATTCCATGACCATGCTGATCGTGGCCCTGTCTCTTCTGGGACTGGGCTGGAACTTCGGCCTGATCAGCGGTACGGCACTGATCATCGACGCTACCACGCCCCAGAACAGGGCTAAGGTTCAAGGTTCGGTCGATGTTCTGATTGCGCTGGCCGGCGCTACCGGAGGAGCAGTATCAGGCATGGTCGTTGCCCACTCCAGTTATGCGGCGCTTTCCCTTGGAGGCAGCGTTCTTGCTGTATTGCTGCTCCCGATTCTGTTCTGGCCGTACTCCCCGAAAACTAGAAATTGATTGCTGCAAACAAAAAGCTGTCCCGTAACCGCGAAGCGGTAACGGGACAGCTTTTTCGTTGATACGCTGGAGAACAGCGCTCTCCGCAGCGGCGCTCCGGGCACTCCAATCTAACGCCATCTTCCAATTCTTAAGCGGCCGAAATCCGGGAAACAGCCCGCAGCTCCGTTCTCACCCTATTCCCCGCTCAATGTAACGCGGTTTCGGCCCTGCGTCTTTGACCGGTAGAGCGCGTCATCGCCCAGCTTGTAAATATCCTCTTCGCTGAAGCTGCCGACCTGAACGGCGGCAACGCCGATCGACATCGTCACCCGGCCGACTCCTGCGCTCTGCTTGTGTTCGATCTGCAGCGCCTCGATACCTTGGCGAATCGTCTCGGCCAGAGCGGCGGCTTGCTGCGGACCGTAGCCCGGCGCAAGAATCCCGAACTCTTCCCCGCCCAGGCGGAAGGCAATGGCATCGCCTGCGGCGGCCAGCGCATGCAATACGGTTCCCACACGGCGCAGCACATTATCGCCTTCGTAGTGGCCATACGTATCGTTGTATTTTTTGAAATCGTCGATATCCATCATGAGATAACCGAGATAGCTGTTATTTAGCTTCGCTTTGCTTACCTGCTCGCGGAAAGTCTGATTGAAATAACGCCGGTTGTAAAGGCCGGTCAGCTCATCCGTAATGGAAATCCGCTCGATCAGGTGAATGTAACGGTTCAGCTCCTGATTGTTCAGCTCCAGCTCCCTTGTCCGTTCCGCTACCAGATCTTCCAGATGCTCCTTATGCTTGCGCAGCTCTTCTTCCGCCTGCTTCCGCAGGGTTATATCCTTCACCGTGCCCTGTATTGCCGGACGATTCTGGAACGTGGTCATCGTCACCTTATGAATAACGATAATCTCCCGCTGGCCGTTCTTATGCAGCAGCCGGGTTTCGTATTCCTGCGGTGCTTCGATACCATTCAGCCGGTCGGCGTAATACCCCATCACTTTGGAACGTTCATCCGGGCTTAAAAACGTATCAAACGGCATGCCGATCATCTCTTCCAGCCCGTAGCCCAGCATGTCGGCCAGCATTTGATTCACGTATTTGCATTTTTGGTCCTGTGAGATAAAAATGCCGTCCTGCATGTGGTGCACAAGCGCGCGGTATTTCTCCTCGGAACGCTCCAGTTCGGAATACAGGCTGGCGTTCTCCAGCGAGAATACCATTTCGCGCGACAGCAGGTTAATCACCTTGATCCGTTCCTCGGTAAATGCCCCGCGCAGCAGATTATTCTCCAGATAGATGACGGCAACCGTCTTGTTCTGGTTGATCAGCGGCATGCAGATCACGGATTTGGGCTGTTCTTCCGCGATATAAGGATCATTCGCCAAATCCAGTTCTGCGTAGGCATCGTTCAGCACAACGGTTTGTCCGTCCGCCTCCACCCGCCGGATCAAGGTCATCGGCAAGCGGGCAACCTCCCGGGAGTGATGCATCGTGACGGCGATTTTATCCTCCTCCGGCCGGTATTCGCCCTCCACCGCCAATCCGGCGGCTGCAGTCATGCGAATGCAGCCCCGCTGTGCTCCGGCGGTCTTGATCACAATCTCCATCAGCGCGGCAAGCAGTTGATCCAGCTCGATTTCTTTGGAGATCGCCTGGGAAGCCTGCATGACGGATTGCAGGTCGATGCTTTCGCTGTGATCCGAAAGCGAGCGTCCGGACGCCGCGACTTTGTATTCGGATACGCCGGTCAACTGCGGATAGTGTTCGCGCAGGAAACGAACCTTCGCTTTGGCTCCCCATACCGAATAATAATATATCGACTGCTTCAGCAGGTAGGCTGCGTAGCCTTCCATTCCCCGGCCGGCATAAAATTTCGCCGCAAGCTCATGAGCCAGCGCCTTGTACCGGACAAACCCGCTTTCTTCGCAAGCCGCGATCGCCTGCTGGTACAAGCGGCCGGCATCATCGGCTTTGCCGCCGATTCTCGCCCATTCCGCCCGCATCAGCAGTTCATGCTGGCGGAACGTCCCGGGGGCATGGGCAGCCCATTTGCGCACCCGGCCCAGCTCCTTGCGCATCTTCGCCCGCGCACGCCTGCGGGCGGCGAAGCCCATAGACTCATAACCGCCGGCCATATTCAGAAAGGCATACAGAGAATATTCCTCCATAAATGCCGACCCCGCGAGTGTGCCGATGACGCCGTTTGCTCTGGCAAGATGCTCTTGCGCTTCATGATAACGTTCATACGCAAAAAACTGCTTCATTTTGTGGATATGGAAAATCGCGACACCGGAATAATAATTGGCTGCCTCCAGCTCTTCCAGATAAGCCTGTTCGCTGAAGTCCTCTCCATCGAAAGAGAGAGAATCCGTTAACAATCCGGCCAGTCCCCGGTGATACTGCCGGGCAAGTTTGGCGGTCGCCAGCGCTTCCTTATATTTGGTCTGCCCGATCAGGCCGATCATCCGGTCGCTTTCCTGGAGAAAAGCAGCGATCTCCATTTCCGGATTCCACAAATGGATATAGTACGCCGCATGGGCCAAATACAGCAAATCCCCGTTCTGGAGCCCGGAGGTCAGCGCCGAGCCAAACCAATCCTTCAGGGAAGACCACGGCTCGGTCCAAACATGGCTGAACAGGGTGTACAGCACCCGGGAAGCGCTGCGCCACTGGCGGTCGCCAAATTTGTCATTGATGGTCACGCCAAGGCGGCCGAATTCATAGGCTCCCTTTACATCGCCAAATCCGGAGAGCAGCATCGCATAGCCGATAAAAGCCAGCGCCGATTCCGGCGAAATGCCATGCTTCAGCGACAAACCGACCTTCTTGAGCACGACAAAACCAAACAGCGCGGTTTCTCCGGAAATAAACGCGGGCGGAATAAAATTGATCAGGAGACGCATGACCCGCTTCAGTTCGGGATCAGCCATCTCCGGCGCATTGAGGATCGCTTTGACGTTCCTGCCGCGCAGCGCGGCTTTGACTTTGACCAGCTCTTTCAGGACGGCGACCATGGTCACCTTCTGCGGCACGGATACCCCAAGCTCGCGTAATCCATTGCGGCCGGCCGTTATGGCCTCCTGCATCATCCCGAGGTACATGTAATGCGTAGCCTGCATTTCATAAATGCCCGCACGCTGCGGCTTATCGCCGGAACGGCGAAGGAGTTCGGCGCAAGCTTCATCGCCTTCAAGCAGACGATGGTTCAGGTAGGCGCATTCGGCATACAGTGTGTGCAGCTTCGCGGCCAATTCCCCATCGGCATGCCAGATGTCCGCCGGCAGCAGGCGGATGGCTGAGCGAAGTAGCGCATAGGCGGAATCGTACCCGAATGCGGCTTTGGCCTGTTCCGCCGCCTGCAGGTTCATCCGCACCAGCGCTTCTCTCTCTTCCTCGCCGTGAAGCTGCTCCGCGCCATGGTTAAAGTGTGAAGCGATCTCTACCAGCCGCTCGGCTTGGGCTTCCTCCTTCAGCCCGGCAAGAAGCCGGCGGCCAATGGTCAGGTGCAGCGCCTTGATCCGCTGCGGATCGTACATTTGATAGAATGCCTGCTGGATGCGGTCATGGACAAACTTAAAGCGGGTATACAGCATCGCCGTTTCTTGCTCCGCCGGATCATGTTGACCCGCGCCTTCCGGCAGATGCGTTTCCAGCCCGACGATAATTTCTTCATCCATCGCCCGCTGCAGGGCAGCCTCGATCCGCTCTGCCGGTTCCTGCGAGATGATGGCAAGCAGATTACGCTCGAATACGCCGCCGAGTGCCGCGCCCATAACCAGCAGACTGCGCACATGCTCCGGCAGACGGCCAAGCTTGTCCATCAGAAAATGCACGACATTGTCACTGGCCGGAAGAGCGGCGATGTCGTCGAGCCGCCAAATCCATGCTCCCTCCAGCTCGTTGAATTCCAGCACATCGCGTTCCTGCAGCAGCTTCATGAATTCACCTAGGTACAGGGCGTTGCCTTGGGTCCGCCGATAAACCAGATCTGCCAGCTCGCGCACTTCGTCCGGCTCACGGTAAACGATGTCGGCGACATACTGGCGGACGTCTTCGGCCGTCAACGCCTTCAGCTCAATGGAGCCGGCCCCGGCCGACTGCAGGACAGCGATTGCCGCTTCCGCTGCAGCATTCTCCGCAAGCTCGCTGCCGCGGTAGGCCAGCACGATAAACAAGCCGTGCAAGCTGGAGTCCTGCGCAAGCCTCTGCACAAGCTGCAGCGTTGAGCCGTCCGCCCAGTGGATATCATCGAGGAACAACATCAGCGGACGCACGCCGCCGGTCAGGCCTTCGATCAGACGCGTCAGCGTCAAATAGAACCGGTTGGCCTCCTCCGCCGGGTTAAGCGGCTGCCGCTCAAGCTGAGGCTCCAGTCCCAGCCACTCGCCCAGCTCCGGAATCAGCCCGGTTAATAACCCGGCGTTCCCGCCGAGTGACGCCGCTACGGATTCCCGCAGCTCCTCGGCGCCGGCTTCCGGATCCTCGCCGCTGGCCGCCAGTTCGCCGAGCAGCCTGCGGAATGCCTGGATCAGCGCGCCGAGCGGCATGTTCCGGGTATACTGCTCAAATTTGCCCTCGGCAAACAGCCCCTTATCCGTGCCGACATACCGGTGCATCTCGCGTACAAAAGCGGTCTTGCCGACCCCGGCTTCGCCCGAGACCAGCATCAACCGCTCCGCGAACGCGCGGTTTGCCCGGAATGCCTGAAGCAGGCGCTTCGCCTCGGCTTCCCGGCCATACAGCTGCTGGGGCAGCCGGAACGCATACAGCCGGTCCTCGGCCGCCAGCTCGAACGGCTCGCCCGGGTACAGGCATTTCTGCAGATCGGCCCGGATGCCGTAAGCGCTGCGGTACCGGTCATCGGCCGACTTTTCCAGCAGCTTCATAATTACTGCCGATAATGGCCCAGGCACTTTCCCCCCGGTCAGACGGTCCGGCGGAACCGGTTCTTTGGCGATGATCGCATAAATCTGCTCGGTCATGCCCGCTGCCGGAAACGGGCGCTGGCCGGTCATCATCTCGTAAAGGACCGCTCCGAACGAATAATAATCGCTGCGGTAATCAATGTCGCGGTTCATCCGGCCCGTCTGTTCGGGAGAAATGTAACTAAGGCTGCCTTCAAGCACGCCCGTGCTTTGATGCTCGCGTTTCTTCTTGGACAGCTTGACCGCGAGATCAAAATCAATGATTTGCACGATATCGTCATGCCGGTTCCAAATAATGTTGGCCGGCTTTATATCCTTGTGAATGATATCACGTTCGTGGATGGCTCCGAGAATGTCGACCAGACGAACGGCCAACCGCAGGAGTGTCTCTGCATCCGGCTTCTCTTCCGCCAGAATGTGCTTCAGGGAACGGCCGTGGATATCCTGCAGCACCATAAGATAATAGCCGTTTTGTTCTTCCAGCGATATCGGTGTAATGACGCCGCCATTCAAAGCTTCGCCTAGCTCCTGCAGCAGCCTGTATTCCTGCTTAAAGCGGATCACCGTCTCGGGAGAGGCCAACTCCGCCCGGAGCACCTTGAGGATCACCGTCATTCCTTCAGCGGTCCTGCAGCGGTAGACCGCCTTCAGCGGATTATCGGAAATGGTCTCCAGGATCTGATAGTTGTCAAAAGCGATCATCGCCACTCCACCTTTTGCAAATAGTCCTACCGTTTCTAATACTTTTACTTATGTATGTAGACCGAAAATCAGGCACCGCCGAAGCGATGCCCGATACAAGCGGTTGTCCGCCGGCTTGTCCGCTGCGCAATCAGGATTCGCCCCTGAGCAATGGCTCCAGCGCATTGACAACCATTTCATGATCTTCCACCCCGGTAAGGCCCGATACGGTAATGGTGCCCACTGCTCCGACTCCGCGGACCAGAAGCGGAAAGCTTCCGCCCTCGGCCGCGTAATGCAGCGGATCCACAAAAGCGTTATCCTGAAGCGTCGTATTCCATGATTTATACAGTACATGCATATAATAAGAACTATGGCCGAAATGCTGAACCGTATTGATTTTCCGGGTGATCCAGCGGTCGTTTTCCGGCCCGTTGCCGTCCATTTTGGCCAGGAACAGCAGCTGTCCGTTCAGCCGGATATCGACCGTAATTTTTTTGTCGAGCTTGCGCGCCCGTTCCAGGATGGCCAAACCCAGCTGTAAGGCGGTTTCGTTGCTGAACTTGCTGAATTGCAGTTCCTGTTCCTGCTGCAGCAGCTGTTCGAGTAAAGGCGTATAATCATCCATTGAAGTAACACTCCCTAGTGACCGATTGGTTACAGTATATTGAATCCTTCCTCCGCTTGTCTATGTTTTTGGTAAATGGACAGGCATATGCTACAATAGCCGTGAAAATGCCAGCCTAAATTTCCGGAGGAGTGAAGCGTGTGGCGATTAATGTGTACTTGAATTTTGACGGCAACACCCGTGAAGCAGTGGAGTTCTATGCAAAAGTATTCGAAACGGAAACGCCGCAAATGATGACGTTTGGGGATTCGCCCCAGGACCCGTCTTTTCCGCTGCCCGAGGAAGCCAAAAACCGGATCATGCATGCCAGGCTGGAGGCTGCCGGCGGCGTGCTGATGTTCTCCGATACGTTTCCGGGAATGCCGTTTACCCAGGGAAACAATATCAGCCTGACCGTCACAAGCCCCGACGAAGAGAGTATCAAGACCTGGTTCGCTAAACTCAGCGACGGCGGCAAGGTAAACATGGAGCTGCAAAAGACATTCTGGAGCAACTGTTACGGCAGCCTGCGGGATAAATTCGGCATTGAATGGCAGCTAAGCTGCGACTGATCCATCCCGGAGAAAACAACCGGATCTAATAAAAACACAGGGTACAGAATTTCCGGCTACGGTGATTCTTTACCCTGTTTTTGCGTCAGAGGAACATTTTTATGCGCTTACATAAAAATTTATGTTTTAATAGAAGTACGTTTGGCATTCCACTGTAAAGGAGCTACCCTATGGAAATTTCCGCTTTTTTGCTGCCGAAGGACCAGGTGTCGTACATCACCTCCGACGTTACGATGCAGGACGCGCTCGACGTGCTCGAACATCATTATTATTCCGCCATTCCGATCATTGACGGAGCCGGCAAATATGTCGGAACCCTGTCGGAAGGCGATCTGCTATGGAAGCTCAAGAATACGCCGGGCCTGGATTTCGGCAATCTGCATCAGCTTACGGTGGAAGCCATCCAGCGCCACGTGCACAATGAAAGCGTCGAGATTCATGCCGAAATGGAAGATATGCTGACGCTGGCCGCAGACCAGAACTTTGTGCCGGTGGTGGATGATACGGGCGTCTTTCTCGGCATTATCCGCCGCAAGGATATCATCGAATACTATACGCGCAATATTACCGATTAAAAATGCCAGAAAAACGGCTGCATCTTCCGACGCGGGAAATGCAGCCGTTCGCGTTACGCTAGGGAATCAAATGATTTCAAATACGCTGGTCAGCCGGGTTAATTCAAAAATATTGCGCACATTGGCGTTCAGCGTCCCAAGGCGGATGCCGCCCCCGTTCTCAACGCATTTCTTATACGAACTGACGATGACGCCGAGTCCGGTGCTGTCGATAAAGCTGCAGGAACGGAAATCCAGCAGAAAACGGTACTGCCCCTGTTGAATCCACTCGCGGATCTCTTCGCGGAAATCCCCTGCCTCCTGAACCGAAAATATGGCCGGCATTTCAATCACAATCTCGTTCACGTTATTCCCCCCTGACTATGAATTTCTCAACAAGCAGTTCCAGTTCGTTTGCCATGGCGCTGACCTCCTGTGCCGTGACGACAAAGTTGTTGACGGTGGCTGCCTGCTCTTCCGTTGCGCTCGATACCGCTTCGCTGTTCGATGCCGCCTGCTCGGAAATCGTGCCCATGGAATCAATCAGCTTGATGATCTGATCGGAAGTCGCCACCTCGTCTTTGGTGATATCGAGAATTTCCTTGACGTTCCGCGTAATCTGCTCGACCGCTTCAATAATGTGAACAAATGCGCGGTCGGTATCGCTGACGATCTGCACGCCGCTCTCTACTGCAGCTGCAGCGCCCTGCATGGAAGCGACCGCTTCACCGATGCGCCCGACCATGTTGCCGACCAGTACGGAAATTTCGTTTGCCTGCTTGTTGGTTTCCTCTGAAAGTTTGCGCACCTCGCCGGCGACGACGCTGAAGCCCCGGCCGTGTTCCCCGGCACGCGCAGCTTCAATGGCTGCGTTAAGCGCCAGCAGATTGGTCTGCTTAGCGATCGCATTGATTGTGCCGATAATCGTCGTCACCTGGCCCGACAGCTCGCTCACCGTCATCAGCCCCGCTTCCGTTTCACGGGTACTGCTGTTGATGGTATCCATCGCCCGCACCGTGTCCGTAACGCGGTCACGGCCTTCCATGGCCGCCTGATACGTCAAATCGGCGTTCCCTGAAGTGGCCGCTGCTTTGTTCTGCGCCATTTGCACGAGGCTGGACAACTGCACGAGCACCTGGGAGGCGTTAACGACCGACTGATTACTATTCTCCGCGCCGGCGGCGATCTCCTGTGTGCTGGCGCTGATATCTTCGATGGAAGCGCTGATTTCCTCGGAAGAAGCCGCCATTTCCTCCGACATCGCAGTCAAGGACTCCGAACCCCGCCGCACCTTTTGAATGACCGCATTCTGCTTGTCGATCATGGTATTGAACGATTCGCTGAGCACCTGCAGCTCATCGCCCGAATGGATAGAGGTATGCACGGTCAAATCGCCGTCCCCGGCAAGCGACATCGCTTTTCCGAGCTGCTTGACGGGCTTCAAAATGCTGCGGTTTGTGAAGAAATACCCCGCCACCAGGGCGACCGCAATAAAGATGATGACAATCAGCAGCGTTGTGTTGCGGATGTCGGTCGCCGGAGCCATATATTCTTTATAATTGGCCGTCGAAGCAACAACCCATTGTCCCGCAGGCTGGAACGAGACGTATTTATAGACGCCCTCATAAGTATAAAATCCGTGCGAGGTCTCCCCGGCTTTCATCTGCTGCACCAGCGCGTTTAATTCTTTATTGCTGTTACCGTCAATATTTTCCTTCAGGATTTTGCTCTGATCCGGATGGTAGACGATCAAGCCGGTCCGGTCGATCATATAAGCGTACCCGCTGTCGCCGGTTCGAATATCGGCAACCGGTTTGGATATCGTGTCAAACAGAATGGTGGCCACAATGACGCCGGAGGTGGTCCCGTCCAGTTTTAGCGGCTGGGCGATGGCCACAACGTTGTGACCCGTATCCCGGGAAGTGAGCACACCGCTCACCGAAGCCTCGCCTTTGAGCGCCGTCTGGAAATATTCACGGTCGCTGAGATTCAGGTCCGGCGAATCGGAGCTGTTCGTAAGCAGCGCTTTGCCGCTTTTATCGGTGATGACGATAGTCTCCATCAGGCTCGCATTGGACTTCTGGAGTCCACTAAGGTACGCATAGGCATCGGTTCTAGCCGAATCAAGGGAAGGATCAGCCGCGAATTGCGCAAGCGTCTTGTTCTGGCTGGCAATGTTCAGATAATTGCCCACCGCCGTCAAATCGTTATCGACAAACCGCGCGGCAGATGACGTCGTTGTCGTCAATTCCTCTTCGATCGTCTTCTGCAGCGCGTCTGAGGATAAACGGTACGAGATGACACCTGAGGCGGCAAGCGGCACGCTGATGATCAGAAACAGCAGAATGCTGATTTTTATTTTTAAACTAAGTTTCAAATTGTTCTCTCCTTTGCATTGAAGGAAACGTCATCCTGAACGGAAAAAATCGGACCGACGTTCTTGCTGATAATCATGGTGTTGCCCTGCATCTCCACATGGTCGGAATAGCAGCGGATCAGGAACAATCCCCTGCCGCTGTCATCAAGCAGCCGATCGCGCTCAATGTCTTCCGGAATCGTAAAGCCGATGGAGCAGCCGCAATCCTCCACTTGCAGTCGGAGCAGCCGATCCCGCAGCGAATAACGAATATAGATCGGTTTGGTGGCATTCCCGAGATTGCCGTGATAATAAGCATTGGTCACCGCCTCCATCAGGATGAGTCTGATATCGAACGCGTAATCCTCCAGCTGCAGCTCGGATATAATCCGGTCAATGACCGCCAGCGCACCTTCCATCCCGAAGAGCAGCACCTCTTTTTGAACTTCTCCCATACTCACACCCTACCTTATTCAAATCGGTCGCTGCCAGGCTCTCTATAAGATTGTCAGACCAAGCCAGGTGCAATCGTCCTGCAGTGAGGCCTCCATCAGCCGGGCCTGCAGGTCTTTGCCCGAACCCGAAAGCTCTTCAGGGCCGAATAATAGCTCCATGCCGTCGCTGTAAAAACAAAACCGGTCGCCCGTCTTAAACGTAATCCGCTGCTCCTGGAATTCACTGTTTTCGAACATGCCCAGCGGCGCGCCTTTAACCGTTACCGTTGAACCCGTTGCGCCGGCCGGCGCATACCGGAACTGGTTGATCCCGGCGCCGACCGCAGTCAGCTCTTTCGCGGCAAAATCAAGGCGGAAGCAGCAGCCGGCGATATAATCCTCATCCATATGCCGCAGCGTGCGCCGGTTCAGGTCCTGCACGATGTGCATCGGCTCGCCGGAATGGCTGAGGCTGTCCAGAAACAGCACGCGCAAAGCGGAAATGCCAAGTGCCGCCGAAATGCCTTTGCCCGTCACATCGCCGATCATGCCTATGACGACGTTCTCGCTTATTTTGTGAAAAATAAAGAAATCGCCGCTGAGCGTCTCCGCCGGCAAATACAGCTTCTCCAGTGCCGCGCAGCGCTCGAGCGGAAAAGCTACCGTATGTCGATGCTCCTGAAGCAGGGCAGCCTGCTTGATTCCCTTTTTGGCGTCGGTGATATCCCGCAGCACCAGCTGTACCGCCAGGTGCTCCTCGTATACGATCGGGGCGCCCGAAATTTCCAGTTCGAACATTCGTTGATCCTGCCGGATAAAACGCTGCTCGACCCGGAAGCTGCCTTTCTCGTGGCTGAGGGTCTTGAATTTGCCCAGTTCGCTGCTGCTGAGCGGTACTTCCGCAAAGAAATCTTCAATGCTCCGGCCGATTAGCTCCCCCCGGCTATAGCCGAATAGCTGCTCCGCCTGCTGGTTGGCGAAACGGATCGTTCCGCCGCCATAGACCAAAATCGCTTCCGGACACAGCTCCACCAGATCCCGGTAGCCCTCTTCGCTTTCGCGCAGCTTCCGCTCCGTTCGGATCCGTTCGCTGATATCGAAAATAACGGTATAAATACACAATCTGCCCAGCATGGGAATCATTCCGGTGTGAATTTCGACGTCCATAATCCGGCCGGATGCCAGCCGGTGTTTATCGATAAACACCCGGTTGCCCTGAAATAACCCGCCCGGCATCGCCTGCTCCAGAAAGAAGCGTTCCCCGTCGTCCTTCACCTGCAAATCCCGGATTGACAGCTTGCGGAAATCGCGGAGCGGATAACCGTAAAAATCGGCGGCAGCCTTATTGACGTCAACGATTTCACCGCTGGTCGGATCGACAAGGACTGTAATCAGGAAGTTGTTGTCATACACGCAGCTATAATGCTCCATGCACATCGCGGGGGTCGGCATGCGAACCTCATTTTTGCACTGCACTGCTTTTGTAGCCATTGACCCATCCTCTATTCTCAAACAAGATGAAATTCAAATCATTATAAACAACAATGGGTATTTTTACCGTGAAATCCGACACAGCTTTACATAAACAGACATAAAAACAATAAAAAAACCCGGCGAATATGCGCAATATTTGCACATTCGCCGGGCAGCGGCATGCTGCAGCCGGTTTATTGCTCCGTCAATATAATGGTCCCTTGCGGCGTAATCGCAATGGTATGCTCATATTGGGCCGACAAACCGCCGTCAATGGTCCGCGCCGTCCAGCCGTCCGCGTCAACTTTGGCGCGGTAACTGCCGGTATTGAGCATCGGTTCTATGGTGAACACCATGCCCTCCTTGATCCGCGGTCCTTTTCCGGCCGGGCCGTAATGCGGCACTTCCGGTGCTTCATGCATCTCCGAGCCGATGCCGTGCCCGATAAAATCACGCACGACGGAAAATCCGGCCGTTTCGGCATACACTTGAACCGCGTGGGCGACATCGCCGATCCGGTTGCCGGCCACTGCCTGTTCAATGCCTTTATAGAGCGATTCCTTCGTTGTATCGAGAAGCCGCTGCGCTTCATCGCTGATATTTCCGATGCCGTAGGACCAGGCCGAATCCGCCAGCCAGCCGCCCAAATTCACAACCATATCGATCGTGACGATGTCGCCGTCTTTCAGCGCTTCTTTTTTCGGGAAGCCGTGGCAGATAACGTCGTTCACCGATGCGCAGGTTGCGTAAGGGTAGCCATGGTAGCCTTTTTGCTCGGGCGTCGCGCCTTGGGAACGGATGAACTTCTCCGCGAACTCGTCGATTTCCCAGGTGGTAATCCCGGGTTTCAGCAGCTTGGCGATTTGCCGGTGGCATTCGGCCAGTATTTTGCCCGCGGCGCGCATTTTTTCGATTTCTTCCATGGTCTTCAAAATAATCATTGTCTTCGCCTCTTCTGTACAGAACGCATTACTTCGTCATAATGGCTGTTCCTGTTTGGTATGGATTGCTCTCCCTTTATATTATGTAAGAAAACCGCCGGAAATCCAAATGCATTCTTCCGCAGCGATATTCAATATCCGAATTGAACCTGAATTTCTGGTGAAAAAGACCCCTGTCTCCGCATGGCGCGTAGACAGAGGTCATATAGGCGTGCCTTAATTATGGAATTGAAGCCCGTCAGCTACCGCTTCGACATACCCGGCGCGGATGACGAAATCGCCGAAATGCTCCCCGGTGTTCCGCTCCTTGGCATAACGGTGGAGAATCGGTTCAAGCGTCTCCAGAATCTCTTTTTCGTCAATGTTTTCCTTGTAGATTTTGTTCAGCCGGTCTCCGGCAAAACCTGCGCCGAGGTACATATTGTAGCGGCCCGGCGCCTTGCCGATAAAGGAAATCTCGCCAAGCGCCGGTCTGGCGCAGCCGTTCGGGCAGCCGGTCATGCGAATGACGATCTCTTCGTCGCGCAGACCCGCCTCGTCGATGACGCCCTCCAGCTTGTCGAGCAGCAGCGGCAGATACCGCTCCGCTTCCGCCATCGCCAGCCCGCAGGTTGGCAGCGCGACGCAGGACAAGGCGCTGCGGCGCAGCGCGGAATGATGCGCGCCGTCCGTCAACCCGTATTGCGCAGCAAGCTCGCTGATCCTCCGTTTCTTGGCGCTGCTCACTCCGGCGATCACCAGGTTCTGGTTCGGCGTCAGCCGGAAATCGCCGGTATGGACCTTGGCAATTTCGCGCAGGCCGGTCATGAGCGGATACCCCTCCCGGTCCTGAATCCGGCCGCTCTGGATGTAGACGGTCAGATTCCATTTGCCGTCGTAGCCTTTGACCCAGCCGTAACGGTCGCCGTTATGATCGAAATGGTAGGCGCGCGGCTCCTCCAGCGCCCAGCCGAGTCTGCGGTGCAGCTCGCCTTTGAACCACTCCAGCCCGTGGCGGTCGATCGTATATTTGAACCGTGCATTTTTACGTACGGAACGGTTGCCGTAGTCGCGCTGGATCGTTACCGTCTTCTCTGCGACGTCGATGAGCTGTTCCGGCCGGCAGAAGCCGATGATGCGGCCGAGCTGCGGATACGTGTTTTTGTCGCCATGGGTCATCCCCATGCCCCCGCCCGCCGTCACATTGAAGCCAGCCAGCTTGCCGTTCTCCAGAATCGCGATAAAGCCCAAATCCTGTGAGAACACGTCCACGTCGTTGGACGGCGGAACCGCCAGTGCAATTTTGAATTTGCGCGGCAGATAGACCGGTCCGTAGATCGGCTCCACTTCCACGCCGTCCAGACTGTCCAAGACCTTCTCTCCGTCCAGCCAGATTTCATGGTAAGCCGGCGTGCGCGGCGCGAGGTGATCGCTGATCTTGCGCGCCCATTCATACACTTCGGCATGAATTTCCGATTGCAGCGGGTTCGGACCGCTCATCACGTTGCGGTTGACGTCGCCGCAGGCCGCGAGCGTGGTCATGAGCGTATCGTTGATGGTTTTGATCGTTTTTTTCAGGTTCCATTTCAGCACGCCGTGCATTTGAAAAGCCTGGCGCGTCGTCAGACGCAGCGTGCCGTTGCCGTATTTATGCGCCAGCTCGTCCATGACCAGCCATTGTGCCGCCGAAGCCACGCCGCCCGGCGCCACGACGCGCAGCATGAATTGGTAAGCCGGCTCCAGTTTGGAACGCTCGCGCTCGCTGCGCAGGTCCCGGTCGTCCTGCATGTAGCTGCCGTGGAATTTGAGCAGCCGGTTCTCGTCTTCCGGCAAGCCGCCGGTAATCGGGTCACCGAGGAACTCCACGAGCTCGCCTCGAAGGTACTTACTGCGCTGTTTAATATGTTCAACATCGCTCGGCGGTCCGCCGACCGGTTTGACTGTCTGTTCATCCATTGCCATCGCTGGTGGTCTCCTTCCGCATTCTGCCTTAATACACGTCCCGCTGGTAACGCTGCTCCAGCTGCATATTCTCCAGGTATGCCGCAGCCGCTTCCGGGCTGAGGCCGCCTTCCTCTTCAATCACGGTGAGCAGCGCGGCATGCACGTCATGGGCCATATGCTTTTCGTCGCCGCACACATACACATGCGCGCCTTCCTGCAGCCAGCTGAACACCTCGGCGCTGCGCTGCAGCAAACGATGCTGTACATAAACCTTCTCCTCCGTGTCCCGGGAGAAAGCGACGTCCAGCTTGCTCAGCACGCCGTCCTTCAGCATGCGCTGCCAGTCGGTCTGGTATAGGAAGTCGGTGACGAAATGGCGGTCGCCGTAGAACAGCCATGTTTTACCTTCGGCTCCCTGCTCTTCCCGTTCTTCCAGGAAGGAGCGGAACGGCGCCACGCCGGTGCCCGGACCGATCATGATGACCGGAACGTCCGGATTCGCCGGAAGCTTAAAGTTCGGGTTGCTTTGGATATACACCGGCAGCGTATCGCCGGGCTGCACGCGCTCCGCACAATGCACGGAGCACACCCCGTAGCGGTCGCGGCCGTGGGCTTCGTAACGCACGGCCCGGACGGTAAAATGCACTTCCTCAGGGTTCGCGTTATAGCTGCTGGAAATCGAATACAGGCGGGCCGGCAACTTGCGCAGGATGCCGACAAATTGCGCCGGAGCCGTATTCCATGGGCCGAAATCGGTGACCAGGTCCAGCAGGTCGCGGCCGTGAATATAGTCCTTCAGTTCCTGCTTGCGTTCGGGAGCCAGCAGCGCAGCAAGCCCTGCGTTGCCGGACAATCCGGCCGCCTGCTCCAGGAGCGGTTTGGTCAGCACCGTAATCTCGTAATGTTTGAGCAGTGCTTCACGCAGCGGTCCAGTATCGCCTTTTTTATTCAGCGGCACGTTTTCTTCCGGATTCCAGCCCAGGGCAGCAATAATCTCGTCCACGAGCTGCGGATGATTCTCCGGGTAGACGCCCAGCGAATCGCCCGGCTCGAAGGACAGCCCCGAACCGGCCAGCGACAGCTCCAGATGCCGTGTCTCCCGGTCCGAGCCGCGTCCGTTCAGGTTCAGATTCTCCAAAACTTCGGCGCGAAACGGATGGTTCCGGTCATAGGCCGAGGACTCCGCTGCAGCTTCGGCTGCCGGCAAAGCCGCCGGTAAACCTGCGGCTGCGGCACCGTCTCCCGCAAGCGCTTCGCCCACCGCGCGGAACCACTGCCCCGCAGGCTCGTCGTAGTCCAGATCGCAGTCCACCCGCGGCGCCAGGCGCTGCCCGCCGAGCTGCTCCAGCCGGAGATCGAAGTCCTTACCCGTCTGGCAGAAATATTCATAAGAGGTATCGCCCAGCCCCAGTACCGCAAAACGCAGGTGGTTCAGCTCCGGCGCCCGTTTGCTGTGCAGGAAATCATGGAACGATTTGGCGTTATCCGGCGGTTCGCCTTCGCCATGCGTGCTGACCAGCAGCAGCAGATTTTCGGTCTTCTTCAGGGCATTCGGCTTAAAGGCATTCATGGCCTGCACCGTTACCTCATAACCTTGCTCCTGCAGCTTGGAGGACAGGGTCTTCGCCAGGCGCTGGCAGTTGCCGGTCTGGGAGCCGAACAGGACGGTGACCTCACGGGAAGCGGCGGATACTGCGGGGACCGGCTGAGCCGGCGTCGCCGCCGGCCCTTCGGTTTGCGCTGCCGCGCTGCCTGCAGCAACTGCGACAGCCGGTACTCCGGCAGCAGCGGAGCCCGCTCCGCTGAGCGCTACAGCGGACAGGTAGCCGCCCAGCCAATGAAGCTGCGTCACGGTCAGCGTCGGCAGCAGCCGGTTCAGCAGCTCGACTTGACCTTCGTTGAAAGGACTGTTACTTACTTGTAGTTGCGGCAATTTCGACCTCTCCTTAAACGTCAAATCTGACTCTCTTCGAAAGATAATAAACTCAGGCTATCATACTTGAGGCAATCCATCAACGAAGCATAAATATACATATAATTCTAATATTGGGATATAAAATCATATTTTTAACAAAAACCTCTTTATTCGGGGTAAATAACCCCGATTTCATGCGGAACATTATCAAAAATAATGAGTTTCATTAAATATTCTGATACATTTTCATTACTGTTTACAGCCCCCGGCCCGCTGGTTAAACAATGATAGATTGTTTACCACAAAGCAGGAGGGAACCTCATGGAGTATGAATCGATTCTATTCAAGCTGCTGGCCGGCTTCATCGGGTTATGGGCGATGGCCCGGCTCCTCGGCAAAAAAGAAATATCCGCCCTTACCCCGTTCGATTTTATATCTGCCGTCATTTTGGGCGATCTCGTCGGCAATACCATCTATGAGAAGGAGCACTCCGTGCTGCAGCTGATCTTCGCGCTCGCCGTCTGGACCGTGCTGTCGGTCCTGTTCGAGAAATTGACCCAGCATTTCCCCGTGCTGCGCAAGCCGCTGGAAGGCGAGCCGGAGATTCTGATCCGCGACGGGAAGATCGACCTGGCCAAACTGCGCAAAAATTCGCTCGACTTCGACCAGCTGCGCATGATGCTGCGCGCCAAAGACACCTTTAATGTAAGCGAAGTTGCCTATGCGATATATGAGACGAACGGTTCGCTCAGCATCATGAAAAAGCCGCAGTACGAAGCGGCCACCCGCGAGGATATGTCGCTGACCGCCAAGCCGAAGCGGCTCCCGCTCGGGATCATCGAAGACGGCATCGTCCAGCGGGAGGCCTTGAGCCAGCTTGGCATGGATTCCTCTTGGCTTGACGAAGAGCTCCTGCGGCTCGGCTATCCCGATTCGCGCACCATCGCCTACGCCGAGGTTGACGAAGAAGGAAAGCTTGCGGTGATCAGCTCCGTTTCCCATTGAACCGCGGGGCGTCATAATACTAGAAAACCTCCCCCTAAATCGGACCAACGCCGCTTCTTTAGCGGATAAGGTCGAATCAGGGGAGGTTTTTCTTTTCATGCATATTTTAAATTTAAAACCCGCAGCATTCCGCCGCTAACAGCAGCATGTACTCCGTTTTACCAGGCGTAAGCTTCCGGCGCCGGACGTCCCGGTCCCGGGAAGATTTCATCCAGCTTCTTGAGCGTTTCCGCATCCAGCTCGATTTCAACGACCCGCAGGGAATCCTCGAACTGTTCCAGCGTTCTTGGCCCGATGATCGGTGCGGTTACCGCCGGATTCGTCAGCAGCCAAGCCAGCGCCACCTGATCTTCATGCTCCCCCAGCTCCTTGCAGAGCGCCGAGAACTGCTCCAGCTGGCTGCGGTGCTGTTCCAGCTTGCCGGAACGCGCGCTGCGCACGCCCGATTTCGCCAGGGCGTTGCGGCCAAGCAGGCCGCCGGCCAGCGGGCTCCACGGAATAACGCCCAGTCCCAGCTCCTGCGATGCAGGCAACACTTCCAGCTCCGGCGTGCGCTCGAGCAGGTTGTACAAATGCTGCTCGGAGACCAGACCGAGGAAATGGCGCGCTTTCGCCGCCGCTTGCGCGTGGGCGATGTGCCAGCCGGCGAAATTGCTGGAGCCGATATAGTCGGCTTTGCCTTGGCCAACGAGGCCTTCGAACGCGCCCCACAGCTCGTCCCAGGATACGTTGCGGTCAATATGGTGCATCTGGTACAGCTCGACATGATCCGTCTGCAGCCGTTTCAGCGAGCCCTCGAAATGGCGGCGGATTTTGTAGGCAGACAATCCGTTCCCCGAGTTCGGTCCGTCATTGGCGTCAAGCATGTCGTTATGGACCTTCGTAGCCAGCACGACCTTCTCGCGGCGTCCGCCGCCCAGCTTGAACCAGCGGCCGATAATTTCTTCCGTCCAGCCGCGGTGATCCGTTCCGCCGTAGACGTTCGCGGTATCAAAAAAGTTGATTCCCGCATCCAATGCAGCATCCATAATTTTGAACGCTTCTTTTTCTTCCGTTTCGGGACCAAAGTTCATCGTGCCGAGACACAGCCGGCTTACCTTCAGTCCGGATTTGCCCAAATAACTGTATTTCACTGCAATTCCTCCCTTTGAGCCTAGTGATTGTTGTTGCATTCAACATCACTATAGACCTTAGAGTGCAGTGTAAGGCAAGTTTTTTCATCAGAAAAAAAGGCAAATGCGCCGGCCCGGCTTCTCCGTTATTCGGGAAACAGCACGTCCCCGTTCGCCGATCTCGCCGCCACGATCTGCTGAAGCGCTGTGGTCAGCTCGCCGGGCGGATACGGTTTGGTCAGGTAGTTGCGCACCGACTCCATCAGCTCCTTGTCCCCCTTGTCGAGCGCCGAGGAAATCACGATCGGAATATTCTCGGTCCGTGGATCGTCCTTGAGCATGCGGATCAAATCCCAGCCGTCGAGCTCTTCGCCGAGCATCAGGTCGACGACGATAGCCACGAACGGCGTTTTGACCGCCTGCTCGAACGCCTGCACGGGATGGTAATGATGCGTAACGCGGAAGCCTTTGCCTTTGAGCTCCTCGGACAGCAGCAGCGAAAGGCTGTAATCGTCCTCCACGATCATGACTTCCGGTTTGAGTTCCTTGTCGGCGCCGGTGCGCTGGGGCTCGTCTTCATGCCGGCTGCCCTCGGTATATTCGACCGGCAGGGTAAAGCGCACGACGGTGCCTTCGCCTTCCACGGATTCGATGCCGATGGTACCTTTTTGCTTGTCCATAATTTCCTTGCAGATCGCAAGGCCCAGACCTGTTCCGCCGATCCGCTTGGAGGCGCTGTTGTCCACCCGCCGGAACTTCTGGAACAATTGGCCAATCTGCTCCTTCGGAATGCCGAGCCCGTGGTCCTGCACCTCGACGACAATGCGGCTGCCCTCATTGTAAAGCTGCACGTTGACTTCATTTTGTCCCGGCGAAAATTTGATCGCATTGCTGAGCAGATTGGTCAGCACCTGCACGATCTTGTCGCGGTCGATTTCAACCTTGGCGTTTTGCGCTTCGTCCGCCAGCAGAATATGATGCGTCGTACTGCTCATTTTGAACTGATCGATGACGCCGAGCACCAGCTCGCTGAGATTCACCCGTTCCGAGTTGTATGTCTGGGTTCCGGATTCCATGCGCTGCAGGTCCAGGAAATCGTTGATAAGATCGGTCAGGCGTTTCGCCTCCCGGTGAATGGTCTCCAGATACTTCAGCTGCTTCTCCGGCTTCATCGTCTTGGCCAGCAGCAGCTCGGTAAAGCCGAGCACGCTGGACAGCGGCGTACGCAGTTCATGGCTGACGGTACTGACAAGCTCCGATTTCATCAGGTCCAGCTCGAATTCCCGGGTAATGTCGCGGTGTACGAACAGCGTGCCGAAACGGACTTCCCGGCGGTACACCGGAATGGCGTATACGTCGATATGGCGCTTGTTGTCTTTGCCGAGCGAATATTTCAACGTACCCGACTCCGAGGTCGCCGTGGACAACATCTGGCCATAAAACTGCCGCAGCTCCAGGCTTTCGTTGGAATGCTCCAGGAAATGCTCCAGCCACTCTTCCTTAGGCAGCTCCTCGCCTTCGTCCCGTTCGCCGAAATCGAACATTTGGCTGAGCGCCTTGTTGATATGCAGCATCCGGCCGTCGGACTGCACGAACTGGATGCCCTCGTTGACGTTGTTGACGATATCGCGGTTCAGCTTGCGCCCATCCTCGATCTCCTGGTACATCTGCAGGCGTTCGATCGCAAGTGCAACACGGTTCATCAGTCCGCGGATTTCATCGGTCTCCTCCTCGCTGTAGGATTGGCCGATGCGGGTTGCGGCAAACACGGCCAGAATTTCGCCTTCCCCGTTCAACACGGAAGAATAATAGTCATAAGCGTAAGTACCTTCCGGCGCGATGCCCTGCTCCCTTTCCGAAGCAAGACGTTTGGTGATATAGGAGCGTTCGGTTTGCATACGGTACAGCATGTTGCCGTTTTCGCTGCGGAGATACCGGTCAAGGTTCTCTTGCGGCACGCCTTTGGAGAAGAAAGTCCGGTCCTTCACGAAAAAGAACATGGTGGAGTCAAACTGATACTGTTTGTTCATGAACGCAATGAATTTCTCCGCAAACTCCTGCTTGTCGAGGGTATAAGTAATGTCATGATTCAATTGGTTGCTGCGCTCCAGCATAATTTTGGTCTGTTCGGTCTGCACCAGCGTTGCCGCGAGTTCGCGCTGCACTTGTTTAAGGTATGAGATATTGTTCGCAATCAAAATGTACTTATAGACTTGGCCTTCATCGTTCAGATACGGCATCATGCTCATATGCATCCAGACGGCGGCACCGTCCTTGGTCTTCACTTCGACCTCGTTGCTCCATACGCCGCCGGTGGACAGTCTGCGCCCGATCTCCCGAATCTGCTCCTCAGAGAAGTTCTGGATCGAAAGCAGCCGGTAGGTATTGCCGAGGATCTCCGAACCCGTGTAGCCGGTATAATCGATAAAATTATCATTGACATGCGTAAACACGCCCATATTGGAAAAGGTCGCAACCGCCGAAGACTGGTCGAGCGCCTTCATCATGCTTTCGATTTCGCTGAGGGAACGCTCCAGCCGGAACTGCTGATCCTGCAATTCGTCCTGCTGGGCAACCAGCTCCTCGTTCTGCATCGTCAGCTCTTCTTCCTTATCCTGGATGTTGCGGGCCATGTTCAGGAACGCCTCGTACAGGCGGCCGATCTCATCCCGTTTGTCCAGGTTGCCGAGCAGCACCGCTTCGCCGGCGGCCAGCGAGTTGCTCGCTTCCTCCAGCTTCAGGATCGGGCCGATCAGGATCTGCAGAATCCGCCAGATCAAAAATGTAAAGATGAGCAGCAGCACTGCGCTTATGGAAAAAGCGACGACCGACAGCAGGTTCGCTTCACGGATCGAATCGGCGGTGATCCCATTCACCTGCTCGAGCGTATCTTTCCGGAACTGCTGCGTATAAGCCAAAATACTGTTGACCGCATCCGTATTTCCGGCCTGCGAAAATTTCAGGATGCCTTCTTCGTCGCTGCTCTGCACCAGACCGATCACCTGCGGCAAGAGCTCATTCCGGTATTTGGCGGCAAAGCTGGTGAGTTCGTCCCTGTACTCCGCTTCCTCCCGGGACAGGTTCAACAAGCCGTAGGCTGCGGTGTCCACATCCAGTTGATCCAGCGCGGCGTAGAGCTGCTGCAGCTCGGAGTCGCTTTTGAAGGCAATATAGCCGCGCCCGCGGAACAGCACATCATTTAGCGACTCCGCCAGCTTATCGACGGTCTCCGCTTTCTGCTGCAGCATCTCACGTTCATTGTCCAGCCGCCGCTGCTCGGAATTAATGTAGGCGAACAAACCTACGCCGATCAGAATGACAAGAACAAGCAGGCTGAAAATGATCCGCGAATATTTCGTTTTGATGCTTACATCAGACAATTTTCTTCTTTTCACTCAGAATGCCCTCCACGACCTGCAGCAGCTCGAGCGGACTGAACGGCTTCGGCATAAAATACCTCGCCCCCGCTTCCTTGGCTCTGCTGCGATCCATTTCCTGCGCTTTTGCGGTTAACATCATGATCGGTATGTTCATCTTCTTGGACTCGTCCAGCCGCTCGAGCACTTCAATCCCTGTCATTTCAGGCATCATGTAATCCAGAATGGCCAAATCATAATCGCAGCCGTTCAGTTTCTCCAGCGCCTCGCGGCCGTTCTCCGCGGTATGAATCTCTACGTCCTCCAGATCCTCCAGCGTATCCTCGATCAGCATGCGCAGTACATCTTCATCGTCTGCCACCAATACTTTTTGCATATGTCCTCTCACTTTCCGCACGCTATATTTTATTATCGGGTTAAACTAAAAATCTGTGAGCGAGCCGCTCAATCCGGCTGAACAGCTCCGGCATATGAAACGGCTTGATGACATAATCGTCCGCACCTAACTGCAGAGCATGGATAATGTCGCGCTGGTCGTTTCGTCCAGTCAGCATAATGACGAGCACGTTGTCCTCCGGATACCCGCGGCGGATCTGTTCCAGCACCTCCAGCCCGTCCAGGTCCGGCATAATCCCGTCCAGCAAAATGACGTACCGCTCGTCGGGCGAATACCATGGCGCCTGCAAAAAATTCCTGCCGCTGGTGTAGCTGGTCACCTTCACCCTCGCGATGTCTTCCGGCTGCCACGCGTTGAAGTGCTGCGTCACAATGCCGCGGATCAGCGGATCGTCATCGACGATGATGACGCTGAGCAACGATTCGCCCCGGCTTTCCGGCAGCTGCTCGCTGTACAGGGTCGTTCGGTTGCGGCCGGAATTTTTGCTGAAGTAGAGCGCCTTGTCGGCTTCATCGATCAGGAGCTCCGGATTGTTCTGCGTTTCCCGGATTTCGGTGATTCCGCAGGAGAAGGTGACCGAAAATGGTTCGTTTTTGGCTTTAAACCGGTTGGCCGCAAAACGCTCATGGATGCGCTGGAGCAGAATCGTCGCGGATTCCGCAGATGTGTTCGGCATAAACAGGGCGAATTCCTCGCCCCCGAAGCGGCAGAATGTATCCTCGACCCGGATGCTGCGCTGCACATGCATGGCGAAGGCCTGCAGCACCTCGTCCCCCATCAAATGCCCGTACGTATCGTTAACCTGCTTGAAATGATCCAGGTCCAGCAGCGCCACGGAGAATATCCGCCCGCTGCGGTTGAAATCATGCACGAGCCGTTTCAGCGTCTGGTTAAAGAATTTACGGTTGTATGCCCCGGTAAGCTCATCGACGACTGTCGTCTTTTGCCATTCGCGCTTCAATTCGAAGCGGTTTTTGATCAGCATCAGGAACAGGTCGATATCGACGGGTTTTTGCACATAATCCATTACGCCGAGCGAATAGGCATACAGCTGGACGTCCTTCGCATGCTCGCCGCTGATGATTATGATCGGAATCCGCTCTTTTTTCGCTTTATCGATAATCTGCCGGAGCACATCGATGCCGCTGAGGTCGGGCAGCAGGATGTCCAGCAGAATCATATCCGGCTTGCTTTCATAAAACAGCTTCAGTCCGCGTTCCGCGGAGAGCGCGATGCTGACATAGTAGGCCTGCTTCTCCAGCGATTCCCGCAGAAACGCTACCAGCTCCACGTCGTCGTCGATGAGCAGGATTTCATACTGCTGCTTGACGCCGCCCTGCACGGTAAACTCGCCCAGCGGCGTAAGGGCCGTTCCATCCGGCTCCGTGTGGACAAACAGCTTCAGCACCGGGTACAAATGGTTGCCCCATTCCGCTTCACTCCACTCCCGCTCGCTGCTGTCAGAAAAAGTGAGCAGTGCGCCCGCGGCAAAGCCTTCCACTTTGTCAAGACCAACGGTCCCCGCCGTACCTCTGAGGTTATGCAGAAAGCGGTAGATCTCCTTCTCCGGCACCGTCTCCTGCAAGGACCAGCTGACAAGGGTCTGCCGGGTACGCTGCTCCACCAAATCCCTGTATTTCTTTGTTTTCATGGTTGCTCCTTCAATTGTAAGATCGGATCCGTAGTCATTTAATCATGTTAAATACCGCATAGTTATTTTACTATAGCCTCATGCAAGATGAAAACTTTAATCACGCTGACAAAAAACGTTTGGTTGAAGCTTGTGTTAACATTTGACATAATAACCTTCAAGCCATTCATTCCGTTAAAGCGGCGATGAGCCAATAAAGATCATATTAGGGAGGATATTTCATTGAAGGGGATCATTACCGTACTGGGTAAGGACAAAGTCGGCATTATTGCCAAGGTATGCACCTATCTGGCCGAGCACAATCTGAACATTCTCGACATTTCGCAAACCATTGTTCAGGACTATTTCAACATGATGATGATCGTGGACATTTCCCGTCCAAGCAAATCGTTTGAGGAGATCGTGGAGGATCTGCAGCATGTCGGCGAAGAGATCGGCGTCGAGATCAAGCTCCAGCACGAAGATATCTTCAACATCATGCACCGGATATAGAAAGGCGGCTTGAGCGATGATTTCAAGAGTGGAAGTGCAAGAAACGAACAATATGATCCGGGAGATGAACCTGGACGTCCGCACCATCACCATGGGCATCAGCCTGATGGATTGTTCACACACCGAAATGAAAGTCTTTAATCAAAATGTTTATGACAAGATCACCCGTGCCGCGGAGAAGCTGGTAAAAACCGGCGAGGATCTCGAGCGCCAGTTCGGCGTTCCGATCGTGAACAAGCGGATCTCGGTGACGCCGATTTCCATTGCCGCCGGCGCGGTGCACACCGACACTTATGTCCCCGTCGCGGAAACGCTGGACCGGGCGGCCAAGGAGGTCGGCGTCAACTTTATCGGCGGTTATTCCGCGCTTGTGCAGAAGGGCTGCACCAAAGGCGACCGCATTCTGATCGACAGCATCCCCGAAGCGCTGGCGGTGACGGAGCGGGTCTGCTCCTCGGTGAACGTCGGCTCCTCGCGCAGCGGCATCAATATGGATGCCGTGAAGCTTATGGGCGACATTATCCTGCAGACCGCCGAACGCACGAAAGACCGCGACTCTATCGGCTGCGCCAAGCTGGTCGTGTTCTGCAACGCCGTCGAGGACAACCCGTTTATGGCCGGCGCCTTCCACGGCGTTGGTGAACGCGAACTTGTCATCAACGTCGGCGTCAGCGGGCCGGGCGTCATCAAACGGGCGCTGGAGGAGGTCAAGGGCCAGGACTTCGAGACGCTGTGCGAGACCATCAAACGGACCGCGTTCAAGGTAACGCGCGTCGGACAGCTGGTCGCTCAGGAAGCGTCTAAGCGGCTGAACGTGCCGTTCGGCATTATCGACCTCTCGCTTGCCCCGACACCGCTGATCGGCGATTCCATTGCCGAAATCTTCCAGGTGATGGGCCTGCAGGAAGCCGGCGCGCCGGGAACGACCGCAGCGCTTGCGATCCTCAATGACAACGTCAAAAAAGGCGGCGTCATGGCCTCCTCCTACGTCGGCGGTTTGAGCGGAGCATTCATCCCGGTGAGCGAGGATCACGGCATGATCCAGGCGGTACAGCGCGGCGCGCTGACGCTGGAGAAGCTGGAAGCAATGACCTGCGTCTGCTCGGTCGGCCTCGACATGATCGCCATTCCGGGCAGCACCAGCAAGGAAACGATCTCCGGCATTATCGCCGACGAAGCGGCCATCGGCATGGTCAACAACAAAACGACCGCCGTGCGCGTCATCCCGGTCATCGGCAAGGAAGTCGGCGAGATGGTTGAATTCGGCGGGCTGCTGGGCTACGCGCCGGTTATGGCCGTCAACGGCTTCGACTGCGCCGGCTTCGTAAATCGCGGCGGCCGGATTCCCGCGCCGATCCACAGCTTCAAGAACTAGCGGATTTATGCCGCCACGTTAAAACAGCCGGACCAAGGGGTTCAACCCCGGTCCGGCTGTTTTTGTGCTGCAGAGTGACTACTCGGCGCTTACGCTCCGCTTCTTGCGCAGCGCGGACAGCATGCGCCAGCCGGTCAGAACCGCCGACACGAGGCAGATCGAAGAGGACGTGATAAAGACGACATGCATGCCCGCGAGGAAGATGTCGGGCCGTCCCGGAACCATGTCGGTGACCCGGTGTCCGGCCTTGCTGCTCATCACATGGAACAGCACGGTCGTGGCGACGGTGATGCCGACCACCATGCCGATGTTGCGGACGAGCGAGTTGACGCTGCCGGCGGAACCGAGCTGCGTCCGCGGCACCTTCGACATGACGAGCGAGTTGTTCGGCGACTGGAACAGGCCGCTGCCGACGCCGAGCAGCGCAATCCATACGCCGACGAGCGTCACCGAGCTGCCGGCATGCAGCCGCGCCATGCCGAGCTGCGCCACCACCATGACGAGTAGGCCGGCAAAGGTCAGCAGCTCGGAGCCGATCTTGTCGGACAGCGCCCCGCTGAGCGGCGCGATGACCACCATCATGATCGGGAACAGCATGAGCAGGAAACCGGCGTTTGACGGCGACAGGTTCAAAAGGTTCTGCGCATAGAACGGCGCGATAATGTTAAAGCAGAAGTTGGCGACGAAGACGAGAAAAGCGCAAAAGATACTCAGCGAAAACAGCGAATTGCGGAACAGCGAGAGCTGCAGGAGCGGCTGCGCCCGCCGTTTCTCGACGACCAGGAAAGCGATAAACGCGACGGCCGCAACGACGAGCGCCGCTATAATCCGGGCATCGCCGTACCCCAGCTGCTGGCCGAGCAGCAGCCCGGCAATCAGGCAGATGATGAACACCATGAACAAGCCCGTTCCCGGTGCATCGATTGTGGACTTCACGCGGATCAGATCCTTCGGCAGCATGCGCCAGCCGAGGGTGATGGCGATCAGGCCGATTGGCACGTTCACCCAGAAGATGTACTCCCAGCCGAGCGACGACACGATAATTCCGCCGAGACTTGGACCGGCGATGCTGCCCAGCGATACGAAGGTGCCGATCAGCCCGAGCGCCTTGCCGCGCTCCGTCGCCGGGAAGATGTCGGTAACGATGCCCTGGCTGTTCGCCATGGTCATCGAAGCGCCGACTGCCTGAATGACCCGCGAGGCAATCAGCAGCGGCAGCGTTCCGCTGAAGCCGCACAGCAGCGAGCCGACGGTGAAGACGATCATGCCCATTTTGAAAATGCGGATCTTCCCGGCGATATCGCCGAGTCTTCCAAAGAACAGGATCGCGGCGCAGATCGCCATCAGATATCCTGTCGTCACCCATTCCACCTGGGCCATCGGCAGCCCCAGCTGTCTAACCAGCACCGGCAGCGCATTGTTGACGATGCTTCCGTCCAGCGTGGACATAAACGTAAATAGATTAAGCACAACAAGAATCAGCCAGCGGTTCTTCTGGATCACCGCGTCATCCTGATATGTAATGCTGATCGAACTCATGGGATCACCTGCTTGTTTTTAGGATTGCGAATAGTTGCAGTTGCAACTAATGAACTTAATCAGTGTACTGCAATTTAGTTGCGCATGCAACCACTTTATGTTAAATTTAGCTCAGGAAGCGGTCCTATGCCTGTGCCGCCTTTCCGCATCCGAGCATTTTAAAGAGGTGTCTTCCTTGAGCGTACCGATTGGCAAACTGATCTCTTATCTTCACCGCCAGAGTCAAAAAGTGCTTGTCCGCGATCTATTGCCCTACGGCATCGGCAGCGGCGGCCAGCATACTTTTCTCAAGCTCATTCTGAATACTCCAGGCATCACCCAGGATCAGATGACCGTCGAGACCAAATTCGATAAAGCAACCACTGCCCGCTCGGTTAAACATTTGGAGGAAGCGGGGTATATCGAACGCAGGCCCGATCCCGCCGACCGGCGTTCCTCACTGCTCTATCCAACGGCCAAAGCCATTGCCTTCAAGCCGACCCTTCAGTCCGTCCTCGATGATCTGAATATCAGGCTGTCCACGGGACTCACCGAAGAGGAATATGCCCAACTGATCGCGCTGCTGCAGAAAGTCAGGCAAAATGTCGAAAATGTGTGAACTAACTATAGCCTTTATGCCGGTAACCGGCTGCGTCTCTTCGGAGGCACAGCCGGTTTTTTTGCGGAGATGCCCGGCATGCGCTATACCGGCAGGTTAAAACACGGTAAAATGAAAATAATTTGGAAATAACCTTGTTTCAGAAAGGGAGAATTCGCCATGTCCATCGCCAACGTGAAAGCCCATTTCCGTGAGTACGGCCGCGAGCACGACGTCCTTGAATTCGATACGTCCAGCGCCACGGTAGAATTGGCGGCCGCCACTATCGGCGTCATTCCCGCGCGCATCGCCAAAACGCTGTCCTTCCGCGGACAAGCCGAACAAGCCCTGCTGATCGTTACCGCCGGGGATGCCCGCATCGACAACAAAAAATTCCGCGAAGCCTTCGGGTTCAAGCCGCGGATGCTGTCGCCGGAGGAGGTGCTTGCTCAGACCGGCCATGAGATCGGCGGCGTCTGCCCGTTTGGCCTGGTTCACGAGCTTGAGGTGTACCTTGATCGTTCGATGCAGCGGTTCGACACGCTGTTCCCCGCCTGCGGCAGCACCAATTCCGCGATCGAACTGACCTGCGACGAGCTAATGCGCTATTCCGGCGGCGTCTCCTGGGTCGATGTCTGCAAAGATTGGGAAGAACCGGAAGAGCTGGAGGCTGCCCAATGAAATACGAGTGGAAAAAGCAGGACAAAGCGCTGTACCTGCCGGCAGGGAAGCCGTCCGTCCTTATCGTGCCGGGATACCGCTATTTTATGCTGGAAGGCCGGGGTAATCCGAACGGGGATGAATTCGCGGAGGCGGTCGGAGTGCTGTATTCTCTGGCTTATGCAGTCAAAATGCTGCCGAAGAAAGGGATCGTTCCCGAGGGGTATTACGACTATACGGTGTTCCCGCTGGAGGGCATTTGGGACTTGACTGAAAAAGGACGCGGCCAGGATACGCTCGATAAAAACGAGCTCATATATACGCTGATGATCCGCCAACCCGATTTTGCCACGCCCGAGCTGGCGGCCGAGGTCATGGAGATGGTAAAGCGCAGCAAACCCCATCCCCTGCTGCAAAAAACCGTCTTCGGGGAATCCGAAGACGGTCTCAGCGTGCAGATGCTGCATACCGGCCCGTATGACACGGAGCCGGAAAGCTTTGCGCGGATGGAGTCGTATTGCCGGGAGCAGGGACTCCGCCGGCTCTCCCTCACCCACCGGGAGATTTATATCAGCGACGCGCGCAAGACGGCGCCGGACAAGCTGCGGACCGTGCTGCGCTTCCGCGCGGCCAAGCAGGAATAGTCTGCGGATGACGCCGGCCCAAACGGATGCTATCTGCAGTCCCCTGCACTCGCCCGTAACCATCTTAGTCATCCGCAGCCTTAAGTCACCTGCGGTTATCCGCTGCGGCTTACGGCTCAGCCGTATGGGTTAATGCCCCGAGGAGACCTCGCCGCCTGCGGCGGGGTCCATTTTTTCGCGGCCCATCAGGCTTGCGGCCGCTAGCGCGAGCGCGGCGGGAAGAATGGCCCAGGCAAACGTATGGACGATGGAATAGGACAAGCCGTCCGTGATGTTTCCGAGGACTTCCGGCGGAATTTGCGCTCTCGTCTCCGGCGACAGCAATGCATGTGGATCGCCGAAGTCGAGGCCGCCCGCGCTGCTTCCGCCGCCGGGATTGCCTGCGAACAGCTCAGCCAGCTTGGCGCTGAAATAATGGCTTTGGAGGATGCCGAAGACCGTAATTCCGATCGTCATGCCGAGGGACCGCACGAAGTTCATGGTTGCGCTCGCCGCGCCGCGCTGCTGCGCGGTCAAGCCGTGGATTGCTGCAGTGCTGAGCACCGAGAACGAAGCCCCGATCCCAAGCCCGATCAGGATCATGTACAAGGTCACGAGCAGCCGGGTCGAATCCGGCGACAATGTGGTCACGAGTGCCGTTCCCACGACCAGCAGTGCCAGAGTCGGAAGCATCAGCGTGCGGTAACGGAGTTTGGCCATCAGGAATCCGGCCGTCGAGGCCGTCACTACCGAGCCAAGCATCATCGGCAGAAGGACAAGCCCGGAATTGGTGGCGGAGCCGCCGAGCACGCCCTGAATGAAGATCGGAATATATACCGAAGCGACGATAAACGCGGCCCCGCTGAACAAAGCGGTCAGCACGCTGGTCGCATACAATCTTTTTCGGAATAAATCGAACGAAATAATCGGCTCCTTCGCCCGTGTCTCAGCCCACAGGAACAAAACCGTCAGAACGGCAAATGCACCGAACAGTGTCAAGATGACCCACGAATCCCAGGCGTATTTTTTGCCCCCGAGCTCCAGCGCGAACATCAGGCTGACTACCGCGCCGAGCAGCGTGCCCGCCCCCAGCCAATCAATCGGCTGTCTGGAATGCTCCACCGATTCTTTATAGAAGCCGACTACCATAATAAACGCGATCACGCCGAGCGGCAGGTTGATATAAAACACCCATTCCCAGGCGATATGGTCGGTAATGTAAGCGCCAAGCAGGGGTCCAAAAATACTCGACAGGCCAAATACCGCCCCGAACGCGCCGCCCAGCTTTCCGCGCATTTCTACCGGGACAGCATCGAACATGATCGAAAAAGCGATCGGTACCAGCGCGCCGCCCCCGATGCCCTGTATGGCCCGGTAAATCGCCAGCTGCGTAATGGTGTCCGCCGTTCCGCAAAGCGCGGAGCCGCCCATAAAGACAATAATGCCGAAGACAAAAAAACGTTTGCGCCCGTACATATCCGACAGCTTGCCGAAAATCGGCATCCCTGCCATCTCCGCGACCAGATAAGCCGATGTGACCCAGACGAACTGGTCCATTCCACCCAACTCGGCCACGATGTTGCCCATTGCCGTAGCGACAATGGTATTATCCATCGATGCCATCAAGATCCCCAGCAGCAGGCCGGCGAGGACAATGCCCAAATGGGGCGTTTTCGGTTTCGGTTTGTTGATTGCCGTATTCATGATTCCACTCCTATTTCGGTCACCCGGCTCAGATTTTGATCTGCCTCAGGACCGTCGCATTTTTATGAATATCCAGGTTATTGCGGTATTCGACCGTACCGATTTCACAGCCCGCTCCGATGGTCACACTGCCGCCGCGCACCCGCTGCGCTTTTGTATTTTGCAGCTCCACAATATCGCCTTCGATCTGGTTTGCCGTAAAGATGAGGTCTTTGGCCAATTTGGGCACCAGTGATTTCGTTTTGCTCGGCTTGATGATAATTGTGCCTCCGCCAACCTCCGCAGCCTTCCCGGGACCGAACAGCGTCAGCTCGATGCGGCCCGCGTTCAGCAAACCTCCCACTTCGAGCGCCCCGTTCAACTGGAGCGTTTCGGCTTCGCAGTCGCCCTGGACCATGATTCCGCCGCTGTATTTGACGTCTTCGACGGCGATGTTTTGCCGGGCATGGATCTGGCCTTGGCCGCGCAGCGACTTCGCTTGGATCCGGCCCGCTACCTCGCATTCCCCCGTCGTTTTCAGCTGTCCCGCGGTTAACGTGCCGGTAACTTCAATTTCCCCCGTCAAATGGAGGGAGAGGCAATCGACATCGCCCAGAAACTTGCATTCGCCTGTAACCCTCACATTCCCGAATGTTCCGCCCGAAGACGTGGAATTGCCCAGAACCTTTAAAGACGGCCGAGATAATGATTCATTCACCGCGTTTCATCTCCCTTTCGACGACAGCGTCGGGATGTACCGACAGCCGCGTGCCATATTCTACCAGTCCGATGTGGCAGCCCGGGCCTAGAATGACCACGTCCCCTCGGACAACCTTCGCCTGGGTATACTCCAGATCAAGCTGGTTGCCTTCAATCGAATCGGTAACAAGCTCCGCCTTGAGCATCGGGATCACGCCGCCGAACAGCTTGCCCCATACCTTCGAGCCGCTTTGCCGGACCTTCAGGTTCTCTACCCCGATCTCCTGTGCCTTGCATTGGCCCTGCATGTTGAAATCGAGCGTGCCGGCGCTGAGCAGCCCCTCTACCTTGAAAAAGCCTTCGCCGGTAAACCGCTCCACCTCGCTGTCGGCCTTAACGGTAAGACCACCGTTTACGGTGCAGCTTTCGCCTTCCAGCTTGCCGCCAATCGTGAGCATTCCGTCAAGCGATAACGAGAAGCTCTGCAGCGCGCCGTTCACCTTCAGCTTGCCGTTGCCGTCCACCGTTTCCGCAACCAGTCCGCCTTCCAGTGTGAGCATCCCGTCCACCCGGAACGTTTTGGTTTTAACATCGCCGTGGATCTTGCTGACACCTTCGAGAACGACATTTCCGTAGACCCCGCCGGCCGCACCGTTAACGCCGCTGAGCCGCAAGTCCGGAAGTACCTGTTGATTCATTGAAATCCCTCCTATACCTGAGTAAAATCACCGGGGTAATGCATCGGTTACAGCTTGCCCTTTAATTGTTCCAGCAGCTCGGCGAGGCTTACGCGGACTACCACGCGGACGCTTTCGTCGAACCCCAGCTCGGCTCCGGACGGACCAATGATGAAAAAACCGATGCCCATCTTGCGGACGAAGCGCAGCTCCCAATCCTTGTCGCCATAGGATGGCGTATGCGTGTTCAGCGTTTGCAGCATCTGCCCGGCTTCCTCCAAATTGAGTTGTCCTTTGCCCAGCAGCACCTCCGCAGCGAACAAATTGATGACCTGCCCGAAAGCAAACGTCCCTATGTCCTTCGCGAACCGATCGAGCGTCACTCCCGAAACAATGTTACGTTCCATTAGATTTTCCCGCGTAAACGTCAGCTTGTAAAATGCCGAGGTGTCCGCCAGCTTGCCGGCCAGTTCATCGAGCGAGAGATCATCCTTCATATGCAAAATATTGTGAATCCGGCTCAATATCCGTTCTTTCGGAAAAAAGGTTTCCTGTCCCGTAAACGTTGATTTCCGGATAAACCACTCCTCGGGAATCAGCTGCTTGCGCTTCCAGCGGTATAGCTGTCCGTACGATATTCCGGTCTGATCCAGCAAATCCTTCTTGGAGATCCATTCTTCCTCCATCGCCATCACTCCTCGGCGTCATCGTAACATAACACTGTTACGTTGTAAAGAAGGTTTGCCCGGCTGTTCCTATTGTAAGCGACACGGCCGCTGCGCTCCTCCGCCTGGAGACGGATTTGCACTCGGTCGGCGAAAGGAAATCTGCCCGTTGGAGGCGGATCGCGAATAATAAAATATGGGGCCAGGGCTAACTGCACATGCAGTCGTGAGGAAGATGTTGAAGAGTGCCGGGTAAGCGATGGGCGAACGTGGGCAGATGTAGGTGAGCTCCAGGATGTAACGGACCCAGGAGCCCTTATTTCGCGAAAAATCCTGTGTTTTGAAATCTTACGGACATGAGCGCCGTTATTCTTGATCAAACCGCCTCTTTTCGGCTTATTTGATGACAATAACGTCTCTGAGGTCCGTTACAGCGGGAAATAACCCGTTATTTCACAAATAACGGCGCTCATGTCCGTTAGTTCAAAAGTTTCGCGCCAAGTACCAATGGATCGCCGCGGGCTCCTGAACCTTGTCACGGGACTCGGGTAAATTTTCGGCAACGCAAAAACACCTTCAAGCGCAGGCCCGCTTAGGGCCTGGCATCTTGAAGGTGTACACGCATCGATCCGTAACCAAATAGAATGATTATTCGCCTTCCGGCTCGCTTTCCGCAGCGGCAGCGACTTCCTCCTGCGGCGCGGCGGCTTCTTCGGTTTCCGGCTCCTCGTAGACTGCCGGCGTCGCAATGCGTACGATCAGCGTATCCTCCGGTGTCAGAATCGTCCAGCCTTCCTGCGGCGGCAGATCGGATACATGCAGCTGGCCGCCGATCTCCAGGCCGCTGATGTCCACTTCAAGGGACGGCTTGAGCTTGTCCGGCAGTGTGCGGATATCCAGCTCGTACAGCTCAACCTGCTGAATGCCGCCTGCTCTTACCCCAGCGCTGTCGCCGACAAAGTGCAGCGCCACTTTGGTGTCCAGCTCGGATTTCATATCAATTTTGTGCAGATCGATATGCAGCAGCTCGCGGGACAGCGGCTTGCGCTGCGCTTCCTGGATGACGGCATTGGCCGTGCCCGAGCCCGGCAGCGTCACTTTCAGGATCGCCCGCGGGTTGCGGCCGAGAATTTCATTCAGGGCCTTGACGTCCGCGGCGTAGGATTTCGTCTCAGAACCCGCACCGTAAACGACAACCGGCACAAACCCGCGGCGCCGTTCAGCCGCCGCCTTGCCTGTTCTTTCAGTCAATCGTACTGTGTTTTCCATGATGAACCCTCCCTAAAAGTTTGTTATTGCTGGACTTCCAATCCATCATTCATCTTAAGGAATCACGCGTAAATGATCCACGCGGCAAATGTTGCGACGGAAGCCTTAGCTTGATTCGTTGGACCATGCTGCAGATGCTGCAGGTTGCCATTCTTTTTATTAACCAAGTACAGCGGCGGGCAATCAGCAAAGGCATCTCCGCATTTTTCCAGTTGGACGCAGCGATCTTGCTTTTTCCAGTTCAAGGTAGTAGATTAAGGGCATTACGACCGATAGGAGTGAAGTACAATGAGCCAACTCAAACATGAAGAAGGACGTTTTTATATTCCTGGCGAAAGCAAAGCTCTTGCCGAAATTACCTACAAAACCGATGCATCGACCGGTACGTTGACCATTGACCGCACTTTCGTATCCGAAGACCTGCGCGGACAAGGCGCCGGCGAACAGCTGGTGAAAGCCGTGGTGGACAAGGCGCGTCAAGACAACGTGAAAATCGTGCCGCAATGCCCTTATGCCGCTCATCAATTCGAGAAGCACAAGGACTACGCGGATGTACTGAGCGGAAACTGAGGACCGGATAATGGCCGGCTCCCGTTTCCGGATTTGGGATTGATATGGAGGAGGAAACGGGTTGACTACGACAAACGACACATTGCAGGAAATTGAAGAATTGCAGCAGCGCTGCGAGCAATATGAGGGTATCTCCCTGAAATTGAATTGGGACATGCTGCGCCGGAAGCCCGAAGAAGGCGGCGCGGAGTGGCTGGTCACGTATGAAGACGAGCGGCTGGTCGGCTTTATCGGCCTGTACGGCATCACAAGCGATTTGGAGGTTTGCGGCATGGTCCGGCCGGGCTTCCGCCGCCGGGGGATCTTTACCGGACTGTGGAAACGCGCGCTGACGATCATCGAACGCAGCAAACCCGGAACCGTGCTGCTGAACGCACCGGCGAACTCGGCTTCCGCGGCCGCTTTTCTGAAGACGCTGCCGCTTGCGTTCAATCATTCGGAATTCCAGATGAAATGGAACGGCATCCTGCCGGACGCCGGCGCCTTGCGAAGCGATGTCGTGCTTCGCCCGGCAAGCCCGGAAGAAATTCCTTTTATGATCCGGATGGACTGTGAAGGCTTCGGCGATTCGGAGGAACATGCGGCTGCGCTGTATGCCCTGCACTTATCCGGCACCGATGAAGAGTATATCCTGATCGAATCTGCCGGCAACCCGGCCGGTAAGCTGCGGTTATCCACCGAAGACAAAGAGACCTGGATCTACGGCTTTGTGGTGGATTCGCAGCTCCGCGGCCGGGGCATCGGACGCTCCGCGCTCCTGCAGACCATTGAACGCGAGCATCGGAACGGCAACAGCGTGCACCTGGAAGTGGCGCTGGACAATCCGAACGCGCTCAAGCTGTATGAAAGCTGCGGCTTTGCCGTTCAGGGCCAGCAGGACTATTACCGTTACACGGGATAAACGATTCCTCGCAGCGAGGCGGTTCCGCAGGACCTGTTATCCATCAAGCATTAAAAAAGCCCTCAACTCTGCCGGGCTAAACCGGCGGAGATTGAGGGCTTTTTTGAAGCACATATTAACTAGTGATTTAGATATTCACCGTTCCGGTATAGACGACCTGGGCCGGGCCGGTCATATAGACATGATTGTCGGCTTCGTTCCATTCGATAAACAGGTCGCCGCCTTTCAGGCTGATGACCGCCGAGCGGTCGGTCAAACCGTTCAGCACCGAAGAGACCAGAGTGGCGCAGGCGCCGGTACCGCAGGCCAGGGTCGGACCCGCACCCCGTTCCCAGACACGCATGTCGACATGGCCGCGGTCCCGCACGGTGGCGAACTCGACGTTCACTTTTTTCGGGAACAGCGGATGCACTTCCAGCTGCGGCCCCCAGGTCGCCAGATCGAAGGCTGCCGCATCGTCCACATAAATGACGCAGTGCGGGTTGCCCATGGATACGGCGGTGAAACGGAATGTCGAACCGTCCGCTTCAATTGCTTGATCGACGACCGGCTCGGCATCGATGGCCACCGGAATCTGCGGACCTGCCAGCACCGGCTCTCCCATATCGACCGTCACGCTTAGGGCGACGCCGTCCTGTACCTTCAGTTTCACCTTCTGCTCGCCCGCACCAATCGTGACAATAACGATTTCCTCGGAATCCACCAGCCCGTGCTCATACACGTATTTGGAGACGCAGCGGATCGCATTGCCGCATTGCTCGGCTTCCGAACCGTCCGAGTTGATGATGCGCATCATATAGTCGCCGCGGTCCGAAGGCAAAATATAGACCAGACCGTCTGCGCCGATGCCGAAGAACCGGTTGCAGAGATGGATCGCAAGCTCAGAGGCATTAGCCGGCAGTTCCTGTTCGCCGAATACCACGATAAAATCATTGCCAAGGCCGTGCATTTTCGTAAATTCCATTAATGGTCCACTCCCAAAGATTAAGATAGTTCCAATTCGGTAACGCCCGTGAAACTAGCATACCTTACAGAGTGGGACAGCGCTATTGATTTTATGCCGAAAATTTTGTACTTTTCATCACCGGACGGCTGCTGCCGCCCCGGCGGCGGCTCTTCTGGCCGCCCCATACGCTGCCGGCTCCCATCAGGAAGGTAGGAATGCCGGCCATGACGAAGACGAGGCACCATTCGCGCAAGCCCAGCGGCACGGTTTTGAACACAGGCTGCAGCACCGGGATATACATAACCGCAAGCATCAGCAGCACGGAGGACAGCACGGCCAGCACCAGGTATTTGTTCTGCAGCGGATTGCGGTAAAAGATCGAGCGCGAGCTGCGGCAGTCAAACACATGGATGAGCTGAGCCATGACGAGCGTTGCGAACGCCACGGACTGGGCCAGGATTAGCTGCTGCGGACTGCCCGGGTCGACGCGCAGCGTCAGCCAGAAGGCGGCCAGCGTGCAGACGCCGATCAGCAGGCCGCGGCTGATGATTTTCCAGCCGAGCCGGCGGGCGAAAATATTCTCTTTGGCGCCGCGCGGCTTATGCTCCATCAGGTCCTTCTCCGGCTGATCCACGCCGAGCGCCATTGCCGGGAGACCGTCGGTCACGAGATTGACCCATAGAATCTGGATCGGCACGAGCGGCAGCGGCAGGCCGAGCAGCATGGCGAAGAACATGGTCAGAATCTCACCGACGTTGGAAGCCAGAAGGTAACGGATGAATTTGCGGATATTCTCATAGATATTCCGGCCTTCCTCAATCGCCGCAACGATCGTCGAAAAGTTGTCGTCGCCCAGCACCAGCGCAGACGCCTCCTTCGTGACATCGGTGCCGGTGATGCCCATCGAGATGCCGATGTCCGCCGCCTTGATCGCCGGCGCATCGTTGACGCCGTCGCCGGTCATCGCCACGACATGGCCCCGGCGCTGCAACGATTTGACGATCCGCAGCTTATGCTCCGGCGACACCCGAGCATAAACGGCGACGTTGTCCGACACTTTGTCGAGTTCGTCGTCGCTCATCCGGGTGAGCTGGCTGCCGGTCAAGACCGTGCCGCCGCGCTGCAGAATGCCGAGCTGATGGGCGATTGCTTCGGCCGTCGTGCCATGGTCGCCGGTAATCATCACCGTCTTGATGCCCGCGCGGCGCGTCACGCTGATCGCATCGCGTACCTCGCGGCGCGGCGGATCGATCATGCCGGCCAGTCCGACAAAGACCAGTTGGCTTTCCGCTTCCTTCTCGCTGCCCGCCTCTTCGCCAGAGCGCAGCTCCCGGTAGGCCATCCCCAGCACGCGCAGCGCGCCGGATGCCATCGCTTCGTTCGCCTCCAGCACTTTCTGGCGCAGCGTCGGCGTGCAAGGCACGACCCCGCCCTCCCACAGCATGTAGGCGCAGTTATTCAGCAGCACGTCGGGCGCGCCCTTCGTGCAGATCATCCGGCCACCGGGGTGGCTGACCAGGACCGACATCAGCTTCCGTTCGGAATCGAACGGAAATTCCCGCTCCCGGCTGTAGGTTACCGCGAGCGACTGAGCGGTCAGGCCCATTTTGGCGGACAATGCAACCAGCGCGCCTTCGGTCGGATCGCCTTTCAGCTCCCAGACCGGCTGGACCCCGGCGCCTTTGTCGGTATCGCCGACCTTCTCCTTGCCCTTGCGCTTGCCCCGGCTATCCGCAGGATACGTCTCCACAATCTCGGCGTTGTTGCACAGCGCCCCCACCTGCAGCATGCGGCGCAGGCTCTGGTCATGCTTCAGATCGACCGCCTTGCCCTTGTCGAGGATCTGGCCGACCGGCGCATAACCTTCGCCGGTTACGTCCAGGCTGCGGCCGCCGGTCCACATTTTCGTAACGGTCATTTTGTTCTGCGTCAGCGTTCCGGTCTTGTCGGAGCAGATGACCGAGGCGCAGCCCAGCGTTTCGACCGAGGGGAGCTTGCGGACGATCGCTTTGCGTTTGATCATCCGCTGCACGCCGAGCGCCAGCGCAATGGTGACGATCGCCGGGAGCCCTTCGGGAATGGCCGCCACCGCAAGGCTGACCCCTGCCAGGAACATCGAGACGGCCGGCTGGCCGTGCAGGATGCCGGCGAGTACGACAACGATGGTGAGCGCCAGCGACAGGTAAATGAGAATTTTGCCCAGCTGCTCAAGCCGGTGCTGCAGCGGCGTTTCCTGCGATTCGGTGTTCTGAATGAGATCGGCGATTTTCCCCATCTCCGTGGCCATCCCTGTACGGATGACGATGGCCTTGCCTGTCCCGCGGGTGACCATCGTGCCCATGAAGCCGATATTTTTCTGGTCGCCGAGCGGTATATCCTCCGCCTGAATCGGCTCCGCATGCTTCGAGACCGGCAGCGATTCGCCCGTAAGCGCGGATTCCTCCGCATAAAGCGCGCTGCATTCGAGCCAGCGGACGTCCGCAGGCACGCGGTCGCCGCTCTCCAGCAGGACGATATCGCCGGGAACGAGCAGCCTGGCGGGCACCGTCTCCTGTTTGCCTCCGCGCAGCACCTTGGCCGACGGGGCGGACAGCTGCTTCAGCGCCCGCAACGAGCGTTCGGCGCGGAATTCCTGCACGAAGCCCAGTACCCCATTGAGAATAATAATGGCGATAATCGTGACGGCATCCAGATATTCACCCAGCAGGCCGGACACCAGCGTCGCCCCCATCAGCACCAGTACCATAAAATCCTTGAACTGGTTCAGCAAAAGGGTAAACGGCGAGATCGCTTTGCCCTCGGACAGCTCGTTAGGCCCGCTCTCGGCAAGCCTGTCCGCGGCCTCCTGCCCGCTCAGGCCCGACTCCGGACGGACGCCGAACTTTTGCTGCAGTTCCTCTGCACCGAGCCGGTGCCAACTTTTTGTTTCCATGAATTTTCTTTCCCCTCCCGGTCGTTTCTTGACTTCCGGCGGCGCACAGCTTTTCCACCTGTTCATGTCCATGTGTATTCAGGGTCGTCCCGAAATATCACCCTGTCCGCTTCTCCTTTTGCGCAGATGGGCGGAGTATGGCATCATAGAGAAGATCACTTATCATCATGCGACAGGAGAACTCTTATCATGGCACTTGACGGCATTGTAACCCGAGCGGTCGTGCACGAACTCCAGAGCTTCATCGGAGCGCGCATCGGCAAAATATATCAGCCTAACGATCACGATCTCATCTTTATTCTGCGCGGCGCGGGCGGCGGCGGAAAGCTGCTGCTGTCGGCTAACCCGACCTATCCCCGGCTGCACTTAAGCGAGCGCAATTCGCTCAATCCGGCGGAGGCCCCAATGTTCTGCATGCTGATGCGCAAATACTGCGAAGGCGGCGTCATCGAAAGCATTGAACAGGTCGGCATGGAGCGGATCATCCACCTGACCGTACGGACACGGGACGAACTAGGCGATGTTTCCGCGAAAAAAATCATCGTCGAGCTGATGGGCCGCCACAGCAACATCATCCTTACCGATCTCGCCAGCGGCACCATCATTGACGGCATTCACCATGTAACGCCGTCGATCAGCAGCTACCGGATCGTCATGCCCGGCGCGGAGTACACTGCGCCGCCGCAGCAGCATAAGCTCGATCCGCTGACCACCGGTCGCGAGGCCTTCCTCGCGCTGGCGGCTGCGGCGGAAGAAGCCGCGCTGCTGCCGCCGGAGGAGCCGGACGAGATCATCGAAGGCGATCTTGCGCTTCTGGCGGGCGGCGCCAAGCCGGACGGCTCGGGCGGTCCCGCCCCGTCGGCCGATCCGCGCGGCTGGCTCGTCCATGCCTTCAGCGGCATCAGCCCGCTGATCGCCGGGGAGATCGCAGGCCGCTGCTGGCGCTCCGGCCCGGACCATACTGCTCCGGCGGAGTTCGCGGCGCGGCTGTGGGCCGCGTTCGACGAGGTGCTCGCGCCCGTACGCGAGGACCAATATTCGCCGTTCATCGGCACAAACGCCAAAGGCAAAGCGGTCTTCTCGGCCGTACCGCTCACGCAGGCTGAAGAAGGCGGACTCACGAAGCAATACGGCTCGATCAGCGCCTGCATGGAGGATTTCTACGGCGATAAGGCCGAGCGGGACACCGTCAAGCAGCGGACCGCCGACCTGATCCGTTTTTTAAGCAATGAACGGGCCAAGAACATCAAAAAGCTCTCCAACCTGCAAAAGGACCTGGAGGAAGCCGAAGACGCTGAGCAATACCGCATTTGGGGCGAACTGCTTTTTGCTTCGCTGTATGCCGTCAAAAAGGGCGACAAGGAAGCACGGCTCGTCAACTACTATGACGAGGATCAGGCGGAAATCACCATTCCGCTCGACCCGCTCCTGAATCCGTCGGACAACGCCCAGCGCTATTTCAAGCGCTACAACAAATACAAAAACAGCCTGCAGGTCATCGACCAGCAGCTGACAAAAACCCATGAGGAAATCGCCTATGTGGAGACCTTGCTTCAGCAGCTGAACGACGCTTCCCTAAACGACATCGAGGAGATCCGCGAGGAGCTGATCGGCCAGGGCTACCTGCGCGACCGCAGCAAAAAGGGCAAAAAGAAGAAAAAGAACACCAAGCCCACGCTTCAGGTGTTCACCTCCTCGGAGGGCATCGAAATCTATGTGGGCAAAAACAACCTGCAAAACGAATACGTCACCAACCGTCTCGCCGCGCCAAACGACACATGGCTGCATACAAAGGATATTCCCGGATCCCACGTGGTCATCCGCAGCGAGGCCTTTGGCGATGCGACCCTGGAGGAAGCCGCGCAGCTCGCCGCTTACTTCAGCCAGGCCAAACATTCGAGCAGTGTCCCCGTGGATTGCACCCTGATCCGCTATGTCCGCAAGCCGAGCGGGGCAAAGCCGGGTTTTGTCATCTACGACCACCAGAGAACGCTGTTCGTCACCCCGGACGAAGAGCGGATCAAGCAGCTGCCGAATACGCTGAAAAACTGAGCAGCCGCCTGCTCCCTTGCGAAGCGGTGCATGCAGCATGCCGTGTGGCTTGGCACTGGGCATGGCGTGCATTATAGTGTGAGGCATAGCGTGCGGCACGGCTTCAAGCATTAGTACAGGTGCGGCTGAACTTTGAGAAAGCGCCAGCTTGGCGACGGCAATCCCTGAACAGCCCACTGGGATTGAACGGGGACCCTCGGCCGCGCGCCGTTCCAGAACGAAAGTCCTTCCGAAGGGGCGCAGATTACATGCGGGAATTTTCCGGGCGGCACAAGGGCCCGGCTCCGGTAACCTCCGGAGAGTACAGGGGGCCGGCGGTCCATTTCCGCCCCCTTCTGGGCAAACTAAAAACACGTCCGGTCCGGACGTGTTTTTGTGTGCTGTTTTTCATTCAAAACCGGGAGTTTGCGGCAGGATCGATGAAATGCTCGGGAACCAGCTCATAATCGATAAACACTGGCCCCCCGCCATCGGCACCGTTCCAATTCTCCGTACGCACCCGAAGTTTGGTAAAACCCAATTTCTCGTACACATGCTGCGCTCTTTTGTTCTCAAGACGGGTATCGAGAATGATCTTTCGGTAGCCCTGTTGTGAAAAAAGCGCCCGGAACAGCATTCCCAGCAGCTTTGAACCGTATCCTTGATTTTGCATGGACCCTTCGCAGATTTTGATTCCGACTTCAGCCGTTCCGCCCCCGACACTGCGGTAATTCATTTCGCCGATCGGGCGGCCTTCGGCCTCGGTGATCAGCCTCCGGTGCATGTCGTCGCGATCTTCCTTCAGCCGCTTGATGACCTCTTCTTCCGTCGTGCCAATCCCATCCGGATAACCGGCATGGGCCATTACCGCCCCGTCATTCCACCACCCGCACAGCAGCGCTGCATCCTCCGGCGTGGCGTTCCGGATCGTGAGTTCGTTATTTTGAATAAACATGTTTACCTCCATTTTAGTCGGAGGGCTATCGCGTGGTTACCCTCCATAATTCGGCCAAGTTCACGACAGATTTTTGCTTCATGTCCGCTCACCCTTTCTCCGGCCTTGCCGGTGTAGTCAAAACAAGCTTAGGATCCGTTCCTGAAAATGGCAATGAACGAAGTTACACCCCGCGTCCGAGTGTGCTGTTACGATGTACTCGCCGTACCGTTGCCACGCCTATTTGCCCCAGCCGCTCATTCCACTGCGAATTTTACGGGCACTCGTGCCGTTGCGTACCCTTTGCTCCGCCGCCTGTTTCACCGCGAGACTTACCGTCACTATTGCCATTGCCACCGATTGCTACCGATTCCCTTTTCGACGCGATTCTTACGGACACTAGCGCCGTTATTTCACTCGAACCCAATCATTTCCCCAACTAACGGACCTGAGAGACCTTATTACTTAAAAACCCAGCATATTCATACTCTTGGAGCCAAATAAGGTCTCCTGGGTCCGTTACACTCCGCAATACTGCCGATGCTGCAAAATAACGTCTCTTATGTCCGTTAGTGGGGCCAACTCGCCCACAACCCCAACCATGCGTTTGCGGAGTGCTAGACTCAGCCCACCCTAACGGAAACTTCTTGCAGGACACCTCACCATGATGGGTGCATCAGCCAAAAAAAAGCCCCATGCAAATGCAGTTCTCTGCATTTGCATGGGGGCTTAAAACCTCGCCGGTTCCCGGCGAAAACGCCCTGCCTCACAGCTCCGCCACGCACTGGCTCACAGCTTCGCTACGCACTAGCTCTCAACTCCGCCGCGCACTGCCTCACAGCTCCGTCGCGCACTGCTTCGCCGCACTGCTTACTGTTTCGCTACACTGGCTCATCGCTCTATTCCGCCTGGCTCACCGCTCCGCCAAGCTCGCCTTATTGCCGCTTCGCCGCTTCGCGAAGCTGTGGCAGCACGGCAGCCGGCACAGTCACGCTGCCGAGCTCGCCGTGGAACACGACGCCCTGCCGCGCGCCGTGAAAGTCCGACCCGCCGGTGACGAGCAGCCCATATTCCGCCGCCAGGGCGGCGTAACGGGCGGCATCCTCCGGCGAATGGTCCGAGTGGTATGCTTCGATGCCGGAAAAGCCGCCGCGCGAGAGAATCTCCCGGACGAGCCCGTCGTCGCCGTAAATCCCCGGATGCGCCAGCACCGGCGCGCCGCCCGCTTCCACGATCCACGCGCAGGCCGTTTCCGGCGCGATGCGCGGCGCCGCAGCAAAAGCAGGCGCGCCTTCGGCCAGGTACTTGTCGAACGCGTCGCGCATGTCCGTCGCCGCGCCGAGCCGCACCAGCTCGTCGGCAATATGCGGCCGGCCGACAGTCTCATCCTGCTTCAGTTCCCGCCCGATGCCGGCCGTGACGCGCTCCAGCGTAATGTCGATGCCCAGCGCCCGCAGGTTGGCGATGATCGCCTCGTTGCGCTCGTTGCGCGTATCCCGCTGCGCGGCCAGCCGGGACAGGAAGAGCTCGTCATGAATATCCACGTAATAGCCAAGAACGTGGATTTCCTTCCCCCCGGCCCGCGTACTGATCTCCACGCCGGGCACCACGGCGATACCATAGGCGTCACCGGCTTCAAGCGCCTCGGCGATACCGCCCACGGTGTCGTGATCGGTGATGGCCACCGCAGCCAGCCCGCGCTCCGAGGCGAGCCGTACATTGTCCCTTGGCGGCTGCTTGCCGTCCGATGCCAGCGTATGCGTATGTAAGTCACAGAAGCCTTCGCGTTGCTTATCCTCTGTCATTGCCGTAACCGTCCTCTCTGCGCGAAAATTCCAGAGCATCCCACTCTTCGCGGAGTATGCCCATTTTAATGGCATCGTAATAGTCGCCGCGCACGATCCGCGCCTTGCGTACCCGCGCTTCCAGGGTCATGCCGCATTTGGCGGCGAGCCGCATCATCCGGTCGTTCCCCGACCAGGTTCCAATGCCGAGCCGAACCGTATCCAGCGAATCGAACAAATACTTCATCCACATCCGGAACGCCTCGGTGCCGTAACCGCCCGACCAATACCGGGAATCGTAGATCACGATGCCAATTTCAAACCAGTTGGTCTCCTGCGACACCCAATACCGGGACACCCGCCCCTTGAGTTCCCCATCGATCTCGATCATTAGGCTGCGGCGCGGCTGGTCGCTGTCTATAGGTACCACATGGCCCGCATACCTTTCCGTAAATTCCTCAAACGTAAGCTCTTCCTGTTCCCCGTACGGCCCGTTCCACAACAGATGCTCACGGTCCTCCGCTTCATATTCGTAGTAATACAACCGCCGCATATCGTCCTCGCGCATATCGCGCAGAGTGACCCGGTCTCCCCTCATTTCAACTTTCATCAGGCATCTCCTTCGGAATGGAATGCTCGCGCAAATACGTCAAAAAGGTAACCGCCGAAATCGGCAGCAGCGAATCCTTCAGCCGGACGGCATAAAACTGCCGTTTAAACGAGGCGTCCGTCAACGGAACGATCTTCAACAGCCCGAGTGCGGCCTCATGCTTGATCGAGGAAGAAGAGATGATCGTCAGCCCGAGGCCCGCTTCCACCGCCGACTTCACCGCGCCCGTGCTTCCCAGCTCCATAATGATATTCATCGCGCCGGGGTCGAATCCTTTGGCGATCAGCTCTTCCTCCATCACCTGGCGCGTGCCGGAGCCCCGTTCACGGAGCACAAACGGATAGGCGAGCGCCTCTTCAAGCGAGACCGCCTCGCGCAACGCCAGCGGATGATCCCCCGGTACGATCAGCTTCAGCTCATCGTCCATCACCGGCTCCGTCTCCAGCTCCGGATGGCGGATCGGCGCTTCGATCAGCCCGAAGGTCAGCTGATGCTTCAGGATCTCCTCCATGATCTGCGTCGTGTTGATGACCTTCATCATGATGGAGATATGCGGGTAAGCTTTGCCGAACGGTCCCAGCAGCCGAGGCAGAATGTACTCCCCGATCGTCAGGCTCGCGCCGAGCTGCAGCCGGCCTTCCAGCATATGCGTGAACGCCGACATGGCCTGATCCGTATCGCGCATGAGCTGGATGCTCCGCAGGGCGAACGGCAGCAGCGCCTGGCCAGCTTCGGACAACGCGATTTTTTTGGAGGACCGGTCAAACAGCTTCGTGCCGAAATAATCCTCCAGCGCCTGCACCTGCATCGTAACCGCCGGCTGGGTCATATGCAGCGTCTGGGCCGCCGCCGAGAAGCTGCCCCGCTGCGATACGGTATAAAAAATATGTAGCTGGTGAAAATTCATTCGCAATTCTCCCTTGGGGCGGCAGACAGAAAAAGGACATGCCCGCCACAATGGCCGCATGCCTTCTTGACCGCCGTTATTTCCGTTTGCGCCGCTTTTTGATCAGCTTCATCCGGCGGCTGTTGCGCAGTCTAGAGTAGTAGTTCTGCAGATCGCGCAGCTGCGGCGTCGCCGATAACTGGCCGAGAAACGAGACAACGTACATGACATGCAGCGGGTTGCCCGAAAGGGAGGCGACGCCTTCCAGCCGTTTGAATTCGGCAATCACCACCGTATCGCCGTCAATCAGGTAGGCGTTGTATTTGCTCTGCAAATACGGTTTGACGCGGCCCAGCTTGAGGTTCTGCCACAGCCACGCGCCCAGTTCTCCGGCAGTGCCGTCGGCGCGGTGGATCCGGCTTTCGTACCTGCTTCTGGCATGGTCGGTAATCACGATGTCGGCCACGCTGAGATCGTTAAGCATGATGTGGAAGGGCTCATGCCCGCTCCACCATTCCGTCCCTTTTCCATGCATGATTATCACACTCCAACGAAAGGGTCTTGCATGCTTGTATTGTTGTCCATCTTACCGCATGTCGGCGGGTTGTTCAAGCTCGTCCGCCCCGGATCCCTTCGCCTTGCTGTATTTTCCGTCTCTTGCCTTTATTGCGGATACTCCACCGCGCGCAGCGCCGTCCGGTCGGCATCGTCCACATAACTGCTGCCTTTGATGCTTTTGCACTTTTTCTTCAGGCGCGCCGATTCGCTCGACAGGTCCTCGATGGAATCGAAACGCCGGTGCCGGTTCGTCACCACGGCAATGGAGATCGAAACCAGCGGAATTTCCTCCACGACGCCGGAGCGGTTCTCGGCCAGTACAAACCGCTGTGCCAGATGGCTCTCATGGTAGAACGTAGACAGCGTCTGGTCAAACGCTTCGATAATCGATTTGCAGCATTCTTCATAGAGATAGTGATTGATGCAGATGATAAAATCGTCCCCGCCGATATGCCCGAGAAAACCGCCCAGCTTCAGCGCCGAATGCTTTAAGATCTCTGCGGTCGCTTGGATCATCCGGTCGCCTTCTTTAAACCCATACGTGTCGTTATAGGCCTTGAAATGGTCCAGATCGATATACAGGACGCTGAACTGCTCCTGAAGCATCGACTTGACCATCCATTCATTGATGCTGAGATTGCCCGGAAGTCCTGTGAGCGGGTTAAGGAAGCTTGCCGCCACCGCTTGGATTTCCGCAAAATTGAGCAGCAAATCCCGGACGCTGACCGCGCCGAACAGCTTGTCTTCATGCGTGACGATGACGTAGTCGTACAGATTTTCCTCGCTGCGGTTCATCGCCAGCTTGCTGACCTCGGTAATCGGGGTCTTGTAATCCACCACCAGCGGCTTTTGGTCCATGATCAGCGAAACCGGCCGCCCCATATACAGCGTATAGCCGTACAGCGTACCGATTTGCTGGTAAAAACGGACCCGCATGATCAGCGCCGTCGGAATTCCGTTTTCCGTCACGGCGACGCCCTGCAGCTGCGGATGGCTTTTAAAAATTTGCTCGACGTATTCACACTTGCTATGAGGCGAAATTTCCGGAATCTGCTCCGCAATTTCACCGATCTGAAGAAACATGCTTGAAGCCCCCTCTAAATGGAACCATTAGAACGCCCGGCGGAAACATACCGGACACCGGAGCATGAGCGGGCCGGCCAAGACCATAACCCTGACCGTATTCGATTCCCGCCCGTTGTAAAAACAGGAGCTCGTCCGCGGTTTCAATCCCTTCGGCGATGACGCGGGTCGATGAGCGCTCCGCATAATCCCGGACCAGTTCCAGCAGCTCCTGCTGCTCCCGGCTGTCATGGATTCCCCGGATGAGCGACTTGTCCAGTTTGATAAACTCCGGTTTCAAATACACAAGCGTCTTCAGGCTGTTGTATCCTGATCCGGCATCGTCCACGGCGATCCGGAAGCCTTGATGGCGGTAATACGAAAGGATTTTCTCAAAACCGACGTAATCCTGGACCGCCTGGCGTTCTGTCAGTTCAAACACGATTCGTTCCGGAGATAAGCCCAGCGTCTTCAGGAGCGCCAGCGTCTCACCGCTTTTATGCCTGACATCGTCAAGCACACCGGGATGCACATTGATGAAAATCAAAGCGTTTGACGTTTCACTCGCTTCCGGCAGCCGCTCCACATACCGGTTCAGCGACATCCGGCGGCAATACTGTTCGAATTTATACATCTGTTCCGTCCGTCCGACAAATTCATAAAAATGCTCGGTCGTGGGAAAAAGCGCGGAGCTTGGCGGCCGGTTCAGCGCCTCATGCCCCACGGTTTCGCCGGTACGCAGCTGGAGGATCGGTTGAAAATACGTATCCAGCAGCCCTTTTTCCATAATGTGCAAAACGGCCGAGAGCTGTCCGAGCTCCTTCAGCCCCTCTTTCATCCGGCCTTGCAAATGTTGCAGATACTGGGGAATCAGCGCCGCAGCGCCAAACTTTGCCCCTCTGTTGCCCATGGTTATCACCCGCATACGATTACGTGAATTTTGTCACTCTCTGTCAGTATAAGGGGAAAGTATTAACCCGGGATTAAATGGGGGCGCTCCCAACCTGGACGAGGAACTTTTTTCTGCGGAATTTCTCTTCGGCACCGGCAAAATAAAAAAAGCAGACGCCGTGGCTCCGCTGCTTGTCCCAAGGGAGCTGCAGCCTGCCGGCGTCTGCCTCATGCAAATAAATTGCTTTTTATAGCCCGAAATAACGGGACTTGTCCGGTCCGCTGCTGGCGTATTCCGTCTTCAGCTCGTTGCGGTACGAACGTTCGATTTTGCGCACATAGGACAAGCGCCGGACGTTTTTCATGACTTCCTCGGCGCGGTCCGCATTGACGTACATCACCGCGTAATGCATTTTCCGGGATACGTAATGCAGCGTTCCGTATTTCTCCAGGTTCCGCGCCGCCTTGACGTCGCTTACCCACACGATATATCCTGTCCGTTCAGCAAACATACCTTTTAGCCGCCTTTCTTCTCTCCCGTTCCGTCCGGCTTAGCCGCAGGAGCAACTTCCGCCGCTGCCGCATCCGCCGCCCTTCGGGTTCGGATCGTTGCTCGGCACCTTGATGCTGTCCGAGACCGAATATGCGATCAGCTCAGACATGGAGTGCAGAATATCATCCAGCCGGTTCTCCGCTTGCTTGAAGCGGGCGACTTCCTCAAATTGCTCCAGTTCCTTCTCTACCGCTTCGACCTCAGCCTTCGCGGCGTGGTAGTTCGGATGGAAATGCCCGAAACGCTGGGTCTCCTCGAACAAATCCTTTTTGCTCTGGAGCTTCTTTATCTTGGCCTGGATCTCCGGATTGGCATCAACCCGGCCCTTCCAGTATAAATAATCCGAAACTTCGGCCGACTGGTTGATCATGTCGCCCAGTTCATAGGCGTATGTCAGCACTTCGGCCATATCTACCGTATTCATCTCCGCTACGCTCATGAACTTCAACTCGCTTCTGCGTTAATGTTCTACAACCTGATGTCGTAGACTTTTTAATCATAACATAACATAACGCGTTTGCAGAAGAGGAATTTCAAGCCCGGTCCGGAATCCGCAGCCGCATTTGCTGCCATTCGCCGCTGTGCAGCTCGGCCGGTTCCGTTCCTCCTTCCGGATCAATACAGCTGCCGCAGACCTTCCAAGGATGGCGGCTGACGATTTCAGGAATAAAATCAAAGGTCCGGCCGCCCCGGGTCACCGTTACCTTCACGCCCCATTCGGCCGCCTGCTCCATCACCTGCTGCGCTGTGGATGCGTGGTATTCGCGCATTTCCTTCAGCCACATCTGCGGCACACGCTCCTTGCCGGGAAAAAGCTCCGCCGGCTCCGGCACGGCCGGCGGGAGCTGCAGCTGCGGAACCGCGCGGGCTGCCAGGCCGCGCTCCGCAGTGTCTCCGGGCACTCGGTAGCCCGGCCGCGAAGGCTCCGGCGGGAACTGCGCCTCAGCGTCCGCCGGCCACAGGATGTCCGGGCCGGCGGATGCTGCCGCCCGGCCCGGGTCTGCAGCCGCTGCGGCAAGCCCGGCGGCCGCCAGCTCCTTGCGGACGAGCGCGGCCGACTCGCGCCGGACGATGAAATAGCACGGCGCAATGCGGCTCACATGGCCCTGCAGGCGCGGATGGGCGGCGATGTCGTCGCCGTCCGCCTCCCCGCGGCAGGTCAGGAGCAGCGTCTCCGCCAGCTCGGTCCGGCCGGCGGCGCGGGCCCACAAGGCCAGCGCCTGACTGGCCTGCGCCGGCAATCCGCCTTCCGCGTGCTCCGCGAGCCAGCGGATCAGCGCTTCCGGGTCCAGCCCTTTGCCGGCGCTTTGCTCCAGCCGCGCCCGGGACAGCCGGAAGCTCCAGAGCTCTTCGGTATGCAGCGGCTCCGCCAGCTGCGCCAGCTTCCAGCGCACGGCGAACCCCGTGCCTGGCGGAACAAGCACCTCAAGATCCGGCTGCACGAGCAGAGTGGGTGGGATGGTCCGGGCGGGTTGGGGCGTATGGGCGCTTGGGGCGGTCTGCTCGGCGTCGGCACTATATTGCATCTGGGCGGTTTGAGCGCTTTGGGCGGTCAAACCGGCGTCGGCGCTATCGTGGGTCCGGGCAGTTTGCGTGGTCAATACAGCTTCTGTGGCACGGACATTTTCGGCGGCCACCACCCGTACGCAACCGGTAACCTCATTTATGCCCTCAGCCGGGTTCGCTTCTGCCGCTCCTAGCGATGGCGGCCGCACCGCAGCCTCATGCGCATTTGCCTCCGATACCGCCGGCTTCGGTTCGCGCCAGCGGAAGCAGAGCCCGCCTTCCGGCGAGCGCCCCAGCCGGCACCAGCCGAAGCCGGCGAGCAGGCGCAGCCACGCCTCCGCCGCTGCGGCAACCGCCCCCGGCTCCGCATTCGGCGCAAAGCCGCGGTCCCGGAGCCTTCGCAAAGGTTCGGCTACAGGAAACCAGTCGCCGACCGGATAGGCTTCCGCCGCGATCAGATAGCGGAAATGCTGGGCGCCGGGGTCGGATGCGCCGTAGCGGCCCAGGATTAGCCGGTACAACACGCCGGCCATTTGCGTCTCGTCCAGTTCAAGCCAGCCGGAAAGCGCCCCGGGCTCCAGGACATAAGCGTCCTCCTGGCGTACAAGCAGCCCGAGCGCCAGCAGCAGATCCACCATCAGCAGCGCTGCGGCTTCCGGCTCCGCGCTGAACGGCAGCAGCTCCGGACCGGGCAGGCCGCGCAGCGTCAGCGCGCCGGCGAGGCCGGCGAGATTCTTCTGCCGGATGACACCTTTGGCCGTCAGCGGCAGACCTTCTTGCGCTGTATAGACCAACGCGCGGAACAGCTCGCCGGCCAGTCCCGGCCCAGTTGCTAATTCCTCCGGCACAATTTCTTCCTCCGGCTGCGCCGCAGGCTTAACGGAGGCAAACGCAAAGGCATGCTGCACTCCGGCGAACCGCGCTTCGGGAATCTGGTACAGCTCCTCGCCCCAGATGCGCCGCCGCAGCTCCAGCAGCCCCTCGGCCATTAGTTCGGCCAGCGCCAGGCGCTGCTCGGCGCGGCAGAGCGCCGGCGGCCGCAGCTCCGCGGCTTTGTCCGCCGGGAACGGCTGTGCCGCATACGCCGCGCAGATCCGCTCCAGCACCGCCCGCGCTTCCGCGGTAAGCTTGCTCACAAGGTGGCCTCCTTCTCCGGCTCCGCCGGTTCGATTTTATAGTCATAGCCCTGCTCGGTCAGAAACAAACGGCGGTGCAGCGCAAATTCCTGCTCCCGGCTGTCCTCCGATACCAGCGTATAGAAATAAGCCTTGTTCTCGCCGTTCTTCGGCCGCAGGATGCGGCCCAGCCGCTGCGCCTCCTCCTGGCGCGACCCAAAAGCGCCCGACACCTCGATTGCTACCGAAGCGTCCGGCAGATTGACGGCAAAGTTCGCCACCTTGGACACAACCAGCACCCGCAGCCGGCCTTCATTGAAGTCCGTAAACCGTTCCACCCGTGTCTTGTGCGGCGTCTTGCCGGTAATGAGCGGCGCGCCGAGCCGGGCTGCCAGCTGCTCCAGCTGGTCCAGGTATTGCCCGATGACCAGCACCGCCGCGCCCGGATGCGCCGCGACCAGCCGGGCCGCCGCTTCCGTCTTCGCCGGATTGACCGAAGCCAGGCGGAACTGCTCCTTCGCCCCGGCGGTGCGGTACCGGCCGCGCAGCGCCGCATCCATCGGCACCGTCAGCTCGGTGCATTCGACGCCGGCAATCCAGCCCGCCGACTCCAGCGTTTTCCACGGGAGCTCATAGCATTTCGGGCCGATCAGCGAGAAGACGTCGCCTTCGCGGCCGTCCTCCCGGACCAGCGTCGCGGTCAGCCCGAGACGGCGTGTCGCCTGGATCTCCGCCGTTGCCCGGAAGACCGGGGCGGGCAGCAGATGCACCTCGTCGTAGATGATGAGCCCCCAGTTGCGCTCGTTAAAAAGGCGCATGTGCGCAAAGGGCCCGGTTTTGCTGCTGCGGTGCGTCAGCATCTGGTAGGTCGCCACCGTCACCGGCTTAACCTCGCGCGAAGTGCCCGTGTATTCGCCGATCTCCTCCGGCGCCAGCTCGGTCCGGGCCAGCAGCTCTGCGCGCCACTGGGCCACCGAGGTGCTGCTTGACGTCAGGATCAGCGTCTCGCATTGAAGCTTCTCCAGCACGGCAAGCCCGACGACCGTCTTGCCGGCCCCGCAGGGCAGCACGACGACGCCGCTGCCCCCGATGCCCTGAAACAGGCGGAGCGCTTCCGCCTGATAGTCGCGCAGAGCGAAAGCCCCGGGGCCGCCGGAGGCGCTGCCGCCCCGCCAGACCACGCTCAGCGCTTGTCCTTCCCGGTAGCCGGCTTCGTCCACTACCGGGTACCCCAGGCGGGCCAGCTCCTGCTTCAGCTGGCCCCGAAGTTGCGCCGGCGCTTCCGCAGCCGACGCCCCGGTGCGGCGCAGGCCGAGCGCCGCAAGCGCGGGCTGCTGCTCGAGCTCGTCGAGCAGCGCCGCGTGGTCCGCCTGCAGCGTGATCCGCGCTGCAGGATCGGCGGCTGCGCCGTGCAGCCGCAGCCGCCCGTACCGCCCGGCCTGGAGGCGGATCTGCGCCTCCAGCTCCGGGGACACGCCGAAGCGGGCGATCCGGCGGAGGCCGGCGAGTATCGCCTCTCCGCCGTGTCCCGCCGCGGCGGCGTTCCAGAGCGAAAGCGGCGTAATGCGGTACGTATGGTACGCGGGCAGGCTTTTCAGCAGCTCGGCGCAGCCGGCCAGCAGCGTGCGCGCTTCCGCGAAGCCGGGATGGGCGCATTCCAGCAGCACCGTCCCGTCCTTCCGGAGAATGCAGGCTCCGCTTTCGTTCATGGGTGTTCCCTCCTTCGTAGATTCTGCTCGATTCAATGCCGTGCAGGGCAGCAAGAAAAGCTCATCCCCGCCGATGGCGGTGATGAGCTTTTCTTTTTGCGTTTAGTGCACATGGTCCGAAATCCCGCGCAGCGCCTCGCCCGCTTCATCCGCGAAAGGCGGTGAAACGGCGAGATCGCCCAGCGAGACGATGCCAAGCAGCTTGCCGTCCCGGGTCACGGGCAGACGGCGGATCTGATGCCGCCGCATCAGTTCGGCGGCTTCGTCGACACTGGCGGTTTCGGCAACCGAAACGACGTTTTTGGTCATGACCGTCTCGACCGCGGTCGAACCGGAGTGCTTGTCCGCATACCCGCGCAGCACGAGGTCGCGGTCCGTAACGACGCCGATCAGACGGAAATTGTCCAGCGATTCCACCACCGGAATGAATCCAGTGTCATGCTTTTTCATCAGAACGGCAATTTCATAAATATTGTCCAGCAAAGTGACAGCCGCCGGATTCGCGGTCATCACTCCTTTGACAGTCTGCAAGGAAGAACCCTCCATTCAAGGATGACATGTTGTCCGGTAGGTTCTCCCGAAAGGCGATATTTTATTCCCGGGAAGTTTCACTCAGGCACGAATCGGCCAGCCCGATCAACAGCTTGGCTCCGTGCAGCAGCGCGTCCTCGTCGATCTCAAAGCGGCTGTGATGATGCGGGTACGTTGCTTCCTTCTCCGGATTGCCCGCACCGACAAAGACAAAACAGCCGGGAAGCTGCTGAAGATAATAAGCGAAATCCTCCGCCGGCATCAGCTTTTCCATCTCGATCGCCTGGACCCCGCTGCCCAGCGCGTCCGGCGCCACGCGAAGGAACCGCCGGAATTCTGCGGCATGGTTGACGAGCGGCGGATACCCCATTAAATAGTCGACGTTCGCCTCTGCGCCGTAAGCGGCGGCCACCTGTGCCGAAAGCGCCTCGATCCGGCCGCGGATCAGGTACCGCGTCTCCTCGTCGAAAGCGCGGACTGTGCCGGTTATCCGGCAGCGTTCGGCGATGACATTCTGCGCCGTGCCGCCCTGGATCGTGCCGATGCTGACGACCGCCGGCCGGAGCGGGTCGACATTGCGGCTCACAATGGTCTGAAGCTGCAGCACAAGCGCCGACGCCGCAACGATGCTGTCTACGCCGCGATGCGGCATGCCGCCGTGCCCGCCTTTGCCGGTAATGTCAATGAAGAACTCATCGGCCGATGCCATCAGCGGACCCGGGGCGCTGCCGAGCGTGCCAAGCGGCAGCGGCGACCAAAGATGCAGGCCGTACACCGCATCGGCCCCCTCCAGCACGCCTTCGCCGATCATACCTTGGGCACCTCCCGGGCATACCTCTTCGGCGGGCTGGAACAGGAAACGCAGCTCCCCTCGGAGCTCGTCCCGTCGGGCGCTATAGTAGGCGGCAACGGCCAGCAGAATTGCCGTGTGCCCGTCATGCCCGCAGGCATGCATGACCCCTTGGTTTTGCGACACATAATCATGGGTGTTCTCTTCGGCAATCGCCAGCGCATCCATATCCGCGCGCAGTACCACCGTTTTCCCCGGCCGGGTGCCTTTGATAATCCCGGTCAGTCCGTAACCGGCTCCGCTGCGCCGGACCTCAATGCCGAAGCCCTCCAGCAGGCCTGCCACAAATGCGGACGTCTCCTTTTCCTGATAAGACAGCTCCGGATGCCGGTGCAAATGGCGGCGCCATTTGACCATCTCCGGAAAGAGCTCCTCGGCCGTTAACCTCTCCATACCTTCCAGTCCTTTCTTCCAAAACGCTGATTTCTCTTATTGTAGCAGAAATAAGCCGAAATGTGGCCTTCTCTAGGCCTTCCCTACCCTTGCGCAACCCTGTCAAACATACTATCATGAGAAGGAACCACGGAGAACCTCACTTCAGAACCATCATAATGAATAAGGGGGATTTGTGCGCGATGATACTTGAGAACACGGGCCTGATCGGACTTGAAAGCGACCTTCTTTATCTGGACGAAAGTGCGTCCAAAGCCGGATTCATCCGCTGGCAATGGGAATATTACCGGGCTACATACGACTCCAAGATCGACGACCAAGGCAGCGGCGGGGAATACTTCCTCCGGATCAATACGCGCGCCGTTTCCGGCAAGCTGGAGAAGCCGGATGCCGTACTTGCCATTGAAGCCGTTTACTTGGGCAGAGCGACGTTCCCCCACGGGCTGGAGTATGAATCGCCGGTTCCCGCCGCCGTGCTAGAACTCGCGGACAAGCGGATATTGCAACTTAAGGAGCTGCTGGAAGCTTGAACAAGGTTAAAGAAACAACAAAGTCCAAAACCGGCGTGCCCGGACGGGGCACGCCCGATTTCCAGCTGCTGATTCTCACGCTTCTGCTCGTCGGCTTCGGCCTCGTCATGGTGTTCAGCGCCAGCTCGGGCCTGACGCTCGCCAGCAAAAAATTCAGCCATGACCCGCTGTATTTCGCCAAACGGCAGGCCATCTGGGTCGGGCTAGGCTGTTTCGTGATGTTCGTCGTTATGAACATCCATTACAGCAAATTCAAAAAATGGTACGTGCCGATCTTTTTTATTACGCTGTTCCTGCTGCTCTTTGTCGTGACCACCGAAAGCATCAACGGCGCCAAAAGCTGGATGAGCATCGGTAAACTCGGCATACAGCCGACGGAGCTTGCCAAAATATCGATCATACTTTATCTGTCTGCGCTCATTACCAAAAAAGGAGAACGGCTCCGCGACCTGCGAACCGGCTTTATCCCTGTCACCGTCATTGTCGGCATCGTCGGCGGACTGATCCTGCTGCAGCCGGACCTCGGGTCCTGCCTGATCCTGATCGCCACCAGCGGCCTCGTCATCTATGCCGGCGGCGCCAGCATGAAGCATATTCTCGGCTCCCTTGCCCTGGTGCTGCTCGGTATCGCCATCGTGCTTGGACCCAAGACGGCGCTCGACTCTCTGTCCCATTCCGATGCCAAAGCCAGCGACGAATCCGATTACCGGATGGGCCGGATCGAAGCGTTCCTGAATCCGTTCGAGGATACGTCCGATCAGGGCTATAATATCATTCAATCGCTGATCGCCATCGGCGAAGGCGGAACGCACGGGGCGGGCTTCGGGCAAAGCGTGCAGAAGCTGAGCTATCTGCCTTACCCGTACACCGACTTTATCTTTGCCGTCATCGGCGAAGAGCTCGGTTTTGTCGGTACCGCCATTTTTCTGATGCTGTATTTGTATTTTATCTGGCGGGGCATTCTGATCGCGCTACGCTGTCCCGATCCGTTCGGGACGCTTGTAGGCATCGGCTGCATGGGTCTGATTGCGATCCAGGCCTTCGTCAACATCGGCGGCGTCACCAAAACGATTCCGCTGACCGGGGTTACGCTGCCGTTTATCAGCTACGGGGGATCCTCTCTGCTGGTAACCATGCTGTCCATGGGCATCATGCTCAGCATTTCCCGGGAGAGCAACCGTCCGGTCAAGGAAGAAGTGACCAAATCGGTCACTACCGTCCGCCGCTATCAGGCACAAGGCTGACGGCGGCCGCCAGCCTCTCCTTCTCCTGCACCTGCAAAAAGGGCAGTCCGGGAATTTCCCCGGACTGCCCTTTTTTTGCTGAAGCGCTCCGCCAAACGTTGCGCTTACATTCGGCTCCGCAGCCTTATGAAATTTCGTCGTTCTTGAAGGCCACGCCTTCGACCTTGACGTTGACTTCAACGATGCGCAGGCCGGTCATGCTTTCGACCGCTTCCCGCACGTTCTGCTGCAGCATCCGGCAAACTTCGTGGATCGGCGTTTCATACAGCACAATGATGCGCAAATCGACAGCCGCTTCCAGTTGGCCGACTTCGACGGTAACGCCCTTCTGCACGTTTTTGCCGCTCAGCCGTTTCGCCCAGCCTTCCGACAGGCCGCCGGACATGGCTGCGATTCCCGGGGTCTCAAGCGCCGCCAATCCGGCAATCTTCGAGACGACATCATCCGAGATTCGAATGTTCCCTAATTCCAATTGAAGTTGTTCCGCCATGCCATATCCCCCCTACAATCATTATCAATTATTGTAATTCGAAAGCGGTCCAAAAAGCAAATGACTTCCGCACAAGGAGCGTTTACACTTGGAAGAAATTTGGGTATATTGAAATATGATTTGAACTACATATCTGAGACTGGAGTGTGCCTCACTTGAAAAAATGGATATCTCCGGCGCTGCTGATCATTACTTTTCTCCTTAGCGCCATCGGACATTACGCGGGCTTCAATCCCACGCTTCAGTTCGTGCTCTCCGCCATTTCCGTCATCTTCGTCGCCGGCTTTCTCGGCAGGGCGACCGAAAGCGTGGCCCATTACGCGGGACAGCGGCTGGGCGGCTTCCTGAATGCGACCTTCGGCAACGCGGCCGAGCTGATCATTGCGATTTTCCTCGTCAAGGAAGGATTGTTCGATATGGTCAAGGCCTCGCTTACCGGCTCCATTATCGGCAACCTGCTGCTCGTCCTGGGCCTCAGCATCTTTGCAGGTGGCGTAAAGTTCAAGGTGCAGCGGCTGAACGTCACGCTGGCCGGAATGAACGGCTCACTGATGATCGTGGCCGTAATCGCCCTGTTCGTGCCTGCGATGTTCTTCAACACGCATTCGATTACGGAGCAGGATACGGATGTGCTCAGCCTTTGCGTCGCCGGCCTGCTGATTGTCGCCTATATCGCCTGGCTGTTCTTCTCCATGATTACGCACAAAAAATATTTGGCCGACGTCACCGACGACAAAGAGGAAGAGCTGCCGAACGAGCATGCGCCGGCCTGGTCAAAGGGCCGCTCGGTCCTGTATCTGGTATTGGCCACCGTCATGGTCGCTTTCGTCAGCGAATGGCTGGTCGGAACGCTTGAGACCTTCACGGAAGACTTCGGCTTCAGCGAGCTGTTTGTCGGCGCCTTCCTCGTAGCGATTATCGGTAACGCCGCCGAGCATAGCGCCGCCGTTATGCTGGCGATGAAGAACAAAATCGGCGCCGCCGTGGAAATCGCGGTCGGCAGCAGCCTGCAGATCGCGCTGTTCGTCGCGCCGGTGCTGATATTCGTCAGCTATTTTACGGGTTCCACCATGGATATCGTATTTACCACGATTGAGATGGTCGCTATCGCCGTATCCGTGTTTATCGCCAAATCGATCATTCAGGACGGGGCGACCAACTGGTACGAAGGCCTGCTGCTGCTGGTTGTCTATCTGATCCTCGGCGTCTCCTTCTATCTCGTCTAGTTTAACCCGCGTGCCTACGTTTTTCTGCATACCAAAAAACGCACATGTTCCGGCCTCACGGTCGTCATGTGCGTTTTGTTTTTCAGCGGCAAAACCGGTTACACTTCACGTTCTTTGGCCTTTTTGTTCAGAGCCTCATAAAGTACAGCCAGATTGCGCTCCAGTTCGCTTAGCATCTGCTTGCCCGTAGGCTCCGGCAGAAGCCCGGCTCGGACTGCAAAATCGATCTCCTTGGAGAAGCCGTACATCTGGGTATCCAGCACTTCCTCATAGAGAGGGCAGTAACGGGTCGCCAGATTTTCCATCTGTACTTCGATTAGCTTCTGAATTTTATCGGCATCTTCTTGAAGAAGATTGATCGCTTTAAGATTAAGCTGTTCCTGCAAATCCGATGAAGTCATGCATGATCCCCCCCATGTCCAAAAGTTACTGCGCGAATGCCATTGATCTAATATTAGTCGAAATTCGCCCCTAATACAAGAATCCAGTTTGTTTGAGGCCTTCTATGTACACGAAAAGACGCCCCGCCGGGCTGGCAGAGCGTCTTTCGCGAATGGATCGACTAGTCTGGAATTACAGTAAAGTTCAAACCATGCTTGGTGAATACTTCGCTCATCGCTTTCTTGGCTTCTTCCGCATCGGAACCGTGAACATGAAGCTCATAGCTTTGGCTGGATACCAGGGTCGTAAACAAACCGAGGATGCTTTTCACGTCGATGTACTTGTTGTCTGCTTGGAGAACGATAGAAGAGTTAAATTGGCTGGCTGTTTGTGCAATTTCCACGATTGCCGCATTGTTGTTACTGGACATAGGAATCCCTCCGCAACTTGATTATAACCATTATAGGTATATACAACCAATTCCATGATACCTTGAATCCGCTTTCCTGCGCAAGATGTTTCTATGCTTAAAAACTTATTTCAGATTTTCGGGGTTTAGACCTTCAAGCTCCGGCAATACGAAAATCCCGTCTTTGCGGATCAGCACGTCGTCGAAGTAAATTTCGCCGCCGCCGTATTCCGGACGCTGGATCAGCACGAGATCCCAATGGATCGACGAGCGGTTGCCGTTGTCCGTCTCTTCATAAGCTTGCCCCGGGGTGAAGTGCAGGCTGCCGGCGATTTTTTCGTCGAACAAAATGTCCTTCATCGGATGCAGAATGTACGGGTTGAATCCGATCGCGAATTCGCCGATATAACGGGCGCCCTCGTCGGAATTCAGAATATCGTTCAGGCGATCCGTATCATTGCTGGTCGCTTCGACGATTTTGCCGTTCTCAAAGCGGAATTTGATGTTCTCGAACGTAATGCCGTTATAGAGCGTTGCCGCATTGTAGCTGATCGTTCCGTTGACGGAGTCGCGCACGGGCGCGCTGAACACTTCGCCGTCGGGAATATTTTTTTGGCCCGAGCATTTTTCGGCGCCGATGCCCTTGATCGAGAAGGAGAGGTCTGTGCCTTTTCCGGTAATCCGGACTTTATCCGTCTTGCGCATCAGATCGGCCAGCGCGTCCTGCGCTTTGTCCATCTTAGCGTAGTCGAGGTTGCAGACGGCGAAGTAGAAGTCCTCGAACGCCTCCGTCGACGTATTGGCGAGCTGCGCCATGCTTGCGTTCGGGTACCGCAATACAACCCATTTCGTATGTTTGACGCGCTGTTCGCTATGTACGACATGGGAGTAAAGGGAATTGTAGAGCTTCATTTTGTCTTCCGGCACGTCAGCCAGATCGTTGACATTTTCACCGGCGCGGATGCCGATATAGCAGTCCATCTGCTTCATGCGGTTCAAGTCGATGTCCGCCCATGCTTTCAGGCCTTCCGGCGTGGCGGTTTTAAGCATGCTGCTGAGCACGGTGCGGTCCGTCAATTGAATGAAGGCACGGCCGCCGGCTTTACCGACTTCCTCGACTACCGCTTTAATCAAATCTCTTTCGCTGCCGATCATTTCGACCAGCACGTTTTCGCCCGGCTGAACATTGACGGAGTAATTGACAAGGTTCGCGGCGAGCTTCTGGATTCTTGGGTCTTTCATCTCTCTCTTCCTTCCTCTGGGTGAAAATAAAGCATCCGCATTATTGTAGCACGCCATATTCCCAAAAAGCGAGAATTTAGCGGTAGCCGTAAAATTTGACCTCGTTCACAAAAGTCTCCCCGCCTGGCGCACCTGCCCCGTCTTCATCTTGTACGGTACGCGTCCAGTTGAGCTGGCGCGGCAAATTGCGTTTGGCGTCGATGGTCAGCTTGTACACGGATTTCACATTTGTTCCGGCCAGCTTTGCCTTCAGTTCCTGCTCCTTCTGCTCCCAAAATGCAGTTAACGCTTCCTCTCCGCCACCTTTGCCGGCAGCCGGGCGCAGCGCGGCCATTTCCCGCTCAAGCTCATCGGTCAGCTGCTGCTTTGCTGCGGCGGGCGACAGCTCGATCCGCAGCACCCGGCTGGTCCGGGAATAGCCCGGCTCTTCAGTGACCGTTTTCTCCAGGTTCTCCAGTTCCTCCAGCTGCTTTACCGGGTTCAGGGATGGCAGCGGGTTCACTATGCCGGCGGCAGGCTCGCTCGTCAGTACGGCCCATTGCCCGTCCTTCTTCTCCAGCTGCGAGTAATACGGGGCCGAAGCCCCCTCATGCTCCAGCATCTGCTGCCCGGCCTGCGAAGCCGCTTGCGAGAGGCCGGACTTGTCAGGCAGCAGGGAATGCAGGCTGACCTTGCTGTGATCCACCATTTTCCCGCCGTAATACAGCGAGGTATGTGGCACCGCCTGGCTGCCCAGCATCAGCAGCGCCGAACCTTCGAAGGTGACTCCGTCCGATCCGTCCATCCCTGCCAGCGCCAGACCCAGATCTTCGCCGGCAGGCTTGTCTGCGAACGTACCGCAGCCGCTGCCGAACACGCTAAGCAGCGTGAGCACTGCTATTCCCGTAACTGTCTTCCTCCCTTTAATGGACCGCTTCATTGCATCGCCCGCCTTTCCCTATAAGGTAAAATCAATGCCTAAGAATACCTTTAGGCTTTCCCGGCGTTCGGCGCTTATACGCTGTCGGTCAGTTCGTCCAAAAAAATAAGAATCCCGTCGCTGGCTTAAGCGGTAGGATTCTTTGAATTGCCGTCTGTGTTTTTTTTGTCGACCACAACCAGGTTGCGGCCGCTGTGCTTTGCCTCGTAGAGCGCCATGTCCGCCCGGTAGAAGAGCGATTCCACGCTGACCCGTTCATCGGTCCAGCCCCATTCCGCGACGCCGCAGGAGACCGTGACGCGCGGCTCCGTCTCGCCCATCACCCGCTTGCGGATGCGTTCGGCCACCCGTTCGGCTTGCTGCACGCCAAGCTGCGGCAGATACACCGCCAACTCTTCGCCGCCCCATCTGGCAGCGATATCGCCGTGGCGGATCGAGGTTTTGACAACCTCGCTCACCTGTTTCAGAATCTTGTCCCCGCGCTGATGACCGTACGTATCGTTCACCATCTTGAACTGGTCGATATCCACGACGATCAGCGAACCGCAGAAATCTTTGGACTGCCGTTCCTTGATCTCCTCGTCGAGATAATGGCGGGCGTACAGTCCGGTAAGGCTGTCCCGGTTCGCCAAATAGCGTACCTCGGCATGCAGGCGGGCATTGTTCACGGCCAGTCCGATATGCCCCGCCATCGCCTGCAGCAGCCGGAAGCTGTCGAAGGAGAAGAAATGCGGGTCTTTATGCGCCAGCATAATGGCGCCGCGGACCTCTCCGCCGACATTCAGCGGCGTGGCAATCACCGACTGGCAGCGGGTAGCTTCCATCAGCCGGGAGGAAGTGGCCGGCGTTCCGGTATAATCGCCCACTATGATCGGCTCGCCGGTCATGTAGACCGTCCCGCCCAGTCCGGTGCCCGCCTCAAGAATCTCATTTAGCAGCGGGAAATAATTACAGGCGATGACTTCAAGCCCGCCTTTTTCCTCATTCATATGCATAATGCAGCAGTAATCCGCCGAAAACATCTCCAGCAGCTCTTCAAAGGCATATTGAAAAATATCCCCGAGCCGCAGGCTTTGGTTGAGCCGCTGGGTCAGCTCGTTGCTCATGCGCAGTTCACGGATCAGCTGGTTGGAACGTTCGTACAGCTTCGCATTCTCGAATGCGGTACCGGCTGTTTCCGCCACCATCGTCAGGAAGCCCAGATCGATCTCAGGGAACGCCAGGCTGTCCACTATCATATGAAAGACGCCGTAAATGCCCTGCTTGCCGCCCAGCGGCAGGCCGATCTCCACATAGCTTTGGTCATCGCATCCGGCATTTACCGCAATGCGCCCGTCCTTGAACGCCTTCGTACAGACATCCTCCGCGCCCCAGCGCATCGCCAGCGGCTTGATCTGCGGATGGGTGCTGCGGTGGTCCTGGGACATAAACAGCTCAAGACGCGCTTCAGGATACATCGCGGAAATGCTGTCGAGCACCTCGCTCAGCACCGCACTGACATCGATGTTGTCGTGCATGCGCGATACGATCTGGAACAGCAGCGACCGTCGGTTGCTCTCCCGCTCGGCATGCTGGTGCACACCGGCCAGATCCGAGACTAAAAGATGCTCGAACCGCCGGTAAAAGCAGGTGCGAAAATGCATGGCCATCGCTTCCAGCGCAAAGCGGCCGCCTTGCCGCTCCTGTTCCAGAGGCATCGCACAGGCCAGCAGTGCAAAGATCTCGCCTATGCCGCGCGTGCGTGCCGGAAGTACCAGCAGCGCCTGCTCCGGTTCCGTGGTTTCGTCCGTCACCGAACCGATTTCGCCGGTCATAAGGCTTGTCTGCACCGCTTCCGTCCAAAGCCCTGCGTTCATTGCTTCGCCGCCGACGGTATCTTCGCTGTTCGTATGTAAAGGAACGATCCACCGGCCCTCGAAATTCAGCGCCCCGAAGCTCCATCCCTCCGCAAACGGAGGAACCGCAGTCTTGTGCCACTCCGCGAAGCTCTCGGCGATCAAGACGTCGGCAAATGGAAAGTCATGTGAAAGTATATCCGTATCACCGAGCCATGCGGCGGGATCGGAGGAACCTTGTCTTACCTGGATGGTGTCCTGAAACAGCATACGGCATTCTTGCTGCCCGTATGCCTCCTGATTCAGCATAAAAAGGATCCCCTTCGCACCTCAGATTAAAAAAACGCCGTAACAACTAATTAGCTATATTTTACTCCCTTTCCTGCTGTAATGCATTATTTTTTCCGCCAAACCGGGATGTTTTTTTAGGACTAAAGGACTAATTGTGTAGTTTCGGCTACTTGTAAGAAGTTACGCTTGACTTTCATCTTTGGTTTCATATAATATTTATTGTTGAACAAGACTGTAACAAGTCTTACTTGGGCGTAACGTTGTGTCACCCTCACGCATCTCGTTACTGCCGGGGCAGCGGCTGAACTTCCCTGGCAGTGTGAAACCCTAAGATGCTTTCACGGATACGAGTTGCGGCGCAAATAGAGCCCTACCATGAATTTCATTTAAAAGGAGTCTACTATAACATGGCACGTTACACCGGACCTAAATTCAAACTCAGCCGTCGTCTGGGCATTTCCCTGAGCGGCAACGGCAAAGACCTGAAACGCCCTTTCCCTCCAGGACAACACGGCGCTAACCAACGCAGAAAACTCAGCAACTACGGCATGCAGCTTATGGAGAAACAAAAACTGCGCCACATGTACGGCTTGGGTGAAAAACAATTCCGCACGCTCTTCTCGAAAGCTCAAAAGCTTCAAGGTATTGCGGGCGAAAACTTCATGTTCCTGCTGGAAAGCCGTCTGGACAACCTCGTATACCGTCTGGGCTTCGCTAACTCCCGTGCCGGCGCACGTCAGCTGGTATCCCATGGACATGTTACCGTTAACGGTAAAAAAGTCGATATCGCTTCCTACCGCGTAAGCATTGGTGACGTAATCGGTCTTCGCGAAAGAAGCCGCAGCATGAAATCCATCAAAGAAGCTTTGGAAGGCCGCAATCATCTTCCAGCTTACCTGGAATACTCCGACGCTTCCTTCGAAGGCAAATTCATCCGTTTGCCTGAGCGTTCCGAGCTGTCCCAAGACATCGACGAAAAACAAATCGTCGAATTCTACAACCGTTAAGATTTCGCGCGAGCGCGATGCAAAAAACGTCCGGAGATTCCGGACGTTTTTTTGCGTCCCTTTTCCCCTCAAATCAGAAAGGAAAAAGAATAAAGGCATGCGGGCCGATGTAAAGCCGGCTCGTATGCCTTTTATCATGCTTTTATCCAAAAGCGCGTCCCTGGGTATGCCCGGTTCAAGACAAAGCCAGCTTGGCAAATTTGCGTTTGCCGACCTGGACGATATCACCTTCCTGCGGCATGAATTCGCCGTTCGGGTCTTCAAGCTTCACTTCGTTCAGCTTGACGGCGCCCTGCTGGATGCTTCGTTTCGCTTCGCCGTTGGTGGCGGCAAAGCCCAGCAGCGTCAGGAGCCGCACCAGCTTGATGGTGCCGCCGTTCAGCTCCGCAGCCGGGATAGCCACCGTCTCGATGTCATCCGGCAGCCCCCGCTGCTGAAAGACGGTCACGAAATGCTGCTGCGCCGCTTCCGCAGCCTCATCCCCATGGTACATCCGCACGAAGGTGTAGGCCAGGCGCATCTTGGCATCGCGCGGATGAACGGCGCCGGTCGCCAGCCCCTCTTTCAATTCCGCCAACGCCTCGTTGCTGATATCCGTCACCATCTCGTAGTATTTGATCATCAGCTCGTCCGGAACCGACATCGCTTTGCCGTAAATATCATTCGGCGCTTCATCAATGCCGATGTAATTGCCGAGACTTTTGCTCATTTTGTTGACGCCGTCCAGCCCTTCCAGCAACGGCATCAGCATGACCGCCTGCGGTTCGGCGCCGTACTCCTTCTGCAGGGTGCGGCCCATCAGTACGTTGAAGGTTTGGTCGGTGCCGCCCAGCTCGACGTCGGTTTTTAGCGCGACCGAGTCCATGCCCTGCATCAGCGGGTAAAAGAACTCATGGATGCTGATCGCCTGCCCGCTGCTGAAGCGTTTGGAGAAGTCGTCGCGTTCCATCATCCTGGCGACGGTAACTTTGGCGGCCAGGTTAACCACTTCCGCAAAGGTCATCGGGCTTAACCAGTCGGCGTTGTAAAATACCTTGGTCTTCACCGGATCAAGAACTTTGTAAATCTGTTTCTTGTAGGTTTCGGCATTGCGCTGCACATCTTCCTCGCTTAGCTGCTTGCGGGTCTCGGATTTGCCCGTCGGATCGCCGATCCGTCCAGTGAAGTCGCCGATGACGAGCTGCACCTGATGGCCGAACTCCTGGAACTGGCGCAGCTTGTGAAGGACAACCGTATGTCCCACATGGATGTCCGGCGCGGATGGATCCAGCCCGAGCTTGATGTTCAGCGGTACGCCGGTCACGACGGATTTCATCACTTTGACCCTCATGTCTTCAGCCGGAATGATCTCGAACGCGCCGCGCCCGATTACCGCCATCTGGCGTTCGACTTCCCGCTGCTGGGAGACTGTTAGTTCTTCCCACTTCATGCTTTAATCCCCCTATATTCTGATTGTTCACATTATTTTAGCCAGTTTGATCCCGGAGCACAGGTCCGTGAACGCAAAAAAAAGTCTCTTCTCGTCCAAAGGGACGAGAAGAGACTCGCGGTACCACCCTAATTAAGGACCCCGCTTAAGGCATCCTTCACTTCATTGTCATAACGGGCCGGGCCCGGTCACGGACTACTGAACCGCGGCCCTGTGCGCCGGGTGTTCCTCCGTACAGCTCCAGACTGTAATTCAAAGGGGCCTGCTGCCGGTTCGCACCATCCACCGGCTCTCTGCAACACATGGAATCCCTTCTACTGATGTCCTTCAAAGCCTTTGTGATATTCGGTTGAACTAAGTTATAGCACAGGAAGTTTTTCCCTGTCAAATCCCGTGGACAACCATGCAAGCGAATACGCATTCAAAATCACCAATTTGTGCTATAATAGTTCCGTCAAAAGGAGGATTATCGTCGATGGTTGAGGATAACAAGAAGAAGACCGACAAACCGCGCCGGCCCCGCAGATCATGGCTGAGGCGTACCGGCTCGGTCATCAAATGGCTGTTTATACTCGGCGTGCTGGGGCTGCTCTTTGCCGGAGGCGCCGTGGCCGGCTACGTGACTTCCATAGTCAGAGATGAGCCGGTCCGGTCCGAAGAACTGATTCAGCAGCAGGTCAGCCAGAACGCCATAACCGGATTCGCTTACTTCAGCGACGGTCAGCCGATCGGCCAGCTTCGTACCGAAGAGGACCGCCGGCTCATTGAATTTAACGACATCCCGCAGCTTGTGATCGATGCCGTACTCGCAATTGAGGACAATAATTTTTACAATCATAAAGGAGTCGATTTCAGCAGCACGATGCGTGCGGTCAAGCAGAAACTGCTTAACGAATCCGTTCAGACCGGGGGCAGTACGCTGACCCAGCAGCTGGCCAGACGGGTGTTTCTGAACCTGGACCGTACGGAAGACCGTAAAATCAAAGAAATTTTGCTCTCCCTGCGGCTGGAGCGTTTTTTGTCCAAGCAGGAGATCATCACCGCTTATCTGAACAAAGTACCTTTCGGCAACGGGTCCAACGGGTATCAGGTGTTCGGCATCAAGGCCGCGGCCAAAGGGATTTTTGGAATCGATGATCTCGACAAGCTGAGCATCGCTCAGGCCGCCTACCTGGCCGGTCTGCCGCAGCTTCCATCCTCCTATTCCGCGTTCAACGGCGTCGGCGAGTTCAATGAAGCTGCTTTTAAACGGGCCATCGACCGCCAGCACCTTGTGCTCCGCCGGATGCTGGAAGAGAACAAGATTACGGAAGCGCAGTACAACGAAGCGCTGGCCTTTGACATCAAGGGCTCGCTCGCACCGTATACCAAGAAGGCCTACGCCACCTTCCCTTATCTGATGCTGGAGACGGAGCGCAAAGCCGCGGAAATTCTGCTCTCGCTGAATGAAGGCAACGGCGGAGCGGTCGTACAGGATGATTCGGCTGACCATGCCGTGCTTCTGGAGGAAGCGCGCCAGCAGCTGATGACCGGCGGCTACCGCGTGTATACCACGATCGACAAGAAGGTATACAGCGCCATGCACAGCATCTCGGAAGACAAGTCCAACTTTACGAAGGACGATGAGACGCGGGGCGTGGAACAAACCGCAGGCATGATGATCAACAACAAAACCGGGGCGATTCTCGGAATGATCGAAGGCCGCGACTTCAATATCGAACAGATGAACTATGCGACGCAGATGATCCGCCAGCCGGGCTCGACGATGAAGCCGATTGCGGCTTATCTGCCGGCGCTGGAAGCGGGGTTGATCCAGCCGGCCGGCATTCTTGATGATGCGCCGATCCTGCTGAAGGATTATTCCAAAGGCTTCCATATTCCGAAAAACGCCAATAACCGCTATCAGGGCCTGGTAACTGCCCGCTATGCGCTGAACTGGTCGCTCAACCTGCCGGCGCTGAAGCTGTTTAACTACAAGGTCGGCATCGACAATGCCTGGGCATTTGCCAAGAAGCTGGGCATCACTACGATTCAGGATGACGACTATCAGGCAACGACAGGGGTTATCGGGGGGCTGCGGCGCGGGGTAACGGTCGAAGAACTGGCCAACGCTTACTCGGCCATCGGTAACCAAGGCGCCTTTAACGATGCCTACATGATCGAGAAAATCGTCGACGCCCAAGGGAAAATCATCTATCAGCATAAGGTGAACCCGGAGCAGGTCTTTTCCCAGCAAACCGCTTATCTGATGACCGACATGCTGCGGACCGTCATTACCGATGGCACGGCCAGTACGGTCAGACGGAACTACAAGCACTTCAAGGATGTGCCGATCGTCGGCAAAACCGGATCTACGCAGAATTACGGCGACGTCTGGTTTATGGGGTATTCACCGGATGTGACGCTTGGCATGTGGGTCGGCTACAAGGAGCAGATCAATACGCTCAAGGGCGACGCTCAAAAACGCCAGGCACAGACGTTGTGGACCAAAGTGATGAACGCCGTGATCGATAAAAAACCGGAGCTGTTTACTACGAAGGAATTCGCCCAGCCGGAGGGCATCGTGAAAAAGACGGTTTCGGCTTACAGCGGCAAGCTGCCGACCGAAATGACCGACAAGTTCACTACCGATCTTTTCAATGCAAAATACGTACCGACCGAAAGCGACGACGGCATTGCCAAAGCCAAATACATTACGTATAACGGCGTCAATTACCTTCCGCTCGAAGGAACACCGGATGATTTCCTGAAGGAAAAAATCGTCGTCAAACGCGAGAAGCCGATTCAGGAGCTGATGACGGAGCTGACCGCGGCCTTTGCGCAAATGAAAGACACGGATCATGAACCGCTGGCGTACTACATGCCGGAAGACGCCAAAACCGACTTCCCGACCGAAGTCGATCCGCGGGTCGATGACGGTACGCCGCCGGCTGGACCAGGAAATGTTAAGGTATCTTACGATACCGGCAAAGCCGTTGTTACCTTTACGCCGAGCGGATCACCGGATGTCGTGGGCTACCGGCTCTACCGTTCGCTGGACGGGACGTCCTTCCAGAAGGTCGCCGTTCTTTCAACCGGCGAGGGTACGGTATTTAAAGCCGGAACGCCGGCCAATCTGAATGCCGCGTTCTATGTCACCGCTGTCGATGTAGGTGGCCACGAGACAGCTTCAGGCCACGTGGCGGGCGCTACGCCGACGCCGGAAACCACCCCGACGCCGGAAGAAACGCCGGGACTGGAACCAACGCCGGACAACGGCGTTCCGGGAGACCCGAATGATCCCGGAATGATCATCGTGCAGCCGGGCGGCGAGGATGTGCCTACGGGCAGCGTAAACACAAACGCAGGCGGTGGCGGCAACGCCGGGAACGCCGGCGGCGCTAATGCCGGCGGCAGCAATGCCGGCACCGGCAACACGCCGCATTAACAAGCGGCGTCCAAGCACAACAAAAACCCCGTTCCCTGGGAGTGTCAGGGAACGGGGTTTTTCGCATGTCAACGGTCAGTCCTAACACGGGGATCAATCCTCGATCGTGGACAAATCGCCGGCCGGCAGGTTCAGCTCCCAGGCTTTGAGCACACGGCGCATGATTTTGCCGGAGCGGGTTTTGGGCAGCTTCTCTTTAAATTCGATTTCCCTCGGAGCTGCGTGAGAGGATAGTCCCGCTTTGACGAAAGCGGCGATCTCCTCCTTAAGCTCCGACGAAGGCAAATATCCGTCACGAAGCGATATAAAAGCTTTGATGATCTCGCCGCGGACGACATCGGGTTTGCCGATCACGCCGGCTTCGGCAACCGCCGGATGCTCCACCAGCTTGCTCTCCACTTCGAACGGCCCGATCCGTTCCCCGGAGGTGTTGATGACATCGTCGATCCGCCCCTGGAACCAGAAGTATCCGTCTTCGTCCATATACGCTGAATCTCCGGACATGTACCAGCCCGGAATACGGAAGTACTCCTCGTATTTCGCAGCGTTGTTCCAGATGGCGCCCATCATCGATGGCCACGGCGCCCGAATGGCGAGATTGCCCATCGTGTAAGGGGGCAGGCGGTTTCCACGGTCATCCAGTATCGCCGCTTCAATGCCGGGCAGCGGGCGGCCCATGGAACCGGGTTTGATGTCCATCCCCGGATAATTGCAGATCAGCTGTGCGCCGGTCTCTGTCATCCACCAGGTGTCGTGGATGCGCTGGCGGTATACCTTGTCGCCGAAGCGTACCACCTCAGGATTCAACGGCTCCCCGACCGAGAGTACATGCCGCAGGCTGCCAAGGTCAACCCCATCCAGGGCGCCCGGGCCGGCGCCCATCAGCATGCGGAAAGCGGTCGGCGCGCTGTACCATACCGTGACTTTATTTTTTTCGATGGTCTCGTACCAATCCCGGGGGCTGAAGCGCCCGCCGCGGACGACGTTCGTCACACCGTTCAGCCAAGGCGCAAAGATGCCGTAAGAGGTGCCCGTAACCCATCCGGGATCTGCGGTGCACCAATACACATCATCCGGCCGCAGATCCAGAACGACCCGTCCTGAGTAATAATGCTGGATCATCGCGCGCTGCACATGATAAACGCCTTTCGGCTTGCCGGTGGAGCCCGAAGTATAGTGCATGATAAGTCCATCGTCGAGGCCGAGCCATTCCGGCTCCAGCTCGGCAGAAGCGGCGGCCGTCGCCTCTTCATAGCCGATAAAACCTTGCTCCGGACTGCCTGCGCCGCCCACCACGATGATGTGGCGAAGCTCAGGCAGCTCCTCGCGCCGGACCCGGGGCAACAGCTCCGGAGTCGTAATGAGGGCTACGGCGCCGCTGTCGGACAGCCGGTCCTTGACCGCAGTTTCCATAAAAGCCTCGAAGAGCGGTCCTGCGACCGCGCCGATTTTGAGGATGCCCAGCAGGCTGACGTACAGCTCCGGCTGCCGGGGCATAAAGATAAACACCCGGTCGCCCTTGGCGATGCCGAGGTCCCGCAGCACGTTGCCGAAGCGGTTGGAGCGCTCCCGGAGTTCGGCAAAGGTGATCCGTTCTTCCCGCAGGGTATCGCTGTAAATAAGCGCCGTATGTCCTCCCCGCCCCTCCGCGACGTGGCGGTCCACCGCTTCATGCGCCATATTCACTTTGCCGGTGTGATGCCAAGAGAAAGCGCTCTCAACATCCTTCCACCGGAAATTCTGTACTGCCCGCCCGTATTCACCCATATTGGTGCCGTTTACGCGTCCAGGCAGGATTTCGCTGTGGACTTGCCCCATTGTTCTTGCCTCCCCTACCACTTTGTTTTAAGCTTGAAGAACGAGAAGCTGCTACGATAAACAATGCCGTTAACGGATAAAATGTGAATATTTTGTGTCTAAGACAGTATAACATAGGAAGCGATTACATTCCATAATAAGAAAATCTCCTATGGAAGCCCCTTCAGAGATGTCGCCCATTCCCGCTTTAGCGGTAGTTTTTCTTGAAATATCAGGATGTCACAGCTTTGAAGTTTATACTTGTCTGATATTAATAAACAATCGGGAAGGAGCTCTTTCATGGAGCATCGCAAAGTCAACCTCACCCGCACCGTTCTGCATGACGGCCTGCCGATAGAGGTATGCGGACCGCTTCCGCCAGAGACGCTGCGCAGCATGCGGATGCACCCGCAGCTCGATGCGTTCCGCAAGCCGCAGGAGCAGCTTCAGGCGCTCATCGGCATCTCCGCGCTGCCGGAAGGACGGGTGATTGCCGCCATTCAAGACGATATGCTTGTGGGTTATGTGACTTTCCATTATCCCGATGAGCTGGAGCTGTGGTCGCAGGGCGGAATGAAGGATTTGATCGAGCTGGGGGCCATCGAGGTGGCGGATGCCTACCGGGGCAGCGGAATCGGCCGGCTGCTGCTGCTGCACGCTTTTGACAAGCAGCAATTGGAGAATTGCATTGTATTTACGACGGAATATTACTGGCACTGGGATTTGAAGGGCAGCGGGCTGGATGTGTGGGGATACCGGCTAATGATGGAGAAATTAATGAAGACGGTGGATATGGTATGGTACGCGACCGACGATCCGGAGATTTGCTCCCATCCGGCGAATTGCTTAATGGTGAGGATCGGCCGGGAAGTGCCGCTCTCCTCTCAGGAGACCTTCGACCGCGTACGTTTCCGGCAGCGTTTTATGTATTGAACCTACAGCGCCGGCATGGCTCTTAGCATATGCTCCAGAATCGCATGGGAACGCGCCGAAGCCGCCTCGGTAAACTCGCGGAAATTGACATGGGCCGACCCGTCGGCTTTATCCGACATGGAACGTATGACGATATAAGGCACGGCATTCATATTGCAGACCTGAGCCAAAGCGGCCCCCTCCATTTCGGCGCAAGCGCCGTCCAACTCTATGCGAAGCTTTGCCACCGTTTCTTTGCTGGCGACGAATTGGTCGCCGGATAACACGATTCCGGTAATGTAATTCCGGTCCAGCTCGCGGCATGCCTGCTCGGCCAAGGCGATCAGCCGTCCATCTGCCGGGAATTTTGACACCACTTGATATGGAATTTCTCCTTTTGCGTATCCGAGAGCCGTCGCGTCCATATCATGCTGGATGCAGTGCGAGGAGATGACGATATCCCCGATCTCCAGCTTCGGATGCACCGCACCGGCGACACCGGTAAACAGTACGGCGCTCACCCCGAAATGATCGATCAGGACTTGAGTCGTCACCGCCGCATTGACTTTGCCCACCCCGCATTTGCAGAGCACGGCCGGCTGGCCGAATACCGTTCCCGTATAATAACGGATGCCGGCTTTTTCAGTAAGCGTACGCTCTTCCATACTCTCCAGCAGCAGACGAATCTCCTCATCCATCGCGCCGATTAATCCGATAACTTCTTTCATATTTCCTCCCGGACATGCAAAAAGCTCCCGAAGGAGCTTCTTGCGGATAATGGTATCTCGCGTTTTATTTGTTCAAATGATTCACGGACAACCGCAGAATTGTCTCATGCGGCAGGATAACCCGCGGATTCTCCACAGCTTCTTTCTTCATCAGCTTGGTCAGAAGACGCATCGCAACCGCCCCAAGATCATACATCGGCTGGGCCACTGTCGTAAGCAGCGGACGAACCATTGAAGCCATACGGATGTTGTCTACGCTGATAATGGAGAAATCGTCCGGTACTTTCAGTCCTTCGTCCTGAATGCTGTGAATGGCACCGATTGCCATTTCGTCCGTAGCGGCAAATACTGCCGTTGGACGTTTCTTCAGGCCGAGGAAATATTTCATTGCTTCTACACCGGATTCGTAACGATAGTTACCGATGCGGACCAAATCTTCCTGATATTCGATTCCTGCAGTTTCAAGCGCGCGCTTGTAGCCTTGGAAGCGGGCATAACCGTTCGCCGGATCCTGCAGCGTGCCGCTGATCATGGCGATTTCGCGGTGACCGTGACGGATCAGCGTGTTGACGGCGTCGAAAGCCGCTGCTTCGTGATCGATGTCCACCGAAGGATAAGTGCCTTTCTCGTCGCGCGTCGCGCAAAGCACGATCGGAACCGCAGACGTCTGGAAGGCCTGGATATGTTCTTCCGTTACCGTGCCGCCCATGAAGAGCAACCCGTCCACTTGCTTCTCAAGCAAAGTGTTAATGACGCGAATTTCCTTTTCCTTGCGTTTGTCGGCGTTGCACAGGATGATGTTGTAATGATACATGTTGGCGATATCTTCAATCCCACGGGCAATTTCCGCAAAAATCGAGTTTGAGATATCCGGGATGACGACCCCGACGGTTGTCGTTTTCTTGCTGGCGAGACCTCTCGCCACGGCATTGGGACGATATCCCAAACGTTCAATCGCTTCAAATACCTTCTTGCGGGTCTGCGGTTTCACGTTGGGATTGTTGTTCACAACCCGTGACACCGTTGCCATAGATACGCCTGCTTCTCGAGCTACATCGTAAATGGTTACCGTCAAATTACTCTCTCCATTGCGATAAATTTTATCGTTCGACTAATTAAAATTATGATACGACACTTTGTACTTTTGTGCAATGATAACGCTTCATTTTCCTTTCAAATTTTCTTTCAAAACCAGAAAATGCTGCATTACCATCCATTGGACACGTATACTAGTGCTTCTTCCCCATGAAAAAAACTGAAAACTCTTTCTTTTCTTATGGTAACAAAAAGTGCGTGAAAAATCCAATGTTTCTGAAAATTTTTCATTATTCTTGCACTATTGTCGTAAATGGAAAACTGATGTCACCGGTGCGCCGGATAAATGGTTAACTGGGCAAGCCGCTCCTCCGTCTCTTCCATCCACGCCGCGTCGCCCATTTCCCGGGCCAGCCGGTACATATCCAGCAGTAAATCGATGCGCCCCTGAACAGCCGAACGGATGACTTCCTCGGCATGATCCAGCTCCGTATTCACAGGGCACGCGGCAAAGGCTTCCTTCAGAACGTTCGCCCATTCATTGTGTTTGGCAAACGAAATGTTCTGGCCCGCAAAGGAAGCGTCCAGGCGGCCGATCAGCGCCGCGAGGTTGTCCTTGATGACAGGCAGTGTCTCATACCTCGAGCAAATGCTGCAGGTGTAGACGGGGACATGTTTGATCTTGGTCTTTGCGTGGTAGAACAACGTATGCATATGTATGGTCATGATGCCGCCGCAGCCGCAACTTTTGTGGGTAATCCATTCTTTATACATCCCGCACCTCAAAAAAAGTGATAATTGCTCGTTTTGCATACTATTTCGACTTGGCCTCCGCAAATTCCTTCCGCTAGGCATATGGTGTTTTATTTGGCAAAACATCTATGGATTTCCATGCGAAAGATGACTTCATATTTCAAATTTGATAGAATGAACGGGATAAACTTCCGAAAGGGGCGGCAAAACATGAGACTGACCGGTAAAAAGGTCATCGCACTCGTTGACGATGAATTCGAGGATTTGGAGCTCTGGTATCCGGTGTACCGGGTTCGTGAAGAAGGGGCCGAGGTACATCTGGCCGGACTGGAAAAAGGAAAAACCTATGTAGGTAAATACGGTGTTCCGGCTGTTGCCGAATATTCCTGGGACGATCTGAATGCAGCCGATTACGACGGCATCCTTGTCCCTGGCGGCTGGGCGCCCGATAAAATCCGCCGCTACGGCGCCGTGCTGAAGCTGGTTCAGGATTTCGACGCAGCGAAAAAGCCGATCGGGCAAATCTGCCACGCCGGCTGGGTGCTGATCTCGGCAAAAATCTTAAACGGCGCCACCGTCACCTCCACACCGGGCATCCGCGACGATATGGAGAACGCCGGGGCGATCTGGAAGGATGAGCCGGTCGTCACGGACGGGCACATCATCTCCGCCCGCCGTCCGCCGGATCTTCCCCCGTACGGCAAAGCGTTCTGCGACGCGCTGGCCGGGGAATAAGCGCGCCGGTGGGACAGAGAAGCGACAGATCTACGGGAACATCGATAGCATTCCGCTGGAAATTCTGCGGACAGCAGTAGATTGTGACTTACCATTACAGGCAGCTTAGGGACGCGGGTAACTCCCCCGGTCTGCTTCGAATGACAGAGAGAAGCCCTGCATCGCCACGAATGGCGCTGCAGGGCTTTTTAATTTGAGCTAAAGAGTGCTCTATCTGAGCTTGGCGATCACCTTTTCCTTGATCAGATTCGGGTAGTACTCGAAACGGAAGGTCAGCGGCTGCGGGAGATTGGGCTCCAGATTGTGAATCCTTACTTTCAAGAAATCCGAATCGTTTTCCTGAATATACTCGAAGTTGCTCGTCGGATCTTTTACGATTTGCACCCCGAAGCCAAGCAAATGACCACTGCCGTCTCCGTCGGAATAATTTTGATTTAGGACAGGCCCCCTTATAACGCCCTCCTCCGTTCTATGGAGCGGGAACAAGACATCGACTGCCATCTCTCCCTTATCCGTCTCCACTTTCGTGACAGTAATGCGTTTATCCGGCGCTTCTATCACTTGTCCTTTATCAATATCTATAATGAGCTCGTCGTTGTCCAGCGCAATGGCAACCATGCCTTCCGTGCGGAAGATCAGCGGCTCATCGCCGCGCATATTGTCCGTATGATAGATGACAGTCTCCCCTCTGTTGGTCAGAGAATAGCCCCCGGACTCCCCTAAAGCCGTAGCCCATTTCCCCTGACCAAGCCAGAGCGAAGGATTATAGAGCGAGAAGATCCGCATCGTATTGGTCCGATCCTTCACTTGAGTCATATAAATGCCGGTCGGACCGGCATACACGTTCTCCAGCGTGATTTTTTGTCCTTTGATGATAAAAGTTTCGCCTGTAGTCAGGAGGCTGCCTCTGGAATAATCGGCATCCTTTCTTAAATCAAGCGCAACGTTCAGTTTGGCAATCCCTCCGCCGGCTTCCGATTCGGCCCCCATCTCGACCAGAGTAAGAGTACAATACAGAATGTCTGGAAGCTGCTTCAGTTCGCTTTTCCAAGGGATCAGTTTGCTTTCGTAATGCCTTCCGGGTTCGCCGGCCCTATGGCTTTCGGAACTGGGGCTAAAATTACTGTAATTACTACTGCTCAGCGGGGTCAACGAATTTGCCTTGTCCTTCAGCTCAAAGCTGCCAGCGAACATATTGCGGCCTTCCTCGTTGTTTAGCGAGTACAGCAGAATAATCCCCCGGCGGTCGGCAATCACTCCGTTGACCGTAAGCTGCATCCCTTTCACAACGGGCGAAGACACATCCATCTCCTGCACCATCCCGGCATCCAGGGCGGAGCGGATGGTCAGATTGTTACCGACCAGCGGCCGGTAGACTTCAAGCGCTCCCCAGTCCTTGGCTGTTGTTGTTACCGGTTCAGCTCCGCCCCGCCAGAGCAAGGACGCTGCAATCAGCAGCGCCATCACGGCAAAAGCCACTGCCGCATAGCTTCGACGCCAGCCCCGGCTTTTGCGCTGCGCCCGCTCCATCCCGCCCGCAAGCGCAGCGTCCAGCCGGTATTCCGGAACCTTGTCCGCTGTATCCGCCAGTTCGGCAAAATAACCGCTCAGCCGTTTTTCCTCCGCTTCAATCATCGTTCAGCCCCCCCCCTTTCATCCTTCATTTTCCCCCGAAGCTGTCCCAGGCCTTTGTGAAGCCAGGTCTTAATGGTGCCTTCCGGTTTATCCAGCACTTTGGCAATTTCCGTAAGCGTCATGTCCCGGTAATATTTGAGGACCAGCACCTGCCGGTACTTCAGCTTTACCTGATCCAGCGCCTGCTCCAGATCGAGATTGCGCCCGCTCTGCATCTCCATTACTGTATCATCGGCCGGCAGGGCCGCAACTGCCGTGCGTTTGCGCCGTTTCAGTTCGTCGTGGCAGCAGTTGATCAGGATGCGGATCACCCACGGATCGAACCGTTCCTGATCCTTCAGCCGCTTCCGGTGCTGCCAAGCCCGGCAGGTCGCCTCCTGGAGCGCTTCCAGCGCATCGGCTTCATTGCGGAGGTAGCTGTAGGCAATGCCGTACAGCACCCGTTTTTGCGCGGATACGCGTTCCAGAAATGCCGCCTCTTCATTGTTTTGCAACGCTTGTCTCTGGCTCCATTTCCATTCGTTATTGATTGGCATCACAACCGTCCATCCCCCCTAGCCTTGCGAAAGCTCTATTATATAGACTTTGTACGCCGGCAAACGGTTTTCCTTTTTTTAATAAAATATTTGCTGCGCATAAAAAAGCCCGGCGAATCCGCCGGGCCTTCAAGTCTGCTGTGCATCGTTCATCCGTTTTGGTGCCGGATCGGCTCAGGAAGTCTTCTCCTTTGCTTCCTTGCCTTTTCCGAGCGTTACGCCGGAACGCTGCGAAAAGGCGGTGAGCTGCTCCTCCGTCTGTTCGCTCGTCCGGTAGCGGAAGCATGCCTTGGCGGCTTCCTTCGCCTCTGCAGCCGCTGTATTCAAGATGCGGTGTTTTACCTTCAGCAGCGCCTGCGGCGACATGCTGAGGTCGCTGACCCCCATCTCCAGCCACAGTGGAAGCGACCGTTCGTCCGCGGCAAGCTCGCCGCAGACGCTGACGCCGATACCGGCATTCCGGGCGGCTTCGACGGTCATCCGGATCATCCGAAGCACGGCCGGATGGTACGGATGGTACATGTGGGCGATCTGCTCGTTCATCCGGTCGACCGCCAGCACATATTGCACCAGATCGTTGGTGCCAATACTGAAGAAGTCGACTTCTTCGGCAAGCAGATCCACGATCATGACGGCTGCCGGAACCTCCACCATAATGCCAACCGGGATCTCCCGGTTGTACGGAACGTTCCGGGCATCGAGCTCCGCTTTCACTTCGGCGAGCAGCGCTTTGGCTGCCTGTACTTCTTCCACCGATGAGATCATCGGGAACATGATTTTAACACTGCCGTAGTGGCTGGCCCGCAGGATTGCAGCCATCTGCGTCTTGAACATATCCGTGCGGTCCAGGCTGATGCGAATCGCCCGATACCCCAGGAACGGGTTCTGCTCCTCCGGCAGCTGGAAATAATCCAGATGCTTGTCTCCCCCGATATCCAAGGTGCGAATGACGACGCTGCTCGTTCCGACTTTTTCCGCGACATGCTTGTAAACTTCGAACTGCTCGTCTTCCGTCGGAAAACTGCTGCGGTCCATGTACAGGAACTCGGTCCGGAACAGACCGACGCCTTCTGCGCCGTATTTAAGCGCCAACTCCAGCTCTTTGACCGAGCTGATATTGCCGAGCAGGCGCAGCGGCACGCCATCCTTGGTAATCGCCTGAACGGTAGCCAGCAGCTCAAGCTGTTCTTTTTTGCGCTGCTGCTTGGCCCGCCGGGATGAATAATCCTTCAGCGTCAGTTCATCCGGTTGGATATGCACCGTTCCGGTCTCCCCGTCCATCACGATCATGTCACCGGTCTGGATCGGCGTGCTCAACTTGTTCTCCAATCCTGCAATGAGCGGAATGCCGAGCGCGCGGGCCATAATGGAGGCATGGGAGGTTTTGCCGCCCATCATCGTAAGGATCCCCAGCACATAGGTGGGATTGAGATGGGCCAGCTGCGACGGCGAAAGCTCTTTGGCCACCAGCACGTACGGCTGCGTATCGGCGGGAAGCGTCACTTCCGGCGCCCCCAGCAGATGCTTGAGCAGCCGGTTGCCGACATCTTTGATGTCGACCGCCCGTTCCTTCATATATTCATCGTCGAGCAAATCGAACATGGCGACGAAATGGTCGATCGCTTCCTTGACGGCTACCTCGGCCGCCTTGTACTGCCGTTCGATGATGCCGCGGATTTCGCTCATAAACACCGGATCGTCCAGAATGGCGAGATGCGCGTCAAAAATGCTCGACTCCTCGACGCCAACGACTTCCCGGAATTCTTTTTTGATAAATTCGATTTCGTCCTTCGAGGTGCGGATGCCCTCATACAGCCGTTCGAACTCTTTGGCCAGATCCACAGGATTCACCTGCGTATCCGGCATGCTCCACTCCCAGTTCGGCAAGACAAAGGCCTTCCCGATGGCAACACCTGCTGCAGCGCCAATGCCTTGAATCATGATTCAATCCCTCCAACATTGCTTTCATGTAACACGACAGACATGACGGATGACTGTCCCTTTTTCACATTCTTGAACGGAGCGTAGCTCCACGATTTCACCCGGTCCGGATTGGTGATGACCATCGGGGTCGCCAGCGAAGCGGCATGCTCCCGCAAATACCCCAGATCGAAGCGGACGAGCAATTGCCCGGGCTCCACACTGTCCCCTTCCTGCACCAGGGCCTCGAACGGCCCTTTGAGCTGAGAGGTATCAATGCCGATATGCATCAGTACCTCCAGCCCTTCCGGCGTGGAAATGCCTACGGCATGCATCGTCGGATACACATGCATCACTTTGCCGAATACCGGCGAGACGAGCTCGCCTTTGTCCGGCACGAAAGCGACGCCGTCCCCCACCAGCTTCGCGGCAAAAATATGGTCCGGCACTTCCTCGATCGGCATCATCCGGCCCTGAATCGGGGAACTGAACAGCACCTGCGGCAGATCGCGGAGCAGCAGCTTGTTGATCTCCTCGCGGATCAGCTCCGAATATGTGCCGAATACAACCTGAACGTTACCACCGCCCAGCTTGATGATGCCTGCAGAGCCAAGGCCTTTTAAAGCTCCCGTATCTATATATCGGTCATTGTGCACCGTTAATCTTAGACGCGTGATGCAGGCCTGGACCTGCACGATATTTTCTTTGCCGCCCAGCGCCTCAAGAATAAGCGGAGCCTGGTACGGTATGTTGCCCGCCCAGTCACCGAGCTCCGAGCCTTCCTCACGCCCCGGCGTCGGGATCTGGAAGCGGCGGATCGCCCACCTGAAGATGTTGTAGTAAATGACGAAATATCCGATTCCGATCGGAATCAGCAGCCACGCACGCTGCGACAAATGCAGGTTGAGGAAAAAGTCGATGGCCCCCGCAGAATACGAAAAGCCGTGATGAATGCCCAGCGCATACGTCAGCACCATGGCAAGGCCCGACATGACCACATGCAGCGCAAACAGATACGGCGAAGCGAACAAAAAGGCAAATTCGATCTGCTCCGACACGCCGGTCAGAAAACAGACCAACGCCGCGCGCACAAAGGTTTTTTTGATCTTCGGCTTCAGGTCCTCGCGCGCCTCCTGGATGATCGCAAACGCAATCGCCGGCAGCGCGAACATCATGATCGGGTAAAGCCCGGCCATAAAGACGCCCGCCGTTGGATCGCCGGCAAAAAAACGCGGCAAATCGCCCTGCACCACCGTGCTGCCGTCCGGCGTCGTAAAGGTGCCGAGCTGAAACCAGAAAACGTTGTTCAAAATATGATGCAGCCCGAAAGCCGTCAGTAACCTGTAGAGTACGCCGTACACGAACACGCCGTAGCCGCCGGAATGCTGGATGTCCTTGTATAAGAGGTCCAGCACATCCTGTACCAGCGGGGACACGCCCAGCATGACCCAGGCAAAGAGGGCCGAAAACAGCCCCATAAACAGCAAGACAAAACGCGACCCGCCAAAAAACTGGATCGCCTCCGGAAGCTTGATATTTTTAAACCGGTTATGCGCCACGCCGGCGACAATCCCCAGGATTACGCCGATCAGCGTTGCCGGCTGTACCGTTCCGCTGCCCATGTTCGTGACGATCCGGTCGTAAGTGAACATTCCCGCAAGTGCTGCGAGACCGGCCGGCCCCGCCTGATTGGACAGCCCCCAGGCCACGCCGACCGCAAACAAATAAGGCATGAAATAAAAGATTCCCTGCCCTGCGTAAGTGGTCACTTCAGATACCGAAGAAAGTCCCCATGAGTCCCAAGGCAGGCTGCCCAGACTGAGCAAAATCGCTGCAGCCGGAAGTACCATCGTCGGAAGCATGACGGCCCTGCCGAGCTGCTGCAAAGATCCGAGCCAATTCAAGGCGACACTCTCCTTTCATTCTATATTGAATGGTAAGCGCTCGGGCTGGTTTTGTCAAAAGATTATGCGCCTTGCAGCGACTCCTCCCGTCCCGTTGTATTTTGTGCAATGAAACGGGACTTTGTCCGGCGAAAAATAAAATCCGGCGCAATAAAAACGCCCCGCATCCAATCGGAAGAATCTTCCGTAACGGATCCAGGGCGCTTTTCGCCACTGCGATATTTGGTAAGCTTTATAGTAAGCAATTTATTGCCGCATGGAAAAGTATTTATTACGCCCGGCTCCGCCCGTGCTGCGTAATGGCTTCCTCGACCTTAATGCAGCGGTCCATGATTGCGATCATGCCGTTTGCAGCTGCGATGTCGGCAGCCTCCTGGCTGATGATGCCCTGCTGCAGCCACAACACGTTCGCGCCGATCTCGGCGGCTTCCTTGGCCACCTCGGCGCAAAATTCGCTGCGCCGGAACACGTTGACGATATCCACCGGTTCGGGGATTTCGGCCAGCGTGTGATAGCATTTCTCGCCAAGAATCTCGCCGTCCACGGTGGGATTCACCGGGATTATGCGGTAGCCCCGGCTTTGCATGGCGTAAGCTACCATATAGGAGGTGCGGTCCGATTTGTCGGACAGCCCCACAACGGCGATGTTGCCCGCATTTGCAAGAATGTCGCCGATCTTGTCGCGGTCCGGATTTTCAAAGCTCATGATCATCGCTCCTTTCCTCTGCCTTACTTCAATTATTGTACCCACTCCACATCCGCGCCAAGCGCGCGCAGGTGGTCGAAATACTGCGGATACGATTTGGCCACATGATGGGCGTCCTTGATCCGCAGCGGCTGGCGGGCGCGAAGCCCGACGACGGTCAAAGCCATGATGACCCGGTGGTCATAATGGGCGTTGATCGTCACGCCGCCTTCAACGCCTTCCGGCGTACCATGGACAATGATTTCGTCCCGGCGCTCCTCTACTTTGGCGCCGGCACGTGTTAATTCGGCCAGGTAATCGGTAATCCGGTCGCATTCCTTGTAGCGCAGGTTCTCTACATTATAGAACCGCGAGGTTCCTTCGGCAAACACGGCCGCCGCCACCATCGCCAGCACCGCATCGGTCGCTGCGTCGCCGTCGAACTCCACGGCCTTCAGCCTGCCGTTGCCGAGCACATGCACCGTTCCGTTCTCATGGGTGAGCGGAACCTCCATCATCTTCAGCACATCGACGATGGCGCGTTCGCCCTGCTTGCTGCGTTCGGCCAGCCGGTGGATCTTCACGTCCGATTGCGTAACTGCAGCCGCAGCAAGCACCGCTGCGGAACCCGGGTAATCGCCCTGCACCGTGTATTCCTTGGCGGCATAAGCTTGACGGCCCGGCACTTTAAAGGACATGTAGTCGTCCGCGGCATGAATCACGATGCCCGCCTGCTCCAGCACCTCCAGTGTCTGCCCGATCACGACTTTGGATTTAAGGTCGTCGAGAACGGTAATCTCGCTGTCCTCTTCCAGCAGCGGCGCAAGGAACAGCAGTGCGCTGAGATACTGCGAGCTAACCGCGCCGGATACGCTGATCTTTCCGCCCTTCGGCTTGCCGCCGCGGATCGTGATCGGAAGCCGGCCATTATGATGCTCGACCTGTACGCCAAGTTGACCCAGCGCCTGGATCAGATCATCATGCGGGCGTTTGCCGAGCGAATCGGGATACGTGTTCACGAACGTGATCTCCGAGCTAAGCGCGGCCACGCCCATCAGGAAGCGCAGCACAGCCCCGGCGTTGCCGACGTTCAGCTCGGCGACGTCGCGCGGATGGCGGCCGAAGCCGCGGATGACGATTTTCTCGTCGTCCTCCGTCAATTCGGCGCCAAGATCGGCAATGCAGCGGCGGATAGCGTCGCTGTCCTCGCTATGGGCCGGGTAATAAATGGTGCTTGTGCCCTCGGACAGGGCAGCGACCAGCAAATAGCGTGTCGTGTAGTTTTTGGAGGACAAGGCTCCAATCTCGCCTTGCAGGTTTAGCGTCGGCCGAACAATAACATCCATAATGTAAGCTCTCCTTATATGTAGTGTAGTATGCGATGCGGGAGCCGGTTTGACACGGCATTCTCCGTCTGTGTATCATAAAACCATTCTTCTGAAGAAAAGAGGTATAAGCAAAGTGAACGATATCCCCCAAATTACGGCAGCAGAGCTGCGGCAGCGCCTGGCATCCGGCGATAAGCCCGTCCTGATCGATGTCCGCGAAGACGAAGAAGTTGCGCTTGGCATGATACCCGGAGCGCAGCATCTTCCGATGGGACAAATCCCGCAGCGCGCAGAAGAACTTCCGCACGATCAAGAGATCATCTTTATTTGCCGTTCCGGCGCCCGCAGCCAGCGGGTCTGCGAATATCTGCAGCAGCTCGGCTTCCGCAGCGCCAACCTAAGCGGCGGCATGATCGACTGGTATGAAACGGCGGATGAATAGCTCCCGCTTAAAAGCTCAACCGCGGTAATGCATTAAAATATGTCGGGACACTTCCGCCGCATCCAGCGCCGTCGTATCCACGGTGCAATGGGCGAACCGGTATGCGTCCCGGCGCTCTTCCATTATAGTACGTACCCGTTCTTGCGCGTTTCCGGCCAGCAGCGGACGGTTTTTATCTCCGCTGACCCGTTCCAGGATAGCTTCCTCCGTGGCCGTCAAGGCAACCACATAACCGCCTTCCAGCATCAACTCCGCGTTTCCCGGTGCCAGCACCGCTCCGCCTCCGGTGGAGATGATTTTACCTTCCCCCTGCAGCTCGCGTTCCAACGCTTCCTTCTCGATCCTCCGGAAATGGCTTTCTCCGCCTTCGGCGAACAGCTCGGCAATGCTTTTTCCTTCCCGCTCTACGATGACCCGGTCCAGATCCACCAGCTCATAGCCCAGCGCTTCCGCCAGCAGCACGCCGACCGTCGATTTGCCGGTTGCCATCATGCCGACGAGGATAATGCTTTTTCTGTCCTTCTCCCGTTTCAAAGACGAACCCTACCCTTCTGCCCGCGAGTTTTGTCATATCATAACACAGGGTGTGATTCCTTGAAAAGCTTGCGCCAAGCAAAACCGCCCGTGAAGCTCCGCGGGAAGCGGGCTTAACGGGCGGCGGTTCATAGGCTTATCCGAATGCGGCGATTATTCGCCGATCCAGTTGTGGTGGAACACGCCTTCTTTGTCTACACGCTGGAAGGTGTGCGCGCCGAAATAGTCGCGCTGCGCTTGCAGCAGGTTGGCCGGCAGGCGCTCCGTACGGTAGCTGTCGTAGTACGCCAGCGCGCTGGAGAAGCCCGGAACCGGAACCCCTTGGGCCACGGCGGCGGATACCACTTTACGCCATGCGGATTGATAGGTATCCATGATGTTTTTGAAGAACGGATCCAGAAGCAGGTTTTTCAGTTCCGGATTGTTTTCGTAAGCATCGGTGATGTTTTGCAGGAAGCGGGAACGGATAATGCAGCCGCCGCGCCAGATTTTGGCCAGGTTGCCGTATTTCAGGTTCCAGCCGTATTCGTCGGACGCTACGCGGAGTTGGGCGAAGCCTTGGGCGTAGGACACGATTTTACTGGCGAACAGCGCTTTGCGCACGTTCTCGATAAACTCGGCTTTGTCGCCTTGGAAAGGTTCGGCAGCCGGGCCGCTCAGCACTTTGCTGGCTTCCACGCGTTCTTCTTTCATGGCCGAGAGGAAGCGGGAGAAGACGGATTCGGTGATCATGGACAGCGGTACGCCCAGGTCGAGCGAGCTTTGGCTTGTCCATTTGCCGGTGCCTTTTTGGCCGGCGGAGTCAAGGATCACGTCAACCATCGGTTTGCCGGTTTCTTCATCATATACCGCGAAGATATCCTTCGTGATTTCGATCAGGTAGCTGTCCAGCTCCCCGCTGTTCCAGTCGCTGAAGATTTGATGCAGTTCTTCGGCGCCGACGCCGAGAACGTCTTTGAGCAGTTGGTAAGCTTCGCAGATCAGCTGCATGTCGCCGTATTCGATACCGTTATGCACCATTTTGACATAATGTCCGGCGCCGTCCGGTCCGATATATGTACAGCAAGGTTCGCCGTTCACTTTTGCGGAAATGGCCGTCAGGATCGGTTCAACCAGCTGATAGGCGCTTTCTTGGCCGCCAGGCATGATGGAAGGACCCTTCAGTGCGCCTTCTTCCCCGCCGGATACGCCAGTTCCGACAAAACGGAAACCGCGCTCCTCGAGGTATTTGCTGCGGCGTACCGTGTCAGGGAAATAAGCATTGCCGCCGTCGATGATGATATCGCCTTGATCCAGGTGAGGCAGCAGCGATTCGATCGTTGCGTCGGTTGCTTTACCCGCTTGAACCATGATCAGAATTTTGCGCGGCGTTTCCAGGGATTGCACGAATTCTTCGATGGTGAACGCGCCTGTAAGGTTTTTGCCTTCCGCTTCTTTAAGAAGCTCATGTGTCTTCTCCGGGGAACGGTTGAACACCGACACCGTAAATCCTTTGCTCTCGATGTTCAGAGCCAAGTTTTTGCCCATGACTGCCAAGCCGATAACGCCGATTTGTTGTTTAGCCATCTGGTCCTCCATCCTTTGCTTCCATATATTTTTGTAAAACCGATCTTCGCAGAATAAGAATACCACCCTTTGTCAGATTCAGCAAAATTATCGCTGCGATTAAGAGATCAATTTTATTGACAAAATCCCTGTGGTTTCAGGATATTGCTCACAATGACTATATTAACGTTTTTGCGGGCAGAAGTGAACCCCCTGTAATTCGCTTGGAATTCAAAAGTTTAGAGCACCCCGGAACTCCGGGATGCTCTAACGAAAGCCGGGCGTATGCATTTATTTATCGGGGATCCCCGCGAAGGATCTGACAAAGCTTCGAAGCCGCCAAAGCATCAGGTTACGGGAAGTATTCACCATTCCAGCAAATTCAGCTCCCAGGTCAGCGCCGTTAGCTTCGTGCGGCAATCCGCTTCCAGCCTCTTGTCCTTGCTCCGCAGCGCCTCATTCAGCCGGTCAAGCTGCTCGTCGACCTCAATCCGGCAGCGCCGGATCCGCTCTTCGCCCTCCCCGGAGTAGAACAGCTTACTGAGCTCCTGATCGGTCAGCAAAGGCCCTTTCTGATACAGCACGCGCTGCTGGTAGCCGGAAATTTCGACAAGGCGAATGACTTCGCCGAACAGAATATTTTCGATGATAATTTGGCGGTCGCGGAACCGCTTGACGACGGCGTGGCCCCGCATATCCCCGATCAGCTTCTCCATCCACTCGGAAAGCCGCGCGTCGCGGATCATATAGTCGCCCACCAGCTTGTAGCCTTCCTTGATTCGCTGAAACCGGAGTTTGACGAGCTTGCGTCCGGTACGCACCGAGATCAGAAACAGCTCCTCATTTTCGCTCCAGTAAAGGGAATAGCCATCTTTAATCAGATCCTTGATCAATTCCTGAATGTGATGTCTGTCAAATCGCAGCTCGAGATTGCAATATTCCACTTCGTCGTTTTTGTTCATGGCACTCCCCCCTCGGGTGACCCTGCCTTTGGCAAAGCCTGCTTGGTTAAGCCCACACCTGAAAAAAACAGACCGCCGTCCACCGTCAAAGCCTTCTGATTATACGTTCGCTTTACTCTTATTTTATACTTCAGTTTATGTAGCGGTAACTTGGTTTATTGACTATTTTTACCCGCGTTCTGCGCATTCCAAACGCCTGCTTTACGGAAAAATATGCGCTGCGCCGCCTGTCCATTCCATAAAATATTTACCGGCACAGAGGAGCTTACGCCGCCCCGTGCCGTTTTTGCTTATCTCCGGTCCGCTTGACGATCAGCAGATGCAAGCCGAACAGCAGTACCATCACCGTTCCGCTGGCGATAAACGGCGCGCTGTGGCTGACCGAATCCCACAGGCGGCCGGAAAGAATCGGGCCGAATACCATCCCTGAGCCTTGCAGCGTCAGGAACAGCCCCCAGACCGTGCCCCGCTCGCCTTTCGGCACCTGCTTGGCAACAAAAGCGTTCCAAGCGGGCAGAATCAGCGCATAGCTAATGCCGACGAGCGCAACGGCGATAAAGACAAGCGGAAGCTGCCGCACCTGCGAGAAAAAGGCCAGCGAACCCGCGCCTAGCAGGAAGCCGATGTTCAGGAACGTCTTCGTGCCGATCCGGTCGACCAGCTTGCCGGCCGGGATCAGCGTCAGCACGGTGATGCCGCCGCCGGCGATCAGCAGCAGGTTAAACTGGATCGGCGTCACGTGCAGCTCATTGCGGGCAAACAGCGTCACGACCGGCGTCATCAGTCCGATCGCGAACGCCTGCAGGAAGAGAGCCGGAAACAACCACCGGCTCACCGTCAGGGAGCCGCGGATCTGGCGGGCCGTCCGTTTGAGGCTCGCCCAGGGACTGAGCCTGCGCCCTTCCGCATGCGCCGGCTCGTTGCCGCGCACCACCGCGTGGGGCGCCTCGCTGCCGATCCGCGACGGCAGCAGCATCGAAACCGCGGTGACGAGTGCAGCACAGGCCATAAGTACCAGAAAGGCCGCGCGGTAATTTTGCCCGTCGTGGTCCATCATAAAGTTAACGACGATCGGACCGATGCCGGTACCGGCCAGGGAGGCCATCTCCACCGCGCCCATCGCCGCGCCGCTGCTGCCGCTTTGCGTGGAGCCGGCAAGCTCCGTAATGCCGGTCATCGTGCACGGCCACAGCGGCGAGGTGCCGATGCCGAGAATCAGGCAGGCCGCAGATAACGAAACCGGATTTTCGGCATAGATTATGATGCCTACAGCTACAAGGATCAGCATCAGGGCCCCGGCCATTGTCCAGCGGTAACCGATGCGCTCCATCACCCAGCCGAACGGGCCGCGGAACAGGTTATCGCCGAGATACTGCAGTGCAAACGACAGGCCGACGACCGTTACCGAGAGGCCCAGATGATTTTCCATATAGACGGGCAGTAGGGCGACAAGCAAGGAACCTTTTACGAATTCGACCAAAAAAATAATGATCCACATTTCGACAATAAACGGGGAGGCCAGGCTAATATGCATCCGCTGAGCGATTTTTCCCGACATAATATCACATCCTAGTAATATGGTGATTGATTTGTTATACTGATGCTTGCTTGAAAAAAACTCTTCACGAAAGGTTGTGACAGCATTAAATGGATCAGAATTGCACTCCCCTCTTCACCGCTCTTAAAAAGCATGCCGCCGGAAACCCTGTACAGTTTCACATTCCCGGGCATAAGAAGGGGCTAGGAACCGATGCCGAATTCCGTGAGTTTATCGGCGATAACGCTCTATCCATAGATTTGATCAATATCGCGCCGCTTGACGATCTTCATCAACCCAACGGGGTAATTCTTGAAGCGCAAAGGCTGGCCGCGAGGGCTTTCGGTGCCGACTATACGTATTTTAGCGTACAAGGCACGAGCAATGCCATCATGACAATGATCCTCTCTGTCTGCTCGGAAGGAGACAAAATCATTGTGCCGCGCAACATTCACAAATCCGTGATGTCGGCCATTATTTTCTCCGGAGCGAAGCCTGTTTTTATCTCACCCGTACGGGATGAGAATCTTGGGATAGACCACGGCATTACCACCAGTTCGCTGGAAAAGGCGCTGAAGCGCCATCCGGATGCCAAAGGAGTCCTTGTCATCAATCCGACGTATTTCGGCGTATGCGCCGACCTTCGTTCGATCGTCGATCTGGCCCACAGCTACGGAGTTCCCGTATTGGTGGACGAAGCACATGGAGTGCTGATTCATTTTCACGAGGATTTGCCGGTGTCGGCTATGGAAGCCGGCGCAGACATGGCGGCAACCAGCGTTCACAAGCTGGGCGGGTCCATGACCCAAAGCTCGGTACTTAACGTTAACGCCAAAACCGGCCTTGTAAACCCGCAGCGGGTGCAAACGATCCTCAGTATGCTGACAACCACATCGACATCATATATTTTGCTGGCTTCGCTGGACACCTCCAGACGCAATCTGGCGCTGCACGGTCATGAAATGGCCGAGCGGACGATCGCCTTGTCCAACTACGCCCGCGAGCAAATCAACGCCATCGACGGCCTGTACAGCTTCGGCCGGGAAATTATCGGCACGGAAGCGACCTACAACCTCGATCCGACCAAGCTGAACATTCACGTACGCCATCTCGGCATCACCGGTTACGAGACCGAAAACTGGCTGCGCGACAAGTACAACATCGAAGTCGAACTTAGCGATATGTATAACATTCTTTGCCTGATTACGCCTGGGGATACCCAGGAATCGGTAGATAAGCTGATTTCAGCCATGCGCGTGCTCTCGGCGATCCACTACAGCAAAGGCGAAATTTATGAACTTAAGGTGCAGGTGCCGGAAATTCCGCAGCTCGCCTTAATCCCGCGAGACGCCTTCTATGCCGATACGCAGGTGGTACCGTTCCGCGAATCCGCAGGCTACATCATCGCCGAGTTCATTTACGTGTATCCGCCAGGGATTCCGATCCTGCTGCCGGGCGAAGTCATCACCCAGGATAATATCGATTATATCCGTGACCACGTGGAAATCGGCCTCCCGGTAAAAGGGCCCGAGGACCGCAGCATCAACTTCGTCAAAGTTGTTGTCGAAGCCAAGCCGATCTCCTGATCGGCTTTTTTTATGCAATCAAAAACAGTCCCATGATCCACGGACGTGGAGGATGGGACTGTTTGTTTGCAGCCGGCAATAACCGGAAAAGAATCTATTCTTGTTGCGCCAGAAGCTCGTTATAAGCGGCTTCTACGGCGTTCCATTCTGCTTCGTCTTCGATATTGTAAAGCACCATTTCTTCGTTTTCTTCTTCCATGCGCAAAATAATGCCGTCCGCTTCCGGATTCTCGCGTTCGAGCAACAGCGCGTACAATTTCTCGCCGACGTCAAACGTTTCTACCAGCACCATTTCCACATCTTCGCCCTGCTCGTTGGTCAGAGTCAGCACAAACTCCTCGTGCTCATGGTCGTGATCATGTCCGCAACCGCATGCTTCACCATGTTCATGGCCATGCTCATGTTTGTGATCGCTCATTGAAATACCTCGCTTTAAGTTGAATTATCCTACAACAGGTATCGTAACACGGTTGCTTGGCTCAGGTCAATTTATGCAAATAAAGCGGGGGAATCCATGCTGAATCAACGTGCGGTAATCACTTTATCGGCGACCAGCGTATAGTCGCTTTTGGATGTTTTCATATAGAAACCGACATGATATTTCCCTGCGTCTTTGAAGTCATACGTAAACTCGGGCGTCGAGAACCAAAAATCCTCTTTGGACGAACCATTGGTATCCTCGGAAATGTCCTTCGTATTGCCCGAAGGGTCGGTAACCGCTACTTTAACCGCCGCCACATCATCGGTAAGGCTGTCCACCTGGGCCAGCACCTTGATCTTCAGCTTGCCGATATTCACGTTGCCAAACACCTTACCGTCGCTGAACAATACAATTTGTACGTTCGGCTTCAAAATCGTCACTTTACCCGAGCCGTCCCAACTGACGATTCCCCCCGCTTCTCTCGCCGGGATATAAGCCTTTCCGTCCATTAAATATCCGCCGTCGGCAATTTCCTTGCCGTTGCTCCATACTCTGATTTTTTGGCTTACCGCATCCGCGTACAAAAATGAGCTGCCCATCAAGGAGAATACAGCTACACAGATCGCTATTTTTTTCCATCTCATCGCCAAAGACCCTCCAAATAATTCATGCTGTTAATATATACTACCAATGTTGCCACAAGTTGCGGCGCTTTGAAGCTAATTTTTACAATTCTTTTCGAAACCGGATTCGGGAAAAATACAAAAAAACCGGAGCCCAGCGCCTTCGAGGCGAGTGATCCGGCTTGTTCCGTCTATGCGATTGTAGCCCTCTTAGAATTGCGGCAATTCCGAGAGATTATTCGTAGGATCTCCGTCGGCGTCGCCGCGGATATGCAGCTGCCCGTCCTTGGCTTTAAACGCGTTCACTCCGGCAATCCGGCCGGCTTGAACCTCCTGAAGCGCCTGCCCGTAGTCCAGCTCCCGTCCGGCCGATGTTCTGAACCGGATCAAATCTCCGTCATTGTTCCGCTGCGCGGCGATAAAACGTTCGCGTTCCTGCTCCATCTTCGCCATCTCTCCTTCGGTTAGGAATCCATCCTGCATAGGATGGCTCCTACTTAAAAGGAATATACGCTGAAACCTAGTGGGCCGTTAGCGGCTTCTGCATACGCACATGCAAAATGCCCGCGTCGTAAAACGGCGCTTCGGAGATTACTTCATAACCCAGCTTCTTATAGAAAGGTTCCGCCTGACACTGAGCGTCGAGTATGGACGATTCCAGCCCCAGCTCCCGGGCCAGCTCTTCCATCGCCAGCAGCAGCACCCTGCCGTATCCTTTGGTGCGGTATTCCTTGGACACGGCGATCCGCTGCATTTTGGCGGTGCCGGCTTTGTAATAAATCAGGCGCCCGGTCGCAACCGGCAAGCCGTCTTCCATCAGCAAAATGTGATGCGAGTGGTCGCCGATTACATCGTATTCGTCAATTTCTTCGGTTTCCGGCACCTTTTGCTCTTCTACAAACACTTTTTTTCGGATATCCAGCCCCAGCTGAAGCTGTTCTTCGTTTTTTACATGCACGATTTCTGCCGCCATCTGCAATAGGTCCCTCCCTGTGTTCAACTACCATAGATGTCCTATTATACAGAAAAACCGCCGGCGCTGTACAGCGGTGCAGAACCTTAAGGCTCAGCGGCGCTCCATTTCCTCAGTCCAGCGAATATACTTCAGCCGGTATCGAACGGTCGTACACGTCGCTCATGACCGGCGACAGCGGCCCATAAGCACCGCCATCCAGACTTTTGCCCGTGCCGCGATCCCAAATTTCCGAATCCGCCGGGGCCTCGCTTTCAGCGGAACATCCGGCAAGACTCATCAGCAGCATGCCGGCCAATCCCCGTCGTACCCATTTCTGATGCATGTGATCCCTCCTGTACTACCGATCGGTGCGGAATTGCCTGTGACAATACCATCTTTGACGAATCGGCTTTTTCCTAAACGGAGGAAAGATTATACATTGATATTCCCGACGACATGAACCAGATAGATCATGCCCCCTAGAATGCTGGCCAGCGCAAAGTACGCCACGCCGTATCTCCAGCGCGTACCTGCAGGCACATCGTAATATTTATCGTTCTCATACAACTTGAAATGCACTTCGCAGCGGGCCTTGAGCTGAAAACCGTTATAGGTTTCAAGCTGATCGACGCCCTTAACCTCCACCTTCTCAACCAGGCACTGAACTGGAAGCGCCGCCGTGCCGCTGTAATTCAGGCTATCCCAATGAATCTCGAGGATTTGCTGCCGTTCCAGGTTAGAGTAGGTTGTAAAAGGAAGCTCCCGCCGGTGATCCGGACCCGGAATGAAGTACCCCTGCTCGCGCAGGGAATCCGCCGGAATGGTAAAGTTGAACGTAACGGAGTTGAGCTTGCTGTTTTTTCTCCGTTTGACGTACTTGCCGTACAAGTCGTAAGCAAACAATACCCAGATGATGAAAAACAGCACCGATTGCATGTAGATGATCACTGCCAGGCCGCCAATCAAACCGACCAGCCACAGCCAGCGCGACACCGCCGTAACAATCCGGCCGCCGTCTAGCGGATGAATCGGCAGAAGATTGATCAGGTTGAGCAGAAACCCGATGTACGCCAGCGAATACAGCAGCGGGCTGTCCAGCACATACCCCAGCGCAAAGCAGGCCGCGGCGCCAAGCGAACCCAGCAGCGGGCCGCCGAAGGCCAGATAAGCCTCCTGCTTGGCGTCAAGAGGCTGCTTTTTCATCGTAATCAGCGCGCCCATGAAAGGAACGAACAACGGGGCGCTTACCGGCAGCCCGATTCTTTTGGCGGCGATGACATGGCCCGTCTCATGAATAAGCAGCAGCAGCACGAAACCGATCGCGAACTGCCAAGGATAAATCAGGGTATAAGCCCAGATGGAGATCAGCATGGAAATGAACGGGCTGGCGATTTTGCTTAGCTTCAGCAGGGCTAAAATCGCTTTTCCCTTCACCAGCAGCATTGCCGCAACTCCGCCGAGCCACGTCCAGGTTCCCTTCTTGATATTTTTTGAGTCGCTCTGCTCTTTCCCAGCCAATCGCATCAAACCCCTTTACCTTTAACTAATAATCGGTTTCTACGCCCGGAGTACATGTTTCGTTTCAGCCCGTTGCCCGGAACATTCAAAATCCTACGGCCTTGGCAGCGCCGCTTCATCGCTATGGGACAGCCATTCTCTGGCTTTCGCGATCAGATGCGGATAAATCTGCGGGTAGGTTACCGCAAAATGGCGCCCGGTACTCCTTGATCATGCATCTCTACAATCATCTCATTGCTTTGCATTGCTTCTCCGTTTGCCTCCTGTCATTCTTGTTCCTGGCCTTCCGTCTTTGCATCACCCAGCAGCTGCCGCCAAATTTCCGCCGTGCGGTCTTCGCCAAGATAGTAGTCGGCCCTGTCCTTCGCCTGGTACAGCTCTTCGTACGGCAAAATATTGATTTTCCCCGAATCCGGATATTCCGCCACGTCAATCCCAAACGTCGTCCGCAGATCCACATAGCAGCACGGCTCAGACGTATGATTATATAATTGATGCGCCCCGTCCGCCCCGCACTCGAAAAAGACCGTATCGCCCGTCTTCACTTCCTGCAAGCCCGCAGGCGTCCGCAGCATGGCGTGACCCGACAAAATAACGAACAACTCTTCGGCGCTCCGGTGAAAATGGTAGGGGTACGAATATTTACCCGGGTCAAGCGAGCGGATTTCAAACAACAGCTGCTTCGCACCGGCGAGCTCCGATAAGCCCCGGGTCGTATGCCAGGCAAATTCGGGAACCGGCGACAACCGCGGCTTCATGTTCAATTCTTCCATTCGAAATACTTTTGGCATGGTTATCCCTCCTGCATCCAGATAATAGTACCATATATAAGTTGGGAATATTTTGTAATGGGAAAAATCATTTATACTGTGATAAAAAGTTCTTGCGCTCTTTTTTGCCTCCCCAACTGTCTTGTAGATGATGGGGGGAATGTTGGCCAAGAAATTTATTCATTTTATACTGCGCGTTAGCGTCACCGTGCACCAATTTCACTCAAAATTCAGCTCTGTTGATAGCGCTGCCAAGAAAAATTTTTAACGCTTCTCATTGCTAAAGTCACCTTTTTCGAAATACCTATGAGTGCAAATCTTGTGGTACAATTCACTTATCAGAACACTGATTGTGGAGGATTCATATGAAAAAAGTTGAAGCAATTATTCGCCCCGAGAAACTAAGAGAAGTCATCGATGCACTCCGTACAATTCAAGTCACCGGATTTACGGTTACCCAGGCCCAAGGGCGCGGCCAGCAAAAAAACACAACGGGAGTGTATAGAGGAAAATCATATACTGTCAATTTGCACTACAAAATAAAGCTAGAAATCGTTGTTTCCGACCATAAAGTCGAAGAAACGATTAAGACCATTATTGCTACCGCCCAGACCGGAGAAATGGGAGACGGCAAAATTTTCGTACTGCCCCTCCTTGAAATGTACAATATCCGAACTGGCAAAACCGATGATACGATCGACGATTTAAAATAACCCATCTATTAAAAAGTGCAAATCGCCAGGCGATTTTAACCCAAATCTATGTAAGCTAACATAACATTTGAAGTTGACATTCTCCACACTCTCCTTATATCATTACTATGTTGTAAAAGTGACAGGGAGGGTAACATCATGAACGCCGGAACGGATATAGCATTAAATACGGTTTGGGTAGTGCTTGCTGCTGCTATGGTTTTGTTTATGGAGGGCGGCTTTAGCCTGCTCGAAGCAGGTTTAGTGCGAACGAAGAACGCGGTGAATGTCACCATGAAGATTTTTGTGGATCTTACAGTCGGTGTTCTGGCGTTTTTCCTGATTGGCTTTGGAATTATGTTCGGAAAAGATTTTGCCGGAATCATTAGCTTTAATTTTTGGGGGGCTTCCCAGTCTCTGCCTATAGATTTAAATCTCCCATTATCAGCTTACGTATTATTTCAGATCGGCTTTGCCATCGCAGCCATCTCGATTATCTCCGGTGCGGTAGCTGAGCGGATGTCCTTTAAAGCTTATATCCTCATCGCCTTTTTTGTGGCAGCGATATTGTACCCGGTCTCCGGACACTGGGTCTGGAACCCGAATGGCTGGCTTGCCGGACTAGGTATGAAGGATTTCGCCGGGTCGGCCGCCATACATGCCCTTGGGGGAGCAGCCGCATTTGCCTTCGCTAAAGTTCTGGGTCCGCGCCGCGGAAGATTCAACACCGATGGCAGCGTAAACGTGTTTGCACCGAGTAATATTCCGCTAGCATCAGCAGGTACCTTTATCCTATGGTTCGGCTGGTTTGGCTTTAATGCCGGAAGCACCTTGAATGCTGCAGATCTCAGCCTTTCCGTGATTGCCCTGAATACGATGCTGGCTGCTGCTGCCGGAGGGACTTCCGCCATGGTCTACACGATGTTCCGTTTTGGCAAAGCGGATCCGAGCATGACCATGAACGGCGCACTGGCCGGTCTGGTCGCAATTACAGCTGGCTGTGCGTTTATAACTCCCTACTCAGCCATTCTCATTGGCCTGATTGCCGGTATACTGGTAATTTGGGGGACGCTTGCCATCGATAAGCTGCAGGTGGATGACCCTGTCGGAGCGGTTGCGGTACACGGAATCAACGGAGCATTTGGTACGCTGGCTGTGGGGCTTTTTGATCGACAGGAAGGCTTGTTCACCACAGGACAGTTTCATCAGCTGGGTGTTCAGCTGCTTGGTGTAATCGTGGTCATGGTATGGGGCTTTGTTATGAGCTACGCTGCGGCCAAGCTGATTCACAAAACCGTTGGTCTGCGGGTCAGTGCCTCTGAGGAGGAAGAAGGCTTGGATATGGCTATGCACGGTATCCCTGCATATAACGAGCTGGAACGGTTCAGCGATCAGCCAGGACTGGATGAAGCATTGCTCCTTAGAACCGGTTCGGATAATTAGCTGATTGCAAGTACAATTAAGAAACCTCACTTTAGAAAATGGAGTACGGCCACCCTTTCTAAAGCGAGGTTTCTTTTTGTTATGCGGGTGAGAGTGTGCATCTGCTTCAAGATAAGCGCTTCATTGTAGGCTCAGGTTCCTTGTCTGATGAATCTTTACGGAATCGGAAGTTCTTGATAACAGAACCGCTGAACAAATTGAGTCGAGCGGTAACAGGTATCAGAAAAAAAACATTGCGCTCACCTGACCTCCTGTGGTATTATAAATTTCGTTGCAGGACGGTAGCTCAGCGGGAGAGCACTATCTTGACAGGGTAGGGGTCATGGGTTCGAACCCCATCCGTCCTATATGATTTAAAAGCAAAAACCCTTATTTTATAAGGGTTTTTGCTTTTTTTATGATCTTATTTCCTGTTTATTGCCCCCGCTAATCCCGCGGATAGTTGATATCCATAATGTCCATGAAGGGGATCTTTAAGATTTCTTCATCATTTCTTACATGGACTCTCCCCGTTCTAGAATCCATATGTATGATTTGGCCTCTGCAGGCCTCTTCCCAGCCCCATACATTAAGCAGCACAATAGATTCTTCTTGGTACGCTTCCGTTAGCTGGTTCCCTAATTCCTCAAGCACAAACTCATCTCTGGTGGGTCGCTTTGGTACTTTATTTTTTGCCATCAGTTATCCCTCGCTGTCTTATTGGTGACTCTCTATTCAATGGAAGTTTGGCCTAAAATTATATTATAGAAGTTTTGTGATGGAATGGGAACCGAAATGATTAAAGTTTCTTCTGTTAAAAAAAAGCAGGGGATCGATTCTTCCTATTATAGAAGAATCGATCCCCGCCCCCAGACTCACCGCCTGCCGTTCGGCCGCGTGCCGCCTTGGCCCCCGTCTGTGCCAAAGCCGCCTTGGCCTCCCCACCCGCCCTGCATGCCCTGGCCGCCCCCAAAACCCGGACGCCCGTTCCCCCCTGAGCCGGAGCCGGTATCCGTAATCTTTTGGGCGGTAATGGCATCGCAGGAGACAAGCAGGACGGAACAAACGAGCAAAAGCAGGATTCCAATGAGGGTATATCGCTTGATCCGCATGTGTGGATCACCTCTTTCCGGTTCAATAGGATTAGCGGCCGACGAATTTTTTCATGGTATAGCTGTATGCGTCTTTAAAGCCCAGGTAAGACAACACAAGGATGAGCGGATAAACCGGGTAAATGTACCGCGATTTAATCTCCCAGAGCAGATAGAAGCTGATGAAGCCGAGCATGACCAGAATGAGCGGTGTCTCCGTGTAACGTTTGGCACGGATGCTGCCGACCAGCCTTACCAGAATGCAGGCATACATGACGATATTGAACGTGTATACCAGCCAAATCAGACCGATCCGGTAGCCGGAGCCGCCGCTGAATAAATCCGTGGCAAAGGTTGCATACATATAGCGATCCATCACGAAGTTCATCCGGCCCCCGCCGCTGGAGGAGGAGCCGTCATTGCCGATGCCGTAGCGTTCCATCTGGTAGGTCCCTTCCGTCCAGGTCCAAATCAGCTTCTTATAATACATTTTGACCAAGTCCCCGGCTGACGCCCCGGAAAGCTTGCTGCGGATCGACGCCTTGAACAGCTCCGTACTCTCGGCTTTATTATACTGGGCATCGTTTTGGTAGATGCTGTAGCTCTGGCGGTTGTCCCAGAACCCGAACGTCTCCTGGTTGATCCCCATGTTCAGCCACATGTATACCGGAGCGGAGTTGGCCGTCACCGGCTCGTCCACGATATGCGAAGCCTGCAGCGCGATATTTTGCGTCCAGTTCGGCACATTGAACAACAGCCCGGTAACGCCGATGGCAATCAGCGTTTTTTTCACGCCAAGGGACCGGATTCGAAAGAGCAAGCTTAGAACGATAGCGATCAGCATAATAACGCCGGTGCTTCTGAAATAGTACCCGGCTGCAAGCAATACGGCCGCGATCGCGATATCCTTAATGGCCCTTGTACGGAGAAACCGTACGGCGAAATATAGCGCGCTGGTCAGAAACGAAGTCGCAATCACATCATTATAAATGAAATTGCTCATAAACAAGGACGGCACATAGGTTGCGGCCATGACCAGAACGCCGTAGTCGTTCCCTTTGTCTCCCCGGTTCAGCTCCTTGTACAACAGATACGCCGTCAGCGTCGTGACCAGCGAGAACAGGATATTAAAGCCTTTGATCACGAGATAATTATCCGGGAACAGCTGGAGCAATGTTTTCAAATACAGGACAATCGAATAATTAAACGGAAACATATGCAGGTAACCCGTGGTTTCGAAGGTCGAATAGTCATGATTGTACAGCATGCTCCTGGCCAACGACAGCACCGTCTCGGAGTCGTCCGTAGGCAACCGGGTAAACAGGAATATGATCGCCACCTGAATGGCGCAAGATAGGAACAGCACCGCCGGGATAACGATTTTCCCGCTATACTCGTTTAACTTCCGGCTTAGCATAAACAGGATAACGCTTAGCGCAAGGACGGCAATGATCAACAGAATGAAGATTAAGGGCTGCTGCTTCTCCAGCACCGGCGTGTCGCCATACACGAAATAAACATATTTCGCCCTGATAAAAAAGGAGGATGCGATAAACAGCGCGATAAAGAAGGCCAGCAGGAGATACAAGCCCTTTTGAATTCCTTTTCCCATGAATAACCTCCTTAAGGCAATCTTATGGAGGCATTATACTTGCCCTAGCTGAAAATCCGATGAAAGCCCACAAAAAAAAGATCATCGTCTCCGATGATCTTAATTCACTATTCATGAATGACAAATTGCATCAATACGGTCGGTGTAATCACTTTGACCAAAGCCGGCAGTTTAATTTGCTTGATGAGCAGCGTCGACTTTATCTGAAGCTCTATGTAACGCTTGCTCAAAGGCGTGCCGTTATAAGTGATTGTATAGGATGATTCCATTATATTTCCTCCTCACTCCATACCCTGCTCCGCGGATCGTTAACGCAATGTCAACGGAAAATAAACTTTATAGAATCAGGTATGTTTTGCCGAAAAATATGGTAAAGTAAAGATTGAACGCATTAACCAGCTTTTAATCAACGGTGCGCCGGCCAGGGCGTGCCGTTGTTTGTTTTTGCCGATGCTTTAAGGATGAAACATCACCTCACTGCCCCAAAAATGATTCAGGGAACTTTTAACCCTTTCCCCTCCTGCTTGTCCTAATTATACCATTTGGTCCCAGGGTGATTTTGTCGAATATTGACGTTTAAAGTTCTTCTGGCTACCTAGTATAGATTTATCTTGACTTTATCTCCATAAAATGATATAGCCCCCTGCATCCAATGCAGAGAGCTATAATCCGAAGTTCTTTTTTAAGTATTTTCCTTTGGCGGCGGAAACATCCGAGCTGTAGTCTGTATTTTTATAACGGACTTTAAATCCGAAGATTTCCTTGTCGATCCTCTCCACGAGCTCCAGGTTGATCAAGCTTCCGCTGTGTGCCGGAAACAAATAGGGAAAGGCTTCTTTACAAGATCCTAGTGTCAGGGCTACGGAATACAACCCGTTTTGGGTATTAAACCTTGGAACTTTATAGTTGCTTTTCGGCTCCCATAGATCAAGCAATAAAATCTCTTTCTCCGGCAAGAAAAGCCCCTCACTCAGGCCTCTACCCTCAAGAATCGCTTCGGCTATGACATGCAAATGGTTTTCCTCCGCCGTATGCATAGCGACGATCTGATCCCACATATCGGCATTTTTCTTATTGACGCCAGTACTGCCGGAACCGTCCTTAAAATAGGCAATGCCCCCAAAGCTCCCCGGGCTGAAGCTATTGATATTCGACATATTAACCAGGGCGGGGCCATCAAGGGATGCGAAGGACCGAAAAACAACCGCACATTCCTCCAGCGTGGTGGGAACGGTATACGTCCCCTGCAAGGTGTAAAAGATTGGAATGTTGTAGTTGCTCTTCGGCCTCCACATTTCGATGTTCATAAGATGAGGCTCATAGAAATAATGCGGCCCATCCCCGCCAACCTTCAGTGCAGCGATTTTCCTCGGCTCCTTCATAACCTATTCGCTCTTTTTAACCGGAATGAGTTCGGCCGGAACCTTAAGGCTCCCGATAATGGTTTTATTGGTGCCGACGGATTTGCGCGCGGACTTATCGATCCGTTCCGCCAGAAAGCGGGCGAGCTTCTTCATGAGGGTACACCTCCTTTCTTGGGGAAAATGGGCAGGATCAGAACTGCCTGGATTGCAAAAGCCATCGAGATGATCGATGACTGAATCCACAATAGATTGAGAAGCACCAGCCCGATAGCCGTCAATTTGGCGAGCATGACGTTCTCCTCGCGTGCCCGGTACACAACTTCGAAATGATGGGGAGCAAACGCCAATAGCGCGGCGATGGTCGCGGTATCAAGGATCAAGCGCATGTTGCCGTCTACGCCAATCAACGGAAGGATTGCGGCGCCTAATCCGGTCACGATCGAACAAACTGTAATCGGCAAATGAACGCCGCCGGAAAATTTTCGCAGGGCAATAAACGCTCCCAGCGCCAGCAAGGCGCTAAGAACATCGCTGAATAGTACACCGAACAGAACCGTCAACAATATGCCGGCGTAGAGGTTCAGCTTCAGGCCGATCCCGTATTCGAGAACTTCGACGGATCCCGGACCGTCGGGATCATACTGCTTTATTTTTAGCGCGATATGCCTCGACAGCTTTTCTAGTGTCATCCTTGTCACTCCATCTGGAAAAATAAAATGACAGCCCAAACGCAACGGCCGCAGCTGCCAAGAGACCCAAAGGTTCAGCGGCATAAAGCAGCACCATCATTACAAATACAGTGAATAACGATATTGTGCTTGTGGCGATCATCGCCAGATTTTTGTTCGAGAAATAATTTTCTTTTCTCAGGAAGTCATGCGGCGGCACAATAATGAACGAGAACCCGTACCCCAGTTTGCTGAGCGCGAAAGAGATAAGCAGCGTGACAAGAATTGCGGTGGCTTGTACAATGTACACCTGCAATCCTACGTTCTCGCTTAAAATCTTGGTATGCGTTATCCCGGACCATACGTAGAGATAATAGACAGACAATTGTATAATCGCGTAGGCATTGATTCCGGCCCCGGCGATAAACGTGGCAATATGGACTTTAATCTGCATAACGAAACGGTAAAACAAAACAAAAAGAACATACTGCAGAGGCAGGTCAAACGCCGGGATACCCAGCACCATACGCATTGTAAACGAAAACAGGGAAATAAAAGTTGCGAAAATAAGCAGTTTATTGCGGTACTCTCCCACGGGAAGCATGAAAAGCTTCAGTATCAGCGTCAACACTGCAAACGCGTCAATTACCCCGATACCAATAAAAATCACATTATCCATTCCTTTAGCCACCATCCAACAAATATTAAAATCTTCAAATCTAATTATAGAATAAAGCTGAATTTTATAGGGTTAATTTTTTTGGAAAGTTGCATAAAATTTGCGTACTGTCCCGCGATTTCTTGACACCCTAACGTGATTGAGTTATATTATCTCCATTGAGTGATAAATCATTGACAATGAATGAAGGTGACAGATGAGCATATCCGATAATATCATGGCTCTTATGAATGAGAATAAGCTTACCCGATACAAGCTATCCAAGGTAAGCGGCGTCCCTTATACGACACTCACCCAAATTCTGAACGGGCGGACGAAAGATCCGCAAGTGGCGGCACTGCAAAAAATTGCCGATTATTTCGATATTCCCCTTGATTATATTACTTCCGATGAATTTGTTCCGGACTGGGCCACGGATAAAGACAGGCTCGATTTCAAAGTGCTCCTGGACCAGCCGCTGCCGATCATGTTTGACGGCGTCCCCATCGACGACGATGACCGGGAGCGGATCAGCCGGGTGCTGGAAGGCATGTTCTGGGACATGAAGAAATCGGAAAAAGACTGAGCGCACACAGCGCACACCAAAAAAGCCTTGATTCTTCAAGGCTTTTTTGATGTCCGGACGTTTACTGTCGGAACGCAGTATAAGATGCTCTTTTTTCATTCATTAGGCAATGCTTCGATGTCAAATCTGTCTTGAGTAGATCTTACAATATAAAGTTCATCGTAACCCTCAGCGTAAGCAGGCATTTGCAGTTTTTTCAAAGTACTCTTGAGGCCCGCCTCGCGAACCTTTTCTTTACCTTGTCTACGCTCGTTCCGTTCATACGATAGTTCATAATTGGGTTCGAAGTAGTATCCAATGATTTTATAATTGTATTTCCGGGCCAGATCAATATATTTCTTTCGTTCCTCTACTGTAGGATTCGTGTTGTCCACTACAAAAGACATGCTGGTACGAAACGAGGCTTCAAGAAATACATTCTCGCGATGCCGGGTCCTCAGCAGATCCAGATTGATCCGCATATGCGTGTTGTAAAACCTTTCTTTACAAAATGTCGACTTTCCGGAGGCTTGGATGCCGGTCAAAATGATACATTCCATGTTTATTCGCCCTTTGAAAGATAGACATGTTGGTTAATATATTCTCTGTTTTGGCTAAACACAGGGATATGATCATCGACATCCCATTTGCTCCGCACTGCTTCTCCCTTGGTATAGGATTGCTTGATGATGCAGGCCCCTCTCTTTTGCCAGACAGGTAGGTCGTTCCAGTTTATCCCTTTCTCCAGAAACAACTTATCCTGAAGCCGTTTGCTATCCAAGCCTTGAAGCTCCTTATGGGGAAAATGCGCCTGCGCAACCATAGAAACACTGTTCTTGGAGGCATCCTGCTGTCTCCACAAGAAATAATTTGTCACTTCATCCTGTGGAAGCACCCATGCCCGGCTGTCGAACGTTGCAAGCGGTTTGCCGGGATAAACCTCCCTGACGATCTCATTGAATTTGGCCGTAGCCATGGACGCAGAGATCGAAACCATCTTCTGGAGATTATTGTCGAACCACGATTGTGTCGTCAATTTGTCATAGTTGGTGAGGAGTATGGATATCTCATCGCTTTGATGGTAAACCAACTTGCAGCCCATAATGTTTTGCGCCAGGTAGATGCATGTCTTCCAGAAAGCCTGGATCAGCTTTCGTCGAATGGCTTAACCATACCGCGTGTATAGCTATGGAAATGCGAGCCGTCGATCCGGATGATGACCGGCATCCGCTCAGGCAAAGATTGCCTGAAAATATTTTCGTAACCCTTCATCCGGTTGCCAAAATCGTCTTTTTTCATATCTGCCCCTCTACTATCCGTGAGATTCCGCCATTACGGCTTATCCAATTATAAGAGATATTGGAAAAGGTAATCAACAGAATCTCTCCCACGGTTCGAGCGCTGGCAACAATCGGCCCCCGTCATTCCATTGCCCGTACAGTTTATTTGCCTTCGTGCAGGCAATCAGCTTCTCCAGTCTGCTCCTGAATACCTCCAGCTGCTTCTTGGCGCTCTGGATGGTGTCGATCCGTACCCGCCGGTAAAGCGCCGGAAAAGCCATGAAATTCTCGTATACCTCGCGGTCCTCCCGCAGCGCCTGCTCAATCCCCGGATCGATTTGGAATGATGCTTCCCCCAGATCGGGGAGCACCCTTCTTCCTTCATCACGCATTAACCCCAGCCGCTGAAGCCTACGGACGCGCTCCTTATTCAGCTCGGTCCATGAACTTCCGGGAGCTCTGGGTGACAGCCGCTGCGACAAAACCCCGTCGTGAAGCTTTTTCTTGATCCCGTCGATCCATCCGAAACACAATGCTTCTTCGACCGCATCCAGGTAGAGCAGCGTTCTGGGCTGCGGAGTGATGCTGACAGAAACCCAGCAGGCGCGCTCGACCGTGCTATTAGTTATAAGCCACGATCTTAGTTCTTCCCTGGACTGGGCCACAAGCAGCGGTTCGTTATCGTACTTCATGCTGTGGAAACTGCGCCTCTCCCGCCTGATATAAATAGAAGATATAGTCCGTCATGGTCGACGCATGGCCAAGCTGGCGCAGCATCGTCGACACATTCCCCCGGTGGTACGTTCCGTGATTCACCAGATGCAGCACAATCTCGGCCAAGCGGGTATTGCGCACGCCGGCATAAGGATTATTCAGCACGATCGTCTGCTCCAGATCCCGGGGTTCGCGGAACCAAACTTCAAATTCACCGGCCAGCTCCGCAAAACGACGCCGATACTCTTCAACAGTAGGAACAATTTGTCCGTTCAGCGGATACGTGGCCTGCAGCGCCTCCGGCATGCCGGTGCCGGTCAAGACCATATACCACAGTTTATCGACTGCATAGATATGACTCAAGGCATGCGCCAGCGTAGGAAACGAGCTGTTTACTTCCTGGCCCAGCACGGAAACGGGAAGCTCCTGAATGCGGTTCAATAAAGTTTGGTTGGCCCAGTCGTGATAACGGTACATTTCAGCGGGATAACTCATGTTCATCTTCTCCTTTCATTTCTGATGTGTGTGATCTGTCTCCATCATAAAAAAAGAAGTATGACAACAGACCGTCATACTTCCTTATATTGCTGAAGCGCCTTTTGCAGTTGTTCCCTAAGAATGCCCCGAAGCGCCGGCGGCTCCAGCACCTCCGCCCCGCTGCCGAAGCTGAGCAGGATCGCCCACAGCCATTTGGCTTCAAGCGGCTGGCTTACGAGAATCCGCAGCGTTAAGCTTCCGTCTTCGTGAAACTGCTTTTCGCTCAGGTGAAAGTGGTCCAGCACCTCCGAAAGCGCCTCCGGACGGGCCCGGATGACCACTTCCTCCATCGACGTCTGAACATCGAAGCTGTTGGCCGGATTTTCCCGGGATACGTTATGTGCTGCAAAAAATCCGGCGGTAAGCTTCAGATTCAGCATCCGCGACAGCCGGAACTCCCGGTATTCCCGGCGGGCTCGGCAAAAGCCGTACACATACCAGTTGCTGTACTTAAAATCCAGCCGGACCGGCTCCAGCTCTCGGGTCGTCCGCTCGTTGTTGGCATTGACGTAATCAAACCGGATAATCCTCTGTTCCGTGATGCCCGTACGCAGAAGGCGCAGCGCTTCTGGATCGTTTCGCCGAGTCGTGAAGTTGACCGATAGGTTCGGCGTATGCCGTTCGGGGCCGACGGTTTGCAGCCGTTCAATGGTACCCAATGCCTGGTCATCGTCAAACACGGTCGAAAGGCCGTGAAGCACGGTGATCAACGCATCGACATCGTAGGAGCGAAGCAGGCTTTTATCCATTTTGTACCCTTCGATCATGCCGAACCCGCCCTTCGTCCCCTGATAAGAGACCACGGGAAAACCTGCCGCGCAAATCGCGTCGATATCCCGGTAAATCGTCCGCGGAGAGACCTGGAATTCTTCCGCGAGCGCGGAGGCCGGCAATACCTCGTGATTCAGCAGCTTATAAATGATGGAAATCAAACGTTCCAGTTTCATACTTATCCCCCCGCCTGCTTCGATTAGAATCATTAAAGGACGGGCTCCCACTCCCAGAGTCCAAGCCGTCCATTTGCCGGGACCGGCGCCTGCAGCGGGCGGACCCCGGCAAGCTCCCATGCCTTTCGGCCGGGGGCGAAATCGCCGAAGGCTTGTTCCTGAACCGATAACGGTCTGCTTTCGGATAGGGCTTCCTTGCGCAGCACAGCCCCTTCGCCGGAACTTCCGGCTTCAGCCGTCCAGCAGTCGACAAGTGTAACTACAGCCACCACCGCACCTCTCGGCAGATTGTCCGCATGATATCGGTGTTTGGCGAGTATGCTGCGCACAGGCTCTGCTAGGCAAGCTTTGCGGTCAAGGCCTTTTCCGGCATGGATCGCCAGATCGCCGCGATACCGGGTGGCCCAGCTGCGTGTTTCGTAATGCTTCTCTCCCAGAGCGACCAGCGTCGCCCAGGGCTGGCGTATCGTAATGCATCGCATGTAAAGATTCTCCTAAGCGGTCGTTTTTACAAACTATTGTTTTAATAGTATATCGGCAAAGATTATTGTGCAAAGCCATTGCTTTCCTCCGGAATCTATTTTAAAATAGGCTCATAAACGCGCGTTTATTAAGGGGGCAATTTATGCGCAGCGAAGATATCGCCAGACTCGCCGGGGTGTCCCGAAGCACGGTCTCCCGCGTGATCAACAATTATTCCAATGTCCCTGAGGAAACCCGGGCCAAGGTGCTGAAGATCATCGAGCAGCATCAATACGAGCCGAACAGCTTTGCCCGGGCGCTAGCCGGCAAGAAGACGGATACGATCGGACTTTTTGCCGTCAGCATGAACGAGAAAGAGAATACGACCCGGATTTATCAGAACAACTATTTTGCGCCTTTCGTCGATGCCGTCGTTGACACGGCGAATGCCCGCGGCTGTTACGTACTGATTCATACGGTGTACTCTCCCGATGATTTCCCGAAGGTCAAGCAGGCGTTTCTGCAAAAGCGCATCGACGGCGGCATCATCGTCGGTACCCAGAAGGATATCGATATCGTCCGGGAGATGGTCGGTCTCGAAGCACCACTCGTGCTGATCGATTACGACATTTCGGAGATTATGTCGGAGCATCTGGACCGCAATCATCTGGCCATTGTCAACTCCAAGGATTATGACGGTACAGTCGAAGCCATCGAATACCTGATCGGCCTCGGCCACACCGAAATTGGCATGATCTGCGGACGCATGAACACCTATTCCGGACGGGAACGCTATAGCGCCTATGTGGATACTTTAAAACGCCACGGTCTTGCGCCGAAAGAGGAATACATCCTCAAGGGAGACTTCCTTAAGGAAGCAGCATATGCTGAAGTCAAGCAGCTGCTGGCCTCCGGCCTCCCGCTGCCCACCGCCTTTTTCTCCGCCAACGACGATATGGCTATTTCCGCCATGGAAGCGTTCTCGGAGTTCGGCATCTCGGTCCCGGAGGAAATGTCCATCGTGGGCTTCGACGATGTGCAGCTTGCTTCCCGCATTCATCCGAAGCTCACGTCCGTAAGACTGCCGATCTATGAGATGTCCAAGGCTGCCGTCGAGAAGATCATCGAGCTGTGCGATTCGCAGCAGCCGACCTTCAGCACAATCAGCTTTCCGGCACGGCTAGTGCTCAGGGATTCCTGCCAGCCGCCGAAGCCGGAGCAGTAAGGGTTCCACCGAAAGAGCATAGCCGGGCAAAATGCTATTCTCTTTCCGGATGAAACCGGAGTACCTCCCTAGGCCCCGGGGAATTTTTTATTCAAATCCATAAACGCGCGTTCACAATTGAAAGGAGACTTTTCTCTCATGAAATTCGGAAATTTTGACGACCTTCGCAAAGAGTACGTCATCAACACGCCAAAAACCCCATATCCGTGGATTAACTATCTCGGCAATGAGCAATTTTTCGGCCTGATCTCCAATACTGCCGGCGGTTACACCTTCTACCGCGACGCCCGCCTCAGAAGATTGACCCGTTACCGGTACAACAATATCCCGCTCGACAATGGCGGACGTTACTACTACCTGCATGACGACGGCGATTTCTGGACACCGGGCTGGATGCCGGTCAAACGCGACCTGGATTTCTACGAATGCCGCCACGGCCTGGGCTACACGTCCATTACCGGCGAGCGCAACGGAATTTCCGTGAACCAGCTTGCTTTTGTTCCAATGGGCTACAATGCCGAAGTTCACCGCCTGACCGTGAAAAATACAGGCACCGCGCAAAAATCGGTGAAACTGTTCTCCTTCGCCGAATTCTGCTTGTGGAACGCACAAGATGACATGACCAACTTCCAACGCCTTCTGAGCTGCGGCGAGGTTGAAGTGGAGAATTCCGTAATCTACCACAAAACCGAATACCGCGAGCGCAGAAACCACTATGCGTTCTATTCGGTCAACAAAGACATCGCCGGCTTCGATACGGACCGCGATACGTTCCTGGGCATGTACAACGGCCTGGACAACCCGACGGTTGTCGCTTCCGGTGAAGCGGCTAACTCTGTTGCCAGCGGCTGGTCGCCGATCGGCTCCCACGCCCTGAATATCGACCTGGCTCCAGGCGAAGAACAAAGCTTCATCTTCGTACTCGGCTACATCGAAAATCCGGAAGAAGAGAAATGGGAATCCCTGAACGTCATCAACAAAACACGCGCTCTGTCCGTGATCGCGGATTTCGCGACCGACGAGCAAGTCGACGCGGCTCTGGCTAAACTTGCAGCGCACTGGGATAACCTGCTGTCCAAATACCAAATCAACAGCGGCGACGACAAGCTGAACCGGATGGTTAACATCTGGAATCCATACCAATGCATGGTTACGTTCAACATGTCCCGCTCCGCTTCCTACTTCGAATCCGGCATCGGCCGCGGCATGGGCTTCCGCGACTCCAACCAGGATTTGCTCGGCTTTGTGCATCAAATTCCGGAACGCGCCAAAGAGCGTATCCTGGACATCGCCGCAACCCAATTCGAAGACGGCAGCGCGTACCACCAATATCAGCCGCTGACCAAAAAAGGCAACAACGAAGTCGGCACCGGCTTCAATGACGATCCGCTCTGGCTGATCCTCGGTACGGCTGCTTACATCAAGGAAACCGGCGACATGTCGATCCTGGACGAGCAAGTGCCGTTCGACAGCAACCCGGACAACACCGCTACGCTGTTTGAACACTTGAAACGTTCCTTCGAGCATGTCACGAATAATCTCGGACCGCATGGCCTGCCGCTGATCGGCCGCGCCGACTGGAACGACTGCCTCAACCTGAACTGTTTCTCCACCGAGCCGGGCGAATCGTTCCAAACGACCGCCAACATCGAAGGCCGCGTAGCCGAATCCGTGTTTATCGCGGGTCTGTTCGTCTTCGTTGGACCGGATTATGCCGAAATCTGCCGCATGCGCGGTCTGAGCGACGTAGCGGTTGACGCGGAAGCGAAGATTGAAAACATGCGCCAAATCACGCTGACCCACGGCTTCGACGGCGACTGGTTCCTGCGCGCTTACGACCATTACGGCGACAAGATCGGCAGCAAAGAGAACGAAGAAGGCCAAATCTTCATCGAGCCGCAAGGCATCTGCGTCATGGCCGGCATCGGCGTGGAAGGCGGTCAAGCTGCCAAAGCGTTGACTTCCGTAGCTGAACGTCTGGACACCAAATACGGCATCGTGCTGCAACAGCCGCCGTATTCCAAGTACTACCTGAACCTGGGCGAAATCTCCACTTATCCTCCAGGCTACAAAGAAAACGCGGGTATCTTCTGCCACAACAATCCATGGATCATGATCGGTGAAACCGTTCTGGGCCACGGCGACAGAGCCTTCGAAGTGTACTCCAAGATCGCTCCGGCGTACCTCGAAGACATCAGCGAAGTGCACCGCATGGAACCATACGTCTACTCGCAAATGATCGCCGGCAAAGATGCAGTACGCCACGGCGAAGCGAAAAACTCCTGGCTGACCGGTACAGCCGCATGGAACTATGTAGCGATTACGCAAGCGATCCTCGGCATTCAGCCTGACTTCGGCGGCCTGAAGGTAGATCCTTGTATCCCGGCTGCATGGGATGGCTTTACAATTACCCGCGTCTTCCGCGGCGACACGTACGTTATCGAAATCAAGAACCCGAACCATGTCTCCAAAGGCGTGGCCAGCCTGACGCTGGACGGCAACAAAGTGGAAGGCAACGTTATCGCTCCTGTGGGCGACGGCGCCGTGCACCAAGTCGTTGTAGAATTGGGTTAAGTTAATTAAGTTTTGGCCCGCAAAGTGAGGTCTGGACTTAGAAGATGGATCAGGCCCTTTGCAAAAAACTGCCGCGTGAGGCGCCCTGCAGCGCGGCAGTACCCTTTTCAAACCAAAAAGCAGAGGTTCGCATGTTCAAGATGCGGACCTCTGCTTTTTTATCGCTATTTCAATACATGCGTCATGCCGATCATGAACAAAAGCCCGACGATGAACGCCAATGTAGATGCCCGCTCGTTCCCGTCCCCGTGACTTTCCGGAATCAGCTCTTTGTACACCACGAACAACATCGCTCCTGCCGCAAACGCCAGGCCGTAGGGAACGACCGCGGCAAATCCGTCCGTAAATGCGTAGCCGATTCCGCAAAAGACCCACTCCACCGCGCCGGTCAGGGCGGTCCAGCCCATCGCTTGTTTTTTTCCCATCCCCCGGGTTATCAGAAACAATGCCGTCAGAAAACCTTCGGGTATATTCTGCAGCCCGATGCTGAGCGCAACGATAGCCCCAAGCTGCTGACTGGAGCTTCCGTAACTGACCCCTACCGAAAGGCCTTCAGGCAGATTGTGCAGGGCCATAGCGAGCAGAAAGAAAGCCGAGCCGGACGGCAAGGCGGCCTCTGCGGCACCGTGGCGGGGATCCTCATGCGGCACAAAAAGCTCCATCAGCAGCAATACAGCAGTTCCTGCCAGAACGCCGGCGGATAACACGAACAGATTGGACAGCTTCAAAGCGGACGGAATCAGCCCGTACGTAGAAGCAGAGACCATAATGCCGGCCGTAAAAGCGAGCAAAATATCTTTGGCCCGGTGCGACATCCGGGTGAACCATGTGGCCGGGATCGCCCCGAATGCCGTGCACAGGACAGTCGCCAGACTTCCCATTATCGCCGTATTCATCATTTCCTCCCCGCTTCAACAAACCTTATTGGTTCATCCTATGCGCGAAGCGGAAAAACAGGACAGGTCCTGCCAAAATGTCTACGTCAACCCGAAGACCCATTCGCTCAAACTGTAAGTATTGAGACTAACTATACGTGAGCTTTGAAACTAACCGTGTGAGCTTTAAAATTAAGCATTTTCGAAGGCTACCTCCATCTGGTTCATGCATCGCACTTCAAACCTCATGCTGCGCAAAAAACATGTGCTTGGATGAGCCGCTGCTGGCCTAACGGACACAGGAGGCGCTATTTAGCTGAAAATCGCCTTTTTTCCAGGATAACGGACCTAAGCGCCGTTATTTTTGGATATGAGGCTATAAAATAGGCCACATATCCATAATAAAGGCGCTGGAGTCCGTTACAGCGGGAAATAAGCGATTTTTGCGGAAATAAAGGCGCTCAGGTCCGTTACACACGAACGGGATCGGAGCGCCGCGTCTTCCGGGCGATGAGCGGAGCCTGTGGCCAAAAGCCGCGCGAAATACGGTAGCGCTGTCTCCCCGAGCCTGTGCGGTCACGAGCTGGCGATGAGTGGAGCGCTGCGGTCGGGAGCCGAGCGATATGCAGAAGGGGTCCCCTTTCCGAGCCTCTACGGCCCTGATCCACGCAAAAGCCGCTCGCCACTGGCTTCTCGTCCGGTGCTCCTCCAAGAGCCAGCTCCCCCGCTCCATGCTCCCCTTACCTCTTTACGCCTTCGCTTCTGGCACCCAAACGCTCATCTCGCCGCTGCCGCGGTTGCCCCACAGGTAATACGGCACCGCTGTCACTTTGACCGGCCGGAGCGGCGCTTTCGCCTTGGCGTACAAGCCGCCGTTCCACGCGGCTTCATCCGTCCGTAGGCCTTCGCTTTCGATGACGATCGCGCCGCCAAGCAGGGACGGATCGAATGACTCGTTGAAGGCTGCTTCTTCCTTCAAGGCAATCGAGCTGAGCGGCTCGCCGTTATCGGCTTCCTCCAGGCAGTACACCAGTGGGCCGCGCTGGATGGCCGTCTTGTGGGCATCTGCGCGCAGGCTTGGATGCGCGTAGACACGGTGCGTCGTCATGGGCATCATTGCTTCGATCACATCGCCGGCCTTCCAGGTGCGGCGGATAACTACATATCCTTGCTCAATATGTCCAGCGACTTCGAGTGCTTCGCCGTTAACTTTCAGTGCAAAACCTTCGCTCCATGCCGGCATGCGCAATGCGATGCCGAATTCACAAGTAGCTTCCGGGCGGATCTCAAGCGACACTTTGCCTTCCCAAGGGTAGTTGCTGTGCTGGACAATCACCGTATCGACGCCGCCCAGCCGGGCCTTAGTCTCGCTGCCGATGAACAGATTCACGTACAAGACATCGCCATGCACCGTATAGAGGTATTCGTTCAGCGAGGTCAGCAGGCGGGCCACATTCGGCGGACAGCAGGCGCAGCCGAACCAGCCTTGGCGTTCAGACTTCACGTGATGTTTGCCCGGATTGTGACGGCAGGCTTGCGGCCAGACCTCCAGCGGGTTCACGTAGAAATAATGTTTGCCATCCTGGGCCATGGAACCAAGCACATTGTTGTACAGTGCCCGTTCCATTACTTCCGCATACCGGGCATCCGGGGTCAGCTCCAGCATGCGCCGCGCGAAAAAGATCAGCCCGATCGAAGCGCAGGTCTCCGCATAGCCCGTATCGTTCGGCAGATCATAATCGAAGGTGAACGCTTCGCCGTGATGGGTAGAGCCGATGCCGCCCGTGATGTACATCTGTTTTTCGGTCGTGTTGTTCCACAAGCGTTCGCAGGCTTCACGCAGGGCATTGTCATGATATAAAGCAGCCAGGTCCGCCATGGCGGTATACATGTATACGGCACGGACGGAATGGCCGGATGCTTCGGTCTGCTCGGTTACCGGCACATGGGCTTGAAGATAACGCAGATCAAAGCTTGAGGTCGGATTCGGACTCCAGTGCGTCAAACGGCCGCGCCGCTCCCATTCCTCATAGAGAAAGTTCGGCTGCTGCCCGCGCTGGTCGATAAAGAAACGGGCCAGCTCCAGATAACGTTCTTCGCCGGTCAGGCGGTACAGCTTCACCAGCGCCAGCTCGATCTCCTGATGGCCGTCATAGCCCTTCAGCTTACCTTCCTCCGGCCCGAAGACCTCGGATACATAATCAACCATCTTGATCATAATGTTCAGCAGCTTGTCCTTGCCGGTGGCCTCATAATAAGCGACGGCAGCTTCGATAAAATGCCCGGCGACGTACAGCTCATGGCAATCGGCCAGATTGGTCCAGCGTTTGCCCGGTTCCTTGATCGTAAAATACGTGTTCAAATATCCGTCAGGCTGCTGGGCTTCGCCGACAAGGTCAATCATTTCATCCGCTTGCCGCTCCAGCTCGGGATCCGGTTTGATGCGGAGCGAATAGGCCACCGCCTCCAGCCATTTCGCAACATCGCTGTCCTGGAACACCCAGCCGTGGAATTCCCCGCTCCGGCGTCCTGCCGCGATTTCGAAGTTGGCGATCGCATGGCTCGGCTCGGCATCCGGAACCCGGTCATGCAGCGCTTCATACTGGTAGGGAATAACCACATCCTGCACCAGCTTAATATATTGATCCCAGAAATTGTCGCGAATGACGGATTTCAGGCTTGCCGTTTTTGGGGCGGCGCTTGCATTTTTGACCATTTTTAGTGTCCTCCCGTTGGCTCCGTTTCTTTTCAATTGCAATTATATCGGCTAGAATGGAGAAATAACATCAGGAAAGACAACTGATTTTTTGTATTATTTCACACTGAAAATTAACACTTTTGGAGGTGCTCCTCTTGAATGGCAATCCGGCGTATGTCCATCTGGCCGCCCCGCCGTTCCCTTATTTTTTGGATTGCGGCCGGACCGTATACCAGCCGGGCGATCAGCATCCGGACCGCGACAGCCTCGGCTTCTTCGACCTGCTCCTCGTGGAGCGTGGATGCCTGTTCATCGGCGAAGCCGGCAGGGAATGGGCGCTGAGGGCCGGCGACACCTTGCTGCTGCTGCCCGACCGCGATCATTATGCAGTCAAGCCCTGCGAGGAGGAGACGGTTTTCGTCTGGGTCCATTTCCACACCGTCGGCGAATGGTTTGAAGCGGAGGGGGATGCCCGGCATATGAACCGTGAAGGGCATCTCCGCCGCTTTTTCACCCATCCGTATACGATCCGTGTGCCGAAGGCCGGTGTCCTTCCAGCCTCGCCCGAAGGCGGCGGACAAAGTGAGCTCCTGCTTCAACTGCACCAGGGCCGGCGTTCCAGCGCCGTCTGGCAGCAGCAACGGATCTTCGAGGAAATGCTGCGGATGATGGATCTCGCCCGCCGGGATCAGACCGGAAGCCATACGGTCGAGTTGGCCGAACAAACCGAAGCTTACCTGCGGGCCCATTATGACGAAGCGCTGACCAACAGCCGGCTGGCGGAGGCACTGCATTTTCACTACAACTATCTGGCAAGATGCATGAAGCGGGTCTACGGCGTGACACCGATGGAATACTTGACCGACTACCGGCTGGAGCAGGCCAAGCTGCTGCTGCTCAAAACCGAGCTGCCCGTGTCCGCCGTCGCCGAACGCACCGGGTTTGAGAGCATCGCCTACTTCTCGCGGCGTTTTACCGCCAAGGCCGGCATTTCGCCGCTGCAATTCCGCAAACAGTTCTCGCGAGGAACGTAAAATTAGGAATCGCCTGCCATTTTTTGGACTGGACTAGCATATAAATGAAGACATGCCTTATTCATGGAGATGTTGGATATGCGACTGTCTGGCAAACTGCTCGTCATCATGCTTGGAAGCCTGCTGATCGGGGCGGGAACGAACTTCTTTCTGGTTCCTTATAAGATCTTGGACGGGGGCATCATCGGCATCGCGCTCATTCTGAATTACATGACCGGCGCCAAAATCGGCCAGGCTGTCATTCTCTGCAGTCTCCCGATCTTTGCCCTGGCATGGTATAAAGCGCGCGAGGTGTTCTACAGCAGCGTCCTTGGCCTAATCGTCTCATCCTTCTGCATCGAAGCGCTGGGTCCGCTGCAATATTACTTTCTCTATTACATCGAGCTGGGGTCGATCTCGAGTGCAATCATCGGCGGCTTCTTGATGGGCAGCGGCCTCGGCATCATGCTCCGCTTCAAGGCCAGCACCGGCGGAACCGATTTGCTCGCCAGGCTGATCCGGCGTTACGTTCCGGTTAATATGGGATTGATTATTTTCGCGACGGATGCCGTTATCATCGGGGCGGGGGGCGTGCTGATCTCGAAGGAGACCTTTTTTCATTCCATTCTGACGATCGCGGCGGGCGGCGTGGCAACGGGGTTATGTACGCTGGAATCTTGAGAACGTTCAGATCCGGCAAAAAATAACCAGCCACCGGTGCGTATGCCGGTCGTGCTGGTTATTTTAATCCTGCTCCTATGTAGAAGATTATGAGGTCGTTCCTTCGGCAGCAGGCGCCACCGCCAGCTTGCCCATCAAATAGAGCAGCAGCTGCTGATTATGCGAAGAGATCGGATCGAGGGCTTCGGCAAAAAAGTCGCTGCGGATCTTCAGGCCGCGCTCGGTTTCCCGTTTTCCGTTATCCGTAATGCTGATCCAGACGATGCGGCGGTCGGCTTCATCGCGTTCACGGGCGATCAATCCATGCTTCTCCATCCGGTCCAGCAGCATGGTCACGGCAGCGGGACTCGTCGCCAGATGCGGAGCGAGGTCGGAAGGCTTCATTGCATCGCGTTCCTGCAGCAATTCAAGAACCGTCAATTGGGAATCCGTCAATGTCGGAGCCAGCTTGCTTTCCATGTGAAGCTTATATTCCTTCAATAGTTTCTGCCAAATTTTACTGAATTCAACGGAGTGCACACTTCTTCCTTCCTTTCCTTGCCAAAAATGAACATCACGATTTCATCCTCTCTACATTTTCGCGAAAAAACTTCCATTTCCTGCAAAACGAAAAAGAAAAGTTCATGGAATTAAAAAAACGGCGCGTCGCCGGCTCCGGAGAGCAGGCAACACACCGTTCGATGATAATGCAAATGAATTATTGTATCGCCGGGAACAAACTGATAATCTCGTCTTTCTTCTCCACTGGTACAAGCGCCTTGCCGATAGACTTGCGCTCGCCAAGGGGCGCAGCTTCCGAAGTGAAGGTGTGTACAAGCCCGCTTTGGGTAATCGCGGTTAACTCCAGCGCCTCGCGGCAGTAGAATGCGCCGGTCAGGCGGCTGCCGTTCGGACGCACCCGCTTGCCTTCCTTGAACTCGAAGGTCTGCATGCCCTTGCCGCCGCGGCTTTGCGACGGGTAATCGAGCAATAGCGTCCGCTTGCCGTAACCAAGGTCGGAGATGACGAGGATTTCGCCCTCGTCCTCGGCAACGAAGAAGCCGGCAATCACCTCGTCGCCTTCGCGCAGTTGGATGCCCCGTACACCGCTGGCGACGCGGCCCATCGGATTCACTTCATTTTCGCGGAACCGGATGCTCATGCCTTCGCTGGTAATCAGCACAAGGTCTTTGTCGTTATGACTGAGGGTAACGCTGATAATTTCATCGCCTTCAGCAACTTTGCAGGCTGCTATCGCACCGGAACGGGTGGTCGAATACTCTTTGAGCTCGGTCCGTTTCACTTGGCCTTTGCGGGTCAAGAATACCAGGCTGGCTTGAGACTCTTCCAAATTGTTAACCGGCAGCAGGCTGACGATGCCGTCGCCTTTGGCGAGGCCGATCACATTGACGATCGCCGTGCCGGGGTCCTTCCATTTGAAATCCGGAATCTGATGGACCGGCAGCAGGAAATATTGGCCTTTGCGGGTAAAGACCAGCAGGCTGTCTCTCGTATTCAGCTCCAGCAGCTTGACGATGTGGTCGCCTTCCTTGACGCCGGAAGTCTGGCGTTCCCCGCCGGAGCGGGTAAAGGACAACATCCCCGTCCGCTTGATGTAGCCGTCCGCGGACAAAGTCACCAGTACGTCCTCCGCGTTGACGAGCACTTCCAGGCTCACCTTCAGCTCCTCCACCTCGCCCTGGATCTGCGAGCGGCGTTCGATGCCGTATTTGTCCCGAATCTCCAGCAGCTCCTTGCGGATCACTGCTACGAGCTTCTTGTCGCTCTCCAGAATGCCGCGCAGCGTATTTATGCGCGCCTGTGTCTCATCCAGCTCCTTTTGGAGCGAATGGATCTCGAGGTTGGTCAAACGGTAGAGCTGCAGGGTCAAAATCGAATCGGCCTGTCGTTCGCTGAAGCCGAACATCCAGACGAGATTGTTCTGCGCATCCTGGCGGTTCTTCGAGGCCTTGATCGCAGCGATCACTTCATCCAGAATGTTCAGCGCCTTGACCAGTCCCTCCAGAACATGGGCCCGGTCCTCTGCCCGCTCCAGGTCAAACTGGGTGCGGTGGGTCACGACCTCGCGCTGATGCGCGATGTATGCTTCAAGAATCGGCTTCAAGCCCAGCTGCTGCGGGGCTTTGTTGACGATGGCCACCATGTTCAGGTTGTATGTGACCTGAAGATCGGTTTTTTTGAGCAGATAGGTCAGCACGCCCTGGGCATCCGCTTCCTTCTTCAGCTCTACGACGATCCGCAGGCCGTCGCGGCCGCTTTCGTCGCGGACTTCGGCGATGCCCTCGATTTTTTTCTCCAGACGGATATTCTCCATCGCAGTCACGAGGCGCGATTTCACGACCTGGAACGGCACCTCGGTAATGACGATCTGCTGCTTGCCGCCGCGTAAGTTCTCAATCTCGGCTTTGGAGCGCAGATAGATGCGGCCTTTGCCCGTGCGGTACGCTTCAAGAATGCCGTCCCCGCCCATGATTGTACCCCCGGTAGGGAAATCCGGTCCCTTGATAAAGGTCATGATCTCTTCCAGCGGAATATCCGGCTTTTGCATCACGGCGATGCAGGCGTCGATGACCTCGCGCAGGTTATGCGGCGGAATCTCCGTGGCAAAACCCGCAGAAATGCCGGATGCCCCGTTGACGAGCAGATTCGGGTATCTTGAGGGAACGACGACCGGCTCCTTGGCCGTGTTGTCGAAATTGTCCTTGAACAGGACGGTGCGCTTCTCGATGTCGCGCATCATCTCCATCGCGATATTCGACAGGCGGGCTTCCGTATAGCGCATTGCCGCCGCCGGATCGTCGTCCATCGAACCCCAGTTGCCATGGCCGTCGACGAGCACATGCCCCATTTTCCAAGGTTGGGCCATCCGCACCATCCCGTCGTAAATTGAAGCATCGCCGTGGGGGTGATAGTTACCCATAACGTCGCCGACGGTCTTCGCCGACTTGCGGTAAGGCTTGTCCGGCGTATTGCCCGAATCGTACATCGCGTACAGAATGCGCCGCTGCACAGGCTTCAGCCCGTCGCGCACGTCGGGAATCGCCCGGTCCTGAATAATGTATTTGGAATACCGGCCAAAGCGGTCGCCGACGACCTCTTCCAGAAAAGCCGGACTAAATTGTTCTGATAAACTGCTCACGTTCGCTCACTCCTATAATCGCAATCTCTTGGGCATGACCGGGATTGCGCCGCTAATCCGCCGTTACTCCGCGATTTCGGTAAAATCGACGTTCTCCACGATCCAGCGCTTGCGCGGATCCACCTTGTCGCCCATCAGCGTGGACACCCGGCGCTCCGCCTTGGCTGCGTCTTCGATCTGCACCTGCAGCAGCGTCCGTGTTTCCGGATTCATGGTCGTTTCCCAGAGCTGCTCGGGGTTCATCTCCCCAAGTCCCTTGTAGCGCTGCAGCTCGAAATTTTTGCCGAATTCCTTGAGGTAATTCTGCAGTTCTTCATCGCTCCACGCATAGCGCACCGTCTCGAGCTTGCCCGATTTACGCGTCAGCTTGTACAGCGGCGGCTGGGCGATAAACACTTTGCCTGCGTCAAGCAGCGGCTTCATGTACCGGTAAAAGAAGGTCAACAGCAGCACCTGGATATGCGCACCGTCCGTGTCGGCATCCGTCATGATTATGATTTTGGAATAATTGCTGTCTTCCACCGTAAAATCGGAACCGATGCCGGCGCCGATCGCCGAAATAATCGCTTTGTATTCATCGTTCTTCAGAATGTCGAGCAGCTTGGCTTTCTCTGGATTCATCGGCTTGCCCTTCAGCGGCAAAATCGCCTGCAGCTTGGAGTCGCGGCCCTGCTTGGCCGAGCCGCCGGCGGAATCGCCTTCGACGATGAACAGCTCGGTACGCGTCACGTCCTTGGACTGCGCCGGCGACAGCTTGCCGCCGAGGTTCGAGCTCTCGCTGCGTTTCTTACCGCTACGGATCTCGTCCCGTGCCTTGCGGGCCGCTTCGCGGGCTTTGGCTGCCTGGATGGATTTCTTCAGCAGGCTTTGGCCCACCTGCGGATTCTCCTCCAGGAAACGGGCGATCTGCTCAGCGACAATGGAATCGACCGCGCTGCGCGCCGAAGCGCTGCCGAGCTGGTCCTTCGTCTGGCCGACGAATTCAACCTCGGACATTTTGACGCTGATGACTGCCATCATGCCTTCGCGCAGATCGTTGCCTTCGAGATTTTTGTCTTTCTCCTTCAGCAGTTGCGTCCGGCGGGCGTAATCGTTCATGACGCGGGTATACGCCGTCTTGAACCCGGTCTCGTGGGTACCGCCGCTGCGCGTCGGAATCGAATTGACGAAAGAGGCCAGCGTTTCGGTGTATCCGGCATTGTACTGGAGCGCCACCTCAACCTCGATATCGTCTTTTTCGGCACTGAAATGGACAACGTCATGCAGCACGTCCTTGCCCTCGTTCAGGAACTGAACGAACTGGCTGGCGCCGCCTTCGTAGAAAAACTCGTCCTGTCTTCCGTTGCGCTCGTCGGTCAGAACGATACGCAGCCCCGAGTTCAGAAACGCGATTTCCTGCACCCGCTCCGCAAGGACGTCGTAGCTCAGGGAGATGCCGCCCGAGAACACGCGAATATCCGGCTTGAAGGTGATCTTCGAACCGGTTTTATTCGTATTGCCCAGCACTTCCAGCCCGGTTACCGGCTCGCCGACATGCTCCTTGCCGTTTTTGTCCACCCAATATTCGTAGCGCTGGCGATGGATTTTACCTTCGCGGTAAATCTCGACCTCCAGCCATTCGGACAGCGCATTGGTGACCGAGGCCCCTACGCCGTGCAGACCGCCGGACTTTTTGTAGCCTGCGCCCCCGAATTTGCCCCCGGCATGCAGCATCGTGAATACGACCTGCGGCGTCGGAATGCCCGTCTTGTGCATCCCCGTCGGGATGCCCCGGCCGTTGTCGATGACGGTAACCGAACCGTCCTTGCGCAGCGTAATATCGATTTTGTTGCAAAATTTGGCCAAATGTTCATCCACCGCATTGTCCACGATCTCCCATACGAGATGATGCAGCCCGGATGAGCTTGTACTGCCTATATACATACCGGGGCGCTTGCGGACCGCGACGAGCCCCTCGAGTACCTGAATGTCGTCAGCATCGTATCCGGACTGGGCTCCCTTGCCGTCACCGGAGACATTTGCAAACATATCGATCTGTTCGAGCATTCATGCTCCTCCTTTTTTTGCTCAATCAAAACGGGATAAACTGAACCACAGCAATCGGAGAATCAGGCCGGTCGCAGCTGCAGGGAATGTTTGGACTTCCCCTTTGCTGTTCCCCCTACGCATATCTCCGCATTCGATGATCAGCTTAAACCGCTAAAAAATGCAAACAAACGTTTCGTTCACTTTGTACATTCTAATTCAAAATATCCCTTCTCGTAAAGACGGCGAATGAAATGATTATCGCAAGCACGCCCCAGATGCCCAGAACGGACAGGGAAAAAGGCAGCGACATGCCCTGGATAGGGGCCGGAGTACCCGCCAGATAATCGGTCAATTCCAAATTGACCATGAAGAGGTATTTGGCCGTGGTCCACGCCGATGCCATGTTGCTCAGGATGGAGCCGGCGATCAGCGCGGCCATCATGACGACGATGCTGGCCGCGGTGCTGCGCACCAGCACGGAGACCATAAAGGCCAACACGGCGACAATGACGCTGACGAACCAGACAAGGCCGCCCTGCATCAGCAGATACTTCCACTGCGGCACGGAATGGACGGCGGACATGTCCACATTTTCCCCGTTGATCTGGAAGCCGGTAAAAACCGGTATATTAAAGCCTTTATAGCCGAAGGCAAGTCCGGATATCAGGTAGCACATCACGAATACGGCCAGCACGATCAGCGATACGAACATCAGCAGCGCCGCCAGCTTGCTGAGCAGCACTTTCCAGCGTTTGACCGGCCGGGTCAGCAGCATTTTGATCGTTCCGCTCGTCCTTTCTCCCGATACCAGGTCGGAAGCAACCGCCATGATCAACAGCGGAATAAAGAGGTTCACCGAATTGTCGAGAAATTCGCGGGTGAACGTCACGCCGCTCGGTTCGTTCGGGTTGACGTTATGCTTCAAATAATATTGCAGCTGCTGGACGAAAATTTTCCGGTACGTCTTCCATTCCTCGGGAATCCGGTCGCTGCTCAGGGAATTTTGATTATCACTGATCTGCTGCTGGATTTCAAGCCGCCAATCGGAATGGAACTTCTCCCGGCTGCGTTCGGAGATACGCATCTGTGCATACGTGAACATCGGCACCAGAACGGCCAGAATGAGCAGGATGACGTAAAAACGCTTTTTCTTAATGATCTTTAGGCACTCGTTGCGGACAAGCGGCAGGATGTTAATCAATGGTTTCACCTTCCGTGAGCTTCAAGAATAGCTGTTCCAGTGTAGGATTGATTTTATGCACGGCCTGGACTTCCAGGCCGGCGGCGACCAGTTCCGAGACGATATCCGGTATCCGCTCCAAGGCCATGGAAGTGATCAAAGCATGTTCGCCCATGCCCGCCGTAACCGTATCGTCCAGCGTGACCTGCTCCTCCTCAAGCACCTGGATGCCGGGAATTCCGCTCAGCCGCGACACCGCCTGCTCATAAGGTTCAAGCTCCCAAACGACATAGGGTGCGTTGCGCGAAACCAGTTCCTCCACGCCCCCGACCGCCAGAACGCGGCCTTTGCTGATGATGGCCACCCGGTCGCAGAGCAGCTGAATTTCGCTCAGCAGATGGCTGGAGACGAATACGGCCATGCCTTCCCCGGCGAGCCGGCGGATAAACTCGCGCAGCTCCTTGATGCCTTTCGGATCCAGCCCGTTCGTCGGCTCGTCGAGAATCAGCAGCTTTGGGCGCCCGAGCAGTGCTTGCGCGATGCCGAGCCGCTGGCGCATGCCCAGCGAATACGTGCTGACCTTATCGTGGATGCGCTGATCCAGCCGCACAATTTCCGCCACCTCGGCGATACGGTCCGGGCCGACGCCGGGTTGCATGTTCGCGAAATGCTGCAAATTCTCCCAGCCGGTCAAATACGAATACACTTCGGGATTTTCCACGATGGAGCCCACATAACGCAGCGCATGCTCCGGATCGCGGTTGACGTTATAGCCGCAGACCTTGATGATGCCCGCACTGGGGCGGATCAGATCCACCAGCATGCGGATGGTCGTTGTTTTTCCAGCGCCGTTCGGCCCGAGGAAACCGAAGATTTCCCCCTCCTTGACGTCGAAGCTTACATTATCGATGATCCATTTGCGGCCGATTTTTTTGCGGACGCCCTCCACGGACAACACTACATTGCCCGCCTGATGATGTCTTATGTTCATAGTCCAGCTCCCCGCTTTCTCACCAAAAAATTACCGGATGGCCTGCACGATCCGCTCGCTGATCCGTTCATAACCGTCGCCGTTCGGATGAAAGTGATCGGTATACAAATAACTGTCCAAATGCCCGCTGAACAAATCGAAGGTCGGAACGAGCGTCATATTCGGATGTTTGTTGATCAGGTCCATCGCCGCGTTGTTCCATGCCGTTACCGCCTGATTGCCCGGGGTCAGCAGTTTCTCCAAGTCGCCAAACGGATTATACAATCCGACATAATATATTTTCGCCTTTGGATTTAGACCGGCGATACGCTCCAGAATGCCGTCCAGCCGTTTCGGCGCCTCCGGCAGGGCCGCCAGAAGCGACTCGGGCGTGATCTCCTCCATTCCTTCCTCCGGAGCGGCATTGGCACCGTTCAGCAGCTCTGAGCCCCGGAACAGATCATTCCCGCCGATCGAGACAAGCACGACGTTCGCCTGCTTCACCGCATACTCAATGCCCTCTTCCTTCAGCTTCGTTTGCAGCCCGGCCGTCGTTAGGCCGTTGATGCCCATATTGCCGATCAGCTCCGCTTTGGCGCCGCCCGACGTCAGCCGGTCGACCGTGCGTTTGGCAAATCCCTTGCCGGAATTGTCGCCGGTTCCCTTGGCCAGCGAATCGCCCAACGCTACGATGCGGAGGGTGCCGTCTTCCGGCGCCGGAGCTTCGGTCGCTTGGGGCAAAACACCCGCCAGCGCCTCCCCTTTCGGGTACAGTACATCGTTTACCGCATACACAAAACCGGTTATCAAAACAAGCGTCGCCGCAATGGAGACGATCCATACGCTGCGCCATATCCATTTGGCATTGTTCAAGGCTATCCCTCCGTCTGCCGTTCTACCCATCATTGTTCCACTTTTTACAAACTTCTTAACTATGTAGATAAACATAAATGTTCCCTTTACAATTTGCAAATGTGCGCCAAGCGTCGGTCCCAAATAAAAAACCGTCCCCCGGCAGCGCCGGAGAACGGTCGATCTTATCATGCTGCAATCCATTATTTACCGATGAATTCCTGTACCCAGTAGTTGTTGTCAAAGCCGACGCCGATGTAATTGAAGTTCGGGCTCAGGATGTTCGCGCGGTGTCCGGCGCTGTTCATCCAGGCGGTCATCACTTCCTGAGGCGTCTTCTGGCCCATGGCGATGTTCTCGCCGGCCGCGCGGTACGTAATGCCGAACGAAGCCATCATGTCAAACGGCGATCCGTAAGTCGGAGACGTATGCGAAAAATAGTTGTTGGCCCGCATATCGGTCGCTTTCGCTTCGGCCACTTTGTTGAGGCTGTCCAATCCGGCGACAGGCTTGAGGCCTGCGGCGGCACGTTCCTTGTTGACCAGCGAAACGATCTGCTGCTCGAAGGTTGCGGTGGAGCTTCCTGCAGCCGGTGCAGCGGTCGCTGCCGGCGTTGCAGCAGTTTTGGCCGTTGCAGCAGGCGCAGGTGTAGCTGTTGGTTTAACCGTAACGACCGGTTTCGCAGTGGCAACCGGTTTGGCGGTTACTGCCGGCGCCGGCGTTGCAGCCGGTTTGGTCGTTGTCGGGGCGGCACCTGTATAGGTAAACGTGAGACCGTTGAAGTTATATTGCTGAAGGGCTTGAAGGAACTGCGCAAGATTGACGCTCGTCACGGTTGTCTCCGTAGCCGATGCGGCTTGGGTATGCGATGGAAGAGAAATGCCCAGCGCCATAACGGCGGCGATGCTTCCACCCAAAAGTTTGTTCATCATCGTATTTTTCATTCTGCCATCTCCTTAGTCATGATGTATGTTCTGGCTGCCGGGTACGGCTAGCGGCGTAGTAGTTACAAAGTTGTAATCTGTTCCTACGTCATTGTAACACAATTCGGTTCCTGTGGTACTGCCAATTCCTTGAAGCCACAAAGATGCCACAAATTTTAACCATCTCTGAGGATTCATGCCAAAAGAAAGACCGCCGGTCCAGAGGCCGGCAGCCTTAATCGGCTCTATAGAGATGATCGGCAGGCCACAACTGCCGGGATCAGTGGAACGATTGCCAGAACTCGCCTTCCGTCGAAATCAGGCCCATAATCTCGGCGTAAGGAATGCGGAATGTCGGGAAGCCTGCCGCATACGGCGCGATTTCATAAGGTTCGAAATAAAGGTACAGCGCTTCCCCATCCACATAAAACGGCTGATCCGCTCTAATTCCTTTATAAGTATCCGGGAAAACGTAACTGTACTGCGGGTCATTTGCGATCTGCTTGCCGACGATGTCGCTGAGTTTCTCCACATATTTGCTGCCGGGCTTAAACAGGTCGGACAGCGTATAAAACCTGCCGTTCTTCAGGTTGATATGCGGATATACCTTCGTTGGCATGCCATGCGCCGCACCAAAAGGATAATTATAGCCTACCAGTTCCAGCACAAGCAGATTTTTGCGGAAAAATTCGATAGAAAAATCTCCGGTGTAGCTGGCATCCGGCGACGCCAGGCTGCTCTCCGCATCGGCATGCGACAGCTTGCGCAGCTTGTTGTTGACTTCCCCGGCCACAGCCGGAAGCGAAATGCCCTCGATTACGGGATAATACACCAAGTAATCCTTGTTCGGCTTGTATTTCTTCTCTAGCACGGAGTAAGGCGGACGGAGCGGGATGACCGTGTTCTCGCTCCATACCTGCTTGCCTCTGCGGTCATAGTACGCCGTGCGCTGGTCAATGTCCGCACGGATCAGGCTGCCGCTGAAGGAAAGCGTTCCCGCTCCGGGCAGCGTAAGGGGCAGCGCCGCCGCTTTTTTGCCGGATTTATCGATGAAGTACGTATCTTTGGCATCCGACACGGAAGCGAATCCCTGGTCATAGTGGTTGACAGCCAAAAGCGGATGATCGTTCAGAATTCGGCCCGTATCCCCGTCGGCAACGACATATCTTGAACCGCGGTAAGGCGCCGAGGCATCCAGCGGCGTTCCCAGCGCGACGCGGTGCTCGCCGAGCTGCGACACTTCGTAATAATTCGGCGGAATCACCCATTTGCCTTGTTCGTTGATCAATCCGAACGCATTGCCGTAATCCGCAGCCGTGTTCACAACCGCCCGGCCTTCGGAAAAGGGCAACGCCATCGTAAACTGCGGCTCGATGGCCACGCTGCCGTCGATGCGCAAGTAACCGTATTTGCCGTTGTCCGTCTCCTGATAAGCGAGCAAGCCGTCGCCGGGCGAACCGACGAACGCGTGATTGTACGTATGTTTCACCTTGCCGCCCGTGTCGATCAGCGCGTATTCGCCTTCCTTGATTTTGACCAATGCTTCCCCGTTCTTGAAGTCGCCGGCGTCCAAATAGACGGCTGGAATTACTTCTTTGCCTTGCGCGTTGACGTAACCGTATAGCTGGGGACCGCTGCTTCCCGGCTTCGTAAATGCGGCTCGGCCTTCATGCAGCGAGTTCAAATACTCGTAACGCGCCGAGGTGACGGGTTTTCCTTTTTCATCGATCAAGGTGTAGCCTTTGGCATCGGAAGCGACCGCTCGGCCCTCCGAAAACGGCATAATCGCGCTGTATACCGGCTTGACGACTTCCTTGCCCCTGTTGTCGATCAGGCCGCTGCCGTTGCCGCGGTTGACGATGGCCAGGCCGTTCTTCTGGAACTCTTCGGCATAATCATACCGCGGTTCGATGGCCGTACGTCCTTCGTTGTCGATGTAGCCCCAAAAGGTGCCATCCTTCGTCCGGAACGGTGCGGGATGCAGCACCTCCGCCCGCAGGCCGGTTTCTTCGCTCTCATGCAGCAGATACAGGGTCTCCAGCGGCCGTTTGCAAATGTCGACGCGGTACAGTCCGGCTTCCGCGGGCAGCGTGACAAAAGGTTCTTCGTCCGCACGAAGAAACTCCTGCTCCTGCTGGGCGATTTGCTCGTTCCATCCGATGCCGTCCCATTTCCACACTTCCGTCTGCACGAGGCCGTTGTCGTTGTCCTGCGCCAGTTCATTCAGCCTAATCCTCAGCAACTTACTCTCCCCTTTTATCCAGGCATTTGCCTACAGGATATGTGATTCTGGGCAAAAGGGTGTAGCCCGGCAGCGGGAAATTTGGATATCCCCCACAGGCCGCTGCAAAAAAAGCCACCATTGGAGGTTTTAATCCTGGCGCCGAGCAAAAAGAGATTGCACGTTTATATGTTTACGTTATATACTGTTTCCATAATAAACTGTTTATATAATATACCATTTATTAAAAGGATGTGTTTGCCATGAACCATTATGCGGTAGAAGTGGAGGGGCTGCATAAAAGCTTCGGCGCCCAGAAGGTGCTGGAAGGCGTCAGCTTCAAGGTGCCTGCCGGCAGTATTTTTGCCTTGCTTGGTCCAAACGGTGCAGGAAAAACGACGCTGATCCATATTCTTTCGACGCTGATCTCCCCGGACTGCGGATCGATCTGCATTGCAGGTTACGATCTTTCCTCCGAAAAGGAAAAGGTGAAATACAACATCAGCCTTACCGGCCAATTCGCAGCCGTGGATGAGGTATTGACCGCCGAGGAGAATCTGCGGATGATCTGCCGGTTAAACGGGCTTACCGCGTCGGAATCCCGCGTTCGCACCGCGGAGCTGCTGCGGCTGTTCGGTCTCGAGGAACATGCCGGCAAACGCGTCAAGACTTATTCCGGAGGCATGCGCCGCCGTCTGGACTTGGCCATTAGCTTATCGGTGAACCGGAAAGTACTGTTTCTGGATGAGCCGACTACGGGCCTTGATACCCACAGCCGCCGGGAGCTTTGGAATATGGTGCTCGGACTGAAGCGGGAAGGCATTACCGTGTTTCTCACGACACAGTATCTGGAAGAGGCGGATGAACTGGCCGACCGCATCGCGGTGATCGCGAACGGGACGATTGTAGCCGAAGGCACGGCCGAAGAGCTTAAGTCCCGCGTAGGCATCGAGACCATTGAGCTGCGGGATGAAGACGACGAGGTGTTCCTGCGGATTCCCACCACCGGCGATATTGCGGACGTGCACCGGACGCTGGCCTCTTTGCTGCCCACTGTTCCCGCCGGAACGCGGATCGGACTCCGCCGTCCGAACCTGGATGACGTATTTATGGCATTGACTACCCGAACGAAAGAAGGCGTATCCGTATGATTTCTTCCGCCAGCCCCAAAGCGGCTTCCCTGGCCGTGACCCAGTTCACCTTTATCGTCCGTAGCCTGCGGCACAGCATCCGCAATACCGAAGCCATGATAATGGCCGTTATGCTGCCTGTAATGCTGATGCTCCTCTTCACGTATGTTTTTGGCGGTGCGCTGTCGCCGGACGGACACTACGTCAATTATGTAGTGCCGGGAATCATCCTGCTCTGCGCAGGCTTCGGGTCGACGAGCACCGGCGTCGATGTCGCGACCGACATGACCAACGGGATCATCGACCGTTTCCGGACGATGCCGATCTCCAGTCTGAGCGTCATTACAGGACATATCGTTGCCGGCGTTGTCCGCAACCTGTTCGCGACCGGCATCGTCATCGGAGTGGCTTTTACGGTCGGCTTCAGGCCGTCCGCCGGTTTCCAGGAATGGGCCGAAGCGCTGGGCATCATCGCCCTGTTCATTCTTGCCTTTACCTGCCTGTTTGCCGCCATCGGCCTTGCGGCTGCCAATCCTGCTGCGGCCAGCAGCTACGGATTCGTCCTGCTGTTTCTTCCGTACCTGTCCAGCGCTTTCGTCAAGATTGATTCGATGCCTACATGGCTGCAAGGCATTGCCAGACATCAGCCGGTCACCCCTGTGATCGAGTCCGTCCGCGGCTTGCTGACCGGGGGCGACCTGCATCATCAAGTATGGCCGGCTGCCGGCTGGTGCCTGCTGATTGTTTTTGTCTCCGCGCTTTGGAGCCTGAGGACCTTCCGGCGAAAAGCGGGCCGGCGGTAAATCGCCGCATAAAATAACAGGACCCGGCAGTCATTTTTGACCTGCCGGGTCCTGTTTGCTTATGGCCGGCCTTGTCTGGCCGCCAAATAAGCCTCAATCCCATCAAGAATGCGCTCCAGCCCAAAATCAAAGTCGTCCGGGACCGGATTGTCCATTTCCATCTCGCCGGTGTAAATTCCCGACATGATCATCGGGTACAGATTCGGATACCGGTCGGGCTTAACGAGCTGCTTCAAGGCTTCGCCGTAATCCGCGCCCATAAATTCCTCGGAGCTTGTCCCCGCTGCCAGCGCGCGGCGCATATCCCGCTGAATGATGCCGACCGCCCGCGCGTAGCTGCTCAGCAGCAGCAGAATGGACATCTTCTCAAAGTCGTTTAGCGGAAAATCGCGCAGCGTCCGCATCACCCAATCCACGTAATCCAGATTATTGGGTGTGATGGGGATGCTGCTAATCGGGACATCCCCAAACCAAGGATGGCTCACGAATGTATCTACCACGAACGCAACATAATCCCGCAGATCCTGGCGCCAGTCCGGCTGCTCCCGTTCTGCCGGAACCTCAAAGGTGCACACCGCTTCCTGCATAAGTAAAAGGAGATCGTTTTTGCTCGGAATGTACCGGTACAGCGACATCGCCGTATATCCCAGTTCGGCCGCTACACGGTTCATGGATACCGCGCCAAGCCCTTCCTTGTCGGCAAGGTCAACCGCAGCGGCGACAATCTGCTGGATACTCATTTCCCGTTTTGGCCCCCGCTTGGGAGGTTTGACCAGCCCCCAGCTGATTGCGGCCCCCGGCGGCAGCTTGCCAATCACTTCTCTATCCGCCGTTTCTTCCTTACCCATCCGTCTGTTCCTCCTGGAGACAACAATTGTTTATACAATAAACAGTATAACACAGCACGGCGAGGCGTCCAAACCCGGGGGGTAAGGCCTCATTTGGTAGTCTCCATATTTTCCTTCGTTACTTTTTGGTTAGGAATCCAGATATACTGGCCGTCCGTAATCTCATAACCTACATTCTCCCTGGTCGGCTTTTCGCCCCGGGCCAGCACCGCGCCGAGACGAATAGCGGCTTTGCCCTGGGCGACGGCGTCGTTCAGCACCGTGCCGAGCATGGTGCCTTCCTTGAGCGCCTTCACCGCCGGCGCGGTGGCGTCGACGCTGACCACCGGCATGTATTTGCCGTGCTTGAAGTATCCGGCTGCCTTGAGCGCCTCGATCGCGCCTAAGGCCATATCGTCATTGTTGGCCAGCACCGCTTCGATATTGTCGCCATGGACCTCCAGGAACGAGGCCATTTTCTCCTTGCCCTTCTCCCGGTTCCACATGGCCGTATCCTCGGCCAGCTTCTCGACCTTGATTCCGGCATCTTCGATAGCCTGAATGGAATAGGTCGTGCGCAGCTCGGCATCCTGATGGCCGGGTTCCCCTTTGAGCATCGCGTATTGAAGGACGCCGTCGCCGTTCTTATCGGCTTCCGGATGGCTTTTCCAATAGTCGGCGAGCAATTGCCCGGACATCGTGCCGGATTCCTCGGCTTTGGCACCGACATAATAAACCTTATCCCATTTCTTCATATCCTCGGGCAGCGGCTGGCGGTTGAGGAAGACGACGGGAATGTCCGCCGTGATCGCCTTATCGATAATCATGCCGGAAGCCGTGCGGTCCACGGGATTGATCAGCATGCTGTCGTATTTTTTCTCGATGAACTGATCGACCTTTTCGTTCTGGAGCAGCTGGGAGTTTTTGCTGTCGACGATTTCCGCCTTGGCAATGCTCTTCGCTTCCTTATCGATCGCTTTGCGTTCGATGTTCATAAACGTATCGTCAAAATTGTAAATGGCGACCCCAACCTTGGGAATGGCGGCGCCGGGATTATCCGGATTGTCGTTGCCGGCGTTTGAAGCGTTGCCGCCGCAGCCGGATAACCCGGCGCCCAGCAGGATGCCGGCAGCCAGAATGCTGGCGATTGTCTTCATCGTCATGAACCTCCACGGGATAATTCTGTTGCAGCGTCCGCCTTCGTTCCGGAAGCCGCGGTGCTCTTTCTTAACATTATAGAATTTATATATTTCCGGAGTCCCCGCAAAGTACCTGATTAAGCTTCGAAGCCAAGGCTCCATTTTGTGGGGTAATTGTATTATGCCTCACCGCTTGCCGGCTGCGAATCCAAATTGCTGCGGAAAACTAGCAAAATTCTCCTCAGTCTGCCCGTTCAGCGTACGAACGGAAACAGCAGCTTCTGATTTTCCGGCCACAGCATATTGTCCAGATCGATCAGTTTTGTCCCGGTATCTACCCGTTCGGGTACGGAAATGCCCTCAATGGCTTCCACGGCGCATTTCACGGCGAGATAACCGTTGCTGAACGGATTCTGGATGACGGTCGCCTGAACGGTGCCGTTCTGCAGCAGCTCCATCATCGAAGGCGAGCTGTCGAAGGCAACCATCTTGATCTTATGCAGCCCTTGGCTCTCCAGCACTTCGGCCGCGCCCTGCGAAGCAATTTCATTCAAGGTGGCGATCCCCCGGATACCAGGATGGTTCGTCAGCATTTCACGGGTCAGCTGCTCGGCATCGGTAATGTTGGATGTGGTATAGGAGATCTGTACGACTTTGACGTCGGGAAACCGGGCGGCATAGTTCAAAAAGCCCTTTTCCCGCTCATCCGCATCGCGTGCGCCGTAATCGATTCCGCTTGACAACCCCGGCGTGCCGCTTTGCGAAGAATTGGTAAAATTGATAATGCCGATTTCGCCGTATCCTCCGAGCAGCCCGATCAGGCGTTCCGCCGATTTTTGCCCGGCCTCATAACCGTTCGAGCCGATATAGGTCCGGACCCGCGCGGAACCGACCTCGGCATCCACCGAAATGACCGGTATTTTCGAATAAGCCGCCTGGTCGACAACCTGGGCAAGCCCCATATAGCTGCTGGCCGCAAGAATGATGACATCCGCCTTCTCCTTGATCGAATCCTCGACCATGGCGATTTGCCCGTCGATATCGCTCTCGGTATCCGGCGCTTTGAACGTCAGGTTGACATTGAATTCGCGGGCCGCCGCCTCCGCTCCGAGCCTCAGCGTATTCCAGTAGTCGCCCTGGTTCATTTTGACGATCAGATGTACGTTTCGCGTCTTATCCGTGTCGATATACTTCGGCGAAGTGTAAATGCAGGAGGTGACAGTGAGCCAGAGCAGGGCGCACATCAGCAGGGTCAGCCAGAATCGTTTCGTTCTCATGATGTCGCGTCCTCCTCCTTCTGTTCCTCCGGCGGTTCGGGCGGCCGGGCGGCCGGGAACATAATCGTGACCGTCGTACCCTCCTCCAGCTCGCTTTCAAAAGCCAGCCCAAACTCCCGGCCGTAATACAGGCCGATGCGTTCGTTCACATTGCGTACGCCCACGCCGGAGCCGCCGCCGTTTTTGACCCCGCCGCTGAGAATCGTGGAGAGCGTCTCACGGGACATGCCGATGCCGTTATCGCTGACCTTAATGACGATGATGCCCTGCACCAGCTCCGCGGTAATCGAGACAAATCCTTCGTCCGGCAGCATTTCGATACCGTGGTACAGGGCGTTCTCCACGATCGGCTGGAGGATCAGCTTGATCGTCTGGTACTGCAGCACTTCGTCCTGCGCCTTGATTTCGTAGCGGAACTTATTTTTGAAGCGGAAGCTCTGGATAACCAGGTAATGGCGGATATGGTCCAACTCTTCCTGCACCGTGATAAAATTTTTGCCTTTGCTTAAGCTGATGCGGAAAAATTTCGACAACGACTGGATCATCGTGATCACCTCGTCGTTTTTGCCGCGTTCGGCCAGCCGGATGACGGAATTGAGCGTATTGTACAGGAAGTGCGGATTTATCTGCGACTGCAGCACTTCAAGCTCGCCCTTGCGCTGGGATTCCTGCTCATAGATGATCTGGTCCATCAGCTGGCGGATGCGCTGCAGCATCAGGTTGAAGCGCTTCGACAGCTGCTCCACCTCATAGGCGCCGCTGACGTTGATCGGGGTGTTGAGATCCCCTTCCCCGACCAGCTTCACCGTCCGTTCCAGCTTGCGAATCGGGCTTGCGATCAGCCAAGACAAATACACGGAAACCGCGATGACGCAGAGCAGCACGACGGCCAGAAACCAGATCAGGAAGCGGTTCAAATCCTGTTTGGTCGTCACGACCTCGTCGTAATAGGCGACGCCGACGATTTTCCATCCGGTCTGGGCGAGCGTGCGTACCGTAATAAACCGCTTCTCTCCCGTCGAATCGTCGAGATAACTGCGGTAAGCGTATTCCAGAACCGGCTCGACGTTTTCGTATTTCAGCCCGGCATAGATCAACTGCTGCTGCGGATGGTATACGATATTGCCCATAGAGTCCAATATATACGCGTAGCCGCGTTTGCCCAGCTTGACCTGCCGGCTCAGCTCGTCAATGGTCCTGAAGTTGAAATCGAGCAGCAGAATGCCGTTTTTCAGCGAACCGGCTTCCCGGTACTTGACCATTTTGCTGACCGAAACGACCCACGTGTAACGGCCTTTGAACAGATTCTGGATATGCGGCGCCGAATAGGAGATGTCCTCCGATTTGACGGCCGAGGTAAACCAGCTTTGATTCTCCAGCTGGGTGTTCAGACGCATGGAGAGGCCCGGCGTGCCGACGACGAATTTGCCCTCCGGCGTGAACACCGCCGCGGACACGAGATCCTCCCGGCTGCTCATCAGCGTGTTCATCCGCTCACTCAGCAGCTCCGAATCGATGGAAGCGCTGGAGCTAATCTGATCTGCGGCCCTCTCGAATATATTGCCCATCCCTTTTACGTATAGTCCGAGATTCTGGTTGACCTGCTCAATGATCTGCTGCATGTTGAGGCTGGCGTTCTCCTCCGCCGTCCTGGAGAATTTATTGTACAGCATAAAGCTGACGATGACGGCGACCAGTACCGTTACGGCGGTGAACGTCAGCGTAATGATCACCTGGATGCTCCGCAGCTTGGACGACAGCCGCAGCCCACGCCCGGTCCGCGACCCGGGACGCAGCGGAAAGATCGACGTCTTTGGCTTATTCATGACCTAGCCTCCCCGGGAGCTGTTCTTGTACTCTTTGGGAGATTGGCCGTATTTTTTGCGGAAGCAGAAGCTGAAATAGTTCGGATCGGAAAAACCGATTTTTTCGGCGATTTCGAATGCCTTCAGTTCCGTGGAGCGCAGCAGCTCCTTGGCCGCTTCCAGCCGGATTTGCAGCAGGTAGCTGACAAAGGTCATCTTCATTTCTTTTTTAAAAATGCTGCTGAAATACCCGGTGCTGATGTGCAGATGCTGGCATACCTTGCCGATGGAAATGTCCGCCTCTTCATAATGGCTGCGGATGTACTCCTTGGCGTCCTCGATCAGCACCCGGTAGCTCGACTGCCGTTCCGACGCGATCGTGTCCATCAGCCTGCCGCAAATTTCTATGATCCATGCCTTTGCTTCGCCCATGTTGTTGAAGCGGTAAATCTCGCTCAGCGCGGACATGCCCGTGCCGATAAAGTCGGCGGCTTCGCTGCCCGATTCCTTGGCAACCCGCAGGATAGATGTCACGATCTCCAGCAGAAAAATCTGATAGTCCTGCGCCGACACATGCCCGGCATCCAGACCGCCGAACAGCTCGTCCACCACGGTCTTCAGCTCCGGCAGCGTGCCCAGCTTGAGGGTGCGGATCAGCGACTGCTGGGTCAACTCGTCAAATACAAGCGTCTGGCCCGACCGCGACTCGACGTCCTCGATCCAGATGACCCGGTCGTTGCCGAGGATGAGCCGGTAATCCAGCGCCTGCAGTGCGTCGGCGAAAGAGCTGGACAAATGCGACGGCGACGGGCACACCGCGCCGGCCCCCGCCGTTACGGTCAGCTTGAGGAAATGGCGCACATTCTGGCGGATTTCCTCAAGCACCTCCAGCGTTTTGACGGCGATGGCGCTCTCGTCTTTTTCTGCGGTCTGCGACAGAAGCACGACGTCGTCCCGATGAATGAACACTTTACCGAAGCCGTGTTTAAGGCATATTTCCTCGGCAATATTCAGGACGGCAAACAACTGCAGATTCAAATCGCCCGTATCCCGCAAGGATACCGGAGCACTACCGGCAAGCAGCGTTTCTTCGCCCGTCCGGATATGGTCGATGCCGATCACCGAAGACTGGAACAGCGAGCCTGACAGGTCGATGCCGTATTCGCGGCTTTTTGCGGCAATCTCTACCGGGCGGAGGCGGCGGGAAACGAGCGAGGATAGGAACTGCTCCCGCAGCACCGGCAGGCTTTTGCGGTAATGCTCGCTCAGCACGAACACGTTTTCCTTCTCGGCGATTTCAGCTTCGATCGCGCCACGCACCTTGAGCAGCACATCCACCAGCTCCTGCGAGGAAAACGGTTTCAAAATATATTCGTCAATATGCAGTTTAATCGCCTTTTGGGCGTATTCGAATTCATCATATCCGGTCAGGATGATGATCTTGGTATTCGGATGACGGCTGCGGATCCATTCGGACAGCTGCAGTCCGTTCATGAACGGCATCTGGATATCGGTCACGACGACATCCGGCTGGAGGCGGTCGATCATCTCCGCGGCTTCGCGGCCGTTCTCCGCCTGGTCCACGATTTCAAATCCGTGGCGTGCCCAATCGATCTGCTGGGCAATGCCTTCCCTTACGTCTTCTTCATCTTCCACCAGCAACAGTTTATACATGGTTTATCCCTCTTTGCCCTTCGATTCGTACTTCTTCATTCTAGCCGCGCCAGCAAAAAAAAACCATCCCATTGTCACGGGATGGAATGATCGGTTATGAATGCAATCTACAAGAGCGGTTTGTTAAACAGATAACCCGGTTTCTTTTCGAAGCCGATATGCCGGTAAAAAGCATGCGCCGGCGCCCGTTCGATCCGGTTGCCGCTGCGCAAATACAGCTGGCAGCAGCCTTTTTCCCGGGCCCAGCTTTCCGCTGCGCCGACGAGGCGTTTGCCCAAACCGTTCCCTCTCAGTTCCTCCGCGACGATCAGCGAGGTGATTTCCGTTTTGCTCTCTGCATCCTTATGATAGGATTTCACCTGCCGGAGGCCAATCATTCCCACGACTTCGTTGTCAAGCTCCGCAACCAGTGTGCAATGATACGGGTCCTGCTCCATCGTTTCCATTCTTTCCTTCATTACGCCGGGTGTTGTCGGATAGCCGAATTCCCGCAAAAGCGCCGTAACCTGCTCCAGATCACGCATTCCGCATTTGCGGATTTGCAGTACCTGCTCCTGAGTACTACTGTTCATCACCTTTAACCTCCACTTTTAGCATGGACGCCGCCTGCTTGGCCGCCGCCCTCGCCTGATTGACATTCTCCGCCGCACTCAGTGCTACCGCCATCCGCCGTCCCGGACGAACTTCCGGTTTGCCGAATACCCGTACCTGCGTCCGCGGCAGGGCCAGGGCTTCCGCGATTCCGGATACGACAAAGGCTTGTCCCGCCGTTTCGGCCTTGAGCGTCGCCGACGCTCCCGGAGTCAACAGCGTAACGCCTTCAATGGGAAATCCGAGAATGGCGCGCACATGCAGCGCAAACTCCGACAGATCCTGCGTAACCATCGTCACCATGCCGGTATCATGCGGCCTTGGCGACACTTCGCTGAAGAGCACACCGTCTTTGGTCAAAAACAGTTCGACGCCGAAAATCCCGAAGCCGCCCAACCGTTCCGTGACGCTGCGGGCAATGGCTTCGGCTTCCGCGAGCTGCTGAGCGCTCATCGGATGCGGCTGCCAGGATTCCACATAGTCGCCGTCTTTCTGGATATGGCCGATCGGCGGGCAGAATACCGTTCCGCTGGCCGAACGCACCGTAAGCAAGGTAATTTCACTCTCAAAGGTGACAAAAGCTTCAACTATAACGCGTGTGCCCTTGGCCCGCGCGCCTTCCAAGGCGGTATTCCAGCAGGCTTCGGCATCCTCCGGCGTCTTGCAGACGCTTTGGCCTTTGCCGGATGAGCTCATAATCGGCTTGATTACGCAAGGCGTACCCAGCTCGTCAATAACTTGGCGCAATTCTTCCAGGCTGTCGGCAAATTGATATTTTGCCGTCGGCAGTCCCAGCTCTTCCGCAGCCAGCCGCCGGATACCCTCGCGGTCCATGGTCAGACGCGCCGCGCGCGCCGTCGGAACGACGTTATAGCCCTCGGCCTCCAGCTCCACCAGCGCCTGGGTGGCAATGGCTTCAATCTCCGGCACGATATAGTCCGGCCGTTCCTTGCGGATCAGGTCTTTCAGCGCTGCTGCATCCAGCATATCGATCACATACGAGCGATGGGCCACAGCCATCGCCGGAGCGCCTTCGTAACGATCTACGGCCACGGTCTCCAGACCGAAACGCGCGGCTTCGATAATAACTTCCTTGCCCAATTCCCCGCTGCCCAGGAGCAGCAGCTTGCGGCTATGGGCTGATTCAGGAGCTCCCCACATCGTGTAATCCAACCTCTTTTTCGCGAATTTGAGTAAACGGCTCTAAAGATGAATAACTCGTCTATTACGGCTGCTACGGGTTCGGAGGGTTCTTCCGATCGCTGTTAAAGCCCGATTTCTAATTAAGAAAGTTTCAAGGTTGAAATCGGGCTTTAAAGGCGAGCACTCTGTTTCTCCAGAATCCCCCCGACCCTCCGCCTTCTATAGACAATAAAAAGTTAATCAGATAGCTAAATCAACGTTGCCATACAAATTTTTCTGCAAATCAAGGCAATTTCGATGGAAATTTTCAGTGCTCTCTTATTTTCTTCCATCAAACGTGAGAATGCAAGTATATTCCGACAATTTCCTACAAACTTCACACTTCCAAATTCATCATGTTCTGAAACTCCTGCTCCTGCCGCCGCAGCTCCGCGGCGAGCGTCTGCCAGTGCTGCGCAGCTTCACCTCCCTTCGCGAGGGCATTCAGCGCTTCCTCCTCTTCGGCCAATGCTTCGTGCAGGCGGCTTGCGGCATCGGCCAGCGCAGTGCGCAAGCTTGCGGCGTAGAAGGCGAGCAACGCTTCCTCCTGCACACTCGAGGCTATGGCGACAGCCTCCTTAAGCAGCGGCTCCGCTTCGGCGCGCAGGTCGGCACGGCCTTGGCCTTCAAAGAAGTGGCGCGGCGATTTGAAGTGGCTCCACAGCCCTGCCCAGTCCACAGGCTCCAGCCGCCCGGAGAGCGAATCCGGGACCGGCCAGCGCTGCTCCGCTCCGGCTTGCAGGCCCAGCTCGCGGAGCGGAATGTCGAGCTCCGCCGCCGCCGAAGCGGCGGCGGTGTCCGCAAACCGCCGGCCGGCGGCTTCCAGCCGCAGCGTCGTCGCCCACCACTCCTGCTCCAGCTCGCGCTGGATGGAGCGCTCCAGTTCGCGGCCGCAGGCGGTGAACGCCTCTTTCAGCTTGCCGTTCTCCTCGCGCAATAGCGACGGATGGAACGACTCCTGGAAGAAACGGCCGAGCGCAAAGCCGATCCGCTGCCGCACATGGTACAGCAGCTCTTCGCCTTCCCGCCGCAGTTCGCGCTGCGGGCGATCGTCCTGCGGCAGCGCAGCCAGCCGCAACTCCGCGCGGCTTCGCTTGGCCTGGAAGCGGCGCTCCTCCTCCAGCCGGCGGTCCCCTTCCATAAGCGCCAGCTGCCGCCACTCTTCGGCCCGCTGCACTGCGGAGTCGAGACTTTCCTTGGCGGAGGCCAACGCCAGACGCGGCAGCTCGCCGCCGGCATATTCTGCCAACGCCGATTCGAAGGCGCCCAGCCGGGAGGCTTCGTAGCGTCCGCGGTCATTTTGCGTTTTGCCCTGCAGGCCAAGCAGGCTGGAGAGCGGAAAAATCCGCGGATTCGGCAGGCCGTTTGCCCGCAGATTGGACGCCACATGGCCGGTTACCTCGGCCAATTCGGCTTCGTCCGCCGCCAGGTCGGAGGCGTTGACGACAAAGAACATTTTATCCAGCGTAAAGCTGTCCTTGATCCGTCCAAGCTGCGCCAGCAGGCTGCGGTCCGCTTTGGAGAAGGCATGGTTATAGTAGGTGACGAAGCAGATCGCATCGGCGTTTTTCATATAGCCGAAGGTGACCCCGGTATGGCGCGCATGCAGCGAATCGGCGCCCGGGGTATCGACGAGCACGATGCCTGCGGCGGTGAGCGGGCAGTCGTAATACAGGTCGATGCCCTGCACGTAACAGGACACCGACTCCTCCGCTGCATAACGCCGGTATTCGGCCAAGCCTACCGTTTGCACCGTGCCAAGCTGCGGCTCGGCTTCCGCCCAGCCCCTGGCCGCGGCGCGCAGAAATCCGGCATGCGGCAGCGCCGAAGGATGCGTGTGCGCCGTCGCCAGCGATTCGGCGGCCCCGATCCAGGTCTGCGGCTGCGGCTCAGGCAGCTGCAGTACGCCGAACGCGTGGACAATATCTTCCCATGCCTCCTCGCGGGATTTCAGGCGCACGACCGCCATGCCGTGCGCATATTCGCCCTCGGGGGCCAGAATCCGGCCCACGGCGGCCGTGGCGGGATGCGGCGACACGGGCAGCACTTCTTCGCCGAGCAAGGCGTTGGCGAAGGAGGATTTGCCGGCGCTGAACGCCCCGAACAGCGCCAGCGTAAACCGCCCGGCGGCCAGCGACTCCGCCCGGGCCGCCAAGCTGCGCGCGGCCGACGCCATCGCCGGCTCGCCGCGCAGCGTTTCCGCCGCGGCTTGCAGCACCGCGGCGGCTTCGCCCAGCCGGCGGCGTCCGCCCGCCGGCGATGCTGCCGCCCCCCAGCCGGGGGCGGCGCTTCCGGCCGCTGCCGCTTGCGGCGGCCGGGCCTGGGATGCGGCTCTTGCAGCCGCCGCATCGGGCGGGTCCCCCGCCCCCGGCAGCCGCCCGGGGGCGAGCGCGAGCCGCGGCGGCAGCTGCGCCGCGAGCTCTTGCGCGCGGGCGGCTGCGGCCCGCGCGGCGGCGGCCAGCGCAGCGGCGGCGCCGGCCTGCAGGCGGAGCGCCGCTTCGCGCTGCGCCAGCTCCGCTCCGCGCGCCGCGAGGAGCGGCGGCAGCTGCTGCGCAAGCAGCGTATCGCCGAAGGCCAGCGCGGCGCGCCGATACGCGGCCTTGATCTCGGCCGCGAGCATCCGGCAGAAGTTGAGCAGCGCATCGCCGGTCCCTCCGGTCTCCGGCTTGACGGCGGCGGCCAGCAGCTCCGGCGTGTACACCGGAAGGCCGGCCTTCAGCGCCTGCTCGGCGCCTTCCTCCCACAGCTCCAGCCCTTCCGCCCACTGGCGGACTGCGGCCAGCAGATGCCACTCCAGCTGCGCCTCGATCTCCCGTTGCTGCAGACGGTGCCAGGCCGCTAACCGCTTCTCCCGCTCCTTCTCGCGTTTGGCCGCGGTCGCGAACAAGCCGCCGCGGAAGCCCGGGCTCCGGCTTTCAATATAGGCGCCCGCCGCCTCGCGCACGTCGGCGGGCATCAGGTTGCCGGAGCCGAGCAGCGCATCCAGCGCGCCGCGCAGCCCGGCCCGGGCCTGCTCCGGCATCTCACCGAGCAGCGCCTGCTCTTCGTTCAAGCTGCGCAGCTTCTGTTCCAGAACCGCTTCGCTCTCGCCTCCACTGGCTTCCTGCCAAGCCTCCCGCTCGTCCCGGCTTTCGCCGTCGATCTCCGCGAGCACCGCATCTCCCATATGATAGGCCGAAGCAGAGATGCTGAACTGCAGGAGCTCATCTTTAATCTTCAATAGCTGCGAAATTATTTGCAGCAGCGTATCCCACTGGTTCAGCGGATGATCCTTATGCTTCAGAGAGGTATACAGAATGCCTGTGGTACGAACGCCCCAGGCATCGAAAGCGCTTTCCACTTGGCGCCGGTATTCGCGGATCGGAATCTCGTCCTCGCGGTGCTTGTCAATCTGGTTGATAATCAGATACAGCGGCTTGCCCCAATCGCTGAGCGTCTTGGCGAAAGCCAGGTTGTTCTCGGACTGGACATGATTATAGTCCATGACATAGAAGACCACATCGGCCAGATGCAGCGCCGAATGGGTGGCCGCCCGGTGTCCGTCGTCGGTAGAATCGACGCCCGGGGTATCCATAAGCACCCCGCTCGTGCCAAGCAGTGGAATCGGGGCCCAAATATCGATGGCGGCATAGTCCTCGCCACTGCGGCAATAGGCCTGCAACCGCTGCGCCGCCGCTTCCGGCGAAGCCGTATGCAGCTCCTGCGGTTGAGCGCCGCCTTGGGGGTGCAGCAAGATGCGGGGCTGGCCGCTGCGGATGGAAACAACGTTGCTGCTGGTCGGAACAGGCCCCGACGGCAGCACCCGGCTACCGCATAGCTCATTGATCATACTGGACTTGCCTGCAGAAAAATGCCCGCAAAAGGCCAGAGTCAACTCGCCCGACGCCTCTTTAACGGACAAATCCTGAATAACCTGCTCCGCTCCCTGCTGATTCCAGCGCTGCAACAGCGCTTGGAGTCCGCCTAAAGAACGGTGTCTAAGGGACAATGCTTCTATTGGCTTCATATTCATCCATTCCACCTCCGCCGTAACATGTACAAGTTCCTGCGAATTATGTAATTAAAATAAATATATCTTAATTCAAAAGTAAAAAACATTGTCTATTTTGACAAAAAAAGATGTCTTCTCCGCCAGTTCCTGTGGAATGGCAAAGAAAACATCTTTGGGGTCTGTAAAATGTAAGGCTATCGCTTACGCTGTTTCCAGTACAGGCAGCAAGATTTCAAACACTTTGCCATGCTGCAGAATGGTCAGACCGCGGGACTTGTCCTTCATGACGACCACTTCAGGCTTCTGCGCCATGCGCTCCAGGTAATGCTCGGGAACATCGCCGGAGTGGCTGATCGTGATGCCTTCCACTTCCTGCTCTTCGTTTTCTTGCAGCGGGTTGTCCACCACGCGGTCGAAAATATCGGAGAACGCCTCAAAATTGTCCGTGTAAACAGAAATGCACTTCATCTCATCCCATCCTCTTCTTCGTCTCTATATTAGGTTTAATCAAAATTCAATTAACAGCTTTAATGTCACTCCGGAGAATGTTTGGACTTCCAGCCGCTGTTGTCTACTGATTTCTTATATTGTACCACTTATTGTACCACTGGCACGGTTAAATCCGTAGACAAAGGCGATCGCATACGCTCCTACACTTCCAAACTTCTCCTGCAATCCTTTCGCTGTAAATACTTTTAATTTAACTAATATAGTTTTTATTTGTTCTTTTGTTCACTAGCTTTCCTGATCGTCGACGTTTTCATACGTTTTTTGCCTTCCTTGCAAACGTCCAGCAAAGGGCATACTTGGCACTGCGGATTCTGCGCCTTGCAATGATACCTGCCGAAGAAAATGAGCCGGTGATGCGTCAGCGTCCACTCTTCGCGGGGGACGGCCTTCATCAGCTTTTTCTCCACTTCCAGCACAGAGTCGTCTGCGCCGGCAAAACCGAGTCTTTTGGCCACCCGCTCCACATGGGTATCTACGGCGATCGCCGGAACCCCGAACGCGTTGGAGACCACGACATTCGCCGTTTTGCGGCCGACTCCCGGAAGCGTTACGAGCAAGTCATGCGACTGCGGCACTTCGCCGCCATACTGTTCAACGAGAATCGCGCACATACTCTGGATATGCTTCGCCTTGTTGCGGAACAGGCCAATTCTCCGGATGTCTCCCTCCAGCTCCTCCAAAGGAACGGACAAATAATCTCGGGGAGTCTTGTATTTGCGGAACAGATCCTCGGTTACCTTATTTACGGTTGCGTCCGTACATTGGGCGGACAACAGCACGGCGATCGTCAGCTCAAAGGCATTGCTGTGGTTGAGCTCGCAATGCGCATCGGGAAACATTCCGCCCATCGTGTCCAGAATGTGGCGGACCGCTGCGGCTTTCATAACGTTCCCCTCCACGGTAAGTTCAAAAAAAACGTCCTGATGCAGGTTAACCCCGCATCAAGACGGTGTAACACTTGGAAAAACAGCCTCAGTCCTTATTGTTTCACGACTTCAATAACGACGTTATTGTTGAAATACAACATAATATTATCATTTTCTTTGAGAGATTGCACGGGTAATGTCGTGTCACCTTGATGAATATATACGTTGTTTGCCATTGGGAACTGGTTGTTCTCGGTCAGGTTTGCCCGTTTGACAGTCAGCACGCCGTCATCGATACGGGAAAGCGTCCGGCTGGCTTTGGTCAATACGCGAACGGTGATCACGCCGTCTGCATCCTTACGGACATCCGCACGGTCTCCTGCCGTAAGCCCGGCCAGTCCCGTAGAAGTGACGCCATCGCGAATAATGCGTACGCCGCTGCTGCTGACCGAAATCGTCTGAACCGCTCCAGCATAATCTTTAACGGTAAGTGTACCGGCGTTGGCGTCCACCGCCGTCACTTGGCCCAGCGTAACCTTCACGATTTGGATAGCCGACGGGTTGCTGCCGTCGAATTTGACATTGATGTAATCTCCGGCTTTCAGATCCGTAACGGTCAGCGTTTGTCCCGCTTCATTAGTGATCGGCACTCCGGACGCATAGAACTCGGTGCTGCCGGAAGCACCGCTGACAACGATCTTGCCGTTCGAGCTGTTGACCGACGTTACAAGCAGCTGTACGGCGCTTGCCGCTTTTAATACCGAGATGGAATCCTGACTGCTGGTCAGCATTGCAGTTACCGGAGTATTCAACGCGATGTCTGCGATCGTGGCTCCGGATTTGCCGTACAGATCAATGACTGCCGGCATCGGCAACGTAACCGTCTGGCCGCTGCTCAGCTTGATGCTAATCGTTCGGCTTGTAGTATTCACTGCGGACAGCGTGCCGCTGTACTTCGTTGTAAGCTCCAGGGACAAGGTCCGCTGCCCGATGGAGACCACATTGACTCTGACATTTTCGTAAAGTCTGGTACTGAGTGACGCCAGCGTAACAGCCGTTGTACCATCAAAAAGCAGCTTGGTATTCGAATCCAGCAGCACGACATGCGGTTTGCCGCTGCTGTCTGTAAAGGTCAGCAGCTGGGTTTTAGAAGTGTAGCTGCTGATAACGGCGCCTGCATATTGCTCGATCTGCCGGCTGAGCACTTCGATTTTGGTGACTTGGTCGCTGGAGTTCAGCGTCAGCTGCACGATATCACCGCCGGTAGCGTCTGCAACCAAATCGGTCAACGCCGGAGCGGTTATGCCGGAGATCGCAATCACCGGATTCGCCGCTAGCACCTTGGCTTCCTTGGTGCCGTCGGTTTTTTTGTAAACAACGCTGGAACTGGTCAGCTCGGTAATCGTTCCCTGCACCGTACGTTCTACGGCCGAGGTCACTTCCACCGAGAGAATCAAGTTGTTTTTGATTGTATACTTGACGCCATAATTCACTTTCAGCTCCGATGGAAGCAGCTTAGCATTTTGCGAGCTGAACAAAGAGGAGCCATCCTCCCATTTGAAGGTTTCGACGGTGCCGTCGGCATTTTTGAACGTAATCGTTTTAGCTGTCAGGTCAATCGCTTGAATGGTCCCCGTCGCTGTTTTGTTGACGACCCCGGAAGTGACTTGAACCTTCAGCACCTTGTGCGCGCCGCTGTACGTTTCGCGGAGCAAGGTCAATTTGCTGCCAGCCGTAATCGAGGACGCTGTAATGGCATTGCCATTCACGTCTACAAATTCCGTGTTTGCATCATAGCTGTATTGGTCATAGCCATTGGAGGAATCCAGCCAGATCACGCCGGAGGTCAGCTTGGCAAACACGCCTTCCTTGCTCTCCGCTTGAACTGTAGGGTCGGTCACTTCAACGTAAACGGCATTGCCTGAAGATCCGATTACCGTGACTTTGGTGTAGAGTTTAAGGTCAGCAAGCGTAATCTTGCTATCCGATGCCGAGGTGAAATAACCCGTTCCGGCTCCCAGCGTGTAAACGGCAGTCGATACATTGTTGTAGACCGACAATTTGCCATCCTTCAGCGAGGTGACAATGCCGCTCACCGAATTATCATAAACCGTAGTTGTTTGTGCTTCAGCCCGGCTGAAAAACGTGGCAAGCTGCGCACGGGTAACGGCGCCCTGCGGATCGAAGCGGTTGCCGTCCAGGCCGTTGGCCAATCCCAGATCGACGGCGGCGTTGACATAACCCCGTTTGTTCGCCGATACTTTCTCGTCATCCGCGAACCCGGTCGGTTCACTGGCTACGGCAGCGGCGTCGGCGCTTTTGCCCAATGCCCGTACCAGGAGCTGGGCGATCCATTCGCGCGAAGCTTTGCGGTCCCCCCAGGAGGTTTTGAGGTTATCGGCGGCCATTTCGGTCGTTTTATCCAGCAGACCTTGCTGGAATGCCAGAATGACGTAATTTTTATAGTAATTGTTCACTTGAAAATTGGTCGGCAAAACGACGCCCGTCGCGTTGCTTGCCTTGTCTTGAAGCTTCATGAACCGCAGAGCCATCAGAACGGCCTCCTGCTGGGTTACGGAATCTCCGGGGCGGAACAGGCCGTTGTTGCCGATTACGATGCCTTGCGCCGCGAGTTTGTATACGTGCTTCTCATACCAGGCGCCCGATTTCACATCGCCGAACGTGCCTGCTGCAGCCGCGGCCGTTGTGCTGGTTTGCGTCGTTGTGGTAGTAGCTGCGACTGTGGTTGTATCCGCTGCAAACGCGGCTCCCGCGCCGCCAAGCACCATCGAAGCGGCAAGAACGGCGGAAGCCGTCATTGACGAGTAGGCTTTAAACGATTTTTTTTGACCGGACAATGGATTGTTCCCCTCTCTAATGTTCCATATAAATGTGTACAAACATATATTCGCCGTTTATCCGGTGTATTCCTGCCAGGAAGCGGAAAACGGCTTTAAAGAAAACCGGACCCCGCCCTACGCAAACATCCATCCGTTCGCGTCTGGCAGGGTCTATCTTGCTTACGGCGGATGGATTAAAGTCCGCTGTTGTCTCTGGTCATCGGATGCTCAAGGTCCACATGCCCCATCAAGCTCTCCACTTGCTCGCCGTCCACCAGAACGTCCAGCGACTTCACGTCATCGAACTGGAAGAAGGTTTTGGCCAGTGCGCTGATCGCCAGCGCTTCGCCGCCGGCGCCGAGCTGCGCTTCATCCGGCTTATGAATGTTCAACGTGACTTGCCCGTCCTTGAAGTCAAGCTTCAGCAGCTCGATTTTGCTCCACAGCGGAACCTGCTGCTCGGATGTGCTGGTCTGCAGCGCCTGATATGCTGCGGTGTATTTCTCTGTATCGTCCGCAAAGCTGATCTCCGCCTTGGCGGCTACGAGATCCGATTGCTCCGGATCGGTATAATACACATCGATCGTCTGGCTTTGCTTTGCTTCCGGCGTCGGCGCGGCGGTTGGCGCCGCCGTGTCCGCGCTCGCCGTAGGCGACGCCGTTGCTTCGGCATTCGCCGCGCTGGCGTTATTGCCTCCTGCGCCGGTAACCGTTTCGCTGCCGGCCGCGCCGGCGTTTGCCGCCGGGGCGGCCTCCGGTTTATTGCCGCAGCCTGCAACGACAAGAAGCAGCAGCGCCGACAGGCCGACAATAGTCAGTTTTTTATACATCAACAATTACCCCCTCTAGATGAATACGGGCAGAAAAAAGGCAAAGTTCGGCTTGTCCCGGCGCAAAACCCGGGCCGATATCCCCCCGCGGACGCGGGAGCCAACTCCTTGGTAGCGGGCTGATAAAACCGGCTTTGCGGCTTTTTCCTGCCGCTTGGCTGCTGTTATAATCCGAGATATTCTTTGATGCCGCTGACAATTCCTGCTGCCACTTTGTTCTGAAGCGCTTCGGTGAACAACTTCGCCTCGTCGCCTTTATTGCTTAAATATCCGACCTCCAGCAGCACCGCCGGCATGGTCGTCTCCCGGATAACATGGAAGTTGCCGTAACGTACGCCGCGGTCGCTGAGACCGGTTGCCTGAACCAAATATTTGTGCATCACCTTCGCTAAAGGGATGCTTGAATCGCGCTGGTAATACGTTTCGGAACCGCTCGCGGCCGCTGAATTGCTGCTGTTTGCATGTACCGAAATGAAGAGATCCGCTTTCAGGTTGTTAGCCATTCCCGCCCGGTCCTTGAGTTCCAGGAACGTATCGTCGCTGCGGGTCAGCACCACATCCACTTTGTTCTCTTTCTTGAGCAGCTCGGCCGCTTTCAGAATTACAGCCAGATTAAAATTCTTCTCCAGCTTGCCGGTAACGCCGATGGCGCCGGAATCCTTCGCCCCGTGCCCTGCATCTAGTACGACCAGCTTGCGGCCGTTGTTTCCAGGCTGCGTTGAGGTGTCACCGGAGCTTTGGGCATTCAAATCGACGACGATCAGCTTGGAGGCATCGCCCGACACTTCAACGCTGTAATCCTTGGGCTGATTTAAATCGATGACAAAACGGACGGTATAAGGCGTGGTACTGAACAGCGAATATCTCACTCCACTGACATCCGGGTAATCCGTTATGGTCATCTTGCCATTCAGGTTCGGATCTAGCTCCTGCCCCGTTCCGAACACGTCGGAGAAGGTCGCATAGGGCAGATCAATGATAATACGATCCGTTCCCAATTTCGATACTTTCGGCGTTACATTCCCGTCCAGTGCAATCGTCAGCCGGTTTTCGTTGAAGCTGATGCCGTTGACCTTGGCGATCGATCCGGGATCGACTGCCGGCTGGCCGCCGGAACTTCCGCCCGTGCCGGTGTTACCGCCCGTGCTCTCCGGGGTAATGATATTTACGACCTTCTGGGTATTGTCCCAGTCGACCTTCAAACCGAACTGCTCGCTGATAAAGCGGATCGGCACGATCGTCGTGCCGCCGCGCAGCAGCGGGGCGTTCGCCAAGATCACGGTTTGGTCGTTAACCGAGGCTGTCGTTTTGTCGACCACCAGCTCAATGGTCTTGCCCGAATTTTCGATCCGGACGATTTTGTTCTGCTGATTCCAGGTGACCTTGTACCCAAGGTTCTCGGCAATCATTCTTAGGGGGACCATGACAGAGCCATTTACGTTCTCCACGGGCACATCCTGCCCCGCGGTCAGTTCCTGGCCGTCCAGAACGATTTTGTTCGCTCCGGCGGCTGCATGTCCATGTTCCGGCAATACCAGAACAAAGATCAGCAGCAAAAACATAAAAGCAAATTTCTTCATTCTTCACCTCTAAGAATCTAGTATTCCGCCAATGTCTGGCGTTCGTGATGATAGGGCCTTGGACAGCCTGCGACATTGTTTAGACGCCTGAATTCCTTAAAAGTTGCGATTTTATTCCATTAAAGGCCAAGAAACTCCTTAATTCCGGCCGCGATTTCCTGCGCCAGCTTGTTCTGGAAGGCATCGGTATACAGCGCCGCTTCATTGGCGGCATTCGTTAAATAGCCCAATTCAAGGAGTACCGCCGGCATCGTCGTCTCCCGGGTGACATGCAGGCTCTGGCTCCGCACACCGTTATCTTTAAAGCCCGTTCCGGCGACCAGATGCTTATGCATGATCTGTGCCAGCGGCAGACTGTCGCTGCGCGTGTAATACGTCTCGCTGCCGTTGATTTTGCTGCGGTTCGCCGCATTTTCGGCCAGCGAATTGGCATGGATCGAGACAAATACATTGGCCTGGGCCGCTTGGGCAATATTCACGCGATCCTGAAGACCGAGCGTAATGTCGGTCGTGCGGGTGAAGACCACATTTACCTGCTGCTCCTGCTGTAGAATCGCCCCGACTTTCAAGGCTACGGCCAGGTTAAGATCCTTTTCTTGCTTACCCGTCAGGCTGATTGCGCCCGGCTGCGATCCGCCGTGTCCCGCATCGATGACAACGACCGGTTTGCCGTTCAAGCCTCCGGTTGCTGGTATGCCGCCCTGTACTGCATTCAAATCGACGGTGATTAATCCCGTGCTGTCATCCGTGCTGAGCGTGTACGGCTGGTTGCCGACCGTCTGGATGACAAAACGCACCGTGGAGGGACTGTTGCTGAACAAGGCATAGCGTATTTCGCTCACCAGCGGATAGCCGGTGACATCAAGCTTTCCTTGCGGAATGATTGAAGGTCCGGAGGTTTGGAGGCTTCCGGTTCCCTGCGCGGTATTTCCGAAATCAGCCGCAAATGCCGCACCGACAAAATCGATCACGATGCGATCAGGCGAGCTCATTCGGCTAACAACCGGCTTAGCACCGCTGCTTGCTGCAATAATCAACTGGTTTCCGCTGAAGACAGCACCTTTAATTTCTGGCCTCTGAACCGTTCCCGGTGAAGCCGAAGGGGTGCTCGTCGCGCTGCCGGACAGGCTGCCTTCGCCTTCTCCCGCCGCATTTGACGGCGTTGGGGTTGGCTGCGGAGAGGAGGCCGGAGAAGGAAGAGGCGTCGGCGTTGGCAGACCGCCGGTAAGATAAACCGTCTTATCGCTGTTGTCCCAGCCGACTTTAAGTCCGAATTGCTCGCTCACAAACCGGATCGGAACAAGCACGGTTCCGCCCGTCTGCTTAGGTGCGGCATTTAACGTCAGTGCGACACCGTCCGCCTGGGCAGTCATGCTGCCGACCGCAAGCTGGACGCTCTTGTTGTCCTGCTGGACGGTGACTTTGCGCGTCGTCTGTTCCCAGGACACTTTAAAACCCAAATTCTCGACAACCACCCGGATCGGAATCATAACGCTTCCATTCACGTTTTCGAGACTGACGCCCTGAGGCAAAGCCAGCTCCTGGTTGTCCATTACAATGCGGCCGGTGCCGTTCCCGGCGGCAGCGGCCTCATGGCCGGTGAAGGTCAGCAATAACAGCGGCAGCAACAACAGCAGTAACACCCGTATTCCGGCACTTCTCATCCTTTCCTCTCCTCTTTGGCAAATGATAGAAAAAAGCATAGATAAATGATAGACGACAGAAAACACCAAAAGTTGCCTTTTCCCTTTGCGATTATCTCGATTATAGCAAAAAAACTTCTATTTCCGACAGGCGGAAATAGAAGTTTTGTGTAAAATATGAAAGGTTTGCTTTAGCCGAACAACTTGGCGGCGTGACGCTCTTCATAAGCGGCAATTTCATCGTCATGCTGCAGCGTCAAACCGATATCATCAAGGCCGAGCAGCAGGAACTGTCTGCGGTGCTCGTCAAGCTGGAACTTGATCTGCAGCCCGTTGCCGTCGCTGAGTGTATTATTTTCCAGATCGACGGTCAGTTCATAGCCCTCTTGTGCAGCCGTGCGGTTGAACAGATCGTCCACCTGCTCTTCCGACAGCTTGATCGGCAGGATGCCGTTCTTGAAGCAGTTGTTATAGAAAATATCGGCAAAAGATGGAGCAATAACGACCTTGAAGCCGTAATCCATAATTGCCCAAGGCGCATGCTCACGCGAGGAGCCGCAGCCGAAGTTGGCCCGGGAAATGAGCACTGAAGCGCCCTGATAACGCGGCTTGTTCATTTCAAAAGCCGGATTGTCGTTGCCCGCTTCATCAAAACGCCATTCGTAGAACAGGAATTGCCCGAAACCGGTCCGTTCGATCCGTTTCAGAAACTGCTTAGGAATGATGGCATCCGTATCGACATTGACCCGGTCCACCGGTGCGACGATGCCGGTTATTTTTTTGAAAGCTTCCATTGATTTATCCTCCCGCTCTTAAACGCTCGATTATAGTATTAGGAATTTACGGCTTCGGTTTTGTAGTTCCAGTCGCGCACATCGGTGAATCTGCCTTTGATGGCCGCTGCGGCAGCCATTGCCGGAGAAACGAGATGCGTGCGTCCGCCCCGTCCTTGACGGCCTTCAAAGTTACGGTTCGATGTCGAAGCGCAGCGTTGTCCCGGTTGCAGAACGTCAGGGTTCATGGCCAGGCACATGCTGCAGCCCGCATCGCGCCATTCGAAGCCCGCTTCGGTGAAGACTTTGTCCAGGCCTTCTTTTTCAGCCTGCAGCTTCACGCGTCCGGAGCCCGGCACAACGATTGCCGTTACTTTGTCGGAAACCTTGTGGCCTTTGGCAACCTGGGCGGCGGCGCGCAGATCTTCGATCCGGCCGTTCGTGCAGGAGCCGATAAATACGTAATCGATGCCGATCTCGGACATTGGCGTGCCCGGAACGAGTCCCATATACTCGATCGCCTTTTCGGCGGCTTTGCGTTCATTTTCGGTTGTAAAATCAGCCGGATTCGGCACGGACGCGGAGATGTCGGTACCCATGCCCGGGCTGGTGCCCCAGGTCACTTGCGGGATGAGCGTTTCGACGTCGAACTCCACTACAGTGTCGTACTCAGCGCCTTCGTCGCTGACCAGCGCTTTCCACGATTCAACGGCAGCGTCAAACGCTGCGCCTTGCGGTACGTATTGGCGTCCGCGCAGGTAATTGAACGTCGTTTCGTCCGGAGCGATCAGGCCGGCTCTGGCTCCGCCCTCGATGGACATATTGCACACGGTCATGCGCTCTTCCATCGACAGCTCGCGGATTGCTTCGCCGGTATATTCAATAACATATCCTGTAGCGAAGTCGGTGCCGTATTTGGCGATGACGCCGAGGATCATGTCTTTGGCCGTTACGCCCGGATTGCGTTTGCCGGTAAAACGGACTTCCATCGTTTTGGCTTTGGACTGCTGAAGACACTGGGTCGCGAGCACATGCTCCACTTCGCTTGTTCCGATCCCGAATGCCAAAGCGCCGAAAGCGCCGTGCGTGGACGTGTGGCTGTCGCCGCAGACAATCGTTTTTCCCGGATGCGTCAATCCGATTTCAGGTCCCATAACGTGTACGACGCCCTGGTCGATATCGTTCAGGTCAAACAGCCTTACGCCGAAATCGGCGCAGTTCTTGGACAGCGTGTCGATTTGCTGCTTGGAGATCGGGTCCTTGATGTTGAAGCGGTCTTTCGTCGGTACGTTGTGGTCCATCGTGGCAAAGGTCAGTTCCGGACGGCGCACTTTGCGGCCGCTGAGACGAAGGCCTTCGAAGGCTTGCGGCGACGTCACTTCATGTACAAGGTGGAGGTCGATGTAAATGATGCTCGGTTTGCCTTCTTCGCTGTGGATCACATGATTTTCCCAAATCTTCTCAAACATTGTCTTGTTGCCCATGGTTTCACCTCATAATAAAAATAGAATCGTTCCTGGCCGAGAGCGTGGAGTCTCTCTTGAATGATCTAAATATATCACCCGTCACGTTATAATTCCAAGATATGATTTCTATAGCGTTTATAGTTTGTACCTATCAGTGAGACGAGCTATTGAGCCTGATAAAATCATCTACCCGCCCAGAACAACGGCTAGGCATCCGCATAGGATGATGTATTCCCATTTAGGAGGAAACAATGTGCTGAACAATCATATGTATCCAATCCAGCAACAAATGCCGCAAGCTGTTATGGTCTATCCTATTGATCCCTATGTCGTTGAGACCTTGATGTCCGTAAAGGGTAAGCGTGTATTGATTGAAACCACTCGTGGCGGGATTAGCGGCTGTGTGGCGGATGTTAAGCCGGACCATGTTGTATTGGATACCAGAGGCGCAAAATTCTTTGTTCGCATTAGTGAAATTGTGTGGATCATGCCTGAATAAGTTTTAAGTATGAGCTTTTGCACAAATAAACCGCCACAGAAAGTGGCGGTTTATCCTTCCAACCGATCAGGCTACATCAAAGATAAAGCTGTTAAAATCTCCGGCATCCAGCCGTGCGGCCTAGGGCGAATTCAAGAATTGACGATAATACCTGAATCGATTGCAAAAGGCATATGATTCACCTTCTCTTTCTCCGCATTCAGACATGGCCGGACGCGCTTGCCCTGGCTTATTTGCCGATGGCAATTGCCGTAAATACCACGGGACCGGCTACAAAAGCCGTGGTGTCCGGGGTTTGATTTTCGATAATCAGCTGGTAGTTTTGCAGCCCGGGCGGGGCGGATTCGGCAAAAGAGACATTCAGCAGGACATAATTGTCCAGCAGATTGGTAACCAGGCTGTAATAGATTTCTGTACCCGCACGCCAGATTCGCACCAGCAGCCGGATATTGCCCGGGCCTTCCAGCCGGATGCCGATGGTGCCCTCCAGTTCGACGCGGTTGTTGCGGGAAGCGGGATCGGCAGGGTCGAGGTATAACGCGGCCGTTGCAATCTCCATCCCTCCGCCGTTATTGGGTACCGGCAAATCGAGGCCGTTCGTCACCGGGCTGACTACTCGCGCATCATAACTCAGAATAGGCAATGCCATGTCCAAATCCTCTCCCTTCATCTTCCTGCTCTATTCTATGAACTTCCGAACCATTCGGTATGGATGGCTGTTCGATATAAAATATCACCATTTTCGGCTCCCTGTTGATTGCGCCTTCTCCTATGCAACTTCTCTTCCTGATAGGTTATAATTATAAGAACACCAATTGTTGGAGGATGGTTATGGAACTCAGACAACTGCAATATGCGCTGCAGATTGCCGCAGAACGAAACTTTTCCCGCGCGGCGGACAAGCTGCATATCGCCCAGCCGTCGCTCAGCCAGCAGCTCTCGAAGCTGGAGCAGGAGCTTGGGGTAATGTTGTTTCAGCGGAATACAAGTTCGGTCGAGCTGACCTATGCCGGGCAAAAGTTCATCGAACAGGCGGGCGTCATTATGAGCGCGGTAGAAATGCTGCGCCAGGAGATGGCCGACATCTCCCAGCTCCGCACGGGCAGGGTAGTCGTCGGCAGTATGCCGATTACAGGAGCGCATCTGCTGCCGCATGTCCTGCCGGCGTTCAAGAAGAATTATGCGGACGTTGAAATCACGTTACTGGAAGATTCATCGATGAATCTGGAAAAGCTGACCGCCAGCGGCCAGACCGATCTCAGCCTGCTGTCGCTGCCGCTGGAAATTCCGAATTTGAGCTACGAAGTACTCGGCGATGAGCGGATCGACCTGGCGGTACCGCCGGAGCATCCCCTGGCGGCGCGTTTCGGCACCGGTATCCGCACTTCCCTGGCGGAACTGAAGGATGAGCCGTTCATCGTCCTGAAAGAGGGACAGGGCTTCCGCAAAATGACGATGGATTTATGCCGGGAAGCGGGGTTTGTGCCGCGTATCGTTTTTGAGAGCAACAATATGGAGACGGTGCAGTCGCTGGTGGCCACAGGGATGGGCGTGACGCTTACGCCGCATTTTATCGCCCGGGCGCCGCGGAGCGAATTCGTACCGGTGTATTTGCCGCTGGCCGAGCCGGTGCCCAGCCGGACGCTTGTCATCGCTTACCGCCGCGGGCGTTATCTGTCGAAGGCGGCCAACGCGTTTATCGAAACATTCAAAACGACGATCGCCGCCCTCTCCGCCGGGGAAGCGCGCTGATCAGCCGCCATAAGTAAATGTGAAAAAGCCCGTCCGCTCCCTACAGGGATACGAACGGGCTTTGCCAGCATCTATCGTATATTTTATTTCCGCAAATTATGCTGGGTGATCATACGGTTCTGGTCGTCCGGCAAACGGGCCGTACTCTCGTCCACGGTTCCCTTGGTTCTGAAAACTCCGGCTTTCTCTTCGACAAAGTCGCGGATCGCGTTGTTCTGGAACTCGGCGGCCGCTTGGACATTCTGATTCTGTTCCTGCTGGACATTACCCTTTTTACCCAAGTGTAAGCACCTCCTGGCAACAGATTAACCGTTATTACCCGTTCGCCAGCGGGATAAACAGGATGGATGAAATTTCGGACGAAAAAAACCAAAACAAATTCCACAAAAAAATTCCATAAAAAAAATAGCGGGCTCCTCCTTTGCAAAGCCGATCGCTCCATGGTATTCTAGTTGTCAAATAGCGAAACGTGCAGACGGGACCAGTAAGAATATGCCTCTATCCGTGAGCAGAGAGTAAATTCCGGCAGGCTGAGAGAATTTACCGCGGTTGTCATTTCTGAATCCTACCCCCGAGCGGCCTGCCGATGCAGGACGGAAGCTCCCGTTACGAGAATGAAGTCGGATGAACCCTCATCAATGAAGGTGGTACCGCGGAAGTTAATCAGCTTTCGTCCTTTGCTCTGTCTAAGGATGGGAGCTTTTTTGCATTTTCAGCCTGTTTCGATTTAACTTTTGAGGGAAGTGAAGCTAATGACAACTCGCATCGTGGTCAAAATCGGCAGCAGCTCGCTGACCGGCCCCGAAGGCGGACTTAATCTGGAGGCTGTGGCTTTTTTCGCCGCAGAAATTGCTGCATTGCGGCAAGGCGGCAGCGAGGTGCTGCTGGTCACCTCCGGCGCCGTCGCCGCAGGTTTCCGCGGCATCGGCTACGCCGCGCGGCCTAAGCTGCTGCACGAGAAGCAGGCGGCCGCGGCCGTCGGTCAAGTGCTGCTGATGCGCGCCTACCAGGAAGCTTTCGCGCGCCACGGCATCGCCACAGCGCAAATCCTGCTCACCCGGACGGACTTTTGCAGCCGCCGGGCGATGAACAACGCCGTAATGACCGTCGAAGAACTGCTGCGCCAAGGCGCCATTCCGGTCTTTAACGAAAACGACACCGTTTCGGTCGACGAATTGAAATTCGGCGACAACGATACCTTGTCGGCGCTGGTCGCCAATCTGGTCAAGGCGTCGCATCTGCTCGTCCTGACCGATATGGACGGCCTGTACAGCGCCGATCCCCGCAAATCTCCGGATGCGGTCCGCTACCAGCATGTAGCGGAGATTACGCCGGAGATTTACGCCATCGCCGGCGGCGCAGGCTCCAGCGTCGGCACGGGCGGCATGCGCTCGAAGATCGACGCCGCCAAAATCGCCACCCGCGGCGGTGTGCCCGTCTTCGTCGGCCGGGCTACCGAACCCGGCGACCTGCAGCTCGCGGCCGGAGGCGGCGGCAAAGGCACCTACTTTGCCACCACCCTCTCCTCGCTGCCGGTCAAGAAGCAGTGGCTCGGCTTTATGTCGACGCCGCTCGGCTCGCTTTACGTGGACGACGGCGCGGTGGAGGCCCTGCTGCACGGGGGCCATAGCCTGCTGCCGGTCGGCGTCAAGCGGATCGAAGGCAGCTTCCACTCCGGCGACGTCGTGGAAGTGCTCGGCCCCGATGCCCGGCTGCTCGGCAGAGGCATCGTCAACTATGACGATGCCCAGCTCCGGGCCATCCAAGGCTTGCCCAGCCGGGAGATTGTGCCGAAGCTCGGCGAGGTACACCGGCTGGAGGTCATCCACCGCGACGAATGGATTACGCTGCGCTGAACATGATATCGGGAACATTACTTTAGAGGAGGAACAGGCATGAGCGAAGTAGTGAACAAAACAAAGGCGGCCAAAGAAACGACGGGGATTCTGGCCAATCTGACGACAGGCCAAAAAAACGAGGCGCTTCTGGTTATGGCGGATGCGCTCCGCGCCGAAGCGGATGCCATCATCGCTGCCAATGCCGAGGATCTGGAGCGCGGACGGCTCGGCGGCACGCCGGAGTCGCTGCTCGACCGGCTGGCGCTGAACCCGGCGCGAATCGACGGCATTGCGGAAGGGCTGCGGCAAATCGCCGTTCTACCCGATCCGGTCGGCGACAGCCTGGAATCGTTTGAGCGGCCGAACGGTTTGTCGATCGACAAGGTCCGCGTACCGCTCGGCGTCATCGGCATCATTTACGAAGCGCGTCCGAACGTTACGGTCGATGCCGCAGGACTCTGCCTGAAAACCGGAAACGCGGTGGTGCTCCGCGGCGGCTCCTCCGCCCTGTCCTCGAACCGCAAAATTGTCGAAGTGCTGCACAGCGCGCTGGCGCGTACGGCGATTCCGGCGAATGCCTTGCAATTGATCGAAGATCCGAACCGCTCCTCGGTCGATGAAATGCTGAAGCTGAACGGACTGCTGGACGTCATTATCCCGCGCGGCGGCGCTTCCTTGATCCAGAATGTCGTCATGAACGCCACCGTGCCCGTCATTGAAACGGGTGCGGGCATATGCCATACTTATCTGGACGCTACGGCTGATCCGGAAATGGCGCAGAACATCAGTCTGAACGCCAAGGTTCAGCGTCCGTCCGTCTGCAACTCGATGGAGACGCTCCTCGTCCATCGCGGGTACGCGGCATTGCATTTGCAAGCGCTGGCCGAAGCTTTCCGCTTAGCCAATGTCGAGCTACGGGGCTGCGCAGAGACCGTCGCCCTGATCCCATGGGCGCTGCCAGCAACGGAGAAGGATTATGCCACCGAATATAACGACTATATCCTGAACGTCAAAATCGTCGGCGGCCTGGACGAAGCCCTGGCGCATATCGCCAAATTCGGCACCAAGCATTCCGAATGCATCGTTACAGAAACGGTTGAACATGCCGCACGCTTCCTTCAGGAAGTCGATGCCGCCGCCGTGTACCACAATGCTTCTACCCGCTTTACCGACGGCTTCGAGTTCGGGTTCGGCGCCGAAATCGGCATCAGTACCCAAAAGCTGCATGCCCGCGGTCCGATGGGACTGCCTGCGCTGACATCCAGCAAATATATCATCCGAGGCACCGGACAAATCCGGGGCTAAGATCCAGTCCAAGGGGGATTCTCATTCATGTGTCAGCAGCCTTCCATTCCGCTTCTTAATCATCCGATTGTTTTTTACGGCGCAGGCTCCATGGCTGAAGCCATCGTGCGCGGCATGATCGCCCGCAGCGTTGTCTCTTCCGGAAATATCATCATGCTGAACCGCAGCGGCAGCGAACGGCTTGCCGAGCTTCGCGGCCGGTACGGCGTAACGGGCAGCAACGATCCCGAACAGAAAAACGAATATTTGCGCAGCGCGCCGGTCATCGTACTGGCGATGAAGCCGAAAGATGCCGCCGAAGCGCTGCGTGCGCTCGGACCAATGCTCTCCCCCAATCAACTGATCGTATCCGTCATCGCCGGTCTGACGATTTCGACGCTGCAAGGGCTGCTGGGTAAAAAGCAGCCGGTGGTTCGCACGATGCCGAACACCTCCAGCTCCATCGGCCTCGGCGCCACCGGCATCGCCTTCTCCAAGGAGGTCGATGAGACGGGCCGCCGGACGGCGCTGAATATCTTTGAAGCCGTCGGCATGACCGCCGTCATCGAAGAGGAACGCATGGAGACGCTGACGGGCATCTCCGGCAGCGGGCCGGCCTACATCTATTACATGATGGAGGCGATGATCGCCGGCGGGATCCGCGGCGGCCTGGATCCGAAGCAGAGCGCCGAGCTGACCGTCCAAACCGTGCTCGGAGCGGCCCGCATGGTGCAGCAGACCGGCGAAGAGCCGGCGGCCCTGCGTAAAAAGGTAACTTCGCCGAACGGCTCCACGCAGGCAGCGATTGAAGTGCTGGAGAAGGGCGACTTCTTCGAGACCGTAATCGCCGCAGTCCACCGCTGCGCTGAGCGCTCCCGGGAAATGGGCGCGGCGCTCGCGGACGAGCTGGCTAAAGAATAAATCAAGTTTGCCAATAAAAAAGGACCTCCCAGCCACAATTGTGGGGGAGGTCCTTTTCTATAGCCATAACGTTGCTGCAAACTCAAACTGACAGCGACGCCGACTCTGTTTATCTTCCGCCATTACGGAAGCGCTGCGTATAGTTCTTAACATCCTCGGCATTTTTGACCCGATTACGGGCCCATTCCAGCAGGATGCGGTCGATATACCGGAAATGCAGCTTCCCGGCGAACACGGATTCCTTCAAGGCGAGCAAGATCAGTTCCTCGGGATACCGGTCCTGATCAACCCAGCCGGAGATCGTTTCGCATTCCATCGGGGACAGCGGCCGTCCGAATTCCTTTTCGAAGATGCTGAACAGGCTGCGGCTCTCCTTGGCGCTCTCCGCTCCGGGGCCTACAGAAGCCGGAGCCGCTCCCGGGGCACTGCCGTAACGCCGGTCGCCGCCAGCGGCGCCTTGCGCCGCCCCGCGTTGACTTCCTTGCGCAGCTTCCGCCAGATAGGCGCCCAGCTTGGCGTAGAGGCCGGAGAAGTTAAACCGTTCGAAATGGATATCCCGAAGCTCGTCGTTGTCCTCGTCGATGCGGATAAATCCTTCCTTCACCAGCTTTTGCAGCTCCCCGGCGATGGCAGGAAGACTGCGGCCGGTGACGGCGGACAATTCTTCCATCGATGGGAACTCGATGCCTTCCACCTGCCGGAAGGAGAGCAAATGAATCAGCAGCATCGCTTCGCTGCCGGTCAGATTCAGCTTCCGGTAATGCTTGATGAGCGCGTAGGGAATGACGGCCATTCCGTTCTCCAGACCGAAAGCCACGCCTTCGCCCCAGATGCCCCATGCTTTGCCGTCCATACCCTCACCTCTTTCCCTTACGGATAGAGACGGTACAGCGTGCGCGGGAACGGAATCGTCTCGCGCACATGGTCCAGACCGCAGATCCAGGCTACCGTACGTTCAAGTCCGAGACCGAAGCCGGAATGCGGCACGGTGCCATACGTGCGGAGATCCATGTACCACTGGTAAGTCTCCATCGAAAGATTATGTTCTTTGAAACGTTCAGCCAACAGCTCCGGATCGTCGATCCGTTGCGAGCCGCCGATGATCTCCCCGTAACCCTCAGGTGCGATCATGTCTGCGCAGAGCACCACTTCCGGACGATTAGGGTCCGGTTTCATATAGAACGCCTTGAAGGATGCCGGGTAATGTGTGATGAATACGGGCTTGTCGTATGCTTCGGCGATAGCCGTTTCATGCGGCGCGCCGAAGTCGTCGCCCCAGGCGATCTCATGGCCTTGCTCGTTCAGGAACTTGATCGCGTCATCGTACGTGATGCGCGGGAACGGTGCCTGAATGTTCTCCAGCTTGGAGATGTCGCGGCCGACCGTTTCCAGCTCGGCGCGGCAGTTTTTCACGACCGATTGCACCACAAAGCTGATGAACTGCTCCTGTACTTTCAAGCTTTCCTCATGATCCGTAAACGCCATTTCTGGCTCGATCATCCAGAACTCGATCAAGTGGCGGCGGGTTTTGGACTTCTCTGCCCGGAAGGTCGGGCCAAAAGAATACACCCGGCCGAGCGCCATGGCAGCAGCTTCCATATACAGCTGGCCGCTTTGCGTCAAATATGCGTCTTCGTCGAAATATTTCGTATGGAACAGGTTGGTCGTACCTTCCGCCGAAGTCGGCGTCAGGATCGGCGGATCGACTTTCGTAAATCCGCTTTCGTTGAAGAACTGCTGGATGGCGCGGATAATCTCCGCCCGGATCACCAGCACGGCCCGCTGCTTGGAAGCGCGCAGCCACAAATGACGATGGTCCATGAGGAAATCGACGCCATGCTCTTTCGGAGTGATCGGATAATTTTCGGTAAGATGAAGCACTTCGATTCCGGTTACCGTCATCTCGAATCCCGACTGGCTGCGCGGTTCTTCCCGGATAATGCCGGTTACGTACAGGGAGCTTTCCTGCGTCAGGCTTTTGGCGGCATCCCATACCTCCTCGGGAACTTCCGATTTCACCACTACGCCCTGGATATAGCCTGTACCGTCGCGGAGCTGAAGGAACTGAATTTTGCCGCTGGAGCGCTTGTTGTTCACCCAGCAGCCGATAACTACGCTCTCCCCGACATGCTCTTTTACGTTTCTGATTACACTCTTGTTAGACATGGCCACGTCTCTCCTCTGATTAGCTGTTCAGTCCTTGCACTAAATGATACGTATCGCGCGCAATGACGAGTTCTTCGTTGGTCGGAACGACCAGCGCCTGCACTTTGGACGTTTCCGTCGAAATACGGCGAGGATCGCCGGAGCGAACCTTATTCGCTTCGGGATCAAGCTCGATGCCGAGGAAGGTCAGGTTGCTGAGCACTTTTTCACGAAGCAGGGATGCATTCTCGCCCACGCCGGCAGTAAATACAATGGCATCCACGCCATTCATCGCTGCAGCGTAAGATCCGATGTATTTGCGCAGACGGTATTCGTACATTTCAAAAGCCAGCGTCGAATTCGGCTCGCCTTTCTCGTAACCGTCAATGATGTCGCGCATGTCGCTGCTTGTGCCGGAGATCGCCAAAAGACCGCTGTGTTTGTTCAGCATCGAGTTGACTTCGCCCGGTGTCAGTTCTTCCTTGTTCATCACGTATGGTACGACAGCCGGGTCGATGTCGCCGCTGCGCGTACCCATCATCAGGCCTTCCAGCGGGGTCATGCCCATCGACGTGTCGACGGAAATGCCGCCTTGAACCGCAGTCACGCTGGCGCCGTTGCCGATATGGCAGGTGATGATCTTCATGTCTTCGAGCGGACGGCCAAGGTATTCGGCAGCCGCTTTGCTTACGAAGTCATGGGAGGTGCCGTGCGCGCCGTAGCGGCGAACTTTGTATTTATTGTAAAGCACGCGCGGAATCGCGTACATATAAGCTTTTTCCGGCATGGTTTGGTGGAACGCGGTGTCGAATACAACGGCTTGCGGTACGCCAGGCATGTTGATTTCTGTAGCCGTAATCCCCATAACAGCTGCAGGGTTGTGCAGCGGCGCCAGGTCAAACAGACGGCGGATTTCCGATTTGGCATCCCCGTCCACGAGTGCGGAAGCTTTGAAAGTCTCGCCGCCATGCACGACGCGGTGGCCGACGGCATTGATCTCGTCGATGGACGAAATCACGCCATGCTCGGCATCGGTCAAGCAAGCCAGCACTTTACGGATCGCAGTGTTGTGTTCCAAAATTTCGCTCACTTCGGTAACTTCCTGTTTGCCGGTCGGTTTGTGGGTCAGGATGGAGGAATCCATGCCAATCCGTTCAACGAGGCCCTTAGCGAGTACCGATTCGTCAGTCATGTTGTAAAGCTGATATTTAAGGGAAGAACTTCCCGAGTTGATTACGAGTACGTTCATATCCGGTCACCATCCTTGTCATACTTGAAGAAGCCTTCGCCCGATTTCATTCCCAGCTGTCCGGCACGCACCATCTTCTTCAGAATGGTCGAAGGGCGGTATTTCAGTTCACCGTATTCGCGGAACATGCGTTCCAGCGCGGCCAGTACGGAATCCAGACCGAAACGGTCGGCCATTTCAAGCGGTCCGTATTGGAATTGATAGCCGATGCGCATCGCGTCGTCGATGTCCTGTGCGGAGGCAACGCCTTCTTGCAGCACATGCATCGCTTCGTTGATGAACAGGCAAATGAGGCGTGAAGTTACAAACCCCGGGGATTCGTAAATCATTACGCCTTTTTTCTCGACGACATCGTCGACAAAGGATTTTGTTTCTTCAAAAGTGCTGTCGGAGGTTCTCAGCCCGCGGACGATTTCCACCAGGTTGACCTTAGCGACCGGATATATGAAATGCATGCCGATCACGCGTTCCGGATACATTGTCGAGCTTGCCAGCTCCGTCAAGCTAAGCGTGGAAGTGTTGCTGGCCAGAATAATGTGGCTCGGACACACCTGATCAAGCTGATTGAATACTTTTTTCTTCGCTTCCAGGTCTTCGATGATGGTTTCGATAACCATATCGCAAGAGCTGAGCTCGGCGAAATGTGTCACTTTTTGGATGCGGCCCAGTATAAGTTTCTTCTCCGCTTGGGTAATAGCCCATTTCTCCAATTGTTTGTCCAGACTGGTTTCGATCATTTCGTAAGAATAGTCCAGTCTTTCCGCGTTTTTCTCCACCAGCAGAACATCCAGGCCTTTGGCTGCCAGCATTTCGGCAATCCCTTGACCCATCGTGCCGCCGCCGATGACGCCAATCTTTTTAAATACCATAACTAAGTCTCCATCCTTTCAGGTATCTATACTTTTGTATTGTACCTTGTCTGTCGTAAAAAAAAATACAGTCCGACATATAATAATATCTTAGCATGTCTGAAAAGTAAAAAAAAATAACCGGCATAAAGAATTATGCCGGTAAAAGTACGCTGTCACGAAATTGACAACGAAATTGATCTCCCGAAAGAACTTCTTCTTTGAGCAGGATATTGAGCGAATCGTCAAAAATTTGCCGCTGCTGCCGTAGCAGATCGCGGGTTCTGTCCATCAGGTCATCCAGAATTTTGCTGTTTTCCTTCATCAGCTCTTCGGTGGTCACCATCTGCAGGTTCGCGATCCCCAGCGAGGTTAGGCCGGATTTCATCATCGTCTCGACAATGTCGAGGGCCTGGTCAAAGTCGCCGCGCGAGCCGGTGCTGCGCCCGCCGTAATGGATTTCCTCCGCCGCCGCGCCGCCGAGGGCGATCATGATCTGCTGCTCCAGAAAATCCTTCGTGTACAGGTACTGCTCGGCTTGCGGATTATGACGCACATATCCGAGCGCCTGGCCCCGCGGGGTCAGCGTAACCTGGCTGACGCTGCCTGGACGCAGCAGCTCCGCCATGATGGCATGTCCGAGCTCGTGGATCGCTACCCGCTTCTTCTCTTCCTGGTTCGTCTCACGGTCGGTCTTCTCGCCCATCATTACCTTGTCGATGGCAAGTGACAAATGCCGCTGCTCCACTTCGTTTTTATTCTCGCGCATCATGTAGATCGCCGCTTCGTTCATGACGCTTTCGAGCTGAGCGCCCGAGAAGCCGTAGGCTTCTTCAGCGATTTTATCGAGATTGACGGTTTCATGCAGCGGTTTGTTTTTGGCATGCAGCTCAAGAATCGAACGGCGGCCTTTTTTATCCGGCATATCCACCTGGATGTGGCGGTCAAAACGGCCCGGACGCAGCAGCGCCGAATCGAGCATTTCCTTGCGGTTAGTGGCCGCGATCAGCAGAATGCGCGGCGTATCGTTGTTATAAATGCCGTCCATCTCGGTCAGCAGCTGGTTAAGCGTCTGATCGTATTCGCGCTGCTGCCCGCCTTCGCGTTTGCCGCCGATGACGTCGATTTCGTCGATAAAGATGATTGCGCTTGTCTTGTTTTCTTTTTGCGCGCGGGTACGGGCATCCTTAAACAGATCACGGATGCGGCCGGCGCCGACCCCGACGTACATTTCCACAAATTCACTGCCGGAAGCCGCTACGAAAACAGAGTTCGTATAATGCGCCGCCGCTTTGGCCATCAGCGTCTTCCCGGTTCCCGGAGGCCCTGTCAGGAGGATCCCTTTCAGCGGCCGGATCCCGAACTTGCTGATTTCTTCATGCCGGATCAGGAAATCCAGTGCCTCTCTCAGCTCTTGCTTGGCATTGTCCTGCCCGCCGATTTCCTCAAAGGTTAACTTGGACGGGCCGTTCTTCTTGCGTTTCTTGTCAGCCCCCGCGTTAACGGTAAGGCCGCCGCGCAAATGCGCAATGACCAGCAGGGCGGTAACCATACCCGCAGCCACAATAATCGGAATGATATTAATGCCGACAAACGCCATAAAAATCAGCAGCACGGGCAGGAACCCGACCAGCACTTCTTTCCAATACTTAGGCATTATTCCACGCTCCCATTGCCTGCGATACACGCGGCAGAATGATAAACTTGCTTTCCTTGCCATCGCTTAAGCTGACATACACGTTGGTTTCGTCAATCTCCGTGGTCGCCGTAACCTCTTTGTATTTGGCGTCCAACGTGAGTCCTTCAAGCTTCGCCGGAATCAGCGTATATTTGCCGCTCTCCATCGCTTCAGCCACAGAGAACAGGGCATCGTTCCAATACTCATCAAGCAGCGGGCTGGTATGCTGTTCCAGATCCAGCTTCAGCGACCGACCGCTCAGCGCCGAGCCGCCTTCGCTCTGGACGTACTGGACGAGTTCGCGCAATTTCGTGCCCGGTGCAAGATCAAGTTTCAAAGTGACTTCATTGCGGTTAATAGAAATATGGGAATCCTTGACGCCCTCATAGGACGATACAACCTTCTCTAGCGGCTCCTGCACGGCAAACTGGCGGTACGCATAAAACCCGCCAAACAGCAGCCCGGCCGACAGCAGAACGGTTAGTAGCACAGGCATTAGACGTAATTTCAAGAAACGTCCTCCTCTCGTTATTCGCAAACCTCTATGTCATAATTCCATGAATCCTTAACAGGCGTGTCCAAGCTTCTGCGCTTGGTGACATGCTCTTCCGCATGTCTCAGTACAACAAGTAGTATATCATAGGCATATATACGATCTAGCAAAAAAGTGTGAATATTATTTTAAATTTTCAATACTATTTTTTGGAGAAGCTGCTGCTTCTATCGTAGCTTCCGCTTAATATATCTCTTTTAACGGCAAAACAGGCCGCAAAGTTTAACTTTGCGGCCTGTTTTTATGCTTCTTTTATATCGCTTTTCTATATCAAGTTATAGCATTTCGTATATCATCCATTAAACATACTGTATCTACCGGACGGGCAAACTGAAGCCGTCACCGATTTGCGAACCGTCGGAGAAACGGAAAAACCGGTAATAGTAGCGTCCCTTTTCCTTATAGAAAAGCTGCCAGGCATATTCTCCGTTATACACGCCCGGGAGCAGCCGCTTGATCGATATGCCGGGCAGCTGATCGGCGATGATTCCGCGGATCTGCTTCTCGGATACGCCCTTCGCCACTTCCTCGGCGTAAATGTCGTTGTCTCCGCCGGCGGGCTTGCCGTCTTGGGTGAAACGAACCCATACCATCATTTTCGTTCCGGCCTGATTGCTGCCGGTCAGCACCCAATAGATCGAGTTTTCATCCCAGACGGATTTCTGGGCCTTCGTAATCTCGGTCAGTCCGGCTTCGGTGCGGGCCACATGCCTCGCGGCGTTGCGCTCACTCGATTCATCCTTCATCACGTAGGCAAAGAACTGGCTTAAGCCAAACAGAAGAAGCAGAACGATGGATATACTGAGCGGAATCCACTTTTTCCCTTTTCGCAAAACACAGCTCCCTTTCCATTTTATAACTGATGAACTACTGCGTTTCACTAAAAACTCGGTCGGCACTATGGAGAATGTTTGGACTTCCGGTCGCTGTTGTTTCCAGACTTCTTGATTAATCGCTTTACGCGTTGAAATCCGGAAACAAAGGCGATCGCTACGCTCCTACAGTTCCAAACTTCCCCTTCGCTTCTCTTGTTTCCATGTACCAATAGTCATTCATTTACCGCTTCAGCAGCGCGTCGAATGTCTCCTGCGCTTTGCGGAGCACTTCTTCCTCGTCCAGCGTCAGGCACTGGCCGTTCTTAACGACTTGCTTGCCGTTCACCCAAACATGGGCCACATCCTTGGCACTCGCCGAATACACTGCGTGGGACAGCAGGTCCGTATGCGGCAGGAAATGCGGCTGATCGATGTCCAGCGCGATGAAATCCGCCTTCATACCGGCGGACAGCCGGCCTACATCCTTCAGGAATACCGATTCCGCGCCGTAGGCCGTAGCCAGCAGCAACGCCTCCGGTGCCGGCACAGCGGTCGGATCGCCGCTGACGCCTTTATGGATCAGCGCTGCCAGGCGCATCTCCTCGAACATGTCGAGGTTGTTGTTGCTAGCGGCGCCGTCAGTGCCGAGCGACACCTTGACGCCGGCCTTCAACAGATCCGGCACACGGGCCACCCCGCTGGCCAGCTTCAGGTTACTGCCCGGGTTATGCGAAACGCCAACGTTATAACGGGCTAGCACTTCAATCTCCTCGTCGGTAAGGTGCACGCCATGCGCGATGATCGACGGGCGCGTGAACATGCCAAGCTTCTCCAGATGCAGGGCCGGACGCAAGCCGTAATCGTCGACATTCTGCTGCACTTCATGGCGCGTCTCCGACATATGCGTGTGCATCGGCAGATCGAGATCATGCGCAGCCTGCACGAATTTCATGAAAAAGTCCGGCGGGCATGTATACGGCGCATGCGGCGACATCATCGTCGTAATCCGTCCGTCCGCTTTGCCATGCCAGTCGCGGGCGAACTGAATCGCTTCCGCCAGCTTATGGTTCTGCACGTCCTCCGGGCACAGCCCGATGACGCCGCGCATTAGCACGGCCCGGATGCCGGAGCGTTCGGTAACCTCCGCAACGCGGTCCATATGGTCGTACATGTCCAGGAAGGTCGTTGTTCCGCCTTTCAGCATTTCCAATACGGACAAAGCTGTCCCCCAGTACACATCGTCGCCGGTGAATTTGCCCTCCATTGGCCACATTTTTTGCTCCAGCCAGGCTTGAAGCACCATGTCGTCTCCATAACCGCGGAGCAACGACATGGCGGCATGGCCATGCGTATTTACGAGGCCGGGCATAAACAGAAGGCGGCTGCCGTCAACCGTATCCGCGCCTTCCAAGTCCGGCTGTTCTTCCCCTATGTAGGTGATCCGGTCGTTCTCAATCGCCATGTAGCCGCTCAGAACCGGCTGCTCCGAGCCCGGTACGAGAAAACGCCCATTCCGGATAACGGTTTTATTGCTCATTCTCTGGCTCTTCCTTTCCGTCATGCAGATAATAGGCAAGGCTTTGCAGGTCCGTCGTAAAGTCGGCGGCATGAATGCGGATATGCGGCGGCGTCTTGAGAATGACCGGAGCAAAGTTCAGGATGGCCTCGATGCCGGAGCTGACGAGAATATCGGCAACGTTCTGCGCTTCGCTGTCCGGCACGGTGATGATACCGATCCGGATGCCCTGATTGCGGACCGTCTGAGCCAGTTCTTCCATCGGCTGAACAGTCAGCGAATTGATTTTCTGCCCGACCTTCGGCGGATAGGCATCGAATACGGCGGTAATTTTCATCGTATCCTTCAAATAGGCGTTATAGTTGGACAATGCGTGCCCCAGATTACCGGCGCCGACGAGCGCTACGTTGATTTGCTGGTCTAGTTTAAGAATATGGCGGATTTTTTCGATCAGATAGGAGACATCGTAACCGATGCCCTTGCGGCCGAAGTCGCCAAAATAGGCGAGGTCTTTACGGATTTGCGCCGGATTGAGATCCAGCTTCTGCCCCAGCTCCTGTGAAGAGACGGTGGCGATTTCACGTTTTTGCAGATCGTTCAGGAACCGCAGGTATACCGGAAGCCTGCGGACAACCGCCTCCGAGATTTTCTCCGATTTCATATGACTTACCTCCTCTAGTGAATTCCGGACAATCATGGCCGGGCGGCCTAAGAGCCCCCGCAAAGCGTGGCTTGGAATCCTGTAAGATACTTTGCGGGAACCACGAAAAATGATAAATTTTGTTAAAATCAGGATGCTCCGCCCGACTCCAGCCATTCCTCGATCCGCGGAACCATCTGTTCGGTCAACATATGCTCCATTTTCGGACCGGGCAATGAATACAGGAAATACTTGCCGTAATAGGATTCGATGACTCTTGTATCGTATACAATGACGACGCCCCGGTCGTTTGCGGTGCGCACCAGCCGGCCGAAGCCCTGCTTGAAGCGAATCACTGCCTGCGGCACGGATAATTTCATAAACGGATTTTTTTGCTGCGCCTTGAGCACCTCCGCCTTCGCTTCGGCCAGCGGATGGTTCGGCGGCTGGAACGGCAGACGGACGATTGCAAGGCATGTGAGCGCGTCTCCGGGAATGTCTACCCCTTCCCAGAAGCTGCTGGTGCCCAGCAGCACGGCGGCGCTGCTCTCCTGGAAACGGCGGATCAGCTTGTTGCGGCTTCCGCCCTCGACGCCTTGGCCGAGCACGGCGATATCCCGGGAAGCCAGCGCTTCCTTCAGCGGATCGTACACCTGTCTCAGCATCTTGTAGGAAGTGAAGAGCACGAGCATCCGACCGCGGGTAGCCGACGCCGCTTCCGCCAGCGAGTTCACCAGCGTGTCGACGAAACGCGCATCCCCGATGCTCCCCTTGACGCTCGGAAAGTCGCGCGGAATGACCAGCAGCGCCTGTTCCCGGTACTTGAACGGAGAGGGCAGCAGCGCGGTCATCAGCCGGCCCTGGCCGGCGGCTTCGCCAAGACCTAGATTATCGATCATGTACTGGAACGATTTGTCGACGGATAAGGTGGCCGAGGTGAGCACGATGCTTTTCTTTTTATCGAAAAATAATTCCTTAAGCTGGCCGCTCACGTCAACCGGTACGGCATAAAGCTGAAGCGACTTGGCCTTGTAGGCCGTGCTTCCCTCCATCCAGTATACGACGTTGTTGTCGGACAGCCCCATAAAAAAGCGGATTTCTTCGCGGATCGCCGCCAAATCCTTAAACAGCCCGCCGAGATCGGTTACCAGGCTGTCCGAGGAGGACTGACTATCGGATTCGCGCATTTCGGTAATCATTTTGTCGCCACTCCGGATAATATCACTGAGCGACAGATACAGCGCCTGCTCCAGCTCCTTCAGCTTCTCCCATTCCTGGGGCTTGCGTCCGGGCTGCAGCCGCAGGACCAGCTGTCCGGCTTCCGCCGCCGCGGCGTCGCTCCGCTCAGGCAGCAGGGCGAACAGCTTGTCGCACAGCAGGTCCCAATTCTCCTTCACCGTCAGCAGGTCCGGATAGATCTTGTCGATGACGGCGCTCCATTCGGAAGCCTGCTCGCTGCCGGAGGATTGCAGAATGTGCCGCAGCGCCGGAAGCTGCCCGTTACGGCTGTCTTTGTACAGCTGGGTCAACGTGTGCGCAACTGTGAAATATTTCATCTGCATTCCCAGATGCTTGCCGGCGACGTCCTCCAGGTGATGGGCTTCGTCGATCACCAGGTGCTCGTAAGCGGGCAAAAGCTGATGCCCGGCTTTGACATCGGCAAACAGCTTGGAATGGTTGGTGATGACAACATCGGCAATTCCCGCTTCATGTTTGGCCCGGTGATAATAACATTTACGGAACCAAGGACATGCCCGCCCGAGGCAGGAGTCGGTATCGCTGGCGACCGTTTCCCAGAAATCGCCGCCGCGCCCACCCAGATTGAGCTCCTCGTCGTCGCCGGATTCCGTCTGGGCCAGCCAGACCAGCATCTGCGCTGCGGTAAGCACTTCCTCCCGGGTGCCGGTAAAGTCTTTACTGTTTATTTTATGTTCAAATTTGCGCAGACACAAATAGTGCCCGCGGCCCTTAAAAACCGCCGCTTTGAACGGAAACGGCACCACCTGGGTTAGCAGCGGGATATCCCGCTCTTTGAGCTGGTCCTGAAGATTGATCGTATGCGTGCTGACGGTCACCTTCTCACCGGCCCGGACGCTGTGATAGATGGCAGGGAGCAGGTAACCGAGCGATTTGCCCGTGCCCGTGCCGGCCTCCACCAGCAGGTGCTTGTCTTCCTCCAGCGCCGTGCGGACTTCGACGATCATCATCTCCTGCGCTTCCCGGCTTTCGTAATTGGGGAGAACTTCTTTGAGCCGCCGGGTGACCTCCTCCATATATTCCGTAAAGGTAATATTCTCCAGCGGAAGATAAGGTCCTTCTTCTCGGGGCGGAAGCAGTTCGGTCCAGTCGCCCACCTTCAGCGCCAGCTGCCGGAAAAAGGTGTAGTCCCCCTCCGGCTGAAGAGGCACCATTTCGCGCTCCCGCAGCAGGCCGTCGAAATACCAGGCTAGATCGCTGTCTTCCGACTGGAACAGCTCGGCCAGCCGCTGAATGGTCAGCAGCGGAAGCCGGTATAGCTCATCGAGGCATTCCAGCAGCACCAGCGCCGTCGCCAAAGCATCGCTGTCCGCCTGATGCGGACGTTCATGCTTGACGCCTAGCTGCGCGCTGACCGCCCCCAGCTGATAGGTGCTGAGCGAAGGGAAGCATATTTTAAGAAAATCGATCGTATCCAAAATCCGTCCCTGATACGGCAAATACCCGCAGCGGTCCAGCGCGCTTTGCAGAAAATGAAAATCGAAGGCGACATTGTGTCCGACCAGCACGACATCGTCGAGCAGCGGAACCAGTTCCATCATCATTTCATCCAGATCGGGCGCATCCTGCACATCCGCGTCGGTAATGCCGGTCAGCCCGGTAATAAACGGCGGAATCGGCGTGCTCGGTTTGACATAGGAAGCGTACACACGGGAGACGGTCCGGTCCTCCTCGACGATCGCCAGGCCCACCTGAATGATCTCTCCGACCGATTGGGTTCCCGTCGTTTCAAAATCAAGTACGGCAAATTTCATTTGAATGTTATTCCCTTTCACTGAGACTCTTTATCAGCATAACAGAAGTTACGAAAAAAGGCGATGCACGCGCAGGTACCGGCGAATGCATCGCTTCTAATAATTGTTTATGATTACAGCATCGATACAAGCTCGTTTCCGAATTGCAGCTGCCCGCCGCGGTTACGGCAGACCTCCAGATTGAGGCTTGGCTCCGGCAGATGAGGATCATGCAGCAGCGACAGGCTGAACAGTTCCTGCGCTTCGCCGTACCGCTCCTGGGACGCCTTGATGCAGCCGAGGGCATTGTAGACCATCGCTTTCAGCTTGCTCTCCCGGATCAGGGCCAGCATGTGGAACAGATGTCCCCAAGCGGCGTCCTTCTCGCCTTCCTGCAGATGGGCCATCGCCAGATACAAACGGCCCGCCAGGCTATCCGGATGCTGCGCAATCACTTCGCTGAACAGGTCAATGCATTTACGGTACATCTGCAGTTTGTAATACCCCTGTCCGCGCACGAATGAATCCATTGCTAGCTCCGGGCCGGGGTCCGCCGCCGGCTCCGGATCCGGCTGAGCCGAAAAATCGGCATGCTCGCGGAATTCGCTCAGCTTCTCGGAAAAGGCGAGCCATTCATCCATCACATTGTCGCTAAGCCGGTGCAGCATGTTGTATTTGCATAAAAGATCGCTCCGGCGGGCACCCTCGGAAGTAGGAAAATCCGTAACGATTTCCTGCAGCATCTTGTTCATTTCGGCGAATAAATGTTGAAACACAGGACATCCCCCCTAACTGAAAATGAGATCAGCCAAGCTTGCCTGTGTTCATTTTTTGCAAGCAGCGCGGGGTTCATGCCTGCCATTGATTGTATGGCGCCGAATCCGGCGTTACACGATTGTAGCGTGCACTTCGTGGTCGGCCAGCTTCACCGGTTTATTGTTTTCATCCACGAACACGACAGTCGGCTTATGGCCGGCCAGCTCATCGGAGGAAACCACGGCATAAGAAATGATGATGACCGTATCTCCAGGCTGCACCAGGCGCGCCGCCGCTCCGTTCAGGCAGATCACGCCGCTGCCGCGAGGCCCCGGAATGACATAGGTTTCCAGGCGCGAACCGTTGTTGTTGTCCACGATCTGCACTTTTTCGTTCTCCAGAAGGTCTGCGGCCTCCATCAAATCCTCGTCTATGGTAATGCTGCCTACATAATTCAAATTGGCCTCGGTCACCGTAGCCCGGTGAATTTTAGATTTCATCATATGTCTAAACAAGGACACGCACCTCCTTGGCGGTAAACACGTTATTGTCAATCAGTCTGGTTGTGCCGAATTTGACGGCCAGGGCCATAATCATCTCGCCCGGTACAGACAATAGCGCCTGTTCTCCCGCAATCGGCTCCAGATCAGGATAGGTCAAAATTTCCGCATAATCGATTACAGCCAGCTGGGATTCCCGGATTCCGGACATGAGCATCGCCCGCGCTTCTTCGGCGGTATGGACCGTTCCTTCCTCCAGCGCTTTGCGAACGGCGCGCAGCGACCGGGACAACACCAGGGCCTGGCTGCGTTCTTCGGCGGACAGATACACATTGCGCGAGCTGAGGGCCAAACCGTCGCTTTCACGCATAATCGGGCAAGCAACAATTTGGACGTTCATGTTGAGGTCGGAGACCATCCGGCGGAGAACCGCCACCTGCTGAGCATCCTTTAGTCCGAAAAAGGCCAGATCCGGCTGCACGATATTGAACAGCTTGCTGACTACCGTGGCCACGCCGTCGAAGTGGCCCGGACGCGAAGCGCCGCACAGCCGCTCGGTCAGCGACGACACCGAAACGGTCGTCTTGACAGCCTGAGGATACATTTCCTCCACGCTCGGAATAAACACGATATCGGCGCCTTCCCGTTCCGCCAGTTCCAGATCACGGCGTTCATCCCGGGGGTAAGTAGCATAATCCTCTCCCGGCCCGAATTGCAGCGGATTGACGAAAATGCTCATAACCACTGTACCGCTCGCCTCAGCCGCCCGGCGCACCAGGCTGGCATGTCCTTCATGCAGATAACCCATCGTCGGTACAAAGCCGATCGGCGTATGGCCTCCGGCCCGCATATATTCCAGCGCTTCGCGCAGTTCTTTGATTGTTCTGATGACTCTCATCGTTAATTGCCTCCTTGTCCGCCCACGCCGTACAGCGTGCCCAGCGTTTCCGTAACTTCATTGCCCGCGTTAAACACATGCTCGGCCGCCGGAAACGAGCGGTTTTTGACTTCCTTGACGTAGTTGCCGATGCCCTCGCGCATGATGCTGCCGACATCGGCATAGGTTTTGACAAAACGCTTCTCCTGATACGGCGAAGAATACCGCAGCACATCATGGAACACCAGTACCTGCCCGTCGCAATAACGTCCGGCGCCGATGCCGATGGTCGGAACCGATACGGCCTTGGAGATAGCCTCCGCCACCTCTTCGGTCACCAGCTCCAGCACGATGCCGAATACGCCGGCGGCCTCGAGCGCTTTTGCTTCCTCCATCAGCCGCTGCGCGTCTTGTGCATCCTTACCCTGGATCCGGTAGCCGCCAATCATGTGCACGGACTGCGGCGTCAAGCCAATGTGGCCGAGTACGGGAACGCCGGCCGCGGTAATGGCGGAGACGGCGCTGCAGATTTCCAGCCCGCCTTCCATTTTGACCGCCTGGACATGTCCCTCCTGCATGATCCGCCGCACGCCGCGCAGCGTCTCGTCGATGCTTCCGTGATAGGTCATGAACGGCATATCCGCCACGATAAAGGTGTTCTGCGCCCCGCGGGCAACCGAACGGCTGTGGTAGACGATATCATCGATCGTCACCGGCACCGTCGTATCGTAGCCGAGCACGACATTGCCTAGCGAATCGCCGACCAGAATCAGATCGATATCCGCTTCCTCAGCCAGGCGGGCCGACGGATAGTCGTAGGCGGTGATCATGCTCAGCGGCACGCCGTCCTTTTTCATTTTTTTCATTTTCACAATGTTCAGTGGATGTTTCCCTGTCATTGCTCCCATTCCCCTTTTCCGGCTGATTTTACGCGTAAACGCGCAACAAAAAAACCTTTTAGCATGGTCCGCTAAAAAGGTCCGAAGGGCAAAAAAGAGTCACTCTCGATCGTCCCTTCTGTCTCGGTCCTTACGGCTCAGAGCAGAATCCAACGTAACCGTCTAATGCAGTTATGAAGGTAAGCAGGAGTACAGTTCGCCCGCGAGCGATACCGCCTCTAGCCATAGTATAGCAAAAGACGCAAGCAAATACACGCAAAATATCCCCTCGAAGGGGAGCTTTTGCTTCGAGGCTTACAGTAACCCGATCTCCCCCGCCAGCACGCGGGTTACGTTCCCTTGCGCATCCCGCAGCAGCAGACCGCCGTCTTCGTCGAGGCCGGTTGCCGTTGCTACGATACGGCCATCGGGCGTATCTATGTAAATCTGCCGGCCAAGCGTCACCGACAGCGCCTCCCACAGCTCGCGGATCGGCGCGAAGCCCTTTTCGTTATACAGCCGATACATCAGCTCCAGCTCGTCCAGCACGGCGGCGGTCAAGCGGTCGCGGTCGACCGGTGCGCCGCTTTCGATCTGCAGCGAAGTGGCGATTTCGCGCATCTCTTCCGGATAATCCGCCGTCTGCAGATTGGCGGAAATGCCGATGCCGGCGATGCAGTAATGCAGCCGGCCCTCGCGCAGCGCGGATTCCAGCAGGATGCCGCAAATTTTGCGGCCGCCGGCGAGCAGGTCATTCGGCCATTTGATGCCGGCGTCGATTCCGGTCTCCCGGCGGATCGCCCGGCACACGGCCACGCCGGCCAGCAGCGTCAGTTGCGGGGTCAGCGCAAGCGGCAGCTCCGGCCGGAGCACTACGCTCATCCAGATCCCCTTGCCTGAAGGAGAATGCCACCGCCGGCCCATCCGGCCCCGTCCGCCGGTCTGCTCCTCCGCCCGGACGGTCGTTCCTTCCGGGGCACCGTTCTCGGCCCGTTGCTTGGCCTCCTCCTGGGTAGACGCCACGGACTGGAGCAGCGTTACGCGCTCCGCCCAGCGGGATTCCGGTTCCCCTTTGCGCTCTTGCGCCTGCCGCAAACCGTTGTTGCTGTTCATTCGATATCCATCCTTTGCGCTTCCCGCAGCAAGCATTCTTTGTCGTTGTCGATTTCGCCCAGCGCAGCGGACAGCAGCAGCCGTTCCAGCACCTCGCCGACCCACTTGCCGGGCTTCCGTCCGAGCGCGGCGGTGAGGTCGCTCCCGGTGGCCGCGAGTTCGGAGATCGCGGCGACGGGCATCGCGGCGATCCACGCCCGCCGCGATGCAAGGTCGGCGGCGGCGCCATCCGGCAGCGCCGCCGACACCGTCAGCCAGTCTCCGGCGGCTGACGGTCCATGCGCGAGCACGGCGGCGATCCAGCGCCGCTGCAGCTCGCCTCCGCTGCCGCCGGCCGAGCCGGGCGGCAGCTCCGCCAGCGCCGCGTCCCAAGCCTCGCGGACGCTCAGCATCCGGGCGACCGTCTTCACGGTCGCCCCCGGGAACGTCCATGCCCGCAGCAGCGCCTCGGCCGTCTCGGCCGAAGCCCCCAGGGCATGGAGCAGCAGCGCCCACCGGCGGTGGGCGCCCTCCAGTTCCCCGATCCCGGCAAGCTTGGCGGAGGCATCCGCCAACGCTGCATCGGTCCAGGGGAACGGGGCCTTGCCCCGCGGCAGCAGTCCGCTGCGCGCGATGAGCCCCAGGCCGCGCCAAGGATGCGGCCCTTCTACGATGCGCTCCAGCTCCGCGCGGAGCCGCTCTACTGCGATATACGCCAGCTGATCCCGCTGGCGCAGCAGCGCCCGCCAGGTATTCTTGGCGATGCGGAAATCAAGCACTGCGGCGAAGCGCACGCAGCGCAGCATGCGCAGGGCATCCTCGTCGAACCGCTCCTCGGCCGTGCCCACGCAGCGGACGGTCCGGCGGGCCAGATCCTTCTCCCCGCCAAACGGATCGACCAATTCCGCTCCGAGTCCGCAGGCGATGGCATTGATCGTAAAATCGCGCCGCCGCAAATCCTCCCGCACGTCCGCGACAAAAACGACGTGCTCCGGACGTCGGTGGTCGGCATAGCCGCTCTCCGTCCGGTACGTCGTTACTTCAAAGCTATGGCCGCCCTGCAGCACCGTCACCGTGCCATGCGCGATGCCGGTAGGCACGCAGCGCGGAAAAATAGCCGTCACTTCTTCAGGAAGCGCCGATGTCGTGATATCCATATCATGCACCGGCCGCCCCAGCAATTCGTCGCGGATGCAGCCGCCGACGAAATAGGCCTCATGCCCGTGCGCCAGCAAAGCCGACACCACGGCGGCCCCCGCCTCCGCCATCGCGGAAGGCGCCATTGTCCACATCATAACGCACCTCTTATCGGGAACAGGAATTCAGCCGCAGCGCCTTCCGTCCGAGGACCCGGTAATAAATATCTTCATATTGATTGGTAATGACGTCGCGGCTGAACCCGTTGCAGGCGCGGTGCAGGCATTCCTTGCGGAAGACCTCGGCCAGCGCCGGATCGCCGAGCAAACGAACGGCATAAGCCGCCATCGCGTCGGTGTCGCCGATCGGCGCCAAAAAGCCGGTTTTGCCGTGCTGGACCAGCTCCGGAATGCCGCCGGCCAACGAGCCGATCGTCGGTACGCCGCAGGCCATCGCCTCCAGCGCGACCAGCCCGAAGCTTTCCTTCTCCGAAGGCAGCAGCAGCAGGTCGGCCAGCGAAATCACCTGGGCGATATCGTCCTGCTTGCCGAGGAAGCGCACCTTGTCTTCCAGGCCCATCTCGTAGACTTTCGCCTGGATTTTCGGCAGGTCCGGGCCTTCCCCGACGAGCAGCAGGCGGGACGGCAGCTTGCGGTTCACCTTGGCAAACACGTCGACGACGTCATGCACCCGCTTCACGGGACGGAAATTGCTGATGTGCATCAGAATTTTCTCGTTATCCGCCGCAAAATCCCCGCGCATATCCGTGACATCCCGCGGATAATACACTCTTTTGTCCACAAAATTATAAGTCAAATCGATATCCCGGGTAATGTCAAGCACCCGCCGCGTTTCGTTGATCAAATCGTTCGATACCGCCGTAACCGCATCGCTTTCGTTGATGCCGAGCCGGATCAGATCGCGCAGCGATTCGTCCTGCCCGAGCACCGTGATATCGGTTCCGTGCAGCGTCGTGACGACTTTGATTTGGCCTCCGAGCATCTGCTTGGCGAGATAGGCGCATACCGCATGCGGTACCGCGTAATGGACATGCAGCAGGTCGAGCTGTTCCATCTTGGCTACCTGCGCCATCTTCGTCGCAAGCGCCAGATCGTACGGCGGATAGCGGAATACGTAGTAGTCGTTGACTTCGACTTCGTGATAATAAATGTTCTTCTGGAACGTTCCAAGGCGGAAGGGGATGCTATGGGTAATAAAATGCACCTCATGGCCTTTTTCGGCGAGCAGTTTGCCCAGTTCCGTCGCCACAACGCCCGAACCGCCGAGAGACGGATAACAGGTAATGCCTATTTTTAGCCGGTCCATCGGTCCGTCTCCTTTTGCACTTCAGTTTATGGATAAACCACAGTTACTTACATTATATCGGCTTGATGGGCAATAGGAAAGCCGCTTAAGCGCGGCTTCCTTTGAACAGTTCAACCGTATGCGGAATCTTCGAAGCAAACCCTTCGGCATAGGGGATCAGCTTTCGCTGTCCCGTAAGCATGTCCCGGGAACGCACGCGCTCGATGTAGCCTTCGTTAAGCGGGGTCGAGACAACGTCTTCGCCCGGAGCCTTCTCGAATTGGGACCGGTAGCAGGAAAGCGCCCGTTCCTTTCGCGCGTATTCTGCCGTAACATCCACCATCAGATCGATGCGGCCAATATCGTTGATAAAATAAAAATAAAGCAGCGGCGCCTTCACCGCCGGCAGCTCCGGCAAATACTTGCGCAGCTTGCTGCTGAATACCGCTTCCTCTACCAGCTTGCTGCAAGCGATATGGTCGGGATGCCTGTCCTCCCAGTAAGGGGCAAACACGATATCCGGCGCGAACCGGCGGATTTCCGCCGTAACTGCCGCAAGCTGCGCTTCCTCCAGGCGGATGCCGCGGTCCGGAAGGCCGAGATTGGTGCGCAGCGCTGCGCCCAGCACATCGGCCGCTTCCTGGGCTTCCTGCTTGCGCCGCTCCACCGTCCCGTTCGATGACATCTCGGCGGCGGTCAGGTCGCACAGACCGACCTTCAAGCCCGCGGCGGTATGTTTGGCTATCGTTCCCGCCATGCCGATCTCGGCATCGTCGGCATGGGCGCCGAAGACCAGGATGTCGAGCTTCATTCGTCGACACCCGGCTTGTATTTATGTACGAGCTCCCGCCAGCCGAAATCGCCGCGGTCGATCGCTTTGACCAGCAGCTCGGCGGTGGCGATATTGGTTGCGACCGGAATGCCGTAAACGTCGCAAAGGCGCAGCAAGGCGGTAATGTCCGGTTCATGCGGCTGAGCCATCAGCGGATCGCGCAGGAAGATGATAAGATCCAGCTCGTCCTGTGCCACCATGGCGCCGATTTGCTGGTCTCCGCCCAGCGGCCCGGACATGAAACGGTGGATGCTCAGCTTGGTGACATCCATAATGCGCTGGCCCGTCGTGCCGGTGGAATATAAATCATGTCCCGTGAAGACATGCTCATAAGCGGTAATGAAATTCACCATTTCGTCCTTTTTGCGGTCATGCGCGATAAAAGCGATTTTTAGCATTGCAAGCTCTCCCCAATCTATTCGATAAAATGATCAAACCCGTATACGAGTCCCGTATATTCCATAACCTTTTGCAGCCCCAGCTTCACGCCGGGCATATACCCCGCCCGCTCATAGGAGTCGTGGCGGATCTTCAGCGTCTGGCCGTATCCCCCGAACACAACTTCTTCCTGGGCAAACACGCCCGGCAGGCGGACGCTATGAATGCGGAAGCCGTTATAGTAGCCGCCGCGCGAGCCCTCGATAACCTCTTCTTCTTTCGGATTCCCTTGGCGCAGCTCTTCCCGGACGGCCGAGATCATCTCCGCCGTCTTGATCGCCGTGCCGGACGGCGCGTCCAGCTTCTGGTCGCCGTGGTACTCGATAATCTCCAGATGCGGAAAATATTTGGCGGCCTGCGCGGCGAATTTCATCATCAGGATGGCCCCGATGGAGAAATTGGGTGCGATCAGCCCGCCGATTCCGCGCTCCCGGCATTGCTTGTCCAGCTCTTCGATTTCTTCCGGCGTAAATCCCGTCGTGCCAATGACCGGACGGACCCCGTATTTAATCGCCAAAGCCGTGTTGGCGTAAGCCGACTGCGGCGTCGTGAAATCGACCATCGCATCCGCTCCGCCCGCTTCCAAAGCTGCTTCCAGGTCGCTGGTTACCATAATGCCGCACGCCTCCAGCCCGACCAGGCGTCCCGCATCCTGCGAGGATGCGGAACGGTCGATCGCCGCTGCCAGTTCAAGTGCTTCATCCTCCAATACCAGCTTTACCACTTCTCTGCCCATTCGTCCGCCTGCGCCGCTTACGATTACTCTGATTTTGCCCTTCATATTCGTATCCTCCTCGTGTTTGCGTGCATGGATTATTATTGGATATACTTTTGCAGTGATCTTTGCAGATCTTTCATTAATTGCTGCAAACCGGAGTCATCCGGATGAAGCGCAATAACTTCTTTCAGCGCCGCGATGGCCTGGACATGTTCGTTCATCCGGCTGTGCGCAATCGCCAACCATACATAAGCATCCCCGTATAATGGGTCGAGCGTGATCGCTTCCTTCAGCAGCGTAATCGGATAATGCGGATTGTCCGCGCTTCCCGATTCATCTTCCAAAAGCCGCTTGGCTTCCTGCACCAGCCCAAGCGCCTGCAGATGCTGCAGATGCAGCCGGTACTCCGGTTTGTCTGCATCCAGCATCAGCGCAGCCCGCGCATGTTCCAGCGCTTTTTCCAGCCTTCCGCTGCGGGCATAGGTGATCGAGCAACGGTAGCGTACCTCCGCGTCATGGGGACTCGCGGCGATGGCGGCTTCGAAGCAGGTAATCGCTTCGCCGAAATCGCTACGCAGGATCGCGCGGTAAGCCGCCTTGATATAATCGTTATGGTTCATACACCCACCATCCTCACGGCAAATTCCCGTTGGTATGGTACAGCATATGTATCTTGGGCTTATTCGGTGTTTTTACGGGTCCAGCGACCGGCATCCCGGGTACCGAACTTGTGCATCACCTTGTCATGCGCTTCGGTCAGATCAATGCCCAGCGAGTTGGCAAAGCAGACCGTAATAAACAGAATGTCGCCCAGCTCCAGCTCGATGGAATTTTCCGGCTCATCGGCCTTTTTTGGCTTCTCCCCGAAGTGATGATTCACCTCGCGGGCGAGCTCCCCCACTTCTTCGGACATGCGGGCCAGCATGGAAAGCGGGCTGAAATAACCTTCCTTAAACTGTGAGATATACGCATCGACTTCGCGCTGGATGTCTGCAAGACTTTTTTCCATATCCTGCTCATTCGCCCCCTGTGAATTCTTGCCTTCTGTTTGCCCCTATGTTATCGTAAAGACGTTTTGAAGACAAATCTTTTTTCATTTGACGCCCTGCTACGCGAAAGTATTTCTGGTGCAAAAGACATACTTTAGGATAGATGTCCGCACAAAATACACCCGACGCAGCCGGGTTAGGGGGAGCCTATGAATTCATCCAAACTGCTTCATATCGGAAAAACGGTGGCACCGATCATGCTGGGAGCCGCCATCTACGCCTTCGGCTTGCTTTATTTCATCGTGCCGAACCAGCTGATGGAAGGCGGGGTTACCGGGATCACCATCCTGCTCAACTACGCCTTCGACATTCCGATCTTTTTGACCACGCTGCTGCTCAATCTTCCGCTGTTTCTGCTCGGCTGGAAGGTGCTCGGCGCCCGGCAAATCGCTTATACCGGAGTCGGCATCGCCTCGCTTTCGCTGTTTCTGTGGATTTTCGAGCGCATGATCGATATGGGCTGGATCGAACCGTTCCGGACCGAGCATGATTTTATTCTCGCTTCATTATATGCAGGCGTTACCCTTGGTCTTGGCCTCGGCGTCGTTTTCCGTTTCGGGGGCACGACCGGCGGCGTGGACATCGTGGCGCGCATTCTCGGGCGCAGCTTCGGCTGGAGCATGGGCCAGATCATTCTGGTCGTCGACGTCGTCATTATCGGCAGCTCCCTGCTATACATTCCCCGGGAACAAATCCTGTATACGCTGGTCGCGGTATTCATTTCTTCGCGGGTCATCGACTTCATCCAGGAAGGGGCTTATTCCGCTAAAGCGTTTACGATCATCAGCGACGAAGCCCCGCAAATTGCCGATCTCATTACGGCCGACCTGGAGCGCGGGGTGACACTGATCCCGGCGATCGGCGCTTACTCGAAGCAGTCCAAGTACATGGTCTACTGCGTCATATCGCGGCAGGAAATCCGACGCCTGAGCCAGCTGGTGAAATCCGTGGATCCGCGCGCGTTCGTCATTATCAGCGATGTGCATGACGTGCATGGCGAAGGGTTCCGGGAGACCTGATCTAACCGGGCCTGCGTTGCATTTTTATAGCTGATGGAGTGAAAAAAACTTATTATGGAAGGATCCGTTGCATCTTGTGCAGCGGATTTTTGATTTTCGGGCGGAATCGGCGATATTCGATTTCAATGCACTAAATACAACGGAGCATGCCTTGGGTTCTTGGTATTCAAATAAAAAAACAGCAGCTCCCCTTGTGGCGGAGAGCCGCTGCTTCGAATGGTTTGCAGTGAGATTGCGCCTATGGCATATGCCCTACACCGTCTTCCAGTCCTCGGAATCCCCGCGGTATTTGCGGAAGGCGGTGTAGACCAGCGCAAGGGCGATAAACGCTCCGCCGAGCACACCCCAGACGCCGAGCTCCGGCGTTGCGAGCGGGCGGGAGAGCGCCGGCTCCTCGCCGGTTTTCCCGAACAGCCGGGCGGTTGCGTCGTTGCCGTAGGAGACGATCTCCAGCAGGCGGGAGCGGGACACCGGCTGGCTTGAGGCCGGGATGCCCTCCGCGTAGGATAGCCAGGAATCGAAAGCCTGTACCGTTTCCGGCTTGCTGGAGATAATGACCGCCGGCCGAATGGTGTCATAACGGCTTTTCAACTGGGCCACCGCGGTCTTCCACCCGGACAGATCGCCGGCGGCCGCGCTTTTCCCCAAAGCGCTCAGATCCTCGCGGATCACCTTGTAATACTGCTGCCACATCGGCTGCTGCGGATGGTTCAGACTGTTCGCGGCGAGCCGCAGCTTCGCGGCGGAGGCTTCCCACTTCTCCGGTGAAATTTGCGCTGACGCCATCGTGCTCTTCAGCTCCAAAATGACCGCCGAGAGCGCATTGATTCCTTCAACGGAGGTCAACCCTTCAAAGGAGGATGAAATAAAAATGCGCGAGACCTCGTCCGCCTGCTGTCTGGCCTTCGGCACATTCCCCTCCAGCACGTACGTATATAGGGACTCCGCGGCCTGTTCGAGCTGCTGAGCCCCGTTACTGCCGGTCAACGCAGGCGATTCCGCGCCTTGGGCGAAGATCATTTTATTCTGAAATGCAGCCAGCAGCCAGCATAATGCCAGCACGATGGCAGCCACGTAACGTTTGCGCGGCATGAGACATCCCTCCCACCCTAAATGTATGGGATAGGGACAAGAGATAGAACCTCTCGGAAGTCTTACTCTATGCTTTCAGTCTCATATAACGAGGCTTCCACACAAGCAAGCAGCGGCGACCAGGCGCCTGATGAATAGAGCGTTAAGCGATGCATAGCCCGGGTGCAGGCGGTGTACAGCAGCCGTCGCTCGCTTTCATCGGCATAATTGCGCGCCGACGCATCGGCGATCAGCACGGCATCGAATTCAACGCCTTTGGCCAGATAAACGGGAAGCACCTGAATGCCTTCTTCCAGATGCAACGCGTCTTTGGTCAAAAGCCGCAGCGGCAGCTCCCTGCCGCCCTTCGCCGTCAGCGCCTCCAGTACCCGGCGGCTTTCCTCCGCAGTCCGTGTCAGAACGGCGATTGAACCCATGCCTTCGGCTTGCAGCTGTTTCAAATCGGCTGCGATTCGCCGTGCCAGCCTATCTTCGCTCCCGCACCGGACCAGCAGCGGCTTTGACCCGCTGCGGTCAAAGGGCAGGATGTCGCTGCGCGCCAGCAGCGCACCCGTAAACAGCGTCAGCTCCCGGGTAGCCCGGTAACTTCTGGACAGCGTAACGATACGCGTTTCTTCCGGACCGTACAGCCGGACCAGCGGCGAATCCGCCGCGCCCCAATCCGAAGAAGCGCGGCTAAAGATCGCCTGGTTAAAGTCTCCGAGCGCCGTCATATCCGCCTGGGGGTACAACAGCTTGAGGAACGCGTATTGAAACATCGAATAATCCTGCCCCTCATCGATAAACACATGTTTGACCTGCGTATCGGCTGCCACGCCTTCCATTCTTTTCCGCAAATAAAGATACGGCGCCGCATCTTCATAGAATACGCTGCCGCTCTCCAGCTTCTCCCGCGTTTGCCGGCATACCTCCGGCCACAGGGAAGGCAATTCCAGACCGCCGGCGCTCTCACCTGTTTGAGAGGATTCCGCGAACAGCTCCATATACATCGCACGGATATCCAGGAACAACAGACGTTTCACTTTTTGCCGGATGGGCTTGAACCGGGCTTTCACGATCTTGCTGCGCAGCAGCCTTTCTTCGCGCTTTAAACCGTCGAACGTCTCTTCCTTGTCTCCGTGCCTGTATTTCGCCGGAACATCAATATACGGATCGGTAAAAGCAAACACGCTTTCCTCGCGGTTCAGTTCCAGATAAGCCCCATCGTAGGCCTCATCGTCGAGATATTGCATCTCCTCCTGCACCCAGCGCTTCCCGCGCTCCTTGCGTTCCAGCTCGTTTAACTCGCGGAGCAGCCATTCCTTCAGGCCGGCAATCCGGTTCGCCGGATGGATGGAAGGTTCGTAGCTGTAATATTTCTCTTGCATTTGCTGCGCAGAGATCAGCTCACGGCCCCGGAAGCGGATGCTGCGGAATTTGATGCCGCTCCGGCCAAGCCCGGCGATATAGCGTTCCATTTGCTCCAGAAACGCCGATGACGATTTATAGGCGATGCCCTCCAGCCGGGCCGCATATCCGGGAGTTCCTTTGCCGGTCAATACGTATTCTAACTGCGCAAACGGGTCTTCCGGCGTAAGCTTTGGCGCGAGCTCCTGTTCAAGGAACTGCTGAAAGGTGAACTGCCGCAGGTTCTCTTCGCCCAGCTCGGGAAGCACTGCGGAAATATAGCTGGCGAACAGCGGATTCGGAGAAAACAAGACGATCTGCTCCGAGCTGAGCGTATCCTTGAACCGGTACAGAAGATAGGCTGCCCGCTGCAGCGCAGCGGAGGTTTTGCCGCTTCCGGCAGCTCCTTGCACGATCAGCATCCGGCTCCGCTCATCGCGGATGATGGCATTCTGTTCCCGCTGAATGGTGGATACGATGCTTCTCATCTGCGCATCGGCGCCTTGCCCAAGCGCCCGTTGAAGCAGCTCGTCGCCGATGGTCAGACCTGCGTCGAACATATTTGTCAGCAAGCCTTCAGTAATTTGGAACTGCCGCTTCAGTTCCATTATCCCGTGCACCCTCCCATCCGGCGTGTCATAGCCGGCTTTGCCCGGGGCGCCGTCATAATACAGGCTGGCGATGGGGCTTCGCCAGTCGTACACGAGCGGCTTCAGTCCCCCATCCTCCACGAATGAAGCAATGCCGATATAGATCCGTTCGGCCGGAGCGTCTTCCGCTGTCCCTGCGCCGCGGAAATCGACGCGCCCGAAGTAAGGCGCCGGCAGCATCCGGCAGAGCCGTTTCTCCTGGCGGATCAGCTCCCGTTCCCTTCGTTCGCGGTCAGCCAAAAGCGCCGCCTGCTGCCGGATGGTAAAATAGCTTTCCTCGTATTCCTCAAATGTGCTTGCGTTCACCGTCACTTCCTCCCAGAAGCGTTTTCGGATATCCGCCGCCTGTTCGTTCTGGTGCTCCGTTTCCGGCTCCAATTCTGCCAGTTTACTGCGGATCGCTCCGGTCACGAGGTTGAGCCATTCTTGTTCCTGCCGCCACTCCACTTTTGGATTCATCTGCAGGCCACCTTTCTTCTCCTAAATTTCGGAACACCCGGTTTGACATCCCCCCGCATATATGTTATTCTTAAATTAAGAGGATGAAATATAATGCCTTTAATGTGTTTTTTTGATGTCATCAATCATTTAATATACGCTTTTATTTGCTTTTTTGCAAGCAAATTCAACCCCCGGCATCCCGTGCCGGGGGTTTGTTTGGTCATCCCTATTAAAAATTTGCCGGTTGGAGCTAACGCGTACTCAGCCTTCTCCCCGGCAGCTTCCCGGGCCGGCTTGTCCCGCCAAAAACCCAGGCCATGGCCGTGCTGAATGCCGTCAAGATGAACGTGAAATTCTGGACTTGAATGACATTGTCATCCAAGGCATCGGGCAGCCACGGGAAAATACCGAAGGAGTAATCGATAATATCGTTGCTGAACGTCCAGAGCAGCGCAAGCACGAGCATTCGGCGATAGGCGAAGAAACGCGCGTACAGCAGCGCCTCGACAGCCATGGCCAAATGCGAGGCGACCAGCATCCAGTCCTGCCAGCTTATGGCTTCCCCCTGGTAACCTCCGGCAAAAATAATGCTCACCGCCCAAACTCCATATTTCACCGAAGTCACGACAGCCAGCGCTTCAATCAACCCTTGCAGCATTGTTCCGTTCAGACTCTTGGGCGGATAGAGCACCAAAAGCAGCGCGGCGGTAAAAAACAGGCTTGCTGTCGGGCTGTCCGGCACGAAAGGCAGCAGCCACAGCGCATAGTTCCGCGCGGTAAATTCCAGCTGGTTCCCGTACCATATGTATCCGTATACGGTCCCTGCGGCATTGGCGATGATGAGGGCCCATATCACGCCCCGGTGTTTAAGCAGCTTCCCAAACCAATCGACTGGCATATAGACTTCCTCATCCCCTAACAAATTAGGTTTACAAAAAGAGCCTGACCGCAAAGCGATCAGGCTGCGCTATCCATATTTTACTGTTCACTCTTTTGTTTCGCAAGCCAGCCGGCCAGCGAGTCGACATCCGCTTCGCTGAGTCCCTGGGCCATAGCCGTTTCCAGCATCGGCGGCATGTTGCCCTGGCCGTTTTTGATGATGCCGAGAATCGCTTCCTTGTCATGCTTATCCCCAACGCCCCGCAGCGACGGACCTGCGGCGCCTTTAAGATCGACGGCATGGCAGGAGACGCAGGTCGCTTGCTTAAACAGCGCCATCGCCGGATCATCTTTGTCCACAATGGCTATGTCTTTGGTCTGGACCGCACTGGTCGTAGGCAAACCCTTGGCCCGGTTTTCCGCCGCCTTCTCTTCTCGCTGCACGTCCTCGGGAACTTGCCCGGTTGCCGCCATCTCCTCTTTATAATCCGTCCAGGCGCTGTTGGTCAGATAGACGATTGAGGCGAGCGAGAGGAACATCAGCGACGAAGCAATCGGCCGGCGGTAAAAGCGCCGTTCCGGCCCGGTATCAAGAAACGGCGCCAGCAGCAGCGCGCCGAAGGCGACGCCGGTTACACCCATCGTTCCGAGCACGATATAATCGCCGGAGGCGTAAGGCAGCTTCAGATATTGATAGAGAAACAAAAAGTACCAGTCCGGAATCGGAATGAACGTTGCATTGGGATTCGCGGGAAAGCCGAGCGGCGCCGGCTCCGAAATCGTCAGCACGAGTATGCCGACCAGCACCACCACGCCGACCATCCATTCCTTCAGCAGAAAATTCGGGATAAACGCTTCCGATTTGCCGGGATACGCCGTGTAGTCGGGCGGCGAGATGAAGCCATGGCCTTTGCGCACCCGGGAATCGCCGACAAACACAATTTTCTCATCATCTTTGGTGTTCTTGCCGTGTGCCATCGCAGTGCCTCCTCTTCAGTCGTTGTGACTTACAGCGGTCCGGAAATGCCTTGTCTGCGGATCATGATAAAGTGTCCGACGAGCAGAATCAGCAGAACCGCCGGAAGGAAGAACACATGCAGGGCAAAAAAGCGAGTTAGCGTCTCCGCGCCGACGATATTGCCGCCCATCATAAGTTCCTTGAGCACCGGCCCTAACACCGGAACGGAATTGGCGATTTCCAGCGTAACCTTGGTTGCGAAATACGCCTTGTTGTCCCAAGGCAGCAAGTACCCGGTTAATCCGAGGCCCAGCATGACGAAGAAGATCAGCATGCCGACCACCCAGTTCATTTCGCGCGGAGCTTTGTACGAGCCGGTGAAAAAGACGCGCATCGTGTGCAGGAACATCATGACGATGACAAGGCTGGCGCCCCAGTGGTGCATCCCGCGCACGATTTGTCCGAACGCCACCTTGGTCTGCAAATATTCCACGCTTGCATAGGCATTGATGATATCGGGAACATAATACATCGTCAGGAACATGCCCGACAGAATTTGAATGACGGTGATGAAAAAGGTCAGGCCGCCGAAGCAGTACACGAAAGCCGAGAAATGATGCGCCGGATTCACATGCTCGGGAACCTCATGATCGGCGACGTCTCTCCAGATCGGCGTAATATCCAAACGTTCATCAATCCAGTTGTAAACGTTTTTAAACATGGACTACGCCTCCTTTTTCGCTTCGGTATTGGGAACGATGTCTCCGAGATACACCCAGCCTTGGTCGATTTTGGTGGTATATTGGTCCAGCGGCTTCGGCGCGACGGCCAAATTCTTGCCCGCCTTGGTGTAACGCGCCCCATGGCAGGGACAATGGTATTCATCGGGAAAAGCTTTGTCGTTGTTCCAGCCGACCCGGCAGCCGAGATGCTTGCAGATCGGTGAAAGCGCATAAATTTCTCCGTTTTCGTTTTTGCGGATCCATGCCGTCAGCGTCGCCGTGCTGGCATACCATCCGTCCTGCTGCGGGAGCTCGAAGTTAAACTCCTGGGGTTCGTCGGTAATCTTTGATATTTCCGCTACCTTGATAAAGTCGCCCGCGCCTTTTTTATGTAGAATCGGATCAACGGCAAAGCGGACCATCGGCAGCAGCGCGCCGACGCCCATAAAAGCGGTGGCTCCGCCGAGCGTGTACGTCAGAAACTGCCTGCGCGACATCTCTTTTCGGCTGGGCGGTTCGGGCGATAGCGGCTCCTGTTCTTCATTGTAACTACTCATACGGTGTATAACCCCCTTTTCAAAAGTGGAGAATCACGCGCAAACAATGAATAATATCACACATCACATCTTTTCAACCTAATCATAGCGTAGGGTTCAATAAACCGTCAATAATATTGTCTAAATTGTGACGAGCCAAAGGGGGTTCGGTTTGTTAAATTGTCAAACTTTAGACACATTTACTCTCTTTTTATTTCTGCCACATCCGCTCGATTTCCGCCCCGATCCGCCGGCTAATCTCCTGCTGCGTAATCCCCGGGAACCCGCGAAGAGACAGGGTTAAATCGCTTTCATAAAGATCCGTCACAGACAGCTCGGCATCGGCAGACATCACGATTACAAATTTGAAATTACTGGATTTGACTTTTGAACAAATACCATTCACATATCCCCAATTTCCCGGTTCGGCGTATTGGATGGCGGGATACGTGACCAGTCTGCCTTGAAACGGCACTTCTGCCAATTCCAGAAAGTCGCGCAGCCGCTCCAGCGCCTCCGCCGCTTGCACCGGTGTTTCCGCGCCGCTAAGTCCCGTGTACGGGATCAGGCACGTATCGTAATAGGCTCCGTTCTCTTCCCACTTCTTACCGTCAAACTCGCTGAATTTCATCCGCCTCATCTCCCAATCTATTAAAATGGCTGCCGTTCCGTCTCTGTTTCATAGACTCAAGCTGGACACAGCCATACAAAAGCACCGGATGTTCAGCCTGTTCGGCCCGCCGGTGCTTATGTATAACCGCGTCTTCTTTTCAAGTGGATAACTTCCCTTTCTGACGAATGCCGCCTATGCCAAATTTTTCAGTTCTTCGGTCAAATTCGTGAATGCCGCCTTATCACCGGCAGCCAGCGCCGTGTCGATCTCCCGGTACAAGATGTCGGTACGACGCTTACGCAGCGCTTCATCCCACACCATTTCTGCCGCAAGTCCTAGCATCACTTCATAGGTAGCCTTCATTTTGTCCATTCGATACACCTCCGCTGTTTAAGTATTCCCTCGCTTTATCGACATAGCTTTCGCTTGTGCGCGCCATCCGGAGCAGATCCTGTTCCGTCAATTCCCTGATGACTCTGGCGGGCGAGCCCAGCGCCAAAGTATACGGCGGGATGATTTTGTTTTCGGTTACAATTGTTCCGGCTCCTATTAAAGCATATTCACCAATCTCGGCTCCGTTCAATACAATTGCTCCCATTCCGATTAATGTGCCTCTGCCTATCCGGCAGCCATGAATAATCGCGGAATGTCCTACCGAAATATCATCCTCCAGCAAAAGCGGCAGTCCGTCGGCCACATGTCCCACGACTCCGTCCTGAATGTTGCAGCGTGCCCCAATGATCACAGGCGCCAGATCACCGCGCAGCACACTATTGAACCACAGGCTCGAATGTGCGCCGACACTGACATTGCCAACTAGCTTCGCTCCTTCCGCCACATAGACGGATGAATCCAGCTGCGGTATGTAGCTGCCATAAGGTATCCGCATGTTTCTCCCCCTGCCTTCCCCCGCGTTACCTCCAAAGATCCTTGGACCAGCGTTTCGGTACGGCGGCTTCCATTCCCCACGGTGTCATTTTAACTACCTGGCCGTCGCTGTTCTCGCCGATCCGCAGCATCCCGAGATGCAGCATCATCTTAATTACGCGCTGTTCTAGAATCGAAGCCGGATCATCGTAATAAAACGGCTTGATCAGCCAGCCGATTCCTTCCTGCAGCGCAGAGACAGATACCCATTCCCCCGCTACCTGGCTAATCCAATATACCAGCGATGCCAGATTGGGGACAGCACCTTTATAGAGTTTTAACCAAAAGGAGAATATCTGCATCATCCTTTCGGATTTTCCCTCGGCAAGGAAGCTTTCGCCCGCCGGTCCCAGCCTGAGCAGATGACCTTCCTCCGTAATCAGCCGGCGGTGCCGTGCATAATCGTACAGCAGCGCGAACCTTGGCGGATAATGCTCGCAGGCGCGGCCGTATCCGAATCTCCAGCCGCCTTTGCCCAGCAGCGGTTCCGGAACATGCAGCGCGTTCATAGCCCCCTGCTGATACCGTTTGTATAACGCGCCTTCCTGGTTCAGCTCCGGTTCATTATCTTTTACGTATGCCAGGAACATCTGGACATCCTCGGCAAGCATTTCACCTTCCCCGCGGTAAACCTGCGGCTCGGCTCCCGGAGCGATGTTATCCCGCAAATATACCTTCATCCGCTCGCGGAAGCGATTTTTCATATCCTCCGGCACCTGAAACTGATAGCGGTTCTGCTGCGTAGCCCCATTGAAGAGCCATCCGCCGTTCTTAAATCGGCTGACCAGCTCACGTGGGTTGCCGCCCCCGGGAGCATCGAACATCGCCTGCCTGGCCGTAGCCAGCAGATCCTCGATACTGAAATGACTGCGTTCATCGAATAAGAGCGCATTCAGAAAACGCAGCTCCTCGGGCCGGCCTTCCCGGATATGGGCTTCCATGAAATCCCGGCTTCCGAGAGTGACGAGGATGCTTTGAATCAAATCATGTTTGGAGTTGCGTTTGCATTCGCACCGGTAGCGGCCCGCGATGGCGGTCAGCTGACCAATGTCTGCATAAGTGAGCATATCCGCCAGATTCATCCTATATCGCCTCACTGTTTTACTACCATTATGGGAAATACAGCCCTTTTTATTCCTTTTTGTGCAAAAAAAATAACCCGGGGCTCGGGTTAACGCTGGTTTTGCATGAGATGCTTTGTACAATTATACAACACCGGATTCCAGCTTTCGCTATCTTTCTCCAGAATCGTAAGCGAAAGGTTGCCGATGCGTTCGCTGTATTTGCCTTTGTATATCGCCTGATAGAGCTGGGCTAAAAAGCCGCCATGGGATACGATGAGGACATTTTTATCGGGATGGCTGAGTGAAAGTTCGTCGATAAACTCCAGCCCGCGCTCTTGCAGATCCTCGTCGCTTTCCTGGCCCAGCGGCAGCCGCTGCCAGTCCTTCCCCCATTTCTGCTCACGTTCCTCGGCCGTCATGCCCTCTACCTGCCCGTAGGCGCGTTCGCGGATGCGCGGATCGGGCGGCAGCAGCGGAATGCCCAACTTCTCCGCGATGATCTTTCCCGTTTCGGCGGCGCGGGACAACGTGCTGGTCACGCAGTAATCCCAGCGGTAAGGCTCCTGTGCCAGCCGGCCGGCCAGCATCTCCGCTTGCATGCGTCCTTCGGCGTTCAGCGGAATATCGCTTTGCCCCTGTATTTTACCCGCCGCATTCCAATCGGTCAGACCGTGGCGTATTAATCCGATCAGCATAGCCTATCACGCATCCCTTCCGTCATGTTTTGCTTAATAATGTAACACGAATCAAGGGAATTGTCTTCCTTTTGAAGTATTTTTATGCGCATCCACCGGAAATGCATCTTCAATGCGGGCTTTGCCGCTGGGTGCAACCCAAACCAAAAAGTCCGTTTCCTTATCGGAAGCGGACTTCTTATTGTCTGCGGTAGCGGTTCAGGCGGAACAGTAAAAAAGCGGATAACAATACGCCCAGCATCGACAACATCATCCAGTATTGCGGATGGGTAGGGCCAATGCTTAGAACAAACGGCTCAATAATGCCGCTCTCGGAATCCATGCCCGGATAGGTCGAGGACCATTCCAGCGTGTGTCCCGCTACTCCTGTATCGACAATGCCGCTCTGGGCAACCGGAGGTTCGGCCGGCGAACGGAACATCGTAAAATACAGAAGGCTGGAAATAAATATAGCCAGAAAACAGGCGATCCATAAACTGATCCGGCGGCGGAATACCGCGGCGTTCCCGGCAGTCTTGCCGTCTCCGGGCATCAGCCAAGGGCTTTCCAAATAAATCCGTTCCATGACTTTCTTATTGACGGCCTCGGCGCGCTCTTCGCTGACCTCAACCTTGATTTCCTGGATCAGCTCGCTGCTCTCCTGCCAAAAAGCCCATTCGGCCGCGCAGCTCACGCATTCCGCGAGATGTCTCTCCAGTTCCATCCGCTTCGGATCAGTGGGGGGAGCGTCCCACAGCAGCGGAATGGCATCTTGCGCTTCCCTACAGTTCATCGGCCTTACACCCTCTCGGCCTGCTCTTCCATTTCAGGCTCATAAAAATAGGATTCGAGCTGGAGTTTTACGCTGCTCCTGGCCCGGAACAATAATGATTTTACGGAACTGACGCTCTGATCGAGGATCGTGGCAATCTCCTGATAATCCATCTGGTCGTATTCCCGCAGAATCAGCGCCGAACGCTGCTTCTCAGGGAGGTTATTGATGGCATCGCGAACCATGTTCATCCGCTCTTTGCGCAGCGCCGCCGCTTCGGGAACAATTTCACTTGGAGCGACCGGCGTATACCCGCTCTCTTCCAGCGAAACGCTGCCTGCCCGGTTCTTGCGCAGTTCGCTGAGCACCGTATTCCTGGCGATGGTGTACAGCCATGTGGAGAAAGAGGCATCTACTTCCCGAAAGGAATGAAGACTGCGGAAGGCTTTATAAAAGGTTTCCGAGCATAAATCCTCGGCAATTAGCTCCATGTGCGAATTTTTGAGCATATGATAGATGAATGCCAATATTTTTCGTTGATAACGCCGCATCAATTCGGAATATACTTCTGTATCTCCTTGTTTGATCAGCTGGATCAACTGGGAATCCGTCATGGTGAGTTCGGCCCTCCTCGCCCTTGCACGTGTAATCCCGCTCGGTCCGTATCTACTTATACCGGTCGGGGAATGAAAAGTTGCGGTACATATCCGGATTTATTACATGAAAACGAAATACGTCCTATGTATATTCATTTACCCGGAAAAAAAGCTGTCATATGTAATTTCAGGAAAAAAATTTTCGAAGAACCGTCTGTTAAATCCGGGTCGACGAACCGGCGGTTCTCGGAATATAGCTAGTTCAGTATAGCATATATCGATAGGAGATGACATTAGTAGACTTTAAGTATATTCAGGCAATGCGGCTGCAAAACAAATTCAAAAGAATCTGTTGACAAAATGAAAACGGATACATATAATAAAAGTACAGTATGGTTTCTCTCCACTCCTATCCAAAAACTGCACGGTTCCATGATTCATGTGAACTGTAACCGCTTATTTTGTAAGCGGTATTTTTTTTGCCCATTTTCCCTAAACAATGGACGAGCTGGATGAAAAACCCCGGAGCCTTCGCTCCGGGGTTTTGGGCTTGCTGATTTATTAAGTGCTTGGGGGCTCCGGTAAAGTACCTGAGTTAACTTCATAGCTTTCGCATCACTTTGTGGGGGTGCTTATTTACTTTTGGGGCCCCCGCAAAGTACCTGAGTAAACTCCGAAGCTATTGCTTCACTTTGTGGGGATTATTACACGTATACGGTATATGCGCTGCTCTGCAGCAGCCGTTTGGCCCGCTCCATATCCTGCTCCTGACGGAAAGAGAGCCGCATAATGCCCGGCACGTCCTCCCGGCTCTCGATGATCTGCACGTTGCTGAGGTTGATCCCTTGATCCCCAAGCTCCGTCGCAATCCGGCCGATGATCCCCGGATGGTCCGGCACATCGATATGCAGGTCGAACAGCGGCGTAATCATGCCCTTGCGACGTTCCGGCAGCATGCTGCGGAATCCGTTCGCCTCGCGGAACGCCTCTTCGATACCGTCTCCGTCGCTGTGCTCCAGGAGCCGGATAAAGTCGCCGATCTCGGCGTTCCAGTCCTTGAGCAGTTGCAGCATCACCGGCCGGTTGCTGAGCAGAATATCCCGCCAGATCAGCGGGTCGCTGGAAGCGATCCGCGTGATGTCGCGGAAGCCACCGGCGGCCAGCGTGCTGTAGAACGAATCGGCCTGGTCGTATTCATGGATCTGATTAACCAGCGCCACCGCGATAATATGCGGCAAATGGCTGATCGCCCCGACGATCTCGTCATGCCGTTCCGGATCCAGCCGCACAATCTGGGCTTTCGTATGTACAAGCAGCGCCTTCAGGCGATCATACGCCTCCTCCGGCACATTCGCGGCAGGCGTCAGCACGTAATAGGCGTTCTCGAACAGCAGCGAGGAAGCCGCTTCGACGCCCGAGCGCTCGGAGCCGGCCATCGGATGACCGCCGATGAAGTATACGCCGGGCAGATCGAGCTCTGCGGCGCAGGCTGCAATTTCGCCCTTGGTGCTGCCGACATCGGTGATGATGCAGCCGGGCTTCAGCGGCAGCCGGCTCAGCCGCTGCAAATACTCACCAAGCATGCCGACGGGCACGCACAGAAAAATAAAATCGGCGTCCAGCGCCGCTTCCTCCAGCGAAACCGTCGCCTGATCGACCACGCCGCGGCTAAGGTACTTTGCCGCGGATTCCGGCCGGTGGGCGTGGCCCGTGACGGTCAGCCCCGCTTTGCCCTTAAAGCAAAGCGCCAGCGAACCGCCGATCAGGCCGACCCCGAATATCGCAATCTTCGTCATATCTTTGCACTTCCTGCCTTTTATGAGTTCACCGATCCTTCAGGGCTTTATGCGCGAACGCCCTGCTCCCTAAGCACCAGTTCGAGCGCGGCGATAAACGCCTTGTTCTGTTCCGCCGATCCCACGGTTACGCGGATATACGTCGGATACAGCTTATGCCCTGCCCGCACGATAATGCCCTGGCGCAGCAGCGCTTCAAACACATCATAGGCTGGCTTGCGCACATCGACCATAATGAAATTGCCGTGGGCAGGAAAGGCATTTAATCCAAGACGCTTAAAATCGTCCTGCAGCTGCAGAATGCCCGCGCTGTTCAGACGGCGGCATTCCTCGACATATTCCTGGTCCGCAAGTGCGGCCAGTGCGCCGGCCTGAGCCAGCCGCGAAGTGTTAAACGGCTCGCGCACCTGGTTGATCAGCCTGATGATCTGCGGGCTGGCTACGCCGTAACCGATACGCAGGGCGGCAAGGCCGTAAATCTTGGAGAAAGTCCGCAGCACGACCAGATTCGGATATTGCCCCAGCAAGTCGATGCCGTTCGAATAGGATAGGTCCGTGACATATTCGTAGTAGGCTTCGTCTAGCACGACCATGACTTGGGATGGCACCGCATCCAGGAATGTGGTCAATGCTTCTCCGGACACGATTGTCCCGGTCGGGTTATTCGGGTTGCAAACCCAAATGACCTTGGTGCGGTCCGTAATTGCACCAAGCATGCCATCCAGGTCATGGGTTCCTTCGACAAGCGGAACTTCGATCGTCACTGCGCCTTCGATATCGGCGTTGCTTTTGTACACCGAAAAAGTCTGGTCCGCCATAATCGTCTCGTCGCCGGGCACAAAAAATGCGCGGGCAATCAGGGCGATAATCTCATCCGAGCCGCAGCCGAAAATAATTTGGTCTTTGCCGACGCCCAGATGGGCAGTCAACGCTTCGGTCAGTTCGGCGGCAGAGCCGTCCGGATACAGATACAAATTGTCGAGATCCGCAATGATGGCCGCTTTCGCTTTCGGCGAGGTGCCGTACGGATTTTCGTTGGAAGCGAGCTTGATGACCTCGTTTAAGCCAAGCTCTTTTTTCACTTCGTCGATCGGTTTCCCCGGTTTATAGACAGGGAGGTCTACGATATTCGGTTTCGGGTTCATCTGGTGCCCTCTCTCTCCGTTTGATTGGCTGTACAAGATAAAGGCTGGCTATCAACTTGCGCGGCGGAAGGCACTGCGGAGAATGTTTGGACTTCCGGTCGCTGTTAGATTTGAATTTCCTCATTATAAACCGCTCGCCGCGGTAGAAATTCAAATCTAAAGGCGAACACTACCGTTCCTCCAGTTCCAAACTTCCCCTTCGTTCCTTCCCGCTTTCGTATATACAGTATTTCATCTTGTACAGCCATTTTTTATTATGCAGGAATCATTTATGGTTTTAATTGTGCCACAAATTCACGGATTTGCAACAAACCCTCGCGCCGCGTATCGGGTTGCTCCAGCAGCGGGATCACGTCCTCTACTTTACGGACGATGGCGCTGCCGACGACGACGCCGTCGCAGATTTGCGCGAACCGGGCCACCTGCTCGCCGGTGGAAATGCCGAAGCCGACGGCTACCGGCAAATCGGTTGCCGCCTTTACGGAAGCGATAAACTCATCGACACCGGCGTGGAACGAGGAACGTTCGCCGGTTACGCCCAGTGAAGAGACGCAATACACGAATCCGCTGGCGCCATCCACGATGCGGGCGATCCGCTCCTGCGAGGTCGGCGCAACCAGCGGGATCAGATTGATGCCCGCCTCGCGGCTGCGCAGCCTCATTTCGTCCGCTTCCTCCACGGGAAGGTCGGGAATAATCAGGCCGCTGATTTCATGGGCGACTGCTTCGGTGAAAAAGCGATCGAGCCCCATCTGCATCACGGGATTGTAATACGTGAACAGGATGAATGGCAGGCAGCTGCCCTGTTCCCGCGCCTGCTTTGCTGTCTCCAAGCAGGTACGCAAGGTAATCGAGCTGCGAAGCGCCCGGGACGAAGCCCGCTGAATGACGGGGCCGTCGGCCAGCGGATCAGAATAGGGCACGCCCAGCTCCAGCATATCTGCGCCCGCCGCCTCAAGCTCGGCTATGATCTCAAGCGTCGCGGCCAGGTCGGGATCGCCGACGGTCAGAAAAGGAATGAGCGCCGCCCGGCCTTCGCTTTTCAGTTTGCGGAATACGGCGTCCATCCGGTTTGTCGTTTCGGTCGTCATTTCGCTCCCTCCCTTTCCGAATAAGCCATTATCGATTCAACGTCCTTGTCGCCCCGGCCCGACAGGCAGACCACGACAATGTCATCAGGACCAAGCTGCGGAGCGATTTTGGCGACCTGGGCAACGGCATGAGCCGATTCCAGTGCGGGAATGATGCCCTCGGTCAAGCTCAGCAGCTTCAGCGCCTCGAGCGCCTCGTCATCGGTAATCGGCACATACTTCACGCGCTCGATATCTTTCAGATAGGAGTGCTCGGGGCCAACGCCCGGATAATCCAGCCCGGCGGAGATGGAATGCGCCTCCTGTACCTGGCCGTGCTCATCCTGGAGCAAGTAGCTGAGCGAGCCCTGGAACACGCCTTTGCTGCCTTTGCTCATCGTCGCGGCGTGGAATTCGGTGTCGACGCCGCGTCCGGCGGCTTCGACGCCGATCATGTCCACGCCGTCATCGCCGATGAACGGATAAAACATGCCGATCGCGTTGCTGCCCCCGCCGACCGCGGCGACCAAAATATCCGGAAGCCGTCCTTCGGCATCGAGGATTTGCCGGCGCGTCTCGTCGCCGATGACGCGCTGGAAGTTGCGCACCATCATTGGATACGGATGCGGGCCGACCGCGGAGCCAAGGATGTAGAACGTATCCTCCACGTTGCTGACCCAGTAGCGGAGCGCTTCATTGCCGGCATCCTTGAGCGTGCGCGAACCGGAGGTCACCGGGATAACCTCGGCGCCGAGCAGCTTCATGCGGAAGACGTTCAGCGCCTGACGGCGGGTATCCTCTTCGCCCATGAACACCTTGCATTCCATGCCGAGCAGCGCGGCTACCGTCGCCGTGGCGACGCCATGCTGGCCGGCGCCCGTTTCGGCGATGACTTTCTTTTTGCCCATCATCTTGGCCAGGATGCCCTGACCGATCGCATTGTTGATCTTATGTGCGCCTGTATGGTTTAAATCTTCGCGTTTCAGGTATATTTTAGCCTGTCCAAGCTGTTTGCTGAGGCGTTCCGCATAATAAAGCGGCGTTTCGCGTCCGGAATACTGCTTGAGCAGATAGTCCATCTCTTCCTGGAATGCCGGGTCCTGCGAAAACTTGTCGTACGCCTCCTCCAGTTCGATCAGCGCATTCATCAAGGTTTCGGGAACGAAGCGGCCGCCGAAAGAACCAAAACGTCCATATTTGTCAGGTACTTGTATCATGATTGCTTCACCCTTTCCACAAAAGCTTTGATTTTGGCAATATCCTTGGCACCGAAGCTTTCAACGCCGCTTGAGACGTCGACGCCATCCGGCGCATATCCCTGCACAAGTTCATTCACATTGTCCGGGGTCAGCCCGCCGGCGACAAACAGCGGCACGCCGAGTTCGGCAGCCGCCGCCTGATAGGCGGGAATCGCCGCCCAATCGAAGGTCCGCCCCGATCCTCCGCTTCCATTCGGATCGAAGGTATCGAGCAGGAACCCGTCTACCGCTTCGGCATATTCGCCGAGCAGCGCCTTTGCGCCGCCGGAGGACTCGGAAACTTCCCGTCCGCTGATAGAGATTGCCTTCCACACTTGCCGGCCGGGGAAAGCCGCCTTAACCTCCCGGCAAAATACAGCGCTCTCGGCGCCGTGCAGTTGGATGACATCCAGCCCGGCAACGGCGAGCACCTCCCGCAGCTCCTCAAGCGGCGGGTCTACAAAAACCCCCGCGGCCTGCGGCGCCCGTCCGCTCTCCCATTCCGCTAGCACGGCGAGCAGCTCGGCGGCAACGGCAGGCGTCACCTGCCGGCGGCTTGGGGCAAATACAAAACCGATATAATCAATCGGCAATCGCTTCATAGATTTTAGCACTTCAACGCTGTGAAGTCCACATATTTTTACCAGCGGCTCAGCCATGGGCAGCACTTCCTTTGACAGTAGGCAAAGGCCCCAGCAAATCGTTCACCGCTTGTTCCACATCCGGCTGGCGCATAAAAAATTCGCCTACCAGCACGCCCGCAGCCCCTGTACATTTCAGATAAGCAATATCCTCAGGACCCGCAATGCCGCTTTCGCTGATGACCGGCACATTCGCCGGAACGAGCGCCGCCAATGCTTTGGTCGTCTCCAATGAAGTCTCAAAGGTGCGGAGATTACGGTTATTGATGCCCAGCAGCACCTGCGGATGCCCCGCCAGACCTGTGCCGAGCACGGTCTCCAGTTCGGTTTGATCATGTACTTCAATCAGGACGTCCATGCCGAGCGAAGACGCGAGCTCCGTATAACGTAGCAGCTGTTCCGCCGATAGAATCGCTACGATCAACAGAATGGCATCCGCGCCGAGCAGACGGGCTTCGTAGATTTGTTTTTCGTCGATAATAAAATCTTTGCGCAGCAGCGGAAGCTGCACCGCGTCGCGTACCTGCTGCAAATAAGCTTCATTGCCCTGGAAATAATCGCGGTCCGTCAGCACCGAGAGACAATCGGCTCCCGCCTGCTCGTAGCTGCGAGCAATGGTTACGGGATCGAAGTCGGGGCGGATCAGCCCTTTGGAAGGCGAAGCCTTCTTTACTTCGGCAATCAGGCCCACCGGCCGGTTCCGGCCCGACACGAGGGCATTCCGGAAACCGCGGGTCGGCGGCAAAGCCGCGATCCGTTCCTCGGCTTCCGGCTGCGAAAAGCTTGCGGCGAGCTGTTCGACTTCTTTGATTTTGGTGGCGACGATGCGGTCAAGATACATATGCAAGCTCCTTTGTTTTCGCTTTTAGCTGCTCCAGCTTCTCCAGCGCTTTGCCGGAATCAATGACTTCTCTTGCGGCGGCAACGCCGTCCCGCAGGTTATCCGCAAGGCCAGCGACATAAATGCAGGCTCCGGCATTGGCCAGCACGATATCGCGGTAAGGGTTCATTTCGCCTCTGAATACGCCGGTAATAATAGCGGCATTCTCTGCGGCATCCCCTCCGAGCACCGCCTCCAGCGGATGGACGCGAAGACCCAATTCTTCCGGATGGATGATATAAGTAGTGACTTCCCCGTTCTTCAGTTCGGATACTTGCGTCGGCGCGGAGATGCTGATCTCGTCGAGGCCGTCCAGGCTGCTGACGATCATCGCCCGTTTGGAACCGAGCTCCTTCAGCACTTTGGCGACCGTTTCCGTCCGATCACGGTCATAGATACCCATAAGCTGCCGGTCCGCCCCGGCCGGGTTGGTCAGCGGGCCCAGCATGTTGAATACGGTGCGGAAGCCCAGCTCCCGGCGCGGTGCAGCGGCGTATTTCATCGAGGGATGATAAATTTGGGCGAATAAAAAGCAAATACCGATGTTCTCCAGGCAGCTGCGGGCCTGCTCGGGACTGAGGTGAATGTTGACGCCAAGCGCTTCGAGCACATCGGCGCTGCCCGCCCGGCCCGAAGCCGAGCGGTTGCCGTGTTTGGCGACACGGACGGAAGCCGCAGCGGAAATGATCGCCGAAGCGGTGGAAATATTGAACTTGTGGATGCCGGAGCCTCCGGTTCCGCAGGTGTCCAGCAGCCTGTGATTCTCCGTAACCACTGAGGCTCCGAAGCCGCGCATCGCTTCCGCGAAGCCCGTGATCTCCTCGACGGTTTCGCCCTTGATTCGGAGCGCCGTGAGCAGCGAACCGATTTGCGCCGGTGTCGCCGCCCCTTCCATAATGGTACCCATTACCGCGCGGGCAGCATCGCGGGAAAGATTTTTCCCGGCCATCAGTTCGGTTATCATCGATTGTAACATTTGTCCTGCTTCCATGGTTAATCCTCCTCTGATCATTGCCCCTGCGGGGTATATTCGTACAGGTAATCCTGGTTGATGGTTTGCGTTTCTTTCGTTTCCGCCGGGAACATCGCTTCCGCCATCCGGATCGCTTTAAGCATGGCTTTCGCTTTGTTGACCGTCTCTTCATATTCCTTCTCCGGCACCGAATCCCAGACGATGCCTGCGCCTGCCTGCACGTAAGCCCGGCCCTTGCGGAAGATGATCGTGCGGATCGTAATGCAGGAATCCATGTTGCCGGAAAAACCGAGGTAGCCGATCGCTCCGGCGTAAGCGCCTCTGGCTTCCCGCTCCAGCTCGGCGATGATTTCCATCGCCCGCAGCTTCGGCGCCCCGGATACCGTTCCGGCCGGCAGGCAGGAGAGGAAAGCGTCGAAGAAATCTTTTCCCTCGGCCAAGGTGCCTGATACGTTCGAGACCATGTGCATCACATGCGAATATTTCTCGATCTCCATAAACGAATCGCATTTCACTGTGCCGAAGGTCGATACCCGGCCCAGATCATTGCGGCCTAGATCGACAAGCATCAGATGCTCCGCCCGTTCTTTCTCGTCGGCCAGCAGCTCTGCCGCCAAGGCCTTGTCTTCCGCTTCGTTCGCGCCGCGGGGGCGGGTTCCGGCAATCGGCCGGGTCTCCACCCGGCTGCCGTCCACTTTGACGAGCGCCTCCGGCGAGGTGCCGACGATGATTTCTTCGTCCATTTTGAGATAATACATGTACGGCGAAGGGTTCAGCGTGCGCAGCATCCGGTATACATGGAGCGGAGAAACTTCCGTTTCGATATGCATCCGCTGCGACAGCACCACCTGGAAAATATCGCCGGCGCGGATATATTCCTTCGCCTTCTCAACATTTGCGATGTACTGTGCTTTGGTCAGGTTGGAGTGGATCTCGCCCAGCTCGATATCCTGAGGAATGCTGCGCCGGTTGACGTTCTCCTTCGGCCCTTCCTTTTGCAGCTCTTCGGCCAGGCTCTCCAGCTTGATGCTCAGCGCGTCGTATTTGGCGCGGATGGCCGAATCCGTATCGCCATCCTGGATATGCAAATTGCCGACCAGCAGGATCTGCTGCTTCACATGGTCGAACACGATGATGCGGTCACAGAACATAAAGCGGATATCGTCCATCTTCAGATCGTCCAGCGCATGCGGCGTCAGCTTCTCGTAATATTGCAGCAGGTCATAGCCGAAAAATCCGATCGCCCCGCCGGTAAACGGCGGCATGCCCTCCAGCTTCGGGCTGCGGTAGGAGCGCAGCAGCGCTTTAAGCTCCTCGACCGGCTTGCCAAGCAGCCGCTTGGTTGCGCCGCCGGCCTCCACGTCGATCGCGCCTTTTTTACCGGAGATGGTCAGAAACGGCTCGCTGCCGATAAAGGAGTACCTCGCCCATTGAATGCCGCCCTCCACGCTTTCCAGCAGAAACGCGTTCTTCTCGCCGGCAAAACGCTGAAACAGGCGGATCGGCGTCTCCATGTCGGCCAGCAGCCGTTTGGCGACGGGAATCAGGTTATACTCCCGGGACAGGGAGATCACTTCTTCTACTCTCGGTTGGGTCACTGGGTATACCTCCTAAAGGTTCGTAATAGTCCCGAATATGCAAAAAAACCTCTACAAAAGTAGAGGTTGATGTAGGCAAGTATATGAAAAAAAGCGCATCGGAACGGCATCGGTTGAGCAAGAACCCGTGACTGCAGCGAATTAAAGCGTCAGAGCACACCTATGTGCTTGTCGCTACTGCGGATCACTGATCTGTAAATCTACTCATCTCATCTGCCTATCCTGGACTAAAACTGCACTCATCTCAGCTATACTCAACTAAGCTATACTCAACTCTGCTCTACTCGGCTAACTTCACTATACATGATGGCGGCGGCGGTTGGCAACCGCCTTGGCATATAAATTATTGATTTTGGGCCAGATCGGGACGCAGCCGCTTGGCTTCGTTCAGATAGACATGGCGGATCTCCCGCTGCGTTTTGTCGGTATTGACCTGTACCATCAGGCGGATGCAGCGCGGCAGGCTGCCTTTGACCGGAATCTCCACCGAGCACATCAGCGGGACCAGCTCCCAGCCTGCGATCTCGCGGATAGCCCGGGCCGGAAAAGTCGCATCCAAATCTTCGGTCATTGTAATCCACACGCTGCAGATGTCTTCGGCGATGACGTCGTTCTTGTCAACGATCTCACGAAGCAGCGTTACCGTCTCGCGCAAAATCTCGCCTTCTTCATTATTCGTTACGGTCGTCGCTCCGCGAATTCCCCGGTTTACCACGGCTGTTCCTCCTTCTTAAGCAACGCCAGCACCTCGCGCACATCGCTTGGCTGGATGCTGTCGACAATGCTCACCTTGCCGATGGCTTCCGGCACGATGAACGTCATTTGGCCCTCTTTAAACTTCTTGTCATGCATCATCGCTTCCATCAGCTCGTCAATGCCGTATTCCGCCGGCAGGCGAACCGGCAGGTTCAGGGCGGACAACATGGATACGGTATCCGTGTAAATGCTCCGGTCCCTCCCTAGCTTGGCGGCAAGCAGCGCTGCGCCGGCCATACCGATGGCGATCGCTTCGCCATGCAGCAGCGCGCCGTAGCTGCCGACCGCTTCAATGGCATGGCCGATCGTATGGCCCAGATTGAGGATCGCCCGCAGACCCTGCTCCGTTTCATCTTCGCCGACCACGGCCGCTTTGATGCTGCAGCCGCGCTCCAGCGCGTAGCCGAGCGCTTCCGGTTCAAGAGCCAGCAGCTCCTGTGCATGTTCGCGGCACCAATAGGCGAAATCACGGTCCAGAATGAGGCCGTGTTTCACTACCTCGGCCAGGCCGGAAGCTACCTGCCGTGGCGGCAGGGTTGCCAGCGTATCCAGATCATACAGCACCATCGAAGGCTGATAAAAAGCGCCGATCATATTTTTGGCCAGCGGATGGTTAACGGCGACCTTGCCGCCGACGCTGCTGTCATGGGCGAGAATCGTCGTTGGAATCTGCAGGAAGCCGATGCCGCGCATATAGGTCGCCGCAACAAAGCCCGCAAGGTCGCCGACCACGCCGCCGCCGAGCGCCAGCACGGCCGAACGGCGGTCGAGACCGGCCTTGATGGCCGTCGTCACGACGGCTTCGTACATCGCCAGCGACTTGGAGGCTTCGCCGGCCGGGATGACGTGGCTGACCGTCTTGTAGCCTTGGTCCGCCAGGGATTTCTCCGCCGCGGCCAGAAAACGCGGTGCCACTTCACTGTCGCTGACGATCAACAGCGGACTGCGCGGCGGGTAACCCGCTTCCTTGCAGCGCGCTCCGAGCTCTCCGAGCAATCCGCTGCCGATATAGATAGGGTAGGAGCGTTCACCGAGCTCAACGGTGATCTGCCGTACCATTAGTAGTTCTCCAGCTGCGCCAGGTAGCTGTTGTAGTTCGCGCGGATTTCCTCCATGGAATCTCCGCCGAATTTGTCCAGAAACGCTTTGGCGATTTCAAAAGCGACCACGTTCTCCAAAACGACGCAGGCTGCCGGCACCGCGCAGGCATCCGAACGCTCGACCTGGGCGGTGAACGGTTCCTTCGTGTCGATGTCCACGCTTTGCAGCGGTTTGTAAAGCGTCGGAATCGGCTTCATCACCCCGCGTACGACGACAGGCATGCCGTTGGTCATGCCGCCTTCGAAGCCGCCCAGCCGGTTGCTTGCCCGGTGGTAGCCCTTTTGCGCTTCGTAGAGAATCTCGTCATGCACTTCGGAGCCGCGCAGCTTGCCCGCTTCGAAGCCGATGCCGATCTCCACGCCTTTGAACGCATTAATCGACATGACCGCGCCCGCGATGGCGCCGTCCAGCTTGCGGTCGGACTGCACATGGCTGCCGAGACCGATCGGCAGGCCTTCGACGATGCATTCCACGATGCCGCCGACGGAGTCGCCTTCTTCCTTGATCTGGTCTATGTAGGCTTCCATTTTCTTTTCCGTCTCCGGATCGACGACTCTCACGGAAGATTCTTCCGTCACCTTGATCAGTTCATCCAGCGGCAGGTTGTTCGCCGGGGCTTCGATCTCTCCGATGCGGATGACCTGTCCGCCGATCTTGACGCCGAAAGCCGCCAGCAGTTGCCGCGCTACAGCGCCTACTGCTACCCGGGCCGCCGTTTCACGGGCGCTGGAGCGCTCCAGCACGTTCCGCAGGTCGGTATGGTTGTACTTGAGTCCGCCGTTCAGGTCGGCATGGCCGGGACGCGGCCGGTGCACCCGGCGTTTCTCTTCATCGCTGCCCTCAATGGGCTCGATGTTCATAATATTTCTCCAGTGGGTCCAGTCCTTGTTCTCGACCACCAGGGCAACGGGAGCACCCGTCGTATACCCGTGGCGCACGCCGCCGACTATGCTGGCTGTGTCCTTTTCGATCTGCATGCGGCGCCCGCGGCCGTAGCCCTTCTGGCGTCTCAGCAGCTGAAAATTCAATTCCTCGAAATCCAACGTCAGGTTGCTTGGAAGTCCTTCAATAATAGCCGTCAGCTGGGGACCGTGCGTTTCCCCCGCCGTCAAATAGCGTAAACTCATGCTGCGCTCCCCCTTCACACTTTCAAACTGTAAACCGCTAAAATGTTAAATATCTTTGCTCATTATAGTATAGCGCACCGGCTTTGACAAGAAAGGGCAGGTTCCGGTTCAGTGTCCGGGAAATATTTCTCGCTGCGGCCGTACAAAATATTCCATTCATCCTTTCATCCGCAACGGCGGTCTCATTCCATGAAAAAAAAAGCCCCCATCCGCTAATCTAGCGGATGGGGGCTTCCCTATACTCCGGCAGGCGTACGATCCGCCTTAGCCGCCGATCTTCCGGCCGCGCGGCGGCTCTGCCGGCTTATCGTCTTCCAGCTGCAGCAGGCTCTGCAGCTGCGCTTCATCCATCCCGAGAATCTGCCCGCATTCGCGGGCGGTCAGAAAGCCGCGTTTGTACGCGGCCAGAACTTTGCTTTTGTCCATTGCTGTACTCGACCTTTCGCATCGGCTTAGGCTTGGCAGTATCTGTTACCAGTATCGCCGAACATCAGGCAAGCGTATACGCGGGCGGGCAAGCAACAACGCGGCAAGTCCTTGAACTATTTTTTACGGTAAAAGAACGTCTCCGTCGATTCAAACCCGTATTGGGATGGCGTAAAAATCTGCTCCGTGCTGCCGACGAACAAATAGCCGCCGGGACGCAGCGCCGCCGCGAATTTGTGATACAGCTTATGCTTCGCCTCTTCCGTGAAATAGATCATCACATTGCGGCAGATAATGAGGTCGTAGCCGGTATCAAACTTGTCCGTCAGCAGGTTCTGCTTGCGGTATTCGATATTCCGTTTCAGCTCCTCGCTCACTTTGAACATCGGCCCTTCGGGCTTGAAGTAGCGCGCGGCGACATCCGTCGGAACATCCTTGAGCGATCGTTCCAGATAGAGGCCCTGCTTCGCCTTAGCCAAAGCGCCGTCGTCGATGTCCGTGGCAGTGATGCCGGTCTGGGACAAGATCCCTTTATCCTGAAGGATCATCGCCAGCGTATACGGTTCTTCGCCCGTCGAGCAGGCGGCGCTCCACAGCTTCAACTTGCGCCCCGAACGCTGTAGCTCCGGGAGGATGATGTCCCGCAGCACCTCCCAGCGGTTCGGGTTGCGCCAAAATTCCGAAACGTTGATCGTCATGCGGTCCAAAAATTCGTAGAACAACGCTTTGTCTTTCATCATCGCGGCAAAAAAGTCGGCAAACGACCCGTAGCCGTTCTTCATGCGCAGCGTCGTCAGCCGCCGTTTCATCTGCGCTTCCTTGTATTCCGCAAGGTCGATGCCTGTGCTTTGTTTGATATTATGGATAAAGCCTAAGTAATCGGGGTCCACCGCCGAAGTCTCTTCGCGTTCAATCATGCTATCCCTGCTTCCCGCCCGGCGTTACATCCAGGCTGCGATGTCTTTTTTGTAGCTGACCAGTTCGTCCGTCGCAAAAAAATTCGCAATTTCGCGCGCTGCGCTTTCCGGAGAATCGGAACCGTGAATCAGGTTCAGCGGGGTATGGCTGGCGTAATCGCCGCGGATCGTGCCGGGCAAGGCTTCGCCGACTTTGGTTTTGCCGATAAGCAGACGTGACAACGCAATGACGTCATCGCCTTCCCATACCATCGCAAACACCGGTCCCGAAGTAATAAAGCTGACCAGTTCAGGGAAAAAATCTTTGCCTTCATGTTCGGCGTAATGCCGTTTGGCCTGCTCTTCCGTCACGGAAATCAGCTTGGCTGCAACCAGCTTAAAGCCTTTGTCTTCCAGACGGGCTACGATGCGCCCGATTAAGCCGCGCTGTACGCCGTCCGGTTTGATCATCAGATACGTTTGTTCCATAGAGCCACTCTCCAGTGCGGTTTTTTTGATCTTACCAGAAAGCTTGCCTTCTGTGAACGCCCATTTTTCCGGGCATATCCTTAATAAGCGCGGCCGGTCACAAAATAAGCGATATCGCGCAAATTCTTCTTCATCCGGTTGGCCGGAAGCGCCTCCAGCGCGGCCAGCGCCTTATCGATATAACGGCCGGCCAGCTGTTCGGCGCGGGCGATGCCGTCGCCACTGAGGATCATATCGACCGCACGGCCGACCCCGCTTTGCCCGGTGCGGATCAGGACCAGCTCTTTCTGCAGTTCGTCGCGCAGACGTTCGTCCTCCAGCGTATAAATGACCGGCAGCGTGATGTTGCCCTGCCGCATATCGCTGCCCGGCGGCTTTCCGATTTGCTTCTCCGTGCCCGACAGGTCGAGCAAATCGTCGCGGATCTGGAAAGCCATGCCGACATTGTAGCCGTAATTATACAAAAGCCGCGCCGACTCCGGTTCGGCATCCGCCGCGAGAGCCCCAAGCTGGCAGCTGATGGCGATCAGCAGCGCTGTTTTGCGGCGGATCCGCCGCAGATAATGGCGTACGCTCTGCCCGCTGTTGAAGAAATCGCGGATCTGTTCCATCTCTCCGATGGACATTTCCACCATCGCCCGCGACAGGATTTGATGCACGCGCGGATGTCTCAGTTCCGACGTCATCACCAGGGCTTTCGCGTAAATATAATCGCCGGTGTACATGGCGATTTTGTCGCCCCACTTCGCCTTGACGGTCGGTTCGCCGCGCCGCAGGTCGGCGTCGTCGATCACGTCGTCATGGACGAGAGAAGCGCTGTGGATCAGCTCGAGCGGAATGGCAACGCGCTTCAGCTTCTCCAGGTCATAGGTGCCGAATTTGCCGCCCATCAGCACAAATACCGGGCGCAGCCGTTTGCCTCCTGCCTTCAGCAGATGCAGCGAGGTCTCCGTCAGCAGATCGTCGTCGCCCTGCACGCTGCGGTAGAGTTCTTTTTCAATATGGTCCATATCTCTGTTAAGCGTGCCAAACATTGGTATACGTTTCATTCTTTCACCCGCGTCAGCAAATTGTGGCTCCAAAGCTCCATGTTCACTTCCTGCGGCAGCAGGCCCATGTCATAGGCATAGCGGAAATAGAGTTTCAGACCTTCCTGCTGCCTTTCCCCAAAGTCATAACATAAATTACGGAAATAATGCTCCCAGTAGGCCGGGCTTCCCCCATGCATCAGCCGCGCCTCCTGAATGATCGGGGCCAGTTCGGATCGGCCGCGCCGCTTGCTCTCCCGCAGCGCCGCGGCAATGGCCGCGATTTCTTCCGGCCGCTCCCGGGCCGCATCACGGTTGACCGCCCAGACGGCAAAGGTCATGCCGAGTCCGGTCCATTCCTTCCAGAGCGCGCCGAGATCGGTCACGAAATAATCTCCCGGGCGCCAAGACGCTTTGATCGCGCTGTCGCCGATCAGCAGGCATGCATCGGCTTGTGCCATCATCAAGTCCAGATCCGGGTCCATGGTAACGTATTCCGGCTTGCCGCCCAGCGCCTTCTCCAGCAAAATCCTGAGCAGGTTTACCGAAGTCGCGGATGTATTCGTCAAGGCGATTTTGCCGTTTTTGACCTCCGAAAGCGGCTGCCGCGAGAACAGCAGGATCGATTGCACCGGCCCGTCCGCACTGACCGACAAATCCGGCAGCAGCAGGAGCCGGTCGCTCGCGGCGGCATACGCGAAGGAGGACAACGCTCCGACATGGATGCTTCCCTCAGCCATACCGCGGTTCAGCACCGCCGGCACTTCGCTGACCATTTCTGCGTCAAAGCCGAGATGCTCCGGTTCAAAATAATGAAATACCGGCCACGAGTTGGTATAGCTGATTTTTCCGATTACGGTCTTTTCCGGCTGCATCATTCTTCATCCTCTCCCCATCTGCGGAATAGACCGTGTTCCAGCCGCAGGCTGTCCAGCACCTTGCCGACCATAAAATTCACGAGATCGTCCACCGTCTCCGGCTTATGGTAAAACGCCGGCATCGCCGGAATCAGCTTGACGCCGAGCCGGGCGAGCTTCAGCATATTTTCCAGATGGATCGCATGCAGCGGCGTTTCACGGGGCACGAGGACCAGCGGACGCCCTTCCTTCAGCATGACGTCCGCGGCACGGGTCAGCAGATTGTCGGAACTGCCACTGGCTACAGCAGACAGTGTTCCCATCGAGCAAGGCATGATAATCATTCCTTCGGTCCGGAACGAACCGCTGGCAATGGAAGCGCCGATATCCTGAACCGGGTGATAACGCAGAGAACCGGGATAGCCCTTGAACTTCTCGTTCAAAAAGCCTTCCCGGTCGGTTACTGCGAAGCCAAGCTCTTCCTTAAACACGCGCCAGCCCGCATTGCTGACGACCAGGTGCACGGCATGTCCCATCGACAGCAGCGTTTCCGTCAGCCGGATGCCGTAGATTCCGCCGCTTGCGCCGGTAATGCCGACCACATAGTGTTTGCTGTGCTCCGCCATCAGTAGAACCGCACCACCAGATCAATCAAAGTAAACGAGAACATCACGATGCTGAGTACGCCGTTCATCGTAAAGAATGCGGTTTGCAAACGGCTCAGGTCGCTCGGCGACACGATGTGATGCTCATAGAACAAAATGATGTAGGCAATCAGGAGGCCGGCCACGTACCACCAGCTGAGGTCAGTCAGGAACAACAGCGTCACGAAGCCGAGCCCGGTAACGATATGGAACGCTTTGGCAATGATCAGCGATTTGGCGACGCCGAAACGAACCGGAATGGAATGCAGTCCCTCTTTGCGGTCGAAATCGACGTCCTGGCAAGCATAAATGACGTCAAAGCCGGCGATCCAGAACATGATGGTAAAATAAAACACCATCGCCGCCCAGTCCACTTTGCCGGTCACGGCTACCCAGCCGCCAAGCGGCGCAAGCGCAATCGTCAGGCCGAGGAACAGGTGGCAAGCCCAGGTAAACCGTTTGGTAAAAGAATAGAAAACAAGAAAAAATACGGCAATCGGCAGCAATTTGGCCGACAGCGGATTAAGGTTAAATGCCGCCAGAAAAAGCAAGGCGAAGGAGAAAACAACAAACAACGCGACTTCGCCGACCTTGAGCAGCCCTGCAGGAATCGCCCGCCCCGCCGTCCGCGGGTTTTTGGCGTCGCTGATCCGGTCGATTAGCCGGTTCAGGCCCATCGCCGCGCTGCGCGCGCCGAACATGGCTACGGCTACCCATCCGATCTGCGCCCAGGTGGGCAGTGCGCCGTACATGACGACGGAACCAAGAAGTGCGCCCATAAAGGCGAACGGCAAGGCAAATACAGTGTGTTCAAATTTGATCATTTGCAGAAAAATGCCGGCTTTTTTAATCATTACAGCTCTCCTTGCGCCCAATATGTAATGCCGCGATACCGCCTGTCAGCGGGTAGGATTCGACATCCTTCAGTCCCCGCTCGCGGAAAATCGCCGCAAGCTGCGCTCGGTCCGGGAACAAGGCCAGCGATTCAGGAAGCCATTTGTACTGTTCATAACGTTTGGCAAACAATTTACCGAGAAGCGGCAGAACCTTTTCGAAATAAAAATAATAAAGTCCCTTAAACGGCTGTTTCATCGGCTTGGACAACTCCAGGCAGACCACCATGCCGCCCGGCTTCACCACCCGTTTCATTTCATTCAGCACCTGTACAGGATCGGGAACGTTGCGCAGCCCGAAGCCGATCGTAGCGTAATCGAACGAGTTATCGCCGAACGGCAGCGCCATCGCATTGCCCTGAACTAGCGTGATTTGCTGCGCCAATCCGCGCGCCTCCACCTTGCGGCGTCCCACCTCAAGCATGCCTGCGCTGAAATCGAGGCCCATGATCTGCCCGGTCCCGCTCTCTTCCGCAAGAGCAATGCTCCAGTCGCAGGTGCCGCAGCATAAATCAACCGCGGTATCCCCGCGCTTCATCGCCATCTTGCGCATTGTAAAGCTGCGCCAAGCCTTATGGCGGCGGAAGCTTAATATATCGTTCATCAGATCGTATTTTCCGGCAATGCTTTCAAATACGGAGTGGACGTACTGTTCTTTCGGCTTGATGCCCTGTTCGCCTGCGGCACCTGTTTTCTCTGCACTCATCGCTACCCCTCCATTGCGGCAAGACCGGATATTTTGACCTGCTGGTACAGACGGTCAAACACGCCGCCAAGCTCAGCCGAGAGCGCTTCGTCTTTAATCCCCGCAAGCAGTCCCTGAATCGACTTCAGCGAGCCGTGCAGCTTGTCCCGCAGCAGGGAATCGCATTTGTATTTCAGCTTGAGCATCTTCCATTCCTTCGCTGCAAGCTCACCGCTCCGCAGCTGAGCCTGCTCTTCTTCCGATCCCGTCTCCAGCACCATCCAGTAACAGAAGCCTTCCCGGGCGCCCGCCGGATCTTCGGCACGCTGCAGCTCCTGATTCACCGCTTCCACCTGGCTGAACTCAGCCAGCAGCCGCTCATACAGTCCAGCCAGCGGTTCTGGAATCATCGGGATAAACGAAAGAAACAGCCGCATATTCAGCTGTACGGTATACCGCAAATATTGTTCGGCAGAGAGCAGCATGTCCCGCATTTTGCCGTAAAGCCGCGCTTTCATCACGTTCACATCGGCAATGGCCGCGCTTAAGACCCCGATCATTTCAATCTGCTCCTGCTTGGCCAGCAGGTGGTAAAACCAGCTGCTGAAATAATCGCCGGCAAGCACCTTCAGTTGGCGCGAACGCATGGCTTCCCCGTCCGGGTCGCCCCCTGAGCGTTCAATCGATTCATGAGTATCCAGTCCGAGCTGCACCAGCGCTGTCGCAAGCGTATACAGCTCGCCATGATTAACGGTGTGCGCTTGCCCGTGGCTCAAAAACGTATATAACAAATGGCCGCGCCCAGCGGATAACGGCGGCAATTCCGTATGCCGCTGAATCATGTCGTAGCCGGTATAGGAAGTAGCTAATTGCGGTATGCGGTACGGTTTCATTTCAGCCTCCGAAGCCTTTGAAGTAACTTTCAATATCATTGTTCACATCTTGTCTATTATATCACATGTTATTTGCGCACGCACGATAAGGGCTTTTAGTTTCTTTTACCCATTTTAAGGATAAATGAACTGCTTGCGCCACAGCTCGCTTTCGCTGATCCGGAACTGGCGGCGCAGCGCTTCCGGCAGCGGCCGGTTCCCGGCTTCTCTCAGTCTTCCAAGTCCCTCGGAAGACCATTCGCTGCGCCGGATATCCCCTGCCAGCAGCAGCCGGCGGCTGTCCAGCCACTTATCATCGACTAAGACCCGCAGCAGCAGCTGCTCCACATTGGCCGTATCTTGAAAGGCAAAGCCGATAGCCTCCGCCATATTGCGGTATAGTTCCTCAGGCTCATGGTCGTTCCCGGTCACTTTGAGATCCAGCGTCAGCACCCCCGCCTTCCAGCCGGCGCTGTCGATCGGCAGCGTAAAGGGAACGTCAGCCAGCCGGTCGACCAGATTGTCGTCCCGGAGAATCGCTCCCTCCGCACCCAATGCCTGCACCTCGCCGGGCGGCATCAAAGCCGCAGGGGCAAGCCCGGCCAATGCCGGAAGGATGGAGGCCGAGGCCACCGCCAAGAATAATGTCGCTCCGATTAACCCGCCGCGCTTCATCGTCCGCCCTCCCTTTCCAGCGTATCCGGGCCGTCCCGCGAATATCCGCACATGCCGGGCCGGCCTATATTTAGTTATATTTTGCAAAAAAGCAGGCTATGCCTGCTTCCTCAGCTTTCGCTCTCCAGTTGTCCGTGTTTGGTCCAGATCTCCGCTTTGCCGCGGATCTTCATGGCCGAGGTATGATCGGTGAATTGAGCGATCAGCACTTCGCCTTTATCCAGCTTTTCGGTATGGTGGAACCGCGTATCGTGGCCGCGTGTCAGCCCGATGACCTGAACGCCGCTTTCCTTTGCCTTAACCACGATATAATCGCTGCCCGCAGGCGCAGGGTTTGCACCGCTGTTTTTTTCATTCATACAGGTCGGCCTCCTCTAAAATATCCCCAGAAACTAAAAAATCCTATTCTTTAAAAATAAATGCCGCCTTGAAGGGCGGCATCGCAGTTTCGCGGAAAGACTATAGGATCGATATGTAGAAATCTCTATTTGATTCCGTCTTTAAGCGCTTTGCCAGGTTTGAATGCAGGCACCTTGCTGGCAGGGATTTCGATTTCTTCGCCGCTTTGCGGGTTACGTCCTTTACGGGCGGAGCGCTCACGCACCTCAAAGTTTCCGAATCCAACCAGTTGTACCTTGTCGCCGCTTTGCAGAGCGTTAGTGATAGCTTCAAAAACAGCCTCAACCGCTTTGGTAGCGTCTTTCTTAGGAAGTTCGGTTGCTTCTGTTACCACATTGATCAGATCTGATTTATTCATGTCTTTTCACCTCCCCGGACAAATATCCACTATCATACACTGTTTCCGTTTCAATGCAAAATATACGTGCTAATCTCGTGAAATACGGGCTACCAGCGCGATTCTAGCTTGAAGCGCAACAAACTTATAGTAATACAGCACATCTATAATTTCAAGGCGCAGGCGCAAAAAAGAGCAGAAAGACTCATACTTTGCTGATTATGCGCAAAATAAGCCCATACAGTGGAGTAGGCGCATACTGACCATAAATGCCAAAAAGGCGGGCCATAATGGCCCGCTCTCTGGAATCAAAGTTATCTCTTTTACAAAATGATAGCGATCAGTCCGCCCGAGCCTTCGTTGATGATCCGGCCCAGCGTCTCCTGCAGTTTGTAGCGCGCGTTGTCCGGCATCATGGCGATCTTGCCTTGAATGCCTTCGCGCACGATGGAGTGCAGCGACCGGCCGAAAATATCGGATTCCCAAATCTTGATCGGGTCGTTCTCGAAATCCTGCATCAGGTAGCGCACAAGCTCCTCGCTCTGCTTTTCCGTACCGATGATCGGAGAGAATTCAGACTCGACATCGACGCGGATCATATGGATCGACGGTGCAGTCGCTTTCAGCCTTACGCCGAAGCGCGAGCCCTGCCGGATCAGCTCCGGTTCATCCAGCGCCATTTCCGCCAGCGTCGGCGCAGCGATGCCGTAGCCGGTCGTCTTCACCATTTCGAGCGCTTCGGAGAAACGGTCGTATTCGCGTTTGGCATGCGAGAACTCCTGCATCAGCTGGAGCAGATGATCCTTGCCGCGGATTTCAACGCCGACGACCTCCATCAGCACCTGATCGTACAGCTCTTCCGGCGCAAACAGGTCGATTTCGGCAACCCCTTGCCCCATATTCATCCCGCTCAGGCCGGCGCGGTCGATGAAATCATATTGCGTAAACTGGGCGACCAGACGGTCAACATCGCGCAGACGGCGGATGTCCTTGACCGTATCGCGGACCGAATTTTCATAGCTGCTCCGCAGCCAGTGGTTTTCGTTCAGCACCATAACCCAGCTTGGGAGATTTACGTTGACCTCATGCACAGGAAATTCGTACAGCACTTCGCGCAGCACGCCGGTAACATCGTCTTCGGACATGTTCGCCGCGCTCAGCGTCATGACCGGAATATCGTATTTCAGTGCCAGCTCGCTGCGGAGCAGCTGCGCTTCTTCGCTGCGCGGCCGGGTCGAGTTGATGACCAGCACGAACGGCTTGCCTACCTCTTTTAACTCGGCGATGACGCGCTCCTCGGAGTCGATATACGAGCTCCGCGGGATTTCCGCGATCGTTCCGTCGGTCGTTACCACGACGCCGAGCGTGGAATGCTCCTGAATGACCTTGCGTGTACCGATTTCGGCCGCTTCCTGGAACGGAATCGGCTCTTCGAACCACGGCGTCGAAATCATCCGCGGGCCGTTTTCGTCCTCGTAGCCTTTAGCGCCGTCCACGGCGTAGCCGACACAATCGACGAGGCGCACATTGACCTCCAGGCCTTCGGCGACCTTGATCTGCACCGCATTGTTCGGCACGAATTTCGGCTCGGTAGTCATGATCGTTTTGCCCGCCGCGCTTTGCGGGAGCTCATCGACCGCGCGGACCCGGTCCGCTTCGCTGGTGATGTTCGGAAGCACCACCGTCTCCATGAAGCGCTTGATGAATGTCGATTTTCCCGTGCGAACCGCGCCGACGACGCCAAGATAGATGTCTCCGCCGGTACGCTCGGCAATGTCCTTGAAAATATCCACTTTTTCCAAAAGAGATCCCCTCCTCATATACTTCCGAAAAAATGCTTGAAGAGCATCGACTTCGCGTTCCACAGCAGAGTCTTTCGCCCCGCGCTAACCCGGAATGCTCGGACATGCATTTGGACTAGTATCATCATATGTATCCGAAATGGATTTATGACCTGACGCAATGCGCAAATTGCAGGAATTTCCCGCCCTTGCGCTGCGCGCTGCAGTATGCTCCGGCGCCCGGAAGCCTTCTCATCAAACATATGAACGTCGATAGGAGAGTAGAACCTGTTTTGAAAAAAAGCTGGACTTCCCGTCAATCTCCCGTTTGCGGCACGGGCGAGCCTTGAATCCAGCGGTACGGCAGCGATTTGGCCGGCACATAATAGGAGGCCTGCGTAAGCTCCTGGCGCAGATCCTCATCCTCCGCCGGCTCCGAGCCGTTCTTCTGGATAGCGGTTATAATATCCTCGGCATAATCGGCATAGACGCCTCCTGAGCCGTCCATCAGCAGCGTCAGCGGGCGCTGCGAATACACGCTGGCCAGTTTGGCCTGGCGTTGCTTCAGCTTCCCGTAATCAATAGCGAACAGCCCCGGGTACAGCTCCTCTTCCAGCGGGAGGGAGCCGCCGTGCGACATGCGGTAGCGCTGCACCTCGCGCTGCACGTCGTTTACGGCCTGGACCGTGACCAGGTCTATTAGCTTGACGGTCGGGGCGGTTTCTTCATCCTGCAGCAGAAAATAAGCGCTGCCGCCCTTCTCGAACGCCGCCGACGGAATTTCATCCAAGTACCCTTCGCGGTGCAGCTTGTCCAGATCGATGCGGAACTTCTCGTAACGCGGCACGCTCTGGTCACTGTTCTCGATCGGCAGCAGCCCGGTTGCCTGCTGGTATTGGTCCACCGCATCCTGCACCAGCATCACGCTTTGCCGGTAGCTGCCCGGCGAATGCGTCTCCTCCCGGTACATGCAGCCGGTTGTACCAGCCGCCAGAAGCAGCAGGACAAGCGCAAGCAAACGCCTTGACCTTCCGTTCATGCGCTGTTCCCCCTTGTATAAGCCTGTCTATTTGCCTGCGGAGCCGGCACCGGATCTCCGTTCAGTAGCGTCTCGATCTGCGGCTGCAGCTGCCGCTCCAGCCTGTTCGCTGCGAGCAGGCCGCGCAGCAGCGGCACATGCGCCCGCGGATTGCCGCGAATGAGCGCGGCAATCGCGGCAGCGCGGTCCAGCCGGCCGCGGAGCAGGCTGTAGATCAGTTCATGGGCCGCCGGCATTAACCCGACGGTCAGCCCCCCGGGCAGCCCGCAGAGCGGCCCAAACGGCTGCAGCGATTTCACTTGCACCCGGTACTGCAGCGGGGCGCTGCCGATCTCGAAGCCGCATACCAGTTCGACCTGCACGCCTTCCACGACATACCCGCTGCGCAGCGAATAGCAGCCGCCGCCGTAATCCTCCACCGGTTGTCCCGCCGCATAGGGGCTCAGGGCCTGATGCAGCTCCTCCGCATCCTCAGGATCGGCGAACAGATCGACATCGCGCGGCTGTGCCGAGAGCGCTATTCCCTGAAGCAGCAGACCGCAGCTCCCGCCAAGCAGCCAGGCCGGCGGATGCTGCAGCCCGTTCAATTTCTCCGCAAGACCGACAATCGCCTTGCGGATTCCGTAAGTCAGTTCATTTCCATCCATCCCAACATGCCTCCGTCCCTGCAAAATCGTCCAGCGATTCTTCCAGTACAACGTCTGCCTGAATTCATGTAAATGCTTACATAATTGAAGCGGCCCCGCCAAGGAACCCGATCAGCATAATCACGAACGCCAGCACGGACAAGAGCGCCCGCACCCAGCCTTTCGTTTTGCTCCGCGCAAAGGTAATCAAAAACACGGAACAGCCCATTACCAGGATTGCGATCAGCGAAAGCCACATCTTCGTCATCGGGTCCATGAATCGATAGCCTCCCATCAGCCTGCTTTTTTTGGATATTATAGCATGATCTGCGGCGGCCCCGGAAATATATACTTTCTTCTAATGCCAAACGCCAAAAAGGCCAACAACGCAGAAGACCCCGGAGGATCTTGCGGCTGTTGGCCGGCCGTACGCAAACGCTATTTTTTCATGATCAATTTCATCAATGATTCCATGGTTCCCGATGTTGCGCCGCCTTTTTTGACCGTGTTGACGATCTCCTGGATCGTCTCTTCGGTAACCGGCACTTTCGCCATGGCCGAGACCTGCTTGATTAACTGGCGGAGCTGGGCTTCGCTTTGCATGGTGCTCGGTTTCACCGTGCTGGCCAGTTTTTTAACCGCGCCCGGCGTAATGTTTTTGCCCGTTTTTTTGTTGATCGCGTTCAGTGCGTCCTTGCCAAAATCTTTGCTCACTCTTCATCCCTCCTCCGGCAATCCCCATTACAACATATGAGGCCCTCCGGCAAAAGGTGAAGGGAATCAGGAATGCCACTGCTCCCAGGTTTCCTGCGAGATGGCTTCCATTTCCGTCTTGCGGTCCCGGCCCATCAGCGCCTCCACCGCGCTGCGCGGCGACCGCCCTTTGAACAGCACATGATAAATCTGATCGGTAATCGGCATCTGCACTCCGAGGCTGCGGGAGAAGGCGTATGCGGCTTCCGTCGTGCGGATGCCTTCAACGACCATGCCCATCGACTCCAGCACTTCCGGCAGCGGTTTGCCCTGCCCCAGCATGGAGCCGGCCCGCCAGTTCCGGCTGTGGCGGCTTGTCGCGGTTACGACAAGGTCTCCAAGACCCGCAAGCCCGGAGAAAGTCAACGGATTGGCTCCGAGTTCCACGCCCACGCGGGAGATCTCGGCCAGACCGCGGGTCAGCAGCGCGGCTTTGGCGTTATCGCCGTACCCGAGCCCATCGGACATGCCGGTTCCCAAGGCAATAATGTTCTTGAGCGCCCCGGCAAGTTCGACGCCAACCTGGTCGCGGTTCGTATACACGCGGAAATCGTTATTGATCAGCAGCTCCTGCGCCTCGGCGGCCCGCTCGAGATCCAGCGAAGCTACGACGACGGTCGTCGGGCATTTGCGGACGACTTCCTCCGCATGGCTTGGTCCGGAGAGGACGACGACTTGTTCCTCAGGCATTTCCAACTCTTCGGCAATGACCGTGGACATCCGCTTACGGGTGTCCTTCTCAAAGCCTTTGGTCGCATGGATCACCAGCATATCCTTATGCCAGAACGGCTTCAGGCTGCGGGAGACCTCGCGCATCGCCGACGACGGCGCAACGATCAATACGGCCTTCGATCCTTCGACGGCAGCCTGCATGTCCGTTGTTGCGATGATGTTATGGGGCAGTGTAGCCCCCGGCAAATAATGTTCGTTCGTATGCGCTTCATTGATTTCGGCGGCTTGCTCCTGCTTGCGCGTCCATAAATGAACTTCGGTATGATTGGCGGCCAGCACGGTAGCCAGCGCCGTTCCCCAGCTGCCTGCCACGAGCACGGTCACTTTCTCAGCCAACGCGCTTCTCCTCCTTTGCTTTGGAACCGATTTTGTTCTCGCGTCCTTGCGAAATCTTCACGATGTTGCTTCGGTGACGCCAAAACGCGAACACGGCGATGATCAGACTCGTCCACAGCACCGGCGGCGTAAAGCCCATGATGAGCAGGAAGACCGGTGTCAGTGCGACGAAGATCAGCGACCCGAGAGATACAAACCGTGTAACGAAGATGGAGAGAATCGCGATCACTCCGGCTGTAAACGCCGGAAGAAAGCACAGCGTCGCCATGACCCCGATGGTCGTGGCAATGCCTTTGCCGCCGCGGAAATGGAAATAGAGCGGCCAGTTATGCCCGATAATCGCGGCGATGCCGCAAAGCGCAGCGGTCCAGCCGCCAAAGCCGCCGACCCATGTCCCGAGCCAGACGGCGGCGATGCCTTTCAGCACGTCCAGCGCCAACACCAGAATGGCCGGACCCTTGCCGAGCACCCGCAGCGTATTGGTCGCGCCTGCATTGCCGCTGCCGTAATTACGGATGTCGATTCCTTTAAACAGCCGGGCATACAACACACTGAAGCTGACAGAGCCCAGCAAATAGCTGATTACGATTACCAGAAGATCTAACGCCACTACTCTTCTCCCCTAACCTTCGTTTTCGGATTTGCGCCGTGTAAAGATACGGATCGGTGTTCCCTGGAAGTCAAACGCCGCGCGGATCTTGTTCTCCAAATAACGCTCATAGGAGAAATGCATCAGCGATGGGTCATTGACGAATACGACGATGGTCGGCGGCTTCACCGCCACCTGGGTCACGTAGTTAATGCGCAGACGGCGACCTTTATCCGTAGGCGGCGGGTTGATGGCTACAGCGTCGGATACGACGTCGTTGACAAGATGGGTCGCAATGCGCAGTGCATGCTGCTGGGCAACATGCTGCACTACCGGAAGCAGTTTTTGCAGGCGTTGTTTGGTCAGCGCTGACAAAAAGACTACTGGCGCGTACGTCATGAACAGGAAATGATCGCGGATGCCGTTTTCGAAATGCTGCATCGTTTTATCATCCTTTTGGACCGCATCCCACTTGTTGACGACGAATATAGACGCTTTACCCGCGTCATGAGCGTAGCCGGCGATATGTTTGTCCTGGTCGATAATGCCTTCTTCGCCGTTGATGACGACAAGCACCACATCGGCACGTTCGATGGCCCGCATCGCGCGCATGACGCTGTACTTCTCGGTCGATTCGTACACCTTGCCGCGCTTGCGCATCCCGGCCGTGTCGATCAGCACATATTTCTGTCCGTCCCGCTCAAACGGCGTATCGATCGCATCCCGGGTCGTCCCGGCCATATCGCTTACAATAACCCGTTCCTCACCCAGAATGGCGTTGACCAGCGACGATTTGCCGACGTTTGGCCGTCCGATCAGGGCGACGCGGATCACGTCGTCATCGTATTCGTCCTCTGTCTCTTCAGGCAGCAGCGCGGTAACCGCATCCAGCAGATCGCCGATTCCCGTGCCGTGGCTGCCGGAGATGCCGATTGGATCACCGAAGCCGAGGCTGTAAAATTCGTAAATATCCTCTGCGCGCTTCATATTGTCCACTTTGTTGATGGCCAGCACAACCGGCTTGCCGGAGCGGAATAAGATCTGCGCCACCTCTTCATCCGAGTTTGTCAAGCCGCTCTTGGCCTCGCACATGAAGATGATAACATCCGCTTCTTCGATGGCCAGCTCCGCCTGGGCGCGGATCGATTTCAAAATGAAATCCTCGCCATCAATTTCAATACCCCCGGTATCGATTACGCTGAAGGACACACCGTTCCAATCGGATATTCCATAGATCCGGTCGCGCGTAATGCCCGGTTTATCCTCCACGATGGCGAGCTTATCGCCAATCAGTCTGTTAAATATCGTCGATTTCCCGACGTTAGGCCTCCCTACAATGGCCACAACGGGTCTTGCCATAATTCATTCCTCCTGTCTTCCTACCCCTCATCATAGCAAAAAACGGTTCTTTTGGCTAACACAGCCGCTAGAATTCCTCGCAAAGCGGGGCCTTGGCTTTGTCTCTTGATCAGATACTTTGCGTGGATCCGGAAATGATGCGAAAAACACAATAGGCGAACCCCCATGTCGGGGGTTCGCCTATTACTTTACCCGTAAGCTTTCAAAATAATATTAGTTATTACCTTTAAATTTGTCCAGCTTGTCGCCGAAACGTTCAGCCAGCGTGAAGCTCAGGCCTTCGTTGTTCAGCGAAACGTTCGGGTTGTTCAATACTTCTTTAGGCGCTTTGTCCGCTCTGTCTCTGCCGCCGGTGCGTTCAGGTCTAGGAGAAGGCGCAGGAGCCTCTTCGGTTTCCTTGATGCTGAGGCTGACGCGTTTTTCGGACGGGTTGAAGTCCAGTACTTTCACTTGAACTTCTTGGCCTTCTTTCAGCACTTCATGCGGAGTGCCGATATGTTTGTGGGAGATTTGCGAAATATGCACAAGGCCTTCCACGCCAGGAAGCAGCTCAACGAATGCGCCAAAGTTCACGAGACGTTTAACCGTACCGGTCACGATGTCGCCGATGTTGATTTTGCCTGCTGCGGAATCCCAAGGACCTGGGGAAGCTGCTTTGATGCTCAGGCTGATTTTGCCTTTTTCCGGATCCACTTTCAGTACTTTCACGCGAACCTTGTCGCCTTCGGATACTACGTCAGCCGGTTTGTCCACATGGTTCCAAGCCATCTCGGATACGTGAACCAGGCCGTCTACGCCGCCGACATCAACAAAAGCGCCGAATTGGGTCAGGCGTTGCACTGTACCTTCGATCACTTGGCCTTCAGCCAGCTCGGACATGATTTTTTGTTTGTTGGCTTCGAATTCCTCTTCCAGCACTTCCTTGGCAGAGAGAATTACTTTGCCGTTTTCGCGGTCGAGTTCTTTGACTTTGACGCGCAGCGTGCGTCCTTTATAGTCGCTGAAATCTTCAACGAAATGACGTTCAACCATGGAAGCCGGAATAAATCCGCGTGCGCCTACGTCGGCAACGAGACCGCCTTTAACCACGTCGGCTACAGTCACTTCGATCACTTCTTGGGAAGCGAAGAATTTCTCGAGGTCATCCCAGGATTTTTCGCTGTCGATCGCGCGTTTGGAGAGCACAAGGCTTTCCTTGTTATCATTGATGCTTACCACTTTGCATTCCACCTCTTGTCCTACTTCTACCGCGGAAGCAGCGTTGTCCAGTTGTACGGAAGACAATTCGCGAATCGGAATTACGCCGTCGTATTTATATCCAATGCTTACATAAGCTTGGTTATCTTCGATTTTGACGATTGTTCCTTTCACGGTATCGCCTTTTTTGAGAGAAATGATTTCAAGACCCTCTTGGCTTGTCACTTCTTCTTCTTTGCTGGAAGCTGCTGGTGCGGATTCTACCGTTTCCGCTACTTCCACATTCTCGTTCTCTTGCGCAGTTTCCTGGTTTCTAGTTTCTTCAGACATGTGATTACCCTCCTCGATTCAAAACCCCATTTATTTAAACCCGCGTGGTCGCAGGGTTCAAAACAGTATTGCCTCCTCCAGCGCCTTGCGCCTTCGGATTAGTATGTTCCAAAAATTAGTCGTTATGCCGCGCGCTAGTTCACAGTCGGCTTGCCGGTACGCATCATCTCATGAATCCGGCCCATAATGACATCGGTAACCTCTTCAAAAGATTCGCTGCCTGCGCCTTCATAAGCGCTAAGATCAATAGGCGCACCGTAAATGACCGTCATCCGGCGAAAAAGCTTGTAATTGCCCACAATGGCGGCCGGCACTACGGCAGCACCGCTGCGAAGCGCAAAACTTGCCGCACCTTTCTTCGCCACTCCGGAGTCGGAGTTGCGCGTTCCTTCCGGAAAGATGCCCATAACATGTCCGCCGCGAAGCGTCACCAGGGCGATTTTAATGGAATCTTTGCTTACGCCGCCACGCTTTACCGGAAAAGCTCCCAGCTGTCTGATCAGCCAGCCGAGCACGGGAACCTTGAAAAGCTCCGCCTTGGCCATATATTTGACCTGGCGTTTCAGTTTGATGCCGATCGTCATCGGATCGAGCAGACTGATATGGTTGGCGCAGAGCAGCACTCCGCCCTCCTTCGGCACATTCTCTTTACCCACAATCTTCAGTGGATATAACACGGCATAAATCATGCGGAGCAAACTGCGGCAAATGACATAAATCATAAATGATTCCTCTCCCCGTCGACATAAGATCTGCAGTGAGAAACGATCGCTTCCACAACTTGATGGATATCCATATGCGTGGTATCCAGTAATATCGCGTCGTACGCCCGGCGCAGCGGAGAAATCTCCCGGCTCTCGTCAAGACGGTCACGTGCGGCGATGTCATGTTCAAGCTGTTCCAGCGTAATCTTTTCCGCATCCTTCAGTTCTTTATACCGGCGGAGCGCCCGCTCCTCAACACTGGCTGTCATAAAAATCTTAACTTCGGCATCCGGCAGCACGGTCGTTCCGATATCGCGGCCGTCCATCACCACGCCCTTACGCTGTGCCATCTGCCGCTGCAGCTGGCTGAGACGGGATCTGACGCCTTCGATCTTCGAATACTGCGACACCTGGCCGCTGACCTGAAGACTGCGGATATGAGCAGTCACGTCTTCCCCGTCGATGAGCACCTTCTGTACATCCTCTTCCGGAATCAGTTCGATGATCATATCGCGGACCACCTGGCTCACTCGCCCATGATCTTCCGGGGGTATGCCTTCGCGGATCATATACCAGGTAATGGCCCGGTACATTGCTCCGGTGTCGACATAGATGTAGGACAATTTCTGTGCTACCAAACGGGCTACAGTGCTCTTACCTGCCCCGGCAGGTCCGTCGATGGCGACGTTAATTCTGTCTTCAGTATGTGTACCCTGCCTATGCAACGGGGCATTCCTCCTCAAAACACACCTTATCAAGAAAAAAGCAGGCATTGCCTGCAACTTATGAAATTATACCACAGTTTATAACGCAGTGCAAAACCGCATGGCGATAATGGTCACAATAATATACTAACGATTGCGGAAATCAAACTGCCGTTCAAAGCAATAACGGATCACTTTTTGCCGTTCGGAATCGGTGATCGTTACGAATTTCAGCATGACCAGATGGCGTCCGTTCTCCAGCTTCTTCACCCTCACGATTTCGCCTTCAAAGCTGGCATGCTCCGTCGAGCCGTTGCGGTACGGGAGCAGCAGCCAGCAATGCAGTTTGCCCCCTTCATCCGGCTTGACGCTGGCGTCGCTCAGAAACGACACGCCCCCGCCGCCCACGTCGTCCGTGCGGACGAGATAACGCGCGCCTTGAGCATCCTTCACCGCCAGCTCCAGTTCGGCATCCACGCGCAGAAAGCTGCGGCGCTGAATCTTGGAAATGGCCTCCGGAGCAGGCTTGCGCACCCGCACCATGCGGATGACATCCTCTTGAAAACCGATCACGTACGTACTGAAATAATTTTTGATGCCGCCTTCGGTCATGAAATAGACGGAAAGCTCGTCCCCGACGAACAGCTTTTTCAGCCGGCCGTTCTTCTCCTGCATCGGAATCTCAATCAGCAAGGCATCTTCTTCGATTTCGGCAATTCGCGATCTGTATTCGATATCGGACTCGGCCGTATCGCTTGAGGCGATATGTATGTAGAGATATTCATTGATTTTTGGATACAAATGGTTCACCGCCACAAGGATGTAATATATTCATCCCCGATTATAGCATGGCGGTTTGCCGACCGGTTAAAAAAATTGCCGTCATGCAGGCAAAAAGGCGTCTCCCCATCGGAAAACGCCCTCACCCTTTCTATAGAAGCATCTTTATTGTTGCTGTGCGCCCGAGGAGGTCCGCACCTCTTCTACCGTCTCCTCGATGCCGTCGGATGCGTTGAGATAAATCCTGTACTGCGAACCGTTGATTTTACCGCCGAACTCATAGGTCAACACTTCGGTGGCGTCGTCGTTTTCAATCCAGGCCAGCCGGTGGTACAGTTCCTTGAAGTCCGGATTCAGCATTTTGCGTGCTTCGGCAAGCGAAAGCTGCGGCTTCGGAATGACTCTCTTCTCCTGATGCTCGCGGACATAATCGCTGGCCTGGAAGCCTACTGGTTCGCCGGTATCCAGACCGGTGCGCACGGTGATTTTCTCCGGATAAATCAGCACGCCATTCTGGCTGCTTACAAACGTCATATTGCCAAGATTGTCATAACGGTCGGCACTGACCGCCGTCATCTGCGGGAAGCCTTTGCGTTCCAGGAATTTAACAGCTTTGGCCACGGCTTGCTTCATGGACACCTGCGCCTGGCCGACCTCCCGGTTATTGTTATAGGAGATCAACAGACCGCCTTCACGGGTAAAATCCATGCTTATCGCTTCCTTGCTTCCCGGCTCGTTCACCGTCGCAGTATAGGAAGACCATTCCGTGCCTTTGCCGTTTTCCACGACCTGAATCTGCGCATTTGCGCCGGCGTCTGCGTATTTCAGCGCCTTCTGCTTGATTTCTTCGGCCGTAACCGGCTTACCCCCGAGTTTTTTCACGGAGCGTTTATCATAAATACTGGCCACGGAAGGTCCCCAGTCCAGTTCGGGATATGCCGCCACACGCTTGTCCACGGTCTTGAAGCCGTCGATGATCGTGTTATCCTCTGCCTTATCCTCCGTGGCAAGCGCAGACTCTACGTCCATCCAGCGCAGCTTGTTCGTGATAACCTTGCTCTGTACCTCCTGCAGATCCTTCGAGATATCGCCGGAGCTTTTATACAACGCTTTGAGATTGCTGAGTTCTCCGTCCGTCAACGGTTTTTTCGTAAAATCCCGAACCGCCGCTTTATAGGAAAAATTCGAAATTTTCGAGAGGAATTCTTCCGTCTGGCTAAAAGGCAGCAGCGTCAGCGGAAGCTGGTTGATCTCGTTCTGCGCCTCGCTCGTCAGCCGCCAGACATTCACCAGCCCTTTGCGGTGCACCCCGCTGGCAGCGGAATTGACGGCAAGCGTATTCCCCAGTTCTCCATGGAGACGCTCCATGTGAAAGGACAAATCGTGAAAGGCGCGCTGATACTGGTTTTCCGCCTTCAGCAGTATCGAATTCTTCTCCTGGTTCTCCTGATACCCCCAAACCAGCGCTCCCACCAGCAGCAGCGCGGTCAAAGGAAACAGAATGGCGCTCAATCTTCTGTACATAATGCCGCAAGACTCCTTCCATAGCGTATTGCCGTTAGTGTGACAATAAGAAGGAAGTCTTATGCACCTGCTTTAAGCATGCTCTTCGATTTCAAAGCCGCTGCTGCTGTTGCAGAGACATTGCTTGAATCCGGTTTGAATGATCCCCTGCTCTCTGCTGCCTCTGAGAATATAAATCTCGCCGCACTGTTTGCAAATGATCCGGACTTTTACACGCAAAAAAAAGACACCCTCTTCCCTTCTGGATTCCCGCCATGCGGACTGCCTTCAGGTATAAGTGTGTCCATCCTTTTTAGAGGTTAACCTCTTCCTCCCGTTTTAAAAACCGGAACGGCGAACGGTTGTTAGCCCTCGCCACCTTGCCCATGTTGCCGTACCAGAGGATGGCCATGAGCGGCACGATAAACCAGATCCAGTAGATCGTCATCGTGTTCAGGATAAAATCATAGATTCCATGCCAGAGCCAAGGGAGCAGGAGTGAAACTAGGAGAATTCCCCGCCGGCTCCCGCCGGAAAATTTCGCTCTACCCATGTGGTAACCCATCACGACGCCAAACATCGCATGGCCCGACACGGGCAGCAGCGCCCGGAGCAGCATGGAGCCGAACGAAGCGTGGCTGTACCAGGCGTACATTACATTCTCAATCGTCGCAAAGCCAAGGGATATGGCCACGGCGTATAGTATTCCATCATAAGGCTCGTCAAATTCGGTATGGTTGTAAATCATATGGTACAGCACAAACCACTTCAGGCATTCTTCCACTCCGGAGGAGATCAGGAACGACTCCACATACGGCCCGCTGTGCAATCCAAGCATAAGTCCACGCTGAATGATCATAACCGGAAAAACGATTAAGAGTCCCAGCAAAAAGACTTTGACCACCATATGCAGCGGCTCCTGATCATATTTATCCTTTAAATAGAAAAAAGTCAGCAGCGCTAGGCCCGGTGCCACTGCCGACGAAATAACCGATAACAAAAGCACCGAATACCCTCCCCGCAAACTCTTTCTACCCTAGGGAAGAGAACCTTCTAATAGGGCCCTCCCCCTCCGGTACGCTTAATATTGCTGGCGTTTAAAGTGGGTGCACAACGTCTGAATCGCGTTCTCCGCCATTACGGTCTTCCCGTATTCTCCAAGCACCGCTTCGGTCACCGGCGACGCGTCGCCGAACTCCGCGAGCACGCCCACCAGGGCTACTAGCGTCTGCTCTTCGTAATCCTTCGGATCAAAATACAGATACCATTTATCGTTATAAGAATACAGCTTGCCTTGGGAGGTAATATTGCCGATCAGCACATGGGCGGCTTCGACGAGAGCTTCGAAATCACGGAATACATATACAATCGAATCGGTTTGTTCGAGCGTAACTTCCATTTCAAAGATGTCTTCGGGCAATTCATCTTCCCCGGACGTACCGTATTGACTATGGTCATATTTCCCCCGGGTCACAATAACGACCATTCCTTGGGCGGGCAAAGCAAAAACTTCCACGGCCAGGGGACCCGTTGCGTCGAATCCAAGCTCGCTGTAAGCCTGATCCATCATTTCCGTAAACAGGTCATGAACCTTAGGAACTTCCTGCCACATGTCTTCCTTCTGGATGCCTCGTTCGCTCAGGTCGTCAAAAGTGAGGAAAATCCGTATCTTATCTTGGCTTAAACGTTCTATTCTCATGACAGGATCCTCCTTTTGAAAGCTCATTTGATAATAGTGTATGATGAGTCCCGAGTATTGAGCCAAAAATGGTTACTATGTATGTATGTTATCATTTTGGGAAGGCAAATGCACGTGAATAAATATATAAAACGCTCTTTACCGACCGCGGGGATAAAAAAAGAATCATTTTGCGAAAGCGGCGCTTCCTCAAAATGATTCTGCAGCGGCGATCCGGTTTACAATCCGGGTATTGCGGTGTGGGTATCCTTAAGGATTTTCTCCACTTCGTGCTTGACCTCCGGATTGCTGCGGATAAAATCCTTAAGCATCTTCAGGTTCGATTCCTTGGACTGCACCGGGGATTCATGCTTGTGTTCGGCGGAGGATTTCAGTCCGCTTTCTTTCTCTTCCTTAGCCTCGCGAGCCGTATCGCCGAAGCCGGTCACCGCCATGCCCAGAATCTTGTCTTTCGCCCGTTCGCCGGCTCCGCTAAAAGAGCCGTTCATCAGCGAAGACATGGCGACTCCGCGTTTTCTGGACACCATGACACCGGCTACAGCACCCATCATGACCCCGCACAAAAATGACGAAGTATTCATACCTCTGGCCTCCTTGTATGGTAAAATCATGTGTAGTGTTCGCGGAAAGCTAGCCGCTCATACAAACAATCAACTAGAAAGCGAGATGAAAAAAGTGGGTAAATGGACATCAGCGCTGCTGCTGACCGTTCTGCTGCTGTCGGCATGCGGCAACAATACGGGCAACGGCACTACATCAGGGGACAATTCTCAGCCCACGGCGACGGCGACGGCATCCCAGGCTCCGGAGCCTGTACAGACGGACGCACCGTCGTCGGCGGCTCCTTCGCCGTCTCCATCGCCGACGGCAACACCGGATACAGCAAGCGCATCTCCCGGAAGTGAAGCTGCGGGGGATCCGGAGAACATTCCGCTTTTGTATCATATGAACAAAAATTACGATATCGTGCCGAATGACGAAGGCACCGCTAAAAAAGTCGTCCTGCTCACTTTCGACGACGGTCCAAAAGAAGCGGCAATGATTAATCCGCTCATGGATGTCCTGGACAAACATCACGCCAAAGCAATCTTCTTCGTCAACGGCTACCGGGTGAAGGAACATCCCGAGCTCCTGAAGCTGATCCACGACCGCGGCGGCATCCTCGGGAATCACAGCTGGGATCACATCGTGCTGAAGGATAAAAGTTATGCGGAAGTAAAAAAACAGATCGAAGACGTGCAGGCCATCGTCAAGGAAACGACCGGCGAAACGCCGGTGTTTTTCCGGCCTCCGCACGGGGCGGGCGGCGATGTCGGCAAGAAGGTCGCCGCCGAGAATCACCTGCTCTACATGACCTGGTCGAACGGATCGCTCGACTGGGAGATGAAAGAGAAGGAAACCGGCAAAACCGGTAAGCTGATCAAAAACGTCACCGACCAGCTCCATTCCGGCAGCAATATCCTGATGCATGAGCTACCGTGGACCGTGGAGGCGCTGGACCAGCTGCTGACCACGCTGGAAGGCAAAGGCTACAGCTTCGTTGATCCGCGCAGCATCTCCACCAAGGCGCCGGTGGCAAAATAAACGGACGATCATCAGCATCGTCCGTAAACACAAAGGTGCACCTCTGTCCCTTGCAGAGGTGCACCTTTTGTTTGGCCGCCGGGGCCGCTGCTGCGCCGCCCTACCGCGTGCGGCGCAGGGTCAACACATGCATTTCCGCAGGGCTGCGGAAACGCAGCGGCAAATGCGCCGTGCCGAAGCCCCTGCTGATGAACAGCCGGACCGGCGGCTCGGACCGCCCGGTCCCCCGCGGCAGCAGGTACATGCCGGCGCTGTATTCCCGGTAGAACGCCTCCACATGCCGGCGTTCCAGCAGCGGCGGCACGACCTGGCCGCCGTGGGTGTGGCCGGCCAGAATCAGATCGGCCGGCAGCTCTTCCCGCTTCTCAAGCCAAAGCGGGTCATGGACGAGAATGATCCGGCACAGGTCCTCCGTGCCGGCCTCGCGGACCGGCAGGGGCGCATAGGCACGTTTGCCGCCGGTCCGCGGAAAGTCCACGCCGGTGAGCAGCAGCTCGCCGCCGGGATGCCGCAGCACGACGTTCTCGTCGAGCAGGAGGCGTACGCCGCTCTCCCGGAGGATGGCATCGACCACGGCGAGGTCCGCCTTGCCGTCATGGTTGCCATGCACGGCATAGGCCGGACCAATGGAAGCGGCAAGCCGCATATTGTCCCGCAGCCGCTCCGGCGGATTGCCTCCCTGCGTCAAATCGCCGCCAAGCAGCACGGCGTCCACCCGGCCCCGCAAGGGTTCGAGTAGCTTCCCTGGCAGCCGTCTTGCGTGAATATCGGTGATCAATAAAATGCGGAAGCCCGAAAGGCTCTCGGGCAAATGTTCAAGCGGAATATCCAGAGGAATCATGCGTTTGCCAAACGCGGAAATCACCATCGCCAGAAGACATCCGGCAACGGCCAGCACAAGCACGATCAGGATTATCGGCAACAACCGGCGCTCACTCCCACAATGTTCTTAGTTCAGGCGCGCCCTCGATTCCCCACCAGAGCAGGGAAACCAGCAGCAGCAAAAAAACGACGATCAGGGAATTGACAAACATCTTGCTGAGGCGAACGCGTTCGGAAGGATAGGAGGAGGCGCGGGAAGGCGTGGCTTCCCCCGCAGCCGAAGACGCTTCGGTCCCCGGCTCCGTTCCGGATATCCGGTCCGATCCCCTGCCACGCTTGGTTAGCCTTTTTACAGGGGGAACCTGAACGGTCTCTGCAGGCTGCAAAGACGCACGATCCTCGGCCTGCACCGCTCTCCGGCTTAACCGGAATCCTCCGGCCGAAGCCTTTGCCGCCGCGGCGGAATGGCGTTCCTTCCGTGATAATGCAATGGGTGAACCGCTAAGATCCTCAGCCGCCGCCGGTGCGGCAGGGTCAAAAAGATTCTGAGCGGCAGGGACTGCCGGCTCAGCGGGGACAGATGGCGCGCCGCGTTTGCTTGTTTTCTCTGGCTGCATGCTTGCTTTTTCCGGTTTACGGCGGGATTTGACCCGGCTAAGCTCCACGTTCAAGCCTCCCTTCTGTAACGGATGACGAGACCCGAGAACAGGTCGATCGCAAAATGGCAAAGAATCGGCGCCCACAGGCTGCCGGAATGAATGTATACATAACCAAGCCCGTAGCTGCTGAGGAACACCCAGCCGGTCGGAATCCAGTGGCGCAGATACCTGATGTGGATCACCGCGAACAGGATACTGGTCCAGTATGGGCCGAGGGAATGCTGGATGGCTCCGCGGAACAGCAGCTCCTCGCAAATGGATACGATGGCGGCAATAAAAACAATGTGCCAAATTGGCCGGCTTCTGAACAGCAGTTCGTTGATTCCGCCGTCATTCATGCTTTCTTCGGGTACGATATAGGTCAGAATAAAGTCCACCACGAGCATAACGGCCGCAAGTCCGAGGCCCCAGTAAACGAATTTGGCGTCGTGGGGAAAATTTAATAGCGAAATGGGATTTCTTTTCTGCAATAATATCCATATGAGACCGATAAATAAAGTAAGACCCTGCGTAATATACAAATTGATCAGCAAAAGCCTGTCGGTTAAATGCTGCGGATCGGCTTTTTTAATTTTAACTTCGCCCAACTTGAACTTTTTCACGTAATCAACCCGTTCTTAAGTGATTTATAAATATATAGATAATTTTTCCAGAAAAAGGAGCAGTCATTTATGAGTAGCCGCAACTCCCGCACCCAAATGTTATACACACTCGGATTCTTATTCTTCCTAATATGCGCATTTGCCGCTTTTTTTACGGGAGTGAAAGTTGGAGCAGACAAGACGGAGGCCAAATATGTCCATCCGGATCCCGAAACGCCGGAGGAGCATGCCGGCTCTTACCAGCAGCAGGACCTTGTCGCTTTCTACCATAATGTATTTTTACCTTATCGGGAATTCAAGCGCAACTGGAACAATGAGGTGGACACGCTCTCCCGCAGCACCAGCGCCCGCGAAAACGCGGCGAGCCTGAAGAATCTGAGCCTGCTGGCGGACAAACAGTACGAGAAGGTCAACCAGGACTCCCTCTTCCAGAACTCTCCGCTGCTGAGCCAGTCCCAGCTTAATATTCTCAAGAGCCTCAGGCTGTTCTCGCAGGCTGCGGATAAGGTGACCGCCGGCTCGTCTGGTTCAGAAACGGCCAAGCTGCTGAAGAAGGAAGCATTCACCGTCAGCGCCGTCAGATACGGGCTTCTCGGACAGAAGGACTTCTACGACTCTATGCTCAAATGGGGCTCCAAACAAAACGGCAAAATTCCTGCCGAATCCGGCGAGCTGAAGACCTTGTCCTTCGTCCAGTGGAAAAAAATGCCGCTGCTGCAGAAAAACGCGACCATCGCTTCCATTATGCTGAACCGCAGTATCTACGCCGGCTTCGATCCGCAGGACATCACCGCAAAGATCGACGATATGATCTATTCGGGCACGGCCAGCTCCCTGGGGCTGAAAGACGTGCAGTCATCGGTCAATCTCCTGATCTCCACCGGAGCCGTCCAGGAGCAGGATTACATGAAATGGCGGGAGCAGTATTACGGCAAAGAAACTGTACCGCAATTGCCTTTTTTCTATGAATAAACCAGCTATTGCATCATAACGAAAATTACGTTCCACTTCAAGACGAACACCGGAAACGGCCTATTGACACAGTTGGCACGGTCATGTTACATTATGAAAAATTAATCAAGCAAAAAGCGATGACGGAACAGGGTTACCCGCAGTCTTCAGAGAGCCGGTGGTTGGTGCAAACCGGTAGGCAACGGTATTCCCTTAGCGCTCCCGAGGTATTGTATCGAAGGTTCAGTAGATGCAATCGGTTCACCCCGTTAAAGGTGTGGCCTTTTAGAGGCCTATAAGGCTGCCTTCGCAAGAAGGCGGTAAATTAGGGTGGTACCACGACAACTCTCGTCCCTTACTACGGCAGTAGTATGGATTCGGGAGTTTTTTTGTTACCTGAATCTGTTTCAGGCGGCATTCGCCCCAAAGGGCGGCCGGCAGCGGTTTTATGTACTTTTCTTCTTTTATGCGACAGCGCGTCACTACGTTATTCAGACATCTCTTCCGGTACTGTGGACTGCCTTTGCGGGCATCCTGGACATATTATCTTTATTACGATTAAGGGGGAAAAGAAAACATGTTTAAAGTATTAGTATCGGACCCGATCAGCGATCTGGGGATTCAGCAGTTGATGGACGCGGAGGATGTTACCGTTGAGAAAAAGACGGGCCTCAGCGAAGACGAGCTTGTTGCCATTATCGGAGAATACGACGGCTTGCTGGTTCGCAGCCAAACGACCGTTACCGAGAAAATCATCGCGGCCGGCGAGAAGCTCAAAGTGATCGGACGCGCCGGCGTCGGCGTCGACAACATTAAGCTGGAAGCGGCGACGCAGCGCGGCATCGTCGTCATTAACGCTCCGGACGGCAACACGATTACCACTTGTGAACATGCTTTCGCTATGATGATGGCGCTTGCCCGCCATATCCCCCAAGCCTATGCCAAAACAATTACCGGCGTCTGGGACAAAAAGAGCTTCCTCGGCGTAGAGCTGCGCGGCAAAACGCTCGGCGTGCTCGGTATGGGACGCATCGGCAGCGAGGTCGCCAAACGGGCCAAAGCCTTCGGCATGAACATTCTCGCGTATGATCCGTTCCTGACTGCGGACCGTGCGGAGAAGCTTGAAGTGAAGCTCGCCTCCGTCGACGACATCGTGCGCGGCGCCGATTTCATTACGGTGCATACGCCGTTGACTCCCGAGACCCGCCACATCATCTCCCGCCCGCAATTCGAAGTCATGAAAAAAGGGATGCGGATCATCAACTGCGCCCGCGGCGGCATTATCGACGAAATGGCTCTGATCGAAGCGATCGACAGCGGTATCGTTGCCGGAGCAGCTTTCGACGTATTCGAGAAAGAACCGCCGGAAGCGGATCATCCGTTCCTGTCGCATCCAAAAATCATCGTCACTCCGCATCTGGGCGCTTCCACGGTGGAAGCCCAGGAGAACGTCGCCATCGACGTATCCGAGCAGGTGCTTAATATTTTGCGCAACGAACCGTTCATCAACGCCGTCAACATGCCTCCTGTGGCTCCGAGCGTCATGAACAAACTTCAGCCTTACTTTACGCTCGGCGAACGTCTGGGCAGCTTTGCCAGCCAGCTGACACACGGCGCGCTCGGCGAAATCGTCGTTGAATATGCCGGCGACCTGTCGGACGTGGACACCCAGCCGCTGACCCGCTATATCGTCAAAGGTGCACTGGAGCGCTTCCTCGGCAGCGATGTGAACATCGTCAACTCCTTCCATCTTGCGAAGAGCCGCGACGTGAACGTCGTCGTAACCAAAGCGCCGAAGACCAAAGGTTTTACGAACCTGATTACCGTAACGCTCAAAGCGGAACACGGCGAAGAACGCCTGGTGGCAGGCACGCTGCTCCAGGGCTACGGCGAACGGATCGTGCGCCTGGGCAAGTTCCCGATCGACATTGCGCCGGAAGGCCATCAAATCTTCATCTCGCATAACGACAAACCGGGCATCATCGGTCTCGTCGGTACGCTCCTCGGCGAGAACGGCGTCAATATTGCCTCCATGCAGGTGGGCCGGCAAGTGGTCGGCGGCGAAGCCATCATGCTGCTGACCATTGACAAGGAAGTTCCGCAAGCTGTGCTGGTGAAGCTGGCCGGATTGCCGGAAATCAATGCCGCGGAAGAAATCAACCTGAAGTAAGATTCGGCAAGTTATATTGAAGTAATCCTATAAGCCAATAGCAAACAGAGCAGCCATCCTCCTACCATCGGAGAATCGCTGCTCTGTTTTTTGGCTTGCGGGCCATCTAGCCGCTTTCTGCCTGACATATACCCTCAACAATGCTTATTCCGGAACTGCAAACGGCGGCACCCGCCGTCCGTCGACGTCGGTGAATCCGTACAACTCGGCGAGCTTGCCGACCTGCTGCGGAATCCCCGTGAGCCGCATGATCTCCGGATCGGCGGCCAGCGCCGCAACCGCCCGTCCGATGTAGAACGTGGATTCGGAGGATGACAGCTCGGCGACTCCCTTCCAATGAACCTCGTCCGTATTGAGGCTTTCCAGCACCAGCTCGGTACGCATCCAGCCCGGAGAAACCGGAATGACGGCGATGCCATCCGCGGCCAGCTCCCGGGATAAGCCGTACGCCATGCGGACCAGCGCATTTTTGGAGAGATCATAATAGAAGTTGCCAAGGTATTTATAATCTTCCCAGTATGTCGTGTGGACGATCAGCTTCCCGGCCGTCCCGCCGCTGCGCATAAGCGGAATGGCGTACCGGTTGGTCATCAGCTGCGCCCGGACGCCGGCGGTAAACATGTTGTCCCAATGTCCGGCGGGCTGCTCCCACATCGGCCGCAGATCAATGGGCAGCTGGTTGCCGCCCCAGGCATTGTTGACGAGCAGATCCAGCCGTCCCTGCTCCTCGCCAATGCGGCGGATCGCTGCGGCTGTATCAGCGTCAACCGTGTGGTCGCAGACGATTGCGGCACCCTCCCCGCCCAGCTGCTTCATCTCGGCGATTACAGCCTCCACCGTCTCTTTGCGCGCGCGATCCGGCGAAGCTTCGCTGCTGCGGCCGGTGACATATACATATGCTCCCGCCTTGGCCAGCTCAAGCGCAATCCCCCGCCCTGCCCCGCGGCTTGCGCCGGTAACCAGCGCGACTGTTCCATGCAATGATTTCATCCCAGCCCTCATCCCTTCGTCACTGAATCAGCCTTAGCTTACGCTCCGGCTGTGTACCTTATCAGTGTATCGATTATATAAGACAACAAGTGTCATATATGTATGATAAACTTATTCTTGATCGTAAAGCCGGCTGTGCGGTATCCATCTACCGGCCAGTGGAAGAAAGGGGATTTCTATGAGAGCGGACCGGCTGTTATCGGTTCTGTTATTGCTGCAAAACCAGGGGAAAATGAGTACGCGCCAACTTGCCCGGGAGCTTGAGGTATCGGAGCGCACCGTCACCCGTGACCTGGAGGCGCTTAGCGCGGCGGGCATACCCGTCTATGCCGAGCGCGGCCGCGAGGGCGGTTGGAGACTGACGGAAGGTTACCGGACGTCATTGAACGGGATGAAGCCGCGCGAGATTGCTTCACTGCTGCTGGCCGCCGACCGCTCGGTGCTTGAAGCGCTCGGGGCCTCCGAGGATTTCTCCGCCGCCGCGCTGAAGCTGGGGGCCTCCAGCGCGGCGCGGTCAAATACAGTTGGAGGCCTTCCTTCTCTCTCCGACCGCATTTATATCGACGGTACCGGCTGGCATCCGTCCGGCGAAACCTGCCCTTGGCTCGGGCTTCTGCAGCAGGCGGTCTGGGAAGAACGTTTGGCCGAAATTACTTACGGCCAAGGTGCATCCACACGCCAGCGGATCATCGCCCCGCTCGGCTTGGTCGTTAAGCGCGGGGTATGGTATGTCGTCGCGTTAACCGAAGGCAGTCTGCGCACCTACCGTGTTTCACGGATCGCGGAAGCGGGTCTGCGGGAAGAGCATTTTCGCCGCCCGGCCGATTTCGCGCTGATTCCGTATTGGGAGCAGTCTACGGCTGAATTCAAAAGCTCTCTGCCCCGTTACCCTGCCGTACTGCTGGTCAAGGATACCGCTTTGGAGCTGCTCGAACAGGAGCGTTACGTCCGATTGGTGGAGGTGCGGACGGCCGAATCGCCCGGCTGGCGCGTGGCCGAGGCCGAATTTCATACACTCGATTCCGCCTGCCGGATCATTCTTTCCTTCGGAAGCAGCCTGAAGGCGGTCTCTCCGCCCGAGCTGGTGCAGCAGCTTGTCCGGGAACTGGAGGAGACGGCGGCACTATATGAAGAAATCCGCAACACTAAACCCGAATAAGTCATAAAGTTATCTTTTATGTTAGTAATTACAATAGACCGCATCCGTCATCATCGCCTATAATATGACAGTAGACTATCTTTTTTTCTAGGGGGAACTTGCAATATGGACTGGATGAACAAGCTTCCATTAAAGCAAAGAATCGTGGTCGGATGTTATCTTATCGCGGCATTGTTCGGTATCCCGGTGCTGATCACGATGCTGGTGCTCGGCAAAATCGTCGTCGGCCTGATCCTCGTCGTCGTGCTTGGCGCGCTGACCTACCCGCTTTCGCGGGTTGTTGAGAGAACGCTTACATCGTCGTTTGACGAATTCGCCAACGTGACGCATACGATTGCCAAAGGCGACTTCACCACCCGCGCGGATGAAAACAGCTCCATGGGCGATGTCAGCCGGTCTTTCAACAGCATGATCGACAAGCTGAAGAAGATTCTGACCGAAGCGTCGCAGATTACCCGCCAGGTCATGGACGCAAGCCGGGGAATTGAAGACAAAAACCAGAATTTGAAGATCGTTATGTCGCAGGTGGCCTCCTCCTCCAATGAACTGGCGCTTGGGGCTAACGAAATTTCCGTCGATATCGCAGATATGACGGAGTCCATCAAGGCAATTGAAACGAAGGTCGCGAATTATACCCATTCGACCAAAGAGATGAATCAACGATCCATACATACGCTTGAGTTGGTTGAGCAAGGACGGGTGTCCGTCGATACGCAAGCGGAGGGCATGCGCAAAAACATCCAGGCAACGCAGAAAGTGGCCGACACGATCGAAGCCTTGTCGCAGAATGCCCGCGGCATCACGATGATCGCCAAGACGATTACCGAAATCGCCGAACAGACGAATCTGCTCTCGCTGAACGCATCCATCGAAGCGGCGCGGGCCGGAGAACACGGCCGGGGGTTTGCCGTCGTCGCACAGGAAGTCCGGAAGCTGGCCGAGGAATCCACTACCTCCACCAAGGAAGTATTTGGGCTGGTGCGCAGCATTGAAGCCGACATCAAACAAGCCGTCGCCAATATCGCCATCAACGAAGAAGTCGTACAGGTGCAAAACGAGCTGATTGTCGAAACCGCAAATATCTTCAATCAAATCGTGCAAAGCGTGCAGTTCATTTCCGAGCAGATCGCCGCATTCTCCGCAGAAAGCGATTTGATGCTCGAAAGCGCGCAAAAGATCTCCGGAGCCATCGAGAACATTTCGGCGATCACCCAGCAAACGGCCGCCGGTACCGAAGAGGTATCCGCTGCTATGAACGAGCAGATCACTGCGCTGCAATCGGTCGCCGAAGAAACCGAAAAGATGACGAACGCCGTATTCCAGCTGCAAAAAACGATTCACTTCTTCAAGTTCTGATTTCACCGTTCCGCGAAATGGCAAGGGGTCTTCCTGCACAGCGCAATGCTGGCAGGAAGACCCCTTCGTTGTGGTTGCGGTTATTATGATGATTGTGGTTATGATTCTCGTAAGGCCGATCATGCTCATTCCAATTTCCGTTCAGGCAAAATCGCCCATCGTCCGCGATACGGCATCCTGCCAGACGCGGTACCGCCGTTCGCGCTCCGCTTCCTCCATCGCCGGAGCGAACACCCGCTCCGCCGGGTTGAACCGGCTGAGCGCCTCGCGGCTCCAGACGCCGGAGGTCAGGCCGGCGAGCAAGGCCGCGCCCAGCGCCGTCGTCTCGGCGTTGGCGGTCCGCGTCACCTCGCTGCCGAGGATGTCGCTCTGGAACTGCATGAGCAGGTCGTTGCGCACCGCACCTCCGTCCACCCGCAGTTCCTTCAGCGCCATTCCGGCATCCTTCTCCATTGCGCCAATTACATCGCGCGACTGGAAGGCGAGCGCCTCCAGCGTGGCCCGCACGATGTGGGCGGCGCTCGTACCCCGCGTCAGCCCAAAAACGGCGCCTCTGGCGTACATGTCCCAATACGGAGCGCCTAGACCGGTAAAGGCCGGAACGACAACGACGCCTTCGCTGTCCTCCACCTCGCGGGCCTTCGCCTCGGCTTCGTCCGGGCTGCCGATCAGCCCGAGGCCCTCTTGGAGCCACTGCACCGCGGCGCCGGCGACAAAAACGCTGCCCTCCAGCGCGTAATACAGCTCGTCGCCCATGCCCCAGGCGACAGTCGTCAGCAGGCCGTGACTGGAGGCCACAATGTCCGCGCCGGTATTCATCAGGATGAAGCAGCCGGTGCCGTACGTATTTTTGGCGCTGCCGGCTTCCAGGCAAGTGTGGCCGAACAGAGCCGCCTGCTGGTCACCCAGCACGGAGCGGATCGGCATCTCCGCACCGAACCATTTCTCCTGCACCGTGCCGAAGTCGCCGCCGGACATGCGCACCTCCGGCAGCAAATTCAGCGGCACCCGCAGCTTCCCGGCCAGCGTCTCGTCCCATTTCCGCTCGCGCAGGTTGTACAGCATCGTCCGCGAAGCGTTGGTGACATCGGTGGCATGCACCTTGCCTCCGGTCAGCTTCCAGATCAGCCAGCTGTCGATCGTTCCCGCCAGCAGCTCCCCCCGCTCCGCCCGTTCTCTCGCGCCGGGCACATGGTCCAGAATCCAGGCGAGCTTCGTTGCCGAGAAATACGCGTCGACGACCAGCCCGGTTCTCGCGGAAATTTCTGCCTCCAGTCCTTCCCGCTTCAGGCTTTCGCAGGAATCCGCCGTCCGGCGGTCCTGCCAGACGATCGCCGGATAAATCGGCTTGCCCGAGGTCCGCTCCCAGATCAGCGCCGTCTCGCGCTGGTTCGTGATGCCGACCGCGGTGATATCCTGTGCGGAGATGCCGCTTCCTGCGATCGCATCGCGCGCTGCCGCGAGCTGCCCCTCCCAGATTTGCTCAGGATCATGCTCCACCCAGCCCGGCCGTGGAAACGACTGCTTGACCTCGTATTGTCCTTGCGCCAGCGCCACGGCATCCGTATCGAATACGATTGCCCGCGAGCTGGTGGTACCCTGATCCAGTGACAGTATCATGAAAAGACCTCCTGAGGAACGATGTTCCACGATGAACAAGATTTTCCTTGCTGATTCAACAAAAAGCACCTCTGCGAGCAGAGGCGCCGTCAACCTTGGTTCCAATCTATTGTTTTTCGACAGGAAGCCGCAGCGTAAAGGCGGTTCCTTCGCCAACTTTACTGGTTGCGGAGATCAGGCCGCGGTGGGCCTCGACGATATTTTTAACGATCGCCAGCCCCAGACCCGTTCCCCCGGATTCGCCCCGCACCCGCGCTTTGTCCGCTTTATAAAAGCGCTCGAAGATAAACGGCAGGTCTTCCTCCGCAATGCCAACGCCCTCGTCTCGAATGACAATCTCCAGGTACCGGCGTCCCTCCAGGACAGTATGGCCGGCCGCAATCGCGATCGCTTTGCCGGCCGGCGTATGCCGGAACGCATTGTCTAGCAGGTTCGTCAGTACCTGCTCCAGCTTGTCTTCATCCGCGGCCTTCAGCAGAAGAATGCCGTCCGGCTTCTCCAGCGTCAGGCGAATGTCCCGTTCCTTCGCCCGGACCGAAAACTTGCGGAAGATCCGCTCCAGAAGTTCGCTCATATTGACTTCCGCTTTGGCCGTGTCCGTATAACCCGCTTCCATGCGTGCCAGGTCCAGGAGATCCTTGACCAGCCGCCCCATGCGCAGCGACTCGTCATAGATGACCTGCACCAGCTCGCTGCTCTCTTCCGGCGAAGTCGCCATGCCATCGAGCAGCGCTTCGCTGTAGCCCTGCATCATCGACAGCGGTGTGCGGATCTCATGCGAGACGTTGGCCACAAAGTCGGTCCGCATCTTCTCGAGCCGAACTTCCTCGGTCACGTCGCGCAGCACCGCCACCGCGCCGCGGATTTGATTCTCCACGTAGAGCGGGGCCATATGCACCGACCATGCTCCTTGCCGCACATGCACATTGGCGCGCTGGTCCCGGCCTTCGCTCAGCGTCTGCGCAAACAATGTGCGCAGCGGTGCGGGCACCGCCAAAGCAGCGGCCGCCAGCTTTGTCCCGGCTTCTTCGCCTTCTGCTTCCTCCCCGTCCAGACCTGCCCAGGCTTCCAGCAGATGCTGGCCGTGCGGATTGGTCAGGATGGCGTTGCCTTCCGTGTCGAAGGTAATGACAGAGTCGCTCATGCTGCGCAGCACGCTCGACAGATGAGCTTTTTCATGGTTGAGGCTGCGGATATTGGCTTCCAGCTCGGCGGCCATATGATTGAAGGAGGTAGCCAGCTGACCGATTTCATCGCTGGTCATCAGCTTCAGGCGGGTACCATACTCGCCCTTGCGGATGTTATTGGCCGCTTCAATGACCTGCTGCATCGGCTGAGTGATTTTTGTAAATAGGAACAGGGCAAAAAACGTCGTCAACGAAAAGCCGATCATGCAGGTATACAGAAACAAACGTTTGATCGCCCCGGAATTGGCGAAGTTGCTGTCGATGTAGGGCAGCAGGAAAAGCCCGAGCGTAATGAGCACGACAGCGACAAGGCAGATGATCGTGATCCACAGTTTGCCGACAAGGCTCCTCCAGAAGTTCACTTATTTCGGGACCTCAAGCTTATAGCCGACTCCCCAAACGGTGGTGATCATCGCTGCCGATTCCGGTGAAACTTTATTCAATTTTTCGCGAAGCCGCTTCACATGCGTATCGACGGTCCGCAGATCGCCGAAAAACTCGTAATTCCATACATCCTTCAGCAGTTCCTCGCGCGAGAACACCTTGTCCGGGGATACGGCCAAATAATGCAGCAGCTCGTACTCCTTCGGCGTCAGGCTGACCTCCTGGCCGCCGGCGGTGACGCGGTGGGCGTCATGCTCAATGACCAGGTGCGGAAATACGATATTGTTGCTCGAATTGATTTCTTTGGACAGGAACGCAGTCGCAGAGGACCGGCGCATGATCGCTTTCACCCGGTAGATGACCTCGCGCGGGCTGAACGGCTTGACGACATAATCGTCGGCGCCCATCTCGAAGCCCTGCACCCGGTTAATCTCCTCGCCTTTGGCGGTCAGCATGAGAACCGGTGTCGATTTCACGCCTCTCAGCCGCGTTAACACCTCGATCCCGTCAATCCCGGGCAGCATGACATCAAGCAGGATCAGCCCGTAATCGTTGGCCGTCGCTTTGCGCAGAGCAATCTCGCCGTCTTCGGCTTCGTCGATCTCGTAGCCTTCTTTTTCAAGATACATTTTGAGCAGGCGGCGGATGCGCTCCTCGTCATCCACCACCAGAATTCTGTTCAAATGCTCTGCCATCTCACAACAACCCCTTCATCAAATACACTAGAACATTACCCTATTTCATGACCTGCATTACCATTAATGTGATCTTTAGTCCGTACCGGCATACGAATGGAGTCCGGCGATGACCAGATTAACGCCAACCAGGGTGAACATTACAACCAAAAAGCCGAGTACGGCCAGCCATGCCGATTTGCGTCCCTGCCAGCCGCGGGCCAGCCGGAGATGCAGATAAGCACTGTAAAACAACCAGGTGACGAGGGCCCAGACTTCCTTCGGATCCCAGCCCCAGAACCGGCCCCAGGCGATCTGCGCCCAGATCATCGCAAATATCAGCGCGCCGAGGGTAAAGATCGGAAATCCGATCGCAATCGCCCGGTACGTAATTTCGTCGAGATCCTGTTCGTCGATGCCGTCGAGCACTGGATGGAGCGCGCGTCCCAGCGGTTTGCGGGTGATTAGTCGTAAAAGCCCATAGAGAAAGAGGCCCGAAATCAGCGACCAGAGCACGGTGTTGAACTTGCGCCCGGCGCTCTCGCCGTTCATCCACGAAGGGGCTTCAAAAAGCGGTTGATCCAGCCCTAAAAACGGCTGAAAGCGCTCAATATCGCTCTGGTAGGGTGCGACAATTGGGGGCAATTTATAACTCACTCTCTCTATTGTACTATCATCCTGCCCGGGGCTGTCAATCGTAACGTTCGAAGAGACAAAAACAGATTCATATCCACCCGCCCGGAATGCGAACACCGAACCGAGAAATCCGATGATAACCAGGATGGTGAACAGCGTAAATTCAACAAGCCGCTGCTGCCGGCGATTACCTGTCTTCGGATTAAAGTCCACAGTCCGCAGCAGATACATCAATCCGGCGGCAAAGCCGATCGCGAAAAAGGATTCGCCCAGCGCGGCCAGTGTCACGTGAATGTTGAGATAAATGGACTGCAGCGAAGGGATCAGCGGCTGTACCTCCTGGGGAAATACCGCCGCGTACGCCATAATGATAATTGAGACTGGAACGGCAAACATGCCCAGGATGATTTTGCGGTACAAGATGAAAATCACGGTAAAGGCAACCATCACCATCATCGATAAAAAGGTCATGAATTCATACATATTGCTGACCGGGATATGCCCCGCCCCGATCCAGCGGGTAACGAAATAGGCCAGGTGGCACAACAAGCCGAGCGATGAAGCGATGAAGGCAATCCGCCCGAAGCGGGCACTGTGTTCTTCCGGCTTGCGGCCGGACCACTTCCGCCCCATGATGGCGATCGTATACAACATGAACGAGCCGCTGTATAAGAAAAATGCGGCAATGAAGACATTACTGCTGAATGTAAGCATCATGATTGGCCTCCCCCGCCACCCAATGATTTGTCATCGACGTTCAGGTCCATCTTGCCCAGCAGCTGCACAATCTCGCGCCGGAAACCGAACCAGTTTTTGTTCGTGTGCCCGCCGAGCACAAGCTCGCCTTGATCCACCGTCAGCCAGATGCGGCGATGCTGCCAGTAGAATCCGAGCACCAGCCCCAGCATCACGATGCCTGCCCCGATCCAGACAAAGGGCATTGCCCGGTCGACCCGGATATTGAGATAGGAAGTGGACTCGGCAAAATCGACATCCGCCATGTCCGTCACGTCCAGCTCCAAAAAGCGTTCGGCGCCGGCCAGTTTGTCATTGATCGCCTGCTGCTGAAACTGCTCCTGGTCCACCTGCTTCGGAAAATAGAAATATTGCTGTCCTTCGGCCGGAAGCCGCGGCCCTTTGATTACAAACAGAAAAGCCGGCGCGTTCGGATTCGGCGATTTGGAGACCGGTTTGCCCTCGTCGTCCAGGCCGAAATCCATGTATTTTTCCTTCAGTTCCAGCGTATAGGGGCCTACTTGGTACGTGCGCTGCGAATTTTTCATCTCCAGCTTGAACTTCCCGTAGGACTCTCCCGTCTGCGAATCCACCAGCTGCGGCTGCACGGAGCGGAGGATCGGCGTCAGGTTATAGTCAAACTGATACGCTTTCATTCCGTTGTAGCTTAACGGCGAATTCACCTTGATGTCGTGGCGCGCCACTTCGGTAAGCTGCGGCTCCTTGGCCGGATTCCCGCAATCCGCCGTACATTCGTACAGCACCGCCGCCGTTTCGAACAGCTTCGGCAGCACCTTTTTGCCGCGGAATTCTTCGGGCATCTCTGCATCGGTGTAAAACTCTACGGTAAATTTTTCATTGCTCAAATAATAGCTTGTTTCCGGAATTTTGGTTGGTTCTCCTTGGGGAAAAGCGAGATGCTGGTCCATATACAGTCCCGGCAGCCCTCTCGCCAGCACGGCGAGCAGAAACACGATCAGGCCGATATGTATGACATATGGTCCCCAGCGGCTGAAACGGTGCTTCTCGGCAAGAAGCGAATCCCCGTCTGTCTTAACGTTATAGCGTTTGCGCCGGAGCGTGTCGGCCATGGAGGATACCCAGGCTGCGGGCTCGGCATCCAGCGGGGTGACCAGCGTCACCTTCTGCCGGGTCAAAAACTGACGGTGCTTGCGGATCTTCTGGCGGGTAAGCGCCTTATAAAGCGGGAGCACGCGGTCCAGGCTGCAAATGACCAGCGATGCGCCGATCATCACCAGCAGCGTGACGAACCACCAGGAAGAATACGTATGCGAAAGGCCGAGTTTATAATAGATATCACCGGCGGTTCCGTACGTTTCTTTATAATAGGTGGAAGCATCAATGTTCAGAAAAGTGCTTTCCTGAGGAAAAACCGTCCCCAGCGTCGAACCCAGCAGCGTCAGCACGATCAGGTAAATCGCGATTTTGACCGAAGAGAAAAAGTTCCACACCCGGTCGATGATGCCCGGATTTACCCGCTGTGAGCGGCGGGCCACGCCGTCATAACGCATTTCCAGATCGCCTTCGAGCCGTTCGTCAAGCGGTTTGCCGCAGGCCTCGCACAGCACGGTGCCGACGGGATTCTGATGTCCGCATTCGCATTTCGTGTTGGTGATCAACGGCTGCTTCATTTCGCCACCAGCTTTCCGATTTGCCCTTCAAGCGAGCTAAGATCAAGCTGTCCGATATGAATGCTGTCCACTTTCCCTTTCGCATTGATAAAAAAAGTGGTCGGAAGCGGAGATACGCCATAGCTGCGTACCGCGTCGCGCCCGGTATCCATGACCACCGGAAAGTCGATGTCGACCTGCTTGACGAAATTCTCCACCGTCATCCGGTCTTCCCCGACGTTGACGCCCAGCACGACTACGCCTTGTTCCTTCCACTTCTGCCACTGTTTTTGCAGAGCAGGCATTTCTTTGACGCAGGGCGCGCACCAGGAGCCCCAAAAATTGAGCACCACGGCTTTGCCCTTGTATTCCTTTAATGAATGGGTCTGGCCATCCAGACCAAGCAGCTCGAAATCGGGCGCTTTGCTGCCTTCCTTGAGACTTCCGTCTCCGCCCATCACCGAGGAAGCAATCGCATATCCACCAAATAAAACAATCAGGAACAGAATCACGATTTGAATCGGCTTTCTCGCTTTGCCCACACGCGAAGCCCCCTTCTGTGACGCAACTCATTACGATAGTTGTTAAGTGTGAACATCCTATGAACATTATAACGAATATTGTCACAGTTTTAGGAGGGGGCAATTGTGAACTTTATGTGTCCTTACGCAGCGGATTGTTTTTGAGCATTCCCGCTTTCGCGATCTGCCGCAGATGATTGATCTCATCTTTGGTCAAATGGCGGTACGTGCCGCGCTTCAAATTTTGCAAAAGAATATCCCCGAAGGAAATCCGCTTCAGCCGGATGACCGGATGGGAGATTGCGTCAAACATGCGGCGCACCTGGCGGTTACGGCCTTCATGGATCGTGATGCTGATGACCGACTGCTTGTTGTCCTCATCAATATCCTTGTACTCGACCTCGGCGGGCGCGGTCATGCCGTCCTCCAGCTTGACGCCGGCCTTCAGCTTGTCCAGCGCCGTACCATGCGGCACGCCTTTCACCGTGGCAAGGTACGTTTTGGGAACGTGATGCTTCGGATGGGTCAGCAGATTGGCGAACTCCCCATCGTTGGTCAGGAGCAGCAAACCTTCCGTATCGTAATCCAGCCGGCCGATCGGGTATACCCGTTCTTTGATGCCCTTCAAGTAATCGGTTACGATTTTCCGCCCATGCGGGTCGGAAGCGCTCGTAATGACGCCTTTGGGTTTGTTGAACATAATATAGATTTTATTCTCGCCCCGGATCGGCTTGCCGGAGACTTTAATGATATCCTGCTCGGGGTCCGCTTTTGTGCCCATCTCGGTTACGATCTCACCGTTAACCTCCACTTTGCCCGCCAGAATGAGTTCTTCGCATTTCCGTCTTGACGCTACGCCTGCCTGCGCCAAAATTTTTTGTAATCTTTCCATTTTCGACAGTCACCTCAGGTTAATGATACCCACCCGAAGGATAAATCACAAGCTCATTCCAAGGAAAAAAAGACCCCGGGCATGATTCGCCGTGCGGTTCCACCAGCAGCGGGGCGATGCGAAAGCGCTTCGACAGCTCGACCACGAGCTTGGAAGCGGCGAACAGCTGCTTGCGACGCGCATCCGGCGGCGGCAGGGCAGCCTCCGCCCCGTAATCGCCCTCCAGACAAATATGAATATAATCCGGGTCGGTCAGCAGCGGTGCCGCGACAATCTCCCCGTTCAAATCTACCCAAAAATCGAACCCTTTGCCGTTAATCGAGGAACAGCGCGAATGATGCACAATAAATCCTTTATACTCCAATCCGTACCGGCCTCCTTCCGTGATGCTGGGATAGCATATGAAGCGGAGGAACCCGGGGTGACGGCCCGGATTTGAATTGTTTGCAGGCGGAGAGGCAGGTACGGCAGCGGTGAAGGGACTAAGAGGGCCTGGGCAGCCTGGTTAGCTGAGAGATGTGCCGGGCGGGGAGCCTGGGGGAACTGAAGAAACGGGTCGGGTGAGAGCCTGGACGTGCGGGGTGATAAGCCGGACGTAGAGCCTGGGCGGATCAAGAGCCTTCTAACGGGGTCGGCAGGTTAAATCCGAGTGTTAACATTTGTGCGTTCTATCGGGCTTCATTGCATTTTGTGCAACGGATTCGCTCCAAAGCGGGCCCTTTATTCAGCTGCGTTGTATTCTGTACAACGAAAATTCGAAAATCAGGCCATATTTGATGTTTTGGCGGAATTCCATTGCACGAAATACAACGAAGACATATTTTGGCCGTTTTTTCGCCGTTTCCATTGTACAAGGTGCAGGGCAGGGCATTTTGATTGCAGATACATCGGCTAGAGCGGATATGGCTGGCATGGCTGGTATAGCTGATAGCGGAAGTAGCGGATGTATCAGTTAGCTGGAATAGAGGAAGTAGCGGATGAATGGCACACCTACACCGGTTTGGGTTGCACCGTTGATAAGTGACCGGTCAAAATGGGTCAGCACGCTCTGCCCTCCTTCATCCAAACGCAATGAGACAGATGACGATCGCCGCAACAAACCCGACAATATCGGAAAAGAGGCCCACCTTGAGCGCATACCGGCCATTGCGGATGCCGACGGCGCCAAAATAGACGGTCAGTACGTACAGCGTCGTGTCGGTGCTGCCTTGTATGGTGGAGGCAATCAACCCGATCAGCGAGTCCGGTCCATGGACGCGGATCAGATCGGTGGTATAAGCGAGCGAGCCGGTGCCGGTGAGCGGGCGCAGCAGGCCCAGCGGCAGCACCTCGGCCGGCACGTTAAGGCTCTTCAGCGCCGGTGCGATAAAGCCCATCAGGAAATCAAGCGCGCCGGACGCACGGAATACGCTGATGGCCACGAGCATGCCCACCAGATGAGGGATAATCGAGATCGCCGTACCGAAACCGTCCTTGGCCCCCTCGACAAAGGACTCATAGACCGGCACTTTACGCGAATAAGCGTACAGCGGAATAAAGGTAACCATGACCGGGATCGCCCAGGCCGAGATCAGGCTGATCAGCTCAAGCATCGGACTCATCCTCTCCTCCAAAATAAAGGGGCACCCGCCACAACAGGTGCCCTTATTGCCCTTAAGCCGCCCGGTCTGCGCCTTGCGGCGGCCCTGCCGCCGGGGGCTTCGGCGGCCGGTGCCGCAAGGCGAAACGGCGGCACAGCCGGTCGGCCAAGATGGCCGCGCACGTCGCCACCGCAGTCGCCGCCAGCGTCGTGCCGACAATGCCGGCCGGATTCGCCGATCCGTAATTCAGCCGGATCGCGATCAGCGTGGCCGGAATCAGCGTAATGCTGGCGGTATTCAGCGCCAGCAGCGTGCACATCGCCGGCGTTGCCGTCTCCTTGTCAGGATTGAGCGTCTGCAGCTCCTGCATCGCCTTGATTCCCATCGGCGTCGCGGCATTGCCGAGACCGAGTAGGTTGGCGCTCATATTGGACAGAATGTAACCGATGGCCGGGTGGCCCTTCGGCACGTCCGGGAACAGGAAAGCAACAACCGGCCCAAGCAGTTTGGCGATTTTACGCAGCAAACCGGCATCTTCAGCGACCCGCATCAGCCCCAGCCAAAAGACGAGCACGCTGATCAGGCCAAAACTGACCGTCACCCCGCTTTTGGCCCCGTCGAACAGCGCGGCGGTAAAGGCATCCATTCTCCCGTTGACGGCGGCGAAGACAAAGCCGATCACGATCATGCCAAGCCATATCACATTGATCATCGTCCGCCCTCCTCTCTTTTAGGAACCGACGTGAAACAGCGCCTTAAACGTGCTGCCCAGCGCCTCCAGCCAGTTATCGGCTGAATAAGCCTCTGCGCTCGCCGGCTCGTTCCGCTTCGGTGCAACCAGCGGCGGTAGCTGATCCCGTGCGTAAAGCGGAACCCGGCCGATATCCTTGCCGCCCAGCTGGATCACCAGCATCCCCTTCAGCCCGAAGCTTGTATCGGCGGCACGGGAGGCGTTCGCTTCCTGCAGCACCATCCGGGTCACGATCCGGTCTTCCTCGCCTTGCCCCAGCGGATAAGCGAGCGTCTTGCCGGCCGCGAGATCGTAGCCGCTGACCCCCTCTCCGCGTTCCACCAGCGTTTTGAGCGGATAATGGTTAAATCCGAAATCAAGCAGAGACATATGGTCGTTCCAGTCGTTGCCGTCGTTGATCGTCACCGCCACGAGCTGCTGCCCGCCGCGGGTGGCCGAGCTGACGAGGCAGCGCAGCGCTTTTTTCGTATATCCGGTTTTGACCCCGTCTGCGCCTTCGTACAGCCGCAGCATTTTATTTTTGTTGCTCCATTTGTAATCCCAGGCTTCGTTCGGATTGTCCGCCGTCTTCTCTTTCGTCTTCACGATTTCGGCAAACACGGGATTATGCAGCGCATAGGCGGTCAACACCGCCAGATCGTTGGCGCTGGAATAGTGCCCTTCTGCATCCAGCCCATGCGGGTTGGCAAAATGCGTATGCTTCAGGTTCAGCTCCTCCGCCTTGGCGTTCATCAAGTGCACGAATCCTTCTTCCGACCCGCCGACATGCTCGGCAATGGCCGTTGCCGCATCGTTCCCGGAACGCAGCATCAGGCCGTACAGCATGTTCTCGAGGGTCATCTCTTCGCCTTGCTTTAAATAGAGGGAAGAGCCTTCTTTTCCGGAGGCGTTTTTGCTGACTTTAACCATCGAGGAGAGATCGCTGTTTTCGATGGCAACAATCGCCGTCATGATTTTGGTCAGGCTGGCGATGAGCATCGGCTCGTCTCCCCTGCTGCTGTACAGGATACGTCCCGACGTCACGTCGATCAGGGCTGCGGCCCGGGCATTCGTGGAGACCGTGCGGTTCTCCGCCCGCAGCGGAGAGAGCGGAACAAGCGCCATAAGCAGTGTGAACAGCGCGAATGCGGACAGCATTTTTCTCGATATTCTCTTCATGTTCATCCTCCGGCTTATCCTTGATGGTACAAGTGTATGCATGTCTTCCTGCAGGTATGTCCGCTTATCGTATCCCGGCAAACATAGGAACGGCACCTCATAAAAAAAGGACGACGCCTTTTGGCGTCATCCTGAGGTACATCGCTTCTGCTTTTAAATACTCGGGAAAACCTCGCGTTTGTCCTCATGCCCATGCGTATGCACGATTTCTGCGCCGACCGGTTCGCCGCCCTGGAACATTCCTTGGATTTTGTCGATAAGCGTTGGGGTAGCGTCGATGAGTTTTTCGAAAATATGGGTTTGATTGTCCAAAGGTACGATGTTTACGCCTTCCTTACCCACGACCAGAAACGCGATCGGGCGGATGGATACGCCGCCGCCGCTGCCGCCGCCGAACGGGAGCAGCTTGACCCCGCCGGAACCGTTCACACTTGGCGAATCATCTTCTACGCGGTAGTCGCTCCCCCCGGCTGCAAAACCGAAGGCGACCTTGCTGATCGGGAGAATGACGCTTCCGTCCGGCGTATTGACAGGATCACCAACGATGGTGTTGACGTCTACCATGCCTTTGATATTTTCCATTGCGGTCTGCATTAGCCCTTGAATGGGATGATCACTCATGATTAATCCTCCTATTTGTCCTGGATGTTCTTCACGCTGTCAGTATTATGCGCAACCGCAGGAAAGAGTATGTATCGGTTGGCCGAAGGGGCAGGGAGCAGGAGCAGGATGTTTGACGGCGGCGCCCGGCGTATCCGATTTAATGGGGCGACCCGGCGGGGGAACGGCCTTGTGCCGGCCGTTTCAGCAGCCGCCTCCACGCGGCAAGCCCGCCCTTCACTGCCGTAATCCGCCGCAGCAGCGCAAGGCCGGAAAATGCGAGATAGCCGAACGAAAGCTTGCCCTCGCATTCCATCACCGTGGAGAAACGGAGCGCATCCTCGAAGACGGGCACGACAAACAACCGGGGCTTGATTTTCAATCGGACGAATTGCGAGCACCAACCGACAGCGGTGCATTTCACGGCCCAGAGCGCACCTGCTGCCGTCGCCGTCGATGCGGAGTCCCCCAGCGAAAAATCGGTCGACCAATCCAGCGTAGTGATATCGACATGGCCGAGTATGTTTCTGCTCCAGCGTTTGAGCCCACGAGTGGCTTTAAGCGCCTGTTTGACTTGATCCAGCCAATCCGATATCTTCTCTTTGTCAATCTGCAGTGCACTTTCGTTCTCTTTCTTGAGCGGTCCCTGTCCGCTCTCTTCCAGCTTGATCTTCATTCCTTTGACCATGCCCTCGAAAATGACTTTCGGCAGCTCGTAATGAAATTTGATCAGGCCATAAAGCGCCCGGATATCCAGCTCAATCCGGTCGTCCTTGCCGACCCGGCATAACCGGAAGTGAAAAGAGATGGATGAGGACAATGCCAGAATGATCGCTAGAACCAAGATAGAAAGTACGATCAGCACCACGATAAGCCATATCGCCACAGGTATACCTCCAAGCTGCCATCTAATCGGTATCTTGGGTTAGTATGGCATTAAGGCCGGGCAATCATTCGAGACAGCGGCGCCGATGTTCATGAAAATAAAAACCGCCGTCCGGATGACGGGCATCCGGCGGCGGTTATACGGTGTAATGAGTGCAGTTGTCAGGAATCCATATCTTCAAATGTCATCTGCTGGTCAAGCTTGCTGAAAAGCAGTTGGGTCTCCTCTTCCAGATTGTCGGTTAATTCGAAGTTGGCCGGCTCCGGAAGCTCCTTCAGGCTGGCCAGCCCGAAGCTGTCCAGAAACGACTTGGTCGTCCCGTACAAAATCGGCCGTCCGACAGCTTCCGCCCGGCCGACTTCCTGAATCAGGTCTTTGTTGCTGAGCGTATGTATCGCCCGTTCGGATTTCACGCCGCGGATCTCCTCGATCTCCACGCGGGTGATCGGCTGCCGGTAGGCAATGATTGCCAGCGTCTCCAGCGCAGCTTGGGATAAGGTTGAGCGGGAAGGCGAATAGGCGAGCCGTTCAAAATACGGCGCATGCTCCGGCAGCGTCGCGAGCCGGTAATTGCCGGCGATCTGCACGACCTGAAGGCCCCGCTCCTGCAGGCTGTAATCCTCCCGCAGCTCTTCAAGTGCACCTGCGGCAAGCTCTGGACGCTGCTCGGTAATCTCGGCGATTTGCCGGACCGACAAGCCCTCATCTCCCGATAGGAACAGCAGTCCCTCAATAACTGATTTCAGCGTTTTGTAATCCACTGAAGTCGTCTCCTCCTCTCCATTCCATCACGATGTCGTCAAACAGTTTCTCCTGGTAGCAGTAAATCGCCTTCATCTTCATCAACTCCAGAATGGCCAGGAAGGTGGCGACGATCTCATGGCGGGCCATTTCATCATGCAGCAGCGCCGAGAAGCGCAAACGTCCGCCCGCCCCCTTGCTCCGCAGGGCTTCCGAAACTTCGCGGATCCGGTCTTTGACGGAGATTTCGTCCCGGGTGATCCGCTGGTAGGACGACCGGCGGGCCGCTTTGCTAAGCGCCTTGCGGAAGGCGGCGATCAAGTCGGCGGTATGCAGCCCCTTAAGCGGATTCTCCAGCTGCGTCGGCACAAACGAACCGAGATCCTCCGGCTCTTTCGTAAAAATCAGGCTCCGTTCGCTTTCCATATCCATAAGCTGCACGGCAATGCTTTTGATTTTGCGGTATTCGATCAGTCGCTCCACCAGTTCGGCCCGCGGATCCAAATCCGTCTCGTCGTAATATTCGAAATCCTCGAACTCGATGACCGGCGGTTTGGGCAGCAGCATCTTGCTTTTAATGGATAAAAGCGTAGCGGCCATCACCAAAAATTCGCTGGTGATATCCAGCTCCAGCTCCTGCATGCTCTGCAAATAATCCATGTACTGCTCGGTGATCTCGCTGACCGGAATGTCCTGGATGTCGATTTCCGCCTTATCTATCAAATGCAAGAGCAGATCGAGCGGACCTTCGAACGTCTCCAGCTTGTACAATACCGTCACACGATTTCCTCCCGCTAAAAAAGTAAAGTGCAGCGCCGCAGAGGGCGCTACACAAGTAGAAAGGTTCTATCGTCCAGACTTTCTTCCCATACTAATAAATAAGCACGATTTCAGCCGGTTCGTCAAGAGGGGAGCTTATTTGAACTGTTTGTTCAGGTTCGCCATTTCAATGGCTGCAGTCGCCGCGTCCCAGCCTTTATTGCCGGCTTTCGTTCCGGAGCGCTCGATGGCTTGCTCGATGTTCTCGGTGGTCACCACGCCGAAAATCGTTGGAATGCCGGTCTTGAGGTTGATCGCCGCGACGCCTTTGGCCACTTCGTTGCACACATAATCATAATGCGTCGTCGATCCGCGAATAACGGTGCCAAGCGTGATGACGGCGTCGTATTTGCCGCTTTCGGCCATTTTTTGGGCAATCAGCGGAATTTCGAATACGCCGGGAACCCAGGCCACATCCACTTCATCGTCGGCCACGCCGTGACGCTTGAAGGCGTCGAGTGCCCCGGACAGCAGCTTGCTGGTAATAAACTCGTTGAAACGGCCTACGACAACCCCGTATTTTAACCCTTCGGATACTAAATGTCCTTCAAAATAGTTCGGCATTACATTCATCAACCTTTCATTAGTAAGTAGGATATATTAATTTTTCGAATCCTCGTTCTGCTCGATGTTGTCAAACGACAGCAGATGGCCTAGCTTCTCCTGCTTGGTGTGCAGGTATTTCGTATTATCCTTGTTCTCCGGCATCTGGATCGGCACGCGTTCCACGACTTCCAGTCCGTAGCCCTCAAGCCCTTTGATTTTGCGCGGATTGTTCGTCATCAGCTTGATTTTGCGGATGCCCAGATCCTTGAGGATTTGCGCGCCGATGCCGTAATCGCGAAGATCCGCCGGGAAGCCCAGCTTCAGGTTGGCGTCCACGGTATCCAGCCCTTCCTCCTGCAGCTTGTAAGCCCGCAGCTTGTTGATCAGCCCGATGCCCCGGCCTTCCTGGCGCATGTAGAGCAGCACGCCGCTGCCGGCCTCTTCGATCTGCCGCAGCGCCGCTTCAAACTGCGGGCCGCAATCGCAGCGGTGGGAATGGAACACGTCGCCGGTCAGGCATTCGGAATGCACGCGGACGAGCACCGGCTCATCGCCGGAAATATCGCCTTTGACAAGCGCCACATGCTCCTTGTCGTCCACCTCGTTCGTGTAGGCAATGGTCTGGAACACGCCGAAATCAGTCGGCAGGTTCACCGATACCTCGCGGGTCACGAGATGTTCCTTTTCATTGCGGTAATGGATCAAGTCCTTGATGCTGATCAGCTTGAGATCATGTTTCTTAGCGATTTCGATCAGGTCCGGCAGGCGGGCCATTTCGCCGTCTTCCTTCACCACTTCGCAGATAACGCTGGCCGGATAGGCGCCGCACATGCGGGCCAGATCGACTGCCGCCTCCGTGTGGCCCGAGCGCCGCAAAACGCCGCCCTTTTTGGCGATCAGCGGAAACATATGCCCCGGTCTGCGGAAGTCGGAAGCCTTGGCGTCCGGGTCCATAATCGCTTTGATCGTCATCGAGCGTTCGCCGGCCGATATTCCGGTGGTGGTGTTGATATGGTCGATAGACACCGTAAAAGCTGTGCCGTGGTTGTCAGTGTTGTGAGTCACCATCGGCGAAAGATCCAGTTCTTCGGCACGTTCCTGCGTAATCGGCAGGCAGACGAGTCCGCGGCCTTCCTTGATCATGAAATTAATGACTTCCGGCGTCGCTTTCTCTGCGAGTGCGATAAAATCGCCTTCGTTCTCGCGGTCTTCGTCGTCAACGACAATAATGACTTTGCCGCGCATCAAATCGTAAATCGCGTCCTCAATGGGATCCAGCACGCGCCCTTGCTTCGCTTCCTCACTCATGGTTCGGTCCTCCCGATGCTTTTTATCTTACAAAAATCCGTTCGCCGCCAAAAATTCCGCACTGATCTTCGAATCATGCCCTTCAGCGTCGTTTCCCGGCTCTGCGCGGTAATGCAGTAAATGGTCTACATATTTGCCCAGGACGTCGCATTCGAGATTGACGGTATCGCCCGGACGTTTGAAGCCGAGAAGCGTCTCGCCGAGCGTGTGGGGGATGATCGAAACGGCAAAGCCCTCGCCTTCCGCCCAGGCCACCGTCAAGCTGATGCCGTCCACGGTAATCGAGCCTTTCGGAATAATGTATTTGAAGAGCGCCTTCTTCTCGGGCGCAATTTCGAATACCACCGCGTTCTGGTCGCGTTTGACGCTGCGGATCTGCCCGGTGCCGTCCACATGACCCTGTACGATATGCCCGCCAAACCGTCCGCCCGCCGCCATCGCCCGCTCCAGATTCAGTTTGCTCCCGGTACGCAAATCCTTAAGATTCGTATTGCGGTACGTCTGCGGCATTACATCGACCGTAAAATGCTGATTGCCGAGGGCGGTTGCCGTCAGGCACACCCCGTTCACGGCAACGCTGTCGCCGATTTTCAGATCATCCATAATCCGGGATGCGCCGATGTTCAGCTCCATCTTTTCGCCTCCGCCGGTCACCCCGCGCAGGACGCCAAGTTCCTCTATCAAGCCGGTGAACATATGATCCCTCCTTCTCCTTCGTGCTTACCGGACAGGCGTGCCGCTGATACACACATTATCCCCGAGCACTTCGACTTCCAATCCGTCGAGCACGATCGCCTCGCGCATCAGCTCCACACCGGGGAAATCGAAGGTCCCGGCCGCGGCCGCCCCGCCGCCGACGATTTTCGGAGCGAAGAAGAGCATGACTCTGTCCACCAGACCCAGTTCCAGCATCGCACCGTTCAGCGTACCGCCGCCTTCCAGCAGGATCGAGCCGATTTCCATCTCCCCGAGCGTCGCCATTGCCGCTTTCAGATCAACCCGCGGACCGCTGCCGCTGACAAGGACCTGGACGCCCGCTTCCAGCAGCGCCGCGCGTTTGGCCGGGTCGGCCGCCTCCGTCGTCACGATGATGGTAGGGGCAACTTTGTCCGTGACTACCGCCGCATCCAGCGGAGTGCGCAGCTTTGAATCAACGATAATCCGCACCGGATTCAGCCCTGGCACCTCCAGCCGTGTCGTAAGCGAAGGGTTGTCCGCAAGCACTGTACCCACGCCGACCATAATACCCTGATGGCGATGCCGCAGCGTGTGTACGATCTCCCGGGAAGCAGGATTCGAAATCCATTTGCTGTCCCCGGTTTTTGTGGCAATTTTGCCGTCCAGCGTGCTTGCGCTCTTCAAGGTGACAAAAGGCTGCTTAGTCAAAATATACTTGATGAATCTCTCGTTCAGCCGCAGCGCGCGGCCGCGCAGCAGTCCGACCTCCACCTCAATGCCGTGTTCGCGCAGCAGGGCGACGCCCCGGCCCGCCACTTGAGGATTCGGGTCTTCGCAGGCCACTACCACCCGGGAGACGCCTTCATCGATCAGCCGCTGGGCGCATGGCGGAGTTTTGCCAAAGTGGCTGCAAGGCTCCAGCGTAACATAAGCCGTACTGCCCTGGGCTTTGCCCGCCGCCATGTTCAGCGCATGTACCTCGGCATGGCCGCCGCCGCGCTGCAGGTGGGTTCCCAGTCCGATCATTACCCCGTCCTTGACGACGACGCAGCCAACCACCGGATTGATCCCCGTCTGGCCCTGCGCGCGTTCCGCCATGTCCAAGGCAAGCGACATGTAAAACTCATCATTCATTTTGTCCATAGAAGAACCTCCGATCTCTGGGCTGCAATGTAGAAACGCATGAAAAACAACAAAACCCGTCTTAGATCTCCAGGAGGAGTTCAAGACGGGTAAGAAAGAGATTATTCCGGCAGTTCAAAAAAATGATACGAAAAACCACGCCAAAAAGACGGCATGTGAAAGTTCGCACATAATCATGTAGAACACTGGATTCGGCCCTGTCCGCTAACAGCAGACCGCGCGCTCATCTCTCCTTCTTCCATCCAGACTATACTGTCGGTTCCGGATTTGCACCGGATCCACCGTTCATATGACTATGACACGGGTAGCGGACTTAGCCGACCTGACCGCCTTACAGCCGTCAAGCCTCATCACCGCCGGTAGGGAATCGCACCCTGCCCTGAAGGATAAATGCCTATTCAGTTAGATGTATAACCCGGCAATCTGCTAAAAATTCAGCAGGTCTAACCTAGCGGTAATATACCACCTTCACCCAAAAAACACAAGAGCTCCTTGCCGTACCTATAGTTCTGAGAACCACATTTAGGGATTTTAACCAAAATAAAGATTAACATCCGAGCAGAACAACGATAGGTATATAAAAAACAGCGGTTCTCCTGCTTAGGGGAACCGCTGTTTCGATTGCGGGGCTATTCCTCGCGGCGTCCGCGTCTGATCCGGCTTAGCGCAAGCCCGAGCACGATCAGGCCGAAGCCGGTCCAGTAGATCGGAGCAGGGCTGCTTTCGCCGGTCTGCGGCAGCTTCGCCGGATTGCCGGCGCCGCCCGTTACGTCATCGTCTTCGGGTTTCACGCCGCCTTGCGGCACATCGTCATCCGTGATCGTCACATCGCCCGGCTGCGGCGTACTTCCCGCGGACGGCGACGGTGTCGCCGAGCCTCCCGGACCGCCTGCCGGAATCTCCGGCTCGTCAATGATAACGCCCGGCACTTCACTCGGGCTTGCCGTCGGCGCGGTTGTCGGTCCGGTTGTCGGTGCGGTTGACGGACCCGGCGTCGGGGTTGGAGTCGAGACTGGCAGAGCCGTATTCGTCACCGTCAGATTAACTTTTGCGGCAGACCCTATCGTAACCGGATATTCCTGCGCATTCAGCGCATACCCGGCAGGTGCCGTCGTTTCGGTCAGCACATAGCTGCCAAGCCAAAGCTGGGCGAACTCCGCATTCCCGCTTGTATCGGTTGCACGGGTGCCGACGAGCACGCGATCCGAGCCGCTCAGACGGTATAACGTAAATACCGCGCCGGACAACGAAGCTTGCGGATTCGCGGCATCCACTTTATGAACCGTCAGGGAGCCGCGCTCGCCGCTGCCCGTACCCGAGCCGCTGGATACGCCGACAATCAGTTCCTTCGTCGTTTCCTTGTTCACCAGAACCACGTTGCTGCCGGTGAGCTTCACGGTATTGGTCAGCTTCTCGCCGCTTGCCGCCACAATCAGGGATTCGTATTCCAGCACATATGCCGTGTCAATCGGCTGGAGGAAGCGCAGCGTAAAGGTCTGTTTGCCGCTGCTGTCGCTGCCGATCTCCAGCGTATAGTCCGTATCTTTCACCAGCGCCGAACCACCCGCCGTCACTTCGCCGTTCGCGGCGACTACAGCTTTATACAGCCGGAAAGAATCCGGTACGAGCAGCTGGTTGCCGCTCGGTTCATCGGTAATGGCTGCCTCGGCCACATGCGACTGCGTGCGGTTAATCAGCACCGTCCAATTGACCCGGTCACCCGCTTGCACTCCGTCCTTGAAGACATATTCGTCGCCATGCGGAATGGTCACGGTTGCTACCAGATCTTTCGAAACCTGCTTGCCGCCGTCAAGCAGTACCGCCTTATTGCTGACGTCCTTGCCGATCAGTTGCCCGGCGAGACTGGTTTTGAATACAACAACATAAGGATCCTTGATCGGGCTCGTGAAATGAACCTTCAGTGCATTTCCAGCCGATGCATCTACGGTATAGTTGCCTGTGCTGACTTCCGTTCCTAATGTGTAATCGCCATTGGCGTCAAGCAGCATCGGGTAAACATGGAGCGAACCCGGCACCAGCGTCTGCCCCGAACCCAACGGGTCGCTGACCACGGCGTCATTCAGCGCTTTGCTGTTGTAATTAACCCCTACTGTCCAGGTTAATTCTTTGGCGGCGGCGTCATAAGCCCCTTTCTTGAAGCCGTTTTGCTTGGCTTCCGCCCGCGGAATGAACAATCCCTTCGCTTCCACAGATTTGACGATTTTGGATTCATCGGTCCACTCGACGCGGGCCGTATTGTTAAAGTTGTCGGTATTGCCGGTAATCCAGTCGAAATTGAATTCTGTCCGGTAGCTGATCGTGTATTGATTAGAGATTACGTTCCGGAACTTCACTTTGAAGCCCACATTCGGCTGGATGGGCGAAGCGTATTCCAGCTTGTATGAGGAAGCTTCGACAACGTCTCCGCTGGCGTCCCGGATCACGATGGTGGAAGGATCCAGCTTTTGCCCGCCCTGCGGAAAGCTGTCCGTGACGACGACACTCGCCATCATGTAGCGGTCGCCGTTTACGGTAATTTTCCAATCGGTTGTATGGTTACGATAATCTACCGCGGACAGTGTCTTATAGATAATCGCCGTACGGAGAAGCTGAGTCGCCTCGCTGGTATACGTACTGTCCGTCACGGTATTGCGAACCGTTGTGTCCTTATACACGCGATAAGCGGCCGAGGTCTTGTATTCGACGCGATAAGGCGAAGTCACCGCTTTGTTAAATTTAAGCTCAAAACCCATTTTCTTTTCCATCCATGTCGGGGTTACGGTATAATCCGCGTTTTCGGTAAGCGGAGTTCCTTTTGTGGCGTTGCCCGCTGCATCCAGCGTCACCGGGTAGACCTTCAGTGAACCCGGCACAAACTCCACGGTATCATCGAACCAGTCCTGCAGTACGGCGTTGTCTGCCGGAATATTCTGTGCACCGTAGTTATACTCCAGCGCCCAGGTGATGGTTTGTTTGCCCCATTCATAGTTAGCCGCCACCTTCTTGAGGCTTCCGCCGCGCTGAATATCCACGGTCGCCGATGCGCTTTCCGGATCGCGGCCGTCGCCGCTCAAGGTTGCCGTGTTCGTGAACGAGGTTTGGCTGAGATCCGTAATCGGTGTGGACAAAGCGATCCGGTACGCACTGCTGATCGTCCCGTCGGCAAACGTTACTTTGATAACGCCGCCTTCCGCGGAAACCGCATACCGGCTGGCATCCAGCAGCGCCCCTTGCACGAGCGTGCCGTCGAGCCGTACGTCCAGCTCATATACGGCCGCCGTCACTGTGGCGCCTGGCGACAGCCCCGCTGGAAGCGGATCGGTAACGACCGGTTGGCTGATCGTCTCCAGCTTTTTGTTGATGTCGATCGTCCAATCCAGATGGTCGGGATTAAAGCCCGGTGAAGAACCCGCTTTGCCGATTGCTTTATCGGATTGCGGCCTGAATTTCAGCGTTACCGTCTGCGAGCCGCCGTTCAGCGGGAAGACGACTTCCTGCACGGTGCTGCCGGTAATCGTCTGCTTGTCGAAGTTCGTCTCGATCCGCAGCGTCCCCTGCACGTTGCCATGGGTTTTAATGTAGTCATTGAAGGTCATGACTACCTGATGGGTCGCACGGTTGACCGTAAACGTGCCAACATCCCCATCGGCGGATGAAAGCGATCCGCTGATGTCATTGAACAACGCAAACTGGGCCGGCAACGAGAAGGTAAACGAATCTCCTTCCTTATAGTTGTGGCCATCGGGCAATGCCCATGTGTAATCAAGGATTACTTGGTCGTCCAGCGTGTACACATTGTCTGTAACGGTCTGGCCGTTAGAACCATAGACAGACATCGTTATGCTGGTCAAGATGTTCCCGTTGTTTTCGATGGCCGCAGCCTTGGCTTGCGGGCTGAAATCATTGCCGTAAGCGACCTGCACAAACAGCAGGAGCAAAGCAAGCGCCACACTTATTCTCTTTTTCAACATCTGCGGGGTTCCTCCGTTTCGGTGAATGATGGGTATTAAATCATTGCAGTCTGGCAGCCGGTCAAACCCTTTGGCTTCAACCATAGGTGTTCCGTTTATGTATGACCTGCCTTGGATGGACAGCTGGCATAGTATGACCTATATACATATATCACCTTTCCATGTAATGGTAGAATCACGAAATTCAAAAAATTAAATTAAATATTTGATAATTATAAAGGAGCACAGCAAAAAGACGCCGATATCATCGGCGTCTCCTGTTACAAGCGGATCGGATGGATTAAACTTCAGTTACTTCTACTGTGCTCATTTTGTCGCGGCCCTTGAATGCGTCCACGTATTCCATGCCTTCGGTTACTTTGCCGAATACGGTGTGCACGCCGTCCAGATGCGGCTGCGGCGCGTAAGTGATGTAGAACTGGCTGCCGCCGGTGTTTTTGCCGGCATGCGCCATGGCGATAACGCCGCGTTCATGTTTGTTCGGGTTGATTTCGCAATTGATGGTGTAGCCTGGGCCGCCGGTGCCGGTGCCGTTAGGGCAGCCGCCTTGAGCTACGAAGCCCGGAATGACGCGGTGGAATACAAGACCGTTGTAGAATCCGCTGTTGGCCAGCTTTTCAAAGTTGGCGACCGTGTTTGGCGCGTCGTTTTCGAACAGATCGATCAGTACAACGCCGCCGTTTTCAAGAGTAATCTTCGCTTGCTTTGCCATATGTAAATGACCCCTTTCTAAAATGCAGAAGTTAAACACCAGTTTTTAGTTTACTATGAATTGCAGGACAAAGCAAAGTAACCCCGATAAACAAAAACAAGCGGGAGAATCTCCCGCTCGCTCCTGTTTGATGTGTGCTGCCGGTTTATTTAGCCACCGTTTGCTTGATGATCCGCTCCGGAACGATATCGTTGGCAATGATGTCCTGATGGCTTTCACGGCGCACAACCAGGTCGCTTTGCCCGTTCTGCACGAACACCACGGCCGGACGGCGGATCCGGTTGTAATTGCTGGCCATCGAATAGTTGTAGGCGCCGGTGCAAGGCACTGCCAGCAGGTCACCGCTCTCCACCTTCGGCAGCTCTACGTCCCAGATCAGCATATCGCCGCTTTCGCAGCATTTCCCGGCAATGGATACCGTTTCTTCGGTAGCATCGTTCGCGCGATTGGCCAGCATCGCTTCATATTTGGATTCATACAGCGCCGGTCGCGGATTGTCGGTCATGCCGCCGTCAACGGCCACATATTTGCGCACGCCCGGAATTTCCTTGTTGGTTCCGACTGTATAGAGCGTCGTGCCCGCATCGCCGACGATGCTGCGGCCCGGTTCCACCCAAATTTGCGGCAGCTTCTCGCCGATGCCGGCAAAATGCGTCTTCACCGCGTCGGTGATGGCAGCCACGTATTCCGATACGGCCAGCGGCGTGTCGCCTTCGACATAACGGATGCCGAAGCCACCGCCCAGGTTGACGACCGTAAATTCCGCGCCTAGTTCTTCTTTCACCTGGCGGGTGAATGCGGCTACGCGTTCAACGGCAAGCTGGAAGCCCTCCGTCTCGAAAATTTGCGAGCCGATATGCGAATGAACGCCGAGCAGCTTCAGATTCGCCTGGGCGGATGCCTCGCGCACTGCGTTATACGCGGCGCCATTGCCGATGTCGAAGCCGAACTTCGAGTCGGTCTGGCCGGTGGAAGCGTAGGCATGGTGGGCATGCGCTTCTACGCCTGGAGTAACGCGAAGCAGCACGTTGACGGTAACGCCCTTATGTGCGGCAATGGCTTGCAGCATGCTCATTTCCACCAGGTTATCGACTACGAAGCAGCCGATTCCGGCGTCGATTGCCATTTCGATTTCATCCGGCGTCTTGTTGTTGCCGTGGAAGTGGATGCGCGCCGCCGGGAAGCCGGCCTGCAGCGCGGTGTACAGTTCGCCGTCGGATACGACGTCCAGCGACAGCCCTTCCTCGTCAACGATGCGGCACATCGCCATGATCGAAAATGCCTTGCTGGCATAAGCCACCTGGAAGCCCAAGCCCGAAGCCGCAAAAGCATCCATGTATTCGCGGCAGCGGCGCCGGATCAATTGCTCGTCCATTATATACAGCGGAGTTCCATATTCCGCCTTCAGCTCCGTAACATCACAGCCGCCGATCTCCAAATGCCCGGCAGCGTTAATTCGGCTCGTCCCGTGTAAAAACATTCGCACAATCCTCCAATTTCCGTGGAATCCTCCACTTTCGTCTAAATTAGTGTATTCAGTATAGCAGACGAAGGGAACGCCATAGAATGGACTAATTTGCAGTTGATTTGTATATTTCCGCTTTTATTTTTTCTTCGCATCGGATAGCGGCATCCGGGTGTTGTCTCTCGTTTTGTTGAAAGACGGCCTTGTTTTGGAGCTGAGCACCGGCGGACGGAGAATAATCTCCCCCATGGCCTTTGCATTAAATGGTATAAACGGCCACAGATACGACGAGTTGTAGGAACGGTTCATCGTCAGCATAACTATGAGCAGCGTAGTACCAATCACAAAACCCGGCACCCCGAAGGCGGCGACGGCCACCAGCAGAACCAGCCTGACAATCCGGTTGGCCAACCCCAGCTCATAACTCGGCGTAGCGAACATGCCGATGGACGCGACGGCCATATAAAGCACCACCTCATTGACAAAAAGGCCGGTCTGCACAGCGATGTCTCCGACGAGGATGGCTGCGATGAGGCCCATGGCTGAACCGAGCGGCGTCGGAGTATGCACGGCGGCCATCCGCAGCAGATCGACCCCGAGCTCGACGATCAGGAACTGGGCAATCAGCGGAATCTTGGCCATTTTTTGCGGGCCGATAAAATCCAGCATCGGCGGCTTCAGCTCCGGATGAATGACCATTAACATCCACAGCGGAAGCAGGAACATAGAAGCAAAGATGCCGATAAACCGCACCCAGCGCAAATAGGTCCCCATAAACGGCGTCTGGCGGTTCTCTTCGGCGTGCTGGCACAGATCAAAAAAAGTGGTCGGCAAAATCATGACGCTGGGCGACGTATCCACGAACACGACGACCCGGCCTTCCATGAGATGCGAAGCGACCACATCGGGACGCTCGGAGTATCGTACCATCGGATACGGGTTCCAGCCTTTGGCCACTATGGCTTCTTCCAGTTGTTTATCCGCCAGCGGAATGCCGTCGATATTCAGGCCTTTGATCTGATCCGTCACTGCCTGCACCTGCGTCTTATCGACGATATCGTCGATGTACGCAACGCACACATCGGTCCGCGTCCGGCGGCCCACCTGGTGCATTTCGTATTTCAGGCCCGGATCGCGCAGGCGCCGGCGGACGAGGGCAACGTTCTGCAGCAGCGTCTCCGTAAAACCGTCACGCGACCCTCGCACGACGCGTTCGATGGAAGGCTCATCCGGATTGCGACTGGGATACATCCGGGTGTCCATAATGATTGCCGTCGTTTCGCCGTCGATGAAAAGGGCGCTCATCCCGGTAAGCACTTTGTTGATGCTTTCGCTCAGCACCGTGCCTTTCTCCACCTGCACATGCGGGATATATTCATTGGCAAAATCGGCAACGACGTCCGAATCCACGTTATCGGGCGTCAAGTAGGTCAACCGGCGCAAAATATCATCGAGTATTGCCGAGTTGGCAAACCCGCTGATGCAGAGCAGTGCCGCTTTGCGCCCGCCAAACCTCATCTCACGGAATACGAGGTCAAACGAAGAACCGAGGCCGATCACTTCGGTCAATGTATCTTTGGTCTTCTTTAACGAGTCCGGAATGGTATCCTCGCCCTGCCAGTAAATCACTGACTCCTCAAGCGAATCCGACATTTCGGCATCCCGCTTCTCCTGCCGCGGATCTTTGGCCTTCTGATCCTCTTCTCCCCCGGATGGCCCTACCTTCAGTCTGATCTCCCTCTGATCCGCTTTGCCGCCGCGTTTCTGCCCCTCCCCGCTGACTTCTTGCGAATTCGCCGAATATTTCTCCGACTTGGATTGACTGCCATCCTGCGCATCCGGCCCTTGCCCTTCAGGAGCTTCTTCATCCTCTTCCGAACCATCTTCCCCGAAGATACTGTGCAGAAACCCGAAAAAGCCGCCGCGCGGCGATTCTTCGGCTCCCAGCTCATCAGAAGCCTCGGCATCCTGCCCCCCTGCGCTGAAGGACGAGCCGGTGTCGTCCTGTTCCTCCATATTTCCCATTTGCCCGTCTTCCGTGCCGTTATCTTGGGCTCCGCCTCGTTCCATACCGTTGACGTTTTGCTCCGTGCCGTTTTGCTCCGTGCCGTTTAGAGTATCTACATCACTTCCGGACTGGGCGCGGATTCCTTCTTCGGTTCCTGATTCACCCGGCTCGGCTTCCGCCTCGGAATTCCCGCTGTCCTGGGCGCGGTAACTGTTCTCCTCTGCACCGCCGCCCGAGCGTGATTGCGACTCGTCGGCCCTTCCCGCATTTTGTCTCGCACCATCGGTGGATGAGGCTGTGACGCTGCGTACATCGGCATCATCCTCCGGGGACGCTTGATGTCCGCTCTCTTGGCCGCCGACAGCGTCCACCCCGACGCGCTCCTCATCCCCGGAGCCGCTGTCATACTGCGCCTCCCGGGATGCGAGAGCTCCGCCGTTGTTTTGCCGGTCTGCGCCGCTGTCAGGACTGGCATCCCCGGCGTTGCCCGCCTCAACATCTCCGCCGGCTCCTTGGGCATTGCCGCGCCCCAGCGGAGCGGTCATGTCGATCCGGCGGTCGTCATTGCCGATCGCATGCTCTTGCCCGTGATCGAGCAGGCGGGAATTTACGGCAAGATCTCCCGCCAGCGCTCCTGCGCCGGCGGAAGCGGCACCCGCAGCAGTGCCCGCTCCTCCGGAACCGGCGGCGCTCCCGGAATTGCTCGCAGTGCCCGGATTAAAGGCAACGGCCCCGGGGTTCACCGCTGCCGCCTCGCTTCCGGCACCCGTACCTTTGCCGTTGGTGGACAGCATCGGCCCTTCCGCCGGTTTGTCTGTTCCGGTAACGGACAGTTCGCCGGGAATGCCGCCGGTTTGGCCGATCCCGGGGGCTCCGTTTGCCACGGCCTGCCCTTGTCCGGATTCGGAGCCCGCATCCTCCCGGCCCGGCGCTCTTTCTTGCGCCGTGCTACCTTCATCCGGACCCTCTTTTTCGTCGTCTTCTTCCCTATCGCTTGCCTTCATGCCGGTTCCAAGCTCCGCCGAAGCTTCGATATCTTGCCGCTCTTCGCCCCCTGCGGGCTGACGCTCATTGTCCCCGCGTTTCCGGTCGTCGGCTTCCGCCCGGTCGCCGCTGTGTATATATCGCACCAATGTGTACCCCTCCTCGGATTAATGTTGGTAAACAAACCAATCGAACAATGACCCGGCCACTTTGCCGCACACCATCGCCATCAGCAGCCCGAACAGATAATGCGTCATCTGCAGCCGCTTCGCCAGAATCGGCAGCACATTCAGCACTTCGGTCAAAGCTGCAGCCAGCATACCGACGAATACGCCGTCAAACCAGCCGACCGCCAGCTCGGCCAGCGGCCCCGCGCTAATTCGCCAGCTCCAGAAATCGCTGAGCGTGCCGAGCAGCGATCCGCTGACCATCGCACCTTCATACCAGTGCACTTTATCGTAGGAAGAGGTCAGCTGAGCCAGCCTGGGGATCACGTCAAGTACGATGAACAAGGCGATGACGCCGCCCCCTACCGCAATGCCTCCGGCAATCCCCAGCAACAGATGTATCCCCAGCGATATGGGAGCCGTCATGGCTTACGCTCCGCCCGGCTGCCGGGGCGGTTCTTCAGGCTCTTCCGTTTGGCGTACTCCTCATGCACGACGAACTGGTCGATATTTTTCTGGTATAGGAACATCTCCACTTCCAGCGGCGTCGGCTCTTCATTCCATTTTTTCTTGAACAGATGGTTAAAAAAGATGACCATGCCAAATCCGATGCCCAGCGAATAGGCCACCTGGAAAAGGTACGGATGTTCGTCCCTGCGCCCGGTCAGCATCTCCACGATCCGCACATGCACTTCCTGCATGCTGACATCGGCATGGAAATTCATGATCGTGAGCGCCGATCCGAAGAACAGCAGCAGCCAGACGAGCACGAATAAGGCAATCGACGGCTTCCGGGTCACCCGCCCTTCAATCTGCACGATGCACCGGCCTTCGCCGATCAGCTGAATTTCCGCATCCGGAGCCTGCTCCTTAATCTTCGGGATAATGCTGAGCAGGTCGATTAAAATCAAATTACCGTCGGTCTGCTTCGGTTGTTGCAGCAACACCGATTTCAACCGTTCTTTCCATTCGGGCTCGGCGATCCAGTCGGCCACATCGCGCAGGTAGATGGCTTTGCCTTTAGGTACCGTAATCCGGGCTTTGAGCTGTATATAAATGACGGGGCCTTGTTGGTGGTTCATCGCATATCCCTCCTGTACGGGTAAGAATATCGATAGTATGGGAGGAAAGACTTTTTTTTACTCCGGAAGGGCATTCCTTCTGTGCACGCAAAAAAAGGATGGATCTCCTGGCGGCGTGCCCCCGGAAATCCATCCCTTGTTTATTTATTCGATTATAGCGAAGCCTGCCGGCTCTCCTGCGAGGAGATCAGGTACAGAGCCGTCCAGATAAAGGCAAAACCGATGATCTGCGGCAGCGTAACGAGCTGCTGGTACACAATCCAGTTGATCAGAACCCCGACCATCGGGAAACTGAGTTCGGCAAGCGTAGCATAAGACGCTTTGGTCGTATTTAATCCTTTATAATACAGCAGCATGCTGAGCAGTCCCGGGAGCAGCGCCTGCAGCAGCAGGTTCACAGCGATCAGCGCGCCGGTTCCAGCGCCGCCGTGAATTTGCCACGGGTTGCCTTCATTTACGGTAATCACGATAAGCAGCGGCAAAGCGACGACAAAACGCAGCGAAGTAACGGTCTCGTATTTCATCGAACCCAGCAGATAACGGCCCATGACGGTCGAACCGCCCCAGAGCGCCGCTGCACCCAGCGCATAAAGGCTGCTTTTGCCCACAAAGCCATGAACATTGCCAAACGGCAGCGTCCAGCCGAAGGTCAACAGATACGTACCGCCCAGCGCAAGGACAAGCAAATATCCGAAATTGCGAGGCAGGCGCTCCTTCAAAACCACCGCAGCCAGGCCGATGGCGAACAGCGGCTGCAGCTTTTGCAGCAGCAGGACGGAGTTCAGGTCTCCGCCGGTCAGCGCTTTAGTGAACAAAATGGTGGCGATGGCCGAACCGCCCCAGGCTACTGCCAAAATCGCGCCGAGCTGCTTCATGCGGATTCCCTTTAATTCCGCCCGGTGACGCCACAGTACGGGCGCTGCCGCGACGAAGAGCACCAAGTGCTCGAGCAGGACGATCTGCGACGACGTGAGGGATTTCAGCAAAATAATGCGGAACAGCGGATCGACGCCCCACAGCGCCGCTCCCAGGACGACCAGCCAGAATCCGCTGCGCATCGGCGCTACGCGTACAGCCGGTTTAGAAGCCGTGGACTTGATTACGTTACTCATTCTTCATTCTCCTTGTGTGAGCCAAAACCTCGCAAGAGACCAAAAAACCCCCAATTGCCGGGAATGGCATTCGGGGGCGTCGACAATAAAGACACCAAAAAGCGGCGTCCCTACGTTGATCCTCTCCCATCCGGACTTTACCGTCGGCTCTGGACTTGCACCAGATCAGTCACAGCCTTGCTGCCAAAGCTGCGAGTCGCGGGCTTGTTCCCATGGAACTTTACCGCCGGTCAGGAATTTCACCTTACCCCGAGAATCTTGTACTCCGTTATTTTTTTCACAACATCAGCATACCTGCGTTTTCGCTATTCGTCCAGCTTTTACTGAAAGTATCCATACATTTTTCATAATTATGCCAAGCTGAACGATAAATCACCATATTCTTAGCCCCGTTACGTTATAATAGATTCTAGTAAATCCATAATTTAACACATGGAAAGTAGGGATCGATTGACCAGGGACTTTTGGAGCCGCTTCTCGTTGTCCGTCTTTGCTTGTGTAGGCATTGCCTTCTGCGCATTTTTCGCAAGTTTCTTCGTGTTGCTGTTCGGAGGCGCCCGATTTTATGTCTCCCTCGTCGTTCTGGCAGCGGTGCTTCTCGCCTTGAACCTCGTTATCGTCATCTTCGGTTGGTTTGCCCGGCGGACCCGCGTACTCACGGCACTTGGCTGTGTTCTGCTCTGTCTTGCAGCCGCCGGATACTATGAAGCCAAAGAAGCTTACATCGACGGCCTCGGAAGCGTGGATGAACGGGAGGTAAACCTGCATGAATACCAACCTTTTGCCAACCCCACCAAAGCTGTACGGCTGGACGAACCTGCATCCTACCGTATCGGGAGCGAACTGCCGCGGCTGGACGGAGCAACGGCGCTTTACCCGCTTTATGCTGCCTTTGTCCAGGCTGTTTATCCGGCAAATACTTATGAACCTTACGATGAAAAAGCCGGTCCCGTCGTCTGCTCTTCGACAACCGAAGCTTACCGCCGGCTGATCAGCGGAGAGGCCGACATCATTTTTGCCGCTGCGCCTTCGTACGCCCAATCCAAGCTGGCGAAGAACAAAGGAGTCGAACTGAAGCTGACGCCGATCGGCCGTGAGGCCTTCGTATTCTTCGTGAACCGCAAAAACCCGGTGGACGGTCTGACGACCCGGCAGATCAAGGACATCTACGGCGGCAAGGCGACAAACTGGAAAGACGTTGGCGGGGCTGACGGGCATATTCGCGCCTTCCAGCGTAATCCGGACAGCGGAAGCCAGACGCGGCTGGAGCAGATCATGGCCGGGGAGACGCTGATGACGCCTCCGCATGAGGATGTCACGAGCATGATGGCCGGAATCATCAGGGAGACCTCCAGCTACCGCAATTACAAAAATGCGCTCGGCTTCAGCTTTCTGTTCTACGCCTCGGAGATGAACCGCAGCAACAAAATCAAGCTGCTGTCCATCGACGGAATCGCGCCTTCGGCGGAGACGATCCGCAGCGGCGAATATCCGTATGTGACCGAATTTTATGCCGTGACCGCAGGCAGCGCCAATCCGAATATCCAGCCGTTTCTCGACTGGATTCTGTCCCCGCAGGGGCAGAAGCTGGTGGAGCAGACCGGGTATGTGGCGATCCGGTAGCTTCCGGATTCAACGCTCCGTCTTCCATACGGATTTTCGGAACTAAAAAGCTGTGCCGCAAGCCGCAAGATAAGCGGAACGGCACAGCTCTTGTAAGTTTATCGACTCTGCAGCGCCGCCATCACCAGCAGCCGTTTCGCCGGGTCGGGATCGACCTGCAGCTCCGGCTCCCGGTCGAAGATCATCGTGGCCCGTTCTTTAGCCGTATATGGCGGCCACTCGGCGCCGTCGACCGCCGGCTTGCCGGTATGCGCAAACGACGTCCATGCGTCCAGCATCGCCAGCGCTACCCGCTCCATTTCCGGCGTTACGGTCACGCCGTATTGGCCGAGCAGCGGCAGATTATTGAACACGTAATAAATCTCTGCGGCATGGATGGCTTTATCCAGCAGGGGATGGCCGTTAATCGCCCAATCATAACGGTACATCCAGACTGGCGCGTAAGGCTGCTGGCACTCCGCCAGCGCAATGGAGCCGCCCCAGAACAGCAAGTCGGTCAGCAGCTGCGCCTGCCCTTCCCAGTTCCGAGGATACTCCTGCGCCAGCGCTTCCAGGCTCGGGATGCCCATCATCAGCTGCAGCGCCTGCAGCCCGGACTCGAAGCTGCCGGCCTCGCGGTCCGGCCGGAAAAAGAAGTGGCCTTCGTCCCGGTTCGTCCCGATCAGCAGCGACACACCGGCCGCCGAGCCTTCGCCGACGGCAGCCAGCGGTTCCAGCGGCAAGGTGGCAGGATCGAGCACCGGCTGGAACAGCAGAGCCAGCGAGTCCCCGCCGACCTTGCTGACCATTCGGGCCGCGGCGGACAGAATGACGCCGACCGGCAGCGTGTGAAGCGCGTCAAGCGCACCGTCCGGCTGCAGTTCCAGCTCTGTGAGGAAAGCCTCGGCAATATGCCGTCCCTGCCCGCCGCTGAGGGATTGGGACGCTCCGCTTTGCAGAATCGCCGCGGAGAACAAGCCCTTGGCTTCGGGCATCGCCAGCAGCGCGGCGATGCTCATACTCCCCGCCGATTCGCCGAATACCGTTACCCGCGCGGGGTCGCCGCCGAAAGCGGCGATGTTATCCTGCACCCACTTCAGCCCGGCGATCTGATCGAGCAGGCCGGCATTGGAGCACAGGTCCTCGCCGAACGGGGACAGATGCAAAAAACCGAGCGGGCCAAGGCGGTAGTTGAGGGTCACGACCACGACCCGCCCGCGCGAGGCCATGTTCGTTCCGTCGAACATCGGCTGGCTGCCGGAGCCGGTTATAAAGGTGCCGCCATGAATCCATACCATGACCGGCAGCGTCTCGCCGTCTGCCGCAGGCGACCAGACGTTCAGGTACAGGCAATCCTCCGAATATTCCGGAAGAGTGCCGCCGAACCGGATGCCGTTCGAGCTGGGCGGCTGCCAGCAGACCGCGCTAAAGTTCAGCGCGTCCCGCACGCCGGTCCAGGGTTCCGGCGGCTGCGGCGCGCGGAAGCGCCGCTCTCCGGCCGGAGGCGCGGCAAAAGGAATGCCGCGCCAGAGCCGAATCCCGTCACGCGCGAGTCCGCGCACTTTTCCATAAATTGTCGTTGCAACGGGTTCCGTCAAATGTATCATCCTCTCCAAATTTACACACTTTCTTCCCCTTCCGGGGCAGGCTTCTCGTAAAGCCCCGACCGGAAGCGAAACCATTGAAATACATGGGTAACGACCACCTTCAGTACGGCATACCCCGGAACCGCCAGAATGATGCCGAGCACGCCGAACATTTTCCCGGAAAATATAATGACGAATATGATCGTAATCGGGTGGACCCGCAGCGATTTGCCCATAATCTGCGGGGAGATAAACTTGCCTTCGATCAGCTGCACGGCTGTCCAGACCACGACTAATTTAAGCAGCATGAACGGCGAAGCCACTGCCGCAACAACCAAGGCGGGGGTAATCGCAATGGCCGGACCCAGATAAGGGACAACCGCGGTACAAGCCGCTACGATCGCCAGTACCAGCGAATAGTTCAGGCCGATAATCAGATAGCCAATGTAGAGCAGCGCTCCGATGCAGCAGCTGACGATGATCTGCCCCCGGATATAGGACGCCACCTGGCTGTTCATCTCCGACATCACCATTCGCGTCTGCGGCTGCAGCGCGGTCGGCACGAACCGCATCAGATAGTCGGGCAGCCGTTTGCCGTCGCGCAGCAGATAGAACAGAATGAACGGCGTCGTCACAAGCGCCAGAATAATCTCGGTCAGCGTACCGACGAAGTTGCCGACGCTGCTGGCGGCATTGTTGAGGAACGACGTGCCCCAGGTAGTCAATTTGCCGGAGACGCTGCTGAAATCGGTGCCGATATTCTCCTGGATATGGCCAAAAACCTCGCTGCCGGTCAAATCCAAAAATTCGTCCTGGATCTGCTTGCTGTATTTCGGGAAATTGTCGATTAGCTCCAGCAGCTGGACGCGGATCATCGGAATGACGGTAAGCAGGATCAGCGTAATAATGCCGGCAATCAGGAGATACAAAATCACGATACCGTACGCCCGTTTAACCCGGCTGCGCCTTTCCATCCGGTCCACCAGCGGGTTGAGCAAATAATAAGCGACGCCCGAAAGCAGCAGCGGCGCAGCTACCGTATGCAGCAGGACCGATATCGGCTTAAAGATGAACGGAACCTTGGAGAAGACGAGCAGGTTGATCCCTACGAGCAGAATGATGAGCAGCGATACAACGAATTTATTATTCAGAAAAAACTTCTTGAATTTTTCAGGCCATACTTGCAGCCTCTCCATACCGAACCCCCCACAGTTAAACATGTGATTTATCGCACTTATTCCTGTTTGTAATAAGCATAGTCAACACGGGGGGCGCAAGTCAAATGTTCAGCGGGCGATATCCTGAAGGAAAGCCTTCACGGCCTTTCGTCCTTTCAGGAATATAATGTTTTTGACGCCTTGCTGCGCTTCCATCGCCTGAATAATCTTTAGGCGGCTGCGCTTTGGGTAATCCCAGATCCACTTCAGAAAAGCCCAGTCGATCTGTTCGGGACAGCCTTCGGTCAGGTCGGGCCGGCTCCGTCCGTGATATTGAATTCGCCGTTTTAGCACCCTGTAGAGACAAAGCGGACGCGGCATATCGAGAAAAATGATCGTATCCGCCCGCTCCAGCCGCATCGGAAACGTTTTGTTGTAATTTCCGTCGATGATCCATTGATCCAACGCCACATAGGCTTCGACCCTCCGCTGCATCTCCTCATCCCCGCTGGCGACCCAGCCGGGGTTCCAGTATAAAGTATCCAGATGCACGACGGGAAGCTGCAGCGCTTCGCCCAGCTGCCGGCTCAGCGTGGACTTGCCCGCTCCCGCGGATCCCGCTATCATAATTCGGTTCATATGCCCCTCTCCCTTACGCGAACTTCAGATCAGCCACGCGGCCGACCCATTCAAACCCTATGGACCGGTATACGCCGTTGGAATCGGGATTGCCGCTGTCTGCGTACAACATCGGCGTGAGTCCCTCCGCCAGCAGCGTTTCGCATAATCCGGAGACAACGGCGCTGGCATACCCCTTCTTACGCTCGCTTCGGGACGTGTAGACCTCGTTGATTCGCGCATGATTGGCCGAACGGTGCGCAACATGGGCCATACTGACCGGAACGCCTTCCTTGACCCATAAATACAAATTGCCCGAACCTGCCAGGTCCGCCACGTAGGCCGCGAAATGCTCTGCCTCCTTCGTCAGTCCATACGTATCTTTGCAAAAACCGGCAAGAAACCGGGCGACAACGGTCGTATCCGTCTTTTCTGCGCCCTGCAGTACGCCTTCCACCGCCCGCGGAGCCTTGACTGTCGGACAAGCGTACGCTTCCATCAACATATGCGTGGAATAGGTGACGCCCCGGCCGGCGCAAAACGCCCCGGCAAACGCAGCCGTTATCTCCTCCGTCCCCGTGACGCCCGGCAGCTCTGCTCCGCTTACTTCTGCGGCCGCCGCACGCGCGAGCCGCACGCGCTCCTCCGTCTCCAGTTCCCCGGAGATCCACAGCCACGGGTTAAAGCCCGCGGAATGCACGAACATCATCCGGCGGTCCGGCGTCATCAACCGGATATTATGCGGGTGACCCGCTATTTTGTGGATCAAATTAAAACAGACCTCATCCCGCTGGAAGGCTTCGCAGCGCAGAATACGGTCGTCCGGATCAAAACATATGAACATCTAGAGTGATCCTCCTGTAATAGATTTCGCCCTCCCGAGGTTATCCAAATATTTCAAATCTACATATTCGGATTCGCCGCTGTTTTTTCCTGCAATATTTTATTTCTTTTTGCCCTTTGCGCCGCGTCCATCCACAGCCTTCAAACCCTCATCGTATGTATACAGCAGATTCTCTTCCATCGCTTCGCCCTGCAGCAGGCCACGCACCAGCTTTTTGCCCAGCTTGGGCGTCATGTCCTTGTACCATAGGCCCTCCGGGTAGGCAATGACGATACAGCCGTCGGCGCACCGGCCGTTGCAGTGCGTCACTGTCGTATGAATGCGGCTGTCGGCGCCCTGCTTTTCAATCTCCCGCTCAATGGCCTCCGCCACTTCTTCGCCCCGGGCTTTCTTGCAACTGCTGCCGTTACACACCAGCAAATGGCTGCGGGTGCCGTGCAAATTCCATGTGGTCATCCTCATCCCGCCTTCGCGTTTTACCTAATACATACCCTGCCTGTATGCCTGCCCAAACGCTGTCCGGTTAGGTTTGCTATTTGGGGAAATACTAACCCTATCCGGCAGACCGGAAAAATACTGAAAAAAGGAGAAACGAAGCGGTGTTCAAAATTTTTTGCATCTATGTCCTTCTTGCCGTGTTGACTTTTATCCTGATCGTTGCCGTCGATTTACTTGCCGGGATCCCACTGCATGCCTCCCTGCATTCGTTCTATGACGTGTTCAGTACGACCTCGCCCGGCGTCGCCATTGTTATGGTGTTCTACGTTGTCCTGCCGCTCTTGATCCGGATCGTCAAGACGCTCCGGAGAGGAAGCAACCATTCTTGAGCTCCCTACTTATACCAGCCGAATTTGCGGCGGATCTGGTGAACGATGAACAAAAAGATCGGAATCCAGGCGCACATGACCGGCAAAATATATTTAAGGAACACCTTTCCGTCGTTCATATGGCTCGGATAATTCTCTGCGCTGACGAAAGAGCTGAACAGCACGACCACAACGACCGGGGGGACTATTCTTCGCACATCCTTGATTTTGAACAAATCGGCAGCAATCGCCACTGCCGCATAACAGTACACCGTCATTTTGAAAAACACATCGATGATCAAGGTGAGGATAACGAGCGCATCCAACCGCTGAATAAAATTCGCGACGTTTACCAGCGTGATAGTGGTGAACATCGGATATGTTGTCCGGCTGTAAATATCGAGGCCGAGTACGGCCATCTCAATGGCATGCGTCGCGCTGAGCAGGAACGCGCTGAGACAGATGGCGAAGATTCCGGCTTTTTTGGCATTTTTTTTATGGGCAAACAGGGGCAGAATCGTCGTAAAGCATACCAGCTCTCCGTAAGGAAAAATCCAGATGCTCGGGTAAGCCGAGCGAAAAGCTTCCGGCCATTCCCTCAAATGAATGGGAAACAGATTATGCAAATCCGGAAGTCCTGCAATAATAACGACGCCGACACTGATGACTCCCATGATCATAATGATCCAGAAGTAGATTTCCGCCGTACGGGCGAACACCTCAATGCCCATATACAGAATATAGATGACGGCGGCAACCATAATTCCGTTGATGATAAAGATGGGTGTTTTGTCATAGGAAGCCGAGATTAGCAAATCCCCCGCTTCGCGCAAATTCCGGGAACCGTTGTACATCAGCACCGGAAGAAATAAAAGGCTAAGCGGCCAGCCGATGTACTTACCGAGAATTTTTTGCGTGTACCCGCTAATAATCATCTCCGGAAACTGCGAATACAAGTCTGTGTATATGAGATACAGCAGAATTCCCCCAGGCAGCGCTAGGAGAATGGACAGCCACACGGCATGTCCACTCTCCAACCCGATCGGCACGACAAGCGCCGTACCAAGTTCGAACAGTACCATCATGGAGATAAATTGGTTAGATCCGATAACCTCTTTTTTCAACGCGAACACCCCTTGCCTTCCTTAAACTTCCTTTATTCGCTGGGTTTCATATACGGCTTAAGACGCATCCCCGTACTGCGTATGTGGCCCTCGATATGCAGTTCTATTTCACCTGAGGCAAAATAGTCCTCCCAGTTCTTCTCCACCTTCTTCCAGCCCTGCGGATTGGTGCGCTTTAACTCGTTGCCGAAGCCGAATATGTCGCTTTTATGCTCGCGGGCTGTTTTCCACGCCGCCATGATTTCATCCGCCGTCACTTTTTCAAAGGCCTTCTCCAGTTTCGCAATCTCCTCCTGGCTGCTTAAATCAATAAACCCCTCGGTTTCGGACACGCTTCCCTCTTCTCGGATGTGAACTTTGAAGACCGGAGTTCCGTTCTTTAGCTTGACCTTGACGTCGGAAATCGAATGATAAACATTGACGGCAATCGGCTGGCCATATTCCGCGGCGCTTACATTCACGACCGCTTCTTCAATCTTATCCAGCACCCACTGGGTGCCTCTGGCCTCGGCGCCGTTAAGCCAATACGTCAGCTTCCCGTTATGAAAGGCGCCAAGACCGTTTATGGACGAGACGGCCAAGGGTTCTGTTTGCTCCAGCTGCTTCTTTTTCGCGCCTTCCTCCGGATCCCCTTTTATGCTGACGGCATTGATCGTCATGTCGCCTTCACCGATATAAGCATGAATCGCGTCAAAAACGTTGATTCTCCGGTTTTCTCCCCATACTGACGAGCTTATCTGGGCTTTATTGACCAGGCCAAAGGAGGGCAAGCTTTCGACGGGTGTCAGCACTTTCAAGACTGATTCGGCATCAAGGCCCCTGGATACGAGGACAGCGCTGTTTAAGCGCAGCTCATGCGATCTCTCAAAAATATCGAATATATTATCTACACCTTTGCGGGCCAGTTCTTCACCGATGACCAGGAGCTGAATATGGGCAAAAAACAACTGACGGCTGACCTGCTTGGAGGCGCGGCGCAGCGCAGAGAATATCGTCTTATCCTTTGCCGTAATGATGAGGCTGCTGGGAGAAACTGAACCGGATCCAGAGCCTGATGACGTTGAAGTGGGAATTACTAGCTGAAATGAAACCTTGAAATCGCCGGTTTCTGGCTCCAGGTCCACCCCGATCCCGGTGACGATGGACAGTGCGTTCAGTTCCCTTGAATTCCAGCAACCGGTCAGTAAGGTCAACGCCATCATCATGCACAATAGAGCGCAAATGCGCGCGGTCGCTTTAGTTCCCATTCTTTTTCTTCCCCGGCAGCTTGCCCTTTACACTGATTTGGTTATTGTTATTGACCAGCCGTGGTCGAGAGGTCATGAAATGGAGCGGCCAACGGATAAACGTATCCTTCTGGTCGGCCGTGACCAGCGGTGCGATCGGCGACATGAACGGCACGCCGAGTGAACGCAGGCTGCACAAATGAGCAATCAGAATGAGGCAGAACACCGCAATCCCGTAAATTCCGATAAATGCAGCAGTGATCATAAGCACGAATCGCAGCATCCGGATCGTGAGCGCCATGTTGAACGCCGGCGTCGCAAAGCTCGAGATCCCCGTCAGCGATACGACAATAACCATCGCCGGCGAGATAATGCCCGCTTGCACTGCCGCCTGCCCGAGCACCAAGCCGCCGATAATCGATACAGTCTGCCCGATGGGCGACGGCATGCGGATGCCGGCTTCACGGATGATTTCAAACGTAACTTCCATCATCAGCGCTTCGATAAAGGTCGGAAAGGGCACGCCTTCGCGCTGGGCCGCCAGACTAATCAGCAGCGGCGTCGGAATCATCTCCTGATGGAAATTGAGCGCAGCGACAAACACCGCCGGCCCGAACAGGGAGATCATTAGACAGAGAAACCGCAGCAAGCGGATCAGCGTGGAGATATCAAAGCGCTGGTAATAATCTTCAACGGAGTGAAAAAACATAAAAAACGTCGTCGGCGCAATCAGCACGACCGGCGTGCCGTCCACAAAAATGGCAATCCGTCCGTCCAGCAGATTGCCTGCGACGCTGTCGGGCCGTTCCGTATTGTAGATGGTAGGAAACGGCGAGAATTTATTTTCTTCGATAATCTGCTCGATGTAGCCGGATTCGAGAATGGAATCGACGTCGATCCCCTTAAGTTCTTTTCGCAAATGGGCGACCGTGTCGTCGCTGGCAATTCCGTGCATATACATAATGGTTACATCCGTCCGGGTGACGTTCCCGACCTTAAAGGTTTCGGTCCACAAGTCCGCGCTTTTGATGATCCGCCGCACCAGGGCAATGTTGGTGCTGATCGTCTCCGTAAAGCTCTCCTTGGAGCCGCGGATGGCAACCTGCGTCGTCGCTTCCGTTACCGCACGCACTTCGCCGCCCGCCGTGCTCGCGCTGACGGCCTCCCGGATACCCTCAATCAGGATGACGGTATCGCCCGAGATCAGCGCTTCAATCAAGCCTTCGACATCTTTGACCACTTTCTCTTTGCCGATGTTATGGGCGATGACTTTCATATATTCGAAGACACTGTCCGCTTTCTCCAATGGAACTGTCCCGCTGGGCAGCTCCTCGAAAGACATGGCATGATTGATATAATCCTCTACGAGTGCTTTGTCGGTAATCCCGTCCATATAAATGATGGCAACCTTGACCGGCGTGTACAGCAGCTCGTATTCCCGGGTAATCAGTTCAGGGCTATTGCCGAGCCTTGCCCGGACCTCGTCCAGGTTCGGAGCGATTTGCGCGGCCAGCTTGGTCTTCTTGCCGCCGTCTTCCTTGGACCCGTTCTTTCCATCGGTTTGTTGCTTGGCCATTACGGACACCTCCTCGGGTTTACTATTCCTCTAAGACTGGAGGTTTATGCAGGATATGGAACGGGGGGAGCGCTCTTGCATTGGAGGCGATCCCTCCGCTGCTTCGAGCGCGTGTAGGAAATAAAAAAGCAGCGGTCCTCCTAAATGCTGAAGGACGCTGCTACCTCAATACAAAAGTTTTATTCAAATCTCACTGGCGCAACCCTAATGGCTGTCCACAACACCAAGCGCTTTATTTTTCTCCTTGAACCGGTCGTTGTGCGAAGAGACGTACGCCGCCTTGGGCGCTGAGGGGTCCATATACAGCTTAGCGCTGTTGAGGGCGAGGACGGCATCGGTAAAGGTTCCGGCAATCAGCCGGACCTTGCTGTCGTAATCGACGAAGTCTCCGGCGGCGAAGACAGCCGGCAGGTTCGTCTCCAGCCGTCCGCTTACGTTGGCGCACCATTCGCCCATATCGAGGCCCCATTCGCGCAGCGGGCCGAAATCGCTCTTGAGGCCATGGTTCACGATAACGGCATCGACATCGATGCATTCGGTTTCGCCCGTTTCGCTGCAGGTGATCGTCACCTGGTCGATCGTTGTTCCGGCTTTGCTGTGCAGTTGGGTCACTGCGTGCGGAACCTTGATCCTCACGGAGGATGCCTTCATTCGCACCACGTTTTTCTCATGGCCGCCGAATTGTTCCCGGCGATGCACGATGGTGACGCTCTCGGCGACACCGGACAGCTCATTCGCCCAGTCGACGGCGGAGTCGCCGCCGCCGGAGATCAGCACTCTTTTGCCGCGGAAAGGTTCAAGCTCTTGCACGGTATAATGAAGGTTCGTCACCTCGTACCGGTCTGCCCCTTCAATCTCCAGCTTGGCTGTCTGCAGGATACCGTAACCAATCGCTAGAATGACGGTACGCGTCCAGTGCCGCTCGCCCGTCGAAGAAGTGAGTATGTAGGTGCCGTCCTCCTGCCGCTCCTGCGCGGTAATTTGCTGGCCGAGCACGATCGTCGGATCGAAGGTTTGTGCCTGCTGGATCAGTTGATCGATCAGATTGCGGCAGAGAATCGGCGTAACGCCGCCGACATCCCAGATCATTTTTTCCGGATAAATCAACATTCTCCCGCCCAGCTCGTCCTTGGCTTCGATCAGCTTGGTCTTCAAATCTCTCATTCCGCTGTAAAATGCGGTATACATGCCGGCAGGCCCGCCGCCGATAATCGTCACGTCGTACAATTCCAGTTGCTCGTTCATCTTTCCGGGTCCTCCTCATGAAATTGATTCTCATTATCACTTACTACTTACTTATTGTAATAGAAAATGCCGCTCTTTGGCAATGGACAAAAAAGCCCCTGCCGGACGCGGCAGTTGCGCGCCTGACAAGGGCATCTTCCGAAAACTTCCGAACAGCAGGCGGTTACCGGGTGTAATCCTCATATTGCTCCCGTTCGTTCAGCTTATGGTACATGTATTCATCGTTCTTCAGCTTGTATAGCTGCCCCATCGCCCCAAACACGAAAAGAAGCAGCAGGAGCAGCGAAAATGCATAGGTCAGCTCCCCGATATAGAAGCAGACGACAATACCCGCTATAATCAATATCAGCAGACCAATTCCGATTCTGGACAATATTTTCCGCATACCGGCTGCCCCCTCTCCCTTGCATAGCTTGAACATACCATAGAAGCGGGCAGAACGTTGTCGAATGCTGTCTCCCGGAATTCAAAAAGAAAATGCCATAAAGGAGTCCACACGATGAACAAAAGACGCTACGGTTCTACAGGCATGACTGTTTCCGAAATCGGTTTCGGCGCATGGCAGCTCGGCAACCGCCAGGAGTGGGAGGCCATGGACGAAACATCCGCCATCTCGCTCGTGCATGAAGCGCTGGCCATGGGAATCAATTTCTTTGATACCGCGCCTAACTATGGCCTGGGGAACAGCGAGACGCTGCTGGGCAAAGCACTGAAGGGACAGCGGGAAAAAGCCGTAATCAATACCAAATTCGGGCATCACGCCGGGGGCGAGACGGATTTCGGGGTACGACGGATCAGGGAATCGGTTGAAGGCAGCCTGAAGCGGCTGCAGACCGATTATATCGACTCCGTGATCATCCACAATCCGCCTTTCGAGCTGCTGGACGGTAAATTCGGCCATTACGCCGAATTCGAAAAGCTGAAGGCCGAGGGCAAAATCGGCGCTTACGGCGTATCGGTCGATTCGGCCCGGGAGATGCGCGAAGCGGTTACGGGCGGCGGCGGGACGGGGATCGGCGTGATTGAAGTAATGTTTAATATCTTCTATCAGGAGACGGCGGATGCCTTCGCGCTCGCGCAAGAGCGGGATATTCCGCTCATCATCAAGGTCCCGCTCGACTCCGGCTGGCTGTCCGGCAAATACGGCAGCGAGAGTATTTTCTCCGGCGTCCGCAGCCGTTGGTCTCCGGAGATCATCCGCAAACGCGCCGCGCTTTTGGACAAGATCAAATTCGTCACCGGCGGAAATACAACGCTGGCCATGGCCGCGCTGCGCTTTATTCTGTCCTACCCGGCGGTCGCGACTGTCATTCCGGGCGTGCGCAGCCATGCTCAGCTGGAAGAAAACGTATCGGCCAGCGCAGGCTCCATGCCGGAAGATCAGGTCCGGCGCCTGGAACAATTATGGCAGAGCGAGATCCGTGACCAGCAGCTCGGCTGGTAATCGGTTCATGATTGACCTCCGTCAGGCAGTACCCGCGGTTAAATGCTCGCCCAGTCTGACGGAGGCCGTCTTGTAACCGAAATCTCCGATCTCCAGGCAATTCAGCACGTACCCGTAAGCGCAGCCGCCGTCGATGCCGATTTTGTCGCCGAGCGGGCTGAACCAGATATCCGGTGTCCCGTGCAGCTCATCCGCCGAAGTATGGCCGAAGACGACGGTTTTGCCGGTATTCCGGACCGGCTGCGTATAAAACGGCTCCCGGATCCACAGGAAATCGCGTTCCGTCTGCTGCCGCCAATCCGCCAGCTCCGGATTGATCCCGGCATGGACAAAAATATGCTCTTGCGTCTCGTAATACAGCGGCAGCGTTCGCAAAAATTCAAGATGTCCGCCAAAATGGTTCCGGATGAATGCTTTGGCCCGCAAGTATTCATCCCAGCCCGTTTCGGAGTTGAAGAACCCTGCGCTCTGGCAGTAACTCATTAACGTATAATAGCCGCCGTTGGTCAGCCAGTGCGTATCCAGTTTGTCATCGTCGCCGGCCAGCGCGTCGCAGAACATTTTGTCATGATTGCCTTTCAGGACGACCGCTCCGTACTGCTCATGAAGCCGCATGACCTCTTCCACCAGGACGCGGCTGTCTCTGCCCCTGTCCACGTAATCGCCGGTCAATACCAGCTGATCGTGTGCCGGGTCGTAATGCACTTTCGCCAAAAGCGCGGCCAATTCCCGGTCGCAGCCGTGAATGTCGCTGATTGCAAGTATTCTGCCGATGGGAATCTCTCCTCGCTGAAGTTTTACTGGTCTGAAATCATAAAAGTTATTATACCATGAAAAAACCGCCTCACCCGAGGCGGTTCTCCAAGCTCCGAAACGTTCACCCGTCACAAACGTTTATTCCCAAGCGGAACGACCGGCATCCTACTGCGCAATCTGCTCCCTGATGCTGGCCAGAATCTTTTTCTCCAGCCTCGACACCTGCACCTGCGAAATGCCGAGGCGGCTGGCGACCTCCGACTGGGTCTGGTCGCGGTAATAACGTAAGTACACGATCAGCCGCTCCCGTTCGGTCAGCGCGCCGATGGCTTCGTTCAGCGCCAGCTTATCGAACCAGCGCTCCTGTGTATCGTCGGCAATCTGGTCGATCAGGGTGATCGGATCCCCATCGTTCTCGAAGACCGTCTCGTGGATCGACGTCGGAGGCTTGTTCGCCTCCTGGGCAAACACGATATCTTCCGGCGTTACGCCCAGCGCGTCCGCCACCTCGCCGATCGTCGGCAGGCGGTCCAGCGTCTTGGACATTTCATCCTTCATCTTGCGGACTTTATTGGCCATTTCCTTCAAGGAGCGGCTCACCTTCAAGGTTCCGTCGTCGCGCAGGAAACGCTGGATCTCCCCGATGATCATCGGCACGGCATACGTCGAGAACTTGACCTCATAGCTGAGATCAAACTTGTCGACGGACTTCAGCAGACCGATGCATCCGATCTGGAACAGATCGTCGGGTTCATAGCCGCGGTTCATAAACCGCTGCACCACCGACCACACCAGACGGATATTGCAGCTTACTAGCGTATCGCGGGCCAGATTATCCCCGGCCTGGCTGAGCGCGATCAGACGTTTAACCTCCGCGTCGTCCAGATAGGTCGGCGGAGCTTTTTTTGGCTCTTTATCCATGGCTCCAACCCCTAATTGTATAAAGCTTTTTTGGAAACGATTGTTTTCTTCATCGAAATGGATGTGCCGCGGCCCGGTTCCGTGGTCACTTCGAATTCATCCATGAAATTTTCCATAATCGTAAAGCCCATGCCCGAACGTTCCAGCTCCGGCTTGGAGGTGTACAGCGGCTGCTGCGCCAGCTCGAGATCCTCGATGCCCCGTCCCTGATCCTCGATAATCAGATGAACCGTATCCATCTCGATCGTTGCCGAAATGCTGACGATGCCGGCAGGATCGCTGTCATACCCGTGAATAATGCAATTGGTGACGGCCTCCGAAACGACCGTCTTCAGATCGTTCAGCTCTTCAAGCGTCGGGTCCAGCCTGGAGACAAACGCAGCTACAACAACCCGTGCAAAGGATTCGTTCTCCGAGCGCGCGGCAAATTTCACGCTCATGAAGTTGCCGTTTTCGCCTGTGGTCATAACGCCACCTCCAAATCCGAAAGCGCTGCGCTTTCGTCTTCATACAAAGACATGATTTTGAACAAACCCGACATTTCAAGCAGCCGTTTCACCGGCGCGGAGGCGTCGCAGATGACCATTTTTCCGCCTTTGCCGCGGATTAGCTTGTACCGGCCGAGAATTACGCCAAGCCCGGAACTGTCCATAAACTGCAAATCCTTCAGGCTGAGCACCAGATGCTTAGCCTGCCTGCGCATAATCGCCTCGTCCAGTTCCAGACGTACGAATTCGGCTGCATGATGATCCAGTTCCCCGGATAATCGGACGATCAATACACTGCGCTGATGCTCCATCTCCACATGCGCGTTCATTTTGACACTCTCCTCTTCGTTGCTTTCTACACACGGCTACCGCCCCTGCGTTCCAAGATTTTCCCCTTCAAGGACAAGGTTTTCTACGCGGTAAAAGAGGATTCCTGCCTCACGACAAAACTAGAAGAAAACCCCTATGAATCTACATTTAATCCACCGAGAACAACGAACCCGCCGTCCGTTTGAACAGCTTCCACCAGCCGGCCTTCGCGACCGATTCCCCGGCTTTCAGCTCATATTCCTTAACGACATTCGTACCTTGGTACACTACCAGCTTGCCGACCGTCTGATCCGCGGCCACCGGCGCCTTGATGCTCTTCGGTACCACCACCTCGTGGCGGATTCCCTCCTGCGTAACCCCTTTGCGCAGCAGGACGCTGTAGTTTTCGGCAGCTTTAAGCGGAAGCTCGGTTTTGACGCCTTTTTCAATATTCAGCGTACCGACGATGTCGCCTTCCTTATGAATATTGTGCAGTTTGTACTGCGCGAACAAATAATCGAACATGCCGGATACTTCGCTGTTGCGTGTCTTGGTATTCGGTTCGCCGAGCACTACCGCAATCGCCCGCAAGCCGTCCCGCGATGCCGTCGCCGAGAGGCAGAATTTCGCTTCGGACGTATACCCCGTTTTCAGGCCGTCCGCCCCTGTGTAAAAACGTACCAGCTTGTTCGTATTCACGAGCCAGAACGGCTTGGCGCTGTCCTTACGCAAATAGTCCTGGTAGGAGCCGGTGTATTTGATGATCTGCTCATGCTTCAGCAATTCGCGGCTGATGACGGCGATGTCATGCGCGGACGAATAGTGGTTCTCCGCAGGCAGCCCGTTGCAGTTGGCAAAATGGGTATCCTTGAGGCCCAGCGCCTCCGCTTTCTGGTTCATCATGTCGACAAAAGCGCTCTCCGAACCGGCCAGCTTCTCGGCCATCGCTACTGAAGCGTCATTACCGGAGGCCATGGCGATGCCTTTGAGCATCTCGTCCACGGACATTTCTTCACCCGGCTCGAGAAAAATCTGCGATCCGCCCATCGAAGCGGCGTATTCGCTGGTACGGACCTTATCCGTCAGCTGCAGCCGGCCTTCGTCCAGCGCTTCCACGGTCAGCAGCATCGTCATGATCTTGGTAATGCTGGCCGGGGGCAGCTTGTCATGGCTGTTTTTCTCGAAAATAACGGTGCCGGTCGCCGCATCCATCAGAATGGCTGAACGTGCGCTTGGCGCGAGCACCGGCGATGCCGTATTACCCGCAGCTGCTCCGGTTTTCGCTTTTTCTTCCGCATACACACCGGCAGCTCCGCTGACCGAAAGGATTACCATACACCATACCAGTATCAATACTCGCATTTTTTTCACTAGGATTCTCCTCCTGAACGTTGGCCTCGATTTTTCACAGGTCCTTTGTTCCAGTTTCGGCAGAATCGGCAAATTTTATTCCAGAAAACAGGGAAATTCAAGCGAAAACTCCTTGAAAACCTATCAGGCTTCATATGCAAAAAAAAAGCCGTGCAGGACCTCCGGTAACGTGAATTCATCATAAACATGAAGATTCGCGCCGGTTGTTCTGCACGGCAATCTATACTATTTTCTAATACCGGGTAACCCCGTCCTTGGTAACAAGCGCGAACACGAGCGGCTGCGGCGGCACCGACTCGGCGGAGAAGCGGTACGCTTCCAGCACCTTAGCCGTCGCTTCGCGGACCTTGCTCTCGCCGGCGTCATTGACATGCAGCACGGCCAGCGTATCGCCGGCGGCTACCGCGTCGCCGACTTTCTTGGCGAGTTGGATGCCTACCGCCAGATCGATGACGGATTCTTTCGTTTCCCGTCCGGCGCCGAGCAGCATGGCCGCCAAGCCGATCTCCTCGGCCTGGATCTTGTCCACGTATCCGGCGGCTTCCGCCTTCACTTCGATCAGCGTCCGGGCTGCCGGTAGCGTATCCGGATGGTCAATCTGCGATGTCTGCCCGCCTTGCGCCGCGACGATTTGCTTGAACTTGTCCAGCGCACGGCCGTCCGCGATGCGTTCAAGCAGAAGCGCCCGCGCCTCGGCTTCGTTCTGCGCTTTGCCGCCGAGGATCAGCATCTGGCTGCCGAGGAACAGGCAGACCTCCTGCAAATCCTTGGGCCCTTGGCCCTTGAGGGTTTCGATGCCCTCTTTGATCTCCAGGGCATTGCCGATCCCGTAGCCGAGCGGCTGGTCCATATCGCTGATGACGGCGATGGTGCTGCGGCCCAGATGGGTGCCGATATCGACCATGGCCTGCGCCAGCTTGATAGAGTCATCCAGCGTCTTCATGAATGCGCCGCTGCCGGTTTTGACGTCCAGCACGATGGCGTCCGCCCCCGCGGCGATCTTCTTGCTCATCACCGAGCTGGCGATGAGCGGAATGGATTCCACGGTAGCGGTAACGTCGCGCAGCGCGTACATTTTTTTGTCCGCCGGCGTGATGTTGCCGGACTGGCCGATGACCGCTGCGCCGATTTCGCCGACCTGGGCGAAAAACTGCTCCCGGCCCATCTCCACGGAGAAGCCGCTGATGGACTCCAGCTTGTCGAGCGTGCCGCCGGTATGCCCGAGGCCGCGGCCCGACATTTTAGCGACAGGTACGCCGGCCGACGCTACGAGCGGAGCCAGCACGACGGTCGTTTTGTCGCCGACGCCGCCGGTGGAATGCTTATCCACCTTGACCCCTGCGATTGGGCTGAGATCCACCTGATCGCCGGACATGGCCATCTCTAAGGTCAGATCGCCAGTCTCCCGCGCGTTCATGCCCTGAAAGTAGACCGCCATGGCCCAGGCGGACATTTGGTAATCCGGGATTTCGCCTTTGCTGTAGCCTTGAATCAGGAAGGCAATTTCCTCGCGGCTCAGCTCACCGCCGTCTCTCTTCTTCTGGATCAGATCAACCGCGCGCATTACAAGGCAACCTCGCGGACGAAGGCACGGACCAGGCCGATGAACTTCGGTTTAGTGAGGTTGGCCACCTTCACAACCTGCTCATGGGTGAGCGGCTCCAGCTCATCCGCAATCGCCATATCGGTGATGCAGGTAATGCCGAGCACGCGGAGTTTGCTGTGGCTGGCAACGATGACTTCCGGTACGGTGGACATGCCCACGGCGTCGCCGCCGAGGTATGCCAGCATCTTCAGCTCCGCCGGCGTTTCGTACGTCGGGCCGCTGATGCCGGCATAGACGCCCTGCTGCAGCTTCAGCGTCTCGCCGTCTGCGCCGGTAATGCCGGATGCCAGCTTTTTCGCAAGCTCAATATATTCGGGATCGTAAGCCCGGGACATGTCCGGGAAGCGTACGCCCAGCTCCGGATCGTTCGGTCCGATCAGCGGGTTGTCGCCGGTCATGTTCAAATGGTCGGTAATCAGCATCAGATCGCCGGCTTTGAACGCCGGGTTCATACCGCCGCCCGCATTGGTGATGACCAGCGTGCCTACGCCGAGCTTGGCCATAACATATACCGGAAGTACGACTTTGCGCATTTCGTAGCCTTCATAGTAATGGAAACGGCCTTGCATGATGATGACATCCTTGCCCTCCAGCTTGCCGATGACAAAACGTCCGGCATGGCCCTCCACCGTGGAGCGCGGGAAGTGCGGAATTTCTTCATAAGGCAGATAAACGGCATCTTCGATCTGGTCGCCGAGATCGCCGAGCCCGGAGCCGAGAATCAGGCCGATGGACGGCTTGTACGGCCCGAATTTGGATGCAATATAGGCCGCGGCTTCTTTAACCTGCGTGCCGTAAGGAATTGTAGTGGTCATGTGAACCTCCTGAGAGTATATGGGGATGCTTATGCGGTACAGGTAGGGTTGGGCTTTGTTGTTGTTGTCTACCTAATTCTTCTTCGGGTAAAAAATGAACCGTTGCCATAACTCAGGCTCGGCCGGCACTACGGGAATGTTTGAACTTCAAGTCGCTGTTCAGTTTGAACTTCACATTAAACCAAACCGCTGATTGCGGTCGAAATTCAAACATGAAGGCGAATGCTATGCTCCTCCAGTTCCAAACATCCCTGCGCTTCTTCTCGCCTATGTTAAGGATTGCGTTCATCCGAGGACGATCGCTGCGACACTACCACCCAACCATCCCCTCACCAAACCGCTTCCCGCAATTTGGTTTACATTTTAGGGATGAATTTCAGCACCAGCTTCAGGAACTGCTCGCGTACGCGCTCGGCAGTCTCCATGACTTCGGCATGGTTTAGCGGCTGGTCGAGAATGCCGGCGGCCATGTTGGTGATGCAGGAAATGCCCAGCACCTCGATGCCGGCATGGCGGGCAACGATCGTCTCGGATACGGTAGACATGCCTACCGCGTCTGCGCCTTGGCGGCGCAGCATGACGATCTCCGCAGGCGTCTCGTAGCATGGGCCAAGCAGGCCTGCATAAACGCCTTCCTTAAAGGTGAAGCTCAGTTCCGCAGCCGCCTCCTTGGCAGCCTGGATCAGTCGGGGGCTGTAGGCGGTGGACATATCCGGGAAACGAACGCCCAGCGCGTTGTCATTCGGTCCGATCAGCGGGTTGCGGCCGGTTAAGTTCAAATGGTCGGTAATCAGCATCAGGTCGCCCGGCGCAAATGAAGTGTTGACTCCGCCGGCGGCATTGGTCACGAGCAGGCTGGTTACGCCCAACTCTTTCATGACCCGTACCGGGAATGCCGTCGTTTCCGGACCATAACCTTCGTACATGTGGAAACGGCCTTTCATCATCACGACGCGGCGGCCTTCGATCATGCCGATCAGCAGTTCGCCTTCGTGGCCTTCTACTGTGGATACGGGGAAATGCGGAATTTGGTTATACGGAATGACGACCTCGTCGGTAATCAGGTCGGCGAGCACGCCGAGACCCGAACCGAGGATCAGGCCGATTTCCGGCGCTACCGTACATTGGTCTTTAATGTAAGCCGCGGCTTCCTGGATATGGTTTTGCGTTACGATGCTCATGAACGTTTGTGCCTCCTTGGATTGATGCAGGTGTTGGATTTATTTCAATTCCGCCAAAAAGCTGGTTCCGTACTTCGGCGCCTTCGCCCCGAAATTGTCGGCAATCGTCGCCGCCAGGTCGGAGAAGGTCTCGCGGATGCCGAGACTGCCCGGCTGCTGGAACCGCGGACTGTAGAGCAGGATAGGCACATACTCGCGTGTGTGGTCCGTTCCGCTGTGCACCGGATCGTTGCCGTGATCGGCGGAAATGACCAGCAGATCGTCGTTGCCGAGCGTCGACAGCAGTTCCGGCAGCGCCTGGTCGAACACCTCGAGCGCATGGCCGTAGCCTTCCGGATCGCGGCGATGTCCGTATAGGGAATCGAAGTCGACCAGATTGGTGAACAGCAGCCCTTCAAAAGGCTTGCGCAGTTCGGCAATGGTCAGCTCGATGCCGTGCTCATTGCTTTTGGTCGGATAAGCTGCGGTTACGCCTTCGCCGGTAAAAATGTCGTTAATCTTGCCGACGGCGATCACGTCCTTGCCGATATCCTTGAGCGCGTTCATAACCGTAGGCTCCGGCGGCTTCACGGCATAGTCATGCCGGTTCGGCGTGCGCACGAAATGTCCCGGTTCCCCGACATAAGGGCGGGCAATGACGCGGCCGACGGAGAATTCCGGTGCCATGGTCAGTTCGCGGGCGATTTTGCAGGCACGGTAAAGCTCGTCCAGCGGAATGATCTCTTCATGGGCCGCAAGCTGGAATACGCTGTCCGCCGAGGTATATACGATCCATGCGCCGGTCTTCATTTGCTCCTCGCCATATTCGACCAGAATTTCGGTGCCCGATGCCGGTTTGTTGCCGATAACTTTACGGCCGGTAGCCGCTTCAAATTTCTCGATCAGTTCCTGCGGGAACCCATCCGGATAGACGTTAAACGGAGTTTCAATCTTGAGCCCCATCAGCTCCCAATGCCCGGTCATCGTGTCCTTGCCGACCGAAACCTCCTGCATTTTGCCATAGTAGGCGGCCGGTGCTTCCACCGGTTCAAGCGGCGGCAGCGGCGCGATGTTCGCCAGCCCAAGCTTTTGCAGGTTCGGCAGTTTCAGCCCAGGCACCCGCTCCAGAATATGTCCGAGCGTATGCGAGCCCGTATCTCCGAACTTCGCGGCATCCGGCGCTTCGCCGATGCCCACGCTATCGAGAACAATAAATCCGATTCGTTTAAATGAGGACATGTCCGTCTTCACTCCTTCTTGTTGTACAGGGTCATTGACCTTGATAACCACAGTATATTTCCATGATAACCATCTTACTCGCAAAAAGCATCTTTTCAGCGGCTTTCCGGCAGATCCAGTTAGCCTCTCTACCACAAATAGCGGCACATTTGCCGCTACTTTGCTCTTGGATGGAAGCTTTCATACACTTCCTTCATATTTTTGCGGGCAATGCCGCTATAGATCTGGGTCGTGGAGATGTCGGCATGCCCGAGCATCTGCTGTACCGAGCGCAGATCAGCTCCGCCCTCCAGAAGATGAGCAGCGAAGGAGTGGCGGAACGTATGCGGCGTAATATCCTGGCCGATTCCCGCTTCCTTGGCGTACTTCTTAATGATCTTCCAGAAGCCCTGGCGTGTCAGCCGCCCGCCGAGGCTGTTCAGGAACAGCGCCGCCTCCTCGCGGCTGCCCCGCAGCAGCTTGTCCCGGCAGCCTTCGTAGCCGGCCACCCATTCGGCGGCAACGGCACCGATCGGCAGAACCCGCTCTTTGCCGGAAGCGCCGATGCAGCGGGCAAACCGGAGCCCGGTCTGCACATCCCCGACGTTAAGCGAAATCAGCTCCGAGACGCGAATGCCGGTGGCGTAGAGCAGCTCCAGCATCGCCTTGTCGCGGACCCCCTGCGGGGTCGATGACTCCGGAGCCGCCAGCAGGCGCTCCACTTCCTCTACGCTGAGCACCGTCGGCGTTTTCGGCGCCGGCCTGGCCATTTCCATGTCCAGCGTGGGATCCTGGTGGATCAAGCGCTCTTTTAGCAGAAAATGAAAAAAAGCGCGGAGCGATACCGTCGTCCTGTTGACCGTCGCTATCGCCCTGCCCGCTCCGCGCAGTGCACCCACATACAGCATGATATGCGATTTCCGTATATCGTCCGGCGTCACCGCGCCCCGTTCCTCGGCAAAAGCGAGAAACTGGGAAATATCCCGGCCGTACGATTCCAGCGTACTGGAAGACAAGCCTCTGTCTCCCGACAAATATTGAAGGAAAGGCTGCAAATAAGGCTTCATAGATCAACCTCCTGTCTTCCTAAGGCTGCATTTCCGCTACCCGCAGCACACTCATTCTTCTTCGACATTTTCCGGTATATTCCTGCTTTTGCTCTTACTCTCCGGTAAGGTAGTAGAGCAGCAGCCGCTCCCGCACCGACAAGCTCTCCGGATTGCCCGGCACGGCTTCAAATGCCCTGACCGCGGTTCCTTCCGGAATTTCACTGCGCTGGATTGGGGCGAGCCAGCTGTCCAGCCAGTTCAAGCCGTAATAGAGCAGAGAGCTGATTACTACAAGCAGCAGCATAAAATACAGCCGTTTCACTGTTTTCGGCACCGATAAAATCATCCGTATTCCTCCCGCTTCTGGAGCTTCGCTTCGGGGACGCAGCCCGTCCCCAGACTATATGCGGCACCAAAAACGGTTATGTACAGGCAGCTGCAAATAACCCCACAAAGTGGGGCTTGGCCTTCGAAGCTTACTCCGTTACGTTGCGTGGACCGTTTAAAAAGCCCCGCCGGTTACGGAAACCGTGGGGCTAATGCGGTCAGAATGATTTGATATGCTATTCGGCGGGATTGCTGCCGCCTTCGTTCTTGTCTTTGCAACGGTAGCAGATACCATGAAAGTCAAGGCGATGATCGAGCACCGTAAAATTGAATTCCTTCTCCAGCCGCTCTTCGAGCGGACCCAGCCAGTCTTCACGGATTTCGTCCATACTGCCGCACTGCACGCAGATCAAATGATGATGGTGGTGCTTGGCCGTATCCGTCCGCAGGTCATAACGGGCAACTCCGTCGCCGAAGTTGATTTTCTCCACTACATGCAGCTCGCTGAGCAGTTCCAGGGTCCGGTACACGGTGGCGAGACCGATCTCGGGTGCCTTTTCTTTCACAAGCATAAATACATCTTCAGCGCTTAAATGATCGTCTTCGTTCTCCAGCAGCACTCGTAAGGTCGCTTCCCGTTGGGGCGTAAGCTTGTATCCCTGCGATTGCAGCTGTTGCTTGATCTTGTCTATCCGGGCCTCCATTGTCTCCCTCCCCCTTGGAAATTGCACCGCCGGCGTAAAACCGCTCCTTCCATTATAGGTGGAGTCACTTTGAGAAGTCAAACGCTTTTAACAGAGTCGCCGGGTGCTCCAAACGTGTCCGCACAACGAAAAAAACGCCGCATGACCATGCCACGGGCGTCCTTTCGTCGAGCATTCATTAGATGAAGCAGGAAATACCGTCTACTCTTTCACGCCACCAAGCGCCACGCCCGCGATGATATAACGGGACAACAGGAAGTATACGATAAACAGCGGCAGAGCCGTCAGAGCCAGCCCCATATAGATTGAGCCAAATTCCGTCTTGTATATATCCCCGCGCAGCAGACTGACCATGATCGGCATGGTATATTTGTCCTTCTGCGTTAGCAGGATGAGCGGCATAAACAAGTTGTTCCAGTTTGCGACAAAAGCGAAGATCGCCTGAGTCGCCACCGCCGGCATCATGAGCGGTATAATGATCCGGTTAAAGGTGAAAAATTCGCCGGAGCCGTCCACACGGGCCGCTTCCACGATTTCGATCGACAGCGTGGCCAGCAGATACTGGCGCATAAAGAACACGACTGCCGGAGCCGCTATCGCGGGCAGGATGAGCGGGAGAAAGTTATTGGTCCAATGCAGCTTATACATGAACTGGTAGAAGCCGATCGCGCTCGCCTGAGCGGGAACCATCATGACACACAGGATGAACGTAAAGAACGGTTTGCGCAGCTTCCAGTCATAAGTCACCAGACCATAGGCAGCAAGGGACGAGAAGTACACCGTACACAGCGTTGCGGAACCGGAAATAATGAGCGAGTTCATGAATCCGCGCAGCGGATCAAAGCTTTTATCAAGCAGCACATGCAAATTGTTCATCATATGGCTGGAAGGCAGCAGCGAGACGCCGCTCTGGATTTCCGGCGTCGAACGGGTCGCGTTGACGAACATGATCCAGAATGGAAGTATGCTGAGCACGGCCAGCAGAATGCAGACGACGTAAACGATTGTCTTATTGATTTTCAGTGTAACGGGACTGCTTTTCCGGATTTTATTCATAGCTTACGCCTCCTTTGCGGCGGCGGATCGGCCGGCCTGTCTGAATTTCTTTTCCGCCTTTTTCAACTTGGCCGCGTCGCGGTCGCGCATCAGGTAGAACAAAAGCCCGGACAATACGGCTGCGATGACGAACATGATCATACTCGCAGCGGCGGCACGGTTATACATATAGCTGCCTTTGAACGCTTGGCCGTAAATGAATACGGATGTGGTCATGGTCGAGTCGTCCGGTCCGCCGGCAAGGAAAAGCTGCGGAATATCGAACATGGTCAGACCGCCCACCATGGAAGTGATCAGCGTGAACAACATAATGGTGCGTAGGCTTGGCAGCGTGATACGGAAAAAGGTTTGGATTCCGTTCGCGCCGTCAATGGCAGCGGATTCGAAGAGCGCAGGGTTGATGCCCATGACGCCAGCGATCAATACGATCATGGTATTTCCATACCACATCCAGAACTGGATAAACGCCACGATGCCGCGCGCCGTCGTCTTATCCTGCAGGAAATTGACGGGTGCGTCCGTCCAGCCCAGCGAATGGAACAGGCTGTTGACCGGACCCATCGGATATGCAAACAACGTGCTGAAAAGCACGGCGATTGTACTCGCGGTGATAATGTTCGGCATATAAAGCAGAACTTTAAATAGACCTTGGCCTTTGACGTTGAGCCGGCGGTTCGTAAACCATGCCGTTAACAGGAGAGCGAGGCCGATTTGGGGAACGAAGTTCACAAGCCAGAGAATTCCGGTATTGTACAAGGATTTCCGGAATGTCGGGTTATCGAACAACAGGTCCTTGAAGTTTTGGAAAGGGTTATCCATGATGTGAATCGGTTTGGGTATAAGCCCTTTCATATCCGTGAATCCGATAACGGCTGTATAGAGAATCGGGTATAACGAGAAAATCAGAAATGCCAGGACAAACGGAAAGGTAAAAATATAGCCGTACTTCGAATAGTTGACACCTTTGCGGCGCATGGTCTCACCTCATTAATTTATATGAAGGGGGGCGGGAGAACTCCCCCGCCCCTCCCACTCCTCTTTATTCGCTATCGATGCCCAGTTGGTCTTTAACTTGCTGTTTGAAGGTGTCGATGGCCGCAGCGCGGTCTTTGTTGCCTGCCGTGTATTCACGGACTTGGTCGCGCCAGAGCTTGTTGATGGTTTCGTCGTATTGCGTCAGGTTTTTACCGGAAGCGTTGGCATTAGCCGGAACGAATACGTCGAACATGTTTTGTCCGCCGAGGAGCGGAACTTCACCGTTGGACTTCGACATTACGACGGAGGAGGCTACGCTGTCCTTCGTGCCTTGCTCGCCTTCCTTCATCGTACCGTTAGCCCAGTAGTATTGCAGACCGGTCTCGGAAGTATCGAGTGTTACCCATTTGATAAAGTCGGCTACGGCTTGTTTCTTGGCGTCGTCTTTTACGACGTCTTTGTTGGCCAGCAGCCAGGTGCCGCCCCAGAAGAAGCCGGTTGGCGGTTCGGTTACAGCCCAGTCGCCGTTAGTGTCTTTAACTTGGCCGTTCATGACATAGTTGATCAGCCATGCAGGTCCGAAGAAGCCGAAGATCGGTTGTTTGCCAGTTCCGGACATGTCCGCATACCATGCTTCGGTCCAGTCTGTCGTATCGTTATGATAGCCGTTGTCTTTCAGCTTTTTGGAAAGATCGAGGAACTCTTCGCGTTTTGGATCGATGTGCAGCTTGCCGTCTACGATCCAGCCTTTGTCGGAGCTGTTTTCGATTGGATGCCAGATGTCGCCGTCGCCGGATACGATGCCGTAGCCTTTAGCTTTCAGCTTAGCTGCAGCTTCGAAGAACTTATCCCAGCCAGGGCCGACTTCGGTTTTGATTGTTGCAGGATCATCCGTGCCGAATACGTCTTTTGCGATCGAACGGCGATAGATGAAGGCGCCCCCGGTAGCTTGGTAGCCGAGGCCTTTCAGCTTGCCGTCTTTGCTGCCGATATCTACGGAATATTGCGCGATGCCTGCACCTTTGACAAGGGAATCGTCAAGGCCAAGATCAGCATAGTTAGCAGCGTAGTCGGAAGCGTCGCCTTGCGTATATTTCAGTACAAACGCGGATTCCGCAGCGTAAATGTCCGGAGCGTCTTTGCCGCCTGCAGCGAGAGCTTGGTCAAGCGCTGGCTGGTAAGCGCCGTCGGTCGTTGCGATAACCGTGGTTTTGAATTCCACGTTCGCATCCGGATGCGTTTCCATATACTTTTTCGTCATGTTCGGAATTTCATCTGTGAAACTCCAGAGGTTGATGGTTACTTTTTCGCCGCTGCTAGCCGGTGCATTGGTAGCCGCCGCTTCTGTAGCCGCCGGGCTTGCGTTGCCCGCTGCATTCGAATTCGAGTTTGCGTTGTTGTTGTTACCGCCACACGCTGCAAGAGCAGATGTCATCACGAGCATGGTGGAGATCCCAACTAAAGCACGTTTCATACGTTTCATACTTTGCCTCCCCTTTTTTATCGTAATCTCGGTTTTTTGTAACCGCATTCACATTATAGAACGGATCATTTCCGGACATAAGGAACCCATGATTGGGAAAACTTCCACTATTTTTGGATTCGCTTACAAAAGGGACTCCCGCCTTCGGCCAATAGCCCATTCGCTTTCGCATGCAAAAAAGACGCCGAGGCTTCGCCTTGGCGTCTTTATCATCTCTATTTTCCCGTCTTCAACGCTTCGTCCTGCTTTGCAATGAATTCCTCCGGCGTAATCGCCCTGGCGAAAAGCGCCTGCACCTGATTGATATGCACGCTTGACGCCCACGGCTTCATTTGCGTATCAAGATAAAGTGTGACCTTATGCGCACGGTTCAGCTCGTCCAGCAGGTCGACGAACATGGGCGGTAGCTTGATTGCCGCGGTATCCACTTTGGTGGCAGGAATAACACCTGCATCCACCACGGAATGCTCGCCCCATTTCTGTACAAAAAAGCTGACAAACTGCTTGGCCTCCCGCACATGCTCGGAGTTCTCGGACACAAACAAGCCCGTACCCGGACCGCCGACCCAATCATCTTCGCTTCCCATGCCGCCTTCAACCTTCGGGAATTTAAAATAACCGATCTTGGCTTTAAACTCTTCGGTCACGTCTTCGGCCGTCGTATAGTTGGGAACTTCCCAAGTTCCCATCGCGTACATCGCCGCTTTGCCGCCCATGAACTGCGCTTTGGCTTCATCGTTGGACAAACCGTTATATCCCCTCGTAAAAGCGTCCAGCTTCACCAGCTCCTGCACCTGCATGGCAGCCCGGAGCAGGGAGGGGTTGGTAAAATCCTGGCCGGCAACCGCCTTATCGAGCAAATTGGGCCCGCCGTAGCGTTCAGCCAGGTACATGTACCAAAAGGAAGCGGGCCAGCCGTCCTTCGAGCCCAGCGCAATCGGCGTCACGCCATGATTGTTCAGCGTCCGGATAATCGCTTTGAGCTCGTACAGCGATTTAGGCGGCAGCAGATTGTATTTGGCAAAAATCTCTTTGTTGTAGTACACCGGAACGATGTTCAGCTCCACCGGGAGCGCATACGTCCTTCCGCCAAAAGAATACGCCTCCGTCGTGCCGGCAACAAATTTGCCGTTAAACTCATTGTTCAGCAAGTCGTCGAGCGGAGCGAACTTATTGCCTTTGACGTAAGGATCCATGAACCCGGCCGCCCAGGTAAACCCGATATCCGGAAGGTCGTTCGATGCGGCGAGTACCTTCATTTTGCTCTTATATTGTTCGTTCTCCAGCGCTTCGGTATCAATGGTGATATTCGGATGGGCAGTCTCGAACTCGCCGATAATCTCCTTTACCATTCGATTTTGCGCCGAATTGTTGCCATCCGGCCACAGGTACATCAGCTTCAGGATAATTTTCTGCGTACCGCCGGCTGGGCTGCCCGCTCCGCTGCCGCTGCAGGAGGTTATGGCCAGCAGCATAGACAGGAGCGCAGCGGGATAAAGCAGGCTTCCTTTTGTGAATCTTCCTCCCTGCCGCCCCATTACTGCACATGCGCTTCCATGCCGTTGCGCATGGACCGGTAGCGGCCGGGACTCATTCCTTCGTATTCTTTAAACAGCTTGTTGAAATATTTGACCGTCTGGTAGCCGGTGCGGGAGGCGATTTCCTGGATCGGCAAATTCGTCTTCAGCAGCAGTTCCTTAGCTTTTTGCAGCTTCCGGCGTGCGACGTATTCGCTGAAATTCATCTGGCACTGCTCTTTGAACAAGGAGCTCAAGTAGCTGGCATTCAGGTGCACCTCCGCGGCAACGTCCTGCAGGCTGACCGCTTCCTCCAGATGGAGCTCCACGTAATCCATCGCCTGGCGGACGGGATCGGAATAGGCGGCTTCCTCCGTTTTGACCGCCATCAGCTGCGGATCGGCGATTTTGCGCATCGACACGATGTGTTCCCGTTCTTCCCCCTCCTTAAGCGCGTTCTCCACCGAAGCAATCAGCTTTTCCCGGCTGACCGGCTTGAGCAGGTAGTCCACAACAGACAAATGAATGGCCTGCTGGGCGTATTCGAACTGGGCATGCCCGGAGATCAGGATGACCGACGGCTGCCGCTCGATGTTCCGCTGCTTCATCTGGCTGACGAGCATCAGACCGCTGACCTCCGGCATGCGGATATCGGTAATCATTAGCTCTACCGGCGTAGACTCCAGAATCTCCAGGGCGGCGGCCGCATGGCTTGCCGTGAGGATTTCGTATTTGCCTGCCGCCCATACGCCAAGAATTTTTTTCATGCCTTCCCGCGATCTCGGTTCATCGTCGACAATCAGTATGGTGCGGTTCCTCATAGCACTTGGCCTCCTTCAATGGGAATGTGAATGATAATGCGGGTGCCGTGGCCTGGGCTGCTGTCGATGGCCATTTCCGCACCCTGGGCTCCATTGCCCGAAAAAAACAGCTGCAGCCGGCGCTGCACATTGGCTAGCCCGACGCCGGAGGCTTTGGAGGAAGCGACCTTCCCGCTCTCCAGCCCCTCCAGCAGCGAACGCAGTTTCTCCGGGTCCATGCCGATGCCATCGTCCTCTACGGTGATGGCGATCCGGTCATCCGCGCGGGCGACCGTCAGCTTCACCCGGCCCGGTTCGATTCTACTCTCGACGCCGTGCAGGATGGCGTTCTCCACTAGGGGCTGCAGCAGCAGCCGCGGCAGTTCCACGTCGGCAAATTCATCCGGCGCCTCGATCTCCCACTCCAGCCGATCTTCGAAACGCATCTTCATGATGAGCAAATACCGCTCGACATGGTCGAGCTCGTCGCGAAGCTTTACCCAGGAGCCCTTGCTGGAGCCGGTAATCGTGTACCGGAACAAATCGGACATGGCGACCACATAGTCGGCCAGTTTGTCCTCATCCCGGTCGAGCAGCGACCAATACAGCACGTCCAGCGCATTGAACAGAAAATGCGGATTGATCTGGGCTTGAAGCGCCTTAAGTTCGGTATGGCTGCGGGACAATTCTTTTTCATAAACGAGTTGGATCAGTTCATTGATGTTGTCGACCATCCGGTTATAAGAAAAATTCAGCTCGCGGATCTCCATCGTCGCCGACGCGGTTTCGATCGGCTTCAGGATGCCGAGCCGGGTGCCGCGCATCGCTTTGATCAGTTGGAATACCGGCCTTGTGATAAGCGTCGACAGGAAAAAGGACAGCAGGGTGAACAGCAGCGTCCCGCCGACCGCAGATACGATGATGGTGGTGCGCAGCACCGAAATCCCTTTGGTGACGACGTTGACGGGCGTCAAAATGATCAGCGTCCAGCCCGTGACAGAGGAACGCTGCCGGACCACGATAAACGACTGATTGCCAATCGTAATGGTAGGATCGTTGGAGCCGTCGGCAAGCCGGGCGACCGTTTCTTGCGAAATCGTATCGTCATTGGATGTAATAAATTGGCCGTCCGAAGCCAGGAGCAGCATGGTCTCCTTCTCGCTTTCCCCGGATAGCGATCCTTTCAGCGCAAACTTGCTGCGGTCTGCACGGATGAGCAAATACCCGCCGGTGCTGAAATACTGGTCGACCAGGCTGACCTGCCGGATCGCCAGCAGTGAAGTAGAGTCCAGCGGATCGATGCCGAACCAGACCAGCCCTCCCTCTTTGGTGGTCGCCTGCTTGACCCAGTTCTCCGGCACCTTGTCCAGCAGCCCCGTATCATCTAGCGGATACAGCCTTGCGCCGTCCTTGTTGTACAGCTCTACCGATTTAATGCCGTCGGTGTACAGCTGCACCAAATTGATAATGGGCGGCAGTGCCTGGCGTTCTGCAAAGGTAGCCGGACTGCCCGATAAATCCCGCAGCAGCAGCCGCTGCACGTAATCGTTGGTCGATACCAGCGTGGTCAGTGAGTCGATCTGATCGAGGATGCTCTCCAGGCGGCCGTTCGTTTGAATTGCGGTCTGCTGGATATGTTTTTCCGCATTATTTTTGAGCAGGTTCGAGACCGAATGAAAGGTAAGTCCGCCGACAATCGTCAATATGAGGAGCATAACTGCGAGAAATCCGATGAGCATTTGACTTCGCAGCGTATTTAACTTCAGTCGCGATGGCATTCGCCGCATGCTGCTTCTTCCCCTCTTTTGCCGCTGAATCATGAAATCAAATTTAGAACGTAAGGGCTTTCAGCCCTTCCCGACAATAGTTTAGCATGTTTAGCTGCGATCCGCTAAGGAAGAATTATAGACAAACTGGAGGGATTTTCTAGTTTACAGCGGCGGAAGCATGGACAAGACGGTTCCAACGGGGTGTTGGATGTGCGGGCAATGCTATCTATGGGTTGCTTTAGAGTTGTCTATAAGCAGAGGGGACGTAGGGAGAATTGATGCGGTAAAAGGATGGATAAAAAGGCGGTACTAGAGACATTGAGGCGGCAACTGGGACGGCAGCTGAGGCGGTTGCTGAGGCAGTTGCTGAGGCGGTTGCTGAGGCGGTTGCTGAGGCGGTTGCTGAGGCGGTTGCCGAGGCGGCATAGAAAAAGAGAGCTGACAAGGCAGCTCTCTTTGAGGGCGGAACAATGGTTGGTTAAGGCCTAAAGTTGTCTGGGTTGCTGGTTGGTTGCTGGTTGGTTGCTGGTTGGGGGGCTGTTTGAGTCTTGGTGGGGTAACTGTTACTGGTTGGGTTGCTGAGTGTTGGTTGGGTTGCTGAGTGTTGGTTGGGAAACTGTTACTGGTTGGGTTGCTGAGTGTTGGTTGGGAAACTGTTACTGGTTGGGTTGCTGAGTGTTGGTTGGGTTGCTGTTACTGGTTGGGTTGTTAGTTGCTTGGGTTGCAGTTGCAGGTTGGGTTTACTTATTGTTTGGTTTGCCTGTTTGTATTGGACTGCCGTTTAAGTTGGCCGGTTCAGCTAGTTTGGCTGTTTTGTTGTTTCAAGGGTTCGTTGATGGTTGAAAATTCATTTTTGCATGCGCTGGCTGCATCGTAGGTCTCCCCTCATACGTTACGGACACCAGCGCCTTTATTTGCCGAATAATTAGCCATTTTACAAATTAACGGACACCAGCGCCGCTATTCCCTCCAAAATGACTCAAAAACGGCCTCAGACAAGTAAATAAAGCCTCTCAGGTCCGTTAGCCCGGGAAATTACGCTATTTCCCGCATATAGCGGCTCTCAGGTCCGTTAGTCCAGCCGCGGCGTTACTCTGGATCGAATCTACACCAATATAGGCATCCACACCGCACCGGATCTTCACTGAATCGCGTTTACACCGGAATCGGGTCTTCACCAGCATCGTGCCTATACCGGCATTGCATTTGCACAGGCATCGCGTTTACACCGGAATCGCGTTTACACCAGCATCGGCGTCACCCAGCGCATCATCGCCGGCGTTACCCAGGCCTCGAAGCCGGAGATCCCGAGCACAAGGAGCGCCATGCCGAGCGACAGCGCCGTGTAGAGCGCAAACGGCCGGGTCACGGCGATGCGCCGCTGGCTGAGGACACGGCTGCGAATCATCAGCAGGGAAAAAGCGATCGCCGCGGCGCTGCAAACGAGCAGCACGGGAATGAGCACCAGGTTATGCGGCGCGACGGAGACGAGCGCGAACAGCATGCCGTGCCAGGAATATTCGCTGACCAGGCAGCCGACGGTAAAGCCGATTAGCACGCCCTTCAGAAAATCCAGAATCAGAATGCCCGGCAGTCCGATGACGGACAAGCCGAGAATCCAGATCAGCCCGATCCACTTCAGATTCAGGGCGGCGATGCTCCAGTAATGATCCGGCGCAGCCGGCAGACCTTGCTGATCCACGGTTACAAAGAAATTGCCCAGATAGTCGCCGAGCTCCTGCTGCTGATCCAGCGTCAGTGCGCTGACAATGAGCGCCCCGAACACCACTCCGACCAAAAAGAGCACCGCGACAAAAATATACAGCGGCGTCTGTTCCTTCATCATCTGTCTTAACGTGCGCACACTCCAGCGACCCCTTTCCCCTCACATGTTAAACCATATGAAAGAAAACGGCGCGCTATGACTTGTCCCGGGACTAGCCGGAAGATTTACCAGGACAAGCCTGTCATCATACGGTGAAAAATAAAGAGCCGGGCGAAAAACACCCCGGCTCCTTCCCTTTAATCCTTGATCACTTTGCCGTACGCGCCCCCGCCGCCGGCGGACAGCTCCAGCCGGCCGGTGCGGGCCAGCAAAATCTGCTCGGCCAACACGGGCCCGCACACGGCGGCAAGCTCCGCTTCGCCGGCTTGATGCAGGATGTTCATCTCCGTGCCGAAGGCGGCCAGCAGCGCGTTCATCTTGGCTGGACCCAGCCCCGGAATAAACTCCAGCGGAATCTGGTAGTTATACGGAGGGCGATGGGTGGGGACCACCGGCTCCCGCCGGTCGGCGATGTCGAGAATCCGGTCCAGCACGCCCTGCACCAGCTTGGCGCTGCCGCAATACGGGCAGCGCCCTATGGCGGCGTAATCCTCGTCGATGATGCTGCCACAGCTTTCGCAGTAGGTGCGGTGGTACTTGCCAAGCCGCGGGTTCAGCCCGTAGTTGGCGCTCACCCTGCGTCCGCCCTCGCGGGCCAGCGCAAGGCGCAGCTCGGCGAAGGAAGGACGGGCCATCTCGATGACATTGTATTCACGGCCGATCTTGCCGAGCGAATGGGCATCCGAATTGGTCAGGAAGCTGAATCCGTCCAGCTCGGAGATATAACCTGCCATCTCCGAGTCGGCGCTTAAGCCCAGCTCTATCGCGGCAATCCGCGCGGGGTCGAAAATCTCTTCCAGTCGGCGCGCCGAGCAGCCGTACAGCCCTTTGTGCGGCGTAAAAATATGCGCCGGAATCAGCAGCCCGCCGCGGGCGCAAATTTCATCCTGCAGCTCGCAGGCCGGCGCGTACAGCCGCTGCGAGCTGAGGTTCACGTTGCGCATATGCCGGCCCATCCAGCGGCTGAAATCCTCCATCGCCTCCAGGTCGGGCATAAACGCGAGTACATGGCATTCCTTGCGACCCGGCTCACGGATTTCAATTTCCGAACCGAGCAGAATCGTCGTCTCCCGATAGGCGACGCCGCCTCCTTCCGCCAAGGTCATATCCCCCGAATCCAGCGAAGCTTTAATATCGTCCAGCACGCCAGGCGAATGGCAATCGATGATGCCGATCAGCTCGATGCCCTTGCGCACCGCCGCTTCGTGCGCGATGTTCGCGAAGGTCAAATTGCGGCTGCCGCTGATTTTGACCGGCTGCCCCGCCGTTGTCCGCCCGATATGGATATGCAGGTCGCAATAATAGCCGCGCAGCGTGTCCATTACTTCCATTGCCCTGTGAGCGTGTACAGATGCCAGGCGTAAACCGCCAGGATCGTTTTGGCGTCCGCGATCCGGCCGTCGGCGATATATTGGTGCGCTTCCTCCAGCGTCAGCTCCGATACTTCAAGAAACTCGTCTTCATCCAGCGCCATTTCGCCCGGCTGCGCGTTCTCCGTCACATAAAGATGAATGATCTCGTCGGCAAAGCCCGGCGAAGTGTAGAACGATCTCAGCAGCTTCAATTCTCCGCTGTGAAAACCGGTCTCCTCCTGCAGCTCGCGGCCAGCGGCCGCCAGCGGATCTTCGCCCGGATCAAGCTTGCCCGCCGGGATCTCCACCTCGGTGCGTCCCATCGGCTGGCGGTATTGCTCCACGACCAGCATCCGGTCGCCGTTCAGCGCAAGTACGGCCACCGCGCCGGGATGTTTGACCACCTCGCGGGTCGCCGTATTGCCGTCCGGCAGCCGGACGGTATCGACCTGCAGGGTGATGATTTTACCGGAGAATACCGGCTGGGTGGACAACGTCTCCTCGTCTAGCAGCGGATTATGATACGCGTCATTATTTTTCATAGTTTCAGGTCTCCTTTGGCTCAGTTCTGCATAGGGTGTATTATAGCAAACTTCAGGGGAAAGAAGGAATGTGGCAATGAAACACCTCAAGCAAACCGCAAGCGCATCGGCTGTCGTCTGGGTCGGCACCCCGGAACAAATCAAAGCGAATCTCTCCGCATGGATCAACCGGTACGGACGGGATATGCCGCTTTCCTATATCCTTTCGCTGGCTGCGAACCCTCCGGCCTCCCGGGTGAAAGCCGGGTAACGCGCCTTATATTTTGCTCTATGGATAAAAAATCCATTCCGACTTTCGAAGATGTCGGCAAATTTTCATGCATTGTAAAAAAGGAGCCGCCGCCGGGTTCTCCGGCGCTCGGCTCCTTTAATGATGCGGTTATAGGCTAGTTGACGCTTTCCTTGACGATGGCGACGACAAGGCCGGCCACCTTGACCAAATCCGCCGCTTTGATCCGCTCTTGGGTCGTATGGATATCCTCATATCCGATGGAAAGGTTCAGCGTCGGCACCTTCAGGCCATTGAAAATGTTGGCGTCGCTGCCGCCGCCGGTCGGAAACAGCTCCAGCTGGAGCCCTTCGGCAGCAATGGCCCGGGAGGCCAGCTTCACGATCTCATCCTGCTCGTTAAAGCTGTACGCCGGATAGGCGATTTCGCAGCGGAATTCGCATTCCGCGTTGTAATCCCGCACGGTCGTCTCCAGCGCTTCGCGCATGGAAGCGATTTGCCGGTCGATTTTATCCTGAACCGTGCTGCGCGCTTCCGCATCGATCTGCACCAAATCGCAAACGACGTTCGTTGGGCCGCCGCCGGCGAATTTGCCGATGTTCGCTGTCGTATCCTTGTCGATGCGGCCCAGTTTCATCGCCGAGATGGCCTTGCTTGCCACCTGGATCGCGCTGATGCCGTCCTCCGGATTGACGCCGGCATGCGCCGATTTGCCTTTGATCACCATTTGTATCTTCGCCACGGAAGGCGCAGCGACGGCGATTCCGCCGACGGCCCCGCCGCAGTCCAGCGCAAAGCCGAATTCGGCGTCCAGCATCTCCGGGTTCATCGCCCGGGCGCCCATCAGGCTGGATTCCTCGCCGACGGTAATGACAAACTGGATTTGCCCGTGCGGAAGATTCTGCTCCTGGATCACCCGGATGGCTTCAAACAGCGCAGACAAGCCGGCTTTGTCGTCCGCCCCGAGAATGGTCGTGCCGTCGCTGCGGATCCAGCCGTCTTCGCCGAGCGAGGGCTTAATATTTTGACCGGGAACCACGGTGTCCATATGGCAGGTGAACAGCAGCTTCGGTGCGTTTACGCCGCGGGTCGCCGGCCAGGTTACGAACAAATTGCCCGCGCCGTGACCGGTGCGCTCCTGGGAATCGTCCTCGGTTACTTCAAAGCCAAGAGCGGTAAATTTGCCCTTCAGCACATCATTGATCTTCCGTTCGTTGCGGGTCTCGCTGTCCACCCGGACAAGCTCGAAAAACTCCTGGACTAGCCGTTCCTCTTTAATCATCATGCTTTCCTCTCTTCCGCTAATAAGTTACAATAGACTTAAACTAAACCTGAAGGAGCCACTCATGCAACGTCGAAAATGGTTTCGCATCTTCATTTATGTCATGCTGCTCGCAATGATCGCCTCCACGCTGCTGGTTGTCATCGAACCTTTCATTGCCGGCTGATCGCCGTCCCCATACGTCAATAATAGCGCCCGGGCCTGCCCGGACGCTATTTGTCTTGTACTCTATCCTCTATTATAGCTTTCCGCTGTACCGGTAGGGGAACCGCCCGAGAAAATAGGGGATCAACTCCTCGGCCACCCCGGCGACGTCCCTCCGGCTTCCCGTACATTCTTCCAGCGAAGTTACCCCATAATCCCGGATGCCGCAGGGGATGATGCCGGCAAAACCCTCTTCGCCCAGCCCGGCGCGGATATTAAACGCAAACCCATGGCTGGTCACAAAACCTTTGCGGGTTTTGCTGCGGTTGAATTTGACGCCGATGGCACAGATTTTAGCGTTCCCTACCCATACCCCGGTATATCCGGACTTTCGCGTTCCCTGAATGCCATAGGACCCCAGATAGTCGATAATGACATCTTCGAGCCGCCGCAAATAGCCGTGCAGGTCGACCCGGCCGTCTTCGCCGAGCCGCAGCAGCGGGTAGCCGACCAGCTGGCCGGGGCCATGGTATGTAATATCGCCGCCCCGGTCGATCTCGAACAGGGCGATGCCCTGCTGCCGGAGCTGCTCCGCGCTCAGCAGGAGATGCTCGGGACGGTTCTGCGACCCGATGGTGTAGGTGGGCGGATGCTGAAGCAGGAGAAGTCGCTCCGCCGCCGTTCCGGCGTCGATCTTCGCTACGGTATCCTTCTGTAGCTCCCAGGCCGCGCCGTACTCCATCATGGGTTCATAGGATATTTCCAGCAAACGGGGTTCGACAGACTCCAACTCCAGCACCTCCTACGGTTTTATCAATAAAGTTTGGTATCCGGCGTATAGCTCTCGATATTATCCTTCACGCGCTGCAGGAACCGGCCGCAAATGACGCCGTCGAGAATCCGGTGATCCAGCGACAAGCAAATGTTGGCCATCGAGCGCACGGCGATCATGTCGTTGATCACGACCGGCTTTTTGACGATCGATTCAAAGGTTAGAATGGCCGCTTGCGGATAGTTGATGATCGGATAAGACAGGATCGAGCCGAACGAGCCGGTGTTGTTCACCGTAAAGGTGCCGCCCTGCATATCGTCGAGGCGCAGCTTGCCTTCGCGGGTCTTCTGGGCTAATTCGTCGATCTCGCGGGCCAAGCCGGCGATGTTCTTCTGGTCGGCTTTCTTGATCACCGGCGTCATGACGGAGTCCTCCGTACCGACGGCCAGCGATATATTGATATCGCGTTTGACGATGATTTTATCCACCGCCCACACGGAGTTCATGATCGGATAGTCTTTGATCGCACTGACGACCGCCTTCATCATAAACGCCAGATACGTCAGGTTGATGCCTTCCTTGCGTTTAAAGTCGTCCTTCAGCTTGTGGCGCAGCTGCACCAGATTGGTCATATCGACCTCGATCATCGTCCAGGCATGCGGAATTTCCGACACGCTTTGGCGCATGCGGGTTGCGATCGTATTGCGGATCGGCGTGACGTCGATCAGATACTCCGAGCTGCTGCCCTGGCCGCTCTCGACCTCAATGGTCGGGATGCGCGGCGATTCGCTCAGGTGCAGGCCGGAATGACGCACCGGCTCCAGCATTTCCTTGGCCGCAGCCGGCGGGATCTGCAGCGCCGGCTGCACGGACGGAGCCGCTGAAGGCGCAGCCGGCTGGGCGGCCGCAACTGCCGTGCGTACAGGCCGACGGTTTGCAGCGCCGCTCTCGATGTAGGCCAGCACGTCTTTACGCGTGATGCGGCCGCCGAGACCTGTGCCGGACACGGCCGTCAGGTCGATGTTATGCTGCTGGGCCAGTGTCTGCACCGCCGGCGAGTAACGGGCGCGCATCGGGGCGTCCGCGTCGGGCGCGGTGCCGGCCGGTACCGTGCCATACGCCGCCTGTGTAGCAGTGTGGGCGAAATCGGCATCCGCGGATGCCTCGCCGGCCGGGGCGCTGCCGCCGGCAACGGGGACAGCGATGCGGGCGATGACCGCTCCGACGCTGACTGTCTCCCCTTCCTCTACCAGCAGCTCCACGAGCGTGCCGTCCACGGTGGACGGCAGCTCGGCGTTGACTTTATCCGTAATCAAATCGCAGAGCGGTTCGTATTGTTCGACGGTATCCCCCGGCTTCTTGAGCCATTTGCCGATGGTCGCAGACACCAGCGACTCCGCCAGCTGCGGCATAATCACATCGGTTAGCTTTCCTTGTTCGGACATGTTGTCACTCCTTTGCATAGTACCTATCAATACTCAGCCAAACGGAGCATTTCCGCTTTGACTTTATCTTTGCTCAGCATAAAAAACTTCTCCATTGGCGGGCTGATCGGCATTGCCGGCACATCCGGTCCGCACAGGCGGAAGATTGGCGCATCCAGCTCGAAGAGGCAATGCTCGGCGATGATCGCAGCCACTTCCGCGCCCACACCGCCGGTTTTATTGTCTTCATGGATGATCAGCACCTTGCCGGTTTTTCGCGCCGCCGCAATAATGGCATCCTGATCGAGAGGCTGCAGCGTGCGCAGATCAAGCACATGCGACGTGATGCCTTGCTCCTTCTCCAGTTCCTCGGCTGCCTGCATTGCAAAATGCAGCGGCAGGCTGTAGCCGATCACCGTAATATCCGCGCCTTCGCGCAGCAGGTTCGCTTCCCCGATCGGCACGGTGTAATCCGTCTCAGGCACGTCTTCCTTGATCAGCTTGTAGCATTTTTTATTCTCGAAAAAGAGCACCGGATCGGAGTCGCGCACCGCGGATTTGAGCAAGCCTTTAGCGTCGTACGCCGAATAAGGCGCAACGATCTTCAGGCCCGGGGTTCCGAAGAAGATCGATTCCGGACATTGGGAATGATAAAGTCCGCCGAAAATCCCGCCGCCGATCGGCGCGCGGATGACCACCGGACAATTCCAGTCATTATTGGAGCGATAGCGGATTTTGGCCGCTTCGCTGATGATCTGGTTCGTCGCCGGCAGCATGAAGTCGGAATACTGCATTTCGGCAATCGGCTTCATGCCGTACATTGCCGCCCCGATGGCCACGCCGGCAATCGCCGACTCCGCCAGCGGCGTATCTAGCACGCGGTCCGCGCCGAACTGCTCCTGCAGTCCTTTGGTCGTCGTGAACACGCCGCCCTTGACGCCGACGTCCTCGCCGAGCACGAACACCGAATCGTCGCGCTCCATTTCTTCCTTCATCGCCAGCCGGATGGCATCGATATATTCCATCATCGCCATGGGTTAAAAGCCTCCCTTGTGGTTCGATTCATCGTATACATGCAGCAGCGTGTCTTCCGGATTCGGGAATGGCGCATTTTCGGCATAGGCGATCGCTTCCTTCAGCTCCAGATTGCACTCGGCAATCAGGTCGCGCTCCTGCTCCTCGCTCCAGAGGCCCTGTTCGACCAAATAGTTGCGGTATGCGGTGAGACCGTCTTTTTTCCAGTTCTCTTCGACTTCTTCCTTCGTCCGGTAGGCCAGATCGTTGTCCGAAGTGGAGTGCGGGGAGAGCCGGTACATCATCGCTTCGATCAGCGTCGGGCCTTCGCCCGCCAGCGCCCGCTCGTGCGCTTCCTTCACGACCCGGTACACTTCCAGCGGATCGTTGCCGTCCACCCGGATGCCCGGAAAACCGTAACCGAGCGCCCGGTCGCTGACTTTGCCGCCGAGCTGCTTATGGGCCGGGATGGAGATCGCATACTGGTTGTTTTCGCACATGATAATGACCGGCAGTTTGTTCACCCCGGCAAAGTTGCACGCTTCATGAAAATCGCCCTGGTTGCTCGAGCCTTCGCCAAACGTCACATAGGACACGAACGGCTTCTTCTGCATCTTGGCCGCCAGCGCAAAACCGACCGCATGGGGAACCTGGGTTGTTACCGGACTAGAGCCGGTTACGATCCGCAGCCGTTTGCTGCCGAAGTGGCCCGGCATTTGCCGGCCGCCGCTGTTCGGGTCTTCCGCCTTGGCGAACAGAGAGAGCATCAATTCGCGCATCGTCATGCCGACGCTGAGCACGAAGGCATAATCGCGGTAGTACGGGAGAAAATAATCGTTTTGCCGGTCGAGCGCAAACGCCGCAGCCACCTGCGCCGCCTCCTGGCCGACGCCGGAGACATGGAAATTGATTTTGCCGGCCCGCTGCAGCAGCAGGGAACGCTCGTCGTATTTCCGTCCCATCACCATATATCTGTACATATCAATGGCCTGACCGTCGCTGAGTCCGAGCCGCTGATGTCTGCTTCCGGTTTCTACAGTACCTTGGGATTCCATAGGGAGGTACCTCCTGAAATTTTTTTATTAAAGCCTGATTCTGATTAGTACCCTCGTTGAAGTGTATTCATTAATCATCTGATATTATAACCAGGTACTAAGACCTGAGAACATTATAATCCTTTTCCGCAAAAAAAGAAACGCCAAGAAATGCCGGTATGGAGCCGTTTGAACGCTTGACGCGGCCTTAAGCTCCATTCCGCATTTCCTGACGGAACCGCGCCTGATGCTAAAATCTGATTACGCTAAAATCCGATTGCTTTTCCATCCACCGCCAGCATCGCTTCGCCGATGACTTCCGACAACGTCGGGTGCGCGTGAATGGCTTCGCCGATCTCCCAAGGGGTGGCGTCGAGAATTTGCGCCAGCGCCGCTTCGCCGATCAGATCGGTGACATGCGGGCCGATCATTTGCACGCCGAGAATGTCGCCGCTGTTTTTATCGGCAACCACTTTAACAAAACCGTCCTTCATCCCATAAACAATGGCTTTGCCGATCGCGGAGAACGGGAACTTGCCGATGGCGACTTCATGGCCGCGGGCCGCGGCTTCTTTGGCGGTCAGACCGACGCTGGCCACCTCATGCCGGGTATACACGCAGCGCGGAACGAGATGGGTGTGATACGGATGCAGCGGCTCGCCGGCCAGGTGGTTGACCGCGCGGATGCCTTCATGGCTGGCCGCATGCGCGAGCTGCAGCCCGCCGATGACGTCTCCGATCGCATAGATATGCGGCTCGGTGGTCTGCATGTTGTCATTCACTTGAATGACGCCGCCCCCGAAACGGATATCGGTATTCTCCAGCCCGATATTCTCGACATTGCCGACCCGGCCGACCGATACGAGCAGCTTGCCCGCTTCCAGCGTCTGCCGCTCGCCGCCTTTGATGGCCTCGATCGTTACGCCTTCCGCCGAGACGCGGCAGGACGAGGCGTCGACCGTCGTCCCGGTCAGCACCTTGACTCCACGTTTCTTGAAGAGGCGCAGCAGCTCGCGAGCCACTTCTTCATCCTCTTGGGGCAGCAGTTGATCCGCCGCTTCCACCACCGTGACCTGCACGCCGAAATCGGCGAGCATGGATGCCCACTCGACGCCGATGACGCCGCCCCCGACGATGATCATGGACGCCGGCAGTTCTTCCATCTGCAGCGCTTCCTCGCTGCTGAGGATTTTATCGCCGTCCGGGGCAAGGCCCGGCAGCACCCGCGGACGCGAGCCGGTGGCGATGATGAGGTTTGTCGGCACGACGGTCTCCATCTCGCCGTCTTCCAGCTCCACCGCCACCGCGCCGCTGCGCGGGGAGAAGATCGAAGGACCGGTAACGCGCCCTTTGCCCTTCAGGACCTGGATTTTATTTTTGCGCATCAAATACTGCACGCCCTGATGGAGCTGCTCCACCACGGCTTCCTTGCGCCGCTGTACCTTCGGGAATACGAGCTTTACGCCCGATGTTTCGATGCCGTAGCTTTCGCTTTCATTTATCTCCGCGTAGACCTCCGCGCTGCGCAGCAACGATTTGCTGGGAATGCAGCCGCGGTGCAGGCAGGTTCCGCCGAGTTTGTCCATTTCGATGACGACCACCGATTTGCCGAGCTGGGCCGCGCGGATCGCAGCCACATAACCACCGGTTCCTCCGCCGAGTATCGCCACGTCACAGGATATTGTCATGATATGTATCCTCCAGTCTTGCTCCTAGGTTGTACTTAACCTTACCCATTGTACTCCCTTTTGGCCCGAGCACAAAACTTACGAATGTCATATGGAAGGAAAGAAAATGAAAAAACGCCCCTTGGAGGGGCGTTTTTTACGTTCAGTTTTTCTGATAGTGGACCATTACATCGAAGGTCCCGTCCCCGGAGGTAAATTTCACCTCAACCAGTTCCTCTTTGTTAAGCGCTTTCAAGAAGGTGTTGACTTGATTCTCGACAATGGATTTGTCGCTCCCGGAGAACAATTTAACCAAATTTGTTTTTTCCATACTTTACCCCTCCCCCTAATTTTGCTTTTCGACACTTAGGAAGTTTTTTCCTCCTGCCCACAGCCGTTTGTCACAAATCTGTATCAATTATCAAGCCTATTCCGCAGAGCGGCTTTCGCAGGGCATTAACATTTTCTCCGCGCCGTTCGTGGACTTTTCCTGATTAAAACGTTATCATATTGCTGAATAGCGGGATGGAGAGGAGAAGGGAAGCTCATGAAACTGATGATTTCACGCTTCATTGCCATTCTGATTTTGGTCATTCCCGGCCTCTTGGCCATGACGGGGTTTCTGATGATGAAGGATGACGTCTTCAATTACATCTCCATGCACGGAGACAATACGGCGACGCCGGACTTCGCCTGGCTGCATTTCGGCGGCGGGTTGTTGCTATTTCTGGCCGGCATGAGTTTCCTGGGCGGCTGGATACTGACGAGAGACCGTAAGAAGAATTATGTCGGACCGCGGTTCAAGGAGAAGCGAAAAGCCGAACATGCCCCCAATCACGCAGAAACGCCGTAAAGCCGAACTCATATCAACGCCGCAGCCCCACGTTGTGGGGTTATTTTATGCGGTAAATTTCAAGTTAACCGGTAACCTTTGGCGCCGGACGGGACACTTCTATAGTAGAACATAGGAAAAGAGGTCCGGCATGTATACAGTTTGGGTGGAGAAAGCGCAGCAAGGTGATCGTGAGGCGTTCGGGCAGCTGGCGGCACATTTTCAGGGAATGGCGTATGCGGTGGCCTATGATCTCCTGCGGGATACGCATTTGGCGGAGGATGCCGTGCAGGAGGCGTTTATCGCGGCTTTTGCGGATATCGGCAAGCTGCGGGAGCCGGCGGCGTTTCCCGGTTGGCTCCGGACGATCGTGACGAGGCAATGCCGGCGGACGCAACGGCGTAAGGCACCGGTTTTGCTATCCTTGGAGGAGACGGCGCACCGGTCGCTGGTCTCTCCCGATACGGCGGAGATCGCCGAACGCCACGATTACGCGCGAACTTTGCAGCAGGCGGTTGCCGCGCTGGGCGACAGACTTCGGGTGCCGCTGCAGTTGTTTTATTTTTACGGCTATTCGCTGCAAGAGATCTCAGCATACCTGAACCTGCCTGTTTCTGCGCTCAAAAAAAGGCTGTTCGACGGCCGCCGGAAGCTCAAGGCCGCCCTTCCCGTCCGCAATCTTGCTTCCATGTTCAACGATCTTGATGAAGGAGGCACAACCATGCTGCATATTGTCAATGGCGACGTGGTAGGCAACATGCTGAAATCCGGCATCGTGCAAGGCGATGTCCTGGTCTGGCGGGAGATTTACTCGGCGGGACCGAACTTCGTCAATCCGGCAGGTGACGCGGAACGCGCTCTGCGCGCCAAAGCACTGGAGAAGCTGCTGGGTATTCCGGCAGAAGAGTATACGGCAGCCTGCAGGGAGCAGGAAAAAAAGCTGCGCGACTTTAGCCGCTACGATGAAATCGTGCTGTGGTTCGAGCACGACTTGTTCGACCAGAGCATGCTCGCCTATCTGCTGCATTGGTTTGATGGGCAAAAGCTAAGGGGCACGAAGCTTAGCCTGCTCTCGATCGGCGAATTTCCCGGCATCACGCCGTTTCATGGCTTAGGCCAACTGACGCCGGCGCAGCTCCAGACCTTGTCCGGCACGTGGCGCAGTATCGGGCGAGCCGAGCTTAAGCTGGGCAGTGCATTGTGGCAGGCGTACACCGACCCTGACCCGATGAGAATGGCGGAATGGCTGGAACAGGAAAAAGAGTTGCTGGCTGCCTCTGCCCTTCCGTACGCCTACGAGGCGTTTCAGGCCCATCTGGCGCGTCTGCCTGGACTGGAAGATGGCCTCGGCAGCGTGGAACGCGAGACGCTTGAAGCAGTGCGGCGCGGCGCGGATACGCCGCTGGAGCTTTTTCGCCGGGTAACGGATGCCTTGCCGGTGCTTGGGCTGGGGGATCTCGAATATTGGAGCATGCTTCGCGGGCTGGTACAAGGGACGGATGCGCTGCTTGCCATTGAGGGAGTTACCGCCGGTGCCGGTGCAGAGGAGCAGGCGGGTGACTTCCGGCAGGTGGAAAACTTTCTGAAACGGCGGGTGACAATGACCACGCTGGGCGAGCAGGTGATGAATGGTTTGGCGGACCGGGTCACGCTGCAAGGCATCGACCGGTGGTACGGCGGCGTGCATCTGCAGGGCCGCTCCGTGCCTTGGCGCTGGGATCAGGCAACACGGATGCCGGTACGGATGTGACCCACGATCTTAAAATAAGGCGGCAGGCCTAATTGGCACATGATCAGCCTCCGCACTCCTGAGGCCGGCTCCGTCTGACCGCATTCGTCTCTGGCTCCTCGTGCCAACCCAAAAAAAGACCTCCCCGCACTTAATGTGCAGGCCGAGGTCTTTTTTTTATCCCGTTACATTGATTTGCTGCATTTATTCGCCGCCAGCCAGCGAACTGCGTCCATGCACCAAGTCGCTGTACAATCCGCCCTGCCGCAGCAGCTCCTCATGGGTTCCCTGCTGGACCAGCCTCCCGCCCTTCAACACCAGAATGCGGTCTGCTGCGCGAATCGTGCCCAGCCGGTGGGCGATGACGAAGCTGGTTCTGCCTTTCATCAGCGTCTGCAGCCCTTCCTGGATTTTGATTTCCGTCACGGTATCGATGCTGCTGGTCGCTTCGTCCAATACCAGCATCGACGGGTTGGCGAGTATTGCCCGGGCAATGGCCAATAGCTGCTTCTGTCCCTGGCTGATGCCGCTGCCGTCCACGGAGAGCATCCGGTCATAGCCGCCTCGCATCCGCATAATAAAAGCGTGGGCGTTGGCCAGCTTCGCCGCTTCCTCCACTTCTTCATCCGTCGCGTCCAATCGGCCGTAGCGGATATTTTCGCGGACCGTGCCCTTGAAGAGAAACGTCTCCTGTAGTACAAAAGCGGTATGGCTGCGCAGGCTCTCCCGGCGGATCGTCTTCATGTCCCGGCCATCCAGCGTAATTTCGCCCTGATTCGGCTCGTAGAAGCGCGATAGCAGGCCGATCAGCGTCGTTTTGCCGGCCCCGGTCGGCCCGACAAGGGCGATCATCTCGCCCGGCTTGGCTTCGAAGCTGATATCCTCCAGCGTATTTGCGGAGCCGTCGTAGGAAAAGGACACCTGCGAGAATTTCACCGCACCGTCCACCTGCTTCAGATCGACCGCACCCGTCTCGTCCTTCGCTTCCGTATCCTCGTCGAGCACCTCAAATACCCGCTCTGCCCCGGCAATCGCCGAGAGCAGCGTGTTCCACTGGTTCGCCAGATCGTTGAGCGGACGCGTGAACTGGCGGGTGTATTCGGTAAAAGCAATAATCACCCCGACCGTCACATGGCCGTGGATCGCCAGCAGCCCGCCGGCGCCGGCCACAATCGCAAAGCTCAGATTGTTCAGCCCGTTCATCAGCTTCGGAATAAACCCGGAAATCGACTGCGCCCAGTAGCCGGAGAGCATGATCCGGACATTCCGCTCGCGGAAGCCGGCAAGGACGCGTTCTTCCTGCGAAAAAGCTTTAATGATCCGCTGCCCGCTTAGCGTCTCCTCAATGTAGCCGTTCAGTTCCCCGATGTTGCGCTGCCGCTCCTTGAACAGCGGCCCCGTCCGCCGCGTAATCCAGCGCATGCCCAGCGTCATCAGCGGCACGACGATAAAGGTCAGCAGCGTAAGCAGCGGGCTCAGCCACAGCATCACGCCGATGGTGCCGACCAGGGTCAGCACGCTGGAGAAAATTTGAATCGCCGAGCTGTTCAGCGTGGAGCTGATATTCTCGATGTCATTGGTCAGCCGGCTCATGATTTCGCCCTGCTGCCTACGGTTGAAGAAGGAAATCGGCAGCCGGTGCAGATGCGCGAACAACTGCGTCCGCATCCGGTATACCGTCTCCTGGGCAATTTCGATCATCCAGATATTTTGCAGCCAGGAGCTGAGCGCGTTCAGCGCATATACCGCTCCCAGTGCTCCCAGATACATTCCCCACGCCCGCCCGCCCGGGCCTTCCAGGAAACGGTCCACGGCCCGGCTGATCAGATACGGACCCAGGAGACCCAGCGCCGAGCTTACCAGCACCATCGCAAGCACAAGCGCCAGCTTCGCCCGGCGCTCCGCCAGATAACTCCAGATCCGGCCCAGTGTGCCCCGCCAGTTCTTGGCCTTGGCCTTTGGTTTCCGGCCAGACGCGGAACCGAAGCTTCGCCCTTCGCCGAGCGTAAACTCTGGCCGCGGATGTTGAAACGGCTCAATGAGCGCCTTGAACATGCTGTGCCCCTCCAATCTGCGATTCGTGTATCTTCCGGTAGAGCGGTGAATGCTCAAGCAGCTCTGCATGCGTGCCCTGGGCAATGAGCCGCCCTTCATCCAGCAGCAGAATCCGGTCGGCGGACATGGTAGAGCTGATCTTCTGCGTAATCAGGAAGGTGGTGCAGGACAACTTCTTCAGCTCGTCCAGCAGCCGCCCTTCCGTGACCGCGTCCAGTGCGCTGGTGCTGTCGTCGAGAATCAGGATCGCCGGCCTGCGCACCAGCGCCCGAGCGATGGTCAGCCGCTGCTTCTGGCCGCCGGACAGATTGACGCCCCGCTGCCCGAGCTGCGTCCCGTAGCCTTCGGGGAGGGCAGCAATCGTCTCGTGGATCTGGGCGGCAGCGGCGGCCTGCTCGATCTCCGCCTGCGAGGCATGCTCGTTGCCCCAGGCGATATTTTCCCGTACCGAGCCGGTAAAAAGCAGCGCCTCCTGCGGCACATAGCCAATCGCCCGGCGCAGCCGTCCGACATCCCGGCTTCTGCTGTCCTCGCCGTCGATCCGAATCACGCCCGTATCGGGTTCATACAGCCGGGGAATAAGGCTGACCAGCGACGACTTGCCCGAGCCGGTGGCGCCCATGATGGCTACCCGTTCGCCCGGCGCCGCGCTGAACGTGATGGCATCCAGCGCGGCGATATCGCTCTCCGGGTAAGCGAAGCCAACCCGCTCAAACGCCACGGCCCCGCGAATGGCTGCCGTTGTCTCTTTCGCCTCCGCCCGCGCAGCTTCGGCCGGTACCGACTCCGCAAAGCGGTCCCCGGCAGCAAGCACTTCATCCAGGCGCTGCGATGAAGCCAGCGCCCGCGAGAAGGTCGCCATGATTGAAGACAGTGCGGACATCGCGCCGATCGTGCGCAGCGAGTAGTTGATCACGGCTACCGTCTGGCCGATGGACGCATCGCCGGCAGAGATCTTGATCCGGCCGTACCAGAGCACGGCGACAATCACCGCATTGACGACCAGCGTAATGAGCGGAGCCGTCGTTTCCGTCAGCCGCAGCGCGGCGATGCTCGCTTTCATCAGGTCGCCGCCGGCTTTGCCAAACCGGCCGATTTCATGCGCCATCCGCACGAATACGCGAATCAGCCGCAGGCCGGTCAGATTTTCCTGGATGACGCCGTTGACGTTATCCAGCCGGGTCTGGACGCCGCGAAACAGCACGGACGCCCTGCGCATCATCCAGAGGAGAAACAGCATTAGCGGAGGAAGGGCAACGACCAGCAGCAGCCCCAGCCGAACATGCACCACCAGCGCCATAATGACACTGCCGATGACGACCAGCGGCACGCGGGACATAAAGCGCAGCCCCATGAAGACGGTATCCTGCAGCTGGGTTACATCGCCCGTCAGGCGCGTAATCAGCGAAGAAGCGGCGAACCGGCTGAAGGCGTCATACGAAAGCGCCTGCACTTTTCCATACACCTTGTCCCGCAGGTCCAGCGCGAATCCCTGACTCGTATGGGCCGAAAAAAAAGAGCTCAGCACGCCTGCGCCAAACGCTACCAATGCGCTTGCCGCCAGCACGCCGCCCCACAGCCATACCACCTGATTGTTCCCCGCCTTAATGCCCTCGTCGATCATTTTCGAAATTAAAAAGGGCTGCGAAAGCTCCACGGCCAGCTCGATCAGCATCATCGCCAGCGCCATGATCGCTGCAACCCTGTATTTATGCAGATAGGCTAACACCAGTTTCATCTCTCTCGCCCCGTTCGCTTATTCATAGAGCGCTTCGCGCAGCCGCGTGGACATCGTCGAAGCCTGTCCGCTTTTTAGGACCGCCCGCCTCAGCGCTTTATTGCTGCGTTCGAGTTCCGCCATTTCCGCCAGCATGTCCTCCATCAATGCTAAAAATTCCGGAGGGCAGCCTTGTTCTGCCTGCACAACATTCATTTTTTCTTTAAAAAACTCCGCTCTTTCGGACATCTGTCGGTTCCTGCCTTTCAGCCATAGTCCCATTTATTATACCACATGTTTTCACTGGCGACTTTCGGCACGAATATGATAATCTAGTAAGGTCGAATTTTTCGGAGAGCCGATGATACCAGCCGACAGGCGAAAGGATAGATGGACGTGGCACAGTTGTTTTTCAAATATGGGGCAATGAACAGCGGCAAATCAATCGAAATTCTCAAGGTGGCGCACAACTATGAGGAACAAGGCAAGTCGGTGCTGATCTTTACGCCTTCCATCGATAACCGCGATGAGGTCGGATACATATCCTCGCGCATCGGACTGCGCAAACAGGCGATTCCGATTGACGAGACTACGGACATCTACGGAATCGTCAGCAGCAGCCTGCCGAAACCCCACTGCGTGCTGATCGACGAATGCCAGTTTCTCCACAAGGATTGCATTCTCCAGCTGGTGCGGATCGTCGATGAATTGAACATTCCGGTCATGGCGTTCGGGCTCAAAAACGATTTTCAGAACAACCTGTTCGAAGGCAGCAAATACATGCTCATCTATGCGGATAAAATCGAAGAAATGAAAACGATCTGCTGGTTCTGTGAACGCAAGGCGACCATGGCGCTGCGCGTCGAGAACGGCAAACCGGTCTACAGCGGCAAGCAGATTCAGATCGGCGGAAATGAAGCGTATTACCCGGTCTGCCGCAAATGCCACAAGAACCCTCCGTTGTAATTTCCCACAAATTTTGCAAAAAAAAAAAAAAAAGCATTCCGCGCGCGGGTTAAGCCAATCTTTGCCCGTCGCTGCGGAATGCTTTTTTGATGTGTAAAATCTCGATTATCTCAGGGCTTCCAGCGCCCTGTGTTCATTTTCCCTGCTGACAAAAATCTCGTGCTGCACCGCCGTTTTCCCGCCATAATGCGCCCGGTGCGTCGTGCCGCGGCTGCCGCCGCCGATGCGGGAACGATGCGGGATGCCGGCCGCAGCCAGCTTCTGCTTGACCCGGAAATATTGCCCCTGATCAAAGGTGGCAAGGATCAGTGTCCTCTCGCTTGGAATAAAGAAATGCCAGATGCTTTTCAAAACACTCATCCGCGTCCCTCCTCAACCCGTGCGCTCCCTGCTACTCAATTTTGCTCGAGTACCGCTCCCGCAGCACATGGATATGGTGGCGTTCGTGGCCGATAATGAGGCAGGCTTTCGCCCGGACCGACATCGGGCCGCCGCAGACCGTTCCCATGCGCGTCCATGCGGATTCCGGCAGGCTGTCCAGCAGGGCCAGCGTCGATTCGCGCGCTGCTTTGTATTGGCGCAGAGTCTCAACAATGGACAACCGGTCAAACTCGGCATTGGCAGCATAATCTTCCTCATCATAGCAGGGCATATTCGCTTGCTCGCCTCTGGCAATCGCCAATAGCCGGTAGGACATGATCCGCTCATTGTCGGTCAGATGACCCAGCACGCCTTTGATGCTCCATTTTCCCGGTGCGTAGCGATGTTCGGCTTCCGATTCTGATAATCCCGCAGCCCAAGCGTAGATTTTAGCGGTCTGCTCGCGCAGTAAATCGACAAGTTCGCCTTCCGCGGGCACCAGCGAAATGTACTTTTCCTGGCTTGGTTGATACTCATTTGACTCCGGACGATTGCTCATGAAATAGCCTCCCCATTTTCCAATTTTCATCAGAGCAGCTGGCGAAAGATGTAAAAACAAAGAATAAAATGTTATTGTTGTATTCTAGTTCATTCGGTATAATATTGGCAAGATTAACAAGATTTCATCCGTTTGCTACTGGGAGTGTAGGCATGATTGATTTTGCTGTATTCGTAGTAATGTCGGTGCTGGAAAGCTCTGCGGTATTTTATCTGGCATTCAAAATATTCAAGATCGATCTGTATCCCAAGGAGATTGTTTTTGCCGGAATAGTCATGGCCTTTATTTCTTACGTTTTGCGCAATACATACCAGTTGTCCGAAATAGATGTCATTGTTCAATTTGCTTTGATGATCTGCTTTATATGGCTTTTGTTTCGTATCCATTTATTTTACGCGATTATCATGACCGGAATGTGCTATCAGCTCTACATGCTGATTCAGTCATTGCTTTTTCTTCTTATGGAGTCTCTGGGCATTTCTGATTTTCGGTTCCATCATATTACCATCGGCATCTATCTGCTGCAGGTATTTAACGTTGCCGGAGCTTCTGGCATTGGTTACTGGGTCGGCAAGAGACGTAAAGGGTTCGACTTTATTCCGGATAAACCCGATGAGAAAATTCATATCGGAACCCAGGAGAAGGTTTTGTTTATCCTAAGTTTCCCTTCGGTGCTCGCCGTGTTGATTATGCTTCGCCTGGCGCAAAACAACTCCAAACTCTTTTTCTGCGTGCCATTGTTCTATGCTTTGATCCTGTTCGGCTATTTGATTCTTTCAAATAAGAAGAACCGAGGTGATGATTTTGGACAACCTGGCTCTTAAAATTTCACTCGCGATCAAACGCAGCAATCCTGATGAAACCGCATCCGTTGAGGTTATGCAGTATGCGCTGGGAATCCTTTTGAATACGCTTATAACATTTATTTGTTCCATACTGATCGGATTATTGCTTCATCAGTGGACCGCGACATTGCTCTTTTACATATGCTTCACCTTGCTTCGCATTTGTTCCGGCGGTTTTCATCTCAAAACTGCGCTGGCCTGCAATATTGTCACCACGCTGTTATGCACGGTTACTCCGTTCGCGTTTCACCCAACAGGCTACGTCCTGCTTGTTTTAAATATCTGTAGCTTGCTGATTATGCTGCTTTTTGCACCAAATCCTGACTCCAATACTCATATTCCGCTCAGGTGGTTCCCAGCCCTGAAACTGACATCTATAGCATTCATTGGACTAAGCTTTCTGATTGGATCGTCTGTCATTGGATTGGCATTTTTTGTCCAGTCCTTAACAGTAATACCTTGGAAAGGGGGGTTCTCGCGATGAAAGCATACGTTGCCAAAAAAGCTTCTTCCGCTCTTCAAGCTTCCGCCCGTTTGTTTGCCACTGTTGCCAAGTTAGGGCTGCACAGCCCGGAAGCACCGAAGGAACTGCGGAAGTAATTTAACAAGGATGGGGAAAACATGCGAGTCTTGCTAAACGACGGATCCTCCCTGGATATCAGGGAAGAAGAAATATTGTATTTTTCCAGTTACAAGAATGCAATATTCGTCCATACGAAGGAAGGCGAATTTGTTCTCCCCACGACACTGTCGGATTTGCTGGCTGCTTATAAAGACAAAGGCTTTGAACGCCTTGACCGGAGCAATGTCGTCAATCTGTCGCAAATTACCAGCTTTGACAGTGAACGAAAGCTCGCGTTGTTTAACGATCAAGGCCAGTTCGCCACCGTTTCGGAATCCAATGAATCGCGGCTTAAGCGGTATTTGGCGGTCCGGAATCATGGCAAGCCCCCCCGGTGACTAAAGTCCCGGGGATTTTTCTTTTTCACAAAAAAAATATTCTATTATTGCATAAATTCCATTCTTTGTAAAGGGTGATTCGCAGGGTGAATGGGAGCAGACGGTTTACTTTCCAAATGGTACCATTTAATCTATATTAAACAGCGATTCTACTTATCCTATTTACAAGATGGAGGAGTCTATATGGACTATTATTTTCATCCTTCACCTCGCCCCTCATCCCTTGAACTTTTAAATGACGAACAACTCCTTGACATTTATGAGCTTGCTGTCGAAGCGGAGGCCTCCCCTGATTTCGTAGAGATTATCAAAAGCATTCTCGCCGAACGGCAGTTGCTAACGTCCGAGAACCGCTAGACCGCCGCATCGTCCGGTAATTACATACAAACCATTCTGCCCCGACGGCTGCATATCGGGTACGGAATGGTTTTTTTTGAATACACAAAACCCGATAAACGTTGGAGGTTTACCGGGTCAAATGGCCATTCATATATAACGTTTACTGATCCTTACCCTTTCACGACACTTTATGCTCAATCCGCAATTTGTCAGCGACCATGGCAATAAATTCGGAGTTGGTCGGCTTGGATTTGGAAATATTAATGGTGTAGCCGAACAGATGGCTGATGCTGTCGATGTTGCCGCGGGTCCAGGCGACCTCAATGGCATGCCGAATGGCCCGTTCCACGCGGGATGGCGTGGTTTTGAATTTCTCCGCGATGGCCGGGTACAATGTCTTCGTGATCGCGCCAAGAATTTCGATATTGTTATATACCATCGTAATCGCTTCCCGAAGGTATTGGTATCCTTTGATATGGGCAGGAACGCCGATTTCATGGATAATGGACGTGATGTTGGCATCGAGGTTTTTGCCTTTGGATAGCGGCACAACGTTGCTGCTGCTTCTGGAGCTCGTCGTGAAGTTCGAAAGGCTGCTGGAGGTCGATGAGGTGCCGATGGTACTTTGGGTCCCGACCAGCTGCCGGACGCGGTTCGCCAGAACCTCCATATCAAACGGCTTCAGGATATAATACGATGCGCCCAGCTGTACAGCACGTTGAGTGATGTTCTCCTGACCGAAGGCGGTCAGCATGATGATCTTCGGTTCCGGCTTCAGGTCCATCTCACGCAGGCGTTCGAGTACTCCGAGTCCGTCCAGATGCGGCATAATGATATCAAGAATGAGCACGTCCGGAATCTTACGCGCTCCGTTCAGCATTTGAAGCACTTCTTCGCCATTATAGGCAATGCCCGTAACGGTCATGTCTTCTTGGTCATTAATGTAGTCCGCAAGCAAATTTGTAAATTCCCTGTTATCATCGGCCAACAACACTTCGATATTCTGCACTGGCTGCTTCCTCCTCAATTTATCTCTGTGATTTAAAAAATAGCATTTTTATTTTCACTCCTTACGTTTTCGACACCCGGATCAAATATCCTTCTGTCGAAAATTATTTTTCTTTATTTTTTTTGGACATTGTTTTATAATTAATATTTTGTTTCACGATTCGATTTTTATCGTACCTCTTCGACAAAAAAACTTAAGGCTAGACCGCCTTAAGTTTTAGGGTAAGATCATTGCCGGATGGAGTCACTCCGGAATCCCGGAGCATCCATTCGATAAAACAACCATAGCCGGATTTCGGATCGTTGACGAACACATGCGTTACCGCCCCAATCAGCCGTCCGTCCTGTACAATCGGACTTCCACTCATCCCTTGAACAATCCCGCCGGTCTTCTCGATCAACCGCGGATCGGTAATGCGCAGCACCATGCCCTTCGTCTCCGGCGAACGTTGGCGGGCGACATGAATGATCTCCACATCAAACTTCTCCACCCGCTGGCCGTCAACGACGGTAAGAATCTGCGCAGGCCCTTCCTTGACCTCATGGCTCATCGCAACCGGAATCGGTTCCTTATACAAGCTGTGCTCGGGATTACGGCTCATTTTGCCGAATATCCCAAAATCGGTGTTGCTCTCTACGCTTCCAAGCACTTGGCTTTCCCGGAGAAAACTTGCCCGCTTCTCGCCGGGATCACCGTCCTGACTTTTGGAGATTGAAGTGACGCTGGATTGAACGATATGGCCGCTGCCAACCACGATCGGCGTGCCGGTATTCATGTCGGTAATGACATGTCCCAGCGCACCATATACGCCATGCTCGGGGGCATAGAAAGTTAATGTTCCGACGCCGGCTGCGGAATCGCGGATATAGAGGCCCATACGCCATACGTTATCGTTGCGGTCATACGCAGGCTTTAGCTTTGCAGTATGCACTTTCCCTGCGCGTTTAAACAAAATGGTGAGCGGCTTGTCGGTTTTGCCGGCATGCTCCACCAGCTTGGCCACTTTGGACACATCGTCCAGCTTGACGCCGTTGATGGCGGTCATCAGATCGCCGGGCACCAGGCCGCTGACTTCACCGGGGGAAATTTTTGAACCTTCGGCAACTTCAATCGAGTGATGGCCCACCACAAGAACACCGGCAGACTTCACTTTGACTCCAATCGTCTGGCCGCCAGGAATCACCTTTAGCTCCCTGGGGACTGCGGCCGCCGGACTGTATGATGTGTCGTTCAGCGGTGCCGCATAGCTTGGAAATGGCTCCATAATGCCTGTTAAGCTGAAAAAGAAAGCAAATAAAAGTCCGGGAATTAACTTCCTGAGGTTAGGCTTCAATGGCTGTCACGCTCCCTTTTGCTTCTTCCGCTTGACGAAAAAGGTGGTCGCCAATAACGTACCTATAAGATAACCTTGCCCCCAGGCTTTTATTACTGTCAATCCTTGAACGCCTTACCCAATCGCCGCTTTGCTGGCCTCGGCCAGACCGAGCATCTCCTGGGCATGATGCAGTGTTTTTTCGGTTATTTCCACGCCGCCCAGCATCCGGGCCAGCTCCATTACGCGTCCGTCCGGCGTCAATGCCTCCACTTCGGTCATCGTCCGGCCATCCTCCACTTTCTTGAGGATCAGATATTGGTGGTCGGCCATGCATGCAACTTGCGGCAAATGCGTGATGGAGAACACCTGACAGGTCGCGGACAGCTTGTACAGCTTATCGGCGATGGACTGGGCCGCCCGGCCGCTGACCCCGGTATCGACTTCGTCAAAGACCAGTACCGGAATCGCTTCATGCCGGGCAAAAATGCTCTTCATCGCCAGCATGATCCGCGACAGCTCGCCGCCGGAGGCGATTTTGCCAAGCGGGCGCAGGGGCTCTCCGGGATTCGGCGAGATCATGAATTCGGCGCTGTCAATGCCTTGCCGGGTCAGGCGATAGCGCTTCTCGCCATATTCCACGCCACGCGGGTCCTCCAGCGTATCGAGCTTCACTTGAAGCGAGGTGCGCTCCATTTGCAGATCCTTAAGCTCCCCTTCCACCTGGGAAGCCAGATCGGCGGCGCATTGCCGCCGCGCTTCGCTAAGCGCTTCGGCTGCAGCCATAAGGGTACCGAGCAGCCCGTCACGGGTCGCGTTCAGCTTGGCAATATAATCGTCCTTGTTCTCCAGTAAATCGGTCTCGCGGCGAATCTGCTCATGATAAGCCAAAATCTGCTCCACGCTTTCACCGTATTTGCGGCGCAGCCCGTTAATGAGATCCAGGCGGTTTTCGATTTCCTCCAGCCGGGCCGGATTAAATTCGATTTCCTCACGGTAGTCCCGGAGCTGAAAAGCGGCATCCTCCAGTTGGTAAAATGATGACTGCAGCTGCTCCAGCACGGTGCGCAGCCCCTTCTCGTCGTACTTGACCGCATCCTCCAGCTTGGCGATCACGTTGCCGATGGATTCCAGGCCTTGGCGGCCATAAAGCACTTCGTATGCGCCGGAGACCGAATCCATCATTTTCTCGCTGTGGGATAGTTTGACCCGTTCCTCTGAAAGCCATTCATCTTCACCCGGCTTAAGCGCGGCGGCAGAGATTTCTTCAAGCTGGAACCGGTACAAATCGAGCATTTGATAGGCCTTCTGACTGGATTCCTGCAGTTCGCGCAGCTCTTTTTCCACTTTGGCAAAAGCCGAGTATTTCTCCTGATAGTCGGCCTTCAGCGGACCGATAACCGCTTCGCCGTAGGTATCGAGCAGGCCCAAATGCCGCTCGGCCTTGAGCAGGTTCTGGTGCTCATGCTGGCCGTGGATGTTGACGAGCTGCTCGCCGATTTCGCGCAGCATGCTGAGATTAACCATCTGGCCGTTGACCCGGGACGTGCTTTTGCCCGTGGATGTGATCTCGCGGCGGATAATCAGATGCTCTTCCCGTTCCGCGGATATACCAAGACGCTCCAGCGTTTCCCAGACGGGATGTTCCGGCGGCAGGCTAAACAGCGCTTCCATTTCCGCCTTCTCGCAGCCGTAACGGATGGAATCCGCCGAACCGCGGGCGCCGGCGATTAGGGCAAGCGCGTCGATAATAATGGATTTCCCTGCCCCGGTCTCGCCGGTCAGCACGTGAAAGCCCGGATAAAAATGTACATCAACCGCTTCGACAACGGCCAGATTTCGGATCGATAACGTATCTAACAAAAACAGCACCTCCGAATGAATTAACCGCGGTTTAGAGGGATCCTCAGGAGATATAGCCCATAATCTGCGAAATGACCAGGCTGCTGTCCTCCGGCTTCCGGCAAATAATGAGGATCGTATCGTCGCCGGAAATGGTGCCCATAATCTGCGGCCAATCGATGTTGTCGATCAGCGCGGCGACCGAATTCGCCGTCCCGGGAAGGCATTTCATGACGACCAGATTGCCGGAGTGGTCGATATGGACGAAATTGTCCACGAGCACGCGCTTCAGTTTTTGGATCGGATTGTAGCGCTGATCCGTCGGCAGCGAATATTTGTATCTGCCGTCATCCATTGGAACTTTAATCAGCAGCAGCTCTTTGATATCGCGCGAAACGGTAGCCTGGGTGACCTGAAATCCGGCGTCCCGCAGTGCCTCCACCAATTCATCCTGAGTTTCGATTTCCTTCTGGGTAATAATCTCCCGTATTTTGATATGCCTATGTCCCTTCATGTTAGCCCCCCATAAAATTTCCTTGTGTGGATTGTCAGGTTGATTCTCCGTCATCCTTGCCGAAACGGATGACATGCACCGCCGAAACGGCTGTATCTACATATAATACGCCGCTGCAATTCGGGTAAATCAGCAGATAAGGCAACAGCAGGTCCCGTACGCTGCTGCCCGTGAACTCCATCGTCTTGCGCGGCCGCGATAAAATGACCAGGTATAGATCGTCGGCATCTTCCTTGCCCGCGACATAATCGATAAACAGCCGGCTGTACAGCGCCGAGCCGTTCACTTGAAAGGCAAGGGGAATCTTTAGCTTGCCTCCAAGCACTTCGTAGCCCGCTTTCTCCAGCAGGTCAACGGCAGGATGCGGCTGGATTTCCGGATTGATCGGCACCCGTTCAACCAGAAACGAGCGCGGAGAGCTCTGCAGCCAAATATAGATCCGGTAAATGACAAACATTGCTATCGCTACGCCAATCAGAGCCACTACGGCCTTATCGGAGCTGGCCAAATCCAATCACCTCGGTGATGTATTCGCCTGCCGCCGAGAAAAATCCTGCTAAATGCCTGCTGCTTTCAGGAATGAAAAGAAACTCATCGGGATTTCGATGAGTTTCCGTTGCCGCCGGCATGAAACGTTGCCGAGGCTTCCTTGATCACTTTATCGGCCAGCGCCGCAAACGCGGCAGTATCCGCTTCCGGAGAAGCCTGCTCTTCCTCCAGGCTCCAATGGGCCAAAAATTCCACATTGCCCTCACCGCCGGTAATCGGAGAGAAGGTTAAGCCTTCAAGGCGGTACCCCAGCTCAGCCGCCATGGACAGCACGCCGACCAGCACCTCCTTGTGGACCGCCGGATCGCGGACAACACCGGATTTGCCCACTTTTTCCCGCCCCGCCTCAAATTGCGGCTTGATCAGCGCGGCAATATCCGCCGGACGGGCCAGCAGTGCTTTCAGTGGAGGCAAAATGATTTTGAGCGAAATAAACGAGACGTCGATGCTGGCAAAATCGGGAACCGGCCCCTTCAGATCCTCCGGCGTCATATAACGGAAATTGGTCTGTTCCATGACCGTCACCTGTTCATGGTTGCGCAGGCTCCAATCCAATTGGTTGTAGCCGACATCAATGGCATAAACATGGCCAACGCCGTGCTGGAGCGCGCAGTCGGTGAACCCGCCGGTGGACGACCCGATATCCAGCATCGTCCTGCCGGTCAGGTCGATACCGAAACCGCGCAGCGCTTTCTCCAGCTTCAAACCGCCGCGGCTGACATAGGGATGCACCGCGCCTTTTACCCTGAGCACCGCTCCGCGCGGCACCTTCATGCCCGCCTTCTCGATCCGCTCTTCGTCGGCCAGCACAAGTCCGGCCATTATCGCCGCTTTCGCTTTCTCGCGGCTTTCATAGAAGCCCTGCTCCACAAGCAAGACGTCGATCCGTTCTTTAGGATGTTCCATATTCATCTCCTGAATGTATCTGCATTAAGAGGTGGAAGTCGTTTTGTACGCGTATTGGCTTGTGGCCTTCATCGCTTTGATCCGCGCGCACAGCGCTTCTACCGTAAGTCCCGTCAGCTGGCGCTGATCCTTGATCGACCCATGCTCGATAAAAATATCCGGTACGCCCATCAGCTGCACACGGGCATCGTGAATATCATTCGCTGCATAGAACTCCAGCACGGCGCTGCCCAAACTGCCCGCCTGGCTGGCTTCCTCCAGCACGACCATCGACGTTCCGGCGCGGGCCAGCTCCAGCAGCATACCATCGTCCAGCGGCTTCAGGAACCGGGCGTTGACAACGCCTATCTGAATGCCTTCGCGTCTCAGCGTCTCAGCCGCTTCTTCGGCAATCTGCACCATCGGACCGCAAGCGACAACTGCATAATCGTCGCCCGGGCGCAGCCGCTCCCAGGAGCCGATCGGCAGAGTTTTCAGTTCCGGATCGAGCGCCACGCCCGTACCGTTGATGCGCGGGTACCGGTAGGCGATCGGACCGTCGTTATATTCAAGCGCCGTCTTCATCATATGGCGCAGTTCATTTTCATCCTTCGGCATCATCAGCACCATGTTCGGGATATGCCGCATAAAAGCGATGTCATAAACGCCCTGATGCGTTTCTCCGTCCGCGCCGACAAAACCCGCCCGGTCAATGGCGAACATCACGTTCGCGTTGTGGCGGCAAATATCATGCACGATCTGATCGTATGCGCGCTGCATGAAGGTCGAATAGACCGCGTACACCGGTTTCATGCCTTCCATCGCGAGCGCAGCGCAGAGCGTTGCCGCATGCTGCTCGGCGATGCCGACATCGATCATCCGGTCGGGGAATTCCTTGGCGAACGGGAATAGTCCCGATCCTCCCGGCATCGCGGGCGTTACCGCGACCAGCCGCTTATCCTGACGGCCAAGCTCGATCAGGGTCTCGCCGAATACCTCGGTGTACATCGGATTGCCCACGGCCTGCAGCACCTGTCCGGACTCGATTTTGTAAGGGGAAATTCCATGCCATTTATAGGAATCGGCCTCCGCCGGTTTATACCCTTTGCCTTTGGTCGTCAGCACATGCACCAGCACCGGTCCCGAGACGTTGTCCGCCTGCTGGAACGTGTCGATCAGCTTCTCGAGATCATGGCCGTCGACCGGCCCGAGATACGTGAACCCGAGCTCCTCGAACAAGACTCCGGGCACCATCATGTATTTCAGGCTATCTTTCACGCGTTCCGCCGTTTTGGCCAGTTTGCCGCCGATTGCGGGAATTTTTTTGAGCAGGCCTTCGACCTCGTCCTTTGCCCGCAAATAATGGCGGTCGGAGCGGATTTTGCTCAAGTAGTTATGCATTGCGCCCACGTTCGGGGCAATGGACATCTCATTGTCGTTCAGAATGACCATCAGCTTGCGGCGTTCGTGGCCGATATGGTTCAGCGCTTCAAACGCCATCCCGCCGGTCAACGCACCGTCGCCGATCACCGCGATGACCTTATTGTCTTCGCCCTTGAAATCGCGGGCCATCGCCATCCCCATGGCGGCGGACAAGGAGGTGCTGCTGTGGCCGGCTTCCCAGACATCATGCTCGCTCTCGTCGCGTTTGACGAACCCGCATAAGCCGCCCTGCTTGCGCAGACTGTCAAAGCGGTCCTGGCGGCCGGTCAAAATTTTATGAACGTACGCCTGGTGGCCTACGTCGTATATCATTTTATCCTTCGGGCTGTCGTAACAATAGTGCAGGGCCAGCGTGAGCTCCACGACTCCGAGATTGGATGCCAAATGACCTCCCGTTACAGACAGCTTCTCAATTAGAAACCTGCGGATTTCCTCCGCCAGGGTGGTTAGCTCCTCGATGGACAAGGTTTTCAGTTGCTTCGGATGGTTGATTTGTGGAAGCAGCGTCACGAGTATTCCCCGCTTTCCTGGTTGTTGTAAAATATAAAACTCATTATAACACAAACGAAACGGCTGCCGAAATACAGCCGTTTCTTAAACTCCGCTAATGGTCGCGGGCCATGAGATAATCCGCGATCTCCAGCAGCCGTGAAGGATCTGCGAAACCGGCGCCGTTCAGGGCAGCGCGGGCGGCTTCCGTCAGGCGGACAACCTCCTGCTGCGACGCCTCCAGTCCGATAAAATAAGGGTAGGTGACCTTATGCTGCTTGACATCGCTGCCCGTCTTTTTGCCGAGCTTGCTCTCATCGCCGATCATGTCAAGAATGTCGTCCTGCACCTGGAAAGCGAGGCCGATGTATGTTCCGAACTCGCGCAGCGCCTGCAATTGCGCTTCATCCGCACCGGCGATCCGGCCGCCGGCCAGCAGCGAAAAGACGATCAGATCGCCTGTCTTGTGGCGATGGATATACTGGAGCTGCTCCAAATCGGTCAAGCCCTGCTCGCCCTGCATGTCGGCGACTTGGCCGCCGACCATGCCGCGCGGGCCGGCCATCTCCGCCAGGTCCTCGACGATGGACAGCGCCTGCTCCGCCGGCACGCCGTAGCGGCGGGCGGACTGGACCACGCTATAGAAGGCATGGGTCAGCAGCGCGTCGCCGGCCAAAATTGCCATCGCTTCCCCGAACACCTTATGGTTCGTAAGCTTGCCCCGGCGGTAATCGTCGTTGTCCATCGCGGGCAGATCGTCATGGATCAGCGAATAGGTATGAACCATTTCGATGGCCGCCGCTACCGGAAGTGCGGCTTCGCGGCTGCCGCCGACCGCTTCGCAGGCGGCGATGACGAGCAGCGGACGCATCCGCTTCCCGCCGGCCTCCAGCGAATAGTGCATCGCTTCCTTCAGCACCGCCGGAACCGCCCAGTGGTCCGGCAAACAGCCGCCCAGCACATCGGCCATCAGCAGGCTAACGCCTGAAATATAATCGGACAGCGGCTCACGTGCGGCGCTGTCCGCCGCCTGATCAAAGGATGTCATCCGAATCCCCTTCCAGCTTGGCGCCGAACGGCTTCTTGCGCAATTCCCCGTCCTCGAGGGAAATCATTTCGATCTTGCGCTCCACCTGCTCCAGCTTGCTGCCGCACAGCTGCGACAGCTTCATGCCCTGCTGGTACAAATCGATCGCTTTCTCCAGAGGCACGTCGCCATGCTCAAGCTCGCGTACGATTTCCTCCAGCTGTTCCATCGCGCCTTCAAAATCCAATTCCGCTTCATTCGTCATCGTTCTCGCCATCCTCCTTCATTCCCCATACCTGACAGCTTAATCGGCCGTCGTTCAGCCGGATATTGACAATATCGCCCAGCTCCACATCACCGAGCGATTTGATAAGATGTTCTTCCTGCTCGTCGTACACGAGACTGTAGCCCCGCGACATAATCTTGAGCGGGCTGAGCGCGTCCAGATGCCGCACCTCGGCGGCAAACCGGGCGCGCTTCTCCGCGTGCCGCGCCTGCATCGCGGCGCCGAGCTCGCGCGTCAGGCCCGCCGTGCGCTGGCGGGCTTCGCGGATGGCAGCCTGCGGGTGGAACCGCGCCAGGCTGTGCCGCAGCACGGCTTCGCGCTCGCGCGCCCGGCCGTGCCGGTTCTCCGCTGCGCGGCGGAGCCCAGCCCGCAGCATGTCCAGCCGCTGCGCGTGCTGTGCGAGCTGCCGGCTCGGGCCGGCCAGCGCGAGGCGCCGGCGCAGCGCGGCGAGCGTGTCGCCGCCGGCGCGCTGCCGGCGGCCGAGGGCCTGGCGCAGCCGCTCTTCGGCGGCGCGCAGGTGCGCGGCCAGGTCGGCAGCGCTCGGCACGGCCTGCTCCGCAGCGGCCGTGGGGGTCGCCGCCCGCAGATCGGCGGCGAAATCGGCGATCGTGAAGTCGGTCTCATGGCCGACGGCCGAGATGACCGGAATCCGCGAAGCCGCGATCGCCCGGGCCACAACCTCTTCATTGAAGGCCCAGAGCTCCTCCAATGAACCGCCCCCGCGGCCGACGATGAGCACGTCGGCTTCGCCCATCGCGTTCAGCGTCTCGATCGCCTTCACGATGGAAGGCGCTGCGCTTTTGCCCTGCACCAGTACGGGGTACAGCACGATGGCGACCTGCGGAAACCGCCGATGCAGGGTCGTAATGATATCGCGCACGGCAGCCCCCGTCGGCGAAGTGATGACGCCGATCGTACGGGGCATGCGCGGAATCGGCCGCTTGCGGGAAGCGGCGAACAGGCCTTCGCGCTCCAGCTTGGCTTTAAGCTGTTCGTAAGCCATATAGAGGCTGCCGATACCGTCCGGCTGCATCTGCGTGGCATAGAACTGGTACTGCCCGTCCCGCTCGTACACTGTCACATTCCCGCGTGCGATGACACGGGTGCCCTCCTTCGGCACGAAAGGCAGCCGCTGGTTATGGGAGGCGAACATGATCGCCTTGATCCGGCTGCTCTCATCCTTCAGGGTGAAATACATATGCCCGCTGCCGTGATGGGTGAAATTGGAGATTTCCCCGCGAATCCAGACATCCGACAACACGATGTCCGAATCGAGCTTCATCCGGATATAGCGGTTCAAATCCTTGATCGAATAAATCTGCCGCTCCGCTGCCATCGGCAATTACAGCCCGCGGCGGCGCTTCGCTGCAGTCAGCGTATTGTTCATCAGCATAACGATCGTCATCGGGCCCACGCCGCCTGGTACCGGGGTGATATGGCCGGCCACTTCCTTGGCGCTTTCAAAATCGACGTCGCCAGCCAGCTTGCCGTTATCCAGCCGGTTCATGCCAACGTCGATTACAACCGCGCCAGGCTTGACGTACGAAGCATCGATGAAATTCGCGCGACCGATCGCTACGACGAGAATATCGGCCTGGCGGGACAGCTCGGCCATGTTGGCCGTGCGCGAATGGCACATCGTTACGGTTGCATTTTCACGCTGCAGCAGCAGCGAAACCGGCTTGCCGACGATGTTGCTGCGGCCGATGACGACCGCATGTTTGCCGGCCATCTCCATGCCTGTGCGTTTGATCAGTTCGATTACGCCGGCAGGCGTGCACGGCAGCAGGCTGTCGTCGCCGATGACGAGGTTGCCGACGTTTACCGGATGGAAGCCATCTACGTCCTTCTCCACGGCAATGGCGTCGATGACCGCTTTTTCTTCAATATGCTTAGGCAGCGGAAGCTGCACGAGAATGCCGTCGATCTCATCGCGGCGGTTCAGATCATTCACGAGCGCCAGCAATTCCTCCTGGGACGTGGAGGCGTCCAGGCGGTACACTTCCGAGTGGAAGCCCAGCTCGGTGCTCGTTTTTTCCTTGCTGCGCACGTATACCTGGGAGCCCGGGTCTTCACCGACAAGGACAACGGCCAACCCTGGCTTGATTCCCTTTTCCGCAAGTTCTTGCACTTCCCGTGCGATGTCCGCGCGGATTTCCTCTGCTACTTGTTTACCGCTGATCAATGCTGCTGTCATGAATACCTCTCCCCTTTTTGTATGTTGAATACTGCGTTTTTTGGTGCAGGTTACGGCTTCAGCGTGTCCAGTTCCTGAATCATTTTGCCAAGCACGCCGTTAACGAATTTACCCGAGTCATCGGTGCCGAAATGCTTCGCCAGATCGATCGCTTCATTGACAGCGACACGGGCCGGCACATCCCCTCCGCCAAACACCATTTCGTATGCTGCCAGACGCAGAATTTGCCGGTCCACCCGGGACAGGCGGCTCATTTGCCAGCCTTTCAAGTAATGCTCCAGCATGTCGTCGATGGCAGCTTTATTTTCGTTGATGCCGTTGACATGCGCCAGGACGTAATTTTTAAGCTCGACTTCATCGGTGATGACGCGTTCGGTCTCGTTTTCCTCGGAAGCCTCTTCAAGCAGCATTTCAACCGCATCCGCGCTTTCCACTTCGTTCATTTCCATTTGGTACAGGCTTTGGACAATAATTTCTCTTGCCAGACGTCTCTTCATGGGTTCCTCCTACAATCTGTTGTCGCCGGCCTGTGCCGGCCTTGCTTTATCAACCGTTTGGGGGTTATTTTAACCAAAAGCGGTATGAAACCAACCTTTTCTTGTCGTACATGATATTTCTCAAACTTTGCAAACAAAAAACCGCGGCAGGTCAACCTTCGGCGGTCGGGACAAGCACAGGGCGGTTCCAGGCTCCGAAAGGCAGACCTATCGCGGTTCACTTGAAGGGACGCCAGCGTCCGGACAGCTTGCTTGCCCACTCTTCCCATTGAAAAAGTGAAGGCAGCGCAGCATCTTTCCGTTTGCCAAGCGTATATCCGATGAACACAACCAGTGCAAAGAACAGCATATCCCAAAAACCGCTAATCAAGTAAATCAGGCCGAGCACTGCGCCGAACGCGGTGCCAGTAATCCTTCCAGCATAACGTTCCCATATTTCTTTCCAGAGCATAAGGGAAATTCACCTCTATTCCACGCGGCTTTTAAAGCTTGGTGCCTGGGAGAGGTTGGCAATATAAACGGACACGTCGGCAACCGGGATTCCGGTCGTCTCCTGCACAAAGTCGTGCACGTTCCGCTGTACCTCTGTTGTCAAAAGCGGCAGCGAATGCTCGCCGTCCACCACGGCGCGGATCATAATTTCCAGCCCGGCCTGGGATACGCGGATGCGCGATTTCAGGTCCCGGATGCCTTTGATTTTGCCCGCGGCCTTCAAACTCAGGTTTTCGATGGTCTCCATCGAAATTTGAATGTCTCCGTATTCCGTCCGCTGGTCCACCGAAGGGCTGGATGAGCGGTCACGGCGCAGGGAGATATAGAAGAACCGGATGCTAAGCAGGAAAAGCACGACCGCGACGGCAATGGCGGTAATGTATACCGCGGGTCCGTCCAGCTTGTCCTCCGCGTCCGGGATCGCATCGCTGAGCAGGAGTATGGCAATAACAGATAGTATTCCGATGCTAAGGCTGTAAATGAACAGCAGAAGCCTGTCCAAAATTTTTGCCACGAGGTACCGACCTCCTTAAATTAGAGAAAACCCTCGACGGTGCAGTCGGGGGTTTACTTGAATAACGATAGCCCTTATTTCACGCGGTGAACCGCTTCGGTATCTTCGTTTTTGTCCGAACCGCTGGTGTTCTTGAACTGCACATCGTGGATATGCACGTTCACTTCCACCACGGTCAGGCCAGTCATCGTTTCGATCGAACGCTTGACGTTGCGCTGGATCTCCGAAGCCACCTCCGGGAGACGGAATCCGTATTCGATGATGACGGATACGTCCACGGCCGCTTCGCGCTGACCTACTTCAACCTTGACGCCTTTGGACAAATTTTTGCGTCCGAGAAGCTCGACAATTCCGCCGGCGAATCCGCCGCTCATGCCGGCCACGCCTCTGACTTCAACGGTTGCAAGACCTGCGATGACCTCAATCACTTCCGGAGCGATCTGGATTTCGCCGATCTCCGTGCGTTCAAATTCTGTCGGCAATGTGCTCATCTAAACTTCACACCTTTCACCAATAAGTTGTTCTCTTATCTCTCAGCCGCGAGAGGCACGTCTTATTAAACATACTATATCATTTGCCGAACTTTATGACAAACAATGTGCTTTTATCTAAACTTCGTGCTCTTCGAGGAATTTGATATCAAAATCCCCGTCCAGGAAAACCGGATGCTCCAGCAGCTTCTGATGGAACGGAATGGTGGTGTGAATGCCCTCTACTGCAAATTCGGACAACGCGCGTTTCATCTTGGCGATGGCTTCCATCCGCGTCGGCGCCCACACGATCAGCTTGGCGATCATGGAATCGTAAAACGGCGAGATGGTGTAGCCCGGATAAGCGCCGCTGTCGACACGAACGCCAGGACCGCCCGGCGGCAGGTAGAAGCCGATTTTGCCCGGAGACGGCATAAAGTTGCGTTCAGGGTCTTCCGCATTGATCCGGCACTCCAGGGATACGCCGTTGATGGAAATGTCCTCTTGGGTGAACGAAAGCGGATTGCCCTCGGCGACCGAAATCATTTCCTTGATCAGATCGACGCCGGTAACCATTTCGGTAACCGGATGCTCCACCTGAATACGGGTATTCATTTCCATGAAGTAGAAGTTCCCGTCCGGACCCAGCAGGAATTCCAGCGTACCGGCGCCCGAATAGTTCACGGCCTGCGCGGCGCGAACGGCGGCTTGGCCCATCGCTTCGCGGATCTCCGGGGACAGAATCGAGCAAGGCGCTTCCTCCACCAGCTTCTGGCGGCGGCGCTGCACGGAGCAGTCGCGTTCGCCGAGATGCACGACGTTGCCGTGCTTGTCGGCGATAATTTGAATCTCGACATGTTTCATGCCGGTCAGGAATTTCTCCAGATAAACGCCGGCGTTGCCGAACGCTTTCTGGGCTTCCTGCTGTGCGGCAGTAATCTGCTTCACCAGCGACTCTTCGTCCTCCGCGATGCGGATACCCTTGCCTCCGCCGCCGGCCGTTGCTTTGATGATCACCGGATAACCGATATCGCGGCCCAGCATCACGGCTTCCTCTACGTCCTCGACAAGGCCGTCCGAGCCCGGAATGACCGGTACGCCGGCGCGTTTCATCGTGTCTTTGGCTACGGCTTTATCGCCCATGCGTGTAATGGCATCCGGCGAAGGGCCGATAAAGGTAATATTGCAGGATTCGCAGATTTCGGCGAAGTCGGCATTCTCGGCCAGGAATCCGTATCCCGGATGAACGGCGTCGCATTCCGTCAGCGTAGCCACACTCATAATATTAGTAAAATTCAAATAGCTGTCCTTGGACGGCATAGGTCCGATACAGTAAGCTTCGTCGGCCAGCCGCACATGCAGCGATTCCCGGTCGGGCTCCGAGTATACCGCCACGGTGGATATGCCCAGTTCGCGGCAGGCCCGGATAATGCGTACGGCAATTTCGCCGCGGTTGGCGATCAACACTTTTTGAATGTTCATGCTTTTCCTCCCAAAGTTAACGAAGCCTTTTATTATTCCGGTTTCACCAGGAACAGCGGCTGTCCGTATTCCACAAGCTGTCCGTTCTCCGCGAGCACGGAGACGATCTCGCCGCGGATTTCCGCTTCCAGCTCATTCATCAGCTTCATTGCTTCGATAATGCACACGGTCGATTTCTCGCTCACACGGTCGCCCACTTTGACGAACGCCGGAGTGTCCGGAGAAGCGGCGGTATAGAAGGTTCCGACCATCGGAGATACGATTTTATGTAAGCTGCCTTCAGACGGGTTGGCTTGCACCGGCGCTTGGGCGGCAGCTTCAATGGCCGCTGAAGACTGCTGTACCGGCTGCTGGCTGTGTACGGGCTGCGGGGCAGGCGCAAAAGGATACGCGTAAGGAGCCGCATGAACCGCCGCCCCGTCCGCTTCGGAACGGTCCGGCTTGCGGATCGCCAGTTTCATCCCTTCGCTTTCAATCTCCAGTTCGTGTACGGAGGAGGTTTGGTCCAGCAATTTAATCAATTCCTTAATTTCGCTTAACTTGAACATTATATTCGTTCACTCCTTCAGCTTTCTCTCGAAGCCTCTTGCAAATTTTAATCGTTTTCAGATCTTTGACCCTGGCACGGATATCGGGAATTCCCCAATCTCCATGATAACTTTATGTATTATATCACAAACGCTAGAAATGGAAAGAGCCCGGGACAACCCGAGCTCTTTCGGCAATTTATGCATGTTTTTGCATTCTTTTTATTGCTCCGAAACGTACTGGACTTTAATTTTGTTCTGGGTAACGCTCAGTTCTTTCATGACCAGATCTACGATGCCGACGGCTTGCTTCACGTCCAGCTTGTCGCTGAGCACCAGGACGGTATAAGCATCGCCGGCTTCTTCTCTAACGATGGCTTGGCCGTACTGCTGCTGCAGCTTGGTCTCGATGTCCTGGATCTTCGATTCCTTTTCTTCCAGCTTGCTCAGCTGTTCCTGGGCCATTGCCGTTTCGGACGGCGTTTTGCTCATATCGTTGATTTGGGCAAGCAGGTCGTTTTGGTCTTTCAGGTTTTGCTGATCGCGTTCAAAGAGATAATCGGTGAACATGCTGCTGGCCGAAGCGCTTTGCGCGGCAACTTCGTCCAGCACCGCTTCGTCATCCTTGGAAACGGTACTGGCTGCAGCGTCTTTACCGCCATCCTTGCTGTCTGCGGTAGCGGAAGCGGCGGCGCTGTCCTTGGAAGTCTCTTTGCCGGAGTCGTTTGCCGTGTCCTTCGCGGTGTCTTTTGCCGTGTCCTTCGCGGTGTCCTTGGCGGTATCCGGCGCTGCGGCAGCGTCGGTGCCATCTTCCGTTACAGCTGCGCTAGCGCTGTCGTCCGTTACGGCGCCTGCATCATCGTTCAGCGCAGTAGCGCCGCTGTCCAGGGAGACGTCGCCTGTCTCTACTTCGTTCACGACCAGGCCGTTGCCCTGCGCCGTGTCGCCGGAACCGGCGGCATCTTTCGATGCGTTGTCCACTTGGATGCTTCCGGCCGTATTCTGCGGCAGCGAAGTCCCCGAATCCTCGGTAAACAGGTAATACGCCGACAATACCACCATCAGACTGAGCATCGAAACCAACCATATCGTTTGTCTTTTGCCTTTCATCGTTCAATTCCTCCTATAATAAAATGGATTTTAAATGAATTCAGGAACTATTCCGTTTTGCGCGGAACAACGGAGATCCGGTAGCTCGGCACGTTTAGCCCTTTCTGTACCGCTTCTTCAATCAAGCTGCGGACCACCTTGTTCTCCGCGCCTTTGGCCACGATCAGCACGCCGCGAACCTGCGGTTTGATCCGCTTCGTGATAATCGGCGTCTCGTCCCCCGACTGGCTGTAGGTGACGATTTCCCCGTTGCGCGTATACTGCGTCGTTTCCCGCTTGCCGCCGCTGGCATCCGTCTCTTCGCTGCGCTGCTGGGAGTCGTCCATATTGCGCTGGACGACGATTTCTTCCGTGGAATCGACCGTCACCATGATGTCCACCGTGCCGACGCCCACGATTTTCTCCAGAATTTCCTTGGTCCGGGCCTCCATCGCCTGCTCGATGCTGTCAAAGGAATTTGGCGTTGTAAGGGTCCCCTGCTGCAATGTAGCCTGTGAGCTCTCTGCAGGCGGTTCCCGTCCCGTATTTTCAGTATCCAGCTTCTTGACATGAACGAATGAGTTGAACAGCATGATGGCTACGCCCAGCAGTCCCAAAATGATCAGCCAGCGGAACGTATGACTCCTTTTCGGACTGCCCGGTCCGCCCCCCGCCCACTGCTCCAGCTTTTTCAGCCAATTGCCCATGTCTCATCCTCCTCCCGTGTTGCCGCGAGCTGCAAATTACAGTTTGCCTGCTCCGCCGCCTGTCTTTCGTACCTGTATCGTATCCGGATCAAGATTCCAGTTCTGCGCCAGCAGCTTTGCCACCGCTTCGCTGTCAGCGTCTCCGGCGGCAGCCGGGCTGCCGGATGCAGCAGCGGCTCCGTCACCGCCTTCGGCTTCGGTGCCAACCTGCGTACCGTCGTCGTCCCCGCCGACGTGGATCTGCACCGGTTTCACCGGCTCGATGACGATCGGCGCGCTTCCGCCGCTGCCTTCTTCGCCGGCATCCGCCGCCTGCCCGTCCTGCCGGTCGGGCAGGGCTACGTCCACCGCCGCGATCACCGGCGTTTCTTCGCCGCTTGCGGCCGTCTTCATCCGCAGCGTTACCGTCACCTTGGCGCCGCGGATGCCGGCGCCGGAAGCGATGCTCTCCTTCATCTGCCCGGCGACTTCCTCCGCGGCAAGCTGAAGGCTTTGCTCGGTGACGCCTGCGGCCAGCATCCGCCCGTCGGCGAGAATCTTCTCCAGCGACGAGCCTCCGGCCCCGGCGAGCCCTCCGGCGGACTTCTCCTGCTCCGCCAGCGCTAACCCCAGCTCCTTGCTTGCGTCGCCCTTCAGCAGCGAGATGACCGGGTTCAGCATCGTGAGGAGCACCAGCAGGCTCAGCACCAGGCGGGCGTAGCGCTCCATCGATTTGCCCGGCAGGAGCATCTCGACGAAGGCGGCCATCAGCACGACCAGGATCAGTTCCCGCAGCCAATCTCCCAGCCAGGTCATCCCGCTCCCCCTCCTCTGTTACCACCGCCTCACCGCATCATGACCGTGACATTGCCGGCGGTCAGCATGATCGTTACGGCGAGGAAGAACATCAATGATACCGCCGCCAGCGCGGCGAATACGTAAATCATGCTTTTGCCGATCGTCTGCAGGCACGACACGATCGGCGTGTCTCCGAGCGGCTGCATGACCGCGGCGGCGACGTTATAGATCAGCGCGAGCACGAGGATTTTGATCGCCGGGAACGCGCAAAGAAAGAGAATGATGATGACGCCGGACAGCCCGATGGCGTTTTTGACGAGCAGCGATGCCGAGATGACGGTGTCGGTGGCGTCCGCGAACATTTTGCCGATGACCGGCACGAAATTGCCTGTAATGTATTTGGCTGCCCGGATCGTCACGCCGTCCGTAACCGATGCGGTGATCCCGCGCACCGAGATGACCCCGAGAAAAACGGTGAGCAGGATGCCGAGCAGGCCGGCTCCGACGTTGCGCAGCAGGTTGGCCAGCTGGGTCAGCTTGTATTTATCCGAAATGGCGCTTACCAGATGCAGCACAGCCGAGAAGAACAGCAGCGGAAAAACAACGGTGTGGATCAGCGAGCTGATGGTGTGGATCATGAAGACGATCAGCGGATGCGTCACCGATACGGTCACGATATTGCCCATCGACGCCAGCAGGGCGAACAGCAGTGGAATCATCGCCAGCATGAAATCGCTCATCCGGTCGATGGCATCTTTGGCGTAGCCGATCGCAATATTGAAGCTGTTGACGGCGATGACCAGCACGACCATGTAGCAGAGCATGTAGGCGATCTTGCTGACTGTTTTTCGCTCAAAGGCGCTTTGCAGCGTCTCCAGAATCATGCTGAGCACACTGATCATAACGATGGTCACCAGCAGCTTGCCGTTGTACAGCACTTCATGCCACATGAAGTTGCCGATGCCGGACAGGACGCTTTGCAGGCTGAGCCCGTCTTTGCCCGGAAGCAGCATCTCCATCAGCGAAGGTGTTTTACCGTCAGGAAAAAATCCCCCGTACTCCCGCATCAGCTGGTCCCAATACGATTCGACCCCATCCATCGGCAGGTTCTGCACCTGGCTCTTGACCCACTTGTCCACAGCCGAGGAAGACCCGTCCCCGGAGGGCTGTCCGCTTTGCGCCGCCGATCCGTCCCCTCCGGCCGGAGAAGCGCTGACGGCGCCTGCGCCTAGCAGCAAAAGCATGAGCAGAAGCAGCGGCAGGAGCAGCAGCGGCTTCATCCATCTTGGCGGCCTGAACACACTGCGTGTACCCATAGGCTCCTCCCGTCTCTCCGTAAGTTCTTGCCGCTTCGCGCTCGTTTACGCGGGCAGCAGCTTCATGACTGTCTCGATAATGATGCTGATGATCGGCACCGCCAGCACCATGATAAGCACCTTGCCGGCCAGCTCGATTTTGGAAGCGATGGACTCCTGCCCGGCGTCCCGCACGATTTGCGCCCCGAATTCGGCAACGTAAGAAATGCCGATGATTTTAAAGACCGTTTTGATATAGATCATTTCCATTCCCGACGACTCGGCCACCCGCTCCAGCGTTCCGAGAATGGTACCGATTTTGCCGATCAGAAAAAGAAATATCAGTATGCCCGCGGCGGTGGTCAGCAGGAAAGCGAACATCGGCTTCTGTTCCTTGACCACCAGAATCAGCACCGTCGACAATAGCCCTATGCCTACCACTTGAATGATTTCCATAAGGCCTGCCTATTGGAAAAGAAAGATCGTTTTGATTTCCTGCAGCAGGCCGTCGAGCATGCGGATGACCATGAACAGCACGATGATGAACCCGACGATCGTCACCCAGTGTGCGATCTCTTCCTTGCCCATTTGTTTCAGCACGGTATGAATCATGGCAATGATGATGCCGATGCCGGCAATTTGAAAAATCGCGTTGACTTCAATATTCATTCCTGGCACCTCGCTAAAAGATCAATATTACGATCAATGCTCCAAGCAGCAGACCCAGGCTTTTGCTCATCTTTTCATATTTGCCCTGATCCTCCCTGGCCACGGTCTCCTCCTGCTTGAGCTGCTGCAGGGCGAGTGTGATATGCGTGCTTTGATTCGACCGGTCGCTGGTGCCGAGCGTGCAGCTGAGCTGCCGGAGAATCTCCCGTTCCGCCGATTTCAGCGAAGCGGCCTTCCAGTGCTTGTTCATCGCCTGCTCGAAGGCTTCCTCGGCGCTGTGCTCCAGCGGCGGGCTCATGGCATCGGCCGCGCTCACAAACAAGGCTTTGAGCGGCTCCTTCGACTGCTGGCCGATCCGGCGCAGCGCCTCCGGCAGCGGGGTAAAGCCGTACTGGATTTCCGTCTCCAGCCGCTGGAGCGCCGCGATGAGCCCGCGGATATGGCGGGGGCGCTCGGCGTATTGCGCGGCCCGCCGAAAGCCGCCGAGCGTTCCGGCGAGAATGACCAGTACGGCGCCGAGGAGCTTAAGCATGGCGCTCACCGCCCAGCTTCGCTTCTACCGGTACGGGCAGCAGCCCGCGCTTCTGCCCGTCCAGCACGCGGAAGCTGGTTCCCGCCTCCGTGCGGTGCAGGATGACGTAGCGCTCGAACATGCGCTGCTCCAGCAGATTGCCGAGCCCGGGCCGCCGGGCCAGCTCGGCCACTTCCTTGCCGTGCGCCGTGGCAATTACGGAAATTCCGGCATGCAGCGCCTCCGTCACGGCGGCGGCGTCCTCCGGCCGCCCGATTTCATCTGCGACCAGCACGTCGGGCGATAGCGAACGGATCATCATCATCATGCCCTCGGCTTTCGGACAGCCGTCGAGCACATCCGTCCGCGGCCCGACGTCGAAAGCCGGGACGCCCCGGCGGCTGCCGGCGATCTCCGAGCGCTCGTCGACGATGCCAACCTTCAGACCGGGGCGGTTGGCTTCCCGCTCCCGCTGTCCGCCCGCCGAGATTTGGCGGGCCAGGTCACGCAGCATCGTCGTTTTGCCATGCTGCGGCGGGGAGAGGATCAGCGTGTGCAGCACCCGCTGCCGTCCCCGGTCAAGCAGGTAGGGCAGCAGGCCGTCGGCGATGCCCTTGACCTCGCGCGCGATCCGCATGTTAAAGCCGGTGATATCGCGGAGATGCTCGATATGGCCGCCGCTGAGGACAGCCCGTCCGCACAGGCCGATGCGGTGCCCGCCGGGGATGGTGATGAAGCCTTTGCGCAGTTCTTCTTCCATCGTATACAGGGAATGATTGCTGATCAGATCCAGCAGCCGGTGTGCGTCCTCGCGCCCCGGCTTGTACGCTTCATCCGGATTTAAAGTCAGCTTGCCGTTTCCGGCGATGAAATGGTATTTGCCGGAATAGTTGATCTCCAGCGGCCGTCCTTCGCGCACGCGGATTTCTTCCAGCTTCTCCAGCAGCGCGGGAGACAGGCCCACAAGCAGCGCGCGGATCTTTTCGGGAAACAAAAGCAGCCATTCGTTAGCCATACCGCGTACCCCCAGGTTGTCTCTATTTAACAGCTTTGTACCATATTTATGCTTGTACTTGATCTTTATGCCTATCATCTATCATTTTTTCAAAATCCCGATTAAGAGAAAGGTGACGCCGCAGGCGATCCAGGCGAACTTGCCCCACGACAGCTGCTGGGCCATGCCGGTCAAGCCGACTGCCGTGGTCAATATCAGAACACTCGGTCCGACCAGCGCCAGCCCGGAATTGACAACCAGCGCCTTGTCCACCTGATTCAGCCGCAGCATCAGCAGCGCCGCCGCGATCTCGATGCTGCCCGACAGCAGCCGCAGTGTCGCCATCCAGCTTACGTACTTGTCCAATCGATTCCACTCCTTTTTTATATTCTTCCCGAATCAGACAGGGTGGGCTCCCCGGGGGATCCGTTGTTATCCATGGATATGCGAAAATCCTCCGCTTTAGACAGGCCAATTGCGTGAATAAAAGGGAGAAAGAAAGACGATGTTTTTTTCTTACAAAAGGTGTGAAGGATATCATAGTTGCCGCGTGTATAAAAAAATACAATCGGGTTGATAAATTTATTTTTGCGTATTATTGTACATTCTAGGGAGCAACAGAAAAAAAAGCGTCCAGCGCAAAAGAGAGGAATCACAGCTATGCAAGTTCGCAACATTGCACAACCGATCACCACAAGGAATTTGGCCAAACAGGCGAGAGATGCCGCCGTCATCATTTTTTCGGCTTTTCTGGTAGCCAGCGGGCTGCGCCTGTTCCTTATCCCCCATCAGCTGCTCAGCGGCGGGGTGGCGGGGGCGGCTTCGGTCATCGGGTATTTGACGGATCCGAAGTACATATCGCTCATTTATTTTGGTATCAATCTGCCGATCCTGATTTGGGGTTTCATAGCGGTAGGTAAAAAATATATCGGTCTCAGCATCCTGTCGGTCGTGTGCACCACCTGGTTTCTGAACATCATTCCATTGGTACAGCTCACGCATGATCCGATTTTGGCCAGCATTTTCGGCGGGGTTATCATTGCAGGGGGCGTAGGGTTCTCCTTGCGGGTAGGGGGCTCTTCGGGGGGCTTCGATATTCTGGGGTCCATCATCACGCGCAAGCGGGATGTACCGATCGGCAATGTCATGTTCCTGCTCGACGGAATTGTCATCCTCAGCCTGGGCTTCTTCAAAAGCTGGGATTCCGCGCTGTACGCCATGCTCTGTATCTTTGTGAAAAGCCGTGTCGTGGACATGATCCATATCCGCCACGTCAAGCTGACGGCGTTCATTATCACCAAGGAGCGCGACCTCATGCTCTCCCGTCTGTGCAAGCTGCCCCACGGCGTCACGGTCGTCAATGCAGAGGGCGGGTACAGCCACGAGGGCAACACTATGCTGATGACCGTCACAACCCGCTACGAGCTGGCCGAGCTGCGCCGGACGATCCTCGAGACCGATCCGAAGGCGTTCGTCAACGTGCTGGAGACGGTCGAGATCGTCGGCCGGTTCAAGCGGCTGAAATAGCAAGGTACTCTTTTACAAATGAAAAAGCGGCAGGAAACGCGGTTCCCCCCGCTTCCTTGCCGCTTTTTTTTTCGAATCGGTATTCAAAAGGAGTCCGTGTACTTCTCCACCGCCCAATTACCATCCGTCTGCCTCACCGTAAACTGCGCCATTCCGATGTACTCTTTGCCGATCGGCCTCGGGTAGATTTCCCCGCTCGTTTCTCGCGCCGCTGCGGCGGTGTCTGCGGGCAGCTCGTAGTACATGGCTTCGACAACCTGGGTGCCGTCAACTTGTGCTCCGCCTGGCGTAAGGCTCAGGATCACGCGCCGGCCGGCAAGCAGGTACAGGCCATCGTCCGTGAGCGTTCCCCGCGCCTGAATCCATTCCTTCACGGCGGTAAGAAGGGCCCGTTCTTCTTCCGTCTTCCATTTCAGGTTCGGTAGATTTCCGGCCGTTTGCTCCAGGATCGCCCGTGCTTCCCGTTCATATTGCGGAAACAAGTGCTCCAGGCCGCTGATTTGCTGGTCCTTTACCGAAATCTCCGCTTTCAATGCTGCTTTCTCCGCCTTAAGGACGGCTACCTCGGCAGTTTCTTCCTGCAGCGACGGATGTTGTACATGCAGCAATGCGTAAATGAGCAGCGGGCTCAGGACAAGGATCAGCGGTATTGCCCAGTAGCCCCATTTGCCTTGCTTCATTGGTTCTCTCTCCTTTTTTTGAATTCAGGCAAAAAAAAAAGGAGATTCCAGCGGCTGACGCCAAGCGGAATCTCCTGTCTATTCATGCTGCCGAACTTCCCTCGGATCGGTATGGTTTAGCGATTAACGGCGGTCTTGCGGCCCGCCGACGAAAGCCTGCTCGGCGGTATCGAGATTGTAGGCGGTATGCAGCGCCTGGATGATCTGCGGCAGGTTCCCGGCTTCAATCACGCAGGACACTTTAATCTCGGAAGTGCTGACCATCTTAATGCTGACGCCTTGTTTGGAAATAACGTCGAACATTTGAGCCGCGACGCCCGGATGGCTGACCATGCCTGCGCCGACGATGGACACCTTGACCAGATTGTCCTCGGAGGTCACTTCGCGGTAAGGCAGCTCCGCATGCAGGCTTTCGATCACTGCCTTGGCCCGGTCGATATCGCCGAGTCCCAGGGTGAAGGAGAAGTCAGCCGTACCGTTCTGCACGCCGCTCTGTACGATAATGTCCACGTCGATGCCTTGCGCGGCCAGTTTGCCGAAGACCTGGGCCAACACGCCCGGAACATCGGGCACTCCCAGTATGCTGATCCGTGCCACGTTTTTGTCATATGCGATCCCGCTAACTACTACTCCCTGCTCCATGCTTGCTTCCTCCTTCACGACAGTACCTTCATTATGGTTAAAACTCGATCTCACGACCAGCTTTACTTGATAGCGTTTCGCGTATTCCACCGCACGCGGATGCAGTACCGCCGCTCCCAGATTCGCCAGCTCCAGCATCTCGTCATACGAGATTTCCTTCAGCTTGCGCGCCGTCTTGACGATACGAGGATCGGTCGAATAGACGCCGTCCACATCGGTATAGATCTCGCAGACATCCGCTTTGATCGCGGCAGCCAGCGCTACAGCCGTCGTATCCGAGCCTCCGCGGCCCAGCGTCGTAATCTCGCCGTCCAGGGTCATGCCCTGGAACCCGGCCACAATGACGATCTGCTCGCGTTCGAGCGCTTCCAGCACCCGGCGCGGCACGATCTCGTTGATCCGGGCTCGGCCATGCGTTTCATCCGTGCGGAAGCCGGCCTGCCAGCCGGTATAGGACACGGCGCTGCGGCCGATGCCGCTCAGGGCGATCGCCAGGAGCGCTACGGAAATTTGCTCGCCCGTAGTCATCAGCATATCCATTTCTCTTGCCGGCGGCTGATCGTTCAGCAGCTTGGCCTGGTCGATCAGATCATCCGTCGTATCCCCCATGGCGGACACGACAACAACGCAGCGATGTCCTTCATCCTGCTTCTCGGCAATACGTTTCGCAACGCGTTTCATGCGTTCGATATCGCCGACGGAGCTGCCTCCGAATTTCATGACATAAAGTGACAAAGTCCCACTCACTCCCTATTTCGCTCATGTAGCTCTTATTTAGTTTCACACTTTAAATCAGTATAATACGAAAGTTACGCCATGCGTTAATGATTTCATAAAAAAATAGCAAAAAGCCCCCTCCGCCGGAGCGGAGAGGGCTTAGCTTGTCCGGCGCAGTCAGAAACTACGCGCGGGAGATGTATTTACCTTCGCGGGTATCGATCAGAAGCACGTCGCCTTCATTAATGAAGAGCGGCACTTGCACGGTATGGCCGGTTTCAACCGTAGCGGACTTAGTCGCGCCTTGGGCGGTGTTGCCTTTAACGCCCGGTTCGGTTTCGGTTACTTTCAGCTCGACGGAAGTCGGCAGGTTGATCCCGAGAATTTCGCCTTGGTAGCTGACAATGTTTACCGTCATGTTTTCTTTGAGGAAGTTGAGTTCCCATTCCAGTTGTTTCTCGGACAATTCGAATTGGTCGTAAGTTTCGTTGTCCATGAATACATGTTCGCTGCCGCTGGCATACAGGTATTGTACGCCGCGGTTTTCGATGATGGCACGGCCAATGGTTTCGCCGGCGCGGAACGTGCGTTCAACGGTGTTGCCGTTGCGCAAGTTTTTCAGCTTGGAGCGGACAAACGCCGCACCTTTACCCGGTTTTACGTGCTGGAAATCCAGGACGGTGAAGATATCGCCGTCCACCTCTACGGTCAAGCCTGTTTTAAAATCATTTACTGAAATCACTAAAAATCCCTCCTGAATGCAATAGTTAACAATTTTACAATGACAAATACTCTTTGGACGAATGCGTGAGCAGCGAAATGCCGCTATCGGTGATGACAATATCGTCTTCGATCCGCACGCCGCCGAGGCCGGCCAGATAAATGCCCGGTTCTACGGTCACAACCATGCCCGGTTCGAGAATTTCATCGCCCACCTTGGACAGGCGAGGCCATTCATGAACCTCCATGCCCAAACCGTGTCCGGTGCTATGGCCGAAATATTCGCCGTATCCGTAACGGGTGATGACATCCCGTGCCAGTGCATCGGCTTCCCGTCCGGTCATGCCTGGTTTGATATGCGCCAGCGCGTGAAGCTGCGCTTCCAGCACGACATCGTAAATTTCCTTCAGCTTCGGCGCCGGTGTGCCGAGCGCGATGGTCCGGGTAAGGTCGGAGCAATAGCCGTCCAGCAGCGCTCCGAAGTCGAAGGTCACCAGTTCATTGCCTTGAATGACGCGGCTGCTGGCAACGCCATGCGGCATGGCCGAACGCTCGCCGGAGGCAACAATCGTGTCGAAGGACGATGAAGTCGCGCCGTGGGAGCGCATGTAGAACTCCATCTCCAGATCGACGTCGCGCTCGGTCATGCCGGGCTTGATGACATTCAGGATATGGCTGAATGTGCGATCCGCCAGATCGGCCGCGCGCCGCATGACGGCAAGCTCGTCCTCGTCCTTGAACATCCGCAGATTTTCCACAACTTTGGATACCGGAACCAGCTCTGCCGGCTGCAGTGCCGCAGCGTATGACGTATACGCGCTGAACGTAACATCGTCCTGTTCAAAGCCGACGCGGACCTTGCCGCCCTTAGGGAGCAACTCACGTACGGAATCGATAAACTTCGGCTCGTGCTGGACGACTTTCAGTCCCTGGGACTGATCGGCCGCCTGTGTCATGTACCGGAAATCGGTAAGCAGGTAGCTTTCGTCGCCGGTGACGAGCACATAACCGGAAGAGCCGGTAAATCCGCTCAAATAACGGCGGTTCACGCCGCTGGTTATTAACATCGCATCCAATCCCTGCGCCTGCAGGACCGCCTGCAGTTTGGAGACGCGCTTGTTGCCCATGATCATTCTCCTCTCGAAAATAGCCACATTGTATTTTAACATAGGGATATGCCCTTGAGAAGTTTTTTCCGGCACTTACGCTAGCTTTGTCGCCGGTTTGTCGCGTTTCCGCTCATCGGTGTATTCGATGGCCGCCGTATACCCGATAAACAGCCCCCAGAGCACGAACAGGCAAAATTCACTGATGGCGGAATTCCATGGAAGCTTCATCGGCGGCTGCATGAGGAATGTTCTGGAGTAAGCCAGAAAAATCACCGCCCACCACAGCACGCCGTACAGCATACCCGGCCACGGTCCCTTCAGCTTGCGGAAGATCAGCACATAGATCAGGGAAGCCACGACGGAAAAGCCGATGAACAGCAGGTATCCGGCCAGATGCCCCTGCGCCTTGACCAGAAAAGAATGCTTGAAAAAGGGCTCGCCCAGAAACCCGGGCAGTACCTTCGTAAAATGCAGGGTGTACATCAGCCAGCGGATTCCTCCCCAAATTAGGCCGGCGAAGATGCCGAGCTCTAGAGCAAAAGTCACAGGATTGGTATGGTTCGAACGCTGTTGTTTGGATGGACTCAAAAGGAACGCGCCTCACTTTCATGGGTAGTCTGGCATAGTATGCCCCGAAGCGCCAATCCAACTAGCAAAGTGGGCCTAAATTCGTTACAATGGTTGTAGAACTACATCATTTACTACACGGGAAGGTGAATTGGTTGTCCCAGGAAACTCCAAGTTACGGCGGCCAAGCCGTCATTGAAGGCGTCATGTTCGGCGGCAAGCATATCAACGTAACTGCCGTAAGAAGGAAGAATCAAGAGATTACATTTTTGGAGGTGCCGAGAAGCGATAAGGCCTGGGTACGCAAGCTGCGCAAGATTCCGCTGCTTCGCGGCATTGTCAGTATTATAGATTCCAGTGCCAAGGGTTCCAAGCATCTGAATTTTTCGGCGGAATCCTATGCCGAGGACGAGACGGAGCCGGAAGATCGCGCCAAGCTGCAGGAGAAGGCCAAGAAGAAGGAAGAAGGCTGGAGCCTCGGCATGATTTTCGGCGTTGCGGTGATGGGGATTTTATCCTTTGTATTCGGCAAAGTCGTATTTACGCTCGTTCCCGTATTCGTCGAAAATTTCTTGTTCAAGAATGCATTTGACAACTATATCCTGCACAACCTGGTAGAAGGCGCAATCAAGCTGGTACTGCTGCTTGTCTATTTGTGGGCTATCTCCCAAACGCCGGTCATCAAACGCCTGTTCCAGTATCACGGCGCAGAGCATAAGGTGATCAGCGCGTTTGAAGCCGGCGAGGAATTGACGGTTGCCAATGTACAAAAGTACAGCCGCCTGCACTACCGGTGCGGAAGCAGCTTCATGATGCTCACCATCGTGCTCGGCATTATCATTTATTCCCTCGTTCCGTGGGACAATATGGTGGAACGTGTGGTACAGCGCCTGATTCTGCTGCCGGTGGTCATCGCCGTTTCTTTTGAAGTATTGAAAGGAACCAATGCCGTACGCGACATTCCGGGCCTCAAGTATCTCGGTTATCCGGGGCTGTGGCTGCAGCTTCTGACGACCAAAGAACCGAAAGACGATATGGTTGAAGTTTCGATTGCCTCGTTTAACCGGATGCGGGAGCTGGATGCCGCAATCGAAGCGGGAACTTACATGGAGGCAAGTGTGTCGGGCGGCATATTGGATCCTGCGAAAGGATGAGTGGCCTATGATCAGGCATGCTTTGATTTTTTGGATTTCGGTATCGCTAGCGGTCCTTGGTCTTGTGACCGGACTGATGAGAGAAGGACTTTCTTCTCTGCAATCGCTGATTTTCCCGCTGGTGCTGTTCGCACTGCTGTATTATGCTTACCGCGTCGCCCCCGGCGCACCGAGCCGCAGCCGCGGCCCGTCCCGGTCCAAGGTAAAAGTGAAACCTTCGCAAAAGACGATGAACAAGGTAGCTGCGCTCCGCAAAAGCGATTCTTCGCCAAGCAAACGCAAAAGCTATCCGTTCCAGGTCATTGAGGGCAGCAAAGGCAAAAGCGACGACCAGTTGCCTAAATATCACTAAAAAAAAAGCCGGCCTTAGTCATTATGACTTTAGGCCGGCTTTTTCATGCCGCTTCAAACGCCTTCATAAGGCTCAACTCTGAAATTTCGGCCGCCAGTGCTTGAAGAACTCGGTCCCCGCTTCATACCCGGCGGCATACAGACTGTCGCTCTGCTCACTGGATAAATGGAAATCGGTCGTGGAGATCCCCAGCGTGGGGATTTTGACCGTGCGGGCGAATTTTTCCGTCTCGATATAACGCTCGTCATGCGCCGACAGCATCGTACCTACCAATGCCTGCAGCATGGTGAACGGCCCGGTTACTTTATGGGGCTGGGGATCCGTTTTGCCGATCAGCTGATATCCGACAGTCGGCGTCCGCAAGCTTTTGTCCGCGAAGCCGTCCTTCTTCTCCTCGAATAACCAAAGGGGAAAATTGCTCAGAAGCCCCCCGTCGACGAAATACACAAACTGCTCGCGAAATGGCTTGCCTCTTGCAGCTTTGCCTGAGAGCCGCAGCATTACCGGATCGAAGAAATACGGAATGCTGCAGCTCATCCGTACCGCCTTGGCCACCTCGAAGCTATGCGGCGCGATCCCGTAGTTCTTCAAATCGTCCGGAAGCACGACCAGCCGCCCGTTCGTAATGTCGGAGGCGATGATCGACAGCTTCCCTTTGGGCAGATCGCTGAAGGTTACGATTCCTTTGTTCCGCAGCACCGTGCCGATCCAGGTCTCCAGCGCCTCGCCGGAGTAAAGCCCTTTTTTGATCAGCACCCGGAGCGCCGGCCCCACCAGTGCCGCATTGTAGAACGTTCCTCTTTTCAAAAATGAAGAAAAGGAAGTCGCCTTGATCACCCGGCTCATCGTTTCGCCGTCATAACCGGCAGCCAGCATGGAGGCGATAATGGAGCCTGAGGAGGTTCCCGCTACCCGGTTGAACCGCCGTCCCGCCTGCTCCGTCGCTTCCACTGCACCCGCAAGCGAAATGCCTTTGACGCCTCCGCCTTCAAACACCGCATTGATCTCCATAAATCAAACAACCCCCGTTCCATAGAACCTTACTGGTATCTATGAACACGGGGGGTTTTTCATGACTTGAAAAAGAAGGTCAGCAGACTGGACAATCCGAACGGATCGCGGACCACGATGTCGCTGGCCCGGAACAGGATGCTGCCCGCCACTTCTTCGTATTTATCGTTATACTTCAGCTGGTTGATAATCTGCTCGCCGCTTTGCCATTCGGCGCTTTGGGCTTTATCGCCTACCTTATAACCGGCCTGGCCGATATACAGCTTCACGTTCGTGCCTTTGACTTCATTGACCCACCAGTCCACCAGCTTATCGTAGCGGGCCGTGGTAAATGAAAGGCTCCAATAGATTTGCGGCGCAATATAGTCGATCCAGCCGCTGCGGATCCAGGTCCGGGTATCGGCATACATGTCATCATAGGCGCTGACGCCTGCCGTCGTATCCGATCCGGTACTGTCCTTCTTGATGTTTCGCCAGACGCCGAACGGGCTGACGCCATAGCTGACGGCCGGTTTCAGGGTATGAATGGCCGTTCCCAGCTCGCGGATAAAGGTATTGATGTTGTCCCGCCGCCAGTCGGCTTTATTCCCGATGCTGCCTGGATTGTAAGCCTTGTAGGCATCATCGTCCGCAAAATTTACGCCGGAAGGATAGAAATAGTCGTCCAGATGCACGCCGTCGATATCGTAACCGCGGACAACCTCCAGGACGGTATCGATGATTTGCTGGCGGGCTTCGGGAATGCCGGGATTTATGTAAAGCTTGTTATCGGCTTTGACAATCCAGTCGGGATGCAGCACGGCGACATGGTTCGGTGCCAGGCTCTTGATCGTGGCATCGCTCGCATCCGTCGTGGCGCGGAACGGATTGAACCATGCATGGAACTCCAAGCCCCGCGCATGGGCGGCAGACACCATGTAGGCCAGCGGATCATAGCCGGGATCTTTGCCCTGCTTGCCGGTCAGCACCTTGGACCACGGCATCAGCTGAGAGGGATACAGGCTGTCGGCAGCCGGCCGGACCTGCACGAATACCGCGTTGAAGCCCGTCGCCTTCAGCTTGTCCAGGAGCGTATCAAACTCTTTTTTCTGCTTGTCGGCATTTCCGGCCGAGGCCGTCGAGGGATAGTCGAGGTTAAAGACGGTGGAGATCCACACGCCTTTCATCGCCTTCCCTGACTTGAGACCCGGCACAGTTGGCACGGTAGGCACGCTTGGCGTCGGTACGGTCGGAATCGAAGGCGTCGCAGGCGTGCTCGGTCCGGTGATCTCCGTATTGGAATACAGCGCGATATGTTTCGCCGCCTGATTCCAGACGACCTGCAGCCCGAGCTGCTCGCTGACGAAACGCAGCGGCACCATCACCCGGCCCTGCTTGATCTGCACGGAAGTCTCCAGCCCTACGGATTCCCCGTTGACGGTTGCCGTCTTCTTCCCGTTCTGCAGCTGCAGCACATTCGATCCTTTGCTGATGGTCGCCGTCTTGCTGCTCTGGTTCCACTGCACATTCGCGCTTAGTCCTTGGCTGATAACCGAAACGGGAACCATCGTTACGCCTGATCCCGTAATGTACGGCGGCACATCGCTCGCCAGTGAACTTCCGTCCAGCTCAATCGTAATCGTCTTCTCTGCGGCACCCGCTCCTGTGGACCATAGCGGCAGGCAAAGCAGCAGCACCAGCATCCCCAGGGTCCATTTCCGAATCTTCATAGTTCCTCCCCGTAAAATCGCTAGAATAGATTTGTACCCAACAAAAAATGGCGGCCTCTTCTCCTTAACATCAGGGAGACGGCCGCCATCTTTTGATAAACGGGCCTTGCGTACAAGCACACTACCCGTTATGACGTAAAAAAACTGGAAAGGTTGCGGTAAAAATCAAATAAAATCCGTTCGCGTTCAAAGTTGAGGGCCGGTTTAAGAATCGCTGGCCAGTTCGGAGTGAATCGCATATAGGGTCTGGATTCTTGACTCATCCCGGCGGAAGTATTCCACAAGCGTCTCAATCCGCGTGATCGAATCCCAGCTCAAATGATGTTCGATGCCTTCGACATCTTTGTAAATGTTCTCTTGCTGCACGCCGATCAGGCTGAGGAATTCCTCCAGCAGCTGGTGGCGGTCGACGAGCCGTTTCCCCACTTTTTTACCTTTGCTTGTCAGGACAAGCCCACGATATTTCTCATAGATGAGATATTCGTCCTTATCCAGTTTTTGGATCATTTTGGTCACAGAGGAGGGGTGCACTTCCAGTCCCTCGGCAATATCCGAGACCCGCGCGTATCCTTTCTCATCAATGAGTTTGTATATGCGCTCCAAATAATCCTCCATGCTGGGCGTTGGCATTCACTTTACCTCTTTTCTGTAATGAGCGTGGCGCGAGGTGGCCTTGCTCTACCAATGATACATGTTATCGCCGCGACTTGGCAAGTCCCAGGCTTGCGAACCGCCCGGCTAGCGATGTTTGCCAGGAGTGGACCCGGAGGCGGAGCGGCACACTAAATGAAGCTTTTATTCTGTTCAAAAAGGAGTGTGGCCGCATGTCCACCATCGCGCCGGAACGCCCCCGCAGGGCTGGCGTGCGCAAGCCGACCGGCCTGTTCCTGCCCGAGCTGGTTTTTTTCGAGCCGGATGCGCTGAACTACCCGAAAGGCGAAAAAATTATGGCCTGGGTCAAAGACCAGGGAATCCCTTACCGTATGACAACCTCGCATAACCGGATTACGAACCTGCCGGGCGAAACCGAACTGGAGCAGTACAAGATCGCCAAACGGACGCTGGTCGTCGGCCTGCGCAAAACGCTGAAATTCGAGCAGTCCAAACCGTCCGCCGATTATGCCATTCCGATTGCCACCGGCTGCATGGGCCACTGCCATTATTGTTATTTGCAGACGACACTGGGTGCAAAGCCCTACATTCGCGTGTACGTCAATACGATGGACATCATGGATGCCGCCAGCAAATACATCGCCGAGCGTGCGCCGGAAATCACCACCTTTGAAGCCGCCTGTACCTCCGATCCGCTTGGTTTGGAGCACATCACCGGCTCGCTCGCGGAACTGATCACCTATATGGGCCAGCAGCCGCTTGGACGCCTGCGCTTTGTTACCAAATACCAGCATGTGGACCCGCTTCTGGCGCTGCCCCACAACAACCATACCCGTGTGCGGTTCAGTGTCAACGCCGATTACGTCATCCGCAATTTCGAGCCGGCGACCGCCCGTTTCGAGGAACGGATCGAGGCCGCCGGAAAAATCGCCCGCGCCGGATATCCGCTCGGTTTCATCATCGCGCCGATTATTTGGCATGAAGGCTGGGAAAAAGGATATGCCGAGCTCCTGGAGAAATTGGCCCGCGCACTTCCGGAGGACGGCGGCCGGGGGCTCACTTTTGAGATGATCCAGCACCGTTTTACGAAAACAGCCAAAGCCGTCATCGAGAAAAGATATCCGAAAACCAAGCTGGAAATGGATATCGAAAAACGCAAAAAGAAATGGGGCAAATACGGCCAGAACAAATATGTATATCCGGATGAACAGCAAACCGCCCTGCGCGAATTCATCACAGAGCGGATCTTTGAACATTTCCCCGAAGCCGGGATCGATTATTTTACTTAAAGCTAAAAAATCATCCACTTGGGCGTATAGCTTTGCAGCCAGATCGTGATCCGGAACATCTGGTCCGTAAACAGCAGGATTCCCATGAACACCATGAGCACGCCGCCGATCTTCATCAGCGTCCCGGAATACTTCAATATCTTTCTTGCTCCGCCCAGGAAAAACGCGAGAATGAAAAACGGTACGGCAAACCCGAGGCTGTACGCCGTAATCAGCGGAAACCAGGCACCGGGATCGCTGGCGGAAAGCGCCACGATCGCCGTCAGGATCGGTCCGATGCAGGGCGACCAGCCGGCGGAGAAGCCGATGCCGAATATGAATGAACCCGCATAACCGGCGGGCTTCCACTTCAGATTCAGTTTTCGTTCGCGCAGCAGGAACTGCGGCTGGAAAATACCGAGCAGGAATAACCCCATCGCAATGATCAGGATCGCCGACAGGCGGCGGATCAAATCGCGCTGCTCGTTAAAGAACTGGCCAAACAGGCCGGCCCCGAAGCCCAGCGTATAGAAAACGGCGGAAAAACCAAGGATAAACGCCAGTGTATGGGTCAGCGTCCGCAAACGGACATCCTTGCGTTCCCCGCCGCCCTTGAGCTGTTGAACCGACAAGCCGGTAATATAAGACAAATAGGACGGGTAAAGCGGCAGACAGCATGGAGAAATAAATGAGGCCACACCTGCGGCAAAAGCGATTCCGGCGTTCAAGTTGGACAACGCGCTCCGCTCCTTCCTGTGGTCAGATCAAATGCACATGTTTCTGCGGGTTGGGCTGCCTTACGCGGGCAGCCCTTTTTTGCCGATCAGGGTCAGCGTGAGCAGCGCAATCAGCAGCAGAACGATCGTTGCGCCGGGCGCGAGATTCCATACCCCCGCTACCACCAGTCCGCCGATCACGGCGATCTCGGAAATGGCAACCGATAAAATAACGGATGTTTTAAAGCTGCGCGAGAGCAGCAGGCTGGTCGCGACCGGAATGGTCAGCAGCGCCGAGACGAGCAAGGATCCGACGATTTTGATCGCCGTACTGATGACCAGCGCAGTCAGCACCGTAATGAGCATGTTGAGCAGTTTTACGGGCAAGCCGCTGACGCTTGCGGCATCCTCTTCAAAGCTGAGCAGGAAAAATTCTTTGAAAAAGAGCGTCACCACCAGCACGACCGCCAGCGTGACCGCGCCCACAACGAGCAGATCGGTGTTATCCAGCGTATAAATGCTTCCGAATAAATAACTCATGACATCGGCGTTATACCCTTTGCCCAGCGTAAAAAAGAGCGAGGCCAGCGCCACGCCGCCGGACATAATGATGGCGATCGACAGCTCCGCCAGGCTTTTATAGGCCTTGCGGAGCTTTTCGATGCCGAAGGAGGCCACAACCGCAAAGATCAGGCCTGCGCCCAGCGGATAAAAACCGGTCAGAAAGCCGAGCGCAACCCCGGCAATCGTGACATGCGCCAGCGTATCGCCGATCATCGACAGGCGCCGCAGCACCAGAAATACGCCGATCAGCGGCGCCGTAATGCCGATCATCAGGCCACCGGCGAGCGCCCGCTGAAAAAAGTCGCTATAAATGATATCCAAAATTATTAAACCCCTTATAAAGTCTTTTTTCGATCCCTCCCAAACCCTCCCTTCGCCAAGGGAGGGCCCCAAGGGTTGCACCCTCTGGACACCCGCCTTCTTAGAACCGTAGCTATGGAGGTGGCTTGGGCGGTGTTTGGCAACTATGTATAAGGATCGCTTTTCGTCCCTGGCGGGATACGCTTAACGTCTGTTGTATCTAGATACGGGGGAAAACAAAACCAAAACCAAAAACAAAACCAAAACCAAAAACAAAAACAAAAACTAAAACTAAAACCCTAAAGGTCATCCTATGCGGTGCGAAATGGATGACCCCTCAAATCCAAAAACCTCAAACCTTAAACCTTAAACCTTAAACCTTAAACCTTAAACCTTAAGACTTAACCAAACATCCAGAGGTCATCCTATGCGGTGCAAAATGGATGACCTCCCTAAAACATATGAAGATATAGAGCTAATTTTAGACCAGGGTGTGCTGCAGGTTATCCACGGTGCAATTCTGCACCTCGTGGGAATGGCGGCAGAAGAAATTGATCTTGCCGCTTTTTTGGACCGGCTCGCTGCCGAGGTAGTTCTGGATCATATCGATGTCATGCGAGACCATCAGGAATGTCATGTGATGATGCGCATGCATATGCGTGATCAGATCGAAGAATCCGGCTTGTGTCTCGGCGTCGATGCCGACGGTTGGCTCATCGAGGATAAGCAGGTCGGGATGATTGATCAGCGCCCGGGCCAGGAAGGCCCGCTGCTGCTGGCCGCCGGACAGCTGGCCGACCCGCTTGTCGGCGATATCCTGGATTCGCATCACTTCAAGCGCGTCGTCGCACTGGCGGTGCTGCGCCTTGGTGACGCGGCGGATCAGGTTTTTATTGTTATAAAGTCCGGACATGACCACTTCGCGCACGGTTGCCGGAAACAACGGGTTAAACGCGTTTTTCTGCGGCACGTAACCGATCCGTTCCCAATCCTTGAATTTGCGGACGGATTGGCCGAACAGCTTGATATCGCCGCTCGTGGCCGGAAGCAGGCCGACGATCATTTTCAGCAGCGTTGTTTTGCCCGCGCCGTTCGAACCGATGATGCCGAGGAAATCCCGCTCTTTTACCGTATAATTCAATCCGGAAATCACCTGCTGGTCGCCGTAGGAGAAGCAGAGATTGTCGATCTCGATGATATGCTGATGGCAGTCCTGGAGGGAAGGCAACATAAGCGCCCACCGCCTTTCATATATGCTGTCCTTCCTATTGTAAGGCCAGTTTCAGATTTTGCAAATTTTTCTCCATCAGCGTGAAGTAATTGTCCCCGTTTTTCTCCTGATCCTTCGTCAGGCCTTCCACCGGATTCAGTACAAGCGTCGAAGCGCCGGTTTCGTTTGCCAGCGTTTTAGCCAGCTTGTCGGAGACCAATTCCTCGAAGAAAATATAATGAATATTCTCATCCTTCACCGTTTTCGCCAGCTCGACCAGATCCTGCCCGCGCGGCTCGGCATCCGGGGACAAGCCCATAATCGCATGCTGGGTCAGGCCGTAATCCCGCGCCAGATAAGCAAAGGCCTGATGGGACACGACGATTTCCTTGTTCGGCAGCTTGCTCAGCTCAGCGGTAAACTCAGCATCCAGCGCCTTCAGCTTGTCGGCCAGCTGATTGTAACGCTCCTCGTAGCCCGCTTTGTGATCCGGATCGACGGAGATGAGGCTGTTCTTGATATTTTCCGCCATTGTCAGCGCCGATTTGGGGCTTACCCAGGTATGGGGATCGGTATGTAAGCCATCAGCCGTCTCTTCTGCGTGCCCGCTATTGTTCCCGCTCGCATCGCCGTGTCCGTGCTCGTCTTCTTCGTCGGTCATGATCAGATCCACGCCTTTGCTGACTTCAGTCGCGATCACTTTGCTGTCGCTGTCCAGGCTCTTGAGGAAGTTCGGCACCCAGCCTTCCAGCCCCGCCCCGTTGTACAGGAACAGCTGCGCTTTGGAGGTATTGACGATATCCTGGCTGCGCGGCGTCCAGTCATGCGGCTCCACGCCTACCGGGAGCAGATTGATCGCATGGATATCGTCGCCGCCGATTTCCGTCGCGAATTCATAAATCGGATAAAAGGTCGTAATGACATTCACTTTGCCTTCTTCTATCGTGCCGCTGCTCTTCGCGCCACAGGCCGCCAGCAGCAGCCCGGTGGCCAAAACCATAACAGGCAGCAGTCTCTTGTGTAGTTTCTTCATAAACAGTATGATATCCTCCTTAAATCGTAAACTTTACTATCAGAGTATAATAGTAATGGTTACGATAAGTCAATAACCTTTGCGAAAAAAAGAGAAGCGTCCCGCTCGGCATCGCTGCCGGGAAGACACTTCTCATTGTTGCCGCTTCGCGGCCGGTTCAACCCGGCATCAGCTGGCGGGGTTATTTTACGATCGCGCCGTTCGGCATGCTGTCCGGCACCGTTGCGATGCTCAGCTGGTCGCCTTGGGAGGCGGCCAGGATCATGCCTTGCGACAGCTCGCCGCGCAGCTTCACCGGCTTCAGGTTGACGATGCAAATGACCTTGCGGCCAACCAGCTCCTCCGGTGTATAGAACTTGGCGATGCCGGAGACGACCTGCCGCTGCTCGTAGCCAAGGTCAAGCTGCAGCTTCAGCAGCTTGTCGGCCTTCTTCACCGGCTCGGCGGCGATGACCTGCGCGACGCGCAGCTCGGCTTTGGCGAAATCGTCGATGCCGATTTCGTCCTTGTGTTCCACTTCCGCTGCGGCTTCGCCCGCAGCAGAGGCGTCCGCGGAAGCAGGCGCGGCTTCCGCAGCAGGCGCCGGTGCCGCCTCGGCAGGCTTGCCGGCCCCCATCGCTTCGGCGATGTAGGCTACTTCCTGCGCCACGTCGAGGCGCGGGAAGATCGGATCGCCTTTGACGAGCTGCGTTCCGGCCGGGATCAGGCCGAACGTCCGGCCGCTATCCCAGGTGGTCAGCTCGCCCGGTTCAAGGCCCAGCTGCGCCCAGATTTTGCTTGGCGCTTTAGTCAGGAACGGCTGAAGCAGAATCGACGCCGTGCGCAGGCACTCAACCAGATGTCTCATGGCCGAAGCCAGTTCGCCGGTCTTGCTTTCATCCTTGGCCAGTACCCAAGGCTGGGTCTCATCGATATATTTATTCGTGCGGCTGATAAATGCGCCGATGACGGTGAGGGCAACGGAGAACTCCATTTTTTCCATCGCTTCTTCCACCTTGGCATAGGTGTTATTCAGCGCCGCTTCCAGTTCACCGTCAAACGCGGTAACTTGGCCTTCATAAGCCGGCAGCACGCCGCCGAAATATTTATCGACCATGGCCACGGTCCGGTTCAGCAGGTTCCCGAGATCGTTCGCCAGATCGTAGTTAATCCGGTCGACGAAGCTTTCCGGCGTAAAGGTGCCGTCGGAACCGAACGGAACCTCGCGCAGCAGGTAGTAGCGCAGCGCATCCAGGCCGTAACGGTCGATCAACGTCACCGGATCGACTACATTGCCCTTCGATTTGGACATTTTGCCGTCCTTCATCAAGAGCCAGCCGTGCGCGAATACTTTCTTCGGCAGCGGTTCGCCGAGCGCCATCAGGATGATCGGCCAGATAATCGTATGGAACCGCACGATTTCCTTGCCGACAATATGCACATCCGCCGGCCAGAATTGGTCGTACAGGCTGCGGTCCGCAGAGCCGTAACCCAAGGCAGTGATATAATTGGAGAGCGCATCGATCCAGACGTAGACGACATGCTTGTCGTCGCCTTTGACCTTAATGCCCCAATCGAACGTCGTCCGCGAAACGGCCAGATCCTCCAGCCCCGGTTTGATGAAGTTGTTGATCATTTCGTTTTTGCGCGATTCCGGCAGGATAAATTCCGGATTCTCTTCGTAGAATTTCAGCAGCCGGTCGGCGTATTTGCTCAACCGCAGGAAATAACTTTCCTCTTTGACGAGTTCAACGGGATGGCCGCTGTCCGGGCTTTTTCCGCCGATGACTTCGCCTGCTTCATTCCGCACCACATCGACCAACTGGGTTTCGGTGTAGAACGTTTCGTCGGAAATGCAATACCAGCCTTCATATTCGCCCTTGTAAATATCCCCTTGCTTCAGCAACCGGTCGAAAATGTCAGCCACGACGGTTTTGTGGCGCTCCTGTGTAGTACGGATAAAATCGTCGTTCGAAATATCCAGCTTGCGCCACAGCTCCTGAATGCCGGCCACGATGTCGTCAACGAACGCCTGCGGTGTTTTTCCGGCTTTGGCCGCCTTCTCTTCAATCTTCTGTCCATGCTCGTCCGTACCGGTCAGGTAACGGACCTCATAGCCGCGCAACCGCTTGTAACGCGCCATCGCATCGCCGGCGACCGTGGAATAGGCATGGCCGATATGCAGCTTGTCACTCGGATAATAAATCGGGGTAGTCAAATAAAACGTCTTCTTGTCGCTCATAACTTTAATCATCCTTTCGTATGGTCGCGCCTGTTAGACGCAAAAAACTCCCGCCCCGTATGGGACGAGAGTATACTCACGCGTTACCACCCAAATTTCCCGCTCCTTTGCAGAAGGCGGGCTTTGTCAGTTTCCTTGCGGAAACTGCCCATTAACGCTGGAACACGCCGCACACTTACGCCGGCAGCAAATGCCCTCGCTCGCATGCAGTTCCTCCCGGACCATCTTCAACCCTTCCAGCCATACCGGCTTTCACCTGCCCCGGCTCTCTGCTCTGGCCTTCCCGATCTACTCATCCATTCTTCGGAAAATATATATAGTATCCAAAATATACCCAATAATCGGCGCAAATGTCAAGTTGTGCGCTCTTTGACGCCCGGTGCCGGCTTCTCCTTGCGCGGCGGGACCGGGTCCAGCCCCCCGGGATGAAACGGATGACAGCGGGCAATCCGCCGCGCAGCCAGCCAGGAGCCTTTCAGCGGGCCATGCACCTCGATGGCCTCCAGCGCATACGCCGAACAGGTCGGGTAAAAGCGGCAGGTCGCCGGCTTCAACGGCGAAATCCACTTCCGGTAGACGCGAATCGGTGCCTGAACCGTTTTTCTGGCGATGCTCATGGCTTAGTTCCTTTCGTGACTGTGTCCGGGGGACGCGGCCAACGCCTCTTCTTCCCGCCCGGGCTCGCAGTCCTTGCAATAACCGAATACTTCGAATTTATGCTTGACCACCCGGAACTGGTCCGGCGTGTCCGTCAAATTCATCGGGCAGAAGTTAATCGGATACGTCTTCATGCACTGCAGGCAGATCATATGATGGTGATGGTGATCCTGACTGCAACTGGCCTTGAACTTAACGCCTTCCTCAAACACCACCTGCTCCAGTACGCCCAGCTCCTCCATTACCCGAAGGTTCCGGTAGACCGTATCGAAGCTCAGTCCGCTGTACTTGCGGCACATATAATCATAAACATCCTTGGCGGATAAATAACCGGTATTTTCGCCAAACAGCTTGGCAAGCGTCTTGCGCTGATCGGTAATTCGCAGCCCCTGCCCCGACATTGCTTCCAGGATTTGTTCTGTCGACAGCATTCGCCCATCTCCCATACTTATACTCTTTTACGATTGTTGCTCTCTTTATAATGCCCCAAAACCGGTCCGTCCGTCAATGAAGCGGCTTCCTGCACGGCATCATGGAGCTGAGCGGCAAACCTTCGCTCCCTTTCCCCTATTTCTTTCTCCGGCGAAAAAATAAAACCGGCGGCGGTTCCGCTCTGGGAACCGCCGCCGGTCAGGCAACGCAAGCCGTTAATTTCTCTTAGGCGGCAGCGGCGTGAACACGAAGTTCACAGGCAGGTTGCTGCCTGAAGCTACTGCAAAGGTCAGTTCAACCGGTCCGTCATAGTTGCCGGTCCGATAGACGACGGCGTTCATGTCGTTTTTGGTCAGGCTGCCGGAGTTCGGCAGGTTGACAATCGTCGATTGGTTGACCAGCACGGAACCGAGATAGTTGCCTCCGCGCGGATTAAAGGTAATCAGCGTGTTGGCAGCGACATGCTCCAGTTTGATTTTGTACAGTACGCCAAAATTGCCGGAGTTGGAGGCTTCCGAGTTCACCGTCGTATCAAAGCCCATCAGATTCGGATCGTTTCTATTGTCGCCCAGGATCAGCTTCGACTGGCTCGTGCCGACCACGTCGCTGACGGTGATGGTCCGGGTAGAATTCGGATACGTGCCGCGGTTATGCACGCCGTCGCGGTCCAGCAGCGGCAGCGTCGGCAGCAGCGCAATCGGATCTTTCGACTGCTCCACCATCACCACGTTGTATTGGACGTTCAGATCGCTGTATACATCGGCGCTCAGCGAAAGAACCTCACCCGGCTTCATTGCAATGCTGTTCAAATCGGTAAAGATCGCTTTGCTTTCTCCCGGCTGCAGGACGATATTGCCGTAAGCCGAATTGTTCAGCATGGAATTGTAATATTTCTGGATCGAAATTTTACCGGTATACTCCGGAGAAGACGCCGGACCGGCAATGCCTGCGTATTGGGTTGTAATCGTCGTCGGATAAATGTTGTTGTTGGTTGCAATTAAATAGAGCTTCTGACGGGTCGACATATTGTTCATGTGGTGAATCAGGAACCGGGTGGCGCCGACCGCGGATTCACGGTACAAAATGCCCTCCTGGTTGACGGTTTCCGGGCTGTTGCTGCGAATCAGCATGTACGGCTCGGAGGACGTCGCATAATTGAGGTTCGGAAGCGCCGGAATCGACCCGCCGTCCATGGAGATGACATCTCCCGGCGGCGTGAACAGCCGTTCAACTTCTTCCCGGGTATACATTTGCTGAGAAGTGATGTTGATCGTTTTCTCAAAGGTGCTGCTGAGGCCATGTTTATCGGTTACCTTGAGTTGAATGGATACCGGGCCGGGATTAAAGAACGCGAGCGCGCGGTTCGTCCATTCGGCGGTAAGCGCTTCGCCTTCCGGATCATAGCTGAGGTCGGTCAGCGTGATCGGCTCGCCCATTTGGTATTCGTCTTTATCCGTTGTAAAATTCGCAACCGGCGGCTGGTTCGGCTTCAGAACCTGGAAGCTCATCGCATACGGATTGCTCCATTGACCGTTCGCGTCCATAACGGAATACGTTACGGTGTAAAGACCCGGCTCCGTATAAATGTCCTGTTTGCCTTCCCAACGCTCATCGACGATCGGCGTTCCGCTTGGCGAAGAGCTGGATGGAGTAAACGTGACATATGTTTGACCGGCATAAATCTCCGTCGGCTGAATCGTGAACGAAGCCGAAGGTTTCGTGTTCAGCGTCAAAATGACGCGTTTTTGCACATTGTCCACCGTATAAGGAATGTTCAGCGCCGCCGTAATTGAGGTCAGCGGAATCATGAACGTGCCTTTGTATTGGTAGGCAGGACCTTTCATCGTCGTCGGTTTGCCATTTACGGTGTAGATCTTGCTGTCAGTCTTGAAGCGCATCACATTGCTGCCGCTGGTGACAACGACTTCTTTGGTCTTGGCATCATAAATGTACTTCACGCCTACCCGCTCCACCATGGCCCGGATGGATACGTAGGATACGCCGTTCTTGACGGCCATCGGCTGGTTCGCCAGATAGGGCACGCCGTTTACGTACATTTTGTTGCTGTTCATCATCAGGATGAGCTGATTGCCGCCCGCGCTGTACACCGATTGCACTGCGGTTACAGGGGTAGCCTGCGGGTTATTCAAGGATGACGCCGCATTCGGATCAGGCGTGGCTGCAGGCGCAGCCGCGCCGCTTCCCGTTACATCCGGGGTATTCGAGCCGTACACCGATCCTGTTACATTTGTTCCGGTTGCGGACTCGGCAAATACCGGGACCGCCGCTGCAGCCTGTGAAACGGCTAAGACAGCTGCCAACGTTAGTTTCTTCCAATTCATAGTATGACTCCTTCTGCTCCCATTTGTAACGTATAAGGCAGTACACTCTCTTTCTGAACCTTATAGTCCCCGCAAAATCATGCCGGCTCCGGTTACCAAACCGCACAAATTTTGCCACGTTCCTTTTACAAAACACTGTATTAGACGCGCGAGACCCTAAAAAGTTTCATTATATGTAAAAAAAAGATCGGTTTCCGATCACTTTATTGCCGGCAACGTCAAAGAGGCCCTCCGTTCGCCCGCCGCCGGCAGGTACGAGGCCTCTATCGATCGTTTATTTGTCCGCTAGACCCGATTTCAATGCAGCGGATGCTGCGCTGCCTGCAGTGCGCTTTCCGGCCGGAATTGATCCCGGTATTCCTTCGGCGTCATGCCCGTCTGTTTCTGAAATACTTTGGTAAAATATCGCCGCTCCTGATAACCCACGCCGGCGCTTATCGCAGTAATGCTCTTGTCGCTGCTGGCGAGCATGAATTTGGCCGCTTCGATCCGCTGCTGAGTCACATACTCCACAAAGGTCATGGCGAACCGGTTTTTGAACAGCAGGCAAAAATAACTGCTGCTGATGCCGAGCCGGTTGGCCACTTCATCGATGCCGAGATCATGCCCCAAACATTCGGAAATGATTTGCACAGTCATATTCATTAGATGCTCCGCCGATTTTTTGGAGGTATCCTCGGCGGGCGGAACCTCATGGAACAACGGGATGCTGTTGTATAACTTATCCTTGAACTGCCTGCTGCGGATCTGCGCGCCGATTTGCCGCACCTTATGACCAAGCTCCTCGTAATGGATCGGCTTGCAGATATATTCCTTGACGCCGAGCCGGATCGCTTCACGGGCGTAATCAAACTCCTGGTAACCGGTCAAGAGCAGCACTTCGCTCTCCAGCCCCATTTCCCGCAGCTTGCCGACAAACGTCAAGCCGTCCATCACCGGCATCCGGATATCGCAGAGCACCAGGTCCGGCGCCTGCGTCTCGGCAATCCGCAGCGCCTCCATGCCGCTGCGGGCCATGCCGGTAACCTCCATGCCCATTTCCTGCCACGGCAGCACTTTGTTCAAATTGTTCAGGATCGGGGCCTCATCGTCAACTAATAATACCTTTAGCATAATGATCCTCCCCCTGCATGTATTTCGGGATGACGCATTGGATAACCGTTCCTTCGCCCGGACTGGAGCAGATAAAAATACCGTACAGCTCGCCGTATTCAATCCGGATCCGGTCCGCGACGCTCCGTACGCCGAGCCCCCGCCGCTCCAGATGCTTCACATGGCCCTCTAGCGCGGCTTCATCGTTCCCTTCGCCGCCATCGTTCACCATGTATTGAAATTTGGACAGTTGGGCCGGCCCCATGCCGATGCCGTTATCTTCGATCCGCAGAATCAAATTGCCCTGCCGCTCCCAGCATTTAATGATCAATCTACCCTTGTATTCGATCCCCTCGAAGCCATGCTGGATGCTGTTCTCCACCAGCGGCTGCAGCGTCAGCTTCAGGATGCCGCAGCTGTGAAGCTCATGCGGGATTTCAATCTCGTAATCAAATAAATCCTCGAAGCGGAATTTCTGAATATCGAGATAATTGCGCAGGTGGGTGATTTCTTCTTCCAGGGTAATTTCTTCCCGCTCCTGGATGCTGATGCGGAGAATGCTTGCCAGCCGGTACACCATCTCGCTGACCTTGCGGCCTTCGTTTTGCACGGCCAGCACGTTAATCGATTCAAGCGTATTGAACAGGAAATGCGGTTTGATTTGCGCTTGCAGCAAGCGAAGCTCCGCCTGGTTTTTTCGCCGCTGCTCAAATTGAACCCTGCGGAACAGGCTGTTGATTTTATTCATCAGATCGTTGACGCCTTTGGCCAGCAGCGTCATCTCGTCGTTGCCGCGCTCTTCGACACGGGACGTCAGGTCACCGTCCTCTACCCGGCGCATGAACCTCACGATGACGGCAATCCCGCCCGTAATCCGGTTCATGAAGAAAAGATTGAATATAATGGCTGCCAGCAGACAGAGCAGGATAACGCCGACGAACCAACGGGCAAATACCGTCACTTCATGCGACAAAGCGCCCCATGAGGTCACAGAGACAAGACTCCACGGGTAATCCTTCAAATGATACACGGATAAAATGCTCCGCTCCCCGTCAAACTGTGTTCTGAAGCTTTGAAAGCCCTGCTGAAATTGGATTTTCTTCGGGGTGTATTCGCTGATGTTCTGCCCATCATGCTCTCCGTCCGGATCGAATAAAATCATGCCGTTGTCGTTAACGAGCATAAAGCTCAATTTCTGGCTGCTGTCCCCGATCTTCAGATTGCGGAAAATCGATTCGAATTCCCAGTTTTTGATCTGCACGACGAGAATCCCGATGTTCTGAAAATAACTGAGCTCCTTGACCAGCCGAATTTGCGTGAACACCGGCTCGGTGCCGGTCAGCTCCGGGTATTCATGCGGCGCTACCCATTTGGGCACGCCGTTCAGCTTCATGACTTCCTGGTACAATTCGCTTCCCTTAAAGGTGTCGTAGGACAACGGCTGAAAGTTCTCCTTATTGAAGATGGAGACAATCTCCGAGTTGCCTTTTCCGTTAAAGTTATACAAAAACGCATAGCTGATCGAAGGATGGTTATACAGCAGGCTGCGGAAATTACGCTGGCTGTTGTTCAGGCTGAGCTGTTCGGCATCGGTCAAATCCTGCTTGGTCGGGTCTTCGGCGTTCAGCGCCATGTGAAAGACCGAGGTGGCGATCCCGTTATCCGTTACATTGTTCATGTCCTTGAACACATTGGAGATGCTGTAGCTGATCGCTTTGAGCGAATATTCGGACTGCTGACTGTACTTTTTTTCAATGGAATTATAGGTAACGAAAAACATGATCATGCCAAGAATAAAAAGCGGAATGATGATCAGGCCCAGAAACGCCGTAAACAATTTGTAGCGCAAATTCATCGGCTGCAGCTCCTGACAGAAATGAAATTACCCTTTTACACTGCCTGCCGTGACGCCTTCAATGATCTTCTCCTGCAGAATCGCATATATGACGACAACCGGCAGCACACTGTAGACGATGCCCGCAGACATTTGCGCATAGTTCATCTGGTATTGGTCGCGGAACTGCACCATTCCGACCGGAAGCGTGCGCAGTTCATCGTTGGAGAGGAAGTAGTTCGCAAGAAGGAACTCGTTCCAATTTCCCAGGAAATTAACGATAAAGACCGTGACCATGGCAGGAACTGTCAAAGGTAAAATAATTCTAGCAAAGATGCCCGGAGCCTTCAAGCCGTCCATGACGGAAGCCTCTTCAATTTCGCTGGGCAGAGAGCGCATAAACGCAGCCAATATGATAATGGTGAACGGTATCGCATTCGCGATATACGGAATGATCAGCGCCCAGTGGGTATTGAGGATATGCAGCTTGCGAACAATCGTATAGATCGGCAGCATCAAGGCGTTGTTCGGAATCAGCATGCCGACGACGACCAGAGAGTACAGCAGTTTATTCCATACGCCGTGGCGCATCCGCGTAACCGCAAAAGCAAACATCGCGCCGAACAATATCGATACGACCGCCGAAAAGACGGCAATATATAAGCTGTTGAAAAAATACGTGCTGATCTTCGCGTTGACCCACGCCTCCACATAGTTATGGAACACAAACTCCTTTGGAATCCCGAATGGATTCAGCGCAATGGAGTTGTTGTCCTTTTTCACCGAAGAGAACAAAACGAACAGGAATGGAAACAGAATGACCAGCAAATACAGGAGCAAAATGGCATGCGGCAGAATCTTCTTCACAGAGCGCGGCATCAGTATTCAATCCTTTCGTTGCGACGGGCGAAGAGCAGCTGGTACAGGACAGTTACCACGAGTGTAAAAGCAAAAATCAACACTGCGATGGAGTTGCCATACCCGTATTTGAAGTTGGTGATCGCATATTTGATCATGTACGTAGCCATAACCTCGGTGGAGCCGGCCGGCCCGCCTTTGGTCATTACGATGACGATATCCGCAGCTTTCATCGCGCCTGCGATGGAGAGCATAATTACGACGGAAATGATCGGCACGATCAGCGGGAGGGTGATCCGCGTGGCCCGCTGGAATCCGGATGCGCCGTCGATGGCTGCCGCTTCTTCCAGTTCGCTCGGAATGGAGATGATTGCCGCGAGTACCATGACGATGTAGAACCCGGTCCACTGCCAGGCGTTCGTAATCAAAATCGACAGCATCGCAAACCGCTCATCCGACAGCCAGTAGACCGGTTCGACACCAAACAATCCGAGCAGCTTGTTGAAAAGGCCGATATTCGGCTCGTAAATGAACCCCCACAAAATGCCGATGACCGCGGTAGACATGATCGACGGCATAAAGACTGCGGTCTTATACAGCCCTTTGAGCTTTTTGACGTGGGCAATAAGAAGCGAAAACAGGATGATCAGCGGAACCTGGATAAATACCGAAAACAGGATGAACCAGCCGTTGTTCTTGACTGACACCCAGAAACGGTCATCGCCCAGCGCTTTGCGGAAGTTGGCTAAACCAGCTGATTTCACCGTATCGGATACGCCGTTCCAGCTGGTGAAACTGTAATAAAGCGAGCTGAAGATCGGATAAATGAAAAACATGATGAAGAGCACAAACGCGGGCAGGATAAACAAAAAGAAAACCACGGGATTTCTAAGCGATTTATTCATGAACAGATAACCTCCGGTTGCTAAGACTTCTTGGAGTTACAAAAATGTACCCTGGAGCAAGCACCAGGGTACATTCAGTTTACCGCCGCTTCTTATTCAACTGCCGCGTTGGCTTCTTCTTGAACCTTTTGCAGTGCTGCGCCCATTTTTTCCGGAGTGGTTTGACCGCCGATCAGCTTTTGGATCTGAATGTTGCTGATTTCAGTCGTTACATCCGCTTGCACGAGCGAATCGAATGCCGGGAAGGAGGATTGCGCGCTGTTCAGAACAGCCACGATTTCGCTCATCAAGCCGTCGGTAATATTTTGATTCAACACGCTTTGGTCAATCTTCATCGCCGGCAGAACGCCGTCTTCGACCAATCCGCGCAGCTGCATATCTTCGTTAAACAGGTTTTTGATGAAGGATTTGACCGCAGCCAGTTGTCGCTCGTCATCCGCAACGGAAGCCGAGAAGCCGTAACCGTTGTTCACGTCGCGCATCAATGCGGTTTGGTCACCCACGCCGCCGTCCACCGGAGGCATATTGAAGAAGCCGACTTTGCCGATCAAGCCTTCACCGGATTGGCCTTCTTTGAAGACGGACGATTTCCAGGTGCCGTCATACATCAGAATGGCTTCGCCGCTGGTGAATTGGGTTGTATATTCTGCGTACTCAAAGCCGAGTTCGCCTTTCTTGAAGTAGCCTTTATCCACCCATTCCTGATATTTCTGGAAGCCTTTCACGACGTTCGGATCGCTCCATTTGGCTTCTCCGGTTGCGAATTTGGCGGTGACGTCCGGTCCGGCATACCGGGACCACAAATGGTTCGCCAGCATCAGCGGTACCCAGCCCGCTTTGGAAGCGCCGGCCATCGGTACCTTGCCGTCGGCTTTGATGTCAGCCAGTTGCTGTTCCAGCTCGGCGAAGGTGGTAGGCGCCTTCCAGCCCTTGCTGTCGTAGTATTCTTTATTATAGAAGAAACCTTCGCCCGAGCCGCCGAGCGGCAGGCCGTAGATTTTGCCTTCATAAGTGAACGGATCAAGGTTGGAGAATTTATCTTTGATGCCCAGTTCCTCAAGGATCGGCGTCAGGTCAAGCAGTTTGCCTTCTTTGGCATAGATTTTGGAGTCCGGGCTGCCGAACAGATCGAAGATTTCGGGAGGGTTGCCGGCGGCCATTTCCCCGCGCAGCTTCTCTTTGCGGTTCACGTCCGAATCCACGCCGTCGAGCTTGAACGTCAGGCCGGGAACTTCTTCCTGCACTTTGTTGACTACGTCCTGCAGGATGGCGAGGCGTTTCTGTTTGTCCGCGCCTACTTGGGTATGGCGGATGGTCATTTCAAATGGTTCATCGTTAACCGGTGCTTCCGTCGCAGGCGCGTTGGTTGCAGTGGTTGTGTTGCCGGGATCGGATGTGGCGTTCGCATTGTCAGCCGCATTGTTATTGTTGTTGCCGCAGCCGGCCAAGAGCATGGAACTGACAAACGTTAGAGACAGAAGCAGCGTCAAGCCTTTTTTCATGTGGGGATGACCTCCTCGTTAATTATCGTTTATTTGTTCTCTTACAAGTTTAATTATAAGAATCCACTCCCCTTCCCGTAAGGTTAACATTCATCTAAAAGAGGGATAAAAACCTCTAATGTAAGCGGATACACTTGTCTTTCCTTACACAAATAGGTTATGTATTATTACATAGTTACTATAAGGCGCTTTTTTGAAAACGTATATATGTAATGTTACTTGCCGTAAAATCCGCTTTATTTTCATCCTATTTTTCATCACAGATATTCCAGTTATAAAAACTGCCTCCGGCAAATGCCGAAGGCAATACGCATACGCCCGTTATCCCAGGCTGACGGAATGAAGCTCAATGACTCCGCGTTCGACCGCCACGTTGATCACAGCATCACCTGAACCGGTTTCGATTAGCTGATACACCAGTGTTTTTCTTCCCTGTTCTCCTTCGCTCCCAGCTTCTGCGGTCAGCTCAGTATGCAAAATCTCCACGCCGTTCTGCTGAACGGTAAGCAGTGCATCTTCCTTGCAAACCAATTCCAGCTTGCCTTCTATTCCAGCGGCAGCACCTGTGAAAGAATACGCCGCATATTCACCCGCCCCTAGCTCAAGCGCCAGCAGATCCCAGCCGCAGTCAAAGAAAAATCGTTTGGACGCCGGCGTGTGATTCAGCGGCACAATCCGCATTCCGGTATCCGCGCGGTAGCCGTACAAATTGCCTTCCCTATGCCGGCCGCTATAGGAATGACCTTTCCCCGGGAATTGATCGAAATCGGTTGCCCGCAGGCGGGTTCCCGGCTGACGGAAGACCACGTTCGTCATGGTTGGGTTCGGCACGCAGTTCTCGGCCAGCATATGCTCCAGATATTGATCCAAAATCTGCTGCGCACGTTCAAAGCCCGGATGCGGACCGCCTGTCGTATAAGCCAAAAACTCATCCCAGCCTTCCGGTTTACGTACGGACAGCGGCGAATTGAAGCTCTCCATCTTTTTCCAAGGCCACAGATTATATCCGATCCCCAGCGAAACGGACAGCGGAAACAATGCGGCGAACCACTCGGTCAGATTCTCCCCCGATTCCCCGAGCCACAGCGGTTGATCCAGCTTTTCAGAGACTTCCAGGAATGAGCGGAACGCCTCCATACCCGGCGGACAGGCATAACGGTGGAAATGGATCACCATGTTGTCGTCATACCGTTTGTAAAAGATTCCCGTCTGTGTCGCCCAGTGATGTCCCTCCACCGACAGCAGATGAAGCGGGTCGATCGCGCGGATCGCCGGGATTACCGTTTCATAGAAGTCTACCAGGCGCTGCACCAGATAGATCTCATGCGTGCCTTCCATCAGGCCCGGCCGGACAGGTTCATTAAGCAGATCATAGCCGCCGACGATCCAGCGGTCCTTGTATCTGCGGGCAATCTCTTTCCACAGCTCAATGGCCTTATGCCAGCTGTCCCCATCCGTATAAAGGCGCGGAAATTCATCTACCGAATCATCAATATTGGCTCCCGTCTGACCGCCAGGGGCGCCGTGCATGTCCAGGAAGGCATAAATCCCGAACTCTTCGCACCAATCCAGGCAGCGGTCCAGCAGGCGGAACCCGTCTTCCTTGAAGTTTATGCCTGGTGCTTCTTCCATGAGTACCCGCCAATTGAACGGGATTCGCACCGAGTTATACCCGAGCTCCGCCATCCGGCGAATATCTTCCCGCGTCACATAGCGTTCACGAAAGCCCTTCCAAAAACGCCCGGCATATTCCTCGCCCGCCAGTTCCCGAATTACCGTCTCCATGCGTCGCTGACGGTCAAATCGCGTGCCGCTGGCGAGCCACATGTAGCCTTCGGGCAGCAGCCAATTGCCCAGTCCCCAACCGGCCAGAACAATCTCATTGCCGTCTCCGTTAACCACCTTACGGCCCTCGGCCCGCAAATAGCCTTTGACCAGCCTCCGGTCCGTCCGTTCAAACATACGTATGCCTCCTCTTATGCGGTATTCATTGCACAACAAAAGCCGCCTCGCAGCAACCCGGCTGGCAAAGCGGCTTCCGATATTCCCATTATACATCAGACAAGCGCTGTCTGCTTGCGTCCTTCTTCGATCAAACGGTAGGCGCGTTGCACTTCTTCGTCCGAAGGCGACGGCACGCCTTCCAGCTCATATGGCCGGCCGAGTTCCTGCCACTTGTAAATCCCCATTTGATGGTACGGTAAAATTTCAAATTTCTGCACGCCGTTCAGCGTACCGATAAAACGTCCCAGATTCACCAAATCTTCCTCTTTATTATGGATGCCGGGCACATAAACGTGGCGGATCCACATTTTGCGGTTATTGTCGGACAACCAGCGGGCCAGCTTCAACGTACGTTCATTCGATTTGCCGGTCAGCTTTATATGCGCTTCGTCATCGATATGCTTCAGATCGAGCAGCACCAGATCGGTTACGTCAAGCAGATCGCTGATTTTCGAGCCGTCATTGTAGCCGTTGGTATCCAGTGTAGTATGCAGGTTCCAGCGCCGCTTCACTTCCGTGAACAGCTGTTTCACGAAATGCGCTTGCAGCGTAGGTTCACCGCCCGATACGGTAAGACCGCCGCCGGAAGTTTTATAATAATTCAGGTAAGGTTCAATTTCCGCCAGCACTTCTTCAACGGTCATTTCCTTGCCTTCATTAAGTCCCCATGTATCCGGGTTATGGCAATATTGACATTTCAGCAGGCATCCTTGCATAAACAACACGAAACGGATCCCCGGGCCATCCACCGTTCCAAACGTCTCCAAAGAGTGGATATGTCCTTTAAGCATAAGAGGTCATCCTTTCGAAAACTTAAAATTTTAACGAATTTTAAGCAAGAGTTTACCGCCCTCTTGCAAGGGCGGCAGCTCTTAAATCTATATTGGTTCTTAATGATCAAGAATAATCTTACATGGAGCTGTGGAACGTACGGTTGATAACGTCCAGCTGTTGTTCGCGGGTCAGCTTGATGAAGTTAACCGCATAACCGGATACGCGAACCGTCAATTGCGGGTAGTTCTCAGGATGATCCATGGCGTCGATCAGTTGTTCGCGGTTAAATACGTTAACGTTCAAGTGTTGAGCGTTATTGTGGAAGTAACCGTCCATCATGAACACCAGGTTGGACTTACGGGATTCTTCGTCTTTACCCAGTGCCTTAGGCACGATGGAGAACGTGTTCGAGATACCGTCTTGAGCGTCGGAGTAAGGCAGTTTGGCAACCGAGTTCAGGGAAGCCAGCGCACCTTTCTTGTCGCGTCCGTGCATTGGGTTCGCACCTGGAGCAAATGGTTCGCCTTTCTTACGTCCGTCAGGTGTAGTACCTGTTTTCTTGCCGTATACTACGTTCGAAGTGATGGTCAATACCGATTGAGTCGGCATTGCATCACGGTAAGTTTTGTGTTTGCGGATCATGCTCATGAAGGTTTCAACCAGTTCAACTGCGATGCTGTCAACAGCATCGTCGTTGTTGCCGTAGCAAGGGAATTCGCCTTCGGTTTCAAAGTCGATTGCGATGCCTTGTTCGTTGCGGATCGGTTTAACCTTAGCGTATTTGATTGCGCTCAGGGAGTCGGCAGCAACGGACAGACCAGCGATACCGCAAGCCATCGTACGCAGAATGTCGCGGTCATGCAGCGCCATTTCAATGCGTTCGTAAGAATATTTGTCATGCATGTAGTGGATGATGTTCAGGGTGTTGACATAAGTCTTAGCCAACCATTCCATCATTGGTTTGAAGCGTTTCATCACTTCGTTGTAATCCAGATATTCGGAAGTGATCGCCGGGAATTCAGGACCTACTTGCGCGCCGGATTTTTCATCCACGCCGCCGTTGATCGCGTAAAGCAGAGCTTTCGCCAAGTTGGCGCGAGCGCCGAAGAACTGCATTTGTTTACCGATACGCATTGGGGATACGCAGCAAGCAATCGCGTAATCTTCACCCCAATATGGACGCATTACATCATCGTTCTCATATTGGATTGCGCTTGTTTCAATCGATACTTTGGCGCAGAATTTCTTGAACGCTTCAGGCAGTCTTTCGGACCAGAGAACCGTCAAGTTTGGTTCTGGAGCTGGACCCAGGTTGTACAGGGTGTGCAGGAAACGGAAACTGTTCTTAGTAACGCGGGTTGTTCCGTCTTCAGCCATACCGCCGATGGATTCCGTTACCCAGGTAGGGTCGCCGGAGAACAGGTCATTATAGTCAGGCGTACGCAGGAATTTCACGATACGCAGTTTCATTACGAAATGGTCAACGATTTCTTGCGCTTGTTCTTCTGTGAGCGTGCCTTCTTCGAAATCGCGTTGTGCATAGATATCAAGGAAAGAGGATACGCGTCCCAGGGACATTGCGGCACCGTTTTGTTCTTTAACGGCTGCCAGGTAACCGAAGTATACCCATTGTGTAGCTTCTTTAAAGTTGTTAGCCGGTTTGGAAATGTCCATGCCGTGTGCGGCAGCCATTTCTTTCAGTTCGCCCAGAGCACGGATTTGTTCCGACAGCTCTTCGCGAAGACGGATTACTTCTTCAGTCATGGAATCCACTTCAAGCTCGGCTTGTTGTTGTTTCTTGTCTTTGATCAGGAAGTCGATACCGTACAGAGCAACGCGGCGGTAGTCGCCGATGATGCGGCCGCGGCCGTAAGCATCAGGAAGACCAGTGATAACGCCGGATTTACGCACAGCTCTCATTTCCGGTGTATATGCATCAAATACGCCTTGGTTATGCGTTTTGCGGATATTCGTGAACATTTCGATGATGTTGTTAGGAAGCTCGAAGCCGTAAGCTTTCGTAGCGTCGATCATCATCTTGATGCCGCCGAACGGCTGGATGGAACGTCTGAACGGAGCGTCGGTTTGCACGCCTACGATTTGTTCCTTGTCCTTGTCGATGTAGCCTGGAGCGTGGGAAGTGATAGTGGAGACAGTATCCAGGGATACATCCCATACGCCGCCTCTTTCTCTTTCTTCCTTGCTCAGTTGGGAAATAATCTTCCACAGCTCAGTAGTGTTGCTTGTTGGGCCTGCGAGGAAATCTTCGTTTCCTTCATAAGGTTGGATGTTCTTGGAGATGAACTCGTTAACGTCAACTTTTTTGGACCATTTACCGTTAACAAAATTGCGCCATCCCGATTTTACGTTTTGTACTTCTTTTTCAATCACCGACATGCTAAATCCCTCCATATATATTTATATTAGTAGAGATCGCGGGCTTGAAGGTTGATCCCGTGTCTCGTGATCCCGCGCGCATGTCCAGTTGTTCTAAAATTCACAATCGGCTCTGCATATGGGACCGTGCTTTATACATACATTTTAGTTTATTTTCTGAAAATGAACTGTGACAAATATCACTCTGGGTGATATTTGTCACAAGTTTTTTCGACCATTTTCATCTATATAACGTAAATACCCTTATCTTACGCCAAACAATCTGTTATTAGTTGTCGAATCTGCCGTAGAAGGCGTTACGATAAACGTCGGCAAGCTCGGAAACGAGCGGCAGCTTCGGATTAGCTGTGGTGCATTGGTCTTCAAATGCGCGGTCAGCCAGGTAGTCGACACGGGATTCGAAGTCCTTCGGATCGAAGCCAAGCGCAGAGAACGATTCCTCGATGCCCAGCTTTTTGTTCATTTCGCGGATGGCGTTGATCAGGCTGTTGACGCCTTCTTCCGTCGTGCGAGCCGGCAATCCCAGGATGCGGGCGATTTCGGCATAACGTTCGTCGGCTACGAAATGCGTGTATTTAGGGAACGAAGCGAACTTCGTCGGTTTCTTAGCGTTGTAACGGATAACGTGCGGCATCAGGATGGCGTTGGTGCGTCCATGAGCGGTGTGGTATTGGCCGCCCCATTTATGCGCCAAGCTGTGGTTGATGCCCAGGAACGCGTTCGCGAAAGCCATACCGGCCAAAGTCGATGCGTTGTGCATTTTTTCGCGAGCCAAGCGGTCGCCGGTCAGAGCGGACTTCTCCAGGTATTGGAATACCAGTTGAATCGCCTTGATTGCCAGTCCGTCGGTGTAGTCACTGGCCATTACCGAAACATAAGCTTCGATCGCATGGGTCAGAACGTCCATACCTGTATCAGCTACAGCATTTTTAGGCAAGCTGTATACGAACTCTGGATCAATGATCGCAACGTCCGGAGTCAGCTCGTAGTCAGCCAGCGGATACTTGGTGTTTGCGCCGCCAGTTTTGTCGGTGATTACCGCGAACGAAGTTACTTCCGAACCCGTACCCGATGTTGTAGGGATGGCAACGAATTTCGCTTTTTTGCCCAGCGTTGGATATTTGTATACCCGTTTGCGGATATCCATGAATTTTTGTTTCAGGTTGTTGAAGTCTACGTCCGGATGCTCATAGAACAGCCACATGCCTTTTGCTGCGTCCATTGGCGAACCGCCGCCGAGTGCGATAATGCAGTCCGGTTGGAACCGGTTCATCATAGCCGTACCTTTTTCAACCGTTGTTGTCGATGGATCCGGTTCAACTTCGGAGAAGACTTCGATGGCAACCGGTGTTTGGCGTTGACGCAGGTAGTGCTCAACTCTTTCAACATAGCCCAGTTTCACCATCATTGGGTCAGTAATGATTGCAACGCGTGTGATGTTCGGCATTTTAGCCAGGTATTGCGTCGAGTTCTTTTCGAAATAAATTTTATCCGGCACTTTAAACCATTGCATGTTCACGGTACGACGGTTCACCCTTTTCACGTTGATCAGATTGATGGCAGTCACGTTTTGCGATACCGAGTTGCGTCCGTAAGATCCGCAGCCCAGTGTCAGCGAAGGGATGTTGGTGTTGTAAATGTCGCCGATGGCGCCGTGCGTCGATGGCGAGTTCACCAGAATACGTCCGGTTTGCAGACGGTCAGAGAATTTCATGATAACTTCTTCATTGTTCGAATGGATGGCCGAGCTGTGGCCCATGCCGCCGAATTCAACAACTTCTGCTGCGCGTTCGATGCCTTGATCCGCGTTTTTCACTTTGTAGCAAGCGAGAACCGGGCTCAATTTTTCAGCGGACAGCGGATATTTAGGACCTACACCTTCGATTTCGGCAACCAGAATTTTCGTTCCGGCTGGAACTTGGATTCCGCACATTTCAGCAATCTTCACAGCGGATTGGCCGACGATTGCCGGGTTAACCGCGCATTTCTCAACGTTCATTGCGCCGTTGGTCAGCTTGGCAGCTTCTTCTTTGTTGACGAAGTAGCAGCCGTTGGCGATCATTTTCTTCTTCACTTGGTCGAAGATCGCTTCTTCAATAATAACCGCTTGTTCGGAAGCGCAGATCATGCCGTTGTCGAAAGTCTTGGAAAGGATAATATCGTTAACTGCTTGGTCGATGTCAGCGCTCTTCTCGATGAAGGCCGGAACGTTACCAGGGCCTACGCCCAGAGCCGGTTTGCCGCAGCTGTAAGCCGCTTTAACCATTGCGCCGCCGCCTGTTGCCAGGATCAGGGCTACATCGTTGTTGTTCATCAGTGCGTTTGTTTTGTCCATGGTCGGTTGCTCGATCCATTGGATCAGGTTCTCAGGAGCGCCTGCTTTTACGGCTGCGTCGCGGAGAATCTTGGCGGCAGCGGCACTACACTCTTGCGCTGACGGGTGGAAACCGAATATAATAGGATTACGTGTCTTAGCGGCGATCAGTGCTTTAAACATCGTGGTGGATGTTGGGTTGGTTACCGGTGTGATACCCATAACGATTCCGACCGGCTCGGCAATCTTTTGGTAGCTGTCATATACGTTGTCTTCAATGACGCCTACAGTTTTGTCGTATTTAATTCCGTGCCAGATATATTCAGTTGCGAAGATGTTCTTCGTGATTTTGTCTTCGTATACGCCGCGGCCTGTTTCTTCTACAGCCAGTTTTGCCAGATACATATGTTTGTCGAGTCCGGCCAATGCCATTGCGTGAACAATCTTGTCTACTTGCTCTTGATCGAGTTTCATGAATTCGCTCAGCGCGACCTTAGCTTTATCCACCAATCCTTGGATATACTCTTCGCTTGTGATTTGTTTCACTTGCGTAGCTACCTCGTTCTTCACTGCCATTTCTCTCGTCCTCCTGTCAAGAATTAAGTTATTCTCTCTACGTGTTTTATATTAGCACATCCTCTGCGAGTTGTATAGTGAATTTTTTCACATAGTTTAAATAATTTTGATTTATTTTCAATAAGCGCTTTCATTTCACGTTATTTCCATGTTATAAGAACTTTCTATATTCAAAAAAATCGCCCTTGCAAGCATTCCTCATGCCTGCAGGGCGATTTTTTCAAAAATATGCTTGTTTTCGTTCGGGTCTACTCCACTTTGATGGCGTCAAAGAATTTCGTTTGAACGGTTTTTGCTGCATCGTCGAGCTGCGCCTTGGAGTCGGTGCCTTTCTTCGAGAACAGCTCCTGGATCACGTTCGACATGGTCGCATAGTAATCTTGCGTGTTGTATTGCGCTTCAGGCTTGCCGTCAAGCAGCGGCATGATCGCTTCATCGTATTTGTAGACTACGCCCGGATGCTTGTCGTATACGGCTTGCGTTTTCTTGCCGAATTCGGAATCGGAAGCAAAGTAGTCAAGGAGCGGCGGAATGAAGTATTTGCCGTCGGCTTGGCGTTGCGTCAGGATCGCATCCAGCGCGTCAAGGCCTTTGTCGGAGAAGTAGTCGAATGTAATATAACGGAATGCCATTTCTTGTTCGTCTTTAGTCGCATTCGGATTGATGACGAGATAGTCGCCGCCGAGTACGCCGGTATGTTTGCCGCCTTTTTCAGCTGCAGGCATCGGGTAGGTCAGCACGTCTTCCGGTTTCAGACCGCCTTGGTTCAGCGCTTGCTCGATTACGCCGTCAGATCCGGCCATAACCATTGCCGTACGTTGCTGTTGGAACGCGCCAACCGCGTCGCCCCAGCCCAGTGCCCAGTCTTGCGGAATCGCATTGGCTTCCCATCTCAGCTTCTTGTAGAAGTCCAGGGCTTTGATGCCGGCGTCGCTGTTGAAGGTTGCAACAACTTTGCCTGTGTCGGTGCTTTGGATTTCGCCGCCGGCTTCGAACAGGAAGTTGGTCCAGTTCCAGCCTGCTTCATTGCCTTTGCCCATCGGCGCGATGCCGGAGATGCCTTTTTTGGCGTCGGCTACGCCTTTGGCGGTATTCAGCATATCGTCCCAGGTCCAGTCAAGCGGTGGAACGGCTACGCCTTTGTCGTCCAGCATTTTTTTGTTGATCATCGTCGTGGTGACATAACCTTTTTGCGTTACGCCATATACCTTGCCGTCGATGATGAACTGATTTTGCAGCACAGGGTTGATTTGATCTTTGTATTCATAGTTGTTCCAGAGATCGGTAATGTCGGCAACCCAGCCCTTTTCCACGAGGAATTTCGCTTCGGTCGCATAAGTGTTGAAGAAAGTTGGCGCTTCGTTGGCTGCCATTTTTACGCCGATTTCGCTGACGTTATACTGCCAGTCGTCCTTGACGATTTCAACATTCGGATACACTTCCTGGAAACGCTTGATCTTGTCGTCTTCCTGTGCCCGCATTTCGGTAAGGTCAGGCGTCGGATAGTGAATTTTAATGGTTACTTTTCTTTGGGTGATATCGTCCGCTGGCGCATTTGTTGTATTTCCGCCATTGTCGGTTCCGGCATTGGTTGCCGCCGGCGAAGCTTCCCCTCCCGTATTTCCTTGTGCGTTGCCGTTGTTATTGTTGTTGTTGCCGCAAGCGGACAACAAGGAACCGGCCACAAGGAGGCATGCCAGTGCGCTCGAGAATTTACGCATTGTTACTCCCCTTTTCAATTCAGTTTTAGCTTACAAATTTATATTAAAAGAGAAACCGTTTACAAACGAGGTGTATTTTTACTTCTTCCATGTGCAGGTTTACGATTTAGCAGAGTGAAAACCAACACCTGATTTTACCCTTTTACCGCAGACAATGATACGCCGCGCATAATGAATTTCTGGAAGAGCAGGAATACGAGAATCGGCGGCACCGAAACCATGAAGAGGATCGCAAACTTGATATTATTGTTCAAAGCCTTGACGTTAATGACGTATTTATAAATTGCCGTAGCCAGCGTGTACTTGTCTTCGCTGTGCATGACGAGCGACGGCCAGAACCAGTCGTTCCATGCGGTGGAGAAAATAAAGATCGCCAGCGTGGCAAAAATCGGCACCGACAGCGGAACGGCAATCGTGAAGAAGCTTCTCGGCTCCGAAGCGCCGTCGATCCGCGCGGCTTCGAAGATTTCGGGATGCAGACCGTCGAAGAAGTTCTTCAGCAGCAGGAAGTAGAATGTATTCGCCCCCGCAGGCAGCCAGAACGCTGCATATTGGTTCAGCAGGCCGAGCTCCTTCAGGTTGACGAAGTTCGGAATCATATAGCTGGCCGCCGGAATGAACAGCGTCATCAGGAAGAAGAAATAGAATACTTTCTTACCCGGGACATTCATCCGCGAAATGCTGAAGGACGACATCCCCAGCACCACAAGCGTAATGACCATATTGCCGACGAAAATAAAGAACGTATTCTTCAGGAACATCAGCAGGTCGATATAATTCAAGCCTTCCTTCAGATTGTTGAAATGCCATTCTTTCGGGAAGAAATGCGGCGGAAAGGAATTAACCTCCTGGTTGGACTTCAGGCCGTTGAACATCGTCATCAGAATCGGATACAACATGGAGAACACCATCAATGCGATGAATAAGACCATAATTCCGTAAACGACCTTATTGCCGGTCTTTTTCAGATCGTGTTCCGACAGAATTCCTCTTTCAAAGCTGCTCATTTTAGTTGTCCTCCTTGTTAAGCTTGAACTGTAAGATGCCCAAACCGCCCAGGACAACAAACATCAGCATGCCGAGCGCCGTCGCCGTGCCGTAATCCAGTCTGGTAAACGCATATTTCACGATCAGCAGCGCGTAGGTCAACGTCGTATTGTTCGGACCGCCGTCAAGGAGGGCCATCTGCGATTGATACCCTTGGGAGGTACTGATGATCTGCAGGATCAGCATCAAAATAATCAGGTTGCGCATCGAAGGCAGTGTAATGTGGCGGATACGCGCCCAGACGCCTGCGCCGTCGATCTCAGCCGCCTCGTACCAGTCGCGCGGGATGCTCAGCACGGCTGCCAAATAAATCAGCATCCCGGAACCGAACTGCTGCCACGTCTCCATAAAGACAAGCGAGATCATGGACCACCTGCTGTCGGTTAGAAAAGCAACATTGTCCAGTCCCAGCGAGCCCAGCAGGGCATTGATCGGGCCTACCGGGTCATACAGCCATCTCCAGAGGCCGTACAGCACGACGGCCGGCATCACGTAAGGCAAATAAGCCGCGACGCGTACGAAACCGCCGAATTTTCTCAGCTCGGAAATCGCGATCGCAAAGGCGATCGGCACCCAAAAGCCGATGATCAAACAAAGGCCCATATAGTAGAAGGTATTCTTCAAGGCCGTCCATACATCCGGGTCGGTCAAGGCTCTATGATAATTGTCAAAGCCGACAAAGGTGTTGCCTTTGACAAAATCCACAGTATAAAAGCTGTACAAAAAGCCTTTAAAAATAGGAACCCACATGAACATGATAAAAATGGCCAGTGCGGGTACAAGGAACAGGTAGCCCCATAAATGTTTTTTCCATCGTTTCTCTTTGTACGGCATGCCTTTCAACTTCGCCTGTACGTCTTTTTCCATTACAGCGGTTTGGCTCATCAGTCTCCCTCTTTCTTATCGTCTTTCAGCGCGCGGACAAAGCAAAGCGCCTCCTACCTTAATTCTAGAAAAAGCGGGAGGCGCTGAACATGTGCAGTTCTATCGAAGTCGTAAGCGTTCTTACTTCTTCAGCTCGCTGGGACTGATGCCGTAATACTTTTTGAAGATTTTGCTGAAATGCTCGGGAGATTCGTAGCCGACCCGTTCGGCAATCTCGTAACGGCGCAGATCCGTGCCCAAAATCAGCTCGCGGCTCTCCTCCATGCGCAGCTTGATAACGTATTCCCACAGGTTATGGCCGGTATTTTTCTTAAAAAGATAGCTCAGATAGTTGGGGCTGACATGGTTTTTCTTGGCGACCTCGTGGATCGTAAGCCCCTTTTGCGCATAATTCTCTTCGATATATTCCTTGGCCTTCTGCACGATCTGGTTGCTGCGCGTGTGCAGTTCTTCGTCGGAAGGATCGGCGGCGTAGTTGTTCCAATTGAAATCGCCGTAGTAAAACACATAATGGTCGCTGTGCTCGCGGTTCCACAGGATGGCTTTGGAGGCCTGCCGGTTCAGCACTTCCATAAACGACAGTCCCTTCAGGATCTGGCTAATGCCGATGACCGCGTTCAAATGCAGGTATTTGTGGATATTGAAATGCAGGCTCCGCCCCAGCACGTCCAGCCGGCTGATCTGCCCGGAGGAGGACTCCTCGTATTCTTTTTCATTCCACTGGATAACGGCGGTAATCAGCCCGTCCGGAGAATAAAAGGCCAGCGAGTTCCACTCCTGGTCGAGCAGTTCTTTGGCAATATTCAGCGCGGCGTATTTGAACAGTTCCCGGTCGCGTTCGGAGTAGCTTTTATCCGGAATATGCTCCGGCAGCGGCACCTTGATTTTGAGCACCGAGAAAAAGGGGCCTTTCAGCTTCAAATCGGCCAGCTCGGGCGCACGTTTCGGATCATTCAGAACGGTCTCCGGTTCCTCCAAAAGCTCGCTGAGCAGCTTGTTCAGCTTCGGATGCGTCTCCTCCAGACGGAAATTGTCCCCGAATCCGGCCATGTAGCTGGCCAGCTCGGGCGTCTTCTTGTCCATCTTCAGCAGGACGCTGCGCACGGAGTCGAGAAACTGCTCGCTGTTCAGCGGTTTGATCAAATAATCTTTGGCTCCAAGCCGGACCGCCATCTGGGCGTATTGGAACGTCTCGTGGGCGGAGATGACGATGGTCTGCATCCACGGCTTCATCAATTTAGCATGCTGCATCAGCTCGATGCCGCTCATAGCTCCCATCTGGATATCCGTCACGAGCAGGTCGATCTCCTCCATGCGGATGCAGTCCAGCGCCTCGAATCCGCTGCTCGCGGTATAGATATGATCAATCTCCAGGCCCGAAGAAGCCAGCAGGCTGCTCAGCCCCTTGCAAATCAGCGGCTCATCGTCCACAACGAGAATGTTGAACATGACATTATCCCCTCTCTAGTTCGTTTGGTCCGACCGCGGCAGTCTTATGGTAACCACGGTCCCCCCGCCGTCACGCGCGGCGTACCTCAGCCCATATTCCGGCCCGAAATGCAGCTGGATACGCTGATTGATGTTTCGTATGCCATAGCCGCTGCCCGGGTTCTCGTCGCGGAGCACCCGCTCGATCGCTTCATAATCTACCTTGCGGTAGCCGTTGTCTTCGATTGTAACGATAACGGTATCCTCTTCGGTTCGGGCGCGTATGAGAATTTCGCCGTCTTCCTCCATATTCTTGACGCCATGGATCATCGCATTTTCGATCAGCGGCTGGAGCGACACCTTCGGAATCAGGTTGGTCAGCGTATCCGGCTGAATCTGCCAGTTCACGGAGAAGGCGTACTCATAACGGTGCTGCTGCAATTTGACGTAGGCGTTCGCATGCTCCAGCTCTTCCTCCAGCGTAATCAGCTCCCGTCCGCGGCTCAGGCTGATCTTCATCAGCTTGGACAATTCCTTGATCATTTCCGCGGATTCGGCGTTTCCTTCCAGCGAGCTTTTCCAATAGATGCTCTCCAGCGTGTTGTACAATAAATGCGGATTGATCTGCTGATATAACAACTGCAGCTGCGATTCCTTCTGCTTAAGCTCCATCTGGTATTTATAGAGGATCATGTCGTTCAACCGGCGGGCCATGTCGTAGGTGGAAGAGATCAGCAGACTAACCTCATCGTTGCTGCCCCGGCGAGGCGTCTCCGGCACACGGTGGCCCGGCTCATATTTGCGGACGAAAAAGGCCAGCTTCTGCAGCGGCATCATCAGCGAGCGCCAGAAATACGTAATAATCACCAAGCCGAACAGCGCATAGGCGATGGTTATGTACAGAATGACCCGTTTCATTTCGCTCTGCTGCTGCAAAAGCGCTTTGACCGGGATTTTATAGACCAGCTTTTGGCCCAGCGCATGATTGTTGTTCACGACGTAAATAAAGTCGCTGGTAATGACATCATGGGTTCCATCGGGATCGCCGCTTTCGGCGCCAGTCGGCAAGTCGATCACGTCGCCGGTGGAATTATTCGTAGCTGCCAGCACCCGGTTGTTCAGGTCGGTCAGGTAAATTTCCCCTTCAGGCAGGGAGACCGATTTGAGCGACTCGCCGATTTTGGTGTCCATCTTGGTGACGACCAGCACGCCGATTGTTTTGGACGCCTTGTAAATATTGTTGACGGCCCGCACATAGGTCAGCGTTTTGCCGGCTTCGGCCTGATCGCTGAGCCGTTCGGTGAACATCAGGTAACCGCGCCCTTTCTTCTCCACCACCTGATCGAACCAGACGGGCTTTTCATCCTTCGAGAAAAAATAGACTCCCGCTTTCTTCACCTGCGGAAAATTCGGCGCGAAAAAATAGTAGTTGTCGGGATCATACACGTAGAGCGAATAATAGATGCCGTCTCCCCGTTCCGCCCCCTGCGAATAACTGAGCAGCAGCTTCTCAATGCTCTCATAGCGGGAAAGCCGTTCCAGAATTTCATCATCGCCGGACATGTTGAGCTGCTGGATCATCGGGTTCTGGATGACGGTGCTCGTGATTTTGCTGACGGTATCGATATCCCGGTTGATAATGGCAAAGTTTTGCTTGTTCAGCTCAACGTAAGCGTTCGTCACATGCCGTTTCAGGATCTGCTCCGCCTTATAGTTGCCATAGCTGTTCAATATGATGATCGGCGTCAGCATGATGACGAACAGCAAAATCAGCTGCTGCTTGACGTTCAGCCGGAGCAGCGGTTTCATTAATGAAGACAACAAACTGGATACACCTCCAGGATAAATAATATACCAAACGGCGAAACGCTTACATAGGTTTATTTTAAAGATGATTATGTTTATTTGTACGCATTTTTAATTCAGGTTAAAATAAGCTCGCTTATTTGATATCTTCAGGCAGATGCTCGGGGCAGCGCACAAAAACGCCCCGCCGACGATGGCGGGGCCATGTGCAGCGGGACGTTTGGATGAAGATTCAAACGGCATTTTTCAATTCAAGAAATCAGACGTTCAATGCGAACAATCCCGGCACGACGTAATCAGCCAGCTTTAAGATTTCCGGGCTGCCGATGCCGACCACCTGCATACCGGCGGCTTTGCCGGCCTCAACGCCCGCCTCGGCATCCTCGAAGACGACGCACTCAGCCGGCGTCAGCTTCATCTCCTCGCACGCCTTTACGAACACCTCGGGATCGGGCTTGGCTTTGGAGACCTTATTGCCGTCGATAATGACGTCGAACAGTCCGGTGATGTTCAGCTTATCCAAGATGAACTCCGCATTTTTGCTGGCCGAGCCAAGCGCGATGCCAATCCCTTGCTTCCGCAGCGACTGCAGGTACGTCCGCACGCCGGGCAGCAGCTCTGATTCATCCAGGCGCGAGATGTAATCAACGTAGAGGCGGTTTTTCTTGTCCGCCATCGCCAGCTTCTCGTCGTCGGAGAAGGTGAGGCCGCCGATCTCCAGCAGGATATCGAGCGAACGCATCCGGCTGACGCCTTTCAATCGTTCGTTGTCCTCTTCCGTAAATACAAAACCCAACTCCTCCGCCAGCGAGCGCCAAGCGAGAAAATGGTATTTGGCGGTGTCGACGATGACGCCGTCCAGATCGAAAATTGCACCTTTCATTTGCTCCAGCATGTACGTTCTCCCTTTTATCGTTTATTTATGTTCTGCCGCCGCTGTATAAAGGTTCAGCTCCGCGCCAGGTTTACACGGCGTTGGCTCGGTCCCGGTCAACCCGAACGCGAGCGCTTCGGTATTCTCCGCCGCTGCGGTTACCGTCACCGCCTCGCGGCTGACGCGCAGCCGGTAGATGTTGCCCCGCAGCACGACCGGCAGTTCCACCGCCGTCCAGGCCTTCGGCAGAGACGGGTTCAGGCGTACCGCAATGCCGTCGAACTGCAGGCCGGCAAAGCCGAGCACCGCCGCCATCCACGCGCCGCCATTCGCGGCGGGATGCGTGCCGCCGATGTACAGGTCGCCGACGTATTGCTTCGACTCGCCGGTCAAGTCCACCGTCGCCGTCCGCATGAAATACGGGTAACCCCAATCCGGCATACCGACATCCGCCGCAACCAGCGCATAAATGCACGGGCTGAGGCTGGAGCCATGCTCCGTCCGCGGCTCGTAATATTCCCAGTTGGCTTTTTTAACTTCCTGGCTGAAAGAGCCTTTGAACAGATTAAGCATCAGCACAACGTCGGCCTGCTTCAGAATCTTGGTGGTGGTCGCCAGTCCGTTGCCGCCGCCCCAGTATTCGTTCTTATGAATGACCCGGGCTTTCAGATCCGGCAGCGCCACATCCTCCAGCGTCGAATAACGGTCAAACTGCTCGATGACAAGCGACTGCGGGTCCGGCTGCGGCATATAGAATTGCTCCAGCATTTCCGTGAACTCGCCAAGGAACGGGCCACCGGCAAAGCGGGACTCCAGGGTATTCCAGGCTTCAGGATATTTCGCCTTCATTAACTGCGCCGTCTGCAGCGCGATGTCCAGCGTCTCGCGGACCAGCGCATTCGTGAAGGCGTTGTTGTTCACTCTTTCATGGTATTCGTCCGGGCCGGTAACATCAAGGATTTCGAAACGTTTTTTAACCGGATTGTAGTAAGCATAGGAATAGAAGAAACGCGCGCATTCGAAAATAACTTCCGCCCCGCCGTCCCGGAGGATGCTGTCGTCGCCGGTGAAGGTTACATATTGCCACAGGCCGTGCACGACATCCCCGCTGATATGCACCTGCTTGTCGCGGAAATACGTGCGCATCGGACGTCCGGTAAACACGTCGTTGACGTTGAACAGCGTACAGGCGTCGTCTCCGCTGTCCTGGCTCTCCCAGGCATAGAAAGCGCCCAGATAGCCGTATTCCTCCGCCTTACGGCGCGCCCCGTCCAGCGTGTGGATACGGTACATCATCAGGTTGCGGGCAACGGCGGGATCGGTATGAAGGAAAAACGGCAGCATGAACATTTCCGTATCCCAGAACACAGCGCCTTTATACACTTGGCCCGACAAACCGCGGGCCGGAATCGACACCTTCTCTGACCCGGTCGGCGCGATGATCAGCAGCTGATAGATGCTGTAGCGCAGCGCAAACTGCGCGGCATCGTCCCCTTCAATCCGGCAGTCGCTGTGCGCCCACCGGTCCTCCCAGGCTTGGCGGTGTGCGGCAAGCAGCTTGCCGTAACCGGCTTCCGCGGCGGCCGTCACCGCATGCACGGCAGCGGTAACAGGCTCCTCCGCATCCAGGCCGGTGTATACGGCCGCGTATTTAAACCATTCATATGTTTCGCCGGCTTTCAGTTCGGCGGTAATGATCCGGCGCGTTCCCGCTGCGGAGGCCACCGCTTCGCCGAAGCTGCATACGGTCCGCTCGGCGACGGCCACCGGCAGTTTCAGCTCGCCGGTAATAGCGCTCGATACCAGCGTCTCGCCCTGCAGCTCTTCCTGCCGGCCGAACAGATGGGGACCGTTGATATCCCAGACGTCGCTATCAATCCCTGTCTCGATAACAACCTTGCAGTCGTGCGTCGCCTGCAAGGTCAACCGGCTGGCCAGCATATGCAGCAGCTCCATGCTGGCAAAACGTTCGGCGGCAAAAGTCAGCCGGCCTCCGTTCTCCAGCGCGTACACCGTCTCCCGGCGGTGTACCGCGCTGCGGATATCCAGCTCCTGCACGTGTTCGAGCGGTGCGTGCTCAAGCACGCTAAGCTTCTGCTCACCATAGCGGAGCACGGTGAACAAACCGTTTGGCACGTTGACCGGCTCGCGCCACTTATCGCCGGCTTTGTCGTATAGGCCGGCCAGGGTCACGGCAGTGAGCTGCGCCTTGCCGTATTCCTCCAGCGTGCCCCGGTAACCCAGGTAGCCGTTGCCGGTCATGTATTTGTTGCCGTTCGTCGTAATCAGACGTTCTTCATACGAAGTGTCGCTGACCGTCCAGCTCATAGAACAACCGTCCCTTCGCGGCGGGCCAGCTTGGCGCCTTCCGCATCCACTTTCACCGTTTGGCCGTAAACGACGATCTCTGTGCTGCCGCCTTGCGGCGCGGTGATCATCACCATGTCTTTGGTGACGGCGATGTTCAGCAGCACGCCCTCGCAGGTTACGTTGAAGCTGTACGAGCTCCACCGTTCCGGCAGCGACGGCTGGAAGCTCAGGCGTTCGCCGTCGGATCGCATGCCGCCGAAGCCGTATACGATATTCATCCAGGCTGCCGCGATCGAAGTCGTGTGCAGGCCTTCGCGGGTATTGCGGTTGTAGTTGTCCAGGTCCAGACGGGTCGCGAATTCGAAGAAATTATAGGCTTCCTCATGTTTGCCGATCTCGCTGGCAATGATCGAATGAATGGACGGCGAAAGCGACGACTCATGAATGCATCTCGGCTCGTAATATTCGTAGTTGATCCGTTTCGCTTCTTCCGTGAATTCGCTGCTGTACAGGAACATGAACATCAGCACATCCGGCTGCTTGATCATGTCGTAGCGGTACAAGCGGTCGTAAGACCAGTTGGAGTACAGCGGGAATTCCGTAACCGGAATCGAATGGATGTCGATATGCGGCAGATCGAAAAATCCGTCATGCTCTTCGTATACGCCGGTTGCCTCTTCCAGTGGAATGCGCATATGCTCCGCCTGATTGCTCCAGTTCTGAAGTTCCTCGGCCTGAAGCCCGGTTTTGGCCGCAAGCTGTGCGTACAGCTCGGGTGCCTGCTCCTTCATTTCGGACAACGTGACCAGCGTGTATTCGAACGATTTTTTGGCCATCAGGTTGATGTAGCAGTTGTTGTTGACCATGAGCTGGAATTCGTCCGGCCCCATAACGCCAAAATAGCCGTATTCGCCGCTGCGTTGCCCCCATTGGCCGCGGGTTGCATAGAAACGGCTGATCTGGATCAGCATTTCGGCTCCTTTTTCATGAAGGAATTCACGGTCTCCCGTGTTCTTCACATAATGCCAGATGCCGTAGGAAATCGCGGTGCCGACATGCAGCTGCAGGTTGGAGTGCTGCCACAGGTCGCAGCTTTCCGTGCCGTCGATCGTGGAAATCGGGTAGCAGGCGCCTTCGCAGTCAACGGCCTTGGCCCGTTCCATCGCTTGCGGCAGCGTTTTGTAGCGGAATTCCAGCAGGCTTTTGGCCGCCTTCGGATTATTGAACAGGTAGAACGGCAGGCAGTACGCCTCCGTATCCCAGAAAGCCAGTCCGCGGTATGCTTCGCCGGTCAAACCCTTGGCTCCGATATTGAAGCCCGGATGATCCCCGTGATAGGTCTGGTAGAGCTGGAAAATGCAGAAGCGGATGCCCTGCTGGTTCTCCGGATCGCCGTCGATGACGATGTCGCTGGATTCCCAGATGCCTTTCCAATAAGCGGCCTGATCGGCAATCACCTGCGCCGGGTCGGCTTTTACCGCTTCTTCCGCAAGCTTAAGGCCTTCGGTCCAAAGCGCGTCATCCTTAAGCGGACTTACGGCTGCGGAATAGTTGAATGCCAGCTTGGCAAAATCCGCAGTCTCGCCTTCGGTCAGCTTCAGCTTAAAGCTTTTTCCGATAAATTTATCCCGCCGGACCTCCTGCGCGTCAATCGCCTGGGAAGATTTCAGCGTGAACGCGGAGAACAGCCGGTTCTTCGTGGTCAAGGTCTCGGCCATGATCGCAGACACCGCGCCGGATGCTGCGCCGCGCAGCTCGTTCCACATGCACTGATGCCGCTCTTCATGAATCGTGCCAAAATCTAGGCCGGAAACGATGTCGGCTTCGCCCGAGAAGTTCAACGGCTCAAACTCGATCTTTTGCAGCCCCAGATTGGCGTTCGTCATGCTGACCAGCCGGGTAAAACGCAGCTTCAGCTCTTTGCCGCTGCCCAGCTTCCAGACGAATTCGCGCGTATACGTGCCTGTGCGGAAGTCCAGCGTACGCTTGTAGCCGCTGACGCTGCTGGAGGCGAGATCGAGCTGTTCTCCGTCCACCGTAATCCGAGTGTACAGCCAGTCCACCGCACTGACCATGTAGCGCAGGAAACGGATGATGCCTTTATAATGGTTGGTTACCGGATTTTCCTCAAATAGGCCATTGAAATAGCTGCCGAGCAGCATGTCGCCTCCATAGCCTTCCTCCGCATACCCGCGGACGCCCATATATTCGTTGCCGAGCGAAAAAATCGATTCCGACACCCGGTTCCGCTGTGGATCAAAACCTTCCTCAATTACTGCCCACGGATCTACCTTTAAATATTTGTCCGCTACTTTTGCCATCTCTGATTTCTCCTTCTCCCGAGGTATTTCCGGGGATGCCCGCGCGGCGCGCAAGCTTTCCGGACGCTCACCTCCTAGATTAGCCCGCACCGTAGCCGAGGCCAATGTCAGGCTGTAACAGAGTTATGTGCATTTTTACGGAGTTGAAAGAAACGGCGGTTTCAGATATGATCTATATCATGGTGGCCTAAAACGCAAACGGATGTACGCCAAATAAGCAGCTTATCCCGCGACAACTGCACGAGAACGCTGCTTTTTTTTGAAACCCCGGAGACTTCCGCCACGTAAAACATATCAAATCTCACACATTAGAAGTGAAAATAATCACAATGTTGAAATTTCGACACTTTTTCGCGAAAATTCTTAACCATAATGAGGGATTTCAATGTATAATTAATTTAAAATTTACTGAAAAACTGAGGGAATAAAGGGGATATCGATTATGATAAAGGAATACTACAATGTTATCGAAGCCCACGGGAATACGAACTGTTTCTCCGAACAGAATTTCAACCGACTGCTGGTCACGATGAAAGAACGCACCGTTCCGGAAGGCTCGCATCTTTTCTGGGAAGGTGACTATTCGGATAAACTGTTCTATCTCAAACGCGGCCGCGTGAAGCTGACCAAATCGACTGACGAAGGCAAAGAACTGATTCTTTATATGTATCAAGCCGGCGACATGGTGGGTCAGGCAGACCCGTTCTTCAGCACGAAACACAGCTTTACCGCCGAAGTCATCGAAGAAAGCGAAGTCGGCGTTATTGAACAAAAGGATCTGGAGATCCTGATTTGCCAGCATTGCGATTTTGCCATCGACTTTATGAAATGGATGGGCATCCATCACCGGCTGACCCAAACCAAGTTCCGCGATCTGATGATGTACGGCAAACCCGGCGCGCTTTGCTCCACGCTGATCCGTCTCGGCAACACGTACGGCGAGAAGAACGGCGAAAGCATTCTGATCAACAAAAAGATTACGCATACGGATCTGTCCAACATGATCGGTGCCACCCGTGAGAGCGTCAACCGCATGCTCAGCGATCTGCGTAAAAAGGATGCGGTGGAATACGAAAACGGCATGATCGTTATCAAGGACCTCGGCATGCTGCAGGACATCTGCCACTGCGAGCTGTGTCCGAACGAAATCTGCCGGATTTAGTTTCCTTATTCATCTTACCCTCTATTCTCCTCAATGAAACATATTTGACCCTAGCATATTCAAAAAAATAATAGAGTGGTCACAGACGCCCGCGCGGCGTCTTTTTTTTGCGCCATCCGTGCCTGGGCTCGCTTCTGACTCCCATCCCTGCCGGCGCCTTCCCAGGCTTCCCGCTGCACATCACATCCCAAAAGGAGGAACCGAGTCTCGCATTGTTGGTCCTCGGATGATGTCGCGTGACCTTTTGCTGGTAACAGGTGCCTAAGAGATTGCATAGTGTCCTTCATGCGACGCCCTAACGGACATGAGCGCCGCTATTTACGGGAAATACGCCTATTTCCTGCTGCAACGGACATCAAAGCCGTTATTGGCCGCCAAAATGCTGAAAATCAGTAGTTGGAAGGCAAATAACGGCTCTCAGGTCCGTAAGGGACGCGCCAAGGGGTCGGAATGTTGGTATTGGCACGTTGGGGTCGGTGTTGGGGCGTTGGCGTGTTTGCGTTGGCATTGGGATGTTGGTTCTGCAAAATTAGAGGAGTAGACTGTCCCCTAACCGGTCTTCGGGACGCAAAAAAGCCGCTCCACGGCTCCAGGGAGCCACAGAACGGCAATCAGTAAGGTGCTTGCTCTTTGCTTGCTGTTACTTATTTTTGCTGCGTACCGGCGAAATCAGCCAGTATGCCATGCCGACGAATACTCCGCCGCCGACGATGTTACCCAGTGTGACCGGCAGCATATTGTGCATCCAGCCGGCAAGGGTAATGGTGTCCGGATGGTTTGGCAGCAGCAGCGCTACGCTCAGCAGCGTCATATTGGCGACGCTGTGCTCATAACCGCTGGCGATGAAAGCGAAGAGACACCACCAGATGAGCACCAGCTTGGCGCTTTCGCTTTTGGCGCGCGAGGACATCCACAGGGCGAGACAGACAAGCCAGTTACACAGAATGCCGCGGAAAAACAGCTCAGAGAACGGCAGCGTCATCTTTTTTGCCGCCGCTACGAAGATCAAGTGCTCGGCAGGGGCGGCTTTGAACAGGCCGGTTCCCTGAATGAGCAGCGCCAGGACGACAGCTCCGGCCACATTGCCGAGGAAAACAACAATCCAGTTCTTCAGCGTGTCCCAGACGCTTGTTCGGCCCGCCAGCGTGCTGACGGTAAAAAACATATTGTTGCCGGTAAACAGCTCCGAGCCTGCGAACACGACCAGCGTCAGGGCAATCCCGAAGGACGTCCCCATGACGAGCGGCTGAAACGGCGATTTGATGGCGGCCAGCGGCGCGCCGAGCGTGAAAATTAGGATAATGCCGATTCCGACATAAGCGCCGGCCAGCAGTGCGGCCAAGAAGTATTTGGGTAAGCTTTCATTCATCTTATCCCGTTTGCCTACCGCCGTTTCTACAATGGTTTCCACGTTTTGTGTGAACATCGTTTCCCCGCCATTCTTAATAAATTGTTATACTGCAATAATTACCGCGCCTTCTTCCAGGCGTACCGGGAACGTCCGTACCTTGCCGTGGTCCGGCGCCTGCACGTCGCCGGTCTCAAGATCGATTTTCCAGTCATACAGCGGGTCGTACAAATACTTGCCGGAGACGATCCCCTCGGCGAGCGGCCCGCCTTTCGGATGAGGATTTTTGTTCTCTACGGCGAAGAAGCGGCCGTCCGAAATGCGGAATACGGCAAGCTCGATTTCGCCGGCCTGCACAACCCGGCCGATCTGCGGCAGAAAGCTTTCCGCCGCGCCAACTTTGAATACTTTTTCGGTCAGTTCCATGTTTCTCATCCGCCCCTCGTTTAAGCTTGTGTTTTCTCGAACAGTGCTGTCCGCGTGTCCTCGTCGCCGAGCATCTTTTGCCATGGATCGGAGACCTGCGAAAGCGCGAATTCCATCCGGGCGGCGAGTTCTTTGCGGTTATTTTCGTTATTCAGGATAACGGTTTGAATCTTCTCCAGTCCCATGCGTTCCACCCATTCCGAGGTGCGTTCCAGGTAGTTGCCGGTCTCGCGGTAGAACTGCATGACGGCGGAGCAGATTTCAATCAGTTCTTCGTCGGTCTTCACCTTGCAGAACGAGTCGGCAATCCGCGGCTTGATCCCGCCGTTGCCTCCGATAAAGATCTCCCAGCCGCCGTCGTTGCCGACGATGCCGATGTCCTTAGTGCAGGATTCCGCACAGTTGCGCGGGCAGCCGTTAACCGCCATTTTGAACTTGGCCGGGAAGTCGAGCCGTTCGTATTTGCGTTCAAGCAATGCGCCCATGCCCATGGAATCCTGGGTGCCGAAGCGGCAGAACTGCGAGCCGACGCAGGTTTTGACCGTGCGCAGCGATTTGGCGTAGGCATAGCCGGACGGCATGTCGAGTTCTTCCCAAACCTTCGGCACATCTTCTTTTTTGACGCCGATCAGGTCAAGACGTTGTCCGCCGGTAACCTTAACGACTTTGACGTCATATTTGAGCGAAACATCGGCGATCCGTTTAAGATCCTCCGGCGTCGTAACCCCGCCGTACATCCGCGGAACGACGGTAAACGTGCCGTCCTTCTGAATGTTCGCGCTCATCCGTTCGTTGACGAAACGCGATTCTTTCTCGTCTTCATGCGTGTCCGGATTCAGCATGCCAAGGTAGTAGTTGACGGCCGGACGGCATTTGGAGCAGCCTTCAGGCTGTTTCCAGCCAAGCACATTCATGACTTCCTTGGTGGTCGACAAGCCTTTGGCCTGAATTTCGGCAACAATTTCATCACGGCTGAGCGTCGTACAGCCGCAAATGCCTTGCTTGGCCGATTGCTGGAAGCCGTCGCCGAGTACGAATTGCAGGATTTGTTCAACCATCGGCTTACAGCCGCCGCAGGAACGGGTAGCTCCGGTATGGGCTTTGATCTCGTCGACCGTCGTAAAGCCGTTTTCGGTTACGGCATCGACGATAGCCTTTTTGGTGACCCCGTTACAGCCGCAGACGATTTCTTCATCGGCCATCGCTTCGACGGAGAGGCCCTTCTTTTTCTCGCCGCCTCCGCAGCAGCCGGTGCCCATGACTTCAGCGTAGAGGTCATCGGTCATTTCTGCGCCTTGCTTGACCAGCTTTTGCAGCGTTGCCGAATCGCTGACGTCGCCGAACAGCACGGCGCCGACGATTTTGTTGTCTTTCAGGAGAATCTTTTTATAGGTACGTTTCCAGTCGTCTTTAGCCGAGATGACGGTATGCTCGGAGGTTTCTGTGAATTCGCCGGCGGAGAACACGTCTACTCCGGAAATTTTCAGCTTGGTGGAGACCACCGAACCTTCATACGGCTGCGTCGGAGCGCCGCACAGCACTTTAGCGAGAACCATGCCTTGCTCAAACAGCGGAGCTACCAGGCCATAAACCGTGCCGCGGTGCTCGGCGCATTCGCCCACTGCATATACATCCTGTACCGAAGTACGCATAAAGTCGTCTACGACAATCCCGCGGTTCACGGCGATGCCGCTCTCCCGCGCAACGGCGGTGTTCGCTTTGATGCCGACAGCCATTACGACAAAATCGGCTTCAAGTTCGGTCCCGTCGCTGAAACGCAGTCCTGTCACCCGGGCATCGCCGGTCAGTTCCGCCGTTTGCTTGCCCATGGCGAATTTAACGCCTTGACGCTCCAGTTCTGCCTGCAGCATAGAGGAAGCGTTTCGGTCAAGCTGGCGTTCCATCAGGTCTTCCAGCAGGTGGACCACAGTAACGTCCATGCCGAGATTAACCAGGCCTTTGGCTGCTTCCAGTCCAAGCAGACCGCCGCCGATGACCGCTGCTTTGCGGTACACACCGGCTGCCTCCACCATCGCGTCACAATCTGCGATATCGCGGAACCCGACGACGCCTTCCTTGTCGCTGCCCGGTACCGGCAGAATAAAGGAGGTGGAGCCTGTCGCTACGATGACTTTGTCATAAGGAACTTTGGTGCCGTCTTCGGCAATGACTTGCCGGGCCTCCGTATCAATGCGGGCCACTGCGCAGCTCGTGTGCAGCGTAATCTTGTTGTCTTCATACCATTTACGGTCGTTCAAAATAATGTCTTCGATCGTTTTGCTGCCTTCCAGCACATAGGACAACATAATCCGGTTGTAATTCGGATAAGGCTCGCTGCCGAATACGGTAATATCGTAGGCTCCGCCGAGCTTAATAATCTGTTCTATGGTGCCGATCCCTGCCATGCCGTTCCCGATCAATACCAACTTCTCTTTTCCTTTAGGCATCTAATGGCCCTCCTCAACGTGCTGGACTTTGTGATTTTTATCTCATAGTCGAATTATACGTTTTATTGAGAAAGGGCAAGAGTGACTGCAATCACACCCAATGTGAATACTTTCACAAATTTTTATATTCATAATCTTCAATACTAGATCAAAAAAAGCCGGCCTGCCTTGCGGCAGAATCCGGCTTGCGCTGAATCTCTTGTAAAGTTAACGCGGGACCAAAGCGATCTCCAGTTCGTCCTGCGGACGCAGCTTCATGTCAATGCCGCTGTCCAGCAAGCCCTTGCCGTTTAATTTCAGCTTCCAGCGCTCAGTGGTAAGCGGGCTGTAATCGAGCACTTGAGCCACCGTTTTCCCCGACTCGTCAAAAGCAACAATACCGCTGTTCTTCAAGAGTCCCCGTACCGTCAGATCGTCGGTATAAGGGTAGACATAGGAATGCGTCAGCTCCAGCTGCCCGCTTCCCCCATTTACGGTGAGTATAACCGGCCGGGCATCCTTGTGGTATGCATCCGGCAAGGCCACAATCGTTATGCTGTCGTCACGGCTGATGCCTGCGTTCCAGTTGGAGGTCTTTTTGCCATTGAGCTGTATCTCCCATTCAAATCCGCCGGTCAAAGATATCCGGTTAACCTCCTTGATTTCATTGCCCTCAAACGTAACGATGCCGCTGCTCTTCAGCAGCTCCATCAGCGAAATGCCGTGCATGTAGGCTTCGCCGACCTGCCTGGCCGAGCTTCCGGACCGCTCCGCATCTCCGATCATTAACGAAAAAGCCGGCCCCTGGCTCCCGGCAGCGCTTCCGCTGTCGCCGTTCCCAAGGTCCGCCGCGCAGCCGCCGGCCGTCCATATGATGATAACTCCCAGTAGCAAACGCCATAACAGCCTTGTGGACAAACCCGCACCGCCTTTTTTAGGTTCTGCCCCAGGCTTGCGGGCAGGAACTCCAGCATGCATTAATACTGTTTTTAGCATAACGCATTCAGGCGGTGCACATCAAACAAAAAAGTCCCCGAGGGGACTTGGGTGAGGCATTTTATAGCAAAAAAAGCTTATTGGTAACGCAGGAACAGGATATTGTTCTCCAGATGCACATGCTCGAAGGTCATGCCTTCCAGCTCTTCCAGGCGGGCATATGTCAGACGGTAGGTCGTGCAGGCATGCTCCGGCGGGGTGTAATCATTCGTAATCCGGCGAAGCTCGCGCAGAATTTCGCCCGCGCCGTCATGCTCTTCTTCCAGCCCGCGCAGCAAGCCGCGGAGTTCGTTCAAGCCGTCCGCAGTCGGCTGCGCTTCATAGGCCAGCATTTTCGGAAACTCGGTTTCTTCTTCCTGTGCAGTATGTTTCAGCAGATCCTCGCGCAGCAGGTGGAACAGGCGGTACATCTCGGCCAGATGCGGGGAATCCTCGCCGTGCACCCGGAACACTTTCGTAACGTTTTGCGCAATGAGCGGCAGTTCTTCGCGCAGGTAGTGGTGATGTTTGTTTACGATAAAGTCGATCAGCTCCTGGCTGGATGCGCCGACCCAAGCCGTATCGCTTTCCAGCACCGGATGATTTTTCGCCAGCTCATGCAGGTCTTCCAGCACCGCCTCGGTATTCATATCCTTCTCTGCCGTTACTTCCGCAAGCGGTTTGGCTCCGCCGCAGCAGAAATCGATGCGTTTGCTTTTAAAATAGTCCGCCGATTTTGGAAACTTCAGCACGATGTCACGAACCAGCTCTTCGCCGGTAAATTGCAGCTCTGCTGCTGTATTTTGCACATGATTAGTCGTCATGTTTGCCCTCCTCAAAGGTGTGTGGTAGGTATTGCTTACCTATACACCTTAACCCGGGCGGGAGCGCCGCGTAGTGATTACGCGCACTGGAGGTGTGGCGATTGGTGAACAGGGTTTCCTTATTCCACCGTCGCCCGCATATAGGTGCGTTTGCCGGCAGCATCCTTTAAATACGGGCCGAGCCCGGCAAACCGGGAATGGTCCACGTACACGCCGGTCATCCAGCGTCCTTCGGTTAGTCCGCCGTTCCATTTCAGCACCAGGTCAGGCGCGGAAATCCACTGCTGGTAGACGCGGATATTTTTCTCCGTATATTCCTTGATCGGCTGATTGGCCGCCGCTAAACGTTCCTTGTGCAAGTAGGTAGGGACAAAATGGGCCGCGATCGTCTCCATGTCCCGTTCGTCCAAAAACGCCCCGTCTCCGAGATACGGCTCCAAAAGCCGCGTATTCTCGTACATCGACCACACCATCGCCTGCAGCACCATGCTTTGCCGGATGCCGTTATGAAACGTGAAGGTCCGCGCAGCGCCGGGCTTGTTTCCGTCACGGGTCTCCCCCGGCTCCAGACAATGACGCTCACAGCCGATGCATTTCCAGCCGTCCGGACTTTGGATCCATTTCTGAAAAACGCTGCCGCTGTCGTTGTCGCCCTTATACAAGGAGGAGATGATGTCATACGGTACACCGATCCATGCTTCCCACAGAAAATCCGGAAGATGGTTGTGCAGCATATGCAGGGTCTTGTCGTAGATCAGCTGTACGTTGACCGAAGCGTGCTCCAGCAGGGCGACATCCTTTTTTCCATATACGATTTCCCGGGAAAACAGGGTGGTTGTCATGATTTCGCCTCCTAAAAGTTTTGTAAGCATAACCTTCTACGAGTGAGCATCGGCAAAACTGGCTTCGAAAGCATGGGCTTAAGTTTTGTAAGCATAACCTTCTACGAGTGAGCATCGACAAAACTGGCTTCGAAAGCGTGGGCTTAAGTTTTGTAAGCATAACCTTCTACGAGTGAGCATCGACAAAACTGGCTTCGAAAGCCACAACCGATCATGATAGCGCTTCCGGCGGCGGTCTTTTAATTTTTTCTATTATATTACATTCTGTCAACCTCGGTGCGTTTTTTAGCAAAAAAACCTCCTTCCAATGACCGGTAAGGCCTTGAAAGGAGGCTAAATAAAAGCAGACCGGCCGGGAATTACTTAACCCAGCTTTCTGCCCAAGATTGGATTTGCTGCATGACCGGCTCCAGTGCGCGGCCTTTCGGCGTCAATTCATATTCAATGCGCACCGGCGTTTCCGGGAATACATGCCGGACCAGAATGCCTTCGCATTCCAGATCCTTCATCCGTTCGGACAGCATTTTGTCGCTCATGGATGGGATCAATCCGGAAATGTCCTTGAACCGCTTTGGCCCGCTCATCAGGGTCTGAATAATCAGACCGTTCCAGCGTTTTCCCAAAAAAGAAAAAGCCGTTTCAAATCTTGGGCACATCGTCAATTGATGTTGTTCCATTCTTCTCACCTCTCGCCCACTAAGCTTACAATTAGTTAGTATATATAATTTTACCACATTTATTACCTGTTGAACATCGTTTTGTCAAAAAAAAGTCAACTGCCTATAAAATCCGTGTCGATTTCGTTACTCCCGCCCCGCAGATGACGGCCTTGCGGCAATGGCCTCGGTCACTACGAATGCCAGATCATCGTTGCCGAACAGCGACAGCACGCCGAGTACCGTATCGTCCGAAATATCCCCGGCTTCCTCGGCGGATACGGTCAGGGCAAGCGCTCTCGCCAGCGCGAGGTTATGCTCCTGGTTCGGGTAGGCCTGCAGATATAGCTTTTGCGGATCCAGCCCGTTGTTCACGCACCACTGCGCAAACACCAGAATCATCATTTCTTCTTCCTGTTTGTAGCTTTCGATAATTCGTTCCTCGACTTCCTTGCGGTAATCGTCCATGTTGTCTCTTCCTCTCTATACGCCATCCGCCAGCGCCGCGGCCAGCCTGTGGCTTGGCAGTACAGCAGCTGCGGAGACCTGGCAAAGCTCCGGCGTATCCAGCGTATTCAAAAAATGGCCGACCACCCCGCTGAATCCCCGCCGTTCCAATACCGTATCCCAGCTTCCGAAGGACTGCGTGCGCGGGAGTGCGCCTTTTTCATACAAGACTGCCCGCTCCATATCGGCCACTTCGACCGAACGTCCGTTACCGTGCAGCTCCAGTTTCTCGAGATCGGCGCCGGCATCGCGCACCATGCTGTAAACGCCCGAGACTCCGCCGCTCCAGCCGACCATCCCGGCAGCCCGCAGCAGTCTTCCTTCAGTATCCGCATAAAGCGAATGTTTCAGCAAATCATAATCATTGCCGCAAAGCCACAGGAGCAAATCCAGCATGTGGATCAAATCATCGAATACCGTCTCCCGGCTCGTTGCGCTTTGCGTCCGGGTCCGGTGCTTGACCGCCTGGCAGTGGCTAATGCCGCCCGCTTTCTCCAGCCAGGCTTTGGCAGCGACATACATCGGCGCATACCGGCGATTAAAGCCGACAGCCAGCAGCAAACCTTTGTCCGCCGCCAGCGCAGCCATCCGCTCCGCTTCGTCCAAATCGTAGGACAGCGGCTTATCCACATATACAGACACGCCGTTCCCGAGGCATTTCATGACAATATCAAAATGCGTCGGCGTCGGGCTATGGACGAACACCGCATCCGGCCTCCAGGACAACAGCTCGTCCAGCTCCGTGGTACCTTTGGGGAAACGGTACGAGGATACCGCCGTGCGTACGGTCTGCGGGGAATGGCTCAAAATGCCGATGACCTCTGCCTGATCATGCCGGGATAACAGCGGCAAATACACCTTGCGGGCAATATCCCCGATTCCGATCATGGCAACTCGTTTGCGTTCGGGAACTCTCATTGCTGCACCTCCTTCATCCGCACGGTTCCCGCTTGTCGGATGCTATATAAATGTATTATAACGCCGCAAATGGCGGCGACAATGATCTTTGCTTCATTTACGGCATTTTTTTCAGTATGATGGATAAAAGACGCAGAAAGGGCGGAGTGGCATGAAAAAATGGCTGATCCTGTTCATTTATATCGGCGGAGCCTGCACAGTGTTCTTATACAGGACTCCGATTCTCGGCTGGCTTCAGGAAGGCCGCCATCTTCCGCTTACCGCGGGGGCTGCCGCACTCCTGGCACTGTTTCCCGTGCTGCCTTACAAGCTGGTGATCGGCCTGCTGGGATATGCTTACGGAAGCCTGACGGCTGCGCTCATCTGCTGGGCCGCATCGACGCTGGCCTCTGCGCTGATCTACGGGTTGGTTAAATCGGCCTTTCAGCAAAAAGCGAAAGCTTATCTGGCCGCCGTTCCCGCGCTCGGTAAATTTACGGCAATGGTGAAAAAACGCCCCTTTCTGTCTATCGTGCTAGCCCGGCTGACCCCTATCATTCCCCAAACCGCGGTCAACGTTTATGCCGGTGTCGCCGGCTTACGGTTTTGGAGTTACCTGGGCGCCTCGGCGCTGGGAAAAATCCCGGGGATCTCGCTGTATGCTTTCCTCGGCGGGGAAATGTTCCATCATCCGCGCAGCGCGGTGATGGCGGTGGCGGCTTACGGTGCGGTCCTGCTGGCGGCAGGCTTTGCGCTGGTGCCTCGGGCTTTCCGCGCGAAATAAATGGCGGGGTCGGCTGATCTTATTCTCAGTGCCGGATCTTTGTCCCGGCTATTGCTGGCGAATGTTAATAGTTTAAATTATAATTAAATTGCGATAAATTTCATTGCGTGATTATAATGCGCGATTTGGAGGGACTTCAATGAGCGAACAACAAGCTGAATATAAACAAAAAACGGAGAAGGCAATCTTTGCCGGCGGCTGCTTCTGGTGCATGGTATCGCCGTTTGAAGAACTGCCGGGGATTATCGAGGTCGTATCCGGCTATACCGGCGGACATACGGTTAATCCGACTTACGAGGAAGTATGCTCGGAGACAACGGGGCATGTAGAAGCGGTTCAGATTACCTTTGACCCTAATATCTTTCCTTACCGCAAGCTGGTCGAGCTGTTTTGGCAGCAAATCGATCCTACCGATGCCGGCGGACAATTCCATGACCGCGGTTCATCCTACCAGACGGCGATCTTTGTCCAGTCGGATGAGCAGCGGCGGGAAGCGGAAGCTTCCAAAGCGGAGCTGGCGGCAAGCGGCCGCTTTGACAAGCCGATTGTGACGCCGATTCTGCCGGCTGCAACCTTTTACCCTGCCGAGACCTACCATCAGGGGTACCATCATAAAAATCCCGCCCACTACAAACGTTACCGCAAAGGCTCGGGCCGGGAAGCGTTTATCGAAAAACACTGGACGCATAATGAGGACAAAGACAGCCTGAAAGCGCGCCTGACGCCTCTGCAGTACGAGGTGACGCAAAATAATGCCACCGAACCGCCGTTCCGCAACGACTTCTGGGATCATCACGGCGACGGAATCTACGTCGACATCGTCTCCGGCGAACCGCTGTTCAGCTCGCTCGACAAATACGATTCCGGCTGCGGCTGGCCGAGCTTTACCCGGCCGCTCCGCGAGTATGCGGTGAAGGAAAAAACCGACGTCAGCCACTTCATGGTGCGGACGGAAGTTCGCAGCAAGACGGCCGATTCGCACCTTGGTCACGTCTTCCCCGACGGTCCTGGGCCGGAGGGGCTGCGCTACTGCATCAACTCGGCTGCGCTTCGCTTCGTTCCAAAAGAGGAACTGGAGAAGGAAGGCTATGGAGAGTATAAGGTGCTGTTTGACTGAAATGCCCGGAGACACGGACTGCGGTGGAGGCACGCGGGAACAATCGCGATGCTGCCGCATTCCGTTTCGGCTCCGTCACACTTCGCCTAACCTCCCACTAATTCGCATAAAATGAGAGGTTCGCCGCAGCTGACGCGCGATCGCCATTTCACAAAAAAACCGCCCCGGGACAGCCGAATGATCAGCTGCCCGGGGCGGTTTTTAGCGTTCCTCTACTTGCCGGTATCCTCCGGCTCCGGCTCAACATCATCCGTCTTACCGGCTACCTTGTGGGGAGCAGGGCCGCTCGGAGAAAGCGGGGCGGTTAAGCTCCCTTCCTCCGCCGGAGCGAACCGTTCCAGCCGGTTGCCGCGCGGTTTGCTTTTTCTCCGGATGGCAAGGAATATTGCCAGTACGATCCCGGCAAGAATAAGGATCGGCAGTGCGCCGGCCAAAACGATGACCAGCCACTGGAAGGTAACGGAAATTGCGTTCAGACTACCGTTCAGCGCATCGGATACGCGTTCGGACAGCGGCTTTGCTTCTTTTTCATCATCGACTGCCGCTGTTTTGACCTCAGGTTGGTACAGGCGAAGCTCGATCGTGGAGAACGAGACGTTCTGATCGATGTAGCGCATCCGGCCTTTAAGGGTCTCAATTTCCTCCTGGATGGCGCCGAGCTGGTTGGCGAATGCGACGAGGTCGGCGGATTTGGTCGCTTTTTTCATAAATTCGACATATTGGGCTTCCATGAGCTGCTTGGCTTTGAGCCGCGATCCCAGATCGACATATTCCTCGGATACATCCTGTCCCTGGATGCTGCGCTGGATGCTTTTATGCTCCACCTGCTCCAGTTTGTTCAGGAACGAAGAAAAGCCGCCCGCCGGCACTTTCAGCACAAAGGTTCCGCCTTGCTCATACTCCGACGTGTTTTCGTTGAACTCAACGATGTAACCGTTTGCCAATGTAATGAGATTCCGCACCTCGGTTTGCGCAGCGCCGTAGTCCTTGACTTCCATGGCGAGATTCGCCTTGTAGATCAGCTTTTTGTTTAATCCGTCCGCGGTTTCGGCGCTGCCCGTGAATCCGGCGGCAGTTTCGGACGCCTTCTCGGTCTCCAGAACGGACGAGCTTGTCTTGGAAGTATCCGCTGCGGCAGCGGTTTGACCGGAATCTGCCACTGACGCCGAAAATTGCTCATCCGCTCCTGCGAGCGGTGCAGCCGCAGGCGCTTCCGCCGCCTCCGTCATCGCCGCTGCATCAGACGAGCCCGTGTCCGCAGCCGCATCGTTGTCCGAGGCCGCCCCGCAACCTGCCAGCATGAGCATCATTACCATAAATCCAATGAAAATGTAGAGCCCCCGTTTTCTCATACAAACCCTCCATTGCTGAAATGGTAATTGTTATATATCCTTCTCAGACGAACCAAATGCTGGAAGGTTGCAGCAAATGCCGGGAACCGGTTTATTTCTTAGAATTATCGCGCAAAATAAAAGATGCAACACAAAAAACCATCCCTCACGGAATGGTTTTGTTTGCGAAAAAGTGCTTCATTTGCTACAATTTAGGTGTCTATACGGACACAAAACCCTCAATTCGCTGGAAATGAGGGTCATGTCTGCTCGGACAAGCTCCACCTTGTCTGAACAGCCTGCTAACGTTCATCTTAATTACGATGCAATCCACGGAATGGGGAGGTGAACCTCATGGCAAAAGACGTATTGTGTGCTGTAAACTCCTGCACGTATTGGGCAGAAAACAACAAATGCAACGCAGAATCCATTTTTGTTGCTTACCACAGCTCCCAGGAGCCTAAGAAGTCCGAAGAAACGGACTGTAAAACATTCGAAAGCAAATAGCCGGAATAAAGAAGGAGCCCTCCACGGTTCCTTCTTTTCTTTTTCCATTTTAACAGCACTGAGAATTATTATCAAGCATTTTGCAGAATTGTTTTCTCCCTCGCCTGCTTGGCTGCTTCAACCATATTCCGCAGCGCGGCGCCGGTCTCTTCCCAGCCCCGGGTCTTCAGCCCGCAGTCCGGATTGATCCAGAATTGCTCCGCATCCAGCACCCGAAGCGCCTGTTCGATGTTCCTCCCGATCTCTTCCACTCCCGGTACCCGCGGACTGTGGATATCGTAAACGCCCAGACCGATTCCCTTCTCATAGCCCTGTTCTTCAAAAGCCGTCAGCAGCTCGCCATGGCTGCGCGAGGTTTCTATTGAAATGACATCGGCATCCATATCGGCTATGGAAGCGATCATATCGCTGAATTCGCAATAGCACATATGGGTATGAATTTGCGTTTCGCTGTGCACGGGATGCGCCGCAATACGGAACGCCTGAACGGCCCAGTCCAGATAAGCTTTATGGTCCTCCGCTTTAAGCGGCAGGCCTTCACGCACCGCCGGCTCATCTACCTGAATCATCTCGATGCCGGCTTCCTCCAGCGCCCGGACTTCATGCCGCAGCGCCAGTGCGATCTGTCTGGACACCTCGTCACGGCCCAGATCGTCGCGGACAAACGACCAGTTCAGAATGGTCACCGGACCGGTAAGCATACCCTTAACCGGTAGCTCCGTCAGCGACTGAGCATAGACGCTCTCCTTCACCGTCATTGGTTCGACATAGGCCACATCGGCGTAGATGACCGGCGGCTTCACGCAGCGCGAGCCGTACGACTGCACCCAGCCCCCGCGGGTGAACAGGAAGCCGTCCAGCTTCTCCCCGAAAAATTCCACCATGTCCGTGCGTTCGAATTCGCCGTGCACCAGCACGTCGAGCCCAATCTCCTCCTGGAAGCGGATAGCGGCTTCGATCTGCTCGCGGATGAAGCGGTCGTACCGCGTCTGGCTCCACACGCCGGTGCGCCATTTCAGCCGCGCCTGGCGCACTTCCGGCGTCTGCGGGAAGCTGCCGATCGTCGTCGTCGGCAGGAGCGGCAGACGCCATTTGCGCCGCTGCAGCGCCGCGCGCTCGGCGAAAGGCGCACTGCGACGGCCCTCAAGCTGCCGCAGCCCCGCAAGCTGCGCCGCCACATCCTCGCGGCGGCGCTCCGGCAGCGCGCGGAAGGCGGCCAGCGCCGCGCGGCTCTCTTCGAGCGCGGCGGCATGCCGGTCCGCGCCGTCTTCCAGGGCGGCGGCGAGCAAGCGCAGCTCGCCCAGCTTCTCTTCCGCGAAGGCGAGCGCGCCCTTCACGGCCGGCTTCAGGCCGGTTTCGCCGGCGGCGGATACCGGCACATGCAGCAGGCTGCAGGATGGCTGCAGCAGCAGCCGCTCCTGCGGCACCTGGCGGAGCAGGCGCGCGGCCAGCGCCAGCTTCGCGTCGAGATCGGCGCGCCAGATGTTGCGCCCGTCGATCAGGCCGGCGCCGAGCCATTTGTCCTGCGGCCAGCCCAGCTTCTCGATCGCGGCCAGGTTCGCTCCGCCGTCATGGACCAGATCCAGGCCTAGGCCTGCGACCGGCAGACGCAGCAGAACCTCCAGCGGCTCCGCGGCCTCGAAATACGTCTGCAGCAGCAGCTTCAATTCCGGAACGGCTGCGGCGATCTCCGTGTACAGCTCCTCCAGAAGCCGGAGTTCGGCCTCCGGCAGACCGGTCACGACAGCCGGCTCGTCGATCTGTACCCAGAGGACGCCTTCAGCCTGCAGCTGCTGCAGTACGGTGATATAGACCGGCAGCAGGCGCCGTGCCTGGCCCGCCAATTCCGCCGCCGGAAAACCTTTGGACAGCTTCAGAAAGGTATACGGGCCGATAAGGACCGGCTTGCCTTCGATACCCGCCCGCTCCTTGGCGAAACGGTAGGCTTCCAGCGGCTTGTTCTCCGTCAGGCGGGGCGTCCAGCCGCTGCCCAGCTCCGGCACGATATAGTGGTAGTTGGTATTGAACCATTTCGTCATTTCGCAGGCCGGGGCGGTTTGGCTGCCGCGCGCCATCGAGAAGTAGAGATCGAGCGAAACCGCCCCGCCGTCATAGGCGTACCGCTGCGGAATCGCGCCGAACATCACCGCGGCGTCCAGCACATGGTCATAAAAAGTGAAGTCACCGACCGGGATCAGCGAGATGCCGGCCGCCTGCTGGTCCAGCAGATGGCCGAGCCGGATCTCATCCATGTCCGCACGGAACGTCTGCTCGTCGATTTTTCCGGCCCAGAACGCTTCCAGCCGTTTTTTCCATTCCCGGTTCCTGCCGATTCTCGGGTATCCGAGATTGCTCGTTTTCACTGTGCTCATTGTCCTTCGCCCCTCATCCTGTAATCTGAGGTCATCATACGACAAGACCCCAGGGTGTCCGCAAGGGAAAACCGGGGGTCCAGGTTATACATATTGTCTATAGCAAATAAGGGCAAATGGGCTTCTGCAGGTTATTCGGCCAGCCTCAGAACCAGACCAGATACACGACGGCCGCCAGCAAGATCCGGTATATGGCAAAAGGCATGAGCTTGATGCGGTTGATCAGCTTCAGGAAGAAACGGATGGATAAAAGCGCGAAGACAAAGGCGCTGAGAAAGCCGACGATAAAAAACGGCAGCGCGTCGAGCGTAAAATACTGCCAGTTCTTCAGCAGTGAAATCAGGCTGGCCCCGGCCATGATCGGCACGGCCATGATGAAGGTGAAATCCGCCGCGGCGCGGTGGCTCATCCCGAGCAGCACCCCGCCGGATATGGTCGAACCGGAGCGCGAAAATCCCGGCCACAGCGAGAGGCATTGCACGAGTCCGACCGATAGCGCCTGTCTATATGTAATCTGGTCTACGGTCTCCGCCGTCGTTTTTTTCGGAGCGAAACGGTCGGCCAGAATCATCAGGATCGCTCCCAGCACCAGCCCGATCAGCACCGTCCGGGTCGAGAATAAATGCTCATCGATATAATCGTCGAAAATAAAGCCGAGCACGCCAGCCGGAATCAGGCCGACCAGCACCTGGGCCAGCTTCAGCCGGCTGCCGGACGGGGCAACGGCGTCCTCGCCTTCCGGAACCGGTGTCCGCTCCTTGCGGCTCAGCCGCTTCAGGCCCAGCAAATCGATGAAACGGTTGCGGAACACCACCACCACCGCGAGAATCGAGCCGAGCTGAATGACAATTTTGAACGTGTTGGCAGTATATTTCCCCAGAAAGTCCATCGACTTCAGCCACATGTCGTCGACAATAATCATATGACCCGTCGAGGATACGGGAGCAAATTCGGTCAGTCCTTCCACGATCCCCAGAATCAGGGCTTTGATCAGGTTCAGCAAGTCCATGGTCTTTCCTCCTTGTTCAGATCAGGTTTTTCTTTAGATTGCGCAAGTACCGGTTTCGGATCAGCCAAAAATACAAGCCTTGAGCGGCGAGATATCCGCCGAGCACCGTACCCGTCTGCGCCGCGATGGACAAATAAAACAGCTTTTGCAGCGCGATAAAAGCAAACAGGCTGTGAACGATTGCGAGCAGCACCGGCACAAAAAACAGCAGGGCCAGCTGCAGCGTAACCGAGCGGTCCAGCTCCTGGTCGGTCAACCCCATCCTCGACAACGCCGCGTATTCCTGCCGGTCATGCTCCAAATCCATGTACAGCCGGAAATACAGGAAGCTCCCCGCCGCAATGAAAAAGACAGTGCCGGCAAGCAGCGATGCCAGCAGCATCGCGCTGTACTGCGTCCGCTGGATCTCAAACAGCGTTCCGCTGACCACCAGCGCATATGGCGCGGTTTCCTCATAAGCCGACTTGCCGCTTCGCGCCAGGCCTGCGGCGATACCGACCGTGCCATGCAGATCCGGTGTGTAGAAGCCGGTATACCGGTCGGTCTGCTGCGGCCGGACCGCCGCATACAGCTCATCGCTGACGACGAGCCCGCTGAAATCGCCGCCGATCCGGCCGTCCAGCTCGGGCAGCAAATACTCGGCAATCGGCACCTGCGGCGTATAATCGCTCTCGCGGACCGAAATGCCCTGCTCCAGCGTGTAGACCGCCCGGTGCCGGACCGGAACCAGGCTTTTGTCGCGCTGGGAGCCGATCATCACCCACCCGTCGGTACCGGAGGGCCCGGCGGCGGGCGAGGCAAACCCCGCCGCCTCCACCGCCTGCTTATAGGCGCTGAACGCAATGAGCGGCAGGCGCTCCGTTCGGTCCGGCCCGGTTTGGGAAGCGACTGCGGCGTATTTGATATCAACGCTAAGCGTCTCGAATGCCAGCTTCCGCGCTTCCAGCTCGCTGCGGATTTGGGCCAGATGCTCCGTTTCCTCCTTGTCCTGTTCACCTTTTGCCACATAGCCGACCGCCGCCGGATAATCCAGCTCCAGCTCGCCGGACAAGGTGTGGATCGAGGCAAAAACGCCGACCGAGGTAAAGGACACCGCCGACACGATGGTCACCAGGAAGAACATCCGGCCGTTATCTTTCCAGCGGTGTGCCAGGCCGGAGAAGGTCACCATGTTCATCCGGCGGTAATAGAAGCGGCGGATGCGCCGCAGCAGTTGAACGGCATACAAGCTGAGCTGCGTATAAAAGAGATAGGTTCCGGCGACGGTAATGGCCACCACCGGAAACATCATAAACTCCACCAGCGCCGCACCGGTACGGGCCGCCAGGACATAACCCAGCGCCAGCAGCAGCACGGCCGCCGCCGCACCAAGACCCGAAGCCCGCGGCGCCGGGGCCCCATTGTCCCGGCTCTCGTGCATCCGCTTCGGCAGCGGGCCGCTGCGCAGCAGCGCAAAGGAGGCCAGCGAGATCAGCACGAACAGCAGCGCAAAGCTGCTTACGGTGAGTACCGGCGCCTGCCAAGTCAGGTAGAACGGCATCGGCGCGATGCCGAGAGAAGCGGAGCCGATCATGAGGAAGAGCTTGCCGAGCAGCAGGCCAAGCAGCGTTCCCGTAAGGATTGCCGCGCTGCCGATCAGCATATTTTCCAAAAAGATCATGGCGTGCAGCTGCCTTTTCGTCATTCCGTGCATCAGCAGCAAGCCGAACTCCAGCCGCCGCGACTGCAGGAACGATCCGACCGATACGAGCACGAACAGGAAGCAGAAGAGATAAATAACGCCTTCGGCCACCAGCATCGTATTTGCCGCCGTGCGCAGGATAAAGTCCCCTTTAATCGCCGGATGAAAGGCAAACAGGGCACAGAGAAAAAACACCATGACCGAAAACGCGCTGCTGACGAAATACGCGGCATATTTGCGGATGTTCCGGAGGACGTTTCTAGCGGCGAATTGCCGAAAGGTCATAACCCGCGCCTCCCAGGAGCGACAGCATGTCGATAATGTTCTGGAAAAAAGCGTTCCGGCTGCCGCCCCGGTAAATCTCGTTGTAGAACCGGCCGTCCTTGATGAAGATGACACGGTGGCAAAAGCTGGCGGCGACCGCATCATGCGTCGCCATCAGCACCGTCCGTCCTTCCGCTTCGCTGATCTCCGCAAGGAGCCCCATCACCTCAGCCGCGGCCTGCGAATCGAGGCTGCCGGTCGGCTCGTCAGCCAGGATCAGCGCCGGGCGGTGAATAACTGCCCGGGCAATTGCCGCCCGCTGCATTTGCCCGCCGGAGATTTCCCGCGTTCGTTTGGCCAGCAGGCCGGATATCCCCAGCCTCTCCGCCGCGCTGCCAAGCCGCTCCGCCATCTCCGATAGCGGCGTATCGGCAAGCGTTAACGGCAGGAGAATATTCTCTTCAATCGTCAGCGTATCCAGCAGGTTAAACTGCTGATGGACAAACCCGAGCCGGCTGCGCCGGAACAGCGCCTTTTCCCGGCGCGGAAGCAGGTGCGGGTTGCGGCCTTCAATCAGCACCTCGCCGGAGGTGGGCTCATCGACGGTGGCGATCAGGTTGAGCAGCGTCGTTTTGCCGCTGCCCGAAGGACCCATGATGCCGACGAATTCGCCCGGCTCCACCGTGAAGTCGATATGATGAAGCGCGCGTGTTGCAACCTTGCCCGCATAAATTTTGGATAATTGCCTAACGTCCAGCAGGGACAACGGCGCTCCCCCTTCCGCTTGGATTATTTTTAGTATATCGATGCGTCACGCCTGCCCGCCATTTCAGAAACTTACAGTCAGCTTACAGTATTGTAAGCCATAGATAACGCCACAAAGCGGGGCTTTGGGCTTTAAGCATCATCATGTATTTTATGTTAACCCCGACTAGAACAGCAGGCGGACGGTTGTGCCCACTCCCATCTCCGATTCGATCTCCGCGTGATGCCCAAGCTTGTCGCATATTTGTTTGACCAAGTAAAGGCCCATACCCGTCGATTCCTGAAAGCTTCTTCCGTTCACTCCGGTAAAATAAGCATCGAAGACACGCGGCAGATCCCCCGGCGGGATGCCGACGCCTGCATCTCGGACTTCAAGCACAGCTATCCCGTCTTCCCGCTTGTAGCCGCGGAATGTAACAACCTTGCCCTCGTCGACCGTGTAGCGCAGTGCGTTCGTAATCAGCTGCGTCAGAATAAACGACAGCCATTTTTCATCGGAGGCGACGTCCAGCCCCTCCTCGATATCCACAGCCGGAAACACGCGTTTGCGGATAAACAGGCGCTTCTGCTCCGACGTAACCGCGCGCACCACCGCTCCAAGCTCCAGTCGTTCCACGTAGAAATCATGCTCGAACGTATCGAGCCGCGCCGTATAAAGCACGGTCTCCAGCCCTTTCTTGAGCCGGTCAAGCTCATCCGATATCGCTGCAAAAGGCGGTCCGTCCTTGTCCTGGATCAGCAGATGGATGACCGAGAGCGGCGTCTTCATGCCGTGCACCCATTGGTTGATGAAATGGATATGCTCCTCCAGCTTGTGCCGGTAGCTGTGCAAGTCGTTCTGGTACAGATGAAAATAACGTGCCAGCAGCGTGCGCAGGCTTTCCGCAAGCGGCGCATGCTGCGCCGGCCCTCCGGAGTCCTCCAGCGATGCCGGGGTTTCGCTCAGCCGCTCGTAGAAGGCACGGTGCGTCATGTAGCGGTACGCCAAATAGGCCAAGAGCAGGCAGAGGCTGAGCAGCCCAGCGTATAAGCTGACGCTCCGGCCGCTGCCTCCGTCCAACCGGTACACCAGTGTAATGAGCAGCAATTGCGCCGCGTACACCGTAATCAAAGGGACATGCTCACGGATAAACAGCTTCATGCCTCGCTCCCCCAGTTCTGCACCAGCCGGTAGCCTTGGCCGCGCACCGTTTGCAGACCTTCGTCGACACCGAGAGCGGCAAGCTTTTTGCGTACGCGGGTAACGTATACGTTCAGCGTGTTATCGTCGACAAACACCTGGTCGTCCCAAATCTTCTCCAGCAGCCTGTCGCGCGAGACAGTCATGCCGGCTTTTTTCATCAGCTCGTCGAGGATTTTTGCTTCGGTGTGGCTGAGTTCGGCCCGGTCTTCGCCTTTTGAGAGCGTCAGCCGCTCCACATCCAGCGTTAATCCGGCCACGCTCAGCACCCGCTCATTGCCGCCCGAGGCATAGGAGCCGTACGCGCGCCGCAGCTGACTGCGAATCTTGGCGGTGGCCAGCTCGTAATCAAACGGTTTGGTAATATAATCATCCGCGCCGTTCTCCAGCGCCAGCACCTGGTCCATTTTACCGTCGCGGGCGGAGATAAAGACAATCGGACAAGTCGATACGGCGCGGATCTGCCGGCACCAATAGTACCCGTCAAATTTCGGCAGATTGACGTCCAGGAGCACAAGATGCGGCGAAAAAGCTTCAAATTCCGCGCGTACCGCCGAGAAATCCTGAGCCGCGCGGGTCTCGTAACCGTAATTATGGAGATGCTCCTCCAGCAGCGAGACCAGCCCGCCGTCGTCTTCAATGATCATGATTTTAAACATAATGGCCTCCGGTTGCCGCCTGAAGCAGGGCAGCGGTTTTGCCCAATAATATATACAGTCCATGAGGGAGAGTCAAATTTGCGGTATAATCGCTGTAAAAAGCAAGCGTTATCGAGGAGGAGCCAACGGCCATGAAGCAAAATAAATACGACGATCGGGATTTCTTCGGCAAATACAGCGAAATGCCGCGTTCGACCGGCGGATTGGCGGCGGCAGGCGAATGGGAGGTTTTTCGCAGCCTGCTCCCGGAACTGAACGGAAAGCAGGTGCTCGATCTCGGCTGCGGGTTCGGCTGGCACTGCCGCTACGCCCGTGCTCAGGGAGCCGCGGGCGTGATCGGCGTAGACCTGTCGGAAAACATGCTGGGCCGCGCGAAGGCGATGACCGATGACCCCGGCGTTCAGTATATTCAGGCTGCCCTGGAGGATGTCCGCTTCCCGCCGGGGCAATTTGACGTGGTGCTCAGCTCGCTGGCGCTGCATTATATCGACGATTTCGCCGGCTTGTGCGGGCAAGTCTACGACATGCTGCGTTCCGGCGGAAGCTTCGTTTTCTCCGTGGAGCACCCGATCTTCACCGCACGGGCAGCGCAGGATTGGCATTATAACGAAGCTGGCGAAAAGGTCCACTGGCCGGTCGACCATTACCACGAGGAAGGCCCGCGAAACGCCCGGTTTCTGGAGCATGACGTGGTGAAATACCACCGCACCGTTTCCGCTTACGTCACTGCCCTGCTGGACGCCGGCTTCCGGATCACCGGAATGTCCGAACTGAAGCTGACGGCAGAGACGCTGGAACGGCATCCGGAATGGCGCGATGAGCTGCGCCGGCCGATGTTTTTACTGGTAGGCGCGGTTCGGGAATAAACGGTATTGGCTACCTGCTTGGATTTACTTAGTTGTGCTTGTTTGTGCTTAGTTGCTCTTGGTTGCGCTTGGTTATGCTCAGTTGTGCTTAGTTGCGCTTGGTTGTGCTTAGTTATGCTTGGTTGCTCTTAGCTGTGCTCAGTTGCGCTTGGTTATGCCTAGTTGTGCTTAGTTATACTTAGTCGCGTTTAGCCGGTGCCTGCATCATCGCTGCAAGTCTAACGGACCTGAGAGCCGCTATTTGCAAAAAAACACGGTATTTCCCAAACTAGCGGACCTGAGGGCCGTTATTGTATGGAAAAACCGCTATGTATGTGCTTCCAGTTATGAATAACGGCGCTCAGGTCCGTTATTTTACAGATTCGCGGCTATTTGCCAAAATAACGGCTCCTGTGTCCGTTAACGCCGGCCTTTTGCAGCACAGGTCCAGAAAGCCCCCGTTTACCCCTATCTCTGCAAGCTCCCTCATAAATTCTCCACCTAAACAGCCCAGCACACGGCAAAAGCTCCCTCCAGTCTCGCCGAAAGGAGCTTCAGGTTCATGCGATACCAGTTCCTCAACACGACGCCAAAGACATCTCCTCGCTACTATTTCTCTTTTAGCGGCTTGAACGCCCAGCTTGCCTGCAACCGAACGCAGCAGCTCCACCCCAATCCGGTCCGTACGTAAAAAAACGCTCCCTCGGTTTACACCGGTAGGAGCGTTTCGTTGGTAAGCTATGGCGTTCCCAGGTTCGGCAGCGAGCTTACCGTCCGTCCAGGAGGTTACCCAGCCCGCCGAGAATGCTGCCCTCTTCTTTGCGGCCGGCGTTTCCCGCCGCCGACAGGATGCGGTCCGCCATCCGGCTGAACGGCAGCGACTGCACCCAGATTTTCCCGGGGCCGCGCAGCGTCGCGAAGAACAGGCCTTCGCCGCCGAATACGGCGGTTTTGATTCCTTTGACAAATTCGATATTGTAATCCACATTTGCGGTCATCGCAACGAGACAGCCGGTGTCCAGCTTGATCGTTTCGCCCGGCTGCAGCGTCCGTTCAAATACATACCCGCCGGAGTGAACGAAGGAGAGGCCGTCGCCTTCCAGCTTTTGCATAATGAAACCTTCGCCGCCGAAGAAGCCAACGCCGAGCTTGCGCTGAAACTCGATGCCGATCGATACGCCTTTGGCCGCGCATAGGAACGCATCCTTTTGACAGATGATCTTACCGCCATATTGCGTCAGGTCGAGCGGGATGATTTTTCCCGGATACGGTGCGGCGAAGGTCACGCTCTTGCGGCCGTAATGCCCGCTGTGCGTGAACACCGTCATGAACAGGCTTTCGCCCGTCAGCAGCCGTTTGCCTGCACCCATCAGCTTGCCCATGAGGCCCCCGCCGCCTCCGCGCTGGCCGCTGCCGTCCCCGAAAACGGTCTCCATCGTGATCTCCTGGTCCATCATCATAAAGCTGCCGGATTCGGCAATCACGCTCTCCCCGGGATCAAGCTGCACCTCGACACACTGGATTTCCTCGCCCTTAATGACATAATCGATTTCATGCGCTCCCATTTGCATACCTCCACCTTCATCGTGATTGATCATTTTGATTGAGATACATACGCTGCTCCGGCGGCCTTGGTTTCAGCCAGGAACAACAAAAAAGATCAGCCGGAATATCCGGACTGATCTTTTTGCAGATCCCCGGATACGCCGGGGGGAACTTTGCTTATGTTATATTCACATTACTGTGCCATCCTGCGGCCCGCGTAGCGCGGTCCCGAGCTTCGGCGCTTTGCGGAGCTTGGGTTTGCCGAGGGTTGTAGTCAGGGTAATCACGTACCCGGCCACAACGACAGCCATCACCGTATACAAGGTTTCCTTGAGCGGCATATAGAAGAGCGACAATGCCAGAACGGCTACATCCATCAGGATAAAGACCGTACCCACCTTGATGCCTTTCCATTCGCTGATCAAGAGCGACAGGATATCGTCCCCGCCGCTGGCCCCGCCGCCGCGCAGCACCAGCCCTGCACCGAGCCCGGTAAAGAGGCCCGACAGCAGCGCCGCAAGCGGCAGACTGCCGTGAAGAGGGATGACGATGCCGGAATAACGTTCCATCAGGCTGTAGAACAGCGTGAACGCTCCGACGGAGATGCATGTGTTCATCACAAATGCTCTTCCTTTGAAGAACATGGCGATGAGCAGCACCGGAATATCAAGAATCAACATAGATAATGAAGGCGAAACGCCAAGCACATACTTGCCGAGCAGCGAGAGTCCGACGAAACCGCCCTCGGTTAAATGAAACTGATAGTTAATGTGATAATAAGTAAAGGCAAGCAGCAAAGTTCCGGACAAAATGACGGTCAATCTCAGCGGCCATTTCAAACCGCCGTCTTCTTTCCTCATACAAGTCTCCCCTTATCGTGGTGGCGGCTTACGTAATCCACCGGCCTCTACGACGGGTAAGGTATGAGGTTCTGGTCCTTCGCATAATCAGTACTCCTTCCCGGTCTAGAGGCGGCTGTCCATAAGCTGACGGCTATGCGCACACTCTGACAGGGAAGCTAAGTATAAGACAGATCATAACGTTTCCAAATCGTCCTTTGGGGATTCGTCCTTCGGGGACACATGGTATCCTGATCCTTTCTTTAGTTGATAGGTACTGAGTAAATTATACCACGCAAACAGCTAAGGCTAAACAGCTTTCCATTAAAAAGCAAAAAATTTAACCGTGCTGGTTCAGCAGCCGGTTAACCGTCTCCCGCCGTACTCCGATCAGCTGGCCGATTTCTTCCTGGGTCAGTAGGTCTGTCAGCAGTGCTCCGCGTGAATGCTCGCTCATCCAGCGGTTAAGCAGCGCCAGCCGTTCTGCGGGGGTCCCGACGGTCAAATGGTCGATCCGCGTCTGCATGAAGCGTACCTTCTCCTGCAGTAAAAGCGCAATCTCCATCACTTTGTCGGGGTCCTCGCGAAGCTCGCGGTACCATTCCGCCGCCGGAATCAGTTCAACCTCGCTTTTCATCATCGCCACCGCCGTGCCATGCGCCTCCTTTGGCGAAATGAGGGAATGGTGGGGAACCGTCTCGCCGGAATACAACAGATTAAACAAGACCATGTTTCCGTTCTCGTGCAGTCTTGTCACCTTGAACAGCCCGCTTTTTACCCTGAACAAATGATTGCAGGCGTCGCCCTGGCGGAACAGAATCTCCCCCTTGTGCAGAATCATCTCGCTCGCTCCTTTGCCTTCTTGGTATGTATATTTTCAATTATACCGAAATAAAACCGAATCGCCTATTTCCTCTCCGCCGGGTGCTACATATTTTATAGTACATATGGCGAAAAGCAGGTGAACTCAGATGGCCCCTAGTCCCATTGGCAACGGCAATTCCAAAAAAAGCGGCAACGGCACATCCGGCAGCGGCAATCCCGTGGAATCACAGGAGCTCTCCTCGGAGGATTATGCAATTATCGCTGCGGGATTCAGTGTCCTCGGAGAGCTCTTCGCCTTCTTGTCGCTGGTGAAAGCTAAGCAGGTCACGGAAGAAACCGGCGGGGCTGTCGACCCGCTCACCATTGATCCCGTCATGTTTGTCCAGGGGCGAAAAAAAGCGGCGAAACGCCGCAGGCTCCGTTCGCAGCGCTGAATGTTCGGGAACGCTGCCAAGGCTTATCGCGCTTCGCCGGGATCGGCCGGAAGCGTATGGTGCGCTTCCAGCAGTTCAATGATTGCCTCGCGGTCATCCGCGTCCGCTTGCACAATCACTACGATATGCTCCAGCTCCGCATGTCCCGCATACCGCTCGGCATCCGCCCGCGGGATGCCGACCGACATCAGACTAACAACAAGCCCATCTGTCTCCATGTCCGCCCCGGCTAACTTCTGGGCGGCGGGTCCTGCGGCGACAGCGGTGTCGTCGATCATATCCAGACCGACGCCGATTTCCCGCGCCGTACCGAACAGCCCTCCGTTACCGATACCGCTCAGCGGTTTTCCGATTCCCGTATCGCGGCTGATGGCCTTCACATCGTTTTTTTGCCGCGTCACTACCGAAATCCTCCCTGGTTTAATCCCGTGACTACGCAACGATTCAATGGCGAGAATCGCGTCGCTGCGATGTCCAAATACCCCTACTACCAGTTCTGTCATGGTTCATCCCCTCCTGTACAGCCGTATTAACCGCCGTGGAGGGACCATAAACCCCGGCTGAATCATTTTACTTTCTTTCGGTTATACAGTTAGAATGAATAGAATAGAAGATTTGGTGAAACGGGGGGACTTTCGTTGCTGCAAAGCAAGTATTTTCGGACAAGCTTGGCTATCATTGCATTTTTGACGATTTTATATCTGGGTTCCAAGGTGCTGTTTCTGTTCAACCCGATTGTTGCCATCATCAAACTTTTGCTGGTTCCGATGATGCTATCCGGCTTTATGTATTATTTGCTCCGCCCGCTGGTCAACTTTCTGGTCGCCCGCAAGCTGAACCGTGCGTTGTCGATTCTCTTGATTTATCTTTGCTTTGCCGGGCTGTTCGTGCTCTTCTGGGTGCTGGTCTGGCCGACTCTGCGTGAGCAGTTCCAAAATTTTATCGACAATGCTCCCTATTTGGTGCAAGGGCTGCAGAATCAGTTTAACCAGCTGCAGAATGACCCGTCGCTATCCCGCTTTTTCCAAAGCGATTCGGACATCGTTCAGCGGCTTTCGGATTATTTGAACAACGCCATTAACTGGATCACTAACTCGATGTCCAACCTGATCGGCGTCGTATCCAGCATTTTCGTCGTGATCGCCACCTTGCCTATCATTCTTTACTATATGCTGAAGGACGGCCACAAGCTGTCGCCCATTTTGCTCAGTCTCGTGCCGCGAAAATACCGCAAGGAAGCCGATGAGATGCTGAGTTCCATCGACGGTGCGCTTAGCGGCTTCATTGTCACCCGCGTGCTGCTGAATGTGATTCTCGGCGTAATGCTGTATATCGGCTTTCTCATCATCGGGCTGCCTTATTCGCTGCTGCTGGCGGTCATTTCCGTGCCGCTCAACTTCATCCCGTATGTCGGCTCACTGCTTGCAGCGATTCCGGTCATCATTGTCGGGTTCATCGCTTCACCGACCATGGCGATCTGGTCTGCCGTCGTGATTTTTATCGCCCAGCAGATTCAGGATAATGTGCTGTCCCCAATCATCTACGGTAAGTCGCTGGATGTGCATCCGCTGACAACGGTGGTGCTCGTGCTGGTGGGGGGCGATTTCTTCGGCATTATCGGCGTGCTGATTGCCCTTCCGGTCTATATGATTATCAAGATTATCTTTCTGCGCGTCTATGAAATCATCGTCAACCAGCGGACAGAGGAGGCCGCTCCGGTCCCCGCGCCTGTGCTAAAGGATGATGAAATGCCGCTCTGATAGAGAGAATAGCCCGCGCTCCTTGAACGGAGGCGGGCTATTGTAATTGTATGTACTAGAAGTGAGTGTGCTTGACCTTCCACTGTTCCAGTTTGATAAACAGCCAGAATGAATAAATGCCAAGCGTGACCAGACAAAGCAGCCACCATTTGATCCAGTTGCCGAACAGCTGCAGCGAGGTGCCGTCAAACGTTTGGCGCCGGCCGTCAATGACGGTATGCTCAACCTTCCAGCGGTAAATCATGACGAATGCCCATGGATAACAGAATCCCAGCGTACACACCGTAACCAGAAACCCTAAAATTCTCCATCCAATGTACTGCGCCAATCCCCCGTCAAAATAAGATTGCTGCGGTCCGCCATACTGCTCGTAGCCTTGTACATTAACATTTACCACAGAACTCAATTCCATCATCCCTTTACAATAATATACAGAAAAATATATTCTTCCCCATGGGATCTTTTTCCTCCCGAAACAGCGAATTATTTGCCGAAAAATAGGCCAAAAGCCATTCATGTTCACGAAATGTCCATAATAAAAAAGCCCTCCTAAAGCGGTTTTCCGCTTTTCGGATGAGCTTTTCATGAGCGATCAATTTTTCGTAATTACCCGCGGAGCGAACGGACCACAAATACATGGTTGCCTTTCAGCACGCTTTGACCGCTGGCAAGGGTAACGGAGCCTTTGGTATGCGAAATGATCGTGGTGTTGAAGGCCACCAGCTGATCGCCTTTCCACACGGTTACCGAGGACTTGAAATAAACAGCGTTATCGAACTGCTGGCGTTCTTTCATGACATAACCTACCGCATTTAGCTTCGGCGGGAACGCCCGCTCCTTCGGAGCCAACGCCTTGATGTAGACGATGTCCTGAAAAGGCACGGCGATTTCCTGATGCCCGATTACCGCCATGGAACCCGCCTGGTCCCATTTGCGCAGCACGCCTCTCATAATCGTGTAGGGTTCGTCCCCGCAATACATAATTACCGGTCTGCCTACCCAATGCTTCATGGCTCCACCCCTTTTCACGAATTGCCTTAGGACTACAGATCCGGAATGGACCAGTCAATGGCCGTCATACCATGAGATTCCAGAAACCGGTTGGCCCGGCTGAACGGCCGGCTGCCGAGGAATCCGCGGTGTGCCGAAAACGGGCTGGGATGGGGCGACTGGATGACCAGATGCCGAGCGGGATCGATAAAAGCCCCTTTCGCCTGGGCGTGGCTGCCCCACAAAATGAAGACCAGCGGTTCCTTGCGTTCGTTCAGCTTCTCCATGACCGCATCCGTAAACCTCTCCCAGCCCAGCCCTTTATGCGAATTCGGCTGTCCTTCGCGCACGGTCAGCACCGCATTGAGCATCAATACGCCTTCCTGCGCCCAGGGACGCAGCGAGCCGTTGTTCGGAATCTTCGCTCCCGTATCGTCATGGAGCTCGGTATAAATATTGCGCAGGGACGGCGGGATGCGCACACCGGGCTTCACCGAAAAGCTCAGCCCCTCCGCCTGGCCCGGTCCGTGATACGGGTCCTGTCCCAGGATGACTACCCGGGTCGCGCCGTATGGCGTCAGCTTAAGCGCCGTAAACAGCAGGTCCTTCGGCGGATATACCGTGTACTGCTTGTATTCGCGGGCCAGCGCATAACGCAGCTCCTCAAAATACGGTTTTTGCGTTTCTTCCTGAAGCACTTCATCCCAATCGTTGCCGAACAACATGTCCGTCTCCCCCGCATCTGCTGTAATATCATTCTTTACCGGTTATTACCCCATATACCCGGTAAAGCATTATTTGCGGCCATAATCCGCCTTGATTTCTCCCCAGTCTTTCGTCTGCCATTTCAGCACTTTATTGTCATATGTATTAAGCTGAAGCCAGCGCTCCGCACGGTCGACCAGCATCCAAATTTCCTGTGTCGAGGCGTCGCGCGGCAGCGTCGTAGCCACCTTTTTCTGCTTGACCCATTTGAGGGCGTTGGCGGAATCGCTGTACACGGTTTTAGAGCTTCCCTGCTTTTTCAGCAGAGCCAGCGCATGAACGATGGCAAGAAACTCGCCGAGATTGTTCGTTCCTTTGGCAATCGGCCCGCAGGAGAAGATAACGTCTCCGGTCTGCGTGTCCACGCCTTTATATTCCACCGGCCCGGGATTGCCGCGGGTGCCGACATCCACCGAAATGCTGTCGTAATCGATCTCGCCCGGGTCCGCCGCAGAGGCGCTCTTCGATCCGAAGCGCGAACTCTTGCCGGAAGTAACAGCACCGGATGCCGGACTTTGGCCCCAGCGGCCTTTCCAGCCGCCTTTAAACGCGGCTTCCGCTTCCGCTTTCGACTCGTAGGATTTATATTTTGCCCCGGTATAATGGTCGGTCTGCGCCTTGCATTCCGCCCAGGTTGCGTAAACGCCCGGCTGCTTGCCTTCCCATACTACGTAATATTTTGATTTTGCCATGCTCGAACGCTCCCTTTCTACGCTCATCTTGCCTAAACATTTATTGTATATCAAAATGTGCCCATTTTCACCGGATAATTGTGCCGGGCAGGCGCCATAATATACGCAAGGGAACGCAGGAGCACCGCTCCGCTGGAGCCCGCCAGGTCTTTATAGCATCGCCAGCGTCGTATCGATTATGGATTGCAGCTTGTCCGAATCCTTATCCAGCGTTTTTACCAATACCCGTAAGCCGACAAACGTATTATGGAGAAATGCGGCAAGATCGGCGGCAGCCAGATGCGAAGTGATTTCGCCCGATGCCTGGCCTTGCCGGACCAGCCGCTCCAGCAGTCTTTCCGTGCCCTCGAATGCGAAGTTTACTTTATCCTTGGCTTCGGGATCATGGTTAGAAAGCTCGACCGCTGTATTTACGAGCAGACAGCCGTACGGGTCTTCCTTCTGCCGGTAGACTGTTGCTTCAAGCAGCAGGCGGATCGCCGCTTTGGCCGACGGGGCATCCGCAACCCGCCCTTCCATCCGGGACGCAACCTGCTCGGCATACCGTTCCATCGCTTTCATGAACAGGGTATGCTTGTCGCCGAAGGTGTCATACATGCTGCGCTTATGAATGCCCATACCGGTGACGAGATCTTGCATGGAGGTTTTTTCGTAGCCCTGCTGCCAGAAAATCGCCATCGCCTTACCCAGCACATGGTCAATATCGAATTCCTTGCTTCGCGCCATAATCATTCTCCTTCCTGGCTTTATCTTAACATTTGTAGAACGATCGGTAAATATTTTGGAGGTGAAGTGAACAAAATCACAACTTTTCCGCACCATTCATTCTATATTAAATTTAAGCATTTACCAAGGAGGCTTATCGCATGAGAAAATTCGCAGCGTTTCTGACAGCCATTGCGCTTACCCTGACCGTGGGATGCGGAAACAACAATAACAACAACGCCGCAAACAATGCGGGGAACAATGCAGCCAATAATGCAGCTAATAATGCCGCAAATAACGCTGCAGCCGGGAACCAAACGACCGATGCCGTGACCTCGGTATCCGTCGTAGACAACAACGAAGCGTTCAAGACGGCCATCAGCCCACAGGGGCACTGGATTGCCGCAACCTTAAAGGACCTGACCTTTACCGAGGATCTGGTCGTCGACGGGCAATTTACGAACAAAGGTGCTCCGGCGCGTAAAATCGCCCTGTATACGCAGGATGCGGACCACAACATCACCAATTCTTTTACGCTTACCGCACCGAAAATCACGATCCGCAGTGAAAACACGCAAATTCAAGGCGGTACTTTCGTCGGGGATGTCTATGTGGAAGCCAACGGCTTCAAGGTCATCAACGCCACCATTCAGGGCAATGTCTACTTTGCCAGCGACGAATATCAAGCTTCTTACACCGCATCCGATCAAGGCAAGGTTACGGGCGTGACGGAAGTCAAAAAATAACGGATTCCGAAGGGGGCGCCCCGGTCAGTCGCCGGGGTGCGCCTTTTGTCGTTCACCGGAGAAGGTGTCCCTATGAAAAAGCCTTTATCGATCTTTCTTTCATTGATTCTATTGCTCCCCCTCTCTTCCTGCACCCGTTCCGGGCATGGCGGGAACGCCGAATACCGGATTCAATCCGGCCATGCGCTGACCCTGTTTGCCGCAACCGACACCCACTATCTGGCTCCGGAATTGACTGATTCCGGTCCGGCTTTCCAGCGTTTTGTCGAGGACGGAGACGGCAAAGAGCTTGGATACAGCGATGCGCTCCTGAGCGCCTTCGGTTATGAAGTGGCCGTCAAACGTCCTGACATTCTCATTCTCAGCGGCGACCTTACGAACAACGGCGAGAAGGCCAGCCATTTGGGGCTGGCGGAGCATTTGCGGCAGATCGAAGCCGAAGCCGGAACCAAAGTCTACGTCATTCCCGGCAATCATGACATCAATAATCCCTGGGCGCGCAAATTTGCCGGGCAGAAGCAGGTGAAGGTCAAGCCGGTCAGTCCGAAGCAGTTCCGCAGCATTTACGGGGAGTTCGGATACGACGAGGCGATATCCAGGGACCCGGCTTCGCTCAGCTATCTGGCGGCGCCGTCCGACGACTTGTGGCTGCTCATGCTGGACACCAGCCAATATGCAGATAACGCCAAGCTCGGCTCGCCGCAGCTGGACGGGCAGCTTGGGCCCGAAACGCTCGCCTGGATCGCCGAATGCGGGACGAAAGCCCGTGATAACGGTGCGCAGCTGCTTGCAGTCATGCACCATAGCCTGCTGAACCACAGCGAATTTATCCGCAAAGGCTTCACGTTGAACAACAATGAGCAAGCCGGCCGCGTGTTGATGAGCATCGGCGTCCCTGCCGTGCTAAGCGGGCATATCCATATCCAGGACATTGCTTCCTATAGCGAAAACGGCCGTACGGTCTACGATATCGCGGACAGCGCCTTATCCGTATATCCGCAGCAGTACGGCGTGCTGCAATACGAACCTGCTGCGCGCAAGCTGGTATATGGTACGGAGCGGCTGAATGTCGAGCTGTGGGCCAAGGCTTCCGGCAGCAGCGATCCGAACCTGCTGAACTTCAAGCAATACAGCGCGGACAGCTTTACGTCCTTATCCGCGGACCGCACATATTCCCGGCTGAAAGAAGACGCTGCGTACAGCCGGTATTCCGACGCGCAGCTGAAGGCGATGGCGGAAGCGGTCGGGGCGCTGAACGCCATCTATTTCGCCGGAACGGCGGACACAGACATGGCCGCCGTGACCGCCTCCGAGGGCTTCCGCCTCTGGCAGGAAGCCCCGCCCGGCGGCATGCGCAGCTATGCGCTGGGCATGGCCGCGCGCGAGCGGAAGGACAATCGCCATCTGGAGATTGTCCTTCCGTGACAACAGGGCAGCGTTCCTTCCATTATGGAGGAACGCTGCCCTGTTCGCTCTTGCCTGCGAAGCTCCGCTTAATCTGCTTGCGGCGCCAGCTCCAGCGCCGCTTCGGCCACCTCGCGCCCGTTGACGAGGAGCGCGATCCGGTGGCTGCCCGGGTAATGGCGCCGGGTCGTCAGATCGGCCCAGCGGTGCGTACGCGTACCGCTTAAGGCCGTGCCGCCCGGTACCGTTTTGTCGGACAGCAGAAACAGCTTGCGCGAAGTCTTCCCGCCGGATTTGACAAAGTAAATGCCGTATTCGATCCGTACGCGCACGGCCTCGCCTTCGCGGACGCGCAGGCGGTAGGACAGCTCGCCGCTGTCGCCGATGCACAGCGCCTGCGGCGATGCGGTAATTTCGGCATGGACGACGAGCGGCGTCTCCTCCGCCTCTTGGGCATAGCCGAACAGCGCCAGCACCTCGGGCTCCGCCTTGCGGATCAGCGTGCGGCAGCCGTGCCGCACGATCCAGTCGGTCAGCGGATTCTGCCCCTTCCAGCGCCGCGCCAGCTCCAGGACCACCTGCGGGTTGTCCTTGGCGATATCGTTCAGGTTGTTCGCCACGCTCTTGCGCACATACAGCGACGGGTCGGCCTTGAGCCGTTCCAGCACCGGCAGCAGCGGCCGTGGATCGCGTTTGAACATCGGGAGCGCCTGGCCCCAGGGCAGCCGCGGCCGGCAGCCTTCGCTGGCCAGCCGGCGCACATGCTCGTCTTCATGGCCGGCCCAGGCAAGCATCTGTACCATCATCCGCTCCGGTTCCCGCAGCAGAAACGGCCGCACGGCAAATTCCGCTGACGACTTCGGCGTAAAGCGTTCCAGCGCCGCCACCGACAGTTCGAAATGTTCATCCGCCTGCCCGAACACTTCGACAAAATCCGGGAAGATCAAATACGGAAATCCCCGGCATTCCTCATCGATCGCAAACAGGACCGCCAGCGCGTCTTCATAGCGCGGAGGCAGAAAATCGCCCAGCGTCAGCGTAATCCGCCGCATCCGTTCCTTCAGCTCCAGCGCTTCCCACGGCTCCCGCATCGCCGCCGCTACAAACTCTTTTCTATTAAAAGAGGGGTACGCCCGTCCAAGCTTGTCCGCCAGCCCGTTCAAAAAAGATTCATTGTACATTGACTTGAGAGGTTCCGCCACTAGTCCAGCTCCTTTATTCCCATTCGTTTTTTTGGGTAAGATAAGTATACTCCAGCTTAGTCCCAGACCAAACTATATAGATTGAACTTGAAAATTTGATAAAAAGAAAGGAACGACGAAGGGGATATATTTTGAAAACTCATTTGCAAAATCCTCCGCCTGCCGTACAATAATCCGTAAGCTTTTATTCGAGCTAATCCGACTGATCACGGAGGTTCCAGCCATGCCGCAAACCCTTGTTAAAGATGTCGAATTTTTTGTTGCCGCCCTCTCGCGAACCTTCGTTTCTGCGCTGCAGCGTGATCCGGACGGGATGTACTCCCGGGTGGGCTTTGGAGTGATCGAGAAGTTCTCGGAGGACGTTGTACGGCTGAAAAAATTTGACGGAACCGTCTCGCATTATGCCCGGGACATCACGAAATTCCAGCGCAACCTCGGCTGACGCCCACACATTACTGTCAGTTAAAGGATAGGTGAATTCATTGCAAAATTACGGTTTCGCGCGCGTAGCCGCCGCTTCCCCCGAGCTTAAGGTGGCGGACTGTGCGTTTAACGCGACGCAAATTATCGAAGTGATCGGACAAGCCGCCCTTCAGCGGGTCGAATACCTCGTCCTGCCGGAGCTGTGCATCACCGGCTATACCTGCGCCGATCTGTTCCTTCAGCATAAGCTGCTGGACGCCGCGCAAAAAGCGCTGCTGCAGATCGCAGAAGCGACCGCAGGGCTGCGCCTGGTCGTAGCCGTCGGCCTGCCTTTGTCGATCAAAGGCCGGATCTTTAACTGCGCGGCCGTGATTCAGAGCGGCCGCATTCTCGGCCTCGTGCCGAAGACCTGCATTCCCGGCTACAGCGAGTTCTACGAGCCGCGCTGGTTCGCGGCCGCCGAAGAGCTGGAGGTGTCCGAGCTGCGCCTCGGCGACCAGACCGTGCCGATCGGCAACGATCTCATCTTCGCCTGCGAGAACGACGCCAATCTCTCGTTCGGCGTCGAGATTTGCGAAGATCTGTGGGTGCCGGTGCCGCCAAGCAGCCTGCTGGCCCAGGCGGGCGCCTTGCTGCTCTTTAACCTGTCCGCCAGCAACGAGCTGGTCGGCAAGGCGGATTACCGCCGCCAGCTGGTATCCTCCCAGTCGGCCTCCTGCGTGGCGGCCTATGTGTACGCCGGCGCCAATACCGGCGAGTCCAGCACCGACGTCGTCTTCGGCGGCCACTCGCTGATCGCCGAGAACGGCCAGCTGCTGGCCGAATCGGAACGGTTCACCCACGAGACGAGGCTCACCGCCGCAGACATCGACGTGCCGCGGCTGCAGTACTCCCGCTCCGTCATGGGCACGTTCCGTGCCGGCCGCGGCGGGCGCAACTACCGCGAGATTCTTTTCGCGGCTCCGGAAGGTGAATCTGCCGCGGAACGCGAGCTGCTGCGCAGCATTGCCGTCAACCCTTTCGTTCCCGGCAATCCGGCGCAGCGTGACGAACGCTGCCGGGAGATTCTCTCCATCCAGACCTCCGGCCTAATGAAACGCATCCGCCACATCGGAACGAAGCAAGCGGTCATCGGCATCTCCGGCGGCCTCGACTCCACGCTGGCCTTCCTCGTCGCCGTCCGCGCCATGGAGCTGCTCGGCCGTCCGGCCAGCGACGTGCTGGCCGTGACGATGCCGGGCTTCGGCACCACCAGCCGCACGTACGACAACGCGGTGGGACTGATCAAGGGCCTCGGCGCGTCGCTGATGGTCGTCGATATCAAGGATGCCTGCCTGCAGCATTTCAAGGACATCGGGCATGACAAGGATGTCCACGATTTGACCTACGAGAACGTGCAGGCCCGGGAACGGACGCAAATCCTGATGGACCTTGCCAATAAAAACGGCGGCATCGTCATCGGCACAGGCGACTTGTCCGAGCTGGCCCTCGGCTGGTGCACGTACAACGGCGACCATATGTCGATGTACAGCGTCAATTCGGGCATCCCGAAAACGCTGATCCAGTATGTCGTGCAGTGGTATGCCGACCATGAAGCCGACGACAATGTCAAAGGCTTCCTGCACAGTATCATCGATACCGGCATCAGCCCCGAGCTGCTGCCGCCTTCGGCAACCGGAGAAATCGTCCAGCTGACCGAGAACATTCTTGGACCGTACACGGTGCATGATTTCTTCCTGTACTACATGCTGCGCACCGGGGCGACCCCGGGCAAAATCCTGTATCTTGCCCGCCATGCCTTCGGCGAAGCGTATACGAAGCAGCAGCTCAAGGACTGGCTGCGCGTCTTCATCACCCGCTTTTTCACGCAGCAGTTCAAGCGCTCCTGCCTGCCGGACGGCCCGAAGGTCGGCACCGTCAGCCTGTCGCCGCGCGGCGACCTGCGCATGCCGAGCGATGCATCTGCCGCGCTGTGGCTGAGCGAGCTGGAAGAGCTGTAAGCATAATTCAACTCTGACGCCAATCAAAGATTCACGCGCCGCACAACGCCGCACCCCGATCCGCTGCCCGCTTACGGGCGGCGGATTTTTTCATGGAATCCCGCAAAAATTTACTGAAAATTTTCGAGTTTATTTCTTGACGAATTTCATGAGCGGTGGTATATTTTGATTCATGCTTTAATAATTTAGTTCTTAACTATTTACCTCTTAATTAATTAACGCTTAATCAATTTAAAAATAAGTTTGGAGGTGAGCCTGTGCCCGAGCGTGATTATTTCGAGCTTTCCACTTTATTCAAGACGCTGCTGAAAGGAATAGCCCATAAATGGAATCAGCATGGCTGCCCGCTGACCCAGACCCAGTTCAAGACGCTGTTCGTCTTGTCGAAGGAAGGTCCGCAAATGGTATCGCAGCTGGCGCATGCGCTTGATTTAACCTCCGCGGCCATCACCGGCGTGACCGACCATCTGCTGGCCGAAGGCTACGTGAAGAAGGAACGGGCGGAAGGCGACCGGCGTGTCGTCAACATTACGCTGACCGAAGAAGGCGCCAGCCTGATCAAGGAGGTGGAGAAGAGCCAGAAGGAGCTTCTTCATTCGCATTTCAGCGTGCTGCCGGATGAAGACATCGCGCATCTGAAGCGGATTTTTAACACCTTGATTGCAGAGTTAGATAAAAAATAATTAGTGGGGGAAAAACATCATGGAACATTTATCAAGTAAGCGCAAGCTTACCATCATGATTGCGATTATGGCCGCAATGCTGTTCGCCGCGATCAACCAAACCATTACAAGTACAGCCATGCCGCGGATTATCGCGATTTTGGACGGCATGGACTACTATACCTGGACGATCAACATTTATTTGCTGACTTCGACCATCGCGACGATTCTCGTCGGCAAGCTGTCCGACATGTTCGGCCGCAAGCCGTTCCTGCTCATCGGGATATTGCTGTTTATGGTCGGCGCGTTCCTGACCGGGACCTCCGATAACGTATTCCAATTCATCACGTACCGCGGAATTCAAGGGATCGGGGCCGGGATTATCCAGTCCACCGCCTTTACCGCTGTCGGCGACCTGTTCCCGCCGCGCGAACGCGGCAAATGGATGGGCCTGATGATGGCTGTGTTCGGCTTCTCCAGCGTACTTGGACCGACACTCGGCGGTTATCTCGTCGACCATATGGATTGGCACTGGCTGTTCTGGATTTTCCTGCCGCTGGGCATCGTCGCTTTCGTCATGATCCTGGCTTTGTTTCCAAAGGGCAAACGCGGCGAATCCAAAGGCATCGACTATCTGGGCTCGCTGTTCATTACAACGACCATCGTTCCGCTGCTGCTCGCTTTCTCGTGGGCGGGAACAACATATGCTTGGGGCTCCACACAGATTATCGGTCTTCTTGCGGTATCGGTCGTCTCTGCATTTATCTTTATCTTGATTGAACGTAAAGCATCGAATCCGGTGCTGCCGCTGCATCTGTTCAAGAACAGCGTCGTAACGATCTCCAACCTGATCGGGTTCATTATGAACTTCGGTATGATGGGCGCGATGATCTACCTGTCCTTCTTCGTGCAAGGCGTACTGGGCATTTCCGCCACTTACGCCGGTTATGTAACGATGCCGATGTCGATCGTGATGGTCGTGTCCAGCTCCATTACCGGCCAGCTGATGGCGAAAAAAGGCAAATACAAACGGTTCGCGCTGATCGGCATTCCAATCATGGTTGCCGGCATGGCGATCATGATCTTCATGAACAGCGTGCCGACCGCAGTGCTCAGTATGATCGTCTTCGGCTTCGGGCTTGGGCTCGGGATGCCGGTCTTCTCGCTGGCGACGCAAAATGCTGTTTCGCATAAAGACCTGGGCGCAGCGACCGCTTCTTCCCAGCTGTTCCGTAACCTTGGGGGTACAATCGGGATTGCCGTTATGGGTACGGTAATGTCCAATAACCTGACCCATCAGCTGAAGGATGCGATGACTTCGCCGTCTGCACCGGATTTCTCGAAACTTGATCCGGCACTGGCACAGCAGATGGCCGCTTTCGCCAATCCGCAGGCGCTGATGAACAAGCCGCTGCTGAACCAGACCAAAGCAAGCCTGCCGGCGGATGCGCTGGCGATCTTCAACCAGATGCTGGACGGCATCCGCGATGCTCTCGGCCAAACGCTGTCCATCGTGTTCCTGACCGGCACCATCGTGCTCGCCGTCGCCTTCGTGCTCGTCTTCTTCCTGAAAGAGCTGCCGCTGCGCACCTCCAATGCCGCAGCCGCTCCGGCGGAAGCAGAGAAAGCGGCGGAAGGCTTGGCAACGCCGGTGCTGGCTGCAGATTAAACGACAGCCGGAGCAAACTAATCAAACAAAGACCTCTAATTCCACTGCATGGTGGGATCAGAGGTCTTTTTTATGCCGCATGGTCCATCCTTTCATGAGCGCATTGACAGCAGAATAACGTTCGAATAGACTAAAGTAAACTGAGAGTGTAATTAAATTCACTGTAGTGCATTTCGAGAAATGTGGAGGCTTGAAGATGGGAAATGAAGCACGGCGCAGCAAAGAGATGGAGATCCGGCGGAACGACATTATCGCTGCGGCGGAGGTTGTCTTTTTCAGCAAAGGATATGAACGGTCCACGATGGACGACGTCGCCAGGCAAGCCGAATTCAGCAAGCGGACGTTATATGCTTATTTCAGCAGTAAGGAGCAGCTTTATTTCGAAATGATGATCCGGGGCTACCGCCAGCTCAAGCTTCGGCTGCAGCAGGTGCTTCAAACGCCCCAAGCGTTGTCCGCCGAAGAGGAGCTTTGGGCCATTGCCCATGTGTATTATGTTTTTTCCTGCGAGCAGCCGGAGCATTTTCAGGCGATCATGGAATACGAGAACCGCCCTGCCGATTTCCAGAACGGCATTCCGGATGCTTCCAGAGATGAATGTTATGCTTTGGGGGAAGAAGCGCTCCAATTCGTGAAGACGGCGCTGGATAAAGGCATCCGGGACGGCGATTTCCGCGCCGATTTGGCGCCGGAGCAGGCCGCGGTCATGCTGTGGGCCAGCATACTGGGCATCTTCAGTACCGTACGGATCAAGAAAAATTACATCGAGAGCTACTACAACATCAGCCCCGGGGAATTTGTGCGCCAGGCCTTTCTGTTCCTGCTCCGCTCCCTTAAGGCTTCCGGACATAAAAATGAAGGTTGAGGGGGAGAGATCCATCATGGCGGGACGGCCGTTGCGTATTACATTTATTGTCGTTTTGGGGCTCCTGGTCATTGTAGCCGCCGTGCTGCTTATCGTCAGCGGGATTTTTAAGAAAGCGGAATATCTCGAGCCCTGGAGCAAAAAATATGCGGCGCAATTCGGCGATCCGCGGGTTCAATTGGCAGCGCACGGCCTGCTCGCCGCCAGCGGGCATAACATGCAGCCGTGGAAGGTGATGCTTGACCCTGCCGATCCGATGAGCTTCGAGCTGTATGCCGACAGCACGCGGATGTCGCCTGCAGCCGATCCGCCGGCACGGCAACTGATGATTTCGCAAGGGACTTTTCTCGATTATGTCCAAGTGGCCGGACCGGCGCTCGGATACAAGGTCAATTTGCGGCTGTTTCCGCAAGGAACCTACGACGAGAGCAAACTGGCGGAGAGCATGGATGCCAAACCGGTTGCCGAAATCACGCTGACGCCCCAAGCGCCTCAGGGAACACCGCTGTATGATGCACTGTTTCTGCCGGACACGAACCGGGGCTCCTATTTGCCGGAGCCGCTGACGGAATCGGAGATCCGGGCGCTGGAGCAAATCGGGAACGAGAACGTAGCGGTCCGGATCGTCCAGGACCCGGAGGATCTCGCCAAACTGGGCGATTACGCCATGCAGGGTGCATCCATCGAAGCGGGCACGGCTAGCGTGGCAAAAGAAACCGAGGACATTTTCCGTCCGAACGAATACACCAAAAATCGCTACCGGTACGGATTCTCTGTGGAAGGACAAGGCACCACGGGGATTAACAAACATCTGCTGCAAGGTCTGGTCACTTTATTCCCTTCGCTTAACAGCGGAAAAGCAGCAGCCGACCGGCTTGTGGATTCGGTGCGTGCCGGCGTCGAGCATACGCCTTCCTATGCCCTGTTCATCACCCCGGACAACAGCCGGGAGAGCCAGGTCCGCAGCGGCATGGCGTATAGCCGCTTTATTCTCCAGGCCCATCGGCTGGGCTTGGTCATGCAGCCGCTCAGCCAGGTTCTTGAGGAATATCCGGAGATGGCGGCCCCTTACCGCGCCATCCATAAGGACTATGCTTCCGGCGGAGGCACGATTCAGATGCTCGTCCGCCTGGGGCGGGCGGAAAAAGAAGCGCCGCTGAGCATGCGCCGCGATGTAAGCGAGCTGATGGCAGACACTTCCGCAGCGCGCTAGAGCGGTACTCAAGCAGTAGGAATAGGCTCCGCCTCATTAAGATTGGCGGCCCCCTGATAAATTTCCGTGCCCAGCACGTCGTTGGCAGCCTTTAAGAAGCTGGCGTATCCGCCGTCCGGCTGCCCGCGATGGGGCAATGCCAGCTCCAGCAGCCGGTCGTTTTGCTCCTCACTCAGCTGGAAGCTGCCGGTAAGCATTTGCCGGACCTCTTCGGCCGGCTGACCTGCAGCAAAAGCCTCAGCCGCCCGGTAAATCAGGCTGTCCTGCTGCAGTGCATGCCCTGTGGCATTGGATATTTTTCGGATTTCCGTCCGGACCATATATTTTTTTGCCGCATAAAGCACGGCAACCGCAATGCCGAACAACCCGGCGTTCGTCAGATCTGCAGTCATGTTGTGTCCAACCTCCCTTTTATGCGTATACGTCAAAAAATAAAGCATGCTCTTTAGAGCATGCTTTATTCAGTGTGGATGGTTTTTCCGAAAATATACGGCCGAGTAATCTTTAGTTTTTGCCCACCGTCGCATAGAAAAATATGACTCGGGGGACTCGCTAGGCACCTAGGACAGCTCCGTTTTTTTGCACCAAAACGATTATAGCTGATTGAGCTTGCTTTCGTTGACAATCCTGCTGCGTGCGGTATTGATAAAAAGAGCGCTAGGGACCCCCTTTGCCCCTCCCGTGTTCATCTGGAAACTCAGGAATTATCACGACTTTTTTGACGGATGCCAGACAATGGACGATTCCCGCTTCGATTGGCGCACATATGGTGCGGATGGGGGATTTTGTGCTTCAAAAACTATCGGTATCCGTGCCTCCTAGAATAGGCTATAAGGTCGCGCATAAGTTTCCAAACCAGGCGTTACACGAGCCCCTTCATATTCTTGATAACTATCTGCAAGATCCCTTTGGAATATAATGATCTGACCTGCCGAGATATTAGCTGCAATTGATTATAGGCCTGCAAAAACGGCGTGCCGGGTATAAAGAGCATGATTGCAGAGGAAACTACGGAAGATAATTTCACACATCAAAATTGATGGAGGATGGCTGGATGTACTTCTATAAAGAAGGATTGATCAATAACATCGTAGTCGACAAGCCGGACCCCGCGGCGGCCAAGGTACTGCAGGAAATTCTCGGCGGCCATTATGGGGAAATGCGCACGATGATGCAGTACTTTTTCCAAAGCAGCAATTTCCGGGGAAAAGATACCCAGTTCCGCGATTTGTTCCGCGGGGTGTTCCTGGAGGAAATCGCCCACGTCGATCTGGTGCAGCATACGATTAACCAGCTGCTGAACGGCTCCGGCGAAGAGCAGGCCGGAAATGCGGGCAATGACCATGCTCCGCTTAACGAAGCGATTAAACATGCCAATCCCCATCATTTCATCATGGGAGCGCAGGCCTCGCTGCCCGTGGATGCAATGGGCAATCCCTGGCTGGGCAACTATGTCTACAGCCACGGCAATCTGATCAGTGACCTGCTCGATAATGTCGTGCTGGAATCGACGGGCGTGCTTCAGAAGACCCGGATTTACGAAATGAGCTCCAACAAGACGTTCCGCGAAACGCTGGCATTCCTTATCGTACGCGACAATGCCCATCAGAATGCGTTCGCCAAAGCGCTGGAGACTCTCGGTGTGAATTGGGGCAATATCTTCCCTATCCCTAACTACGATATCAATAAGTATCCGGAATGCCGCAAATACGTAGAAATTGGCTACCATAACGTGCAATTCAATTTCAGTCTCGACCCGAACCGGATGGCTGAAATCCTGAACGGTCCTTCGCCAAGCCGCAATAAAGGCGAATATCAGGTAACCCCGCCGCCGCAGGGCTTCCCTGTTCCCGTCATGCCGGAAATGCCGAATGAGCACAGCCCCGGACTGCAGGATATGCATGCCTAACGCTCCGGCAAACCGCTAAAAAAGCCATGTCCCTCCCGAGCATTTTTCAGGATGGACATGGCTTTTTTAACCTCTTCGCTTAAACGAGATCAAGCTGTATTTATGCACGACCCGGTACGCTCCGTAAGTCAGCGAACAGGCAATGAGATAAGATACATAGGTCCAGAGCAGATTCCAGCCGTTGTCGTAGACCACTTTTCCCGTCACCACCAGAATGGATTCCAGCAAGGTTTTGAGCACGCTGAACAGAGGAATCAGAGCGACCGGCCGCACAGCGATCTTTTGCAGAGTAAACAACAGGGCGCAAGCCAAAACGGGGAAAATCCCGAAGTTATACGGAAGAATACCCAGGATGCCTGCCCCCGAAGGCGTTACGCTCCACCACCCGGATTGATACCCGATCTCGTTGAAAGCAAAAGCAATCAACCCGGCGACCGGGCCTATGCGAACGATAACGGTTAAATCCTCCCGCAAATACCAATAACCTGCAATCCAGGGGAGTATAAAACCGATCAGCAGGTTCCACCACATTCGATTCCTCTCCTTATCTGCCTATTATGGGAAGAACCGCCGTATTTTATCCGCCTTTTACGGATCCGGAACCTTGCGCCCATCACCGGCATAGGCTAACGCATATTGTGAAGGAGGGATTCGAATGTATTCCAATCAACCGAATCAGCAGTACGCCCATCTGGCCTGGCACGAAACGATGGAGCTTCATGAACTGACGGCTTTTCAAAGCAATCAGCTAATGTTGTTTAAAATGGTCCATGACGACGTTAAGGACCCGCAGCTTCATGCGCTGTATTTGGAAGCGATCAAGGGGACCGAGCAAAATTTGAAAGAGCTGCTGCAGTTTTACCCGTTGGCGCCCCAAGGCACCCGTGCCCATGTCAATGAAGCCGATAAAACCGCCTTTTATGCCGGATTGCTGCTCGGCTTTGCCAAAACGGCCGTCCGCAGCTACGCCATCGGAATAACCGAAACAGCTACGCCGAAGCTCCGCGAAACGCTGCAAAAGCAATTAAACGCCGGCATTGCGCTCCATGCAAAAGTCTACTACTTCATGCTCGAGCGCGGGCTGTATCCCTCCTATGACCTCCCCAAGCTGCTTGCCGGGGATGTGGCCACCGCCAATAAAGCATTGTCGCTGTAATGCCCTGCATAAGGCAGCCGCCGCCTTGCTTGGCGAAAAGCCGCTGGTTATTTCAGATACGTCCCCGGCTCCCCGATGCCTCCTGTGCCGTTCAGTACATACACACGGGCATTGCCTTTGCCGGAGATTGATGTTCCCGCCAGCAGTACGAACAGAGATATGCAACCGTTTTAACAAAAAATTCGGATTATGATCCTTAAACGGCCCTCTCCATAAACTGCTCCCACTCGGGAGCAGTAAATGCAGAGCACAAACCCTGGCATTGAAAAAACTTGATGGCTCCGTCCAGATCCGCCAAATCAAGAGTCTGGCCCGCTCGGGTCATGGTCTGGATAAGCTCCATAACCTTTCCGGCGTCATTCGCCTTCACGTAAGCGTACACGCTTTCGATGTACAAGCGGGGTTCTTCCGCCGCTGCCTGCTCCTGATAGGCGCCCCAATCCTGCCAGCCGGCAGCATCCAGATCGGTTACGTTCTCGATCGGCGCATAAGAGGTAAATGCCGGATACGTATTCGCCAGCCTGAAGCCCAGCGCACGGGCCAGCGCGTTGGACCCGGCGTTGCTTGAAACGCATGACCATTCCACAACGCTGAACCCTTTGTCAAAGCAGTCCTGAACGACCGCGGAAACCACCTGTTTCGCCAAGCCTTTTTTACGATAACGCGCATCTGTATGAATGCCTATGGCAATCCGGTCTCCGGCACTGCAATCGGCCACCGACCAACTGACGATGGTATCCTGATGACGAATGTAACTGCCGCAGCCTGCTGAGATATACATCTCCTCATTCCCCCATCCGGCCGCCCATTCCAGAAGACGGCTCGCATTGACGTAATTTTTGTCCCGCAGATGCTGCAAATCAATCCGCTCCAGCACGTAGCCTTCAGGCAAAGTATGCTCCGCAGGTGTGAATTGTCGACGGCTCAACGTGTAGCGGTGCCGCGTATACTCCCGGATAAAGCGGTTGCCGTGAACGGACGGAATCGCAGCCCGCCAAGCTTCGTCGTCGGGGGTGGCCGGATCCCAGAAATCCAGTTCCGCGAAGGCCGCCGCATTAAATACCGCGTTATCTGTGCGCCCGGCCAACAGGTTTGTCTCGCTCGTCCGGATCAGAACCGCCGTCGGATGCTCCGCCGAATCCACCATTACTTCACCTTCGATTCGTCCCTCCAGGACGGCAAACACCGAAAGCTCGTTCCGGCTGGTCACCAGCGGACGGACAAGCTCATAGCTCGTGCGATCTAAAATAGGCATATAATACACATCTCCCCTTACCCTGTTTTTCCCAATTCCTGGTTACAGATTACCACAAGAGCCAGCAGAGCAAGCGGGGGAGCTTTTGTATAACTGAAATTTCCTATACTTCAAAATAACGAACGCTGCATGATTTGCGCATAACTGCTGAATTCAAAATGCGGCTGGTGCTCCGTGGACGGCTGCAGCCCGAGCGGATTAAACCAATACGCCTGCCAGCCTGCAGCCAATGCGCCGGCGATATCTTTTTCCATAGCGTCTCCGATGTACAGGCTTGCCTGAGCCTCCGTTCCCGTCTTCCGGTTCGCATAAGCGAAGATCTCCGGGTCCGGTTTGGCAATACCAAGGGCGCCGGAGATGAAAATCCGGTCTTCCGGAATCATCCGGTCGAGCTCCAGCCCCCTAATCTTGTTCCACTGGTAATCCTCAGGTCCGTTCGTGATAATGCCAACCCGATAACCAGTCTCTATCAATTGCTTCATATAATCTTTAGCGCCTTCGATCAGGTCGAAGCGCTTCTGGCGTTCACTGAAATCCGCGTCAAACCGTTCGGTTTGGGCCTTGTCGACCGTGATCCCAAAATCTTTGAGAGCCAACTCCATCCGCAGCGGCCGACTGATTCTGGAGCGCCTCCCGAAACGGTGTAAAGTGGTCGTACAGCGTATCATCGAGATCGAAGAAGACGGCTTTGACAGAATGGCTCATGGCTACCTCCTTAGTAATCAACAGAGCTCATTTTAAAATCATCCTTGGAATCATCGTATACCACAGTAAAAATTAGTTCTTTTGGCAGGCCAAACTGTTGCCATGCGGCCTCCTTAGTAATCGATAGAGGTTACTTTATAAGTATCTTCGCTATCATTATACATGACGGTAAATGTGACTTTCTTGTAGATGGCCTGCCCTAACCCGTTGGTCAAATCGACGTCGTACAGCAAGGTAAACTTATCGTGCATATCCGTTTTGGATCGGAGCAGCATTTCAAATGAATCATCGTAAACGACCTCCCAATCGCGGAACGCATCCTTCAAGCTTTGCTTCCAATCTTCAAAGGTCGGATATTCCTCGGCATAGAACATATCGTACATATCCTCGTCGACCGTGATTTCATCCGGTTCCCTCGTCTTCTCTTTCACACTCAGGAACTTGTAATCCAGCACATTGATAAAATCATCGACACCCGACTCCTTGTAAGCATCGGTTGACTCCCCATTTTTCATGGCGTGAAGGTAATCGTTTACAACCCCTTCAGCCTTCGCGTTTACGGTATAAAAATGGGAATAGACAAATGCCAATATTACCAGAATCAGCACAAAAGCTCCTCCGCCAATGGCAATCTTAACCGTGTTGGAAAGCTTTTTGGCTGCAACTATAGGAGCAACGGTGCCTTCCGCAATTGGTTCAATTCCGATTTCTTCTTCGGCGGCTGCTGTTTCGGTGAGACTTACTTCCATAACGCTGTCATTGCTTTCTTCGAATTTCCCCCCGCATGTGCCGCAGTACAAATTTTTATTCTCGTTCTCCGTGCCGCAATTCGAACATACTTTCACTTTCAAATCCTCCCCCAGTGTTCTGATGCCTTATGTATTAGTTCTTTTGTCCCAAAAAACAGACATCCGACCTATTCTACCACGATTTTCCATTTGGGAGAACAAATATTGTTTTGGTAAATGAGGATTAACTTTTCTCCTCTGAAATGCCTATTGTTGTATATCAAAAAAACAGGCCGCCTCCGAATATTACATTCGGAAACGGCCCCAAACTTGCTTCAATTCAAACTGTGTATTTTTCGAGTGACGGACGGTCCTTGACGATCATCTGTTTGTTGCCAACCAGCTCAATCAGGCCCAAATCCTCGAATCGGGCGAACTTCCGGCTGATCGTCTCCCGGGTAACGCCTACGTAGCTCGCCAGCTCCTCGCGGGAGAGCGGGAGTTTGACCGCAATCCCGCCGCCGCGCGGCTTGCCGTATTTGTCGCTCAGCTCCAGAATCATGGAGGCAATGCGGATCTCCGGGTCCTTGGTTGCGAGGCTCTGGGCCAGGTTCTCCGTGTGGGCTAGCCGCTTGGCGACGGTCTTCAGCAGCTTGATCGTAATGTCCGGATTTTCCGCCATCAGCTGCTCCATATCCGTCCGCGTCAGCATGCAAATGGCGGTATCCGTCAGCGCATAAGCGCTGAAGTTGCTCAGCTCTTCGCTGCTGAGGATATTCAGCTCGCCGAAAAACTCCCCGTTGCTCAGCACATGCAGAATCTGCTCTTTGCCCTGAGGGGTCATTTTGGACAGCTTCACTTGCCCCTGCTGGATGATATAAAGCGTATCCGTCGGCTGCTCTTCCAGAATCAGCGCCTGGCCCTTGGCATATTTCCGGTGCCGGATCATCGCGCTGATCCGCCCGAGTTCCCCGTCGCTTAACGAAGCGAAGATTGGCACCTTGCGGGTACAAGGCTCCGCTGCGTCCCGGCAGGAATGTTCCGCCATAGCTTATCCCTCCTTGGTTCTTTTGCCGGCTGTACCGGGAGTCGGCTTCCCGGGAGCAGGCTTCTTAGGAAGCCGCCCCTTTGTCCGCGATCGGCTCAAAATGGCTTGTATCTTCCCCGCATACCGGACAAACCCAGTCCTCCGGCAGATCCTCAAACGCCGTACCCGGCGCCACGTCCTCATCCGGGTCGCCGACCGCCGGGTCGTAAATATAGCCGCAAGGCTTGCAAATGTATTTGGTCATGGTTATTCCTCCTGTGATATTCAATCTGCTCTCATAGAAAAATTTTTACTGAATCCGGGCCGCAACGCCGGCCATGATCTCTTCCAGACCGAAGCTTTCGCTGTCCAGCCCTTCCAGGCTTACGCCCTGCTCCACGGCCGATTTATAGAGCAGCGAGGCTGCCGCGCCGTCCCAGGCAAGCGCCCCTGCCATGCGGTTGTCTTTGATGTAAATCCGCGTATACACGCCATCCAGTTCGCCGGCCACCGACCGGTCGCATTCGCGCTCGTCCGTATTTCCGATGGAAAACAGCGAGATACCGAACGCGTTGAAAAGCGTCACCGGTACGGGTCTGCGGTAATCGGCAGGCTCAGCGGCCGCCATGTTGGTACCGGCCACCTTGCCCTGCTCGATGGCCCCGCCCCACAAACCTTCTACCCGCCCGTCCAGCTCGGCAAGATCTCCTGCGGCGTAGACATGCGGAGCGCTTGTCTCCAGATGTTGGTTCACCAATACCCCGGAGCGGGTGAGGATGCCTGTCTCCTTTACCAGATCGGTATTCGGTATGATGCCGATGGAATAGACCACATGCTCGCAAGAGATTTCCGCACCGTTATCCAGCACAACGCCGGAGACGGACTCTTCGCCTGTAATGGCAGTGACGCCTGCATGGAGCTTCACTTGCACGCCAGACTGCTCCAGCACAAGATGCAGCTGTTCCGACGAAGTTTCATCGAGCTGTCTGGCCATCAGCCGGGGGGCTGCTTCGACCACGGTTACCGGATAGCCGCCTTCATGCAGCGCCCAAGCGGTCTCCAATCCCTGTACGCCGCCGCCGATGACGACGACGCGCTGACCGGCGGTCAGCTCCGCCTTCAACCGGTCGGCATCGCCCAGCCCGCGGATCGTGTGGACATTGTTCAAGCTTGCGCCGTCCACCGTCAGTGCCCGGTTCCGCGCGCCCATGCAGAGCAGCAGCTTATGATACGCCGTCACCTTGCCGTCCGCCGTTTCAATCTCCAGCCGTTCCGGATGGATCGCCGCCACCCGGCTCGAGGTATGCAGCGTAATCCGGTTGTCCCGGTACCACTTCTCCTTCTTGATCAGCACCTTTTCGCTATGCAGATCGCTGAACAAACCTTTGGTCAGCTTGATGCGGTTGTAGGGCAGATGGTTTTCCTCGCCGAAGATCGTAATCTCCGACTCTGCGTCCTGGTCGCGAATCGCCTTGGCGGCATGAACCGCCGCAACGCCGCTGCCAACGATAACATAATGCTTATTCATCGCTGTCCCCCCTTAGATGGCGCTCAAGAGCAGGTCGGAGACGAACTCGGCCGCGTTCTTGATCTTTTGCGTTTTCTCGGCCTCTTTTGGCGAGAAGCGGACGCGGATTGGGAATTCCACATGCGTCATTCCGGTGGTTTTGATGACATCGGACGTGCTTTGGACGGTCATGTTCGTGCCGTTCAGATAGTCCTGAATAACCTCAATCGCTTCGCCGCTCCAGCCGTATGAACCGAAGGCCGCCGCCAGCTTGCCTTCCAGATCCATGTGCTGAAGTTCCTTCAACAGCGGCTCAAGGTTGCCGATCATATCGGCGTAGCGGGTCGAGCTGCCGATGAAGACGGCATCCGCTGCGGCGATGCTGTCCAGGATGACGGACAGTTCATGTTTATCCGCATCCCAGACCTCGGCTTCGATGCCGTTCTCCTGCAGCGTGGACTGGAGAATGCCCGCCATTTTTTTCGTGTTATTTTTTAGGGTCGTATACACAATGGCCGCTTTCTTCCCTTGGGTCGTCTCCCGGCTCAGCTCGGCGTACAGATCAATGTATTTGCGGACGTCCCGGCGGATCAGGAACCCGTGCGAAGGGGCGATCATGGCAATCTCCAGATCCTTGACCGCCTCCATCAGCGTGCGGACATATCTGCGGTGCGGGTGGATAATGGCGCTATAGTAACCTTTGAAGTCCTCGGTAATGTCGAACCCGGCCTCATCGCTGAACAGTTTGTCCACGGCAACATGGGTACTGAAAATATCGCAAGGATACAAAATTTGGTCTTCCACGCAATAAGTGATCATGGTTTCGGCAGTATGCAGATATGGCGTTTCTTTAAACAGCAGCGTTTTGCCGCCGATATCAAGCGTGTCCCCATCCTTCACCGCGAGAAAATTACGGCCGTGCAGCTTGTACATTTCCTGCAGCTCCGGTACGGCAATCTCCGTGCACACCATCGTCGCATTCGTGGCCTTCATCGCCAGCGCCGCCAGCCCTCCGGAATGATCCGGCTCGGTATGGTTGATCACGATGTACGCAATGTCCAGCGGATCGATCAGCTCGGCTACGCGCTCCGCATACTCCCGGCCAAACTCCATATCCACGGTATCGATCACCGTCGGCTTGCCGGTTTTCAGCAAATAGGAATTATACGTCGTCCCTTTCGTCAGAATCAGCCGATGGAACGGAACCTCCCGGTCGTCGATTTTACCTACCCAATACGTATCTTTGGCAATCTGAATATCGGTAATGGTCATCTCTCTTCGCCCTCCAAATGATAATGTTTATCAACACCCTCATTCTATAATGGGCACCGGGGGCAAAAGGAGGATTGAAATCAAATTTTGAAAGTTTGGAAAAGAGAATGAAATCTACAACTTCGAATATACACCGTTTGCGGTGGAGGGTTGTGCGTGGGGTCACGCCGGCCGGAAAAAGCATCCATCCAATATTAGGAACGTTAGGGACACAAACTCTCCGGTATTCGGCCAAACTCAAAAAGACCTTGATCGCTCAAGGTCTCTTCATCTCTCCGGTTAGCCGTTGCCTCCCGTTACAATCTCCCCGCCGCCCACTTCGCGGCATTCACGATCCATTCCCCGTAGGTCCCATGCTCGAACGAGGGCAAATGATGACCCGGCATCAGAAACGCGACGCGGCCCAGCCCATAATTCCGCACCCATGCCGCCGGCCAGTCCTGCCCTTCATGACAGTAGTTCAACAGAATCGTCGGCTCTGCCAGCGGGTCCAGCTCAAAGCGGTACGGCTCCTCCTCCAGCGAAAAAGCCTCCAGCCCCTGCGTCAAGGGATGGCCGGCGGCCGCAATGCAAAAAGGCAGCGCGGTATATTCCGGATGCCCCGTGAATCTCGCTCCGATCAGCTGAGCCAATTCCGGGCTCGCCTGCAGCGAAATGCCATTATGAAGGACCAGCAGCCCGCCGCCGCCGGCCACAAATTGCAAAAGCCCCGCCGTCTCTTCGGCTGCCGGTACCTTGTTCCATCTATCGGTATACGAAATGCACAGTTCATATGGCGCAAGGTGCTCTGGCCGCAGGGAGCCCGTCCCTTCCGCCGAGGTTACTTCCGCCGTATCCCGCAAAATATTCAGAAGGCGCGCTTTAACTGCCCCCAGCGGATGATAGGGCGCGTCGATATCGGTGCCGATTAGAAGTGTACGAATGGTCATGTTTATTGCCTCCTTCTTATTTAATGGCAGCCCTTCGCGCTCACCAAGGCAACGTATTGCCTTCATTATCAATGAGCGCAAGCCCTTCACCGGAATAACCGGGGTCCAGCCGCTGGTCCACCAGCCCGAGAATATGTCCGGCGGATTCGTCCGGCGTCAGCTTTCCCGCCTCATCGAGCTTGCCCTGCATGTAGGTCCGGACATGGCCGGGGTGGATGACCATCACCTTGCCTCCCTGTGGCACGATCTGATTATGAATCAGCCTGGACTGCATATTCAGCGCCGCCTTTGACATGCAATAAGCATACAAGCGGTCCGCCAGCAGCTTCCGATGCTGCCTGCCTCCGAGGAGATGTTGACGATAAGCTTGCTGTCGCTGTTTAGAATGGGCCCGATCAGTCCGTTCGACATCCGCAGCGAGCCGAGCGCATTGACGCGGAACACCTTGTCCATCTCTTCAAAATCCAGCCCGTCCTCGATCGTCGCCTCGATGTCGCCCAAAATCGCCCCGTTGTTGATCAGAATGTCCACCCGGTCCGTGATGCCAGATACCGCTGCTATCGCTTTGGATACGCTTTCTGCATTGTCGATATCAAGCGGAATCACTTTAAGCCTTCCCCCGAAGGCTTCCTCCAGCCGCGCAAGCTCGCCTCCGGCTTCGGCAAATTGCCCGGCAAACACATATAATCCCCGTTCGAGCAATCCTTTCGCCAATCCAAGTCCGACGCCACGGTCGGCTCCCGTCACGAATGCATAACGCATGATCGATTCCCCTCCATGTTCTTTTCTCTGCCTTATTATTGTAGTCCAAACCTCTTAGGGGAGACATCATCCAATGACCGGATTATATGGCATAATGCCGTTTTCCGCCTGAAGCGGAACGGCAAGAATCTCGGAATTCCGTTAAGTCTATGCGCAATAAGGGACGTATTTATAAAACTCAAGTCCTTTCTAGCAAATAATGTTTGTTTTTGGCGGAAATATGTGAGATTCTGTAAATAATCCAGTCTATGAATAATATCACATTGTTCAAAGATTCATAACACCACAGAAGAGAGGTCAAACGATGGAGAACAAGAAGGTATTATCCAAAGTCGCATTATTCCTGGCCATTTTATTATTATGTATTTCGATTCTGCCACCGCCCTTAATCACCCGGGCCGCACCGGTGCTGCAGGCCGAAAACGTACCTATTCAACCTTGGCCCTCCAGCTTCACAGCCTACACGGACAGCGCCGGCAAGGTGATCAGCGATCCGGCAAATGAGCCGGGGATCAGCCCTGACGACGTTGACTTTTCAAGCGGGCTGACGAAAGGTGCAGGGAGCCTGCCCTCGTTCTACGTGGCGGGCGACGGTTCGAACCTCTTTTTCCGGATGCGGCTGTTAGGCGATCCGCGGGACGACAAAGGCGGGTTTCTCTCCTCCGTCTGGCTCGTGAAGGTATCCGATGGCAGCGCAACCAAAGCCGTCATTGGCCTGAACGGCAAATCCCCGCATGAGGACTACATTTATGTCGCAAGCGGGAGCGGTTCGGCGGTGCATGTGCTGAACAAAACAGATAATACAGGGAACAATGTTCCCGGCGCGCGGGTCACCGAGGATGCGAACGGCGATTATTTCCTTGATTTTCAGGTTCCCGTGGCCAGTCTGACCGCCATCGATTCCAGCATTACGCCGGCATCTATCCTGAAGTTCGCATTCGCTACTTCCAAAGCCGCCAATTTGGCGGTGATCAATAAGGATGGACAGGACGAAACCTATGGCGATTATGCAAAGGTCTCCCCGTTCGCCATCTATCGACCGGTAATTGCAATCACGGGGCTTCAGGACGCCTATACCAGCTTCCCGGCTTCGGTAAGCGGCACTACCGCCAATGTGGCCAACGGACAAACCGTTACCTTAACCTTGACCCCGACTTCCGGCAATGGTTCCGCGATCACCAAAACGGCAACCGCAACCGACAATGCCTGGAGCGTCACCGGGATCTCGGGCGTGCCTTCCGGATTCTCTTATCTGGTTACGGCCAGCGTAGTGAATGAAAAGGGATATACGGCTACCGCATCCCAGCTTACCGGAATCGGCGCCTCTAAGGTGACGATCAACGGGAATCCGAGTTATTCCACCTACCAGTTCCCGACCAGCTTTGCAGGAACGTTCGTGCGTTCGGCTACCGGCAACCGAAACGTCCTGTTCTCGGTCCACCGTTTATCGGGCACCGATTTAGCCACGGAGACGCTGTTGACTTCAAGCATGAGGCTCGGCGTCACCGGTAATCCGGGAGCCTGGTCTACATCCTCGGTCAGCTACTTGAACGGAAGCACACCGACGCCAGGATCTACTTACAAGATCACTGCCGTAGACGAAGATAACGCCAACGCCAAAGCGGTGCAGATCATCAAGTACCTGTCCAGCAGCATTGCCATCAGCTCGCCGGCAAATAATACGCGCTCCGACGTGACGACGCCCGACGTAACCGGAACGGCGAATCCCGGCGAGGCAGTGAATCTGTATATCGACAATACGTTTTATCAGCAAACCGTGGCCGACGGCAGCGGCAACTGGAAGATCAGCGTCGATAAACCGCTTACGGCTACGCCGGTGAACAGTTACCACGCCTTCAAGGCCGTAGTTACTGACGGCACCAGCCAAGTGGCGAGCAATATCGTGAATTATGGGGTCAGCGCGCTGGACGTCAGCATTGAAAACGGCTCGCATCCCTACATCTATCTGACCAACGCCGAACCGCAGTTCCGCGGCAGATCGACAGATACCGCGGTTAATGTAACCATCACCGATGACAGCGAGGATTCGAACTCCTATACCTGGTCCGATGTACCGGTGAATTCCGGCAAATGGACGGTAAAGGTCCCTTCGCAATTTACGCTGGCTAACGGGAAAAACTACACCGTAGTCGCGTCCGCCAAAAACAATGGCGCCATCCAGGCTTCCTTGCATGTACGCGTAAAAACGGAGACGTCGATCGCGGTCAGCAGCCCGGCGCCCGACACGCGCATCAATGCCCGCGGCCCGATTACGGGAACGTCCGAACCGAATGCCAACATCAGCTTGAACCTCGACAAGACAAGCACAGTCGAGGTAGCAGCCAATGAATACGGCGTTTGGAGCTATACGCCTTCTGCCGACTGGACGACCGGCAGCCATACCGCGGAAGCAACGACCTCCGATGAGGCGGGGAACACCGCATCGGCCGCGACCACGTTCAAGGTCGGGACTGCCGTCATCGCTTCCGTATCCGATGTGAGCCAAAGTGTACCGTACGCAACCGCTCTTGCCGACGCCATTGCTGTTCTTGGAACGGAAGTGACCGTTAATCTGGAAGGCGGCGGCACCGCTCAGGTTCCCATCACCTGGAGTGAAGATTCCGACCCGACATACAGCGGTTCTGCTCCTGGTGCCTATGTTTTTACAGGCACATTCGGTAAGCTACCTGAGGGCATCTATAACAGCAATGAAATTCCAGCGCCTAAAGGAACGGTAACCGTGCTTCCGCAGATTACCAAGAGCATCGCCTCTGTGGTATCCGAACCCGAAATCAACGTGATTAACGGGACGGCTGCCGATAAAGCAAAGAGCCAGCTCGGCTCCGAGGTCAACGTCAATTTGACCGGCGGCGAAACGGCGACGGTCCAGGTCTCGTGGAGTGAGAATTCGGAACCGGCATATAACGGTGCTACAGCCGGCACTTATGTCTTCACAGGAAGCTTCAAAACGCCGCTGCCGGTTGGCGTCAATAACAACAACTCCGTCAGCGCAACCGGAACCGTCCACGTACTGCCCCCGGGCACCACGTCGATCGCTTCCGCGGGAGAAGTCAACGTAACGGTTTCCTATTCCACCGGACTATCAAAAGCCAAGGAGACTTTGGGCGGCACGGTTAAGGTAACGCTTGAAGACGGCAGCAAGGCCGTGGTTCCCGTCATATGGGACAACGTATCCGACGAAACCACGCCCGAGTACAACGGCAATCAGGCGGCAACCTATCCTTTCACGGGCACCCTTGGTCCTTTGCCGGAAGGAGTGGACAATGAAGGATCAGTTAAGGCCAAAGGGAATGTGACGGTCGCCGGATTCAGCGAAAACCAGTTGAAGGAAGTGGTGCGCAGCCTCTGGATCCGCTACAGCCCGGGGGATATCTGGGAAAGCGTAACGCTGCCGGCATTTCTGCTGAAGGACGGAAAATACAATACCGATATTACGTGGACCTCGAATAAGCCGGATATTATCTCCATCGAAGAGGCCCCCGCAGACTGGGGGAATGCCGAGGGAAGAGAATTCAAGGCGGAGATTAAACGGCAGGACGTTGACGAAAGCGTCATTCTGACAGCCACCGTGAGCAAAGACAATCTGAGCTTGTCCCGCAGCTTCCTGCTGATCGTCAAGAGCACAAACGTCGAGGAGAGCAAAACGACAAGCCCGCGGAGCGACAGCAATATTACGGTAAACGATACAGAAATACCGATCTCGATCAACCGCACGACCCTGTCGGACGGCAGCCGGATCGACAAACTGATCGTGTCTCCGGCATCTATGGACCAGCTGCTGCTGTTAGCCGGACCCGGTGCCGATCTGGAGATGAACTTCAACGATAAACCGGGCGGGAATCTTGCCGATCGTTCCGATGAGATCACGATGGAGATTCCTATCGACGCCTTGGATAAGCTCAATAATCAGGCCGTTCAGCTTACGACACCTGAAGGCTCTGTCCGGCTCCCGGCAGCATCCGTAGCCCAAACGCAGAATGCCGGAACCGACTTGTTCTTCCGGATTGTTCCGGTACGGGCGGAGATGAAACGCCAGGCGATCTTTGACGATACGCTGCAGAATACGCTGGTCAAGGCGGAGGCCGGAGGCAAAACGATCCGGACGCTCGACATTCCGCGCGAAATCGAGACTAATTACTCAGGTTTTGCAACCGAAGTAACTTTGCCTTTGACGTACCTTACGATTCCGAGCGATCCCCTGCAGCGCCAACAGTACCTGGATTCCCTGCGCGTCTTCATCCAGCACTCGGACGGTACGCTGGCCATTGTCGGGGGAACAGGCCCTTCGTCCCTTCCCGCCCAGATCGTCACGTCCAACGGTACGCCGACCGGACTGAAGTTCACGATCGACAAGTTCAGTACCTTTACCTTCTTCCAGGTCACGGATCCGGCGCCGGTCTCGAATCCTGCGCCATCCAGTACCCCGGCGCCGGTCAACGCGAAAGCAACCTCCGGGACCGTCAGCGTGAATGATAAGCAGATCGAGCTTGTGCTGGATCAGCCGCTTACCGCAGGCACGCTGCCTACAGAAGGGTTTATGGTTACGATGGCAGGTCGAACCGTCAAGGTTCTAAGCGCTCAGATTACCGCCGGCAACCGGCTGGTTCTGACCGTGGATGCCTCCATCCCGGCGGGAACGCTTCTGAAAGTTGGCTACAAGGCGCCGGTGACAGGCGGCACAGCTGCTTCCGGCACGTTGGATTCCTTTGCGCTGGAGATCCTGAACAGCTCGGTTCACCAGAAATATATCAGTGGTTATCCGGACGGCACCTTCAAACCTGAAAATTCGATCACGCGGGCGGAGATGGCCGCAATTCTGGCCCGGTTGCTGGGGGCCGCCCCGGCGAAGGGCGCAGGCAAACCGTATCCGGATGTGAACGCAACGCACTGGGCCGCGGCGGGGATTCAGCGCATGAAGGATACCGGAATCATGAAAGGCTATCCGGACGGACGGTTTTATCCCGAAAAGAAAATCAGCCGCGGAGAGATGGCTGCCGTGATTCAGGCCTTTACCGGAAAAACGGCGGGTTCAAACGTTCCGGTTACTTACAGTGATACGGCCGGCCATTGGGCGAAATACGCCATCGAGGAGCTGAAAAATGAAGGAATCATGATCGGAAGCACGGACGGGCTATTCCATCCGTACGATAATCTGACCCGGGCGGAAGCCGTTGCGGCCTTAAACAAGGTGCTGCACCGGGGCGGGCTTACCGGCGATTTCGCGCCGACCTGGCCCGATGTGGCCAAGAGCCATTGGAACTATGCACAGATCGAGGAAGCTTCCCATTCCCACGAATCCACCCGCATCAGCGACACGGAAGAGCAGTGGATACGGTTCGTGACGCAATAAAGTAAACGAACATCTGGGATTACAAACGACAAGCTGGCATCGGGTTACACCGTTGCCAGCTTGTTTATTTTTCGCGGCTGATTACACGTTCCTGTCTGAGTTGTTTCATTCCGCCGATAACCGGTTCATCCGCTCGGCAACGGACTGGGCGTAAGCATGTAAGTGAAACGACCTCAGCATGTTCACATAAGCCTGAACGTTCTTGGAATTGTAGGGGTCCTTGGCACAGAGTTTTTCATAATACTCCATGCTCCTGTAATGGTCTCCCTCCCTCGCGAAATGCTCTGCCAACGTACTCAAAATATGCAGATATTTAATTCGCAGCCGCTCTCTCTCCGCTTCAATGTAAGCCTCGTATCTGTATTCCTCCAGCAAATCGCCTTTATACAGCTGCTCCGCCCGCATGAAGTCCCGGATAGGGCCATCTTCCCTGCCTGCCTCTAAAAAATCGGCGAGATCCAGCTCTACGAGTCCGGTGTTTAAGGCGTAGAGCCCGTCGGCATTTTTAATGTAACGGGAATTGCGTCCAGGGTTAACCCCCGGCTCAAGCGTGCTTCTGAGGACGGATAAAGCAACATATAGCTGATTTTGTGCTGGCCCAAGCGGTTGGTCTTTAAACAGCTCCTCGATGATCATATCCTGAGGTATCCTTGCCCCGTGATTAACAATCAGATACAGCAGGAGTCTTAGACTGGTTTTTCGCCGGATCGCAACCGGTTGCTGATTAATGGTAATGCCGAACGGCCCAAGCACCTGAATCCGCAGCAGAGGCGCCGTTTCTGCTTCTATCATGACCGCAGTTTTCTCCCGCTGTTCATGCTTGTAGCGGCCGATAATGAAAGGATAGCCATTCTTCTCGCACACTTCATGAAGTTCACGCCACTTCAAGCCGGCGGCCTCGGGCTTGTGCTGCTGGAGCAGCAACGCATACTGAGCGGAAACGACATGCGCAAACAAAAACCTGAACGGCTGGAGCATCCGGTGGGCGGTTTCGAGGCAGGCCTCCGCTTCTGACAGGCGTCCCGCGCTGACATAGGCTCTGGCCAGATAAAGGTTGGCTAAGCCGATATCGCGATCAAACCCGAACTCCTCGGCAAGCTTGACGGTTTGCCGCGCCCACTCCACCGCCATCGGGACATCGTTAAGGAGCGTATAAAGCTTGCAGCGGCTGCAATGCAGAAAGAACCGGAGCGCATCATCGTTTCCCTGGCCGCGTTCGAGGGCCTTTTCCAGATACTCCACCGCCTCGGGAACCTGGTCTTCAATCAAGGTGTCTGCCATTCCGCTCAGGGCATAAGGAAGGAAATTCAGGTCGCCCACCGATTCGGCGAGGAACAAACTGCGCTGGGCACAAGCTTTAGCCTCTGCGGGCTCTCCCAGATTTAGCAGCAAATCGGCCAGAAAATTGAGGCTTAACATCATCATCGGCTGATCCTGCACCGCCTCGAAGGTGTGCAGCGCAGCTTCCGAGAGCGCCCTGGCGTGCCCAAGGTCTCCTATCAGTTTATAGATCCCCGCCAATTGCTGACGGATGCGGGCGGCCCATAGCTGCTGATGCCTGTTATCCAGATCGACCAGATGGTTCTCCAGCCGGGCAATCAGACTATGCAAAATATACAAGGGGATGCAGCGGTACAGAAAAATGGAGGATTCCAGATAATGATGATCAAAAAACTCCTCAAGCCAGCTTTGGAGCAGCTCCATAAATTCCTGAGGCTGATATCGGACCTGAAGTATTCGCATCAGTCTCCCGGCATTCACGAAATCCCTGCCAAGAATGGAATGGGCAAAGGCCGGAAAAAACCGATGGTTCTCCTCGTAAATGGCGCTCAGCCTCAAATGATCCTGGTTGATTGCGCTGCGGCTGGTTTCTTGGCGGTACTGCTCCAGCAGGAAGGAACGGAACAATTTATGGTAACGGAAGGTTCGCTCTTGCGGATCGACGGCAAAGGTAAAACGTTGAACGAAAAGCGCAGGCAACTCGGTGTCGGCCGTGTCCAAATATTGCATCAGAACAGACGGCTCCAGCTCCTTCATAATGCTTGTCTTCAGCAATAAAGAACGGAGTTCAGGGGGATGCGGCTTAATCATTTCTCTGTCGATATAGTCGTACAGATGCGGGATCTTCGGAAGTTTCGGCAGAAGGCGGCTGCGCTCCTCCATAGACTTGCCCTTCAGCGCGTCATGGAGAAGCTCCAGGCTGGCCGGCCAGCCCTCGGTCGATTGCAGGATAAATTCGATTTCGGGCTCTGTCAGCGGCGCCGCCGGCAGGTCCTGAAAGAACAAGGCCAGCTCCTCCTTCGTGAAGGCAAGCTCCGATGGACCGATACCAAAATAGTTTCGGCGTAATTTATAGGAAGCGTAAGGAAGAGAGGGAAGGGTCTGCCCGATCACAACAAAGTGTATCCCGGGCGGGGTTTCATGAATCAGCCTCTCCACGAGATCCAGGATATCCCGCGACTCCTGAAGGACATGCGCATGGTCCAGAATAATATGCAGCTCCTCCGGCCAATTGGACAATGTATGCAATAGTCCTTCCGCATCCGCATGAATAAACTTGGGCACCCGCAGATGGGGACGAAGCTTCAGCTCTTTGCCGAGGGCAGCGAGCAAATGGGCCACGAAGCTGCCGGCGGAATTGCCGTTATCATGCAGCTGATACCAGATCGCAGGCATATTCCGATCCATAAAGTAACTGGAGAGCAAGGCGGTCTTGCCGTAACCGGGCTCCGCAACCGCCGTCATCAGCTTTACCTGCCGGTGGCGGTCAATCAGCTCGAACAGGCGGGGACGGGGCATGTAATGCATATAATCCGGGATGCAGATTCTGCTATTGTGTTCATGTTGGTTCAATCGGCTTTCACCTCGCTCTGCGGCATCTTTCCATATCATTTAACTTCATCAGAATGAGTCAGGATCCCTGACACCATTATACCTCTTCTCATTTCTATTTTTAAGAAATAATATGATATTTTTCTCCTTTCAAAGGAAATTATAACGCTTTCATCAACCTTTCCCATGTTTTTTGTAAGATCACAGTAAGGTTAACCCATTATTATATCCTCCATGTAATATATATTGACTCAAGACTTAAAACCGGCTGAATCCATAATGGAGGTGTATCCCATGAACCGATCTGCCTGATTACTGGATGCGCGTACCGCTGAACTCCCGAATCAAAGTACATTTTTCGTTCAATCAGGAGGGTAAAAACTTGAAAAAACAATGGGTTAGCAAGTCTATTCTGGTCACGGCCTTCACCTCGCTCTTGATGGGTACGATCGGCAGCGCCTTTGCCGCCCCGACGCCTTCGGACAAGCCGCGAAAAAGCGCATGGACGGCGGAATCCGCCCCGGAGGAAAAGGTCATTCAAATACCGCCGGCTTCAGGCGGGGAAGCGGAGCAGAGCGGGACCCCGGCGATTCCGGCCGGAGAAGCCGCGTATGACCGCAGCCAAATTATCGTAAAGTACAAATCCGGCTTCTCCTCGCCATCCGGTTCCATTTTAAATAACGATATTCTCAAGAACCGGGTCACGCTCTCCGGCATTCATGCCGACGCCCTTTCGCTCCCCGACTCTACAGACATTAAGCCGCTGCTTGCCAAGCTGAATCAGGACCCTCATGTGCTCTACGCCGAACCTAACTACAAGGTATATCCCGCCGCAGCAGGCACGCTCCCGGACGACACATACTTCCAGAACCAATGGGCGCTGCTCAACACCGGACAGGATCCGGCGGGCTTCAACACCCCGGGCACCCCGGGAATCGATATCAAGGCCACGGATGCCTGGAGCATTACCCGGGGTAGCAGCGATCTCACGGTTGCCGTCATCGATACCGGCGTTGCGATCGACCATCCCGATTTGGCGGGCAGCCTCTGGACCAACGCCAAGGATTTTCCCGGCAATGGCCTGGACGATGACCATAACGGCTACGCGGACGATGTCCACGGCTGGAATTTCGCCGATGATTCGGACCAGCTTTTTGATGCGGTGGACGGAGATTGGCACGGAACGGCCGTAGCCGGAATTATCGCGGCTTCATCCAACAACGGCATCGGGGTATCGGGCATCGCCCCGAACGTAAAAATCATGCCGCTCAAATTCATCAAAGGCGAAAACGGATCCGTGCTCGATCTGATCGAGGCGATCCAATACGCCAAGGATAACGGGGCGAAAATCGCCAATATCAGCGCGGAGCTTTATTCTTACAGCCAGGCGCTCAAGGATGCAATCGACGCCTCGAACATGCTCGTCGTCGCCCCTTCCGGCAACTATGGCGTGAACACGGACGCCACTCCGGCTTATCCGGCTGCCTTTGACAATCCCGGCATTCTCTCCGTAACGGCCGTGGACAATACAGGAAACCTGGTTCCGGGATCGAATATCGGGGCCGAATCCGTCGACGTGGCAGCTCCCGGCTACGAGGTGTGGACCACCGAGCCCATAAGCAACCCGGGTCTCTCCGCTCAGATCGAAGAGGGGAACTCCCGGATTATTTTTAACGGCATCGCTTTTGAGAACATACTTGACGAGGAGGATGCCGACCAGAATTACCGTCAGGATGCCTTTGACCGGGCGATGGAGTATCTCGGCGCGGCCAAGGATGACCCTTCGGCCAAAATCCTTCTCGTTCAGGATGACGGCTCCAATATCGCCCCTTATCCGTCCAGCTCCAAGCGATCCAAGTACCTGGAGCTGCTTGAGGATTATGCCGGCTTTGACGAAGACAGCGATATCGTGACTTCCGCTCCCGACGGCGGCGATGGTCCTTCCGTAGAGAAGATGAAGGAATACGACGCGGTCATTTGGTTTACGGGCACAGCCTCCTTCGAAAAATATCCGAACATCACCGAAAACGACCAGCTCCATCTCACGGAGTATTTGAAGAATGGTGGACGACTGCTGCTCACCGGCTCTCATTCGCTGCATAAAATCGAAGATTCCTCATTCGTAAGCGATGTTCTGCATCTGTACTTCAAAGAGGAGTTCATGTGGGAGAATGTCGTCGGGATTCCCGGCACGATCTACGAAGGCGTGAACTATCCGCTGAACGAGGACAAAGACAGCTATAACTGGGTGATCTCCAGAGATCCGTCCATTGCCAAAATCAACCTTGAATTCGTCATGCCCGTGCCTAAGAGCGTTTATGGCTACGTCATTGGCACGTCCTTCGCCGCCGCCCATGCCTCCGGCGCCGCCGCGCTGCTGCTCAGCCAGGAACCGTCGCTCAGCCCGCTCGCCGTTAAGCAGCGGATCATGAGCAGCGGTACGCGCCTGAGCTCGCTGACCGGCCGCGTGGCCAGCGGTGCCATGGTCAACGCCTATCGGGCATTGACGGATGACGACATCCCCGGCACGCCTTATGCGGGCGGCAGCCTCACGAACCGGCTGGATGAGGCCTCCGACGTAAACGATGTGTATGCCCTTGAACTCCATGCCGGCGAGGATATCAGCATCGAACTGAGCGGGGATAAAGGGACCGACTTTGACCTGTACCTGTTCGCTCCAGAAGCGGAAACCGTTCAGGGCAACCAAAATCTCCTGGCTTATTCGGAACATGAGGGGACTTCGGCCGAATCCATAGCGTATACGGTGACCAAGAGCGGCACCTACTACCTCGACGTCTATGCCTTTAAAGGTAGCGGAAGCTATACCCTTAGCATGGCAACCGGCAATCTGACGGGTCGCTATGAAGATACCAGCGATTCGCTGGTCTTCACCGGCCCTTGGGCAGCGCTTAGCGGCAGCGCCTATTCCGGTTCGACCGCCAAGCAAATCGACGAAAAAGGCAAGGTCGAGTTCGCGTTTGTCGGCAGCTATATCGGCTGGATCGGCTCGAAGAACGACAAGCAGGGCATCGCCAATGTTTATATTGACGGCATCAAGGCTGCTTCCCCTTCGCTGTTCAGTGCAACCCCGCTGGACAAACAGATCGTCTTTGAGAAAATCGTCCCTTACGGGCAGCATACCTTCTCGATTGAATGGACCGGCAAGACCGATCCGGACGCTAAAAAGACCGGCACCGCCTTCATCAACGTCGATGCGCTCGCCGTGGAGCATCTCATTCAGGAAGACAATGCTACGACCACTTACGGAGGTGCCTGGAAGACCAATTTCAGCCTGAAGCATTTTGGCGGAATCGCCAAATACGCGGACCGCGAAGGAGCCTATGCGCAGTTCAAATTCGAGGGCAGCCAGGTTCGGCTGCTGGCTTATACCGGACCGGGCCGCGGGTTGGCGGACATTTATATCGATGATAAGCCTGTGGTCTCTGTCGACTTGTACAGTGCGGCTCCGGGTTTCCGGAAGACCGTGTTCACATCGGGCGTTTTACCGGCAGGCAAGCACACCCTGAAAGTAGTGGCGGCCGGGCAGAAAAGCGCAGCCTCCAGCGGCACTTCCATCTCGGTGGATGCCATCTCCGTCACGCCGTAACAACGTTGACTATCTTTTCAAGAAATGGGGAATCCGAAATTGGCTAAATTCAAATTCAAACCATCCATGGCGCTGCTCACCTCCGCCCTTCTGCTGGCTGCTTTTCCGGGAACCCCGGGAGCGGCAGCAGGGACAGCGGACGCTCCGGCCTCCCTTGCCGATCTGCTGAACCCGGCCCGGCCCCTCATCTTATCTTCAGGGTTCTCCGGTCCGGAGTCTTCCGGCAGCCCGGCCCGAATGTTGTCCGCCGCCGCAGCGCCTGCGGTTGTAGACCCGAATATCGACACGTCGTCCTCCGATAAGATAAGCGTCATCGTCCAGCTCAGCGGTCAGGCCGTATCCGAGGCGAAGCACTCGGCCAGCCTCTCCAGACGATCCTTCTCCCTGCAGTCGGCCGAACAGTCGGTCGTGTCGGAGCAATCCGCATTTAAGAATACGGCCCGGGTCGAAGGCATCGCCATGAAGGTGAACTACCAGTACGACACGGTGCTGAACGGCATGGAAATAACCGTCAGAGCCGATCAAATTCCAGCGCTGGCGCAACTCGCCGGGGTTAAGTCCATCAGCTTAAACAGCACTTATTATCCCATTCCCTTAATCGAAACTCCGGCGGACGAGAACGGCTCCGGACCGAATATCGAGATTGACCCGCTGGCGCAGATCGGCGTGGATACGGCCTGGCAGAGCGGGTATACCGGCAAAGGCGTAAAGGTTGGGGTTATCGATACCGGCGTGGACTATCTGCATCCCGATTTGAAGAATGCCTACAAAGGCGGCTACGATTCCTTTTATCAGGACAATGATCCCTATGAAGAGATACCGGCCATATTCGGCTTTGAGGGTACCAGCCACGGAACTCACGTAGCCGGTACGATTGTAGGACGCGCCGAGAATAAGGATTCTGAAGTCGTCCAGAAAGGGATTGCCTATGAGGCGGATCTCTATGCCTATAAAGTGCTGGGAGCCACCTATAACGAAAGCAAAGGAATCTATGAGACCTCCGGCACCTCGGCCCAGGTGATCGACGGCATCGAGCACGCCGTGAAGGACGGCATGGATGTTATTAACCTGTCGCTCGGTTCAGATATGGAAAAGGATCCGGACTCCCCGGACTCGATCGCCGTGAATAATGCCGTGCTTTCCGGCGTTGTCGCCGTTGTCGCGAACGGCAATGCGGGAGCGGACGGCAAATACTACTATTCCATGGGCTCTCCGGCCAGCTCCCAGCTCGCGATCTCCGTAGCTGCCGCGACAAGCACCAGTACCCACTACCGGGCGAATTTCAGCGCGCAGCTGACGAATACGGTAACGGAGGAAGTATATAGCGTGACGGATATGGTCTACTCCGATCTTCTTGGATGGAGCTATAACGGAGCGAATTTCGGGGAACTGCTGGGAACCGAGCCTGTGGATGCGGTTTATGCCGGACTGGGCGATTACATCGACTACAGCAATGTTGGCGATGTTACGGGCAAGGTGGTTATTGTCTCCCGCGGCAACCTGACCTTTGTCGATAAGGTTGCCATTGCCAAGAGCCACGGGGCAAAAGCGCTGATCCTCTTTAACGGGAATTCGCTTGGCGGATCGGAAGAAGCCGATCTTTCGGAGAGCATTCCCGGTCGAGACGGGCCGATTGGCGACATCGGCTATCTGGGTGATGATTATGCTTTCATACCCACCTTTGATATGCCGGGTATAGAAGGTCGCGCCCTGGCCCGGACCATTCTGGAGCATCCGGATCAGCCGCTGCATATTACCTTTGGCAAGGATTATCCAATGACTCTGGAGGCCGGCGACACCATTGCCGACTTCAGCTCGCGCGGACCGAATTCCGACGATAATTACGGCATCAAGCCGGACATTAGCGCACCGGGCGTCAACATTCTGTCCACGCTGCCCGAATACGCGGCCTATTACGGCAACCCGGAATACAGCTATTATTTTGATCATGGAGAGCCGAGCTACGGCCTCGCCTATCACCGTTCCAGCGGTACCAGCATGGCCTCTCCGCACATTGCAGGTCTGGCGGCGTTGATGACTCAGGCGCATCCCGGCTGGACGCCGCTCGAGATCCGCGCCGCCCTGGCCAACACGGCGGATGAAATCTCCGATCAAAACGGTACGCCGTACGATGTGTATTCGCAAGGCGCCGGCCGGGCCGATGTTGCCGATGCATTGATTACGCCGGCTGTCGTGCAGTCCCTGGATCCGATAACCGTTTATGACGACAAAATGAACGCTTCGGTGATCCAAAGCGAGGCCAGCAGCCTGAGCTTCGGCGCCATCGATCCGGGCGCGGCGGCGCTTTCCAAACCGTTGCGGATTAAAAATCTGTCCGGGGATACGGTAACCTATACCGCTTCGGTAGTCATGCACCCGAGCGTAACCTCCGATCCTTCCGATCCGATCCCGACACCGGATGTAAACAATATCGTTTTGGCGCTAGAGGGGTTGGGGGCAGGCTCCACGATTACGGCCGAACCGGGCGCCAGCACGCCTTTTGCACTTACCGCCCGGGCCACGGATCAGGCGGCCCACGGAGTATATGAAGGCGAGATTCTGCTGCAGGGCACCGGGCTTCCTTCGCTTCATCTGCCGTTTGTGATCCACGTCGGCGACGATGCTGCCGACAACGACTTCGGTCTGATTGACGGATTCCTGACCCATAAGAGAATCTCTCCTTCGACTCCCGCCGATTTATCGGTAACGCTGGCGAATGACCATACCAACTTTATGGTCGTTGAGGTTAACGGCCTTGACGGGGAGTATATCGGACGCATCTCCGAATGGTATGATTTGAATGCCGAAACGCAAGAGCTGGCATTTCTTCCTGAAGGCAGGGTAACCTTCGAAAATATCGACGGCAGCTACACAGACGGAACCGTAGACGAGTATGGAAATTACGTGATCAAACAACTGGAGCCGGGACAGTATAAGCTCAGTGCCTACGCCGTTCAGTACGACGAGAGCTTTGAGATTGCAGATGTTCAGAGTGTGAATTTGACATTTTACATGATGGGCGAAGACGAGGGCGGAGCCAGCGAACCGACGCCTTCTCCGACGCCGACGCCCGCGCCCGGCAACACCGGCGGTGGCGGTGGCGTTTCCGCTACGCCGTCTCCAACCGCAAGCAGCGCTCCGTCAAGCCCTGCCGCGCCGCCGCTGGCGGCAGTGGTTGAGCCGAACCAGACGCTTGCATCCCTTACGGGAGTCTCAACGCCGGATGGAGATCAGACCGTGATTACGCTCAGCAATGATACGCTGATGAAAGCCTTGGAAGTTAAGTCGGCGGCGACGGTCTACAGCGTCACCGCCGCTACGGCAGATCACGGAACCCAAGCCAGCCTGAAGCTGACCGCCGGGCAGGTGGACCTGCTGCAGTCGGCCCCCGCGGGCAGCTCGCTTGCCTTTTCGTGGAACGGCGCATCCTTATCCATACCGCTGTCCGCCCTCTCCGGCGTTGCAGCAAATGCCGATCTGACCGTCTCCATCATGCCGGACGCGAATAGCAAGGCTGCATTTAACGAGGGCTACGCCGCACTGCTTGGAACGCCTTATACCTTCGAGGCCTATTCCACGGCTGCAGGCGTCACTACCAAAGTGACCTTCGCACCGGATCAGATCGTCCACAGAGCCTTCCTGCTGGATAAAGGCATTGACGCGTCGGACGCGGGCGTCCTTTATATCGAGGCCGGCGACGTATACCCTGTTCCTGCCAGATTCAAGACGCTGCCGGATGGATCGACCTTGGTCATCATCAGCCGTCCGGGTTTCTCCACTTATGCAGCCGCAACCCGAACCGTCGAATTTACGGACATCAGATCTTCCTGGGCCAAAGATCAGATTCAGCTGTTGTCCGACAAGTTCCTTCTGAATGGAACTTCCGAGGATACATTCCAGCCGAAGAGTCCGGTCACCCGGGCCCAGTTCGCCTCCATGCTCGTAACCGCGATCGGGCTGGATCGATCCGTACCAACCAATGCATTCACGGATATCAAAGGAAGCGAATGGTATGCCCGGGACGTGAATGCCGCCTACAGGGCCGGACTGATCACCGGCTACGCCGGAACATTCAGACCGAACGATGAGATTACACGCCAGGATTTGACCGTCATGCTGGCCAGAGCCATCAAGCTGCTGGATATCCAATTCTCCGGCGGAGCGGTCCGCAAGCCTTACGCCGATGCCGCCGCATTCAGCAGCTACGCCAAGGACAGCATCCAGGCGGTCAGCGATGCCGGACTGATGCAGGGCGAAGGTCAACAAGGCCAGTTCCTTTTCCATCCTGCCCTGCCGACCACCCGCGAAGCAGCAGGCAAGGTGCTGTATCAATTGCTTAGCTTAGCGGGATCGATTTAACGCCATCACGCACAAATCCCCCTGCCATCAGGTGACTGTTGGCAGGGGGATTTTCTTTTTCAAGCACTTTAGCTGTTATTCGTCCGCTTAATTCAAAACGATGCTGAAAATCCCGGATTCCATAATGCGCTGCCGTCATACGCTTAGATATGATCAAATTCATGTGATTCTGGACATAGCCCATCGGGAAAATGTAGTTAACTGCAAATGGTTTACTCGTTAAAAGCTTTTAACTTGCGAATTTCTTTGATTAACCGGACTGCCATATCATCTGCACTCGTCGCCTTTTCGGTTTGACCAGCATTTGGTCCGAGTACGCCCACACCACCTGCATTGGATACCATTCGAAAAGATAGAGTATTTCAGCAAATACTACGGCGATAAACACGAATTCGATTTAAGGAACTCTTAAATAAACTTATGATCTCACCTTAACTTTCCTCAAGATGGGATCATAAGTTTTTATTAAGACGGTTACAGAGTTTCTACCTTGACACGATTAAACTCTGCTGTCCCTTGACTAACAAATAAGGCAAGCTTCCCGTGCTGAATATCATATATTCTTGCACTCAAAGCCACTTCCCCTCCGACATAAATTTCACAGATCGTTCCGTCCACGAATATTTTCAGTTCATACTTCCGATCCGGCTGCAGCATAAGCGGACGTTCCAGCTCTACATCGTAAGGAAAAGTTTTGCCTCCCTCTTCCGTTTGCATAATTGATCCACGGAAGGTAATCCGGCTTCGTTCGGGTTCCAGCGTGATATAGTAGGCAATATCCAGCCCCTCCTCTGCCCTGAGCATGATCCCCAAACCTTGAGTAGAACCGGAGTAAGAAACATCGGCTGATATTTTGCATAAATCCGGCAATTCTTCCTCTGTGATGCAGCCGGCAAAGGAATATGGAGAGTCGCATCGGATCGAAGTCTCTGTTATTGCCCACTCTCCGGCAACTCCAATAAAATGGGCAGGTGCTTGGCAGGCGAAAGCCGAGTCTATGGTTTCCGGAACTTTTACACCTAGCGTCCCATCCGGGCGTTGTAGGATTTCATGCACAACCATATTGCCTCCCCAATCCCATGTATCATAATCTTTGCCGGAGGCTTCAGGCGGATTCCAGCCAAACAGATCGTCGTTTTTTGTCGGATTCCAGCCGAACAAATAACGTTTTTGTCCATCGGATACGGATTTCGCGGCATAATAAGCCCGCCCATCAAAGGCTTCCTCCGGCGGTGTAATCCACGGCCCGTTCAAGGAACGACTCATCCGGTAAAAGGTACCAAAACGCCCCGTATAAGAAGAATAGATAAGGTACCACCAGTCCCCCATCCGGAACAGGTCTGGGCATTCATGAGCTCCGACATGTAATTTCGGCGCATACAGCGGCTCCCGGTATTCCCAATGCCTGAGATCCTTAGATGACAGCAAACCTGTGCAGCCTTTCCGGTTTGTCGGTCCTTTGGCCAGTGCTGCGATCAGCATCCAGTATTGCCCTTCTTCTTCATTCCAGAAAACAAAGGGATCACGCCAGTCCGCCAGCTCATAAATTTCGCCATCCGGACCAAAAGTGTCTTCGGGAATCGGCTCCCATGTCCGTAGATCCTTACTGATGGCATGACAGGCAAACTGTTTGCCTTCTGGAAAGATGCAATAGAACATGTGATAGATATCATCAACCTTGAGAATATGCCCAGTCCCGCCTTCAATTTTACAAGCTCCCTCTTCCCTGAAATGAATGAAATCCTTCGTTCCAAGCAAATGCCAGCCTTGCTCAAGGCTCTCTTGATTATTTTCTCTCCAGCCATGGAGATAGAATAGTTTAAACTCCCCGTGTTCATAGTAGGGGATTACATCCCCCACCCAGGCATTCTCCGGACGATAAAAAAATTCTTTCATTTGTTATTCCTCCCCGTTATACATAGAGCTCCGGTCAAAGTAAATCAGAGAAAGCCGGAGTCATGGCGAAGGTGGACATCACCTTGCTTCCCCGGCTCTCTCTTAATCGTTATTTGTTGACTTCATCCAGCAGCAGCGAGATCATTTGCGCGCTCTCCGCACGATCCACCGTTTCATGAGGCATGAATAACTGATTGCCGCGCCCGTCAACTACCCCAAGCTCCTGTAAGGCAGCCACTGCATCTGAAGCCCAACCGCTTATCGTACCGGTATCCTTGAAATTGCTTTGCCGATGAAGAGCAGCCTTCTGTCCTGTTTGAAACAGGTATGCTTTGTATATCATGGACGCCATTTCTTCACGGCTTATGGTGTCCTCCGGCGCAAAGGTATCTTTGCTTCTTCCAGTGACAATTCCCGCTTCGTAGCTGCTGCAATCGAAGAAGCATACCATTTCACGGGTGCTACATCCTTAAACATAGTTGAGTTTGTTCCTGTTATTCCGAGTGCACGAGTGATCAAGGAAGCCAACTCCGCTCTGCTTACCTTTTGCTTCGGTGCGAATGCCGTTTCGCTCACTCCCAGGACAATTTGCTTTGCAGCCATCCTTTTTATAACATCATAGGCCCAGTAGGAGGCATTCACATCTTCAAAAGATTTATCATAAGTAAGGACAGCATACTTGCTGAAATGACCCACCTCAGCCGTCCATTTACCGTCTGCATAGGTTCCGCCCCTATACTCCAGTCTGCCGTCATCCGAGATGTAATATATACCCGTTAAATCTTGGCGGGAATTGGCCAGTGCGCTCAATTTGACGGTGATAGGTTTAGAGAACTTCGCAAGCGTCTGTTTCGTTCCGCCGGGCTTTACAATAGACAACTTGAAATCGTAGATCTCTCCGGCCACTGAAATGGCTGCCTGATTTCTTTGTGCGGCTTGCCCAATCAGCTCTTTGCTCTGCTCTGAAGGTAAAGCCTCCATTTCAAAAGAGATCTTCGCCTGCTCAAGCTCATTCCCCGTAACCATTGCCTGTAAATCCTTCAATACGTCTGCGGGAACTTCAATTTCCACATCTGTATTTTTAATCTTCAGTGCATTCTTACCGTCATTTGCTGCCAGGGCCGCAGAAAACTGTACCTGCCGCTCCCCTTTAGCCAGCTCGAATGATAAGCTGCCCGGGCTAACCGGTGTGCTGTCCTGATTTACAGGCTGACTCGGAGGATTGGTTGGATCGCTCGGGCTGGTCGGGTCCGACCCGTTCTGCACCTTAACCGGTACATTGAAATCATCGACGTTAATATGTCCGAATCCGCCGGTGGATTGGTCAACTACCTTGATATAAAGCTCCTGGCCGATATAAGGGGATGCATCCCAGATCTTCCGTTGATACTCCTCATAATTCGTAGCTGTCTCTTTAAACAGCTCCTTGCCGTCCGAAGCCCGGACCAGTGCAACATAAAGCTTATCGATATCGCGCCCGCCGCTGACCAGGAAGTTGATCTTGCCGTTGCCGCCAAGGACGAACTTCTGCGACTTGAGCGTTCCCGTTAACCCGTCACCGCCGGCTGCCTCGTTGAAGCCCCACAAATGATAGCCGCCCGGAATTTTATGCGATGGATTAAAGTAGATCGTATCCCAGAACAACTGGGCATCGGTCACATGGACGTCCTGGAAGGCGTCTCCTTCCGCAATCCAGCCCGTTAAGTCGCCGGTAGCAAAATCATGGTTAGGCAGATCCGTAATATCGGTGTATACGGAATTATCCCAGTTGTCTGGAACATCGACCGGTGCTGCCGTTTCACCCGTCAAGGCATTCATATTCCATACTTTCATCGACTTGACCGTAATATCGTTGTCGGCCCATACCTTGAGGCCCAAGGAATCGTATCTTCCTACGTAGACACGAGTGGTCAGTTTTTTCTTATTGTTGGCAAAGGCTTCGACTACCGAGCGGTCCAGGAAAATATGGAGCTTCAGATTCTCTCCGTTCAGATCTACATATCCGCCCTGAATGCCATCCACACGGACATCCGGGTCGATACTGCTCTTGGTCCGGTCCACATTGAATGTATGGTCGGTCTTGTCATAGTAAATCAGCGTTTCCTCCTGGCCGTTATCGGAGCGCCGTACTTTAAGGCCAAATTTCTCGGCTTCACCAGGATCGATCTCCATCACGATCTCCAGCATGTCGCCTTTGACATTTTGGATCAACTGATTGGCTGCTTGCAGATTTTTGTCTGTAAAGTCAGCCAACTTATTGCCCCGCAGACTCTGTAATTCTTCAATCGGCTCAATGCGCAATTCATCGTGCTCATCCAGGCTCAAGGAAACCGGCAGCGCCAGATTATGCGCCCATCCGGCTTGGTATTCAGCCTGGGGTGTTCTTACATTCTGCACCATGGAAAATACGACCGTTCTTCCGTCGGGGGTCACCATACCGCTCTCTGCGGTTAAATAGCCGTCGCCGACATCCATTTTGGAAGGCGCATCCTGGTCGGGTATAAATTTATAGTTATCCCGGTCCCAGGTTCCAATCCAATAGAACACCTCAACATCCCGTTGCACATCGTTTGCCGGCGGGACCTGCTCCGGTTTCTCATGTGGATTGATCATGAAAATATACTTCTGTTTACCGGTGCTATCCTTGCCTAACGGCAGCAGCACCGGCAGTTCCCAAACGGTACCGAGCTCCGGATACAAGTTTCTGTCACTGACGTAAAGCGGCCCCTTATACTCCCAGTTGTACATATCGTCGGATACATACACCAGGGCTGTACCGCTGCTAAAGTCTTTAAGGCCAGACGTAACTAACTGATACCACTTATCCGTCTCTTGGTCATACCACACGAACGGGTCTCTGAACTCGTTATGGATACCATTACCGTTCTGCTCGGTAACCGGGTCCGGATAGGTCACCCACTTCTCCAAATTAGGGTCCGACAAATCAGCCGGAGTTGCCAGCCCAGTTCTTTGGTTCGGCGATAGAGAATCATTGCCCGCGGTGAAAAACAGAACCGGATTTCCGTCGCGATCATACGCGGCGCTGCCTGACCATACCCCATCCGGATCAAGGGTGCCTGCTTCAGGGGCAAGCGCGGGTCTCACATTTTCCCAATGCACCATATCGTCACTCACCCAATGTCCCCAGTGGATTTGGTGCCAATACGGACCTTGCGGGTTATGCTGATAAAACAAATGATATTTACCGTTATAATAAATAGGTGCATGCGCTTCATTCATCCAGTTTTGTGGTGGCATCGCATGGTATTGTGGACGGTGCTGATCCCCGTCATACACACTAGGATCCTCGTCGATATCTCCGTTTGGAATGTCCGGGACCACGCCGCCGTGAAGCGTCTTTACACTTTCATATTCAGCAAGAACTTCTTGGCCTGTGAGTGCTTTGTTCTGCAGCTTCACTTCATCCATGAGGCCGCTGAACATGTTGTAAGAGAACAGGCCCGCGAACTCTACGGATTTATTGTTTTTGCCGATCATCAGGCTGGCTGTCGACGATGTAATCGGAACATTGAGGGGGGTTGCCTGAGAGGCAACCTGCTCCCCATTAAGGTACAGCTTGATTTCTCCGGTTCTCTTATCGAAAGTCGCGGCGATATAATTCCACTTGTATTTTTCAAGCGGATGATCATTCACCCATACCTGAATCCACTGTCCGCCGATTCCAGCCTGAAATGACCATGTGCCGTGCCGGTACATGCCGAGCGCGAAGCCTTCAGCCTTATCCTGATCCGACTGATTCACGATGGCAGACAGCTTATTGCCGTCTCCCCATTCATAGCTGCGCGGAGCCACCCAGGCTTCGACCGTCAGCGCGTCGCTTACGGGAATAATATCCTTCGCGTTAACCTCAACATCATTCGAATAACCGTCAAACAGCAGTGCACCGCCCTTTACTCCGCGCGGAGTCCATCTCGGATCCTTGGAGTCCATGTACCTGGCGCTATTAAACACATAGTTTACCTCGTGTTCAAGACTGCTCACTTGCTCAAGCGCCTTCTTGCCTGCGCCTTCGTCAAAATTCATATAGAAGATGTTGCCCGTACTGTTTGCCTGGAAAGCATCAACGGAGATACGGGACTGATTCGACGAATCGACTACCTTGATATAGAGCCTCTTATTGTAGTATTCATATACATTCCAGGAAATCTTCTCATTTGCACTGATATTGCCGGTTCGTTTAAGCAATTCATTGCTGCTTGCATCATATAGTGCGACATAGGCATCCGCAGGTTGATCAATATCCACAATGGAAAAGGTAATCGTCCCGTTCCCTTGAAGGGTAAAGGCGCTGGAAGTAATGGAACCTTCTCCTTCAACGGTCGATTTGGCATAGAAACTGCCTTCTTTACCGGCGGCGGCTTGGTCGGTCACTTGAAAGGCATCTCCTTCAAACGTCCAGCCCTCCAGAGTGCCCGTCTCAAAACCACGGTTAGCGATTTCGGTCGGAATGATGTTTTCAGCCATGACCCCCTCTTCGGGAACCAATTCATTAAAGGTGTGGAAGGCATCCGCAAAAATCACACCCCAATCCGAAAAAGCCTGATCGACGATCTCGATATATAGTTTTTTGCCGATATACTTGGACAGGTCGGCTTTGTATTCTTGCATATTCGCGAGCCTCATGCCCTGCGCCGGATCCGGGAAGCCGGTGTCGTTAAATTCGCTGTTGCCGTATCGGGCAATCAGATTTCCTGTATCCGCATCGCTGATGCTGATATAGGCCTGATCCGTGTGCTTGCCCCCGCCCAGTCTGAAGGTGATCCAGCCTGTTCCTCCTAACTCAAACGTGCTGGACCGAAGCACGCCTGTTGCTGCTTCATTGGATTTCCACCCGTTCAGATGATAGGCTCCTTCCTGGTGATATGGAATTTGTTCCGCCCACCAGGTGGTTTCGTCTGACACGCTGCCCGGCCCAAACGCCTCACCTTCTTCAATGGTCCATCCGGTCAAGTCGCCCGTTTCAAAGCTCGGATTCTGGATTTGATACCGCTTGAAATCCGGCTTAATATCCGTCGCAACAATGCCTTCATCCGGCTCTGATTCATGATACATAAAGAATGCATCTGCAAAAATCAATCCCCAGTCTGAGGTTGCGTTATCTACGATTTCAATATAAAGCTTCTTGCCCAAATACTCGGAAAGATTCGCCTTATACTGTTCCATATTGGCAAGTCGCATGCCCTGAGCGGGATTCGGGAAGCCAGCGTCTGAAAATTTGCTATTGCCATACCTGGCGACAACTTCACCCGTATCTGCCTCTACGATATTCACATATACCTTGTCAGCGTTTTTGGCACCGCCTAACTTGAAGCTGATCCAGCCGCTGCCACCAAGCTCGAAGGTACTGGATCGGAGCACGCCAGTCTCGCCTTCGCTATATTTCCAACCGTTTAAATGATAGGTGCCCTCCTGGTTATACGGGATTTGTTCAGCCCACCAGGTGGTTTCGTTTGATACGCTGTTTGCACCAAACGCTTGACCTCTGACAACCGTCCAGCCTGACATATCTCCAGTTTCGAACCCTGGATTCTCAATTTGGTAGACCGCATCCGTAACCGACGGCCCGATATCGGCCGCTAACGGGGAGGGTTCCCCTCCTGCAGCTTCAACACCTGCTTCGGCTGCGGTTGCATTTGCGGCATGGGTTACCGGTGCCAAAAGCTGAAGAACCATTACTCCTGCAATCAAACCCGAAATCCACATTTTTCTTCTATCTGCGATCCTCATTCACAAGCCTCCCTCTTATTCGAGCGAATAATTGAAGCGCTTCCAAATTACATAAAACTCAATGCGTTTTGCTTGATCCATAGGGAAAAAGAGCGCCCATGCGCTCTCATTCCCATATGGACCTCATCTCCCATATGTCCATCGACTTCACTAGCGCGGTCCCCTCTCCCCATATTTCCAGCCCCAAGGCATCTTGCCGGCTTGGATATACGCGGGTTGTCAGGCTTTTTAGCCCGTTGGCATAGGCCTCGACCATGGAACGGTCCAGATAAATATGCAGCTTCAGGTTCTCTCCGTCCAGCTCCAGCCTGCCGCCTTGAATCCCTCTGCACTTCTCGCCCGGATGCAATGTCGTCCGTGTCCGGTCCGCGGCAAGCGTGGATGTAGTCCAGTCATAGAACAGCAGGGTTTCTTCCTCGCCGTCCGGAGACCTCCGCACCTTGATTCCGAGCCGGCTTGCACCTTCCGGTTCCAGCTCCAACTGTATCTCAAGCATGTCGCCTTGGACGTCCTTGAGAAGATGGTTGGCTTCGGCCAGCGACATGTCGCGGAGCGACAACCGTTTCTGGCCGCGCAGCGATTGCAGCTCCCGGATCGGCTCGATGCCCAAGCGACCATCCTCCCGCAAGTACACACTCAGCGGCAACCCGGCATTATGCGCCCAACCCGATTGGTATTCCAGTTCAGAGGTGCGGTCGCCCTGGGCAATGGTAAAGACAATATTCCGGCCCGTCTGCGGATCGGCCATTCCGCTTGGACCTGTAAAATGGAAATCGCCTACATCGATCAATTGCGCCTCCTCCTGATCCGGGTAGAACGAAAGATTGCGTTTGTCCAGCTCCCCGATCCAGTAGAACACCTCGACATCCGCGCCAGCTCCCACGGGGCTGACCAGAAGAAGATGTTTGTTCTTGCCCTGCTTGTTGGCTCCGAGAGGCAGCAGTACAGGTAGTTCCCAGACCGGTCCAAGATACGGGAATTTATGAATATCCGCCTGATGGAAGGGCCCTTTGTACGTCCAGTGCAGCATATCCTCCGATGCAAAAGCCAGCGCGGCTCCACCTCCGCCCTCTATGCCCGAACCGACCAAAGCATACCAGCCGTCCTCATCCTTCCACACGAACGGGTCGCGGAAATCCCCAAACAGCCCCATTCCCTGCTTCTGGACAATAAGCGGTTCCGGATGTTTAATCCAGCGGACCAGATCGGGGTCTCGGTCTTGGGAGTAAGTGCTTCGGGCAAGCGCCACGCTCTGATTCGGCGAAGCGCTGTCATTGCCTGCCGTAAAAAACAAGACGGGAAGCCCTTCCGCATCATAGCTTGCGCTGCCAGACCAAATCCCGTCCGGAGCCAGCCGGTCCTTCTCCGGCGCCAGCGCCACGGGGAGATCGCGCCAATGGACCAGATCCTTGCTAACCCAATGTCCCCAATGGATATGATGGAAGAAGGGTCCCTGCGGGTTATGCTGATAAAACAGGTGGTACTGCCCGTCGAAATAGATCGGCGCATGAGGCTCGTTCATCCAATGGGCCGGCGGACTGACATGATATTGCGGTCGATGCCGGTCCGTCAGCAAAGGTGTACGGTCCAGCTTGATGTCATCGTATTGCAATTGCGGCCGGATGCCTCCATGCGCGGAATCCAGCATGGCTTGATAGGAAGCTGCCACTTCGTCCCGACTCAAGGCACGAGAGTATATCTTCAGCTCATCCATGATACCGCTGAACATATGGAGGTCGAACACTCCGGCAAGCTTGCTGCCGTGGTTGTTCTTCCCGATCAGCAGTTCGGTTCCCGTAGCCTCAGCCAGGCGGGAGCCGCGGGGCACGGGGAGCGAAGCGATTTCGTTCCCGTTCAGATACAGTTTGAGTTCGCCCTCGTCCCCGTTAAATACTGCGTTCACGTAAGACCATTCCTGCTTGGGCAGTTCACAGCCGTCCGGCGACCAAATTTCCCGCCAATCCCCGCCTTCCAGCCCGACTTGAAAAGACCAGGAGCCGTGACGGAACATCCCCAGCAAAAATCCCTGCTTGCGTTCCCTGTCGTAGCGGTTGACGATGGCGGCGAGCTTGCCTGCATGACCCCACTCATAGGTGCGGGGCGCAATCCATACTCCTATGCTTAGGGCAGACCGGTATTTCGTTTCGCTCTCCTTGTGTATGCGATGGGCAATGGATGTCGAATATCCGTCAAACAGAAGTCCGCTTCCCGCCACCCCCCGCCTCCACGCCGGAGGACAAGGGTCAGTAAACTCTGCTTGATTTAACACGTAACCAATTTCGTCCCGGATTCCCGATACGCTCTCCAGAGCGCTTGCTCCGGCGCCTTCATCAAAGGTCCAATGTTTCCACAATCCCCGTTCGCCCGCCGCGCCGCTCATGCCCCGTCCCCCCTATGCGTTTGAATGGATTGAAGCGAATAAAGCTGCAGCGCCTTCAGCACAACCTGCCCTGTCTTCACGCTCACTTCAATATTCTCTAAAGGGGCATCCGGGAAAAACTGATCGGTCAGCACAACAGATCCATGATCTGCGTACACTTCAACGGCATTGCGGTCCACCCAGAGATGCAGCTTGAGCAGTCCGTTTTCTACAGCCAGACCGGCATCGTGGCGGCACGCGAACAACGGATGGAAGTTCGTCGCCCCCGACATGGAGCGGTCGATGAAGAGCCGTTTCCCGGCAATGTCGTATCCGATTACAAGTTCGCTCTGACCTGAAGATTTCAGATGAAGCCGTACCTCATCCGCAGACCGCACATCCAGCTCCGCTTCCATTTCGATCAGATCCGAATCCGTCTTATGTCTAAAAGGGGTCTCCGGCATCACCGTAACTTCCCTCCAGCCCATTGAAGCTTGGCGCAGCTCCCCAACCTCGCGAACAGGCATTTGAGTCAAGATGACCTCTCCATTCCTGTTCGTAAGCGACAAGGCGCGGGGCAGCGTCATTGCACCTCTCCAAGAACCTGTCGGCGTCTCGTTGGCATATTTCCAGTTGCTCATCCATCCGATGAGGACACGCCGTCCGTCCTGTTCCGGGATATCCGACCAGGTGACTCCCGCATAATTGTCTCTGCCGTCATCCAGCCACCGGATATGATCCGCCGAATGGTCATTGATAAACGTATTACCGTCAAACTGTCCGATAAAATATTGCGTGCGTGAGCCTTCCACGCCCTTGGGATTGTCTCCGATGCTGATGATAAGCACCCATTTGGAGTCTCCGGAGTTCTCCACCGGCAATTCAAACAGATCCGGGCATTCCCAAACTCCGTCATGAGAGCCTTCTCCCCTGCCGAATTCTCCGGTCAACTGCCACTCGCGCAGATTGGTTGATGCGTAGAACCGGGCGTGGTCTCCGGCAACGATGACCATGATCCAACGGCCGCTTTGCGGATGCCAAAACACCTTCGGGTCCCGGAAATCGATTAATTGTTCTTCCGAGAGTACCGGATTGCCGATATATTTATGCCATGTTTCGCCTTTATCGGCACTGTACGCCAAGCTCTGCCGCTGCCTCGGCTGGCCGGTTTCGGGATGGGTATCCGCATGAGTAAAGATGGCTACGAGCCCATGGGAATCTTCGAACAAACCGCTGCTGTTATTCCAATCCACGACGCAGCATCCGGAAAAAATCGCCCCATGCTCATCCGGGAATAAAGCAACCGGTGCATGCTCCCAATGAATCAAGTCCGTGCTTACGGCATGTCCCCAATGCATCGGGCCCCATTTATTGCTGTATGGATGATGTTGATAAAAGAGATGATAGCTTCCCTCGTAATAGACTAATCCGTTCGGATCATTTGCCCAGTTGGCCGGAGGAGAAAAGTGAAACCCCGGTCTGAACCGTTCATCATTCCGCAGCATGCCGGACTCTATCATCCGGTTAATTTCATCTGTCGTCGGCATGGATCCAAGAGCCCCTTTCCGTGTCGTTACGATTGCTCCGCCCGCATTGGCAAATGTCAGCATGCCGATGATTTGGGGAGGAGACAGTTCTTGCAAAGGGCATCCCGCCTTCAGAATTTGGTACAGCAGGCAGCCCAGAAAAGCGTCGCCCGCACCTGTCGTGTCGATGGCTTTCACTTGAAACCCCGGTACATATCCGCCTTGGCCGGCCAAACGGTAATAGCAGCCTTTTTCCGCCAAAGTGACGACAATAAGCGTGATATCGAATTGCCGCTGGAGCTCCAGCGAAGCTTGTTCAATGTCGTCGATGCCTGTTATGAAAGAAAGCTCTTCTTCTGAAATTTTAAGAATGTCCGTATAATTGAGGCCCCAATAAATATTTTGCCGGGCTTCTTCCGGACTCTGCCATAGCGCAAAACGGATATTCGGATCAAACGAAAGCAGAGCTCCCGCTTCCTTCGCCTGAAGCACGGCTGATCGTGTTGCCGAACGGGCGGGTTCATGCGTCATCGACAAAGACCCGAAATGCAATGCCTTACAGGCATCAATCCGCTCAAGCGGAACATCTTGCGTATGCAGGAAGGTATCCGCCCCCGGTTTGCGGAAGAAGCTGAAGGACCGGTCTCCCAGCTCATCCAGATGGACAAAGGCCAGCGTGGTACTCGCTTCCTCTGTCGTTGAAACATCGGATACATCGACCCCGCTGCTAAGCAGGGTCTGTTGAAGCAACGAACCGAAGGCATCTTCTCCTACCTTACTGACGAGCGCCGATCTGGCGCCCAGACGGGACAACGCTGCGGCTACATTAGCCGGTGCCCCTCCCGGATTGCATTCAAACTGCTCGTTACCCGCGGCCGAACGGCCTGCGGGGGTAAAGTCGATCAACACTTCCCCAATCGCAATAACATCCAGCACAGTTTCTCCCCACCTGTCCTATCTTTATTTTTTCAGATTTGCATTATAGCGGTCCAAGCCTTTTTGATAAATATCCATCAGTTCTTTAAGCCCCATTTTGTCCAGCGTCTTCAGGTAGTTGTCCCACTCTTCATCCGCACCGCCGTCGACAATGAATCTGCCTCTTTGGGTATTTACGTATTTGATCAGTTCCGGCTCGATCTTGTTGATCGTATCCAGTTCCTCCGGCTCAAAGAAGATGCTTGGATAGTTTTCCTTTTCCATGTAAGGATTGTAGTATTGCTCGAGATCCTTGGCGCGCTGCTGCGCCCGGGGTTCCATATCCACTACTTTTCCAAAATCGTCGAACGTAATGACGCCCGGCGCGCCCGATCCCGGAGCCACTTTTTGCCGGAATTCGCCTGCGGAGGTACCTTCAGGAAGCGGCAGGTTCACCAGCTTGCCGTTTTCATCCTTTTTGTAGACAACATCCAGCGGACCCCAGTGGATTTGTGCTGCCATATACGGTTCATATTGCTGGTCGACCCAGCGCATGGTAACTTCCGGTTGTTTGTCCGCTTTGGTAATTACGAATGATCCGCGTCCCGGACCCCCGCCATTGGCTCGGCCGATCGTTTGGTCTCCGTTTGGTCCTTTCAGCGGGGACAACAGGACATAATCCTTGGCACGGTCAGTTCCGACAACTTCTTCGATTTCCCACCAGACGAAGGAGCCCAGCGTCTCATCGGCTGTTTTGCCTTTGGCTAAATACTGAGCCGCATCCTGAGTGAAGGATTCCGGATCGATCAAGCCCTGTTTATACCATTTCTCATGGAAATAATTCAAAGCTTCTTTATACTCCGGCTGGGTCGCGGTAAAAATCACCTTCCCGTCGCGCACGACGCGGTGCTCCAGGTTATCCGGCAACCCGAACGCCCCGAATAATCCGGCGATATCCATGCACCACTGCATGTGCATGAAGCTGAGCGGAATTTCATCCTGCTTTCCGTTGCCGTTCGGATCCTGCGTTTTAAAGGCCAGCAACGCATTCGTATATTCATCCAGCGTTTGCGGCACCTTTAGTCCAAGCTTATCCAGCCAGCTTTTATTGATGACGTGGAAAAACGGGTTCGTCCCGAGGTTGTTCTCTTCCCAGGAAGGGAGTCCATAAATGTGTCCGTCCGGTGCCGTGATCGATGATTTGATATCGGGCCGGCGTTCAAGAAGCGCTTTCAAATTAGGCGCGTATTGATCGATCAAATCCTCCAGCGGAATCAGGGTTCCGTCTTTGCCGTAATTGATCAGCTCATAGTCAGTAAAGCCTGCGGCGTAAAAGGCATCCGGCAAATCTCCGCTAGCCAGCAGAAGGTTTTTCTTTTCGGTATAATCGGTGTCGGGAATGTTCTCCCATTCGATCTTCACGTTTGTCTCTTGCTCCAGCCGCTTAAAGATGTCCATCTCGGAGAACTCCGGCGCAAGCGCCGCCTTCGGCGCTACCATCCGCAGCGATACGGGCTGCTTCACAATCGGCAGACCGGACGCATTGAAATTCGCTTCCTGCTCCGGGCTAGCGGACGGATTGCCGGCAGCCCCGTTTCCGTTGCCGTTTCCGGAGCACCCGCTTAACGCAAACGCCCCAGCCACCGCGAGAATTCCCGCATTTTTGAATAAAGACTTCATTGAACATAACCTCCCTTTTTTCATCCCCATAAAGCTAGTCCACAAGCCATTCCATCGTATTGCCTCTCCTCCAGGCCGGCCATCCTACCGTCCGGGCATCCCCCCTTTCAAGGCTTCGCTGCAGCCTTATCCCTTGATCGAACCGATCATTACGCCTTTAACGAAATACTTTTGCAGGAACGGATACAAGATGAGCAGAGGCAGGCTGGAGACCATGATGACCCCGTATTTGATCAGTTCGGTAACGCGCATCTTGGCGGCATAGGATTCCACGTCGATCATCATGCCGGAGTTGACCTGATTCTGGACCAGAATATTACGGAGCACCAGCTGCAGCGGATACTTGCTTTCATCGTTCAGGTAGATCAAGGCGTCGAAGAATCCGTTCCAGAAGCCGACCACATGATACAGCACCATGACCGCAAGGATAGACTTGGACAAAGGCAATACGATGCTCCAGAAGAACCTTGTGTTGGAACATCCGTCGATCGAAGCCGCTTCCCACATTTCATCCGGGATGGAGGATTGGAAAAACGTTCTTACGATGATCACATTGAATACGCCGCCCGCTCCCGGAATAACCAGCGCCCACATCGTATTAAGCAGATGCAAATCCTTGATCAGCAGGTAGGTTGGAATAAGGCCGCCGCTGAAAAACATGGTGACCAGCAAAAACCACATAATGACCGACTTCCCGGCAAGATCCTTGCGGGCCAGCGGATAGGCTGCGAATACCGTCACCGTTACGCCGATAAGCGTTCCGAGCGTTGCATATAAAATCGAATTGGCGTACCCGATCCACAGGGAGGAATCGCCGAAAATCCGCTCATAACCGTCCAGCGTAAAGCCTCTCGGAAATAGCCAAACTTCCCCGGAGTAGATCGAATTGGGATCGCTGAACGAGGCGACCAGGACAAAATAGAGCGGGTACAATACGAGCAGCATAATGAGGGTGAGCAGAATATAGTTGATGACGTCAAACCACATATCCCCTCTGCTCTTGCGCTTCAACAATGAATTCACAGGTAATTCCTCCTTACCATAAGCTGGTTTCTGTCAGTTTTTTAGCGATCCGGTTCACGGTGAAGATCAGGATAATATTGATGAATGAGTTAAACAGGCCAACTGCCGTAGAAAAGCTGTATTGGGCCTTCTGAATCCCCATCTCATATACATAGGTTGGAATGATATTGGAGGTGGCGTAATTCAGATCACTCTGCATCAGAAACGCTTTTTCAAAGCCGATGCTCATAATGTTGCCTAGCGCAAGGATCAGCAGAATGACAATCGTCGGCAAAATGCTCGGGATATCCACATGCCAGACACGTTTCCATTTGCTAGCACCGTCCATAATAGCGGCTTCATGCAATTCGGGATTGACTCCGGCAAGCGCAGCAAGGTAAATGATTGTAGCAAAGCCGGTCTCCTGCCAAATCCCTGACAAAATATACAACGGGCGGAACCAGCCTGCATCGGCCATAAAAAGAATAGGCTCGCCCCCAAGCCATGTGATGATGTGATTCACGATCCCGCTGTTCGGGGATAGGAAGACGTTGAGCATCCCGACTAGCACGACGGTAGAGATAAAATGCGGCGCATAAATTACGGTCTGCACAAATTTCTTATAGGTTTTGCCCAGCATCTGGTTCAGCATGATTGCGATAATAATGGGAGCCGGGAAACCAAACAGCAAGGATAAAAAACTGAGTGTTAGTGTATTTTTGATAATGGCCCAGAAGTTATAAGCATCAAAGAAATCTTTGAAGTGCTGCAAACCTACCCATTCGCTTCCCCATATCCCCTGGCTTGGCGAAAAGTCTTTAAAGGCAATTAGCACCCCGTACATCGGATAATATTTGAACACCAGATAGAGAATAAGAATCGGCAGCAAAAACAGATACAGTTCATAGTCGCGTTTGATCCGGCTCCATCTTTTACGTTTAGGTTTGATCAGGGAAGAATCCGCCATGCTGGTTCTTGAATTCACGCTTATACGCCCTTTCAAAGTAAAGTAATCGGGTATTTTGAAACGTTTCCAATTTAGGATAAGAAAAACGTCCACATCAAGCTCAACTTGAAACGTTTCCAATTTAGTAAAGAAAAACGTCAGTTTTAAACATTCCGTTAAATAAACTGATGTTTTTCTTACCCAAATGGGATCAAGTGGTTTCGCCTTGCTTAAACTGGACGGGAATGCGGTATATTTGCCGATCCAGAGTAAGACCATCGATCTTGTTAAACAGCAGCCGGATGGTCGTCCGCGCCATCTCCTCCACGGGCTGCCTGATCGTGGATAAAATCGGATGGAAAAATGGGTTATCCTGAATGCCGTCGTACCCGATGACCTTTACGTCCTCCGGAACCCGGATGCCCTGCTTCCTTGCCCTTTCGATATAATTCGCAGCCAACATGTCGGTAATCGCGAAGATACCGTCCCTATCGCCGTGTGTGCTCAGGAATTCGTTAAAGTAGGCATCGTCATCCACGATGGGGTCGGGTTTCTCGTAAATTGCATAATCAATGCCCAGCGCCTCAGCCTCATCTATGAAACCTCTTCGCCGGTTCATCGTTTCACTGAACACGGAGGTCACGCTGCCCAAAAAAGCCGGCTTCCGTGCTCCCGCTTTGACCAGCTCTCTTAACGCCAGTCTTCCCCCCTCGTAATTGTCCGAGGTCACGCAGGTAATCTTCTTGTTAAAATGTCTGTCGATGCTTACGATCGGAATGTCGTTGCTCACATTATTCTCGATATCGTTGTAAGTTATGCCCACAATGCCGGCCACTTTGTTCTGCCGGAGCATATCAAGATAATAGAGCTCCTTTTCAGGTTTGCCGCCGCTGTTGCACAGCATCAGCTTATATCCTTCCCGGTCCAGTTCATCCTCAATGTAATAAGCCAATTCCGAAAAAAAAGGATTCCAGATACTCGGAAGCAGTAAAGCCACCATTTTGGATTTCTGCATCTTGAAGTTCCGCGCCACTTCATTCGGAAAATAATTCAGCTCTTGTATGGCCGCTTCTACTTTTCTGCGTGTACCCGGTTTTACGGCGCCAGAGTTGTTAATGACCCTTGACACCGTTCCAACTGCAACGCCCGCTAAATTTGCAACATCCTTTATGCTTGTCATGTAACCTCCCCGCACGCTCTTATGGGAATATCATAGCACCAAGTTGGAAACGTTTCAATAGAAAAGTGGAAACGTTTCAATATTTATTCCTATTCTCTTGGGTTGCACCGCCCGTACGGGCACCCGCCACCTCCACATATGCTGAATGGATGGCAGGAAAGGAGCGAGCGCCTTGAAAAATAGAGCGGATACCCCCGGGGTCTCGATCATCGTATGCACGAACCGCCCCCGATTCTTCGCCAATATCATCGCCAACTACCGGACACAGCAGACGGGCCGCAAAGAGCTGATTATCATTCTGAACAAAGACAGCATGAATCTGGAGCGTTACCGGATGCGGGTGCGGGCTTATCCGGAGATTACGGTCTACAAGGTACCTGAGCGAACCTCGCTGGGTCAATGCCTCAACTGCGGAATCGCCAAAGCGCGTTATCCGCTGATCGCCAAGTTCGACGATGACGATTACTACTCCCCCTATTATCTGAAGGAGCAGCTCCAGGCGTTGAAACGGACCGGGAGCGATATCGTCGGCAAACACGCTTGCCTCGTATACCTGGAAGCGTCCCGCCGGTTGATCATCCGGTCGCCCGGGGAGCAACATAAGCCGGTCGTTTTTCTGTCGGGAGGCACGGTGCTGTTCCGGAAGGCTGTGACGAAGCAGGTGCTTTTTCCGGACCGTTCGGTGGGAGAAGACGTTAACTTCCTGAGAAGATGCCGAAGAAAGGGCTACCGCGCCTTTGCCACCTCACCGTATAACTATGTCTATCTACGCCGAAAAAACAAAAACGGCCACACCTGGAAAGCCGAAGACAGCTTTTACTTAGAAGGCAGCATTCCCGTGGCCATTACCCGCAACTACCGCAGCATCGCCGACCGCAAGCTTTAGCAGAATCAAGCAAGACCCCGCTTAACCATCGACGCATGAAAAAAAGTCCCGTTACCCGCATTTTGGCGGATAATGGGACTTTGCATGACGGCCAGTTCAAGGACAAGCTGCGATGATCTGTTACATCGCTTTGTCGTCGACCGAATCCAGCCAGGCTTCGATTTCACCGATAACCGAGCTGACGCAGCCGTCCTCAAACGGCGAAATTAATCCGGCCAGCTCGACCAGAGCGACAAAGTCCTTGCTGCCTCCGGCTTTGCAGAGCCGCAGGTAATCGTTCCAGGCCTGCGTGAAATTCTCGTTGGAACGTTTCCAGAATTGGAACGCGCAGATTTGAGCCAAAGTGTAATCGATGTAGTAGAACGGGCTGCGGTAAATATGCGTTTGCTTTTGCCAGAATCCGCCCTGCTCCAAATAATGATTGCCGCCGTAATCGCGGTGAGGCAGATACTTCTGCTCGATGGCCCGCCAGGCCTGCTTGCGTTCCAGCGGCGTCGCTTCCGGATGGCTGTATACATAATGCTGGAATTCATCGACCGACACGCCATACGGGATAAATTCCAGACTGCCGGCCAAATGGGTGAAGCGGTATTTGTCCGCATCTTCTTCGAAGAACAGATTCATCCACGGCCACGTCAAAAACTCCATGCTCATCGAGTGAATCTCGGCAGCTTCGGAGGTCGGGAACGTATACTCGGGCACGTTCAGATCTCGGCTGGAATACGCCTGAAATGCATGGCCCACTTCATGGGTCAGCACATCGATATCTCCCGAGGTTCCGTTAAAGTTGGAGAAGATGAACGGCGCTTTAAATTTTTCAAAAAAGGTACAATAGCCGCCGAACTGCTTGCCGTGTCTGCTCAGCAAGTCCATCATCTCGTTGTTTTGCATAAAGGAGAAAAATTCATCCGTTTCGGGCGAAAGCTCCTTGTACATCCGGGCACCGTTCGCTACGATCCAATCCGGATCGCCCTTAGGCACAGCGTTGCCGCTGTTAAAGTTCAGGCTTTCGTCGTAAAATTTCAGCCCGTCCAGACCGAGGCGCTCCGCCTGGCGCTGCTTCAGCTTCGTTGCTACCGGAACGATATGCTCAAGTACCTGTTTGCGGAAATTCGCCACCATATCCGCATTATAAGCCGTGCGGTTCATCCGGTCATAACCAAGCTCCACAAAGCTCGGATACCCGAGCTTCCGGGCGATGCCGGCCCGTACCTTGACCAGTTCATCATAGATGCGGTCCAGTTCGCTTTCGTGGGCAGCCATAAAGCCGAATCGGGCGTCAAAAGCGCGCCGGCGCATCTCGCGGTCGGTGGACATTTCAAAAGGAATAAGCTGGGACAAATTGCGTTCTTCGCCTTCGAACATGATTTTGGCAGAGGCGATAAGTTGGGTGTATTCCGTGGACAGCTTGTTCTCCAACTGCAAATCGCCGATGATTTCAGGACTGAACGTCTTCAGCGACATTTCGGCAAGGTCCAGCAATTGTTTGCCCCACTCCTGCTCGAATTCGGCTTTATATTTGGAATGGACCAGGGCTTTGTAATAATCGGTTATGTACTCTTGAATAATAGGCTCGACTTCGTCGAAATAATCCTGTTCCGCTTTGTAGAATGCGTCTTCCGTATTAATCGAATGCCGGACATAAACCAGGTTGGCCATGGTATCGAATTCGCTGCGCAGCTGGTTTATCGCAACGACGGCCGCCTTTTGCTCCTCGGCTGTGTCTGCTTCGAAGCCCTTGAGCAGCGCCTTAAATTCCAGTTTCAGCTTGTCCACATCAGGACGTTCATAGGGATACTCCGTAAATTTCATGAAAGTTCAACATCCTTTCTCTACCAGATGAATTGATTATACTATATGGAAGAGAAAACCAAAACTTGACATCGAAAGAGAGAACCGCGGCAATATCTTTCTCCTTTTTCTGGATTCCCTACTTGGGCGATTGATGATAAACTGGAATCTTGTAATCATATCCATTACAGCGGGGGGACTACACGTAATGAAATATTTAATGGTTACTGTGGTGTTGGTATTCGTTTTGACTGGATGCGGGGGAAATAAGGAAACCGACACTCCGGCAGCCGAGATCGGCTTCGCCGCCCATACTCCTACGCCCGAGCATCAGCAACTGGAGGCCTATGTTATTGCCAACGGCGCTGCATTTTTGAATGAACTGGGTAAACATGTCGATGCCTTGAAAGCCGGCCAGGAAGCGGCAGCCGTAGGACTCCAGTCCACATTGCAGGAGAAAGACCGGGACGGGTTTCTGGATAACCCGAGTTATACGGTGCTGGCCTATAATCTGGTGTTGACGGATTATCTCAATGCTTTTAATGCGGTTGATCTCAGTGGCGACTTGCAGGACGAAGAATTTCTTGAATCCATTGCAATGGCAAAAACCGATACGGCTGAATTTTTAAGCCAGGTGCCGGCCACTGGATCGCAGGCGTCTCCGCAATCCGCGGCAACCCCGGAACCCTCGGCAACCCCGGAACCCACGGAGGCCTCGGAAGATTCGTTGAGTGCTGGGAACAGCGATTACGCTACTCTTGCTGCGAAAGGTAAACTTAGCGGGATCGAATTTGGCATCGGGACCCCTGCCACAGAAATCGAAAACGCATTAGGCAGGTCCCAAGCGGATATCACCGCTGAACATGACATCTCTTTTCTGGGCTTTGATGACGTCATTACATACATGGATGTGGCGTACCTGCTGAATGACGGTGTGGTAAGCGGTATTTTCACGTACCTTGGGGGCAGTCAAACGGCTCAAGACTTCTATGATATCTTCCAGGAGGATCATCCCGACGGAGGATACTATGGAAACGGGGAATATTACATGCAGCGGTTTGACGCCGGGGATTCTTATGATTTCTATATGATTAATGCCAAAGACGGTCAGGGGATTGATTACGTGATTCTGTATAAAAGCTAGTTTTGACATTACGAAAAAAAGACGCTATTGTTTGATTTTTGCTAGAGTTTGGCCAACTGCTAGATTAAGACTGCGCAGCACGGGTTCGGGCCATACATGGCCTATGTTTTCCGTAATATAGATTCGCTTCCGGCTTGTACCCGGTTAAAGGCAAAAAACTGTTGACTTACAGTAAGCTCTAAGCCTTAACATCGGAAATCAAGGGGGGTGGTCATGTTGTATCTCGGAGATACATTTTATGATGAACACGATCTGATTAACGTCGAAAAGTTCGGAGAATTCAAACTGATTCTCAAAGACTCCGAACCGTCGAATCGTAAGATGAACCTTTGCTCAATAGCGGAATTCATTTGCCTCAGCAATTTGAAGCAACACCGAATCAAAGGCTGTTATCTGGGCGACGGTACATTTGAAATTCGAATCTATCCCGACTGCGAAGGGATTTGGACATACTGCACGAGGAGCAATTCAGCTTCGCTCAACAATGTGGTGGGGTTGTTCCGGTGTACGGTGCCGAGTGCATCTTAACCGGTGGTTTATGCGGTGCAAATAGACGCGGGGGTTGAAATCCGCGTAGCTGTTCCACAGCTGCGTACGAATATTCCTGCAATTTAAAAGCCGGACAGACGATTCGTCAGTCCGGCTTTAATACGATCAAGCTGCTTATTACATATAAATATCGATGACCACGTGCTCCGTGCCGCTAAGCCGCTTAATGTCCTCGCCGGCAATCCGCAGCCCACCCAGCCGGTACGGATTGGCCAGCCGCTCTGCCTGCACGTCCTGTCCGTTCACCGCAACGCGGCGCAGGCCTCCCTCTCCGCAGTGATACTTGAAGGTGACCGGCGCTCCGCCGTATTCGAAGTCGAAGCGCGTGCCGTCCAGTTCATCCGGCAGGACCGGATCAATGATCAGATCGCTGCCTTCCTCGCGGATGCCCAGCACGTTGGAGATCAGCTGGTTCATATAGATCCCCGGACCGCTGGAATAGATTCTCCAGCCGCCTTTGACCTGTACCGAACCGGTGCGCAGCTCGGAGAACCGCTCCTGCGCTTCATAGCGGTTGGCGAATTTGCCGTCGGAGCTGCTGAAATAAGCATTGCTCTGGCGCAACTCGGCATTCGGCACGGCGTCGCGGATGCCGATCGGATTGATGGTCGCGAGGCCCTTCCAGACCTGATCGCGTTTGCCGATCTTCGCCATCGCTTCGACGAAGCGGATATGGGCATGCACGTACTGCAGGCCGATCTCCCGGCCGAAGTTGGCCGCCTGCTCCGCACGTTTGAAGTGGGTGCTGACGCCGCCGGCATATTGCGCCGGATGGTTCATCAGCCGCACGCCGTCAGGGCAGAGAAACTGCTCCTGAATCAGCTTATAATGCGCCTCCATCTGCTCCGGAGTCAGCAGCTCCCCGATCATGCTGCGGGTCATCGGCAAGAGGCGGTATTGAATGCCCGTTTCTTTGTCCTGTGGATGCAGCATCAGTTTGGCATGCTCCGGATCTTCGAAATACAGGAAGCCGGGAATGACCTCGGTGCCCAGCATGTATCGGTTGAAATCGCCTTTGATTCCCTCCGCCATGTTAAGCAGCTCAGCCGACCAGCCGGCATCCTGATCCCGCAGGACGCCAGCCAGCCCCCGAACGGTCTGATACGTCAGCGCCACGGTCCAGCTGCTGACCATATACTGCTTCAGCTGGGCATTCGCCGGCTGCAGCGTATCATCCCAGTCGCCGTCGCCGTATGCGGAGAGGAACGTATCATGCAGGAAATGGGTCTTGATGTAATCCAGCTCCTTCAGCACATGCGCCCTGAGCGGATAAACGTCTTCCGTAAAGTCGAAGCTGTGTTTGCGGGTGTAAGGAAGCAACTCGTCCAGAACGGCATAATCCCCGGTTGCCCGCAGGTAGTCGCCCAGCACTTTAAGCGGCCAGACGATAATGTCGCCATGGCTCTCTTCTTGCTGCACGGCTGTATATTTGTCGAACATGAACCATTGCGGCCAGTTGCCGTCATCCTCATACTGGTGAGCAAATACCGTCAGCAAAATTTCGCGCACCTGTCCGTACTTATGGGTGGCCAGGAAATACTCCACCGGCCCCTGGCATACATCGCGCGTCCCCCAGGCTGCTCCGCCGTATTGCTCCAGTCCGTGCGGCACCGAATAGTGAACGAGCATGTTATGGGTGTACCACCAGGCGAGTGCGTTCACTTTGAACAGTCCGTCTTCTCCGCCGTCAGCTCCGGTCAGCTTGAACCCGTTCATCACCCCGGTAAAAAAATCGCGGTAGTTCGCCTTCTCGGCTTCAAAGGTTGTTCCGCCGTACGGGCGCGCTTGTCCATCAAGCAGCCCCTGGAAGGTCAGCGTCCATTCGGCGCTGGCCGCAAGCTCCAGCACGGCGAGCGAGGCGCTGCCCGCCGCCGCTCCGGCTGCCAGAAGCGATTCATCCCCCAGCCGGTAGTCCGCGCCGTCTACCATTATTTTATAGGTAAGCTCCGGATAAACGTCTGCGCTCATACCGGACTTGTCAGCCCGGAAGCTCAGCGCTCCGTCCTCGTCCCGGGACATGTGGAACGGAATCTCGTATTCCGCGACATTCATGGTTACCTGGTTACTGACCAGGAAGCGGTACGCTTTACCGGATGCCGAACGAACATGCAGCCGGATCTCCGGCGCGTACGCAGCGGTGTAGTTGGTAATGATCAATGTATCTTCCGCCGTCTTATAGTGCCAACGGACGTAGTTAAAGCCGATTTCAAACAGCGAAGGCATCGTCAAGAGACGGAACTGCCCGTCCATCTCTACGTAAATACGCTGGCCTGAGGTCTTGTATACGTTAAGCGCATTGCGTGCGTTCGAGAGCATTTTATTGAAATTGGTATTGCCGACCACTACCTGGGAATTAAAAATCCCGTACATGTACGAAGTGGTCGTCATCACCTCGGCGTTCAGCCGGGCATTGTCTCCGCTCATCAGAATATGCCCGTGCGGCCGTTCCACCAGCAGCTCTTTGCGTTTCAGCACGACATGCTCGTAAGTATCCGTGAAAAAGGCCAGCAGCTCTCCGTTGTCCCATTCCTCCTGGAATCGCTGCGGATACAGCGCATCCAGCTCTTCATCGGACAATTCCTCCGTCTGCAGCGGCGCGCCGATCATAGGCGAAGCAGCCGTACGTTCCACCCATTCGCCCGGCGCCGGAGCCGCAAGGCTGCCCCGGGCTTTGCTCCAAGCGAGCTGCAAGGCATCGGCGAATTCCAGTTCGGTGATGGCCGCCGGATGATCCTCGCGGAACAATCCGTAGAACGTGAAGGAAGCTTTGCCGTCTAGATCGATTAAGGCCGATTGCAGCGCCGTATATGCGAATTCGTATTGATACACTTCGCTGGCAAGCTTTTCACGGTAGAGAGCTTCCGGTCTGTCGGTCTCCTTGTAGGACAACCCGAAGAACTGGAAGCCGTCGGTGGAATAACCGGCAGCTCCTTCAAGCAGCCCCTGCTGCAGGTACGGGAACTTCCCGCCCTGCGGCTGGTTCTGGCGGGAGCAGACAACATATCTGCCCCCCTGATCCTGAAACACGGTATGGTCGATATATTGGGACAGGTAGGCTTCATTGCTTGTCACCGCACCCGGCGAAGCAATGCCGACATCCTGGGTATAAATGACATCCAGACCGGCTGCCCGGCCCTCCATGGTCACATGCCAGAACCAAACATTGCCTTCTTCCAGCGTGAATGCGACCTGATAACGAAGCTGGCCTCCCCGCTCGCCCGCGCCGGAGCCTGCACGTATTTCACCCTGCCAGAGAAGCCGCTTGCCTTCTTGACTGAACCGGCTGCCCGATTGTACGCCAAGCAGCGGCCAGGCTTGAATCCCTTCCGGTGTATGCAGGCGGAGATAAAGATTGCCCGGCGCACCGTCCACGCCGTTGGAGAGCAACTGGTTGATCATCATCTGGCCGCCGATGGCCTGATAGAGATCGCCTGTGCCGAGGAATGTAAATTGAAGTTCATCTTGCTGAAGCGACAGTTTGGAGTTGTCTATCGTTGCCATTTCTCTTCACTTCCTTATCTGCTGCGGCATATGCCGCTTTTATCTATCCTTGCGATTTCGGCATTAGATTAGCCGGAACTCCGCGGCGAGTACATCACGGCTGTTGCCGCCCACGTAAACATCGAACCATCCGGGATCGCTCGACACCGTCAAGTCGCTGTGGTGATAACGGAGCTGGCGTTCTTCGATGGCGAAAATCATCTCGGCGCTTTCGCCGGGCGCCAGGTCGACCTGCTTGAAGGCCTTCAGTTCTTTGACCGGACGGACCACCTCTCCCGACCGGTCGCGGAGATACAGCTGTACGGTTTCCGTACCCGCCAGGCTGCCTGTGTTGATCACCTTCACTTTAACCTCAACCGGCTGATCGTCCTTCAAAATACCCGAAGACAACGTCAAGCCTTCATAGGTAAAGGAGGTATAGCTAAGGCCGAATCCGAATGGCAAGAGCGGCTCGTTAGGTGCATCGATGTATTTGGAGATATACCGGTTCCCGTCTTCGACCTGCGGCTTCGGACGGCCGGTGCTGAATGCATTATAGTAGACCGGAACCTGACCGACGGAATCCGGAAAAGATACGCTCAGACGGCCGGAAGGGTTCACCTTGCCGTAGAGCAGATCCGCGAGGGCCGCTCCGCCTTCGCTGCCCGGGAACCAGGCTTCGAGCACCGCGTCCGCCTGATCGTATACGCCGTGCAGATCGAGCGGACGTCCGTTGAATAGCACGACGGCCAGCGGCTTGCCCAGCCCCTTCATCAGCCGGATCAATTCCAGCTGCGCATCCGGCAGCTTAATGTTGGTGCGGCTGCCGCCCTCGCCGCTCATCTCGGAGGCTTCGCCGACGGCAAGGACAATCACATCCGCAGCCGCTGCGGCTTTCAAAGCGGCTTCCTTCTGTACGGCAGTGATGGTATGAATGCCGGAGCCTTCGGCAACAGTGACTAGCCCGGCATTGCCGGCCAGCGACCGCATTGCTCCGCTAAGCTTCGCTACTTGCTCCTTGGAACCGGTCCAGGACCACCAGCCGAGAATGTCCCCGCTGTCCGCGAACGGGCCGATCAGCGCCACGCGCTGCTCGATGTTCAGCGGAAGCACGCCTTCATTCTTCAGAAGCACGCTTGATTTCTCGGCCAGCTTGCGCGCCGCCCGGCGGTGTTCCGCGCTGAATACAATTTCCTTCTCCAGCGCCGGGTCCGCGCCGCGCATTGGGTTCTCGAACAATCCGAGCTTCTCTTTAAGCTGCAGGATGCGCAGCACCGCTTCGTCGATCAGCGCTTCATCGACCAGTCCTACTTCCACCAGCTCCGGCAGATGATTCAGGTAGCTTACCGTCATCATGTCGATATCGACCCCGGCCCAAATGGCTTTTAGCGCAGCTTCCTTATCGTCTTCCGCCGCCCCGTGGGCCACCATTTCCTTAATCGAAGCCCAGTCGGAGATGACTACGCCGTCGAAGCCCCATTCCGCGCGCAGGATGCCGCGCAGCAGCTTGCGGTTGCCGGTGGCCGGGATGCCGTCCACGACATTGAACGAGGTCATCACCATCTCCGCGCCGGCGTCCAAAGCCGCTTTATATGCAGGCAGATAATACTCGCGCAATTGGCGCTCCGACAGGTCGACCGTATTGTAATCCCGGCCGCCTTCAGCCGCGCCGTAGGCGGCAAAATGCTTGACGCAAGCAGCCACGCGGGACATATCTTGGGTCAAATTTTTTCCTTGGAACCCTTCCACAAATGCCTTCGCAAAGACACTGTTCAGATAAGGATCCTCCCCGGTGGATTCCATGACACGTCCCCAGCGGGGGTCGCGGACCAGATCGAGCATCGGGGCAAACGTGACATGCAGGCCGGAAACCGCTGCTTCCCTTGCCGCTATGGCCGCGCTTTGCTCGGCCAGCTCCGGATTCCAGGAGCTGCCGATCGCCAGCGGGATCGGAAAAATCGTCTTGAACCCATGAACAATATCGGCCATGAACAGCAGCGGAATGCCGAGCCGGCTGTTCTCCAGATGTTTCTTCTGAACGGCCATTACCTTCTCCGCGCCGGCTACGCCAAGCACAGAACCGGCATTGCGCACCGTATCGCTGCCGATGCCCAGCTCTTCCAAGGGACCCGTAATCTCCGAGTCGTCGCCCGGCTCATCGTAGAACGGCGCTGCGAGCTGCAGAAGCTGGGCTATCTTTTCTTCAAGCGTCATATGCTGTACGTATTTATGATACAAATGCTCAGACATCGCTGTAATCCCTCCATCGAATCGAAATCTCGAATCGTTTCTTTCTCCATATCCCTTTATTTATAAGGTTTTATTTATAGTCTTTGTTATTTTATTCATAAACGTTTCAATTAGTTTCGATAGAAGTTCCACGAACGTCCGCTAACCGGTACGTCGTATTATAGCGACAGGCAGTCCAGCATCTCTTTGGCCTGCCTGTCCCAGCTGTCCCATTCATGCCCGCCGGGCTCATGATGATTCATCTCCGGTCAACTTCGGGACGACACGGATTTCCGTTCCATCAGTTCAATCTTAAGCTTATAAAAATCGTTCACAAGGTCGCCGTTCAGCATCTGGAACAACAGATGCCCGGCCAGCGAGCCGGATTCGTACATCGGCTGGCGGATCGTTGTCAGCGAGGGCTGGATATATTCCGCAAGTTGAATATCGTCGAACCCGATGACCGAAATATCGTCCGGAACCGAAACTTTGGCTTCTTCGAACGCCTTCATTCCGCCGACGGCCATCTCATCGTTGGCGTAGAAGACCGCCGAAGGCAGCTCGCCCTGCATCAGCATCATTTTGGTCGCCTTATAACCGCCTTCGCGGATAAAATTGCCGCTCAGCTTCCATTTCGCCTTCTCGCTAAGCCCGGCTTCGCGCATGGCCCGCAGAAATCCCTGGTAGCGCAAGGCATTATCGTAGGAATCCGGCGGCCCGCTGATATAAGCAATCGAACGGTGACCGTTGTCGATCAGATGCCGGGTGGCGTCATAGCCTCCCTGTTCCCCGTCAACCACGACATTAATCAAGCCTTCACCGGCGATCAGACGGTCCATCACCACGATCGGGAATCGCGGACCGGCGGCGAGATGCAGAATTTCATCCGTAATGTTGTGGGCGAGCACGATGGCGCCGTCCACCCGCTTTTCCAGCAAATACCGGACAGCCGTTGAATCCTTGCCCCCCATGGAACTGCAGGCAATCAGATCATAGGAATTGGATAAGGCCACATCCTGAATGCTGCGGATTAATTCCGAGTAATAGGGACCCGACAGGTCTCTTACAATTAGAGCGATGGTATTGGTCCGGCTGCGCTTCAAATCCATGGCAAACCCGTTCTTCTGGTAATTGAGCTGCCTTGCGGCTTCCAGCACCTTTTCCCTTGTTTTTGCGCTGACTTTGCTGTCCCCGCTCATCGCATACGAGGCCGTCGACAGCGCCACCCCTGCCAGCTTGGCCACATCCTTGATCGTTGCCATCTTTTTCAACCCTTCCTTAAGCCGTGCATTAGTTACTTTATACTATTTTATGCCAGAGATCGTATATCCTTCTATGATATGCTTCTGGAAGAAGATAAATATAATAATAATAGGAATAACCATAAAGGCAGCCCCGGCCATCTGCAGGCCGAACTCTGTACCGTATTGGCCTTTCAGCAGCGACAGTCCGACGGACAACGTGTAGAGCCGCTCGTCATTGGCGATAATCAGCGGCCACAGGAAGCTGTTCCAGGCTCCGATGAACGTCAGAATTCCCTGTACCGCAAACACCGGCTTCACGATTGGCACCATCAGCTGAAAAAAGATCCGCAGCTCGCCCGCTCCGTCCAGCCTTGCCGCCTCCAGCAGATCCATCGGAATCGTCGTCATAAACTGGCGGAACAGGAAGATCGCAAACGCCCCGACCAGACCCGGAAGCACAATCCCGCCCATCGTATTGACCAGATGCATTTTATTGATAATCAGATACGTCGGAATCATGGTGACCTGACCCGGGATCATCATCGTTGCCAGAATGACATAGAAGAATTTATTTTTCCCCGGAAAATCAAACTTGGCAAACGCGTAGCCCGCCATCGCATTCAGGAACAACCCGACGAAAGAGCAGAGCACGATAATCAGCGTGTTTTTCAAATAGATCAAAAAGTTCATTTTCACGAACAAATCGCGGTAATTGTCCAGCGTAGGGTGACTCGGAAAAAGCGCCGGCGGAATTACCGTAAATTCATTTTCCGGCTTAAACGACGAGCCGATCATCCAGATGAACGGCACCATCATCAGAAGTCCTCCGATAACGAGCAGCGCGATCATCAATCCTTTTTCTAGTGTTTTCATTCTCAGTGCCATGCCAGTTCCCTCCTACTTCAGCCTTCAGCAGCCGCTGAACCTTAATATTCCACTTCTTTCTTTTTGACCGCGAATTGAATCAGTGTGGCGATAATGATGATAATGAACAGCACGAACGAACCCGCAGCCGCATAACCGAATTTGCTGAGCTGGAACCCGTTGTTATAAATGAAGAGCGCCATGGACATCGTCGAATTCAGCGGTCCGCCCTTGGTCATGACCAGCGGTTCTTCGAAGAATTGAATCCAGCCGATCAACGTCGTAATGGTCACAAAGAAAGTAGCGAATCCGAGCAGAGGAACCGTGATGAAGCGAATCTTTTTCCAGCCGGTCGCCCCGTCAATTTCCGCCGCCTCGTAGTAGGAACGCGGAATGCCTTGAAGCGCCGCCAAGAAAATGATCATATTTAGACCGATCGATTTCCAGAACGCCAGCAGAATCAGCGATAATTTAGCCAGAACGGGGTCCTGAAGCCACTGCTGCGCCGGGATGTCAAACCAGGAGAGTACGTAGTTAAATAATCCGTAAGTACCGTTATACAAGTAGCCCCATACCACGGCAACGGCCACAATATTGGTGATGGAAGGCATATAATAGATGACCCGGAAGCTTTTGAACAGCCAGCCGGTCCCGTAATTCAGCAGCATCGCTACGGCCATGGACACAACCACGACAAGCGGAACGCCGATCACAACGTAAACCATCGTGTTGTACATCGATTTCAAAAAAACAGGATCCTTGAAAATATCGAGATAGTTGCTGATTCTGACCCCATGAATATTCGAGTAATTCGCAAGGCCCACCAAATCCATATCCGTAAAGCTGATAACCAGCGCAATAATAATCGGGATAATAGAGAACAGCGTTAACAGAATCACTGCCGGAGCGATAAACATATACGGATATTTATGCTTGTTCCATTGCTTCACAAATGAACTCACTTGCCTCACACCCTTTCACTTTCTTTTCTTCCATTTGGAAGGAACAAGCCTACTGCCGGAACCTCAGTGGAGAGAGATTCCGGCAGTCCGCCTGAAGAAGAATTGCAATTATTTATTGCCGAGCAGTTCGTTGGCCTTATCGTTCAGTTTATCCAGTTCGGTCTGCGTGTCCGCGCCGCCGATGGTAATCTGTTCGAACGCAGCCATAGCGGCTTGGGCGATTTCTTCATACTCTTTAACGGTTGGTGCAGGACGGGAATTCTCCAGCTGTTTACCGAATGCGGCAATCATCGGATCGCTAAGCGCCGGGTCGGACCAGGCTGCTTTCAGCGCCGGCATCGAGTTGGAAGTCTCGTAGTATTTCAGCTGCGCTTTTTGTTCCGCCATGAAGGAGATGAACTTCGCAGCTTCGTCAGGGTTCTTGGCGTATTCAAAGATGGACAGATCCGCGCCGCCGATGGAGGAGGTGTTGGTTTCTTTTGCCGGCAGCGTGGTTACGGACCATTTGCCGTCGATCTCGGGAGCTTTATCTTTAACGGTCTGGATCATCCAAGGACCGCTGATGAACATGGCCATCTTGCCGTCTTTAAATGCGGCTACCGTATCCAGGTCCGTGCCTTTTGGCGACAGGCCTTCATCGTAGAAGCTCTTCAGGAAGTTGACCGTATCGACATAAGCCGGCTGATTGAACTGCGGCTGACGGTTCGCGTCGATGATGTCGCTTCCGTTCTGCCAAGCAAAGATGACAGGGAAAATGGAGTCTTTGCCTTCGATCGGCAAGGCGTAATGGCCGGCTCCGCCTTTGGCTACCAGCTTTTTGCTGGCATCCTTCAGCTCATCCCAGGTCTTCGGACCTTCCGGATAACCGACATCGCTGAGCAGATCCGTTCGGTAGAACATGGCGCGCGTCTCCACATAGAACGGGATGCCTACGGTTTTGCCTTCATATTGCGTCGTTTGCACGGCACCGTCGAAGAAGTTCTCCGCTTTCATGCTTGGATATTTTTCGATATATGGAGCCATGTCCTTCAAAGCGCCGGCAGCCGCAAATTCAGGAACCCAGGTCGTTCCCATCTGAACCACGTCCGGACCGCTCTTCGAAGCCACAGCCGTCAGCAGCTTATCATGTGCGGTATCCCATGGAATTGCTTGAACCTCGACTTTAACCCCAGGGTTCTCGGCTTCGTACATATCCGCAATCGGCTGAACGGTGTCCGCTGTACCCATGAACCATACCTTCAACGTCTTGTTGTCTCCAGATGCTGAATTGCCAGAGTTGCCGCAGCCGGCTGCGACCAAGGAAAAGCTCATTAAAAGTGCTGCAATCGTAAATCCGGTTTTCTTTTTCATTCTTCCTTCACCCCTGTTTTAGTGTGAGCCAAACTTGAAATAGCTATGAATAAAGCCCTTACATCGAAACGTTTCGATTTTTATCGAAAAAAAATTCGAATCCTCGCCTACGCTTTAGCCGTCTTTCTAGCGAATACAGGTATTATTAACCTCTACTAACTGGGTTGAAACGGCTTCCATAGATGTTTATCGTGTTGAAGAAGCGGAAATCTGAACGTTTTTACTTGTTTATCGAATCAATCATTCGAATCGTTTCGATAGGCCTATTATAAGACGAAGTGTTAGCGATTTCAAGGGGGAGGCACTAAAAAGTTTTCTTAAACGCCAGCAGATGGTGCTGTACCCTCCCTCCTCATTGCGTTGGGTTTGATCTAGCTAAAGGCTGCCCGGTTTGTCATACATAACTTTTGGAAAAACCGGACAACTTATTGGATATTTGAGGAAGGAGGCCGAGGATTGTTGTTCAACCGGCTAAAAAAAGTATTCGCGCCTGCACGAAATTCAGAAAACGGCCAAAATAAGCATAAACCTAAGAAAACAACCGAAGAACATCAAAAATCGGCATTTGTCCCTTTATCCTCTTCTTTGGATAGCAATCTTTCAACCTTACGTGCGATATTTGGAAAAAGTCCTGATTTTGTAATCAATGAATTAAAAACGGATGACGATCATGCTTTACCCGCTGTCGTCTGCTGTATTGACAGTATTATTGACAATGCTTTACTTACCGATTTAATGGAAGCCGTGATCGCGGCACTCTCTACCGAAAAAAACATAAGCGCAGCCAATTTAAAATCAAAAATCCCGACTGGGCATGTTAAGCCTCTGTATTCGGAAGAGGAAGCCGTTCGTACCCTTCTGGCCGGCGGCGCGTTAATCCTTTTGAAGAACGACAACTGTATATTGGGTGCGTCTATCGCCGGCGGAGTTCGCCGCTCCGTGGAAGAACCGACCTCGCAAACCGTCATCCGCGGACCTAAGGAGGGCTTTACCGAAGACATATCCGTGAATCTTGCACTTCTTCGGCGTAGGTTAAAGACCCCCGACCTAAAGTTTGAACAGCATATCATCGGGACCTATACCCAAACCCGTGTCGTCGTTGCCTACCTGGATGGTATTGTAAGGCCCGAAGTTGTAAAAGAAGTGAACGCACGCCTGATGGCGATTGATACAGACAGCATCCTCGAGAGCGGATATATTGAAGAATTTATACAGGATGCTGCGATTACGCCCTTTCCCACGATGCTGAATACGGAACGCCCCGACACCTTGGCAGGAAGTCTGTTGGACGGAATGGTTGGTATTTTGGTAGACGGTACCCCCTTCGTATTGATCGCGCCCGTCACCTTTTTCAACTTCTTTCAGTCCAGTGAAGATTATTATCAGCGCTATGACATCTCGACATTCCTGCGCGCGATACGTCTAATGTCTTTTTTTGTAGCCTTGCTCCTGCCTTCGCTTTATATCGCCATAACCACCTTTCAGCAGGAGATGATACCTACCACCTTGCTGATTACGCTGGCAGGCCAAAGAGAGGGTACGCCTCTTCCCGCTCTGTATGAAGCTTTGGCCATGGAATTGATTTTTGAAGTGATACGGGAAGCGGGCGTCCGCATGCCGCGGGTTATCGGGCCAGCAATTTCAATAGTCGGAGCGCTGGTGCTTGGTCAGGCTGCCGTTCAGGCGGGCCTTGTATCCGGCGCAATGGTAATCGTGGTTTCATTTACCGCTATTGCCAACTTTGTGATTCCATCCATCAATATGGCTTCGGCCGTACGTCTGGTGCGCTTTATCCTGATGATCCTTGCCGGCACTTTTGGGTTATTCGGTATTTTGGCAGGCCTCATCCCCTTGCTTGCTCACCTGGTTTCGTTGCGATCCTTTGGGATCAATTATTTTATGCCTTACGCTCCTTATTTTAAATCCAACCTGAAAGACTTACTTTTGCGGGTGCCCTGGTGGGCCATGAAGACCCGACCAAACCGGAAAGCAGGACCGAACAAATTCAGACAAGCACCGAATCAATATCCTACCAGTTCAGATGAAGCCGGAGTTTGGCAAGCCGAGGATAAGCAGCAACCTAAGGAGAATTAACCATGTCAGCCACACTGCTTCGTATAAGCTGTATGTTTATTGCCACAACCCTGCTGTTAAATGGCTGCGGAAGGGCTAACGAGTTGAACGAACTTAGTATCGTGACCGGATCAGGTATAGACGGCAAAGAGGGAAACTACACAGTTACTTACCAGGTCAGCGTTGCCTCGGCTAATGCGTCAGCAGCTGGAGGTGCATCGGGAGGGTCTTCCCAAAGCGGGGTCCATGTCTTTTCGACGACGGGTAAAACAATCAGGGATACCATATTCATGAGTGCGGTGGAACATCCGCGCCGGCTTTATTTCGCCCATAATAATGTACTGATTATCAGCAAAGAAACGGCGGAATCGGGAATCAGTACCGTCCTGGATTCCTATTTTCGTAATCCCGAATCCCGAGAAATGGTTGATGTCATGGTGACTGACGGAAAAGCCCGGGATATTTTAACCAAAAACATCCCTCCGGAGAAGCTGCCTGGACGGGCAATCGCTGAAATTGTTGATAAGGAACAGATTCTGGTTTCCTTTTACCCAGCCACCTCTGTATTCCAACTGGCATTAGGGATCACCTCGGAATCTCAAGTCGCCAGCGTACCTGAAATCGGTATATCCGGGGAAAACCCGAAATCGCTGGAGACTGCCGATGCTATGACAAAAACATCACAGGATGCCAAAGTAAGAATGACGGGACTTGTCATTTTTAAAGGAGACCGCGTCGTAGGAAAAATGAATCTAAAAGAAAGCTTGGGCTTGGCATGGTTAACCAACCGCGTTAAAGGCACCATGCTTTCATTCCCTAATCCCGATTCATCTGAAGAGCCAAATCAGTCTGCTGTGAGAGTATTTAAGGCCAAAGTCAAGATTACTCCCGTTAAAGAGTCCACGCATTATACCATCAAATTGAAAGCTGAGGTCCGCGGGGAACTCGCTGAAACCACAACACAGGAGGATCTGACGGATACAGCTGGCATACATAAACTGGAACGTTCCATTGAAAAGATCATCTTGGAGCAAATGCAGGTAGGGTGGGAAGCTGCAAAAGCAATGAAGGTGGACATTCTGGGAATTGGCAACCGGATTCATGAACGGAATCCGAAGGAATGGAATAGGCTCAAATCCGATTGGGATCAAGAATTGGCTCAGATGGAGCTGCAGGCAGAGGTCAAGATGAAAGTGGTCCGAACCCGCATGTTCCTTGACTCCTTCAAGCATTTGTTAAAGCAGACAGAGCAATAACCAAATTCCTTGGATTAGAAAGGAGCAGACGATGTATAACCAATCCCATGTCCGAGTCTCCGAACTCGCCATTACGTTTGCTTTGTTTGAGATAGGAAGTACAAGCCTGTTTCTTATCGGCGGGGATGTTAAGCAGGATGCATGGCTTGCCATGCTGATCGGAGCTTTGGCGGGGTTCCTGCTCCTTCTAATACATCTAACGATACACCGGATCGAGCCACGCCTTGATCTGTTTCAGATTTTTCAGAGCTATACAGGGAAATCCATAGGCGGCTTGCTTAGTCTGGGCTTCGTCGGCTATTTCATGTTAGAGGCATCCAGAAACCTGCGTGATATCGCTGAAGTCACCATATTGACCCTGCTGCCCGAAACTCCGCTCTGGTCGGTGATGCTGATCATCATTCTTGTGGTGAGCAATACGATTCGCTACGGTCCAGAGACTCTGTTCTTAATGTGCATTGTACTCTTCCCATTGATTACCACAGGGTATCTGATCATCGTCATTCTGCTTGCCGCAAACGGTCTCATCCATTTCCATTTTATGCTGCCTGTGCTTGAACACGGATGGATCCCTATACTGAAAGCGGCAATCCCGGGTATCCTTTCTTTTCCTTTTGGGCAAATCGTCGTTTTTCTGGTCTTTTACCCCTTAACGGCTTCCAGACGCCAGATGGGCAGGAAGATGATATGGACCTACTGCGGGATCTCCCTTTTTTTAATATTCATTAACCAGATCAATGTATTGGTTCTTGGTCCCGTTCTTGCATCCAACAGCGCGCTTCCTCTGCTTCAAACCGTACAGTTGATCCAGATGACGGAGGTATTGGAGAGAATTGATCCCCTATTTACGATTATTCTGTTTCTGAGTCTAGGGATCAAAATGGCCACCTTCTTCAACGGGGCAGCGATCGGTACTAGCAGAATTACAGGAATAAAGCACAAAAAATCCGCTGCTCTTATTGGCGCAGGTATCTATTTTTTGGGTTTCCTTTCGCCTACCTATACGGAATTCATTAAAGTGGGCAGAGAAATTGCCGTAAAGTACTGGTGGCCCATTTTTCAAGTCGCCCTTCCCGTTCTTCTTTTGATGGTAATACTCATACGCAAATCCATTAGAATGGGTACTGGCCGCCAAAAAACCTAACCTTCAGCAAAATATGCGACACCTCTGTATTCGTTGGCGAATCCATGAAAAAAGCCCTCCATTTCGTTACCTGTTCTGTGAACAGATAGCTCAAAAGAGGGCTCTAGCCGCGAATACACAACATCGCTGACGAAAACTTATAAAGGATGCCGAGGACGGGGGTCGAACCCGTACGATGGTCACCCATCGCAGGATTTTAAGTCATGCTGAAGTGTCCGAATACGTCCACGTATATTTGTGAATCTGCTGATATATAAGAGAATTTCATAAATATTCACGTGTCAATCTTTATGAATATTGGTGCTCACGAGAGGATTGCGTCCCCAATTCGTCCCCAGAATAAAGGAGCGATCGAATGAACCTAAACGAGATCACACTTGGTATGCGTGTCCGCATCACTGCCGGCCACTGGGCTGGTCGCACTGGATTCATCCGGCATATGAAGGATGGCAAAGCTGTTATCGACATCTGTGAGCCGCTGCTGATCAGCGAGCTGCCGGAGCACCTGGAGCCGGCGCCAGACGATCCACTCTTGCCCGGTTGGGCCGAATACGACGTATAACATAAGTAATGCCCCTGTCAGCCATTAAGGCCAGCAGGGGCTTGTTATTTATGGATGCGTCTTATAGCCTTTTTTACCCGTTATAGGATTTGTGTTCCCTTTTGTACTCCAGTTATTCTTAAAACTATGATCTGGATTGGATCGGTAATGCGGAGCAACATGAGTACCGTTCTTTTTAGTATAGCCGTGAACATAAACCTTTGCTGATGCAGAACCCATAAAGCTCAGGGACATCACAACAATCAGCATCAATAATGCTATTTTTTGAAATATTTCAAAATACCTTCCCTCCTAGTTATATTCACCTAAAAGACTATAACGGAAGACTAAGAATATGACTTTTACACATTATGTAAGTTATACCACCATCAAGCGAGTGAGTTAAGAAGCCTTATTTTTGCTGCGCAGATATTGGTGAATCTGTGAACTATGTCATTATCCCCTGTAAAATTGTTCCTTTATAATATTTAAATACAACTTCTACTGGGGGTCCGTTCAGATGCACTGTCCAAACTGCGGAAAAGAACATGAACAAAATGATCTATTTTGTTCGGGTTGCGGCACTAAAATATCCTCTCAAATTAAAGAGACTTCCACTGCTAGTGAAGCAACGACCTTAAAAATCGACAAACGGTTGATAATTATTTTCTGCCTCGCTGCCGGTTTATTCTTTGGAGGGGCATTAGGTTATAGCCTTGCTCCTGAAAGTAAAGGACGTGGAGAAAAACCATCAGTAATCGACCTCATTAAAGGTACCTATTATGATACTGTTGCATATGAATTAGTGACGACCAAAGACAGTAATAGCCACATAGCCGATGCATTAAGACAGGGTAGAGGGTCATTATTTACTCTCAGTCTATTAGGAGCTTTGACAGGCGGCATTGTAGGAGGCATGATTACAAAGAAAAAAAACTGAGGAGAAAAACCCCTGTCAGCCATTGCGGCCGGCAGGGGTTTTGTCCCATTTCATATTTTCTTTCATTAATTCGGCGAGTTCCAAGTGGTATTGCGTCAGCCGCCGGGATATCTCCACCCGGATCGCCTCCCGGGTTAAGCCCATTCTCTCCTGCTGTCCTCTATAGAATATCTTATATTGAGGTATCGAATCCTCCTCCGCATCCGGCGCGATCCTGATGCTGCGCTGCTGCAGATCCCGCCGCAGCTGATACAGATCAGCCGATACTCTTTTTTCGATAAATCGGCCAGCTATCGAATAAGCCCGAGAAAGCAGATTGCCCGATTGCTCCACATCCTTAATGGTCTTGCCCAGCATCGTCACCAGGTGCGGCAATATGTGCGGCCTCGTATGTATCCGCAAATTCCGGCGTGATCATCTTCGTCTTCCAACGCTCGTTGCCTTCCAGTTTTGTCATCGCTGCGCCTCCATAAAAAAACAAGAACATTTGTTTGTATTATAACCAAACTAATGTTCCCCAATCAATCACAAGCATATTCCACGAGACCCATTTTATGTACGTTATTTGAACATCAACTATATATCCCATAATTAAGAATTAATGTTTAGACACTTTTCTCCAAAAAGAATAAAATTCCATCATAAACTTCTATAAAAGGTGGAATATTCTAGTGTCAAAAAAGTCAAAAGTTATTATTCTCTCATTTCTTGCAGTTCTACTTACTTCATCTCTACTTTATTCAACCTTCCGGTCACAATCCGCTTATGCTTACACGGGCGGATTACTTAATGGAAAGACTATGCTCATGAGCCCAGCCGGAACACTAACCGGTGGGAACACTGCCCCAAATGCTACAGATAACAATACTTCAACTGCAGTAGCATTTTCCGCTGGATATAATGTATATTATAAATTCCCAACTGATCAAACCATAAGTCAATATCAAATTTATGCGAGTAAAGATGCAGGTACTTTACGTTTCTACGATTCTTCAAATAACTTATTAAAAGCAATTGTAAGTCCCGTCAGCACTAATACTTTAACCACTTTAGATTCGCCAATATCAAATGTTCGATACATAGAATTTGCAAATACTACCGCTTCAGTCTATTCCCTTTATGAAATAGATGTGTTCTCTCAGAGTACAAGTCCAACAGTAACACCATCTGCAACGCCAGTACCAACACCAACAGCGACGCCAGTACCAACACCAACAGCGACGCCAGTACCAACCGCAACACCTGAGCCATCACCTTCCGCGACCCCTGAAATTCCTTCGGGTGATCGTGCAATTCTGACGATTAAGCTGACTTCCGGTGAAGATAAAGAATTTGACCTGCCAATGACTGAAGTCAACGCGTTCATGACCTGGTACGACTCGGCTACCGGAACTGCACGATATGGCATCGATAAGCACTACAACAACAAAGGGCCGTTCAGCAAGCGGACCGAATATGTCATCCATGACAAAATCCTCAACTTCGAAGTAAGCGAGTATAATGTAACCGAATAAGCAATCCAATACTTACCTCCTCATTCCATTATGGCACAGCGCTATAATTGGATTGAGGAGGTTTGTTATGTTTATATCCCCTATGCTACTGCAGACGGCTCCAGGTCCGTTTTCGCACAGTGATTTTATATATGAGCCTAAGGTCGACGGGCACCGGTTGATTTACTCTCAACAGGGCGGAAACGTCCGGCTGTATACCCGGCACAATAACGACTGCACCCGGCAGTACCCCGAGCTTCAGCTACCGTTTGACGATGACATTATCTTGGACGGTGAGGTCGCCTGCGTCGATCCAGTGACCGGAGTGTCTGATTTTGAGTCGGTCATGAGCCGCTTCCAGGCGCGGCGGGCCGACAAGGTGAAGCAGCTCGCAGCCACGCTGCCGGCTTATTACGCAATCTTTGACGTGCTGCATTATAAGGGGCAGGACATGCGCGGATTGCCGCTTATGCGCCGCAAAGAGGTACTCGCGGGGTTATCCCTACCTTCTGCAAGCTTTGTCATTGTGTCGCATGTGGAAGGCGCTGGCGAGGCGCTGTTTGCACAGATTGAGGCGCGGGGCATGGAGGGCGTTGTCGGCAAACGAAAGCACAGCCTGTACGAAACCGGCCGCCGCAGCCACGCATGGCAAAAGGTCATTAACTGGGTGTATGCCGAGGTGTACATTACTGGATTTCGCAAACAGGAGTTTGGGTGGTTGGCGGCCGTGCCCGATCCGTCTGGCAGGCTGCGCCCGGCGGGGATCATCGAACTGGGAGCAAGCCCGCTGCATAAACAGGCGTTCCGCGGGGTGGCCGGGCAGCTTGTGACCGGCTGGAGCCCCGGCTGCGCGCGCAGGTCAGAATGTGAAACTGGACCAAGTCCGGCATGCTGCGGAGCCCAGTGTTTACGGAGTTCATCGTTTAATAAATAAGAGCCACCGAGAATTATTCCTGCGGTGGCTCTTTTACATGCTCCAGTAACTCTCCCGTACTTACATCAAGGAAAGTACAAAGTTTGTCCAACGTATCTATATCCACTCGCTTAGAAGTGTCGTGATATAGGCCGGATACGGTATTTATAGCAAGCCCTGTTCCGCGAACCACGTCACGAACCTTGAGGCGCTTGCGTCCCATTATCTCGCTAAGGTTATTTTTAATCAATCCTTTCACCTCCACATAAAAATATAAACTAAATAATCAAAAGTATCAACTAACTAATATTTTGTGTTGACTTTACGATTAGGAAGTGGTGTTTTTATATCAGGAAGTTGATACAAACTGCTTCCTGAAAGGAGAGGGAACATGAAGGATTGGGTCCTACTGCTCACGGCGATCATAAATCTTTACACCGCTTGGATTAACCTCCGCCGTGAAAAAGAAAAAGGCACTGATCGAATACGCTGGCGGCGGCTTCGTTAACAGTACCTAGGAGAGAGAGGGGTTGCAGCCCCTTTCTTCTTCCCAATCTTAACATAAAGGATTTACCGATACAATCTGCCGGCGGGCTTACGCGGAGGTATAACGATGGTTGAGTTCAAAAAAGGGCAGGATGTTGAATTCCGCAAAGTCGGCGGATGGGAAGGTCACATCGGTGAGTGGATGGGCGGGATTTACGAAGAAGGATCACGTAGATGTGTATTCATTAAGCCGAACGGTTCAGATAAAGCTGAAGAATACTGGAAGCATCGTGTCGAGATTCGTACCGCAGAAACTCAGGAGGGATCGCCATGCTGAATATCATTACCTGGATCGTAATCGGGGTTGCGGCTATCGTGTCTGTAGCCGCGCTGCTGAAAGCTCGGAAACGCTGATGACGTCCGTGGCCGCCGGGGAATGCGGCCAAATACCGTATAATCCTCGAAACGCAAAAAAGCCCCTGCGCGCGCAGAGGCTTTTTGTTTATGTATGTTATGCCAGAATCATTCTGAATTCATACTCGCCACGGAAGTAATGTGCTCCGGCAATCTTTATGCTTACCGGTGTGTACCTTTCAACAGGCCCACCGTAGTCAACAATGCAGCCAGCCAAATCGCCGCGCTATTCAAAGACCGTGACACGCTTCTGATCGAGGGCAGCTGTGAGGAATTCATCATCTGTTTTTAGCACTTTGTATACGCTCAACATTATCACCTCAGATCTATGCTAAATTACTCATTGTTCTTCTTACCCAAACCAAAATTCACCCTTAAATTAACGAAACCCGTCAGGCTAGTGCTTGGCGGGTTTCGTTTTAGATAGATTGCTCTAAACTAAAGGCAGCATCTCTAAGCTGCAATCAGTTCATATATTTGTTCAAAATACTTCATGTTGTTTGTTTCTAACAGTACCTTTGCAATTTCATCAATGCGACTGTAAATAACAAACACCTTCTCATCTTCGATCATTTCTATTTTTTGAACGAGTCCTTTACTGTTAAAGTAATAATTCGCAACAATTTTTTTACCTTCATCCATAAAAATAACTTCCGCCATAGTTCCTTTTAAATAAGCGTCAAACTTCACACTTAAGTAATCTGGATCCTTGAGGTTATCCAACAAATCTTGTGGCCAAACTGAGTTTTTGTAAACCAAATCATATAATTCATTTGTAATGTTCTTCATCTCGCTCACTCCTTCATAATGAGGATTGTATCATCTCAGCTAAATGCTTAACAAGATCTCCTAAATACTCTTGTGCCCTAAAATAATCATCAAGAGCCCAAACATCCCTTGAACCAAATTCTTCTTTCAGCTTCTCATTTAAGTATCTCGTGACCAGCGCAGCATTATCCAATTTCAAATCATTCTTCAAGTAAAAATACTTCGCTGGTAAAGCCTTTGCAAATTCCCTCCCTTCCTTTTCAACCCCGAATTCGCTAATGAGCCTTGCAGGAATATTAGCATAAACATTTTCATGGAATTCTTTACGAATAAACATTCGATATTTTTTAGGAGACTTTAATAAAGGATTTTCTTCCTTGGGCTTTTCCTGCGAAATAATAAATTTTCTAATCTCCTCCTCAGCAGTATTAGGAAGCAAGTTTTTGAATGAGTCTATTTTATTTCTTAATTCAGCTTCAAATTTTTCGTTTTCTTCAGTCAGGGCAGTAGTCAAATAATATTCCGACTCTGTATCCAATTCACCTAATAGTTCTACCTCAGCAACGCTTTTATCGTAGGTTTTTACGTCCAATTGCTTTGTTAGATTTTTTTCGGCTTTTTCTTGCTCTTTAACTTTTCGAATTACTTCACTTATCTTAAGTTCCCTTTGATATTCTTTCCAAAGCGGTTCCAGCCCTAAGTCTCGATGAGCAATAACTGTACCAATATTATCAGAGGGTTTTACTGCATCTGGGCTATCAATAAATCTTAATATCCGTCCAATAAACTGCGAGTACGGAGCGAGTGATTTAAAAGGTCTAAAAATTGCGGCAACTGATAGGTAGATATGGTCGTAACCTTCTCCTAACATAGCCACATGGACAATAACGTCGCATCGATTGTTTTCTACATCAACTAGAATCCTTCTTCTGACATCCTTATCTAGATCGCTATGAATCAATCGAGCTCTTAAACCTTTTTCTTCATACATTTTTTCAAGAACTTCACCATGATCAATACTGCATGCAACAGCAATAATTTTATGTGGTATTTCCGATCCTAATCTTTTCGCATTTAGAGCGCTTATACTTTCATTGATGATCTGCTCATTGCACTCTTTGGAGAGGGCTACGCTTCTGGCAATATAATTCTCATCCTTTATGCCAAGGTCTCGAAGTTGTTCGATTGTATACTGTATAGAGAAATCATTGTCGATTGTTAAATAAACCTTTTCCGGAAGCAATTTAAAATTTTCTAAAGACTTTACGATATTTTGTTGCATAGCCCTTCCTAAACCGTAATCTGTAATAATTTTACCTTCAATAGGTTTTCTGTCTGTGCGGAAGGGCGTGCCAGTCACTTTAATCACTTTTGATTTGCTAAAGTAGTTTAAAGCGTTTTGCCAAGTTTCAGCAGGAGAATGGTGAGCTTCATCGATGATAATCATATCAAAAAAGTCAGCATCAACTCGATTCAATAAGGAATTTCTGAACCGAGTGGTTAGTTTATGTATGTTCAATATTACAATGTTGCTGTTTACTAACTCATCTTGGTTAATATCGTTATCATACTCATTAACTATCGGTAGCTCCTTAAACTCTGTAAACACATTTCTCTTCAACCAAAAGTTACCCGGTTCAGAAGGATCAAGTGATTCTACTACGTGATCCTTGATAACGAGCTGTGGAGTTATAATAAGAACGCGACCTTTACAAATTCCGTAGGGGACAAGTGCCATTACTCCTGTTTTACCCGCGCCTGTCGGTAAAATGATAATAGCATCTCTACTAGATCCTTCTGTTTTAAAATGATTAAAGGCATCAACGTAAGCTAAAACCTGCGGCTCCCTAAGCTCATCATTTTCTACAATGCTTGGATTTGCGTTCATAAAATAATTAATATCAAATGTCATTTTATTTCCCCCGTTTTTTCAAATCACATCCTTAAATAGCATAATACGACAAAGTACAATTATTTCCTTTTTATTTACCCTCAATTTCCCCAAAAAGTTATTATGCCCACTAGCCGAAGTAAGTGGGCATAATAGTATTATTTATGATAAGCCAGCAGCCCCGCCCGCTCCATGATGGCGAGGATCCGGTAAAAGTCCTGGCTGCCCTCGTTTGGCGTATCAATCAGTCCCGCAGCTACGGCACCGTCAACCGCCGTTTTGGCCCAGGCCGGAATCTCCGGCAGGCTCGCCTTGCCCTCCAGCGTAATCACACGCCCCGTCAGATCCTTGCTTTGCCCAGCCTGCTGCAGCACCTGATCTACGAGTACGTCGCGGCTTTTAGCCAGCTGTGCTACCGCTGCCTCCAGCGTGTCCAATCTCTTCTTGTCTTCAGCGCTCATTTCATCTTCCCCCTCTTCAATTCTCGCGATCTGCGAAACCACCGCAGCCAGTTGAGCCGCCGTCGGCTGTTTGCCCGCTCGGAAGTCGGCCGTACTCAAGCCGAAGTCCATCTGGAAATGTGGCAGGTCCTTAAAACTGCTCCAATCGCCGCCCCACTCCCAGCCAAGCCGCTTTGCATCCGCCACGACCTCCGACCAGTCCGCCAAGCCGTCACCGTCGCCGTCTCGCTTGGCGTCCCAACTCACGCCGCCATCGGGCAGCAGCAGCGTAAAGTCGATTGCCACGCCAAAATTATGATAGCTGTAGCCTCCGCGGGAGTTGGTGACGATCTGGCCGGGCGCCGTCCGGCCTTGCGCATAAAGCTTGTCTTGCTCGGCGATGGTACGTAGCCCCTGGGTGATGACGATCGGCACGCCGTGGGCATACGCAAACTCAATCAATGCTGTGGCCGCCTGACGGACGGTCGGCTCGAGACCGGCCAGCTTGGCCGCGGATTTGGCCTTGACCTGCTCCAATGTGTACATGATTATGCCCCTTTCTGGCTGTCGTCGCCGGCGTTGTCCGGGTGCTCCGGCTTGGCCGGGTTGTTCTTCGACTTATCCTCGCTCAGCTGCAGCAGGAAGTCCTGCAGGGCCTGCGGTAACGGCACGCCCAGCACGCCCAGGTTCTCGACAATGCTCAGGCCTTCGCGCCCGGCGTAAAAGTAAATGGCCGCGGTCCGGAAGATTGGTGATCCAGGCTGAATCCAGTCATCCATGAGCGAAGCCAAACCGACCACGAATAACACGACCGCCTTGCGCACGCCGCCCCAGAACATCACGTCACTGCTGACTGTCTTGGTCCGAAATGCGCCCATTACGCCGGTAGCGTAATCACCGCACATAAGCACGATCAACACCAGCAGCCCTTTGTCCCAGCCTCCCAGCAGGCCAGCCACTGTCCCCAGCACTCCCGCCATAGCCGATGCTCCCCCCATTGCTACCTCGCGGCTCCCCGAGCCTACGGCAGCTGTGATAATTGTTGTGACGAGATTTTTGATTTGATTGATCATGCCGCGTCTCCCTCCAATAAAATAGCCCCCGGGATCCCGAGGGCAAAATAAAAACGCCTCAATGGGGCGCTATGCTGTGATCAGATCTTCGCGGCCTTTATCCCGGAGATAGGCGTAAATACCTGCCTGTAGGTCCGGCCGCTTGCCGATGACGTACTATACGTATATGCCTCGTCGATAATGCGTTGCGCGAGATATGCGGCCATTACAGCGCACCTCCCAGCAGCAGCTCGTCGAGTGCCGCTTTTATTAGCGCCTGTTCTTGCTTCAATTCAGCTACCTGTACAGATAGTGGTACTTGCGGCGGATCCTCTTCTACATCATAAGCGAATGTAGGAGTTTTGGTTTGCACGTTAACGCCCGTTAGGGTTCCGGTTAAGAAATCTTGAGAATATTCGTCAAAGCCAAGCTCGAGACAATCAAAGCTTGATCTTACCCGGCTATACAGTACCTCAATTGATTCGATATCTTGCTCAATTGTAGGCTTATTTACTGGATCGAACTGGAACGCCACGTGAGCGAGCTTTACACCCGTATTAATGTCGTAATAAATCCGCCGATACCCCATAAATAACCTCTCCTTTCGCTATTCGTACGCAATCCACTGATAATCTGAGTTTCCTGGTGTCGGCAAACTAAATCCGCCACTCGTCAAATACGCATCCCCTGTAAGACGCACGTAGGAAATCGTTGTAGTCGTAAATAGTCCAACCAGTTTTGAACCCGCGGATACAGGTAAGCTGTCAGATCGAACAAACGATCCTATTGGAGTGGACGCAGAATTACGAATTAGCAAAACTACGGAGGGCGTAAAATCGAGTCCGGTCACTGTCAGCGGGTACGCGGAAGTCGTCGAACCGGAAGCAAGAACGTACGTAGATAAGGGAGTAGCTGCCGATGTTGCTACGCCAGAGTTATACTTTTTCCCCGTAGGAATCAGCCCTATTTTTGTCGCCAATGCACTAAACGTATCCGACGGGCTTGCGGATACGCCTTTAGCAGTTATCGCGCTTGCTACTGCTGTTTTACCGCCATTGGCAAACGTAAAAAGCTCTGTGAGTACCGATTCTACATTTGTGCCGGCAAAGTGATTACCGGTATCTTCTACAGCAATATTTTTCGCTTTATGCGCACCCGTAGCGGCGTCAGCTGCATGGTTTGTAAGATTCGTTTGTACTGCATTAGCCTTAGCTGTCGCATCTGACGCTGCCGTAGACGTGGCTGCCGCCTGTGCAGCGTCCGCCTTGGATTGCGCGCCGGTCTTGGTCTCCCCAGTGAACCGGACAAACGTGGCGTCAGCGCCGCTCATTAACCCACTGGCGCCGCCGGTGACGGCAATCGGGATCACGTACGTGCCCCCGGTGATGTGACTACTGGCGTGCGGTCCTGGCGTCGACTCGCCTGTCGCGGTAAATGTCAGCTTACCGGCTGCCGGATCTGTCGTTATTGTAAGACCTGTTCCTGCAGCAAACGTGAGAGTTCCCGTCTCGCTTTGTGCGATGATGTCTCCCTGGCCGGTAACGACAATCTTGCTAAAGGCATTCTGATTGACTTCGGCGCCTGCAGCGATGCCGGCCAGCTTTGTATGCTCCGCCGCCGTCACGTGCAGCGTCGTGTCCGCAGCGTGCGTGTCCAGTTCCGCTTGCGTGGCTACGTCCGCGGCCACCTTTGCGGCTGTAATGCTGCCGTCCGCGATCTGGCCGGTGCCAACCGCCCCAGCTCCGAGTTTTGCGGCGGTGACGGAGCCGTCAGCGAGCTTAGCTGCCGTGACCGCTGCGTCACCGAGCTGCCCGGTACCGACCGCGTTGTCGCCGATTTTGGCCCGAGTCGCGGCCTTGTCGGCCAGTTTGGCCGTCGAGACGCTGCCGTCCGGATGATCCAGCGTGGCGGCCGTCTTGTGCGCCGTCGCTGCCGTGTCTACTCCGTCAAAGTTGTCGTTGATCTTCGTATAGGACTCACTGATCTTCTCGTTTCCGTTCAGGTGCTGGTATGCCATTCGCTTCACTTCCTTTCGTGATTAACTCGAGCCGCTTTTGTACTGCATCAGCGACGCCGAGTAAAATATTTACCTCGTGGTCCGGGTTGTAGGGCATCATCGCTGATATGACGGCCAGTATCTCTGGAACAGGTTGTCTCGGATCAAGCTCGACGAAGACTTTCGGCATGATGTTTGCCAAACTTAAAACCTCCTTATTTTTTGACACAGGAAAAACCTCCCAATATGTCGAAATGATAGGCTGGTTGGCCATTTTCTCAGTAGGGAGGTGTAATTGTGGAAACTGCTCCAATATACTTAAATAGAGTTGATGTTCGTCACGTAACTATTACTGAGCTTAATTCCATACTGCTTTCTCTTAACGAAAGCAACGAACTTAATTTCAAATTGATCTTTATAACCAACTCTTCATTTATTCAAGGGGATATGGTAGATCCTTATGTTGAAGTAGACGATAATGAATTGTCATTCTTTCATTCGGTTATTGAGAAAACCATGGATTTCAGAAGAGATACGCTTATTGAAGTAGAGCATGAAAATGCTACTATGCGGCCAATAAATGATGCCGCGTTCATTCACCTCAAAAATGTTACCATCAAGCCGTTATCTGGAATAAATACACATAAATTAGATGAAATGATCTTATTTACTGACCAGATATCCGGTTTGACCTTTGGCGAACCATTTTCATAATGCATCTCGCCAGTTCTTTTCGTTCCACTTTTAAATTAACGCCTACTGGCTGCTCCATGCGGGCAGCCAACTCTTCCTGGATAATACCCCTGATCCGCGCCTCGACTTCTGGCGTCAAGCCGCACTTTCCTTCACACATGGTGCATTCTCCTCTCGTCCCAACACAAAAAGCCCCGCCGGATCCGGCGAGACTCTTGTATGGATGATATGTTATTTTTGTAGCGCAGCGAGTTGGGCGTCCAGATCGGCAAGCTGCTGCTGCAGTGCTGCCAGATCTTCTTTTTGCTTGCTCAAATTCAATTTCAAGTTATCGAGGAATTGCTTGCGAGCCGCTTCATCAGTTGTTCCAATTGATTTATCATACTGATCTTGGGCTTTTGGGATGTAAGTCTCTTCATAGAGTTTTACACCGCCTTTGGCTTCATTAATCTTACTTTCAATTGCGGTCCGTTGCACAATTAATTCGTCATACAAACCATTGGAAAGCACCTCTGCCCCCACTATTATCTTCTTCCCTTCTATCGATAAAGTAGCTCCAGTAGCCGCGGCGACAGCGCGAACTGGCGCATAGGCAGTACCGTTTATAACAACCGCATCAGCAACTTTTACTCCCGCTTTTTCAACAGAAAACAAGCCCTGAACCTTTTTTCCAATTAAAGACGAGCTATCAGCGAAAGCTGAAACACCGCTAAATAACAGCGCACCGACGATAAGTCCCGATATAAACTTTTTCAAATCAACCGCTCCTTTGGTAAAGTTTTCTACCTGTATTATCGTCATATTTTGATAAAAGTTTCAATATGTCAGGTTGGAATGTTCACTTGAGCAAGAAGGTTTCCGCCTTTACTCCACAATTTTAAGTTCCTGCTGCCTGAATCAAACGTCATGTTAATTGCGAGAGAGTTTAGTTCTGCTGCCATGCTCGTCCCCGTCTCCTCACTTCGAAGCTCGCTCCATCTTTGTACGAAGGTTCCGTTATATCCACGAAGAAAAATATTCATAAATTCCATCGTCATTGCGCTGCTTCCGTTCAAGTAAAAACCCGGATCCATCATGAGCATATAGGTATACCCGCTACCATTTGAGAAACGAAACTCCGAAGCATCATTAGCTCCGTAAGAACGAATTTCGATCCCTTTGTTTGCGGAAGACCACACGGAAAACGTTCTATTTGAGCTACTCATTTCAGCTCGCGGATAATTACCTGGCTCCGACGTTTGGATGAGGGCCCCCGTTACATTACCGCCCAGTATTGTAGACGCTGAAATCTGCCCGGAGAATGATCCGCTCGCCGCCTGAAGTGCCCCGGAGAACGTCCCTGTGACTGCCTGAAGGGCGCCGGCAAAGGTACCTGTCGCGGCGACAAGTGCTCCCGAAAAGGTTCCACCCGCTGCCTCCAGCACGCCGGCAAATTTCAACTTGTTAGTCTGGGCGTCGAAGTAGAGAGACGATTGACCATTAACCCGCCAATCCATGACATCCGAGTTCAGCGTCAGGTCGCTCTTGCCGTCGCTGCGCTGGATCTTCAACCCGTAATCCGGTGAGACACTGAGGCCGAAGTAATTGCGCCCCTGCTTTACCGCCGTTTTGTTCAGGTTATCAATCGCCGTCGTCAACGCCCCGGCTACCGGGAATTCGCTTTGCTACTTTGAAGGTAGTCGCTTACGGATTGACGAGAATATTTCCCGTACTGTGAACGGCGAGGCAGTAATCACAGGAACCAAGAATGACGCATCCGACGATTATGTCGATATGCCCGCCTGGTATATGGACGAGCTGGCTGCTCACGTTCGGGAGCTGAAAAAGTTGAAAATGAAGATCCGGGATAAGTGGCAAGGCGGCGAGCGTAACTTTGTTTTTCATTCAGGATTTGGAAAACCGTATTACCATACAACGCCGACTCAACGTTGGAAAGATTGGTGCGAACGCAATGGATTCCGAAACGTATCTTTACACGGGCTAAGACACACGAATGCGACATACCTTCTGGGTAGCGGAGCCTCAATAAAAGAAATTCAGCATCGACTTCGCCACTCAACTTCGCAGGTAACAATCAACACTTATGCCCATGTTACAAAGAAACTCAGCAAGCGTACTATTTCGCAGCTAGACAAATTTGATCCGAATGTTCGTCCCCAATCCGTCCCCAACGCCCAAAAAGACGTTAAGTAGACTTTAGTATGGCTAAACAAATTCCTCTCGGACAAAAAGAAAAACCCCTTATACATCAAGGGATTTCACTTTAACATATAATGCCGAGGACGGGGGTCGAACCCGTACGATGGTCACCCATCGCAGGATTTTAAGTCCTGTGCGTCTGCCTATTCCGCCACCCCGGCACGTAACCGCGTAGTTAACGCGACAAGCAATATCATACCATGGTTTTAAACTTGGTGCAATCCTCTTTTATCCATGGCGGACAGGAATAAAAAAGCCCGGACCGGCCTAAAGCCGGTGCGGGCTTCCCTGACACGCGCGGTTAGCGGCGTTCGCTGCTGCGGTTACGCATGCCGGCCAAACCGATAAGCCCGATCAGACCGAGCCAGCCCCAGTTGCCATTGTTGTTATCGTTGTCGTTGTTGGCCGTGGTGCTCGTTGCCCGGTACCGTCCGGTAGGGGTAGCATTCGAAAGCGGAGACACCGTACTGTTATCGTTCCGGTAGTTGTTTGTACGGTAGTTGTCGGTACGGACTTTATCGTCCATGATGTTTTCGGTCTTGCGCACCGTTCCCGTCATTGTGTTGGTCATATCTCTGCCTGCCTGATTGACCATGCGATCCATGTAGTTGTTGGTATCCATGTTGCCGACTCTGTCATTCGTGTACGTTGGAGCTGGGGCATTGCGTGTTGTCATTCCGCCACTTCCGCCCATAGACATCCCCGACGCATTTTCCGCAAAACCGACGCCCAGAATACTCATGGACAAAACCGTGCCGCAAGCCAGACTTGTAAGCAGCTTATTCAAGTGTCATGCCTCCTCTGAAGTTGTGGTTGATCGCAAATAATTTCCCCACAAGAAGCATCCCCTATACCCGGTAAACATTTAATCCGTAACCAGCTTTACCGTCTTCGTTGCCGCGTCATACGTCACCTTGGCGCCCAATGCCTCGGCGACGGCCCGCACCGGCGCATACGCCGTACCGTCCTCCAGATACCCATCGGCAATTTTTTGCCCATTCAGAGTGATTAGCAGCTTGGTTCCCCCCTCGCTATCCGAAGGCGTACCGTTGATTCTGGCCAAAGCATCCTTGACCTGCTGGACGGTAGGCAGTTTGCCGCTCTTCAATTGATTAATCGAAAGCCCAAAGTTATTCTCCAGATGCGAATAGTCCTTAAAGGAGGTCCAGTCTCCGCCCCATTCAAACCCAAGCTGCTTCGCCTCATACGCAACTTCTTGCCAGTCGGCGGTCTTATCGCGGTCCCCATCCCGTGACGTATCCCAGGACAGGTTGGTTCCGTCCGGCAGCAGCAGTGCGAAATCAATCGCCAGCCCGTAATTATGGTAACTCTCGCCGCCGCGCGCGTTGGTCACGATAGGGCCCTTTTTCGTCCGTCCCTGGGCATACAGCGCGTTTTGCTCGGCAATCGTTCGCAGTCCCTGGGTTATCATTATCGGTACGCCTCTGGCATAGCTGCGCTGAATCAGCGCTCCTGCCGCAGCAAGCACGACGGGATGAAGCCCGCCCAGCCAGCCGGAGGATTTGCTTTTGACCTGATCCAAAGTCAGCATCCAATCACCCCCTGGTGTATTAAATGCCTTTCGCGGAGGCCTTGCCTGTACGCTTTTCCCGGATTAAAGCAGCCACCAACAGGCCGATTCTTGTATCCTTCTTCCTTCAAAAAGCCATACTAGCATGTGAACCGCATTGCATCCAATCCACCCGGACGGAGGTTACACCCATGGACATTCACAGCGACAGCTATAAAATTGCAGGGTTCAGCAACACGGACGAAGCCGTAGAGGTGATCCGCAAAGCGGAACAGGAGCTGGCCCGGCTGAGCGGTGACAAGGAGCTCACACTGATCGCTTACGAGAAAACGACGTCCGAAACGCAAGGCTAACGCCGCTCCCCCGCCAAACAAGCCTAGAATAGGCTCAGGCGGGGGTTATTTCCACGATGCTGTCCACGCTGATCCACCGGTAGTCCTCCCGCCACTGCAGCTTCACTTCCCGGGAGTGGGTATGAATCGAAGTCACGAAACCGCTGAGCGTCTTCTGATGGCCTCCGTCACGCAGCACCACCCTTATCCGGGCGTGGGTCCGCAAGGACATGCCCAGCATCCGTTCAATCTCCTCCAGCTTGGTTTCATCCGTTACGGGCGGTCCGGACGGATCCGTTTCAAGCATGGTTTTGAAAATCTCCAGTTTATGCTCCGGAAGCATCATCCGGCTGCCGTCCCACGGACTGCCGGTTCCTGCTCTTTTCACCATATCCGCTCCTCCTGCATCTTTTTTTCTCGAAGCGCCCTTTACTTTGCGAACGTATGTTTGTATTATAGTCATGAGGGTTTTATTTCGCAAGATGAAATTAAAGGCAATGCTTGTTTTCTCCGCAAAAAAAAGACACTGCCACAGATGACTGTGCGTGCCTTTTTAACGAATAACGAAATTATTGCGAAGTTCCCGTATTACCGGCAGCGGCTCCGTCCGCTTCATTTCCGCTTGGGATAATATCGGTCGTGGCAGCTTCATCTTTCTCTATCAGTCCGGCGGCAACACGTGCCTCGTTCAATTTAGAGATGCCGTACAGCATGGCCACATCCGCCTGTTGGTTCATCTGGTTAAATTCATCCGCGGTCACTGTAGGGGAAGCTGCCCCTTCAGAGGCCTGCTCCTTAATCGAATATGCACTTTTGAACGCAATCATGGAGTCCCGCAGCAGCGTCTGGATATTCTCAGGCAGGTTGCTTGGCAGCTTTACTTTCTCCACCTGGTCAGCCAGATCGGTAGCGGTATCCTGGAACTTGTCCAGCGCCTTTTGCAGCTCATCGCCGGAAGCCGTTCCGGCGGAATAGGAAGCTACAGCAGCGTTAAAGTCGCTAAGCGAGGTTTTACCACGCTCATCCAGCTCGGACATATGATTGTAAAATTCCTGCACCGACTCCTGGATTTCATCCTGCGAGGCAGGCACGGATGCGCTGTTGTTACCGCATGCTGCGCTGACGATCATCATACTCATCAGCAGTCCGACAAGTAAAACCTTTTTCATATTTATAATCCCTCCATATTTAATAGAATAATGTCGGGATTTGTAAAGTGCAAATGAAATTAATAGTAAAATACAAAAAGCCGATGACTTCGGTTATACTGGGGAATGCCACAAAGGAGGACAGCTATGAAATTCAAGAAATTAATTCCTTCCCTCATCTTTATTGCTTTGCTTGTATTTGCCGCCTATTATTTCGAAGAGCAGAACCCTGCGGATCAAACGCCGCCAACGTCTGGCGGTAAAGTTGTCCAAATCGATTTTCCGGAGGACCGCTATCCCGAAACGGCCAAACATATCAAGGATGCCATCAAGGGCGGGGAATCGGCCATCTGTACCATCAACCGGGAGGATGCGGACGAGAACCGTAAAGCATCGCTTAAAGACGTTCCCACCAAAAAAGGGTATGACCGCGACGAATGGCCGATGGCGATGTGCGCCGAAGGCGGTGCAGGCGCCGATATCGAATACATAACGCCCGCCGATAACCGCGGGGCGGGAAGCTGGGTAGGCAATCAGCTCGAAGGCTACGCCGATGGCACCCGGGTTGAGTTTATGTTCAAGTAATGAAAAGGCAGACGCCCCGGAATGACTTCCGGAGGTCTGCCTTTGGCTGTCAATCTTAGAAGCACCAAGCTCTCAGGATGATGACCAGCAGAATGAACAGAACCAGAATCGCGCCAGTCGAAGTAAAAGGGCTTACTACCGGAGCAACCGGATGAGAGTCATTTACTCCGCCGACATTATTACAGCCGCAACCGTATGCCATAATCAAATTCCTCCCCTTGAAATGTTGAAGTTTGAATACAACACAGCATATGTATACGTCTAACGGGCGGTTTGGGCCAAAAGGCAAACAATCCCGTTCTCCTCCCGGGAGCGTTGCGGAAATAATGGCTCTCATATTCCCCAAACCGGGCGGGGATAATAAAGCCATCAAAGATTGCAGGGGGCGCGATATGGAAGCCTTACAAGTCATCCGTTTATTATTGGCCCATCCGGATTACAGCGTAGATGCCGTCCACCCCGAAACGCCAGATTTTGTAGGTATCGCAGCCATTGAGGTCGATCATGAGACAAAGACCTTTTCCATCCTGCTGCAGGAACCACCCGAGTGAAGAAGCTTTAGATTAATTCGTCTATTCCCATAAGTAGCCCAGGCGGCAGCTTATCAATTGCGGTGTACTGGATGGTCAGAGACTCCAGTTGCCTTAGCTCGCCGATTTCAGGCGGAATCTGCTTGATTCCGATCTCTTCCTTCGGTTTGAACCGGTATCCGGGTACCAGACGTTCCGAACTGCCGCATTGAATATTCAGCACCTTTAGTTGTTGGAGTTTGCCAATCGAAGCGGGGATCTCTTCCATGTCAGCCGTCAAAATGCTCAGCCGCTCCAGCTTGCTTAAGGTGAACAGCTCTTCGGGCAAGCGGTACAGATCCTGTTCAAATATCTCCAGATCACGGAGCTCCGTCAATTCGCCGATTCGGCTAGGCAGTTCAATCAAGTGATGGCCGCTGATATACAGCTTATCGGTCCGATGTTTGACGGCGTCATCCAGAAGATTATCCAGCCCCCGATGGGTCTCCAGTTCCAGAAAAAGCCCGGGAATCTGCTCCATCAGCGTTTCTCCCTCTTTCTCCGTAACCTCCAGACCATATATCTGCTCATGCACCACGGAATAGAGAAAGTCTCCCCCGTTTTCCTCATAATTTTATCGCTCAGCACGAAAAAATCAGAGTTCGCATCGCCAAATCAATAATCTGCCGGTAAGCCTCATCTCTGGGGTCGGTATACAATTTCATTAAGAACCCTCCTCCTATTCGAAACATTTCTGGCAAAAATTCGTATGTACAGCAAAGGAGTGATCTTCTATGTTTGCAGGAATTTTTGCTTTGCTGCTGGGGCTATGCGTTATCGCATTCGGCATTTATGTACGCCGCCATCCTGACTTCGCCTGGCGCATGAATGAGGGCTGGAAAGTCAAAGGCGACTCCGAACCGAGTAACGCCTATCTGGATTCCATGAAATTTTCCGGAGCAGCGACGATTGTTTTCGGCTGCGTGGTTAGTGTATTCGCATTTTTGGCAATTATTTCTGCTTGATGTTTTGGAAAAAGAATGTCACCCCTCCGTGCCTTTGTGAATAAGCTAGCGCCATATCTATTCACAGAAGGGCGTTGAGCAAGTTGTTCGGTAAAGATCCCGTGTATCAAATATTGAAGCTGCTGCAGGAAGACAAGGAAGTAAGCTTTCACGATGTCGGTCTGGACGAGAAGGATTTCAACATAGCGCTCCGCCATATTCATGAGGCTGGTTATGCAACCGTTGCCGGATTGCATTCCTCCGGACTCGACTACATTAAAGGGTATGAAAGACGCATAATCTAAGCTATAAAAAAACCCCTCGCTTATGCGAGGGGTTTTAGTGAAGTGGGCCCTACAGGACTCGAACCTGTGACCAATCGGTTATGAGCCGACCGCTCTAACCAACTGAGCTAAGGGCCCGGATCTAAAGTATCCGTTATTCAATAATGGCTGTTTGAGCGAACCGGAAGTGAAAATTGGTTGCGGGGGCAGGATTTGAACCTGCGGCCTTCGGGTTATGAGCCCGACGAGCTACCGGGCTGCTCCACCCCGCGGCAGTCATCAAATTCAAACAGCGACATTAAATAATATACAATAGATCCGAGTCTTAAGTCAAGAAAATTCCACCAGCTTCGGTCCTCCGCAGGTCCCCTCACGGCAAGAAACGCACCCCGTAGCGCCCTTTGCGCGAACGGTAGATCTCCACAAACCGCGGGTCATGATAGCCGTAAATCCATCCGTCCTGTTCCAGTCTTTTGGCCAGGCACCCCGCCTGAAATCGGGTTCTGAACAGCTTCGCGAAATAGATCCAGTTCATGCTGCGTCTACTCCTTTTCGCCTTAATGGATGTACACCGTTACAGGACATAGCATGCCCTTTTTAGGCGAAAAAAGCCGCCGGAATCCGGCAGCCCTCTCCTGCAATTTTTGCTAATGGAGTTCTTATTATACTCCGAACGAAGCCGGATCGCTGCGCCAAGCTTGGAGCAGCGCTACATCCGATTCGGCGATGGTCCCTTTCTCCAGCGCAACCTGAATCAGCGCGGAGTAGTTGGACAAGGTCTGCAGCGGAATCTCTGCTGCGGCGAAGCCTTCTACGGCGCGGTCCAACTCATAGCTGAAGATCGCCAGCACGGCCAGCACTTCGCCGCCGGCCTCCTGCACGGCTTGCGCCGCTTTGATCGAGCTGCCGCCGGTGGAGATCAGGTCTTCGATCACGACGACCTTTTGTCCCGGTGCAATACGGCCTTCGATCTGGTTCTGCTTGCCGTGGCCTTTCGCCTTGTCGCGGATGTACGCCATCGGCAGGTTCAGCTTGTCCGATACCCAGGCGGCATGCGGAATGCCAGCGGTAGCTGTGCCGGCAATAACCTCCGCCTCCGGATATTCCGTGCGGATCAACTCGGCGAACGATTCGGCGATATAGCCGCGCACCTGCGGATACGCCATAGTTAGGCGATTGTCGCAATAGATCGGGGACTTGATGCCCGACGTCCAAGTAAAAGGCTCCTGCGGGCGCAGGGCCACTGCTCCGATCTCCAGCAAATAAGAAGCGACCTGCTCGCTCCGATAGGGTACTGTACTCATGCTTGGCTCATCTCCTCAAGGATAGTAAGCGCGGCGGCGCGCGGATCGGCCGCAGCGGTAATCGGGCGGCCGACTACAAGGTAGTGGCTGCCCTGGCGGATCGCTTGTCCCGGAGTCATCACCCGGGACTGGTCGTCCAGCGAGGCTCCCGCTGGACGGATGCCCGGCGTGACCGTGCGGAACGCCGGTCCGCAGGCCAGGGCAATCGCCGCCGATTCCTGCGGCGAGGCAACCACGCCGTGTAGGCCCGACGCAGCGGCCAGCTTGGCGTAGCGGATCACGGCGTCTTCGACGGCGCCGGGGATGCCGATTTCATCGTTCATGACCTGCTGGCTCGTGCTGGTCAGCTGGGTGACGGCGATAATCAGCGGCAGCTTCAGGGAAGGGTCGGCGGCGATCGCCTTTTCCGCCCCTTCCAGCGCTGCAGCCATCATCGCCGTGCCGCCCGACGCGTGGACGTTGAACATGTCCACGCCTAGGCGCGTAATGCTCTCCGCGCCGCCGCGAACGGTGTTCGGGATGTCGTGCATTTTGACATCCAGGAAGACGGAGTAGCCGCTGTCCTTCAGTTCGCGGACAAAATCCGGACCCGCCGCATAAAACAGCTGCATGCCTACTTTCATGTAGCAAGGGATGCCCTTGAGCTGCTCCATCAATACACGCGCACGGGCGGCGTCGGGATAATCCAGCGGGATCATCAGCCGGCCGGCCATCGCTGCGTCTCCGGAATAGGTTCCGTTCGTTAGAGATTCCATTTGCATGTGCTGCTCCTTTATTGTTCCGTTATTTATGTCCGGGCACAGCGGAACGGTCTGCGCGTATCCGCAAACCGTTCCTGTACTAGCCCTTCGTCCGTTATGTTATTGTCCGACGAACACCGGCATCGACTGCGACGAGAAGTTGATCGTCTGCAGCATTTGCAGCAGCGCCGCGACTGTATCCAGCGAGGTCATGCAGACCACGCCGTTCTCCACCGCCTCGCGGCGGATGCGGAAGCCGTCGCGTTCCGGCGTTTTCCCCTTGGTCAGCGTGTTGAACACGAAGTTCGCCTGGCCGCCGCGGATCAGATCAAGAATCGTCGGTTCACCCTCATCCAGCTTGTTGACATTCATCACGTTCAGGCCGGCTTGTTCCAGCGCCATCGCCGTACCGCCTGTAGCTATGATCTTGTAACCGAGGGCGTGGAAGCCCTTCATCAGTTCAACCGCTTCGGCTTTGTCCTTATCCGCTACCGTCACGATGATAGCGCCGGTGGCCGGAATCTTCATGCCTGCGCCGATCAGGCCTTTATACAGCGCTTTGGCGTACAGCTTGTCGCGGCCCATGACCTCGCCCGTCGATTTCATTTCCGGTCCGAGCGTCGGCTCCACGCGGCGCAGCTTGGCGAAGGAGAAGACCGGTACTTTAACCGATACGTATTCGCTCTCCGGCCAGAGACCTTCCGTGTAGCCTTCTTCGGTCAGCTTGCCGCCGAGGATCACTTTGGTCGCCAGATGCGCCATCGGAATGCCCGTTACTTTGCTCAGGAACGGCACCGTACGCGAGGAACGCGGATTGACTTCGATGACGTACACTTCGTTCTGGTAGATGACGAACTGGATGTTGACCAGGCCGACGGTTTTCAGCTCTTTGGCGATCTTCACGGTGATTTCCGTGATCTTTGCCTTCAGGCCGGCATCGAGATTTTGCGGCGGGTAGACGGCGATCGAGTCGCCGGAGTGAACCCCTGCACGTTCCACATGCTCCATGATGCCCGGGATGACAACCGTTTCGCCGTCGCAGATCGCGTCGACTTCCACTTCCTTGCCCAGCATGTAGCGGTCGATCAGCACCGGATGCTCCGGATTGATCTTCACGGCTTCCACCATGTAGCTCATCAGTTCCGCATCGTTGTACACGATTTCCATCGCGCGTCCGCCCAGGACGTAGGATGGACGGACAAGCACCGGATAACCGAGCGACTGGGCGGTTTCTACCGCCTGGTCGGCGCTGGTTACCGTTTTGCCCTTCGGCTGGGCAATGTGCAGGCGGGCGAGCAGCGCTTCGAACTTCTTGCGGTTTTCCGCTTCGTCGATGCTTGCTAGGCTGGTGCCGAGAATGTTGACGCCCGCAGCTGCCAGCGGAGCGGCAAGGTTGATCGCCGTTTGGCCGCCGAATTGTACGATGACGCCGATCGGCTGCTCCTGTTCGATGACGTTCATGACATCTTCGAAGAAGAGCGGTTCGAAATAGAGACGGTCAGAGGTATTGAAGTCCGTCGAGACCGTTTCCGGGTTATTGTTGATAATGACCGCTTCGTATCCGGCCTTCTGGATCGCCCAGACGGCGTGCACGGTCGAATAGTCGAATTCGATGCCTTGGCCGATCCGGATCGGGCCGGAGCCAAGCACAACCACCTTTTGCTTATCGGATTTAATGACTTCGTTTTCGGTTTCATAAGTCGAGTAATAGTATGGCGTAGATGCCTCGAATTCTGCGGCGCAGGTGTCGACCATCTTGTAGACCGGCTTCAGCCCTTGCGACAAACGCAGCGCGCGGACCTCCGCTTCCTTGGCCTGATTAACCGCCTGGCCTTCGGCACGGATTTCGGCAATCGCCCGATCGGTAAAGCCTTTGCGCTTCGCTTGATACAGCGTCTCTTCCGAGAGGCTGTCTTCGCTGCGCAGCACGTCTTCAAACTTGACCAAATCCTCGATCTTGGACAGGAACCACCAGTCGATCTTGGTGATGTCCTGGATCTCTTGCAGCTCGTAGCCGCGGCGGTACGCTTCGGCGATCAGGAACAGGCGCTCGTCGTCGGCTTTGGCGAGACGGGTACGCAGGACGCTGTCTTCCAGCAGCTCTGCGCCCGGCAGGCGGAAGCGGTGCACGCCGATCTCCAGCGAGCGGATCGCTTTGTGGATCGACTCCTCGAAAGTACGGCCGATGGCCATGACTTCGCCGGTTGCCTTCATTTGCGTGCCCAGCTTGCGGTTCGCTTGCGTGAACTTGTCGAACGGCCAGCGCGGGATTTTGCTGACGATATAATCGAGCGTCGGCTCGAAGCAGGCATACGTCTGGCCGGTAACCGGGTTGACGATTTCGTCGAGCGTGTAGCCAAGCGCGATCTTCGCGGCCATCTTGGCGATCGGATAACCGGTCGCTTTCGAAGCCAGCGCTGAGGAGCGGCTGACGCGCGGATTCACTTCGATGACATAATATTGGTAGCTGTGCGGGTCGAGCGCGAACTGCACGTTGCAGCCGCCTTCGATGTTCAGCGCACGGATGATCTTCAGGGACGCGCTGCGCAGCATTTGATACTCGCGGTCGGAGAGCGTCTGGCTCGGCGCGACGACGATGCTATCGCCGGTATGTACGCCGACCGGATCAAAGTTCTCCATGTTGCAGACGACGATACAGTTGTCGTTGGCGTCGCGCATCACTTCGTATTCGACTTCTTTCATGCCGGCGATGCTCTTCTCGACGAGACACTGGCCGATCGGACTGTAGCGGATACCCGCTTTGACCGTTTCTTTCAGCTCTTCCAGGTTGTCGCAAATACCGCCGCCGGTGCCGCCGAGCGTATACGCCGGACGGACGATGACCGGGAAGCCGATGCTTTGGGCAAATTCCACCGCTTCTTCAACAGTAGTAATAATTTCGCTTTCCGGAACCGGCTGCTCCAGCTCGCGCATCAGTTCGCGGAACAGGTCGCGGTCTTCCGCTTTTTCGATGGATTCCAGCTGGGTTCCGAGCAGCTTCACGTTTTCGGATTTGAGCACGCCTGCGCGGGCCAGCTCCACCGCCATGTTCAGGCCGGTTTGGCCGCCCAGCGTCGGCAAGAGGCCGTCCGGACGCTCCTGGCGGATAATGCCGGTCACGAAATCAAGGGTGATCGGTTCAATATAGACTTTATCGGCCATGTTCGTATCGGTCATGATCGTGGCCGGGTTGCTGTTGATCAGCACAACCTCCACGCCCTCTTCCTTCAAGGCCTGGCAGGCTTGCGTTCCCGCATAGTCGAATTCTGCGGCTTGGCCGATGACGATCGGGCCGGAGCCGATGACGAGAATTTTCTTGAGTTTGTCGTTCTTAGGCATCTTAACGAGCTCCTTTCACGGCTTCAAGCTGTGCTACGGGTTTCGGGGCCGTGATTCTGGCATTCGCCGCAAGCTGGGCCTGGCGCGACAGCACCGGCGTCTTTGCTTTATGGTCGGCGATCATTTGCAGGAAACGGTCGAACAGATAGCTGCTGTCATGCGGTCCCGGTGCCGCTTCCGGATGATATTGCACCGAAAAAGCGGGATAGCGGGTATGTTTCAGACCTTCAACGGTCTTGTCGTTATTGTTGATATGCGTCACTTCCAGCTCGGTTTGTTTCACGGAGTCTTCGTTTACCGTATAACCATGGTTTTGCGAAGTGATGTAGCAGCGTCCGCTCTCCAGCTCCTTCACCGGATGGTTGCCGCCGCGGTGGCCGAATTTCAGCTTTTCGGTGTCCGCGCCGCAAGCCAGGGCGAACAGCTGGTGGCCGAGGCAGATGCCGAAGATCGGATATTCGCCAAGCAGGTCGGCGATCGTTTTAGCGGCGTAAGGCACGTCTTTAGGGTCCCCAGGGCCGTTGGACAACAGAATGCCGTCCGGATTGAGGCGGCGGATCTCGTCGGCGGTGACGTTATGCGGCACGACGACCACGTCGCAGCCGCGGTTGTTCAGCTCGCGCAGAATCCCAGTTTTGGCGCCGTAGTCGACCAGCACGACCCGCTCCTTGAGGCCCGGATTGTTGTAGGCTTTGGCCGTAGAGGTGCGGGCCACCTGATTGCGCAGCTGCTCAATCGTCGTGTCGCCCATCATTTCCATGAGCTCTTCCACGCGTTTGTTCGAAGTGGTCAGAATCGCTTTCATCGTGCCGTAATGGCGGATGATGCGTGTCAGCATCCGGGTGTCGATGTCGCTGATTCCGGGAATGCCATACTCCTTCAGCAGGTCGTCTACGCTGTATTCGGCGCGCCAGTTGCTTGGCACCGTTTCATGACGGCGTACGACAAACCCGTGCACAAACGGGCGCACGGATTCAAAATCGTCACGGGTAATGCCGTAGTTCCCGATCAGCGGATACGTCATCGTGACGATTTGTCCGCAGTACGACGGGTCCGACAGTACCTCCTGATATCCGGTAAACCCCGTGTTAAATACAACCTCGCCTGTCATTTCGCCTTCGGCGCCGAACGCGGTGCCGGTAAACAGCGTGCCGTCCTGAAGCAGCAATCTTGCCTGCATTCCCCTTCACTCCTTCTAGTTTCTGTAGTCTTGTTCTGTCGTTCTATTATAGGGCGTCTTGTTCCGTCCATACGGTTTTGCCGTCCACCCAGGTCATGACCGGCCAGCCTTTCAGCTTCCATCCGGTAAACGGGGTGTTTTTACCCTTGCTGGCGAATGTCGCCGGGTCTACTTCTTTCTCCGTGTCGAGATCGATCAGCGTCAAATCCGCGGTTGCACCGACGGCTAGACTGCCGGCATCCAGCCGGAAAATCCGTGCCGGGTCGGCGGTCATCCGCTGCACAAGCAGCGCCAGATCCCATTTGCCCGTCGCCACGAAGGCGGTGTAGAGCAGCGGGAACGCCGTCTCGAAGCCGACGATGCCGAACGGTGCGAGCAGCATGCCCTTCGCTTTTTCCTCGGCGCTGTGCGGCGCATGGTCGGTTACGATAATGTCGAGCGTACCGTCCAGCAGGCCTTCGATGCAGGCTTCCACATCGCGGCGCGAGCGCAGCGGCGGGTTCATTTTCCAGTTGGCGTCCAGGCCCGGAATATCTTCCTCCGAGAGCAGCAGATGATGCGGACATACCTCCGCGGTCACTTTGATGCCGATTTGCTTCGCCTGGCGGATCAGCCGTACCGATTGCTCGGTGCTGACGTGGCAGACATGATAATGGACGCCCGTCGCTTCCGCGAGCAGAATGTCGCGTCCGACATGGATCGCCTCCGACTCGTTCGGAATGCCCTTCAATCCATGCTTATCGGCAAAAGAGCCTTCGGCCACCGCGCAGCCTTCAACCAGCGAGTTGTCTTCGCAGTGGGCGATCACCGGCATATCGAGGCCTGCCGCAATCTTCATTGCATCCTTCATCATCTGCGCGCTTTGCACGCCGACGCCGTCGTCCGTAAAGCCGATCGCTCCGGCTTCCTTCAGCGCCGTGAAATCGGTCAGCTCCCGGCCAAGCTCGCCCTTCGTGATCGCCGCATACGGCAGCACCTTGACGAGTCCGGCCTCCCGAGCCTTGTCTTTCACAAAGTTAACGACTTCCGGGCTGTCCGTCACCGGACGCGTATTGGGCATGCAGGCGATGGTCGTGAATCCGCCTTTGGCCGCCGAGCGGCTGCCCGTCTCCACCGTTTCCTTGTGCTCGAAGCCCGGCTCCCGCAAATGCACGTGCATGTCGATGAGTCCGGGAATCAGCAGCTTGCCCGCGGCATCGATGATTTCGGCGGCTTCGCCAAGAACTTCAAGCTCGCTTTCAATGGCTGTGATGCGGCCGCCTTCGATGGCGATATGTTTACGCTCAAGCGAACCTTCATTGCTTAGAACGCCGGCATTTTTAATGATTACGGTCATGGCTCTCCTCTTTCCTGCAGGTCTCATCCTGCAAGCTCGTAGTTATTATATAATAAAAATTCATGGTTGTGTATATTTATTATTCTGAATTGAAAAATGATGGTTATGTGCTTCAGTGGGACAAGGCCCGCTCCATGACGGCCATCCGTACCGGAACCCCGTTGCTCATCTGCGGAAAAATGCGCGATTGACTGCTTTCGACCACCGCATCGTCGATTTCGACATTCCGGTTCACCGGTGCCGGATGCATAATGATTGTATTTTTACTGAGGCCCGCAGCGCGTTCCTCGGTCAGTCCGAACTGCTTCCGGTACTCTTCGGCGGACTTCAGAATACCGGTTGCATGACGTTCCAGCTGCACCCGCAGCATCATGACGACATCCGCTTTCAGCGCTTCCTCCATCGAGACGTACGATGCGTGGGCTTCAAGCTCAGGCGCCTTCATATTGTCCGGCGCGCAGAACTGCACGTTGGCGCCCATTTTGCTGAGCCCCCACAGATTGGAGCGTGCTACCCGGCTGTGCATGATGTCGCCGATAATCGATACGGTCAAGCCCTTGAGCTCGCCGAAGGTTTTGCGCATCGTATACATGTCCAGCAGCGCCTGCGTCGGATGCTCGTTGTTGCCGTCGCCGGCGTTGATCAGCGGGATCTGCACCTTCTCGGCCAGCTGCTGCAGCACGCCTGCAGGCTTCAGCCGGACGACGCCAGCGTCGATGCCCATCGATTCCAGTGTGCGTACCGTATCGTAAATCGATTCGCCCTTCTCCACGCTGGAAGCGGCCGCCGAGAAGTTGAGCACCTGCACGCCCAAGCGTTTCTCAGCCATTTCGAAGGAGAAGCGGGTTCGGGTACTGTTCTCGAAGAACATGTTGGCGACAAAATGCGAATTCAGCACCGGCGTCAGCTTGTCCTTCTGGCTCTCCCAGTAAGCCGTTCTGTTCAAAATATCGACGATTTCCGATGGGTCCAGTTCCTTGATTCCCAGTAAGCTGCGCGATTTCACTTTGGTTGCCGTCATTGTCATCGTTCCTCCCGGTTTGAGATGATGTACACTTCGTCTTTGCCGTCGTATTCTTTCAGCGCGACTTCAATTTGCTCATGTCTGGAGGTCGGAACATTTTTGCCGACATAATCGGGGCGGATCGGCAGCTCGCGGTGACCACGGTCGGCCAGTACTGCCAGCTGAATCATCCGCGGCCGGCCGCAATCCATCAGGGCATCCATTGCCGCGCGGATCGTCCGGCCGGTGTACAGCACATCGTCGAACAAAATCACCGTTTTGTCGTGGATGCCGCTGTCCCCCGCAGGCAGCGTCAGGTTGCTGGTTACCACCGCACCTTCCCCGCCGGATTTGCGGTCATCGCGGTAATGCGTGATGTCGAGCTCCCCGTAAGGCGCGGTCGCGCCTTCGATCTCTTTGATGCGCTCGGCAATCCGCTGGGCGAGATACACGCCCCGGGTTCGGATGCCGACGAGCAGGCAATTGTCGATGCCCTTGTTCTTCTCCAGAATTTCATGCGCAATGCGCGAAAGCGCCCGGCGTATTGCCGTTTCGTCCATAATGACATTTTTCTCAGTAACCATCGTTTGACATCCTCCTGGCTGCGCCTGCCTTAATTCCCGGAAAAACCAAAAACTCCTTGCCTGAAACAGGCAAGGAGTGAGTTCCGTTGTTAATCAGAGGACATGTCCGCGCGCATAGAAAAGCCCCCGCCCAGCAGACGGATTCCATCCTAAATGTTCGCGAACCTCGATTCACGTTACCTTGCCAGCCTCACGGGACTGATTTAAAGGCGCATATTCATTTATCAGCATTATGCCAGAAGTTGCGGCAGGTGTCAAATGGGGAAAAATGGAGAGGTGATCTGGTATGATAGGAACGGAGGCGAGTCTCGATATGGAAACGGAATTTCGTACGTACGATAAATGGGACCACCCGTTATGGGCAAGCCTTGAGCCGATCTACCGGGAGGCTTTCCCGAGCGGCGCTAAGCCGGAACATATTTTGCGCGGCATGGTGGAACGCGGCGTCGGCCGTTTGCATGCGGCTTTTCAGGACGGTCAGGCGGTGGCGCTGGCTGTGACCGGCTTCTCAGCAGGCGACAACGGAGACCCGGCCGTGGACAGCAGTAACCTGGCAGAGGACAGCAGCAACCTGGCGGGAGACTGTAGCCCCCCAGCCAGCGACATGCTGATTATCGATTATTTGGCCGTCCGCAAGGATTTACGCGGCAGCGGTCTGGGAACCCGGTTCCTGGAATGGCTCGGGGAATGGGCGAAGCAAACGCATGGCATATCGGGCATCCTGATCGAAGCGGAATCCGGCGATACGCCGGAGCATCTGGAGCGCATCCGCTTTTGGGAGCGCAACGGTTTCGTACTGACGCCATACGTACATCAGTATGTCTGGGTGCCTGAGCCGTATCAGGCGATGCTGCTGCCGCTCGGCGGCGGCATGCCGGAGCTGGCGGACGGCGGCGAAGCGCTGTTCCGGCACATCACTTCGTTTCACGGCCGATCATTCCGGAAGGGATGAGGCTCGCTTTCGCCGGGCTGCCGCCCCTGCCCCTTCAACACACAAAGGAGCTGTCCCCCGCCAAACGCGGCTGCGGGACAGCTCCTTTTTCAACATCAATCAATTAAAATTCGAATTCCACGTCGCTGAGGCGGCGTTTGATCTCTTCAATCACGCGTTTCTCTTCCTCTTCGCCTTTGGCGACGAAGGTGACGGAGAAACGGACGAACGCGCCGGCATCATCCCAAGGCACGGTGGAGATCAGCTTTTCGCGGATCATGAACTGCGAGAAATCTTCGCCGGTTTCGAAACGGCGTCCGCCTTTGATGCCTTTTGGTGCGGCAACGTACAGGAAGAAAGAGCCCTTCGGCTTCTCGGCTTTGAAGCCCAGGCTGTTCAGTGCATCCACGAGCATGCCGTGACGGCGGGAATATTTCTCGGCAATTTTCTCGGTGATCTCCGGATGAGCCAGTCCGAAAGCGGCAGCTTTCTGGATCGCGATGAATTGGCCGGAATCGTTGTTGTCTTTCACGTCGCTGAAAGCCTTCACGATCAGCGGGTTGCCGGCCACAAAGCCGATTCTCCAGCCGGTCATGTTGTAGGACTTGGACAGCGAGTGCAGTTCAACGCCGACATCCTTCGCACCCGGTACGGACAGGAAGCTCAGCGGTTTGGTGCCGTCATAAGTCAGGGCTGCGTAAGGCGCGTCGTGGATGACCACTACGTTGTATTTTTTTGCCCAAGCGACGACTTCGCTGAAGAATTCAGGCGTTGCGCTGGCGCCGGTCGGATTGTTCGGATAGTTCAGGTACAGCAGCTTTGCCTTATGAGCGATCTCTTCCGGGATGGAGTTCAGGTCCGGCAGGAAGTTGTTTTCCTTTTTCAGTTCAACCGAGTACACTTGTCCGCCCAGATATTTGGTGTGGGTGCCCAGCACCGGATAACCCGGAACCGTCATGATCGTGATGTCGCCCGGGTTGATGAAGCAGGACGGCAGCATGGCAAGGGCCGGCTTCGAGCCGATGGAGTGCACAACCTCGTTGACCGGATCGATACCGTCTACGCGAAATACTTCTTTCAGGTAAGCGGCAGCAGCAGCTTTGAATTCAGGAATGCCATTGTCGGCATAACCGCGGTTTTCTTCCTTGGCAGCTTCGGCGGCCAGTTTGGCCACGATGCCTTCGTCGGCCATGTCGTCCGGCTCGCCGACGCCCATGTCGATCAGTTCGATGTTTGGAAAATCAAGCTTAGCCGATGCTTTGGCGCGTTTGATTTTTTCGAATTTGTAGATGTTCGTGTCCTTGCCATAGTTGGAGCCGCCAATGCGGTCGGCAAAATTTTGTTGAATGTACGTTTCCTGGTATTGTTCAATGCTCATGACTTTGTTCTCATCTCCTAATCGTAATCATCCCATGAAATAAATATCGCGCAAAGCGCGGTCCTGCGCCATGGACTATCCTTCACTTCATTTGTACTTATCGGCTGCGCAGATTAAAGAGCACATCTTCCATATCCTGCGGCAGCGGGGCGCTGAACTCCAGATACTCCCCTGTTGAAGGATGCACAAAACCGAGCACGGCCGCATGAAGGGCTTGTCCGTTCATTGTGATGCCTTTGCTGCGTCCATAGACCGGATCGCCGACAAGCGGGTGGCCGATAAATTTCATATGCACCCGGATCTGATGCGTACGTCCCGTTTCGAGCTTCAGCTCCAGCAGCGTCGTATCGCCAAAGCGCTCCAGCACGGTAAAATGGGTCACCGACCGTTTGCTGTTCTTCTCCGTCACCGTATACAGCTTGCGGTCATGCGGATCTCTGCCGATCGGGGCATCGACCGTCCCTTGATCGTGGGACACATTGCCGTGGACGATCGCCAAATAACGGCGGGTCACCGTATGCGCTTTTAGCTGCGCGGCAAGGGATGCATGGCTATGGTCGTTTTTGGCAGCCATGATCAGGCCCGAGGTATCCTTATCGATCCGGTGCACGATACCGGGACGGATCTCACCGTTAATGCCCGAGAGATCTTTGCAATGAAACATCAGCGCGTTCACGAGCGTTCCGGACGGATGACCGGCTGCCGGATGCACGACCATGCCGCGCGGTTTGTTAATGACAATTACGTCGCTGTCCTCATAGGCCACTTCAAGGGAAATGTCCTCTGCAACCAGTTCCGTGGCTTCCGGTTCAGGCACGATGACCGAGATGACATCGCCTTCCGACAGCTTGTAGTTCGCTTTGACCGGACGCCCGTTCACCTGTACATGTCCCCCGGCGATCCACTGCTGCACTTGGGAGCGCGAGACATCCTCTTCCCAGCTCTCCGTAATGTATTTATCAATCCGTTCCTTGGCGTATTCGCCGGTGACGGACCATTCCGTAGCTTCTCTTTCTTCCTCGAGGGCGTAAGCGGATTGCTCCTTGACGTCCTTGTTCAAATCATTCATTCCCTTCTTGTACTTCCTTTGTCTCCTCGACCTGCTTGATCTCTTCCGGCGCTTTGACGTCGCGCAGCGTGTCGAGAATGATCAATGCCACACCGATGACGATGCAGGAATCCGCAACGTTAAAGATCGGGAACGTGTAGCTGCCGAAATTAAACATCAAAAAATCGACCACTTCGCCGTTCAGCATCCGGTCGAGAAAGTTCCCCACGGCGCCTCCAAGCACCAGAGCAAGAGCGGTCGGCAGAAGCTTGCGCGTTTTTCTGGCCTTATTCAAATACCAGACCATGCCTGCAACAACAATCACGGTGATCAGAATAAAAAACCAGCGCTGTCCCTGCAGAATACCGAACGCGGCACCCTGATTCCGGTGGGAGGTAATAATGAAGAAATTGCCGATGACCGGAATTTGCTCCGCAAGCTCCAGGCGGGTCGCAATAATATATTTCGTCCCCTGGTCAAGCAAAAATACGATTAGCGCAATCAGATAGTACACCACAGAAGCTGTCACTCCGTTCTTATTTTTCCCGCGAATAGCGGTGCAAATACTGTGTAAAGACTTGTATATTGTAGCACAGGCTTCAAGAACCCGTCCATTGGCAGGCCGCTTGGTCCCTAACTTAAGAAATTCTGTAATTATAAAATAGCCCCTGGGCGGTCAACCTATCATCATCAGCAAAAGCCGACCGGTAAGCCCTTAGCCGGAGGCCCGAAAGGAGCAATCATCATGAGCCATCTGTCCTCCGACCAACTCGCCGAATTGCGGAAGACGCTGCTGACCCAGCAGCAGGATATTCGCCACAGGCTGCAAAACAACGAGCATTACGGGCTTGAGGATTCGCTGCGCGACATGTCCGGCGAGCTGTCCCCCATCGACAATCACCCCGGAGATACCGCTACCGAGCTGTATCACCGTTCCATGGATATTTCGCTGGCGGAACGGGACGAGCTGGAACTGGACGATATCGATGCCGCACTGCGCGCCATGGACGAAGGCACATATGGCATTTGCGCGGAATGCGGCGCGCCGATACCTGCGGAGCGTCTCGCCGCCGTGCCTGCCACCAGGTTCTGCAAAGCGCATCATCCGACGCAAAATTCACCGTTCACCCGTCCGGTCGAGGAAGAGTTCCTCAGCCCGCCGTTCGGACGAACAAGCATGGATGACCATGAAGAGGCCGCCGGCTTTGACGGCGAAGATGCCTGGCAAATCGTCGAAAGCTGGGGCAGCTCCAATTCTCCGGCAATGGCTGAAGGCCGCAACATTGACTCCTACAACGATATGGAGATTGAGGCGGATGAAACCGAAGGTTTCGTGGAGCCGTGGGAGAACTTCATCGCCACCGACATTTCGGGCAATCATGTGACCGTGGTGCGCGGGACGAGCTACCGCCATTATATGGACGCCGGAGAAGGCGACTATATGCTTGATCCCAACGGTAAAAAAGAGAGGGAATAGCGCGAGCCACTCCCTTTTTTTTGCGGGTATTAGAACGTCTTCAGCTCGAGCTGATGCTGAACGATCCGCACAATATCTGCGATGTAATCGCCGATGATCGGCAAATTCAGTGCGCCCAGCACCTGCAGCACGTAAATAATGGTCGCCGCGAAAAAGGTAAAGCCCAACGCAATCCCGATCCCTCTTGCCAGCCCGGATAAAATGTTCAGCCAGATCAGCCGCCAGGGTGAAAACAGCAATTCCGTGTATTGGGCGATGCGCGACTTTTCCATTTGCTGGGCAAGCTGAAGCGTCAGCCGGTAGGCCGTGCTTCTCTGTTCTTCCTCCGGCAGCGCGTTAAATACATCTACGGAAGGCGCAGGTACCGGCTGCTTCCATGGCAAGATCTCGTGTTTACGCTTGTCTCTGCGCTTCATCCCCATGTTATCCTCCTTCCCGCTCTGTGCCAGCCGTACAGCAAAAGGGTCCGTGCCCGGAAGAACAGGTCTCCCCGGGTACGGACCCTTAAAATTACCGGTAAGCGGCTGCCGCAAAAACGGCGTTGTATCCCGTGATGCTAGTATATGCCGTTTCAGGGAAGGACATGCAGCGGCGGGTCATTAACCGCCGATGTGAATGCCGATTTCTTTGCCGCCGACTTCAACTGTTTCATAGTCGACTGCCCCGTCAAACTCAACCGTGGTAACAAGGACATTTTCGCGCAGCACGTCTTCAAAAGCCTGCACGGCTGCCTTCAGCTCCTCATCCAGCTTGAATATCAGCGCGACGCGTTTCTCAATCGGCAAATCGAGGCGTTTGCGGTAATCCTGCACGGCGCGGACGATATCGCGCACCCAGCCTTCCTGCACGAGCTCCGGAGTGATCTCGGTGTTCAGCGCTACGGTGAGGCCGTAACCCGATGCGGAAGCAAAGCCCGGTTTGGCCTGCTTCTCGATCAGCAGCTCCTCGGCAGTGATCCGCAGTTCTTCCCCATCCGACGACACCAAGGCGACTTCGCCGTCTGTGACTACCTTGCGGGTAGCGTCTGCGTCGAGGCCTTTCAGGAAACCTTGGAGGAAACCGACGTTTTTGCCGTATTTTTTACCGGCGACCTTCAGGTTCAGCTTCAGGGTAAAGTCGACAAAACCGCTGTCGCTATGCTCGACGACGATATGTTTAACGTTGATCTCCTCTTTGATGATCTCCTCATATTCGGCGACATCAAAGTTCTGGTCGATGGACACGATCAGATCGGAGAGCGGCTGGCGTGTCTTGATGCCGGACTCATTGCGGACGTTACGGGCCAGCTCGACGATGCCGCGGGCGCTTTCCATGTCGCGCTCCAGCGCAAGATCGATCAGGCTTTCGTCGCTGACCGGATAATCGGCCAGATGCACGCTGTCTCCGCCGCCGAGATTGGTGAAGATATCTTCGGACAACATCGGCGTAAACGGCGCCATCAGCTTGGCGGTCGTGATCAGTACATGCGTCAGCGTACGATAAGCGTCCAGCTTCTCTTCGCCCAGGCCGCTGCCCCAGAACCGGTCACGGGAACGGCGGATGTACCAGTTGCTCAGCTCATCGACGAAATTCTCGATGGCTTTCGAGGTGTTGACGAAGTCGTTGACCGCCAGGCCTTTATCCACCACCAGAATCAGGCTGTTCAGACGGGACAGAATCCAGCGGTCCAGCTTATGCGCCGATACCTTGAACGGATGCTCGGACGGCTCGTAGCCGTCGATGCCGGCATAGAGCGTAAGGAACGCATGTGTATTGACGAGCGTGTCGACTACCTTGGATTTCGTTTCGCCAACGAGACCGCGGGAGAACCGTTTGTTGTTCCACGGCGCGCTGTCGGCCAGAATGGCCCAACGGAAGGCGTCCGTGCCGTATTCGTTCATGATCTCCCAAGGATCGATGACATTGCCTTTGGATTTGGACATCTTCTGGCCGTTCTCGTCAAGGATATGGCCCGTAGCGATGACCGCCTTGTATGGCGCCACGCCTTTGAACAATGTCGATACCGCCAGCAGGCTGTAGAACCAGCCGCGTGTCTGGTCGATGCCTTCGCAGATCATGTCGGCGGGGAACTGGTCGGTGAGCTGGTCGGCATTCTCAAACGGGTAATGGCTTTGGGCAAAAGGCATCGAACCGCTGTCGAACCACACGTCGATAACCTCCGGCGTCCGCACCATCACGCCGCCTTCGCTGAACGGGCTGCGCAGCTTGATGTTGTCCACGTACGGCTTATGCAGCTCGATATCCTCCGGCACGTCGTCAACCGCCATCGCACGGAGCTCTGCGATGCTGTGCGGCGCAAATTCCTTGCCGGTATCCTGGCAGACCCATACGTTCAGCGGCGTGCCCCAGAAGCGGTTCCGGCTGATGTTCCAGTCGACCAGCTCCTCCAGGAATTTGCCGAATCGGCCCTCGCGCACATGATCCGGGTACCAGTTGATGCCGTTGTTGTTGGCGATCAGCTGATCCTTGATCGAAGTCGTATTGATGAACCAGCTGTCCGTTGCGTAATAGAGCAGCGGCGTATCGCAGCGCCAGCAGAACGGGTAGCTGTGCTCGTATTTTTCCTTACCGTACAGAAGCCCTTTTTCAGACAATACTTTGACGATATCCAGATCGCAGTCCTTCACGAAACGTCCGGTAAAATCGCTCACGGTATCGGTATACTTCCCGGAGGCATCCACCACGTTCACGAAGCTGATGCCGTTCTCGCGGCAGCTCTTATAGTCGTCTTCGCCATGCGCCGGAGCCATGTGTACGATGCCCGTACCGCTCGAATCCGTTACAAAGGACGCGCCGACGATTACATTGTGCTTCTCGGCCTTGATGAAATTGAACGGCGGCGTATACGTTTTGCCGACCAGCTCCGCCCCTTTCAGCGTGGACAGTACGGTGTATTCGCCTTTCAGCACTTCGTCCGTCAGGTTTTTGGCCAGGATGTACACGCCGTCTTCCTGCTGCACGCGCACATAATCCATTCCCGGATTCACGGCCAGCGCCATATGCGCCGGTAAGGTCCAAGGCGTCGTCGTCCAGGCCAGCACATACTCGCCGCTGTCGTCGAGCTTGAACTTGGCCGTCGCACTCAGGTCCTTCACGGTTTTGTAGCCTTGCGCCACTTCATGCGAGCTCAGCGTCGTCTGGCAGCTCGGACAGTAAGGACTTACGCGGTGACCGCGGTACAGGAGACCTTTTTCATGCACGGTCGCCAGGATGTTCCATACGCTTTCGATGTAAGTGTTATCGAGCGTTACATATGGATTGTCGAGGTCGGTCCAGTAGCCGATGGCTTCCGTAAATTCGCGCCACTGCTTCTCGTAGCCGAACACGCTTGCCTTACATTCCTTGATGAATTTCTCTACGCCATACTCCTCGATCTCCTGCTTGTGGGAGATGCCGAGCTTCTTCTGTACGCCCAGCTCGACCGGCAAGCCGTGGGTATCCCAGCCGGCTTTACGTACGACCCGGAAGCCCTTCATCGTCTGATAGCGGCCGATGAAGTCCTTGATCACGCGGCCGAGCACGTGCCCAATATGCGGCGCGCCGTTCGCCGTCGGCGGTCCTTCATAGAACACATAGTTCGGACGGCCTTCGCGGTTCTCGATGGATCTGCGGAACGTATTTTCGTCGCTCCATTTCTTCAAGATGCGGACATCTCTGGCCCGCGCCTTTTCTTTGACATCTACTTTTTGCATGATGGTCAATCCTTTCGCTGGTTTCGTCTTTAAACCCATTTCGATCCCCCTTGGAGCGTCAAGGCCCCGCCAAAACAAATAAACGCCGCTCACCCCAAAAGGGGCGAGACGGCGCTCGCGATACCACCCTAATTCTGCGCCCCGCTTATCCCGTCTTCAAAAGGATACACAAAGGCACAATCTCAGTTCCGCGCGAATGTTGTCTTGCACGGAGCCGGGATAACGTCCGGCCGACGGCTAAACCTACACACGATTGCTCGCTTCGGCTCAGCTTCTAAGGGAAGATCTTCGGATAAGGTTTGAACAACCGGCTCGCAGCAACCGCCGGCTCTCTGGGGATCATGGCCTTATCTTACTTGTCCCGTCATCGAATACATATGAAAGTACACAGATATGTTCTAGTTATAGACAATTTGACGCTAAAAGTCAACATCAACGGTTGAAAATGGACCCTAACGGTAATTTTGGGGCCGAGTAAGTGTCACCGTGACGATGTGCTGTCGGAACCATTTAAACCATCTCCCTAATCCCTCAAGCCTGTACTTTGTACTCGAAAGACCGCTTTTTTGATTCTAACGGACATGAGCGCCGCTATTTAGTTGAAAAGACACTTTTTGAACATCTAACGGACATGAGAGCCGCTATTGGTGACCAAAGTGTCCAAAAAGCGGGCCAAACATAGAAATAAAGGCGCTGGTGTCCGTAAGATTGGGAAATGGACCTATTTCCCGCAAATAAGGGCTCTCAGGTCCGTTAGCCTGCCAGCAGCAAACAAGGAAGCATTGGTTACAGCGGAGAAATCAGCCGGCGTCTCAATGGCAAACAGCTGCCCAGAGGTTAACGTTACACCATGCATAACAACTGGCGAGCGCATTGCGCGACTCAATACCACACAGAGGCCCTTTGGCTGACGATACAGCATGGCAGCAACCGGCGAGCGGAAAGTGCACCTCATTAGCTAACGCGGCCCTTCGCTGACGATACAGCACCGGAATAGCAAACGCCACTAGGGGACAACCGCTTTACGCAACTCGATAGGACTGACTTCTGCAGCAGCATGAGCGGTGGCGGCTACCGCAGCGGCTAGCCTCGCAACAAACAGCAAAAAGCGGGGTGCTCCCCCGCTTTTTGCGACAAACCCTCTATATGGCAAGTCCAGGCCGGACTTTGCTTATCACAACAAATTTTCGCTCGGCTCGCGGCTTTCGAGCGCGTTCCAGTCGTCCGTGGACAACAGCTCCAGCTGGGCTTCGAGCAGGGTGCGGAAGCGCGTGCGATAAATGGACGCCTGCTTACGGAGCTCTTCGGTTTCGATGGCGATTTTGCGCGATTTGGACAACGCTTCGCTGATGATCCGGTCGGCATTTTTCTCCGCCTCTTTAATGATCAGCTGCGATTCCTTCTTGGAGTTGTTCTTGACATCATCGGCCGCTTCCTGAGCGACGAGAATCGTCTTGGACAAGCTTTCTTCAATGTTCACAAAATGATCGAGCCGTTCCTGGAGCGACAATAGCTGATTGCGCAGCTCCTTGTTCTCGCGGATAATGCTCTCGTAATCCTTGATCACCTGATCCAGAAATTCGTTGACCTCGTCTTCATCATAACCACGGATTCTCCGGGAGAACTCCTTGTTATGTATATCGAGCGGCGTTAATGGCATGCTGTGCACCTCCTAGAAAATTCGGGCCTTCCTTTGTCCCTGAAACCGCAGGTAACCGGGATGTATAGAAGAAATTACTGTAAAATCCAATTCTGCCGCAGAAGCTTTGCTTCCCCAGCGTTATTGATTTTCGACAGCTGCGGGTGAATTCCTGCTACAATCTCAGACAAATTTACCGACTTCGACCCGGTAACGGCCTTTTTTCGTCAAACCGCCGATCTCCAGCACCTTGAAACGGCCAAAGCCCTGGATCGAAACGACGTCTCCGCTTTGCAGGGGACTGGAGGGATCCTCCTCCACTTTCCAGTTCACCCGTACGCGTCCTGCCTTGATCGGCGCGAGGATTTTGGCCCGGCTGAGCCGGGTGACATCGGCCGCAATGCCGTCCAGCCGCAGCGATGCGACGGTCAGCTCCATCTTTTCCAGCTTAGAGACGCTGGCCGACAGCGCCGCGATCGGCAAAAGCTCGGTGTGCACCGCCACCCGGTGCACACCGGTCAGATTCGCGTTCAGAAAGCCTGCGATATCCGCAGCAACGACGACATGGCAGCCGTCTTCCCGCACGTGGATATCGCCGATTTTTCCCCGCTTGATGCCCAGGCCCAGGATCGCGCCCATATAATCCCCATGGTCCAGCGTCAAAAACTTCTGCTCGCCGGAAGTAATGGACAGCACCTGGAGCCCCATATCCTCGTCCTCCAGATTACGGTAATCCGGAGCGACCAGCGCCCTTCTCCGTTCGGCATCCGCGAAGCCGCCTTCCCATCGCACCGCGACATCGGGATGACGGTTCACAAGCGTTTGCAAAATATAGCCTTGCCGGGGATCGAGAAATTCCGTCAGCTTACTCTCATGGTATTCGCCCGCGTGGTTGACCCATTCCCAGGCCTTGTCCACAAATGGCCGCTCATCGGGGTGAAAATGCCCGTAAATTTCCGTTTTCATCAATCCGCCCTAAAATACCTTATCGACGAGATACATCAATCCGTTTTTGGCGAAATCCAGCACCAAGAGCGCAATGATCGGAGAAATGTCCAGCGTACCGAACAGTGCCGGAATAATCCGCCGGAACGGCGTCAAATAAGGCTCAACCAGCTTACCGAGCAATTCGCCGATAAAACTCTCCCGCACATTGGGCAGCCAGGACATGAGCACATAGATGAGGATCATGAAGAAGTAGATATTATATAGCATGTAAACAATATAGTTGATTTGGTCGGCCAAGGCCCTGTCACCTCATTCTGTTAAAGTCTTGCTCATCCATTAAAATCTCGGAGATGGACCCTTGAATCTCTACCGTGTCCGGGGTGCACATAAATATATTGCCCCCGATTTTGGAAATTCCTCCGCCTAGGGCGTAAACCGTTCCGCTAAGAAAATCGATGATCTTGATCGCCTGGTCGTTGCGGACCCGCTGCAGATTGATCACGACCGTCCGGTGCGACCGGAGATGATCGGCGATTTCCTGTGCTTCCTCATAGGAACGCGGCTCATAGAGCACGACCTTCACATTTTTTTGCGAATGGATGCTGACGACGTTAGCCCGCTGATTTTTGCGCGTTTCTACAGGGGCCGGCTCGTAGTCCTCTTCCTCACGGGAGATCTGCTCCCGCTCCACAATCTCCTCTTCCTCCTGCAAGCCCAAAAAACTCATAAACCGGTTCATCACGCCCATCAGGCTCCCTCCTCATGACCTACTAATACCGTACCCAGGCGCACCCAGGTGGCTCCTTCCTGTATCGCCACTTCAAAATCATTCGACATTCCCATCGACAGCTCTTGGATAGGCTCAGGCGTCAAAGCAAGGGCATTGAGCTCGTCGCGCAGCTCGCGAAGTCCGCGGAACACCGGGCGCGTTAGCTCGGGATCTTCTTCATGCGGCGCCATCGTCATCAGGCCGACCACCTTAATCCGGTGGAATGCGGAAATCCCGCGCAGAAAATCCGGAACTTCCTCCGGAGACAGACCGAACTTCGTATCCTCGCCGGAAATGTTGACCTGAAGAAACGCTTTGACCTCGATTCCGGCAGCCTCCGCTTTCTTGTGCAGCTCTTTGGCCAGGGATATACGGTCGAGCGAGTGTATATATGCAAATTTTCCGAGAACGTCCTTTACCTTATTGGTCTGCAAATGCCCGATGAAATGCCAGGTCCCCTGGTTGCCGAGAGCCTTCCATTTCGGTTCTGCATCCTGCCAGCGGCTTTCGGCAACATGCTCAAGCCCGGCCTCCAGCACGGCGGACATCGTGTCGAGCGAAACGTATTTCGTTACCGCGATCACGTTGACCCCGTCTACATCCCTGCCGCTCGCCGCGCAGGCCCGCGCAACACGCGCCTCAACATCGGCAATTCTCTCCTGCAGTGTCAAAGCCAAACGTCAACTCTCCTTTATTCCGATCCAGCTCGCCATGCGCCCCGTAACCCCATTCTCCTTACGGTAGGAGAAAAACAAATCCGGGTTACAGCTTGTACACCAACTTGTACATTCGATATGAGTCGGCAAAATTCCTGCTTTTATCATAATGCGTCGATTCATTTCTTTCAAGTTCAGCAGCCGCTTGCCTGCACCGCCCGGACTTGCCGAATGCAGCGCCGGCGCCTCTTCTCCTGCAGAGGGCAGTTCCAGTTCGAGTCTGCGGATATGCTCCATCACATAATCGTCCACTTCGTAGCAGCAATCTCCGATCGACGGTCCGATGGCGCAGCGGATATTTCCGGGCTTGCTGCCGAACGCGCTCCCCATCGTCTGGACCATTTCCGACGCGATCTCGGCTACCGTACCTTTCCAGCCCGCGTGAGCCAGCCCGACCGCCTGCACTTGCGGATCATAAAAGTAAAGCGGCACGCAATCGGCATAAAAGGAGGTCAGCAGCACGCCCGGCACGTTGGTCGCCAAGCCGTCCGTCGCCGCAAACGCCGACTCCCGCTCCAGCCTGCCGCGCCCGCGGTCTTCTTCCGTCACCACGGCAATCGTTTTGCCGTGCGTCTGCTCGCCGCTCGTCCACGACTCAAAAGGGAACCCGAGCGCCTGCGCTAACGCCTCCCGGTTGCGCTGTACCGACTCCGGCTTGTCGCCGACATGCAGCGCGCAGTTAAAACTGGCGTACGGCGCTTCGCCGACTCCGCCCTGCCTGGAGGTAAACCCGACGGTAATCTGCCGGTGCGCCAGCCTCCAAGGCGTAAGTTCCAGCATAAACGGATATGCCGGATGCACAACAAACGGTTCCATGATCTTCACCTCGTGTTCAGTGTAGCATAAAAACGGACCTTAAAGAAAAAGACGCACTTGTTTAATAAGTGCGCCGTTCGCTGCGGTCCGCCCGCTCCAGATACATCGTCTCCCGGTCCTCCTGGGCCTGGGACATCCGCGACTCCTCCAGCTTGACGAGCACGACATCCGCTCCGATCTTGACGATGTTGCGCCATGGAATGATCAAGTCGGCGCCGCCGCCGAACAAGCCCATGAACCGCGTGTAGCCGGGGACGACGATCGAATCGATCACGCCGCGGCGCAGATCAAGCTCCAGATCGCTGATCTGGCCCAGCCGTTTGCCGTCGATAATGTTGATGACATCTTTGGTTTGAAAATCGGAAATTTTCATCTTTCTGGCGTTGCCGACGGGTTCCTCGTTCACTTCATCACCCCTGTACATTAAGGCCTATGGTCCAGTATATGTCGCCTTGGCCTGGCCGCATGCACGAAATTCCTGTCCATAACTGCAAAGGGGCATCCCGTCCGGCGGTTGTTGCCGCCTTTTGGGATACCCCCGTTTTTCTCATCGTCAGATTAGGACTTTACGTGCTTCTGCATTTGCTGGATCGCCGATTTCTCCAGCCTTGACACCTGGGCCTGGGAAATACCGATTTCGTCGGCGACCTCCATTTGCGTTTTGCCCTCGAAAAACCGCATCGACAGGATCCTCTTTTCCCGCTGGCCGAGCCGCTGCATCGCTTCGCGCAAAGCGATTTCCTCGATCCACGAGACATCCTTGTTCTTGTCGTCGCTGATCTGATCCATCACGTAGATCGGATCGCCGCCGTCATGGTAGATCGGCTCAAACAGCGAAACCGGATCCTGGATGGCATCCAGGGCAAACACGACGTCTTCTTTGGGTACGCCGAGCGCCTGCGAAATTTCGAAGATCGTCGGCTCGCGCGAATTCTGATTCGTCAGACTGTCGCGTACCTGCAGGGCTTTATAGGCGATATCCCGGAGCGAACGGGAGACCCGGATCGGGTTGTTGTCCCGCAGGTACCGGCGGATTTCGCCGATAATCATCGGAACCGCATAGGTGGAGAAACGGACATTTTGCGAAAGATCAAAATTATCGATGGCCTTCATCAGTCCGATGCAGCCGACCTGGAACAGGTCGTCCACAAATTCCCCCCGGTTATTGAAACGCTGAATAACGCTAAGAACAAGTCTAAGGTTACCATTTACCAATTTCTCTCTGGCGGATCGTTCGCCCTTCTGCTGCAGCGATGTGAACAGCTCGCGCATTTCCGCGTTCGTCAGAACGGGCAGCTTGGATGTGTCCACGCCGCAAATCTCGACTTTGTTACGGGTCATGATGATATACCTCCCAAGGAGAAACATTAATGTACATTATCTCCCCGGCCCGGCATTTTATTCCTCGCAGATGACCCTTAAACCATCTTGTTGAACTCCTTGCGCAGCCGCTTGATGATCCGTTTCTCCAGCCGCGAGATGTATGATTGGGAGATACCGAGCAGATCGGCGACATCCTTTTGCGTCTTTTCCTCCCCGCCGCGAAGCCCGAAACGCAGCTCCATAATGAGCCGTTCGCGTTCGCTGAGCTTCTCCAGCGCCTTTTGCAGCAGCTTGCGATCCACCTGCTCCTCGATGCCACGGTAAATGGTATCGTTCTCTGTCCCGAGCACATCGGACAGCAGCAGCTCGTTGCCGTCCCAGTCGATGTTCAGCGGCTCGTCGAACGACACTTCGCTCCGCGTCTTACTGTTGCGCCGCAGGTACATCAAAATCTCGTTCTCGATGCAGCGCGAAGCGTAGGTGGCCAGTTTGATTTTTTTATCCGGGTCAAAGGTGTTGACCGCCTTGATGAGGCCAATGGCTCCGATGGATACCAGGTCCTCGATGTTAATGCCCGTGTTTTCAAATTTGCGGGCGATGTACACGACAAGACGCAGATTCCGTTCGATCAGCATGGCCCGGACCGCCGCGTCGCCGCTGGACAGCCGCTGAAGCAGGTATTCTTCCTCTTCCCGCGTAAGCGGCGGAGGGAGCGCCTCGCTGCCGCCGATATAATAGATTTCCTGGCTTTTCAAGCCTAGCAGAAAAAGAACGCGGTAATACTGCAGCTGAAGCGAAATCTTCCATTTGATCATTATTGTTCCTCCTTCAAGTATAAGCCTCGCCGGTTGATCCAAGATGGACCTGCATCAGGCCATAGCCGCGTGTTTTTCGCCCGCTTCACTCTGAATCAACTCGGGATGAATGATCGCCCGGTATGCGCCGTCGCCCGACAACGTGCCGCCGTCGAGTCCGATGAGCACTCTTTTCCCGGTAAAACACTCGTCCCCGAGCCTGATCTCCACCATGTCGGGCTTCAGGGCAAGCATAAATGCCGAGCCGCGGTTGACGCCCCGGTAAGGCACCAGCCGCAGCCGGTCCTGCCACGCAAACGACTGCCCGTCCGTCTCCAGAAGCAGCTTATCCGCCCCTGTCTGCGTCAGCTTCCCTTTCCACGTAGCTGGCAGATGCCCTTCCCAGAGCGAAGCCTCCATCACCATGACGGGAATCCGCGTGAGCGGGTCGCAGAGCCGGTTGCCGGTGTCCACTAGACCCGGGCAGACGATGCGCACTCCGTCAATCTGTACGGTTACCTCGGCGATAAAGGCATCAAGTCGCTCGCGCCGCTGACGCGAAGTGTGGACAAGCTTAAAAACAAGCAGTACCCCCGGCAGCAACGCAAGCACGAACCAGAAGCCGATCTTCAGCCGGTATGCTTGGCCGCCCGAGGACGTAAACAGAATGCCGTTCCAGATGTCGCTAGAGCTCTGCAGTAAATAATGCACGCCGACGATCCCGCCGGCCGCCGCAAAGTTCACAATATAAAAAGCGCCAAGCGCCCGCAGATAGCTTTGCAGACTGCGAAAGCCGAAAGCGATCCACAGCATAATCAGCGACAAACCGAATTTGACCAAAAAGGTATACAGAAAAGACAACTCCGGGACAAACATCATCACCACATACATAGCGCCGACGAATGCCGAGAGAACCAGACGCCACCACGAGACCTTGATCTTGACCAGCCAGGCGCTGAGCCATAACAGGATTCCGTCGATCACGAGGTTAGCTGCAAAGATGAGATCAATATAAACGACCAGCGGATTCACCTGCCTTAAAGCCCTCATTCTGTCCGAGCGGCTTTAGCCCGGCTCTCTTTGTTTTGGACGATATGATTAGTATAAAAAGCCCCGACTTCAAAGTCTGTCTAAATCTGGATGCCGTTCTTGCGTTTTTTTGTCGAGTTCTAGGCGGGGAATGTTCCGTCACAACAAAAAAACACCGTATCTGCAGGCAGACACGGTGTTCGGGTACGAAATGCTTATATTTACTCTTTGAAAGAGTATTAATCGTTGTTACCGCGCGTACGGTTGCGCAGGAAGGTCGGAATGTCCAGCTGATCCGAGGAAGGCTGGTTTCCGAACGGCCGGAGATTGGCATTCTTGTCCGGCGCCGGTTCGCTATTGCTGGTGGCCGGGCGGCGGGTTTGCGCAGCAGCCGGAGAAATCTTGTTCTCAAAGCCGGTGGCGATGACAGTTACCTTGATTTCGTCCTTCATGCTTTCCTCAATGATTGCACCGAAAATCATGTTAACCTCCGGATCGGAGGCGGAAGTTACGATCTCTGCGGCTTCGTTGACCTCATACAGCGAGAGGTTCGAGCCGCCGGTAATGTTCATGATTACGCCGCGCGCCCCTTCGATCGACGTTTCGAGCAGCGGGCTCATAATCGCCTTGCGCGCAGCTTCGGAAGCGCGGTTCTCGCCAGTCGCGATGCCGATGCCCATAAGCGCGGAGCCGCGCTCGGTCATGATCGTCTTCACGTCGGCAAAGTCAAGGTTGATCAAGCCAGGTACGGCGATCAAATCGGAGATGCCCTGTACCGCCTGACGGAGAACGTTGTCCGCTTCGCGGAAGGCTTCCAGCATCGGCGTCTTTTTGTCGACGATCTCAAGCAGCCGGTCATTCGGAATGACGATTAGCGTATCGACCTTTTCTTTGAGCGCTTCAATGCCGAGATCGGCCTGGTTGGAGCGCTTTCTGCCTTCAAAAGTAAACGGGCGGGTCACAACGCCTACCGTGAGCGCTCCGCATTCTCTGGCAATTTCAGCGATAACCGGAGCAGCGCCGGTACCGGTGCCGCCGCCCATTCCCGCCGTAACAAATACCATGTCGGCACCTTTAAGCGTATTCGAGATCAGATCGCGGGATTCTTCCGCTGCTTTCTTGCCGACCTCCGGATTGGCTCCGGCGCCAAGTCCGCGGGTAAGCTTGTCCCCGATCTGCAGTTTATGCTCGGATTTGGCCATATGCAGCGCTTGGGCATCCGTATTAACCGTGATGAATTCAACACCCTGAACGCCATTTTCAATCATCCGGTTGACGGCATTGCTTCCGCCGCCGCCGACGCCGATGACCTTAATCTGCGCCAAGCTCTCCATTTCAAAATCAAACTCCAACATATTGTTCCATCTCCCCCTAGAATAGTGCTTGGATGGCCGGTCCAAGTATATCTGGACTTCCTCTTATATGAACTCGCTAAACATATTTTTGAGCCGCTCCATAATGCCTGGCTTGGCCGCTGCATCCTGCTGCGGTGCAGGGCTTGGCTTGCTCCGGCTGGCTGCCTTCTTGTTGCTGCCCGTGCTGTTGCCCCGGGTACGGTGGCGGCGGACCACATGATGCAGAATGCCCACGCCCCCGGTAAATCCAGGATCGCGAACGCCGATATAATCAGGCACAGCAATACGGACCGATGCGGCAAGCTCAGCCTGGGCCGCCCTTAGCACGCCCGGCATGGAGACAGTCCCGCCCGTTAGTATATAACCACCGGGAAGCTCGCTATAACCAAGCCGTTTCACTTCCTGACGGATCAAATGGAATATTTCCAGGACCCGCGGTTCGATAATCGCCGCGATATCTTCCTGGTTAAATTCTTTCTCCACGTTGCTTCCGATGCGCAGCACTTTGAATGCGACGTCGGATGCCGCGTCGTCAATCCAGGCGCAGCCGTACTTCAGCTTTACCTTCTCCGCCTGGTCGGTAAGCGTACGCAAACCGTAGGCGATGTCATTGGTTACGAATTCTCCGCCGACGGGAATCGTAGAGGTTGCACGCAAGGAACCTTCTTCGTATACCGAAATCGTAGACGAACCTGCTCCGATGTCCACCAGCACAGCGCCCATGGATTTCTCATCCTTGGATAGCGCAAGTCCGCCGGCTCCGAGCGACATCAGCACCAGATCCTTCACCTTCAGGCCCGACTTTTCCACACAGCGAAGCAGATTATGTATCGGCGTCTTCGCCCCTGTAATAATCGTCGCGTCCACTTCCAGACGAACGCCGATCATTCCGCGCGGGTCTTGAATGCCTTCCAGGCCGTCCACTATAAATTGTTTGGCGACAACATCGATGACTTCCCGTTCAGGGGGCAGCGCAATAACCTCCGCAGCCTTGATCACGCGGTCAATGTCGTCTTCACCGATTTCACGGTCTTCATTCTGCACAGCCACAACGCCATGACTGGACTGCAAGGCGATATGATTGCCGGAAATCCCGACGTAAACTTCGGATATTTGAATACCGACCATCTGCTCCGCATGCTCCACGGCGCTTTTGATCGATTGCACAGTCTGGTCGATATCGACGATCGCACCTTTGCGCATGCCTTCCGAATCGGCAGAACCAACGCCAATAATATTGAAGGTTCCATTGGTAACTTCCCCAATGATTGCCCGAACTTTGGATGTACCGATGTCCAAACTAACAATGATGTCATTGTTGCCCAAGCCCTATGGCACCTCCCGTAAATATTGTAATAGAATTTGATTCCCGTTCCGGGGAAACGTCTCTGTACATATTCAACATCCCTAATCTTTTCCCTCTTTTTTCTACAAATTTTTTGAATGGAATAATATTGCAGTTAAAAGACGTACAAAAGGCCTATTCGGGCAAACGCGCACCCGCAGCTGGAATCACTGGCACATGAGAAAATACATCCATTTCATAACTTCATCGCAAAAATTCGAAGAAAAAAGAGGGATACAGCTCAATGCCCGTAAATCCGATTGTAGCATTTTTCAGTTCCTATTAGTAGGGACTAATTACTCTTCTATTCTTCTTTATTATCGTTTTCTGTATCTGTCGGAAAGGGAACATAGGAGTCCGCTTCCAGCATCTTGATCAATCCAGGCTGCTCCGTTTCGATGATTTGATTAAGGTATTCCACTTTGTCCTTCAGCAGCGAAACCGCAGTAATGACTTCGAAATGCGACCGGGTATACAGCTTGATGCGGTCTGGAAAAGAAAGCGTCGGCGACGGGACGATCTCCGAGATATCCCCCGTCAGTTCTCCCGGTATTTCCGCGAGCGCCTTGCAGAGCTTGACCTTGTTCGGATCGTCCGCCTTCCAGTTCGTGAGAATCGGCTTCTCCACGGCTATGCCGGAATCGCCAACATCGACGGCCGCCCCGCTGGACAATATGGCTTTCAGCGCTCCGCCGTTATCCAGTTCATAGGCAACCGCCGGAAATTCCTGCACCGTGATGGTGACGTGGCCGGGAAACTTTTTCTGGACCGACGCTTCTTCAACCGTGTTCAGCTTTTTCAGCGCGGCCTCTACTCCGTTCTCGGAAACGGCGAAGAATTGCCCGCCGACTCTGATCCCGCTTGCATCCAGCACTTCTTCGCGGGTGGAATATTTCTCCCCTTGAATCTGAATGTCGGTTATCCGGCTGATCGACGAACGGAAAAAGATCACCGCCAGCAGCGCTGCAAACAGCAGCACCAGGATTGCGGTAATTTTGCGGCTCATTTTTTTGACAGGCTTGTCCTCTTTTAAGGAAGGCACTCGAGTTTTTGGCATGCGTTATCTCCGTAAATTAAGCCCTGTCTCCCGCCGCTGTTAACGAAGGAGACAGGGTGCATTAGTTGGCTAAATCAAGCGGGCCCGGCACCGGCACTTTGCGGCTGATTCGCGCACCCAGCTTCTGAAACAGCTTTTCGATTCCATCGTAACCGCGGTCGATGTGATGCGCCTGCTCCACCACCGTCGTCCCTTGCGCGGCAAGTCCGGCAATCACCAGGGCCGCGCCGGCTCTCAAATCGGTCGCTTCTACCGTGGCTCCGTACAAACGCTGAACGCCGCGGATAAACGCCCGGTTCAAATCCGTGGAAATGTCCGCCCCCATCCGGGCCATTTCCTCCACATGCTTGAAGCGTCCTTCAAAGACCGTTTCTTTGATTACGCTGAACCCGTCGGCCAGCGCAAGAAGCACCATCACCTGGGACTGCAGGTCAGTGGGAAACGAAGGATACGGCGAAGTGACGATCCGTTCCACGGCACGCGGACGGCCCATGCAGCTGACATTAATTATATCATTGCATACGGTGATTTGAACACCGGCGCGGCGCAGCACGTGAATCAGCGAATTCAGGTGGGTCGCATTTGTATGGGTCAGCGTGACGCTGCCCCGGGTTGCCGCCGCCGCGATCATCACCGTTCCGGCCACGATGCGGTCAGGGATCACTTCATACGTGCAGGCCGTCAGCTTGCGGACGCCGCGGATCGTAATCGTATCCGTTCCCGCCCCCATGATCTCTGCGCCCATCTGGTTCAGATAATTCTGCAAATCCTGGATTTCCGGCTCGCGCGCCGCTCCCGAAATCGTCGTCGTGCCCTCCGCCATCGCCGCCGCCATCATGATGTTCTCCGTTGCGCCGACGCTGGGATAGTCCAAATGGATGTCCGCTCCGGTAAGCTTGGCGGCCCGGCAGTGGATGCATCCGTTATTCTCTTCGATTTCGGTGCCCAGCAGCTTTAGACCCTCCAAATGAAGGTCTATCTTTCGTTCGCCGATCGCACAGCCTCCGGGCTGATAGATCGTGACTTCGCCGAATCTTGCAAGCAGCGGCCCCATCAGAAAAATCGAGGAGCGCATCTGGCGCATCAAATCCTCGGGAACATGGGATGTGGCAAGCATCGATGTATCGATGGTCACGGTTTCGTTCTCATGGGTTCCCCGGCAGCCCAGTCTCTCCAGGATGTTCAGCATCGTCTCGATGTCCAGCAGCTTCGGCACATTATGCAGTGAGTGAACTCCTTCGGCCAGCAGGCTTGCCGCCATAATCGGCAGGGCCGCGTTTTTTGCTCCATGGATACGAATGGTGCCGGACAGGGGAGTGCCGCCCTCAATCACCAATTTGTCCAATGTATCACCTCCGAGATTACCGCTCACCCACCACAGGCGCCTTCGGTGAAGGAAATCCGTGAAATGTGCGGGAGAGCCTCCCGCTTTCGCAGCTCACGGGCCGAACGCGGCGCCATTTGGGTGATTGTCACGATTATAGGAATATCCTATGTTCATGACCCCGGGTGTGTGACAATGGACGGCAAGAAGGGCGGATGAGGAGGGTAACGGCACGGTCAACCCTCGGAATAGTGAAAAAAAGGCTGGGCCATCCGCCGCTTACAACCGTAAGTAGGGAAGGCGGATTACCCCTTCCCTGCTGCTGCCAGCCGGCGCAGCTCATCGACGACGATTGCCGCGGAGTCGCGTTTGCCGAGGCGGCGTGACGCCTCCGACATCCCCGCACGGAGCGCTTCGTCGGTAATGATCCGCTGCACCGCCGCGTGCAGGCTCTGGCCGCTGAGATCCTTCTCCAGCACCACGACCGCTGCGCCTTCCGCCTCCAGCTGCCTTGCATTCGCTTCCTGGTGATTGTTCGTCACGTTCGGAGACGGAATCAGGACGGAGGGAATGCCCAGCGCCGTAATCTCGGCAAGAAAAGAAGCGCCGGCGCGGTTGACGATCAGCGACGTGCAGGCCAGCACCTCCGGCATATTGTGGATATACGGCAAAATATGCAGCCAGCTCGGCAGGTGGCCGAGCTTGGCGACGAGCGCCTTACGCGTGTCCTCGTAATAGGCTTCGCCGGTAACGTACACGTAGTGCGCCTTATTGTCCCGGCCGACGGCGGCGGCCATTTCAATCATCGCCTGATTGATCGCCCGCGCGCCTCCGCTGCCGCCGACGACCAGCACGACCGTGCTGCCGTCCGGAATGCCCAGCGAAGCGTAGCCGCGCTGCGGGGAGGCGGTCATGACCGTCGTTGCCCGGGGATTGCCGGTATAGATTACCCGTTTGCTGCCCGGGAAGGCCGACTCCGTGCCTTCAAAGCTGACGGCAACCGTATCGGCATACCGGCTTAAGAAGCGGTTCGTCAGCCCCGGAATCGCGTTCTGCTCATGAATGAGGGTCGGGATGCCCAGGCGTGAGGCGGCGTACACCACCGGCCCGCACACGTAGCCTCCGGTGCCGATGACGACGTCGGGTTTGAATTCCTTCAGCATTGCCTTGGAAGCCCGCACGCCCTTCAGAAAGCGCAGCACGGTCTTCACGTTGTCCATGGACAGCTTGCGCCGGAAGCCGGTAATGTCGATAGATTTAAAGGGGAGATTCTCCTGCGGGACCAGCTTGCTCTCCAGGCCGCGTTTGCCTCCGATATATAAAAATGCCGAGCCTTCCGCTTCCGCTTCCAGCTGTCTGGCGACGGCAACGGCGGGATAAATATGCCCTCCTGTGCCGCCACCGCTAAGTACGATACGCATAAACGATCACCTCGCGTGACGGGATAAATTCAGTAATATGCCGAGCGCCGTAAGCATCAGGGTCAGCGACGAGCCGCCATAGCTGATCAGCGGCAGCGTAATGCCCGTAACGGGCATCATGCCGATGACCACGCCGATATTGATGATGACCTGCACGGCCACCATGCACACGATGCCGACGGCAAGATAACTTCCGAACCGGTCGGGAAGACTCATCGCCACCCTCATGCCCCGCCAGATCAGGATCAAGAACAGGATCAGCACGATCAGTCCCCCGATAAATCCGAGTTCCTCGGCCAATATAGAAAAAATAAAGTCGGTCTGCGGCTCCGGCACATAGCTGTATTTCTGCCGGCTCATGCCCAGCCCGAGGCCGCCCAGGCCGCCCGGCCCGATGGCGTACAGCGATTGGATGATCTGATAGCCTTTGCCGAGCGGATCGGACCACGGATCGAGAAATGCCGTAATCCGCTGAAGCCGGTAAGGCGCCGCGGCGATCAGGCCGGCAAAGCCGGCGACGCCGAGGGCGCCGAGCGACATAAGATGCTTCATCCGCGCGCCGGCGGTGAAGATCATCATCAGCGCCGCACCGAACATCACGGTGCCGGTGCCGAGATCGGGCTGGAGCATAATGAGTGCAAAAGCCGAGCCGATCAGCGCCAGCGGGGGCAGCAGCCCGCGCGTAAAGGTGGAGATGTCGTAGTCGTCCTGTCCCAGCCATTTGGCGAGAAACAGAATCATCCCCATCTTCATGAATTCGGAAGGCTGGATACCGAACGAGCTGATGCCGAGCCAGCTCCGCGCGCCTCCGCGCACGACCCCGATGCCGGGAATCAGGACGATGATGAGCAGAAAAAAGCAAACGATCAGCGCCGGCCGGGCCAGCTTTTTCAGCAGCAGATAATCGGTATTTGCCGTGACAAACATCGCGCCAAGGCCAAGTCCGGCAAACAGCAGCTGCCGCTTCACAAAATAAAACGAATCACCATAATTGCGGAAGCCCAAAACAGACCCGGCGCTGTACACCATTACCATGCCGATCGCGAGCAGGGCCAGAATCGGGATCAGCAGCCATATATCGGGCGCATGACGGGTTTTGTTCATCTGGAGCACACCTCTTGCATCCGTAGTAGGGGCTTATCCACCCCCCTACTTAAAGGTTATGCACCGCCTCTTTAAAAATACGCCCGCGCTCCTCATAGGATGTGAACATATCCCAGCTGGCGCAGGCCGGCGACAGCAGTACGATATCTCCGGCTTCCGCCAGCGCGGAAGCTTCGCGTACGGCGGCCTCCAGGACGGCGGCGGCGCTATCCCCAGTATCGACCAGGGAAATGGTCTTTACACCCGCCAACTGCGCCACATGCGCCAGCTTGTCCTTCGTCTGCCCCAGCGCCACCATAGCCTTCACGCCGCCGAGGACAGGCAGCAGCTCCATGTAATCGGAGCCGCGGTCCAGTCCGCCGGCGATCAGCACCACCGGCTGGCGGAACGAGCCCAGCGCCATCGCCGTCGCCTTCGAATTGGTAGCTTTGGAGTTGTTGTAATAGGCAGCTCCGGCCTTGTCAGCGACATATTCAAGCCGGTGCTCGACGCCGCGGAAGGTTGCCAATACTCCGGCCAGCACTGCCGGGTCCGCGCCAGCGGCGATCGCGATGCCGCAAGCGGCCAGCGCGTTCTCGACATTGAAGCGGCCGGGCAGCACAATGGAGTCTACGTCCGCGATGACCGTCTCGCTTTCGCTGTAATCGCGGTAGATGATCTGCCGTTTCAGTCCATCCTCCACATCCGGGACATAGGAAGGACGCACGAAGATGCCCTGCACCAGCTCCTCGGTCATGGAGAACGGCAAAATGCCCGCCTTCACATAAGGCACCAGCTCGCGGCAGACCGGATCATCCCAGTTCAGCACCGCGGTATCGCCCGGTCCCTGATTGGCGAACAGTTTCGCTTTGGAGTCGATATAATCCTGCATGTCGCCATGGTAGTCGAGATGCGTTTCCGCCAGATTCAGCATTGCCCCGACCTTCGGCCGGAACTCTTGCGTCCCCTTGAGCTGGAAGCTGCTCAGTTCGACGACCAGCCAATTGCCGTCCGAGGCCTCCTGCGCCGCCTGGCAAAGCGGCGTACCGATGTTGCCGGCGACGATCGGATTCATGCCCGCCGCCTCCAGCATGCGGCCGACCCAGGTCGTCGTAGTTGTTTTACCGTTAGAGCCGGTGATGCCGATGATGGGTGCCGAGGTCAGCCTGTAGGCAACCTCCACTTCGGTCACCACTTCGATGCCCAGTTCAAGCGCGCGCGCCACCGGCGGCGCAAAATAAGGGATGCCCGGATTTTTGACCACAAGGCGAACGCCTTCATGAATCAGTCCGTCCGGGTGTCCCCCGCAAATAACAGAAATGCCCAAAGCCTCCAATTCGGAAGCTTCGGGACTCTGATCTCTTTCTTTTTTATCGTTGACCGTCACTATGGCGCCATGCTCATGCAGCACCTTGGCGACCTGGACGCCGCTTTTGGCCAGCCCCAGGACGACAACTTCTTCCCCACGGTACGAATCCGGATGTCTCATTGCTACAACCCCTTGCTAAGATATAGTCCGATGGCCGCAAGCACCACGCCGACCAACCAGAATGAAGTGACGACGCGCCATTCCGACCAGCCCCCCAGCTCAAAATGGTGATGGATCGGGCTCATGCGGAAAATCCGCTTGCCGCGGCTTTTGAACGAAGCAACCTGCAGGATGACCGACAGCATTTCGATGACAAATACGCCTCCGATGACGACGAACAGCAGCTCCGTTTTGGTGACGATGGCGATCGCCCCGATAACGCCGCCGATGCCGAAGGACCCGAAGTCGCCCATAAACACTTTCGCCGGATGGGCATTGAATACAAGGAAGCCGAGCACTGCTCCGATCATCGCCGCCGCACTGACGCCGGCTGCAATCGAAGTCGCCTGCATCGCCACTACTGCAAAGGCGGCCAGCGCGACCGCACTGACGCCGGACAAAAGTCCGTCCACGCCGTCGGTGAAATTCACGGCGTTCGTGACTGCCATCATCATCAGAATAATGAACGGATAGTAGAACCATGGCCCCCAGTCGAAGTCGGCGCCCGTTCCGGGAATGCTGATTCCGGTATCATGGCCGGCGTGGATCAGGATGGCGCACAGCGCAGCTCCCACAACGAGTTGCCCGAGCAGCTTCTGGCGGGGCGTCAGCCCGAGGGAACGCTTGAAGACGATTTTGATGTAATCGTCGAGAAAACCGATCAGGCCGTAGCCCAGAGTAGAGACAAGCAGCACGTAAAAGTTCGAATCCACCACGGAAAATTTCAGGAACGACAAGGTGAAGGCGATCATAATGATGATCCCGCCCATCGTCGGCGTTCCCGCCTTTTTGAGATGGCTTTGCGGTCCGTCGTCGCGCACCTGCTGGCCGAATTTCAGTCGGCGCAGCAGCGGAATGAACAAAGGAGCGGCAATGACCGCAAGGATAAAGGAAACGGCGGCTGTCAGTAGCAATAGTTGATAATCCATGGGTACACCCCCTCCGTCAATGTTGTCCCGCCGGGGACGCATCGTCCAGACGATGCAGCACTTCCTCGAGGCGCATGCCCCGGGAAGCCTTGAACAAAATCATATCTTTAGCGCCGCAGCGCGCTTTGAGTTCGGCGGCCAGCGCTTCTTTATCGGTAAAAGCAAACACGCGTTCCGGACCGAACCTTTCGGCAGCCGTTCCGGCGATGGAAGCCGCCAGCGGCCCGTACGTATATACCGCGTCGACCCGCGCGGGGTCGAGATAACGGCCGATCTCCTGGTGGAACCGCACTTCGTCCGGCCCGAGTTCCAGCATGTCCCCCAGCACGGCGATTCGTGCGCCGGCATTTTTGCCGGCCTGCAGAACATCGATTGCCGCCTTCATCGAAGTGGGACTGGCATTGTAGGCATCGTTCAGAAGCGTCAGGCCGGAAGCGGTCGTGATGACTTCGATCCGCATGCCGGTCAGCTTCAGCCCCCGGAGCCCTTCGGCGATTTCTTCATCCCCAACGCTGAAATGAGCGGCAACCGCCAGCGCAGCCAGAGCGTTAATAACGTTATGGCTCCCCGGAAGAGGCAGCGAGAACGCCTGCTCCGCGTGCCGGTATGACGTAAACGTCATGCCGCCGTCATGGTTCATCAGGCCGGTCGGATAATCGTCGTTGCCTTCGGCATGGCCGAACCGGAAGGTTCGCATGCCTTCCGGCGCCCGGAACGACGGCTCGCCCATCACTTCCGCGAGGAGCGGTTCATCGCCGTTGTAGATCAGCAGGCCGCCGGGCTTCAAACCTTCGGCGATCTCCAGCTTGGCGCGCGCGATCTCTTTGCGCGAGCCGAGCTGCAGCAGATGGGATTCTCCGATATTCGTGATGACTGCCACGTCAGGCGGCGCCAGCCGGGCCAGGAGGGCAATTTCGCCGCGCGAGCTCATGCCCATCTCCAGCACGGCGATCTGCGTATCTTCCCGCATCGAGAGAAGAGTCAGCGGCAGGCCGATATGGTTATTGAAGTTGCCTTGCGTTTTATGCACTTTGTAGGACTTCTCAAGGACGGCCGTAATCATGTCCTTCGTAGTGGTCTTGCCGTTGCTGCCCGTCACGGCCACCACATGCGGCGCCAGCCGGGCCAGGTATGCCGATGCCAGGCGCTGGAGCGCAGCCAGCGTATCGTCGACCATCAGCACGGCGCCTTCCGGCGCGCCGTCCCTGCCGCGCTGCCACAACGTGGCCGCAGCGCCCTGCTGCAGCGCTGCCGCCCCATAGTCGTGGCCGTCGAAGCGTTCGCCGGCCAGCGGGACAAACAGGCAGTCCGCGGTTATTTTGCGGGAATCGGTCACGACTCCGGATATTCGGGTATGAAGATCAGCCGCCGGAGAAAGCTCTCCTCCGCACATGGCGGCGATTTCGGACAATGTTCTTGTTATCACTGGCTTCGGCCCCTTATCACTTCTTTGGCGACCAGACGGTCATCGAAATCAAATACCTTTCCGCCGATCAGCTGGTAGGTTTCATGCCCCTTCCCCGCAATCAATACTACATCGGCAGGGCTTGCCATTTCAACCGCTTTGCGGATCGCATCACGCCGGTCCGGAATCATTTCGTACCGTGCCGGGTCCACGCCGTCTTCCACCAGTCCCGCTTCGATATCCTTCAGGATCAGCAGCGGATCTTCCGTCCGCGGATTGTCGGAGGTGACGATCACGCTGTCGCTGTATTTGGCGGCGATCTTGCCCATCAGCGGGCGTTTCGTCCGGTCGCGGTCTCCGCCGCAGCCGAACACGGTCAACACTTTGCCGGTGGCGAATTCCGTCACGGCCCGCAGTACGTTTTCCAGGCCGTCCGGCGTATGGGCATAGTCCACGATCACCGCAAAATCCTGTCCTGCGTCCACCGATTCCACCCGGCCGGCGACGCCTTCCACCGCCTCAAGGCTGGCTTTGATCTCTGCAAGCGGCACATCCTCCAGCAGCGCGGCGGTCAATGCGGCAAGGGCATTGTAGACATTGAATTTGCCGACCATTTTCAGCGAGATATCGGTCTCCCCTTTAAACGTCTCCACATGGAAAAATGTTCCTTTTGCCGTAATGGAGATTTGCGATGCCCGGACATTCGCCGGCTTGTCGATTCCATATGTAATGACCTCGGCTGCAGTTTGCGCGGCAAAGTATTCGCCGGCCTCATCGTCCGCGTTCAGCACGGCATACTTGCGTTCTTCCTTCCAAGGCGAAGTCACGTTGCCCAGCCGGGAGAAGAAAAGCGCCTTTGCGGCCCGATACTCTTCCATCGTATGGTGATAATCCAGATGGTCCTGAGTCAAATTGGTAAAAATCGCGGTCCGGTAATCGGTCCCCTTCACCCGGCCCTGTACCAGGGCATGCGAGGACACTTCCATCACGCAGCACTGCACGCCCTTCTGGGTCATATCATGCAGCGAGCGCTGCAGCTCCAGCGATTCCTGCGTCGTGCCGGACATCGGATAATCCTGGCCGTCGTAGCGCATCTGGATCGTACCGATCAAGCCGGTCTTGATGCCGTGGTCTTCCATGATCCGTTCGATCAAATAGGTGGTTGTCGTTTTCCCGTTCGTGCCGGTCACGCCGATCATCTTCATCTTGCTGCTCGGAAAGCCGAAGAAAGCGTTGGACATGACCGCCATAGCATAACGGCTGTCGTCCACGACGATCTGCGGCAGCTCCACGTCAAGCCGCCGTTCGCAGACCAGCGCGGCCGCCCCGCTCGCGGCCGCCTGCGAGGCATAATCATGCCCGTCGACCGTATGACCCGGCAAACAGATGAAGATGTCCCCGGCCTTGACTTTGCGCGAGTCGATCTGCAGGCCGGAAATTTCGGTCTCTCCGTCCCCGTACACCCGGGCGGTTGCCAGACAGGCGCTTAATTCACTAACTTTCATAACCATCCCTCACTCTACATTTTCGGATATCAAACCGCTCCATATACCTCATTATTCACCCGTCGATCCCATATAAATCCGTATGGTCGAACCTTGTTCCACCCGCGCGCCGGCCTTCGGCGCCTGGTTAATGACCGTATTGCCGGTTCCCGAACGGGCCAGGTTAAAGTTCATGTTCAGATCCTCATAAATGTCCTGCACGGTGGCGCCAATCAGATTCGGAACGGTAACAATCGGCGTTTCGCCGTATTTGTAGGTCTTTGGAAGCTGATCTTTCCGCTCCGGCACCTTCATGTAATGCAGAGAATCCTCCAGTATATTTTGCACAATCGGCGCGGCGACCACGCCCCCGAACTGGGTGCCGCTCGGATTGTCCACCGCCGTATATACGACGATCTGCGGATCGTCGGCGGGCGCAAAGCCGATAAACGAAACGATATGCTCCGTCGTTGAATAACGGCCATTCACCACTTTTTGTGCCGTCCCCGTCTTACCCCCGACGCGGTACCCGTCGATAAACGCCGGGCGGCCCGTGCCTTTGGCAACTACGCTCTCAAGGGCGGCCCGCACTTCCTTGGAGGTCTCCTCGGAGATCACCCGGCGCACCAGCTCCGGCTGCACCTCGGAGACGACTTCCTTGGTATCCGGATTGATCCACGCTTTGGCGACATGGGGCTTATATAAATATCCTCCGTTTATCGCAGCGGACACCGCGGTGATCTGCTGGATCGGCGTCACAGACACGCCCTGCCCGAAAGCTGTGGTCGCCAGCTCCACCGGTCCAACCTGCGAAAGCTTGAACAGAATCCCGCTGGATTCTCCGTTGAGGTCGATGCCGGTTTTGGTGCCGAAGCCGAAATCGCGGATATACTTGAAGAGCGTTTCTTTGCCGAGCCGCTGTCCCAGGACGACAAATCCCGGGTTACAGGAATTTTCGACCACTTCCAGGAACGTTTCGCTGCCATGCCCGCCTTTTTTCCAGCAGCGCAGCTTGGCCCCGCCGACCTCGATATAACCGGGATCGTAGAAACGTTCGTTCTGCAAGTTGACCTTGTTCTCTTCCAGCGCCGCCGCCAGCGTGATGATCTTAAAGGTTGAACCGGGCTCGTACGTCATCCAGATGGGCAGATTGCGGTTATACACATTCGGATCATATTCCTTGTAGGCCCCCGGCTCGTAGCCCGGACGGCTGGCCATAGCCAGGATTTCCCCGTTTTTCGGATTCATCGCAATCGCCCAGGCACCGTCGGCCTGATATTTCACCATCGCCTGATCCAGCTCGCGTTCCATGATGGATTGGATCTGCTTGTCGATGGTCAGCTCCAGGCTCATCCCGTCCTGGGAGGGGCTGTACTTCTCCGAGGAGCCCGGCATCAGCCGTCCGCCCGCATCGGAGAGATAGGAGGTATTGCCGTTGATGCCCAGCAGCAACTTATCGTAAATGCTCTCGACTCCGGTGATGCCCTGGTTATCGATCCCGGTGAAGCCCAGAATATGGGCCGCCAGGTCGCCATAGGGATAGAACCGTTTATTGTCCTCTGCCACAACGATGCCCGGAAGCTGCAAATCACGGATGCTCGCGGCAAGCTCCATCGTAATTTTGCGGCCGCCGGGCTGTAGCTTCACCGAGGACTCTCTTTTGGACAGTAAAGCCGACAGCTTTACCTCGCTCATCCCGAGGAGCGGAGCCAGCGTCTGCGCCGTCTTCATCTTATCCTTCACCTGTACCGGAACGGCATAGATGGTAGGAGAGCTGATGTTGTAGGCGAGCGGCACTCCTTCTCGGTCCAGTATTTCTCCGCGTTTGGCGGTTATCGGTATATTGCGGCGCCAGGAGTTTTCTGCTTTGGCGCTGAGCTTTTCACCCTGAGACAGCTGCACATAGGCAAGACGCACGGCCAGCGAGCCGAACAATACGGCTAGTCCGACCAGCGTCCACAGCATTCTGCGCCGGGTGGCAACCTTCGAAACCTTCATTTTCCGTCTCCCCGCTTTCCCTGTATAGGCATGATCTCTTATCTTCATGACTATTCGGGACAAACAGGGCTTAGAACAAGCCTCTGACCCGGAGCGCTATGGAGCAGCGTCCTCCGCTTCCTCATCCGGCGGCGGAACCGGTATGTCCTCGCCGTACGGATTAAGCGGGCTGAGCTGCAGGGTGACCAGCGGCTTGCCGTTTTTGGTTCCTTCCGATTGCCCGGTTACGTACCCTTCGCCTTCCACGGTTACGTTCACCTTGAGCAGGCTGAGCATCTCCAGCGCATCGCGCAGCGATTGGCCGCGCAGATCCGGAATCGCCGGATTGTTGCTTTCCTCGCTGATGACATAGATGCGTTGTCCCGAAGCCAGCGATGTATTTTTCTCCGGATACTGCCGGACGACGTTCGCTCCCTGCCCGACCACTTCAAAATCAAAGCCTTGGTCAAGCAACAGTTTCCGCGCTTCCTGCACGGTTTTGCCGGTCAAATCCGGCGCTTTGCGCAGCGCAGCCGCCGTTGATGTTTGCTTGGCTTTGCTGCCGGCGGTTTTCGGATCGTCCGTCACCTTTGGCACTCCCATATATTGCAGCGCCTGGGACGCGATCTCCTTGAAGATCGGCGCCGCCACCGCGCCGCCGCCTTCCCCGCCCTGCGGTTCGTCCACGATAACGATCATCGCGATCTTCGGATCGTTCACCGGCGCATAGCCGATAAACGAAGACAACACGATATCCCGGTCATAGCCTTTACCGACAACCTTGATGGCCGTGCCGGTTTTGCCCGCGACCCGGTACCCTTCGATGTACGCATGCCGTCCGGTACCGATGACCTGGTCAGAGACGACCTGTTCGAGATAGCTGCCGGTTTCCTTGGCACTCGCTTCCGAAATCACCTGACGAACCACCTCGGGCTTCGTGACGGTCGTCTTTCCGGTATTCGGATCGGTGATCTCCTTGACCACATGGGGAACCATCAGCTTGCCGCCGTTGGCGATTGCCGCTACCGCCGTAAGCTGCTGGATCGGTGTTACGAGCACCTTGCCGTGACCATAGGCCAGTGTAGCGTTCTCGGCCGCGATGCTCGGGTTCGGGTTAACGATCCCGCTCGTCTCGCCGGGCAGATCAATGCCGGTTTTGCCGTTGAACCCGAAATCGTTGATGTACTGAAGCAGCCGGTCCTGGCCGAGCATCTCGTAGCCCAGTTTTACGAAAGCTACGTTACTCGAGCGCTTGACGCCGTCCAGGAAGGAAATCTGCCCCCAGCCGACCGTGTTGATGTCATGCAGCGGCCTGCTGTATCCTTTAATCCGGATCTGGCCCGACTGGAATTTGTCCTCCGGTTTGAATAGCTTCTCTTCCACCGCGCCGGCCAGTGTGACGATTTTGAATGTCGAGCCCGGCTCGTATCTGGACTTGATCGCATGATTATAGAAGTTGGCCTGATCCGTATTCCAGTATTCGTTCGGGTTAAACGTCGGCATGTTGGCCATGCCCAGAATCTCCATCGTCTTCGGGTCTGCGGCAATGACGCTGATCGATTTCGGTTTATATTCCGCATAGGCCTTGGCAATGGCATCTTCAATATAATATTGAATGGTGCTGTCGATGGTCAGCTTGATGTCGCTGCCGTTCACGGCGGGCTGGTAAATATCCTGCGAATCGGGCAGCTTGACGCCCTTGCCGTCGCTCTGGTAGTAGAGTTTGCCGTTCGTGCCCTTCAAGACCTTGTCGAAATATTGTTCCAGCCCCATGACGGCATTACCGTCGCGGTCGGTATACCCGAGAATATGCGCCGCCAGCGTTTCTTTCGGATAATAACGTTTCTGTTCCCGCACAAGTCCAACGCCGGTTTCCAGAATGTCATGCTCCTTGCGGAGCTTCTGGATAAACTGGTCGACCTTGTTTTTCAGTTCTTCGTCGATCTTCCAGCCTTCGTTGCGGATTTCGCGGTTTTTGAGGTATTCGCCGTTCTCGTCTTTGGCTTCCACCAGCTTGCGGAGCTCGTCCTCCGGCTTGCCCAGCAGCTCATGCAATCCGGCAATCACCTCGTCGCCGATCTTCTGCTTGGCGATGACTTCAGGATCGACTACGACGGTGTAAGCCGGAACATCGCTGGCCAGCACATTGCCGTTTCGGTCCTCAATCGTGCCCCTGACCGCTTTGATTTCCGAGGAATGCGCCCACTGAGCTACCGCCTTCCCGTGCCAGAAGTCGTTTTGAAGCACCTGGATCCAGAACACCCTTCCGACTAAAACAAGAAAAAAGAGGGTAATACACCCTCCTATAAACAGCGTGCGAAGTTTTATTCTCTTCACCATAAGCAAACCCCACAAACGTATATATTGCGGTTTCCCGAAAACCGCCCGTTAATTGTCTCCATCGGAGGACTGTCCGCTGATATGAATGGTATCGTCGGCATTCGCCTCCTGATAGCCCATTTCCTTGGCGCGCTGAACAACTGTCTGCTCCAGGACCTGCTTTTTCATTTCAAATGTGGCAATCTGCTTCTTCGTTTCGGCAATGTTCTGGTCGATCGATTGGGCCTTCATATTCAGATCGTAGATATGGACGTAACGCCAGACCAGCAGGGCAGCCATGAGAGCAAAAACGGCCACCGTCAGCATATATAGCAATTTCTCCTGAACCGGAAGCACCTTCCGCCGGGTAACGACCTTGGTCTTCTCACGGTATAGCGGTGCCGCTTCCTGTTTTCTTCTGGGTTGTGTAGCTAGGTTGCCGCGGGTATAGGCCATCTTTGACTCTCCTTTGTCATCATTTTTACAATTTCTCGGCGACGCGCAGCTTCGCGGAGCGAGCGCGCGGATTCAGCGCCAGTTCTTCTTCTGATGCCACGATGGGTTTACGGTTCACCAGCTTGAGCGTGCCCTCGGCGCCGCAGACGCAGAACGGCAGATCCGGCGGACAGGTACACCGGCTGAGATAACCGCTGAAAATTTGTTTGCAAATCCTGTCCTCCAGCGAATGGAACGTAATGACCGAAGCCCTTCCTCCAGGTGCCAGGCAGCGCACCGCGCTGTGCAGGCCTTCCTCGAACGCGCCCAGCTCATCGTTGACGGCAATCCGCAGCGCCTGAAAGCTGCGCTTGGCGGGATGTCCCCCCGTGCGCCGCGCCGCCGCTGGTATGCCTTCCTTGATCAGCTCGGCCAGCTCGCCGGTTGTCTCCACCTTGCGTTCCTGCCGGGCTTCGACGATACGCCGCGCAATGCGCCGCGAGAACTTTTCCTCTCCATACTGGAAAAGAATCCGGGCAATCTCCTGCTCCGGCCAAGTATTGATGATTTCGGACGCCGTCAGCTCCGCCGACTGATCCATCCGCATGTCGAGCGGCGCATCGTGGTTGTAGCTGAACCCCCGCTCGCCTTCGTCAAATTGGGGCGAAGATACGCCGAGATCGAACAGAATGCCGTCAACTTGAGGGATCCCGTCCTTCTTAGGCACAAACGGAAGATCCGTCAGCACCTGCTGAAGATCGCGGAAATTGGTCTTTACGAGCACGACGCGCTCTCCGTACTCCGCCAGTTTCGCTTTCGCATTGTCCAGCGCCCAGTCATCCTGGTCGAGACAGATCAGCCGGCCTTGCTCGCCCAGCTTGGAAGCAATAAGCGAGCTGTGCCCGGCTCCGCCAAGCGTACAGTCGACGTAAATCCCGTCTTTCCGGACATGCAGCCCTTCTGTCGCTTCTTCCTTAAGCACCGTGATGTGATGAAACAAAGCTGCATCCCTCCAGGGCAGTAATCGAATGAATGTGAGTGTAGTGTATGTGTTGTGTTATAGATCGAAGTTAAAATCAACCAGTTTTTCGGCAATCTCGTTAAACGATTCCTCCGACTGTGCGAAGTACTGCTCCCAAAGCTCTTTGTTCCAGATCTCCACCCGGTTCGAAACGCCCAGAATGATACAGTCCTTGTCCAGCTTGGCATATTGCCGCAAATTCGCCGGCAGATTGACTCTGCCCTGCTTGTCCCAGACGCACTCCGTCGCTCCCGAGAAAAAGAATCGGCTGAAGGCGCGGGCGTCGGATTTCATGAGTGAAAGACTCTTGAGCTTTTGCTCCATGATTCCCCATTCTTCCATGGGATAAACAAAGAGGCAGGAGTCCAGGCCGCGGGTCGCAACAAACGAGGCGCCGAGCAATTCGCGAAACTTGGCCGGAATAATGATGCGGCCTTTGTCGTCGATACTATGCTGGAATTCGCCCATAAACATCTGCTGCCCCACTCCTTGCTACCGATTCCCCACTTTACCCCACTTTACACCACTTAAGCATAATAGATTCGCCATTAAAAATCAAAAACCTTTTTCTCTCCTCAGGTAATTTTTTCATGGCCCGGAAAAAGAAAAAGCCCGGCCATCTGCATGGCAACGGGCATATATGGGATATGGATCAACCCTACCGCTTAATCGTTCAAATTCCAGCTGTCCTGATACTGAACCTGTTCCGGTGTCAGACGGTCAATGGCGATGCCGAGGCTTTCCAGCTTATAGCGTGCAACCTGCTCATCCAGCTCGTACGGCACGTTCTCCACTTTAACGCCGATGGTTTTGTAATTGTCATTCACGTATTTAAGCGACAGCGCCTGCAGGGCGAACGTCGTATCCATAATTTCCGCGGGATGTCCGTCCGCCGCGCCCAGGTTGACCAAGCGGCCTTCGGCGAGCAAATACAGCTTGCGTCCATCCTTCAGCAAATACTCCTCGATGTTCTTGCGGACCGTGCGTTTGGAGACCGAACGCTCCGCCAGCTCCGGTTTGTTGACTTCCACGTCGAAATGTCCGGCGTTGCAGAGAATAGCGCCGTCTTTCATCACATCGTAGTGCTCGCCGCGGATGACATAACGGTTGCCGGTTACGGTCACGAAGAAATCGCCGCGCTTCGCAGCTTCGAGCATCGGCATGACATGGAACCCGTCCATATGCGCTTCGACCGCTTTGATTGCATCCACTTCGGTCACGATGACATTCGCGCCCAGGCCCTTGGCCCGCATGGCGACACCTTTGCCGCACCAGCCGTAACCCACGACTACGACGGTTTTACCGGCAACAATCAGGTTCGTGGTGCGGACGATACCGTCCCAAGCCGATTGCCCTGTGCCGTAACGGTTATCGAACAGATATTTGCAGTAGGCGTCATTGACGGCGACCATCGGGAACTTGAGGATGCCCTGCTTCTGCAGCGCCTTCAGTCGGATAATCCCCGTCGTCGTTTCTTCTGCACCGCCGCGGATATTCTCCATCAGGTCGGGCCGCTCGGAATGCAGCAAGGTGGCAAAATCTCCGCCGTCGTCGATAATCAGATCCGGCTTGCTCTCCAGCGCCTTGATATTCAGCGCTTTGAACTCTTCCGGCGAAGGATTGTATTTGGCGAAAACAGTAATGCCGTCTTCGACAAGCGCCGCGCACACATCGTCTTGCGTCGACAGCGGATTGGAGCCGGTAATGGTCACTTCTGCCCCGCCGGCCTGAACCACTTTGGCGAGATAAGCCGTTTTCGCCTCCAGATGCAGCGTGATCGATACTTTCAGTCCTTTGAACGGCTGTTCGGCTTCAAAATGCTCGCGGATCCGGCTCAGCACCGGCATATGCTGGCGCACCCAGTCGATTTTCAGATGCCCTTCGGGCGCCAGCCCCGGATCGGCGATAATGCTGCTTTGCTTCGCAGATGAACTCATAACATACCTCCTGAAGTTGAAATCTTACATATATAGCAGACGATGTTGTCCGCTGAAATTGGGCTCTAGCGCCATACACTCGTCGATCCAGCCCAGCCCGTAGCGGTTCAGATAGTTCATTACGTTATAGTGGCGCTCCTGTAAACGGCCATGCGGCATGATCGACTGCTCGATCCGTTCCCACTGCCGGAGTCCGGCTTCGTTCTGCTTCGCCAGGGCATCTTCGGCTTTTCCCTGCAGGAAAGCGATCTGGTCGAGAATCTTCTCTTTGTTGCTGCCGCCCAGCTTGAGCAGTCCCGCCTGGATGTTGCCAAGCTGTTCGATCAGCGGCTCGTACATCGCGGTAAATGCCTGTTTGATTTCGGCGAACCGGCTTTCAAGTCCCAGCGCATCCTGCGCGGCCAGCCATTCCTTGCGTTTGCCTTCCAGCCCCTTGACGACATCCTGGAAGGTCAGCATGTATTTCTCCATATGTTTTTGCGTGGTGCCTTCAATGACCGTAAACGACATCCGCGGCAGCAGCAGCGGCATTTGCCCGCCTGCGGCAGCAAACGCCCGGTTCGGAATCGCCCAATAGGCAATTTCCCCTTGGCCCAATACGGTCGCCAGCACCGGCAGCACATAATCCTGCATCAGCGGCCGCGTCAGCACATTGTTGCTGAACCGTTCCGGATGCGCTTCAAGCTGTCCGAGCAGTTCTTCCCGGGAAAAAGATATGTTGCCCTTGCGGTCCGTAAACCGCCCTGCTTCCTTATGCAGCAGCAGCCGCATCCCTTCGTGAATGTAAAAGAGATTGGCGGCGTCTTTCGTCACCTCGGCCTGCAGCTCATAGCCGCCTGCCTTAATCTCTTCGGCGGAAGCAAGATAAGCCGCTTCCAGCTCGTCGTTCTCCTGAATCAGCCTGGCGAAAAATGGCGCCTCCAGCTTACGGAGCTGCGGGTCTGCCGAATCCAGCAGAATCAAGCCGTATTGGCCAAACAAATGACCCATCAGCTTGGCAAAAGCGTCCGTCAGGCTGCCGCCTTCCTGTGCGGACTCGCGGAGCAGTTCCATGATTTGCGGTTTGAATTCGCTATCCTGCAGCAGGCTGTCCACCTGCCCGAAGGCCGTTTCCCAGCTCTCCAGCGCGAGCCCGATGCCGCTGACCGAATTCCGCGGCCCTTCGGGCTTATCCAGCTTGATCCGGGCAATCTCACCGGATCGGCCCAAAACGAAGGTATGGTTTACTTCGTCCCAATCGTGGTCTTCTCCGGCGATCCAGAAGACCGGGACAACCGGGCGGCCAAGCTGCTCCGATGCCGTCCGGGCGGCCTGGATCACCGTAATCGCCTTGTAGATGACAAAGAGCGGGCCTGTGAACAGACCGCTCTGCTGACCGCCCGTCACGGCGAGTGTTCCCGGCTGCTCCAGCCGTTCAAGCATCTCCATCACCTTCGGATGAGGGTTATGCTGTAAATTATATGCCCGCAGCACCGAGACGACCCCGGCGCGGGCCGCGCGCTTGGTCTCGTTATCATCCAGCCAGGCGGCCCGGCGTACCCGGCTCTCCGGCAGGCGGAAATCGCCGCCGTACAAATGGGCTACTTTCTCAAAATGTTCTATATAATCGCGTGCGAGCGCGGAACCGCCCAATAGCGGTTCGCTGACGGTATTCATCGATGATATGCCTCCTGTCTGAATATGCCTTGCTTTATGTAAACACGGGATGATTGCCATTAACCCCTATTGATTGTATCCAAAGTCGCGGATTACGTCAAAGCTTGCCGCTTCTTCAAGAAGCGGCACATCGTTACGGGCGAAGCAAAAAGCGGGAGCTTGTACGCCCCCGCTTCGACTATGCATGTATTACGCGTATTGTTTGGCCACGAAATGCCCTTTGGACACTTCTACCAATTCAAAGTCGCTGTCATTTGATTTCTCGCCGGCCGCATAAATCGGGCTGCCCAGCTCATCATGCAGATGAATGCGCTTCTTGTTCGCTTCCACTTCAGGGTCCGGAACCGGAATTGCGGACAGCAGCGATTTGGTGTACGGATGGATCGGATTAGCGTACAGCTCTTCGCTCTCCGCCAACTCGACCATACGGCCCAAATACATTACGGCAACGCGATCACTGATGTGCTTAACCATGGACAAGTCATGCGCGATAAACAGATAAGTCAGTCCCAGACGGTCTTGCAGTTCCTTCAGCAGGTTGACGACCTGTGCCTGAATGGATACGTCGAGCGCAGAGATCGGTTCGTCGCAGACGATGAACTTCGGATTCACCGCAAGCGCGCGGGCAATCCCGATCCGTTGGCGCTGACCGCCGGAGAATTCATGCGGGTAACGCGTTGCGTGGTCATGGTTGAGACCAACCATATCCAACAGCTCTTCGATCCGTTTTTTCCGCTCAGCACGGCTGCCGGCCATCCCGTGAATATCCAGCGCTTCGCCGATAATATCGGATACGGTAAAACGCGGATTCAGCGATGCGTACGGATCTTGGAAAATCATTTGCATGTCGCGGCGCATAGCTTTCATTTTGCCAGCGGACAATTTGTAAATATCGGTACCGTTATACTTTACGCTTCCCGCAGTCGGTTCATACAAGCGCAAAACCGTACGGCCCGCAGTCGTTTTGCCGCAACCGGATTCCCCTACCATACCGAGGGTTTCGCCTTCACGGATCGAGAAATTAATATTGTCAACCGCCTTAAGAATTTTTCCTTTGCCTACATTGAAATATTTCTTAAGACCTTCAACTTCGATCAGGTTCTTACTCAAACGTACTGCACCTCCTTGGCCATCGAATGCAGATTCCAGCAACGTGCTATATGCGTTTCGCTGAATTCTGTGGCGCCAGGATCGATTTGTCCGCAGACATGCATCGCTTCGCTGCAGCGAGCGGCAAACGGACAGCCGATTGGCGGTTTAATAAGGTCCGGGGGAGTCCCGATAATCGGAATCAGCGGCTCACCCTTCTTTTGATCCAGACGCGGCATCGAACGCAGCAGTCCTTTGGTGTAAGGATGCTGCGGATTCTTGAAAATCTCCCAGCGGGTGCCCGTCTCGACCACTTCGCCGGCATACATGACAATCACCCGATCGCACATCCCGGCAACGACGCCGAGATCATGGGTAATCAGAATGATCGAGGTGCCGAGCTTGTCCTGCATCTCTTTCATAACTTCCATGATTTGCGCCTGAATCGTCACATCGAGCGCAGTGGTTGGCTCATCGGCAATGAGCAGGGACGGGCGGCACGCCAGTGCAATGGCGATCATTACGCGCTGACGCATACCACCGGAAAATTCGTGGGGATATTGGTTAAAGCGAGCCTCCGCATTTTTGATGCCCACCAGCTTCAGCATCTCGACACCTTGTTTTTTCGCTTCGGCCGCTGACATTTTCTGATGTTTGATCAAAACTTCGGTGATCTGTTTTCCTACTTTAATCGTTGGGTTCAACGAAGTCATCGGGTCTTGAAATATCATGCCAATATCTTTGCCGCGAATACTTTCCATCTCTTTATTGCTCTTTTTCAGCAAGTCTTGCCCCTGAAACAATATCTCGCCTTGCTTCACCTTGGAAGGCGGTGACGGGATCAGCCGCATGATCGATTGGGCCGTGACGCTTTTTCCGCTGCCGGATTCACCGACAATAGCTACGGTTTCGCCTCTGCCTACTTCAAAATTCATTCCGCGGACAGCTTGAACCTCTCCACCCTTTACAAAAAAGGAGACGTGCAAATCTTTGATTTGCAGAATCGGTTCCATCCACATTCACCGCCTATTTCTTCAATTTAGGATCCAGCGCGTCGCGAAGGCCGTCACCAAAAATATTAAAGGAAAGCATCGTTAAGCTGATCAGAATAGCCGGGAACAGGAAACGCCAAGGATAATAAAGCCATCCGGTAAGGGAGTCATTGATCATCGAACCCAGGGATGCGATCGGCGCTTGTACGCCAAGACCGAGGAAGCTCAGGAACGCTTCGGCAAAAATCGCATTCGGAACCGACAATGTAATGGTAACGATAATAGGTCCAACGGCGTTCGGCAGCAAGTGGCGGAACAACAGCCGTTTGGAGCCGGCACCCATGGAACGGGAAGCAAGCACGAATTCGCGGTTCTTCAGCTGCATAATTTCGCCGCGCACGATCCAGGACATGTTAATCCAGCCGGTAATCGTCAGTGCGAGAATGATGGTGCCAAGGCTTGGCTCCATAACTACCAACAGCAAAATAACGACGAGCAGGTAAGGAATGGCGTAAAGTACTTCGGAAAATTTATTCATGATGTTGTCGACGCGACCGCCGAAGTAACCCATGATCCCGCCATAAATAACGCCGATAAACAAGTCAATTGCCGCTGCGCACAAGCCGACAAGCAGCGAGATCCGCGCTCCGTACCAGGTACGCACGAAAATATCGCGGCCCAAGTCGTCAGTGCCGAACAAGTGCTTGAGTGAAGGAGGCTTGTTGGTGCTGAGCAAATCATTGGAATAATAATTATATTTCGAGAACAACGGACCAATAAGCGAAGCAAGGACGATTACCCCAAGCACGATAAGCGCGGTCATTGCCATTTTGTTTTGGCGCAGACGCTGCCAGGAATCCCTCCAGGCGGAAAGACTTTCACGCTGAATAACTTCGGCTTCTTTTTCGTCAATGCCGATCTTGCGGAAATCCTCCGCGGTCAGGTTCGCATCCAGCGAAACCAGATTTTTGTCAGATGCCAATCTTTAGCCCTCCTTTCCTCCAGTAAGTTTAATGCGCGGATCTACAAAGACGTAGGCAATATCCGTAATGAAACGGGCAAGCATAAGCAGAACGCCGTAGAAAATCGTAATCCCCATAATGACCGTATAGTCGCGGACACCGATCGCTTCTACGAACTGTTTGCCGATCCCGCCGACGCCGAAGATTTGTTCGATAACGACGGAACCTGTAACAACGTTGGCTGTCATGGGTCCGATATACGTAACGACCGGCAGAATGCCGTTGCGCAGCACGTGGCGGCTCAAAATGGCAAACCAGCTGAGGCCCTTGGCTTTAGCCGTCTTGATGTAGTCCGAATGCAGCACTTCAAGCATGCTTGACCGTGTCAGACGGGCGATAAACGCAATTGGCTGGGCAGATAGCGCCGCAACCGGCAGGAAATAGTACATAGGCCCTTTAAAGCCCGATACCGGGAACATATGCCATTTGTACGCAAAAAGATACTGCAATACGGAAGCGACGACAAAGCTCGGCACCGCAATCCCCAGGACCGCCACTACCATCGCTGCGCTGTCGATAAATTTCCGGTGATAAAGTGCGGCAAGCATCCCGAGCAGAACCCCGACGATAACCGACACGATAATAGCCACTACCCCGAGTCGCAGGGAAGCGGAGAACGTTTGTCCGATCAGATGCGTTACATCCTGGTTCAGACGTTTCATGGATACTCCCAGGTCTCCTTGCGCAATATCACCCAAATACTTGAAATACTGATGATAGAGCGGCTTGTCCAGTCCATATTGCTCGTATAAACGCGCTTTAATTTCCGGCGGGACTTTTTTCTCAGAAGTAAACGGGTCCCCCGGAATAGCTTTCATCAGAAAAAAAGTCGCTGAAATAAGCACAAACAGCGATACGATCATATAAAACAGTTTGTTGGCAACATAACGAACCATCCCCATCAACACCTCCTTCTTCTATTTTTTAGACACCTATTCAATTTTATGAAATCTGACGGAATTTGTCTAATGCCTTAATTTGTAATCCTTCATAAAGTCTGACAAATCGCCGGAAATGCAAAAAAAAGGGATATATATGGAACTCCACATATATATCCCGAAGTATATTGCTAACTTCAGACCACGCATATTCAGTTCGGTACGACTGAAGTCAGTAGGCTAATCTTAGTGCTCCAGCAGGTATCCGCGAGTCAGGTCGATCGCGCCGCTGAAGTCGAGCGTTACGCCCTTCAGGTATGGCTTAGTCAAGGAGTTGTTAGTGTAGTAGTAGATTGGAATCAATACTTGATCGTCTTGGATCAGCATTTTTTCCGCTGCTGCAAAGTCTTCTTGACGTTTAGCTGGATCAGAGTTTGTTTTAGCGTCGTTGATCAGCTTGTCATACTCAGGGTTAGCGTAGCCGGTATCGTTGTTACCGCCGCCAGTTACCCACATGTCGAGGAAGGTCATTGGATCGTTGTAGTCCGCAGTCCAACCGGCACGCGCTACTTGGTAGTTCAGGTTTTGACGGTTTTCGATGAATACAGCCCATTCTTGGTTCACAGTGTTAACAGTGATACCCAGAGCTTGTTTCCACATATCGGCAATCGCCAGAGCGATTTTCTTGTGGCCTTCACTTGTGTTGTAAGTCAGTTCAACCGGTGGCAGTGCAGTCAGGCCTTCTTCTGCCAGACCTTCAGCCAGCAATTTCTTAGCTGCTTCTGTGTCTTCAGTGAAGTAGCTGTCTTTAACTGCGTTGCGGTATTCGCCGTCAGCGCCGGCGATGCCTGGAGGCACGAAACCGAATGCCGGCAATTGGCCGCCCAGTGTTACGTTGTCGATCAGAGCTTGACGGTTGATCGTCATTGCCAGAGCTTTACGGATTTTAGCATTGTCAAACGGTTTTTCGGTGATGTTGAACTCGTAGTAGTAAACACTTGCAATACCTTTACGAGCGAATTCGTTAGGCAGTTCTTTGGAGATGATAGGCAGCTGCTCGGTAGGAATTTCGCCAGTAGGAGCGCCAGCGCGATCCAGCTCGCCGTTTTTGTAGCTCAGCAATTCGGTTGCACCGCTGTTAACCAGGGAGAAGTCGATTTTGCTCAGTTTGATGTTAGCTGCATCCCAGTACTTGTCGTTCTTTGTTACTTGCAGAGCTTGGCCGGTAGTCCATTCAGTCAGGGTGAACGGTCCGTCGGTAATCATTGTGTCTTTGCTTGTAGCCCATTTTGCATTACCCTCTACGGATTTGTGCACAGGGTAATAAGTATAGAAGGAAAGCAATCCCAAGAAGTAAGGAGTTGGAGCTTTCAGCGTAACTTCAAGAGTTTTCGCATCAACGGCTTTTACGCCAACTTCGTTGAAATCGGTAATTTTCTTAGTATAATATTCTTCACCATTTTTCAGGTAGTACAATTGGTAAGCGTAAGGTGCTGTTGGATCTGTGTTTGGATCGAGCACGCGTTTCCAAGCGCGAACGAAGTCAGCAGCTTCTACAGGATCTCCGTTGCTCCATTGCGCATCGCGCAGGTGGAAGGTATATACCAGACCGTCAGCGGAAACGTCCCAGGACTCAGCGATACCCGGTTCAGCTTGACCGGATTCATCATTCATGCGGGTAAGACCTTCATACATTGTTTTCAAAACAGTGTTTGCTTGGCTGTCTTGAGCAAGAGCAGGGTCAAATGTAGGCGGTTCTGCACTCAGGTTGATTCTAAGTGTTTGGTCAGCGGCCAATTTTTCTTCGGTAGAAGCATTACCGCTGTTGGTAGCATTGCCAGTGTTGCCGGTGTTACCAGTGTTGCCGCTGTTTGCATTGTTGTTATTGCCGCAGGCTGCGAGCACTGTGCTGATAACAAGAACCAATGCAATCATGAGCAAAAGACTTTTACTCTTCTTCATCTAGCAGTTCCCCCTAAATAGAATGTGGTATATGGTTTATGATTATACAACCAGTGGTCAAAAAAATCTAGAGCAATATTTTCTGAAAACGGATTTTTTTTAAAACTTAAAAATTTTGTGACATTGACGCTTTAACGAAGCAATGGAATGTTACATCGCTTGTGATATGTACTGTATGAGGCCGACAACCATAAATAATACGTAACCGAAACTCATCAGAAAAAATGAAAGCCGCCAAACCGCCCGAAATAATCGTTTGCCGTCCACTTTTCCCTTGAGCCGATTTTGCGCCCCGCCAATCAGTCCAGCGGATATTAATACAAAAAGTAGTATAAGAAAAAATCCGAAGCGCGAATGAAACTGGTTGTTGAACAGCGCCGAAACACACAGCAGCAAAAACAATGTCGTGACATCCATCGCGAGAAAAAACGTCTTGCGTTTATCAGACTTCATCAGCAGGCCGCCGATATAAATCAGCACAAACGGAACAAACGGAATTACGCTTAACGCGACGAACGAATCCTTCAGCCACCCCATGCCGCTTCACCTCTCCTTCACAGTCATGCCATCCATGACTTGGCAGATCCAGCGGTGCAGCGGGGCTTTCAGTCCCCGCTTCTCCGCCATCGCTGCAATGCTGCCGTTGATCCACTGCACCTCGGTCGGTCTGAAGGCAAGCACATCGGCCAGCATGGAAGACACATTGTCCGCGGTCGCCTTGCACACCTGCAGAATGTCGTCCCATGTATGCGCCCCGTACGAAATGCCGCAGGCATCGAAGATCGATGACGCTTCCTCGTACAGTTCCTTCATTAGTTGCAAGCGGTATCCGGGCATCGGAAGTTCGCCGTTTGGCACGCGCCAAATGGCCGTAAGCGGATTGATTACCGCATTGATCAGAAGCTTCCGGAAAATCATGGTATCCACTTCATTCGACAGAAATGCGGAAAATCCTGCCTTATTCAGCGCTTCGACCAAACTATTTGCGGTAATAGAAACTTGTCCGGCTCCATGATTGCCATTCAAGCTCTTCCCGATATATACTTCCCCTTTTCCGGCATGAATAACCTCGGTGAATGATTTCCTTTTGGCAGCTTCTGTGGTGACCGCCGCCCATATCGCCGCCTCCGGCAGCAGACTTTGGAGTGTCTCCAAATGGCCGTACCCGTTCTGAAAACAAACGATCTCCGGCTTGCTTCCTTTAAGCGGAGCGAGCAGCTGCGGCAGCGACCGGTGAAAATCATGCTGCTTGAGCGTAATCAGCAGGCAATCGGCGGGCTCGGCTAGCCAGCGATCGGCGAAGCATGCTGCGGGCGCAGCACGAAACTGTTCCCCGGTGAGCCGCCGCGCCGCGCCGCCGTCCCCGTCATATACGGTCAGCCCTTGCTCCGCAAGCTGCTGCGCCTGTGCCTCGCTGCGGCACCAGATTCTGACTTCATCACCGGCAGCTGCCAGTTTCCCCGCCAGCAGCAGCCCCATCGCGCCAGCGCCGATCAAATCAATTTTCATAGAAATCTCCTTTGGTAATAATTATGCTGCGATTTGAATCCATTATAGCGGCAGCCCCGGTTCAATTGAAAGTAAATCGGACCGGATGTCCATATAAGCCGTGAAAATAAAAAAAGAACGCAGTGCCATTACGGCACTGCGCCTCTATGCGTCCTATAAAAATCTGTTACTCCAGCCGCTCCAAATTTCCGTTGGCATCCATTTTGAAGCGGGTCTTCAGTTCATCCTCTTCCTCGTTCAAAAAGGCAAGCCTGCGGGCACGGTCCATGATTTGAATCAGAGCCTTGTAATCGTCATTGACGACCCGGTAATCGCTTTGCGCCAAATTCACTTCTTTGGACAAGCGCTCATTTTCCGCCCGGAGTTCGGTGAGTTCGCTTTCTTTCTCCCGTAAATCCCGTTCCAGCATCTTGAGCTGGCGGCCTGCTTCCTGGAAGCTGCCCTTCCATTGCCGGAGAAAACGAATAACCGCATCAATGGATAAAGAATTTTCATTCAAACCGTCGGTCCGCACATATTCTTCTTCGAGCTCTCCAAGCATAAGTCCGGCCACTTGAGCTCCCCTGGTCACCGGCTGCTTTTTCAGATAACTGCGTTTCTGGCGCTGCCCTTTGGCAATGCTGATCGCGTCCTCATAGCTTTTGCGCACGCAACTGTTCCAGCGGAATCCGCAGGCGGCAGAGGTTCTGCCGATTTTTTCGCCCACTTCCTCAAACGCGGCAAGCTGCGTGCTGCCCTCCCGGATGTGCCGAAGCGTGATTTCCGCGAGTATCAGATCATCTTCCGCACTCCAAGCATCCTGTCTAACGGCTGTCATAAAGCCTAACCCTCCTAACAACGTCTTGAAATCATCATCTTCTCTAAACGGCGATTCACCGGGTAGCGAATAGGATAAAAGCTGCTTACTCCATTCCTATGCCTCTGATAGAGTTCATAGAATCTATTTGATACTAAAATGTATTTCCAATTTAACCGGACATCATACTTCCGTTGCTATTTTTTCTAGCTAAATGAGATAGTGGGCATGTCAATGCTAAAAATCATAATTTTGCGGATATTTCGTTAAATTTTGGGATGAATTCGTTTACAGCCGTTGTGGCGGCAATGTATAATGAAGCGAAGGAAAAATATACGGGAATATACAGGAAGGGGGATTTTCTCTTGGACCGCATGTTTCGCGTACTCGGATTTTTCACGCTGGCGATCGGGCTGATGGCCTTTGCCGGGGATATGATCGAAATGGCGCTGCTGTTCTTTTTACAGACCGCTTTTTTCGTGGTGCTTGGATTTATGAAGTTTACGGAAAAAACCTACATTCTGTTATTCTGGGGGTATATGATCGTTACGTTTACCGGATTCAGCTATTGGACGGTATTCAAAATGGGCCTGCCCCTGTAATCCGCGATATTTTGCGCCTAAACGGAAGAGAGTTCTTTGGACAAAGAACGCTTCCGTTTTTTTGTTGTATCCTATTTCGGCAGGACATATCATAAGATGAGTACATAACGCCAAGAGGAGGAAAGCGCCTGTGCCGACTTGCCGCCCTATCAACCGCCTTTATGCCGCTGCGCTCATCGTCCTGTGCATCCTGCTGCTTCCAATTTGGCCGGTCTACGGTTTAAACGCCGATCCCTCCCCTTCCGCAAGTCCGCCCCCACCCGTCATTCCGGATAGTTCGTCCGCCCGAAAGCTGCTGGAGCAGTCCTTGTCTTCCGCAGAGATCGAGCAAGAAATCGAACGAATTTCCGCCGAACAGCTTGTGTTGGAGAAAAAGGTTCCTGTACTTGAAGCGCAAGCCAAAGCCAAAGAGGCGGCGATTGCGGATAAAAAGACCCATGCCGCGGCGATCCTTCGCGCTTACTACATGGGGGAACGCGAAGGTCTGCTGGCCTCGCTGCTGAACGCGGGCAGCTTCAGCCAGATGCTGGCGCTGCTGGACTATTACGATATTGTAATGGGCGCCGACCGGGACATTCTGGGACAATACGAGAAGGAGTACAAAAGTTTGCGAAAAGCCACGGATGCGGCTAAACGCAGCGCGGAAGAGCTGGCTTCCGTCCGGGCTGCGCTCGAGGAGCAAAAGCAACGCGTCGCGGCCTTAAATGAGGAGATTGAGAAGGGCATTACATCCAGCAGCGATCCCGCTGGCATGAGCGCTTTACTCGAGGAGTTTTCGCAGTATTGGGAGAATATCGGCATTTATGAAGTCCGCAAATATTTCAAAGCTTTGTCTTCCGCAATGAACCGGCTGCCCAACTACGTACAAAATGAAAAAGGCGTTCTCAGCCGCAAAGGCATGACTTATACGATTGCCCTAAAAGACGAGCAGCTCAATGCCTTCCTTGCCTCGCAAAACGAGCTGCTGAAAAACTTCTCTTTCCGGTTCTATCCGGACAAGGTTACGGCATCGGGGACGAGCGGCAATCTATCGTTAACGGTGACCGGCCACTACAGCATCCAGGAAGAACCGGAAAACGCGCTGATGTTCCATATCGACCAGGTCGTCTTTAACGGCCTGCAGCTTCCGGAAGCCACCTGCAAAAAACTGGAGAAGGAATTCGATCTCGGGTTCTATCCGCAGGAAGTCGTTTCCTTCCTTCGCGCATCTGACGTCAGCAGCGAAAACGGCGTGCTGTATGTGAAATTGTCTCTCTCATTCTAATGCACCGCCGGTTTGTCCGGTAAATTCTTCCGCGCTGATTTTGCCGCTCAGGAACAGCGCCGCCGCCTCGGTATACTCGCCCCATGTACCGGCCTGCTGCTTGGCATTCTCCTCCGGCTCCGCAAGCAGCAGACCGGCGGCAAACGGAAGTTTGACCGCAGCCGGCAAGGTCTTGCGGTATAACTCATCCAAAGCGGGCAGCCGCCCCGTATTCTCCATCCATTCCAGCTGTGCGTTGCTTGAAGTGATATAGGACAGCCAGCTTACGGCTTCCTCCGGGCTGGCCGATTTTGCAGGAAGAGCAAAAAAACGGCTATACATTGCCTGGTAGCCATTAAAAGCAACGGCAGCCGGCGCTTCGGCGGCAAGCGTCCCGTTTCCCCGCATTTGCCACTCCGATAACGGCAGCAAAGCCACCGCCAATTTTCCGTCCTGCAGCATATCCCAGATGTCCGGATTATAGCGGCTGGTCAAATAATAATAGCTCCGAGCTTCCTGCATCCAAGCCAGCACCTGTGTGCTTTCCGCTTCCGGAATATTCCCCATGCTCTCCCATAGCGCGATATAGCCGTAGGGATTGCGGGTATCGGCGGCTAGCAAATAATGCTCCCGGCCTTGCTCCGCGCGCAGATGCTCCAGCAGAAGCCCCCATTGCTCCATGCTCTTTGGTGCGCCTGTAAGTCCAAGTTCCGTCAGCCGCTTGGGCGAATAGACCAGCACATAGGGGTCAATGTCCAGCGGAATTCCCCAGTTATATCCGTTCCACTGCATCCGGGGAATCAGGGCACTCAGCGGTGAGCTTCCAGGGATGCTCTGGTAGACGTCTACCGGCAGCAAATAGCCCCTGGAAGCGAGATCGGCAATGTTGCGCCCGTCGGTCATAATGATGTCCGGGCTGTCGCCGATGGTCAAATCCTCCTTAAGCGCATCTGCGCCCTCTTCAGGCTCCGCATTGGTGAACGCCACTTCGATCCCGGTGGACAGTGTAAAATTCCCGCTCATTTTCTTCAGTTCGCTCAACTCTGCCTGGGATAAAGATACACGGATCCGCAGGACCGGAAGGTTGCCTTCAGTACCGCCGTCAGGGCGGACAAGGGGATTAAGCGGCTGCGGATTCGGCTTGCTGCCCTCCCGCGAAATCAGGCTCATGCTGGGCGGCATGCTTGTCAGCGACAGCAGCAATACCGCAAGCAAAAGCCAATAATATCTGCGCTTCATCTTATTCCCCCTTCCTGCCGGCATTCATATCCACTATTTTACCAGAAGCCGCCTGCGCTTGTCTGCGCCAGTTTTGAAAACGTTCTCTTCTATTATATATGTGAAGCGGGCGGGTGTGGTTTTGGCTAAACGCTTGATGATTGCTGCGCGGCTGTTAGTGCTGCTTTCCCGCTCGGGCGACGCTGCAGGAGATTTGGACTTCCGGTCGCTGTTGATTTCGGATGTTTGGATTGGAATTAGAGGCAGAAGACATCCGAAATCAAAGGCGAACGCTACCGCTCCTCCCAGTTCCAAACTTCCTCCGCCTCTTCCTCTCTAGGCAGCACCGCTAATCGCTTCGCCATCACCGGCTCCGCACAAAACAAAACCTGCCGCTTCTTGGGGCGGCGGGCTAAGTGCCACGGCCTAGGGCTTCCCGTCCCCAGTGCCGCGTGCTCCCGTTGTACAGAGTGCAACGAAGCTCGTGCTCCGGCGGCTTCAAGGCGCGGCAGGCTCGGGTACCAAAGCATAGCCGCACACCATGCAAGCCGTAAACCAAGCCCCGCCGCACAAAAAAGCCGGGAGCTTCTTTAGCTCCCGGCTCTTCCTAAACAGCGGTATGAACTCGCGCTACAGCAAATCGGCGGCGAGCTGGGCGAGGCGCGAACGTTCGCCTTTTTCCAGCGTGATATGGCCGCTGATGCCTTCCTGCTTGAACTTCTCGACGATGTAGCTGAGTCCGTTGCTGGCGGCGTCCAGGTACGGATGGTCGATTTGCTCCGGATCGCCCATCAGAATGACCTTGCTGCCTTCCCCGGCGCGGGAGACGATCGTCTTCACCTCGTGGCGGGACAGGTTTTGCGCTTCATCGATGATAATGAACTGCGCCGGGATGGAGCGGCCGCGGATGTAGGTCAGTGCCTCCACCTGAATACTGCCCAGACCCATCAGGATTTTATCGATATCGCCGGATTTCTTGGTGTCGAACAGAAATTCCAGATTATCGTAGATCGGCTGCATCCATGGCCGAAGTTTTTCTTCTTTTTCCCCCGGCAGGTAGCCGAGATCCTTGCCCATCGGCACGACAGGACGGGCAATCAGCAGTTTCTTATACCGGTGCTCATCCTCGACCTTGAACAATCCGGCAGCCAGCGCCAGCAGGGTTTTACCGGTACCGGCTTTCCCGGTGATGGTCACGAGCGGAATGTCCTCGTTCAGCAGGAGTTCAAGCGCCATCCGCTGCTGGGCGTTGCGGGCGCTGATGCCCCAGACGGCGTCGTTGCCGAGATAGAGCGGCTCCAGCCGGGTGGCGTCGGCATTGACTTTGAGCAGCGCGGATTTGCCGCTGCCGATCTCATCCTTCAGGATGATGAATTCATGCGGATACAGCGGGTAAGACAGCCCCAATTGCTTGATCGGCAAAAAGCGGTGGCTGTAATATTCATCGATTAAAGAGGGGTGAACCAACAGGGTTTGGTAGCCGGTATACAGCTCGTTCAGGTCGCCGGTGCGGTCGGACAAATAATCCTCGGGCGTAATGCCCAGCACATCCGCTTTGATCCGGACCAGCACGTCCTTGCTGACGAGCACGACGGGACGCGGCTCCTCCTTCTGATTCTCCTCGAGCAGATAGTTGAGGGCTACGGCCAGGATCCGGTTGTCGTTGGATACCTCACCGAACATTTCCTGTACTTTAACAAAACTGCGGTGGTTCAATTCCACCTTCAGTGTCCCTCCGTGTTCGAGGGTAACGCCGCTGTGCAGGTGGCCCAGGCTCCGCAGTCCATCTAGCAGACGCGACACGGTGCGGGCATTGCGGCCGATCTCGTCGGCATTTCGCTTTTTGGAGTCGATTTCTTCCAGGACAACGGCCGGAATCACCACTTCATTCTCTTTGAAGGCAAAAATCGAATTGGGGTCGTGCAAGAGCACGTTGGTGTCCAGAACAAAAATCTTTTTCATGTTATCCCCTCCACAGCGCCTGGTTTGATTGGTCATACATAACTCATTTCCGCCGGGGCAAGCTAAAACAAAAGAACGTAATGGCCGAAAGGAGTAAGTCACATATGAGAAAATCAATGTGTCTGTTGCTGTTGCTGCTGCTGTTAACAAGCTGCGGCGTCGCTGATAAAGATGCATCACCCTCTCCTCAGGATAAACAATCGGAACAAGCCGCTAAGGAACTGAGCGTCAAGGGCAACCGCCAGATCCGGCAAATGTCTGCCCAGGACCAGGTAGCGAATAACAACGAGCTTCGCAGCGGCGAAACCGCCGTCACGGGAAATGAAAAGGATGTTGCGCTGAAAGATCATTTTGAACAGTTGGCAAAAAGAGTGCCGGGCGTCAAAGGCGCCCACTGCGTCGTGGTGAACAATGTCGCCGTCGTCGGCATCGATGTCGCCGGGTCGCTCGACCGCTCCCGCGTCGGAACGATCAAATACTCCGTCGCCGAAGCGATCCGCAAAGATCCGAAGGGCGTTCGCGCCTTTGTCACCGCCGATCTTGATATCGGTAACCGTCTGACCGAGATGGGAAAGCATATCTCCCAGGGCCATCCCGTTTCGGGATTCTCCGCTGAACTGGCCGACATGATCGGCCGGATCATTCCCCAGCTTCCGGAGGACACCAAACCCGGCGGAAACCGCTAGCGCATGCAGGCCATTCTTCCGGCAAGCTCACTTCGCCGTTAACATCGCTTTCGAAGCACGGCAAGCCGCAAAATATGGGACAAAAAAAGCCTAGTGAACCATCACTGGGCTTTTTTCATGGCGGCAAACACTTGTCCGTCCAGCTTTTCAGCTGCACGCGCATCGTATACCTTTGCATATTTAGGGGCGGATTCAAGACTCGCGCCGTAGAACAGCGCGTTGCGCACCGCCTCGATTTCAATGTCGAAACAGCACATCTTGAACGGGACATCCGCAAGCGGATCTTGTTTGACCGACGCACGGCCGTTGACGGCATATACCGTTCCCCCGCCAAAAATCGTCACCGTCACGAGCGGGTTTACTTTAATGTTGTTCACAAGACGGGACCTGTGGTCGATCGCCAACCGGATGACGGAAGGGCTGACCGCATAAATCCAGGAAATCGCCGTTGAAGTCGGACCGCCGGATTCGGCGTCCACGGTATTCAGGAGCACAAACGTTTCCGATTGCAGCATCGATAGCAACGTTTCATTGAGCTGGGCAACGGCTTCGGACATAGTAACAGGCCTCCTATGCGGCTCTAGTGCGTTTACTTGATTATATTATAGCACAACGCCAAACTTGCATTCAATTTGACGTGCCGAGCGTCGTCTGCAGCGCTTTTTTGGCCGCATCCAGTTCTTCTTCGTTAATATATACATACGGGCTGCGCCAGGTTCCGGTCACCGGCTTGAATTCAACGTTTTCCTTCGGGATCTTCCAATAGGTTTTGATAAAACTCTTAATCTGATCGTTTTCGATATCGGTCGTCAGATTCTCGTCGATCGAATCCATCACGCTGCCGATTTTCAGCACGCCGCCGAGGCTCTGCATTTTGCCGATCAGCGCATTCAGCACTTCGCTCTGGCGTTCGTTGCGTTCAAAATCATTGGATGCTTTGGTCTGCGGACTGCAATTGGACTTGCGGTAACGCACATAATCCAGGGCATCGTCGCCGTCGAGCTTGGCCGGTCCCTGCTTTAAGTTGATATCCGTACCGTCCACGGAATCCGTATAACACATATTTTCGCTGATGTTGACGCTGACGCCCCCCAGTTCATCCACGATGTCGCGGAAGCCCTGGAAATCCAGCACGGCGGTGTAATCGACCTTGATGTCGAGATATTTGCCCATCATCGTCTTCATCTCGTCTTTGGCAAGAATGCCGGAGGTCTTCTCCTTACCTTTGAAGCGGGCGTAAAATTCGTTGATTTTCGTTTTTTTATAGCCGCTCAGCTGTACATACGTATCACGGGGCAGCGAAACGACGGTGGCCTTCTGGGTATCCGGATTCATGGACACGACCATGATGACATCCGTCAGATTCGATTTGTGCTTCGGGCGGTTATCCGTACCCAGCAACAGCAGCGTCAAGGGTTTTTGCGAAGCGAGCTGGCCGGAGGCCACCGGCTGATCGACCCCGAAGCTTCCGTGAAAAAACTTCCAGAGCAATGAACCGCCATAAATCATCACCGCGACTACGGCGATCAGGAGCACGGCCAGAAAGAGCCGTAACACTCTCGCGGCTTTACTGCGCCGTTTTTTGACCGGTTTCCCGGGCGCGGCGGACGGCAGCCGATTGTACGTACCGCGCGATCTCGGCGGCAAATTTCCTTTGTTGTTATTCATAATGGCAAATAATCCTTTTCATTTCTTTGTAGTTGCGTCCATTCATTTCCGCTCGGCTGCAGCGGCAGCCTTCCGTTTCTGCCTGGCCTCGACTATATAGCGGACGCGCACCAGCAGCATCAGAGCGACCGCCACCATGAGGCACTGGATGATCGGAAGCTTATCGTGCTGAAAAATCAGCAGCATGCCGGAGCCGATGGCCATCATGACGTAGAGCATGATTTCTTTGGCAAGCGACAGTTTCTGGTTGGGTCGAAACACCCGGTTGTACACATAAGTCAGCAAAATAAAAATAATGAAATACGCGATGACTGGATGCTCAGCGAACCAATGTTGCAAGGCCCGTCACTCCTCTCCGGGAATCGGATTCCGTATCGTTTACCATTATACCATCTGCCGGCTAGTTTATCTGCAAATTCGAAACTGAAGATGAAAAGAGCCATCCGGCAGCCGCAACGCGGCTGGGGACGGCCCTTTTTTATAGGAGCTTAGGCTTGGCTTGCTTGCGCGGATTTGCGTTGCTTTTCAGCGCGTTCGCGTTCGCCCTTGTTCAGGATCTTTTTGCGCAGGCGGACCGACTTCGGCGTAATTTCGCAATATTCGTCGTCGTTCAAATATTCCAGCGCGCCTTCCAGCGAGAACAGACGCGGAGTCTTCATTTTCACGGTTTCGTCTTTGGTTGCCGAACGTACGTTGGTCAGCGCTTTTTCCTTACAGATGTTGACGATGATGTCGTTGTCGCGCGTATGCTCGCCCACGATCATGCCTTCGTAAATATCGGTGCCCGGCTCAAGGAACAGGATGCCGCGGTCTTCCACGCCCATCATGCCGTAGAAGGTGGTTGTGCCCGTTTCACTGGAGACCAGAACGCCTTGATGGCGTCCGCCGACTTGGCCGCCGATCAACGGCGCGTAGCTGTCAAACGCATGGTTCATGACGCCGTAACCGCGGGTCAGGGTCAGGAAGTGCGTATTGTAGCCGATCAGGCCGCGTGCAGGGATCAGGAACTCCAGGCGGACCTGTCCGGTGCCGTTGTTGATCATGTTGACCATTTCCGCTTTGCGCGTTCCCAGGCTTTCCATGACCGCACCCATACTGTCTTCCGGAATGTCGATCAGGAGGCGTTCAAGCGGCTCCATCTTGGCGCCGTCGATTTCTTTAACGATAACTTCCGGTTTGGATACCTGCAGCTCGTATCCTTCGCGGCGCATGTTTTCGATCAGGATGCCGAGATGAAGCTCGCCGCGTCCCGAAACGATAAATGCGTCAGGGCTGTCCGTATCGTCGACGCGCAGGCTGACGTCGGTTTCGAGTTCTTTATAGAGGCGTTCACGCAGTTTGCGGGAAGTCACCCATTTGCCTTCCTTGCCGGCGAACGGGCTGTTGTTGACCAGGAAGGTCATTTGCATCGTCGGTTCGTCGATCTTCAGGACAGGCAGCGCTTCAGGGAACTGCGAATCGGCAATCGTTTCGCCGATGTTGATGTCCTTGATGCCGGCAATCGCCACGATATCGCCTGCGCCCGCTTCATCGATCTCTACGCGCTTGAGGCCCTGGAAGCCGAACAACTTCTCGATGCGGGCCGTTTTGCTCTTGCCGTCGCGCATGATGACCGTTACGGATTGGCCTTGCTTGATGATGCCGCGGTTGACGCGTCCGATGGCGATCCGGCCGAGATACTCGTTATAGTCCATCAGCGTAACCAGGAATTGCAGCGGCTCATCCACTTTTTCGGTCGGTGCCGGAATATGCTCGATAATCGTTTCATAAAGTGCAAGCATGTTGTCGTCCTGCTTCTCCGCGTTCATGCTGGAGGTTCCGTTCAGCGCAGATGCGTAGACCACCGGGAAGTCGAGCTGATTGTCGTCGGCTTCGAGCTCGATGAACAGGTCGAGCACTTCGTCGATTACTTCCTGCGGACGCGCCGCCGGACGGTCGATTTTGTTCACGACCACGATTGGCGTCAAATGCTGTTCCAGCGCTTTGCGCAAGACGAATTTCGTTTGCGGCATGCAGCCTTCGTAAGCGTCGACGACCAGCAGCACGCCGTCAACCATTTTCATGATCCGTTCCACTTCGCCGCCGAAGTCGGCGTGCCCAGGGGTATCCACGATGTTGATCAGGAAATCTTTATAGGTAATTGCCGTATTTTTCGCCAGGATGGTGATGCCGCGTTCCCGTTCCAAGTCGTTGGAGTCCATCGCGCGTTCCTGCACATGCTCATGGGCGCCGAAAATCCCCGACTGTTGCAGCAGTTTATCGACCAGCGTCGTTTTACCATGGTCGACGTGGGCAATGATCGCAATATTGCGAATATCTTTTCTTGAATGCATGATTTGTACCCAAATCCTCTCATTTATCAAATTGAAATTATTCAAATTTATACCAAGTTCGAGACTTCTCACAAAAGAAGCGCCAGGCGAAAAGCCGACGCTTCAATACCACTAATATTATATTGAAAGTACGATGAAAAGCAAGTCTTTTCATGAAAAAATAACTGTCAATTACCAGCCGCGATTCCACTTATTGCGATTGCCCGATTTGCCGCGGCCGGCAATCAGCCAAACGCCGGCTGCCACCAATACGATTCCGACCAGATATAGCGCGCCCGTACCCAGCAGGCTGAAGAACAGCAGGACGATGCTGATGAGCCCCAGAGCGATCGAAACCACCTTCACCCCGCCGCTGCGGCCGTCAAGCGACTGCTCAAACAAACCAACGGCAACGCCCAGCAGCAGCACCGGCCAAAGATGCTTCATGAAGCCCCAGCCGAAGGTGTTGCAGAAACCGAACAAAAGTCCGTAAACCGTTAAAATTCCGGCCGGCAGCAGCACCGCGGATGATGCCCGGCGGCTGAAAAACAGGGCGTGCAGCAGCAAACCGGGAAGCAAAATAACGAGCGGCCACAGCGTCCGCCCCAGAAATCCGAATACGCCCAGCTTGCCCAGCAGAATGACAAGACCCGCAGCGACAATAAATATACCTAATTTCATATCGTTTTTGGAAGACATAAGACACCCGTCCCTTCGAAGTTCGACAGCGTTCATCTGCCGGGAAGCGGCAGTTTTTTTCTTTATTTTATCCGAAAAAGAGATAAAACGCTATCACCTTGAAGGTTGCCGGACAAGCCAAAAACCGCGGCTTGGACCCGATCCGTCCGTTTCCGCGGTTTTTGTGTCTTCGCCGTCAGTCGACGGACGCCCACTTGCGTTTAAGCGCACCGGTCGCTACGACGGCGACTCCCAGTGCCACTGGCAGCATGGTGTGAAAGGCCGGGAGCAGGAAAGACAGCACCATGCCGAATTTGGCATCCTGCAGGAGCATGTCCCCCGCCGTATAGGCCAAAATATACGCCCCGAGGTAGATCAGCACAGGATACCGGTGCAGCCATTTGGCAATGATGCCGCTGCCCCAGACAACGATCGGAATGCTGATGGCGATCCCGATGACAATCAGCGCTAAATCACCTTGGGCCAAACCCGCAATGGCCAGCACATTATCGAGACTCATAATGAAATCGGCGATGAGAATTGTCCGGACCGATTTCCAGATCGAGCTGCCGCTGTCGCGGACCGTGATTTCTTCTTCCTCGTCAATCAGCAGCTTGAAAGCGATCCAGAGCAGCAGTACGCCTCCGCCGGCTTGGATGAAGGGAATTTTCAGCAGCACCACCGCAGCAAACGTCATCGCGCAGCGCAGAAGCACGGCACCGGCCGCTCCCCACCATACCGCCGTTTTGCGGTGCTTTTCCGGAAGATTCTTGCTTGCCATGGCGATCACCATGGCGTTGTCTCCGCTCAGCACCAGATTGATCATCAAAATTTCCCCCAGCAGCAGTAACGTTTCCATTCCCTTACCTCCCCGTCTACCTGTAATACTTGTATGAAAAAACGGGGCAAGCTATGCCGTTTGTCCGGCTTTTTTCCGTACGGACGCATGTCCTGGGCGGTTTTGGCGTATACAAAACTAAGGATGGTTTCGGATTCGGGCCAACATTTTAGAGGAGTGACGTTACGTGAGCATGGGCTTCACGGATTTTATATTGCCGCTGCTGAACATCGTTTTTCTCGACCTGATACTGGCCGGCGACAATGCCATAGTCATTGGGCTGGCCGCGCGGAACCTCAGGGGAGGAACTCAAAAAAAGGCGATCCTACTCGGCACCGGCGGCGCCGTGCTGCTGCGGATTGTCGCCACGATTCTCGTCGTCTGGCTGCTGAAGGTGCCCTGGCTGCTGCTGATCGGCGGGCTGCTGCTGATCTTTATCGCTTACAAGCTGCTGACCGGCGAATCGCATGAAGACGAGGAGATCAAAGCCGGCAAAACACTGTGGTCGGCCGTCCGCACTATCATCGTCGCCGACGCCGCCATGGGGCTCGACAATGTCATCGCCATCGCCGGAGCATCGGGCCACAACATCGTCCTGGTAGTCATCGGCCTCCTGATCTCCGTGCCGATCGTCGTCTGGGGCAGCACGCTGTTCATTAAGCTGATCAACCGGTATCCGTGGATCATCTATATTGGCTCCGCCGTGCTCGGCTACACTGCCTCCACGATGATCGCGGGCGAGCAGCGGATCGAGCCTTTCTTTGGCGATCATCCGCTGCTGCGGGTGCTGCTCGCGCTTGTCATCATCGCCGGCATACTGGCTGCCGGCCACTGGCGGCGCAGCCATGCCCCGAAAAAAGCGCCGCACCGCGGAGCGTTGGGGTAAGCGGTGGTAAGCCGGATCGGTAGAAGTTTCGAATGGGCACTGCAATCTTTACGGACAAAAAAAGCCCTTATTTCACTGAAAATGCCGCTTTGGGCAGGTCATTTTCGGAAATAAGGGCTTTGTCGTTAGAACCACTCTTCTTTGATTCCCGGCGCGGCGCCGGCCAGCTCGCCTGGTTTTTCATTGCCGTGCGGCGTTATGGTGATCGTCTCCGTACATGCGACTGCCGTCTCCAGCCGCTGCGCATATCCTGGCAGCGTCGCTTCGATCTTCTCAACGATATGCAGATTCGGGTTGGTGGTCGGGGATTTCGGCACAAACAGCGTGCAGCAGTCTTCGTATGGAAGAATGGAGAGATCGTAGGTTCCGATCTGCTGCGCAATCCCGATAATGTCGCTTTTATCCATCATGACGAGCGGCCGCAGCAGCGGCAGGTCCGTCGCGCGGCCGATCACGTTCATGCTCCCGAGCGTCTGGCTGGCTACCTGCCCGAGACTGTCGCCGGTCACCAGCGCCAATGCGCCTTCGCGTTCGGCAAGCTGCGTAGCGATTCTCAGCATTGCCCGCCGCATCAGCGTAATCATCATTTTGTCCTGGCCGATGCCGGCAAAAGAGGTCTGCACCTCCGTAAACGGCACGAGATGCAGCTTGATTGCGCCTGCATACCGCGACAGGACGCGGGCAAGGTCGACAACCTTCTGACGTGCCTGCTCGCTCGTATAAGGAAAACTGTAAAAATGAATGCATTCCACTTCAAGCCCGCGCCGCATGGACGACCAGGCTGCGACCGGACTGTCGATGCCCCCGGATAGCAGCAGCATCGCTTTGCCGTTGGTGCCGAGCGGGAAACCGCCGACGCCTGGAATCTGCTCGCAGAAAATATAGGTGCTGCCTTCGCGGATTTCGATCTTCATCTCCATCTGCGGTGCCTTCACATCAACGATAAGCCCAGGATAGCCTTGCAGAAGCGGCGTAGCTACACGTTTACTCATCGCCAGCGACTCGTAAGGGAAACCTTTCCATACGCGGCGTACGTTTACTTTGAAGGTCGTGCCTTTCGGCGGCGCGACAACCTCCAGGAAAGCGCGGGATACCGCCAAAATATCGTCAAACTCCGACCGCGCCACTTTAACCGGGCTGACCGATTCGATGCCGAATACACCTTTCAGCGCCCCAATCAGCTCGCCTGCGGGTTCGCCGTTCAGTTCCACGTACAAGCGGCCGTACTCTTTACTGATTACCGCCCGGGAATACGGCTTCAGCAGTTCCTTAACATGGCGCAGCACCGTTTTCTCAAAGCGCGCGCGGTTTTTGCCTTTTAACGTAAACTCGCCGAAACGCAGCAGCAGCATATCGGCATATTCATAATGGCGTCCGGCGCTGATCGCGCCTTCCGCCCCATTCGCTTTCATTGGTCAGTTCATGCCTCCTTCAGCAATCTTAAGTTCTTTCACCGCAGTGAGCAGCGCCTGCTCCAGCTGCGCCACATCCGCATCGGCGTGACTGTCGCCCAAGCTGATCCGGATGCCGCCCAGGGCGGCCGGAACGCTGCGGCCCATCGCCAGCAGCACTCGGCTTGGTTCTGCCAGCTTGGACGAACACGCCGACCGCGTCGAGACCAGCATCCCAAGCTCCTCCAGCTTGCGCGCCAGCACCTCGCCCTTCATACCCGGATACGAAAAATGCACGATATGCGGGGCTCCCGCTTCGCTGCTGTTCAGCTGAAATTCGGGCACCGTCCGCAAGAAGCGCAGCAGCCGGTCCCGCAGCGGCGTGACCTGCTCGCCGAAGGCTTCGCGGCGCTCGGTGCTCATCCGCACCGCTTTGGCCGCGGCGACAATGGCCGGCACATTTTCCGTGCCGGCCCGCAGCCCCTGCTCATGCGAGCCCCCGGTCAGCAGGGGGAACAGCTTGACCCCTGCTTTGACGTACAGCAGGCCGACGCCGCGCGGACCGCGCACTTTATGCGGCGACAGGCTGTAGAGGTCGGCCTGCCACCCGGCAAGCTTCGTTTCCAGCTTGCCGTAGCCCTGCACGCCGTCGATGTGAAACAGCGTGCGCGGATTGGCAGCTTTGACCCGTTGCCCAATCTCACGGAGCGGCTGAACCGCTCCGGTTTCATTGTTGACATGCATCACGCTGACCAGCACCGTGTCTTTGCGGACCGCCGCAGCAAGCCGCTCCGGATTCACGACGCCGTCTTGATCAGGCGCGATAAAAGTAACTTCCCAGCCGAGCTGCTCCAGCTGCCGGCAGCTTTCATAAACCGAAGGATGCTCGATCCCGGTCGTTATGAGATGGCGGCCTCTGCCCTGATACTGCAAAGCGGCGCCTTTAATCGCCAAATTGTTGCTTTCGGTCGCCCCGGAGGTAAAGATCAGCTCCGCAGGCTTGCATTGAAGCGCAGCCGCACATACCTCTTTGGCGCGGTTGATCAAACGGTTCGCATCCGCACCCGCTTGATGCAGCGAAGACGGATTCGCATAGTGTTGCCTCATCACCTGCTCCAGCGTCTGCACGACCTCGTCGTATGGTGGAGCCGCCGCGGCATAATCCCAATACAGCATGACCCGATGTTCTCCTTTGCGTGGACTCCCCAAAATCTTAATAAAAAAAGACCAGCGGATTCCGGGTCCCTGCGGACACCAAAATCCGTTGATCTTTATTATAACAAACATCCGCAACGACGTCCTGATCTTTCACGACGTCACGCCTGGACGAACTTTCCTATGAGCCTTAACCTGTATACTGAGCCCGCGCCCGCTCGATCTTGGCGATATAGGCCTGGGTTTCCTTCGGCAGCTCGGACAGCTTGGCCATCAGCTGGCTGTCATTGCTGACGCCGAGGTCGTTCACCCGTCTCGGTCCGGCATTGTAAGCCGCGAGCGCCATCTTTTCCTCGCCGCCATATCGCTTGAGCTGATACGACAAATATTTGACGCCGCCGTCGATATTTTGCGCCGGATCAAACGGATTGGACACGCCCAGCCCATTCGCCGTGCCATCCATCAGCTGCATCAGACCTTTGGCTCCTGCCGAGGAGACGACATTCGGATTAAACGAGGATTCCGTATCGATGACCGCTTTGATCAGATCAACAGGGACGCCGTATTTGGCGGCTGCCGCCTGAATCAGCCCCTCGTATTCCGTTGGCACCGTATCCGTTATTTCCCCGGAAATGTCTCCGTAAGATGACAGGCCCGTTCCACCGAGCTGCTGCCATAACAAACTGGATATGGAGGAATCTTCATCGCCCGAGGACGAAGATAAACTGCCCAAACCGCTGCTTCCGCTAAGCGCCAAACCCTGAAGCAATGCGGCAAAATCCTTGGCTGAGCTTACGGAAGTACCGCCCACGCTCCCGGAGTTCCCCGATTCGCCGGTGCTTACGCTTTTTAAATTGACCCATTTCAGCTGTCCCGTTCCGCCCGCGGAAACCGAATTGACATCCATCGGTACACCTTCCTTTATACAAATCCCGTTCTAGCGGGGTGATGACCTTATTTGCGCCTTTATTTTACAATTTTCTGCACCATTATGCTACAGTTCTCCACAAAAAAACAGACCTGAGACCCTCAAAGATAGGTCTTCAAGCCTGTTTCAGCAGGGTGGATCAGGAACGTTTTAGCGCACGAACGGAATCATCACGAAGTAACTTAGCGTGGACACCAGACCCAGCCCCATCGCCCAGGCACCGGTCGTTCTCTCCCCCCGGCCGTAGGCGAAATAGCCCAGCACGGCGGCAACCGGCCCCAGAATGATCGACCAGATAAACAGGGAAGCGATGCCGAAGCCCAAACCGAAATAGCCCAGCTTCTGAATGCCGGCTTCGGGTTCAGCGCCCGCTTGGCCGGATTGCTTTTCCCCTTCGTTCATGCGGTGAACATGGGCGGGCAGCGGACTGACTTCAGCCGCATATTCTTCGTTTAAAGATTTATCGCGACGCGGGTAATCCACCCGGCTTCGTGGACGCAGGATGATTTTTCTTCTCCGCGGGGTGCCGTTTTCGCCCGGGCGGTCTTCATGTGTATCCATGGGTAATGGCCTCCTGAACATCAGCTTAGGATGCAAATAATGGCGGGTTGTCCGTCAACGTTGCTTAAGCTTCATTATGTCCAGCGGTTTTTCCCTCTATTCTGCAAAAAAAGAACCGGCCGCCGGCATAACGCCGAACAGGCACGGTTCTCTGGAATGGAGACAGAATTCGTCTAAACCTGGTTCTGCATCCGTTTTTCGGTCAAATAATCGTTTTCGTAGTAGGTCAGATCGTCGCGAAGTTCTTCGTACACCTTGGTGATGTCCAAAATGATATCGCGGGCGGCGCGCACCGGTTTTTTGCGGAAACGGATCGCGTCCTGGCCGGTATAAGCGTAACGGCCGTCTTCAGAGTAACTTTCATTTTTCGGATAAAAGAAATTGTTTACCCCGTAGTGGTATACATTGTAAAGCGCCTTTTGGGCGAAAGCTTCGTCGAAGGTGGCGCGGCGCAGCGCGATTCCCAGCTTCTCGTAAGACATTTCCGAAAAGACAAGCAAATGGCGCAGGTCGGACAAAAATCCTTTATAGAAAACAACGGTTTCTTCATCCTCGTCGTTAACCAGCTGCGGCAGCGCGTGTTCGTTCAGGAAGGCTTCCATTTTTCCGATGACGGATTTCAATTTCTCTCTCGTAGTTTCACACAAATTGTGCACATTGGCTGCTGACATGGCGGTTGCTCCCCCTTAAATTAGTCCTGGCCGGACATTGGGCCAATTTTTCATACTTGAGAAGGCGTTTACTTTTTGATCTTAACATAAATCTGTGGGACGCGGTATCCTTTTCTGGATGCATAAAACATCCTTCCCCTCCGAACCCTACAGCTATCACAAAAGCTTGAAGGAGCGGGAACTATGTCACGGAAAAACATGCTTTTTGCCGGTATCGCCACAGCGGCGTTCACCCTGGTACTGCTTACGGTTTTGCTGCGTCCGCAGACGAACGGCGGGACACTCAGGCAGGCGTCCGTTCCGAATCCCTCGTCGGAAAAAACACTGAAAAAAGAGCATTTGACGCAGGATGTTACGGCAACGGATCAATTGAACCGGGCCGACGTCCGCAAACATATGCAGGCCATGCTGGCCGAAACGGCGGGAATGCCCCCTGCCGGTCTTTCAGCATATGCACAGCGCCTGCAGCAGGGACACGGGCATATCGCCATGCTGCTCAAAGCCGATTACGGCACCGGCAAAACCCATGTTCTTCAGTCCAAGCTTCCGGATGTCACCGATCAAGAACACAAGCTCCTGAGCAAACAACTGGAAGCGGCCAAAAAAGCCGGCAAATCCCAAGATTCCTACGAATCCTCTTCCTTTGTGATGGGGGGTAAAAAATATTATTTTATCGCGCAGCGTGATCCAAAAACCGATTCCGGCGCTATCGCATTGATCAGCCAACAGATTCTCGACCGCGTTGCCGATCACCAATTGAAAAATCTGCGCCTCATCCCTTATCCAAAGGAAGGAAAGTTCCGCGTGGAGTCGGTACATGCCGATACGCTCAAGGATATTACGGTCAAAACCGGGCATGACAACGAAAACGCGAGCCATTTTTACGAAAATGAAATCGTCGTCCGTTTCCAAAGCGGGCATCCCTCCAATACGGAACTGAAGACCATTTCGGCGGATATCGCCTGCAAGGAACCGCGCAAGCTGGGCTACGCCTATATTTTCCGTTCCGAATCGATGGATTATGCCCGGCTGAAGGCTTATTTTGCCCGTAAATGGCAGCCGCAATATGTGGAGCCCCACTTCATGTATTTAACCAATGAAGCGGCGGCCGAAAATCTGGAGCCGAACGGAATTACGCCAAACGATCTGCTGTTCTCCGACTATCAGTGGAATCTGCCGGCGATCGAGACCGGGAAAGGCTGGAATATCTCCAGGGGCAGCAAGGATATTATCGTCGGCGTCGTGGATACGGGCGTTCAGGCGGACCATCCCGACTTAAACGGCAAGCTGCTGACCGGTTACAATGCGCTGACCAGCGGCTCGGTTCCCGATGACGACGTAGGCCACGGTACCCATGTGGCCGGCATCATCGGCGCTCTCGTCAACAACGGCGAAGGCGTTGCGGGCATCAGCTGGTACAACAAAATCCTTCCGGTCAAAGCGCTCGACAGCTCAGGCGCAGGGACGACCTATTCCGTCGCAGAAGGCATTATTTGGGCTACGGATCACGGCGCCAAAGTCATCAACCTCAGCCTTGGCAACTATGCCGACTCGGAATTTTTGCATGACGCGATCAAATACGCCTACAACAAGGATGTCGTCATCGTCTCCGCTTCGGGGAACGACAACACGGAGCGTCCGGGGTATCCGGCCGCTTATCCTGAAGTGCTGGCCGTCGCGGCCACGAACGCCTCCGGAGAGCGTGCCTCTTTCTCCAATTACGGGGATTATGTCGATGTCGCCGCCCCCGGAGAAAGCATTGCCAGCACTTATCCCGGCAGCCAGTACGCGGCATTGTCCGGCACCTCCATGGCCAGCCCGCATGTAGCCGCGCTTGCCGGCCTGGTGCGCTCGATGAATCCTTCTTTGACCAACAAGGAAGTCATGGATCTGATGACGGCCAATACAATCGATCTCGGCGACCCGGGCCACGACAAATATTACGGCTGGGGCCAGGTCGACATTTACCGGACGCTGCAGGCCGCCGGCGGCGAAGTGCCGCTGCAGCTGTTCCCTCAGCATGTCGGCCAGCAGATGAAGACGCTGCAGCAGCGGCTGCAGGAAGGCAAATAAAAAGCCGCCCTTACCATCGGTCAGTGCCGGGAGGCCGTTATTCGGCCGCGCTGCGGAGATGCTTCGCGAGCAGCACCAGAAAAAGCCGCAACCCCTCGGCCATCTCATCCTCCCACATCTGCGCATAACAAATGCGGATATGGCCGGGAGGCGCTTCTCCGGCGTAACAGACCTCTCCATGCAGGAACGAGATGCCCGAAGCCTCCGCTTCCCCGTGCAGCCGGATGACATCCGCGGCAGGGGGGAGCTTCAGCCAGAGGTTGAGCCCGCCGTCCGGCGTGTTCCAGGTTACGCCGGACGGCGCATAGGCGCGTAACAGACGGATCGCCTTGTCCCGTCGTCTTTGAAGGGCGCTGCGCAGCATGCGCGCATGCGGCTCGTATTCATCCCGGATAAAAGGCAGCACCGCCTTTTGCGTCAGCAGCGGACTGCCGAGGTCGCTGGACGATTTGGCGGCGATCAGGCGGGACAATATGCCGGATTCGGCGGCCACGCAGGCAATGCGGCTCCCGGGAGCGAGCACCTTGCTGAAGCTTTTCAAATAAACGACATGGCCCGAGCCGTCCAGCGACTTGATCGCCGGCGGCGGCGGTTTATGGAAATACAAGTCGCTGAAGGGGTCATCCTCGACGATGAGACAGCGGTAGCTGCGGGCAAGCTCCAGCAGCCGCTGTCTTTTTCGCATGCTCATGGTCACGCCGCTCGGATTCTGGAACGAAGGATTCGTGTAGATCAGCTTCGGGGGCCGGCGGTCGCATAACCGGGTCAGAATGTCTACCCGCATGCCCTCCTCATCGACCGGTACCGGAATGATCTCCGCCCCGCGGCCGGCAAAAACGTCGATCGCCCCGGTATAGCCCGGCGCTTCCATGTACACGGCGTCTCCCGGCCCGATAAACGTCCGGGCCACCAGATCGATTCCCTGCTGCGCTCCGCTCGTGATCAGGATATCCCGCGAAGTCACCTGCATTCCCCGCACCTGCAAATGCCGGCCCATGACTTCCCGCAAGTCCAGGTCGCCCTGAAAATTGCCGTACTCCGCCATCAGTTCAGGCTGCTCCTGCACCAGCTTGGCCATTGCGGCACCTACCGGGGCAAGCGGAAGCAAGCTCGAGTGGATGGCGGCTACATGAAAAGAATAATGGACCGCAGACGAGTCGAAATTATGCCACAGCTGCGCGCGCGGCAAATAGTCCCCGTATTCGTCCGCCCAGCTCTTTCCTTCGTCAGGAGTCCTAAGCTGCCGGTTGGCGACGTAGCAGCCTTTTCCCTGCCGGCAATCCAGGAGGCCCCGCTTCTCCAGTTCCTCATAGGCTTTGCTAACCGTCACCTGGCTCACCGCCAGCTCGGCTGCCAGCCGCCGGACGGACGGCAGCTGAGTTCCCGGGGCCAGCAGGCCGGAGGTAATCCGCTGGGCCAACGTTTCGCTGATTTGCCGGGGCAGCGGTTTTCCGCCGCCGCGCCGCAATTCCATATGCATCTGGCATGCCCCCACTGTTATATTCATTGCTTTACTGTTATAGCATTATGCCGCTATGATACTACAAAATCAAGGCTACGGGAGGTTCCATTCATGAAAATTCCTTATTCCCAGGCAGCGCAGCATCTTGGATCATCGGCAGTCCGCGAAATTTTGAAGCTGACCCAGGGCGGCAACATCATTTCCCTGGCCGGCGGGTTGCCCGCCGAGGAGACGTTTCCGCTGGAAGCGGTGCGCGAGGCCTACGCCCAAGCGCTTTCGGTAGACGCTTCGGCGCTGCAGTACGGTTTGACCGAGGGCTATACCCCGCTGCGCGAGGCCGTTGCCGCCCGCTTGACGGCGCAAGGCATTCCCGCCGGAGCGGACGATCTGCTGCTGACCACAGGCTCCCAGCAGGCTATCGATCTGGTCTGCAAAATGCTGCTGGATCCCGGCGATGCCGTGCTCGTGGAAGCGCCGACGTATTTAGCCGCGCTGCAGGTGCTTGGCTCTTACCGGGCCGCGATCCACGCCGTGGAGAGCGACGATGAAGGCATGCTGCCGGATCACTTGGAGCGGCAGATCCTTCAGTGGAAGGCAAAGCTGCTGTATGCGGTGCCGACCTTCAATAATCCGACCGGAGCAACCTGGAGCAGGAAACGCCGCGAGCAAGTGCTGGAGCTCTGCCGCAAATATGGCGTGCTGATCCTGGAGGATAATCCGTACGGGGAGATTGCCTTCGATGAAACGCCGGGCGCCCGCCCGCCGGCGATCGCCGGCCTTGACCGCAGCAGCGGCGGGGAATCCATAGTGGTCTATACGGGCACCTTCTCCAAAATCGTCGCTCCGGCTCTGCGCACCGGCTGGCTCGTCGGCCCGCAGGAGCTGATCCGCACCGTCGCCAAAGCGAAGCAGGCGGCGGACCTGCATTCCAGCACGATCGACCAGCGCGCGCTGTACGAGCTGCTGCAGCGCTTTGACCTGGACGGTCACATCCGCCGGATCTCGCGCGAATACCACGCACGGATGCTTCGGCTGGCTTCCGGGCTGCGCGCTTCGGCGCTGCCGGACGCCGCCTTCCGCGAGCCGGCCGGCGGCATGTTCCTCTGGCTGGCGCTGGCCGGGCATATCCGCACCGCGGAACTGCTGCCCTACGCCGTGGAACAAGGCGTCGCCTTCGTGCCCGGCGAGGTATTCTATGCCGCCGGGCCGCTGCACAACACGATGCGGCTGAATTTCACGCATACGCCGCCGGAGCTGGTGCCGCTCGCCATTTCGCGGCTCGAGCAGGCGGTGGCGCAATATGATGCGCACCGCCGGACAGAAGCCCGCGCCTAAACCCGTGCTAAACTGAAAACGCAAAAAAGCAGCCCTCTCGGCCATCCTTGCGGATCGTCTTGAGGGCTGCCTGTTGTCAGTTGCATCGGCAACATCGATCAAAATGCATATTAGTTGTCAGTTAGGAAAGTTTGCCGTAAGCCGGGTTCTGTGCTCCTTGTGGTTCAAACGGGAACTACCCTCCCACTTTAAGCGACAATCATCTATCTAGGCCGTACATTACTGCACAGCTCCAGCGACCAACCTAGACGCGCCTCAGGCGAAGGCTGCGCATCCTAAAAAGGGTGCGCTGCGTCTCATTAGGTCTTGCTCCAGATGGGGTTTACCAGGAACGAAGTCACCAGCGTTCCTCGGGGTCTCTTACACCTCGGTTCCATCCTTGCCTGTGCCGCACGAAAGCGGCCATCGGCGGTCCATTTCTGTGGCACTATCCTTCGGCTCGCGCCGACTGGATGTTATCCAGCACCCTGCCTTGTGGAGCCCGGACTTTCCTCCCGCGGTCAAAGCCGCCGGCGATTGTCTGTCAAACTTCCCGAACAACATTGTATATTATACAGAGTGAGGCAAGCCGGCACAAGTGTTAATTATAGATTTTACAAGAAGAATTTACATAAACGCAAATGGTTCCGTTTCGATCTGCGAAGCATGGACCATTGTCGCATATTTGTGCTCTTCCAGCTTGGCTTTGATCCATTCGGCGACCTTAACCTTCATGATCTTCTCCGCGTTATGGCCCGGGTCGATCAGCGCCAGCCCAGCCAGCACGGCATCCTGCGCCGTATGGTAATCGATGTCCCCGGTCACCAGGACATCGGCGCCTTTGAAGACGGCGCTGCTGTAATATTTCGCGCCGGAGCCGCCCATGACGGCCGCCTTGCGGATCGGCCGGTTCAAATCGCCGACGACGCGGACATGCGGCACGTTCAGGCCTTGCTTGACGGTATCCACGAATTCACCGAGCGTCTGCGGCTCCTTCAGCTTGCCGACCCGGCCGAGACCGAAGCTGCGGCCCTTGAGATCCATCGGGTAGAGGTCATAGGCGATTTCCTCATACGGATGCGCCTTCAGCATGGCCTGCACGACCTTATTGCGGATCGGCTGCGGAACGATGGTTTCGATGCGGATTTCCTCCGCCCGCTCCATTTTGCCCGTCTCGCCGATGTAGGGCTCTGCGCCCTCGCGCGGAACAAACGTGCCATAGCCTTCGATATTGAAACTGCAATGGCTGTAATTGCCGATCCAACCCGCACCGGCGTTCAGGATCGCATCCAGCACTTTTTGATGATGATCCTTCGGCACGAATACCACCAGCTTCGACAGCTGTTCGGTATGGATATCTTTGATCGGCGCGCCGCCTTCGATACCGAGTGCCTCCGCCATCCAGTCGTTCATGCCGCCCTCGGCGACATCCAGATTGGTGTGGCTGATGTAGACGGCGATATCGTTCTTGACAAGCTTCTCATAGAGCCGCCCCATCGGCGTATCCGTCAGAATGCCTTTAATCGGGCGGAAAATGATCGCATGATGCGCCAGGATCAGGTTGCAGCCCAAGGCGATGGCCTCATCGACGATCTGTTCGTTGACGTCGAGCGCAACCAGCACGCCGGTAATCTCCTTTTGCAGGCTGCCAAGCTGCAGCCCGACATTGTCCCATTCCTCCGCCAAATGTTTTGGAGCCAGCTGCTCCATATATTGAATTACGGTTTGACCTTTGGCAAGCATGCCAGCACCTCCGAAATTAACGTCATCCGTCCGCGGATTTGATTCCGCTTCTCTTCGGCGGATTCCAGCTCCGAACGCGATAACGACTGCAGAATACCCTCCAGCTTGGCCTGCTCGCTGCGCCATTTGGCCGCGAATACGGCATTCGGCGCCTCCAGCAGCCAAGGTCCCATCTGCAGCATCCGTTCCCGGTCACAGAGCAGCTCACCGTGGGCCAGCTTCCGCGTACGGTATAGCGCATCGTTCGTCAAACCGGCAGCCGCATCCTCGCGTGCCGCCGTCAGAATCTCATAGATTTTGCCGTCTTCCTCCAGAATTTGCTCGCCGGTCAGCACCCAGTCATGCTCCACCAGCCAGGCGCGCAGAATTTCTTCGCCGACATTGGGCTGAAGCACCAGCGTCTTCACGCCGTGGAGCTTGCCCAGTGCCGTTCCGCGGTCCAGAATGGCCGCAATCAGCGCACCGCCCATCCCGCATACAGTGACGCAGTCCGCTTCGCCGGCTTCCAGTACCTCCAGCCCGTCGCCGCGGCGCACATCAATGACGCGTCCCAGACCCGCTTCGGCGACGCCGCGTTTGGCCGCCTCGAACGGCCCGGGATTCACTTCGCCGGCAATGGCCGATACCGCCTTCCCGCCTTGCACCGCTGCCACCGGCAGCAGCGCATGATCCGAGCCAATGTCGGCCAGACGGCTGCCGGCCGGGATTTGGTCCAGCACCCTACTCAGCCGGTCCGATAATTTCACATTGTTCATGAAGCCACCCACGTTATCCATTTTTTACGGAAAATAAACAGCAGCGCAAGGCCCACTGCCACTTTTCCGATTAACAATAAGGGTACCCAATCCGGGTAATCCTGTCTCAGCCACAAAGCATCGATTTCCGGCATCAGCCACAGCGAAACGCCGACACCCAGGAACACGCCCGACACACCGGCCACCCGGTGGTGCAGCAGCCAGCTCAGCCAGATCATCAGCACGCAGAGCGGCAGCCATAGCAGCTCCAACTCGAGCATCGAAGCATCCGGACGTTTATCCCCGAAGAATCCGGCGTACAGCAAAGCCCAAAAAGCATAACCGCAATACTGCAGCAGTCCGATCCGCAGCGTAAACCCAAGCACGCACCAAAGCAGACCGCAAAACGCGATCAGTGCCGGGCGCCACAGATCCGGGTCCAGCTTGTGCAGGGAGATCATCCATAAGCCAAAGCCCAGCGTCAGCACGCTGCCAACACCCGCTAGCATGAGACTGATGACAAGGTTCCGATCCCGGTACAGTGCCGCATAACCGTAGCAGACGACCAGTACGCAGAGCGCTGTCGCAAGTTGCAATGGCCAGGGAAAAACGCTAAAATAAAGACTAATCAAGAAAATCAAGGAAATTATCCCAAAACCAAACAGCCAGACTTTGACGCTTCCCTGCCCCAGATTTTTAAGCGAAACCGGGTTGCTGTCTTTGATTTCTTTATCGTCGTTATACAGATTGGTCAGAAAATCGCAGTACTGCTCCGGAAGCAGCTTGCTTCTCCGCCAGTATTGGATTTCTCTCAAAATAATCTCACGTTTTTCCAGAATCACCGGCTCCCCCCGCATGTGAATCCATCCAGCTCTTGGCTAATCCAAGCAAAAAGACCTCCTGCCGCGTGCAGCAGAAGGTCCAGCGCAAATCCTATTCGAGAAAATCCTTAAGCCGCTTGCTGCGGCTTGGATGACGCAGTTTGCGCAGCGCTTTGGCTTCGATCTGACGGATCCGTTCCCGGGTAACGCCGAATACTTTTCCGACTTCCTCCAGTGTTCTCGTCCGTCCGTCATCCAGACCGAAACGCAGGCGAAGCACATTCTCCTCGCGCTCTGTGAGCGTGTCCAGCACATCCTCCAGCTGCTCCTTGAGCAATTCGTAAGCAGCCGCATCCGCAGGCGCAAGTGCCTCCTGATCCTCGATGAAATCGCCCAGATGGGAATCGTCCTCTTCGCCGATCGGCGTTTCGAGCGATACCGGCTCTTGGGCAATCTTCATGATTTCCCGCACTTTTTCCACGGTCAGTTCCATTTCGGCGGCAATTTCCTCCGGCGACGGCTCGCGTCCCAGTTCTTGCAGCAGCTGACGGGAGACACGAATCAACTTGTTGATCGTCTCGACCATATGCACCGGAATCCGGATGGTCCGCGCCTGGTCGGCAATCGCCCGCGTGATCGCCTGACGAATCCACCAGGTGGCGTAGGTACTGAACTTAAAGCCTTTGTTGTGGTCGAATTTCTCGACCGCTTTGATCAGACCCATATTGCCTTCCTGAATCAAATCCAGGAACAGCATGCCGCGGCCGACATAACGTTTGGCAATGCTGACTACGAGACGCAGGTTCGCTTCCGCCAGCCGGCGTTTCGCTTCTTCGTCCCCGTTCTTGATCCGCATCGCCAGCTCGATTTCATCGTCGGCGGACAACAGCGGAACGCGGCCGATTTCCTTCAAATACATCCGGACCGGATCGTTGATCTTGATGCCCGGCGGCAGAGAGAGGTCGTCATCAAAGCTGAAATCGTCGCTGTCCCCGTTTTCGTTGTCCTCGCCTTGGCGCAGCGGAGAGCCTTCATCGTCGTTTTCGTTCACAACCTCAATACCGAGGTCGCTCAGCTGTTCGTAGAACTCCTCCATTTGCTCGGGGTCCTGATCGAATGGCGACAGTTTCTCCATGATATCTTTGTAATTCAGTGACGATCTTTTCTTTCCGTACTCAATAAGCTGATCTTTAACCTGATCCAGTGTGAGTTCCGTTTCCAGTTCAGTGTGCTGATCGTTCGCCATAATTCGACTCCCTCCTCCCTAGTCTCATCCAGTCAATGGTTATTGTCTCTCTAGGGCTATAATCTCACTTGCGATTTGTGCCGCACGCAAAAAATCACCTGACTTCTCCGCCTGGATCATTTCTTCGCGTTTTTGTTCCATCCTGCGCTGTACCGGATACTTCCGCACTTCGCGGATACAATCGTCCAGAACCTGCGGATTCCAGCCCGGCGGATGATCCATCATAGAGATCGACGTTACCGTCTTTTCCAGGCGGTCATCCTGAAGCGATGACAAAAACAGCGAGATATCCGGCGGTTTGCCTTGCGCGTAATAGGCATATAGATAAGCGGCAATTGCCGCATGATCATCGATGTTGAACTCTTCTCCGAGGCGCTCGCCGACATAGGTCGCCGCTTCCGGATCTTGAAGCATCAGCGAGAGCAGTCTCCGTTCCGCAACATGATAAGCGGGCAGCAGCGTGGGTGTCTGCACCTGCCCTTTTTTATGCCTACCATTATTCCACCTTTTATCGTTATTATCCCCTTCGGGAATGTTTTTTTGCATGGACGCCCGCAGCAGATTGCAATCCTGCTTCAAGCTATCATATGACAGCTCCAGCTCGGTGGCGATTTCCCGCAAATACACTTCCCGTTCTGTCGAGGAAGCAAGTGTAGCGATAATCGGCAGCGCCTCCTTGACATAGGCGATTTTACCGTCTTCTTCTACGAGTATATGGTTTTTTTTCAGATATATAAGCTTAAATTTTATAGACGAAACCGCGGACTCGATAACCTGGTTCCTGAAGCGTTCGCCGCCGTAGCTGGCAATAAATTCGTCGGGGTCCATGCCGCTCGGAAGCAGCGCAACCTTTACCCTAAGGCCGCCGCCCTCCAGCATCGGAATAGCCTTCATCGCCGCAGCTTGTCCGGCACGGTCGCCGTCGTAGGCGATAACGATTTCATCCGCCATGCTCTTCATCAAAGACACATGACCTTCGGTAAGCGACGTCCCCATCGTAGCCACGCCGTTATGCACGTCTGCCTCCCATGCCGAAATGACATCGCCGTAGCCCTCAAAAAGGACGATTTGCCGCGTTTTGCGGATGGACGCTTTGGCCTGGTGCAGGTTATATAACGTGCGGCTTTTGTTAAACAGCTTGCTTTCCGGCGAGTTCAAATATTTCGGCTGGCCCTCGCCGAGGATTCTTCCGGCAAACGCGATGACCTTGCCCGTACGTCCGGCAATCGGAAAGATCACCCTTCCCCGGAAACGGTCAATGTACCCTTTGCCTTCTCCCCGCGCCGATAACAATCCGCCCTTCTCCATGGCCGGGGGATCAAAACCACGCCGCTCCAAAAACTGCAGCAGCCGGTCCCACTGGTCGGGCGCAAATCCGATTTGAAACTGGTCGATCATTTTGTCGCTGAAGCCTCTGGACCTTAAATACTCCATGGCAGACTTGCCGTATTCCGTGTTCTTCAGCAAATAATGATAGAATTTGGCAGACAATTCATATGCCTGCAGCAATCGATCCCGTTCGGGGTCCGGTGGCGCCACATAGCCTCCGCCGGCTTCCGGGAAAGGAATGTCGCTTTCTTCTGCCATGATGCGGACAGCTTCGGGGAAGGTTAATCCTTCAATTTCCATCCTGAATTTGATGGCATTTCCGCCCATGCCGCAACCAAAGCAGTGAAAGACGCCCCGTTCCGGGGTCACGGTGAAGGAAGGGGTTTTCTCCGAATGAAACGGGCAGAGGCCCCATAAATATTTCCCCTGCTTGGACAAATGGACAACCTTGCCGACGGTATCCACGATATCATGCCGCGCAAGCACGCGTTCGATGATTTCTTCCGGGATATTTCCGTGTCCGTTAGCCACTGTAACCACCTTCATCTCTTAACAAATAAATATAATTCGCTAAATTTGCGCGTTCTCCTGCAAAAGAGTCAAAAGTTTTGTCAGTTTATGTTGAAAAAGAATTTTTTCTTCCGCAGTGATCGCTTTCGGTCCTTTCGCATATGTTCCTCTTCGGCGTTCCACCGCTCGCGCATGCCGGCCCTCCAGCATAAAGTCCATCGAGCGATCGTCGTATTCGCGCCCCCGGAAGGAGAGCGCCTTGCAGCGTTTGCCGAGCGCAAGCGCGGCCAGACCGTAATCCGAGGTCAATACGATATCGCCGGGACGGATATGGTTGGCGATGTAGAGATCGGCGCTTTGATCGCCGCGGTCTACCTGGACGACGCTTACGCCTTCCTCCGCCTGCAGCACATGGTCAAAAGACGAAACCATCAACACCGGAACGCGAAAAGAACGGGCCACCGCCGCAATCTCCTTTTTGACCGGACAGGCATCGCCGTCGACCACAATTGTAGTTCTTCGGGCTTCTTCCAAGGACATCACCCGTTTCCCGTGTAATATATATACGCTCCCAGGAACTAAATTCCTTCTTTCAGAAGCATAAATACGGAACGGATGTCAACTTACGAAAATTGGCACCGTTCCGTATATTTATACCCTAAACCAGCGATCTATACCAAAAATGCAGCAAATGCGCAGGATTCACCATTTCACACCGTCTAAGCGGGTGCTACCAGACCAGCTTGCCGAAATCGGCAAACGCCCGGGAATCGGCGTCGATGGCAGACAGCAGCGCCAGACGGTTGGCGCGGATCTGCTCATCTTCGGCCATGACCATTACGGAATCGAAAAATCCGGTAACGGCATCCTTCAGTCCGGATAAAAGCGCCAGCGCTTCGGCGGCGTTCCGCGCTTCGCGCGCAGCCGCATAAGGAGCGTGCTTGGACTGCCAGGTAGCATACAGTTCCGATTCGGCTTTTTCGGTGAACAGCGACGGATCAACCGCGGCGTTGCCGCTTGCCTTGGCCGCCAGATTGGCGACGCGGGTCAGCGAATCGACCGTAACCTTGAAATCGGCTTGGCTGCTCACCGCATCGGTAAGCGCGCGGCTCCGGTCCACTACGTCAACGATGGAGTCAAAGCCTGCGGCAGTAACAGCATCCACGACGTCGTAACGAACGCCATTGTCGGCGAGAAGACGCTTCACGCGAAGGCCGAAGAATTCGTAAAGACTTATACGCAGCTCGTTCGCAAAAGTTTTCTCCGGACGGAAACTTTTGTGAACCTCAAGCGCAGCGGCGAAAATTTCGTCCAGCCCGATGGATAACTTATGCTCCAGCACCATTTGCACGATGCCTGCCGCTTGACGGCGCAGCGCGTAAGGATCCTGGGAGCCGGTCGGAATGATGCCGATCGAGAAGCAGCCGACGATCGTGTCGATTTTATCGGCCAAGCTGACGAGCAGGCCCGCTTCCGTCGAAGGCACGGCGTCGCCGGCAAAACGCGGCTGGTAATGCTCGAAGATGCCTTTGGCGACATTTTCCGGCTCGCCGGCTTTGCGGGCGTAATCCTCGCCCATGGTGCCTTGAAGCTCAGGGAATTCGTACACCATTTGCGTCACGAGGTCGAATTTGCAAATATCCGCGGTGCGGCTGACCTCGGCGGCCGTCTCGCCGGAAAGTCCGAGCTTGGCGGCAAGGGAGTCGGCGATATTCCGGATGCGGCGCACCTTGTCGCCGATGCTGCCGAGCTCTTCATGATACACGATCGTCTCCAGCTTCGCCAGTGCGTCGCTGATCTTCAGCTCCTGGTCTTCCTCATAGAAGAACTTCGCATCGGAGAGGCGGGCGCGCAGCACTTTTTCGTTCCCCTTCGCAATGACGTCCAGCGATTCGCCGTTGCCGTTGCGCACGGTCACGAAAAATGGCAGCAGTTTGCCGGAAGCGTCCAGCACCGGGAAGTAACGCTGATGCTCGCGCATCGACGTGATCAGTACTTCCTGCGGAATGTTCAGGAATGCCGGATCGAACGTTCCGAACAGCACGGTCGGCGTTTCGACGAGGAACAACACTTCCTCCAGCAGATCGTCTTTGACGGCGATCGTCCAGTTTTTGTCGGCCGCCAGCTTGTTGATTTGCTCCAGAATCAGCGCTTGGCGTTCTTCTACATCAACCAGCACATGCTGTGCGCGCAGCGCCTCGACGTATTGCGCCGGTTCGGCAATCGTCGTTTCGGTTCCGAGGAAACGGTGGCCGCGGGTTACGTTGCCGGATTTGACGCCGGTAATTTCCAGGTCGATGACTTCCTGTCCGAACAGGGCCACCAGCCAGCGGATCGGCCGCACGAATTTGAAATCATAAGCGCCCCAGCGCATATTTTTCGGGAAGGTCATGGCATGCACGATGCCGTTCAGGCCTTCGGACAGCAAGGAGGCGGTTTCGACGCCGTCGCTGTTTTTCGTAACATAAATATACTCTACGCCGGCAAGCTCCTTGAACGTAAACGCATCCGGGGACACGCCCTGGCTGCGGGCGAAGCCCAACGCCGCTTTGCTCCATTGGCCGCTTGCGTCCAGCGCGATTTTGCGGGAAGGCCCCTTCACTTCTTCGCTGACATCCGCTTGTCTTTCGGCAGCATCCTTGACCAGCACGGCCAAACGGCGCGGGGTGGCATAAGCGGTTACGCCGCTGTGGGCGATACGCGAGGCTTCCAGCCATTTCAGAGTTCTTTCTTTCAGCTGCTCCATGGCGGCGCGGATAAACCGTGCGGGAATTTCCTCAAGTCCGATCTCGAATAAAATATCTTTACTCATGCCTCAGCACCTTCTTTCTTGAGCATCGGGAAGCCGAGCTTTTCGCGTTCCTCCACATAGGTATTCGCTACCGTACGGGCCAGATTACGTACCCGGGTAATAAAGCCGGTCCGTTCGGTCACGCTGATCGCGCCGCGCGCATCCAGCAGGTTGAACGTATGCGAGCATTTCAGCACGTAGTCGTACGCCGGGAAGACGAGGTGATTGTCCATCGCGCGTTTGGCTTCTTCCTCATAGGTGTTGAACAGCGTGAACAGCATTTTTACATCGGAAACTTCAAACGTATACGTCGAATGCTCAACCTCCGGCTGATGGAACACGTCGCCGTACGTCACGCCGTCCACCCACTCCAGATCGAACACATTTTCCTTCTCTTGAATGTACGAAGCCAGGCGCTCCATGCCGTAGGTGATTTCTACCGCGACCGGGTTCGTCTCGATGCCGCCCACTTGCTGGAAGTACGTAAACTGGGTAATTTCCATGCCGTCCAGCCATACTTCCCAGCCGAGGCCGGCGCAGCCGAGCGAAGGGTTCTCCCAGTTGTCTTCGACAAAACGGATGTCATGCAGCAGCGGATCAACGCCGAGCGCCTTGAGGCTCTCCAGATAAATTTCCTGGATGTTGTCCGGCGACGGCTTGATGATGACCTGGAATTGGTGATGCTGATACAAGCGGTTCGGATTCTCTCCGTAACGTCCGTCCGACGGACGGCGCGAAGGCTCCACATACGCCACTTTCCACGGCTCCGGTCCGAGCGAACGCAGAAACGTCATCGGGTTCATCGTTCCCGCCCCTTTTTCCGTGTCATACGGCTGGACGAGAATACAGTTGTGCGCCGCCCAGAACTGCTGCAGCGTCAGAATCATTTGCTGAAAATTCATGTTACCGTCTCCTTCGCTTGTAAAATAAATAGCCTTAAACCCACTCAGACAAAAAAGCTCTCGCCCCCATGCCTGAACATTCAGACATAGGGACGAGAGCGTATATGTACTCCCGCGGTTCCACCCTACTTGATTGCGCACCGGATCATCCGCGTTGACGGGGTCCGCCGTGCAATCCACTTTTTGCATTCGCCGCTTCCGCACTCCCGGGCGCCATGTTCATGAACGCTGCCCCGCCGGGCTTTCACTGTCCCCGGTTCGCTTTGGACGGCCTTTACGTTCATTACTTTCCCGATCGCCGTGCGTCTCCGTGTCACCGGAGCAATAGCGGTCATGTAAGCTTAAACTGTTCATATAATAACGGATAGAACGGATTTCGTCAAATATCGTATTTATCGAGCTGGTCGAGAAAACCTTGCGACTTCAGCCTCAGCCCGAGCTGCATGTCCATGAATCCGCGCATAATCTTCTTTAGCTCTTCCCGTGTGCTGTCCTTGACATCTACGTTGCCGAGCCTTGTCAGATCCAGCATGGCGAATACCCGCAGCAGCTTCAGCGACCGGGGCGAAATCTCCATCGCCGGCGGATCGTTGTGCTTGCAGGCGCGGCAAAGCACCCCGCCGAGGCGGGGGCTGATCCGCAGCTCTTCATCCGGCCGTTCGCGTCCGCACACGATGCATGCGTTCAGCTCCGGAGCGTATCCGGCCGCCTGAAGGATTTTCATTTCGAACATATTGATGATAACGCCGGGGTCCTTGCCCTCTTCGAGCGCCTGCAGACAGGCAGACAGCTGGCGGAACCAGAAGCTGCCCGTCTCCTCGTCATGCAGCACGCGGTCCAGCAGCTCGCAGGCATATGAAGCATAAGCCGCTTTGACGATGTCGGTGCGCAGCGCATGATGGGATTCCTTGATCTCTCCGGCGTTTAAGGTCCCCAGCCCACTGCCCCCCCGGAAAAACACGAATTCTCCCACGGTAAACGGCTGAATGAGTGCAGCATGGCGGCTTTTTACTTTTTTCGCTCCGCGTACGAGCACCCCTACCTTGCCGGCGTTTTCGGTGCAAAGCGTAATGATCGCGTTCCCTTCGCCGTAGTCCATGCTGCGGATGACGATCCCTTCCACCCTGTAAAGCATGCCTCTTCCCCCAACCATTCGGCGAGCAACCAGTCGTTATTGCGCTTCTTCATCCAGAACCTTCTCTTCCTCTGCGAGCAGCGGTCCGGCCTCCACCGGCGAATCTCCGGCCTCCCGGTACAGCAGATAAGCATCGACATCTCCAGTCATTGCAAAATACTTCCACGAAAAATCTCGCATTCGTATTCACCCTTTCTTCGGAAACACGATGTCTCTTCAGAGATAGGATGTGCGCAAAAACAGGTTCTATCCTTGCAATTCCTGCCATATACCGCCGGATACCGCAGCCTTAAGAGTCTTTATGGAAGCCCAAATCGCGCAGTACGCGCTCCTGGTTGCGCCAGTCTTTTTTCACTTTTACCCATAATTCCAGAAAAATCTTCGAGCCGAGCAGGTTTTCGATGTCCGTGCGGGCACGGCGGCCCACTTCCTTCAGCATCGCACCTTGCTTGCCGATGATAATGCCTTTCTGCGAATCGCGTTCCACAAAAATAACGGCGGAGATATTAACCACGCCATTCTCCTGCACGCGCATGTCCTCGATCGTAACCGCTATGGAATGCGGCACCTCTTCGCGGGTCATATGGAGAATTTTCTCGCGGATCAGCTCGGCGCAGACAAACTGCTCCGGATGGTCCGTTACCTGATCTTCGGGATAATATTGCGGCCCTTCCGGCAAATATTTAGTGATTTGCTCCAGCAGCGTGTTGACATTGCTGCCCAGCTTTGCGGAAATCGGCACGATTTCAGCAAATGACACGAGCTTACGGTACGACTCGATCAGCGGAAGCAGCGCCTCCGGCTCGATTTTGTCGATCTTGTTCAGCACCAGGAATACCGGCGTCTTGACATTAGCGAGCTGCTCGGCGATAAAGCGGTCGCCGCCGCCCATGCCTTCGGACGCGTCCACGAGGAACAATACGGCCTCCACTTCGCCCAGCGTGCCGATCGCCGTATTGTTCATGTAATCGCCCAGCTTCGATTGACGTTTATGAATACCCGGCGTGTCCAAGAAAACGATTTGCGAATCGTTCGTCGTGTACACGCCATGGATTTTGTTTCTGGTCGTTTGCGGCTTGTCCGACATGATGGCGATCTTCTGACCGATCACTTGGTTCATCAGCGTCGACTTGCCGACGTTCGGTCTGCCGATAATGGCGACAAACCCGGATTTGAATGGCATAACATCTTTCCTCTCGTGAATGGATGCAACTGAATATCTTTGATAAAGATTTTCGATCTCCCTAAATCCCCCTTAGCCAAGGGGGACCCCAAGGGCCCCGGCCCTCTGGACACCCGGAATGTGGCTAGGGCGGCAGAAAGGCGCGTTGTTGGCGGCTGTAGTGCGATGAGCGCTTTCGTTCCCTGCGGGAACACGCTGGAATGCGGCGCGGAATTGGAGCACTGCGTGCTGCGTTTGCGCGTGGAGCGCTCGTTCCCTATGGGAACATTGCTTTACTGCGGCACACTTCGGAGCGCTCGTTCCCTGCGGGAACATTGCTGCGTTGCATTTTGTGCAATGGAATCCGCTAAAAACGGGCGATTTCTTGTTTTGATTGCGTTTAGTGCAATGGATTTATCTACTATGCGCCATTTTAGGCGAAAAAGCAAAATTCTGTTGTATAAAATACAACAGAATCGGGGTTTTGCACAATAATCGGTCGTTTCGTTGTATAAAATACAACGGGCACTACCTGAACAGCCGCAGCGGCTCAGCTCGTCTTGCCCTGCTCCAGATCCGAAGGGCCAAACGCCCCCGGCAGCAGATCGCGTACCGTCGTTTCCGTCACGTCGCCCTTAAGATTACCGAGAAAAACCGGCATATCGGGCGGGCACAGCTCGACAAGCACCTGGCGGCACACGCCGCAGGGCGATACGGGACCGTCGGTATCCGCGACGACGGCGATCGCCTTGAACGAACCGGCTTGCTCACCGTCCGCAATGGCCCGGAACAGCGCAGTCCGCTCCGCGCAGTTGGTCGGTCCGAAGGCGGCGTTTTCCACGTTGCAGCCATGGTGGACATGTCCTTGCTGATCGAGCAGGGCTGCGCCGACGCCGAAATGGGAATAAGGTATATAAGCGTTGATTCTTGCTTTGATCGCTTCTTGCAACAGTAAGGCTGCGTCCATAAAGCCCCTCCTTAAATGAATGCTGGGTGGATTAGCTGCGTTCTTCCGCGGCGGGCACACCGCCGCGCACGGGAAGGTTATTCGAATATAACATAAAGGCGGATCCAGTCCATCACCGGATGATAAAAAACATAAATTCCCGCAATAATGGCAAACACCGCCGTGATTAAAACGGCTCCCGCAGCGGTATCCTTGGCAACGCGGGCCAGAGGGTGGACGTCCGGAGAAACCAGGTCAATCGTGGCTTCGATCGCGGTATTCAGCAGTTCAGCGGTCAAAACCAGCGTAATCGCGAGCAGCAGCAGCAGCCAGCTGGCCGGAGGCAGCCGGAATACAGCCGCAGCAATTAATACAAGCACCGACACTCCGGTATGTACTTTCATATTCAGCTCCGATTTAAAGGCCCACGCAATGCCCTGGGCGGCGTACCGGAACGAATGCCAAAACCGTTTGTGGCCGATCGCCGTATTCTTCGCCATCAGCGCGTCAACCCGACCTGCGCCAGCACGGCTTCCTGTTTACCCATCATTTCCGCTTCGGAAGCGGCATCCTGGTGGTCGTACCCGAGCAGATGGAGAAACCCGTGCACAAAAAGGAAGCCCAGCTCGCGCTTCAGGGAATGGCCGTATTCATCGGCTTGCTCCTGCGCCCGTTCCACGGAAATGATGATATCGCCGAGAATGTTAGGAACCTCTTCCAGCTCCTCGCCTTCCTCCAGTTCGTAAATGATATCCGGTTCATCCTCCAGCGACTCGTTCATCGCAAACGACAGCACATCCGTCGGGCGGTCAATTCCCCGGTATTCCATATTCAACTCGTGGATCCGCTCGTTATCCACAAAAGTCAGCGCGACTTCCCCGTCCTCCACGCCTTCGGCTTCCCCCGCCTTTTGCAGGATGTTCTCCAGCAGGCCGATCCATTCGCCGCCGATTTCAAATTGTTCCTGTTCGTTGCTCCATACTAATTGCAGGCTCATGCATTCGCGGCCCCTTCCTCTTTTTTAGGCTTGCGCACATCTTCAGGATATTCAATCCGGGAGTGAAAAATCCCCATCACGGTCTCCTTCAGCGTCCGGGCGATGATGTCCAGCTCCTTGATCGTCAAATCGCATTCGTCGAATTGATGATCGTCGAGCCGGCTTTTGATTATTTTCTCGATCATGGTCTCCACCTGCACTACCGTAGGCTTGCGGAGCGAACGTACAGCGGCTTCGACGCTGTCCGCGATGCCGACCACAGCCGCTTCCTTCGACTGGGCCTTCGGCCCCGGATACCGGAAATCCTCTTCCGTGAAATCCGGCTCGATGCCTTTTTCCTCCGCCAATTTCAGTGCCTTATGGTAAAAATAATGCAGGAACGTCGTGCCGTGATGCTGCTCGGCAATATCGCGGATCGGCTTGGGCAGCTTGTATTCCTTAAGCATTTCCACGCCGTCGCGGGCATGTGCCACAATAATCGATTTGCTCAGCTTCGGCTCGATCGCATCATGCGGATTTTCCATGTCGTTCTGGTTTTCGATAAAATAAAACGGCCGTTTCGTCTTGCCGATATCATGATAATACGAACCTACCCGGCAGAGCAGCCCGTCCGCCCCGATGGCTTCGGCAGCAGCCTCGGACAGATTGCCGACCATCACGCTGTGATGGTACGTCCCCGGCGTCTCCGTAAGCAGCTTGCGCAGCAGTGGATGGTTCGGATTAGACAGCTCTACCAGCTTCAATGCGGACAAAATGCCGAAGGTGGCTTCGAAGAACGGCATCAGCCCGATGACAAGCACCGCCGTCAGCAAGCCGCTGGCAAAAGCGAAGCCCGTCGCATACAGGGTCGACGTCTCGTTCCAGACCCCTCCGCCGAGCAAAATCAGCATAAAGACGGAGACGCTGCCGAACAGCGATACCATAATCCCGCCCTTGAGGAGGGTCGAGCGCTGACCGGCCCGGTGGGTGGCGAAGATCGCAACATAGGACACAATAAGGGCAAAGAATCCGAAGTTAAAATCGAAAACCGAATTTGTCTGCACGTTGAAAATAATGCTGGACAACACGGCAAACAGAATCGAGCAGAAATACGCCAGCGTCAGATCGAGCAGCATCGTAATCAGCATCGCGCCGATCGCGACCGGCGCCAGATAACCGACATAAGTACGGGCATCCGTTTGTAAAATGGCGATTAAACGCATGGAGATAATGTTGATGATGAAGACAAGCACCAGCATCAGCAGCTGGGAATTGTTGTATTTAAAGCCGGAAGGGCCGCCCGAATAACGGATGAACGCCAAAAGTCCGGCCGTAAGCAGCACCGACAGCAAAAAAAGGCTGAACTGCGGCCAGTAATTGACCTCGCTGCTGAGCAGCTTGTTTTCGTCAAGAAGCGCGTACAGTTCGGGGGTAATCACTTGCCCCTTGGCGACCAGCACATCCCCCTGCTCGATATAGACAGGCGGCGTGTTGTCGCGCGCCTGCACTTCCGCTTCCTTGGTGGCATCCTCGTCGTAAAATTTGTTGGCCGTAATCGCAAGCCGAACCAGTTCCTGCACGACCTCCCGCGCCGTCCGCTGGTTCAATGAACTGATGCTGACGAGCTCCGCGACCTTGGCGCGAACCGCATCGGCTTCGGAGATCTGGTCGTTCATCAGCCGGCTGACAATGTCGCGCGCCACCGGCTTCATGTCGATAATGTCCTGCGAAGTCAGCCGGGGGATCTTGATAAACGTTTCCTCCGGAATCGAATACGCCTGTTCCTTGATTTTATCCTGCATTTCGGTTAGCAGGTTATCTGTGTAGGTGCCGGCGCTTCGGGCCGACGCCACGTAACTTGCCACGAAATCGTTCGCCCGCTGCGGGATTTCCTCTCGGTAAATCGTAATTTTATCGCTTTGGGAGATGGAGTCGTCCTGATTCAGGCGGTCGATCCGGTCCAGCAGGGACGTTACGAGATTTTCCGAGCGCATCTGAACGATCTGGTATTTGGGAAGGACATTCTCCGCCGCCTGCTCTTGCGCTTTAAGCGTCGCTTTCTTGTCCTGAATCTTCATCGGCGCCGTAATCTCCGTGGCGCTGACCGTATTCACTTTAATGTCGTATTTCTTCGGCACCAGGTCCGGTGCAAGGCTGAAATAAAAAACAAGCCCCAATAACAGGAAAAGAGCATAGCGCGTCGCCGCGCTATACTTCCATCCGTTGTTGCTGTATACAAATGCGCTTAGTTTCGAAGGTTGCTTGGAGGCCATAAGACAATCCCCTTTTAATCAAGGTTTTCGGCAGAGCGGTCATAGGCAACGATTATTTTCTGCACCAGGGAATGCCGTACTACATCCTGCTCGGCAAAATAGACAAAGCCGATCTCTTCAATGCCCGACAGGATCGAAGACGCTTCGATCAGACCGGATTTTTTGCCGCGCGGCAGGTCGATCTGCGTCACGTCGCCCGTAATGACCATCTTGGAGCCGAACCCGAGGCGGGTCAGGAACATTTTCATCTGCTCCGGCGTCGTATTCTGGGCTTCGTCCAGAATAATGAACGAATCGTCGAGCGTACGGCCGCGCATATACGCCAGAGGCGCAATTTCGATCAGCCCGCGTTCCAGCGCCTTGGCGACCTGATCCGGGCCCATAACGTCGTACAGGGCGTCGTAAAGCGGGCGCAGATACGGGTCGACCTTTTCCTGCAGATCGCCGGGCAGAAATCCGAGGCTTTCCCCCGCTTCCACCGCCGGACGCGTTAGCACGATGCGCTTGACCGAGCCTTCTTTGAGCGCGGCCACGGCAAGCACGACGGCCAAATAGGTTTTGCCCGTACCCGCAGGTCCGATGCCGAAGACGATGTCGCGTTTTTTAATCGTAGTCACATAATGCTTCTGGCCAATGGTTTTGACACGGATCGGCCGTCCGCGGAAAGTCGTCGTAATTTCTCCTTTGAACAAGTCGAGCAGCTGGTCGGCATGAAAGTCCTTGGCAAGCTCCACGGCATACTGCACATCGCGTTCACTGAGGATGTAGCCGCTGCGGATCAGCGACAACAGCACAAGAAACAGCTGTTCCAGCATGTCCACCTCGCGGCCCGCGCCGCGGATCGTAATCTCCGCCTCGCGCGAGTCAATGACCGCCGGAATCTCCCGTTCGATGATTTTTAGAAAGCCATCCTGCGGGCCAAACAGAGCTTGCGCTTCTCCCGCATTTTGCAAAGCTATACGAATGCTTGAAGTCTGTTCTGACAAGTAGCCTCATTCTCCTCAGTTGTTTACTATCGGAAGTTCTTCCGCGATTCTCTCTTCCACCTCGAAGAGCACTTTCATATAAACTTTACCATTCTCTCTCTTCTCATGCAAAATTTTTTGACTTTTGATCACGCTGTCGGTTCCGTTTTTCGCCAGAATATCGGCCTGCGCCTGCCGGATGCCTTCCTCGCGCGCCGCCTCCGGCGTCTGCGTTTCCGTGACCTGCCGGGACTCCAGCTCCTTCTCGGTCATCACGCCGAGCGGAAGGTCATACGCGCGCCAGGACAGCGGATCCAGCTCGGTCAAGGTGCGGGACGAGGCGAACCCCGATTTTCCGTAACCCCAAACCTGGATGGCCCAATGGCCCAGCACCACGTAGATCCGGTCCTTGCGTTCTCCGGTATATTGGCTGCTGGTGGTCTTGAGCGGAACCTCGATATTGTATTCATGCCATACCAGCCCCCGGACCTCGCCTTTGGCGACCACGGTCTGGTGATTGGCCTCATCGCCGAGCGTTCCGGAAATTAGGATCTGGCCTTTCTTTACCCGCGAATGGATGCCGACGACCGGCCGGCCTTGCTCGGCATAGATTTCGGTAACGACGGCATCGGCCGAACTGACGAGATGCCTCGGATTCAGCAGCGGCCGCGGCTCCGGCTGATCGGCTTCCACCACCTGGATCGTGATGTTCGTCCCCGTACGCTGAAGACCCACCCAGGTTACGCCGGGGATTCGCGAATTCAGCTGTTTCGACAGCTTGTCCGGTTCGCCGAGGCGCCAAATCCACTGAAACGGAAAAATGCCCTCCTGCCGGGCAGCGGCCAAAATATCCTCCGAAGGAATTTTGTCGTTGCCCTCCACCTCCACATTCCAGACCATGGAGGAAAGCAGCAGCAGACCGATACCGAACATTAAGATGCCCGCGGCAAAAAACTTCCGCTTCCACAATCTCGCCATGCGAAATGGAAGGCCGTGCCGGGATTTCACATGCATCCGGCAGCTTGTCCCCCGCAGGAGCGGGCGCAGCCGGAAAAAATCATCCAGCAGCAACCGGAGCTCGGCGCCTCCGGCAGCAGGTTTGACATTCCAGATCAGGATTCCCGCTTCTGACAAGGCATTGATGAACCTTTCCACCTGCGCTCCCTTGATTTGCAGCGTAACGTATCCCCGCAGCGCCGAAAGAGGCGGCTCTTTCATAATTTCTCCTCGCTTCCCTTATATCTGATTTCTCCGATGCTCCCTTCAACCGCCAGTTCCTGGCCCACGATGTTACGGATCGAGAGATTGTTGCCGACAATCTCCAGCGAGCCCTTGGACAGCGCGATGCGCAGCTCGGAGTCTGAAAAATGCAGAACACCGCGATGGTTCTCAATATGCAATTCCTGGTTGCCGATCAGGGTAATGCGGGGCAGCTCCTGCAGCACATCCTGCGGAAGATCCAATATTCCGCCCGTCAAACCCCGCAGTTTGCGGCCGATCCGGGTCATAAGTAGCCTTCTCCCCCTTCCTGCCTTCTGTAACACCTTATGCGGGCAATCTTTTTTTTATGAGGATGCGCGTATGGCAATTGGTGCGGACAAAACGAAAAAACCTCCGTACTCCCTGGCGGGAGTACGGAGGTCCGTAAAACACGAAAAACACCCCTCGTTAAAGGGGTGCTAGCGTTTTATTATTGCAGAAACTGCTGAACCGCTTGGTTCACGATTTTACCGTCAGCGCGGCCTTTGACTTTCGGCATCAGCGCGCTCATTACCTTACCCATATCCGCTTTCGAAGAAGCACCGGTTTCCTGGATGGTCTGCTGTACAATTACTTTAATTTCTTCTTCGGTAAGCTGCTCTGGCAGGTATTTGCTGATAATCTCGATTTCTGCTTTCGTATTGGCGGCAAGCTCATCGCGTCCCGCCGTTTCAAACTCCTGGAGGGCATCTTTGCGCTGTTTGATTTCACGACTAAGGATATCAAGCACTTCGTTGTCGTCTAATGTTCTCTTCAAATCTATTTCAAGATACTTTATTGTAGAACGAACCATTCGAATGGTGGAGAGTGTGAACTTGTCCTTACTCTTCATCGCTTGCTTCATATCTTCGTTCAATCGATCGCTAAGATTCATGCTACAGTGATCCTCCTAGAACTTTCTCTTGCGAGCAGCCTCAGACTTCTTCTTGCGCTTCACGCTTGGCTTCTCATAATGCTTGCGTTTCTTCACCTCAGCCAAGACACCATCTTTAGCGATGGAACGTTTAAAGCGACGAAGTGCAGCATCAATTGTCTCGTTTTTACGAACTTTCGTTTCAGACACCAGTTTTCCCTCCCTCCGACCAGACCGTCCAAGAGCATAACAACACGGTTCATCAAATTTCATTATAGGTCAAAAATAAATAGGGTGTCAACCTTCACACCATTCTTTTTTCTGCCGGCAGCAAGACGCACTTCCTATGTCAGGCATGCGACTTCGATCCGCCGACAAGCGCGCCGAGTTTGGCCCCGCCGATCAGATGGTAATGAAGATGCGGCACGGCTTGTCCGCTGTCCGGTCCGCAGTTATTGATCAGCCGGTATCCGGACTCCTTGATGCCCAGTTCGGCGGCGATTTGCTGGGCGACGGCGTGGATTTCGCCGATCAGCGGCAAATCCTCGGTCGTCACTTCGTTCATCGAAGGGATCGGTTTTTTGGGAATAATCAGCACATGCACCGGAGCAGCCGGTTCGATGTCGTAAAAGGCCAGAATGCGTTCGTTTTCGAATACTTTTTTGGCCGGAATTGTGCCTTCAATAATTTTGCTAAATATGGTTTCCATCCATTAGCCTCCCAAACAGTTGGTTTCGGTATGCAGTCTTGCCTCGTTATCCTCCATCATACAGGATCGTAACGGATTACGAAAGCGAACGTCATCTTTGTGTCTACAGACAGCCGAACTGTATCAGGTACAGACCTCAAAACACCCCTTCATAGTGAGGGGTACCTTTGTGAAGTCCGGTATTTTGCGGAGATTCCGGGAAGTATACTTTCTTTATAAGCAAAAAAGACAAAAAAAAAGAAACACCCTTCTCCGTTCAGAAAACGGAGATGGCGGCGAACGTATGATTAGGAGATGTTGCAGTTCCCCGTCATACGTCCGCCGAGGTGTTTCAAATGATGTCGGCTTAGCTGTATTATAACAGTGCTATGGTGGTGTATCTGTGACCAACGTCACTCTCTAAAAAAAGACTTTACATTTTTTCCAAAACAATGCGAGAGCCCTCTCCGCCCTGCTCGGCCGGTACGACAATCAGCTTGCGCGGCAGCCTGGCCCGCAGTTCCGGAACATGGCTGATGATACCGACCGACAGCTGATCGTTATGCAACCGCTCCAGCGACGTAATGACGGTCTCCAGCAGCTCGGGATCGAGCGTGCCGAACCCTTCGTCGAGGAAAAAGAATTGCAGCGGATATTGGCCCCGCAGCTGGATCTGTGCGGACAGCGCCAACGCCAGCGACAATGAGGTCAGGAAGGTCTCGCCGCCGGATAAAGTCGACACCGGCCGTTTCACTCCGCCGTTGCCGTCGTCGCGGATGACGAAGCCGCCGCCGGAATCGACCTCCAGCGCGTAGCGCTGCTTGCTCAGGAAACGCAGCCGCTGCGACGCGGACTGGCACACCTGCATCAGCTGCTCTTCGGCGATGTATTCGACAAAGGCGTTGCCGCGCAAAACGGATTGCAGCTTGGCCAAGCGGTCCTGCAGCACGGCATGCTCCTTGCGCCGCTCCTCCAGCTCAAGCCAGCGAACATGCCGCTGCTGCACATCCTCCAGATCGCGCTGCGCCCGCGCCCGGGACTGCAGCGCCTGCTCGTCCGCTTCTTTACCGGCACGCAGCGCCTGGACGCTCTCCTGCCACTGCGTTTCGCTTAGGCTGCCGGTCCCCAGCTTGGCCTCGATATCCCGCAGCTGAAGCGCCACCTCGGCTTCTTCGGCGCGGTACGCCTGAACACGGGCAGCAGCTTCCGTCCGCTCGTCTGCGCCAAGCGAGGCAGCTTCCACTTCTTCCGGTGCGGAGAACGGCGAAGCGGCCAGGCTCTCCTGCCAGCGGGAAGCGGCGGATGCGAGATGCTCGCGTGCCGAGACCTCCGCCTGGCGGGCAATCGCCGCTTCCCTCGTCTCCTGCTGGGACAGCTCCGCTGCGCTGCGGGCGCGCTCGCGGCCGCTCTCCAGCGCCGCCTGCAGTCCCCGCAGCCGCTCCTCGCATTCCGCCAGCAGTTCAGCAGCGGACCGGCCGCCGGTAATTTGCCGCAGCCGTTCCTCTTTCTCTTGCGCCAGCACTTGTTTGCCCTCAAGCTGGGCGTTCCAGTGCGTCAGCTCCTTGTCGAGCCCGGCTGCCTGCTCCTGCAGCGACTGCACGGCGGCGCTTTTCTCGTCGAGAAATTTCACGGCGATGTCCAGACGGCCGCGAATCTCCTCTGCTTGCTCATCCTTGTGCTGCATGTCACGGTAAGCGGCTTCGGCTTCGCCCGGCGCCATACCGGGGAAGCGCGCCTCCCATTCGCCGCGCAGAGCCGCAAGCCCCGCACGCTGCTCATCCGCTTTGGCCGCCAGCCCGTCCGCCCAGGACTGCTCCGCCGCGGTCTGCGCAGCTTCCTTATGGCTGTGCTGCTGCGCTTCCTGCATGGCGCGCTGCCATTCCCCCGCCGCCCGGCGCTGTTCGCCGGAGCGCGCTTTTAGGCGGGGCAGCGCCGTCTCCAGCGCGGACAGCATGGTTTCGTCCGGGAGGTCTTGTCCGGCATGGGAAGCGCCGCTAGGCGTAAACTTAGCATCGCCAAGGGCCATACCGCCATCGAAGCTAATGCCGGCAGCGGCCCATACCGCAGCCAACGAAGGCGTTTCGGCGCTTTGGCCCGATTCCAATAAGCCGGCGGCTTGTTCCTGCGGCCACCCCAACGCCTCCTGCGCCAGCCCGGCGGCTACTAGCGCCCCTGAAGCTTCGCCGGCCAGGTCTCCGTAGGCCTGCTCCAGCCAGGCCTGATCCTGCTCCAGCTGGCCGCGGAGCAGGTTCGCCGCCTCGTGCGCGCGCTTCTCCAGCGCACGGACGGCTTGCAGCCCCTCTTCCAGGGCTGCAAGGCTGTCTTCCGCGCCGTCAACAGCCGGCGCGGGATGATCCATGCTGCCGCATACCGGACAGGGCTGCCCTTCGAGCAGCCCCCCGGCCAGCGTCAGCGACAGGCGGCGGCGCTCCTGTGCCTTGAGCGCCGCCTCGTGCGCCGCTGCGCGCTCCGCCAGGCGCGCGGCCGCGGAAGCCGCTGCGGCGGCGCCCAGCCGCAGCGCTTCGCGGTGCAGGGCGGCGGCGTTCACCGCCGCGCCGCCCTGCGCCGCCAGCGCCTGCTGCCGCTCCCCGGCGGCAGCGAGGCGCGCCTGCGCCGCCGCGAGCTGTGCCTCGCGCTCGCGGCGCTCCCGTTCCGCCGTCCCCCACAGGGACTCGGCGGAACGCAGGGCTTGCAGCCGCTGCAGGGCCTCCTGCAGCGACGCCCGCTCCTGGGAGCGCACCGAAAGGGGCTGCAGGCTCTGCTGCAGCTCCTGCTGGCGCTTTTGGCCCTTGGCCAAAAGCTCGCGCTCCCGGGCCAGTGCCTCCCGGCGGGCGGCCAGCCCTTGGGAGGCTTCGCTTTGCCGCGCGAGCGCCTCGGCGAGCTCGCGCTGCAGGCGTGCCAGCTCGGCTTCCAGCTCAAGCGCGCGCCGGAATTGGTCGGCCCCCTGGCGGAGGGCCGGCTCTTCCGCGGCCAGCGCGGCGGCGGCGGCCGTTTCCGCAGCGGCCAGCGCCTCAGCGGCCGCCGCAGCTTCGGCCGCGGCACGCTCGCGCGTCTCGGCGAGGTGCAGCTTGCCGCGCCAGGCTTCGTCCGCGCTCCGCCAAGCAGCAAGCGCGGGCAGCCGCTTCTCGGCTTCGTCGGCCTTGCCAAGCTTCTCTTCCAGCAGCCGGATGGCCGGCTCCCGCTCGAGCAGCCCCTGCCGCTGCCGTTCACGGCGTTGCCGCTCCTCCTGGAGCTCGCGAATCCGGGCATACTGCTCGTTCAGACGCTGCGCCGCTTCCAGCTTGGCCCGGCATTCTGCCGCGTGCCGGACGGCTTCCTCCAGCCGCCCGGCCGCCGTGTCTACATCGGCCTTGCCGGCGCCGCCCAGCCCCTGCTGCTCCGCTTCCAGCGTCTGCAGCGCGGCATCGTTATCTTTCACTCTGCGGCTCAGCTTCATCGCAAGCTGGTCGCCATACTGTTCCAAATGGAATAAGCGCTGCAGCATCTGCCGGCGGTCGGCGCCGCGAAGCGACAAAAACTCGGCGAATTTGCCCTGCGGAAGCACGACCGCACGGGTAAAGTCGTCCATCTTCAGCCCGATATGCTCTTCCACGCAGCGGGTCACGTCAGCCAGCTTATCCGCCAGCACTTCTTCCCCGTCGGCATGTACCTCGATGAACCGGCTGATCGTGTTGCTGACCGACTGCTCGCCGGTCCGTTTGAATTTGCGCTCCACCCGGAAGCGGCGGGGACCGGCCGCGGAGGTCAGCTCGAAGGTAAAGGCCACGCCGAGTTGATCCTCGGAATGGTTCATGATGCCCTGCGTCCCGCCCGCCGCCCGTTCCACTTTGCCGTACATGGCCAGTGTAATGGCATCGAGCAGGCTCGATTTGCCGCTGCCGGTCGGCCCGAAAATCCCGAACAGCCCCGTCTCGGTCAGGCCTTCGAAATCGATAGTCTGCTGCTCACGGTAGCTTTGCAGCCCCGCTACTTTTAACGTGATCGGCTTCATGCGCTTTCCTCTCCTTCTCCCGGTTCATGCTCCGCCGCCAAATCCAGGAACAGCTCGATCAGGCTGTCCTCCGGTTCCGCGCCGCCGGTCTGCCGCTGATAAAATTTGCGGAACAGCTCCTGCACCGGCATCCGCGACCGGGACAGCTCCTCCAGTTCCTGCTCCATCTGCGGGTAAACCGGGCGGATGTGGACGATGCCTTCCCGCAGCTTCCGCAGCTTCTGGATGTCGTTCATCGACATCGCCTCGGTCAGACGAAGCTCCAGATCGATAAAAGCGTCCAGATCCCGTCCTTCTTCCAGCCAGCCGTATACTTCCTGCAGCCCGCCGGCGGATTTCCAGTTGACCAGCGGCCGCCCGCTGCGCAGATAGATTTCTTCAAATACCGGTTCCCCGCCGGGGGCAATGTCCAGCAAAGCAACAGATTTGGTCTGTCCCGCCTCCGAAAAGCTGTACGCCAGCGGCGAACCGCTGTAGCGGATCATGCCCTCGCCTTTGACCTTCTGCGGACGGTGCAAATGGCCGAGCGCCGTGTACTGCGCGCCGCAGGCGAGCGCCGAAGGATCCACCGTATACGCTCCGCCGACCTGGATCGGGCGTTCGGAGTCGCTCTCTACGCCGCCGAGCACGTAAATATGGCTCATCGCCAGATTGACCGTCTGCGGCGTAAACGGCTGGCCCAGCAGCTTCATCAGCTTGCCGACGCGCGCGCTGTATGCCAGCCGCAGCTCCTCTTCCCCGCTGTCGCCGGCCAGCAGCTCGCCGAGCCGCGCTTCGGAAGGGTAAGGCAGGGCGGCAATCAGCGCGGTTTCGCCGGTACGGGCGATATGCACGCTTACCGGGTCGGCCACCGGCAGCCCGACCAGGGAAATCCCGCGTTTGCGGACGAGCGGGGAGACCGAGGAGACCCGTTCCGGCTGGTCATGGTTGCCGGCGATGACGACCAGCTGGCGGCCTTTATCGGTCAGGCGGGCGGCTGCCTCGTAGAATAGCTGCTCCGCCGCGGCCGGCGGATTCACTGAATCGTATACATCTCCGGCCATCATGATCAGGTCCGCGCCCGACGAATCGGCGATGTCCACTAGCTCGTCCACGAACTGCTCCTGCTCCTTCAGCCGGCTTCTACCCTCCAGCGTCCGGCCCAGATGCCAGTCGCCCGTATGCAAAATACGCATATCGTCTCTCCCTCTTTCCCCCGCCGCCGCAGCGGCATTTTGACATTTATTTTTTAATATTTGTTCGATAGATTCACGGCACCGTGAGCATCGCTATGTCTGCCCAATCGGCTGAACTGCGCTGGATTCCAAACGTTCGATTGCACGAAATCTCCCAAACTCTAATTTTAGAATTTAATAGATTCCCAGGCAAAGAAAGCCCTAGGAATCGCTGCTTACAGCTTCACCGAAACGCCCCCGTCGAAAAAGTACAGCCAAATCTCGCTGACCGGCTCGCCCAAAATATCGTGCAGCGCTTTGCCGTACAGCTCCAGCTGGAAGCGGTATTTCTCGGCCAGTGCGGCGATGCCGCCTTTATGTTCCAGGACGGTATCCGTTTTATAGTCCAGTAAAACAAGCCGGCCGTTCTCGCGGAACAGGCAGTCGATGACCCCCTGGATCATGACATTGCCGCTGCTTGCCGTACCTAGCTTGAGCGCATCAGGCGCAGCGGGATCGGGGCTGCCGAAGGCTTCTGTTGCCGGCACCATGTAGCTGAACGGCAGCTCCCGCTGTTTCCACGGGGCAGACATTAGCCGCCGGCCCAGCTCGCTCCCGCAGAAGGCATGTATCGCTCCGAGATCCACGGCGTCGGCCTGCTCCTGGCGCAGGATCGCGGCCTGCACGAGACCAGCCACAGTCTGCTCCAGCCGATCAATGCCAAGCTGCCCGTCCAGCGGGAGATGCTGCATGACCGTATGGTATGCGGTCCCGCGCTCCGCGGGGGACAATCCCCGCTTCTCCATGAATTGCGGGCGTCGGAGCTGAAGCGTGAACCCGCCCGGCGCGGAGTTTGCGCCGGCCGCCGCCTTTAGTCCTTCCGGCGCAGCGTGATCCTTCCGGATTACGGTTGCGCCGCCCTCCTCCAGCAAATCAAGCGACGGCTGCTCTTGCATGTTGATCAGCGTCTTCAGCTCCGTGACGGAAGTTTTGGCAGGCGTCTGCGCTTCCGCCAGATGCGGATAATGCCACGCGAGCCGCCGCGCGATCTCCGTTGCCAGCGGCGTGCCAAGCTCCGGCAGCGCCCGGCTGCCGCGCAGCGCCTCAAGCGCGGCCTGGCGTTCGGCGCTGCCGGCATCATCCGCCGGCGCCGCACCGGAGACCAGCTCTCCGGCGTTCGCCACAGCGACGCTCCAGCTGGAGCGGTCGCCGTGCAGCGCCGTCGACACCGGACCTTCCGCACCGGCCAGCTTGCGCAGGATCGCTGCGCCCGGGTGGCGGATCAGCGCCGGCCCGACCCAATCGAGATAGCTGCGGCCCCGGGCCAGCAGATGGCCTTCCAGCAGCAGCTCCTCGCGGCTTTGTACCGTCGCCCATGCGGAGGCAGCACGCGGCAAATCCCTTACCGTGCCGACGAGAATCATTTTATCGCGCGGCCGGGTCAGTCCGACATACAGGACGCGCATTTCTTCCGCCAGCAATTCAAGCCGCGAACGGCGGCTGATCGCCAGGTACGGCAGCGTCGGGTACGTCACGCGGGTATCCCGCTCGACAAAACGCGGACCGAAGCCCAGCTCTTTATGCACCAGAAACGGCGAATGCAGGTCTTGACGGTTAAAGGCCTTCGCCATGCCGGCCAAGAAGACGACGGGAAACTCCAGCCCTTTTGACTTGTGGATCGTCATAATCCGGACGCCGCCCGCCTCCTCGCCCGTTCCGCCGGCCACGCCGAGATCGCCGCCGTTCTCCCGCAGACGGTTTATAAACAGCAGGAACCGGAATAATCCGCGGGAGTTCGTGTCGTTCTCGAACTGGACCGCTCGGTCGTAGAGCGCCATAAGATTGTTCTGGCGCTGCAGTCCGCCCGGCAGTCCGCCGACCCACTCCAGATATCCGCTTTCGTTATAGACCTGCCAGATCAGCTCCGGCAGGCTGCCTTCGCGGGCGGCTTGTCTCCATGCTTCCAGCTTCGCCAGAAAATGCTCCAGCTTCCCGCGAAGCGCCGGCGCCACCGGAGCGGCTGTGTCCGGCGTTGCCCCAGGCTCGCTTTCTTCCGCCGCAACTGCCATCGCCGCTGGTCCGCTTTCTTCCGCTGTTCCCGCAGTTTCCGCTGCGGCACTCCAGCCGAATAAATCGAATCCGTCCGCTCCGGCCTGCAGCCCTTCCAAGCTTGTCTCCGGCCCCGGCTCTTGGGATTCGCTATTCCCCGCCGCAGCGAGCAGCGCGTCGTAATACGTCCCTCCGGCCTGCAGACGGACTGCAGACAACTCTTCCTCGCTTAAGCCGACGACCGGCGACCGGAGCACGCCGGCCAGCGCGATGTCCTGGCGGGGATTGTCGATCGTCTGCAGGATCGCCAGCGCCACCTCGACTTCGGTCGCCTGAAAATACCCTTTGTTCTGCTCGCCGAAGGCCGGAATCCCGGCCAGCCGCAGTTCCTCGATGATCGTCGGCGTCCAGATTCTCGCCGAGCGCAGCAGGATGACGATATCGCCGAACACGACGGGACGCATCATCTTGAGCGACTTATCGTAGATAAGCAGCGGCGGCTGCCCTGTCATGCCTGTCATCTGCGCGATGCGCCGGGCGATGGCCCGCGCTTCAAGCTGCGCCGTTTCCGCTTCGGTCGTTTCGCTCTCCTGCGCAGCGGATTCCCCGTCCTCGCCCGCCTCTTCCGTACGTTCCCCGCCGGAAGCGCCCCGGTCGATCAAGAGCAGCTCTGGAGTGAAATACGTATCCTGCGTGCTTGCTTCCGCACCCGGAAAATTGGCGCCGTACACCAGCTCGGCCCGCGGATCATAACTGATCTCGGCGACGATGCTGTTCATCACCTGCCGGAAAATCATATTGACGGCATTGACGACCTCCGGGCGGCTGCGGAAGTTGCGCGCCAAATCGATCACAAGCCCAGGCGAGCGTTCCTCCGGTTCCTTGCCGCCGCGTTGTCCGAAGCTCAAATATTTATCGAGAAAAAGACCCGGCTCCGCCAGACGGAACCGGTAGATGCTCTGCTTCATGTCGCCGACCATAAACCGGTTGCCCGGAGCTCCGCGCGAAATCAGCCGCACGATCTCCTCCTGCACGCTGTTGGTGTCCTGATATTCATCGAGCAGCACTTCGTCGTACAGCGCCCGGTATTCCAGCGCGGCGTCGGAAGGCTCGGACTGTTCCGGTGTGGAGCCTTCACGCCGTAAAATTTGCAGGCAGTAATGCTCCAGATCGCTGAAATCGACCAGCCCGCGGCTGATTTTTTGCTGGCGGTAACGCTCTCCGAACAAAATGACCGTCTCGGCCAGCTCGCGCATCAGCGGCGCGGCTTCATGCAGCTCGGCCAGATAGGCAGCTGCAGGGCGGCCGAAGAGCGCTTTTTGCAGCTCCAGCAGCTGCTTCTTCACCTGCTCGCGGATGTCCTTGACCGCCTCCTGCAAAGCAGGGTCGGCGGAGTCCTTCTTAACGGGCTTCAGCTTGACGAACGATATCTCCATAAAAATATCGTACAGTTCCGTCCACGGGCGCGTGGCGAGACTGTCAATGAACGCCTCGACCATCTCCAGGTCGGATGCCACACTGTCCGCGTACGGCGCGGGGCCGCCGGGACGCAGTGCGAGCTCCTTCGCCTGGCGAAGCTGCGCGGCGGCGCCGTCCAGCGTCAGAGCTGCGTCCTGCAGCATGCTGCGGACCCAAACGGTGCCGCCCAGCGCCTCCAAATCCGGCACGGCAAACGTAGCCGCCGTATCGCGCAGCCACTGCTCCGGCCAAGGATGGCTGCGGGCAAAGTCATGCAGCCGCTGAATCAGCGCATGCACCGCGTCGTCGCTGCGTTCGCCGCTGAACCAGTCGGCCAGCCGCACGAAGTCGCTGTCCTCCTCATCCTCATCCAGACCGGCATATTTTTCCTCAAGCAGCTCTTCCAATAGCTCCTGGCGCATCATCTCGGCTTCATGTTCGTTCAGGATGCGGAAACCGGGATCGATGGGAATGAGCTGATAGTATCTGCGGATCACTTCCAGGCAAAAGGAGTGCAGCGTCGTAATCGACGCCCGGCCCAGCAGCGCCAGCTGACGGCGCAAATGCTCGTTCTCCCCGTCTTCCTCCAGCTTGGTTTCGAGCGCTTCGCGGATGCGCTGGCGCATCTCCGAAGCCGCCGCTTTCGTAAACGTGGCGACCAGCAGCCGGTCTACGCTGAACCCGCCGGTTTCGCTGCTGATTTTACGGATAATCCGCTCCACCAGCACCGCCGTTTTGCCCGAGCCCGCCGCCGCCGCAACGAGAATATCGTCGCCGCTTTCGGCAATGGCCCGCCACTGGTCGTCGCTCCAGAAGCTGCCCTCCGGCTTCGGTTCTATTTCTCTCTGCATGCTCACGGCTTCTCTCCTCCTTTGCGGGACAGCATATCCCAAATCATGTCTTTGCCCGGCTTGCCCAGGTTGTTGTAGCCGCTGCCCTCGATGTTCTCGTCGAACTGGCAGACCGGACGGAAGGCGCAAAACGTGCAGGCCGTCTCCTGTTGAATCCGGTAAGGGCGGATCGAGACATCCCCTTCCGTGATCCGGGTCCCGATCTCCGTCATCGTCTCCCGCACCGAGCCCAGCAGGTCGTTCCACTGGCCGGGCGTCGCCACCGACGCGCTGCTGTAAAAGCTGCCGTCGCTTTTGAGCGCAACCGGAATGATCGAGGAATGCCCTTTGTCGAGCGTGGCATCCATTAGCGTCACCGTCTCGCGGTCCGCCGCCAGCAGCCCCTTCATCTTGAACCGCTTCAGCAGCTCCTGATCGGCCTGTTCCCGGTTCATCCCGTTGGCGGAGGTGAGCAGCGGATCATGTACATGGAAATAAAGCGTTCCTGCCGGAAGCGCGGCGCGGCCCAGCCACTGCTCGGCATAGGTGAGCAGCACGTCGAGGTACGTCAGCATTTGCAGCGACAGGCCGTAATACACCTCGTGCAGCTTAAGATCCTTCTGGCTGGATTTATAGTCGATGACCCGCAGCAGCACGCCTTGCGCGCCTTCGGCCATATCGACCCGGTCAATCCGCCCGACGACTTCCAGCGTGCAGCCGTTCGGCAGCGCGATGCGCAGCGGCGGCAGATCTTTGCCGGGACCGAAATCCAGCTCCAGTCCGACCGGCTCGAAGCTGCCCCGCCGGGCGTGTTCGCCCAGGATGACGGAAGCACGGCCGACGATGTTCTTCAGCTTGCGCTTGATGTAGCTGTACCGCTTGCTGCTCATCAGGATTTCGCCCTGCAGCAGCGGGGACAGCTGCTCCACCGTCTCTCCGGCTTTGCTGCGGCATTCCTCCGCCGACATGCTGCCCCATCCGCGGCCTTCCTGCTGCAGCGATTTCGCCATTTCGCTCAGGGCGGCGTGGAACAGCTGGCCGATGTCCGGCGCCTGCAGCCGGTACAGCTGCCGCTCCTTGAGCCGCAGGCCGTAGGCGGCGAAATGGGAGAACGCGCAGCCGGCAAACTTCTCCATGCGCGACACGCTGCCGCGCAGCGTCGAGCCGCCGTAGAGGCTCCGGCTGGTGCGGCGTTTCAGCGGGGTTGTCCGGTTGGCGTAGAACAGCGAATTCAGGCGGAGCCGGAGGTCCTCCGTGCGGCCGCTGTCTGCTCCGGCAAACCAGTTGTATACATCCCACCAAAGGCCGGGGATGTCGGCTCCCTGCTTCCACTGACGGAGCTGCAGCAGCAGCATGCGCAGTGTCTGCTCCGGCTGGCCGACGTAATCCAGATGCGGCCGCGGGTCCGCTTCTTCGCTGCCTGCCGGCAGTGCCGAAGGGAAGCCGCCGAGAGCCTGCTCCGTCAGCGCCCCGGGGAACATCCCCTGCACCTGGCGGATGATTTCGGACGGGAGCAGCGCTTTGCCTTCCTCGTCCGCGGCCGCATAGCTGATCCACAGCTTCGCGCTGGCCGTCGTCAGGGCGTTGTAGATCAGAAAACGTTCGTCCAGCAGCTTGCGCGAAATGCCCGGCGCCAGCTCCAGACCGGCATCCTGCAGCGCCAAACGCTCGCCCTCCGACAAAATGCCGTCTTCCTTGAACTGGGCGGGAACGATGCCGTCGTTGAAGCCCAGCAGGAAAGCGTATTTAATCCCCGAAACGCGGGTACGGTCCATACTCCCTACCAGTACCTGATCGAGCGCAGGCGGCACCAGTCCCAGCTTCAGTTCGGCAAGGCCGGTCTCCAGCACACCGGAGAACAGTTCAAATTCCATCGGCTCGCCGCCCATCATCTCCGCGATCTGGTCCAGCAGGTTCAGCGCCGCTTCCCAGATCTGGCTGTGCTCTCGGGCGGCCCCGGTGCGGCCGGACGCCAATGCTTCCGTGCCCAGCCGCTCCACATGCGCCGCAGCCCCGATATCTTCCAGCAGCTCGTACACGGCGGTGCAGAAATCAAGGCCGGTACGGCGGCTCTTCTTCACTTTCCGCTCAAACGCATGCAGCGGCTCCGCGATGCTCCGGCGGCAGCGTTCCATCCGCTCCAGCATCGCCTCATCCGCCGCCTTGCCGCCTTCCAGCGACAGGCTCGGAATGCCTTTCCACGGCCGCCCGTCCGTCCAGCGGTAGCCGTGGATGCCGCAGGCAAGCACGTAATTCTCCAGCTCGTCCATATCCGCCTGCGTCAGGCTGCCGTCCAGCGGCAGCAGCAGGCCGGTCTTCACGCAGCGGAACACATCCTCGTACCGCCAGCGGCGGCGGACGGTATCCATCGCCGCGCGGATAAATTCCGCCAGCGGATGATGCAGCTCGCCCACCTTCTGGTCGAGGAAAAACGGCACGCCGTAGCTGCGGAACGCCGGGGCGACAAGCTGCTCGTAGTCGCCGATGTTCCGCATGAACACGGCCATCTCGCTGTACCTTGCGCCTTCGTCCCGGGCCAGCCGGATCATCTCCCGCAGCGCGCCCTCCAGTTCGGCGCGGCGCGAAGCCGCCGCCTGTATCGTAATCGCTGCGGCCGCTTCCGCCGGCTCGCCGCCCCATTTATAGCGGCGCTGAAAACCGGCTTCGAGATGTCCGAGCGCGGGACTGCCGGCAAAGCGCGGCAGCACCTGCGGGCTAAGCAGCTCGTCCCAGACCTCCAAGCCGAGCTCCTCCGCCATTTCGCGCAGCTTCAGATAGGTGATGGCCGCCGGATGGAACAGGTCCAGTTCATGCGGCGCTTCACCCGATGCATAGGAGCGGTTCAGCGTAAGCGCGAACGTGATGCTTGCCGCCTGTTGCATAAGCCCGCGCAGCACCAAAAATTCCTGCGGCGTAAATCCGTGGAACCCGTCCACCCAGATTTCGGCGCCGCGGAGATATTCGGAACGGCCGATATTTCCGGCCAGTTCGGCCAGCCGGTCTTCCTCGTCAATGTAGAGCTGGGAGATTTCCTGCTCCAGTTCGCCGAACACCAGCTGGAGGTCCTCCAGCTTGACCGCCAGAATGGGACTGCTGGACACTTCGCCGAGCTTCGCCAGCTGCGCTTCCACATCCTTTGCGCCCAGACAGCAGCGCTTCAGTTCCGTGTGCAGCGCGCTCAGCCGCTCCACGAAGCCCGGCCGGTCGCCCGAGTCGCCGAACAGCTTCAACTCTTCTTTGCGGCGGCCGAGAATTTTGTAGATCAGCATCTTTTTGCCTTCCTCGCTGATCGGCAGGCTGCCGCTGCCGCCGGTCTCCTGCTTCACCCGGTAAGCCAGCCGCGAGAAGCTGAGCGTCTGCGCGCGGATGCTGCCTTTGATGTTCCCCGTCGCCAGCAGCCCGCGCTCCGCCCCGAATGAACCCTGCTCCGGCACCAGCACGATGATCGGCTTGCCGAGCGGCTCCGCTTCCAGGCGGGAAGACACGGCCTCCCATATTTTCGTCGTTTTACCGCTGCCCGAGCGGCCCAGCAAAAAGTTGACCGACATGCCAGATGCTCCTTCCGTCAGGTGAAATAAGCAAATTTCCTTCTTTTTCATCCCATATATTCGTCCCAACATTATAGCACAACTCTGGAAACTGGAACATACGTTTGCCATTGTTTGCATATCCTTGCGCTCCGCCAAGGGTTCCGCTTGTTCAAAAAATCTCTGCCAAATGCCTCCGGCACACCTGCAGCATGGCCTCATACGTATCCTGGAACTCCAGTTGCCGGAGAAGATTCAGAACGTTCATCAGTTCCGCCTTACTGTCCTTCTGCTTGAGACAGAGCCGTGTAATTTCTGCTTGAGACAGAGCCGTGTAATTTCGTAATAGACGAGCGTGATGATTTTATCGTAGAGCAGGTTGGTTTTGTCCGCCAAAGGCAGCGCTTTTTGCAGAAAAAACAGGCTTTGTTCATAATTGCGCTCATTCAGGCAGACGCGCGAAATATTCTGCATCAAATGCTGCTGGATCGTCCGGGCCTCGGCAAAATCATGATATTTATCGAATTCCTTCACGGCCCGGAGCCCGAAAAAAACCGCGTCGGCGCTGTCGAGCGTGAACATGAAATTGTTAAGCAGTTTGAACTCATAGAGATGCCAAATATCGACCCCCAGCAGATACGGCTTGATTTGCTCCGCAATTTCGCTCAGCCGCTTGATTTCATCCTCCCGGCGGTGCTGAAGCAGGAACCCCTGGCCCAGCAGATACAAATGGTAAAAAGCTTCGGTGCGCGTCTGCTCATACATAGCCCGGCACTCGTAGCTGAACGCTTGCACCTTGTCGAATTCATAGCGGTTCGCCGCTTCGACCAGGTTCAGATGCAGCGTCCGCTTTACCGGCTGTGCGTAACCATAATGCAGGAACAGCAGCTCGTCCAGGGACATTTCCAGCTTGTCCAGCAGCAGGATCAGCTTGTCGTATCCGGGATAATATTTGCCGCCTTCAAACCGCGAGAGATTGCTGCGGCTCATAATGCCGTCCGCCAGAATCGATTGCTTGATGCCTTTGGATGTACGGATCCGCTTGATCATCGGCCCTAAAATCATCGCTCCACTCCTCCGCTTCACGTGTGAGTATCCGGCACATTTTTCAGAAGCCTTTTCCATTGTATGCTACATTCGGCACAAATCAAACGACAAGACATGGAGGATGAAATGCAATGGGCTTGCAGCAATCACGGAAACTGAACAGCAGGGTATGGAATATTTGGGCCGGCACTTTTTTTACAAGAACCGCACTGTTTATGAGCGTCCCTTATTTAGCCGTCTTCCTGACGGGGCAAAAACAAATCTCCATCTTTCTGGCCGGCTGCGTGCTCAGCGCCAATCCGCTCGTGAACGTCGTCTTCAGCGGCTTCGCCGGAGCGCTGGCGGACCGGCTTCCCCTGCGCAAAATCATCGCTTTTGTCCCCGTGGTTTGGGGAGCGGTGTTCATTCTCTTTTTTTTCGCGGACGGCTTCCCGGCCTATCTGCTGCTGAACGGCCTGAACGGGTTATGCTACTCCATCTTCGAGCCGGCCAGCAAAAAGGCATTGTCCGCCGAAACGCTTCCGGAACACCGGCTGCTTGTGTTCAATCTGCGGTACACCGCGATTAATTTGGGCGCTTTCGCCGGGCCGCTGCTGAGCCTCTTGTTTAACCTGAAGCTGACGCTCTTCCCCTATGTCATCCTCGGCTCGCTTTATATTCTGTACGGCGTCTCGACGCTCTTCTTCTTCCGGCATGAAGGCCGGCGCCAAATGACTGCTTCCGCTCCGCATTCCCGCAGCTTCCGGGATCTGGCGGCCATCCGCAAAGATCAGGTATTTCTGCTTTTGCTGGCCGGCATGAGCTTCTCCTTCTTTGGATACTCGCAGCTGAACGGAACCGTGTCGCAATATTTGGCTGCCGCTCCCGGTTTAGCGGATGGCGCCCGGATGTATTCCTTGATCCTGTCGCTGAACGCAGTCGTTATCCTGGCTGCGCAGTTTGCTGTCCTCCGCTGGATTTCAGGCTGGAATCCGTTTAACGTGGTGCTCGCCGGCAATCTGCTGATCGCCGCAAGCTTTCTGTTCTTCGTCCTGCCGGTATCGCCGGTGATGCCGCTGCTGTTCATTGCGGTGTTCAGCCTGGGTGAGCTGCTGATCGGCGCACGGTTCGATGCTCTGGTGGATGAGCTGTCTCCCGCTGCGCATAAGGGTTTATATTTCGGCTGCTCGGAGTTCGTCAAAATCGGGACCACGCTGGGTCCGATGCTCGGAGCGTGGTTGCTGGGGGTGTTCGGCGCAGCATCGCCTGTTCCGGTGTTCGGCTTCATCGGGAGCATTACGGCTATGGGGGCCGTGCTGATCGGGGCCGCCCGCTTCAGGCATGTGCAGAGACACGCGGGGGATACTGCGGCGGTTGTTTGCAGTAAAAAAGGGGATGGCTCCAAAGTAACTATTACTTAGGCGCATGCCCGGCTGCATTAAGATGCTGCAAGAAATAAAAAAAGCTGCCTCAACCAGCCTTTTCATGGCTATTGAGACAGCTCTATGGCGCTGTATGGAAAAATACCTGTATAGAGGCTTAATAGAAGGTTCTTTTTTCAACGCGGGTCCGGACCTTTCACCTCAAAATAGCGGGAAAATGTCACACTATTTTTCCCGCATACCGGCGGTACATCATTTAGTGGGAAATTGTCCCCCTAATTCGGGCCAAAATCGACAGAATCACGTTTCTGCTCTATTTAGTAGGCATTTTTCCCACTAATCGTGTGAAATAGCGAGTTTCGGCTGAAATAGAGGGAGGAAATCCCACTAATGGGTATACGGTTGGGTGCATAGTCGGCATCGGGCGGAATGACCGAGAGAGATGACCGGCATCATGCAGAATGGCCGACCCGGAACGTTCACGCCGCTACTTTTTGCTGCGCACCTCAAAAATCGCGAATTTCAAATAGTGGCCTTCGTCCACGCCGAGAATTTGCGGATGGTCTTTGCCCGCCGCCTTCCATTCGATCAGGCGCAGCACTTTGCCGGCATCCTTGGCCGCTTCGGCAATCGTGTCGAGGAACAGCTGCGGCTGCATATGGTACGAGCAGCTGGCTGTTACCAGATAACCGCCTTCGTTCACAAGCTTCATGCCGTGCAGGTTAATGTCCTTGTAACCGCGGCAGGCGCCGGCCACCGCGCTTTTCGTTTTGGCAAACGCCGGCGGGTCGAGAATAACTACATCCCAAGTGCGTCCGCCTCCGGCCGTCATCGGCTTCGACGTATCGGCTTTGGCCGCTGCCTTATCCGGCTTGGCTTCCGCGCTTCCGGCGCGTTCCGCCCGCTCTTCCAGCCCTTTTACCTGATTGCGTAAATATGCAAACGCATCATCCACCACAAACTCCACGCGGTCGCTGAAGCCGTTCAGCTCCACGTTCGCTTTGGCGCTTTCGATGGCATGGGCGGATACGTCGAGGCAAGTGACTTTCTTCGCGCCGTATTTGCAGGCATGCAGCGTAAAGCTGCCCGTATGCGAAAAGCACTCCAGTACGGTTGCGCCGTCCCAGTACGGGAACGTGACCGGCTTGCCGCTTTTGTTCACCGGCAGCGTCTCGGGCGCGCCGCCTTCGGTCTCTACGGTCTGCAGCGTAATGCCGCTGCGGCCGCCCCAGCCCTTCATCAGGGGAGCGATCGACGCCCGGTTCTCGCGCTGGTCAAAGAAATAGCCCGTCTTCTGTCCTTCCACGATATCGACGATCAGCTTCAGGCCGTTCTCGCTTACGGTAATGTGGCGCGGGCATTCCCCGTACAGCACGCCGGTGCGCTGCTCCAGCCCTTCCAGCTCGCGCACGGACACGTCGCTGCGCTCATAAATGCCGCGCGGATTCAGCACCGCGACCAGCGCTTCGACGATTTCGGCGCGCCGCTGATCCATGCCGAGCGTCAGAAGCTGCACGACCAGCACGTCGCCGAAGCGGTCGATGATAAGGCCGGGCAAAAAATCGGCTTCGCCGTAGACGAAGCGGTAGGCGTCCGCGCCCGGCAGGAAACGTTCGCGGTGCCGCAGGCAATCCGTGAAACGTTCGGTGAAAAAGGCGGTGTCCATCGCCTCAAGCGGACTTTGCGAGACGATGCGGACGCGGATCTGCGAAGCGGGATTGTAATACCCGGTCGCCAGATAGCGGCCTTGATGATTCAGTACATCCACCAGCGCACCCGGCTGCGGATTGCCGCCCGTCTGCGCTACCTCGCTGGCGTATACCCAAGGATGGCTTTGCTCCAGTCTTTTTTTACGGTTTCGTTCAAGTGTTACCGATGCCAATGACTTCAACTCCTATGTTGTCCATGATTTGCGCACATGTCCTCTGCGCCACATTCATATATTGGTGTACAACCCCCGTTCAAAGGAGCTTGTCCTTATGATCCGTGAACTGCTGTTCCCTGTCGTATATGGCCTCGTCATTTTCCTGGCGGGCATGAAGCTGATGGAGACCGCGCTGTCGCGGCTGGCCGGCCCTATGCTTGGCAAGCTGCTGCACCGGGCAACCTCGACGCCGCTGCGCGGCACATTCGTCAGCGCCGCGCTGTCGGCGCTGCTGCAGAGCAGCACCGCCGTGACCGTGCTGACCATCGGCATGGTTAACGCCGGGCTGCTCACCTATGCCCGGACGCTAGGCATCATTCTCGGCAGCAATATCGGCACCTGCCTGACGACGGAGCTGATCGGCCTGAACATCGCCGGCCTGTCCGGCCCGCTGCTGGCCGCTTCGCTGTGCCTGTGGGCGGCCGCCGTCGTGCTCGGCGAGCTGCCCGCGCCGGCGGGGCCGGCGGCGGAGCGCTTACGCCGCGTCTCCGGCCCGCTGCAGTTCGCGAGCCTGGCCGTCGCCGGCTTCGCGCTGGTCCTGTGGGGCATCGCGGTGATGCAATCCATCGGGCCCGCGCTGGAAGCGAGCGGGCTGTTCCGCTGGTTCGCGGCGCGGGCCGCAACCAGCGCATGGTGGGGCCTCATCGCCGGGGCCTGCCTGACCGCGATGCTGCACAGCAGCGCGGCCGTCATTGGCATGGCGATGGGCCTGGCCGCCTCCGGCGTGATGCCGCCGGAGGTGGGGGTCGCCGTCGTGCTCGGCGCGAACGTCGGCACCTGCGTCACCGCCGTCATCGCCGCGATCGGCGGGTCCGCCGCCGGCAAATTCGTTGCCGGCTCGCATGTCGCGCTGAACGTCGCCGGCGCGCTCCTGTTCCTGCCCTTCACCGGTCCGCTGCAAACGCTCGCGGCCGGAATGGGCGGCGGGCCTGCGGCCCAGCTCGCTCACGCGCAGACGATCTTCAACGTCGTCTGCTCGCTGGGTGCCCTCCCGCTCTGTTACCTGCCGCTCTGGTCCCGGCTTGAGCGGCGCCTGCAGCCCTGACCGCCGCTTTGCCCGGCGGTCCAATCGCTGTTTTATTATACTTCAAACCGCGCCAATGTTCTAATGCGATCTCCCGATTAGGGTCTGCGGGTATCGCAAAAAAGGCGCCCCCGCCATGATGGCCGGGTGCGCCCCTTTTCGAACGGCTGCGTTCTGACGCCCCGCGTCCAGGTCAGCCGTTTTTGAATATGTGTGATAACAGCGGCAAGCCGGATCGGCTGCCTGCTTTATTTTACCGTAACCGAAATCGTTACCGTCTTCGTGCCCAGCTTGCCCTTGATGGAAGCCGTGCCTTTGCCGACAGCGGTGATCATTCCGTTCGCGCTTACTTTGGCTACCGTCGCTTTGGAACTGGTCCAAGTCAGCGCGCCCGTAACATCGGCTGTTTTACCTGTATCGTAAAGCGCCGTTACCGTAACCGACTTGCCTGCTCCGATGCCAAGCGCAAGGCGCGTTTCGCTCGCGGTCAGCTTGGAGAGCTTTGGAACGACGGTCACTTTGACCGAAGCCGTAATGCCTTGGTACGATCCCGTCAGGGTCGCGGTGCCTTCGCCGATGGCCTTTACCGTGGCGCCTTTGACCGTAACGACCGCTTCATTGGAGGAAACCCAGTTCATCGCGGTGGAGAAGGTTGCCGTTTTGCCGTTCGAGAACGTGCCTGTGACTTTGATCGTTTTCGAAGTCTTAAGGTTCATCTCCAGCACTGTCGGGTCTACCGTCAGCTTCACAACCTTCTGTTCGATCGTCACCGGTACGGTGATGGTCTTGTTGGCATAGGTGCCTTTCAGCGAAGCCGAACCCTTGACCAGGCCTTTGATCGTTTTGGTTTTATCGGTGATCTTCAGAACGGCATTCGTTCCACTTAAAGTCCAGGTAATCGTGTCCGTAACATCCAACTCTTCGCCGTTCTCCAGAACGGCATTGACCTGCGGCAGTGCGCTTTCTTCTCCGATGACGAGTCCCAGCGCATCCTCTGGCCCGATCAGCACCAGCACCTTATTCTGCACGGTTACTTTGAGTTCGACCTTTTGTCCGCGGATTGCGGCTGGAGTCGTCGCCTCGCCCGCTTTTACCGTACCGGTTACCGTAACCGTTCCGGCTTTACCGGCGACCAGTTTGCCGTCTTCCACGGTGATGATATTTTCATCCGCCGAAGTCCATTCAATCTCCGAGCTGATATCCAGCTTCGTACCGTCCAGCTTGGTCGCACTTACTTTCGGCGTTGCTGTCGAATCTCCGGTATAGACCTCAAGCTCCGTTTTGTCGAGCGCCGGCTTGGTTACCGTCGGGTACACGGTGACTTTGAAGGTTTTGCTTACACCGAGATATTCGGCTTTGATCGTCGTAGTCCCTACAGCTTTGGCGGTAACAGAAGCCACGCCGGCATCTCCCGTCAAACCGTTTGCCGTTACGGTCGCCGCCAACTGGTTGTCCGAGCTCCAGGTCGCAACGCCGGAAACCGTTTCACTTACATCAGAGCCGCTGCGCACCAGCGCTTTCACATTCAGGCTTTCGCCAATGAACAGCGACTGGTCATCCGCAGGCTCCAGCAGGATCGCCTCATAAGGCGCGCGTACGTATACGTTTACGGTCTTGGAAACGCCCAGGTAGCTGGCTTTGATGACCGTTTTGCCTGTGCCAACGACCGTAATTTTACCGTCTTCCACCGTCGCAACGGATTCGCTCGAGCTGCTCCATTCCACATCATCGGTAATCGGAACTTCGCTGCTTTCGGCGGTAGCCTTAGACGTAGCTGTCAGTTGAACCGAAGAGTCGCCCACGACAAGTTCCAATTCCTTCGCTTCTTTTCCGTCCTTCTGCTTCAGCACCAGGGCCGAATACGGCAGCTTCACCGTCGCTTTGAACGTAGCGGTGAGGCCGCTGTATTTCGCGGTTACGGTTGCCGTACCTTCGCCCACCAGCGTAATCTGGCCGTCATCCACGGTCAGGACCTTGCTGTCGGAGCTGCTCCACGCCGCGTCTTCCGTGACGTCATTTACCGTTGAAGCCGTCTTTCCGCCGGTAGCCTCCGCTTTGACCAGCAGCGTGTCATCGCTGTCGCCAAGCTTATAGCTTCCTTCGTTCTTCGGCGTCAGCTTCAAATCCTTATACGGATAAGTAACGGACACTTCCAGCGTCGCTACTGCATTATTGTAGGTCGCGGTAATGATCGCCGTTCCGGAATCAACCGGAGTCAACAGACCGTTCAGGACCTTCACGACTTCCGTTTTCGAGGAAGACCATACGGCTGCAGCGGTTACGTCCCGTTTCGAGGACGAGCCCTCCAGCGTCGCATACACTTTCAGCTGCTTCGGCGTCTGGCCGACCGTCAGCTCCACTTTAGCCGAACTGTCAAAATCAATGGATACCGTATCGCCTGTAGCGGCGAAGGCCGCTCCCGGGAAAGCAGCAACTACAAGCAATATCATAGTGAGGAGCATCTTCGTCAATTTCCTGTGCACAGTCATTGGTTCTCTCCTTAGGATGCAAATTTGTCTTGCGGCCTATTGCCACACTCTTCCTTTTATATCGACAAAAGCCGAACGGGGTTTTACCCCAAATGCCGGATCCTTGGAAAACAGGACTTTCTAACTACAATAAACGCACATAAAAACGGACCCTTTCCCGCGAAGGAAAAAGGTCCGTCCTCCCTTAATTTGCAATTAGCTTCAGTCCGGTTGAGCCTGTCCCGACCAGCTCGCCGCGGCATTCGTTAACGCCCGCTTCCAGCACCTTCACTTGGCAGAGCTCGCCTTGCAGCGAATCGTCTCCGTCAAAGAAGATTTGCAGGTAATTGTCGCTGAAGCCGTGCTGCGTGAAGCGGCTTGGCGCCCCTTTGACGGAGCGTTCGGCGATCACAGACAACGTCTGTCCGACAAAACGCTGCGCATACGCAAGCTGCATCTCTTCGGAAAGATCGATCAGCTGCTGCACGCGGGCGTTTTTGATCTCCTCGTCTACCTGGTTCGTCATGCGCGCGGCCGGCGTGCCTGTCCGTTTGGAATACGGGAACACATGCATCTCGGAGTAATTGACCGCCTTCATGAATTCATAACCGGCCCGGAACATTTCTTCGGTCTCGCCCGGGAATCCGACGATAACGTCCGTTGTGATTCCGACATCCGGCATCGCTTTGCGGATCAGCTCCATTTTGGCGTAATACTCTTCGGTCGTATATTTGCGGCGCATCGCCTTCAGCACTTCGTTATGGCCCGCCTGGAGCGGAATATGCAGATGGCGGCACATTTTGGAGCTGCGGTTCAGTACCTCCAGCAGACGCTCGTCGATTTGGCTCGCTTCGATCGAACTGATGCGCACGCGCTCCAGTCCGTCCACCTTATCCAGCTCCCAAAGGAGATCGGCCAGGCGGTAGTTATCGAGATCGTCGCCGTAGCCGCCGGTATGGATGCCGGTCAAGACGAATTCCTTGTAGCCCGCTTCCACCAGCTGATGGGCCTGGGCGACGATGGATTTCGGATCGCGGCTGCGCGACAGCCCGCGCGACCACGGAATGATGCAGAACGTGCAGAAATTGTTGCAGCCGTCCTGGATTTTTAGGAAAGCCCGCGTGCGGTCGGCAAAGCCGGGGACGTCCAGCTCTTCGAATTCCCGCGTCTTCATGATATTGCGAACGGCGTTGACCGGCTGGCGGGACTCCTGAATGTTACGGACATGCGTCATGATTTGCTCGCGGTCCTGGTTCCCGATGACCAGATCGACGCCGGGGATATCCAGAATCTCGCCCGGCGAGGTTTGCGCGTAACAGCCGGTTACGGCAACAATGGCCTCCGGGTTGCGGCGCACGGCGCGGCGGATCATCTGCCGGCTCTTTTTGTCGCCGGTATTGGTGACCGTACACGTATTGATCAGATAAACGTCGGCGGGTCCTTCGAAATCGACCTGCTCGTAGCCTTCATTTTTGAACAGCTGCCAGATGGCTTCAGTGTCGTAGAAATTGACTTTACAACCTAAAGTATAAAATGCTACGGATGGCATTTTCTAAGCTTCCCCCATTTCTCCGGATTCGTAAAGGATGCAGGCGCAGGCGACCATGCCTGCGGTCTCGCAGCGCAAAATGCGTCTGCCGAGCCCGACGGATACCGCCCCCGCTGCTTCGGCGGCCGCGCATTCCTCGAGGCTGAAGCCCCCTTCGGGACCCACGACGACCATGACGCGGCCGGCTTTATCCGCGCCGGGCCCGTTCAGCCAAGGCGCCACGGCGCTGCGCAGCTGCAAGCCTTCTTCTTTTTCATAGCAAAAATAAACGGCATCGTATTCCCCGAAGCTCTGCAGCAGCTGCTTCCAGCTTCTCGGCTGCCCGACCTCCGGAACGATGTTCCGGTGCGCCTGCTCGGCCGCTTCCTTGCAGATCTTGCGCCAGCGCTCCAGGCGTTTGCCTTCCTTGCGCTCGTCGTATTGCACGATGGTGCGCTCAGACAAAAACGGTACGAAGGCCACCGCGCCGATCTCGGTGCATTTCTGGATCACCGTCTCCAGCTTGTCGCCTTTCGGCAGGCTTTGCGCTACCGTAATCTGAACCCGCGGTTCATGCGTCATTGCCAGAAGCTCGACAACCGCCGCCGTAACCTCACCCGGTCCGATCTCCGTGATCTCCGCCAGCGCTTCGCGCGAAACGCCGTCGCTTACGATCAGCTTATCCCCGGGTTTGCCGCGCATTACTTTGGCGATATGGCGGGCGTCTTCGCCGCCGATGACCACCGAATCTTCGCCGAACTGCTCCGGCGTTATAAAATATCGCTGCATATCTATCAACATCCCGTCTTCAAAATACCATCTAACATTCTACAACGATTACCGGCGGATGACTACCCGGCCCGGCCGTTACATCCCGAACAAATTCAGGAACAGCTGCACGAAGTTGCTGCTCATCCGCGAAGCCTCATGGCTCAGCGGCGTAATGGTGTACGCACGCAGGCCAGGAATGAACAGGATCAGCAGGAAAATAAACACGGCATACTGCTCTACCTGCTGCAATCGGCCGCGGATGCCGCGCGGAACGACATCCTCGACGATACGGTATCCGTCCAGCGGCGGCAGCGGGATCAGGTTAAACAGGAACAGGAAAAAGTTCATTTGAATAAAGAGGCCGAAAAACCAGTAGATGGCCTGCAGCAGACGGTCGTTCGAGATCGAATCCAGTACGCCGCCCGCCGCCAGCCCGGCGTAAATCGCCGCACCGACGATGCCGAGCAGCAGGTTGCTGATCGGGCCTGCGGCGGAGACAACGATGCCCATCAGCCGGGGCCGGCTGAAATTGTCGCGGTTCACCGGAACCGGACGCGCCCAGCCGAAGCCCCCGACCAGCAGCAGGATAATGCCGAACAGATCGAAATGAACCGCCGGATTCAGCGTCATCCGCCCGAGCAGGCGGGCCGTCGGATCGCCGAATTTGTTGGCAAAATAGGCATGGCTGAATTCATGCACCGTAAAAGCGATCAGCAGGGTGAGCAGGTAAAAAGGCAGCTGCTCCATAGGAATGATGATGAGTTTATTCAAAAAATCCATGAGTTACCTCTTTCCGGCAGTAATCGCCACCCAATCTTCTTCGCGGGAAATTTCCATAATCTCGAATCCGGAGGCCCGCAGCGCGGATGCCACCAGTTCTTCCTTGTCCTTGTAAATGCCCGACGTGATGTAGATGCCGCCGGACTGCAGCGCCCGGAACACATCGTCCGTAAACAGCACGAGAATTTCCGCCAAAATGTTCGCTACCACAAGCTTCACCGGCAGCGTGACGCCAAGCGCGGAGGCGTCGTTACCTTCGCCGTCTTCTGCGGATTCATCCGCGCCAGCGCCAGCAAAACCCGCCCGGGCCGCCGGCCACATCTCGCCCGCTGCCGTGTCCTGCGCCCCTTCGCCGCCGAGCAGCGAGAGCAGATCGCTTTCCTTGACGATGACCGATCCTTCCATCCGGTTCAGCGCCACATTTTCACGCGCGCTCTCCACCGCTACCGGATCCAGATCCAGCGCAAGCACCGATTTGGCGCCGAGCAGCACCGCACCGACGGCCAGGATGCCGGAACCGGTACCGACGTCGATGACTTCCTCGCCGCCGGCGATCTGCTTCTCCAGCGCGCGCAAGCACAGCGCTGTCGTCGGATGGGTACCCGTGCCGAAGGCCATGCCGGGATCGATTTCGATGATTTTCTCTTCGGAGCTTGCCGGAGTATATTCTTCCCAGGTCGGCTTGATCGTCAAGCGCTGCGATACCCGCAGCGGTTTGAAATATTGCTTCCAGGCATGGGCCCATTCGTCTTCGTCAACCGTTTTCCACGAAATCAGCGCTTTGCCGGGATCAATGCCGAACGTACGCAGCTCCTCGACGCGCGGCGCAAGCTCCTGCACTACTTCATCCATCGGCATCGCTTCCGCAAAATACCCTTTAATCACAGCTTCGCCTTCCGGGATATCATTGAGCGGTTCATCGTATAATTCGCCGTACCGCGTATCGCGCTGTTTGTTCAGCGAGCCGGACTCCTCAATCGAAACGCCGCCCGCCCCGGCTTCATACAACAGGTTCGAGATCATCTCCTGCGCTTCTTCCGTCGTATGTACCGTTACTTCATGCCATAACATTGCTAATAAAAACCTCCTGAAAATTTCGTTCATTTCACATTGTAAGGTGAGCTTTCAAAAGTATACCATTTCTTCCCCCTGCTGCGCCAAATTTGCCGGGTTTTGAACATATCATCACGTACGGCATAAACATCAACAGTGCATCCCTCGCAGTAAGCCCAAAAGTAAAGCAGAGGAAGTATAGGAGAGCGGCGATAAAAAAGTCATGTGGATATTGGTGCAAGAAAGATCATCGCGGGGATTTGGCGAGAGGAGAAAAATAAAGAAATTCGGACGGTTATGGCTGCGTATATGCTTCCATTGCATTTTATGCAATCGTTTTTGGCAGCAACGCTAGTTTCAGGCCATTTTACGGGATTCCATTGTATAAATTTCAGCAAAACGTTATTACGGCTGAAAATCACCAATCCATTGCACAAAAATACAACGGGCGCCGACAACAGACGATCGTGGCTGCCTGAACAGGGATGGAAGGAGCAGCTTATCATCACGATGCCTTTTATCGGAACCCGTTGCATTAACCTTTGTTCATATCGGTGGTTTGTCGCTTGTTCAGCTTTTCCTTATTTCTCCTCTACCTTTAATAAAGGAATAATATTGCTGTAATCAAAGGAATAGATGAATTTGGAAGTTTCTATTTTATGATTCTTCAAATTAAAATTACTTTCCTTATTAAACTTAATATCCACATTGGACATGATCTGATCATAAAGCAATAAAAAATCCGCATTTAATCCGTGAGTATTGGATTTAAAAATAATATTATCCACTTTTTCGCTTGTAATTTCATGGAGAAAACAATTTTGAATCATTCGGCAAAAATCCCTCTTTTCATTTAGAGAAATTAAATTATCATTATCTCCGTGAAAAGAGTGTATAACGCAACGGTTGGCATAATTTTTATATAAAAAAGGTAGATTTATTATCTGATAATCCTTAATCACCCATTTGGCGTAATAATTAAATACAAGCGGATCTCCATCGATATATAGATACCTGTTGGATCTTATATACGAGGGGAGCAACCATGCAGAGTTATCAATAATTAAAGAGAACAAATCTGGCGCATACATATTACACAAATAAGCTAAGTACGCGCCGTGCGAATGTCCGTAGGCAATAATTTTATTGGCATTGAATTTCAAATTATTATCTTTAATAATTTCGGCAACAATCATAACTGCGGTTATATTATCAAGCGCCTGCATTAATCCCATATCGTTGAAATTCGATAAAGATTCTTTTACAATTTCCGCTTGCATAAATTCCCAACCAAAATAATCGCATTGAATGGTTACTAGATTATATTTATCTGCAAAAATGGAGCGCATTTTTTTATAAACATTTGAATTGGCGTTTGCTCCAAAACCAGGAATAATTAATAGAATCCCTGTCTCTTCGTTAACACCTTCCTCTGGTTCAGAAATATAAACTTTCATTTCTCTATACGACATTTTATTGTATATGTTTGGATGTGCATTTATAAGAAATTCATAATTTTTTGACATAATAGCCCTCCATATTAAGCATTAACCGACAGTCATATTCATCAACAAAGGATAGCATAGAAAAGTTCACCGAGTCATCCGGGGAAATATAAAGGAGGACTGCCTCAAAAATCATTGTTCCCGCGCGTACGCCTTTGAACAAACACAAAAGTACGTTCGTCGGACCGCTCGTGTGCAAAAGCGAAGTCCAGTCCCGTAAAGCCCTTAATATCTTCCAAGTTTGTGATTTGCCGCTCGGCCAGATAACGCACCATCTCCCCGCGCGCCATTTTGGCCATGGTCGCTTTTTCAACAATCTTGCCGCTCGTTTCCTGCCCGAAGACGCAGGTCACCATCCGGACGTTTCCGTTCAAATAAGGGGCAATGCATTTGCTGTATTCTTTGGAAGCCAGGTTCAGAACGCAGTCGGTTTCCGCAAAAAGCAGTTCCGCCAATCTGCGGTTCCAGAACGCATATAACGAACCAAAGCCGGGACCGGCCAGCTTGGCCTGCATCTCCAGCCGGTACGGGACTACGCCGTCAAAGGGCCGCAGCACGCCGTAAAAACCGGACAAAATCCGCAAATGCTGCTGAAGGTATTCCAGCCCCTTCATTTCCAGCACGCCCGGTGCCATGTATTGGTATTGAATGCCTTCGTAGGAGAAAATGGCCGGCGTCAGATTGCGGTTCAGATCCATCTCCCGAATCCGCTCAGCGTTCAGGGTCGCGATCGCATCATTGCATTTCCAGAGGGTTTTCAGCTCCTCGTAATTCAGCTTTCTCAGTAAAGACAACAGACGCTCCGAATCGGTCAGGAAATGCGGTGTCCCGCACTCCATGATAAAGTCTGTGTCGGTCTTCATTTTTTTGGCAGGCGAAATAATGATCCTCATGATACTCCCTTTTCCCGCTTACGTTTTAAAATAGACATCATATATAAGCATTCTACCATACTATCATATTTCGCTTTTTGGAACCCGTTAACTTAAACGATTAAGTTTTTCGTTGACAGCCATTTTGTACCGGTGTTAGTCTGGTAAAAAAAGGAGCATTCGAGAGTGTAAAAATCAGGAGGCGCTGTTGTGCGAAAAACGACGTTAAAAGATATAGCGGCCCGGGCGAACGTCTCCGTGGCTACCGTCAGCTACGTACTAAATAGGGTCGCTGGACAAAGTATCCCGCCCAAAACGCAGGAGCTGATCCGGCAAATCGCGGAGGAACTGCATTATGTGCCTAATCTGGCCGCCCGTTCGCTGGGAAGCCGCCGCACCGGGCTGGTCGGATTATTGATCCACAGTACCCCCGGCGATCCGTTTTGGAGGCAGCAGGCCCAGTCCGCGTTCATCCGCAGCCTGGAGCGCCGGCTGACCGCGGCAGGCTATCATGTACTGCTCCTCAGCATCGGACACGGGCCGGCGCTGCTCGACATTATTGCGCTGCGCAGGCTCGATGCGGTCCTTGTGGTCGACATGCCCGAAGATGCGTTTTACCCGGTCTCCCGCCGGTTCGTGGAAGGCGTTCCGCTCATAGTCGTGGACGGCTTGATCGACGATCCCCTGTTCCACCAGGTCGTATACGATTACCGGTCGGCGCTTGCCGGCGTGATGCAAGATGAAGCCTGCAGGAACGGTCAAAACGTCTGCCTGATCGCCGACAGCTATCACAACACCGCGCTGAACCGGCTCGTTGCGGACAGCTCGGGGCTTCCATCCTCGAACATTTACACGATCGCGGATGAACGGCAGCTTGATGCAGTAATTACAGAGATTCGTGAAGCACACTGGGATGCCGTTGTGGTGATCAACGAGTTTTTGGCATGCCCGGTTGCCGCAAGCGACGCCGCGTCTTCGCTGCTGGTTATACCAACCGGCGATTGCCCGGCGATTCTGGGGAAGGCTGCAAAGACCTACGCTTTCCGGGAGGACAAAAGCGAAACGGCATTCAAGCTGCTTGAAACGCTGCTGCACCATCCCGAACAGATCAGTGCCGATAATCTGCATTTTGTCCGCTGATTGCCATGTACGTCCGGCTAACATGCTCAAAAACCTTGCAGCAAATAGGATCCCTGATTTCCGTAAAATCCAGAGCGAACAACGGGCAGGTTAGCCGAACGGGTGGAAGCTATATTTTTTTGTAACTCTACTTAAACGATTAAGTTAAAGGAGCGAATGCCAATGTCCGGGTTAGCGCCAGAACCCAAAAGCCAAATCAGGAACCATATTTCTAGTCACGGAATCCAGCCGGAAGCAACAGCCACGAAAACGAAAAACCCGCCTCACGCCGCCGCAAGTGAAACAACTGCTGTTTCCGATGAATATTCACCTGGCAGCTTCCCAGCAGGAGATGCCCAGAAACTGCCGCAGACCCTCCGGCGCAACCGCCGTTTCTTGCTCCTGCTTGGCTCTTTCTCCATCGTCACCTTCGGCAATACGTTTTACAGCATCGCGCTAAACCTGTGGATCCTGCAAACGACAGGAAGCGCGAAAATGATGGCCTGCTTTACAGTCGCCAGCCTCCTGCTCAGCTTCGCGCTCGGCTCGGTCGCCGGGACGACCGCCGACCGGCGGAACCGGCGGTCCGTCATGCTGACCGCCGACCTGTCCAGCAGCGCCTTCGTACTGGCTGCCGCCTTCATCCTGGCGCTGCCGCAGGGCGCTCCGTTCGCCGCCATCCTGGCGCTTCACGGGCTCATTACCGTCTCCGGGCTCTTTCAGTCGCCCGCCTACCAGGCCTCCGTCACCACCGTCGTCGGCAAGGATAAGATTCAGCAAGCCGTAGGCCTGCTGAATCTGTCGGAGAACCTCTGCCGCACCGCCGGATTTTCGGCGGGCGGCATCTTCGTCGCCGCTTTCGGAGCAGCCGGTGCCGTCCTGATCGACGGCATAGCCTTCCTGCTGTCGGCGCTGCTCGTCTTTTTCACCCGGTCGTTGCCCACGCTGACACAAAGCCATGGAGATAGCGTTCCGCCCGCCCCCCGGTACGTATCCGCAGAGGAACCGCCGGTCAAGCACAGCTTCCTACGCGATCTGGCGGACGGCGTGCAGTACGCATGGAAGCATCCTTTTTCCCGGGCCGTGATGGTGCTGCTTCCCCTGCTTACGCTGTTCTTCATGCCGTCGATGATGCTAACCCAAGTGATGGCCGTTACGGTGTGGCGGGCCTCGCCCTTCCAGTTCGGTTTGATGGAAGCTTCGATTCCGCTAGGCTATATGGCCGGCTCGGCGATAATCGTCGTCTTCGGACCTTCGCTCCGCAGGCGCGGCCGGCTTGCTATGGGCAGCATGCTCGCGCTGGGCCCGCTTTACCTGACGCTGTCGCGCTGTTCCTCTGCGGTCGCGGCGATTTCGGTGATTCTTTTGATCGGTTTCGTCTTTGCGTTCAGTACCATGCTGGTACAAATTATTTTACGGCAGGAGGTTCCGGGCGAGCTGCAGGGCCGGGTATTCGGCGTACTCGGCTCGGTGATGGGGATTGCGCCATCCGTCGGCCTAACCGCCATTTCGATCTTGTCCGACCGGCTCACTCCCGCTCCGGTAATGGCCGGCCTCGGTATTCTGCTGCTGGTTTTTGCCGTATGCGCCGCCGCAGCTTTTCCGGCGGTCCGCAATTACAGGTAGCCGGTTGATTATATTCAACATCGTGAACTTCCGCGCTCAAATCGCTCCGCCGCCCTACCCGAATTTCGGCAAAACTTCCTTCAATGTGCTGATCGTCGCCGTCTCGCTATTCCTGATCTTTATTTTGGCGAGGCGGATGAAAGAATAAAAAACGGCCTGCCTCCGCATTCCGGGAGACGAGCCGTTTGCCTGTGCATCTATTGCTTTTTGATTATCTCCTGCAGCTGCCGTTTGTCGGCCTCCTGCGCGCGGTCCAGCGCTTCCAGATCGTCCCGGTCCGCTTCTTCGGCGGCAAATTCGACATCCTCTGCTTTGGCGCCGTACAGCAGCTTCTGTTTTTCCATCTTGCTGAGAATTTGCGAGTTCTCTCGATCCTGGGCCATCATTATCCGCTCCTTCTGTTCGTCTTTCCGGCTCGCCTACAGAACGCCGCCGGCTTCTTCAATAATGGAAAGCGCCTGTTGATATGCAGCAGCAGGTACAGAAACGGTCATCACCGCACTCAGGTCGGTCCAGTTACCTTCGCGGGCTTCCTCAGAAGCCGGCTGCTCTGGATCAGCCAGATTGCCGGTGACCGCATCGGCTCCGGCCTGCATCCCGCTCATCAAGGACCGGTTGAGCCGGTCGATGGACATCTCCGTGACGCGCAGCGACTGCAGCTTGCGGGATACCCCTTCGGCATTTTCAGGTGCCTTGAAATAGGCAAGTATGCTTTTGTCGGACATGGGTTCTCCTCATTTCTCACTCGGTTGCCAGGTGCAGATGCACTTCTTCTAGTCTGCTTTGCCGATGCCCGAAATATGCGGATAAGCACGCAAAAAAGCCGCGCCTTCCACCGAAAGACGCGGCTTTTACGAATACAATGTAACATTTAATGATCAATCTCCGCGGAACGCACGTTTCATACGGTCGAAGAACGTTTGCTCCTGCTCATGCGTATGTTCGCCGTCCAAGGACGCGAATTGGCGCAGCAGATCCTTCTGCTCATCGCTCAGCTTGCTTGGCGTCACTACAATGACGCGCACATGCTGGTCGCCGGTGCCGGAGCCGCGCAAATGCGGAACCCCTTTGCCTTTGAGCCGGAAGAAGGTGCCGGTCTGGGTGCCGGCCGGAACTTTCAGCTTCACCTTTTCATTCAGCGTCGGAATTTCGATCTCGTCGCCGAGCGCCGCCTGTGCAAAGGTCAATGGAACCTCGCACATGATGTCGTCGCCTTCGCGCACGAAGAAATCATGCGGCTTCACGCGGATGACGATATATAAATCGCCGGCCGGGCCGCCCTTAAGGCCGCCTTCGCCTTCGCCGCTCATACGCAGCTGCGCGCCGTCGTCCACGCCCGCAGGAATGCGCACGTGAATTTTACGCTGCTTCTTCACGCGGCCGTTGCCGGCGCAGGTGGAGCATTTTTCCTTGATGATTTTGCCGCTGCCTCCGCAATGCGAACAAGGACGGCGGTTGACCATCCGGCCAAGCGGCGTGTTCTGCACGACCTCCTGCTGGCCGCTGCCGTGGCAGACGGAGCAGGTTTCCGGTTTGGTGCCCGGTTTGGCGCCGGAGCCGTAGCAGGTATCGCAGGTTTCGGTGCGCGGAATATTGATGTCGGTCTCTTTGCCGAACACCGCTTCCTTGAACTCGATCGTCATTGTATACTGCAAATCGCCGCCGCGCTGCGGAGCGTTCGGATCGCGGCGTCCGCCGCCGCCGAAGAACATATCGAAAATATCGCCAAGCCCTCCGAAATCGCCGCCGCCGAAACCACCCATGCCGCCCATGCCCTGGTTCGGGTCGATGTGTCCGTACTGGTCGTACCGGGCGCGCTGCTGGCCGTCGCTCAGGACGTCATACGCTTCCTTGACTTCCTTGAACTTCGCCTCGGCGTCGCTTGCTTTGTTGACGTCCGGATGGTACTGGCGCGCCAGCTTGCGGTAAGCCTTCTTAATCTCCTCGTCGCTGGCGTCTTTGCCGACGCCCAGGACTTCATAATAATCGCGTTTATCTGCCACTGCTCTCACCTCCATACACAGAAAGGAAAGCCAAGGCGCGGGAAAACCCGGCTTTGACCTTCCCTATACTGAAATATATCGTTTAAGGGTATCCTTATTTCTTGTCTTCGTCAACCACTTCGTAATCGGCGTCAACGACGTTGTCTTTTTTCGCGCCTTCGGAAGCTCCTTGGCCTTGGGCTGCTCCGGCATCTTGAGCCGCTTGCGCTTGCTCGTAGAGCTTCACGGAGAGCTGTTGTACAATTTCGGTCAGCGCTTCGGTTGCCGCATTGATTTCTTCCAGGTTGTCGGTTTCGAGCGCAGCTTTGACCTTGTCTTTGGCTGCGTTCGCTTTTTCGACGTCGGAAGCGTCGGCTTTGTCGCCCAGATCCTTAATCACTTTTTCCGTGGAGTAGACCAGCTGGTCGGCGGAGTTTTTCGCTTCCACCAATTCTTTGCGCTTGCGGTCTTCCTCGGCGTGCAGCTCGGCATCCTTCATCATTTGTTCGACTTCCGCGTCGCTCAGGCCGCTGGAGGAAGTGATTGTGATTTTTTGGCTCTTGTTCGTGCCTTTATCGGTAGCCGACACGTTAACGATCCCGTTGGCGTCGATGTCGAAGGTAACTTCGATTTGCGGTACGCCGCGCGGTGCCGGCGGAATCTCGTTCAGCATGAAGCGTCCGAGCGTTTTGTTGCCGTTCGCCATTTGGCGTTCGCCTTGCAGCACGTGGATTTCTACGCTTGGCTGGTTATCGGCAAACGTCGAGAAGACCTGCGATTTGCTGGTCGGAATCGTCGTGTTGCGTTCGATCATCTTCGTGAACACGCCGCCGGCGGTTTCGATGCCGAGGGACAGCGGAGTTACGTCGAGCAGAACGACGTCTTTCACGTCGCCGGTCAATACGCCCGCTTGAACGGCTGCGCCAAGGGCAACCACTTCATCCGGGTTTACGCCCTTATGAGGCTCTTTGCCGGTCAGCTTTTTGATGGCTTCCTGTACGGCAGGAATCCGTGTGGAGCCGCCGACAAGCACGATTTTGTTCAGGTCGGCTGGCGTCATGCCTGCGTCGCTAAGCGCCTGGCGGGTAGGTCCCAGCGTGCGCTCTACCAGGTGATTCGTCAGTTCGTCGAACTTCGCGCGGGTCAGGTTAACCTCCAAGTGCTGAGGTACGCCGTCAACGACGGTGATGAACGGCAGGGAGACGGTCGTCGTCAATACGCCGGACAGTTCCTTTTTCGCTTTTTCCGCAGCATCCTTCAGACGTTGTACAGCCGCCTTATCCTTGCTGAGGTCAATGCCTTGCTCTTTTTTGAATTCGGCAACGAGGTAATCCATCACGACTTGGTCAAAATCGTCGCCGCCGAGGTGATTGTCGCCGCTGGTCGCTTTTACTTCAAAGAAGCCGTCGCCCAGTTCGAGAATCGAGACGTCGAATGTACCGCCGCCAAGGTCAAACACGAGAATCGTGTGGTCTTCGGATTTCTCCATGCCGTAAGCCAGCGCGGCAGCCGTAGGTTCGTTGACGATACGCAATACTTCCAGACCGGCGATTTTGCCTGCATCCTTGGTCGCTTGACGTTGACCGTCGTTAAAATACGCAGGTACGGTAATAACCGCTTGCGTAACCGGCTGGCCGAGATAAGCTTCGGCGTCGGATTTCAGCTTTTGCAGGATCATGGCCGAAATTTCTTGCGGGGAATATTCCTTGCCGTCGATGGTTTCTTTATGGCTGGTGCCCATATGGCGTTTGATCGAAGAAATGGTACGGTCCGGGTTCGTGATGGCCTGGCGTTTTGCCGTTTCGCCGACGATCCGCTCGCCGTCTTTCTTGAAGCCGACAACCGAAGGGGTTGTGCGCGCGCCTTCCGGATTCGGAATGACTACGGCTTCGCCGCCTTCCATGACGGCAACGCAAGAGTTGGTGGTTCCAAGGTCAATACCGATAACTTTACTCACTGTAAATTGCCTCCTCAGGTACATGATAGGGAGCCGCTGCTCCGCTTGATCTATGCATTAATAAAATTACATGCTTACTTTAACCATCGCCGGACGAAGGACTTTGTCTTTCAGCAAATAGCCCTTCTGAACTTCCTCGGTGACGATGCCTTCTTCATGCTCGTCGCTTTCGACCTGCATGATCGCCTGGTGGAATTCGGGATTAAACGGCTGTCCCACCGTTTCCATCGCCGTAAGCCCTTCAGACTTAAGTACCCCTTCAAGCTGGCGGAAAATCATGTTCACGCCTTTGGTGAAGGGCTCCAGCTCCGGCGTAGCCGGTGCGGTTAACAGCGCGCGTTCGAAATTGTCCATCACCGGAAGCAATTCCCCGACGAGCTTGGAGGTCGCATATTGCGCCAGATCTTCCTTCTCTTTCTGGGTACGGCGCCGGAAGTTGTCGAAGTCGGCCTGCACGCGCAGCGCGCGCGCCTGGAATTCATCGGCCAGCTCCTGCAGCCGTTTGGTTTCGCCGCTCTCCGCCGAAGCCTCCCCGACATTGATCTCCTCTGCCGCCGCTCCTGTATCTTCTGCGGCTTCCGCTTCTTCAGCCGCCTGGTTATCGTTCATCGTTTCGTCCTGCAAATCATTCGTATCTTGAACCTGTTCCTCTTTCAAGTTGTCTTCACCTCCTTAAAATAGCCTACTCGCGTACATGCTCACACTGTTCACTTATACCAGTGCGCCAGCATCGCTGTCAAATCTCGGGATAAGGTGCCCAAAATGCCCATCACGCGGGCGTATTCCATGCGGGTAGGACCCAGAATGCCGATGCTGCCAAGCGCCTTGCCGTCGAGCGAATAGGTGGCGGTGATCAGGCTGCAGTTCGCGAATGCTTCGTGCTTATTCTCCGTCCCGATCCTTACCTGTATTCCCGCACCGCCGGGCTCGGGCGTCAGCATCTTCAGCAGCGTCGGCGTCTCTTCCAGCAGGTCGAGAATATGCTTGACCTTGTCGACGTCCTTGAACTCCGGCTGGGTCAGCATATTGGTAGCGCCGCTCAAATAGATGCGCTGTTCATGGTCGCCCTCCAGCGCCGTGCCCAGCATCTGCATAATATCTTCATAATGGGAGATATACCGCTGCATCTCTTCGCCCACCTGCGAATACAGCCGGCTCTTCAGCTTGTAGAGCGGCACATTGACCAGCTTGTGGTTCAGCAGGTTGACTACTTTCTCCATCTCGGATAAGGAAAGCTCGGGCGGGATGGTTACCGTCCGGTTCTCCACCTGGCCGGTGCTGGTAACGATAATCGCCACTGCCGTATGGTCATCGAGCGGAAGCAGTTGAAAGTGGCGCAGGGATGTATGAAATACCTCCGGTCCCAGAAGGATGGAAGTGTAATTCGTCATATTGGACAGGATCATCGCCGCATGCTGCATCACCTGTTCGGCCGCACTGAGCTTCTCGGCAAAAAAAGAACGGATCGTGCCCATGTCGGCCGGCTCCGCCGAACCCCAGGGTACGAGATGGTCCACATAATAGCGGTAACCCTTATGGGATGGAATCCGTCCTGCCGACGTATGCGGCTGCTCCAGATAACCCAGCTCCTCCAGATCGGCCATTTCATTGCGGATCGTAGCCGGGCTGTAACCGACATCGCCCCGTTTGGAAATGCTGCGGGAGCCCACCGGTTCGGCGGAAGAAATATAATCATCAACTATGGCATTCAGGATCATTCGCTGGCGTTCCGTTAACATTTAATTCCCTCCCTAACCGGCCGTCCGGCCCATTTCGTTAGCACTCACTAGAGACGAGTGCTAACCACTACTACAAAAATACCAAAATCGACTTCACGTTGTCAAGTCAGTTCAGCAGGTTGGGCCGCCGCAGAGCGCTTGTTTTTATAGTCATTTTTTGCATACTTCTGGAAAAAACGCCGCAACCATTCGCCCTCTTCCGCGTCAGTAAAATAAAGGGGGAAGTCCAGATGAGAAAAAATCGCGGCTATCGGATCGTTGGTAGCGTGCTCGGCTTCATGCTGATTGCTCTGCTCCTGTACAGGTGCGGTTTGGGCCTGCGCGAAACCTCCGAGTGTTACTTGGGCGAGTCCGAATACTTCTCCATCCTGCAATGGAACGGTGTGATTTTCGGGGAGGATACCCGCAGCAGCGAGACGGCCAATCTTCCGAAGGGGGAGGCGGTCGGCCATATCAAGTACACCAAGGCGGACCATAAATGCCCGCGCAAAACGCTTCGCAACGGGGACGCCACAGTACTCGAAGTCGGAACGACGCTGTATCGGGTCGAGGGATACAAAGAGACGGCGAGGTTATGGGCGGGCGACCGGCTTTTTCTGGCCAACTCCAATCCCCAGGCCGAGACAGTTAACGATTTGCTGGATATCGCAGGCAAAATCAATACCGTGCGGTTTATCAGCGGCATGGACGGAAAGCCGCTCAAGGATTTTACGCCCGAGAGCGCCGCCATCTTTATAGAAGAATATCCAAAGCTGAAAAACATGACCTACGATGAAATATCCAAGCTGCCCAAGGGCACCGTTGGATACGATTATTGGCTGCAGCTGGGCTTAGACGACGGAACGGCGATCACCTTAACCTACAGCCCCATGCGTAAGGCCTTCCACCCCGGCGGACTGGCCACCCCTGCGCTGGCTGAACTGGTGGAGCAGCAGCGCAAGCGGATTTATGCCCCATAAATCTCCCTACAAGGCGGAGCGCCGGCTTCGAGGCCTAGCCAAGCAGTTTGCGGGAATCCGGAATTCGCAAAATCATTATAGCTGTCCTAAACAAAAAAACCACGATCCCCGGGCAACCGTCCGCAGCGAATCGTGGTTTATTTTATACTATTGAAAGTACCCTGATATAGGAGTTCTACTTATGCAATATTAATGTATATGTCAGTCCAGCCGCTTCAGCACGGCGATTTCATCGCAGGCATTCTGCTTCGAGCAGTTTACGCAGTCCGTCCATACTTTCTCCGGAAAAATCTCTTTGTCGACGACCTTGAAGCCGTTGCGCACAAAAAAATCAACCGCATAGGTCAAAGCCATGATCTTCGGAATGCCCTGGCGTCTCGCTTCTTCCGTCAGCAGATCCAGAATCTTCGAGCCGGCTCCCAAGCTCTTGCCTTCATCCAGAAGCCCGATGGAACGCACCTCTACCAGATCATTGCCCAAACGGAACAGCGAGCCGCAGCCGATGAACTTGCCGCCAATTTCGGCAACGACAAACGAGTCAATCTGGCGAGTCAGCGCCTTTCGCGAACGGGGCAGCATAATCCCGCGACGCGCATACTCCTCGATCAATAAATAAAGCGGCTCAATATCCTCCACTGTAGCTTTTCTGCATATCACCTGACCGGCAGTCGCCGATTCGCGGAACTTCTCCGTTTTGACAAGCACTCTAACTCACCCCTAGCCGTTAATACGAATAAATATACAGCATGGTGTATTACAATTCAAGGGGTATTTTAAAATTAAATCTCTGTCAAAAGACCGACAAATTCGCCGAATACGTCGTTGCCGAACAATATCCCCTGCTTGCTCAGGAAGTAGCGGTCGCCCTCCTGCTCGAGCAGGCCCGCTTTGAGCATTTTATGCAGCGGCGCGGCAAAAATGTCTTCCAAAGAAAGCCCAAATTGAGCCCGGAACGCGGCATCCGTAACGCCTTCACGCATGCGCAGGCCGACCATCATGAAGTCTTCCATCGCTTCTTCATTCGTGATAGGGAAGCTGTCCAGCCGCGGCAGGCCGTTTTTCGCCGCTTCGTTGTACGGATTGACGCCTTTGATGTTCATATGCCGCTGCCGTCCCACATAACCATGCGCGCCTGCGCCAAGTCCATAGTAATCTTCATTGCGCCAATAGGTGATGTTATGCCGGCTCTCCATGCCCGGCTTGGCGAAGTTGCTGATCTCATACTGCCGGTAGCCGGCGGCTTCCATCTCGTTCATCAGCAGCAGGTACATTTGCAGCTCGTCTTCTTCGCTGGGCAGCGGCAGTTTATTTTTATTGAATAAGGTATGGAAAAGCGTATTCTCCTCCACCTTGAGGCTGTAGATCGAATAATGCGGCAGATCCAGCTCCAGCGCGCGCCGGATGCTCTCTCCCAGCATGTCCACGGTCTGGTTCGGCAGGCCGAACATCAGGTCGATGGACAGGTTGTCCAGCCCAACCTTGCGGGCGTTGTCCAGACTCCGGTAGACGTCGTCCACGTTATGGATCCGGCCGATGCCGCCGAGCAGATCGTTCTGGAACGCCTGCACGCCGAAGCTGACGCGGTTGACCCCGCCCTCCTTCATCACGGTGAGCTTGTCGATGTCGGTAGTGCCGGGATTGGCCTCCATCGAGAATTCGATGTTGGCATCCCACTGCGGAAAATGGCGCCGTACAGATGCAAGAAAATACGCCATCTCGTCCGGCTTCAGCACGGTTGGCGTGCCGCCGCCCACAAAGATCGTTTTGATGACGCCGGGAGGCGTCTGCTGTACAGTTAGCTCCATCTCGCGGTCCAGCGCGCGCAAATAGTCCATCACCGGCTGATCCTTCAGCACGTAGGAATTAAAATCGCAATAAAAGCACTTATTGGTGCAAAACGGAATATGAATGTATACCGCCTCAGGGGGACGGCCATTATGCAAGTTTGTCATAGCTGTCTCCTTTGTGTTTGTAATCTATTACTGCCGAAAAAGCCAGAAAAGGGAAGCCCGACGGCTCCCCTTGCCCAACATTTCCGCACTATTCGTCGATCTTCAGCACAGCCATGAACGCTTCCTGCGGCACCTCGACGCTGCCGACCTGTTTCATGCGCTTTTTGCCTTCTTTTTGCTTCTCCAAAAGCTTGCGTTTACGGGAGATGTCGCCGCCGTAACATTTCGCAAGCACGTTCTTGCGCATCGCTTTGACCGTCTCGCGGGCAACGATCTTCGTGCCGACGGAAGCCTGGATCGGCACTTCGAACATTTGGCGCGGGATGATGCCGCGCAGCTTCTCGCAGATGATGCGTCCGCGGTTGTAAGCGCGGTCGCGGTGAACGATGAACGACAAGGCGTCGACCTGTTCCCCGTTCAGCAGAATATCCATTTTGACCAGATTCGACTGGCGGTAGCCGGAAATCTCGTAGTCAAAGGAGGCATATCCTTTGGTGCCGGATTTCAGCTGGTCGAAGAAGTCATAGACGATTTCCGACAGCGGAATTTCGTAAGTAATCGTAACCCGGTTGGAATCGAGATATTCCATATTGACGAATTCGCCGCGTTTGTTCTGGCACAGCTCCATCACGGTGCCGACGTAGTCGTTCGGGACGATGATTGCCGCTTTGACGTAAGGCTCTTCGACGTAGTCGATCGTGCCGATCTCCGGATAATGCGACGGGTTGTCGATCTGGATCGTTTCGCCGTTGGTCAGCTTGATCCGGTAAATAACGCTCGGCGCCGTCGTAATCAGCGGCAGATTGAATTCGCGTTCGATCCGCTCCTGAATAATCTCCATGTGCAGCAGGCCCAGGAAGCCGCAACGGAAGCCGAACCCGAGGGCGCTGGAGCTTTCCGGTTCGAAGCTGAGCGACGCGTCGTTCAGCTGCAGCTTCTCGAGCGCTTCGCGCAGGTCGTTGTAATCCGAAGATTCGATCGGGTACAGGCCGCAATATACCATTGGGTTGATCTTGCGGTAACCCGGCAGCGGTTCCGGCGTCGGATTCTTCGCATCCGTAACCGTATCCCCGACGCGGGTATCGCCGACATGCTTGATCCCGGCGACGATAAAACCGACATCGCCGATGTTCAGTTCGTCTACAATGCTCATACGCGGCATGAAAGCGCCGACTTCGATAACTTCGAAGGTTTTGTCCGTAGCCATCATTTTGATTTTGGAGCCGGCGCGAATCGAGCCGTCGATGACGCGGACGTAGACGATTACGCCTTTGTACGGATCGTAATGGGAGTCAAAAATCAGCGCTTTCAGCGGCGCTTCGGCACTGCCGGTCGGTGCAGGCACCTGCTTGACCACCTGCTCCAGAATTTCCTTGATGCCGATGCCGGCTTTGGCCGAAGCAAGCACGGCTTCGCTGGCGTCCAGGCCGATGACATCCTCGATCTCCTGCTTCACGCGCTCAGGGTCCGCGCTCGGCAGGTCGATTTTGTTGATTACCGGCAGAATTTCGAGATTGTTGTCGAGCGCCAGGTATACGTTCGCCAGCGTCTGCGCTTCAATGCCCTGCGCCGCATCGACTACGAGCAATGCGCCCTCGCAGGCGGCAAGGCTGCGGGAGACTTCATACGTGAAGTCGACATGCCCCGGCGTGTCGATCAGGTTCAGCAAATAGTCCTGTCCGTCATCGGCACGGTAAGTCAGGCGTACGGCCTGCAGTTTAATGGTGATGCCCCGTTCGCGTTCCAGATCCATCTGGTCGAGCACCTGCTCCTGCATCTCGCGGGAGCTGAGCGCGCCCGTATACTCCAGAATCCGGTCCGCCAAGGTCGATTTGCCGTGGTCTATATGTGCAATAATCGAGAAATTGCGAATTTGTTGTTGTCTTTTCTGAACGTCAGTCAATTCCTTACCCCCACAAACAGCCTAGTGTAATCAATTTATTATAGCAGTACAGGCTTTTCCCAGCAATCCTGCAGCGCAAGAAGGTGAAATGCGGGGCAGATAAATCCCGGACATGGGCAGATTGCGGGGCGAATAGTGCCGGCAAGAAGGGGAACGGCGAGGCGAAAAAATGGGCTGGAGGTAAGCGCCGAAGCGGACCACGTCGAGCTTAAGGTGAACATCGAAGGAAAATAACGGGCCGATGATGAATGTCGAGGCGAATAAGCTTTAAGCTGCGACTTTCCCCATTCGCCTTCTCACGTTCATGGCAAACAGCGCAGCCCTCCCCCCGCTCCATTGAGGATGGCTGCGCCGTAGTCCAGCGTCGTCCGCGCCTATTGTATTTTGTACAATAGTTACGGCGAAATCGCCCCTTTTTTCCTCCCCCGTTGCATTTTATGCAGCAGAATTTCTCATTCTGGGCGAAAATGAGCATTTTTAAGATAATCCATTGTACAAAATGCAGCGGAAACAAGTTTTTGGCGGATTTAGCACCAATCTGCTGTACAAAATGCAATCAGGCAATGGTGTAGAATTCAGGGCTCCAGGATTTTAACGCCTCGAGAGCCTCCAACAAATTACGCTGGCCGTTATTCCGCCGCGTCAAACAGCGAGACCACCCAGCGGATGCTCTTCTGCGATACCTGCTGCAGCAGGCCGGCGGTCTTGTCGGCAAGCACATCCACCGTCGGCTTTTGCCCATCGGGTATGAGAATCTGCTCCGGCGACAGCGTGCTGTCTCCTTCGACCTCCTGCTGCGGCTGATTTTCCGTTCCGGCATCGGCAACCCCCTGCTGGCTCAAATCGCCGTGCGGGTTGGCCGTATTTTGCTGCGGCGTCGGCTGGACCACCGTATACGCTCCGGTTTTAGGGTCGATTTTGACCGGGACGTACATGTACGGCTGGCCGTTTTTGCCGCTGCCGGCTACAGGCAGAAGCTGAACCTCCTCGTTCGCATTGACGGATGCAGACAGCCCGCCCGTCTGCGGCAATGCAGCGGAAGCGGAGCCGCTCCCCCCGCTCCCGCCGAACTGCAATCCGACCAGAATGCCGATCCCCGCCCAAATGCCAACCGCCGCAATTTTCCTTCCAAGCTTCGACATTTGGATCACACTCCTTTGTCCGCGTATCCCTTCCGGCCGCACCGGACTCCCGTTTAGTTGGCGCCTGACGCTGACGCGTCCGCTTTTTCCGCATCATGGCTGTTCCAGTACACTTCGGCGATGGCATCGGCCAGCACTTCCGCGGTCCGCTTCAGCTCTTCTTCCGTATTGTCGATGCCGCCAACCTCAATCAGCACGCTGTTCGGCGAAAGCGTCTGGTTATATTCCCCATTATTGCCGTTTCCGGACGCTTTACCCCAGATGCCGCGAGACAGCCCCGGATAATGTTTCTCCAGCTCGTTATGGATCTGATTGGCGAACGCTTCGTTTTTCTTCCAATTTTTATTCGCATAGCCGAGGATTAAATACACCTGTGCATAGCTTTTCCCGTCAATGACGGCGGTCGTTTTCCCGTGCCGCTGCGAGTCGCGGTGAATGTCGATCAGCTCGGTCATTCCCTCATGGGCCGCCATTGCCGCCTTCACCGTGATGCGGGAATATTTATAGGAAAAATTCCAGTTGTAATCAGTTTCCTTCGTCGCGTAATCTTCCTCGGCATGGACGGTCCCAATGCCTAGCTGCTCCAGCCGTTTGCTGACGTAGGAGCCGACCAGCATGACGTTTTTGCCGGGATCGGCGGAGCTGGGATTGTCGCTTTGCACGCCGAGCAGCGGATTATACGCCTCCCGCGGATGCGAGTGATAGATTAAGATACGTTTCACCGACGTATCTTTGTCCCCGGCGGCACCGCCCGGCTCGGCGGTGCTGCCGCCACCATCAGCGGCGCCCGTCCCGGTGCCGCTGCTCTTGCCCGGCGCTTCTCCGGCGCCGGAATCCCCGCCGCCCCCGGCATCCGGGGCGGCCGTGCCCTGCGGCGCATCGGCCTGCGTACCGCCGGCCGGCTCGCCGCCTTCGGCCAGGCCGCCAGCCGCCTGGCCGGGGTCCGCCGCGCCGCCACCCGGCGCGGCGCCGCTGTCCGCGGGCTTGTCTGTGCCCGCGGCGGTTTCACTTGCGCCCGGATGGTAATCCGCGGGCGCGCTGTCCGTGCCGCCGCCGGAGCCGGAGCGCACGAGGAACGGGTCGTCCGCGGCGAGGCCGGGCACCTCGCGGGACAGCAGCGTTTTGGGATCGCCCGGATCGACGCTCGTCAGCAGGCGAAATACGAACGACGTAACCTTTTGACCCGAGAAGGAGGATGGCTGTTCACCTTTGGGCAAATGCGGCAGCTCCATGCCAAGCAGCTCCATGAAGAACCCGCTGGACAGCGATGCCGCGAGTCCTTTCATGGAAGGAGCCGGCGATGAATTGAGTTTCTGTCCAGCGATACCACCGGCCCCCAGCAGCATAAAAAAGACCAGCGAACCGCCGGCCAGCACCAGCAGCGTTCTCCCCAGCGCCAGAACATCAAGGAGCTTTCCGCGCGCCCGTCCGATGTTCCACAGCCGAAACCATTTTCTGTTCATGATCGTGTAGTCCTCCTCTAGCTCTCGTAATCTCTTATATTTCAACTCTATGAGCGGATAGAGGGAGGTAGAACCAAAATGAGAGAAATAGAATGACGAAAAATCGATAGACGATAAAATGCAATAAGAGGCGCTCATATTTACATTAGGGGAGGGGGCGGGGATGAATCGCAACGATATTGCCTGGTCTCAGCGCATAACAAATAGCGGGATAAATCCCGCTATTTGTTTAACCCGCCTCCCGCTAAAGATCATTAGAGGGAACTCCCGCAAATTCCCGGTAAAAGGGAGCATCAGGCTGAATGCGCAAGAAGGGGAGGGGGCTGCATCCGTCAGCCGTTAATGCGTATACGCCCCGACATTCCCCGGATCGACTGCCTCATGCAGCGCGGCGTTCAGGCCGCTGGCCACGATGTTCGCGATCTCTTCAATGAACTCGTCGATTTCCTTCGGTGTCACGATTAGGTCATGGCCGAGCGGTTCGAGCACTTCTTTGACCAGTGACAGCCGTTCCTGCTCGGAGATCTGGTCGAGCATACCCATGATTTCCTTCGCATGCGCCTGGCCGCCGGCTACCTGGCCGAAGTGATTTTTCATCATCTCCAGCACGTTGTTGACGATCGTGGAGGCATAGCAGACCGTAGGCACACCTATAGCGATGCAGGGGATGCCGAGAATTTCTTTGGTCAACCCGCGCCGTTTGTTGCCGATGCCGGAGCCGGGATGAATGCCGATATCTGCGATTTGAATCGTTGTGTTCACCCGTTCGAGCGAGCGGGAGGCGAGGGCGTCGATGGCGATAATCAGATCCGGTTTGGTGCGGTCGACGATGCCTTGCACGACTTCGCTCGATTCAATGCCCGTGAGGCCCAGCACGCCCGGAGCGACGGCGCTGACATTGCGGTAACCGGGGGAGACCTGGTCGGGAACAAGCTCGAAAAACTGCCGCGTCACCAGCGCGTTCTCCACGACCAGCGGCCCCAGGGAGTCGGGGGTGACATTCCAGTTGCCTAAACCAACGATGAGCGCGGAAGAATTTTGATGGATGCCGATGCGGGACATAAAGGCTTCAAATTCCTTGGCGAAGACCTCTGTCACCTGCTGCTGAAGACCCGAATCGCCGTTGCGCAGGCCGGGAACCTCAAGCGTCACATAATTGCCGATGGCCCGGCCGATTCTTTGCGACCCGGCGTCATTTGTAACGCTAAGACGGGTAACTTTAATCCCGTTCGCTTCCTCCACGACTTCGTCAACGCCGGGAATAGGCGTTTTTTGCGGACCCTGGGCAAGCTCCTTCGCTTCCACCGCCAAATCCGTTCGAACCGAGTACAGCTGAAGATCCGGTTGCATGGCTGAACCAGCCTCCTTTACAATTTTACGGATAGTTTGCGGGAGATGGGCGGGGATTATGCAAAAGACATTCTCTAAAGCTTTTATAGTTGCAATTTGGAGGGAGCCGTGCTAAACTATTTTAAGTTGTGAATCATGTGAATGATCTCGAATGTCTTTCAGGAGGTGAATGTTATGCCAAATATCAAATCCGCGGTGAAACGCGTTGCTACTAGCGAAAAACGCCGTGCCCTGAACGCTTCCCAAAAATCCGCGCTTCGTACAGCTGTTAAAGCTGCTGATGTAGCACTGGCTGGTACGGAAGTTGAAACTGCTCAAGCTGCTTTCCAAGCTGCTTCGAAGAAGCTGGACAAGGCCGCTACTAAAGGTCTGGTTCATAAAAATGCGGCTGCCCGCAAAAAATCCCGCTTGGCGAAGAAATTGAACGCTCTGAAGGCTCAAGGCTAATCCCTTGCCGGACGCGATCATCCATATTGAGCATTGAAGAACCTGAGCATTGCGCAGCAAACGGCTCAGGTTTTTTTGTGCCCATTTATTCGGAGGTCATTTCCTGGAAAAATAAAACCCCCGCTTCTCCTGCAAGCTTGCAGAAGGAGCGGGGGTTTTATGGTTTCAGGCTCTTGAGCCGTTAAGCGCCCAGCCGCAGCATAAACATCTCCAGCCCCAGCACTTTATCCACGGCACCGGTCTTCATGCGGTAATCAAGATCCGCGAGGGCGCTTAGTATCTCCCGCAGCCTTCCGGTCTCGAACCGGCGGGACTGTTCGCCGGCCAGCTTGACCGCATAGGGATGCAGGCCCAGCTGGGAGGCAATTTGCCCCTGCGCATAACTCTGGGCTGACAGCTCCTTCACCTGCAGGATAATCCGGAACTGGCGGGCGATCAGCGCCGCAATCTTGATCGGCTCCTCGCGCTGCTTCAGCAGCTCGTAGAGCGTATTCAGCGCCTTATCCAGCCGCAGATTGGCGATATCCTCCACCAGATTAAATACATTCTGCTCCGTTCCGCGGTGCACCAGGCTGTCCACGGCGGCCGGCGTGACGGTCCCGCCCGACCCGGCGAACAGGCTGAGCTTGTCGATCTCTGCCGTCAGCGTCTGCAGCCCCGTACCCGCGCTGGCCACCAGCGCTTCCGGCGTGCCCGGCGCCACGGTACAGCCGCGGTCGCGGAAGCCTTTTTCCACCCAACGCAGCAGTTCTTCCGCGCCCAGGGGATTAAAAGCCAATACGGTGCCGGCGGTTTTAGCCGCCTTGACGATTTTTTTGCGCTCATCCAGTTTGTCGTTATGTACCATGAACACGATGACGCTGAAGTCGGCCGGAGCCGACATATATTCGCTCAGCACCTCAAGCCGGTGCTCGACTTTACCGTTATCTTTCCCCGCCATGAACACGTTGTAGTCCTGCACGAGCAGTAATTTGCGCTCCGCCATGAACGGAACGGTCTCCGCCTCCTCGACGACGGCCTGCACCGGCGTTTCCGACAAATCAAACGGGACGACCGCGAAATCGCGGTCTTCTTTGGGAATCAGATTCGCCTCCAGCATTGCCGCAAATTCGTTCATCCGGAAGGTTTCGCTGCCGTAGAGCACATACAGCGGGGAGATTTTGCCCTGCTTGATGTCCTTGGCTGCCGCTTTGGCATCCATCCCGTCACTTCCTTTCGTTTCATCTCGTTATAGTGTAACAAAAATCAGACGCCAAACCTATACCCGCACAAAAACGGAGCAGCTTCGGCATGAAGGCCAAAGCTGCTCCGTTTCGGCAGCGCATCTATATAAACGACGGAGGGAGAAGCCCTAGAAACTTTCCGTCCGCCGGTCATACCGATGTGTTGGAGAGTGTTACGTTCCTGTCCTCTTGCTTCAGTATATTCGCCAAGCCGGAAAATGTTCCACCGGCCGGCAATTAATTGCATCGGCGCAGCATAAGCTTACGGAGTAGGAGACGGCGCCAGTGAAGCATCGGCCGGAAGGGTGTATACCTCCGTTACCTGCGTGCCGTCCTGATCCGTCACGTAAGTGAACTGCCGGCTGTCCGCCGACCACTCGCCGGAAACCCAGGTGCCTTTAAAGGGCAGCGATGTCATCGCCTTGCGCCCATCCTCGGTTGTCTTGGACTCCAGGCTGTAGATCACGAGCTGCTGGCCGATAAGTCCGGCGGCATGGCGTCCATCCGGCGTCGTCCATAAGCTTGGATGCTGCTGGGTCAGCGTCGGCAAAATCCCCATCACCCCCGGTGTGTCCGTGGCTGGCGCTTGCATCGTCGCCGCTTCGCTCGCCGCAGCCATATCGCTGTCGCCGCTGGAACGCGTGTCGGCGGCATAATCCTGCGCTTCGTTGCCCCCGGCATTGGCCGCGGCGTTACCACCGGCACCTGCAGTGGCAGTCGCCGCAGCGCTGGCTGCCGGAACGTCGGCAGCGGCTTTTTTGCTCATCATCGGAGCTTTGGGCCCTTCGGATGTCGCCGGGTCCGGCGTCACTGCCGCCGCAAGCGGCGTTTGGGCGCTATCGGCAGCGCCGGCATCAGCGGTCGCGGCCGGATCGGTGGCAGCGGTCGAGAATCTCATCTCTGGGCCGCTATCTGCCGCACCGGTATCTGCAGCCGATGATTCCTGGGCCGGTGCAGCGCCGGAATCCGCAGTCGCCGCATCATTGGCGGCATTGTTATCTTGGCTGCTGAACATGGCGACATCCATGTCGGCATTCGGTATTTTATCGGGCATATTCAGGAAAGCAAAGAATAAGATCACCGCAGCGGCGGCAGCTCCGATTCCCGTCCGTCCCGCTACTGTCGAGGCCCAGGATCCTTTGGTTGGTTTCTTTGTGTTTGCGCGTGTCATCGGAACGACATTCGGGGCAGGTTCTCCCCCGTCCCCCGGCTTCCCGGCTAACCGGTCCAGTTCATCCAGCTTCGGTAGTATAGAGTCCACCAGACTGAACGGCGGTTTGACCTCGGGCAATTGCTCCAGTTCAGAGGACAGCATGGTGAGCTGATCGTACAGCTCGGCGCAGGAAGCGCAGTCGTCCAGATGCCGGAACATTTCGATTTTCTCGTCCGGGCTTAAGTCATGATCCATATCGCGCTGCATCCATTCCATCACCTCCGTGCAATTCATCCCGATACACCCCCTTTCCGGTACTCTTGAAGTCTAGTCTGCAGCTGCTGCCTTGCCCTGAACAAATAGGATTTCACCGTGTTCAGCGGCAAATCGAGGCTGTCCGCTATTTCCCCGTACGAAAAATTTTGCAAATAACGCAATACAACCACCGTGCGCTGTTGTTCAGGCAGCTGGTCGATCGCTTCGCGAATGTCCTCCGCCAAATAGCCGGACATGACTTCGCGTTCCACGTTTTGTTTATCTTTGAATACCATCTCATGTTCGTCGATCGAAACCGTCGGCTTCGTCCGCCGGAACTTGTCGATGCAAATATTGGTCACGATGCGCTGAACCCAGGTTTTGAACTGGGCCTTTTCCTCGTAGGAACCAATTTTGGTATAGACTCTGATGAGCGCCTCCTGTGAGGCGTCCAAGGCGTCCTGTTCATTACGTAAAATGTAGAAGGCCGTCTTGTACACCTGTCCTTCAATTTCTCGCAATAGGGTGATTAGAGCGTCGCGATCGCCCGCTTGAGCGGCTCTGATGAGTCCCTGCTCCACCACGAAGGTTCCCCCTCTCTTGCAATCTTACTGACGGGTAAGACTGCGATATTGTTGCAATCTGTAATCATTATTTTTCTACCCCAAATATTGCCTGTAACCGTTTGGTTCGCCGCGGGATTCCCCCTCGATGGCAACAGCCGATTTCTATGTAATCCGGTGTGCTGTATGCCGACTCAGCCTTATTAATCATACTAGGGAAGGCTCTATCATTCAAATCCTGTTTATTCTAAGTTTGTTACAAAAATGACATGAAAAAGCGGAAGCTCGCATGGAACTTCCGCTTTATTCACAACGTCCCCCCCGGGGACCCTACTCTACGCTCGTTTACTTAGTGTACGTAACAGCTCCCGCTCCTACTCCTCCGCCGCTTCCCAGCGCGTGATCTCCTCGCGCACGCGCGGCGCGACCTCGGTGCCCAGCAGCCGGATGGCCTCCATGACTTCGTCATGCGGCATCGTGCCGTGCGGAACATGCAGCAGGAAGCGGGTGATGCCGATCTGCTTGCGGAGATAGATAATTTTATTCGCGACCGTCTCCGGATCGCCTACATACAGCGCGCCGTCGAAGCTGCAGGCGGCATCGTAATCCGCGCGGCTGTATGGTGGCAGGCCTTTCTCTTGCGCCCGGAAGTTCGTTCGGGCATACGTGGACGGGAAAAATTTCTCGAGCGCCGTCTTCGTATCCTTCGCAATAAACCCATGGGAATGCGAGGCGACCGGCAGCTTCGCGGGGTCAAACCCCGCCTTGGCCGCAGCTTCTTTATACAGCTGCACATGCCGTACAAATTGCGAAGGCAACACGCCCCCGATGATCGCAAGGGCAAAAGGCAGGCCAAGCTCTCCGGCGCGGACCGCGGATTCCGGGCTGCCGGCGCTGCCGATCCATACAGGTAGCGGCTGCTGCACCGCGCGCGGATAGACAGGCAGATCTGAGATCGCCGGTCTGTATTTACCTTCCCAGGTAATGCGCTCCGACTCGCGGATTTGCAGGAGCAGATCCAGCTTCTCCGCAAAAATCTCCTCGTAATCCTTCAAATCATATCCGAACAGCGGAAAGGATTCCGTAAACGAGCCCCGGCCGACCATAATTTCCGCCCGGCCGTCCGAGAGGCCGTCCAGCGTGGCGAAATCCTGGTACACACGCACTGGATCGGAGGAGGACAGGATCATCACCGCACTGGTCAGCCGGATGTTTGTGGTCAGGGATGCCGCGGCGGCCATAATAACGGCAGGCGAGGAAGCCGCAAAATCCGGCCGGTGATGTTCCCCGATCCCGTATACATCCAGCCCTACCCGGTCGGCGAGCACGATTTCCTCCACCACCTCGCGCATCCTCTGCGCGTGGCTCATTGTCTCTCCGGTAACCACATCCGGCGTGGTTTCGACAAAGCTGCTAATCCCCAGTTCCACTGTAATTCCTCCATGTCGTCTCTTTTTCATCCATACCCATATATCTTAAATTGTTTCAATTAAACTTTCAAAAGATAAATTTTCAGTTTTCAAAAACTGCTCTCAGTCTCTCCAGGTGAAAAAAGCAGACGGTATCCCGCAATTGCGGCATATCCTGCCACAGTGCGTCTTTCCGTCTGCTCTTGATCATTTTACCGGCGCCCGGTTCTCACGGTTACTTGTTCGCTGCCAGTTCCGTTGCCAGCTTTTCGGCGCCGTCAAAGATCGAATAGCTGTAGCCCCAGAACTGGTTGAAATCGATGACGTAGATCGCTTTATTTTTAATCGCATCCAGGCTTTGCAGGGAAGGGTCGGCATAAAATGCCTTCAGCGTCTGCGCGGAATCCGGTCCGCCGGTATAAGCCGACAGCAGCAGCACATCCGGATTGGTGGCAATGAGCTGCTCTTTGCTGATATCCCCGGTGACGGAAGCAAAAGCATTGTTCAAGCCCAGCAGGCCAAGCACGTCTCCGGCAAACGTATCGGTATTTCCGCTGTAAGTCGCGATCGCGCCGTCGCCGCCGTCCGAAACATAAGCAAAGATCTTATCGCCGATCACTGCGGCCTGGTCTCTGAGCTTTTGCGCGCGGTCTTTCAATTCAGCCGTATATGCAGCCGCATTTTCCTGTACGTCAAAAATTTGGCCCAGCTGCTCGATGTCTTTATACAAGCTGTCCAGCGTTGCGCCTTTGACGCTGGTGCTCTGCACGAAGGTCTTGATGCCCAGCTCGTTCAGGCCGTCGACCGTTCCGCTGCCCCAATCCGCGTCCGCAAACAGATCGCCGCGTCCCATCACGAGGTCCGGACTGGCTCCGACCACCAGCTCCTTGCTCGCATAGTCCTTGGAAATGACGGGAAGCTTCTTGAATTCCTCGGCTACAGCCGGATCCCCTTGACCGTATAATGCGGCGACGCCGACGATTTTATCGGTCAGGCCCAGCTTGATCAGCAGTTCGGCGGCCCCCTGCGTATTGGCGACGACCTTCTCGGGCGCTTTATCAAACGTCTGCGTCTTCGTCTGCCATTCCGCGCCTTCGCCGTTTTTGGTGTAATTGTCGAGGGTTAACGGATAGACGGTTTTTGCTTCAGCTGCCGGTGCAGCCGTCTCGTTGGCGCTGCCGTTTGCTGCGCTATTTTCCGAATTTCCGGAAGCGGTATCCGCCGCAGCCTGATTGGTTGCAGCCGGTTCGGATGCGTTCGAAGAGCAGGCCGCCAGCAGGACTGCCATGAGCAAAACCGCAAGCAGCGGCACATATCGTTTGATTCGATTTTTCATTGTTCTTAGCCCCTTTTCCCATGTTTCGTTGGTTTCGATGAGTACAAGCGTAAGAATAAGCAATGAATGGGGCTCATGTCAATGATAATAATTCTCATTGACAATCATTCTCAATGTGATTTATATTCAAAAATATGCCACATTCCAAAGGAGGCTGGTTCCGCAGTGCAAGTGAATTCCTTACCGCAAGCCAGAGCTGACCGGTCCGTCGTCCATAGCTCATTCGGTTTTTCCGCCATTGTCTTCGGGCTGTTGATTCTCGTATTGTTATCGGCCGGGGCTGCCGTCTCATTCGGACAGGTCGATATTCCCGTCTCGCAATCCTACCGCATTCTGCTCCATCATATGACAGGCATCAGCATAGGGAATACAGAGGAGCTGACCAAGGGCTCCTTCGTTGATATTATCTGGAAAATCCGTTTCCCGCGCGTCATTCTCGCAATGTTCGTCGGCGCGGGCCTTACGCTGTGCGGAACCATCATGCAGGCCGCCGTGCAGAACCCGCTGGCCGATCCCTACATCCTGGGGATCTCCTCCGGCGCATCGCTTGGAGCTACATTCGCCATCCTGGTCGGCTTCGGCACGATGGGGCTGCTAGGCCAGACCGGGGTCGCCTTCTGGGCCTTTGCGGGAGCGGTCGGCGCCTCGCTGCTGGTTCTGGTGCTGGCCGGTGCCGGCGGGAAGATGACCTCGGTTAAGCTGGTGCTGGCCGGCATGGTCATCAACGCGCTTTGCACTGCTTTTGCCAACTTTATCGTGTATTTCGCCAATAATGCCGAAGGAATCAAGACGGTCACCTTCTGGACCATGGGCAGCCTCGCCGCCGCCAGCTGGGACAAGCTGCCGCTCATCGCCGTTGCCGTTACGCTCGCGCTCCTCTTTTTCCTGCTGCAGTCGCGCGTGTTGAATACGATGCTGCTAGGCGACGAGGCCGCTGTAACTCTAGGCATTAATTTAAGCGCATACCGCAGAGCCTATATGATTCTGACCGCGCTGATTACCGGCGTCATGGTTGCCAGCTGCGGCATGATCGGCTTTGTCGGCCTCATCATTCCCCATCTGGTCCGCGGCGTGGTCGGCTCCGACCACCGCAGGCTGGTGCCTGTGGCCGCGCTTTCGGGCGCGTTTTTCCTGATCTGGACGGACGTGATTGCCCGGACGATCATTCCGAACGTCGAGCTTCCAATCGGAATTATTACCGCCCTGATCGGGGCGCCGATGTTCATGTACATGCTGATAAAAAAAGGCTATGCGTTTGGAGGCAAATCCTGATGAACTTAAACGTTGAACGGTTAAGCGTCTCTTTGGCTGCCGCCGATATCGTCAAGGAAGTATCGCTGAAAGTGGAGAGCGGGCAGTTCGTCGGCCTGATCGGCCCAAACGGCTGCGGCAAATCCACGCTGCTGAAAAGCATCTACAAAGTGGTCAAACCCCGGCATGGAGAAGTATTCTTGTCCGAGCTGGATGTGGTAAAGGCCAGCCCGCGCAAGGTCGCGCAAAAGCTCGGCGTCGTCGGCCAGTTCAATGAGCTGAGCTTTGATTTTACGGTCCGGGAAATGGTCATGATGGGCAGAACGCCGCATAAGGGGCTGCTCGAGACCGACAGCAGTGCCGACCGGGAGCTGGTGGATGCTGCGCTGCACAAGGTTCATCTAACGGATTATGCACAGCGCAGCTATAATTCGTTGTCCGGCGGGGAGAAGCAACGTGTCATTCTGGCCCGCGTACTGGCGCAGGAGCCGAAATTCATGATTCTGGACGAGCCGACCAACCATCTGGATATCAAATATCAGCTGCAAATTCTGAACATCGTGAAGCAGCAGGGCATCGGTATTCTGGCCGCGCTGCATGATCTCCCGCTGGCGTCCGAATACTGCGATTATCTCTATGTCATGAAGCAGGGCCGCATCGTTGCCGGCGGCGCCCCGGATGAGGTGTTGACCAAGGAATTGATCGGCGAGGTGTTCGGCGTCGTCTGCGAAACCTACCGTAACCCCGTGACCGGCGCGCTGGGCATTGCTTATCTGGATACGGTATAGAAAAAAAGTACCCGCACCACCCATCCCGGCTGGCTGCGGGTACACTTTTATCTGGATTCAGACGTTTACGGTTGTAACGCAAGGGACATCCACACCTGGGACAGCTTCTCCTCGAAGCCCAAGGCCTTCAGGTTATGCAGTACCTCCCTGTTGGAAGCAAGCACCGGAAAGGTCCGCTTAAAGGAAACACGTTCGGGCTGCAGTATTTTGGACAACAGGGACCGTAAAAGTCTTTCCTGATCCGCCCTCTGTTCTAAAATCCGAACCTGGCCGACGGAAATTCCGTTATTCTCGCCATCCGCATCGTAGGTGCGTTTAAACAGCGCGTAGGCGATGACATGTCCTTTTTCATGCACCAGCAATGCCTCCCCGTCCCGCCGGAAGTTGGCCCATTGCGATTGCCAGGGCATAAGCGCCTCGTAGGCTTTGATATCCTGCGGCGTCCCGTGCCGGTACAAATACTCGTCTGTTTCAACGCCGTCAAGCTTCGGAAGAGCCTGATCATAACCCATGTACAAAATGCGGTCCACCGTATCATATCCTTTGCTCTTGTATAAACGGATGGCCCGTTCATTTGGACTGAGTGCTTCCAGCGTGGACAACTGCACTCTCTCTTCACGGTATATCTGGAGAGCATGATCCATGAGCGCCCGGCTGATCCCCTTACCCCGATACTCCGGTACGACGCCGGTCCCGCCGTTCCACGCCACCCGGATGCCCTGAATCTCCCGGATGCCATTCAAAACAATTCCGGCCGGACGGCCATCATCATACGCCGCGAAAGACAAGGCCGGCGACAGCCCTTCCAGCGTCAAACGGTTCAGAAACGCCTCGGGCGACATCGTCATGTCCAAAAAATACCCCGCAAACCCTTCGTTCCACGCCTCCACCGCTTCATCCAGAACGCATTCGTTTAACCGCTTGAAAGATACCATTTTGAGTTCACGCCCTTTTTAATTGATGGCTAATGGTATTCATTATATGAAGGAATTTTTGCGGATACAAGAAAAAGCACTGCCAAAGCTGTCACCGAACACCTGTCCAGGTGCCGGATCGAACTTGGGCGGTCCATGCAAAAAGCGGAAGTTCGCTCAGAACTCCCGCTTCTAATATATAGAGACTATTCAGAGAACATTTATGCACCCTTGATCTCCTTGAACTTCGCCACATATTGCGCTGCCAGCTCGGTGATCTTGTCGTAACGGCCTTCTTTGGCCGGAGCGGTCAGGTTGCCGCCGATGCCGACCGCAATGCAGCCCGCCGCGATCCATTTCTCCATGTTGTTCAAATCGACGCCGCCGGTAGGCATGATGTTGACATGCGGCATCGGGCCTTTGACCGCTTTGACGTAATCGGGGCCGAAGGCGCTTCCGGGGAAAAGCTTCAGCACATCAACGCCGAGCTTGAGCGCTTCTTTCATTTCATTTAGGGTCATGCAGCCGGGCATGTACGGAATGCCGTAAAGATTGCACATTTTGGCCGTTTCTTCTTCAAAGGAAGGGCTGACCACGAATTCCGCGCCTGCCAGGATGGCGATTCGCGCCGTCAGCGGATCAAGCACCGTTCCTGCCCCGATCACCGCACGGCTGCCATAATCAGCCACCAGCCGCTTGATGGCGACATCCGCTTCCGGCGTCGTAAACGTAACCTCGATATTGGTCAGCCCGCCTTCAATACAGGCGACGGACATCCGGTATGCATCGTCGGCATGGTCCGCACGGATGACGGCCACGACGCCGACGGTGGACATGTTTTGCAGCACTTTAATCTTTTTCATTCGGGTAACTTCCTCTCTGGGGATGATAATCGATTGGCAAAAACCTTTAGATAAACTTTTTTATTAAAGTTGCAATAATTAGCGTTTTCTTATCTATAATGATAGTAAATTCATCCGCGACCGGAGTCAACCTTATTTTCAGATTTAATTAAAATCCTCGGATAAAACCCTTTAATTCAAAGGTTTTTTCTAAATTTCGCGAATTGGAGGATTAGCTGAGCATTGTCTGAAATCGAGATCATCATTGTACAAAACCGGTTTATGTGATACCTTCAAAGTACATACCATATAGACGGGGAAGAAGTTCCCCGGGGAGGATCAATGATGAACAAACCACTGGATGTCGTGACATTCGGCGAACCGATGGCGATGTTTTACGCCAATACCGCCGGCGAATTGCATGAAGCTACTTCCTTTTCGAAGGCGCTGGCCGGGGCGGAAAGCAATGTAGCGACCGGGCTCTCGCGGCTCGGCCATAAGACCGGTTATGTCACCAAGCTTGGCGAGGACAGCTTCGGCACCTATATTCTTGGGGCTTTGCAGCGGGAAGGCATCGATACGGACAGCATTACGACGACGGCGGATTATCCGACCGGCATGCTGTTGAAGTCCAAGGTGCTGACCGGCGATCCCAAGGTGGAATATTACCGGAAAAATTCAGCCGCATCGAAGCTCGGCCTCGCGGATTTCGACGAAGCTTACTTCTCCTCCGCCGGCCATCTGCATGTGACCAGCATTTCCGCGGCGCTGTCGCCGCAATGCCTCGAGTTCTGCCTGCATGCGATGGACTTCATGAAGCAGCAGGGCCGAACTGTCTCGCTCGACCCGAATCTGCGGACCAAGCTGTGGCCGGATACCGACACGATGGTGGCGACCATCAACGAGCTGGCGGGCCATTGCGACTGGTTTCTTCCAGGCCTTGGCGAAGGCAAAATCCTCACCGGCCTTGAGACTCCGGAAGAGATTGCCGCGTTCTACCTGGAACGCGGCGTTACGCTGGTGGTCATCAAGCTGGGGCCGGAAGGCGCCTACTACCGCCACGCCTCCGGCGAAGAAGGGTATGTCGACGGCTTCAAGGTAGCCGAAGTGGTCGACACCGTCGGCGCAGGCGACGGCTTCGCCGTCGGCGTCATCAGCGCGCTGCTGGAGAAGCTGCCGCTGGCCGAGGCCGTGAAGCGCGGCAACGCCATCGGCGCGCTCGCCGTCATGTCGCCGGGCGACATGGACGGCCTGCCGTCGCGGGAGCGGCTGGCGCAGTTTATGGGCGCCGGCGCGTAGCACGGCGCCTCGTGGCGGCCGGCGCGTAGCACGGCGCCTCGTGGCGGCCGGCGCGGAAGCGTGCGCGGCCCTGGGGCCGCGCGGAAGAGGGGCGGTGGCGTCGCCGGGGCCGCGCGGAAGAGGGGCTGTGGCGTCGCCGGGGCCGCGTGGTAGAGAGGCTGTGGCGTCGCCGGGGCCGCGTGGTAGAGAGGCTGTGGCGCCGCCGGGGCCGCGTACATAAAAGACCAGCTTCTCCTCAAGGAGAGCTGGTCTTTTGGCGTTAATCAGAGGGCGCCCTCTAACGAAGCTGAACGTTGAACCCTCACTGTCCTAACGGACATGACAGGCCCTTATTGGGCCATTTTCCCGCTATTTCCCGGTTTAACGGACCTGAGCGCCGTTATTATACCGAAAACCGATGTTTTTGATGCATTTCAGGCTAAATAACGGCTCTGGTGTCCGTTAATCGGCCGAAAACACCGAAATACTAAAAATAACGAGTCTCATGTCCGTTATGAGAAACATCCGGGCTCTATTTGTTTACCTTCGCTCCTTTTGAGACGGTACTAGCAAAGTAACTATCGAGCAGCAGTAGCAACCAGTGCAGAAGTTACTATCGAGCGGCAAACTGTACGGGTATGACAGTAACTATCGACAGCAGTAACACCTGTTGCAGAAGTTACTATCGAGCAGCAGTAGCAACCAGTGCAGAAGTTACTATCGAACGGCAAACTGTCCTAGTATGACAGTAACTATCGAGCAGCAGTAACACCAGTGCAGAAGTTACTATCGAGCAGCAAACCTGTACGGGTATGACAGTACCCAGCGTGCAAAGCCACCATTAGCATCAGCATTGGTACCAGCACCGAAGACATCCCCGCGAAGCCCTCTTAAACGCAGCTTCCGTTGATGCTGCTGAGCGCAGCCGCACCCCGGCGTGCTCTGCGTTACTTTCCAGCATGGTCCCTCTCCATCTCGTACGCCTCCGCTTAGAATCATTCCGCTCCTTCAGCAAAAGGGTATCGCAGAAAATTACCTTTTCCGCGGCGCGGCCACGGAGTGCCCGGGCTGGAGAGAGGGCGGGAAGCGGTACGTGATCGGCACGGTGGCATCGCGCGCTTCAATTAAACCAAGCATGATCCGCGCTGCCTGCATGCCCATTTCATGGGCCGGCTGGCGGATGGTGGTGATGTCGGGATTATAGATCCGGGCAAACTCCGCGTCGTCGATGCCGACGACGGATAACTCGCCGGGAATCGCAATCGCCTCGCGGTTGGCGTATTTTAAAATCTCGCCGAGCACCAGGTCATTCGCCGCGAGCAGCGCCGTCGGCGGCTGCGGCAGCCGGAGCAGCCGGCCGAGCGCCGCTGAAATCTCCTCCCGCGGCACGCTTACGACATATTCCTCGCTGCGCACAAGTCCCTCTTCTTCCACCACGCGGCGGAATCCGCTGATCCGCTCCTTGCGCGGCGTAATGGCATGTTCGCCAAGCGGCAGGGACAACAACGCCACCGCCTCATGGCCGTGGCGCTTCATCTCCTTCACGCCAAGGCGGACCGCATATTCGTTGTCCAGCAGCAGGCTGTGGGCGTTCACGCCATCCACCAGCCGGTCCATGAACACGAGCGGGTAAGCCGCCTCGGTCAGCTTGTCATATACCGCACCGGAGCTGCCGGCCGGAAAAACGATCAGCCCGTCGACTTGACGGGCGATCAGTGTCTCGATGTATTTTTTTTCATGCTCGGGATTCTCGTCCGTGTTGCCGATGATGACCTGGATGCCATGCCGCTGCAGCTCGCTTTCAATCGCCCGGATACAGCCGATGGACAGGGAATAATCGATGTTGGCGACGATGATGCCGACCATATGGGTGCGGTTCTGCTTCAGGCTTCGCGCAAGGCCGTTCGGCTGATAATTCAGTTCCTCGATGACCTCGGCGATCCGGTTTTTCGTAGCTTCGCTCATATATTTGAAACGATTGTTCAGGTACTGCGATACCGTGCTTTTCGAGACGCCCGCCTTTTGGGCCACATCCTCGATCGTCAGCTTTTTCATGCGTCCGCTCCACTTCTTGCTAAAATAGTTTACAAAAAGTATAGCGGTTTTTTAGTAAATGTTCCAGCATTTCTGTCCTTGGTAAACTTTATTCTCGCTCGCTAAGATTACGAGCCGCCTTCTTTTGTCCACGCTTCTCCGGTCAGCATCTCAACATCCGCGCTTCGTTTCTCGCCATCGACTTCAAAAACGGCTGTGCCGTGAATGCCCTGCATTTCTACCTGCACGATGGATTCGATCTCCCGAGAGACTCCGGTACCGAGATCAAAAAGCGTCACCTTCGGTGTATACGCCGCTCCCGGTTCCTTAGTGTAAGTCACGAACACCATTTCTTCATGTTCTTTGTCGAGGCCAATTAAGGATCGGTAGGTCCGAAGTTCCTTTTGCCAGTGACTATCCAGGGTCACTAACGGCTCAGGCTTCACGTTTTTCCCTGCTGCGAAATCGGCAATATTCATGACAGAAAGGACTACATCCCCGTAAGTCGCTTTTTCCCCAATCGTATACGTCACATTCGCAATCAACAGATAATCCTTCGCTCCGCCCAAATAACCCAAAACATTAAACGTCTGTGCGCTGCCTGCATATAGAGGATAGGTGTATACCCGCTGCGCGGTATCTGCGGAAAGCTCCGGCTGACCGGCGGGGCTAAGATACAAGCTGTATGGCTCGGTCGGATGCGTGTAGCCCGGTTTGAGGTAATCGGCCACTGGCGGCGGGGAGGACCAGACAATTCCTGCAGATGTTTTTACGGCTGTTGCCCGGGCCTGCTCCCGGTCCGAAGGCAGCGGCATGTAATATTTCTGTCCGTCAATCTCGAACTCCGCTGACCCCGGCGGAGGGTTGTATTTATTCGCACTTTTGCCGGGCTGGGCTACGGGAGCCGTTGACGGCTGAACGGCGGCCGCCCCGGTATTGTTGCCGGCAGGTGCCCCGCCTTCGCCAAACGGCCAAATGATCAACACGGCCAGCACCGCCGCGAGGCAACTGCCGAGCGCCAGGGCGCGGCCGATTTTCCAGCCGAATCTTCGGTGTCCGGTCCGCGCTCCGTTCTCCTCCGCCAGCACGATTTTACACATCAGTTCCGGGGAAAAACCTTTCTCCTGCAGCGGCATACGCCCCGCTTTTTCATACCAGTCCTTATCGGAACTCATCTGCGGCTGCTGCGTTACATTCAGGCTCATAGGTTCTCCTCCTTGATCGCCACTCTGATTTTATCCCGGGCTCTGGAAAGGCGCGATTTGACCGTACCCTCGGCTATTCCGAGCAGCTTCGCCGTTTCGGCAATCGAAAAACCGTGGTGGAGATCCAGCACGAGCACCTCGCGGTGTTTGTCCGGCAAGCTCATAATAAGCTCCCAGATCCGGTTCGTGTAAGCATTTCCCATGGCCTCATGTTCAGCTGAAGCTGTCTGCTGCGTCTGGTGATCACCCAGCGGCGCAAACCGCTTCCAGAAGCTGTTCCGTCTGGCACTGAACGATGTGTTGCGGGTAATGGTCAGCAGCCATGTCTTCAAGCTGGATTCCCCGCGATATTTGCCGATGCTGCGGTACGCCTTCAAAAAAACCTCCTGGCTGATGTCATCCGCCATCTCCCGACTGCGGGTCAGAAAAAACGCATAGTTCCACACATCCGGCCCGTAATCCTCCATCATCTCCCGCAGCGACGGTGCGGCGGTAAACGCGGCAGCCATTACGTAGGGCAGTTCCTCACTCTGCATCTTTTTCACCTCTTGCTCAATAGGACTCCGCAGCGCCGATTCGGTTCCATTTTTTATCATAAATTTTACAGCCCGGCCGAGAACATCGCTGTGAAAAAGAGTGCCTTCCCGCAGTCCCGCACAATAACCTTGTTCCATGGAGCTGCAGCGCGTAGTGCCAAGGTTCGGCACCACCGTTTACGCTAAACTTCATTCATCCTTACCGTCTGCGTTCCGTACCTCATTAGCCGTACCAACTTCTCCCCCCAGCTTACATCTGATTCGGATTCCCTCCTTCCCGACATCCATCTGGATCTCTCCGTCCTGATCCGTGCGAAAAATAACCGTGCCGCCCGCTTCCAGCCGGTCCACCACCTCCACGTGCGGATGGCCGTACAGATTGTTTACGCCCGCGGAAATGACCGCGGCCTTCGGCTTCCAATACTTCAGCCATTCGGCACCCGTAGCCGATTTGCTGCCATGATGTGCCACTTTGAGCACGTCGATGGACGAATCACCGGATTCGTTGCTTATTACTGCCGCTTCCAGCACCGCGTCCTCCGCAGCCTCATCCATATCCCCGGTGAATAAAAAACGGTGTCCGTTCATCTCAAGCGTGAACGCAACCGACTGATGATTCTGGTCTCCCACGGTTTCGATCGGCGGTGCAGCGTCTGCAGCCGTAACGGACGGCGCCGTATCCGGCCATAGAAACGACAGCTTCGTGTCCGCATCCGGCGTTAAGGCAAGCCCGGCGTGTACCGAATACAGCCGGACGCCGCGGTCCAGAGCGGTGCGCATCAGCTTGGCATACGGCGCCGTATCCGCCAGCGTGCCGTTGAACAGCAGCGCGGATACCGGAATGCTCTCCAGCACCGCCTGCAGCCCGCCTGCATGGTCCTGGTCGCCATGCGTCATAATTACCGCGTCAAGCCGGTGAATGCCGCGCTGCTTCAGCAACGGCACCAGCAGCTTGGCTCCGACCTCATATGGATCACGGCGCTCCCGCCACGCCTCCCGCGAGCCGAAGCTCAGCGTGCCGCCGCCGTCGACCAGCACATGGGCGCCGCCCGGCGTCGTAATCAGGATGCTGTCGCCTTGCCCGACATCGATGTAACTGATCCGCCCGATGCCTGCAGGTTGATCGGTCCGGTAGCCCCAGTACAGCAGCCCGATCAATGCGGCAAAGCCGAGCGTCAGCAGCAGTCCTCCCCGGTTACCCAGCGCTCCTCCGGATACGAATCCGGGCATAGCAGGGGATTGTTTCTTTCCCCCCATCGCCGCTTGGGCAGCCGGGGTGAGCGGTTTGGTCTCATCCTCTTGAAACAGCGGCACCTCGTCGGCTTCTCTGCGCTGATTTATGGTATATAACAGGCCGTAGAGAAGCAGATAATAGGTGCAAATCCAGAGCAGCGACGGTGAACGCCAGATCAGCACGCCGCCGCTCCAGCCGTTCAGCCATTCCACGAAGCGGAATGTCCCGTCGTTTAGCCGCTCCGCAAGCCAGGCTGTTTTGCGGGCGGCACCTTCCCACAAACGGCCTAACAAGAGCGCCAGCGTCCCAAGTGGCAGCACCAGGAAGGTGATAAACGGCACCAGCACCAGATTGGCGGCAAATGAGAATAGGGAAAACTGGTTGAAGTAATAAACCGTCAGCGGGAACGAGACGAATTGGGCCACCAGCGTAACGGACATCGCGCCCGACAGCCAGCGCGGGAGGCTCCGCAGCAGCGGTGCCGCAAGCGGCACATAAACCATCAGCCCGGCGGTCACCAGAAAGGAGAGCTGAAAGCTGACGCTCATCAGCAGGTAAGGATTCCAGATCAGCATAAAGAGCGCCGAGGCAGCGAGAATATTCAGGCCATCCTTCAAAATTCCGAAACGCGCGGCGGCCAGCGCAATCATGCTCATGATTCCGGCCCGCACGACCGACGGCCCTGCGCCGGACATCAGCACATACGCCGGAACGAGCAGGAACGCCACGGTTAATGCGGCTTCCTCCGTCAGCCGGCAGCGGCGCAAAATATACAGGAGAGCCCCGACGTACACAGCGACATGCATGCCCGAAATGGCCAATATATGCGTCAGTCCCAGCTGCGAAAACTCCCGGAACGTGGCCGGGTCGAGATCGTCCTGAATCCCGATGACCAGTCCCTTCATATAACCGGAATGCACGCCGGAGAACAGCCGGTCCATCTCCGCGCCAAGCGCCGCCCGGGCAGCGTCATTCCAGCGTAAAATCAAGGTGCTGTTCCATGCCGCAGGCGGTGTAACCTGTACGCTTGCCGCTCCGCTGCCCTTCAAGAGCCAATGAATCCGCCGCGTATGTAAATAATCGCGATAGTCAAAGGCGCCGAAGTCGCGGGCTTCCGCTGGCTGCCGGAGTTCCCCGGCCAGGCGGATCCGGTCCCCCCGCCGCCAAGCCGCCGCTGCGGCAATCTCCGATTCCGCGCCCAGCTTGATCTGGGCCAGGACGCGTTCGCCGCCGGCGGCCGCAGCATCGGGTACGGCGCCAGCTCCTGCACCTGACACTTCCGCGGATGCGGAGCCCGCAGCCTTGTCACTCGCGGGTTCCGGCGTTCCGGCTGCTTCTCCTCCGCCGGCATCCCGCAGCGCGCTCAGCTTTACCGTAAACTCCACCTTATCGCCATCACGCTCTACTGCGGAGACAATGACGCCCTCCGCCGTTACCTGCCGTTCGTTCAGCTCCGCTTCCGCCGCGCCTAGACTCTCCGGCAAATTGCTGGCATTGCGGCTGTCGGTCCATTCCCAATACAACGCTGCGGCGACAAGCGCCAGCATGAATAAGGCTGCGGGCTTCCAGCCTGTGTCCTGCTGCCAAGCCAGCAGGACAATCAGCAGTACACCGCCCGCCAAGCCATATACCAGCATCTCGCCGGATGAAAGCCGGCCGGCGGCGGTTCCGGCGACCCAACAGGCTGTAAACATCAGCAGCGGTCTTCCCTTCATTCTCTTCTCCTCCTTGGTTGGGGGACGCAAAAAGAACCTCTGCCCGCGTATGCTTCACGCGTGCAGAGGTTCTTCCCCGGCATGGTTCATCCCGTATAAGTTTAATCCGAAACGGTAATCATTGTTTCTCTAGGCGGCTCGTAATGTTCGAGCTGCCGGAAGATGATGCCTTTGGAGGCGAGCATGGCCTCCACCTTCTCCTTGTCCTTTTTATAAGGACGAAGATAGACGATCTCAACAATCCCGCTGTTGGCCAGCATATTGGCACAGGTCCAGCATGGCTCATCCGTCACATAAACGGTGCTGCCCTCGCGGTCGACCCGGTCGGTGAACAGCAGCAGGTTTTGCTCGGCATGGATAGTGCGGATGCAGCGCTGCTTTTTGACCATCGTCTCCACGCCGTCCACGATCTCGCGCTCATATTGCTCTGACAGCATGCAGCCCGCTTCGGAACAATCGGGCACGCCCATGGGCGCGCCGTTGTAGGCGGTTCCGAGCAGCTTTTTCCCCTGCACCAGCACGGCTCCGACATGGCGGCGCGGACAACGGGAGCGGGTGGAGACCATGCAGGCGATATCCATGAAATAGGTATCCCAGTTTTTGCGGTAGGCTACGGTCATTGGCTTATCTCCATTTTCCTGTAATATTGCTCATTATTTTAGCATATCGCCGCCCACCCCACTAGAGTCGAGTTAAAAGCCGACCAGCGGCTTCAGCTTCTCCAGCATTTTCGGACCGATGCCTTTGACCTTGCCGAGATCGGAAATGCTGCGGAACACGCCCTGCTGGTTCCGGTAATCTATGATGGCCTGCGCTTTCTTCTCCCCGATGCCCGGCAGGTCCATCAGCTCCTTGACGCCTGCAGTATTGACGTTGACCGTCCCTGCACCAGGCGATACGGCTTGGCCAGCACCCCCCGGTGCAGCACTCGCGGACGGCATGGCGGCGGAAGCCGCAGCGCTCCCCGTTCCCAGCGCTGCACCATTGCCGGCCGCGGCAGTCCCGCCGCTTTCAGCCGCTACCGCCGCCTTCCCCGCCCCTGCACCTTCCGCAGCGGCGGACGGCACAGCTTCTGCCGCTTGCGCCGTATCCAGCGCCTGCTCCATAACGGAATTCAGCGTCGTCCAGCCGGCGATGCCCTGCGGCCCGGCGTGATCCGCGCCCCACACCAGCCCGCCGCCGAGCAGCAGCGCGGCAATTCCCGTCATCAGCGTTTTTCGTTCCATCCACAATCCTCCCTATCCTGAAATTTTATACAATTTTTTGCAATCTACTTGTCATTGGTCCAAGTAGGCTGCGCATACATTTAACGAAGAGTATTCCTGCAAGCAAAGCCACATCAGAAAGGAGGTCTGCAGGATGAAGGTGGGGTTTATCGGAACAGGCAGCATGGGCGGTCTGCTCATTGACGCTTTTCTTACATCGGGAGCGCTTGCGCCATGCGACGTGCTCGCCAGCAACCGCAGCCAGGGCAGGCTGCTGGCCCTCCAGGAACGGCATCCCGGCATTACCCTTGGCGCCAACAAGGAGACGGCGGCCGGCAGCGACATCCTTTTCCTATGCGTCAAACCTCTGGAATTCAAATCCCTGACCGACGAGATCGCGTCCTGCCTGCACAGCGAGCAGATCATCGTTTCCATTACAAGCCCCGTCCAGCTCCATCATCTGGAAGGCGCTTTGCCTTCCAAAATCGCCAAAATCATTCCCAGCATCACCCACAACGTTAAAAGCGGGACGACCCTTTGCATATTCGGCGAACGGATCACGAAAAAAGACAAGCTGGAGCTGCTCAGCCTGCTCTCTCACATCGGCGTGCCCCTGGAAATTCCCGAAGCCCATACGCGGATTGCCTCGGATTTCTCCAGCTGCGGCCCGGCGTTTATCAGCCATTTCCTCGAGCGGTGGATCGAAGCGGCTGTTGCAACGACCGGCATTGACGAAGCATTGATTACCCGTCTTGCCGGCGAAATGCTGCTGGGGACCGGCAAGCTGCTGACCGAAGGCGGATTCGGCCCGCAGGAGCTGCAGGAGCGGGTCGCCGTCCCCGGGGGCATTACGGCTGAGGCGCTGAACCATTTGCGCATTAGCCTGGAGGGGGTGTTCGAACGTCTTATTACGACCACGCATGATAAATACGAAGAGGACGTGGGCAAGCTGGACGCCCTGTTTGGCCAAAACGATATTGTCCGCAGCCGGCTGGACCGGTAATCCCCGCGTTGCCTGCATTAGCCCTTCAGCGCCCGTAACTGGAAAAATAAAACCCGCAGCACGGATTTCTCCGGCTGCGGGTTTTAAACGTGCTTCGTTTAACCCACGACGATATTCACCAGCTTGCCGGGAACCGCAATGATTTTGCGGACGGTTTTCCCTGCGGTGGCGGTTTGTACGTTCGGCAGCGAAAGCGCATGGTTCTGCATGTCCTCTTGCCCCATGTCCTGCGGGATCATGGCGCGCTGCACGATTTTTCCGTTCACCTGCACCACGATTTCAACCTCGGCATCGATGGTCCAGGCTTCATCGTACGCCGGCCAGGCGACATACGAGATGCCGCCTTCATGTCCGAGCAGCGACCACAGCTCTTCGGCGATATGCGGTGCCAGCGGCGACAGCATTTGCACGAAATGCTCTGCCGACTCGCGGGACAGGCTTTCCTGCTTGTAAGCATCGTTGATGAAAATCATCAATTGGCTGATCGCCGTATTGAAGCGCAGCTGTTCGAAATCTTCCGTGACCTTTTTCAAAGTTTTATGCCACGTCCGTTTGAATTCGTCGCTGCCGCCGTCTTCGGTGATTTTCGCGCTCAGGCTGCCGTCCTCGTTCACGAACAGGCGCCATACGCGGGCGAGGAAGCGGTGGATGCCCTCAACGCCTTTTTCGTTCCAAGGTTTGGTCGCTTCCAGCGGCCCCATGAACATTTCATATACGCGCAGCGTATCAGCGCCGTAAGCTTCCACGATATCGTCGGGATTGATGACGTTGCCACGCGATTTGCTCATTTTCTCATTATTGTTGCCCAGGATCATGCCCTGGTTCACCAGCTTGTGGAACGGTTCCTTCGTGTCCACCACGCCGAGATCGTACAGCACTTTATGCCAGAAGCGGGCATACAGCAGATGAAGCACCGCATGCTCGGCGCCGCCGATGTAGAGGTCGACCGGCAGCCATTCCTTTTGCTTCTCGGGAGAGCACAGCTCCTTGTCGTTGCGCGGATCGATGTAGCGCAGGTAATACCAGCAGCTGCCGGCCCATTGCGGCATCGTATTCGTCTCGCGGCGTGCTTTCATGCCCGTCTCCGGATCGATCGTGTTGACCCAATCGGTCACGTTGGCCAGCGGCGATTCGCCGGTACCCGAAGGACGGATCGCGTCGACATCCGGCAGCATGAGCGGCAGCTCTTCCACCGGCACCGTCTTCATCGTGCCGTCTTCCAGATGCAGGATTGGAATCGGCTCGCCCCAATACCGCTGGCGGCTGAACAGCCAGTCGCGCAGACGGTAGGTCACTTTGCCTTTGCCGCTGCCCTGCTCTTCCAGCCAGGCGATCATCTTGGTAATCGCTTCCTCGTTGCCCATGCCGTTCAGGAAGCCGGAGTTCACATGCGTACCGTCGCCGGTATACGCCTCTTCCTGCACATTGCCGCCTTCCAGCACTTCGACGATGTCCAGTCCGAACTGCTTGGCGAATTCCCAGTCGCGGGTGTCATGGCCCGGAACGGCCATAATGGCGCCGGTACCGTAGCCGGCCAGCACGTAATCGGCAATCCAGATCGGCAGCTTCGCGCCGTTTGCCGGATTAATCGCATAAGCGCCGGTGAAGACGCCGGTTTTTTCCTTAGCCAGGTCGGTACGTTCGAGGTCGCTCTTGCGGGAAGCTTTTTCACGGTATTCCGCGACTGCTGCACGCTGCGCTTCGGTCGTAATCCCATCTACCAGTTCATGTTCCGGCGCCAGTACGCAGTAGGTCGCTCCGAACAGCGTATCCGGACGGGTCGTAAACACGGTCAATGCGGCTTCATGTCCGTCAATCGCGAAATTCACTTCGGCTCCGGTCGATTTGCCGATCCAGTTACGCTGCATATCCTTGATGCTTTCGGACCAGTCCAGCTCTTCCAGGTCTTCCAGCAGGCGTTCCGCGTATTCGGTGATTTTCAGAATCCATTGGCGCATCGGCTTGCGCACGACCGGATGGCCGCCGCGTTCGCTTTTTCCGTCGATGACCTCTTCATTCGCCAGCACGGTTCCCAGCGCTTCGCACCAGTTGACCGGCACTTCGGCTACATAAGCCAGGCCGCGGTTATACAGCTGGATGAAGATCCACTGCGTCCATTTGTAGTATTCCGGGTCGGTCGTGCTGATCTCGCGGTCCCAATCGTAAGAGAAGCCCAGCGATTTGATCTGGCGGCGGAAGTTGTCGATATTCTTGAACGTAATCTCGCGCGGATGCTGCCCGGTGTCCAGCGCATGCTGTTCGGCGGGAAGGCCGAAAGCGTCCCAGCCCATCGGGTGCAGCACGTTGTAGCCGCGCATCCGTTTGAAGCGGGAGACGATATCCGTCGCCGTGTATCCTTCCGGATGGCCTACATGCAGCCCCGCTCCCGAAGGATACGGAAACATATCCAGGGCGTAAAATTTCGGTTTGGCCGGATCTTCGCCGGTTTTGAAGCTTTTGTGCTCATCCCAGTATTTCTGCCATTTCGGTTCAATGACCTGCGCGCGGTAGCCGCCCGCCGGGACGTTTGTTTGGTTGTCGCTCATACGTCTGCTCCTCCTTGGAGTGTAGCTTTGCTTTTACATGAAATCGCTGATATGAATGTACGCAAAAAAACCTCCCATCCCCAGCGAATGTCGCTAGGGACGAGAGGTTTAAGTTCCCGTGGTACCACCCTAGTTAACGGCGGATATGCTTTATCCGGCCGTTCACTTGAACACCTTGTAACGGAGGTGAACCGACGGCGTTTCACCTGCGGCCCGTAAATGCCGGCAAGCTGACGCGTTACTCCGAGGCGAGTTCAATCGTTCCGTACACCGGCTTGCACCCACCGCCGGCTCTCTGCAGTATCGGACAACGAAATAATACTCCTCATCATCGAACAGTTATTCATCATCAGGAATCATAATATTACACTGTATTATAATCATTTCGCCGTGTTCAGTCAATCCGCTATGATTTACGCCATTTTCTGACGGTAACTTAAATGCAAGTTCTCTTCCATATACGCCACAAGCGGCTCTAAGGGATTCCCGATCCTAACCTTGGTTTCCTTATAAATAGTTCTGGCAGCTTCAACCATAGACAACTGGGCGACAGCCACAGCCACAGCCTCATTGCCGTTGCTCTCCGATTCAATCAGCCCTTTCATATACCTGGATAGCACGTTAAGGTAAACCTCTTTCTTGCCTTGCATGAGGAGTGAAAAAGCATCTTCAATCATTTGAACTTCGATCTGCGGTGATTTCCCATGTGCATGAGCAAAACGATTAAGCCGATTCATTGTGCCTTCAACCGTAGCAGGATTTGTGAAAAGCAAGATTTGCGGCTGCTCCTGAGCGCATAGGTAGCTGAAAAAGGGTTCATCTATTTTTATAATCGGGATGGATGTTGAGAGCCGGTCTTCCTGGAGCAAAGCGATATAGTTGGTGCAGGTAATGAGGATTGCATCCACCTTGCTCCCGGCAATCCACTCCACCTGCCGCAGGACCTGATCCTGGGCGTTCTCCATACTAAAATGTTCATCGGAAGATACTCTGATGACTAAGGCAGGGTCAACAAAATGAACGAATTCAACGTCGTATTCAGCAAATGCCTGCTCCATATATTCAATATTGGAGTAATGGGCATGCAAACAGCCTATTCTTTTTGTCATTTTGAGTCGATATTCCCCCAGTTCTATTAAATTAGTGTGTTACGATGACCTTCCCTTCTTCTGCCGAAGCCCCTCCTGCTCGTTTCAAGGCTAAGAACGTAACTAATATACCCATCAGCGTAACCACTGCCGAGGCAATAAATGCAGTATGGATAGACGAATTTAGCGCAGCCGGACTCATCGTTTCCATCGTTGTGTCAGAACCCATGGTAGCAGAGATAATAGCCATAATCACTGCAAGCCCGACGGCTCCACCGATTTGCTGACCGGTGTTGATTACCGCGGAGGTAACCCCTTGTTCACTCGGATCGACTCCCGTACTTCCTGCAATGAACATGGTTGTAAAGACAAGCGCTTGCCCGAGGCCAATGATAATTGTACCAGGAATTACGCCCCAGGCGTTGCCCGAAGCCGATAATTGGGTCAAGAGCAGGAAGCCGATGCCTCCAAGCGCCATCCCCGATGCGATGGTCCCAGCGACTCCGACCTTAGCCAGCATGGGCGTGATGAGTTTGGCTCCCAGGAATGCACTAAGGGTGAGCGGCAGAAAAGTAAACCCGGACTGAATGGCTGAGAAATGCAGAACGTTCTGGGTATACAACGTCAGGAAGTAGTATAGCGTGCCGAACGAGGCGGAGAAAAGAAACGCGACAAGCGCGGCACCGCTCAGATTACGATTGCGGAACATGCGGAAGTTGATCAGCGGCTCTTTGGAGCGCTTCTCGATGACGACGAATGCGGCCAAAAGCATTGCTCCAATGATAACGAATGGCAAGGTGCTCGGGCTAAGCCAGCCCGCCACAGGAGACTGAATCAGATAGTACACGACGAGAAGCATTCCGGCGGTAACCGTAGACGTTCCAGCGATGTCGAAATGCTTGCGGCCGCTCGGTGTTGCGCTTTCCTTAAGCACAAATGGAGCAAGAAAGAGGGTGAGGAGAGCAATCGGCACGTTAACGAAGAACGTCGCTTCCCAGCCGATAAAGCTGGTGAGTACGCCACCGAGCAGCAAGCCGAGCGACATACCTACGCCACCCATGGCAGCCCAAATGCCCATCGCCCGGTTTCGTTCAGCCCCCTCTTCAAAGTTAGACATAATCAGCGATAGAGTTGCCGGCGACAATAAGGCACCGCCAAGACCTTGCAAGCCTCTGGCAATGATCAACATGAGCTGGGAATCAGCCAGCCCGCCAAGCAGCGAGCCTAATCCGAACAGGGACATGGCGAGCATAAACATTCTCCGTCTGCCCATCAAGTCCGAGAGTCTTCCCCCGATGAGCAGGAACCCTCCGAACACCAGGGAATACGCGCTTACGACCCATTGCAGATGGTTGGCGGAGAAGCCCAGTTCTTCGCCAAGAGAAGGCATTGCCACAAAAATAATGGTATAATCCAGCGCCATGATTAATTGGGAGATGGCGAGCACAAGAAGCGCTAACCCTTTGAAACGGCCATTATTCATTTTTACATCCTCCATTTTCGGACTATTTGGTCTAAAAATAATATTTTTGACTGAACGATCTGATAAGGGCAGCAGAGAGGTGAGCAACACCCCAGCCCTCTAGTCAGCCTTCCAGCGTCGACAGAGTAATTGTCGTTATTTCTTCGAGCACCTTAGGATCGTTTGTTAACTTGGCCACTTGCGTCAAGGCATATCGCGAATGGTACAAATACCGGGCCAACGACTGGAGGTCCTGATCGGTGTTCAGCTCCTGCTTCTGTTTGGCTCTTACCAGCGCTTCATAGAAAGCACGCTCTAGTCGAGTGCGATCCTCTTCGAACAAGGCCGCAATCTCCGGCTCGTGAGGGACTTGATCGATGGCGCTGTATAGAATAAAGCATTCCTTGCGCCGCTCCTCATCTTGAAGGACAAAGACGATTTCCCGGAAGATCGCATGGATCGCTTCCTTGACGGACTCCGATTTCTCCAAATGAACGACAACAGCGGATGATTTCTCATTTACGTAATGCTTCACGGCCTTGATGAAGAGATCCTTCTTCGTGCCGTACGTATCGTATAGGCTCTGCCGAGCGATGCCCAGCCCTTCAAGTAGAATGGGAAGAGACGTTCCCTCGTATCCGTAATGACCGAACACTTCCATCGCTTTATGCAGGACCAGGTTCATGTCGAATTCTTTGCTTCTTGCCATGTGGGATCACTCCTTTCCTCGTCCCCATACTACCCTTAACAGATCGTTCAGTCAAGAATTAGATCCATGAATCTATTCGGAAAACCGCACCGCATCAGTTACACTGCCTACAGATTCGATGGCAACCAGCGGATTCCAGAAATCGCGATAGCTTTCGATAAGCCCATTGTTCGTACGTACAACGCTAATGTAGGTTTGGTTATAGGGCTTGCCAGTCTCGCGGTGCTTACCCACGGACTTGAATTCCGCGATCGTCAGCTCCGGATCCTGTGCCGGATGGAAGACAAGATCCGTGAATTCCACTTCGAAGTGCTTCGGGAAGTTCTGCATGTATTCGAAGAGCTCGGCTTTGCCTTGCTTGCGGTCTGGGAACCCTGCCGGTCCGTACGGGAACTCCAGCACGCCGTCTTCCTGCCATAGGCCGACCCAAGCTTCGATATTGCCTCCGGATAAATATTTGAGGTGGTTACGGAATGTTTCTTGCGCTTGCTCGCGAATGGCTTGCTGCATTTCTTGCTTTTCAGTAGTTTGTTGATTCAACATAGATAATCCCTCCGATTAATTTGACTGTTCAGTCCGGAATATTTAAAAAAAATATCTGCTTCATTACTTCTTCCTTATTTCCCTTGCTCCTTTCGCTTGATGAGTTCATCTTAGCATTTTCGGACTGAACGGTCAAGAATTATTTTTTATTTTTTTCCTGACCTCTCTTCCTCACTTAACCTCCCCCAGGAAAGCGGATGATTCCGCGCAATCAGGCCGGTTTTCGCCGGATATAGTAGGAGATCAGATGCTGGATCACGACTTTTCCCGCCGCAAAGCACGGAACGGCCAGGATCAGCCCCAGTATTCCCGCGACCTCGCCGCCGACCAGCAGCGCGAAAATTATCAGCAGCGGATGCAGATGCAGCCTTTTGCCCACCACCTGCGGGGAGATGACGTTCCCTTCGAGCGTCTGGCAAGCGGTATTCACCACCGCTACCAGCAGCACCAGGCGCAGCGAGACCGTCGAAGCCATCACGATCGCCGGAGCCGCCCCGAGAAAAGGTCCCATATAGGGAACGATGTTGAATACCGCGACCACGCTTGCAAACAGCAGAGCATACGGCATACCGATCAGGATGTAGCCAATATAGGCCAGCCCGCCGATGATGAGGCAGACGAGGAACTGGCCGCGGATATAATTGCCCAGTGCATCGTCGATATCCCGCAGCATTTTGAGGATCGACTTGCGGCGCGAGCGCGGCAGGCAGGATACAATGATCCGTTCGAACACCGCGAAATCCTTCAAAATATAGAACACCAGGAACGGCACGATAAATGCGTCGAACAGCATCCCGATGGTCGAGCCGATATGGTCGAGAAAATGGGAGATGCCTTGCGCCAGCCGGTTCTCCAGCTGATAAAACCAGTTGTTCATCCCCAGGGAAACTCCCGGCGGAATGAGGCGGGAATTCATGCCTTTCATCAGACCTTGCGCATGCAGCGTCATTTCCGGCAGATGCTCGTTCAGCTCCGCCAGCTGTTCCATGAACATCGGGATCAGGTTGACCGCCACTACCGCAAGCGCCATCAAAAAAACGGTATAGATGAGCAGAACAGCAACACCGCGCGGCATTTTTCGCCGGGACAGCATGGTTACCACCGGATTCAGCACATACGAAAGAATCATCGCCGCCAGAAACGGCGCCAGAATGGCTTTCAGAAACGAAAAAATCCCGCCCAGCATCGGACGGAGCTGCCAAATCAAATACAAGATCATCAGGCCCAGCAGCACGCCGACCATCCCGCGCAGCCACTTGCCTTCAAGCCATTGCCCCATTGGGTTCCCCTCCTGCGGTTCTTCCGGACTGGACTTGCTTCGTACCTAAGTATGCGTAAACCGGCCGCAAATTAATCCCAACAAGGCGAAACTCTGGATGAGATTCAGAAAAAAACAAAAAGCGCCAATAACCCCCGGCAAAGTCTTGCCGTAAGGAAATTGGCGCTTCTTTATTTAGAAAACAGACGTTCGTCCGCCCGTCTATGTATCGGTCAGGTCACAGATCTAATAACTTCTGTTAGGAGGAGGCGTGGATTTGCGGATAATCCTGGGCGATTTCCTCACCCGAGAACAGATCGTCCAGCGAGCTGAGCGTTCCGTCTTCTTCCACCTGGTAAACCGACATTTTTTCACCGTTCACCGTAAGCTCGATAAAGCAGCCCCAGCAGTAAAACTGATGTGAACCAATCTTGCCGATATCCTTGGAACCGCAGTTTGGACACTTCATATTATACATTCCACCTATCCGTTAACAATATTAATGGCTTTCTGTAGCCGTTCTTCGCTCATCGCGGGAACCAGAACCGATTCCTCTCCGATGGACATTTCCTCCGAACAAGGCAGCCATTTGCGGCCTTCGATTAAATCCGTTACAAGCCCGTCGCTGATTTCCAGCGCTATTAATGTATTTCCCAATTTCTGGTCAAAATAAACATCGGATATTCTTCCCAGAATGGTTCCGGAAGCGGTGATTACCTGCAAATCCTTCAGCTTGTTTTTCCCTAATAGAAATGTATGGGGCACATCGTCGGCGTCAGCCTTCACAACGGACGTTGCACTGCGGATCATCACCGCATCTTCGCCGTAAGCAACAATCTCTTCCCATGCCACAACTTTCACATGGCTGGAGAAGAACGATTTGCTTTCCAGTTCAATACCCGTAATCGTCCAATTTGAATCGACCATGATGTCGGCAATTTTGCCAATTTCATGACCTTCTTCGACTTCGATGACGGAAAGCCCGATCATATCTTGAAGTTTCATGGCTGTTCAAGCTCCTTACGCCCAAAAATCATGGAACCGAAGCGGCCGAAAGCGGAGCCTATTCTTTAGTACGCAGCCGTTTCACAATGGTTTCAAGTTTCTTTGCGGCAAACTCAATTTCTTCCTTAGTATTACCCAGGCCGGTGCTGAAACGAATCGCCGATTCCAAAAGTTGCTCCGGCAGCTGCATCGCCTTCAGCACATATGAAATTTCGAGCGAACCCGACGTACAGGCGGAACCGCTGGCAGCGGCGATCCCTTCCATATCGAGGTTCATCAGCATGATGTCCGTGCGAACCCCCGGGAAGCTTACATTTAGTATGCCCGGCAAAAAGTGGGTTTCATTCCCGTTGATCACAAATCCATCCTCACCCAAACTGTTATTCAGCAGCTCAAGCAGCGTATGGCGCAGCGTAAACGCATGCTCCCGCCGCGCTTCCAGGCCGTTCACCGCAAGCCGCACGGCTCTGGCGAAACCTGCCGTCCCAGCGAGGCTCTCCGTACCGGCCCGTCTGCCGCGCTCCTGCGAGCCGCCATGCGAACGCGGATGCAGCGGGGCGCCGCGCCGGACGTACAGTCCGCCGATGCCCTGGGGACCGCCCAGCTTATGCGCGCTAAAGCTCATGTAATCGACAGGAAGTTCGCTCAGGTCGATCTTCAGCGCGCCAAGAGCTTGTACCGCATCGACGTGAAAAAGAATGCCGCGTTCTGCCGCGAGCCGCCCGATCTCTTCGATCGGCTGCACGGTGCCTACCTCGTTGTTCGCAAACATCACGCTGATCAGCACCGTGTCTTCGCGCAGTGCCGCTTCCACCTCGGAGACGCTGACGCGGCCGGTCCGGTCCACGGGGAGATAGGTAACTTCGAAACCTTCCTTCTCCAGCTCTTCGCAGCTATGTAGTACAGCATGATGCTCAATCGCCGTCGTGATCACATGTTTGCCCTTGCCGCTCACTGCTCCGGCATAAGCCGCGCCGAATAACGCCAGGTTATCGCTTTCGGTGCCGCCGCTCGTGAACACCCATTCATCGGGCGCACAGCGAAGCAAGCCCGCGATTTCATCGCGCGCCCCGTTTACGACTTTTTTGGCTGCCCGGCCGAATTGATGCACGCTTGAGGCGTTGCCGTATTGCCCGGTCAGCATATGGTAAATGACCTCCGCCACCTCCGGATGAACCGGCGTGGAGGCGGCATGGTCCAGATAGATCGGTTTCATCGCCCTATTCTCCACTTCTTGAAAGTTAAATTCAGGAATTCAACATGTTGCAAGCTATTCGATTATACCGCTGCACCCAGCGGTTTGCTACCGGATAAAAAACACAATATTGTAATCATTCTCAAAAAAGAAACCCTATGAATAGGTAGAAATGCAACAAAGCTCCCTTGGGGAGCCTTGGCTTGTGCTTATCTAGATATAGAACATATAGTCGTCCGCATGATGGTCGTCCTGAAAGGTGATCAGGTCGTTCAGTGTGGTCGAGTCCAGGACACCCGCAATGCTGTCGCGGATGCGCAGCCACAAATCGCGTTTGGCCGGGTCATCCTCTTCGGTGAAATCGACCGGCGAGATAGGACCTTCAAGCACGCGGATAATGTCTCCGGCGGTAATGCCTTCGGCTTCGCGGGACAGAATGTAGCCTCCGTAAGCGCCGCGGATGCTCTTCACGAGCCCGGCATTGCGCAGCGGCGCGATGAGCTGCTCCAGATAATGCTCGGAGAGGCCGTTTTTCTCGGCGATGCTCTTCAAGGAAGTCGGTCCTTCGCCGAATTTATGGGCCAGCTCCATCATGATGGTTAATCCGTAACGTCCTTTTGTCGATATTTTCAAAGGGGCACCTCTTTCAAATATATTGCAGTATGTCCATTTCAATGTATTCCGATGTTCGCTCTCTGCTTATGTTACCATATCCTTTATTCAATTTGGAGCGAAATGCCTAACTTTTTGCAAATTTGTTCGCGGTGGAAGGACAAAAGCAAAAAAATTGCCCATGAAAGCGGTCTAAACGCGTTTTTTGGGGCAACGCGCCGTTTGAGGTATGGACAGGTATGATATAATGTTGAATGAGCCGGGTGTGTCTCGCATTCCGGTATTTTCTGCATAGAAAACGGTGATACCATTGACCAAAGCGAATCAGGATACCCGTGTCGTCGTCGGCATGTCCGGAGGAGTCGATTCCTCCGTTACGGCGCTTCTGCTGAAGCAGCAGGGCTACGACGTCATCGGGATTTTTATGAAAAACTGGGACGACACCGACGAATTCGGCGTTTGCACGGCCGAGAGCGATGCCGAGGATGTCCGCCGCGTCTGCGAGCAGATCGACATTCCTTACTATACCGTAAACTTCGAGAAGGAATACTTTGATAAGGTCTTTACCTACTTCCTTGACGAATACAAAGCCGGACGCACACCGAATCCCGACGTGATGTGCAACCGCGAAATCAAGTTCGGGGAATTCCTGAACAAAGCGCTGCAGCTCGGGGCCGATTATGTCGCTACCGGGCATTACGCCCGCGTCGTCGAAGAGGACGGCGTGTACAAGCTGCTACGCGGCGTGGACAGCAACAAGGATCAAACGTATTTCCTCAATGCGCTCAACCAGTATCAGCTGTCCAAGGCCATGTTCCCGATCGGGCATCTGCCGAAGCCGGAAGTGCGCCGCATCGCCGAAGAAGCCGGACTGTATACCGCGAAGAAAAAAGACAGCACCGGCGTCTGCTTCATCGGCGAACGCAATTTCCGCGAATTTCTGAGCCAATATCTGCCGGCGCAATCCGGCGAGATGATCGACATCGCGACCGGCGAAACCAAAGGCCGGCATGACGGGCTGATGTACTACACGCTCGGCCAGCGCCAAGGGCTCGGCATCGGCGGCTCCGGCAACGGCGAACCGTGGTTTGTCGCGGAAAAGGATCTGGAACGCAACATTCTGTACGTCGTGCAAGGCGACAAGCATCACAGCCTGTACTCCACCGGCTTGATCGCCTCCAGCCTGAGCTGGACTTCCGGAGCGATGCCGGAAGGCGGCACCCTGAAATGCACCGCCAAGTTCCGCTACCGCCAGCCGGACCAAGGCGTCACGCTGACCGCGCAGCCGGACGGTACGGTGCATGTGGCGTTTGACGTGCCGCAAAAAGCGATTACTCCGGGCCAGGCCGTCGTGTTCTACCTCGGCGAAGAATGCCTCGGCGGCGGCACGATCGAAAAGGCGGAAAAGCTGGTACCGCTGGCGCAGTAAGCTGTGTCCGATTGATGGTGCGGGCAGGAAGAGATTCAGTCGTTCTCCTAACGCCCATCTGAACCGCGGTCCGGCATCCGACCGACAGATACGAAAAGCAAGCCCGGGCGGGCTTGCTTTTTTGTGTCTGTTGCGGGCAAGACATGATTGAACTCCGTCCCGCTGAAGATTGGGAGGCGAAGTAGAGATGAAGTTGAGTGGTCCGCTAGGGATATGTAACTATAGTGATGAATTCAAGAAAGTTTGCTTGATGCGATAGAGTTGGTTGATAGAGTATTGGAGCGATCTATTTGAGAGAGCTTTTGGGAGAACTATTGAGAGCTTGAGAGAGCTACTAGATAGCGGTGTTGGTAACGCGCCAAAGTAGATGCACTGAGATATGCGACTAAGACATTTGCTTGGAACATTTGCTTAGGAGATTTGCTTGCTTAACATACATATTTGACGCACACGCTTACGCACATTGGATCGCATGGAAAATTCGCCGCTACTTCTCCGGCTCTCCCGCATTCCTGCAGAAAATAGTGGGAAAACATCCCACTATTTTAATTGTACGATCTCGCTAGATCAATTAGTGGGATTTCCTCCTACTAATTGGGTCACAAACCTGGCAAAGTGAGAATATTGGCCGAATTAGTGGGATGATCTCCCTCTAAATCGCAAAAACCAGAGGTTTCGCTGAAATTAGAGGGATGTTTTCCTACTAAATGTTCAAGCTTCTCCCATACGGCATACCCGTGCCTTAATTCCCGTCCGCCGCCAGCTCGGCGTCGATCGCCGCCGTCAGATCAGCGTACGCACCGCCCTTCACCAGCTTGCCGTTCACCATAAATTGCGGCGTGCCGTTCACCCCGTAATTGCCCGCTGTTTTAAAGTCCTCTTTGACCGCCAGCATATAGGTGTGATTGTTGAGATCGGCGGCGAAGCGGTCTTGGTCGATGCCGGAAATGTTCTTTTTCACAAAATCAAGCAGGAAGTCCGGCGTGGCCCAAATTTTCGTCTCATCGCCTTGATGGTCGTACAGCTTGCTCATAAACTCCCAGAACTTATCGTTATTCTGCGCGGCGATCGCTTCTCCGGCACTGGCGGCCATGATGGAATCCCGGTCAATGAACGCAAAATTGGCGAAAAAAAGCTCCACCTTGCCGGTGTCGACGTAGTCCTTTTTAAACTGCTCGAAGTACGTCTCCTTCCACTTCTTGCAGGCCGGACATTTGAAGTCCGCGAATTCGATGACCTTTACTTTGGCCGAGGCTTCACCGAGATGGGGCTGCTTCTCGTATTTCAGCCCGTTGGCATCATAATCGCCGCGAATTTCCGTATAGTTGGGCAAATCGGACAGCCCGGAGGACGCCTCCGAGTTCTTCAGAAAGACCAGCGAAACCGCCAGCACAACGACGCTGACCGCCAGGGTGGCAATCACGAAGAAACGGTTGGATGTCCGTGCCGGTTTCGGATGGGGCCTTTTGGCTTGGCCTGTTCCTGAAGGGTTCGGATTGGGGCGGTTCGTTTTCGCTTGGTTCGGTTTAGTTTTGGCCATGGGCAGTCATACCTCCATCATTGATTGATTCTTCGCAAATGCCGACTCGCGTGACCGTCCCGTTCCGGGGATCGATCCGTAAAGTGACAATTTCAAACCCTTTCAGCTCCACATTCTCCCTGACGCCGAGCAGCGGTACTGTCAATTCCGTGCCACGGGGATACCCGGTCGGCTCGAACAGGCGCACGATATAACCTTCTCCGGACTGCTCTTTTTTGAAGGCGCTTAGCTGCACTGCTTCATCGCTCAATTCGATTGCCGTTCCCGGAAGCTCTCCTTCCCCCGACGGAAAATACGACAGCGCAAACGGGCGCTCTCCATGCGCCAAAGCTTCCCGGTCAACCTGGCGCGACCGCTCTTCCAGCGGTCCGGCGTTCAACCAAAAGGTATAGCAGCGCTCGCCCTGGTCGATCCTCGGCAAAAACCGGTCCTGCGGCAGAATCGGCCGGTCGCCGATCGGGTGGGCGCAATAGCCGGCCCCGCGCAGCAGGGATAAGCGAATTTCGCCATCGCAGCAATCGGAGCCGTAAATCCCGTCGTTGATCACGGTCAGCATATGCCCTTGCGAAGCGGATTGCAGGGCGGTCCATTTTTGCGCGACGGCCTCCCGGCCGTTCACTGCCAGCTCCTGCACGCCGAATGCGGTCTGGCCGGCATACCCGGCATCCCTCAGGACGGTCGGGATCGACAGCTTGAGCATGCGGTCTTTTTCATTCCAGTAGACGCGGGCGTAGACTTCGATTTCCGTGCCTTGCTTCGGCAGCTTATAGGTGAGGCACAGGCGCGAATCATTATAATGCAGCACGGCTTCGACAACCGTCCGCACCTCGCCATCTTCAATGACGCGAACGGAAGGGATCGTCTCCTTCACGCCGGAAAAAAAGCTGCCCTCCCGTTCATCCATCAACGTAAACCGGCCAACAACCTCGCGGAATTCATCGGTGTCCATCCGCCACGGGTCTTCGTTGTCGGCGACGGCCAGAGGGGCGAAAGCGCCCGGCTGGAGATAGGACACCCCGCCTGCAGAATATTCGTCCATCAAACCGGTCGCGGCATTGATCTTGACGGACAATTGTTCCGTGCGGAAGTGAAAAACGCCATTCTGCGCTTGCAGCACCGGTACCGGCTTGCGATCCAGCAGCTCGATCCGGCAATCGTAACGGTTCATCGAAGCCGGCGCCAGCTCCGCCTGGAACACAACCCGTTTGCGCCAGTCGAGATTCAGGTTGCTGTGCTCCTTCTCTGCCTGCGAGGGAATCCGTTTGCCGCCCTGATATACAACCGGATTCGAGAACTGCTCCAGCCAGTTCTGGTCCTCCAGCATGAATTCGCATTCAAAGATGCCGCGAACCGGATACGGATGAGGGTTATAAATCAGGATCGGATATTCCTTCGGCGCGGCCTGCGGCTGTCCGGCGGCCAAAGCGAAAAACGCCCGCGCTTTGAGCCGCGCGGTAATCGCCAGGCCGTGATCGAGCTGAAGCAGCGAAGCTTCCTCGGCAGGCTGAATCGACGTTCCCGGAAGAATATCGTGGAACTGGGATGTCAGCAGGTCGCGCTGCGCCTCCTCCAAATCGCGGGCCGGATAGGCGAGCAAGCCGTGAAGCCGGGCTGCGGCAAGCATCTTCTCGGTCATAAACAGCTCGTTTTCGAGCTGCCGGTGCTTCTGCTTGATGCGGATCATCGAAGTATAGCAGCCGACAAACCGGGGATTGAGATCCCCCGCGTACCGCGGCAGCTCCTTCGCTTCCGGCAGCGCGGCAAAATACTGCTCCGGCGTCGCATGCACCAGCCGGAAGCCTTCCGGCCGCTCCATTCTTGCCGCAATGCGGTCCAAATCAAGCCGGGACGGCCCGCCGCCGTGGTTGCCGACGCCCCACAGCAGCAGGCCGATCGGTTCCTCCGCGTGTTTGGCAAGCCAGGCGGCGATCTTCTCGTCGGCTTTGCCGAGTGCCGAATGGTAGGCTTCGCCGATTTTATGCGCCATCACGCGGCTGCCGGCAAATCCCTCCCAGATGAAATCCTGCCCGGGCAGCCCCGCATGCTCGTCGGGACGCATAAAGATGTACGAGTCATAGCCCGCCTGCTGCATAATCTGTACCAGCCCCCGGCTGTGGCCGAAGGAGTCGAAATTGATCGCCGTCGTCGGCCGCACGCCGAATTTTTCGCGGAAATAGCTCCGGCCCGCCAACATCTGGCGCACGAACGATTCGCCCGACGGCATGTTGCAGTCCGGCTGCAAATACCAGCCGCCCATGATATGCCATCTGCCCTGCTTCACCAGCCGCTGAATGCGGGCGAACAACGCCGGCTCGTATTCTTCGATCCACTGGTACAGGATGACTTCGTTGTGATTAAAAATGTATCCGTCATAATCTTCGCAAAATCCGGCAGCCGCCCGGAACGTGGATACGGCGGCAGCCGCGCCTTCCTCCCATTCCCATTGCCATACCGGATCAAGATGAGCGTTGCTGAGCAAATATAGCGTCTTCATCATGTTCCCCCTTCATTGCTGTAGCCTATATTCCGTGATGTTAGCGCTTTCTATAACGATGGTAGCGTCTTGCTCCGGGTACCGTAAAGGTACACTTGGGCTTTGGGCGTACGTTTCTCCCGCAGGGAGACGTACTTTACCGCTGCGGGGGTACCGGTAAGCGGATGCCTCCCGCGGCGGATACCCCCAATCGGAACGGAAGGATGTCCGCAAGCTCGATTTTCGTCCAGGAACACGTAGCGGATGAGCGCTGCTTAACCAAGCCGGGAATGCGGCCGCAAGAAAAAGCAGGCGGATCCCGCCCGGGAACCCGCCTGCTTGTTCATAATAGGGAATCGGATCATTGAAGCTGCAGCTGCGCGTTCAGCGTGTATACGCCGCCCGCCTCCGTCGCCAGCACCGTTCTCCGTCCACCGCAGCACACCGCTACCGGCCCGGCAAGCTGCGTCCGGATCACCGCTCCGGTCAGTTCTCCGTTCGCCCAGGCGATGTCGACTTCGGCATTGCCTTTGGCACGCAGCCCCGCCGCCTTGCCCGTCCCCCAGGCAACGGGAAGCGCAGGCAGCAGATGAATGCCTCCGGCATGGCTTTGCAGCAGCATTTCCGCCATCGCCGCCGTGCCGCCGAAATTGCCGTCGATGACGAAGATATTCGTCTCCGCCCCGCCGATTCCCGATTTGGAGAAGGACAGCAGGTTGTCGAAGCAGAGCTCGCCAATCAGGTGGGACACATGGCGGAACGCTTTTTCTCCGTCATGCAGCCTTGCGAAGCCGAGCGCAAACAGCGCGGCGGTAAATTCCACATCCTCCAGCTCATCCTGCGCCATCCGGTTTTCCAAAGTTACCCGCATGGCCGCGGCGAGCTCAGGGGTGTCTTCGGGGGTGATCTGGGTGCCGGGATACAGCGCGTACAGATGCGAAAAATGACGGTGTTCCGGCTGCGCCTCGTCATAATCCTCCAGCCATTCCTGCAATTGTCCGCGGCTGCCGATTTGCAGCGGAGGAAGCTTGCGGACCGCCTCCTCCAGCTTCTTGCGGAAATCCTCGTCCACGCCGAGCAGCTCGGCGGCCTCCCGGCAAAATTCAAACAGCTCGCGCACCAGCTCCTGGTCCATCGTCGTGCCCATCGAGAGCTGCTGAACGCCGGATTCCGGCCCGTCCGGATAGAAGTGGTTTTCCGGCGAATTGGACGGCCCGGTGACGAGCCACCCGTATTTCGGATGGAGGACCATATAGTCCAGGAAAAAAACCGCCGCCTCTTTCAGCACAGGATAGGCGTGATTCTTCAGAAATTCCCCGTCGCGGCTGTAGCGGAAATGCTCCATCATATGCGTTGCCAGCCATAGGCCGCCGGTGACATTTAGCCCCCAGGACGTATCCCAGCCCGGAGCCGCAAAGCCCCATGCATTGGAGAATACGTGGGCTACCCAGCCCGGGGAGCCGTAAAAATCCCGTGCCGCTGCCCGGCCCGCCTGGGCCAGATCCTCAATGTACGCCATCAGCGGCAGATGGCTGTCGCCAAGGCCGATGGCCTCGGTAGGGTAATAATTCATCTGCGTGTTCACGTCGAGATGATAATCGCAGCTCCAACCCATCCGGCAAGCTTCCCCGTCATTCCAGATGCCCTGCAGATGCAGCGGCAGCGGAGAATCGGCACGCGAGCCGGCAATCGTCAAATAACGCCCGTACTGCAAAAACAAAGCAAAGAGCTGCGGGTCCTCCCCTTCTCGCAGGCGCAGCTTCCGCATCCGTTCATCCGTCGGCAGGCCGGCCTGCAGAGATTGGCCCAGTTCAAGATCCATTTTGCCGAATTCCCGGCGGTGGTCGGCAATATGCTCCCCGCGCAGCCGTTCATAGCCCCTGTCCAAGGCTGCGGCAAGCGCCGCTTTACTCTCTTCAGCCCAGTTCGTTTCATCCTTCCGGTAGTCGGTAGCCACGGCAAAGTAAATCCATGCTTCATCCGCACCGGTAACCTTCAGCCCATCTGCGCTTGATTCCACGCGGCCGCCGGAGGCCGCGACCTTGAGCCGGCCTTGGCTCCGGACGCCGCATTCGCCGTTACTGTGGACGCGTTCCGTCGCCTGGGCGCTGAATTCCAGCGTATCCGGCGCAGCAGCCCGCGCCTCGAACAACTCCGTGATTCCCTCCAGCTTGAGCGTAAACGAGACGCTTCCCGGCGACTCCCCCCAAATCCGTGCCGCTACCACATCTCCCGGATGGGAAGCGAACAGTTCACGCTTGAGCCAGCCGCCTTTCGTCCGCGTGACGCTCCGCGCCAGCGCCTGACCCAGATCGAGCTCCCGCCGGAAATCGTCTCCGGCAAGGCGCGGTCTATGGATATCCGCAAAATCAAGCGTGATCCGGCATAAACCCAAGTGGGTGCCGAAATTCGGTTTGACCGGCATCAGATATTGTTTGGCTAGCCGGTCCCCTCCGGCATAATCGCCGGCGAAAAAACGCTCCCTCATCTCGGCCAGCGCTGCCTTGCCCCGGCCGTGGCCGGGAACGGCTTCTGCCCGGCCCGACCAGAAGGTCACCTCGCTCATCTCCCACACCTCGCGCAGCGGCGAAGACATGACGACGGCCCCGATTCTGCCGTTGCCGAGCGGAAGTCCCTGCGACCAGTTCTCCGCTGGTTTGGCATACCATAATTTATATTCGTTCATCCTGCATCCTCCTAAACATGTACAGGCTTTGTCCCGCTCCACGAGCAGCGGGTATCAGGCGTTTGCCGGGGCAAGCACGTACCGCTTGCCGCGTTCGGTGGCGAAGCGGAGCACGCCGTCCGGCCCCGTCTCGGCTGCGACCTGCCGTCCTTCGCAGGTCACAGCCAGCGGAATGCCGGCGCGAACGCGGCATTCTGCCCCCAGCTTCGAGGCGATCTCCGCTTCGGCGAGCGTGCCGCCGCTCCAGCGGAGATGGACCTCGAAGCCGCCGCGGGCGCACAGCCCCGCGGCATGGCCGCTCTCCCAGCGCTGCGGCAAGGCCGGCAGCAGCTCCAGCCACGGGAGATGCGATTGCAGCAGCATCTCCGCGATCCCGGCCGAGGCGGCAAAGTTGCCGTCGATCTGGAACGGGGGATGCGCCCCGAGCAGATTGGCATACACGCCCCCGCCGTGGCTGTACACCTCGCGGCCGTCGTCCCGGACGAGCCGCAGCATGTTGGCGAGCAGCGCCAGCGCGCGCTCGCCGTCGCGGAACCGGCTCCACAGGGCGATGCGCCAGCCGAGGCTCCAGCCGGTGCTTTCGTCACCGCGCCGCTGCAGCGAGACCCGGGCCGCCCGGAACAGCTCCGGCGTCTCCTCCTGCGAGAGCTGGCGTCCCGGATAGACGCCGACGAGATGGGAGGTGTGCCGGTGGTGAGGATCTTCATCCTCGAAGTCCTGCGCCCACTCCTGAAGTTGGCCGTAACGGCCGATTTGCGGCGGCAGCAGCCGCGCTCTGGCCTGCTCTATTTCGGCGCGGAACTCGGGGTCGCCGCCGAGGACAGCCTCCGCCTCCAGGCAGTTCGTGAACAGCTCCCAAATCAGCGCGATATCCATGGTCGCTCCGGCACTGATCGCGGCCGTGCCTTCCGGCGTACGGAATTTATGCTCCGGCGAGGTGGAAGGCGAAGTCACCATCCGGCCCAGCCCGTCATCTTGCAGCCAATCGAGGGCAAACCGCGCCGCTTCTTTCATCACCGGGTAGGCATAGTCACGCAGGTAGGCTTCATCGCCGCCGAAGGCATAATGTTCCCATAAATGCTGGGTTAGCCAGATGCCGCCCATCGGCCAGAAGGCCCAGGACGGGTCCCCGTCGCCGTAATGGCCAACCGGGGCCGTATGCCCCCAAATGTCGGCATTGTGATGCGCCGTCCAGCCCCGGGCCCCATAGTTCACGGCAGCCGTTCGCGCGCCGTTCTCTGCGAGCCGGCCGATCAGCGACAGCAGCGGCTCATGGCATTCGGCGAGGTTGCAGACCTCCGCCGGCCAATAGTTCATCTCGGTGTTGATGTTAAGGGTATAATTGCTGCTCCACGGCGGCCGGGTGGCGGCATTCCAGATGCCCTGCAGATTGGCCGCCTGCGTGCCCGGCCGGGAGCTGGCGATCAGCAGATAACGGCCGTATTGGAACAGCAGCTCGGCCAGCCCGGGATCCAACGCCCCCAGCTTCGCAATACGCTGATCGGTCGGCATGTCCTCCGGTGCAGGCGAATCGCCGAGCTTCAGCTTCACCCGGCCGATTAGCGGCCGGTAGTCGGCGAGATGCCGCTGAAGCAGCTCGCTGTACGGCCGGGCCAGCGCCTGCTCCAGCAGCGCCGCCGCCAGCGCGGATTCATCGCGGCCCTGGCTGCCCGGCAGCCGGTCGAAGCCGCTGAAGCTGGTCGCCGCGCTGAAGACCAGCACCGCGGCGCTTGCGCCGTGGACGCGAATGCCGTCCCCGTCCACGGTAACCTCGCCGTCTTCCGTCCGGACGGCGATCCGGCCTTCAAAGCGCATACCTTCGCTTTGCCCGGGATCGCCATAGCGGATCGGATCATCCGTGGCGAAATAACCCGGGTCCACATGCTCCGGCGCAGTGCCCCGCAGGACAAAGGCACTGCCGTCCGCCAGCGTATGGTGGCGCAGCGGACTGTCCAGCCGGGCATGGAAATTCAGCTTGCCGGGGGCGCCGGCCGCCAGCCGCAGCACCAGCACCTGATCCGGGTGGGACGCGAACATTTCGCGCGTATACGTTACGCCGCCCACTGCATAGGCAACACGGTGTATGGCATCTTCGAGGTCAAGCGTACGCCGGTAATCGCGGCTCACGTCTCCGTGCTCGAAACGGATCAGCAGCTCCCCGAACGGGAGATAGGACTGAGTGTATGGCCCCAACATGCGCCGGCCAAGCGCATCGGCCTCGATGTAGCGCCCTTGCCGTACCCGCTCGCGGATCTCCGGCAGAACTTCCTGTGCGCCGGGGTTGTTACCTTCCCGAGGATAACCGGACCATAGGGTGTCCTCGTTCAGGCCAACGACCTCCCGCTCCACACCGCCATAGATCATACCGCCCAGGCGGCCGTTGCCGACCGGCAGCGCTTCCGTCCAGACCGAGGCGGGCTTATCATATATAAGCTTCATAGATTTCTTTCCTCCCGATGACGTAAGTCTTCTCTGATGCTTAGCGTGGTTCACTAGCGCTGTTCAGGCCATGGCGAAACGGTCTCACCCTTGACGGTCCAGCGGTTGTCGCTAAACTCCGTATTGCGGCATGCCGTCAACCGGAAGGCTTCTTCCGGCTGCGGAAGCTGTGCCTGTTCCGCCACCCAAATGGCGTTGTCCCTGAACAAAAGCCCTTGCGTGCTTTTGGCGTTTAAGATGCAAGAGTGGCTCAGTTTAAAATCGTTGCCGCAAATCGCAATGTTGCGGTGCACCGGCGTTCCGTCGCTCCGTACGGAATTCTCCGGCGCGATGTTGATCACCGGCTGGCCGATGCCGCCGCATTCAATGAAGACATTGTCCGTAATCTCCACATCCTGCACGCCGCCGGACTCATACCAGGAAGCGGCGTCCCCGGCAATCAGCACTCCGCTCATCCGCATGCGTTCAAAACGGTTCCCGGCAATCACTGTCCTGCGCCGGGTCGAAATCAGAATGCCGCGCGTCGGTATACGCTCGAATGAGTTGTTTCGGATCTCAACCTCCGGCGTCCACGTTACATTCTCGATCACATCTTGCGGCCCGATGTCCTGCGGGGTCCGCGAAGCCAGGGTCAGCAGCAGCTCGCGGGGATTCAGCCATTGTACGGCTTCCACCCGGCCCTCCGCATAAGCGGTCAGCGACTCCGCCGCCACGAATTCGATCTGATCCCCTGGAAAAAAGGGCTGAAAGCCATACGTCTGCGGGTGCATAAACCGCACGCGAACCTGATTATCCGCAGGGCGTCCGACAATGCGCAAATACGTGCCGTGCACATTGACCGCATCGTCATGCGCGCCGGTAAACCGGCAATCCGTAATCTCCACTTTGCCCCGGCAGCCGGAGAGATGAATAAAATCGGCGAAGCCGGCCACGGTACGCCCGGTCTCCGGGCGCGGCGCCAGCGCCAGCTGCCGGAAGCTCAGATCGCGGCTGAATTGGCCGACGATACCGAGCCCGTGCATAAAATGCAGGCCGCAGGCCGTAAAGCGGATATTTGTGCTGCCCGTAATGAAGACACCGGCCTGATCGCGGATGCCGTCCCGCGCCTGCAGGACCATTCCGGCTGCAATATCCGGCCCTGGATCTACATGCAGGCGCAAGCGTCCCGGCTCCAGTTCTTCGGCATAACTCGCGCGCTCCAGCCGGTTGTCGGTTCGCCAGGTGATATTACCGGCGGGGTCGTATACCTGCATCGGCCCTTCCGTAAAGCGCCAGCCTTCACCGACCCAGTCCACGCGCCCGTTGCTCAGTTCATAGCGGGAATCCGGATGCACTGAAACGTCCAAATAGCCGTCGCCGGCATCGATAACTGTCATTTCCGTTACGGTCGGACAGGCATAATCCACATACACATTGCGGATCTCTACCCCAATGCAGCCGTCCAGTACAAACATGGTCTGTTTGCCATGGAAAATAAACAGCGAGCCGTTTCCCTCCAGCGTCAGATGCCGCAAATCCTTGAAGTGTAGTCCGATCGTCTTAAGCACATCCCGCCGTTCTTCCTCGCTGGCTGTATTGGAGATATGGTATGGCAAGCGGATCGCCGCTTCGGGATAAAATTGATACACGCCCGGAGGACAGTCCAGCACCACCGGCCCGCCGGCCATCGCAGCCGCTTCCAGCGCCAGCCGCATCGCCGGCTGCGCATCCATATCGCTGTCCGGCAGAATGCCAAAATCGCTCAGCGTAAGCACGAGCGGGAGCATTTCATTCCCCGTTCCGCACATCGCAGATTCCTCCTTTCTGCTGCGATCCCGTTAGTTGACCAACAGCTTCAGGACGCGCAGGCCCGTTCCCTTGCTCCGCGCATCCTTTGACTCCGTGCTGCGGATCACGACCGCCAACGGTCCGCGTGTTGCCCGTACCGGGAACAGTGCCGGAATGGGACGGTAGGCGTTCAGGCACCAGTCGTCAAACAAGTTGATCTGTGTAAATGGCTCGCCGTTAACGGAATATTCAAAAATACCGGAATCCGGACCGTATAACAGGAGGACGCCTGCGCTTTGCCCGGTGGCGCTCCAGGAGAATTCAGCCCCGGGCAACTCCGCTGCGCGGTGTTCCGTGGAGAATCTCCAGTTCATCAGCGGCTCGTCCGGAAGCAGCTCCGCTGTCCGGAATTCTGCCGAATACCCGGCGGCGGCGTACGGCAGCATCGTGGCGAATTCATAATTGCCGGGATCCAGCGGCGCAATCGGCCAAACCACACGCACCGCCCGCTCATTTTTCTCCTCGCCAAGCGCCGACGTTAAATATTCCCGCATATAGCCGGCATACAGCGCGTGTCCGGCATCCTGCGGATGATAACCGTCCGGCGCCAGGAGGCTCCAGTCGATTTCGCCGGTCTGCGTCCCTTCGTAGATGCGGAGGGCGAAGTTGACGGACGGAATGCCGTAATGCCCGGCGACCTCTTCGTGGACCGCAATATTAAAAGGCAGCGGACTCGTCAGATTCTTGGGGGCCGCGGTATAAACGAAGCAAATGTCCGCTTCCGGCGCAAGCCGGCGGCATTTACGGACAATGCCTTCCATTCCGCGGACCGATTCGGTCCGGTCTTCGCCGTCGTTCACGCTGAACTCGACGAACAGCAGGTCGATGGCGCCGCCATGCAGCACATGCTCTTCGAACCGGTGCGCCCCGAGCGTAGAATTGGTTCCGCCTACGCCTGCATTGATAAATTCGAACTGTTGTTCAGAATAAGTATCCTGTAAATATTGCCCGGTCAGCGCCCGCCAGCTGGCCGACTCCGCTTCCGAAGCGCCGGCGCCCTCGGTAATCGAGCCGCCCAGAAAGGCCGCCCGGAGCTTTCCATTTCCGGTTTGCCGCAGCTTTGCGCGGAACCGGGGAAGTCCTATGCGCTCTGCGATAAAAGCCCCTCTTCCACTGTGTTCAAGCATGTTTTTCTCCTCCGTATCGCTTCCGTCATTTCTACTGCCCGGGTCTTCTGCACCCGCCCGGAAACAGCGATGCCGGCCTTCAGCAACGGGCCGGCATCGGTCAAGCGGCCAGGCACGGTTCCCCGCCGCCCAGGCTTTCTATCCAAGTTTTTATTTCGCTGACGAATCGTAAGCCTTTTGCAGGATTTCCAGGTAACGGTCCAGCTTCAGGTCTTTCAGGCCTTTGACGTATGCGTCCCAGTCCTTGTTCAGATCCTTATTGCCGGTAATGAACTGCAGTTCGTTCTGCTCGATGTAGTTTCTGAGGTTCGTTTGCAGCATGCTGGCTTCGTCGATTTCGCTAGGGTCGATCCAGATCGACCAGATCGGGAACAGCTCTTTCGGCTCATGCCCCTGATACAGCAGAGAAGCATCGTACAATCTGCGTTCGTAGCCGTCGGATGCAAAGATATCGGTGCCTTGTACCCAGGTATCGCGGTATTCCTTCGGCATGTAGAAATGGCCCATGCCGCTCCAGCCGGCGTTGCGCGGCGCTTCGCCTTCCTTCATCGGAATCGTTTTGACCATCGGCGTTACGCCTTCGCCCAGCGCCACGTCTCCCGGAGCCGGATCTTCCCAGTCGATGCCTTTCATCCCGCTGGCCGCGTTTGTTTGGCCTTCCGGCGTGTACATGTAATCGACCATCTTGATCAGTGCAATTTGCGCTTCTTTGCTGGCTTTGTTGGTGATGGCGAACTTCGCGCCAGGCGATACGCCGCCGGCATCATGCGTCGCGTAGGAGATGCCCGCCGGGCCGGTAAGCGGCGCAAGCGGATTGTAGTGCGCCGAACGGGTATTGCCCGGATCGATATTGATGAAGATGGCCGGGTGCATGCCGGCGCCGGCGCCGAGAATTTCCGCATCGGCGTTTTCCCCGATCTTTTTGAACGCTTCGGCATTTTGCGTAAATGCGCCCGGATCGATCAGTCCTGCGGAGTACAGCGAACGGATATACGTCAAGCCTTCCTTCCATTCCGGCGTCACGGCCGCGGATACGACCTTGCCGTCCTTCAGGTTCAGGTAGTTGCGGTCATCGTCATACACGAAGGCGTTCATCAGATAAGGAACGATGCGCACGCCGAAGTCTTCGGTGGAGCCGCTGAGCGGCACTTCGTCGGCTTTGCCGTTGCCGTTCGGATCTTTCGTTTTGAACGCTTCCAGCATCGCTTTGAATTCGTCGGTCGTTTTCGGCATTTCCATGTTGAGCTTTTTCAGCCATTCGGTGTTGATCCACATTTTGTTCGGATACGAACAGTGGAAGCATTCGGTATAGGCGCCCAGGCCGTAAATATTGCCGTCCGGAGCGGTATAAAGCGTTTTCAGTTCAGGCGATTCTTCCATCGCCTTTTTAATGTTCGGCGCATATTGGTCGATCAAATCGTTCAGGGGAATGAGTACGCCCTGCTTGCCGTATTTCAGCACATCGGCTTGCGAGAATTCATCGATGTAAGCGGTGAGGAGGTAAGCATCCGGATAGTCGCCGCTCGCCAGCGAGATTTGGCGTTTTTCCTTAGCACCGTCGGACGGGTTGATCTGCCAGTCGAACTTGATGTTGAACTTGTCGGCCACGAACTGGGTAAATTTGTTGGTCGGAATATCGATGCCCGATTCCTGGACCGCGAAGACGCTGACGTCCACCGGTTTGGCGTCGGCGGCCTGCGTGGCCTCCGTGCCGTTTCCGGTGCTTGCGGCATTGTTCTCGCCGTTTTTGTTGTTGCTCGAACAGCCGCTGATGACGATGGTGAAGACCATGACCAGCGATAGCAGACTTAACAGTTTCTTTTTCAAATCGCATCACTCCCTTTTTTAGTTTAGACGGGTATTGCAAGCATTGTCCAGCCGTAAACCGCGGGCGATCACCCCCTTAAAATGGTTACGGGCATAGGGCTACGGGCAACGACTCAGCCTTTCACGGAACCGACCAGCATCCCCTGCACGAAATATCTTTGCACGAACGGATAGATGATGAGCACCGGAAGCGTCGCCACGACGATCAGCGAATATTTCAGAAGCTCGGACAGCTGCTGCCGTTCGACCATCGCCATCGCATCCATGTTGCCGGAGCTGTTGTTCATGATAATGATGCTGCGCAGCACGAGCTGGAGCGGGAACAAATTGGCCGACTTCAAATAGATCAGGGCGTCAAAATAAGAATTCCACTGTCCGACCGCGTACATCAGGACAAGCACCGCGATGATCGGTTTGGAGAGCGGCAGCACCACGCTGCGGATAAACCTGAGGTCGCTGCAGCCGTCGATTTCGCTGGCCTCCAGCAGTTCCTCCGGAATCGAGGATTGAAAAAACGAGCGGGCAATGATCACCTGCCACACCCAGATGGCGTTCGGAATAAGCAAAGCCCAGCGGGTGTCGATGAGATGCATCTCCCTGACCACCATGTACGTCGGAATCAGGCCGCCGCTGAAGATCATCGTGAAGGTGATGACCATCATCAGCGCATTTCGCCCGAAGAACGTCCGCCGCGACAGCGGATAAGCAATCATGATCGTCAGCGCCACGCTGATCAGCGTACCGGCGGTCGTATAGAAGATGGAGTTCAGATACCCGGTCGTAATCTCAGGCGTCTTCAAAAGAACGCTGAAGCCTTTGAACGAAATGTCGACGGGATAGAGCCACACTTTGCCCGACGTGACCGCGGCCGGACTGCTGATGGAGCTGCTGATGATGAAGACGAGCGGGTAGACGATCGCGATGACCACCAGCGTAAGGATGATATAAATGGCGGTCAGAAAAATGCGGTCGCCCGCCGATTCTTTGATTTTTTTAGGGACTGCTGCCGTAGCTGCCATACAGGAACTCCTTTCCTACCAGATACTGTTGTTGGTGATGCGTTTGGCGACTCCGTTGACCGTAACGAGCAGGATCAGGTTGATCACGGAGTTGAACAGGCCGACGGCGGTCGCGAAGCTGTAGTTCGCGTTCAGCAGGCCGATCGAATACACGTAGGTCGCAATGATCTCGGAATTCGCGATGTTCAGCGGATTTTGCAGCAGATACACTTTTTCAAATCCAAGCGCCATAACATTGCCTACATTCAGGATCAGGATGATGACGATGGTTGGCACGATCCCCGGAAGGTCGACGTGGCGGATCTTCTGGAACCGCGAGGCGCCGTCCACCTTGGCCGCTTCGTACAGCGTAGGATCGATCCCGGCGAGCGCCGCCAGATAAATCACCGCGCTATACCCCGCCGTCTGCCAAATATCCGACCATACATAGATGGAACGGAACATGCCCGGTTCCCCCAGGAAGTTGATCGAGTCCATGCCGAAAAAGTTCAGCGCGATGTTGGCGAACCCGAGACGGGGAGCCAGGAACAGCATGATGATGGACACCATCACCACGGTCGAGATGAAATACGGCGCGAACGAAACGAGCTGCACGAACCGCTTGAACCGTCCGCCGCGGATCTCGTTGATCATGAGCGCAAGCAGGATCGGAATCGGGAAGCCGGCCAGCAGCAGGTAGCCGCTGAGCTTCAGTGTGTTTTTGAGCAAGGTCCAGAACATCGGGTTCTCGAAGAACAATTGGAAGTTTTTGAAGCCGACCCACGGGCTGCCCCAGATGCCTTTAATGACGTTGTAATCCTTGAAGGCAAGCACCGCGTTCAGCATCGGATAATATTTAAAAATAAGGAAGAACAGGATTGGCGGTATGACCAGCAAATGCAGCTGCCAGTGCTTCATTATTTTTCTTCCGGTTCTTGCCAGAATCCCTTCGCCCCTTCTGTGGGGCATTGCCGTATGGTGAGTAGTAAGTGGTTTCTCCAGAATAATCCCCCCTGATAAACTGCCGGTAATGTGTGATAGCGCTTTCTACACGAGCTCATCATAGTGGATGTTTCCCGCCTTTGAATAGGTACACTTGAGCGGTTTGGCGTACAGATCGCCCGTTTCAGAGGGGGCAAAACTCGGCGGTACAGCCATTTTTCGGCTTGTGGCCCGTCCCCGCGCAGTAAAAAACGGCTGCACCGTCCATTGGGGACGGTACAGCCGTGCAGTACAGCATTTTCTATTGCAAGCGCATCTTTTCACAGTATTTAGGTCCCCCGCAAGTACCTGAATGAACTTGGGAGCCAACTCTCCGCTTTGCGGGCAATTGCTTTGTGGGGGAGTGCTTTGTGTGGATCTTATTCTACATGCGACTGCCGGTACGTGCTGGGCGAGATGCCCGTCAGGCGTTTGAACGCCCGGCGGAACGAATGCGAGCTGTTGTAGCCGACGCGCGCAGCGATCTCGTCGACGGTATAATTGCTCTCTTTCAGCAGCAGAGCGGCCTGATCCATGCGCACTTTAACGAGATGGTCGGAGTAATTGACGCCGGTAACCTCCTTAAACAGCTGGGAGATGTATTTCTCCGGCCGCTCGACATGCTCGGCGACACGGTACAGCGTGAGCTCGGCATCGGCGTACATTTCCGCGGTATACTGATACATTTGCTTGATGATCTGAATATGCGCGTCTTTCTTTTTGCTTACGACAAAGCCGCACATTTCCTCCATAATGGCATGCAGCTCTTCCTGGATGCTTTCCAGCGGATCGGAGAAATCGATCTCGATGATTTTGCGTTTGGTGTTTTCGAACAGCGGCGATTCCAGGAACGTCTTCTGATCCAGCAGCTTCAGGAAAGTGCCCTTCATCTCGCCGACCAACTGATGCTTCATCTCCACGGACAGCTCGCGCTGGCCAAGATTCTGGGCGATGATGACATCGACGATCCGCATGGCCTCCTCCAGCTCTCCGGCACGGACCGTACTGATCAGACGCTGCTCCGTATCGAGCGGATAATAATAGGTCGTGTTCTCGATTTGGGCCTCGCGGTTCCACATCATCCCTTTTTGGTTGACGTAAACGGCATACTCCAGCGCCTGCTTCGCCTGCTCGAAGGAGCGGCTGACCTCGGTAACCGTGGTAAAAGGATCGCCGAACCCGGCTTGGATCGTCATCTTGTACTCCTCGAACAAATAGGCGGTCAGGCGCTCCATCGCCTCTTCCACCCGCTGCTCCTCTACCGGGCCTTCGGCGGCATCGGCAAGGAACAAGGCGACCACCTTATCCGAACCGATATCCGTCGTGAGAATCGCTTCTCCCCGCTCCGCGAGCGCTTGCTTGAGCAGCAGCCTTGACGCGTTCAGCTCGTTCAGAATCTCGACGCTGTCCATGCCCGCATACCCGCTGATCTGGATGACGCCCGTATACCCGGTGCCCGGTCCGAGCTGAATGTCCGCCTGCTCGGCCGCATAGAGAATTTCATCCCGCGATTCGAATTCCCCGGCAATCAGCCGTTTTAGGAAGGCGTCGCGAATCAGCGGCAGCTGGCGGTCCAGCTCGCTCTCCAGCTGTTTGTTCTTCGTAATCATATTGGCGATATTGCCGCTCAGGAAGTCGAAGCTGTCCCGCTCCGGCGTCTCCTCTTTACCGAACTGCTCCCGCATGACGCCGACCAGCCGGTTGATCGGGGCGCTGTTCCGGTAGGCCAGCACAAGCCCGACCAAAAGTCCGAGCAGCAGGGTTCCCCCCGTGATTGCCCATGACTTGAACTTGATCCGGTTGGCGTTCTCCAGGAGCACGCTGCGCGGAATGCCCGCCTGGTAGACCCAGCCGTTTTTCGTTGAACGGGTCGTGATGACGAGATCATCCTTGTAAAATTGGCTGACTTTGTTCTCATCGAACGCCGGATCGGTCGCCAGCTTACCGATGTACGGGGCGTCCTCTCCCTGCTGAACGATCGTATTTCCGTTCTCGTCGCTGATGTGCACCCAGCCGCCGTAACGCTCGGTCAGGCCCGTCAGCATGCTGGCAATCACTTTTTCATCAATGTTGACGATGACGACGGCAGGCGAGGAATCCTCGAAGCTGTCCAGCGGCAGCGATTGCATATACGTAATGACCGAAGTCTGGATATTCCGCTCCACAAAGGGGCTCAGCGGACGGATTTCGCTGCGGTGGGTTTTCTCCAGGAATTCCTTGCGCCACTGTGCCAGAGACAGATCGTTGTAATGAAACACCTCGTAGAAGTGCTCGGGCCGGTAGGTGGAGCCGGAAGTCAGGATCAGATTGTAATTGGCCAGATAGATATAATAGTCCTGCAAAAAATCGTTCGTTTGCCCGGAGGTCAACACATTCTGCATTGTATTCCAGATTCCGTACACATTGGTGTTGTTGTCCCGCTCGTTCATCAGCACGCTGAGCTGTTTATTGATCGCCAGCTGCCGGGTAAAGCCTTCGACCTCGGCCATCCGCCGCTCCAGAATATCCTGGCTTTTCTGCAGCTGGGTTACGCTGTTCTCGATGGACAGCGACTGCGTGACTGTAATGGACGTGCGGTAGGACATATATCCGCCGATGCTCGGGATGATCAGAATGATCACATAGGAGATTAAAAACCTGCGGAAGACGTTGGAGTATTTGAGCATTCAATGACCTCCCCCTTTTGGTAGCGCTATCATATTTGTATATTTCTTTCGGAGCGGATCATGCCGGAATTTAATAAAAAGCAGCGATTGGAGCGAAAGGTTCACTGCCTTTTATTAGAAATTCCGGGCAGCCTCTGTATGGGTCTCTACCCGTTTTTAAAGTGTAATACAAACGGGCGCCGCTGTCTGCCCCGAATTCCCGGAACACCTTTCTGCCGGTACAAGTGAAAAAGCACCTACCGGTGCCGTGCAGCAGTCCACCCTGAAAAATGGCGCCAAGGGACCCGGAATTCCGGGTCCCCGGCAGCCTTTGTCTGCGGAACCGTCTAGGATGTCGCTATGCGCCGGGCCTTTAGGGAGCCGTCGCCGCCTGGATTTCGGCATACGCCCAATGCGTTGCCGGTACGTCGCTGAATACAGCCGCGGCTCCGCCGGCCTTGGCAATGCCCAGCACGCGGTTCATCGCTACCACCGTTTCGGCGCGGGTGAGCGGCTGGTCCGGCCGGAAGGTTCCGTCCGGGTACCCCTTCAAAATGCCCGCCGCCTGGGCTTTCAGGATGGCCGCCTTTGCCCAGCTTCCGGTAATGTCGGTGAAGCCTTGGCCCTGGCCGGAGGCTTCAGGCAGCAGCGAAACGATCAGCGAAGCCAGCTCCGCCCGGGTCAGCGGCCGGTCCGGCTGGAAGGAGCCGTCCGGATACCCTTGCATCAGCCCCAGTTTGGTTACTTTGGCAATCGCTTCCGCCGCCCAGGAACCGGAGCTCACGTCGCCGAACGAGGTTTCATTGCCGCCTTCTTTGCCTGCAAAGGCGTTCGCTAGAATCGAAGCGATCTCGGCGCGCGTAATGTTCCGGTCCGGCTTGAACTGGCCGTCCGCGTAGCCTTTCAGGTAGGGCGATGCAGCCGGCGTTACGCTTGGCGGGTTGCCGCCTGGCGCCAGTGTGGCCGTCGGCGTCGGCGTGGCCGATGGTGCCGGCGTGGCGGCCGGGCCGCCCGGGTTCGATGTGCCCGGATCCGGGGTACCCGGCGAACTGCCGCTTGCACCTACCGTATATTTCAATTGGTCGATCAGCAGCAGTTCGCCCGATTTTTTCGCCACCTTAATCGTGTGCAGGCCATCCGCAAGCCCGGAAATGCTGTAGAGGTTCTGCAGGATTTGCCGGCCGGCGTGATTCGCGTCAACCGTCGCTTTCAGCGTGCCGTCGATATAAACCTCCATCTCGCCGAGCGCCGGGCCCTTTGGTCCGATGAGCTGAACCCCGGTACCCTTGAAGGTGTACTGGACAAAATCGCCGTTGTCGGCCGTCCACTGCACATCGTTCTGATAGTCCCCGCCGAAAAGGAACGACAGCTTCAGCGTTCCCGTCGGCTGGCCCGCAAGATAGGTTTTACTCAACGTTACTTTGTTCCCCGAGAGCGTGTAATCGGTGCCCGCGAGGAGCGGAGTGCCGCCGCTGGAGATGCCTTTGAACATGCCCGGCTCCTGGAGCAGAAGCACTTCCACATCTTCTTGCAAGGAGGCGTTTTTATCAAAGCTTGCGGCAACCGGGTTGATCAGGTCCGGCACCTCGACCTTCAGCATATCGAGCAGCATGTAAGTGCCGTTCTTCTTTACCGCTTTCAAGGTGTGCAGTCCTTCCGGCAGACCGGATACGCTGAATACGTTCTGCTGCACTTTCCGGGAGCTGCTGTAGGTATTGACCGTCTGTTCAAAATGTCCGTCGACGTAGATATCGACATCGCCCATCGAGTTATCCAGCTCCGTATACATCTGAATCCCCGTGCCGCGGAACGTATACTCGAAGAAGTCACCGTTCTGTTCCGTAAAATGCACGTCATCCATGTAATCGCCGAATGTTCTGCCGCTGTTGCGCGACCAGGAGCCGGTGTATTTGATCGACGAATCGTCATTGTTGAGCACGATGTACCGCACCGTGTTCGTGTTGGTGATCTGCAGCGTCAGTATCTGCGGGTCACCGGCGCTGAACACGAAGGTCAAAGCGGTCTGGCCGACGGGCTGTGCGGCAAGATACGCCTTTTTCAAGATAACGGTACCGTCTTCAAACGTATAATCATCGCCTTCGCTTAATGGCGAGCCGTTATGCTCGATGGCCGTCAGCGTATTTCCGTTCAAGTCCACGGCAATGGCAATGTCCTGCTGCAGCGAAGCCGCTTTGTCGAAGCTGCCAGCCCCTGGCGTGATCGAACTGCTCGCCGTCGCGCTCGTCTTGATCTCGATCGGCCAGAGCTCGCCGCCGCCCCCTTCGAAATCAAAGACCAGCGTCGTTTCGCCGAAAGGCTGCTTCAAGAGGTAATTTTTCAGAACCTTAACGTTGCTGCCGCTTAATTCATAATCGGTGCCTTGGACCAGCGGCGTATCGCCATTGCGAAGGCCAAGGAAGGAACCGCCGCCGAGGACCAGCTCCGCCTGCAAATCGGCCTGCCGGCTGATTTCTTTGTCAAAGCTGCTGCCGGCCGGCACGATCAGCTTATCCGCCGTGACCTTAAGCGCGTCGAGCAGCATGTAGGAGCCTGACGCCTTGACGGCCTTCAGGGTATGCTCGCCGTCCGGCAGGCCGGAGACGCTGAACACCGCCTGCTGCACTTCGCGTTCGCCGGAAGTATGGGTATTGACCGTTACCGGCGTGACCGCGTCATCCAGATAGACTTCAATATCGCCCTGCGAGGAATCCTTTTCCGTCAGCAGGTCGATTCCCGTCCCATTAAAGGTGTATTTAAAATAATCGCCGTCCTGCTCGGCATAATGAACATCGTTTTTGTAATCGCCGGTCGGGCGGCCTGACTGCGAATTCCAGCTTGAACCGTAATATTGAATCCGGCTGTCGGTGTCATTGACGTAGACCGAACGGGTAACCGTCGTTCCTCCGTTGCCGTTCCCGGGTTGTTCCGGCTCCGTTGGAACCTGTGCTGAGGTATCGGTGATGGTTACGCCAAGGTCCTGTTTCGCTTCCGTCTGCTCTTTGCCGCCGCCTCGCGACCAAGCGCCGGTATAACGCATGCCGGTGTCGTCGTTATTGACGGCGGAAACGCCGCCTTTGGCCGTTACCTTTAGCATGCGCGAGGCATGCGGCTCCAGAATCCCGCCGCTGAAGCTATCATTAAACGTGCCGAGTTCCGTGTGGCTCCACAAGTCACGGACAGACGCCGGACCGTCAAGCCCGATGTCGCTCCAGTTCACCTTCGCTTCCGCGCTGCGGCTGCCCAGGTTAAACAACGCTACATTGTAAGTACCGTCGCCGTTGTTGGCATACCATACCTGCTGCTGCGTTTCGGTTGATACCGGATGCGCGGGGCGTCCAGCCTGGTTCACTGCAATGACTTCGTCATTGGTGAGCAGTTTCAGCCCGTAATCGTCCAGCCGCGTCAGGTCGTTGCCGACATACAGCTGGGCGGCGGAAATCGCCCACAACGTCATTGCGGTCTGCCGCTCGTCTTTGGTCAGACCATCCATGGCGCCGTTCCCGACGTTCAGGGAATCGAAGTCGTTCCAGCCGCCGGGACCGGCATCCCGCCACCACAGCGCGGCGTCCGGGAACAACCGGGCGATGTTGGCCCACTGGGTCAACCCGACCTCCGGATTATAGGCTTCCACATCCCACTGGATCCGCCAGCCGTTCGCGTATTGCTTCCAGTAGTCGACGTAGTTGTGGTCGAGTGCCCAAGACAGCTCGAACCAGATGCCGTGTCTGGCCAGTGCCTTCGACCAGGCGGCGACATCGCCCCGGGCGTCGATCGAGGTGTTGTTGTAGCCGGAGCCCGGCGTAACGCTGTCGAATTTAACAAAGTCGACGCCCCAAGAAGCAATCAGGTCGGCGATGGAATCGACGTACTCCTGCGCGCCGGGTTTTGAAAAGTCGATTTTGTAGCCGATATCCCAATAGTCAGCCTTCTGCAAAGGCAGATAAGCGATGTCCTGCATATGGTACTTCGTACCGTAAATCGGCAGATTCTTCGCATAGGCTTCCTTGGACATGCCCGGAATCAGATAGATCCCGACTTTCTGGCCGTTATTATGAATGTAATCGATAAGATTCTCGAACCCGTTCGGATATAGCGTCGTGCTTGGAATCGGCCGGGCATACTCGTCCATGCTGCCGTTCCAGCCCGCATCGATATTGATGTATTCATAGCCGTGCGACTGCAGCTTTTCGTGCATGGCATCGGACATCGCCTTGAGCTTCTGCTCGGAAATCCAGTTGCCCTGCGGCCCGTCATATACCTGCATGCTGTAACTGCTCCAGCCCATATAAGGCTTCTGGGCCAGCGCTTTATCCGCCGCTTCCGCTACATGGCGGCCGGTTCCCGCAAACCCGAATTGCGCAACTACGGTAATGAAAATCAACAGCGTGTAACCCAGCTTTCTCCTCGTCCGCTTCAAATACTCCCGCCCCCTGGTTATTGGTTTTGAGGTCGTACTCTTACGTTTGGCCTATCCGCTTCATTTCCCGGGAAACGTTTACAAATCAAAGGCCGACTAACGGTGTGACAGCGCTTTCTACACGAGTCGATCTTAGTGTTTTTTCCAGCCCTTGGGTAGGTACATCTGCGCCGCTGAACGTACAATTAGCCCCAATCGGCAGGGGGCAAATGCCCGGGGAAGCATCCAAATTTCATCTACGGGAGACTTCTGCGTTGATCCGGGGCAAAAAAAACCGCCCCCGGCCGGAAACGGCTTGGAGCGGCTCTCTTCATATAGCGATGGATTAGACCAGGGGGAAGTGGCAGGCGGCCATCCGTCCCGGCAACTTTTCTTCCAGCGCCGGCTCCTGCGAGCGGCACTTCTCCTGCACGAAAGGACAGCGGGTATGGAAGCGGCAGCCGGACGGCGGGTTAGCCGGCGACGGCACATCTCCCTGCAGCACGATTCGCTCCGAGCCGCGTCTTGGCGACGGCTTCGGAATCGCCGACAGCAGTGCCGCCGTATACGGATGCAGCGGCGCGCGGAACAGCTCCTCGGTCACGGCAACCTCGACCATTTTTCCCAGGTACATCACGCCGACCCGGTCCGAAATATGCCGGACGACATTCAGACCGTGCGCGATGAACAGGAAGGTGAGGCCGAGCTCCTTCTGCAGCTTCATCAGCAGATTGATGACCTGGGATTGCACCGATACGTCCAGCGCGGATACCGCTTCGTCCGCAACGATGAACTGCGGATTCAGCGCAATCGCGCGCGCGATGCCGATCCGCTGGCGCTGGCCGCCCGAGAATTCATGCGGGTAGCGGTTCCGGCGGCTGGCATCCAGGCCGACCAGCTCCATCAGTTCAACCACCCGGGCGTCGATCCACTTGGCGGACAGATTCTGATGAATGCGCAGCGGCTCGCCGATGATGTCTTTGACGAGGAAGCGCGGATTCAGGGAACCGAACGGGTCCTGGAAAATAATCTGCATCTCTTCGCGCAGCTTCTGCATCTCCCGGCCCTTCAGCGCGTGAATGTCGCGGCCCTTGAACAACACTTCTCCTTCGGTGGCGCTTTGCAGCCGCAGCAGCACGCGTCCGAAGGTGGATTTGCCGCAGCCGGATTCGCCGACAAGCCCAAAGGTTTCGCCTTTGCGTATGGACAACGATACCCCGTCCACCGCCTTCACCTGGCCGACCACGCGGTTCAAAAGCCCTTTGTGGATCGGAAAATACTTCTTGATATCCTTAACCTCTACCAGCGTTTCGGCAGAGACCGTTTCATTTGCCGCTACATTGCTCATGCTTGTCTCACCTCGTCTTTGTCATCAGCCTGAACCGGCTTATCCTGAAAAAGCCAGCAGGCCGCAGGATGATCATCCGCTACCATGAAGCTTGGCGGCTCCTGTGAGCGGCAAATATCCATGGCATGCGGACAACGCGGGTTAAACCGGCAGCCCGTCGGGAGCTGCCCGATCGGCGGGATGCTTCCGCGGATCGTATGCAGCTCCCCGCCCCGTTCCCCCTCAAAGCCCGGGATCGACTGAAGCAGCCCCACCGTATACGGATGGCTCGGATGGTCGAAAATTTCTTCCACGCTGCCTTCCTCGACGATGGCTCCGGCATACATGACGGCAATCCGGTCGGCCATTTCGGCGGCAACCCCCATGTCATGGGTGATGAGCAGAATGGACATGCCCAGCTCCGCCTGGAGCTTGCGCAGCAGGTCGAGAATTTGCGCTTGTACGGTCACGTCGAGCGCCGTGGTCGGCTCGTCGGCAATCAGCAGCTCCGGGTTGCAGGCGAGCGCAATCGCGATGACGATACGTTGGCACATCCCGCCGGACAATTCGTGCGGGTACTGTTTAACGCGGATTTCCGGCGCCGGAATCCCTACCAGCTTCAGCAGCTCAATCGCCATCTTCATGGCTTCCTGCGGGCTTTTGTTCTGGTGCAGCCGCAGGCTTTCGGCAATCTGCTCGCCTACGGTAAATACCGGATTGAGCGCAGACATCGGATCCTGAAAAATCATGGCGATCCGGTCGCCGCGGATTTTGCGCATCTCCTCCTGCTTCGCTGCAGCGAGGTCCTGGCCATTGAACTTGATGTTCCCTTCCACCACGATGCCGCCGGCATATTCGATCAGCCGCATGATCGCGAGCGAGGTGACGCTCTTTCCGCTGCCGGATTCGCCGACAAGGCACACGGTTTGGCCTTTGTCCACCGCGATGGAGATTTGATCGGTTGCTTTAACGAGTCCTTTATCGGTTACGAAACCGACGGTCATTTTCCGGATTTCAAGTAGTTTTTCCGCCATTGGTCGAGCCTCCTCCGGGATTTGGTCACTTGCTGTCTTGGATCCAGCGCATCGCGGATGCCGTCGCCGATGAAGTTAACCGCAAGCACGACGAGCAGGATGCAAAGCCCCGGATAAACGGCCTGCATCGGATCAACCAGCATGAACTCCTGGGCGTTGCTGAGCATGAGGCCCCAACTGGTCGCCGGCGTTTGTACGCCCAAACCCAGATAGGAGAGCGCCGACTCGCTTAAAATCGCGCCGCCGACCATCAGCGTGGCGTTGACGATAATCGGAAAGCTGGCGTTACGCAGTAGATGGCGGAAAATAATGCCCCAGCTCGAAACGCCGATGGCCTTCGCAGCCTCCACATACTGCATTTCACGGAGCTGCAGGAAGTTGCCCCGTACAAGTCGGGCAATGCTCATCCAGCTCGTAAACGCGAGAATCATGATCATATATTCCATCTTGGAGCCGAAGATCGCAAGCACCAGAATGTTTAGGAACAGGGTAGGGACCGAGTTCATCACGTCAACGATCCGCATAAATACCGTATCCACCCAACCGCCGAAGTACCCGGAGATGGCGCCGATGACCGAGCCGATTGCCACCGAAGCCAAGGCTACGGAAAAGCCGATGGACAAGGAAATTCTGGCGCTATAGAGAAGCCGGGTCAGAATGTCACGGCCCAACTCATCCGTGCCAAGCAAATGCCCTGCAGCGCCCGGTTTCAGGTTGGCAAACATCAGATCAATGGCCGCCGGATCATATTTGGTAAGAACCGGTGCAAGAATTCCTATTATGACGAAGAACAGCAGAACCGCAAGGCCGCTCATCGCATAAGGATTGCGCGAAAACTTCTTCCATAACGTCTTCCATGGACCCGGAGGTCTTCCGGGATCTGCCGTTTCCAGCTTGCTTCCGGAGACCGGTTCCGGCGCGCCGACCTGCGGATTGGCAAAACCGCCGGTAAGTTGTGTATTGTCAGCACTCATGCGGCCTTACCTCCTTGCTTGCCCAGCTTCACGCGCGGATCCACCACGGCATAGAGAATATCCGCCAGCAGATTGCCGATGACGACCACAACCGAAGTCACGATGGTAACCGCCATCAATGCGGAATATTCGCGTGCAGTCGCCATTTCTACGAACCAGCGGCCCATACCCGGCCAGTTGAACACATTTTCGGTAAGGGCCGCGCCGGCTACCAGAATCGGCAGGTCGAGACCCAGAATCGTGATAATAGGAATAAGCGCATTGCGAAGCGCATGGCGGAACACCACTTTGCGTTCCTTTACGCCTTTTGCGCGGGCGGTCCGGATATAATCCTGATCCAACACCTCCAGCATGCTTGCCCGGGCATATTTCATATAGGAAGCAAGAAAACCGAGCGACAGCACGGTTACAGGAAGCACCAAATGCATGAACAAGTCGCTTAGGTTTCCTTCCTTGCCCCTGGCATGCATATCCGATAACGGGAACCAGTTAAGCTTCAGCGAGAGCCACTGCTGGAGCAGAATCCCGAACCAGAACGTCGGCATCGCGAATCCGAGATAAGAGATGAACGAGGCCGTCTGGTCGGACAATCCGTAAACCTTGGTACTATTGTAGATTCCCCATGGAATCGCGATAATGAGCGATACGAGCCAGGCGGCTCCCATCAGAATAAAGGTATTCGCGATGCGCGGCCAGAGCAGATCGGAAATGGCCAGATGGTTCTTGAAGGTATAACCGAGATCGCCTTTCAGCAAACCGCTAATCCAGCGGACATACTGTACCGGGACCGGCTTGTCGAGACCCAGGTTTTTGGCTTGCTGCTCAAAGGTTTCGGGAGACATGCCCGGCGACAGCATCACCTTGGTTGGCCCTCCCGGAGCAGCGTGGATGAGCAAAAAGGTCAGTACGGTAATCAAAAAGATGACCAATACCGATTGCAGCACGCGGCGGATTAAATATTCTGTCATAAACTTCCTCCTAGAGATCGCAGGCTTAGCATAAGAATTCTCTCCTTGAGTGAGAAAAGGAGAAGAGGAAAGAGATTACTCTTTCCCCTCCCGTCATTCTATTTCTCTGCTGGTTTGGTCTTAGTCCGTTACCCACCATTTGATAGCATGGAAGTACTGGCCATAGCCAAGGGATGGCTCCGGCGCGTCTTCTTCCGCCCAGTGAACTCTAGGGCCTGTGCCGATAGCGGATCCGTATTGGTAGAGGAATACGTATGGCAAGTCAGTGGAAATTTCTTTGCCCAGCTCTTTGTACACTTCTTTGCGTTTCTCTTGGTCAACCGTCGAGTAGCCGTCGATCCAGAGCTGATCCAGCTTCTCGTTTTTGTACCAGCCGCTGTTTTGGCCGGCCGGCGGGAAGTATTTGGAAGAGAATATGCTTTCTGCGTCAGGATCCGGGTTGTTCAGGGACCAGGCCAGGAGGATGGCTTGATATTTACCCGGCGTTACGTTTTGGTCGATCCAGGCCGAGAAGTCGATCGCTTTTGGCGTCGCTTCAATGCCTACGTCTTTCAGGTTTTGCTGGATAACGGCGGCCACTTGCTCGCGGCGGCTGTTGCCGGCGTTGTATTGAAGCTCGAAGGAGAAACGGTGTCCGTCTTTCGTCAGGATGCCGTCTTTGCCGGCAACCCATCCGTCTTCAGCCAGGAGCTGTTTCGCTTTATCGGCGCTGTATTCGTAGTTTACGGCAGCATCGCCCGGGTCAGCCCAGGTATCCGGCAGGAACGGAGCATTCATCAGAGCACCTACGCCCTTCAGGATGTTGTCGACCATGCCTTGGCGGTTCAGAGCGTATGCAATCGCCTGTCTGGTCTTTTGTCCGGCGAATAAGCCATATTTGTCAGGGAAGTTGTTGGCGTCAAAGTTAAAGCCAAGGTATTCATAGGTTGGACCCGGTTTTTGGATCACATGAATAGAGTCGTTAGCTTTGACTGCATCCACTTGCGTTACTGGAACGGCGCTCACTTGGTCGACGTCGCCTTTCAGCAGCGCTTGAACTTCGGTATTTTGGTCGGCATAAATTTTATACACGATTTGCGCGATATGAGGCTTTACTTCACCCCAATAGTTCGGATCGGCATCCAGCGTGTGGCTTTCGCCTTGCTTCCAGGCCGTCCATTTCCATGGGCCGCTGGTTACGGTTTTCGCAGGATCGGTACCGTAAGCGTTCGTTTGAATTTCTTTCGGAGCGACATCCTTCAGGATGTGCGCAGGCACCGGAGTCATGCTAAGTGAGTACAGGAAAGGCGCGTAGACTTGCGACAAGGTGAACTTCACCGTGTGTTCGTCTACCTTCTCAACCTTCTTCACTTTATCCAGCGAGCTGATCAGCGGCGATCCGGTTTCCGGATTGATCGCGGTTTGAACGGTATAAACAATGTCATCGGCAGTGATCGGCTGGCCGTCACTCCATTTGATCGTATCTTTCAATTTTACGGTGTAAGTCAATCCGTCTTCGGAAATTTGCGGCAGTTCCGCGGCCAGCGACCAAGGTTCGGCGGCAATATTACCGGAACGGTCAATATCGTAAATGCTGGCAAACAGGAAGTTGGCAACGTCTCCCGAAGAAGTATCGCCGATAAGAAGAGGATTAATGTTGACAATGTCGGAGAAGGAACTCAGGACGATCGATCCGCCGTCTACCGGTGCATCGGCAGCAGGGGCTTCGGTGGCTTCCGGCGCTGCGCTTTCGGTCGGTGCGGCGCTTTCGGCTGGAGTATTGCCGTTAGAGGCATTGTTGTTGGTACTGCAGCCTGTAAACAGGATTCCAATAAGCGATACGATAAGTAGAATAGACCACCAGTTTCTCTTTTTTACCATTCCTATTACTCCTCCTTAGTAGTTACGGATTGCAACTCCGGTATACTGGACATGATCATGAAGAGTTCTAAGCTGCGCGGCATCCAGTGGCATTGCTTTTCTCTCGTGGTAAGTGGATGTCCCCCCCTTGAAGAAGTCGAAGAGTTTGTGGTTTAGGCGGTGCAAGAAGGTTGGCTTTCCTAAAGCTTTGATCGTGCAGGATTTGCTTACGGCTGGGTCTCACTGATTATGTAACATAATATAACTTGATGATGGTACCGTAATCCTTCTACAGAAACCGACAAAATCCGAGATAATTAACCTAAGGTCAATTAGAAGCCGCCTTTCCTGCATTTTTCAAAGCCCGCCAAGCCTTACTGTCTAAATTATCGTTTATATTACATGTTAATAATTCTTACGTCAATACATTCTTTTACATTACGCTAGTTGTCATCCAAAGATATATGCTGAGAATTCAAGGAAATTACACTTTTAAACTTCATCCTTTTTTTGTAATTACCTCCCATTATATTTTAAGAATAAGCATTTGTATAGGATTATTCCTATTAATTCACTCTGTTTAAATGCCTGAAATTAGTAATCGAGAAAATAATAAGAAATGAAGAAAATAAAATAACCAGCCCTTGCTTCCATCGGAAGTGAGCTGGTTGTTATTGGGTGTTAGCTTGCTACAAGCCGCGGCGCAGCTGCTGGTTATGGCGGATTTTCGCTTCGTTGCCCTGTTCGGTCGCTTCATAGAACTTGCGCCCGGAAATGGCCTTGGGCAAATACTCCTGCTTTACATAATGTCCCGGAAAATTATGCGGATATAAATAACCTTCATGGCCAAGCTTCACCGCGCCTTTATAGTGCGTGTCCCGCAGGTGCAGCGGAACCTCGGCCGACTTCAGCTCCTCGATGGTGCCCAGCGCATTATCGATCGCCATGGCGACCGCGTTGGATTTCGGGCTTTCCACCGCGAACAGGATCGCCTGCGCGATATTCAGCCGCGCCTCCGGCCAGCCGTTGTTGCGGTACGCGTCCAGCGCGCCGACCGCCTGGATCATCGCCTGCGGGTTCGCCAACCCGATGTCCTCGCTGCTGGCCGCGATCAGCCGGCGGATGAACGTCATCGGGTCCATGCCGAGCTTCTCGACGGCGTAGAGAAACCAGAACAACGCGGCGTCACTGGAGCCGCGGATGCATTTATGGAAAGCCGACAGCACGTCGTATTGCGTGGACTCGTCGGCTTTGACGATCGGCCGGCGGATCGACTCCTCCGCCACGGCCAGCGTGATGTGCACGCTGCCGTCCGGACGCGGCGGCGTTGTCATCGCCGCCAGCTCCAGGGCGTTCAGCGCGCGGCGGATGTCTCCGTTGGCCATGGCGGCGATATGCGCCAACGCCTCGTCATCGGCTTCAAGCTGCATGAAGCCGAGGCCGCGCTGCTCGTCGGCCAGCGCCCGGCGCATGGCGGCCATGCTGTGTTCGCTCGTCAGCGGCTCCAACTGGAACAGCGTGGAGCGGCTGAGCAGCGCCCCGTTCACATAGTGGAACGGGTTCTCCGTCGTCGCGCCGATAAAGATGATCGTCCCCTTCTCGACGGCGGGCAACAGCGCATCCTGGCGCGAGCTGTTAAAACGGTGCACCTCGTCCAGGAACAGAATCGTCTTGCTCCCGTACAGCGCCTTGTTGGTCTCCGCACGCTCGATAACCTCGCGTACATCTTTGACCGAAGCTTCGACCGCGTTCAGCCGGACAAACTCGCCGCGCGTATGATGGGAAATAATATGAGCCAGCGTCGTTTTGCCGCAGCCCGGGGGGCCATACAGCAAAATCGAAGAGACCTGGTCCGCTTCGATGGCCCTACGCAGCAGTTTTCCCTTGCCTACGATCTGCTCCTGTCCGATATATTCATCAAGATTCTCCGGGCGCATCCGGTCTGCCAGCAGACGCCCGCCGCCCGTATCTTCGCCGAATGAAAACAAATCCATGCCAGTCACTTCCTTGCCGAAACTTGGTATCCGGGCAAAACGGCCCTTCCTCTATCATACCACAATGCGCGGTTCCGCCCCAGAAGCGGCTAGTGTTAAAGATTGATATTATGGGGGGCAGCCATTATACTTAACACCATATATTTAAATCTTCAAAGGTCAGAGGAGAACTACATGTTGCAGGAAATACAGCAATTCAAAGCCGATTTCTTCAAAGCGCTGGCCCATCCGCTGCGAATCCGCATCCTTGAATTATTGTCTGAGGGCGATAAAAACGTCAACGAGCTGCAGACCATTCTCGGCAGCGAAGGCTCGGCCGTCTCCCAACAGCTTGCGGTGCTCCGCAGCAAAAACGTTGTCGTCGGCACGAAGGACGGTACTTCGGTCATCTATTCGCTGAGGGATCCGCTGATCAAGGATCTGCTGACGGTGGCGAAGAAAATTTTCGACAATCATCTCATTAATGCCATTTCGCTATTGGAGAATATCAAGAATCAAGACATGACCTAGAAGGGGCGATGACCAGCGTAAGCCGGATCATCCGCCCTTTTTTTCTGCACGAAAGATTCCGCATTTAAATGTAAAAATATACGTTAAACCGTTGACAGCGGAGGGCGATGACCTTAATATTCATGTTGTATATATTCAAATAATCAGATATTTGAAATTGTGGGGATGGAGAATGAAACTAGACAGCAGATTTTCGGGCTACGACGCCCGCGCTTTACGGAAAGACATCATATCGGGCCTGATCGTAGGCATCGTCGCCATCCCGCTGGGGATGGCGTTTGCCATTGCTTCCGGCGTAAAGCCGGAATACGGGCTGTACACCGTCATCGTAGCCGGCATCCTGATCTCCTTGTTCGGTGGCTCCAAATTCCAGATCGGCGGGCCGACCGGCGCGTTTGTGCCGATTCTCTTCGCAATCGTCATGCAATACGGCTATGAAAGCCTGCTGACGGCCGGTTTTCTTGCCGGAATTCTGCTCGTGCTGATGGGGCTGTTCAAAGTCGGCGGCTTGATCCGCTTCATCCCGCGTCCGGTCACGATCGGCTTCACCACCGGCATCGCCGTGACCATCGCCTCGGGGCAGATCGCCAATTTTCTTGGGCTGCGCAATCTTGAAAAGCATGAAAAGTTTTTACCGAATATGAAAGAAATCGGTCAGCATTTGGGAACGACGAGCGTATACAGCGTCCTGACCGCCGGCATTTGCCTTGCCGTCCTGCTGCTGATGCCGAAAGTACTGCCGAAGTTCCCGCCATCGCTGGTGGGGCTGCTGGTCTCTACCGTGGCGGCAACGGTATTTTTCCCCGACCGGGTCGCCACCATCGGCTCGGCGTACGGGGCCATCTCCAGCTCCCTGCCAGGACTGCATCTGCCGGATTTGTCCTTCGATAATATCCGCCGGCTGTTCGGACCGGCGTGCATTATCGCCATGCTCGGCGGCATCGAGTCGCTGCTGTCCGCCGTCGTCGCCGACGGGATGGCCGGCACGCGCCACAACAGCAACAAAGAGCTGGTCGGCCAAGGCATCGCCAATCTCGTCACGCCGCTGTTCGGCGGCATCCCGGCCACCGGAGCGATTGCCCGTACGGCGACCAATATCAAGAACGGCGCGGCCTCGCCGCTCTCGGGCGTCATCCACGGCGTCGTCGTGCTGCTGGTGCTGATGATTTTCGCGCCATACGCTTCGCAAATTCCGCTGGCCAGTATGGCCCCGATCCTGATGATGGTCGCTTGGAACATGAGCGAACGCAAGGAATTCGCCCATATCCTCGGGATGAAGAATGCCGAATCCGTCGTTCTCGTCTGCACCTTCCTGCTCACCGTGCTGCTGGATCTGACCACCGCCGTCGAGATCGGCCTGCTGCTGTCCGCAGCCGTTTTTATCAAAAATATGAGCGGGTTCCTCGTCACAGCCAAAGGCCTGCCGGATCCTGCCGACAAGCGCGTCTCCGCCGGCATGGTCCATGAGCAGCATAACTGCCCGCAGATCAGCATTTATACGATAGAAGGCGCCTTGTTCTTCGGCGTGGCCGAGATGTTCGAGCAATCGATCAAGGCTGAGCTCCGCAGCAAACCGAAGGTGCTCATTCTGCGGATGAGCAATGTTCCGTATATGGATACGACGGCAGAATCCTATTTTGCAGGCGTGGTCAAATCATTCACCAAACACGGCGGACGAGTGCTCATTTCGGAAATCCAGAATCAGCCGCTGGAGATGCTGCGCAAAACCGGGCTTGAAGCCTTTATCGGGCCGGAGTACTTTTTCTCAAAAACCGGGGAAGCCATCACGCTTGCCCTGACGAAGCTGAACGAAACGAAATGCGCCGGCTGCCGGCATTTTGCCTTCAGCGAATGCGAGCAGCTTGCCCAGACCCGCAGGAAGGAACTGGCAGTTCCCGCAGCGAATAGTTCCCTGCAACAGCTATAAAACGCACCGCATAACGCTGGGGAATGATGGGGGATACGATGTTTACAGAGACGCAAATATTGGAGCACTTGAACCGGGAGCATCGTTCCGGGTTTCATGATATGGTTTGGTTCCGCGACGGCGGCAGCCTGTCCTATCTTATCCGGTCCGGAGATCAGCGTTATTTTCTCAAAATCATCCGCCCGCAAATGCTGGAAACCGCAATCCAGTCGATCGGCATTCATCTGTACCTTCGGCGTCATCAATTTCCGGTACCGGCCATCATTCCCGGACGAACGGGGAGCCCGTATAGCATTGCGGAGACGGCGCAAGGGCGTTATCTGTTCGTGGTCTACGAATATTTGGAGGGCGCAGAGCCGGATATTCATCAGCATGCCGAAAGCATCGGCAGCCTGACGGGCGTTTTTCATGCGCTGATGCAGGGGTACAGCGGTCCGCTGACAGAGCGGGGCAAAGATTTTTTCCTGGACCGGTACCTCGGGATTTTGAAGAAAAAGAATTATCCCGAACCTAAATGGCAGGCATATGCCAACTACGGAAACGAGCTTTGGGCGCGGGTGAAGCATCTGCCTTACGGCTACTGCCATGGGGATTTAAACCGCGGCAATCTGCTGCAGACGGCTTCCGGCGATATTTATTTGCTGGACCTCGACACCTCGTGCCGGTCGTTCCCGCTCTACGACATTGCACTGGTCTGCAACTGCACTGACTATTTCCGCTTTGAGGAAAAGGATTATGCGGAGACCCGCGACATTCTGGAGCGTTTTCTGAGCGGATATACGCAGCACCGTGAGATCTCCGCGCGGATGCGGGCGGCCATCTTCGACCTGATTGCGCTGATGCATTACCAGCTTCAGGCCACCATCATCGAGATTTACGGGCTGGACTGCGTGGATGAACGTTTCGTCGACGACCAGCTGGAGTGGCTGCAAAAATGGCAGAAAGCAAGCCGGGGTTGAGCCGGCTTGCTTTCTGTATCCCGCGAATGAATAAAGAGCATGGCCTCGCCCCCACCGGCGGAGTCATGCTCTTTGTTCAAAAGGAAGGGCTAGCGGTTCATCGCCAGCCGCATTTTTGAGATGATCTTACGAATGCTTTCTTCTGATAAATGGTAGCGTTTCTGCAGTTCGTTCACCGAGCAGCCGCTCTTGTGGCTGCAGAAAATTTCTTCGTTGCGGACCGCGATCTCCCGGCGCGTGCCGCTGTTTTCGCCCCATTTGACTCTTTGTTCACTTTTTTTCGGGATGTAAAGCAGCTCACCTTGTATGTAGCCTTGCAGTTCTTCCAGAAGGCCAGGGGGGAGCACATCCCTTCCGTTTACGTAACTCACGTAGTGAATCCTCCTTCAACAGGTGTGTTCCGGGTTCGTTCGACACTCCGCTGTTCATGTTAATCATGTCACCTGCCTCCTTTCTTCGAATTGGATTTTGGAAAACCTATACAATCATTATATTAAACCCCAGCGCAAGCGTCTACACCAGAAATGCGACCTTGCTCCGGCGGCTTCATGTCCGCAGCTTATTTTAAAGTAAGGAGGCCTTGCGGCCTCCTCATAACACAGGATTTCCGCTGTTAGGCGGAAACCACCTCATATACTGAAATCATTTCACTCAGCCTCCTTCCAGAAGTAATCTTGCCCGGCCGGACACTTTATATTAAGCCATAGCCACGACGGGGTTACAAGATCAAGAACAGTTATAATCGTTCTTCACCGGAAGGCGGGCGTACATAAGACGGCAAATTCCCGCTGTGCAGCAGCCACAATTCATGCAGCGCGCGGGTGCATCCGACATACAGCAGCTTGGCGTCCCAGGCGGCTTCGCCGTAATGGCCTTTGTCGGCGTCCGCCAGAATGACCGCATCGAATTCAAGGCCTTTGGACAGGTAAACCGGCAACACAGACAAGCCGCCGCGGTATTCGGTCATCCGGCCGTCGATCAGATTTAGGCCGGCGTACTGGTCGGCCAGCCCCGCATGCAGAGCCTCAGCTTCGCGAAGCGTGCGCGTCAAGACGGCGACGGTGCGGTATTCCCGCCCGTCGCCCGACAGCTCGGCCAGCGCCCCGCGTACGGCCGCAAGCCGCGTCTCTTCCGCCCCGGCCGGGGCGGCTTCCGCGAAGGAAAGCACCCGCACCGGGTTGCCGCTGCGGAACACCGGCACCGCCAGCAGCGGGCTGTGCACGCCTTCCGCCAGGATGACATTGGCGAAGTCGATGATCTCCATCGTCGAGCGGTAGCTGCGGGTCAGCGCATGGTACGCCGTATGCTCCGGCGCGAATAGCGCCTGCATCTCTTCCCAGGCATGAACGCCTTTGTAGGCATGGATGCCCTGCGACAGGTCGCCGAGAATCGTGAAGGAATGGCCTTTAACATACAGATCGAGCACCGCAATCTGGAACGGCGAAAAGTCCTGCGCTTCGTCGATGACGATATGGTCGAAGCGCAACGTGCCTTCACCGCCGTTGAGCAGGTAATGGATGTACAGCAGCGGCGGCAAATCCTCTTCGCGGATCTGCCCCTTCTTAAGCGCTGCAGCGGTCTCTTTCTGCACCGCCTTCGGGATGACGGCTGAAGCCGCCTCCGCTATACCTTCCGGCGCCTTGACCGCGCCGAACATCTGCTTGTAGATCGTCAGCGGTTCGTATTTCGGCCACTTGGCGGCATATTGCTTCTCCCGGGCCGCCGCTTTTTTCTTGCGGTCCTTGAGCGCCGCCAGCGACGGGCTTTTCTTCAGCTCCATCTCGATCCAGCGGTGCAGCCGCGCCATGACGCGCTCCTTGCGTTTGGCTGGTGGATACGGGCGGTATTCCTCATTATGCCATTTCAGGATCATGGAGCGGCGCAGCAAGGCGCCGTCCCAGGGGCTGAAATCGCCCGGTGGCACCGCTTCCGCTTCCAGCCCCTTAACCGCGTCCTCGATGACGCCCATAAGCGCCGTAGAGCCTTTAAAGCGGCCCGGCGTTTCGTCCGTAATCTCGGGCATGCCGCCCTCCGTCTCGAACCAGGCATTGAGGGTCTGCTGCGTATCCTGTTCAGGCAGCTCGACCTCCAGCACCCCGGCGGCCCAGTCCGGGAACGTGCTTTGCGCGATGTTGCCGACGCCGAGCTCGGGCAGCACATCGGAAATATAGTCCAGGAACATCCGGTTCGGGGCGAAAATGATCATTTTCTCCGCCGTCACCTGTTCCTTGTATTGGTACAGCAAAAAAGCAAGCCGATGCAGCGCAACGGTCGTTTTTCCGCTGCCGGCAACGCCCTGAATGATCAGTGCGGTATTTTTGGCGGCACGGATGATTTTATCCTGCTCCTCCTGAATGGTGGAGACGATGTCGCGCAGCTTGTTGTCCTTATTCTCGCCAAGACGGTATACCAGAAATTCGTCGGATACCGCCGGCGCATCGCTGTCGCGGTTAAACGTGTCGGCGACGCGTTCGAGAATCTCCTGGCGGATCACCACGTTGCGCTTGAGGTACACCAGCCCTTCGACCAGCCCTTCCGGCGCCTCGTAGGCGGCGGCATCCAGCCCGCCCGTAAACGAATAAAACAGGCTCGCTACCGGAGCACGCCAGTCGATCACCAGCGGACGGTCGCTTACCTGTTCACTGTCGACGCCGATTTTGCCGATATACAGCGCCTTCGGCTCTTCTTCGCCGTTCTCCTGAAAATCCAGCCGGCCGAAATACGGCTGCGGCTTCAGTTTGGCCAGATCTTTGCGCCGCTGCTCGCGGGCATCCTCCAGCACCTGTTCTGTGTAATCATGGCCCGTATAAACGGGAATGCCGCGGAGCCTCTCCAGCACACTGTCAATCTCCCTCAGCGTACCGGCTAGTCGTTCCTTCTCCTCTTGATAGGCACTTTGAAAGTTGTTGTCCAATTTCAGTTACCTCCTAAAAGTTTTGTGAAGCATCCGCTTCCTGAATTGGCTTCGCAGCAAAACTCTTTAAAAGATTGAAAAATCAATTTGAAGTAATCAGTCTGTCGCAACCGCGGTGAATGTTTGGACTTCCGGCCGCTGTTGTTTCCAGATTTCCTGGATTACCCGCTGCTCGCGGTAGACATCCGGAAACAAAGGCGGACGCTGGCGCTCCTACAGTTCCAAACTTCCCCTTCGTTGCTCGATTCTTCTATTCAAATTTCAAATTCAATCAATCGCCAAAGTTTTAATCCGGTTGCCTGAATCGTCCTCGTAAAACAAAGGAAATCCATCATATCACAACAAGACAAATAATGCCATATAGCATCCGAAATGCAAAGTGTGCTTGACAATTAATGCAAAGCGAATTATGCTAAATATGCAAAGCAAACATTGCAAGGAGTGATCGCTTGAAGACCCGTATCCCCGAGCTGCGCAAGCAGCACAAGCTGTCCCAGGAGGAGCTTGGGCTTGCCGTAGGCGTTACCCGGCAGACCATCACATCGCTTGAAGTGGGCAAATACACTGCTTCCCTGGTGCTTGCCTACAAAATCGCCAAGTATTTCGGATTGACCATCGAAGAGGTCTTTGATTTCAGCGAACTGGAGGAAATGTAAATGGAGAAATACAAAATGAAATTGCGCAACCGCACGAACAACCTGTCTCTCTTGGCCATAGGCTCCGCCATGATCTATCTGGCGCTCCTGCTCACCCGAAACCTGCTCCCGGATCTGCCGAGTTTCATCAAGGGCTTCCACACGGGCGTCTTTGTCGGTCTTGAGCTGTTCGTGATCCTTTATATCGGCAAGTATATGAAAGCCCGCAAAGACGAAGCCGCGCTCAAACGGCTGTATATCAAAGAAACCGACGAGCGGTCGGGACAAATTTTCCAGAATGCCGCTACTCTCGGTCTGGCCGTCATTCTTGTAGGGCTGGCACTGGCCGCGGTCGTAGCCGGCTTTTTCGACTCCGTCGTTTTCTTCAGCTTGCTTGGCGCCTTATTCTTTGTAATCATCGTCTTCTTCGCTTTGCTGGCTTACTACTCCAGAAAACTATAAATCCGCTCTTTTTTCGTTGGAAAAATATACAAAACCATTGAACGCCTCCCTGCAATCGATCGAATAAAGCGTTTACATTATAGGGGTAACGCCGATCAAATCCATGGGAGGTAAAGGAATGATAAAGACTGCAAGTCGCAAAGGCGCGGTATGGCTCGCGCTGCTGGCTCTGGTATTGGTGCTCTCCACGCTCTCCGGGGCGGGAACGAAGCGGGCGGAGGCGGCGCCGGCGTTTGCCAAAGGGGCAGATATCAGCTGGGTGGCCGGGCTGGAGGCGCAGGGCTACACCTGGAAGGACAAAAACGGAAAGGTCCGCGATATTTTCGACATTCTGAAAAACGATTACCAGATCAACTCGGCGCGCATCCGGGTGTGGGTCAATCCGAACATGAGCGATTACGCAAACGGGTATATGAATGCAGACAAAGCGGCTGCGCTGGCCAAACGGGCCAAAGCGGCGGGCATGAGCATCATGCTGACGCTCCATTACAGCGATTCCTGGGCGGATCCCGGCCAGCAGACCAAGCCGTACGCCTGGCAGAGCTTCAATTTTACGCAGTTGATGGACGCCGTCTGGAGCCACACGGTCTACGTCATGAACACGATGAAGAGCGCCGGGGTTACACCGGACTGGGTGCAGATCGGCAATGAAACGAACAACGGCATGCTGTGGGAAGACGGCAAGGCATCCGTGAACATGAAAAATTACGCCTGGCTCATCAATACCGGCAACAATGCGGTGAAAAGCGTCTTTTCCTCAACCAAAACGATCGTCCATATTGCCGGCGGCAACGACAATGCGCTGTTCGTCTGGAATATCGGCGGGCTGATCGCCAATGGGGCTACCTTCGATTACATCGGCATGTCGCTTTACCCGTCCACTTCGGACTGGTCGACAAAGGTCGATCAGACGATCAGCAATGCGAACGACCTCATCTCCCGCTACGGCAAAAGCGTCATGATCTGCGAGATCGGGCTGGACTACAGCCAGCCGGCCGTCGCCAAAAACTTCGTCAGCACGATCAAAACGAAGGTCCGCAATATTTCGGGCGGCAAAGGCCTTGGCGTGTTCTATTGGGAACCCGAGTCGCCGCCGGGCTATAACGGAGGTTATAATCTGGGCGCCTGGGGCTCGGACGGCAAGCCGACGGCTGCGCTGGAGGGCTTCCTGAACTGAAACCATCTTTAATATTAATAAAAACCGGCCGGGATCACCCAGCCGGTTTTCGTGTTCAATTCACCCCATCAAGGCGTGCACCACAAAATTCGCCACGAACAGGATGGCGATGCCGTACAGCGCCGTCGGCACTTCCTTGCCCCGACCCAGCGCCAGCTTCACGATCGGATACGCGATAAAGCCGAAGGCCATGCCGTCGACGATGCTGTACGTGAACGGGATCATCACCATGATCAGAAACGAAGGGAACAGCTCCGACAAATCACCGAGATCCATGTCCCGGATGCTCTGCACCATCAGGCCGCCGATCACGATCAGGATCGGGGCAATCGCGCTGTCCGGTACGTAGGCCAGCAGCGGGATGAACAGGAACGTGGCCGCGAACAGCAGGCCCGTGACGAACGGAGTCAGGCCGGACTTGCCGCCTGCGGCGATCCCGGCGCTCGACTCCGCGGCCGCCACGACCGGGCTGCTGCCGAACAGCCCGGCGGCGATGTTCCCGAGCGAGAGCGCCCGCAGGCTGCTCTTGAAGCGTTCGGGCCGGCCGGCCATCATCGTCTGCGAGGCGATCAGCCCGATATTTTCAAAGACGACGATCAACAGCAGCAGGAATACGGCGATCCAGAAGACCAGGCCGATCACGCTGCCGAAATCCATGCTTGCGAACACGCTGCCGTATCCGCTGAAGATCGGTCCGCTGTCCATGGAATCGGCGGAATGGCCGGCTCCCAGGACATAAGCCAGGATCGTGCCGGCAATCATGCTGATCAGCATCCCCCCGCGCGTCCCGCGCAGGAAAAACACGAGCGCCAGAATCAGCGTCACGCAGGAAGTGATGACCTTCGGATCACTGAAATGACCGATAGCGACAAACGTCGTTTTATGTGCGATGACAATCCCGCTTTTTTGCAAACCGATAAAGGTTAGAAAAAGCCCGATGCCGACCGTGATGGCATGCTGCAAATTATGGGGAATCGCTTCGCTCAAGATGCGGTACAGCGACGTAAACGCCACAATGGCAAACAGGATGCCGGTCACGACGACGACCGCCAGCGCTTCGCGCCAGTCCAGCTTCATGTTATGCACCAGCGTATAGGTGAAAAAGGCGTTGATGCCCATGCCCGGCACGACGATGATCGGCGATTTGCCGCCGAATGCCATCAGCATGCAGCCCGCGATCGCGGTCAGCAGCGTGCCGACCATCGCCGCCCGCAGCGGCATGCCCGCATCATGCAGGATGGCCGCGTTGACCATCACGATATATACCGAAGCGAAATACGACAGGATGCCCGCCGCCCATTCCCGTTTCCAATTGTCCTCGGGGGCGAGCCCCAGCCGGTTTCGCCAAAATGTCATATTCATGTATTAACCTCAAACTTTCCTGTAATTTATATAAAAGAGTGCGCCCGGGTGAAATTACCCGCTGCCCCGGTTTCGTAATCAGTATCCCTACACCCTTGGGCATTTATGCCCTCGGCGGTAACAGCAGAAAATAACCCCACGGCGTGGGGCCTTGCATTGTTGTTAGACCAGAATCTCTTACTTAAGGACAACAGGACGGAACCTGCCGCGTTCACGGCTGTCCGCCCTGCCATCTGAAATGTAATGATTGGATGCCGGTTAGTACGTAATGCCTCCGGCGGCCAGCAGATCCTTGACGCATGCGCTGACCATGATCAGACCGACCACGGGCGGCACATACGAGTTGCTCGCCGGCGGCTGCTTCGCCTTGCGGCGGTCGGGTGCGTCGGCCGGAACAATCTGCTCCGTCACATCCACGCGCGGCTTGACCGGCTGTTCGGTCGAGAACACGACCTTGACGCCCTTTTTGATGCCATCCTTGCGCAGCTTCTGCCGGATAACCCGGGCAATCGGGTCCATTTCCGTTTTGGAGATGTCTGCTACCTTGAAGCGGGTCGGATCCATTTTGTTGGCCGCCCCCATGCTGGAGATCATCGGGATCTTCCGGGCAAGGCATTCCTTGATAAGATGAATCTTGTAGATGATGGTGTCGGAAGCGTCGATGACGTAGTCGAGCTTATGCTTGAACAGCTCCTCGTACGTTTCTTCCGTATAAAACATGTTCAGCGCGACCGCTTCGATGTCCGGGTTAATCAGTTTGACCCGATCTACCATCAAATCCGCTTTTTTCTGGCCGACGGTTGTCGTCAAGGCATGAATCTGGCGGTTGATATTGGTAATGTCCACCGCATCCTTATCGATCAGGATAATGCGGCCGATGCCGGTACGGGCCAAGGCTTCAACAGCCATCGCGCCGACGCCGCCGATGCCGAGCACCGCTACCGTACTGTTCTTGAGGATGTCCAGCCCTTCCGGCCCAATCGCGAGCTCCGTGCGGGAGAATTGATGCAGCATAACGTTATGCCTCCTTTAGAGGTTTACAGGGCGGCCGGCGGCCGCCCTGTTAGTGATCGATTGTCGTCTTACTTGCCGACCTTTTGCGGCTTCGGCGCAAGCTTGATGTGCAGCTGCTCCAGTTGGACCGTGTCCACCGGAGACGGAGCGTCCATCAGGAGGTCCGTTGCACTCGCCGTTTTCGGGAACGCGATCGTTTCGCGCAGGTTGGTGCGTCCGGCCAGCAGCATCACCAGGCGGTCGAAGCCGAAGGCGATCCCGCCGTGCGGCGGCGTGCCGTATTCGAAGGCGTCCATCAGGTAGCCGAACTTCTCATAAGCCAGCTCTTGCGAAAAGCCGAGCGCGTCGAACATTTTCTCCTGAACGTCACGCTTGTAGATCCGCTGGGAGCCCCCGCCGACTTCGTAGCCGTTAAGCACGAGGTCATACGCTTGGGCGCGAATCGCGCCGGGGTTGCTGTCGAACAGATGCAGATCGTCTTCGCGCGGACGGGTGAACGGATGATGCTCCGCCACATAACGTTTTTGCTCTTCGTCGTAGCTGAGCAGCGGGAAGTCGGTAACCCATGCGAACTTGAACACGCTGTCGTCGATCAGGCCGAGCTGACGGCCGATTTTGAGGCGCAGGGCGCCGAGTACGTCGGCAACGACCTTTTTGGTGTCGGCGGAGAAGAGCAGGAGGTCGCCTTCTTCGGCGCCGGCGCGTTCCTTGATCGCCGCAATTTCATCTTCGGTCATGAATTTCACGATCGGGCCGCGGAATTCGCCTTCTTTCACCTGAATCCAGGCCAGGCCCTTCGCGCCGTAACGTGCGGCATAAGGTCCGAGGTCATCGATTTCCTTACGCGGCCAGGTGCCGCAGCCTTTGGCGTTAAGGCATTTCACTTCTCCGCCTTTTTCGATCACGGAAGCGAAGACTTTCACGCCGCTGTTTGCAACGATGTCGTTCATTTCAACGAGTTCAAGCCCGAAGCGCAGGTCCGGTTTGTCGGAGCCATATTTGCCCATGGCTTCGGCATATGTCAGGCGCTGGAACGGCAGAGCCAGCTCAACGCCGACCGTTTCTTTCAGCAGGCGCTGCATCAATTGCTCCATCAAGCCCAGCAGTTCTTCCTGGGAGACGAAAGAGGTCTCGATGTCGACCTGGGTGAATTCCGGCTGGCGGTCAGCGCGCAGATCCTCGTCGCGGAAGCAGCGGGCAATCTGGTAGTAGCGCTCAATACCGGCCACCATCAGCAGCTGCTTGTAGATTTGCGGCGATTGCGGCAGGGCGAAAAATTCGCCTTCATGCACCCGGCTCGGCACCAGGTAATCGCGCGCGCCTTCCGGCGAGCTTTTGGTCAGGATCGGCGTTTCGATGTCGATAAAACCTTCGGCGTCGAGGAAATCGCGGAAAACCTTAGCCGCTTTGGAGCGTAGCAGCAGCGTTTTTTGCATTTCCGGACGGCGCAGGTCGAGGTAACGGTATTTCAAGCGCAGCGCTTCATCCACTTCCACGCCGTCTTCGATGAAGAACGGAGGCGTCTTGGCGCTGTTCAGCACGTTGATTTCAGTAATGCGGACTTCGATGTCGCCGGTCGGCAGGTTCGGGTTGACGGTTTCTGCATCTCTTTTTACAACTTTACCCGTAACTTCAAGCACGTATTCACTGCGCACCTTTTCGGCTACCTGCAGTGCGTCCCCGGAATAGTCGGGATTAAACACGATTTGCACGATCCCGCTTCGGTCGCGGAGGTCGATGAATAGCACGCCCCCAAGGTCCCGGCGGGTTTGCACCCAACCGTTCAGTGTTACGGTCTGGCCGATGTGTTCCGGCGTCAACTTCCCGCAGTGATGGCTTCTAGTCATGATTTTTTACCCCTTTATTATAAAAGTGTGAACATCCAAATCCGAAAGCTACGTGCCGCCAGCCTCTTATCCCAGCGAGCTTGCCAGTTCTTCCAGCTTCACGGTGCGCTGTTCGCCCGTCGCCATTTCTTTCAACGTAATGACCCCGGCGTTCAGCTCGTCTTCGCCAAGAATCGCCGTAAACCGCGCCGCCAGGCGGTCGGCCGATTTCAGCTGCGCCTTCATTTTGCGGCCCAGATAATCGCGTTCGGCGGCATAGCCGAGGCTGCGCAGGTTAAACAGCTGCTTCGTGATTTCCTGGTCGGCCGCTTCGCCGAGAGCGACGAAGTACACGTCCAGCGGTTTGGCTTCGGTCAGCTCCACGCCCTGATTTTCCAGGATGAGCAGGATCCGTTCCAGCCCGATGCCGAAGCCGATGCCCGGCTGATCCGGTCCGCCGATCTCTTCAACCAACCCGTTGTAACGTCCGCCGCCGCCTACCGTATCGATGGAGCCGATGCCGGCCGCCTTGTACTCAAATGCGGTATGGGTGTAATAATCCAGCCCGCGCACGAGCCGCGGATTAATGCTGTACGGCACATTCATGATGTCCAAATGCGCTTTAACCTTGGCAAAATGCGTGCTGCATTCTTCGTCCAGACTGTCCAGAATCGACGGGGCGCCGCCGAATTTGTCCTGGTCCACCTTGCAGTCCAGCACGCGCAGCGGATTGCGCTCCATCCGGCGCTGGCAATCGGCGCACAGGCTGTCCTTCATCGGACGAAGGAAGGAGAGCAGCGTCTCGCGGTAAGCCGCGCGGCTCGGCGCATTGCCGACGGAGTTTAGCTCTACGCGCACATCCTGCAGGCCCAGCTCCTTGTAGAACTGGAAGCCGAGCGAGATCACTTCCGCGTCGATTGCCGGGTCAACGGCGCCGAAAGCTTCTACGCCGAACTGATGGAACTGGCGGTACCGGCCCGCCTGCGGACGTTCATAGCGGAACATCGGCCCGATGTAATATAGCTTGCTGACATCCGGCTCGCCGTACAGCTTGTTCTGCACGTAGGCCCGCACGACGCCGGCCGTGCCTTCCGGACGCAGCGCCAGATCGCGGTCTCCTTTATCCTTGAAGGTATACATTTCGCCTTCGACGATATCCGTCGTTTCGCCGACGCCTCGCTCGAATAATCCCGTATGCTCAAACATCGGGGTGCGGATCTCCCGGTAATTAAAGCGGCGGCACAGCTCTCTCGCCTTAGCCTCCACGACTTGCCATTTCTCTACCGCGCCGGGAAGCACGTCCTGCGTTCCCATCGGTTTCTCGAATCTTTCTTTGGCCACTGCCAATCCCTCCTGGAAAATACTGCTCTATCTGCGTCTTGTGCGGAATCCTCCGCCTGGGCAACAAAAAATCCCCCGTCCCGTTTGCTTGAAGCAAACAGGGACGAGGGATTATCATCAGCGATAATACACCACGTGGTACCACCCACATTCCGAAGCCCCCATGAAACGAAGCTTCGCTCTAAGCGGTTAACGCCCGCCTACGCGCACCGGCTACTTCACATCCGCGGCTTGGTCAGCCGCCAGCATTCGCCGTGCGTTCTCGGGGAGGTCATTCATCCGTTCAGCAACAGAATCCTTACAGCCATGCGGATCGTTGATCGCTTCCGCGGGGATTCCTCTCTGGGGTTGTGGTGGGCGGATTACTTCTTCCCGTCATCAAAACGTGTATAACATTCCGTATATTGTTAGATTCTACTGAACCACTGCGCTAAAGTCAAGGAAGGAATGAAAAAAACGGCGAAGTTTCACAAACATCATCATTTTCTGTAATATCGGATGCTGGAAACTATGCGGCCCGGCTCTTTCACCCATGCTGGGCGTCCCATCGCTTAGTTAACGGACACAAGAGCCCTTATTCGCGGGAATACAGCCATTTTTTATTTCTAACGGACACCAGAGCCGTTATTTCAGCGAAAAGACCTGAAATCCGCGAAATTACGGGCAATAAAAGCGCTCAGGTTCGATACTGCAGGAAATACCGTTATTTCCCTGAAATAACGGCTCTCAGGTCCGTTAAAAGGCTGCCTGCTGTTGGCGCTCTTGGCGCTGTTGGCGCTCTTGGGCTCTTGGCGCTCTTGGCGCTCTTGGCGCTCTTGGCGCTCTTGGCGCTCTTGGCGCTCTTGGCGCTCTTGGCGCTCTTGGCGTTCTTGGCGCTCACGTCGTTCCCCACTGAGATCCTCAGACCTGAAACTTCGCTTCCTCCTGCCGAACAAAAAAATGACCTGCAGCTTATCGTCTGCAGGTCCAAAATATTATTATAAAAAAGGGGGTCATGCTTTTATTATAAGCAGGCTATATTAAAGAATCATGAATGTATTATTACGACTATATTACAAAAATGAAAGCGGTTTTATGACAAGCTGCCGTAATTGGACGAACAGCCCAGCCCGGAGAAAAAACACCGGGCTGGGCTGTTTAAGAGACCGCTGGGGATCGGGCCGAAAACGGATCCTGCAATCCAGGATTGTGATTTGGGCCGGGGCTTCCCTTTGCCGTTTTATTCAAAAACCTCAACATATCCGTGTTTGCCGCGCAGCACTTCAACCACCTCATGATAGCGCTCGTCCGGAACCTTGACTTCCATCACGTAGCGCAGCTCCTTGTAGTCGCCGTTGAAATATTCGTCGTCGCCGCGGGTGACTGTGTTCTGCGGGCCATCCGCATCGTCAACCACCGGATCATCGGCGTCGACGCTCGTGATGACCGCACCGCCGGACAACGGTCCGATGCCGCCGGGCACGGCTACTCCGGAGGCTGCCGAAGCGGCATTGTTATACGGAATAAAGGGGATCAAAATGCGTGCCGGCCGGCCGCCCGCATCCAGCGGATCGGTCAGCGCGGAAGATTCAATATTTTCCACACCGTAAGGGATCAGCGCGGTTTTTGCGCCTTCCGCCTCGTCTTCATTTCTGAAATACACTTGAATTCTTCTGCTCATTTGTTTTCCCTCCTCAAGATATATTTCATTGGAGTATAATTCATCCTTCGCGCAACGCCGTGCAAAGCTATCATTCTAAAGCGCCTTCAGCAGTTCCCGGACAAAAGCCGGTTCATCCTTCGGCGTCCGTGAAGTAATGTAATTGCCGTCGACCACCACTTCCTTATCATCAAAAATCGCGCCTGCATTCACCATATCGTCCTGCAGCGGCGGATAGGAAGTGATGTTGCGTCCCTTCAGCAGTCCGGCACTGGCCAGAATCTGCGGGCCATGACAGATCGCCGCAATCGGCTTGCCCGCCCGGTCCGCTTCCTGCACAAAGGTTAGAATATCGGGATCAAGCCGCAGATTCTCCGGGGAAGAGCCGCCCGGAATCACCACGGCGTTGTACTCGTTTGCGTGTACTTCGGAAACGGCTTTATCCGCAGCATAGGATACGCTGCCTTTTTTGCCGAGCAGGGTCTCATGTTTCTTCAGGCCAATAATGTCGGCTTGATGCCCTGCCTTGATCACTTCATCGTAAGGCACCTGCATTTCGGAATCTTCAAAACCTTCTGCCAGCAGAAATGCTACTTTGCTCATGGAATACACGCTCCTCTCTGTCACATTTGCAGACGTTGTACTCGTCTTGTTATTACCCCAAACGATCATGTTTCTAACGACCGTCCGCAAACTATGGGCGCGGCAAATAACCGCGGCCGCCGCGGCCGCGCGCGGAATAGTCCTCACGGAGCTCTGCGCCGTTCCATGCATATGTCTCCCTGAAGCTTCCGGAGGGATTAAGGTTCAGCTTGCTCCACATCCATGCTTTTGGCGAACGTCTCATGGCACTTTACCGTCCTATGCTGTAAATTTATCCCCAATATTGTTTCCGGTCCGCAGTTGCTTTATCCCCAGGATTGCTGCATTGCGCAAACAAACCTGCGGCGGTGCTGCATTCTTGTTGTCCCAACACGGATAAGCTGAAGGGTCATAAACAAAAAACCGCCTTTCACAGCGAACTGTGAAAAGGCGGTTACTACTCCGGCCTGCTAATATTTAGCGGGTCGGATTTTATTCTTTGCTGTCGATAATTAGAGTAACAGGACCCCAATTGATCAAGGACACGTCCATCATTGCGCCGAACACGCCGGTCTCGACCGGGAGCCCATTCGCCGCGATCCGCTCGTTGAAATTCCGGTAAAGTCCGAGTGCCTCGTCAGGGGCGGCGGCAGCCATAAAATTCGGCCGGCGGCCTTTGCGGCAGTCGCCGTACAAGGTAAACTGCGAAACCGACAAGATGCTGCCGCCGATATCGGTGACGCTGTGATTCATTTTCCCGGCATCATCTTCAAAAATACGCAATCCCGCGACTTTATCGGCTAAATATTGCGCATCCTTCTCCGTATCGCCATGGGTTACGCCGACCAGCAGCAACAAACCTTCTCCGATGGCCCCGACGATTTCGCCGTCCACGGTCACCTTCGCTTCCTTGCAGCGTTGTACTACAACTCTCACTTCTTCTTCAGCTCCTGCGCTTATTGCATAATCCGGTTCACCGTATAGACATCCTTGACCCGCTTCACCCGGTCCACCACCGATTGCAGATGGTCGGTATTGCGGATCAGGATGGTCATATGGATCATGGCCATTTTATTTTTGTCCGAACGGCCTGTAACCGCCGAAATATTGGTCTTGCTCTCCGAGACGGCCTGCAGTACTTCATTCAGCAACCCGTTGCGGTCATGGCCGGTAATTTCGATATCGACGCTGTAATTGCCGTCCATGCTCTCTTCCCATTCCACCTCAATGACGCGCGCCGCCTCTTCGCCTTCGCCGTCAAGCGGGATGTTCGCACAGTCGGAGCGGTGCACCGACACGCCTCTGCCGCGCGTTACATAGCCGATAATGTCGTCGCCCGGCACGGGATTGCAGCATCTGGCGAAACGCACCAGCAGATTGTCGATCCCTTTGACCCGCACGCCGTTCGTCGGCTGGCTTCGTTTTTCAGGAGCAGGTTTGATCTCCTTCATGGAATTCGACAGCTCCAGATGTCCGGCTGACTCTTCCTGTTCCCTGCGTACTTTTTCCGTCAGCTTGTTCGCGATTTGCGCCGCTGTAATGCCTCCGAATCCGACCGCTGACAGCATGTCGTCGATATCGCCGAAAGCGAATTTTTTCGCCACATCGTTAAGTTTGTCTTCGGTTACCCACTCAGTAGGATCAAAGTTCAGGCGCTTCAGCTCGCGTTCGACCGCTTCCCGGCCCTTCTCCACGTTCTCTTCGCGTTTTTCCTTTTTGAACCATTGCTTGATTTTACTGCGCGCATGGGAGGATTGGGCGATCTTCAGCCAGTCGCGGCTTGGTCCGTACGAGTTTTTGGAGGTCAGGATTTCGACAATATCCCCAGTCTTTAGCTTATGATCCAGCGGTACGATCCGGCCGTTAACCTTGGCGCCAATCGTCCGGTTGCCGACTTCGGTATGGATGCGGAATGCAAAATCCAGCGGAACCGATCCCGCCGGCAGCTCTACCACTTCGCCTTTTGGCGTAAATACGAATACCAGGTCGGAGAAAAAGTCCATCTTCAGCGATTCGACAAATTCCTCTGCGTCCTTAGCCTCATGCTGCAGCTCCAGAATTTCGCGGAAAAACGGCATCCGGTTCTCCGGGTTCACGTTGTTGGCTGTGCCTTCCTTATACGCCCAGTGGGCGGCAATCCCGAACTCCGCGGTACGGTGCATCTCCCAGGTACGGATCTGTACTTCGGTCGGCTCGCCTCCCGGACCAACCACGGTTGTATGTAGCGATTGGTACATGTTCGCTTTGGGCATAGCAATATAATCCTTGAAACGCCCTGGCATCGGCTTCCAAAGGGTATGAATGATTCCAAGCGTGGCATAACAGTCCTTGATATTGTCCACGATAATCCGGATCGCCAACAAATCATAGATCTCGTTAAACTGCTTGTTTTTGGTGTTCATCTTGTTATAGACGCTGTAAATATGCTTGGGGCGGCCCGACAAGTCGCCTTCGATCCCCATTTCGTCCAGCTTGGCGCGAATCCGTCCGATGACGCTGTCGATAAACTGCTCCCGTTCCGCCCGCTTTTTGTGCATCAAATTGGCAATCCGGTAATACTGCTGCGGATTCAGGTAGCGGAGCGCAATATCTTCCATCTCCCATTTGATGGCGGAAATCCCGAGGCGGTCGGCGATGGGACAAAAAATCTCCAGCGTTTCGTACGAAATGCGGCGCTGGGATTCCTCCGACTGATATTTCAGCGTACGCATATTGTGCAGGCGATCTGCCAGTTTGATCACGATAACCCGGATATCCTGGGCCATGGCGATGAACATTTTGCGGTAATTTTCGTTCTGCTGCTCTTCCTTCGAGCGGAAACGGATGCGTTCCAGCTTCGTCAGCCCGTCGACCAGCATGGCGCAGGTATCGCCGAAAGCCCCTCGGATCTGCTCCAGCGACACGGTCGTATCCTCAACGACGTCATGCAGCAGCGCGGCGATTATGGAAATGACATCCATCTGCATGTTTACGACAATATCCGCAACCGCCAGCGGGTGCAGAATATAAGGTTCACCCGATTTCCGGACCTGCCCGTGATGTGCCTGATCGGCGAACTCGTAGGCGTCCCGGATGCGGGAAAGATCTTTTTCTTTAATATAGGCGCCGGCCTTTTCGATTAATTGCTCTATGCCCATTCTCGTCGTATCCGTTCCCTTTCTATTTGAAAGCCCCGTTAACCGGGCTCCCGAAGTTATAGACCCTGCTCCCCTTTTAATGCTGCTGGTTCTGGGTAAGATAAAAAAGGAACCCGCAAACAAAAACAATTGCAGGTTACCTGTTGTCCATTGGCTGCACTACATGCAGTTTAAAGTTGTCTATAATTATGACGCTTGCGAGGGATTACGTCAACACTTGACGGGCTGCGGAATGTCCCGCCATGTAAAAGGAAAGTAAAGGCGATTTCGTGGCACTTGCAAATTTGTTGTTGTCAAACTTGACCTTTCTATTTAATCTAGTAAAGGCGGTTTTTCGGACCCTCCCATAATTCTGACAAAGAAAGAGAAGTGAACTCCATTGCAACGCGAAATTCAAGTTAACGAAAGACTCCCTTTGGGCCCCGGCTTTCTGCTGAGTCTGCAGCATTTGTTCGCCATGTTTGGCAGCACGGTGCTTGTCCCTAATTTGTTCGGGGTGGACCCGAGCACCATCCTGCTGATGAACGGTATCGGCACCTTGCTTTATATCTTGATCTGCCGAGGCAAAATCCCGGCGTACCTCGGATCAAGCTTTGCCTTTATCTCCCCGGTGCTGTCCGTACTGGGCAAACACGCAAACGATCATCAGCACGGATATTCGCTGGTGCTTGGAGCGTTTATCATAACCGGCGTTATTTTCGTTCTTGTCGCCCTGCTCGTCCGTTTTGCCGGCACCGGCTGGATCGACGTCGTTTTCCCTCCGGCAGTTATGGGTGCCATCGTTGCCACCATCGGCCTTGAGCTTGTCCCCGTAGCGGCGCAAATGGCCGGTTTTATTGCCCCTTCCGGCGCAGCGGCTGACTGGAGCCCGGACGGCAAAGCCATTACTCTTTCCCTGGTTACTCTCGGCGTCACCGTTATCGGCGCAGTACTATTCCGCGGTTTCCCCAAAATCATACATATCCTGATCGGGATCGTAACCGGCTATGTACTGGCCTACATCATGGGCGAGGTGAATACGGGAGCGATTTCGGATGCCAGCTTCCTCTCCCATCCTACCTTCACTGCCCCTTCCTTTGATTGGCAAGTTATTCTAACGATTATTCCGGTATCCCTGGTCGTAATCGTTGAACATATCGGGCATCTGCTCGTAACCAGCAACATCGTCGGCAAAGACCTGGCCAAGGATCCAGGGTTGGACCGTTCCCTCTTCGGCAACGGCATTTCCACCATTATTTCCGGTTTCGTCGGCTCGACGCCTAACACAACCTATGGCGAAAACATCGGCGTGATGGCGCTCACCAAAGTATATTCCGTCTTCGTTATCGGCGGCGCAGCGGTCATCGCGATTATCCTGTCTTTCTCCGGTACCTTCTCGTCGGTCATCTCCAATATTCCGTCCCCGGTAATGGGCGGCGTGTCGCTCCTACTGTTCGGTGTCATTGCGGCTTCCGGTTTACGGATTTTCGTAGAGCAAAAGGTGGATTTCTCAAAACCGACCAACATGCTGCTCGCTACGCTCGTGCTCGTTGTCGGCATCAGCGGCATAAAGCTTGATCTTGGGAATGTTGAACTGAAAGGCATGGCGCTGGCCACCATCGTCGGCATCGTGTTGTCCCTGTTCTTTAAACTGATTGAGGTGCTCGGTCTGTCCAACGAAAAAGAAGAAAAGTCCGCGCATTAATCCGATATGAACAAGAAAGCGTCCCTCGCCATGCAAGTGGTGACGGGACGCTTTTTTAGAGGCGGGCTCGGGCAACATAGGAAAAAGCGTAGTTCCGATGCAGTGCTGGGGGGGTGAGGCGTTAGGAGGAATGGTGGCCTGCGCTGCGCTTGCTCCGGCGGTTGGCGGGGCCAACGCTGGACTTGCTCCGGCGGTTGGCTGTGGCCTGCGCTGCGCTGCTCCGGCGGTTGGACTGCCTATGACTAACGGACCTCAGCGCCGTTATTTTCGGGAAATAGGCCTATTTCCCAACCTAACGGACATGAGCGCCGTTATTGCTGGCCATAGAGCCTAAAATGCTCCATTTGCACAGCAATAAGGTCTCTGAGGTCCGTTAGCACTTGTAATATCAAGTTTTTCACCCAAATAAGGGCGCTCATGTCCGTTAGCTTCCTGGTGAAAGTTCCTGGGGGAGCATTTCTGCAGAGCGTTTTTCAAAACGTTCCTCGTGTGTACCTTCAGTGTCTTCCTTCAGTGTGTCTTCCTACAGAGATTTCCTAGAGTGTGTCCCTGTAGTATGTTTCTCCAAAGCGTTTCTGCTGAGCGATTCTGCTGAACGTTCTCAGCGGAGTTGAAATGTCACTCTCTTGAATTACATTTTTACCAACAAAAAACGCAAAGCCGCGATCCTCCATCAAGGGAAGAATCGCGGCCCTGCGTATAATGAAGCCAACCCTACTCGTTATTTCCCGGGAAAAGCTTTTCTCGCCAAGAAATCAGTCTTCGTAGGTAAGCAGCGATACGACTTCGATATCCGGCAGTTTGTTGCGTCCGGCCAATTGCTCCAGCTCGATCAGGAAAGCAGCGCCGACCACATTGCCGCCAAGCTGCTGCACCAGGTTAACCGCTGTGGAGATCGTACCGCCAGTAGCAAGCAGATCGTCGGCGATCAACACGTTTTGACCCGGCTGAATGGCATCTGTATGTACGGCCAGTTTGTCTTTGCCGTATTCCAGATCATAGCCGACTTCAATCGTTTCCGAAGGGAGCTTCCCGCTCTTGCGGATCGGCACGAAGCCGACGCCCAGCGCGTAAGCAAGCGGCGCGCCTACGACAAATCCGCGGGCTTCCGGACCGGCGATCACATCGATTTTCATGTGTGCAACCAATGCCTTCAGTTCATTGATGGCGCTGCGGTACTGCTCGCCGTCCTTGAGCAGCGTTGTTATATCTTTAAAGCTGATACCCGGTTGCGGGAAATCCGGAATAACCCGGATGCTGTCTTTAAAATTCATGATATCATCTCCTAAAAGTTTTGCGGGTTAAACACCCGCGCTAGTACTTCAGCAAAACTCGCTTCGAAAGCATAGTCTTAGTTTTGCGGGGTAAAGACCCGCGCTAGTACTTCAGCAAAACTCGCTTCGAAAGCATAGTCTTCGTTTTTCGGGTTAAACACACATCTGTGTTGCCTCGAGCCTAGGATACCCCGGTACGGCGGGTAAACATCCATTCGTGGATGTCGCTGGAGCTGCCGTCAAGCAAATATTGCTCCATCTCGGCGATTTGGCTGAGTCGGATATAATTCAGCGACGCGGTCAGGTTCTTCGCTTGCGGTTGCTTTACGAATACCACTTGGCCCTGACTGCGCTCGATAAACTCCAGTTCTTCAAAGACATCAAGCATTTTGCGGATCATCCGCGGCGAGAGCTCGCTTTGCCGGCACAGCCGCAGCAGTGCTTCCTGCTCTTTGACCGGCGAAGCCGCGATTGCGGCCAGCATTTTGTACAGGGAAATAAACAGCTCGCGAGTCGGCTTGAACAGCCGCTCCTTCACCCCGCTTCGGGCCGGATGCAGCAGCGCGATGTTGTCGGCCTGCGGCAATCCCGCAAGTACGGCTTCCAGCTGCTCGGGCGTATCCGGCAGGTCAATCAAGCAAAGCAGCGACAGGCGGCCATCCTCGCGGACCGTTGCCCCTTCGTGCAGCTTTGAAATACCGCCGCTATCCTCGTACACCCACAGCGTCATATCCTTCAGCGGAGCGAGCGGCGTCATCCGGCTCGCCGCAAGCACGGCGGCCGCCTGGAATGGTGCCTGTCCTTGATAAGGCAGCAGCGCTTCACGCAGCTCGGCCGCTTTCCCGACCGCGTCCTTGGTGCCGCGCAGGTCAAAGAGCTGAACCTGAGGCACCGCAACATCCTGCAGCATCAGCTGCGGCTTGCGGCTGCCGTTCCACTCGTTTATCGTCAACTCGCAAAGCGCGTCCAGCTTCGTTCCGGGCGGAAGCAGTTCGGCAAGGGAACCTTTGCCAAAGGCGATGGCCTCCAGCGAGCTTTTTCCCTGCTGCAGCACGAGCTTGAGATGTTTGCCTTCCTGCCCGAGCTTACGGGTCTCTTTGACCTCCGCCCCGCGGACAATAAACCGCGGCAGCGGATTGGCCATGCCGAACGGCGCCAGCCGTTCGATCTCGGCGGCGGCGTTCAGCGTCAGCTGGGACAGCTCCGCTTCAAAATCCGCCGCCGTCCAGGCTACGAAATCCTCCGGCTTCAGCACGCCGGCGGCATATCGGTTGAGCGCCGCAGCGAAGGCTTCAAGCTGGTCTTTATGCAGGCTCATGCCTGCAGCCGCGGGATGACCGCCGTAATGATCCATCAGTTCGGCACAGGAAGTAAGCGCCTCGTAGATATCGAGACCGGGGATGGAACGGGCCGAGCCCTTGCACATCCCCGTGTCCGGGTGGATATCGAGAATAATGACCGGCCGGTAATATTTCTCCAGCAGGCGGGCAGCAACGATGCCGACTACTCCGACATTCCAGCCCTGGTCAGCCAATACGATGATATCCGGGAGGGTTCCCCCCGCGGTCTGCCGCTCCAGCATAGCCGTTGCTTCTTCGACGATGCGCTCCACAATCTGCTGCCGCTCTTTGTTCAGCAAATCCAGCTCATCGGCCAGCTTCTCGGCTTCTACCGGATCGCTTGTCGTAAGCAGCGCCACGGCGCGGCCGGCATGATCAAGCCGGCCGCTAGCATTGATCCGCGGCGCCATGCCGAAGGCGATGTTCGTCGCATTCACCGCGCCTGCCGTCACGCCGCTCACGCCGAGCAGCGCGCGAACGCCCGGAAACGGCGATTGACGCATGCTGACCAGCCCTTTGCGGACAAGGGAACGGTTCTCCCCGAGCAGCGGCATCAGATCGGCCACGGTACCGATGGCCGCGATTTCGGCCCATTCCGGAGGAACGTCCCCGCCAAGCAGCGCTTCCGCCAGCTTATAGGCAACGCCGACGCCGGCCAGACCTTTGAACGGATAAGGGCAATCATGCTGTTTCGGATTGATCAGCGCATAGGCTTCCGGGAGCTGTTCCGGCGGCTCATGATGGTCAGTCACGATGACATCGATTCCAAGCTCTGTGGCATATGCGATCTGCGAAACAGCGCTGATCCCGGTATCGACCGTGATGACCAGCGTAACTCCCTGCTGCTTGGCAAAATCCAGCGCATGGTTGTGCAGGCCATACCCTTCGTTCGAACGATGCGGAATGTAGGTATCGAAGGAAGCGCCCAGGTGCCGCAGCAAATAAATCATAAGCGTCGTACTGGATACCCCGTCGGCATCGTAATCGCCGTAGACCAGAATATGCTCTTCCTCTTCCAGTGCTTTGCGGATTCGCGGAACGGCTGCCGCCATTCCTTTCAGCAGATAGGGATCATAGCTTTCTCCTTCTCCGCCGTCCATAAACAGCAGCGCCGCTTCCGGCCGGGTAAACCCCCGGTTCACCAGCAGGGATGAAAGAAGCGGAGAAACAGAAAGGCTCCGGGCCAATTCCGCAGCGGTTTGCGGATCGGTTGCCGGAGAATGCCATTTGGTTTTAGATTGAAGCAAATCGGTTCACCTTTCTCTCAGTCCTTCCGGACTACTGAAGCAGCGTAGGAACATCATTATCGGCCAACTCGTGATTGCTTTTATACGGATACCCCGGATCATAAGGCACAACATCGATATGCACCTCGCCCACATGGACGAAACGGTGCTGAAGCAGCTTTCTTGCACATTCGGATATATCCTGCGCTTCCAGGACGGTCGTCCGCGGATTTACGCTGATCTTCACCTGTAGATTGACATAACGGCCTTGCTCCAGTGCTTTCATTTGCTCTACACGGATCACGCCGTGCACACGCTGAACGGTATCAATAAAGTTCGTTGTTTCCTCGGAAGGAATTTCCTGCGGTTTTTTGCTGTAGACCGAACTCATAATCAGCACGTAACCTTTGCGAAGGATCAGGCACCCGGCAAGCAGCGCGCTGATCGGGTCCATATATAGCAGCGGGTGAAGGTTGAAGTAACCGCCTGCCATGGATAGCGTGATGCCGAGAAATACGGTTATGGATGTATAAAGACTGTAGCGGTGGCTGTCTGCGTAAGCGGCGTGGCTGCCGTCTCCCACTTTTTTAAAGAAGCGGTATTGGTATTGAAAAACGGCTTCCTTGATGACGATGGACAACAGCACGGCGGCAAGCGCGGCTTGGCCCGGAGCGGATTGATGGCCGCTCGTCAGGTTGCGGATGCCCGAAAATGCGATTTGCAGCCCGCCCATCAGAATGATCACGGAAAAAAGGACGGCGAGAATCGGCTCTTTGCCTTCCTGCCTATTCTTCGCCTTGTGTGCAGTTTTACCCGCCTGAGGCTGCTTTGAACGCCAAGGCAGCACTTCAGCCAGCTTGGCTGCGGCATCCGCCCCCGAATACAGGGCATCGCCGATCAGCGCCTTGCTTCCGGAAATGTAACCGACGCCCCCCTTTGCCAGCGCCAGCGCCATATCGCTGACAACGCCGCTCCAGACGACCGTCTCCGGTTGCGGTGATGGTTTGTCATTCATTACGAGGCCCCCTTACCACTAGCAAGTAATCCCATGATGATGCAGCACACGGGAACAGCGCATTCCTAAAGAGTTCGAAAAGCCGCGTCGCTTTTGACGCGGCTTTTCAAAGAAGCTTGAACTTAAGCTTTGGCCGGTTTGTTCTTTACAGCGGTTTTCTGGCGTTTCTTCAAGACAAGCCACAGCGGGCTGGCGATAAAGATGGAAGAGTAAGCGCCGAACATGAGACCGATAACCATGGCCAGCGAAAACATCTTGATCGATTCTCCGCCGAGAATGAGCAGAAAGAACGCGGCAATGAATACCGTAAATGCAGTGTACAAGGAACGCATCAAGGTCTGGGCCACGCTGTGGTTGACCAGCTGCTTGAGGTCCTCGTAAGTCTTCTGTTTGCCGAACCGCAAATTCTCGCGGATTCGGTCAAAGATAACGATCGTATCGTTAATCGAGTAACCGATGATCGTCAACACGGCGACGATAAAGGTCAAGTCCACTTCCAGACGGAAGATCGAGAAGATCGCCACGACGATAAACGCGTCATGCATCAGCGCCACGATGGCGGCAAGCGCAAAACGCCATTCAAAACGGATGCTGACGTATACGATAATTCCGAGGCAGGAAAGGAGTACGGCATAAATCGCGTTGCGTGCCAATTCCTTCGCCATTTCGGTATCGACGGTGTTCACCTCGAAGGACGCCTTGTCGTCGAGCTTGGTTACTGCAGCTTGCAGCGCAGCATCCTGATCGCTGTCCAGCACTTCGTCATAACGGATATTCACCCGTTTCTCGCCGAGCGTGATTTCAGGCTCATGGGAGATGCCGAGGCCTTCGAGCGCAGGCTTCAATTCTTCTTGCGTAATGTTCTTGGACAGCGACACGTCCACGTTGGAACCGGCTTTAAAGTCAACGCTGTAGTTCAGGCCGAGCGTGGCCAGGAACACGATGCCGAGCACGGTAACGGTAATCGAAAAAATATAGAAATATTTACTCAGGTGTACGAAATCCAAATCTTTCTTAAAGCGCACGGATGTCACTCTCCTTTACCCCGAATTGCTTAGGCGTTTTGAGGGTGCCGGCCTTGACCAGCAAGCTGAGCAGCCAGTGGGCAAAATAAAGGTTCGTGAGGATACTGAGCAGAATTTCCACAATCAGTATTACGGCAAAACCTTTAACCGAACCTGTACCGAAAGCGAACATAACAGCCGCAACGATAATGGTGGTTACGTTGGCGTCCATAACGGTCCGGAAGGACGTTTTGTTACCGGCTTTTACAGAGGACATAATGCTCTTGCCGTTGCGCATTTCCTCTCGGATGCGTTCATTGGTAATGATGTTGGCGTCGACCGCCATCCCGATCCCGAGGATAAAGGCTGCTATACCCGGAAGCGTTAGCGTAAAGTCCGCTATGACAAAGACGAGAATCAACAGCCATGTATGCACGATCAGCGCAAAGCTGGCAATGACGCCAGGCAGGCGGTACATCCAGATCATGAAGATCAGGATAATGACGGACCCGATCAGGCCGGCTTTAATGGTTTGATCCAACGACTGTTTACCGAGGGTTGCCCCTACGCTTTGGGAATATTTTTCGGTCAGCTTCAGCGGCAGGGCCCCGAGGTTAATCGTATCGGCCAGCTCGCGAGCTTCATCAATCGTATAATGTCCCGAGATGGATGCGGTTCCATCGGTCAGCTCCTGTTGGACGACCGGATCGGAGAGCATCGTATCGTCGAGGTAAATGGCAAGAACCTTTCCGATCAGACGTTTGGTCAGTTCGGCAAACTTGTCTTTATCTTTTACCTTGATCGTGATAATCGGCTGGTTCAGATTGTCACGCTCGATTTTGGCTGCGCCTTCGACGAAATCGCTGCCTACCATCTCGATTTTGCTGTAGGTTCCGGCAGGATCTCCATCAGCGGCGCTGCGGAAGGTCAGTACGGCCGGCTCCTTCATTTTTTTGCGGACTTCGGCTTCGTTCGTCACGCCGGCGATTTTGAGGCGGATACGGTCGGTGCCTTCGGTAGTTACTTCAGGCTCGCTCGTTCCAAGTGCGTTGGCACGTTTCTCCAGGCTTTCCGCCGTCTTTTGCAGTGAAGCTTTGGTCAATTCTGCGCCCGTTTCCGTTGGTTCGGCATGGTACAGAATCTCAAAGCCACCTTTCAGGTCGAGCCCGAGCCGTACCTTGTCCAGCAATCCGGGCGTAGATACCGCCATGACGCCTGCCAAAACGAGCACGGTAATGATAAAGCTTAACAGTCTCTTCATGCTCTTGCTAGTTCCCCTTTCATGACTCAATATTCCTATTATAGCCACGTGCGAAATCAGCGTCAATTTCACACACAAAGAAACGGCTGGCAGTGCGCCATCCGTCCGAATAGGAAAAGTTTCAATGGTCTTCCTTTACTTTACTGCGAATTCAAGCCATTTGCAAAAGAAAAACATTCCACCCTCATTTCATTCCCCGGTATGCCGAAATCGTCAAATAATTCATGTACGCGCTTGCTTTGAGCGAATAAATGTCATTGACGAGCTTGTACAGCGGCGGTTTGCCTTCCTTTTCATATTTATGGCTGACGCATTCCCAAATCTCCTTGCCCGTGACGTACTCATAGCCGAGCAGCCGGAATTCCTCCGCTTTGCTGCGGCACATGGCCTCGATGTCCTCGCTAAGCTCGTCATAATCCCATGTTTCCGATTCCATATCATGCCACCTCCAAAGTTGCCCGAAAATGCGTATTCCTTTACCTATTCGCCCTGCGTTTCCGCTTTCCTTCTTCCCGTCAAAAACTTGTAAGATTCGAAAGCTTGTCATGGACTCCCCCCAACCTCGCATATCCATTACTATTATATCTTGCGGAAGAGGGAGTGCCCCTTGAAGAAACAGAGTTTTATCAAAGGAACCTTGATCCTGCTGGCCGCAGGCATCGTCAACCGGATGCTCGGGTTCATTCCCCGGATCGCTTTGCCGCGCATAATCGGAGCCGAGGGCGTCGGGCTGTACCAGCTCGGCTATCCTTTTTTTATCGTACTGGTCACGATCATTACCGGGGGGCTTCCGCTCGCCATTGCCAAAATGGTCGCCGAAGCGGAGAGCGAGAACAAGCCCGAGGAATCCCGGCGGATCCTGCGCATCGGGCTGGCTGTCAGCCTGTCGCTGGGGATCCTGTTTACCATCATTGCGCTGCTTGGCGCTTCCTGGGTATCGCAAACCCTTCTGACGGACAGCCGGGTGTATTACACGTTCATCAGTATGACTCCGATGCTCTCGATCGTCGCCGTCTCCGCCGTTTACCGCGGATATTTCCAGGGCCGGCAAAACATGATCCCGTCCGCGCTGTCCTCGGTGCTGGAGTCGCTGATCCGCATCTTTTTCATGTTGTGGTTCTCCTGGCTGCTTTTCCCGAAAGGCATGGCTTACGCTGCCGCCGGGGCGATGCTCGGGGTGACCGTGGGCGAGATCGCAGGGATGCTGGTGCTGCTGCTGCAATATTTTTTTATCGTCAAAAAGGACAAGAGAACCCGTCCCGCATCTGATACCCATTCTTCCGCCCCATTTGCGGAAAAAGCGCCTGCCGGGCAGGGTTCCCTGCTGAAGCGGCTGCTGGCCATCTCCATTCCGGTGACGGCAGGCCGGCTGGTCGGCTCATTCTCCTACCTGCTGGAATCCATCATCACCGCACGAAGTCTGGCGCTGGCCGGTATCGCTACCGCCGCGGCCACCGCACAATACGGGTCACTGCAGGGCATGGTTATCCCGCTTTTGATGCTGCCCGGCGTGCTCAGCTCATCGCTAGCCGTCTCGCTGGTCCCGTCGTTGTCGGAAGCAGCCGCCAAAAAGGATCTTCCGACCATTCACAAGCGGATGCATCAGGCGATGCGGCTTGCGCTTGTCAGCGGTGCCCCTTTTGCCGCCATCATGTACATTCTCTCCGAGCCGCTGTGCACGCTCATGTACGGCAACGCCGATACCGCACCGATGCTGCGGCTGATGGCTCCGTTTGCGCTGTTTCTGTATGTACAGGCCCCGCTGCAGGCTGCCCTGCAGGCGATGGACCGCCCGGGAAGGGCACTGGTCAACACACTGATCGGTGCCGTTGTGAAGATCGCATTGATATTGACCCTGGCTTCCCGCCCTGAATATGGCATTTACGGCGCGATCATTGCCATTATCGTCAACAGCGTGCTGGTCACGCTCCTGCACGGCGCCAGCGTAACCCGGCTGATCGCTTTCGCGCCAAGAATCGGCGATCCGATCAAAACCATCGCCGCCATGATTATTATGTCCGCAGGAATGACCTATGTATATGCGCACAACCCCGTCGAAGGCGCGGCTTGGATACAGTTCCTGTTTGCCGCAGCCTGCGGGATTGCTGTTTATTTGGGCATCTGCCTGTTGTCCGGGCTGATTTCGGTACGCGATCTGGACCGTTTTCCTTTCCGGCGGCGGTGAAGAGGACTACTACCGGTCGTTCCGCGTATCCAAATAAATTTTTCCTTTATGGTCGATGGAGCAGAGGAACACGTCACGGAAATCGGTGACCCCCCTCTGGCGGATCTGGCTGCGCAGCCAAAACCGGGTTTTTTCAATCATTTCCAGATTGTCATCCTGCACTTTGCCGTCCATAATGAGCGGAATCGGCAAGCCTTCATAGCGGATTTTATGCTTGGGCAGCTTGACGGAAGCCATTGATTTTCCTGAACCCGAGCCTGAACCTGATGAACCGCTTTTATCCGAGGAACCGCCGCCGTTTTGCCCGTTCTTTTCCCCGCCAGAACTGCTGTTGCCGCTTTGATTCGAGGAGGAGACGCCTTTGTTTTTCTCAATGACGGTGAGCTGTCCGCTGGTTTCGAGAATGGCAAATTCCACATCCGCCGGCGAGTCGATATTTTGTCCGCGCAATTGAAGCAAAAGATCATCGATATTGTAGCGCTGTCTGCGCATTTCTCTGCGGTGCAGCTTGCCGTCCGATATGAGCACGCTGGGTTTGCCGTCGATAAGCAGCCGCAATTTGCGGCTTTTCAGGCTGATCTCCGCGACCGCCACTTGGATGACAATGAGCGTAGCCATCGGCACCAGACCGTCATAAATCGGCCGCTCGATATCTTCGATCACAAAGACGGCGATTTCCGCGATTAAAATGGAGATCGTCAAGTCAAACACCGACAGCTTGCCGATCTCCCGCTTCCCCATAATCCGCATGCTCAGAAAAATCAGAATGTACATCAGCACGGTCAGAAAGATATGGGCTGTAATATGCTGGAACATATTTTCAGGGCACTCCCTTTCCGTATTCCGCTCCGGCGGGCGGAAGAATGTAACCCTATTCTGGCCTGCCTGCCAAGGGAACATTCGGCAAGCCGGCTATAAATTAATGGCAAGGTTCCCATCCGGTACTATTGGGGCAAGCCCCCCCATACAATGAAATAAATGGATCAAGCTTATCACATATTATTAGGAGGTCATGCCATGCAATTCATCCGGAATCTGTTCTCCTGGAAGCTCTCCAGTCCTGTCCTGTCCGGATTACTTCGCGCTTTTATGTGGATGCTGCTCGGAGCGCTGGTGCTTTCGTTGCTGCTCTGGGGAAGCGGAATGAGCGAACAGGATTTGTCGACGTACACTTATATCGTTCACGGTGTCGCCGCCGCTTTCGGCGGACTGGCTGCCGGACGCAAGGCGTCGAGCCGGGGCTGGTATCAAGGCGCATTGACCGGTATTTTGTACGGCATCATCGTCCTTCTGGTCGGCTTCCTCGCGCTGGACAGTTCTCCGGCGGGAATGGATCTGCTCTGGGTGCTGGCTGCGGCGGGGATTTCTGCGCTCGGCGGCATGTTTGGGGTAAATTTGCAAAAATACTAGAAACGGAATGTCCCGCCCATGAACCGGCTCTGAAAATATGTTACACTGGGGATAGTTCTATTACATGTACCTCCGGGGGGCTTGGTTTTGCTGTATCATTCTATGAATATGATCGTGATCTTCACCGTCATTACCGTTACGCTGCTGATCGGGATCGGCGCACGGCGCAATCCGCTGCTAGCGCTTAAGGAGCTGCTGCGGGAGCTGCTGCGTTCTTACAAATTTCTTCTGGTCGCTGCAGGAATGGTGAGCGTGCTCGCGTTCAACAAATATGAGATGACGATCGAACGGAAAATGCATCTCGCATCCGACTTTACGCCATTTGTCTTCGGCCTTGAGGGGCATTTTGTCCGCACAGTCCAGGAACTGTTTGTTACCCCATGGCTGACGCCGATTATCGTCTTCTTTTACATCTATATGCTTCAGTCGGTACTGGCCGCCTCGCTGGGCGTGTATTTGCTTGACCAGAACCGCGTAATGCTGTACGCAACTTGTTATGCGATTATTCTCAACTATGCCATCGCGATTCCGTTCTTTCTATATTATCCGGTGAACGAGGTATGGTCCTATGCGCCTGCGGGCGTCCGCTTCGTGATGCTCGATGTCTTCCCGCGTTTCGAACAGGAATACCGGCCGCTGTCCGGTCTGGATAACTGTTTTCCGAGCCTGCATACGGCCATTTCGGTGTCCACGGCCATTCTGGCTTGGCGTTCCGGGAACCGCCGCTGGGCGGCCATTGCAACTCTCTCTGCTTCAATGATCGTATTCGGCATCTTCTATCTCGGCATCCACTGGCTGGGCGATATGATCGGCGGTCTGCTCCTGGCCGTGTTGTCAACCTCCGTCGCCGTACCGCTTGCCAGACGGACGCTGCGCGGCGGAGAAGAGACGCTTACCCTGCGCCAGCGTGCAACGGATGCTTCCTGAATAGCTCCGTAAAAGTTTGTACATTCATTCATTTGTACATTCATAAAATGACGGGAACCGCAAAAAAGCAGCCGATCCGGATGATCCGGGTCGGCTGCTTTTGGGTTTATGCGGTTACTCTTTGGCGGCTTCTTGCACTACCGCGTGACTGATGGAGCCGCGGTCAAACGTCAGCTTTGTCACGTCATTGACGCGGAGCACGCAGATGTCGTCCGAGATCTCCATAATCGTGCCGTGCAGGCCTCCGATGGTTACCACCTTGTCGCCCTTTTTCAAAGCCTTGAGCATCGAGTTCCGGGTTTTCGTCTTCTTTTGCTGTGGACGAATAAGCAGGAAGTAGAACACCACAAACATAAGGACAAACGGACCTACGAGGCCGAGAATGCTGCCTGTGCCGCCCGAATTGGCTGCTGCAAATTGAAACATGTTGCTTTCCCCCCTTTCAAAAAATACAATCAAGCACAACCCCGTATTCTAGAAGCCTTTGAGATTATCGTGAAGTCCGTATTGTGCAAAAAACTCATCGCGAAAATCAAGCAGCCGGTCTTCCATAATGGCTTCGCGCACTTTGCGCATCAAATCCAGCAGGAAGTGTAAGTTATGGTATGTTGTAAGCCGCAGGCCAAAGGTTTCATCGGCCTTGATCAGGTGTCTTAAGTAAGCGCGCGAATAATTCCGGCAAGTATAGCAATTGCATTCCGGATCAAGCGGCCCGAAGTCGCGGGCATACTGGGCATTGCGCACAACAAGTCTTCCCTGGCTGGTCATCGTCGTTCCGTTCCGGGCGATGCGGGTCGGCAGCACGCAGTCGAACATGTCCACTCCGCGGATTGACCCCTCCAGCAGCGCATCCGGCGAGCCCACGCCCATCAAATAACGCGGCTTGTTCTGCGGCAGAAGCGGAACCGTATAATCCAGCACTTCATACATAAGCTGCTTGGACTCTCCGACGCTGAGTCCTCCAATAGCATACCCCGGGAAATCCATGGAAGTCAAATCAGCCGCACTCTGGCGGCGGAGGTCTTCATACATGCCGCCCTGGACGATCGCGAAGAGGCCCTGGTCGTTCGGACGGGCATGGCTTTTGAGGCAGCGTTCCGCCCAGCGGGTCGTGCGCTCCAGCGATTTTTTGACGTAATCGTATTCAGCCGGATAAGGCGGGCATTCGTCGAACGCCATCATAATATCGGAGCCCAGCGCGTTCTGAACCTCCATCGCCACTTCCGGAGAGAGAAACTTCGCGTCGCCGTTCAGGTGAGAGCGGAAATGTACGCCTTCTTCGCTGATTTTGCGCATCTCGCTGAGCGAGAACACCTGAAAACCGCCGCTGTCCGTCAGAATCGGCCGGTCCCAGTTCATGAATTTGTGCAATCCGCCGGCTTCGCGTACAATATCATGGCCCGGCCGCAGGAACAGATGGTACGTATTGCTCAGAATGATCCGCGCATCCATCTCCTTAAGTTCTTCCGGGCTCATCGTTTTGACGGTAGCCTGCGTGCCGACCGGCATGAAACATGGCGTTTCGATCACGCCGTGCGGGGTATGTACGCGTCCAAGCCGCGCCCCCGACTGCTTACAGGTCTTAATATGTTCGTAAGTAATTGCTGCCACTGTGTAATCCCTTCCTCCTGCTTAATAAATGAACATGGCGTCGCCGAAGCTGAAAAAGCGGTAGCTCTCGGCAATCGCTTCCCGATAAGCCGCAAGCACATGCTCCCGGCCGGCCAAAGCGCTAACCAGCATCACGAGCGTCGATTTCGGCAGGTGGAAGTTCGTAATCAAAGCGTTGACTACGGTGAAGTCATATCCGGGATAAATGAAGATATCCGTCCACCCGCTGCAGGCTTCCAGCGCTTTGCCCTGAAATTGCTGCCCCGCCGTCTCCAGCGTGCGGCAAGACGTAGTACCGACGGCAATGATCCGTCCGCCTCTCGCCCTTGCTTCATTAATAATATCCGCCGTCTCCTGCGAAATTTCGAAATATTCGGCGTGCATCACATGCTCTTCGACCTTGTCCACTGACATCGGCCGGAAAGTCCCCAGACCGACATGCAGCGTAATATAGGCGATGTTAACGCCTTTGTCCGCAATCTGCGCCAGCAATTCTTCCGTAAAATGCAGCCCGGCAGTCGGTGCGGCGGCCGAACCTTCCTGGCGGGCGTATACGGTCTGATACCGTTCGCGGTCTTCCAGCGTCTCTTTGATGTAAGGCGGCAGGGGCATGGTACCGAGCCGGTCCAGAATCTCCTGGAAGATTCCCTGGTAGATAAAACGCAGCGTCCGGCCGCCCATATCGGACTCATCCTCGATAACGGCCCGCAGTTCGTCGCCGAAAACGATGACCGCGCCGGTTTTTAGCTTTTTCCCCGGTTTGACCAGCGCTTCCCAGCGGTCTTCCCCCAGATTCTTGAGCAGCAGTACCTCCGCCTTCGCCCCGGTATCTTCCTTAACGCCGAACAGCCGGGCGGGTATGACCCGCGTATCGTTGAGCACCAGCGTATCGCCGGGCTGAAATTGATCCAGAATATCGGTAAAATGGCCGTGCCGCAGCTGCCCGTCCGCCTTGTTCAGCATCAGCAGCCTGGAAGCGCTGCGCTCCTGAAGCGGGGTCTGGGCAATCAGCTCCTCCGGCAATTCGAAATCGTAATCATCTACGTTCATCGTGTATCTTCATTCCTTACTTATAGTAACGTTATTAAAATAGTGTTGCAAAATCTGCTTGTAATCATACCCCTGATCCGCCATGCCTTTGGCGCCCCATTGCGATAATCCGAGGCCGTGGCCGTTCCCCCAGCCGATGAAATAGAACCCGGCCGCGCCGGTTACAGCTCTGGCGGAATCTGCCCCCATGACCACGGTTCCGCTTGCCGAAGCGGATACTTTGCCCGCAGCGGACAGGACGGCGGCCGGTTGGGCGCTGCCCACAGATGCGGTAGTGCCTCCCGCGCCTAGTACAGTATAACTGCCGGCCGGCACAATATCAAACAAGGTGCTAGGCAGGCCGCCGAAGGCGGAACGGAACAAATCCGGATATTTTACCTGTAAAATCTCTCCGTTGGCCTTGATTTGCGTAGGCCGTCCAGACGGGCCGCGCTGGGTGATTTGCAGCGTGGCAATGTTCGAAGGCAGCGTGCCCGATACTTTGCCGGACAGGCTCTTCAGCAGATCGGCGGAAGAATAGGGACCTTTAATCCAGCTGTAGCTGCCGGATTCGAATACCGTATCCAGCACCACAGCCTGTTCACCCGTATTGAGCTTGCCGACCGGAGACGCCGAATTGTCGATAATCGGCAGCGGACGGACGTTCACGTCCGAGGTCGTGGCAATGGCAAGCGCCAGCCCTCCCGAATTTTTGGCGCCGGTCAATTTGATATTATCCTCTCTGGCATAGCCGGAAGCGCCGCCGGATAACTGCAGGTAATACCATTTCTTGGTCGCTGCAGCTGCGGCATCTCCGGAGCTGTCCACGCTTACGAACGTAGTCCCCCCGCCGTTCCATACTTCGGTTGGATCGGCCGTTACGCCGCCGGCATTGGCGGAGAAGACGGCTTCAACCACTTTGCCGCCGCTGAGCAGCACTTCGCCGGCGGTCGCGTCGACCGCCTTCGTGATGGACGGGGCTTCGGTGCCGATGCCGTTATAAACCTGGCTGAGCGTGGTGTCGACGACGCTCGCGATATCAAACCGGTTGCCTTGGGCCAGTGCATAACTGCGGGCGGCAACCGCCTGTGCTTTCAACGCCGCTTCCGGCCAGCTTGAGGATACTTCTCCCCCGACTACCGAATATAAATATTGTTCCAGCGGCACGATATTTACGACCGACAAGGAACCATTCAAACTGCTAAGTTCCAGATCGCCGCGGTACGTCCGTTTGGATCGTTCTTCCATCTTAATGCCTGCAGCGTTGCCGGAAGCGAAGAACTTGGCCCCCGTACCCGATACGCTGTAGTGGAAAGCCTGACCCTCGCTGGTCCAGTCCATCCCGGCATCGGTGCGGAGTATCAGCCCGGCCGTGCCGGCAGCGACCGGAGCGAAGGCATACTGCGGCAGCGCCGCGGCGGCTGCCGTCTGCAGAGCGGCGAGCTCGCTGTCGCTGGCGGCGTCGCCGACCCATATTTGGGTCACCGCGCTGCCGTCCGCGCCGGCGGCCATGACCTTCCAGGCGTCGAAGCCGGCCGCCGTAATGGCGCCAAGCGCGGCAGAGGCTTCCTGCGCGCTGGCAAACGGCCCGGCGGCCAGGTGTTTGACGCCTCTCACCGCCGGCGTCTGCTCCGCCGGCAGGGTTAGGCCCGCTTTAAGCACGCGGGCCAGTCCGTCCTTCGCCGCGCTTTCGCTCGCATACGGACCGGTATACAGCTGGTACACGCTGCTTCCGCCGCGCGAAGCGACAAACAGCTGCGGCTTGTCCGCGGTGGCGTTCAGTTTCTTTGCAGCGTCGGCCGCCGCCTGCCAGGTCGGGCTGTCCATCACCTTGACCTTGTAGCCGTCCAGGCTGACCCGGATGCGGTCACCGGCGGGAACCGCGGCAAGCGCCGTGCCGCCCTGAACCGCCGCCAGATTAAATGGCGCCGCCGATTGCAGCGTCACCTGCGGCGTCGTCGATTTATATTTGCTGCCGATATCGGCGTACAGTGCAACACGGATCGTCGCCGCCGAGTCGGCGCGGGATTGTCCATAAGGAACGAGCAGGCTTCCCGTCAGCAGGGCCGCAGCCAGCAGCCCGCGGCCAAGGCGCCCCCACCCAGTTACTGTCCATTTCGCTTGCTTCATGCCCATGTTCCTCCTGATCGTAAGTTGGATTATGAGTTCGGTTGCGGTAACCTATTCGCGCGCCGGCGGCAGCGGCAGCCCCAAGTGGGCGTAAGCCGCCGGCGTGGCCACCCGGCCGCGCGGCGTCCGCTGCAGAAAGCCGATCTGCAGCAAATACGGCTCGTACACATCCTCGATCGTCTGGCTTTCTTCGCCGATGGTCGCAGCAATCGTATCGAGCCCGACCGGACCTCCGCGGAATACCGTAATCATCGATTGAAGCATTTTGTGGTCGATGCTATCCAGGCCGCGCGGGTCCACCTGCAGCCGCTTCAGCGCTTCCTCGGCCAGCCCGGGCGTAATGATGCCGTCGCCGCGCACCTGCGCGAAATCGCGCACCCGCTTCAGCAGGCGATTGGCGATCCGCGGCGTTCCGCGCGAACGCAGGGCGATCGCTTCCGCCGCATCGCCCAGAATTTCGATGCCAAGCAGCTCGGCATTGCGGGATACGATGAAGCTAAGTTCCTCGACACGGTAATACTCCAGCCGGCTGACAACCCCGAAGCGGTCGCGCAGCGGAGCGGACAGCAGCCCGGCCCGCGTCGTGGCGCCGATCAGCGTGAACGGCGGCAGGTCAAGCCGGACCGAGCGCGCGCTCGGTCCCTTGCCGATCATGATATCCAGCGCGGAATCCTCCATCGCCGGATACATGACCTCCTCCACCGTACGGTGCAGCCGGTGGATTTCGTCGATAAAAAGCACGTCGCCTTCCTGCAGATTGGTCAGCAGCGCGGCAAGATCGCCCGGCCGTTCAATGGCCGGACCGGAGGTGGTCCGAAGGTTGACGCCAAGCTCGTTGGCGATAATATTCGCCAGCGTCGTTTTCCCTAGCCCCGGCGGACCGTACAGAAGCACGTGATCCAGCGCTTCGCTGCGCATTTTGGCCGCTTCGATATAGACCTTCAGGTTCTCCTTCACCTGGTTTTGTCCGATATATTCTGCAAGATAACGCGGACGGAGGCTCAGCTCCGCCGCCTGCTCGTCCATCATCAGATTTGCCGAGATGATCCGCTCATCCATGTTTGTTCACTCCCAATTCCCCGAAGGCTTTATTTCGCCACATACAAAAGGCCCAGCGCCTTCTTCATCAGCACGTCCACCGGACCGGTGTCCGTGCCCTCTTTCTTCATCGTCAGCCATACCTTATCCAGCTCCGCTTCCGTATAGCCGAGCGCCTTGAGGCCGTCTCTGGCTTCCTGCCAGGCCAGGCCTTCGCCTCTTTTCTCCTCTTCCGGAACCGCAAACAGTCCGGTCTGCATCGCCGCGGCGAAGCCGAGACCGTCCAGCTTGTCGCGCAGATCGAGAATCATGCGCTGCGCCGTTTTTTTGCCAATGCCCGGGAGCTTCGTCAGGAACGTGATATTCTCCTGATAAATCGCCGAGATCAGCTGGTCCGGCGTGCCGCCGGTAAGAATGCCGAGCGCGACGCGCGGCCCAATGCCGGATACCTCGATCAGCTTGCGGAACAGGCGCTGCTCCTCGCGGGTGACGAATCCGAACAGATGGGTCGCATCCTCGCGCGTCTGATAATGGATATAAATCGTGACCGGCCCTTCGCTTTTGGCAAATGCATACGGATTCGGGCAAAAGACGCGGTAGCCTACCCCGTTCACGTCAACAACAACATATTCCGGCTCCAGATGGACAACCGGTCCTCTCAAGAAATCGATCATTTTCGCAATACCTCGTTTAATTTGGAATTAAGGCTGACCGAATGGGCATGGCAGACCGCCACTGCGAGCGCATCCGCCACATCGTCCGGCTTCGGCACTGCCGACAGCTTGAGCAGCAGCTTGACCATTTCCTGCACCTGTTTCTTCTCCGCCTTGCCGTAGCCGACTACCGCCTGCTTGACCTGAATCGGCGTATACTCCGAGATCCGCAGGCCGCGCTGCACGGCGGCGAGCACGACCACCCCGCGGGCCTGGGCGACCGGCAGCGCCGTCGTCACGTTGCGGCTGAAGAACAGCTTCTCCAGCGCAATCTCTTCCGGCTCGTAGCGGTCGATCAGCTGTACGATCCCGTCATACACATGCATCAGTCGCTCCGCCTCCGGCGTATGCGCTTCGGTCTGGATGCTGCCGTACTGCACCGGCGTTAATTTATTTCCCTGCTTATCCACAAAACCGAAGCCGACGATCGCCAGCCCCGGGTCAATTCCCAAAATGCGCAAAAGCCCTCTCCCCTTCAGCAGGCGTCTTCCCGCCTGATTCCTGCTATGTCCCGCTGAAAGCGAACATATGTATTCCTTCTTCCCATTATAGCAAAAAAATCACTAGGGGGGCACAACAAAATGCCCTCATGTGAGCAGGAACAAAACCGCCGAAAAGTCCGTAAACGCAAAAAGAGCAGGAACCCCCGCTAACGGGATCATTCCTGCTCTGTCCTTCTTTCAACCTTGCCGCCGAACCTCATTATTGTTTATCCTGCACAGCCGCTTCCGCCGAATCGCGCGCGTAGTCGCTGAACGTGGACAGGACGCTGTTATACTCCTCGATGTCCTGCACGCGGATGCCTTCATGCAGCTGCTTCAAGATTTCCTCCGGAAGCGACGATTTCATCGACCCCATGTCCATTTGGAAAAAGGTGCGGAGCACCTGATCCTCCCCGGGCGGCCCCTTGAACAAGGTCAGGTTGCCGTGGGCATCGATGCCGAAGCAAGCGTCTTTCTTCGTCAGCGGAGACAGATCGTTGACCTCGCGTTCGAGCCAGAGGCTGCCATCGGCATCGATCCGGCCGGTCCAGTCCGGATGCCCGGCGATAAGCCGCTGCTGCTCGGCGGCTGTTTTGAGGCCTTGCAGCGTCTGCACTTCCTCACCGGTGACATAGGTCGTCTTCAAATGAACTCTGCGGCTGAGCCCCTCCTGCCGGACCGTCTTGAGCAATTGCGCCCGCGCGGCCAGCGCCGCCGCGTCATCCGCGCCTCCGCTGCCGTCAGGCAGTGCCGCCACCGCCGGCAGGCTGTCGAGGGATTCGGGCAGGTTCCAGGCCGATCCCTTGAGCAGGCCGCTGAGCTCCTGCGGCACTTGCATGCTGCGCCAGGCCAGCACTGTCAGAAGCAGGCAGGCTGCGCCTGCCCACAGTGCTTTTTTCCACCGTCTCCACCGCCGCCACAATTGTTTTTTCAAACGAAAAGCATTCACGTTAATCCCTTCATTCTGCTTTTTTTGCTATTGTGGCCTGCAGTGGAAGGTTTTATGCGTTCGGAATGACCGGAAGGTTGATATGGCTCGGGTATGTTTCGTTATGCCAGATCGTCTGCACCGCAACGATGCTTTCTTCTTCCTCGTACGGGTTATTCCCCGTATTGGTGTTGGGGAACGAGACCATTTTGCTCGATGAGGTGACCGTGAAGCGGATGCGATGGCCCTCGGCAAAGCAGTGGGCAATGTTTTGCATAAAAATATCGTAGCGCTCCACTTGCCCCGGAACGAGCAGCTCCGGCTGGTCATATCCTTTCCGGTATTTTGCGCGGACGATGTAGTTGGACAGGCGGATGGAGTCGCCGCCGGGATGCACGTCGCTAAGCGTTACTGCCCAGTCGGTATCGACGGCGGAGCTTGCCGCATATAGCACCGCCGACAACTCCCCGGCCACCGTGAGCTTCTCCTCCAGCGGCTCGCTGGTATAGACTAGAATATCGCCGCGCAGCTCATGTTTCCGCATGTTCTCCGGCTCTCGTTCGCCGCTGTCGCAGACCGGATCGGCTGGATTATAGATGAAGGTATCCGCCGGAGAATCCGCAACCGGTGCAGCCGTAAGCCGCCCGTCGCCCAGCGCGGAATTGGCCCGGCCGGCCCCGCCAAGATAAAACGGCGTGACCGCCGCTTCCGCAGGCGTCCAATCCTCCGAGGTCCGCCAGCGGTTTTCGCCGACCACGTAATATTCGGCCCGCGGTTCCTCGTCGATCCCGTTCGCGATCCCCTTCAGGAAACGGTCGAACCAGCGCAGCACCGACACGTCGTAATCGTAGACGACCGCATCGTTGCCGAAGCTTTCGGACAGCAGATCCCTGGCCCGGTTCGGCCCGTGCTCCCAGGCCCCAAGGCGGATTTTTCGATTCGGCACATCATGCTCGGTAAGCATCCGCCATGTCTCGGAAACGCCCGGACTGTCGCCGTCATACCAGCCGGAAATGACGTACATCGGTACGTTCACCTGGTCTCCGCGCTCGCTGAACGTGCAGTTGCGCCAGAAATCGTCGTACTCCGGATGCTCGCTCCACAGCGCCCACGGTCCGGAGGGTTTGCCGATCATCTGCTGCGGAATATCCTTGATCGGGCGGGCTTCGACCGCTTTGACCGGATCGACCGTAATGCCGCCGAAGATGTCGAAGTCGGTTCGGGTGCCTACCGATTGGGCAAGCGTCCAGGACAGCAGCGGCCAGGAGCATAATGTTCCGCCCTTGCGCGCGGTATCCACGAACGGCGAGCCGACGTTCACCTCGTTGACCACCGCCTTCAGGTTCGGATGCCCGCTGGTCGCGGCGGCAACCACGACATAACCGAGATAAGACGCCCCCCACATGCCGACATTGCCGTCGGACCAGTCCTGCTGAATAATCCAGTCGATCGTATCGTAGCCGTCCTCACGCTCATGATAAAAAGGAACAAGCACGCCCTCGGAGTCGGCGCGGCCCCGGACATCCTGGTTGACGACGGCATAGCCCTTATTGGCCCATCGGATGAAATTCGGCTTTTTGCCGTTCCGGTCGTAACAGGTCCGAACCAGGATCGTCGGCAGCTTCGTGCCGGGCTGGACGCCTTCGGGCAAATAAACATCCGTGGCGAGCCGCACGCCATCGCGCATCGGAACGAGATACGTGCCGAGATCATTAACGCCATACTCCGGCTTCGAGAGGAGCGGTTCGTCATACACGGTAAGCGGCGTCAGCTTCTCATACCCGTCTTTGACGATCAGCTCGATGCCATACCGGTTTGGCGTCAGGAAGGCGATCACCTCGCCGTCCAACGTAACGATATCCAGCGCGGTTGCGCCGCGCAGCGCCCATACCTGGGAGCGCTTCGGCGCTCCGGCAATTTCCGCTTCATAGGCGATATGCCGTTCATAGCACTCACCGCTGCTTAGTGTTACCTTATCCCCTGTCCACTGCGCCTGCTCGTATGCGGATAGATTGCGGGCGATGGCCTCCAGCGGCAGGACATAACCTGCGCCTGCAGCCAGCGCATTCTCCTGCAGCTGGGTCCGGCGGCGCAATTCCACCTTGGCGTGCATAACCTTGCGGTCAGCGGTAAAGCGGATTTTTCCATAATCAATGCCCGAGCAATAGAACCGGAAAACCGTATCTGTTAAATATGATGTCATCTGCCTGTTCCCCTATCCGCAAATTTGTTCAAAGACCCCCAGCCAGTTGCCGCCCATGATCCGGGCAATATCGCCGTCCGAATACCCGCGCGCCACCAACCCTCTTGTAAAATTGATAAAATGGCCGTACCGCTCCAGCCCCGCCACCGTCTCGCTCGACGGACCGTCCCCTTTGGCGAAACCGAGCTTCGGCGCGACATGCTCCTTGAAGTAGATCAGCGACCATAGCGTATCGCTCATCGGCCAGTCCGTGCCGATCCCGACATGGTCGGACCCGACCAACTGGACCATATAATCGATATGGTCCAGCACATGATCCAGCGTCGTGTGCTGCGGGTCATGATGCACGAACCACGGCATGGCAAATACGCCGATGACGCCACCCGTTGCGGCGATAGCCCGGATTTCCTCGTCGCTTTTGCAGCGCATATGCGGATAAACCGCCTCCGCTCCGGTATGGGAAGCGATGACCGGCGCCTGCGACAGCGCGCAGGCATCCAGCGTCGTCTGCTTGCCGCAATGGCCGGTATCGACGATTACGCCAAGCTTGTTCAGCCGCTCAACGAATCGCCGGCCGTAATTGGACAACCCGCCGTTCGCCTGCTCGGCGCAGCCGGAGCCGACGAGGTTCTGGTTGTTGTAGGTCAGTTGGAGAATCCGCAAGCCAAAGGCATGCAGCGCATCCAGCAGCTCCAGGTTGCGGCCGATGCCGTCCGTCTCCTGGGCGGTGACGATCCCCGCCTTTTTGCCTTCCCGTTTGGCCCGCCGGATGTCTTCCGCGGTCAGCGCCTTGATCAGCCATTCGGCGCCGTCGAACTGCCTCTGCACTTCGCCCATGCTGGTAATGATGCTTTCCTCATCGTTCAGATGCAGCTCCCGGTTGCCGGCGGTAATCCCCGAAGCATACCATTCCTCCCGGTAAGCCGGAATTTGCCCTTCCGCCACCAGCTTTAGGATCCGCTTGGCCGGCATGGCGCTGTACGCCATCGGCTCGTCTTTGTACGGCTCGCATTCCGCCTGGATTCGCTCCGAGATTTCCGCGGGGATCGCCGAAGGCGACAGCGGCCCCTGAAACAATAAATCGATGTTGATATTCTTTTCATGCAGCCGGAGCGCTCTTGCTTCCTGCGCTTCGCTTAGCCCGAAGGGATACAGGCCTTCCCGATGTTGTGCCACAGCCCGTTGCCTCCTCTAGAATTCGACTTCAATGCCGATATGTAATTCTTCCGCCCTGCGGTAAATATACTCCGCCGCTGCCAGATCTTCGATGGCCAAACCGAGGCTTTTGAAAAGCGTAATCTCTTCGCCGAAGCCCCGGCCCTCCACACAGCGCAGCAGCAGGCCGCCGAGTTCCCCGACGATATGTCCCGGCGTAATGGCTCCCTCTTTCAACGGGAGCAGGTAATCGCCTGCTTCGTTCATCGCGGACTCCAGCCGGTCGACATACAGCCGCGCCTGCTTGACCAGCGCCGTATCCAGCTCACGGTCGCCCGGACGGCAGGCACCGACCGCGTTGATATGGGCGCCCGGCTGCACCCATTCCCCGCGCAGCACCGGCTCCGTTGCCGCCGTCACCGTGCAGATGATATCCGCTTCCCGCACCGCTTCCTCTACGGTCTCGGCCGCATGGATCTCAACGTTCCATTTGGCGCTCATCTCTGCAGCAAAATGCCGCGCTTTCTCCGTATTCCGGCTCCAGACGTGCACCTGCCGGATGTCCCGCACGAGCAGCATGGCCTCCAGATGGCTTGCCGCCTGTTCGCCTGTACCCAGGATCGCCAATCGCCGGGCATCCGGCAGCGCCAGAATCTTCGTGGCTACGGCGCTGACTGCCGCTGTGCGGATGGCGGTAATGGCCTGTCCGTTCACGATTCCCGTCAGGGTACCCGTCTCGGCATCGAACAGCGTGACGCCCCCCTGATGGGAGGGCAGCCCGCGTTCATGATTCCGCGGAAAAATCGTAATTTGCTTCGCTCCGGCTACCTTGGTTCCTGCCAGATACCCCGGCATTAGGCCCATCAGATTGCCGCCTGCAAGCGGCAATACCTGTCTGAGCGTCTGCACGGCTTCGCCCCGGGCCAGCTCGGACAGGACAGCCTCCATCACGCCGATGCATGCCTCCATGCTCAAGATGTTTTCCACTTCTTTTCGATTCACAATCCTCAACTGCTTGCCCTCCGTTCTCTGTGGAATACCCTGTAAGCTCCGTTTCTATCATACCGTAAATATCCGCAATTTGAGAAATCTTGGCGTTAACCGATAATCAAGCTTATCTTTCTGTCCCATCATTTGTTATACTCTTATATAGCAAAAAAGTTAAATCAACGATAAAGGAGATCCCCCTGATGATCATTCAGCCAAAAACCCGCGGCTTTATTTGCACAACGGCTCATCCTGAAGGATGCGCCCAGCAAGTCCGGCAGCAAATTGACTACATACAAGCGCAAAAGAAACTGAGCGGTCCGGTCAACGTTCTCGTTGTCGGCGCATCGACCGGCTACGGCCTGGCCTCGCGGATTACCGCGGCATTCGGCGCCGGCGCAAATACGATCGGCGTCTTTTTTGACAAGCCGGCCGAAGGCGCCCGCACCGCATCCGCGGGCTGGTACAACTCCGCCGCCCTAGAGCGCGCTGCCGAAGAGCAGGGCTTGAAATCGCACAGCATCGTCGGCGATGCCTTCTCTGACGAGATCAAATCCAAGACGATCGAGCTGATTAAAGCCGAATACGGACAGGTGGATCTGGTCGTATACAGCGTAGCTTCCCCGCGCCGCACCCATCCGGTGACCGGCGAAACCTTCTCCTCCGTCATCAAGCCGGTAGGCGAAGCTTATTCCAACAAAACGGTCAACTTCCACACCGGCGAAGTAACGCAAACGACCATCGAACCGGCTACCGACGACGAAGTCCGTCAAACGATCGCCGTCATGGGCGGCGAAGACTGGGGCATGTGGATCGACCAGCTGAGCGCAGCCGGCGTGCTGGCTGACGGCGCGATCACTGTCGCGTACTCCTACATCGGACCGGAAGTGACCCATCCGATCTATAAGGAAGGAACGATCGGCCAGGCTAAAATCGACCTGGAGAAGACCGCCATCGCCCTGAACGAAAAACTGCAAGCCAGCGGCGGACACGCTTACGTGTCGGTCAACAAAGCGCTGGTGACCCAGTCCAGCTCGGCCATTCCGGTTGTGCCCCTGTACATCTCCGCGTTGTACCGCGTCATGAAGGACAAAGACCTGCATGAGAACACGATTGAGCAAATGTATCGCTTGTTCAGCGAACATCTCTACTCGGAGAAAGGTGCAGATGAAGGCCATCTGATCCGCATCGACGATTGGGAAATGCGCGAGGATGTACAGGAGGAAGTCATGAAGCGCTGGGCGGCCATCGAGACGGATACCATCGACGAGCTGGCCGATCTGGTCGGCTACCGCGAAGACTTCTTCAACCTGTTCGGATTCCAGACCGCAGGCGTCGACTATGAAGCAGACACCGATCCGGCCGTGGATATCAAACATCTGGTGTAATTACCCGCGAAAAATACGCCGCATAAGCGTAAAAGGAACAGGACAGCAACCTCCCGTTAGGGGAGCATCGCTGTCCTGTTTTTTTGTGAGGGCGAATATAGCTTGCGGCGTCCTCATCTTCGATTGAGGAATCCTTCACGCTTGGAGACCGATACTGTGCCAGTTGTCGCATCGGGAGGAGTACACGCAGATGATACCTTTAGAAATGCAGGCGCAATGCAGTATAGTATATCGGACTTAAGCGCCAAAAATTGGATATGGGGGTCGTTTATTGCGAAAAATCAGGCATTTGGCAAATCTATCGGACAATGTGAGCGCTAATTTCGACCAGAGCACCAAATTCGGTGTAAAACACCCATTTCGGACTTGAGCGCCACTATCGGTCATGAGCGTTCAGTTCGGACCTGAGCGCCCACTATACGACCTGAGCGTTAAATTCGGGCAAGAGGGCCTAATAACGGACCTGAGAGACGTTATTTATGGGGAAATACCCTATTTCCCAATCTAACGGACATGAGGGCCGTTATTGCAAGTCAAAACAAATTTGTATACGCTTCCAACCGGAAATAGCGGCTCTCAGGTCCGTTAAAATAATATTTCGCCGTATTTTCGCCAAATAACGGCTCCTGTGTCCGTAAGATAGACGCATAGCCTCGCCCCACCTGTTGCCTGCCCAACTCCTGCCTGTCTGTTACCTGTCTGCTACTTGCGCTAACCTACCATACCTGCGCTGACCCACCTTACCTGCATTGACCAAACTTACCTGCACCGTCCTCCTTACCTACAAAACCTATTTTACCTAACTAGTTTTGCAGTTTGGCTGGCAGCCCGCCTAGACCACATCGCAATAATCCGCCTTAATCCTCCTCGCCCTACCTTATCGCCTTTCCTGTATTGGCCCATATTGCCCAGGTCTGCTTTGCCTTGCCCTATCTTTCCTAATGCTTCATCTGATGTGGTCTTTCTCGCCTTGATCCGCCTCGCCCTACCTTATCGCCTTTCCTGTGTTGGCCCATATTGTCCAGGTCTGCTTTGCCTTGCCCTATCTTTCCTAAATGCTTCATCTGATGTGGTTTTTCTCGCCTTGATCCGCCTCACATTACTCGATCGCCTTGCCTATTGGCCTACCTTGCCCTGGTTAGCTTCATCTCGCCCTCGCCTGCTTCCTCTGCCTGCTTTCACCTGACTGCCCTAACTTGCCTTGCCTTGATCCGCCCTCTTGCTAGGCTTGAACGAAGCAAACCCGCCCCATGCTAACAGGGCGGGGCGGGTCAAACTCCGATGGACGGCTTCAAGAGCAGCAGGTTACGTGCAGGCTTTAGCCCAAATTAATCGCCTTGATCACATCCAGCGGAACCTTCGGCGTGCGGTCTTCCTGCAGCAGCCCGTTGACTTCCTGCTGCACATCCGTCACCTGCGTATAGCAGTAGCCGGAGATATAAGGAACCGCCTGGATTGCTTGGGTGATCGCCCGGAACCGTTCGATGAAGTCTTCTTCCGACTTGACCTGGTTGCCGTAGCCCCAGCCGCTTTCGCTCTGGAAGGCGATGCCGCCGAATTCGCTGATGATCACCGGCTGGCCTCTGTAGGCATAGCCTTCCGCAAAAGCGTATTTCCACTGGTTAAAGGAAATTTTATTGTTAACGATCGCGTCCTTGTCCTGGTACCGCTTGAGAAATTCTTCACCCGCCTCCACATAGTCATGCAGGGTCAGGATATCGGACACGGTATGCTCCCAGCCGTCATTCGTAACGACCGGACGGTACGGGTCGATCGCTTTGGTCAGATGATAGATGGATTCCGTAAATTTCTGCTGGCGGACATCATGGGCAATCGTCGGAATGCCCCAGGATTCATTGAACGGCACCCAAGTGATAATGCACGGATGGTTGTATTGCTGCGGCACGACCTCCAGCCATTCCCGGGTAAACCGCTCCACCGCCTGGTCGTTGAACTCGTACGTGGCGGCCATTTCCGACCAGACCAGCACGCCCTTGACGTCGCACCAGTAGAGGAACAGCGGATCCTCCAGCTTCATATGCTTGCGAACGCCGTTGTAGCCCATCGCGGTGATCAGCTCGATATCCTGAATGAGCGCTTCCTCGGACGGGGCCGTCAGATGGCTCTCGGTCCAGTAGCCCTGATCGAGAATCAGCCGTTGATACAGCGGACCGTTGTTCAGCAGAATCTGGCCGTTTTCGATGGAGATTTTCCGCATGCCGAAATACGATTCCACGCGGTCCACCGCTTCGTTTCCTTCATACAGCACAAACTCCACGTCGAACAGGTTCGGGTTTTGCGGCGACCAGAGGCTTTGCTTCCACGGACCGCCCGCTTCATGCAGTACCCCGACCTCCACCGTAATCCAGGCTCTGTCGGCGGACAGGCTCACCTGTTTGACCGGCTGCCCGTGCAGCGAGATGCTGGACTCCAGGCGGAGATTCTCTTTATGCTCCACGCCGAGCAGACGGAAATCGAACCGGATCATTTGCCGGTCGACATCCGGGGTCATTTTGACCGCGTCGATCCGCGTTTCATGGACATGCTCCAGCCAGACGCTTTTCCAAATGCCGGTGGACTGAACATAGAAGCATTCAAAATTATCGTTGACCCAGCGCTGTTTGCCGCGCGGCTGCGTGCAGCTTTGGCTGTCTTCGACCTTGAGCACAAGCTGGTTCTCGGCTCCCGTACGCAAATATGGCGTAATATCGAAGGAAAATGCGGCATAACCGCCTTCATGCTGGCCTACAAAATGCCCGTTCACCCACAGTTTAGCCAGATAGTCGACGCCTTGAAAATGCAGGATCGTTCGTTTGCCATCGGTCCCGGCGGGCAAAGAGACCCTTTTGCGGTACCAGACCTGCGGATGGAAGGTCTCCTCGCCGATGCCGCTGGCTTTGGTTTCATACGTAAACGGAACGAGGATGGTTTGTCCCTCAGGGAAATGGAGGTACCATTCTTCGCTTTCCCCGGCGTCCTTGTCGTCGAAGGCGAAGTCCCATTCCCCGTTAAAATCTAGCCAGTCATTGCGCACGAATTGCGGTCTTGGATAATGTTTCTTGTATGATTTCGTTGTCATAAATTCTGCACCTATCCTTTTCTGTAAAATTACTTTTCAACCGTCATCCGTTCGAACCGCGCGGCGGTCCCGGCAGACTTGAATCCGGTTTTTCCTTGCAAAAGCGGGCTAACGCCGCGATCCGTATAATCCAGGACAGGCGTACTGCCGCCATCCGCATACACGGTGATCCGGGCGCCTTCTGCCATAACCTTGAGATGCATCATCTCTCCGGCCTGCGGCAGATCATACGGGATATCCGCGAGCGGCTGCGTGGCATAATTAAGTTTAGCTAGGTGAATCCCCTGATCATCCAAATAAACGTAGTAGCCGCGGATAAAATCATCCCGGTTCTGGTTCAGCTCCAGCCCGTTTGACGGGTCCGAGGCCCTGACCAGGATGCCGGTCTGTCCGCTGGCTTCAGGCACGGTGAAATCCGCGTCCACCGTATAATCCGTCCAGCCGTAATCGCCAAACAGAATTTTGGCCGGCGTTACGGACGATGACCGCAGCTGGCCGTCCTTGAACGACCATTCGCCTTCGTAACGCGTCCAGCGGAAATCGTTTTTCGTCTCGAATTCGGCGGTTTCCGGTTCAACCGGAGCATAGGCTGCCGCTTTCAGCGAGTCCAGCTTCATTTCTCCCTGCTCCACCTTCAGCTTCCACTGGTGAAATCCTTGCTCCAGCTTCACATCCTGAGCGGTCACAATCTGCCACGGCTGCGCTCCCGGCTCCGCGGTCACCGTGAGGGCGGGCATGATCCGGGTTTTTCCGTCCCAAAGGCTGAACCGGACACCGTCAGCGCCCGGCGAGAGTCGGAAGTTAAGATTGTAGGCTCCGCTTTCCTCCACATTCACCCGGTACCTTAATTCGGCGCCTTTGCTTAATTTCCGTACTTGCGTTCCATCCTCGCTGGCTGTGATCGCATCGTTATCTCCTTTTTCCCCAGTGGCCGCAACGTTCACCGCATCGATGGTACCCGGGAGCGGAGCATAGGCTTCACGGGCGCTGCTGCCATCGACTTCGTTGCTGATAGCCGCATAGCCGAAACGCGCTTGTGCATCCGCAGCGACATACCCGATGCTTCCGCCGCCGATGGCATCATCCAGCTTCAGATCTAGCAAATGCATCGTTGCGGCATAAACGCGCGCCATATTGCCGCTCACTTCCAGCCGCAGATTTTGCAGCTGGCCGGGGTCGAAATTTGCCGGCAGCACAGCCGATACGGACTGCGCCGACTTCCCCTTTCGGAACACTTCAGCTCTGATCTCCCCGGCCGCCCGATCCAGCAGCACGATTCCGTAATTGCTTTTGTCCTTATACGAGAAGACCGCTCCGGCGGCTTTGCCCTCCTGCACCTGCACATGGAATTCGGCGGTGTAACTGCCGCCTGTTTCGGCTTTGGTCAACAGCAGCGCGGAGCCTTCCGCGCCGCGCGAGTCCGCCTGCAGCCCTTGCTCTGCGCTGACCGTCCATGAACCTCCGCCGCTGCTGTTCCAATCGCCGCCAAGCTCCGCCCGCTCGAAACGGTCGGCGAATGCGGGCAACTGCGGTGCCGGCTGCGGCCCCGAGGTCGGTCCCCAGACACTGAACCGCTCCCCGTTCCAGACGATCCGGTCCATGTTCATATGCCGCAGCGGCCCAACCACGCCCGGCCCTTCGAGATTGTGGTAGATCATGTATTGGGCATCGAGATCCGGCCCCGTAACGATCGAATTATGCCCGAGACCGACTGTCGCGCCTTCCGAACGGAGCAGGACGGGATTGCCGGCGAAGCCGGCGAATCCTTCCAGCGGCTGTCCGCTGACCGCCGCATCCACGCGGTAGCCGGTGCTGAACACATGATTTCCGGTATACGTCATGTAATACTTGCCGCCGCGCTTAAACACGGTCGGTCCTTCCGTCCAGCCGCCCATATAGGCCCCCGTCTGTACTTCTTCCGGCCCCACGGTCAGCGGATCGGTCATCGGCGCCGCCTGGATTCCCTGGCTTCCTGCATAGTAGAAATACCATTTGCCGTCATCGTCGACGAACGTCGATCCATCGATCGTGCGGCCAAAGTTATCCGTCGCCACCGTAAACGGTCCGGTAGGACTGTCGCTGGTCAGCGCGTAATGGCCTTGACCCGCCGGCGAAGTGTACATGTAGAACTTGCCGTTCCAGTACCGCACCTCCGGCGCATAAGCTGCCGCCGTCACCGCTTCCTCCGTGCACAATCCTTCATAGGTCCAGTTCGCCAGGTCCTCCGAGCGCCATACCTTGATCCCCGTATCCGTATCCCGTGTGCTGACGTACAGGTAGTAGTAGCCGTTAAACGAGAAAATAAAGGGATCCCCGAGCCCGTATTCGCCCCATTCGTCCGCCAGCGTAATCGGGTTGGCATACGTATGCTCCGCGGGGTCCGGAACTGCTTCACCGGCCGAATCGCAGCCGGCGGCGCTTAAGGATAGACCCAGAATCAGCACCCCAGCCCACCATTTCCTGCCTAGACCCATGGTTTGCACTCCTCTGCGCATTCTTTTCTTATTCCACCGGTCATCCTTTAATGCCCGACATGCTGATGCCTTTGACGATCTGCTTCTCAAAAATGACGAACAAGATGATGATCGGTACTGAAGCGATGGCATTGACCACCATCGGTTTAACATAGTCCTCCGAATATTGGCTCATGAGCGTCGGAATCCCCATCGGCAGCGTAAACAGGTTATCGTCGGTGATCGACAGGAACGGCCAAAGGAAGTTGTTCCACGAGCCGATGAACGTCAGGATCGCCATGGACGCCAGCGCCGGACGGGTCAGCGGCAGCATGATCCGCGTGAAGATTTTCCAGACGCCGCCTCCGTCGATCTGCACGCTTTCGATCAGATCATTGGGGATGCCGTCAAAAAAGCTCTTCAGCACGATGACCGCCACCGGCGAAGCCAGCGCAGGAATGACGAGTCCGCGGTACGAATTCAGCAGGCTCATATCCTTGGCCACCTGATACAGCGGGATGATCGTGGCTTCTCCCGGAATCAGCAGGCCGGCCAGGACGAAGAAGAACATGACCGCCCGGTAACGGAACGGAATTTTCGATAAAGCGAACCCGGCCATAGCGGCGATGATGACCGTCAGCACCGTAACCATCACGGCGACGAGAATGCTGTTGCCAATCCAGTTCGTCAGCTTCGTGCCCATCAGCACTTCTTTATAGACCGCAAACGAAAACGGCGGCTTGAACCAGTCCGCAACCGTGATGATTTTCATGCCTTCCTCTTTGATCGAGACCACCAGCATCCAGACCAGCGGGGCCGCAAACAGAAAAGCCATAAATACCGAAAATATGCGGTACAGCCATTTCATCAGTTATCCGCTCCTTTCCGGTTATTGACCCAGTACTGCAGGATCGACAGCACCAGAAGCACGATGAACAGCACGTAAGACATGGTCGCGGCATAACCGAGATTATTTTTCTTGAAGCCGGTTTGATAAATCAGTTGAATGATCGGCCGGGTCTGATCCAGCGGACCGCCGCCCGTAACAATGTAGATCTGCATAAACACTTTAAAGGAAGCTATAATTTGCAGCATCGTGATCGTTTTGGTAATCGGCGTCAAATACGGGAAAGTAATTCTCCAGAAGATCTGCGAATCGCCTGCTCCGTCCAAACGGGCAGCCTCGTAGATTTCGTCCGGAATTTCCTGCATCGCCGACAAATAGAGAATGAAGTTGAAGCCGACCGTCCACCACAGCGTAATGAGCGTAATGGCGATCCAGGCCAGGCCCGTTTCGGTCAGCCAGAAGATTTCTGTACCTTCGGGAAGAAGATGGATCAAATGCAACACCGAATTGACCAGACCGGTATACGGCTGGAACACGAACAACCCGAGGTAGGATGCCACGGCAACGGAAAGCACGCTGGGAATGAAAAAGATGCTGCGGTAAAATTTTTGTAAAAACGATCTGCGGTTGGCGATCAAGGCCAGCAAAATGGCCAGTACCAGCATGGTCGGCGTGGTCAGGATGACGAAAAATGCCGAGTGCCCCAGCGCGGACCACATCTCGCGGTCATGCAGAACCTGCCGGTAATTATCCCAGCCGATGTAGTGCATTTTCTTGATCAGCGTCCACTTAAAAAAGGTCATTTGCACGCCTTTGAGCATAGGCCAAATGGTAAATAGGCAGTACACCGCCAAGAAGGGAAGGAGAAAGAGCAGCGCCTGAATATCCGCCCTGAGCTTTTTCGTTTTCATTTGCGATTCCCCATTCATAGACGGGCAGACCCGCGGCATGCAGCCGGAGACCTGCCAGTCTTTTTTGTGCTGGTTTTAGGTTGCTTTAGACTACTCGTTCAGGATCTTTTGGACGGCATCCTGCATTTTGTCCATGGCCTGCGCCGGCGTCATCTTGTTCGCCCATACCTCGTTCAGGAATTTGAAGGACGCGTTGTCGCGAATCTGCCAGGTCTTGGTGGATTGCTTGCTGAATTTAACGTAGCTGGCTACAGCGGCATAATCGCTGCGGTACGGCATATCTTTGAATTCTTGTTTTTCAATGACCGAAGGTTTGGACGGAATATGGCCGGCTTTCGCCCAGATTTGTCCGTTGTCGGCTACCCAGTTGGCAAAAATCATTGCGGCTTTGCGTTTCGCCGGATCTTCTTTGGAGGTTGTCGGCAAAATGATCGTGTGCGAATCGCCCCATGTCGCTTCCTGATCGTACAGCTTCGGAATCGGCATGGCGCCGAAGTCCAAGCCTTTGGTCGATTCCCAGGTGCCGGTTGCCCATACGCCGGTCATCATGATGGCAGCGGTGCCGCTTTGGAAGTTTTTATAGAAGTCCGGATCGTTTTTCTTGATGTAACCCTCGGTATACAGCTTTTGGATATAATCCGCAGCCTGGATGCCCTTTTCTTTGTCGATGGCCGCCGATTTCAGATCGTCAGAGATCAAATCGTTGCCGCCGAGCTGCGAATACAGGGACCACCACAGCCGGTAAGGGTCGTCATTGGCATTGGAGAGGGCAAAAGGAGTGACTTTGCTTGGCAGTTTCTCCTTCAGCGTTTTGAGGAAGGCCAGGAAGCCATCGGCCGACTGTTCCATGACCGGCTTGCCGTCGTCGCTGAGCAGTCCGGCGTCTTTCAGCAGTTTTTTGTTATAGAACATAATGAAGGCATGGGTATCGATCGGAACCGCATAATGTTGACCGTCCACCGTATCGGCATCAAGCAGGTTCTGGTTGAAGCTGTTCCAGTCCACGCCGGCCTCGGCAGCGGCATCGTCGAGCGGGGTAGCTACGCCTTGGTCGATCAGGTCAGGAAGACGCGAGGCGTGGGAGATGCCGACATCCGGGCCATTGCCGTTGCCGACGGCCGTGATCAGCTTCGTATAATACTCGCCCCATACGAGCTTCGTATTTTTCACTTGAATATTCGGATGGGTCTTGTTAAACTCATCCACCAAAGCTTGCATATTCGCGCCGTCGCCGCCGTCAAACAGCGTCCAGAAAGATAGGTTCACTTTCGGGTCTCCGCTGCCGTCGTCCGGCGCTGCCGCGGAATCGCTTCCGGAATTGGCCGCCGGAGCAGCAGTAGCTTCTGCATTGCCGCCGCTTCCCGCACCGTTGTTCGTCCCGCTGTTTGCATTGTTGTTGCCGTTGTTTCCGCATGCGCCAAGCACCATCGAGAATGATAGCAATAAGGTCATAAAGGTAAGGCCGGCACTTCTCTTTTTCATGCAATTCTCCCCTTTAAACATAAATTTGCAAAGACACGGAACAATAATGTTGTTTTGTTACACTATTATTGTATCTTTAGCCTGATTATAAGTCAGCATATGCACACTGTCAACGCTTTCATACATCTTTTTTGTAATTATAAGCAAAAAAAAAGACCTTTAATTACAGACTATCTGCAATTAAAGGTTCTATTTGTTTTAATCAAGCGTATAGTTTACTTTGAGGATGATATTTTGTTCGTAATCGCCGAACTGCCGGCCGAACAGGTTCACGCCGCCCTGATAAACGGCATCCGGCTTGATGCCGATGCGCATGCGCAGCTTGGGGCTCTGATTGATGTTCAACTGGCCCAGCGTCACATCCGATACCTTTTCCATATCAAGCGTCGTTCTTTCGTTGTCCACCCGCCAGGTCTTCAGGAGGCCGTATTGGGTCGACCAGTCCAACCACCAGGACGGATTCAGCTTCCCCCGCCGGTCCCCGAAATCCCCCGGGCTCGTCCACATGCCGAGCTCGACGCCGTTCACCCAGAGTGAAATGTCGGAAGGCCAGTTATTGTCGTAATTCGGCGCCTCGGAGCAGATTTCCATCGACAATTCCAGCGATTCGATCTTCGCCCCCGCAGGAATCTCCAGCGGCAGCAAATACTCCAGAAACCCTTTGCGGAACCAGATGATCTGGGCGCTGATATGCTTGGGATGGTAAAAGCTTGCCGGCTCGTCCTCGCGGATGATCATCCCGTCGGCGTTGGCCATGCCGCAGGTGGGCACGACCTCGCAATCGCTGTAATGGCCGATCGGCACCTCCACCTCATAAACCTCCACATTGCCTTTAGGTATAGCCCGGTTAATATTCAGCGCAATATGGATATCGTCGTAATTCCGGCTGCAGACCTTCATCGCCCCGCGCGACGCCGGCAGCAGCTCCGTATTGATCAGCTTCGCGGCTTCCAGCACCTTCACATTGCTGGCCACCGTCGAAACCGGAAGCTTCAGGATCTCGGCAATCTCCACGATATTCAAGTTTCTGGTGATCAATAACTTGAGAATATCGATGCGCGAGCGTGTTGATAAAGCATGGGTCACCGTGACCAGACGGTCCGGATCGTCGAAACTAAGTTCCAGCACCAGAAGCACTCCCTTTTTCCTGCTATCATTACAATGATTTTACTTCCGCAGGTCTATAAAATCAATATATATGTATTTAATCAACTTTTTTGTAACAAATCGCACTTTGCTTCCCAACACCGCAATAGAACGATGGATTGCCGCAACCCATCAACAGATTATCCGCCCTATAATGAATATAATCACAATTCAGCGATACCGGGAGGATACTATGGACTGGAAAACGGCAATTGGGCACATCTTGACGACCACCCGCCTTAATATCGGACGTTTTGGCGAAAAATTCCCCATCGTCAGCATGGGAGACGGCAAATATCATTTGACCGCACACGATAACTGGACGGAAGGCTTCTGGTCCGGCATTTTATGGCTCAGCTACGAATACAGCGGCGATCCGGACATCCATGCCGCAGCGGTCCGGACGTCGCAATCGTTCCGGCTGCGCCTGGAAGCGGAGCAGTCGCTTGACCATCATGACGTCGGCTTTCTTTATACGCCTTCCGCCATGGCCCGCTGGATCGTCGACAGGGATGATGCCTCGCGCGGGCTTGCTCTGCAGGCAGCGGACATCCTGATGAAGCGCTGGCGCTCCGGCCCGCAGCTGTTTCAGGCCTGGGGACCCGAAGGCGACGCGAACGACGGCGGCCGGATCATTATCGACTGCCTGATGAACCTCCCGTTGCTCTATTGGGCGACGGAGCAGACAGGCGACCGCCGTTATGCGGAATGCGCCGCCATTCAGGCCGAAAAAAGCCGCCGCTTTCTGGTGAGGGGAGACGACTCCTCCTACCATACGTTTTATTTCGACCAACAGACCGGCGATGCCGTTCGCGGCGGAACCGGACAAGGGTATCGGGACGGCTCCACCTGGACGCGGGGCCAGGCCTGGGGTGTCTACGGTTTTTCCTTGGCTTACCGTTATCTCCGGGACCCCCGTTACCTGGATACCTCGAAACGAATGGCCCGTTATTTTCTGGAGCATCTTCCCGAAGACTTGGTGGCGTATTGGGACTTCGATGTCCCGCAGGAAAGCCCCGCTCCACGCGACAGTTCGGCCTCCGCCATTATGGCATGCGGGTTGCTGGAGCTGCTGGAGCACTTGCCTGAAGGAGACCCGGAACGGAACACGCTGGCCGAAGCCGCGCATAATTGCATGGACTCCTTGCTGAAGTATTATTTTACCGCAGGCCATCCCTCCGAAGAGGGGTTTCTGCGGCATGGCTCCTATTCGGTTCGGGGCAACTCATCCCCAGACGACTTCATGATCTGGGGCGACTACTTTTTCCTCGAAGCGCTAATGCGTCTGGAGAAAGCCGTTCCCGGTTATTGGTACGAGCGATAAGCCGGCTGGGACGAACGAAAAAGCCGGCGCTGCAGCGCCAATACAATCTCCTCCCTGACCGGCAGGCACTCTCGCGTGGAGTCCTGCCGGTTTGCATAGGCAAATGAAGGCTTTTATTATGGACACAGTGCCGGATATACTGTAATTAACAACGGTTGATAAAGGAGCGTTTCATGAACGGGAACGATCTTTTGATGTACAAATATAAATATGAAGACGAGGAAGCCCATTATTTCCATGCGCACCGGGGAATCGAATTGCTGTATATTTACAGCGGCCGCGGAGAAATCATGGCCGAGAGCCGGACCTACCCGATCCGGGATCATACGCTGGTCTGGTTTCAGCCCTATCAGCTGCATCGTGTGGCCATTCCACCCGCCCCGGGCCGTTCTTATGTCCGGACGAATCTGACCTTTGATCCCGGATTTCTGGAGCGGTTTCTTTCCGTGTTCCCTTCTTTGGATGCGTTTTTCCGCAGGATGTGGAAGGGCCATCTGCAGCAGCCGGTGCTGTATGATATGCAGGCCACTCCGATTCCCGGCATGCTGGAGGAATTGAATAATTCCATCCATCATGCTGGCCATCCCGCCGCCGTCGCAGCCGAAAATAACGGGCTCCTGATGCTTCAGCTGCTTCGGCTGCTGCAAATACACGGGACAGGCCTCCTGGATGAGCCGGACCCGGTGCATTCGCCTGGCGGATCGCAGATGCAGAGGATCACCGAATGGCTGGATGCGCATTACAAAAAGCCTTTTCGTCTCGACGCGTTGGCCGGCAGCCTGCATCTGTCGCCGTACCATGTGTCGCATGTGTTCAAGCAATTTTCCGGCATCACGTTGTCCGAGTACCTGATGCAGCTGCGGATCAGGGAGGCCTGCATCCTGCTTGCCAATACAACCAGATCCGTGCAGGAAATCGCGGCGGAAGTGGGCGGCTATACCCCTTCCTACTTCAGCCAGATGTTCAAAAAGCATAAAGGAATTTCACCGGAGCAATACCGGAAAAGCATCCGCTGACTTCAGTCGGCACGTTTCATAACAATCGCCCTTGGATCCATTGGAAGCGGTAAGCCTCCATGGATCCAAGGGCGATTTAAGTTTTACGTATTTTACTGTCGGACTACAGGATCACTTCCACTTTGACGGACGAGCGCCCCGGGTAAGCAGGCAGGATGTTGCCATCCACCAGCTCACCGTCGACACGGATGGATTTCACGCCTTTGCTGACCTTGCCTGTATTCGTCACGGCAATGTCATAGACGCAGCCTCTGAAGCGGCGTTTCACCGAAAACCCTTCCCACTCCGCGGGAATGCAAGGATCGATGGCCAGCCCTTCCGGCACCGGCTTCACGCCCAGAATGTATTGGGTCACGGCAACATACATCCAGGCGGCCGTTCCGGTCAGCCACGAGACGTTGGCAAGGCCGAACTTATCGGACTCCGGTCCGAACAGGTTGGAGGCATACACGTAAGGCTCGGCTTTATACCGCCATAACCCCGCTTTGTCCATCGCCACGTTCGGCAGCAGCTGGCGGTAATATTTATAGGCCAAATCGCCCCGGCCCAGCATGCATTCCGCAATGATCGCCCAGGTGTTGGCGTGGCAGAAGACCGCCCCGTTCTCCCCGGTCCCTTTGTTGTAATTGGTCAAAGGGTCGGCCGGATCGGGGAAGGTGGAGATGGAAGGATGGATCTTCTTGATCCCAAGCTCCGTGTCCAGCATCTCGCGCACGCTGTCCATCGCCTGCTTGCCTTTATCCGGGTCGGCCATTCCGGACAACGTCGCCCAGGTCTGGGCATTCAGCCAGATTTTCGCTTCGTCGTGTTCATCGCTGCCGAGGAACCGTCCGTCGTCCATAATGGCCCGCCGGAACCAGCGGCCGTCCCAGCCGATGCCGTTGACCAGTCGGCGCTGGCTTTCGTACATGTCTTCATATTGCGCGATATCCTCCGGATGTCCGGCGGCAGCGGCGAGATCCGTCATCCGCCGCAGTACCGTCCCCAGCTGCATCGCCGTCCAGATGCTTTCGCCCTTCCCCTCGCGGCATACGCGGAACAGCTGGTCGTTCCAATCCGAGCGCAGCATCAGCGGGAAACCGCGCGAACCAAGCTGCGATGCGGTAAACCCGATCGCCGCCTTCAAATGCTCATACACCGTTCCTCCGCCGCCGTCATAATACGGCACCTCATCGTTCAGGAATGCGGCATCTCCCGTCTCCGCCAGCAGATCCCATGCCGCCAGCGCCGTCCACAAGTGATCGTCGGAATGGATGCTTGTGACCGGTTCCCAGCCTTCGTTCGGAAAGAAATAATGATTTACGTGTCCGTCCCTGTACTGCTGACCCAGCAGCAGCCGCAGTTTGTCGTAAGCAAGCTCCGGATCAAAAGGCACGACGGCCAGGATATCCTGCGCGGTATCCCTGTAGCCAACGCCGCGGAAGGTCCCCGTGGCATAGAAGGAGATATTGCGCGAGAACAGGAAGTTGCGGTGCGCCTGGTACGGATTCCAGATGTTGACCATCCGCTCGGCATCCTTGTCCGGCAAGCGGCTCTCCCACGCGCCCAGGTAAGCGGCCCAATTCTCCTTCAAGGCCCGGAAAGAGGACTCCACGAATCCGGACTCCCGGGAGTGGGCGATGGCGCGCGCAACATCCTGTTCATCCGCCCCGGTTCCCAAAAAGATGTTGATCGTGCGGCTTTCGCCCGGCTGCAGCGTCACCTGGAACTGAAGCGCGCCGCACGGGTCGCCGCCCATCAGCGTCGATCCAGTGCAGCCGCCGCTTTCGATCGCCGCCGGATTGGATTCACTGCGGTAGCTGCCGATAAACTCCTCGCGGTCGCCGTCGTAGCCGGCAAGCGGCGTATCCGCAGCCAAATAGACAAGCGGCGTCTCGTCCGGTCTCGGCTGGTTTTCGACGCCGTACCGGTATACCAGTGCCTCCGCTTCATGGTATTGCACTGAAACCTGATGTTTGTTGTAGCACTGCCACTGCAGCTCGCGCATGAACTCCATCATGCCGAATTCGGCGTAGGCGTAGACCTTGAGCTCCTGCGGTTCGCTGCCGTGATTGGTCAAAGCCAGATTCCAGATCAGGGAATTTTCGTAAGGCCCGACAAAATAGACGGTCCGCGCGGCAATCCCGCCGCGCTCCGCTTCAAAGCGGGTGTATCCCATTCCGTGCGCGCTTTTCCACGCCTCCGGTTTATCGGAAGCGGGTTCGGCGGTCGGGCACCAGTAGCTGCCGTTTTGGGCATTCTGAATATAAATGTAGGGACCGGAACGGTCCATGGGCAGGTGGAAGAAACGGTAACGCGTAATGCGCCAGATCTGAGGCGACTTGTAAAAAGCGACCCCGCCCCCGGCATGCGACAGCATCGTGTGGAAGGTGCCGTTCGACAGATAGTTCATCCATGGCGTCGGCATATCATGCCGCCCAAATTCCACCTCCTTCTCCTCGTCCCGGAAGGTGTAGTAATTCTTCGGATCATCATCGCGGATCGGCCCTGCTTTCACTGGACTCCAGCTCCTTTGCGTAGGTATCGGTTTCATTTCGGCTCGACCTCGTCCAACGTCAGCCGGTATTCCAAATCCTTCATATAACTGCCGTCGGGGTGCAAAAACATCAGGCCGAAGCTCACGTCGCCGCCCGTCCCCCGGACGATGGCGATCAGCCGGTTAAGCCCGGCCTGCAGCGCAAGCTCCCGCTCCGGTTCGGGCACCGGGGCGCCGTTCAAATAAATCTCGTAAGCCGCATCCGTATGGATCCGCATACGCCCTTTGCGCAGACGTGCGGCTGCACCCGCTTCTTCCGGCACCTGGACAAAACAGCTGAGAAACCAAGGGGCGCTGCCCGCATTCGCGATGCGCAGGGCGCCGTCGCCGGACCGGCGCTCTTTCTTCTGCATCCAGCCGTACAGGCCTTCGCCCAAATTATTCAAAGAGAATTCCGGATCGATATAATAAGCCTTCATCTCGCCGTAATCGACATGCGGCGGACAAGGCAGCGCCATCATTGTTTCCACGGCCCATTCGCCGTCCCCTTTGACGGTATCCAGCAGGGCATCGGCAAACGATGCCCCCAGATTCGCCAGCAGGCGGGTATACAGGCGTACCGCCTTGTCGCTTCCGGCATCCGTCAGCAGCTGCGAGCAGAGGACGGAGCCGGCGCCGATCTTCATTTCGGTCAGGAAGATTCCGGGCGAACGCGCATGTTTGCGGTTCAGCTCCACCAGCGCGAGGCGGCTGTATTCCGCCGTGTAGCCATGGACGAAATAGTCCTTCCAGGCGGTGCCTTCCACGCTCGTGCAAAGCCCGGCCGCGCCCGGAATCTCCAGGCGGTGCGAAGCCAGCACATGGTTCTTGACCTCCCGCGGGGACAGGAACACCTTGTCGAAGCCGAACAGGTCGACAGGGCTGAATCCGCGGACGGCGGCATCCACATCATCCGCCGCCAAATGATACGCCTCGTGCGGCAGCACGCGCACGGGGCGGTCCAGCAGGCGCGCCAGCGCCGCCTGCTGACGGCCCTCCGCCGGCAGGAGCAGCACCTGCCCGCCGGCTTCGGCATGGCGCCGGAGCGCCTCGGCGGCTCCCGGCGCCTCCAGCATGCAGGCTTCGGCCACGACCAGGCCGAAGTCCTGCATGCCCGGGCGCGCCGCTGCGCCAGGCGCGCCCGGGTCTGCCGGCGCTGGGGCATCCAGCGCCGTGTACCGCAGCCGCAGCTTCTCGAAGAAAGCTGCGGCTTCCCCGCCGCGGCGCAGCAGCGCGGCCGCCGGCCGGGCCGGGGCGCCGGCGGCATCCGCCGCGCCGGCGCAGGCCAGCAGGTTCCGCAGCAGCAGGCAGGCTTGCGGAACCTGCTCCAGGTTGGCCATCAGCTCCAGCTGGCTGGCCAGGAACCCTCCCGCGCCGCTGCGGTATTCCAGCAGCGGCGACCACAGATCCCCGCCGTCTCCGAAATCGCCGGCCCCGCATTCCAGCAGCAGGGTGAAATCTCCGGTCACCGGCTTCTCGAAGGCGGCATGGATGATCGGCAGCGGACCTTCTTCGTTGAGTCCTTCATGCCAAAACATCAGGTCGCCGTCGCCCAGCCCTTGCAGCGCCGGATGCTTGTAGCTGCCGGCATGCGCGCGGAGGAACGGCCTCCGCGAGAGCGGCAGCCGGGCGAGCGAAAGCTGATTTTGCTCCAGAAGCAGCACGCGGCCGCCCCGGGCAACGAAGGCGTTCAACAGTTCCTCCAGGATGCCTTCCGCATCCTCCACCCGGCTGCCGACAATCAGCAGAAGACCTTCGGCCAGCCCGGGCAATTCGTTCCGCTCGACTCTGGAACAACCCGGAACCAGCCGGCGGATGGATTCATAGTCGCGGTCCGGTCCATAATAGGCTGCCTGCCGCTGTACAGGTACCGGTCGGTCCAGAAGGCTAGCGGACAGAATCCGGTATTCCTTGCGCAGCTTGTGCATCTGCCGTCCGCCGTGGAACAGCAGCGCCGTCAGCACGGCCTGTTCCCCTTCGGTTGCGGGAGCGGGCATCCAGTCCAGTGCAAGAACCACGTGCTCCGCCGGGGCTTGGCGGAAGCTGAAGCTTTGTTCATGGACAATCTTTGTCCCCTGACGGATAACGAATTCCGCCCGGACCTCCTGAGAGGATAACGTATCGTTATACACGTCGAAGGTACGGTTCATCCGTTTATGGTCATAGAAGCAGCTGTTGTATTCCGCGGCGATGAGGGTCACCGGCTTTAATGCCTCGGCCATGATGGCAAAAGCCGGATTGGGCCGGTACAGCGGATACGCTTCCGGCAGCAGTCCGTTATGGATGGTCAGCGAATAGGCCGGTACCTTTGCCGGCTTCGTTCCCGGCGTACCCGGTTCGGCGGGCGAGAGGATGATCTCCTGCTCCGGCATCGCCCGCATGAAATAATGGGCGAAATTGAAGGTGGAGAGACCCGATACTCCCTGCCGTCTGGCGTATTCCGCAAACAACCGCTCCTTTTGCGCCAGTCCCGCCGCGCTTTCATCGGTGCCCCGGTAAACCTCAAGCCCGCTGTACATGCTGCTGTTCTGCGGGCAGATATACCACCAGCCGCCATGCTCCCCGAAGGTCAGCGGAACGCTGCGGTCCCATTGGCTGATTGTGCCGTCAATGTTGTAATGGCGGCTCTCCACCTCGGTATGCTCTTTGCCCAGCAGCCGGTTGTCGCCTTCGGCAATGATTGGACGGCTTTGATCCAGTTCGCGGATCTCGGCCATCAGGCCGGGCATATGCTGCTTGAAGCCGTCCCGCCCGTCCACCCAGCGCATTTCGTTCTGCAGGCTCCAGAGCACGACGGACGGATGGTTTTTGTCGCGCTGCACCAGCCGCCGCACATGCTTGCGGCAGTTCTCCACATAGTCGGGATGGTCGGCCAGCATCGATTTGCCCGAGCCGTAGATGGCCGTCTCATCGACAATCAGCATGCCCTCTTCGTCGGCGATGCGCAGATACGCGGCCGGATAAGGCTCGGCATGCAGCCGGATGCTATTGATGCCGATGCTGCGGCAGATACGGTACCAGTTGCGGATATAGGCATCCGTCATTTGGAGGCCACCCTGGAAATGCCAGGAGTCGCCGCGCAGGTTCACCGGGATGCCGTTCAGCATGAACTGCGGGCCTTCGCACCAGAATTCGCGGAAGCCGAAATCCTGCACAAGCCGGTCGATGACTTCCCCATCTTGGAGCAGCTCCAGCACCGCCGTGTACAGATACGGCGCATCCGGGTTCCACAGCCTGGCATCGCTCCAGCCGATTTCAAACGAAGCGCTGTACGCCGTACCCTGCACCATGTTCTCGCATCGTCTAGGTTTGTCAGCAGCTGCGGCATCAACAGGCTCAGGCGTACATTCGGCGGACAGAACCCGCTTGGAACCCGCGGTAATTCCGCAGTATTGCGGTTCTGCCGACGCCAGTGGCGTCGCTAAACGTTCCGCCCCTGTTCCTGCACCTTCATGATCAGCCGCCGAAGCCAGCGCTTCCCGGGATTCCTCGGCTTTGCCGCTTTCCGGCATTGCCGGGCTCCGCGGAACCTCGGCCGCCATCCCTTCCTTTTCCCCTTCCGGCTGCCGAAGCACGCCCTTCTCCCAAACGCCCAGCCTTACTGTAAGTGGTCCGTGGGCAGCATCGGTTCCCGCCGCGCAGGCTAACGCCTTCACTTCTATTCGCCCTTCCCTGACGGACGTGCGGATGTTAACATCCTCCAGCGATAGCGCAGGATAGCTTTCCAGATACACGTCCTGCCAGATTCCGCGGCTGATCCGTCCATACCAGGAGCCCATGAGTCCGGTAATCTTCGACTGCCCATTCGGGAGCGTCACCGTATCAAAACTGCTGCAGACGACATGCAGGTGATGTGTTCGCCCCTGTTCGACCCGCGAAGTAATATCGAGCCTCAGCGGCAAATACCCGTCTTCCCATACGCCGATCTCCTGGCGGTCCAGATAGATGACCGCCTTCTGCATGATTCCGTCCAGCCGTAGCACGATCCGCCGGCCGGCCATGCGCTCCGGTAGCCTGAAGCTCCGGTGAAGGATGCCCGCTTCGGCGTCATCCCACTGCTGCGGGTAACCGTAAAGATCGAACGGCGCATACTCATACTCGGGAATTTTGCCGAAGGTTTTGCCATCCGGCTGCGGATAGGTCCGTCTCCAGCTGGAAGGCACCTGTACTTTGCGCGCCTCATACACGATTTTTTCCGGCAGCTTGCGGCATTGCGGCTGGTCGTACAGAGGCATGAAATCCCATTCTCCGTTAAGGCAAAATTGATCACGCATTTCTTGTCCCCAGCTTTCCGGCGCAGGCGCGCTGCTCAAGCACCAGCTCCAGCGGACGCCACAGCTCCTGTCCGGCAGGCGCTCCCGCCCATTTGATAAAATGCGGCTCCATCACCTCGGCCCAGTTGTCCGGACGCAGCGAGGTCTGCAGCTTGCCGGCATACGGCGCAGGCTCACGGGTGTCCGGCCGCTCCGCATAAAAGAACAGCATATTTTCGTGTTGCCCGATGATTCCGTATTTATCGCCGTCCCCCGGGCGCTCCTCCTGGTACTGGTAGTGGTAATAAATATAGCTGGCCGCCGCTTCCGGCTTCAGCCTGGCAATCCGGCCGTACGGTGTGGTGGCCGCATGCCGCTCCCAATGCTCCGCGGACACCGGCTGCTGGTAGTGAAAAATATCGGTCAGCGGCGCCCAGCGGCGTCCCCGCTCGCCTCCCGGCCAGACCGCAAGCCGGGAAGCGGCCTGCGGGAGCAGGTTTTCCGGCGTAATCTCCGATTCCAAACATTCGTAATACAGAAAAAGCTGCCCGCCGCAGTTAAACAAGCTTAAATAATCCACGCTGAGCCGCTTCATCGCTTCAGCCAGCGAAGCGGAAAGCGCCTCACTCCGAAAAAAAACGGCTTCTTGCTCTTCAAGCATCTCCGCCCTATATAAACAGCGCTTCATGGCGCACCTCCTGATGGTTTGACCTAATGGTTTGATTCCCTTTCATGGTACCGCATACACCGGATCCCCGCCTTGACGATGGCGACCATGTTTAGCATGATAACGACATGCGCCATTACATGAACTCGCGGATAAATTTTGCTCTGCACGGCTTACGGACCTGAGCGCCGCTATTTCACTGAAAAAGGCCCCTTTTCGTATCTAACGGACCTGAACGCCTCTATTGCCTCCCCGCTCACCCTAAAACACACCAAATACCCGAAATAACGGCTCCTGGGTCCGTAAGGCTGGGAAATAACCCATTTTGGAGCAAATAACGGCGCTGTTGTCCGCGCAAACTGCGGCTTATTCGGCAAATTTGCCAAAATAACTCCTCTCAGATCCGCTGCAGTCTCAAGCCCCGGCTTTAAACCGGCCGTTGTGCTTCAATCTTGCCCCCTGAACGCAAAATAACCCCGCAAAGCGGGGCTTTGGCATCGATGTTACTCAGGTACTTTGCGGAGCCCCGGAAATTTATATATCCGATATTGTTAAAAAAGGCGCTCCCCGCATGGAAAGCGCCAATCCGCCCTTAAGGCATCACCGTAAAGACAATGTCGTCGAACAGCAGGTAGGAGAACCCGCTGGTATAGAAGCCGACTTTGCCGGACGGCCGGTGGCCCGGATCGCTGCCGGACAGTCTCGGCGAACCGTTTACGGCTACGGAGAGATCGCCGTTCTTCGCCGTCACCTTCACCGCATATTCCGTATCCGGCTGCAGGTCATATCCCGGCAGGACGTTTTCGGCAAGCTTTTGCCAAGCCGTGTTATACAGGATCCAGGATGAAGTGCCGTCCGGCCGCGCGCGGTAGCCGATCCGGGTGGAGCCTGCGCTGTCCTGTCGATCGAAGATATACAGCGTGCCATCGGTCGGCATCACGGCCGGCGTCTTCAGCTTGAAGTCGAGCTGGTAGGACGTAAAGCTGCGGTCCAGCAGCGCCGTGGCGCCGTTCAGCAGCTTATACCGGCGGTTTCCGTCCGGATCGGCCACGATGCTGCGGTTGGGGTCCACCGGCCAGCCGTTGCCGCCGTTCTCGAAGTCCGTCTGATGCATGATATTCGATACCGTGACGGTAATCTCGGCTTTAATCAGCGGATTTACCGCCGATGTCGCTGTAATGACCGTTGTTCCTTCATACACCGCGCTGACCACGCCCGCCGGGTCTACCGTGGCCACCGCCGGGTTGGCTGACTGCCAGGTCACCGATGTTTGCGGCGTATCCGACGGATCGAAGCCGAGCTGCAGCTGCTTTTGTTCGCCGGCGGCGAGGCGCACCTGATTCTCCGCAGGTATTATCCCGGCCAAATCCGTCGTCAAAGCCTTGAACTGAATGTTATCGAACAGCATATGGCTGACATTGCTGACGTAGAAGCCGACCTTGCCGGAAGCGTTATGCCCGGGATCATTGCCCTTTAACCGGAACGCGCCATCAAGATAAACGCTGACGTCGCCGCCCTTTACGAGCATTTTGACCGTGTATTCCGTATTCGGGAGCAGGTCATGGCCGGGCAGTTTGACCTCTTTCAGCACGGTCCATGCCGAATTGTACAGCAGCCACGCGGAGCTGCCGTCGGCCCGCGTCTTATAGCCGATCCGGCTGGAACCGCTGCCGGCCTGGCGGTCGAACACATACAGCGTTACATTGTTCCCCATCGTCTCCGGCGTCTTCAGCCGGAAGCTCAGCTCGTAATCGGAGAATTCCTTGGGGCTGAGCGCCGATGCTCCGTTCAGTACCTTATACCAGCGGTTGCCGTCCACTTTTACGATGCTGCGGTTCACATCCTGGGGCCAACCGTTCGCGCCCGACTCGAAATCCGTATAGTCCATCACGCCGTCGCCAGGTTCTACGGTGACTGTAACTGTAGCCGTAAGCAGAGGGTTCTCCGCTGAGGCTACGGTAATTGCCGTGCTTCCGACCGCTTGGCCCGTAATGAGGCCCGCCCCATCGACCGTGGCAATGCCCGGATCCGCTGAGACGTAAGTCAACGCGGGGTTATCCGCATTCCAGGGAAGCACCGCCGTCCGCAATTTCACCGTTTTCCAGCGGTCGACCGTAATGTCGCTGTCATAGGCCACAACGCCCTGCACAGGATAATGGTCCGGCGCTGCAGTCGTGCCCGCCTTTCCGGTAATGCCGATGGCGGCAAACGGAATGTTGGGGAAGCCCGGTATGGCACTAAATACCGCCGCATCCGGCCGCAGCGACAGATCGCCTCCCGCAAGATTGGTGAAGCCGGGATCCGTCGTCGTCACCCAGTTATTCGCATATTGCAGCAGCCCGAATTTGTCGTAGGCACCGTATACATTGGTCGTTACGCTTCGAGCAATCTGCGGATTGTAAACCACATTCCCCTGGAACGAATTGGTGTCCGGATAATACCGGTTCTCGGTGAAGAAATCCGCCAGCTCGGGGTATTTGGTCAAATAAGGCGTTCCGACGAAGTTGTTGTTCGCCGCGAACAATGCCTGCCATTTCGGCATGTAATTCAGCGGCACCTGATCGTCCGGCTCGTCGCCGAGATACAGATCCGCGTAGTCATAAGGCACCTTGCTGTCGACAAAAATGTTGTTGCGGGCCTGGATATGCGCGCCGCCGTTGTTTTTGATGGCCGAGTTGCCCATTTTGTAAAAGATATTCTCGTCGATCGTCAGCCCCATCGTGAAATTATCGGGGTACACGCCCTCCACGCCCGCTTTGTTCTCGCCGATGTTATGGAAATAATTGCGCCTGATGACCGTGCCCCGCTCCTGGGGCTGTTCGCCCGCATTCATATAGATGGCCCCAAGATCCGAGAAGGTCGTGCAGACATCGTAGATTTCGTTGTATTCCACAACATGGTCGTTGCCGAAGATCAGCACGCCGGGATGCGGCGCATCATGCAGCTCATTGTGCGACATGCGGTTGCCGACGCCCGACAGCAGCACGCCGGGATTATAGACTTTGTGATAGTACGCGAAATCCTCGATATGCGAGTTCTCTACAATGTTGTTCGCCGGCTCCAGGGTCGTTTTGTCGCCGCCCGCCAGCGTGACGCCGGTACCGCCGATATGATGGATATGGGTGTTCAGGATCGCGTGGTCCGTGCCCGGAGCGCCGGCGAAATTATTGTAATAGAACCGGCTCTGCGTATTGACCAGCACGCCGCTGTTGGTGAAGTTGCGGATCTCGCTGTTCAGGATGCGCATATGGCTGCCTCCCATAAATACGGCGGCCGAATCGCGGCCGTTCTCCAGCACCAGCTCCGAAAAATCGATGTAGGAGGCGTTAAGCGCGTTGATCATCGGCGTCTTCAGCATCGTCACTTCGATATCCGGGTCGGCTGACGCAAACTCGGCATTCGGCAGAAAATACAGCTTGCCGGCCTGGCGGTCGATATAATATTCGCCGGGCATATCGATTTCTTCCAGCAGGTTTTGCGCAAAATGGAAATCGGGATACCAGTTTTTGAACAGCCCGCTCATTTCCCCGTACCGGAGCGTGATCGTTTTGGCGGCCGTATCGATGGACGCGATCTTGTTGTAGGACCACTCCCAGCTATAGCCGAACACGCCGTCCAGCCAAATATCATCCGCCTGCGTCCAATATTGCGGCCGGTCGTACGAATAGCTGAAGGTGCCGCCGCGCGTATGCACTTCCCCGTTCGGGTCCTTCCGCGTCGGGCCGGGATCGATAATTTCATCCATCTGGACGGTGCCTTCGTTCGGCCAGCGGGCCAGCGTCATCCCCTGTCCGTTCACGTACAGCTCCATCGGCGGAACCTGGCTCAGGTCATTGGCCAGATAATAGCCATGGCGGCTGAGCTGGCCGTAATCGGTAATGCCGAGCGCGGCCAGATCGGCTACGAGTACTTTGGTTCTCGCCTCCGGGCTGATGATCCGGCTAAGGATCGCTGCGTCCGTAACCGGCGCAAACGCCGACTTCGCCAGCTGCTCCGACCCCGACAACGTTACGGACTCGCCGGGATAAGCCGTGTAGGTGACCGGCTTGCCGGCCTGGCCCGAATCCTGCGGGCCCAGCTCGAAGCTGGCCGTCCGTTCATACCGGCCTTCGCGCAGATACACGGTAACGCCGCCCTCCGGCAGCCCTTCCCGCGTTTTCAGCGCGCGGATGGCGTCCCGCGCTTTTTCGAGCGTCCGAAACGGAGCCTTTAGGGTCCCCTTATTGGAATCGCTTCCATTTGTTGCGATGTAAAACACCTTTACGTGAGGCCCTTTTTCCGCAGATCCCGAAGACGCAAACGTCGGACTGGGCGGGGTCATGAGCAACAGACCCGCCATAAGCGCTGCAAGCAAGCTTTTTTTCACCAAAGCTCCTCTTCCTTTCGGTTGGGAATGTGGACGGCTCCGCCAAGCCTAAGCCTTGACGAAGCCGTTACGTGAGCAGCAGGTTCCCCTTGTCTCCCTTAAAAACTTATTTCTTCAACCCTTTATCCTTAAGGAACTGTTCAAATTGTTTGGTTACTTCGGCCACGTATTTCTCTTCGCCCGCTTCCTTCAGCTTGCCGTAGAGGGTAGGCCAGGTTTCGTCGAAATCCAGGGTGCCGGTAACAAGGCCGCGTTTGTATTCGCCCCATACCGCGTTCAGGTTGGCGATTTCGGTATTTACCGGCTCGGAATTGAACTTGAAGGCGCCGACAGGGTTAACCTCGGAATCGGAATTGATTTTTTTGGTCTCTTCCCAGACGTTCTCCGGCTGTCCTTCCTTCAGGTAGGAATTGAATACGCTGCCAAAAACCCAGTCCATATTCGGCACGTAACGGGAATCCGGCAGAGCTTTGATATAGTCTCCGGTGGTCTTTTCGTAGTGAACGCCTTCGATGCCGTTGCAGAGCAGATTGTACAGCTCCTTGTCGGTATTCACCAGATTCAGCAGCATCATGGCCCGTTCCGGGTTCGGCGCCGTACGGCTGATCGACTGGTTGGTCGTTGCCGAGTAGCCGTTGGAGAACCAGTCGCTGAGCGGTACGGTGATGACGTCATTGCCGCCGTTTTTCGCTTTGACTTCCGCTTCGACGCCAGGCTTCAGCGTGACGTTGAAATCAACCGCGATCTGGCCTTTGCTCAGATAATCGTTCATCTTCTCGGTAGCTGCATCTTTGAAAATATAACCGGCTTTGTACCACTTGCTCGCGAGGCGGAAATTATCCAGCTCTTCTTCGGGATAACGGTACAGCGTATATGTCGGATCGTTCGTTTTGATATAGAAGTGGTCATCCAGGCCCGGAACGACCCAATATTGGTCGTCATGCGACTGCGGATTGATGAACGAAGTGCCGAATACGCCAAACGGGATGATATCCGGTTCGTTTTGCTTGATTTGAGCGAGGAAAGGCTCGATATCCGCGATCTTCTTGATCGAGGCCGTATCCAGATTGTACTTGTCGGCAAACCGTTTTTGGATGATAAAACCGTAACGGGAGCCGTTGATCTGCTGGTTCGGAATCCCGTAAATTTTTCCGTCTACGGACAGAGCGTCCCACATGACCTGCGGCACATCGGCCTTCAGCTCCGGCGCGTATTTGTCCAGCAATTCGTCCATCGGCTGAATGGCGCCTTTGCGCACCAGTTCCTCCGGCTTCAGCATGTATCCGGTCCAGAGAATGTCGAACTTCTCGCCCGCCGCCAGCACCGTGTTCATTTTTTGCACATAATCGCCGACTGCGACCGGCATCAGCTTAACCGTGGCATTGATCTTCTCTTTGACGATCTTGTTGACTTCCTCCTGCACCTTCTCCTGATCCGCCTGAAGCTGGGACAGCGGGTAATACCAGGTTAATTCCACCGGCTTCAGTTCGCCTGAATTGGACGAATCCGTAGCGGCAGCCTGCGTTGCTTCGGCACCTGTGTTTTTCCCGCCGTTTGCGCTATTGCCGTTGTCATTGTTGCCGCCGCAGCCTGCCAGCATGGATGATGCGAGAAATACGGATGCCAGAACCCCAAACAACCTCTTTTTCATTCGCGTGACCTCCTGTACATTGTACATGTAATTGTATGTTAACCCTTTAGGGAGCCAACCGTAAGCCCTTTAACGAAAAACCGTTGAAAGAATGGAAAAATTACCAGCATCGGTCCGCCCGCCAGCACGGCAATCGCCATCCGCGCCGAATTGTTCGGGAAACTCGAGAGGTCGATGCCCAGCTGCTGCGTAAACTCCGAGTTCGTGGTCAGAAACTCAATGCTGTTCAGCGTCCGCACCAGCAGCAGCTGCAGCGGTACCTTGTTCGGATCGTCGATGTACAGCATCGCATTGAACCATTCGTTCCAGTACGTAAAGGAAATCAGCAGACCGAGCGTAGCCAGCGCAGGCGTGGATAACGGCAGGATGATCCGGAAGAAAATACGGAATTCCCGTGCCCCGTCGATTTTGGCCGATTCAATGATCTCCAGCGGAATTTTGGACATGAAGCCTTTCATGACCATGATGTTGAACGGCGACAGCAGGATCGGCAGAATCAGCGCCAGCAGGCTGTCTTTCAAATGCAGGTATTGCGTAATGAGAATGTAGGAGGGAACAAGTCCCCCGCTGAACAGCATCGTGAAAAATACGTAAAACGTCGTCACCCGGTTATAGCGGTAATCCTGCCGCGAAATGACGTAGGCCGTCATGGCGGTCAGCAGCAGTCCGACCAGCGAGCCGGTTACGGTAATCAGAAGGGTCACTCCGTAAGCCCGGAGCAAAATATCCGGCGCGTCCAGGAGATACCGGTAGGCATCCAGGCTGAACGATTTCGGGATAAATTGATACCCGTTCAGGTTCAGCGATTTTTCATCCGTCAGTGACACTGCAATGACGAGCAGGAACGGCAGGATGACGATCAGCGAAAGCACCGTAAACAGCAGATTGATGAACAATTTGGAGAACTCGAATTTTTTGGTCACTGTCTTGGCGCCTCCTTACCACAAGGAATTATCGGGATTGATTCTGCGCACGATCTTGTTGGCCGTCAGCACCAGCACCAGACCGACCACCGACTGGTAGAAGCCCGTAGCCGCGGACATGCTTACATTGCCGACTTCACGCAGTGCACGGTACACATAGGTATCGATGATATCCGTTGAGCCGTACAGGAACCCGGAGTTGTTCGGGATAAAATAATGCAGGCCAAAGTCTCCGCGGAACATGTTGCCGATGGACAGAATCAGCATGATGATGATGATCGGCGTCATCAGGGGAATTGTGATTTTGAACGCCATCTGCCGTTTCGTCGCCCCGTCGATCCGCGCGGCTTCGTAATATTCGCTGTTAATGCCAATGATGCCGGCAAAATAAATCAGCGTGTTGAACCCCACCACTTTCCATAATTGCACTAGGATGAGGATGAACGGCCACGGCGCGGCGTCCTGGTACCAGCTCACCGGGTTCAGCCCGAACGATTCCAGCGTACGGTTGATAAAGCCGTCGGAATGGTTCAGGAACGCATAGGCGATGTAACCGACGAGCACCCATGATAAGAAATGGGGCAGAAACAACGCCGTCTGATAGAACTTGCTCCACTTCGCCTTGATTTCGTTCATCAGAATCGCCAGCAGCAGTGCTGCCGACGTGCCTACCACAATGTAAGCGGTGTTATAAAGGACCGTATTGCGTGTGATCCGCCACGCCGTATCCGTAGTGAACAAATAGCGGAAATTATCCAGCCCCACCCACTTGCTGCCGAAGATGCCAAGGTCGTACCGGTAGTTTTTGAAGGCGATGATTAGGCCGATCATGGGAATGTAGGCAAAAATCAATTTGTACACGATGCCCGGCAGCGAGAGCAGAAACAATTCCCGGTTATTCCGGAAATGATGCCACTCTCTTCCGATCCACGTTTTTTTCCGAGTTTTAGGCGGCGCTCCCGATTTTGCGCTTTGCTCCGCCAGCGATACCTTGTTCAACATAACTAACTCCTTCCTTTCCTCCCTAAGCTGCTGCCCGTGTTCGAGGATTTGCATGACTAACGATAGCGCGGAATCTGGTCTATACGGTACTGTACAATTGCAGGATTGCTGTAAACACGGGCTGTATAGTTCCCGGATTCCTGTTCAGTTGCGGGTTGGGCCCTACCGGCGTTTACGCAAAAAAAATCGCCCCTTGGATCAACGGGCAGCTGCCCATCCCTTCCAAGAAGCGATTGCGTATTGTGTTCCGTATAAACTGAACCGTTCTTCACGTGCTGCGGTCGATCGCCGACTTCAGGCGGTATTCCTTCGGCGTTGTCCCGTAACGGCGTTTGAACAGGCGGTAAAAATAACTTTCGTTGCCGAACCCGACCTTTTCCATAATCTCCGTCACGGTTAAGTCTTTCTGCTCCAGGTACTCTCTGGCGTAGGCCAGGCGCGAGGCGTTGATCTGGTCGACCACCGTAATTCCTTCCTGCGATTTGAACACCTGGCCCAGATACACCGAGCTCATCTTCAGCATGTCGGCGATCCGCTGCACATTGAGGTCCGGATCGGCATAATGCTTGTCGATAATTTCCTTTACCGTCTCGGCCAGCAGGCGGTTTTTGTCCTCGCGTCCGCTCCGCCGCTGCTCCGCGACCTCGCGCACAACCTCCAGCAGCACGGTTTCGATTTCGTCCAGCGTTTCTTTTTCGAGAATGCGCCGGTTGATGGCCTGCAGGTTGACGGATACGGGATTGACGTTATGATTGTTCATCTCCCCGAGCGTGTTGCTCAGAGTAACGGCCAAATGGAGCACGGCGGAGTACATATTTTCATAGCTGAAGCCGCCAAGCAATTCCCGCCAGCTACGGATTGCCTGCTCCGTCTTGGCCAGGTCTCCTCCCTTCACCCCCTCGATCAGCTGCCGTTCCAGCTCCTGCGGAATGCGCAGCGAATCGTTCCGTTCATTTTCCGCCAGAAGCTCGGGCTTAATCACCGCACCTTTCCCGTATATCATCCGGTAGTTGGCGTGGCGGACCGCTAGATTATAGTGCTGGGTAATGCAGCGGTAATCCGTAAAAATCTCGCTGAGCGTAACCGTAAACGTAATCCGGTAGTACCCCAGAATCGTCTGCTGCAGCTCCCGGAAGCTTTCTTCCAGCTTTGCGAGCGTTTCGGCTTCGCCGCCGGCGATAAAGACCAGATGGCCGCTTTTCATATCCGCGGCTTCGCAGGATCCTCCCTGGCGCAGCAGCTCCTGGCCGATGTTGGCGATGGCGAAATACAGCAGCGATTCCATGGCCGAGCCGGACCCCTTGGCGAGCTCCTGCAGGTCGTCAAGCTGCACCAGCGCCAGCTGGAGCGGAGACGGATAAGCAATATCAATGCCGTACTGTTCTTTAATCTGCAAAAAAGCCCCTTCATCCAGGCCGCCGCTGGACCCGATCAGGCTGCGGAGCTGATAGAGCTTGGCGATATTCGACTGCGACGCCCGCTCCAGCTCCAGCCCCTTAAGCTTGCTGAGCATCTCCGTGACATTGTCGGCAATCAGCGACAACTCATCCTTGCCCTGCGGCATGCCGCGCTCATCCTGCGGAACCAGCGTCAGCAGCTGGCCCACCGGCTTATACAGCCGCAGCGCGAAAAAGATGGACAGCAGGACCGCAAGCAGGGCGACCGACAGCGTGACCGCCACTTCCGTCCATTTCATCTGCCGGACGCTGCTGAGCACGACATTATAGTCCTGCATGCTGATGATCTGCCAATTGTTCAGCGCTTTGCTCAAGTAAGTAACCTTGTATTTCCGGTCCCCGTACGTGTAGTTGAAAGAATCCAGCGGCTTACCCGCGGAGGAGATCCGCGGAAGCAGATCGCGCTTGATGTCCAGCCCTTCGGGAAGCTTGCCGCTTGTTGAAATCAGCACTTCGCCGGCGCTGTCGGTTACGAACAGCACGTCATCCTTCCGTTCCGCCACCTGATTAAGCGCTTTCATATTGTCAAGCATCCATCCCGGCTTTACGGTCAGAATCAGCACATTGTCATTGATGGAGCCGAGCGCGTCACCGTCATAGACGAAAAAGGCAAACACGTCGATACCCTCGGCTTTGCCGTCAATGTCCAGGGGAAGCAGCTGCAGCTTTGGCAGGTCGGTCCGCGAGGACATGTACGCCTCCAGGGCGCTGTAAAAGACGTTGTTGTCGATTTCATGATTCAGCGACGAGAAAAAGCGGTGCTGGGCGCCGTTATAAAAGACGGCAGCATCCAAATACGGGGAAGAGGCGACCGTATGGTTCAGACGCTCAATCTTCAAAATGCTCTGCCTGTAATCGCCGCCGGATTTCAGCGGAATCATTTCCTCATCGTTGTACAGGGATACCGCCAAATCCTTTACGATACCGTTCATATTCTCGATATTGTAGTTGATCTGGGTCAGCAGCTTGCGGTCGGCCTCATTCTGCAGGCTGAGCACCTTGCCGCGGGCGCTTGAATTCACGACCAGCGAGGCGACGGCCAGAGTAGCGACAACAAGCATAAAGCTGAGCAAAATCCGCTGCAGATATTTGCGCGAGCGGATCGTCTGCAGTACATTCATGGGTCCTCTCTCCCTGCTCTTAGGTGACCTAACTATAATCCCGGCCTGTTTTCCTTGTCAATCCGCGTCATCGCCGGCCAGCTCCCCCGGTTCCGGCAAATCCAGCAGCATTTCAGGATCCGCGCCGAACAGCTCATTAAGGACAATCTGAGCCATGACCCGGTGGCCGGATAGATCCGGATGGATCCCGTCGCCGTAACGATAATCGGCATCCGCCGACCGTTCCCGCCGGATATGCTCGAGCAGGGGCGCATGCAGATCAATGACAGCGTCTGCCGGGCAGCCTCCGGACAACAGCCAGTTCCCATAACGCTGCAGTACCTGATCGTAATTTCTGTAAGGCGCCAGGTAGCTGAAATCGGCAGCGTTTGCCGCCTGCAGCGGGCCGTTAAAGGATGCGGAGTCAAACGGCGGAGGCGTCATCAATACAATTTTGGCCCCGGCCTCGCGAACCTGTTCGCTGAGCCGCCGCATTCCTTCCTGGTAGGCGGCGAAACGCATCTGCGAAAAAGGATGGTAGATCCCATCGTTCATGCCGTAGCATACGACGGCCACCTGCGGAGAGGCCGCGGCAAGCTCCTGCTCCAGCCGTTTAAGGACATTTGGCCGCGGAAACGGATGCTTCGCCTCGCTGAGGCCCGAAACCGTCTCACTGGGCACACCGCGCGCAAGCAGTTCTAAAGCCCATTCCGGGCGATGCTTCCGTAGCCATTCCTTCACCATTCCGATATACCGGCCGTCGGCCGTAATGCTGTCCCCCAGAAACAGTACCGTGGACTTCGCTGAATTATCCTTGAATTCTTTTTCAAATACGTTCAACATCCTGATCCCTCCTGACCTCGCAAAGATTCCCTGCGCGGCCGAAGCCCGCGGAAACCCGTATCCTAATGGTACCTCCACAGCGTCTTTTGCGCCTTGACGATCCCGACCTTCCTTAGCATAATAATGCCATGACAACCAAACTGTTTGCCCGGGATATCGGGCTCGAACCCGGCTTCACCTTCCGGATCCAGAAATGTCCGCTGACCCATGATTACTTTGTCCATAGCCATGATTTTTCCGAGCTTGTCGTCATCCTGTCGGGAAGCGCTGTGCACATCATTGAGGGGAGGGAATATCCGGTTCGCGCCGGCCAGGTTTTTCTGATTCACAGCAATGTCTCCCACGGCTATAAAAACGTGAACGGCATCGAATACGTGAACGTCATGTTCCAGCCCGAACAGCTGCTGCAGCAATCCGAGCTCCGGCTGCTGCCGGGCTTCCAGGCGCTTTTCTATATCGAGCCTTTCTACCGGAAAGAAATGTACTTCAAGGGCATGCTAACCCTGGAGCCCGGACAACTCCGCGAGGCCACGCGTCTCCTTGATGTGATTCTCGAAGAACATGACCGGCGGCCGGAGGGATACCGGCTGATGATCCGCAGCTATTTTACCGCACTCGTAGGCATGCTTTCGCGGTATTACCAGACCAGCAGCGGGCTGGAGGACAACAAGGCGCTGCGGATCGGCGAGACGGTGACCTATATCGAGGAGCATTTCCTGCAGCCGATGACCCTGCAATCCATGGCAGATATGGCTTATATGTCGACCCGCCAGTTTCTGCGGGTGTTTACCCGCAACTATCAGACCACCCCGATGGATTACGTCATCCGCAAGCGGCTGGACTATTCCTGCACGCTGCTGCGCAGCCCGGATCTCTCCATTTCCCAGGTGGCCATGGACAGCGGGTTCCACGACCAGAACTATTACTCCCGCCAGTTCCGCAAAGTATTTGGCTGCTCTCCGAGCGCATACCGCGAGAAGATGCAAAATTCCGGCGACATCTCCCCGCTCAGTCCTTGAGCTCTTCTGTACCGGCGGTTCCCCTCTGGCGCAACCGCCGCCGGTAAGCTCCGGGAGTTACGCCGAACCTGGCGCTGAAGAGGCGCGTCAAATAGTTGGGATCGTGAATCCCTACCCGTTCGGCAATTTCGGACATGCCCAGCACCGTACCGCCAAGCAGCTTTTTGGCTTCCTCCAGGCGGAGATGCAGCACGTACTGCAGCGGCGTCGTGCCGATATGCTGTTTCATGCATCTCGTAATATAATCCGCCTGAAAATGCAGCTCCTCCTCAAGTCCCGCCAGTTGAAAAGGTTGCCTCCAGTGGGCATCGAGATAAGCTGCCGCAGCCCGCGCCAACCGGACGGCCGGCTCCGGCTGCGGCAGCCGCGCGCATTCCGCCTGCAGCTGCGCCATCAGCCCAGCCAGCAGCACATGAAGCCGGAGTGCATTTTCCGTGTTCAGCCGGCTGTGAATTTCGTTCATTTCGCGCAAAATCGGCTCCAGCGCCTCTACATCGACCGGGGCAAATTTCGGCATATAGAGACGCTGCTGCGAAGGCGGCACTTCATCCTCCATCGTTCCTTTAATCAGCAGCGCCGGCCAAGAAATCTCCTCCTGCCGGATATGCGCCGGCTTCCCGTAATGGATAAAATGGACCCAGTAAATCTCCGTATTCTCCGAGCAAGCCTTATGCCCGACATGCGGCAGCCCCGCCTCCAGTACCAGCAGGTTCCCCGGACCAATCTCGTATTCTGTTCCTTGTTCAGTCATGTAGAGCGTTCCCCGCTTGACCAGCAGCAGATCATAGACACCAAAGGTACGGGCAAAATGCCGGTCTCCAGGCGACCAGATGGCATGACCTACCGTGACGAACTGCGGCAGCGGCGGGATGGCGAATTCCAGACACAACACCGTATCTCTCTCCCGTCAAAAGTCGATTTTGTGCTAGTTCAAGTCTATATTATCACTGGTCGCCCCGGCCGAAAAGAGGTACATTTGCTTGGAATCTGCTTTACAACTAACGATAAGGGGCTGTTTGCATGCGCTTTCGTCAGGTTCACCTTGACTTCCATACCTCTGAAGCCATTTCCGGCATCGGAGCGGAATTTTCCAGATCCCAGTTTCAATCCATGCTGCGCGCCGGGCATGTCGATTCGGTCACCGTATTCTCCAAATGCCATCACGGCTGGGCATACCATCCCAGTGAGGCCAATGAAATCCACCCACATCTCTCCTTTGACCTCCTGGGTGAAATGATCGCTGCGGCCCATGAAATCGGCGTCCGGACGCCGGTGTATTTGTCGGCCGGTCTGGACGAGAAGCTGGCGCGCCGCCATCCCGAGTGGCTGATCCGCGACGCGGAGGACCGTACGCGCTGGGTCAAAGACTTCATGACGCCCGGTTACCACGAGTTCTGCTTCAATACGCCTTATCTGGATATTTTACTGGCGCAAATCCACGAGGTCGTCTCTCTCTATGATGCGGACGGCATCTTTCTCGATATCGTCGGCATCCGCAAATGCCGCTGTCAATATTGCGTAGCGACGCTGCGGGCCGCCGGCCAGGATCCCCGCGATGACGCGGCTGTCCATGCTCTCGGCGAAAAGACTTTTCTGAACTATACACGCCGTGTGCGGGAGACGATCGACGCCGTAAAGCCCGGCTTGCCGGTCTATCATAACAACGGTCACCAGGCACGGGGCCGCCGCGACCTTGCCCATGTCAACACCCACCTTGAACTGGAGTCGCTTCCGACTGGCGGCTGGGGCTACGACCATTTCCCGTTGTCGGCACGTTACGCCCAGACACTGGGCATGGACTTCCTTGGCATGACCGGCAAGTTCCATACCTCCTGGGGGGAATTCGGCGGGTACAAACACCCGAACGCCCTGCGTTATGAGGCCGGCCTCAGCCTTGCCCACGGCGCCAAATGCTCGATCGGCGACCAGCTTCACCCCTCCGGCCAGATGGATGAAGCCACGTATGCCCTGATCGGTGCGGCTTATGCCGAGGTGGAGGCGAAGGAGCCTTGGTGCGACGGCGTTCAATCTGTCGCGGACATTGCCGTTCTATCCCTGGAGGCAGCCCGCGAGGCCTGTCCGGACAACCAGGAGCTGAAGGGCCGTAAAAATCTCGCCGATGCCGGCGCGGTGCGCATACTGAGCGAAGGGCATTACTTGTTCGACATCATCGATACATTAAGCGATTTTTCCGCCTATAAGGTGCTTATTCTCCCGGATGAGGTTCCGGTATGGCCTGAATTGGCCGCAGCTATCGAAGTCTTTACGGCAGGCGGCGGCAAACTGCTGGTCACCGGGCGCTCGGGATTAAATCTGGCCGGCGATGCTTTTGCGCTGAACATGGGCCTCTCTTGGATCGGAACAAACCCGTATCGTCCGTCCTATTTCCGGCCCTACTTCACGCCCGGCGCTCTGCAGCCCGCCTCTTACGTCATGTACAGCGAGGGCCAGCTTGTAGAGGCACAAGAAGGACAATCGCTGGGCCATGTGGAAAATCCTTATTTCAACCGCGATGTATTCACCTTCTGCTCGCATCAGCATACGCCTAGTGCCAGGGAGGATCATGGACCGGGAATGATCGAAACGGACAGCGGAATCTATATCGCCTGGGACGTATTCAGCGATTATGCCGAAGCGGGGCCTCTCATTTCGAAAGAAATGGTGCTCCACGCCTTATCCAGGCTGCTTCCCCAGCCGGCCCTGCGCGCTGGCCTGCCAGCCCGGGGAATTACAACCCTGCAATACCAGCAGACGGAGAATCGGTATGTGAACCATTTGCTTTATGCCGCTCCAGCCTTAAAAGGCCGCATCGAAGTCATCGAAGATCTCGTGCCGCTGCGGGACATTCCCGTCAGCCTGCGCCTTCCCGCCGACGCCGCCTCTGTCCGCCGCGTCTATTTGGCCCCATCCCTGACGGAGCTGCCATTCACGGCGGGTCAGGAGGGCGAGATCGCTTATGTTGTTCCATATTTGGAGAATCACCAGATGGCCGTGATTGAGCTGGAATAGGCAAAACAGGCTTACGATTGCTTAGGGGCAATTCGTAAGCCTGTTTTTTTTGGGGGATTATCCCGCTCCGAGCGCCGCTTCCCGCATTCCGCGGAATCGCCTGCCCAGCAGTTCGTACCCTTCTGCTCCGGGATGCAGGCCGTCCGTCAGAAAAGCCGCATCGTCCGGGCCGAACCAGTCGAGGCCGTCCTGGTAGTAAATATGGCGGTCCCCCCGCTCCCGCAGCAGCGCCACAGTCTCGCGGATGGCTTCGCGCATCATCGGCAGAGTGAAGCCCAGCAGGTTCGGTTCTGTTTCGCGGACGGTGCCGTAGATCGGAGAAATGACAAGCAGCGGGGTATCCCGATGCTTGTCGCGGATCGTCTCGAGCAGGCCAATCAGCTGCGGCTTGAACATTCGCGGGCTTAAGGTGGCTGCGCCGTAGATGTTCACGCCCGCGCAAATCGAGATGAAATCGGCCGGCAAATCGCGGATCAGCCGCCCGATCATCGGCTCCATATGGCAGTTGCCGGAGAAGCCGAGATTGGTCAACTGAAAGCCGCAGGCCGCGGCGGCAATGACCGGCCAGGCGCGCGAGGGGCTGGAAGCCGCGACGCACTGGGTAATGGAGCTGCCGTAAGTGATCCAGCGGGGACGGTCGTCCTGCAGCGGAACCCCGGCAGCTTCATCGTCGATCATCAGGCCGGTGACGGTCATTCCTATGCTTTGCGGCAGCCAGATCTCCAGCACCTTGATTCCGCCCGGAAGTCCGCTGAACAAGGCTTCCGTTGTTCCGGCGGGCAGGTTTGCCGTCTGAAACCATTCCTCCCCGGCCAAGCAATCCATGGCGGCGTCATCCGCAAGCGGCGCGAACGCGACCGCCACCGCCGTGGAATCCGTGCGCAGCTGCAGGCGGACGCCGGCGCAAATCTCCGCTTTGCCTTCGATTCCCTCAGGCGGATACAGTTCGTAATCCATGTATGGGATGCGCCACGGCTTGATTCCGCCCTCCCGGCGCTCCAGCGAAACGGCGCCGTGAAACCACTCCTCTGTCAAGGGAAGCTGCCTCACGGCATTTTCCCTTCTTGCTCGGCCGGCGTGAAATCCTCGCCCAGCCATACCTCCTGCTCCAGCAGCCGCCGCTGAAGCTCGGCAACGGAAATGCCGCGAGAGCCGGTACCGCTTTGCAGAGCCAGCGCAGCCGCCGTGCCCGAGGCCTGGCCCATGGAGAAGCAGTTCGGCATCACCCGCAGGGAACCTTGCACCGCACGGTCCGAGGATACGGAGCGGCCGGCCACCCACAGGTTATCGATGCCGAGAGGCAGCATAATCCGGTAAGGCACGCCATGCGAGACGCCCGGAGGCAAATGATTGAAGGTCATGTCGCTTTTGCTGTTGGCGAGATGAATATCGATGTAGTACGCATTGCGGGCAATATCATCGGGAAAAGAGCGTGCGGCAAGAAAATCGTCGACCGTCAGGATATAGTCCCCTTCGATTCGCCGGGTCTCCCGGATGCCAAGCTGCTCTCCACTCGCCACCATATGGGCATGCTCAAAGCCCGGCACATAGCGGCGGAAGAACTGCAGCTGCCGCTCCGCCGTGCGGCGTCCTTCAATTGCTCCCCTCGTTAAATCCTCGGCAAGGGTGCCGTCGACGCCGAACACGTGGCCGAAGTTGACGCCGACGAGATAATCGCTGATCCAGGCCAGGCCGGAAATGGACTTGCGGCCCTCCGGCAGCGCGCCGTCTGCGATCGCCTGCTCCACCGTTTTGTGCAGCTGGCCGGTATCCCCGCTGTCCTCCAGGAATCGGCGGAACCTCGGACGCTCTACATTCGCCAACAGATAACACATGCTACCGGGCTGCAGTTCGCCCGTTTCACCGCCCTTCTGGAAAGGAGCCCCAGCGAGCGCGGCGATATCCCCGTCGCCCGTACAATCGATAATATACCGGCAGGAAATGAAGGAGCGTCCTGTTTTATTGACTATAATTACGCCTCTTATCGTTTTGCGGTCTTCGGACAGAACTACATCATAGACAAAGGTATGATACAGCGGCGTCACGCCGCTCTCCAGAATTGCATCGTCATAAACCCGTTTGAGCACTTCGGGGTCGATCGGCACCCAATCTAGCACCTCCTGATACTCCTCCCGGTAACAGGGATCGCATGCCTGCTTCATCCGTTCCATCAGCTGAAGACCGAGGCCGCGGATTATCGGCTTTTGTTTATCTGTAAAGGGACAGAATGCCGGGACGAGTGCAACGGTACCCATGCCGCCAAGAAACCCTCTCTGTTCCACCAGCATGATTGTCGCTCCCCCGTTCGCCGCAGCGATCGCTGCGGCAATACCTGAAGCGCCGCCGCCAATCACCAGCACATCCACGTCCGCGGATACCGGTATGCTCGCGGACGGCAAATCAATATGTCCGTAATCCATAGAAACCTCCTTGATAGATATAGGCTGGATAAGCCGGAATGAAAAAACAAACTTGCTCCATCGTCACTGTGGGGAATGATTGGACTTCCGGCCGTTTACGCTCCGCCCGTTCCAAACTTCCCCCTCGATCCTTCCCGCTGCTCACTCCGTCTTATTCTCCAGGCACAGGTGCAACAGATCATCCACATGCGCGGTAGCGAGGCATTCGACGGTATCGGCGGCACCGTAATAGATTTTGACTTCCCCGGAATCCTCCAGAATCATGCCGCCCGGAAAAATAACGTCATTGCGGAAGCCGCCGCTGATCTCATATGCAGCCTCCGGCGCAAGCAGCGGCGCCGCCGCCCTGCCGATGATTCGGCTGGGATCGGCCAGATCCAGCAGCATCACGCCCGTGGTATAGCGTTTCTTCCAGCTGTCCTCCCAGCCGTTTTTTCCACGGCTGCGGTCGAGATCCACGGCATGGAACAGAGTCAGCCAGCCTTTGTCCGTTTTGACGGGCGGGGCGCCCGGACCCACCTTGTCGTTAGCATAAGCCACATCTTCCACCGCCAAGAGCAGCTTGGCATTGCCCCAGTATTTCAGATCAGGGGAATCGCTCATCCACATGTCGAAGCGGTCTTTGCCGCCCCGGCTGTATACGGGCATCGGGCGCTCCAGCCGCACATAATTGCCCCCGATTTTTTCCGGGAACAGGACCATGTTGCGGTTGTCCGGCAGCGATAGGCTCAGCACCTCGAAGGAGTGGAAGTCCTCCGTTACGGCGATGCCTCCGCGCAGGCCGTGATTCGTGTCGACGGCAAAACACATATAACATTGCTCGCCGATCACGGTGAGACGCGGATCATATACGCGGATGACTTCTTCATCATGCCAGGACCAGCACGGCTGCTGCTGCACCTCCCAATTTATTCCGTCATTGCTGAAAGCCAGACCGAGATTGGTTGTATGATGAGGAGCAACGATCCCCTTCCGGTCATCGCCGTAATCGTTCCGGAACACCATCACATATCTGCCTTTAAATTTGGCGACTCCGGCATTGAAAACCATCGCGGGACCGTAAGGCACATCACCAGGGGACAGGATCGGATTTGTGGAGTGCCGGGTGATTACCGTGCTGGAGAACAAAGGTCCTATAGTAATATCGCTCATATGCATAAAACTCCTTGTATTTGGAATCGGACTACCCTTTAACCGAGCCCGCCGTCACCTGGATAAACGTCTTGTTCGCCAGAATATAAGCGAGGAGCATCGGCAGAATCGACAGGCAGGCTCCCGCCATCATCAGATGGATCTGCATCGCCGCGGAAGACCCGTAGCGGAGATTCGCCAGTCCGACAGTCAGCGTTTGCAGCTTCGGATTGGTCATCGTGAACACCAGGGGCAGGATGTATTCATTCCATGCATGGCGAAAGGCGAACAATCCGGCTACGCCCAGCCCAGGAGTCAGGAGCGGGAGGATAATGCGAAAAAAGGTGCGGATGAACCCGGAGCCGTCCACCATCGCCGCTTCGTCCAGCTCGCGGGGAATTGCTTTGAAGAAGCCCTGGAGCATAAAAAACGTGCTGGAATGCGCGCTGATCAGAATGAGAATGACGCCCCACAATGAGGTGTTCAGATGCAGCGCCACCATCAGGTCAAACTGCGGACGCAGCACGATGGCACCGACGGAGATGAACATCATCGAGGCCTGCACTGCTACATACAGGGATTTACCGGGAAAGTCACGTCGGTCCACCACATAAGCTGCCATGGAGGCGACCAACAAAGTTCCTGCGGTAACCATGATGCTGACAAAAGCGCTGTTCCAGGTATAGCGTGCAAAATTGGCCTGCTTCCAGGCTTCCGCATAGTTGGCGAATTGCAGCTTGGCGGGCAGCAGGCTGCCGCCGGTCATCATTTCAGCCCCGGTCTTGAGTGAGCCGGATACCGTCATCAACAGAGGGAATAAGGTCAAGACCGCCGTTACGAGCAAAAACAACCACATAACCGTACGGGCCACGAGTTTGCCGGTATAGCCGGAAAGCGGACGGGCCGCTATTTTTCCTTGCTTGTTCGGCAATTGGGATAACACTTGTCCGTTCATTACCGGACCTCCTTTACGCCTACAGCCGTTAAGGCTACAGCTATTAATACACTTTGCTCATCTTTCGGCTCAGGAAGAAATACAGGCCTGTAATTGCACCGACGATGATCGCGCTCGCGAAGCCAACGGCACTGCCGTAACCAACCTGCTGCGAGACGGGCGAACCTGTGGATACCGGAAACAGCAGTTTGTACAGATAAAGGTACATGACCTCGGTTTTGCCGATCGGTCCCCCTTCCGTGATGACCATAATGCTCTCATAGCCTTTCAGGGAAGCGATAATTGCCAGCATAATGACCATCTGTGCAACCGGGGCCAACATCGGAAGGGTAATATTCCAAAACCGTCTTCCGGCGTTCGCGCCGTCGATGGCCGCGCTTTCGTACAAATCCTGCGGAATGCTCTGCAGTCCGGCCAGGAAGAGCAGCATATAGTTGCCAACCGCGCCCCACACCGCTACCAGAATCACCGTGAGCATCGCATGCTTCGGACCCAGCCAGTCGATCGGTTGCGACACCAGATGAAGCTTCATCAAAAGTGTGTTAACCATCCCGTTATAGGAATTGAAAATGGTATAAAAAACAACGGAGATGACCGCGGTGCTAATCACCGTCGGCAGAAAATAGATTCCCCGCAGCAGATTTCCTCCGCGAAGCCTGCCGTTCAGAATGACCGCCAGCAGCAAGGACAAAGGCAGCGTCAGCAACAGCTTGCCGCCGGCAAAGATAAAGGTGTTGCCGACCGATTCCCAGAACAAGCCGTCGCGCATGAGCCGGCGGAAATTGTCTAGTCCAACGAACAGTGCTTCTCCGTAGCCGGCATAGTCATAGAACATATAGCGCAGCATCCAGAACAAAGGATAGATGCCTAGGGAGGCCGTCAGGATGATGCTCGGGATCAGAAACAGAGAATTCTCCCCCAGCCGTTTCCATTTAAAACTCATGAATCGTTCCTCCTTCTGGAAAAGATAAGGGGCGTCCGCAAGAAGCGCGCGGCAGCCCCATTCTTGCCAGTTATTATTCGCCCTGCGGTTTGCTCGGATCAAAAGCAGGGTCCGGCGTTACGGTGACTTCGCCTTTTTCTGCCGCTTTGGACAATGCAGCGTTGTATCTGGCATTCAGATCCTCCGTGATCGCCTTCAGGTCGCCGCCCGAGATCATATACTTGAAGAATGCGTCCGCGTAGTTGGAACCTTCAGGCGTAACGTTTGGCGAAGCCGGCCAGAGCGAGTCGTGCTCGCCGACCAGGAAGCCCTCCATTCCTTTGATGTCCGGACTTTTGGCTTGTTCCACGATGCTTGGCACAATAGCGATCCCGAAGCCTTTTTCATGATAAGTCTTCAGCACCTCGTCGCCGTACATATACTGCATAAATTTCCAGGCCGCCTCCTGATGGGCCGATTTGGCGCTGATGCCAAGCCAGGTTCCGGCGGATACGATTTCGGAAGTTCCTTTGATCTGCCCGTCCAGCGTAGGGGCCAGTGCGCCCGCCCAATTGATTTCCGTCGGGAATTGATCCTTATACACGCCCGGCTCCGTCGAGAAGGAGAGGTACATGCCGATTTTGCCGGCCGCGAATTGGGCGCGAAGCGGGTCGATGTCCAGCGTTTCCGCGCCGGGGAGAAAGCTTCCGTCTTTATACATCTGTTTGAAATATTCAACGACCTGCGAGTACGGCGCGAAGTCGAATTGGCCTGTCTTCATGTCAAAGCCAAGTCCCTGATAGCCGCTCAAGGAGAGAATCTCACGGATGGAGCGGTCAAAGGCCGATTTCGGACTCTTGAAATTCAGCGCGAAGCCGTAGACGCCCTCCGATTTGCCGGTCTCGGTGATTTTTTTGGCGTCGTCGACCATTTCCTGCAGCGATGCCGGAGGATTCTCGATACCAGCCTTGGCAAAGAGATCCTTGTTGTAGACAAGGCGCAGCGTCAGGCCGGTATTGGCCAATGAGTACAGCTTGCCGTCAAAACGGTTGACATTGTCGAGCTCCAGGCTGCCGAATTTCGCTTTCATGTCATCGGTCAGATAACCGTCGATCGGGGCCAGATAGCCTTTTTTGACAAACTCGGCCGTATTGCCGCTCTTCAGGCGCAGCACATCCGGCGCCTGGTTGCTGGAGAATGCGATATCGACGCTTTGCGCGTAGTTCTCGGACATCACCGTCAGTTCCACTTGAATGTTGTCACTGTTGGTCTCATTGAACTTGTTGATCAATTCCTTGATATATTCCTGGTCATGACGGTCGTCGGTCCAATATTTAAGCTGTATTGCCTCGCCTGCGGCCGTATTGCCGCCAGTTTCTGCCGTAGGAGCTGCCGTACCGCCGCCCGAAGCTTCCGTCGCTGCGCTTCCGCTGTTGTTATTGTTGCTGCCGCATCCGGCGATTCCTGCGGCCAGCATGATGCTCAGGCCGAGACCCAACCATTTTTTTTGCATACCTTCTACCCCTTTGATTGACGTTTGTAATTGTGAGCTCGTTTTTATTATAGGCTCCCGCCTCCGGAAAAGGAGTGCGGCAGACTGACTCTCCAGGGACAGAATTCTATCGTCTCTGCTCAGGCGCCTCTCCCTCCGGCCGGTCCGGATGATAGCCTGCCCTGAACTCAGATGGCGTCTGGCCGGTGACCTTCTTGAACATTTCGCTGAAATACCGGCGTTCCTCATAGCCGACCGCGGAAGCCACCTCCTGCACCGGCGCCCCTTCGACGAGCAGCTGCTTTGCTTTCTGGATGCGTTCCGAGGTCGTAAACTGTGTGACCGTCATCCCGGTGACCCGCTTGAACAGACTGGAAAAGTAGCTGGCGCTGAGATGGACATGCGCGGCGCATTGCCCCACGGTTATTTCCTCCGATAGCCGGCTCATGATATAGTCGATGGCTTCATAAATCACCTTCTGTCCTTCGGACAGACTGTTCCGGTGCACCATTCCGGCTCCCTCCTTGCAAAGGGCAAGCAGCTGGCGTTGCAGGGAAGCAAGCGGCATCCCCGATGGTCCTTGCGCTGCCTTGAATCTCTGGATTAGTGGTTGTATATCCGGATACGGGACAAGCTCATAGAAGGTACGGATCGCGGAGGCGGCCAACTCATCGTATAAACTGAGCAGGTAATCCGGATTTTGCCGTGAGACCAGGCTTTGCAGCGTCTCCGAAATTGCAGATAAGATCGACTCCGTTCGGCTGACATTCCCGGACCGTAGTGCGAGCAGCAGCTCATCCTTATATTCCAGCGCCAGTGGCTCCTGGGTTCCGCTCTGGTGAATATCGTTGTAGACAATGGCGGCGTTGCCTTCGGTAAACAGGTGATGGGCAAGCGCCAAGTGAGCCTGGCGGTACGAATCCGGCAGTTCGCTGATCTCCGTCACTCTGCCCCCAACCCCAACCGAAACTGTGAATTTGGTATACTGCTCGATATTCCGGCAGCACTGCTCGGCAATTTCAATCGGGCTGAACGCTTCCGTATCGTTCATAACGGCCAGATACCGGTCATGGCGAGCGCGGAAAACTACGCTCCGTGTTCGTCCGGCCAGGGTCTCCTGCATAATGTTCAGAAGCGAAAAACGGATCAGCTCCATCTCCCGGATGGACAGCTCGGCAACCCGCTCCCGGAAACGGTCAATTTCAATCAGCATTACGATGAAGCCGCGCGGCTCCAGCTCAATATTCAGAAAAGCCCATCGTCCCGCAGCCTCTTCCCATGTTGTGCGATGGCTTACAAGCAGCGCGAAGTATTCCTGCCGTAGCACGGGCATGCTCTCGCGGAGCTTGATCTCCATATCTCTCAGGCTTAAGCGCTTGGACCGTTCTTCCATAATCTCCGCCTTCGCCCGCAGTGCCGCCGACAGGATATCCTCCTCCGAAAAAGGCTTTACCACAAAATCAAACGCACCCAGCTGAACTGCCTGTTGCGCATATTCGAAATCTGCATAGCCACTGATAAGGATTACCTTGCAGGTACGGTGTTCCTCCAAAACAGCGCGCAGCATGCTTAGTCCGTCCATTCTCGGCATACGGATATCGGTAATGACCAAATCCGGCCGTAGTTCATAAATGAGCCTAAGCCCCCCTTCCCCATTGTTGGATACGCCTGCAACCCGAATCCCCTGTTTCTCCCAGTTCATCGCTGTCAGCCCGTCCACGACGCTTTTGATATCGTCAATTATGCAGAGACTGACCGCCTCCGCTTCATAGTGGCTCATTCGAATGCTCCCCCTTCTTAGGCAAAAATAGAATTACTTCCGTTCCGCGACCTAGCGCGCTGTTCACTTGAAACCCCACGCGGTCCCCGTAATAAAGCTGGAGCCTCCGGATCAGATTGGATACGGCGTATCCTTTCTCCGGCTCCTTCCCAAAGAGCGCGCACACCTGATTCTCATCCATGCCGCTCCCGTTATCGCGCACGGTAATCGTCCAGTGCTCCGCATCCCCGGCAATCTCGATTTGAATGCGCCCGCCGTTCATCCAATCGCGGAAACCGTGTAAAATGCTGTTTTCTACCAGCGGCTGCAGAATGATGCGCGGAATCGAAAGCGCCGGCAGATCCGTCCCGCAAACTTCAATCTCAAAGTCAAACAATCCTTCATAACAGTAGGACTGCAGCTCCAGATACTGACGGACATGCTCCAGTTCTTTCGATAATGTCGTAATCTCCTGCCCCTTGTTAAGTCCGAGCTGAAACAGGCGGGAGAGCGCCATAACCATTTTTTGCGAAGGCTCGACTTGTTTCATATTCAGCTTCCAGTAAATCGTGTTCAGAGTGTTGTACAGAAAATGCGGGTCCATCTGAGCCGACAGCGCCTTGATCTCCGTAGCCCGCTTATGCGATTGCGCCTCCGTAACCTCTTCGATCAACACTACGATCTGCTCCAGCATCCGGTTAAACCGGAAGCCCACCTGTCCCAGCTCATCACCACTGTTGCTTTCAAAACGGGCCGACAGGTCATTGTTCTCCACCCGCTTCATCACCTTCAGCAGTCCTTGCAGCGGCTTCAGCAGATAGCGCGTAAGCGCTCCGGAAATCAGCGTCGTCACGGCAAAAGCGGTCAGGGCAATCCCGGCGATCAGCCATTTTACATACACCATGTCCTTCAGGACAACTGCCTGTGACCGGATGGTAGTAATCGTCCATTCCGCAATGCCAAGGTGGGCGTAATTAAGCAAATAAAGCTGATCATTCAACTCAAAGGATTGATTGCCCTCCGAACGCAGCATCATGCTACTCAGATTTCCCGCCTCCACTGCCTGCCGGGCCAGCGGGTCCTTCACCGGATAGACCGGAGCGCCTTCCGAGTTCAGCAGAAAACTGGATGCTCCTACTCCGGTGTCACCCTGCACCAGCTTCCGGAAGCCATCTTCGCGAATATTCACTACGATATAGACTCCGCTGACGGGTGTGTCAAAGATCGGTTCCAGAATTAACGAGATGACCCGGTCCCCTCCGGAAAAAAGCATATCCTTATGCCCTTCCACCCAGATGTTTTTTTTCTCCCGTTCAATGCGGTCATATAAAAAGGTATCCTCGAACGCGGTGTTGCGGTTGCGGTTCATGGACGAAGGATAGAACTCGCCGATCGGCGTCGTCACATAAATGGATTGAATCAGCGGCTCGGCAATCCGCGCCTGAGAGAAAACGTTATCAAGATTATTCAAGTGCATGTAATATCTGCTGGTATCCCCTGCGGCAGCATCCTTCAGCATGTCATGGAAAGGCTGGCTGATCATAAACGTCATCATAATCAGCATCAGCTTGTTCAGCTTCTCATCCACGATTTGAGCGGATCGGGCCACCGTGTCTTGCGTAAGCTTCAGTGCGTTTTTTTCTAGCGTAGCTGCCGAGATATAATAGGATAATCCCCCGGTCATCAGCACCGAGAGCACGATGACTACCAGAAAAGCGATCTTGAGTTTATTGCGGAACGATTGCCTAAGAAGATAATCCACCGTTTTTCACGCCTTCCATTAAAAATCTTTGCCCTTTCATTATGGCTTCCGTACTCCGATTCGACAATAAGTACGGCTTAGGACAGTGAAATAACCGTATCCCGACCGTCGGTTTACCGTATGTCGTCATTTCGTTCGTTCCAAACGCAAAAAGGCTTATGAATTTGCGTCATTCGCAAATTCATAAGCCTTTTATCAAATACCGGCGAGAGGACTCGAACCTCCACGGTTTCCCACTCGATTTTGAGTCGAGCGCGTCTGCCATTCCGCCACGCCGGCATGATGTAATTATTACTCCAAAAACAATAATAGCCCTGATCAAGGGCAATTTGTCATTCAAAGATTGTAATAATGGCGCGCCCTGAGAGATTCGAACTCCCGACCTTTTGATTCGTAGTCAAACGCTCTATCCAGCTGAGCTAAGGGCGCAAAATATGGAGCGGACGACGGGAATCGAACCCGCGACCCTCGCCTTGGCAAGGCGATGCTCTACCGCTGAGCCACGTCCGCACACGGTATGTATTTCTTAAATCTCCGAAGCAATTGTATAATGGCGGAACCGACGGGATTCGAACCCGCGATCTCCTGCGTGACAGGCAGGCATGTTAGGCCTCTACACCACGGTTCCACATTTGAAAAATGTTATTGGGCCCCCCGGAAAGTATTCGGACTATGCTACAAAGCATATCTTCACTTTTTGGAGATTAATTGCGGGGGCAGGATTTGAACCTGCGGCCTTCGGGTTATGAGCCCGACGAGCTACCGAGCTGCTCCACCCCGCGTCGTTTAATACCAATTCAGCTTCCAGAAGAAGCAACTCAATGAGTATACCATGTTTTACTCAAATAAGCAAGTATTCCATATGATTTATTATTTATCTACCTCAATAGCTCAGCTGAGGCAAATCAATCAAAAAGCCATTGCTGAGTGAACAGCAATGGCTCTTCGTGCTTGGCAACGTCCTACTCTCCCAGGACCCTGCGGTCCAAGTACCATCGGCGCTGGAGGGCTTAACGGTCGTGTTCGGGATGGGTACGCGTGGAACCCCTCCGCCATTGTTACCAAACGGATATTCAATTCAGGCTTGATCGCCTGAAAACTGGATCGAAACGAAACTTGCGTCATAGATGTTTTGGATAAGCCCTCGACCGATTAGTATTGGTCAGCTCCATGCATTGCTGCACTTCCACCTCCAACCTATCTACCTCGTCGTCTTCAAGGGGTCTTACTAATTGGGAAATCTCATCTT
>NZ_FOIK01000003.1 GCF_900111565.1 Paenibacillus sp. NFR01
CTCCGTCTTTCATCCTCTCTTCAGGCGAAAAGAGGAATTATCCGGTATTAGCTACCGTTTCCGGTAGTTATCCCAGTTCATGGGGCAGGTTGCCTACGTGTTACTCACCCGTCCGCCGCTAAGCTTATCCCGAAGGATAAACTCCGCTCGACTTGCATGTATTAGGCACGCCGCCAGCGTTCGTCCTGAGCCAGGATCAAACTCTCCATAAAAGTGTTTGACTTGCTCATTTAAAACATCTGACGAGAATTTGCATTCTCTTTAATACTCACTCGTTGTTCAGTTTTCAAAGATCAAACTTTGTTTCGCCGCTGCAATTTCTCATCAGCAGCAACTCTTATACTATATCATATCCAGCCGTTCGATGCAAGCTCTTTTTTTAACTTCATTCGAGCGTTTCATCTGATATTTCTTGGCCGGAATAATAATATACCATGTACAGAAGATGAATGCAAGCTTTTTTTAAAACATTCCCTTTATGCAATAATCTCCTGAATATACAACTCCCGTTCCAACATCAAATTCACGATTTTTCCCTCGATCTGAACCATTGGTCTTGTAGGGTTACTGCGGTCTGTGAAGATAATCTCTCCATGCCGGCCGTCGCTGAGCCGCACTTTTGTGCCATTATACAGTTCGGTGGCTTTTTGAATAAAGATTTGTACAATGGCCGGGTCGAGTTTGCCGAAGCTTTCTTTGAGTATTTGCTCTAATACCAGATAAGGCGACTGCGCTTTACGGTAGGACTTTTCCAGCGTCATGGCATGAAAGATGTCGGCAACCGCGACGATTTTGGCATAGGCATGAATTTGCGTGCCATCGAGATGCAGCGGATAACCAGTGCCGTCCACCTTCTCATGATGCTGCAAAGCTGTTAAGCGAACACCTTCGTTGATCGCCGTTACCGTACGGAGAATCTGATAGCCAAGCGTTGTATGCTTACGCACTTCTTCCGCTTCCGAATGTGTTAATGTCATTGGCTTATGTAAGAGGAAGTTATCAACTTTCGTGTTGCCGATATCGTGAAGCAGACCGGCAAACGCCACCTGCATCCAATCCTTTTGCGGATAGGCGCACCACTGGGCCAGTTTGTACGACGTCAGGGAAGATAATACCGCATTGTGGTAGTTGTAATCCTCTTCACGCAATGCCCGTGGAACAAATTTAAGCACATGGTAATCTTTAAGATGAGCAATCAGCGCCTCGAGTTGGCCGCGCAGCTCAAGCATCGGCAACGGGGCCGCGCCGGCAGAGCGGTAGCATTGCTTAATCAGAGACAGCATCTTGTCATATTCATCATGTAGCGGAGAATTACTCTTGGAGAGCAGCGCTTCATTGACGACCGCGCCTGCTTTGACCGTATTCGTTTTTGCAGCTTTTGGACCCTCACCCGGCTTAGGCTCAGCGGCCTGAACCCCTTCAATCTCCACCTGTTGGATTAAAAAGGCCTGCAAAATCTCAAGATCGCGCGGCAATATGACTTTTCCTTTGGTAAAGAGCGTTCCTCCCAGTGGAGTAACAACATCTTTGATGATTTTCGAACCCGGTTTGATCTCTGATACCGCAACGTACGGCATATGCTCAGCCCCTCTATCCCAAAACTTCACGTGGTTAAAATTTGTCCATTTTATTATAGTATGGATACTTATCATCGGCTAGATAGACAGAAAAAAAAGAGCACGGTTCCCCGTGCCCTTTACGTCGTATTATTCGTTTTGGTCTTCGGATGTGTCTTGGAATGTTTCTTCTGATGCGCCTTCATCGGACGATTCCAAATCGGCTTCATGATCAGATTCTTCTTCCTTGTCGGCCCGGCACAATGTAGCTACGGCGTCATCCTCACGGATATTGATCAGCTTCACGCCTTGGGCATACCGGCCCATCGTCGAAATTCCATCCATGCTCATCCGGATCAGCGTACCGCTGGTTGTAATAATCATCAGGTCCTCATCGGTTTTAACGACCTTCAGACCGACGACAAGACCGTTCTTCTCGGTCAGGTTGATCATCTTGATCCCCTTGCCGCCGCGTGTCTGGAAGCGGAAATCGCTTGCTGGCGTCCGTTTGCCATAGCCGTTGGCCGTGACAATCAGCACTTCAAGTTCCTTATCGACGCAGTCCATACCGATGACATGGTCATTCTCATCCAAGGTGATGCCTTTGACCCCTGTGGCACTGCGGCCCATAGAGCGCACATCGTTTTCAGAGAAGGTAATGGACATGCCGTTGGCGGTACCGATAATCAGATTTTGCGCGCCATCGGTCAACTTGACTTCGATCAGGGAGTCTTCTTCACGAAGGTTAATCGCGATCAGGCCGCCTTTGCGGATGTTGTTATAGTCCTCAAGCGGCGTCTTCTTCACAATGCCTTCGCGTGTAGCAAAGAACAGATATTTATCGCTGTCGCTTTCCTCAACCTGAATGACCGCGCTGATCTTCTCTCCTTGTTCGATTTGAATCAGGTTAATGATCGGAGTTCCCCGCGCAGTCCGGCCAAGCTCCGGAATCTCGTAGGCCTTGATCCGGTAGACTTTACCCTTGTCGGTGAAGAACATCAGGTAATTATGCGAGTTGCTCACAAAGAGATGCTCGACAAAATCCTCGTCTTTGGTATCCATGCCGATAACCCCGCGCCCGCCCCGCTTCTGGCTGCGATATGTGTTTACTGGCAGCCGCTTGATATAGCCGGTATGGGTAACCGTAATGACAACCTCTTCGCGCGGGATCAAATCCTCATCCAGAATGCTTTCTTCGCCGATCGTAATCTCCGTCCGGCGTTCGTCGGAATAACGGTCGCGGATATCCTGCAGCTCATTGCCGATAATCTCCAGCACGAGATGCTCATTAGCCAAAATCTCACGATATTCGGCAATCTTGGCGATCAGCTCGTTATATTCGTTTTCGATTTTTTCCCGTTCCAGACCGGTCAGGCGTTGCATCCGCATGTCCAGAATCGCCTGGGCTTGCTCCACGCTAAGGCTGAAGGTCTCCATCAATCCGTCGCGGGCAATCTCCGTTGTACGGGATGCGCGAATCAAGGCGATGACCTCATCCAGATGGTCGAGTGCTACCCGCAAGCCTTCGAGAATATGCGCACGGGCTTCCGCTTTCTTCAGATCGAAAATCGTCCGGCGACGGATGACTTCGATCTGATGCTGCAGATAATGGTGCAGGACATCGCGAAGATTCAGGATCTTCGGCTCATTGCCGACGATCGCCAGCATGTTGATGCCGAAGGTCGACTGCATGGCCGTATGTTTATACAAATTGTTCAGAACGACATTCGGGTTAACGTCGCGCCGCATTTCCACAACGATACGCATCCCGTTGCGGTCCGATTCATCTCTGAGGTCGGTAATGCCTTCAATCCGTTTTTCACGGACCAGCTCGGCGATTTTCTCCACCAGTCTCGCCTTATTCACCTGATAAGGCAGCTCGTGGACGATGATCCGCGCCTTACCGTTGTTGTCTTCAATCGTCGCTTTCGCGCGCATCGTCACCGAGCCGCGGCCGGTACGATAAGCCTGGCGGATCCCTTCACGGCCAAGAATATAGCCGGCAGTCGGGAAATCCGGACCTTTGATATATTCCATGAGCTCCATAGGCGTGATATCGGGATTCTTGATCATCGCCTGCACGCCGTCGATGACTTCGCCGAGGTTATGCGGCGGAATGTTCGTAGCCATCCCTACGGCAATGCCGGAGACTCCGTTTACAAGCAGATTCGGATAACGGGAAGGCAGGACAACCGGTTCATTTTCTTCGCCGTCATAGTTGGGTGCAAAATCAACCGTCTCCTTGTTCAGATCGCGCAGCATTTCACCAGCGATTTTGGAGAGACGGGCTTCGGTATACCGCATAGCCGCCGCCATGTCACCGTCGATCGAGCCGAAGTTGCCGTGGCCGTCGACCAGCATATAACGCATGGAGAAATCCTGGGCCATCCGGACCATCGTTTCATAGACCGCGGAATCGCCGTGCGGGTGGTATTTACCGATGACTTCGCCCACGATTCTCGCTGACTTCTTATGAGGTTTATCCGCAGACATCCCAAGTTCCGACATCGCAAACAAAATGCGTCGGTGAACAGGCTTCAGTCCGTCCCGCACATCCGGCAAAGCCCGGCTAACGATGATGCTCATCGCGTAATCCATAAAGGAATCGCGCATCTCCACACCAATGTCCCGATCTCTGATTTGCGGGTTATTTTGTTCAGCCATGTGTTGCTGGACCTCCTTCAGTTAAAAAACCGCTACCCCTAATTATATTACTTTCACAAAAACTGCACAATTAAACGCCTGATGGCTTATCCGTCTTCAAAGAACTCTTTTTTTAGAGCAAGCAGGGGTATTCGCCCTTTCCGCCACTATCACACCTACATAGACTGTAGAAAAAGAGCTGCGGCGATTGTCCATCATTCGTCAATTAAGGGGCTCTCGCATCCTTATATTATAACATTGTTTACTAAGCTTGTCCTGATATTTCAGCCTGCATAGGAGGAAGATGATGAGTATACAACGGGTTTCAAGCAAATGGGCTAAAACAAAAGTCATCCTGCAAAATCCCCGGCTCTCTCCCTATATTCCTGAAACACGAGTATACACCAGCTCGGGTTTATCCACGTTGCTCGGACTATACGAAACCGTTTATATAAAGCCTGACCGCGGCACGTACGGTGTCGGCGTGATGCGTGCGGAACGGCATGTGCTGATGCCGCAAGTCAGCAGTCTGGATCCAGAGCCTGAGGATGCAGAGCTCCCTCCCGAAACGGATGAGCAGCTGCAGCCGGCCGTAGCTGTAACCGAGGAACCCCAGACGCTGTACATTCTCCGCCATGGCAAAGAGTCGCACTCTTTTATGACAGTCGAAGCCCTGAATAATGCCATCGCCCAGCGGATTCAGAAACGAAAGTATCTAATTCAGCAAGGCATTCAGCTTCTCTGCCATGAGCGGCTGCCGTTTGATTTGCGGATCCTGACACAAAAAAATCCCCATGGTGGCTGGGAAACGACCGGTATGGTGGGCAGAGTAGCGGCTCCGCAGAAAATCGTAACCAACTATCATAACGGGGGCAAAGTAGAATGGGTCAGCAAGCTCCTGAAAGATCATATGAGTCCCATCGAGGCAGCCGCAACGATCAAAAAACTAAAATTGCTCGGACAGCGGATCGGGCAGCAACTGGAGAGCGCTTATCCGTCGATCAAGGAAATCGGCCTGGACGTTGCCATCGATGAGCATCATGACTTGTGGCTGCTGGAGGTCAATACGCTTCCCGCTATCTTTATTTTCAAACAGTATCCCGATAAAACCGTTTATGAAAAAATCCACCGCTACGCATCGGCATACGGCCGACTCAAAAAGAATAAACCGGCGGCTACCTCTAGACGAAAATCACCCGCCAGACGTTCCAGCCGGAGATGACAAAAAAAGAACCTCCGCCTGTTCATACGAACAAGGAAGGTTCTTTAGGTTTGTGCCGCTGTTAAATATCGAGATTGCGTACCGATTGGGCATGCTCTTGAATAAATTCGCGCCGTGGCTCGACATTGTCGCCCATCAGCGTATCAAAGATAGCATCGGCCAGAATGGCATCTTCAATCGTAACCTGCAGCATGCTGCGGTTCTCCGGATCCATGGTCGTATCCCACAGCTGCTCGGCATTCATTTCCCCGAGACCTTTGTAACGCTGTACGTTGACCTTCACGTTGTCTCCAAAGGAGGCGATGATCTCATCGCGCTCTTTTTCGGATTGGGCGTAGCGTACCACTTTATTGCGTTCGATCTTGAAGAGCGGCGGCTGGGCAATATAAATAAAGCCGGCATCCACAAGCTTGCGCATATAGCGGTAAAAGAAGGTCAGCAGCAGCGTCCGGATGTGGGCACCGTCGACGTCGGCATCGGTCATAATTACGACTTTGTGGTACCGTGCCTTGCTCAAATCGAAATCGTCGCTGATGCCGGTACCGAGCGCGGTAATGATTGCCCGGATTTCGGCGTTGGACAAGATCCGGTCAAGCCGGGCCTTCTCTACGTTGAGAATTTTGCCGCGCAGCGGCAAAATCGCCTGGAAATGCCGGTCCCGGCCTTGTTTGGCCGAACCGCCTGCGGAGTCCCCTTCGACGATATACAGCTCGCTGATCGAAGCGTCCTTGGAGGAGCAGTCGGCCAGCTTGCCCGGCAGGGCACTGACTTCCAGTGCGCTCTTGCGGCGCGTCAATTCCCGTGCTTTACGGGCCGCTTCCCGCGCACGGGATGCCTGCAGCGATTTCTCAAGCACGCGGCGGGAGATCGCCGGATTTTCTTCCAGGAATTCCTGCAGCTTCTCCCCGAACAGCGATTCCACGACGCCGCGCACTTCGCTGTTGCCGAGCTTGGTTTTGGTCTGGCCCTCAAATTGCGGCTCAGGGATCTTCACGGAGATGATCGCCGTCAGACCTTCGCGGACGTCATCGCCGGTCAGATTGGAGTTACTGTCCTTGATGATGCCGGATTTGCGGGCATAGTCGTTGATGATCCGCGTCAAGGCACTCTTGAAGCCGGATTCATGGGTTCCGCCTTCATGGGTATTGATATTATTGGCGAAGGAGTAGATGTTCTCCGTATACGAGTCGTTATATTGCAGCGCGATTTCGACCTGGATCATGTCGCGCGAACCTTCGACGTAGATCGGCGCTTCATGCAGCGCTTCTTTTTTCTCGTTCAAATATTTCACGTATTCCACAATGCCGCCTTCGTACTTGAAGGTGTTGGACACGCCGGTCCGTTCATCGAGGATGGACAGCTCAATGCCTTTGTTCAGGAAGGCCAGCTCGCGCAGACGGGTAAGCAGCGTGTTGTAATCAAATACCGTAGTTTCGGTAAAAATCTCCGGATCGGGTTGGAACGTTGTTGTCGTTCCGGTTTCTTCCGTATCGCCGACGATTTTGATATCGTACTGCGGCGCGCCTCGGCGGTATTCCTGACGGTAGGCGTGACCATCGCGTTTGACGGTTACCTCAACCTTTTCAGACAATGCGTTGACTACGGAAATCCCTACACCGTGCAGACCGCCGGATACCTTGTATCCGCCGCCGCCGAATTTACCGCCCGCATGAAGGACGGTCATGACGACTTCCAGCGTCGATTTTTTCAGCTTAACGTTCTCCCCGACCGGGATCCCCCGGCCGTTATCGATAACCGTTACGCTGTTATTTTCATGGATGATGACCTGAATGCGGTCGCAAAATCCGGCCAACGCCTCATCGATACTGTTATCGACAACCTCCCAGACCAAATGATGCAGGCCTTTGCTGCTCGTCGAGCCGATGTACATGCCGGGACGCTTACGGACGGCCTCCAGCCCTTCCAGGACCTGTATCTGGCTCTCATCATATGTCGGTTGATTCATGGACATGCTTTCACCTACTTCTTTTATATTTCAAGCAAGATTTTTGCTCTCTTTTTGAGTGTTGAGGAAGAAATCGGAGAGTAGTAGATTGTATTTTTGGTCACAACGATGGATTTGGCTTCTTCGTCGCCGATCCGCTCGAGCCGCTTGTCTTGCAGGGAACAGGCGATAAACTGCTTGGATATCTTGGAAGATTTCTCAATCGAAATATCAAAGATCGCAATCAGCTCCGAGGACCGGATAATTTTTTCCCCGCCCAAATGAATATACATCGTCTTCCTCCGCTCTTTAGAACTCCACGCTTCCGTCATGGACATGATACAGGCATGCGCCCTTCAGCTTTCCGGTGTTCAGCCCTTCGACGCCCGTAGCGGTAATAAAGGTCTGAACCTTGCTTTGAAAGGTTTCGATCAGCTGGGTTTGGCGGTACGGGTCAAGCTCGGATAATACATCATCCAAAAGCAGCACCGGATATTCACCGATCTCTTCGTGAATCAGCTCGATTTCCGCCAGTTTAAGCGACAGCGCCGCCGTGCGCTGCTGCCCTTGCGAACCGTATACCTGAGCTTCCCTGCCATTGATAAAAAAGGACAGGTCATCCCGGTGGGGGCCCGTCAGCGTCATGCCGCGCCTGATTTCCTGATCTCTTGTTTGTGATAACTTTAACATAAAATTGTCCAATAAGACAGCTTCATCTTCCTCTTCGCGTTCGCCAAACGACGGAACATAGGCTAATTTCAGCTCTTCCCCGCCGCTAGTAATCCCTCTATGAATGCTTTCGGCCCACACTTGCAGCTTCTTTATGAATTGTTTCCTCTTTTTGATAATTTTAACACCGTGCTCGGCCAATTGGGTATCCCAGATCTCCAGAAGTTCTCTTGCGGAACCTTCTTTCCCCCATAATTGCTTTAACAGATTTCCTCTCTGTACCAGCACTTTCTGGTATTGGGACAAATGAAACAGATAGCCGGGCTGTACCTGGCCGATCTCCATATCGAGAAAACGGCGCCGTACCCCCGGCGTGCCTTTCACAATTTCCAGATCCTCAGGCGCGAACATCACCACATTTAGCGATCCGACGAATTCACTCAGCCGGCGCTGCTCCAGCCCGTTGATTTTGGCTTTTTTACCTTGCGGCGAAAGCATCAGCTCCAGCTTCAATTCGCCGTATTTGCGTTCCACCTCGGCAATAATATGGGCGGAACCAGAGGGAGCATCGAAAGCGATCAACTCCCGGTCTTTGGTTGTACGGTGACTCTTCGTCATGGCCAGCACGAACAGTGCCTCCATGAGATTGGTTTTGCCCTGGGCGTTTTGCCCGAGAATCAAATTGACATCGCCCAAGCTCTCCAGGCGCAGTATGCCGTAGTTGCGGTAATGCTGCAATCCGATATTTTTGACAAACACGTAATGCGCGCCTCCTCCGGATCGCTCTTCCTATTCCCGGCTTCCACCGTCCTCGACGATGAACACTCCGTTGTCCTCGACCTCTATTTTATCACCTGGGTAAAGCTTCCGGCCACGCCGTTCTTCAAGTTCACCGTTTACGCGTACGGCTCCTTCCTGCAGCAGCGCCTTCGCCATACCGCCTGTGGATACGCAATCGGAGAGCTTCAAAAACTGGTCCAGCTTAATATATCCACTGTGGATAAGTATTTTTTTCATCGTTCGTTATTCCTTCCCTCACTTATCCACAGTCGTGCGGACAGTGATCTTAGTTGGTTGTACGGTACGGCAGAATGACATAAAGCGCGCGGCTGTCGTCCAGTGGACGCAGAATAATCGGACTCATCATTCCGGTAAAAGCAATGGTCAACTGCTCGCTGTCCACGACCTTCAGCACGTCAAGCATATATTTGGAGTTGAAGGAGATCCGTAGCGGTTCGCCTTTGAAATCGGCAACTTCGAGCTCCTCCCGTACCTTTCCGAGTTCCGACGAGCTGGAGGAGATTTCGATATCTCCGTTATCGAGCGTCTGCATGCGCACAATATTCGTTTTTTCCTCACGGGACAGCAAATAAGCGCGATCGATGGAATCGGTCAGTTTTTTTGTGTCCAAAGTGAGTTCTGTTTTGAAGGCTGTCGGAATAATTCTAGAAGTATCCGGATACACGCCGTCCAGAATTCGCGTGTAGAACAGCACTTTGTCGATTTTGAACAGCACCTGGTTGTCGGCGACGACGATGTCCACGAGCATATTCTGATCCGGAATGATTTTGCTGAGCTCGTTCAGCGTTTTACCGGCAATGACGATGTTTCCGAATTGAACATTGTCCGTTCCTTCAAGACTTGCCGAGCGGGTGGCCAGGCGGTGGCGGTCCGTCGCGGTGAATTTGAACTCGTTATTGCTTAGGTTCCAGAGAATGCCGGTCAGAATCGGCGTTGTTTCCTGGGTGGAAATCGAAAAAGCCGTTTGCTTGATCATATTCTTCAGCAGATCGCCAGGAAGGGAGATCATATCGTTCTCTTCGATGCTCGGCAGCACCGGGAATTCCTCCGGATCTAGGCCGACGATTTGAATTTCTGTCGATCCCGAGGAGATAAAGGTTTGAAACCCTTCCTTCACTTCCATCTGGATTTCTTTGGACGGCAGCTTTTTGATGATTTCAACGAAAAATTTGGCAGGCAAAACAACGCTTCCCGGTTGTTCGACCTTCACAATGGTGTGATTGTCATCTTCCGCTGGAATAAAGGATTGGATAGAGATGTCGGTATCGCTTGCGGTAAGCGTTACGCCATTGTAATTTACTTCAAACTTGATGCCGGTCAGAATCGGTATGGTTGTACGGCTGGAGATGGCTTTCGATACGTGGCCAATGGATTCGTTAAGCTCATTTTTGAGAATGGTGATTTTCATAGTTTCACTCCTAGCGAGAATTTGGAGAATGGTCTGCGGAAGCTGCTGTGCAGCGCCGCTTTTTATGATGAATTAATTATAGTTATTAATAGTATTAGTAGTAGGCGGGACGATTATGTGGATAACCTGGACAAGCGCATAAAATTAAGCCTACCCACATGTGTATAGATTGTGTATAGGCTCTTTGTTCCTCTTAGGAAGGATTTTTAATTTTCTCTGCGATGTTGTTTACCACTTTATAAAGCTCCTGATCCTCTTTCATCGACTGCGTTATCTTCTCGTGGGCGTGGATGACGGTGGTATGGTCGCGCCCGCCGAATGCCTCCCCGATCTTAGGCAGCGAATAATCGGTCAGCTCCCTGGATAGGTACATGGCGATCTGCCGCGGAAAAGCTACGGCTTTGGTGCGTTTGCGCGCCTTGAAATCCTCCATCCGCAGGTTGTAATATTCGCCGACCTTCTGCTGAATGTCTCCGATCGTAATCATCTTCGGCCGGCTGGACGGGATAATGTCCTTCAGCGCTTCGGCAGCCAAATGGGTCGTGACATCCTGGTTCGTCAATGAAGAATAGGCGACGACGCGGATGAGCGCTCCCTCCAGCTCGCGGATGTTCGTATCGATCTGGTTGGCAATATACATCATCGCTTCGTTTGGAATATCAAGGTTCTCCGCTTTTGCTTTCTTGCGCAAAATGGCGATCCGCGTCTCCAGATCCGGCGGCTGAATGTCGGTGATCAGGCCCCATTCGAAACGGGAGCGCAGCCGCTCTTCCAGCGTCGGAATTTCCTTGGGCGGCCGGTCGCTGGAGATAATAATCTGTTTGCGTTCCTCATGCAGCGCATTGAATGTATGGAAAAACTCCTCCTGCGTCGATTCCTTGCCGGCCAAAAACTGAATATCGTCGATGAGCAGAATGTCGACATTGCGGTATTTGTTGCGGAAGCTTTCGCCGCGGTTGTCGCGAATAGAGTTAATGAATTCATTCGTAAATTTCTCAGAGGAAATATAAATAACCTTATGATTCGGATTATGTTCCAGCACATAATGCCCGATGGCATGCATCAGGTGGGTTTTACCGAGTCCAACGCCGCCATACAGAAACAGCGGGTTATAAGCCTTGGCCGGAGCTTCGGCGACAGCTAGCGAAGCGGCATGGGCAAAACGGTTGCCGGAGCCGATGACGAAAGTATCGAACGTATATTTCGGGTTAAGCAGATGCGTCTGGGCTTCCTCGCGGGATACCGCTGGAGCCGGAGCGGCCTGCTGAATGACCGGCTCAGCCGGCTTGTTCTCTTCGATGACGAATCTGACGTCGACTTGTTGCCCGGTCACTTCCATGACCGTGGCGCCGACCAGCTTGGTGTAGCGGCTCTCGAGCCATTCCACGGCAAATGTCGTCGGAGCGGAGATAATCAGCGCATCGGAAGAAAAGGTTAACGCTTTCGTCGCTTTAAACCATGTATCGAAGCTGGGTTTGCTTAATTTGGTCTGGATAATCGATAAAATTTGCTGCCATAATTCGGAAGTATGGCTGTCCACAGACTGTCACTCCTTTAAATCTTCCAAATGTGGCGTCAGCCATGAAGTGGAATGTCGAAGAAAATAGGTTGGTGCAGAAACTTATCCCCAGCAAGCAGTATCAAGAGACACAAAAATATGGATAAATTTGAATTGTTCACAACTTTATCCACAGCTTGTTGATAATATAGAGAACTAACAAATCTATTCACAATCAAAAGTAATACCATCATAGCAAAACCACCCTTGTTTTTCAATGAGCGGCGATAATTTATCCACAAATTCAAGCGCTTGTGTACAATTCTTAATAACAACACTACATATTGTTGATATGTTGTTCACCGTTCGACAAGTTCCGTCAGGGGACTTGTTTTTTTGTGCACAGCTTATGCTCAGTCGTTCAGGTTCGACGGCATTCGCTTAACCACAGGTGGATAACTGCCGAAAGCTGTGGATGAATCTACTTGCGTGTCTAAACGTGCATAATAGGAAGCTTTTTTGGAGAAGGAAGATCAAGGTTGACTTCTATGTATGGGTTGTGCTTTAATATATAAAGGTGTTTTCTGTGAGGTTGTTGTCCGTAAATCAAGGACGGCTCGTCCGTTAATATGACATTAATGAAGATCCTGTAAGGGAGGTGCAATACATGAGACCGACGTTCAAACCGAATGTGAGCAAACGCAAAAAGGTGCATGGTTTCCGCGCAAGAATGAGCACGAAAAACGGCCGTAAAGTGCTGGCAGCCCGCCGCCTGAAAGGCAGAAAAGTTCTGAGTGCGTAAGCGAGGCCACTTAGAGGGACCACTACGGTGGTCCTTTTTTAGTAATATCAGAAGTATAATTTCATGGATGATTTAGGTTCTGGGGTCCCCTCAAGGTTGCTTGGCAAGGCTTCAAAGTCAAGGCATGCTTTGTGGGGTATTTTATATGGGGCGATAATCGGGTTCCACAGCTGCCGATTGTGACGGAAACGGCACATTCCTTCCATCAAGGGGGAGAGGGACCTTTGTTTAGACCGATGTAATTTACCGTTTATGGCGGTGTCCATGTGACCATACTAATAAGAAGAAAAAAATTCGGACCGCGGCAGGCGGCCCGGTTTTTGAATAGGGGATTGCCGTGCACAAAAGTTTACGATTACGAAACCGCGCCGACTTCAGCCGCGTATACCGCCATGGGAAGTCCTTTGCAAATCACCAGTTCGTCGTATACTGGAACAACAGGAAAGAGGTGGAGCGGTTTAGGCTAGGAGTATCGGTCAGTAAAAAGGTAGGCAACGCCGTAGTCCGCAACCGCATGAGACGGCTGGTGAAGGAGATTATCCGCCATCACGAGACAGAGATCGCCGAGGGGCTGGACATGGTGTTTATCGTAAGAAAAGGTGCGCTGTCGAAGGATTACGCGGAGCTCGAAAAAAGCGCGCTGCATGTGCTGCGCAAAGCCAAGCTGCTCAAGGCTTCACGCAAGTAAGGCCTTCTAAGGGGCTTGTTTATTTGTATTCATAATTATGGTATGATTTACGGTGCAATGGAATGTTTATGAGAGGGGTTATGAAGTGTCTCTATTGAAGACTAGACGAGGAAAATGGTTTCTCCTCCTCGCTGTAATGATGATGTCGTTACTGGTGCTTTCAGGCTGCTCGCCGTCGGCGAATGTAACGCATACTACGGAGGATTTGAAAAATGGTGGCTTCTGGCAGAGCAATGTAGTTTATTACTTCGCCATTGCCCTCAATAAGTTCGCTGAGTGGTTTAATGGACAATATGGTCTGGCCGTGCTTGTCATGGTGATCATCGTCCGTACAATAATTTTGCCGCTTACTATCAAGCAGGTGAGAAGCTCGCGCGCGATGCAGGCCATTCAGCCGGAGCTTGAGAAGATCAAGAAGAAATACAAGGATCAGCCGGAAAAAGTGCAGCAGGAAACGATGCGCCTCTTCCAGGAGAATAAAGTTAACCCGATGGCAGGCTGTCTGCCGCTGATCGTGCAAATGCCGATTTTTATCGCCCTGTACAACTCGATCTATTACAATCCGGCGCTGCGCGAGCATTCGTTCCTCTGGCTCCAGCTCGGCAAACCGGACCATTACTTCATTTTGCCTTTGCTGGCTGCAGCGACTACATTCCTGCAAACCCGGATGATGACCAAAATGAATCCGGTACAGCAGCAAGGCCCGATGCAGTTCATGATGATGGTGTACCCGGTACTGATTTTCATCATGTCCTACAACTTCCCGGCCGCACTTCCGCTGTACTGGTGTTACAGTAACTTGTACACCATCATTCAGAACTATTTTTTATATCGCAACAAGAACAAAACGAATACCAATTTGGCTGTTGCGGGTGCCGGAAGCGGCAAAAGTACTGCTGCTCCTGCCGTGAAGAGCACTGGCGGCAAAGCTTCGAAGGGAGCTAAAAAGTCGAAATGAGCAAAGTCGTCGCGACAGGGAAAACCATTGAAGAAGCTGTAGAACGGGGACTGAATCAGCTTGGCGTTCAAAAGGACCGGGTTACGGTCCAGATACTCGAACAGCCGTCAAAAGGGTTCCTTGGATTGATCGGTGCGAAGGGAGCCAAGGTAGAACTTACCTTGATTGCCGAAGCCGCACCGGTATCAGCGGCGAGTGCTCCGTCTACTCCTCAGCAGTCATCTAAGGAGAACATACAAGAGGCGACCGGCGGTGTACCGCGCCAAGATTCCGGACAACCGGCAAAGGATGCTTACCAGGAGGCCGTTCATTTCATTGTGGATGTAGCCCAAAGCATGGGACTTGTAGTTGAAGTAGAAATCGCTCATAGCAAGGAATCGACTACGCTGCAAATATCCGGTCCGGATCTGGGTCTCTTGATCGGCAGAAGAGGACAAACCCTCGATGCTTTGCAGTATTTGGCCAATATTGTGGCCAACCGTTATTCCGACAGTTTTATTCGTCTCGTGCTGGATGCGGAGAATTTCCGCGAACGGCGCAAAAAGACGCTGGAAGAGCTGGCTGACCGGCTGGCCAGCCGGGTGGTACGAACCCGGAAGGAAGTTGTCCTGGAGCCGATGTCTCCCCAGGAACGCAAGATCATCCATTCGAGGCTTCAGGACCACCGTCAGGTCAGCACCCTGAGCAGGGGTGAAGAACCGAATCGCCGTGTCGTAATTACGTTGAAGTAAAGAATATTGCCGCAATGACTCCTTGACCATTTAAGGGGTCATTGTTTTTTTAGATGAGCGTAAATTCTATTAATTGAGGTGAAAGCAGCAATGATCAGTGATACAATCGCAGCCGTCTCTACCGCGCTCGGCGAAGGTGGGATTGCGGTCATTCGGGTCAGCGGGCCGGAGGCCATTGCCCAGGTTCATCCGCTGTTCCGCAGCCGGATTCCGCTGAATGAGGCGGAAAGCCATACCGTTCATTATGGACATATCATTCACCCGGAACATGGAGAACGGATGGAGGAAGTGTTGGTTACCGTAATGAAGGGACCGCGTTCTTTTACCACTGAAGATGTTGTGGAGATTAGCGCGCATGGCGGAATTATCGCCGTACGGCGCATTATGGATTTGCTGCTGCAGCAGGATATCCGACTGGCCGAGCCCGGTGAATTCACGAAACGCGCTTTTTTGGGAGGGCGGATCGATCTGTCTCAGGCAGAAGCGGTTATCGACCTGATTCGCTCCAAATCAGACCGGGCGTTCTCAATTGCCCTGAAGCAAGTGGACGGGTCACTGTCCGATAAAATTGCCAACCTCCGTCAAACCCTGATCGAGATGCTGGCGCATATCGAGGTAAACATCGATTATCCGGAGCATGATGTCGAATCGCTCACGGCTGAATATATCAAGGATAAAAGCAAGGAAGTTATGGAAGGCATCAACAGGCTGCTCAAAACAGCCAATGAAGGAAAAATTCTGCGTGAGGGGATTACGACGGCGATTGTCGGCCGGCCGAACGTCGGCAAATCCTCGTTGCTGAATGCGCTGGCCCGCGACAATAAAGCGATTGTGACCGACATTCCGGGCACGACGCGTGATGTGATAGAAGAATATGTGACGATTAACAATATTCCGCTCAAACTGCTTGATACTGCGGGAATTCGCGAAACGATGGATATTGTGGAAAAGATCGGCGTTGAGCGTTCCAAAGCCGCTTTCGGAGAAGCCGATTTAATTCTGCTGGTGCTGAATGCAGGAGAAGAGCTGCATGAAGACGAATTGGCTCTGATGGAACAAATCCACGGTAGACAAGCTTTGGTCATCATGAATAAAATGGACTTACCGACGCGTCTGGATCAAGGGCAACTGCTGGCTTATTTTAAAGAATCCAGTATTGTGCCGATGTCGGTGCTGGAGGAAGAGGGATTGGATAAGCTGGAGGATGCCATTTCACAGCTTTTCTTTGAAGGAAAGCTGGAATCAGCCGATATGACTTATGTCAGCAATGTACGGCATATCGCCCTGCTGAAGAAAGCCTACAAATCGCTGCAGGATGCTTATGAGGCCGCGGAGATGCTGATTCCGATCGATATGATTCAGATCGATGTCCGGCTCGCTTGGGAGCAGTTGGGCGAGATTGTCGGGGATACGGCTGCGGATTCGCTGCTGGATCAGATTTTCTCCCAGTTTTGTTTGGGCAAGTAGCTTTGACTGCGCACCGGAGCAAGGTGCGATGACTATATATGTACAGGAGGAAAAGCAATGAGTTACGAAGGAGGCAGCTATGACGTTATCGTCATCGGCGCCGGCCATGCCGGCAGTGAAGCTGCGCTGGCAGCAGCCCGGATGGGCTGCCGTACGCTGATGATTACAATTAATCTGGATATGATCGCTTTTATGCCGTGCAACCCGTCGATCGGCGGTCCGGCCAAAGGTCATGTTGTGCGGGAAATCGATGCCCTGGGCGGTGAAATGGGCCGCAATATCGACAAAACCTTTATTCAGCTGCGTATGTTGAATACCGGGAAGGGTCCTGCAGTGCACGCGCTGCGCGCGCAGGCGGATAAATTCCTGTATCAGCATGAGATGAAAAAAACAATGGAAGAAACACCGAATCTGACACTCCGGCAGGGGATGGTCGAAGAGCTGATCGTCGAAGACGGCCGCTGCGCGGGCGTTGTGACGAAGACAGGCACAGTCTACCGCAGCAAAACGGTCATTTTGACGACAGGCACCTATCTGCGCGGCAAAGTGATCATGGGTGAGCTGACCTACGAATCCGGCCCTAACAACCAGCAGCCTTCCGTAAAGCTGTCTGAGAACCTGCGCGGGCTTGGTTTTGACCTGGTCCGCTTCAAGACGGGTACGCCGCCGCGCGTGCATAAGGATTCGATTGATTTTTCAAAAACAGAAATTCAACCGGGGGATGAAAAACCGAAGTTTTTCTCCTTCGAAACGAAATCATCGGATAACGAGCAACTCCCGTGCTGGCTGACTTATACTTCGGAAGTTACGCATCAAATCATCAATGATAACCTGCACCGTGCACCGATGTTCACCGGCATTATTGAGGGAACCGGACCCCGGTATTGCCCTTCCATCGAAGACAAGGTCGTCCGATTCAGCGACAAGTCGAAACATCAGATTTTCTTGGAGCCGGAAGGTAAAAACACCTCCGAATATTATGTGCAGGGTCTTTCGACCAGCCTTCCCGAAGATGTACAGCTGGCAGTGCTGCGTTCCATCCCGGGGATGGAGAAGGTAGAGATGATGCGCAACGGGTATGCCATCGAATATGACGCGGTCGTGCCGACACAGCTATGGCCTTCGCTGGAAACCAAACGTTTGCCGGGGCTGTTTACTGCGGGACAAATCAACGGCACTTCGGGTTATGAAGAAGCAGCTGGACAAGGCATTATGGCCGGAATCAATGCTGCACGTAAGGTGCAAGGCAAAGAGCCGGTAGTGCTGGACCGTTCGCAAGGTTATATTGGCGTTCTAATTGATGATCTCGTCACTAAAGGAACCGCTGAGCCTTATCGTCTGCTGACTTCGCGGGCGGAATACCGGCTTCTGCTGCGTCACGATAATGCCGACCTCCGTTTGACTCCCATTGGCCATGACATCGGTTTGATTCCGGAGGCCCGTTATCAAGCATTTATCGATAAAAAAGAACGGGTGGAGCGGGAAATTGTCCGCCTGCAGGAAACAAAGGTTAAACCGTCGGAAGTCAACGAAGCTTTGGCACGTTATGAATCCGCTCCGATTGTGGACGGCAGCAATCTGCTGACATTGATGCGGCGGCCGGAAGTGGGCTATCATTTCGTGGAAGAAATTTCGCCGTCTCCGGAAGCGCTGGATGAAGATATGAAAGAGCAAGTGGAAATCCAGATCAAATATGCTGGTTATATCGAAAAACAATTGATGCATGTGGAGAAGCTGCAAAAGATGGAACAGAAGAAAATTCCGGAAGATATCGATTATAACGAAATTCACGGACTTGCCATCGAAGCGCGTCAGAAGTTGACGAAGATTGCCCCAATCTCCATTGGTCAGGCTTCGCGGATCTCAGGGGTAACGCCGGCTGACATTTCAATTCTTCTGGTGTATCTGGAACATTATAACCGGGTCACGGCAGCGAAAGGATAATTTATGGATACAACAGTGTCTCAATTTACGACTTTGCTCCAGGAGCATCATATAAAGCTTGAGGCAGCGCAGCTCGTACAGTTCGAACAGTATTATACCGAGCTGGTAGCATGGAACGAGAAAATGAATTTAACCGGCATTACCGAGCGGGACCAGGTGTATATGAAGCATTTTTATGATTCGCTGACCCTTTCCATCTATGTAAATATGAGCGAAGCAGAACGTCTTGCGGATATCGGCTCTGGTGCCGGCTTTCCGGGAATCCCACTAAAGATTTGTTTTCCGCATCTAAAGCTAACCATAGTTGATTCTTTAAGCAAGCGTATTACGTTTTTGCAGCATATTTGCGATACCCTGCAATTAAAGGATGTCACACTCATTCACGGTAGGGCAGAGGATATTGCCCGATTGACAGAGCATCGGGATGCTTACGATGTGGTTACTGCACGGGCTGTGGCAAGACTGTCGCTGCTAAATGAGTTTTGCTTGCCCTTTGCCCGCAAGGGAGGTTTATTTGCCGCTATGAAAGGCAGTGATCCTGCAGAGGAAGTACGCGAGGCAAAGCGCAGCCTTAAGGAATTACGGGCGGAACTGACCAAAGTTGAATCGTTTACGTTGCCGGTTGAGGATTCGGCGCGGCACATTATTTTGATCCGGAAAACCATGGAAACACCGGCTAAATATCCCCGCAAGGCAGGCGTTCCCGCCAAGTCGCCATTAATCTAAAATGTTTCACGTGAAACATTTGGAAAATCCCTTTAGAGACCAAATCACATGATTTGGTCTCTTTCGGTTGCAGGAAAAATAGGACTATACGGAGAATAGGATTATTGGCTGAAAAGTGATAGAATGATATAGTAAGACTTTTGCAGGAACCGGCATCATGAAACGGTATTTCTTGCTGTACGATAAGCTTTTGCCATAGAGCGTATGAGGATCGTACTATAACGAAATTAGGTGGTTATGAACGGAATGAAAGAACAATTCACCAAGCTTTTTGGGTTTACCGAGCGGAGCAGCGGAGAAGAGATCAAACAAATCCCGGTCCAAGAGGTTGTCAGCAGTCCTTATCAGCCACGGACTATTTTTGATGACGAGAAGATCGATGAGCTGTGTCAAACCATTAAGACTCATGGCGTCATTCAGCCCATTGTCGTCCGGCAGCGCGATTCGCATTACGAGATTATCGCCGGAGAACGTCGCTGGCGTGCGGTAAAAAAACTAGGCATGGAGACAATTCCCGCCATTATCCGCGAATTCAACGATTCTCAGGCTGCATCAATCGCCCTGATTGAGAACCTGCAGCGTGAAGGGTTAACCTCAATCGAAGAAGCTATCGCCTATCAAAAATTGATTGATATCCATCAACTGACACAAGAGAGCTTAGCTCAGCGCCTCGGCAAAAGCCAATCCACCATTGCGAATAAAATTCGACTGTTGCAGCTGCCTGAAGAAGTGAAGAAGGCACTTATGGAACGCCAGATTACTGAACGGCATGCGCGTTCGCTTCTATCGCTGGACAGCGTAGAGATGCAACTGAAGGTTCTCGCAGAGATCATCGCTAAAGGCTTGAACGTCAAGCAAACCGAAGCAAGAATCGCTTTCTATAAAGCCGTGACGCAAGAAGCGGCCAAAAAGTCCAAACGCATCTCTTATACCAAGGATGTCCGGCTGGCACTGAATACGATCCGACAATCGATCGACATGGTCACCGGCTCTGGTATGGAAATCAAAACATCGGAAAATGATCGCGGGGATCATTACGAAATCGTGATTCAGATTCCAAAACGCTAATTGAATCATGCGATACAAAGGCGGCCCTAAGGTGAGTTGGCCGCCTTTTCTGTGACCTGTATACCATGATATAAGCAGGGGGATTGAGATCGTCGCCTGCCAACAACTTACGACCTACAAGATGATTCTTTCTAACAATTCGAGGTGAAATACGTGTCCAAGATTATTGCCATAGCTAATCAAAAGGGCGGTGTCGGCAAAACAACTACATCGGTTAACCTTGGAGCCAGCTTGGCTACACTAGGGAAAAGAGTGCTTTTGGTTGACATCGATCCGCAAGGCAACACAACCAGCGGCGTTGGCGTCAACAAAGCTGATGTCGAAAACTGTATCTACGATATCCTTATTAATGAAGTGAATCCGCAGGATACAATTCAGCAGACGGAAGTTGAAGGGCTTCATATCATTCCGGCAACTATCCAACTGGCTGGTGCGGAGATCGAGCTGGTATCTACCATCTCCCGGGAGCTAAAGCTTAAAAAAGCACTGCACACCGTCAAAAAGAATTATGATTATATGATTATTGATTGCCCGCCATCCCTTGGCATATTAACAATTAACTCGTTGACTGCAGCTGATTCCGTCATTATCCCGATTCAATGTGAATATTACGCGCTTGAAGGACTCAGCCAATTGCTGAATACCGTTCGGCTGGTGCAAAAAAATCTTAATCCGCATCTGCAGATTGAGGGAGTGTTGCTGACCATGCTGGATGCCCGGACAAATTTGGGGATTCAAGTTATTGAAGAAGTGAAAAAGTACTTTCAGGAAAAGGTCTACAAAACGATTATCCCGCGTAATGTCCGCCTGAGCGAGGCGCCGTCCCATGGCCAATCCATCATTACGTATGACTCGCGTTCCAAAGGGGCGGAAGTATATTTGGAGTTGGCGAAGGAGGTAATCTCCTATGAATAAGCGATTGGGGAAAGGTCTGGATGCACTGATCCCATCTCTGTCCATTAATGAAGACGATAAAGTCGTTGAGATTCCTTTGGCGCAGTTGCGGGCTAATCCGTACCAGCCGCGGAAGGATTTTAATGAAGAAGCGATTCAAGAACTGGCAGAATCCATTCGGCAACATGGCGTTATACAGCCGATCATCGTTCGCAGTGTTTTAAAAGGGTACGAAATCATTGCCGGTGAACGCCGGTTCCGGGCTTCGCAATACTGCGGCAAAGCGACGATTCCGGCAGTCGTCCGCAATTTCAGTGATCAGCAGGTTATGGAAATCGCTTTGATCGAGAATCTCCAGCGGGAGAATCTGAATGCGATGGAAGTAGCGGTTGCTTATCAAGGCTTGATGGACCAATTCACATTAACCCAAGAAGAGCTTTCACTCAAGGTAGGGAAATCCAGATCGCACATCGCCAACTTTCTGCGGCTTCTTTCCTTGCCGGAGGAAGTAAAGGAATATGTTTCACGTGGAACAATTTCTATGGGACATGCCCGTGCCATCGTTGGTTTAAAGAATACAAATACCATTAAGCAATTGGCTGAACAATGCGTCGAGCAACAATGGAGCGTCAGACAATTGGAAGAAGTGGTTAAGAACCTGGATCGTAAGCCGGCAAATGCGGTGAAAGGAAAAATAGTTAAACGCGATCCCTACATTGATAATGTAGAGGAAACATTGCGTGAAAGATTTAAAACTACCGTTAAAATCAAACCCGCAAAAGACAAAGGGAAAATTGAAATCAATTACTATAGTGCTCAGGATCTCGAAAGACTGCTGGAACTTTTGGGCAACGGATAAAGGAACATCCCCGAAACATATCTCGAAATATCCTGTAAGAGGGTATGGTGAGATATGTTTTTTGAACTAAAAGAAAAGGGGGAGACTATGGAACGATTGGTGTATCTTGATCATGCGGCAACTTCCTGGCCAAAGCCGTCAGAGGTGGCTGCTGCGATGATGGACGCGCTGGACCATGCGGCTGCGAATGCCGGACGCGGGAATTACTCGTTAGCTTTAGATACCGGTAGAGTGCTTATGAGAGCCAGAATGCAGCTTGCAGAACTATTTGGAGTAACCCATGCCCACGATATTGCTTTTACCCATAATACGACCATGGGGCTGAATATGGCGATTCAAGGTTTTCTCCGCCCGGGGGATCATGTCTTGTCCACCATGACCGAACACAATTCGGTCCGCCGGCCGCTAGAGCATCTGCGCAAAAGTATTGGTATCGAAATTGATTATGTAAAAGCCGATGCCGCCGGACAAGTTGATCTTCATCAAATGAATCGCCTGTTTAAAACCAATACGCGAATGGTGATTTGTAATCATAGCTCCAATCTGCTTGGCAGCATATTGCCGGTCGGTGACATTGGTGATCTGACAAAATCGCATGGAGCGACGTTTCTGGTCGATGCCGCGCAAAGCGCAGGATCGATTGCAATCGATGTGGGAAGCATGAATATCGATATGCTTGCTTTTCCCGGCCATAAGGGATTGCTGGGGCCGCAAGGGACAGGAGGCTTGTACATTTCGCCGCGCATCGATTTGGAGCCGCTATTGCTTGGAGGCACCGGCAGCCAATCGGAAAACAGCGACCAGCCGACCGTTCGTCCTGACCGTTATGAAGCGGGCACGCAAAATACGGTGGGGATTGCGGGCTTGCTTGCCGGCGTGAATAAAATCAAATCGCTGGGAATCAGGAATATTCATCAGCATGAATGGCAGCTTGTACAACGGTTGATGGAGGGGCTGGAACGAATTCCGGGATTAAAGCTGCTGGGGCCGGCAATCGGACTTCCGCGCAGCGGAATTGCGGCTTTTACTGTCGAAGGGCAGGACTCAGCGGGAGTTGCCCACCAACTGGACCGCGAATACCACATAGCTGTACGCGCAGGTATGCACTGCACGCCGCTTGCGCACCAGACCGCAGACACGATGGCCAGTGGAGCCGTTCGGGCGAGTGTTGGACCAAGCACCACCGAAGAAGAAGTGGATTATCTGCTGCACGCAATGAACGAACTGTACGGAAGTAAAAACAAATAATAGATGGAATGCCAATTGAAGCCGAGTTGGCAATGTCGCTGGCTCTTCTTTGGCAGAAGCTTCTCATGAAATATCAGGAAAACAAAGGATGGGTCCCTACATGTCACAGTTAAATGAAACGATAAGCGATCAATTGGGATGGTTCGTTATCGGGTTTACAGCAGTTTCACTGATCTTGTTATTGATTGCAATTGTGCAAGGGGTTAAGCTGCGTAAAATGCGGCGGCGGTATGAAGCCATGATTAAGGGAAGCGGTGTCGAAGACCTGGAATCCCTGCTGATTGATTTGCGGACGCAAAGCGACCAGTTGGAGGATACCCAAAATGCACATAAAGACATGATCGAATCGATACAAACTAGAATGCGCGGGATGAAAGCAAACGTAGCAATGAAGCGTTATAACGCCTTCGGAGAGCGCGGCAACGACCTTAGCTTTTCATTGGCTATTCTTGACGACAATAAGGATGGGCTGGTGCTGACAAGTTTGTACAACCGCGAGAATTCCTATCTTTACTCCAAAGGATTGACCGGCGGTGAAGCGCAGGTGCAATTATCTCCGGAGGAAAAAGAGGTTATTGCTCTCGCGTCGCAGCGGATCTAGCATGCAGTTTCCATTGCTTCAGTGCAGAATAGAGACTGACAGCAATAATATCCGATAAACGCATTACGAGGCTTAACCGGGTGTTCTGGAGCACGAAATACTCCATAAAGCCGCCGACATTCACGATGCCGGTTAAATGGATATCACCCACCGGGGAGAGCTGTTTATTGACTCCCGCGCCGGGACGCAGTGGTCCATCGATAACCTGAATGGAGCCGACGCTTCCGGAATGGCCAAGGCAGGCGTCGATGGCAATAACAAAAGGATTTTCGTGGTCCTTGTGGATTTGTTCCAGCGTCTCTTCTAAATTAACGGCATGGACCGGTTCATCCAGAGTGCCGTATAAATGGAAAAGCGGGCTGCGAAAGCGGGCCAAGGCGGTGCCGACCAGCGGACCCAGGGAGTCGCCCGTTGAACGGTCCGTACCGACACAGACGATGACAAAAGGAGTTTCGGGTCGGGTACGGGCAAAATAAAATAGCAGACGGTGAGTGATGGCAGAATAGATGTCGGGATCGGTATGTGCTATTTTTAAACAAGACGGTTCTTGCTGAGGTATGGCTTTCGATAAGAAGTTCATATCATCATCCTTCCCGAAGACGGCGAAACTTCCAGTGGAAGCATAGACCGATAGATTTGGCGCACTGCATGAATGTCTGGTAATGTTCCTAGTATATGGATGAAACTTGGTTTTTATACTTCAGCAAAAGATAGAATTATTCGCTTTAAGAGGGGGAGGGGAAGCGATGGACCAGGAACTGCTGATTGCCTTTGACTCGACGCAACAGGCGCTGCGCGCGGAAATGCTGCTGGAGTACGCAGAAGTGGAGATTGATATTTTCCCGACTCCCAAAGAAATCACGGCAGGCTGTGCAATGTCGATCCAGTTTTACCGCAGTGCTTTGGCTGAAGTGAGGACGATCATTGCTGAGCAAAATGTGGAGATCCGCGGGATATTCGGCAAAGACGAAAAAGGCGGGTATCAATGGATTGATGGACAGGAGGAGTTGAATGAAAACCTGGATGCTTAGTGCATTGGCTGAGGCTACAGACGTGAAGCAATTAGAAAACTTTAAGGACAAGGTCGTGAACTGGGTTACGGATGCCGATATGTGGGCGGGCGTGCTGTTTGCTGGTATCCGGATCATTGTGATCTATCTTTTGACACGTCTGATCATTCGCTTTGTCTCCAAAGTCATTGATCGTTCCATTGAGCGGGAGAACCCCCGCGGACTGCTCAACAACAGCCGTCGTGTATCGACGGTAGGGGGACTATTAAAAAATGTCACGAGCGTGATCTGCAATTTCGTGATGATCATGCTGATTTTGTCCGAATTCCATTTTGACCTGGCACCGCTGTTGGCTGGAGCGGGAGTGGTGGGGTTAGCCATCGGTTTCGGGGCGCAAAGTTTAGTCAAAGATGTCATTACCGGCTTCTTTATCATTTTTGAGGATCAGTTTGCAGTGGGCGACGTCATTCAGACTGGAACTTATAAAGGGACGGTGCAGGTCATCGGCCTGCGGACGACGAAGCTGCTGAGCAGCACCGGCGAAGTGCATATTATCCCCAATGGTTCGATTGCCAATGTGACGAATTATTCGCTCGCGAATGCCCTAGCCGTAGTCGATGTGCCGATCAAAATGGAGCGCAGCCTGGAAGCCTCTCTGGCTTTGATTAGCGGGGCGCTTCGCGGCATCGAAGAGCGCAACCCGAATGTGGTTGAATTCCCGAATGTTCTTGGCATTCAATCCATGAATACCTCCGAATACGTCATCCGGGTGGCGGCGAGCTGTCTGCCAAACGGACGGGAAGCGGCGGAGCGGCAAATCCAAAGCGATATCAAAGTAGCACTCGAAACACAGACCGCGCTGGAGGCAGCTCAAGCGGAAACGGCGGCCAGGGCCGCGGAAGAAGCGGCTAAACGGCAGGCGGCGGATGAAGCTGATGCGGAAAGGCGAAAGAGCGGGGAGGCTGCTACAGACAGCGACGTGAAGCGGGAGGCAGCAGCGGCCCAAGAAAACAACAAGGAGGAGAAGCGGTAGTGGAACGGAAGGTCTTCGGTTTGGGCGACATCGTACAAATGAAGAAGCCGCATCCTTGCGGAAGCAATGAAATGGAAATTATACGCATGGGGATGGATATCCGGATCAAATGCACCGGCTGCCAGCACAGCGTACTGATCCCCCGGGCCAAGTTTGAAAAAAATCTTAAAAAAGTAGTGCATTCCGCGGCAGAAACCGAGCAAAATAATTAGGCTTGTCAAAGCCGGTTCAGCGTGATATAATAAATCTTGCTGCGGAGAGGTACCCAAGAGGCCCAAGGGGGCTGACTCGAAATCAGCTAGGCGTGTCAAAGCGTGCGTGGGTTCGAATCCCACTCTCTCCGCCACCTAGCCCATAAATGACAATCCTTTGCCTGAAGGCAAAGGATTTTTTTGTGCCCAATTCACTAAGTTAACAGTAAATGCAAAAAAAAAGAAGGACCCTTTCGGGTCCTTCCATAGGCGGCACATCAATGATGTTCGGATTTCTCTGTTTGTAGCCGCTAAAGTGGCGGGCCAGCTCAGGCTGTTGCCTTTACACTTCCCGGATGACAATAGTTGCTGGAATCAGAATCCTTGTGATCGTGTTCGTCTACGACGTTCAACGGAACCACACCTCTCTTTTGTACCGCCTGAGTATAGTATGGCCGGCTTTGCCCGTTCTATACTTCAAATTCGAAAATTAGTGCACGCGCGCCTTCTCGACTTTTTTCCACTTGCGATCCTTGTTGCTGGTTTCCGGGAAGCGTTCACCCTTTTCCAGTTCAATCCGCTTTGGATCCTGAATCTCCGTATGGAAGCTTCGCGCCTCGCCAACCTCCACATAGATGCCCGGATTCGGGGCACGGTCGCCTTTTTCAAATTCGGTACGTTCACCCATTGCTGCTTCCTCCATCTCATGAGTAGAATAGATGCCGTTTTATTGTGCGCCGCAACGCATTGCTTCATGTAGTTGGTTTTTAACCATGATCTGCCGAGCCTAGATATAGCTTGCAATGCTGCGGACAATTTGGTATATTAATACGGTGCGAGTTTACATTTGTGCTCGTCCTTGCTCCTGACTTGATCAGGGGCCTCAGACCATAAGGAGGTGAAAATTATGCGCAAATACGAAGTGATGTACATTATTCGTCCTGACATTGAACAAGAAGCCGTTCAAGCAGCAGTCGAAAAATTCCAAGGCGTCATCTCCAACGGCGGAGAAATTACAAAGCACGAAGTGCAAGGTAAACGCCGTCTTGCGTATGAGATCAAGAAATTCCGTGATGGCGTTTATGTTCTTGTTAACTTTACTGCAGAACCTGCAGTCGTTACCGAGCTTGAGCGTCAAATGAAAATTTCTGACGAAGTCATTCGTTATCTCATCACGAACGACGTAGCCTAAGACTTACCGAGCTTTGCAATGAATTGCCCAAAGGAGGGGACCTGAATTGTTGAACCGTATCATTTTGATCGGCCGGTTGACGCGTGACCCGGAACTTCGTTATACTCCAGCCGGCGTGGCGGTAACCCAGTTTACGCTTGCCGTAGACCGACCGTTTACCAGCCAAGGCGGCGAACGCGAAGCGGACTTCATTCCCGTCGTAACGTGGAGACAGCTGGCGGAGACCTGTGCCAATTATTTGCGCAAAGGCCGTCTGACAGCCGTAGAAGGACGCATTCAGGTACGGAATTACGAGAATAACGAAGGTAAACGTGTATACGTGACCGAAGTGATTGCCGATAATGTCCGTTTCCTTGAATCTTCGCAAAACCGTGAGGGCGGCAACGCTCCAAGCGGTGCGAGTATGCCTGAAGAGCCATCCTACGGTGGCGGCAACAGTGGACGCGGTAACAATAATAACTACTCGCGTAACAACAATAATCAAGATCCTTTTTCGGGCGATGGAAAACCGATCGATATTTCGGATGATGATTTGCCATTTTAATTAGGAAGGACTGACAACTGACATGGCTTTCAAACAAAGAGAAGGCGGAGACAACGACAAAAGACCAGCACGTCGTGGTGGACGCAACAAGCGCAAAAAAGTGTGCTACTTCACTGTGAACAAAATTACTCACATTGACTATAAAGATACTGATTTGCTGAAGAAATTCATCAGCGAACGTGGTAAAATTTTGCCGCGCCGTGTAACCGGCACAAGTGCGAAATACCAACGTGCTCTGACCATTGCTGTAAAACGCTCGCGTCAAATCGCGCTGCTGCCTTACACAACGGAATAAGCTTACAGAAAGCGGCCGGATTCCCGGCCGCTTTTTTAATTCGGAAATTTATTTTACTGCTCCGCTGCTGCCCGGTGCAATTGACGCCGGCCTGAGAATATAGTACATTACAGATATCCTAAGCCAAAGGGGAAATTTTGATGTCGGTGAGCGTTCTTAACTAAGCAATTTCATATCACGGTTCAATAAGCGAGCGGTGCTTTAAAGTACCTGCTTTGTTTGCATCTGCTTGAAGGCGGAAGCATCTTGTTGAAGTGATGAAATTAGTTAAGAACACGCAAAGCGTCAACATTGGCCTCATTCCGGCTAACTGTTCACTTTGAGATTACCGTGCTCTTGCAGCACGGTTTTTTTGCGTTCAAGGAAGGTTGCCCCTGTAAAGGCAGCCTGGTTTGAGCGCTGCAAAGGAGGACAATCCGGAAGCGAAGAGGGCAAAGACAGCGAACGCGCTGTTTTTGCCCTCTTTTTTACGTTTAGGCGTCTATTTTAAAGCAAGACGAATGCGATCGGAGGAATAGAAAAATGAAATGGCAAAGCATCAATATTCTTGAATACGAACAAATCAAAGCGGATCTGCAAAATCATATCGTATCTTATGAAGGCAAAAGGCATGTAGAGGAACTCATGCCGATGACATCGCTGGCGGCAATCGGGCGGGCCATGGAAGAGACGGAAGAAGCGAAGGAGCTCCTGGACAAAGGGGCAAGCGTACCGATTCCTTCCCTTGAAGGAATGGAGTGGATGATGTCCCTGCTGGGCACGGGATATTTATTTACGGAAGGCGATCTTACGGCGGTTGCTACTTTTCTGAACAGCTGCAGCCAGCTGCGAAAATATATGGCTGCCAAGGAAATGTTCGCGCCGCGGATCGCGGCCTATGCCGGTTCGCTGCTGGAGCTGCGGCAGGTGCGTGAGGAGATTGAACGCTGTATCCGATTTGGCGTCATTGAAGATGATGCCAGCAAAGGGCTGGAGAAGGTACGTAAGCGCCTGGCAGTAGCTAAAGAAAGGCTGCACCGCAAGCTGGATAGCCTGATGGCAAAACACCAAAGTATTCTGCAGGAGAACTTGATCAGCATGCGCGGCGGACGATATGTCATTCCGGTCAAACGCGAATACCATAAGCAAATCAAAGGAGCGGTACTGGACCAATCGACCAGCGGCCAGACGGTATTTGTCGAGCCGTATGAAATTGCTGCACTTCAAGGAGAGATGGAGCTGCTCAGTGCCGAGGAAGCCAGGGAAGAGGCTATCATTCTGAGCCAGCTAACGGCCATGGTGGAGCGGGAGCAGGAAGCGCTGCGGCTGAATATTGAGATCACCGGCAATTACGATTTCATCTTTGCCAAAGCGAAATACGCCCGTACGCTGGGAGCCAAGCGCGTCTCGCTGAATGAGCGAGGAATCTTCAAGCTGAATGGCGGGCGGCATCCGAAGCTGGCGCAAATGATCCCTGTCAGCCTGGAGTTCGGACGGGGATACAAGTCACTGATTATCACCGGCCCGAATACGGGAGGCAAGACCGTTGTGCTGAAGACGCTGGGGCTCCTTGCCGTTATGGCACAATCCGGACTTCTGGTGCCGGCGGAGGCGGACAGTGAATTTGCCGTTTTTGGCGACGTGATCAGCGTCATTGGCGACGGACAAAGCCTAACGCAGTCGCTCAGCACCTTTTCCGCGCAAATGAAAAGCATTGAAGGGATGCTGCGGCAAGCCGAGCCGGGCGTGCTGCTGCTGATTGACGAGCTGGCGGCAGGAACAGACCCGGGCGAAGGCTTTGCCCTCTCCATTGCGATTCTGGAAGAGCTGAGCCGCAAGGGGGCCAATATCGTCGTTACCACCCATTTCAACGAACTAAAGACGTTTGGCGCCACCGCGGAAGGTTTCCGCAATGCAAGGATGGAGTTTGACAAGGAGACGCTCCAGCCGCTGTATAAGCTGACGATTGGCGAAGCCGGGGAAAGCTATGCGCTGCAAATCGCCGCGAAACTCGGCATTCCGGAGGCGGTGATCGGCCGCTCCCGCGAGCTCGTCGGCGCCCGGCAGCCGCAGGGGAGCAATATCGGCCTTTTGCCCATAACTCCGCAGCTTACTATGGAAAGAGACCAACTGGCGGGCAGGCCAAACCGGCCTTCCAAGCCGGAGCAAGCCCAAAACGTGTCTCATGAGATAATGGAGGAAGTATCGGAACTGCCGAAATCGTCTAAAGGGTTTGCCATCGGGGATGCGGTCTATGTGACCTCGCTTCGCCGGACAGGGATTGTCTATGCCGAGCAGGATCCCATGGGGATGGTCGGGGTTATGATCCAGAAACAGAAGTTGCGCTTTAACCATAAGCGGCTGAAGCCTTATTTATCCAAGGATGAGCTGTATCCGGAGGAATACGACTTTGACATTATTTTTGAAAGCAAGGAAAACCGCAAGAAACGGAAGCTGATGCGGCGTAAGCATGTCGAAGGAATGAGCATTATCAAAACGGAGGATGAATAAGACAGGATACACGGTCCGCCCGCAGGGGCGGGCTTTTTTTTCGTTAACCGCCTTTTTATTAATTTGGAACAAATTTGCCAAGCAAACGTCATATACATATGTAAAATCCGCGACCTGTTGCAGAAAATGTCGTTAATTGTTATTTCCTTTTGCAAGCCAAGTGTTTACAATAGAAATATTGTTTGTTTCAAGCACGGAAGGGGGAAATTAAAATACGGGGTTCATCCCGCATTCATTCGTGTAAAGTCATGTGAGGATCTGTTCATATATATTCCATTATAAAGAAGGTAAATTTAATATGAAAAAACTGAAAAAGCGATATATCGCGCTTCTTGTATTGTTCCTTGTCGTTGCCGGCGGGTATATATTCCGCAATTCGCTGGCAGTACTCGCCTTTGATTTATTTTTGTCCGATAAGGTGGAAGCCAAATTGGAGCAGGAGTCGTATAAGCCGCTCGATAATGAGGGAGTCACGGTCAAACCCGAGCCGGTCGTTTATAAAAGCGATCCGTTTTCGGTTATGTTGCTCGGTACCGACCAGCGTGCTGAGGAGCCGGCCCGTTCCGATACGATGATCTTCGCCGTGGTGCGCCCGGAGGATTACAAGCTGCTGCTGATCTCCATTCCGCGCGATACGTATACCGAAATCATCGGCCATAAAGACAATAAAAAAGACAAGATTACGCATGCCTACGCATTCGGCGGACAGAAGATGGCCAAAGATACGCTGGAGGCGCTGCTGGATAATGAAATCCAGTATTATGCCACCATCAACTTCCAAGGTCTTAAAGACGCGGTTGACGCCATTGGCGGCCTGCCGCTGCCGATTCAGAAGGATATTGTCAACAAAGGTAAAGACCATGAGAAATTTTCGATCGAAGGCGGAAAATCGAATTATAACGGCGAAGAGTCGCTGAACTATACACGATACCGCGAGGACAGCGATTTTAACCGGACCAAACGCCAGCAGGTCTTTATTGACGTCTTCGCGAATAAAATGTTATCGATCAGCCAAATCGGCAAAATTCCGGAGCTGCTCGATATCATGGGCAAAAATTTCACGACCGACATGCAGCCGTCCATGATTATCAGCCTCGCCAAGAAGTTCATGACCGGCAAAGATATGGACATCTCAAGCTTCACGGTAATGGGCGAAAGCGAACGGATCAACGGCATTTATTACGATATTCCCGATGAAGAGGATCTGACCGAAGCGAGAAAGCTGATCGACAATTGGATGAACGCCGCTACGCCGGCCAATCAGCTGATCGAGCCGGGCAAAGCAGAAAATGCGCTTAAGCCTTCTGCCACGCCGGCAGCACAGTAATCAAGCATTCTTTATGATCTCCTTATAGCTTATTTAAAAGATCGGCAGCCATTTGTAACAACCAGGTGGCTGCTGCTTCTTTTGTTCATGCTATAATGGAAAAGAACAAGGATAATCTTTCGAGATCTTCTCGAGGAGGAGCAACAGATGAACATTGCGTTTTTTTTGCTTCCGAAACAGGAAGTGGCGTGCGTAACACTGGACTCCACACTGCGCCAGACGCTTGAACGGATGGAGTACCACCGCTACACGGCGGTGCCGATTTTGACCCATCAGGGCGAATATGCCGGGACGGTAACCGAAGGCGATTTGCTGTGGTACATGAAGGATTCGGGCGGAACGATCAATTTTGAGAATGCATCCAAATATTTGCTTAAGGATGTGCCGCTGCGGATGAATAATCTGCCGGTGTCCATCGACGCCGATATGGAGGATTTGATCAAGCTGGCCAAGGTTCAGAATTTCGTGCCGGTGGTGGACGACATGAACCGGTTCATTGGTATTGTCCGCCGCAGTCAAATCATTGAATACTGTGAGAAGATCGTCTCGCGCCAATCCCAGGAATCATTTTAAACCGATTTCATACAGGGTTCACCAGGCCTGCAGCCCCGCCAAACCAGCGGTCCTGCGGGCCTTTCCGGCTTTTGATGGGGGCAGGGAAGGTTTGTGTGGCCGGGAAATATTTATGCTATAATGGAGAATAATGCTTTTTACCCGGAGGTAGAGAGAAATGCCCAATATGCCGAAGGATCTGGATGTAGCCAAACGCGCCAAAGTCATTGAATGGTTAAAAACCGAAGTCATTGACCAGGTCTCGCGGTTATTCAAAGCGCTCTGGGAAGGCAGTACGGCCCGTGTCGGCGACAGTTTGGCCAGTCTGCTGATGAGTGCGTATATACTGGGACGCAGGCTTGGAATTCCTTACCGCGAGATGGATGAACTGCTGCTGGAGAAGCTCCGCAAGCACAGACAGGAAGGTCACCAGCTTGAGGAATGGTATCAGGATATATCCGCGTTAGAAGAACATATGCGTAAGAGGTGAATACTGTTGAAATTTCGCTGGAATTCCGTGGCATGGAGCATCGTCTATCTGCTTTTGCTGCTATCCTTGTCCACCCCGCTGATTATTGTTACTACCCTGTTTTTGATTATTCCCGCCGCATTATTGTTTGCAACCTTAAACAACAGGCAGTTTGTACTTCATATCCTGCCGATTTTGCTGATCGTGGGTCTCATTACACCGGTATATGTGCTGATTGCTGTGTATTTTCTGATTCCGGCCCTCGTCATGGGCCACTGGTACCGGAAAAGGGCTTCGGCCATGTCGACGCTCATCGCCGGCACAGTAACGATTCTGGGCGAGTTTTTGCTGCTGCTGCTGCTGGGAACTCTGTTGTTTGATTTCAGTCTGTCGGCGTATATTAATGATTATGTCAGCGATCTGTACGGACTGTTGACTTCGCCGTTGTCCGGCTTGAATACAGGCAACCCGCTGGCCACCGATCTGAAGCTCTCCGCCGATGATATCAGCAAAATAAGCACGATGACCCTGCAAATTATTCCAATGATGCTGATTCTCAGCTCGATGGTCCTGTCGGTCATTACGCATATCATTGTACGTCCGATTCTGAACAGCATGGAATATGCCGTTCCAAAGCTGAAGCCGGCCCGCGACTGGCGGATCCCGCGCTCCTTTATCTGGTATTACCTGCTGGCGGTAATTGTCAGTATGCTGTTCGGCCATTCGGACAGCGGCTTTATCGTCATGATTACGCTCAATTTGCTGCCGCTGCTGCGGTTGGCGTTCAAAGTGCAGACGATAGGCTTCCTCTTCTTCCTGGTCCATGAGCGGAAATGGAGCAAATTTGTAGCGGTGGTTCTGGCCATTCCAGTGCTGCTGCTGCCGGGATTATGGATTATCGGTGTCATTGACACCGTCTTCCCGCTGCGGGAGTATGTGAAGAAATCGAAACGATAGGGTGAGAGCTCATGCCTAAATTTCTGCAACGACGCTGGCACGGCTATCATACCGTCTGGGCGTTTCTGCTGCTGCTGATCCTGATCATTATCGTCAGCATTTATTCGTGGGTACTTGGCGTGGCCAGCATGTTTCTGGCCGGAATGCTTTGTTTCTCCATGCTGAAATCGGAGCTGTCGTTCCGCCGGAATCTGGTGGAGTATATCAGCGGCCTTTCTTTTCGCATCAAGCGGGTGGAGGGCGAGGCCGTCAGCACGCTTCCGCTGGGCATTATCCTATACAGCGAGGACCGGACCGTAGAGTGGAATAACCGGAATGCCGGGGATATCTTCTCCCGGAAATCGCTGGTGGGCGAAGCGCTGCAGGAGCTGCTGCCGGAAATGTTCCCGCTGATGCAGGCGCCGGCAGCGGGTCAAACCAAACGCGAGCCGGTTAAGGAAAACGGGTCGAAAGAGGTCCGGCAGGAGATCATGGTCGACGGCCGGCATTATCAGATTGTAATTATCCCTAGTGAGCGAATGATCTATTTGCAGGATATCACGGAGCTAGTCGTGCTGCGCGAGCGGTACGAGGACGAGAAGCTTGCCGTCGGTATCGTTCTGATGGATAACCTGGATGAAGCTGCGCAGGGCATGGACGATCAGCAACGGACATCGTTGATCGCCAAGGTGGCCAGCGAGATTACGGAATGGAGCAAGCAGTACGAGGTATATTTGCGCCGATTGTCTTCGGAGCGGTACCTGATGCTGCTTAACCACCGCAGCCTGCAGGCGCTGGAGGAGAGCCGTTTCGTCATTCTCGATGAAATCCGCGAGATGACGGCGGATTTGAAGGTGCCGATGACGCTGAGCATCGGCCTCGCTTTCGGTGCCGAGTCGGCCAGTGAGCTCGGCGCGCTGGCGCAGTCGAGCCTTGATATGGCGCTCGGCCGCGGCGGCGACCAGGCCGCTGTAAAAGCCGGCCAGCGGCTGTCCTTCTACGGCGGCAAGAGCAACGCCGCCGAGAAACGCACGCGGGTGCGCGCGCGGGTCATCGCCCACGCGCTGCGGGACTTGATGCAGGAAAGCGACCGGGTGCTGATCATGGGGCACCGGGTGCCGGACATCGACTCGATCGGGGCGGCCATCGGCCTGCTGAAGGCGGCGCAGATGTATAACGTTGATGCGGCGATCGTCTCGGACGGGCCGAACCCGTCCATCGCTAAGATGATGGAGCAGATCCGCAAGGATGAGGAGCTGAATCAATCCTTTATCTCTGCCGAGCAGGCGCTTCAGATCATGACGGAGCATACGCTGCTCATCGTGGTGGATACCCATAAAGGCTCGATGACCATCGAGCCACGGCTGGTGCAATACGCCAGCCGGATCGTCGTCGTCGACCATCACCGCCGGGGCGAGGAGTTTATCAACGACGCGGTGCTCGTCTATTTGGAACCGTATGCGTCCTCCACCTGCGAGCTGGTCACCGAATTGTTGCAGTATATCCATGACAAGATCCGGCTGAGCCCGCTGGAAGCCACGATGCTGCTGGCCGGGATCACCGTGGACACGAAGCATTTTGCGCTGCATACCGGATCGCGGACATTTGAAGCTGCGGGGTTCCTGCGGCGGATCGGGGCCGATACGATTCTGATCCAGCGGATGCTCAAAGAGGATCTGGAGGAGTATCTCTCCAAAGCGGAAATCATCAAGCATGCACGGATGGTCTACGACCACATTGCGCTGGTAGTGACCGAACCGGGTATGAAGATTCCGCAGCTGCTGATCGCGCAAGCCGCGGATACGCTGCTGGGCATGACCGATGTCGTCGCTTCCTTCGTGGTCAGCGAACGTCCGGACGGCCTAATCGGCATCAGTGCCCGTTCGCTTGGACGAATGAATGTGCAAGTGGTGATGGAGAAGCTTGGCGGCGGCGGCCATTTGTCCAATGCGGCAGTGCAGCTGGAAGGGACATGCAAGGAAGCAGAAGCCAGACTGCTTGAAGTGCTGGCGGAAATCGAAGCGAAAGAGGGGCTATTCGAATGAAAGTAATATTCCTAAAAGACGTTAAAGGCCAAGGCAAAAAAGGACAAATCAAAGAGGTATCCGAAGGATACGCTACAAACTTCCTGCTGCCGCGCGGACTGGTCCGTCCGGCAACCGACGGCAACGTGAAGACGCTGGAGAACCAAGCCGCGGCCGAAGTGCGCAAGAAGGAACAGGAAAAGGATGAAGCGCGTCAGCTGGGCGCTAAATTGGACGAGCTGACCCTGACCATGAAAGCGAAAGCCGGAGAAGGCGGACGCCTGTTCGGCGCGATCACCAGCAAGCAAATCGCCGAATCGCTGGCCGCGACCCATGGCATCGCCATCGACAAACGCAAAATCGAACTGAACGATTCGATCCGCCATATTGGAACCTTTAATGTGCATGTGAAACTGCATACCGAAGTGAAGGCGAACCTTACCGTTCATGTGACGGAGGAATAATATGGGCGGAGAGCTCTTTTTCGACCGGATTCCTCCGCAGAATCTGGAGGCGGAACAGGCCGTGATCGGCGCCGTTCTGCTGCAGGACGAAGCGCTGATCACGGCGATGGAGCGGGTTAACACCGAGGACTTCTACGATAAAGCGCATCAAATGATCTTCGAGGCGATGGTCCAGCTCGGCGAAGAAAGCCAGCCGATCGATCTGGTCACCTTAACCTCGAAGCTGCAGGATAAAGGACAGCTGGAGGATATCGGCGGCGTCAGTTATTTGGCCAAGCTGGCTCATGCGGTACCGACCGCAGCCAACGTCGAGTATTACGCCCAGATTATTGAAGAAAAAGCGATGCTCCGCCGGCTGATTCGCACAGCCACGCAGATCGTCAGCGAAGGCTACACCGGCGGCGAGGATGTCGGCGATCTCTTAAGCGATGCCGAACGGCGGATTTTGGAGATCTCCAACCGGCGCAGCGGCAGCGGCTTTATCGCCATCCGCGATGTGCTAATGGAGGTCTTTGACCGGGTGGAGCTGCTCCATCAGAATAAAGGGAATACTTCGGGGATCCCGACGGGCTTCGTCGATCTCGACAAGATGACCAACGGCTTCCAACGCAACGACCTGATTATCGTGGCCGCCCGGCCTTCTGTGGGTAAAACCGCCTTCGCGCTGAATATCGCGCAGAACGTGGCGGTACGTGCCAAAGAAACGGTCGCCATCTTTAGTCTGGAAATGTCGGCGCCGCAGCTGGTGCAGCGGATGATTTGCGCGGAGGCCAATCTGGATGCGAACATCATGCGGACCGGCGACTTCAAAAGCGATGACGATTGGGCCAAGCTGACGATGGGCATCCAGTCGCTGTCGGAGTCGGAGATCTATATCGACGATACGCCGGGCGTCACGGTGCAGGATATCCGCTCCAAATGCCGCCGGCTGAAGAAGGAAAAAGGGCTGGGGATGATTGTCATCGACTACCTCCAGCTCATTCAAGGCCGGGGTAAAGCCGGCGAGAACCGCCAGCAGGAAGTATCTGAAATCTCTCGTACACTGAAGCAAATTGCCCGTGAGCTGGACGTTCCGGTCATTGCCTTGTCCCAGCTCAGCCGGGGCGTGGAGCAGCGGCAGGATAAACGCCCGATGATGAGTGACTTGCGCGAATCCGGTTCCATCGAGCAGGACGCCGATATCGTCGCTTTTTTGTACCGGGATGATTATTACAATCAAGATACGGAAAAAAAGAATATTATCGAAATCATTATTGCCAAACAGCGTAATGGTCCCGTGGGCACCGTCGAGCTTGTTTTTTTGAAAAATTTTAACAAGTTCGTCAACTACGAGCGCACGCATGCAGAACCTTTTGCAGGTTAGGCGATTTCCGCACAATATCCGAACGATTGCACATTTTAATGGGTGATCGTTCGTTTTTATTTGACTTTGAAAAGTACCGCTGGTACACTGGTTATTGTGCTTTAGTGGGTTAAACCGCTTTAGCGGCCAGAGGGGCTACGTAGGGAAGTGCGCTACAAGCCCATATTTTTGAAAAATAATGGTGCCGTGCATGCACCTACGGAGGAATGAACATGTCAACGGTAGTCGTCGTGGGAACACAATGGGGAGACGAAGGCAAAGGGAAGATCACGGATTTTCTGGCGGAAAGCGCTGATGTGGTCGCTCGTTATCAAGGGGGTAACAATGCCGGTCACACGATTCTGATTGACGGTAAGAAATTCAAGCTCAGCCTGATTCCATCCGGCGTATTTTATAAAGAGAAAACCTGCGTCATCGGCAACGGAATGGTCATCAATCCGGAGGCGCTGATTCAGGAAATCAACTATATCCACGAAAACGGCTTTGATACGAAAAATCTGGTGATCAGCGACCGCGCGCATGTCATTATGCCTTATCATATGCTGCTGGATGCGCTGGAAGAAGACCGCAAGGGGCCGAACAAAATCGGCACCACGCGCAAGGGCATCGGTCCGGCCTACATGGACAAAGCGGCGCGCAACGGGATTCGCATTGCCGACTTAATGGACCCTGAAGAGTTCGAGCAGCGGTTGCGTCCTCTGATGAAAGAGAAAAACCAGATCATTACCCAAGTCTACGGCGCCGAGCCGCTGGATGTGGAAGAAATTCTGGTCAAATATTTAGGTTATGCCGAGACGCTGCGTGGCTACGTGACCGATACGTCGGTGGTGCTGAACGATGCAATCGACGCAGACTCGAAGGTGCTGTTCGAAGGCGCCCAAGGCGTTATGCTGGATATCGACCAAGGGACATATCCGTTTGTGACGTCCTCGAACCCGTCGGCCGGCGGCGTCTGCATCGGTTCGGGCGTAGGACCGTCCAAGATTAAGCAAGTCATCGGTGTAGCCAAATCGTATACGACCCGCGTTGGCGACGGACCGTTCCCGACCGAACTGAAGGATGCGACAGGTGACTACATCCGCGAGACCGGCCATGAATACGGTACGGTGACCGGACGTCCGCGCCGTGTAGGCTGGTTCGACAGCGTCGTTGTCCGCCACGCCCGCCGCGTAAGCGGTATTACCGGCCTGTCCCTGAACTCGCTGGACGTACTCAGCGGTCTTCCGACCGTGAAGATTTGCACAGGCTACAAATACCGCGGGGAGATCATTACCCACTATCCGGCCAGTCTTAAGATGCTTGCGGAATGCGAGGCGGTTTATGAAGAGCTGCCGGGCTGGAGCGAGGATATTACCGGTGCGAAGACGCTGGAAGATCTCCCGGAGAACACACGCAAGTATGTGGAACGGGTCGCCGAATTGACCGGGATTCCGATTGCGATTTTCTCCGTCGGCCGCAACCGTGAACAAACGAATCAGGTATTGCCTATCTACATCTAAGATCATCGAAGGGGCCTCCTTGGGGAGGCTCCTTTTTTGCGTTTTATGGAAGCTTTACGAAATCTCCCATGCAGGTTTTTTCCGGAGACTTCCGGTCAATACTGGAAGAGTAGGATAGAAGAGAGCAGCGGGAGGGATTGAACATGACCTGGTTAAAACGAGGGCTGGTGGTATGCCTGATTGTAGTGTTGGCCAGCGGCTTATCGGTGTTGACGACGGCGTATGTAGTAAATACGTATATCCAATCGGCGCTGGCAAGCTTCGATATCGAACTGGATGGAGCGAAACCCGGACTTGGCGGATTCATAGATCTATTGACCGGCAAAGACAGCAAAACTACTTCTGACGCTACGAAAGCACCGGAGGCTACGCCGAAACCGAGCGAAGCGCCGGCTGGAGAGAAGGTGCCCGAGGATTCATTGGCCGTCATGGGGCAGGCTTCGGATGCAGAAGAGCAAAGCCAGGATCTGGTCATGACGCCGGGTGCGATGAGCTCGATGAAAGATAACCTTGGCACCGATGAAAAATCCAATATTTTCAATATCTTGATGACCAAGGTTCCGGCAGAGGAGATGCAGAAGATCTCAGCAGCCATGGAAAACGGGCTGACCGAAAGCGAAGTCATGGACATCCAGCAGATTATCGCCAAATATGTGTCGGATGAGGAATATGACTCTTTAATGAAAATGCTTACACCGGATAAGACCTCTGAACCTTAAGTGGAAAATTATTGTCGTTTTTTGGACAAAGTTTGGCGTAAAAACTACATCTTTAAACCTAAAACCCGCGATTTATGCGGGTTTTTTACGTAGATGAAAGTTGAAATTTTTCTTCCGGCTATGTTAAAGTAAAAAAGGACTAAAAGGGGTTAATTTTTTGTAACCTTTTTTTGCGCTTTCATCAGGATCTACATCTATAGTCGCAACTATAAATAGACGCAGCAGAACACATATAAAGGGGTCGTACTACAGCCAACCGTTTGATGCGGGTTGAAAGGGAGAGTTTCATGAAAGGAACAAGTTTCTTGCGCCGGATGGGGAAACTGCGAAGCCGTGAAGAGCGGCCTGCAGAATCCGGGGCAGAGGGCCGTCAAGGAAGGAAAAGAACCATTCGGATCACCTGGATCGCCGCTTCCGCGGGACTGATTGTTCTGGCCTCTGTATTGGTCGGAGCGGAGAAGAAGTACGTAACTGCAAATACCGAGACCTATTACAAGGTAATGGTTAAGGGAACGGAGATCGGCACGATTCATGAGGTCGCTGAGCTTGACCAGCTGTTCGAGCAGAAGCGTGAGGCGTACCAGGAGAAATATCCGAAGGTTGAAATGGTGCTTCAAACGAGCGGAATCACGACCGAAGCAGCAAAGGACTACAAGCCTGAAATCGACAGTGAAGCGACGCTGGACAAGCTGGACGGAATGCTGAAAGCCTATGCGGTCGGCGTGGAGCTGGTCGTGGACGGAAAATCGCTTGGCATCGTGAAGGATCAGGCGACGGCCGCGGCTGTTTTGGAGAAGGTCAAAGCGCATTATGCGCCTCAGGCTGCAGCAGCAAAAACTACCGGCCTGATGAAGACGGCGGCGTCCATATCCGCCAAAACGACGGATACGGACAGCAGCAAAGTGGAGTCGGCGGAAATCCAGGAAGACGTTACCGTCGTTCCGGTCAAAGCGGATCCGAATAAGGTGCTCAGTGTAGACGAAGCAGTGCAGATGCTTACGAAAGGCAAGGAAGCACCAATGGTATATACCGTACAGGAAGGCGATACCATTTCAGCAATTGCCAAGCGGTACGGCGTGACCCAGGCGGAGCTGTTCCGCAACAATCCGGATATCAAGGAACTGACGCTGCAGATCGGCGACAACCTGAAGCTCACCGTGCCGCAGCCGGATCTGACCGTTGTGACGGTAGAGCAGATTACGGAGCAGCTGGTTACCGAACCGGAAGTCATCGTCCGTAAAAGCGCCGATCTGGCCGCAGGCAAAACCAAGGTCGTGCGCGAAGGACAGACGGGACTCAAGGAAATGCAGTACCGGGTAACCAAGGAGAACGGATTGGTCGTTAAGGAAGAGTGGCTCGGGCAGGCCGTGCTGAAGGCATCGCTTCCGGAGGTTGTGTACAGCGGGACCAAAGTGGCTGCCGAAAGTACGGGCCGGTTTGCATGGCCGGTGGTCGGTGCCACCTTATCCAGCAGCTACGGGGAACGTTGGGGCCGGGTACATAAAGGCGTCGATCTTGTATCCAGCAACCGTAACATCAAAGCGGCGGATGCCGGTGTCGTTACCTTTGCCGGGGTGCAAAACGGATACGGCAATGTCGTCATCGTCGACCACCGCAACGGTTATGTTACCTATTACGGCCATTTGAAATCGATCTCGGTATCGGTCGGCCAGAAGCTTCAGCAAGGATCCAAAATCGGCATCATGGGCAGCACCGGCCGTTCAACCGGAACGCATTTGCATTTCGAAATCCGGAAAAACGGGGTTGCCGTCAACCCGCTTAAGTATTTGAAATAATACCATACTCTAATGATGAGACCGTCCGGAGCCATCCGGGCGGTTTCCGCGTTTATAAGGGCTGGCGCCCGATGGTGGGATGTGAGGCGTAGACAGGTATGTTAGAATAAAGGGAAGGAAAAGTACTTGCGGAAAGGTGACACGGAGCGATGCGGATGGGAACGATTCTGGTTGTGGATGATGAGCAGCCGATTGCAGATATACTCAAGTTTAATTTGGAAAAAGAAGGATACGACGTCATCTGCGCCTTTGACGGCATCAGCGCCGTGGAGCTGGCCTTGTCCAAGCGGCCCGATTTGATGCTGCTGGATCTGATGCTGCCCGGCAAGGATGGCATGGACGTATGCCGCGAAGTGCGGCAGGCCCATCTGGATATTCCCATCATTATGCTGACCGCCAAAGACGGGGAGATCGATAAAGTACTTGGCCTGGAGCTGGGTGCGGACGACTATGTGACCAAGCCGTTCAGTACGCGCGAGCTGCTCGCCCGGGTCAAAGCGCAGATGCGGCGGCAGCATAAGCCGGTTCCGCAGGAGTCGGTCAGCGAGCCGCTGGAGAGCAAGCAAGGCATCCAGCATTTCGGCTTATTCGTCGACACCGATATGTATATGGTCTACAAGGACGGCGAACCGCTCGATTTGACCCACCGGGAATACGAGCTGCTGTATTATATGATCCGCAATGCCGGCAAGGTCATGACCCGCGAGCATCTGCTCCAGGCGGTTTGGGGCTTTGAATACTTCGGCGATGTGCGCACCGTCGACGTAACCATCCGCCGGCTTCGGGAGAAAATTGAAGAAAATCCAAGCAAGCCGGAATATATATTCACCCGCCGGGGACTCGGGTATTTAATGCATAGCCCGAAAAACGGAGGCCTGTGATGAAAGGGCTGTCCTTTTTTCGGACGATTCAAGCCAGACTGATCATTATTTATGTGCTGCTCATCCTGATTGCGATGCAGTTAATCGGGGTGTATTTCGTCAGTTCGATGAAGAATTCGCTGACCGACAACTTCACCAAGGACTTGAAGGCCCGGGCCGAGATGCTCTCCATTCTGACTGCCGATAAATTCGCCAGCGAAGCGGGAACGGCGGATGAGGAGTCCGCGGTGGAAAGCCTGCGCGGTATGGTCAACAATCTGTATATCAACGGCGCGGAGATTCAGGTGCTGGATGCCAGCGGAAAAATCATTACGACTTCCGTTCCGTCGCAGACCGACTATGTCGGCCAGCGCAATACGCAGACCGTGGTCAACCGCGCCCTGCAGGGCATCAGCGACAACGAGGAATACATTATTGCCGATGACAATGTGCGCAAGAAGGTGGTCGCAAAGCCGGTGATCTCCGGCGACAAGGTCGTAGGCGCGATCTATATTGCTGCCGACATGAAGGATCTGTACGCCACCATGCGGCGGATCAACAGCGTATTCCTGTCCGGGTTGCTGCTGGCGCTTGCTTTGACTGCCGTGCTTGGCGTCATTCTGGCCCATACCATTACGCATCCGATCAAGGAAATGACCAAACATGCGACGGCTTTGGCCGAGGGGAAATTCAACCGGAAGATGCCGCTGTTCGGCAATGACGAGATCGGCCAGCTCAGCCAGGCATTCAACTATATGACCGAACGGCTGCGCGAGGCGTTGTCGCAGAACGAGGAAGAGAAGGAGAAGCTGGAGTCCATTCTCGCCAATATGAGCGACGGCGTCGTCGCCGCCGACGAGGGCGGCCGGGTGATGTTAATGAATACCCGTGCTGCCGGCATGCTCGGATCGGAAGGGCCGCTGCCTGACGGGGCGCCGCTGTACGAGCTTTTGTCCCTCAGCACGGAGCAGACCGGCTCGCTGGCCGAGGGCAACGCCCAGTCGGCGATGCTGCATCTGTCGCCGATGGGCGGCGATGATCCGAAGATCGTGCGCGTCACGTTTACGCCGATCCACCGCCGGGAAGACGGGGGCATCGCCGGCACGATCGCCGTGCTCCAGGACGTCACCGAGCAGGAGAACCTGGAGGAGTCGCGGCGCGAATTCGTGGCGAATGTCTCGCATGAGCTGCGGACGCCGCTGACGACCATCAAGAGCTATGTTGAAGCGCTGGACGACGGCGCGCTGGACGATCAGCAGCTGGCGGTGCGGTTTGTCGGCGTCATCCGAAACGAAACCGAGCGGATGATCCGCCTGGTTACCGACCTGCTGCATCTTTCGCGGCTCGATTCCAAGGAATCCAGCCTGCGGATTCAGCAGACCGACATTGCCGAGATGCTGGAGGATGTAGCGGACCGCTTCTCCTTCCAACTCCGCCAGAAGCGGATTCATGTCAGCACCCAGGTGCGCAAGGATGCGGCCGTCGCCTGGCTGGACCGCGACCAGATCGACCAGGTGCTGGGCAATCTGGTGTCCAATGCGCTGAAATATACCCCTGAAGGCGGAATGATTCAGCTGGCTGCCCTCAAAAATGAAGAAGGCATGCTCTCCATCTCGGTGCGCGACTCCGGGATCGGGATTCCAAAGAAGGATATCGAGCGCATATTCGAACGCTTTTACCGGGTGGATAAAGCGCGCTCGCGGAATATGGGCGGTACGGGACTCGGCTTATCCATTGCCCGGGAAATTGTGAAGGCGCACGGCGGTTCCATTTCCCTGCAGTCCGAATTGAATGAAGGCTCGCTGGTCACCTTTACGCTGCCTATGAAAGAGCAAAGGGGGAGTGAGCAGTGAAAGAGAAAATCAAATCCTGGCTGCTCTTCCTGCTGGTCGTGGGGAGCCTGGTGGAGAGTTATTACCTGATCTACCGGCTCCCGGGCAGCGACTCGGCGGTGCTGTCGGAGAATCTGTATGTAAAGACGGACAATATGGGGCCGGAGGAGAAGGTCGAGAACCTAATCTATCCGGATAAAATGATCATTCATATGGGGGAGAACAAGCACACGTTGTTTTATCCCGATTCCACCTTTTACGATCTGATCTTCAACCGGCTGAAGGGCCGCAGCTTTGAGAGCTTTCAGCGGCATTCGGTGGTCGATTTCGACTGGAACAAGATTCGAAGCGAAAATTCGGGGATCGAGCTGAGCTTCGGGGCCGGCATTCCCGTGACGCTGCTGCAGCGCGTGATGCAGCTGTCGCCCGATTCGCTGTTCGAAGGCGAAAGCATCAACCGGATCTGGATCTACAATGTGAAAAACGATACCAAAGCCCATGCGGTGTTCTTCAGCACCCGGGGCGATGTCGTCTATGAAGCGGCCAAGGTCGACTTGACTATGCAGGACGTGCAGCAGCATGTCGACTTCGGGAAAAATTGGACGCCGTACACGCTGGCCGGCGGCGGCGCCTATTATATGCCGGAGGCGGAGTTGTCGCTTGTCCAGGCAGAGATGCCTTCCAGCATGTTCACGATTGAGCAGATGCAGAGCAATTTGTTCTCCGATGCCGGGAGCACCCGGTACATTCCGGAAAAGGATGGCTCGAAGATCTATACCGACAGCAAACGCAGCTTGCAGGTCGACCAAGAGCAGAACTGGATGAGCTTCAGCGATCCGGCGGCACTGTCGGCCGGCGACAGCACGCCGGCCAAAGACGTGCTCGAGGCCGTCGACTTCGTGAATCAGCACGGCGGCTGGAACGGCGCCTACCGGCTGGCTGCCGCAGAGGAGAGCCGGCAGGAACGCGAAGTGTCTTTCCAGCAGTATTACGGATCATATCCGATTATGAGCAAGCCGCATCTCCAGTACGGGGTGATTCAGCTGGTGCTGCAGCAGGGCGCGGTCTCTTCTTATGAACGTTCGCTGATGAACATCGACGAGAGCCTCGCCGTCAAAAAAGTGGTGACGCTCCCGGGCGGAGATACGCTGCGCGAGCGGCTTGCCGCGGTCGGACAATCGGCAACCGTTCGCGATCTGACGCCGGTGTACGTGCCGCTTGTCTCCGAGGGCAAGCTTCGGCTGTCCCCGGCGTGGCAGGTTACGCTCGCTGACGGAACCGTGCTTACATTGAATTAATTCAGCACCGCATTATGCGTTAAGGAGGAATCCGGGATGGACTGGGGACGGGCCAAAAATGTGCTCATCTACGCTTTTTTGGTATTGAATCTCATCTTGTGTTACCAGCTGTGGATTGATCTGCGCGACCAGGCCAGCGCCAACCTGGATTTCACCTCTTTGTCGGAGGAGACGCAGGCGGTGATGGAGCAGAAGGGGATCCGGGTGTTATGCCCGATCCCGGCGGCGACGCCGAAGCTCCCCAATATTACGTACCGCTATTCCGGCGACGAGCAGAATCAGGATCCGGTCAAGCTGAAGGAGCCGATCGACAGCGGGCTAATGTATTCTTCGTTCGCCGATTTAAGCAAAGCGCTGGCCGGGCAGATTCCGGACATCGGCAGCTACCAGTTTGACTCGCAGGAGAGCGAGGTCGGCAAATTTGTGCTCCATCCCCTGGTCGACGGGAAATGGCCGATGTATCAGATCCGGCTGGAGCTGCTCAACAGCAATCAGAAGATTGTCGCCTACCGCCTGCCCAAGCTTGAGCTGGGTGCGACCGGTACCGCGGACGTGCAGAAAGTCCTGCCCGCGTCGCAGGCGCTGAGCAGCCTGATTGAGAAATATTTGCCAACCGATTCCATTGTGAAGGAAATTGAGCTAGGCTATTACGGGGAGCTTTTTAATTCGGAGAGCCAGGTGGCTTCGCCGATGTGGCGGTTTATGCTGGAGAACGGCAGCGCCTACTACGTGGATGCCATCAGTGCGGACATTATCAGTCCGAAGACAACAGAGTAAAAGCAGGGAGAGAGAAACATGGGAATTTCATTTTCGGTGCTGTCCAGCGGGTCTACCGGCAATGTGACGGTGGTGCGCAACGGAGAGACTACGCTGATGATCGATGCCGGGCTCAGTGCGAAGCGGATCGACGAGCTGCTCGCGATGCGCGGGCTGACGGGCCGGGACATCCACGGCATACTGGTCACGCATGAGCATTCGGACCATATCAAAGGGCTGGGAGCGATGGCCCGCAAATACGAGCTTCCGATCTATGCCAACTCGAATACATGGGCGGCTATCGAAAAGGGAATTGGCGCTATCGAGGATCATCACCGGATGATCCTGGAGACGGGAGCTGCGCGTGATTTCGGCAGCCTTCGGGTGGAGTCGTTTGCCATCTCCCACGATGCGGCCGAGCCGGTGGGATATAATTTTTATGACGGGAATGAGAAGCTGTGCGTGGCCACCGATCTGGGATATGTCAGCGACAAAGTGAGAACGGCCATATCCGACGCCGATGTGCTGGTGCTCGAGGCGAATCACGATATTGAAATGCTGCGGATGGGGCGCTATCCGTGGAATACAAAGCGGCGCATTCTCGGGGACCTGGGACATCTGTCGAACGAAGCAGCCGGGGCGGCGCTCAGCGAGATTTTAACCGGACGAACGAAGCGGACCTATCTGGCCCACCTCAGCCGGGACCATAACATGATGGATTTGGCCAAAATGTCGGTGCGGGGGGCGATGGAGGACCGCGGGTGCTTTTACAAGGACAGCGAGTTCAGGCTTTGCGACACGTATTACGATCAGCCTACGCCATGGGATAAGGTGAGCCAATCATAAGCTTGTCCATCTGGGCGGCTTTCCCTTCGATTTCCTTGCGGGTGAATACGCCTTTGTCGATTAACACTTCGATCATGGCGCTTTGAAGCAGCAGCAGCTGGTAATGCTCTTCTTTGAGATCGCCCAGCTTGCCGATAAATTGAACCAGATCCATACTTGAGGAGAATGCCTCCATGATCTATCAGCTCCTTACTTGTTAAAAATTATCAGCGTGTTTATGACAGAAAAGACAAGGCCTGCGGGCCGTCCTGTGTTACAATTATAGCTGAGCGTATTTCAATACAGGATTGGCAGTTCCTTCTATTATTATAATCTTCGAAGCTGTAAAATATTCCGAATTCGTAGAACAGACACTGCCGATAGCATTGCAAAATGAGAGACCCTTAGAGGGGAGAGATGAACGGTGGGACTGTTTGATGACGATTTCTATTCGACAAAGGTATCGCGGCGAAGTCATCGAGAATCGAAAGACTCGAAGAGGTTTGGCAGCCGCAAGTGGGCGGTAAGCCGGCCGAGACGCAGTCTGGCAACCTGGCAGGTATCGGTAATCAGTTCCGTCATCAGCGCGGTGGTAGCCGTACTCCTGTTTGGCGTGGTCACCGGGGAACTGACCGATGAGCATGCAGGAAGCTCAGCCGTCATCGACAAGGTGGAGATGAGCAGCGGGGATCCGTATGACCGCCTCATTCAGGCCGCAGCTGCGGTGCGCCCTGCCGTGGTAAGCATCATCAACCATAAGGAAGACAACAAAGAAGAAAATGTTCTCGACGAGTCCTCGCTGGGCTCGGGTGTTATTTATAAGAAAGACAAGGATAAAGCACTGATCATTACGAATAATCATGTCATCGAAGGTTCAGGCAAGCTGGAAGTGGTGACGGTCGACGGGGAGACGCGCAAGGCGGAGCTGGTCGGCGCGGACAAGGTGACCGATATTGCCGTATTGTCGGTGGACGCAGCAGGCATCAACACGGTCGCGCAGATCGGCGACTCCTCCAAGCTGCGGCTAGGCGAGACGGTCATCGCCATCGGTAACCCGCTCGGACTGGGCGATACCCTGACCTCGGGGATCATCAGCTATACGGACCGGACCATTCCGGTCTCGCTCAATCAGGACGGCGTCTACGATTGGGAGCAGGATGTCATCCAGACCGATGCAGCCATTAACGAAGGCAACAGCGGCGGCGCACTCGTTGACCTTAACGGCAAGGTCATCGGCATCAACACGATGAAGATTTCCGATACCGGGGTTGAGGGCCTGGGCTTCGCCATTCCGGCTAACCATGTCATGGAAACGGCCGATGAACTGGTGGCGAACGGAAAAATTGCGCGTGCCTATCTGGGCGTGTATTCCGTAGATTTGAACAACCCTTATGTGCCGCTCGACGAAGAGCAGCGCAAAGCGCTGAATCTGCCGGATAGCGTCAAGGAAGGCGTAGTGGTGCTTGATGTGGTCGGACCGGCCAAAGAAGCGGGTCTGAAGCTGAATGATGTCATTACGGCGTTTAACGGTGAGCCGATTACCTCAACCTTATCGCTGCGCAAATATTTATACGATAAAACCAAAATCGGCGATGATTTGATGGTTACGTATTACCGTGATGGGGTAAAGAATGAAGTGAAGGTGAAACTTCTCGAAAAACCGGAGGAATAATCCCTCCGGATCCGGTATATAATAATGAGGCAAACGGCAGAGGGAATGCAGCCGCCGGCTCCCTGAAGGAGAGGCGGTTGACCCCTAACCTTTTTAAGGGAATACAGGATAAATACGGATACGCCCAACTTGCTTTAGCTAAGCAGATGTGATAACATAACATTAAATCTACTTTTGGTACCCAATTCACATAATGAAAAGGGCTGTCAATGGAACACAACCCTTTTCAATGTGTGAATTTTTTCTTTGTCTGAAGATAAAAAGAACATATTAATTTAAATTTGTGGAGGTAACACACATGCAAACAGGTACAGTTAAATGGTTCAACGCAGAAAAAGGCTTCGGTTTCATCGAAGTTGAAGGCGGAAGCGACGTATTCGTACACTTCTCCGCTATCGTTGGCGACGGCTTCAAAACTTTGGACGAAGGCCAACGCGTTGAATTCAACGTGGTTCAAGGCAACCGCGGACCACAAGCTGAAAACGTTGTAAAACTGTAATAACCGAAGAAACGCCGTTCCCGCTTTAGCGGGGGCGGCTTTTTTTTGCAAGATCAGAAACTATAGGTTTTCGGGGTCCCCGCAAAGTACCTGACTCAGCTTCGAAGTCAAAGCCCCACTTTGTGGGGTTATTTTGTGTCAAAATGTTCCGCGCAACGTTCACAAAAACGAAGAAACTCCTTATTATTTTTACTTTCTAAATGTGTTATTGTGATTTTAGTCACAAATATTTTAAGATTTGGCGCTAAACAGCTGAATTAATGTGATATATATCACACATCAATACTTAAATTTTTGACAGAATAGACGTATTGAATGGGGAGAAGGAAGGGGAGAACAATGGATACAGTAATGCTGTCGCGCATACAATTTGCATCAACGACAATCTTTCATTATTTCTTTGTTCCAGTGTCAATTGGTCTTGCGCTTTTGATTGCGATTATGGAGACGATGTATGTACGCAAAGGCAATGACGAGTACAAAAGAATGGCCCAGTTCTGGGGCAAGCTGTTCCTGATCAACTTCGCGGTAGGCGTGGTGACAGGAATTCTGCAGGAGTTCCAGTTCGGCATGAACTGGTCGGATTACTCTCGGTTCGTCGGCGATGTGTTCGGAGCTCCGCTTGCGATCGAAGCGCTGCTTGCGTTTTTTCTGGAGTCCACATTTATCGGGATCTGGATTTTCGGCTGGGATAAAGTCTCGAAGAAGGTTCACCTGGCCTCGATCTGGATGGTTGCCCTCGGCACTATGCTGTCGGCTTTCTGGATTTTGGCGGCCAACTCGTTTATGCAGCATCCGGTAGGCTTTGCCATTAACAACGGCCGTGCCGAGATGAATGATTTCCTTGCACTTATCACGAATGGACAATTGCTGGTTGAGTTCCCGCATACCGTGCTTGCGGCTTATGCGACCGGAGCGTTCCTGGTAACGGGGATCAGTGCTTATAAACTGCTTAAGAAACAAGATGTTTCGTTCTTCCGCAAATCGTTTGAAATCGCCGCGATTGTCGGCATCGTGTCTTCGCTCGGCGTAGCGGTTGCCGGACATGCCCAGGCGCAATATCTGGTGAAGACCCAGCCGATGAAAATGGCTGCTTCCGAAGGCATCTGGGAAGACAGCGGCGACCCGGCCGCCTGGACGGTATCGGCGTTTATCGACCCGGACAGCAAAACCAACTCGGGCGAAATTAAAATTCCTTATCTGCTCAGCTTCCTGTCCTACAGTAAGTTCTCCGGCGAAGTTAAAGGGATGAACACGCTGCAAGCGGAATACGAACAAAAATACGGTCCCGGGGATTATATCCCGCCGGTGCGCACGACCTTCTGGAGCTTCCGGATCATGGTTGTTGCCGGCTCGCTGATGTGTGTGCTTGGACTGTATGCAATGTATCTGATTTGGCGTAAAAAGATGGACCGTCCGAACACCTGGTTCATGCGCTTTATGCTGTGGGGCCTTCTGCTTCCGCCGATTGCGAACACCGCAGGCTGGATCATGACGGAGATCGGGCGCCAGCCATGGACGGTATTCGGTCTGATGACGACGGAAGACAGCGTATCGCCGAATGTATCGGCCGGATCGGTACTGTTCTCGGTAATTTCGTTCACGGCCATTTATGCTATTCTCGGCGCAGTGATGATTGGATTGTTCATTAAAGTTATCAAAAAAGGTCCTTATGCGACAGACCTGACGCATGAAGGCGAGTCGCATGATCCATACAGCAAGGAGGGATCGCATGCTTTCTCTTAATGAATTGTGGTTTGTGCTGATCGCGGTACTCTTTATCGGATTCTTTTTCCTGGAGGGCTTCGACTTCGGCGTAGGGATGGAAACACAGATTCTGGCTAAAAATGATACCGAACGCCGGGTACTGATCAACTCTATCGGACCGTTCTGGGATGCCAACGAAGTATGGCTATTGACCGGCGCCGGCGCGATGTTCGCCGCTTTTCCAAACTGGTATGCCACGTTGTTCAGCGGATTTTACATTCCGTTCGTATTCGCCCTGCTGGCGCTCATCGCCCGCGGCGTCGCCTTCGAATTCCGGGGCAAACGCAATTCGCTCGCATGGAAAAAAACCTGGGACGCCTGCATTTTCTTCGGCAGCTTCCTGCCGCCGTTCCTGCTTGCTGTAGTCTTCGCCAGCTTCATTAAAGGGCTGCCGATCGACGGCGATATGCAAATGCATGCCGGTTTCTTCGACATCGTTAACGGGTATACCGTTGTAGCGGGACTTACCGTTGTAATGCTCTGCCTCGTGCATGGCCTGATGTTTACGACGCTGCGTACGGTTGGCGATCTGCAGGAACGCGCCCGCAAGCTGGGACGTGTGCTGCTGGTTCCGCTGGCTGCGCTGCTCGTAATCTTTGTAATCATGACTTACACCATGACGGATGTGTTCGATCATCGCGGCGCGCTGCTGTGGGTGGTTGTCGTTCTTGGCGCTGCAGCCTTCGTATTGTCCGGTTATTTCATGAACAAGAAAAAAGACGGACTGGCTTTTGGCATGACCGGTGCCGTGATGGCGTTGTCGGTACTGTCCGTATTCATGGGACTGTTCCCGCGGGTTATGATCAGCTCGCTCGACCAAGCGTTTAACCTGACGATTACGAATGCCGCTTCGGGTCATTATTCCCTGAAGGTCATGACGATTGTGGCGCTGACGCTGCTGCCGTTTGTGCTCGGCTATCAAATCTGGAGTTACTTTATCTTTCATAAACGGGTTCACGAGAAGGAGCATCTGGAATACTAATGGATAAAAATTTGCTTAGGGTCAAAGGAGTGAAGCCGGTCTTTGTGATCGTCGGCTTCCTCACCCTGGTGCAAAGCTTATCTATCCTTCTGCTGGCGAGTTCGCTGGCGGAAGTTGTATCTGCGCTGTTTGCGGGTGAACCGCTGAAGGAACAAGGGGCGAAGTCGCTCTTGTTCCTTCTTGCGTTTCTTGCGCGTCATGCCTGTGCGCTCTTGATGAGCCGCATCTCCTACCGGTTCGCCGAAGCGACCGGCAGCAGCCTGCGCAGACAAATGATGGACAAGCTGTTTCAGCTGGGGCCAAGATTGGCCGGCGGACGGGGAACGGGGGATTTGGTGACCCTGGTCCTCGAAGGCGTCGCCAAATACCGTACTTATCTCGAATTAATCATTCCGCGGATGGTCAGCATGGGCATTACGCCGTGGCTGCTGCTTCTGTACGTCTATATGAAGGATATTACGAGCGGCATCATTCTGACGTTGACGATGCCGATCATCGTGGTATTCATGATTCTGATCGGCATGACGGCGCAGAAGCAGATGGACCGGCAATTAAAATCGTACCGGACGCTCTCCAATCATTTTGTCGATTCGCTGCGCGGCTTGGAGACGCTCAAGTTTCTCGGGCGTAGCCGCGCTCACAGCGAGAGCATTGCGGTTGTCAGCGATCGTTACCGCTCGGCGACGATGCGTACGCTGCGCGTTGCGTTTTTGTCTTCGTTCGCATTGGACTTTTTTACGATGTTGTCCGTTGCCACGGTAGCGGTAAGCCTGGGCTTGCGGCTCGTCAATGAACAGATGACGCTGGTCACCGGGCTGACGATTCTTATTCTGGCGCCGGAGTATTTCCTGCCGGTGCGGCTTGTCGGGGCAGACTTCCACGCGACCTTGGATGGCAAGGAAGCCGGGCAAGCGATGCAGGACATCATCGACCGCGAGACGGTGGGAGCGAAACTGCTGGGCGAGGGTGAAGCAGTAGCTGCTGCACCGCCGGGCGGGGAAGAGCCGGGTGCGGGTTCCAAACGGAAGATCCGACCGGGGAAAATGCGGAGGAGTTCAGCGGCGGTAGAGCCGCAGGTTCCCCCGGTTCCTGCGGACACTTGGGTATGGAAGGCGGACAGCCGCCTTGCGTTGGAGCAGGTCGGCGTCGATTACGGCGAAGGCTCAAAGGCCTCGCTGCAGGATGTGAATCTGACGATTCAGGGCAACCTCAAAATCGGCATTATCGGAGAGAGCGGCGCGGGCAAGTCGACGCTGATCGATCTGCTCGGCGGCTTTCTGCATCCGACCTCAGGCAGCATTACGCTGAACGGGACCAGACTCAGCAGCCTGACCGCGGATGCCTGGCGCAGCCAGACGAGCTACATCCCGCAGGCGCCGTATCTGTTTAGCGGCACGCTGGCCGACAATGTGCGCTTCTACGCCTTAGGTGCATCGGATGAGGCAGTACAGGCAGCCGTCAAAGCCGCCGGCCTGTCGGCGCTGGTGGATGGCCTGCCGAACGGGCTGGGCGAGGCGATCGGCGGCGGCGGACGCCAGCTCAGCGGCGGGCAGGAGCAGCGCGTGGCGCTGGCCCGGGCGCTGCTGAGCGACCGGCCGGTGATGCTGCTCGATGAGCCGACCGCCCATCTCGATATCGAGACCGAATACGAGCTGAAAGAGACGATGCTGCCGCTCTTTGCCGGTAAGCTGGTGCTGCTCGCGACGCATCGCCTCCATTGGATGGCCGACATGGATCTTATCGTCGTGATGCAGGGCGGCCGCGTTGCCGAGATCGGGACGCATGAAGAATTGGCAGCCCGCCGCGGCGCTTATTACGATCTAATTCAATTGCAATTGGAGGGAGTCCGGTGAAACGCGAAGGATGGTTTGCTCCCTATATCTCCGCTTATTTTTGGCGCTTTCTCGGCATTGTGCTATTAGGCGGATTGACCGTATTTTCGGCTTCCTCCCTGATGTTTACTTCAGGGTTCCTGATCTCCAAGGCATCGATTCCGCCGGAAAATATTCTGCTCATCTACGTGCCGATTGTCGGCGTGCGCACCTTCGGTACGAGCCGGGCAGTCATTCATTATGCCGAACGCCTGGTCAGCCACAGCGCCATCCTGCGCGTGCTGGCCAAAATGCGCGTCCGGCTCTACAATCTTTTGGAGCCGCAGGCCTTGTCATTGTCCTCGCGTTTTCAGACCGGGGATATCCTCGGAATGCTGGCCGACGACATCGAATATTTGCAGAACGTATACTTGCGGACGGTATTTCCGAGTATCGTGGCGCTGCTGCTCTATGCGGCTGCCGTTATCGCTTTGGGCACCTTTGACTGGGCTTTCGCCCTGCTGATGGGGCTGTTCATCCTGGTGCTGGTGGTTGTTTTCCCGCTGATTTCGCTGGCCTTCACGCGCACGAAACAGCGGCTGGTCAAACAGGAGCGTAACCGGCTGTATCAAAAGCTGACCGACGCCGTGCTCGGCATGGGCGATTGGATGATCAGCGGCCGGCAGCGCGAGTTCGTGGCCTCCTATGAACAGGATGAGCAGGCCGTTGCCCGCACGGATGGTTCGCTGCGGCGCTGGGCCCGGCTGCGGATGTTCCTCAGCCAGGTTGTCATCGGACTGGCTGTGCTGTCGATGATCTACTGGGCCGGGGGCGAAGTGGCCGACGGGAAGCTTGCCGGCACCTTCATCGCCGCTTTCGTTCTGATCGTCTTCCCGCTGGCCGATGCTTTTCTACCCGTATCCGATGCCGTAGAGAAGATTCCGCAGTATCAGAATTCGCTGGAACGGCTGACCGGCGTGGAGGCATCTAGCCTGCGCGACAGCGAGGCGCAGGCAGGTGTCGCTTCTGCGGCCGAGACGGAGGCCGCTGTAGCGGAGACCGGCCGGATGAAGCAGGACGGCCGGTGCCGGATCAAGCTTGAGGGTGCCGGGTACAGCTATCCCGGTACCGAAAGCTGGTCGCTGCGCGGCCTGGATCTCGATATTCCGCAGGGGCGGAAGATCGCCATCATCGGCCGCAGCGGGGCCGGCAAATCAACGCTGCTCAAGTTGATTCAGGGGGTGCTGCCGCCGACCGCGGGGACGGCGGCGATCAACGGAATCTCCGCCGCCGCTTACGGCGAGCAGATTCCACGGCTCATTGCGGTGCTCAACCAGAGCCCGCATCTGTTCGATACGACCGTGGCGAATAACATCCGCCTCGGGAACCCGGACGCTTCCGATGAAGACGTGAAGCGTGCCGGAGAACTGGCGAAGCTGGATGCGCTGATCTCTTCGCTGCCGGAAGGCTACGCCACGCCGGTCCGCGAGGCCGGCAGCCGCTTCTCCGGCGGCGAGCGCCAGCGGATCGCGCTGGCCCGCATCCTGCTGCAGAACACGCCGGTCGTCATTCTCGACGAACCGACTGTAGGGCTCGACCCGCGCACCGAACGCGAGCTGCTGTCCACGATGTTTGCGGCGATGGAGGACAAAACCGTCATCTGGGTGACGCATCATCTGGTCGGCGCCGAAACGATGGACGAAGTCATCTTTATGGAGAACGGCCAGGTCGAAATGCGCGGCACCCATGCCGATCTGATGGCGACCGAACCGCGCTATCGGCGGCTGTATGAACTGGACCGGCCGATGAAATAAACTGAATGGAGCCGCTTTGACTCTGATTGAGCCTCCCGCCCGCATGGGCTGGGGGCTTTTTGGCTTGAAGGCGCCTGAGTGCGCCGTTTGCTCAACGATAACGGCAAAAGTGCCGTTATTTCTGCCGTCTACGCTACCACCCGCGCCGCTGTGCCCCAATGACTGGACGGTTCCGGGTCCAGCCTCCAGTGTGCCTTATGCAAACAGTCGCCCCCGCCATTTTTCAAACCTGCCTCTACCGCGCCAGTCAGTCCATCAGTCATACTCCCGGCCGAGATAATAAAAATTTAAAATTTTACAAACGAACGGTTGTTCGCGGGGTGGATTCGATGATAAGATGGGAAAATAACAAAAGATACAGATAGGTTAAGGAGGGAAACTGCTTGAGTATTTCAGCGGCTATGGCTGGCTCAAACCAAGATCTGACTGGAATTAAACGTGGCCCGATCGTCGCCTCGCTCATCATCGGCGCATTCGTGGCGATCCTGAACGAAACGCTGCTCAATATCGCTTTTCCGGATCTGATGATTGAATTTGGCATTACGGCAGCGACCATCCAGTGGCTCTCGACGGCGTACATGCTCGTCATCGGGATTCTTGTCCCGGTAACGGCACTGCTGCAACAATGGTTTACAACCCGGCAAATGTTCCTGTCGGCGATGATCCTGTTTCTGGTCGGAACGATTATCTGCGGCGTCGCACCGGCCTTCAGCATTTTGCTGGTCGGACGCGTCGTTCAGGCACTCGGCACAGGGCTGATGCTGCCCGTCATGATGAATACCATCCTCGTCATCTATCCACCCGAAAAACGCGGCGGTGCGATGGGCATGATTGGTCTTGTCATCATGTTCGGTCCGGCCATTGGACCCACGCTTGCCGGGCTGATTATCGACCAACTGAACTGGCGCTGGCTGTTCTACCTGGTAGTTCCGCTTGCGGCTTTTTCGATTATTTTCGCGGCGTCTTATTTGCGCAATGTGTCCGACCTGACCAAACCGAAGGTGGATGTCCTGGCGATCGTGCTCTCCAGCGTTGCTTTTGGCGGTATCGTGTACGGTTTCAGCAAAGCGGGCGAAGGCTCCTGGTCGGCGCCTGAAGTGATCTGGACGCTGGTGGCCGGGGGAATCTCGCTGGTTCTGTTCGTGATCCGGCAGCTGACGGTCCGCGAGCCGATTCTCGATCTTCGGGCATTCAAATATCCGATGTTTACGCTCGTCACCGTTATGATGCTTGTGCTGATGATGACGTTGTTCTCGACGATGATTCTGCTTCCGCTCTTCCTGCAGACGGCGCTGATGATGACCGCATTCAAAGCCGGTCTGACCCTGATGCCGGGCGGCATCGTCAACGGGATTATGGCACCGGTCTCCGGCAAGCTGTTCGACAAGTTCGGGCCGCGCGTATTGGTCATTCCCGGTCTTATTCTCGTGCTTCTGGCGGTTTGGCTGTTCACCGGCATCTCCGTGGAGACGACAACGGCTCATGTGGTGACGCTGCACATCATTCTGCTGATCGGCATTTCGCTCGTAATGATGCCTGCGCAGACCACCGGTCTGAACCAACTTCCGCGCCACCTGTACCCGCATGGTACGGCAATTCTGAACACGCTGCAGCAGGTGTCCGGCGCCATCGGGACGGCGCTGTTTATCAGCATCATGTCCTCGGGCACGAAGGATTACCTTGCGACTGCGACCAATCCGAATCCAGCCGAAGGGCTGGTGGCCGGGCTGCATGACGCTTTTGTCGTCGCATTGTGCATCGGTTTTCTGGCGCTCGTGCTCGGCTTCTTCATCAAGCGGGTGCAGCCGCCGCAAGAGGAGAAGGAAGCTTCGCATTAATCGGCTAACGACAAACGGTTCGTCCTTTGGGGGCGGGCCGTTTTTTTGTGCTGCACGACACTTTTTTCCGCATGAACGGGTGCTGGATGACAGAACCTAAAGGGTAACGGGCGGAGTCCCCTAAGGGCGCAGTTCGGCAGGAGGCGAAGCCGGAAATATAAAATTTTTAGAAAAAAGTCTTTTATAAATATTACACATGATGTAACATGTACTTTAATTAACTTTAATGCGGTGAACCGCAAAATCAGATGGAGAGAGGGCGAAGCCTATGAGCACGACACCGAACGCAGCACTGTCGCAGGAAACCTTGAACCCCTTTGAAATTGTGCAACAACAAATTGATGAGGCGGCTGCCCATTTGCAGCTTCCCAAGCATGTCACCGATATTCTGAAAAAACCGAAACGCGTACTGACCGTGAACTTTCCGGTTAAAATGGATGACGGCAGCGTCACCGTTTTCGAAGGCTACCGTTCCCAGCATAACGATGCCATCGGGCCGGGCAAAGGCGGCATCCGCTTCCACCCCGACGTAACGCTGGACGAGGTCAAAGCGCTGTCGATGTGGATGTCCTTCAAATGCGGCGTCGTCGGCCTGCCGTACGGCGGAGGCAAAGGCGGCGTCATCTGCGATCCCCACGCGCTCAGCAAAGGCGAGCTTGAACGCGTCAGCCGCGGTTTTATGGAGGCCATTGCCGATTTTATCGGCCCCGACAAAGATATTCCTGCGCCGGATGTCTACACGACCCCGGAAATTATGGGCTGGATGATGGATACATACAGTCGCCTGAAAGGCGTGAACACGCCGGGCGTCATCACCGGTAAACCGCTGATCCTTGGCGGCTCCAAAGGCCGTAATGAAGCGACCGCGCAAGGCTGCGTGTATACGATACTGGCTGCGCTTAAGGAGCTGGGCATGTCTCCGCTCGGTGCGACGGTGGCGGTGCAGGGCTTCGGCAATGCCGGGCGGATTGCGGCCCGATTGCTGGCAGAGCAGGGCTGTAAAGTGGTCGCGGTCAGCGACTCGAGAGGCGGGCTGTACCAGGCGGAAGGACTGGATCTGCCGAGAGTGTTCGCGCTCAAAGACCATGCCAAGCTGGCGGATTATGGCAGCGCCTATGTCATTACGAACGAAGAGCTGCTGGAGCTGGACGTGGATATCCTCATCCCTGCTGCGCTGGAGAACGTCATTACGGGCGCCAATGCGGACAATATCCAGGCGAAGATCATCGCTGAAGCGGCCAATGGCCCGACGACCCCGGAAGCGGACAAGATTTTGCAGGAAAAGGGCGTGCTCGTCATCCCTGACATTCTGGCGAATGCGGGCGGCGTCACCGTATCGTATTTCGAATGGGTGCAAAACCTCGCGAACTTCTACTGGACGGAGGAAGAGGTGCTGGAGCGTTTGTCCCAGCGGATGTACGCCTCGTACGGTGCGGTCCGCGCGTTGTCCCGGGAACATGGCACCGATCTGCGCACGGCGGCTTTCATGATCTCCATTAAACGGATCAGCGAGGCGATGAGCGCCCGCGGCTGGATCTGACCGAATACGAATTGAAGCGGAGGAAAAAATAAAATGAGTAGACCCATCACCATCGGCATCGTCGGCTACGGCAACCTCGGGCGAGGTGTCGAAGCGGCGATTAAGCAGAATCCGGATTTGAAGCTGGAGGCGATTTTTACCCGCCGTAATCCGAGCGCTGTAGAAGCGGGCACACAAATGGTGTCCATTCACGATATCGAATCGTACCAGGGAAAAATCGATGTGCTGATCCTGTGCGGCGGTTCCGCGACCGATTTGCCGGAGCAGGGTCCGGCACTGGCGAAGCTTTTTCATACGGTGGACAGCTTCGATACCCATGCGAAAATTCCGGAGTACTTTGCGGAAGTGGATAATAGCGCCCGTGCGGCAGGAAAAATCAGCGTCATCTCCACCGGCTGGGACCCGGGGCTGTTCTCGCTGAACCGTCTGCTGGCTGAAGCGGTGCTGCCGGAAGGCAGCGAGTTCACCTTCTGGGGCAAAGGCGTCAGCCAAGGCCACTCCGATGCGATCCGACGCGTGCCGGGCGTCAAGAACGGCATCCAGTACACCATTCCGCGTGAAGAAGCTGTAGCGCGCGTGCGCAGCGGGGAGAACCCGGAGCTGGCCACACGCGACAAACATTTGCGTGAGTGTTACGTGGTCGCCGAGGAAGGCGCGGACCGTGAAGCGATTGCGGAGACGATCCGCAGCATGCCGAATTATTTTGCCGACTATGAGACGGTGGTTCATTTCGTGAGCGCGGAGACACTGGCTGCCGAGCACGGCGCGATGCCGCATGGCGGCCATGTCATCCGCAGCGGACGGACCGGAGCGGGGAATACGCAGATCGTCGAGTTCAGCCTGAAGCTGGACAGCAACCCGGAATTTACGGCCAGCGTGCTGGTCGCTTATGCCCGCGCAGCCTATCGTCTGGCGCAAAAAGGCCAATCCGGCGCGCATACGGTATTCGATATTCCGTTCGGTCTGCTCTCGCCAAAATCGCCGGAACAGTTGCGCAAGGAATTGCTGTAGCGTTTCGGGCGGCGGGTGGTTCCTTTTTCACGGGAAGTGTGGTAGAACAATAAGAGGAGCACCGCCCGCCGGGGCGAGACAGAAAGGGATGCTGGGTAGGAATGTATGTAGTGTGCAAAGAACACTTGGAGTTGGCCATTGATAAATTTGTCGACGAGTACGAAGACGCGCCTGATGTTGTGGATCTCAAGGAGACCGAATTCTCCGATTGGGACCCGCCGGCCAAATGCGCCGAATGCGAGCAGGACGCCAAATTTCTCGTCGTCTAGGCAACACAAACGAATAGAAGCGGCTAAAGGGACGGGGTACATGCTCATGTATACGTCCCTTTGTTTATATTTTGGGCGGAAAATGGAAGACCACATGGCGAGGAAATAGATACGTTGGAGGAATAAAGATATGCTTATTCAGATCATTGGCGTCGGCAAATTGAAGGAAAAATATTTGGCGGACGGCATCGCGGAATACGCGAAACGCCTGACGCCGTACCTCAAATTCCAAGTGATTGAGGTCGCGGATGAAAAAGCGCCGGACAACCTCAGCGACGCTGAAGTTGTCCAGGTAAAGGCGCGCGAGGGCGAACGCATCCTCGCGCAGATCAAGAGCGAAGCGCATGTCATTGCGCTCGCGATCGACGGCAAGCTCTGGAGCTCCGAGGAGCTTGCCGCGGAAATCGACCGGCTCGGCACCTATGGGACGAGCCATGTCGTGTTCGTCATCGGAGGGAGCCACGGGCTCTCCGATGAGGTCATGCGCCGCGCGCAGCAGCGCATGAGCTTCGGGCGCATGACGCTGCCCCATCAGCTCATGCGCCTGGTGCTGGTAGAACAGATTTATCGGGCGGTGAAGATAAATCGCGGGGAACCGTATCATAAGTAAAGGTGAGTTTTTTGGGTTGAAAAGCATTTGTTCCCGAAATCTCAGGGAAAAACGTTTTATAATGGTTATAGACGATGATCATAAGCCGTTCTAAAGAGCGAAAAACCATGCAAACTCCAAACGAGTATTTCAGTTATCGAGCTCGCGATGGCGCGGAGCTGCCCTATCGTTTTATTGCAGGCCCTTCGGAAGTTGTGCTCATATTTTTGCACGGCATCACTGAGCCCAGCCTCTATTTGCGTGAATTTGGTCGGTACGTGGCAGAAAAAGGGCATGCGACCGTGTACTTGCCGGATTTGCGAGGTTACGGGACTAACCCGATCCGGCGAGGAGATATTGATTACATCGGTCAGTTTGACGACGATATCGAAGATCTGTTCCGTCATGTACAAGAGCGTCATCCAGGTGCCAGCATCGTATTCGGTGGCCATTCGGCCGGAGGTGCAACCGCTCTAAGACAAACGATTAGACCGATACATAGGGACGTGCATGCATACCTGCTTCTTGCACCGGGGCTCAGCCCGAGTTCACCCTTAGTTCGAAAAGATAGAGGCGTAAATGATTCGAGGGTAAATGTACCAAAATACGCCATGCTTATGGGATTGAACGCATTGGGCATTCATAGCTGGGATCATACCATTGTATACCGCAGGATTACTCCTACAGAGAAACTTCATGGAACGGAATCATGTCATCTTAGTTACCGATTGGCATTATCGCGAATGGTGAGCAACAACTACTCAAAGTATTTGTCAGAACTGCACCAACCAACTCTCGTCTTAGTCGGTGAGGAAGACGAAGTGTTTCTTGCGGATGAATATGAACCACTTTACCACCGCTATTGCGGAGCCGAAGTACAGCTTTTGCCCGGTCACAACCATGACCATATCATACAAACCGAACAAGCTCACGTCATTGTCGGCGAATGGTTGAAGAGGCTGCGGGGGTAATGGTTAGGATCGTTTAACCATTAAGATAAAAGATGAGCGTGACGTTTATTTGCAGTACACTGGAAAGACAACCGAATAAAAGGATGGTATGGCCGAAAATTTCAAGAAAGGGATTCCTTGATAGGGGGACAATCCAATTAACTGTCGAATAATGTTGTAACAAATTCGTCAAAATTGGAGGATCTATGAAACTCTCGTCGAGCAGCACCGATATTTCGGCCTATACCTTGTTTACGATGCCAGCTAACCGATCACAACGCAGGATTACACTCCTGATCGGTGCCATACTGGCCTGTGTGACGCTCGCAGCGGTTCCTTAGGTGTACCACATGGAGGATGGAAGGTTGTCTTTGGTTCCTTAATTCCCAGAGCGGATTGAGTTAACCTAACGACCAATAGCCTGTGTTTCGAACACAGGTTATTTTTTCGCCGTTAGCCCCGCTACGGTGAACCGTATCACAAATAGTGGTAAAGCGTAACCCAGCCGTTTCTTTAAAATGGATTTTTGACATGTCTTTAAGGTTTCGAGCATCTCGGACCGACCTTCCCAATCATAAAACGATAGCTGAATAGAACGTTTCAGAGACAATGGACTAAAGGCGATCAAGACGGTTGACATCCATTTAATGCCTACGTATACTAATAGCAAATTTACAGGTTGTTCGTATAACCCCGATAATCGGTTCGGGGGCTCTACTGGGGTCCGTAAAAATCCTAACTACGAACGCAATATCTACGATATTGCGCTCGCGGTTGGGATTTTTTGCATTTTACATTTCAAAGGGAGGTTTGGCATGAACACATTGCTGATCAAGAATGCCCGCAACCTTATCACCATGGACTCGCAGCGCCGCTGCTACCCCGGAGGAAGCCTGTTCATCGAAGGGCAGGAAATCAAAGCCATCGGGACGGACATTCCCTACGAGGACGCCGACACCGTCATTGACGGCTCGGGGAAGATCGTCTATCCCGGGCTGATCAATACCCATCATCACTTATACCAGACCTTTACCCGGAACATCCCCCGAGCCCAGGACTGCGAGCTGTTCGACTGGCTGCTGACGCTGTACGAAATATGGCGCCACATGAGGCCGGAGGATGTTTATCTGAGTGCCATGGTAGGCCTCGGCGAATTGCTGAAGACTGGCTGCACGACCGCTTCCGATCACTTTTATTGTTTCCCGGACGGCGTGAGCGGAGAGCTGATCGACGAGGAAATCCGCGCCGCCGGAGAGCTCGGCATCCGCTTTTACCCGACACGGGGCTCCATGAACCTGGGCAGGTCCCAAGGAGGGCTTCCGCCGGACGAGGTGACGCAGACGGCGGAAGTCATTCTGAGGGACACCCGCCGGGTCATTGAAACCTATCATGACGCCTCCAAATTCTCCATGGTCCGCGTCGGCGTCGCGCCCTGCTCGCCTTTTTCGGTGTCCGAGGATCTTCTGCGGGAATCCGCCCGCCTGGCGCGCAGCTACGGCGTCCGGATGCATACCCACCTGGCCGAGACGAAGGATGAAGAGGAATTCTGCCAAGCAAAACTCGGACTCCGGCCTCTCGAATACATGGAGAAGACGGGCTGGATCGGACGCGATGTGTGGTACGCGCACGGCATCCATTTCAGCGGCGATGAAATCCGCCGGATGGGCGCCTGCGGGTGCGGCGTCGCCCATTGTCCGAGCAGCAACATGAAGCTGTCATCGGGGGTATTCCCTATACGAAGCATGCTGCAGGCGGGTGTTCACGTCGGACTCGGCGTGGACGGCTCGGCGTCCAACGACGCGTCCAATCTGCTCGGAGAAGCGCGACAGGCCTACCTGTTGCACAAGCTGACCGCCGGAAGCGCGGGTCCGACGGCTGAAGAAAGCTTATGGCTTGGTACGGTCGGATCGTCGAGAGTGCTCGGCTGGGAGGACGCGATTGGCTCTCTGGAGGTCGGCAAGGCGGGAGACCTGTTCATGATTGACTCGCAAAGGCTGGAATATGCCGGCGCTTTGTTCAACGACACGGCTCTGCCTGTCGTCACGGGCATCAGCCAGAACGTCGATATGACCGTGGTCGGGGGCCAAATTGTCGTGAAAGACGGACGGCTCGTTCGTGTCGAGGAAGAACGGCTCGTGGAAGCCGCGGGGGCCGCGGCGCTCCGGATGGTCCAGGCCGCTTCGGGACGAACCGGCGTCAATTACTTCAAGCATCGTGAACGAGCCTGATACGCGCCAACTAAGATGCCCCGCAAGCCATACCAATAATGGCTTTCGGGGCATCCTTTGTGTTCGATTTTAGTGCCCTTCTGCTGAAACGGCAGAAGGGGCTAGTTCAGAAATGCTTTGCATGTTTAGCTATAGCTCAATGTTAAGGTCATTTAAAACAAACGCACAAGCCATTGGCTTGTGCGTTTTGCTGTAGCTTAAGTGTAGTACTTATTTTATGATTAATCATGAAATTTGGTTTTTAACAATTTTATTGATTTACTAAGGAGCAGTCATAACATCATTGATCGGATTTTTAGTCGTTATTATCGTAGTATCCATCTTAATCTTAACTAGGATGAAGAACTTTCGCTTTAACTAGCGTATAATTTATGGGTCATCAGGAGGAAAAAATGACTGAATTATTAGCTCCAGCAGGAAGTATGGAAGCTTTAAAAGCTGCAATTTCGAATGGTTGTGATGCAATATACTTAGGAATGCAAAAATTTGGTGCACGAGCATACTCATCTAATTTTGATTTTGAATCGTTAAAAGAGGCGGTTACGTATGCGCACCTGAGGGACGTTAAAATCTATGTTGCAATGAATACCATCGTTTTCGAGAACGAAATGGAAGAGATGAAAGAGCAGATCCGCCAATTAAATGAAATCGGTGTGGATGGCATTATCGTCCAGGACCTGGCTGCTTTCGATTATATCGTTGAAAACTTTGTTGATATGGAAGCACATTGTTCAACTCAAATGGGAATAGACGATGCAGACGGAACTTTATTATTTAAAGAACTGGGTGCTAAAAGAGTGGTTCTGTCCCGTGAGGTTGAGATTAAAAAAGTAAAAGAGATCAAAAGAATAGCGGAAATCCCTTTAGAAATTTTCGTTCACGGCGCTTTATGTGTATCTTATTCGGGAAATTGTCTCATGTCAGGATTAAGCGGCTATCGATGCGCAAATCGCGGAAGATGTGTGGGTTCATGCCGTAAGGAGTATGAACTAATGGATAAGACAACAAATACATCTTTAGGGAAAAGCTATATTCTATCTACTAAGGACTTAAACACCATCGATTATACCGATGATTTAAAAGAAATCGATTCTTTAAAAATAGAAGGCCGAATGAAAGATCCTACGTATGTGGCTAATGTTGTATCCAAATATCGCCTGGCCTTAGATCATAAAATAACCGAAGACGATAAAGAAAATCTGAAAAAAACCTTCAATCGAACCTTTACGAAAGGATATTTATTTCGCGAGGATAAAAGAAATATTACAAACATCTCAAGACCGAATAACTTTGGTTATGAAATTGGAACCATCAGCAAGATCGTTAAAGATACGTATGAAATAACACTTACACGTCCTCTAAATCAAAACGATAACATCCGTATCAGTCACAACAAGGAGGATGTTAATTTAACGGTTGCAAAGCTGTACGATAAAAATGGCGAATTAATCAACAAAGCAGATCATGTCTGCTACATCAAAATCAAAGAAAAGCTGTCTGTGGGCGATCTGGTATATAAAACGAAGGATTATGTTTATAACAAAGAATTAGAAGCATCCCTGGAAAAAGAATTTAAGCGGTTTAGCCTAGATATTAGAGTATATGCTAGTCCAGATTCAAAGCTTCACATCGATGCGGAGGGCTTGGGCCATCATTATTCATATGAAAGCGAGGAACTGCTAGGCGAAGCCATTACTAATCCAACAACAAAAGAGCAGGTAATCAAGCAATTTTCCAGATTAAATGATACGATATTTGAGCTTAATCATGTGGAGTTTGAGGAATGCAATGCATTTATCCCAGCTAAATTGTTAAATGCAGCAAGAAGAGATATTGTCCTGGGCTTATATGACTTAAAGCTTAACAGCCAAGAGAAAAGAACCAAGGCTTTGGAAGCAAAAGAGAAAATAAACTTTACCCCTGTACAACCGTACCTTACGGCCTCTGTAACCACGAAGGAACAGTATGATGCTTGCGTGAGCTGTGGAATTAAGGACATCTATTTTGACAACGTGGTTAGAAGAAATCAGAATCATTATAAGGACAAAGAAGGGCAGCTGCTGATCGGAGGATATGGTGGGATTTATCACTACAGAGAAACGAATCCGTTTGTTACGGACTATTCTCTAAATGTCGTTAATGCTACTAGTTGCTATGAATTATTTAAATTAGGTGCAAAACGGGTCACTTTATCCTATGAATTGAATAAGAGCCAAATAGATGATTTAATGAATGCCTATTATGAAGAAAATGATGGCTATCCTGCTCTGGAAATGATTGCATATGGCAGGACTCCTTTGATGTTTACCAAATACTGCCCGATGAAAAAAATGAATCAATGCAGTATTTGCAAAACGAGGAGCTATGAGTTAAAAGATGAGCGCGGAACGTTCCCTATCCTTTCCCATGAGGATTGTACAACGACGCTCCTTAATGGGAAGACGCTTAATCTTCTGGATGAGCTACAAACCATCAAAGGAATCGAGGCGTTCCGGCTAAACTTCACCGTTGAATCCAAAGAGCAGGTTGTGAAAATCATTCATATGGCCTCTGGCAAATTAAACGGCTCCATAAATCAGGCTGTCTTTAATCAGGAAACAGACACCAGAGGACATTTTAATAAAGAGATTATATAGCTAGCCAACCACTATCGTTTTTATGAAAGGAACCGTATGATACACGTTGATAACTTATCCTTCTCGTTTCCGCAAAAGGAACTGTATAAGGAAATTTCGTTTAAGCTCGAAGAGGGGCAACACTGCGCATTTATCGGAACAAGCGGCAGCGGGAAAAGCACGCTGATCGATATACTCATGGACCCGGAAAGACATTTATTCGAGGGCAAATTGGAGATCGACCCGGACTGTACCATCGGGTATGTCAGCCAGTTCTCGCAAGTCGAGCCAAATAAAGAAATGACCGTTTTTGAATATATCGGAGAAAAATTTATTAAGATCCAAGATGAAATCACGTCGATTTATGCGGAAATGGCAACCACATCGGATATGGATGCGCTGCTGGAAAAGGTTCAATTGGCTTTAGATGCATTCGAATCGATGGATGGGGATAATTTCGAAAATAACATCAATAAGCAGCTCGGCCTGGCCAACCTCATGAAGCTAAAGGACCTTAGCGTATCTGCCCTGAGCGGCGGAGAATTCAAACTTATTCAAGTCATCAAAGAAATGCTGAGCAGTCCTGATTTGATGATCATGGACGAACCCGATGTGTTTTTAGACTTTGAGAACCTGAATGGGCTTAAAAAACTGATCAATTCCCACAAAGGAATGCTGCTGGTCGTTACGCACAACCGGTATCTTTTGAATCATTGCTTCAACAAAATCATTCATCTTGAAAACACGGAGCTCCAAGAATTTGACGGGCGGTATATCGAATATAATTTCTCGTTGCTTCAGACCAAAATCGAGCTGCAAGAAATCGCAGTCGCTGAAGCGGAAGAGATCGAGCGGTACGACAGCATCATCGATAATCTTAGAGCGATCGCAACTTATAATTCAGAAGCTTCAAGAGGCAGAGCGTTAAAAGCTAGAGTGAAGTTTCAAGAAAGATTGGAAGCACGTAGAATCAAAGCGCCGTTTGTTGATATTAAGCAACCGAATATTCATTTTGGCATGAATCATGAAATTGAAGACACCGTTGTTGTAAAAGTCGATGATTATAGCGTCGCCTTTGACGAGCTGCTTTTAGAAAATGTTAACTTTGAAATAAAATCTACAGATAAAGTAGCGATTATCGGTCCAAACGGTACCGGGAAAACGACTTTACTCCGGGAGATCTTTAACAATAATCATGATTCAATTACGATAAATCCTGATGTGAAAGTGGCTTATTTATCCCAGCTTCAAGGCGAAACGCTCAAGGACTCGAATACTATACTGGATGAATTCATTGATGCCGGGTTTAACACGTATGACGAGATTAGAGCTTATCTTTTGAACTACGGCTTTGAAGGGGAAATCCTTAATCAAAAGATTGAATCCTTATCCGGCGGAGAAAAAAACATGCTTCAGTTGGCCAAAGTGTCTGCCAGCAAAGCAAACGTACTGCTTCTTGATGAACCGACAAGCCATTTAGACATCTATACCCAGATCGCACTTGAAAAAGCCATTGTAGACTACAAAGGCGCGATTCTCATGATTTCTCATGATTTCTATTCGGTTGTAAATGGTATGGATTATGTGTTAATCATTGACGCTAAGACGATTAGAAAAATGAGTATGCGGAAATTTAGACAGATGATTTATGCGAGCCACTTTAATAAAGACTATTTGGAAGCGGAACAAAAGAAAAAGTCGGTTGAAATGAAAATAGAGCTGGCTTTAAAAGAGACGAATTTTGAACTTGCCAAAGGTTTGGTCAATGAGCTGGAAGAGATCATTAAGCTGCTTTAAATGTTGTCAGCTATTCATGATAAGTCGAAAGGGAGGCCTTTAAGGGGCCTCCCTTTTTTTCTGCAACCTATCCTATTAGGATGGCGACGTATACAGGGCATAGCCCCGGCCCCACATTTGGGAACGTGTCGTACTGCCTGCGTACGGGACTTTCGATCATATTCGATGTGAAACACCCTTAAAAATTTAGTAAATCTTTAAATGTTCTTTAAAAGAACTTAGAAACTGCTGCTTATACTAAGTACATTCACCAAGAACACCACAAAATAAATAATTGGAGGAATGTACAATGAACAACAATCAGAATGGTAATAAAACAATGAAGAAGGGAAGAAAAAAGTGGGTAGTAGGTACAACGGTTGTGGCAGCCATCTCATTAATGGCGATGGGGACCTCAGCGCTAGCTTCATCAGATAGGGATGTTTTCAAAGGATTTTTCAATGGGAATACCGAAATTTCGGCGGGATCTGCGACTTATATTAATCAGTCCAGTGTAATGGCAGGCATTAAAACAACGGTAGAAGAAAGCATTATCGGAGGAAACAGTGCGATCATTATCGTTTCTTTTGAGCATGAAGACGGCACGGTTTTCCCACAGGATGCGGCTATTGCTGCACTTGACATCAATTGGGCAAAGGATGCCAGTTACATGGTGGAGCAAAGAGTGACAGAGGACGGTAAAAAGATCATCGCCATGTTCGATGTCGATACACCAAGTAGTCTGAAGGGAAAGAAAGTTACGATTAAGGCGGATGCCGTAGTGAATAGCATTACAGGAGCTGTTATGGCTAAGGGTCCATTCCATACTACATTTACAGCACAAGAGAGCAGTACATCGTACAATATCGGAATAGATCAGACCCTCTCACATCAACAAGAAAAGCTGTCTCTTCAAACGATTAATTTTTCTACCATTGGAATTGGCATTGAAGGGAAACGCTTAGATGGGCACAGTGATCAATTACCGGAATATAACCCTGAAATTCGTATATCGACATCAGACGGCAAGGAAACCAAAGTTTATTTAGGCTCAACAAGTACCTCGGACCAAGGATTTGAATGGCACTATAATTTAGACAAAGAGGGCAAAAGGGTCTTTTTAGATGCCGCGATGATCACAAGTATATCGATCGATGGACATATCATACCGGTTACAAAATAAGCATGATGGATGGGCAGAACGGGACTGTTCAATCAGTCCCCTTTTTCTTATCAAGCTTAGACTAACCTTCATACCATCTTAAAAATCAGGAGGAAGTAGCATGGAACAATCTATTATGTTTACGATTCATTCAACATATATTCTGGCATCCTTATTCTTATTCGTTCTTCTGTTTCTGGTGGCAGATGCGCTGTGGAAAAAAAGGAAACGTAATGTAGGCCAATATTTTATAATAATCACGTTTAGTATTTACTTACTGTGCGTCATCCAACTAGTGTTCTTCCCCATCGAAGTGAATATTGGCAAATATGCCAATCTAACTCCGTGGTACAAAACAATCAATTTCATTCCACTATTAACGATTGACATAATAACTTTTATATTAAACATCATAATGTTAATTCCTTTGGGTGTGTATCTGCCATTACTCCATAAAAAGTTTGAATCATTAAAAAACGTAGCCTATTCCGGTTTCTTTCTAAGTTTATCTATTGAGGTACTTCAGATGATGATCAGAATTATTTGCGGCAACGGCAGAAGCACGGATATCAATGATCTTATTGCCAATACCGTTGGAGCAGTCTTAGGGTATATAGTAATTAACGGACTATTAAAACGAAGCAATGGGAATCATATATGGAGTAAGTTAAGATTAGGGTGATACCAAGCTCGGGTTTGAGGGGAGAACTATGAGTACAGAGATCCTTATTGTAGATGATGATAAAGAGATTGCCGAGTTAATTGGAGTGTATCTGCGCAATGAAAGCTATCAAATCTATACCGTGCAGGATGGACTTGAAGCCCTTCAATTTATAGAGCGTCACTCTGTTGACCTCGTGATATTAGATGTTATGATGCCCAAAATGAATGGACTGGATGTCTGCAGAGAAATTCGAAAAGAGCATGAAATTCCAGTCCTGATGTTAAGTGCAAAAACGGAGGATATGGATAAAATTGTTGGCCTAATGACTGGTGCTGATGATTATATGATCAAACCCTTTAATCCATTGGAATTAACAGCGAGAGTGAAGGCGTTATTACGCAGAGCTAATTATCAACCCACGGTTAAAGATCCGGATAGTATCTATATTCACTCCCTGAAAATTGATAAACAAAGCCACACGGTTCATGCTCAGGGGCAAGAAATAAGGTTGACTGCGATTGAATTTGAAATTTTATATTTGCTGGCCAAAAACCGCGGAAGAGTGTTCGGATCAGAGGAGATTTTTGAAAAGGTATGGAATGAAATCGGCACCGGATCTAATAAGACCGTTATGGTTCATATTAGTAACCTAAGAGATAAAATTTCTGCAGCAACAGGAGAAGCGGTTATTCAAACGGTTTGGGGAGTTGGCTATAAAATTGAAAAATAATACGTTATTTATTATTAAAACCATTCCGGTCTGGAAAGCAATTCTCTATGTTCTGCTATCACTAATAGCATCGGCGGTAACGGCAACTATTCTATTATCTTCATTATATTATTTTCAGAAACAGTTTGGTTCGGTAGCCTTCATAGTGAACATTCTTTCTTCTCTCTGGACAATAAGTATACTTAGTCCTTTGTTTTTTGGTTTAATTTTGTTTTCCTACCTGTTCTTGTTCTATCGTGTTGAAAAAAAGCGTTATGTTTCATTTGAATTTAATCATATGATACGTGAAGTTGAGCTTATTGCTAACGGTAATTTTAATCATAAAGTAGAAGAGAGAGCAGAGGCCGGTTTAAATCAGCTTGCTGTTCATATTAATAATGTAGTAATTCAAGCCCGGAAGGCCATTGAGGAAGAGCGGAGATCAGAGCAGATAAAAAATGATTTGGTGACCAATGTTGCCCATGACCTTAGATCCCCGCTAACCTCTATCATCGGATATTTGAATCTTATCAATGAAGATGGATACAGGGACGAAGTAGAGCTTCGGGCTTATATACAGATTGTGAATGCAAAGGCCGAACGATTACATCATTTAATTAATGATTTGTTTGAATATACCTATGTCCAAAACAAAGAAACCCTGGTAAGCGACCAGTCCATAAATATTGAAGAAATGATAAATCAATTAGTTGTACAGCATAGAATTCAAATTCAAGCGGCAAACATGCAAATGAGGACATTCATAAAGAGTGATAATCCTGTCATTGTAGGAGATGGCAATAAAATAGCCAGGGTGTTTGAAAACCTTATTCAAAATGCTATGAGATACGGAAAAGAAGGGAAATATATTGATCTTATCGTAAGAGACTCGGAACAAACCGTTGAAGTTGAAGTGAAGAATTATGGGAAATCAATACCAAGCGTGGATCTTCCCTATATTTTTGAGAGATTTTATAGAGTAGAAAAGTCACGTTCAGAATATACGGGCGGATCAGGCTTGGGACTTGCTATCGCTAAAAGTATCGTCACATTGCATGGCGGGGATATTGAGGCGAAAAGTGCGATGGGGACAACCTCTTTTGTCGTGAGATTATTGAAGAAGCGATAGGGCGTCTCGATGATATCTATCGGGTTGAGTCTATGCTCGGTTCATCCAAGATGAGATACTCCCTACAGTTTCCTGAGTAAAAATGGGGCGATGATCCGTAGATGGGCCGTTTTATTGGAAAAATCACTGATCCTCCAGGTGCTATACAACGAAACCACTCCAAAATGACGCAAATTTCAGCAGACAACAAAAAATGGACCCCTGATAACTGTGAATCGGGGCCCCGAGGTTAAGTATTTGTAACCCTTCAGTGTGATTTCGGGCGAGAGATGCGTCCCATGAGTAAAGAGATCCTATGGCGGGGAAGAAAACGGATCATCTGGGCCGACATGTAATTGCCACGCCCATCGATGATGTAACTGCTTCCCTTGTCGATCCCGCGAAAGGCGGCCCGGACGACGTTCTCTGGTGTAGACAGCGCGCGGCCCGCCGCCATCTCCTGGCTGCCGACAGCATCGAAGAAGCCTGTGTCCGTCGCACCCGGGCACAGCGCAAGTACGCGGACGCCGCGCTCGCGGGTTTCCGCCCACAGTGCTTCGGAGAAGGATAAGACGAATGCTTTGGTCGCACCGTACACAGCCGAATAGGGGCAAGGCATAAAAGCAGCCATGGAGGCCACGTTAACGATGATTCCATCCTTGCGTCCCAGCATGGCGGGAAGAAAATAATGCGTCAGATCGACAAGCGCAGCGGTATTCAGCATCATCTCTTCCTGTTCGCGTTCCGGATCTATATCCTCGAAGCGACCATGTGTGCCGAACCCAGCATTATTAATGAGAATATCGACGGTTAGGTCAAGTTCGGCGATGCGTTCGGCGAGTTGACGCGAGGCACCCGCTTTCGATAAGTCGATGGGCAGAGCGTAAGCCTGTACGCCGTGCTTACGCTTGATCTCCTGGGCTAACGCTTCCAGCTTCTCTTTGGAACGAGCGGCCAATACGACATGGCAGCCTTGTGCTGCCAGTTCTTTGGCGTATGCTTCGCCGATTCCGGAAGAAGCCCCGGTGACCACAGCCAGCTTGCCCCGGTAATGATATGATTTCATGGTAGGCCCCCTTATCCTTGATATGATCTTGATTTTATCAGCGATTGTTGAGGGCTAACCACAGTGCCTGCATACTATTAACAGGACTAACAGGCTAAGCTTGCGATGAAGGCTCGGCGTCCTGAGTCAGCAGGGTCGCAAGTCTCTCCTCTGTACCCGTACCTGGTACTGGGACCATAAAGCACCAGTGCAGCCCAGGATCGTTGTCGATGGCGGTAGCGCAATGAATCGTGAAAGCCAGTTCCAGTCCGTCCGGAAAGCGATATTGTACCGGGACGGCGGATCTTTTTTGCCGGATTTCATGCAACTCCCACAAACGTATGAAGTCCTTGCTATTCCTCTTCAAATGCTCGAAGCGTTCCATGTACATCGGGTTTTCCTTGTAAAAGTCGAAGCTTGCGCGAATCAACGCTGTCATGTAACGTGCGTAATCTTCCCAATTCACAAGTCTTTTGGGATACTCAGGATCGAGAAAGAGTAGCGTTCCCATGTTCCTTTCGTTTGCAGGCAGATGTCCGAAATCCGCAATCACCAGTTCAGCCCCCCGATTCCAAACGATCACATCCGCAAGCTCATTTGCAATGTAAGAAGGGTAACGCAATTGATCCACAAGGTTTTGCAGCAATACGGTATCGGGTTGTTCAGGTTTAGGAGTGAGGTGATGACGAACCGGATCGAGATTGGCCAGGTTGAACAAGTGCTTCTGCTCGTCGCCATCCAGCTGCAGCGCTTGGCTGATCTGGGCTAAAACCTCGGGAGAAGGATTCGTCTCGCGGCCTTGCTCCAGCCAGGTATAGTACGTCACGCTGACATTGGCAAGATAGGCGACCTCTTCCCTCCGGAGTCCTGGAGTACGTCTTCGACCGAGAAACGGTTTGATCCCTGCTTTTTCCGGTTGAAGCCGATATCGGCGCGATTTAATGAAATCCCCCAATGCGGATGAAAAATGGCGATTCTGCATAGAAGACATGCCTCCTTAATAACGGAACTGAGCCAATCTTGAATTACCATGAACCTGGCTCAATAGTACACCAATGCCAAGCTTTTTCATACCGAGCCTTTCTTAAGATTGAAGCGCGGCGCAAGCAAGAATGTCCTCGGCCCTGCGGATTCTGCCAATACGCGGGAAGATGACCTTCATTACGTGTTCATGTTCCTCCTTGCTGAAACCGGTCATGGCATCTGCCGCAAAAATGACCTGATACCCATGGGCGAAGGCTTCACGCGCAGTGGTATCTACACCGATACCCGAAGCAATGCCGCAAAGCACGATCGTCGTGATGCCCCGCCGGCGCAACTGCAGATCCAAGTCCGTTCCGTAAAAGGCTCCCCATTGGCGCTTGGTAATTAAATGATCGGTATCGGTGACTCCGATCTCGGGTACAATTTCATCCCACCCAGGCACCAGATTCAAGGTTGGAGGGGTCTGATCCAGCAGCGGACGAGGCATATCTTTGAAGTCTTTCGTGGATACGCGGACAAGCCCAACGAATGCGCCTGCCTCACGGAAGGCTTGAACCATAGCGGCGGCGCGGGTGACGACTTGCTCGGCTGAGTGAGGGGCATACTGGGTTCCAAGCCACTTTTGCAAGTCGATTACGATTAATGCCGTCTTCGGAAATTGAAACAAGAGTTCTTCCAAGATCAATCACACTCCCGCTAAGAAATCGAGTCCACTCCAATTTGACCTAATGTTCAGTATTTTGAAAATTGGGTCATTTGACTCTATGTTCACAATTTTGTACCATGAGTTTAAAGTTGTCAAGCGGGGGGACGTAAGGATGAGTGTAACCAAACAGGATATCATTCGTTCGGCTTCTAAGATGTTTAAAGAAAAAGGGTTTCTGGCGACCTCCATTCAGGAAATTGCTCAGGACTGTTCCATTGCAAAGGGCTCGGTATACAAATATTTTCCGTCCAAAGAGGACTTATTGTGCGCGGTTTTCGACGAGTGCCAGACGGCTTATTTTGATCGGGCGGAGCATCTGAAACAAACCGGGACAGGCACTCCCAAGGAGCGGCTCGTTAATCAGATCGTATTTCGCTTTCAGTATTTTATTGAATACAGTCACATTATGGTTGACTTCGTAGATCTCCCTATTACTCAGTACGCGACTTTTCGCTCACTAAGAAATCATGCTCGAGCCCGTATGATGGAGTGGCATAGATACTGGCTGCTTGAAGTTTATGGTGAGCGAATCGAAGCATTTCTCTGGGATCTCATTTTTATATACCGCGCGATCTTGAAGGACTATCTGCAGCGCATCATCTTCGAGGTAAAGCAGCTGTCGATAGAAGATACAGCTTGGTTCATCGTCGATAAAATCGATGCGCTGGTCGAACATATGTCTAGGTCAGGTTCGAAGGGGCTGCTTGGACAGAGTGCATTCACCAAATTTATTCATTCCGATTCAAAGGACTGGAATACCGAAAAAGAAAGAATTATCGCAGAATTGTTCGGCAGAGTGACCGCGCTGCTTGAGATTTGGCCCGGCGGGCTCGCTCGGCGGAAGGAGCTGCAAGAGATTGTCCAATTGCTGGGGACGGAGCTCTCTCAGACTCCGCCTAAGAGATCGCTCATTCAGGCGCTTTGTGCCTATTTGGAACAAGAACAGGAGCTGAGAAGTCCGGTCATCCAGTTGAAGCAGATTGTCCTGGAAGAGTGAAGCCCGGTGAACCGTATCCTAAACAGGGATTTAATAAGCATACGCAATTTTCCGTATAAAGAAGAGGTGGAGGTATGAGCATGAGAGTAAAATTAGAGGGAATCACTGTTTTGGCGCTTGATGTTCCTAGATTGACTGGCTTTTATCGTGATGTTCTGGGATTTAGGGTTCTTGTTGAAGAAGAACATTACACTGAATTTGAGAATGACGGCGTTCGTCTAGCCATTTTCTCGGCACCATTAATGGCAGATAACACAAACGGCCACTATTCTTTTGTAGAAAAGCGTAAAGGGCAGGCCTTTGAGCTTAACTTCGAATGTGATTCTCCTGAAGATGTCTACATCAAATATAATGATTTTGTCTCAAAAGGGGCTACAGGCATCACGGCACCGAAGGTAATGCCCTGGGGACACACCACGGGCTTCTTTGCAGACCCCGAAGGTAATATTCATTCCCTATTTGCAGTTAACCCCATAAAGCAAGGCTAAGAATTTTGTTAACTCAAGTCATTTATCTACGGTAAACCGTGTCGCTAGTACAGAGGGAAGTTCCGGCTACACTGTAATCTGGGAGAATGTATCCCCCTCCATGCCAAACTGGCGGGGGATTGAAGACTGCGTGAATATCTGCTACAATCGGTGATACAACATCAATGACATGTCATCAATAAAAGGGAGGCATACTTTGAATCCTATTGAGGAACTGCGTTATTTGATCCTAGCCGCGCAGCGGGAAGGGAGCCGTACCTTTACGGAACTCCTGAAGCCGCTGGGGCTGACGACCTCGCAAAGTGAAGTGCTGCGGGTTCTCTATGATCACGAGCCTTTATCGCTTATTGAACTGGGGCAACTGCTGGTCTGTGAGACCGGAAGCCCCAGTAGGTTGGTGGGACGGATGGTGGAAGCGGGGCTTATTGAACAGAAGCCGTCTGCGGTAGACTCTAGAAAGGTTCAACTTTCCTTAACGGAGGAGGGAAGAGATAAAGCCTTAAAGGTCAGAGACATCGAGAACCGCTTCTATGACGAACTTACGCCTATGCTTGAGGGTCAGCCTGTTCAGAATCTGATGCAGCTTCTGTGGATGCAGGTGAAAGGGAAGCCCACAGGGAATGCACTGGCACTCCGGAAATCCAAGAGGGGGGAGGAATAGCTATGCTCGACAGCTTAATCCGCACAATCAACAAATGGGCTTCCTTCAAAATAGTCCTTCCATTGTTGGGTGTGACCCTAACCTTAATGATCGTGGTCAATAGGGTTCGTTTACCGATTACAGTGCCGCGGATCCGCGAGGTGTCCCAAGGCGCCGATATCCTCGATATGCATATGTACTATTCTAAGAGTGAAGCGTATTCGATGCTTGAACGTCTGCAGCCTGAGGGGAGGCGCGTTTACAGCGAGATGTTAATGGGGTTCGATTTTGTTTTTCCCGCCGTGTATGCCATTACCTTCGCTCTAATCGTTAGCATGTTATTTCGAAGTAAGTTCTCCGCCCATCCGTTCATCCGGGTTCTGGTGATGCTTCCCCTTGCGGCCGGGTTATTCGATTGGTCGGAGAATATGAGTATCCTGGCCATTCTTTTTAAATATCCGGCCATTAGCGATGCTGCTTATGCGGCAGGGTTATTGACACTGGGCAAGTGGATATTTATTTGGCTTAGCCTCGCTGTCGTGTTGATTGGTTTACTGTATAAGTTAAAAGACCGCAGTTCCCCAAGACCGCGCTTAGAATAATGCCGCAACGACATAGTCGTGTCCTACAGCCACGAAGGATAAAACGCGTTTAGAAAAGTTTGGTCTGTATCGCCATCATTTGCTCATATGAGATGCGGCAAAACGATCTGCTGAATAAACTGCTCTTCCAGCGATAGTCCGGGAAGACGTGTCAGCTCATCGACCTTTACTGAAGAAAGATCGTAAAGTTATGACAGGAGGTTGATCTTTATCGGATTCAGGAAAGATGCTGTGTGATAAAGAGGGAAGCACGGTCTAGGGCTTGATCGGCTTCATCGAGAATACCAGAGAACGCCTGAAAAACATGCGGCACGTCAGCGGTAACGTCAAGAATTACATCCACGCCCGCTGCCCAAGCACGTTCGGCTAAGCGGGTAGAATCGTCAAGGAGTACCTCGTTGGTTCCGACTTGTAGCAACAGTGGTGGAAATCCGGTAAGATCGGCGAATCTTGCGGGGCTCACGAGTTCATGGTGCGCGTCTTGTCCCGCGAGGTACATCGCATCCGTGAATGCAAAGCCCTCACGGGTGAAGAACGGATCGAGCCCAAGTTTGCTATCCATACTTGCACCCGAGTGCGTCTTATCCAGACCCGCCGAGAATGTCACAACCGCTGCAGGCATTGGCAGATCTGCTTCCCGTGCCATTAGGCAAGTCGAAACAGCGATACCGCCACCGGCCGAGTCGCCGGCAAACACAATAGAATTCGCCTCTACTCCGTCGTCCAATAGTCCACGATAGGCTGCGAGAGCATCTTCAAGAGCCGCAGGAAATGGGTGTTCCGGAGCCAGACGATAATCGAGTGACATTGACCGAATGTTGGTTTTGCTGACTAGGTTTGCGGTTAGCGACATGGCCGTGTAGGGTGAACCCAAAATATACGATCCTCCATGGAAATAGAGAATAACCCCAGGATGTGCATGCTTTTCCGGGTCAACGACCACACAGGGGCGATTCCCTAGAGTAGTCTGTGTGATCCGTACGCCCATAGGTACGTTCATAGTCGCCATCATAGCAGCGAAACTTGTGCGCATTTGTTCGACGCTTTGAGGCTGGGCGGGTTGGGGACGCCGGATCAATGCATCCACCATCCTACGCTGTTCTTTACTCATAAAATCGACTCCTTTTCTAAATAGATAGTTCCTGCGGTCCGGCTTATTTATAGTGTATAATCTAATTACGACAAAACTTGTCACTATTATATTGGACGGTGAATTATTTGATGGGAAAATCGAGACGCTTGATTGAATTGATGATGGCTGTAAATCGTAAACGTAAATTTACCGTAAAAGAGCTTGCTGAGGAATTTGGTGTATCTACCCGAACCATGCTGCGTGATTTGCAAGAGCTAAGTGGTATGGGGGTACCTTTATATTCTCAAGTTGGTGCGGGAGGTGGATACCATGTTCTTAAGGAGCGGACCCTTCCGCCTATTTCATTTACGGAGAATGAGGCATTCTCCATATTCTTTGCTTCCCATGCTCTTCGGCACTTCAGTTCGTTGCCCTTCGAGGCATCTGCAGAATCCGCACTTCGCAAATTCTTCCGATATTTATCGGACGATGTGAAAAGCCAGATCGATGAGATGCGGCACCGAGTGGACTTCTTTACGCATACACGTCAAGAACGAGCCGAACACCTTGAGATATTGCTCCAAGCGTCCATTAAAAGGTTGCCCGTGACAATCCATTATGGATCTCGAACGGATGAAACCCAACAAAGAACGATTCAACCCATCGGGATATATGCCCATGAGGGGTATTGGTTTTGCCCGGCTTACTGCTATCTGCGAAAAGCCTTCCGGTTGTTTCGGGTAGATCGGATATGGTCAGCCGCTTGGGCGGAGGCCGGGGCCGTATCGCTTTCAGTGGATATTTCAGAGGTGAATTTAACGAACTGGGGACTACATTTCTACGGTAAACAAGAATGTGTTGATGTTAAAGTGCAACTAACGCCAAAGGGGATTCAATTATTTCGGGATAAAAGTTGGATTTTCCCTTGGGGAGAGGTTCATGTTTCCGATGATGGAACGGGTATATTAGAAGCCGGCATTTCCATCTCAGAGATACCGTTTTTCTCCGAATATTTCTTTTCATTCGGTGCTGAGGCGGTCGTGCTTCAACCGGAAGAACTAAGAGAGGCGGTTAGAATGAAATTGGTCCATACGCTCGAGCAGTATAATATCCCACCCTCCTATTCCGATATTCACCAATGAAATGATTCTTGCGGGTTGGCTTATCACGAAAGGGTATCAGGATGGCCTTTTCACTTGCGGTTACGGCCAACGCGGCAACCGTATCACAAAGAAGCCAGAAATTTTGATACAATGTAGACTACGGCTAGTAATCAGGGACGGTGATTAAGATGGGAAGAAAGCAGGCTTTTACAAAATCGGAATTGCTTGACCAGACCAAGCGGGTGCTTCTCGAATACGGTTACGAGGGGTTCCAACTTAAGTTATTATCAAAAAGTCTGGTTGGAGCCAGAAGTACGATTTACCAATATTATGCCAATAAAGAAGAGATCGTTGCTGCATGTATGAAGCGATCCATGGAAATTGTGTTGCAGAAGGCGTCGGCGATAGATGAAACGGATTGCATGAACGCTCTACAACATCTGCTGGATGTATATCTGGAGGAAGCCAGTTTCCATCAATTGCTTGGCTATGCGCATAAAATAAATAAGACGAACTCTGCGGCAGCGGCCAATGACCTTGAATTTGTGGAGCAAGCGCATGTGACTTTAAAAAATCAGCTGGAGCGATTGTTTGCTCGTGCCCAGGAAGAGGGACACTTGAATCCGGGAATTCCGCTTCCTGCGATTATAGGTGTCTATTTCAACCTGATTGATACACCCAATATGATGAATATTCCCGCGCCGCAGTGGAGTAAGCTGTTGTACCAAATGTGGCTTGGAGGGGCAGGAAAACGATAAGGCGCAGAAATATATTTGACACGCGTGTCATATAAAACCTATAATATTAATAAGCCGGACGATAGAAATGATTAATTTGACACGAGTGTCATTTATTTTGGTTAAGGAGAGGAGTATCCTATGTTTTTGGCATTGAAGGAATTGAGACATAGCAAGACCAGGTTTTTGATGATTGCAATCATCTTTGTGTTGATTTCCTGGTTGGTGTTCATCCTATCAGGGTTGGGCAATGGGTTATCTACGCTTGCGGCTTCGACGTTTAAGACCATGAAGGCGGATTATGTGGTTTTCGAACAAGGGTCAAAGGCTTCCATGGGCAAGTCTTTATTATCTAATGATTTGTCAGCGAAATTAGCGGAGATGCCCAATGTAAATGCCGTTTCACCCATGGGAACCATTATGGCATCGGCCATCAAAGGCAGCAGCAAGCTGAATGAGGATAAGGTGGATATCGCGATTATCGGAATCGAACCGGGAAGTTTTCTTGAGCCGGCGGTTACGGAAGGTACGGGGCTGGCCTCCGACCAAATGACGAAGGTTATCGTCAATGAGACGATGAAAGACGAAGGATTTCAGGTAGGGGACACCTTCCAGTTAGATGGTTCGACGGAATCGTTGACGATTGCCGGTTTTGTCAAAAACCAAACCTATAACCACGTAGCAGCCGTATTTACGCCGATCGAAGAGTGGCGCAAGCTTGCGTTCGCGGCCCCAGGCTCGGACAAGGGAGTCTCGGAACCCGTCAATGCAATCATGCTTCAAGGGAAAGACATTCATCCGGATTCCATCAATGAACAGCTGTCGGGCACCGATACGGTTACCCGTGCGGCAGCGGTACAGGGGATGCCTGGCTACAAAGAAGAGAATGGCACCATCATGATGATGCTTGCGTTCCTGCTTGCAATCTCTGCATTCATTATCGGCGTGTTCTTCTATGTATTCACGATGCAGAAGTCCAACCAGTTCGGGATTATGAAGGCTATCGGGGCGAAGAATGGATTCCTGGGTAGAGCCGTCGTCTCGCAAGTGTTCGTCTTATCGCTCTCCAGCATCATCGTCGGTATTTTATTGACCTATGGGACGGCGGCTATCATGCCGAAGGGCATGCCGTTCATGCTGGATACCACGCTGGTATTCATGTACTCCCTTATCTTGCTTGTAATCGCATTGCTTAGTTCGTTGGTATCCGTCCGTACGATCTCGAGAATTGATCCGCTTAAGGCGCTTGGGAGGGTTGAGTAATGACTGAAGGCTTGCAACTGACAGCAGCTACCAAATATTACAATGAAGGATCGAATCGCATTGCGGCACTGGACCATGTGTCCATAAAGGTCGAGCCCGGAGAGTTTGTTGCGGTGGTCGGGCCGTCCGGTTCGGGAAAAAGCACCTTCTTATCGGTCGCCGGCGCACTGCTAAAAGCCTCCGAGGGAGAGGTGACCCTGAATGGAAAGGACATATCGAAGCTTTCGGATCACCAGCTATCCGATATGCGATTGCATGAAATTGGGTTCATTATGCAGGCCTCGAATCTGGTTCCTTACCTGAATGTTCTGGATCAGCTGCTTGTCGTGAAGCGGATGTCGGGAAAGGTTCGTGCAGCGGACAAAGCTTTTGCCGTGAAGTTGCTCGAAGAACTGGGGTTAGGCCAAAAATTGAAGAGCTACCCGGAGGAGCTGTCCGGGGGTGAGAAACAGCGTACCGCCATTGCCCGCGCGTTGATTAACGATCCCGCTGTCATATTGGCCGATGAACCTACGGCAAGCCTGGACACCAAGCGGGCCCATGAAGTGGTCTCCTTGATTGCCCATGAGGTGAGAACCCGCCGCAAAGCGGCGATTATGGTCACACATGATGAACGGCTGCTTGCCTACTGCGATAAGGTATACCGGATGGAAGACGGCCAGTTGACTCTAGCAGAACTGGAGTCCATTCATTAAGGCATCATCGGAATGGAAAATAGCAGCGGCCGTGGATACGATATTTATCGTCCACGGCCGCTGCTTTTTGTTTTTTCGGCAAGCCGGGTATCGACACCATATCCTGATGGGTTGATCGATCAAGGAAATACTTAATTTACCGTCTTATTGATAAAATCAATCTCATTCCGGATCCCTTTATGGGCGTCATTCCACAGGCCTTTGGTCAGGCGAATGCGCAGCAGGCAGGTATTCGGGTCTTCGTCGTTATTGGCTTCGTAATACCAGTCGGCGAATATGGTGCGCAGCTTGGCCATCATCTCCGCGTTTTTCTCGTCACATACCCAGCCCAGGTTCTCACCGATACCATTCGCCGTAAAGTTTTCGACGATGATGCAAACGGAGACTTCGGGGTTTTCGGCGATCTGTTGCATCTTGTTTGAGGTCGCGTAAGTGACGGTGTAGAAGGCGCCGTCCTCATAGTAGGCGTCCACAATGCGGGCGGCGGGACGGCTTATGCCATTCGCCCCCGGTTCCAGCGCGATGGTGGACAGAGAGATCAGGCCGTCTTTGTTACCCGCCTGTTCTTCCAACAGCTTCATGGCTTCTTCGTACCTGTTCATTAGATTACCTCCTAAAGTGTCATAAGGCATATAGGATCAGCTTATCATTGTAAAATAATGGTGCATGTGAATAATATTACGATAGGTACAAAATCGCTACCTCTCCCTCTTCGTGGTGATTTAGGTTAAGCATTCGTAGTCGTGATAGACTTGCTGTAGGCTAAAGGATAAAGGAGGTCTGAAACCATGGAATTCGAAGAAATCGTAACGGTACATGTTCAAATTGAGAATGCGATCCACTTGAATCAGGATGATGGGGATTCGGTGACCATGATTTCTTTTAAAGGACATGCCACAGGGAAGTATTTTGAAGGAAAGATCCTTGACGGAGGAGTGGATACGCAGATCATTGGAAGGGCAGGTAGCCGGCATACCTTATCGGCAAGGTATATGCTTGAAGGCAAGGATCATACAGGGGAGCCATGCTCAATTTATATTGAGAATAACGGCAATGCAAACAGCAAGCTGGAAAATGCATTATTCAGAACTTATCCAAAAGTCATTACGAACAGCAAAGCGCTGGCTTTTCTAAATGATGATATTTTAGTTGCAGAAGGACGAGCAACGGAATATGGTTTAGATATTAAGCTATATAGAGCAGTGTAATGAATGCATAGGAAGGGGTTTTAAAATGGACCGCTATCGAAAACAAGTGGTAACGATACAACACCATGGGAGAGAAATTTATGGCGACTCTTACATGCCTGATCGTGAGCAAAAGTGTCCTATCGTGATCTTTAGCCATGGTTTTAATGGAACGAATGCAGATTTCGCTATGAATGGCGAATGTTTGGCACAGAGGGGTGTGGGCGCCTATTGTTTTGACTTTTGCGGCGGCTCTGTACATTCAAAGAGTGACCTTGAGACCACGGAGATGTCCATATTTACAGAAAAAGAAGATCTCTGCGCCGTTGTGGATGACATCAAAACCTGGGAGAACGTCGATCCGGATCATATCTATTTATTTGGAGGAAGCCAGGGAGGATTAGTGTCCGCATTAGTGGCCGATGAGTACGTACAAGATATTAAAGGCCTCCTGCTGTTATTTCCGGCGCTGTGCATTGTAGATGATTGGAATAAAAAGTTTCCGGCACTTAATGATATTCCCGATACATACGAGTTGTGGGGAGTTCGATTGGGCAGAGTGTTCTTCGAATCGATTCATAACTTTCCGCTATTTGACCATATTGGACAATTCAATAAACAGGTTTTGATTTTCCATGGGGACCAGGATGCTATCGTGGCCCTTGAATATGGGAACAAGGCCTCGATGTTATATCCGCATGCTAGAATGGAAGTGTTTCCAGGCGAAGGCCACGGTTTCACGGAAGCGGGTAATCAAAGAGTTGCCGATTTAACCTACGAATTTATTAGTCGAGAGACGAACTGAGCGCAGATAAGGAGAGGACGCTGTGAACAAAACCGACCGGATGCTGGCCATCGTCATTGAGCTGCAGCGTAAAGGCGTGCTGCGTGCCGAGGATTTGGCTGCCAAGTTCGAGACGAGTGTCCGCACGATTTACCGTGACGTTCAAGCGCTAAGCGAAGCGGGCGTTCCGGTGGCGGGTGCGCCGGGATTAGGGTACTCCTTAATGGAGGGCTATTTTCTCCCTCCTGTCAGCTTCACGCCAGAGGAAGCGGTGGCGCTGCTCATCGGGGCGGAATTCGTCGAAATGAGGCTGGACGCGGAGTACGGGGAGAAGGCCCGCAGTTCGCAGGAGAAGATCGAGGCGATTTTACCGGAGAGTGTCCGCGAGGAGACCGAACGGATCCGGTCGGTGATTCGGCTGTTGAATGAAAAAGGGGCGAAGACGCGCGGGCAGGAAAAAGAAACGTTCAAACAGCTGCGCCGGGCAATTCTGCAGAAGCGCAGGGTTCGTTTCCGCTACGCCAAAAACTTGCCGGATCCGGACGGATCTCGTCATAGCGAGCGAACGGTTGATCCTTACGGGCTCGTTTTTTTGCAAGGGTTATGGATGCTTGTTGCGTTTTGCGGACTGAGGCAAGACATCCGGCACTTTCGGCTGTCCCGCATGAACGAGCTTGCCGTACTGGACGATTCGTTCAGCATCGTCCCGGGTTTTCGCTTTCAGGATCACCGGTCTATTGACGATCGGAAGGTGACCGTCCGCCTGTGGGTCGACCCATCCGTCGCGGACCGGGTTCAGGAATCGGACAATTTCTATATGGAGTCGTTTGAGCCGGGGGACAAAGGCTGGCTGGCTACGTTCCGTGTCCGGCGGGTGGAGGACCTCCTTCAATGGACGCTCGGATGGGGTGCAGCGGTGCAGGTGCTGGAGCCGGAATCGCTGCGCGAGAGGGTGCGCGAAGAAATTCAAAAAATGCTTGAACGCTACTGACATAATGCTGTCAGTAGCGTTTTTGTATGCTGAATTCAGTTAAGCAAAAAGGAGCTGGGTTCAGTGATGGATACGAAAGAAACGCTGCGTAACTTCGAGGAGACGGTCAACGGTTATATTCGAGATTTGGATAGCACAAGTCTTGAGCAGCTGCTTTGGAAGCCGGCGGAGGACGAATGGTCGCTGGGTCAGATGTACATGCATTTAATCGGTTCCGCACAGTATATGCAGCTGAGAAACGCCGCATTGTGCCTTGAACCGGGCGATAGCCCGAAACGGGCGGAAAAAACGAAGCTGGGCGAAGATGTATTCCAGGCGGGGAGTTTCCCGCCGGATCGGGTCAGGGTCCCCCCGTCCCCGCAATACACGCCCCTGCAACCGGATAGCAAAGAACAGCTTGTAGGCGGGCTGCGGGATACAGTACGCCTTATGACTGAGATCGAACCGGCGATTGCAGCGGCTTTTGTTCCGGTTACCCAAGGGGAATTAGGATCGGATAGGGAGAGCGTTCGAAATACGGTTCTCCACCCGCGACTTGGGGGATTGAACGCACTCGAATGGTTTGGACTGATCGAGATGCACTATCGCCACCATTTGCTCCAGAAGGCGCGTCTGGACAACGCTTGGAGGGAAGCAAATGGGTGAACCCGGGCTGGAAAGTGCTAAGCCTTCCTATTGGATAGGCGTCGTCTCGGCGTCGCACGTGCAGCGGGGAGTCAGCGGCGGCTTCGCCCAGATGTGTCACGGTAAATCCGCCCCGCTCCGCAGGATGCAACCGGGAGATTGGCTGGTGTACTATTCTCCCCGTACGGAGATGGGAGACGGCGAGCCGCTGCAAGCATTCACCGCCATTGGCCGGGTTATGGACAACCTTGTGTACGAATATGCGATGTCCGAGACGTTCGTACCTTACCGCCGGAACATTGAATATGTTTCCTGCCAGGAGGCGAGAATCGCAGGTTTGCTTGATCGGCTGTCCTTCACCCGCGGCAAGCGGAATTGGGGCTACCCGTTCCGTACCGGTCACTTCGAGATCAACCGTGAAGATTTCTTGACGATCGCGGAAGCGATGCATGCGGGCATCCGATAAAAGATTTTGGACTTCCGGCTGCTGTTAAGTTTGGATTTCCTAATTTATAACCGCAATATAAAGGAGTATAGGAAGGATGGGTTTTTGTGAATTTTTCTTCTGTACGCATCATTACCGACGATGTGAACTGTCTCGTCGATTTCTATGAAAAAGTCCTGGGTGTTTCCGCGGAGCGCCCCGCGCCTGTTTTTGCTGAACTCGTTATGCCAGCATGTACGCTGGCAATCGGCCATACCCAGACGGCGCAGCTATTCGGCGCGGGTTCAGTAGTAGCAGCGAGTAATCACACTGTCATCATCGAGTTCCGCGTCGACGATATCGAAGCCGAATACGCGCGCTTAAAGCCAATTGTCTATGATTGGGTACAAGAACCGACCACGATGCCGTGGGGGAACCGCTCTATGCTGTTCCGTGATCCCGACGGGAACCTTGTAAATCTCTTCGAGCCGGTGACCGAGGAAGCAATTAAACGGTTCAGTGGCAGGCTTTAATGAACGGATCTTCATGAGGACCATGTGATTACGATTTCCAACCCGACCAAAACGGCTTGATCCCGCCCGCTCTGGCAATGTCCATGTCCACCATGCTCCGGGCCATAGCTTCCCAGTGGCCGACTATTAATAAATACACAAAGATTTGACGGGCGGACACTCACAGGGTGTTCGCTTTTTGATCTTCAATCTGGGATTCCAGTACATCATATAGAGCAAGCGTGTAGTTGATTTAATGGAATGGCTCAGTAATGAGTCGAAGAGCGAGGTCCTGCGAGAGATCGTGGACGCCGCCCTATCAGAACTGTTTGGCAGCTTCCTTAGCTTGTGCGATTGCCTTTTCTTTTACAGACAGCGCATGATCGGATAATGCCGTGCCTTCCACAAAAATGGCCTCTATCGATTCAATCCCGTAGAAGTGCAACACCTTGGTCATATAGCTGTATCCCATCTCAAGCCAGGCAAGAGGACCTTCCGAATAAACGGAACCGCTGGCCTGAATGTGCAAGGCTTTCTTGCCTGACAGTAGGCCCACAGGGCCCTCATGGGTATATTTGAACGTCTTCCCCGGAATAGAGGTTGCATCGGTGTAGGCTTTTAACACCGGCGGGATCGAGAAATTCCACATCGGGGATACATAAACATACTTATCGGCGGCTACGTATTGATCAACAACCTCCTCCAGCCGTTCTACTTTTGCTTTCTCGGCATCAGATAGTTGATCGAACGGTGAACCGGAGCGAAGCTTTTTCCAACCGCGTAAAACATCGGCATCGAATGGCGGAATATTCTCTTTGTACAGATCGAGATGAATAACTTCATCGGCCGGATTTGCTTCGCAGTACGCTTCAATAAATGCTTTGCCTACGGCAAGGCTGTGAGATTCCTGATAATCAAGGGGATTCGCGGTAATATACAGTACAGTTCCCATTGTTGCATCTTCCTTTCTGTAATCAGATGTAATTTCACTTCCTAGAGTGATCATAAAATATATACTTACTTTTGTTAAGTAGGAACAAAAATGTGCTATAGTATTAAAAAAGGTACTGAAAAGGGGATCAAATGTATGCAGAAGAACCCTGGACAATGTCAGTTCGTGGTGGCGATGGATTCGATTGTCGGCAAATGGAAGCCAACGATCCTGTATCATTTGCTAAAAGGCAAACCTTTGCGGTTCAATGAACTTCGGAGATTGCTGCCCGATATCACTCAAAGGATGCTAACCCTCTATCTGCGGGAATTGGAAGAGGAAGAGATTGTTAAACGAGTCGTTTACCCGCAAATTCCGCCGAAAGTGGAATATTCCATTACGGAATACGGCATGAGCTTGTCTCCGATTTTGGAAACCTTACATCAGTGGGGAGTGGCCCATGTTGAGCGAAAGCGGCTCAAACAGGCGGAAAATGACCAACCAGAAGAGTACTAATTTTCATCGAAGGAAAATTCCCTTAGCCGGTCAACATGAAGCCTCAATGCTCTAGAAACAAACAACAAGCCCCCTCCGCTTTTTCAGCAGAAGGGGCTTTACAGTTCGTGCAGGATGAGGGCTACGCTTCATATGAACGCTCCTGGGGCGTGCGGCTGCTGCGGGTGAAGAAGTGTTCGGCCAGCAAAACGGCAGCCAATACAACTTCGACAAGCATAATGCCGGCAAGGCCGTCCAGAATTGCATGCTGTTTGATGAACAGCGTGGACGATATAATCGTCCCGGACATCCCTCCGATCAGCAGCATGTTCCATTTGTTCCGGAAACTGCTGCTGGCGGTCAGGCGGAACACCATGTAGCTGGAGAACACATGAATGCTGGGGAAACAATTGAACGGCTGATCCCGGTGGTATATAAAACGCACAATCGAAGTAAAGGCGTCATGACCCACTAATTCGGGGCGCGGTACCGTCGTCTGAAAAATCGAGTAGATGCCGTAACAAATGCAGGCGCACACGGTGTAAATTAATAAAGCGCGGTAATAGACGCGAATATCCTTTTTGAAGAAATAGAAGATGCATACATAAATATAAAAAATCCAAATGGAATAAGGCAGGGCAAAATATTTAACGAAAGGAATGGCGTTATCCCAAGAAGTCATTAAATGATAGACCTTGCCTCCAGGCTTGTCGACCCATGCATACAGCTTCCCGAGCACCGGAAAAATCAGCATAAACAGCAGCGGCGTATACTTCCAATTGCGCAATGACACTTCTCAACCTTCTCCCAAGCTAATTTTAAGCCAATCCCCATTATAGTTGATTTAAGATGGATTAAAAAGCGTGCGATCGTTGGAAACCCGGTGCTGAAATCAACGAATTTGAGAACCGGCCACACTCAAGGTTACCCTCCCTCCACCGGAGGGCGCATTCTCCAGTGTCAGCGTTCCTCCGTGCTGCTGTGCGGCGGATTCGGCGATGTAGAGGCCCATGCCATGGTGGCGGCCGGACGTGCGGCTCCGGTCGCCCATGTAGAACTGGGTAGCGGCTTCCCGCAGGTCAGCCGCCGAGAAGCCCGGCCCCGTATCCGTCACCGTGAAACAGACATCGGTCTCATCGCTCCGGACCTCCAAGGTCACGCTGCCATGCGGAGGCGTGTGCTCCACGGCGTTGGCGATGACATTGACGATGCCCCGCTGGAGCAGCTCCTTATCGATCGCGATGGACTCGGGCAGCGGCTCCTGCGTGTGGACCTGCGCGGCAATGCTCTTGCCGGTGGACAAGGCCCGCAGCTGGTTCTCCAGCTCCGCGACAAAGTCCCGCAGGCGTCCCGGCGCTTTCCGCTGCACGGCAGCAGATTGCAGGCTGGACAGGTCAATCACCTCCTGTACGAAGGTTTCGATGTCCCCCGCACTCTGCAGGATGTACCCGTTATACTCCCGCTGGACCTCGTCCTGGACGGTCTCCTGCAGCAGCTCCGCGTTGCCCCGGATAATGGTCAGCGGGGTCTTGATGTCATGCGCCAGCGCGGAAATCTGCTCCCGGCGCGAACGCTCCAGCTCCCACTGCCGCTTTAGCGATGCATGCAAGGCTTCCTTCATCTGCTCCAGCGAAGCCAGCACTTCGTCGATCTCGCGGATCCCGCTCGGCTGGACGGTGAACTCCAGGTTCTCGCGCCGGATGTTCTCGGTCGCTTCCTGCAGGCCCGCCATCTTCTGTGTCAGCCTGCGTCCGAAGCGGGCAGCCAATACGGCGGCCAGCAGCAGGATGCCGAAGATGAAGAGCAGGATGCCGAGCAGCTGCGGATTGGGCAGATGGTTGCGCAGCCAAGCCGAGGCATACTGCGGCGTCAGGGTATACCGGAAGATCCAGAGCTCCTCTCCGCTTTGGAGAGCGGTATAGAAATGGGCGTCGCGGCTCTTGCCCTGCATGGCAATGGCCCATGCGCGGGCGGCGTCACGGGCGCTTAGGTTGCCCGAAAGCCGCTTCCCGTCCGCGGTGAATACGGCATACTCCGCCAGCTCCGGCACGAAGTCCGGCGCAAGACTGACGCCTCCGGCCAACTGGTCCTTGGCAGCCGCGATTTCCTTCTCCGCATAATTGGCGGGCAGCACCATATTGAACGAGAACGCGGCCGTGAACAGCCCCAGCAGCAGGACCAGCAGCAGAATGGTCCCGATGCTGAGAAACAGCAGGTATTGCAGGAAGAAGGTGCGCAGCCGCATCTTCGGCATTTTTGCTACAGCTTCCACTTGTAACCAATCCCCCAGACCGTCTCGATCGCTTCGATGCCCGCCTTGTTCAGCTTGGCTCGGATATTCTTGATGTGTTCCGTAATGGCGCTGCCGTCGCTCTCTCCATCGAACCCGAAGACGGCCTCATAGATATGCTCTTTGGAGAAGACCTGTCCGCGGCTCCGCGCAAGGAACTCGCAGATTTCGTATTCGCTCTTGGTCAGCGGCACCTTATGGCCGTGGGCGAGCAGCTCCTTGCCGGAGAGGTTGAAGTGGACATGCTCCAGATAGAGCACATTCCGCCGCTCCCGCGCCTCCCGTCTGAGATGGGCGTTAATCCGCGCCCGCAGCGCGCCAATCCCGAAGGGCTTCATGATATAATCGTCCGCGCCCAGCCCCAGGCCGTACATCAGATCGTTCTCCAGCGTCTTCGCCGTCAGGAACAGAATCGGGCAATCCACCGCCGCGCGGATCTCCCGGCAGAGCGTAAAGCCGTCGAGGCCCGGCATCATCACATCGAGCAAAATCAGGTCATAGGCGCCCAGATCCATCTGGCGTACCTGAGCGGAATCCGGGAGCGTCGTGACCAGGTGGCGGTCTGCGCTCAGAGCGCTTCGAATTAGCGCCAGAATGGCGGGTTCGTCGTCGACGGCGAGTATTTTGGCCATATGGATTGGATTCCCCCCGTCTCTAAGTTGTATGTTTCATTACCGTATCACTTACTTGCCTTCTCCCCTGGAACCTCAAAAAATTCATACGAACTAGGCATGTCATGCTGCCCTAATGTGGTGACTTCCCCGTTTTGGTTAATGAAGCCGTATTCGGCTGAACCGATTTTCCAGAACGTCCTGAAAAATACGACTCTGCCGGTCGTGATCTTCGGCTGTGCCCCTGCCTCTTCTACAATCCGGCTGGTAACGAGGTAAGGCCCTTTGGCGCCTTGATCCCCAAGCTTGGCGATCCACTTCTGTTCCAACCGGCCGCCCACGGCCTCCAGATACTCAATCCCGCTGCCGGTGGTCATGAAGACCTGATCCGCCCGCCCTTCGGGAAAATAATAAGTATGATCAGGTATGGTGACCTCCTGGATCTGGGTGATCGGCTTCAGGGTGCGGACCGTCGGCAGCTCCAAGGTTGCTTTGCGGGCTTCGGCCAGATTGTCCGATTGGGTCTTGGCAATCATCTCCGGCGTAGCCTTGACTACAAATACATCCCGCGTATAAGGATTCCAGCCTACATAGGCCTTAACCGCTTCCGCGATGAAACGCAAAGGGACCATCACGCGTCCCTGTTTGAGCTGGGAGGCTACGGGTAAATCGACTTTCTTGTTCCCGATGAATGCCGATTTCTGGCCTGCTACGAGGGTGATCGTTTCCTTATCGCGTACAGCAGTTACTGTTTTGGTGGAGTTGCTCCAGGCGACCTGAATACCCGGAATGGACTGAATGACCTTCAGAGGAACCATAGTGGTGCCCCGTTCTATAAAAGCTAAAGCTGCGACATCTGTGGCCACTTCGTCTTTATTGACAGTGATGGTAATATCCTTTGAGCTCTTTGCCATGGACGTCCCTGCCATGAACGCAACCAACATCATGCTTAGTATCGAACAAGCTATGAACTTCTTCATTTTCTACGCCCTCCAATATGCAAAGTGGTTTATTCTTACATTTATTGGACGGTAGTGGATGGAAAAAGTTACGCTCGGACTCTCGCCAGGCTTCCGGGCTTCTTCATAGAGGTTAGGCATCGGCCGACCGGCCCTCCCAGCGCCGGAACCAGAGGCACGACAGGACAGCCGCCGTCAGCGTGGCCAGGATACACACCGTAATTCCGGTATTCGCCTGCGATACAGTAAGGGGAAGCGGGGTGCCGGCCGCATGAACAGTCCAGATCGAAATCAGGCGGGCGCCCCAGGCAAAAGGCACATACACCCAGAGCCGCTCACCCAATCCGGTCAGCAGCAGGGCGGCAATCAGACTCCCCACAATGCCGGTTCCGATGGACGGGCCCCGGCCAAACCGCAGACTGACGAAGCTGTGCAGCAGGTAAAGGAACGTGCTGCTTCCGAACAGAATCCCTGCACCGCTCCAGTAAAAAGCCATCCCCAAGCCGTCCTGCCCCAGCACCTCACGGAACCCGATGCCAAACAGGAGGACGGCCAGCAGGATGGCGCCGAGACCGTAGATCAGCAGCAGCAGCAGCTTGCTGGCGTAGACCTTGATCCGCTGCGCCGGGAGCGCCAGCAGCCCCTGAAAATGTCCGGCCAGCGCCTCCTGCTCCGCTGACATCGAGCATACCAGGGCAATCAGGGTGGGCAAAGCGCAGCCCAGCACCTGAAGATACGCCTGCACCTTGTCGGTGGCGCTCCAGGGCGAATACGCGTAATACGCCAGGAACACCGTCGCGGCGATAAGCGGAGCCAGCAGATGAAGGAGCAGAAAGGGCGTACGCCGGGTTTTGAGCAGATCGGCCCTGAAGAGACCGAGTATGGAAGCCATGTTATCTCGCCTCCTGTTTGCGGAAGCTCCGTCCTGTCAGGAAGAACAGCACAGCGAACCAGATAAGCGAGACCAGGACATCCAGCAGGATCGTGTCCGTGCTTCTCAGCGGACTATTCTCCGGAACCGGAAGCCCGTTCGGCAAAATATGAAGCACCGGGCACAATAGCCGGAACGTAATCGTATAAGGCATGAAATCCCACGCTCCGCCGATGTCAAACGTGGCCACCCCGGCAATGTTGAGGGCCATATTGAGCAGTACCGCGGCGAACAGGCCGAAGCGTGCGGCCAGGAACAGGCACAGCGGAATCTGCCAGAGGAACGTCAGGAAGATGAGCAGACTGCCGGCCGCGCTGTCCAGCAGCGGAATCTTGGAGCCAAACAGCCAGCCGCCGGACGAGATGCCGATGAAGAACAGCAGGATGGTGAACAGGAGCCAGCCGGTAGCGGCAGCAATTTTGGCGGACCAAAGCGTCTGCGGACGGAGCGGCAATGCCAGCAAGGCGCGGTACTTCATTCTCGCATCCTTTTGCATGGCGAGCGAGCAGGCCAGCGTCAGCGCTCCGGGGAGCAGCATCGTATACCACCAGTTGTACGCTCCGGTCTGGAAATACGGCCCGCCCATTAAGAGGAAGCAGAGCATCAGCGTAAACAGCGGCGCGATCCAGACCAGCCACGGGACGAAGGTACGCCGCCATTTCAGGCGTTCCGCGCTAATAAGCCGAAGCATTGGCTTCACCCGCCCTTCGGTTGGCAGCGGCTACCTGCATGAACAAGGCTTCCAGCTCTGCTCCATGCGGCGCAGCGCCTTGGTACCCCAGCCGTCCACCGGCGATGATTCCGATCTGGTCGACCAACTGCTCCACCTCGGAGAGAATATGGCTCGACAGAATGACTGTAATCCCTTGCTGCGGGAACGATCGGATCAGCTCCCGTAGTTCCTGGATCCCAATCGGGTCCAGCCCGTTCGTCGGCTCGTCCAGAATGAGCAGCTTCGGCTGGTTCAAGAGCGCAATCGCGATGCCCAGGCGCTGCTTCATGCCCATGGAGAACTGCCCGGCGCGTTTCTTCCCGGTATGTGCCAGATCCACAACCGCCAGCGTCTCGGCAATCCGCGTTTCCGGCAGCCCCAGCGCCAGCGTCCGCACCTTCAGATTCTCCCGGGCCGTTAAGTTCTCATACAGCGGCGGCGACTCAATGAGGACGCCAATCTCGCCCAGGTCCTTCCGGGCCCAGTCATGGCCCTGATACACAATCCGTCCCGCATCCGGCCGCAGCATCCCTGCGATCATTTTCAGCGTCGTGGACTTCCCGGCCCCATTGGGTCCGAGCAGCCCATAGACCGTGTTCCGGGGCACGGCCAGCGAAATATGGTCTACGGCTGCTTGTTTCTTGAAGCTCTTGCAGAGGTTCTCGGTGTGCAAGATTATATCCGACATCTTCTATCATCCCTTTCCATGTAGTCAGTGTAAAGGGGAGTTATAAGGGAATTGTAAGGGGGCTTCATTTTGCTGAACCCGGATTAAAATTAAGATTCATTAAAGGTTCAACCCCCATACTGAGTAAATTCAGGCGGGGAGGTACGGGAAGAATGAAAAAAATCAATTATGTTAAGTTTGCTCTTGATGTTGTCATGGGCTTATTGTTCGTTTTGTTCTTTAATAAAAATGTGCTAGGGGGCTTAGCGTTTCATGAAATTGCGGGCCTCGTTTTTGCCGGTGCGTACATTACGCATATCCTTTTGAATTTGGGTTGGGTGAAGAGGGTCACTTTAAAAATAGTTGATCGCAAATTGTCTTGGAGAGTGCGCGGCAGTTATGCTTTAAATTTGTTGCTGCTGGTTTCCATGACATTCATTATCGTCAGCGGGATCATCATCTCCCATGTGGTGTTCCCGAATATCAACGTAGGCAATGAAAATTGGTTCAAGATGGCTCATATCTCAGCATCCTTTTTGGTACTGGCGCTGATCGGGATCCATGTCGGACTTCACTGGCAGTGGGTCGTGAACATGTGCAAAAAAATGGCCAGCGTAAGGAAGAGCCGGGCTTGGGTAAGATACATGGCCCAAGGTTTAACTCTGGTCATTCTGCTGTTCGGCCTTTACCAAATGAATCAGACCTCTTACGTCACACGTCTAAAAAGCTCGGTTTCCGTATTCGGGGTGAGCACGCAGCAAACGGGCTTCGAAGGCAAAGGTGCCTTCCGAAACGGAGAACAAGGCGGAAAGAGAGAAGGGCGACCTTCCGGCCAAGAAGGACAATCCGGATTCAATCGCGGGGAAAGGGGCGGGAACGTGAGCGTCGCTTCCGTTATTTTGACGTATACCGGCATCATGGGAGTGTTCGTCATCGTAACCTATTATCTGAGAAAATGGAGTTTAATTCGTAAGAAGAAGACAGTTTCAACCCCAAATTGAGCGCATGAAGAGCCTCAGGAATGTTATTATAGGATAAAATAGGCGAAGAGAGGAAGGTTGATACATCTGAGAGCGAATCGGATGGAAGCGTTCAGCGATGGCGTACTGGCAATCATCATTACGATCATGGTGTTGGAGTTTAAAGTGCCGGAAGGCCATGACTGGCATGCCCTAACCGAACTGGGCCCCAAGATTCTTAGCTACATTTTCAGTTTCGTCTATGTCGGCATCTACTGGAACAATCATCATCATCTGCTGCATATGGTCCGGGAGATGAACGGGCGGTTGATGTGGCTCAACCTGCTGCTTCTCTTCTGGTTATCCCTTATCCCGTTCACGACGGCTTGGATGGGGGAGAGCCATTTCGCGGCTACACCGACGGCGCTGTACGGCATTATTCTTTTGCTCGCGGCGTTCTCCTATTGGCTGCTTCAACGGGGGATCATTCGCCAGCATTCCAGCGATTCCACTATCGCTCAAGGGTTCGGTAAGGACTTGAAGGGCAAACTATCCCCGCTGCTTTACTTGACCGCTGTTTTGACCGCCTATGTGAGTCCTTGGATATCCGGTTTCTTCTTTGTGCTTGTGGCCGTGATCTGGTTTGTACCGGATAAGCGGATCGAGCAAGCGCTGCACAATAAAGAGCACTAACAAACCATCAAGGGGCTGCCGCGGGCAGCTCCTTTTCCATTTCGATGGCTGCTGGTAAAATAGATCTATGTCAACCTTAATAAACGTAACCAAATTGTTTATCCCTGCGCCTCGTTCGAAAATGGTGATCCGCCGGCGGTTAACGGAACGGCTCAATGAGGGATTGCACCGTAAAATAACCCTGATCGCTGCGCCGGCGGGCTATGGCAAAACAACGTTAGTCTGTGAATGGTTAGCCCATTGCGGGCGGCCGGCGGCATGGATTTCCCTGGATCAAGGAGACCATGAAATTACGCGCTTTTTGATGTATTTGATTTCCGCTCTTCAAACCTTATCGGGGAATATAGGAGAAGGCGTGCTTTCCGTAATACACTCACCTCAGCCGGCACCGACCGAATCCCTCTTGACGGCTCTTGTTAATGAACTTTCTACCCTTCCGTTTCCTTTCATTCTTGTCCTTGACGATTACCATGCAGCCAGTTCGAGAGAGGTGGACGAGGCCGTAGGCTTCCTGCTGGACCATCTTCCCGCACAGATGCACCTTGTTGTGACATCCCGGGAGAATCCTGATATCTCTCTGCCGCGGCTGCGGGCTCGGGACCAATTAACCGAGCTTCGCGCAGCCGACTTAAGATTTACAGCAAGCGAAGCCGAACACTTTTTTCATCATGTCCTGGATATTCATCTTTCGGCGGAGCTTATTGCCGGACTCCAAGCGCAGACCGAGGGATGGGCGGCGGGGCTTCGCTTGGCGGGAATTTCCATTCGGGACGAACAGGATGCCGATCGGCTTCTTCAGTCTTTCACGGGCAATCATCCTATGGTGCTGGATTACCTGGCCGAAGAAGTTCTGCAGCGGCAGCCCCAAGCTGTGCAGGATTTTTTGCTGCGAACCTCTCTCCTGGACCGGATGTGCGGGTCATTATGCGACAGCATTATGTCCAGTCCAAAGGTTCCCGGCAATCAGATGCTAACCGAGCTTGACCGTAAAAACTTGTTTCTTATTCCGCTGGATCAAGAACGGCGCTGGTATCGCTATCATCATTTGTTCGCCGATATTCTTCGCAGACGGATGCTCGAAAGCATGGAGGAGGGCGATCTCCTGGAATTGCACCAACGCGCGAGCTCTTGGTATGAAGCACATGGCTTGGAGATTGAAGCGTTTCATCATGCCGTAGCAGCCCGGGACATCGCACGGAGCTCGCGCTTGCTTAAAGGCGGCGGGATGCCGCTGCATTTGCGGGGGGCAGCCGGAATGACGATCCGTTGGCTGGAGTCGTTACCTGTCAAGGAACTGGATAAGAGACCGGAATTATGGGTGTACTATGGTTCAGCTTTATTGATTGCCGGTAAACCGACGGGGGTCGAACGCAAGCTCCGGGCGGCAGAGGTCGCATTGGACGACGTGGAACAAGATGCCGACGTCAAGGAACTCATCGGATGGATCGCGGCTACCCGCGCTACGTTGGCATCCTTACCATTAACCGGTAATCCCGATATCGCGGATTCCCATCTGCATGCGGCCGAAACAGCGATGCAAGGGTCAGAGACAGAGGATAAGACGGAAGAACTTGTCGGTTTCATTGCGCCTGCCTGGAATGCAGCTAAACGGGAAACCGATGGCATACACCAGGTGATTGTCCAATCACGCCGGGCGCTCGCCTATTTACGGCCGGAGAATCTGCCGGCCCGGACGGCGTCTGCCTGGATGCTGGGCGTTGCCTGCCAGCGGCGGGGAGATTATGCCGAGGCTTGCCAAGCCTATAGCGAAGTTATCGCCAATAGCCGAATTCTCGATCATCGGCTGATGGCTGTAACGTCCATCATTGGAATCGCCCAAATTCGAGAAGCCGAAGGGCGGCACGATTTGGCGGCTGAGCATTACCGGGAAGCATTAAGACTTGCCGAGGGCCTGCCGCATCCGGCGGTTCAAGAAGCCCAAAGCGGTCTGGAGCGTGTATGCCGCCTTCTCGAATCCGGAATGAAGGGCTACCGGATCGAGCCATTAAGCCAACGCGAACTTGAAGTGCTGCAGCTCGTCGCCCAAGGGCTCTCTAACCGGGAGATCGCCGACCGGCTCTTTTTGGCAATCGATACGGTGAAAGGCCACAACCGGAGGATTTTTGAAAAGCTCCACGTGCAGCGGCGTACGGAAGCGATCGCCCGCGCCCGGGAGCTTGATCTCATATAGCACTCCATAACCACACTTAGGTGTCTACATGCCCCATCAGCTACAGGCTATACTTCAATTAGTTAGCTTGGAGAGGAGATCGGGCATGAGAACATGGGAGAGAGCAGCAGGGGTATTATTTTTATTGTCAACGGGCGTATTTTTGGCGGGAAGTCAGATTTTGGATCCTATATTGCACAGCACGGATTTGCTGGTTCGTGTAGATGCGGATCGTACCCGCCTGTTCGCAGGATGGTTCTTGGAGCTTATTAACGCTTTGGCAGTCATGGGGATCGCCATGTTGCTGCAACCGGCGTTAAAGAAATATCATGAGGCGTTTGCGTTTGGGTATTTTGCTTCCCGGGTCATGGAGTCGGCCTTGCTGATGATCAGTTTAATCGGTCCGCTTCTCCTTCTCGCGTTCAATAAGCTGCCTACATCCGCAGGGGCTTCCGGTGATGCCTACCTGCTAACGTTAGGGAATTTAGCGGTAGAAGCCCACTATCTCCTTTTTGATATCGCCATGCTGGTGTTGAGTCTAGGAAGCTTGCTGTTTTGCTATATTCTCTATCGTTCGAGAGGGGTTCCGCGATGGTTATCGGTGATCGGCTTCCTGGGGTACACGGGTCTGTTGGCAAGCAGTTCTTTGTCCATCGCAGGCATGGATGCCGGAGAGGTCCTGTACATCCCGGGGGCGATATTCGAAATCGTTTTACCGGTGTGGCTCATACTGAAAGGATTTAAACACTCAACACCTGCATCCAATATCGCGAAGAATGCTTAAGAAATCGATCCTCCAAATTGTAAAAGCAAAAAAAGGCGGTTCGCAGTCCAGTTCTCACGATAAAGGGCACCCCAATGGGGTGCCCTCTGATTTCGCTCCATCATGGCCAGATTTAATGCACCTGCTCGATGTCCCGTTTACGCACCGGATCTCTCCGAAGATCGTGGATACCTATCCCGGACAAATCCTAAGAAAACCTCGGAGACCGGTGTCAGCCGCCGGTCTTTTTTCCATACTACTCCCACTGTAAGCTTGCTCGCGGGATCGTCCACTTTCACCCAAGCCATCGGATAATTGCCTGTGCCGAGCGTCTTGGGCAGTAAGGAGACTCCATACCCCGCAGAAACCAGCCCGGCGACCATATCCAATTCATCCGCACGGTAAACGGTGTCCGGCTCAACACGGGAACGGGCCAGCAACGCCTCAACCGTGTAGCTCAGCGCGCAAGATGGTTTCAACCCGACATAGGGTACCCCCTGAAGCTCCTCCAAGCAGATGCTGTCCTTGCCCGCCCAAGGATGGTGGATCGGCAGGGTCAGATAAAGCTCGGACGTGCCGATCAAATGCCAGTGGAACGCCTCGTCAACCGACTCCCAGGTCGTGATGCCGAAATCGCAGTCGTTATTGAGGATCCGCTTGACCAAATCGTCGATTGAGCATTGATTTAGATCAAAGCGGATATCTGCGTAACGCTCACGGAACGCGCCAAGCATCGCAGGGAAAAGTTCGGCTCCAAGGATATGGGGAAAACCTAGCGATACAATTCCTGATCCTGGATTGATCTGGTTTGCGATTTCCTGCTTGGCCTTCTCGATCTCCGACAAAGCGGTCTGGGCCCGTCCCAAAAGAAGCTGGCCATAGCGGTTCAGCACCAGATTGCGTCCGCGGCGTTCGAATAATTCCACGCCGAATTCTTTCTCCAGCGTAGCGATGGAGCGGCTTAAGGCGGGCTGGGTGACGGACAGTTCTTTGGCCGCATTCGTCATATGCTGCGATTTCGCGATGGCGATGAAATACTCAAGCTGCTGCCATTCCATATCATCGATCCTCTCATAGATAACAAAAAGTCATCGTTTGGATGAAAATTATAAATTAGACGAATAGATAAAACAAGACTAGGATTACAGATATACCAATTTGAGAGGAGACCACTTGAATGGCAACTTATCGAGCACTGACGGTGGATTGGGAGGGATCGAGCTTAAAGCCAGATATCCGTGAATATTCCATGGCTGATCTCCCGAATGGAGAAGTAACGATCAAAGTCTCTTATTCCGGCGTGAATTATAAAGACGGACTCAGCACCATACCCGGAGCCGGTATTGTCAGTCAGTATCCGCATGTCCCCGGTATCGACCTTGCCGGCATCGTGGTGACTTCATCCGACCCCTCGTTTCAAGAAGGCGATGAGGTACTCGTCACCGGATACGGATTGGGGGCCTCCCATCCCGGGGGATTCAGCGAGTATGCCCGTGTTCCGGCAGCATGGGTCGTACCCATGCCGTCCGGTTTGACCGCGAAGGCTGCAATGGCGATCGGCACAGCCGGATTTACGGCAGCGTTATCCGTACACCGCATGGAGGAGAACGGTCTGAATCCGGGGCAAGGTCCCGTCCTGGTAAGCGGCGCCACCGGAGGCGTCGGAAGCTGGGCGGTGTCGATGCTGGCGAAGTCGGGATATGAGGTGACAGCCAGCACTCGCAAAAGCCCAGAGATAGAGTATCTAAAGAAGCTAGGCGCAAGGGAGACGATCTCCCCTTCAGAGCTGGAAGCGCCGGAAGGGAAGTCACTGAATCGGGAGCGCTGGGCCGGTGCCGTCGATCCGGTTGGTGGCCCCTTCCTGACGCATATCTTGAATTCGGTGCGGTATGGCGGCTCCGTTGCGCTTAGCGGCTTTACGGGCGGGGCGGACCTGGCCTCCACGGTGTACCCGTTTATTGTGCGGGGCGTTAATCTGCTCGGCATTGATTCGGTGTTATGTCAGATGGAAGTCCGGCGTACGGTTTGGAACCGGATTGCCGCCGAGTGGAAGCCGGATGAGGAGATGCTGAACGCTATTGTACAAGAGATTTCGATAGCCGATCTTCCCGCTGCGATCGCTACAGTGTTGCAGGGTCGCATGCGCGGGCGCTCGATCGTTAAGCTGTCCTGAGCGGAATCAGTAGAGCTGTATACAGACACTAAAGGAGGATTCATATGCCAACGGTTCAAAAGAAAACCGCAATCCAAGCTTCGCCCGAACAGGTGTGGGATGCCGTTAGAGATGTTGGGGCGTTCCATCTTCGTCTCGTCCCGGGCTATACGGAGAATACTCTATTAGACGGGAATGAAAGAACACTGATCTTGCCTGATGGCGGAACCGTCCGTGAGCTCATTGTTTCCATAGATGACCAGGAGCAGCGGATGGTTTTCGCGGTAAAGGAAGGACGGATGCCGCTTCTTCATCACAATGCTTCATTCCAGGTGCTCGCGGATAACCAGGGCGGAAGCTTTTTGGTTTGGACCACCGATTTTTTGCCTGGGGAATTAACGGAAGGCATTCAGGCTCAGGTAAATCGCGTTTCAGAGGTCATCAAACATACCATCGAAGCCGCTTCGTTGAACTAACGGGACGAGCATTCCTTCGTGCGCAATCAGGCTCCCATTTTCCGGGGGCCTTCTTTGCGTGGCAAAATTCATGCTAAACCAAGACGTAAGGGAGGATTTTCCTGTCTTTTATGGAAAGATAGGAGTACCTGAAAGCGATGTCAACGCCACTGGGAGTGCGGTAAACGGATGGGGCTGTAATCATCAGTGATCCGGTTCTGTCAAAGTACTTCGGTAGGCTGCGCGGGTGTTCGTCGGTTCGGGAAATCCTTTTCGGAAAAGAGGGAATTAAGCTGATGTCACAAATTCGGTTAGGCCAAGCCCGATTCACGGGAGCGGATGGCGTCCGTGCGATCGCTTGCTTGTCCGTCATCCTGCATCATGTGTCGCAACGTCTGGCGATGCCCGCGCAAAAGCATTGGCTTCAGGAAGTGCAGTCGGTTGTCCTGCTAGGGAACAGCGGGGTCAGCCTGTTTTTCGTGTTAAGCGGATTTTTGCTGTCGTTTCCCTTTTGGAGCGCTTATTTGGAGAATGAGGCGTATCCTAGTATCCGAACGTATGCGTTGCGCCGCGCGGCAAGAATTATGCCCGGCTTCTATGTTTCGTTCCTGGTTTGTCTGTTGCTCGTATGGAGGCTGGACATCCCGACGGAGTTCCTGTGGCGGCGAATCATCACGGGATTTACGTTTACGACAGGCTTCCACTATACCACGTTTTTCCCTTCGGACCTGAATGGGCCGTATTGGTCGATCAGCTTCGAGGTGTTCTGTTATCTCCTTATGCCTGTAGGTATGGCTTTATTGTTTATGCTCGGCAAGCGGCGTTCATTCCTCAAGGCGCTTCTGTTCTGGATCGTTGCATTCGGGTTGATGCTTGTCCTTAACGCACTCGTACATAAGTGGTTTACGCCCGGCGAAAATGGCCGCGGCTGGGATTTCGGCCAGATCGGCGGCGCGAAATACTGGATGCCGAACTACAATCCGATCGGATTCTTCGGCCATTTCACGATCGGGATTATGGCGGCGGGGGGAATGGCCGCAATCATGCGGCGCGGCACCGCCATCGGACGGCTGCGTAAGCTCGGGCTGTTCGATGCTGTCGGAGTAATCGCCCTGGCGCTTGCCGGGTTGCTGATCTGGCGCATGCGCCATCAAGGCGAATTTGATTTCAGCCTTCAGCATCAACCCTACTACTTTCCGGCGTATGCCATTTTATTCGGCGTTGTGCTGTTGTCGGCACCGTTCAGCCTGATGCTGGGACGATTACTGGACAACCGCTTTTTCCGATTCACGGCGAAAGTATCGTTCGGTCTGTATATTTGGCATTATTTGTTCATTATTTTAATCGAAAAGTACGGGATAAAGGATTATCACTATTTCGGGATTCAAGACGTATGGCGGTGGCTGGGCATCAGTGTATCGGTGATTGCAATCTCGTATGCGGCGGCGACGATCTCCTATTATGTCATCGAGCAGCCGTTCATCCAGTGGTCGAAGGGCAAACCTTTCTTTCGGCGCAAGCGGGCGGAAGCACACTCGGTTGAAGCAGCATAAGTGGGGGCAGCGGGCTCATGTAAGGAAAAATCAACTAAAACAACTATTTAGCTTTTTAGCGCCTCCCATATACCGGATACTAACAGTAGATGGATAATATGGGAGGCAAAAATAGTGGAAATTGAAATCATCAGCCCGTTTGAAAACGCACTTAAGTACGTCAACGAAATCAAAAACGGGAATGCAAACGATCCCCAGCAGGTATGGGATACTTATTTGATTGAACCGTATTGGGATCAAATTTCGCAGTGGGCCCCGTTTGACCAGAGCTTCATGAAGCCTGCCCGGATCGACGAGCTGGACACTCTGGAACAACAGGCTACGGCGCTGGCCCAATTGGATTTGAACGCTCTGAAGCGCGAGTTCACCCGAATCAGCCTTGCACTGCCGAAGAACGATGAAGACCCCATTACAGTAGCGGTTTATCCGAACACCGATGAACTGGTGAAAAAACGCCAAAATGGCGTCGTGGGAGCATGCGTATTTGGGAATATCATCCTAAATGTCAATCCGCTGGCGGAAGACTGGGAACAGTGGCTCCCTTATGTTTTTGCCCATGAGTACCATCACAGCGTGTGGGGTCATCATTGGTATGTCTTGAACGGCGGATTAGAAAGGAATTTTCTGGAGTATATGATCAGCGAGGGGCAAGCGGATGCATTTGCCAAAAGTCTGTTCCCCCGCTTACAGCCCCAGTGGCTCCGTGCGTTCAACGAAAGCGAAGAAACCGATGTGTGGGATAAAATAAAGCCCATCCTCTTTAGCACAGATCGGGACGGGTTTACGAAATATATGTTTGGAGAGGAAGAAAGCGGGCTTCCCTGGTGCACGGGTTACACGGTAGGCCATCTTATGGTTAGCCGTTATCTGAAGCTGCACCCAAATCTTTCGTTCACCGATTTAGTCGCCGTTCATCCGAAAGAAATCTTGAATGCCATTTCTTCATTGTTCTAAAAATAAAAACAGCCAGTTCCGGATCCCGGGGACTGGCTGTTTTCTTTGATTTCGACGGAGTGCCGTTACTGTATCCCTTTCATATATCCCTGAATTTTCGGGGAGAACGCGTAGAGCAGCATGCTAAGGAGGATGGCCGCTCCACCAATGACGCCAAAGTATACCATCTCGGTGGAAGGCGAATAAAATCTGACGATCTGCGCGTTAATGGCTTGGGCTGCAGCATTGGATAAGAACCATAAGCTCATAGTCTGGGCAGAGAAGGCGGAGGGCGCCAATTTGGTTGTTGCCGATAGCCCTACAGGTGACAGGCACAGTTCCCCCAGCACCACAACGAAGTAGCTAAGAACGAGCCATAACGGATTCACCAAGGCATCCTCGCCGCCAAAGTAAGCCGGCAGAAGGATCACAAGGAAGGATAACCCGGCAAACAACAACCCTAACGCGAATTTCTTCGGTATCGAGGGCTGCCGTTTTCCAAGCTTTACCCACATCCATGCAAATAGAGGCGCTAAGGTGATGACAAATAAAGGATTCAGGGATTGGAACCAGGCGGGCGAAATATGAAGCCCGGCAAAGTAAAGCTGTGTACGTTTATCCGCATAACTGGCCAGGATGGTTGACCCTTGTTCTTGAATGGCCCAGAACATGATTGCCGCAATAAACAAAGGAATATACGCAAGGAGTCTGGAGCGTTCAACGCTTGTTGTCCGCGAGCTGCGAAACATGACAATGAAATATAGGGTTGGAATAAGGATCCCCAGAATCCCTACAAGTACGACAAAGGATTTAAAGGTGAGCAGGCCCAGCGGAATCGTAATAACAACGATAACCGTGAGAAGCACCGCGGCGATCCCTAACCAAAGGGACATTTTTTTGCGTTCCGCCGGAGATAAGGGACTTGCAACAATCGTGCCTGCCAGGCCGAGATTATTTTTCTTGGTTCCGATGAAGAGGATTAACCCCACGAACATACCGATGGCGGCAAGACTGAAGCCTAAGTGAAAGTTATAATCCATGCCCAGCGTCCCGATAATGAGCGGAGCAAGGAATCCCCCCAGGTTAATGCCCATGTAAAATATGCTGAATCCTGCATCCCGGCGCGCATCTTGCTCGCTGTAAAGTTCGCCTACAATACTGGATACATTAGGCTTCAGCAAGCCTGTACCCAGGACGATCAGAACCATGGACACAAAAAATAAGGCAACGCTTCCAGGGACAGCCAAGGTAATATGACCCAGCATAATTAATATACCGCCGTAGAATACCGCTTTAGACGCCCCGAATACCCGATCCGCCAGCCAACCGCCAATAATCCCGGACATATAGACGAGTGAACCATAGATAGACATAATGGCCAGCGCGGTGCTCTCATCCATGCCGAGTCCGCCTTGGCTCAGCTCGTAATACATATAATAGACAAGGATGGCTTTCATCCCGTAGTAAGAGAAGCGCTCCCAAAACTCCGTGAAGAACAATGTAAACAATCCTTGCGGATGTCCAAAAAACCCCCGTTGCGGAACACTTTCCACAATTCTTTGTTTGTTTAAATCTGCCATGCTGCTACTTCCTCTCCTGATAGTGAAAAAATTATGCGGAAACCATGATCCTCTAAGAAAGAGTACCCCATAGGAGACATCTTCAACTTTCCAAGCCCATCATAGACTCCCGGCGGATGAAAAATATTAGTATACAACATTGGCGAACGGTTGGATATGAGTTAACTCCGGGAAGGGGGGCCTCACCAATACTAAAGCTGAATGGGATATTTATTGGCATCCGCCCAGGCGCCTTTTCCGCGGATGCATATGATGATTATGCCTAGTCATTGAAAGGAGCGATCACATATGGGATTTTTTCCACCGCCGGGAGGCGGTCAAGGATTTCCGGGTTTCCCTGGCGGACCGGGAGGACCAGGGGGGCCAGGCGGATTCCCCGGAACCCCGGGAGGTGCACCGGCAGGCGTTCAAGCGCCGACGGCGCCTCCGCCCCAATTCGTGCCGCAAATGTCGGCTACCCCTTTTGCCATCGACCCCGGCACGATCCGCCGCTGCCTGTTCCGCAACACCTACGTTTGGCTGAACAATGGCGAACAATTCTGGTTTTACCCGGTATTCGTCGGCCGTACTTCCGTTGGAGGGTTCCGATGGTTCGGCTTTTTCTGGGGATACTTCGGCATTGATTTGAATCGGATCGGATCGTTCACCTGTTTTTGAGAGAGAAAGCCAAAGAGAACAGCCCGCGGGCTGTTCTCTTTGTTGTGTATCTTCACGAATCCAAGTCGCATAAAGCCGATCTTTACCGTTCGACTGTCCGGCCGATCGACAAACGTCACTTCCCGTTGTTTCTCACTACAATATCGCCTAATGTCGTCGAGTACAGGTGGGCGATTTGAACGGCCATTTCCTCGGGAGAGGTCTGTGCGCCTTCTTTTATCCAATAGATCATCAAACCCAACAAAGCATAAGTTTCATAATAATTGACCGCTTCGGTATCGAACCAGATTCCATCCTTCAATTCGAGATCGTTGCGGCTGATGCTTTGGATGGTCTCGCAAAAAATATTTTGCGACCCCGGGATTAATTCGCCCATCAACATAAGCGAGAACACAAACTGGTGCTCACGAACAAATTTGAACAGGGGGACAATACGGGCAGGATCGGCTAATGAAAACGTCTGGATCCCTTTGAAGCTATTTTTATATTGCTGAGCAAGCTCGTCTAAATAATCCCGGAAAATATCGGTTAATAGCTGAGCGCTTGTATTGTAATGGCCATAGAATGTTACCCGGTTGCAGCCGGCCATCTCGGCGATTTTGGTAATCGAGATATCCCCGAACGGATGCTCCTGCAAAAGCTCCAGCATCGCTTTCTTTAAATTGCTTCGCGTTCTTAGAACACGCTGGTCTTCCGTTGCCACGTTACGTCTGCACCGCCTTTCTGCCATAAAGTATACCATGGTTTGGTTGGGATACGAATGTCCGGCCTTCGCTCATTTGACATTTACTTAAAATATTGATATTTTACATTTGTAGTATAACGCGGGAAATAACCGTTATACATCGCCCGGACAGATGAAGACACGATCTACAACAATATGGAGGTATACACATATGAAGCGATTGGAAGGTAAGATTGCGATTGTAACAGGTGCGGCTCAAGGTATGGGGGCGGCACACGCCAGACGTTTTGTCGCAGAAGGGGCTAAGGTCGTATTAACCGATTTAAACGAGGAAAAAGGGGCTGCACTCGTAAATGAGCTGGGTGCAAATGCCCTATTCGTAAAACAAGATGTGACAAGCGAAGAGGATTGGGCTGCTGTTATAGCCAAAACGGAAGAGAAATTCGGTCCCGTGAATGTGCTGGTCAACAACGCAGGCATTACAATGGCTAAATCGATTCTGCAAACTTCTCTGGGAGAATATCGGAGAATTGTGGATATCAATCAGGTCTCTGTATTTCTTGGCATGAAGTCCGTCATTCCTTCGATGCGCAAAGCGGGCGGTGGTTCAGTAGTCAATATTTCCTCGATCAACGGAATTGTCGGCGGTGCTATAGGCTATACGGATACGAAATTTGCTGTACGGGGCATGACTAAAGCAGCGGCTGTGGAATGTGCGCACTATGGCATTCGCGTGAACTCCGTGCATCCGGGCGTCATCGCGACGCCAATGGTTGTGCAAGAGGATACCAAGGCCGCAGTCGAGGAATTCGCCAAACACATTCCGATTAAACGGGTGGCGGAACCGGAGGAAGTAACAAGCCTGGTGCTGTACTTAGCTTCGGATGAATCCAGCTATTCCACGGGCGCTGAATTTGTCGTGGATGGCGGCATTACTGCTGTCTAAGCTTATTATGAAAGAATCCGTACGCTGAATAACAGCGGGCCTTCCTTAAGCCATGATGTATGGGCTGATGGGGAGGCCTTTTTTGAGCCCTTAGGAGCCCGTCCGGGGCCATGTCCTTCAGTTGAATTCCATGCTACACTTTAGGGTAGTGCCTTACTAGAGGAGGATGACCATGAAGGAGAAGAACAACCTACATACCTATTCCTTACCGGAATTACCCCATTTGAAAATCCACGGCAGAACCACGCCCAATCGGTCCCCGTTGACTTTGTTTTGGACAGGCAGCGCGCTCGAACTGAACGTGCAGGCCACCGAGCTTTGGGTGGAGATTGAAGCCGATTACGAGATGTATGAGCCGTGGATCAGCATTGTCATCAATGATGCGTCGGTGAGCAGACAGATGGTGACGGCGGGACGGCATTGGATTCCGGTGTTCCGGGGCATGAACGCAAAGACGGTGAAGAATGTCCGCATTGTCTCCGAGGTTCAGGCGATGAGCGGGGATCCGGGCCGCCTGCTGCAGGTCCATGCCGTAAAGACGGATGGGAAGTTTAAGCCCGTTCAGGACAAGCCGTACAAAATCGAGTTCATCGGCGACAGCATCACCTCGGGGGAGGGCGTCATCGGCGCTAAAGAGGAAGCCGACTGGATTCCGATGTGGTTCAGCGCCGTTCATAACTACACGGCCATGACGGCCAGAGCGCTGAATGCCGAGCATCGGGTCCTTTCGCAGAGCGGATGGGGCGTGCTGACGAGCTGGGATAACAATCCGCAGGCCAATCTTCCGCGATATTACGAGCAAGTCTGCGGGCTGTTGAGCGGCGAGCGGAACGAAGCTTTGGGCGCGAAGGGGCCTCATGATTTTGCAGCATGGCAGCCGGATGCGGTGGTGGTGAACCTGGGGACGAATGACGATGGCGCTTTTCATAATCCGGAGTGGAGAGATCCGGCGAGCGGACGGGTCTATAAGCAGCGGCTAAATGAAGACGGCAGTTACAACGCAGACGATCTGGCGGCCTTCGAGCAAGCAGCATGCGAATTCCTGATTACCCTCAGAAAAAACAACAAACACGCCCATATCGTCTGGGCCTACGGCATGATTGGCATCCCGCTGATGCCGGCCATCTACCGTGCCGTGGATGCCTACGTGAAACAGACCGGCGACCGTAATGTTTCTGTTTTTCAAATGCCCAACATGACGGGGGAAACGATAGGCGCCAGAAGCCATCCGGGCGTTTTGGCCCATGAACAAGCGGCCGAAGCCTTGGCAGGGTACCTGAAAGGAATCCTGGGTTAAGCCACACGTGCCGAGCAATAGGAGATAAATGATCGACCGAAGAGACAGCCTCAAAAAGATCGTGTATCCCAAAAATAAATGGGTTATACTCTTATGTAGAAAATCAAAGGCAATGTAACCTTAGGGTTCAACCTCGCTGCGAAGTGTGGGTTGGGCCCTTTTTGCATTTCCGGAATTCAAGGAGGAATTGGCATGGACAGAAAAGAATTGCTGTTGGAGCGGTTAAATGAAATCGGCAGAACGCTTGAACGTAAGGGCGGCGCGCTTGTGCTGCTGGGCGTCGGTTCTGTTGGGGTCGAGACCGCGCGGATGGATGAATATTCGGATTTGGACTTTTTTGTGATCGTGGAGCCGGGGATGAAGGACCGGTATATCGACCGGCTGGATTGGCTCGAAGATACGCACCCGCTGGCCTACGCCTTCAAAAACTCCGATGTCGGGTACAAGGTGCTGTTTGAGGATGGGATCTTTGCGGAATATGCGGTATTTGAGGAACGGGAGCTGGCAACCGCCGCATATACCGAAGGCCGGATCGTATGGAAGGAAGCGCGGTATGACAATACGGCTATTGCAAAACCGGCCGCTCCGCTGCCCAGCCAAAAGCAAGATTCCCTGGACCACCCGCTGGGCGAGGCTTTAACCAATCTGTACGTGGGGCTTGGCCGTTATGCCCGGGAGGAGCGCCTGTCGGCAGTGAGGTTTATTCAAGGACACGCGATAGACCGGATACTGTCAGTGCTGCATCTGCTGGAGCCGGAAGTCGATTATTATCCTGACCCGTTTGGCAACGAGCGGAGGCTGGAGAAGCGATTCCCCGGTTTTGCGGCTAAGCTCGGCGATATGATCCAGGGCTATGACCGGGTTCCCGAGTCGGCCCTGTGCATTCTGGCATTTCTGGAGGAAGTATACCCGGTCAATCAAAGATTAAGCGAGGAGATTCGCCGGCTGGCCGGGCGGATTCGCGGATAGGAGGAAGCATAGGATGGGGGAAGTCGCAGGGTTGCAGCATTTGCTCGGTCTGGAACCGGAGCCGGATCAACCCGTAGTCGTGCTTATGTGCGGAATTGCGGGATCGGGCAAAACCACTTTTTCGCAAAATATAGCGGAGACGCTCGGTTACGCCCGGCTATCGATTGACGAAGAGGTCTGGGCGGTGAACGGTCGGTACGGGATCGACTATCCCACTGAACAGTACAGGGAGCATTTGAACAGGGCTCATTTAAGGCTGCACCAGAAGATCGCAGAGTGCATTCAAGAGAAGCGGCATGTGATAGTGGACTCCAGCTTCTGGAGAAAGTCGGAACGGGATCGCTACAAGCAGCTTGTCGAACAAGCGGGCGGCCAATGGAGGCTCATCTATCTGAAGGTTGATCCGGGCGAGCTCCGAAGAAGGCTGAAAATCCGCAGCGAACGGTTCGATGCGAATGCCGCTTTTACAATTACAGAGGAGATGCTAACTGCGTTTATCCAGGGGTTCGAGGAGCCGAGGGGCGAAGGAGAGATTGTGATCGAGAATCAGTAAGACAATCCAGCTCGCCAAATAGAGATCAAACAGGGGATCATCCGTAGGGTGATCTTCTGTTCGTGCGGGCCTGATATTTCAATTTTTTGGATTGACGTATTTTGGGAATGGTAGTAATATTAAACCAAAGTAAAAACCTTTAAACTTTTGTAAAGTTTATTTACAGTCATATTATAGGCAAACCTGACATAAAACGTACGGTTTTCAATGCAATCTAGAACTGACATGAGCAAAGCAGATTTTTTATTTAGCCCAAAAGTTAAAACGTTTAAACTTTTAGGGCGATGGAGGTATACGTGTAAATGAACATTCATGATGTAGCCAAAAGGTCGGGACTCTCGATCGTGACCGTATCGCGGGTGCTTAACAATTCGCCTTCAGTACGCGAATCCAACCGGAAGAAAGTGCTTCAAGCGATGGAGGAATTGAATTATCAGCCCAATTCGGCAGCGCGCAGCCTTGTCCGCGGCAAGACGGGAGTCATCGGGATGTCGATAACCAACTTTAACGACTCCTTCTATGACCGCGTGATTCGCGTGGTGAACCGGAAGCTGGCCGAGCAGGGTTACTTCCTGGCTTTGTCCATCGCCGAGAATGAGGATGAAGGCGCTAATTTCTTGTTTCAGAAGGACCGCGTCGACGGGATCATCCTGCTCTCCCCACTGGAGGAGAAGGCCTATGTAGAGGAATTGAAGCGAAAAAGCATTCCATTCGTGCTGCTGGATAACCAGTTCCAGCATGAGGATGTGCCGAGCGTAATCGTCGACAACTATCAAGGCGGGTATGAGGCGACCAAGCACTTAATCGGTCTTGGACACACGCAAATCGCCTACATCGGCGGTCCTTCGGTGTTCCTGAGCGTAGCCGAGCGGAGACGGGGTTATATCCAGGCGCTGGAGGAAGCGGGGTTAACGCCTTTCGGGACGGATTACTGCGGGTTTACGGTCAGCGGCGGCTATGAGGTAGCCAAGCGATGGATCCGGGAAGATAAGCTGCCGACCGCTTTCTTTTCCGGAGACGACTTTATTGCGCTCGGGGTGGTTCAGGCTCTGCGCGAAGAGGGGATCCGTGTACCGCATGATATCTCGGTTGTCGGCTTCGACGACCAGCAGTTTGTAGGCGAGTTTTACCCGCGGCTGACGACGGTCAGACAGCCTGAAGCGCAAATGGGCAGCATCGGCGTTGATTTGCTGCTGAAATCCATCAATGGGGAGGTGATGTCGTCCGCTGTAACGAAGCTCGCTCCCCAGCTTCTCGTGCGTGAATCCACCGCTTCTGTAAGATTAACCTGAATAGTAGGAGTGAACGGTCCGTGAAGTATTTTTTGGGAGTGGATGCAGGGGGCAGTAAAACGTACGCCATGATTGCAAATGAAGAGGGAAAGGTCATCGGTCTGGGCCGGGGCGGAAACGGGAACCACCAAAAGAACCGCCAGCAGGCGGAAGACAGTTTGCGGCAGGCGGTATCGGGAGCGCTTACAGCAGCAGGACTGACCAAAGACCAGCTGGAATTTGCCTGGTTCGGCCTAGCCGGAGCGGACAGGGAGGCTGATTTTCGGATTTTACGACCCATCATCAGCGGTCTCGCGCTTCCCCGGACGGAGATTTCCTGCGATACCTGGAATGCGCTCCGGTCAGGAACAGAGAAGAGCTATGGGGTCGTGCTGATTTGCGGATCGGGCGTGAACTGCGCCGGAAAGAATCCGGATAGAGCGACGTACCAGTGCGGCGGCTTCGGCTACCGGTTCGGCGATTTCGGCGGCGGTTATGATCTAAGCCTGGAGGTATTCCGCAGTGTTCTCCGCTCGGATGAAGGAAGAGAGAAAAAGACGGTTCTGACCGAGCGTTTAACGGATTTGCTGGGCTACTCCACGGTCGCGGAACTAAGGGAGGATTACCTGGACCATTTCCGGGAATTGCCGCCCCATATCGCCGAGCTGCTGTTTCAAGCGGCAGATGAAGGGGACACGGTTGCCATTGGCCTGCTGATGAAGCAGGGGGATGAGCTGGGCTTGGCCGCGGCCGCGACGATCCAGCAGTTGGGGATGGAGAAGGATACCTTCGACGTTGTGCTTGCGGGCAGCCTGCTAACCAAGGGCGACCGCTCGGGTATCATCCGCCGCGCCATTGAGCTGCGAGTGGAGCAGGCGGCTCCGAACGGGACGTTAAGGCTCCTAACCCGCGAGCCGGTAGTCGGGTCAGTCGTGCTGGCGATGGAACACAGCGGTATTCATGTCGGTCACGAAGTGCTGGATCGTCTGTCGCTGCAGCAAGTCTAAACAAAAACGAAGGAAGGGTCTGTTATGAAGCAATCACTCAAGCTGGTCGTCATCGGAGCGGGATCCTCGTATACGCCGGAGCTTATGGAGGGCATCATCCTGCATCATAAAGAGCTTCCGGTCGGCGAAGTATGGCTGGTCGACATTGAAGCGGGGCGGGAAAAGCTGCATACGATTGCGGAGCTGAGCAAGCGTATGGTTGCGGGGTCCGGCCTGCCGATTACCGTCGTCGAGACGCTTAACCGCAGGGAAGCCATTGCCGGCGCAGACTTTGTCTGCACGCAAATCCGGGTCGGCATGCTGGAAGCGCGCAAATGGGACGAACGGATTCCGCTTCGGTACAATGTCATCGGGCAGGAGACGACCGGTCCCGGAGGAATGATGAAGGGCCTGCGGACGATCCCGGTCATTCTGGATATTTGCAAGGATATGGAGGAGCTGGCTCCGGATGCCTGGTTGCTGAATTTCACGAATCCGGCCGGCATGGTGACCGAAGCGGTTCACAAATATTCCTCCGTCAAAAGCGTAGGCCTGTGCAATTCGCCGATCGGCTTTCAAAAGTGGCTCTCCGAATTCTTCGGGCTGCCCATGGAGAAGATCTACGCGGAGTTTGTCGGGATCAACCACCTGCACTGGGTATCCGACGTCGTGATCGACGGCGAAAGTAAGCTGCAGGAGCTGATTGATTATCCCCAAAGCTATAAAGCCAGCAACGTGCCGTTCGACTCCTGGGACCATCGGTTCCTCAAGGGCCTGCAAGCGATACCTTCCTACTACTTGAGTTACTACTACATGACGGACACGATGCTCGCGGAAGAGAAGGAAGCGGTGGCCACGACCGGCTCGCGCGCCGAAGTGGTGAAGAAGGTGGAGGAAGAGCTGTTCGAGCTGTACCGGGACGAAAGACTGCAGGAGAAGCCGAAGCAGCTGGAGCAGCGCGGCGGGGCTTACTACTCGGAGGCGGCCGTGCTGCTGATGCGCTCCATTTATAATGATGCCCGGGATATCCAGACCCTGAATGTAAGGAACAACGGAATCATCGGCTTCCTGCCGGACGATGCCTCGATTGAAGTGAACTGCATCGTCACCAAACAAGGCCCGCTTCCGGTTCCGCTGCGCCGTATTCCGCCTTCCGTCAAAGGTCTGCTGGCTGCGGTCAAGCAGTACGAGAGCCTCACGATTGAGGCGGCCGTCCATGGGGACCGGGACATCGCCCTGCAGGCGATGGTCCATCATCCGCTGGTGCCTTCGGTCACCGTCGCCGAGCAGCTGCTGGATGAGATGCTGGAGAAAAACAAACCGTTTTTGCCGCTGTTTCACTAATGCCCCAGGAGGAGGAAAACCGGATGAAGGCGGCCGCAAAACCAAGTATATGGAGAAGGTTGGCCAGTCAATGGGATTTGCAGTCCATGGTTTGGCCGGGAATCATTTTTGTTCTGATATTCAGCTACATTCCGATGTACGGCGTGGTGATGGCATTCCAGCAGTACGATATTTTCAACGGCATCCTCAAAAGCCCTTGGGTGGGCTGGATGAATTTCCGGATGTTCTTCGAGGCCCCGGAGTTCTGGAATATCATGCGCAACACCATTGTAATCAGCTTGCTCAAGCTGGTGATCTCCTTCCCAGCCCCGATTATTCTGGCACTCATGCTGAACGAGATCGGGAATATGGCCTTTAAGCGAGTGATCCAGACGGTCAGTTATTTGCCTTATTTCCTGTCCTGGGTTATCGTCTCCGGCTTTGTCTTCTCGCTGTTGTCCGTCGACAACGGCACGGTGAACTTTTTGCTGGAAAAGTTCCATTTAACCGCCGAGCCGGTGAACTTTCTGGCGCTGCCGAAATACTTCTGGTCCATCCTGGTCAGCGTGAACGTGTGGAAGGAAGTCGGATTCGGAAGCATCGTCTATCTGGCGGCGATTGCCGGCGTGGATCCGACTATGTATGAGGCCGCCTCGATCGACGGAGCGAGCCGGTTCAAACAAATTCGCTTAATTACACTCCCCAGTATTACTCCCATCATCATCATTTTTATGATTCTTGCCATCGGCAACCTGCTCAGCGCGGGCTTCGAAGATATTTTGCTGTTGGCCACCAATCCAATCCTGCGGCCTTACTCCGATGTAATCGACACCTATGTGTACCGTGTTGGGATATTGAATGCCAGATTCTCTTATGCGACAGCGGTAGGGTTATTCAAAGCGGTGATCAGCGTCATTCTGCTGGTAACGGCCAATAAAATCGCCCGCCGGGCCGACTTCAGTCTCTGGTAGGATCTGCTACCGATAGGAGGGGTAAACAATGAGACTAAGCCTGGGCGACAAAATCATGCAGCGGAGTATTTATATTCTTTTGACGCTGCTGGCGGTGATTATGCTCTACCCGTTTTGGAACGCGTTGGTTATTTCGTTTAATGAAGGGAGCGATACGGCGCTCGGCGGCGTGACCTTGTGGCCGAGAGCGTATACGCTGGAGAACTATTATATCGTGTTTCAGGATCACCGCCTGCTCAATTCCTTCTGGATCACCATTCTGAGAACCTTGAGCGGCACGTTATTGTCCGTCTTTTTCACGGCGCTGTTAGCTTATGGAATGTCCAAGAAGAATCTGCTGTTCCGCAAGCAGTATATGGTGTTCTTCATGATCACGATGTTTTTCAGCGGGGGATTGATCCCTTCTTATATGCTGATCCGTTCGCTTCACATGCTGGATACCTTTTGGGTTCTGATTATCCCCGGCATCATCAGCGTCTATAACATGATCGTCATCCGCACCTTTTTCTCCGCGCTGCCGGAAGGGCTTGAGGAGTCAGCCAAAATCGACGGCTGCAGCAACTATGGCATTTTCTTCCGCATCGTCATTCCCGTCTCCGGCCCGGTGCTCGCCACGATTGCGTTGTTTACGGCGGTTGGTTACTGGAACGACTGGTTTACGGGGGCGATCTATATCACGAATGATCAGCTTCTCCCGATACAGACCCTGCTGCGGCAGATCATGAATTCCAACATTATGACCGAGATCGGCACGTCGAATGCCATCGCACTGGATCATATGAACCGGAACCGGACGATTACCACGAAGTCGCTGACCATGGCGACGATGATGATCGCGACCATTCCAATTATCCTGACGTACCCTTTTCTCCAAAAGTATTTCGTGAAGGGCGTCTTGATCGGTTCATTGAAAGAATAGCAGTCTCCATAATGTGTAGAAAGAAGGGAAAAGAATGCGCAATCGGTTCAAAGGAGTATCGCTTCTGCTCATCTCCGTACTGCTTCTTCTCACTGCCTGCGGCCGGAAAAATTCAAATTCGAATGCCGGGAATGCCGCCGCGGACGATGGCAGCGGGATCAAGCCCGTGACCTTCAGCTTTTATGGAAATTACGATTGGCTTACGACAGCGCCTTGGGCAGACAATGAGGCGACGAAATGGATTCAGGAGAACCAGAAGGTGACCGTTGAACCGGTGCAGTCCGGCGGCGCAGCCGCGGAGAAGCTCAACACGATGATCGTCAGCGGCGATTTGCCGGATGTCATCTTCACCGACCGGGGACCGACCGTAGAAAAGCTGGTGCAGGCAGGACAGCTCGTTGCCCTCGATGATTACTATGAGAAGTATCCCAACTTCAAAAAGTATGTCAAAGAGTCCACGCTGAACCTGCTTCGCTCGGAAGACGGCAAAATCTATCAAATTCCGAACTGGTACACCTCGGGCCAATTCGGCAACGGCGGCTGGATGGTCAATAAAGATATTTACAACGCGCTCGGCAAACCTGCCCTGGAAACCTTCGATGATCTGTATCAGTACCTGCAGCAGGTCCGGGAAAAGTATCCGGATGTTGTGCCTTTGGAGGTCGGCGAGAAGGGGGCTGGCCTGGAAATCATGTACGGCGGCTTCCGGGAGGATGCCACCAGCAAGTTCATTTCTCTCGGAGGATACCCCGAAGGCGACAAGCTGGTCTCGATCTATGACGATCCGGCTTACAAGGAAATGATGCTGTATGTCAATAAGCTGTACCGCGAACGCCTGATTACACAGGATGCGCTGCAGCAGACCCAGGATGCGGTTAAAGAAAAGGTAAATACCGGCCGGGTAGCGGTGATGGTCGAATCCAACATTACGACATACGGGGCCGAAGGGCACCGGGCGTTAACGGCGAGCAATCCGGACAGCGGGTATGAGATCATTTGGCCGATTCATAAAGCCGGCTTAGACAAGAACAAAGTGTTTGTCAGCGGTTTTGAGACGCTGGGCTGGAACGTCAATGTCATTACGAAGAAGGCGAAGGATCCGGAGGCGATTTTTGCATATTACGACTGGATCACGGGTCCGGAGGGACAAAAGGTGCTGTTCTTCGGCCCGAAAGGCCTCTACTGGGATGAAGAAGACGCAAGCGGAGCGCCGATCCCGAACGAGAAATACAAAACGGCGCCTGCGAACGAACGCACCGAAACGATGCGCAAATTCGAGGACTTCAACTGGGCGGGCAATACGACCTTTATCGATACGGCAAAAATGAGCCTGGAGGCGTCGCTGGCCGCGAACCAAAAATCGTGGGAGACGGTAGCCCAGTCCACGGTAACCTGGAAAACCGCGCTGGACATTACGGAATTCGTAAATACCGATCCGGTGCCGGATACGGAAATCGGCATCATCGCCCAAAATGTGGCGGATATTTATACGCTGGCTTTTGCCCAGATGGTTCAAGCCAAGTCGGATGAAGATGTGCTGTCGGCGCTGGATAAAGCCAAGAAAAACGCTGAAAAAGCCGGACTCGCGAAGCTGCTGGAGTACAAAACCGAGAAATGGCAGGAGAATGTCCAGAAAATCAACGCGACGAAATAACTCATTTATGGAGGCGAGATTATGGCATTTGCTCTGAAAAAGAGATTCATTGCGGCGTTAAGCTTCTTGTTGGTTTTCCCGGTGATTGGAACTACGGCTCCTGTTAAGGCTGCGGGAGAGAGCAAAACTCCGTTTGAAACGGAGGTTATTGTACGGACCGTCAATCAGTTCAAGAACAAGACGGATGTCGCAAATTTCATCGCCTTGTCCAAACAATACGGCGTCGATGTCATCAGCATGAATGTGAAGCAGGATGAGGATGACGAGGTTCCATCCGGATCGGTATTCTATCACAGCACCATTGCTCCGATTGCCCAGGGCTACCAGAACTTCGATGCCCTGCAAGAGGTGGTTACGGCCGCCCATGCCGCAGGCATCAAGGTTCATGCCTGGATTCCGCAGTTCCATGATCAGCAGGCCTTCCTGAAACACCCGGAATGGCAGATGCAGGCGCTCGTTAACGGAGTGCGGACGCCGTTTACCGGTTCGGGCGGCAACGAATACTTCGTCAATCCGATCCGCCAGGAAGTGCAGCAATATGAGCGTTCCATCATTCAGGAAGTGATCGACAATTATGACGTGGACGGCGTCGTGCTGGACTGGATCCGGTTCGACAATTACAACATGGATGTCAGCGATTATACGATCGCAAAATACAAGGCACAATACGGATATTCGCCGCTCACCATCGACTTCAATACCGATTCGGCGAAGCGGCAACAGTGGAACGAGTGGAGAACGGAGCAGATCGGGCAGTATGTCGGCGATATCCGCGAGGATATTTCCCAATCTGCAAATCCGGATGTGCAGCTGGGCGTGTATATTTTGCCGCCGGAATTTACGGAAGTAGGGCAGAACGTAGCCAAATTCAAGGATTATATCGACTTCGTTGCCCCGATGGCGTACTTTGACGACTGGGAGTTCAACAGCGACTGGGTGTACAGCACATCCTACGGCATCCTGAAGGATACAAGCGACCGGATCAGCGGGAGCCAGGCGAAAATCGTCGCGACGCTCGATAACGACTGGACCGACGATCAGTATCAGGAGATTTACCAGGGAATCCGCGAGAACTATCCGGGCGTGAAGCGGTTGTCCTTCTTTGCTTACGGGGTTTGGCCGGAATCTGAGCTGGCCAAAATCCATGAACGTGAAACCTGGCCGACGCCGGATTGGACGGCTCCGGAGGACCAAGATTATCCGGCGCAGCTGCCGGCGGGATGGAAGGCCCGGAATATCGGTTCCATGCCGGGGAACGTCACCTATAATGCCACCAATAAGCAATTTACACTGAGCAGCACCTCTACGGATATTTGGGGCAATGGGGATCAAATGAATTATATTTATCAATCCTTGTGGGGCAATGCAGAGATTATTGTGAAAGTGCAGTCCATAAGCCGCCTGGACGGCTGGGCCAAAGCCGGAGTCATGATCCGTGAGACGCTTACTTCTGATTCGAAGCATGTAGACATGATGCTCACCCCGGAGAATGGCGCAACCTTCCAGTATCGTGCAGCGACCACTGGCGTTACCGTCGACCACACGGTTGCCGCGACAGCCCCGAAATGGCTGAAGCTGACCCGAAACGGAAATACCTTCACCGGGGCGATTTCGTCGAACGGAACAAGCTGGCAGACGGTCGGAACCGTTCAGGTTCCAATGACCCGCAAGGTGTATATCGGCCTCGCGCTTAGCAATCCGGGTGACGACTCGAGAAACAAGGCCGTGTTCGGAAACGTAAAAGTCACGCAATAAGAGAATGTTCCCTGCATGGCAGTAAGGCGCCGGAAAGCCTGCTGCCGTGCAGGGACTTTTTTGTGAACGGCAGGATAGAACGGTTCATGCTATAATGGGGGCATCTACGAGCAGGGCAAGCAGGAAGGAGCAGGAACCCCATGGAAGTAACCGCGCAAGACGTGGCGGAATGGATGGTCAAGGAAATCAGGTTTACGGGGACGTTATACCAGACCGCTGCGGTTGAATACGTGAAGGCCAATTTCGGCGAGCAATTCGTATTCGTGAACGAGAACGGAAACGCATCGCTGTCCAAAGAGGTGAAGAAGGCGTTCCGCAAGCTGCACGGCGGCCGGATTGCTTGGGACCGCGACGGTTTTTTGTGGGCCTGGACCTAAGTTTGAACAACAAGTCAATAAGAACAAACACTGGGCTGTCCAATGTGGACAGCCTTCTTTAAAGAGTGCTCGCTGTCGTAAATGTGTCGATACCAGGGATAGGCACCGAATGAAACAGGCTAAAAATAAGTGGTGTATAAACCGATAATCTAACTATATTACTTCAAGATCAAAAGGGTGAATGGGTTGCGAGACGTTGCTATTATGTATCACTATGTTCAAGTTCCTGGGTTGAAGGGAATCCATCCGCTGCACCCTGACTTGTTCGAGAAACAACTAGATTGGGTTTTACAGAATTATGAAGTCGTTGTACCCGATGATTTAGAGAAACCCCGTCAATCGAAACCCAGATGCGTGATTACCTTTGACGATGCAACCAAAGATCAGTATGAGATTGCATTTCCGATTCTTAAATCGAGGGGAATTCCAGCATACTTTACTTTTATGTCCGGTATCTTTACAAACAGGAAAGTTCCGGTGGTTCATCTTGTACATGCGGCACTGTCGTTTTTCACTGATGAAGAGATATGGGAAGAAATCTGCAGTAAATTTGATACCTCCCAAGTTAAAGAAAATAGCCAAATCTATAGTTATGAGCCGGATATATATAGAAGGTACAATAAATACGCTTTAAACTTTTATCTGTCTGAAGAAGAAAGTAGAAGCGTGCTTGAGCCCAAATTAATTGAAAAGTTTCAAACCTGGGATCGTTTTATAGAGTCTTATTATATTAACCTCGATGAGTGGAAAGTTATAAATCATGCGGGCATGTCTATTGGAGTCCATGCTGTAGATCACAAGCCATATTGTGGAGTGGCTGAACGCTTTTTCGCGAATGAAATAAAACCCTGCAAACAATTCATCCAGGAACATTTAGGTTTTTCGCCTAAGTGGTATACGCCAGCCTTTGGCGGAGGGACGCTCTACCAGGACATGATATTGAAGTTGCGTCCAGTTTTGGAGAAAGAAGGATTTGCAGGAGGTTTTACTACTTTGGCGGGTTTTAATGATGAGAATAACCGATTCTGGCTCAACCGCTTTGATTGCAATCGTATTCCACCTGTAGGTAATTTCGAATAAAAGGAGATTTTTATGGAGATTCGTTTATTTAAACGTTCCGAGACTTCTGAGCTGATGAGCGCTCTAAATGATTTATGGGCTAAAAATCATATTCTAAGCAGGGACGAAAATTTACTGAATCATATGTTTTATGATCATTCTGTAAGCCAGACCGTATTTGGGCGAGACCACTATGGATTTCTTGGTGCATGGCATGAAGGCGAAATTATCGGCATCTTCGGATTAATGGCTTTCGAATTCAATGTGTATGGCAAACAAAAAATGGGCTTTGCTCCTACTAACTGGATCGTTCCTCCCGAGCATAGACATACGGGCGCAGGCATACAGCTTATGCGTAAAATGCTGGAGTTTGATCCGGCTGTCGTCCTAAATCTAGGAATTAACGCTAATGTAGCTAGATTATATAAAGGTATGGGCGGCTATCAAGTCATACCTGATGTTCCTAGATGGATCGGGATACAGGATAAGGATTCTACGATTAAACTTCTTCTGGAAGGGAACGAGAAACCCGTCAGGTATTATGATAAAATTCGTAGTGTAGAAGGCAACCCGACCTATAAAGTTTTCGAACAATTTGATCCTGAAAAGTGGGATGTTTTTTATTCGAAATGGGCGAAAGCTAATGTCGGTTTTTCAAGGAATGCTGCGTTCCTATCTTGGAGATATCTTAATCACCCTTCATTTAATTATCAGGTCTTTACTTGCGAGAACAATGATGGACAATACAAAGGCTTGCTGGTCGTGAGAAAAGAGACGATTTTGGATGGAAAAGGGTCCATTGGCAGAATTGTCGAGTTTATTGCCGAGGATCAAGATAGCGCAATTCAGTTAGCTAACGAAATCGTAAAATTCAGTGAGCAGAACAACCTTCTATTTAACGATTTTTATTGTTTCTCTTCAATTACATCATGGGGCCTTGAGGCTGTCGGATTTAAACGTGTGATGAAGAATGAAGCGGATAAGCTAGTTCTGCCAACAAGATTCAAACCATTAGATTTAGAAATCACGCATATGATGGCAGCGATGTACGTATCTAAGGAGCTTCAAGGCAAGATTGAATCCATCAATGATCAAACGTGGTATATTACAAAAGGCGATGCTGACCAAGATAGACCTAATTAGGAGGAAGAGACCATGACAAACAACCAAAAATTAAACCAAGCTTTTATTGATGCACTAGGTATATCTCCAGATAATAATGTCGAAGAGTTGAAATATAACGCCATTCCGGAATGGGATTCCATTGCCCATATGGCACTGGTGGCCCAACTTGACGATACGTTTGATATCATGCTGGATACTGAAGATATTATTGAAATCAGTTCGTTCAATAAAGCTATTGAAGTATTAAAAAAATACGGAGTCTCCTTTGAATGATAACATTAAAGGATAAAGTTATATTTATTACGGGATCATCTAAAGGAATTGGAAGACAAGCAGCATTTACGTTCGCCGCAGCGGGAGCTAAGTTGGCAATAAATGGACGAAACGAACAATCCCTTTATGATTCCCAGCAAGAGATTGAACGTGAATTCGGCACGGAAGTACTACCGCTTCCTTATGATGTTAGAGACATTGCGAAAGTAAAAGAAGCTTTTATGGCCATAAAGAAAAAATTCGGCCAGTTGGATGCTCTGGTAAACAACGCCGGTATTCTTCAAGACCGTTTGCTCGGGATGATCGACGGGCAACAAATGCAGCAAACCTTGGACACCAATTTATCGTCGGCAATTTACCATATGCAATATGCCGCAAGGCTGATGTCGCCAAAAAAATATGGGAGCATCGTCAATTTAGCTTCTATTATCGGCAGAAACGGAAATGCGGGACAAGTAGTATATAGTGCAAGCAAGGCCGGCTTGATAGGTGCAACCATGTCCGCAGCGAAGGAACTGGCCGTTCATAATATCCGTGTAAATGCAGTCGCTCCCGGATTTATAGACACGGACATGGCAAAAAGCCTTCCGGCAGAAAAGTTTAAGGAACGGTTGGAGAGCATTAAAATGGGCAGGATCGGGCAGCCGGAAGATGTAGCCAACGTAATTTGTTTTCTTTGCAGCGATTTATCTAGCTATGTTACCGGTCAAGTCATCGGCGTGGATGGAGGAATGCTGATATGATGTTTTGGGAACTTCCCGACGACAACTCTATATCCATCATAGAAGCCGACTCTAATCTTGCGATTACGTATGCGCAACTTCGTGACAGGGTCGGCAGCTTCCGGGAACAGCTGTCTTCGCTTTCCCCTAAGAAGCAGGTGGGCATTATTTTTGCGAGAAATACGATTGACTGTGTTGTGGCTTATTTGGCTGCGCTGAACAATAAAGATACGGTAATGCTCCTGGATGCTGGGTTGACAGAGGAAATAAAAAAAGATTATATCCAAACCTATAACGTGGATTGGGTCTTTGACAAGGAACTTATTAGGCTGGAGAATAACGAGGATGATACGCTCTATCCAGAATTAGCTGTGCTGCTTACTACTTCCGGTTCGACCGGGAGTCCGAAGCTAGTACAGCTTTCTTATAACAACTTGCAAAGCAATGCGGTCTCAATAGCGAATTATCTCAACATAACTGCCATGGAACGTCCGATCACCACACTTTCCATGGCATATTCATATGGGTTGTCGGTAATAAATAGCCACATACTTCAGAGAGCGACAATTATCCTTACAGACGAATCGGTTGTCAGTTCGCGCTTTTGGGAGTTGTTTAAGACCCATGAAGCAACTTCGTTTGCTGCTGTCCCATATTTATACCAGATGCTATACAGATTGAAGTTTGAACAAATGGAATTACCCTCGCTTCGCTCGTTCACGCAAGCAGGTGGTAGACTTGCCCAAAATTTAGCGGAATATTTTTATCAAGCGGCAAAAAAGAAGAACTGCAAATTTACGATGATGTATGGACAGACAGAGGCAACAGCCAGAATTAGTTATGTGCCTTTTGACAAGTTGCCCGAAAAAATGGGAAGTATTGGAATTGCCATACCTGATGGGAAAATAATGCTGAATGAACAAACATCTGAATTAATTTATATAGGCCCAAATGTCATGTTGGGTTACGCCGAAACTAGGAAAGATCTGACAAAAGGGGATATTCTGAAAGGGAGCCTTCAAACCGGCGATATTGGACGAATTGATGAGGACGGGTATTTCTGGCTCGAAGGAAGGATAAAGCGATTTATCAAGCTGTATGGATTAAGAATGAATCTTGATGATCTCGAACGCTACATCAATACGGAGTTTTCAATGCCTGTTGCATGCGTAGGGAGTGATGATATCCTTTCCGTTATTATAGAAGGGGAGGAAAACGTTGAACTCAAGGATAGTGTTCGGAAAAAACTAAAAGAACGTTATCGGATTCACCATCTGAACATCAATATAGTATTCAAGGACACCTTCCCTTTATTAGAAAATGGAAAGATTGATTATGGGAAGTTGAATAAAGAGGGCCAAATATGATCGATCAAATTCTTTCTTCCGAGAACCCCTACAAATTGTCCCGTGATGTCAAAGAATTCATGTTGCTAAAAGAATTACGTGAATTAACCGATTTTCATTATCGACAATGCCTGCCTTACCAAAGGATTCTTGATAAGACATCCGCAAAGATCGAAGTTAATGAATTAACCGAACTTCCATTTTTGCCGGTTCAATTGTTTAAAATGTTGGATTTGTTTTCGATGCCTGAAGAAGAACGCTTTAAGATTCTGAATTCCAGCGGGACTACAGGTCAGCAGGTATCTCGAATTCATATTGATAAATTGACTTCGGAAATGCAGACCAAAGCGTTGAATTTAATAGTGCGTAGTTACTTGGGGAAAAAAAGGCTTCCTATGATCATTGCCGATACTAATTTATTGAAAAATCGTTCTCAATTCAGCGCGCGCCTAGCGGGCACAATTGGTTTTTCGCAATTTGGGCATCATCATCTTTATTTATTTGACGAGGATATGAAGCTTAAAGAGGCAGAACTTTTGGAATTTCTTCAGAAGTATAAGGGTGAAAAAATATTCATATTCGGATTCACTTATATAATTTGGGAATTTTTATTGAACAACTTTAAGCGTTCTAACCGTATTCTTGATTTAGAAGGAAGCATACTGATTCATGGAGGAGGATGGAAAAAGCTCCAAAACCAGGCTGTATCCGATGGTATGTTTAGAGATTTGCTTAAGGAGCAGTTCAATATTTCCCAGGTCTATGATTATTACGGAATGGTAGAGCAAGTCGGATCGATTTACATGCAGTGCGAACACGGGCATTTGCATACTCCTGACTTTGCGGATATCCTCATTCGCGATGAAGAAACCCTGAAGCCTGTTCCATACGGAACAGAAGGATTAATTCAAGTTTTAAGCATTCTTCCAAGAAGTTATCCGGGCCACAGCCTGCTTACTGAAGATAGAGGCACAATTCTCGGAGAAGACGATTGCGAATGCGGCCGTAAAGGGAAGTATTTCATTGTTCATGGCAGACTTCCGAAAGCAGAAGCAAGAGGCTGTAGTGACACGTTTACGTTAACGTAATTGTGGGGAGGGGAAACATGCAAATAATCATACCTAAGAAACTGCAAGATTCGGAATGGAGAGCGCAAATAAATAAAGTGGCAAATCGTTCGAACTCCATTCCTTTTGATGCAACTACGGTTAAATTCCTAGAGGCATTGTCTAAAAGTATCTTATTGGACAGAACAATGCGGGCATACCCGGAATTAATGGCTACGGCCCATTGGCTTCGGAAGAGTCACATTATGGAACTTCAAAAAAGATTTGAACAGTTTGGGATAAGCCGACATTTGCGGCCAAGAGGAACCGTTATTCATTTTGCTCCTGCAAATGTTGATTCCATTTTTGTGTATTCGTGGATCCTTTCGATGTTAACCGGCAATAAGAATATTGTTCGTCTGTCACGGAGAAACAACCCGCAAACCGAAATTTTATTTGATAAAATTAACGCTTTGCTGGAACAAGAACTATTTGTTGAAATTGCAGATAGAACGCTTTTAGTGAGATATAACCATGAAGAGGAATATACCCAAGCTCTTTCGGATATTTGCCAACTTCGAGTAATTTGGGGTGGAGACCAATCTGTTAGATCAATACGTGCGTGTTCTCTGCCGCCAAGTGCTGTGGAGCTTGTTTTCCCAAACCGTTATTCTAAGGCGATTATTCAGGCTTCAAGCGTAAATGAATTAGAGGATGCAGCCCTTGATGATTTGTCCAAAAAGTTTTATAACGACGCATTGTGGTTTGGCCAAATGGCATGCTCTTCACCCCGCGAAGTTTATTGGATTGGCGAGTCGGAAGAAGTAGAAATGGCAAAGGCGAAATTTTGGGAATTTGTTGACCGAACAATCGATAAAGAAGGCTACAAGAATGAAACCTATATGAATGTGCTTCGGTTAACAACAGCTGATTTTTTGGCAGCTCAAGATTATTCCGATCATGTGTTTACTGAGGGCGCTCATAAGACTGTGCGAGTAGGAATGAATGCTATTCATGGGGAATATAACACCGTTCATTGCGGTGGCGGATTATTTTTAGAGTATCAGATTCATCATATAAATGAACTCACTGAAGCAATTAATGAAAGCGTTCAGACCTTAAGTTATTTTGGAATATCAAAAGATCAACTTGTCGATTTTATGAATCAATTGCCGCATGGTGGCGTTGACCGAATTGTTCCCTTTGGACAAGCACTGCATTTCGACTCGGTGTGGGATGGATACGATCTCCTCGTGTATCTTACAAGAGAAGTCATCATCAATTAAAGGTGAGAACAAGAAAATGAAGAACGCCCTTAGGTGTTTGTTCGTATGAAACCATCGCTTGGCATTAGTGCCGGGCGGTGTTTTTTATTTTTCCTAAAATTAGGCGGATGCCCCCTTGCATTCCTTAAGCACATCTGATATCTTGTTAGTAACAAATTAATAATATCAATAAGTTACTAAGTTGGAAAAGCGGAGGGATACACCATGAAGAAAGTTGCGGGCAGCTGGAATAGGTTCGAGCTGGTGTGGCTGTTTCTGTTTACTGCGATTGCCATTATATTTACGGTCGTTTCCAAGGATTCTCTGTTGGGTTTTACGGTCTTTATTACCGGCGTTCTGTGCGTGGTGCTTACGGCAAAAGGAAAGCTGATCAGTTATGTGTTTGGCATGTATAACACCTTCGGGTATGCCTATATCGCTTATGTTAATGGCTTGAATGGCGAATTGATGCTTAATCTGCTGTTTTTTGTTCCGATGAACGTGATCGGCTTTTATATGTGGCGGCGGAATATGGAAGGCGGCAAGCTGGCGATGCGCCAGATGAAGGTACGAGACATGCTGCTCGTCGGAGCGGTGTGCGTCGCCGGTTCGGTGCTGCTGGGATTCGGTCTGTCGTTCATAAAAGGGCAAAACTCGCCTTACATTGATGCGATTACAACGGTGTTGTCCATTGTTGCGACGCTTCTGATGGTCACCCGCTTCAAAGAACAGTGGCTCCTCTACATTGTCCTCAATATGTTCACGGTGCTGCTGTGGGTGATCCGGACGGCGGAGGGCAGCGGTGAAGGTCCGATGATGATCGTGATGTGGAGCGCATATCTGATGAACGCAGTCTACGGTTACTATAACTGGAATAAGGGTGCGAAGGAGGCGGCATTGGCATGAAAAAGCTTGGATTAACGCTCGGCAAATTCGCCCCGCTGCATAAAGGGCATCAGTTCATGTTTGAGACGGCCCTGCGGGAAGTCGACGAACTGATTGTTGTCATCTATGAAACGACCGTGTCGCCGATTCCGCTGCATGTCCGGGCGAACTGGATCCGTAGGCTCTATCCGACGGTTCGGGTCATCGAAGCCTGGGACGGTCCGGACGGATATTCCGATGACAGGGAGCATGAAATCCGGGAAGAGCAATATATTCTGGGATTGCTTCAAGGGGAGCAAGTGACCCACTTTTATTCGAGCGAGTTCTATGGCAAGCATATGAGCATCGCGCTGGGCGCCGTTGACCGACGGGTGGATGAAGCACGTCAGCAGGTGCCGATATCGGCGACGATGGTCCGTTCCGATCCGCATAAATACCGGGATTATGTCAGTGATCTCGTGTACCGTGATCTGATCACCAAAGTGGTGTTTGTGGGCGCGATGTCCACCGGCAAATCCACGATTACCGAGGCCTTGGCCCAGCGCTACCGGACAACGTTTGCTTCGGAATACGGGAGGGATTATTGGACCGAGCATCAGGTGGACCGGCGTATCGGCCTAGAGGCCTTCGATGAAATCGCCGTGGGCCATATCGAGCGGGAAGAGCGGGCGCTGCTGGAGGCGGACCGGTATCTTTTTGTCGATACGAATGCGATAACGACGTATATGTACGCCTTGGATTACCACGGACGCGCGCCGGAGCTGCTGACCCGGCTCGCGCTGGAGAATGCGCAGCGGTATGATTTGTTTTTCCTGTGCGAGGACGATATTCCATATGACGATACCTGGGACCGCAGCGGCGATCAGAAGCGGCAGGTGTTCCACAAGCAGATTATTGCCGACCTCAAGGCCCGGCGAATTCCCTACATTACGCTGCGGGGATCGCTGGAGGAGCGCATGAACAAGGTCGATAAGGTACTGGCGACATTTAAACCCTATAGTAATTATTTTGGCGAGCTGTGCAAATAAGGAGGAGGGCAAACCCATGGGTATGGTGGATCGTGAAGGATTGACAGAAAGCGAATTTTTGGCGCAATACCGGGCAGGTGATTACGAGCGGCCTTCGGTGGCGACGGATATGGTGATTTTCACCGTGACGAGTACGGAGGAGGGCAACTACCGCAAGCTTCCGGAAAAAGAACTGCGCATCCTGCTCATCCGCCGGGGCGGGCACCCCTACTTGGGCAAATGGGCGCTGCCGGGCGGCTTCGTCCGGCCGGATGAGAACGCGGATCAGGCTGCCGCGCGTGAGCTTCAGGAAGAGACCGGCGTAAGCGACGTGTATTTGGAGCAGTTGCATACTTTCACCGACGTAGGGCGGGACCCCCGCACCTGGGTTATGAGCTGCAGCTACATGGCTTTGATCGACAGCAGCCGGTTTCGGCTGGAGGCCGGGGACGATGCCGACGATGCGGCCTGGTTTAAGGTGAGCTACCGGCTGCTGCGGGAGCAGAAAGAGCTGCTGGAGGAAGGGTATGTCCGAACATGGACCTACGAACTGAAGCTTAGCGCCGAGGGGGAAGAGCTGACGGCGGTGATCAACCGGACGGTGACGGCCAAGCCGACCTCCAGGTCTCTTGAATACACCATCGTAGAGAATAACGGCCTGGCGTTTGATCACGGAAAAATCATCGCCTGCGCCATCGAGCGCCTGCGCGGACAGACGAATGACAGCGATATTGCGCTGCATCTGATGCCGAAGCTGTTTACGTTGACGGAATTGCAGCAGGTATACGAAGTGATTCTGGACAAAGAGCTGCTGAAGGCGGCCTTCCGGCGCAAGGTCGCCGAGTTGGTCGCAGAGACCGACCATTATACGGAGAATGCGGGACATCGCCCTTCCCGCTTATATCGGAGGAACTGGGGGGAAGCCTGATGATCTACACGATCGAAGAGCTGAGAAAAGCGCATCTCGCAGGAAAGTCGTTTAAATATTTATTTTTCTGGGGTCATACGCCGCCGAAGGACGGAAGCGTAAGCAAAAGCTGCTTTAGCCAGTGGTGGCCGAGCCGCTTTACCGTAGAGGGAACCGAATATTCTTGCGCCGAGCAGTTTATGATGGCCGAGAAGGCCCGGCTGTTCGGGGACGAAACGATGCTGGAAGCGATCTTGAAGACTCATGATCCGAAAGCCATGAAAGCCTTCGGGCGTGCAGTAAGCCGCTTCGACAAGGAAGTATGGGACAGCCAATGTTATGACATCGTCAAAAGAGGCAGCGTGGCTAAATTTTCGCAAAACCCGGCGCTTGGCGAATATCTGAGATCGACCGGCAATCGTATTCTCGTCGAGGCCAGTCCGCGGGACCGGATTTGGGGGATCGGGATGGGCGAGTCAAACCCCGATGCGGAGAACCCCATGAAATGGCGCGGGAAAAATTTGCTTGGATTTGCGCTGACGGAAGCGCGGGATATTCTTAACGCGACATCCTTATAAAGAGAGGGGAATTTCAAATGAACCGGAAAGAAATTGCCGAAGACACCGTGAAGATTCAGCGGCAAGGTTTCTATGATTATAAAGAAAGCCGAAAGGAGTTTGCGGCGCTGCAGAAGCATTCGGAGGATCACAGCGAGCTGATTACGCCGGCGCAAGGCGCAGATTTGGTCCGTAATCTCGCCGGACTGCCCCGGCAGCCGCAGACCGCTGCCTGCACCGTGGGCACCGAAGCTACAGTAAAGGCTATTCTCGATTTCGCACTGGCCGGGAAGGAGCGGGTCGGCGTCCTCAACTTCGCCAGCGCCAAAAACCCGGGCGGCGGCTTCCTGAACGGAGCGATGGCCCAGGAGGAGAGCCTGGCCGCCTCCAGCGGATTATATGATACGCAGCTGCGTCATGAGGGTTACTATCAGGCAAACCGGGCCAACCCGTCGATGATGTATACCGATCATGCGATTTATTCGCCGGATGTGGTGTTTTTCCGCAATGAGCGGTTTGAGTTGATCCCTCAGCCCGTCACCGCCTCGGTCTTGACGCTGCCTGCCGTTAACTATGGCCAGGTCCAGCTTAAGGGGGAATCCACAAGACAAGCCGAGCGGGTCATGAAGGACCGGATGCGGCTGGCGCTGGCGATCTTTGCGCACAAAGGCGACAAGAACCTGATTCTGGGCGCATACGGCTGCGGCGTATTCCGCAACGATCCCGTAAAGGTCGCGAGATGGTGGCGGGAGCTGCTGCAGGACGAAGGCCTGGGCATGTTGTTCTCGGAGATCCGGTTTGCGGTGCTCGATACCTCGAAAGACGGCAAGTGTATCAAAGCCTTTCAGCGGACGTTCTAACCATCCTGTTCCTATAAAAAGAAACTATTAGCCCGGTATTCGCAGCCTTAAACCGCCGATGTCTTTATGCAAACGCTGACAAGAGGCCGATTGGCGTTCCCCTACGGCATTCTTCCGATGAACTGGCGATTGGGGCATGGAAGGGTATGGGCTGTGTCTTGTACTCTTCTTTGGCTATCACTTATTCGTATAACCGGAACCGCACTTTAGCGTGCTATAGTACATGTACCCAATACGAACGAATAAGGAGATTATGCCAATGAGTACACCTACAGCCCCTGAACAACGCACAGTTACGCCATTCCGCTATGATATCGTGGGCAGCTTCCTGCGCCCGGCTGCTTTGAAAGAGGCAAGAGCGAAATTCCAGAACGGTGAACTTACCGCCGAACAGCTGACTGAAGTAGAGAACGCCGAAATCACCAAGCTGGTGCAGAAGCAGCAAGAGGTCGGGCTGAAGGCCGTGACGGACGGGGAATTCCGCCGTTCGTGGTGGCATCTGGATTTTTTCTGGGGACTGGACGGCGTGGAACGCACGATCATTGATCAGGGCTACCAGTTTAACGGTGCGCAGTCGAGACCGGAAACCGCGAGCCTGACCGGGACAATCGGCTACAGCAGCCACCCTTTTGTCGCCCACTATACGTTCCTGAAAAGCATTGCCGGCGGCAGCGTCGTCGCCCGCCAATCGATTCCGGCCGCGGCGCAGTTCCTGTTCGAGCTGGACCGCGCGGAGAATCAGGAGCGCACGAAAGCGATCTATCCGGACCGTCAGGAGCTGGTCGCGGATATTGCCAAGGCGTACCGGGCCGTCATTCTGGCGCTTTACGAAGCGGGCTGCCGCAGCTTGCAAATCGACGATTGCACCTGGGGCGCGCTGTGCGATGTCCAGTTCATCGCCTTTATGGATCAGATCGGCCTAGATCCGGCCGACTATGCCAATGAATTCGCGAAGCTGAATGAAGCGGTGGTAGCGGATCTGCCGGAGGACCTGGTGGTCACCACACATGTGTGCCGGGGCAACTATGTATCAACCTATGCGGGTGTAGGCGGAGGTTATGAGCCGATCGCGAAGACGCTGCTGGACATCAATAACTACTCCGGCTACTATCTGGAATTCGATACGGATCGCGCCGGCGATTTCAAACCGCTGCGGTTCCTGAAGGAGCATCAGCAGGTTGTGCTTGGCCTGTTCTCCTCCAAAATCGGCGAGCTGGAGAGCAAGGAAGAGATTCTGAAGCGCATCGGGGAAGCCCAGCAATACGTCGACCTGGATCGGATCTGCTTGAGCCCGCAATGCGGCTTCGCTTCGACGGAGGAAGGCAATCACCTGACTGAGGAGCAGCAGTGGAACAAGCTGGCCTTTATCAAAGAGATTGCCGATGAAATCTGGAAATAATGATCTAAGGGAATCCGTCCTTTAGAAATGTGCGGCAATAACGGCAAGCAGCGCTAAGAGGGCCGGAAGACCCTGCATGAGCAGGATGGATCTCTTGGCGGTAATGCCGCCATAGATTGCTGCGACAACGACGCAGAGTACAAAGAACAGCTGGAGCTGATAGCTGAACGTATCGTTCGGGTGGAAGAGGCCCCAGGCCAGGCCGGCGGCCAGAAAGCCGTTGTATAGCCCCTGATTGGCTGCCAGCGATTTCGTATCGCGGGCGAACTGAGGTGTCGTGCCAAAGGCTTTTTGCCCGCGGGGAGTCGTCCATAGAAACATTTCCAGAATCAGTATGTATACATGCTCCAGCGCTACAATAGCAACGAGAATGGTGCTAAGAATGGCCATTTTATCCCTCTTTTCTTCATCTAAATAAATTGATTAAAATATAATTTTGCACCACTAATATATCCAAAGGATGCCGCTCTGTCAATTTAGCGGATTCAACAGGGACACAGCCCGGGAACTCCCGGGCTATATTTATTTTCAATTTAATAGAATCAATAGAATTATTCTTTATTGTGAGGAAATGAAAGGGACTTTATACTCAATTGTGCAAGAGCATTTAGGTTAAACTTGGAATCTATTTCTACTGGAGGTGTTGTCGATGAAGTATTCTGTAGGCAGAAGCTCGAAACAGGACATCAGGGAAGCCGTAACGGAAGCCGCGGCCGGGATCGGCTCACCAAGGCTGCTTTTGTTTTTCTCGGATGTGGGACATTTTGAGGAATACAATGAAGAGATCAACGCGAGATTTAATGGCAGCATTATCCTGGGTTCGACGACCTTTGCCGGGTTTTGCAAAGACGGGGCGTACAAGGAAGGCCTGCTGGTCATGGGAATCGAGGAAGGAATCGAATGTTATGCCGACGTGCTGGAAGAAGCCAGCCGGTTCCCGCTGAAGTATGTGGAGCGGATCGAACGCTCGCTCGGACAATTCTCCGATTTGAGCAATACGATATGCTTCGAGATTTCCACGGCGTTAATGAGCTGCGAGGAACTGGTGCTCTCGACGCTGAATTCGGTTCTGGATGAGAAAGGCATCCCTTTGTTCGGGGGATCGGCCGGCGATCACGGCCGAGCGGAACGGACAATGATCTCGCTGAATGGCAAGGTACACAATAATGCCTGCGCTTTTGTATTCATCAAGAATCTGGGCGGAAAGATCCGAATGTACCGGGAAAACATCTATAAACCTACGCAGCATCATTTTACGGCCACCAAGGTGGATGAGCGCAACCGGATCGTCCATGAATATGACAACCGGCCGGCTGCCGTGGTCGTTGCGGAAGCCCTGAATACGACGATAGACGGCCTGCCGAAATATCTGGACGGCTATCCGATGGGCCGCATTATCGGGAACGAGATGTACATTACCGCCAATCAGGCGGTTACAGGCGGGCAGGGAATGTCCTATCACGCCAAGGTGTACAACAACTCGCAAATGGTGCTGCTGGAGCCGGACGATTACAAGACGGTTATACATAATACGATTGAAACGGTGAAAAAGGATATCCCCCGGCCTTCGCTGGCCCTCATGGTCAATTGTCTGGCCCGGTCGATGCTGTTTGAGGGGGACGGATACTTAGATGATTTTGCGCGGGATATGAGCATGGCCCTGGGAGATTACATCGGTTTTGCCGGATACGGCGAGCAGCTGGGGCAACAGCATTTCAACCAGACCATGGTCCTGGCTGTATTCGAATAGTGAGGCGGGTATACATATGAAATGGTTCAGATCGACGGATAAAACGAATGCCGATGCCGCGGAGCAAATCGCGGTGACAATGGAGACGACAGCGAAGCCTGAGCCGGCGATCGCTGTGCCCGAGGATTGCGATAAGGAAGTATTGTACGGCGTTATGCACATTAACAAGAAACTCGGCCAGTTTATGAACGAAGAGGTCATCGTCACGCAATCCATCCACGATATCGGGACGACGTACTCGCAGATTAACGGCATTCAGGACATGATCTCCAGTCTCGATGCCAATTTCAATGAATTCCGGCAGTACGCTCAGAAGATCGACGGCGTGATGAACCAGACGGATACGGCCGTTCAGCAAGCCGATGATAAAATGGGCGTTCTCTCGGAAAAGCTGGACGGCACCTGCGGGCAGCTCCATTCCATTACGGACGCCTTTCAGGTGCTGGAGCAGAATTTCAAGCATATCATGCATATGTCCGCCGGCATTACGGAGATTGCCAGCAGCACGAACCTGCTGGCGCTGAACGCGTCCATTGAAGCGGCGCGCGCAGGCGACGCAGGCCGGGGATTTGCTGTGGTCGCGGAGGAAATCCGCAAGCTGTCCGGCTCAACCGCTCAATTGGTCAGCGGTATCGACGAGAGCGTAAACGCCCTCTATCGCAGCATTGACGCCTTGAAAGACAACATCCGGCACACTACAGCCACGATCCAGGATAACTATGAATACGCCCAGAACGTGCAGCAGGATTTCAAGGAAGTGGCCGAATGCACGGTAGAAGTTAAAAATTTCAGCCAACGGATTATTACCGGCATTGAAAGCACCAGCTCGCAGATCAATAACGCGGCATCCGGCGTAGGCTCCGCAGCCGCACTGGTATCTTCCCTCGGCAGCAAACTGGAGCAGCTTAATCTGCGGTTGAGCAAAAGATCCATCATTATCTGCAGCATTACCGACTTCCTGCAGCAGATCGAAAATTTGCTTACGGATTCCGTAAGCCGCAAAGGGTCAAAGCCTAAACACTGATTGGAGTAAGCCGGCCGTCCCTTTCGGGTATGCTTCCGGCGGGGGCGGGCCGGTATAAATCGATTTTCCAGGCCGAAGCGGATCGTTGAAGATATGCATAAGCTCAAGTCATAATCGCCCAGTAGATAGAGCGGCGAGAGATAGGGCAGGATCCGGCATAGAGCGGCGAGGAGCAACTTTTTTTCAGTGATTGGTTTCATCCATGGTTTCTGCCCGGCGATATTCCGGTAGGTGCCGTCTGCTTGTCCGCAAAACTTTATATTTTAATAGTCACACATTTATCATAAAATAGAACTGTTATCCTTCAAATCACAGTGTATAAGGACGGTAAATATGAGCGACGGACAAACCAAAACAGACGTTATCTTAATTGGTGCCGGGATCATGAGCGCAACACTTGGAGCATTACTGAAGGAATTAGTACCGGAATGGAGCATTACCGTGTTTGAGCGGCGCGGAAGCGCAGGCGAAGAAAGCTCGGGCGAATGGAACAATGCGGGAACGGGGCACTCCTCGCTGTGCGAGCTGAATTACACTTCGGAAAAGCCGGACGGAACGATGGATATCCGTAAGGCGATTAAAGTAAACGAGGAATTTCAGGTATCCAAGCAGTTCTGGTCCCATCTGGTGAACAGCGGGCTGATCCATCGCCCACGGGAGTTCATCGTGCCGGTGCCGCATATGAGTTTTGTGCAGGGCCCCAAAGATGTTGCCTTTTTACGAAAGCGGTATCAAGCGATGGCCGCACATCCGCTGTTTGCGGGGATGGAGTATTCCGAGGACCCGGTGAAGCTGGCGGAATGGATTCCGCTGATGATGAAGAGCCGGGCAAGCGGACAGCCCATTGCAGCGACCCGAAGCACGGCGGGAACCGACGTGAACTTCGGGGCGCTGACGCGCATGTTGTTCGACCATCTGCAAAGCCGGGATGTAGCGATCCATTACAACCGCCAGGTGGAGGACTTACGGCGCAGCAGCGACGGCAGCTGGGACTTAAAGGTAAGAAATCCTGATAACGGTACCAGCGAGCGCCATCAGGCGAAATTCGTATTTATCGGCGGGGGCGGCGGAAGCCTGCATTTGCTGCAGAAGTCCGGCATTCCGGAGGGTAAAGGCATCGGCGGCTTTCCGGTCAGCGGATTGTTTATGGTGTGCCAGAATCCGGAGGTCGTGCAGCAGCATCACGCCAAGGTGTACGGCCAGGCCCCGGTCGGCGCGCCGCCGATGTCCGTTCCGCATCTGGATACCCGCTTCATTGAAAATAAAGAGTCGCTGCTGTTCGGGCCATTCGCCGGATTTACGCCCAAATTCCTGAAATTCGGGTCAAACCTCGATTTGATTGCTTCGGTCAAACCGCATAATCTGCTGACGATGCTGGCGGCCGGCGTGAAGAACGCTTCCCTGACCGCTTACCTCATCAAGCAGGTGATGCTGTCGAAGGAACAGCGGATGGAATCGCTGCGCGAATTCGTGCCGGAAGCCCGGAGCGAGGATTGGCGTCTGATGGTTGCCGGCCAGCGGGTGCAGATTATTAAAGATACCGCAGCCGGCAAAGGAACGCTGCAGTTCGGCACGGAGGTCATCAGCGCCGCTGACGGCTCGGTAGCCGCGCTGCTCGGCGCATCGCCCGGCGCGTCAACGGCGGTGTCGATTATGCTGGAGCTGATCGGTAAATGCTTTCCGCAGCATATGCCGGCGTGGGAGCCGAAGCTGACGGAGATGATTCCGTCGTACGGACTTTCGCTGGCGGAGCATCCTGAACTTATCCCCGGGATTCATGAAGCAACGTCCCGGACGCTGGGGCTGGATCAGGCTATCGAATAATCTCGCGATCTAACCCGCAACCGCCATGCCGGCTGCGGGTTTTTCTGTCTCTCCGTTTCCGGTGAGGGCCAAGGGGAGGCTGTTTTTTCCACATCGGCAAATCCGGGTATAGTATAATTGAAGGACAAGCGCGAATTTTGTAAGAAAAGGGCGAAAGGAAGATCCTCTTTGTTTGAAGCATTGTTGCTCAATTTCTTGTTTTTGCTCTTCCCCGTCATCATTTATCTGCTGTTTTTCGAAATGCTGCCCGGAGGCTATCACCGGGGGTTATTGCTGGGATTGACGGCGGTAACGATGATTTTATGCATGCTGAAGCCGATTCAGCTCGACAACGGCTTTATCTTTGATCTGCGGTATGTGCCGTTCCTTATTGTGGCCTTGTATGGAAGCTATAAATATGTCATTCCAATATACGCACTGCTCAATCTCATCCGGCTGTACGTCGGCGGAGAGGGCATGCTGCCCTCCTTCCTGTTCTCCACGGCAGTGCTGGTTCTGGTACCGCTGTACAGCCGCAGATTTCTCCGCTTCAGCTCCCGGGGGCGGGTGACGGCGGCAGTTGTGATAACCCTGCTGACCATGAGCGGCTATCTGCTCAGCCTGTGTCTTATTACCCGGCAGGTGAACCAGGAGTTCTGTGTGCTTGCGATAAATGCGCTGACGGTCTACAGCGGGGTCATGGGCGTCATTATGATTCTGATTGAGCGGATCCTGACGAATATCCGCAGCCGCGACCGGATGATTCAGACGGAACGGCTCATGGTTGTCAGCGAGCTGGCGGCCAGCGTGTCCCATGAGATCCGCAATCCCCTGACCGTGACGGGCGGATTTTTGCAGTTGCTGATCAGTTCTCCGAATATCACGGAGCGGGAGCGGGGGTTCGTTCGGTTGTCCCTGCAGGAGCTGCAGCGGGCGGAGAAGATTGTCAGCGATTTTCTTTCCTTTGCCAAACCTCAGCTGGACAACATGGTAAATGCCGATATGCGGGAAGATCTGGAGTATACGACCAATGTCATTATGCCGTATGCTTCGATTCATAAGGTCGAGGTCGATTTTCACTTCAGCAACACGCTGCTGCTCCGTTATGACCGGAACCAGATTCAGCAGAGTCTGATTAACTTGTACAAAAACGCCATCGAAGCCATGAAGGTGAAGGGGGGCGGCACGCTTACCATCGATGCCTATGAGCAGAAGCAGAACCTGGTGCTCAGCATCCGCGACAATGGCGTAGGGATGACCCGGGATGAAATTTCGCGGCTCGGACGGCCTTATTATTCGACCAAAGAGGAAGGCACCGGACTGGGCATGCTGATGGTGTACAGCACGGTCAGCAAATTAAAGGGTTCGATCGAGGTCCGCAGCGAAAAAGGGGAAGGCACGACGTTTCTGCTGATTTTTCCGGCGGAATCCCCGGCTACGGCATAAACCCTCGGTGCCAAGAATACGAGGTTAAGGGAGGATGTCCATGATCGCTGAATTGAAGCGTACGGAACAAGGGTACTCCGCCTGCTTTGAGCGCCATTTCAAGCAGCCGGTCGCCCGGGTCTGGGCGATGCTGACGGAGAACGGCAAGCTGCAGCAGTGGTTTCCGGAGCTGAAGGTAGAGGAATTGCGGACTGGCGGGATCATCACGTTCGATATGCAGGACGGCAGCTTTAAAACGATGGAGATTGTGGAGATGCTGCCGGAATCCGTGCTGGAATACACCTGGTCCGCAGACCTTGTCCGGTTCGAATTGTCTCCGGAGGATGGAGGCGGGTGCCGGCTGGTGCTGATCGAGAAGCTGACGCAGCTTACGGAGCATACGCCAAGGGATTTGGCCGGCTGGGATGTATGTCTGGATGTAATCGGAGCTTTGCTGGACGGACGGGAGTTTGGCCCGCGCCACCCGGTCTGGGCGAAGCGGTATGAGGAATACAAGCAGCGGATCGACGCACTGTAGAACAAATGAAGATCGGCGGAGGCCTGATACGGGTTTCCGTTTTTTTGTGCGCTGCCAATCCTTCAAATTGCATAAATTTAAAGCTGGTTGGGATAAATTTGAGACGTTATAATAGAAAGCGCTGATTAACGGACGGACGTGACTTTCCTGAGACTGGAGAGTCAACATTTATAAATACAGAGAATGGAGAGGATTATTTGCTGTACGCAAAATTGAAAGAACATTGGTTTTTCAACACGAGGCGGGATATTCTTTCAGGAATGACGGTCGCGCTGGCGCTGATTCCAGAGGCGATTGCGTTCTCGATCCTGGCCGGCGTCGATCCGATGGTCGGACTGTACGCCTCCTTCTGCATTGCGGTGACGATCGCTTTTGTCGGGGGAAGAATGGGCATGATCTCGGCGGCTACGGGGGCGATGGCTTCCCTGATGGGCCCGATTATCGCGAAATACGGCATTGAGTATCTGTTCGCAGCATCGATTATGACCGGAGTAATTCAGTATTTGATGGGCGTGCTGAAGTTCGGGAGATTTATTACGTTCATTCCGCATTCCGTCGTGACGGGTTTTGTGAATGCTTTGGCCATCATTATATTTATGGCGCAGCTTACGAACTTTGAAGGGGCCAACTGGCAGATGTACGCCATGGTCGCGGGGACGCTGGCAATTATCTATCTGCTGCCCCGGCTGACCAAAGCCGTGCCGTCGGCTCTAGTCGCCATCATCGCGATGACGATTTTGTCCGTGTCGCTCCATCTGGATCTGCGCACCGTCGGCGATATGGGACGGATTACGCAGCAACTGCCTTTTTTTCATCTCCCGGATATCGAGCTGTCCTTGCAGGCCATTGGAAAAATCCTGCCGTTCTCGCTGGCGCTCGCCGTAGTTGGCATTACCGAATCGCTCATGACCGCGACCATCGTTGATGAAATGACCGAGAGCAAAAGCGACAAGAACCGGGAAATCCGCGGCCAAGGTGTAGCCAACGTCATCTCCGGCCTTTTCGGCGGCATGGCCGGCTGCGCGATGATCGGGCAAACGGTGATCAACGTCAAATCGGGCGGTAGATCGCGGCTGTCCACTCTTATATCGGGTGTGTTTCTGTTGTTCCTGATTCTCGTACTCGGCAATGTGGTCAAGCAAATTCCAATGGCTGCGTTAGTCGGGGTTATGTTCATGGTCTCCATTGGGACGTTTGACTGGAACTCGCTGCGGACGCTGAACCGCATTCCGCGCAGCGATGCGCTCGTCATGCTTGTGACGGTAATGATTGTAGTGGCGACATCGGATTTGGCTATCGGCGTCGTGTCCGGCGTCGTCCTGAGCGCGGTTATCTTCGGCTGGCGTTCCGCCCGGATCGCAGCGCATAAAGAAGAGCACGGCAGTTCGAAGACTTACCGCATTACCGGCCAGCTGTTTTTCGGCACCATGACCCATTTTATCGACTTGTTTGATTATAAGCAGGATCCGGAAACGGTCATTATTGATTTTACAGCGTCCCATGTGTGGGATCATTCGGCGATAACGGCGATTTCGAAGGTGAACCAGCGTTACCGGCAGGCGGGCAAGACGGTCCGGGTCACCGGGTTGAACGAGGAGAGCAGGACGCTTGTGGAGAGCATGGGACTTGCGGTATCATCGGGTCATTAAGAAGAATTGCCTGCAACCTAAATTTGTAGCCAGGGAGACGATGGGCATGAAGTTTGCAACCGCGATAGGATTGTACGGAGCCAGTGCCAAACAGCAACCGGGAATCTCTGTTCCACCGGAAATCGTCGAAGCACTGGGTGCCGGTAAGAAGCCGCCCGTACGCGTAACCATCGGCGAGTATACGTACCGGAGCACCATAGCCAGCATGGGGGGAATATTTCTGCTGCCCTTCAGCAGCGAGCACCGCAAAGCGACCGGCCTTGGCGCCGGTGATGAAATTACGGTGGAGCTTGAGCTCGACGATGCCCCGCGCGTCGTTGTAGTGCCGGAGGACCTGAAGGCTGCACTGGACCAGAATGCCGCCGTTCTGCAGGCTTTCGACAAGCTATCGTACAGCAACAAACAGCGTATCGTCTTGGGCATTGCCGAGGCGAAGGCGGAAGATACCCGGCAGCGCCGGATCGCCAAAGCGGTTGCCGACCTGGAGAAGACCCTGGGCTAGTCAGGGACCTCACCCACAAAGGAGAGAATGTGCATGAATCGAACGATTGCGATTACAGGTGCCTCGACCGGTATCGGGCTGGCGACCGCGCTGCGGTTCGCCCGAAGCGGGTGGACCGTGTATGCCGGCACGCGCAACCTGGAGCGGGAGCGGGCGGCGTACAGCGAAGAAACCTCGCTGCATTGGCTGGAGATGGAAGTGACCGATCCGGCATCGCTGGAGCGGGCGTTTGCAGAGATCGCCCATTCCACCGGCGGCAAGCTGGATGTTCTATTCTGCAATGCCGGCTACGGCTATCTGCGGGCGCTGGGCCAAGCGCCGCTGGAAGAGATCCGGCAGGTGTTCGACACCAACGTGTACGGCGTGATGAATACAATCCAAGCCGCGCTGCCGCTGCTGCGGGAAGCGGGATACGGGCATATTCTCGCTACGTCCAGCGTCGGCGGGCTTGTCGGACAACCTTTTAACGAAATCTATTGCGCCAGCAAGTTTGCCGTAGAGGGACTGCTGGAGAGCTTGGCCACGTATTACAAACCGCTGTTTAATATCGACGTCACTTTGATCGAGCCGGGAGCCATTGCTACCCAATTCGTGCAGACGGTGTACAAACATCTGGGTGAAACCGGCGGCATTCTGGAGGATGAGTACAAGCCGCTGATCGACGCCTACACGGCGAATTTTGCGAAACGGGCATCTGTGCCGCAAACGGCGGATTCCGTAGCCGAAGTGGTATTTGACGTGGTCCTCGGGGAAGACAAGCCGCTGCGCGTGCGCACCTCGGAAGCAGCCGAAGCCTTTGTGCGCCATAAAGTAGAGAAGGACCCGTCCGGTACGGAAGGCGTGCTCGGCACGCGCAAGCTGCATCTCGGATTGTAATCACAAAGGGAGGATATAAGGCGATGACCCATACCGAAAAAATCAAGCTGACTTCATATTCGACCAAAGGAGGCTGCGGCTGCAAAATCGGCCCCGGCGATCTGTCGCAGGTGATTCGCTCGCTGCCGACTCGGGCCGCGAACCCCAACCTGCTGGTCGGGATCGACACCAGCGATGATGCCGGAGTCTATAAATTAAGCGACGACCTGGCACTCGTGCAGACGGTCGATTTCTTTACGCCGATCGTGGATGATCCGTATGCCTTCGGCCAAGTGGCTGCGGCCAATGCGATCAGCGATATTTATGCCATGGGGGGCAAGCCGCTGACGGCGCTGAATATCGTCGCGTTTCCGATCAAGACGCTGGACAAGCAAGTGCTGGCCGATATTTTGCGCGGAGCCGGCGACAAAATGCAGGAGGCAGGCGTGACGCTGGTCGGCGGGCACTCCATCGACGATAATGAACCGAAGTTCGGGCTGGCCGTTACCGGCCTGATCCACCCGGATAAGGTGCGGACCAACGCGGGTTCGCAGCCCGGCGATAAGCTGATTCTGACGAAGCCGATCGGCGTTGGCATTTTGACCACCTCGATCAAGAAGGACAAGCTGTCGGAGGATGAGGTGGCACGGGTTACCGCAGTCATGGCTACGCTCAACAAAACCGCCGCCGAGACGATGGAGCCTTACGACATTCATGCTTGCACGGATGTCACCGGCTTCGGCCTGATGGGGCATTCGCTCGAAATGGCCAAGGGCAGCGGCGTCGGTATCCGAATTTATGCGGACAAGGTGCCCGTTCTGCCGAGAGTGCGCGAGCTGGCGGAGGAAGGGTTCGTACCGGGCGGGACAAAAAACAACTTTGCCCATGTACAGGATTCCGTCACGTTCGCCGAAGGACTGGATCAGATCGGACAATGGATTTTGTGCGATGCGGTCACATCCGGCGGACTGCTGATTTCCGTGGCCGGCAGCCAGGCGGAAGAGCTGCTGGATAATCTGAAGCAGGCGGGCGTGGAAGCCGAGTGCATCGGCGAGACGGTCACGGAGCATCCGGGCCGCATCGTTGTCATCTAGAAGGAGCGAAGGGACATTGCAGGAGATATCGCTGGAAAAATGTTTAGCGCTGCGGGAGCAGCAGGGCGTGGTCATGATCGACGTGCGCTCGCCTGCGGAGTTTGCCAATTCCTCCATTCCCGGCAGCATCAATATTCCGCTGTTTGACGATGCGCAGCGGGCCGAAGTCGGCACCATTTACAAGCAGGAGGGTGTCCAAGCGGCCAAAGAGCGCGGGCTGGAGATTTTCTCAGCCAAGCTTCCCGCATTTATTAAGGCGTTTGGCGAGATTGGGGGGCCGAAGACGGTATTCTGCTGGCGCGGCGGCATGCGCAGCAAAACGGCGGCAACGGTGCTGGGTTTGATGGGCATCCAGGCCTCCCGGCTGACCGGCGGTTTTCGGGCTTACCGCAAATGGGTCGTCGAAACGCTGGAGACTTTTGAGCTTAAGGCGCAGCCGGTGGTACTGCTGGGGCATACCGGGACCGGCAAAACGGCCATTCTGCGGCAGCTGAAGCAAGAGGGCTTGCCGGTGCTTGACCTGGAAGGCATGGCCGGGCACCGCGGCTCGATTTTCGGTCAGGTCGGGCTTGAAGCGAATAATCAGAAAACCTTCGATTCCTTGCTGGTTACAGAGTTGCTGCAGCTCGGGCAAGCCCCGTTCGTGCTGCTGGAAGGCGAAAGCCCACGGATCGGCAAGGTCGTGCTGCCGAAGTTCGTTACGGAGCACAAAGAAGCCGCAACGCAGCTGCTGATTCGTTTGCCTATGGAGGAACGGGTGCGGCATATTGTCGAAGACTACAGGCCGAAAGAGCATAAAGAAGAGCTGATTCAGGCGTATATGGGGATCAAGGAGCGTATTCATATTCCCATTGCAAAAGAGATTCTGGCAGCGCTGACGGAAGAGCGGTTCGGTGATGCGGTAGGTCTTCTGCTTGAGCATTATTACGATCCCCGGTATGAACACGCAATGATGCAGTACGAGGATCAGCGGATCGTCATCGAAGCGGCGACGGTTGCGGAAGCAGCGCTGATGGTTAAGGAAGCGGTGTTGGCTCTGAAGCTCAAGGCATAGGCACAAAGGACACCTGTGAAGGTGTCCTTTTGTCTTGGGATAAAGCCGGCAGCCGTTTCGTAAGGCTAATCCAGTCCGGCAATCCACGGCGATAACAGAATGGTGTCGCTCGTGTTGATGGTCTGGCCCACGGTAAACCCGGTAAGGTTTTGGGTGCGGAAGTTAATGAGCGGAGCATCCGTCCCACCGGTTCCGGTGATTCGGCCGCCCAGGGCGGAGCCGTTAACCTGGTTATATGCCGCGAGCTGGTAGATCGCGTTCCCCGAAAGCGCGAGAGGCGCCGTCAACGGCAAAATGAACAATCCTGCGGTCAAAGTGGTCACTACGCTGGTCACTCCTATAACCGTAGAATCATTCTCGCCGATAGGCGCTAAGACCGCTAACTGAAAGTCCCCGGTTGAGCCCACTTGAGTGACATATACGGCCAGGCTGGTAATCGTGATGGGCGATCCGTTAAAAGCAAGGGCACCGATCGCCTCGCTGTTTCCCGCGCCTGCGTTGAAGGGAATTAGTGCGTCGATATCTCCGATTTTCACCGTTTCAATAAAGCCGTTGCCCGTTCCGGTAATTCCGGCAGGTCCCGTAGCACCGGTAGCCCCCGTGGCCCCCGCGGCGCCCGTAGCACCGGTGGATCCAGTGGCACCCGAGGGACCCGTTGGTCCAATAGAACCGGTTGCGCCTGTGGCTCCGGAGGGTCCCGCTAGGCCTGTTGCGCCTGTGGCTCCGGCAGGGCCTGTTGCCCCGGTAACTCCGGCAAGGCCCGTGGCTCCGGTAGGTCCCGTTACCCCTGCCGGTCCCGTGCCCCCAGTGGGTCCGGTGGGACCGGCAGCGCCTGCAGTTCCGGTGGCGCCCGGAGTCCCTGTCGCGCCTGTGGCTCCGGCGGCACCCGGAGGACCCTCAGCCCCTGTAGACCCGGTGGGCCCAGTCGCGCCCATCAGTCCCATGGCGCCCATCATCCCCATCATGCCCATCGCGCCGGTGGCTCCGGTAGCGCCTATGGGCCCGATCATGCCCATCATGCCCATCGCGCCGGTGGCTCCGGTAGCGCCTATGGGCCCGATCATGCCCATCATGCCCATCGCGCCGGTGGCTCCGGTAGCGCCTATGGGCCCGATCATCCCCATCATGCCCATCGCGCCGGTGGCTCCGGTAGCGCCCATGGGCCCGATCATCCCCATCATGCCCATCGCGCCGGTGGCTCCGGTAGCGCCCATGGGCCCGATCATGCCCATCATGCCCATCGCGCCGGTGGCTCCGGTCGCACCCATAGAGCCCATCATCCCCATCATTCCTATGGCACCGGTTGTGCCCATAGGGCCGACTGGGCCGATCAATCCCATCGCCCCGGGTACCCCCATCGGGCCTGTTGCCCCGGTTATCCCCCCTGTTCCGATCATGCCGATCACTGCCCAAACGCCTGAAGGGACAGCTCTCACCGGCGAAAAGAGGGCGCAGCGATAACCCAACCGGCGCAGTCTTCTTTTTTTTCTGCAGGCCTGCCTATTCTTCCGGAGCGGTTTGCACTTCCGGAGTTTTCCGCAGCCCATCGGGTAGTGGGCAGCTCGCTTGCTTGCCTTTTTAACTTTCATTTTTCACCGCCTTTTTCCTTTGCTCCGGCTCAGCGGCGCTGCCTCAAACGTAGGTCCTTCATGCGGCCCTCCGCCACCGGGCTTCTGTATAACGTATGAGGGCAAGCGCGTATAGGAATGGACGACTGACGCTATGCCCATGAAGAAAGCATCAAATCTTCTCCCCGAAAAATAATACAAGGGCACCCGGAAGGGTGCCCTTGGCTCTATCGCTTTAATACATACTGCCCAATGTTCACGTATTACCAGTTGTTCCCCGACACCCGGATCACATTGAAGTTCGGGCTCTTGCTCTCGCCGTAAATGGCGGCAACGCCCGGGTTATTCACCTTGACGTTGGTGAAGCTGGCTGCGCCGACGACCGGTCCTTGGCCATCTTCCGCTTTAGCTACCAGTTTGATGCCGTAACGGGTCGGGCTGTTGATCGTGATATTCTCCAGACGGATATTTTGCATCGGCAGATTTTCCGGCGACTTCGTTTGGAACATGATGCCGAAGTAGACAGGATTGTTAATGTCGACGTTTTTGATCAGAATGTTCTTCAGATCGCGGTCGCCGCCGAAAATCCAGATCGCGCCGAAGTTCTGATAGTCGTTGATCTTGTCGTCGCCGCCGACACTGGTCCAGAAGTCGCCCCCTGTGCGGTCGAGCGTAACGCCGTCCACCACGGTATCCTGGGCACCGAAGCCCAGCGTATTATAGCCGAAGCTCAAGCTGCTGATGGTGAGCCCCGGATAAGTCAGCGTGTCTGCGCCATAAAGGTTCTGGAACAGGTTATCCTGGCCGCCGTAGATAGCAAAAGCAGCCGCCCGTCTGACGTTGGTGGCGGTCAGATTCGTATATTTGTTGCCGACATTGTAAGAGCCGCCGGCGTCGACCGCGCTGAACAGGGCGAAGGAATCGTCGCCGGTGCCGCGGGCGTAGTTGTTGTCGATGACGTTATAGGACGAGCCGTTGGTCATGTTGATGCCGTCGGCAAACATGTTTTTGATCCGGTTGTTCTTGAAGGTGTTATAGGAAGAGTTCACCCCCCAGTAGAGGCAGACAAAATGCTCGGCCCAGACGTTGTCGATGGTAACGTTCTGCATGCCGTTGCCGTCGATGAATTTGCCGGGACCGTCTTGCCGGTATACATAGTTGCCCCAAGCGGACAGGTCCTTGATCGTCGAGCCGTTGGCAGCGGAGCCGATATTAAAGCCGACGTCGGTATTCGTCTGATCCTTCGGCGCTACCAGCTTGGTGTGCCAAGGACCAGCGCCGATGATTTCCGTTGCCCGGCCGTACAGGAAGATCTTCGACGAGATCGTCCATTCGCCGGCCGGAATGAAGATGCCCTTCTTCGTGGAATCCTGACGGAATTCCGTCAGCGCCTGGTCGATGGACTTTGTAGCCGACACCTGCACGTATTTGCTTGGGTCCGGGTTGGTTGCCGCCGGAGCGACATTCTCCGTTTCGATCATGTCGACATAAATCCATGAGACGTCGCCTGCATCTTTTTGGATTTTAATTTTGGTTCCGGCCGGATATACCTGATCCAGCATCAGCTGGGAATCTTCATACAGCCAATAAGCTTTGGATCCGGAGTTGTCGTAACCGAGCCGTCCTAGCGTCGTAGGCGAAGCGTAAAGATACGAGAATTTGGAGGTGACGCTGAAATTGCCTTTATCGACGCCATTGGCGTAGATGCTGACCGTTCCGGTCGTATTCTCGGCGACCGCATTGCGGAGTACAAAGGCGTTGGCCGGCGCCGTCAGCGTAAATTCCACATATTCGCCATTGGCATCCAGATAAACGGCCGAACGTCCGGAAGCTTCGCCGGCAAAGTCGCCAGGCGTGAAGTTTGGCGCCAGCTTCGTGCCGTTCGTACTGTTGCCGGCAGCCTCGGCTTCCAGAACCGTGAACGGCATGTTTGCGCCGCGGCCGGAATACAGGCTGGAGGTACCCGTATTATTGGATTGCTTGATGGCCACCTCGTTGCCGTCCGGCGCAATCGTGGTCGTTACCGTGTAGCTGCCATTGACGGCGGTCCAGGTGCCGACGTTTACGTTGGCCGAAGCGCCTGCGGCCAATGCACCGCTGTACGAACCGCTGAAGGTCTGAATGGTAGCCCCAGCCGCATTTTTCAATACAACCGTAATGGCATGAGCCCCGGAGGCGGAAGCAATATTGCCTTGATTTTTCAGATTCACGGAGAAGGTGACCGTATTACCGGCACTCGGATTGCTTGGTGTCCAGGAGGTTGTTCCGATGAGGTCGGAGCTTTGCACCTGGCTGACGACCAGATTCGCCGAGTTGGTATAACTGTTGTTTGAATCATCCATCTCAATGACGGCATTGCTTTCATCTACCTTGGCCGTGACGGTATAAGAGCCGGCATCCTTCGCTCCGATATTTGCGGAGACGGTCGCCGATGCCCCTGCGGCCAGCGCGGCTACCGGAGCAGTTCCCGCAAGCGTTGAACCCAGATAGAAGTTCACGTTCGTGGCACCGGCCGCGGCGCTGCCGGTATTTTTGACGGTGGCGTTAAGCGTAATGGCGTTCGTTTCATTCGGCGAGGCCGGCGTCCAGGTGATGCCGGTAACCGTCAGATCGGGATTCGGGGCAGGTGTCCCATACACCTGGAATTCGGCAACCTGCCCGGCCGGTGCACCGGTGTTGGAGATGAAATTCAGCTGCAGCCGTTTTACCGTTGCCGTCACCGGAATCGTTACTGTATTGCCCGAGGCCGGATTGAACGTGTAAGAGGCGGCCGATACCAAATTGCTGAATGTGGTTGTCGTCTGGTTATGGCCGAGCACCTGAATGCTCTGCGTCCGGGTTCCCCATTCCGTTGCCGGATTGAGCTTCAGCACGATGGACGTGACGTTGTAGTTGGCGCCGAGATCGAGCGTAAGCGTACTCGGATTTCCGCCGCCTTCCCAATACGTTGCCGTGTTGTTGTCATTGGCATTGGCGGCCACAAAAGATTGCGTGTTCGAAGAAGCGGTAATGGCCTTCCCCGGCGCAATATTGCCGCCAGGAGGAGTCGTAGGCGTAGCAGTCGGTGTAGACGTTGGTGTGACGGTAGGCGTCGGTGTAGGGGTAGGTGTAGGGGTGGCTGTCGGTGTCGGAGTAGCGGTTGCCGTTACAAGCTCGCCAAGCGTAATCTGGTCCAGGTTGATGTTGGCCGTATCTCCGGCATCGTATTTATAGGCGATGGTATTGCTGCCCGAATTCAGGTTCAGCGTCTCCGTCTTGGTTCCCCACGTATCCCAGTTTGCCAGATTCGGCAGGGAGGACTGGCGGATTTTGACGCCGTTGACATAAATACTGATCGTGCTTGCGCTGCCGTTCGCGTTAGCGTATTTCAGCGTCACTTCCCGGTTCCCCGCTGCTGGGGCATTCACCGTAAAGGTCGCCGCTGCGCCTTGGGTCCAGTAGCCGTCGACAAAGCCCGTACCGGCATAACCGGTATGGTCGGTATTGACCTTGGCCCCCCCGGAGAGCCCGGCCGCTTCCGCTTGATAGACATTGGAAGGCGTTGTGCCGCTGACGCCATACACTTCCAGCTCGGAGATTTGTCCCGCGGGCCAGGATGTATTGGCCGTAATGTTAATCCGCACGTACCTTGTACTGGCTGCGGTGAAGTCGATCGTTACGGTATTGCCGGAGCTTGGGTTAAACGTATAGCTGGCCGAAGCCTTGAGATCGGAGAAGCTGGTGCCGTTCGTGCTTCCCTGCACGGACAAGGTTTGCGTCCGGGTCTCCCAGCCCGAAGGCAGCTTCAGTTTCACCTGATCGACGTTTACGGCACTGCCCAGATCCACTTGTACCCACTGGGGAAAAGCATTATTGGTGCTCTCCCAGTACGTCGCGGCATTGCCGTCGGTTACATTGCCGGCCGGATACACATCAGCGTGTCCCGACTCGGATGCCGCTTTGCCGGCGGCAAGGTTTGGCCCTCCGGCTGCCTGGATAGATCCAGGCCATCCGAAGGAGGAGAACAATGTTCCTCCGATCAAGGTTATGATACAAATCCAGGCGACGATGAGTCTTTGGCTTTTCACGAATGCATTCTCCCTTCAATAATGAGAAATGAAAGATTCGAAAGAGTACCGGGCGCACAGTATGCTTCATCCATCGTCCTATAAGAACATCATTTATACGTAAATCAAATGTAAGCGTTATCAATTAATAGAGCATTCCTCCTCATCCGAGAGACTCATTATTGAGATACTCAGTATTGTGTATTGCACAGTGATCATAAATCAGGCAGTACTTCCAAATAAAGGTGCATTTCTATGGAGAGTATGTGCTCTGCTATGGAGCCTGGCCTAACAAAAACGGCTGCGGCACGGATCCGTGCACGCAGCCGCCAAAGGGCGCTGGACTCAATCTTTATCGTTGTCCGCTTCAACGAGCCGTTTGAGCGCAAGCAGCCGCTCGTCCCAATACCGCTCGAAGAAGCTCAGCCACTGCTGAATTTCCGCCAGCGGTTCCGGCTGCAAGGTGTAACGGGTCTCCCGTCCGGCTTTCTGGCTGCGGACCAGTCCGGCGTCGGCGAGCACATGCAGGTGCTTGTTCACGGCTGTCCGGCTGAGGGGAAAAGCTTCCGTGATGGCGGCAATCGGCATCTCCCGATCAGCCAGAAGCTTCAGCATCTTGCGGCGGGTAGGGTCGGAAATAGCCTGAAAGACGTCAGCTTTAAGCGCCGGAGCACCCAACTTAGGCCTCCACGTAAGCCACGAGGGCCTTGTGTACGATGCTTTCCCAGCCGCCGTTCATAACTTCGCGGATGACGGTGTGCGGTTGGCCGAACTCGGTAAGCTTTGACGGATCCCAGCCGGAATGGATCAGGGTGAACTCGGTTTTGCCGTCTTCAAGCGTCTTCAGCTCAAACTGCAGATGCCAATCCTTGCCCCAGTCGAAACCAAGCGTATTCGGCGGGTCCAGCTCCGTGACCTTGGCCGGCGAGTCGCCGAAATTGCCGGCATGAAGGATGAATTCATGTCCCAGAACCGGCTCGAAGGTGCTTGGCATCCACCAGGCGGCAATGCCTTCCGCCGTCGCTACGGCGTTCCACACTTTTTCAATCGGGGCGTTCAGGACGACGGTCTTACGGATTGCGGGAATCGTTTCTTGCGTGCTCATGGAAATGCCTCCTGTCAAAGTAACACCTTATGGTGTCGTGTTTAAATTGTAACACCTTTAGGTGATATATTGCAAGCTTGTACATGGGGCATAGTTTTTCCAATTGCAGGCGAAAAATATGAGGAACCGATGACGGCAAAACGGTCGGCTCGGCTCTGAGTGGCTGGAGCGGCTCGGTTAAAGTCATGCTCCAAAGGCGAGTTTTGGCACAGACAGCCTGGCTATGGTTCTTTATACTGTAGGGGTTTTCGGAGAACAAATGCCTGCATACAAAGGAGAGATTGCGAAGATGAACAATAAAATCCCGGTCATCGCCGGAGTTGCTGTGATCGCCCTGGCGGCGGGCATCATCTTTTGGCCCTCGGACAAGAAGGCGGATGGCCCGGAGCCGCTGGCGGACGGCCAGATCAAGCCGCTGGTGGAGGAATACAGCTCGCGCGCGAAGACGGCGGAATCGGCATCCATTGATTCGCATACATTGACGGTTACGTTATCGGGCAATCGCGTGACGACGTACGCCTTGCCGAAGGATGAATTTTTTGTATCGATCGCTCCTTACATGAATCAGACGCATCCGTGCGCAACCCATAATTTGACCGGCTGCAAAGGCGAGCTGGCCGATGAGTCTTTTCAGGTCACGGTCACCGATGAGCAGGGAGAGGTTGTCGTGAACGATGAGCTGAAATCGCATCCTAACGGATTTATCGACCTGTGGCTGCCGCGGGAGAAGAACTACCATGTAAAAGTGGAGCGGGACGGCAAGCAGGCGGAGAGCGACATTTCGACCTTTGAAGACGACAACACTTGCATCACAACGATGAAGCTGGGATAACAACGGAAAAACCACCCTTGCAAGGGTGGTTTTTTGCTGCCTGGCGATCCGTCAGATTTTCTGCAAAACCTCGATGAGGGCCTCAACGCTCCGTTTATTTTTCATAATCGGCGAAGTTACATACGACAAGGTCCGCATAAAACGGTGCGGTTTCAGCTCGATCACCGCGAGCTCACCGTATGCGAGTTCCCGTTCGATGGCATGGCGTGACAGCAGCGACAGGCCCATTCCCTGAATGACGCTTTCCTTGACCCCCTGATTGCTGCCGATTGTGAGCAGCGACTTAATCTTCAGCCCGTTGATCCGTATGAAGTGGTTGAAGTATTCCCTCGTTCCCGAACCCTCTTCCCGGGTAACCCAAGTCTGATCCTGCAACGCCGGCCAACCGGGATTTGGCCCAATTGGATGATGCGCTTTAGAGGCGATAATGACCAGCTCATCCTCCATAAACGGCAGTACCGACAGCTCTTTGTCATGGGCAGGGCCTTCGATAAGGCCGATATCTACTTCCAACAGCCGGACCAGCCGCACGATTTCGTCCGTGTTTCCAATTTCCACCCGAAGATTCAATTGAGGATAAGCCTGCCGCAGCTTGGCCAGAAGGGCGGGCAAAAGATATTCGCCGATGGTAAAACTGGCCCCCACCACCAGCTCTCCCTGCAAGGAGTGGCGCTGTGCCCAGAGTTCTTCCTTGGCCTGGTCGTACAGAAGCAGGATTTGTTTGGCCCGTTGATACAATAACTCGCCGCTGGGCGTAATCTGCACAAATTTGGGCGAACGAAGGAACAGTTGGGCTTGAAATTCGCTCTCCAGGTTTTTGATATGCAAACTTACGCTGGGCTGAGAGATGTGAAGCAGCTCGGAGGCTTTGGTAAAGTTTTGGGATTCGGCAAGCACAACAAATGTTCTTAACGCGTCATATTGCATATGGGTCTCCGTTTATCATTAGTTTTTCTGATTATAACAATTAAACATATATATTTCACTAATCATTAGCGGCTGTTTATAGTGAAACCAGAAGAAAAATTTCAATGGGAAGTGACCTGTGATGCGCAATATAAAGATTTACGGACCGGGAATTGCATTAACGTTAGGGCTTGCGGCGGTTGCAAAAGGCCTTTCATATCTGCCTTTTATGTCAATCATGGGGCCGCTCGTGATCGCGATTACGCTGGGTATGGTGTGGCGGGCTGTTTGGGGAAACCAGGAGGCGCTTCAGCGGGGAGTCGCCTTTTCCGGCAAAAAGCTGCTGAGGGCGGGCATTGTCCTTTTGGGAGCAAGGCTGAATCTGGCAGATATCTACCGCGCCGGGTTCGGCGTATTTATGGCGGCGGTGCTCGATCTGACGTTTGCGCTTGCCGTAGTTTACGGCTTGACCCGCCTGTTTCACGTAGACCGCAAGCTTGGACTGCTCACGGCATGCGGCACGGCGATATGCGGCGCGGCGGCCGTCGTGGCCATTGCCCCGCAAATCGAAGCGGATGAGGAGGAAACCGCAGTCGGCGCGGCGACGGTGGCAGTGCTCGGGACCCTTTTTACCATGGTGTACACGGCACTGTATGCGGTAATGGACTTGTCGCCGCGTGGCTACGGAATATGGGCCGGAGGAACGCTGCATGAAATTGCCCATGTGGTCGCTGCGGCGGCTGTCGGAGGAGAGAAGGCGGTAGACGTCGCGGTCATCGTTAAGCTCACGCGGGTCGCGCTGCTGGTTCCGGTCTCGCTGATTGCGGGAGCCATGTACCGTAAAAAGGCGAAGCCCGGGCACAGCGAGGGGGGCCGATCGTTCCTGGCCACGTTGCCTTGGTTTATTCTCGGTTTTCTGGCGGTAAGCGGGTGCGTGACTCTAGGCGCCATTCCCGCAGCCTGGACGCCTTGGCTTGTGAATGCCGCTTATCTCCTGCTTGGTATGGCTATGGCAGGCTTGGGATTGGGCGTGGAATTCAAAGCTTTTCGCCGTAAGGGAATGAGGGCATTCTCCGCCGGTCTGATCGGTTCACTCCTGCTATCGGCTGCAGGCTACGGCCTGGTCTTGGTGCTGCATCTTGGTTAAGCAGAGCAGCCTTAATGCGGAAGTCAGGATGAGTTTTAGTCCCCGGCGTCGAACAAAACTTTGCCGGCCAGGCGGGTCAGCTGCGAACGTTCGGCTTCGTTCAAATGCTTGAGCGCTGCTTCCACCTGCTGCTCGATTTCGGCGCCGGCAGTCTCAACCAGCCGGCGGCCTTCCGCAGTGATTCTGACGCTGATGGCGCGGCGGTCGTTAGGGGAAGGGATACGCTCCACCAGGCCGCGGCGCTCCGCCCGGTCTACCAGTCCGGTGATACTGGATTTATCAAGCTTCAAGTGCTGCGCCAGCTGCTGCATGCCAGGCTCACGGTCGCGCACGATGCCGAGCAGCCGGACCTGGATAATAGACAGATCGTATTCAGCTCCCACCCTCCCGAGTATGCCTTGAATCAGGAAGGAGAGCTGAACCACCCCGTCGATTAGGGAAAGTTCGCCGGACGGATGGAAAAGATCATTTTGCACAAGGACTCACTCCGAATGATAGGGTTGGGACACGGGAGCGATGGCTTCCGCGCCTGATTTTGATCTATTGTACCATATTTACCGTTGACTTAGTACGTGAAACAAACTATATTAGTTGGTGACACAAACTAATTTCGCCGAAACGGAAATGGAGGTCAATAAAATGAAGGCTGCCGTAGTACATTCCTTTGATCAAGCGCCGAAATTTGAAGATTTTGAGGGGCTTCCCGAACCCTCGGGGAACCATGAAGCCGTCGCCGAGGTGCTTGCCGCCGGCTTGTATCACCGCGTCCGCTCGCAGGCGGAGGGTACCCACTATACGAGCACGGGCCGGCTGCCGCTGATTCCGGGCATCGACGGCGTGGGACAACTGCCGGATGGGCGCAGAGTTTACTTCGTAGCGCCCGATACGCCGTACGGCACGTTTGCCGAACGCACAATCGTCGACCTGCGCCGCTGCGTCCCGCTGCCGGAAGGCGCTGATCCGGTGCTCATCGCTGCGGCGATGAATCCGGCGATGTCCGCCTGGGTAGCGCTGCGCCGCCGGATTGCCTTCCAGCCCGGGCAGAAGGTGCTGGTGCTCGGAGCGACGGGCCATTCCGGGCAGATGGCGGTGCAAATCGCCAAGCTGCTCGGCGCCGGCGAGGTGATCGCCGCCGGCCGCGACGAAGCGCGGCTCGCCCGGCTGGCGGATCTGGGCGCCGACAAGGCGATCTCCATTGCCGGCGACCCGCAGGCCGCCGCGGACCGGCTGGGCGAAGCCGCGGCCGAAGTCGACGTCGTCGTCGACTATTTATGGGGCCTGCCGGCGGAGCTGACGATGGTGCCGCTGCTGACCCGGCGGGCGGACCGCAGCCGCCCGCTTACATGGGTCCAGATCGGCTCCATCGCGGGCAATACCGCCGCGGTGCCTTCCGCGGCGCTCCGATCGGCCAACTTTCAGATCGTTGGCAGCGGCCAGGGCTCTGTCTCGACGGCAGGGTATCTCGCCGAATTCCCGGCATTAATTGAGGCCATTGCCGCGGGGCAGCTTACAGTAGCCGCCGCCGCGCATCCGCTGTCGCGCGTGGAGGAATTGTGGAAGGCGCCGGCAGAAGGAGCGGACCGCATCGTCTTTGTGCCCTGATTTTGGCTGAATTCGATTTCTGCCAGCACCCGGCCGAGCGAATCCCGAACCCAAAGCATGGTATAATGGCAGGGATTGGACATTGGCCAGGCAGGAGGGAATCGGATGTTTCGCATCCTGATGATCGAAGACGACGACAAAATACGCACGATTGTGGCCGGTGCGCTGCGCAAATGGCAGTTTGAAGTGATCGAGGCCGCTGCCTTCGACAATTTATTGGCCGAATTCGAAGCGGCGCAGCCCCATCTCGTGCTGCTCGACATCAATCTGCCGGTGTTCGACGGCTTTTACTGGTGCCAGCAGATTCGCAGTGTCTCGAAGGTGCCGATTATTTTTCTGTCTTCCCGCAACCAAAACATGGATGTCATTATGGCGATCAATATGGGCGGGGACGACTTTATCCAGAAACCGTTCGATCTGGGAGTGCTGGTGGCGAAGGTGAATGCGCTGTTGCGGCGTAATTATACCTACCAGGAGGACCATCTGCAGCTCAGCCACCGCCAGCTTGTGCTGCATCTATCCAATTCCACGGTTCAGTATCAAGGCCAGACCGCCGAATTGTCCCGGAACGAATCGCTGATCATGCAGACCCTGCTGCGGAATATCGGGCGGATTGTCTCGCGGGACGAGCTGATGCAGGCATTATGGAACGACGAGCAGTTTGTCGACGACAATACGCTGACCGTGAACGTGAACCGGCTGCGGCGCAGAATCGCGGCGCTCGGGCTGGATGATTTTATCGCCACCCGTAAAGGAATGGGGTATATCCTCGAATGAGCTTCCGGCGATTTTTGAAATATGAGCGTCCTTACCTTATCCTGACGGGGGCGGTGTTCCTGACCACCATCCTGGTGTTCTGGACCGATCCGGGAACCCGGCTGCACCGGCAGACGCTGCTGTATGCGCTGGCGTTGGCGGGTTTTGTGGTCTTTGCTTTTTTCGTGTACCGGTATCAAAAGGTGCTGTATGCGGTACGGCATCCCGGGCCGGAGGAAGCGGAGCCGCTGTCGCTGGAAGCCGAGGCGGTCCGCGAAGCGCTCGATGCCGCGCAGATCGCCCATATCCGCGCGCTGAACGAAGTCCAGGCGAAGCAGAAGGAACATTATGATTTCATCGTCTCCTGGTTTCACGAGATCAAGACCCCGATCTCCGTGCTGCGGCTGATGCAGCAGACCGAAATGGATCCCCGCGGCATCGAAGAGGAAGTGTCCCGCATTGAGCATTACGTCGATCAGGCGCTCTATTATGCCAAGCTCGACAGCTTCAATCAGGATTATGAGTTGGTGAATTGCGATGTGGAGCCGCTGGTGCGCGAGGCGGTCAAAGCGCACGCCAAGACGTTTATCGCGCGAAGGGTGAAGCTCCGGCTGGAGCTTTCGCCGACGGTCGTCCAAAGCGATCCGAAATGGCTGCTGTTCATTGTGAACCAGCTGCTCTCCAACAGCTTGAAATATACCTCAGAAGCCGGGGAGATTACGTTGTCTTCGCATGAAACGGCGGAGGAGAGGTTGCTTACCGTCCGCGACAATGGCATCGGAATCGAAGCGAGGGATATGCCGCGCGTGTTCAACCGCGGGTTTACCGGGGCGGGCGGACGCAGCCATGCGAAATCGACGGGAATGGGCTTGTATCTGGCCCAGGAGCTGTCGAAGAAGCTGGGGCACTATCTGACCTGCGAGTCGGCGGTCGGGCAGTTTACGGAATTTACCGTTCATTTTCCTAAGCACCATGATCCCTATTGGGAGACGGTACGGTAAAGCCCGCCCTATTTGAATAGAAACGGCCCGGAAGGCTTATCGCCTGTCCGGGCCGTTGTTACTCCGGGAAGCTTAAGCTTCCCGGCTGATGATTTTATAATAGAGATTCGCCGAAGAGAGGTAGAGCAGCAAATAAACGAGAAAGTACACCCCGATGATACCCCACGTAATGCCCGGCAGTTCGGGGAAATCGCTCACCGACTCCAGAATATACGCCTTGATGATCGACCAGCTGTACAACACCGCCAGCACCAGTGGCGGCAGAAAGACAAACAGCAGCTGCTTGCGGATCACATTTTTGATCTGCCGGTTGTCGACGCCGATCTTGCGCAGGATGCCGTACTGCCAGCGTTCCTCGGTCGCTTCACGCAGCTGTTTGAAATAAATGACGCTGGCCAGCGCAAATGTGGCGATCAGGGCCAGAAAGCCGCTGCTGAACAGCATCAGCGCCGAGCCTTCGATCTGTTTGGAGTAGACGTCGGCGAACGAAGAGTAATAGGCGTCCGGCGTCTGCTTCACGATGGCGTATACCTCGGCGGACAGCGCATCGGCCGTTTTGGCGTTTTCCAGCCCGTAAATTTCGAAGGTCCTGATCTCGGCTCCGCCGCGCAGACGCTCATAGGCTTCGTCGGAAACGACAAACACCGCCGGTTTCGTATCCATGGACGTCTCCGGGTTGGTCGACCAGCCGAGATAGGCATAATCTTTCTTTTCGCCGAGCTTGAACGTGGTCTCTGTACCTGACCCCGTCTTTACCGTAAAATCCGGCGTCTCCCCGGGCGCAAAAGCCTTCGGGAAATCAGAGCCCTGCGACAACGCCGCCGCCTCGTTCCCCGCCAACGCTACCCTTTGATTGTCGCCCCGCAGATCCGCAAGCGCATTAAACTCTTTTTCCGGCACCAGCAGCAGACCCTCTGAGAAATATTCAGGGTTGTCGAACGCGGCCTCCATCCCCGTTACCGCCGAGGCCGCCAGCGCCTCCTGCGTCAGATGATAACGCGCGGGATGCTCCGAGCCGTTAATCAGGGCATCAATCCGCGCGTTCGTGCCGGAATCCAGCGACTGAAAGGCGATGTCGTTCGGGATATTTCGTCCGACGGCTTCAAATTGCACCTTGTAGTTGATCGTCATAAAGCACATCAGCATCATAATGAGCGCGCCGAACAGCGTAATAAACGATAGATTGAGCGTGTTGCCGCGGATTTGGAAACGCAGCGACGAGGTCCACAGGACGGTATTGCCTTCATGGTACGTCCGGCGCCGCGCAATCCGCTGCAGCAGCCAGCCCGCGAATTGGCGGAAGAACAGGTAGGTTCCGGCAATAATGCCGACGGCGGTAGCGATCAGGCTTGCGGTAGCGTAATCCTGCCAGACGGCGGATCCTTTGCCGCTGTAGATCAGCGTGAAGGCCAGCGCCAGCAGCAGCACGGCGAGAATCGCCCAGAAGGCGGAGACGCGCACCGGCTTGTCGGCTTTCGTTTTGGCATGGAACAGCTCGGTCAGCTGCAGCCGGTTCACCATGAAATAGCTCTGCACGCTGATGATCAGCGCCAGCAGGAAGAACAGTCCGGCCGTCGATGCGATCGCCTCTACCGGAAAAGACAGCGCCACCGTCTGGTTGTATTCCATCATGTTCATCAGCAGCATGCCGAACAGCTTGGAGAGCAGCCCGCCCAGCAGCACCCCCGCCACGAGCGAGACGGCGCAGATCGCCAAGGTCTCCAGGAACACCATCCGCACAACCTGCCTTTCCGACAAGCCGTACAGCAGATACATCCCGAACTCTTTTTTCCGCTGGCGCATAAAGAACGAATTGGCATACAGGATGAAGAAAATGATGAACAAAAATACCGCGACCGAAGCGATCGCCGCCCCTGTCTGGAAATTCGCCCGGTTCTGCAGCGCCTCCAGCACGTCCTTATTGAACATCAGCGCGGAAAAGGTGTATTGGACGATAACGCCGGCCACCAGCGAGAACAAATATACGCTGTACAGCCGGAAGTTGCGTTTGATGTTCCGCAGTGTCAGCTCCGTCAAACTCATCGGGATTTGCCCCCCATCAGGCTTTGGGCATCGAGGATGCGGTCGTAGAACGATTTTTGGTTCTGCCCGCCTGCATAAAGTTCATTCACAATGCTTCCGTCGCGTAAGAAGATCACCCGTTTGCAGTAGCTGGCCGCATACCCGTCATGGGTGACCATGAGAATGGTGGTGCCGAACGTTTCGTTCAGTCGCACGAGCTGCTCCAGCAGCTGCGTGGCGGAACGCGAGTCGAGCGCACCGGTCGGTTCGTCGGCGAAGACGATCGCCGGATGGGTAATGATCGCCCGGGCCGAGGCCACGCGCTGCTTCTGCCCGCCGGACAGCTCGTTTGGATATTTGTTCATCAGGCCTTCAATGTTCAGTGCGGCAACGATAGGCGCAAGCCGCTCTTCCATCTCTTCGGCTTTATACTTGCGCAGGGACAGCGGGAGCAAGATATTTTCCTTGGCGGTCAAGGTATCGAGCAAATTATAGTCCTGAAAAATAAACCCCATGCGCTCCTGCCGGAATTGCCGGGCCGCCTGCTTTTTCATATCGAGCAATGCGTTGCCCTCCAGCCACACTTCCCCGCCGGACAGCCGGTCGATGGTCGACAGCACGTTCATCAGCGTCGATTTGCCGGAACCCGAAGGTCCCATGATCGCTGTGAGCTCCCCTGCCTGAATGGCGAGGTCGATATTTTTCAGCACCGGCGTTGCTCCGTATTGCTTGGATAGGTTTTTCGTTTGAATGATCGTCTGCATTATATCGCTCCTCCATTGGTATTCTTTCCATACTCTTAATATAAAGAGGAGTCCGTTTGGTATCCATGGAAGTAGGGGATCCCCATGTGACAGTGTTGTCACTTTGGGAGGGCTTAGGTTCCACCGGAACTAATCATTTAGTAAAAATGATTATTAACTTTTTGTCGAAATTTAGTGTTTTTTATCACTGTTTACCCACCTTAGAACCGATAACATGCATATCATCCTAGTTTGAGAGGAAGTTCACGATGGGTCAAAACAGTCTTAAACGTATCGCATGTCTTTTTTTGTCGACAACTCTTGCTTTAAGCTTTGCAGGTTGTTCTTCGAATCAGGCAAATGATACAAAATCCGTGCAGAAGGACGAGCCGGTCACCCTGAATTTTTATTGGTGGGGCAGCCCGGCAAGAAAGGAGATCACGCAGAAGGTTCTCGATAAGTATCATCAGGAAAACCCCAATATTAATTTCAAGACCAAAGACTTCCCGAATGCGGCGGCCGTTGCCACTCAGCTGGCCATAGATACGGCAGACCAAACGCCTCCCGATATCGTTCAGGTCGATTACAGTTTCGCCTTCAACTATATTCAAAGAGGACTCTTTGAGCCTTTGAATTCCTATATGGACAATAAAACATTGGATCTCTCCGATGTCGACCCGCAATATTTGGCCCCAGGCCAATGGCAAGGCAAGCAATATGTCATATCGATGGGGACCAACGTATTGTCTGTTGCGTATGACCCTGCTTTTCTGGCGAATTACGGAGTCACCTTGGAGAACGGTTATACGTTCGATGATTTTTACACTGTTCTAAAGACGTTAAGAGACACAGTAGATATCCCGGGATTTTACCCGCTGGGTAACGCTCCGGACATCGCGTATTATCTCCGATCCAAAGGAGAGACGCTTTACAATAAAGAGGGAACCGGATTGGGCTACACAGATTCGAGCCTGACGGAGTATTTCAAGATCATTAAGAAGTGGACGGATGAGAAGCTTCTTAATCCGGATATTGACCTGAGTTCGACCAGTGTCGGGGCCAATAACCCCCTTGCCGAAGGGAAAACGGCCTTTTACCCGACGTCCAGCAATCAGGTCGTTGCCTTGGGAAAACTGGCGGGAAGACAGATTAATCTGCTCAACTTGCCTGCGATTCCTGGAGGAAAGGACGGGAACTTCCTTAAACCTTCTCAATTTTTAGCGGTGTCTGCTTTCTCCGAACACAAAGAGGAAGCCGTTAAGTTTATCAATTACATTACGAACAATCCAGAGGCGAATGATATTTTACAAGGGGAACGCGGCGTGCCCATAGCGAAAAAAATCAAGACCCGGCTCGAAAGCCAGGCTTCTCCACAGTCCAAGGAACAATACAGTCTGATTGATTATGTGGCCAAACATTCTACGCCGATTGATCCGCCTGCACCAAAAGGATCGACAATGATAACCAATGCGCTTCAGCTTGCCAAAAACAATCTGGTAGCAGGTTATATAACCCCGGAGCAAGCGGCCAGCACCTTCCGGACGGAAGCGGAAAAGATTTTGCAGCAGGAAGGTGACTCGAATGAGTAAACTTAGCCGGTGGTCCCGGAGTATTAATACGCGATTGTATACCGGATTCGGTCTGGTTCTCGTTTTGATGGTGTTATTAGGCGCTTTTGGTCTCCATGACCTTTCAAAGACGAATAAAACCTATAGTGACTTATTGAATAGCAGTGTAGCCGTCATAGGGCTTATCAAAGATCTGAATACAACGATTCAGGGCGAACGTGCAGCGGTCTCCGATTTTTTGGTTACCGGCGATAAAAAGAAACTCGATGATTATGCCGCTTTGAGAAAACAATTTCACCAATTACATACCAATATCGGCCCTTTAATTGGAGCAGAAGAAGATGATGAGACGCAGATTTATTACGGTCTCGATTTGTTGCAGGAGCAGTTCATCAGCATTTCGGACCAGATGATTGATGCCAAATCCAAAGGGGATACCGAAGCGCTTAACCAAATCGCGGCAACCGAAAATACGGTCCTTGATAAGTTCGTGGAAGCCGCCAATGAGTGGGTTGTCAATGAACAGCAGGAAGTCGACGAGGACATCGCAGAGGTAAAGAGCAGCGAGGAAAATTCCAAATTAACCATGGAGCTCATCGCCGTTTTTTCCCTTATTGTTGGCGCAGCTACAGCTATTCTCATCAGCCGGAGAATCATCAAGCCCATCCGCATTCTCCAGGCGGTATCCGGAAAAATCGCCGCCGGGGACTTAACGGATATTAAAGTGGGGATTGACTCCAAAGATGAATTTGGGGAGCTTGCTTCGGCATTTCGGACGATGGCCGGCAATTTGCGCCACTTAATTGAAGAAATCAGCATACACGCCACTCAGGTTGCTGCCTCTTCCGAACAACTTACAGCCGGAGCGGAGCAAACCAGCCAAGCAACGGAACATATTGCCGAGATTACGGAACAATTGGCGCGGGGAGCGAACCTTCAGGTTACCTCCATATCGAGCAGCGTTGGCATGGTTCAACAGATGGACCTGGAGGCCAAAAATATCGCGGATCGGGCGCAAAGTGTCGAAGCCTCCACGACTCACGCTTCTTCTGTAGCCGCAGAAGGGACAAAGGCGGTTCAGAAGGTTGTGGGCCAGATGAATGAAATCCAAAGAGATGTACTGGAGCTTGCGGATTCCGTTAAGTCTCTTGGGTCCAAATCGAATGAGATCGGTGCGATCATCCAGTTTATCACGGAAATTGCAAGCCAAACGAATCTGCTTTCCCTGAACGCTTCGATCGAAGCGGCGCGGGCAGGAGAGGCCGGAAGAGGATTTGCCGTGGTGGCCGCCGAGGTGAAAAAGCTTGCGGAGCAAACCACCCAATCGGGTATGCAGATCGCCGAGGTCATCAAGGATATTCAACAGGAAACCAGTATCAGCATACAAAAAGCAGCAAAAGGCGAAGAAGAGGTCTTGGTCGGGATGAAGGCGGTAACGTTAGCCGGAGAATCCTTTGCTAACATCGAGGCGGCGGTTCAGGTCGTCAGCGAGGAGATCCGGGAGGTATCCGCGGCCTCAAGCGGAATGTCCCGCAGCACGCAGGAGATGGTTGACGAATTCGGCTCGGTGTCAGGCGTTTCCGACGGCATCGCGGATCGGACGCACACGGTTTCGGCCTGCGCGGAGGAGCAGCTTGCTTCGATGCAGGAAATGAACAGCTCGGCTTCCGCACTTGCAAAAATGGCCGAGGAATTGCTGGAGCTGGTTGGTAAGTTTAAAATATAACGAGTACCCAGAAGCGGGCCTTAGCGGGCCCGTTTCTGTTATTTCCTTCCCAGAATGAAAGAGGACAAGTTAAAATAGGAGCACAATCAAGCCGCAGGAGGAGATCATCGATGAAAGCAGTGACGGTTCAAAAGATCACGGATACGTTTCATTTGGAGGTGCTGGCGGGGGCCGCCTGCATGAGCCGCGAGATTACACGCCAGCGGACGCACCGGCCGGGGCTGGAGTTCGTGGGGTATTTCGACTTTTTTCCAATGAACCGGATACAGGTGCTGGGCCGCAAGGAGATTACTTATTTGCTGACCCTGACCGTCGAAGAGCGCAAGCTGCATATCGGCAATATCGTCAAATATCATCCGCCATGCTTTATCGTGACGGCCGGCCAGCAGGAAATCCCTTATCTGAAGTTGTTCTGCGACCAGGAAGGCATCCCGCTGCTGCGGACGGAGGAGACGACCAACGAGTTCATCGCCAAGCTGGACAGCTATCTGGTCAAGGCGCTGGCACCGGAGCTGTCGATTCATGGGGTGTGCGTCAATGTGTCGGGGATCGGCATTCTGCTGCGGGGCAAGTCCGGCATCGGTAAAAGCGAAACGGCCCATACGCTGATCCGCAGGGGCCACCGGTTTGTGGCCGACGACATCGTCGTGCTGAAAAAGCTTGGTCCAGCGACGCTGCTCGGCACGCATAACGAGACGACCCGCGAGTTCCTGGCGCTGCGCAGCATCGGCCTGATCAATGTTGTGCGCCAGTATGGGCGGAGGGCGTTTCAGGATGAAACGCGGATCGTGCTCGATATCGAGTTGGCCCCCTGGCGGGAGAACGCACTGAACAACGAGCTTGAGCTGACGCCGCAGTTCACGGAGTATTTGGGCGTGAAAATCCCGCATATCGAGGTGCAGCTGCAGCCGGGGCGCGATGTGGCGGGTCTGATCGAGGCGGCAGCGAACAACTGGTATTTGAAGCAGCTCGGTTACAGCGCGGCCGAAGAATTTATGAAACGGATCGAGGACGGTATGACGGGCCACTAATAGTCTATGAAAACGCATCTAATTTTGCGGGTACTCGGGAATGGGCAAGCTGTCATAAAATACGCTTGAGGGAATCTACCCAAAGGAGGACTTTCATTGTCTACAACCACGCAATATCCATTTCAGAACCCTTCCCTTCCGCTTGAAGAACGGGTAAGCGATCTGGTGTCCCGTTTCACGCTGGAGGAAAAAGTAGGGCTGATGATTCAATACCAGACGGCGGTGGAACGCCTCGGCGTGAAAGCGTATAAACATGGCACGGAGGCCGCGCACGGCATGGCCTGGCTCGGTGAAGCGACCGGTTATCCGCAGCCGATCGGCCTCGGCTGCACCTGGGATACGGAGCTGATGCAGCGCATCGGCAGCGCGATCGGCGACGAGGCGCGCGGCTTCTTCAAGCGCAATCCCGAGATCAACGGGCTGACGCTGTGGGCGCCGACCGTCGATATGGAGCGCGATCCGCGCTGGGGCCGTACGGAAGAGGCTTACGGCGAAGACCCGGTGCTGGCCGGCAAGCTGAGCTCGGCATTGGTGCAAGGCATTCAAGGGGATCATCCGAAATATTTGAAAGCGGTTGCGACCCTGAAGCATTTTATCGGCAACAACAACGAAGTGGGCCGCGGCGACCAGTCGGTCAGCATCGACCCGCGTAACATGCGCGAATATTATTTGAAGGCGTTTGAAATTCCATTCAAAGAGGGCGGCGCCCAGTCGATGATGACGGCGTATAACGCCATCAATGGCGTTCCGGCCAACCTGACGCCGGCGGTTAATGAGATCGTCAAGGGCGAGTGGGGCATGGACGGTTTTGTCGTCAGCGACGCATTCGACGTCTCCGGCACCGTGCGCGACCACGGCTACCTGGAGACCCATAAGGAATCGGTGGCCCGTTCCGTGCGCGAGGGCGGCATCGACAGCATTACCGACGACGGGGAGCTGATCAAGCAGGCGCTGCGTGAGGCGCTGGCAGACGGGCTGCTTCAAGAGAGCGACCTGGACGCTGCGCTGCAGAACACGTTCCGCGTCCGTTTCCGGCTCGGCGAATTCGATCCGGAAGAAGGCAACCCGTACGCCGCAATCGACGAATCGGCGATTCTGGCTCCCGAGCACGCGGAGCTGTCCCGCGAAGCGGCCGGCAAAGCAGTCGTGCTGCTGAAGAACGACGGCATCCTGCCGCTGCAAGCGGACAAGCTGAAGAAGGTTGCGGTGATCGGGCCGCTCGGCGGCAAAGTCTACCGCGACTGGTACAGCGGTTCGCTGCCGTATGCGGTGACTCCGCTGGAAGGCATCCAGGCGAAGCTGAACGGCTTCGGCGGCGAGGCAAGCTTCACGCCGGGCACGGACCGCGTGAAGCTGAAGGCCAAGCGCAACGGCCGGTATGTGCAGCTGCAGGACGGCGAGCAGGCGGCGCTTGCGGCCAGCGGCGCAGCGGCCGAAGAGGCAGCGGTATTCGAGCTGACCGACTGGGGTTGGGCCAGCCATACGGCGATTGCCGAGGATAACGGCAAGTATGTTACGACGGACGACCGGATCGTGAAGGCATCCGCCGACCAGATCTGGGAGTGGTTCACGAAGGAAGTCTTCCTCGTTCGCCCATCCGGCGAGGGCGAAGGCCAAGTAACCTTCTCCACCTGGAACGATGTGCCGGTTACGGTGAAGAACGGAACAGGCGAACTGCTCGTCGGCAGCGGCAGCGCGGAAGAAACCGCCAACGAGATCAACGTGGCGGGCGCGGCGTCGGTAGCTGGGGACGAAGAAGAGAAGCTCAGCGCCGATGTCTTTGAACTGGAGACCGTTACGGACAAATACGCAGCGGCGAAGGAAGCAGCCAGCGGCGCCGACCTGTCGATCGTCTTTGTCGGCAACCATCCGCTGATCAACGGCAAGGAAACGATGGACCGTCCGGACATTACGCTGCCGGAGTCGCAGGAGCGCCTGATCCGCGAAGTGCTGTCGGTGAATCCGAATACGGTCGTGGTCGTCGTCGGCAGTTATCCGTATGCTTTGAACTGGACCGATGCCCATGCACCGGCCATCGTCTACACCACGCATGCCGGCCAGGAGCTCGGAAATGCCGTGGCCGATGTGCTTTTCGGCGACGTCAACCCGGCCGGACGCCTGAACATGACCTGGTACAAATCGGTGGACCAGCTTCCGGAGTTCATGGAATACGACATCATCAAGGGCGGCAGAACGTATCGCTACTTTACGGGGGAACCGCTGTATCCGTTCGGTCACGGCCTGTCCTACGCTACATTCCGTTACGACGGCGTAACGCTTGACCGGGCACGGGCGGTAGTGGACACGGAGAAAGAGATCGGGCTGACGGTTCGCGTGACGAACACGGGCGGCGTTGCCGGCGAAGAAGTCGTACAGGTGTACGGCCATGCGGAGCAGTCGCGCGTGAAACGTCCGCTGAAGCAATTGCTGGCCTTCAAGCGGGTGCTTGTGCAGCCGGGAGAAACGGCTGAAGTGCAATTTACGCTGCCGCTGTCCGAGCTGGCCATCTGGGACGTAACCCGCGACCGCTTCTGCATCGAAAGCGGCGCGTTTACCTTCTTGGCCGGCGCGTCTTCGGCGAATCTGCCGGTCAGCGCTACGCTTGTGGTACAGGGCGAAGTGATTCCTCCGCGCGACTTGCTGCAGCCGGTGCAGGCGATCAACTATGATGCCTATGAAGGCATCATCATCGGCGAATGCCATGAAGGCGGCAGCGCCGCGGAAGTGAAGGGCGCGTCCGGCTGGATCGCCTTCGCGGACGCCGAGTTTGGCGCTGGCGCAAGCAGCGCCAAGCTGCGCATCGCCAGCCGCGCTGCGGCAGCGGCGGAAGTCCGGCTGCAAAGCCCGGATGGCTCGCTGGCCGGGCAGGTCGAGCTTGCAGCCGGCGGTGCGCAGGAATGGCGCGAGTACATCGTCGCGCTGAGCGGCGTGAGCGGACGCCAGGACGTCTACATCGTGTTGAACGGTCCAGCAGCGCTTAGCACGCTGGAGTTCGTGTAAGCAAACAGGACCGCCTCCCGGGAAGGGGGAGCGGTCCTGTTTTTTTGCAGCTGCACACGGTTAGTTTCTGTTATTCGTAAACGGCTATTTCCCGTTCTTACGGACACCAGAGCCGTTATTCGGGAAAAAGCCCACGTTTTGGCTCTAAATACGTGGAATAACGGCGCTTAGGTCCGTAAGTCTCGGAGAAACGGTGTTTTAGAGCAAATAACGGCTGTGGTGTCCGTAACACGCCCCAAAATACAACATTTCAAACAACATACAGAGAATTCACAGGCACAAGCACAATGTATCTCCACGATAGCTCTTCGACAGCTTCAAACCACTGCGCATCTTATCCGCTTCAGCGGCTCCAGCAATACTCCAGGCATCAGCGCCTTCATTCCCAAGGATGCGCAGACTTTTGCTCTTCCACTCCAGTTTCCAGCGATCCGTCCGTATCGTTAACCCCGGCCGGGTCATTCTGTTCCAAACTCCACAGCCCATACGCTCTCCACTAAACATCCGGCTGTTCCCGTCAGCTTTCATTCCAAACCACCCATCCGCCCGCCTCACTCTACGCGCTTACGTATTTTGGTAAGTCAGCGGCATTTTTCCGGCTTCCTCCCTCTTTTTCGTGGAAAACAGGGCTGATTTTCGCTGAATTTGCCGGATTTCGTCTTCGATCCCTATGAAATTGGTTTGTTTTCATAGTGCATCTGCACAATAAGATTCAGCGGAATATCAATTGTTTCGGCCCCGAAATGCACATATAATGAAACCGTATTCAACTTAGTGAACACGCGCGGACTAGGGGAACTACAGGCGGCGGGGTCTTATTATTGGAAGGCCAGCCCAAAGCATATGTGAAATTTCGAACATGTATGGAGAGCATTTATTTTATACGATCCTGAGGGGGATGCAACAACGATGAGTGCGGCATTGGATATTAGCTGGTTTGGCGCATTGGCCGGTCTGGCACTGGCAATCATTTTGATTTTATTGAGGCTTGCACCGACGTATGCGCTTATACTCGGCGCGGTGGTCGGCGGATTTATCGGCGGAGCCGATTTTACCGAAGTGATTCAGATTCTGATTTCGGGTACGCAAAGCGTACAGGGGACCGTCATCCGAATTATCGCTGCCGGCGTATTCGCCGGGGTGATGATGGAATCGGGGGCGGCGGAGACGATCGCAAAGGTCATTGTGGACAAGCTGGGCGGGACGAAAGCGATGTTGTCTCTGGCGCTGGCAACCATGATCATTACGGCCGTGGGCGTGTTCATTCCGGTGGCCGTGCTGATCGTAGCGCCGATTGCCTTGGTGGTGGGCAATAAGATGGGCTACTCCAAAGTAGCGCTGCTGATCGCCTTGTCGGGCGGTGGCAAAGCCGGCAACATCATTTCGCCGAATCCGAACACCATCGCAGCGGCGGGCGGCTTCAAGCTGGATGTCAATCAGGTCATGATCGGCGGACTCGTCCCGGCGGTATGCGGTCTGGTGGTCGCGGTGATTCTGGCCTCCGTGATGAAATACAAGGGCACCAAGGTTACGGACGAAGAAGCCGCTGAACTGGAGAAAAATAATTCCGCGAACCTCCCGGCCCTGTCCCGCGCGCTGGTGGCGCCGGTCATTGCGGTCGTGCTCCTGATGATCAGTCCGGTCGGCTCGATGCTTGGCGTGGATTTCCTGGCGTCACTCAAGATCGACTCCTTGTTTATTCTGCCTTTCGCGGGCATCGTTGGCTCCATTGCGCTCGGCAAAACAAACAAAATCCTTGATTTCTGCACGTCGGGTCTGAACCGGATGACCCCGACGATTCTGATTATTATCGGCGCGGGTGCCATTGGCGGCCTGATTACGGCGTCGACGCTGCCCGCAGAGGTAGTGTCCCTGGTGGAAGCGTCGGGCTTGTCCGGTACCTTCCTGGCTCCGATTGCCGGTATTCTGATGGCCGGCGCAACGGCATCTACATCGACGGGCGTCATCTTGGCCACCGGCTCCTTTGCGGATGCGATAATCAACACCGGCGTGGCTCCGCTGGCCGCTGCAGTCATGGTTCATACCGGCGCGACCGTTATCGACCATCTGCCGCACGGGACGTATTTCCACGTGACCCGCAACGCCATGGGCATGACGATGAAGGACCGGATGAAGGTGGGCTTGTTCGAAAGCGTGGTTGGCCTTACGATGTGTATCGTAGCCATCGTTATGTACGGATTTATTTTATAAAGAAACGGAGAATCTCATGATGGGCAAAGTGTTTGTGTTGGCACCCGATTCATTTAAAGAAAGCATGACCGCGAAGGAAGTATGCGAGGCGATGGAGACGGGGATCCGCAGAGCGATTCCGGATGCGCAGTGCATACACGTGCCCATGGCCGACGGCGGCGAAGGGACGGTGCAGTCGCTGGTCGACGCTACAGGGGGCATCCTGATCGATAAAGAAGTAACCGGGCCGCTCGGCACGCCGGTGCAGGCGCGTTACGGTATTCTGGGCGACGGCAAAACGGGCGTCATTGAAATGGCGTCGGCAAGCGGCATTCACCACGTCAACAAGGACACGAAAAATCCGCTGGTCACGACAACCCTGGGCACGGGCGAGCTGATCCGGGACTGCATCGGGCGGGGCATCTCCGAAATCATTCTCGGCGTCGGCGGCAGTGCGACCAATGACGGCGGTGCCGGAATGGCGTCGGCGCTCGGCTACCGCTTCCTGGATAAAGACGGCCTGGAGCTGCCGCCGGGCGGCGGCTTCCTGGACCGGCTGGAGCGCATCGATACGGCACAGGTGCTGCCGCAGCTGCAGAACGTGAGATTTCTGGTCGCCTCCGACGTGACCAATCCGCTGTGCGGGGAGCGCGGAGCATCGGCGGTGTTCGGCCCGCAAAAAGGGGCCACGCCGGAGATGGTGAAGACGCTGGACCGCAACCTGCGGCACTACAGCACGGTGATCTCGCGCGCACTGGGCATCGACATCGCCGATATTCCCGGGGCGGGAGCGGCGGGCGGCCTGGGCGGCGGCCTGCTGGCGTTCACCAAAGCCACGATGAAAAAGGGCATCGAGATCGTCATCGAATACACCCGGCTGAAAGAGAAGCTGAAGGCTGCGGACTACTGCTTTACCGGCGAAGGTGGCATCGACTTCCAGACGAAGTTCGGCAAAGCGCCGTTCGGCGTAGCTCAGGCGGCCAAAAGCGTCAATCCCGACATAAAGGTCATCGCGCTGGCCGGCTATATCGGCGTGGATATCGAGACCCTGTATGACGAGGGCTTCAACGCGATCTTCGGCATCGTGCCGGGAGCGGCGGCGCTCGAAACCCTGCTTGCCGAAGGGCAGGCCAATGTTACCCGTACGGCGGAGAGCATCGCCCGCCTGCTCCGTTAATCGCACAGAGGATGTCCCAAAGCGCCCGGCGCGGGGGACATCCTCTTTTGATAAAAAGTAAACGGGATCCCCGCAAAGTACCTGACTCTGCTTCGAAGCCAATACCCCACTTTGTGGGGTTATTTTATACCCGGTGAATCAGCATAAACACAAGCTCGACGAGCTGCAGAATCTGCCGGGGGTCTTTGCCGGTGAGGCTGTGGATTTTGTTCAGCCGGTAATGCAGCGTGTTGCGGTGGATCATCAGCTGCGCCGCGGTTTCGTTGGCATTCAGGTTGCAGCTGAGATACGTCTGCAGCGTCCGGGTCAGCTCCTCGTTTTTCTCCAGCAGATGCGCGAGCCTTTCCGTCCGGGGGTCGGCCCGCAGCTGCTTCGCCAGATCGGCAACAAGCTCGCAGGCGGAGTAATGAATCGCACTCTCCTTGAAATAGACGCCCCGGAGCACGCGCATGGCGGCTTTGCTCTGGGCATAGCCTTCGGCCACCGTTTCGTTCCATTTGCTGACCGCGAGGCCGGCGCCGGGGTGGCGCTCCAGAACGGTTTGGAGCAGCGCATCCGTCTGCGCGGGTTTGTCGGCTTCCTGCAGAATGAAGCACAGCGAATGGTTGGACGCGCGGAACGAAGGCACCGACTTGATCGTATCCTCGGCGAATTCCCCGGGGAACTCGGCCAGCACGACCTGGGAAGGTTTGCTGAGCTCAAGGCCGTAGGTTGCCGCCTGCTCGGCCAGCTCCGAAGTGTAGGCCGTCTCCGGCTGGATAAGCCCGTTGAAAAATTCCTGCTTCAAATGATTCCGCAGATTTTTTTTCTCCAACGCCATATTCTGCTCGATCAGCAGCGCCACTGCCGTCTTCAGCAGATTGCCGAATGGTCGCGTATCCTCCACCTCGCCGCTGATGCCGACAACGCCGAGTATAGCGTCGCCCAGCTCGATCGGCAGATTGATGCCTTTTTTCACATACTGCCCATCCTCGCGGATTTCCACGACCTCCCGCTGCTTGATCGCTTGCGCCGCCCCGTAATGCAGCGTGCCGATCCGCGCTTTATTGCCGCTGCCGATAATAATGCCGGTCCGGTCCATAATGTTGATGTTGTAAGGGATATCTTTCATCATCCGGTCTACGATATGCTGGGCTTGCTGACGGGTCAATTCATACATTGAAAGGGGCTCCTTAGGCGGTTAGTCAAGTTACTCAAATTGTAAGCTTCCTTGGTTGCGGGGTCAATGAATGGGTGTCGATTTATTTGTGCAAAAGAACAAAAATCACTCACAAAATTACTTTTTATTGAAAATGAGGGACCTATTGGCCTGAAAATCCTCTCCGCAACCTGTGGTTGACAATTTGCCAGCCTGAATTGGTAGTCATAACCAACGGCCGGCGCTATGATTAGGGGGAGGTGATCGCATTGGAAATATCTGAAAAGCTGCAGCAGCTCCGCAAGCAGAAAGGTCTGTCGCAGGAAAAACTCGCCGATCTCGTCGGCGTCTCCCGGCAAGCCGTGTCCAAGTGGGAATCGGGGCAGTCCCAACCCGAAACGGATAAGCTGCTTGCGCTCAGCGAGCTGTTCGGCGTAAGCGTGGACCATTTGCTCAAGAATCAGCCTGAACAACGAGAAGAACCGCGGGAGGCATGGAGCGGCCATGCCCCGCAACCGACCTATTATGATTACCGCCGCTACGAATACAAAAGCGAACGAACCCTTTTCGGCCTCCCGCTGATCCATATCAACACCGGAAGGGGCGTTCATGTGGCCAAGGGAATTGTTGCGATCGGCAATATCGCCGTCGGGGGCCTCGCGATCGGCATTGTCTCCGCTGGCGGAATCTGCCTCGGCGCCTTGTCGCTAGGCCTGCTGAGTCTTGCAGGCTTGGCCATCGGACTGCTGCTGGCTGCCGGGGGGCTTGCCGTCGGCACGCTTGCCTTTGGCGGCCTGGCACTCGGCATCGTTGCCGTCGGCGGCTGCGCGCTGGGGTTGTTCTCACTCGGCGGCTTGGCCGTGGCTTCGCATATCGCCATCGGCGGGTATGCCTCGGGGCATATCGCCATCGGCGAATCGGTGAACGGCGCATACACGCTGGTCACGCCGGACAATCACATCGGCGGCGTTTCGAAGGATGCCGTACGCAGTCTTATTCATCAGGAGTATCCGCATCTATGGAGTCCGCTGAAACGCGCGATTCTGGCGATCTTTAATGGATAATCCGGGTAAAAGGACTGCAGCGCAAAAAAAGCTTCCCACGGGGGAAGCTTTTTGTTTTGGCTTAAAATGCAAACCAGTGAAGTTGAAATAAGCCGAAATGAAGCCGTATGCCGGGATTGATGCCGGCTACCCTTACTTCTGTGTGTAGCTCCGCACCAGCGTCTCCAGCTCGGACCAGTGCTTGCAGTTCTCCCAGCGGAACGAGGCGGGCAGCGCAAACGCCTCTTCCCAAGGCAGGTTATTCAGGCGGGGCTTAAGGATCTGTTCCACGGCAATGGCCTGCATGATCGTCCGCATCCGGAACTGGAGCGGGTACCGCTCCGCCGCGGAAATCGGCTTGAAGTAGGTCGCGGCCATGTAATCGACAAGTGCTTCGCCCTTTTCCTGCTCCTTGTGCTGATTCCACTCCAGCTTGATCTCCCCGGTCAGCTTGCGCCAAGGCGTATCCTCGCCCGGGTAGACGATGCCCATCGTCGCCGCATCTTTATAGGTCCACAGCGCCCAGGAGACATCGTTTTGCTCGCACAGGTCGAGCATATCCTCGATAATCTCCATCTGGTAATCGATGTCTTCCTGGTCGAATACAAGACCGAGCTCGCCGCACCACACCGGCCGTTTGTATTTGTCGCGGATCGCAAGCAATTCCTGAAAAGCTGCGGCAAAAATCTCCTTGCGCCGCGAACGAGGCATCTCATGCGTGAGCACGGCCGGATCGGCAACGAACGGATAGAAGTGGAACTCGTAGGCAACCTGCGGATCGTCGACAGGCTCGATCATGGAGAAATCGGTGGTAAAGGCGTTGCCCTCTACGAAGATGATATGTTTGCCGTCCACCTTGCGGATCTCGGTGATAACCTTGCGGTAGAAATCATTGAACACCTCGGCGTCTTTGACCAGCGACGGCTCGTTGACGATGTCGTAGGCGGCAATCCACGGCTGATCCTTGTAATAGGCGGCGATGTGGCCCCAAAGACCGATCACGGTATCGCGCAGCGCCCCGTATTCCCAGAACAGCGGCAGGCCGGAGGCGGTATCGCAGTGCCAATCGGGGTTTTGCCCGCCTGGAACGGAGTGGAGGTCGAGAATGGCGTAAATTTCGTATTTTTCGCACAGGGAAACGATGTGGTCCAAATAGTTGAAGCCTTCCTTCTTGTACGCTCCCGGATGCTGGTCGTCGATGAAATATTTATAGTTGAAGGGCAGCCTCAAATGGTTAACGCCAAGCTTCTTCAGAAAGACAAAGTCGCGCTCGCTCATGAACTCCAGCAGGAAGCGGTCGAAAAACTGCTCTGCCCGTGCCTTGCCGTATACTTCGGCAAAAGCCTGTTTGATCATCGTGTCCGTTCCGGGCAGGCCGATCATGAAATGCTCCAGGTTCATCCACGAACCGAGCCCGAAGCCGCGGAACAATATTTTTTCGCCGCCTACGGTGAAATCCTCTCCTGAAATCTGCACAAAAGGCCGGTTGGCAATAGTCATATTCAGCACCTCGATTAATAATTAATTTTTCATGCCGGTCGTGGCCACGCTTTGAATGAAAAACCGTTCGCCGATCAGGAACACGATCACCATCGGAACGGTGGCAAGCACGGTGCCGGCCATCAGCAGGCCGTAATCCATCGTGTGTTCGGTCTGGAAAGCCTTCAGTCCCAGCTGCAGCGTCTTCAGCGCATCGTCATTCAGGTAAATGAGCGGCGCCAGGTAGTCGTTCCACATATAGGTAAAGGTGAAAATCGCCAGCGTGGACAAGCCGGGAGCGGCCAGCGGCAGCATAATCCGCCAGAAGATCCGCCATTCGTTGTAGCCATCCACCCGTGCCGCTTCGTTAAGCTCGTCGGGCAGGCTCTTGAAGAACTGCCGCATCAGGAAAATGCCGAAGCCGCTGAACAGCTGGATCAGAATATAACCCGTATGCGTGTTGTACAGCCCCAGCTTGCTGACGACGGAGAACTGCGGCACCATGATCGAATGCCACGGCATCATTAGGTTGGCCATAAATAGCACGAACACGGCGGATTTGAACGGCACCTTCAGCTTGGCAAAGGCGTAAGCCGACATTGCGGACAGCAATACTTGTAGTGCCGTAATCACGGCGGATAATTTTAGCGTATTCAGCAGGTAGCGGGCGAACGGAATCGCCGTCCATACCTCTTTGTAATTGTCCAGATACAGGCTGGAGGGAATCCAGTCGCCCGGATGTTTGAACAGATCGACGTCTGTCCGCAGCGAAGCCGAGATCATCCACAGAAACGGGAACAGCGTCGCGACTGACAGCACCACCAGGATGGCCGGCAGCAGCAGGCCGCGAAGCCGCCCGGTTATGGATGGATATTGGGTTTGGGTTTCCGGCATCCATGCTCTCTCCCTTCTAGTAGGTGACCCATTTTTTCTCCAGCTTGAATTGAATCAGCGAGATAATCATGATGATGAAAAACAGAACGGCTGACATCGCCGCAGCGTAGCCCATCTGATAGTTGATGAAGGCTTCCTGATAGATGCGGAATACGAGCACGTTGGTCGAGCGCCCCGGCCCGCCGTCGGTCATGACGGAAACGAGGTCGAACACCTGGAACGAGTTAATGATCGTCAGGATCAGCACCATGAACAGCGTCGGGGACAGACTGGGTAGCGTAATGTAAAAGAATTGCTGGAGTTTACCTGCGCCGTCTAGCCGCGCCGATTCGTACAGATGCTCGGGAATGCCCTGGATGCCGGCGAGCAGGATGATCATATAGTAGCCGAAGCTTTTCCAGACGGCGACCAGCACGATGGCGACCAGCGCCCATTTCGAGGACATCAGCCATTCCGGGGGATGGGCGATGCCGACCGCTTTGAGGATCTGGTTAATCGGACCGGAGAGCGGATTGAACAACAGTCCCCAAACAATCGCAATCGACACCATGGACGTAATCTGCGGAAAATAAAAGGCCATGCGCAAATACTTGCGCAGATGCAGCACGCTGTTCAGCGCCACCGCTGATAAGAGGGCAAGCAGCATCGTCAGCGGGACGAACAGCAGCGTGTAGATAGAGTTATTTTTCAGCGAGACCCGGAAATAATCGTCCCGAAACAGCTGGGCATAGTTATCGAAGCCGATGAAATGGGCCTTCATATTAAAGCCGCCGTAATCGGTGAAGCTCATGACCAGGCCGTAGACGAGCGGAATCATGATAAACACGGCGAACAAGGCGAAGGCGGGTAGAATGAATAACGTTCCCGGCACGTACGACTTGTATTGTTGCAGACGTTTGGCCGTCATGCGAAAGTCCACCTCCTGTAAGTTGATCGCTCCCTGAAAACGCAGGTTCGGCTTCCGTCCGGGGTCGAAGCGGAAGCCGAGCGCGCGCCGCAGCTAAGGTAAAAGGGTTACCGCTGTTTCAGGAAGTTTTGGATGGCGGTCTGCGAATCCTCTTCCTGGAAGAGGAACAAATCGCGCTGTTCGTTAAACACCCGGCCGATCCGTTCGATATCGGCGACCGGCTGGTTCTCGACGACGGTGTTCGCTTCAAAGAAATAACTGCTGCCTTTGATGCCGGTGGCGTTCAAATACGATTCCTTCGTCTTGTCGCTGGCGTAGGCCGGCAGCACGCTGGATTCGGCGATCATCGATTCGCCCGCTTCGCCGGAGACGAACTTCACGAATTCGAGCGCCGCGTCCTGATGTTTGCTTTGCGGATTGATGCCGATAAAGGTGCTCACCCCGCCGACGGTGATCGGATCGTCAACGCCCGCGGGCAGCGGGAGCGGCGCCATATCGAAGGCGATATCGGTTTTTCCGGCGGCAATATCTGCCTTCAGCATGTTGATGGTCCATTCGCCGTTGATCATCATCGCCACGTTGCCGCTTTCAAACTGCTTGATCCAGTCGACGCTCTCCGCCTTCATCTGCTTGTAGCTCATATGCGAGGCGTCCTTATAATAGAGTCGGTCCAGATAATCGAGCCACCCGGCCACCGGGTCGAGATTGTCGTCGAGAATGGTCGCTCCCTGCTGGAGCGCGCCCAGCGGCGCTGTGATCCAGTCGGCGTAATAGCCGCCCCATTGTTTGTTCGCGCCCTCGCCTTTGGTCAGGCTTTTGGCCAGCTCGGCGTATTCGTCCCAGGTCATCTGCGACGGAACATCAACGCCGGCCTGGCTAAAGATGGCTTTGTTGTAGAATAATGCGTACTGGGAGGTCCGGTACGGCAGGGCGTAATATTTGCCGCTGGTCAGCACGTCCGTGATGTCCTGGAAGCTCGGACCGTAGGAGCCGACATCGAGATTCAGCTCTTTAACCTTGCCAGTCAGGTCGACCAGCTGGTTCTTGGAAGAATATAGCCCGAGACTGCTCGTGCCGTTGATGCTGTAGACGTCCATCTCGGACCCGCCGGACAGGTTGTTCATGATTTTGGTGTTGTATTCGTCGGCGTTGTTGCTGATGGTATTCAGCTTCACTTCAATATTCGGATGCTGCGTGTTGAAGGCTTCGACGACCTTTTTCATATAGTCTTCTTCATCGGTCCAGGTGTAGTATTGAAGGACAACCTTTTCCTCGCCGCCGGCATCCCCGGCATTCTCCTTATCGTTTGAGCCGCAGCCCGCCAAGGTTGCCAGCAGCGCCGCGCCCAGCATAACGGCTGCGCCGGATTTCTGTATCTTCATATAACCCCTCCTAGGGAACTTGTTGTAGTTTTAGTGTAAACGCCTTCAGCGATAGGGGTAAGGTTGAACTTTTATCCCCGCGATGGGACGGTTTTCCCCTCGAATAGACCTGATTTCTCGGCCGGGGCCGGTTCGGGTGGAGAAAACTTCAACCTTTACAAACGCCCGGATTTGAAATGTAGTGGAGAGAAAGGGAGGGGAAGGGGAGCGTTTATGTTTATTTTTCTGGTATTTGTCCTGTTTATCGCTATCTCGGGATTTCTGCTGATGCAACGCAAATATACGAAGGCCACGCTGTTCATGCTGCTGATGGGCTTCTCCTATTTGATTGTCATTTCCTGCATTATTATCTACATGTCCAAGGATGCGTATTATTACTACCGGCTCAAAGACTTTTTCGGGCTCAAGCAGAGCATGCTGAACCAGCTGATGTTCCTGCCGGTGTCGCGGTTTGCGCTGATCCGCCTGCTGAACTTTTTTTCGGTCACGTTTCTTTATGCAGGCTTGTGCTCGGCGATCTATTTCGCCTTTCATGTCCGGTTCAAACGCGGAGTTCTGCTGCTGACGCTTCTTGCGGTTCCCGGTACGGTTCAAGTGCTGCTGTACGATCCCGGCATTTACACGCGCCTCTATTACTGGCTGTATCCGGCCTATCTGAGTCCGCAAGCTTTCAATGCCGCCTATGGGCATTTCCATCGCGTGACGTTTGCGGTCAACACGCTATATATCGCGGCCGGTATGCTGCTGCTGGGGTATGCGCTGTATGCCGCGCCCAAGGTCCGGCAGATTCAGAGCAATATTATGATGATTCTTCTTTCGTACCTGTCCGTGCAGGTGACGTATTACTATATCAACTACTGGTCGCCGGATGTGCTGATCAAGGTCTCGAAGGCGATGGATTTTACCCGGTACAAGCCGATCAATCTGGTCGGCAACCCGTCGATTTACAGCCTGCTGCCGTATTTGACGGGCTTCTGCCTGCTAATCAGCCTTTATAGCATCTACCGGTACACGCGAATTCAAAACAGTATCAAAAACCAGGAAGCGGTGATCTCGAAAAATATCGATTCGGCGCTTTTTACGTCGCGCGTATTCAGCCACTATATCAAAAACGAGCTGCTGGCCATCATGGCACAGACGGAATTTATCGAAGGCATGCCCGGGCAGCCGCCGGAGCTGGCAGAGGAAATTCAGGTCATCGAGCAGCGCTGCCGCAAAATTTACGACCGGCTGGATGTCATCCACCAGAAGACGCTGAAAGCCAAAGTCGAATTGGTCCCGTCTTCGCTGAATGAACTGCTGGCTAAACTCCTGGACGACCTGCAGCCGGAGCTGAAAATGGTTCAGGCGGAATACGCGCCGCCTACGCGGCCGCTCGTCATTATGGCGGATGCGTATTATTTCGCGCAGGCCGTCGGCAATATCATCGCGAATGCGGCGGATGCGCTGGAATTCGTGCCAGAGAAATCGCGCAAGCTGACGATAGAGACGGTAATCAAAAATAAGTGGGTGGAGCTGGTGATTGCCGACAACGGACCGGGCATGCCGGAGGAGCATCTGCGGCAGATCTTCCAGCCGTTTTATTCCTCCAAGCCGACGGCGACCAACTGGGGCATGGGATTGTCGATTACGCATACGATCATTACGGCCCACGGCGGGAAAATCAGCGCCGAAAGCAAACCCGGCGAGGGCAGTGTATTCCGGATTATTATGCCGCTGTTATAGGGTAAAGAGACCGAAGAGGGGAGAGAGGAACATGCAGAAACCGGTCATCAAGGTGCTGATTGTCGAAGACGACGCGCTGATTGCCAAGCGGTATCAGATGATTTTGTCGCGGGACGAGGAGATCGAGTGGGCGGGCACCGCGCTTAGCGGATATGAAGGAACGATGCTCGCCGCATTAAATAAACCGGATATCGTGCTGATGGATGTAGAGCTGGAGGACAAGGAAGCGGGCCTGCGGGCGACCGCGGAGATTCTCAACTATATGCCCGAGGTCAAGGTGGTCATGCTGACGGTTTGCGAGACCGACGACACGGTGTTTCGGGCGTTTGAACTGGGGGCAACCAATTATCTGCTGAAAAATATGCCCGCGGACGCCATCCTGGAAGCGGTGAAGGACGCGTATTACGACCGCTCCTCGCTGCATTCGAACATCGCCGGCAAAATCCGCCGCGAGTTCAAACGGATCAAGAAGACGGAGGATAGCCTGCTGCATAATTTCTATATCATTACGCAGCTGACGCCGACCGAGCTGGAGGTTCTGGAGCTGCTGATGAAGGACTACACCCGCCAGGAGATTTGCCAGCTGCGGCATGTCGAGCCTTCCACGCTGAAGACGCAGATTAACAGCATCCTGAAGAAGTTTGGCAAAAACAGCGTGCAGGATATCGTGCCCGTCCTGCGTGAGCTGCATATTCCGGAGATTCTGGCCCAGCGCAAAGGCAAGCCGGGCTGAGGGCAGACGCATTATGCTGCGCCAGCCTTACGTAATCAGCGTCAGCTTCTCCGGATTGGTGATGAGATACACGGCGCGGACCGCTTCAAATTGCTCATCCGGCTCCAGCACGATCGCGATCGGCGGTTTGCCGTCCCGGACGAGCAGCAGTCCGCGCTGCCCGCTGATCTCGGCCGGGCGCAGCTCGCCGGTCAGCGAGCCCTTCCGGTGAATGCCGGCCAGGAAGGCGAAGACGCGTTTGCGGCTGAGGATCGGGTTCAGCGCCGAGCGGACGATGCCGCCTCCGTCGCCGAGCAGAACGGCGTCATCGGTTAGCAGCGGGATAAACGATTCAATTCTGCCGCTGCCCAGCGCTTGGGCGAAAGATTGAAGGAATGCCTCCATCTTGGCGTCCAATGACGCCTCGCCTTCCTCCGGCTCCGGCCGATGGCCGAGCTTGGCGGCAGCCCGGCTGAAGATTTTGCGGCAGGCGGCTTCCGTCTTATTCAGCGCCGCGGCAATGTCGGCGTATTCGTAGCCGAGCGATTCACGCAGGACGAAGACCGCACGCTCCTGCGGCGTGCAGTTCTGCAGCAGGACAAGCAGCGCATAGCCGAGCCGCTCGCGCCGGAGCATCCGGTTCAGCGGCTGTTCCGCGTCGTCCAGCTGGATGATCGGCTCCGGCAGCCACTGGCCGGGATAGTTCTCCCGCCGGCGCGGCGCGGCTTTCATCATGTTGAGCGCGCGGTTGGTGAGCATTTTCACGAGATACGCTTTGGGATGTTCCAGCTCCAGGCCGTCCTGACGGCTGACGGAGACGAATACATCCTGCACGGCATCCTCCGCTTCCGTCATTGAGCCGAGCATCCGGTAGGCGATGGACAGCAGCAGCCCCTTATATTCGCGGTACAGCTCGTCGACGGCGCTCGCTTGTTCAGCGGTCTTCATCACGCATGACCTCCAGTAGGTAGGAATGTCTTTATCATAGCCAGTTAACGCCAAAGAAACCACCCCATCCGTGGTGGTTTGACTTTGGATGGCTTAGTTGTCGAAGCAGCCGGGGAACATGCCGGTCGAGATGGCCAGCCGGTTCCAGCTGTTGATGGCATTGATCGTAATGATCAGCGCGACATAGTCGCTTTCGCTGAAATGCTTGCGCGCTTCCTCGTAGACGGCTTCCGGTACGCCGGCATCGGCGATGCGGGTTACGGCTTCGGTCAGCGCCAGCGCGGCGCGTTCCTTCTCGGTGAACACCGGCGATTCGCGCCAGACCACGACGAGCGCCAGACGTTCCTCGCTTTCGCCCATTTTGCGCAGATCCTTGATATGCATGTCGACGCAGAAGGCGCAGCCGTTGATTTGCGAGGCTCTGATTTTCACCAATTCGAACAATACCGGATCCAGCCCCATTTTCGTGGCGGCATCCTCCAGCTTGGCAAGGGCCTGATAGGCGGCCGGATTGGCTTTGCGATGGTCTATGCGAAGTTTCATGATAAATTCCTCCAATAAAGGTTGATGTTTTTTACGCTATCTAAGACAATCGGCGTTCCGGTTTTGTGACAGGTTTCATGAAAATATTTTTTCTTTTGCAAAAAATACGCCGGATCCGTATAATTATCCGAAATAGAGCGGGATACGGTGGATAAGGAGCGGATGGGCAATGAAGATCAGCAAGGCGAATGCCCCGCATTATATATGGGGAGAGCAATGCGACGGCTGGCGGCTCGTGCAGCAGCCTCACTTAAGCGTCATTCATGAGCGGATGCCGGGCGGAACAGCGGAAGTGAAGCATTATCATGAACGTGCGGAGCAGTTTTTCTTTATTCTTTCGGGGACAGCCGCGATGGAGATTGCAGGCGAGACCGTGGAGCTGCACGCGCAGGAGGGGGTTTCGATTTTGCCGGGGGTGCCGCACCGGATGTACAACCCTACGGAGCAGGATGTAGAGTTCATGGTCATCTCCTCTCCGGCCAGCAGCGGGGACCGGGTGCTTGCAGATTAATGCGGCGCTAATAATGCCTAAATATATCGTTAACATTTCGCTGGTATGCTGTAAGAAAATTGAGCAAAGAGGAGCAGGATTAACCATGCTAACCATGCAAAAGCAAGACTCGCCGCTGCCGGCCGAGTTCCGGATCAGTGCCAGCGAGACCATGCAGAATAAATTGCTTTACCAAATCCATACCGGACAGTTTGGAGACCGTGAGCTGGCCCACTTACAGAAGGCATGCTACAAGGAGCTGCATCAGCTGCGTTCTGAACTGGACGTACTGCTGGACGAGCTGCGTTTGATCGTAAGCGGCGGCAAAAAGAGGGAGGCACTCGCAGCGTAAGCGGCGGGCGCCTCTTTTTTGATATAATGAAGGAAAAAACGAGGAGCGCCCGGGATGGAAAAAACGATCGTCGAGAAGTTAAATTTGCAAAAATACAATAAAGCTGCGGTGCTTCATCATCCGGAAGGAGAAGAATGGCTTGGCGGTTTGGCCGCTTACGACACGGAGCTTCTGTCGCCTGGCTATGATCTGATTTTTGCCTTTGCACTGGATATGGAGGCGATGCAGGCCATCGTCGGTCGGGTGCTCTCTGGCGATTATTTGGCTAAGGGCGGTTATCTTTATGTCGCATATCCCAAAAAGGGGAATAAGGTTTATCCCACCTATATTCACCGGGATCAGCTGTTTGCCGGTTTGGGGGCGGATGAGGAGAGCGGCTATATCGGGGCAAGCACCTTAAAATTTTCGCGGATGGTCGGGATGAATGATGTTTTTACCGTGGTGGGCCTTAAGGAAGAGGCGAAAAAGAGCGCTGCCTCTGGAAAGCCCAGCCAGCGTGTGGACGACTACGTGGCGCTGATCCCCGCGATTGAGAGTGATCTGCAGGACAGGCCGCAGGCCCTGGCCTTCTACCGGACGCTGACGCCGGGTTACCGGAAGGATTGGGCGCGTTACGTATACAGCGCGGTGCAGGAGGAGACCCGGGACAACCGGCGGGAAGAAATGAAGGAAGCGCTGGAAGCGGGATTCAAGAACATTACCTTGTACCGGAACCGATAAGAATCGCGATTACGAATAGCAAATTGCCTATATAGACGGCCTTGATCCTGATTTTGCAGGACAAGGCTTTTTTGTTGTCCGCGGAATCCGGTTCTTCTTCATTTAAAAATAGCTGCGATTTTTCCGATAGAAGTAATGACAACCATAATTCGCCAAAGGAGATTTATATTCAAATGATGCAGCAACAGAAACGGAAACAGCAGCTTAACCTGAAGGAGGAGCACCGCAGCGGCATGGGACAACCTCAACTACGGTGGCGAAAGGCGCTGGCGCTGGGCGGCGCCTGCATGCTTGCGCTGAGCCTCATGGTGAACCCGGCCTATGCGGCGGCTCCGGCATCCAAAATGGCTGTACGGATGGACAATCAGAGCCGGAGCTTCGTGCCGATCCGCTTTCTGAGCGGATTTGCCGGCATTTCGCTCAGTGCGGATGCCGCAACCAAGCAAATTACCGTCGTGAAGGAAGATCAACGTTTGACGCTCACGGTCGGCAGCCTGACGGCTCTTGTCAACGGCAGTCCGGTTAAACTCACCGCGGCGCCGTATACTGCGGAGGGCGTGACCTATGTGCCGATTGGATTTATCGCCGGGCAGCTCCATCTGGCGTTGACATGGAACGGTGAAACCTCCTCGGTAACGATAGCCTCAGGGGATGTATCGGCAGATTTGCCTGTAGCGCAGGGGATTCAAGACCTGTCGGCCACCAAACCGGTGGAAAGCGGGGCCCGTTCCTTCAAAGTAGGCGCACAGACCTTCCGGACCAACATCGTAACGGTATCGCTGCTGCATCCGAAGGTTCATCTGGGAGTAGCGCTCGCGCAAGGCACCGTCGGCAGCGTACAGGAATTAAAATCGATTGCCATGCAAAACAAGGCGGTTGTGGCGATTAACGGCACATTTTTCGATGCCTATACCAAAGATTCCTATAAAGCGCCTTACGGATATATCGCCAGCGGAGGCAAGCTGCTGAAGAACAGCCCCGGCGATAAAAGGGCTACTTTTACATACAACAGCAATGGACTGGCCGAACTGGTTCCCGGCTTCGATTTCAAGGGACGTTTTGATACAGGAAAGGTAGAGGGCGCATTGCAGGCCGGCCCGCGCCTGCTGGTGGACGGCAAGGTGGCGATCAACGTTCAAGAAGAAGGCTTCCGCGATCCGAAGATCCTGACCGGCGGCGGCGCGAGAAGCGCACTTGGCCTTACGAAAGACCATAAGCTCATTCTTCTGACCACCGGAGGGGCGACGATTCCGCAGCTGGCACAGATCATGAAACAGGCTGGCGCTTACCAGGCTATGAATCTCGACGGGGGCGCTTCCAGCGGCCTCTATTATAATGGGAAGTACCTGACCACGCCGGGCCGCCTGATCAGCAACGCAATCATCGTTACGCTGAAATAAAGCTGATCCCCATTCTGCTGTCTTATCACTATGCCTTAGGGCATAGTGATTTTTTTAATTGCTTATTTCTATTTTCACAATAAAATCTCTTGTTCCCGGATTGATAGACTCTTATAATTAGGACTAAAGGCGTAGAGGAAGCAATTTCCAAGTCAAAAATCGAAAAATTTAGCTATTCCTCTGGAAATAAAAGTTGGAATATCTGCTCCTAATTAGATCCTATTGAATTATCTATCAGCTGACGGAGAGGAAGGATGTTATTGTTCAAGAAAAAACAACACGCTTGGAAGCGGAGAATCAGCCTGGGTATGGTGGCCGTGATGCTGCTCGTGCAATGGGTGTACGGGTTCGGGATCTTCAACCGGGTAAATGCGGGTGCGATCCAGGATAACATTATTACGAGTGTATCCATGGCTGTTTACGACAGCAAGGGTGCGCTGGTGACGGATAATGTGTACGGCCAGACGGACAAGGTACAATTGACCTATAACTGGTCGGTGTCGGAAGCAACCTATGAAGGCGATACCTATTCCTTCGATTTGCCGGAGCAGTTCTATTTGGCCAGCAGCATTGACCCTAAGCCGCTCGTGTTCGACGGCGAATCGGTGGGTACGTTTAAGGTCACCAAAGGGACGCCCAACCGCGTAGATATGACCTTTAACGAAAAGGTGGAGCAGCTGTTCGACGTGCACGGCTCGCTGACGATCAACACCCAGTTCTACAAAGAGAAGCTCACTAAAGAAATCCAGCAGGTTATTACATTTCCGATCCAATCCGGCGACTTGAACGTTACCGTCGAGTTCAGGCCGGATATACCTTCGACCATTGCCAAAGCAGGGAAGCCTAGCGGATCCAATAAAGACGGCTATAACGCCCAGCAGATCGACTGGACGGTGGATGTCAACAAGAAGCTGGAGAACATCGAGAGCGCGGTTGTGAAAGACACGCTTCCAACTGGACTGACCTTCGCCGATCCGCTGGGTGTAAAAGTCTATAAGCTCAATGAGAAGCTGGACGGAAGCGTGACGGAGGGAGCATTGGTTGCGGCTAGCGAATATACGGCCGATGCCTCCGGCGGAGTGTTGACCGTCGCGTTTAATAACAGCATCTCTGAAGCGTACCGGGTAGCCTTTTCCACGCCGATTACAGACCGGTCCAAGAGCAGCTTCACGAATAACGCGTCGTTTGATGGAAAAGAGCTAGCCAGCCCTGCAACAACCTCGGCGACGGTCAACGTAACCCGCGGAGCACGGCTTGCCAAGAATGCAGTTTCGACAAGCGGCGCCGAAGGCACGGTGAACTGGGAGATCAATTTCAACTATGGGGAAGATACGCTGAGTCTGGCCGACGCCTATGTCTCCGACTTGTTCTCGGACAATTCGGTACTTTTGGAAGATTCGGTTGAAGTGTATCCGGTCTCCTTTGCCAGCAGCACATCCGGTACACTTGGCGCTAAGCTGACGGACGGCTATACGGTATCCGCGCTGACGGCCACAGGACAAAAGGGCTTCAAGCTGAGCTTTGACGACGGCATTTCAAAGGCCTACAAGATCAAATACAAAACCAAAGCCGTAAACCGCGTAACTGCCGACTTAAGTGTTGCCAACACGGTAACGTCCAGTACCTATTCCAGTTCCAAAACCGCGACGATTAACCAGGTTGTGCTGAACAAAACCCGGGGCAACGTCGACTATGCGGCCCACACTGTTGCCTGGTCTGTCTATATGAACGGGGACCGGTACGAGATGGAGAACGTAAAGCTTGACGATACCTTCACCAATGAAGGGCTCAAGCTGCAAACGGGCACGCTCACGATCAAGCGGAACGACGGAACTCCATTAGTGAAAAATACACATTATACGGTAACAGAGACGGTCTACAAGGGATTTACCTTGACGTTCCTCCAACCGGTTAATGAACCGTATACGATCACTTATACGACGGATTATAATAACGATTGGCTCAATCCGGGCTGGCTTACCCAAACGCCATCTTATGTGAATGTGGCGAAGCTAAGCTGGAATGACCCGGCCACGCCGGGGACTACGAAGACGATTACCGACAACGATACGTTTAATCCGCGCGATGAGGTCAAGAATAACGGCTATAAATCGGGCAGCTATAACCCCGCGGACAAGACCATTACCTGGACGGTGGGCATCAACTACAACAGCAAAACGATTGCCAAGCCGGTCGTGAAGGACACGCTGCAAGGCGATCAGGAATATGTGGCGGATTCGCTGGCTGTCTACCCGATGAGCATCTCTGCGGACGGTAAATCGACGGCGGGCAGCACCGCAACGACAAAGCATTACACGGCAACATACAACAGTACAACAAAACTGCTGCAGGTTGTGTTCGACGAGGCCATCAGCGAGCCTTACGTTATCGTCTACAAAACAACCTTGGCCGGGAAGCTCATGGAGACCTCCCAAATCAACAATACAGCCAAAGTCTATGATGATGCCGCGGCGGTATCCCGGGACCTTAATGCGAATGTAACCATCCCGAAGGCCGGCCAATATGTGGCGAAGACCGGGAAGCAGAGCGACAAGAAGATTAACTGGGCGCTGTCGATCAATGCCAACCAGTCTTATATTACCGGTATGAAGATCATGGATACGCCAAGCCCAAACCAGATTCTGATTCAGGATTCATTCCATCTTTATAACGCGTCTGTAGACACCGGCGGCAATGTAACGCCCGGTTCGGAGCTGGCGAAAGGCACTGATTATGATTTGACGATTACGACAGACGCCGATACCGGCCAGCAGCAGTTCGTGCTTGAATTCAAAAAACCAATCGAGAAGCCGTACATGTTAAACTACGACTCGCTGATTGTCGCCAACAACGGGGATAAAGTTTCGAATCACGTTGAAATTGCCGGGTACAACACGAAGACGATCACGAAGACGCAGGAGCAGGAGATCACGGTAGCCTTGTCCAGCGCGGACGGCGTCGGCACGGGTACCCAAAAGCAATTGACGCTTGTGAAGACCGATAGCGCAGATACCTCCAAAAAGCTGGAAGGCGCCGTTTTTGCCCTGTACCGGACCTCCGGCTCGGAAGAAATCAAATGGGGCGAGGTCACTACAGATGTGTACGGCACGGCGACCTTCAAGAAGCTCTGGCCGGGCAGCTACAAGCTTCAGGAGGTCAAGGCTCCCGAAGGGTATCAGCTGGACTCCGCGAAAAAGACAGTTACTTTCAATTCCAGCACCGAAACGGTGATGAACGTGACGAATACGCTGATTCCGTCGCCGTCGCCTTCCGCTTCGGCCAGTGCATCGCCGTCGCCTTCACCGTCGGCCACGGCGAGTGCCTCGCCGACGCCGACCCAGCCGCCGTATATCCCGCCGGTCGTCGTGGTGACGCCGACAGCGACGGCATCGCCGACGCCAACGCCAACGCCGACATCATCGCCGTCTGCGACACCGGCAATTACGCCAACGCAGCCGCCCGCGACAGCCACGCCAACGCCTGCCGTAGTCCGGGATAACACGGATGAGGAGATACCGCTCGAAGGCGAAATTCCGCTTGGCGGCGTGCCAAGCATCGGAAATCCGCCGGGCCATGGCACCGTTGTTCTTGGGCCGGACGGCAAATGGACGTATACGCCGGATCCGGGCTTTAAAGGCAAGGATACGTTCTCCATCATCACCAAGGATCCGGATGGACAGGAACAGGAGACGGTCTTTGAGATCGATGTCGATGAAGTGCCGCTCGGCACCGTACCGACGCCTTCGCCTTCAGCAGCAAGAGGACCGGCGACGCTGCCGAAGACCGGGGAAAGCAGCCCATGGCCGATCTACCTGGCCGGCGGCACGCTGATTGTTCTTGGATTGGCGATTCGAAGAATCAAACACAATAAGTAAGAAATATAAAGGCGGACCTTTCGATCAACGAAAGGTCCGCCTTTTTTAAGAGCCGGAATCCCGGCTTGATTAGATCATACTGATGCTGATTCCTGCAAAGGCGTAATCCCAGATGTCGTTATCATTCGGATCATCCGGCACCTCAAGCGCGCACACGTTCTGTAGTCCCCAAGGGAGCTCGGTTATTTCCGTCGCTCCAGCTTCGGGCCGCAGAAGGAGCACGCCATACGATCCCTGCACAATCCCTGACAGCACGTTTTGCAATGCATAGGCTTCGGCATAATCGCCGGCCCAACGAACGAACAGCACGCTGGGACTGTTGCCGATGTAGTTCATAAACCGCTCGATCCGGTGCGTCAGCTTGGCCTTGAAAGCCGGATAGGTCGCTTGCCACGGCTGGTCCGGGAGAATAGGAAAGTCGTGGACCGACAGGAAGTTATACATCGTATCTTTAACGAAATAGGAGCGGACCGGTTGGGCAACACCTGTCTTGGGAAGCACAACCGTACCTTCCTCCAGAAGCAGATCGGTCTCTTGCTCCATCTGCATATGAGGCAGTTCCATATAACCGGCAAAACGGTTGCTTAGGAGCCGGTTGACATCGGACAGGCGCGGGGAGACGATCCAGTCGAGCGGAGCAGAAAACCTTCTCAATTTATGGCGGATCAACTGCAGCGCCGGGCTGCAGGAGCATCCCAAACTAACGATCACATGATACGGCTTCTGCATCTCTTGACGGATCAACTCGATCATCACCCTTTATTTTGGCTTTGTATCAGGGTATGACCTGCCGGGAAAAGCGATTGGACCGGCGCCTGCGAAAGCTTAAACTTTATTTCGCGGCCAAGAGCTCCCGTAATGCGTCCTTCAGCGGCGTCAGCGGGCGTTCCAGCAGCTTGGCCAGATCATCGCTTTCGCTATCCAGCGCCCCTGCCCGGATCCCCTGCTGGACGCCGGTCAGGAACGGAAGCATTGCTTCGGGAATGCCGGCGCCGGTCATGACTTTGCCATAGGTCTCGTCATCAACCTGCTGCACCGGAATGCTCTTTCCGCTGACTTCCTCCACCAGCGCGACGAATTCTTCCTGGGTCAGCGGTTTGCCGGACAACTCATAGATGGTATTGTCATGCCCTTCGCCGGCGAGCACTTTGGCGGCGGCTTCCGCGTAATCCTGGCGGGTCGCCCAGCCGACCTTCCCCTTACCGGCTGAAGTAATCCAAGGCGCGCCCTGCAGAGAAGCGTGGACGGAAGGCAGTTCATTTTCCAAATACCAGTTGTTGCGCAAGAAGGAATAGGGGACGCCCGACTCCAAAAGGGCGGCTTCCGTTGCCCGGTGATCGACCGCAAGGGATAACGGACTGTTCGTCGCATTCACGACGCTTGTATAGGCGATTAGTTTTACACCGGCTTCTTTTGCCGCCTGGATCGCTGCTTTCTGCTGCTGAATCCGGTTCTGCAAATCGTTGGTCGAGATCATCAGCAGCCGGTCAATGCCCGCGAAGGCTTCATGGAGCGTCTCCGGATGATTGAAATCGCCTTGGCGCACATCCACGCCCAATGCGACGAGATGAGCCGCTTTTTGCGGATCGCGAACGCTGACGGCGATTTGTCCGGCAGGCAGAAGCTTCAGCAACGATTCCACGACCCGTTGGCCCAGTTGTCCTGTTGCCCCGGTTACCAGTACTTTCATAAATGAACACCTCTTCAGATATTTATTTTTAAGGATGCAGTGGTTCCTGCCCGTTTATGGGAGTATAATAACCCCTAAACTCAATTATCGAAAGTAGTTACTTTTTTTAAACCTGGTATCAAAAAGTATACCGTACATGGAGAGCGGGAGGCGAAGCATGGAAGAGAACTGTCAGGTGGAGACCGGACTGGAGATCCTGGCCGGGAAGTGGAAGCCCATTATATTGTTTCATTTGTTTTCAAACGGAACGATGCGGTTCAGCGAGCTTCAGCGGGCGCTGCCGGAGATCACCAAGAAAATGCTCACCTCACAGCTCCGGGAGCTGGAGACCCAGGATATTATTCACCGGGAGGTATACCGGCAGATTCCGCCGAAAGTGGAGTATTCGATTACGGAACACGGGCAGAATATTCTTCCTGTGCTGCAGGCGATCAATGTGTGGGGGCAAGCGCATGTCAAACATCTGGCAAAATTACGCAGCGAGGAGCCGGCGGACCGGATGATGGCCGGTACTGGCGCTGCCGGTAAATAAATCATACGCGGCAGCGGCAGGATCAGGCTTGTCCGCTACTTCTCCAGCAGGAAGTAATGGAATTCGGCGGAAACCGCAAACCCGGCGGACCGGTACAGGTTCAGGGCATGCTTGTTGCCTGTCACCACGCTGAGGCGAAGCTCGGTATATCCGCGGGGCTGCAGCAGCCGCACAAGAGAGGACAACATTTGCCGGCCCAAGCCGCGGCCCTGATCCGCCGGAAGCACGCATAGGTCGTAGATGACCGCCGTCTGCGGATTAAGTTCGTTGACCCCGACCAGTCCTACCGGACGGCTGCCTTCCACGGCAATGAAGACGGACCGCCCGGCTTCGCTGGAACGGGCTACATAATTGCGGGTCCAGGACTCGGAGTCGCCGAACGCTTGGGACAGGCAGCGGATCATAAATTCGTAATCTTCTTCATTTCGGGGGCGTAAAAACAGGCCGCTGCCGCCGGGTGTGGACACCGTCCGCTGCTCCAGAATCATTGTGAATTGTGAAGTCGTTAACCTGCCGCCTAGATGGCGCATAACGTCCATTCCCGGAGCGGAATCGGCGGGAACTCTGAACCGGAATTCCCGGATATCCCGCATCCCTGTTTGGGCCAGTTCCAACAGGCCGCGGAAGATTCCCTGCCGGCGGTACCCGGGATGAACCATGACGTTGATGTCCGCGGTAACGCCGTCGGACGTATACCAGCTGAGGCACCCGGCCAGCCGGATATCATCATAGCAGAGGACGGCGCGGTCGCCGTCCTCTTTAATGCTGTCGATGCCGATCCGCAGACTGGAATGGTCGAACATCTTGCACTGCTGCTCCAGCAACCGGAGCTCTTCGATCCGGGCCGGTGAGAAGTCGGTCATGTTGAAGAATTGATAAGATTTCGTCAATAAGGGTTACCTCATTCTTTTTTGGTATTAGGGGCGAAGTCCGCTGCCGGAAATTTAACGACAGGCTGCTTTACGGAATCAAGCGCGTTCAGCAGCTCGTCGTTTACTTTCAGGTTCGTGGCAACGAGGGCTTTCGGCGTGAGCGCCATCCATTGGTTCAGCGAAACATCTGCAAACCGGTCGCTGCGGAACATTTCCAGAAACCAGATCGATTCGGTTCCCGTGTTCTGGATATAGTGCCCGTAAGCAAACGGTACATACCCGACGTCCCCGGCGCGGACGTTATAAGTCCGGGCGGCGCCGTTGCCGGCAAAGACGGTCATCCGGCCTTGGCCGGATAAATAATATTGCCATTCGTCGGCATTGGGATGCCAGTGCAGCTCACGCATGGCGCCCGGCTTGATCTCAACCAGCGCCGCGGCGATGTTTTTGGCGATGCGAAAATTCGACGAATCGGCAATCCGGACAGTACCGCCCGAGGTCACGAGCGGTTCCTGGTCCATCAGGCGGTGCGAAAAGGGCAGCGGGACACTGCCGTAGGGCGATGCCACCTGCTGCTCACTAATAGGCCCCGGCACCTTTGCCTGGTAAATGTATACCTGTTCGGCGGGAATATGGGCGAACGCGCCTTCCGGCACACCGAAATTGGCGGCCAGGACGCTGCGTGGGGTGTGCGCCGCCCAGTCCGAAATCGACAGGGTATTCAGGTCGGAGAAAGCGCCGTCGTCAAAGACAAGCAGAAACTCCGCGCCTTCCGCCAGCCCCTGGATCGAATGGGGCAGACCGGGCGGGAAATACCACAGATCGCCTTTATGCACATCGGCGATATAGTTCCGGCCTTGGGCGTCGATCGCCGTAATCCGGGCGCTGCCGCAGATCATGAACGACCATTCCGCCTGCTGGTGCCAATGAAGCTCACGCACCCCGCCCGGCGTTAAATACATATTGACCCCGGCCAGCTCGGTTGCGGCCGGCAGCTCCCGCGAGGTCACTTCCCGCGACCAGCCCCCGTGGTTCAGCTGCATATGCGCGTCGGAAAAGGAGAACACCAGACCCGGCACCAGCCCGTTGTCGGTTACGGGCGGAACCAGCAGATCCGGGTTCTCCAGATCGCGCCAAATATCTCTTGGGCCGCAATCGACGCCGCCCGCCCCGTCCGGCCGAATCGGCTGGGGAATCGGCATTCCCGCTTTTCGCTTGTCGCTCAATAGACCAACCACCTTTCATCCGCAGATGGTCTAGAATATGCCGGACTTTTTCCGGTTACAACTCATTTGCGCCGGTTGGCTTGGTTACAATGCCTTTGTCATATAAGCGCTGTACGGATCGAGCGCGTAATCGGCGAAAGGTTCGCAGTACTCAAAGCCCGCGGCCTCATACAGCCGGCGTGCCGGAAGGAAATCCTCGGTGGCGCCGGTCTCCAGGCTGAGCCGCTTGTAGCCCCGCGTCTGCGCAACTCCGATAATATGCTCCAGAATGCTGCGCGACACCCCTTTGCGCAGATGAGCGGCGACGGTCCGCATGGACTTGATCTCGCCGTGCGTCTTGTCAAGCTCCTTGAGCGCGCCGCAGCCCAGCAGCTCATCGCCTTCCCAGGCGCTCCAGAAGGTAATTTCGGGCTTCCGCAGCCCGTCCAGATTCAGCGCATGTACGCTCTCGGCGGGCGTATTTTCGAACATGCCCTGCAAATGCAGCTGAATCAGCCCTTGCGTTTTGGCCCCGCTTAAATCGTCTACTTTAATCTCCATCGTATGTTCCCCCTTATTCAATCCTATCCTAAGTACAGCCTATTTAAGTTGTTTTTATGTTAGCAAGGTTTACACGAGATAAAAAGAGGGAAATTGCTGTCCGGCAAAAATTTATTTTAAATTAAAAGTTAACGTTGACGTTAACGTTAAAATGTTTTAGTCTATAAAAGTGAAATGTAAGTCTACGTGGAAGGGAATGAATTCCAATTTACAAAATCGATGATGTCGCCAAGGAGCTCGGGCTGACCAAACGGACAATCCGGTACTATGAGGAGATCGGTTTGCTGTTCCCCCCTGAACGCACCAGCGGCGGCGTACGCCTGTATACGCCTGAACATGTCGAGGTACTGCGGCGGATCGTAGACGCCCGGGACGTGCTTGGTTTTTCCTTGCAGGAAATCTCGGACTATGTCTCCATCGCCAAAAAGCTGGATGAGCACCGGGCGATGTACCGCAGCACGGAGGATTCCGCGCTAAAACTCCAGCAGCTTCGCGAGGTGCATGAGATCACCGGCAAGCAGCTGGAGATGATCGACCAGAAATTCGCCAAAATGCTGAAGCTCCGCAAGGAGATCGAGCAGCTTCACCAAAGAGTAAGCGAGATTATCGAACCACAATAAAGAGAGGGAGTTTGGGAGAGAAATGCAGTCATCCGTTCAAAAAGGCCAGACTGGGGCCGTACAAAAGCAGTCAATTCAGGAGGCCGGCATGTTCAGCCAGCCGAAGGCGGTCTGGGCGGTTGTCTTCGCCAGCGTCATTGCCTTCATGGGGCTTGGCCTCGTCGACCCGATTCTTCCGGCCATCGCCGAGAAGCTGCATGCTTCCGCCAGCGACGTGACGCTGCTCTTTACAAGCTATAATGCCGTTATGGCGGTGGCCATGCTGATTACCGGCGTAATCTCCACCCGCCTGGGGCCCAAATACACGCTGATGTGCGGCGTGGTCATTATCGCCATCTTCTCCTTGCTGGGCGGTTTGTCGAACGGCATCTGGAGCCTCGTACTGCTGCGCGGCGGCTGGGGGCTGGGCAACGCGCTGTTCGTAGCGACGGCGCTATCCGCCATCGTCTCGTTGTCCACGACCGGCGTCGGCAAGTCGATTATTCTGTTTGAGGTAGCCGTGGGTCTCGGTATTTCCGTAGGACCGCTGGTCGGCGGCGAGCTGGGCGCGATTTCGTGGCGCGGCCCGTTCTTCGGCGTAGCCGGGCTGATGGTATTTGCCTTTATCCTGATCCTGACCTTGATGCCGAAGCCGTCCAAGATGGCTGCCGGCGGGCAGGCCGTCCGCAAAAAAGCGTCGCTGGCCGATCCGTTCCGCGCGCTGAAATTTCGCGCGCTACGCACTTTCGGCATTGCTGCCGCGCTGTACAACTTCGGGTTCTTCACGCTGCTGGTCTATGCCGCGCTGGTGCTCGGCAAACTGGGTCTGGATGAGCATCAGCTCGGTTACGTATTCCTGGGTTGGGGCCTGATGCTGGCCTTTACCTCCGTCTTTATGGCGCCTAAGCTGCAAAAACGTTTCGGCACACTGCCGTCGATGGTTGTCATGCTGCTCTGCTTCGCGGCTTGCCTGTTCGTCATGGCCAACTGGACCACGGATAAAACGGTGGTGATCATCGCCGTCATCGTGGCCGGCGCTTTCCTCGGCAACAACAACACGCTCATCACGACTGCAGTCATGAACGCGGCTCCGGTAGAACGTCCGACAGCTTCGGCGGCTTACAGCTTCCTGCGGTTTATCGGCGGGGCGATTGCACCTTATCTGGCCGGCAAGTTGGCCGAGTGGTTCAATCCGCATATGCCGTTTATCGTCGGCGGCGCATTCGTGGTCGTTGCGGCGCTGTACCTTGGGGTGAACAGCAAACACTTGAAGCATGTGGATGAAGTCGAAAGCGCGCATTAATTCATGAGGTGAGGGGAAAGGGAGGTATTCAGATGTATGGACATATTCTGGTCCCGATGGACGGCTCGGGGCAGGCGGAACGGGCGCTGGACAGCGCGATCGGCCTAGCAAAGGCGTTGTCGCCCGCAGCACGGCTGAGCGTCATTCACGTTCAGCCGGTCATTGCCCTGAACGAACCGACCGGTTCGATGGATCTTGAAGGGGCGCTGGAATCGGAGGACCGGCAGATTCTTGCCGCGGCCACCGCGAAGCTGGAAGGCACAGGCCTCAGCTTTGAAACGTTTTACGTCCACGGTGATCCGTCCAAAGTGATCTGCAAGGCCGCCAAGGAAAAATCCGCCGACCTGATCATCATGGGCAGCCGCGGCGTCTCATTCATCTCCGAGCTGCTGCTGGGCAGCGTCAGTCATTCGGTGGCGCAGCATGCCCCTTGCGCGGTTATGCTCGTGAAATAACGGAACTTATCGAATTCGGATATAACAACAGCAAAAAGAGCGCAGGCTGCGGCTTGGCGCTCTTTTTGCATGTTTAGTGAAAGACCTTGCGCTGCAAAAGCTCCAGCGCACGCACAATCTCGGCAGCTTCTTCTGTGGATACGGCGCCGATCCGTTCATGAAAACGGATGGCGCCGGAAGCGAACACCTCGTCCATCAGCCGTTGGCCCTCCGCCGAAAGGACGATGTCCTGCCTGCGGCGGTCTGCGGGATCGGTTTTTTTGGCGCATAGGCCCTTTTCCGTCAGCTTCTTGAGCTCCCGGCTCGTGTTTGGCGGGGAGATGTGCAGGCAGTCCCCGATCTCGCTGAGCGTAACCGGCTGGCTGACGGCGATGTATTCAAGCATTTTATATTGCAGCGGCGTCAAATGATCCGGCGTAAGATCCTTCGTTAAATCATACGTTGTTTCATGCACCGCCACGATAAACGCCATAAAGCGGCGGAACAATTCCTGATTGTCCACAAAATCACCTCAGAGACAACATAGCAAAACATTTATCAAATAACAATTATCATTTGACAACCAATAAGGTTGGTGATAGTGTTTAGTTATCAAATGATAAATAAAGGGGTGTTCCGATGAAGACGCTGATTATTTATACGCATCCGAATCATCAAAGCTTAAGTTATGCCTTTTTGCAGGAGGTCATTCGCGGCTGCAGCGACCATCCGCAAGAGCAGGAGCTTCAGGTGCTGGATTTGTATGCGGAGGGGTTTGATCCTGCGCTTAGGTTTGGGGAAGACAAACGGCGGCGGGATATGCATGCCGATCCGGAGCTAGCGAGACACCGCGAGCAGCTGCTGTGGGCAGAGCGGATCGTGCTGATCTATCCGATCTGGTGGGGGCGTCCGCCGGCGATGCTGCTGGGCTATATCGACCGCATGTTTGCTTCGGGCTTCGCCTACCGGGACAAAGGCGGCCTGAAGCCGGAGGGGCTGCTTAAAGGGAAATCCGTGGTCTGTATCTCTTCCATGAAAGGCCCGGCAGGTTATCCGCTCTTCTGGCTGCACAATGCGCATAAAGTGTTGATGCGCCGGGCGCTGTTCGGATTCGTCGGCATTCGCCCGGTCAAATTTTTCGAGTTCGGCGGGATGGAGAAACCGCAGGGCAAGCAGGCGCAGAAGCTGCAGCGCGTGTACCGTTACTTCAAGTCGGCTGAGCGCTGAGACGGCTATGCGCTGGAGCCGCCTAATCAAGGCTGGACGGCCAGCCGGCGCATGACGCAAGCAAGCTGCGGACGGCGGACTGGAGCTGGCCGCTGTGCTCCGGAAGCAGCCACTCGTCGGGAATGATCAAATGGCTGTCCGAGCTGTGCGTCAGATGGCTGTATATAATTTGCGCTTCGTCGATCCGGTCCCGGCCGATTGTTTCGGCTGCAAGCGCCGGAGCGCTCTCGAAGCAGCCGGCTATGGCGGCCGCAATCTCCGCCGCAAGCGGCGCTGCAGCTTGTCCGCCCGCGATTTTTCCGGCATAAAGTACGTTGCTGCCCTTGATGAGAATCAGCTTGAGGGTGACACCGTCAAGCCGCTCCAGAACGGCGATGTTGTTGTTGGCCCCCGTGAAGCCGATCACTGCTTCCTTTTGCAGCAAGGCGTGGACGGCCGTCAAATAATCGCGGGTTTTGGCCGCGGTTTCGAAGTCGAAGCGCTGTGCCGCTTCCTCCATCTTTTTCTCCATATCCGCCAGAATGGAATGATCCTTGCCGCTCAAGAGCCCGATGATCCGCTGCATAATTTCGTTATATTTCAGCAGCGCTTCGCCGCCGCCGCACATCCCGATGCAGAGTCCCAAGGAATGGTTCAGGCACAGCGAGGATTTGGCCTGCGGACTGCTGCACAGAATCCGCTGGCTTTCCTTGATGCCCAGGATGGCCCGTTCCACCGTACTCCGGCTCGTGTAAGGTCCGAACACCTGCCCGTCTTCCTCGGGTTCGTAGCTGATGTCGAGCTGGGCATACGGCCGCTTATCCCGGACCGTAATATACGTATAAGCCAGGGGATTTTTCATCTTCTTGTTGTACATCGGCTTGATGTCCTTAATCATTCTGCACTCTAGGAGAAACGCCTCGAATTCCGTATCCGTCTCGATATAATCCAGATCGCGGATATGGCGGACCAGCTGTTTGACTTTCGGGGAATGCCCCTTGTTGTCATAGAAATAGGACTGAACCCGTTTCTTCAGCCTTTTTGCCTTGCCGACGTATATAATATGACCCAGATGATCTTTCATCAGATAGACGCCCGGGGTCAGCGGCAGGTTGGCTACTTTTTCGCTCAGGTTCATGGAAGCACACCCCATTTATGAACATATAGAATTTATAGATCACCGAAAAGGGCTCATAAGCCCGGTAAGGTTAGTATAAACGAAATGCCGCATAGGGGCGACCCGGTTAGAACAACCGCCCAGCCTTCCGCATAGCATATAGCACCACTTGCTAGAGTGGGAAGGGAGGCGACCTTTACAATGACGATTCAGTTAACGGCGATCCACTGGGTATACCTGGCGTTTATTGCGTTTATTATGGTGCTGCTCATTCGCCGCCGCGATACGACGATGATTTGCGTAGCCGGGATTTTTACGCTAGGGCTACTGGCGACAGAGACGCTTGGCGGTTCAGTTTCGGGGATTTTTAATTCCTTCGTTTATGCTACCAAAGAATTGATGGGCACGATTATGATCATCTCTATTATTGTCGCGATGAGCCGCATCCTGATGATTACGGGGATCAACGAGGCGATGGTTGCGCCGCTCACGAGGTTCCTGCGGACGCCGGCGCTGGCTTACTGGGGCATCGGCCTCATTATGATGATCACATCGTTCTTCTTCTGGCCTTCGCCGGCGGTAGCGCTGATCGGCGCCGTGCTGCTGCCGGTTGCCGTGCGCGTGGGGCTTCCGGCGCTGGGCGCCGCGATGGCGATGAACCTGTTCGGGCACGGGATTGCGTTATCCGGCGACTATATCATTCAGGGCGCTCCCAAGCTTACCGCCGATGCAGCCGGGCTGCCGGTATCCACTGTCATGGAGGCCAGCGTGCCGCTCGTTATCGTCATGGGCCTGGTCACGACCGTGACGGCTTTTTGGTTGATGAAGCGGGATCAGAAGAACGGGACGTGGCGCGACGGGTTGATTGCTTCCTCCGGCGGCGGCTCGGCGCTAACATCCGGCGGAGATTCGGAGGTGCAGCCGGTCATCATCAAACCCCGCGTCCAAAAAACACTGGCCATCCTCATTCCGCTGCTTTTCCTTGCCGATGTGGTAGCGATGTTCGCGCTCGATCTGCAGGGCGGCGACGCGACCGCGCTGGTCGGCGGCACGGCCGTGTTGATCCTGATTGCCGTAACGCTGCTGGCCCACCGGGACCGGGGGCTGGAGCGGGTGACCTCGTATTTAATCGACGGATTTGTGTTCGGCTTTAAAGTATTCGGTCCGGTCATTCCGATCGCCGCATTCTTTTATCTTGGCGATTCGGCGTTTACGGAGCTGTTCGGCAAGGTGCTGCCGGAAGCCTCGCACGGCATCGTCAACGACCTGGGTGTGGCGCTCGCGGACCATGTTCCGCTGAACGGCGCTGTCGGCGCCGTCACGCTGACCGCCATCGGCGCGATTACCGGGCTTGACGGCTCCGGCTTCTCCGGTATCTCGCTGGCCGGCTCGATTGCCCAGCTGTTCGCGGCGGCGATCCATTCCGGCGCGGCCACGTTGACCGCACTCGGCCAGATCGCGGCGATCTGGGTCGGCGGCGGCACGCTGATCCCGTGGGCGCTTATTCCCGCCGCGGCCATCTGCGGCGTCAGCCCGTTCGAGCTGGCCCGCCGCAACCTGAAGCCGGTGCTGCTGGGGCTGGCCGTGACAACGGTCGTGGCGATGTTCCTGGTCTAGCTGCATAAAATCCCCTTCGCCCAACCATCCTATAGCGGAACGCATAGACGAAAAGGGGGATACGTACGATGAAACGGCATTACGAATCCAGCCTGCGGACCAACAGTACCGTGGATCAGGCGCAGGATTCCGTGACGAAGCTCCACAACGCAGTCACCCAGGCGCTCAGTCATCCGAATGAGCAGACGCTCCATCAGGCCGCGGGCAGCCTGGAGCATGCCGAAGAAGCGGTAAGCCATGCTGCGGAGGGATCGGTCGACGGTCATGGCGTAGAGCTGGCGGAAACGCGGCTTGCGGATGAAAAATCACGCCTGGCCGCTCTCGAGGACGGCCAAAGCTGAACGGTTGGTAACCATGAAAAACCGCCTCCCCAAACCGGGCAGGCGGTTTTTGTGTCTTCCGGCTGGTTATTCGGCCGGGAGGCCGTGGCCGCCCAGCAGGTTCAGACGGACCGGCTCCACGCCGGCAATCAGGGGCATTGCCTGGCGGATCGCAGCTTTCGTCGCTTCATCCTGCAGCGAAGCGGCATGGGCATCTTCGCTGCTCCATACCTCGTATACCCAAATGTCGTCGGGTCCCGTCTCCGATACATGGACAAGATATAGCTCGTTGCCTGGAACGGTTTCCATTGCCGCGGCCGCTTCGAGCAGCAGCCCGGCCAGCGTCTCCCGCGCTCCCGGCGCGGCGGTGAATTTGGCATGCATGACGTATTTGTCCAACTGGGTTCCCCCTATAAAGGTAAGAATAGGTGCTTGTCCTTATTGTACCCATTGTTCATTCCATTTTCATTAAAGTCAAAAAGGGCTTGCAATCTCCAGAACAGTAGCGTATACTTCAAATCAGCAACAGGTTATTGATCAATAACTAACCACCCACTCAATATCAGTTACTTTACCTATTTTGGAGGCCAAGATGAACAAATCAGCAGACAACGGCCGTGTGAGAGCAACGGATACCGGCGCAGCCAACCGCAGAGAGCAAATCCTGGAGTCGGCGGTCGAGGTCTTTGCCGGACACGGATACGGACGGGCGACCACCGCGCAAGTAGCCGAGAAGGTCGGGATCTCGCAGCCATACATTTTCAAGCTGTTCAAGAACAAGGAGGAGTTGTTCGTGGCCGCGCTCGAGCGGGCGTTTGACCGGATTATGCGCGCCTTTGAAGCGGTCAAGGCACCGCCGGAACGGCTGCTCGCCGAATCGATTGCAGCCTACGAGAATCTGATGGAGACGCATCCGCACGAAATTTTGCTGCAGGTGCAGGCTTACGGCATCCGCGATGAAGCCATTCGCCGGACGATGCAGGCAGGCATGCTGGAGGTCTCCAGGCTAATGGAATCCAAATTCAAGGAGGCCGGTGTAGCCCATCCGCAGGTCGAGGTCAGCACCTTTCTGGCCAACGGTATGCTCTGCAATATCGCCATGTCGCTGGAGCTGCCGGAGCTGAAGCCGAAGCATCTGCCGGAGGAGCTGTAGCAAAGGATTTACGGCTGCTCCGGCTTGGCCGGAGCGGCAGGAGAGTAAGAAATTTTTTTGTTTATTAGTTAGTGATTAATCACTAAATATCCAATTCAGGAGGATGATTATCATGAAAAAAGCAATTGTACTTGGTGCTACAGGCGGAACAGGGGCGGTGATTGTCGCCGAACTGCTGAAACGGGGCGTAGAGACGGTCGCCTTCGGCCGCTCTATGGGTAAGCTGGAGCAACTGGCGGCTTCGATGGGTCAACCTGCCGGTCTGACGCTGAAGACCGGGGATGTATTCGATACGGAGTCGATCGCCGCGGCGGCACAGGGAACCGACGTGCTGTTTCACTGCGCCTCGATTCCTTATCATGAGATGCAGAAGAAGCTGCTGCCCATGGGAGAAGCCGTCATGGCGGCCGCCCAGCGCCTGTCCTTGAAGGTCGTGGCAATCGACGGGATTTATCCGTACGGCAGACGGACCGGACCGCTTCCGGTCGACGAGGAGCATCCAAAGATGCCGCATACCCGCAAAGGACAAACCAAACTTGCGTTTGAGCGCATGTTTTTCAGCTCCCGCTGGAAGGGTGTACGGGGACTAATCGCCAGACTGCCGGACTATTACGGCCCGACCGCCAACGAAGCTTCGTATTTGGGCTCAACCCTTTCAGCCATAGCCAAGGGCAAACCGGCGATGTTCATCGGGAATATGACCGTGCCGCGTGAATATGTTTATTTGCCGGATGCGGCGAAGATGATTGTTGAGCTGGCTTCGCGGGAGGATACGTACGGGCAGAACTGGAACATTCCAGGCGCAGGGATCATTTCCGGCAAAGAGATCGTTCGATTGGCCCGCCGGGCAAGCGGAAGCTCCAAGCCGGTCCTTCCGGTAGGCAAAATCGGCCTTACGCTGCTCGGTCTCTTTATTCCCGTGATGAAGGAGATCGTGGAGATGCTGTATCTGACCAAGGAGCCGCTGGTGCTCAGCGGGGCCAAATACGAGCGTGTCATTGGGGTGATCCCCAAAACGCCGTTCGAACAGGGGCTTGCCGAAACGGTCTCGTCGCTGCGCTGAATTAGGCTTGTATCTGCTCCCTTTGGCCTGCTTCCCGCAGCTTCCACTCTGAAACGTGGTCCGTCAGGACCGCGTTTTTGCGTGCAGGGTCTGCGCTTCTGCAGATGGAAGATCGACCAAAAGACCGGGGCGTGCCCCGTTTCCGAAGCGGTTTGGGCCCAATGATGGATTCGACAAAGTTAGATACTCCGGCTCACTTGCCGCTTCCGCAAATCCACTATAATTAAATCGTATAAGCTCGGTATATTTTTACATTTATAATGAGGTGATTGATAGATGGTCACTCCTTTTTTCAAACGGAAAGAGGCTGCGGACAAACCGCCTAAACCGGGTCTGGTACAAAGGATGCAGGAAGCGGAGGAGCCGGCCGCCGCACAGGAGCAAGAGCCTGCCGCGGAGCCGCAAAACGGGATGGTATCGACAGGAAAAACGCCGCTCGACAAAAAATCGCTCGATCTGATCTTCGCAGTCGAGCAGATGATTCAGGCGCGGACGCACGCGGAGACAAAAAGCCTGGAGCTTCAGGACCGCCTGACGCATTCGAACGGCTCGGTGGAGCGACTGAACAAGGATCTCAAGAACCTCAGCAAAGTGATTGAGGAACGTGAGAAGAACATTATGGAGCTGGAGCAAAAGCTGGTCGAGAAGAATCTGAAAGTCGACCAGGTGCTGGAGGACTACCGCGAGCTGCAGGCTGAAATGCTGACCGAAGCCGACGAGCTCCGAAGCACCATCGATCTGGAGCAGCAGAAATATGCCCATTTGGTGCAGAAGCATAACGAGGCCCATGCCGAGAAACTGAAGCGGATCAATGAGCTGGAAGAAAAAATCGGCCGCCTCGAAACGGAAAACGCCCATCTGAAGCAGAAGTTCGAAACCGCACGCCAGGAAAAAACCTACCTCGCCAACATGATTGCCGACTTCACGAACCGAATGACGGTTCCCTTTGGCGCAGGCTCCGCTCAGGAGCCCAGCGAACCCGGCGGGGATTCCTAAGGGTCATGCCAAAGCTTGCGTCACATGCCGCGCCGCTGATTGAACTGCTGTCGCTTGCGCATACGCCGGATGGTTGCATATTGGAGGTAGAACTTACCGGGGACAGCGGTTATTCACGCCGGACGTTAGCAGTCGATGACTATACATACGCACAGATCCTTGCCCTGGAGCCTTTCGGGGATACTCGGGTCCGCTTGTCGCTGTATCCGAAATGGGATCCGTTCCAGAATACCTATTTCAGCTCGCTGGTCAAAATCGGAGAGTCGCTCCGGGAGACGCTGCATTTCGCCTGCTCGGCGGCGTTTGCGGAGCGGCTGCGGGAGCTGCGTGCTCCGCAGGCCCAGGTCGAACCGCTGGCCGAAGCAACGGTAGCCGCGGTTTCGGCGGAAACTGCCGGAAAGGCCCGGCCGCGAGCTGCGCAACGCGCGTACAAGCTTCAACCTTTCGCGCTGCGCAGCCTGCTGTTTGCGCTGTTGATCGCCGTCTTTCTGCTGCGTATGGACGGTGGATGGTTTGGCGGCAGCGCGGAAGCGCACAAGGAGACCGCCGCGTACGCCAAGCCGGTCCCTGCGGCTGCGCTGACGGTGGCGGCCCCGACGCAGCATGCCGTGCTGCTGAAGAGCGGTCCGGCATCGCCGCCGGAGCTGCCGGCGCAGCTGCAGCCGTCTGCATCCCCTGCGGCTGCGGAGCCGGCTGAACCGCCGGTCAAAGTGATCGACCTGCCGGCCGATCACTACGAATACGGGCTGCCGGAAGGGTATGTCGCCCTCAGCTTTGACGACGGACCGTCGCGGTATACGAAGGACATCGTCGACGTTCTTGTCCAACACGGAGTGGCGGCGAATTTTCTCTTCGTCGGCCAAAATGCGCAGAAGCATCCGCAGGAAACGGCCTATGCACGGGCCCAGGGCATGCCAGTCGGCAGCCATTCCTGGGATCACAGCGATTTGACCCGCGGCAGCGCGGAGAGCAGCCGGGCGAACCTGGCTAAGGCAAGCGCGGCGCTTAAGCAGCTCACCGGCGCTCCGGTGACGGTATTCCGTCCGCCCTACGGGGCGATCAACGATACGCTGGCGCGTACCGCGGAGGAGCAGCATCTCAAGGTGCTGCTGTGGAACCGCGATCCCGAGGATTGGAAGGCGGACAACAAAGAACAAATTCTGGATTACTTTCATCATACGGATGCGTCGGGCGGGATTTATCTGCTGCATGAGAAAAGCCTGACCCTGCAGGCGCTTCCGGAAATCATCGAATATTTGCAGAAGCAAGGACTGAAATTTGCGGTTTTCCAATAAGATGACCGTCAGGCGCTCTCCGTGAGGAGGGCGCCCTTGTTTTAAAAGCAAAAATTTGAGACAATAGGCAGGATAAAGGGTTGAAAAGAGGTTTGGCAATGAATAAAACATCCATATACGGAATGACACTCGAGCAGCTGTCCGCCTGGCTCGTGGAGCACGGCCAGAAGAAATCCCGCGCCGCTGCGGTTTGGGATGCCCTGTACCGGCAGCGGATCGGCGATTTCGCGGAGATGGCCGGGGTGAACGCCGAGACGGTGCAGCTCTTGTCCGAGCATTTCGTTTTTCATACGATGCAGCAACATATCAGGCAGGAGTCGGCCGACGGAACGGTCAAATTCCTGTTTCGCCTTCAGGACGGCAACTTGATCGAAACCGTGCTGATGAAGCAAAAATACGGCTTGTCCGTCTGCGTGACGACGCAGGTCGGCTGCAACATCGGCTGCAGCTTCTGCGCCAGCGGGCTGCTCGCGAAGAGCCGCGATCTGGGCAGCGGCGAGATCGTCGAGCAGATCATGAAGGTCCAGCAGCATCTGGATGCCCTCGGTCAAGGCGGACGGGTCAGCCATATCGTCGTGATGGGGATCGGCGAACCGTTCGATAATTTCAAGAATCTGATCGATTTCCTGAACATTGTGAAGCAGCATAAGGGGCTGGCGATCGCCGGCAAGGGCATCACGGTATCGACCAGCGGCCTCGCGGACAAAATCCGCGAATTCGCCGACGCCCACATGGGCGTTAACCTTGCCGTTTCGCTGCATGCGCCGAACAACGAGCTGCGTACCCGGATCATGAAGATCAACCGTGCCATTCCGCTGGAGAAGCTGCTGCCCGCGATTGATTACTACCTGGAGCGCACCAACCGGCGGATCACGCTGGAGTATATTTTGCTGAGAGATATCAATGACGGCCATGAGCATGCGCTGGAACTGGCCGAGCTGATCGGCGACCGGCGTCAACTCGTCAACGTGAACCTCATCCCGTACAATCCGGTCGATGAGCACAGCCAGTATCAGCGGAGCGACCGCGAGGTGGTACGGGCCTTCTTCGATACGCTTAAGAAACAGGGCGTCAGCGTCAGCACACGCTTGGAGCACGGGGCGGACATCGACGCCGCCTGCGGCCAGCTGCGCAGCAAGCAGATCAAGAAGGCGCAGGCCGGCAGCGGCGTGACGGTGGGCTGAGCCGAAATAGCCGAATGTTCAAGGATTCCATAGTGGATAGGGTCAACCAAACCCGCAAGCAGACATCTGTCTGTTTGCGGGTTTTTCTATAGGCGCACACCGGTCTAAACAAAAGGGATAACAACTAAAATATATTGCAAAACGATAAATGTTATGCTAAATTCAATATGCCCTTGCCTGGTCTTGGGCGCATAAAAAATGGCAGGAGGATTGAAATGGGAAACGACAATCCGATTATGGAGCATATCGCTAACCCTCATGAGCTGGAGAGGATGTACCGGAAAGAACCAGAGGCGTTCAGGCAGTCCTTTTCCGCGGCATGGGAGCAGCATCCCGATTCGCCGGTACTGGCCGTATGGTTTGAACGGCTTCATTATACGGAGCGCATGGAGCCTTCGGCGGCAGAGAAAGCTTCATGGCTTCAGCGGGATTTTTGGGTCATGGGCCTGTTGGCTGTGCTGGCCGGGGTTTGTACGAGAATTCTATTTTATTATGTGGAACGGGAAACGATCGCCCCGATCAACCTGGCCTTTGGCGTCCTGCCTTTTATCGCTGCCTATTTTGCATACAATAACCGCCCCAAACGGAGTATTCTTTATTCCCTCTGCGCGGCGTTCCTGATCTCCGCCGTCTATCTGAATCTGCTCCCTCTGGAGCTTACGGACAGTACGGTGATGGCCTACCTGCATTTCCCGATATTTCTGTGGGTCATCGTTGGGCTTGCCTTTACAGGCAGTGATTACCGTGCCGACGGTGCAAGATTAGCCTATCTGAAGTTTAACGGCCAGTTTGTGATCCTCTACGCCATTATGGCGATCAGCGGGATGGTGTTATCCCTCCTGACGCTGCGGCTGTTTTCCTATGCAGGTCTGAGTATCGAGGAGTTTTGGTTCAGCAATGTGGTCCTGTTCGGCGCGGTTGCCCTCTCCATCGTGGCAGCTTACCTGGTGACGAAGAACCTCAGGCTGGCCAAAAATATCGCGCCTTATATCGCGCAAATTTTCGCTCCGATCGTGCTGATTACCTTGCTGGCCTATCTGGCCACGGTGGCCGGAGTCGGCAAAAATCCGTTTATCGACCGCGGCTTCCTTCTGTCCTTTAACGGCATCCTGCTGATCGTGCTGGCCGTAACCATTTTCTCCATTACCGAAAGAGGCCGGGAAGAACGGAAAAACGCCTCCGATTTTATCGGCTTCGCCCTGATCGTGCTCGCGCTGATCATTGATAGCGTCGCTTTATCTGCCATTCTGTTCCGGCTGTCGTCTTATGGAATTACGCCCCATAGAATCGCGGTTCTCGGCGCAAACCTGCTGATTTGGGGCCATCTCATTTGGCTTATGCTCGCTTACATCCGCTTCCTGCGGAACAAAACCGGGCTTGAGTCCATTCAAAAGGCGGTCACGGCCTATTTGCCGGTTTACGGGCTATGGGCAGCGATCGTGACCTTAACGTTTCCTTTGCTGTTTGGGTAGACAGACTTCCCGGACTCCAGCTTGCTGGCGTTTTCTTCTAACCTGCGGATTTGTGATACAATAACGTGGAACATCCCAGGAAATGAGGTATGCACGTTGCTGACATTTAAAAGCTACACCGTGGAATATATCCGTGATCCGTTCGGAATTATCAGCGGGAAGCGCTATGAGTTTTATATCGAGCTGGACATCCCCGAAGAGGATGAGCTGTACGAAGAGAACGGGGTGACGGTACGCGCGGTGGTGAAGATGGACGATGCCGGCTTCAGCCTGGTCACTTACGATCTGCTGGAGACGACAACGGGAAGGCTGCTCGATTTCGAGCTGGAGGAAGACGAGGAACAGGAGTTGGCCGCGTTCTGCGAAACCCATCTTCCGGAGGAATAAGCATCTTGCTCCGATTTAGGGTAAAATAGAAAATAAAGCGCAGGCGAAAATAGGGAGTTGTCGAACATGTCCAATGAGACGAACGAAGAATTGTTTTTGACCAAGGAAGGCTTGGCCCAATTGGAGGAAGAGCTGAAACAGCTAAAAGGCCCGGGACGCAAGGAGCTGGCGGCGCGCCTCAAGCTGGCGATCAGCTACGGTGACCTGAAGGAGAACAGCGAATACCATTCGGCCAAGGAAGACCAGTCGTTTATGGAGACACGCATCATGCAGCTGGAGAAAATGCTGACCAAAGCCCGCGTGGTGGATTCCAGCAGCATCGATCTCTCGACCGTCAGCGTCGGCTCCGTCGTCGTCCTGAACGACATTGAATTTGCCGAAAAGATTGAGTACCGCGTGGTCAGCCCGGCGGAGGCGAATGTGGCGGACAACAAAATTTCGTACGAAAGCCCGCTCGGCAAGGAGCTGCTCCGCAAAAAGGTGGGCGACATCATCAGTGTCGATGCTCCGATGGGCATCATCAAATACGAGCTGCTGGAAATCAAGATGGTATAAAACAAATCCCTGTCTTTCGCGCGCGGGCGTGAAAGACAGGGATTTTTGCTGTACTCAGGACAATTAGAAATCGAAGTTGTCCGGATCGGGACCGACGCGTTCATCGCGGTTCAAAGCATCGATGCGCGCCATCTCTTCCGCGCTTAGATGGAAGTCGAACACATCGGCGTTTTCGGTGATCCGCTGCATTTTAACCGATTTTGGAATGGTCACGATGCCGTGCTGGAGATCCCAGCGCAAAATCACCTGGGCGACGGATTTGCCATGGGTTGCCGCAATGTCCAGCAGAACCGGATGATCCAGCAGGCGGCCCTGCATCAAAGGCGACCAGGCTTCGATTTGAATGCCCTGCGACTGGCAATATTCCCGCAGTTCCTGCTGCGCCAGGTACGGATGGAGTTCGACCTGATTGACCATGGGCTTGATCTCCGCATCCTGCAGCAAATCCTCCAGATGATGAATCTGGAAGTTGCTGACTCCGATCGCCTTGACGCGTCCGGCTTTATACAGCGTTTCAAGCGCACGCCAGGCTTCTTTGTATTTGCCTTCCACCGGCCAGTGGATCAAATACAGGTCGAGGTAGTCGAGGCCCAGCTTCTCCAGGCTGGCGCCGTAAGCGGCAAGTGTGGCTTCATAGCCCAGATCGGCATTCCATACCTTGGAGGTAACGAAGAGGTCCTCGCGCGCCAGTTGATATTCGGTCAAGGCTTCGCGGAGCGCCTGTCCGACTCCGCGTTCGTTGCCGTAAATGGCGGCGGTATCGATGCTGCGGTAGCCGTGGGCGATGGCGGTTTTAACCGCCTGGATCAATTTGGCGCCGTCTTCGACCTGGAACACGCCAAGCCCGAATTGCGGCATACGTACGTTATTGTGAAGCGCAACGGTTTCTTTCAAATGTAAGTTCATGAGGTATTCCTCCGATTCGAGTTTAGTTTATGAAAAAGACTACGCCGCTTTCCCAGCGCTTGCGTCCTGCGCGTCCTTGCGTTCCAGCTTCCGGCTCCACGCCGTCAGCAGCACGGCCAAGAGCACCATCACGGCCCCCGCCCAGGCCGTGTCGGCCAGACCGATGCGGCTGGCGACGATGCCGCCGAGATACGCGCCGGCCGCGATGCCGGCATTGAAGGCGGCGATATTGACGGCAGAGGCGACATCCTTCGCCGCCGGGGCATAACGTTCGGCCAGCGTCACGACGAAGATCTGCAGGCCGGGCACGTTCATGAAGGCCAGAAGGCCCATGAAGAAGACGGTGACCAGCGCGGCTGCCGGATATGGCGCGGTGAAGGTCAGGATGAACAACACGACAGCCTGCGCCATGAACATGTACAAGAGCGCATTCAGCGGCTTGCGGTTGGCGGCTTTGCCGCCGGCGATATTGCCGATGGCGATGGCGATGCCGTAGACGACAAGGATGCCCGCCACCGTGCGCTCGCTGAAGCCGCTGATTTCATGGAGCAGCGGCGACAGATAGGTAAAGACGGCGAAGGTGCCGCCATAGCCGAGCGCCGTGATGGCGAAGGCCAGCAGCAGCCGGCCGTTTGTCACGAGCTTGACCTGCTCCCGGACCGGCGTCCGGACGCCTTTGCGCAGCCCGGCGGGAATCAGGAGCAGGTTCGCCAGCAGCGCGAGGATGCCGGTGACGGCAATCGCCGCAAAGGCAGCGCGCCAGCCGAGCTGCTGGCCCAGAAAGGTGCCGAGCGGCACGCCGGTCACCGTGGCGACGGTCAGCCCGGTGAACATGATGGAGATGGCGCTGGCCCGCCGGTCTTCCGCCACGAGATCCGCGGCGATGGTCGAGGCGATGGACATAAACAGCCCGTGCGCCAGCGCGGAGATCACCCTGGCGGTCAGCAGCAGCGCGATGCCGTCTGCGGCTGCGGCCAGGCTGTTTCCGGCGATGAAGAGCAGCATCAGGGCGAGCAGCAGCGTTTTCCGCGAGACGGCCGCGGTCAGCGAGGTCAGCACCGGCGCGCCGAAGGTGACGCCAAGCGCGTACAGCGTGACGGTGAGTCCCGCGGTTTTCAGGCTTATGTGCAGGTCGCCGGCGATAAGCGGCAGCAAGCCGACGCTGACGAACTCGGTCGTTCCGATGGCAAAGGCGCTGATGGCGAGGGCGAGCAGCGCGAATGAGCTTCTTTTTGAATCCAGCATAATAATAGTTCCTCCCAAAACGATGGTACTGCCGGCCGGCTGATGTTATTATGAAATACCAGGGCGGAAATGAATAGTACGCACTTTGGAGTACTATAGTAACTAAAAAGTAATATAGGAACCAAAAAGTACCTATGAATGGAGGAAGCCATGGTGGCCAAAAAATACAATATCTCGGTCGAAGCGACGCTTGAAGTGATCGGCGGCAAATGGAAATGCGTGATCCTCTGCCACCTGATGCACGGGAAGATGCGGACCAGCGACCTGAAACGGCATATGCCGCAGATTACCCAGAAGATGCTGACCCAGCAATTGCGCGAGCTGGAGCAGGACGGGATCGTCAACCGGATCAGCTATAACCAGGTCCCGCCGAAGGTGGAATACGAGCTGAGCGAATACGGCAGCACGTTATCGTCCATTCTGAACGCGCTGTGCACCTGGGGCGAACATCATATTATCCGGGAGTACGGGGATAAATTCTCGGTGCTGGAGGACAGTATCCTTAACGGGAAAAGACCGGAACCGGACGAAACGCCGGTTTCTGCGAACTAGCTGCAACCTTTTTTTGGGATGTCCCGTCAGGTAGGTTGAGCATGCAGGGCATGCATACCCTTCCTTGAGGTGATCGAACATGAAGAATAGATGGAAAACCGCTACATTGTCCGCGGCACTCGTGCTGAGCTTGTCCGTTGCGGGACAAAGCTTCGCCGCCGCCGGCTTTACCGATCTGGCCGGAGTCGCGGCCAAGGACAAAATCGAATCGCTGCAGCAGCAGGGCATTCTGCACGGAGTGAGCGAAGGCAAATTCAATCCAAAGGGTCCGGTGACGGCGGCCCAAGGCGTGCAGATGTTCGTCAAGGGCCTTGGTCTGAACATCGACCTGCTGCGCTTCTTCAAGCAGCCGCTGGCGACCGATTATTTTGCGAAAGCCGACAACAAAGCCTGGTATGCGGACGCGCTGATTATCGCCGCCAACAACAACATCGGGCTTCCGGCCGACCTCGATCCGGCTCACAACTGGACACGCGAGGAATTTACCCATCAGCTGATGCTGGCGATCGAGCAGCACAGCAACCTGCCGATGATCAAAATCGCGCCGGTGGACATTGCCGATGCATCGGACTTTGCGCTTGGGCTTGACGGCTCGATCCAGCGCGCGCTTGTCCTTGGCATTACCAAGCTGGACAACGCAGGCAAATTCCGCCCGGCGGCAGACATTACCCGCGCCGAAGCGGCGGAAATGCTCTATAACGCGCTGGAATATGTCGCGGCCCGTCCCGCTCCCGCCGGCGGCGTGAGCGAATAAACCAAAAGGCTTGCCCTGCGCAAGCCGACATAAGCAAGGCCCCGCCAGGGGGACCGGTCTTCTGCTGTGCAGAAGCCGTCCCGGCGGGGCCTTGCTTGTTTGTGGCCCGGCTGCGCTCAGCGCTGTCCGTGCCGACCTTTGCTCTGCCGTGCTTTGCCGCGCCCGCTGCGGCTTGGTCTGCCGCGGCCATGCCGGCGTGTGCCGGCAAGCTTGTTCAGGGCGCGGCCGCCTGCGCCGCCGCCCACGGCCTGCTGCTGCCGCGTGCCAGGGCTGTCGATCGCGGCGTTGGTGCCCCCGCTGCTGTAGGTGCCGCCGCCGCTGCCTACCTGGGTTGCCGAAGAACTGCCCGTGCCCTTCGGCACCTTAACCGTCTGATTGTTGACGACGACAACAATCTCCTTGCGCCCGTGCACGATAGGAGGCAGGGTGCGGATTCTCCCGCCCCGCCGGCCCTTCGCGCCGCCGAGGTTGGCAGCATTGCCGCCCGCGCCAACGCTCTGTTGCTGCCGCGTATACGGCGAAGCGATCGCCGCATTGCTGCCGCTGGCGCTGCTCCGCCCGGCGCCGCTGGCGATCTGCGTCGTATTGGCCGCATTGGTGTACTGGTTATTGATGACATACACCAGCCGGTCCACGCCGGCCAGCGGTGTGCGGGTTACGATTCGGCGTTTGCCCTTTTGAATGATTACGGTAATCCGGTCAACCTGCTTTGCCACCATGCTCATCCCTTTCGCTGGAGGTTTCCCTATCATTAATGCGGCAAGGGAGAAAGCGTGAGCAAGAACGGGCGTTATGAACTGCAAATATACGCTTGCCCAAGTGCGGAAATAGATGGACAACCAGCCCAATTTTGAATACAGTTATTTACAGCCGCGGCCTTTTGCGGATGAAACGAAAGGATGTAACACACGTATCAGAAGCATAATGATAGATACAGGAAGGATGGATACGTTTTGGATAACGGTTTAAATGTTATTTTGTATGAAAAGCTGCCCGACGGCGAATTGCAGGTCATCGAGGAGCGGAGCTGGAGCATGAACATGGTTTCGTCCCTGGAGCATGTCAATTATCTCGTTGTCGGCGGGCGCGAGTATGAAACCGTCGAGGGCCGGCTCAACGTGGATGAAGGCAAGCTGGAGCTGTTGCTTGTCCCAATGCGCACTGAAGCATAATAGCGACGAAAGAAGGGTCTGAAGTTGGCAAACGAAGAGAATGCAAAAGATTCGGCCGTCTCGCGGCTGTTTACCGCGGACGGCAAGCCGCTGCGCGTATTGTCCACCTCGCTGGGCGTAGCACTGCTGGCCAATGCGCTGTTTGTTCCCGGCGGCGCGCACGCGACCGGCGGCTCTGCGGAGCAGCCGAAGCTGGTCTCCTGGTCTACCGATGAGGTCAAAGCTTATTTTGATCCGAACGTGGACTGGAACATTCCTTACCCGGAAGAGAAGGAGACGGAACAAACGTCTACCGGCGTCCAGACGTCCGGGGGCACAACCGTGATCAACAACTACGGCGGCTACAGCTCCGGTTTCGGTTGGGATGATCTCCTGCTCTACCACATGCTGTTCAACAGCGGGTCGATTTATTCCTCCCGGGGCTGGTACAATGACCGGCCGACCTATTACGGCGGAACACGTACGACCTACAAGGCGCCGAAGTATTCCAGCGGCAGCTTCCAGAACAAGCCGGTAGCCGGTTCGGTCGTCAAACCGCGCACCTCGACCTCGTCCACCGGTTCCATTACGCGGAGAAATACCTCCTCCAAAACCGGCGGCGTCGGCGGCAAATCGAGCGGCCTCGGCTCATCGACCAAATCCGGTTCGTCCACGAAGTCCGGCTCGGTCAGCAGATCGACGACCTCGGGAAGCTCGAAATCCAGCGGCAGCCGGAGTTCGTTCGGCGGATGAGCGCCGGAGAGAGCGCATTCCGCCTGATCGACCGGACGCAGCTGGAGCGGGAGCCGCGGGTAGAGGCGCTGCGGGATCTGGGCTTTGGCTGGGCCGATTTGGATGAAGAAGCTTACTGGCTCGACTGTGTTGCCGTCATGCGCGGCGACATTTACACGGAGCTGGAGACGGCCGCAGGTAAGCTCTGGCTGATTCTCGACAAAGCGGCTCGGTACGTTCACGGACGGCATGATCTGTATGAGCTGCTGGGCATTCCGCCCGTGCTCTGGGAGATGCTCGATCTTTGCCCGCTGCCGGAGCCGGGATTGATCAGCCGCTATGCCCGCTTTGATTTTGCCGTTGCCGATGACGGAACGATCAAGCTGCTGGAGCTGAATGCCGATACGCCGACCGGGTATGTCGAGGCGTCCATTGCCACGCCCTGGGTCTGTGCGGATGCAGGCGTAGCCAGCCGAAATGAAGGCATGAAGGACCTGGTGGCTGCGGCGTGGGCCGTGGAGCAGCCCGATACGGCAGCTTGCGTCGCTTACGGTTCGCATCAGGAGGACTCCGGAACGATAGAAGCGCTCGTGAAGCACAGCGGACTTGCGGTGGAATGCGTCGATTGCCTTGACTTGTGGATCGATGAAGGTACCGTGCGCGTCGGCGAAGAACGGGTGATCCGGCGGATGTTCGCCTTGTACCCGAAGGAATGGATGGCCGTCGACGATGCCGGCGACGCGCTGGCCTATGCGGTGGAGACCGGCAAGCTTGCGCTGTTCAACGGCCCGCACAGCATCCTGCTGCAATCGAAAGGCCTGGTTGCCGCAGCATGGGGCATGTATGAGCTTGGCCTGCTTTTTGACGAAGAAGAACGCGCCGCCATCGCGAAGTATATTTTACCGACCTATAACAAACCGGTGTTCTCCGGCAGCTTTGTCTCGAAATCGGTATTCGGCCGCGAAGGCGGCTCGGTCCGCCTCTTCGATGAAGAGGGCGAACTGGAGCTGGAGGACGAAGAAGGCTTTGACAGCAGCGTCCTGTTCCCGGTGGTTTACCAGAAACGGGCGGAGCTGGCCCGGATCGAAACGCCCGAAGGGGAACTGCATCTGCTCACCGGCATGTTCGTGCTGAACGGAAAGCCCTGCGGCCTGCTTGGGCGCGCCGGCGGTCCGATCACGGGAAATGCCAGTCATTTTATTGCAATAGGAGTGGAGGAGCTTGAGCATGAACAAGAATAAGCCGGGTCACCCGGGCGTCGCCGGACGGCTAGCGCGAATCGCCGCGCTGCTGCTCGTTTCGGCATCGCTGCTGCTGGGCGCCTGCGGCAACGAGAACAGCGTGTTCCATACGGGAACGTCCGCCCAGACGACGGACAGCGTATCGCGCGTGCCGTGGGATTACCGGGTTGTAGAGAGCACGGTGGGCGATCTGATCGGCAGCGACATGACGGTGCTGCCGGATAATGAAATGCTGCCCAATGACAACAATTATGCTACCGGGGACAAAATCTGGACCCTGCAATTCATGGACGCCGAGCTGACGACCGATGCGGACCAGAAGAACGAAATCCGGCTATCGTCGTGGACGACGATCAAGTCGTATCCGGACCAAAAAGCGGCGGCGGACGATCTGGCCCAGCTGAAGGTATCGATTACGACCGACGTCGATCTCGTCGGAGTCTACAAGACGAGCTATCAAGGCAAGACGCGCAATTTTGCCGTGCTGGAGCTGCCTTCGGGCAACCGGATCAAGCAGCCGGTTGACGATAAGCGATATACGGCGCTCGAGAAGCAGAAGCAGGCTTCCGTCGTGCTGGAGGAAGTCCATGATTTTGCCGATTATGATTTGGCATATGCGAAATTCAGGGGGTGGGCGAAGTGACAGTCGTAATTAATCTGGTGGTCAGCGTGCTGACGATCATTCTGCTGCAGGTGCTCGGAATGGTGGTATTTACGCTGATGACGCCGTTCAAGGACATCGAAGAAATCAAAAAAGGCAATGTAGCCGTGGCGCTGGCGCTCGGCGGCAAATTTCTGGCAACGGCCATTATCATCGGCGTGTCGGCCTACACCAATACGTCCATCTGGCATATGATGCTCTGGTTTGCAGTCGGCTACGTCTGTCTGATCGCATCCTATTGGATTCTGGAGCTGTTTACGCCCGGTTTCAAAATCAGCGACCATCTGCAGCAGGGCAACGCCGCCGTTGGCGTGTTGTTGTGCCTTGTGTTTGTCGGAACCGCCTTTGCGGTCAGCAGCCTGATTATTTAAGGGGCCAAGTTCACGCGAAGGGCGGGGCGGACAAGTGCATTTTTTTATACTACGGGTGACCGGCAGGCTGATGCGGCTGCGCAAAACGGCGGTGGCGGCTCTTATTCTCGCGTTTATCGCGATAAGCACCACTGTCGCTTTTTTGCTGGAGCCGGACAATTTCCATACCTGGTTTAACGCCTTTTATTGGGTGATGACCACCATGGCCACGGTCGGCTACGGCGACTTCTTCGCTAAAACCGCAGCGGGCCGGGTATTTACGATTTTCCTGTACATTTTTGGCATCGGACTGCTCAGCCTTGTGATCGGCAAAATCGTCGAAGGCATGAGCGCCATGCAGCGGAGGAGAGGAGAGGGAACGTTGAGCTTTCACGGAAAAAACCATGTTATCTTGATCAATTGGAGCCGGAAAGCGGAGGCGGCCGTCGGTGAAATTCTCAGCTACCTGCCCAAATGCCATATTGTCATTATCGACGAGAGCAAGCAGCATCCGCTGGAGCAGATGGACCAGGTGCATTTCATCAGCGGCGACGCGTCGAGCGATGAAATCTTGCTGAAGGCGAATGTTCAGGAAGCGCGGGCGGCTATCGTATTCGGCGATATGCGCATCGACGAGGCTTCGCTGACCGACGGCAAGTCGCTGCTGATTGTATCCAGCATTGAGCGGATGGCGCCGCAGGTACATACCACGGTAGAGATTATGCAGGAGAACAACATCCGCAATTTCCGCCATGTCCATGTGAATGAATTTGTCCTGTCGCATGACGCCGTGTCCCGGCTGGCCGTACGCTCGGCGCTGCAGGAGGGCAATTCCGAAGTCATCACGCAGCTGCTGAGCCGCCAGTACGGGGACGACATCTACGAGGTTCCGCGCAACGGCGACTGGACCACGTACGGCGACGCGTTTAGCGACCTGCTGCGGCAGGGGGCCACGCTGCTCTCCGACCGCGGCGATCTCGGGATCAACCGCAAGCTGGATCAGCCGATTCCGGATGACGCCAGATTGTATATCGTGACCGACGAGGAGACGTACAAGCGCATCCGCGGCGCGGCTGTTTAGCGGAACGCTTTTTCGGGTAATAAGCCTCAGGTGGGAAGTGGATGACAATCAATGAACGGATGGAACGGCATGGTTCATGTAATTCCGAAAGGTAGTTGATTTACCCATGTACTATCTAAAGGGGAAAAGGAAAACAAGATCGATATTTCGGCGATTGTTTTCAGGGAAGGCACCCTAGCAACTGGAGACTGGCATCATAACGTTAAATAAATAATTTCGCTTCTCACCTTTTTATGAAGGCCCTGCAGCTGCTGCAGGGCTTTCTTGTGTATTTTTTGACATAGTCCTTTATGGAATATCGTGATTTAATGGTAAAAAAATTTACTTAGGGGAAGTATAGCATGCCATGGATGGAAGGTTATCCGTATTATCTGATCATGGGCAGTGTTCTTAGTCTCTACATGGGTGTCAGTTCCGCTAAACAACGCCGTACGCCGGGAAGACGCTTCCTGTGGATTTTGATGCTGCTGGTCAGTTTCATGTTTGCTGCGACGGCCGGCGAGATTCTTGCGGACCGGTTCCGGGACAAGCTCTGGTGGAAAAATGCGCAGCAGGTGCCGCTTTTTTTGAGCACGATTTTCCTGTACGCCGTCATCAAGGATTATATCTCGCGCTCCACGGAAGGCCTTGCTGCAAAGCTGGCCTGGTTTAGCGTGCCCGTCTTCGCCGATATTCTGCTGATCGTTACGGACACCCGTCACCATCTGATGCGAAGCTCGGTTTCGGTCCAGACCGTCCACGGGATTAGCGGCATTGCGGTCGAACCGACTACCCTGAGCATGCTCCTCATCGCATACGATCAGCTTTTTGCCTTATATGCCGTATATTTGCTCTTTCTCTCCCTGATCAATGCGCCTAAACATGCCTTCAAGCGGAATCTGCTGCTTCTGTTGGCATTGTCCATCCCTGTTCTCTTCTCTTTGGTCCTTCCGTTCACCCGGATTACGATTACGGGATTAACGGCGTTGACCTATATCCCTCCGATCATTGCCGGGTATGTTACGCTGTTTCGCGATCCCCGTCTATCCCTATACCCGCTGGCCAAAAATAAAATTCTGGAGCATATGAAGGACGGCATAGTGCTGACGAACCGTTACGACCAGATCATTGAAGTCAACGAATCCGGGTCCGCCATCCTGAGCGCACTGGCCGGGGAACCGCCGGACGGGTGGATGGGGCAAAGTATCTCCCCGCTGCTGGATGCCCATAAGAACATCGCCGAACCGTATGCCAGCCGCCGGGAAGCACAGTTTGAGATTGAAGCTTCCAAGGCGGAGGGGATCTGTTACGGGGTGTCGCTGATCACCGTGGAGCGGGAAGGCAGGACGCCGGGAGGCATGCTGCTGGTGTTCAGCGATTTAAGCGAGAAAAAGCGTTATGAACGGGAGCTGTACCAACAGGCCACGGTGGATGATCTGACCGGCCTTTACAACCGCAGGCATTTCATGCGGCTGGTGCAGCTGCATATGATTCAAGGCGCCGGCATGGCACTGTTCCTATTCGACATTGACGACTTCAAGAAGATCAACGATACCTACGGGCATATGGGCGGGGACCAGGCGCTGGTCGAGCTATCGCGCAAAATCCGCAAGATGTACAAGCATAAGGGCATTGCCGGGAGGGTTGGCGGCGAGGAATTCGCCGTTTGCTTTTTTGCGGGCAGCGAGGAGGAGGCGTGGAAGGAGGCGGAGCACTTCCGGCAGACGGTCAGCGAGCATACCGTCCATCTCGAGGGCGGGCAGAAGGTGAGGCTTACGGTCAGCATCGGCATCGCTTTTATGGACGACGGCAATACCACGTTCGGGGATTTATACCGGGAGGCGGATGCCGCGCTCTACACCTCCAAATCAAGCGGCAAAAACAGGGCGACGCTCGGACGCCCCGGGAATCGGCGCAGGACGCTTGAAGGTTAGGAATATGCTACAATGGGCTAGAGAATCTAATCTATGAAATGAGGACTTCCATGAGCGGGAATGACGGCAAGGTGAACGAACAGGAACTGGTGGCGGTGCTGGCGGCGGAAACGAAAGCCGATCCGAAGCAGATTCAGCTGGTGCTGAAGCATGAGCAGCATTTTATCAATAACGCCAAGGCGAACAGCAAGGGCGAAGTCGACATCGACAGCGATGACCTGCTGGATTACATTGTGGCACAGCGCGATGTAAAGCTGGATGAACTGACGGTGGAGACGATCCTCGAAGCGGAAATGGACTATCTGATCAGCAAAGGCCTGGCCGGTTATATCGACTAGCTTGCCGCACCGGCCCCCGGAATTCGGTTGCGGCCCGCGCAAACCGAGGGCCGGGGGTTTGTTTTGCCAAGAATAATGGAGGTATTGCCAAGAAGCGGTACCTTCTAAAGCTCCGGGGACGGTGCTAGAATTGAGTAGTATTGAGAGCGGTTACATCCGATGCATATCAAATGGAGGCTCTAAAGCGATGAACAGCAGGTCCATGAAAGGTCTGGCGCTGGCGTGCTCGCTGGCGTTTGTGCTCTCCGGATGCCGGGATTGGCTGGGAGGCGGCACCGCGGGCGGCAATGCGGATCCGGGCAACACGGATAAGATTACGATCACGATGATGCATCTATGGCCGGCGGACGGCTCCGCACAGCAGAACAAGCTGGTCAGCCAGATCATTGACGAATACGAGCAGGAACATCCGAATATAACGATCCGGCAGGAAGTGCTGGAGAATGAACAATATAAAAATAAATTAAAGGTGCTGTCCGCCTCCAATGAGCTTCCGGATGTGGGCATTACCTGGGCCGCCGGCTTTATCGAACCTTATGTCAAAGGCGGATTATTCGCTCCGCTGGACGATATTCTGCGCGGGGAGACGCTCCGCAATTCGTTTGTGGCCGGCACCACGGAAGCCTACAACATCGATGGCCGTACTTACGCACTTCCGCTTGAGCTGAACATTACGCCGATCTATTACAATAAAGCCATTTTTGCCAGATATCATCTGCAGGTACCGGAGACCTACGCTCAGTTCAAAGAGGTAATTCAAGCGCTGGCCGATCACGGCGTGACGCCGATTGCCCTCGGGAACAAAGACCGCTGGACCGGTTCCTTCTGGTACATGTACCTGGCTGAACGAATCATTGGCAATGACCCGTTGAAGCAGGCGCTTGAGGGTGCCCGGCCGTTCACCGACCCGGGACTGATGCGGGCGGCGGCCGAGGTGCAGTCGCTGGTAGACATGCACGCCTTCAATAAAGGGTTCAACGGCTTGTCCAACGAGGAAGGCAAAGCCGTGTTTACAAGCGAAAACGCGGCCATGTACATGACGGGAACCTGGGAGCTGCCGAATTTTACAACGAATCCGGAGATCCCGAAATCGTTTAAAGATAAAGTGGGCTTCTTCAAATTTCCGGAGGTGGAGGACGGCAAAGGCAATATCAATGGCTGGGTCGGCGGGCCGGGCGTCGGGCTGTTTATTGCGGAGGCGTCCCAGGTAAAGGAAGAGGCAAAAAAATTCGTCGCTTATTTCGTATCCAAATGGGGCGAGGACTCGGTTACCGCTGCGGGCGTCATTCCGGCTACCAAGGTGGATACGGCCGGGAAGGAGCTGCCGCAGCTGTATGTGGATTTGCTCAATGAGCTGAACAAGGCCAGCAGCATCACGCTGTTCGCCGATGTACAGCTGAAGCCGAACGCCGCCCAGGTTCACCTCGATATGATCCAGGCACTGTTCGGCAAGGCCGTCACCCCGGAGCAGTTCGCCGCCAGGCATCAAGAAGCGATTGAACGGGGAAAATAAACGCGGCATCTGAAGCCGCGCATAAAACAACCTCCGGTTCCTGATTACAGGGCGACCGGAGGTTGTGTTTTTTCAGGCGGATTATGCTTTTTGCTCAAACAACGTGGCAATGCCGATGATGGTTTCGACCGATTTCAGCATGACATCCGCCGAAGCGTATTCGAATTTGCCGTGGAAGTTCTCCCCGCCGGTGAAGATGTTCGGCGTCGGCAGCCCCATGTACGATAGCTGGGACCCGTCGGTTCCGCCGCGGATCGGCCGGATCACCGGCGTAATGCCGAGGTTCTCCATCGCTTCCTGCGCGATGTCGACGATATGGCGCACCGGCTCGATTTTCTCGCGCATGTTGTAATATTGGTCCTTCAGCTCGAGCACCACGCTATCCTCGCCATAAGTCGATTTGAACTCGTCGACGATGGCCGCCAGATGGGCTTTGCGCTGCTCGAAGCTGCCGCGGTCGAAGTCGCGGATGATGTAACTTAGCCTGCTGTGCTCCGCGGAGCCCTGAATGGAGGTGAGATGGTAGAAGCCTTCGTACCCTTCAGTGAATTCCGGTGCTTCTCCGGCCGGCAGGCGGAGATGGAAGGCCATGGCGATTTTGGCCGAGTGGATCATTTTGCCCTTGGCGGTTCCGGGATGCACGCTGACGCCGCGGAAATCGATTTTGGCAGCGGCAGCGTTAAAGCTTTCGTACTCCAGCTCGCCAATGGGTCCGCCGTCGACCGTATACGCATATGTAGCACCGAAGGCGGCGACATCGAATTTATGCGGCCCGCGTCCGATTTCCTCATCGGGCGTAAAAGCAACCCGCAGCTTGCCGTGCTTGATCTCCGGATGGGTTTTGAGATACGCCATGGCGGTCATAATTTCGGCGATGCCCGCTTTGTTGTCCGCGCCGAGCAGCGTGGTTCCGTCCGTCGTAATCAGCGTATGGCCTTTATAACCGGCCAGCTCCGGGAAGCTCTCCGTCGTCAGCACCACATTCAGCGCTTCGTTCAGCACGATGTCCCCGCCGTCGTAGTTCTCGACCACTTGCGGCTTCACGTTCGCGCCGCTGCATTCGGTCGCCGTATCGAGGTGGGCCAGGAAGCCGATTACCGGCACTTCTTTATCGGTATTGGCCGGAAGCGAAGCCATTACATATCCGTTGCCATCGAGCGAAATCTCTTCCAGCCCGAGTGCTTCAAGCTCCGCGGCGAGCTTGCGGGCCAGTACCAGCTGGCCCGGAGTGGAAGGGCAGGTAGCGCTGTCCTCATCGGACTGCGTGTCAATTTGCGCGTAAGCGATAAACCGGTCAATCAGCTCTTGCTTCATGAAAAGGTCAACTCCTCAGTCATCTATATTTCCTTCATCTTACCATGATCAGGAAAACTCTCCTAATCCGGATAAGCAGTTTGAGGATCAAGGTGAGGGAGCCGTCAGCGGTTCATGGCGCACGAGCGCAGCGCTGAGAAGATACCGGTCCGGCGCCGGACCGACATAGGAAAAAGGATAACAGGTAATCAGTGTCAGCACCGCCTGGTCGCTGGCCTGAATGGCTCCCCGTTCATCGCCGTCGACGATGCGGCTGCCGGTCACTTCATATACGAACGTTCCCTCGGCGGTTTCGATTTCAATCGTGTCATGCGGCTTCAGCTTGCCCAGTCCGCGGAAGACGGTATCGCGGTGCCCGGCCAGCACGCTGTTGCCGGCAGCGCCAATGGCGGCGCTGCCGGCGTAATGGCCGGCGCCCTTCTTGAGCTGGGCGCGGCCGGTGCCCTCCAGCACCGCCACGCTTTTGTCCAGCTTCGGGAAGGTAATCATGCCGATGATCTCGCCGCCGCTGTATGAGGGGGAACCCGTGGAATCTGCCGCCGCGGGCAGCGCCACCATATCGTCCGTCAGCGGCGTTTCGTCCTCCGCAGCGGCTGCAGGTTCCGCGGAAGCGGAGACGGTAGCCAGAGCGAGGGCTTCCTCCCTCTTTTTCTCCCAGCCCTGAAGCGCCGATTTCGCCTCGACCGGAGCCCGGAGCGCCTGCCAGGCCGAATACAGCAGGACGGACAAAGAGAGCGCGAAGATCAGCAACGCGGCAAGGGACAAACCGGATCGCTTCTTCATGCTCTCTCCTCCAGACGTGTAGATGACCTTTATTTCTTCGAATGCTGTCTGCGCAGAATCAGCAGGCTCACAATGACGACGGCGCCGCTGATCAGCATCAGATTGTACCATGGCTCTGCGGTATCCGGCAGCTTATCGCCTGAATCCGGGCCGGAGAGCGGTACATCATCGTCGTCGACGGGGATGTCGGCGCTTGGCGACGGCGACGGGGAAGGCGTAGATACGGTGCCGGCTACGGCACCCGCGTCAGGCGTTGCCGTGGTGTTGCCGCCCAGCGGTACCGGCGGATCGGTGACGGTGATTTCAGGCGTCGGCGACGGCGTAGGAGAAGGCGTCGCGGCCGGGCTGTTGGTCGGAGCCGTGCTAGGTCCGTTCGATGGTACGGAGCTAGGCACGCTGGATGGAGCCGTGCTAGGCTCGCTCGACGGCGGGGTGCTTGGCTCCGCATGGCCGTTGGCCGTGAATACGAACTGCAGGCTTACCTTCTTCCCCTGGTATTCGTTTCCGGCCTCCGGCGGGAACGTGACATCCATCTCAAGCGACTCGTTGGCCTTTCCGGCTAACGTTCCAACATCAACCCGTCCTTCGGCCTGGCTCATAACCCCGGAAAAGAGGAGTTTCCCCTCTTTTTTGAGCGTCATTTGCAGAATGTTGTACAGCTCCACATCCCCGGACAGGAATTTGAAATCGACGAAGTAGTCAAAGGGATCGCTGCCTTCATTGATGATGACATATTGCGATACCGTTTTATCGCCGGGCTGCATATTGTTCATCGTTTCCGTACTGGTGCTATGCGAGTTGACCGTCAGCTTAATCGTATCTTCCGCGCTTGCTCCCCCGGCATGCCACACCATCCCCACCAGAACGACCAGAATATAGGCGCCGATAATCAGGGAATGATACCTCTTCTTCATCTTTTTCGCTCCTTTCTTCTGTTTCGCTCTTGTCGAAAAAGGTGGTTTGATCGAGAACCACGATATCCTTCGCTATCGTTCCCGCGCTCAAGAAGCAGACTCGCATATGTATGTTCGTTATAACGAATAATTATAGTATAAGCAATATTATAATCAAACAAAAATGCAATATAAGCTGATAATACTGGGTTATAAACGATATTCATTCGATATATCAGATATAATCAGTGAAATCTCCCGTTTCCTAAATATTTCTCCTCATATTGATGATTTGTATTGGACTTTATTAAGAACGATTGAGGACAAAAAGCCCGGTACCTCCGTGGAGAGTACCGGGCTATAAGGAACTGCAGCTTAAATCTCGCGCAGCGCTTCGGCCACCAGCTCATAGGAGCGCAGGCGTGCCTGATGGTCGTAAATTTGGGAAGCTACGATCCATTCGTCGGCATCGGTTTCCGCCAGCATCTGCTGAAGCCGTTCCTTGATCGAGGCCTTGTCGCCGTGAATGGAATACTGCTGTTTGCCGGCCAGCAGCGATTTTTCGTACGGCGTCCACAGCTCATCCATGCTGTCCACCGGCTGCTGAAGTTTGCCGGGACGTCCGCGGACGAGATTCAGAAACTGCTGCTGCTGCGAGGTAGCCAGCCGGGCCGCCTCGGCCGCGGTGTCCGCGGCGGTAATCCCGAGGCCGACCATGACGTACGGTTTGTCCAGCACTGCAGACGGCCGGAAGTTCGTGCGGTACAGCTCCAGTGCGGGCAGGAGATACTCGGGGGCAAAATGGCTGGCGAACGCAAACGGCAAGCCGAGCTGGGCCGCAAGCCGCGCGCTGAAGCCGCTGGAGCCCAGCAGCCAGATCGGAATGTCCAGACCTTCGCCGGGAACGGCATGAACGCCGCGCGGCCGCGAGTCGGCGCCCTCGGGATCGAAATAGGCGCGCAGCTCGCTAAGCTGCTCGGGGAATTCGCTGCCGTCGCCCACCGTGCCGCGCCGCAGCGCCCTCGCTGCTGCCTGGTCGGAGCCGGGCGCCCGGCCGAGGCCGAGATCGATGCGGCCGGGGAACAGCGACTCCAGCGTGCCGAACTGCTCGGCAACGGCCAACGGCGCGTGATTCGAGAGCATGATGCCGCCGGAGCCGACACGGATCGTCTGCGTGCCGGCGGCGATGTGGCCGATCACCACCGAGGTGGCGGAGCTGGCGATGCCCGGCATGCTGTGATGCTCGGCCACCCAGAAGCGGCGGTAGCCCCAGCCTTCCGCGCGGGTGGCCAGATCAAGCGAGTTCCGCAGTGCTTCGGCCGCCGAGCCGCCTTCGACAATCGGGGCCAGATCAAGAACGGAAACAGGAATGTCGCGTAATTGCTTCATGAATCTATCCCTCCAGGAATGCTGCCTGACCAAAAGCAGCAGATAGTTAGTGTACCCGGAAATTATAACATGAATAAAGCCACTTCACATACTTTTAGTAAGCGTCAGGTGGTTTCGCCTTCCACCTGTTCTACCGGCAGCTTGTGCTCAGCCGCAACGGTCTCGCCGCGTACCTGGCGGACGATCAGTTCCACCGCGAGCTGCCCCATCGCCTCGATGGGCTGTCGGATCGTGCTCAGCGGGGGTGTCAGCAGCCCGGAGAGGTTAATGCCGTCATAGCCGACGATCTTGACGTCGCCGGGTACGGTCCGGCCGCGCTCGCGGCAGGCCTTCAGCGTATAGGCGGCGATGATGTCGCTGCCGGCAAAGATGCCGTCGATATCCGGGCATTCCTGGAACAACCGGCTTAACAGAGCTTCGTATGCAGCGAAGTCGAAGCTGTTGTAATCGGTATGCAGCAGTGTGCAGGACAGGCCATGCCGGGCGGCGGCGGCGGCAAAACCATCGCCGCGCAGCGAAGAGAGCAGGTTGAGCGCGGGATGCCCGCCGATATGGGCCAGCCGGCGGCAGCCTTTTTCAATCAGGAGCGTTGCAGCCAGCTCTCCGCCGTGGTAGTTATCGGAACATACATAAGGGATGTCGGGAGACAGTCGGCGGTCGAACGTGACGAGCGGCAGGTTCATCTGAAGATAATCCTCGACCTCCAGCGTATGGCTGCCCATAATAATGCCGTCTACACGGCTTGCGCGGAGCATATCGATATATTCCAGCTCCTTGCCCTTGTCCTGCTGGGAATTGCACAGCAGCAGCTTATAGCCGCAGCGGTAAGCGTGCTCTTCGATATGGCTGGTCAGCTCGGCGAAGAAGGGCAGGGAGACATGGGGAATGATCAGGCCGATAATATTGGATTTGGAGCGGCTGAGCGAGCGGGCCAGCTCGTTTGGCCGGTAGTTAAGCTCCTCCATGGCGCGGTGGACCTTGAGTTTCAACGCTTCGCTTAAGTAACCTCGGTTGTTCAGCACGCGGGACACGGTCGTTACCGAAACCCCTGCTTTCATGGCTACATCTTTAATGGTCGGCATCGGGTAGAGCCTCCTGTTACTGGCGGATTGGCGGCGGCATAAGGCTTCAAGTGAATAAATTGTGCATTTGCCGGAGAATCGTCAAATTTTGTAATATAATATATTTACTATTCAGTTTATTAAGCTTATAAATAAATTGCAAAGGTCCAAGGACGGGCGGCGAAATCCTTTTGCCGGGAATAGAGGAAAGCGCAATGGGAAGAACGAAAAAGTATAAATGTCGAATTTCCTCGGATGAATGAAGCATGACTTTGAGACGATGAATGGGAGTGTGCTTATGGGCAAAAGGATCTATCATCTCAGGTTATTGAAAGGCTGGATTTCCCTCGCTTTAATTGTAGTGTGCGCCGCACTGTCGCCGCCGCTTGCCGCCGGGGCCGAAGAGCTCCCTCAGCATCATGTACTGGTGCTTCACTCCTATCAAAAAGGCTTTGCCTGGACCGACGACCAGGCCGCAGGTATTGAAGAGACACTCAAAGGGGCCGAGGACGTCCCGGTCATCTACTCCGAATACCTGGACTGGAAGCGATACCCGAACTCCGAAAATCTGCAGCATTTTTACGACACGATTAAATACAAATATCAGTCCGTTCACATTGACACGATCTTGACCACGGATGATGCCGCCTTGAATTTCGCGCTTAAATACCGCAAGGAAATTCTGGACGACGCGCCCATCGTCTTCAGCGGAATCAATCAGCTCGGCGTGGACAACCTCCCGGACAAGAGCAACATCACCGGCGTCATCGAAGATATCGATCCGGTACCGACGGTGGAAATGGCCCGGAAGATCAACCCGGATCTCCGCAATATTTATGTCGTCTACGACAATTCCGAAAGCGGGCTCTCCACGGGAGCCATGGTCATGAAGTCGATTACTTCGATGGATCCGGAGTTCAGCGTATACCCCATGAATTTCCTCACGAATGAACAGATCATCCAGAAAGTATCGACGCTTTCTTCCGACAGCATCGTGCTTATGACTACATATTACAGCGATTCCACCGGAAGGATAACCGAATTCGACAGGTTCTCCAGCGAGCTGGGCGAAAGCAGCAGCGTGCCGGTATATCATATTTACGATTTTGGCCTGGGCCACGGTGCGTTCGGCGGCGATCTGCTCAGCGGGACGATTCAGGGACGGAAGTCGGGGGAAATGGCCCTGCGTATCCTGAACGGCGAAAAAGCGTCCGATATCCCGATTACCGCCAGCGATACCAAACGCAAGGTGTTCGATTACAATGAACTGAAGCGCTTTGGCATCTCGGTCCACAAGCTGCCGGAGGGCAGCGAGATCATCAACAAGCCGTTTTCCTTTTATGAGACGTACCGGACGCTGGTGCTGAGCATTATTGCCGCGTTTACCGTCCTCGTTACCTTTATCCTCGTCCTCCTGTTTTACGTGCAGCTCGTCAAACGCATCCGCGCCAAGCTGGAGAAGAGCAACGAACGGTTCGGCCTGGCCGCGTTCGGCTCCGACGCCGTCATCTGGGATGTGGATATGGCGACGATGGAATATTATTTTTCCGACAGCTGGTATGAGATTCTGGGCTACGAACGTGACGAGGTTGGTGAAAAATACGGCGGCTGGCGCGACCTCGTGCATCCCGAAGACGCGGAGATGGAGGACCGGCTGCGTACCCAGCATCTGGAGGGCCGAACCTCGTATTATTATGCCGAATACCGGCTGCGCTGCAAATCGGGCGAATATAAATGGTTCCAGACCCGGGGCAAGGTGCTGCGAAACGAGCAGGGCGGTTATGTACGTTTTGCCGGCTCGATGGTCGATGTGACCGACCGCAAGGGCTATGAAAGCAAGCTGCAGATGAGCTATCAGGAGCTGGAGATGACCTACGAGGAGCTGACGGCGCTGCAGGACGAGCTGCTGGAGCAGTACAACAAGGTGGTGGAGAACCAGACGCTGCTGCAGGCGAGCGAGGAGAAATACCGTCTGCTTGCCTACAACGACGTTCTTAGCGGACTGCCGAACCGCCTGTCGCTCTCGGAAGAGCTGAAGAAATTTATCCATGAGCATGCCGGCGGACACGCCGCGCTCTTTTTCCTCGACATCGATAATTTCAAGTACATCAACGATACGCTGGGGCACAGCTTCGGCGACGAACTGCTGGCCAAGGCAGGGGAGCGGCTGCTGAAGCTATCCGACGGGCGCTGCAAGCATTTCCGTTTTGGCGGGGACGAGTTCGTCATTCTGCTGCAGGGCATTTCCGGACTGGCCGATGTGATCGGCTATGCCGAATCGCTTGTACAGGGCTTCAAGGAGCCGTTCCATTTGAACGCCAGCGTGGTGCATATCTCGACAAGCATCGGGATCGCCCAATATCCGGAGAACGGTATGAATGCCGAGGAGCTGCTGAAGAACGCCGACATCGCTATGTACAAAGCCAAGGAAGCCGGCAAAGGTACGTATGTCATTTATGGACAAGCGATGCAGCAGCATTTTGACGAACGGATGGTACTCGAAAATCATCTGCGCAGCGCCATCGCCAACAACGAACTGTCGCTGCATTATCAGCCGCTTGTCGATCTGGCCGGCGGTTCGATTTGGGGCTTCGAGGCGCTGATCCGCTGGAACAGCCCGGTGCTGGGCTTCGTTTCGCCGCTGTCGTTCATCAAGATCGCCGAGGATTGCCGCCTGATCGTGCCGATCGGCGAGTGGGTGCTGCGCAAAGCCTGCATGTTCATCAAAGAGATGCATGGGCAGGGGTATGCCGGCTATCATATTTCCGTCAATATCTCGGTCATTCAGCTGATGCTGGACGATTTCTCCGACATGGTGCTGAACGTCCTGCAGGACACCGGCCTGGCGCCGGAATATCTGGAGCTGGAGATTACCGAATCGATCTTCATGGAATCATTCGAGGCGATCAGCTCGAAGCTGGAGGCGCTGAAAAACATGGGCATCGGCATCGCTCTCGACGACTTCGGCACCGGCTACTCCTCGCTCAGCTATCTGAAGCAGCTGCCGATCACGACGCTCAAGATCGATAAGTCGTTTATCGACAGCATCGATACGCCGAACAATATGTCGCTGGCCAGCTCGATTGTCTCTATCGGCCACAACATGGGCCTGAACGTCACGGCGGAAGGGGTCGAAACGCCGGAGCAGATGGCGTTCCTGGAACGGACCCGCTGCGACAAAATCCAAGGCTACTACATCAGCCGGCCGATTCCCGAGACGGAGGTCGCCGATTGGCTCGCCGGCAGACAGGTCTGCTGAACGGCGATCAAAGATGAGTGAAGGAGCGGATACAACATGAGAGGAATGCTAAACGTTAACGATCCGCGCGTAATCCGGAGCAGTCAGCTGATTCTGGATGCATTTTCCGAATTGTTGAGAACACGGAGTTTCGAGAAGATAACCATCGGTGATATCACAAAACGGGCGGGAGTGAACCGATCTACGTTTTACGCACATTTTCCCGATAAATTTTCGCTCGTTGACAGGTTATTAGGCGAGGGATTTATGAATTTTGTGCATGACAAGATTAAAGAAGAGGCAAAGTTTTCCGAGGATACGATGAGAGGCATCGTGATCGCCCTTTGCGAATACCACCAGGCAACCAACAAGCGTTGCATCAAGAGCTATGATGAGGTGGCCCCTTTTATCGAAAAAAATATAAAGGCGCAGCTTGAGGATTTCATTTATGATCTGCTCCGTCGCACTTGCCGAACGCGGGACGATCAAACGCTACGCCTCTCCGCAGTTTTCGTAACCTGGTCGGCTTACGGGGCTACCTTCCGCTGGAACGCTGATGGAGGAATAGATCCGCCTAATGTCATTGCCGAGAAAATAATGCCATTACTTAGCGGAGTGCTTCAGACTACCGTACAGAGAATATGACAAAAGGCAGTATAGGCTTTAGCCTATACTGCCTTTTGTGTGAATGCTGAAACGAATGGTTATAAGTTGGGCTTCCAGATTTCCGGAAGATGCACATAACGCCCCGCTTCTTTTTTGATGTGGCCCAATCCCGGGAAGGGAAGATGCATCCCGGTAATCAGAAGCCGCTCCGTTGCGGCGTATTCCAGGAGATGTTTTCTCGATAAAATCGCTTGTTCCGGAATCACATCCATCGCCAGTGTCTCATCCAGCCGATGCAGTTGAATAGTGGCATTATGGAGGATATCGCCCCAGATGAGGAGCTGCTCTTCCGCCGATTCAATAGAATAAGCGGTATGTCCCGGGGTATGTCCCGGCGCGGCTATGGCCTTGATTCCGGCGACCGGTTCGGTTTCTTCACCCGAGAAAGTACGGATGCTTCCGGTGTAGGGCGCCAAAGCCGCCTGGGCCATTTGAAAATTAGCTTGTTCTCCTTCATCCAAAGGATTTTTCATATTGCGATTGTCCATCCAGTAGTCATATTCTGCTTTTGCCACTACAACTTCGGCGTTCGGAAATACCTTCGTTCCATCCGGATAGATCAGACCATTGGCATGGTCCGCATGCAAGTGGGTCAGCAGGACCGTATCGATTTGTTCCGGCGCGATGCCGGCTGCCTTTAAGTTATCCAGAAAAACACCTATGCCGGGGCCGATTCCCGTATCGATTAAAGTAAGTCGGCCTTGAATATGGATCAGAAAGCAATTGGTGTTGAAATATGGAGGGCTTACTTCGAAATGGGACTCCAACAGGGATGTTCCATCCTCTTCGCTAAGCTCTGTAAAAGGCCACCAGGGAAACTGCATTCCTCCGTCCGAGAGAACGGTGACGATAACCTCTCCGATCCTTTTATGATAGACTCCCGGCGTCTGCGCCGTCGGCAATACTGTTTGTGTCATTCCATGTAGCTCCCTTCAGGAAATGTTGGACCAGGGCAGATCGGCCCGTTCCACTCCTGTATTATAGGGACCGGCGAAACTTGGATTCTACATACAAAACACTCGATTTGTTGCTTTAGTCTATATCCGTAGCGGTTTTATTTCAGCAGTCTGCGCGCAATCTTGACCTTGTCACGGTAAGGCGGGTAGACGATGCCGAAATCGAGCTTGGTCCCGCGCTTGACGACGCTTTTGCGGTGCGAGAACAGCTCAAAGCTGTGTTTGCCGTGGTATGCGCCGATCCCTGCATTGCCGACGCCGCCGAAAGGAAGGCGCGTACTGGCGACATGCGTAATCGTATCGTTGATGCAGCCGCCGCCGAACGATACGTCTCGCAGCACCCGGCGCTCGGTCTCCTTGTCCTGCGTAAACAGGTAGAGCGCGAGCGGCTTGGGCCGGGCATGGATAGCCGCGATGGCTTCGTCCAGCTGCGAATAGGTCAGCACCGGCAGCACGGGACCGAAGATTTCATCCTCCATGGCCGCATCGCTCCAAGCCGCCGGAAAGAGAAGAGTAGGCTCGATGTAGAGATCGTCCTCGCAGACTGTTCCTCCTGCGGCGACTTTGGCGCGGTCCTGCTCAATCATCTCCGCCACCCGGCGCAGCTGGCGCAGGTTGACCATTCTTCCGTAATCCGGGCTGCTCTGGATATCGGGGCCGAAAAAGGCCTGGATATAATGCTCCATCCGCGAGACCAGCTGCTCCGCCACCGCTTCCTGCACAAGTACGTAATCGGGGGCGATGCAGGTCTGGCCAACATTGATCAGCTTGCCCCAGACAATCCGTCGGGCGGCGTTGTCGAGATCGGCGGAGGCATCGACGATAACCGGGCTTTTGCCGCCGAGCTCCAGCGTTACCGGGACGAGCTTTTGGGCTGCCGCCTCCATGACGATCCGGCCGACGGGGACGCTGCCGGTGAAGAAGATATAGTCGAAGTCAGCATGAATCAGCGTCCCGGTCGTCTCCTTCTCGCCCTGAACGACGCGGACGTATTGCGGCGGGAAAACGGCGCCGATCAGTTCTTCAATGACGGCGGAGACCGACGGCGTATGCTCCGACGGCTTCAGCACCGCGCAGTTGCCGGCGGCGAGGGCCCCGATCAGCGGTTCCAGCAGCAGCTGGAACGGATAGTTAAACGGACCGATGATGAGCACGGTCCCGTAAGGCTCGCTGAGAATCCGGCTGGAAGCCGGAAACATATGCAGCGGCGAACGGACCTTGACGGGCTTGGCCCACCGTCTCAGATGCTTCTGCATATAACCGATGCTGTCGAGGATAAAGCCGATTTCCGTTGCGTAGGCCTCGAATTCGCTCTTACGCAGATCCTTGTGCAGCGCTTCGATGATCTGCCGCTCCCGGCGTTTAATTTCCGCTTTGAGCTGTGCCAGCTGCCGGAGGCGGAAGCCGACATTCCGGGTCTCCCCGCGTTCAAACCATCGTTTGTGCTCGGCCAGCAGCTTCGCGGCGGCCTCCTCCTGTAATTCGGGCATGGATATTCCTCCAGTACATTTTTCTTCAATGACTTCTTCGGTGTGTTCAGCCTTTGTCCGCCGTCCCGCCTTCGGAGCGGAGAAATCCGTTCATCGCCTCGCGGTCCAGCAGGGTAATGATCTCTCCCTTGAACGCGATCCAGCCTTTATCGCGCAGCAAGCCGATTTCCCGGGAGAGCGACGGCCGGGCGGTATTGAGATGCTCGGCCCATTCCCTCCGGCCGAAAGGCAGGCTCAGCTTATCCGAGCCCTGCTGGATAGCCAGCTCCAGCAGGAAGCTGATGATGCGGCGGCGCAGAGAGCCTGCGGAGAGCACTTCGATCTTACGGTTGACCAGCACGAGCCGGTCGGACAAATTTTCGATATAACGGACAAGCATGCCGCTGTCGCCGGAGAGCAGCCGCAGCAGCTCCTGCTTGCCGATGAACAGGATGGAGCAGGGGGAAGCAGCCGTGACGGTGGCAGGGACGACATTGTCCCGGCGGAAAATAACCGCCTCGCCGATCGTTTGCCCTTCTCGCAAATGGGCGATGGTGACGCCGCCGCCGGTCGGTTGGGTCTTCTGGACTTCGACGACGCCGGACAACACGATGCCCAGCCGCTCGGCCGGATCGCCTTCGGCCAGAATGAGGGCATTTTTCGGGTACGACGTGACGGTATACGCCAGTTCTTGCAGCAACGCTTCGATGTCCTGCACGGATTTTCCGCGGAAAAACAGGCACGAGCGCAGCGTGGCGGGATCGGGTCTCATGCTGGTCCTCCAAATTTAAGTGATTCGGTAACAACTGTTACCGATTGTTCGTCGAAAGTCTACTACAATAGGCGGTAACTGTAAAGGCGGAAGCCTGTGAGAATGCTTTCGGTTTGGCAGCCGATAACCGTAGAGGAGTGTGGGAAGAAATGACCGCCATGTTTTGTTATCAGTGTCAGGAAACGGCGAAGGGAACAGGCTGCACCATACAAGGGGTGTGCGGCAAAACCAGCGAGGTTGCCGGTCTGCAGGATGTACTGATTTACACGCTTAAGGGAATTTCGATCTTTGCCGCAAAAGGCCGCGAGCTGGGAATGACCGATCCGGCCGGCGACAAGTTTATCATTGAAAATATGTTCTCCACGATCACCAACGCCAACTTCGACGGGGCCGGTTTTGTGGAGCGGATTCGCAGCGGGCTGGCGCTCCGCGACCAGTGGCGCAGCCGGCTGGCGAACTTGGATGCCGTTCCGGCGCTGTCCGGCCATGATGCGGCGGTCTGGACAGGGACAACAGAAGCCGACTTTTGGGCGAAAATGGGGGATGCCTCCATTCTGGCCACTGAAAATGAAGATATCCGCTCGCTGCGGGAGCTGCTGATTTACGGCCTGAAAGGCATGTCCGCCTATATGGAGCACGCTGCGGTGCTGGGCCACCGGAATGACGAAGCGCATGCGTTTATGGAAAAAGGGCTGGCCGCCACCCTGGACGACAGTCTGGGCGCGGATGAGCTGACGGGGCTCGTTCTGGAATGCGGCAAGCACGGGGTCACTGTTATGGCGCTGCTGGATCAGGCCAATACGTCGACATACGGCCATCCGGAAATTACGAAGGTGAACATCGGCGTCGGCAGCAATCCGGGTATCCTGATCAGCGGCCATGACCTGAAGGATATGGAAGAGCTGCTGAAGCAGACCGAAGGCACCGGCGTGGACGTGTACACGCACAGCGAAATGCTGCCGGCGCATTATTATCCGGCGTTCAAGAAATACAGCCATTTCGTCGGCAACTACGGCAACGCCTGGTGGAAGCAGAACGAAGAGTTTGAAAGCTTCGGCGGTCCGATCCTGATGACGACCAACTGCATCGTTCCGCCGCGCGACAGCTATATCGAACGGTTGTATACGACCGGCAACACCGGCTTCCCGGGCGTAACGCATATCGCCGCAGGCGAAGACGGCAGCAAGGATTTCTCGGCGATTATCGCCCAGGCCAAAACCTGCCCGTCTCCAGTAGAGATCGAAACCGGCGAAATTATCGGCGGCTTCGCCCATGAGGCTGTGATGAACGTGGCGGACCAAGTCGTGGACGCCGTGCAAACCGGCGCGATCAAACGTTTCTTCGTCATGGCCGGCTGCGACGGACGGATGAAGAGCCGGGACTACTACCGCGACTTTGCCTCTGAACTGCCGGATGATACCGTCATCCTGACCGCCGGCTGCGCCAAGTATAAATACAACAAGCTGCCGCTCGGCGACATCGGCGGGATTCCGCGCGTACTGGACGCCGGCCAGTGCAACGATTCGTATTCGCTGGTTGTCATCGCGCTGAAGCTGAAGGAAGTATTCGGCCTGGACGACGTCAACGACCTGCCGATCTCCTATAACATCGCATGGTACGAGCAAAAAGCGGTCATCGTGCTGCTCGCGCTGCTCCACCTTGGCGTGAAAAACATCCATCTCGGCCCGACCTTGCCGGCCTTCCTCTCGCCGAACGTGGCGAAGGTGCTGGTCGACAATTTCGGCATTTCCGGCATTACGGACGTGCAGGAAGACATGGAAAAGTTCATGGCAGTAGTATAGCCCTTATACGTAATGGAAAAAGCCTCATTCCCGAATATATCGCGGGATGAGGCTTTTTGGTGTTAAAGGGAGCGGCAATCGGCCGCAGCCGTTCCCCGATAGTGGCAGGTCGGCGTGACTGCTACAACAGCCAGTCCGCTCCCGTTACAGCCGGTACACCGCAAACGGCTCGCCGCTGCGGAACGGCCGGCTCGCTTCCTCGAGCCGGGCCAACAATTCCGGCCCGAGGGGAACGTCCAGGCTGCGGAGGTTCATCTGTACCTGCTCCGTACCGGTCGCGCCGGCGATGACCGTGGCGACGGCCGGCTGCTCCATCAGCCAGGCGAGCGACAGCGCCGTCGGCGTCGTGCCGGCCTCGGCAGCCAGCTCGCTGACCTTGCGGCCTAGCTCCAGCCGCTCCCCGCTCAGGAAGCGGTTGAAGTTCGGATCGGTCTCTGCCCGCGAGCCGGCTGGGGCGTCGCCGCCCGAATATTTGCCGGTCAAAATGCCGCCGGCCAGCGGGAAGTAAGGAATCATGCCGACGCCTTGATCGAGGCAGAGCGGGATCAGCTCGCGCTCCGGCGTCCGGTCGGCCAGAGAGTAGCAGCTCTGGATGGAGACATACGGGGCGTAACCCTGCCGTTCGCTGATGCCCAGCGCCTTCATCAGCTCCCAGGCGGCGTAGTTGGAGGCGCCGATGTAGCGGACCTTGCCCGCACGGACCATATCGTCGAGCGCGCGCAGCGTCTCGTCGAGCGGCGTGTGCGGGTCGAACGTGTGGATCTGGTACAGATCCACATAATCGGTCTGCAGCCGCTGCAGGCTGCCCTCCAGCTCGGCCATGAGATGGCGGCGCGAGGAGCCGCGCCCGTTAGGGCCTTCGCCGCGCGGCAGCCCGGCTTTGGTCGTGAGCACGACGTCGTGGCGGCGGCCTGTAAGGGCCAGCCCGATGATCCGCTCCGACTCGGTTCCCGCGTAGATGTTGGCGGTATCGATAAAATTGATTCCGGCATCCAGCGCGGTATGGAGGATGCGGATCGACGCCTCTTGATCCGCCCGTTTGCCGAACGCGTTGGTGCCAAGCCCCAGCGCCGATACCTGCAGCCCGCTTTTGCCCAAATAGTTATACTTCATGATTTGGTTACCTCCCAAAGTGAAACCTGAAGTGAAATGTAAGGCCTTGGTGATTAAAGCTTGAAGGCCGGTTCCGCGTCCGCGAATAGCTGCCTGGCCGTATCCATGAACAGGCGGACGGCAATGGACATCTCTCCGGAAGAAGGGACGGCCAGATGAATGTCCCGGTAAGCGCCCTGCGCCAGCTCCCGCACCGTGACGCCGGGCGGAAGCGAAAGCAGCGACAGCTCGGACATCACGCCGAGCGCCAGTCCCTCCCGCACCATCTGGAGCGCGGTGACATAGCTGCCCACCTCGTATTTGATGTTCAGCGTCGTGCCGCTGCGCGCGAACAGATCCACGACCGGGGGTTCGTAACCGGAGCGGCAGATGAGCATCGGCGCGTGCTCCAGCTCGCCTACGTCCACAAGCTTTTTGACGCTGAGCGGATGGCCTTCCGGCAGCACGGCGTACAGTTTCTCTCGATAGAGCGGCTGCGTGTACAGAGCTTCGGCCGGAGGAATGATCAGCCCGACATCAATGAAACGGGAAGCCAGCCAGTCCTTAATCTCCATAACGGAACCCTCGTAGAGCGCAAACTCGATGCCCGGATAGACTTCGCCGATGGCGCGGATCAGCCGCGGAACGAAGTAAGGCGCCGCCACCGGGAAAGCGCCAATGCGGATCATGCCTTTCTCCAGCCCCCGCTCCGCGGCAATTTCCTGCTCGACCTTGTCAAAACCCTGAAGAATCTCGCGGAAAATCACGAGAATCCGCTGCCCGACGTCGGTGAGCGTAAGTCCGTTTTTCCGGTCACGCGTAAGCAGCTTAACCTGGAGCTCGTCCTCCAGCGCGGAGATCGCCCGGCTGACCGCGGGCTGCGTCATGTTCAGCGCGAGGCCGGCTTTGGTGAAGCTCCCGCTTTCGGCGATGTGGACAAACAAGCGAATCTGATTGTTGTTCATATCAAATTTGTTATACTCCTCATGATTAATATGCATTTCAATTATGATTAAAACTATTGTATCATTGGGAAATCAAAAAGAACAAGAGGTGTGGAGATATATGCAGCACAATAAACGAACGATTGCATTGCTCATATTTTTAATTCTCGTCTGGGGGATCAACTGGCCGCTGTCCAAAATCGCTCTGGCTTACTGCCCGCCGTTGTTGTTTGCCGGTATCCGGACGTTTCTGGCCGGCATCCTGCTCATTGCGGTTGCGCTGCCGAAGCTGAAGGCGCTGAGGCTGGGTACGCTCTGGCCTGTTTATTTGACATCGGCTTTTCTTAGCATCGTGTTTTATTACGGATTTCAAACGATCGGCCTGCAATATATGCCGTCGGGACTTTTCTCGGCGATTGTTTTCCTGCAGCCGGTGCTGCTCGGGATCTTTGCCTGGATGTGGCTGGGCGAAAAAATGTACGGCCAGAAGCTGGCCGGCCTGCTGCTTGGCTTTAGCGGCGTAGCGGCGCTCAGCATCGGCGGTTTTACCGGCAAGCTGTCGGCCACCGGCGTGCTTCTCGCACTGGCGAGTGCCCTGAGCTGGGCATTCGCGACCGTCTACATGAAACGCAATGCGCTGCGCGTGGATATGCTGTGGATGACGGCGATGCAGATTATGATCGGCGGGGTCCTTTTGCTGGGAGCCGGCACGGTAACGGAACATTGGTCGGATATTACGTGGAATGCCGCTTTTATCGTCAATACGCTTTTTATTGCCGTGTTTGTCATTGCGCTTGGCTGGCTGGTTTATTTCAAGCTGATTCAGGAAGGGGAAGCGGGAAAAGTAGGGGCGTTTACGTTCATTATTCCGTTGGTGTCCATCGGATCGAGCATTGTGTTGCTACATGAGCATATAACCGTTAATCTGGTGGTGGGCTTGCTGCTGATCGTCTGCAGCATTCTTCTAGTCAATACGCGGCCGGTGCCGATTTGGGGGCGTCTGGTTCGATCAAAGGGGGATTCAAATGTTCATTCGCGTGGATGAGCAATCGGAACATGACAATTACAAGCTTTTGATCGGAAGCGTGGTGCCGCGGCCGATCGCTTTCGTGACCACCGTGGACGGCGATGGCACGGTCAACGCCGCGCCGTTCAGCTTCTTTAACATCGTCAGCAACGAGCCGCCGATGGTGATGATCTCCTGCGTCCGCAGAGCCGGGGACGTCCTGAAGGATACCCCGCGCAATATTTTGGACAACGGGGAGTTTACGGTTCACATCGCCGATGAGGACGCAATCGCTGCAATTAACCACACCTCCATCGATGCGCCTGCCGGCGTCGGCGAGCTGGAGCTGGCCGGGCTGACGGCGGTTCCCGGTGCGATGATCCGGGTTCCGCATGTGCAGGAGTGCAAGATTGCTATGGAGTGCAAGCTGGCGAAGCATCTCGATCTGGGGCACAGCACGCTCCTCATTGGTGAGGTGCTGTGCTTCCATATTGCCGACGAGCTGCTCTCGCATGGCCGGATCGATCCGCTCAAGTTGAAGCCGATAAGCCGGCTAGCTGGAGCCTCTTATGCCGGCATCGGCCGGATCTTTGAGCTGGAACGCCCTAAATACGAGCCCTAAGTCGCAGTGTCTTCAAGTAAAAAGGGAACATCGGCGGCCGTCAGCAGTTCGCTTAGCCGGAGGTTTCCGTGATGGGCAAGGAAGCCGCCCGCGGATTCGATGACGCTGCTTTCGGCTTCGCCGATTTCGATCCGCGTTCCTTCCTCCTGCATGTATGAGATGTAGTCCAGAACAAGCCGGAGCCGCTCGATCAGCGAATTGAATTCGTCATCGCTGAAGGTATCGATATGCTGCCAGGGCTGAAGCAGGCGCTCCAGGCCCTTTTCCAGCAGCGAGGTATCCTCCTTTATCCGGCAGGAGCCTGAGATGTCACCGAGCGTTTCCAATATCACGGCGGCCAGCGGCGGCACATGTTTGAATTTACCCTCCAGCATGAGCACCGTCACCAGACCATAGCGCACGGTCTCCTGGCGGGCAAGGATGGCCTCCGCCAGCTCCTGGGCGGCCTCCCTCAGCCTGCCCAGCTCCTCCAGGAGTAGATTGGCCTTCTGCCACATCCGGCAGCGCACGACACCGCAGGATCCGGCGTACAGCCGGGAGTCCACCACACGGCCCTGCACATAAATGCTTCCGGTTACGGCAAGTGTACAGTGGTATACATCCCCGAAAACATATACATTTCCGATAGCCTCAATCGTAACCCCTGATAAACATTGACTGGCGACGACATCGCCGCCGAATACAATGCTCGCCCCGGGAGGAAGCGATTCCGGGAGCACATAACGTTTGGCCAGATCGAAGGTTCGCTCAAGGGTTCCATTCCCGGTAATCCGCGGCCGTCCATCGCGGAGCGCGACAACCTCGCCGCCGGGCAGCACTTTCGTGTCCGCTGTGGCGGTGAACCGGAGATCGGCCGGACGGGGGGCGGGCAGGACGCTGCCGAATACATCGTAGCCGGGCAGGCCGTCCTGGGCATCCACTTTACGGGCGATCGTCTGCCCTTCGCGGACAATGGCAATGCCCGGGAGCTCCGTTGCTTCGTCGTCCGGGCCGGTCGTCCGGGCCCGGAAGATGAGCTGAAGCTGCGCGTCCCGGCCGGGAACGGGAGCTTTGCCCCGTGCGATGCAGACTGGCTGGTAAGTGGGATTGCTCAGCTCGGCATATAAAGCGGGAATGCTGACATTGCGGGTGAGCGAGCTTTGGCCGAGTCCGGCCAGAACCTGCTCCACCGTCAGCGTAGACAACAGGGATGAACGATCAGGTTCAGCCCGGACCCGAAGTTCCCGGGCAGCGGAGCAATCGACCAGCTTCCAGGCATAACGCTCCGCACGGTAAAGCGTAAAATATACATGCAGCCGGTCTTCCGGCATCGTAATTTCGTATTGGGGTTTCTCGCTGATTTCCCAGGACACGACATCCTCCGGCAAAACAGGGGCCGAACCGGAAATCCGCCGGCCATTTATGCTTAGAACCACGGGATGGACCGCAGTGATTACGGCCGGTCTGCCGCCAGGCAGCGGCGGGGTGACTAAAATCCGGTTGTCGCGGATGTGAACGCTTCCGTCCAGATTAGGCTCGGGCACAGGAAAAGTCTGAACAACCTGAAACGCGCCTGAACTTGCGGCCGGCGCGGGTTGTGGATATTCTCTTCGCGGTGTACGTGGAAGACGCAGGGACATGCTCATACCTCGCTTTTCGTATAGTCAAAGTTATCGGTTACAGCAAAGACATGGCAGCGGGGATGGTTGAGCGCCTTATGGCGACAAACGTACTGAAAATGTCTTTATTTGGCGGCATGGCAACCCTAGAGGCGTCTGATCCCCATCCTTAGGCCCATTGCTTTGCGTCCTGCCCTTTCGGACAGTTTGCCCTTAGAATAAAACGTTGATATACATTCAGCCTGAGGCAATATTACCGCCCGTAACGGTGCGGCGCGCAACTTCTGCAAACAACCTTAATTCTAGTCCGAAAGACGCAGTTTTTCAACAAAAGTTTGGGAAAGGCAATCCGGATTCTTTTCCTGATGAAAGTTATCGCATATCTGGTAAGATTCCTTTATTCTATATAGGGTGAGATGTCGAACGCAAAGAGGAAATGTCGCTTGCCGGCAAGTCCGAAAGTCTCGGGTTGTTCCCCTGGAGAAGGGGTAAATTGGGTATAGTACATACATAGGGTTAGGAGGGTGTTAGCCATAGCTACAGAGAACACGATCATTTCATTCGAGCAGGTCATCAAGCAATATGATGATGAGGAGCCTGTCCTGAAGGGCGTCAGCTTCGAAATCGAGCGCGGTAAGTTTTATACGCTGCTGGGTCCGTCGGGCTGCGGGAAGACGACGATTCTGCGGCTGATTGCCGGATTCGCCGAGCCGACGGAGGGCTCCATTTATATGAACGGGCAGGTTATCAACCGCATTCCCGCCAATGAGCGCCAGGTCAATACGGTGTTCCAGGATTATGCGCTTTTCCCCCATCTCAACGTATTTGAGAATGTCGCGTTTGGGCTTAGGGTCAAGAAGCTCAAAAAGGACGTTATCGCGGAAAAAGTTCAGGAAGCGCTGCGTTTCGTCAACCTGGCCGGGTACGAAAATCGTGCGGTCAGCGAAATGTCCGGCGGCCAGCGCCAGCGCGTGGCCATTGCCCGCGCCATCGTCAACGAGCCGCAGGTGCTGCTCCTGGACGAGCCGCTGTCGGCGCTCGATCTGAAGCTGCGGACGGAGATGCAGTACATTTTGCGGGAGATGCAGCAACGGCTTGGAATTACCTTTATCTTCGTCACCCATGACCAGGAAGAGGCGCTGGCGATGTCGGACTGGATCTTCGTCATGAACCAGGGCCGGATCGAGCAGAGCGGAACGCCGAACGATATCTACGACGAGCCGATCAACCGGTTTGTAGCCGACTTTATCGGGGAATCGAACATTGTCCCCGGCACGATGATCGAAGATTATCTGGTGGAGATCAATGGCAAACGTTTTGAATGCGTCGATGCCGGGCTGCGGCCGAACGAAGCGGTGGAGATCGTGATCCGTCCGGAGGATCTGGAGATTGCGACTCTGGAGCAGGGCAAGCTGCGGGTACGTGTAGACTCCCAGCTGTTCCGCGGCGTGCATTACGAGATCAGCTGCTATGACGAATCGGGCCATGAATGGCTGGTGCATTCGACGCGCAAAGCGGAGGTCGGCAGCGAAATCGGCCTTTATTTCGACCCGGAAGCGATTCATGTCATGCGTTTCGGCGAAACGGAGGAAGAATTCGACGCCCGTCTCGAAGCCTATGGCGAGGTGGAGAACCATGAAGCGTAAGGGCCGGTCGTATTACCTCATCCCTTATTATTTATGGATCGCGCTGTTCGTCATCGCACCGGTGCTGCTCGTTGTTTATTATTCCTTGTTCGATTTGGACGGGAAGCTGACGCTGGACAATTACGTCAATTTCTTTACCCCGGTGTATTTGAAAATGACGCTGAGCTCGTTCTGGTACGCCTTTCTGATTACGCTGTTTTCGCTGCTCGTGGCGTATCCGGCTGCGTACCTGCTGACCCGGACGAAGCATAAGCAGCTTTGGCTGCTGCTCATTATTTTACCGACATGGATCAATCTTTTGCTGAAGACTTACGCCTTTATCGGCATTTTCGGCACGTTCGGGCCCGTCAACAGCCTGTTCGACGTTCTCGGGCTGGGCCGCCAGCAAATTCTGTTTACCGGTTTCAGCTTTGTGTTTGTTTCGGTGTATATCTTTATTCCATTCATGATCCTGCCGATCTTCAGCTCGCTGGAGGAACTGAACCACTCCCTCGTGGATGCTGCGCGGGATTTGGGCGCTTCCGGCTGGGCGACGTTCCGGCGCGTGATTTTCCCGCTTACGCTCTCGGGCGTCCGTTCGGGCTGCATGGCGGTGTTCATTCCGGCGTTGTCGCTGTTCATGATTACCCGCCTCATTGCCGGCAACCGGGTGATTACGCTCGGTACGGCGATCGAGCAGCATTTTCTGGTCACACAGGACTGGGGCATGGGTTCGACGGTCGCCGTGTTCCTGATCGCGATCATGGCGCTGTTCATGGTTTTGTTCGGCGGCGCGCGGAATGCGAGAAAAGGGGTGCGGAATGAAAAATAAAAACGGGATCGCCAATCTCTATTTGGTGCTTGTCTTTATTGTGCTGTACGCGCCGATCTTCTATCTGATGTATTACTCGTTCAACAGCGGCGGAACGATGCATAAATTCGAGGGCTTCACCCTCGATTATTACCGGGAAGTCATCCATGACACCCGCCTGATCATCATCATTATCAACACGCTGGTCATCGCGCTGCTGTCATCGGCCATTGCCACTATCATCGCCATCATCGGCGCGCTGGCCATTCAGGGCATCCGCAGCAGGCGGGCGAAAAATACGGTGCTGTCGCTGAACAACGTGCTGATCGTCAGCCCGGACGTCATCATCGGCGCTTCGTTCCTGATTCTGTTCACCATCGCCGGCATTCAATTGGGCTTTACCTCTGTGCTGCTGTCGCATGTGGCGTTCAGCATCCCGATTGCGGTACTGATGATTCTTCCGCATCTGCAGGAGATGAGCCCGACGCTGGCAGATGCCGCAAGGGACCTCGGAGCCACCCGGCGCGATGTACTGACGAAGGTGATTTTGCCGATTATCAAGCCGGGGATTTTCAGCGGATTTTTTATGGCGCTCACCTATTCGCTGGATGATTTCGCGGTGACGTTCTTTGTGACGGGCAACGGCTATTCCACCTTGTCCGTAGAGATTTATTCCCGCGCGCGGCAGGGCGTCTCGCTCTCGATCAATGCGCTGTCCACGCTGATCTTCCTGTTCACCATTTTGCTGGTGGTCGGTTATTATTTCCTGAACCAGCGGAAGAACCGTCCGGGCACGGCGGCTGCGGAGGGCGCGGCGGAAATGGGGGTGCCTAGATGAAGCAGCTCATCAACACGTTTGCCGCGATTCTGATCGTCGCCTTCGGGCTGATGTTTCTGGCCTCGCGGCTGAACTCGGCAGAAGGGTATACCGGCGGCAATACGTTGACGATTTACAACTGGGGCGATTACATCGATCCCGATATATTGAAGGAATTCGAGAAAGAGACCGGCATTACCGTCATTTACCAGACCTTCGATTCCAATGAAGCGATGCTGACCAAAATCGAGCAGGGCGGCACGACCTTCGACGTTGTCGTTCCTTCCGATTACGCGATCGCCAAGATGCGCGAAGAGAACCTGCTGCTGCCGCTGGATCATAGCAAAATTCCGAATCTGGCCAATATCGATTCGCGGTTCATGAATTTGTCCTTTGATCCGGGCAATCAATATTCGGTGCCGTATTTCTGGGGAACCGTCGGCATCATCTTTAATCCGGAGCTGACGGGGGGCATTGATTTCAGCAGCTGGCAATCGCTGTGGGACAGCCGGCTGAAGAACAACATCCTGCTGGTGGACGGCGCCCGCGAAATTATGGGCATGGCGCTGAACAGCCTGAACTACTCGGTCAATGATACGGACGAGGCGCATTTGCAGGAAGCGCTGAAGAAGCTGAACAAGCTGTCTCCGAACGTTAAAGCGATTGTCGGCGACGAGATCAAGATGCTGCTGGCCAACGAAGAAGCGGCCGTCGGGGTCGTCTGGTCCGGCGATGCTTCGGAGATTATGGACGAGAACGACAAGCTGGATTATGTCGTGCCGGAGGAAGGGTCGAACAAATGGTTCGACAACATGGTCATTCCGCGCACGGCAGCCAACGTCGACGGCGCGCACAAATTTATCGACTTTATGCTCCGTCCGGAGGTTGCCGCGCAAAATGCCGAATACGTCGGCTATTCGACGCCGAACGTGCCTGCGCTTGCGTTGCTGCCGGAGGATATTTCCGGCGACACGCGTTTTTATCCTTCGACGGAGATTACCGACCGGCTGGAGGTCTACGACAATCTCGGCAAAAAGATGCTTGCCCATTACAACGAGCTGTTCCTGAAATTCAAGATGAATAAAAAATAATATGAATCATACAAAATGATATAGGCCAAAAGGCGGCTGTGTGCGAAAGAAATTCGTGCATGGCCGCCTTTTTAGTATGGATGAAGAAGCCGGCAGTAGCGGCCCCGAGAAATTCCTTCAGAGCGGCATTTTTGATTGATCGCGGAGCGGTCCGGGTATAATACAAGCAGCGAATAGAGGAGCAATACGCGTAGCAGCGGGCTTTTTCCGTAGAACGGCAAGCTCTTAAATGTTGTCAACAATGTTCCTGCCGAAAGCGCATTTTCAATTCCGTGACACTGAAAGCGCTTTGAATTACTATGTAGCCATAGGGACGATATTCCTAGTAAGCCTTGATCAAAGGGCTTTAGATTAATATTTTGAGGGAGGCATTTGTTATGGCCACAACGGCTACAAACAGAGCAACACAACCTTCTACCGGCGGAGCCAGAGTAAAGGTTCAACAATTTGGCCGGCTGCTGAGCGGTATGGTTATGCCGAATATCGGCGCATTCATCGCTTGGGGCTTGATCACCGCTTTGTTCATTCCTACAGGCTGGATTCCGAACGCGGACCTGGCAACGCTGGTTGATCCGATGATCAAATACCTGCTGCCGCTCCTGATCGGTTACACCGGCGGTACGATGATACACGGCAAACGCGGCGGGGTTATTGCCGCCATCGTAACGATGGGCGTCATCGTCGGCGCAGATCAGCCGATGTTCCTCGGCGCCATGCTCGTCGGCCCGCTGGCCGGCTGGGTCATCAAACAGTTTGACCGTGCGGTAGACGGCAAAATCAAAGCCGGATTTGAAATGCTGGTCAACAACTTCTCGATCGGTATCATCGGCGGCGCATTGGCGCTGCTCGGCTACAAAGGCATCGGCCCGCTGATGCAAGGCATCACCAACGTTCTGTCGAACGGCGTAGAATTTCTGGTCAACCACCATGTGCTTCCGCTGGTCAACATCATCATCGAACCGGCGAAGGTCCTGTTCCTGAACAATGCGATCAACCACGGGATCTTGAGTCCGATCGCCGTAGAGCAAGTGCAACAACACGGCAAATCGATCCTGTTCATGCTGGAATCGAACCCTGGTCCAGGTCTGGGCATCCTGCTCGCTTACTGGCTGTTCGGTAAAGGCTCCGCTAAAGCTTCGGCTCCAGGCGCTGTCATCATCCACTTCCTGGGCGGTATCCATGAAATCTATTTCCCTTATGTCCTGATGAATCCTCGCCTGATCCTTGCGGTTATCGGCGGCGGCGTTTCCGGTACGTTCATCTTCAACCTGATGGGCGCAGGCTTGACGGCTTCCCCGTCTCCGGGTTCCATCATCGCCTACATGGCCATGACGCCTAAGGGCGGATACCTTCCGGTTCTGTCCGGCGTAATCGTAGCTGCGGTTGTATCGTTTGTGATTGCATCCCTGCTGCTCAAAACGTCCAAGCAAACCGATGAAGAAATGGATCTGGCAGAAGCAACGGCCAAAGTGAAAGACATGAAAGCCGCAGGCAACGTTCCGGCTGCTGCCGCTAACGCAGTCGCTGCCAACGTACGCACCAAAGGCGATGTGAAGAAAATCGTATTCGCTTGCGATGCCGGCATGGGCTCCAGTGCGATGGGCGCTTCGGTTCTGCGCAAAAAGTTGCAGGAAGCCGGCGTCAACATCACGGTCGTCAATTCGGCGGTCAGTGAAATTCCGGCCGACGCCGACATCGTTGTCACCCAGAAGACGCTGACGGACCGGGCCATGAAAACGAACCCGTCCGCCGAGCACATCTCGATTGACAATTTCCTGAAGAGTCCGAAATACGACGAGCTGGTTGAACGCCTGCGTTAATTTTAGGTAAGATCTGAATAGTCCCATATTACGGAGATACGTTGGCTGAGTTACGAAGCCAGCGTTTCTCCCGTTTAAGGCGAGGGCTCATGCCATGAGAAAAATGACCGCAAGGCAGCGGCAGGTCATTGCGCTTCTTATATCCATGGAAGGCGAAATGACCGCCGCCGAGATTGCCGGAAGCGTCGGCGTCAGCGTCCGAACCGTCCATCGCGAAATGGAGGAAATCGAACGCATTCTGCAGAACTTTGGACTGGTGCTCAGCCGGAAGTCGGGCAAGGGTATACAGCTTGGGGGACCTGCCGAAGGCATGGAGGAGCTGCGCCGTTTTCTCCGTGAGGCAAAGCCGGCCGAATACTCCGGCGAGGAACGCAAGGTGATGGAGCTTTGCCGTCTTCTGGAGGCGGAGGAACCGGTCAAACTGTTTGCGTTATCCCATTCCCTGAAGGTCACGGTGGCTACGGTCAGCTATGACCTTGATGAGCTTGAGCCTTGGCTGAGGAAATTCAGCCTCCTGCTGATCAGGCGCAGAGGGTACGGCGTAGAGGTCGAAGGCAGCGAATTTGACAAACGGCGGGCGCTTAGCCGGCTGGCGGCCGAGCATCTAGACCAGTCCGACCTCGTTGGTTACGGCGCCCATGCCGAGAGCAGCGCGGTGTTTGCCCGGCTGCTCACCGCCATCGGCCAGGACCGGCTGATCGAAATCGAAAGCACCTTCTGGGACATGGAATGGAGCTGGACGCTGGAGCTTCCGGAGATTGTCTACATGGAGCTGCTGATCGGCCTGGCCATCGCCGTCAGGCGCGTGGAAATCGGCCGGGGCATCGACAGCGTCGATAATGCGGGTTATTCGCGAAAGTCGGAGCATCGGAATATTCCGATTGCCGAGCAGTTTATCGCCAGGCTGGAGAAAGAGCTGAACCTACAGTTTCCCAAGGCGGAGATTCTGCATATTGCCGGTCTGTTTGACCGGGCGCAGGATTCGTTCTCTCCTTCGGATTCGGCCTATGGCGATATCGGGCTGATGGAGCTGGTGTACCGGCTCACGGAGAATGTGGTCCGGCGGACGGGGCTGCTTTTCCAAAGCGACCGCACCTTGCGCGAAGGGCTGCTGGAACATATGGAGCCGGCGCTGCGCCGCATCCGGGAAGGCACCCGAATTCGCAACCCGCTGCTGAACCCGATCCGCAGAGATTATGAAGAATTGTTCCAGATCATCCGCCAAGCGGTGGAGGAGCTGGGGCTCGATTTAACCATTCCGGATGAGGAAATCGGCTTTCTGGTCATGCATTTTGGGGCGTCCATGGAAAGACTGAACCAGCTGAAACGCAAGGTCCGGGCCATTCTGGTCTGCTCCAGCGGTCTCAGCTCTTCCAGGCTGCTGGCGACAAGACTCAGCAAGGAATTGCCGCAGATCGAAATTCTCGGCAATGCCTCTTGGTATGAAGCGGCACGCATGCCGGAATCCGAATACGACCTGATTATTTCAACGATTGATCTTCCGCTGCCTCGTGACCGTTATATTCGTATCAGCCCGCTGCTTACGCCGGAAGAAACCGTACGGCTGCTGGATTTTATCCAGAATACGACGCTGCGCGAGCGGCCAAACAGCGGCGGTGACGCCGGAGGAACTTCCACTCAGACGGGGCGGGCGCTGGAGCGGCTGATCAGCTACAAGGGGCTGCTTGATGAAATCATCAGCCTTATGGAGCGCTTTCGCTACCATCCGCTCGACAATTCCGGCCTGGCGCTGCCGGCATTGCTGAGGCTGATCCTCGACCACCTTGAAGCGGACATCATCGACGATGCCGACCTGATGGTCGAGCGCCTCCTGGAACGCGAGCGCCTAGGCAGCCAGGTCATTCCCGACACCGGCCTTGCGCTGTTCCACGCGCGAAGCAGCCATGTAAGGGTGTCGTCGCTGACGCTCTACCGGCTGCGCAGCCCGGTTCTGCTGGAGGGCGAGCAAGAAGTCAGCGTCATTCTCTTGATGCTGGCGCCGCGCAAGCTGGAGAAGGAAAGCCTGGAGGTGCTCAGCGAGATCAGCTCGCTGCTGCTCAACGCTGAAATGGTGAAGCTGCTGCAAGAGAAGACGGAGGAGGAAATACGGGCTTTTTTATCGGCTGAGCTCCTCCGTTTCTTTGAAAATAAACGATAGAGAGGGAGAAACCATATGAGTATTTTGAATGAAAACAAAGTCGTTATGAATGCTGTGGCTAAAGACAAATATGAGGCCATTACCATTGCCGGCCGCATTTTGGTGGAAGCCGGACATGTTACGGAGGAATACATTCCTAAGATGCTGGAGCGCGAGCAAGTGGTCTCCACTTATATGGGCGGCGGGCTCGCCATTCCGCATGGCACCAAAGAAGGCAAGCAATACATTAAGTCGACGGGCTTGTCCGTAGTCCGTTTCCCGGATGGCGTTGATTTCGGCGGAGACGAACCGGCTTTCGTAGTGATCGGCATTGCGGCCGCGGGCAGCGACCATATGGAGATCCTGACGAATGTAGCCATGATTTTCACGGAAGACGATGCCATCGAGAAGGTCATGAACGCAGCGACACCGGCCGAGATTATCTCGATTTTCGAAGGGGGACTGTAAGATGAAGAAGGCAGTTCACTTCGGAGCGGGCAATATCGGGCGGGGTTTTATCGGCCTGTTGCTGTCGGATTCCGGTTATAAGGTCGTATTTGCGGACGTAAACGAGAAGGTGGTCGGCGAGCTGCGGGAGCGCGGCGAATATCCGGTAACACTCGCAAGCGAAGGCGCGGAAACCGTTATCGTGAAAAATGTAACGGCGCTCAGCAGCGCTGCGCAAGCAGAAGAGTTGGTAAGCGCCATTGCCGAGGCTGATCTCGTGACGACCGCCGTCGGCGTTACCGTGCTGAAATTCATCGCCGGCGCCGTAGCCGAAGGCATCAAGAAGCGTCTTGCTTCCTCGGAAGCCCCGCTGCATGTCATCGCCTGCGAGAACGCCATCGGCGGCAGCGCCCAGCTCAAAGAGTTGGTTTATGCGCAGCTGGATGAAGCCACCCGCGAAAAAGCAGACCGCGTCGTCGCCTTCCCGAATGCGGCGGTAGACCGCATTGTGCCGCTGCAGCAGCATGAAGATCCGCTAAAAGTGGTGGTCGAGCCGTTCTACGAGTGGGTAGTCGACGCTTCGCAGATGCTTCCGGGCTATGAGCCGGTGGAAGGCGTGCATTACGTCGAGAACCTGGAGCCGTATATCGAGCGCAAGCTGTTTACGGTGAACACGGGTCACTGTTCGGCGGCTTACCTGGGTTATCTGGAAGGATATGAGACGATTCAGCAAGCCATGGCCGACGACAGCCTGACGGCAAAGGTCCGTGAGGTACTGGAAGAAACCGGCGCCATGCTGGTGAAGAAACACGGCTTCGATGCCGGCGAACACGGCAAATACATCGACAAAATCCTGGAGCGCTTCCGCAATCCGGCGCTGACCGACGAAGTCAGCCGCGTCGGCCGTTCGCCGATCCGCAAGCTGTCTCCGAACGACCGTCTTGTGTCGCCGGCACTGCAGGCCTTGGAGCTGGGGCTCAGCTATGACGCGCTCGCCCGTTCGATGGCCGCAGCGCTGCTGTTCAAAGCGGCCGGCGATCCGGAGGTCGACGAACTGCAAGCCGCTTTGGCCGAGCATGGCGTATCCGCAACCTTGGCCCAATACACCGGCCTGGGACCTGACCATGCCATCCATCAAGCGGCGTTGAAGCATTACGAAGCATTGAAATAACCCGGGCGGCAGGCCGGACAGCAAAAAGCCAGTATCCTTGCGAGGCGAGGGTACTGGCTTTTTTAGTTGCCGACGGAGAGAAGTGCTATGGCGTCACGGCGGAGTGCTAACGGCAGAGCAGTAAGGGCGGAGTACTGGTGGAGTGCAAACGGTGGAGTGGCAAAGGTTGAGTACAGGTGAAATGGCAAAGGCGAAGAGCCAGCGGTAGTAGTAACGGCAGAGTACAAGTGGAGAGCCAACGGTGGAGCCATCGACGAATGCCAAGGCGGAGAGCTAGGACAGAGTAGTAACGGCAAAGTACTGGTGGAATGCCACGGCGGGGAGCTACGGCAAATTAACAACGGCAAAGTACTGTGGGGCGCCAACGGCCAAGTGCCAATAACGGAGCGCTGTCAGGAGAGAGCCAAGGCGTTCGCAGACAGTGGAGCAGCAGCGGGGAGTATCGGTAGAGCGCCAACCACGTAGCGCCGGCGGAGCGCAGACTGCTGAGTGCCAACGGTGGTGCTGCTATCGGCTTGCTCCATCCGTGCAACTCCTTCCAACGCTGCTTGCTCACCACGTAACGGACACAGGAGCCGTTATTTGATCCAAAAGGTGTCAATTTCCAAATTAACGGACATGAGAGCCGTTATTCACTTCAAAAGGCCGAAAATAGCTAGGTAAAAGTAACAATAACGGCGCTCAGGTCCGTTGGAATGGGAAATAACCGATTTTTCCGCAAATAGCGGCGCTCAGGTCCGTTAGAAGGGGGGCCGGGTCACAAGCGAGGTTACATGCCAGAACACAAGTGAGTCTGTAGTGACTGCAAGTGAGACTGAACGTGAGACCAGAAGTGAGGTCACACGCGGGACCAACTGTACCGCGCCTGCATACCCGATTACTTCACGCCGATCCGCATCCGGTAGCCCAGCAGCATCGGCAGCGTGCGGCCAGCATAATACGCCTCGACCGTACGGGCAAATTCCGCAATATCCTGCTCCAGCTGCTCTGGCGCCAGCTTCAGTACCGTCTGAAGACCGCCTTGGCTCAGCGCCAGGCCGATGAACCGCTGCGCATCACAATTCTCGGTATGATGGAACACGATTTCGCGGCTAAAGGAAAAATGGCCGCTTTTTTGAATTTGCGCCAGATGTCCTTCTTTGTTCCATTTGCTGGCCCGCTCTTTCTCGGGTTGCAGCGAATGCAGCAGCTTGTCGGCATTATCGATCAACCGGCCGTAGCCGGCTTCGACCTGCGGGTGAACCACCGGAGGCCAGTCGCAGTCGTAAGCGGCGAAGAGGCCGCCCTCCCGCAGGCAGCGGGCGAACTCCAGCAGGGTGCTGGACGGCTCCATCCAGTGGAATGACTGCGAGCAGGTGATGATGTCCAGCGCGCCCGAAGCAAACGGAAGCTGGTTAGAATAGCCGTGGATAAAAGACACGGTAGCCTGCCCCTCCGGCAGCCGGCCCAACTTCTCCTGTGCTTTGCTCAGCATGTCGGGATTCGGCTCTACGCCGGTCACGCGGTCGGCGGCTTGGCCCCAGATGAGCGTCGACAGCCCGGTGCCGCAGCCGACATCCGCCACTGCCGCAGGCCGGCCGCCGAGATATTGGCAAAGCAGCTCGGCAACCAGCGGAGGCGCCTCGGGACGGAAGCGGTCGTACGTATCCTGGTATCCCAGGAAACGGTCTATATTCTCCTGGCGATTGCCTTCGGGAATGATTGTAATCTCCTCCTTGGGGTTCAGGTGCATCTATCGCAGCAGCGCCAAATCAAACGCAGGGACAAGCCCCTCCGCCGCAGCGCGGCCCAGCAGGGCGGTAATAGCGGCATAGCCGTCTTCGCCCAGATCCATCGTAAATTCGTTCACGTACAGGTCGATATGGGATTTGGCGACTTCCGGCGACAGCTCCTGGGCATGGCTCATCACGAACTCCCGGGTATCGCCGGGGTGATCCCAGGCATGGCGCAGCGAGGCACGGATCCATCCGGCGATGGCGGCATCGTCCAGCTCCCGGCGGGCGATGATGGCCCCGAGCGGAATGGGCAGGCCGGTATCGCTCTCCCACCAGCTGCCGAGATCGGTCAGCAGTTCAAGACCGTAAGACGGATAGGTAAACCGCGCTTCGTGAATGACGAGGCCGGCATCGATTTTGCCATCGCGCACAGCCGGCATAATCTCGTCGAACGGCATGACGACGATCTCCGCCGGTCCGCCCGGCACATGCTGCGCAGCCCACAGGCGGAAGAGCAGGTAAGCGGTCGAACGCTCGCTCGGCACGGCGATCCGGCGGCCGGACAGCCGTTCCGGCCGGGCAATCGCTCCCTCCTGCTTGCGGGTCAGCACCAGCGGCCCGCAGCCGCGGCCAAGCGCGCCGCCGCAAGGCAGCAGCTTGTAGCGGTCCAGTACCCAGGGCAGCGCGGCATAGGAGATTTTGAGTACCTCCGGGCCGGCGCCGTCCGCAGCAAGGCCGTTGGTAATATCGATATCGGCAAACATGACGTCAAGCTTGGGAGCATCCGGCACCAGGCCGTGCGCCCAGGCGTGAAAGACAAAGGTATCATTCGGGCATGGCGAAAAAGCAATCTTCAGTTCGTCGGTCATTACAGCACCTCCACTAGTATCGCGGCGGCCTTGGACAGCATGTCCAAGGCTTCGCCGATTTTCCAGGCGGCCCGGTCGCGGGGACCGACCGGGTTCGAGATCGCGCGCAGCTCCAGCACAGGGAGCCCGCGCGCTTCGGCGGCCACGGCGACCCCGTGGCCTTCCATCGCTTCCGCGGCGGCACTTGGGTGCCGCGCGAGCAAGGCGGCGGCCGTCTCCGCGGTTCCGGTCGCCGTGGACACCGTCAGCACAGGCCCCGTGCTGACAGGCAAGCCGGCCGCTTCAAGCGCGGCCGCCAGGGCCGCCGCTGCCGCAGGCGCGGCGGGAACGAGCACGCGGCCGAAGCCGAGCTCGGCCGCGCTGCGGAAGCCCTCGGGGGTCTCCGCCCCGAGGTCCGCGGCAATTAGCTCGCTGGCAACGACCAGCGAGCCGACGGGTGCGCGGCCGGGGAAGCCGCCGCCGATGCCCGCGCTGACGACGCAGCCGTAGCGGCCGGCCGCCAGCATCGCCGCGGTGCCCGCGGCCGCCGCGGCGGTCCCGGCCCCCGCCGCGACCACATCGAAGCGGCCGCTGCCGCCCAGGCCGCGCAGGACCGCGTCGCGCTCCGCCTCGACGGCGGTGACGATCAGCACGCGCGGCGCAGCAGGGCCGCTGTTCGGATCGGCAGCGGCCGGGGAAGAGTGTTCTTGAAAGGTCATGATCGAGTAGCCTCCAGGCAGATGGGATTTGAGTGGATGCAAAACACAAGACATACACAAGTTATATAGAAGGGAAGCTTTCTCTTTCCGGGAAAGGGACGGTATATCCCGCCATGTATGTTTACAGGTACGGCAAGCGTGTCCGTTTAAATCAAAAGTCTACGCCGATTTGCAAAACAGGTCAAATGGACGTCAAGAGCGGGAAGGGGTTTAAGGAAGGAACGTGCGTTGCGGCGGCAATCTTCAGATGACTTCGGATGATATTATGATTATTTTAACAGAGGTGTTGACAAACGATTCAAAGGGGGTTATATTTATCTTAACTTAAAGATAATTAACTTAAAGATAACTACACAGGAGGTGATGACCATGAACGAGAATAGCGGAATTGCCAAACCGGCGGAGCAGCTTCCCAATCAGGAAGAGGCCATGTCGCTCAAGCTGTTTGTCGTTCTGTCGAAAGCCTACCGCAGCCTGATGGATCAGGCGGTCAAGGATATGAAGAGCCACGGGCTGGCCTCCGCCGAATTTATGGTGCTTGAGGTGCTGTACCACCGGACGCGCATCCCGCTGCAGCAGATCGGGGAGAAGATTCTCGTCACGAGCGGCAGCATCACCTACAATATCGACAAGCTGGAGAAGCGCGGACTGCTGAGACGCGTTCCATGCAGCGATGACCGCCGCGTGACCTATGCCGAGATTACCGAGGCGGGCCGGGAGCTGTTCGACGATATTTTTCCCAAGCATACGGCATCCATTCATCAGTTGATGGGCGGGCTGGATCCGGAAGAGAAGCAGCAGGCGATCAAACTGCTTAAGAAGCTGGGCAAAGGCGTGTAGCGCGGAACAAGCCGCAAAGCTTGCAAGATCCGGGAGTCCCGGACATCCGCGCCGTCATACCCGGCGGTAAACAGGTAAGGATAAAGAATTGTCGGCGAGGCTGGAAGGCTGCTTAAGAAAGGACAAAAATTTTTTTAGCAGATATCTTAACGTTAAGATAATTAAATCAAAGAGAATGGAGTGTATTTAAAATGGTGAGCGTAGGATTGTTGGTTATTCGTTTGGTGATCGGGGTTATCTTTATCGGGCATGGTGCACAGAAGCTGTTTGGCTGGTTCGGAGGTTACGGTCCGAAGGGAACCGGGGGCTGGATGGAATCCATCGGCATCAAACCGGGCGTGGCAATGGCGGTCACGGCGGGACTTCTGGAGTTTGTCGGCGGGCTGTTGTTCGCAGCCGGACTGTTGACGCCGCTGGCGGCGCTCTTTATCGCAGGGGCGATGCTGGGTGCCATCGTCAAGGTGCATGCGCCTAACGGCTTCTGGTCTACGGCGAACGGTGTGGAATTTCCGCTGATTCTGCTCGCAGTGGCTGTAGGCGTTGCGGTAACCGGAGCAGGTTCCATTTCGCTGGATGCGGTTTTGTTTAATTAAGATTGACGCACGCATGATTAGTTCGCATTTTCAAATATAAAACTGGAGGTAATAATCATGACTACACAACAAACGGCAGGCATTCACCATATTACGGCTTTTGTCGGCGACGTACAGCGCAATGCGGATTTCTACGCGGGGATTCTCGGCCTGCGGCTGGTGAAAAAAACAATCAACTTCGACGCTCCGGAGGTCTACCACCTGTATTTCGGCAATGAGCAAGGCGCACCGGGCACAATTATTACGTTCTTCCCATGGTCGACGGGACGCAAGGGCAGAATCGGCGGCGGCCAGGTCGGCATTACGACCTACGCCGTTCCGGCCGGCTCCTTCGGATTCTGGGAAAAACGGCTGGCCGATTACGAAATTCCGGTGACGCATACCACCCGTATCGGAGAATCGTATCTGTCCTTTGCCGACTATGACGGCCTGCGGATCGAGCTGGTCGAACGAGAAGACGGGGCGCCAAGCGCCTGGACGTTCGGCGGCGTACCGGAAGAGCATGCGATCAAAGGCTTCGGCGGCGCGGTGCTCTTCAGCACGAATCCGGAGAGAACGGAGGATACGCTGGCCCGCACACTGGGACTTACGCGTATCGCCGAAGGCGACGGTTATATCCGCTTCCGTTCCGGGGCCGACATCGGTAACATCATCGACCTGAAGGCTTCGCCGGTGCCGCATGGCTCCGGAGGCACAGGTACAGTCCATCATATCGCCTGGCGGGCCAAAGACGACGCCGAGCAGCTCGAATGGAGCGAAAAAGTGTTCGGTGACGGATACCAGCCGACGCCGGTGCAGGACCGGCAGTACTTCAACGCCATCTACTTCCGCGAGGAAGGCGGCATCCTGTTCGAGATCGCGACCGATCCTCCAGGCTTTGCCCGGGACGAAGCGCCGGAAGCGCTCGGCGAGAAGCTGATGCTCCCCGCCTGGTACGAACCGCACCGCGCGGCAATTGAACAGAATCTGCCGGCGTTTGAAGTCCGTGAGATCGGGGTGAAAAAGGCATGAATCACGTTTTCCGCAAAGGAACGGATGAGCGCTTGCCGGTACTGGTGACGTTCCACGGCACCGGCGGCAACGAGCGTGATCTGCTGCCGCTCGCGGAAATGCTCTCCCCCGGCGCCTCGTTGCTGGGGGTGCGGGGCAACGTGCTGGAGAACGGCATGCCGCGGTTTTTCCGCCGCCTGGCCGAAGGCGTATTCGATGAAGAGGATCTGGTATTCCGCACCCATGAAATGAAGCAGTTTCTGAATGAAGCAGCAGAGCAATACGGCATTGCCCCCGGCAACTTCATTGCGGTGGGTTACTCCAACGGGGCGAATATTGCCGGTAGCCTGCTGTTCCATTACAGCGCGCTGTTCAAAGCGGCGGTCCTGCTGCACCCGATGGTGCCGCTGCGCGGCATGAAGCTGGCGGAGCTGAAGGGCGTTCCGGTATTCATCGGGGCAGGCACCAACGATCCGCTGGTCCGCAGGGAAGAGACGGAGGAGCTGGAGCAGCTGCTGCAGGGCGCCGGAGCGGAAGCATCCGTGTACTGGAGCAACCAGGGCCATAGGCTGAGCACCGGCGAGGTCGAAGCCGCCCGCGGCTGGCTGCGGAAGCATGACGGGCTTACCGCCCTTTCCCAATAAAAGACGCTTTAAACAAGCCACCGCCTGCGGGGCGTCCCGAAGCACTTAACCGAGTGCTCTCCGGGCCCTCACGGGCGGTTTGTTGTTTATTCGGAAGCGGCCGAGCCTGAAAATAACGGGAATGCGAGCAAAAGCATTGATCTTTAGGTCTTTGCTGCGGTAATATGATGAATCAATAGAATGATAGGAGGACGGGAAGACGGATGAATCGCAAGGATTTTGCTTCATTGCTGCTGCTGGCCATGACCTGGGGCGCTTCTTTTTTGTTTATGCGTATCGCCTCTCCGGAGCTGGGGCCGGTATTTACGACGGAGCTGCGGGTCAGCCTGGCTGCGGCCGCGCTGCTGCTGTACGCAGCCCTGACGAAGCGGCCGCTTGAGATCTGGAAGCATTGGAAGCCGTTCCTGCTGCTGGGCGCGATCAATGCCGCGCTGCCATTTACACTGATCTGCATCGCGGAGCTGGAGCTCAGCGCGTCGCTGGCGGCGATTCTCAACGCCACTACGCCGATGTTTACCGCGCTGGCCGCCTGGGGCGTGCAGCAGGAGAAGCCCGGCGCCGCGCGGATGGTCGGGCTGATCGCCGGCCTGGGCGGCGTTGCCGTACTGGTCGGCTTTAGCCCCGTCCCGCTTGAGGGCACGGTCGTGCTGTCCGTCCTGGCTTCGCTGGGCGCGGCGCTCTCCTACAGTTTCGGCGGATTGTATGCCGCCAGGGTCGGGCGCGGGCTGGAGCCGTTGGCACTCGCCGCCGGCCAGCAGCTGGGCGCCGCCGCCGCGCTTCTGCCGCTGGCGGTCTTTTTCCTGCCTCATGCGCTGCCTTCAGCCGCCACGGTATTTTCCGTTCTCGGCTTGGCGCTGCTCTGCACTTCTGCCGCCTATTTGCTGTATTTCCGGCTGATGCGCAGCGTCGGTCCGGTCAAAACGGTCAGCGTGACCTTCCTGGTGCCGGTGTTCGGGCTGCTTTGGGGCGCGCTTTTTCTGCAGGAGCGGATCTATGCCAACACCGTTGCCGGCCTCGTCATTATCCTGCTCAGCGTTGGCTTGGTAAACCGCAAACCGCGGCGGGAGGCCTCCGGCCGCCTGGATGAGGCGCAAAATGCCGGCTATAAAGCGCGAAGATAACCGGCCGACAGGCTTTCAGCAAACTTTCAGCGCGTTTTAACGTTGGGACAAGGGAAAGGGACTATACTCGGAGGGTGAAAGGAGGGATTCGCATGAACGTATCATCCGTATCCTCAGCATCTTCCGCTACCTATACCTCATCCCCGTCAGCTTCCTCGGACACCTCGGCGCTCGAGAAGCAGAAAGCCCGGCTGGAAGCCGAATTGGAGAAGCTTAAGGCAAGCAAAGAAGACGAAAAAACCAAAGAGACCAAAACGAAGCAGCTCGAGACGCAGATCAAGACCCTGGAAGCGCAGATCGAGCAAAAATCAAACAGCGCTTCTTCCCCGTCTGGAGCCGGTGCAGCCGGAGCGCCGCCGCAAGGGCCTCCGCCGCAAGGACCGCCGCCGGGAAGCAGAGCGAACAGCGCGGCCAGCTCGCAGGAAATCGAAACCGCTACGACGGACAGTCAAGGCCGGTTCGATATCCGCGTGTAGGACAAGCCGCCGCGGCGAATCCTATACAGCCTTCCGTACAGATGCTAAAATAGGATTGTGAAAAAAAACGCAAAACATTCGAATGGCATCCGCGCACAGTCTGAACGTGGATGCCATTTTTATTTTGCGACAAGGAGGCAGGATTCTGATGACAACGGAAACGCCGGTAATTCCGGTTTTCCCCGCCGCGGCGACCATGGAGAAACGAAAATCGGTCCGCACGTATGCCCGGACGCCGATCCGCGGGGAGGACCGGCGGGCGATCATGGACTATCTTGCGGATGAGACGCTGCTGCGCGGCCCGTTCGGCGGCCAGGCGGCCGTTGAATGGGTGGATGCCGGGCAGGAAGCCAGGGAGGAAAGCGGCAAAGGCCTCAAGCTGGGTACCTACGGATTTATTCGCAATCCCCAGGCCTATCTTGCAGGCTGTATTCCGGCCTCGGAGCAGGCGGTCCTGGAATTCGGCTATACGTTTCAGCGGCTAATCCTGTTTGCAACCAGCCTTGGGCTTGGTACCTGCTGGCTGGGAGGGTCGTTCACCCGCAAATCCTTTGCCCGCGAGCTGTCGCTGGCTCCGGGGCATATTATTCCGTGCATCACGCCGCTCGGGTACACCCATGACAAACCGCGGCTGATGGAGTCCACGATCCGCTTCATGTCCAAAGCCGATCAGCGCAAGCCGTGGAACGAGCTGTTCTTCGACGGCGCGTTCGGCCGGCCTCTGACCGCCGAAGCCGCGGGAGAACTGCACAAGCCGCTGGAGATGGTCCGCATCGGCCCTTCGGCCTCGAACCGGCAGCCCTGGCGTCTGGTATTGTCCCCGGACCGCCGTCAGGTGCACTTCTATTTGAAGCAAACGCTGGGCTACAGCGCCAAGCTTGGCTTCGATATGCAGCGGATCGACATCGGCATCGCTGCCTGCAACTTTGAGCTGGCTTGCCGGGAGCTTGGCCTCCAGGGAAGCTGGCATCGCCAAGACCCCGGCCTTGCGCCGAGAGAGCCTATGCTTCATCTGCTCAGCTTCGCTTTCAGCTGAAGCGGGAGAATCCCCACAGCAGCGCCGCCGTCACCAGGATGGCGGCGAGCGCCGCAGTGTCCGCCTTGCGCCACTGCAGCTGGAATGAAGGCGTCCGGGTTTTGTCCGGATCATAGCCGCGCGATTCAACGGCCGCGGCTAGGTCATCGCCCATCCCGATCACGAGAATCAGCAGAGGTACGGTCAGAAGAGCGGCTTGTCGCGGCGTCCAGCGCGGCTTGCCACTTTTTCGTCTGCCGCGCGAGCGCAGCGCCGTCTGCAGCTGGACCAGTTTATCCAGAATCCATGGAATAAACTGCAGCGTCACCGAGACGGCCAGCGAAGCGTTCCGTGTACGGATCCCGAGCCGGCGCAGCGGCGCAATCGCCCATTCCAGCGCTTCGCGCAGCGGCGCGCCGGTGGTCGTCTCGGTGAAGAGGAATCCGAGCGCGATCAGCAATAGAAGCCGCAGAACGTTAATCCCCCCGCGGACAAACCCGGCATAACTGAAGAAGCCCGAACCGGCGCCCGGGGTATTCCAGCTCAGTGCTGACAGCAGCCACAGAAAGGAAAACATCAGCAGGAACGGGCGGAAGAAGCGCAGGCAGCGCCGCCCCGGAATACCGGCCGAGCGGATGAGGCCGGCCATGAGCGCCGCCGCGAGCAGGAGCGGCGGCCACTGGTCCATGCCGAGGATGACGAGCGTGCCGAGCATCATCCCGAGCCATTTCACCCGGGGGTCGAGGCGCTGCCAGCGCCCGCGTCCCCCCGCTGCCGGGTCCGGCCCTGCCTCCTGCGGGCCGGACGGTTCCGGCCGCAGCCCGGCGGGGGCTGCGGCGGCGTCTGCCGGATGCCGGGGAGGAGGCGGCGGGAGCGGGCGGGCCTCCAGCTCCGCCAGCAGCGCCTCCATGCTCTCCGGCATCCGCCCGAGCCAGCCGCGCGCCATCAGGCGGTGGCCGATGGCGGCGTAAGCAGGCGGCGTGAGCCCCGCCGCCTGCCAAATGCCGGGCCGCTCCGCCAGCGGCCCGGGCGGTCCGTCATAGGCGACGGCGCCGCCCGCCATGACGATGACCTGATCGGACAGCGGGATGAAGCTGTCCAGATCATGCGTGGCGACGACGAGCGTCATGCCGCCGCGCCGCAGCTCCTGCAGCCGCGCCAGCAGCGCCGCGGCTGCCCGCGGATCGAGCCCGGCCGTCGGCTCGTCGAGCAGCAGCACCCGGGGCGAGACGGCCGCGGCGTCGGCGAGCGTCAGGCGGCGTTTCTCGCCGCCGCTCAGCAGGAAAGGCGAGCGCTCGCCGAAGATCTCCTGCGGCAACCCGGCCTCGCCGAGCGCCCGGGAGACCTGCCGCAGCCGCTCTGCCTTGGGCATGCTGCGTTCCTTCAACCCGTATTCAACCTCCTGGTTGACGCTGCCCAGGAACAGCTGCGTCTCCGGCTGCTGGAACACGATCGATATCTCCGCTTCCGGACCGCCGGCATAAAGAATGCGGCCCTGCTGCGGAGCCAGCAGGCCCGAAAGGAGCCGTAGCAGCGTCGACTTGCCGCTGCCGGTGACCCCGCACAGTACCGCGAGCGTGCCCTCCCGGATCTCCAGATCAATACCGTGCAGCAGCGGGGTACTGTCGTAACGGTAAGCAATGCCTTCCGCGCGGATGCTCATAGGATGGCCTCCAGCTCCAGCTCTGTGAGCGGAAGCTCCGCGAGTGCCCAGCCTTTGGCGTGCAGCAGCCGGCCGATGCGGACCGCGGGCGGCAGCGTCCAGCCGAGCCGTTCCGGCAGGCCGGAGGCGTAGAATAAGGAACGGGAGTCGCCGTCGAAGATCAGCCGTCCTTCGTCCATGACGGCGGCGCGCGGGCTGAGCGCCAGCTCCTCCAGCCGCTGGGTCACCCATAACACCGTCATGCCCTGCTCCCACAGTTCCCGGGCCAGCCGCAGGATATCGGTTCTGCCCGCAGGGTCGAGCATCGACGTCGCTTCGTCGAAGATAATCATTTCCGGCTCCAGCGCGAGACAGCATGCCACGGCCAGGCGCTGGCGTTCGCCGCCGGACAAGGTGCCGACGGCGGACGCCGCCTTATGCGCCAGCCCGACCTGCGCCAGCACCCGGAGAATGGTTCGAGCCATTTCTTCCGGCGGGATGCCGCGGTTCTCCAGCCCGAAGGCTACGTCTTCGAACGGCGTGGAGCCGACTGTCTGGGCTTCGGGATTCTGGAAGATTAGCTGAATCTGCCGCTTGACGGCCGAGCGGTTCTGCGGGCGCCGCATGTCTAGGCCCGCAGCATGCAGGCTGCCCAACGTCGGCGAGAGCAGCCCGTTGAACATACGGACCAGCGACGATTTGCCGCTGCCGTTGCTGCCGGTCAGCGCGATCCACTCGCCCTGGCCGATATGTATGGACACCCCCCGGACGGCGTCCAGCCTGCGCTGGCCGTCCCGGTAGGATAAGGTCAAATCGCTTGCATCGATCATAATGGCTTCGTTCCTCCCCTGAATGCCCTTGATTATAGCAGAGATTCACCCGTTGCTGTATCCCGGCGGGGATGATATAGTGTTCTAAATTACCCCAGAGATTCATATAATGATCTTTTAAAAAAACGGAGGTGTTGCCGGATATGAAACCTTGGACGACCCGGGGCGTGATTTTCAGCGCCTTATTCGCCGGTGTCATTATTACGATGAGTTACTTGAAAATTTCGCTGCCATTTTCGGCGGTGCCGATTACGATGCAGACGCTGGCCGTCATGCTGACCGGCTGCATTCTCGGCCCGCGCTACGGTACGCTGGCCGTCCTGATTGTGATTGGGCTGACCGCTGCCGGTTTTCCGGTTATGGGCGGGAACGGCGGACTTGCCGTGTTGTCCGGACCGACGGCGGGGTATATCTGGTCCTGGCCGGTTGCCGCAGGGCTGATCGGCTGGTTTGGCGTACGGATGGCACAGAATAAATATACGTTTCTCAAGCTCTTGGCCGTCAATTTCATTTTTGGCGCGCTGCTGGTCTATCCGGGCGGCGTATGGTGGCTGGCGCATTCGATGGAGATGGATTCGCTCTCCAAGGCGCTCACCGCGGGCATGTGGCCGTTTATTCCCGGCGATCTGATCAAGGCGGTTCTGTCGGCCGGCGTGGTCGCTTCCGTCTGGAGAGTATATCCGGTGAGCCGCGTGCTCGGCGGAGACAGCGGAGTGTGGGACGACGGAGGAAAAGTCACAGCCCGTCATTAAGTTTCGTTATACGCAATGCGCACGCAAAAAGAGGTGAACCTGCGCCGGCCATCCGGCCGGCGGGTTCACCTCTTTTTTAGCGTAAGCTTCGATCAGTCTTGATCTTCATCCGGCATCGCCCAGACGGAGACGCTTCCGCCTTTGACCGGGAACACGGCCCAGCCGTCCTCGCCGATGGTTACGGTTGCGTCCAGATTGCCGGTGTAGTCGATCCAGGCTTCGCCGCTCCGCGCTTCGCCGACGAACATCCGCTTGTCGCCGTTGTCGCCATTGCCGATGACAACCGCGCAGCCCGAGCCCGGAAGCTCGTCCGTGCCGCGGCGGACCCAGCCGATCGTATTCGGATGGTCGAAATAATCCTCCTGCTCGCCGTACGCCTTATGGTAGCGGACATACAGCAGCGGATCGAGGGCCGCCTTTTTGCCATCCAGCGGGGCCGGTCCGCCGATGCCGTAATAATCGCCGTAGAACACGACGGGATAACCGTCCCTGCGCAGCAGAATCAAGGCGTAGGCGCTTTGCTTGAACCAGTCGCTGATCCAGGATTCCAGCGCTTCATGGGGCTGGGAGTCGTGATTGTCGACGAAGGTGACGGCGTTCAAGGGATGCGTCTGCACCAGCGTGTCTTCGAGTATTTTGGACAGATCATAGCTTTTGCCTGCCTGCGAGGCCGCGTGCAGCTTGTAATGCAGCGATACGTCGAACAGATCGATCCGGTAATCGACGGTGTCCAGGAACCGGCGGCAATCCTCCAGGTTGGAATTCCAGAATTCGCCGACGATGTAGAAATCCTCGCCGCGTTTTTTCAGCATCTCGCCGGCAAACTCTTTGATGAAATCGTGGTTGATGTGCTTAATCGCATCTAACCGGTAGCCACTGCACTGCAGCGTGTCTACGAGCCATTTTCCCCATTCGATCATTTCTTTGCGGACCTCGGGGTGGCTGTAGTCGATATTGGCGAACATCAGGTAGTCGTAATTGCCAAATTCGTCGTCCACGTTCGGGTTCCAGCCCTTATTGTCGCCGAGAATCCGGTATACGCCGGTACGGTCCCGTTTGGCATCGTAATCGGTGCCGTTGAAGTGCGTGTAGTTCCATTTGAAAGAGGAATATTTATCTTCGCGGCCGGGGAAGGTGAACTTTGTCCAGCCTTCGATATCGAACGGCTCGGAAATCTCTTTGTTCCGGTCATGCGGATCGACCTCGATGACTTTGAACGTCTCCTTTTCATCGGCGCCGGCTTTATGGTTCATGACCAGATCGACGTAGACGGCTACGCCGTTTTTCTGGCATTCCGCGATGGCCTGCACGAGATCGTCCTTCGTCCCGTATTTGGTCTCCACCGTGTTCTTCTGCGGGAACTCGCCCAGATCGTACAGGTCATATACGCCATAACCGGTATCCTCCCGGGATACGGCTTTCGTCACGGGCGGGATCCATACCGCGTCAATGCCTACCGCCTTGAGCTCCGGCGCCTTTTCGGCCAGCCGTTTCCAGTGCTCCCCGTCCGCCGCCACATGCCACTCGAAAAATTGCATCATCGTATGATTTCGCATCATCGGGTACGCCTCCTGTAGGTTCAATTGGAAGATGTAATATGTAGTCCTTAGGAAAATAGGTCAAGCTGTCGCGGCGCAAGGCCGCCGTCGATACCCAGGAGCGCTTGAAGCTGCTGCGCATTCGGGCCGGCATCGCCGCCGGAATTGTTGTTAAAGGCGACATAGAGCTCCTTGCAGGTCGGTTCCAGCGCCAGCAGCCGATCCCGCCATTCTTCCAGCTCTTCCGTGCTGTAACGGTAGAGATAACGTTCTTTGCGCCAGTCGGGATTGGCGCCCTGGCTCCAGCCTCTGGCATTGCGGCCGTGAAGGCGGACATAAGTCAGTTGCGGGTTGGCAGTTACGGGCACGAGGGGCACCGACGCCGTCCCGATCTGCGGTTCGTCGACGACGGTATGCACCCAGCCCAGTTCCTGCAGAAAGGCCGGCGTACGCTCCCGCAGCTCCCCGCTGTACCACGAAGCATTGCGGAATTCGACCGCGACCGGTACATCCTCCATACGCTCCTTTGTTTCGCGCAGGTGTTCGGCGTTCTCCTTGCTGCAATCAAACCACGGCGGATACTGGAACAGGACCATGGTCAGTTTGGCAGCCTCCCTGAGCGGGGCAATCGACTTGTGGAAGGCTTCATACATGTCCCGGTCCGATTCAAAGTATTGCTTTTTGCCGCGCAAATGGCCGGTCATGCCCTGATAGGCTTTGACGACAAAACGGAAATTGTCCGGCGTCTGCTCGACCCAGCGCGCGTAATTTTTGACGGGAAGCACGGCATAGAACGAGCTGTCGATCTCCACGAACGAAAAATAGGCGCTGTAGGCGCCAAGCCGCTCGGTGGATTTCATTTTGCCGTACAGTTCTTCATGGTCCGAAAATCCGGTCAGTCCGATTTTGATCATGCGGAACGCTCCTTATGTGAGGGATTTCGTCCATTCATGGCTAACATTTATATAAACGGGAATGTTCCCGTTGCAAACATTTGATTCACCCGGAGATTTGCGTCATGATAAAAGTATAAGGTGCATAAGGGTTATTTTACCGCTATGGGTGCTGTTATCACCAAAAGAAGGCGCGGATATACTTGCGGCGGGCGTTTGCAGCCGGCCTAAGGCGGTTCCGCGGAAGGAGAAGAAATGGAGCATCGATTTGAGCGGCTTACCCCGCATATTGTCATTATGCACGCCGAACACGAGACGGACCGGCCGATCCTTGCGGCAATCGCCGGCCAGCGGCGGACGCTGCTGCTGGATGCCGGCAATTCGCCGGCCCATGCCCGGCTGTTCCGCGAGGAGCTGCAGCGCCAGGGTCTGGAGCTACCGTCGCTGCTGGCGCTCACGCATTGGCACTGGGATCACAGCTTCGGCATGGCGGCATGGAATCTGCCGGCGGTTGCCCATACCGGAACAGCTGAAGCGCTGAAGCGGCTGTCAGCCCTGGAATGGCACGAAGCCGAACTGGCCCTTCTGGCCGCAGAGGGCGTTCTGAACGAGGCGAGCGCTGAACATATCCGGCTGGAATACGGCGATGCAGCACAGGTGAAGGTGGTTCCTCCGGATGTGGTGTTTGATCAGCGTACGGTGTTGGAGCTGGGCGGCGTGACCTGCGAGCTGACCCATGTCGGGGGCGACCATGCGGATGATTCCTGCATGCTGTATGTGAAAGAGGATCGCGTCCTGTTTGTCGGTGATGCCTTGGGGCCTTCCGTGTATGGCGGACCGCGGCGGTACAGCAGCACCGGTTTTCTCCGTCTGCTCGAAACCATCTACGCCTACGGGGCGGACTGGATTGTCGAGTCGCACGGCGTTCCGCTTTCGCCGGACGACTTCCGCCGGGAACTGGATCCTTGGGAGCGGCTTGCCCGGCTGGTCGACGTCTTCGGCAAAGACCGCACCCGCGTGGTGCTCGAGCTGAAGGATTACCTGGGGCTGAACGAACTTCCCCGCGACCTGAGCCAAGGCGTCGAATATTTTATGGCCGGCGTTTGAACGGGAGCATAGGCAAGGGCGCTTTTGCCGCCGCAGGACCAGCGGAATATAACGTCAAAAAAACCACCGCATCGGTATCTGCGGTGGTTTTTTTGGCGGCTGCGGCCTAATGCGGCACAAATGCGGAAATCCCGCCGCCGTTCGAGGTATGGACGGCGTTGCGGCCGCTCCGTTTGGACGTGTACAGCGCGTGGTCCGCTTCGGAGAGCAGCTCCTCCAGCGAGATGCCGGGGCGCGAGGAATCCGCTACGCCGAAGCTTGCCGTTACATGGATGGGGCCGGACAGTGCATAAAACGGGCTTGCCGCGATATCCGCACGAATTTCTTCCGCAAGCTGCGCGGCTTCATCCAGATCGGTGTCCGGGAGGCAAAGGACAAATTCCTCGCCGCCGTAGCGTCCGAAAATATCCTGTTCCCGGAGATGCCTCTCGCAGACGGCTGAAATATGCCTCAGCGCCATGTCGCCGAATTGATGGCCATGCCGGTCATTGATGTTCTTGAAAAAATCGATGTCGAGCAGGATGACCGACACATCCATGCCGGTTTCGGCCTGCTCCGCGAGCAGCTGGCGGCTGAGCTCCATGAAATGCATCCGGTTATAAATGCCAGTAAGGCTGTCGGTCGTCGCCAGCACCTTCAGCCGTTCCTGAAGCAGCGTCCGCTCCGTGACGTCGATCAGCATGATCATCCGGCCGGCGAGCTGGCCGTCCTGCTTGGTAACCGGGGACGAACGGATCTGGTAATAGTTCATGCCGTCGACCTTCTTCCAGGCCAGCTCCCGTTCCTCGCGTTCCAACGGGTCGGAATGCATGACATATTGGACGGCTTCGGCACCGGCGGGCAGGAAGAGCTGGGCGAGCGGGCGTCCGATCGACGATGTGTCCAGCCCCTCCAGCATTTCCGCCGCTGCCCGGTTGTAGTCAATCAGCATGTCGTAACGGTCGGTGACCAGGACCCCGTCGCGCATGCTCTCAAACAGATTCTCCCGGGCGATCGGCGCTGCGGTGAGCATTCCCCGCGAGAGGATGGCCCAGATATACAGCGTGGAGGTTACGCTCATGATGACCGGGACAGGGTCCATGCCGTACGGCGTCTTGTTCATCAAATAGAGGAAGGCGCCCAGCGCCGGGAGAAACTGGCCGATCAGGATGGTGACCATCTGCCGGCGGTAGATCCGCTTCATCTTGTTCCACTGCCACAGCATCAGGAACATTCCGGCCAGCAGGCAGCCGAAGGTCACGCTGCCCTGGACGATGTACCAGGGGCCCATGACGATATCGACCATCGGCGTCGGCGTTCCTTCGCGGAGGTACATCGAGCGGTAAAACAGATGATGATAGTCGTTGGTCCATACCAGCAGAGTCGAGAGGACAGGGATGCTGTACAGGAAGGTCAGCAGCTTTGTTTTGATCAGCCGGTCCAGTCCGACGAAATGCATGACCATCAGCAGGCTGGACGGGGCGATATAAGGCATTCCCAGGTATTCGACCTTTACCCAGAAGCCGATCTCCCGGAGCGTGTCGCCCGATAGTTCCAGCGCAAAGCCGAAGGTATAAATAGCCGAAGCAACGGAACTGATGATAAACGCGTTGATTCCGGTGAAATCGGTTTTTTTGTAGTAAGCGATTAAGGCAAGCAGGGCGTTGAGCACGCCGGAGATGCAGACGACGACAATATAATTAGAGATCAAAGAGTCCATAGATCGCGGCTTGTCTCCTGTTATTAATGAAATGATAGTTAAATAGTAACACAGATTGCCTGGGAGCACATGATGCTTCCTTAGGGCTACAAATGTAAGGGTATATAACTTCAATATCGGCATCCTTTGCATAAATGACCAGGTTTTTTTGCCCGGCTAGACAAAATGCCGGAAATTAAGAAGTGCAATTTTACGCTTTGTCTAATGAGTGGGTGGAGCCTTCCGTGTAACATGTTAGTTAATCCTACATCGTAATTAAAAGTTATTGTCGGAAACGGATTTTTCGTGTTATATAAACTGTCATATACAACGAGTGCAGATCGTGAAGGGGGAGTTCTACATGTCATCGGTAGCGGCGAGAATGCCTGAAATTCAACTGCAGAACGTGGAAATGCGTTACCGGACGGAAACGGCCGACGTTCTTGCGCTTCACCAGGTTAGCCTGGATATCGCCAAGGGGGAGTTCGTCTCTTTGCTGGGTCCTTCGGGCTGCGGAAAAACGACGCTGCTGCGGCTCATGGCCGATCTGATTGCGCCGACCGGCGGCAAGGTGAACGTGGCGGGCAAAAGCGCCAGGGAAGCGAGGCTGGCGCAGAAATACGGCATCGTATTTCAAAGCCCGGTGCTCTATGACTGGCGGAAGGTCAAGCACAACATTACCCTGCCGCTGGAGCTGATGGGCGTCAAGAAGTCGGTCCGGGAAGACAAAGCGCTGGAGCTGCTTGATCTGGTAGGCCTTCAAGGCTTCGCCGATAAATATCCTTGGCAGCTCAGCGGAGGCATGCAGCAGCGCGTGGCGATTGCCCGGGCGCTGTCGATGGAGCCGGAAATCCTGCTGATGGATGAACCCTTCTCCGCGCTGGATGAATTTACGCGCGAACGCCTGAATGAAGAGCTGCTCTCCGTATGGAGCAAAGTGCAGAATACGATCGTCTTTGTGACTCACAGCATTCCGGAGTCGATTTTCCTGTCGGACCGGGTGTTTGTGCTCTCGCCGCATCCCGGCAGGCTGTCGGCCATCGTCGACATCCCGCTGCCGCGTCCGCGTACGGCGGAGATGCGTAACAGCCCGCAATTTTACGAGCTGATCTCGAGAATCCGCGACAGCTTCGAAGGGGTGTAGCCATGAAAGGGAACAGCGCGCTGGCCAGCAGCCGGCTGCTGCCGCTGCTGGTGTGGATCGTCTTGCTCCTTGCGGTATGGGAGGGGATGTCCTGGTATTTGCTGCATGTGGCCAAGACGCCGCTGGCCCAGTCGAAGCTGCCGTACGTTCATGAAGTGGCAGCGACGCTGTGGAAATACAGCGGTACACTCCTGAAAGAAGGGGGAGCGACCTTCGGCAATGCGGGCGTCGGCTTTTTGCTCGGCGCGGCGGCAGGCGTGCTGCTGGCCGTGCTGATGAGCCTCTCCCGGACGATTGAGCGGCTGGCTTTTCCGTATGCCATCGCCTCGCAAATGATTCCGATTCTGGGCCTGGCGCCCATCATCTACGGCATTGTCCGCGACGAGCAGGTGTCGCGGATCATCATCTCGGGATATATCACCTTCTTCCCGGTGGCGCTGAATATGCTGCGCGGTCTGCGCAGCGTAGAGCTGCCGGCGGTAGAACTGATGCATTCCTACGCGGCAAAATCCTGGGCCGTCTACTGGAAGCTGCGGCTGCCGGCCTCGCTGCCGGGCTTGTTCGGCGGCCTCAAGATCGCCGCGCCGCTGGCCGTGACGGGCGCGATTCTGGTGGAGCTGATGGGTGCGCAGCATGGCATCGGCGTCATCATGCTCCGCAACCTCTATTACGGCCCTTCGCATACGTACATGTTCTGGTCCACCGTCCTCGTCGGTGCGCTGCTCGGCATCGCCAGCTACTGGCTGATGGGCCTCATCGAGCGATTGGCCGCGCCCTGGCAGCCGGAATTCCGGCCGAAAGGAGGCGACCGCGGATGAAAGAAACTTCGGTACGCGAAGCGGCTATTTTAGCCCCGGCCGGGAATGACGGATCCGCAGTATCTCTTATAACAACGAATAAACGCGCGTCGGCATCTTCGAATCCACGCAAAAAGCGGAAAATCATACGGCGCATTTTTAATCCGTCGGTGGTGTTGCCTCTTCTGTTGGGTGCGCTGTTCCTGCTGTTGTGGGAAAAGCAGGTCTTCCATAAGCTCTTTGATCTCAAAAAATATCAGCTTCCGCTTCCTTCGGCCATATACGAAGCGCTGAGGGACAATTTCAGCCTGCTGCTGTCCTATACAGGCTACACGCTGACCGAAGCGGTGGTCGGCATGCTGCTCGGCTCCGCCTGCGGCTTCCTGATCGCACTGGCGGCAACGGCGTGGCCGCGCTGGGGCAGCAGCAGCCTGACGCTGGTGGCCGCGCTGAACGCCGTGCCGATCGTGGCGCTCGCCCCGATCATGAACCTGTGGTTCGGCGACGGCATCGGCTCCCGCGCCGCCATTGTCGTAGCGACAACGATGGCGGCGATGGCTATCAACAGCTATAAGGGCATGACGGCGGTTGATCCGCTGGCGCTGGATCTCATGCATTCCTACGCTGCAGGCAAGCCGGCGGTATTCCGGTATTTGCGGATTCAGAACAGCCTGCCGTATGTGTTCACCGCGCTGAAGATCAACGCCACCGCCAGCATGATCGGCGCCATCGTCGGGGAGTTCTTTTTCTCCTCGCGCGGTCTCGGTTACCTGCTGTCCAACTCGATCAAGGTGGCGAAGATGCCGCTTGGCTGGTCCTGCATCGTGCTTGCGGCCATCGCCGGCGTTCTCTTTTACCTGGTTATCGAATGGCTGGAGAAGATCTTTATCCGCTGGCATGCTTCCCAGCGCGCCTGACCTGTTATAGGTACATCCGGCCGGAGCGCAGCGCGAAGACAGAGGCGTCTGCGCCACCGCGGCCGTGTGCATACAGCTGTACAACGATACCATGCTGTGACCCGCTCGAGACAAAAAATCAAAATTGGTAGGGGGAGTTGGCCTTGATGAAACGGAAAAAAAGCAAATTTCGCGGCGGACTGTTGTTGGCGGCACTGGTAATGGTCTTTTCACTTCTGGCGGGCTGCGGCAACAACAATAACAATGCGGGTGCGCCGGTAGCTGAGGCGAATGGCGGTGCGGAAGCGTCGGCTTCCCCGGATGCGGCGGCAACGGAAGCGCCGGCAGCCGAGCCGGTCAAGGTCAAGCTGCAGCTCAAATGGGTGCCGCAGGCACAATTCGCCGGTTATTTTTTGGCCAAGGATAAAGGGTATTATGCCGATGAAGGCTTGGATGTCGAAATCCTGCCGGGCGGACCGGACATCGTGCCGGAGCAGCAGGTGGCCGGCGGTTCCGCCGATATCGGCGTGGATTGGGTGGCGAGCCTGCTGACGAGCCAGGAGCAGGAAATGCCGCTGGTGCAGATCGCGCAGATTTTCCAGAAGAGCGGCCTGGTGCTGGTCTCCAAAAAGGACGCAGGCATTAACGGTCCGGCGGACCTCAAGGGCAAAAAAGTCGGCAACTGGATGGGCGGCAACGAGTTTGAAATTTTGGCACTCTTCGACAAATACAAGCTGGACTCAAACAAGGATCTGAACTTTACGAAGCAGGGCTTCACGATGGACCAATTCCTCGGCGGCGAGATCGATGCGGCTTCGGCAATGACTTATAACGAATATCAGGTCGTGCTGGAATCCGGCATCAAGGCCGAAGACCTGAACGTCATCGACATGAACGATGAAGGCGTGGCGATGCTGGAAGACAATCTGTTCGCCAACAAGGAATGGTTGGAAGCCAACAAGGAGACGGCGGCAAAATTCGTCCGCGCTTCCCTGAAGGGTTGGAAGGACGCGATTGCCGATCCGGAAGCGGCGGTAGACAGCGTCATGAAGCTGGCCGAGGAAGGCAGCACGACCCGCGAGCATCAGCTCACGATGATGACCGAGGTCGCCAAGCTGATTCAGCCGGAGGGCTTCGACGTCTCCAAGCTGGGGTATACCGATGCGGCCGCGTTCCAGCAAACGGCGGATATCGCGCTTAAATTCGGCGTTATCAAAACGGCGTCCAAAGTGGACGAAGCGTACACGAACGAGATTGTGGAGATGGCATCCAAATAACGGTTTGGCTTATACAATCATTCGGATGACCGCCTTCGCCGGCGGTCATCTCTTATCATCGGCATCGGGAAAGAGGTGCGCTTATGTCGCTGGCGGCAAGACAGACGGTAAAAGTGAAAAATTATATCAACGGCATCTGGACCGAATCGGCGTCCGGCCGCGAAGAGGAGGTCTTTAATCCGGCGACAGGCGAGGTAATCGCCAAGGTGCCGCTCTCCAGTGAAGCGGAACTGGGAGCTGCGGTAACGGCGGCGGCGGAAGCTTTCGTAAGCTGGAAAAAGATTGCCGTTCCCCGGCGGGCCCGTTATTTCTTCGCATATCAGCAGCTGCTGGCCGCGCACAGCAGAGAACTGGCGGAGCTGATCACTCTGGAGAACGGTAAAAGCCTGGAGGAGGCGCTCGGCGAGGTGCAGCGGGGCATCGAATGTGTGGAATTTGCCGCCGGCGCCCCGACGCTGATGATGGGCAGCCAGCTGCCGGATATCGCGACCGGGATCGAATCGGGGATGTACCGTTATCCGCTCGGCGTGGTCGGCGGGATCGCCCCGTTCAACTTCCCGATGATGGTGCCCTGCTGGATGTTCCCGCTGGCCATCGCTTGCGGCAATGCCTTCGTGCTGAAGCCTTCGGAACGGACGCCGCTTCTGGCCAATCGGCTGGCGGAACTGTTCGCCGAAGCGGGTTTTCCGCCCGGCGTGCTGAATGTCGTGCACGGGGCGCATGAAGTCGTGAACGGGCTGCTCACGCATGAAGCCGTGAAGGCGATTTCCTTCGTCGGCTCCCAGCCGGTGGCGGAATACGTCTACAAAACCGGTGCGGCGAACGGAAAAAGAGTGCAGGCGCTGGCCGGCGCCAAAAACCACTCCATCGTGCTGCCGGATGCCGATCTGGACAACGCCGTCAAGAACATCATCGCCGCCGCCTTCGGATCGGCAGGCGAGCGGTGCATGGCCTGCGCCGTCGTCGTCGCGCATGAGGACATCGCCGACGAGTTGCTCGGCCGGCTGGTGGAGGCCGCCGATGGCCTGAAGATCGGCGACGGCAGGGAAGACGGCGTCTTCCTCGGCCCGGTCATCCGCCAGTCCAGCAAGGACCGGACGATGGGGTATATCGAAGCAGGCCTTGCCGAGAACGCGGTGCTTGTCCGCGACGGCCGCAAGGATGCCGCCGCGGAAGGGACGGGGTATTTTCTCGGCCCGACGATCTTTGATCGTGTGCGGCCCGGCATGAGCATCTGGAAGGATGAAATCTTCGCGCCGCTGCTGTCCGTGGTGCGGGTGAGGGACTTGAGCGAAGCGATCGCGGTGGCGAATGCGTCGCCGTTTGCCAACGGCGCCTGCATTTATACCGACAGCGCCAAGGCGATCCGCGAATTCCGCGAGGAGATGGATGCAGGCATGCTCGGCGTCAATCTGGGCGTACCGGCGCCGATGGCTTTTTTTCCTTTTTCGGGCTACAAGAAGTCGTTCTACGGCGACCTTCATGCCAACGGACGGGACGGCGTTGAATTTTACACCCGCAAAAAAATGATTACTGCGCGCTATTAGCGGAGCGGGATTTTGAGAGGAGCGAGCGCTGTGCAAAGCCTGGGGAGAGAAACCGAGCTGGCGATTCAGAAGGACCAGCGTTATTTATGGCATAATATCACGCCGTACAACGAACAGAATCCACCGATGGTTGCGGCGGAGGCAAGCGGTTCATGGGTGACCGACCTCGACGGCAAACGGTATTTGGACGGGATGTCCGGCCTGTGGTGCGTCAACGTCGGGTACGGGCGCAAGGAACTGGCGGAGGCGGCCTATCAGCAGCTCTTGAAGCTGCCGTATTTCCCGCTGACACAGAGCCATACACCGGCCATCGCGCTGGCGGAGAAGCTCAGCGAATGGCTGGGCGGCGACTATGTCGTGTTCTTCTCCAACAGCGGTTCGGAGGCGAACGAGGCGGCGTTCAAGATTGCCCGCCAGTACCAGCAGCAGATCGGCCAGCATTACCGTCACAAGTTTATCGCCCGCTACCGCGGTTATCACGGCAGCTCGCTCGGCGCGTTGTCGGCGACCGGCCAGGCGCAGCGCAAGTATAAATACGAGCCGCTTGCCGGCGGCTTTCTCCATGTGGCGCCGCCCGACAGCTACCGCCGTCCGGCCGGCATGACGGTGGAGGAATTTAACCTCCACTGCGCACAGGCCATCGAAGACACGATTGTCTGGGAAGGCGCGGAGACGGTCGCGGCGGTCATCATGGAACCCGTAATCACCGGCGGCGGCATCATCGTGCCGCATCAGCTGTACCTGGACCGCGTGCAGGAGATCTGCCGCAAGCATGGCGTGCTGCTGATCATCGACGAGGTCATCTGTGGGTTCGGGCGCTCCGGCCGCAAATTCGGCCATCATAATTTCGGCGTGAAGCCGGATATCGTGACGATTGCGAAAGGCTTGACGAGCGCGTACCTTCCGCTGTCCGCTACGGCGGTGCGCAAGGAGATTTACGATGCATTCAAAGACAGCGGCGACGACTACAGCCACCTGCGCCATGTCAACACCTTCGGCGGCAATCCGGCCGCCTGCGCGCTGGCGCTGCGCAATCTGGAGCTGCTGGAGCAGGAGCAGCTGGTGGAACGTGCGGATACGCTGGGCGCCAGATTGGCATCGGCTTTGGCGCCGCTGCTGGAGCAGCCGCTCGTCGGCGACATCCGCAGCTTCGGGTTGATGATCGGCATCGAGCTGGTTGCCGACAAGCTCACCAAGCAGCCGGCCGATCTGAGCGTGGTGAAGGGGATCATCGGGGAATGCAAAGCCCGCGGCCTGATTATCGGCAAAAACGGTGATACCGTCGCCGGCTTTAACAATGTGCTGACCCTGGCACCGCCGCTCTCTTCGACGGATGAGGATATCCAGTTCATCATCGATACCGTCACAGCTGTGCTGAACGGGAGCTCGGCAGGGTGAATTTCTCCGGATACAGGAACTGGTAGGCCCGCAAGGCAACCTGTATGGAAATACGGTTCTCCGGCAGCATGAAATCTTCGCCGAGCAGTTCCGTGATTTTATCCAGACGGTAATACAGCGATTGTCTGACGATAAACAAGTTCCGCGCGGCAATCTGTTTGGAGCCGTCATGGTCCAGGAAAACGCGGAGCGTCAGCAGCAGCTCGCTGCCTTTGGCTTCGTCGTGATCGATTAACGGGCCAATGTAGCTGCGGATGAAATTCTCCAGCGTGCGCCCGTCGTTCAGGCTAAGCAGCAGCTGGAAGACGCCGAGTTCCTCATAGAATAGGATAGGCTTCTGGTAACAGGAATAGAGGGACAGGGCCTGGACTGCTTCCTGGTAGCCGGCGTAGGCATGCTTTAGCCCTTTATGGGATTTGCTGACGCCGATCACGAGCTGCAGATCCTTTAGCTTCTCGTCGGAGCGGATATGCTGGAGTGCGTCGAGCGCTTGTTGCAACCGGAGCTTGCCGGGCAGCTTGGACTGGATGTCGAGCGCGATGACGGTCAGGCGGTTGTTCTTGAGCGTAATGAGCGGCCGCAGGGAATATTTCTCGAAGGTAGAACGAAGCAGGAGCGACAAGTGAAAGGCAATGGACTCCCATTCATGCTCGGAGCTGTTCCATTTCACTTCGCGCGGGTTTTCGATTTCGATCAGGCAGACGCGGTAAGGCAGCTCATTGACGGTGTTGAAGTCGGGTCCCACAAGCGCCTTCAGGCGGCTTTCGTCTTCAATGCGTCCGCTGATCAGCTCGTCGACCCAGAGATTCTCCGAAAAAAGCTTGCGTTCCTCCATATACCGGGTGCGCAGCAGCTCCTGGGCGATCGACAGCGAGGCCGAATCGAGCAGCAGGCAGTCGAATTCTTGAGGTTTGTAATTACATACCATCAGGATGTACGCCCAGGTCTGGTCGAGCGCGCCGACCGGTTTCAGCGCTACGGTTCTGGTGCCGAACTCCCGGAAGATCGGGGCGGCATCGGGCTGGAGGCCCTCGGCGGATTCGGCGAATGTTTCGAAGAATTGCAGGAGCGGCGCCTGATCTTCGGGCGAAAGGGCCGGGAAGAAGAGCGGTTTGCCTTGCAGATGCACGTAGGCGATCTGCGTGCGCGTGCTTTTACACAGAAGCTGCAGTACTTTGAGTGTGCCTTGGGACGTGAGCGTCAGCCGGTGGAATTCGCGGGAGATGCTCTCCAGCTCCTGCAGCATCCGGTGGTGCCTGTTAATGATCAGGGAGTGCAGGTCAAGCGTGATATCGACGAAACGGACGGTACGGGAAAAGACGATCAGCGGAAAATCGTGGCGGTCGGCAAGCTCAATCATTTCGGAAGGAATATTGCTGAAGTAGGTGCCCAGCTCGATGCAGAGGCAGGCGGCGTTTTTATCGATCAGATTCTGCATAAAGGACAGTGCGGAGGAAAGTGTCGTGCTGACTCCCATCCCCGTAGTCAAAATCATCTCTTCGCCGTGGATCAGGCTTTCAAAGCTGGCGCTCTCCAGCACATGCACCCAGCGGATGGCTCGGCCCAGACCGTTTCCGCCGCCGATGATCTCGGCTTCAGCAAACAGCGGGCGCCGCAGGGCATCGCGAATCGTAAATACAAGCTCCCAATCCATATGAAGCTTCACCCCGCTTGTCGTTGGTATGGCGTACTTTTCCCAGCACTGAGGCCCGGGTAAAAAATCCGCATTTGAAATTAGACATATTGTCTAATGTAACGAAAAATTGAAATGACTATATTGAGAATATAATGTTAGATTATATAACCCAAATGGAGAGGAAATGCCGTGAAGTTCCTGCTCGATGTCCATTTTACTACATTTCTCAGCGGAAGTAAGCAAAAAATATAAGGCAAATATCGTAATTGTGTAATATTATATAACATACACTTGGAGTGAAGGAGGAGTTACCGATGGAACGCGTTTCTCCATTGACCGTGTACACGCCGGATATGTTTATGCGCAACTTCGCCGAATTCGAGCCCGGTCTTACCCGCAAAGGCGCAATCGAGGAATCTAACCGCTGCCTCTATTGCTATGACGCCCCCTGCATTAAAGCCTGTCCCACCGGCATCAACATTCCCTCCTTTATCAAGCGGATTGCGACCGACAACTTAAAAGGTGCGGCCATGGCCATTATGGATGCCAATCCCGTAGGCGCGAGCTGCTCGCGCGTCTGCCCGACCGAGGAGCTGTGCGAGGGCGCCTGCGTGCTGAACAGCGCCTCTGCGCCGATTGAAATCGGGCTGCTGCAGCGGTATGCCACCGATTGGGCCGCGGCGAGCGGACAGACCTTGTTTGAGGCCGGGCTTCCCAACGGAAAAAAAGTAGCGGTGATCGGCGGCGGCCCCGCCGGGCTCTCGGCGGCCCGCGAGCTGGCGCGCAAAGGGTTCGAGGTGACAGTCTATGAAGCCAAACCGCTGGCCGGCGGCTTGAACACCCACGGCATCGTATCGTTCCGGCTGCCGCAATCCATCTCCTTATGGGAAGTGGAGCAGGTGGAGAAGCTGGGGGTAGCGATTCATACCGGCGTCAAAGTCGGCGTGGATATTACGGTAGAGGAACTAAAAGCGGAATATGATGCAATCGTGCTTGCGGCAGGAATGGGCTATGTTCCGCCGCTGGGCATCGAAGGCGAGCGGCTGTCGGGCGTATATGATGCTATCGAGCTGGTGGAGACGACCAAAACCGGTATTCCAAACCTGGAGCTGATGGGACGGAATGTCGCCGTTATCGGGGCAGGAAATACTGCCATTGACGCAGCGACCTGCTCCATCCGGCTGGGGGCGGCAAACGTGAAGATGGTGTACCGCCGCACCCGCGGGGAGATGACGGCTTACGATTTTGAATATGAATTCGCCAAGCAGGAAGGCGTGGAGTTCTCCTGGCTCACGATGCCCAGACGCATCGTCGGCGACGCGGAGGGCCATGTAACCGCGCTGGAGTGCGTGCGGATGAAGCTGACCGGCGAGACCGGAAAGGACGGACGTCTCACCCCGATGCCGGTCGAAGGCTCGGAATTCCTGCTTCCGGTGGACGCCGTCGTGGTGGCTATCGGACAGAACCGGCGGACAGAGCTGATCGAGGCGCTGGGCATCGCGCATGACCGCGGCGTGGTAGCAATCGATGCGGCGACGGGGCGGACCTCGGATCCGCAAATTTTTGCCGCCGGCGATATTGTATTTGGTTCCGGCAGCGGCGAGGCCATGGTCGTATCGGCGGCCCAACAGGGCAAAAATGCGGCATATGCCATTGCGAAGCAGTTATTGGGCTGGCAGGACACGGTGGTCGGCTCCGCCGTCTGAAGACGGGGTTCATTATGAGGGGGAGGGAATCGCATGGCAGATTTAAACATCAATCTAGCAGGAATCAAGTCACCCAATCCGTTCTGGCTGGCCTCCGCGCCGCCGACCAATACCGGCTATCAAGTCCAGCGGGCCTTTGAAGCCGGCTGGGGCGGAGCAGTCTGGAAAACGCTCGGCGAACCCATTATCAATACGTCGTCGCGGTTTGCGGCGGTTCATTTTAACGGGCAGCGGGTGGCGGGCTTCAACAATATCGAGCTGATCACCGACCGGCCGCTGGAGGTCAACCTCAAGGAGATTTACGAGACGAAGAAAAGGTTCCCGAACCATGCGGTAGTCGCCTCGCTGATGGTGGAGCCGAAACGCGAGAAATGGCATGAAATCGTCAAGCGCGTCGAGGCAATCGGCGTGGACGGCCTGGAGCTGAACTTCGGCTGTCCGCACGGCATGGCGGAGCGCGGCATGGGCGCCGCCTCAGGGCAGCAGCCCGATCTGGTCGAGTCCCAGACCTATTGGGTCAAAGAGGTGGCAACGACGCCGGTTATCGTCAAGCTGACGCCCAACATCACCGACATTACGGTGGTGGCGCGCCACGCGGTCAAGGGCGGGGCCGACGCCATCAGCCTGATCAATACGATCAACAGCCTGGCGGGCGTGGACATCCACAGCTGGAATACGATCCCGAATGTCGGCGGCAAAGGTGCCCATGGCGGATACTGCGGCCCCGCAGTAAAGCCGATTGCGCTCAGCATGGTGGCGGAGTGCGCCCGCGATCTGGCGGTGAACGTGCCGATCTCCGGCATCGGCGGTATCTCCACCTGGCAGGACGTTGTCGAGTTCATGCTGATGGGCGCAACAGGCATCCAGGTCTGCACGGCGGTCATGCACCACGGCTTCCGTATCGTCGAGGAGATGATCGATGGGTTAAACCATTACCTGGATGAGAAAGGACTGGCTTCCGTCGCCGATCTGATCGGCAAGTCCGTCCCGCGCTATTCCAACTGGGGCGATTTGGACCTGAACTATAAAGTGGTGGCCCGGATCAACGAGGACAACTGCATCAACTGCAATAAATGCCACATCGCCTGCGAGGATGCCTCGCATCAATGCATCGATATGCTGACGGGCAAGGACGGCAAGGCGGTTCTAAAAGTGCGGGAGGAAGACTGCGTCGGCTGCAATCTTTGTTCGATCGTCTGCCCGGCGGAGGGCGCGATCGATATGGTCGCCCTGGATACGGGCGCTGTCCCGCTTACCTGGAATCAGCGGCAAAAGCTCGTGGGCGGTCTTAGCGGTACCTATTCCGAAGCGGAGGTGGTCTGAGATGAAGAAAATCATCAAAAACGGCATAATCGTGACAGCCGCGGATACGTATGCAGGGGATGTCCTGATCGAAAATGGAGTGATCACAGCGCTTGGCCTGGGGCTGGAGGCGGCGGATGCGGAGGTGATCGACGCGGCCGGTTGTTATGTGTTCCCGGGCGGGATCGATCCCCACACCCACCTCGATATGCCGTTTGGCGGCACGGTGACGGCCGATGATTTCGAGACCGGCACGAGGGCTGCCGCTTTCGGCGGCACGACGACAGTCATCGACTTTTGCCTGACGACCAAAGGCGAGCCGCTGCAGCGGGCCGTCGATACGTGGCACAACAAATCGAAGGACAAGGCGGTCATCGATTACAGCTTTCACCTGATGGTCTCGGAGCTGAACGACCGCGTGCTCGGCGAGCTGCCGCAGATTATCGAAGACGAGGGCATTACCTCTCTGAAGGTATTTATGGCCTATAAAAATACGTTCCAGGCCGACGACGGCACGCTGTACAAAACGCTGCAGACCGCCAAAAAGGAAGGCGCGCTCGTCATGGTGCATGCCGAAAACGGCGACGTGATCGAATTCCTCGTCGAGCAGGCGCTGGCTGCCGGCAATACGGATCCGATCTATCATGCCCTGACCCGCCCGCCGGAGCTGGAGGGCGAAGCGACGGCGCGGGCGGCCTATTTGACCGAGCTGACCGATTCGCAGCTGTATGTGGTGCATGTCACCTGCGCGGAAGCGGCCTGGAAGATTGCCGAGGCCCGAAAGAAGGGGCTGCGCGTCTACGGCGAAACCTGCCCGCAGTACCTGGTGCTGGATCAGTCCGCGCTGGAGAAGCCGGACTTCGAGGGCGCGAAATACGTCTGGTCGCCGCCGCTGCGCGAGGCATGGAATCAGGACGCGCTCTGGGATGCGCTCTGGAACGGCTCGCTCCAAACGATCGGCTCCGATCAGTGCTCTTTTAACTTCAAGGGTCAGAAGGAACTGGGCCGGGGCGATTTCTCGAAGATCCCGAACGGCGGGCCGACCATCGAAGACCGCTTCAGCCTGTTGTATTCCGAAGGCGTGACGAAAGGCCGCATTTCGCTGAATAAATTCGTCGATATTATCGCCACGTCCAGCGCCAAGCTGTTCGGCCTGTTCCCGCAGAAGGGCACGATCGCCGTCGGCAGTGACGCCGACATCGTAATCTTTGATCCGAACGTGAAGCGGACGCTGTCCGCAGCGACGCATCACATGAACGTTGACTACAATGCATTCGAGGGCTTTGAAGTGAACGGCGAGCCGGTATCGGTGCTCAGCCGGGGCGAGTTCGTCATCCGCGACAAAACGTTCGTCGGCCAGGCGGGCAGCGGCCAATATTTACGCCGCAAACGGTTTGAGGCGGAAGTGCCGCTCCCTGCCCGGAAGGAAATTGGCGGAGGAGTGGTGTAAATGACCGCGTTCGACGATTTCGCAAAGGAGCGGGCCGGCATCGACGCTTTGCTGGACCAAGGGTTTACCGTTGCCGGCATGGCCGAGGATTTGGACGGGGCTGCCGTGACCTTCACCGGAGGAACAGGCGTGACGGTGGAACTGCGGCTGTTAACCGCCGATGCCCGTAAATATGTGACGACCCGGATCCTTGCCGCATACCAGGAAGCGGCAAGGCCCCAGGCCAAAACAGCCGGATCAAGCGCTTAGCGCGGATCCGGCTGTTTTTTTCATATACATATGGGAAGGTTATCCCGCTCCAGCGATGGAGTTCTTTCTCCGCTCGTACTCCGGGCGCAAAATCGACATGACCTGCATGGACACGAACGTTTCTCCGAGCCGGATGCTGTCGCGCAAGGTGCCTTCCAGTATAAAGCCGGCCCCGGTGTAGACATGCTTGGCTCTGTCGTTGTTCTCCCGCACATCCAGCCACAGGCGATGCGTTTGCGTGTACGTGAAGATATAATCGGTCAGCAGGCCGAGCAGGAGGGTGCCGTACCCCCGTTCTTTGGCATGCACGACTATGCGCTTGAGGCAGACGCTTGAATTGGGGTCGCGCAAGCCGGTAACGATGACATAGCCTATGGAATGGCCGGCGGCATCCGTGAGCAGTAAGTGGAGGACATCCTCATCCGTGAGCGCGGCTGTATGCTCTTCCAGGCTCCATTGGCCGATGTAAGGCCGGTTTTCTTCATGCCGCTCGGCGGTGAGAACGAACTCCAGATCCTCCGGTGTGGTCCGTTGCAGCCGCAGCAGGTCGGTATGGATCATCAAAGCACCCTCCTCAGGATTTTTGTTCATTATACAGGAGGGCGCTGCTGTGCGTCAGTAGGAATTGGAGGTCATGTATAAGGAATGATGTCTACGGCTTTGGCGGGAACTTCGGTAATGTCGGGCGCATAGAGATACACGCTGCTTCCGGCTTCGCTGGTCCGGATTCGCGTAAACTCATTGGCGAGGCTGATCAGGGAGGAAGCGGCGGTGGCCTCTTTTTTGACCCGCAGCTTGAAGGCAACCAGTGTTTGGTCGACTGCGGGGATCGGCGCTTTTTTGCTGTTGGCTTCGACTTGAATGTCGATCCCGCGCATCCGGTTGTTCACGCCGAAGTGAACGCCGCCGTCGACGGGGCTTAGAAAGTTATATTGAAAAATGTTGCTGACCTGATGGCCGGCCGCATAAGCTTCTTCTTTGTACACGTATTGGCTGACAAATTCCGTATTCTCAAACACGTCGCTATCGTATTGCACCATCAGATTAATGTAGCTATATCCGCAGTCTTCCGGCATGAAATCACGCAAATGTACAGAAACGACGACGTCTTCGCCGGGGACGTAGATCTGTTTGTTGGTCGTGACATGCACCGACATGGCCGATTGGGTATTATCCACGGCAATCTCCCGAACCATGGAGAACATGAGGGTGAGGAAACGCGAAGTTTGAAAATATCTTTTAAAACCTGACCATTTCTGCATGCGGATTCTCCTGTCGTCGAAACTTTAACCAGCAGCGGAATACGGTGCATCCCGGAGAAGGACATCCTCTGCCTGTAAGACTATGGTAATCTTTGCCGCTGATAAATCGCTGATAAACTGCTGATAAACGTCGAAAACTGGCGAAAAAAAGCAGCCTTTGAGAAATCAAAGGTTGCCTGAGAGTCTTTGGTATTCTTCGAGAAACCACGCCGGCAGCTCCGCGCCCATTTCGTTCATATACGACTCGCGGAATGAGGCGAATCTGCGCTGGGCCCGCAGCGGCTTGCCGACCCGCCAATACAGCGAGATGAGCTGCAGCACGTAGCTTTCCTCCAGCGGCTCCAATTCAACAAGCCGTAGCGCATAATCCTCGGCCTCATCGTAACGTTCCTGCTGGAGAAGGCCATGCACCAGCTCCTCCAGCAGCTTCAGATAGAGGCGCCGGCTTTTGTCCCGCGCGGGATACACCCAGAGGCTGTCCAGCGGCTGAAGCAGCTCGCCGCCGTAGAGCGAGGCGGCGTTCTGCAGGCGCTCCGGGTCTTCGCTTTGCAGAGCGGCATTTGCCGCCTCCTGGAACCGGCTGATGTCGTCGGCGATGCCTGCGGATTCCAGCCGGTAGTTCTCCCGGTCGAAGGCCAACTCAATCTGCTCGCCCAGCTCGGCGCTTTTCAGCGTTTTCCGGATTTGGTAGACGGTCGTATGCAAGTATTGCTTGCCCTTTTCGTAATTCCACTGGGGGAACACATCGTTCAGGATGATGCTGACGCTGCCCTGGCGGTGAATCCACAGGTAGGCAAACAGCTCCTCGGCTTTGTGCGTGCTCCACTTCACAGGCCCGTGCGGCCCGGTCAGCTCGTATCCGCCAAGCACCCGAACGGCCGCGGACGTTCCCTGTCCTGCGCCCGCGACCGGCGGCACCTTGCGGGCGGTGATTTTGTTCCAGGTCTTCAGCAGCCGCATCGGCTCCACCGGCTTTAGCAAATAGTCGGCTGCCGACAGCTCGAAGGCCTCTACCGCGTAATTCCGGTAAGCTGTAACGAACACGATATCGGTCTCCGGCGAAAACGTGAGCAGCTCCTCGGCAAAGGTCAGTCCGGAGAGCTCGGGCATCTGGATGTCCAGGAACAGGATATCCGGCTTCTGCTCCGCCGCCGCTTGGAAGGCTTCGCGCGGATTGTCGTAGACCCGGATGTCTCCGACCCCTTTGCACTGCCGCAGCAGGCCCTGCATCTGCTCCAAAGCGGGCCATTCGTCATCCACTATCATCACAGAATAATTCAGGTTCCCTCACCCTTCCACGGGATCGTAATGTGCACTTCAATGCCGCCCCCCGGCCTGCGGCTGAGGACGAGCGGGCGGCCGAACTGGGTCAGCAGCCGGCGGTTGATGTTCTGCAGGCCGATGCCCGTCCGCTGCCCGGAACCGCCGCCTTCGTTCATCCAGGTGGCAAGCTGTTCGTCGCTCATCCCTTTGCCGTCGTCGGCGACCGTGATGCGGATGAGCTTCTCCTCCCGGCGGGTGGAGATCACGACGGTCCCGCCGCCGATCTTTTCCATCAGGCCGTGACGGACCGCGTTCTCGACGATCGGCTGGACGATCAGCGGCGGCAGCGCAAAGCCGGTGATCTCCAGATCATATCTGGCCTGCAGCCGTTTGCCGAACCGGGCTTGCTCCAGCGATAGATAGGCTTCGACCAGTTCCAGCTCCTTGTCGAACGGAATTGCGGTCTCCTGATTGCTGAAGTCGAAGCTTCCGCGCAGGAAATGGCTTAAATCGTACAGGAGCTGGCGGGTTTTCTCATTATCGCGCGAGCTCATCCAGATGATCGTATTGATCGCGTTGTACAGGAAATGCGGCTTGATCTGCGCGCGCAGCATGGCGATTTCCGAGCTGAGACGGTCGGACACCGAGCGGCGGAGCTGCACCAGCGTTTTGACGCGCCCTTTGAGATCGCTCCACGCGTAAGGCTTATGGATAAAGTCGTTTGCGCCGGCCCGGAATGCCGACTCGTTAAAATGCAGCAGTTGCCCGGATGTAGCCATCAGAACCGGCAGGTCCAAGGGCGAGAAGCTGGTGCGGATCTGTCTGCATAGCTCCAGTCCGGACATCTCCGGCATCATGACATCGATAATGCATAGATCGAAATTGCGGTCTTCTTCGAGCAGGGCGAGCGCTTCCCTGCCGCTGCGCAAGCTCGTAATTGCATAGTTCTCCAGGATGAGCAGGTTCGTCAGCGCCTTCAGGTTGGCATAATCGTCATCCACGACCAGAATGCGCGGGGCCTGTCCACGCTCCTGCTTGCCGTTTGCCGCCGGGAGTCTCGGATATTTCCAATTCTCGACGGCGGCTTCCGCCGGCGGGCGGACGGGCGACAGCAGCAGGCGGGCATCCTCCGGCTCCGCATCGGCGATCTCGTCTTTTACCAGAGGGATCGTAAAAGTGAAGCGGCTGCCCTGGCCCGGGGTGCTGTCGACGCGGATGCCGCCTTCGTGCAGCTCGACCAGCTTGCGGGTGATGGGAAGTCCCAGCCCAAGCCCGATCGGCTCCGGCGTATCGTCTTCCGTCATCAGCGGGCCGTCGCGGAACAGGGTCTCCAGCATCTCTTTCGGGATGCCCCGGCCGGTATCGGCCACGGCAATGGCTGCATCATCTCCCTGGCGTTTGGCCTCGAAGACGATGCTGCCGCGATCCGTGAATTTAAGCGCGTTGTCGAGCAGATTGTACATGATCTGCATCAGCCGGTGCTCGTCGCCATACACGAAATAGACGCCGGGCGGTATGCGGTTTTTAATGCGGACCGTCTCTTTCTTGTTGAGGAACTGGAAGACCTCGATGACGATAGCCGCGACGCTTTGGATGTCTACCGGCTTCCGGTTCAAGGTGATTCGCCGCTTGCGGATCTGCTCGTAGTCGAGGATATCGCGCACCATGAACGCCAGCCGTCTGCCGGTGCCGAGGATCAGCCGCATATCCTCCCGCTGCGAGGCGCTGAGCGGCCCGCCGGCCCCCTCATACAGCGAAAGCGAGAGATTGATCATGGCATCCAGGGGCGTCCGCAACTCGTTCGAGGTTTTGAGCAGGAACTCGTCTTTGTCCCGGTCGCGGCGCTCCAGCTGGCGCGAGAGCTGCCGGATGGTCTCATACGCATGGGCATGGCGGGCGGAGAGGAACAGCCCTTCGGCCAGTATAAAGATCGGGCCGGCGACCGGCGGTACGGCATAGAAGGTCTTGCCGAGAAAAAGATTGGCTGCAAGACACATCGTAAACATGATGGCGGCGATGACGCCGATCAGCAGATACAGCGAACCGGTCTCTTTGCGCCAGGCCGCTTTGGCCATAACGTAGAAGGTGTAGCAGACCGACAGGAAACTGAACACCAGCAGAAAGCTGGCTGCTCTGGCATAAAAGCTGACTGAGAATGCCAGGGCAATCAGGCACAGCCCGTAAGTATAGACCTGCGTGATCCGGCGGAAGACGCGGGAGTATAGCGCCGGGAACAGGGAATACGTATAACCGCTCACCGCGTTAAACGCGACGACGCCGGAGATCAGCTGCAGCTTGCAGAACCATTCATACGATATAGACGGCAGATAGGTGAACAGCAGCTTTTCGCTGTGCGTAAGCAAAAATGCAGCGAACATTAGGCAATAAACGGCAAGCTGAAGCGAGGAGAGGTCCTCTCTGCGCTGCAAGCCTTGGCCGATAAAATAAATTCCGATAAAAAGATATCCGGCGACGAGCAGGATGTCGTATGTGCTGTTGCGCAAATCGAGCGCGCCGATGGCTGGTTCAGAGCCGATCTGCACGGAATCGGCGATTCCCCCGCTCTCGTAGGTGTAATTGGCGGTGTGGATCACGATATCCGCCCGCCCTTCACGGGCGCTGAAGACGACCGTGTACGGGTTGTTGCGCGGAGCGGTATCCTGCCTGGACAGGCCGGGGATGCCGCTGCCTCCTAGCGGATCGCCGTTGATATAGACGCGGCTGGCGCTGCGGATATTATTGATTTTAAGCGCAAAAGAAGCAGGCTGGTCCGGCAGCAGCACCGTCAGGCGGTAGGTTGCGGCGCCATAACGGCTGTAGGATTCGGGCAGGCTGGAGGATGTCCAGATCCCGGGAACGGGCATATACTTGGGGGCGGATTGAAACGCAAATCCGCTCCCTTCGGGTTCGGGCAGCTCGTTCCAATAAAACGCCCATTGTCCATCCAGCTTGAAGGTGGCGGAATGGTCGAAGAGACATCCGGAGAGATCAAAGGTGCCCGGCTCCTGACGGATGCAAGAAGAGGTGGAGCTGCGAAGCAGCGGTACCAGCGCAGCTGCCGCCAGCAGGCAGAGACACAGCACAGCCAGCGCCCGCTTGGCCAGCAGCCGGTAGTCAAAGGGTATCATGAAGACCTCGCTTTACGAATCTGGATCAGGTTGGCAAATAGCCAATCTAATCATAGTCCCGTCGGCTTTGGCTTGTCCAGTCAAGAAGAAGCGGGCCAAGGGCCGGAAAAGGTGGATACGCGGCAAGGGGGAGTGTTGTATAATTAGGCACGGCTTCATTTATTTTGGAGGGAGAAGGAAAGGGGAAGGTTCGTGTTCACTCTTGATCTGGCGTCATGGTTAACCGAAGACCGGCTGCGCGATCTGATCGAGCAGTACCGTTCGCTCGGTCCGCTGCCCGGGGTCGGGCTGACGTTTATGAAATCTTTTGTTCCGCCGCTGCCGACGATCGCCATTGTAGGACTTAACGGCGCCGTGTACGGATTGTGGCTCGGATTTTTATATTCTTGGCTGGGACTGGTGTCCGGCTGTCTTGTGACGTTTCTGCTGATCCGCAAGCTGGCTTCGCACCGTTATTTCCGCAAATGGGCAGCCCGGCCGAAGGTGGCGCGCAGCATGAATTGGGTCCGCCGGAACGGCTTCAGCTACGTTTTCCTGCTCAGCCTGTTTCCGGTGGGGCCGTTTGTCGTCATTAACATGGCGGCCGGACTGGCGGCCATGCGGCTGCGCTCCTACCTGCTTGCGCTATGCGCCGGCAAAGCGATTATGGTGTTGGCCGTAACCTACATCGGCAATGATGTGGAGCGCTTTATCCGCCGCCCGGGAGAGCTGGTCTACGTGCTGCTGTTCATCGGCTTGTCGCTCTGGTGCGTGCGGGCCATCGAGGCCCGCTTTGCGCTCGCCGAACAGCAGCGGAAATAACGGCCCGGCTGTTACAGCTGAAACAGATCGGCAATCCGTTCATCCTCCGGTTGGCCTGAACGATGCACCCAGGCGTTGCGCTGCTTAGAGTAGCGGTAATCCTGCATCCACGCTTTCCCGTGCTCGGCAATGTCGGCGACGGCGGCAACGATCGCCCGGACATCATCGTCCTCCATGGTCGGATGCAGTGAGATCCGCACCCATCCCGGCTTAAGCGACTGGTCCCCGGCGTTCATCCCCGCAATGAACTGCTGGGACCAGACAGAGCCGATGCCCAGCAGATGGTAGCCGTACGGCCCGGCGCAGGAGCATCCGCCCCGGGCCTGAATGCCGAAGCGGTCGCTGAGCAGCTGTACGGCCAGATTGTAGTGAATCTGGTCGAGCGTGAAGGAGACGATGCCCAGACGGTCGCGGCGGTTGCCGGCGAGAATCGTGCAACCGGCAATGCCGGAAAGTCCGTCCAGCAGCATCCCGCACAGCTCGCGTTCCCTGGCGATCATCCGCTGGCCGTCATCGTTCATCTGCTCCTTCAGCCGGATGCAGAGGGCGGTGCGGATGGCCTGCAGGAAACCCGGGGTTCCGCTGTCTTCACGCACCTCCACGTCGTCGATATAGCGGCGTTTGCCTCCGGGATGGACCCACATCACGGTGCCGCCGCCGGGCTCATCGGGCCGGAGGCCGCCGCATAAGCTCTTATCGAAGACGAGAACCCCGCCGGTGCCGGGGCCCCCCAGAAATTTATGCGGCGAGAAGAACACCGCGTCAAGCTTCTCCAGCGGCGATGCGGGATGCATGTGGATATCCGCATAAGGGGCGCTGGCTGCGAAATCGACGAAGCATAATCCGCCGTGGCGGTGCATGGCGGCGGCAAGTGCGGGATAAGGCGTTTCGATGCCGGTCACGTTGGAGCAGGCCGTGAAGGAGCCTAGCTTGTAGCGGCGGCTGCGGTATCGGTACAACAGCGCCTCCAGTGTCTGCGGGTCCACTCCGCCGTCCGCGGCGGGCGGGACGGTGACGACGTCGCACACGGATTCCTGCCATGGCAGCAGGTTGGAATGATGCTCCATGTGGCTGACAAAGACGACCGGGCGTTCCTCCGGCGGGCAGGTTAACCGGCCCTCCAGCCAATCCGGCAGCCGCAAGCCCATCAGCCGGATCAGCTTGTTGACGGCGCTTGTCGTGCCGTTGCCGCAGAAGAGCAGCGCATCCTCCGGACCGGCGTGCACATGGCGGCGGATGATGGACCTTGCTTCGTCGTACGCGCGGGTCATCAGCCGCCCCGTCATGCTCGATTCCGTATGCGGGTTGGCGATCAGCGGGCCGAAGTCTTCCAGCATACGCTGTTCGATGGGCCCGTAAAGCCGTCCGCTGGCGGTCCAGTCGGCATAGAGCAGCGGCTTGCGCCCGTAAGGAGTATCAATCAGGTGCCGACTGCCGACGGTATTTTCGCGGAACGCTGCGAAGCGGTCTTCCTGCAAGGCGGGTTCCGTATTGGCGGCGGAGCTCATGAGAAGTTGCGACAAGGGACATTCCTCCTGCCCGTTGGGGATTTACCCGCTCAGTATATGCTTGCGGGGCGAAATGGGTTAATGCCCGGCTGGCTGCTCAAATAAACAGCTGCATATCGCTTTCCAGCGCATCCTTCAGGTAGGCGGCCGCATCGATGATCTCCACCTCGGGCAGAAATTCTTCCGGCTTAAAACCCATAATCTCTACGGAGAGCTTGCAGGCGTAGAATTTGATGTTTTTCTTACGGGCACCCTTCAGAAAATGCACCAGCTTGGGCGCGCCCTGATCCTCCATCATCTCCTCCAGCATCATCCGTCCGAGTCCGCCGAAGTTCATCCGCGAGAGCGGAAGCTGATGCGGTCCCTTAGGGGTAATGACATCCATCAGTTTTTCATAAATCGTTTTGTCCTCCAGCGTCATTTTCTCCGGATCACGGACGAGAAATAATCCCCAGAATGCAAAAAACATCGTAACCTCAACGTCGATCTCCCGGGCGGTATTAGCCAAGATTAACCCGGCCATAGCTTTGTCGTACTCGCCGCTAAACATCAGTAGATTCATTTTTTTGCCCATGCCATATCCTCCTTCAGAAAAATACAGATTGCTCTTAGTATGGATGGATGCTGGAAAAGTATGCCGCGTCTTCCGGGCATGCCAAATAACGCCGGTTGCGCTCCAGAGTCGGAGGCAACCGGCGTATCGTGTCCGTGTGCGCTTGGCTTCAGTTGAAAAATAAACGGTTGTACAGCAGGCTGCCGTTCCCCGAGCGGAATTCGCCCGGCGTCTGGCCGGTCAGCTTGCGGAACACTTTGATGAAATAGCTGCCGGTGGAGTAGCCCACGCGGGCGGCAATGGCTTCGATCCCGTCGTCGGTGGACCGCAGCAGCAGGGCGGCATGCTCGATGCGCACGCGGTTCAAATAATCGTTCGGCGTCACCCCGGCATATTTGCGGAAGGTCCGCAAAAAATGGTATTTGGAGAGGCCGACCGTTTCGGCCAATTGCTCCTGTCCGAGCATGGACGCGTAATGCGAATCGATGTAGGCGGCCGCGGCTTGAATCGCCGCCGGCCAGCTCTCCCGCTGCCGCGGCCCGCTGGTCGCCAGCCTGCCTAGCTCCATCAGGAACTGGTACAGCAGGGAAGAGGCGATGTACGGGTCGGTAATCCGCCCGGCCTGCGCTTCCAGCGTAATGTCGCGGAGCCGCCGGACCGGCAGGCTGGAGGGGTCCAGCGCGGGCGTCACGCCGAGGCGCTCCTTTACGCTCTCCCAGAGGGGCAGCATGGGCTGCGGCCGGAAAAGCACGAAATAAAATTCCCAGGGCTCGGGACCTCCCGGATAATAATAACGGTGGTTGCCGGGGATTTCGGCCATGAATGCCCGCCCGGGGCCGACCCGGTAGCTGTGTCCGTTCAGCTCGAAGATGCCGGTCCCGGACGTGGTGTACTGAAACAGCAGAAGGGGGCCATCGGTCCGCTCGAGGCCGTTCCAATGATACGCGGGGCTTGTCTCTGCGGCATGGCCTGCGGCAAATAAGTTCAGAAGCGGGAGCTGCTCCGGCTCGGTGAAGCGGAAGCCGTAGATTCCATAGCTGCTTTGGTTTTTCACAGCATATCCTCCTAAGAAGCCAGCTTGAAGATTTCCTCTGCCGGAAGCGGCGGGAAAAACAGATAACCCTGAATATGCGGGCAGTTATGCTCGATCAGGAACCGGGCCTGCTCTTCGGTCTCCACGCCTTCGGCAATGAGGTCATAACCGAGCTGCGAGGCAACATAAACAATCGATTTGATGATCGTCTCGTCGATGGAACTGACCCCGATGCCGGTGATGAAGGTCCGGTCGATCTTGATCTTGTTGACCGGGAAGTGCTTCAAATAGTTCAGCGATGAATATTTGGTGCCGAAGTCGTCGATGGACACGACGAAGCCGTGATCACGCATCTGCTGCAGCAAGGGATAATGTTCCTCGAGGAGCGCGGTGCTCTCCGTAATTTCGAATTCCAGCACGTTCGTCTCCAGCCCGTATTGATTCAGTACATCCAGCAGGCTTTCGATCAGATTGCGGTTGTAGAACCAGCTGTTCGAAATGTTGATGGAGGTGCGGATAAGCGGCATTCCCCGCTCTCTCCAATCGCAGAGCTGGCGGCAGACTTCCCGGATCACCCAGTCGGTGAGCTGGATCATCAGTCCGGCTTCCTCTACCGCGGCGATAAAGGCGCCCGGGCCGAGCAGTCCCCGTTCCGGATGGTTCCAGCGGATCAGCGCCTCCATGCCGATCATTTCCCCGGTGGCGGCGTTCATTTGCGGCTGATAAAACATAACGAATTCCCGGTTCTCCAGGGCGGATTGCAAATATTTGGCGATCTTCGTCTTCTGTTCCAGCTTCTCGCGCAGATCCCAGTCAAATACGAAGTAGTTGCCGGCCTCCTGCGATTTGGCCTGATACATGGACATGTCGGCAAATTTGAGCAGGTCCTCCTTGTCCAGCGAATGCTCGGGATAGAGGGAGATGCCAATGCTTGTCGACAGATTCAGATGTGCGCCGGCAATATAAAGCGTCTCGGAGATCACAGTGCTGATCCGGGTGGAGATCGTCGATATTTCTTTGCGCGGCAGGTCGGCGAAGATCATGACAAACTCGTCGCCGCCGATGCGCGCGAACAGCTTGTACGGCAAATCGACGGACTTCAGCCGGTCGGCCAGCGTCTTGATGACCTGATCCCCGGTCGAATGCCCGAGCGTATCGTTGATTTCCTTGAACCGGTTCAGATCAAAGAAAAACAGGCTGTACGTTTGCAGCGGTTCGGCCATTTGCAGCAGGCGTTCAAACTCGTCCATGAAAAACCGGCGGTTGGGAATCTCGGTTAAGCTGTCGTAATGCGCCATTTTTTCATAGAGGCGTTTGGACACCCGCAGGTCGCGGGTGCGGATGCTGACCACGCGTTCCAGCTCGCGGTGAAAGCGGCTTTGGTGCCAAGAAGTGTACAGGATGAACGCAAGCAGCAGCAGGAAGGCGATATCGATCCATAAAATGCTGCGGAGAATTTCCCCCTTCTTCTCGGAATGCAGCGGGATGCCGATCAGCCAATGCTGGTTGTAGATCTCGACCGGAACCGTGATCTGGGGGCCTTTGTTCCAATCCGGGTTGCCGAACAGAAAGCGGTTGTTATCATCCATCACATAAACCTGCGAATCCTCCGGCAGCAATGAGTCGCTTCTGACATTAATCTTTAGCGTAACCGAAACGATGCCTTTAAAGGTGTTGCCGTCGTATAAGGCTTGGCGGATGACCATGCCATAATCGCCTTGGGCCAGCGTCCGCGGCCCGTCGATGGTAATGGTGCGGGAAGCGATCGTCTCCTGAATGATTCCGGGCGCTGCCAGCGCTGGATCGGTCAGCAGGTTTTTGCCTTCCACCACCGCGTTGCCATTCTGCGGGTATAAGTAACGGATGATGCCATCCGGTGCGATCACGATATTTTTCACGTCGGGAAAGTTGTGGAATTGGGCGCGCAAATAGTTTTGCACAAGGGTAGGATCGGCCTTCAGGCCGGCAGCGTCCACAAACGCGCAAACGCCTTTAATAATCGATACTTTCTGCTCGATGTTGGAGGTAAGCATTACGGCTTGCGAGGATAGGTTGGCTTTTTCGGCGCGGTATTCGCGGTCCACCGACAGAGAATAATAGTAGAATAATGAGAATTGAAGAACCAATATGAACACGAGGATGATCGTTAAAGGCTTTTTGCGGATGAAAGCCATGAGGTGCCTCCGTTACGGAAAAATTCATGCATGAAATGTCGGTTTATGTCGTATATGTTTCTCTAGCATGTCACGATTATAAGCGGAGCGCAAGGATAAACGTAATAGATTTGCAAAAAAAAAACAACGGTTAAAGCCCCGCTGAAAACAGCGAAACGGGCTTAACCGTTGTACTTTGCCGGATCATGCTATTTTTTGAAGATGCGCAATGGAGCGCCGATCGGCAGGAAGGTACGTCCGAAATGGGCGTTCAGCACGGAAGCGCCGCAGCCGTACAGGGATACGATCCCGATGGCCATTTCCGAGTAAGCCGCCAGCTTGTGGAAGGCTTCCGCAGCAACATCGAAGGAATCAAAGGTGAGGCCCAGGAACAGGAAGTCGATCAGAATGAAGATGACCAGCAGCACCCTATTCGCTTCAACGGCTCCGATGGTCATAAAGAGCGTGAATACGAGATAGCCGAGGAACACGAAACCGAGCTGCTTCGGATCTATGCCTCCTGCAAGGACGGTGCCGAATACGCCAAGCTTGATCAGCCAGCTGGTCCCCATACCGAACCAGAAGAACGCATAGGCGGCAAAGGCGGTCATGCCGAAGGTGTTGTTGTGCTTGGCATCCTGAATGGAGGCGAACAACTGGGCAAAAGCGCCGAGGAAAATCGCCCAAGGAATGCAGTAGCTGAGCCCGGTTGTGATCTCCAGCTTTTGCGACGAAGCGATCAAGGTGACGATGGCCAATCCGAAAAGGCCGATGGCGCTAGGGTCGGCAGTAACGATTTTGACGGATTGCGGGGATTGCGGTTGTGCAGACATAACGATAGAAGCCTCCATTTTTTTCGATAATTCGCTAATAAGCGTGCCTATCATACCATATGAGCGGTAACTTGCCTATAAAATAACAGTCATTTTTCGCGCCGATGTTCTCCCGGTAACTTAAATTTGATGTATAATTGTTAAGAATCATTATCAAATAATAATACGAGGAGACACGATGCCGAATGGATCGATGGATACAATTCAAAAAAGCGTCGCGGTTTCGAGTGATCCCCGTTATGCTGATCCCGGTGGTGCTGGGGGCCGCCGGAGCCTATGTCTGGACGGGGCAATTCCATCCGCTGCTGTTTATACTTACCGTGATCGGGGCCGCGGCCGCCCATTTGTTCTCCAATATGGTGAACGATCTGTGGGACTTCCGCAACGGCACGGATTCGCAGGCTAAAGAGACGCCCGGGGCGATTTCCACCAACTCGGGTTTTTTGTCGGGAGGCATGATGTCCGAGCGGGCATTTGCCCGCCTGACCTGGGGGCTGCTGGCGGTCGCCGTTATTTGCGGCGTGGCGCTGAGCATAGCCAGCGGGCCGGAGGTGCTGTGGTTCGTGGCCGGCGGGGCACTCATTGCCTACTTCTATGTTGCGCCGCCGCTGCGTTTCGGATACAGGGGCAAAGGCTACAGTGAGCTGGCGATCTTCGTCGCCTTCGGGCTGATGCCCGTGCTGGGCACCTATTTCGTGCAGACCGGCGAGTTCAGTCTAAAGCCGGTGCTGCTGTCATTGCCGGTCGGACTCCTGACCACGCTGCTCCTGTTCAACCATCACTTCCTGCACTGGCAGGCCGATAAGCAGGCGGGCAAACGGACGCTGGTCGTCGTCTGGGGCGAACGCCGGGCGCTGGTCTTCTCCCGCGTGCTGCTCTACATCTCTTACGCTTCACTGATTGTTTGCGTAGCGTTCGGCGTGCTGCCGTTCTATGCGCTCCTTGGGCTTGTTACGATTGCCGCGCCGGTGCATGTCTACCGCGGCCTCAGCGCCCATAACGCCTCCGCGGCGTATCTGCCGCTGATGGGCGCTTCGCAGCAGGCATCGGTGCGCTGCGGTCTGATTATGGCCGCCGCGCTGGTTATTCAGGGCCTCATTTAAACTCAAAACACAGAAAGAAGGGACCGTTTTGGAACATAAAGAAACTGCTATTGCCGAAACAACAGCCGCCGCCCGCCGGACCTTTGAACTCGGTGATTTTCATACCATCCTGTCGGAAGGAAAGGTCTGGAAGACCGGCGGTTTTACGCTGCCGGACGGCTCGTTCTGGGCCTACCGCGAGCCGGAAGCGGTCGTTATCGTTCGCAACGGATACTTGTACGTCCGGGCGCAGCTCAGCCGCGGCCATAACCAGGTGCAGATTCTGGACAACGCCAAGCATATGTACTACTCCGCCGAGCCGGTGGCGGTTCCCGAGAAGGGCGAGATCAGCTTCGAGCTGCAAATCCGCGCCCGCACGCAGGGGACGGCGCCGGGCGACCTCTACGACGGCTACGTTTCGCTGAACCTGCTGGACTTTACGACGGGCGCCGCCCTGGACTTTTTTGCCGGGAACGACAAATACGCCAGCGTGTATGGCATTTTGCCGTTTCCGGGCGTGAAGGTGCCGGACCGGGACGGTACGAAATATTTCTGTATTTTTACCGAGGACACCGGCTTTAAGGCGCGGGAGTTCAATACGTACAAAATTACGTACCACCGCGGCAACGACGAGGCGGTATTCTACGTTAACGGCAAGGAAGTGCGGCGCGAGCAGGGGATCCCCGTCAAGCTGAACGAGTTCACGGTAGCGCTCGGCATCATGACCGAAAAAGACCTTTCGCCGGAAGGCAGCGTCTCCGTGCACGGACAGACCGTCATCGCCGACTGGTCCCCGGTCACCGTTACGGTCTCCGAAGCTTAGGTGGGCATTTTTGACAGACAGGGGATAATGCGGTGAACGTAAAAAGCTTCCTGAAGCTCGTGGAGCTGCCGACCAAGGTAGCCAGTATGATTCCTTTTACCTTAGGTACGCTTTATGCTTTATACCGGTTCGACCATTTCGAGGTGCTGAATTTTGCGCTGATGCTGATCTCTTTGCTCAGCTTCGATATGGCGACGACGGCCATCAACAACTATTACGATTTTAAAAAGGCTTCCAAAACCTCGGGATACGGGTATGAGACGCATAATCCGATCGTACATTTCAAGCTGAAGGAGTTCACGGTCGTAGCAACGATCTTCACCTTGCTGCTGCTGGCCGTGGGCGGGGGCATCGCGCTGGTGTCGCAAACGGGCATACTGGTGTTCCTGCTCGGCGGCCTTTCCTTCCTGATCGGGATTCTGTATTCCTTCGGACCGATACCGATATCGCGGATGCCGCTGGGCGAGCTGTTCTCGGGACTGTTTATGGGTTTTGTCATTATTTTCATCTCGGCTTATATCCATTCCGGCGACAGCGTCATCTACCTGCAGTTCCAGGGAGGCTGGGCTACGCTGGGCATCCATTGGCCTGAATTGCTGTATATGTTCTGGTTCTCCGTGCCTGCCATCCTCGGCATCGCCGGGATCATGCTGGCCAACAACATCTGCGACATCGATGATGATCTGGAGAACCGCCGGTATACGCTTCCGGTCTATATCGGACGGCAAAACGCGCTGCTGCTGTTCAGCCTGCTGTATTATTGCTCCTATGCCGATTTGATCGTGCTGCTGATTCTGGGCATTCATCCGCTGCTTGTACTGGCGCTGCTGCTGACGCTGATTCCGCTGCGCCGCAATATCGCTGCCTTTCGGATCAAGCAGGAAAAAGCAAGCACGTTCATTCTTTCGGTCAAAAATTTCGTGCTCCTGAGCACGGCGCGAATTGCCGTGCTAGCGTTGGCCATTGTGCTGGACGCGCTGCTGTAACACAGGCTGAAGCTGCTCCGCGCGCGCAATCCGGCGCTGCGGGCGGCTTTTTTCTTCAATATTAGTTTCAATATTGGTTCGATAGAGGTTATATGATATGTTGGTTGATAAATACAGCATTTGGAAAGGCGGAGAGTGAAATGGCGGACAAACTGCGCTGGGGCATCATGGGCTGCGCGCAAATTGCGATTCATACCGTGCTGCCGGCCATCCAGGAATCCACTACGGGCGAGATACTCGCCATGGCCAGCCGCAGCCTGGAGAAAAGCCGGGCCATTGCCGAAACGTTTGGCATACCGCGGGCTTACGGCAGCTATGATGAACTGCTAGCCGATCCTGATATCGACGCGGTATATATTCCGCTGCCGAATCATCTGCACCGGGAATGGGTCATCCGCGCGGCGGAAGCGGGCAAGCATGTGCTCTGCGAGAAGCCGATCGCACTTACGAGCGCCGAAGCGGAGGAGATGCTTGCGGCCTGCCGGAAGGCCGGCGTCCATCTGGCCGAAGCCTTCATGTACCGGCATCACCCGCAAATGGCCGGGCTGCGCGAAGTGATCCGGCGCGGGGAGATCGGCGAGCTGCGGCTGATCCGCGGCGCATTTACATATAACGACGCGGCAGATGCGGGCAATATCCGCTTCAAATCGGCCTGGGGCGGCGGTTCCTTATACGACGTCGGCTGCTATCCGCTGAGCGCGGCGCGTTTTCTGTACGAAGCCGAGCCGGAGGCGGTGACAGTACACGCGCTGTTCTCGCCGGAGCATGACGGCGTCGACATGATGGCCTCCGGCCTGGCGGAATTCGCCGGCGGCCGCAGCCTGATCTTCGACTGCGGGATGTGGGCACACAACCGCCAGCTGCTAGAGGTGCTTGGCACGGAGGGGCGCATCGAGGTTCCGGTGCCTTTTAACGCCCGCTACGAGGATGCAGGCTTCACCGTTTTCGTCGGAAATGAAGTCCGGACCTACGGCACCGAAGGAGCCAATCCGTACGTGCGGCAGGCCGATCATTTCGCAGCAGCCGTATTGGGGGCCGAGCCTGTCGTTGCGGCGGATGACCCTGTATCCAATATGAAAGTGCTGGAAGGCTGCCTCGGTTCGGCACGCCGGAGGGAACGCGTAGATTTAGCTTAAATTTATTACACTAATGTGTTAAAATTAGATAGAATAGGAATGGAATAGATTGGCTTTCAAGCAAATATGGACATTTTTTGCCGGCCGCCTAAATCGCATTCCAAGTTCCAGTATTTACTTAGACAGTACGCCGAATACACGTTAGAATACACCTAAAGTTACTTCTCAGGAATGGTCTATACTTTTTACAAACTCTTCCTTTTATCTACTATTCGTAAATTGTTTTTACTTGAGAATGCACTGCAGCGAAAATGATAATTAAACGGGTGAAGAGGTCAAACTATGGATCAAACGGGAATCCACTATAACATCTGGGTTGTTTTGCTATCCTTTGCGCTGGCGGCCATCGCGTCCTATTCGGCGCTGAACCTGACCGCTCAGGTTTCGCATTCCGTCGGCAGGATCCGGCGTTTATGGCTGTTTTCCGGCGCAAGCGTGCTGGGGACGGGGATTTGGGCCATGCATTTTATCGGGATTATGGCCGGCCAATATCCGCTGAATGTCAGCTACGATCCAGGCGGCGCCGTGCTTTCTCTGGCCGTGAGCATGCTTTTCTCGCTGCTGGCGTTATTCCAGGTCACTTCCAAACGCAATTCCTTCAGACGTCTCTTCCTTGGCGGACTGATCCTCGGTGCAGGCATTTCACTGACGCATTACGCTGCGATGGATGCCATGAAGACAAGCGGACACCTTCACCACAATACACTGGCTCAAATTCTATCCGTAGCGGTATCGCTGCTGGGCTCATGCTTCGGGTTTATGTTTCTCCGCCGTTTCAGGGAGAAACGCGGGCTCGGGCGCTGGAAACTTTACTCGTCACTGTGCATCGCGATTGCCGTAACCGGCATGCATTATACCAATTTACGTTCAAGCTATATGGAGACAGACGTTGCAAATAGTCTGGGCCCGCTTCTTATGGATACGGATGTCGTGCTGCTGACCGGGGTTACCCTGGTCACCCTGCTGATGTTGCTTATCTCCGGCGGCGCCGTGTTCCTCGACCGCCATGTGCTGGAACGGATGGCTTATAACGATCCGCTGACAGAGCTGCCGAACCGGCATGGCCTGGAGCGGTATTTCTCGGAGGAATTTTTCGGCAAGCCTTCCGGAGCGGTCTTCTTTGTCGATCTCGACCGGTTCAAATCGATTAACGACACCCTGGGCCATGATATCGGCGATCTGCTGCTGCGGGAAGTGGCTGAACGGCTTAAGGCCTGCATCGGCCACCGGGGAAAGGTATTCCGGCTTGGCGGTGACGAATTTCTGATTGCCTTACCGGATTGTTCCGCGAAAGAGGCGCAGGACACCGCCCATCATATGCTGAGCGAAGTCAAAAAGTATTACAGCATTCAGGGAAATGAACTTTATATTACGGCAAGCGTGGGCATCAGCATGGCCCCGGTGCACGGAATCGACCGCTCGGCTTTGATGAAAGCCGCAGATACGGCATTGTATTCTTCCAAGGATTCCGGCAAAAACAAATTCAGCATGTTCGATCAGGAGATGAACCGCCATCAGCTGCGGCGAATGCTGTTGGAGAAGGATTTGCGCAAGGCGCTGGCCCGTTCCGAATTCGTGGTCGTCTATCAGCCGAAATGGGACTCGCTGATGAATGTGACCGTCGGTCTGGAAGCGCTGCTGCGCTGGAGACATCCGGAGCATGGGATGATCTCCCCGGGGGAGTTCATCCCGATTGCCGAAGAGACGGGGCTGATCGTGCCGATTACGTACTGGATGCTGCACGATGTCTGCATGCAGAATGTGCTCTGGCATAATGCCAAGGTGGCCAATGTACCGGTCTCCATCAATATGTCGGCCCGCATGTTTGAGGGCGAGAACTTATATGATGCGGTGGCGGAAGCGCTGGATTTTTCGGGACTTGAACCGCATTTCCTGGAGCTGGAGATTACCGAATCGATCGCGATGAATAATATGGAAGAGACGGTCGCCCAGCTGTCCAAGCTGCGAAACCTTGGCGTGCGGGTATCGCTGGATGATTTTGGAACAGGGTTTTCCTCGCTCGGCAATCTGGACGAGATTCCGGTCAACACGCTCAAGATCGATCAGGTATTTATCCGCAAGAGCAAGATGCATTCCAAAAAAGCAATCATCAGCAATATCATTGCCATTGCCACCAATCTCAACATGGAGGTTGTGGCCGAAGGCGTAGAGACGCCGGAGCAGATCGAGCTGCTGCAATCGCTCGGCTGCCGGGTGATGCAGGGATTCTACTATGGACGCCCCATGCCGGTGGGTGAGCTGGATCAATGGTTTGTACAGAATACGGCCTGAAATAGCGGCTGGCGTACGAATAAAGAGGATGTCCTTTCGCAGATTTCGCGAAGGGACATCCTCTTTATTGTTGATGCAAGCCTGTCCGGCTTAGGAATTGATTTTAAAGTTCTCGACGAGCACTTGAAGCTTCTCGGCCAGCGATGACAGGAATGCTGCCGAGGCTTCGACTTCCTCCATGGCGGCAAGCTGCTCCTGCGACGAAGCAGAGAGGCTTTCCGCACCTTCGGCCGTTTGGTTGGAGACGGCGACGACGCTCTGGATGGAAGCGACCAATCCTTCGGCAATCGCGGCCAGTTCCCGTACGGTCGCCGAAATTTGCTGGTTCTGCACGGCCATTTCGGATACCGAGGTTTCGATTTCCGTGAAGGAGCGGCCGGCGGCTAAGATCATTTCCGAGCCTTGCTGCATTTCCTCTTTGGAGCGGTCCATCGTAAGGCTGACCTGGTTCATTTGACCGACGATCATCGTGATCAGCTCGCCGATTTGCGCTGCGGACGTGGCCGAGCGTTCGGCCAGCTTGCGCACCGAATTGGCAACTACGGCAAAGCCGCGGCCTTCTTCGCCCGCGCGGGCCGCTTCAATCGCAGCATTCAGCGAGAGCAGGTTGGTCTCCTCCGCAATGCCGGCTATCGTTCCGACGATGTTCTCGATTTCCCGGGTGTGCCCGTCCAAATTGGAGATAATCGTGGACAAATCGGTAATGCTTTCGTTGACCCGCTGCATTTGCGAAGTCGTCGACTCCATCGAATCGCGGCCGTCATGGGCTTTCTGTGCATTGATCGCCGCGTGGTTCGTCGCATTGTCCGCGCTGCCGGCTATCTCGGCAATGAACCGCGACATATCCTGTACGGCTTTATAACTGCCTTCGAGGTTCTGAAGCTGGGCATTGGCGCCTTCGGCCAATTCGATTGTTACGTTTACGCTGTGCTCTCCGGCCCGGTTCGTTTCCTGCGCGCTGGCAGACAGTTCCTGCGAGGAGGAAGCCACGAGCATGGAGGTATCGTTCACCTGGGTGATCAGATTGCGCAGATTCAGTGTCATGTCGTTGAAGTCGCGGGCAAGTACCCCGATTTCATCCTTGCTTTTGAAGAGCAGCGGCTCTTGGGACAAATCGCCTTTGGCGACGGTGTTTACCGAATGAGACAGCTTGGTCAGCGGGCTGACCATCCGGCGAATCAACAGATAAGCGGCGATAATGGCGACAACGAGAATGGACGCGCCGATAATGAACGGTTGAACAATGATATCCATGGTGCGTTCTTTTACGAGCGGGCCGTCGAAGTTGATGGCCATCAGCGCAACGATCGGCTTGGTGGGATCATGGTCCTGATAGATGGGGCCGTAACCGGTTTTGAGCGAGGTTCCCTGATAGGTATAAACCTTGGAGTATGCGGAATGCTTCATGGTAGTAATCATGGCTTTGTCTTTTTCATTGAAATAGAAAGAATCTCCGGCTTTGTAGCCTCTTTTCTTGAGGTTGTCGTCAGCGGCGAGGATCTTTCCATCCAGCGAGAGCAGGAAAACTTCTTTAAAGATCGGTTTGTGTTGAACCGTCCAGTTGATTCGCTTTTCTATAGCAGCCAGCTTGCTGGTATCGCCTGCGGCGAGTGCAGCGACATCCGCTGGATCGAGAAGGCCTGTGGTAATATTGGCGCAACCAACCAATTCAATACCTGCTGCTTCGTCGACTTGGTTATAGGCGGCGCGGTATCCGAAGAACCCGATGGATGAACCGACGAGCAGGAGCACGATCAGCATCATCCAAGTTAATTTTGTTGCCAATTTCATTATTAGCACCACCAGTCCTTACCCTATGTGTATTCAGTGATATTTAATATCACTGCTACGATTATAAGCGGAAGCCCGTGTTTTGAGAATATGGCAGATTGTAATTTTTTTGTGTCGAATGTTGCAGAATTTCAAAGAAATAGCACAATAATTGTGACTCTAGTCATGTTCCGGTACAAAAATATTGAACCGCCCCTCCGGTAATGTTACGCTTAATTTAGGACAAACGGACTGGGAGCTGAAAAAGATGCCTCAACAAATCGATCCGCTCATCGAAACGCTAGGACTCTCCATGTGGAGAGTACAGCGCAGAATTATGTCCCAGAATTCGCTGTATAAAGAAATCGGGCTGACCGTTCCGCAATACAGCCTGCTTCAGCTGGTCGCGATGGAGAAGACGCCCCGCGTCATCCAGCTTGCGGACAAGCTGGAAGTGAAATCGAGCGCGGTTACGGTCATGCTGGACCGTTTGGAGCTGCTGAAGCTCGTATCACGGACCACGGATGAGAAGGACCGCAGGGCAGTCATTGTTACCCTTACGCCGAAAGGCCAGGAAGTACTAGATGAAGCCAAACACCGTTCACTGCTGCTGCTTGCGGAGACGGTTTCCATTTTGCAGCCGGAAGAACTGGAACGCTTCGCCGCCTATTATCACATGGTGGAGAAACAGGAACGCCCCGAATCCCCCGAGTAACATAAACAGCCGCACCCCGATAACGGGTGCGGCTGTTTTTATGGAATCCGGAAGACGGCCGGCGTATTAGTTACCGGCGGTCTCTGTTTTTGTTTTGTCCGGAAGCTGTATCAAATAGCTGTCCGAAAGCTGGCGCAGGCGCAGTGCGCGGTTGTACTCGTCTTCCGTGCCTGCCGGAGTTTTGCCGCCGGAAGCGAGCAAATGCTGCGTATTATCCGCAAAGCTGTTGCCCGGGATCAGCAAGCCGCTGGTCGCGATGAACGATCCGGTAGGCAGATAATAACGCTGCGGCAGAAGATTATAAGGTTCGGCAAGCAGGTCCTGGCCGAAGTGAATCTGGTTGCCGAGCGGGACGCCCAGCAGACCGGCAGCCGTCGGCAGAATATCGACCTCGCCGCCGACGGTGTCTACCGATTGGCCCTGCTCTACCCCGGTGGCGCGAATGAGCAGTGGAATGTTGAGCATATCGGCATACTCGTAATCGTGGCCGTAGATTTCTTCCATCAGCGCTTTGTCGTCATGGTCGAGCGAATAAATCGGCAGCCCCATATGATCGCCGTACAGCATAATGACAGTGTTATCCCAGAGGCCGGCTGCCTTCAGCTCCTCGACGAACTGTCCAAAGGCGTAGTCCGCGTAGTTCTGCGCGCGGATATAGTCGCCGACGAACGTGCCTTCATAACGCTCCGGAAGCTTGATTTTATACTTATCCTTCGGAATGTTGAACGGATGATGCGCCGACATCGAAATGACCTGCGCGTAGAACGGCTGGCCGGAAGCGGACATTTCCTTCAGCTTCTCCGTCGTTTTGCGGTAGAGCACCTCATCGGAAGCGCCGAAGAAGAAGGAATCCTCATCCCCGAAATAGTCATGATCGTAATAGTTTTCCCAGCCGAGCGCGCTGTACAGTTCTCCGCGGTTCCAGAAATTCACGTTGTTGACGTGGAAGGTCGCGGTCTGGTAGCCGTTCTGCTGAAGCAGCCGCGGCAGGCTCGGAAGCTGCTTGTTCACATATTCGGAGGAGGTCGCCGCGCCTTGCGGAGGGCTATAGAACGAAGAGTTAACCACGAACTCCGCATCCGAGGTGTTGCCCTGTCCGACCATTTGATAGAAATTGGTAATGTGCAGGCTGTCTTCCATGAACTTGTTCAGATTCGGCGTGATTTCCGTGCCGTCAATCTTCAGGCCAAGCAGGAAATTTTGCAGCGATTCCATTTGCAGGATAATCAGGTTTTTGCCTTTAGCCGCACCCTGGTATGGCGAGACGTCGGCAACGCTGATGCCTTTCAGCTTGTCGATGGCGTCCTGCGTAATTTCGCTGGCATCGACGAGCGGCGGTTTATCTTGAGCAAAGATGGTATAAGCCTCATAATTAAGGATACCCATTTCCTGTGCTTTCTTGATTTCGTTCATGCTGGCTTTGTTGGGCAGAATATTGAACAGGCATAACGCCAGCGATACGGCGAACAGCACACTGTAAGAAATTTTCCCGTTGCGGAAGTTGATGTTCGCTTTCTTGTAGCTGCGCCCCTTCTTATTAAAGAAGAAATAGATGCCGAGCACGATAATGTCCGAGAAAATCAACAGGTAGTACGGATCCATCAGCGAAAAAACGCTGGATTTGACCTCCGTCACCTGGCCGGCCTGCTGGGCGGCATGATAGGTCACGATAACCCCGAAATACTTGAAATACATAATGGCTGCAAAATAGATGCCGGTCACGATCAGGTTCACCAGCATGTAATAGCCGAGCTTGCGTTTGGAGGCCAGACGTTCGATCAGGCAGAACAGCGCCCAGACGAACGGCAGCTCGGTGACGATAGATTTCCACGGCAGCGGATCTCCGAATACTACACCCCAGGCCAGCCAGGTCTTGAGGATAAATAGAATCGAGAAGAATACAAATGGTTTGACAAGCCACCGTTTGACGCTCAGGGATGACACAGCTTCGCCTTCTTTCTAAATATGAACACAATGTAAAAACGCCTTATTAATAGATTTATTATGCAGGGCAGGCCTGGGATTGTCAAAAAGCAGGAAACCCGTATACCGTTACTGTAACGCGTATTACCGGAGATGACGCAGGCAAGCGTGCATTCTCGTGAGAATAAGCCTGATTGAAGCGGGCGGACGATATTGGAGGTCTACAGATGGAGTATGCGGAAATCTGCCTTTCAGTGCGTACACTTGTGGAATATGCCTATGCTTCCGGCAGCATTGAGCCGGGCTTTCGCAGCGCGGCGGCCTTATCCGAAGGAACACGCATCCACCAGCATATCCAGCGGCAATATAAGGAAAGCGACCGCAAGGAAGTCTACCTGAAGACGGAACTTACCTGCGGCGGACTGCGGTTTGTCATCGACGGGCGCTGCGACGGTCTCCTGGACGACGAAGCGGGCGGCTATATCGTTGAAGAGATCAAGTCGACGGGAGCGCCGCTGGACGAGCTTGGCGAAGGGCGCGAGGTGCACTGGGCGCAGGCCCGGATGTATGCCTATATGATTCTGCAAAATGAACCGCTGCCGCACATCGCTATCCGCCTGACCTATGTGCGCCAGGGCGGCAGCGAGTCGCGCCAGCTGGTGCGGTCAGAGACCCGCGAGTCGCTGGAGGCATTCGCCGCCGAAACGGTGGCTCGTTATGCCCCGTTCGCCGAACTGAAGACGCGCCACCAGGAACGGCGCGACGACAGCATCCGGAGCTTGGCCTTCCCTTTCCCGGCGTACCGGCCCGGACAGCGGCGCCTGGCCGCGGCGGTATATAAGACTGCCCGGGAAGGCGTGAATTTATTTGCCGAAGCGCCGACCGGCATCGGCAAAACGATGTCCACGCTTTTCCCCGCCGTCAAGGCACTCGGGGAGGGCGTCATCGGCAGTCTGTATTATCTGACTGCCAAGACCGTCAACCGGCTGGCCGCCCAGGATGCGGTGGCACTGCTCCAGAACGGCGGCCTCCGGCTGCATACCGTGACGCTGACCGCCAAGGAGAAGGCCTGCTTCTGCGCGCAGGGGCTCTGCGGCAAGGAGCCCTGTCCCTTTGCCGACGGCTATTATGACCGGATCAATGGCGCGGTGCTGGATATTCTCGGCCAGGAAACGCTGATGACCGGTCCGGTCATCGCCGAATATGCCCGAAAACACCAGGTTTGCCCGTTTGAATATTCGCTCGACCTGGCCTATGCCAGCGATCTCGTCATCTGCGACTATAATTATATCTACGACCCGCGGATCAGCTTCAAGCGAAATGCCGAGGAGCGCAAGAAGCGGACCGCCCTGCTGGTCGACGAAGCGCATAACCTGGTCGACCGCGGGCGGGAGATGTACTCCGCGGTTTTGACGAAAGCGCCGTTTCTGGCGCTCCAGCGGCGCTATAAGAGCAGCCGGAAGAGCCTCAGCGCTGCCGCCAAAGCGGTCAACGCCTTCTTCATCGCCCTGCGCAAGAGCTGCGGGGAGGGTGGAACCGGCCGCTGGGACGAATACCCGGAGGAGCTGCCGCCGCTGCTGGAGGATTTCGCCGCCGAGGCGGAGAACGAGCTGGCAGCCCCGGCCCTTACCGTGCCGCTTTCGGGCGACGAAGAGGCCGGCCTCCTGCTGGATACCTACTTCGCGGCACAGAACATGCTGCGGACCTTCAAGCTCTACGACGACTGCTATATCACTTACGCCGAAACGGGACGGGGCGACGTGACGCTCAAGCTGTTTAACCTGGACCCGTCCCGCCTGCTGCGGCAGATGTCCAAAAGCTACCGCAGCCAGATCTTTTTCTCGGCGACCCTGTCGCCCTTGTCCTACTACCGCGACATGCTTGGCGCCGGAGAGGGAGACTACAGCCTGAGCGTGCCTTCGCCGTTCCACAAAGAACAGTGGCAGGTGACCGTGCTGCCGGTGTCCACCCGCTACCATGAGCGGGAGACGTCCCTGGTTCCCCTCGGCGATGCGCTGATGGGCATGGTGTCTGCGCGCAAGGGCAACTATCTGGCCTTCTTTCCTTCCTATATTTATATGCAGCAGGTCTATGAACAATTTACCGGCAAATATCCGGAGGTAAGGACGCAGGTACAGCGGACCGGCATGGACGAAGCCGAACGGGAGGGATTTCTTGGGGCCTTCCAGCCGGACAACCCGGAGACGCTGCTCGGCTTTGCCGTGCTTGGCGGTATTTTCTCCGAAGGGGTCGACCTGCCGGGCGACCGGCTGAACGGGGTCATGGTCGTGGGCGTCGGCCTGCCGCAGGTCGGGCTGGAGCGCAATCTGCTGCGTGCCTATTTCCAGGCGCAGGGCAAAAACGGCTTCGACTACGCCTACGTCATTCCCGGCATGTGCCGGGTGCTGCAAGCCGGCGGCCGGCTGATCCGCAGCGAAAGCGACAACGGGGTGATCGTGCTGGCGGACGACCGCTTCCTGCTGCCGCCGTATGTCCATCTGCTGCCGGAGGAATGGAAGGACTACCTTGTGCTGGATTAGGAGGGTATAATTTAACTGGACTAGCACTTCATTAAACGCAGGAGGTATGACATGACACTCAACATCGGAATCGTCGGGACAGGCTGGTTCTCCAAGGTGCATGCGGATTTGCTGGCCGGCATGGAAGACGTGAAGCTGGTTGCGGCATGCGGCAGCAGCCAAGAGAAGGGCGAGGAGCTGGCCGGCAAATACGGCGCCGCCGGCTATGGGGATATCCACGACATGCTGGAGAACCACGAGCTGGACGCCGTCTATATTTGCGTGCCTCCGCAGGCGCACGGCACGATCGAGCGGGCGCTGATCCGGCGGGATATCCCGTTTTTCATTGAAAAGCCGCTGGCGTCGAGCACCGAAATTCCGGCGAGCCTGCTGCAGGAGATCAAAGAACGGAACCTGCTGACCTCCGTCGGCTACCATTTCCGTTATCAGGAGAATATCCAGCGGCTTAAAGCGGAGCTGGAGGAGGATAAGGTCGGCATGATCGTCGGCCAATGGATGGGCGGCATGCCGGGCGTGGCCTGGTGGCGCAACCAGGAGATGTCGGGCGGACAGTTTACCGAGCAAACGACCCATATTGTTGACTTGCTGCGCTATCTGGCCGGTGAAGTGACCGAGGTCTATGGCGCTTTTGCCAACCGGATTATGCACGAAAAACATGAAAACGTAACCGTCGCCGATGTCGGCACCGTGTCGCTCAAGCTGGCCAGCGGCATCGTCGCCAGTATCTCGAATACCTGCGTGCTGCCGGACGGGGTCGGCAAGGTGGGGCTGAGCTTCTACAACGAAAAAGGCCTGCTCGACTGGAACCCGGAGCGCCTTCTGACCGTGCGCAGCGGGAACAGCGAGGAGACGCCGAACTCCGGCAATCCGTATGCGGCGGAGAGCGAAGCTTTCCTGCATGCGGTACGGACCGGCGACCGTACGCGCATCCTTAGCGACTACGAGGACGGGTACAAGACGCTGAAAGTCACCTGTGCCGCCTTTGAATCGGCACAGAGCGGAACGCCTGTTAAGCTGTAATCAGCAGGCTGATTACAAAAAAGGCCCTTCGGCCAGCGATGCTGACCGAAGGGCAGTTGGCCCAAGCCGGGGCGGCCCAGTTTAGTGGAGGAAAACCGCGAATAACGTCGGCGTCAGCCCGATAGAGAAGAGCGCCGACAGGATCATCGCGATACTCGAGATGGTGCCGGTCAACGATCCAAGCTCGAACGCTTTGGAGGTTCCCGTACCGTGCGCCGCGGTTCCCAGCGATACGCCGCGCGCTACTTCATTGTCAATGCGGAAAAGCCGCAACACCGAAGGCCCCATCAGGGAGCCAAGCACCCCGGTCATGATGACAAATACCGCCGTGATGCTGGGGATGCCGCCAATGCTTTGCGAGATGCTCATCGCAATCGGCGTGGTTACCGACCGCGGAACGAGGCTGGTGGCCAGATCGCCGCTTAAGTGCAGCATCCGGGCAAGCAGCATGGAAGACAATACTGCCATTACCGTACCTGACAGCACGCCTGCCGCAATTTCGGCGGCGTGTTTTTTGAGCACCTTGAAGTTTTTATGAAGAGGGATCGCAAAGGCGACGGTGGCCGGTTGAAGCAGATCCGTCAGCCATTGACCTCCCGCATTGTAAGATTTGTAGGAATGGCCGGTCAGCAGCAGAAAGCCGATGATCGCAAGCGGTGTAACGATGAGCGGGGAGAACAGCATGTTGCCGGTCGACCGGTAAAGACGTTTAGCCAGCAAATAGAGAACAAGGGTTAGGATAAGATACATTAGGCCTGTAATCATGAGCTCCGACGCTCCTTTACTTTATAGATGAGCCCGGTCAATACGCCCGAGCTGGCCATGACGGCGAAGGTTCCGATCAGGACGACGGCCAGCACTTGAATGCCATCCGCTTCCAGCACCTTGAAATAGTTCATGACGCCGATGGCGGAGGGGATAAAGAACAGCAGCAGCTCGGCAAGCAGCCAGGAGGCGCCGGCTTCCACCCAGGACAAGCGGACAATGCCCGATTCCAGAAGCAGGAAGAGCAGAAACATGCCGATGATGCTTCCGGGTATCGGGAGATGCAGTCCTTTGGTAACCAGATTAACCAACATCGAAAAAACGGTAAGGCCCGCTACCTGCACAGTACCCAAGGCTAATTTCTTCATGGCTTCTTCCTCCTTTCATGTTAATGAAAGTTTACATCAATTGTTTTCATAGGTAAAATGAATAATAAGAATAGATGACATTCCTTTCGTCTATATATGAACGGAGTTGAACCGAGGATGGATATCCGTCAGCTGCAGTATTTTGTCCGGGCGGCCGAGCTCAACAGCTTCTCCCGCGCCGCGGAGTCCTTGTTTATTACCCAGCCCACCATCAGCAAGATGATCCGCAACCTGGAGGAGGAGCTTGGCGCAAGCCTGTTTTACCGGGAAGGCAAAAGCATTCGCTTAACCGATGCCGGGGAAATCCTGCTCTCCAAGGCACAGAATATCGTAGAATCGGTAGGGAGCTTATCCTCCGAGCTCGACAGCCTGCGCAACCTGCGGCGCGGCCATATCCGCATCGGCTTGCCGCCGATGGTCGGGGCCAGCTTTTTTCCGGCAGTGATCGGCGAATTTCATCGGAAATATCCCGAGGTGACGATCCGGCTGCATGAGGACGGCGCCCGGAAGGTGGAGAATGATGTCGAGACCGGTCTGCTTGATATCGGGGCGATTGTCTTGCCGGTGGATACGGCTAAATTCCACTGTTATACCTTTGTGGAAGAAAAGCTCGAATTGCTCGTTCCGCTGAGTCATCCGCTCGCTCACGCAAAGGTTGTCACCCTTAAGGAACTGGAAAATGAAGAATTTGTGCTGTTCCGGGAGGATTTCGCCTTGCATGATCTGATTATCGGGGAATGCGTCAAAGCCGGCTTTCAGCCGAAGGTCGTCTATGAAAGCTCGCAATGGGATTTGATCAGCCGGATGGTGGCTGCAGGCATGGGGATCGCCCTGTTGCCGGAGACGATCTGCCGCAGCATGGACCGGACGCATCTGGCCATTATCCCGCTGGTGGAGCCGGTGATTCCGTGGCAGCTCGGGATGATCTGGCGCCGGGGACGGTATCTTTCGTTTGCCGCCCGCGAATGGATCGATTTTGCCAAGCGGGTATTGGGTGAACGGCACCGGCAGTAGACGTTTGTTTTCTATTTTTCTAAAGATATGTTTTTTGGCATCATCCCTTATGATAGGAGAGGAGTTTGGGAGAAAGAGGTGTGCTGTTGGACCGGAATGAAGAGGAACTGTCCGCCCGGATTGAACGCTTGAGAAGAGAGCTCCTGGAGGCTGCGAGGCACCGCAGCTTATCGGATAATCGGGTGATTGAGCTCAGCCAGCGCTTGGACACGGTTGTGCTGCTGGCCCAGAAAAAGAAGCTGGAGCGAACAGACGGAGGCCATTTATAAGGAAGTACCATTATATAGCATCTATTACCATAATTTACGACCCCTTCGGACGGGGTTTTTTTGTTAGAATAGCAGAAAGAAACGGCGGGGAATGCCCCTGGGAGGTACAGATGGACGGAAATCAGGTTACCTTGCGTACGGTCATTGAGCGGCATCTGGTAGGCACCGGACATACACTTGCCTCTTTTGCGAAGCAATCCGGCCAGAATCGGGGCAGCCTAAGTGCCATTCTGCACGGCAATCCGCCCAAGCCGATTTCACTGGCCCAGCTGGATGCGATCACTGCGGCACTCGGCTTGGGAGACGGAGAATTGTATCCGCTTTATCCGGATGAATGCTTCAGCGAGCGCAGGATTTCCCGTCGCCGGATCGAACCGTTTCTGATCCGCTGCGCCGAGATCGGCCAGTCGGCCTGTGTGGAGTCGTGCATCGAGCGGATGATGGAGTACCCCCGGGCGCTTGATATTTTGTTTGCCGTCGGCGAAAAGCTGTTTTTTCAAGAGAAGACCCGGGAAGCGGGCATTTTCTACGCCAGGATCGCGCTCAATGACGCCGATTTCCATTCGGAGCGGCTGGCGGTGAGCCAATACCGGCTGTTTCGCATGCGCCGCTCGGCCAATGATATGGAGGAGAAGCTGTGCGCGGTCATCGCCTTTGAGCCGTTCCGCCGCCGCTTGCCGGAGGAATTGCAGCTGGACGGTCTGCTGGAGCTGATCGAGACCTGTTCGGCGCTGCAGCGGTGGGGCGATGCCGAGCGATATGCGGGCGAACTGGAAGCGCTCGCGCTGGGAATCGCCCGTGAGCTAAGCATGCGGCGAAAAGCCGATTCCGATGCCGGGCGTCCCAAGTCCGAGCATCCGCTGATCCATTACGCCATACAGGCGCATATGCGGAAAGGAACCGCTCTGGTCAGGCAGGGTAAATATGCCGAAGCCCGGGGGTTTGCCGCAGGTTATCCCGAGATCGGCTCCTTCGGAGAGCTGAATGAGCGGGAACGGTTACTGGTCGAAGAATGCCTTGCTTATTCGAAGGGTTACCAATATGCGCTGGAATTGCTGTTGGGCGATACGTCCTTATTATCTGAGGTATTGGAATACATGGAGCGTCATCCGCGCCGGGTAATACCGGGGTTGGTCTTTGTGCTGACAGCGGCCAACGGCAATGGATTTTCGGTAGATCACGTTCTGCAGCGCTTCGCCGGACGGATTGCCGAATATGTACAGACCCGGGATACCGCCTTGCATGGGCTGGCTTTCCGGCTGCTGGATGAGCTGGCGACGTATCTCATGAACCAGGAAAAGTACGCCGATGGCCTCGACTGCCTGCTCCGCGGTCTCGGATTAGCACGCTCTATGAACAGCGCCAAGGACATGGTGTACGGGCTGGCCCGGTTCGAGACGTTCCGCGAGTATGCCGACGGCCGGCAGCTGGCTGAATATCGCCGGTTACTGTACGCCGACGGAGTGCAGACGCCGTTATTTTCGCATCAACCCTATACAAAAAGGCAATAATAAATCCTCCCGTAGACGGGGGGATTTTTTGCTGTTCGCCGGGATCGCTACCTGCCGCTTTATGTTCGAGGATCCGCCACATTTGAGAACGCATTCAATATTTGACAACAGATTGTCCGCATCCATATAATTAGGTTGCCTAAATAATATACTACTTAATAATTAGTAAACCTAAGTAAAGGGGAGAAGGATCGATGGGATAAACGAAGAACACCCGGTGGCGCACCGCCTGTACAGCGCGTTTCGCCAGCTGCGCCGGGGCCATTGGCAGCGCCCGTTCGAAGGTCATAAGCCGAGTGAGCTGACGTTATTGATTTGCCTTGCCCGTAAGTCGCATGAGCACGAAACCGGACTCAAGGTCTCTGAAATCAGCAAGTTCCTGGGACTGACCCCGCCGACCGTTACCCAGCTTATCAACAGCCTGGAAGCCAAGCAGCTGGTGCAGCGGCAGGCGGACCCGACAGACCGGCGCGTCGTAAGGATCGCTCTGACGAAGAAGGGGTTCGAGATTACCCATAAGACGAGAAAACATATGGATGGAACGCTCAACCGACTGGTGGAATACCTCGGGGAGGAAGACAGCAACCGGCTTGCCGATCTATTGCTGAAGGTCAAAACCTTTATCGACGAGAACCCGCCGCCCAATCTGGACAGGCTAGAAATGAACGGAGATGATAAGCTTGATTAAGCTGATGAAACAGTTAAAGCCTTTTCGCTGGGCCATTGCACTTGTACTGGTGCTGGTCTTTCTGCAGTCGATGGGCGATCTTTATTTGCCGACCCTGATGTCCGACATCGTGGATAAAGGGATTGTGCATATGGACAAACCGTATATCTGGAAAATCGGCGGCTATATGCTGCTTGTGGCGGGCGTCGGGGCGCTATGCTCGGTTGTCGCCAGTTATTTTTCGGCGCGGATCGCCGCCGGTTTCGGAAAAAACACCCGTGCGCGGGTCTTTCATCATGTTGAGAATTTTACGCTGAATGAGTTCGACAAGCTGGGTACGGCTTCGCTGATTACCCGGACAACCAACGATATTACGCAAGTACAGGTCGTCCTGACCATGATGCTGCGCATGATGATCGGCGCGCCGATGATGATGATCGGGGGCATCATTATGGCGGTGTCCGAGGATGCCAAGCTTTCGCTGATCTTCGTCATCGTCATTCCGGTTCTGGTGGGAGCGATTCTCCTGATCGGCATGAAAGGACTGCCGCTCTTCAAAGCGATTCAGGTCAAGCTCGATAAGCTGAACCGCGTGCTGCGCGAGCATCTGACGGGCATTCGCGTCATCCGCTCCTTTAACCGGATCGAGCATGAGAACCGCCGCTTTACCGAAGCTAACCGCGACCTGACTGAAACGTCGATCAAGGTCAACAAGATTATGGCCGGACTGATGCCGATGATGATGATCGTCATGAACTTTTCCATGATCGCGATTTTGTACTACGGCGGTATCCGTATCGGCGACAACGACCTCAAGGTCGGATCGCTGATGGCTTTTATCCAATATGCGATGCAGATTATGTTCTCCCTGATTATGGTTTCCATGATGTTCGTGCTTATCCCGCGGGCCTCCGCCTCCGCGCTGCGGATCAATGAGGTGCTGGATTTGCAGCCGGAGATTAAAGATCCCGAAGCCAAGGCTGCGGCCGGCGCTAAGACTGGGGCGGATGGCGAAGCCCTGCGCGGGTATATCGAGTTCGACAATGTCGTGTTCTCGTATCCCGGCGCGGAGCAGCCGGCGCTTGCCGGCATCAGCTTCAGCGCCCGTCCCGGCGAGGTGACCGCCATTATCGGCGGTACCGGATCGGGCAAATCGACGCTGCTGAGCCTGATTCCGCGGTTCTATGACGTCGACTCCGGCGCGGTGCGCGTGGACGGCGTCGACGTGCGCGAGATGACCCAGGAAGAGCTGCGCGTCAAGATCGGATACATCCCGCAGAAGGCGGTGCTCTTCACCGGAACGATCAGCGACAATATCCGTTACGGCAAAGAAGACGCTAGCGAAGAAGAAATTATCCACGCCGCCAAGGTAGCGCAGGCCTATGATTTCGTTACGGCGATGAAGGACGGCTTCGAGTCGGAGATCGCCCAAGGCGGCGGCAACGTGTCCGGCGGGCAGAAGCAGCGGCTCTCGATTGCCCGCGCGCTGGTACGGAAGCCGGAAGTATACCTGTTCGACGACAGCTTCTCGGCGCTCGACTTCAAGACGGATGCCAAGCTGCGTGCAGCCCTGAAAACGGAAACGACGGAAGCCACCGTCCTGATTGTCGCGCAGCGCGTCAGCACCGTTATGGATGCCGACCGGATTATCGTGCTGGATGATGGCCGCATTTCCGGTATGGGCACACACCGCGAATTGATGGAGCACAGCGAAGTGTACCGCGAGATCGTATCTTCGCAGCTGTCAGAGGAGGAAATAGCATGAGTGAATCGAATCAAAAAATGGCGCGCCCCGCTCCCCGCAGACACGGCGGCTTTGGCGGCGGTCCTCCGGGCATGCGGATGCCGGCCGAGAAAGCCAAGGATTTCAAGGGCACGCTCCGCCGACTGATCCGTTACCTGCGGCCACGCCAGGTTCAATTGCTGATCGTCCTCATCATGGCTATCGCCAGTACGGTGTTCAGCATTTTCAGTCCGAAGGTTATGGGGAAGGCAACGACCAAGCTGTTTGAGGGTGCCTATGCTAAAATGACGGGCGTACCGGGAGCGAAGATCGACTTCGGCTATATCAACGAAATACTTCTGCTGCTTGCCGGATTATACGTGCTTAGCGCGCTGTTTAGCTATATTCAGCAATATGTAATGGCCGGCGTGGCGCAGAAAGTCGTCTTCGATATGCGCGAGCAGATCAACGCTAAGCTGGAAAAGCTGCCGCTTAAATATTTCGACTCCCGCACCCACGGGGAAATTTTGAGCCGCGCGACAAATGACGTCGACAATATCAGTACGACCTTGCAGCAAAGCTTGACCCAATTGATTACCGCCGTCATTACGATCATCGGCGTCATCATCATGATGCTGACCATCAGCCCTTGGCTGACGTTAATCACCATTGTGACGCTGCCGCTCAGCTTCGTCGTCATTATGGCCATTTCCAAACGGTCGCAGTCGCAGTTTATCACCCAGCAGAAGTCGCTGGGCCAGCTGAACGGACATGTCGAAGAAATGTATACCGGGCACCGCATCGTCAAAGCGTTCGGACGCGAAAAACAGTCGCTCGACGAGTTTAATAAAATCAACGAAGAGCTGTATAACAGCGGCTGGCGCGCCCAGTTCATGTCGGGGATGATTATGCCGCTGATGTCGTTTATCGGCAACCTCGGCTACGTGCTGGTGTGCGTGGTCGGCGGGATTTTTGTAACCCGCAAAGCGATTGAAGTCGGGGACATTCAGGCCTTTATCCAATATTCGCGCCAATTCACCATGCCGATTACGCAAACGGCGAATATCGCGAACATTATCCAATCGACCATCGCTTCGGCGGAACGCGTGTTTGAACTGCTGGACGAAGAGGAAGAAGTTCCGGAAGTCGCCAAATCGTCGGCCAGATCTGTCGCCGGCGAAGAAGGCGCAGTGGAATTCCGCCATGTGAAGTTCGGCTACAAGGAAGACGCTATTCTGATCGAGGATATGAACATCGAGGTAAGTCCGGGTCAAACCGTCGCCATCGTCGGCCCGACCGGCGCAGGCAAAACAACGCTGATCAATCTGCTGATGCGGTTCTATGAGCTGAACGGCGGGGAGATCGTCATCGATGGTATCAACATCACCGATATGAAGCGCAGCGAGCTGCGCAGCAAATTCGGCATGGTGCTTCAGGATACGTGGCTCTTTAACGGCACGATCCGCGAGAACATCGCTTACGGCAAGGAGGGCGCAACGGAAGCCGATGTCGTGCGTGCCGCCAAGGCCGCGCATGCCGACCACTTTATCCGTACGCTGCCGCAAGGCTACGATACGGTGCTGAATGAAGAGGCGTCGAACATCTCGCAAGGGCAAAAGCAGCTGCTGACCATCGCCCGGGCGATTCTGGCCGATCCGTCCATCCTCATTCTGGATGAAGCGACCAGCAGCGTCGATACCCGGACCGAAGTGCAGATCCAGAAGGCCATGAATACGCTGATGACCGGACGGACCAGCTTCGTGATCGCCCACCGTCTGTCGACGATCCGCGATGCCGATCTGATTTTGGTTATGAACAAAGGCAGCGTAATTGAAAAAGGCACGCATACCGAGCTTCTGGAGCAAGGCGGATTCTATGCCGATCTGTACAACAGCCAGTTCTCCGGTGAAGAGCTGCCGGACGTCGGTTAACTTACAGTATATACAGTACCATACAAACAGGGGTGTCCCGGATGGCCAAACGGCCATTTGCGGGGCACCCCTGTTTGCCGATCTGCGGCTAATTCCGTTTTCGTCCCGAAACGGCCCCTGGAACGGGTTTTGGAACGGCACCCTGCTACAGTTTTTCCGCCGCTGTGGCCGAGCCGAGAACGAGAGAAGCAGCGGTTGCGGCAATCCGTTTAACGTGCTGCGACAATGTGACCATCCTCCAATTCGTAGACTTGATCGACCATATCCATGATAGCCGGATCATGGGTGGTCAGGACGACGGACATTCCCTGCTGCACGAGATCGCGAAAAATTTTGATGATCGTCAGTCCGGTCCGGGAATCCAGCTCCGCCGTCGGTTCGTCGGCCAGAATCAGCTTGGGCTTGTGGGCGATGGCCCGCGCGATGGCGGTACGCTGCTGTTCACCGCCAGACATTTCAAAGGGGCGATGATGCAAACATGTGCCGAGACCAACCTGCTCTAGAGCAAACAGAGCCGCGTCCCGGCGCAGTTTGGCGGGATAATCGGCGATACGCAGCATAAACTCCACGTTCTCCAACGCAGTCATGAGCGGAACAAGCGCGAAGGACTGAAAGATCAGGCCGATCTCCTGCCGGCGGATCTCGTCGCGCTTCCATTCGGGCAGATTCGTGATTTCCCGGCCGTCAAAGCGGATGCTGCCTTCCGTCGGCTGATCCAGCGCGCCGAGCAGATTGATCAACGTGGTTTTACCGGAGCCGGACCGGCCCCTGAAGGCGATAAACTTACCGGCGGGCAACGCCAGCGTTGCGCCCTTCAGCACCGTTACTGCACCGTTACCTTTACCGAAGGTTCGAGTGACCCCGATGACCTGGATAATGTCGGCAGTAGCTGTAGTCAAGTTGCTACCTCCTTTATGATGGTTTGCCGCCTGAGAGGAGGGGAGCCCGGGTGAGTCCTTGCAAGCCAAGCACACGCGGCATCTATCTTCAAAGTACATGCAAAATCTAGAGAGGAGAATGCGCGATCCATTGGTTTTCATGCCTATTTCTTATAGAGAGGGCTGAAGGAAATTAAGCAGGGGATGAAGCCAAAGAAGCGCCCGGACAGTTCCTGTCCGGGCGCTAGTGTGATGCAGAAAGGGCCTTATTCGCCCGTGCCGAGCTTTTCCAGCGGCTGTGTCGCCGGTCCTTCCAGCACATCACCGTCGATTGAAAAACGGGAGCCGTGGCATGGGCAATCCCAGGAGCGCTCCGCCGCGTTCCATTCGCATTCGCAGCCGAGATGCGTGCAGGTCCGGTCCACCAGATGAAGCGAACCGGCGTCGTCGCGGTAGGCGCCGACCTTCCGGCCGTCAAGGAAGACGACCGCGCCTTCGTCCGGCGCAAGCTCATGCGTTTTTTTGAATACAATCTCCAGCTTGCCTGTAACCAGCTCTTTGGCGACATTGGCGTTTTGGGCCACGAAATTTCGGATGCCGGGATGGGCTTTGAAGCGTGTGGGATCATACAGCTCGGCGTAACGGCTGCGTTTGCCGACGATTTCATCGCGGATCATCAACGCAGCCAGCGTGCCGTTGGTCATGCCCCATTTGCGGAAGCCTGTGGTGATATACACTTTTTTATCATCCGATATTTTGCCGATATAAGGGACATTGTCCAGCGTAATGAGATCCTGCGTCGACCAGCGGTAAGGGATCTGCTTAATGCCCAGCAGTTCTCCGCCGAACCGCTCCAGATTCTCGTAATGGCCGTACGTGCACTCGCCCTGGCCGGTCTTGTGATTCTCGCCCCCGACAATGACGAGCCGTTTGCCTTCCCATTCCACCGCACGCAGCGACCGGACCGTATTGCCTGCGCTCAGGTACATGCCGCCGACAAACTCCGTTTCCGCTTCAATGGCCAGGGCATAGGAACGCTCGGCATGCAGGCGCGTGAAATAAAGGGCACCGCCGTCGTAGAACGGAAAGTGCGACGCCGAAACGGCGTGATGACAGTGGATAAGGTAGTCGTCCTGCTCGGTATGCAGTGTAAGACCGCTGTCCTGGTCGACCTTCTCCCCGATCATCGTATGCTCGAACACCTTGCCGCCTTGGGCCAGAAAAGCCTCCAGCAGCGCTTTCAAATATTGCAGCGGATGGAACCGGGCCTGATCCGGCAGGCGGATCGCGCCTTCCACCTGAAGCGGAATCGGCAGGCTGTCCACCCATTCCCCCGGAATTCCCAACTGCCGGTAAGCCGTGAATTCATCCTGCAGCTGCTTCAGCGTTGCTTTATCCCCGGCGTCGGCATACAGGTAGGCGTCCTCCCGCGTCAGTCCGCAGTCGATATCGAGCGCCTTGGCCGTATTCAGCATGAAATCCATCGCCTCGCGCTGGGAACGATAGTAGAGCCGGGCTTGCTCCTCCCCGAAATGCGCCACCAGCTCGTTGTAGATCAAGCCGTGCTGGGCCGTGATTTTGGCGGTCGTGAAGCCGGTGGTCCCGGCAAACAGTTCGCCCGCTTCCAGCAGCGTAACTTGGTAACCTTCCTTGGCCAGCAGATAAGCGGCAGTAATGCCGGTGATGCCTCCGCCGACGACGGCAACTTCAGTGCGGTGATCCTCCATCAGCTTTGGGAAATGGGGGATGTCCACGGTATCCCGCCAGAGCGATGAAGGGAACTGGGGTAAATCTTCTTTGTACCTGCGTGTTTCCTGCATATCAGCGTCCCTCCGTTACGTTAAAGGTTCATTTCATTTATTACCACATCGGAGATAATAAAAACGGGGACCGGAGAATCCATTGACCCTGCTTGCAGAAAGATTTATACTTGATCTAAAAATAAAGTTGAAGGATGAGTAGCATGAGGAATTTGAACCTGACTTCCCAGCGCCAAGCCGTTTATGATATTGTCCGCAACTCGCATGACCATCCCACGGCGGCGGAAGTGATGAACCGTCTGGTGGAGCAGGGCCACAATCTGGCCTACGGAACGGTTTACAATTCGCTGCGTTATCTTGCCGATAAACAGTTGATCCGCGAGTTGAAGCTGGGCGAAGCGGCAAGCCGCTATGATGCCCGGATGGACGACCATCAGCATATCCTATGCGAAGTGTGCGGGGCGGTCGACGAGGTCACCAGCCAGGTGCCGAAGGCATGGATCGACGAGGTGGCGGCGGATACCGGATATTCCATTACCCATGCGCATGTCGTGTTCGGCGGCGTATGCCCGAATTGCCGGAACAAAGCGGTGAACTAGCTTTGTGCCAACGATATACCGTTTGCCTGCCAAGACCGCTGGTTCAGCGGTCTTTTTTCATGAAAAAAAGAATATATAGTTTTCCTAGGATGCTTTTCTTTTTTCATTCCCAGCAAGTATACTGGTAAACAACAATAATGCAGACAAGGGGAGAGATGTGCATGGCGGAGCAACTGAAAGGGATGACGATCGCCCTCGCCGGCCCGCGCAAAGCGGAGGAGATGGCGGCCATCGTCAGCAATATGGGAGGAACCGCATTGCACCGGCCTGCGCAGGGAACGGTATTTCTGGACGAAGAGGCGCTGCGGGCAGGGCTGACGGAGTGGACCAAGAATCCTCCCGCCTGGGCGGTATTGACCACGGGAATGGGGCTGGACGCGCTGGTGCGGGCGGCTGAAGAGCTTGGTCTTAAAGAGCGGTTTCTGGACGTGCTCTCCTCTTCGAAGCTGGCCGCACGCGGCTATAAAACGGTCAATGCACTCAAAAAACTCGGTTTCGTTCCCCAGGTGCGGGACGATGACGGAAGCACGACCGGCCTGCTTCGCGGCCTTCAAGCATTTGACCTGCGCGGTCAGACGGCAGTGGTCCAGCTGCATGGCGAACCTGCGCCGCGCCTGCTTGCCGGGTTAGCGGAGGCGGGTGCAGCCGTCCGCGAAATCCAGCCTTACCGGCATACACCTCCCGCTCCCGGAGCGCTTGCCGGTCTGCTCGGCGACATTCTTGAAGGACGGGTGGACGCCGTTGCCTTTACAAGCGCACCGCAGTTCCGCTTCCTGGCGGAATACGCCCGAGCGGAAGGACGGCTTACGGAACTGGTGGAGACGCTGGAACAGCGGGTTCTGGCCGTATCCGTGGGTAAAATCACTTCGGAGGCGCTCAGGGAAGAAGGCATCTCCCGCATCGTTATGCCGGAGCATGAACGGATGGGCAGCATGTTCGTGGAGCTGGGCAAATATGTGGCTGCGCAGCGGGGATCCCGGGAGGCCTAAGACCGGGAGCGTTGGACAAGCCGGACGGGTTTCCTTAGAATAAGAGCAACGTATGTAAACAGGGGCAATCATGAAACCACTACAAGAACAAGGAGGAGAGATTGATGGACAAGAGAAAATGCCTGCTTCTCGGCGAATACACCCACCCGAGATTCCATCCGCTGCAAGGCGTGGATCAGCAGCTGGGCGAGATTCTGCATGAGCTGCTGACCGTGCAGTGTTCGGAGAATAAAAAACTGCTGCTCGGCGAGCACCTCGCCGGGTATGACCTGTGCATCGCGTACAATGAATTATGGAATGAGACCGTGTCGCCGCAGCAGACGGCTGGGCTGCTCAGCTATGTAAGCGGCGGGGGCGGCCTGATCGTGCTGCACACCGGTATCTCGCTGGCTAGCCGCTATGAGCTGGCTCAACTGATCGGTGCCCGTTTTACCGGCCATCCGCCGTATGCGCCGCTCAAATTCACCGTATCGGAGCATGATATTACGGAAGGCGTGCAGGATTTCGAGCTGGATGAAGAGCCGTACCGGTACGAGTTCGATCCGTTTACCGAAAAGACGGTTCTGCTTGAGTATGAAGCGGACGGCGAGAAGTGGCCTGCGGCCTGGTGCCACAGCTATGGTCTGGGCCGGGTGGTCTTTCTGATGCCGGGCCATCATGAGCCGACCTTCCGCCATCCCGAGATGCGCAAGCTGATTCTGCGGGCGGCAACCTGGGCGGCGCGCATTCCGGCCGAGCCGGTTTTGTGAAATAGCCGGCCAAGAGGTATACTTTATCCATACTTGAACCTGTGGGAGGAAAGTGCCATGAGCGATTTGTTCAAAAAAGCAATCTCTTTGGGAGTGGGCCTCACCATCGTCAGCAAGGAAAAAGTAGAGAAAGTCGTGGATGAACTGGTCAAGAAGGGCGAACTTGCCCCGTCGGAATCGAAAGCGCTGGTCGACCGGCTCGTGGAGCGCGGCGAAGAGGAACGCGGCGCGTTCAAAACCGCGGTCACGGAGCAGGTGCAGCGTATCCTGAAGGAGCTGAAAGTTCCGGCGCAAAGCGATCTGGCTGTGCTTGAAGAGCGGATCGCCGAGCTGGAGCGGCGTGTAGCGGAGCTGGAGCACCGGCATGTCCCGCAAGCGGACCCCGCCAAGGACCTGGAGGTCCAAAGCACGCTAACCGCGGATGTTCTGCCCGATACCCGCACCGATTAAATGGCGGTGCGAATCAGGCATGCCGGCAGGTATCGGACGATAGCCATGGCGCTGATGCGCCATGGCTTCGGCTATATGGTGGAAGAAATGGGGCTGTACCATCTGCTTTCGCTTCCGCGGCGGATGGTAACCCATGAAACGCATATGAGTTTAACGCTGGGCGAACGCATACGGCTCGTGCTGGAGGACCTCGGACCGACCTTCATCAAGATCGGCCAGCTCGCCAGCACCCGTTCCGACCTGCTGCCGGATTCCATCATTCAGGAACTGGTCAAGCTGCAGGACAACGTACCGCCGTTTTCCGCCGAGACGGCCCGGAACATTCTGGAGCAGGAACTCGACGAGCATCTGGACGCTGTTTTTTCGTATTTCGAGAAAATGCCGCTGGCGGCCGCATCGATCGGCCAAGTGCACCGCGCGGTGCTGCATAACGGGCAGCAGGTGGCCGTCAAAATTCAGCGTCCGGGCATTCTGCGGACGATGACCCGGGATTTGGAGATTATCCGCGACTTATGCGTGCTTGCCGAGAAGCGGCTGGATTGGGCCAAGCAATACGGGCTGACGCAAATGGTCGCCGAATTCTCCCGCTCCTTGCTTGCTGAGCTGGACTATACGCAGGAAGGGCGAAGCGCGGAACGGATTGCCGCCCAGGCACCCGGAACGGCGGAGGTGTACATTCCGGCGATTTACTGGGACTACAGCTCCTCCCGGGTGCTCACGATGGAGTATGTGCAGGGCATTACGCTGAACCGCCGCGAGGAATTGCTGCAGCAGGGCATCAAGCTGAAGAAGGTTGCCGAGCAGCTTGTAGACATTATGCTGAACCAGATTTTTATTCACGGGTATTTCCACGCTGATCCGCATCCCGGCAATGTCATGCTGCTGGAGGGCGGGAAGCTGGCGCTGATCGATTTCGGGATGGTCGGCCGCTTAAGCGAAGACATGCGGGACAGCCTTTCGTCGCTGATTATCGCCCTAATGCGGCGGAGTACCGATGCCATGGTCCGGGCGATTCTGCGGCTGGGCGTCCTTCCCGGCGACGTGAATCAGTCGGCGCTGCATGACGACATGGACCGGCTGCGCGAAGCCTATTACGATATTCCGTTTCAGCAGGTCAGCATCGGGCAGGCGCTGAACGATCTGTTCGGCATCGCGCGCAAACACCGGCTGATGATTCCGCCGGATTTGACGATGCTCGGCAAGACGATGCTGACGCTGGAGGGCGTCGTCGCCGATCTCGACCCGGCCTTCAGCATCGTGCAAATGGCCGAGCCGTTCGGCAGACGGCTGGCGCGGCAGCGCTTCAGCGGGACGCGCCTGCAGCGCAAGCTGGTGGAAGGCGCCGCGGACCTGGCCGAAAGCGTCTTTGAATTGCCTTTCCAGGTCCGGAGGCTGTCGGCGCTGCTGAACAAAGGCAAGCTGAAGATAGACATCGGGCTGCCGGAGATGCGGAACGTGGAGCGCAAACTGGTGCGGGTCGGCAACCGCCTATCCTTCAGCATCGTCATGCTGGCCTTTAGCATCATTATGGCGGCGCTCATCATCGGATCGTCGCTGCGGGGGGACTCCTCGGTCATCTGGAGCTTCCCGACGGTGGAGGTCGGCTCCGTGGTGGCGCTGCTGATGTTTATCTGGCTGCTCTTCTCGATCTTCAAATCCGGCAGGTTCTAACGGCCTGGCGGTCAAACGCAGGATTGCCGGAAAGCGCAATTAATGATATAGATGTATAGTGGAAACTGAAACCAAAGTGCTGCCTGTCATGTCCGGTGGATTGCTGCTTCCCTGAGAAACCGAATGTTGACCGCGCCGCTTTGGCGGAAAACGACAGGAAATCGGGCAAGAAGGGCTCCGTGGACGGAGCTCTTCTCTTTGTGTAGATGAGTGGTTTGTAGAGAATTGGTTTTGAATTGAAATCGTGAGGTGGATAACTTGCCGGGATTTAAAGAACTTGGAGTATCTGAAATATTAACGGACCTGTTGAAGGGTCAGGGCATCGCCCAGCCGACGCCGGTGCAGAGCGAAGCGATTCCTCCGCTGGTGCAGGGGCTGGACGTCATTGCCAGAGCGAAGACGGGGACAGGCAAAACGCTGGCGTTCCTGCTGCCGATTCTGGATAAAATCCGCTTGGAAAACGCCTATCCGCAAGCGCTGATTATGGCACCGACGCGCGAGCTGGCGCTGCAGATCACCGAGGAGGCGCGCAAGCTCGCCCGCCATACCGGCGTGAAGATTCTGGCCGTTTACGGTGGACAGGACGTGGAGAAGCAGCTGCGCAAGCTGGAGGGCGGCCGACATCTGATTATCGGCACGCCGGGCCGGCTGCTTGACCATTTGCGCCGGGAGACGCTGGACCTCGGCGGCGTTAAAATGCTGGTGCTGGACGAAGCCGACCAGATGCTGCATATGGGCTTCCTGGAGGATGTGGAGAGCATCATTATGGCCGTGCCGTACCGCCGCCAGACGATGCTGTTCTCCGCAACGATGCCGGATCCGATCAAGCGGCTGGCTGCCAATTACATGAAGGAGCCGGTGGACATCGTGATCAAAAGCGGTTCGCCGATTCCGCTGGACAATATCCGCCAGCAGGTGGTGGAATGCTCCGACCGGAACAAGGAAGAGGCGCTCAAGTCGCTGATCGAACGCGACCGCCCGTATTTGGCGATGATCTTCTGCCGGACAAAACGCCGGGTGTCCAAGCTGAACGAAGCGCTGCAGGCCGCCGGCTACGCAAGCGACGAGCTGCACGGCGATTTGTCCCAGGCTAAACGCGAAGCGGTCATGAAGCGTTTCCGGGAAGCGAAGCTGCAGCTGCTCGTGGCGACGGATGTCGCCGCCCGCGGGCTTGACGTCGAAGGCGTCACCCATGTGTTCAACTACGACATGCCGCTGGACGCGGACAGCTATATCCACCGGATCGGCCGTACGGGCCGGGCCGGCGGCAAGGGGCTGGCGATTACCCTGGCCTCCCCGCATGACCGGGCCGGGCTCGAGGTCATCGAGCAGGCCACGAACCAGCGGCTGGACCGCCGCCGCTACGAGAAGGGCGAAGGCGGCGCCGGCGAATTCACCAGCGCCGGCGGGGGCGGGGGCGCCGCGCGCAGCAAGCGCGGCGCGGAAGAGCCATCCCGCGCCGGCCGGGGCGGGCGCGGGCAAGGGCGCAGCGGCGGAGCGCCGCGCGCCGAAGCCAGCGCGCGGCCGGGCGGACGCGGCCGCGGCAAAGAGGCAGGCGGCTGGGACGCGCCTGCCGGGCAGGGCAGCCGCAGCGGCCGCGCCGCCGCTGCGGGCAAACGCGGCGCCTACGGCACGCCTGCCCCGCGCAGCGGGGGACAGGCCGGCGGCGGCAGCGCCGCAGGTTCGCGAGCCGGCGCAAGCTACGGCTCGTACGCCAAAGGCGGCGCGGCGGGCGGAAGCCGCGCCGGACAGGCCGCCAAGGGCGGCCAAGGCTCGTACGCCCCTAAAGGCGGCGGCCAAGCCTCCGGCGGACGCGGCAGCGGCGCGGGCCGCGGCGGGCAAGGCAACCGCGGCGGCAGCCCGGGCAATTCCCGGGGCGGCCGCGGCAAATCCAGATAAAGGCGCTTTACAGCCGAGAATAAAACTTGTTACCATAGAGCCGCTCGCGAATGCCTGCGGCGCTATGGTAATATTTGTTTTACGGAAACCTGCAACCTTTTTCAAAGTGGAGCGGTCTGATAGAGTTGTTTATAGATTGCCGAATACGATCAACAGGAGGATTCAGACAGCAGATGTCCAGAACCGTTAAAATCGTCATTTTATTTATTGTTGTCATTGCCGTAGGCTGGGGAATCGGCAAATATACAGCACCGTCGGCCTCGCCGGAGCAAGGCGGCGCCGCGGTGGACGGCAGTGCCGGGCTGGCACAGCCCGGGGAATCGGCCGAGCCTTCGCCGGTGACCGGAGACAATGCCGGTGAGGGCGGGGATACTGGAGCGGATACTCCGGAAGCAACGACAGAACCTGCGGCAACCAGCGAGCCAGCGGCAACGGAGAAGCCTGCAGCCACCGAGAAGCCGGCGGCAACGGAGAAGCCTGCGGCTACCGAGAAGCCGGCTGCGACGGACAAGCCTGCCGCCACAGCTAAGCCTTCCGGCAATTCGGGCAGCGGCGCCGAGCTGACCGCCACGGAGCCGGAAAGCATCGCCGTGCTGGTCAACAAGCAGTACAAGCTGCCGGACCATTACAAGCCGACCGATCTGGTGTATCCGGATGTGCCGTTTATTTTCTCGGAGAAAATCGAGAAACGGATGATGCGCCGCGAAGCGGCGGGCGCGCTGGAGAAGATGTTTGCCGGGGCGAAAGCTGACGGCGTGCATCTGGCCGGGGTCTCCGCCTACCGTTCGGAAAAAACGCAGACTACGCTGTTCAATAACTATGTAGCGAGGGACGGCGAAGAAAAAGCGAAGCGGTACAGCGCCGTACCCGGCCACAGTGAGCACCAGACGGGGCTGTCGATCGACGTGTCGGGCAGCACCGGCCAATGCGCGGCGGAGAGCTGCTTTGGCGGGACGAAGGAAGCGAAATGGCTGGCCGCGCATGCGGCGGATTACGGGTTTATCATCCGCTATCCGGACGGGAAGGAAGCCATTACCGGCTACATGTATGAGCCTTGGCATATCCGCTATGTCGGCAAAGAAATCGCGTCCGATATCGCGGAGCGGGGCATTACGCTGGAAGAATATTTTGATGCCATTCCGGTATCCAACTGAGCAGTCATCTGAAAGAACGTTCGTACATCCGCTCTCCGCGTCCAGACGCGGGGCGGATGGCGGGCGTTTTTTGCTTTGGTTCACCCCATGGGCCCTGGGTTAATAGTGTACAACTCTTACTTTTCCCCAAGGAGGCGAAGCGGATGTCGGAGCATAACCATGTAGTAAGCAAGGACGGCAGCTTGACCATGAACAGGGTGGATGAGGCGCTTGACCGGATTGAACCGGAGCAGCGGGAGATGATTTTGAACAATTTCGCGGAATTTAAAGGCTATTTAAGCAAACGCATACACTTGGCGCAAAAAATCGGACTCGGCGAAGAGCAGCTCGCGCTGGCGGCCGAGAAAATCGCCGATTATCTCGCAAAACATGAAGAGCCCCGCAACAGCGAGGAGAAGCTGCTTCTGGAATTGTGGCGGGTGGGCACGAAAGAAGAACGCCACAGGCTGGCGCATATGCTGGTCAAGCTGGCGCAGCAGTAAAGAATACATCCTTTTCCGGCTGCCGGGAAAGGATATTTTTATGACGCAGACAAGGAGGATGGCCATGTCCATTTACAGTTTTGCCGCCGTGACGCCGTCCGGCGCCGAGATTCCGCTGAAGGAGTATGAGGGACAGGTGCTGCTGATCGCGAACACGGCCAGCCGCTGCGGGCTTACGCCGCAGTATGGAGAGCTGCAGAAGTTGTACGAACGCTACAAGGAAGCTGGATTCACCGTGCTGGGGTTTCCCTGCAACCAGTTTGGCGGCCAGGAGCCGGGAACGAGCGAGGAAGCGGCTGAATTTTGCCAGGTGAATTACGGAGTCGGTTTTCCGGTCTTTGCCAAAATCGACGTCAACGGAGCGGAGGCGCATCCTCTGTTTGCCTATCTGAAGGGCCAGCAGCCGGGCGCGGGCGAAAGCAGCGATATCGCCTGGAACTTCACCAAATTTCTGGTGGACCGCCATGGCAATGTCGTGGCCCGCATCGAGCCCCAGGAATCTCCGGAGAGCATGATCGAACAAATCGAAGCGTTGCTGTAAGCCCTTTCTGAACCGCTGCCCAATTGTGCCTATGAAAATGTTCCTTGACGCTTTTCAAAGACAAGGTATGCTTTTGAAGAGACAGATCCGCAGCGTTTGCTGCATAATGGAACGATAGGCGCAGGATAATAACGGCAGGAGGGTATCATACAGGCATGAGGTTGATAACAGAGGTGGCAGCGGCCGCCGGTATACACGAAGAACATCTGGAGTTGTACGGAAAATATAAAAGCAAGCTTTCTCCTTCCCTTTGGGAGGAATTGAAGGATAAACCGGACGGCAAGCTGGTGCTTGTCACCGCAGTGAATCCGACGCCGGCGGGCGAAGGCAAAACGCTGACGACCATCGGGCTGTCGCAGGCGATGAATCTGGCCGGTGTCCATACCGTCGCTGCACTCCGGGAACCGTCGCTGGGACCTTGCCTCGGCATGAAAGGCGGCGCGACCGGCGGCGGCAAATCGCAGATTGTTCCGGCCGAGGAGATCAACCTGCATTTTACAGGCGACATCCATGCGGTAACGTCCGCGCATAACCTGTTGTCGGCTTTGATCGACAACCATATTTTCCAAGGCAACCTGCTGGATCTCGATCCGCAGCGGATCGTCTGGAAGCGCGTTATGGACATGAACGACCGCAGCCTCCGCCACATCGTTACTGGTCTCGGCGACGGCAACGGTACGGTGCGGGAAGCTGGCTTCATGATCACTACGGCGTCGGAGATTATGGCCGTGCTCTGCTTGTGCGAGAATCTGCAGGACCTGAAGAGCCGGCTGGGACGGATGCTGATCGGCTTTACCTACGCCGGGGAGCCGGTTACAGCCGGCGACCTGGGCGCGGTGGAAGCGATGGCCGTTCTGCTGAAGGAAGCGGTCAAGCCGAATCTGGTGCAGACGCTGGAGGGTACGCCCGTCATTATCCACGGCGGGCCTTTCGCCAATATCGCCCACGGCTGCAGCAGCGTGATCGGCACCCGTTACGCTTTGAAGCTGGGCGAAGTCGTACTGACCGAAGCGGGCTTCGGCGCCGACCTCGGAGCCGAGAAATTCATGGATATCAAATGCCGCCAGGCCGGGCTGGCGCCTTCGGCGGCGGTGCTGGTAGTCACGGTGAAATCGCTGAAATACAACGGCGGCGTGTCGAAGGATGATCTCGGTGTCCCGAACCAGAATGCGCTGCTGTCCGGCATGGTCAATATGGAGCGCCATATCGCCAATCTGCGCAAGTTCGGCGTTCCCGTGCTGGTTGCGCTCAATCATTTTGCCGGCGATGCGCCGGCGGAGATCGACGCGGTGCTGGAAGCCTGCGCGCGGCTGGACGTGCCGGCTGCCGTATCGGACGTGTGGGCCGAAGGCGGCGCGGGCGGGCTGGAGGTCGCCGAAGCGTTGAAGAAGCTCCTCGCCGAGGAGAAGGCCGGCGGTTTCGCTCCGCTGTACCGCGACGAGCTGAGCATTGCGGATAAAATCGAGACGATTGTCACCGAGGTCTACCGCGGCGCGGGAGTAGCATATACCCCGGCGGCCAGACGTTCGCTGGCCGTGATCGAGAAACTGGGCCTTGGTCATCTGCAGGTCTGCATGGCCAAGACGCCGTACTCCTTCTCGGATCAGCCGAAGCAGCTCGGCGCGCCGGCCGGATTCACTGTAGGCGTCCGCGATATCACGCTGTCCCTCGGAGCGGGGTTCGCTGTAGTCATTACGGGCAATATCGTAACGATGCCCGGCCTGCCCGCCAAACCGGCGGCGGCGAGCTTGTATCTGGATGAGGATGGGGTCATTCACGGCCTCGAGTAATACAAAAACAAATAACTCCGGAATGCAGCAGGCGGACTGCGTATTCCGGGGTTATTTGTTTTTCGCGGTCCGGGAGACATAGAACATCACCTGCGGGGAACAATAAACCGGACGAAGAAAAAGGTTGATCGCCATAATTTTAATTGTGAAAAATTTAAGAACATAGACATAAAAGTATTGATTTGTGATAAATATCACAATATAATCATCTCATAAAGTGAAATAAATCACAAAACACATACGGATTGTTTTTCAATACAAGGAGGAATTTATGATGAAAGTAGCAGTGATTGGATGTACCCATGCCGGAACCGCAGCCATCGTCGGCACCGCCCAAATGTACCCGGATGCGCAAATTACCGTTTACGAACGCAATGACAATATATCTTTTTTATCCTGCGGCATCGCGCTGTATGTCGGCGGCGTCGTCAAAGACCCGCAAGGCTTGTTCTACTCTTCGCCGGAAAAGCTGGCCGAGCTCGGCGTGGACATGAAAATGCGCCATGAAGTCAAAGCCGTCGATACCGCCACTAAAACGATTAAAGTCCGCAATTTGGCGAACGGCCTGGAATTCGAGGATACGTACGACAAGCTGATTATGACCACCGGTTCGTGGCCGATTGTTCCGAAACTGCCGAATATCGATCTGGACGGCATTCTGCTCTCCAAAAACTTCAATCACTCCAATACGATTATCGAACGGGCCAAAAGCGCCAAACGCATTACTGTCGTCGGTGCAGGGTATATCGGCGTAGAACTGGTCGAAGCCTTCGAAATGAACGGCAAGGAAGTAACGCTGATCGATGCCGAAGACCGGATTCTCAGCAAGTATCTCGACGAGACCTTCACGGAGCCGATTGAAAAATCGCTGCAGGATCACGGCGTCAAACTGGCGCTGGGCGAGAAAGTGAGCTCTTTTGCCGGCGAGAACGGCAAGGTGACGAAAGTGATCACGGACAAAGGCGAGCACGAAGCCGACCTGGTCATCCTCTGTATCGGTTTCCGGCCGAACACCGAGCTGCTCAAGGGGCAGGTGGATATGCTGCCGAACGGCGCGATTATGGTCAACGACTACATGCAAACCAGCCTTCCCGATGTATTTGCCGCCGGCGACAGCTGCGCGATCCACTACAATCCAACGGGTCAGCATACGTACATTCCGCTGGCGACCAATGCCGTCCGTATGGGTACACTCGTCGCCCGCAACCTGGTGGAACGGACCGTTCCGTACATGGGAACCCAAGGCACGTCGGGCATCAAAATTTACGAAGACAATATTGCCAGCACAGGGCTTACGGAGGAAGGGGCAAAGGCCGCCGGAATCGCCGCCGAAAGCGTAGTGGTCTCCGACAACTACCGTCCGGAATTTATGCCGACCTATGAGGAAGTGCGGCTGAAAGTGGTCTATGAACGCGGCACGCGGCGCATTCTTGGCGCACAGATCATGTCCAAGGCTGATTTGACGCAATCGATCAATACCGTTTCGGTATGCATCCAGAACCGCATGACCATGGATCAGCTGGCCTTTGTCGACTTCTTCTTCCAGCCGCATTACAACAAACCTTGGAACTTCCTGAATACCGCCGGGCTGCAGGCGTTGCCGGTAACCGCTGAAGCCAAAGCCAAGGAAACCATAACCGTCTGAGCGTAAAATAGAAAAGCATCGCTGCCGGGGCCGTAAAGCTCCGGCTTTTTGTTTTGCCCGGATATATTGCGGGGAGCGTTCCACCCGGAGGAACGGCTTTTTTTAAATTTGACATGTCAGTGAAAACTTTCACTAACCTTTTCTGAGGGTGATATTTATCACGTAAATGTGCGTGGCGTCACGTTACAATGGCATAAAGAAACAAATTTTAAGTAATTCGAAGGGGATAGGAATCATGGCTTACAACAAACCGCAGCAGATTGCCGAAGTGACGGTCGAGAACGGCATCAAGAAGGCGCATAATCCGCTGGCTACCGTCCTGATTTTGGGCTTTCTCGGGGGAGCGTTCATCGCGCTCGGATTTTTGCTTGATATTCGCGTTATTGCCGGCGCACCGAAGGAATGGGGCTCCATTGCCAACTTCATCGGCGCCTCTGTGTTCCCGGTCGGCCTGATCTTGGTGCTGCTCGCCGGCGGCGAGCTTTTGACTGGCAACATGATGGCCGTACCGCTGGCTTTTATGGCGAAGAAGATTTCGTTTTTTGAAGTCATTAAGAATCTGGTTCTCATCACATTGGCCAATCTGGCCGGCGCTTTATTTGTCGCTTATTTCTTCGGCCACGTGGTCGGACTTACCGCCGATGGAGTCTATCTGGACAAGCTGGTAGATATGGCGGGACATAAAATCGACGTTACTTTCCTGCAGGCGTTCGTCTCGGGGATCGGCTGTAACTGGCTCGTAGCCCTGGCGGTATGGCTCTCCTACGGCGCGGACAATTTCAGCGGTAAAATTCTCGGAATCTGGTTCCCGACGATGGCGTTCGTCGCCATCGGCTTCCAGCACGTTGTGGCCAACATGTTCCTTATCCCCGCCGCAATCTTTGAAGGACATTTCACCTGGGGCGATTATTTCGGCAACTTCTTCCCGGTATGGCTGGGCAACCTGACGGGGGGCGCGATCTTCGTCGCCTTCGCTTACTGGATGGCATACCTGCGCAAAGCGCCCGCCGCCGTGCAACCGGTGGAAGGCCTGCCTGCGGCCAGCGTCAAGAAACACGCGTAAACATACGGACGCAAATAAGCATCCTGGTTTCCTCTTGGGGAAGCAGGATGCTTTTTTTATGGGGCCCAAAACAAGTTTCGCCGCATCATCCGGTTCGGGGGAACGAAATCGGATGTTACGGCGAAATGAATAGGGAGTGTTTCATATGGCTTATTACCCGGGCGTTCAATGGGTGAAACAGGATACTACGGAAATTTGAGGGCCTTTTCTTTACGATCGGACGCCGGGCGTCTACAATGGAATTTAGCATATGAAGCGGCAGGAAAATCGCAATTGGATATTTCGTGGTAATGCGTCAGTGCGTTAATGTATATGCTTGCCCTTGACCCTGTATTAACTAATACTGGTGAGAATATGACACAACGATTACAGGGGATGAAAGAAAGACATGAAGGTTTTGCCGGGTTATCCGAAGGAAGTAAAAGTGTTTTTGATTGCCAGCCTTATTAACGCTACCGGCAGCGCCTTGATGTGGCCGCTGGTAACGATGTACGTGTTTGACGAGCTGGGCCGGAGCATGAAGGATGCGGGATTCGTCATCCTGATTCAATCCCTGGGCGGCATTGTCGGGCAGCTTCTTGGCGGTTCGCTTTATCACCGGGTCGGCGTCAACCGGCTTATCGTCGGAGCGCTGGCGATGAATGCACTGACGCTGTTTGCCTTGCCTGCGGCAAGCGCAGAGTGGAGTGTGTTCATCATGGTGATGGGCCTCATGGGGTTGTTTAATTCGTTGTCCCTGCCGGCGATTCAGGCGTTTGTCGGTTTCCGGTTTGCGGAGAAGCGCGGCGAGCTGTTTAATATTATCTATGTGGCCAACAACATCGGCGTGGCGCTGGGAACGGCGCTCAGCGGGTTCCTTGCGGACATTTCCTATATGCTGAGTTTCGTGCTGAACGGCGTGACCTCGGCGATTTTTGCCATTTTCTTCTTCATTTATCTGCGGAAAGTCGGAAGCGCGCCGCAAGCCTCGTCCGATGCCAAGAAAAAGGCGCCGCGCGCCGAATCGGCCTGGAAGCTGATGGGCCACACGCGCATCTATCTGTACATGTCCATCGGCTCACTGTTTCTGCTGATCGGCAATTCCATCTGGAATACCGGCGTTTCGCCATACATTATTTCGGAAGGTTGGCCGAAAAAGATATATGGGTTCCTGTGGACGCTGAACGGGATCATGATCTTTGTCGCCCAGCCGCTGGTCGGCCTGATCAAGCGCTGGTGCGCACAAACGGCGACCGCGCAGATGACGGCAAGCGCCGTGTTTTACTTAAGCGGGTATGCTGTGATTCTGCTGCTGCCGAGTTATCCGGGATTCGTGCTGGCGATGGTTTTGGCCACGCTCGGCGAAATGCTGATTTCACCGGCGACGCCGTCGTTTATTTCCGATCATGCCGGACGCCATGCGCCGTTTTATTTGGGCTTAAGCGGCGGCATCGGCGCAGCGGGCCGGGTCATCGGCCCTTTCCTGATGGGTTCGCTGTATGACGGCGGCGGCCTGGCGCCGACAGCCTGGCTGTCCTGCGCGATGGCGGTACTCGCGGTCGGTTTCTTTGTGATTCATGCTTATATACACCGGGCTGCGCTTCGTTCGGAACGGAGTGCCGCCTGAGGATCCAGGCACGGCAAGGGGGGCAGCAGCTGATGCGGCCGATACACAAGGGAACGCTCACGATCCGGCTTTCGGAAATCCGCGATGCGCGTGAGCTGATTGTTCTCGACAATATGATCTGGACGGAAGAGACGACCCCGGGACCGCTGATGTGGCGGTCGCGGGAGGATTTTCTGCTGCATGCGCCGCCCGGCTCGCAGCTTGTGGCGGTTCAGGACGGCGTGCTTTGCGGATATGTCGGCTTCGGCAATCCCGATGGGATGGAGAGCCACCGGCATGTCTGCGAGATCAATATTGCCGTCCACCCGGACTATCAGCGCCAAGGCATCGGCCGGGCGCTGATTGCGGCAATTAAGCAGCATGCGGCGCAGTACGGCATCCGCAAGCTGCGGCTGCGCGCGCTGTCATGCAATGCGCCGGCGCTGGCCTTTTACCGCAAATGCGGCTTCCGCGAGGAAGGGCGTTTGCGCGAGGAGTTTTATCTCGGCGGACGTTATGTCGACGAGGTCTATATGAGCTGCATGCTGAATGGAGGGAAAAGTTATGGAGGTCGTTTCGCTTAATGTAGGTCTGCCGGTACAGGTGGACTACAAGGGAAAACCGCTGCAGACCGGCATCTACAAGCAGCCGGTGGAAGGCGCGCTGCCGGTGGGCCTGGAAGGCTTTGCCGGCGACGGGCAAGCCGACCGCGTCAACCACGGCGGGCCGGACAAGGCGGTCAACGTCTATCCGGCTGAGCATTACCGGTTCTGGGAAGAATACCTTGGCGCACGGCTGGCGGCTTCGGCGTTCGGCGAGAATCTGACGGTTCGCGGCCTGCTCGAGACGGAAGTGTGCATCGGCGATGTGTACGAAATCGGCACGGCACTGCTGCAGGTCAGCCAGCCGAGGTATCCGTGCTTCAAATTGAGCCAGAAGCACGGCCCGGCGGAAATGCCCGCCAAAGTGCTGGAGACGGGCTACAGCGGCTTTTACCTCCGCGTATTGCGGGAGGGAGTCATCGCTGCGGGCGACGCGATAGTCAAACGCGAGAGCGGTGCAGGCGGGTATACCGTCGCACGCGTGCTGTATGCGATGGAGCACGGCAAACGCGACCGGACGGATGTCGCGGCGCTGGCCGGGCTGGACAGCCTCTCCGAGGTGGTCCGCGCCAAGTTCCGCAGCTTGCTGGAGAAGGAGTAAGCGTATAAGCCGAAGCGGTAGCGCAGCACACAAAAACATCCCCGAGCCTGAATGACCGCCGGGGATGTTTTTGTGTTGTGAACCGGAGCTGCCGTTAGCTAACTAAGCCGCTTCCATTCGCTGCGCAGCAGCCCGTAGACGGCGTGGTTGACGTAGCCGCCGGGCAGTTTTTCCGCCTGCCGGATTACGCCCTCGAAGATAAAGCCGAGCCGCTCGGGAATCGCCCGGCTGGCCTGGTTGCCCGTGGCAGAGCGGATTTCGACGCGGTTCAGCTCCAGCTCCAGCAGCGCGTAATCGACGAAGGCGCGGCAGGCGCTGGTCATATAACCCTGGCCCTCGTAGCCTTCGCCGAGCCAGTAGCCGATGCCCACCGAGCGGTTATGCCAGTCGATCTCGTGAAAGCCGATGACGCCGGCGAACGCCTCCTTGACCCAAAGTCCGGCGCTGAAGCCGCCGTTCTCGCTGCCCTGCTTGGCGGCTCCGCGGATATAGGTCGCCATCTGCGCCTCTTCCCGCACGCCGTCCACCCAGGGCAGCCATTTGCGCAGCCGGGTACGCGAACGCTCCACCAGGGCGAACATCGGCCGGGCATGCTCCGGCATCAGCAGCTTGAGCGTTAACTCATCATCAATGACATAATTGAACATTTCGCCGCCACCTTCCGGGCTGACTCAGCGTTTCGTTTTCCATTCCAGCGCGTAAATGTCTTCCTCCAGCGATTGCATGCGCTGCGCGGCAAGCGTACGGCAGTCGGACAGCGCCGCATTGTAAACGGCCGGGCCCAGCTCCTGCAGGAAAAACTCCAGCAGATTGTCGGCGGCCAGGTGGCCGAGCTCTTCGCCCCGTTCCATGTCGAAATAAGTGCGGATATGCTCGATCATCAATTCGCGCTGCTCTCTGGGCAGCTTAAGCGGTTTCAAAGGAAGCTCCCTCCTTGGATGCTTTTTCGATAAAACGATGTATCCCCATGCTACTCCATCGCCCGGAAGGAAGTCAAAAACCTTTTACGCTGCGGACGGTGCCGCTGATTTCATTGAACATTATCCGCCGAACGGGTATATTAGTAGGAAACATGTTCATAACAAGGCAGTAGCTATTACAGAACGAAAGGTTGATTACACGTGGAGAATCGCGGTACCCCCTCCAATTTCATTAAAAATATCATTACCGAAGACCTCCGATCCGGAAAAGTCAAGGAAGTGATCACCCGCTTTCCGCCGGAGCCGAACGGTTATTTACATATCGGACATGCCAAGGCGATCTGGATCAATTTCACGCTGGCCGATGAATTCGGCGGCCGGACGCATATGCGGTTTGACGACACCAACCCGGTGAAGGAAGACCTCGAATACGTCAATTCGATTCAGGAAGACGTGAAGTGGCTGGGCTACGAATGGGAAGAGCTGCGCTTCGCCTCCGATTACTTCGGCGAGATGTACGAGCGGGCCGAGCTGCTGATCCAAAAAGGCAAAGCGTACGTGGATGATCTCAGCGCCGATCAGATCCGCGAGCTCCGCGGCACGCTGACCGAGCCGGGGCAGGACAGCCCGTTCCGGAGCCGCAGCATCGAAGAGAACCTGGACCTGTTCCGCCGCATGCGGGCGGGCGAGTTCAAGGATGGCGAGAAAGTGCTCCGGGCCAAAATCGATATGGCCTCGCCGAACATCAACCTGCGCGATCCGGTCATTTACCGCATTACGCATTCCCATCATCACAACACCGGCGACGCCTGGTGCATCTACCCGATGTACACCTACGCGCATCCGCTGGAGGACGCCATTGAAGGCATCACCCACTCGCTCTGCTCGCTGGAGTTCGAGGATCAACGCCCGTTCTATGACTGGGTAGTGGCTGAATGCGAAATGCCGGCTTCGCCGCATCAATACGAATTCGGCCGCCTGAACCTGGCGCAGACCGTCACCAGCAAGCGGAAGCTGAAGCTGCTCGTGGACGAAGGCCATGTCGACGGCTGGGACGATCCGCGCATGCCGACCATTTCCGGGCTGCGCCGCCGCGGCTATACGCCGGAAGCGATCCGCAATTTCGTATTCGAGACCGGCATCTCCAAAAGCCAGGGCCTCGTCGATCTGCAAATGCTGGAGCATTTCATCCGCGAAGACCTCAAGCTGACCGTACCGCGGACCATGGCCGTACTGCGGCCGCTCAAGGTGGTCATCACCAACTATCCGGAGGGTCAAACCGAATGGCTGGAAGCGGAGAATAACTCCGAGAACGAAGAGATGGGCAGCCGGCAAATTCCATTCTCGCGGGAGATTTACATTGAACGCGACGACTTTATGGAGAATCCGCCGAGCAAATATTTCCGCCTGTTCCCGGGCAATGAAGTGCGCCTGAAGCATGCCTACTTCATTAAGTGCAACGAAGTGATCAAGGATGAGAACGGCGAAGTGGTTGAATTGCACTGCACCTACGATCCGGAGACGAAAAGCGGCAGCGGCTTCACCGGCCGCAAAGTCAAAGGAACGCTGCATTGGGTGGATGCGGGACAAGCCGCGCCGGCCGAGTTCCGTCTGTACGAACCGCTGATCGCCGAAGAGGCGGCGGAAACCGATGGCGAAGTCGAAGGCCTGGAGGCCGCCGATAAACCGGAGCCGACCTTCCTGGATCAGCTGAATCCGAAATCGCTGGAGATTCTGCACGGCTTTGTCGAGCCGGGGCTGAAGGACAGCGTGCCGCAGGATAAATATCAATTCTTCCGTCACGGGTACTTTAACGTGGACAGCAAATATTCGGAGCCGGGCAAGCCGGTCTTCAATCTGGTCGTTTCGCTGAAAAGCTCGTATCAGCCGGCCAAGGGCTGAGGGGCGCATCGGATCCTTTTTTGATCATGAAAAAGCAGGCTTGGACATTCACCGCGAATGGTCCAAGCCTGCTTTTGCGTTAAAACAATAGAAGTATGTGTTATTGCCGGGCAGCCGAGATGTCCTCCAGCTCTTCTTCCTGCGCAGCCGGCGGCCGGTAGCCGCCGCTTCCGGCGAACAGCCACATGCCGCCGAAGCCGAGCGTTCCGATCAGCGTCAGAAACACCGCGGACTGGTACATCGTCTGTACGCCCAGGTTCTTATACAGCCAGCCGCCGAGCACGCCGCCGAGAATGCCGGCGACGCCGCTCCAGGCAAGGGCATACAGCGCTTGTCCGGAAGAGCGCAGCGGACGCGCCACGAGCAGCATAGTCAGCTGGGTGCCGACATAGAAGAAACCGCCGAACGTAATGCAGTGCAGCACCTGGATGAACGCCACCTGCAGCGGCGTCGTGGCATCGGCCATCAGCCACCAGCGCAGCACGAACAAGAGGCTGACCAGCGTCAGGCAGGCGAGCATGACCGGAATGCGCTTGCGCAGCAGTTTGTCGAACAGCAGCAGTACCCCAAACTCCAGGATGGAGGAGAGGAAGACGGCCAGGCCGACCATTGTTTTGCTTCCGCCGAGCTCCGTAATGTACAGCGGCACAAAAATGCCGTTCATGGTATTCGGAATGGAGACGAGAATACCGAAGAAAATAAAACAGAGGAAAAACGGGTTGCTGATCGTTTTGCCAAGCCCTCTAAACGGCAGCGGTGCGCTGCCGATGATATTTTTCGGCCGGGGCAGGGATATCAGCATCACCATCGCCAGGCAGAGCAGGAGCGCAAAGAGGTAGGACAAGACTGAGACGCCCGCCCATTCGATGACGGGGCCGGCAAGGATCGCCGTGAAGGCCCAGCCCAGCGAGCCCCACAGACGGAAGGAACCGAAACGTTTGGGCGAGCTGTCGACGTAACTTAAGATCATGGTGTTGCTTTCGGCAAACAGCGGTCCCTGAAAGAAGTAAAAAAACAAAATGAAAATATACACCGATTCGTATGTATGAGCCTGAAAAATGAGTTGCGACAATACCAGCGTGCCGGTTAGCATCAGCAGGACAATCCGCCGGATATTTTGATAGCGGTCGGTCCAGATGCCCCAGAAGGGATTGGCGATCAGCGACACAAGCGCGCCTGCGGACATCACACTGCCGATTTCAAGCTTGTTCATGCCGACATCCTGCAGGTATAGTGGGAAGAAGCTGGTGAAGAGAACTACAGATCCATAGACAAAGAAGTTGAACCATTTCAGAAAGATGAACGAATGCTGATTATCAAGATTCTCCCGCAAACTGGGCACTCCTTCCCGCAAAAAGGCTTTACAAGGCAATGATTGCCTGAGAAAATGGGCCGCTTCTATCACTGTAACACTTGTTGAAAAGGGATACAAACCATCTTTTGAAGGGATTGACAAATCAATGGTAAAAGCGTTCGTTTAACTTCAGTTTAAATAGCGCTGGTATGTTGAAGCAACGATATATCCCTGCATCGGCTGCAGGGCAAGGGGGTTCGTGAACCATGACAAGCATTCTCGTCGCAGACGATGATCCGCATATCCGGGAATTGGTCGAGCATTTTTTGAAGGCGGAAGGGATGAATGTCTACGGCGCAGGCGACGGAGAAGCGGCGCTGGAGCTTTTGGCCGGCAACGGCATCGATTTGGCCGTCATCGACATTATGATGCCCAAAATGGACGGTTGGGAGTTATGCCGCCGGCTGCGTGAACAATATGATTTGCCGATCCTGATGCTGACGGCGAAGGGCGAGACCTCGCAGATTGTCAAAGGCTTTGAGCTGGGGACCGACGATTATCTCGTCAAGCCGTTCGAACCGCCGGTACTGATTGCCCGGGTAAAAGCACTGCTCAAGCGGTATCAGATTTCGGCTGCGCAAAGCGTGTCCGTCGGCAAGCTGCGGATGAACCGCAAAACGTATGAAATTTTTTCGGAGTTCGGGGAGACGACCCTGCCGCTCAAGGAATACGAGCTTCTGTTCAAGCTTGCCAGCTATCCGGGCCAGACGTTGACGCGTGACCGCCTGATCGAAGAGATCTGGGGGTTTGATTTCGAGGGCAATGAACGAACGCTCGATGTCCACATCGGCCGGCTGCGCGAGCGTTTCCCTTCGGAGCAATACGGCTTCGCCATCCGCACGATCCGCGGTCTCGGCTACCGGCTGGAGATCATGGCATGATCAAAAAGATATGGCAGTATATCAAAGCCGTGTTTGGGATCCTCGTGTTTATTACGGGATTTTTTATTTCCTGGAATGGCGCGTTTTTCGGTTATGGCTGGCTGAGCCGGCATTTCCATTGGAATTTTTCCTCCTATTACGAACACCTGATGATCATGGGGCTGCAATTCTTCCTGCTTGTTCTGATGGCCGGTTCCATCGGGATGGCAACGAAGGGCAAGCAGCGTTCCTTTTACCGTCCGATTATCAATGCGATCCGGCAAATCGCCAAAGGTGATTTCTCCGTGGAACTGGATGGCGGACGGTATGGCCAATTCGAAGAAATCGTAGTGGGCATCAATGAGATGGCCAGCGAGCTGAACCGGATGGAGACGATGCGGCAGGATTTTATCTCCAATGTGTCGCATGAGATCCAGTCGCCGCTGACCTCGATCCGCGGGTTTGCGCGCGCGCTTCAGGATGAAGGGCTTGATGAGGCGAGCAGACGCCATTACCTGGAGATTATCGAAGCCGAAAGCGGCCGTCTGTCGGGGTTAAGCGATAACCTCCTGAAGCTGTCGGCGCTGGAGTCGGAGAGCTTTCCGTTCGAGAAAAAGCCATACCGGCTCGACAAGCAACTGCGCGACATGATCTTGGCCTGCGAGCCGCAGTGGCTGGGGAAAGACATCGAGGTGGAGGCGGAACTGCCGGACGTAACGTATACGGGCGTGCAGGACTTGCTGAGCCAGGTGTGGACCAACCTCCTGCACAACAGCATCAAGTTTACCCCGGACGGCGGTAAAATCTGCATTCTGCTGAAGCCGGCCGAAGCTAAGGTAGAGGTATCGGTCAAGGACAGCGGCATCGGAATTTCGGAGGAGGATCTCCCGCGCATTTTCGAACGGTTCTATAAAGCCGACAAGGCCCGGACCGCCAGCGGGGGCGGCAGCGGACTCGGGCTGTCCCTCGTCAAAAAAATCGTTGAGCTGCACGGCGGCACCGTGCAGGCGGTGAGCCAGCCGGGCGAAGGCACGAATATCACCGTAACGCTGCCCCTTTGAGCTAATCGGATTAAGTTTGGTTCTGCCGCTAAGACTCCGTAAGGAGTCTTTTTGCCGTTGCGGCCAAAGCGGCCAGTCCCTGTTCCAGCTCCGCGCCGGAGGCATAGGCGAACGACAGGCGGATCCGGCTGCTGTCGCCGCGGTCATACAACTGGCCGGGATGAAGCAGCACGCCCGCTTCGAGCGCGGCGTCGAACAGCCGGAGCGCGGACAGGGGCTGATGGAACCGCAGCCAGATGTAGAAGCCGCCGGCGGGGACGCTCCAGTCGGCGATGGACGCGAAGTGGCGGTCCAGCAGCGCCAGCGCGTGATCCCGCCGGCTGCGCAAAGCGCTTCGCAGCCCGGCGAGATGTTCGCCGTGCGCGCTGGAGTTCAGCCAGCGGGCGGCCAGCAGCTGCGACAAGGAGCTTGCGCCGTAGTCGGTCTGCATCTTGATGTCGGCCAGCCGGGAGATCACCGGCTTCGGCCCGGCGATCCAGCCGATGCGCAGCCCCGGGCTGACGGTTTTGGAGAGCGTGCCCAGATGCAGCACGCGCCCTTCGGTGTCGAGCGCCATCAGGGGCGGCGGAGGCGGCGCATCTAGCCACAGCTCCTGATAAGCGCCATCCTCCAACACGGGCAGGCGGAAGCGGGAAGCGAGTGCCATCAGCTCGCGCCGCCGCCCGGCGGACATTACGGCGCCCGTCGGATTGTGGAAGCTCGGGATGGTGTAGAGCGCCGCGCCGGGATGGCGCGCCGCTTCGGCCTGCAGGTGGCGGATGCTGAGCCCGTCCTCATCCAGGGGCAGGCCGGAGAATTTGATTCCCGCCGATTGAAAGGCGTGAATCGAGTAGAGGTAGGAGGGCTTCTCCAGCAGCAGCGTCGAGCCGCGCGGCAGCAGGCCGAGCGCAATCAGCTGCAGCCCCTGCAGCGCTCCTGAAGTAATGAGCACGGAATCTGCGTCCGCCTGGATTCCGCTTGCGCTCAGCTCGGCGCTGACCGCCTCGCGCAGCGCCGGGGCGCCGAGCGGCTCCTCGTAGGAGAGCGGCAGGCGCGGCGACTGCGCCAGCTCGGCAAGCATCCGGCGAAGAAGGGCATCCGGCAGCAGGTCCGGATGCAGCTCGCCCGTGCCGAGGCGGATCAACCGGCGGTCAAACTCCAGCCGGTTGATCGCCTGAACGGCCGGCAAATTCGGATAATGTGTCCCTTCCTCCACATAATCGTTCCAGCCGCCGGCCGAAGGGCCCGCGGCAACGCGCGTTCCGCCGCCGCGGTTGGTCTCGATCAGCCCGCGCTCCGCCAGCAGGCCGAGCGCGGCCGCCACCGTGCTCCGGTCGACCCGGAGCCTGCGGCTGAGCTCGCGCTGCGAAGGCAGGCGCATGCCTGCGGGCCATGCGCCCCCGCCGATCCGCTCCAGCATGTATTCAAGGATTTGTCCTTGAAGCGGAAGCGGCGCGGAGGGGTCGGGCTGCCAGCCGTCCGGCGGCGGGACGGCCGTTTTTTTTGGGCGTGAAGGGCTGTGTGAATCTGGGGGCACCTTTGAACTCTCCTTTCATACAAGCTGAATTATTACGCAGTATATCATGACCGGAAGGCGGGTGGTAATTTGGCTGGTATGCGAGAGCGCATTTGGCTGGTTACGAAAAGGACGAAGCCCGTTATGCTGGTACGGATGAAAAGGGCTCGCTGCCGTATGCATGTACATACGGCGGAGTTTGCAGGGCTGATGCTAAAGGGGAGTCGTGAAAGATGACAGAAGCAATACTGCACGGGATCGTATTGGCCTTCGGCCTGATTTTACCGCTGGGGGTCCAGAATATTTTTGTCTTTAATCAGGGGGCGGCCGGGCAGAAGTTTCGGCAATGGCTGCCTGTCGTGGTGACGGCGGCGCTGTGCGATACGCTGCTGATCAGCATCGCGGTCGGGGGGATTTCGCTGGTACTGCTGTCTTCGGTCTGGCTGGTGCGGATAATATATGGCGGCGGCATTGTGTTTTTGGCAGTTATGGGCTGGAAAATCTGGGGTGCGGTTCCTGCGGAGGAGCAAACGGCGGAGCTGTCCGTCCGCCGTCAGATCGCCTTTGCGCTCTCCGTCTCGCTGCTCAATCCGCATGCCATTATGGATACGGTGGGGGTTATCGGGGTGAATTCCCTGCAGTATGCCGGCAGCAACCGCTGGCTGTTCGCCGCCGCCGCCGCCGCGGTGTCATGGGTATGGTTTTTCGCTTTGGCTTGTACCGGAAGACTGCTCGGAAGGGCGGACCCCTCCGGCGTCATCATCCGGCTGCTGAATAAAGCGTCGGCGCTGCTGATCTGGGGCGTTGCCGTTTATATGGCGGTTCAGCTTTGGCAGGAGCTGCGCTGAATGCCGTATGGTTGAATCTCGCTTGGCTGAACAGCGTCCTGTTGAATGCGGTGCGGCTGAATCCGGCATGGCCGAACAGCGTCCTGCCGAATATCGCTTTCGCAATTCGGATCCATGGACGCATCCGGCTGAAGCCGGCTTGATCCATCGTGCGCCGCCTAACCGCCGATCTGCGACATCCGCCGTGCCGTCGGCGTATGGCTTTGCGCTTTTTTCTCCAGCGCCAGCGCCATTTCATGGTTATGCGGCTTATTGCCGAGCGCCTGGCGGAACATGGCGCGAACCGCATCCGGATCGCCGGTCAGCGGCCGCACGTCATATTCGTCCTGCCAATACAGGCAGGCTTTGATATGCCCGTCGGCCGTCAGCCGCAGCCGGTTGCAGTTGTCGCAGAAATGCTCGCTGACGGGATGGATCAGCCCGAAGGTGCCTTCGGCGCCGACGATCCGGCGGTTTTGCGAAGGGCCTCCCCCTGCCGTCAGAGCGGCTTCTTCCGTCGTCCACCCGGCCTCGTGGCAGGCGGAAACCACCGTTTCGAGCGGCAGGTAAGTTTGCCGCCAGCTATCGCTGGCACTGCCGATCGGCATATATTCGATAAACCGCACATGCAGCGGCTGGTTCAAGGTCAAACCGATAAAATCCCTGATCTCGTCATCGTTGATGCCTTTCATCAGGACGACGTTCAACTTGATCGGCGCCAGTCCGGCCGCTGCTGCGGCTTCAATGCCTTTCAGCACCTTGGATACTTCGCCGCCGCGCGTAATTTGCGCGAAACGTTCCTGCCGCAGTGAATCCAGGCTAATATTTACCCGCGACAGTCCGGCCCGCTTCAGGCTCTCGGCTTTGCCGGGAAGCAGCAGGCCGTTGGTTGTCAGGGATAAGTCTTCAATGCCGGGAATCTCGGCAAGCATAGCCACGAGCTTCTCGAGGTCCTTGCGGACCAGCGGTTCCCCTCCGGTCAGCCGGACTTTCCGCAAGCCTGCCGGGGCCAACGCCCCGACAACGGCGGCAATTTCCTCGAAGGACATGATTTCGTCCTGGGGTTGGAATTGCATGCCTTCCGCAGGCATACAATAGATGCATCTCAGGTTGCAGCGGTCTGTCACCGAAATGCGGATATAATCATGGATGCGTCCGAAAGGGTCCGTTAACGGCTCCATCACGCGGCCTCCTCTTCGTATGGATATATAGTTCAAATTTTAATAATTACTGCAGCCGCCGTCAATTCGCTTTTACGGCTTGCAGGCTTCCAAGCGGCGGCAACCTCCATGATAGGCGATCCATGCCCGTAAGCTGATCCTAATTATGACAGAACTGCGACAATTCCGGGGAATGGTCAAAGAATGCTCACTGAAAGCGCTTAACAAGTCCGATATAATGAAAGTGCAGATAATTCGACGTAATTCTTTCGTTAGGAGGATACGCAAGATGACTATAACGCAAATGTCGTCCGTTGTCATGCCGGAGGAAGTTCAGCGCTGGCTCGAAAATCGGGGATTCATATATCAAATGTTGGGTGATTTTTATGGAAGGGTGCCGGCTCTGTCGCGGGTAGCGCAATGGCGCAGCGACCGTCAAATGGCGAATGCGGCAGAACTGACGGAGGGCGGCCGGGCGCTAAAACGTTACTTGAGCGACTGCGACCCTTCGGAGCTTCCGGCTTTGTGCGAAGCCGAGAGCGAAGAGTACAAGCGGCTGATGGGTGAGTTGAACCGGCTGAAGTCCGGACCGCGCGAAGCGGCGCAGCTTGGCCGGGAAGCGGCATTTTGCAACGTGATTTCCGATGTCTACGCGTCGGCGGGAATCGTGTTCAAGAAATGCGGCGGCGAAGCGGACGATCATATCGCAATCGAGCTTGAATTCATGGCCGTGATGCATGACCGGATGCTCTACAACAGCTTTTCGGCGCGCAATGCCATGGAACTGCTCGAGATTCAGGAGAGATTCCTTGAGGAGCATTTGATCAAATGGGTTCCGCTGTTTTGCAAGCGCCTGAATGAGGCGACTTCCAGTCCGCTTTATCTGGCGCTCAGCCGGATGGTGGAAGAGTTCCTTCCGAACGACCTGAACATGCTTCGGGCCTGGAAGGGTTCGATTGAGGGAAGCGCGGCAGCGACGGTCTAGAGACCGGTTTATCGTGACAGGATTACAACGGGCAGGAGGCAGTGGCAGCAATGGCAGCGTTCATTATACTCGGTATGCTGGGGCTGATCTTCCTGGTTCTCGGCATTGTATTCTATCGGGGCAAAGGTGCCATTCTGATCGCCGGCTTCAACACGCTGCCCAAGGAAGAGCAGGATAAATACGATGTTCCCGCCTTGTGCAGGCTGATGGGGAACCTGATGTTCGTGACCTGCTTTTGCGTGCTGCTGATCGGTCTGAGCGCTGTGCTGGAAACGCAGTGGGTGACTTTTTTGGCCATTGCTATTCTGCTGGTTGCGACTCTTGGGGGCGTGATTTATGCCAACACCGGCAACCGATTCCGCAAAAATTAAATGTATCCGGCGTCCGCCAGGTTAAATACAATGTTATCCTGCTTCGGTAGAAGCGGGATATTTTTTTTGTACCGTGTAAAAGTGTCCTGCTCCATTTCGCGCAATAACTTGCCGCATGACCGACACTTGCTCAACTTACGTCATAACTACCCGCTGCATTGCGACCTTTGTTCAACTTAGAAAATCACCCGCCGCATCACCAAGCCTAGTCCTAAGTGGGCAAGAGGCTCTCACGCTCCCCGCAACATCCTCATCTCCGACAACCTTACGGACCTGAGAGGCGTTATTTACAAAAAACCAGGATATTTCCCAAAACAACGGACATGAGCGCCGCTATTTTGGCCAAAACATTTAAAATCGCCTCCCAATCGAAACAATAGCGGCTCTGGTGTCCGTTATGGGCATAAATAACACATATTTCTCTAAATAGCGGCTCTGGTGTCCGTTACCATAAGTCCGACGGCGGCCCCAACTCCCTACCTGACTTCGAGCCCAACGTCAGCGCCCAACTCCCCACCTAACTTCGAGTCCGATGCCAACCGTGTCTGATTCGATCCACGAGTCCGATCCGAGGCCATCCACGAGCCCATTCATCGTTGGGAGTATCTTCGCCATCAAAAAAACCGCTCCACCCGCGGCTGGACTCATGATCCATGTTCGCGAATGAAGCGGTTTTGTGCAGCTATGAGATTAGCGTGCAATAATTATTCTTCCACCCGTTTGCGGCGGAATTTCATCAGGAATTCGTACACGACCGGCACTACGACCAGCGTCAGCAGCGTTGAGCTGACCAGGCCGCCGATAACGGTCACGCCGAGGCCTTTGGAGATGATGCCCGCGCTGTTTTCCAGCCCGGTGACGAGCGGCAGCAGCGCGCCGATCGTCGCCAGCGCCGTCATCAGAATCGGACGGAGACGGGTAGCCCCGGCCTCCAGAAGCGCCTGGCGTGTGGACATGCCTTCGTTCTCCTTGTGAATAACACGGTCGATGAGGACGATGGCGTTCGTGACGACAATCCCGATCAGCATCAGCGCGCCCATCAGCGCGGAGACGTTCAGCGTTTCGCCGGCCAGCAGCAGCGCAACCAGCGCGCCGATGACGGTAAACGGCAGGGAGAACAGGATGGCGAACGGTGCCAGGCCGCCGCCGAAAGTGACCACCAGCACGAAGTAGACGATGGCGATCGCGGCCAGCATGGCGATGCCGAGCTGTCCGAAGGTTTCATTGATTTGCTCGGTGACGCCGCCGAAGGATACGGTCACGCCGTCCGGCAGATCCAGCGAGTCGACCTTATCCTTCACGCTGTTCGATGCGCTGTTGACGTCGCTGGCCAAAATATCAGCGGTGACGTCTACTTTCATTTTTCCGTCTTCACGCGTGATGGTATCCGGCGACGTTCCGGACTCAACGGTCGCAACCTGCCCGATCGGCACCGAAATGCCAAGAGGCGAAGTCAGCGTTGCATTCTCCATCTCCGTGATGCTGGAGTAAGTGTCTTTGTCGGTTTCAATGTATACCTTATAGTTTTTGCCGTCGACATCGACCTCGGTCAGAACCGGGCGGGTGCTGACCGGAGCCAGCTTCATCGCGATTTGCCCGGCGGTCAGTCCGAGCGAGCTAAGCTTTGCCTGATCCGCGACGATGGTGTATTGGTCATAGGCTTTGGTCAGGCTTGTTTCCCCGTCCTTGAAGTTTTTGCTGTCCGACTGAACAAAGCCGAGGATTTGGTCGGCCACCGGTTTGATCTGATCCAGCGTATCGCCGAACACGCTGACGGTCAACGTATTGCCGCCAAGGCCGCCGCTCGACATGCCGGACATATCGCCCCACTCGCCGTTCGGCGCTTCTTTGGCCAGGTTTTCGATCAGTTTTTCCTTTACATCCTCAAAGTTCGGGGTATCGCTGTCGTACGTGATATAGAACAGTCCCGAGTTGCCGGAGCCCATGCCGAACGGGCCGCTGCCGCCGATGGAATATTGCAGTTGGTCGAGATGCTCCTGGGCCAGAATGAATTTCTCGGCTTTGAGCGCCTGCTCTTTGATGTCGTCCAGCGTTTGTCCGGCCTTCGGCGAGAAGGTCAGGATGACGTTCTTCTCTTCCTGGGAAGGCATGAAGCTGACCCCGATCGGCTTGATCAGGAACAAACTGCCGACGAGCAGCAGGACGGCGACGCCGAAGGTCACCAGCTTATGGGATAGGCACCAGTTCAGAATCTTCTGGTAACCGCCGGCCATTTTGCCCGGTTTCTCGTCGTGGTCATGCCGTTTGCTGCTCTTCAGCCCGTTGCGGAAGAGCGAATGGGCCAGCGCCGGCACCAGCGTAATGGCGACAAGCAGCGAAGCGAGAAGGGAGAAGACCATGGTTAAGGCAAAAGGTAAAAACAGCTCGCCAACCATGCCGCTGACAAAAGCAAGCGGAAGGAATACCGCGATCGTGACGATCGTGGAGGACATGATTGGAATGAACATTTCGCGCGTTGCGGCGCTGATCAGTTCCCGGCCCTTCAGCTTTTCGCTGGAGAGCGACAGGCGGCGGTATATATTCTCGATAACGACGATGGAGTCGTCGACGACCCGCCCGATGGCGACGGTCATCGCGCCGAGCGTCATCATATTGAGCGTAATGTCCATCTGCTTCAGGCAGAGCATCGCGATCAGCAGCGAAAGCGGGATCGAGATAATGGAGATAATCGTCGAGCGGATGTTGCGGAGGAAGATCAGAATGATCAGCACCGCGAACAACGCACCGAATACAGCCTTGGACAGCATGGTGGAGACGGAATCCTCAATCGGCTTTCCTTGGTCGAACAGGTATTCCAAATCGATGGATTTATACTGCTGTTTCAGTTCCTCGGCTTTGTCTTTAACTTTGTTGACAACCTCTACAGTGTTGGCGTCGTTCCCCTTGACGATCTGGATACCGATGGACTCTTTGCCGTTGGTCCGCGAGATCGACTCCGATTTGCCGACCACCTCGATGGTCGCGACATCGCTGAGCTTCACGGTCGGAATGCCCGCGCCCAAGGCAGCGCCTGCCGCACCGGCATTGACCCCGGCACCAGCGGCAGCATCGCTGCCCGCACCGGCAGCGGCGCTTCCCGCGCCCGTTGGCGCGCCCGCGGCACCTGCACCAGCCGCGGCGCCTGCGGAAGGCATGGCCGGAATGCGCAGGTTCTCCAGATCCTCGACGGTCGTAATGTTGCCGTCGACTACGACAGCCTTTTGGGCGTCTTCCATTTCAAACAGGCCCAGCGGCACGCGCAGAGAGGAGCCTTGGACGATGCCTTTTACGGTATCCTCGGTCAATCCATACTGCTGAAGCTTCGCCTGATCGAATTTCAGGGAGACTTCCTTCACATATTGCCCGGAGATTTGCACGGAAGCCACGCCATCAATATCCTCCAGTTCCGGACGGATATCGTTTTCGGCAATGCGGGTCAGGCTCTCCAGATCCTCGCTGCCGTCCTTGCCTGCCAGGCTGAGGGAAATGACCGGAAGTGAGCTGAGGCTGAACCGGGTAATTTGCGGCTTTTGCGCACCGTCCGGCAAGGTGACGTCATTCAGCGCCTCGCGGATGGTGGCGGTAGCATTGTCGAGATTGGTGCCATAGTCGAACTCGATGGCAATGTTGGAGGCATTCTCCATGGAGGTGGAGGTGACCGCCTTCACGCCCTCAACGTTGCGGAGCTTCTGCTCCAGCGGTTTGCTGACATCGTTGACGACGCCCTCCGGAGCGGCCCCCGGGTAGACGGTCGTAATCGTCAGGAATGGAATGTTGATGTTCGGCAGGGTCTCCTGCTTCATCGACAATCCGCTGTACAGCCCGCCGAAGACGACGATAATCGTCAGCAGCCAGATGGCAAATTTGTTGCGCAGCGAAAAATTAATCAGGCTTTTCATTGCAGTTCTCTTCTTCTCCTCTCGGCTTTCCGGAAGGAAAGCTACAGTATGGTGCTTGCGGCTTCAGCCGCCTTATCTTTGTCCCTATACGCGCCAGCTGTCCCGTTCGTTTCAGAATAAATCGCAGGACGGGTGGCTGCTAAGGCCAATCTGCGCCTCCAGCTCCGGCAACTCTTGAGCCAGCAAGGAATTCTGCCGCAGCAGCAGCGTCAAGCCTTGCAGGATCGGCTTGCGGGGCTGCAGCGATAACAGCTCGTTCTCCAGTAGGTTGAGTGCCTCCAGCGCTTCTTCATGCTGCGGGCTTCCCGCGCCGGCAATCCGCAGGCGCATCTGCTTGATCAGTTGAATCGGATTATGCCGCGGAGCGCCGCCCCGCTGCTCTGTCCAGTTCTCGATCATCGCTGCGGGAATCAGCGGCTGCGGAGCGCGGGACATGAGTCCCTCGGCCGCGATATCCAGCATGTCCACGAGATGCCCGGCAAACCGGCTGATCGGAACAGGGAGATTGTGGGTAAAAATAACCCAGATGTACGAATGGATCATTCCCCGCGCAAACAGGCAAAGCTCGCCGGTGTAGGGCAGAATCTCTTCTCCGTACAGCGCCTCCAGCCGTCCGCGGGCCCAGCCCAGAATCGGTACTGTGCTCCGCTTCAGCCATTCCGGCATCTCGGTCCGGCCCTGGCTGGCCAATTCCTGAAATCCCCGCTGCAAAAATTCGCGCAGCTCATAGACATGCTGCAGGAGAATTTCGATCTGGCTGCGCAGCTTGTCCCGAGGCGGCTTTTCCGTCTCCCGTTCTTCCCGGAGCAAGGGGTCGCTGATCATTCGGAAGCAATATATATAAAGGCTGCGTTCCAGCTCTTCTTTGGATTTGAACACCAGATACAGGCTGCCCTTGGAAATCCCGCATAGCTCGGCGATGTCCTGCATGGAGGTGGAGGAAGAGCCTTTAACAGCAAACAGCTGCATGGCGGCCTTGATGATCTGTTCTTTTTTCTCATTGATTTTTTCCGTCAACTGTACATCCTCCCGACTTTCTGACTTGTTGGTTCTATAAATGACCGGAAAGTCAAAATCGATTATAATATACTTTCGGGAGACAATACAAATTCTGCGGGGAAAGTGGTTACAGTATTGTTGTAATTGCGGTTTTCGCGCCTTTTCCAGTAGGAAGAACCGGTTTCTTCCTGTAATATATAATTTGAAATTTTTCGTGTGAACTGGCGAAAGAAAAGGTAGGTTGTATATGAGAAGAGGAATGCAGGCTTTAGTTATTATCGGGGCATTGCTGGCCTTTTATTATTTCGGCTTCGGCGTCTTCGGCAAAACGGTCGGGACCATACTGAGTATTTTCTCCACGCTCGCCGTATTTTCCATCGGGCTGGGGATCTTCATGGAGAACCGCAACCCCTCGACGACCATGGCGTGGATTTTGCTGCTCGCGCTGATTCCGGTGCTGGGCCTCATTTTTTATTTCCTGTTTGGACAAAACGTGTTCAAGCGGCGCAAATACGACAAAAAGGCGGTCCGCGACCTGATGGCCTACGACCGGATCGAGAACGACGCGCTGCGTACGCACCAGGACTGGTCCATGTTTGACGCCTCCCGGCAAAAGCTGCTCGGCCTGTCGCAGCGGCTGGCCCGTACGCCGATCTCGTTCCATTCGGAAACCCGCATTCTGACGAACGGCGAAGAGACCTTTGGCACGCTGCTGCTCGAGCTGCGGAAGGCACAGCATCATATTCACATGGAATATTATATTTTTCGCGCAGACCATATCGGGACGCGTATTCAGCAGATCCTGATTGAAAAAGCACGTGCAGGCGTCACCGTGCGCTTCATGTACGATGCCGTAGGCAGCCTCGAGCTGTCCGGTGCGTTCCTAAAGGAGCTTAGAGATGCCGGCGTGCAGGTGGCGGCTTACGGCAAATCGGCGACCTTTTTCTCCAGCCGGGTCAATTACCGGAATCACCGCAAAATCGTCGTCATCGACGGGGATGTCGGCTTCCTCGGCGGTCTGAATGTCGGCGATGAATATTTAAGCCGCAGCAAGACATACGGCTTCTGGCGCGATACCCACATGCTGATCCGGGGCGAGGCGGTGCGGACGATGCAAATCATTTTTCTGCAGGACTGGATGCACACCACCGGAGAAAAAATACTGGAGCAGGACTATCTCTCGCCTCAGCTGCGTTTCACGACGGGCACAGGCGCAGTGCAGATTATTGCCAGCGGGCCGGACAACGAGCGGCGGGCGCTGAAAAACATCTTTTTCACTATGATTACCTCGGCGGAAAAATCGGTCTGGCTGGCCAGTCCTTATTTTATCCCGGATGAAGATATTCTGACGGCGCTGCGCGTAGCGGCATTGTCGGGGCTCGATGTGCGGCTCCTGTTCCCGGCTAAACCGGATAAATGGATCCCGTTCCTGGCGTCGCATTCGTATTTCCCGGCACTGCTGGAATCAGGCGTGAAGATCTATGAATATGAAAAAGGGTTCATCCATTCCAAGCTGCTCATTACGGACGGCGAAATCGCCACCATCGGCACCGCCAATATGGACATGCGCAGCTTCCACTTGAATTTCGAAGTCAATGCGCTGCTGCTGCAGACCGAAAGCGTCGCCCGGATCGTCTCCGATTTTGAGCGCGACCTGCTTTCGACCCGGCAAATCGTGCATGAGAATTTTATCAACAAACGGTTTATCGAGCGGCTGCTGGAATCGGCAGCCCGGCTGATGTCGCCGTTGCTATAGGAGTCCGACAATAACCGCCGGAAGAAGCGATTCAGGCTTCCCGGCGGTTATTTGTCTGCGTAGGCTTAAAACGTGGTGAAGCCCAGCCGGGTCTGCATCCGGAAAAGGATGTATTTCAGCCAGGTGACGTCACTCTGATACGCTCCGAGGGGCAGGCTGTACTCGGCGCCTTCATTGTTCCACAGCCGGTTGAAGTAGCCGGTCATCTCCGTATACAGCGGCTGATCCTGGGGAACAGATACCCACAGATTATTTTCCAGATTATAATCGTCCAGATTGCGGGTCGTGAAATTGGTTGAACCCCCCAGCACGATGGAGCTGCCGGAAGCTTTGGCGATAAACATCAGCTTGGTGTGATACTGCTCCTTGCCGGTGTTGTACCAGCGGATGGCGATTTTTCCGCCGGAGCGCTTGTTCAAGTTCATGGCCACTGGGCGGTTGGGGATACCGATTTTGTCGCGGCCGAAGGCGTTCTGGTTCGGATCGAGCAGCAGCCGGACCTCCGCGCCGCGCTTTGCTGCCTTGACCAGTTCACGGATGACGGCATCATCGGCCAGATAGAACATGCCCATCCAGACGGTATCGCCTGCTCCGGCACTGCGGATACCCTCCAGTGTATATTTGTAGATTTTCCCTTCGGTCAGATAGCGGATGTCCAGCGGTCCGTCTGCGTTCTGCTTAAACGCCGGCGTGCTGCTAAGCAGCGGACCGGCACCGGAGAGATCGGCCGCCGCCTGCTCGGTGCGCAGAATGTCGGCAATCACCGGACCTTGCACCTCCAGCGCAATGTTGGAATGATAGGCGCTAGGGTCATGCACATTGCCTGATGAAACAAGCGCTGTTTTTTCGCTGACGATCACCTTACGGTGGTTGGCCTTCACGTTCAACAGCTTTAAATAGGAGCGTGCCGTAATATCGGGTCCGCCGCTGGCCATCAGATTGGGAATCCAGCCGTTGCCGGACTGCCCGAACCACTGGATGAAGGTGCGCCATACTGCGGAGTAGGCGGGGGTTGAATCCCGGAGCTTGTCCGTATCGGTGATGATCACCTTAATGCCGGCAGCCTTCATCTCCTCCAGAAGAGGGTTGGGGGCGGAGCCGTAGTTGGTATTGACCTCATCGGTGATGAAAACAATGTCCATAGCCGGAAAGGCGGCTTTATGGCTAATAAGCTTGTCGGTAAGCCTGCGGCTGACTTTCGGGAACTGCTGGTCTTTATGGGTGTAATCATTGAACAGGAACAGATCGATAACAAGAAACTGTCTGGATTCTTCGATAATTTGCAGGATTCTCGGCAGAATTTCCTCTTCCCGTCCACCGTCTGCGCTGCCGTCCCGATAAGTCAGATCATGCCAGAAATGCACGTCATGAACCTTATACACCGGGCTTTCATAGGAAATCCCCGGCGGCAGCGGCTTGTGCGTCTGGTAGAGCATCACGCCGGCCAGCCAGATAAGGAGCAGCAGCGCGGCGGTTAAAAGAATATGGCGGGGTCGTCGATTTGAATGCATGAAAGAGTCCTCCTGAGTCTGCTCCGGGTATTGTAACTACCTATTACCGCCCCTGACGGACAAGTGAAGCAGCCTTATCCCAAGCCCGTACCTACATTTTTGCTGAAGCATGGCAGGTTTATTCTTTCCGGGGCATCGCAGCTATGTCTGGTAGCCGCATCTGATGACATAATACAGGTGCAAATGTATAATGAATGTAAATCATTTGTATAAGGTTTGAATATCTAAATACTATGCAACGGGCTACGGAAAGAGAGTGGGATGCAACGTGTACTCGATCAAACAGGTCGTCGAAATGCTGGATATACCGTCTGTCACCTTGAGAGCCTGGGAGAACAGGTATCAGGCGGTTACCCCTGAGCGGACGGAATCCGGCTATAGGCTGTATACTCAGGAGAATATTGAGGACCTGCGCTGGCTGAAGGAGCAGACAGAGAAGCAGGGGATCAGCATTTCGCATGCGGTGCGGCTGCTGAAGGCCCGAAAAGAGAATCCGGCTGCCGAAGGTCCGGCGGAGGGCCTTGGAACACCCGGGGAGGCCTTCGAGAAGATGAGGCAGCAGATTTATACGGCGCTGCATGAATTCCAGGGCGAACGGGCGAATGCGCTGATTGATTTCGGCTTTTCCATGTACGGCTATGAAGCGATGTTTCATCGGGTGCTTGTCCCGGTTCTAATCAAGGTGGGCGATGCCTGGGAGGAAGGCTCGGCGACGGTAGCGCAGGAGCACTACATGACGCATATGGTTTCTAACCGCTTCTATCAGTTTTTCCACCTGTTCCCGGTGTATGCCCACTTGCCGAAAGTGCTGGCTTTTTGTCCGGAAGGGGAGCACCATCAGGTCGGTCTGCTGCTGTTTTCGCTTTTTCTGCGTAAAAACGGGGTTGAGGTGGTCTATCTAGGCGCCAATACTCCGGAGGCAGGAGTTATAGCCATACTGGAAACGCAAAACCGGATCGGGGCAGCTTGCCTGTCGGTTACGGACAAGGAACTGTTGCCTTACTGCAAAGATCTGATTGCACGCATGTTGGCCATACGGCCGGGAATGCGGTTTTTCCTCGGAGGCAAAGCCTATGAAGCGGCGGCGGGAGAGCCTATCCCGGAAGCGGCCGAGATTATAGAAGGCTCCGCGGAACGCTGGCAGGATTGGTTTGATTATTCATTTACGGGAGCAAGGAATCAGCGCTGAGACCAAAATTTGCGAGAACCCTTTCGAAGTCACCTGCGGGTGAGGCGGAAGGGTTTTTTTGTGCGGATTTTTCAGATAGAAAAAGAAATCGGGGGCCGGTCACGTGTAGCTGTTTACAGGGGTATATAAAGTATGTATGATATTTGTATCACTAATGTATAGTTTTTGTATAATGTTTGTTTATAAATTGATGCGAGCGGATGAACAGAATCCATATCGAATAGGGAGTGGAACGGATGACTGGAAAAAGCGCTGCGAAGGTTGCGGTTGTGGGTGCCGGACCGGGAGGGCTGGCTGCTGCCATGCTCCTTGCCGCCAAGGGCTACGAGGTGGAGGTCTTTGAGAAGCAGGAGACGGTCGGTGGAAGATCGGGCGAGCTGCGCCTGGGGGAATACCGTTTTGACCGCGGAGCCACCTTCCTGATGATGCCGCATTTGCTGGAGGAATTATTTGCTCTGGCGGGACGTTCCCTCCACAGCTATATTTCCATGAAGAAGCTGAACCCCCTGTATTCCCTGCATTTCGGGGACACCGTGTTCCGGCCGTCCACCGATCAGAAGCAGACTGCGGCCGAAATCGAGCGGCTGTTTCCGGGAAACGGGGCCGGGTACCGCCGGTTTATGGCTGATGAGGACGATAAGTTTGCCAGGGTTATGCCGCTGCTGCAGCGTCCCTTTCAGTCACCGGCGGATTATTTGAAAAGGGATGTGCTGCACGCGCTGCCCAAGCTTCATGCCGCCGATACGGTGTATCGCCGGCTGTCGAAATATTTTGACGATGAACGGCTCCGCTACGCCTTCACCTTTCAGGCCAAATACCTTGGAATGTCGCCTTGGGAATGTCCGGGGACCTTTACGATTCTGTCTTATCTGGAGCACCGTTACGGCCTGTATCATCCTGTTGGGGGCATTAACAAGGTGCTGCAGGCTATGGCAGATGTCATCAAGGAGCATGGGGGAAGCATCCGTACTTCAAGCCCGGTTGGGAGGATCTTGGTAAAGAACCGCCAGGCCTCCGGCCTGCTCCTGGAGAACGGGGAAAAGGTGCAGGCGGATTACGTCGTCCTCGGCGCAGATTTCGGGACTGCCGTGACCCGGCTGTTCGAGCCGGGTGTGCTCAAAAAATACACCCCGGCCAAGATGGCACGCAAGCGTTATTCCTGCTCCACCGCCATGCTGTACCTCGGTGTGGACGGCACCGTCGACCTCGGCCATCATTCGGTCCATTTCTCCGGCGATTACCGCCGCAATGTTGACGAGATTACGCGGCAAGGGGTCTTGTCGGCTGACCCGTCCATTTATATACACAATCCTTCGGTGATTGACGATACCCTGGCTCCGGCCGGAAAGTCCTCCCTGTATGTGCTGATGCCCGTTCCCAACCTGCAGGCCGGTATCGACTGGCAGCAGGAAGGCCCGGCCGTCAGGGCACAGATGATGGAGCGGCTGGAGCGCATCCCGCAGCTTGCCGGCCTGTCTTCCCGGTTGGAGGAGAGCCAATTCTTCTCGCCGCTGGACTGGCGGGACCATCTGGATGTATATAACGGCGCGACCTTCAATCTGGCCCATAACCTTGGCCAAATGATGTATCTGCGCCCGCATAATACGTTCCAGGAAGTGTCCGGCATCTGGCTGGTCGGGGGCGGGACGCATCCGGGCAGCGGGCTGCCGACGATTTTTGAGTCGGCCAAGATCAGCGCGCGCCTGCTGGAGGAGCATGACCGCGCTGCCCGCAGCCGGTCCGTTGCTGTAGCAGGCGCGGCGGGAAGCGGGGTGCCGCTGTGAGCCGCGTGGCTATCGTCGGCGGCGGCATCGGCGGGCTGACGGCGGCGCTGCTGCTGAGCCGCCGGGGGGAGCAGGTTGTCATCTATGAGCGTGCCGGCCAGGTCGGCGGGCGGGTCGCTTTTGAAGAGGAAGGCCCATACCGGATTGACCGCGGGCCGACAATCGTGCTGCTGCCGGAGATGCTGACCGGCATTCTGGAGGAAGGCGGGCTTCCGCCCGGCAGCCTTGAGCTGCTGCGCTGCGATCCGCTCTGCCGGATTCACTTCGGGAGCGGGCGCGTGCTGAACAAGGTCGCGGGCCTGGAGGCGCAAGCCGCGGAAATTGACCGGGAATTCCCCGGAGAAGGCAGCGGCTTCCTCCGGTTTATGGGCGATATGGCCGGACTGTTCCCCCGGGGCAAGGCTTCCTTTCTGGAGCAGCCGTTCAGCCGGCGCCGGCAGTTTTTCCGCCCGGCGAACCTCGCGCTGATGAGTCGTCTGCGGGCCTACCGCAGCCTCCGGTCGGCGGTCGGCAACTATTTCCGCAGCGAGGAGCTGCGGGACGCCTTTTCCCTGCAGAGCCTGTACATCGGCGGCGCCCCGTTCCGCACGCCGGGCATCTACACGATGCTGCCGTATGCGGAGAGCGCCTTCGGGATCTGGATGCTGAAGGGCGGATACGGGGAGCTTCCGCGGATTCTCTCCCGCGAGCTCCTCAGCCGCGGAGTGGAAATTCATACCGGTACAGAGGTCGAGGGCCTGACCGTGGAGGAGGGGCGGTGCACCGGCATTACAGCGGGCGGCGTTAAGCACTCGTATGACGCCGTGCTCTATAACGGCGAATTCCCGCAGCTGGAAGAGCTTCTGCCTGCGGAGTTGTTCGCCGGAATGGCAGACGCGAAGCGCGGTAAAGGTACCAGGGGCCGGATCAAACGCGGCCGGTACCAGCCCTCCTCGGGTTGTGTGCTGATTTATGCCGGAGCGGACCGGCGCTGGCCGGAGTCCGAGACCCATCAGTTTTTTCTGCCGGACAGCCTGAACGACAATCTCCGGGAGTTGTTCGACCAGGGCAGAATTTCACATCTGCCGTCCTATTATGTATTTAACCCCGCAGCGCTTGACGACAGTGCGGCGCCGCCGGGAGAAAGCGTGCTGTATTTCCTCATTCCCGTACCGGCCGATCCGGGGCTGGACTGGGAGTCTATTGCCGGTCCTCTGGCGGAACGCGTCCTGGAGGATGCCGAGCAGAGAGGTTTTCCCGGCTTGAAAGCCAGCCTGAAATGGAAGAAGCTGCGTACGCCTGCGGATGCGTACAAGGAAGGCCTGTACGGCGGCGGCAGCTTCGGCATTGCCCCGGTGCTCAGCCAGCTCGGGGTGTTCCGTCCCCAGCCCCGGCCTTACCCGATCAAGAGCCTCTATGCCGCCGGCGCTTCCGTTCATCCGGGCGGAGGCGTGCCGATTGTCATGCAGGGCGCTCGGATGGCTGTCCATGAACTCATGAAGGAGATGAAACCATGATCAACGAGAGTATTTTGCTTGAATGCGAGGAATTGATGAAAAAGGGCTCAACCTCCTTTCATAAAGCTTTTGCCGGGCTGCCGAGTCCGCGGCGCGAGGCGGTGCATGTCATCTACGCCTTTTGCCGGATGATTGATGACAGCGTGGATGAGCCGGAAAAATCGCCGTACACCATCCATGAGCTGCGCCGGCATTTCAAGCAGCTGGACGAAGCGGAGGGCCACTTCATCTGGCCGGCGCTGCGCTGGCTGTTCGCCAGCTTCCCGAAGCTTACGCAGGAACCGTTCCTGCTGCAGATGCAGGGTCAGCTCGGAGATCTGACGTTTACCCATTATGAGACCATGGAGGAATTGGAAATTTACTGCTACCTGGTCGCCGGAACCGTCGGCGAGATGCTGCTTCCGGTTCTGCGCGAGGATTCGGATGAGGAGGTGCAAGCAGCCGGCATTTCACTGGGTATCGGCATGCAGCTAGTCAATATCATCCGTGATGTGGGCGAGGACCTGCGGCGGGGACGGCGTTATGTGCCGCTGGAGCTTATGCGGAGGCACGGATACAGCCAGGAGGAGCTGGAGTCGGGGGTGGTTAACCGGAGATTCGTAAAGGTGATTGAAGAGCTCCGCCGGGAAGCGCTGGGCTGGTTCGAGAAGGGGCTTGCCCATGTGGAGACCTATCCACCCGAAAGCGGCCTGGCGGTGGAGCTGGCGGCGGCATTTTATGCGGCCATTCTCGATTCGGTGGCCGAAGCCGGCTATGATGTATTCCGCAACAGGGCTTATGTCAGCGATGAGGCCAAGCTGCGGATGCTGGGCCGCACAGCGGAGCGATATGCCTCAAGACTGGGCGGCAGAACCGGTAAAGCGGCGGTACTCTAGATGCTCAGGACTGTATTCTGGGGCTGGTACGCTATCGGCGCGCTGCTGCTCATTTTTTTCAGTGTTCCGAAAGGACTGCAATTTTCGAATGGCCTGTTTCTGGTCTTGTATGCCGTTTATGCCGGCGAGCGGATCTTCAAGGGATATGAGCGCCACTTTGTTGCCGTCCCTTCTGCCGTCTATTCGCCCCGGCTCCGCCCGGTCCGTCTCCTCGTCTCGGCCGCGTTAATCTGGACCGGCGGAATGGCTGTGGAATGGGTTGGCGTGCATACCGGGCATCTGTTCGGAAGCTACGGCTATTCCGAAATCCTCGGTCCGCTGCTGTACGGCGTGCCGGTTACTTTGGGCTTTGCCTGGATAGCCGTAGTCTGCAATGCGGTGCTGCTATGCCGGGATTTCGGCCTGTCCGGCTGGCGGCTTAGGCTGCTGCGGGCGGTTCAGGTGGGCTCCTGGGCGGTTTTGCTCGATCTGGTCCTTGACCCGGTGGCCCATGCCCGAGGCTTCTGGACCTGGAGGGACGGAGGCGGCTTCTACGGCGTGCCGGTGAGCAACTTCGGCGGCTGGCTGATTGCCGGATCGCTGCTGTCGCTTTTTCTTCCGGCCGTCCGCATAACCGGCAGGGCAGCCCGGCACGGCACCCGGCTCTATCAGGCGGTGATCCTCATGTTCGGCCTCATCGGCCTGCGTGAAGGGCTCCCCCTCTGCATGGTCATAGCCGTTATCGGGACAATTCTGGCAGAAGGGGGTCTGCGCTATGCTCGAGGCAGCCAAATCCCGAAGCTTTGATGCGCTGTTCAGCCGCTATAATACACTGTACCTGCTGCGCAGGCATTTTCGCTTCCTCGGAATATCCGGCGACCTGCAGCCGGCGTCGGCAGGGGGCAGGCCTTTGTTGTACATCATGAACCACAGCTCCTGGTGGGACGGTCTGCTGGCCTATCATGCAGCAAGGGTGCTAAGCAGCCGCAAGCAGTATTTCATGATGGAGGAAGCGCAGTTGCGCAAATTCCAATTCTTCCGCCGTTTGGGCGCCTATTCGGTTAACCGGAACCATCCGGCGGATGTCCGCGCATCTCTGCGTTATACAGCCGGACTTTTGGGCGAAGGGGGCAGCGTATGGATCTACCCCGAAGGGGAGCTGCTTCCGCTTGAGCACCGCCCGCTGCAGCTCAGGGAAGGGGCGGCTATCGTGCTTCGCCTGTGTCCGGAGGCGGCCGTTGTACCCGTAACCTTGTACCACGGCCTGTTTTTCCATCCCAAGCCGGAGGCGACGCTGCTGGCGGGGGCACCGCTGCTGCAGCCTTGGAAAGAGCTGGACAGGAGCAGCATCTCGGCGCTGCTGGCCTCCTGCCTGCAAGAGCAGCTGGAGAGGCACCGCCGCCTGATTCTGGATAATAAGGGACATATGCCGGCTTGTTTCAGGCCGCTGGTCAAGACGGGCGGTTCGGTCCATGAACGTTATGACGCCTGGCGGAGGGGAGGCCGATGATTGCCCTGCTTCAGGGAATAACCGGAATAATCGTTCTGCAGCTTTTGTTTGCCGTATGGAATGCTTCGCGGCTTCCGGTGCTCGGTGCTCCGCCCGGAGAGGAAGCGGCAGAGCCGGAGGATACACAGCCCGGAAAGGCGCCGGCAGATTCGGCGGATGCACAGCATACAGAGGCGCCGTCAGCGTCCGAAGGTACACGGGCGCCCGCCCTGTCCGTGCTGATTCCGGCGCGCGATGAGGCCAAGAACATTGCTGCCTGCCTGGCCTCAGTGCTGGCCTGCGGCACGGCTGGCCGCCGAATCGAGATTATCGTGCTGGATGACCGTTCATCTGACGGCACGGTAGAGCTTGCCGCAGCCGCGGGAGGCGCACGGACGCAGGTGCTCGCAGGAGCCGGTCTGCCGGAGGGCTGGTCAGGCAAATGCCATGCCTGCGCCCAACTGGCAGAGGCAGCAGGCGGGGAATGGCTGCTGTTTCTCGATGCTGACATCCGCCTGCATCCGCAGGCACTGGATGCGGCGATGGCGTCCGCAGCAGCCCAGGGCAGCGGCCTGATTACCGGCTTTCCACGGCAGCTGACCGGCTCCTGGCTGGAGCGTCTGGCCGTACCGCTGATGGTGTTCACCATTGTCTGCCACCTGCCGATACCGCTTGTCCGCCGATCGGAGGATCCGCGGTTTGCAGCTGCGCACGGCGGGTTTATGCTGATCCACCGGGACAGCTACATCCGCTGCGGGGGGCATAGCGCCATTCGCGATCAGCTGGTGGACGATATGGCGCTGGCCAAAGCGGTCAAGCTTGCCGGCGAACCGGTAACTCTGGCGGACATTTCTGCACATACGGAAATGCGGATGTATCACAATGCCTCCGAGGTCTGGAAGGGCTACCGCAAAAATATTTACGCCGGCCTTGGGCGCAAACCGTTGCTGCTGCTAGGTGTGCTGTTGTTCTACGCGCTTTTGTACGTATGTCCGCTTATTGCGGCCCTTGGGGCTCTGGTCACCGGAGACAATACAGCCCTGCTCTGGGCGGCGGCCGCTTTGGTCGCAGGCGCTGCCGTAAAACGAACGGCAGACCGGTCAGGGCAGCAACCTCTCTGGTTCTGCCTGCTGCTGCCGGCAAGCATCCTAAGCCTGATCGCCATAGCAGCCGCTTCCTGGCGCGGCAGTATATCCGGTAAGGGCTATGAATGGAAAGGGAGGCAGTACCCATGAACAATAAGGCGGTTATCATCGGCGCCGGCTTCGGTAGCCTGTCCTGTGCGGTCACGCTTGCGGCAAAAGGCTGGAAGGTGACCGTGCTGGAGCGGCAGGCGCGGCCCGGAGGCAAGCTGCAGCGGGTAACGGCGCAGGGGTATACCTTTGACAGAGGCCCGAGCACCATCACCATGCCGCATGTCTTCCGCTCGCTCTATGAGCTTGCCGGGGCCGAGATGGAGGAATTTGTCGAGCTCTATGAGCTGGAGCCGAGGACGCGGAATGTTTTTGCAGACGGGCATGTGGTCGATTTGTCCGGGGATTCGGCGTTTATGCGGGAACAGATTGCAGCTTACTCCGCTCATGATGCTGACCGCTACGGGGAATTCATGGCTGAAGCCGAACTGCTGTACCGCCTGAGTGAAAAACAGTTCCTGAACCGGCTTTTGCTCTCCTGGAAAGATAAGCTGTCACCGCCGCTGGTACGGGATCTGCTGCGGGTACGGCCGTTTCTCAGCCTGCATTCGCTGCTTCAGCGCTACTTCAGGCATCCCCATACACTTGCTATGCTGGGGCGTTACGCTACCTATGTCGGATCCTCTCCCTACCAGTCTCCGGCGATCTTTGCGATGCTCGGTCATGTGGAAGCCAAACTTGGCGTATACGGGGTTAAAGGCGGTACATATAAACTGGTAGAAGGGCTGGTGGCATTGGCCCGGCGTCTCGGCGTCGAAATCGTTACTGAGACAGAGGTTACAGCAATCGCCGTCGCCGGCGGGAAAGCCGAAGGGGTGGAGACTTCGCGCGGCTTCTACCCTGCCCAGACTGTCATTGCCGGCGGGGACGTCCTCAGCGTCAGCCGCCTGCTGCTGCCGGAATCCGCCCGCCGGACGATGAGTAACCGCAAAATAGCCGGCTACGAGCCTTCGTTGTCCGGTCTGGTGACCCTTGCCGGTGTTAAACGGAAATATAGGCAGCTACTGCACCATACGGTATTTTTCCCAGAGCAGTATGAGCCTGAATTTACGGCTATTTTCGGCAAAAGACGCCCACCGCAAAATCCTGCCGTGTATGTCTGCTACTCCGGTTACTCAGAGCCCGGCATGGCTCCGGAAGACGGCAGCAATCTGTTTATTCTGGCGAATGCCCCTTATCTGGACAATGGCTGCGACTGGAGCACAGAGACGGAAGTGTATGGCCGGCGGATCACGGATACGCTTAAGGGCTTCGGGATCGGAGGGCTGGAGCAGGCGGAGGTTCTTCAGCGGTATACCCCGCAACATATTGCAGCCGATACCCTTGCCCACCGGGGGGCCATTTACGGCATTTCCTCGAATTCCGTCCGCCAGACGTTTTTTCGCCCGGCCAACCGTTCCCGGGAGGTTCAGGGGCTGTGGTATGTGGGTGGAACAACGCATCCGGGCGGAGGGACGCCGGTCGTATCCCTGTCCGGTAGACTTGTAGGCGAGCATATCGCGGGCGGGGGTTAAGCCCGCCGGGCTTTCTGTTATTTGCAGGGCAGCGATGCTATAATGAAGCGTGCTCTTGGCAAAAGAGATGCCGGCCGAGCCGGCATCTTGCGGTTATAGATCTGCAAATGAAATGAAAAGGGGGGAGCAGCATGGAACAATTACCGCAAAAGGCACTGCAGTCCTTCGCCGCTGAAGCGGCCGGGGACTCGCTGCTGCCTGGCAGTGCCGGGAAGAAGTCTCTGCTGCCCTCCTCCACTACAGGGGAGCGCAAGCTGGAGCATGTACGGCTCTGTCTGAACGAGGCGGTAGGCGGCAGCGGAATAACGACCGGTCTGGAAGAATACCGGTTTGTGCACAATGCGCTGCCTGAGCTGAATTTCGATGATATTTCACTGCGCACGGTTTTTCTGGGGCGTGAGCTGCAGACCCCGCTGCTGATCAGCTCCATGACTGGCGGCAGCAAGGCGACCGGGGCTATTAACGCCAGACTGGCCGAGGTGGCCGGCCGCCGGGGCTGGGCGCTTGGCGTCGGCTCGGTCCGGGCAGCGGTGGAGCGTTCGGAGCTGGCGGAGACCTTCCGGGTGCGGGAGCGGGCTCCGGGAATTCCGGTCATCGCCAATATCGGGGCCGTGCAGCTGTCCTACGGATTTGGCGTGGAGGAGTGCCGCCGGGCTGTGGAGATCGCCGGCGCTGACTGGCTTGTGCTGCATCTGAACGGGCTGCAGGAAGTGTTCCAGCCGGAAGGCAATACCGGCTTCGCTTCCCTGCTTCAGGCCATCGAAAAGGTCTGCCGGGCGCTGCCGGTACCGGTAGGCATCAAGGAAGTCGGCTGGGGCATCGACGGCGAAACGGCGTTCAGGCTGTATGATGCCGGCGCAGCTTTCATCGATGTGGCCGGGGCAGGCGGCACCTCTTGGAGCCAGGTTGAAAAATTCCGCAGCACCGACCCTGTGCGGCGGGCGGCTGCGGAGGCCTTCGCCGACTGGGGCATTCCGACGGCCGAATGCATCCGCGGGGTACGGGCGGCCGCCCCTCAGGGCGCGTTGATTGGCAGCGGCGGCCTGAAGCATGGCGTAGATGCCGCCAAAGCGCTCGCGCTCGGTGCCGATCTGGCCGGCTTCGGCCGCAGCCTGCTCGGGCCGGCCGTGGAATCCGAAGAGGCGCTCGACCGGGCGCTGGCCCAAGTGGAGCTGGAGCTGCGGATCGCCATGTTCGGCATCGGTGCGTCCGACCTGGCTGCGCTGCGCGGAACCTCCCGTTTGATCAAGCGGTAAAAAAGAATGAGGGACAAATGATTCGGAGGATATGGCTAGAGTTGGCGCATGGCAAGGAGGCTTTGATCGCTGACATCGGGCCAGGTGCGGGGCTTATGGCAATGAGGGAGCTAGCCGGCTCGCAAACCCGGTAAAACCCGGCCCCCCTCGATTAACTTCCGGTGCAAAGACTCCTTTGGGGGTCTTTTTTGTTGCTTCAACCGGCTAATCAAACCTGAAACCCTACAGCGGTTCGCATAGCAGATGAAATAAGCTTGTGAAAAGCAGGAGCGGGACGCAGCAGGCGCCAAATAGCCTGAAAGCCTTATGGAGAAAGGGCGGGTTGCTAAGACAATCGTTCGCAAACGGGAGCAAATCGGGAACCTTCTTCACGGGACCCGCCTTTTTTCTGACACACCGCATGGACATCCGCTGTTGCTGGCGAATTTTTTCTAATATATAATGGTTTAGATCGATTGGCATTTATGGTGTGATCAATTTACCCGAAATAGGAGTTGTCATATAAATGGCTTTGAAAGCTGGAATTGTGGGTCTTCCAAACGTCGGAAAATCTACGTTGTTTAATGCAATTACGCAGGCGGGCGCGGAATCCGCAAACTATCCGTTCTGCACGATCGACCCAAACGTCGGCGTTGTGGAAGTGCCGGACGAGCGTCTCGACAAGCTGACCGAGCTGGTGCAGCCGAACAAAACCGTACCGACCGCCTTCGAATTTGTCGATATCGCCGGCCTGGTGCGCGGCGCGAGCAAAGGGGAAGGGCTGGGCAATAAATTTTTGGCCCATATCCGCGAAGTCGATGCCATCGTGCATGTGGTCCGCTGCTTTGTGGACGAGAACGTCACCCACGTTGACGGTAAAGTCAATCCGGTCAGCGACATCCAGACGATTAATCTGGAGCTGATCCTTGCCGACCTCGAAAGCGTGGAGAAACGTCTGGACCGTGCGCGCAAAAACACCAAAGGCGGCGACAAAAAGGCGATTCAGGAAGTGGAACTGCTGGAACGCGTCAAGGAGGCCCTCTACAACGACATGCCTGCGCGCAGCGTGGAATTGTCCGATGACGAGCGCCCGCTGATTCGCGACATGCATCTGTTGACGCTGAAACCTGTACTGTATGCAGCCAACGTCGGCGAAGACGAAGTTTCCGATGCCGAGAGCAACCCGTACGTTCAGCAAGTGCGCGAATTCGCCGCTGCCGAGAACGCCGAAGTGGTGCCGATCAGCGCCAAAGTGGAGGCAGAAATCGCCGAGCTGGAAGGCGAAGACAAAGCGATGTTCCTGGAAGAGCTGGGTCTGCAGGAATCGGGCCTCAACCGCTTGATCAAAGCGGCTTACAAGCTGCTGGGCCTGTACACGTATTTCACGGCCGGCGTGCAGGAAGTCCGCGCATGGACGATCCGCAAAGGCACCAAAGCTCCGGGCGCTGCAGGCGTCATCCATACCGACTTCGAACGCGGCTTTATCCGCGCCGAAGTTGTGGCCTATGACGATCTGGTTGCTGCCGGATCGATGAACGGAGCCAAAGAGCGCGGCCAGCTGCGCCTCGAAGGCAAAGAATATGTCGTGAATGACGGCGACGTAATGCATTTCCGTTTTAACGTCTAAGGATAGACTGGAATAAGGAGGGCGCTTCGAAGCCATGAACTTTGGCTGCCGGGGCGCTCTCCTTTTTTTAGGGGAAAAACAGAATCAGAATGCTGGATAGTTACTGGACCGGAGCTGGGCGGATGTGATTAAGCTGGCGATGCTGAATTGCTGCCGCTACACTACCTCCAAACTATTATGTCCGAGCAATAACTTCCAAAGAAGCTGGTGCTAAACGGCACCTCAAATAACTGCTTATGCTGCCACAGCTAAACTGAATAGGCAAACTACCACAGCTAAACTGCCGCGGCTAAACTGTCATCGCCAAATGTATGGCTAAACTGCCTCGGCAAGCTGTCCCCGCTAACTGCCACTGCTAAACTGCCTCGGCAGGCTGTCCCCACTAACTGACACCGCTAAACTGCATGGCTAAACTGCATAGGCAGGCAGTCCCCACTAACTGCCATGGTTTCGTTACACTTGCGCGTTCATAACCTTTGCCCTGCATTGCAGGCAGCATCGCGAATTTTTCCTGACCTAACGGACATGAGCGCCGTTATTATCCGGGAAATACCTCATTTCCCGAAGCAATGGACACTAGGGCCGTTATGTGCACGACAGACCATCAAAATCGTTCTAAAATACGCAAATAAGGTCTCTAGTGTCCGTTAGAAGCCGAAAAAGCGGATTTTTCAACAAATAACGGCTCTCAGGTCCGTTGGCTGCAAATATTTCAAGAAAGTGGCCGTTGGAAGCGGGGGCGGCGAGTGAAATACAGGATACAGGATACAGGTTACAAGAAACAGGTTACACATTACATGGTTAAAGAAATTTCGTGTCTCTGCTGCAAAGATGCCGGCGGATGCGGGCATTATAGAGTTTGAATGAGTAAAGTGAAACGGATGGTTATGCATAACGTGATACGGCTAGATCAAACGGGGTTTTAAGCGCTCCGGCAAATTGCCGAATTTATTTGTATTCCTCCGGCAGCGCATTGTAGCCAATTAGCTTGTTCGGTGGTATAATATAAAGTCGTATCTCTGCTTTGTGTTTACTTACAATTTTAAATAATGAACGATATGAATTTGATTTCAGGAGAGGTGAATTCCCTTGTTGGACCGATTGCAATCCCTGGCGGACCGCTATGAGAAGCTCAGTGAACTGCTTTGTGATCCGGATGTTGCAAACGACAGTAAGAAACTGAGGGACTATTCCAAAGAACAATCCGATTTGCAGCCCGCCTTTGAGGCTTATACCGAATATAAAAACGTAGTGGAAGAGCTCGAAGCAGCAAAAATGATGCTCGGCGAAAAGCTCGACGATGAGATGAAGGAAATGGTCAAGATGGAGATCGATGACCTTTCCGAGCGGCAGGCGGCGCTGGATGAAAAAATCCGCATTCTGCTTTTGCCGAAAGACCCGAACGACGATAAGAACGTTATCGTGGAAATCCGCGGCGCAGCCGGCGGGGACGAAGCGGCGTTGTTTGCTTCCGACCTGTACCGGATGTACACGCGGTATGCCGACAGCCAAGGCTGGCGCGTTGAGCTGATGGACGCCAACATGAACGATCTCGGCGGCTTCAAGGAAGTCATCTTTATGATCAACGGCCGGGGCGCTTACAGTAAAATGAAGTTCGAAAGCGGCGCGCATCGCGTGCAGCGTATTCCGGCGACCGAATCCGGCGGCCGGATTCATACGTCCACCTCGACGGTGGCGGTGATGCCGGAAGCGGAAGAAGTCGATATTGAAATTCTCGACAAGGATATCCGCGTCGATACGTTCTGTTCCAGCGGTGCAGGCGGCCAGTCCGTTAACACGACCAAATCGGCCGTGCGCGTGACGCATGTTCCAACGGGCATCGTGGCAACTTGTCAGGACGGCAAATCCCAGAACTCCAACAAGGAAAAGGCGCTGCAGGTGCTGCGCGCGCGGATTTCCGATATGATGCGTCAAGAGGAAGAAGCAAAATATGCCGGCGAACGCAAATCGAAAGTCGGCACGGGCGACCGCAGCGAGCGGATTCGCACCTACAACTTCCCGCAAAGCCGGGTCACCGATCACCGGATCGGACTGACGCTGCATCGCCTGGATCAGGTGATGAACGGGGATATTGCCGAAATTATTTCGGCGCTGTCGATTGCGGAGCAAGCGGAATTGATGGAAAAAGGAGAATAATGCTTTGAACCAGGGCGTATATGTCTTGTCTACTGTGCAAAGCATCCGGGAAGCCTTTGCGGAGGCTTCTTCTTTTTTGGCTGAACACGGATGCTCCGAACCGCAGCGCAGCGCACAGCTTTTGCTTGAGCATGCGCTGGGCCTTTCCGGCGCAGCCTTCTATATTGCGCTTGGCGAACCGTTCCCGCCGGAAGCGAAAGCAGAATGGGAGAGGCTGGTTAACCGCCGCGCCACAGGGGAGCCGGTGCAGTACATCATCGGCGAACAGGAATTTTACGGCCGGCCGTTTGAAGTGACGCCGGACGTGCTGATCCCCCGGCCGGAGACGGAGCTGCTGGTCGAGGCGATTTTACGCTATGCGGCCGAGCTGTGGCCGGATGGCCTAGCCGGCGCTGCGACGGATGCGGCGGGGGCGCCGCAAACGGAAGGCGCAGCAGCGCCAAGGCCGCTGACCGCCGTCGATATCGGCGCCGGCAGCGGAGCGATTTGCGTCACGCTGGCGGCCGAAACGCCGGCGTGGCGGGTCTGCGCCGGGGATATTTCCCCCGGCGCGCTGGCTGTGGCCGGGCGCAACGCCCGCCGCCACGGCACAGCCGTGGACTTCCGGCTCGGCGATCTGCTCGAGCCGTTTGCGGGGATGGAGACGGATATCCTCGTCTCCAACCCGCCGTACATTCCCGGCGGCGACATCGCCGGGCTGCAGCGCGAAGTGCGCGACCATGAGCCGCGCACCGCGCTCGACGGCGGGGCGGACGGGCTGGCCCCGTACCGCCGCATGCTGGAGCAGCTGCCGCTGCTCCCGGCCCCGCCCCGCCTGGTCGGCTTCGAGCTGGGGCTCGGCCAGGCGGAGGACGTGGCCGGCCTGCTGCGCGCGGCCGGGCACTGGAACGAGATCGTCACGGTCGACGATCTCGCCGGCATCCCGCGCCATGTGCTGGGTATCGCCCGCTGATGCAGCGCGAAGGTTGCGGCGGCTTTTCCAGAATTAAGTCCGCCGCCCGCTGCAAGGGAAGATTGGTTTTTTGCCGCCCCTTCCTTTACAATAGAAGGTACGGGAACCCGCTTCGTGTGTGCGGTACCCAAACCATAAGCAAGGAGACGGGAAATGCTTCAGAAGCTCAAAAAAATCGACGGCATCATTTTAGTTGTCCTGGCATTGTTAATGGTCGTCAGCATTTTTTCCATATACAGCGTCACCCACGGCAGAGACGGGCTGGACGGTTCGCATATCAAGATGATCAAATTTTATATTCTCGGCATTATCGCCTTTACGGGAATTATTTTTGTGGATTACCGGCTGCTCATCAAATATGCGATGTATATCTATATCATTGGCATTGGCGTGCTCGTGCTGGTCAGCTTCATCGGAGCCGAAGAGAACGGCGCGCAGGGCTGGATCAAATTCGGCGGGTTCAGCTTGCAGCCGGCTGAGCTGTTCAAGCTGATTCTCATAATGTTTCTGGCATCGGTGCTGGTCCGCAAAAATAAAAACCGGTTGCTGTTCTGGAAGGATGTCGTCCCACTCGGTATGATGGCGGCGCTGCCCTTTCTGATCGTCATCAGCCAGAATGACTTGGGGAATGCGTTATCCTACATCGTGATTCTGTTCGGGCTGCTTTGGATCGGGAACATCAAGTTCTCCCATGCGCTGATCGGGCTGCTGGTGATCGCTTCCACGGCTACGGCGGGCATCATGAGTTACATCCATTATCATGATAATATTGAAAAATTCTTTGTGGGCATCGGCCGGGAGCACTGGGTCGAGCGTTTTGATCCATGGCTGGTTCCCGATAAGGCGACGGCCAAAGCGAGTTATCATACGAAAAACGCCAAGCTGGCGATCGCCTCGGGCGGCATGAGCGGAGAAGGCTACATGAAAGGCAGCTCCGTGCAGACGGACCGCGTGCCGTATACGTATTCCGACTCGATCTTCGTGCAGATCGCCGAGGAGTACGGGTTTGTCGGCTCGGCGCTGGTGCTGCTGCTCTACTTTATATTGATCCACAGGATGATATTGATTGCGCTGGAATGCAAGGACAGGGGCGGGCCGTTCCTGATTATCGGCATTGTGGCGATGCTGCTGTATCAAATTTTTGAAAATATCGGTGCCTTCATCGGCCTGATGCCGCTGACCGGGATCACGCTGCCGTTTATCAGCTTCGGCGGCACCTCGCTGATGATCAACATGGCCAGCATCGGCCTCGTAATGAGCGTGCGGCTGCACGGCCAGGAAGTGGAGGAAGATCTTCCGGAGCCGCTTGCCTATCCGCCGGCCGCCAAGCAAAGCTAAAGCATTCCGCCGTAGTCCCTGCAAAGGGCTGCGGCTTTTTTATGCGCAATATATCACGCTAATAAAAAATTAATAGATTGCTAGGTTTGCCGCTTCCTCTCCCCGGGCATAATGGGAACATCAAGGAGTTACGGGAGAGGGGAAGAGAAAGATGAACGCAACAAAACAAGGGTTTGCCGAATCTCTGCGCACGACGATTAAGTATACCGCCATTTTAATTTCTTTTTTTATGGTCGTGCTGATGATGTGGGAAAGCCAAAAAAGCGATGCCGCCCTGGCCGAAACCGCCATTCCGAAGGAGTCGATCCGCCTGCGCATTCTGGCCAATTCGGATGCTCCGGGTGATCAGCTGGTCAAACGGCAAATCCGTGACGCCATTGTGGAGCAGATGAATAAGTGGGTGGCCGAGCTGGAGAATCCGCAAAGCCTGGAGCAGGCGCGGGGAACCATCCGTACCCATCTGCCGGAGCTGAACGCGCTGGTCGGAAGCGAGCTTGCGAAGCGGAGCATTTCCTACGGCTATAAAGTGGAACTGGGCATCGTTCCGTTTCCGACGAAAATGTACGGCGGCACGGTCTATCCGGCCGGCGATTATGAAGCGCTGCGCGTCACGCTGGGCAAAGGCGAGGGACAAAACTGGTGGTGCGTGCTCTTTCCGCCGCTTTGCTTTATCGATGCGGGATCGGGCGACGCTGCGGCAGCGCCGGCAGCCGACGTGAAGCAGGACGGCAAAAGCAGCGCGCAGGTGAAGGCGGTTAAAGCATCCGCGGCCGGTGCGGGTGCCGTAACTGCGGCTGCCGGAGATGCGGCGGACAAAGGAGCGGAGACGCCGGAGGTCCGGTTTTTCGTGGTCGATCTGCTGGCGAAGATTTGGAGCTGGATTTGCAGCTTATTCTCCTGATCTAGTCGTACTCGCCAAAGTGAGGACACTCTACAGTTTTACCCGAGCTTGTGATACTATGAAAAGATAGCAATGCGGCTCCAGCCCTGGAGCCGTTTTTTTCGGCATTTGGCATGTCATTGGTTTATATCATCGGGTATATTATCGGGCATGTTTGATGCGCTTCACAAACCTCTTTCAGAAAGCTTGTGATCTTTGATGGTACAACGTGACGACTATCCGTTTGCGGCGCAGCGCCGCAGCGGAGGCATACAGGATACGAAATATTGGCGCCTGCAGGCTCCGGCGGAAGACTTCCTCGGCATGGATTCAAACGCAATCGACGCGCAGGACCGGCAGGCGCTTGCGGAAGCGGCCGAAATGCTGGCGGGCGGAGCGACGGTCGCTTTTCCGACCGAAACGGTATACGGACTAGGCGCGGATGCCCGGAATACCGCGGCAGTGGAGGCGGTCTTTGCCGCCAAAGGCCGTCCTTCGGATAACCCGCTCATCGTGCACATCGCCGATCGCGAAGCGCTTGATCCGCTGGTGACGGAGGTCAGCCCGGCGGCGACTGCGCTGATCGAGGCGTTTTGGCCCGGCCCGCTGACGCTGGTGCTGCCGGTCCGTCCCGGCGTGCTCTCCCCGCTGGTGACGGCCGGCCTGGACACGGTCGGCGTGCGCATGCCGGCCCACGGCGTCGCACAGGCGCTGATCCGCGAAGCGGGCTGTCCGGTGGCGGCGCCCAGCGCCAACCGTTCCGGCCGGCCAAGCCCGACGACGGCCGGCCATGTCCGCGGCGACCTCGCCGGCTATATCGGCGGGGTGCTGGACGGCGGCCCGGCCGGGGTCGGCCTGGAGTCGACCGTCGTGCAGGTGCAGCCGGACGGGACGGCAGTGATCCTCCGTCCCGGCGGCATCACCGCCGAACAGCTCGCGGCGGTGCTCGGCTCCGGCGCCGTGTCGGCGACGCCGGGCGAAGAAGCCGCCGCCCGGGATGCGGCGGCGGAAGACGGCCCGGCGCCGCGCGCGCCGGGCATGAAGTACACGCACTACGCCCCGCGCGGCTGGCTGGGCGTCGTGCGCGGCGCCACGCCGCAGCGCGTGGCGGAAGCGGCCGCTGCGCGGCTGGCGGCGGCGGCGTTAAGCGGGGAAACGACGGGCCTGCTCCTCTTCGAGGAGCACCGGGCCCTCTACCCCGCGAACCCCGCCGCCTGCGTCCGTTCTCTCGGCGCCCTGGCCTCGCCGGAGGAAGGCGCTCGCGCCCTGTATGCCGCCTTGCGGGACTTCGATGAAGCGGGCGCGACGTATATCCTTGCCGAGGCTTGTCCGGAAACCGGCCTCGGCGCCGCGATCATGAACCGGCTGATGAAAGCCGCCGGCGGCACCGTGATCGAAGCGGGAGAATGAGGCGGCTGCAAGGTTATTCTGCCGTGCGCAGGCATTCTCTTTTTCCGTTTGGTGCATAAGCCGTCATCCCAATCGGTGTCCGTGCTTGTGAGAGGCATGATCGCCTTCTTGTCCGCATATCGTTAGGTGTACAAGATATTCGGACTTGGAGGGTTGGACATGGACGTGGCCGGCGGGTATATGGGATACGGGCAACTGATAACGATCGCGATCATGGCGGTCGCCCTGGGAATGGATGCCTTTTCCCTCGGCGTAGGGATCGGGATGAAGGGAATCCGTCTGCTGCATGTGCTGCAGCTCAGCCTGCTCATCGCCCTTTTTCACGTGCTGATGCCTTTGCTTGGCTTGTTTACCGGCAATTATGTCGGGCATTTGCTGGGCAAAGTTACGACATACGCGGCCGGCGGCCTGCTGGTGCTGCTCGGCGGACATATGGTTATAAATGCGTTCCGGAGCGGAGATGACGGCAAACATCAATTCGAATACCGGACGTTCTGGGGAATGCTGCTCATTTCGCTCAGCGTAAGCGTGGATTCGTTTTCGGTCGGCGTTTCGCTCGGGATGTTCGTCAGCAGCATTGCCCTGACGGTGCTGGCCTTCGGCGCCTGCGGCGGCCTCATGTCGATCATCGGCCTGCTGGTCGGAAGGCGTGTCCGCCGGGGGCTGGGCGACTACGGTGAGGCGCTGGGCGGGGCGATTCTTCTGGCGTTTGGATTGCTGTTCATCTTCTGATACAATAACGGCATAAACAGCTGAAATTGCGGTTATCATCAGCAAAACGTCAGCTGCTATTTTAAACTGGAGGTGGTACGCATGCTGCGTATATTGTTCGTCTGCACCGGCAACACCTGCCGCAGCCCGATGGCTGAGGGGCTTCTGCGGAAGCTGGCGAAGGAGCGGGGCCTGGCACTTGAAGTGCGGTCTGCCGGCGTGTCCGCCATTTCCGGTATGTCCATGTCCCGCCACGCGGCGGCTATTCTGCGGGATGAAGGAATCACGGATACCATTCAGTCTTCGCAATTGACTCCGGAGACGGTGGCCTGGGCGGATCTTGTATTGACCCTGACCAGCGGGCATAAACGGCACTTGCTGCAATATTTTCCCGAAGCTGTTGCCAAGACGCATACGCTCAAGGAATTTGTTTATAATGAAGATAGCGTGAACGGAGATATCCGCGAGCTGGACAGCTTGTATGCGGATGCGGAACTGCGCCTTGCGCTTGGCGGCGAACCCGATCCTGCGGATATGCAGCGGATCATTGAAATCCGCCAGCGGATTCCCAGCTTCGATATCACCGATCCGTTCGGCGGAACGCGCGAAGACTATGAGCTGACCGCGGCCGAAATCCGCACGGCCCTGTACAGTTTGCTCGACAAGCTGGAAACGCTGCGGCACCAGTAATACAGAATATGCAATTTTATCCTGCTGCAGCCTGCGGATCCATTGTTGATTTTTGCGGCGGCATACATTAAGATGAATTTATATTATCCGGTTCCGGTGTAACTGGCGACAACGGTGGATCAAACCACGATGGAGCACCGGAATACACGGCCGGTCGCCTGGGCGAAAGAGCACATCCGCAGCTTCCTGCGGACTGCTCTTTTTTGTTTAAATTCAGGATGATACCGTCCCGGCGCCCATTGAGGAGGCATAAAGGATGAATGAAATCACGAAACTGGCGGAGCAAACCGCGGCCATCGTCCGCGAATTGGCCGATGCAGCCAAGCTTGGCCCGGGGAAGGTTTTGGTCGTCGGAGCCAGCACGAGCGAGGTAGCCGGCGTGCATATCGGCAAAGGCGGCGCGCTGGAGGTAGCGGAGCAGCTGCTTGCCGGAATACGGGAGGTTGCAGAGGAACGGGGCTTCCATCCCGTGTTCCAGTGCTGCGAGCATCTGAACCGTTCATTGGTCATGGAGCGTTCGTTGCTGGAGGCGCTTGGCCTTACCGAAGTATCCGCCGTGCCGATTCCGGGAGCCGGCGGCTCGATGGCGACGGCGGCCTACCGGTCCATGGCGGACCCGGTGCTGGCCGAAACGGTGGCTGCCCATGCGGGCATCGACATCGGGGAGACGCTCATCGGCATGCACCTGCGCCGGGTGGCGGTGCCTTTCCGGCCGAGCCAACGGTATGTTGGACAGGCGAGGGTCAATGCGGCATACAGCAGGCCGCCGCTTGTTGGCGGTGAGCGGGCGGTGTACCGCGCGCCGGAGACAAGCGGAAGCGGTAGCTGCGACTGATGCCGGGACGGTCCCCGGACAGGGGAATCAGGAATTCGCAGATTACTCTGCATAAGCTATAAAACTATATTTTGAAATCAGGGAGGAAGTAGAAACAAATGGAACAATTGCGTAAGAGTGACCCGGCGGTACTGGAAGCGATGGGGCTGGAACTGAGCCGTCAACGCCGCAACATTGAACTGATTGCTTCGGAGAACATTGTCAGCGAAGCGGTAATGGAAGCGATGGGCTCCGTGCTCACGAATAAATACGCCGAAGGTTATCCGGGCAAACGCTATTACGGCGGCTGCGAAGACGTGGATATCGTGGAGAATTTGGCCCGTGACCGTGCGAAGCAATTGTTCGGCGCCGAACATGCCAACGTCCAGCCGCATTCCGGCGCTCAAGCCAACATGGCCGTTTATCTCGCTGCGCTGAATCCGGGCGATACCGTGCTCGGCATGAACCTGGCGCATGGCGGACACTTGACCCACGGCAGCCCAGTCAACGCTTCCGGCTTGCTGTACAACTTTGTGGCTTACGGCGTTCAAGAGAACACCTTCCTGATTGATTATGACGAAGTGCGCAAGGCGGCGTTCAAACACCGGCCGCGCCTGATTGTCGCCGGAGCGAGCGCATATCCGCGCACGATCGATTTTGAAGCACTGGCTTCGATTGCGAATGATGTCGGCGCGCTGTTCATGGTCGACATGGCGCATATCGCCGGCCTGGTTGCCGCAGGCGTGCACCCGAGCCCTGTGCCTCATGCACATTTCGTGACGACCACGACACATAAAACGCTTCGCGGTCCGCGGGGCGGCATGATTCTGTGCAGACAGCCATGGGCGGCCGCAATCGACAAGGCCGTATTCCCGGGCTCGCAAGGCGGTCCGCTGATGCATGTCATCGCCTCCAAAGCCGTTGCGCTGGGCGAAGCACTGCAGCCGTCTTTCAAGACCTATGCAGAGAACGTAGTGAAGAACGCGAAGGTGCTGGCGGAAACGCTGATCGGCGAAGGCGTCAACATCGTATCCGGCGGAACGGACAACCACCTGATGCTGGTGGATACCCGCAACTTGAACATCACCGGCAAAGATGCCGAGAAGGTGCTCGATTCCATCGGTATTACCGTCAACAAAAACGCCATTCCGTTTGATCCGACCAGCCCATTCGTTACCAGCGGCATCCGGATCGGAACGCCTGCGGTCACTTCCCGCGGAATGGACGAGGAAGCGATGGTCGTCATCGGACGCATTATCGCCAACGTGCTGAAAAATTCGCAGGATGAGGGCAAGCTGGCGGAAGCGGCGAAAGAGGTTGCTGCACTGACCGAGAAATACCCGCTTTACTCCGACCTGCGTTACTAATCCTTTAACCTTACCTTGAGCCACTGTATGCTCCGGCCATCCGCCGGATGCTGCGGCGGCTTTTTTAGTTAGAAGATGGTTATAAGTTTGTGAGATAATGTTGTCCTTCCACCGTGTACAATTTTGAATAATGTTCACAATTGGCTGATGAAATCTAAATGAAAATCGATGTAAAAGTGTTGAAAAGTTCAACCATTTTTCGAAAATACTCGTGAAAAAAGTGTGAAAAGTATGAAAACAGAGGAATTACGCAAACTAACACGGTTTTTGAAGCGGCTTGCAGGCTTAGCCGGCAGTCCGGTTCAAACGTAGGTGAAAAGCATCCGCGGTGATGATATAATAGACAAGATTTAGCCGAGGAAGCGATTCAAAGCGCTTTCTGCGGCGGACAAGACTTACAATACCGGAGGTACAAGAATGGGAAAACTGGTGATTTGCGATCATCCATTGATTCAGCACAAACTGACATTTATCCGCGACGAGCGGACGAACACGAAAGAGTTCCGCGAGCTTGTCGATGAAGTAGCCACCCTGATGGCTTATGAAATTACACGCGAAATTCCGCTTGAGGACATCACCGTGCAAACGCCGGTATCCGAAACGCAAAGCAAAGTGATCTCCGGGCGTATGCTGGGCCTGATTCCGATTCTCCGCGCGGGTCTTGGAATGCTGGAAGGCGTGCTGAAGCTGCTGCCTGCGGCAAAGGTCGGACATGTCGGCTTGTTCCGCGATCCGGAAACGCTGCAGCCGGTGGAATACTATATCAAGCTGCCAACGGATGTACAGGAACGCCTGCTGATCGTCATCGATCCGATGCTGGCTACCGGGGGCTCGGCGATTGCGGCAATCACTTCGCTCAAAAACCGGGGCTGTACCCAAATCAAGATGATGAACCTGATCGCCGCGCCGGAAGGGGTTGCCGCCGTGCAAGCCGCCCACCCGGATGTCGATATTTACGTTGCCGCGCTTGACGACCATTTGAACGATCACGGATACATCGTACCGGGACTCGGCGATGCCGGCGACCGCTTGTACGGAACGAAGTAATTCACTTACCACACAATAATGTAGAGATCGGATGAAAGAGAGGCCATGGGCAATGTCCAAGATTAAAGTAATGACGATATTCGGGGTGCGTCCGGAGGCGATCAAGATGGCGCCGCTGGTTCTGGAGCTGGGCAGACATCCGGAGCATATCGAATCGCTCGTCTGCGTCACGGCCCAACACCGCGAATTGCTGGACCAGGTGCTGGAAGTGTTCCATATTACGCCGGATTACGATCTGGATGTCATGAAGAACCGCCAGACCCTGAACGAAATCTCGATTCGTGTGCTGGAAGGGCTGGAGCCGGTTCTCCGCGAAGCCAAGCCGGATCTCGTGCTGGTGCATGGCGATACACTGACGACCTTCCTGGCCAGCTATGCCGCATTTTTGCAGCAAATCCAGGTGGGGCATGTGGAAGCCGGGCTGCGAACCTGGAATAAACTGTCGCCTTATCCGGAGGAGATGAACCGCCAGCTGACGGGTGTTTTGGCCGATCTTCACTTCGCTCCGACCGACTGGTCGGCGGGGAATTTGAGACACGAAAACAAGAAAGAGTCAACTATTTATATCACAGGCAATACCGTAACCGATGTGTTTCAATATACCGTACAGCCGGATTACCGGCATCCCGTTCTTGATTTTGCTTCAGGAAAAAGGCTTATTCTGATGACGGCGCACCGCAGAGAATCACAAGGCGAACCGCACCGTCATATTTTCCGTGCAGTCAAAAGAATCGCTGATGAATTTGAAGATGTAGCCATTGTGTATCCCGTGCACCCGAGCCCGGCCGTCAAAGAGCCGGCGTACGAGATCCTGGGCGACCACCCGAGAATCAAGCTGATCGATCCGCTGGATGTCGTAGACCTGCACAATTTTTACCCGTATACCCACCTGATCCTGACAGATTCCGGCGGCTTACAGGAAGAAGCCCCTTCCTTTGGCGTTCCAGTGCTCGTACTTCGCGATACGACAGAACGTCCGGAAGGAATTGAGGCCGGAACCTTGGAACTTGTGGGTACGGACGAAGAGAAGGTGTATCAACGGACACATGCTTTGTTGACTGATGAGGACCTCTATCAATCAATGAGCCGGGCCGCCAACCCGTATGGAGACGGAAATGCCTCCAAGAGAATTGTCAATGCGATTTTGCATCATTTCGGTGTTGTCGAAGAGCGTCCCGAAGAGTTTCACAGAACGTTCACAATTTCACCAGAGGCTTAAAAACTAGCTGGTGAAAAGAAATGAAAATACCATGCAGTAAAACTGTATGGTTTGTGCGGATTTTTTTGATTTTTATGTGACTTTTTTCATATTTTCACGCTTAGAAACACTGTTTCCGCTTGATTGACAAACTCTTGTAACATTCAGTAAAATGAATTGAAATCCAAGGGCGGGATACAATGAATCAATCTGACCGGAACCAAAATGAAGGCAAAGATCCGGCGAGAGCCTATCGCGCCATAGGTTTGGCCAGCGCAATCGGCGTCGACCTTGCGGGCTGCACAATCGGGGGCTATTTTCTCGGAAGATGGCTCGGCGGGATGTGGGGAAACGCAGGTCTTTGGGTCGGCTTGGGCGTGCTTTTTGGTATGTTGTCGGGAGCCGCAAGCATTGTTAGCGTGATAAAACGAGTGATGAGGGAAAGCGATGAATGACATATCGAAGCTAAACAAGATTATGTTTGTGACCATTATGGCCATCATCGCGGTATGCTTCATTATCGCGGAGCTGATGCCCCATCGGCGGACGATCTTTCACGGAACGGTACTGGGCGCTTCTGTCAGTTGCATCAATGTGCTCTATATGGGCTACAAGATCAACAATATCGGCAAATCGGCAGCGGGTCAGCGAAAGGGCCGGGCTACGCTTGGCTTTGGTGTCAGAGTAGCTACCTCGATCCTTGCCATTATTTTGGCGCTCGAGTATCCTCATTACTTCAGTGAGATTGCGGTATGCGCCAGTCTTGTCGTCGGACAGCTAATGACTCCTATTATAGGATTTATTATGGTAATGAATGAGAAATGAAGCCGCTGACGAGAAAGGGGTGAGAACACAATGCATGAATCACCGATTATTGAACTTGGAGGACTCAACTTCGATCTGTCCATCATTCTGATGCTGATTGTCACCTGTACGATTGTCTTTGTCATCGCGCGTCTGGCAACCCGCAATCTCTCTGTGGAGAATCCGGGGAAACTGCAGAATTTCATGGAATGGGTCGTGGAGTTTGTCCAAGGTTTGATTTCAAGCAATATGGATATGAAAAAAGGCAAGCCGTTTCTCTCGCTTGGCATGACGCTGATCATGTTTATCTTCGTAGGCAACATGCTCGGTCTGCCCTTCGGGATTGTAACGGAGTATAAGGACGCAGATAAAGCAACCTTTTTCAGCCAGCCGCTGGTTACCGTGGTCGACAAAATCCATGAGGATCAAGCTGCGAAGCCGGGCGAAGAGGTTGAGGTTGGCGTAAGCTGGTGGAAATCGCCTACCGCCGATGCCTCGGTATCGATGGGCTTGGCCGGATTGGTATTCGTCCTGGTACATTTCCTGGGGATGACGAGGAACACCAAGGGATACTTCAAACACTATTTACAGCCTTTTGCATTCTTCTTGCCGATAAACCTGATAGAGCAGTTCTCGAAGCTGCTGACGCACGGGATGCGTCTATTCGGGAATATTTTCGCGGGCGAGGTATTGATCACCGTTCTGATCAAGCTCGGTTCATCCGGGATTGTCGGGGCGATCGCATCGATTCCGCTGCTCATGATCTGGCAGGGCTTCAGTATTTTCGTTGGCTCCATCCAAGCGTTTGTCTTTACGATTTTGACCTTCGTATACATTTCGCAGGCATTGGAGACGCATGAGGAACATTGATTGAGGCTTTTCGCGCCATGGGCGCGTAGAAGCTTGTAAATAAAAAAACTATAAAACTTAGATCTTTAAGGAGGATTCATCTAATGGGAGTTATGGCATACATCGCGGCAGCAATCGCGGTAGGTTTGGGCGCACTGGGCGCCGGTATCGGTAACGGTCTGATTGTCAGCAAAACGGTAGAAGGTATCGCCCGTCAACCAGAAGCTAGAAGCACGCTGCAAACCACTATGTTTATCGGGGTAGGTCTGGTTGAAGCCCTGCCGATCATCGGTGTCGTATTGGCTTTCATTTTCTACGCGGGAGCCTAAGAAGTCGCAATATTTGGCGGGGAAGGCCACGGCCATCCGCGCTTTCTTTTTTGAAGAAATTCGCTCTGTAAAGATAATGAAAGTCAAGCGGAAAGGAGTGACCCCTAGTGCATTTTTCTATCACATCTCTCGTGCTGGCGCTGATCGCGTTCCTGATCTTGTATCTTCTGCTCAATAAGTACGCCTTCGGCCCGTTGTTCTCCGTTATGGAGAAACGCCGTGAACTTGTCATGTCGCAGCTTAACGAAGCTACCCAAACGCGGGAGCAAGCGGTCGCTTTCGTAGAGGAGCAAAAACAGGCTCTGCAAAATGCCCGCAAGGAAGCGTACGACATCATCGAGCAATCCCGGCAGACGAGCGGAAAGCAATCCGAGCAATTGCTCGAACAGGCTAAAGTTGAAGCAGCCCGCATCAAAGAAGAGGCTGTTCGCGATATTCAGAACGAGAAGAACAAAGCGGTTGAGGCTTTGCGCGGCGAGCTCGGCGCGGCTTCGGTAAAGATCGCTTCCAAGCTGCTTGAAAAAGAAGTCAGCTCAGATGCCGCTCAAGAAGAACTGGTTGACCAATACCTTAAAAAGGTTGGAGGCCAGTCATGAGTCAGGATACGGTTGTCGCCAAAAGATATGCGAAAGCATTGTTTCAAGTGGCCCATGAAGAGCAAAAGACGCTGGAGGTTGAACAGGAGTTGAAGAGCCTCGTCGAAGCGCTCAATTCCGATGTTGACCTGCAACGCTTCATCGCCACGCCGAAGATTTCCGGAGAGCAGAAACTGGAAGTGCTGAAAACCGCGCTTTCCGGCAAACTGTCCGCTACGGTGATCAACACGCTGGAGCTGCTTGTGCAGCGGGGAAGAATCGGGATTCTCGGCGATCTTTTGGATAGCTACATCAAGCTTGAAGGCGAAAGCCTTGGACTTGCCGATGCTACCGTATATTCCACTTATCCGCTGAACGAACAGGAACAGGAAGAAGTTGCCGCAGAATTCGGACGGTTGTCCGGCCGCAACATCCGTGTCAGCAATGTCGTCGATAAAAGCCTGCTCGGCGGGCTGAAGGTGATCATTGGCGATACGCTCTATGACGGAAGTTTGTCCGGCAAGCTGGAACGGCTTGAGAAATCTTTTAACGATAAGCACAGAAGATAGGGGTGAACATATTGAGCATCAGACCTGAAGAAATCAGCACTTTGATCAAAAGTCAAATCGAACAATATAAAGCCGATATTGAAGTGGCCGAAATCGGCACCGTTATTCAAGTCGGCGACGGGATTGCCCGCGTATACGGTCTTGAAAACGCCATGGCCGGCGAGCTGGTGGAATTCTCCAACGGCGTAGTGGGAATGGCGCTCAATCTGGAAGAAAGCAACGTCGGTGTTGTTATTCTGGGTGAGTACACGGAAATTCGCGAAGGCGACCAAGTGAAACGTACAGGTCAAATCATGCAGGTGCCGGTTGGCGAAGCGCTGCTTGGCCGTGTCGTGAATCCGCTGGGTCAACCGCTGGACGGCAAAGGACCGATCGCAACGACGGAATTCCGTCCTGTTGAAAACAACGCTCCGGGCGTTATCGACCGTAAGTCGGTTCATGAACCGATGCAAACCGGTCTGAAAGCGATCGATGCGATGGTTCCGATCGGCCGCGGCCAACGCGAGCTCATCATCGGTGACCGTCAAACCGGTAAAACGGCGATCGCGATCGACGCGATCATCAACCAAAAAGGCAACGGCATGAAATGTATCTATGTTGCCATCGGACAAAAACAATCCACGGTAGCACAGGTAGTGGAAACCCTCCGCCGCCACGGCGCGCTGGAATATACCATCGTCGTGACCGCATCGGCTTCCGAGCCGTCTCCGCTGCTGTATATCGCTCCATACGCAGGCTGCGCAATGGGCGAATACTTCATGTACAAAGGCGAGCATGTCCTCGTCATTTATGATGACCTTTCGAAGCAAGCATCCGCTTACCGCGAACTGTCCCTGTTGCTCCGCCGTCCTCCGGGCCGCGAAGCTTTCCCTGGTGACGTGTTCTATCTGCATTCCCGCCTTCTGGAACGTGCGGCCAAGCTCAGCGATGCACTGGGTGGAGGTTCATTAACCGCCCTGCCTTTCATCGAAACACAAGCTTCCGACGTATCGGCATACATTCCGACGAACGTAATTTCGATTACGGACGGCCAAATCTTCCTTGAATCCGACTTGTTCAACTCCGGGCAACGTCCGGCGATCAACGTCGGTATCTCCGTATCCCGCGTAGGCGGATCGGCGCAAATCAAGGCGATGAAGAAGGTCGCAGGCTCCCTGCGTCTGGATCTGGCCCAATACCGCGAGCTTCAAGCGTTCTCGCAGTTCGGTTCCGACCTCGATAAATCGACGCAAGCCCGTCTTAACCGCGGTGCCCGGATGATGGAAATTCTGAAGCAAGGCGTAAACCAGCCGCTGCACGTTGAGCACCAAGTGGTCAGCCTGTACACGGCCGTTAAAGGCTTCCTTGACGATATTCCGGTCAAAGACGTCCGCCGCTTCGAAAAAGAATTCCTGTCGTTCGTGGACAGCAGTGCGCCGGAAATTCTGAAGTCGATTACCGATACGAAGGATTTGACAGCCGACAATGAAGCCGCTTTGAAAGAAGCGATCGAGAAGTTCAAAAAAGGCTTCGCGACCAGCTAATCAGCGCGGGTGAACAATATTGCCGTAACCGAGCTTTGGCAGGGGCCAAAGCTCTGAAGATATAAGGTGGTGAACTCATGGCAAGAAGCATGCGTGATATTAAACGTCAAATCAAGAGCGTTCAGAACACCAGACAGATCACGAAGGCGATGGAAATGGTCGCGGCCTCCAAGCTGCGCAAAGCGCAGGAGAAAGCGGAGGCGGCCCGCCCGTATTCGGAGAAGCTCAAGGAAGTCGTAGCCAGCATTGCCGCCGGCTCGCAGGGCGCATCGCATCCAATGCTGGTCAGCCGTCCTGTGAAAAAGACCGCCTATATCATCGTTACTTCCGACAGAGGTTTGGCGGGCGGTTACAACGCCAACATTTTGCGCAAAGTGACGATGCTGTTGTCCGAACGGCACCCATCCAAAGATGAATACGGTTTGTTTGTCATCGGCCGCAAAGGCCGTGATTTCCTGCGCCGCCGCGATTATCCGATTGTGGAGGAAGTCACGGAACTTTCGGATACCCCGACATTCGCCGACATCAAAACGATCGCCTATTCAGCGGTCAGCCAGTTTGAGACAGGCGCGTACGACGAGGTATACATCTGCTACAACCGGTTCGTGAATGCCATCAGCCAGATCCCGACCGTGGATCGCCTGCTGCCGATGGAACCCGTGGAACAGCAGGAGAAGGCACATGGCGTAAGCGCTCTTTATGAATATGAGCCTTCGGCCGAGGGTGTTCTTGAAGTACTGCTTCCGAAATATGCGGAAACTTTGATTTACAGTGCGATTCTGGACGGCAAAGCCAGCGAGCTGGGCGCGAAAATGACAGCGATGGGCAGTGCAACCAAAAATGCATCGAAAATGATCGGATCTTTGACCCTTACGTACAACCGTGCCCGCCAGGCGGCGATTACGCAAGAAATCACCGAAATTGTGGCCGGCGCCAACGCGCAGTCTTAAGTGTATGAAGCTTAGCTTTTGAGGAGGGAAATCAAAATGAACAAAGGACGCGTTGTCAGCATTATGGGTCCGGTTGTCGATATTGAATTTGAACGCGGCCAACTGCCCGAAATATTCAACGCCATTAAGATTGAAGCAAGTACGGGAAATGGCCGTGCCATTAATTTGACGCTAGAGGTTTCCAACCATCTGGGCGACAACCTGGTTCGCTGCATCGCCATGTCTTCGACGGACGGCCTCGTCCGCGGACTCGATGCCATCGACCAAGGCGGTCCGATCTCGGTTCCGGTTGGAGCGGTAACGCTGGGCCGGGTATTCAACGTGCTCGGCAATCCAATCGACAACGGCGAAGAAATCGGAGCGGTTGAGAAAAATCCGATTCACCGTCTTGCTCCGACATTCGACGAGCTCTCGACGCAAGCAGAAATCCTGGAAACGGGTATCAAGGTTATCGACCTGCTGGCCCCTTATGCCAAGGGCGGTAAAATCGGCCTCTTCGGCGGTGCCGGCGTAGGTAAAACCGTTACCATCCAGGAACTTATCAACAACATCGCGCAGGAACACGGCGGGATCTCCGTATTTGCAGGGGTCGGCGAACGTACGCGCGAAGGAAATGACCTTTACCATGAAATGACCGACTCCGGCGTTATCAAGAAAACGGCGATGGTGTTCGGGCAAATGAACGAGCCGCCGGGCGCGCGTCTGCGCGTAGCCTTGACCGGTCTGACCATGGCGGAATATTTCCGCGATGTTGAAGGCCGCGATACGCTGCTCTTTATCGACAACATCTTCCGCTTTACCCAAGCGGGTTCCGAAGTATCCGCACTCCTCGGACGCATGCCGTCCGCCGTAGGTTACCAGCCTACGCTGGCTACGGAAATGGGCCAATTGCAGGAACGGATTACGTCCACCAAAAAAGGTTCCGTTACTTCCATCCAAGCGATCTACGTACCGGCGGATGACTACACTGACCCGGCTCCGGCTACGGCGTTTGCCCACTTGGATGCAACGACTAACCTTGAACGCAAAATCTCCGAAAAAGGGATCTTCCCGGCCGTTGACCCGCTCGCTTCCAGCTCGCGGATTCTGGCTCCGGAAATCGTCGGAGAAGAGCACTACAACGTGGCGCAAGGCGTGAAACAGCTGCTCCAGCGCTACACCGAACTTCAGGATATCATCGCCATCCTCGGTATGGATGAGCTCAGCGAAGACGACAAAGTGATTGTAGCCCGCGCACGTAAGGTTGAACGCTTCCTGTCCCAGCCTTTCCACGTTGCGGAACAATTCACCGGCTTCAAGGGTAAATACGTGCCGATCAAAGAAACCGTCCGCAGCTTCAAGGAGATCCTTGAAGGCAAACATGACGATCTTCCGGAAGCGGCATTCCTGTTCGTAGGCACGATCGAAGAAGCGGTCGAAAAAGCAAAATCGCTCTAAGACTTTGCTCGGCTAGGCTGATGCTTACGAAGCAAGCTTTGCTGCGCAAAGCTAAGCTGATGCTTTCGACGCAAGCTTTGCTGCGCAAAGCTAAGCTGATGCTTTCGACGCAAGCTTTGCTCCGCAAAGCTTTAAGGAGGAATAAAAGTGAACACTTTTCTGCTGGAAATTGTCACTCCGGATCATCTGGTGCTCTCCAAACAGGTGAACAGCCTGACGGTCAAGGGCGCCGACGGTGACCTCGGTATTTTGCCGGGCCATATTCCGCTGGTCACGCCGCTGCAGGTTGCTCCTCTTATCGTCAAGGCTGACGGGGAGACGACAACCATCGCGGTGCACGGCGGATTTATGGAAGTGCATAAAGACAAAGTAACCGTACTGGCCGAAAGCGCCGAGCTGCCGAAGGACATCGACCTGGAGCGCGCGGAAGCGGCCAAGGAACGGGCGCAGCGCCGTTTGCAGTCCCGCAGCAAGCAGGACGACGTCGACCACCGCCGTGCCGAGCTCGCGCTTCAGCGCGCCGTCACGCGGATCAAGGTGTCTGCAGGCAAATCGCAAAAATAATAGGATGCGGTCAAGCCTCTGGTTTGGCCGCTTTCTTTTTCACATGATATTTGAAATAAACAACCGGTAGAAGTTTACAAGAGGTGAACGGATCGTCATTTTTCGGGCACGGTAAGGATGGCATTGTTTAAATATTTGTAAAAGTACTGGATTCTTTTTATCTTCACAAGTATGATATAAGAGTCGATTTCCGAGTAAGTATGAACACGGGGGTGGAACATGAATCAGTTTTGGGACTCCGAACTAACAAGAAGCGCCGGCACCAGCGGTCTGGTCTCAATGATCGTTTCTTTGTTCTGTGTCGTACTCTCTTGGTGGGCACTTCAGAACCTTAAGCTCGATTTGGTCATAAGATATCCCAAGAGCCCACAGGGAAGATTGCTGCACTTGCTGCTGGCGATTGTCCTGGGCCACTTTGTGGCGGGGTTTCTGCTGGATTACTTGAGCTGGACCGGGCTGATCAGGTACATGTTTTAATGACGGCCGCTTTGGTTATATCTGTCATAGGCTGCAGGGCCCAGTCGCTTTCGCATAATAAGAATTTATTATGAGAACACTGAGGTTTAAGCAAAAGCTTTGCGCGGCAGGGGAATGACGAAATAACCGATATTTTAACAAATGCATCTTACTTCAAAATTAATGTCAGAAATAATGGACGCGGAGGGAAACCGAAATGAGCAAATTTATCGTCCGCGGTGGCAACAGATTGACCGGGAGCGTGAAAGTCAGCGGCGCAAAAAATTCCGTACTACCGATCATAGCCGCCTCTCTATTGGCAGAAGAAGGAGCAAGTGTGATTGTGGACGCTCCTCCGTTAGACGATGTAATGACCATCAGCAAAGTGCTGGAATCTTTGGGTGCGGGCGTTACATACCAGAATGATATCATTGAGGTTAATGCGACCAACATCACTTCGTGTGAAGCGCCCTATGAATGGGTGAGTAAAATGCGGGCTTCTTTTCTGGTCATGGGTCCGCTGCTTAGCCGGATGGGGTACACAAGAATTTCATTGCCTGGCGGCTGCGCGATCGGTACAAGACCGATTGACCAGCATCTCAAAGGATTTGAAGCGCTCGGGGCCGAGATCAGTCTGGGCCAAGGGTACATTGAAGCGAAAATTAACGGAAGGCTGCGCGGCGCCAAAGTCTATCTGGACGTGGCAAGCGTAGGCGCGACCGAAAACATAATGATGGCGGCAGCGCTGGCTGAAGGCGTTACGGTTATTGAGAATGCCGCCAAAGAACCGGAAATCGTCGATTTGGCCAACTATATCAACGGCATGGGCGGGATCGTCCGCGGCGCGGGCACCGGCATAATCCGGATCGAAGGCGTGGAGAGGCTGCATGGCGTAAGACATCAGGTCATTCCCGACCGGATTGAAGCCGGGACCTACATGGCTGCGGCTGCCATCACTGGCGGTGACGTATACGTGGAAGGCGCGATTGCAGACCACCTTGGTCCAGTCATTGCCAAGATGGAAGAGATGGGCGTCACGATCATCCCGGACGAAAACGGCGTGCGCGTCATCAGCGACAAGCCGCTGAAAGCAGTGGATGTCAAGACGCTGCCGTACCCGGGATTCCCGACGGATATGCAGTCGCAAATGATGGCCCTGCTCCTTCGCTCCGAAGGCACAAGCGTTGTTACCGAGACCGTATTCGAGAACCGGTTCATGCATGTGGATGAGTTCCACAACATGAACGCCGAGATCAAAATCGAAGGCCGTTCGGCCATCGTGACCGGCAATGCCAAGCTCGTCGGCGCCAAGGTTACCGCAACCGACCTGCGTGCAGGCGCTGCGCTGATTCTTACCGGTCTGGTCGCCGAAGGCACCACCGAGGTGAGCGGCACGCATCATATCGATCGCGGCTACGTGCACCTCGCCGAGAAGCTGGCCGGCCTCGGCGCCGACATCTGGCGGATTTCGCTGGACGAAACGCCGGCACCGGCACCTGCTTCTGCTCAGGCAGCGGCTACCAAAGAAGAAACGGTGGCCAAACCGCGCTTCCAGGTCCAGCCGACCTGGGTCTAATCTTAGGAATGCAAGAGGTCCCGCCTAGGCGGGGCCTCTTTTTGCGTTGAACGGGTTGGGAGGTGCGGGTTTAAACGAAAGCTTCAGTAAAGGTCGTTTGAAGCAAGGCTGTTCCGAAATAGCGGGAAAACGTCCCACTAAATTTGGACGGCTGTGCGATGATTTTGATTTAGTGGGATAATGTCCCTCTAAATCTCCTGGAAAGGGCAAATGCAGCCTGTATTCATGAAATTAGTAGGACAAAATCCCACTATTTGTGCTGAAAGCTGATTTTAAAACAAATTAGAGGGATGTTATCCCGCTAATGGTATAGCGGCTCTCTCTGCCAGAAGTATGGCGACTGCAGCAGGCTGATCGTGAAACGTGGGGGGGTTAGCGCTTAATTGCGCCCATATCGGAAGCCGGTTTGGGCGGTAATCCCTAAAGCGGGTTTAGGAAATGAAGCACAGCAGAGGCTACCCGCTCGTTGGGCTTTTGTCTTCTCCGTCTCTCAAAATATCGTTCTATCACTTATCCGGAATTCATATCTATAAGAATCACCGGAGATAGGAAGGAGAGAACGAAATGAAGACGATTCGCAATCTGCGGCGCATCCTTTCGCGCCGCGCCATGCGCTTTGCGCGCGGGCCGCGCAGGCTCCGCAGCGCGCGGCCGCGGCAGCTCAGGCGGCGCCTGACGCCTGCCGCCTGGCTCGCAGCGCCCCTGCTGGCGGCGCTGCTGCTGCCGCTGGCGATCGTCCTGCTGCGCAGCGGACCATCGCCAGCCCCGCCGGCGCCGCAGGCTACGGCTTCGCCCGCGGCGCCGGATACGGCTGCGGAGGCCCCGCAGCCAGAGGTGTCCGTCTATTTGTCGCAGAGCGGACAAATAGAAACGCTGCCGCTGGAGGACTACGTCAGCGGCGTGCTGGCGGCCGAGATGCCGGCGGACTTTGAGCTCGAAGCGCTCAAAGCCCAGGCCGTGGCCGCCCGCACCTTCATTGTGCGCCGCCTGCGGGCCGGCGACACCAGCGGCGTTCCAGGCGGCGCGGCCGACGTCACCGATACGGTAAGCCATCAGGCTTACGTCTCGCGGGCCGTCCTGGAACGGGATTGGGAACGCGGCGGCAAGAGCGCCGCGCTGGCCAAGATCCGCCGCGCCGTCCTTGAAACGCGCGGCACGGTGATGGTCTATAAAGGCGAGCCGATCACCGCCGCTTTCTTCGCCTCCAGCGGCGGCTATACCGAAAACTCGGAGGATTACTGGAATGCGGCCGTGCCGTACCTGCGCAGCGTGGCGAGCCCTTGGGAGCAGCAGATAACGCCGGACCTCGCGGTCACCTACCGCTTTACGGCAGCGAAGCTGATTCAGAAGCTGGGGCTGGAGCAGCCGGCTGTTCCGGTATCGGGCCGCCAAGGCACCTCTGCCAAGCTGAAGAAACTTGCTGCTTCTTCTTTGCCGGCCAAGATTCTGTCCTGGACCGCCGGTCACCGGGTAAAGGAAATTTCAATTGCCGGAACTATTTTTACAGGCAGAGAGATTCGGGAGAAGCTGGAGCTGCGATCTAGCCAGTTCACGTGGAGCTGGCGGGGCAGCGAGGTGGTCATCACTACTTACGGCAACGGGCACGGCGTCGGAATGAGCCAATGGGGCGCGAACGGCATGGCTCAGGAGGGCAGCACCGCGACGCAGATTCTCAAACACTACTACAGCGGCGTTTCGTTCGCGCAAGTCTCAACTCTCCTGAAAAAATAACTTGAAAGATACGTATAAAAGCGAATCACCCGGTAACACTGGTTATTGAGGTGATAAACATATGAATGAACAAGACAAAAACAAAAACGTCCATGACGAATCTCTCAAAAACAAACAGGGAGATCCAAGCGTAAAGCCTTCCTCATGGAAAAAGATGCTCTCCAAGCGCTGGGTTTTCCCGGCAGTGTACACGGCGGCAGCGGCTATTATACTAACCTTGGTGTGGGTCTATCAGGATGCCGGCCAAAAGGCGCTGAATGACGATACCACCACCGCCATCTCGCAAAATGACACCGCTGCTGTCTCCTCCAATGAAGCCGGTACAACAAACAGCGACCCTGAGGCGCTGGAAGTCAGCGCTTCCGTGGAAGACATCGCCTGGCCTGTCGCAAATCCGGCAGACGTGGATGTCGTCAAACCGTATTATGACGAAAACGGCACCGAAGAGAATCACGTGGCTGCGATGGTACAGTACAACGATACTTTTGTACCGAATGTCGGCATCGACCTTGCCCGTGCGGACCACAAAACGTTTGACGTGAAAGCGGCGCTGAGCGGCGAAGTCACCCGTGTCGAAGATGTAGCCGTATTCGGCAAAGTGGTTGAAGTGACCAGTCCCGGCAACCTGGTAACCGTGTACCAAAGTCTGGCCGATACCAAGGTCAAACAAGGCGATAAGGTCAAGCAAGGCGATACGCTGGCCACGGCCGGACGCAGCGAAATCGAAAAGGATCTTGGGAACCATGTGCACTTCGAAGTGCACGAAAACGGCAACCCGGTAAATCCTTCGGATCTGCTGCCGCAGCGTTAATCGAACACCTGAAGCAGGGGGCTTGTGCCCTCTGCTTTTTTCATGATTGCAGGGTTGTCCAAGAAATTAAATGACCCTCCGGAAGCTTGTCACGTCCTGAAAGCGCGAATATCTAGGCCCGCCCCTCATATAATGTACCAAACTATCCACAGTTGGGAGGCGGGAGCGTGCACGATTACATCAAGGAACGTACGATCAAAATCGGACGCTGCATCGTGGAAACCAGGCATACGGTCCGGACGATAGCCAAGGAATTTGGCGTTTCAAAAAGCACGGTGCACAAAGATCTAACCGAGCGGTTGCCGGAGATCAACCCTGATCTGGCCGATCAGGTCAAGCACATTCTCGAGTATCATAAGTCCATTCGGCATCTTCGGGGGGGAGAAGCTACCAAAATCAAATACAAAAAATCGACCGGCAAAAAACGCGAAGTCGCGGTCGCCTCAAAGTCCTGAGAAATTCAAGAAATTCAGTAATTATTCAGCTTTAATTCATTGTATAATTCCCCTGAAGTATGGTACTTTAAAGCTTGGTATCATCCAACATTTTCAATTAAAATAACACTTTGGGGGCTTTTTCATTATGCTTAGCAAGGATATCGGAATTGATCTGGGCACGGCCAATGTGCTTATTCATGTCAAAGGAAGGGGAGTCGTTCTGGATGAACCTTCCGTGGTCACGCTTGAAAGTGATACGAAGAAGGTCCTTGCGGTAGGCGAGCAGGCGCGCCGGATGGTCGGACGAACGCCGGGCAACATTACGACGATCCGTCCGCTGCGCGATGGCGTTATTGCCGATTTTGCCATTACAGAAATGATGCTCAAATATTTTATCGACCGCGTCGGCGGGCGTACCTGGTACGCGAAGCCCCGTATTTTGATCTGCGCCCCCACAAATATAACCTCCGTTGAGCAGAAATCTATCCGGGAAGCCGCTGAACGGAGCGGTGCCAAAGACGTATTTATGGAAGAGGAGCCAAAAGCCGCAGCGATCGGTGCGGGAATGGACATTTATCAGCCAAGCGGAAATATGGTCGTCGACATTGGCGGCGGAACGACGGATGTAGCCGTATTATCCATGGGCGACGTCGTTACCGCCTCCTCGATTAAAGTCGCGGGGGACAAGTTCGACGATGCCATTTTACGATATATCAAGCAAAAATATAAACTGCTGATCGGCGAGCGTACCGCCGAGGACATCAAAGTGACAATCGGTACGGTGCGTCCGGGCGGCAAGCAGGCCGAGATGGATATCCGGGGCCGGGATATGGCCAGCGGGCTCCCGCTCACGTTGACCATCACTTCCGGAGAGGTGAAGGAAGCGCTGTGGGATCCGGTATCCTCGATTGTAGCGGCTGCCAAATCGGTGTTGGAACGGACACCGCCGGAATTGTCGGCGGACATCATCGACCGCGGCGTCGTGCTTACCGGCGGCGGAGCCCTGCTTAACGGATTGGACGAGCTGCTGGCCGAAGAGCTGCATGTTCCCGTGTGGGTAGCGGAGGATCCGATGCATTGCGTCGTGAAAGGGACAGGCATCATGCTGGACCATCTCGACAAAAATATTAAGAAAAAATTTTAAATGGCCGATAATAAAGGGAGAACGACGGAATTTAGGGAGGGTTTTACCGTATGCTGAGAGGTTTATATACGGCGGCTGCCGGGATGGTCACACAGCAGCGCAGACATGATACGGCAACGCAGAATATTGCCAACATGAATACGACTGGATACAAGCAGGTGGACAGCGTCAGCCATGCCTTTCCCGAAGTGTTGATCTCCGCGATGAGCGGGGGGACTGTTAAACCGGTGGGCCGCATTAATACAGGTGTATTCGCCGAACAGTCAGTATCCCAGTACATGCAAGGGGATATGATCGAAAGCGGCAAACCGGTCGACTTTGCGCTTTCCACTGATTTACAAGTCACCAATCCGGACACGGGCGGAAATATCGCTTTTGACGGTTCCGGTAAATATATAACGGCGGACGGCGAAACCATCTACCGGCCGCAGGCTTTTTTTACTGTGCAGGACGATGCCGGGAATAACCTGTACACCCGGAACGGCAGCTTCACGGTGGATCCTTCGGGTCAAGTACTGAGCGCCGGCGGATTCAAGGTTCTTGATGCAAGCGGCAATCCGCTGGTGATCACCGGTTCCGAGGACAACTTGAAAGTGGACGGACAGGGCAATCTGCTTGATCCGGCCACAGGCCTTCCGTCAGGAACAAAAATCGGGGTCAGCGTCATTGAGCGCCCGCAGGAGCTGGTGCGCGACGGCAACGGTGTTTTCCATGCCGAGGATCCGACGACGGCAGGGATCCGCTTTGCCACAAATGCTGACAATCTTGAAGTGCGTCAAGGCTACCTGGAGAATTCCAACGTGGATGCCACTCAGGTTACAGTTGATTTGAATGCCGCTTACCGGGCATATGAAGCCAACCAGCGGGTGGTGCAATATTACGATAGAAGCCTTGATAAAGCCGTGAACGAAGTCGGCAGAGTCTAGAACCGGAGGGCGGTAACGATGAATAACTCAACAATCAGCGCTGCGGTATCCATGGCCAGTCTCCAGCAGCGGCTTGACATTATTGCGAATAATGTCGCTAACATGAATACGGCCGGCTATAAGAGCAAGGAAGGCTCGTTTGAGGACGTGCTGACCCGTGTTCAGCAGCAGTCGAAGGAATACAACCAGCCGGGCCGCAGTACCCCGCTTGGTTTCACCGTTGGTTACGGCGTACGTGTGCCGGAAGTTACGAGCGACTGGGTAGAAGGCACGCTGCAGGAAACCGGTAATCCGACCGATCTGGCGATCCAGGGCAACGGTCTCTTCGGCGTTCAGGTCAACGGCGGAATCGGGTATACGCGGCAGGGCGATTTTCATTTTCAGCCGGATCCGGATGATGCTGCCAGCATGATTCTGGTGGACAATACGGGCAATTCCGTTTTAAACTCGGAAGGGGAGCCGATGAGGGTTCCGGCGAATGTCAGCGCCGCAATTGACGAAAGCGGACGGGTATTGACGAAGACCGGCGACAACGACCCGGTGGAGGTTGCCGGAACGCTGATGATCGTCGAGCCGCGCAGCAAAAGCGTGCTTCAGGCGGTGGACGGCAATTTTTACGTGCTGGCGGACGGCGTAACCGCTGACCAGGCTTTTGTGCAGCGCCAGCCGGGCGAAGCCACGGGCATCGGCGTGCGTTCGGGTTATCTGGAGCAGTCCAATGTGGATCTAACCAAAGAAATGACGGAACTTATGCAAATTCAGCGTACATATCAGCTGGCCGCGCGGGCGCTTTCTTCCAGCGATCAGATGCAAGGACTGGCTAATAGTATGCGCGGGTAGGTGAAGGAATGAGCCTTAACGATAGCCAAAATCCGGCGCAAGACAGCGGAAAGCCGCAGCGGAAACGGAGAATTCGCACGTGGACGATCATCCAGTGGTTCCTGATTCCGATTCTGCTGGTGGGAGCGCTTGCCGGCGGTCTGGTGACCGGCTATGTTGTGCTGGGGCACCGGGAATTCAGCGATGTGCTTCAGTTCAGCACGTGGAAGCATGTGTATGACCTCGTGTTCGCGCCGTAATTGTTTCGCAAACTCCCTTATTGTACATTATGTACAAGGGAGTTTTTTTGTTTGGCCGGGCGTTTAAGGGCTTGTCCTAGGTTCGGGTGGACGTAGATGGAAGTTTTTCTTATAATTCAGAATGTATGAACTTTAGGATAGACGACATCCTGAATGGACTCGGGTAGGTGTTTTTCTTATACTGGGATATGTATATAAAGCCGGGGAGGCCGGCGGCGCGTAAAAAGGCCCTCTCCGTCATGCGGCGCATGCCTGGAGAAAGCCCCTATCTTAACCTCCACTTCTGCAGGTGGTGAAGGATAGCTATAGTTTTTGCCGAAGCGGTCCATATTTATGCAGTTGCTGTACATATCCGTATTTCCGAAAGGGGCTTGTCCTTAATGATGAATATCAATGAGATCCAGGAGATCATCCCGCACCGGCCGCCATTTTTGCTGGTGGACAAAATTATCGAAATCGAAATGGGCAAACGGGCGGTAGGCATCAAGAACGTAACGGTGAACGAGCCGTTTTTTGTCGGCCATTTTCCGGGATATCCGGTGATGCCCGGCGTGCTGATTACCGAAGCGCTTGCGCAGGTCGGCGCCGTGGCGATCCTTGGGGTTGAAGCGAACCGGGGCAAAATCGGGTTCCTGGCCGGACTCGACGGCTTCCGCTTCCGCGGTCAAGTGGTTCCCGGCGATACGCTGACGCTTGAAGTCGAAATCACCCGCCTCAAGGGCAGCATCGGCAAAGGCCAAGCTACCGCCAAGGTGGACGATAAAGTTGTAGCCTCCGGAGAGATAATGTTTGCGCTAAGCTAACCGTTTTAGTTCATCCAATTTATAGATATGAAGGAGAGATATCCATGACTGAATTAAGCCCAAAAGCTGCTGAAACGTTGTCCCGCTGGTTGCAGGACCCGTCCGTGGACGAAGCGACGAAAGCCGAACTCAAAGCGTTGGAGAACGACCCGAAGGAACTTGAAGAGCGTTTTTACCGTGATCTCGAGTTTGGTACAGGCGGTCTGCGCGGCGTGATCGGCGCGGGCAGCAACCGGATGAACCGTTACACGGTGGGCCGGGCTACCCAAGGGTTGGCGAACTACCTGCTGGAAAAGCATACCGGCGAAGGCAGACCGTCCGTGGTCATCGCCCATGACTCCCGCCGGTTCTCGCCGGAATTTACGCTGGAAGCCGCACTGGTGCTCGCCGGAAACGGCATCGACGCCCACCTGTACCCTTCGCTGCGCTCGACGCCGCAGCTTTCGTTCAGCGTCCGCCATTTGAAGGCAACCGGAGGGATTGTCATCACCGCCAGCCATAATCCGCCGGAATATAACGGCTACAAAGTATACAATGCCGAAGGCGGTCAGCTGGTACCGGACGAAGCGGAGCAAGTGATTGCGGCGATTCTGGAAGTGGATTCCTTTAACGGTGTAAAACGGATTTCCCGCGAAGAGGCGGAAGCGGCAGGCCTGCTGCACTGGCTCGGCGAAGCGGAAGACGAAGCGTTTACGGATACGGTGGCTGCGGTCAGCGTTGCCCGTGACGAAATTACAGCGAAGCTGGGCAAAGACTTCTCCATCGTCTATACGCCGCTGCATGGAACGGGCAATCTGCCGGTCCGCCGTGTGCTGGAGAAGATCGGCTTCACGAAGGTGCATGTGGTGCCTGAGCAGGAGCAGCCGGATTCCGAATTCTCGACGGTGAAGTCGCCGAACCCGGAAGAACGTGAAGCGTTCACGCTGGCGATGAAGCTCGGGGAAGAGCTGGGCGCGGATCTGCTGATCGGAACCGACCCGGATGCGGACCGGATGGGCGCTGTCGTGCGGGATAACGAAGGCAAGTTCGTAGTGCTGACCGGCAACCAGTCCGGAGCGTTGATGATCCATTACTACTTGAGCCGCCTGCAGGAGCTGGGCAAGCTGCCGAAGAACGGCGCTGTCGTCAAAACGATCGTTACCAGCGAAATGGGCGCGGCTGTCGCTTCCCACTACGGTGCGACCGTATTCAACACTTTGACCGGCTTTAAATACATTGGGGAAAAAATGACCCAATTCGAACAGTCGGGTGAATACACCTACTTGTTCGGGTATGAGGAAAGCTACGGTTATCTGGCCGGCAACTACGCCCGCGATAAAGATGCTGTGCTTGCCGCCATGCTGATTGCCGAAGCGGGCGCTTACTACAAGGCCCAAGGTAAAACGCTGTATGACGTACTTCAAGAGCTGTACGAGCAATTCGGATACTTCCTGGAGAGCCTGGAGTCCCGCACGCTCAAGGGCAAAGACGGAGTGGCGCAGATTCAGGGAATCATGACTGACTGGCGCAGCAATCCGCCGCAGGAAATTGCCGGCGCGGCTGTAACTGAAGTTCTCGATTACTCGCTAGGCCTAAACGGTCTTCCGAAGGAAAACGTACTGAAATATCTGCTCTCCGACGGTTCCTGGTTCTGCCTGCGTCCGTCCGGTACCGAGCCGAAAATCAAGGTGTACTTTGCGGTCCGCGGCGAATCGGTACAGAACGCCAAAGATAAGGTCGCTGCGCTGACTGGGCAGGTTATGGCGCGGGTCGACGGGAAATAATACAACTGTAAAAGCTGGATCGCGGAAACGGATACCGTCATGGTTTTGGGGCGGACATCCGTTTCTGCTTGAGTATAGAGGGTTTGAAGTGAGATGAGGAGGAACTTTTGGTGCAGCAGAAATGGCAACGTTGGAATATCGCTTCACGCAGATGGCTGTGGATAATCGTCGTGATCGGTTTGGTCGCGGCGCTCCCGGTCGTCTATGACCGACTGCAGACCGAGAAATCTTCGAAAACGGTGGAAATCGTTTTTGATTACCGCGACCTGGTGGATGCGGCAAGCTACCGCAGCAATCCGCAGGACTATATTTCCGAGCAGCTCGACCGGTTGAAGGAAGCCGGCGTGCAAAGCATGGCAATTTACGAGAATACACTTGACGATTACCGCAAAGCCCGGCGTTTGATGCTGTGGGGCGCAACGGATATCGCGAATTTGACGGATACGGTGATCCCGGAGAATGATAATTATACATACGTTCTCTTTACCAGCACGGCGAATTCGGACGCCTTGTCCCCGGTGATCAAGGACACCTTCGGCCGGCTGGGTATCGTAACCGAAGATTGGGAATTCCGCGGGCAAAAAGGTCTGATCATCAAGACGCCGATCGAGGATGCTACGCTGAAGCCGATTCAGCCGGACCCGTTCACATTGGACATGCTGCATGACAAAGGTTTTAACATCGTGCCGCGGCTCGTCGACTCGCTGCCGTACGACCAGGATGCCGTGAAGCTGCTGCTGGACCGTTATGCGGATCTGGGCGTCAAACGCATTTTGTTCGAGGGCGATTCGGTCAAAGGTTATAATGACAACGCCAAATTGAACAGCCTCTCCGCCTTTGCCGATCTTTTGAAAGAACGGGGTATCGGCATCGCGGCGATTGAGAATATCAAGGCTCAGCAGAAGGGGTTCAAAACGCTGGCCTATCAGCTGGACTATAACGTTACCCGTCTTTATTCGCTTAGTGAAAATGATTCCAGCCTGTCGCCGGAAACGATTGCCGACCGCTTTGCGCTGGCGACCAAAGACCGCAACATCCGGATGCTATACTTGAACACCGCACCTTCCCGCGATGTCAGCAAGGCGCAAATCACGGATACCCTGGACAATCTGATCACTAGCTTAAGCGGACCGGATGGCGCTATAGAGAAGATCGAGGACAACGGCTTCAAGCTGGGCCAAGCTACCGCCTTTGACGTCGTGGATTCCGATTATCAGCGTTACTTCAAGCTTATTGCCGTCGTCGGCGCCGTGTCGATGGTGGCCTTGATGATTTCGTACTTTATCCCGTGGCTGACGCTTCCGGCCTGGGCGCTTGGCCTCGTGGGCAGCGCGGGATTGCTGGCACTGAAGCCGGATTTGTTTGCTCAGGCACTGGCTTTGGCCGTAGGTATCAGCGCGCCGACCGTTGCCGTCATACTGGCCATCCGCAAAATCAATGAAATGGGGCCGCCGCTTCGTAAAAACCCGCTGACTTACGTAGAGATGAGCCCGGGCCGGCGGCTGGCGCACAGCCTGGTGCTGTATGTCAAAACCGCTTTGATCTCGCTCTCCGCGGTTCCATTTGTCATCTCCTTGCTGAACAATATTACGTACAGTCTGGTGCTTGACCAGTTCCGCGGCGTAAGCCTGCTGCATCTGGCGCCGATCGGGCTAATCGCGATTTACGTACTGCTGTATCGCGGCGAATTTGCCTTTAACAAAACCGGCAAGCTGCTTCGTACGCCGATTACCTTATCTTGGGTGATTGCAGCGGGTGTTATCGGAATTTTGGGTATGTATTATTTGAGCCGTACCGGAAACAACGGCAGCGTGAGCTCGATTGAAATGTCCTTCCGGACGTTCTTGGAAAATACGGTGCATGTCCGGCCGCGCAACAAGGAGTTCCTGCTGGCACATCCGCTCTTTATCGCAGGCGCTTTTATGGCTTATAAATACCGAGGCGCCGCATTCTTAATGATCATTGCGGTCATCGGGCAGCTGTCCATGGTGGATACTTTCGCCCACATCCATTCTCCGGTCATCATCTCGCTGATCCGCGGCGGACTCGGACTGGGGCTCGGTTTGATTCTGGGTCTGGTAGCCGTAGCGGCTTGGCAAATCCTTGAAGGGTGTTGGAAACGATGGTCGCCTCTGCTCAAAAAATAATTCTGTCCGGCTATTACGGCTTCCGTAACAGCGGCGACGAAGCGGTGCTGCAATCGATTTTGAACGCACTCGACAAGGAATCGGAGGCTTCAGGTATCGTTTTCAAACCGGTCGTCCTGTCGATTGATCCCGAATGGACAAGCGTCACCTATGGCGTAGAAGCTGTTCACCGGATGAAACTCGGCGAAGTCCGGCGTGCAATTGCGGACAGCGTAGGGCTAATCAGCGGCGGCGGAAGCCTGCTGCAGGATGTCACCAGTCCCAAGACGATTCCTTATTATCTTGGCGTCATCAAGCTTGCCCAGTGGATGGGCAAACCGACGTTTATTTATGCGCAAGGCGTCGGCCCGGTAAACCGCAAGCTGTTCCACCCGCTGATCAAGTCGGTGCTGCGCAAATGCGCCTACATCTCCGTGCGGGATGAGCAGTCGCGTACCCTGCTGGGGCAGATAGGGCTGGAGCAGAGCCGCATTGCGGTTGTTCCTGATCCGGTTATGGGGCTTGCCCTGCCGAAAGGCAGCGCTGCTCCCGATCGGACACACGCTGGCACGGAGAGCTCCCTGCCGACGGTAGGCATCTCCGTCCGCTTCTGGGAGCAGGACCGCCGCGAGCTGGATGCCCTTGCGGAAGGCTTGATCAAGGCTTGCGGCGAAATGCCGCTCCATCTGCGTTTCCTGCCGTTTCACCATCCCTCGGATAACGAGGCATCGCGGTATGTGATGAGCAAGCTGGAAGCAGCCGTCAAAGATAAAGGCGGCGCCGTTAGCTTTTGCGAGGATGCGCTGCATCCTATGCAAATGCTGCAGGAAGTGGCCGGCTGCGATGCGCTGATTGGCATGCGGCTGCACAGCCTGATCTATGCGGCCGGCAGACGCGTACCGCTGATGGGCGTGTCTTACGATCCGAAGATCGACCAGTTTCTGCGCCGGATCGACTGCAAGCCTGTGGGGGCGACAGCATCCCTGGATAGCGGGTCAGTTGCGGCAGAGCTCTTGAAGCTGCTTCGTACAGGCGAGTCGTGGAAGCTTGAACGTGAGCCGCTCATAGCCGGGCTGGTTAGCGAAGCCGAAGCGCCTGCAAGACAAATTGGACAATATTTCCGGCATAAAGGATGATTAAATATGAAGGCGGATAGTGTAATACCTACTGTGCCGATTTTCGGCGTCCGTGTATCGAAGGTGGACATGCAGGCCACGGTTCGGTACCTGGTGGATGCCGTGCAGCGGCGCGAGCCGCATCAAGTCATTACAGCCAATCCGATTATGATTATGGCCGCTCTGGAGAATCCGGCTTACATGGATATCATGAAATCGGCGGAGCTGGTTGTGCCGGACGGCACGGGCGTCGTATGGGCTGCCGAATATTGCAAACAGCCGGTGGCCGAGCGGGTTGCCGGATTCGATCTGCTGCATGAGCTGTTGCGCGAGGGAGAACAATACGGCTGGAGATTTTATCTTCTCGGCTCGACGCCTGAAGTCATTCGAGAAACCGCGGTCCGGATTGAAGCGAAATATCCGGGGGTAGTGATCTGCGGATATCGCGACGGATTTTTCGGACCGGATCAGGATGAAGCGGTTGTCGAAGAGATCATTCAGACCCGGCCGGACTTCCTTTTTGTGGCCAGAGGCGCGGATACCCAGGAGCCTTGGATTGCCAAATACAAGGACAAGCTGAACATTCCGGTCATGATGGGAGTCGGCGGCAGCTTCGATGTCATCTCCGGCAAAAGCCGGCGCGCCCCGAAACTTTTCCAAAAGCTTCGTGCGGAGTGGCTGTATCGCCTTTTGAAAGAACCAACGAGGTACAAAAGAATGCTTGCCCTGCCGAAATTCGCAGTAAAAGTGCTGCGTGAGAAAGATAAAGTGACAAAAGCCTAGGAAAATCCGAAAATTTACTGAAAAAATCCGCTATGCCGCCATAAAACGGAATTGGAATTTGATTTTAGTTCAGCGTATAATTCAATGCGGTAGAGAAATGGGGGTCGACTGATCGAATGTTAATGATTTACATCGCCGGATCAATATTATGTATGGGACTCGCACTCCTCTTGACGCCGCTGGTGAAGAAGTTCGCTGTCAAGATTGGCGCTACGGACGTACCCAACGCCCGTAAAGTGCATACGCAGATCATGCCTCGCCTTGGCGGGCTCGGTATTTTTCTGGCTTTTGTCCTAGGCCTGCTTGTCGTATTGCCGGTTCTTCCTTACGACTTCACCCCGCGCGAGGAGAATTTTATCCGGGCTTTGCTCAGCGGAGGTGGCTTGATCGTCTTGATCGGCGCGCTGGATGACCGCTTCGAGCTTTCGGCCAAAGTGAAGCTGCTGGGGCAGATCGCTGCCGCCTGCATCGTGGTGTTTGGATTCGATATTACCGTAAACTTCGTAAATATACCGTTTCACAATTCGTACTCTTCGCTCGAAAGCTGGATCGCCATTCCGCTTACGATCTTCTGGATTGTCGGGGTTACCAACGCCGTCAACCTGATTGATGGACTGGACGGGCTGGCCGCAGGCGTCTCCGGCATCGCTATTGCAACGATTGCGGTTATGGCCTTTATTATGGGCAACACTGCGGTTGCGCTGCTCTGCCTTCTGCTGCTGGGCAGCATCGTCGGATTCCTGTTCTTTAACTTCCATCCGGCAAAAATTTTCATGGGCGACACAGGCTCCCTGTTCCTAGGCTTCTGTTTGGCGCTGCTGGCGCTGCTTGGCTTTAAACAGATTGCCGTTGTGTCCTTTATTACACCGCTCTTGATCATCGGGGTGCCGCTGTCCGATACGTTCTTCGCGATCGTACGGCGCAAGCTGCAGAAGAAACCGATTTTCGCACCGGACAAAGGCCATCTGCATCACTGCTTGCGCGAGCTGGGATTCAGCCACCGGCAAACGGTACTGATCATTTACGGCATTGCCGCTTTCTTCGGCGTACTGGCCGTTATTCAGACTTCGGCTTCGCTGTATGAAGCGAACTGGGTCACTTTCGTCGTCATCTGCGTCATGCTGTTCTTCCTGCAGATTGGGGCAGAGATTACCGGAGTTATCAGCAAGACGAAACGTCCGGTCATTGACTTCTTCATGCGCCTGCGGATGAAAACGGACGCCGAGCGCGGCTCCAAGTCTTAAGCATACAAGCCTCATGATCTTGTAATATATTCCCTTTCATGACAAAACTCATCCGATTTCGGATGAGTTTTTTATGTTTTTGTCTAAATTTACACATGGAAGTGACCGATAAAAGAACAAGCAAGGTAAACCATGGACATGAATAAAAAGGAGAGGTAAACACATGCAACGCATCAAGAGACCGTTCTTGTGGCTGGTTATGGCGGCTTTGCTCGTCTCGCTGTTTCCGGTCGGTATGGCCCGGCCCGCTTTGGCGGCTACCCCGACCGTTTCGACTTATTTTAACCCGGACAACAAGGCGCTGCTGGCAACCAAGAGCTTAAGACCCGACGCTGTGTCAACCGACAGTGATTATAATGCAGTAAAGATTTCGCGCAGTAACGTATATTTCACAACCAACGGATCGATGACGATTACGGGCTCTTACTCCCTGGTTACAGGCTCAACCATCAAGGTGAAGGTAGAGCAGCTGACCCAGGACAGCGCAACAAGTACGTGGAAAACCGATGCAACCCATGTCACAATCGGCTCTGTCTCCCTTTCTACGACCAATTCCATCAGCACGTTTAAGACCAACGGTTTGACGTTGTACTCCGGGTACAACAAAATCACCTTCTCGGGTGAACAAGGCGGCCTGGAACGCTCGGAATCGTTCTATGTACTGTTCGATAATGTCCCTTATGTCCAATATCTTAAAGTGCTCGATGCCGGACCTGAGCCCATCGTGCTGAACGAAGGAGCTCAAGTGGTGGTTTCGAATAACGAGATTACCATTCAAGGCGGCGTTGCCAACGCCACTTCCGTTACGGTCTCCCTGAATGGCGGCTCCGAGCAGAATGCTCCGGTGCTGGAGGATACCAGCGGGAAGTTTTTCGTAACGCCCTTACTGACGCTTGCTTCAGGCATCAATACCATTGATTTTACCGTGAAGACGGCATCCGATACGATTCATATTTCGCGTTCCCTGTATTTCTTTGATACGACGCAGCCTTTTACCGATATGCAATTGTCTTATGATTCTTCGCTGATCAAAGCTTATAATACTACACCGACGCTGACTGGAAGCAACACGACGGATCTGATTGCACAGGTTCTGCTTCCCTACTCCTCTTCTAGCCAAGCGTTTTCGACAAGCACCGGTGCGGCTGGAACGGCAACTTCGGTGAAGATCGGTACGGACACGTACCCAATACAGGTACAAAAACTCAATAACACAGATGGTACATCCGACGATGAAGTGATTATTCCTAAACCGGACGGAGAGTCCCCTGCTTACCGTCTCGTCAAATTCAAAGTTTCCGGGATTCCGCTGAGTGCGGGTTCCGGCCAGAAATTTACCCTTTATGTGAACTACGGCAATTTCTCGACATCGTATACCGTTAAATATAATTATCTGCAGAATGAAGTCGTTATTACCGATCTATACTATCTCCCGGATTACGTCTCAGGTGCAGATTTAACCAATGTGTCCAAGCTGCCGCTTGACGGTGCCGAAGTGAGCACTGCGAACTTTTACATTTCCGTTAAAACGAACAAAGCGCCAACAACAGGCAAAGATTTGTCTGCTTCGTATTTACCGCTCAGTTCACAAAAGGTAACGCTAACGCAGGTTGCTTCCGTTACCGGTTCTTCTGATAAGGAACGAATCTATAAGGTAACTGGATTCTCGACAGGGCAGCAGACTATCCGGTTCCAATATGCCGGTTCGACTTCGTATCAGAATGTATTAATTTCGTATGTATCCAAGAACTATATTTATGTAAGCAATCTTCAGGACGGTCAGACTTACACGTTTAACTCCAAGAAAACAAATACAATGACCATTACCGGTCAGTACATTGGATTCGAAAGCATTGATAATGCCCAGTATTATATTAATGGCATTGCCGGCGATCAGTTAAAAGAAGGTGCTGCACTGGATGGGCCGGATACAAAGCTAGGAGTCTATTACACATCGGCAACCGATAACCAAACAAGCTTTAGCCTTGTGTTAAATATCAAAGCCGGCGGTCCAATCCAATATGGCGAGAACACCTTTGTGTTTACAGGCGTCTCCATGGACGGTGCAGGCAACAAACGCGAAATTCGCAAGGAAATACGTATCTACATCGTGGATGAGAATACATCGACGCTTAAAGTATTCCGCCCGGCTACTGGAACAAACCGTACCAGTGTCCATGACGACATGACGGATGCCGAACTCGTCAGCTTCCTGAAAGTCTCTCCGGAGTTCGTTCAGCAGACCGGCAAGTTTGTAACCAGCGAAAAATCCTTTGACCTCCTGGTCCAAGGCAGCTCCGCCAATGCGCTTAATCTGTATCAAGGCAGCCAGTTGATCTTCTCGAGCAAATCGATTACTGGAATGCTGGGCAGTGCTGTAACCAAAAGCGTTGGCGACACCTATTCCTATACGGTTGATGGTGTGACGAATACCTTTATCTATGACTTCTATGGCAACGAAGATTCATTCGTGTTCCGTTTCCGCGATTTCAAATTCGACGCTCCGGGAACCCAGGTGTTTAACTTGGAACTGGTCAACAGTACAGGAGCGCGCAGCTCGCAGCGGCTTGAAATTGAACGTGTCGTTTCGCCTTACATTATCTTGTCGCCGGTGCCGACCGTAGGCTCGCAAATCGTCGTGAACAAAAACTTCGTGCGTTTTGACATCGAAGCCGAAGGCGCAACGAAGGTTATGATCGACAAGTTTGAAGCGAAGAAACGCACAGACGTGGACAACCGCTTTGTATATGACTATGTGGGCCTCAAACCGGACAAAGCAACGACAATCAAAATTCAAATTGTCCGCAGCGGTACAACCCTAAATGATTCGGTGACCGTCTATTACGCCAGTGCGGTGCAAGTTGATACCCAGTTTATGGCGGAGAAGGTAGCCAATAAATATACGGTATTCAACAAAGACCTGACACTGAGCTTCCCTAAGGGAACCGTAATGAAAGGGTATACGACCACGGGAGCAGCGAAATACTATCCGGATCAAAAGCTGCTGTTCGGCATCGCCGATCCGCGTGACGGCGTTGTAGAGCGGTATAACGATTACGGCAATCTGATCGGCAATGTGGCGGACGCCCGCTCCACAACCGGGGAAATCATTCAGCTGCCGGCGGATTTGACCAGCAACTTTGGCAATACAAATGAAACGAAGAACTTCACCCGCGTATCCGATATCTACTGGATCAGCGGCGGTCTCGGCGAAAGCGGAACGAAGCAGTCTACCAACGGCATTCCGCCGTACTCGCTTGAAGGAACGTATTTGCGGATTCCTTCCGACCGTTTGATCGTCCCTTCCCAGCGCGGGGACCTGACCCTTTCTTTCAATGACAGCGTCGTGGATGAGGTTGGAACAACGGTAACGGTATTCCGCTATGTGGAATCCAGCGGGTGGGAGAATGTCGGGGGCTCCGTCGATACCAAAGCGCATACTATTACGGTTCCGTTCGATAAATTCGGATATTATACGGTAATGAAGCTGCGCCGCGGATTCTCGGATATTACGAATCATCCATGGGCGCGTAACATTTTGAACGCCCTGTATTCGAAAGGCATCATGAACTACTTGCAAACGGACCGTTTCGGTGCCGACGATTTGACGACACGCGGTGAATTCGCAACCCTACTCGTCAAAGGCCTGAACATTCCACTGAATTATGACAACTCGCAGCAGACGTTCTTCGACGTCGTACCTAATTCAAGCACCTTGACCTGGGATTTCGCCCGGATTGAGACGGCGGCAAGAGCCGGTATCGTAACCGGCCTGAGTGACGGGTTCTTCGGTCCGGATGTTTCGTTGACGCGTGAGCAAGCGGCGGTCATGATTGCCCGGGCATTAAAGCTTAAAATGAATGCCAACAATGACAAGCTGCTTGCAAGCTTGAACAAGACCTTTGTGGATGCCGGCAGCTCCGATTTCTATTCCCGCCCGGCGATAGAGGCGGTATCCAAAGCGAAAATCATGGAAGGCAGCGCCAGCACGCCAACCGGATCAACGAAGCCGGTATACAGTTTCAATCCGAAGGGTAAACTGACAAGAGCGGAAGCCGGCAAGATTGCGGTAGCCCTTCTCCAGAAGAGCACCAACATTTTCCCGAAAACCTTCAATTAACCTTCAATTAATATGAAGTGAAGTTACGGCGGTCCGCGAAACTGTTCGCGGGCCGCCTTGTTTTGAAGCGGAAGCGGGAACTTCTGACAATAGCTTTGTAATCTGATACGTTTTACGTTACAATAACGAGGAAGTCAATATTTTCTGAAAGGTGAAAGCCATCGATGAAACCGATTTTGTCTAAAGCACAACTGGACTATACAAAAGCCAAAAACATGTTTGAGAATAGAGCAAAAGTATTGGAGAAAGAAATTGCCGCCAAACGGGCTCTGCAGGAAATTACCCAGGAAGTAATGGAAGAGCTGGTTCAGGCTACGGGGTTCCACGATGCATACAATGATCTGGTGGTCGCAGAGAATGCTTTGATTGAGTGGTCCCACTCCACCATTAAGCACGAGAAGAGTTATAAAGACAATAAAGCGGCGATTGACGCCTTGTACGAAAATGTGAATGCAAGCCCGGAGAAACGGCAGGAATTGATTCAATTATCGATGAAGATCCGTTAGTTATAAGATGAAATAGTGAAAAGCGCCGGTTTCGGCGCTTTTTTTGATTTATTAAGGGCATATATGGTTATTATCTTTACAAATATTGTTTAATGACGATACGAAAAACGGTGTGCTATACTGAATCCCGTAGCCGGTTAACCAGCCAATACTTAGTAGAGCATACATATGTATCTTCTATTGTAATGTGCAGGAGATCAAAAATAATAAAAATATTTTAAAACCAGCCGCAACTTTTCCGAAACTTCTGCGTTTAAGGTGTAGAGTCATTTGCACAGGGCATTAGCCTGATGGCACAGAGGTAAAGCGGTTTTGAGAATGGAAAAATTAGCTTTACGTGACTAGAGGCACATTGTATAATACTTAGGTAGAATTAGGAATCTAGTATTATTCTGCCTTGAATCTGCTTACAAGTTTCTGTGATACCCGTCACAGACATTATTTATACTTAATATGCTCAACTCGGGAAAGGGGGTGCATCGGCTAATGAGTAACATGAGCTACCCAACTAAAGAAAATACTCAGTTTATGAATGTTCAAGGAGGAGAAAAAAAGGTTATGAAGAAAATTTTATCCGTAGCATTGTCTACAGCAATGGCATTCTCGATGTTTGCCTCTGTGGCATTTGCTGACACGACTACTACTGCAACTCCACAACAAGCATTTGAAGCACTGGCAGCTAAAGGTATCCTGAACGGCTACCCGGACGGCCAAGCTCACCTTGAAAAAGATCTGACTCGCGCTGAATTCGCTAAGATCGTATCTAAATTGTTCGATCTGAAAGAAGTAACCGGCAAACTGTCTTACAAAGACAAAGGTTACACAGCAACAAACTGGGCTGTTCCTTACATCGAAGCAGTAACTGCTGCGAACTTGATGCAAGGTAAAGATACAGTTAAAGGCATCTTCGACTACAACGGTAAAGTAACAGTTGAAGAAGTTTCTGCTGTATTGTTCCGCGCTCTGAAACTGGAAACTCCAGCTACAACTGATAACTCCGCTTCCGCATGGGCTAAAGGTTATGCACAAGCAGTTATCAACGCTGGTCTGATCGCTAAAGATACCAACTTCAAAGCTAACGCTACCCGCCAACTGGTTGTTCAAGCCGCTTACCAAGTAGCTACTCTGCAAACTAAGCCTGCAGTAGTATCCGCTAAAGCAATCAGCCCTACAAGCGTAGAAGTTACTTTTGATGACAAAACTACTACAACTGTAACTCCTGCTGCTGCTCTGGTAGAAGGCGTTCCTACAAACGTAGCGTTCACTTACAAAGGTTTCAGCTACAGCGTTTCTGTAACCCTGGCTGCTCCAGCTGTGACAAGCGTATCGATCGTGAACAGCAAGCAACTTAAAATTCAATTCAACAGCCCTGTCAATACTGACACTGTTCTGGATGCCAACGGCGAACTTCTGAACAACGTTGTTACTCTTGACGGAACGGCTTTGGTGGCTGCTACTTCTGACGCATCTTTCGATGATGCTAAGCTCGTCCTGACAGTAACGCTTACCACTGGTCTGGTTAAAGACACTGAGCATACTCTTACTGTAGACAATGTACAAAATGCTCAAGCTGTTAAATTCCCTAGATACTCTGTTGCTTTCAAAGCAGCTGAAGCGGTTGTTCCTTCGATCAAGTCCCTGACTTCGGTTACTAAGAACGATGTTACTCGCAACGTAACAATCGAGTTCACTGAACCGGTTTCTTTCAACTCGATCAAAGTGAATGGCAAATTCGTAAGTGGCGTGGCTACTGCTGACTCCAACTACGGAGCTAAATACACCTTGACTACTTCTGAAGACCTTACAACGGGCCAAACTTACTCCGTTGAAGTTAACGGTCTGAAAGACGGATTCAATAACTTGGCTCAAAACATTATCACAACTTCCGTAGCTGTTGTTCGCGATACAGTTAAGCCTACATTCACTGTAGCTGCTGTTAACGAAAAAACGCTTGATGTGAAGTTCGACAAATCGATGAGCTCGAGCGTTGCGGTTGACTCCTTCACAGTAACTTATGTTGATGTGACTGGCGCAACTAAAACTGCAGTTCAAACTCAATTGCCAACTTTGAAATCTGACGGCAAAACCTTCAGAATCACGCTGGCAACTGATGTTTTCGAAGGCAACACCAGCCTCACTACGAAAGATCTGAAAGTTGCTGTAGCGAATGTTGCTGATACTCTTGGCAACGTAGTGGATTCCAAAACTGCTACTGTTACAATCAACCGTGATGCTACGAAGCCTACAATTTCTGCTGTGAAGGTTGTTCCAGGAACTTCCAACACATTGACTGTTGACTTCTCTGAACCGGTTACAGGTATCGCTCCTGCAGCATTCGCCTTGACTGATGCCAATGGTAATGACGTTAAGACATCTGCTGGAACTACTATCACTGTAGCCACTGCAGTTGCTGCTGATTCGGATACAGCGACTCTGACGCTTTCCGCTTCGCTGCCTGCTACTGGAACTTATAAACTGGTTCTGAAACAAGATTACCTCAGCGATAACGCTACTGTAGCTAACAAAAATGCTGCTCAAGTTGTGTCCTTTACGTTCACAAAAGCTGCAGCTACAGTTAACCAAGTATATGCAACGATCTCTAACAGCCTTGGTGGCGGTGTTGTAACATCCTCTACACAAGCAGACCGTAGAGTTGTAGTTACTTTCACTGAGCCAGACGTTATTCACGGCCTGAGCAACTCCACAGGTACTTATCTTGATGGCGCTGCTGACAACGCTGCAAACTACACATTGGATGGAGTAGCTCTGCCGGCCGGTACTACTGTTACCTTCGCTGGTACTACTGCAACCATCGACTTCACTGCTGTAGCTGCAGCTAACCTGCCTACTGCTTTGAAACAAGGCGGTAACATTGGAATTGGCGTATCTAACGTAAAAACTGCTGCAGGCTCCACTCTGGGTTACACAACTGCAACAGTAGCCGTTAAAGATACTACTGCACCAACTGTTTCTGGCGCATTCCTTACTGGTGATGTATCCAGCAACACTGTGAAGTTGACTGTTGTATTCAGCGAAGCTGTAGACATCACAGCTATTGATGCAACTAAATTCAGCTTGACTGATGGTACTAACACTGCAGCATTTGACAGTGCGGTTGTAGGAACTGACTCTTCGAGAGTAGAGTTCACTTTCACTGCTGCGCCTACTTTGGATGCTACTAAAACCATCACACTTGCTATTGCTGCTGCGAACGGTGTGAAAGATAAAGCTGCTACTCCAGTAGCTCTTGGCACTGCCGCTGCGGTTGCTGTAACTAACTACGCTACAAACTAATCTTTGAAACGTAGTTGTTAGGCATAAGGGACAGAGAGGAAACTCTCTGTCCTTTTTATTTATTCCACAATTGAGACACAACGCTAATGAGGAGGAACATATGCATCTTGGCAAAAAAGTTACCATTACAGCTTGTCTGTTAGTAGCGGCGATCTGGGCCGGAACCATCCTCACTACCGCCGAAGGTGCAAGCGTAGGATCCCAACCAGGCACCGCCGACGACCCGGTAGTCACTAAAAGCTATGTCGATCAAGCGATCCAACAAGCCCTTAAAGGAGGCGCCGTTGCAACACAAGCGCCAGTCGCTACATCGACGCCGGTTCCAACTGCTCCATCGAATTCTGGCGGAAATACCTCTACAGATGAAGGCATAAAAATTGTTGACGTAAAACCAGGACAAACTCTGGTCGCATCAGCAGGTGCGGAATTTATCGTTCGTGCCGGCAAAGCCATTATTTTCTCTGCAGATGCCAACGGTGTAGCCGATTTGACGGATGGCAAAGATTTAACGAATGGACAACCTGCACCATCGAACCATCTGCTGTCCTTTCCGCGTGACGGTCGCGGCATTGCAGTACAAAGCGGACAAACCCTTGGACTGGTCGTCATGGTTCGCGGCGGATATACGCTGCAATAATTCTTACTTCTAATAAGTATGCCCTTTATATCCAAAGCGCATACTTCGCTCATCATTTCCAGCCCTCCCATACATTGTTGGGATTGAGATAAGGTCATTGGATGCACTATATACCTGTATTCTTAAACTTTCTTTAGGAGGTACAGGGACCATGGCTAGAAATAATAATCGTACTGTCGTACCGGAAAGCCGCGCGATGCTGAAACAAATGCAATATGAAATCGCTTCGGAGTTTGGTTTATATGGAGCTTCCACCGGCGTGGGGGCGGATACAGAGTTTGCTTCCGAGCTGGGTTTTTCGGGGGGCATTGCCAAAACGCCATACCTCGGACATCTGTCGTCCAGAGATAACGGATCGGTCGGGGGAGAAATCACGAAACGGCTCGTCCAACAAGCCGAGCAATCTTTATTCCACTAGGAATATTGCCGTTCCTCATTATAAGCGCCTTGCGTATACTGGTGTATCTGTCAGGGCCTTGAATTGACACCATCGGTCAAATGAGATAATATGACTTTTGAGAAAAGCCATGACCTTTTCCAATAGGAAAAGGTTCATTTTTTATTACATTATATATTCTAGGCCTGTTATTGATTAAGGAGCCCCCTTATACGATGTCAGACTAATGATATGGGAGGTTGTTGGATTGTCTATTCAAGGACGTCATTTATTTACTTCCGAGTCCGTAACTGAAGGCCATCCGGATAAAATCTGTGACCAGATTTCGGACGCGGTGCTGGACGCTTTTTTGGCGAATGATCCGAATGCCCGCGTAGCCTGCGAAGTTGCTGTAGCTACCGGTTTAGTTCTGGTTATTGGGGAAATCAGCACAAAATCCGATTATGTCGATATTCCATCGATTGTTCGCAACACGATTAAAGAGATTGGCTACACCCGCGCAAAATATGGCTTCGATTATAATACCTGCGCCGTGCTGACCTCGCTTAATGAGCAGTCTGCGGATATTGCCCAAGGCGTAAATGCTGCGCTGGAGCATCGTGATCCGGCACAAGTTGCCGAAGAAACGGCAAATATCGGTGCAGGGGACCAAGGTTTGATGTTTGGTTTTGCGACGAATGAAACACCGGAACTGATGCCGCTGCCGATCGCACTGTCGCACCGCATTGCCCGCCGGTTGTCCGAAGTGCGCAAGAATGGCACATTGGAATATTTGCGTCCGGACGGCAAAACCCAGGTTACCGTTGAATATCAGGATGATAAGCCGGTACGCGTGGACACGATCGTCGTTTCAACCCAGCATGCAGAAGAGATTTCGCTCGAGCAAATTCAAGCGGACATCAAAGAGCATGTAATCCTGCCGGTTGTACCTGCAGAGCTGCTCGACGAGAACACTAAATACTTCATTAATCCTACAGGCCGTTTTGTGATTGGCGGTCCGCAAGGCGATGCCGGTCTGACCGGCCGGAAAATCATTGTCGACACCTACGGCGGTTATGCCCGTCATGGCGGCGGTGCATTCTCCGGTAAGGATCCGACCAAAGTCGACCGCTCTGCAGCGTATGCCGCACGGTATGTCGCGAAAAATATCGTAGCCGCCGGTCTGGCGGATAAATGCGAAATTCAGCTTGCTTACGCCATCGGCGTTGCCAATCCTGTCTCGATTAATGTAGATACATACGGCACAGGTAAAATCAGCGAAGAAAAGCTTGCTGAACTGGTCCGCACGAATTTCGATCTGCGCCCTGCCGGCATTATTGCCATGCTGAATCTGCGCCGTCCGATTTACAAGCAGACTGCGGCATACGGCCATTTCGGCCGTACCGATGTCGATCTTCCTTGGGAACGTGTCGATAAAGCCGATCTTCTAAAGAATAAAGCTGGCCTGTAATTTAACATTTATAAGACCGCCCGCGAGGCGCCTTCCGTATCGGATTGCCGCTGCTGCGGGCTTTTTGCGTATAGATTTATGCGCAGCCGCTGGTATAGAAGAGTATCCTCTTCTAAACTTTGGAAGCCCTTTAGCCGACATATAAGAATATACATAAAGACGCTAGAAAAGGCTTGAGAGGAGTCAATCACCGCATGAAACGAAAACTATCCCTAGGACTTGCCCTGATTCTCGCCGGCAATTTGCTTCTGGGAACGGCAGCACCTGCAGGAAGCCCGATCTTATCGACCGTTCACGCCGCGGCAGATTTTAATGTATATACAACGCCGGCCGACGGAGACAAAAATATCAGCACCAATGCATCCCTAAGTTTAAGCTTTGATCAGCTGGTCACTCCGCAAACAGGGAATATTACGGTATATGCCGAGGGTGTCGCGACGCCTTTCATGACGATACCGGTTGGCAATCTAGGTCTAGTCAGCAGTTCTAAAAGCTTCGAGATCAAGCTCGGAGCGAATAAACCGATGGATCCCAATAAGAAGTATACCGTTTCCATTCCGCGGGGCTTGTTTGAAGACAGCTCAGGAAATGACTCCGCCGCTAAAAGCTGGTCGTTTACGACAACGCCTGTAACGAATCCCGTGATTGTTGCCAGCAATTTTTTGCCGGCCACGAATTCACGGGTGGACGCCAGTACCTTTTCGCAGCTGAGCTTCAAGCTGAATAGCAAGCTGCAAAAGGGTGGGGGCTCCATCAAGCTGATCTCATACAGTGACAATTCAGTGGTTCAGGAGTTTAAAGTTCAGGACAGTTCTCCGTATGTGGCCGTAACCACGGATTCGGTATCTACAACGGTCACGCTGACTTTAGCCAGCCGTCTGGCTGTTGGCAGCAGTTATTATATTTTAATCGACAATTATGCATTCAAGGATGACGACAATAAGACTTTCGCCGGGATTCAAAGCGGAAATGTCTGGCGGTTTTTCACAAAAGGCGGAGCCGTTGCTTCTGCGGCCGTATCGCCGCTGCGGGGGGCTGTAAATGTTCCGGTAACGAGCAAAGTCGATTTGACCTTTGACCGGCCGATGATGCCTGCCTCCGGCTTGATTACCTTAACACAAGGGGGGGCGACAAGCACCGTCCGTTCTTTCGACGTCAATTCTACATCCGTAACCGGCGGCGGCAGCCAGACCATTTCGATCAACACGGCTTCAAGCGCCTACCCGCTTTCGGCGGGGACGCTGTATACTGTATACATTCCGCAAGGCGCTTTTTATGACCAGGACGGAAATCCCTATCCTGCAGCAAGCGCCGGAGAGACGTGGAGTTTCACAACCGCGGCCCAGGTGAACAGCGGGTATACGGCAGCGTTCAGCCCGGCCGACCGGGCCGAGAATGTGGCGCTGAACCAAAAGCTCAAGCTTACCTTCTATCGAGAAACTGCACGAAATCCAGCGATATCGACCGGAGCAACGCTTTATAAGAGCAATGGAACCCTTGTTCCTTCTACATTAACGCAGAATAGCGATTATGAGTTTGAAATTGTGCCGGGCAGTTCGCTGGATAACGATACGGTCTATTATATTGACATACCAAGCGGCGCATTTTACGAGAAAAATAATTCAGCGAGCCTTTATGGGGGCGTCAACGGAAAAAATGCTTGGAGCTTCCGCACGGTCGCGGACGATCGTACCGCTCCAATGCTGCAGACGGCGCAAATGGAGAATAACCGCACGATTCGCCTGAAATACGATGAGACGCTGAATTCGTCCATTGCGCTGATGCTCTCCAGCTTTACGGTTACGGTTAACGATGAGCGGCGCAACGTGAGCGGCGTCTATATCACAGGCGATAGCGTTTATGTCACGCTTGAGACCGGAATCGCCGTAGGGCAAGTGGTCAAAATCTCGTATTCCAGCGTCCTGCGTTCGATCCAGGATGATAGCGGGAATGCCGCGAGCGCTTTTTCATTAAAACAGGTCGGCAATGGCGTCCAATCCGCTCTGCCGCTGCCTAAAGACGGTTATCTGAGCGGCAAGACGCTGGTGCTTAACTTCAATGATTCGATTAAAGCCGTTTCTGCCTATGCGTATAGCCAGTTCACGGTATATGCCGACGGTTCGTCGCTGGGAGTAAGCTCCATCACCTCCAGCGGTTCCTCGGTCATTCTGGGGCTGGGCAATACGGCGTCGAGCGGACAAACTGTTAAACTCGCCTATTATGCCGGGTCATACCCGCTACAGGATCAGTACGGACAGAATATCGCCAATTTCAGCGATCTCTATATCCGGAATTCCAGCGACGTGACGGCTCCGCTCTTCCAGAGCGCCTCCGGTTCAGGGAACAAAGTCCTCTTGAATTATAACGAAGGCTTGTCTTCGACTAGCCTGCCCATGAACAGCCAATTTTCCGTACTGGCTGCAGGTACGCCTAATTACGTTACGAATGTATCCGTAAGCGGCAACCAGGTTACATTGACGTTGCAGAGCAGCTTGAAAACGAATGTTGCGACAACGGTATCCTATGTTCCCGGTTCGCTCGGTATCAGTGATCTGAACGGTAACCGCGCTGCGTACATTAACCTGCAGAATGTGTCGGTTACCGGCAGCACAAGCACCGGAATCGCGGAGATTAGCTCAGCTACCGTGAGCGGAGACGAGCTTACCGTAAACTTCAGCAAAACGATGAGCGCTTCCTCGGCCTTGTATAGCGGTCAGTTTGCGGTTAGAGCAGACAGTTCCATGGTGGGTGTTCAGACCTTCTCTTTGTCCGGAAGCACGCTGAAGCTGACGCTGTCGAGCATCATTAAGACAGGCCAGGCCGTCGACCTGTCCTATATGTCAGGCGGCGGTTCGATCTACGATTCGACCGGGAAATCGCTGGATTCCTTTACGGCGCTTGCCGTGCAGAACTTGACAGGGACCTCAACCACGACGGCCAGCAGGCCGGCCTATATGGCCACCCTTGCGGCGGCTGAATTCGGCAAAGAGTACCCGCTTTTGAAAAGCGATTCAGCCACGGCCGTGGACGACCGTTCCACCTACGGGCAATCGGTCAAAAGATATAATCTGACGGCGGAGCGGATCTCCGCCAGCTATGACTACTTGGCGAAGCTCAGCACGCCGAGCCTGGCTTTTGAAGTACCATCGACGGAGTCTGCGGCATATGTAACTGTGCCGTTAAAGCCACTGCTGGATGCCGTAAATCGCAACAGTAAATCCACTTTCTCGGTGCGCTACGGAGACAACCTGTATACGCTGGCATTGAACGACATCAATATGAACAGTTTGGCGGCAAGCCTGGCGGCGGACAGCAGCAGCATCTCGCTTGTGATTCGGATGGAGAAGGTCCCTTCCGGAACGTTTTCGCCGCTGGAGCAGAAGCTTAAGCTCCAGGGAATGACGGGAATCACGAATCTCGTCGATCTCAAAGTAGCAGCCTCGCTCACCAGTAATTTCAATAATGCTGCGGCTTTGAGCGTTTCGGGAGATTATATAGCTCGCACAACGGCTTCGGTAAACCAGGACACCGCCTCGGCGGCAAGGCTGGATATGTCCTACTACGATGCCGCTTATCTGCCGACCAAGGTTACAATGACGGGAACCTATACGGCAATACGCGGAAAAGTGACGGGCAACCAGGTGGTCGGAACCTTCCAGTCCACTCGCAGCTTTACGGACATGGGCCGGCATTGGGCAAAGGATACCGTATCTGAGCTGACTGCTAAGAACATTATCGACAGCAGCTACGGAACGACCTTTAAACCGGATCAAAAAATTACCCGTGCGGAGTTTGCGGTGATGCTCAGCCGGGGGCTGGGATTACTTGGCGACCGTACGACGGCCCAACGGTTCAGCGATATCCAATATTCGACGCAAACCGGGGATTATGTCGGCGCTGCGGCCAAAGCGGGAATCATTACGGGCAATACGGATGGAACCTTTAAGCCAAGCAGCAATATTACCCGTGAGCAGTTGGCCATTATGATCATTCGCGCCATGGAGTATACGGGAAATCCGATTACGCTTCGCTCGACATCGGCGTTAACCTTGTCCGCCTTTAAGGACAGCAAAAAAATTCAAAGTCAAAGCGCCGAATTTGTCGCCAAAGCGGTGCAGGAGGGGATTATTCTCGGCATGACCTCTACGAGTTTCCAGCCGCAGGGCAACGCTACCCGTGCCCAGGCCGCGGTCATGCTGCAGCGGATGCTGGAGATGGCCGGATATTTGTAATTTTATTATCCATTTAAAATAAAAATACACGTATTTAAAAGCGTCCGGCCCCTGGCCGGGCGTTTTTTTCATGCTTCAAGAGAGGGATCCCCGGCAAGCCCATTCTATGAATCTTCCAAAATACGCAACTTTTTCGCCTGAAATCAGTCTATTAAAGGTGTGACGGGAACTAGAAGACGTCCCCAGACTTGGAAAAACAGACGCGGATACGGCTGAAAAAAAGAGAGATGGGAGAGTTCACTGGAAATGAAAGAAGCAAAAAAATGGGTTGCCGCCTCACTGGCCGGCGTACTCTGGATTATGCCGGTTCTTGGAGCAGAAGGCATGACGACACTGAATACCGGAATAAAATCGGTTGCCTCGGCGGCAACGGCTCCGCTGAATGTGACGAAGCTTAGCGAAGACGTCATTACTTCTGGCGCAATGATGATCAAGTATAAATATACGGCGACCCGCTCCGGCAAAGCGGTTACCGGCCTGGCGGATGTCATCCGGGTAGACCTCAGTAACCCTTATGTCTCCCTGGATGTAATGACAGGCAAGGGCGGTAAGCTGACCACCAAACAAAGCACAGGCGGCATGGCTGCCGAGACCGGCGCGGTTGCTGCCGTGAACGGAGATTATTTTGTCACCGGCGGAGAAGGCTCGCCCATGGGCGGAGAGATTGCCGGCGGAGTGCTGGTATCTACCCCTTCCCAGCTCGATGGGATGTACGCGTTTACGATTACGAAGGACCGCAAGCCGGTCATCGATGAATATTCTTTTGAGGGAATGATTACGGCTGAAGACGGCTCGCAGTTCCCGCTGTCCGGAATCAACAAAGGCGCATATACGCCGGAAGGCGGAAGTTCGATTTACAGCCACGCCAACGCGGCGTACATTTATACCGATGCCTGGACTGCATTGGAACGGCCGAAAAATAGCTCTACGACGCCTACCGAAGTACTCGTCGAGAACGGCGTAATTACGCAAATCTCCCCGGAGGGCCAAAGCGGCCTGCCGATGGCGGTTCCGCAAGGTGCCTATATTTTGCGTACGCACGGGTTGGCGGCACAGTTTGTAAGAGCGCATCTAGCGGTTGGACAAAAGCTGGCGACCGCGTATTCGCTGCGCTCCGAAACCACCCAGCAGGCGGTTGACCCCTCCAGCCTGCAGATGATGATCGGCGGCCATACGATTCTGGTCGATAACGGCAAAGCCGCGACTTTTTCCCGCTCAACCACAAGCATCGGCGGCAACCGTGCCCGCACGGCGCTGGGGTATTCGCAGGATGGCAAGTATGTGTATGTCATTGCCGTTGAAGACAACGGCAACAGTGCAGGGATGTCGCTGACGGAGCTGCAGACGTTTATGACAAGCATCGGGGTCTACAAAGGGCTCAATCTCGATGGCGGCGGATCGACGACGATGGTTGACCGTCCGCTCGCCGAAACGTCGACAAGGCTTACTTTCAATACCGAATATGGCACGGAACAACGCAGTATCGTCAACGGGCTTGGGGTCTATACGACAGCGCCGCAAGGCGAAGTAAAGGGCATTAAAATCAGCGGCAGCTCGGTCATGCTGATCGGGCAGCAAGCAAGCTTTTCCTTAAAAGGCTATGATACGTACTATAATCCGATCGATGTCGCTGCTTCCAATCCGGCCTGGACGTCCAGTAACGGCAGCGTGAGCATTAATGCGGGCAGCGCGACAGCCGTCAAAGCCGGCATAGCCACGCTGACCGCAACGAGCGGCTCAGCCAGCGCGACAGCCAAAGTTACGGTACTCGGCGGCGATGATTTGACGGGCCTCAATGTGGGAACGACCACTGCGCCGCTGACCGCGGGCGCTTCCGTCGCCGTTCCCGTAACGGCCACTGCGAAGAGCGGGACGTCGATTACCGTCCCTGCTTCCTCGCTCAAATGGGAGTTTGTCGGGTTTAAGGGCAGCGTAACGAACGGTACGCTCACCGTGGATTCCGTAAACCCGGGCGTACAGACGGGGTATGCCATCGCCAGATATGACGGCTTCAGCACAGTGGTGGTGCTCACGACGGCGGCTGCGACGGCTTGGGAGGATTTCGAAAAAGTCGGCTATCCGCTGGCCTTTACCTCTAACCTGACAACTGTAACCGGAACCGCGGCAGTGACGGACGGAAATGCCGAACGGGCCGGCTCCAAGGTGCTGACCTTGAGTTATGACATGACGGCAGGCAGCGGTAAAATGTACGCCTATGCCCAGTTTAACGGAACGGCCGGCAAGAGCATTCCGGCAGCGGCAACCGCGATGTCGCTCGATGTGATGGGGGATATGAGCCTCAACTGGCTGCGGGCCGAAGTGGTGGACAACAGCGGTGCGACGGTATATGTCGATCTGGCCAAAGTTATCGATTGGAGCGGCTGGAAGAAGCTGAACATTGATTTATCATCGTATGGCATTAAATTCCCGGCCACGCTGAAGCGGATGTATGTCGTCAACGTGGAAGAAGGGCAAGATGAACGCGCCAAAACCGGCACGGTTGCTTTTGACAATATCGCTTTTACGATGCCTTCCCTCTCCAGCGAAGCCGGATTGCCGAAGGGGAGTGCCGCGATGGTGATCGGTTCCAAGGCGATGACCGTTAATGGCGCCAAAGTGGCGATCGACGTAGCGCCGGTCGTCAAGGACAACAGCACGTACGTGCCGATCAAATACGTACTGGATGCGTTCGGAGGCAGCGCCACCTGGGATCAGAACACGAAGAAGATTATGGTGCTGCGCGGCGGTAAAGCCCTCGACCTGACTGTAAATAAAAAGGAATTTATCCTGAACGGCAAACGCCAAAGCGCAGAAGTCGCTCCTTTAATCCTACAAGGCAGGACTTTAGTACCGCTCAGACTCGTTTCCGAGCAGCTTGGACTGACCGTAAAATGGGAACAGAAAACGAAGACCGTAACGATCGAATCGTGATATGTTAATATATAGGGAAAGATCATGATTCGAAAGAAATGGGGCAAGTTTCCGTGGAATTTCAAACCGATGCAATCGATCGCGTCATAAAGAATACGATTGACGTGATGGAGAGCAGCAAATACCAAATTTATGAAATCCTGCAAGTCGCACGCGACGAGCTGCTGGCTCTAACCAAGGAATTGCAGCGGGTGATGGAAGAAACGGACGAGACCTTGCAAAAAGTCGATAAACTGGAACTGCAGTATCAGCGTTCGCGAATCCGGCTGACCGAGGTCAGCCGCGATTTCGTGCGGTACTCGGAACGGGATATACGGGTGGCTTACGAGAAAGCGACGGAGCTTCAGCTGGAGCTGATGATGACGCGGGAGCGGGAGGCCTATCTGCGCAACCGGCGCGACGAATTGCAACTGCGTACCCGGGGCGTGGAGCATTCCATCGAACGTGCGGAATTGATCGGCTCGCAGATGAGCGTCGTGCTGGATTATCTGTCCGGGGAACTCGACCAGGTGACGAGAATCGTGGAGTCGGCCAAGAATCGGCAAATGATCGGACTCAAGATTATTTTGGCGCAAGAAGAAGAACGAAAAAGAATTGCCCGGGAAATTCACGACGGACCGGCGCAAATGCTGGCGAATCTTGTTCTTCGCACAGAAATTGTAGAAAGAATGCTCGTAAAGCAGGAATTTGGGCTTGTGCAGGACGAAATAATAGACTTAAAAGGACAAGTCCGTTATTCGCTCGAAGAAATGCGCAAGGTGATCTTCAATCTTCGCCCGATGGCGCTGGATGATCTGGGACTTATCCCGACTCTGAGAAAATATGTGCATGATTTTGAGGACAAAACGAAGATCCGCACCTCTTTTGAGACGAGGGGAAAAGAGTATCGCCTAACCTCGGCGATGGAGGCTGCGGTCTACCGGTTAATCCAAGAAGCGTTGTCCAATGCGGCCAAGCACGCTTATCCAAGCTATGTGCTCGTGGAGATTACTTATCAGGCACAGATGATCAAGATTGTCGTCAAGGACAATGGGGTTGGTTTCAATGTCAAAAAGGTCAGCGAGCAGAGCCGGGAAAGCTTCGGTCTCGTAGGAATGCGGGAACGGGTGGAGCTGCTGGAAGGCCGGATCGAAATTCAATCCGAAGAAAATCAGGGCACAACTATTATCATCCACATTCCGACGAATGTGGACAAGGGAAAGGAGTAAAGCGATGGACATCCAGAACTCTGGCAAAAAGCCCATAAAGGTTCTTTTAGCCGACGACCATCAGTTGTTTCGGGAAGGCCTGAAACGCATTTTGAATATGGAGGACGACATTGAGGTCATCGGCGAATGCGGCGACGGCATTCAGGTGCTTGAGTTCGTGAACGTCAACAAGCCGGACATCGTGCTGATGGACATCAACATGCCGATCGAGAACGGTGTCGAAGCAACGCAAAAGCTGAAGGAGCTTTTTCCGGATGTGAAAGTCATCATCCTGTCGATTCATGACGATGAAAGTTATGTATTTGAAACGCTGCGCAAAGGAGCCAACGGTTACCTGCTCAAAGATATGGAGGCCGAATCGCTGATCAATGCGATCCGTTCCGTCTGCGAAGGGCATGCCTTTATTCATCCGAAGGTGACCGGCAAGCTGATCAACCAGCTGCGGCGCATGACCTACGTCAACGAAGCCGGTGCAGTTGCCGAAACGACGGTGAAGGAAGCGGGCGTGAAATTTGTCGCCGGCGACAACAATCCGCTGACCCGCCGGGAAGCCGAAGTTCTACGCCTGATGGCCGAAGGCAAGAGCAACAAGATGATCGGCGAATACCTGTTTATCAGCGAAAAAACCGTGAAAAATCACGTCAGCAGCATTTTGCAAAAAATGGAAGTAGACGACCGGACGCAAGCGGTTATCAACTCGATTAAATACGGTTGGGTTACATTGTAGCAACGGCGCAGTGACCAAACGGAATACATAGAGCAGCAAGAATACCCTGTCTCCGGACGGATGGCGGGGGACAAGCGATTCAGGGACGGGTGGCTAGGCACCGACCTTTTCTTTCCGGCATATAGTGTCGGTAGAAGAGGAGGTGCATCTCCATGGCAGCCCAATTGATCTGGATTGCTGCTGTATATGCAGCCGCTGTCGTTCTCGTTCATCTACTGCATCGCCGGTCCAAGAGCCCATTGAAGGGCCGCTTCGGGAAGCGGATTCACTATATTGTGGTTACCCGCAACCACGAAGCCGTGCTGGAGTGGTATACCCGGGTGCTGGGAATCGAGGCCTTTGTGACAGGGAAAAACATTCGCATTACCGTGCTGGACGACGGCTCGACGGACGGAACCTTGAGGATTGCCGCCAAACTGGCGCTCATCAGTCCGAATATAGAGCTGGGCGGGACGACCAGGAGCCTTGAAGAGCATTCGGCGAACCACGAGGATCAGCGGATGACGCTGGATCTCCGTTCCATCCGCAAGGGAGATCTACCGCCCTTTATGCGGATCCCGGAAGGCAGGGGATACGAATCTACAAGCTAGTCTATCATACAGCGGCAGCATACGGGTGAAGCACACTCTCTCCATAAACGGAGGAGTGTGCTTTTTTGCATGCGAATTAAGAAGGGGGTGCCGAAATGAAGGTGGCGGTATATGCAGTCTGCTGGAAAAAAGAATGGCAAATCAAGATTTCGCTGGATATTCAGGTGGACAAGCTGTGGTGGAGGCAGAGGGTGACGGAGTGCGAGGAGAAAGGGCCGACAGACATGGCCTGCATGCTGCGGCTAGCTGGTGCTCTGCCGCTGGGCTGGGCGGTGAAGCTGGAGAGAGGCTTTAGCTCTGAAGATGGCATGCATAGGTGGGGACTATCCGACTGGAAAGGCTATATACGCCGGATACTGCGGAAGGAACTGGAAAAGGAATGGACGGCCAGGCAGAAAATCAAGAGCGGCGTGGTTTCAGGAGGTGAAGGGTCGTACGGAGATGAGCGGGAATGGAAGGATCACATGCTTTTTGGAACGGAATTAATGCCTGGACATGAGAAGCAGATGCAGCTTAGTCGGCTGGCAGCGCTCAGCGATACACTGTCCGCGGCGCTCGGCGGCCGCTCGCTGCTCGTGCCGGAGCTTGAGGCTTTGCTGGCGGAGCAGGCTCCGGAGTGCCTGGGCGAGTGGCTCTCCATTGTTCAGCTCGCCTATCTGCAGGGGCGGCTGATGCTGGAAGCGGCGGCGGGGTCTTCCGCCGCAAGTGGTTTCCGGCCGGGCTCAGGCCGGAAGAAGGGCCGCGGGCGCGTTGCCCGCGGCGGCAAGGCCCGGGGAGCGCTCGCTGCGGCTCCCCGGCTGTTGCGCGCGGCGGCGCTTCGCCTGCCGCCGCTGCTCTGGCGCGGCGCTGCCGCCAGCCGCGCCGGGTTCCGCTGCCTGCGCTGCGGCAGCGGAACCACTGCCCGCACGCCCTGCGCGGCGTGCGGCCTGGCGGGCTGCGCCTACTGCGAGGCCTGCCTCGCGCTCGGGCGCAGCCGGGCCTGCGCGCTGCTGGTACGCAGCGCGGCCCTGCCGGCCGTGGCTTGCACGGCCGGAGGCGGCCCCACCGTGGCGGCACGCCGGTGGGGGCTTAGCGCGGCCCAGGCGGGAGCCGCCGGGGCTGCGCTGGGGTTCCTGGCAGAGCTGGCGCAGCGCTCCGCCAACAACAGCCGCCCAGAGAAGTTCCTGCTCTGGGCGGTCACGGGCGCGGGAAAGACGGAGATCACTTTCCCGCTGCTGGAAGCCGCCCTCGCTGCCGGAGGGCGGGCCCTGGTGGCGACGCCGCGGCGCGACGTCGTCCTGGAGCTCGCTCCGCGGCTGCGCAAAGCGTTCCCTGCGCATACGCTCGCCGTTTTGTACGGCGGGAGCGCGGAGCGCTGGGAGCAAAGCCAGATCACGCTGGCGACGACGCATCAGCTGATGCGTTTTTATCGCAGCTTTGATCTAGTCATTCTGGATGAACTGGATGCCTTCCCCTATCACGGCGACCCTATGCTGGCTTATGCCGCCGAGGAAGCATGCAAACCGGACGGGGCATTCCTCCTGCTGTCGGCAACCCCGCCAAAAGGACTGCAGCGCGAGGCCGCCCGCGGTAAACTCCCGCATGCCAAAGTTCCGGTACGTTTTCACGGTCAGAGGCTTCCGGTTCCGCTCCGCTTTACGCTGCCGGCTGTCCGTACTCTTCTTGCGCAAGGCCGGCTTTCGAATGTCTTGACCAAGCAGCTGATGAAATCGATCCGCCGCGATGCGCAGATTTTTCTGTTTGTGGCGCGAATCTCGCAGATTGAAGGATTGCTGCGGCTGCTGAAGACGGCGCTGCCCGGGGTGGCCATTGAGGGGACTTCTTCCCGCGATCCGCAGCGGACCGAGAAAGTTGCCGCCTTCCGCGCCAGAGAGATCACGCTTCTGGTGACCACCACGATTCTGGAGCGGGGGGTTACCGTCCCGCGCAGCGATGTGTATATTCTCGATGCCGATGACCAGCAATTTGACGAGGCCTCGCTGATCCAGATGGCCGGAAGAGCCGGCCGTTCCAAGACCGACCCGAACGGGTTGGTTGCCTTTTTCGCTCCGCGGTTTACGGGGGCACAGCGGAGCGCCATTCGGCAGATTCGCAGCATGAATGCCATCGCCCGGAAACAAGGATATTTCGTCAGGGAGGCGCCGAAATGAAGCTTTTTGCGAATTGGCGGCAAAGTTTGAACTCGCTGCTGGGGCCGGATTTGCAGTGGTGCCGGTTGTGCGGGAGGAAAGGCGTCCGATCGAAGGAGGCAGAGGGTCTTTGCCTGAAATGTGCCGCTTCGATTCCATGGATACGCACGCCGCGCTGCTTGAAATGCGGCCGGCCTGTCGGCTGCCCGGATTGCAACCGCAGTTTTGCGGACCCGGGACTGCTTATTCTCAACCGTAGCGCCGTTACCTACAGCGAAGTTATGCGCGAGCTGCTGGGCCGCTATAAATACCGCGGGGATGAACATTTAATCGGGCTTTTCGGAATGATGATGGATAGAGCCTATTCCATGATGTGCCTGGAAATGGCACACCTCCATTCCTTCAATAATCAATCGTCAGCTTCAACCTTCCCCATAAAAATTTCTTCTCCGAATATAACAACGTTGCATCAAAAACATGCGGAAATCATCCCTAGTCGGCTTCACCCCCGCCACGCCCCGGCTTGGCAAGGGGATCTTCTTGTCCCCGTTCCTGTCAGCGAATCCCGGCTGCGGGAGCGCGGCTTTAATCAAGCCGAGCAATTGGCGGATCAACTGAGCATTCGGTATGGCATTCCCCAGCTTCCGCTATTAGTCCGTACACACCACACGGCCAAGCAGAGCTTCAAGAGCCGGGCTGAACGATTGAATGATATGAAGCACGCCTTTGCCTTTACCTCTGATCTGAAGGTAGCGGCGGAATTTGCTTTTCTCGTGCAAAAGCAGGAAACGCCAACGCCCCCCCTAAGAATAATTATCATTGATGATATTTATACGACGGGGAGTACGTTACGGGCCTGTGCCGCTGCCATTGATTCCTGGAGCCGGGGAATCGGATATCCAGTGAGCATCTATAGTCTAACCTTAGCCCGTTCTTAAGCTTTTTGGGTAAAAATCCAATCTTGATGCCGTATAAAGATAGACGAAACCATGGTGATCATGTAATCTAGGAACATAACAAATTGTTAGGCTTCGAGGAATGGCAAGAGAGGAGATTGTGCAAACTATGAACGTGGATAATTGTCCCCGGTGCGGCCGGTTGTATGTTAAGAATGTGATGGAATTGTGCCAGCCTTGTTTGAAAGAGCTGGAGCATCAATATGAGACTTGTGTCAAATACCTGCGTGAGAACAGAGGCGCCAATATACAGGAATTATCAGATGCAACGGAGATTCCAATAAAGGAGATTACCCGCTTTATCCGCGAGGGCCGTATCTCGATCGCCAATGCTCCGAATATGATGTATCCGTGCGAAGTGTGCGGTACGCTTATTCGCGAGGGACATATGTGCGACAACTGCCGTGGCCGTCTGGTCAAAGACTTGAATACCGCGGCCAAGCAGAGCGAGGAAGCGCAAAAAACGCCTAAAACCAATGATGCTGCATACCGGGCAGTGGATAAGTTCCGCAACTAATATTTTGAAAAAGCATGTGCAGCTATAAAATATGATTCATCATGGGCCGATAAACTTAGTAAAGATTATCGGCTTTTTATTTGTATTGGGAGGTGTAAAGTTATGAAAATCAATGAGACTGGACGAATTAATCCGATCAATCCGTATCAACGGAGCGCAGAATCGCAGCGTCAGGATCAAGTGAAGAAGAGCTCGCGCAAGGATGAGGTCTCCATATCTGACGAAGCAATCAAGCTGCTGCAAGCGCAGAAGAGCAGTGAGACAGACGCTGCTCGTTCCGAGAAAATCGCTGACCTGAAACAACAGGTTTCCGCAGGTACTTACAAAATCGACGCCGCCAAACTCGCAGAAACACTCGCCCCTTACTTCAAGCAATCCTCCGAGAATTAGGTGAAACCACCCATGCCATTGATAAATTTACTTGAATTGCTGGAGCGGCTGGATGACGTGCATATTCAGATGCTTGATCTGGCCGCTGTCAAGAAGCAAGCCATTATGGATAACGATGTCGACAGTCTGATCGACCTTATGAATCGTGAATCCAAGCTGATGAAGATGGTCGGGCAGCTTGAAGAACAACGCTCGCAGGCGGTTTATTCCTTTTTGCAAGGAGTAGGGATTCGATCCAACCTGAGCCTGAATCTTTCGGAGCTATCCCGTCTTGTTTTTGATCCCGATGACAAATCGCGTCTGCTGCAAGTTCAGAACAAACTTTCCGGAACGCTATCCGAGCTAAAGAAAGCCAATGAGCTGAACCAGAAACTGATTGAGCAGTCGCTTGCTTTTATAGATTATTCCCTTGAACTTTTGGTCGGCAGACCGAACCAGGATATTACGTACCATCATCCGGCCGATAAGGGCGGCAATGCCTATCGTCCGGGACTTTTTGATACCCGAGGATAAGCAGTACGCGCTGGCGTGATGTTTTGCCGTAGTATTTACAAGGAGGAACCTTTAAGATGACATCCACATTTCATTCAATTGAGACGGCAAGACGCAGTTTGTTTACCCAGACCGCTGCGCTTAACACCACCGGACATAACATCGCCAATGCGAACACCGAAGGCTACACCCGCCAGCGGGTGAATATGAAAGCTTCTTCTCCAATCGAAGCTTACGGATTCAGTAATTCCACGGTCCCTGGACAGCTGGGCACCGGCGTTGAATTCGGCTCCATTGACCGCATCAGAGAAACGTTTTTGGATGACCAGTACCGCGGGGAGAACGCCTCGCTCGGCAATTGGACCATTCAATCCGACACGCTGGACAAGCTGGAAGCGATTTTTAATGAGCCTTCTGATACGGGCCTTAGCACGGTTCTCAATAATTTCTGGCAAGCCTGGTCAGATCTGAGCAAAAATCCCGAAGACAGCACCTCGCGGAAAATTGTGGCTCAAACGACTCAATCTCTGACCGATGCGCTCAATTACATGAGCAAACAGTTGGACAACCTTGATAACGATCTGTCTTCCAATATTGCAGTGAAAGCGACGGAAGTCCAAGGTTACCTCTCCTCCATCACTGATCTAAATGCCTCGATCTTCAAGATCGAAAGCATGGGCGATAAAGCTAACGATTTGCGTGACCAGCGCGATTTGTTGACGGATAAGCTTTCTAAAATTATGAATATCAGCGTGGTTGATACCGACTACGGTTACAGCATTTCTATGAGCGGGCAGGCTCTTGTAACTCCTAATGGCGATCCGGCAACCGTGGACAGCTCCTTCCTGACTTCCGCTTTTGCTTCCGGTGATTTGAAATCGGGCGAAGTGTATGGAATGCTATCCTCAAAGTCGAACTATGTGACCGACTATAAAGCACAGCTTGACAATATTGCTAATACGATTGCAAATGGGGACATTGAGGTTACTTTGCCTAATGGCTCCGTCTTGCCGGAAGGCACTGTTTTAAGCAGCGACGTCACCATTAAAAAAGCGGACGGAACAACAGCAACGGTAACGGCCGGTACAGCGTTGCCTGGAGGAGCTACCCTTACTGCAGATGCTAAGGTTACGGTAAAGGGTTTAAATGGACTTCACCAATTGGGTTATACGATGGACGGAACTTTAGACCCTGGAAAGCCATTGTTTACTGTTTCTGGTGACGGTTCAACTATTACAGCAGGTAATATTACGCTTAACCCGTTAATTGCAGAAGATACCAATCTGATCGCAACGTCATTGCGAACCACAGGAACAGGCGGTTCGGAAACGGTGGTCAAGGGCAATAACGCCCTTGCTTTGCTGCTCGCCAATCAGCAGATTAATACGTTTACTTCTCCATCTACAGGCATTCAAGGAACCGCTAGTGCTTTTTATAAAACGCTGGTTGGACAGTTGGGGATCCAATCCCAAGAAGCAACGCGGCAAACGGAGAATTCGGACTATCTGGTCCAACAAGTGGATTCCCGCAGGCAATCGGTAAGCGGCGTCTCGCTCGATGAAGAAATGTCCAATATGCTGGTATTCCAGCATGCTTACAGCGCCGCGGCCCGGTTTATGACGACTTATGATGAAATGCTTGATAAACTAATTAACTCTACCGGAACGGTAGGCAGATAAGCAAGGAGGACTAGCTGATGTTAAGAGTCACTTCAAATATGATGAACTCGCAGCTACTGCTGAATTTGAACCGTAATGCGCGTACCATGAATGATACGCAACTTCAGCTCAGCACAGGCCGTAAAATAAATAAGCCCTCTGATGATCCGGTAGGAATCACGTACTCCCTTCGTTATCGTGCCGAACTATCCGCTAACTCGCAGTATCAGGAGAATGTGGATGCGGCAACTTCATGGCTTGATTTTAACGATACGGTTTTGACAGAGGCTGGGGATGTTATCCAACGTTTGAGAGAGTTGACCGTCGACGGCGCAAACGGTACGAATAACCAAACGGCTTTGGACAGCATAAATGAAGAGGTCAAACAATTAAAGTCCCAGTTGCTCGATATTGCAAATAGCCAATTTAACGGAAAATATATTTTTAACGGCCAGCAGTATGACAAGAAACCGTATGATTTTCCGACAGGCCCTGACGGAACGCTGGACACTTCGGGCGCTGCGCTTGTAACTACGGATAGCGGGTTAATCAATTATACGGTAGGAGACAGCGTCCAGCTTCCTATTAATATTACCGGGAATGAAGTGTTTGGCGGAGACGAAGCGGATAATATCTTCAAGGTGCTGGATAATATCTCTGCTGCTTTAGCCGCGGGAAAAACAACGGAGCTATCGAATCAACTTGGGAACATTGACACCCGTATGAGTAAAATGGAAGCGATTCAGGCAAATGTCGGCGCGAAAACAAACCGTATTGAATTAATGGAGAACCGGTTAAGCGATCTTGAGGTCAATCTAACCGATCTGCAGTCCAAAACGGAAGATAGTGATTATGCCGAATTAGTAATGCAATCGAAGATCCAAGAAAATATCTATAACGCCTCCCTATCGGTCGGCTCCAAAATTATTCAGACTTCACTGGTGGATTTTATAAACTAATGTGGAGGAGACGATGAAGTGATCCAGCCTCTCGTTCAGATCCGTCAAACCTATGCGCTTATCGGAATGGATTCCACATCTGCAACCTTATCGATTTCACAGCCGCCGGCCGATATGCAAATTAATACTACCCCTGGCGAACTTACTGTCCACTCTCCCGGGCCTGAAGTCCATATTGATCAGTCGGCGGCAAGGGCGGCCTACACAGGCGGAACTTATCCGGAGATGAGTCAGAGAATATATTCAGGTGTTCAAGAAATTTGGCTTCAAGGTATAGCAAAACGTGTTGAGCAGGGAGACCGTATGGCGGAATTTTTCAAACCTGGCAACACTATAGCAGAGGTTTACGGAACCGACTGGCAGATAGAATCGCTCCCCGATATTCGCGGCGTCGCTTCTTTCGATAATGTGGATATTGATATTCAAGCAGTGGCACCGAGCATTGAGTATCGCCCCGCCGAAGTCCATATTCAAGTGCAGACCCATCAGCCGGATATTGAATATCAGCCTGGAAGTCTGGATATATATTTGCGTCAGAAGGCCTCGCTAAGCTTTATCCCGCCGGAAATTGACACACGCATGTAATATGAAAAGCTGTAGATGGTTGTTCACAAGCCTTCTATAGCTTTTTTGTTAATGTATGTTATCTAAGAGATTACAAGATGAACGCAAAGGAGTGTAAGCAATGCTTATAGAAACATCTGCATGGGGAACACTGGAAATCAGTGAGGATCAGGTATACAACTTTCCCAAGGGGATTCCAGGATTCGAGGAGGAAACTGAATTTGCTTTGATTCATTTCGAGGAGGGTCCATTCTCGTACTTATGTTCGTTAAAGAACGATGCCCTTTCATTCTTAATTTGTGATCCGTTTGTTTTTCATCCGGAATATGAATTTGAGCTTCCCCAGAGTGATATAGATGAATTGAAGATTCAGGATTCTGTGATCGTCCGGAGCATTGTTACATTACGTGAACCTGTGGATCAGTCTACATTGAATCTGCTGGCCCCGGTGGTACTGAATCCGATCACAAAAACCGGAAAGCAAACCGTATTGCATACATCCGCATATCAAGCCAGACATCCGCTTTGGGCGCCAGATATGGCCCGGATTAAAAAGGAGGGTGAATAAGATGCTTGTCTTGTCCCGAAAAAAAGGAGAGTCCATCATCATTCAGGATCAGATCGAATTGACCATTTTGAGTGTAGAAGGGGACACAGTAAAGGTCGGCATTAAAGCGCCCAAGCATATCGATATTTTCCGGCAGGAGGTTTATCTGTCCATTAAAGAAGCCAACAAGGAGTCTGCAGTTGCTCCAACGCAAGTGAACCTGGCGGCATTGATGGAGAGGTTAAAGGCAGGACAATAATTTTTTTCTGAATTTATCATCTAGGCTATAAACAATGGGACAAACTGGACGATATATATAATAAGACGCTAACCGGAGGGGCGGCCGACCTTAACGGTAGCGTAACCACATGGATGTGGTAAAACTTATTTCAGGGAGGAAATTCCACAATGATTATCAATCACAATATCACTGCGCTGAACACGTCTCGCCAGTTGAACAACAACACAAACGCACAAAGCAAGAACATTGAAAAACTGTCTTCCGGACTTCGCATCAACCGTGCCGGCGATGACGCTGCAGGCCTGGCAATCTCCGAAAAAATGCGCGCTCAAATCCGCGGTCTGGATCAAGCGAGCCGCAATGCTCAAGACGGTATCTCTTTGATTCAAACAGCCGAAGGCGCGTTGAGCGAAACTCACAGCATCCTGCAACGTATGCGTGAACTTTCCGTTCAATCCGCCAATGATACAAATACTTCTACCGACCGCGGCGAAATCCAGAAGGAAATGAACCAACTGACTTCGGAAATCAACCGTATCGGCAACACAACAGAATTCAATAACCAAAAGCTGTTGAATGGTGGTAAATCCGCTACTGCAGGAGCTACTGCTGCTGCTAGCGCGTTTACGATTAAGGCAGCTGGCGCATCCGGTATCACTAATGTCAAAGTTGGTTCTACTACATTGTCCGGATTGACAATTGCTTCCGGTACTTCTGCTGCTTCGGGTGCTGCCAAAATTGCTAATGCGATCAACGCTAATGCAACATTGAGTGCTTCCTATACAGCTTCCGTAAGTGGCAGTGCAGTAGTTATTACTAACAAAACACTGGGTCATGTGGCCGCTTCTGGTCAAGTGAAGCTTACTGCAGGCGGTAGCGGTGTTCAATCTTCGGGTATTAAATCTTCCGGGGACAACGGCAAAGATCAATCCGTAACCCTGCAAATCGGTGCCAACCAATCGCAAAGCTTCTCTGTAGACATCAATGACATGACGTCGGTGAAACTGGGTATTTCCAGCGCAACCGGTGGCACTGGATTTACTTCCACGAAGACCGTTACAGACGGAACAAACAGCACAACTGCTGAATACTCGTTGAATGTATCCACGTATTCCGGCGCATCTGCAGCGATCACTGCAATCGATACTGCAATCTCGACGGTATCCTCGGAACGTTCTAAACTGGGTGCTTTCCAAAACCGTTTGGAACACACCATCAACAACCTGGATACTTCCTCGGAGAACCTGACTTCCGCGGAATCCCGTATCCGTGACGTGGACATGGCGAAAGAAATGATGAGCCAGTCCAAGAACAGCATCCTGGCGCAAGCTGCGCAAGCTATGCTTGCTCAAGCCAACCAACAACCGCAAGGCGTGCTTCAATTGCTCCGTTAAGATTCAAGATTTTAAAGACTATCTGTCAGCAGCTTAACTGCTGGCGGGTAGTCTTTTTCTATTTTTAGGCGGATTTTGATAATCATTATGTCATTTGATGTCGATATAATAGATAATGAATGAAACCAGGTATAGAAGGAGGAACTCCGATGCGGGTAATCATTGCCGGAGAAATAGCAGTATACACGGATGTTGTTGCAAATAGCGAATCTATAATTGAGGTTATACAAGAGAAGCTTGATCAGAAGCAAATGGTCCTTAGCCACATCGTCGCGGACGGGCTTGAAATTTATAGCGAGATTGACTCTTACCTCAGCACGCATCTATCAGACATTGAGGAAGTAATTGTCGTTGGTTTATCCTTACAGGAAGCTCTTTCTCAAAATATGATATCGGCCGTTCAATACGTGGAACGTGCAACTCCTGAAGTAGAAGTGCTCATTAACCAAATCATTCAAGGCTCCAGTGCGCAGGGATGGGAGACGTTTGCGGAGCTTGCAGAAGGGCTGGAATGGATGCTTCAATTTTTGAGTCTGATGGAGAACAATCAGAGTGCCGCGGCGGATTCTTCTGTGTTCACTCCGCTTCGCACGGAACTCGAAGCTGTGCTAGGATCCTTGCAGGAAGCGATGAATAATGAAGACATTGTCCTCATCGCAGACGTGTTAAAGTATGAATTAATCCCCTACTTTTCAAGCTTTCAAAAACAGATCAATCCATTAATAGATAATGAGGATGCCTCCCATGATACTATCTAAAAATGCAGCTATATTAGAGCGGCTTTTCCCAGTCACGTGGAAGTTCATTATGGATAAAGGACATTCGCCTCTAACCGAAACGGTTCAGGTCGTCGATACGCCGGTAAATGTTCCGACCCTGAAAATCATGCAGGATCAGCGTTCATTTTTTGTCCATAGCAAATATCATCCTCTGGAGGAAGCAGAGACATTTGTTCAGTCCTTTGGCGATGAAATTACAGCCAAGCATATCTTCTTTTACGGTATGGGCATGGGTTATCATATTGAAGCATTTATGATGAAGCACCCGGAGTGCTCCTTCTCCATTTATGAACCTCGATATGAGATCTTTGAAACGTACCTTAGTCATTGCTGCTTGGATAATTTACCGCTCTCTCAGCTGAAAAATATCTACATTGAAGATGGAATTGGTTCAACTCCAATCTATGTAGATCATTTTATAAAGAACGTGAAAGAAGAGACATTGCTAGTTTTTTATCCGGCCTATGAAAGAATCTATAAAGAACAGGCGGAATTATTTCATCAATTATTCAAGCAGGGTGTCGCAAATAAAAGACAGTCATTGGCAATTAACGCGAGCTATCAGGAACGTTGGACATACAATTCATTAATGAATTTCCGGCCCGTTCTGCAGACTCCGAATGCAGTTCGGAATTTGAAGCCCTATTTTGAAGGTACAACGGTGATCCTAGCAGCGGCCGGTCCTTCCCTTCAAGACGAATTTGAAAATCTGCGGACGATTAAACAGCAAGGATTGGCTTATATTTTTGCCGTTGGCTCCGCGAATAAGGCGCTTATCAGTGAAGGTATAATGCCGGACGCCATTTGCAGTTATGATCCAACGCCGCTTAACCAGCGGGTGTTTCAGGATATTGTGGAACAAGGCATCGATAGCATTCCCCTGTTTTTTGGGAGCAGCGTAGGCTTTGAAGTTGTACGCGATTACCCGGGTCCAAAACTGCACATGTTTATCAATCAGGATACGATATCTCCCTTCTACCTAAAAGGACAGTTGAACGACGACGAAATCCTCTCCGATGCACCCTCTATCGCTGTAGTTACGCTAGAGCTGATGCGTAATCTTGGATGCCGCTCGGTAGCATTGGTAGGTCAAAACTTTGGGTATCGAGATAATCGCATTTATTCTTCAGGAATCGTATATAAAGACATTCCGGCAGAGCTTACGGAAGCCGCCAAGGCAGAATTGATCTGGGTCCCTGGAACTGATGGGGAAAATGTGGCAACCCATGCATCCCACAATTCTGCAAGAGAACAAATGGAGATGTACATCAAGAGGTTCTCCTCTCTAGAGGTTCTTAACTCGACCAAAGGCGGGGCGAGTATAGCCGGGGCTCCGTTTAAGCCGCTGGAAGAAATCATGGAAGAAAGAATGGCCGGAAGAGTCGTTGCCGAGAATTGGTTGGAGCAGGCCAAGTTGTCGTACGATATTGCTGGTGTACAGAAACAAGCTCGCACTATGAAACAAGCAAATCTTGATTTTCAATATACCATTGAGGCTATGGTCAAACTATTCAAGAAAATGGGCGAATCTATCGAAGTATCCGACGAGCGCCAACTGGAAAAAATATTCGCCAAGTTTGATAAAAAATTGCAACAGTTTACAGCTAATAAATTTTATGAAGTCTTCATTTTGCCGATGGTTCGTGTACACCTGGAGATTCTGCAGAAGTCCACGAATGATATCCGGTCGATATCAAATTTGGTGGATCGCGGAAAGCAGGCATTGGATGCTTATGGACGTTATATTTATGAATGCCGGCAATGCTGGTATCAGATTGAATCCCCTTATAACGAGCTTCAGCAGGAGTTATTAAAGGAAGACTAGTGCTGCTCATAAAGTGGCAGGAAGGTGATGTCCATGAAACAGACCGTTCTTGTAACAGGCGCCGATGGTTTTATCGGAAGCCATCTGACAGAAAGCTTACTTGAAGCCGGATATAAAGTACGAGCCTTCGTATACTATAATTCGTTCAACAGTTGGGGATGGCTAGATACGTTACCGAAAGAGAAACTATCGCAGATCGAAATTTTCGCAGGAGATATCCGCGATCCCAATGGGGTCCGTGAGGCAATGAAGGGAATCGACGTGGTTTATCATCTTGCGGCGCTTATCGCCATTCCCTTCAGTTACCATTCACCGGATTCCTACGTTGATACGAATATCAAAGGGACTTTAAATGTGCTGCAGGCTGCAAGGGATTTCAATACAAGCCGGGTATTGGTTACCTCAACCTCTGAAGTATACGGGACAGCACGATATGTTCCCATTGATGAGGCTCATCCCTTCCAGGGACAATCTCCTTATTCGGCTACCAAAATTGGTGCGGACCGCATCGCGGAGAGCTTCTACCGTAGTTTCGGCTTACCTGTCAGCATTGTAAGACCTTTTAATACGTATGGCCCGCGCCAATCGGCCAGAGCCATCATTCCAACGATAATTACGCAGCTGCTGAGCGGAAGCAACGAAATCAAGCTGGGCTCGTTATCCCCGACCCGGGATTTCAATTATGTTAAAGACACAGCAGCGGGATTTATTGCAATCGCGCAAAGCGAAATGACCATTGGTGAAGAAATCAATATTGCCACGCAGCAAGAAATTTCAATTGGTGAACTGGCAAATGAGCTTATCGGACAGATCAATCCGCAAGCCACCATCATCTGTGACGAGCAGCGGCTTCGGCCGGAGAAAAGCGAAGTGGAGCGCTTGCTGGGCAGCAATGAGAAAATTATGTCTTTGACAAATTGGCGGCCCAAGTATTCTTTTAAGGATGGAATTGCTGAAACGATTTCATTCCTGAGGGGAAATCTGGACAGATATAAAACGGATATCTACAACCTATAAGAGGTGGTTTCTTTGGAGAAGTTTATTCCTTTGTCTGTTCCTAATCTGAAGGGAAATGAATTGAAATATGTCACGGAAGCTATCACAAGCGAGTGGGTATCTACCGGTGGCAGTATGATAAACCGGTTTGAGGAAGATATGGCAACCTATTTAGGTGCCGATGCAGCTGTGGCCTGTCAGAGCGGCACTGCTGGTCTTCATCTATCGTTGTTGACTGCGGGTGTTGGGCCGGAAGATGAGGTTCTGGTGCCCACACTAACATTTATTGCCGCCGTAAATCCAGTAACTTATGTGGGAGCAAAGCCCGTTTTTCTGGATTGCGATGACTCATTGTGCCTGGATCCAGACAAGTTGGAAGCCTTTTGCAGAAATGAATGTATGTTGGAGCATGGGGTATTAATTAATAAACAGACGCACAGGCCTATTAAAGCTTTAGTTGTTGTACATGTCTTCGGCAATATGGCAGATATGGAGAGAATCATGCTTGTTGCTGAGACATATGGACTAATAGTAATTGAAGACGCAACGGAGGCTTTAGGCACTTATTATACCGCAGGGAAATATAATGGAAAATTTGCAGGTACAATTGGCCATTTCGGAGTGTACTCGTTCAACGGAAATAAAATTATTACAACGGGGGGCGGAGGAATGCTGGTCGCCCGAAACAAGCAGCAGCTGCAATACGCGAAATATTTATCTACTCAGGCTAAAGACGATGAGATCCAATTCATTCACCATGAGATTGGCTATAACTATAGGATGACGAACTTACAGGCGGCTCTTGGCGTTGCGCAGCTGGAGCAACTTGAGGATTTTATTGCGGTCAAACACGAGAACTATGAGGTTTACAAACAGGAGATTTCAGATGTGAACGGGGTGTCCCTTCTTCCGTTTAGGTCCGGTATCCGGCCCAACTATTGGTTCTACTCATTGTTTATTGAGAATACGCAACATTCTAAACTGACGAGGACTGAGCTATTGGAACGCTTCTCCAAAAATAATATTCAGACTCGTCCCATCTGGGGATTGATTCATCAACAGCAGCCCTACAAATGTTTTCAGCAATATAATATTGAAGAAGCCGAATATTATTATGAGCGGATTTTAAATATTCCGTGCAGCTCTAATTTAAAGACTGAGGAAGTCCAGCGTGTAGTTGCTTGCTTAAAGAACGCATAAGGAGGAATTACGATGGATTTTTCAAAACTGCTGGTTACAGAGTCTACGCCGATACTTAAGGTCATGCAGATCTTTAATGCTACCGGTAAGCAGCTTGCCCTTATCGCGCCTGAAGGTAAGCTTGAAGCAGTCGTGACTGACGGCGATATAAGAAGACATATCGTTAGCGGAGGGTCGCTAGAAACGGCTGTCGGGAATATTGCCAACTATAATCCTAAGTTTGTTTGGGAGCATGACAAAGAATCCGCTAAAAAGATTATGCAGCAATATTCCATAAATATTTTACCTGTACTTAACGATAAAGGGATCGTTACATCGCTAATTTTTTCTAATGACGTTGAAATTGATCTTCAGAAAAAAATTGAACTGCCGGTTGTAATAATGGCAGGCGGACTTGGAACCCGGCTTTATCCATATACTAAAATCTTGCCTAAACCGTTAATCCCAATCGGCGATTACCCTATCATCGAACACATCATTAACCGTTTTACAAAGGTTGGCTGCGAGCATTTTCATCTAATAGTCAATCACAAGAAAAACATGATAAAATCTTACTTCTCGGAATTGAATCATAACTATAATGTCCATTTTGTTGACGAGGACGAGCCTCTTGGTACTGGCGGGGGATTGTCGCTACTTAAAGGAAAAATGGATCAGGCTTTCTTCTTATCGAATTGTGATATTCTGGTGGACGCGGATTACGAGAGTATTTACCGCCAGCATAAAGAACAAAACAATGTCATTACAATGGTATGTGCGTTTAAGCATGTCACGATTCCGTATGGGGTCATCGATTTGGATGCAAGCGGCTCCATTAAAGCAATGGTTGAGAAACCGGAGTACTCGTTTCTGACGAATACCGGGATGTACTTAGTTGAACCCCGCGTTATTGAGGAGATGGAGAACGGAAAAGCTATGGGGTTCCCTGATATTATCGAGCACTACCGGAATGCAGGGGAGAACGTAGGTGTATACCCGGTCAACGAAAAATGCTGGCTGGATATGGGGCAGCTTGAGGAATTGGAAGAAATGCGTAAGAGCCTGGGTGTTTAAGGTGAAGCGCATCGTTCTTATTGGCGGTGGAGGACATGCTCTTAGTGTTTTGGATTCCCTGCTTTGCCTGCAAGAGTATGAGGTTATTGGATATACGGATAATTCCGGAAATGCTGGCGATACATTAATGGGCGTCCCCTTTCTAGGACAAGACGAGGTGTTACCGCGCTTGTACGAAGAAGGCATAGAGCATGCTGCAATCGCGGTCGGCAGCGTCGGAAGCACGGTACTCCGCGAAAAGCTGTATTTAAAGGCAAAGTCTATCGGTTTTGCCCTTCCTGCAATCGTGGATCCAACTGCAATTATCGCCAGGGCTTGCAAAATAGCTGAAGGTGTATATATCGGGAAAGGTGCGGTTGTAAATTCAAGTTCGGTCATTGACAGGATGGCGATCATCAACACCAGGGCCATAGTAGAGCATCAAAGTCGGCTTGGAGTGTTCTGTCACATTGCTCCGGGAGCCATATTGGGTGGTAACACGATAATCGGTGATCACACCCATGTTGGAATCGGCTCTGTCATCATTCAAGGAATTCATGTGGGTCATCACGTTCTGATCGGGGCTGGAAGTGTCGTGGTGCGAAATATATCGGATTTGAAAAAGGCATATGGAAATCCGTGTAGAGAGGCAGGATCGGTATGAGTGTGCTTATTATTGCTGAAGCAGGAGTTAACCATAACGGTAGCATAGAGAGAGCCTATCAATTAGTAGATGCTGCGGTTGTAGCCGGAGTCGATGTTGTTAAATTTCAGACCTTCCGCGCAGAAAAACTGGTAAGCCGGTTTGCGGAAAAAGCTGAATATCAGAAAAGAGAAACTGCTGCAGAAGAGAGCCAGCTTGAAATGCTAAAGAAGCTGGAGTTCTCCGAAGAACAATTCCGACGCATTCAGGCCTACTGCAGAGAAAAAGGGATTTTGTTTATTTCCACGCCGTTTGATGAAGACAGTTTAGAACTTCTAGAGCAACTGGAGATGCCATTTTACAAAATTCCTTCGGGTGAAATAACAAACCTCCCCTTTTTAATACAGATAGCGAAGCTGCGCAAACCGGTAATAATGTCGACTGGTATGAGTACAATGGAGGAAATTTCTCTAGCCGTGGATATTCTCGCTCGATATGGAGTCCCTGAAATCTCGATTCTTCATTGCAATACCGAATACCCGACTCCTTATAAGGACGTTAACCTTCTGGCGATGCTTCAATTACGGGAAAAATTCGGCTTGAAAGTCGGATACTCTGATCATACGCTTGGTATCGAGGTGCCAGTTGCGGCGGTTGCGCTTGGAGCTGAGATCATTGAAAAACATTTTACACTAGATAAAACATTGCCTGGGCCTGATCATAAGGCAAGTTTATCTCCAGAAGAATTACGCGACATGGTAACAGCGATACGTCACATTGAGCAATCCTTGGGGAACGGGGTCAAAGAGCCAAGCACCTCAGAACGCAAAAATCTCTCTGTAGCACGTAAAAGCATTGTAGCGAAAAAGTTTATTAAAAAGGGTGAAATATTCACTGAAGATAACCTTTCTGTAAAAAGGCCCGGAACGGGTATTTCACCTTTGCTATGGTTTGAAGTGCTGGGCCAGTCGGCAAAAAGAGATTTTGAAGAAGATGAGTTGATTGAACAATGAAAAAGGTGTGCGTTGTCACAGCTACCAGAGCTGAATACGGATTGCTTCGACCTTTGATGCTGAAATTGAAAGAGGCGGAGGAACTATCCTTTCAATTAATCGTAACAGGTACACATTTGGAAACGGGCTACGGCCATACCGTTGACGAAATCATTGGCGATGGGTTCGAGCCCGATGCCTTGATTCCTATTCTTGAGGATGCTACGCCTAGCGGGATATTAACGACTATGGGGAATGCGATTACCAAAATTGGCGAGGCATTGAACCTTCTGCGGCCTGACCTTCTGATTTTACTGGGTGATCGTTACGAAACCCTTGCCGTTGCTTCGGCAGCTGCGGTACTATCAATCCCCGTGGCTCATTTATATGGAGGAGAAGTTACATACGGGGCTTATGATGAGATGTTCAGACATGCCATTTCAAAGTTAAGCCGATATCACTTTACCTCGACGGAGGCTTACCGCCATAGAATTATACAAATGGGAGAGAGTCCGGATAGAGTATTTAACGTCGGAGCACTCGGAGTAGAAAATGTACTGGGTACGCCGCTTCTCTCCAAGGAAGAGTTGGAGAAACAATTGCAGTTCTCCATGGACCATACTTTGCTTGCTACCTTTCATCCTGTAACCATGGAAACGATGTCCCAGTCGGAACAATTCGAGGCACTCCTTGAAGCGTTGGAAGAAAGTCCGAAATACTCTGTGTTATTTACAAGGCCTAACGCAGACACTTTTCGTGATGAATTAAATGATAGGCTTGAGCAATTTGCCGCTAATCAACCTGGAAGGGTTAAGGTTGTGGACTCTCTGGGCGTGTTGAAATATCTCAGCGCAATGAAATTTTCTGCCGGAGTCATCGGTAACTCTTCTAGCGGTATTATTGAGACCCCCAGCATGAGGGTGGGGACGATCAACATTGGAAATCGCCAAAGGGGAAGAATCAGCGCAGAATCTGTCATTCATGTTCAAGCGGATAAACAGGAGATAAAGGAAGCACTCCGGAAACTTGAATCAACCGAATTTATATCTACTCTTCAGCATGTTGTGAACCCTTATGAAGGGCAAAATACATCGTTGACTTTAGTCAGCCTAATCCATCAAGCGGTAAATAATGATCATAGCGTTGCCAAAGAGTTTTACGATCTTGTCCATGATTGTGAAGGAGGAGAGGGGCAATGAGTAGGATTGCTATAATCCCTGCACGAAGCGGTTCCAAGGGATTGCCCGATAAAAATATTCTTCCCCTGCTGCACAAGCCTTTAATTGCCTATACAATTGAAGCCGCTATTGCCAGCCAATGCTTTGACACCGTCTTTGTATCGACCGATAGCCCGCATTATGCCCAAATCGCGGTTGGATATGGCGCGGAGGTTCCTTTTCTCCGATCCGTTGAAAATGCAGGGGATGCCTCATCTTCATGGGATGCCGTCAAAGAGGCACTTCAGCAATACCGTTCCCTGGGAAAAGAATATGAGGTAATTGCATTGCTCCAGCCCACTTCACCGCTTAGAACCAGCCTGGATATTCGTGCTGCAATGGAGCTTTTTGATCGAAACAAGGCGCATTTTGTTGAAAGCGTATGTGAGATGGAACATAACCCTTTATGGTCAAATACGCTGGATGAAACGCTGTCACTTAAAGATTTTATTAAAAAGGAATATAATGTAAGGCGCCAGGAACTACCAACCTTTTATCGGAAAAATGGAGCTTTATATATCGTCCAAGCTGAATTTCTTGAGCGGCTGGAGGACCTTTATACGGATGGAAGTTACGCGTATCTAATGCCTGTCGAGCGTTCAGTTGATATTGATGGATATGTTGATCTGAAGCTTGCCGAGCTGATGCTTCAAATCAGCAATCCTTCAAACCATACATGATGGCGTCCGAGCAAGATTTTATCGGAACGGCTAAAATAATTGGCAAAGATAACCGATAAAGAGTGTAAGAATGATCAAGGTAACGGGGGTTTGAGTATGGATGTTCGTCTTTCATCCGCTTCTAACTATAGTAAACCGGTGGCAAGTTCAGATAATCTTCCCGGTGCTAAAAAATCTGAAACGCAAAGCTCTGAACTGGGAAATGTCAACACCAGTACAGAACTGAAAACTTTGGAACGTCAAGGAATGAGTGTTTCTACCGGAGAAGAGCAGGTTATCAAGGCGCTTGATCGGGCATTTAAAGCATTGGAAGGTCCAACTACAACGTTTGAAGTCAGCATACACAAAGAAACAAAAGCAATAATGGTAAAAGTATTAAACAAAGACACGGGTGAACTGATTCGTGAAGTACCTCCAGAGAAAACCCTGGACTTAGTTGCGAACTTAATGGAAGTAGCCGGAATTATCGTTGATGCAAAGGTATAACGTAAACTGAGGAGGTGTTAATTCCATGACTACAATGAGAATCAGCGGTATTTCCTCAGGGCTTGATGTTGATAGTATCGTTAAACAGCTAATGACTGCACAGCGGGTTCCATTGGATAAACTGAATCAACAGAAACAGGTTCTGCAATGGCAACGGGATAATTACCGTGAAATTAACAGTAAATTGGTTGATTTTAGAAATAACAAGTTAATGAAATTCAACACGTCTGTCCAAATGAATACGCAGTCTTCTACGGTTAGCGGAGATACAGCAGCATTAAAGGCAGAAGCAACAGCCGATGCTAACGGAATTGAAATGAATATTAAGGTGTTAAGATTGGCGAAGCCGGCAACCCAGACTTCTTCCGGAGCAACAATGGTTAATACGACCTTAAACACCAGAATAACTTCTAGTTCGACGCTGTCCGAGCTGAATGCTATTAATACCGGTACAAGCCCTGATAGCGACGGAAACTTTAAAATCACAATAAATGGCAATTCCATAAAAATACCAGCTACTTCAACGATCTCAGATGCGCTTACCCAAATTAACAAGACAGACGCTGCAAAAGTAACTGCCAAATTTGATGAAGCTACCGGCAAACTGGTTATTTCTTCAAAAGAATATTCTACAGGTGGAAAAGTTGTATTAGATACTACTCCTGCCGCTTCGGATACTTTTGAACAGTTGTTTGGTTCTTCCATGACGAAGACCGATTATCAAACAGCCCAGGTACAGGTTAATGGCGGGTCAACTATCGATTATGCCAGCAACAGTTTTAAATTGAATGGCGTTTCGCTGACCCTCCTTGCTCCGACAACCACGTCTGCCAAGGTCACGACAACAACTGATTCCTCCAAGGCTGTAGAAACAATAAAAGCTTTTGTGACGGCCTATAACGACTTGCTCAGCACGCTTACAACCAAGAATACGGAAGAACGCTATAAGGATTATACTCCTTTGACAGATGAGCAAAAAAAAGAAATGTCGGATTCGGATGTCGAGAATTGGGAAACTAAAGCGAAAAGCGGCTTGTTGAAAAATGACGATATCTTAAAATCGACAATCTCCTCCATGCGTTCGATTATTACCAGTAAACTTGGAGATTTAAGTGCAGCCGGGATTACTACAGGGCAATATTATGAGAATGGCAAGCTGTATATCGACGAAGACAAATTGAAAGCTGCCTTAGAAGCTAATCCTCAGCAAGTAACGGGTATTTTTCAAGGTTCAAAGGGATTGTATAGTTCGATGTCGGATAAAGTATATGAATCCATTCAAAGTCTTGCTTCTCGTGCGGGGACTTCGAAATACTCTTCAGACGTTACTGCTGCGTTTAACTCCGAGAGTGTTATGGGTAAAAGCTTAACCGACTATACTAAAAGAATTTCAGACCTTCAGGATAAGTTAGATGATATGGAGACGGCTTATTATAAAAAGTTCACGGCAATGGAAACGGCAATGGCGAATTATAGCAGCCAATCCAGTAGTCTGACGAGCATGTTATCATAACGAAGTGAAAGGTGGAGGGGTATGATTTCATCTCCATACGATAAATACCGGCAATCATCAATTCAAACTTCAAGTCCTTCTCAATTGCTGCTAATGTTATTTGATGGAGCAATCCGCTTTGGCAAAACAGCAATTGACGGTATTGATACAGCTGATCACAACAAAGCCAGTGTTAACTTTGGCAAAGCGCAAGCAATCGTCAGTGAACTTCGAGCCACCTTGGATCGATCATACGAAGTTTCGAATGGTCTGGCTGCAATGTATGAATATATAAACTATCTCTTTATTGAATCCAATATTAAGAAAAGCAAGCAACAAGCAGAAGAAGCTATCGGCTATCTTCAGGAATTACGTCAGACTTTTGCGGAAGCGGCAAAGCTGGTAGCGAGCCAAGACTTACAGCATGGATGAACTTCTCAATAACCTCGAACAGCTGACAAACCTGATGATTTCTGACTTGGACAATGCTCCCTACGAATCCCTCGAGAACTTTGTCGAAGAACGCCAGAAGCTTGTCGATGCCATCGGTCTGGAAGTCGAAAAATGCGCTTTAACCTCTGCACAAAAGGAAAAATTGTCCCGGATCATGGAGCATGATTCCGCCATCATCGCCCGCATGAATGCGCACCGGCTTGAGGCATTGGATGGGCTGCAGCGCCGTAATCAGGCTAAAATGCAGCGCAGCGCCTACGAATCAGCTTACACCCCGGACAGCATTTTGATGGACCGGAAAAAATAAAATATACGGAATGTTTCAACCAAGGAGGAGACGGGTATTATATAACGTCTGCTCCTTTTTTGATGGAAATATTGCCGGAAGCGCTTCATAAAGGTTAATTAAGGCATGGTAAAATATTGAAAGTAATCATTTACTATTCCAATTGACAATGGAGAAGGACCGGTGGTATAGTCGAATTGTGAGCAAGACTCACGTTCATTTGATGACGAAGGGAATGTTTAATCAATGGAAGGTAAAGTAAAATGGTTTAACGCAGAAAAAGGCTATGGCTTTATCGAAACTGCTGAAGGCGGCGACGTATTCGTACACTTCTCCGCAATCCAAGCTGACGGATTCAAAACTTTGGACGAAGGTCAATCCGTAGAGTTTGACATCGTTGAAGGCGCACGCGGACCACAAGCAGCTAACGTCATCAAATTATAATCATCCGGCGAAGCCGACCTACATATAATGGTAGATGGTTAGCAATTGAGACAACGCTAGCGCGGACTCTGGGATTACTCCCAGGGTCCTTTTTTGTTGGATTCGCGGGGATATATAGCACAAGAAATCAGGAATACTAAGGCGGCCGGAAGATCTAAATGGCATGTCAGCGGATTGTAAAACGAAAGCGATTTATTTTTACTTAGCCCTGACAATTTGGTATAATGGGGTTGTAAACAAAGGAGGAGTGCCCATGCAATTCAGCATTCGAGGTCAACAGATTGATGTGACGGACGCTTTGAGAGACTATGTTGATAAGAAACTCAGCAGGCTTGAGAAGTATTTCGATGCACCCCCTACCTCTGAAGGATTTGTGACCCTTGCCGTGGTCCGCGGACTTCACACTGTGGAAGTCACCATCCCGCTGGCCGGCGTGACCCTTCGCGCAGAAGACCGCAGCGATGATATGTATGCTTCGATCGATGCCGTTGTGGACAAGCTGGAACGTCAAATCCGCAAACACAAAACCAAACTTAATCGTAAATTCCGCCAGGAAGGAAGCCTGAAGACACTGTTTGTGGAAGGGTCGGCCGGCGCTGTAGCTGTGGAAGAACATGATTACGATGATTTGGAGGTTGTGCGGAACAAACGGTTCACGCTGAAACCGATGGATGTGGAGGAAGCCATCCTGCAGATGAATATGGTTGGCCACAATTTCTTTGTCTTCTCCAACATTGACACCTCCGAGGTGAGTGTCGTTTACAAACGCCATGACGGAAAGTATGGACTGATTGAACAGAATTAACCGTCGCATGGCCGAAGCTAGTTTACGAATAAAATAAACCAAGCCCCTCTCCGCTCGAAACGGAGGGGGCTTTTATGCGTATATACAAGGTATTCCGTACCGGGGCTGTGACAACTATGTGCCTTTTTGATTATGAAAAATAAGGTTAGGACTGCTTGTATTGCGGCTTCTCTTACAAACTGTTACAATTTATGAAGCAGCGGAATCGAAATTTTACATTGGCCCTTTCAATTTGTGAAAGATCAAGGATGGGCTAAGGTTCCACCATCTGTGTTGCATGAAAGGGGTTAACCATGCTAGGACTTGTCAAAAAAATATTCGGCGACACCAATGAACGGGATGTCAAACGTCTGATGAAGACGGTCGATGTAATTAACGGTCTGGAGCCGCAATTTGTGGCATTGTCGGACGAAGCGCTCCAAGCGAAAACTGCTGAATTCCGCGCTCGTATCGAGAAGGGCGAAACGCTCGAAGAAATTCTTCCTGAAGCTTTTGCTACCGTACGCGAAGCATCCAAACGGACGCTGGGCATGCGGCATTTTGACGTACAGTTAATCGGGGGCATGGCGCTGCACGAAGGCCGCATCTCCGAGATGAAGACCGGTGAAGGTAAAACGCTGGTCGGTACGCTGCCGGTATACCTGAATGCACTGCTGGGCAAAGGCGTGCATGTCGTTACGGTCAATGATTATCTGGCTCAGCGCGACAGCGCGCAAATGGGGCAAATTTATAATTTCCTGGGGATGACGGTGGGGGTAAACCTCAGCGGCATGGACCATGCTGATAAACAAGCGGCGTATGCCTGCGATATTACGTACGGAACGAACAACGAGTTCGGATTCGACTACCTGCGCGACAACATGGTGCTCTACAAAGAGCAGATGGTTCAGCGCCCGCTCTATTTCTGTATTATTGACGAAGTGGACTCCATCCTGATTGACGAAGCGCGGACGCCGCTCATTATTTCCGGACAAGCCGAAAAGTCGACCGAGCTGTACTACTCCGCAGACCGTTTTGTGAAGAAGCTGGAGCCGGAAGAAGATTACACGGTAGACATCAAGGTGAAGTCGGTAGCGCTCACGGAAAAAGGCGTGGCCAAAGCCGAAAAAGCTTTTGGTGTCGACAATCTGTATGACCAAAGCCATGTCACGCTGAATCACCATATCGTCCAAGCGCTGAAAGCCAATGTAATCATGCGCCGGGACGTGGATTATGTCGTCAACGATGATGAAGTTGTCATTGTCGACGAATTCACCGGCCGTCTGATGGCCGGCCGCCGCTACAGCGACGGTCTGCATCAAGCCATTGAAGCGAAGGAAGAAATTCAGGTTCAGAACGAGAGCATGACGCTCGCAACAATTACATTCCAGAACTACTTCCGGATGTACCGCAAGCTGGGCGGCATGACGGGTACGGCAAAGACCGAAGAAGAAGAATTCAAGAAGATCTACGGACTTGAAGTGCTCCAGATCCCGACGAATAAACCGAATCAACGTCTCGACATGCCGGATGTCGTGTATAAGAGCGAAAAAGGCAAATTCAACGCCGTGGTGGAAGAGATCGTTGAACGCCATAAAAAGAACCAGCCGGTATTGGTGGGTACGGTATCCATCGAAAATTCTGAGCTCGTTTCGGAAATGCTGAAACGCAAAGGCGTGAAGCACCAGGTTCTGAATGCGAAACATCATGCTGCCGAGGCCGAAATTATTTCCCAAGCGGGACAGGCCGGTACAGTAACAATTGCAACAAACATGGCGGGACGCGGTACGGATATCGTGCTTGGCGAAGGCGTAACCGAACTTGGCGGCTTGCATATCATTGGTACGGAGCGCCACGAATCGCGCCGGATCGATAACCAGCTGCGCGGCCGTGCCGGTCGTCAAGGCGACCCGGGCTCCACGCAATTCTATTTGTCGCTTGGCGACGAACTGATGAAGCGTTTTGGCGCGGACAACGTGCTGGGCATGATGGACCGCCTGGGCTTTGCCGAAGACCAGCCGATTGAAAGCCGGATGATCACGAGAGCGATCGAATCTGCGCAAAAACGGGTGGAAGGCAATAACTTCGACGTGCGTAAAGTCGTCCTCCAATATGACGACGTGATGAACCAGCAGCGGGAGATCATCTACAAGCAGCGCCGCGAAATTCTCGAATCCGAGAATATCAAGGATGTTGTTGTAGGCATGATCAAACCGGTCATCGAACGTGTCGTTCAGGCGCATTGCACCGACGACATTCCGGAGAACTGGGAACTGCAAGAGGTTGCCGACTACGTGAACAGCAAGCTGCTTGACGAAGGCGCCTTGACCCGCGACGACCTGTGGGGCAAAGAAGTTGACGAGATGGTCGAGTTTATCTTCGGCCGCGTTATGGATAAATATGCTGAGCGCGAATCCCGTCTTGGACCTGAACTGGTCCGCGAATTCGAGAAGGTTATCCTGCTTCGTTCCGTGGACAGCAAATGGATGGATCATATCGACGCGATGGATCAGCTGCGTCAAGGGATTCACCTGCGCGCTTACGGCGGTACCGATCCGCTTCGCGAGTATCAATTCGAAGGCTTTGAAATGTTTAACGCCATGACTGCAAGCATTCAAGAAGAAGTGGCGAACTACATTATGAAGGCCCACATCGAAGCGAACCAGGAGCGTCAATCGGTTGTGGATGAAGACAAAATCTCCACCAACGCCGAGCCGGTCGAGAAACGTCCGGTACACGTACAGCAAACCGTTGGCCGTAACGATCCGTGCCCATGCGGCAGCGGCAAGAAGTACAAGAACTGCCACGGTCAAAACGTGTAATATGTCGAACTAAACCGGAAGAAGCGAACAACCAATAAATAATAAACTGCGGCCCGGCCGGGCGAACCTGTCACGGCTTGGCCGCAGTTTTATGAATGAAAGGTGATGCAGCGTGATCGATTCCAAGTACAAACAAGATCTACGTGAGATCGGCAAGAAATTAAATAATCTTAGGGGGTCTCTTTGACTTAGACCTTAAGCGTGAAATGGTCTCCAACTTTGAGGAGAAAATGTCCGCTCCCGACTTTTGGGACGACAATGAGAGAGCGCAGAGCGTGATCGCGGAGATGAACGCGGTGAAGTCTGCGGTAGATCAGTTCGAGAAGCTGGAACAGGAATACGACGATGCCCAGGTCATGCTGGAACTCGCGGACGAAGAGGATGACGAGTCGCTCTTAACCGATGTCATCGAATCGATCCGCAGCGTCGTGGCCAAAGTCGACGAGTTCGAGCTTCAGCTTTTGCTGAATCAGCCGTACGACAAGCTGAATGCCATTCTGGAGCTGCACCCGGGGGCCGGCGGCACCGAGTCCCAGGACTGGGGACAAATGCTGCTGCGCATGTACACCCGCTGGGCGGAGAAGCGCGGCTTCAAAGTGGAAATGCTCGATTATTTACCGGGTGACGAAGCGGGGATCAAAAGCGTTACGCTTCTGATCAAAGGGTTTAACGCTTACGGTTATCTGAAAGCCGAAAAAGGCGTGCACCGTCTGGTGCGGATTTCGCCGTTCGACTCCTCGGGCCGCCGTCATACTTCGTTTGTCTCCTGCGACGTAGTACCGGAAATTTCCGATGATGTTGAGGTCGAGATCCGTACCGAGGATCTGAAGATCGATACGTACCGGGCCAGCGGCGCCGGCGGTCAGCATATCAATACAACGGACTCGGCGGTGCGGATCACCCACTTGCCGACAGGCGTTGTGGTGACCTGCCAGAACGAACGGTCGCAGATCAAAAACCGGGAGCGCGCGATGCAAATGCTGCGTTCCAAGCTGTACGAACGAAAACTGCAGGAGCAACAACAGCAGCTGGATGAAATCCGAGGCGAACAGTCGGATATTGCTTGGGGCAGCCAGATCCGCTCCTATGTATTCCATCCCTATAGTATGGTAAAGGATCACCGCACTTCCGTGGAGACAGGGAACGTGGGTGCCGTGATGGATGGCGACCTGGATGCGTTTATCGATGGATTTTTGCGCAGCCAGATCAAAACTGAAGTTGAATAGCATATTTGGAATTCCTACGTTTCCTCGGAAGTGTAGGAATTTTTGCTGTGGACGATAGTATAAAGAGGCGCGAAGTCGCCTGAACCATTATTGAAGGAGTATTATTTCATGCAGAAAACGAATTCCCGCAATAAACCGCCGCTCATCCCGCTCAACGGGCCCATCCGGCATACTGTAGATATTTTCCTGATTTTGCTGGGCTCGCTGATTACGGGGCTGGCGTTTAACTTGTTCTTTTTGCCAAACCGAATCGCCTCCGGCGGCGTCTCGGGTTTGTCCGTCTTGGCCGAAGCCTGGTTTGGCGCGGAGCCGGCATTTACACAGTGGGCGCTGAACATTCCGCTGTTCATCTTGGGCGTTATTTTTCTCGGAAAACAATACGGCGCGCGTTCGCTGCTCGGCAGCTTTGTATTGCCGCTGTTTATTTATCTGACCAAAGATGGTCCGGTTCCTACGCATAACCCGCTGCTTGCTTCCGTATATGGCGGGATCGGCGTGGGTCTGGGACTTGGCCTGGTATTCCGCGGACGCGGATCGACCGGCGGCCTGACGATTCTGGCGCAGATTATCCAGAAAATCACCGGGTTCAGCTTTTCGCTGTCTGTTGTGCTGCTGGACGGAACAGTCATTACGCTGGCCGCATTCGTGCTGGGCATGGAGCAGGCGATGTATGCATTGATCGGGCTTTTTGTCACGGGGAAGGTCATCAACGCGCTGGAGGTCGGTTTCAGCAATACCAAGGTTGCGTATATTATCGCGGACAAAACCGAAGAGATTTCGCAGGCGATTCTTCATGATCTCGACCGGGGGTTGACCAAACTGAATGCCGAAGGCGGTTATACCGGCGATCACCGGGTCGTGCTGATGGTCGTCGTCGGCCAAAATGAAATTACCCGTCTGAAAGCGATCGTCCGCTCGGTGGATCGGGGCGCGTTCGTTATTATCAGCGAAGCCCATGAAGTGCTGGGTGAAGGATTTAAGAGGGAAGCTTAATCTTCTATGAAAAGAGAAGGTAAGCTTCTCTTTTTGCATCCGGGGACGCAGAAAATCCTTCACATTATGTGTTGTATTTATATGAATACGGTCGTATAATAATACATATTTGCAGGACGGTATAGCATTGAAATAAAAACGATATAGATTGTTTTGAGCATTTTTGGGGAAAGGAAGGAGTGCGTAGAGGAAGTTTGGAACTGTAGGAGCGAAGCGTTCGCCTTTGTCTCCGGATTTTAACCGCTAGCGGTTTCAAAATAGAAATCTGGAGACAACAGCGACCGAAAGTCCAAACATCACCGCAGCAGCGACGGAGTATTTTCCCAAGTATGACAAAGTAATTTATATTCGCAGGAAGCGGGGATGAATGTGGAAGGCAAGCTGAGAGCGGCGATTGTCGGATCGACTGGATATGGCGGCGTGGAGTTGATCCGGCTGCTGCAGAACCACCCGAATGTTGAAATTACGTCGGTCATTTCTTCCTCAAGCGCGGGAGATGCTATTGAAGAAGGTTTCCCGCATTTGACGGGAATCATCAGCCGCAAGCTGGACGGCGTCGATCCTGCGGAAATCGCTGGCCGGGCCGATGTTGTGTTCACGGCGACTCCTTCGGGCGTCAGCGGGAAGCTGGTGCCGCAGCTGCTGGCGGAAGGGTTGAAGGTTATCGACCTGTCGGGCGATTTTCGTCTGAAGGACGGCGCAGAATATGAGCAATGGTATAAACACCCAGCGCCTCCGGCTGAGCTGCTGGAGCAGGCGGTATACGGCTTATGCGAGGTGTTCGGCGAACGCGCCCAAGGCGTGGATTTTGTTTCGAATCCGGGGTGTTACCCGACCGCTACGCTGCTCGGCCTCATTCCTGCGCTGGCGGCCGGCTGGATTAAAGCGGACAGCATCATCATCGATGCCAAATCGGGCGTCTCCGGCGCGGGCCGGGGCACAAGCCTGATGGTACATTATGCCGAGATTAACGAGAACCTGAAGGCCTACAAGGTGAACAAACATCAGCATATTCCGGAGATCGAGCAGGCGCTGTCGGAGATTGCCGGGGAGAAAGTAACGGTAACCTTCACCACGCATCTGGCCCCGATGACGCGCGGAATAATGAGCACGATGTACGCAAGCCTGAACGGATCGTACAGCGACGAGGATTTTGCCCGGCTGTACCAGGAGTATTATGAAGGCCGGCCATTTGTGCGGGTACGCAAGCCAGGCGTTCTCCCGGCCACCAAGGAAGTCAGCGGCTCCAACTATTGCGATATCGGCTTTGCAGCGGATGCCCGGACAGGACGGGTAACAATCGTGTCGGTTATCGACAACGTGGTCAAAGGCGCGGCAGGGCAAGCGATACAGAACCTGAATTTGATGATGGGATGGGAGGAAACCCGCGGTTTGGGCTACACACCAGTGTATCCATAAACGGCTGCGGTCAACATACAATGAGCGAGCAACTTTTATTTACCGTTCTAGACGGCGGAAGCATTACGACGCCGAAAGGCTTTAAAGCCGGCGGGCTGCACTGCGGCCTCAAAAAGACAACCCGCAATGATCTGGCGGCCATCGTCTGCGAGGTGCCGGCAACGGCTGCGGCAGTGTACACTACGAATATTTTTCAGGCAGCTCCGCTTAAAGTGACGCGGGAAAGTCTCGTTAACGGCACATTGCAGGCCATCGTGGTCAACAGCGGCAATGCCAATGCCTGTACCGGAGAGCAAGGGGAGATCGACGCTTATGCGATGCGTACGGCGACGGCGCGTGCGCTGGGCGTCAAAGAGCAGGATGTGGCTGTAGCGTCCACAGGGGTCATCGGGGAACTCTTGAAAATGGATAAAGTGCTTGGTGGCATCACTGAACTGCCGGAGCGGATGAATGCAGGTGCGTCTGGTGCGGAAGAGTTCAGCCAAGCCATTCTGACCACCGATCTGGTGAAAAAGGAATGCTGCGTCGCCGTACAAGTGGGCGGTATAACCGTAACAGTGGCTGGTGCGGCCAAAGGCTCGGGAATGATCCATCCGAATATGGCGACCATGCTCGGATTCATGACTACCGATGCCGCTATTGACGGCGAAGATTTGCTTGGCTTGCTGCGCGCGGCTACCAATGTAACTTTTAATATGATTACCGTGGATGGAGACACAAGCACCAACGATATGCTGGTTACACTGGCCAGCGGTCTGGCGGGCAACGAGAAGCTGAACCGCCAACATCCAGACTGGGAGGCTTTTGCCGCAGCGTTTACGCATGTGTGCCAAAGCCTGGCCAAAGCAATTGCCCGTGACGGCGAAGGCGCAACGAAGCTGGTCGAAGTGCAGATTAGCGGGGCGGTTCATGATGAGGCGGCCGCTGCGATTGCCAAGACGGTGGTTGGCTCCAGCCTGGTGAAATCGGCGATTTTCGGAGCGGATGCGAACTGGGGACGGATCATTGCCGCAGTCGGGCGCGCAGGCGTGCCGGTGTCACCGGACAATGTGAACATTTGGCTGGGCGAGATCGAGGTGCTGCGCAATTCGCGGCCGGTTCCTTTCGACGAAGAGCAGGCGCTTCATTATTTGCAGAAGACCGATACGGTGACGATCACCGTGGCGTTGTCCGATGGCGAAGGCAAGGCGACCGCCTGGGGCTGCGACTTGACCTACGATTATGTGCGCATCAATGCGGCGTACCGGACTTGAGTCTTGGACCGGAGAACGGCGCAGAGGGAGGAAGTACGGCAATGACAAGTGAACAGTTGACGGGCGGGTTGCCGGTGGCACTGCCAAAGCTTGATGGGCTATTCGTAATGAAATGCGGCGGCAGTACGCTGGCTGCGCTTCCGGATTCCTTTTTCGAGGATCTGCGGGAGCTTCAGGAAAGCGGGGCAAAGCCTGTCATCGTACACGGCGGCGGCCCTGCGATCTCGAATAATCTGGCGAAACTGGGCATCGAGAGCAGCTTTGTGAACGGGCTGCGCGTGACGACGGAAGAAGTGCTTGATGTGGTGGAGATGACGCTTGCCGGCAGCATCAACAAAACGATAGTCCGGCGGATTCAGAACAGCGGCGCGCTTGCGCTCGGTTTATCCGGCGTAGACGGCCGGCTGATTACCGCACGTCCGGTGGCGAACAGCGCCGAGGTCGGTCTGGTCGGGGAAGTAACGGAAGTCGCGGCGGGACTGATTACCGGCATTTTGGAGCTGGGGTATATCCCGGTCATCGCTCCGATCGGGGTGGATCAGGCTGGACAGCGTTACAATATTAACGCGGATACAGCAGCCGGGGCAGTGGCTTCGTTCGTCCAGTCGCCGAGCATGATCGTCGTGACTGACGTGCCGGGGATTCTGCGAACGGTTGAAGGAGAGAAGAAGGTATTGCCGTCGGTAACGGTAGCTGAAATTGAAGAGCTGATCGCTAGCGGCGAGATCTACGGCGGAATGATTCCGAAGGTGCGCGCAGCGATGGATTGCATCCAGGGCAGCGTGTCCGAAGTTGTTATTGTTGACGGTAAGGAGCCGCGCGTGCTCAGCCGTGTCTTGAAGGGCGAGAAGCTGGGAACCCGGATTAAGCGGGCATAACCCGATTAAATTAGCGCTGCCGGAATACCGGAAGCAGCATGGTGGGAGAGTGACTAAGAATGAGTGAGCTTACGCAAACGGAAAAAGATTCTTTGACAGGGGCGCCGGAGAACCGCTCCGCGGAAGGACAGCAGGAGGCCGCTCCTGCCAAGCTGCGTGCGGTATTCCCGTCCTATGCCAGATATGACCTCAGTCTGGTCAAAGGTAAGGGCAGCTGGGTCTGGGACGACCAAGGCAACAAATACCTCGACTTTATGTGCGGTCTGGCGGTAACCAGCCTTGGCCATGCGCCGGAGAAGGTCGGCCAGAAGCTGAAAGAACAGATCGATACGCTGTGGCATGTCTCCAATCTTTTTCATATTCCGGGACAGGACCGGGTGGCCGAGCTGCTGACAGCAAACAGCGGTGCCGATCAGGTCTTCTTCTGCAACAGCGGCGCCGAAGCGAACGAAGCGGCGATCAAGCTGGCCCGCAAATATCATCAAAAAATCAAAGGCACCGGACGTTATGAGATTATCACCTTCGAGCAGTCGTTCCATGGACGTACGCTCGCTACGCTGACCGCTACCGGACAGCAAAAGGTAAAGGAAGGTTTTTTGCCGCTGCCGGAAGGGTTCAAGACGGTGCCGCTGCATGATCTCCCTGCGCTGAAAGCGGCGATTACGGAGAACACGGCAGCGATTATGCTGGAGATGATCCTGGCCGAAGGCGGCGTACTGGTCGTTGAGCCGGACTTTCTGAATGCTGTAGTAGAGCTGTGCAAGGAGCATGGACTGCTGCTGATCGTCGATGAAGTGCAGACCGGCATGGGCCGTACGGGCAAGCTGTTTGCCCATCAGCATTATGGGATCGAGCCGGATATTTTCACCTTGGCCAAAGGGGTGGCGAGCGGCTTCCCTGCAGGCGTAATGCTCGGTAAAGGTTATTTGCGCGATGCGTTCAGCCCGGGCAGCCATGCCAGCACCTTCGGCGGAACGCCGCTCGCTGCGGCAGTGATGCAGGCAACGATCGAAACGATGCTCGAAGACCAGCTGCCGGAGCGCGCTGCAGAGATGGGCGAATATCTGATATATCTTTTGCGCGAAAAGCTTGGCGATCTTCCGTTTGTCCATGAAGTACGCGGCAAAGGGCTGCTGATCGGGATTGAATGCGCGGGGCCGGTGGGAGACATTATTTTGGCCGGGCAGAAAAAAGGCCTGCTCTTCGTGCAAGCCGGACCGACGGTCATCCGCCTGCTGCCGAACTTATATGTAACCAAAGAGGAGATTCATCAGGCGGTGGACATCCTGACGGAGCTCATTCATACTTATGTTAATTCATTAAACGGGGAGGCGAACCAATGAGCCAGAGTGTACACGCCGGGGCGGACGCCATTGCGCAGCAGCTTAAAGGACGCGATTTGCTGGAGCTGAACGATTACAGCCCGGAGGAAATCACGTACCTGATCGATCTGGCGATCGAACTCAAACGCAAGCAAAAAGCGGGCGAAACATACCATCCGCTGAAGGGCAAAACGATCGGACTGATTTTTGAAAAATCCTCGACCCGTACCCGGGTATCGTTCGAAGTGGGGATGTTCCAGCTGGGCGGGCATGCGCTTTTTCTAAGCAAAAACGACATCCAGCTCGGGCGCGGCGAAACGATCGGCGATACGGCCCAGGTCATGTCCCGTTATCTGGACGGAATCATGATCCGGACCTTCGGTCACGACAAGGTGGAGGATCTGGCGAAATACGCCTCCGTGCCGGTGATCAACGGGCTGAGCGATCTGGCGCATCCGTGCCAGGTGCTGGCCGACTACCAAACCATTTACGAGCATAAAGGCACGCTGAAGGGACTAAAGCTGGCTTACATCGGCGACGGCAACAATATGGCGCATTCCCTGATGATCGGCGGTGCCAAGCTTGGCGTGCATGTATCGGTAGCGGGACCCGAGGGCTATGAGCCGGATGCAGCGGTTGTCGCTGAAGCCCAGGAGATCGCCAAAACCACGGGTGCGCAGATTGTTGTCACCCGCAGCCCGCAGGAAGCCGTGCAGGATGCCGACGTGATCTACACCGACGTATGGGCGAGCATGGGATTTGAGGCCGAGCAATTGGCTCGTGAAGCGGCGTTTAAGGACTACCAGGTCAACGAAGAGCTGGTTAAAGGGGCAAAAAGCGACTACCTGTTCCTGCACTGCCTCCCGGCCCACCGCGAGGAAGAGGTCAGCACGGGCGTGATCGACGGGCCGAACTCGGTGATTTTTGATCAGGCAGAGAACCGGCTGCATGCGCAAAAAGCGCTGATGGTCGCATTGATGGGATAACTATTTGCATTTGAAAGGAAGAGGAACGTTCATGGCAAAAGAGAAAATCGTCCTCGCCTACTCGGGCGGTCTGGACACTTCGGTGATTTTGAAATGGCTTAAAGAAACCTACGACGCAGAAATTATCGCATTTACCGCCGATATCGGCCAAAAGGAAGAACTGGAAGGTCTGGAAGCCAAAGCTCTGGCCACCGGCGCATCCAAAGTATACATCGACGACCTGCGCGACGAATTTGCCAGCGACTTCATCTATCCGATGTTTCAAGCCGGCGCGCTGTACGAAGGGCAATATCTGCTCGGCACCAGCATCGCCCGTCCGCTGATCGCCAAACGCATGGTGGACATCGCCATCGCCGAGGGCGCAACGGCCATCGCGCACGGCGCGACCGGCAAAGGCAACGACCAGGTGCGTTTCGAGCTTGGCGTCGCCGGACTTGCTCCGAATATCAAGGTGATCGCACCTTGGCGTCTCGAAGAGTTCCGCAACCAGTTCCCGGGCCGGGCAGAAATGATCGCTTATGCGGAAGCTAACGGTATCCCCGTACAGGCTTCGGCAGCTAAGCCCTATTCGATGGACCGCAACCTGCTGCATATCAGCTACGAGAGCGGCGTGTTGGAGGATCCTTGGTTCGATCCAAGCGCTCCGGAGAACAAAGAAATGTTCCTGCTCAGCAATGCGCCAGAGGATGCGCCAGACGAAGCGGAATATCTGGAACTTGAGTTCGCACAAGGCAACTGCGTGGCGCTGAACGGCGAGCAGCTCTCCCCGCTGCAAGTGATGGAGAAGCTGAACGAGCTTGGCGGATTGCACGGCATCGGCCGCGTCGACATGGTGGAGAACCGTTTTGTCGGCATGAAGAGCCGCGGCGTCTATGAGACCCCGGGCGGCACGATCCTGTTCACCGCGCACCGCAAAATGGAGTCGATCACGATGGACCGCGAAGTGATGAACCTGCGCGACAGCCTGATCACCCGTTATAGTACGCTGGTGTACAACGGCTTCTGGTTCGCACCGGAACGTCAGGCGCTGCAAGCGCTGGTTACCGAAAGCCAGAAGAATGTGACCGGCACCGTGCGCGTTAAGCTCTACAAAGGCAACATTATCGGCGCCGGCGTGAAAAGCCCGGTTAGCCTGTACAACCCGGACATCGCCACGATGGAAGCCGATCCTACCCAAGCGTACGATCAAGGCGACGCAACCGGCTTTATCCGCCTGAACGCGCTGCGGCTCAAAGTATCGGCAGGCGTAGCGGGACAACAATAAAAAAACAGAGAAATGCCGCGGGCCGTTTCTTCCGTCATGGATAGAGCGGCCTCTGGCTTACATGAAGGAGGATCTACGTGAGCAAGCTGTGGGGCGGACGTTTTACGAAGGGGACCAACAAGCTGGTGGAGGAATACACGGCTTCCATCGGTTTTGATCAGGCTTTGGCCGAAGAGGATGTGCAGGGCAGTTTGGCCCATGTCACGATGCTCGGCAAATGCGGCATCCTGCCGCAAGAAGATGTGGACATCATCAAGGATGGCCTGAACAAGGTGCTGGAGAAGGTTCGCGCGGGTGAAATCGAATTCTCTGTCGCCGACGAAGACATTCATATGAATATCGAAAAAAATCTGATCGAGCTGGTCGGTCCGGTCGGCGGCAAGCTGCATACCGGACGCAGCCGCAACGATCAGGTGGCAACGGATATGCACTTGTACCTGCGCAATCGCGTGGTTGAACTGGTCGGGCTGCTGCATGAGCTGCAGGTTGCTTTGATCAACCAAGCCAAGGACAATGTGGAGACCATTGTTCCGGGATATACACACTTGCAGCGGGCGCAGCCGATCCTGTTCGCGCATCATCTGCTGGCATATGTGTCCATGTTCCGCCGCGATGCGGAGCGCCTGACCGACAGCTACAAACGGATCAATGTACTGCCGCTCGGCGCCGGTGCGCTGGCCGGGACTACATTCCCGATTGACCGCCATTTTGTAGCCGAGCAGCTTGGCTTTGATGCGGTGTACGAGAATAGTCTCGACGCCGTCAGCGACCGCGACTTCATCGTCGAGTTCCTGGCGAATGCCTCGCTGGTCATGACGCATCTGTCCCGGCTCAGCGAAGAGCTCGTGCTCTGGAGCAGCACCGAATTCAGCTTCGTTGAGCTGGACGACGCTTTCTGCACAGGCAGCAGCATTATGCCGCAGAAGAAAAACCCGGACGTACCCGAGCTGGTGCGCGGTAAAACCGGACGCGTCTACGGCAACCTAGTCGGCCTGCTGACGGTGCTGAAGTCGCTGCCGCTGGCGTACAACAAGGACATGCAAGAGGACAAGGAAGGCATGTTCGATACGGTAGCGACGCTGACCGGTGCGCTGCAGCTGTTCGCGCCGATGATCGCCACGATGAAGGTGAACAAAGGCCGGATGCGCGAAGCGGTGAATACCGACTTCTCCAATGCGACCGACATTGCCGACTTCCTGGTTGGCAAAGGCCTGCCGTTCCGTCAGGCGCATGAAGTGATCGGTAAAACGGTGCTCTACTGCATCCAACAGGGCAAATTCCTGCTCGATCTGACGCTGGAGGAGTTCAAGGAATTCTCGCCGCTGTTTGACGAGAAGATTTACGAGGTTCTTCAGCCGGAAGCGGTCGTTAACGCACGTAACGTTTACGGCGGCACGGCTACGGTTCAGGTGAAAGCGGCGATTGAGCGGGCGGAAGCGGCGCTGCAGGATGCGGGCAAATGGGTAACGGAGCATAGCAAATGATCGGCATTGTATGATGTGAAACAGCCTCTTCGGAGAGCGGGTGAAACCCGCTTTCGAAGAGGCTGTTTTTTTATATTACTTTTGCAGCGGCAGCCAAGCCAGCACATCTTGGATTTTGGCGTCCCAATAGCCCCATTCATGTTCGCCGGGACCTTCTTCGTACGTGAGCGAGAGCGAGGTTTCGGCACAGGCCTTGCGAAATTCCTGATTATCTTCGTACAGAAAATCTTCGGTTCCACAGCACTGGTAAAGCAAAGGCTTTGGTCCGTTCGCTTCATCCGCTTGCTTGAGCAGCCAGAGCAGGTCATTTGGCGTACCGGAAATATCGTTTTGACCGAAAATCCGGTCGAACTCCGCGATGAGAGGATTCCCATCTCTGCGGTGCTCTTTGATGTGGCTAGCCATGCTCAGAGCACCGGAGAGGCTGGCCGCGGCGGCGAACATTTCCGGTTTACGCAGTCCAAGCTTTATGGCCCCGTAGCCGCCCATCGACAGGCCTGCGACAAAGTTATCTTCACGTTCGGACGACAGCGGGAAAAAGGAGCGGGCAATTGCCGGAAGCTCCTCACTGATGAAGGTCCAGTATCGGCCCCCCTCCTCCATATCCGTATAGAAACTGCGGTGCACCTGCGGCATCACGACGGCAATGCCCATTTCCGCAACATACCGTTCAATCGAAGTCCGGCGCAGCCAGATCGAGTCATCGTCGGACAGGCCGTGCAGCAGATAAAGCGTAGGGTGGAGCGTACCCCGGGATACGTTGCTCATGCCAATTTGAGTAGATGTTTGCTGCGGTAAAATCACGGTCATCGAGGTGCTGAGTCCAAGAACATCCGAATAAAATCTGCATTCTATGAGAGCCATTGCTTCTCCTCCTTTTCAGCTCAAATGATAACATAATGCAATGCCGATAAATAGGGAGTAGGGCGCGGTACAATTATTCTTTTGCTAAGGATTGATGGGGGTCCGGTTGAACGAATATAATAAAAGATAGGTAGAAAGATTTAGAGAATTCGGTTGTTTCTAGGACCGGCGTCCAGAGATATCTATGCCTGCATGAAAAAAAACGAAAGCGCAGACCGTCAAGACCCGCCTGATCGGGGACGGATGTTAGCGAGGGGCGAATGGAATGTTGTGGAGAAATCAGCCTAAGCGCGCGGTGGCGGGCGAACAGGGATTTACACTGATTGAAGTGCTGGCTGCGGTTGTAATATTGTCCATTGTCTCACTGGTGCTCAGTTCTTATTTTACTAATGCCATGTCCTATTCGAAATCGAATCAGAACAAGACCATTATGGTAAATCTGGCGCGCAACGCGCTCTTCTATATGGAAAAGCAGGATTACGACGGGCTGAAGTTGTATTTTATGGGCCGGGAAGCCTCGGGATCGACTCCTGCAGAAGCAGGGCATGCAAGCATTACGGCGACAGCCTGCGCCCCGCTTACCGATACAACGGCCAGTTGCGGCGCGTACAGCCAAGTGGTTAAAGACACATTAACGCTGGCAAAGGTGCTTAACCCGACGGTCAACAATATTTCTTACCAGATCGACATTGAATACCAATCGGCTTTGCATCAACAGATGAAAAGCTCGGGGGATCAAGTAGAGCGGGCGACGGCGGATTATCTTTTGCCCGTGCGCGTCAGAGTCCAGGACCCCAGATCCGGCGGCAACGTGAAAGAGACGGTAGTGGAGGGGTACATCACCGATGAGAAGATTCGTTAAACGCCTGCGCGGACAACAGGGGCTGACCCTGATTGAATTGATCGCGGCACTGTCGCTGTTTTCGCTCGTATCCGGCCTGATTTATGGCGTCGTATCCTTCGGGATGCAAAGCTATCAGCGGGTGACAATGGAGAATACACTGCGTGAAGAAAGCGATCTGCTGATGTCGGCGGTCATTACCGAAATCTATACGTTTGCGCCTACTTCGGTGTACTCGGAGGATCGCATGAACAATGGCGTGCGGGAGACAGCGATATATCTGCAAAAAGATAATGGGAGCGGCGGCACGGATAAAGTGAGAATCGGCATTGCGGACGGCAAGCTGAGTATCGCGGATCTCCCGGCTTCCGGCACATCGACTCCGGCAGCAGGCACAACCAACCCGTTGGCTTCGCCTGCTCCTTCGGCTTCTCCTGCGCCGTATGATCTCCGCACAACGATCGATTCGGAGCTTGGCCCGAATTCGGCGCTTTCGCTTGAATGCAGTGTAGGCGCCGTGCAGCCGTGCGAGAGCGGATTGCTGAATGTGAATTTGTCCCTTATTTTAACGCGGGGCGATAAGGAACGCAGGCTGGATATGGAGAGCAAATTTGGATTTTAGGAGCGGTAGACATGCGGTTTGAGAAAAATAAAGCAGGCTGGCTGAATCGGCTGCGCAGCGAACATGGCTCCGCTTTGGTGCTTGTCATGTTTGTCGTCCTGCTCCTGACCATACTGGGCCTGGCCGTGCTCAGCGCCACGATCGGCGGTGCGCAGCGCACGGAGACGCGGGAGAGCGATGTGCAGTCCCTGCATCTGGCCCAAAAAGGACTTAACGAAGCAGCGGCCTATATCCAATCCCAGTTTGAAGGCATTAAGGACATTAACCCGGATAAAGTCGAGGATATTCTCGCCTCTATCGGCAAGCAGAATCTAAATGTAACGACGGAACTTCGCGCGGTCAGCAGCAGTGCAACCGGTGAGATTCAGGATATCCGTTATTCCGGTAAGACGGTGACTTCTTCTTCGCGGAAATATTATATTGATGTGACGACCTGGGCAAATGTCAACGGCGTAAGACGGAAGCTGCAGCAGCGGATTACGCTGGACAGCTATCCCGATTTCCTGAAGTATGCTTTTGGCTCCGAGCAGACGCTGCGGCTGAACGGCTCGCCGGTGCTGCAAGGAAATATTTATGCAGGCGATCAATTGCTGGTCACGAATACCGCAGAATACACGTATAAGGGCCAGCAATACTCCAATCTGGGAAGCGGAAACTGGTTCCCCACCGTGCGTTCCAACGATGCCGGCACTGCGCCGGGAGAAGTGCATGTACAGTCCGCGGACAGCATTCGATACGCCGACACAAGGATGGATGCCCGTCTGGATGCGGACTTTAACGTATTGACACAGGCCGACTACAGCAAGGTGCTGCACATCACGCCGGATAAGCTCAAGATTAAGGAAAAGAAAAAGTTCGTCCAGATTAATATTGTGGAATCCTTCCTCGATAAGCTCGCCCAAGGGTTATACACACCACCTGCGGGGGGCGAGTCGCAAGCGGCAGCGGAAGCGGCCCAGTCGAATTTACGCAATATGGCCCGATCGCAATATAATGCCGGTACGCTGACGGGCTGGCTTCAGAATTATATAGGGGTAGAGCATATCAGCGGAATGCCCCAGGCTCCGGTCAAAAAGCAGAATCCGACGGAAGAAGAACAGAAGAAGTATGAAGAGGATTTAGTTGTCTATCAGGCGGAACTGGACAAGTTAAAACTGCTTAACAAATCGATGATTTTCAATGGAAATCTGCTGGTCGACGGATTAAGTTATCAAAAGCTGTATTATCCGGTAGCCAGCAGCGGTAATGATTCAAAAAGCGGCAGCAATCCGCGCTGGTTTATTGTTGCCGGAGACCTGGAAATCAATAATTTTACCGCCTCGTTCCTGCCGGTACGGGCCAATATTCTCGTCACCGGAAACGTAAAAATCAAAGGCAATGTACAGTTCGACTCGACCATGTTCGTTCTCGGCCAAACTACTGTCGAGGATGCCAATATCAAAGGCATCGTGGAGAATGGGGCTGCCCGCGAGCTGGTACTGATCTCCAAAGGCAGCGTATTGATAAACCGCCTGATGTCTTTTGCCCAGAACGTTCCAACCGATCTGGACACGATGGAGGCGTTCTTCTATACCGATTCGACAGGGGAGCTTTACGGCGTAGGCTCCATGTTCAGACTGAAGGGCGGCTTCTTTGCCAAGGGCAATCTGACCGTTAATGCAGTGACCGGCACCGTAACCGAACCGGCAACGCCCGGCGCGTTAAGTATAGTCCAGCAGTCGCAGCCTGAGCGCTTTGTAATCGATTATAATACCGATGTGTACGAGCATCAGCAATCCAGCTTGCCCAGAGTCGAGAACGTCAACGTTCAGGTCGGCCCGATGCAATTGGTAAACTAATCTCACGGAATGATAACAAAAAGCAGAGCAGTGTTTCCCTGGCTTACAGGGACACTGCTCTGCTTTTTGGGTTGGAGAGTTTTCCAAACGAAAGGGTTGCCCAGACGGCTAGCGAATAGTGCCGGGACAACCCTGATGTCGAATGTAAAACCGGTTATTTAGTAACGGTCTCCGTTTGGACGCGGGAGGACTTTCACCCGCAGCGTAGCCGTAACGGTATGCGTTTGGCCGGAACCATCCGTATAGCTTGTATAGGTCACGGTCACATCGGTGCTTCCGCTTTGGTTGCCGGTGATAATCCCCCGGTTACTCGCGGTGACCGGGTTGCTGAACGAGGCAATCCCAGGAGCTGCACTTACCCAATTCAGTTTATTGATGACGTCGGCGAGTTGGATGTCGCGCGGCGTAAACCATAACAGATCATTCAGGTTATACGTATCCCCTACATAAATTTCCAGCGGCTTGTCGAGGGAAAAGGTCAATCCGGTTAAATCGATTATCTGGATGTCTTTGGTCTTGGTTACCCCTCCGGCGCTAACCACTACGGTGACTGTGCCCGGAACATTGCCGGTTAACGTGTAGTGCGTGTTGGTAGTATCTCCCGGGCTCTTCGTTAAGCCTGCATAGCTTGTACCGTTGCCGCCGAGGCCCCAAGTGGCTGTATAAGCATCCGCATTAGCCGGCACCGGATTGGCCAGCGTAAGCTCAAGCGTTTTGCCTACAAACACACTGTTGCCGCCGAGGATATCAAAATTCGTCAACGGGTTGGTAACGGCAATGTTTTTGCTTCCCGACGTACCGGCTGTATTCGTGCTGCTGTTTACCGTGACGGTCACGGTATATCCACCTGAGGCCGGAGGTGTAAAGGTGACTGTGCTCGTTCCCGCACCGCTTGTAATTGCATTATTAACAATGTTGCCGTTGCTGTCTCTGACGGTCCAGGTGTAGGTGATATTGCTTTCCTGTTCACTGCTCGAATATTCGGCATGGAGTGTAATCGGCTGATTGGCCGTGCCGCTATCCGAGCCGGTAATCGTTACGCTTCTCACCGGTTCAGGACTGATCACCTGGAACTGGGCGATGTTGCTTGAGACATTGCTTCCGTCTTTGGCAACCGCTTTGATTTCGGCCGTTCCTGCCGCCAGTGCGGTTAATATCCCGTCGCTGGAGAGGGAGACATATTGGCCGCCGCTGACGATTACAAAATTCACATCTTGATTGTTCGCTTCCTCCGGAACCACATGTACCTGAGGAATCAGGTTCAAGGTGTCTCCGATCTTCAGCGTAGCGCCATTGAGCGTGATTCCGGTAACCTTGACTACGGCTTCCAAGTCAATTCTCGGAAAGTACATCGTCATGGTCTGTACCGGCAGAGCGGTGCTGACCGGAGTCGCAGTCGGCGTTGGCGTCGGCGTTGCAGTCGCCAACGACCCTGCCGGCAAAGTGCCTTCAAACGGATATTCAAAAGTAATGTCCTCGCCGTTGGAGTTGACTGGCTGTAGAGTCTTCGCAATCAGGCTCCCTCTGAAGGTGCCTGTCATTTGCAAGGTGGCCAGCGGTGCAAGCAGCGAGTTTTTAATTTCATAGTTCTCGGCAATAACGGATGTGGCTTGGTTAAAGTTAAACAATACGCGGGCGGGAGAAATGGCGCTTTGTCCCGCAGTTGCCGCTGCATACGTGATTGAACCATTGTTGAATTTAACCGCCGTGCCGGAAAAGTTAATTATAACCGTTGAAGTAGCCGGCGCTTTAATGGCAATGTCCCCAAGCACTTTAGTAGGATCCGTCAAGGTTACATTGAATACATTCAAAGTAGGGTCCGTACCTGTCAAAGTAAGATTGTTGCGGTCATTGGCCATATAAGAGCTTACGGCCGTGCCGGATAAAGCTCCCATATCGGCCGATATTTTTTTGACGTTGGCGCTAACCTTGGTGAACGGGAAGAAATTATTGATGTCCCCGTCGACTTTAGTGGTTTTACTCTTAATGTCATCATTCGGGTAGTTCTCCAGGGTGCCGCCATAATAAGCCCGCCCGTTAATCGAGCCGCCCCAGCCTCCCCAATACAGATTGGTTCCGGCAACAAGCACGGCACCCGTCTGATTGGCCGGCAAACCTGCAGCCAAGGTTAACCCTTGTGCCTTGACGCTTCCGCCTGCCGCCGTCCGTCCTCTGTTCTGGAAGGAGGTCGGCGAGTATTCGATATTCTCCAGAATATATACAGAGTAATCCGTCGGAAGACCTAATGACGATACCGGGGCGGTAGAGCCCGGGAAGACCAAGCCCGGTGTCGGCGTCGGCGCTGCCGTCGGAGCCGGCGCCGCTTCATGCAGTTCCTTGAAGGTGATTTTGGAGTTATCCAAAACATACGATTTCTTGATTTGCGGCTCTACCGTCAAAGTAAAGCGGTAACCGGCAGGCGTTACAGGTACGTAGGTTTTGGTGCCATTCGCTGCTGTGGTCAGGTTATAGGTTATGTCGTTAAACGTTCCGCTGATGGTATAACCGTCATCCAAGGTGCCTGTTTTGGTGAAGTTGCTCGGCAGCGCACCTCTGAATTCGAGGCCGGCAGGGAATTTCTCTTCATATTTAAGATCTGAGATCACAAGCGTGCTTTTACCTTGATATTCGGTGGCAACCGAGTCATACGGCAATGTCTTCGGAACGATGCTGTAATCAATGGTAGCCGAATGCAGCTTCTCTACGACGGTTGACGACTGGGTACGGCTGATCGACAGGGAAGAGTCCACCTTTTGTATGGTTACCGGTATGGATACGGTCGTGATGGCTCCCTGCTTATCCTGCGCGGAAATCACAATAGTTAAATTCCCGCCGTCAGGCAGCGGATTATTGATTACGCGAGTGATGATTTCCTCGGAACGGACATTCAGGTTTTGTACACCCAGACTTGTAATTTCCTGCGTGTCGTTATAGAACTTGATGCTGTTGACCTGCAGATTGCGGTCTTTAAAATCCAGGTCGGCCACGGAGAAGCTGAGCGTCAGCTTGTCCTGGTACGATGGAATTACGGCGCCGCTTGCCGGTGTATAAACTGTAATTTGCGGTTTGTGGTTTGCCCCCATAAACGCTCTGTACATCGTATTGACGAACAGCTTTTGCTCCCATACCGGGAACCCGGTGCTTGTATGGCCGGTGCCTGAATACGTCACATTTCCTTTGGAGTATGTGTAATAGTGGTTCCAGCTGTCATCCGGCGTACGCGGATAGGTCGCGCTTCCCAGTATGTTGTACCAAGAAACGACTTCCCGATCTTCCAGATCAAGGGTTAAATACTGGTTATGCGTCGTAGCGATCGTTGGCGTCACGTTGTTGACGTTGACTTGCGCGCCGTTGGCATCCTGTTTGCTCAGATAAAAAGGATATTGCATCAGCAATCCATCATTAACAGGCGTGACTTTGGTGGAAGTATTCGTTGCGTTGTGCCCCAGGTTGGTTACGGGATCCTTTTGGCCGGTAATATCTTTAAAGTTATGAATCCATTCATTGTCTCCATAGATATTAATGATCGTATCGTGAGTAAACATCACACTTTGTTTTGATACATTAATAAAGTCCTTAACGGCTGCGGCTGTCAGGTTATCCATAAGGGCCGATTTATAATATTCATCTTTGAAACCGAACAAAAGCATATCGTATACGCCGTTCAGGCCGTAGTTTGCGGTGGCTCCGTTATTGCTCGATTGTTTGATGTAGTCCTTAAACTCCGCCATTTTCTTAACGGTGATGTTCAATTGGTAGTCGGTTGAATTAAGGAAACTCTGGGTCATGTTACTTGAACTAAGCAGGCTGCTTTCGCTGTTGCTGGTGTCCGGCATAATCTGCAGGACGTTGACGATGGTTTTTTCCCCATGGTAACGAATGCTTCCGTTCTCGTAATCTTTCAGCTGGTTCGGATCGGTGGGATCTCCGATTTCAAGCTTCCAATAGAGCAGGCCGGAATACGTTCTGGGCAGGGTATACTCCAGCGAACCTGTGGAGTGATCCACACTGGCGGCTGCAACCACATCCTGTTCGGTCATAGCTATGGACTTGTCCAGGTTCAAATACAGCTTGGCTGTCAGCGGGCGCGTGGACAGATCGCCGGTATTGCTTACGCTGAACCGGAAGGTCAGCTTCTCGCCGGGCTGATAAATATGGCCGCCGTTTGTCGCCGCATCGTAGCTGGCGATCTCGCTGCTGTTGGTGATCTGGAGGAGCGGACGTTTTTTCAGTTTGGGCATGTTAACGGAATTGCTGCTCTTCAAGTCGGTAAAGAAATTAGCGAGGTCCGTATCATTAAAGAAAAGAACGTTTGGTTTTAGAGGCGAAACCGTAGCTGAACCTGCAGGTCGAAGCGGATTAAAGGTGTCGTAAAGAATGCCCCGCTGCGTCGCATTGGTCAATGCGGCTTTGGCTTCAAACGGCGCTTTATTAAAAATTACCGGAAGTCCCTTGTTAATGAACAAGTTCGTTATATCGTCGGCACGGAGTTTGGTGATGTCATTTTCGATGGCGGAGGTATTCATGGCCTTGGAGCGGGCGTCCACGGAGCTGTCCTTTTGGTCAGTCAGCTTGGTCGGGCTGTACACGCCTTTGCCGATATAGACGGCATCATATTCCCCGTCCAAGTCTTCCCGGAGCGCGACAAACCGCTTCATGCTCATGGTAACTACTGTAAAATCTGTAAGGCCAGTTTTGAGCGTCCCAAGCTCGCTTTGACCGCTTTCGGTCACTTCGAGGAGGCGTACCGGGTATGTCGTCTGATCGGCGTCAATGACGGAAAACAAACCCCAGGCAGTCACGGCGAGCAGCAATGCCAACGGGAGACCCAACATGAACATCAATTTTTTCTTTCGGACACGCTTCATCATAATCACTCCCCGACCGATATATAAATTACCATATCTTCCTGTAAAAAATGGTTTTATTCTGTCAATCGATGGCGGTCGCTGACAGGTGTTTTCATTGTAAAAACATCCATTCTATGCTATATATCATTCTAGGACAAATATAGTAGATAGGCAATTAAAACCTACGCATAATGGCTTGAAAAATGCGACTTATCGACTAATATTTTTGATAGATTCTGGTAAATAGATCCCGAAATCCGCTATAAGATTATAACGGCAAAACCGCGCAAGATTTTAGTCCTAAATTGAGACCCTGGAGTGAAAAGGCAAATGGCCATCATGAAAAAGAGACTGGGCGACCTGTTGGTCGAAAATGGAATCATATCCCAGGAACAGCTTGAGGAAGCACTGGTCGAACAACGCAAAAGCAAACGCAAGCTGGGCGATTTGCTCATTACGCAGGGTTACATCACCGAACAGCAGCTGATTGAGGTGCTCGAATTCCAGCTTGGGATTCCGCATGTCAGCCTCTTTAAATATCAGATCGATCCGGCCATTACGCAGATTATCCCCGAAAGCATGGCCAAGCGGTATCAAGTCCTTCCTTTTATGAAGGAAGGCAGCAAGCTGATGGTCGCCATGGCCGATCCGCTGGATTATTTCGCCATTGAGGATCTCCGCATGAGCACCGGCTTCCGCATTGAACCGGCGATCTCCAGCCGGGACGAGCTGTCCCGGGCGATTGCGCGCCACTACGGCATGCGCGACTCCATGAGCCAGATGATGGTGGAGCTGCCGACCCAGGAAGAGATCGAAGAGACCGAAATTACCGATGAAGATTCCCCAATCGTAAGATTGGTCAACCAGATGATTCAGCAGGCCGTTTCGCTGCGGGCCTCCGACATTCATGTCGATCCGGGCGAAGGCAATCTGTCCATCCGCTACCGGATCGATGGAACGCTGCGTACGGAGCGGATCATCCCTAAGCAGATGCAGGGCTTCATTACCGCTCGCCTCAAGATCATGGCCCGTTTGAATATTGCGGAGCGCAGGCTTCCGCAGGACGGCCGGATCAAGATGCAGTTTGACTATAAAATGGTCGATATCCGCGTGTCAACGCTGCCGACGATGCACGGAGAGAAGATCGTCCTGCGGCTTCTGGATCTAAGCTCCGGCGTGAAGAATGTCGACAGTCTTGGATTCAGCGAAGGAAATGTCGATTTGTTCCGGGAGATGATCAGCAAGCCCTACGGGATTCTGCTGATTACCGGGCCGACGGGAAGCGGGAAAACGACGACGCTGTACGCGGCGCTGAGTCAATTGAATACGGAAGATGCAAATATTATTACTATTGAAGACCCGGTAGAGTATCAGCTGGAAGGCGTGAACCAGGTGCATGTCAATCCGGCGATCGGTCTGACCTTTGCCGCGGGCTTGCGCTCTATCCTCCGGCAGGACCCTAATATCGTCATGGTCGGGGAAATCCGCGATACGGAAACGGCGGAAATTGCCGTACGGGCTTCGTTGACCGGCCACTTGGTGTTGTCTACGCTGCATACCAACGACGCGATCAGCACGATCTCGCGGTTGCGCGACATGGGCGTGGAGCCTTATCTGATTGCCTCCTCGCTTCTGGGCGTGGTCGCCCAGCGGCTGGTGCGCAAGATTTGCCCGGACTGCCGGGAAGAGCATAAGCCGACCGAGCAGGAATCGATTATGCTGCGGCGTTATGGCCTGCCGGATCACGTGATCTACCGCGGCCGGGGCTGCGGCAGCTGCAACAATACCGGCTACCGCGGCCGGATCGCGATCCACGAAGTGCTGACGATGAACGACCATCTGCGAAAGCTGGTGACCGAGTCAGCCTCCATCGAGGAGCTGCGTGCCGCAGGCAAGGCACAGGGCATGGTACAGCTGATGGAAGACGGCTTCCTTAAGGTTTCGCGGGGCATTACGACATTGCAGGAAGTTATGCGCGAGACCGTTTCGCATTAGGTATAGAGGGGAGACAGGATGCCACCTATGACACGCAACATCATTCAGTTACTGCATCAGGCTTATTCGTCCGGAGCATCGGACTTGCATATTTCCGTCGGCTCCCCGCCGGTGGTGCGCATCGACGGTAAGCTCCGCCCTCTCGAAGAGGGAGGTATCACGGCAGAAGAATCGGCTGCGATGGCTGAAGCTCTGCTGGGAGGCAAGCGGGTAGAGCAGCTTCGTGAAGGCGGGGAAGAGGATTTCTCCTTTCCGCTCGATAACGGCGTGAGATATCGCGTCAATGTATACCGTCAGAGGGGAGCTGTCAGTATTGCTGCGCGTTCCATTCCGCAACAAATTCCGACGATGGAGCAATTGGCCTTGCCGGCACAATTGTCCGGCCTAGCCCTAAAACCGCAGGGTCTTATTCTGGTCACCGGACCGACAGGCAGCGGCAAATCGTCGACGCTTGCGGCGATGATTAACTATATCAACCGTGCGGAAAGCAAACATATCGTGACTTTGGAGGACCCGATCGAATTTCTTCACCCGCATGGCACCTGCCTGATCGACCAACGCGAGGTCGGCAGCGACACCGGCAGCTTTGCCAGCGGCCTGCGCGCTGCGCTTCGCCAGGACCCGGATGTCATTCTAGTCGGGGAAATGCGCGACCTGGAGACGATTTCTGCCGCGGTAACGGCGGCAGAAACCGGCCACCTGGTGCTGGCCACCTTGCACACCACGGATGCAGCCCAGACCATTGACCGGATCATCGATGCGTTCCCGGGCCACCAACAGGCCCAAATCCGTTCGCAGCTTGCTTCGGTCCTGCTTGCGGTGCTCTCCCAGCGGCTCTTTCCGCGGGCCAGCGGGAAGGGGCGTTTAGCCGCAACCGAACTGCTGGTGAACACGCCGGCGGTGGCGAATCTGATTCGTACCGAAAAGACGTATCAGATCAAAAGCACCATGCAGACCGGCCGTTCCCTCGGCATGCATACGCTGGAGATGAATATCCGCGAGCTGCTGCAAATGGGCCTGATCCGGCCTGAAGCCGCGAAAGCTTACCTCACGGAGGTGGGCGGCTGATGCCACAATTCGAATATCAGGTCCGCACGAACGCTGGGAAATCGCTGAAAGGTAAGCTGACAGCCATGGATAAAGCTTCGGCGATGGATGAGCTTCGCAAGCGGGGACTCACCGTCTTCACGCTTACGGAACAGAGAAACTCGATTTTGTCGATGGAGATCTATATCGGGAATCCGGTAAAGTCGATCCATTTTATCGTATACTGCCGCCAGTTCGCTACGCTGCTGCGGGCAGGCGTAACTATTCTCGATGCAACTCGCATCCTGGCGGAGCAGACCGAAAGCAAGCCTCTTTCCAAAGCGCTGCAGGATGTTTACTCCAGCCTGCTGCGCGGGGTTGCTTTATCCCAGGCGATCCAGGACCACAAAAAGATTTTTCCGGCCTTGTTCGTAAGCATGATCAGGGCAGGCGAGGAAGCCGGCGATCTTGAGGGTACATTGGAGCGGCTCGCCCATTATTTTGAGAAACAGCATACCACCACGGAGAAAATTAAGTCGGCACTGACATATCCGATTACTGTGGCGATCATGGCTGTCGCCGCAGTTGTGTACCTGTTATGGGCTATCGTGCCTCAGTTTGTCAGCATGTTTGAATCCATGAATGCTAAGCTTCCGGCCATCACCCGGATGGTACTTGCGCTCAGTAAAAGCATACAAGGGCAATGGTATTTTTGGTTTTTGGCACTATTGTTGGTGATTGTAGCCTATCAAATCGTTAAACGGACTGAAAAAGGCGCCTACGCGCTGGATTATGCCAAACTTAAGATTCCGGTATTCGGTAAGCTGAACCAGAAGGGCTCCATTGCGCAGTTTACCCGGACATTCTCTTCGCTATATGCCAGCTCCGTGCCGATTCTGCAATCTCTCGCCATTGTCGAGGAGATCGCTGGAAATAAGGTGATTGGCGGTTATATCCGCAGCGCGGGGGATTCCCTGAGACAAGGCAAGCCGCTCTCGGAGCCGCTGAAGAAAGCTTGGGTGTTCCCTCCGCTGGTAACGCAGATGATCGCTATCGGGGAAGAAACCGGGGCGTTGGACCAAATGTTGTCCAAAGTGGCCGACTTCTACGAGATGGATGTGGAGAATACCGTCGACCGGCTTAAATCGCTGCTGGAGCCGCTGCTGATTGCCTTTTTGGCAGGGGTTGTCGGAATTATCGTGGCGGCGATCATGCTGCCGATGTTCAGCCTCTATACCCAAATTTAAGCACGCGTTTCTTGATAGATTGAGAGGGGTGACGCCTGCCGGCGCCGTTAAATGCAGTTATTGCGGTCCGGAGAATGGAACAAGTACATTTCTACAAGAGGATTAAAGACAGCAAGAATTGACGGGAGTTAGTATCGTATTGGTTCTGTTCATCTATAACATTTATTAGGAGGAAACGGCATGTTGGCACAAGCAATCCGCAGAAGATTGGGTAAGGCGGCAAAAGAAGAAAAGGGATTTACGCTGATCGAGTTATTGGCGGTTGTTGTTATTCTGGGGATTATTGCAGTTATTGCCATTCCGATGATCGGCGGGCTGATTAGCGGGACGAAGGATAAATCGGACCTTGCAACGGCTAGACAGATTTATGAGGCGGCCCGGTTGTATATTACGACGGAGAAAGATGGGGATTTTACTGGGACTCTTAATGTCATAGGTAATACTGCTGCGATACCGGCGAACGGAACTACTGGAGCTGTTGAAGCCAGAGTCGGGCTTCAAGCTGAAGGTTATCTAGATACTCCGCTTGTTTTGCCGAGTTCAAAAGCGAATATAACCGGTGGTACTATAACTTTTAATGCAAGTAAGCTGCCCTCTACGGGAACAGTTTTGACTATCACCGATGGAACTACAACAAGAGACTATACCGCAGAACAAATCCTTAAAACCAAACTATAATCTTACCACCAAAGGAATCGGATTCCCGATTCCTTTTTTAAAATTCACGAACAGGAACGGCTATAACCATGACGATCTTCATCGCGATTTACATCACGCTGCTTGGCCTGGTGCTCGGTTCTTTTTATAATGTCGTCGCTCTGCGCCTGCCGGCCGGGGAGTCGCTGATCTCGCCGCCGTCGCATTGCCCAAGCTGCGGGACAAGGCTGAAAGGCCGCGATCTCATACCGGTGCTGAGCTATCTGCTGTCCCGCGGCAAATGCCGCCACTGCGGCAGCCGGGTGTCTCCGCTGTATCTGCTCGGCGAGCTGGCGACGGGACTGCTTTTTCTGGGGATGTACCTGCGCTTTGGTCTGAGCGGACAAGGCATAACAGGGTTGGTGCTGGTAAGCCTTGCGGTGATCGTCAGCATGGCCGATTTCAAATATATGCTGATTCCCAACAAGGTGCTGCTGGCGTTTACCCCGCTGCTGCTGGCAGCCGTGCTGTTGTTCCCGCAAGGAATGCTGTGGGAGCATGCGCTTGGCGGAGCGCTCGGCGGCATCGTCGTGCTGCTGCTCGCCTTAACCGGCGGAATGGGTATGGGAGATGTCAAACTGTTTGCATTGCTCGGCTGGACGGTGGGTTTTCCAAACGTCATTCTGGCGTTTCTGCTTGCCTGTCTGCTTGGCACCATCGCCGGCGGAGGACTTATTCTGTCCGGCAAGGTGAAGCGAAAGCAGCCGATCCCCTTTGGACCGTGGCTGGCGGCAGGCTCGCTGATTGCTTTCTCTTACGGTTCACAACTTATCAGCGGTTATTTTTCGCTTATCCGTTAGGAGGAACTTTATCGCATGTTTGGAACAGGCCACAAGCTGGCGGGCGTATCCATCGAACAGAATAACGTCCGCTACATTCGTTTCAAAAACAACAATCCAAAACAAATTCATAAAAAACGTTCATTGTCCCTAAATCCGGGATTGATTGTGGAAAATCAGGTGGCTGACCGCGAAGCGCTGGTGGACCAACTGAGGCAGTGGGTGAAGACAAAGGGGCTGCGCGGAAGCGAAGTCAACCTGTCGATCCCGCCTTCCCAGATGATTATCCGCAAAATGACGATTCCGAGCATCGTCGACAAACAGATCGGGCAGTTGGTCAGGCTGGAAGTCGAAACCGGCCTCCACCTTCCGTTTGAGAATCCGGTGTTCGATTATGTCATCACGGGACAAGGGGAAAATGAGAGCGAGCTCGTCCTTTTTGCCGCGCCGCGCAAGATCGTGCAGGATTACGTAAGCGTCATGGAAGAGGCCGGGCTCAAAATTAAAAGCGTCGAGATCTCCGCGACCGCACTTGCGCGCAGCATTGTCGCAGGTTACGGCCACGCGTTTAACGAGACGATGCTGATCCATCTGGAGCAGTCGCTGCTGGACATTTATATGTTTAAAGGCGGCAACCCGATCTTCATGCGTACGATCGATTTAGCGGATCTGGGCCGCGGAAGACCGCAGGAGTCTGTTGAAGCCTTGCCTTTTTCGGCAGAGCTGGAGGTCGCGGCTACAACGCAGGAGCATATTTCGGCGGAGCAGATGGTGGAGATCACGGCGGAAATTTCGCGGATGCTCAGCTTCTACCAGTACAGCTTGCATGATGGTTCGACGCGCATTACCGAAGTTCTGATTACCGGATCGCCAACGATGCGGCAGGATCTGCAAACGGAACTCCAGCAGGCGCTGCCGGAGCTGGCCATCGCCCAGGTCGCCGCCGACCAGTTCGCGCAAGGCGCAAAGCCGGATTACAGCCTGAATGATTACCGCGTGGCTGCGGGAGCTGCGCTAAAAAGCCAAGCGGCCCGCAGCATCGATCTGCTGCCGCGCGAGGATCGCGAGGCGATCCTGTTCCCTTATTTGGCGCTTGCCCTTGTGATGGTGTGGATACTTGGTGCGGCTGCAACAGGGATGTGGTATGCTACGGCCCGCAGCGAACGAACCAGCCAGACCCATCTCATGGAGAGCCTGCAGCAAGGCAATCAAGCACTGCAGGCCAAAGTCGCCAGCCTTTCAACCGGAAGTACGACCGCCGGCGGGATGGACCGGGAAGCCATCATTAAGGCGATTTCCGCTGCCCGGGCGGATGCCGCCGGGGTACTGGATGAGCTGCAGAAAGGACTGCCGTACGGAGCAGTCATCCGCGAGATCAGCTATGCGCATAACGGCGATCTCATGCTGACCGTCAATTATACGGCAATGAATCACAGCGCGGATTATTTGACGGCGCTGCGCGGAATGTCATTTACGGTGTCCGCAGCCATCGAGAAGCTGACCGAAGGCGCGACGGCCTCCAGCGGCACGGTCTCCAATATGATTAAGTATACGGCTGTATACCGGGTAAGCATGGCCGCCCCGCAGGTAACTGCGGAAACGCAGCCGGCAGCAGGAGAGGAGGCGGACAGCGTTGGAACAAATCAATAAATACCGTTCAAGCATCGTCCTGGGCCTGCTGATTTTATTCCTCTTGTTGTTGGCCTTCTACATGCTCGGGATCCGTCCGGTAAACAACGATATGGAGGCCCGGGATGCCGAGGTATCGCTGCTGCAGCGGGAGCGGGACGCGCTAGAGAATAAAATCAACGAATTACAGACTGCCGCGGGTTCGCCGGATGCGGATGAAACGCCGCTGCTCGCGGCCATTCCCCGCGGTGACGATACCGAGAGCCTCATCCGGAGCCTTCAGACGATCAGCCAAAACTCTTACGCCCGCCTGAAGGACATCGGCTTCTCTTTGGCGGATAACAGTGCAGCAGGGAATTGGGCGGGGCTGGGTCAGGCGACTGCCGGCCTGAACGAGATTAAAATGTCCGCAGTGGTCGAAGGGCGTTACGGAGATATTCATGAATGGCTGAAGGAATTGAATGACATGCCGAGAATCATCAGCATCGACTCTTTTACCTTTCAGCAGCCCTATCAGTTCCCGACAGCGACCAATCCGGGCAGCGTCCTGACAGCGAATGTTGCGTTTACCGCCTATTATGAGGCACCAACAGCCGCGGCGGATACAGCGGCTCCGGACCAGACACAGCCATAATAAATTATTTTAAAAAGAACAAACAAAAACGATCTTGCGCTCCTTGTATGGGGGAATGCAAGATCGTTTTTAATCATTGAATGCGGCCGGTATCCTTGCTCCGCATGATTATTTCGCGCAGATAGGCTATAATCGAAAAAAACAAAATCGGGAGGCTTGTCGATGTGGAAGGAATTTAAGGCGTTTGCGTTTAAGGGCAATGTGCTTGATCTGGCGATCGGGGTCGTCATCGGGACGGCATTCGGCAAAATCGTCAGCTCGCTGGTTCAGGATATTATCATGCCGGTCATTGGCATCATCGGCGGCGGGGTTAATTTTAAGGGACTTGCTTACACGGTGGGTAAATCGCCAATTACATACGGGAACTTCATTCAGTCCGTGTTCGATTTCCTTCTGATCGCCTTTTCGATTTTTCTGTTCGTTCGCCTGCTCGCCAAGATGAAGCCGGTTGAGCCCAAAGAGGTTCCGGCACCGCCGGTGCCGAGCAAGGAAGAAGTGCTGCTGGCGGAAATCCGGGATTTGCTGAAGGCCCAGCAAGTGAAAGAATCGGATTAGAACCGCTTCCTGAAGCCATCGCATCACTTCCTAGAGACGAACCGGAGTCAGGCCCAGGTCGGAGGGATAGACGACACCGGCAAAACGGCCGTTCCGCGTCAGAATCAGGCAATCGCTTTGGGCGTCGTCCGGGCGGCTTAACGCCAGCTGGCGCAGTTCGCCCAGCGTAGTGGAAACGTCCGTAACGAGCGGATGGCGGTTCATCAGCAAGCGTATCGGTTCATTGTAAAACGGGTCCGGCGAGAATTGTTCCGTAGCCTGCAAAAGAAACGCTTCGCTCATGACGAGGCCAATCGGCTCCTCGGCTTCGCCGCAGACGATAATGCATTTGGATTCCGGATGCTGAAACATGACGCGCAGCGTCTCCCGGCAGGTATGATCCGGCGAAACGGTCGGAGCGCTGCGGATCACCAAGGAGTGTTCGCCGCTCCGTCCGGCAGCTTTGATCATAATCATGGGTAACCTCCTTTCAAAGATTGCTCGTCTCAGAATAACATGCGTATATCAAGGAAGATGCTCCATAACATCAGGGACATGTAAAAATAAGACTCCCTTCCCTCAAGATCCTCTAACGCCATCCTCCACCAGCGGCCGTTCCGGCGTCTCCGACGGCAAGTTCCGGCTCGTTCCTCCGCGATTAATGGCCACGACCTGCTTTTGCGCCGGATAGACATCCCGCGAGAGCCGGGTTCGCTCCACCGCTTTGCCGTCGACATATTTGGTGATGTAGGTCTCGACCACATAACCGGATCTGCCCTTCTTCAGCAGACGCGTCCCTCCGCGTGGCAGCGAGGGGTCGCTGACGTAGCGGCTGGGCGGCGACAGAACTTCGACCGTACGCGAGTTCAGGCCATAGGTTACGTTTCTCGGAAAGGTACCAAAGAACTTAACCGTCAGGACGCGTCCTTGAACCGCCGTTTTGATGACAAGATATTTCCCTGTATTGTTGCGGAAGCGGAAGTTGATATAACCTTCGGAAAAAGTGGCATCCTGCCCCTTCGGCAAATACCCTACCGGCAGCGAATGATTGCGCCGCTCCACAATCTCCAGCCCGGTCCGCACGGCTGCATTATAAAGCGTGCTCGACACCTGGCAGATGCCACCGCCCGTCCCGGGCTGCAACTGTCCGTTCACGATGACCGGTGCTTCGCGGAAGCCGTATTCCGTCTGCGCCTTGGCGATGGCTTTGCCGTAGTCGAACACGGCCCCCGGAGGCAGAATCGTGCCATTCACGGCTTTGGCTGCCGATTCGACATTGAAGCTCCGGCCCGGCCCGCTTGCGCCGAGGGAGGTGCTGAACTCGACGATTTTTCGTTCAACCCCTTGGGCCTGCAGCGCCTCCAGCGTTACCGCAGGGTGCTTGACGCTGAGCGGGAGCTCAAGCGCAATCGCCGTAGAACCGGCGGCCGTAAGCTGCGTCGGCACCGCTGCCTGCAGCGCGCTTTCGAGCGCCGGCCAATTCACCTCTAAGCTGGTCGTTCCGGGCGTGTACAGCACCCGGTCATCGTCGCTGATCCGCCGGGTGGCATCGACAGGCAGCCCGAAGGACGCCTGTTCCCATGCCGGGCTCAGAATCGCCTTCAGTTTGGCGAAATCATAATGAACACTCAGCGCGTAGCTGCCCGCAAAGGTTCTCCGGGCATTGACGCGCCCCAGCAGCGAGCCCTCCTCCATCCGGTTCATTCGTTCAGTAAAAGCTTTTGCATCGTAAGAGACGCCGGCCTGCGCCAGCGTAACCGCCACGGTCGTACCGTCTGGCGCCGTCAGCCTCAGCGGCAGTGAGGATAAGGCGTTCAGTTGCCCGGCGAGTTCGGCGGATACAGCATCGATGCCCATTTTTCCGACATCCCACCCGGCCAGTACGGTCCCTTTCGGAACGGTATGCTGGCGAGTATATAGATAAAGACCGCCTGTCGTCAGCGCTCCGGCCAGCACCAGCGTTGCGGCAGCAATCAGCAGGACTTGAAGCTTTTTCATAAAGTAGCCCCCTTCGGCCGATATAAAAAGAAATAGCTAGTCTATGTATATGCCAAGCCTTCGTAAAACTTTCGGGTACTCAAGCGGTTACGGATTTGTTACAATAGAGACGTCTGCGGTTAACCGGCAAATATGGAAACAAGTCACAATCGGGAAGTGAGTATATGATTGAAATGCAGGATGTGTGGAAGACCTATGCGAACGGTACCCACGCGCTCCAAGGCGTGTCCGTCAAAATCGACCGCAACGAATTCGTATATGTCGTCGGACCCTCGGGTGCCGGCAAATCTACGTTCATGAAGTTAATTTATAGAGAAGAAACGCCGACCAAAGGTCAGATTTCCGTGGGCGGCTTTAATATCGGCAAGCTTAAACCGCGCAAAATTCCGTATGTCCGGCGCAACATCGGGGTGATTTTTCAGGATTACCGGCTGCTGCCGAAGCTGACGGCTTATGAGAATGTAGCGTTTGCGATGGAAGTCATCGAGGCGCCGAAAAAAATCATCAAAAAACGGGTCAACGAGGTGCTCGATCTGGTGGGCCTGCGCTCCAAAGCAAACCGCGAACCTTCGCAGCTCTCCGGGGGCGAACAGCAGCGCGTCGCCATTGCCCGGGCGATCGTCAACAACCCGTCCGTGATTGTGGCGGACGAGCCCACCGGCAACCTGGATCCGGAAACGTCCTGGGGCATTATGCAGCTGCTGGACGAGATCAATTTCCGCGGCACTACGATCATCATGGCGACCCACAACCGGGATATCGTCAATAAAATGCGCAAACGCGTCATCGCCATCGAGCAAGGCCATATCGTCAGAGACCAGTTGAGAGGGGAATACGGCTATGAATTTTAAGACCTTCTTGCGGCATGTGCGGGAAGGGTTCAAAAACGTATTCCGCAACGGCTGGATGTCGGTGGCGTCCATCACATCCATCGTAGTCTCGCTGTTCGTCCTGGGCGTATTTATTCTGCTGGTGCTCAATGTCAACGCCATTGCCGACAAGGCGGACAGCCAGGTGCAGATCAACGTATTCCTGTCGTTGAATATCGATCAGAAGATGACCGAAACGCTGGAGAATGAAATCGGCAGCATGCCGGAGGTCAGCAAGGTCGTGTTTATTTCGAAGGAAGAGGGACTGAAGCAGTTCCGCGAGGATATGGGGCCGGATGCGGCCGAGCTGCTGGGCAGCTTTGACGAAGACGCCAATCCGCTGCCGGACAAGCTCCAGGTCGAGGTTATTGAACCAACCACCGTGCCTTTTGTCGCCGATAAAATTGAAAAGCTGAACGAGACCCATGCCGAAAAGCCGATTTTCAAGGTCAACTACGGCAAGGGATCCGTCGAGACGTTGTTCAAAGTGACGAAAGCCGTGCGTAATATCGGGTTTATTTTCGTCGCAGGACTGGCTGTCGTATCGATGTTCCTCATCTCCAATACGATCCGGGTAACCATTCTGGCCCGGCGCAAGGAGATCGGCATCATGAAGCTGGTCGGCGCAACAAATGCGTTTATCCGCTGGCCGTTTTTCATTGAAGGCGCGCTGATTGGCCTGATCGGCTCAATTGTGACCACAGCCGTTCTGTATATCGGCTACAGCAGTCTGGAATCGTCGGTTACCGGGGACATTACGCTCGGGCTGCAGCCCGTGGCATTCGCAGACATTGCACCGATGTTGTGCGGTCTCTTGATTGGACTTGGTGTATTGATCGGCGTATGGGGAAGTACCGTATCGATCCGCAAGTTTTTGAAGGTATAGCCGTGTCGTCCACAGAACTTATTATTACTTGCGTATAAAGGATGGGGAGTGCAATTTGAAAAAGCTTGTTGCCGGAATAGCTGTTGCGTTGCTGGCTGTCACCATGCTGGGTCCCTCTGACGGATATGCCAAAAAAACGAGCGTCGCCGAAATCGACAAGCAGCTGAAAAAGCTGCAGGAAGAGGTTCAGGCGGCCAAAGCGGCGCAGGAAAAAGCCGAAGTCCGCAATCAGGAAGCGCAGCATTACAAAAATAAAACAACGCAGAACCTTCAATACGTGCTCGACCAGATCGATCAGGTCAAGGGCAAGATGACAACCATTTCCGATCAGATCGCCAGTACGGAGAAGTCGCTGACCGAAACGGCTACGGAACTGGATGCGGCGGAAGCGCGCGTGGAGGCTAGAGAAAAGCTGCTCGAATCCCGCGTCCGCCTGATGTATACCGACGGGGCGGTGTCCTACCTGGATGTGCTTCTGTCGTCGAAGAGTTTCTCCGACTTTCTGGACCGCGCCGATTCGCTGAAGCTGATCGTGAACCAGGATCAGGACCTGCTGGAGCAGCATAAGCAGGACGAAGCGACCGTCGTGGCCAAGAAGCAGGAGCTGGAAGGGCAATACGCCCAGGCGAAGGTACTGTATACGGAACTCGAAGCCCAGCGCAGCGTGCTGAAGGAGAACGAAGCCGAGAAGCAGGAGCTTATCGCGTATTACGATAAAGAAATTCAAGAATCGGACGGCATTACCGAAGAGCAGGATGCCAAGCTGGTCGAACTCGCCAGCCAGCGGTCGGAGCTCGAACGGCAAAAGGACAAGATCAAAGCCCAAGAAGCGGCAGCCAAAGCCAAAGCGGCCAAAGAAGCCGCCGCCAAGCGAGCCAAGAGCAACCATTCCAGCTCCAGCTCGTCGTACGCCGGGGGGAACGGACCGTTCCTGCTGCCGGTCGGCAGCGTACGCATCACTTCCGGGTATGGCAAGCGTACGCATCCGGTTACCGGCGAAGTGGGTAAAATGCATACCGGCGTAGACTTCGGCGTGCCGCAAGGTACCGATATCCACGCGGCCGACGCCGGAACGGTGCTTGTCGCCGAATGGTGGAGCGGTTACGGATATTGCGTCATCATCGACCACGGCGGCGGCGTCTGGACGCTGTACGGCCATATCCGCGAAGGCGGCATCAAGGTCAGTGTCGGGGAGAAAGTGTCCCGCGGTCAAGTTATTGCTGAATCCGGTGCGACCGGCCGCGTGACCGGCCCGCATCTGCATTTCGAAGTCCGCGTCGACGGCAAGCCGGTCGATCCGATGCCGTATCTGTAATTTTCATAGAAATCGGCCCCGCGGTATATACTGGAAGAGATGCGTTCCTTCGGAACGGATAATTACGCGTGACAGATGGACAAGAAGGGACGGTGGGGAAAAGTATGCTAAAGAAAAGTACGGCGGCGTTTATGATTGTAGCCGCCTTATTATGCGGCAGTTTGTTAACCTTGGCGGTGACCGGCTACGCGCATGTGTTCGGTGAAGCGGCGTCGAGCGGTGTCGCGGCGATCGCCCAAACCAGTGGATTAAGCGATAAGGAGTCGCAAAAGCTGGGTACGACGATCGATCTGATCGAAGGGAACTATTATCAGGAAGTGGATCGGCAGAAGCTGATCGACGGCGCGGTTAACGGAATGATGGAAGCGCTCGGCGATCCGTACTCCAATTATATGGGCAAAGAAACCGCCGAGAAATTCGAAGAGAGCATTGAGGGCTCATTCTCCGGTATCGGGGCAGAGGTCTCCTCCGAGAACGGAAATGTCGTGGTCGTATCCCCAATCAAAGGCTCTCCTGCCGAAAAAGCGGGGATTAAAGCCAAAGACATCATTCTCTCCGTGAACGGCGAATCGCTGGCGGGAATGGATCTGAATGATGCGGTCAATAAAATCCGCGGCCCGAAAGGCAGCGAAGCCACGCTGATGATTCAGCGCGCCGGCACCACCGACCCGATCAAATATGTCATTACCCGCGACGACGTGAAGCTGGAGACCGTCTATGCCAAGATGGGCAGCGACAAGATCGGCGTCATTGAAGTTACGCAATTCTCGCTTAATACGGCTGACCGGTTCAAAGAAGAATTAGCCAATCTGGAGAAGCAGGGCATGAAGGGGCTCGTGATCGACGTCCGCAACGACCCGGGCGGCGTGCTGCCGATCGTCATTGAAATGGCCGAGCAATTCGTTCCGGCCGGCAAAACGATCGTTCAAGTGGAAGACAAGGACAAAGCCCGCGAAGTCAGCAAGTCGAAAGGCTCCAGCAAAAAGTATCCGGTGGCTGTCCTGATCAATAAAGGCAGCGCCAGTGCTTCGGAGATTCTGGCCGGCGCGCTGCAGCAATCTGCAGGAGCCAAGCTGATCGGCGAAAACTCCTTCGGTAAAGGCACGGTTCAAACGAGCTTCGACAAGCAGCTCGGCGACGGTAGCCTGCTGAAGATTACGATTGCCAAATGGCTTACGCCGAACGGTACCTGGATACACGGCAAGGGCATCAAGCCCGACATTGCCGTGGCCCAGCCGGATTATTTCTCAGTGGCGCCGATCAATAAATCCGTGAAGCTCCAATACAATATGAACAGCACCGATGTGAAGAACGCGCAGATTATGCTGGGCGGCCTGGGCTACAAGCCGGGACGCAAGGACGGCTACTTCGACGCCGCAACCAAAGAAGCGGTCAAGAAGTTCCAAAGCGCCAGCAAGCTGAGCGTAACCGGCATCATCGACGCCAAAACAGCGGAAGCGCTGGAAAGCGCGCTGGTGAAAGCCATCCAGAATCCGGTCAATGACAATCAGCTGAACAAGGCGATTGCGGAAGTCGGGCAGGAGATTAAAGCAGCGGCGGCGAACAAGTAAGAAGGCTGATTTCAGCCTTCTTTTTTTGAAGATATCGGAAGGTATAAGCTTCACCGCTAAAGAAGCACCTGACTTGGCTTCGAAGTCAAAGCTACACTTTATGGGGTTTAAGCAGCCTGAAGGAGGGACGTACGCGTTGGATGTAATGACCGATCTGCTTGCCGACTGGGGCTCAGCCTGGATCCATCTGCTGATTCAGCCCTATTACTATATTGCCGTACTCTTTGTCATTCTTTATTTCCGCCGGCAAATCGCCTTGGAGCGCAAGCTGGTTCATGTTAAACTGCACAGCCTGGGAAGCGAGCTTTGGCGGGCGGTATGGAGCGGCGCCGTTCTGGGGCTGGCCGTCTCCTTGCTGGCCATTCTGCTCGGCGTTACAGTTTCAGGCACAGCTGTGGCCTGCATTTGGGGGGTCAGCCTGCTCTTGATGCTGATCCGCGTCCGCTACCTGTGCTTTGCCTACGCAATTGGCGTACTTGGCGTTGTGCAGCTGATTCTTACCTGGCTGCCGGACTCCCTGCAAAGCGGACAAGGCGGCGAGATCGTCACCGCCATCCTGGATATGGACATTCCGGCCCTGCTCGCGCTGGCTGCGCTGCTGCATCTCGCGGAAGCGCTGCTCGCACGCTGGCAGGGTCCGGGATTGGCTTCGCCGCTGTTCCTGGACGGTAAACGCGGCAAGGTCGTCGGCGGCTACCGGCTGGAGGGCTTCTGGCCGTTGCCGCTGTTCCTGCTCATCCCCGCCGGGACGGGGGCGGAGCATCTGCCGTGGCAGCCGCTGCTGGGCGGCGGCCTGGGGCTCGTCTCGCTGCCGGTGCTGATCGGCTTCAGCGAGACGACGCACAGCCGCCTGCCCGCGCGCAAGGCAGCCGCCACTGCAGGACATCTGCTGATCTACAGCATCGTCCTGCTGGGGTTGGCGCTGCTCGCACACTGGTGGAGCCCGCTCACCGTGCTCGCAGCGCTTGCTGCCCTCGGGCTACACGAAGGCATCCGGCTCTACAGCGGGCTGGTGGAGCAGGGCAGCAGCCCGCTGTTTGTGCATCCGCCGAGCGGCCTGAAGGTCCTCGCCGTGCTGCCCGGCAGCCCGGCGGAGGAGCTGGGGATCGCGCCCGGCGAAGTGGTCCTCAAGGTCAACGGCGTGGCGTTGACCGCGGCGGCGCAGCTGCATGAGGCGCTGCGCCTCAATGCGGCGTACTGCAAGCTCGAAGTGCAGAATCTGGAGGGCGAGAGCAAATTTCTGCAGCGCCCGATTTATGAAGGCGAGCATCATCAGCTCGGCATGATCCTGGCGCCGGAGCCGGATACGGGGCTGACGGCCGCCGCGAAGCCGGCGAACATCCTCGAGATCATAACGGCAAAGACGGGCACGCACCGCCGGGCAGGCGGGACGTCCGGCGGCGAACTGAAACGGCCGAAGCCGGGCGGCAAGCGCGGCACGGCGGAGATGTAAATGCCAGTGCCGGCATGGCTGCCATTGGCACTGGAGAAAAGATATAGGGCGCGTTCCGCCCAGCCTGAAGCGGCTGGCGGAACGCGCCCTTTGTTGGTTTGCTGGTATACGATCCCTTTCTCTTGCACGCAATTTGCTTCCATTTGCCCGACAGATCGACCGGTTCGCCTCCCTGCGCATCTCCACTTGCATGGTTACGGACATCAGCGCCGTTATGTATGCAGAAACAGCCAAAATTCGCTTGAAACGAAGAAATAACGGCGCTGAGGTCCGATAGATCAGGAAAATCACCATATTTCCAAAAATAGCGGCGCTCATGTCCGTTAGGTGCGATGACTGAGGGAGGGTAGGATTCGGAGCGGCGAAACAGCAGCTAAAGATCGCCCACGCTTACGCCACCCGCCTACGCCTGCTTCTGCTTCAAATAAAAGATCGCAATCTGCGTACGGTCGCGCAGGTTCAGCTTGCTGAGGATATCGGTGATGTAATTTTTGATCGTGCCTTCGCTCAGGAAGAGCGTTCCGGCGATCTCTTTGTTGCTGAAGCCGTCGGCAATCAGCGAGACAACGGACAGCTCGGCTTTGGTTAGGCCGAAGCCCTCCAGGGGATGCTTTGCGAGTACAAGTTCCGGAGTCGGAGCGGCAGGCTGCAGAAAGCCGGTCAACTTGCGGGTAATATCGGGGTGGATAAGCATATTGCCGTCATGGACGGTTTTGATGCCCTGCACGATTTTGTCGGGCGGAATATTCTTGAGGAGATACCCGCTTGCTCCGCTGCGCAGCGCCTCTATTATGTACTCGTCGTCGTCGAAGGTGGTCAGCATCAGCACTTTGATCTGCGGATAAGCCGCTTTGATCCGGCGCGTCCCCTCCACGCCGTCGCAGCCGGGCATGCGGATGTCCATCAGCACGACATCGACCTGTGGCAGCGCGCCAATCCGCTCCAAAGCTTCGTTGCCGTCCCCCGCTAGTCCGGCCACGCCGATGCCGGCATCCAGCGCGACAAGCACCTTCAGACTTTCACGGATAAACGGATCATCGTCCACTATCAGTACCTGAATCACGAATAACCCTCCTAGTGTGTTTTTTATAAAACCGGCGGCCACGTTAATCCAGCTTCCGCACTCGTCCAGATTTCATCTGCCTGAGCTCCAAGGCAAAAAACTACATCGCTTCTCCCGGATGAAACACCGGCAGCCGGGTAATGACGGCGAATTGCGGCGCGGTCACCACCTCGATCCGCCCGCCGACCATTTGCGTTCGCTCCTGCATGCCTTTTAGCCCCAGGCCGCCGCCGCTGCGCATTCTGCTGCAGTCGGCTTCATCGGGCAGCCGGCCGTCATTGCCGACCTCCATCGTCACTTCGCCTTCCATATAGTGGAGGGAGATGCTGAGGGCGGAAGCCTTGCCGTGCCGCAGCGCATTGGTGATCGCCTCGCGGGCATTGTTATAGAGCACCACCTGCTGGCTGGGATACAGCGGGTAAGGCATACCGCTAACCGCGTACGAGGTCCGGATGCCGGTGTCGCGGCCCGTTTCCTCCAGCAGCCGGTCCAGTGCATAAGCGCCCTCGAGCCGCGGCGCGCCGTGAATGCGGCGCACTGCAGAACGCATATCGTCCATGCTGGCGGCAAGCTGATCGCGGATCTGCCCCATCAGGGCCATGCCCTGCTCCGGTGCTACCGGCAAGGTGTGGATGGCGGCCTCCATCATCATTTTGGCCCGGATCAGCCGGTGGCCGATGTCATCATGCAGTTGGCGGGAGATGCGCACCCGTTCCTCCGTCTGCGCCGCGTCCTCGACCTGGGCCGCAAACTGCAGCAGCCGGGCGCGGGCCTCTTCCAGCTCGTAGTGCTTTTTACGCAGCTCGTCGTACAAATATTCGGTATCCTCGCGCCCCCGACCCGCGCCCAGCAGCAGTCCGTTCAAGGTACTGGCCAGCACGAACACGAGATTCACCGTGATCCGGAGCAGTGGCTCCCATGTCCAGCAAGCTTCATTCAGAACGGAAAGATGCAGCAGCGCGAGTACCGAGACCCACGCCGCCGGCCTATGCCGGGAATAAGCCAGCAGCGCGGAGATTGCCGGGAACAGCAGCAAAAAGCCGAACGTCCGGAACAGCCATGCCGAGTATAACAGCTCCATTACGGCAAACAGCCGGGACAGCGCCGTATCATTGCGGGTCCGGTCGCCGATGACGGCTATCAGGAGCAGCAGCAGAAAGTCCAGGACAAACCGGTCGTTGTCCATGCCGCTATAATAGTAGACGGCGATCAGGGCAGGCACGGATATCAAACCGTACCGCAGCAGCTTAAGGTTTCTAGACACAAGGAGTCAGTCCTTTTGGGCAGAGAATGGCTTCTAAATTTTTTATCGAATTGCTCTTATTGGTTTTGCTTTTATCGCATTGCATTTACCGAAGTTCCTTTACCGAATGGCCTATATCGAATCGACTAAATAGTTCCTTCTATTTTAGCATACCGGTCCTTGTGCACAGGATATGACTTTAGTCATCTCTGGAAAATGACCTTTCGTACCTGCCGCGCCGCTCCCCGTGTTTTACAATAAAGCCAAGAAGAAACAGAAGGAGCGATGTTCCATGGCACTTGCGGTGCTCAGCAATGTGGTGAAGCGGTATGATCAGAAGCTGCCGGTCGATCACGTCAATCTTACAATCGAAGAAGGAGAAATATTCGGCCTGCTCGGACCGAACGGCGCGGGGAAAAGCACGACCATCAGCATGATCTGCGGCCTGCTCAAAATCGACGGCGGCGAGATTCAAATCGACGGGCTGTCGGTGGAGAAATATCCGCTGGAGATCAAAAAACGGATCGGCCTGGTGCCTCAGGATCTGGCCTTATATGAAACGATGAGCGCCGAGGATAACGTCAGCTTTTTCGGTAAGCTGTATGGACTGCGCGGCAAGCTGCTCAAAGACCGGGTCAAGGAAGCGCTGGAGTTCACCGGCCTATCCGACCGCGCGAAAGAGAAGCCTTCGACCTTCTCCGGCGGCATGAAACGCAGACTCAATATCGCCTGTGCGATTATGCACCGTCCGAAGCTGATCATCATGGATGAGCCGACCGTCGGCATCGATCCGCAGTCGCGCAATCATATTCTGGAGTCGGTCAAGGCGCTCAACAAGATGGGTTCCTCCATTATTTATACCAGCCATTACATGGAAGAGGTCGCCGCGCTGTGCGACCGGGTAGCCATTATGGATAAAGGCCATATTATTGCCTGCGGTACTGAAGGCGAACTGCGGGCACGGGTGGCCCAGGAAGAAAAAATTGTGGTCAAAGCCTCGAACGTGACCCCGGAGCTGCTGAACGAACTGCGGCGGCATCCGCGCGTAAACCGGGTGGAGACTGCGGAAGGCGTAGTCGAGCTATACCTGCCGTCCTCGCAGACGGAGCTTCAGGATATTTTGTTTATATTCAGCAAACACGAAGGCGTCATTGCTTCATTGCATATTGAAGAACCCGACCTGGAGACATTATTCCTCAGCCTGACCGGCCGGACCCTGCGGGATTAAGGAGGCTGCCATGAACATTTGGACGATTATGCTGTTTGAGCTGCGACGTGTCGCGCGGTCCCGGACGTTTTTGCTGAACATGATTCTGCTGCCGTTGGTGCTGATTTTTATTCTGGGTGCATCGTTGTCCAAGGTGGTCGGCGTGGCGGATGATGCGGCCGAGATCGAGCGGGTGAAGGTGGCTATCGTAAATGAACCGTCTTCGGCAATGATCACGGCATTCCTGCACAACCCTGAGGTCAAAGAGGCGGTAACGCCGCAGGCCGTGGATAACCGAAGCGAAGCGGTAAGCGGGCTGCGGGCAGGGAAATACGATTATGCCGTCATCGTGCCGAATGGTTTCGACGCTGAAGTGCAGGGCGGAAGCCAGGCCAAGCTTGAATTTATTTTAGGAAAAAGCGCGGAGCATAACCGTGTAGCCGGAACCGTATTCGACAATCTGCTGTCGACGCTGAATTACCGGCAGGCTGCGGCCATTGCGCTTGGACCGGAGGTGCTGGCGGCCAGCACCGCTTCCGTTGAAGAACAGCCGCCCGTGAAGAACGGGCAGCTCAGCGAAGATGGCGGGACCTATTCCGCGTCGCAATTTTACGCCGCCTCGATGCTGCTGATGTTCCTGCTGTACAGCGGGCTGACGGTCACCCAATCGCTGTTCAGCGAGAAGGAGAACCATACGCTTACCCGGATCAGCTCGATGCCGGTCAAAGGCTCGCATCTGTTTATCGGCAAAATGCTCGGCGTCGGGCTGATTACCGTGGCGCAATGCGCGGCCATCGTGCTCTTGTCCCGTGGGCTGTTCGGCGTCTATTGGGGCAATCGCCCTGGACTGCTGACCGTATTCTGCCTGCTGATGATCATTGCCTCCATGACCTTTTCCATTCTGGTCTGCATGCTTACGAAATCGTTGTCGAGCGCGAATACGATTATCAACACATTCACCGTAGCGATGACCTTCATCAGCGGAGGGATGGCTCCGCTTCCGGATTCCTGGGTCAATTCCGTCGGCGCCTTTACCGTGAACCACTGGGTGCTGCAGGCCATGATCCGCATGATGCTGCACTCCGGGCTGGGGCAGCTGCTCCCCAATCTGCTGATAATGAGTGCGATTTGCCTGGTGCTGTTCAGCGCAGCGATTTTTTCGTACCGGAAGGTGGGTTACCATGGATAAAATATGGACGATAGCCTGGAACATGGTGAAGCGGATGATCGGCTCCCGCAGAGGGGTGCTGGTATATCTGGTGCTCCCAACCGTCGTCACCGCCGTCATTATCTCGATGACCAGCGGAGTCACCAACTCCAAAGCCACGATTCTCTATGTTAATCAGGATGAAGGCGCAGGCGGCAAACATCTACTTACCGAGCTCAGCGCAACCGGCGATTATGAGCTGGAGACGGTCGCCGACGAAGCGGCGCTCAAGAAGAGCATTACCGACCAGAAGGGGGCGGCCGGACTCTATATTCCGGCGAATTACTCGAACGGTCTGCTTGCAGGTGCTCAGCCGCAAATCAGCGTCTATGAGCTGAAGGTATCCGAGGATTCAGTCCTGCTCAAAATGAAGGCAGCCACTCTCTCGCAGGAAATGCGGCAGGCGGCAGCTATGGCTGCGGCAGGCGGAGAGGCTGCGGATGCAGGTGCGCGGTTTCAAGCGCTGCTGACCCAGGCGGAAGCCCATAATATCGGAAGCACACGCACCGACTATGACCTGTACCCTCGCGAGGAGCTGGGCGTCGTAACCGGTATGACGTTGATGTTCCTGATGGGGCTGGTCACCACGACCGTATCGATGATTATGAAGGACCGCAAAGGCCGGACGATGATGCGGATGTTCAGCGCCCCGGTGCGTGCGTATGAAATCGCCCTCGGCAATTTCCTCGGCAGTTTCTTTGTCGGCATCATCCAGATTGCAGCCGTGCTCGGCCTCGGCAAAGGCCTGCTGCATTATGATTACGAAGTGCCGCTGTATTTGTACTTCCTTGTCCTCGTGGCCTTTATCCTGGTATCCATGGGCATCGCCAGCACGGTGGCCGGCCTGGTCCGTAATCCGAACAACGCGGGCATGCTGAACTCGCTGATTCTTACGCCGACCTGCATGCTCGGCGGCTGCTTCTGGCCGCTGTCGATTATGCCGGGTTATATGCAAAAGGTTGCCAACTTTGTGCCGCAAAAATGGGCCATTCAAGCGGTGGACATCGCTGCCAGCGGCGGAACCTGGGCGGAGCTCTGGCGGCCGTTCGCCATCCTGGGCCTGATGGCCGCTGTGCTGCTGGTGATCGGTTCGGCCATTCTCCGGCCGAGCGAAGCCGGAATTAACGCCTAACGATTTACATTTACAGAGGCGTCCGTCTAAGGGTATAATTTAAGGGAAGCATAAACGAATAAAAAAGACCATTTCGGAGGAGCCTGTCACCAAGGGCTCCTTTTTGTCTTTTTTCGGCATAAAGAGGTACCTGGTGCGGCCTTTCGGCAATGAACAGGAGTGAAGTGACATCATGGAATTTATTCTTTATCTCGTTCTGATCCTGCTGTTTACGAAGCTGGCCGGCGATCTGGCGGTACGGTTGGGACAGCCGGCAGTGCTCGGCAAGCTGATCGTCGGGGTCCTGCTGGGACCTGCCGTGCTCGGCTGGGTGCACAACAGCGATTTCATTCATGACATGTCGGAGATCGGCGTGCTGCTGCTCATGTTTATCGCCGGACTGGAGACAGATCTGGAGCAGCTGAAGAAAAACTGGAAAGCGGCTTTCGCGGTTGCCGTCGGCGGCATTGTGCTTCCTTTTGCAGGCGGTTACGCAGTAGGGGAGCTTTTCGGTTTTACGAATCTGGAGTCTTTGTTTCTGGGGGTCATCCTCAGCGCAACCTCTGTCAGCATTTCCGTACAGGTGCTTAAGGATATGAACCGGCTCAACACGCCGGAAGGCTCTACCATCCTGGGAGCGGCTGTAGTGGACGATATTATCGTCGTGCTGCTGCTCGCGGTGCTGATGAGCTTTTCCGGATCGGGGGAAGAAGTTTCGCTGGGGCTCCTGGTCGGCAAAAAGATGTTGTTCCTCGTGATTGCCATTCTTGCCGGCATCTTCGCCGTACCGCGAATTATGAAATGGCTTGCGCCGCTTCGGGTTACGGAAGCTGTGATAACGGCTGCGCTGGTGATCTGCTTTGCGTATGCCTACTTTGCTGAGGCCATGGGGATGGCCGGGATTATCGGCGCCTTCGCCGCGGGGCTGGCCATTGCGCAGACCTCATTCAAGACCACAGTTGAGGTGAAGCTGGAACCGATCGCGTATTCCCTGTTCGTGCCCATCTTTTTCGTCAGCATCGGCCTGAACGTAACCTTCGAGGGGTTGGGCGGCCAACTTGGTTTTGCCGTAATACTGACGCTTGTGGCGGTACTCGCCAAATGGGGCGGTGCCTGGATCGGAGCCAGACTGACGGGCTTCGGCAGCCGTTCCGCATCCGCCATCGGCATCGGCATGATATCGCGGGGCGAAGTCGCGCTGATTATCGCGGCTTCCGGGTTAGCCGAGAATTTGCTCGCCCCGGCGTATTTTACATCGGTCATCCTTGTGGTTATCGTTACGACCTTGCTGACCCCGCCGCTGCTTAAAGTGGTTTTCCGTTAAAATTGAGTTATTGCCTAAGCCTTTCCCGCCTCGGGAGAGGCTTTTTTCTGTATAACCGTCCTCACTCTGCCTGGAGGAGGATAAAAATCCCCGTCTTAAGTCGTAGATGTAAACCCGCCGCCGGGCGGTTTTAGGAGCTTCCAAAAAATCCTAAACTAAATCCGTATTCAAAGTGCGTACATATGGAGGCCAGACACCTAGAGAAAGGTATACCATACAATACGGATTGGAGAGGGGTTAAAAAATGGAGAGGTTTACGAAGTGGGCGTTCGGCAACAAAGGAGCGGTGGGACTGCTCGTTGTGCTGGCGCTGGTTGTCGGGTTGTTGAGTTATAGGTCGCTTCCCATGGAGTTTATGCCGGAGGCGGATAACCCGCAAGTCACGGTAACGGTGATCGGACCGGGGCAGGATGCCCATTCCATGGAGACGAATGTAGTGAAGCCGATTGAAGAAGCGACGGCGCTGGTGAAGGGAAGTACCGAGCAGATGTCGACTTCGGGCAACGGATACGGCTCGGTGGATATTTATTTTGACGGCAAGACGGACATGAAGGCGGCCACCCAGGAGATTGAAAAAGCCGTTGGCGCCCTGCAATTCCCCGAGGGGGTTATGAAGCCATTCGTGGTCCAGCTGAACACGTCGATGATTCCGGTCTCGCAGCTGACGCTGGGCTTTGACGGCGGGTTGACCAAAGATAACCTGGACGTGGCGGAGAAGACGATTCTTCCGGCGCTGCAAAAGATCGAAGGGGTCGCAAACGTAGCGCTCTACGGGCGGACCTCGCCGCAGGTCAACGTGAAGCTGGATACCGCCGCGATGGCGGCCAAGGGAGTGACCGCTGCCCAGGTGATGGGACTTCTGCAAGGCCGCAGCGTCTCGGCTTCCATCGGGGAGCAGACGATCGGCGGTCAAGCGGGCAACATCAGCGTGGTCTCCTCGATTGATAGTCTGGATACGCTGAAGTCCCTGCCGGTCGCTCCCGGCGTGAAGCTGGCAGACATCGCAGCCGTAGAAACGAAACAGGATCAGGAGAGCGTCAGCCGCTCGAACGGGCAGGATGTGCTGTTCGCGGTCGTGACCAAAGAGGCGAATGCCAATGCCGTCGATGTCGGCGATAAGGTGAAGGATGCCGCGGAGGAATTGACGAAGACGGTCAAAGGCGCCCATCTGGATGTTCTGATCAGCACCTCGGACATGGTCGTAGACTCCGTAAACAGCATGATGCGCGAAGTGCTGCTCGGCGCGCTATTCGCGACGGTCGTCATCCTGCTCTTCCTGCGCAATTTCCGGGCGACGCTGATAACGGCGATCTCGATTCCGCTGTCGCTGGCGGTGACGCTGTACCTGCTCAAGATTTCCGGCATTACACTGAATATCGTAACGCTCGGCGGCGTCGCCGTTGCCGTCGGCCGGCTGGTGGACGACAGCATCGTCGTCATCGAGAACATCTACCGCAGGCTGCAAAAGGAGCCATTCTCCCGCGATATGATTATCGGCGCGACCAAGGAAGTCGCGCAGGCCATTACGTCTTCGACGATTGCCACCGTGGCCGTTTTCCTGCCGATGGGCCTCCTGCGCGGCGGACTGCAGGCGTTCCTGCTCCCGTTTGCCTTGACGGTTACGTACTCGCTGCTGACCTCGCTGATCGTGGCGCTGACCGTCGTGCCGCTGCTGAGCTCCTGGCTGCTGCGCGGAACAAGCATGAAGGAGCACAAGCCGCTGCAGGGCTTCAGCCGTTTCCTGGAATGGAATCTGCGCCGCAAATGGATTCCGCTCTTGCTTAGCTTGCTGCTGCTCGTCGGTTCGGTAGGCGCTTATGTCATGATGCCGAAGGGCGCCCTGGATGCTTCGAACGCGACGATGGCGACCGTACAGCTCAAATACCCGAACAATGTGCCGGTCAGCGATGTGCTGGACAACGGCAAAAAGCTGGAGCAGGAGCTCATGAAGCAGCCGCAGGCCAAGACGGTCGTGATGCAGTCCGGCAACAGCGCCGATTCGGCGCAATGGGGCAGCGTCAGCTCGCTGACCCAGGTCGACTACACGATTCTGCTGCAAGAAGGCGCAGATGCGGAAGTGTTCCTGGACCATGTCCGCAGCCTGCAAAGCGAATATAGCGGGGCGACGCTGACGGCCAGAGAGGCCAGCATGATGCTCTCGTCCGGCGGCTCCCCGACGGAATACATCGACATCGTCGGCGACGATCTGACGGCTTTGAAGACCCTTGCGGCGCAAGCAGCAGATAAAGTCAAAGCGGTGGAAGGCGTGCAAAAGGTAAGCACCAATATGGAGGATACGAAGCCGGTATACTCCTTCAAGGTTAACCCGGCCGAAGCGAATGCCCAGGAAATCTCCATGCAGCTGAGCGCGCTCCTGAACCCGGTGCCGATTGGACAAATGCAGCTGGACGGTTCCCCGGCAGCGGTGGTGCTGGCGCCGGCGGCGCAGCCTGCAACGCAGGAGGATCTGAACAATCTGCCGATTATGACGGCGGCCGGACCAAAGCCGCTGTCGCAGCTGGCGACGCTGGAAGTGCGCGACGAACCGGCGATGCTGTACCATAAGGACGGCAAACCTTACGTTCGCATCACCGCCGAGATGGATCCGAAGAAGGTATCGGAGATCGGAACGGATATCCGCACCGCCATGGACGACATCAAGCTGCCGGACGGCGTAACGCTGTATACCGGCGGGGCCTCCGTGGATCAGGCCGGCGACTTTGGCGATCTGGGCATGACGGCGCTGATCTCCATCGCCCTCGTCTACCTGATTATGGTTCTGACATTCAAGACGCTGCGCGCACCGCTGGCGATCATGTTCTCCCTGCCGCTTGCAGCGATCGGCGCGGTTGTCGCGCTCCTGATCTCCGGCGTGACCCCGGACTTCACCGCCATGTTCGGCGCGCTGATGCTGATCGGCATCGTCGTTACGAACGCGGTCGTGCTGATCGACCGGATCAAGCAAAACGAAACCCATCTGCCGATCCGCGAAGCGATTATCGAGGCGGCCGGCACGCGGATGCGGCCGATCCTGATGACCGCGATCGCTACCATCTGCGCGATGATTCCGCTGCTCATCGGCCACTCCGAGACAGGCAGCATCGTCTCGCAGAGCCTGGCAATCGTCGTGGTCGGCGGACTCGCCGCCGCAACGGTGCTGACGCTGATCATCGTGCCGGCCATCTATGAGCTGCTGTATTTCCGCAAATCGGCGAAGCAGCGGCGCAAGGCGGCACCGGCAGCGACGGAAGCGGCTTAAGCCTCCGGCGCAGCAGGCTAATTCTTTTAAACAAAGCAGCGGCCCGACGTCCAATGGACGTTCGGGCCGCTGCTTTTTGTGATCATGATCGAATGAGTCAGTTCCCTGCACTCTCATATTTGCTTAATCCGTAGCGGAACAGGCCGTATGCGCAGAACGCGCTGGCTACGGCCACGACCGGGGCTAGCATCCACCAGCCGGACCAGCCGCTTTTTCCGAAAATATAGGTCGCCGGATAGAAGCTGATAAACGCATAGGGCAGAACCGTGGAGACCAGCACACGCACCGCCTGCGGAAACAGCGTCAACGGGTATTTGGCCAGATCGGCCAGATTATGTACCATCAGCGGAAAAGCATTGCCGGAGGCGCGGATCCAGAATGACGCGGAATTGCCAGCGAGATTAATCGACACGCGGATAATGACGGCCGTAATGAGCAGCAGGAGTGTGATCAGCACCTTGCCGATGGTCCACTGCACATGGCTGTGCAGCAGCGATTGCCATACCATGACGAAGCCGAGCAGCAGATTGCCCAGCCCGTTGATGCCGATGCCCGTACAGAACACCTGCAGAACGACCGGAACCGGACGCAGCAGATACCGGTCGAGCTCACCCATGTTAACCAGCCTGGCGAGCCGCCAGGTGCCCTCGAAGAACATCGAGCCGAATCCTTCGGTCAGAAAAATCATCGCATACATAAACGTGACTTCCCAGAACTGCCAGCCGTTGATGTCGGGAATGCGGTCATAGATCACCCACAAAAAGACAAATCCGAGCACCTGCGTCAGCGCCGCCGAGCACATCAGAATGTAGAAGTCTTTATTGTATTCAAGGATGGCCTTAAGCTGCTGAACGAACAGTCTGCGGTACAAATAGAACATACGCGATAACGTCACTGTTGCTTCCCCCTTTCTTACACTATAAAAATGAATTCGTTTTCGGGCTCCACGAATAGTGCCTGATTACACTGTAAAGCGACGCCCCACTTTGTAAGGGTGTTTAACCCCCATGGATGGTCACCTGCCGCACGGCCCAATTCCACATCGCTTTACCAGCCAGCCACAGTGCGGCGCCCCAGAAGCATTGAATCCCGATCAGCTTGAGGCTCTCCAGCGTTCCGGCCTGCTCCAGGAAGATCCGGGTCGGCGTATAAATGATGCTTTGAAAAGGAAGCAGCAGCGCGATTCGCTCCAGCCAGCCCGGAAAAAACACCAGCGGCACGAGCGCGCCGGACAGCAGGTTGGTCACCGCGATCCGCGCCCAGACGATGCCCAGCGAGCCGGTCGACCAGAAGCAGCACAGCGCCGCCAGATAGACGATGCCGAATTTGACCATAATCGCCGCCAGCAGGCTAAGGACAAAAAGAAAATAGGTTAAACCGGAGTGCGGAAATGCGATGCCGGAGACGAAGCAGGTGAATACGCCAACGAGGATGACGCCCATTCCGCCTTCCAGCAGGCTGGTGCCCAGCGTCTCCGAGAACCGCGCCGTCTGAAAATCGAGCGGCTTCAGGAGATCCATCGCCACGCTGCCGTCGAGGATTTTGGAGGAAATCGAAGTCTCGGAATACCAGGACAGCACGGAGTTGGCCAGAAAGGTCACGAACAGATACGTTTTCATCTGATCCCAGGTGTAGCCGCCCAGCGATTCCCGGCCGTGGTAAATCCCCGCCCACAGGAAATAGATCGCCAGCAGATTGATCACGCTCGCCATAAAATTGATGACATAGGAAAAACGGTACGCCAGTACGTTCTGCAGCGAACGGCTGGCGATGCTGCGGTATTTGCTAAGCTCAGTGAACGGCATGGACGCTCAGCACCTCCCGCTCCTCGCGGCTTTGCCCCAGGTCGAGGTTGCCTTCGTACACGGCCTTGATGACCTGCTCGATATTGGCATCCTCCATGCGGAAGTCGACGACTTCACCGAGCTTCATGACGCGGGACACGATGTCGCTGGCCGTGTATTCGTTCCGGTCGAAGGCGACGGAGAATTCTAGTTCACTTTGCCGGGCCAGACGGAGACCGGGAATGAGCAGCAGCTGGTCTTTCAGCATCTCCGGCATCGGTGCGCCAAGCTGGAAGAAAATCATCCGGTCGCGGGCAAACCGGGCTTTGACCTCGCTAAGGCTGCCGTCGTAAATGATGGAGCCATGATCGATGATGATGAGCCGCTGGCACAGATCCTCGATATCGCCGAGGTCGTGGGTGGTCAGCATGACGGTGGTCTGCCGCTCCTGGTTGATCTGTTTAATGAATTCGCGGATTTTTTGCTTTACGGATACGTCAAGGCCGATCGTCGGTTCGTCCAGATACAGAATCGGCGGGTTATGTAAGAGTGCTGCAGCCAGATCGGCACGCATCCGCTGGCCGAGCGAGAGCTTGCGGGCGGACAGATGCATAAATTCGTCCATGCCGAGCAGCTCGATAAAGCATTCCAGATTCCGTTTGTATACGGCATCGGGGATATGATAGATGTCCTTCAGCAGCGAAAACGATTCAGCAATCGCGATATCCCACCACAGCTGCGTGCGCTGCCCAAAGACGGCGCCGATCTGCGCCGCGTTCTCCATCCGTTTCTTGTACGGGTTGACACCGTTTACAAGAATGGAGCCTGCGGTTGGCATCAGAATGCCGGTCAGCATTTTGATCGTCGTCGACTTGCCGGCGCCGTTCGGCCCGACATAGGCGACCATTTCCCCGGCTTCGATCCGCAGGTCGAGCGGTTTGACGGCCACTTTTTCAATGTGCTTCGGAACAAAAAGATGTTTGACCGCGCCCTTCAGGCCCGGCTCCTTCACAGCCTGCATAAACGATTTCGTCAGGCCGCTGGCTTCAATAATACTCAAGGGGTACACCTCCAAAAAAAGACGTTGCTGCTAATATAGCATTTCGCAACTGTCGAAAACTGGCGGTTTATAGCGAGTGGGAAAAAAATTTGGCGAGTCCCGTTTGGTCTTACTTCTTGCTGATCGGGACAAGGATGTGCCGGCACAAATGAAGAAGCCGGGTGCAAAGGGAACGGGGAGGCAGCTCATATTTCCGCTTTCTAGAATTGGTCTATATATCCAAAGACTTCTATGCTGGCACGGCGCGAAGGCTCCGCTTCTATTTACAAAACACCCAAGAAAGTAATTCAATATCGAACCAATTAATGGTAATATATGAGGCATCCATGAGATGATTTTCTGCAGGATGATACGAGCAAAAGCCGGGTCTGTCGATCAGGAATTTAAAAAGCAGGAGAGGTCGCATGAAACCAAACAGAAGTTATTCCTATACCCTGGCCGTGGCGGTTCTCTTCATCCTGTTGGCCGCCTGCTCGAAAGACTCTTCCGCCTCCGGCAACAAGCCGGGCAGTTGGATCTCCGCGACGGTTCCGGCCAACAATGCCCAAGTAGAAGATACGCATTCGGCAATTTCGGTCATGTTTACGAAAGCGATGAATCCGGCGTCCCTGAATGCCGAAAACATTCTCGGTTTGGACGGCAAGCACGGCGATGCGAATATATCCAGTCTGTTCGATTACGCCTACACGCTGGATACCCGAACCCTGACGCTGGAGTTTAAAGACCCGGCTTCGGATTATGGAACGGACAACGGGATTCAGGTGGTCATTACGGGAAAGGTTGAAGGTGCCGACAAAAAGCCGATGAATGAGGAGTACTCCTTTGGTTTCAGTACCGGAGGTACGGGGGGGTGAGCTTGAGGCTTCCCTTCAGATTATAAAAAAGCTGCTGATCCGCGCGTTGTTCAAACGGCCTGGATCAGCAGCTTTTTGCTGTTCATGCATTCTATACTTTAGCCGCAGGAGCAGTTCAGCACCGGCTTGCGGGCGGCCAGCGTTTCGTCGAGGCGGCTGATCTCCGTCGTATGCGGCGCACCGGTTACGATCTCCGGCGTTTCTTCCGCTTCCTTGACGATCCGGATCATCGTCTCGATGAAGCCGTCGAGCGTTTCTTTGCTTTCGGTTTCCGTCGGCTCGATCATCAGGCACTCCTCCACGGTCAGCGGGAAGTAGACAGTCGGCGGATGGTAGCCGAAATCGAGCAGCCGTTTGGCGACATCCAGCGTGCGAACGCCGTACGACTTAAGGTTTTTGCCGGATAGGACGAATTCATGCTTGCAGATACCCGGATACGGAACTTCGAAATAAGGAGCCAGGCGTGCGAGCATGTAATTGGCGTTCAGCACGGCGTTCTCCGATACCTCACGCAATCCTTCCGGCCCGTAGGTACGGATGTAGGCATAGGCGCGGACGAGAATACCGAAGTTGCCGTAAAAGGCTTTGACCCGGCCGATCGACTGCGGGCCGCCGGCATCGAGCGCATAGCTGCCGTCTTCGTTCCGGACGACGCTCGGCTGCGGCAGGAACGGGATCAGCTTCGCCTTGACGCCGACCGGACCGGCGCCCGGGCCGCCGCCGCCGTGCGGCGTGCTCATCGTCTTGTGCAGATTGAGATGGACCACATCGAAGCCCATGTCGCCCGGGCGGGTAATGCCCATGATGGCGTTGGAGTTCGCGCCGTCATAATAGAGCAGCCCGCCCGCTTCGTGCACGATGGCGGCGATCTCGACGATCTGCGTCTCGAACAGGCCGAGCGTGCTCGGGTTGGTCAGCATCAGCGCAGCGGTGTCGCTGCCGACGGCGGCGCGCAGCGCGGCCAGGTCGACCATCCCTTTGGCATCCGACGGGATGGTGACGGTCTCGAGGCCGGCCGCGGAGGCGCTGGCCGGATTGGTGCCATGCGAGGAGTCCGGCACGATAACCTTCGTGCGGCGCTCGCCGCGGCTTTCATGATAGGCGCGGATCATCATGAGGCCGGTCCATTCGCCGTGGGCGCCTGCGGCCGGCTGCAGGGAGACGGCGTCCATGCCGGTCAGCGCGGCCAGGTCTTTTTGCAGCGTGTACATCAATTCGAGCGCGCCTTGAATGCTCTCTTCCGGCTGGTACGGGTGAATCTTTGCCAGGCCGGGGAAGCGGGCGACATCCTCGTTGATCTTCGGGTTGTATTTCATCGTGCAGGAGCCAAGCGGATAAAAGCCGTTGTCGACCCCGAAATTGCGGCGGGACAAGGCGGTATAGTGGCGGATGACATCGACCTCGGAGACCTCCGGCAATACGGCCGGCTCGCTGCGCAGCAGGCCCGCCGGAATCAGCGTATCCAGTGCTTCCTCCTGCGGCACATCGCAGACGGGAAGAGAGTATGCCGCACGGCCGGGGCGGCTCAGTTCGAATATCAGGGATTGTTCCGGTTTCATAAGCAGCCCTCCAATGCGCTGGCAAAATGGTCGATTTCGGTTTTGCTTCTTTTTTCGGTGACGGCGACGAGCATATGTCCGGCCAGTTCCGGATAGTCGCGGCCCAGATCGTAGCCGCCGAGATAACCGGCATCCAGCAGCTTCGCATTGATCGCCTGAACGCTGCTGCCTTCCGGCAGCTTCAGCACGAATTCATTGAAGTACGGGGCACTGAACGCCAGCTCTGCGCCGGCAACGGCAGCAAGCTTCTCCGCAGCGTAGCGGCTCTTGCGGATGTTCAGCTCGCCAACCTCGCGCATGCCTTCCTTGCCCATAACGGACAGGTAGACGGAAGCGCAAAGGGCGAGCAGCGCCTGGTTGGAGCAGATGTTCGACGTCGCCTTCTCGCGGCGGATATGCTGCTCGCGGGCTTGCAGCGTCAGCACGAAGCCGCGCTTGCCGCTGCGGTCGACCGTCTGGCCGACGATGCGGCCCGGCATCCGGCGCATCAGCGGCTCGGCGACGGCGAAGAAGCCGCAGGTCGGGCCGCCGAAAGAGGCGGGGATGCCGAGCGGCTGCGCATCGCCGACAACGATGTCGGCACCGAGCTTGCCCGGCGTCTCCAGCACGCCGAGCGCCAGCGGGTTGGCGCTGACGACGAGCAGGCCCTTCGCTTCGTGAATCATCGCCGCGATGGCGCCAAGGTCCTCAATGCCGCCGAAGAAGTTCGGCGACTGCACCAGCACGGCGGCGGTGTCGGCGTCGATGGCCGCAGCCAGCTTGGCATGGTCGGTGACGCCGTCTTTATAGTCGATCTCGACGACGTCCAGGCCCCAGGCATCCGCCGAGGTGCGCAGCACCTGGCGCGCTTCCGGATGGACGGCGCGGGAGACGACGAGCTTCTTGCGTTTGGTCGCGCCGGAGGCCAGCACGGCCGCTTCCGCAAAAGCGGTCGCGCCGTCGTACATGCTGGCATTGGCCACTTTCATGCCGGTCAGCTCGCAAATATAAGACTGGAATTCAAAAATCGCCTGCAGCTCGCCTTGGCTGATTTCCGGCTGGTAAGGCGTATAAGCGGTATAGAACTCCGAACGGGAAATGACATGGTTAATGACGACGGGGATATGATGGTCGTACAGCCCGGCGCCAAGAAAACTTGCGTGGGTGTCAAAGTTGGCGTTGCGGTCAGCAAGCTCTTTCATGTGGCGCAGCAGCGCGTATTCGTCCAGCGCTTCCGACATTGGCAGCGTTCCCTGATAGCGGACCTCCTTCGGAATATCGGCGAACAGTTCATCAATGGATTGGATGCCTACGGTCGCCATCATTTCCTTGCGGTCTTGTTCGGTCATCGGCAGATAGCGGTGTTTCACTGGGGCTTCACTCCTTGGCCTTTTTTGTAAAACGGGGCTTTCACGACAGATGCCTTGAGCAGCTTGCCGCGGATTTCCACATACACTTCGGTGCCGATTTCGGTATAAGGCGTGTCAATCAGCGCGAGTCCGAGGTTGCGCTTCAGCGTCGGGGATTGGGTTCCGGTCGTGACCTCGCCGATTTTGACGCCGTCCGCAAAGACCGGGTAATGCGAACGCGGGATGCCGCGGTCGATCATTTCCAGGCCGACGAGCCGGCGGGGAATGCCTTGCTCTTTTTGCTTCAGCAGGGCGGCTTTGCCGATGAAATCGGCTTTGTCCAGCTTGACGAAGAACTGCACGCCCGCTTCGAGCGGCGTAATCGTGGCCGACAGCTCCTGGCCGTACAGCGGCAGCTTCGCCTCGAACCGCAGCGTGTCGCGCGCTCCAAGACCGGCCGGTGTCAGCCCGTAAGGCTCGCCGGCTTCCAGCAGCCCGTTCCACAGCGCGGCGGCCGCTTCCCGGGGCGCATACAGCTCGAAGCCATCCTCGCCGGTATAGCCGGTGCGGGAGAGCAGCAGCTTCACGCCGCATACTTCCGCGTTCTCGATAAAGCGGAACGGCTTCAGTTCGCCGATCGGGGCATCCGTCACCTTGGACAAAACGGTTTCCGCCAGCGGCCCTTGGAGGGCAAGCAATAAGGTTTCGCCTGAAATATCGCGGAGGCTGACACCGCTGAATTCCGCCGCCCGGTGTTCCTCCAGCCAGTTGAAATCTTTATCAATGTTCGAGGCGTTGACCACCAGCATGTAGCGCTCTTCGCCGAGCCGGTAGACGAGCAGGTCGTCGACTACGCCCCCGTCCGGATACAGCAGCAGGGAATACTGCGCGCCGCCGTCTTCAAGCTTCGTCACGTCGTTGGTGGTCATGCGCTGCAGGAAAGCCTCGGCGCCGCTGCCGGCCACCATGAACTCGCCCATATGCGAAACGTCGAACAGGCCGGCCTGGTTGCGGACCGCATCATGCTCCTTGACGATCCCCGTAAACTGCACCGGCAGCTCCCAGCCGCCGAAGTCGATGCATCTGGCGTCCGCGTAGGCGGAATAAAGCTCGTAAAACGGCGTTCTTTTCAATGTCTCCACCTCGTTAAGTCACTCCTCTAGTTCGGATTCCATGCAAAAAAGGACAGACGAAACGCAAATATGCCTATGCATATCTAGCGTTTCGCTCTGTCCTTTGTACCTGAGAGTTACCCTGCGCGATCAACAGGCAGGTTTCCCCGTGGGTGATCTGACGCTGCGCGTGCGGCGCCGATGCTCTCCAGAGATGCGTCCGGCACAGGTCCTTTTGCCTGAGAGATTCACCCGCATGCGCAGGCTTACTCCTTCGGCGCCGTCCTCTTGGAACGGTCTCTCCCTGGGCCATCATTCGCAAACCGTATTGTAATGTCTACTCCATTAAAACGGGTAGGCGAGCACGCTGTCAACCGAAAAACGTCAAAAAGATGACAAAAATTAATTTCCTGTCAGTTATCTTGACATTTCGCAGAGACTTCCCGTAGTCTATAACTGATTTTGACTAATTCGGACGAAAACCAAAGGAGCGGCTGGGAATGAGTGAAGTGCTAGACAATCTGCTGTACAGCGAAGAGCATGAATGGGCGCAGCAAGGCGAAGGGCGCACCGTACGCGTCGGCATCACGGATCATGCGCAAAATCTGCTCGGCGATATCGTATTCGTGGAGTTTCCGGAAGTGGGAGCGGCTATTTCCGCCGGCGACAGCGTAGGCAGCATCGAATCCGTCAAGACGGTTTCTGAATTATATTCGCCCGTATCGGGCAAGGTGACGAAAGTGAACGACACGCTGGAATCCAGCCCGGAGAAGATCAACGATGCGCCTTACGGGGACGGTTGGATCTTCGAAGTGGAGATCGAAGGCGAGTTTGCGGATGCGGTTTCGGGGCTTCTGGATGCGGAAGGATACCGAAAGCATCTGGGAGAGTAACATTGGTTGTCATTCTAGTGTCATAAATGGCGAAAAAATAGACAAGGCAGGGTTTCTCGCACATGCGGTGTGAGGAGCTCTGCCTTTTTGCGTGTTCGGGATGGAAGAAAGGATTGCCGATCCCATGCTGAAGTTTTGTTATTCTTCCTGCAGCTGCCGCAAGACGATCAACTCGACGCGGCGGTTTTTTTGCCGTCCGGCGGCGGTGGCATTGTCGGCGGCGGGTTTGGTGTCGGCGTAGCCGGCATACTGGAACATATCGGGATCCAGCCGCTCGTTGTCGAGGAAAAAGCGCAGTACTGACAGCGCCCGGGCGCCCGACAGCTCCCAGTTGTCGCTGTAGCGCGAGCCGGCCGAGACCGGGGTGTTGTCGGTATGCCCCTCGATGCTGACCGTGGCACCGATACCGCGGAACAGCCCGGACAGCTGGCGGAGCGCGGGGAGCGCCGGGCTTTTAAGCTCCGCTTTGCCCACGTCAAACAGAAAGCGGTCGCTGAGCGTAATGGCGATCCCCTGGGGCTTATCGGCGACAAAAATCTGGTCGCCGAGGTTATTGTCCTCGACGTATTTGGTTATGACGCCCATCAGGGCGGAGAGTTTGGCTTCCTGCTCCCGGAAGGCGATCTCGCGGGCGGTGGGCGTTCCTGTATCCGTACCGGGCGATGCGCTCGGCGCGGCCGAAGGCGCCGCCGTCGCACCCTCCGGCTGACCGTTTTGGCTGCCGCCTTTTTGGCCGTCCAGTACGCCGTTGCCGCCTTCCAGCACCGGATTGCCGTTCGCAAAGGTCTGCGAGAGGGAGCCGGATACCTGCTTGTATTTCTCGGTATCCAGACTGCTCATGGCGTACAAAATGACGAAGAAAATGAGCAGCAGCGTGATCAAATCGGCATAGGTAATCATCCAGCGGTCGCGGTTTTCCCGTCCCTCCGTCCGCCGGCTCTGCCGTCCCCGCCGTTTCATGGTCTTCCTCCGGCGTTCGGCGGCCCTTCAACATCGGCGTAGCCTTCGCCGTTCCCCAGGAAGGCGCTCATTTTCTTGCGCACCAGGAGCGGATGATCGCCGTTTTGCAGCGACAGAATGCCGACCATCACCATCTCCATTTCGCCGATTTCGCTTTGGCAGCGGGCTTTGATTTTGGAGGCGATGGGCAGAAAAATCAGGTTGGCGCTGGCTACGCCGTACAGCGTCGCGGTAAACGCGACGGCAATGGAAGAGCCCAAATGGGACGGATCGGTCAAGGTGCCAAGCACGCGGATGAGGCCCATCACCGTGCCGATAATGCCCATGGTCGGGGCGTAGCCGCCGGCGGCTTCGAAGATTTTGGCGTACCCTTCGTATTTCGCCTCCTTGGCGTCCATTTCCAGCTCCAGGATTTCCCGGACCTGGCCGGGATCGTTGCCGTCGATGATCAGCAGCAGACCGTCGCGGGTAAAGGAGTCGGGATGCTGCTCCGCGCGCTGCTCCAGGCCAAGCACGCCGCCGCGCCGGGATATCGCCGACATGGCGATGATCTCTTCGGCTTTCTCTTCGCGGCGGCCGGTAAATCTGCCGAAGGCCATCCGCAGCGCCGCGGGAATGGTCCGTAAGCGGGCCGCCGGAAAGCTGATCAAGACGGCGGCTAAGGTACCGCCGAATACGATCAGGGCGGCGTTGGGCTGCAGCAGGCCCTGGGCGGTGCCGCCTTCGGCGAAAAATGCGCCGATCAGGGCAGCCAAGCCGGCAATGAGGCCGATTATTGATGTAACATCCATGGGGGCAAGCTCCTTGTCAACAAAGATGAAAAGCCGCGATAAGTTTCATAAAGGGGTTTGCATCGCCTAAGGCAACACTGTATAATAAACGGGAACACGCATTCTTATCTTCCAGCATTTGCTGGTCGTATGGATCAAGCACAAACAGTCTACAATTATTATATATTAGTATATTTTAGACGATAGAGGGGAGACGGGCAAATGAGCGACATCGTCGTCAGCACAAAGACCTTTGAACTGGTGTCCGAATATTCACCCCAGGGCGACCAGCCGCATGCCATTGAAGAGCTGGTGGACGGACTCCGTCAAGGCAAGAAACATCAGACGCTGCTGGGCGCAACCGGCACGGGCAAGACGTTTACCATCGCGCAGATGATTTCCAAGGTGAACCGGCCGACGCTTGTGATTGCGCATAACAAGACGCTTGCCGCGCAGCTGGCCAGCGAATTCAAAGAGTTTTTTCCGAATAATTCGGTGGATTACTTCGTCAGTTACTACGATTATTACCAACCGGAAGCTTATATCCCCTCCTCCGACACCTATATCGAAAAAGACTCCAGCATCAACGAAGAGATCGACAAGCTGCGCCACTCGGCGACCAGCTCGCTGTTTGAACGGCGCGACGTCATTATCGTCGCCAGCGTATCCTGCATTTATGGCCTCGGGTCGCCGCAGGAATACGGCAGTTTGCTGCTCTCGCTGCGGGTAGGCATGGAGAAGCCGCGCAACCAGATTTTGAGCAGGCTCGTCGATATCCAGTACCAGCGCAACGATATGAACTTCGTACGGGGGACGTTCCGGGTGCGGGGGGATGTCGTCGAGATTTTCCCGGCGTCACAGGGAGAACATGCCATACGCGTCGAGCTGTTCGGCGACGAGATCGAGCGGATTACGGAGATCGACGTGCTGACCGGCGAACTGATCGGGGAACGCGACCATGTGGCAATTTTTCCGGCATCCCACTTTGTCACCCAAGAGGAGACGATGCGGGTAGCGCTGGTCAATATTGAACGCGAGCTGGAAGAACGTCTGGCTGAACTGCGGGATGCCGGCAAGCTTCTGGAAGCGCAGCGGCTGGAGCAGCGCACGCGGTATGATATCGAGATGATGAAGGAGGTCGGCTTCTGTTCGGGCATTGAGAACTATTCCGGGCCGCTGACCTTCCGCGAGCGGGGCGCTACGCCGTATACGCTGATGGATTATTTTCCGGACGATATGCTGATCGTCATCGACGAATCGCATGTGACGATTCCGCAAATCCGGGCCATGTACAACGGTGACCGTGCGCGCAAGACCGTACTGGTGGAGCATGGCTTCCGCCTGCCGTCGGCGCTGGACAACCGGCCGCTGCAGTTCGAGGAATTCGAAGACAAGGTGAAGCAGATCGTCTACGTCTCCGCGACGCCGGGACCGTACGAGATGGAACACTGCGACACGATGGTGCAGCAGATCATCCGGCCGACCGGCCTGCTTGATCCAATCATCGAGGTCCGGCCGACCGAAGGGCAGATCGACGATCTTATCAGCGAGATCCGCGAGCGGGTGGAGCGCGATGAACGGGTGCTGGTTACGACCTTGACGAAGAAGATGTCCGAAGATTTGACCGATTACTTCAAGGAGATCGGCATCAAGGTGCGGTATATGCACTCCGACATCAAGACGCTGGAGCGGATGGCGATTCTGCGCGATCTGCGGCTCGGTACGTTCCATGTTCTCGTGGGTATTAACTTGTTAAGAGAAGGGCTTGACCTGCCCGAGGTATCCCTGGTGGCGATTCTCGACGCGGATAAGGAAGGTTTCCTCCGTTCCGAACGTTCGCTGATCCAGACGATCGGCCGTGCGGCGCGCAACTCCGAAGGCCGGGTGCTGATGTACGGCGACCATATCACCGAATCGATGGAGAAAGCGATGAGCGAAACCCAGCGCCGCCGTGCCATCCAGATCGAGTACAACGAGAAGCACGGCATAACGCCGACCACGATCCACAAGAAGGTCCGCGACATCATCGAGGCGACGAAGGTGGCGGAATCCAAAGCCGAATATCTGACCGGCGTAGAAGGCAAGATGAGCAAGAAGGAGAAGCAAAGCCTGATGCAGCGCCTGGAGGCCGAGATGAAGGATGCGGCCAAGAACCTGCAATTCGAACGTGCCGCCGAGCTGCGCGATGCTTTGCTGGAGCTGCGGGCGGATTAGCCGGCTGTGCCTAATAACCCCGTCCGTGCCTAATGAAGAATTGGCGCAAGGAATGGAACGGTGCTGCCTGATACAGCGAGTAAGCCAATGCCCCACTTTGTGGGGTTTCTTTTAAATAAAAGCTTGGATTTTATTATGCATGTCATTGGAGGTTTTACCGTTGGCGAATGAAAGTATCGTTATTAAAGGCGCGAGAGCCCATAATCTCAAAAATATCGACGTGACGATTCCGCGCGACCGTTTTGTCGTGCTGACGGGGCTGAGCGGTTCAGGCAAATCGTCGCTTGCGTTCGATACGATTTATGCCGAAGGGCAGCGCCGGTATGTGGAGTCGCTCTCCGCGTATGCGCGCCAGTTCCTCGGGCAAATGGAGAAGCCGGATGTCGATTCGATCGACGGCTTGTCCCCGGCGATTTCCATCGACCAGAAGACAACAAGCCGGAACCCGCGCTCTACGGTCGGAACGGTAACCGAAATCTATGACTACCTGCGCCTTTTGTTCGCGCGGATCGGCCATCCGCATTGCCCGGATCACGGCATCGAAATTACGTCGCAGACGGTAGAACAGATGGTGGACCGGATCATGCAGTTTCCGGAGAAAACCCGGCTGCAGATTCTCGCCCCGGTCATCTCCGGCCGTAAAGGCGAGCATAAAGGCCTGTTCAGCGATATAGCCAAGCAAGGTTTCGTACGGGTACGCGTAGACGGCGAGCTGCGGGAAGTCACCGAAGAGATCGAACTGGAGAAGAATAAAAAGCACACCATCGAGGTTGTCGTGGACCGGATCGTGGTGAAGGACGACATCGAAACCCGGCTCACCGACTCGCTGGAGACGGCGCTCAAGCTGTCCGGCGGCAAAATCCTCGTGGATGTCATCGGCCAGGAGGAGCTGTTGTTCAGCTCGAATTTCGCCTGCCCGATCTGCGGCTTCAGCATCGAAGAGCTGGCGCCGCGGATGTTCTCGTTCAACAGTCCGTTCGGTGCCTGCCCGGATTGCGACGGCCTCGGCATGAACATGGTCGTCGACCCGGATCTGCTGATTCCGGAGCCGGACAAGTCCATTGAAGACGGCGCCTTCCTGGCCTGGACCGGCGGCACTTCAACCTATTACCCGCAATTTCTGAAATCGGTGTGCGAACATTTCAAGATTCCGCAGAATGTTCCGGTCAGCAGCCTTTCGGCCGATCACATGAACAAGCTGCTGTACGGAACCGGCGACGAGAAAATCCGCTTCAAATATGAAAACGACTTCGGTCAGCGCCGGGACGCGCTTGTCTCCTTCGAGGGAATTATACCGAACCTGGAACGCCGTTACCGAGACACTGCATCCGAAGGCATCCGGGAATTCATCGAAGGTTTCATGAGCGCCAAGCCATGCAACAGCTGCAAAGGCAAACGGCTGAAGCGGGAAATCCTCGCTGTGACCGTTAACGAGCGGAATATCGCCGACGTGACCGATCTGTCCATTGGCGATGCCCAGCATTTCTTCGACCATATGGTCCTTAGCGAAAAAGAGCAGTCCATCGCCAATCTCGTGCTCAAGGAGATCAGCAGCCGGCTCGGGTTTCTGGTTAATGTCGGTCTGAATTACCTGACGCTCAGCCGGGCGGCCGGATCGCTGTCCGGCGGCGAAGCCCAGCGGATCCGGCTGGCAACGCAGATCGGCTCCAGCCTGATGGGCGTGCTGTACATTCTGGACGAGCCCAGCATCGGTCTGCACCAGCGCGACAACGACCGGCTCATTGCGACGCTCGCGCATATGCGCGATCTCGGCAATACGCTGATCGTCGTCGAGCATGACGAGGATACGATGATGGCTTCCGACTATATCATCGATATCGGTCCGGGCGCCGGCATTCACGGCGGCCAGGTAATCGCGCAGGGAACGCCGCAGGAAATCATGAGCGACCCGAACTCGCTGACCGGCGAGTATTTAAGCGGCCGCAAGTTTATTCCCGTGACCGGCAAACGCCGGCAGACAGATGAACGCTGGCTGGAAATCCGCGGCGCCAAAGAGAATAATCTGAAGAACGTGAACGTTAAAATTCCGCTCGGCGTATTTACCGCGGTGACAGGCGTATCGGGCTCTGGCAAGTCGTCGCTCGTCAACGAGATTCTCTATAAGAGCCTGGCCCGCCATCTGAACAAGGCGACCAAAGTCCGCCCCGGCCAGCACAAAGAAATCCGCGGCCTGGAGAATCTGGACAAGGTCATCGACATCGACCAGTCGCCGATCGGCCGGACGCCACGCTCCAATCCGGCGACGTATACCGGCGTGTTCGACGATATCCGCGACCTGTTCTCCAAGACCAATGAAGCGAAGGTGCGCGGCTTCCAGAAGGGCCGGTTCAGCTTTAACGTCAAAGGCGGGCGCTGCGAGGCCTGCCGCGGCGACGGCATTATCAAGATCGAGATGCACTTCCTGCCGGATGTCTACGTCCCGTGCGAGGTCTGCAAAGGCAAACGCTACAACCGCGAGACCCTGGAGGTTAAATACAAAGGCAAAAGCATCGCCGACGTGCTGGAGATGACCGTCGAGGACGCGACGGAATTCTTTAAGAACATTCCAAAGATCCACCGCAAGCTCCAGACGCTGCTGGATGTGGGCCTCGGCTACATCAACATCGGGCAGCCGGGCACAACATTGTCCGGCGGGGAAGCGCAGCGCGTGAAGCTGGCTTCCGAGCTGTACCGGAGAAGCACCGGCAAGACGCTGTATATTCTCGACGAGCCGACCACGGGTCTGCATGTCGACGATATCGGCCGCCTGCTTGAAGTGCTTCACCGCCTTGTCGACTCGGGCGAATCGGTGCTTGTCATCGAGCATAATCTCGATGTCATCAAGACGGCCGACTATATCGTCGACATGGGGCCGGAAGGCGGCAGCGGCGGCGGCACCGTGGTGGCCACCGGAACGCCGGAGAAGCTGATCACCGTGGACGAGTCTTACACCGGCAGATATTTGAAGCCGATCCTGCTCCGCGACACCGAGCGGACGGAGAAGCTGATGCTGCAACCGGCGGAGAAAGCTTAAAGGCATTCGAGATGATACTGAGCAGCAGCCGGATTTCCGGATGGCTGTAGGCCAGTGAATATGCTAAGACCCCGGGCTCCATATTTAGTGGAGCCCGGGGTCTTTTTCATGAATCTCGCCTATTTCATTTGTTAACCCGTTCTGCAAGGCATTCCGTCAATTTCGCCTGGAAGGGCTCAATGCCGGCGCGGTTTACGAAAGCATGAAAGTTCTCGGTCTCCTGCTTCTCGGCCTTATACATTTCAATAAGCTCCGCCAATACAGGGGCTACTTGCTCCGCTGGTACACGTCCTTTGAGTGCTTGGGTGAATTTCGCCGCTGGTCCGAGATCGCCGCCGCCCAAGGTTCCGCCAATCGCAATATCGAAGGCTTCGGCCATTCCGGCAGGCGTTTTGATCAGCGAGCCTTGCAGGCCGATATCCGCGATATGTTTTTGCCCGCAGGCATTAGGGCAGCCGATGAAATGAATCCGCAGTTTCTCGTCAAGCTGCAGATGTTCGTCTAAATAAGCGGCAGTGTCAACGGCCCGCAGCTTTGTCTCCACTAGCGCCAGGTTACAGAATTCATTGCCGGTGCAAGCCACCGTCCGGCTGATGAAATGGCTTGCGGACGGCGACAGCCGGCGCAGCAGCGGCTCCTGCAGCAGGGCATCTACCTGTTCATCCGGCACGCCGCTGATGATGATGTTCTGCGACATCGTGGTGCGCAGCTTTCCTTCGCCGTAGGTATCGGCCAGCTCCGCGAGCTGCCGCAGCTCCCCGCCGTTTAAGCGGCCTACGGGAACATTCAGACCGACGTAATTCAGCCCGGCCTGCCGCTGGGAATGAACGCCGTCGAAATAGGCGGCATGCCATCCCCGGGTTTGGTCTTCGCCGCGGGAGGGCATGTCTCCGATCAAGGCCAGCAGCGCCTCCTTGAATTTGTCGGCGCCCCAATCCGCGATCAGGTACTTGAGGCGGGCCTGGTGCCGTTTTTCCCTGTAGCCATGGTCGCGGAATAAGGAGACGACGCCGACGGCGACCTTCAGTGCTTCTTCCGGCCGCACGAAAAGGTCCAGCTTCTGGGCGAGATGCGGCTTGGCCGATAATCCGCCGCCTACCATCACGTGGAAGCCGGCGATCTCGAGGCCCTCCAATATTTTAACGGCAGGCGTAAAAGACAAGTCATTGATCTCCGCCTGGGCGTTGTTATAGGGATTGGCCGAAACCGACATTTTGAACTTGCGCGGCAGATTGGAGAAGTCGCGGTTCAGCATGAAGAAGTCATTGATCTCATCGACCAGCGCCGAAGTATCGAAGAATTCATCCGGATCGATGCCGGCCAGCGGGTTGCCGACGATGGTACGCGGGCAATCGCCGCAGGCTTCATAGGAGTAGAGACCGGCGTCCTCCAACCGTTTGAAAATATCCGGGAAATCCTCGACGGTCAGCCAGTGGAACTGTACCGCCTGCCGGGTCGTAATATCGACCAGCCCGCGCCCGTAAAGCTCGGCGATGTCGGCAATCGCCCGGGCTTGCCGGGTGCTCATAATGCCGGTATTGATGCGGACGCGCATCATGAAATGGCCGGCCCGCGGCTTCTGCTGATACACGCCGGCCCATTTGAACAGGTCGAGATCATCGGCCGGAATGGAGTCGTAACCCTCCACGGCGTATTTTTCAATAATGTTGCGGATGATGTCCAGTCCGTCTTTCTGCAATTTCACGAATTCGAATTTGTTTAATTGGTCCGGTGTTTCCTTCCAATGCGGGATATAAGCCACATTAACCATCCTTTCCCGGGAGCCTGAAGTTCCGTGCGAATATGGTTTCGATCGTAACATAGTTAAGGGCGGCGGACTGTGAGCGTTGTAGCAGGCAGGTATCACCGTTTTTTGGGAAGTAAATAAATTCTGCTGATAATCCGCCGTTATAATCAGAGCCTGTCCCGCATAGATTCAAATAGAAGAGTTGGCGTTGAATAATGAGTATGGACAAGCTTGCAGCAGAAATCGGGCTCCTTGATATGCGAATACGAAAGCGTCAAGGAGATATGTTTCATGAATCCCGCGAAATACATAATTTTTGAAGAAATGTTCTTGCACAGAAGGGATGAGAGCGATAACATAGAGGGAGATACGGAAACGTGTAAGCTCGTCAGACCCTACTTTCGAGGAGGTAAGGCCATGCTGCTTGCAGAAGCCGCTGCGAAAGAACCGTCAACGTTTCATGCCTTCGATGTATTTATGATTTTGTTTACCCTGCTGATCGCCATCGGCGTATTCCGGCTGCTTAGAGCCCCGCAGAAGAATAAATTCGCCATTGCCTTCGGCGGTGTAAGCCTGCTGGTGTTCGCTGTTTCCGATTACGCCATGATTGTGAATTGGTTCAGCTGAGCGTTGCCCATGCAGAACAATCGGATAGAGACCCCTGCGAAGACTCCTTGACCGCTTTCCGGCGCAGCAAGGCGTCTTTTTTTTATAAGCGGGGAAAAGATGCAGAAGGAAAAAGGGACGCAGGAAGATAAGGGACGCAGAAGAAAAGGGGGAGAGTCGAATGAGAAAAATAATCGCGGCAGCGCTCAGCCTACTGCTGGTCTGCGGATATGGCGCGGCCGCCCCGCTATGGGGTGGGACGCCTGCAGTGACCGCCGCTTCTTCGGCCAGAGCCGCAGCCGATCCGCTTCCGGCCATGATCAAAGCGGCAACGCCTTCGGTTGTCGGGATCATCGGCAAATATGAAGGGGACGGCAGCGGAACGGATAACCGCTACAATCTGTCGCACGGCTCCGGCATCATTGTGCGGGCGGATGGCTGGATTTTGACCAATGCACATGTCATCAAGGATTTGCAGAATGCGACGGTGGTCACATCCGATGAGCATAGTTATCCGGTCGTCAGCGCATATTTGGACGAGTTCAGCGATTTGGCGCTGCTGCGGATTCACGCCTCAGGGCTAAAGCCGGCGAAGCTTGCTGCGGTTTCAGCCAAGATCGAGGTCGGGGACAAGGTCGTCGCGATCGGCACGCCGTTATCTTTCGCTTTGCGTAACTCGGCAACCTCCGGGGTCATCAGCGGGCTGAACCGGAATGTGGATTCCGCGTACCGGCTGATCCAGAGCGACACGGCGATCAATCCCGGAAACAGCGGCGGACCGCTGCTGAATATGAAGGGAGAGGTCATCGGGATCAACAGTCTGAAATATGCAGCAGTGGGCGTGGAAAATATGGGCTTCTCCATCCCGATCGATACAGTCCGGTACGTAATGAATCAGCTCATGAAATACGGGGAAGTTAAGCGGCCGAGCCTCGGGCTTGAACTGGAGGAAAGCTGGTCCACCCTTGTCGGGCTTCCCTCGTCGGATCCGCTTACCGTAACCCGCGTTGCTTCTGCGCAAGCCCGCAAAGCCGGAATCCAGGAGGGGGACCTGCTGTACAGCATCAACGGGCAAAGGGTGTCCTCGCTGGCGGATATCAATGAGTTATTCAAAAAATACGCGCCGGGTGCTGCCGTAACTTTGCTGATGCAAAGCGGCGGCGACATCGTCAGCCGGAGGATGGTGCTTGGCAAAGGCGATCCGCTGGTCAGAGAGGAAGGAGACGAGGGGAATGGACAAGCGGGGGAATAAGCGCAAAAGCGATAAGGGCGGAAGTCTAGCCGGTAGAGGGGTCTGCATCTTGCTGACATGCGCGCTGCTGCTGCCGGGCCTGCCCGTTTCACGGGCAGCCGCCGCAAGCGCAGGCAGCCAGACTTTGCGGCTCGTCCTCAAGGTCGGGAGCACGGCTGCGACAGTAAACGGGAAGGCCGCCTCGATTCCCAGACCCTTTTTGGAGAAGGGGGCGGTCATGGTGCCGCTTGGCGTCTTCAAAAAAACATTCGGCAGCACCGTTACACTGGAAGCGGGCAATGTGGTCAAAGTAATGTACGGCCCGCATACCGGCGCGTTGACGATCGGCAGCACGGCCGCATGGCGGGATGGAGAGAAATATACGCTTGCCGCTCCGCCGCATATGGTGTCCGGCGTACTGATGGTACCGCTGCGTTTTGTGGCAGAGGTGCTTGGAGCGGACATTGCTAAGGATGCCGGCGGCGGGCTGACGGTCACGCTTCAAGCCGAAAGCGTGGAAGATGAAGATTCCGCAACGGCAAACGCCGGCATCGACAGCGAAGTTGGCAAAACCCGGATCGGCAACAGCTATTACGGATGGAGCATGAATTATCCGTCCGGACTGGTGGTCGGCGACAGCGGCGGCAATGAAGCGATTGCCACGTTTACCAACACGGAGGACAAGTATTACCTGGAGGTCCATGTCTCGCCGCTGACAGCGTCCGCGGAGCCGGAAGACCTGCTGGAGCAGCTGGTGCGCGAGTCCGACGAAGGCGGAGAAACCGTACTGGACCGGGAACTGGTACGGCAGGGGCCTTATCCGTATGCGCGGATTGTCAGTAAGGACTCGGGGGGCGCGATTTGGGAGTCCCGGAAATATGCTTACGGAAACCGGCTTTACGAGGTCTATTTAACCGACGACAATGCGGTCAACTATAAGGATTTGCGCGATTATTCCACGCTGCTGGATTCGTTCAGGCCCTCCTTTGATGCTGCCGGCGGTGCGTCCCGTGATCTTTCTTCCGTTACCGGCGGACTCAAAAGTGCATTTAACGAGGATTATGGCATCTCGCTCGGGGTGCCGGCGGAGTGGAGCATGGACAACCAGCGGATGGAATACAGCGGCGGGGATGGAGCGTACCTCCGGGTGAAAGTCACTTCGGTTCCTGCGGGAAAGACGCTTGCGGACTGGAGCAGCGAGCTTTCCAAACAAATCGGGAACAGCTACGTGGAGGGAGCTTATGAATTCAAGGCCGATCTTCCGGTGACCATTTCCGGTACGCAAGGGCTAATGAAAGAGACGCAGCTGAACCCGGGCAGCGGCTGGACCCCCTTTTATCAAATTCTGCTGCAGGAGGGCGGTTACCGCTATTATTTTGAATATCTCCCTTCCTCCGATGCAAGCAATCCGCCGGTATCCATAGAGGATATGGTTGGAGCGATGGATATCGATTTTACGCAGGTCAAAGCAAACTTCGGACAGCTGGAATCCGGGGATTTGAGCGTTTTGGCCTCCAAAACGATAACCAAGCGTTCTAAAACGTACGGGTACAGTTTAGCCGTTCCCCGTCTATGGATTCCCGATCAGGATCTGTTCGAGCTTGGCGCAGTTCAGTACCATTTTACAGGCGGCAGCTTCAAGCTGGAAGTTCGGACCGAGGAATCCGCAAAATACCGGGCAGAGCAGCTCAAGCGGTATTATACCGACAACGCCGGCAATACGGAGGATCCGGTGCTGGAGAACGTCGAGCAGATCAGCCTTGCCGGTGTTCCGGCGACGGTCCTGACGGTCCATCAGCAGAAAGATGGCATTCCTTTCCGAATAAAGCAGATAGTTTTCGAAAAAAACAGTTATGTCTACACCATCACCACCACGCTGAACGATGCCAATGCCACCTCGGCACAGCAGGCCATGCTGGAGCAGGCCGTGCAGTCGTTTACCTTTACGGATGCCAGAAAATAAAACAGCGCCAAAAACCCCGTTTCCGCTGCGCCTGGCGCAAGGGAAACGGGGTTTTGATTGGAGCGGCTAAATGCGCTTAGTAGACAAAATTATGCTGGACATCCTTCAGCAACGGCGCCTTTTCATCTTTGGCGGACAATACGGGCTGAATATGCAGCGGCCACTGAATGCCGATCTCGGGGTCGCTCCATAGAATGCCGCCGTCGCATTCCGGGGCGTACAGCTCGTCGCATTTGTACTGTACTTCCACATCTTCGGTCAGGGTCATAAAGCCGTGGGCGAAGCCCTTCGGAATCAGCAGTTGTTTTTTGTTCTCGGCTGTAAGCTCGATGCCGAACCATTTGCCGTAGGCCGGGCTGCCCCGGCGGATGTCGACCGCAACGTCGAAGATGGCGCCTTTGGTGCAGCGGACCAGCTTTGTTTGCGCTTTGGGATGAAGTTGGAAATGCAAACCGCGCAAGGTGCCTTTTGTCGCCGAAAACGATTGATTGTCCTGCACGAACTGCAGCGTTATTCCTTGTTCCCGAAACTTCGCTTCACTGTAGGTCTCCATAAACCATCCCCGGTGATCGCCGAACACGGCGGGTTCCACGATCAGCACGCCTTCCAATTCGGTTTGGGTAAATTTCATCTCATTCACTCTTTCGGTTTAATATTGGATTTTCCCCGTTGCTACTTTAATCAGGTATTGGCCGTACCCGGTTTTGCCCAGCTTCCGGCCGCATTCCAGCAAATGTTCTTTCGTGATCCATCCGTTAATATATGCAATCTCTTCCGGCGCGGAAATCTTGATGCCCTGGTGATCTTCAATGGTCCGTACAAAATTGGTCGCATCGACCAGGCTTTGATGGGTTCCGGTATCAAGCCACGTAAAGCCGCGTCCCAGCAAAGAAACATCCAGCTCGCCCATTTTCAAATAAGCTTCGTTGATCGAAGTGATCTCCAACTCGCCCCGGGCCGAAGGTTTGACTTCTTTAGCAATGGATACCACGCGATTGTCATAAAAATATAAGCCGGTGACGGCATAATTGGACTTGGGCTGTGCCGGCTTCTCCTCGATGCTCAGCACCTTTCCGTCCGCGTCAAATTCGACGACGCCAAAACGTTCGGGATCCTGCACATGGTAGCCGAATACGGTGGCGCCCCGTTCTTTTTCCGCGGCACGTCTCAGCAGTTTGGTCATCCCGTTGCCGTAGTAGATATTGTCGCCGAGCACCATTGCCACGGCATCTTCTCCGATAAAGTCCTCTCCCAATATGAAGGCTTGCGCCAAGCCGTCCGGGCTCGGCTGCACAACATACTGCAGGGAGATGCCGAACTGGGAACCGTCGCCGAACAGATTCTCGAACCGCGGCGTGTCTTCGGGCGTGGAAATAATCAATATGTCCTTGATGCCGGCGAGCATCAGGGTGGACAGCGGATAATAGATCATCGGTTTATCGTAGACCGGCAGCAGCTGCTTGCTGGTTACCATCGTAAGAGGATAGAGACGGGTGCCGCTTCCCCCCGCAAGAATGATACCTTTCATCGCGAATTCCAGCTCTCCTTACGTGTATAAATTCGTCACGCTACAACCTATGATACGCTTGCCGCTGAAGCTTTGTCTATCAGGTAGCCTATGGAGACACCCAGTATTGTATTCTTTTGGTATGGAAAATGCTTAAATTGCTGGCGCAGTACTGTGATATTTGATACAATTGATAAGTTAAAGGCATGGCAAAGATCCACCTTCCGGTGGTTTAGGAGGATATAGATGAACAAGCAAGATTTACGCAGGGAAGACGTGGAGCTGCTGGCTCCGGCCGGCGACTGGGATTGCATGCGTGCAGCGGTGGCGAACGGGGCGGACGCGGTCTTTTTCGGCGTGGAGAAGTTTAATGCCCGGGCGAGAGCGAATAACTTCCGGATGGACGAGCTGCCGGAGATTATGGCGTTCCTGCACAGCTATGGCGTCAAAGGTTTTTTGACCTTTAATATACTTGTTTTTGAAAATGAGCTGGCCGAAGCCAAGGAGCTGATCGATGCCTGCATCGATAGCGGCGTGGATGCGGTGATCGTGCAGGATCTGGGTTTGGTGAAGCTGATCCGCGAAATCTCGCCGGACTTCCCGATCCACGGCTCCACGCAGATGACGATTACTTCGCCGGAGGCGGTCGAATTTACGAAGCCGTTCGGGATGGAACGCGTCGTGCTGGGCCGGGAAAATAACCTCAAGCAGATCCGCACCATCGGGGAGCAAGCCCGCCTCCCGATGGAAGTGTTCGTGCACGGCGCGATTTGCGTATCCTACTCAGGCCAATGCCTGACCTCGGAAATGTGGGGCGGACGTTCGGCCAACCGCGGCGAATGCGCGCAGGCCTGCCGCCTGCCGTATGACCTGATGGTCGACGGCACCGTCCAGCCGATGGGCGATGTGACGTACCTGCTGTCGCCGAAGGACCTCGCTGCCATCGACCTGATGCCGCAGCTGATCGAAGCCGGCGTGACTTCGTTTAAAATCGAAGGCCGCTTGAAAAGTCCGGAATATGTAGCCAATGTGGTCAGCAAATACCGCAAGGCGATTGATAAAGTGTTCGAAGGCAACTGGAGCAAGACATCGAAGGAAGACCTGCGGGAGCTGCAGCAAAGCTTCTCCCGCGGCTTCACGCACGGATTCCTGGAAGGAACCAACAACAAAAAGCTCGTCGACGGAACGTTTCCGAAGAGCCGCGGCGTCTATCTCGGCACCGTAGAGCAAATCCTGCGCGACGGCGTTGTCTGCCGGATCGAAGCCCCGCTGAAGCGGGGAGACGGCATCGTATTCGACGCCGGCGATCCGACGAAGAAGGAAGAAGGCGGACGGATCTACGATCTGCGCCGCAAAGGCGTTAAGCTGGAAGGCGAAGCCGGAGAAGGCTGGATCGTCGACATCGTGCCCGGACGCAGCGACGTTGATTTGCGCCGCGTGCATGTCGGCGACCGCATCTGGAAGACGAGCGACCCTGCGCTCGACAAGGCGCTGCGGCAGACCTTTGAGACGGAGAAGCCGTACCGGGTATTCCCGGTGTATGTGAAGGCTTCCGGCCGTGCCGGCGAGAAGCTTGTTACCTGGTGGACGGATGTGCAGAAGAACGTCACCGTCCGCGTGGAATCGGAGCTTCAGCTCGAAGCCGCGCAGAAGCGTCCGATGGACGCCGCCCTGCTGGAAGAGCAGTTCGGCCGCCTTGGCGGCACCCTATTCCAGCTTGAGGCGCTGGAGTCGCAGCTGGAAGGCGACGTGATCGTGCCAATGCGCGAGCTTAACAGCATCCGCCGCCAGGCGGTGGAGCTGCTTGCCGGCGAGCGCCCGAAGCCGCCCGTCTACGTGAAACGGGCGGCGGAAGTTTACAGCGACGTCACCCGCAGGGACGCCGCCGGTCCGCGCGGTGAAGCGGAGCTTACCGCGCTGTGCCGCAGCCTGCCGCAGGTACAGGCTGCGCTGGCCGCCGGCGTGAAGAACATCTACGCCGACTTCGAGTTTATCAAGCAGTTCCCGGCAGCGGTAGAAGCCGTCCGGGCCGCCGGCGCCTTCATTGCGCTGGCCACGCCGCGCATCCATATGCCGGGCGAAAACGGCTACCATGCCAACATCCTGCGCCTCCAGCCGGATGCGGTGCTGGTGCGCAACACCGGTGCGCTGTATTACTACCTGCGCCACCGGATGGAGCATCCGGATGCCGTACATCCGCGGCTGATCGGCGACTTCTCGCTGAACATCGCCAATCACAAGACCGCGGACCTGTTCCTGGAAGCGGGCTGCGACGCGGTTACGCCGTCTTACGATCTGAACATCCAGCAGATGGTCGATTTGCTGGGACGCAGCGACACCTCCCGGATGGAGGTCGTCATCCATCAGCATTTGCCGATGTTCCATACGGAACACTGCGTGTACTGCACCTTCCTGAGCGAGGGCACGGACTACACCAACTGCGGCCGTCCATGCGAAGAGCATCGGGCCTCCCTGCAGGACCGGATCGGCATGTCCCACCCGGTGCGCGTGGATGAAGGCTGCCGCAATACGGTGTACAATGCGGTAGAGCAGTCCGGGGCGGAGTATTTGAATCATTTCCGTGATCTCGGCGTAACCTCGTTCCGCGTGGAGTTTCTGGAAGAAACGCCGGAGCAGGTGGCCGAAGTCATTGATTTGTATACCCGGGCGCTGCGGGGCGAGATCTCCGGCACCCAGGTGTGGAAGACGCTTAAAGCGACCAACCAGCTGGGCGTAACGCGGGGACAACTGGTAAACGCGAAATAATGTAGAGCCGGTAATCTCAGGGGGGACATTCTCCGTTTGAGCATTGCCGGCTCTTTTTACGTGGCGCACTGGGTGTATTTTGCACTTCAGTAAGATTAAGCGGGTTTTAAGGTGCTGCGAACTGCCAATGTGATAGTATGAATGCTATAATACTGAATAGTATCTTTCCATTTTCGTAAACCATCGATAGTATCCGATCAAAGGAGTCCGAGAGATGAAAATTCGTAAAGCGATTATACCCGCTGCCGGATTAGGAACCCGATTCCTTCCTGCAACCAAAGCGATGCCGAAAGAAATGCTGCCGATTGTCGATAAACCTACGATCCAATATATCGTGGAAGAAGCGGTCGCTTCGGGAATTGAAGATATTATCATCGTCACGGGGAAAGGCAAACGGGCGATCGAGGACCATTTCGACAATTCCTTTGAACTGGAATTCAATTTGGCCGAGAAGCAGAAGTGGGAGCTTCTGGAATCCGTACGCAAGTCGTCGGAGATGGCCGACATTCATTATATCCGCCAGAAAGAGCCGAAGGGCTTGGGACATGCCATCTGGTGCGCGCGCAAATTCATCGGCGACGAGCCGTTTGCCGTTCTGCTCGGGGACGATATTGTTGAAGCGGAGAAGCCTTGCCTTAAACAGATGATCGAAGTGTACGAGCAGTATAAATCCTCGATCGTCGGCGTTCAGCCGGTGCCGTGGGAGGAGGTCTCCCGTTATGGTCTCGTAGACGGCACGCCGCTCGCGGAGCGGGTCTATAAGGCTAACCGGCTGGTCGAGAAACCGAAACGCGAAGACGCCCCGTCCAATCTGGCCATCCTGGGCCGGTATATTTTAACCCCGCGGATTTTCGATATGCTCGGTGAACAGCAGGCCGGTGTGGGCGGCGAAATTCAGCTGACCGATGCCATTGCCCGTTTGAGCGAGGTCGAACGGATTATTGCGTTTGATTTCGAGGGCAAACGCCATGACGTCGGCGAGAAAATGGGTTTTATCCAGACGACGATCCACTATGCGCTGCAGCACGAGGAATTAAAAGAGGGCCTGCTGGAATACCTGAAGGAGATCATTGAGAGCGAAGCGGCGAAGACCGGACAATAAGCATGACCCTTCAAGAATAGATAGAAAAAGCGCCCCGCTGAACAAGTCAGCGGGGCGCTTTTGTTGAGCAGATGATTCTAGTACTGGATATCCACGATTTCCGCAATCTTGGCTTCTTCCGCAGGATCGGCGGCTATCAGCTTGTTGTGAACCTCGGGGTCCAGCGTGCTGCCCAGCTTCGTCAATGCAGCCAGATACCAGCGGGCAATTTCACGGTTAACGGCATCCTTATAGTTATCGCCAAGTCCGGATTTCAGGACATCCGCGGCCGTTTGCAGCGATCCGGCGAGCAAATTCAGCTTGCCGTCGCTGAGGATCAAGGAGGGAGGAATGGTCTGCTTCGACGCTTTCAAATCCGTGGAGACTTGGTTATAAGCTTGAAGCCCGATGTTTATATTTTTGGCTTTCTCGGAGACGGCTTGATCGATGACTGTCTGCTGGGCTGCCTTATCGTCTGCGGTCGTTTGTTTGACGATCAGATCCTGGGCCGCGGTCTGCTGATCAAGCGCTTGTTTGGCGAGCTCGTAAGAGCGGTCGACCAAAGCGGTGTACCAGTTCACGTCCCAAAGGGTAGGGCTGTTCTTTTGATCCGCGTAAGTATCTGGCAGTCCCGCCTTCACGGCCGCTGAAGCTTGTTCCTCCTGCCCGGACAAATGAAGCAGTCTTCCGGCATTCAGGCCGATGGTCGGCGTCACGGCGAACGGACGGCCCTGCAGCTGCTCTGGCGGCAAGGTCTTCAGGTGCTCGATGCCCGCTGTAATGCGATTGTACGCGTCGATACCGGCCGTGATGTACTGCTGCTTGGCGGCATCGTCCTTCTCGGCTATTGCTTTATCGGCCAGAACCAGCGCCCGGCTGATCAGCGCATCGTACCAGTCGATATCCCATTTATATTTAGCGGCATTGTCCTGATAGACAGCAAAGGCTTGCTCCCCTTGCTCTTTCAAATCATAATAGGCGGCTAATTGCTTCAATAAATCCTTGTTGTACGGCTCGTATTTAAGCGCTTTGGTGAGCACGTTGTAAGACTCGGTCAAATATTGCTCGTCCTTGGACTGGTTGTACACCTGCTGATCTATGGAGGACAGATAGAAGGCCGATTCCGGATGGAACGGGCGTTTGTTCAGCGCTTTGACCAGCGGTGCTTTGATTTGCTCATAGGATGTGCTGACGCCGATCAGGTTTTTGCCTTTGTACGCGGCATTCGTGGACGAAATATAGTTGCCCGAGACGAACAGCAATGCGATCACGCCGATGGCCAGGACACCCATATATGCCAAACGCAATCCGGGTTGACGCCATACCGCTTGCTTCGGTTTGCCTTCGATCGCCGCCGTCATTCCGCCCAGCCCGACAAAAATGAGAATTCCCATGAAGGCATAGCTCAGGTTAAAGTCCAGAAGGCTGTGGACCAAGATCGACAATGCAATGATGTAGAACAAAAATCCGTTCTCGAAATCGCTCTTTTCCCGTTTGAGATACGTGCGGATGTAACCGTAGAAGATGTATCCGATAAACCCGATAAACACGATAAATCCGACAATGCCCACTTCAATCAAATACTGCAGGAAGAAGTTGTGCACCTGGCGGCTCGTATACGGGTTGTTCTGGTATTGCTCGTACAAGGCTGCCCAACCGCCGCCGCCGGCTCCGAGAACCGGATGATCTTTAATGACTTTTACTGCATCTTTATAGAACGTAAAGCGTTCTTCTACACTGTGCTGCTTGAAGTTGATGTTCTCCAGCCGGGTTTCGATATTGTCGGGCATGATGCTGCGCAGTCCTGTGCCGACCAGCAAGTAAGCGATAAGGGCCACTAGGATCAGCGAACCCAGCGGAATCCAAAGTCCTGATCCTTTGCGGGATTCCCAGCCGTTCAGCTTGGATTGAAGGCGCGGTGCGGCGTAACGCTGGATCAGCCAGCCGATCGCGGCCACAACGGCCGAAGCGAGGATCAGATAAGCCCAGCCTTTAAGCGCAGAGGATACGGTGAACTTCGTATTCAGCTCCAGTCCGATATCCGTGACCGAATTGGTAATCGCAAGCGAAACGATGCCGGCGATGGCGAGATGGATAATCCAGAGCAGCTGCTTCGCGGGTTTTAACATAATCAGCAGCAGCAGGAAGGCGACAGGCAGCATCACCAGGCCGCCGCGGGACAACGTGAGCAGCAGCGACAGAATGATCGGGACGAGCATGAAGCCGTGAATCAGCATCCCGTACCATTTTTTAGAGCGGACTAGCGCAAACACGGCCACAAACAGGAAAGCCATCAGGAACGCGGCGTATGTATTGGCATACTGGAAAATGGAGGTCAGCCGCAAGCCGTTGGAATCGGTCATCACCGCATCGAGGTAAATGCTGCCCCGTACCGTATTGGAGAACCAGCCGACCATAGCGCCGGCGAATTTGCCCGCTCCAAGCCAGTTCAGCAGCCCGAAAGCGACAATGAGATAAGCGAGCGTCAATACCGCATTCTGGATGACAACATTTACTGGCTTATTTTTGAGGAGGGATATCGTTATAATGAATACGGCAGTATACATACTCTGAATCAGCAGCAGATTCATCGCCATATAATGAGAGGCTGCGACAAAGAGCGATAAAATATAGGTGAGCGGTAGCAAGAGAGAGGCGGCGGCTACCAGATCCCGGCGTTCTTCCAGCTTGAAGGATTTAAAGAGCACGGCCATGCCTGCCAGCAGCAAAAGGCCGCTCAGCAGCGCGGAGACATAGATCGGTTTCTCGAAGTCAATGGATTGTCCGTTGAATAACCCTACTTGAAACGGGGTCCAACACATAAACAAAATAAAAGCGGCACACAGTGCCCATATTCCGCCGGACATCTTTTCCGCATTTCTCGACGGAGCTGCATTTTTACCGTATACTGGTTTCGACACGTTTATATCTCCTTTTCCTGTAGGTACGACAATATTTTAGCATAATTCATTTGATGCAGACCACTTTCACTTGTGGCTCAACAACAATATGGACAGACGGGTGGACAATCGTGAGCGAATTAAGACAGAATCTAGCCAATTTTATGCGATATCAGGAATTACTCAAGCTGCTTGTCCTGAAGGATATAAAGATCAAATATAAGCGTTCGGTCCTGGGGATATTATGGAGCGTATTAAACCCGCTGTTCATCATGCTGATCATCACGCTCGTATTTAAGGAACTATTTCGATTCAATGTAGAAAATTTTGCGGCTTATGTAATTTCGGGTCAAGTTTTGTTTACGTTTTTTTCGGAATCCACTTCCCTGGCTATGACCTCCGTTTTTTCATCGGGGCAAATCATTAAGAAGGTTTATGTCCCCAAATATATTTTCCCTTTATCAAAGATTGCCTATTCGCTGGTTAATATGCTGTTCTCGTTTGTCGCTGTGCTGATCGTCTGCTTTTTTACAGGCGTGCATCTGGAATGGACGATTGTATTTAGCTTCGTTTCCATTCTTTATGTTTTCCTTTTCAGCGTCGGCGTCGGACTGATTCTGTGCAGCATGGTCATCTTCTTCAGGGATATCGAGCATCTGTACGGCGTTGTTCTTACCGCATGGATGTACGCTACGCCGATCATTTATCCGGCCATCTCCATGCCCGACAAGTTTTTGTTTATTTTAAACGCGAACCCGTTATATTACTTTGTAACCCACTTCCGGGAGGGGCTGCTGTATGGCAGGATTCCTTCCTTTGAGCTTAACCTGCAGTGTTTTAACTATGCGATTCTTACGCTTATTGCCGGGGTTTATATGTTCAGAAGCAGACAGGACAAATTCATTTTATACATTTAAGGGGTAGCACAATGCCGGATGTTATAGTAGCTGTCGACAGTGTCTCCATGCGTTTTAACATGACTACGGAGAAGATCAGCACGTTAAAAGAATATCTGATCAAACGCTTCAAAGGGCAGGTGGCCTATAACGAATTCTGGGCGCTTAAAAATGTCAGTTTTTCGATCGAAAAAGGCGAGGTTTTTGGCGTTCTGGGGTTAAATGGAGCGGGGAAAAGCACCTTGCTTAAAGTAATAGCCGGGGTACTGAAGCCTACGCTGGGCAAGGTCGAAGTAGCCGGAAGAATGGCTCCGCTGATTGAACTAGGGGCAGGGTTCGACGCCGAACTCACGGCCAGGGAGAATATTTTCCTGAATGGGGCCGTATTGGGCTACAGCAAAAAAGAAATGAAAGCAAAGTTCGATGAGATCGTGGCCTTTTCCGAGCTTGAAGCTTTTATTGATGTTCCGATTAAGAACTTTTCCTCGGGGATGTATGCGAGACTGGGCTTTTCGATTGCCACGGCGACGACTCCGGATGTGCTGATCGTAGACGAGATTCTTTCGGTGGGAGACTTTAAGTTTCAGGAAAAATGCGAACAGAAAATCAAACAGATGGTGGACGGCGGAACGACGGTTATTTTGGTGTCCCATTCCATGGACCAGATCCGGAGCATGTGCACCAAGGGAGTGATTTTGGAGCACGGGAATCTTATCAGCTCCGGCAACATCGATGAACTCTGCGAATTTTATTTTTCGAAATATAATTAGATGATGAAGATTCTAACCTCGCTTAAGCGGATCTACTATACCTGTCTGGCCATCGCCGTCCGCATCAAAATCAAATGGTTTATTCCCAAACAATGGCTTACCGGCCAAAGCGGTTATCCGCGATGGATTGCCAAATACGAAGAGCCTTACGCCCGGCGCAACGAGACCTTTGCTTACAACCCGTTAATTTCCATTGTTTTGCCGGTCTACAACGTAGAGGAGTCTTTGTTGGTGGAATGCATTCAGTCGGTGCTTGATCAGGACTATCCGAATTGGGAGCTTTGCATTGCCGATGATCATTCCACGGAGCCGCATATCCACACCGTGCTCGACGATTTTTCGCGGCGGGACGCAAGAATTCATGTGCTCTACCGGTCCGAAAACGGACATATCTCCGCGTGCAGCAATTCGGCGCTTGCCTTGGCTTCAGGGGAATTTGTGGCTTTGCTGGATAACGACGATACGCTGGCGCCGTTCGCCTTGCGGGAGATCGTCCGTGTAATCAATCAGAACCGGGGCGTCGATATGATGTTTTCGGATGAAGACAAGCTGGAAGGCGGCAAACGGGCTTTTCCTTTTCATAAAAGGTTTTACGGCAAACCGTTTCTGCTCCACTTAAACTATATCTGCCATCTGGCCGTCTACCGTACTTCCCTGATCCGGCAAGTCGGCGGCTTCAGAGAAGGATACGAGGGCGTGCAGGACTGGGATCTTGCGCTGAGAGTCGTCCAATCTACGGACAATATCGTGCATATTCCGCGAATCCTGTATCACTGGAGAATTTCCGGGAATTCGACCGCAGGCGGAGAGCATAAGAAAGATTACATTAGACAGGCGAAGAAGAAAATGTTAACAGACTTCCATTCCAAAGGATGATATTCAGTGGGTATAAATAATGTGATGCGGAAATCGCTCTCTGTAATCAAATACGAAGGATTAGGTGCTTTCACGGCCAAGTCCCTGAGCTATACCAAGAGAAAATTATTAAAAGGGAGATATGCCAAAAATCCCGGCTTTAAAGATATTCTTTTCATTAATGGCTGTACGCTCCCGCATCCGGAACGGTACCGGGTGGACCATCAAATGGAGCAGCTCCATTTCAACGGGTACTCCTGCGATAAAGTGTATTATGAGAATTTAACGCTGGAATCGGTCAAATATTACCGGGCCTTCGTGTTTTTCCGCTGCCCTTCTACGGATATGGTGGAATCCTTCATTCAGAAGGCCAAGTATTTCAACAAAACCGTGATCTTTGATATCGACGATCTGGTTATTGATTATAAGTATGTCAAAGAAATTAAACATCTGGAGAAGCTGGACAAAAACGAGTTTGCCATGTACATGGACGGGGTCAACCGGACCCAAAGAACGCTCTCTTTATGCGATTATGCGGTAACGACCACGGAGCGGCTGGCAAATGAACTTAAACCTTATGTGAAAGAGGTCTTTATCAACCGGAACGTGGCTTCCGAAAAAATGGTCAAGCTGTCTCAAGAGGCGCTTAAAGAAAACAAACATGACCCTAACCGCGTGGTTATGGGCTATTTTAGCGGAAGCATCACGCATAACGAGGATTTTGACCTGATTCTTCCGGTGATTAAAAAACTGTTCGAAGCCCATCCCCATGTGTACCTTAAGGTGGTTGGTTTCCTGGATATTCCCGAAAGCCTGGTTGCTTTCAAAGACCGGATCCTCACGGAGAAGTTTGCCGATTGGACCAAGCTGCCTGAAATTATCGCCAGCGTGGACATCAACTTGGCGCCGCTCGTAAATACGATCTTTAATGAAGCGAAGTCCGAGAACAAATGGACTGAAGCTGCGCTTGTTAAGGTGCCCACGATTGCCAGCAATGTCGGGGCGTTCAAGGAAGTCATGGTCCACGGTGAGACAGGTGTGTTATGCGGCGGCATGGAAGAGTGGGAGAACGAATTAAACCGGCTGATCTGGGATGCGCAGTACCGGGAGACGCTTGCGAATAAAGCGTACTCCGTTGTTCTAAGCAAACATGTGACTTCCAAAACCGGGTTCCCGCTGCATAAGTTTTTGTCCTCGGTTGCGCAGCCGAATATTGCCTTTGTGCTTCCGTCCACGCAAATCAGCGGCGGCGTAAACGTTGTGATTAAACATGCGAATATGTTAAGGGATGCCGGGAAAGACGTGCTCATTATCTCTATGGACGAAGATGAGAATAACATCGTCAACAAAGACGGCGAGCTTAACGTCATTTCTTTTCACAAACATGCTTTTCATGGCTTTATCGAAAAATGCGTGGCGACGTTATGGACCACCACCTCCTTTGCCAATCACTATCCGAAAGTAAAAGACAAATATTATTTGGTTCAGAATTATGAAACCGATTTTTACGAGCCTGGCAATTATTCAAGGGTGCTGGCCAATTTGACGTATATTCCCTTTAACGATCTGAAATATATCACGATCTCAAAGTGGTGCGAGGATTGGCTTAAGAATGATTTTAAATGCGAAGTGGACTATGCTCCCAACGGCATAGACTTGTCGGTGTTCCCTTATTCGGAACGCGACTTCGGCAAACAGAAGATTCGGGTTCTGGTGGAGGGCAATTCCAAGGACCATTATAAAAATGTGGACGAAAGCTTTAAAATCGTAAACGAACTGGATCCGGATCAATATGAAATCTGGTATCTCTCTTATAGCGGCAGTCCCAAAGAATGGTACCGGGTGGACAAGTTCCTGAATAAGGTTCCCTATCATGAAGTGGGCAATGTATATGCCAGCTGCGATATCTTAATCAAATCCAGCCTGCTGGAGAGCTTCTCCTATCCTCCGCTGGAGATGATGGCCACGGGAGGAATTGCCGTAGTCGCGCCTAACGCAGGGAATATTGAGTATTTGAAGCATAAGGAAAACTGCCTGTTATACGAGCAAGGCAATATCGCCAGCGCACTCGCCATGATCCATGAAGCGCGTACGGACGAAGAACTGCGCAACCGCATCATCCGGAACGGCCGGCTTACCGCCGAGAACAAGGAATGGTCAAGGCTGCAAGACCAAATTCTCTCGCTTTACGGATATGACGACGCGAAGAGCGAAGTAAATGGAGAACAATATGCAGAACAATCGCAGGTTTAAATGGGTTAAAGGATTAGGCGTTGCGGTGTTTATAGCCCTTTTGATTTTTGTTTACGTTGGAAATATCGGTCTGATGCGTGAAGGACTGAGCCAGGATAGCGGCAGTTCCACACTGGGGGAATTAGTTGAAGGAACCGAGCTGGAGCAGTCTTTTCAAATCGACCGGAATAATTTAAGCGGCGTGTCCATCAAGATGGCGACTTTTATGCGAAAGAACGAAGGGGATTTTATTATCGCTCTCCGGCATGAAGGCAGTAGCGCCAATATTTATGAAGCGAAAGTTCAATTTGATAGCATTACCGACAATGCGTATTTTGATTTCAGATTTCCTCCTATTAAATTCTCCAAGGGCAAACATTATGTTGTGGCGATCAAATCATTGTCAGGGGAGAAAGACGCCTCCATTTCCTCCTATGTCAGCGACGGCAACGTCTATGATGGAGGAGAATTGCGGCTGAACGGGACAACATTGAACGGGGATCTTGTCTTTAAGGTGTATTATAACCGGACATTGTTTGACTATCTCTACAGTAAAGTGGGGGGCTAACGCATTGAATGGGATCAGTATAGAAAAAAGGTTTATTACGCTCGGCTTGATTTTCGGCTTGTTATTTATATTTTTGATTCCTCCCCTGCAGGCCCCGGATGAAGACAGCCATTTCAAAAAGTCATTCCTTGTATCCAGCCTGCATCCCTTTCCCATCGTTAATGCTGAAGGTAAAATCGGCAATTACATTCCTGAAGCGTTAATGAACTTTGAAAATAAATTAAGACCGATGATGGGGAATATGGACGTGAAGTACAGCTACAAGGATCAATATTTTGATTCGCATCTCCGCGTTCAGCGGGGACAGAGTTTGTTTACGGAATATTCCACCTCCCAAAGCAATCCGATATTGTTTTTGCCGCAAGCAGCCGGGATGTTATTCGTCAAAGCAACGCTTGAGAATCCTATTTTCACGAATGACAACATTTCTCCGATTAACTACGTCTACGGCGGCAGAATATTTAATTTGGCTTTTTTTCTGACATGCTGTTATTATGCGATCAAGAATATTCCTTTCTTTAAAAACGGCCTCTTTCTCCTTTGCCTGATGCCGATGACCATGATCCTGGCCAGCTCTTTGAGTTATGACGCAATCATCATCGGGACGATTTTTTTGTATCTGTCGTTCGTGTTGAAGCTGATATACAGCGACGACGTAAAATCGATTTCCAAAAAAAATCTGTACGCGTTGATTGTATTTTCTGTGCTTCTGATTCAGTTTAAACAAGTCTATTTTCCTCTACTGTTATTGGTACTGTTAATTCCGTTATCCAAATTTAGAGATAAGAAACAAAAGTACACCTGGATTTCGATCATTGTTTCTTCTGGCGTTCTTGCCTATCTGCTGTGGACAGGCCTGATGAAATTAATCTTACGCGGTAGCGTAGTAGCAGATACCAATGCGGGGGAACAGATTCACTTCATTCTTACTTCCCCGTTTAGCTATGTGCATATCTTGCTGCACACGTTTAAGACCGGCCTATTGTTTTACCTGAATAGTTTCATCGGAAATTTAGGGTGGCTGGATACGAATTTCCCTGTTGTTTTCATCGTCGTTTACTTTGTTTTGCTGCTGGCCGCCTTTCTGTTTAATGACCATCCGGGAAAGGTGCGGATCAAGGGCCGGGACAAGGGGCTGTTCGCCATTCTGGGAATCCTGGTCGTCGTGCTGATCGAGTCGGCGCTGTATATTACCTGGACCTCCATACCGGAGATAGGCGGAGTAGGGAATCCGGTCGTCTCAGGCGTGCAAGGAAGATATTTCATCCCGGTATCTCTTGTATTTTTCTTGTTGCTGGCGATAAATTCTGTTAACTTGAATCAAAGATTTACTAAAATCAAAGACGGATTGAATATGGTTATACCTAAATTCGCGATATTTTCGTTGGCGTTTACGATAGTGATATTATTTTTACGCTATTGGGTGCCAAGCCCGTGAAGGAGAGTGCAGATTGAGAATATTGGGGATCATTCCGTGCTTCAATGAAGAGGAGAATATTGAGCCGTTGATTCGGGAATTGGCGAAATATTCGGATCTACTGGATTTTGTCATTATTAATGATCATTCTACGGACCGGACTTCTGCCATCTGCGAGAAAAACCATGTGAATGTAATTAATCTGCCGTGCAATTTGGGTATCGGGGGCGCCGTCCAGACCGGGTATATTTACGCGAAGCAAAACAACTATGACATCGCCATACAAATTGACGGAGACGGTCAGCATGATCCGGCTTATATCAAACATCTGGTCGAGCCTATCCTTAAACAACAGGCTGATTTCGTCATCGGCTCCAGATTCATCCACAAGGAAGGATTTCAGTCGTCGGTGACCCGAAGAGTGGGAATCGTTTATTTTTCGGTGCTGCTGAAACTGTTGGCCAAGCGGAAAGTAAGCGACCCTACCTCCGGATTCAGGGCATGCAATAAGAGGGTCATTGATTTTTTCGCGGCAAATTATCCTACGGATTATCCGGAACCGGAGTCTATTATGGCTCTGAGCAGAAACGGATATCAAATCGAGGAGATACCGGTCCAGATGAGGGAGCGCAGCGGAGGGACTTCATCCATAAAGTCGCTTAAATCGGTGTATTACATGATTAAAGTTACGCTGGCGATTGTTATTGATTTTACCCGAAAACATCAGGTTACTTAAGGATGGATGATATGTTTCCGTTGAAATTGCAGCTCTCTCTGATTCTCTTATGCGTGGTATTGCTTGTTCTTTTGATTAATATGATTAAAAAGTACGAGCTGCAGCTTAAATATGCGCTCTTATGGATCTTCGTCGTGGTGCTCATGCTGGCGATTTCCGTGCTTCCGCAGATCGCTTTTTATTTCACCAGGGTTTTCGGATTTCAAGCGCCTTCGAACTTTGTGTTTTTGGTCGGCATCGTTTCAGGACTGGCCATTATTTTTAGCCTGACCATATCCATTTCCAACTCATCGATCAAGATACGCCAGATGTCGCAAGAGATCGGCTTGTTAAAGCAACAGCTACATCGTCTCGAAATGAAAGTGAAGGACTCCAATAAGGAAATTTCCGCAGAAAGTGAACTGGTGCGAGGTGAAGAGTAAAAAGCCGGTTTTGTTCGGAGCGGGGGCGCTTGCCCTTTTCATTCTCCTGTTCTATTTAAAACATCGTTTTCATTCGTTGAACTATTCTTATCTGATCATCGGCATTGCTGCCTATTCGGCTGTCCTTTTGACGAGATCCTTCAAGATCAATCAGATCTTGAAAGTGTACACCGACATCCGTTACAAAGAAACATTGCCATTGACAGCTTCAAGCCAACTCATGGGGGCATTTATTCCGGGGCGTGCCGGAGAGGTCTTGGTATCGGCGTATTTAAAATTCAAATACCGGGTCGATGTCTCGAAAATTTTGCCTGTGCTGTTCCTGGATAAAATCATTGAGCTGCTGGTTGTGCTGATTTACTCGCTTATGGCTATTTTTATGGTCAGCCAAAGTCTGTTGTCCCTCCTGAGCGACAGCGTCCACGGCATCCGAGACAATTATTTATTGATAGCGATTATAATTGTGGCCGTCCTAATCTTGCTTCTGGCCGCCTATAAACTCCTGGGCTCCAGGCTGAAGATCGTGCTGGCAAACGTAAAAAACAGCCTGCTGATCCCGATCCGCAACCCCAAGCTGGGTGCCGTTATCATTGCGGCTTCTTTTTTGGCCTATATTACCGAGTATTTGTACTTGTACTGCATTTTTCATGCCTTCAATGTCGAGATCTCGCTGCCCAAAGTCATTTTGGTTCACTCTCTGGGGATGGTTATCGGCGTAGTGAGCATGATCCCGGGCGGGCAAGGCAGTACGGAGGTTACCATGCTGGCGGTATTGCATCTTTGGGGATATACGACGCTCAGCGTAATCACTCCGATTCTGGCCAGCAAGTTCATCACGTATTTTATTTTGGCGATGTACGGTTTGCCTTTACTGCCGTATAGCTTTTCTGTCCTGAAAGAGCGGAGAAGGCGTGCCGGAAAGAAGGTAAGCAATGAATAAGCTGGTTTCCATTATTATCGTAAACTATAACGGCGCGGAATATATCGAAGAATGCATCGAATCCATCATCCATCAAACCTACAGCAACTGGGAGGTTATTGTCCTCGATAATAACTCCAAGGATCGATCGGTGGATATCATCAGAAAGTATCCCTTTGTCCAATTAATCGAGTCGGCAGAAAATTTGGGCTTTGCCAGGGGGAACAATGATGCAATCAAACATTCAAACGGTGAATACATTGCTTTATTAAATAATGATGCCAGGGCCGACAGGGACTGGCTGCAGCGTTTAGTGGATCAGCTAGAACAGAATGAGGCTTTAGGAAGCTGCGGCTGTAAAATCATTTCGCATTACGAACCGGAGGTTATGGACTCGGCAGGTCTGCTGGTCAATGTCAGCGGCATGTCCAGAGGCCGTGGAAGAAATGAGAACATCCGTAAATACGAGAAGACGGAACTAATTTTGATTCCCAGCGGTTGCGCAGCAATGTACCGGAAATCGGCATTGGATGAAGTCGGCTTATTCGACGAAGACTTCTTCTGCTACTGCGAAGACACGGATCTGGGGTTCCGCCTGCAGCTTGCGGGCTGGAAATGCCTCTATGTTGCGGATGCGGTTGTTTATCACCGGTACTCGGCATCTTCCGGCAAGTACTCGCTGTTCAAGACCTATTTGGTGGAACGCAATCATTATTGGTTTGTGCTGAAGAACTATCCGCTGTCTTTGATATTGCTGAACCCGCTCTATACGCTGCGGCTTTATTTTTATCAAGCATTCAGTATGCTTAAAAAGCAGGGGGCAACCAGCGAATTGATAAGCAACACCTCGAAAAAGGATATGATTGTGACTTTACTCAAGGCGCACCGGGATGTTTGGGGTAAAATGGGTGTAATGTTGAAAAAAAGATCCAACATCAATGCAATTAAAAAAGTGGACAATAAGCAGATTAAAGAGTGGATGAAGCGCTATAACATTTCGCTGACCGATCTGTTTAACTCCTGATTGAACGTTGCGATCGAGAGAGGGTCAGCATAGAATATCATAGTTCTGAATTCTATAGGTTGAAGTTATTGTATTAATCATAAAAAAGTTAAGGTGGTTACCCATGAAACTCCTTATCACCGGCGGAGCCGGCTTTATCGGCAGTAATTTTGTCATGTATATGCTGCAGCAGCATCCGGATTACCAGATCGTAAATGTAGATGCGTTGACATACGCGGGAAATCTGGAGAACCTGAAATCGGTGGAAGGCCATCCGAACTATACGTTTGTCAAAGCCGACATTACCGATGCGGCGGCGATGGACGCATTAATCAGCCAAGGCGTGGAGGTCGTGGTCAATTTTGCGGCCGAATCCCATGTGGACCGGAGCATTTTGGAGCCGGACGTATTTGTGAAGACGAATGTGCTGGGAACGCAAGTGCTACTCGATGCCGCCAAAAAATACAGCGTGACGAAGTTCGTTCAGGTCTCCACGGACGAAGTCTACGGTACGCTCGGCGCTACCGGGCTATTTACGGAAGAAACGCCGCTTACACCAAACAGCCCGTATTCCGCGAGCAAAGCCGGCGGAGACCTGCTGGTTCGCGCTTATCATGAGACGTTCGGGCTGCCGGTGAACATCACCCGATGCTCCAATAACTACGGCCCCTATCAGTTCCCGGAGAAGCTGATTCCGCTGATGATTTCCCGGGCTCTGCATGATCAGGCGCTGCCGGTATACGGCGATGGACTGAACATCCGCGACTGGCTGTACGTGGAGGATCACTGCAGCGCGATTGATTTGGTCATTCATGAGGGCGTGAACGGCGAAGTGTACAATATCGGGGGCAATAATGAGCGCACCAATATGCACATCGTCAAGACGGTTCTGGAGGAGCTCGGCAAGCCGGAGTCGCTGATCACGTATGTACAGGACCGCCCGGGGCATGACCGCCGCTATGGCATCGATCCGGCCAAAATTACCCGGGAGCTGGGCTGGCAGCCAAAGCATACCTTTGAGACAGGCATCAAGGAGACGATCCGCTGGTATCTGGACAACAAGGAATGGTGGACCCGCATCCAATCCGGCGAATATCAGCAGTATGCTGCGCGGCAATACGGCGCCCGTCTGGGGGATTCACTGTAATGCCGAAAATGAGAGTGCTTGTTACCGGTTCAGCCGGACAGCTCGGCCAAGATCTTGTGCTGTTGCTTCAAAAGCAGGGCCATGAGGTATTCGGCTGTGACCGGCAGGAGATGGATATCACTGATCTGGGGCAGTGTAAAACAGTCATCGGCGGGTATGCGCCGGATGCCGTCATCCATTGCGCCGCGCATACCGCAGTAGATGCGGCAGAGACGGATATCGATGCGGCGTATACAATTAACGCGACCGGCAGCCGGAATGTAGCGCTTGCCGCGGAAGAGGCCGGAGCCAAGCTGGTGTACATCAGCACGGATTACGTGTTTGACGGCATGGGGGAGAAGCCATACCACGAATACGACAACACCGATCCTCGGACCATTTACGGCAAGTCAAAGCGGGCTGGAGAAATACTGGTGCAGTCATTGTCCTCGAAATTTTTCATTGTCCGCACCTCCTGGGTTTACGGTAAGTATGGCAGCAACTTTGTAAAGACGATGCTGAAGCTGGGACAGGAGAAGCCGGTTCTTCAAGTCGTGAATGATCAGACAGGTTCTCCCACCTATACCGTGGATTTGGCCAACTTCCTGCTGGAGCTGATCCGGACGGAGAAATACGGGGTATATCATGCCTCCAACAGCGGGATATGCACGTGGTATGAATTTACTCAGGCCATCTTTGCGGATGCGGAAGAGATACTGGGGCTGAAGTTTACGGCCGAGCTCGAGCCATGCACGACGGAGCAATTTCCGCGGCCGGCACCGCGTCCGCGGTATTCGGTGCTGGAGCATTTGGCGATCCGTACGAACGGGTTCGCCGATATCCGCCCGTGGCGAGAAGGACTGCGGGATTTTCTGCGTGAACTGCAATAACCATTTGTAAGGCTTCCGCCGCGGCAAGCGATGGAAGCCTTTTTGCCGGGCGGGCCGGCCTACTGGATGGATTTAGGGCGTAGCTTCATCCCGAAGTCATCGCTTATAATGGGTAAAAGAAGGCAAGCCCACTCCAATGCGTAATGAAGAGGAGTTTCATGAACCCGAAAAAAGTCAGCGTACATATCGTTACCTATAACAGCAGCGAAGATATTATAGAATGCCTGGAAGCCGTAGCGCGTCAGCAATATCCGGTCTTGCGGATCATCGTAGTGGACAACGCTTCCTCGGACGAAAGCACGGCACGTATAAAGGAATGGCATGCACAGAGGGAGACGGAAGGGCGTCTTTTGCCTGCGCTAGAGGTGGTGGAGAATTCCGCCAACACCGGTTTTGCTTCTGCCCATAATCAGGCGATCGCGGCGAGCGATGCGGATTACATGCTGGTCCTGAACCCCGACGTGACGCTCGCGCCGGATTATGTATCCAGACTGGTTGCCCGGATGGAAGCAGAAACGGCCATCGGAAGCGCGACGGGAAAACTGCTGCGTAAAGCCGATCCTGGTGTGGTGGACAGTACGGGTCTTTGGATGAACCGGGCACGGCGGGCTTTTGACCGCGGGGCGGATGAGCCGGCAGAGCGCTGGGCCGCCTCCGGAGAAGTCTTCGGGGTTTCCGGCGCGGCGGCGATGTATTCCCGCCGGATGATCGAGGATATCGCGATCTTCGGAGAGTTTTTTGACGAGGACTTTTTTGCCTACAAGGAGGATGTCGATGTCGCTTGGCGCGCCCGGCTGCTGGGCTGGCGGGCTTATTACGATGCGGATGCCCGGGGCTATCACGAACGAGGCTGGAAAACCTCTGGGCGCCGCGGCAAATTGCTGTTTATCCGCCGTCTTTCGTACATCAACCGTTACAAGATGCTTTTCAAAAACGAACCGGCCCGCAGCTTGATCCCCACGGTGCTATGCGCTCTGCCGTATGAAGCGGCGGCAACCGGCTACATGCTGGTCCGCGAGCCTGCGCTGCTCAAAGCGTGGGGAAGCTTTTTCAGGCAAAGGAAAAATCTGTGGCGCAAACGGAAAGCCCTTCAGGAGAAGATGCGCACTCGCTAAAGAGCCGCTCGCAATCCGGGAATAGACTTGTATGGACGATCATAGGCTTACCGCCGTTGCCGGACCTCCCATGTATAGGCATGCCTATCAGGGAGGTTTTTATGTTATAATTGTTGGCGGTAGATTACTATATTTGTCAGGAGCGCAGTGAAGTGAATATCGATGTGAGCGTGTTAATCCTTAATTACAACACCTGCCGCCTGACAACGGATTGCATCAGGTCGGTTTATCAGTCGGAGACCGAGTTCTCCTATGAAATTATTTTAATAGATAACCACTCCAGCGATGGTTCGGCGGAGTGCATCGGCCGGGAGTTCCCCGAGGTGCTGGTGATTGCCAACAAGGAGAATGTCGGCTTCGCCCGGGGCAACAACCAGGGGATGAAAGCAGCCTCCGGCCGCTACGTGCTGCTCCTGAACTCGGATACGGTGGTTTGTAAAGATACTCTGCAGACCATGTTGACGTTTATGGACAGCCGCCCGGATCTTGGCGCTGCCGGCTGCAAGGTTATTTTACCGGACGGTTCGCTGGATAAGGCGTGCAAACGCGGATTCCCGACGCCTTCAGCTTCGTTTTATTACGCCTTCGGCTTCAGCAAGCTGTTTCCGGACAACCCGCGGTTCAACGGCTATCAGCTGGGGTATTTGAACCCTGACGACGCGTATCCGGTCGACTGTCTGGTCGGGGCATTCATGCTTGTTCGGCAGGAGACGATCCGGCAGGTCGGCGGATTGGACGAGCGGTTTTTCATGTACGGAGAGGATCTCGACTGGTGTTACCGCATAAAGGCCGCAGGTTGGGGCGTTTATTACTACCCTGAAACCTATATCATACACCTCAAAGGCGGAAGCGCGCGTCGCAGGCCGTTCAAGATCGTATACGAGTTTCACCGGGCGATGATTCTGTTTCACCGCAAGCATTACAGCAAGCAGTATAATCCTTTGATTAATGGAGCGGTATATGCCGGCGTCGGCGTGAAATTTGCCCTTTCCCTGGTGACCAATGGCCTGAAGGTGCTGCGCCGAGATCGTGTGGCAGATACGAGCTTGAATGCTGATGTTATGAATTCTGGCGCAGGGGAAAAAGCAAAGGCGGAGGTGGGACCGTGATACGCCGCAACCAGCAATTTTTAACGCAGATCTATATGGTGGTTGACTTCGGAATCATCCAGCTTTCTTTTCTGGTTGCCTGGTGGCTCAAATTCCGCAGCGGCTGGATCCCCTCCTATCAGTCTCTCCCCGTGGAGTCTTATGCGTATTGGAGCCTGATTTATGGCGCGATCGCTGTGCTGCTCGGGATTTTGACGTCGCTATATATCCCGAAACGCAAAAAACGGTTTGTCGATGAATTTCTCAAGATCATTCAAATTCAGGCCATGTCGATTTTCATCCTGCTCGGGCTGATGTTTTTCCTGAAGCAGCTGGATGTATCCCGGCAATACTTAGCGATCTATGTAGGCTTAAATTTGCTGCTGATCATGTTTTACCGCTATGTGCTGAAGGTGATGTTGAAATCGCTGCGGGAAAAAGGCTACAACCGGCAGTTCGTGCTGATTCTCGGCGCGGGTACCCTCGGCAAGCGGTTTTACAGCAATCTTGCGCAGTATCCCGAACTTGGCTACGAAGTGATTGGGTTCCTGGATGATTTTCAGGAGTGGGACGGGATTGAAGCCGCCCGCTACAAGCCGATTCTCGGGAAAGTCGACGAGCTTGCCGGAATGCTGGAAATGATGCCGGTGGACGAGGTCATTCTGGCTTTGCCGCTCGATGCCCACTCCAAATACCCGGCGATTATCGCCACTTGTGAAAAAGCCGGCGTCCGTACGCTGATTATCCCCGATTTCTTCGACTATTTGCCGGCCCGTCCGTATTTCGATAACTTTGCCGGCATGCCGATGATCAACGTGCGGGACATTCCGCTGGATATGGCCGGGAATAAAATCGCCAAACGGCTGTTTGATATCCTGTTCTCGTTGTTTGCAATTATTCTGCTGTCGCCGGTGATGATTCTTGTCGCGGTTGGCGTACGCCTTACCTCGCCGGGCCCGGTGATCTTCAAGCAGGAACGGGTCGGGCTGAACCGCCGCAACTTTATGATGTATAAATTCCGTTCCATGCGGATGCAGTCCGAGGGGGAGACGGATACCGGCTGGAGCACGCCGAACGATCCGCGCCGTACCCGGTTTGGCAGCTTTATCCGCAGAATGAGCCTGGACGAGCTGCCGCAGTTTTTCAATGTGCTGCTGGGGCATATGAGCGTCGTCGGCCCCCGGCCGGAGCGTCCGTATTATGTGGAGCAGTTCCGCGGCGAAATCCCAAAATACATGGTCAAGCACCATGTCCGTCCGGGTATTACCGGCTGGGCGCAGAGCAACGGGCTGCGCGGCGATACCTCGATCGAGGATCGCATAAAACACGACATTTTTTATATCGAGAACTGGTCGCTGCTGTTTGATATCCGCATTATTTTCAAGACGATCCGCAACGGATTTAAGAACGCGTACTGAACATGATGACTTAATCCCATACAAACGGTTGCCAGCCAGCTTTGCCCAAGGCTACAGCCGTTTTTTCTTTGCAATGATCTCTCACATAAGGATGCTGCCAGTATGGATAAGAAAAAAATGATTGCCTACGCCATGATGATAGTGTCGGTTGCTCTGCTGCTGGTCATTACCCTCTCCGAGAACGAGAAAGAGCCTGCTTCCGGCTTTGAAGCCTACCGGATCGTTGCCCATGCCATGGGCGGGATTAACGGTCATACGTACACGAACACCCTCGATGCCTTTGTCGCTAATTACGAGCAAGGAACCCGTGTCTTCGAAGTGGATCTCCTGCAGACCGCGGATCAAAAGCTGGTTGCCCGCCATGAGTGGACCGCGCATATGAGCGAGCTTCTCGGACAGTTGCAGGTTCTGCCTGCCGCAAAGCAAGGCGAAGTGCTGAATTATGCGGAGTTTATGGACACTCCGATTTTGGAATTGTACACGCCGCTCGATATCGATAAAATTATGTCTTTGCTGGCTGCCTATCCGGATGCCTATCTGGTGACGGACACGAAGGAGCTTGAGCCGGAGATTGTAACACGGCAATTTCAGAGCATTGTAAATGCCGCGAACCGGAAAAATCCCGCATTGCTTCAGCGGATTGTTCCGCAAATCTATAACCGCGAGATGTATGGCGTGGTCCAGGCGGTGTACAAGTTTCCGCGTATCATTTATACGTTGTACCAATCGAAAGACAGCGACGAGCAGGTCATCGATTTTGTAAAAGCATCCGGCGTAGATATTACGATGCCGCTCAGCCGAACGGATAAAACGTTCATCCGCAAGCTGAAAAAGGCCGGCGCCAGAACCTATGTCCACACTGTAAATGATGGAGCTGAAATTACGAAGCAGTACCGGATGGGTGTGGACGGCTTTTATACCGATTTTGTCTCGGAAGATGATATCAGGCAGATGAAAGGGGTAGGCAATTAGGGGCAGCCGGCCCGAACGGAATGCGAAAAAATGTTCGCATTTTTCCTCTCTTTAAATTGACACCCCCTGTGCCCTGACATAGACTAGAGATACCGATCTGATGGATTAAGGATGGTCAAGCATGAGTGAAATGCGGCAATGGATCAAGCCGTGGCGGCATGTATTTAAGCTGGACCCGGACCGCATGCTTGCGGACGGAGAGCTGGAGGCAATCTGCCGTTCGGGAACGGATGCCATTCTCGTCGGAGGTTCGACGGGAGTAACCTATGACAATACGCTGGAGCTGCTGAACCGAATCAGGCGGCATGCCCTGCCCTGCGCGCTTGAAATCTCCAATCTCGAAGCGGCCGTGCCGGGTTTTGACCTCTATCTGATCCCCATGGTGCTCAACACGGCGGACACCGATTGGATTTTTGGCCAGCACCGCAAGGCGCTGGAGCGGTATGGCAGCCTGATTCCGTGGGAACAGCTGTTGACGGAGGGCTATATCGTTCTCAACGCCGATTCCGCAGTTGCGCAATTAACCGGAGCGGACTGCGCTTTGAACGGCAATGAGGCTTCAGCCTATGCTCAAATCGCCGACCGGCTCATGTCGCTGCCGATTGTTTATATCGAATACAGCGGCGCTTTTGGCGATATGCGGACCGTTCAATCCATACGGGAGACCGTCGAACAAGCCCAGCTTTTTTATGGCGGGGGCATTGCGACAGAAATGCAGGCAGCGGAAGCGGCCGCGCTGTGTGACACGGTGGTGGTCGGCAACGTAATCTACCGTGACCTGCAGCAGGCATTATCTACGGTGGATGCCGTGAAACGGACAGCCCGGATAGTTCTCGACTAGTGGGCTTGCGCCGAACTACTTATAACTTATTGAAAGCTTATTGATGGAAAGGAGCATGTTTTACATGCAGCTGATTAACATACAGGATGCTGTCGCCCGGCTGAATCCGCCGCAGCGTCAGGCCGTGGAGACGACAGAAGGACCGCTTTTGATTATGGCCGGCGCGGGCAGCGGCAAGACGCGGGTGCTCACCCACCGGATCGCTTGGCTGATCGCCAATCGCAAAGCGCCGCCATGGGCCATTCTGGCGATTACGTTTACGAACAAGGCAGCCCGGGAGATGCAGGAACGCGTTTCGCGGCTCGTGGGTCCAGAAGGCAGAGATATTTGGGTCTCCACCTTCCACTCCATGTGCGTGCGCATCCTGCGCAAGGATATTGAGCGCATCGGCTTCACCTCGAATTTCTCGATTCTGGATTCCTCGGACCAGTTGTCGGTTATCCGTAACTGTATGAAGGATCTGAGCATCGACACCAAGAAATTCGAACCCAAAGCGGTGCAGGCCGCCATCAGTACGGCCAAAAACGAACTGGTCACGCCGGCGCAATACGAGCAAAAGATCGGGGATTACTTTGAGGGAATCGTCGCCAAGGTGTACGCCATGTACCAGAAACGGCTGAAGAGCAACAACTCTTTGGATTTTGACGACCTGATCATGAAGACGATCGAGCTGTTCAAGAATGTGCCCGACGTGCTCGATTTCTATCAGAAGAAATTCAAATACATCCATGTCGATGAATATCAGGATACGAACCGGGCGCAATATATGCTGTGCCGGATGCTGGCGGACGCCCATCACCGCATTTGCGTGGTCGGGGACAGCGACCAGTCGATTTACCGCTGGCGCGGCGCCGATATCAGCAACATTCTCAATTTCGAAGAAGACTACCCGGAAGCCAAAACGATCATGCTGGAGCAGAACTACCGCTCGACCTCTACCATTCTGAATGCGGCCAACGGCGTCATTGCACTTAATACGGGACGCAAGCCGAAGAAGCTGTGGACCGATTCGGAAGAGGGACCAAAGATCAAGGTGTTCCGCGGCGACTCCGAACATGACGAAGGTTATTTCGTTACCGGTGAGATCAGCCGGGGCGTTAAGCAGGGCCAGCGTTATCAGGATCATGCCATCCTGTACCGCACGAATGCCCAATCCCGGGTTATAGAAGAAATTCTGATCAAATCGGATATACCGTACCAGATCGTCGGCGGCATCAAGTTCTACGACCGCAAAGAAATCAAGGATTTGCTGGCGTACCTTCGCCTCTTGTCCAACCCGGATGACGATATCAGCCTGGTGCGGATCATTAACGTTCCCAAAAGAGGGCTGGGCGACACCACGGTAGCCAAACTGGCCGTTGCCGCAGCGGAGCGGGGCGTTTCGATCTTCCGCGTGCTGCAGACGGTGGACGATCTCGGTTTTGCCGGGCGGACGCGCAATGCGCTGGTTGAATTTTACGATATGATCGAGGCGCTGCACCGGATGGTGGAGTTCTTGTCGGTGACAGAACTGACGGAAAAAGTGCTTGAGCTGTCACAATACAAGCTGGAGCTGCAAAACGAGAACACGCTGGAATCCCGCGCCCGGCTGGAGAATATCGACGAGTTCCTGTCGGTAACGATGGAGTTTGAGAAAAATAACGAGGATAAGTCGCTGGTCTCCTTCCTCACCGACCTGGCCCTGATTGCGGATATCGACAGCATGAACGATACCGAAGAGGAGACCCAGAACGATGCCGTCGTGCTGATGACGATGCACAGCGCGAAGGGCCTGGAGTTCCCGAATGTATTTATCATCGGGATGGAAGAAGGCGTCTTCCCGCACAGCCGCGCGTTCATGGACAACGAAGAGCTGGAAGAAGAGCGCCGGCTGGCTTATGTCGGCATTACGCGGGCGGAGAAGCAGCTGTTCCTCAGCTGCGCGCGGATGCGCACGCTGTTCGGGCGGACGACGCAGAATCAGCCGTCGCGCTTCCTGGAAGAGATTCCGGAGGAGCTGAAGGAAGACACTGTCAAAGCTTCGGACCGCTTCCGGCGCGGCGGCGCGGACACGGGCGGGGCCTACGGCGGCCGCGGCTTCGGCGCCGGCGGCCGGGGCAATTTCGGCAGCGGCGCGCCCGCTGCCGAGCGGATGCCGACAGGCGGCGGGGCCGCCGCGTTCGGCAGCGGAAGCACGGCGTCCGCGGTGCCCGGCGCGGGCCGCGTGACGGTGACCTCCGGAGGCGCGTCGCGCGCTCCGGGGGCAGCCGCCGGCGAGTTCAAAGCCGGCGACAAGGTCTCCCACGGCAAATGGGGCATCGGCACCATTGTTGCCGTAAAAGGCAGCGGGAACGACACGGAGCTGCAGATCGCGTTCCCGGCGCCGGTGGGCGTCAAGCGGCTGCTGGCAGGCTTTGCCCCGATTACCAAAGTCGAATAAGCGGGATCATAATTCTTGGGAGGATGTGCCCGAATGGACACGAAACGCAAGATGGAAGAGCTGGTCGCGGAGCTGAACCGGCATAACTATCAGTATTATACGCTGGATGCGCCACAGATCAGCGATAAGGAATACGATGCGCTGTACGACCAGCTGTTGGCGCTTGAAGCGGAGAGCGGAATCGTTCTGCCGGATTCTCCGACCCAGCGCGTCGGCGGAGAGCTGCTGAAGGGCTTTACGCCGCACCGGCATCTCGCACCGCTCTGGAGCTTGGATAAAGCCCAGAATATCGAGCAGCTGCGCAGCTGGCATGCCCGGGTCGTTAAGCTGGTGAACGATTACAACACGAAGAATCCCGGAACGCCTTTGCCGGAGCCTTGTTATGCGGTGGAGCTGAAATTCGACGGCTTGACGCTGAACCTGACCTATTCCGGGGGAGCGCTGGTGCAGGCGGCAACGCGCGGCAACGGCGTGACCGGCGAAGGCATTCTCGCCCAGGTCAAGACGATCAAATCCGTGCCTTTAACGATTCCGTTCAAGGACGGCGTCATAGAAGTTCAAGGCGAAGGCATCATGAACCTGTCGGTTCTGGCCGACTACAACTCCCGTGCGGCCGAGCCGCTCAAGAACGCCCGCAATGGTGCGGCCGGCGCGCTGCGCAACTTGAACCCGAAGACAACGGCCGAACGCCGGTTGAATGCTTATTTCTATAATGTCGGGTATGCCGACGGCGTACAGTTCTCCGGGCATCAGGAGATGATGGATTTCCTGCGGAACAATCATTTTAAAGTGAATCCGTATTTGACATACTTCGAGAATTTCGATGACGTAACCGAACAGCTTGCCGACATTGAAGCGACCCGCGCCTCGCTGGATTATCTGATCGACGGGGCCGTCATCAAAGTGACCGATTTCCGCACCCGTGAGGTGCTCGGCTACACCGACAAATTCCCGCGCTGGGCCGTCGCCTACAAATTCGAAGCGGAAGAAACGACCACGGTCCTGGAGTCGGTTAGCTGGAATGTCGGACGTACCGGAAAAGTAACGCCGCTAGCCCGGGTAGAAGCTGTGGAACTGGCGGGCGTGACGGTCCAGAACTGCACGCTCAACAACGTCGGGGACATCGAGCGTAAAAATTTGAAGTTCGCCCTGGGCACCCGGGTCTTCATTCGCCGTTCCAACGATGTCATTCCGGAAATTCTCGGCAAGGTAACCGAAGAGAACGACGGCGGCGAGATTATCTATCCGGAACAATGTCCGGCTTGCGGCTTCCCGCTGGAGATGCGCGGGGCGCATTTGTTCTGCAACAACAAACTGGACTGCAAACCGCAGATTATCGCGCGGATTACTCATTTCGCCTCCCGCGATGCGATGGATATCGAGACGTTTAGCGACAAGACAGCCGGGCAGCTTCATGACGAGCTCAATGTCCGCGAGCCGGCCGATTTGTATGAGCTGACGATCGAGCAGCTGCTCAAGCTGGACCGCTTCGGAGAGAAGAAAGCGGAGAATCTGCTTAATGCGCTTGAGGCCAGCAAAGGCCGGGATCTGGCTTCCTTCCTCTATGCGCTGGGCATTCCCAACACCGGCAAGGCAACGACCCGGATGCTGGCCGACCATTACCGCAGCCTGGATGCCGTGATGAACGCAAGCGTGGAGGAACTGACGGAGCTGCCGGATATCGGCGGCATTGTTGCCGAAAGCATCGTGGGCTTTTTCGCCGATCCGTTTATCCGCACGGGCATTCAGCGGCTTCTCGACCTCGGCGTCGAGGCGAAAGCCCCCGAGGCACCGCGCCAGGTCAGCACCGATTCCTTCTTCAGCGGTAAGACCGTGGTTCTGACTGGCTCTCTGCAAAAGTTGACCCGCGAGGAAGCGGCAGAGCGGCTGGAGGCGCTCGGGGCCAAGGTATCCGGCAGCGTCTCCAAGAAGACGGACATCGTCATCGCCGGCGAAAAAGCCGGCAGCAAGCTGGCCAAAGCGCAGCAGCTTGGCATTCAGGTCATCGACGATGAAGATGAACTGCTGCGGCTGCTGGAAGAATGATCTGGTGGTTTATGGAATTGAATAGCCCCCAATAAAACCAAGTCGTTATTCCATTGCTCTGCTGAGAGAGAATGGGGTAGCGGCTTTTGTTGTTTTACATGAACTTTATGGCTTGCTCCAAACACAATTATGGTCGATATTGGCAGATCTCGCTATTTTGTGTAAAATTTCTTACAGGCGTATTCACAATACATATCTACTTAGAGATTATGGAGGTTTAAGAATGGAAACTTATTTTCGGAGGCGCTTCTTTTCTGTAATGATCGCGTTCTCGTTGATGGCAGGGATGCTCTATCTTCCAAAGCCAACGTTTGCAGCTGCATCCTTAACTCTTCAAGGACAGGCAATGATTGCGGAGTGGGCGAAACAGGATTATCAGGGGAGACAGGCGGGAACGGCAGGTTACGCCAAAGCGGTTACCGACCTGCAGTCCCGGATGGTATCCGCAGGAATGCTCCCTGCTTTCGGGGAATCCCAATATCGGCAGAGCTATAAGACGGGCACCGCCTCTCTGGTTAAGGAGTCCGTCTCCGTCAATGGCAAGATGCTGGAACTAATGAAGGATTACATGCCTTTTTCAAGATCTGCAAGCGGGGGGTTCTCGTTCAAAAAACTGTATTATGCAGGGGCGGGGATGAGCGGTGATTATCCGACTAAGGTTGACGGGCTGGTGATTTTCCATTGGTACGATAAGCAGGGCAATTTTCCGGAAGGAGCGATGGATCGGATTCAACGGGCAGTTGCCAACGGCGCCAAAGGGGTTATGATCATCACCAACGGCGAACTTAAGGTCGGCAATTACGAGCATCCGCTGAATGCGGAGAAACTTAGTGTGCCTGTTCTCTATATCTCTCAGGACATAGCAGCCGTGCTCGGCGTTCCGGGCGATTATTCTGCTGCATCACTGAAAGCCAGCGATGTCCGCATCAACCTGACAATTGACCGCTCCTCCCAGCCGGCTGACAATCTGGTTGGCGTAATCCCGGGAAAAAGCGAGCAGAAATCGATTCTGTGGGTCACTAATATCGACGGATTCGGGAGTCTGCCGGAGGGCAAATGGTATGAAAGTGCAAAGTCGGGTGCTGCCGCAGCAGCAATGATGTTGGACATGGCCCGATATTATAAGGAACATACGCCGGACTATACCATGATCTTTGCCTTTGTGGGAAGCAAGTGGAAGCAGCAAGAGGGGGTACAAGCGCTCGCAAGTAAGCTGAATTTTAGCCATATTACGTATACTGTGGATTTATATGCTATGGGCGGCAGCGGTAATTTGGATAATATGTATATCGGTTATACGGATTCTTCGTTCGCTTCGCAGGCAAATCTGATATCCAAAAACGTTCAGTTGAACTCCGATCTGGGCAACGCGCTTTCTTCTGTATTGAAAAGCAAGACCAAACAGTTGCTAATGATAAGGGATAGCAATACTTGGATTGATGACTCCTCTAGCGATAAAGCGGCTTCTATAACTCCAGTGCAATATGAAGCAGGAGTGCATTCATTGCTGGACCTCTCTGACCGTATAATGACTGCTTCGCCCAAAGAGAGCGCGGCCGATTACAACTATTCGGAAACCGCGACAAAAGTCGACCTGCAGGCTCCAAAATTGACGTTGAACCAAATGGATTCCATATATTTTACCATCTACGCTGATGACAGAAATGTCGGGCGCATAACCACCGCAGTACTAAAAGAAATGGACTCGATATATCAAAGAGTGGCCAAATACAATTACTATCCGGCTTCCGGCGAGAAACCCATTGCCCTGTTTTTGGAGAATGGAGAAGCAGCAGCCCAAATTTCCGGAAGAAAAGACCTAGTAAAAGACTCATCGGCAGCCGGAGGAGGTTTTGCAAATGTCTATAACGGACATATGTACGTCTATATGAGAAATGGCCCGTCTTATGAGACCATTGCCCATGAATTGAATCATGCGCTTGCCTCCTCCAATCTATACACAGGCGACAACTTCGAATTACAGGAATGGCAGGGCCAGAGCCAATTTGTCAGATATTCGGCGGTCAATGGACAAAGCGTTCATCCAGAGGATATGGGTGTCATAATCCGTAACAGCTTTCTGTCCAATCATGAAGTGCCTAAGCTCAAAGAGCTGGTAACCAATTATAATCAAAATTTGGATTGGACGTGGTTCACCAAAAAGACTCCAAATCCAAACGGCCACCTCTATACCTACTATATCATGGGTTCCATGTATGCTTTTTTGGAAGATCAATACGGGGAGCAAGCTTCGCGGCGCGCAATGTACCGCAATTATGCGGATGTGTCCAAAATCCAAAATAACTTGATCATGGATACGGGGCTAACCCTGGATTCTTTTCTTAAAGCATGGAGCAACTGGTTCGTTAATGGTGGAAGTGCATCTCCTGATAAGCCATTTCTAACCCCACAGGGGAATAATGGTTTTGACTACATGATCCTTTATACGCTTCCGGATAAAAAAAATAATGAAGCGGCGACCGTCCCGTCAAACTCTGGCGGTACCGTTAAAACGAATGGCACTGTCAAATACCAGTTATCGTTACGCAGCAAGGATCTGACCATTCAATCGCTGAATATATATAAGGTTAAAGATGGAGCTACCGTAGAGATTAATTACGAAAGCAAGCAGTCTCGGTTTGTGTGCCTGTTTGATCCGCCCAATGGAGACAAAATCAAAATACTGTTGAAAAACGCAATTGTTTCAGGTAAAGGGAAAGCTACGATGAAGCTCAGCAATAAGGAAGTGAAGACGCTTCTCGAATTGTCCGGTGTTACACTTCGATTTGGTGAAGGGGAGGATTTCGCCTATATCGAGGCCGGAGAGTTGAAAAGAATCCTGGAGTAAACGGGGATCGGGTTCCATAACTCCTAAATAAAAGAACCTTGAAGGCCGTTTAAGCGGTCGTCAAGGTTCTTTATGGTTTCGGCAATGATTGCCGGTGGTCCTCACGCTCTTTTTGCCCCCGGCAGCCAAGCATCCTTGTCATACCCGCGTTGTTCCCAATACCCGACATGATCTTCCGCAATCAGTTCGATCCGGTTCAGCCATTTCACGGATTTGTAGGCGTACATTTTTGGAACGACCAAACGCACGGGCCCGCCGAGTTGATTGGAGATCGGCTGGCCGTCATGCAGCACGGCGACCATAACGTCGTCCATCCTCGCCTGATCCAATGTCAGGGAATCGGTATACACGCCATCGCCGGAGTAGAGCTTAACCATCGTCGCGCCGGACTGAACGCCGGCCATATCGAGCAGCTTGGCCAGCGGAATCCCTTCCCAGGTGTTGCTGTAGACAGACCAGCCTGTGACACAGTGGAAATCGCTGATTTGTACCTCGCGCTGCAGCTTGACGAACTCCGACCAGTTCCAGTTGAAAGTCCGGTTCACCAGGCCGTCGATGGTAAACGACCAGTTCGAATTATCGAACGCGGGAATATCGGTTACTGTGTAGACGCGGAAATATCCTTCCGCACCGCCCCCGGCAGGCGGGGAAGAACGGGGGAGCGGCACCGGATCGGGTACAAGGCGGTTGGCGTTCTCAGCGGTGGAGCCGCCAAGGCCCGGCAATGCGGTCGTACGGCCCAGCCAGCGGACAAAGTTAGGTCCGAGCGTAATCGCGAGTCCGCCAAAAGCCGCCGCTTTGATAAAGCTGCGGCGGGTATAGAGCGCCTGCGGCTGCCCGGAAGGAGTTCTATGCGGCACGGAACCGCCGGCCGGATGACCGGCAACCTGTTCCCCTGCAGACTCCTCCGGTTGGACGGTGCGCTTCGCCGGTTCGCGCAGCCATTTGACCCGGGTAATCGAATGGTAGATGATTACCGGCAGACCGATCCATGTCAGCAGATCATGGATCCACAGCGCCGTATTGGCCGCCCGCGGACCGGCCAACCGAAATTGCCAGAGCACGATCCCGGAGAGGAACCAGCCGATGAGCATAGCAAGCACAAAAACGACGTTGGCTTTCTGCGAGGTTTTTCCCTTTAATCGTTTCCAATGTTTTGCCGACAGCAGTAAATAATAAATGACGGGCAAAAGCAGCAGTAACCCGATGTAGATATGCGCCTGCTTCAGCCAGACCCGGCCTTCGCCAAGCACCTCGCGCCAGTATCCGCCCAGCAGCAGCAATCCGCTTAACGCTAAAAAAGCAACCAGCCACGCATTCCAGGCGTGAATCCGAACCAGCTTTTTCCCGTAACCTTTGCGAACCTTGGCCAGCGCATTTTTCAGCAAGGGTATCCCTCCTCAGGGCATCGGCAGATGAAAAGATATTTTATAGTTATAATTTAAACTAAATTATACGATTCCGCCGCCCACTCTTCCAGTTTTTTATCCCCGGGAAGCAGAAGCGCCAGTAGGCCGAGCAGCGGGAGAAAACCGCAAGCCACAAAAACCGGACCGATGCCGATGCTGTCGATTAAATCGCCGATGATGACGGAACCGATGCCGCCAAGGCCGAACGCGAGTCCGGTAATTAGCCCGGATACGGTACCGATATTCCCGGGATACAGCATTTGCGCGTAAATGACGGTTACCGAAAAGCTGGACAACAGAATGAATCCGGATAGCAGAAGTAGTGCAACCGCCCAGATCTGGTTGACAAAAGGCAAGGCGACGGCGAACGGCACCGTACCGATCATGGACAACAGGATCAGATTCCGGCGGCCAAAACGGTCAGCAAGCGGTCCCCCGAAGAAAGTACCGACTGCGCCGGCAGCGAGGTAAAGGAAAATGTAGATTTGCGCACGGTCCAGCGACATACCGTATTTGTCCATTAAATAGAACGCGTAATATCCGCCGATGGAGGCGCCGTACCAAGAACGGACAAACACGATGAAGACGAGAATGACCGTGGCGGAGAGAATATGCCTGCGGCGGGTTTTATCCATTTTCCGCCCGGCACCTTTTTTTCCAAAGGAATATCCTGCATTCAGCATTTCCCGATACCAGCGTGCAACATAGGTTTGTACAGCAATGCCGGCAGCGGCAACCACAGTGAAGCTCAATGCCCCGATTTGCCCAAAGGGGATAAACACCCACTTCATCAACAGAGGCCCGATGGATTGCCCGGCGTTTCCCCCGACTTGAAAAATGGACTGGGACAATCCCTTGCGCGCACCCGCAGCCATATGTGCAACCCGCATGCCTTCCGGATGAAAAGCAGCGGAGCCCAGACCAACCAGGACTACCGAAAAAATGACCAGCATATAGTTACCTGCAAAAGCGAGCATGAATACGCCGGCGAATGTGCAGCACATCCCCAGCGGCAGCAGCAACGGACGGGGTTTGCGGTCGGCGGCATAGCCGATGACCGGCTGTATAACGGAAGAAGTGAGATTCAGCGCAAACGAAATCCAGCCGACCTGGGCATAGGACAGCAGCATATTGGCCTTTAGAATCGGAAACATGGCCGGAATGAGCGCCTGAATGGAATCGTTAAACAGATGGACAAAGCTTACAGCGAGGAGAATGCGATAGATCGTTTGTGGATGCTGAACCCCAAGTTCTTTTGCCGGGACAAGCGGTTCCGTCGCCGTCTTCGTACGGTTGCTCATGGGATCTCCTTTCGTTGCTCGTTTTATGGAAACAATTTGTGCGAAGCCCCTTTGATTTATGCGTGTATTTTAACCAACCTTAGACAGAGTAGGAAGCGGAATTCTTATGCATTAAAAAAAGGGTTGCATGGACCGGCGATGCGTGATATATTATCTCTTGTGCTTATGAGGCAGCGACGATCGTTAAAAAATCGATGCAGAAATAAGTTGACAGATCAGTTCAAAACATGATATGATTTAATTCCTGTGTGAAACACGATAAAGTGATTCACTGGGCAAGTTCTTTGAAAACTGAACAAATGGAACACGTTAATTTGAGATTCATTTTATGAATCGTCAGTTTCAAAATGAGCAAGTCAAACACCTTTATGGAGAGTTTGATCCTGGCTCAGGACGAACGCTGGCGGCGTGCCTAATACATGCAAGTCGAGCGGAGTTTATCCTTCGGGATAAGCTTAGCGGCGGACGGGTGAGTAACACGTAGGCAACCTGCCCCATGAACTGGGATAACTACCGGAAACGGTAGCTAATACCGGATAATTCCTCTTTTCGCCTGAAGGGAGGATGAAAGACGGAGCAATCTGTCATCACGGGATGGGCCTGCGGCGCATTAGCTAGTTGGTGGGGTAACGGCTCACCAAGGCGACGATGCGTAGCCGACCTGAGAGGG
>NZ_FOIK01000002.1 GCF_900111565.1 Paenibacillus sp. NFR01
GTGTTACCCAACTTAATCTTTCTTCGTTCTTTATTATCTTGTTCAATCTTTTTAGTCTTGTTCATCCTTATAGTCTTGTTCTGTTCAATCTTTATAGTCTTGTTCATCTTTTTTATGTTTGGACTTTATAGTGTTGATAGTCATTTATGATTAGTAGTCTTTTTTGTGCTTTTTATCTTACTGTCCTTTCGTTATTTAGTTATATAGCGCCTTATTGTCTTATCATAGTTCAATTCTTCATTTACTGATTTTCAAGGCTTTATACAAATATACCACTACCCCTAATTAATGGTAATGGCTAATTTGTTTTTCATATATATTTTCTCTCGATTGCATATAACGTTCCCGTATTCACGACGTCCAGCGAATGCTGGATGTGTCCGGCTGCTACTACTTCCCCGAAATCCCTCTGCCGGACCGAGGGCGCAAGCCCGATGCGTGAATATAATGTTATGGGATGTACCGGGCTTCTTGAAGATACTTACAAGTCATCACTTCGGTATTTGTTTATATGACTTTCTATTCTGTCTCTAGCATTATTGTATATTCTTATAACTTCATATAGTTCGTTTTTTATTTCTATATTGTTTTTCCAATATTCTTCATCGACGTTCAGTACCGCACAAAATAAATCTCCAATATATAGATCTCCTGATCGTAAAGGATTCTCAGTTAATATCTTCAGTGCTAAAGGCAGAAGAGAATCTAAGCTAGTTTGTTGTAATATTAAAAGTCTCAAATCTTCATACCTGAACTCATTTAGAGGTTTCTTTCTTAATTCATGCACTCGAACTACTAATCCAGAATTAAACACTGGTTCACTCCAGATTTCTCCTTCAATTTCTTCGAGGGTTTTAGTTATATCTACTTGCTTCATGACATTCCACTCCTAAATAATCTGTTTCTGGTATTTCCCATAACGTCTTATTTACGAATTTCGCTTATACCTCTCAGTTTGTTGGATTTCTGTATTTCGTGAATCTAGCACATTTAGCTATATTTATGAGCCTTAATTCAGCTTCAATCCTCTAGCCCACCCATCCGGTCCAATGGGCTCTGAATTCGCCCTATATCTCGCTTACTAACATGGGTGTAGCGCTCGGTGGTCCGTACGCTTTGGTGACCCAGAAGTTCTTGGATGTACCGGAGGTCTATGCCATTCTCCAACAGATGCGTCGCAAAAGCATGCCTTAACGAATGAATGCTCACCGGTTTATCAATACCGGCTTGAACCAAAGCCTTCTCGAACACCTTTTGCGCCGAGCGCTCGGTTAAATGGCTGCCTTTCCGCTGACCGGGAAACAGCCAGCCTTCCGGCTTCTCCAGCTCGATGTATCGGTCCAAGACTTCAGTGGCCATGGCAGATAATAACGTCTGCCTATCCTTTCTGCCCTTTCCCTGCCGAACTTTTACTGTTTTTCGTTCCCTATCACAATCTGCGGGCCGGAGCCTAACCACTTCGCTTACCCGAAGACCGGAGGTATAGGCGAGGTATAATATCGCTTGATGCTTCGGATTTGTCACAGCCTTTAATAAGCGCGCAACTTCGTTCAGTGACAGGATATCCGGCAGTTTGTTTACCTTCTTTGGACGTACGCAAGAAGTGGATTGAGCTTCTTTCATCACAATCCGAAAATAGAAATTCAGTGCGCTGATGGCCTGGTTGACGTATGCGTGCGAAAGGCCTTTTTCAAGCAGCGACAGCGCATAGTTTTGTACACTTGCATCATCGAAAGACGAACCTTTCCGAAAAAAACGACTAAAGAATCGTTCGATTTGCGAAGTATAAGCTTTTAGCGTTTTGTCACTATAACCTCTTGCCTTCAGAGCATCTTGCAATTGCTTCTTCCGTTCCGTGTTCCAGCTAACAACTTGAGGTGTTGTGGGCGTAACGCGCTCCTCTGCATTCCTTGTTCCGTATCGTTCAATGATATCGGGCATTTCGCGATGAAAATGTTCATCCCATGCGAAAGAACAGCCAGGATACGCCTCAAATAAACAATCCAAAGCAGCAAGGGTGTAGGGAATTGTCCAGATTTTATCATCCGGAACCCACCTTCTCCCCGGGACAGAGCGAATCCCTTGTCTTTCTTCAACGCCGTAGTGCTCCAGTCGAACCCCAATCGTTAATTCATCCCGATAAATCAGATCAATCCGCATCTTTCTTCCTCCTCAGTGTACCATCCGTTGAAATAATTGGAAATCGAATTGCATACAAAAAAAGAGCCCGAGACAGAAATCCATCTCAAGGCCCCGATGCTTTCGGCGCTAAAACTCAAACTCCCCACTCTCAAATATCTCTTCATAGCCGGCGGTCTCGATTTTATCGGCAATCGACTCCAGCCATTCCTTATAGCTGCTTGCCAGTATTCTGCGTTCCTCCATGTCATGCCACATGATAATGATCTGTCCGTGCGTTCCTTCGTCTGCTGGGGAGAGATCGATGCAATGATGATTGCCGGACCCGTCATACGTCAGCGGAATCCATCGGGTTCCACCACTCATTCCGGATGCCCGGCTGAACATCGGCCTTCGAACCATCAAACGTTCCACTATCGTACAAGTCTTTCCAGACCTTCCATTCCGATTGAATCCGTTCCAAGGATAGAAATTCCCAACCTGCAAACAGCCAGGCGGAATCGCCCTTTTGACCATTATGCAATTTGAAGGATTCCCGCAAGTCCGCAGGAAAACGAATTCCTAGCTCCTCCTCCAAGGAAAATATCTCCGCTTCAGTCGCGCCCGCGTTGAGATCCGCCAGAACATCCGGAGCCTCTTGTTCCAGCCAACGCTCGATTCTCCGCCACAATTCTTCCATCTGGAACCCCTCCTATTCCTTCCAAGTGTACCACAAAAAGCCCCCGGCCACGTGAAGTGGACTGGAGGCTCTTTGGGTTTGCAGGTTCTCGTTATTTTACTCTCTTACAAACGATTTGCGAAGCAGAATTTCGCCCTGGATCAGCATTTTCTCGAACGGACGGTCCGGGTCGGCCAGGCGGTCAAACAGCATTTCGACGGCGCGCCTTCCCATAATGGCATTCGGTACATGGACCGTACTGAGCGGAGGCAGATTCGGATCCCGCTCCTCATCCGTATGGTCGAAACCGGTTACCGCGACATCTTCAGGCACGTTTACGCCGTGAGCGACCAATGCCTTCAGAACGAGGTATGCAAAAAAGTCATTCCCGCAGATGAATGCCGACGGAAGTTTATTTTGCGCCACCAGTTTCGGGATTTCCTTCTCGACGATCAAATACGCGTCTTCTTCCATTTGAAGCAGCGGATCATCCGGGGCGGGCAGCTCCGCGCCCGCTTCTTCCACTGCGATCCGGAAGCCAAGCCAGCGGTCCTGAAAGCTCCGGGAATACTTAGGGCTCCCGGCGAATCGAAGAGGACGCCTTCCGGACTGCAGAACGAGCGTCGTCATCTGCTTCATGCTATCGTAATTGCTCATGAACACCGTATCGGACGGGACCAGCGGTTCTTCGTGGTCGATTAGAACGAACGGAATGTCCATTTGCCGAATATCGAGCAATAGCGGAGTCGCGATATACCCGATGCCTACAAGGCCAAGCACGCTTTCCGGGTTGATGCTCTTGAGTGCAAGCTCGGGAAAGCTCTCGGTCACGATCAGGACGCCGACCTTTCGTTCGGTCAATCCGACCATGACGCCGTCGATAATTTTTCCCCAGAATAGCGAATCCCGGCTTTGGAAGCGGACATTGGGCATGAGAATAATTACGGTGTTTTTGGTAAAAGCGGAATAATCGTTTGACTCTGTTGCCGCAAGCTTTTCTTTCTTAGGGGGTTTTGCCTTTCTGGAGTACCCCATTTCATTTGCAGCCTGAACAATCCGGATCCGCGTCTCTTCGGCAACGCCAGACTTCCCTGACAGCGCCTGTGAAACGGCGAACTTGGATACGCCGACCTGCTCGGCGATCTGCTGCATGGTTATCTTTTTCAACTCGAGGTTCCCCCCGTCTGGTCAACTTCCTCCTATTATTGTACAAATAATTCGCTGCGGCAACAAATTTCGATCAAATTTCCCGTTATCGCGCCTTCGCATACCATTCTTTGAGCACGCGCTCCGCTTTTTTACCATAAATGTCAAAACCGGTATTCGATTCGGCTTCCTCGAGCGGGTACAGCTTGGTGCTCCAGTCCCACCAGAAAAAGCCGGCGAACCACGGTTCATCCCAGAACGCGCGGATCACGGAGCTGTAGAAATTGGCCTGCTCTTCTTCGCTTACCGGCAGCTCCGTCGAAGAGAAATCCCACGGCATCGTTGCACAGCCCAAGGCGCTGCGGCAGCCGATCTCCAGGAATGCAATCGGTTTGCCGAATTTGGCATGAAGGCGGGCCAGCTTTTCTTTGATCGGCTGCCAGTTCTGCAGCATGGATTCCTCGCTGTCGCCCGGATGATTCGCGATCGGATAGTAGGCGCTGGTACCGATGATGTCGACTAGGCCGAACCACTCGACGCCTTCTTCTTTTCCATGATTGGCATTATAGGTAATCGGCCCGCTGTACACTTGGCGAATCTGTTCAATCAGCCGCGTCCAATGTCCGGTCTGTTTCTCCGTGCCGACCATTTCGCAGCCGATGCAGAACATTTCGCAGCCCAGCTCCTCGGCCAGCTCCGCATAGTGCAGCAGAAAATTCGTATACGAACGGAACCAGGCTTCCCAATACGGCTTGGCGCCTTCATCTTCGGGGAATCCGATATAGGCGCGCCAGATGCCGTCCGCCGAGTTGACCACCGGCTTCAGGCATACCTTGAGTCCCAGCTCCCGGGCATTCTTCACCGCACATTCGATATCCCGGTCGGTCATGGTGATGCCGTAGTCGAACGGGATCTCCGTGGAATGAACGGTAGGCTGATACGTATAAAAAGCCAGAGCGATCCATTCGCTGCCGGTATCTTTCAATTTCTGAAGAGAATCTCGCGCATAGGGCTGGCGATAAGAACCGCGTGTGCTGTTCCAGCCGTACGTCATACCTTTTATAAACAACATAATTACTCCCTCTCCTGGCTTAGTCGACGAGATGGCATGCCGCAAAATGCCCTTCGGCCACGTTTTTGCGTTCCGGCTTCACGGTTTTGCACAAGTCGGTGGCATGCGTGCACCGCGGATGAAACGCGCAGCCGCTGGGCGGATTCAGCGGAGACGGAATCTCGCCTTGGATGGACAGCATTTCCTGTTTCAGCTCCGGATTCTCCGGTACATTCAAGATGGATTGAAGCAGCACGCGCGTATAAGGATGGCTCGGGTTCTGAAAAAGCTCGTCGGCCGGCGCCTGCTCGACGACTTCGCCCAAATAAAGCACGGCGATCTCATCGCTTAAATACTCCACGACCGCCAGATTATGGGAGATGAAGATGTAGGACAGGTTGTATTCCTCCTGCAAATCCTTCAGCAGTTGAATGACCTGAACCTGGATCGACACGTCAAGCGCGGACACCGGCTCATCGCATACGATCAGCTTCGGATTCAGCGACAGCGCCCGGGCGATGCCGACGCGCTGCAGCTGGCCGCCGGACAACTCATGCGGATAGGCGTATTTGACGTTCTCGGGCAAGCCGACGCGCTGCAGCAATTCGCTGACCCGCGCCCGGTTGCTCTCCTTCGTTCCGATTTTGTGGATGATCATCGCATCTTCGATGGCCTCACCCACCGTCATCCGCGGATTCAGGCTTGCACTGGGATCCTGGAAGATGATCTGCATATCCCGGCGCAAGGAACGCAGTTCCTTTTTCTTGAGCCTGGAGATGTCCGTTCCGTCGAATACAACCTTTCCCTTGTCGGAATCTAACAGGCGCAGCACCAGACGTCCGAGGGTAGACTTGCCGGAGCCGCTTTCGCCGACGAGCCCCAGCGTCTTGCCTGCTTCCAAAGCAAACGAAACGTTCTCGACGGCATGCAGCGACTTCCCTCCCACGCGAAACGTCTTTGAAATATGTTCGACTTGTAGCAAAGTATCAGTTGGCAAGGGCCACGACCTCCTCTGCATGATGGCAAGCGATTTGATGGTCCTTCTCGAAATCGCGGAGCATGGGCATCTCCCGGTGGCAGCGCTCGGAAGCGAACGTGCAGCGCGGGGCGAAGGGACAGCTGCAAGGCGACTCGGTAATTGCCTTCGCGGCGCCCGGAATCGGCACGATCGCTTTGCCTCTGTGCCCGACCTCAATGATGGAGCGTTTCAGTCCAATGGAATACGGATGGACGGATTGGCGGATAAAGTCGTCCGTGCGGGCGGCTTCCATGATCTGTCCCCCATACATGACGATGATCTTGTCGCAGAAATTGGTCGCGACCCCGAAGTCATGCGTTACCATGACCACGCTCATGCCGCGCCGATGCCGCAATTCCTGCAGGAGCGCGAGAATCTGCATCTGCACGGTAACATCAAGCGCCGTCGTCGGTTCGTCGGCAATCAGCAGCTGCGGCTCGCAGGCCAAAGCGATGGCAATCATGATCCGCTGCCGCATCCCGCCGGAGAATTCGTGGGGATAGTTCTTCATCCGCGTCTTCGGGTCGGGAATGCCGATCTCGTGCATCAGCTGCAGCGTGCGCTCGTACGCTTCCTTGCGGGTGCAATATTGATGCGCCAGCATTGCTTCCATGATCTGATCGCCGATTCGCATAATCGGGTTCAAGCTGGTCATCGGATCTTGAAAGATGACGCCGATGTCCCGGCCCCGGATATCTTCAAGTTGTTTGGGACGCAGTTTCAGCAGATCCTGTCCCTGAAACTTGGCCGTTCCCGAGGTGATCTTGCCGTTCTCGCGCAGCAGCCCGATCGACGACATCAACGTGACGGACTTGCCGGAGCCGCTTTCGCCGACGATGCCGAGCGTTTCATTGGCGTGCACGGTAAAGCTTACGCCGTTGACCGCGTGGACCTCGTCTTCGCTTCTGGCGAATTTAACATGAAGATTATCGATCTCAAGCAGCGGTGTATTCATGTTAGTTTCCTCCCTTCGGACTGAACGCTTCCTGAAGACCGTCCGCTACAAACAGGAAGGAAAGCAGCGTAATGGCGAAAATGCCTGCCGGGAAATAGAGCAGCCACGGGAAGCCCAGAATGTTGGCGCTTGCCTGTGCGATCATATTGCCGAACGACGGAATCGGTGGCTGAAGCCCCATGCCGAAAATACTCAGGCCCGCGATTTGCGTCAGGTCGCCGGGAATCCCGAATGCCAGCGCCACACCCATGCTGCCAATAACGTTTGGAAGCATGTATCGTCTGGCGATATGGAACTGGGAAGCGCCCAGCGCCGTCGCCGCTTCTACCATCTCGCCGTTACGCATGCCGAGCACCAGGCTGCGGATCAGTCTCGCATACCCGGCCCAGCCCGGAATGCCGATGGCCAGGATCAGCGACCAATAGCCCCGCCCGAGCAGAATGACCAGAATGAGCGCGAACAGAAAGCCCGGCAGCGTCATCATAAAATCCACGCCCCGCATGATAATGACATCCGCCAGCCCGCCACGCAGGCCTGCCCATAAGCCCAGGATGATGCCGATCACAAAGCTGACCAAAGTGGCGCCGACCGCGATAATCAGCGCGCTCTGGATGCTATATAAAATTTGGCTGAACATGTCGTGTCCGACATTGTCCGTGCCGAAAATATGTTTCAAGGTCGGGCCTTGATTGATCGCCAGAAAATCGCCTGTACGGTAATCGTAAGGGGCCACCAAAGGCCCGATGGTACCGGCCAGAATAAACAGTACCACCCATACCAAGCCGATGACGGCGAGTTTATGGTTCTTGAATCTTTTCCACCCTTGATGAACGTTGGATCTCTTTTTGCTCGTCTTGACAGCGTCCGAACGAGTTGCTGCTACCGTGCCGGCCAATAGCTCCCCCTCCTAAGTCCAAAAATCCGGAATAATTCTTACAATTTGACGCGCGGATCAATAAAGACGTAAATAATGTCAACCAGCAGGTTCATGATCATGATCATCGACCCCAGCAAAAAGACCGAGGTAATGGCCAGCGGATAGTCGAAGCTGGTGAATGCGGTCTGCATGACTTTGCCCAGCCCCGGAATGGCGAAAATTTGCTCTACCCAGATCGTCCCCATGACGGTAAAAGCGAATTGCGGTCCAATAACGGTGATCATGGCCGTAAGCGAGTTCTTCACGCCATGTCTCATCACCATCGGCCAATATTTGACGCCTTTGGCTTTGGCCGTCCGAATGTAGTCCTGCCGCAGCGTTTCAATCAGACTTCCCCGCATGTAACGGGCAACGACGCCGATGTTCGCCGCAGACAAGCAGATAATCGGCAGCACCGCGTCCTTCCAGTTCCCCCAGCCCGTAATCGGCAAAATGCCCGGAAAGGCTACGCCGAAAATCAGGACCATAATTACCGCGAGCACGAAAGCCGGAATGGCCTGCCCCGCCAAAGAGATTGTACTTACTACGTAATCCACCCAAGAATTCCGTTTCAAGGCGGCAATGATGCCCATTGGGACGCCGACGAATATGGATACGAGCACGGAGCCGAACGCCAGCAGCACGCTGATCGGCAAGGTGTCTTTTAACTGCGTCATGATTTTAAGCGACGGGTTCTGCATCGAATTCCCGAAATTAAACGTGAGTTCATTCCACACGTATTTGGCGATCTGCTGCCACAGCGGCAGGTTCAAGCCATAACGGCTTTGGAATTGATCCATGACCTGCTGATAAAGGATGGGATTCTGGCCCTGCAGCGGAGCCAATACCGATGCCATGGTGGTCGTATTCAAAAAGCCGCCCGGCGAGTAATACATCATGATATAACTGACCGCCATGACCAGAATCAAGGTAATAACGATTTGAAAAAGGCGCTTCACGATAAACTTGGCGACAGCCATGCTTCAGCCTCCTCTGCCGATCAAAGGGGCGCCAGAATCGGTGCCCCTTGAAAGGTACTGTTCTTATTTGCAATTATTCGACGTTCAGGTATTGGAATTCATAGAAGTTGCCCCATGCCCAAGGGTTCGACATTACGCCGGTGACGCCCGGTTTTACCAGGAAATATTGCTTTTGATAGAACAACGGGATGGCGTAGGCATTGTCGAGCAGGCTGTTGACCACTTTTGCAGCAAATGGAGCCGCATCTTCAACGGTCAGCGCATTGACGAACTCTGCTTGCCACATTCTCAGGTTAAGCAGCTCTTGCGAAGAATAGGTGTTGTAGTAGACTTGAACGTCCAGCGCATTTTGGTTCAGCTTGCCGCCCGGCGCGTTCGGTGCGACGAAGGTCCATGCCGTTACGAAAGCCGCGTGTTTGTCTGCATCGGTTTTGGCATTTTTCCAGCTGTCGACGATTTGCTGCCATTGCTCTGCCGGAGTAGCTACGCCCTTTTGTTTCAAGTACGGCTGCCATTCGGCAGGTTGTTTGGCGGTCCAAGCGTCCAGGAATGCAATATCATCCTTGGCGGCTTTCTCTAGTGCAGCCCAATCGCTCCATTCAACGCCGGCTTTAGCATTGTCCGGGTCGCCATATTGCTGGATAGCCGGTTTGTAATAAACGTCTTTGCTCCAGTCAATAAACTTTTGAGTGGCTTCCTGCGGAGCATCCAATGTTCCGAGGGAGTACAGCTGCTGGGTAGCGCCCATATCGAGGCTTCCCGGTTCACTCCAGTTGGTAGCGCCGGAAGCCAGAATGAATCCCGGCTGTGCCCCGTTTTGCGGGCCGCTATACTGATAAGCGTTCCATTCGGTTTCGTTGAGCTGTTTGATTTCGCTTTGAATGCCCAGGTTTTGCTGCAATTCTTGACCCAGCGCGAGTGCAATGGATTCGCCTTGTGGATCTTTTTCCTTAATACCGATGTACAGCGTCAGCTTCGGCAAGCCTTTGCCGCCTTCGTAGCCGGCATCTTTCAGCAATTGCTTGGCGGCGTCAACGTTCTCTTCAAGTCCTTGCTCCAATTTCTCTGTCGGCCAGCCGGTGGAGGCGAAGACGTTGGTAGCGCCGCCCATTCCGTTAAGCACGGAATCGACGATCGGGGAGCGTTGGAGCGCTTTGGCAATCGCCTGGCGCACTTCTTTCTTGTCATATGGCGATTCTGTTGCCGGATTGCTCCATTCCAGATAACGGATCGAATAGTTCGGTGCGGTATACAGTTGGGATTTCAGGTCATGCGTTTTGGCGTACTGCAAGTCGGAGGTATTCTGCACAAGCGCAACATCCGTCTTGCCGGCCATGAATACTTCAACAGGTACTGTCGATTCCGGAAGCACGTGGATCGTCTCCACATTGCCGCGGTTCAGCTGTCCTTGTGCGCCTACATAGTTCGGGTTCGCCACCATCACGAGTTCCCCGTTCGACGTAAAGGATTTCACCGTGTATGGCCCGTTGCTTACAAAATTCTGCGGTTCAAACCAGTCTGTCGGATGCGCCTGAAGATTCTTCGAGTTGATCGGCATCGCGCCGGCCAGCACCAGGTCCCCAAGGATCGCATGCGGCAATGTCGTCGTGATCTCCAGCGTGTAGTCGTCCACGACCTTCAAGCCGACCTCTTCTTTGGTTACGGAGCCTGCATGGTAGGCATAAGAGTTCTTCACGAAGTTCAGGACGCTCAGCCAGAGCTGTGCAGTCGTGTTCTTCGGATCAAGCTGGTACATATAGGCGTTGTAAAAATCGTTCGCTGTAACCGGATCGCCGTTGGACCACTTCGCATCCTTGCGGAGGGTAAACGTCCATGTTGTTTTGTCCTCGGAGACAGTGTAGCCTGTAGCAATCTTAGGAACGATTTCATGATTTTGGTTATAGCCGTAAAGACCCTCAAGCAGCGTTCCTTGCTCGACGAGAATTTGTCCTTGCCACTGCGTCGGATCCAGCGTCGGAATCTTCGGGTTGATGACCGTTACCGAACTTCCCGCTTTGATCTCCGGATCGGAAGCGTTTGCATTTTGAATTGCGGTTTGGGCACCGTTGCTGTCGGCAGGGGCTGCCGTATCGTTCGTGCTCGAGTTGCCGCTATTCGCACTGCTGTTCGTACTGCTGTTTTTGGTAGCGTTGCCGCTGTCTGCGGCGGTATTGCCGGAGTTGTTGTTGTTTGAGCATGCCACGGTTAAAACCATAGCCATGGACAAAACAAAAGCAGAGACCGCGTTTTTCTTGTTCATTCTTGGGAAATCCTCCTCAATCCGATTGAATTTTTTTGAAGATTCCAAAAACATTAACTCTTTACAACCTAACTTTTTCCCTCATCCCCCTAACAAATTAACCAAAAGAGTTACCTAACAATTAGATGTTATTATGTGCGAATCCCTTGATTTGGTAACGATTACATTGTAAAATCCGCGGGAGTTATTGTCAATACCGAAATGTAAGCGATTTATTGCATGATTTTTAGTTTTAGTTAGCGAATATGTATATTTGTTATTAAAAACACAAATCAGAACAAGAAAACACAAAGAAAGACAATCCAACTAACAAATATTAATCACAACAATAAAATAGTGAATTTTAGCACTAACAATAATGAGGAATTGAAATATTCATTTTAAACATTGCAGCTGTACGCAAAAAACCTCCGGACCACATTGATTGCGGTCTGGAGGTTTTTCGATTCAAGACAATTCTGATTCGGATGCTGGGACAGGCGGTTTATGAGGCGATGTTATCCAGCATACGGTAAATGATGACCGCAGCCTGGGCCCGGTTCGCCGGGCTCTTCGGCGCAAATTTGCCGCCGTCCACACCATTCACAATGCCCAGATCCGTCAGTTGCGCGATCGCCTCCTGGGCGAAGGAGGAAATGGCCGATTGATCCGTGAACTTGCCCGGGGAAGCAGCCTTGTCTGCGGCTTGCAGTTTTGTTTTGACCGCTTTATAAATCATCGTCGCCATTTCTTCCCGGGTGATTTCGCGTCCCGGTTCGAATTTGCCGCTTCCGGAACCTTGAACAATGCCGGCGGCTACCGCAGCAGCGATCGAATCGGTATACCAGGCCCCCTGCTTCACATCCGTAAACGATGCCGTTCCGGTTGCATTTAAGCCAAGCGAACGGACCAGCATGGTAATAAACTCGGCGCGGGTTACATTTTTGGCCGGTGCAAAGCTGCTTCCGTCTACACCGGTAATAATGCCTTTGTCAGCCAGGGATGTAATCGCATCTTTGGCCCAAGCTACCTTCTCCACGTCCTGGAATACCGGAACCGGTGCTGGCGTTGCTGTCGGTGCCGGTATTGCGCTTGGAGCCGGCGTTGCCGAAGGCGCAGGCGTTGCGGATGGCGTAGGTGTAGGTGTTGGTGTTGGTGTCGATGGATTCGGTATGCTTGTTACCGGCGGCAGCTCCTGATTATCGATGCGGCCCTCTTTCACCGCAGTAATCTTGCCCCGATTGAAAGTATCTAAAATATAATCATAGAATACGTCCAGGTCTATCGGTCCAGCCAGGGAAGAAGAAGCTTTAGTCAGCACCGTGTAGTTATCTCCGCCTGCCGCCATAAAATTATTGACAACGGCGGTATACGATTTGTTCATTTCAATCGGCGTTCCGTCTGTTTTGGTCAGGTTGGCGATCCGGCTTTCTACAGGAAGTTTCATGTACGCCGTGTACTTCAGGCCGGATATTTGCAGCGTCTTCGTATCCGCGGTTCCATCAGCCTTTTTACCCCATTGCTGCTGCAGCAGCGTTTTGATCTGTTCGCCGGTCAATGTCAGTCTGACCAATGTGTTGCCAAAAGGTTGAATCTTGGCCAAATCACCGAAGAGGACATTGCCGTTTGGCAGATCCGCCCGGATCCCGCCCGGATTCATGAAAGCAAAGTCCGCCGGTCCTTTATTATCGCCGAAATCAGCTTGACGCATGGCATCGGCGATCAGATTGCCGAGTGCAGATTCGTTGTTGTAGGCATCGGTACGCGTAATCGTACCGTCCGTGGTGCCGACGGGCGTATTCAGTTCAGGATGCGCGTCCAGGTATTTTTTAACCAGTGCGGCTGATTCCGCGTCTGGCGTGATGTTAGGATCATCTTGGAATGTAGTTGGAACAACAGCTGATTTTTGTTTAACGTCGCCAGTGGTGAAATCGATCAACAGATTGATGTCGTCGTATGCCGTACCATAGGAATAGGCTTGGACGATCAGTTTGTTATTGACTACCCCGTTAGCCAAAGCGTGGTTGTCTCCTGCGACAATCACGTCTACCGGTGACTCTGGCGGAAGGGCAGCAGCCAGTTCCGCTGCTTCACCTGTTGTTTTTCCGTCTTTCGTGGTCGCAGGATCGTGAGCGAGGACAACAATCGTTTGAACGCCTTTACCCTGGAGTTCTTCGGCATATTTGTTAATGGCTTTAACTTCTTCAGTTGGGCTCAGGAATTTCACACCAGCCGTACCTTCAGGAGATACTTTGCTTGGCGTCGCCTTTGTAACAACACCGATAAAACCAATTTTTACGCCGCCGATTTCTTTGATGACGTATGGGTCAAGAATCGGAACTCCTGTTTCGGCATCCACTGCGTTGGCGTTAATATATTTAAAGTCTGCGCCTTTATGGATAACGCTAGTATTTTTGGGATCGGGACCTCCATAAATTTGCGATTTCATGGCGGCTACGCCCTGGTCAAATTCATGGTTCCCCAATGTGCCGACGTCGAATTTCATCAGATTCATCCATTCCATCGTCGGTTCGTCGCGCTCCAATGAGGATACCGGAGCAGAAGCGCCGACGGAATCACCGTTATGGAAAAGCAATGAGTGTTGATATTTGGCTCGGGCATTCTTCAAATAGGCAGCCAAGTAAGCAGCCGTTCCTACCGGTCTGTTATTGACAATAGAGGTGGTATCCAACTGACCGTGGAAATCGTTGATGCCAAGCAGATGGACCTCAACGCTGTTCAAATCCAGATTAAAGATTTCAAACTCCTTGTCATCCTTCGCCTTTGTATCCGTTATTTTACCTCCCGCATAAGAAACGGCATCCGGAGAGGAGGTGAAGGTTACATTAAGGTTGGCAGCCTTAATCGGAGCAATCGACCAGTTGTTATCCACCGTTGGGTCAATTACAGGCTTCGAACCGATGTAATCCATCAGCGCCTGGCGGTTTTCGTACTGCGTATCCAGAACCATGATTCCGTTTTTGACGCCAGGAAAATTGCCGCCGCCGCTTGCGCGATAGTTGTTGGTAACCACAATAAATTGATCTGTATCCTTGAGAGGGATGTCGTTGTAAGTGATGCTTGTTACACGGCTGGAATTCGCGTTGTTGACCAAACCGTTTGCTTTATATTTGGCTGCTTTGGTTACGTCAATCGTATATTTGATGCCGTCAATGACATCAAAGTTGTAAACGGCAAATTCCGGATTGAGCAAAGATTGCGGTGTGGAAACCTCCGGATCGATTTGATTGAACGCACCTGCGCTCATTTCTACCCATTCCTTCACGGTAGATCCCGGAACCACAATCGCTTTAAGCGTATTGTCGTAAAGATAGAGGTCGCTTGCACTGCGGATCGTCAGATCCTTGTCGGTAATGCTGGTGTATTCCGATGGGCCGTTGCGCCCGGCCTTGAACGGAGCGCCTACGCTAAGAATCGGCAGGTCGCGATACTCCGCCGGAATTTGATCCAAATGATTTTGCACATACCATTTTTGCGCAGTGGTTACGATTTGCACCGTTGGGTCGTCCTGAACCATGGCAAAATAGCTGTTCATCGGCGCCGAGGTTTTACCGATGACTTGAGCCGTGTATTGTTTTGTAGCTTCGTGTGCAGCACTGACAACCTCGTCAACAGCTGCGTCTGGAGTTACAAGCGTGCTTCCCGATCCAATGGAAACGGTGGAGGATTTCGATTTGGCATCAGATGTATCCACTTTCCACTTGTCATCTTCTTTCACAAGCGAAAGATCGATCAGGCCAAGGTTCCCCCCGCCGAATCCGGCTTGAACGGCAAACACGCCGTTAATCGTTCCTTTGGCATTGTCAATTACGGCTTTGTCGTTGTTATATGGAGCCTTAGTCGTAGACGTAGGGTCGATGAACGAAGCGTCCAACTTGCTGACATCGCTCACCGGGAACACTTTATGTGTATGCGAGAAGGTGATCGCATCGATCCCAGGGACTTTACTCAGCGCGTTGATATCGTTTTCCGAACCGTCGCCTTCGGTCGCATTCACATCGAATCCGGTGTGGGCCATGGCGATGATGATGTCTGCTCCGTCCGCTTTCATTTTGCTGACATACTCTCTGGCGGTCGCCGCGATATCTTTGGTATATACTTTGCCTTCCAGATTAGCCTTATCCCAATCCATGATTTGCGGAGTGACGAGGCCGATTACACCAATTTTGATATCGACGTCTTGACCATTGCTGTCCTTAAGGGTTCTGGGCAGAATGACATAAGGCGTAAATGTATTCTTATCGTCAGACACATTAAATACGTTAGCATTGATATACGGGAAGTTTGCTTTTGTCGTGTCCCTGTTCTCACTGCTTCCTTCATACGTACGGTGCAGGAAGTCCAGGCCGTAGTTAAATTCATGGTTGCCCAGCGTTGCAGCATCATAGCCCATGACATTGAGCGCCGCGATCATCGGGTGAATAGCCGTGGAATCTTTCAATTTCGATTGAGCCACTACAGTGCCCAGCGGAGTTCCCTGAATCAGGTCACCATTGTCCAGAAGCAGGGTGTTCGGATGGTCCTTTTTGGCTTCCTTCACCAGCGTGGCCGTGCGGTCAAGACCGACGGTCGTGGATGCCGTATTCTTGAAATAGTCCCAGCCCATTACGTTGGTGTGCACATCCGTGGTGCTCATGATCCGCAAATCCGCTTTTACCGTGCCTGTCGGCTCAGTAGGGTCAGCGGCAGCAGTACCTGCTCCAATCACAGCGGCGCCCAGAACGCCACCCAATACCTGTGCCGTAATGATTGCAGTAGCCAGGATTGAAGCGACAGGCTTATTCCATCGTTTTTCTCCCATAAAATGATTAATCCTCCCAGTGGTATTCTAGTATTGAACGCAAAAATTGTAGCATAGCGATTCTTCCAAAGTTGTCAAAAAAGATCAACCCGAACTACAAAATATGTAAAATATGCACCCCCTTATGTAAAACTATTTCAAATTTTACGTTTTGCACACCGAAGTATATACCATCTTTACGAGGAGCTGAATCATTTATTTGCTATAAATCCTATATATCGTATCGGATGCACAAAAAAACGCCTGCCCTTTATACTCCATGAACGGAATATCGGACAAGCGTAATAAAATAGAAGGACTATATCTAGATTTTAACATCGTTAAGTCAGTGTTAGCGTTCGAAAAAGACTAAATCACTTCCTTCCGTCGGCGCAAATAGAGAATCAATAGGATTCCGCTGATCGAACTCAGCGCCGCGCATATCCCGATCACGCCGTAGCCGGCCTGGAGACCGCGGAGCAAACCAAGGGCTGTCCCGCTGCCGAAATGCCGTTTAACGGCTTCAATGACCCCGCCAATTAAATAATTGCCGATGACGCTGCCAAGACCCATCAAGGTCACCGTGAACGTAATCGCCGTGTCGCTGCCGGTCGGATAACGGCGGGCAATAAAGGCCATGACCGTCGGATAAATCATGGCAATTCCCGCATCGGAGACAGCGAAGAGATACGCAAACGGCTCACCGCCAAAGATGGCGATAAACGTGCAGACGGCCGAAAATGCCGAGAAGAGAATCAAGGATAAGGTAAAGCCGATTTTATCGGTAACCGGTCCCAGGAGCAGGCGGGCAAGCGCAAAACACAGGAAAAAGACCGACAGCATGCCCGAGGCTTTGACCCCTTCCCACGCATACGCTTTTTCCAGAAAGTTGACCAGCCAGCCGCCGACGGCAAGCTCCGACACCACGCCGAACGAAAGAATCAGCACCATCAGCCACAGCGCCGGGTCCCGCAGCAGCGTCTTCAGCGGAATCCGGTCCGCCGGATGAATGTCGTCTCCCGGAAAGGAGCTCAGCACGGCAAAAATAATCGGCAGCAAAGACAACATGAGCATAATCAGGTACATGCCGCGCCAATCCAGCGCGTGCCCGTTGATGTGAAGCTTCATCAAACCCGAAGCCATAAGAGGCGCAACGGTGGAACTGAGGCCATAGAAGCCATGGGATAGATTCATCATCATCCCGGTGTTTTTCACGAAGATGCGCGCCCCCAGGATGGCCAATCCGATCTCCAGCATACCGTTGCCGATATACATTAAGAAATACGATCCCGAGAACAACGCGTAATGATGGGAAAAGAAAATCAAGACGCCGGAGAGCGCCATTAATCCCAGCGCCGTCGCGGTGACGATTTTGATGCCCCATTTCCCTGTCAAATAGGCGGTAAAGCTGCAGGCAAGCAGGTATCCGAGTGCATTAAGCGACAACAGGGTGCCCAGCTGCGATTCGCTTAAGTGAAAGTCGAACTGGATGCGTGGAATGGCCGGCCCCTTGATATTTTCCGAAATGCCGAACACGATAAAGCCTAAAAAAACAGTCGCCAGCTGAAACGCATACGTTCGATTAAAAGTCTTCTTGTCGTTCGCCACGAGTCTCCTTCTTTCCGCCAATCATCGATTATCCATGATCTGCATGCCGTTGTTACAACACCCTCTTTTGCAGCAAAAAGACGCTTGTTCCTCATCAATCCTTGCGGATTTATCCGAACAAACGTCTGGATATCGCATGATAAAATTAGTGCTGCATACTAAAATTAGTTCTGCATGATAAAATCGTTGTCGATCTTCACGTGTTCGTCGTCGAATACCCGCAGGATATCGTATTTCGTGTTGCGCTGCGCCGGGATTTTGCCCGCCTCGCGGATGATCTGCAGGATCGACTCGATGTTGACTTTGTAGGTTGCGCCGGCGGAAGAAACGACGTTCTCTTCGATCATCGTACTGCCGAAATCGTTGCAGCCGTACTGCAGCGACAGCTTGCCGATCTCCGGTCCCATCGTGACCCAGGAGGACTGGAAGTTCTTGATGTTGTCGAGCACCAGGCGGCTGATCGCAACGGTCTTCAGGTATTCCTCCGGCGTCTGCCGGGACAGCTTCAGGTTCGTGTTATCCGGCTGGAAGGTCCAGGAGATAAACGCAAGGAAGCCTTCCGAATCGTATCGGTTGGCGATGCACTCATCCTGCGCTTCGCGTACCCGCAGCAGATGCAGCGCCCGTTCCTCCATGCTCTCGCCGAGCCCGATCACCATCGTGGCCGTCGTGTTCATGCCGATCTTATGGGCCGTCTGCATGACGTCCATCCAGTCGCGCCAGGAGCCTTTCAGCCGGCTGATTTTGCGGCGCGTGCGGTCGTCGAGAATTTCGGCGCCCCCGCCCGGAAGCGAGTCGAGTCCGGCTGCATGAATCTCGCGCAGCACCTGCTCCAGCGGCAAACCGGAAACTTCCTTCATTTTCATGATTTCCGCCGGTGAGAAGGAATGCATCGTAATCTCCGGAAAACGCTGCTTGATCCCCTTCAGCAGATCGGTATAATAGTTGAACGGCAAATTCGGGTTCGTTCCGCCTTGCATCAGAATTTCCGTCCCATTCACCGCGATGGTCTCGGCAATTTTCTGATAGACGACTTCATCCGGAAGCACATATCCCTCTTCCGAGCCCGGTCTGCGGTAAAATGCGCAGAAGCGGCAGTAGACGTCGCAGACATTTGTATAGTTGATATTGCGGCCGATGACAAATGTGGTCAGCGGCTCCGGATGCCAGCGCTTCATGATGATGTCGGCGGCTGCGCCCATTTTTTCGATTTCGTTGCTTTCAAACAATGTGACGGTATCTTCCAGGCCCAGCCGTTCGCCCTTTAGTGCCCGGTCCAGGATATTGTCAATTCTACTCATCGTCTATATGCCTCCTCGTATCTCCAAGCAAGTCTGAATTTATGATGTCAAAAGAAGCCCGTTGTCTCATCCTATCATAATCGAACCTAAAAAAGAAACCGCCCGTACGGGCGATTTCTTGAGAGTCCGCGTTTCGTTTGCGAAGGGCAGCTCCGCTTAGGCTTGACCGCCGCCGGGAACCGCCGCGGCCTCCAGCTCGGCGCGGGCCGCTTCCAGCGCCTGCGCGAGATCGGCGATGAGGTCGTCGGCATGCTCGATACCGACGGAGAAGCGCAGCAGCCGGTCGTCGACGCCGACGGCATCGCGGATCTCCGCCGGGATATCGGCATGGGTCTGCACCGCCGGATACGTCAGCAGCGATTCGACGCCGCCGAGGCTTTCGGCGAAGGCGATCAGGCGGATGTGCCGGAGAATCGGCTCGACATACCGGGCATCCTTCAATTTGAAGGAGAAGATGCCCGTATTGCCCGAGGATTGGCGGTTTTGTATTTCATGTCCCGGATGATCCGGCAGGCCGGGATGGAACACTTCGGCAATGGCCGGGTGGCCAAGCAGATAGTTGGCAATGGCCAGGGAGTTCTGCTCATGGCGCTCCATGCGCAGCGCGAGCGTCTTCATCCCCTTCATCAGCTGGTAGCTGTCATGCGGGGACAGCACCGCGCCCAGCGAATTGTGCAGGATCGCCATTTCGGCGGAGAGCTCCTCGCCTTTGGTGACGATCAGCCCTGCCAGCACGTCGTTGTGGCCGCCCAAATATTTGGTCGCGCTGTGAACGACGATGTCTGCGCCAAGCTCCAGCGGGCGCTGGAAAAACGGCGTCAGCAATGTGTTGTCCACAATGGTCAGCAGCCCGTGGCGGCTGGCCCAGCTACACACGGCCTGAATATCGGTGATCATCATCAGCGGATTTGTCGGCGTCTCGATGAAGACCGCCTTCGTCTCGGGACGACGCGCGCTTTCCAGGCCATCCAGGTCATTCGTGTCGACATAGGAGGCGGTGATGCCGTATTTGGAGAGAATCCGCTCCAGCAGACGGTAGGTTCCGCCGTACAGATCGAGCGAGACGACAAGATGGTCGCCTTGGCGGAACAAGGCAAAAATCGTGGTCAGGGCAGCCATGCCCGAGCTGCAGGCAAAACCGGCATCGCCGGATTCGAGTGCCGCAGCTGCTTCTTCAAGCACAGCGCGGGTCGGATTTTTGGTACGGGCATAATCAAACCCTGTGCTCTGCCCAAGCCGCGGATGACGGTACGCCGTCGCATGATAGATCGGATAGTTTACCGCTCCGGTCGCCGGATCTTCCTGTGAACCGATTTGCGCCAGTCTGCTTTCAATCCTCAGTTTCTCTTCCATCATAATCCTCCTAGAAATGTAATCGCCAAAACGTGCAATCGTCAAAACGGACTTATATATTGTAGACAATCGGTTCGCTGACCGGATCGATGTCGTAAGGCGTCTCCTGATACACATAATAATTCAGCCAGTTGGAGAACAGCAGGTTGGCATGGGCCCGCCACACGGCCGGCGGCGTCCGGGTCGGATCGTCGTTCGGATAATAATGCTTCGGCAGCGCGATATCCATCCCTTTGGCGACGTCGCGGTCATATTCCCATTTCAGCGAAAACGGATCGTATTCCGAGTGGCCGGTCACAAAAATCTGTTTGCCGTCCTTTGTTGCCACAATATAGACGCCGGCCTCTTCAGACTCGGCCAGAATCTGCAGGTCGGAAGCGGCCTCAATGTCTTCGCGGGACACATCGGTATGCCGGGAATGCGGAGCATGGAAGACTTCGTCAAATCCGCGCAGCAGCTTGACGTTATTTTCGTTCACGGTATGCGGGAATACCCCGAAGCATTTATCGGGCAAGCTCACCTTGCGGACGCCGAAATGGTAGTACAACCCCGCTTGCGCGGCCCAACAGATGTGCATGGTTGAAGTCACGTTCTCTTTGCTCCAGGCAAAAATCTGCTGCAATTCTTCCCAGTAATTCACGTCCTCGAAGTTCAGCTGCTCCACCGGCGCTCCGGTAATGATCAGGCCGTCCAGACGATGATGACGGATTTCGTCGAAGGTTTTGTAAAAGCTCCTCAGATGCTCGAACGACGTGTTTTTTGAGGTATGGGTGCTGGGATGAAGCAAAGTGACGTCGACCTGCAGCGGGGAGTTCCCCACGAGGCGCAGCAGCTGCGTTTCCGTCGTTTCCTTGGTCGGCATCAGGTTCAGGATCGCGATCCGCAGCGGGCGGATATCCTGATGAAAGGCCTGGCTTTCATCCATGACGAAAATATTTTCTCCGGATAACACTTCTTTAGCCGGCAAACTGTCGGGAATTTTAATGGGCACGGCGGATTCACTCCTTATGATGGATTGGAATTGGATAATCAAAAAGACCTTCCTCAAAGCGAGAAAGGTCATAGATTTGCAGTCATATGCGCCTCTCTCATCTGCCAGAAGCCAACGCCGGATCGGTCTCCGGTATACACTTCTGCAAGAATTAGCACCGTGCGTCTCCACGCCGGTTGCCGGGTTTCATCGGGCTAGTCCCTCCACCTGCTCTTGATAAGATTTAGCTGTATTTTCTTAAAAATTACTTTAAATCATGAACCTCTCCTTCGTCAAGTCCATACAATGCAAAAGAGCCTATAAAATGAAAAGAATTTAGCTTGAATACGGCATATCCCGGCGTTATACTAGACAAGTGTTTCGCGGTATACATTAAAAATAATTGACTTTAAAGAGGTGAGAGAAGAATGGAAGGCGACCCGAGTGCGCAGCTTAATGTGCAAAACGAACAACCGCACAGGATTAACATCAGCTTGCCGGCGGCGCGCGCATTTCTTCTCCATGCCCACGAACCGTCATAGGCCTTATTCTATACCCCTGATTGTACCTCCGGCCAAGCTGATTGTTTCCCTGTGCTTTCATTAGCATAGCTCTGGACATTTTCCAGAGTACGAAGGAGAGGATCAGATGAAAATTCGGCAGGTAAATGCTGGGGTTTTTACGGTTATTGAGGATATTGAAACGGCGCTTTCCGCCCCAGCGGAAGGTTTTTACTGGATCGACGCCGATCTGGAGGATTTGGCTTTGCTGCAGCCGCTGTTCAATCTGCATGATTTGGCGGTGGAGGACTGTCTCAGCGAAGACGAGCAGCGCCCGAAAATCGAAATTTATGAAAGCCATTATTTTATTGTAGTCAACAGCATCCGTTTCGACGATGAAGAAATCTTCCTGCGGGCGCTGAACGTGTTTCTTGGCAGACACTTCATTATTACGGTCACCAAGCAAAAAATCAACGAACTGCGCGTGCTGAAGCCCATCCTCTGGGAGCAGGAAGTCAGCGAGCCGGACCGCTTTCTCTATCTGCTGATCGACCTTGTCGTAGACAACTATTTCAACGTCGGCGACCGGATCGAAGCGCGGATCGAAAAGCTGGAAGAAGACATCCTGATGCACACCAAGAAATCGCATCTGAGCGAAATTATTACGCTGCGCAGTGAGATCCTGTGGCTGAAGAAAATTCTCGGTCCGCAAAAAGAAGTCATCAACACGCTGAACAAAAAGGATTTGCGGCTGATCGACGATCAATTGCAAAAATACTTCAGCGACATTTACGAAAATGCGGTAAAAATCTCGGAAACCTTCGATACCTACCGCGACCTGATGGGCAACTTACGAGAAGCTTATCAATCCAGTATCGCCAACCGCGCGAACGAAATCATGCGCGTATTTACCGCAATTACAACGATATTCATGCCGCTGACGGTTATTACGGGCATTTACGGCATGAACTTTGACAATATCCCGGAAACGCACTCCCAATACGGCTATTACGGCGTCATCGCCGTGATGGTGACGCTGGGTTGCGGAATGTTGTACGTGTTCCGCAAGAAGGAATGGCTATGAAGGAACAAGGACGAATAGGAAGGACGAAGGTTGCCGCTGCCGTCAGGCCGGAAGAACCTTCGTCCTTTTTGCTGTTGTAAAAAGCCCGAACAGCGTGGCTCAGACAGTAACGGCTGCCGGCTGGACCGGCTGGCCGCGGCGGTAGCGGATGCGGATCAGGCGGAGGCGTTCATAATACACATCCAGCCCTTCCGCCGGGGCGAAATCATCGCCGTACGCCAGATGCAGAACCGGCTTCAGGAAGCCGTCGCCAAGCTGCTCGTAGGCTTCCCAGATCCGGCTCAGCTCGGCTGGCGAGACGCCTCCCAGCTCCTGATCCAGCAGCCGTTCTACAGAGTATCCGTCCTTCTCCAGCTCCTCGACCGCTTCCAGCACCTCCCGGCGGCTGACGCCGGTCGCCTGTTTCAGCGCATCCAGCCCCTGCCCGCCTTCGATGCCCTGCAGCAGCACCCGGCGCAGCCGCAGACGCTCCAACTGCTTCTTGTATTTCATCTCCTTCTGCTTGTACAGCCAGGAGGTAAAGGTCTCTTCGTCTACCGCTTCATGCACCCATGCCAGCGGATAGGAATGGGCCCGCACGGCTTTGCCGGTGATCTCCAGCCATTCCTCGCCGTGCTGCATCGCTTTTGCTTCGCCGACGCCGGGAATTTGCCGCAATTCTTCCGGTGTATACGGAAGGAAAGAGCTAAGCAGCCGGAGCAGCCGGTTGCTGGCCAGCAGATACGGCGCCTTCCGCTCGCTGGCCGCCTTGCTCCGGCGCCAGGCGCAAAGCTGTTCGTAGATGGCTTCATCGCTGTGCTGTTCGGCGTAGAACTGCAGCCGGAGCTGTTCCTGATTGCGCCCTGCCGGTACATCCTCCTCATGGAATACGCCGTCGATCAGCGGCCGGAAACCTTCGCCCATCTTCACGGCCAGTTCATGCCTGTACACGCACAACATCTCATTCCATGAGCTTCCCTCGTACCAGATGCTGTCCATGCTTTCGCCGGAAGCCGTGAAATCCCGCCAACCCAGCCGCCAGATTCCCTCTTCTTCACCGATCCACAGCTGGGCAAAACTCTCCGACAATGCCCCTGTACTTTTGGTGAGACGGTTCATAAATACGATCTGCATACGTATCCCTACCTTTCGCGTCTTACAGCTAGCATGATGCAGGTTCTTTCAACGCAAAAAGCACCTCTCCCACGTTTCCGTGAAAGAGGTGCTTCCTCATCGCAGCTATACTGTTACTGCTACAATACCATATTTTTCTAAACTGTCCAACCTTTTTTTGGCCGCTATTCGCCGGCGAGCGCCTGTCTCGCCAAGCCCAGTGCGCCGGCAAGCCCGGCATTGTCGCCAAGCTGCGGCGGCACGATGTAGCTTCCAATGTCCGTGCCGAGTGCAGGATGCTGGACGTAACCGGCCAGCAGCTTCTGAAGTTCCGCATGAATCAGCGGGAACAACTGCTGCTGCTTCATGACGCCCCCGCCCATGACAATCCGCTGCGGCGACAGGATGAGCGTATAGTTCATCAGGGCATGGGCCAGGTAATGGGCTTCCATCGCCCATGCCGGATGATCGGCCGGCAGCTCGCCCGCCGGAAGACCCCAGCGTTTGCCGATGGCCGGACCTGCGGCCAACCCTTCCAGACAGTCGTTATGGTATGGGCAGAAGCCCTCATAACGGTCGTCCGGATGCCGGCGCACATAGATATGGCCCATCTCCGGATGGGACAGCCCGTGCACCAGCTTGCCGCCGACCACGGCTCCGGCCCCGATCCCGGTGCCCACCGTGATGTACAGGCAGCTGTCCAGCCCCTGGGCGGCTCCCCAAAGCGACTCGCCCAGCGCAGCACCGTTTACGTCGGTATCAAAACCGACCGGAACGTTAAGTGCGCCGCCCACGGCGCCAACAAGATTGTAACCGCCCCAATGCGGTTTGGGTGTCGTTGTGATATAACCGTACGTCGGACTGCCCGGTACCGGATCGATCGGTCCAAAGGAACCGATCCCGATGGCCTCAATCTTTTTGTCCACAAAATATTCCAGTACCTGTCCGATGGTCTCCTCCGGAGTCGTCGTCGGAAAGCTAACTCTATCGGTAACGGTTCCGTCCTCCGTACCGGTCCCGCATACGAATTTGGTTCCCCCTGCTTCAATGGCCCCTAGCAACTTCATGTTTGCCCTCTCCCTTCTCCCGGCGCTTACCTTGTACACGATAAACGCTTTCAGCCTCAATTATACGTGGCAAACCACACTATGACAAGCGGTTGACATAACGGAATATACGTTGTGATAAACCAAATTAAATAATATAATTATTAATTAATAATCGATGATTCGGAGGCCCTCTATGAAACTTGATTTAACCAATGACTCCCTGCCCGTATATGAAGCGTTGGCCAGCGCGGTTCGGCTGCAAATGCTGCGGCTGCTGGCCGAGCGCCCGATGAATATTAAGGAGCTGGCCGGCGCCCTCGGGCTCAGCAGCGCGATCATGACGACGCATGTGCGGAAGCTGGAAGCCGCCGAGCTGGTCCGCTCGCATATGGCGCCCGGCAAAAGCGGATTGCAGAAAGTTTGCACGCTGGCCGCCGACTATGCCGAAATTTTTTTCCCGCAGCCCTTGAAAAAGGAGCGCAAATGCCACCGCCAGGAGATCCGGGTCGGCCATTATTCCGACTTCCGGATCGAACCGACCTGTGGGCTCGCCACAGTCGACAAAGTGATCGGCAGCTTCGACGACCCCCGTTATTTCTGGGACCAGGAGCGTATGAATGCCGGCATTCTCTGGTTCGGCAAGGGTTACATCGAATACAAAATCCCCAATTTTCTTCTGAACAGCCAACAGCCGGAAGAGCTTGTGGTGACGATGGAACTGGCTTCCGAAGCACCTTCCACGAATAACAACTGGCCTTCGGACATCACTTTTTCGCTGAACGGACATACATTGGGCATCTGGACCAGTCCCGGCGATTACGGCGACCGGCTGGGCAAATACACGCCGGCCTGGTGGCCCCCCTATACAAACCAATACGGCTTGCGCAAGCAGCTGCGCGTTACCCGCGAAGGCACGTACATGGACGGGCTGCGCCTCTCGGATGTAACGTTGAACGAAATTGGCATCCGCGAGAAGCAGTTGACCTTCCGTTTGTCCGTGGAGGACGATGCCGAGCATGTCGGCGGCCTGACCCTTTTCGGCAAAGGCTTCGGAAATTACAACGAAGATCCGGCGGTCGAGCTGTATTATGCCGATTTGCAGGAAGCCAAAGGGTAGAGATGTTGCCGGCTGGATTGTCGTTCGGGGATGGACGGAGGCTGGCAAGCATTGCGGGAGAATTGAAGACGGACTCTAGGCAGAGGCTTTGATGGGTGGCTGTGCTAGACCTCGGAGTTTGGTGGCAGTGTGTAGTGGCTGGCTTGTGGTGCGCGATGTGCAGTGCATGATATGCAAGGGAAGCCAGAGAAGGGCCTCCTTACGGACATCACCTACATGCGCTATGATAGCGGTCAGTGGGCGTATCATTCTTGTTTGAAGGATGGTGCTACGAAGCAAATTTTGGCACACTATCTCTCGTCTACACTGGAGTTATCCTTAGTTGTTCACTTGCTCCCGTACACCCCCGATGAACTCATGCGTTTTTTCACTTATGAGCAAGTACGGGTGGCAATGGAGGTAATTTGGCAGATAGTACGTGTTGTTCTTACTCTGACTGACAAGCATCATCTTCTTCTTTTCCAGTTCCTCGATATGACGCTCGATGGATTTTGAACTGCAACCTACATTTCGAGCAATCATTTCTAGCGTTGGATAGCACATAATCTTATCGCTCATATACGCTATCAGGTCAATCAGAATCAGCTTTTCGTAAAGACTCAAGCCGAAGCAACGATGGATTTTATGCGGCACTTTAGTAAAGCCCTTATGGTGAGCCGTAAATTCACTCTCTTGGCTTACCTTGTCCATATACTCATTTGCGGCTTGACGATTTTGAATTGGAAAGAAATCTTTCATCCCCATTACCATCCTTCTCGTGATTTTGTTCCGCCACACGGCGGCTATGAAGTTGGAAAGGTGGCTAGCCTGGACGAACCTTACCCATTATATGTGAACTGGCACGTTACCAGAGTGTTTTCACAATAATAATCGCGGCATATCCCTAGATCGTTGCGAAGCAAATAATAATTTACACCTCAATCTCAGTGGGCGATCTATGTATCCGTAAAGTTGCGGCGAATCATACAGTTGAAAAATCTGTGAGAAAGCGAAGGTAAGGAATCCAACTTCAAATACGGTGGTATCTGAGTATTATGAAGGTCAGCAAGGGGAAGAACTTACAGGAAGTAGGTATACTTTTTCAAACATATGTACGTACGGCCTTTTCGGGAGAATTTCATACGGAGATGATGAAGGTAAACTCCTATGGTTCTTGATATAGTAGTTCATTCGGCACTGGGTGGGGGCTGTTCCAAATAGCCGACGCGACTTGCTTAAGAAAAAAATGCCACAACACGGGCGGCTAGCTCGCATTGTGGCATTTTACATAGGTTATATGTGTTATTGGTTGAAATATGGGTTCATTCGGCACTGGGTAGCCCCACCGTCAAAACTTAAAATCTTACATTAGTGAATTTTCCTATTTATCATATCTACATAGCCTTTATACGTTTCCTTCTGTTCATCAAACATCCAAACATCTGCTAAATCTATTAAATTCCTTTTCTCAATATTATCGATCATTCTAATTAATTCATCCATATGTGTTAAGAGAATTTCCGAACTAACGGATGATAGTTTTTCCATTAGCTCTAGCGAATCAATATCAGCGTAGAAAGGAGTGTTATTTTCATCAATCCTCACAATGATTTCAAATGTTGCTAAGTTTGTAAAAACATCTTGTCTAATACAACGAATCAGATCAAAGTTAGATAACTCACTTAGACATTTTTCCATAATTTCCAAGTGCCATACGGGCAGTGGCGTATCGGAAAAATTCGTTGCATTTTGTACTACAACCTCATATTCTTCTCTCGTTAAAAACTCTTTTAACTTCTTCTTTCTATTGTACATATTTACATAACCCCAATCATTATTTTGGTGGGAACACTCCCCCGTGGGGAGTAAACATATCTTCTACTTTTTTCATTGTATTATTTACTTCGTTTAACTTTGACGTGTAGAGTTGGCGAAGTTCAGTATCTAAATTAGGATTCTTAAGAATCCCTTCCCAACTTTTTTTCATATCTGATAAACCACGATATGCATCAGAAACTTCTTGAGCATGATCATAATAACCTCCACCTGGTTTTGGAACTGGATTACCATCCAAGTCCCTCTGTGCTCCTTTTAAATCCATTTCGGTTAAATGCGAATATGTTCTTTCCTGTTGATTCAGAGTTGCCCTCTGACTAGTAGTAATATTAGCCCTTGAAGCATCTGATAAATCATCAACACTTGAGATTACCCTATTAACATTACCCGTCCCCTCAGAAGTAGCTCTAGCCCGAAGACTGTTAGTTTCCGCGCGTAAGCTATCTACTTCTGATTGAGTTAAATTTATTCTAACTGGAGTACTCGGAGTTTTAATCTTCTCAGGTAGCTTCTCTGGACTAGTCTTAAAGTTACTTCGAAATCTTATTAAGAATCCACCACTGCCCCCATGATCATAATGATTATTATAATGCCCTGTAGGATCAGTATAAATCAACGGGTTATTAGTTACATACGTATACAAATTCAAACTTAGCGGATTAACAATCTGCCCTTCATACGTATCCTCATTGATAAACCGTCCATCAGCAGGGTCATAATACCTTGCTCGAAGATAATAAAGTCCTGTCTCGTCATCGTAGACTTCTCCAGCATATTTAAATACATTTGGTGTTCCTTCAGTTTGATTGCCGATGTTCCCCCATTCATCATAACTATAGGTATTGACCACATTGCCACTTGTATCGACGATCTGAATCACGTCGCCATGCCCGTTGTATAGATAATAATAATTATTGTTAGAAGCCACATCCTTTTTAACCAACAATCGGTCTCCACGCACGTAGTTCGCAATCGTATGGTTGCTTCCATCAACCTCTGCGACAACTTCTTGCTTAGTATTGTAACGATACTGTATTACCTTGCTACCTGTTGTCTTCTTATACCTCAACCCATCCGCAGCATAATCAAAGGTTGTCGTATTCGTACCTTTGGCAGCACTGACGAGCGTGTTATTCAAATCATACTGATAGCTGATGTCGTCAAACGAATTCGTTGCTTCCCCTGTATCCGCTAGTGTCAGGCGATTTCCCAAGAGATCGTACGTATAAGTTACTGAAGTGCCGTCACCTCTTGTAACGCTAGTCAACCGATTTAATTTGTCATAGATGTAGTTATTCGTACGTGTCGGTTGATTGAGCATCGTCTGGATCAATGTGGTAACGTTTCCGTTGTCATCGTATGAGTAACTGGTCGAAGACAGTACGGATGAGCCCTTTTTGTTACTAACCATAGAGATTCGATTTAATTTATCGTACGTATAATCCATCGTAAGGATGCTTCCGTCTGTTAATAGAGGATACGATACCGTTTTAACTCTCCCGTTCGGATAATAGGCATATTTCACATTGGCGGAATCGACGTTATTAACTGTGCTTTGCACTGGGTGATAAGGCCAAACATGTACATCTATCCCATATTTTGTAATAATCCCCTTGAATAATAGATGATATTAAACCAACTTTTCTATACCATTAATTAAACTTTGATAACATATTTCAAATAATTGTTGCTATCCGGCAGTGAAAAGAAGGATGGCCATGGAGAATGTCAGGTTGGAAGATCAGGAGAAGGGACTCATTGATGTAGCCCGTCATCAACTGTCCTGCTAACAGGGCAAGCTCCCGTTAAAGGACATCTGTTGTAGGAGAAGGAAACCGGCTGTTTAGGATCAAGCTATGAGTTGATTTAATTCGGTAACGTTTAACTATAAAGTAATTTCATAACCTGGACCAAATGGATTTTTTACCTTATAGCAAGAGGAGCCTTCCAGGACTTTTCCCACGATAAGGGCATATCGGTGTTAATGGTGTTTTTACAAACAGAAAATCACAAACCTTACAGAATCCATCGGTAAAAGTTTTCATGCTAATTATGCCTTGCATTTCGAACATCTTAGAAGATAAATATTGTGGTGTATACACAGGATTAATAGCAGTACATACCATCCGAATTGATGGAAGTAGTTCTCCACAATACATGAGGACAGTACTTTACCTTATTATGCAACATTAATTTTCGACTTATTTTTTTGCTTGTTGTGAGAGGAGTGTCTTTTCTCTCAAAGCATGATCATCTTGTATTACCATATGGGCCAAACGGGTTCGCGCTAATAATGGAATAAAATTGTTTTGCGCTTGGGATGAAGTGATATCCAGCTTAGAAATCATTGAAGATGCAGAAGAAAAATAATTTGATTTAAGCACTCGATAAAAATATCCAGAAATGCTCTCTTTCTTATTCAATACAGGTCGAATAGGCAACTCTCTGCTTCCAACGCCAGCAGTATGTAATCATCGTCTGCGCTATCGAAAAAAACAGAAATTTTAAAGAACGTGAAGTGCAGTGCGTGATGGTTGGTGTGTGGTGCGTAGTCCATGGTGGTTGGTGTACGACATTGGTGCTTGGTGCATAGTTCATGGTGGCTGGTGTACGACATTGGTGCTTGGTGCATAGTTCATGCTTGTTGTACAATACTCTGCGTTCCGAGTTTGACATAAAGTACGGCGAGCACGATGGTTCGTGTTCATGGATGGCGCCTCTGCCCTATACTGGTGCTTGGTGCTACTCCCGGTACTGGTACTCTCTGCTCTTTGCTGACAAGTGGAATGTAACGGACCTGAGAGACGTTATTTCTCTCAAAACAAGATATTTCCCCTTCTAACGGACGTCAACGCCGTTATTTGCTTCATTTCGGCAGATTATCGAGCATTTTGGAGTCAATAACGGCGCTCAGGTCCGTAAGAACTCAATTCCGTCGGTTTTTGGGCAAATAGCGGCGCTCAGGTCCGTTACGGACCCACTCGACCATCCAATGTACGAATCTAGGCACCTTGGATGGAATGGCGAGGGATGGGCGGTGTATGAGTTGATGCACAGATTTGCGCCGGGCTGGCGCACGCTCAGGTGACCAATGGACGCTCGCACATTCCGCATTTGGTTTTCGCGCGACTATCGCCAGGTTGGGACTCAGTCTAATGTACCATTGGACCCTGGGCTGACTGGACTGACGTAATGTACGGTTCGGTGCACCAATGAACTCTCGGCCGGGCTGGCGAATTTGGTTTTGCATACGTTCTCCAGTCCGGCGGACGGCATAACGAACGGTCTGGCTTCTGACGCGCCATGGGTCGCTCGCAAACTACGCCTTTAAGTTTTGCCGGCCGGCACACCATTGGACCCTCCGCACTTTACCCTACGCCAACCGTAAAAGCACAAAAACCGAGGGCAGCCTCCCATCACAGGAAGCTGCCCTCGGTTTTTCGATTTACTGCTGCGTATCCGCAATACCGCCGCAGCCGTGCAACCGGTGCGCCGCCGTCTAGCCGGCCACCGCCTGCCACATGCCCCCGCCCGGCAGGGGGCACCCGCGGTCCTTCAGCTTTGCAACGACCGGGATAATGCACCCGCAAGCGGTGCAGGTCACGCCGTCCTGCAGCTTGGGGCAGGCGGCGCAGAGCGCTAAGCGCTCGGCGTACACCTCGTCGCTCGCCGTATTGGCGGCGTTAAACATGGACGACGCCAGTATGCGGGCGATCTGCGCATCCGTGACCTTGTATTCTTCCCGGCATGCCTTGCATGCCGAGCCTTGAGAACTTGCCATCGCCATACGCCGCCGGCCTTACGCTTTGGGCGCGATCGCCAGAACCGTTACCGACCGCGGCGGCAGTTCCACGTTCAGCGTATCGCCTTCAAGCTTGAAGCCGCTGAACGACACCGGCACAACGGCTTCCGGCTCGCTGAAGGTGTTGTGCGCATCAAGGGCGGCACCGGTAAGCACGGTACCGGTAATTTCCGCGCCGGCAGTCACAAGTCCGCGCAGTTCAAGCGGCAGGTTGGCCGCCGACTCATGGTTCAGGTTGCACAGGCTGACATGGATGACGCCTTCGGCGTTGACGGACGCCGAAGCGGAAATTTCCGGAATCCCCGCGCCGTCCAGGCTGTACGTTCCGCTTTCGACCGCCAGGTCAAGAAGCTGGGCGTCCTGATGCACCTTGTACATGTTGAACACATGGTACGTCGGGGTAAGCAGCATTTTTTCCCCTTCGGTCAAAATAACGGCCTGCAGCACGTTCACGGTCTGTGCAATGTTCGCCATCTGCACACGGTCGCTGTGTTTGTGGAAAATATTCAGCGTCACCCCGGCCACCAGCGCATCGCGGATCGAGTTCTGCTGGTACAGGAAGCCCGGGTTCGTACCCGGCTCAACGTTGTACCAGGTGCCCCATTCGTCGACGATCAGGCCGACTCTTTTCTCCGGATCGTATTTATCCATGATCACGCTGTGGCGGGCCACCAAATCATCCATCTTCAGCGCTTCCTGCAGCGTCGAGAACCACTGGTCTACGCCGAAGCCGGTCGCGTCGCCTTTGTCGTTCCATTCCTGGGTCGGCAGAGTATAGAAATGCAGCGTCAGCGCATCCATGAACCGTCCGGCTTCGCGCATCAGCACTTCCGTCCAGTTGTAATCGTTCGAGTTCGCGCCGCAGGCGATCCGGTAAATCTTGTTGTCGCCGTAATTCCGCACATACGTCTGATAGCGGCGGTACAGATCGGCGTAATATTCCGGACGCATGTTGCCGCCGCAGCCCCAATTCTCGTTGCCGACGCCGAAATATTTGACCTTCCACGCTTCTTCATGCCCGTTCGCCCGGCGCAGCTCCGCCATCGGGGACACGCCGTCAAAGGTCAGGTACTCCACCCATTCCGACATCTCCTGCACCGTGCCGCTGCCGACGTTGCCATTGATGTACGGCTCGCAGTCCAGCATCTTGCACAGCTCCATGAACTCATGCGTGCCAAAATGATTGTTCTCCACGACGCCGCCCCAATGGGTGTTGATCATCCGCTTGCGGCCTTCCTTCGGCCCGATGCCGTCTTGCCAGTGGTATTCGTCGGCAAAACAGCCGCCCGGCCAGCGGAGCACCGGAATTTGGATTTCTTTAAGCGCTTCCACGACATCGTTGCGGATGCCCTTCGTATTCGGAATCGGCGAGTCTTCTCCCACCCAAATGCCCTCATAAATGCAGCGTCCCAGATGCTCGGAGAAATGACCGTAAATGTTGCGGTTGATCGTTCCCTTGCGGATATCCGCGTTTAATACCGCGCGATGTGCCATGAATAAAGCCCCTCCATTTAATTAATATTTTTATTAATGAAGTAATTATTATATTAACATTATAAACATGGCTTTCCGCCTTCGTCAATCAAAAAAGAAAACGCACAAAAAGAACCCTCTTCCTGCAGAAAAAGGAAAAGGGATATAATGACAATAGGATATTTGAGGTTTTGTTCATTATTATTACCTAGGAGGCTCACACGCTGTGGATCCGATAGTCAGGCTGGACCAGGTCACCAAACGTTATTCCAGGAAAACCGTGCTTTCTTCCGTATCGCTGGACCTTCGGCCGGGTCAAACCGTGCTGCTCCAGGGCGCAAACGGCTCCGGCAAAAGCACGCTCATCCAATTAATCGGCGGATGGATTCCGCCAACCTCCGGCCGGCGCCTCATTCGTGAACGGCAACCGCTGCGGATCGGCTACATGCCTGACCGTTTTCCCAGGCTAAAATTCACGTCCGGCGAATATTTGATGCACATGGGCCAAATACAAGGGCTGCCTAAAGAGGGGCTGCGCAAGACCATCCGCGAGCTCCATACCCTGCTCAACCTGCCGGCCGCCGACATTCCGCTGCGGGAGATGTCCAAGGGCATGCTGCAAAAGGTCAACTTCATGCAGGCCATACTCGCCGAGCCGGACCTTCTGCTGCTGGACGAGCCGTTGTCCGGTCTGGATGCAGCCTCCGTGCCGCTGCTGATCGGTACGCTGCTTGGCCTCAAACAAAGAGAGGTTGCCATCGTGATCTCCGCGCATGAACCGGAGCTGCTTCAAGGCGTCGCGGACAGAGTGATACATGTAGCCAACGCCTCCCTTGCAGAACCGTTTGCCGATAACCGGCAAGACCATGATCGGGAAGGCTATGAACGGCAGATGCGGATCTTGTGCCGTCTGAGCGTTACGGAGAACGAGATTTTCGCCCCCGCAGAACCAGGAATTCTGGACGCTTCGGTTCATCAGGGACTGACACAGCTCACTATACACGAGGCGCATGTGGACCGTCTGCTGCTGCTGATTTTGCAAAACGGCGGCTCCATTATCGAAGTCAGCCGGAGAGGAGCGTAAACGATGCTGTATGCACTGCGTTATTATCACCGCTATTACCTGCGTTCGTACCGTTTCGCCGCCCCGCTCACGGTCTGCTTGGGTTTTATCTTTTTTCTGTACGGAATCGTTCCCAACCCGGTCATGGACAGCTACGCCGTTACCGCCACACTGATGTTTCTGATCGCCGCCTGGCTATGCTTCGGATTTATCGATCTGGAGGACGAAACGCAGCAGATTCTCACCTTTCTTCACTCCGGAAAAATCATGCGCCTTTACGCTTTAAAGCTGCTGTACCTTTGGATGTTCAGCCTTCCGCTCTCCGTGTTCGCCATCGTCTACCCAATTATTTTCGATAAATTCGACCATGCTCCAACCGTTGCCCAGGTGCTCACCGCCTTCCTCTGCCACCAGATTGCCGTCTGGCTTGGCATCGCCGTCGCAGCCTGGTTCAACCGCAGATTGTTCCGCTCCGGCATGGTCGCTTTTCTCGTGTTATGTCTCGTGCTTACCGCCGCGCTTGGCGGGCAAGGCATCGTGAACCGGACATCGCCTGCGCTCGGCTGGCTGATTCCTCCGTTCCGCATGGTGCTGCATCTTCTGAGCGACCGCCCGCAAGCGGAGAGTTCGCCAGGCTTGGCCGAACTTCTCTACCCGATTCTCTACATCATTCTGCTGGTTGCCTTGTTCCTGTACATCATGCAGCGGAGAAGGTTCGAGAGCCGCGCGCAATAGTTATATTTTCACCGCATGGATATAATGAATGGTCTCAAATGCCGACAGGTAGTCCTCGCGATCCCGGAAAAACCGTTCCTGAATGGCTTCCGGCGTTAAATGCTCGTAAACCAGCAAGCCTGCCTGTTCCAGCAGCCGCGTCAGCGCAGCCTGCGAATAGCAGGCTTTCATTGGCTCGCCGCCGGCCGCCGCCATCGCCAGCATATTCTGCACCCGGTTTGCCCGTCCTTGGGCCTCAAACAGATGCTCGTCAGCATAATCCAGCACGATGGAGCTTCCTTTGGGTACAAGCGCAAACAGCGTCCGGAGCAGTGCGGCCAGGTCCTCTTCGCTTATATAATAGGATACGCCCAGCAGGCTGAAAAAGGTCTTGCCCCGCCCGATCCCGGCGGCTGCCCATTTCCCTTCATCGGCGCCATCGGCAAAATCCATCGGCACAAAGCGGAGATGATCCGGCACGTACAACCCGGCCTCTTCCAGACGCTTCCGTTTAAAGTCCTGAGTGGCCGGGTGGTCCACCTCGACGACGTGCAGCCGCGCCGCAAGCTCCGGATGCCGCAGCGCAAAGCTGTCCAGTCCGGCGCCGAGAATGACGTACTGCTCCGCTCCGAGCCGGACCTCGCTTTGCAGCACCGCTTCGCAGAATGCGGCCCGCGCCAGCGGAGTCGGCGACAGCTGCACCTGGGTAATCCAGCGCAGGATGTCTTCCGGCTTCTCGCCGACCGGCTCTTCCGCCCCGCGGCTGAAAAAGTCCTTTCCCTGAATCATATGACCGCTGATCTCGGCAAACTCCTGCTCGGTAATCAGTTGACCCGCCAACGAATCGTTGAAGATCACCGGGTGATCATACCGGCTGTGATAAGCACGGCCAAACGCCGCAACCAAAGAAGTAACGCTGGATTCCTTCTCTTTCATCTTTTTGCCTCCATAATAAAAAAGAGATTCCCCCTGGCCAGGAGAATCTCATTATATACGCTATTTACATATCTGTAAATTATAGCATAAAATATAAATTTTGTCAATACCAAATGTCGCAGGATAGAAGTTTTAATTAGCCTAATTCGCCAAACTCGATCTGCACGATGCCCCGATCATCCGGTACCGCCTTCAGCAAATGCAGCAGGCTGCCGAACTCCAGCTCATCGAACTTGCGCGCCGCATTCTCGCGCTGCAGCTGCCACAGGCATTCCGTCAGCGTGCAGACAACCGGCACGTCGCGGCGGATTTCCGCCAGGTCGCGGGAGAGATGCAGCATGTCGAGATCGGCTTCGATTTTGGCGCGGACGCCTTTGGGCAGCGCATGCAGGTTCTCGATGACGCCTTCCACGGAACCGAAATCCGTCAGCAGCTTGAGCGCCGTTTTTTCGCCGATGCCTTTGACGCCGGGATAATTGTCGCTCGTATCGCCCATAAACCCTTTCAGGTCGATGACTTGCGCCGGGGTAAGCCCCTTCTCCGCCATCAGCTCCGCCGGGTCGTAGACTTTATAGTTCGACCGGCCTTTTTTCATAATGACGACCTTCACGCGGTCATCCACCAGCTGCAGCATGTCATGGTCCCCGGTCACGATGTACACTTCGGATTCTTCGCTGAAGCAGGCCGAGAGCGTGCCGATGCAGTCATCCGCCTCATAGCCGGCCAATCCGATGTTCGGAACGCCAAGTTCGGCGACGACTTCCTTCACCAGATCGAACTGCGGAATCAGCTCCAGCGGCGCTTCGATCCGGTTCGATTTATACCCGTCGTATTTCTCGGTGCGGAACGTTCCCTTGCCCATATCCCAGCAGCAGACCAGGTGGGTCGGTTCGAACGTGCTGACCGCGTCGAAAAAATATTGCAAAAATCCGTACACCGCATTGGTCGGCAGTCCGGCTTTGGTTTTGCGGATATACCCGCCGTAAGAGGTCGCATAAAAGGCCCGGAACAATAAAGCCATTCCGTCGACGAGCATTACGCGGCCTTTGGGTTCGAAACTCATAAGAAACCTCTCCTCTATATTTTTCGCTTTAGGCTTTGCCCCAGGCTTCGCCGTATTCATCTTCTTTGTACCCGACTGTTGTTGCGCGGCCATCCGACACGACCGGACGTTTGATCAGCATGCCGTGCTGCGACAGCAGCTCCAGCTGTTCCTCTTCGCTCATCCCGGCCAGCTTGTCTTTCAGCCCCAGTTCCTTGTACACTTCACCGCTCGTATTGAAAAATTTCTTCAGCGGCAGTCCGCTCTCTGCCACCAGTCTGCGCAATTGTTCAACGGACGGCGGCGTTTCAGCGATATGGATCAGCTCCAGTTCATGTCCCGCATCCTTCAGCCATTTGACGGCGCTGCGGCAGGTGCTGCATTTTGGATATTGATAGACGGTCAGCTTGCTCACGTGATTCATCTCTCCTGCGTAAAAAGGTTTATTACGCCTGCCCTTTCAGCAGGCGCTCCAGCGCCGCCATGTCCGGCGGCAGCGGCGCCGTAAGCCGCATCTCCTGCAATCGCACGGGATGCATGAAGGTCAGGCTCGCCGCATGCAGCGCCTGGCGCGGCATCGCGGAATCCAGCGCGGCGATGCGCGCGAGCGCCGCCGCTTCCTGCGGCGACGGGTCGGCTTTGGCGTACAGCGGGTGACGGTACATCCCGTCCCCGATGAGCGGGCAGCCGACCGAGCCCATATGCACCCGGATCTGGTGGGTGCGGCCGGTCTCCAGCTTCAGCTCCACCTTGGAGCTGTCCGGGTAAACCGCCTTGACGTTATACCGCGTCAAGGAAGGATAACCGTCCGGCGTCACGATCCGCCGGTGCGGCTCGGCCGGATCGCGGTCGATCGGGCCGTCGATGTCCCCGGCCGGCGCGGGCGGCGCGCCGTGTACAAAAGCAACGTACCGCTTGTCCACCGTCCCGGCAATCATCTGCTCGGAAATGTGCTGGTGGCTGTACGGGTTTTTGGCGATGACCAGCACGCCGGAGGTCTCCTGGTCCAGCCGGTGCACCGGCCGGAAGCGGAAACGTTCCCCTTTGGCGGCCCAGTAATGGACGACGCCGTTGGCCAGCGTCTCCGTATAATGGCCGTGCGTCGGATGCACGATCATTCCCGCGGCTTTGTTCACCGCCAAGAGATGCTCGTCCTCGTAGAGAATATCGAGGTCCATCGGCTGCGGCAAAATATCCTCGGAGGTCTCCTGCTCCATCCGGATCTCCACGAGGTCGCCGGCGCTGACCTTAACACTGATATAGACGCGCTCGCCGTTCAGCATAATGCCTTGTTCCGTCATTTTCAGCCGCGACAGCAGCTTGCGCGAGACGTCCATCCGCTTCTGGAGGATCGTCTTCAGCAGCCAGCCGTCCTCGGACGGCGGCACTTGATAAGTTAATGGCGCATAATAGGTCGTCATGTCTAGTTGCGGAACACCTTTCCGCTGCGCACATATTCCACATCGCGGATGTGGAGGCGCGTATTGGCCGTCCGGGCCAGCGTAAAGAAATAATCCGACAGCCGGTTCAAATATACGGCTACCTCCGGATTGACTTCTGCCGCGCGCGCGAGTGTGACCGTCCGCCGCTCCGCCCGCCGGCATACCGTACGGCAGACATGCAGGATCGAAGCCAATGGACTTCCTCCCGGCAGAATAAACCGTTCAAGCTTCGGATTCTCCGCCGTAAGGGCATCGATCCATCCCTCCAGCCGCTGCGGCATTTCGCCGCTGACTTTATAGGTATTGGCATCCGGTCTGGCGTAGGCCAAATCCGAGCCGCAGTCGAACAACTCATGCTGGATCTGGAGGAGCTGCTCCGCCGTATCGGCAAAATTGTCATTTCCGTCCATCAGGCTGCGGGCCTGCCCGACAAAGCTGTTCAGCTCATCGATCGTCCCGTACGCCTCCACCTGGGCATCGTCCTTGCTTACTCGTCCGCCGATAACCGATGTCTGCCCCTGATCGCCCGTGCGCGTGTAAATTTTCATTCCGTTCCCTCCTGCGTAGACCCGTCATTGCAATATGTATAGTTTAATCGCTATACCCGCCTCAGGCAAATGAAGAGTTTGGCATGAGAGGAAAACATCCTGTACCGTATTATGCGGCAAGCCGGGACTTCCCGACGCCGGACGCAAAAAAAAGAGCCCGAGGGCTCTTTTCGTAAACTTTATTTTTCTTCAGCTTATGCTTCGGGCAACACCTGAGCCATTTCAACCTGCACGGTGGCGGCTTTCCCTTTCTTGAAGCCGGCTGCCAGCAGAGTCAGCAGGCAGGCGCCGCCGATGGCCCACAGCACCGCTGTGCTCTCTGAAGCGGCATCCAGCCCGCCGAAATACATCGTCTTCCGCAGGCCCAGCGCAGCGAAGCGGAGCGGGGTCCAGGAATACAGCCAGTCATGCGAGACGTTTGACAGAAATTCAGGCGCCATATTCAGCAGCGGCATCGAGAAGAACATGAGCAGGATTAAGAGCGGGAGCGCCGACATGCCCAGCCAATTAAGCAATGCGGATTGCAGCAGGAAAAACATCAGACCCGCCAGCCACAATACCAGCCAGACATCCGTCTGATTCAAAATCTCCATGCCATACCAGCCGGAAGCCATCCATACGATAAAACCTGCGGCAAGGCCGGTAATCACCGTGCCGGCCAATGCTTGCACCGCTACGGATACCATGCGGCTGGAGCCGGCTTTTGCCGCATTTCGTCCAGCCTGGAATAAGACGAGGGCCGAAGCCAGGCTGCCCATCCACATGATTTGCGTGACAAGGCCCGGCGCATTGCCCGAGGCGTTGTTGAGGCCAACCGGATGAACCGATTCATCCGCTACCTGAATCGGGGCCAGCAGCGCCTGTGCGGCGGTTACCGGAATCACCCCGCCGGACGTCTTGCCGATCTGGCCGAGCAGCGCAGCGGACATTTGCGCATTCACCATGCGCATCGCCTGATCCAGCCCTTGCTTCACGGCCGTTGCCGCCTGCACGTTCAGGCCATCATTGGAGATTACGGTAACGGTCGCCGGTTTCGGTTCCGTTCCAGATAAAGAAGCAATTCCGCCGCTGAGATCGGCCGGAAGGATCAGTGCGCCGTAATAAGTTCCGTCGTCGAGTCCGCTACGGGCTTCCGCTTCCGAGTTCGCGACGCTCCATTGGAGCGGCAGCTTATCGTTCGTCGTGAGTTGCTTTTGAATGAGTTCCCCTACCGCCAGTGCCTGACCGCCGGGAAGCTGTACCGGCTGGTCGGCGTTCACCAGCACTACCGGAATATTTTTCGGCTTCGCGCTAATGACCGAGCCCATCATGGCCAGGCCAAAAACCATCAATACGACCAGAACGATGGCGACGCCGGCCCATAAGATCTTTTGTTTAAAAATTTTCATCTCTATCCACCCCTATTTTTAATCAACACAATATTGATTATTGATCACGGTGTTAATTATAATTAGGGGTATAGGGAACTACAATCGTCAATTCGGCCGGAACTGTTCCATAGCGGGCACTTTTTTCGAAAGTGTTTATTATCTTAAAAAATTTATTTATCCTGGGAGGTGACTGGCATGGAGGACAAGCTGGACCGCAGGCAGTTGCGCACCAAGCAGCTTTTGTACGACGCGCTTATGGGTCTGATTGAAGAAAAGGGTGCCGATCATGTCACTGTAACGGATATAACGAAGCGGGCTAACGTAAACCGCGGGACCTTTTACCTGCATTACCGCGATGTGCCGGATATGGTGGAGCAACTGGAGAATGAAGTATTTGAACGCATCCGGGGGTTCGCCGCCCGGCTGGATTTCCAGGATTCGATCCGCTATATCGAACAAGACCAGACATACCCTATTATCGAAGAGGTCTTCGAAGAGCTTGCCCGCCACGCCGGATTTCTGCGGATTATGCTCGGCCCAAAGGGTGATTTTTCGTTTGCGCGAAAGCTCAGGGAGCTCCTCTCGAGCCACTTGTACGATAAAGTCAGCCTGGCGGTACCGAATCCCGTTTTGCCTCGCGACTACGTCGTCGCCTATATGATCTCCGCCAACTTTGGACTAATCATGCACTGGCTGGAATCCGGAATGGACCAGACGCCGGCCCAGCTTGCCCAGATCATGACGCGGATCGCTTACTTTGGACCGATGGTTTCGTTCGGCATCAAAGCACGCCCCGGCGAAAGTCCGGCGAAGCCATAAGCGGGCTGCGAACACTGGACACAAAAAAGAGGCCCTCAGGCCTCTTTCCATTTCGCTAATTTCCGGCAAAACGCACTTTCATGTATTCGTTGAGCTTGAGATCGAGCCTTGTACTCGCTTCAACGACAGGCTTCGAGGTAAAAGATTTTTCCTGAATGAACAACATCTCCATTTGGCGGCGCAACAAACGAATTTCATCCTCCAGAGAGACTCTGTGCTCGCAAGGTTCAATCTTGAGGGGCCGCGCGGAGGAAGACGATAAACCATCGGTTCCGGGCACAAACATCCCTCCTAATAAGTATTATCCTGTTTATACAGTTAAATAATACCATACCATTTGGTCATCCGCTATAGCCCAGTATTACCCATAATTTTACATCCAGAAACAATAGTTTATCCTTACGCCCGTTCATTTTGAAGCTGGGTCACAAATGTGCCGATCCGCTCCAGCGCTTCGTTCAGTTGGGCAACAGAGGTCGCATAAGAGCAACGGAGGTACCCCTCGCCCCCGAGACCGAACACGCTGCCCGGTACGGCGGCGACTTTGTATTCGCGCAGCAGCCGCTGGGCGAACTCATCCGATGTCAGACCCGTATGCCGAATGCTCGGAAAAGCGTAAAACGCGCCTTGCGGCTCATGGCATTCCAGGCCGGCTTCGCGCAGGCCCTTGACGATCAGCCGGCGGCGCTGGTTGTAGGAGTCGACCATCCGGTCCTTCTCCTCCAGGCCGTTGGTCAGCGCCTCCAGTGCGGCCACTTGCCCCATCGACGGAGCGCACATAACCGTATATTGATGAATCTTCAGCATGGCCGCAATCAGATCCGGATGCCCGCAAGCGTAGCCCATCCGCCAGCCGGTCATGGCAAACGCTTTGGAGAAACCGCTGACCAGAATCGTCCGGTCCATCATCCCCGGCAGAGAGGCAAAGCTGACGTGGTTGCTGCCGTAAGTCAATTCGGCATAAATCTCGTCGGAAATCACGATCAGGTCATGTTTTTCCACCACTTTGGCGATCGGTTCCCAGTCCTCGCGGCTCATGATCGCTCCCGTCGGATTGCTCGGATAACATAGAATCAGTACCTTGGAACGCGGGGTGATTTTGGCTTCGAGCCCTTCGGCCGTCAGCTTGAACTGATTCTCCCCAAAGGTTTCGATGCCGACAGGGATTCCCCCGCCAATCGCCGTAATCGGCGAATAAGAGATGTAGCATGGCTCAGGAATCAGAATCTCGTCGCCCGGCGCGATCAGCGCACGCAGCGCAAGATCAATGGCTTCGCTGCCGCCGACGGTAGCGATAATCTGGTTCGCCGGATCGTAATCCACCGCAAAACGGGTATGCAAATAATCGGCAATCGCTTCCCGCAGCTCGGGCATCCCGGCGTTAGAAGTGTATCCGGTAAAGCCGCGTTCCAGCGAGTATACGCAGGCTTCGCGTACATGCCAAGGCGTCTTGAAGTCCGGTTCCCCGACCCCCAGCGAAATAATGTCCTTGCTGCCCGCCGCCAGATCGAAAAACCGGCGGATGCCCGAAGGCTGAATCTCCCGCACCTGCGGAGACAGATAGGAACTCATCGGCTTTAACGTATCTCCGGATTGATTTGTAGGGTTCTTGATCATAGCGCGACTTCCTTTACGGAGATATCATCAGACGGTTGTCTTCTTCGTGTTCTTCGAAGATGATTCCGTCCTGCTTGTATTTTTTGAGCGTAAAGTTGGTTTTGGTCGACAGTACCGAATCAATCGGGGACAGCTTCTCGGAGACAAAATTGGCGACCTCGCGCAGATTGCGGCCTTCGACTTCAACCAGCAAGTCATAGGCTCCCGACATCAGATAAACGGACTTCACCTGCGGATACAGGTAGATCCGTTCCGCGATGCCTTCAAAGCCGCGTCCGCGTTCCGGCGTAATCTGCACTTCGATCAGCGCGGTGACGCGCTCGTCGTCCAGCTTATCCCAATTCACCACGGTAGCATATTTGACGATCACATGATCTTTTTCCAGCTCGTCGATCGCCGCTTTGACTTCCTCTTCTTCCGCCCCGAGCAGCGTGGCCATCAGTTCTGCGGACCTGCGCGCGTCTTCCTTGAGCAGTTCCAGCACTTTTCTCTTCAGTTCATTGATCTCCTTCATGCCTTCCCTCCGGATCGTAAAGAGTTTATTAATAATATGACATGAAAATGGCAACTCTGCAAACAAAAATGCTTAAGCCCCTTCGCTCTCGCAGGCCATCGCTTCCGGCAGATGCTTCTTCATTTCATCGATGAATTTCTGAAAAGCGCTGGTCATATACAGATCGCGACGCCGGATAAATACGGTCGGCACGATCTCGTACCGCTCGGGAAACGGATAACAGCAGATGCCTTCCGTTATATTCAGCTTTGAATAATAAGACACCGGCAATACGGCATAACCAATGCCCGCCTTCACACAGCCGATCAGCCCTTCCATCGTCCCGAACTGCATGATGTGCCCAAGCCGCAGTCCCTCGTCGCGCAGCCATTCCTCCAACCGCTGCCGGTACATGCATTCTTCGTTCAAAATCAGCAGCGTTTTGTCCTGGATCGTCCGCAGGTCCTGGTAATCCATCGCATTCGGAACCATCAGCCCCAAGCGCTCATTAACGACCAGCTCCTGCACGATATCCGGATGGTCCACCGGACCGTCCAAAAAAGCGCCGTTAACGGAATACTGCAAGACCGCTTGTATAAGCTGTTCCGTGCGCCCGATTTCGAGCTGGAGCTCTACCTGAGGATATTTGCCGCGGTAAGCGGATAAAACGGCAGGCAACCGCACGGCGGCCGTCGTATCCGAACCGATTGCGATTGCGCCCTTGGGTTCCGGCGAATCCTGTACAGCCTGCTCCGCTTCATCCAGCAGATTGAGGATTTTGACGGTGTAGTCCACCAGGGTCTGGCCCGCCGAGGTTAACGTTATTCCCCGGGAATGCCGGTAAAAAAGCGGCACCTTCAGCTCCTGCTCCAACTGCTGAATTCTCGCGGTTACGTTCGACTGCACGTAATTCAGATTTTGCGCCGCTTTGGAAATGCTCCCTTCTTCCGCAACCGCCCGAAATACTTTTAACAGGCCGATGTCCATGGTTCATCCCCCCCGAGAAAAGCCATCATTTGCAGTGATAGCCCCCATCAATTCCCTTCATTATACATGATCTCAACCTGCAAATATAATGAAACTGCAATCGATGATTTATCGAAGGAGTGGAGCCCATGGGAGAACGGATTTGGCGTTTTCGAGCGCCCGGAGAGAACGGCGGAAGAGAAGAAATCGTTGTGGATGCGAGGGAAATCACGAGCGTATACGATCTTTTGGCCAAGCTCCGCGGCCCGCTGCCGCAAACCTGCACACATCAGCCTGAAGGTGAACATAAGACTTCATTGGAGATTCGAACGACGCTGTATACGGGCTGATCGCGAACTCAAAAAACCGCCTGCCGTTTCCGGCAGACGGTCAATTCGGGAAGCGGCCGAAGCTGCTTCATCCCTGAGGGGATGGGGTTACATATAATAAGAGTTTTGCGAATTCGTCTGCTGCTGCGGAATGCCCGCAGCATGGGGAGCGCCTCCCGTTTTTTGCTGGACGAACTGCTGGGACGTCTGCTGCGTTTGCTTAGCGGTCTGCAGCTGCTTGTCGATATCCTGGCGCAGCGCTTTTCCCGGCGTCTCATACATATTCATTTGGGACATGCTGGTGTACAGATCCCCTTGCAGGCGCAGGGTTTCCATCGTCAGATTGTTAAATGCGGTACGGACTGCGGGACAGTTGGATTCTGTTGCAGCAGTGGCATATTCCCGAACCGTCCGCTTGCAGTCCGCCAGAATGGTGTACAGCAAATCTTCATCCGGCATAAATGCCGATCCGTTTTGAGCGTTCACTTCACATTACCTCCCGGTTTGTAAAATAGTGTGAGTCTGCCTGAGCGATGCCGGCGAATTATTGCGGCTGCGTCGGAGCATATTGCTGATGCTGCTGAATCAGCTGGATCAGCGAATTCATATGCTGGGTGTGGCTTTGCAGATGCTGCTGGCATATTTGCTGCACCGCCTGATTTTGGGTGGTCGCTGCGGTGGCGGCAAGCTGCTTAATCAACAAATCCTCATTGCTGATAGAGTCGGCGATATATTCCAGTTCTTTGCAGCTTAAGGCCTGCATTTGCGTGGATTGCATGTTTATCATTCCCTCCTTCGTTAGTTCAAGCGGTCTTATTATGCCTGAAGCCGGGCATGATTATGTGCACGAACGAACTTGCCGGACACCGCTTCGCGGGCAGCGTATGGAGCACTGTACTTGCCGCCAATACTATCCGGGGGAAGCCGTAAAGGAGCGAATAATCGATGGAATTAGTCAGTGGAACAAGCCCTTGGGAAGCTACGCTGCCCAATCCGCCGGAATACGATCCGCTTGCCGGAGATGAACATTGCGACTGCCTGATCATCGGCGGGGGTATGGGCGGGGCAATGGCCGCTTACGCGATGGCCAGCCGGGGAGCAGACGTTACTTTAATCGAGAAAAGGAAAATTGGCGGCGGCAGTTCGCATGCCAATACCGGACTGCTGCAAATTGCAAACGACAAATCCTTAACTTCTTGCATTAATACCTTTGGCGAAGAACGTGGCGTGTTGTTTTACCGGCTCTGCCAGAAAGCTTTGCAGGGGATTCTCAAGCTGGCCGGCAAGCTCGATATCGATCCGCAGATCATTGAGCGCAGCAGCCTGTTGTATGCAAGCGTACCCGAGGATGCAGATATGCTCCGCCAGGAATATCGAACCTTACAGCGTCATGGATTTACCTGCGAATTCTGGGAGTCCGATCGGATTAAAGCTTTGTACGGTTTTGCGAAACCGGCCGCGATCTATTCACCAGGGGATGCCGAGACCAATCCGTACCGGATGGTTCATGGCCTGATCCATAAGGCTCATTCACTTGGGGCACGGGTCTATGAACATACCCGGTCCCGGCATTTTGAGTACAATTCTGACGGCGTCGTGTGCTACACCGAGGATGGACGCATTTTTGCCAAAAACGTGATCTTCGCCATGGGCTACGAGACACAAGAGATGAAACGCGACCGCGGAGCGGAGTTGATCAACACTTATGCGATTATGACGAAGCCGCTGCCGGCGTTGCCCAAGTGGCACGAACGCAGCCTGATCTGGGAAACGGCGAGGCCTTATCTTTATTTCCGTACTACGCCGGACGGCCGGATCATTGCCGGCGGCAAAGACGAGACGCTGACCAGCCCGGAACGCCGGGATATTCGGGTTCCGACGCAGGCCAAAAAGCTGCTGCAGGAAGTTGAGGCACTTTTTCCTGAAGTTCGGGGAACGGAGATCGAATATGCCTGGGGCGCTGTATTCGGCACCACCCATGACGGTCTGCCTTACATGGGTACGCATCCGGATTATCCGCATTGCTACTTTATCGAGGGATATGGCGGCAACGGGACGGTATACAGCATGATCGCCTCCGAACTGATCGCCGATACGCTGGAGGGCGGAATCCGGCCCGAGCTGGAGCTCTTCTCTTTAACGCGATCGGCTAAGCCGGCCCCGGCCGGCACATCGTGACACGACCAGCTTACACATAATATGTGCGACGCAAAATATGCCACGCACGGAAAAGGCTCTGCCACGTGGCAGAGCCTTATTGCTTGTTCAAATAGCGATGAGCAATTGCACCAAACTTACCGTCCGGCTTGCAGCAACCGGCGCAGCGCCAGCCAGCCGCCAAGCGGAGAAGCACCAAGGGCCAGCAGCAGACCGGTAAGCACGGCGGCGGATTGACTGAAGGACAGGATCACGAGAAACACTGCCGTCCCGAGGAGCCTGCCGGTCATCAGGCTGAGCTCGCGGAGCACGACAAGTTCCACCCTTTTCTCAACCGCTTCCTCGGTCTCGCCCATCAAGTCAAACCCCGTAGACAGCATAGGAAGCATATACAGCGGAAGAAACAGTGAAGTACCGATACCCATCGCCAGCAGTGTCATGTAATTGACCTTCCACAGCAGCGGGGTAATCACGAGGACCAGCAGAACCGCACCGGTCAGCATTCCGGCCGAGCGGTAACGCGGTTTGAACCATTTGCCCGCCAGCCAATAACTCACCAGTGCCACTGCCGAAGTAATAAGCGTAAATTGGCCCAGACCGCTTTCCTTTCGCGCCGCGATATAAACCAGCAGGCCGATCAGAAAGGAAAAGACGCCTTCGCGTATGCCCTGAAACATCAGGGCCGCGGCGGCCGGCCGCCAGTGGCTTCCGCTTCTGCGCAGCTCCCGCCAAGGCTCCAGCCATAGATAGCCGCTTCCGGCGGGTCGCTTGCGCAGAAAAAAGCTCAATATCGCAGCAAGGATATACAGGCATAAGGAAGCGATAAAGACCATGCGGTAGCCCTGAGTGCCGTTCAGCCGGGTGATCAACCAGCCGGAGGTCCACGGCCCGACAATACCCGTCAACGATCCCAGCAGCCCCATCCAGCCCCCCCAGAAATCGCGATTTTCCGCATCCGTAATTTCAAAGTAGATCGTGTTCGAAGCCAGCCAGAATAATCCGATGGAAAGTCCCAGCAGCAGACCCAGCGGCCAGATGTACGAAGCCGCCTTAGTACCGGCAAGCAGCACCAATAAATAAAAAATGCCCGATACGGCCAGTCCCACCCGCAGGGCATTCATTTTCTGATATTCCTTGACCCATTTACCGCCCAGCCAGAAGCTGAGTCCGAGCGCAAGCTGCTGCGCGGCGGCAAACCAGCCGATTGCGGCAAAATCGGGACGGGACTTCCATATGTAGACATTCAAAAAAGTACCGGCCAATGCGCCGGCAAGGATATACAGCGTATTTACCGCGAGCATCAGCACCGTCTGATGGCGTATCTGTTTATCCAATGAGGTTCCTCCTTGTTCCGAAGTCCGTACTCTCCGGTAGAATACCCGAAACAAGGCAAAACCATCAGTGGGGGATGAACCTTTATTGCTCGCTCAAATTCTTGACAAACTGTTCCCGGTCTTCCGAAGCCAGCGTATGCTGAACATGGAAGCAGGTTGGGCATACGTACATATTCAGCGCAAACGGAGCTCGGAGCACCGGCGTTCTCAGCACGCCCGGCACCGACGGCGCAAAATCGCCGACTTGCTGTTTGCCTGCAAACAGCAGCAGCTCGTGGCATTGCGGACATTCCGGCGCTTCCAGCTGCGAGGCCAGAATGTCAGAGACATTGGAGGCGTAGCGGTTCATATCGTAATCGTCGCGGAATTGCTCCAGCGTATTGAAGATCGGCACCACGCCGTCCTGCTCGGACTCGTCCCACAGCTTGCTTTCATCGACCGCATCTTCATCCGTTTCATCTTCGGTATCGTCCTCTACATCTTCCGGACTAATCGTGACGGTACGGTAGCCGCCAAGTTCGTTATTGCAATGCGGGCAGGTCTCCTCCGGTCCAAATTCTTCATCCCATACAATCTCGGTATGGCACCAAGGGCATACGGTTGTTTCCATGGTTTATTTCTCTCCTTGCTTCTTTAAATTCATTTTAATACGAGGTACAAAACGCCGGACGCGATAAAAAGCAGAGCGCACACGAACAAGACGCGGATCAGAATTTTCATCATGCTCCCACTTTCTCCGTTAAAATATAGCCGCCCCGATCACATACGACAGCGATACCGAAATCAGCATCGCCGTCAGTCCGACCGCCCGGTTGTCCTTCGCGATCTCTTCGTCGATCGAAAACACCGGCGTTAAAAATTCAAACAGGAAATATGCCAGCAGCAGGAGTAAAAATCCGACCACCGACCATTTCATCGTCTCGTAAATCGAAACGCCTGCATCAATGCTGAAGCGCAGGATATTGCAGATCCCGAAGATTTTACCTCCGGTCGCCATCGCCACCGCCACATTGCCGCGCCGGATTTCTTCCCAGCAATTGTACTTCGTCACCATTTCAAAAAAGGAAAGGAACACCACCAGTCCTAATATCGCGACAGTGAAATAGCCGAGCAGCGCACCCAGCGGGTGACTGAGCATTTGATCCAAATTGTCCTGCATGCTTCCCCCTCTTTCCGGGCAGACCTAATCTTGCATTTAATGCAATTCGGCTACGGTCACCCCGGCGCCGCCTTCGTTATAATTGCCAAGCCGGAAGCCCTTGACATGCTTATGCTTGCGCAGGTATTCCTGGATGCCGGTACGTAGCACCCCGGTTCCCTTGCCATGGATGATATAGATCTGACCGAGATTGCTTAAAAAAGCCTCGTCGATAAAGCGGTCCGTCTCGAGAATCGCCTCTTCCAGATTTGCGCCACGCAAATCCAGTTCGGTGCGGACGTTCTCGTCCCGGCTGCGCTTGACGGTGGTCACCTTGCGCAGCGGCGGAGGCGGCACATCCGGTGCGGAGGCGACAAATTCCAGGTCGGCCAGGTTGACCTTCATCTTCATAATGCCAAACTGGACCAGCGCCTCCTTCGTGCCGCTCAATTCCACCACGAAGCCCTTCTGGTTCAGGCTCGGCAGCTTCACTTCGTCGCCGGCCTGAATCTTCCGCGGCGCTTTGGTGCTGCTGCGGGCGACCGTCTTCTGGCGCGGCGCCGGCTCCGCTTCATCGAGGCGCCGCCGCGCTTCGATCAGCTTATGCTCCTTGACTGATGCGCCTTCTTCCATCGCCAGGCGCCGCAGATCCGCAATGATCTGCTCGGCTTCGCGCCGCGCCTTGGCGAGAATGTCGGTGGCTTCCTTCTCGGCCTTCTCAAGCCGCTTGTCGCGCTGGCTCTCGAGCTTCTCCAGCTCCTGCTGCTGCCGCTTGCGGAATTCCTCCGCTTCGCGGCGCAGGCTTTCCGCGCGTTCGCGTTCGTTCTCCGCGCCAAGGCGGTTCTCTTCGAGCGAGGCAATCATGTTCTCGACGCGCAGATCCTCTTCCTTCACTTCGCCGCGCGCATGCTCCAGAATAGCATTCGGCAGGCCGAGCCGTTCGGCAATCGCAAAAGCGTTGCTTCGTCCCGGCACGCCGATCAACAGCCGGTACGTTGGGCTGAGGCTTTGCACATCAAACTCCATACTGGCGTTGATGACGCCTTTGCGTTCATAGGCATACGCTTTAAGCTCGCTGTAGTGGGTAGTTGCAATCATCCGGCATTCCGTCCGCTGGATATGCTCCAGAATGGCGATGGCCAGCGCCGAGCCCTCGGCCGGGTCCGTTCCCGCGCCGACCTCGTCAAGCAGCACAAGGCTTTTCGGAGTCATCTGCTTCAGGATGGATATAATATTGGTCATATGGCTGGAGAACGTGCTGAGGCTCTGCTCGATGCTTTGTTCATCCCCGATGTCGGCATAAATGGCGTCGAATACGCACAGCTGGCTGCCTTCTTCGGCGGGAATAAACAGCCCGGACATCGCCATCAGGCTGAGCAGTCCGACCGTCTTCAGCGTAACGGTTTTGCCCCCGGTATTCGGTCCGGTCACTATGATCGAACGGTACTGGTTGCCCAGTTCCATATCCAGCGGGACTACGCTTTCCGCCGGAATCAGCGGATGGCGCCCTTTGCGCAGGCGCAGGTACCCGCGGTCGTTCATCCGCGGCTGGGTCGCTTTCATCTCGCGGGCCAGCCGCGCTTTGGCAAAGATAAAATCAAGCTCGCCGAGAATATCGACATCGTACGCCATCTCTTCGGCAATGTCGCCGACCATGGCGGTCAGCTTTTGCAGGATGATCTCGATCTCGCGTTCTTCGCGCAGCCGCGTCTCGCGCAGCTTGTTGTTCATCGCCACGATGGATTCCGGCTCGATGAACAGTGTGGCGCCCGATCCGGACTGATCATGCACAATCCCGCCGAAATGCGAGCGGTATTCGGCTTTCACCGGAATCACGAAACGGTCGCCGCGGATCGTCACCAGCTGATCCTGGAGCATCTTGGCGACCGAAGAGGAACGAATCATCGAATCCAGCTTCTCGCGGATCCGCGCTTCCCCGCCGCGCAGCTCACGCCGGATATTCGCCAGCTCGGAGCTGGCGGTATCGAGTACATCCGCATTCTCGTCGATACATTGGCGAATGGCATCCTCCACATGCTTTTGCTCGGATAAAAGATCGCCCAGCGCAAACAGCGAACGGATCGGTTCATCTTCATGCATGGCCGCGATGAAGCGTTTCACCCGGCGGCCGCCGCCGATTGTGTTGCCTACCGACAAGAGCTCATTCGTTCCCAGCATCCCGCCGATCGCCGCCCGCTTCAGTGCCGGCCGAATGTCGACGACGCCGCCGAAGGAAGGAATGCCTTTCAGCCGGTCTACGGTGACTGCCTCATCCGTTGCCTGCAGCAGTTGTTTAACCCCTTCGAAATCGCCGGAAGGGCGAAGCTCTTCGGCCCGGAGGTGTCCCATCGGGGTCTGTGCATACTGCATCAATTTATTTAAAATCTTGCGGTATTCAAGCGTATGCAAAATTTTGTCGTCCAATTACGGTCACAGCTCCCTTCATCAATGGATTCATTATACCTAATCCCGCTTATTTTCGCTATTTTGGGGAAGTTTTCTGCGCATATTAAAGACCAGCGGAGCCCACAATAAACTTGCACATATCCTTCAAGAAGGACAAAGGAGGTTAGCGTAATGAGATTTCTGGCTCACTTGGTACGCTTTATTGTGGCGGCGATCGTACTGCTCGTCGTAGGCTGGATCGTTCCGCAGTTTGAAGTTGGCGGTTTCTGGAGCGCATTCTTTCTTGCCCTTGTCATTGCTCTGCTCGGCTGGATCGTCGAAGGCATCTTTGGCAAAAAAACAACGCCGTTCGGCCGCGGGATCGTCGGCTTTCTCGTGAGTGCGCTGGTCATCTGGGTCGCGCAATTTATCGTCAGCGGCGTAAGCGTCACGATCCTCGGAGCCTTGCTGGCCGCGCTGGTCATCGGGATCATCGACCTGTTCCTGCCGGTCTCAACGCCGTTTGAAGCCGGGAAATAGCGAACCGCTCCAAGTGAAACACCCCCTTGTATCATACGGATACAAGGGGGTGTTTCGTTTCAATTTATTGTGCGTTATTGCGCGTAATTGAAAACAACTTCAGCCAGGCTTGAGTGCGCAGCCGTAATAATCTTGTTCTTGCCGCTGCGCTTGGCCACGTACAATGCGTCGTCGCTCTTGCGGAACAGCATCTCTTTGCCGTCGCCCGGAATATAATCGCACAATCCGATGCTTACCGTAATCGGCTTACTGCCGGCATACGGGTGCGCCATCTCCGCAATGCTGGTCCGTATCGCTTCGGCAGCGGCATAGGCTTCATGGAAGCTTTTATCCGTATAAATGACAGCAAATTCCTCGCCGCCGTAGCGTGCGGCAAAATCGTTCAGCCCGATCATTCCGCCAACCTTCGCGGCCACTTCCTTCAGCACCAGATCACCGACCCAGTGTCCGTACGTATCGTTGACCCGCTTGAAATTATCGATATCGAAAATCGCCAGCTGCAGGCGGAGTCCGTTGCATTCGCTTAGCTCCAGCAAAGAATCCAGATACTCATGAAACGTCTTATGGTTGTACAAGCCGGTCAGCGGATCGATCTTGAGCATTTTATCCGAAATCGCCCGCTCCACCATCAGCCCCTGTTCCGACTTCGTCACCTGTTCCAGATGTTCGCGCATTTCCCGGGCCCGGATAATGACCGCCTGCGCCGTTACGACAAACACGATAAACACGCACTCCACCATCACGAATTCCAGTTCAGGCTTATGTAAAATCGGCTGCTCTAGGCCAAAGTAAATCCCGCTGTAAAACAGCAAACTGAACGTTCCCAGCCCATACAGCAATTTCTGGTTAAAATAGACCAGTGAAATCATCAGCGGCATCATCAGCGTCATCTGCGCACCGTCCACAAACGGCTCAAGCACAAAATACATCAGATACGAGACGAAAAATCCGCAGCCTACCACCGCATGTTTGTGATAGTTCGGGGTCAATCGAAGCCATATCTCTGCGGTCAGCATGCAAAAGACAATAAATACGTTACATGCGACAAACAAATGCCCTTGTGTCAAAATCAGCACCGTCTGCACCTCCGGCGGATTCGCCGACAGTACGAAACAAAACTGGGCCGCCATCATGATGCTTACAATGATCCAGTACCCGTTCAAAATTCTGCGGTGCCATATTTCCGTGTTCAAATCATCGTCCACGCTATGAATGTCGATCCCCTACTTCTAAGTAAATATAATAGTTTTAATTATAGTAAATTTGAATAATTGATGCACCTAATTTTTTTCGCTGGACCGGTAGTCAACTCATTACGTAACTTACTATATATTTTATATCGGCTGAGAGTTCAGGAAATCTTTGCTCTCTTTTTCAAATATGCTATGATCTCTGCAAGAAATTTCATTGCACTGGGGGAAAATGACGATGAAACGTTGGGGATTAGGGTTGTTTTTGGTGCTTGGGATTGTCCTAGTGTTGGCCGCATGCAGCAGTGATACTATGAATGATAACGCTACTGCGGATAACGCCAATGCTGCAAATGCTGCGAATCCAGAGATTACCCCTGAAACAGAGCTGGTCATTACCGCAACCAATTACAGCTTCGATCAAGAGGAGTATCATGTAAAGAAGGGCGTTCCAGTCAAAATCATTTTTAAAAATGAAAGCGGCAACCACGGCCTCCTTGTGCCCGAGCTGAACCTGCTGTTGAACCGCAAAACCTCTTCCACCGTCATCATTCCCGACAAAGCCGGCACCTACGAAATGACCTGCGCGGTCATGTGCGGCTCCGGCCACAGCACGATGAAGGCGAAGATTGTGGTGGAGTGAAAAAGATAAAAAACTGCCGCCCCCGCAGAGCACCTCTGCAGAGACGGCAGTTTTTTGTGTTGCAGCCGTCATTCAACTATCCTGTTCGATAAGTTGAATCCATTCATTATATTCGTTTTGCAGCTTGGCATATTCCGTTTGCAGGCTGCGGTGGGCTTGGCTAAGTTTGTCGAGCTCGTCCTGCGCCATCTCGAACTGCGTGCGCATCAGGCGCAGTTGGCCTTCCGCCAGTTCGTACCGCTCGCCGAGCTCAGCGATCTGGCGGCTGTCCTCGCTGCGATCCTGTCCGGCTGCCTCCGCCTTCGATTCGGCCTCCAAGGCTTCCTGCTGCCACAGCTCCGCTTCTTCACGAAGCTTCGCCTCCCGCTCTTCCCACTGCTGCTTCTGCTGGAGCAGTTCCTCGTAGCGCAGCTTCCAGGAAGCTTCAACGCCGCGCAGTTCGCGGAGCGTCTCCTGATGGTCGGCGACAGCAGCAGCTGCCTCGCGGCTTGCTTCGGACATTTCCTCCAGGCGCCGGGCCGCTTCATCGCTTTCTGCTTCCAGCAGCTCGCAGCGCTCCCGCAGCCGTTCGCTTTCCTGGAGCACTTCATCGTACTGCGCAATCAGCTCCTCGTAGCGGCCGCGCAGTGCATCCCGCTCTTTCGCCGCTGCGGCGGCTTCCGCCTGCTGCTGCTCTAGCTCGCGCAGGGCATCGGCCCGTAGCTCGGCTTCACGCTCGGTCCGGGCCGTTTCCAGGCGCAGCTCCGTCCGCAGCAGCTCAGCCTTGTCGCGCAGCTCTGCCTGCGCGTCAGCCGCCTCGGCAGCCAGCGCATCCACGCGCGCCTGCCAGTCCATGGCCGCGCGCTCGCTGTCCTCGCGCAGCGCCGCAACCTGCCCGCGCAGCTCCTTCAGCTCGCGCTCGGCTTCTTCCCGCTGCTCCGCTTCCAGCTCGAGCAGCTCGCGGTTCTCGCGCTCCGCTTCCGCATGGCGCGCGGCTTGTGCGCTCAGATGTTCCACCTGAGCGCGAAGTCCCTCCTGCGCGGCAGCCGCTTCGGCGGCCAGCGCATCCACGCGCTCCTGCCAATTCGCGGCTGCGCGCTCGCTTCCCTCGCGCAGCGCCGCTACCTGCTCGCGCAGCCCTGCGAGCTCGCGTTCCGCCTGTGCCCGCAGCTCCGCTTCCATCTCCAGCAGCCCGGCGCTTTCGCGTTCGGCTTGCTCGCGTTGCGCGGCTTCCTGCTCCAGTTGGCGGCTGAAGGTTACCGTGCGCTCGCGCAGCTCTTCCAGCTCTTGCTCCAACGCTGTCCGCTTGTCGGCGGCTTCGAGCAGCGACATTTCCAGCTCGGAGATGTCCTCCATCCGCTTATCGGCCAGTTCCTGCCAATTGCCGGCTTCCGCCACCGTACGGGCCAATTCTTCCTGCGCCAGCTCGAGTGCGCTTTGCAGCTCTTGCAGCGAATGCCGCAGTCCTGTGCTCTCCTGCTGCACCGCTTCCATACGTCCCCGCTGCGCTTCCAGCTCATCTGTCAGCAATCCGCCCAGCTCGGCAGCCGATTGAAGCTCCGCCTGCGTCTCTTGCAGCGTATCGCTTTTCTCCTTAAGCGCAGCCTGAAGCTCCGCAATTTCCAGCAGTACCGCTTCATGACGCGCACGAAGCTCCTTCAACTCTCCGTTCATGCGTTCGCCCGCTTGGACGGCGGCATCCAGCTCTCCCTTCAGGCCCGCCTCGCGTTCCAGTGCCTCCTGATGCTCCGCTTCCAGCGCCTGCCGCGAATCGCGTTCGCTCTTCAGTCCGGCCTCTGCCGCGCGCAGCCGGGATTGCAGTTGCCCATTGCCGCCGCGCAGCTCGCCGAGCTGCTTCTCCAGCTCCTGCAGCTGCTGCTTATGGCGATGCTCCTGCGAGCCTTGGGACTGCCGCAATTCTTTCGTCTTCGCCTGCTCTTTAAGCAGTTCTTCCTGTGCCTCGGCCAGCAGCGTTTTATTGGCCTCGAGCTCCGCGCCAAGCGTATCTGCCTGTTCGCGGGCTTGGCTCTCCAGCGTTTCCCGGGTCTCGGCAAGCTGCCGTTCCAGGGCCGAATGCGCTTCCTCATGTTCCTGCGTCAGCGTCTCGCGCAGCTTGGCGATTTCTTCGGCATGGCGGGCCAACAGCGCTTCCCGCTCCCCGGTGCGCTCGGCTGACAGCCGCTCCAGCGCTTCCTGCTGCTGCGCCTGCGCGCTTGCCAGCTCGTGCTCATGGCTAAGCTTGGCTTCCGTAAGCTCCGCTCTCAGCGCCTCAAGCGCCGACGCGAGCCCGCCGCGCTCGCCTTCCAGCGCTTCCAGCTGCGCCTTGTGCAGCGCTTCGGCCGCAGCGATGACGCGCTCCGCTTCGGCTCTGGCCTCGGCTTCCAGCCGCTCATACGCTTCCTGCTGTTCCCGCTGCGCCTCCTGGAGCCGCGTCACTTCGGTGCGCAGCTCGGTACGCTCACCGGTAAGCATATTAAGTTCATTCTTGAGATCCTGAACCTGAATGGCCTGCTCTGCCATATGTACGGCAGCCAGCACCGCGATCCGCGGCGTGTCTAGCCGAGAGTGGGATTTGGAAATGCCGCGCATATGCTCGTCCACATACCGGGCGACTTGTTTCATATATTCAGTGCTGCTGCCTACAAGCCTGTAGGATGTTCCGTATATCTCCACGGCGACACTTGTCCGGTCCATAGCCACAGTTGTGCCCTCCTTTGAATGTGTGCGGATTCTCGGTGATCTGATTCTGAAGTCCTGCTTCTATTGTAACGTCGCTGTTAAACATTTGGCAAAAAAACTTCAATTGAGTATAAGTCATAAAAAATACAAAACCGCAGCAATCCGGTTTACAAAGGATTCGCTGCGGTTTTGTTAAATTCCTGCTATTTTCGCAGTTCCGCGCCAAAGTTTTGCTGAAGGGCGGACAATACCTGCTCATGCACTTCGCCGACCTCATCGTCGGTCAGCGTATGATCGGTATGGCGGTACAGAAGAGAGATCGCGACGCTCTTTTTGCCGGCTTCCATCTTCCCGCCGGTATAGACGTCGAATACCTGAACCTGCTGCAGCAACGTGCCGCCGTTCGCCCGTATAACATCCAGGAGATGTCCGGCCGGCACATCGGCATTAACAACGAGCGCAATATCCCGCTCCATTCCCGGGAAACGCTGAAGCTCGGTGTACTGCAGATGGACACGGGCTGCGTCATACAGCGGCTGGAGCAGCAGCTCCGCGACGTACGTATCTTCCAGATCCAGCTTACGCTGCAGCTCCGGATGCAGCTGGCCGAGCGTTCCGATCTTCACGCGGCCTGCTTCGCCCAGCAGGTAGATGGAAGCGGAGCGGCCTGGATGATAATCCTGCGGCGCATCGCCTTCATATGCCATCCGCCCCGAGAGGCCCAGGTGGGCGAATACCGTCTCGACGGCACCTTTCAGGTCGAAGAAATCCACCGGCTCTGCGGGAATATTCCACTGTTTGGCGGCACGGTTACCGCTCAGCAGCAAGCCCAGCACCGGAAGTTCCTGCGGCTGGCGGGTCAACTCTTCTTCTTCGGAGAAGAACACGTTGCCGATTTCGAAGAGCGCCAAATCGCTTTGTTTGCGGTTCACGTTATAAAGCGCGATATCCAGCAGCTGCGGGATCAGGCTGGTACGCAGCACGCTGCGGTCCTCGCTCATCGGCATGGCCAGCTTCACGGCATGGCGGCCCTGCGCAAAAGCCGGGAACAGCTTGCTTTGCTCCGGCTGAATGAAGCTGTAGCCCATCACTTCCTGATATCCGCCATGGGAGAGCAGGCGGCGCAGACTGCGGCGCAGGCTTTGCTGGCGCGTCAAGGCACCCGGCGTTGTCACGCCTTCGATCAGGGTCGTCGGAATATTATCATATCCGTACAAACGGGCGATTTCTTCAATCAGATCGACATCCACCGTGATGTCCCCGCGCCGTGTCGGAACTTCAACTTCGATTAGGCCGTGCTCCCGATCGCCGCATTTGAAATGCAGCCGGGCAATCAGCGTCTTCACTTCCAGCAGCGACAAATCCGTACCCAGGTAGCCGTTCAGCTTGGCGAGCGACAAGGTCAGCACTTTGTTTGCAACCGGTGCTCCGCCGGCTTGAACGATGCCTTCATGCACAGTGCCGCCGGCATAACGCGCGATCAATGCAGCGGCGCGGTTCAGCGCCGGAATGACACGTCCCGGGTCGACTTCTTTCTCGAAGCGCTGCGAGGCCTCGGAACGGAGGCCGAGCTGGCGGGAGGTTTTGCGTACGGTGCCGCCGTCGAATTTCGCCGACTCCAGCAGCAGATTGACTGTCTCGCCTGTAACCTCAGTGTCCAGACCGCCCATTACACCGGCCAGTGCCACGGCTTTGGCCTCGTCGGCAATCACCAGCATATGCGGCTCCAGCTTGCGCTCCTGGCCGTCAAGCGTAGTCAATACTTCGCCTTCATGGGCCAGACGTACGCCCAGCAAACCGCCGGCGACTTTGTCGGCGTCAAACGCATGCAGCGGCTGCCCGTATTCCAGCATCACATAGTTGGTGATGTCAACAATGTTGCTGATCGGGCGGATACCCGCGGCCATTAGGCGGTTCTGAATCCAGAGCGGCGCAGGTCCCGGCTTAACGCCGGAGATGAACCGCACGGCGTAGTGGGAAGCGTAAGCTTCGTCCGAAATTTGCACGCGCACGGAATCGGAGGCTGCGCCTCCTGTTTCAACAAGATCCTTGGACGGATCCGGCAGCTTCAGTTCGCGGCCGAGAATCGCGCTCGTCTCGTAAGCGGCGCCGAGCATGCTCAAACAATCGGAGCGGTTCGGGGTCAAGTCAAATTCTAGAATTTCATCGTTCAGTCCGAGCACTTTTATAATGTCGAGCCCGATTTCCGTATCCTCAGGCAGGACGAGAATGCCTTCCTGCAGTTCTTTCGGCAGCAGCTTGTCGTTCAGCCCCAGCTCTTTGGCGGAACAAATCATTCCTTGGGACAGGACGCCGCGCAGCTTGGCTTTCTTGATCTCCAGTCCCGGAAGTTTCGCGCCTACCAGGGCCACCGGCACTTTTTGCCCGGCGGCAACGTTTTTCGCGCCGCAGACGATTTGCAGATCTTCGCCGGTTCCGGCATCCACTACGCAGACATTCAGTTTGTCGGCGTCGGGATGTTTTTCCTTCGATTTGACATAGCCGGTCACGATGCCGGACAGTCCTTTGTTACGGCGTTCGATGCCGTCGATTTCGATGCCCGCCGCCGTGATTTTCTCGGCCAGCGCTTCGGCGGTTACTCCTTCAAGCGATATATAATCGGACAGCCATCCGGTAGATACTTTCATTTCTCGTTCACCTTCCCCTAAGTTAGATTCCTTTGAATTGCTTTACGAAGCCCATGTCGTTCGTATAGAAATACCGGATGTCGTCGATGCCGTATTTGAGCATCGCAATCCGCTCCACGCCCATGCCGAAGGCAAAGCCGGTATATTTCTCCGGATCATAGCCCCCCATCCGCAGCACATTCGGATGTACCATGCCGGCGCCGAGGATCTCGAGCCATCCGGTATGCTTGCACAGGCGGCAGCCTTCGCCGCCGCATTTGAAACAGCTGACATCGACTTCCACGCTCGGTTCGGTGAACGGAAAGAAGCTTGGGCGCAGGCGGATGCCCGTGGCCGGTCCGAACATTTCTTTTACAAATTGCTGCAAAGTGCCCTTCAGGTCGCTCATGCGGATGTTGTCGCCGATGACAAGCCCTTCGATCTGGTGGAACTGAAACGAGTGGGTCGCGTCGTCGTCGTCGCGGCGGAACACTTTGCCCGGGCAGATGATTTTTACCGGAGCCTCCCCGTTTTTGGCCTGCATGGTGCGGACCTGTACGGGAGAAGTCTGCGTACGCATCAGCAGGTCATCGGTTAAATAGAAGGAATCCTGCATATCGCGCGCCGGATGGTTTTTCGGCAGGTTCAGCGCTTCGAAGTTGAAGTAGTCGGTTTCGACTTCCGGACCTTCGGCCACCTGATAGCCCATGCCGATGAAAATATCCTCGATCTCCTGCACCACGCGGCTCAGCGGATGAATCCCGCCCTGCGGCAGGCTGCGGCCCGGCAGCGTAACGTCTACCTTTTCCGCCTGCAGACGCTGCTGCGTCTCCTGCTGCTGGAACAGCTCCTGCTTCTCGGTGATGATGGCTTCGATTGCGCCTCTCACCTCATTCGCCACCTGTCCGATGACCGGACGCTCTTCGGCGCTGAGGCCGCCCATACCGCGGAGTACCTCAGTTAACTCGCCTTTTTTGCCCAAATACTTGACGCGCAGATCATTTAGCGCCTGCGGATCGTTTACCTCCTGCAGCTTGGCTACCGCCTCGACTTTTAATGCTTCCAGCTTTTCTTTCATGGCCGTGTGCCGCCCCCTCTTTTCAATTATGTTTTTGCAACAAAAAAAGGCCTTTTCTCCCGTAAGGGACGAAAAGACCGTGGTACCACCCTTGTTAGACAGGTCGCGCATTATTCCAACAGGGAACGTCCCTGTTATGCGGCAATTAGCCTATCTCACTCTTACAGAAATAACGGTCTGCGGCCGGTATCCCCTACTGTGCTTTAAACAAAAGCCGCCTTCAGGGAACTGCTCCGGAGCGAACTTCGGCAGCGCTGATTGTCCAGAAACGCTCTCAATCTCCGGCGTCTCCTCCCTGTGAACCAGGATGCTGCGTACTCTTCTCCATCCATGCATTTCATCGATACGTCTTTATAGTATATACAAAATTTCGCAGAATGACAAGGAACGCAAATTTAGGTTAATTTTTATCTCGCTTTAAGCTCTCTTTAAGCTTCAAGGCGGATTTTCGGGATATTTTTCAGCGAACGTTCAGCCGGTTTTGATACTTTTCCAGTTAGTAAACTTCAGGGAGGGAAGGTCATGCATAAACGAAGAAAAACGTACGCCGCCGTTCTGCTCAGCACCGCGATGCTCAGCCAGACTGCGATGTACGGGGCCTACGCCGAGGCGGCAGGCACTTCAACCGCACAAAGCGCAGCCACAGCCGCTGCTGCCGCTACACTCGATAAGTTGGGCTCCATCGCCCTGAAAAGCGGAGTCAGCGTCAAGCTCACCGATGTCGGGCTGTTCGCGCAGGACGGCGGCAATATTCTTACATACACGATCAGCTACTATAACGGCAGCGGCGCCAGTGTGGATCTTGTCGATTATTTTTCCAAAGTAACGACCACCGGGGGCACCGTCATTAAAGGCGCTGCCGTAACGGCGAGCTCCAACGTGAAATCGGTTGCGGCCAAAACCAGCCAATCCGTCACCTACTATGTCAATGTAGGCAAAGTGAGCAAGGTGGCCGGCGTCAAAATTTCCATGTTCGGCTGGGATTTTGCAAGCGCCGCCGATTACCAGAAGAAGCTGGGCTCGTTCTCTGTACCGTCTGCGTATACAGGCAGCGTTGCCAAAGCCGCCAGCAAAAAAATCACCATGAACAATCTGACCGTCAACGCCAAAGCCGAAAGCCTGCAAATCTATAAATCGAGTGGCAAAGTATACGCGAAGGTCGGCATCAGCCTGACCAATCTGGGGTCCAAGGTGCTGAGCGATCCCGGCTTCAAGGCCTATCTGAATTCCGCCGGCGGCTCCAGTTTTGATCTTGCGCTTGACGACAGCAGCAGCGGGTACAAAGTTCAGCCGCAGGAAAAGAAAACCGTCTATTATCTCGCGGAGATCCCGAATTATATGAAGACGGATAACATGACCGTACAGTTTGCACAGACTGATTCCGGGCTGAAGCTTAATCTGCCTGTGGTCACGTTCGCGCTGCCTGCGGCAACCACGCCGAGCCTTACCGTTGCAGCAGGTGCCGTGAAGAAACTGACAATCGACACCGTTACGGTCGATACCCAGTTGAAGAGCGCCAACGTCTACGCCGACGGGGACACCGCCAAATGGACGATGCAGTTCCGGGTGAAAAATACCGGCAGCAAATCCGTCACGCTTCCCGCCTACGAGCTTGCCGTTAAGTCCTCGGAAGGGTATGCCTTCCCGGTGGACACGAAGGCTTTTGCCAGCCTGACCTTAAAACCGTTGGAAGAAAAACTGATCGACCTGAGCGTAGATCTGCCGCTGGGCATCGTGCAGGATAAGCTGCAGCTGCAGATGACCGAACCGGCGACCGCGAACCAAATTGTTTTTCCGGCGGCTTACTATACCATTCCCTATACGCTGCAATCGAACACGCTTGTCGCTACGGAATACGGCGTGCAGAACAGCTATGGAACGTTTGGAGTAAAACTGGACTCAGTGTCCCGCACGCCATGGGGAGACGGCGACCAAATTGCGGCCAAGCTGACGATCCGCAACGCCGGCACGGCCAGCGTCCAGCTTCCTTCTTTGACCGGCGTTGTCAAAGCGGGCAGCAGCGACTTCAGCAGCACGGCCCAGGTGGTTGCGCCCTCCGCCCTGACGTCGCTTGCGCCTAATGCGACTACCGACATTTATGTGCTGGCAAATGTTCCGTACGACTATAATTTTGACAAGCTGCAGATTGCGCTTCAGAGCACCATTGACGGTGCGGCATCAAACTTTATCTCCTTGTCGACGACACAGCTGGATATTCCGGTTGTTGCGTATACGGCAGGAAGCACGATTCAAATCGGCCTTTCCGGCAAGAAAGCTGAAATACAGGAACGGCGTACGCTGTTGTACAGTGGGTTGGACAATAATCTGCTGTACACCGAACTAACGATGAGCAGCAAAGAAACTCGGCGGACGGATCAAGCAAAGCTGGTCGCTTATTATAAAAGTGAAGACGGCCAATTTTATGAAGCTGAAGTCAGCCAATCCACTGAAGCAACTAATCCGGGTGCAAAAAATCTTGTAACAGTAGTAAGTGACTTACCACTTGGAGTGAGCATAGCTAATCTGACTTTATATATCGGAGAAGCGGTAAGCTCCGGTAAAATGACCGCACTCAGCGGTTCACCTACGGGCTATATTGATACTGTCGGACTTGCAGTGAATCCCACTTCGACTGTTTCCCAGAGCAGTTTGATATCTGTTGATTTATATCCTTATACGATTAGCGTCACCAATGCAATTGGTACGGTAACTGACGGTAAGGATACATTCGCGCTTACACTTAACTACAATCTATCAAAAAACAGTGAATTAATTGGTGGAACCTATGGTCATAAATTGGTTCTGGAAATGGTCGATCCTTATGGCCATTCGAACGAAAAGGTGCTTACTCTAGGTACCGATTTACCTGTCGGCCCCTACAAAACGTATACAACCACCTTTACCAGCAGCTTGTACAAATCTCTTGTCACAGGCAATTTCCGCATCAACTTGTACGATCAGTTTGAGGATCAGCGAATGCTCCTTGCTTCAAGTTTGTATGACCTAACATACATCCCTTCTGTAACTACGGGAACCAACAGCTCAGATACCAGCGGTTCAGGCACAACCGGCAACACATCCGGGGGAACATCCAGCGGCTCCAACTAACATGATCGTGTTATCTACAGATGCAAGAAAGAACTATAAACCAAGCGGAGGACGGAAATGAAGAAGAAAAAAGTGCTTATCTGGAGCGTTGGCGTGCTCGTGCTCGTAGCGGCCGGACTGCTCGTTTACACCTTTCTTCCCGACAAAAAAACGACGGCCGATGTCGCTCCCCTGAATACAGCGGCTGTCACCAAGGGAGATATCGTCGTCAGTGTCTCGGGTGCGGGCTCAGTCAGCGCGACCGAATCGAGCCAGGTCAAAACGAAGGATGCCGGTACGGTGGCCGAAGTGCTCGTCAAGGAAGGCGACGTGGTCAAAAAAGGCCAAACGCTGATCACCTTCGAGGGAGAGGATTTGAGCGACAATCTGGAAGATGCGCAGAACTCGCTGGAGTCCCTGAAAGAAGATTTGTCCGAGAAAGAAGCGGCCTACAAGAAGCAAGCGCAATCCGGCGCTTCGGATGACGATCTCGACACTGCCAAGCGCGCCATCGAGAAAGCCAAAACGGATATTCAGAATCAGGTTGAAAAAATTACCGACGTGCAGGAGGATATGCTGCCTCCCGATCCGCTGACCGCTCCGATTGACGGCACGATTACCGTGGTCAACATTGCGGAAGGCGAAAAAGCAATGGACGGCGCAGAGCTTCTCGATATCACCAACTACAACAAGCTCAGCGTTGTCGTACAGGTCGATGAGTTGGATATCCCGACGGTAACGCTCGGTATGCCGGCAACCGTAACGCTTGATGCGCTTCCGGATACCGAATTTACCGGCGAGGTCACGGACATTGCCGAAGAAGGAACTGCGTCAAACGGTGTCTCCCTCTTTGATGTCACCGTTGGCATGAAGACCTCGGAAGGCGCACGCGTGGGCATGTCTGCGGAAGTCTCCATCACAACCGCGGAGAAAAAAGACGTGCTGACCGTACCTATTGAAGCCGTGAAGGAAATCGGCGGCAAGTACATGGTTACCGTGCCGGTAACCGCAGGGGAAAGCACAGGAACAAGCGCTGCGGCAGGCAAGGGCGGCGGTGGCACCACCGGCACGGGAACGGCCGGAACCGGAACTTCCGGCGACGGACAAGCGCCGATGCCAAGCGGCGCGCCAGGCGGCGAAGGCGGCCAAATGCCGGAAGGCGGCTTCCCGGGGGGCGGCACAGGCGAAGGCGGTGCCATGCCTAGCGGCGCGCCAAGCGGTGGACGCGGCCAGTGGTCCGGCGAAGGACGTACTTCCGGCGAAGGACGCGGCACTTGGAATCGCCAAGGCGGAACCGGCGGAACCAGCAGCCAAAGCGGAAGCACGGCAACGAAGATGGTTATCGTCGAAGTGGGAATCCATGACGAATCCCGAATGGAAATCACCAGCGGCTTGAACGAAGGCGATACCGTTGTCATTCCGACCGTGATCTCTACCAGCAGCACAAGCAGCCAGCAGCAGCAGATGGACGGCGGATTCGGCGGCGGATTCGGCGGAATGACCGGCGGCGCTCCAGGCGGCAACTTCGGTGGCGGCGGTTTTAGCGGCGGCGGCAGCGGAGGTACGCGCAGCAGCGGCGGAACGGGCGGTGGAGGCCGATGACAGCTTCCGGCCCGCTGATCCAAATCCGCGACATGTCCCACGGCTACAAAATGGCCGGCGAAACGATGATGGTGCTCAAAGACATATCGTTTGATATCGATTACGGGGAATTTGTCGCGATCATCGGTCCGTCCGGTTCCGGCAAATCCACCTTGATGAACATGATCGGCTGTCTCGATATTTCGAATTCCGGCAGCTATCTGCTGGACGGCCAGGAGGTGCGGAAGCTGTCCGGCAACCGGCTGGCTTCCATCCGCAACGAGAAAATCGGCTTTATTTTTCAGAACTTCAATCTGCTGCCGAAGCTTTCGGCAGCAGAAAATGTAGAACTGCCGCTGATTTACCGCGGCCTCTCCGCAAGGGAGCGCAAGGTGATGGCCCAGGAGGCGCTCCAGAAGGTCGGCCTGGAGGAGCGGATGCACCATCGCCCCTCCGAGCTGTCCGGCGGCCAGCAGCAGCGGGTTGCCATCGCCCGGGCGCTTGCGGGCACCCCGCCGATTCTGCTGGCGGATGAACCGACCGGCGCTCTCGATACGCGGACCGGCGCCGAGGTCATGCAGATGATCAAGGAACTGAATGCGCAGGGCCATACCGTCATCGTCATTACCCACGACCTGGAGATCGCCGCACAGGCCAAGCGGATCATCCGCATTCAGGACGGCGTTCTCGTCGAGGATCGGAGGAATGCCGGATGATGAAGCTTTTTCAAAGTATGCGAATGGCGTTAAAAAGCATCCTGAGCAACAAGGTCAGGGCTTTCCTGACGATGCTCGGCATCATTATCGGCGTCTCCTCCGTGATTATTCTCGTCTCCGTCGGGCAAGGAACCACCTCGCAGATCACGGAGCAGCTCAACGGCCTGGGCACGAACCAGCTGACCGTCAACATCACCGGCCGCGGGGCGACCACTTCCCTGACTTATGAGGAGGCGCTCGCGCTGGGCGAGATCGACGGCGTGGATGGGGTCGCGCCGATCATCAGCGGAAATGTTACCGCCAAAAACAAGACGGAGAATGTCAGCGTCTCCGTTGAAGGCATTACGCCCTCCTACGAGACAGTAAAGGATTATCACGTGCAGGAAGGCCGCTTCCTGCTCGACATCGATACGGAATACCGCCAGAAGGTGGCGCTGATCGGCACCGGCACAGCCGAGGACCTGTTCGGCACCGACGATCCGGTCGGCGAAAAGGTCCAATTAAACGGCATCAGCTACAAAATCGTCGGGTTACTCGCCTCCAAAGGCTCCAGCCTGAGCGGCTCCAACGACGATAAAATCCTGATTCCGATATCGACGGCGGAACGGCAGCTCCAGAGCAAGGGCGTCCGCTCCATCACGATCACAACCACCTCCGCGGATACCGTCGAATCGGTCAAAACCGAGCTGGAGAACCAGCTGGGTGTCAAATTCAAAAACGCCGACAACGCGTTTACCGTTTTTGATGCGCAGGAAATGCTTGATACGGTCAATTCCACGACCGATACGCTGACCATGGCGCTGGCCGGCATCGCCGGCATCTCGCTGCTCGTCGGCGGCATCGGCATCATGAACATCATGATCGTCTCGGTTAACGAGCGCACGCGGGAGATCGGCATCCGGAAGGCGATCGGCGCCAAACGCTTCGATATCCTGTCGCAGTTCATGATCGAGGCCATCGTGCTCAGCGGCTTCGGCGGGCTGCTCGGGGTCGGCATCGGCGTCGGCGGAAGCTGGGCGGCAGGCAAATATTCACCGCTCAACGTCTCGATTGCCTGGGACATGGTCATTCTTTCCTTCATCTTCTCGCTGCTGATCGGTGTCATTTTTGGCATGATGCCGGCGAATAAGGCGTCGCGCCTGCAGCCGATTCAGGCGCTGCGGACCGACTGATGATCCGGAGTGAGAGCCGATTGCTTCTCCCGATATGCATAGTAAAGGGGCCTCCCGATACGGGAAGGCCCCTTCTTGTATTATTTTGCTGCCAGATGTTCCGTATCATTTTCCACGGTAATCATCCATTTCCCGTTCCGGTGCTCTATTTTATGAAAACTGGTATAGCTAGAAGGATATGCTTTCGCCTGATTGGTCCAGGTTTTACCTTTCAGGACATGATAGATGGCATTGATCACGCCGCCGTGGGTGACCACCATTGTATTTTTCTCCTCAGCCTCTTGTTCCTTGACCGCACAAAGCTCTTCAATCGCGTGACGGATCCTTGTGAAAAATTCGATCGGGCTCTCACCTCCGGGATAACGTTCATCCATGCGGAGTCCCGCGAAATACAGCTTCGGATACCGCTCATCCACGATTTCGTTCGGCATGCCAGCAATGACTCCGTTGTTGGTTTCGCGCCATACGCCGCTCGGGATTACCTGTTTGCCCAAAGCCCTTCCGATCTCGTTCGCCGTATCAAGGGCACGCTGCAGGTCGCTGCTGATAATCTCGTCGACCGGAATGCGATCCTTGTGCACGAGCAGATAGCGGCCCAGCCGCTCCGACTGCCGGAAGCCTTCCACATTAAGCCCACGCTGGCTCCAGCCGCCGCGATATCCTTCATCGTCCTTGCCGTGCCTGATCAAATAAATAGCCATATTGCCCTCCCAGGTAAAAAGTCAATCCATAGGGAATATATTCCCGTCCCGATGCTGTTTTCCCTTTTTTCGAATGGAAACGATCGATTTCGCTGCATTTCCCCATATTTCTCCTGCATATCTCGCGAATAAGCACTTTTTTTGTCAAAAACCACTTTTTTCGTTCAAAATAGCGTATCGTTTGCAGAAGAGTTGGGTAATAGGTTTCATGGGTTCGAATATAAATAAGTTCAGCAACTCTATACATAATGTTTCAAATTAAAATTATAGCAGTATCCTCTTCTCTCCAACCTCGGGATCATTCCTTGACAGGCAGGAGATTTTGAGTTTCCCAAACGGCTGCAACACCCAGACATACAATTGACGTATTCAAGTTTAGCGGGGAGAGGATGACAGTGGCGGGTTCCAAAATCAACAATACCCGGAGAGTAATTCTTGTTTTTGCCTCAATAACCGTTCTTTTGACCGGCATCAGCATCGCTTCCCTGCTTTATTTGAATGCGGCGATGAATAAACTGGCGGGGACATTGTCCGGCGTCGTTAACCGGAATACGGAGCTTATCCTGAATGCAGACCGCGATTTGTACCGCTCTGCATCCGCTTACCAGCACGCGCTGAATCCGAACGCCTCCGGCAGCAAACGGCGCCAATCCGCGGCTGAATATGAGCAGTACCTGTCCGGCGTGGAACGCCAGCTCCGGCTGGCCGCCGACAATATCGCCGTCCTGAAGCTGCCTTACGGCGACATGGAGCAAGGCAGGGAATTGCTTACCGCGCTGGAGCAGGAGCTGCAAAACGTAGAAAATTCCTTCGGCACCTGGGCGGCGGACGGCCGTTCCGTCCTCGCAGCGGCGAGCGGCAATCCAGCCGATGCGGGAGCGGACACGCCGCAATCCGCAAGCTCAAGCCTGGCGACGGTGCGCTCCCATCTTGATGAGACCGAATCCCTGCTCGACAGCTATGCCCGGCATGTCCTAAGCGTATACGAGGAGAAAAAGAGCTCCGTCTTCGCTGTCTATTCCCTGCTACTTTTCCTGCTGGTTCTGGTCATTGTCTATTTATGCCGCCGCCTGATCTCGCTGCAAAATGAAATCCGCGAAGAGAAATCGCTGCATCAGCTGATCGGGGAAACGATGTCCGACTTCATTATCGTCACTGACATCAACGGACTGATCCTGTACGCCTCTCCTTCCCACGCCGCTGTGCTTGGTTATGTTCCGGAGAAAGGCGCGCCGCTCTCCAACTATATCCGCGAGGCGGAAATTTCCTGGGCCAAGCTGAAGAGCGTCGTTCGGGGAACGCCGCGGATTTCCGAACTGCGGATGCGTTCCGCCGAAGGCCAGTGGATCTGGCTGGAGACCAAGGTAACGCCGATTCAGGGCAGCCGTTCGTTTCCGGCGCAATTCATGCTTGTCTCCCGCGAGATTACCCAGCGAAAAATGTACGAGGAGCGCCTGCACAAGCTGGCGTTCTACGATCATTTGACGGCGATCCCGAACCGGGCCCATTTCAAGATGTACATGGAGAACATGATTAACCAACCGGAAGATCGGCGGCAGGATCTCGCACTGGCGCTGCTCGATTGTGACCGGTTCAAACAGCTTAACGATACGCTCGGACATCTGGCCGGCGATGAATTTTTGCAGCTGCTCTCCAGGGAGCTGCAGCAGACCGTGAAGGGCTACGGGCAAGCCTTCCGGATCGGCGGCGATGAATTCGCCGTCGTGTTTCACCGCTATGCCAATTCCGAAATGCTGGAGGAAGTGCTGGAACGGCTGCTGCAGCTATTTAAAAAATCATGGTCCGTTAGCGGAGGAGCGAGTTTCAATACCTCGGCCAGCATCGGCGTTGCCCTTTTCCCGCAGCACGGCACCAGCATCAACGAGCTTCTGCGCGCAGCCGATCTTGCGATGTACCGTTCCAAAAACCACGGCGGCAACGAGGCTAATTTGTATAACGAACTGATTGATGAGGCCGTTGCCGAGCAGCCCAAATGAATATAGGTGCAACAAAAAAACGGCTTCAGGCCTCATGTAGAGGCGCTGTAGCCGTTTTTTTGTTGCAGGCTAGCTGATGAGCGGTAAATCGGCATCGTCATCCGCCATGCTGCCTTCGGCACCGTCGATAATCCGTACCCGGTAAAGCTCACGTTCGCCGGAGCAATCGACGAACCGGTCGCCGCTGCCGTCTTTTGCTTCCCAGTCGTTTAAACGGAGAATATATCCGATAGACTCGGTTTCAGGAGCAACCTCAATCCGGGCCACCGCACTGCCATCCTCCGTCAATTCGCGGAAATCCCATTGTCCGTCCTGAATCCCTGTACCCCAGACCCATAAATTCCAGCCCCGGTAGTCACCGTCCGGGCGTTCATATTCGATCTCCACGATTTTGGCGCGTGGCTCCGGGTCACCGTATCCGTCATATAGCACCATTACCGACAGCCCCTCAACCTCAACCTCATACTCCGCCAAGCGGAACACTTCCGTTCCGGCCCGCGTATGATCCGCGACGATGTTCCAGAATCCACCTGTATCCGGCAGTGAATGTACAACCTTCTCAGTACCGGCATTAAAGATGACGATGATATTGTTCCAGACATCGCCCCCGGCATTGTTCTTCAGCTGATACGAGACGACTCCGCCGCCGCAGCGCAAAAACTCCATATGCCTCTCAATTTCGAGCCGCCCGCGGAGCCGGAAGGCCGGATGCTCTCTGCGCAAGGCAATCAGACCTTTGTAATAGTTAAATACGGGGGCAAAACGGCGTTTGTTCTCCCAGCGGATGCCGTTTATGGCATCGCCGCTGCGGTAGCTGTTATGGTCGCCGAATTTGCTGCGCAGCATTTCGTCGCCGGCATGAAGAAACGGGATGCCCTGAGAGGTCAATACAAGCGCATTCGCCAGCAGGGAGCGCCGTACCGCCGGACTTGCGAAAACGTCCTGTTCCTCCACGCCGATATATGGATTTGCCGCGGCTATCGCTGCAAACAAGTCTCCGCCGCTGCGCAAGCGGCCATCGTGAAGATCGGGCAAATGCGCTGCCTGACGCAAGCCTTCGGTTACCAGTATTTTATCCCACAAATTCAGATTGTCATGCGCGGTTACGTAATTCACCGTCTCGGCAGGCGAGTCGGTAAAATCGTGAATCGCCCCTTTTATCCCCGCTGCTACAGCGCCTTCCTTGCCGTATTCACCGGTGGCGAAGCCTTTGCCCCAGCCGTCGCTGTCGCCCTTGATCGCCGCGCGGAAGTTATCGTTGAATACGGCATAACCTTTGCCTTTCTGCACACCCTTCACCGTTTTGGCCACAAGCGGAGAGTCGCCGCCCGTCCATGGCTCGCCGTAAACCAGCAGATTCGGGCGGATATTCAGCCGCAGCTCCTCGGTGATCTCGCGCATCGTCGTGCTGTCGATCAACCCCATCAGATCAAACCGGAAGCCGTCAATATGATATTCCTCGGCCCAGTAAGCCAGAGAGTCTTTAATGAATTTGCGGACCATCGGCCGTTCCGTCGCCAGTTCGTTGCCTACGCCGGAACCGTTTGATAATCTGCCATGATAGTCATGACGGTAGAAATATCCAGGGACGAGCGGTTCAAAAGGCCCTCTCTCCACCGAATACGTATGGTTGTAGACAACGTCCATAATAACCGCTATTCCTTTGCCATGGAGTGCCTGCACCATCTCCTTGAATTCGCGGATCCGGACCCGCGGGTCCGCCGGGTTCGTGCTGTAAGAGCCTTCCGGTACATTATAATGCTGGGGATCATAACCCCAGTTATAGTTTGCTTCATCGCCGGTTTCCGTGCCGCTGCGCAGCTCGTCGACGGTCTGGAAATCGAAAACAGGCAGCAGATGCACATGGGTAATGCCCAGTTCGGCCAAGTGATCGATGCCCAGTGCATGCCCGGCATTATCCTTCAATCCGCTCTCCGTGAACGCTTTATATTTACCTTTAAAGGTCATGCCTGAGCTTTCATCGGCAGAGAAATCCCGTACATGCAGCTCGTAAATGACGGCGTCTACGGGATGATGCAGCGCCGGCGACCGGTCTTCATGCCAGCCCTCCGGGTCCGTCTCGCGCAAATCAACGATTGCTGAACGTTTGCCGTTCGCCGAAACGGCCCGTGCATAAGGATCAGCAGCTTCCTGTAAAGTGCCATCGGCAAAGACAGCGCGATACATATAGTATTTACCCTTCAAGTCGCCGTCGACGAGCGTTTCCCAAACGCCGTCTTCGCTGCGTGACATGCTGACAATTTTCCCGCTGTCGGGCGCTGTTCCCCCGTTCCCATCGGTTTCGTAAATTACCAGCGATACAGCGAACGCTGTCGGTGCCCATACTTTAAATTCGCAATGTTCCATTGAATAACTCAGGCCCAGCTCCTGGGCGCTATAGGTTTCTATCAGGGATTCCATATTTATATAATTGCTGCTCATGATATTCACCTTCCCATGGTATCCTCCGGCAATAATACCGGAAACAGATTGCTCTGCATAGTTCCAGATATGTCCACGCGGACCGATAATTATACTTGCGCAGCTATCCTTTCGATTATCCATATCCTATGTAACAGTATATTCACAGGTTTGGGTGCACGCGAAGATCTGCGCCTACTTTATTATTATCGGAATTATTTCCCGCGCAATTAACGAGCCCATCACACTGCACAAAAAAACGGCCTCCGTTTAGGAGGCCGAGAGAAAATGCAGATGGAAAAGTGAAATCTCCGAAAAACGGTGTTGCTGCGAATCTTTACTTGGTGCTGCTATGCACCAGTGCTGCAACTTCTTCAGCAGTGCTCATCTGAAGGGCTTTTGCAGCCATTTCCTTCATTTCTGCGGCGGAGAGCTTGGCAATCTGGCTGCGTGCCGGCAGAATCGAAGTAGCGCTCATGCTGAACTCGTCGAGCCCAAGGCCGAGCAACAGCGGAATCGCTGTAGAATCACCGGCCATTTCTCCGCACATACCGGTCCATTTGCCTTCGGCGTGGGCTGCGTCGATGACAATTTTGACCAGGCGGAGAATCGCCGGGTTGTACGGCTGATACAGGTAGGAGACCTGTTCGTTCATACGGTCGGCCGCCATCGTATATTGGATAAGGTCGTTGGTTCCGATACTGAAGAAATCAACCTCTTTGGCAAATTGGTCCGCCAGTACGGCCGTGGAAGGAATCTCCACCATGATGCCAAGCTGGATGTTGTCGGATACTTCCTTGCCTTCTTCGCGCAGCTTCGCTTTTTCTTCAAGCAGCAGTTCGCGTGCGGCACGGAATTCGGTCAGTGTTGCAATCATCGGGAACATGATCCGCAGTTCGCCGTGTGCGCTTGCCCGAAGCAAGGCGCGAAGCTGGGTCCGGAAAATATCCTGACGGTCCAGGCAAAGGCGGATGGCGCGGTAGCCAAGGAACGGGTTCATTTCTTTCGGCATTTCCAGGTAAGGCAGTTCTTTGTCGCCGCCGATATCCAGCGTACGGACAACAACCGGTTTGCCCTTCATGCTCTCCAGAACCGTGCGGTACGCATTGTACTGAACTTCTTCGGAAGGTAGCTTGTCGCGTCCCATGTACAGGAACTCGGTACGGTAAAGGCCAACGCCTTCGCCGCCGTTGTCCAGTACGCCGGTTACGTCGTTCGGCGTTCCGATGTTGGCCGCAAGCTCCACATGTTTGCCGTCCTTGGAGACGGTCGGCTCATCGCGAAGCTTTTTCCATTCCGCGATTTGCAGGTTGTGGGCTTCCTGCTTGCGGGTGTATTCGGCAACCTCTTCCTCGCTTGGATTGATCAGAACGTCGCCGCTGAGGCCGTCGACGATCAGCAGATCGCCTGCTTTCACCAGAGACAGCACGTTTTTGGTGCCGACGACAGCCGGAATTTCCAGCGAACGGGCCATAATCGCCGAGTGGGATGTCCGCCCGCCGATATTCGTCGTAAAACCTTTAACATAAGTACGGTTCAGTTGCGCCGTATCCGAAGGCGTCAAATCCTGGGCAACGACGATCACTTCTTCGCTGATTTCGGCCGGGCTGATGTAGGTGATCCCGAGCAGATGGTTCAGCACGCGTTTGGTCACGTCGCGCATATCGGCTGCGCGTTCCTGTAGGTACGCGCTTTTCATATTTTCGAACATGGCCACAAACTGGCTGGCCGTTTCATTCAGCGCAAAATCGGCATTTACCGCTTCGGAACGGATTTTATCGATCACCGGAGTAATAAGCTCCGGATCATCAAGGATGAGCAAGTGGGATTCGAAAATCTCCGCTTTCTTCTCGCCAAGCTCTGCCAGCGTGCGGGCTTTGATGTTTTGAAGCTCGGCTCTGGATTGCTCCAGAGCCTTGTTCAGCTTCTCTACCTCAGCCTCAACGTCGTTGACCGATGTTTTGGTGATCGTGTAATCCGGATGCTCCAGGATAAATGCACGGGCTACGGCAATCCCTGCAGAAGCCGCGATTCCTGAAAGCTTACTCATGAACTTCGCCCAGCCCTTCTTTAACCATAACGTCCTGCAATGCGTTCAGCGCTTCCGCTTCTTCGGCGCCTTCAGTAATCAGGGTGAGCGTGTCGCCGGCTTCAAGCCCGAGGGACAATACACCGAGGATCGATTTAAGGGTTACCTTTTTGCCGTTGGCTTCAGCGAAGCTTTCGGTACCTTTAAATTTGGTTGCGGTGTTCACAAGCGCAGTGGCCGGGCGTGCGTGGATACCGTCTTCGTCAACAATTTTGAATGTTTTTTGCATGTTCATTCACTCGCTTTCTTTGAAATTGATCCATTACTGGATGCTGATAATGTCGCTGTCGCCGATGGCTACCTTACCCGGCTTTTTGAGGGTAACGGTGGAGCCTTCAGGCAGGTTGGAGAAGATCACCGGCGAAATGACGGAAGGCGCATGGGCTTTCACGTATTCCAGGTCAACTTCCATAATCGGCTGTCCGGCAGCTACCAGATCGCCTTCTTCAACAAGCACGGTAAAGCCCTGCCCTTTCAGTTTAACAGTGTTGACGCCGATATGCACCAGCACCTCTTTGCCGCCGTCGGACATGATGCCGATGGCATGCTTGCTAGGGAAAACATTGAACACTTTACCGTAAACCGGGGAAGAAATTTTGCCGTCCTCGGAGAGGAATGCAAAGCCGTCGCCCGTCATTTTTTGCGAGAATACCGCATCCGGAACCTGGGTGATATCCAGAAGTTCGCCGTTAACCGGGGACACGATGTCTTCCGGGATAATGGCAGCCGCTTCGGCTCCGGCATTCTGTTCAGCTTCAGGCGCCGGTGTGACCGGAGCTGCGGCCGGCGTTCTGCCGTCCATCACATCCTGAATCTGCGATTTGATCGTGTCGGAACGCGTGCCGAAGATCGCCTGTACATTGTTACCCACTTCAAGCACGCCGGAAGCACCCAGCTTCTTCAGACGGCCTTTGTCGACGCCGCCTTTGTCCTTGACCTCTACACGGAGGCGGGTGATGCAGGCATCGAGGTGAACGATATTTTCTTTACCGCCGAGAGCGGACAAAATGTTGCGCGGAAGATCGTCTCCCGTTTTGGATACGGAGGCCGTATTCACCGCAGCTCCATCGTCGTCGTCGTCGACCACATCTTCGCGGCCAGGCGTCTTCAGATTGAACTTGCGGATGACAAAACGGAAACCGAAATAGTAAATCACTGCGATCACAAGACCGACCGGAATAACGAGCCACCAGTTTGTGCGGTTTGGAATAATGCCGAACAGCACGTAGTCGATGAAGCCGCCCGAGAAGGTCATCCCGATCTTAACGTTCAGGATATGCATCGTCATGAACGACAGACCGGCAAAAATGGCATGTACCGCAAACAAGAGCGGAGCAACAAACAGGAACGAGAATTCCAGCGGTTCCGTAATCCCTGTCAGGAAGGAGGTCAATGCGGCGGAAATCATCAAGCTGCCGACCACCTTGCGGTTTTCAGGTCTGGATTCGTGGTAAATCGCCAATGCTGCGGCTGGAAGGCCAAACATCATAAACGGATATTTACCGGTTGTAAAGGTACCCGCCGTAAACGGAACGCCGTCGCGAAGCTGCTGCATGAAGATCCGTTGGTCGCCGCGGACCAGGTCCCCGGCCTTGTCGACATAGCTGCCGAACTCATACCAGAACGGCGAGTAGAAGATGTGATGCAGGCCGAACGGAATCAGCGAGCGTTCGATGACCCCGAAGATAAAGGCAGCCAGGGTCAGATTGGTGTCGATCATACTTTCGGACACATAGTTGAGTCCGCTTTGAATCGGAGGCCATACCAGCGTCAGCACGAGACCGAGCAGCAGCGAGGTTACCGCCGTCATGATCGGAACGAAACGTTTGCCGGCAAAAAAGCCGAGATACGAAGGCAGCTCGATGCGGAAAAACCGCTTATACATCGAGGCCGCCAGGATACCGACCAGAATACCGCCGAATACGCCGGTTTGCAGGGTCGGAATCCCCAGGACGCTTGCATACGCAAAATCCTGCTTGCTAAGAACATAATTGTTGATCCCGAGCACCGTTCCCATCGTCACGTTCATGACGAGGAAGCCGATAATCGCCGCCAGACCAGCAACGCCTTCGCCGCCGGCCAGACCAATGGCTACGCCGACTGCGAACAGCAGCGACAGGTTGCTAAAGACAATCTGCCCTGCATTCATGAGTACGTTGGCAATCGCTTGGACTGTATCATTTTCCAGGGCCGGAACATACTGCAGGAAATCGGGATTGACAAGCATGTTGCCGATTCCGAGCAGAAGTCCCGCCGCAGGCAAAATGGCGACCGGGAGCATGAGCGCTTTACCGACACGCTGCAAAACGCCAAATAGTTTTTTAAACACAGTAGGTCACTTCCTTCTCCAATTGTCTTACGAACAGAAAACCAAAAAAGGCATAAGCAACACAGCATTTGATATGCCCTCTAACGCTAAAGTTAGATTACCCCGACTTGGGGCTGGACAACCAAAATACTGAGATTACTCATGCCTGATCGTATCAGTAACACGTTGGTATTCTGTTTTCTTTTTTTATAGGCTAAATTGTAGCACCGTTATTTTAAAGTTGCAAGGTCTATTTTGTGAATAAAATTGGGCGGAATTTCTGCTAACAATGCCGTCATTCCGCCGGTTCATCCCGATTCATGCCTTCCTCGTCTTCCTTCTTCTGGGCAAGGCGCTGCAAATGAATCGTCAGGTAGCTGACCTCCGCCGGATAGACCGGAATCCGTACCCGCTGCTCAATTACTTTGGTCAGCTTCCAGGCCAGGGAGTACATCTCCGGATATTCGCGCTTCATCAGCCCGTCGAGCGAAGAGGTCTCGCGGACTGTCTCTCCCCGGCGCAGACGCTCAAGCACAAACCGCAGATGCGTAACGAGACGGGAATAGTCCAGCGAATCGCGCGGAATCCGGTAATTCAAATCATCCTCCACCAACCCCACCAGATCGCCGATCAGCACCGAATGCTGCCGGACCTCCGAGATATGGCGGTTGCTGAGCGCGCTAACGATATGCAGGGCGACAAAACCGACTTCATCCGCCGGCAGCGTCGTACCCATCGCTTCGTTGATCCGCTCGACGGCATATTCGGCCAGCCGGTACTCCTCGGGATACATCTCCTTCGTTTCGTACAAAAAAGGATTATGCACCTCGATCTGCTGCTCATAACGCCGAATGGCGAAGGAAATATGGTCGGTTAGCGCAATATGGATATGCTCGTTCAGCTTCTGCCCGCTGCTCTGCATAATATGAAGCACGATCTCCTGGACAACCTCGATCAGCTTCTCGTCGACTTGGGGAACGAGCTGCATATATTGTTCCTGCTCCTGCTGACTGCGGAGAATAAACATCTTTTCAACGGCGGATAAATCGATCCGGTCGCGCGTTTTTCGGTTGAAGCCAATGCCCTTCCCGATCACTACCACTTCGTCATACTGCGGATGCCCGGCAATTATGACGTTGTTGTTCAAGACTTTGGACACGGTTATGCTTGCCACACTTACACCTCTTTTAATTCTGAATACCCGTTCGTCCGCTACATCATAACATCAAGCATTCAAGATTAGAAGAGTATACCGCAAACTGTCAAAAAAATCAGATTTCTGCGGAGCCCCCGCCCTTCGTCAGCTTCTGGATCAGGCCCTCCATATCGATTCCGGACACGTTTTTGAGCATCTCCGGCGCGGTGGCCATCAGCTGGGTAACATAGTTGCTCACCTTGGTCGCGCCTTCGCCCCCGCCAGAGTCCACCACGGTCAGCTTATCGATGGATGCGATCGGCTCCGCGATCCGTCCGGCCAGCTCAGGCAGCATTTTGACGATAATGTCCAGCACGGCTGCTTCGCCGAACTTTTGGAACGCCTCGGCCAGCTTCTCCTTCGCTTCCGCTTCCGCAAGACCGCGCAGCCGGATGACTTCGGATTCGGCCTTCCCTTTGGCCAGTTCCGCGTCAGCTACCGCCTGGCCTTCCAGCCGTTTCTGCTCAGAGGTCGCCTTCGCCTGCTTCTCTATGCTGTATTGCAGCGCGTCGGCTTCGCGCATTTTCTTCGCCATATCGGCTTCCGCCGCCTGCTCGACCGCAAAACGGTCGGCTTCGGCTTTCTTTTTCACTTCCGCGTCATATTGTTTCTCGCGAACCTGGATTTCCTTCGCCTGCAGATCGATCTCGCGCTCCTTGCGCACCAGCTCGACTTTCATCTGCTCCTCGACCACCGTCTGCTTGGCGCGGGCTTCCTGGATGTGGTAGGCCTGGTCGGCTTCCGCCTTGGCCATGTCCTGGTCCCGTTTGAACGCCGCTACCTTGAGTTGATTGTCCCGCGAGGCTTCGGCAATGTTGGTATCGCGCAGCAGCTCCGCTTTCTGCCCCTGCTCCTCGGCGCTGGCCTTCTGGATTCTCGCGTCGCGCACCGCTTCCGCTTCGGCGATTTCCGCATCCCGCTTGACCGCCGCGATTCTCGGCTTACCGAGCGCTTCCAGATAACCGTGCTTGTCGCGGACATCCTTGATGGTAAAAGAAACGATCTGCAGCCCCATCTTCTTGAGATCGCGCGCGGCCACTCCCTGCACCTCTTGCGCGAACCGGTCACGGTTGCGGTAAACCTCCTCGACGGTCATGGTACCGAGGATCGCCCGCAGATGGCCCTCCAGCACTTCCTGGGCTTCGCTCTTCAGCGCTTCGATCGGTTTACCCATAAACTGCTCGGCCGCGGTAGCAACGTCTTCCACGGAGCTGCCTACCTTGATGATGGCGACGCCGTCGGCAATAACGGGTACCCCCTGCTCGGTGTATACCTCCGGGGTCGTCACATCGAGCTTGTGCGAGAGCAGCGACATAAATTCCGCTTTTTGAAAAACAGGCAGGATGAACGCCCCGCCGCCGCGTACGATTTTGATTTTGCGGCCGGAGCCGTCGTCGGAGATATGGTTGTTGCCGAGAAACGAGCCGGTTACGATCATCGCTTCATCCGGGCCAACCGTCTTGTAGCGCGCCCAGAAGGCGATAGCGAATACCAGCAGCACCGCAATGACCACAATCGGAATAATCAAAAACTCAGGAATGCCGTTCATTCATGCATCTCTCCTCTATGTTCTGCAAATTCGAATTCAGAGACAAGCGCGACGCCGTCCCTAACATCTACGATCACTACTTTTGTTCCGGCCGGCAGCGCCTTGCGCTCCATGCTTGCCGCCGTGTGCAGGCTATTGCCGGCCCCGAAGCGCACCATGATCTCCCCGTACCCCTCAGGCGGCAAAGGGACGGTCACTTCGCCGATTTTTCCGGGCAGCTCGTTCATGGAGAATCCGCTTGAGCTTTCGCTCTTCCGTGCCGGCCGTACAATCCCGAGGTACATTCCTACCCCGGAAAACGCAGCGATCAGCAGGGACAGGGCAAGCACCGGGCCGTGCTCCAGGCTGCTATACCGGGTCAAGAGTATGCCGGCTCCGCCAAACACCGTGATCCCGCCGGCCATAACCGCTGGATTCACAAAATCAAAAGAAATGGCATCAAAGATGCCGTGGAGCGCACCGCCAAACAAATCGCCGATCAAAATGCTGATCAGGGCAAAGATGACGCCAAGCACTAAACAGCCCAAATATAGCGTTTCCATACCTCTCTCCTCCCGTCGTAAGCTCCGGACTGTTATATATAGTTTAACGGAAAAACTTTGTCCCGGGTTTCACAATAATGGGTATTTTTCTCATATGTGTAAGGATTTCAGATTGATCGACATGGACAGCTAGAAGGGAATGACCTAACTCACTTTGAAGGCCAAAGCAAAAAGACGCCTCAAACGCCGGCGAACGGCGGTTTGAAGCGTCTTTTGCGCTTAGCTGGATGCAGCAGCTGGCGGAAATGCTGGCATTTCTACCGTTTTTCTGGGCGGAGCCCGTTGCTAAGCCTGTAAGGCAGGTTTACAGCGCCATTTTGTAAATCTCGACCACGTCTTCACGCTCGAGCTTACGGAAGCCGCCGAACGGGCCGAAGCGGACCGTTTTATCGGCCATCACGCCGATTTGGCTGTCGTCGATGTCGTAATCGCCAAGCGTACGCGGAGCGCCGATGGAGTCGAAGAAGCGACGCAGCGCCTCGATGCCCTCAAGACCGGCTTGCTCGTCCGTTTTGCCTGCGGCGTCGATGCCGAAGACGTTGACGGCCAGCTGTTTGAAACGCGCCGGATTGTGGCTCAGGTTGTATCTCATCCATTGCGGGAACAGGATCGCCAGCCCGCCGCCATGCGGGATGTCGTACACGGCCGAGACGGCGTGTTCGATATTATGCGTCGCCCAGTCGCCGGCAAAGCCCATGCTGACCATGCCGTTCAGCGCCATTGTGCCGCAGTACAGGATCGTCTCGCGCAGCTCGTAATTATGCAGGTCCTCGATAAGCTTCGGTGCGGTCGCGATCACGGTACGTAGCAGCGTTTCGCAGAAGCCGTCTTGTACCGGCGTATTGCCGTCGGTATGGAAATAATGCTCCAGTACATGGGACATGATGTCTACCATGCCATAGACGGTTTGATCCTTCGGCAGCGTATACGTATGCTCCGGATCCAGGATGGAAAATGCCGGATAGGCATATTCGCTGCCCCAGCCCATCTTTTCTTTCGTCACTTCGTTCGTGATGACCGAACCGTTGTTCATCTCCGAACCGGTTGCAGCCATCGTTAGGACCGTTCCCAGCGGAAGCGCGCCTTGGGCCGCCGCTTTACGCTCCACGAAGTCCCACATGTCCCCTTCATATTTGGCGCCGACAGCTACCGCCTTGGCACAGTCCAGCACACTGCCGCCGCCGACGGCGAGTACCAAATCAATGTTATGCTCACGGCACAGGTCCACGCCTTTATGTACCGTCGACAGCCGCGGATTCGGCTCCACGCCGGACAATTCGGTAACGGTCGCTCCGATGGCGTTCAGCTCGGCGATCACCTTATCGTACAGGCCGCTGCGCTTGATGCTGCCGCCGCCGTACATCAGAAGCACGCGTGTGCCGTATTTGGGAACCTCGGTCTTCAGCGCCTGCAGAGTGCCGCGTCCGAAGATCAGCTTGGTCGGATTATGAAATTGAAAGTTGCGCATGCTTATCCCTCCACTTTTAGGCAAAAAATGAACTGCAATGTTTAATTATAGACTTGTCCCGGTCAGCAATCAAATGGAGGGCAAACCTCGGTTCTCCACCTTCGTATCCAGCTCACCAGAAAAAACTCCCCGGCCGCATGGGCCGGAGAGTTGGCAGCAACAATGCTTAAGCTTCGGCTTTCGCGCCGAGGCTGTGGACGAACCGGCGGAACGCCGCTTGTCCTTCGGGCGTCCGTTTGTAGACGCCGGCTTGCTCAAGAATATGGGTAAACTTGATGCCGACTTCGTTCTGCACCGTCCGGACCGCTTCCTCGCGGTCCAGTGTCGTACCGAAGCGAGCCACAAGCTCATCGATCCAAGACGCGTGCTGCGCCAAAGCATGTTGCGTATCGCCTCTGACCGCATTCAGCAGCTCCCCGTCCCCGGAGAGAATGCCGGCTACAGCGTCGAGCTCTTCCTTGAGGCGGCCGGGCAGAATCGCCAGACCCATAACCTCGATGAGGCCGATGTTTTCTTTCTTGATATGATGCATTTCCCGGTGCGGATGGAAAATGCCTTCCGGATACGCTTCGCTGGTCCGGTTGTTGCGCAGCACCAGATCCATCTCGTAGCCGCCGTCCTGAGAGCGGCGCACGATTGGCGTAACGGTGTTGTGGCGCGTGCGTTCGCCGCCGGCTTCCGTATAGGCCAGCACATCGGCTTCCGGATCGCTGTATGTTTTCCACGATTCGTAGATCGTGTTGGCACATTCCAGCAGGACTGCCGGATCATGGCCCTGAAGCCGCAGCACGGACATCGGCCATTTCACGATGCTGATCGTGACGCCCGCATAATCCGGATGGACGAACGTATCTTCCTTCGGCGCCGTCTGGATCGGAAACGTATGGCGTCCGCCCTGAAAGTGGTCATGCGTCAGGATCGACCCGCCGACGATCGGAAGATCGGCATTCGAGCCGATAAAGTAATGCGGGTACTCCCCGACAAACCCGAGCAGGCGCTTCAAGGTTTCCTTCGTCAGCTTCATCGGAACATGGTCATGGTGCAGCACGATGCAGTGCTCGTTATAGTACACGTAAGGCGAGTATTGGAACAGCCATTTCTCGTCGTTCAGCGCAAGCGGGATCACCCGCAGGTTCTGGCGCGGCGGATGGTTGATCCGGCCGGCATAACCGACATTCTCGCGGCAGAGCTGGCATTTCGGGTAGACCGGCGGCGGAAGCAGGCGCGCCATGGCGATTTCCTGCGGACTTTTCTCCGGCTTGGAGAGATTAATCGTCATCTGGATGTCGCCATACTCCGAAGGCTGCTGCCACAGCACGTTTTTGGAGACGCGGTCCATGCGGATGTAGTTCGAATCGATGCAAAGCTGGTAGAAACGGTCGGTCGCCGCCTCGATGCCCTGCTCCGCCTTCAGCTGCGCGAATTCGGCATTAACCTCGGACGGGCGGGCCATCAGCAGGCCCATGATTTTGGCATCCAGCAGATCGCGGTACGTATCGCTGTTCTCCGGCATTTTCCCGGTCTCATAACCGTAATCGATCAGTACATCCAGCGGACCTTGCGGGCTGCTCAGCGGGGCTTCATTAAATTCATGGGCGTATGGCTCCGTGAAGCCGAACAGGTCAAGCAGCTCGTTGCGGCTGTAATCCTCATCGGCAGGTTCAATAAGCCGGCGGTCCAGCGCGAACCGGACAAGCTGCTCGATCGCCAGCTGCGCCTTCTCTCCGGAGACGGCTTGATTTATCGTAGACATATGGTTTTCTCCTTCATGTATGGCTATGCGTCTTGGAAAAGAGGGTTTATTCCCCGTATCCTTGCGGATGCGACGAATGCCAGCCCCATGCGCTCTCGATAATGCCTTCCAGGTCGGCATGCTGCGGATTCCAGCCGAGCACCGTGCGCGCTTTGGCCGAAGAAGCCACCAGCACCGCAGGGTCGCCGGCGCGGCGTTCCTGAATCACGACCGGAATATCGAGGCCGGTCACCTTTTTCGCCACTTCAATCACTTCTTTGACCGAGAAGCCGGTGCCGTTGCCCAGATTGAACACGTTGCTCGCGTTGCCGCCGCGCAGGTAGTTGACCGCACGGATGTGGGCGTCCGCCAGATCGGTGACATGGATGTAGTCGCGAATGCAGGTGCCGTCTGCTGTCGGATAGTCTTCGCCGAACACGGCGATGCTTTCGCGCTGCTTCAGCGCGGTTTGCAGTACCAGCGGAATCAGATGGCTCTCCGGACGGTGGTCTTCGCCGATTTTGCCGCTGGCATGGGCGCCGGCTGCGTTGAAGTAGCGAAGGGCGACGTATTTGAAGCCGAGCACCTTGTCGAACCAGGCCATCATGCGTTCCATTGTCAGCTTCGTTTCACCGTAGACGTTGGCCGGCTCGGTTTTGTCGCTCTCCTCAATCGGCACCTTTTCCGGTTCGCCGTAGGTGGCCGCCGTAGAGGAGAAGACGATTTTGGTCACGCCGGCATTTTGCATCGCTTCCAGCAGACATTGGGTGCCGTATACGTTGTTGTCGTAGTATTTAACCGGGTCCTTCATGCTTTCCCCGACCAGGGAGCTGGCGGCGAAGTGAATCACCGCATCGATGTCGTTTTCGGAAAACAGCTTCGCAAGCAGCGCCTTGTCGCGCAGATCGCCTTCATACAGCTTGCCCCCCAGCAGCGCCTCGCGGTGCCCTGTCAGCAAATTGTCGATGACCACAACCTCTTCGCCCCGGTCCAGCAGCTCCGCTACCGTATGGGAACCGATGTACCCCGCACCGCCTGTTACCAAAATCGCCATGTTAATTCGCTCCCTTCAGTTCTTCTACCCCATTGCCGATGCCGCAGACATAGAACTCGCCGGTAAGGCCGGTTCTTTCCGTGTAAGCTGCGCCTACCTCGGAGATAAAGCGTTCCACATCGTCTTCATGCACAAGAGAGACCGTGCAGCCGCCGAAGCCGGCGCCCGTCATGCGCGCACCCAGCGTGCCCGGGATTTTTTGCGCTTCTTCCACCATCACGTCCAGCTCCAGGCAGCTTACCTCGTAAAGGTCGCGGAGCGAGACATGGGAGTCGTTCATATATTGGCCGAATTGCTTCAGGTTGTTTGCTTTAAGCACTTCCACCGAATCGAGGACGCGCTGGTTTTCTTCCACAACATGCTTCGCACGGCGTCTTACGGTTTCGTCGGTGATTTTATCCTTATGGATTTCGAATTGCTCCGGCTTGAGCTCGGCCAGGTAGGACAGCTCAGGAACCTCCTGCTTGAGGATTGCCAGCGCTTCGTCGCATTGGCTGCGGCGTTCATTGTATTTGGAGTCGACCAGACCGCGTTTCTTGTTCGTGTTGCCGATCACCAGCTTGTAGGATCCGGTCACGAACGGGATCAGGCTATATTCCAGCGTATCGCACATCAGCAGGATCGCATGGTCGCGTTTGCCGTTGGCTACGGCGAACTGGTCCATGATGCCGGAGTTGACGCCGACGTATTGATTCTCCACGCGCTGCGACAGCAGAGCGATTTCTACCGTATCCGTATCCCCGCCAAGCAGCGTAAGGAAGGCAAATGCGGTAACCACTTCGATCGAAGCCGAGGAAGAGAGGCCGGACCCGTTCGGAATGTCGCCGTGGAACAGCAGATCGTAGCCATGCTGCAGCTTAAGGTCTTTTTTCGCCAGCTCGACCAATACGCCGACCGGGTAATCGATCCACTCTCCGCTTTTGTTGCCGATTTCGCTCAAGTCTAAGGAAGCTTCGTAAGGAAGATTGGTGGAAGCAAACTGCACTTTGCTGTCGCTGCGCGGACGGACGAACAGGAAGGTGCCGAATTCCAGCGCCGCCGGCAGCACGTAACCCCCGTTATAATCCAGATGCTCTCCGATCAGATTGACGCGGCCCGGGGCGTAGAATACCCGAGTTTCTTCCGTGCTTTCTCCATACTTCTCGATAAATTTGCGGTTAAGTTCCTGTGTACTCATGAAAAAGCTCCATCCTTTCGCTGCTCCTTCGCAGCAACTTTGGAATATGATTGCTTGCTTTACGGCTTAATTATAATCAAATCAGACTTGCCCTGATAATGCAATCATGTGCGTAATACATGGATAAATGTGACTTCGGGGCGTATAATGAAAACCGCGGGGCGAAAAATGCCGGCATGGCCGTCTTCCGCACTGCCGGTGCCATTGAACGCCGGTTATCCTGAAAGGATGTCTGCCATGGAGCATACTTATTCGGTAGGATCGAATCCTGTTTATTACGACAAGCAAAGGCTGCATGTCCTGTTTGCCGGGGAGAGCCAGACGAAGCCGCTGCATCAGGCCGGCCCGAAAATATACGACTATTATCTGCTGCACAACATCGAGTCGGGCGCCGGCACGTTTACGACGGAATGGCGCAAATACAGGCTCGGTCCGGGGGACTGCTTTCTGATTCATCCCGGCCAGCTCGTCAGTTACCTCTCCGACGCAGAGCAGCCCTGGCGGTACCGCTGGGCGGCATTTACCGGCCCGGACGCCGATGAGCTGGTGCGGCAGTCGGGGCTGACCGCCGAGAATCCGGTATTATCCACCGGTGAGAACAGCGTTATTCCCGGCGCCCTGGCCGGAATGAAGGAAGCCTTTTATGCCAACAAGGACAGCGCCCATCTGACTTCGCTCGGGTATTTGTACCATATTATCGGCGAAGCCGCAGAGCTGCACGATGCCGCGTCCCGCCTCTCCGGCGCAGAATCGCAGGGGAAACGTACCGTCAAGCAGATGATTCACTATATGGCGGCGCAATATGCACATCCCGTCTCCATCGAGCAAATGTGCGACAGCCTCGGCTACAACCGTGCGTATTTGTCCCGGATCTTCAAGCAGGAGACCGGCCTCTCTCCCGTGACCTATTTATTGCGCCTGCGGATCGAAAAATCGCGTCAGCTGCTGCGGGAGCGCCCGGAGCTGTCCGTGGAGCAGGTCGCCGCCTCCGTCGGCCTGACCGACCCGCTTTATTTTTCGCGCCAGTTCAAACGCTTCTGCGCGGAATCGCCGACCGCCTACCGGCAGTCGACGACGCGGCCGGGCGAACGTCCAGGCAAAGAAAGCTCTGCCGAATCGCGCAAATAAACCGCTTCATTATCAAACAGTCTGCCGGACATCATTGCATGTCTGACAGGCTGTCTTTGTGTAGGCATTTTATTATACGAAAGAAAAGAAACCGGAGCTTACGCCTCGCTGTCCGATTTGAGAATCGTCTCGATCCGCTCCAACTCGTCGGGCGTGAAGTCGCTGTGGCTCAGCGCCGCAACGTTCTCTTCGATCTGGCTGACCCGGCTGGCGCCGATAAGCGCCGACGTCACCTTGCCGCCGCGCAGCGCCCAGAGCAGGGCGAACTGGGCCAGGCTTTGCCCGCGGGAGACGGCGAGCTGGTTGAGCGCGCGGATTTTTCGCTGCACCTCCGGCGTAATCCGGCTTTCGTTCAACGCCGTCGACGGCCCGGCCGCCCGGGAATCGGCGGGGATGCCGTTCAAATATTTGCTCGTCAGCAGCCCCTGCGCCAGCGGCGTAAAGGCGATGGTACCGACGCCGTTGTCCTCCAGCACCTGCTGCAGGCCGTTTTCGATCCAGCGGTCCAGCATAGAGTAGCGGGGCTGGTGGATCAGCAGCGGCGTGCCGAGCGCCTTCAGGATCCGGATCGCTTCCGCCGTCTGTTCCGCCGTGTAGTTGGACAACCCGACATACAGCGCTTTGCCGGAGCGGACGGCCGTATCCAGCGCGCCCATGGTCTCTTCCAGCGGCGTCTCCGGATCGGGCCGGTGCGAATAAAAGATATCGACGTAATCCAGCCGCAGCCGCTTCAGGCTCTGGTCGAGGCTTGACAGCAAATATTTGCGCGACCCCCAGTCGCCGTACGGCCCGGGCCACATATAATATCCCGCTTTGGTGGAGATGATCATTTCATCCCGGTAATGGGCCAGTTCCTCGGCAAGCACTCTGCCGAAAAGCTGTTCCGCCGCTCCTGCCGGAGGACCGTAATTGTTTGCCAGGTCGAAATGGGTAATGCCGAGATCAAACGCGCGGGTAATCATCTCCCGTCCGTTCGCGTACGTGTCGATTCCGCCGAAATTATGCCACAGCCCCAGCGATATCGCCGGCAGCTTCAGGCCCGATTTGCCGCAGCGGTTATAGCGCATCATTTCATATCGTTCGTCGCTGGCTACATAAACCATATCTGATCCCGCCTCTCTGCTCCTCATTGATCGCAATACCCTATTTTAAACCATTGGGACGGTCTATAATCCGGCACAGAAAAAAAGCCCCGCAATGCGGGGCTTTGGCTTCGAAGCTTCATCTGATACTTTGCGGAGGACCGAAATTCGAGAACTGCCTGAATGTGGCGAACGACGGCTTTAGCCGGCCTTACAGCATGCGCTGCACGGCGGCCATTGCTTCGCCGATGCGGCCCTTGATGCGCAGATCCGCACGGTGATCGTACGGCGTCGGTTCCGCGTTCAGCAGCACGCAGTGCTTCCCGCGGAAATACGTGACCAGGCTCGCCGCCGGCTGCACGGTCAGCGAGGTGCCGCCGATCAGCAGCAGATCGGCCCCGGCAATAGCCGCGACCGCGCCGACCAGCGTGTCGTGGTCCAACTCCTCCTCGTACAGCACCACGTCGGGTTTGACGATCCCGCCGCAATCGCTGCAGCGGGGGACGCGATCTGCGGACTGGAGGACGAACTCCAGTCCGTAGAATCTGCCGCAATCCATGCAATGATTGCGGTGGACCGAGCCGTGCAGCTCCAGCACGGCCCGGCTCCCGGCAAGCTGATGCAGGCCGTCGATATTCTGCGTAACGACGGCCTTCAGCTTGCCCTGCCGCTCCAGCTCCGCCAGGAGCAGGTGCGCGCCGCCGGGTTTCGCCTCCGGATGCAGCATCTTGCTGCGGTAGAAGTCAAAGAAGATGTCCGGCTTCGCCATAAAAAAACTGCGGCTCAGCATCACTTCCGGAGGGTACGGGGATCCCTGCTGGGCCTGGTACAGTCCGGCCGCAGACCGGAAATCGGGGATTCCGCTTTCCGTCGAGGTTCCGGCGCCTCCGAAAAAAACGATGCTGCCGCTGTTTCGAATCCAGTCGGCCAACACTTCCAGCTCATCCATGCTTATGCAACCACCTTTATGTTGGAATGGGCATCTCAGCGGCTCAGGCTCAGCTGATGGTAGCCCGCAATCACGACATCCGCGTCCTGCAAATGTTCCTTCTGTCCATCCGGCGCCAGACCCAGCGCCAGCCGAAGCCCTGCGCCTTTGCCGAGCTGCATGTCGCCGTTGCTGTCGCCGATGATGACGGTGTGCTCCGGGGCCAGGCCCAGCTCGCGGCAAGCCAGCTCGGCCATCTCCGGCGCCGGCTTGCCCTGCGACACCCTGTCGCGGGTAACGACCGAACGGAAATAGCCGGCGATGCCCAGCCATTCGAGCTGCTCGCCCGTCGTGTCCGCGCCATCGGAAGTAACAACGCCGAGCGCCAAGCCGGCATCCCGGCACTGCTGCAAGAAAGGCACCAGCTGTGGAATCGGCACGGCGATGCGCTGTCTGCGGAGCTCGTTCATCGCCTCCTTGGCAATGGCTGTGACCTGTACGATCGCCTCATTCCATGGCACACCGGCACGGTACAGCTGCCAGGCCAGAATCCCATGGGTTTCCTCTATGGTAGCCATGCTCAGCGGTCCGGAGCGGTCATAGCCGATGACGCGTCCTTCCTGATCATGGATTGTGCCCAGCACTCCGGCCGGCTCAAAGCCACCGGCCGCGCCGGCAAGCGCCAGCTGGGTACCGAGTCTTTCGAGAACGATGTCCGCCCAGTGGCCCCAAGTCCCCATCAGGTCCAGCAGTGTTCCATCCTTATCAAACAGAATCCCATGGCAGGGTACGGCCAACCCGTTGATATGAAGTATCGGCATTGCTTCCTCCTTTACGGACTCCGGCTGCTATTGGAGGTTGCCCAGCCAATCCAGCAAGGAATGTGCCGTGTGCGACTGCTGCTCTTCTTCGGTGATCGTCGCTTCCCCGTCGCCTTTTTGCGGGCCGTAGCTGCCGAATTGCGCATGATTGCCGCCGGCAATTGAATCGTAGACCGTATTGCTCGGCAGATAGGAGCGGCCTTCACTGTATTTTTTTCGATTGACCACGGTGTCCTCTGTCCCGAGGATCGACAAAACGGATAATGCGGTGTCCTTCAGGCTCCCTTTGCTGTCGGGGTAGGAAGCCAGAAAAAATACGCCCTTCAGTTCATCGGCATGGTCTGCCGCGAACCGGGACGCCATTACGCCGCCGAGGGAATGCCCGCCGATGACAAAGGTCTGCTGCGGATGCACGCGGATGATGTCATCCGCGGCATCGCCTTTGATCACCGCCAGATTCAGCGGCATCTTGGCGATGTAGAACGGATGCCCGGCCGCAGCGACTCTGTGGGCGAGCGGCGCGTACGCTTCCGGCTTCACCAGCGCGCCGGGATAAAAAATAACGGCCGTGCCTAGCACGGTCGACGGCTCGAAGGAGATCCAGTTGTCATTGTCGTCGACGCTGACGCCGTCCGCGGAGGCCATCGCCGAGACGGCATGTTCTGCAGGCTCATAAGGAATCAAGTACCTCCACACCGCGATGCCCGCAATAAGGACCAACAGTGCCGCGCCAAGCCAAATGTAACGTTTTGTTTTTTTCTTCATCAATAGATCACTCCCAAGCACTGCCTATAAAAATTATAGTGGAATCGGAAAGGCCGCACAACCTTCAACACATCGCCACATTTGCCGGGTTTGATAACGCTTTCTAATGTGACTTATTTCACAATCGTACGTTTGAAAATGATGTATTTTAAAATTAAAGTAATTTGCTAGCGCAAATGTTGGAGGGTGTACCATGAACGTGGAGCAATCGCTGGAGACGCGCGGAGAGACCTTTTTCCTGAATCTGCGCTTTATGCTGATCGTCACCGTATTTGTCGGCAACATGATTGAACCGCTGATCGGGCGGATGGACGCAATGCACAGCCTTTACATGTGGATTTTCAGTTTCCATATGCCGCTGTTTGTACTGGTGACCGGCTACTTCGGCAAAAAGAATCTGACTGCTCCGGCCGGCCGCAAAGTGCTCCTGCAAATCGGCCTGCAATACCTGATTTTTCAAAGCCTGTATTCCGCGCTGGATGTCTCGTACTTCCGCGTCAACCATATTCACCATTCGTTTTTCGCGCCTTATCTGCTGCTATGGTTTCTCGCCGGCCACGCCTTCTGGCGCCTGCTGATGCTGGCCATCCGCCGCTGGTCGGTGCCCGCGCAGCTGATCTTCGCCTTTGCCGCCGGCATCGGCGTCGGGTATTTGCAGCTTGACGGCGTGTGGTTCGCGATTTCCCGGACCTTTGTCTTTTTCCCGTTTTTCGTCATCGGCTATCATCTGAAATTCGAAACGGTCCTCCGGATGTACCGCAAATTCGCCAAGTCTGCCGCCGCTGCCTTATCTGTAACCCTGCTGCTGGTTCTTGGTACGCTGGCCGTTTCCCTGCAACCAGGCTGGCTGTACGGAAGCATGACCTTCATGCAGCTTGGTCAGCCGGAGTGGTATGACGGATTGTACCGGGCTGCCGTTTATGGACTGCAGATCGTTTCCTCGCTCGCGTTCCTCGGACTCGTACCGTTCGGAATGTCCCGGATGACCGATTGGGGCCGCCGTACCTTGTACGTGTTCCTTCTGCACGGTTTCATCGTACGTCTTGCCGCAGCCAGCGGGCTGTACAGCCACATTCACAGTATCGCCGCGGCTTCTATCTTGGTAGTATCCGCTCTCGCGATGACGATTCTGCTGGCCCAGCCGTCCGTCAAACGCCTGCTGCATCCGCTGGTCGAGCCTTCCGTCGACTGGATGATCCTTCTTCAGCGTGCCGCGCTGCGCCGTTCACTATAAACAGTGTTTGAATTCAAAGCCCTTCCTTAATAAGGATGGGCTTTTTTGGTCCTTCAAAATCCGGCGCCAAAGCGACAAACTTCACATTGTCCGGTAGAAAAACGAGGTGGTTTGTGATAGACTTTCTAATAATAATGCAGCCTGCTTTTATAGAAACGGCTTCGCCCGCCTTCCGCATGAGAGGCTGGACCCTGTTCTTTCTATAAACCGCGGACGCGCCGCAGCCTCTGATTGCAGCGCGTTAACGCGACGCTATATTCCGGCATTGCCATTTTATTAGGGGGGAAACAGAACTATGTCAGCCAAGAAAATGCGTTCAGACATGATCAAAAAAGGCTTTGACCGCGCACCGCACCGCAGCCTGCTGCGTGCCGCCGGCGTTAAAGAAGAGGATTTCGGCAAGCCGTTTATCGCGGTCTGCAACTCCTATATCGACATTGTTCCCGGACATGTCCATTTGCAGGAATTCGGTAAAATCGTCAAGGAAGCGATCCGCGAAGCCGGCGGCGTTCCTTTTGAATTCAATACGATCGGCGTGGACGACGGCATCGCCATGGGCCACATCGGCATGCGTTATTCCCTGCCCAGCCGGGAAATCATCGCCGACTCGCTGGAGACCGTCGTATCCGCCCACTGGTTCGACGGCATGGTCTGCATCCCGAACTGCGACAAAATCACCCCGGGGATGATGATGGGCGCACTGCGCGTCAACATCCCGACCATCTTCGTCAGCGGCGGCCCGATGAAGGCCGGCGTCGACAGCAAAGGCAACAAGCTGTCCCTGACTTCCGTATTCGAAGGCGTCGGCGCGCACCAGGTCGGCAAGATCACCGACAGCGACCTGCTGGAGCTTGAACAATTCGGCTGTCCGACCTGCGGCTCCTGTTCCGGGATGTTCACCGCGAACTCCATGAACTGCCTTGCCGAAGCGCTGGGTCTTGCTCTTCCCGGCAACGGCACGATCCTCGCCGTGGACGAAGCGCGCAAGGATTTTGTCCGCAAATCGGCCAAGCAGCTGATGAACCTGATCGAAATGGACCTGAAACCGCGCGACATCGTGACCAAAGAATCGATCGACAACGCCTTCGCGCTGGATATGGCGATGGGCGGTTCCACCAATACCGTACTGCATACCCTGGCCCTGGCGAAGGAAGCCGAAATCGACTACCCGCTGGAGCGCATCAATGAAGTCGCGAACCGCGTGCCGTATCTCGCCAAGCTGGCGCCGGCATCCGACATCTTCATCGAAGACGTCGACCGTGCGGGCGGCGTAAGCGCCGTGCTGAACGAGCTGCTCAAAAAGCCGGGCGCCCTGTTCGGCGACTGCATGACCGTAACCGGCAAAACCCTGGCCGAAAACGTTACGGGCCATGAGATTCTGGATACCAAGGTCATCCATACGATCGACAACCCGTATTCGCAGGTCGGCGGTTTGTCCGTCCTTTACGGCAACCTTGCGCCAGAAGGCTCGATCATCAAGGTCGGTGCGGTTGATGCATCCGTAGGCGGCTACCACAAAGGCCCGGCCATCTGCTTCGACTCGCAGGAAGAAGCGCTGTCCGGCATCGCGAACGGCAAAGTCAAGGAAGGCCATGTCGTGGTCATCCGCTACGAAGGGCCGAAGGGCGGACCGGGCATGCCGGAAATGCTGGCTCCGACTTCGCAAATCGTCGGCATGGGTCTCGGCGCCAAGGTCGGCCTCATTACCGACGGACGTTTCTCCGGCGCGTCCCGCGGCATCAGCATCGGCCACATCTCGCCGGAAGCGGCCGAAGGCGGCCCGATCGCCTTCGTTGAGGACGGCGACATCATCGAGCTCGATCTGAACAACCGCAAGATCGAACTGCTGGTTGAAGAAGAAGTTCTGGCGGCCCGCCGCAGCCAATGGAAGGGCTTCGAGCCGAAAGTCAAAACCGGCTATCTGGCCCGTTACTCCAAGCTCGTGACCAACGCGAGCAACGGCGGCGTACTCAAAATTTAATCTGCTGAACCGGATCATTTCAGCAGCGAATACAACGAAAGAGCAGCTCCGACTAGGTCGGGGCTGCTCTTTCGTTGAGCCTGCAATCTCACCGCTTGCAAGTGCGCGCGTTACTAGCGGCGTTGCTTGTCTACGCTTCTGCCGGTTTTGGGCCGTGTTGCTTACGGCGTTGCCTGTCTACGCTCCTGCCGGATTTTGGGCCGTGTTGCTTGCGGCCTGGCGGATCTGCGATCCTGCCGTCCCGGTCCGCGACGCTCTCGGCTTTGCGGTTCCACGCTCCTGCCGATTCTGGCCCCTGTCGCTCGCGGCTTTGCGGTTCCACGCTTCTGCCGATTTTGGCCCCGTCGCTCGCTGCCTAACGGACATGAGAGCCCTTATTTCAAGTATTCTGCGATTATCCCTCGCCTAACGGACACAGAAGCCGTTATTTTTGCAAAATCGGTTGTTTTAGCAACCCATTTTCGGAAATAACGGCTCTCAGGTCCGTTAATTCGGGAAATAATCGCTTTTTCGCCAAATAGCGGCTCTCAGGTCCGTAAGGCCACGTCGGGCAAGTCGTTTTTCACTGAAGGGTACCTTGGATGTGTGCGCACGGCTCGTGAAAACCAATATTACTCAACTACTCTAATTCTACTCTACACTGCCGCTCGATGTGCGCCTGCAGCTACTCCATGCTGTTCCTTCATCTTCTCATCCAGCTGTTCCTTACCCGTTCTCCGTCAACTATTCCTTACTGCTCTTTTACGTTACTCCTAATCTCTATTCTACTCTCTACTCCTGCGCCACCTGCTACTCCAATGCTCCAACAGCCGCTCCGTCCTCGTACCTTCGTGCCCATTTCCCTGCTACTCTTTATGGTTACTCCAAGCTCCTACTCCGCTCATATACTCTATACTCCTTATCCGTACACTCACTCTGCACTTCTACTCTATACCCTGCTTTGATCCTTCCTTACTCCGCCTGCAGCTTAAACCAGCCGCTTTGGTAATCCTGCTGCGCGTATGAAAGGGCCAGGCCTTTGCGCATCAAGCGGTCGCCGCCGTAGACGACGGTTTCTCCGCCTTTATTCGAAGTCACCCGATACTCCAGCCCGGATGCAAGGCCGCGCAGCTTCACGCTGGAGATTGCCGGATGCGGCGTCGCCATTACTTTGAAATGATAGACCAGCGCTTGACGTTTGTCTGCCGAAACGAACATCCAGGCCGCTTCGTTGCCGTCGAACGGGTTTTTCAGCCGGTACAAGTCGCCGGTCTGCACGAGGCTGCGGACTTCCTTGTAGTCGGCGATCTGGCGCTTCACGATTTCTTTTTCATCATCGGTGAATTTCGTCAAGTCCAGCTCATAGCCGAAGTTGCCGGACATCGCCACGTCGCCGCGGAATTCCAGCGGGGTGATCCGGCCGACCTGATGGTTTGGCACCGCGGACACATGCGCACCGATGGCGCTCACGGGGTACACTAGGCTGGTGCCGTACTGAATCTTGAGGCGCTCCGCGCCGTCGGTATCGTCGCTGGTCCAGGTCTGCGGCATGTAATAAAGCATGCCCGGATCAAAGCGGCCGCCGCCGCTGGAGCAGCTTTCGAACAGGATCTGCGGGAAATCTCCGGTGATCCGTTCCAGCAGCTCGTACAAGCCGAGCACATAACGATGCGCCGTTTCACCCTGCCGTTCGGCCGGAAGCTCGGCAGAGCCAATCTCGGTCAAATAGCGGTTCATATCCCATTTGACGTAGTTGATCGGCACCGCCTTGAAGATGGCGGCCATCGCATCATAGATGTAATCCCGCACCTCCCGGCGCGTGTAATCGAGTACCAGCTGCCAGCGCGCTTCGGTCCGGCGCCGCCCCGGCACATGGATGCACCAGTCCGGATGCTTGCGGTACAGCTCGCTGTCCGGAGAGATCATCTCGGGCTCGAACCACAGCCCGAATTTCAGCCCTGCCCCATTCACGCGGGCCGCGACATCGGCCAGCCCGCCGGGCAGCTTGCGCCGGTCCTCCACCCAGTCGCCCAGCGAGGAATTGTCGGCATCGCGTTTGCCGAACCAGCCGTCGTCCAGCACGAACAGCTCGATGCCAAGCTTCGCGCCTTCTTCCGCGATCGCATCCAGCTTGTCCGCATTGAAATTGAAGTATGTCGCTTCCCAGTTGTTCACCAGAATTGGCCGCTCTTTGTCGCGGTATTCCCCGCGGCACAGCCGGGTCCGGTACAGCCGGTGGTAGGTGCGCGACATGTCGCCGATACCCTCAGCGGAATACACGAGCACCGCTTCCGGCGTCTGGAATTGTTCCCCGGGCTGGAGCAGCCAGGAGAAGTCAAACGAGTTGAGGCCCATTACAAAACGCACGGAGCCGAACGCGTCCATCTCGGCTTCCGCTTCGAAGCCCCCGCTGTACACCAGACTGAAGCCGTACGCTTCGCCGGCTTCCTCCGTCGTGTCCTGCCGCACCAAAGCCGCAAACGGATTGAACTGGTGGCTGCTGACGCCCCGTTTGCTGTCGATCCGGGTGCCGCCCGCGAGCAGCGGTCTGCGTTTCAGCGCCGCTTCCCGCGACCAGGAGCCGGACAGATACAGCATCTCCAGGTCCTCGCCCTCCGTGAAGTCGACCGAGGCACTGAGCGCCCGCCGCAGCCGCAGGTCCGCTGCGCCGCCGTTAACAAGGCGCGCCGAACGGACCACGACGTTCCGCTGCGCAAATACGGTATAGAGCAGCGTCACTTTAAGCCCGCAATACGCGTCCTCCAGATCCAGCTCCAGCGTATCGGCTTCCTCGTCCTGCTCGGTATACACCGCAGGCAAGCCGTCCAGAGCCGGTTTGCCCGGCATGATCCGGTAACCGGTGTAGCGCAGCTCCGTTACCCGCGTTCCGTCGGTCAGCTCGGCCTGATAGGCCGGGACGCGAAAATCGCCGCTTCCGTATTGCGGATATTCCTGGGGCAGCCGGTCGATGCCGGCGTTCTCCGGCGTTTTTACCGCCAGATCTTTAAGCGACGCCCGTTCCTCCAGCCGTCCTCCCCAATACACATGGGCAGGCAGGCCGCCCTGAAGCTGCAGAATGTAGCTCATTTTTTCCGATTGCAGGTGAAACCATCCCTCTTGCTCGCGTACATGGATACTCATTAATCGCCCATCCCTTCTGAATGAGGGCTATCCGCCCGTGCCTAACCAACATAACATCATGCTTGCGGCAAATTCATTGTCCTTTTTTGTTATTCATAGCTTTTTGTTATATTAATGTTATCATATCATGTATCCTAACAGCGCAAAAAGGATAAATGAAGACAATAAAAAATAATTGAATCCATTTAAAGAAGCGCTTTCAGGGGATATAATCATCATGTAAACGCTAACAACCACTAGAAAAGGGGCGAAACGATTGAATAAGAAAACAGCTTTGTTAGGTTTTGTTATGATCTTTAGCTTGTCTGCTGCGCTGAGCGGCTGCGGCGGCAACAACAATAATGCCAATAGCGGGAATAACAGCTCGTCCGGAAATGCCTCCAGCACAGCTGCACCGGAAGCCAGCACAGCACCGGAAGCATCGGCCTCCGCGGCACCGGCAGGCGAAGATACAAACATCAGCGGCAAGGTAACGTTCCTGACCAACCGTACCGACATGATCGGCAAAGAGTACGACGACTACGCCAAACGCTTCAATGAGAAGTACCCGAATATTAAAATTGAGTTCGAAGGCGGACAACAGGACTACAATCAACAGGTTAAAGTCCGCATGGCCAGTGGCGAACTGCCAGATCTTTTGTTTATTCCTGGGATCCCTAATTCTGATCTGCCAAAATATTTCGCTCCGCTTGATGATCTCGGATTGGACGATCAAATCACATTTAAAGACTTCAAATCTTACGAAGGCCAAGTATACGGCATTTCTACCGGCAACTCGACCTCCGGGATTGTGTATAACAAGAAAGCTTACGCCGACGCCGGCATTACCGAGCTTCCGAAGACCTGGGATGAATTCCTGGCGGCCTGCGAGAAGCTGAAAGCAAAGGGCATCATTCCATTGGCCTCCAACTTTAAGGACAAATGGCCGCTCAATACCTGGGTGTACGATATGCCGCGGATTATCGAGAACAACCCGGACTTTCCGAACGATAAGCTAAACACGGATACACCGTTCACGATGGACAACGGCTACGGCAAAGCCTTCAGCATGCTGAGAGAACTGAACGAAAAAGGCTACCTCGAAAAAGACATCAACTCGACCAACTGGGAGCAGTCGAAAAAAGACGTAGCCAGCGGCAAGTTCGCAGCCTATTATCTGGGCAACTGGGTCGTAAACCAACTTATCGGCGTTGGCGCGGAGTCTGATAATATTGGTTTCTATCCTTTGCCGGCCGACAATTCCGGCACGCTGAGAGCCGCCCTTAGCCCCGACTTCTTCTATGCCGTTAGCAAAAACAGCAAAAACGTCGAAGCTACTAAGATTTTCCTCAAATGGCTGCTGACCGAATCCGGATACGAAGATTTCGCCGGCTTCATCTCGCCGCTCAAAGGCAAGGAATCAAAACTGGTACAGCTGCAAGAGTTCCAATCGACCGGCGTAGAACTGCAAGAAGGAACGCCAGATAATGGGCAAGTAACCGATATCCTGAACAAAGCGCAAATCGACCTGCCTGCAATCGCTCAGGAATTCGTGTTAGCCAAAGACCCAGAGGCCGTGCTGGACAAATGGAATAAGGCTTGGGCCAAAGCGAAAAAGGAAATTCTCGGGCAGTAACTTTGACAGCTTGACCTCATAATCCATGCTGTGAAGACGATAGCGGCTGCAAACCGGATCTCCGCCAGAAGCGTAGTCATCCAGATGCAGCCGCATCTGTCGCTCATATAAAGAAAGAAGGTCGATGGAGTGTTCGGAACGCTGAATTACAAAAAACAGAAGATTATCATCATCATTTCATTTCTTCTCATCCCGTTGGCACTGCTGGCGACGTTTACTTACTATCCCGCTCTTAAGCTGATTTACTTCAGCTTCACGAACTGGGACGGGTACAATCCCGAGAAACCCTGGGTCGGGCTGGCCAACTACCGCGAGGTTTTTGCCAATCCCGATATTCTCAAAGTCTTTGAACATAACTTTGCCTATTTTGCCGTGGGCATTGTGCAAAATATTCTCGCGATTTACTTTGCAGTCGTCCTGAACAGCAAGCTGAAGGGCCGCTATTTTTTCCGTATCCTGCTGTTTTTACCTTACATTATGAATGGTGTAGCCGTTGCTTTTATGTTCGGCTTTGTTTTCGATACCACAGGCGGCTCGCTCAATCTGCTGCTTAACAGTCTCGGCCTGCATACCCTTGGCGAAACAAGCTGGCTCGGCAAGGAAGGGTTGGTCAACTACACGCTGGCTTCAACCGGCTTGTGGCGTTTTATGGGCTACAACATGGTCATCTATATTGCTTCCCTTCAAGCCATTCCGCGGGATTTATATGAAGCTGCTACCATCGACGGTGCCAATGCCGCGCAGACGCTGTGGAAAATCACCCTGCCGAACATGAAGCCGGTCATCCAGCTGAACCTGTTCCTCACGGTCACCGGCGCGCTGGAAGTGTTCGACCTTCCGTTCGTGCTGACCAAAGGCGGTCCGGCAGGCGCCAGCCAGACGTACGTCATGCGGGTTGTAGATACCGCTTTTGCTTATAACAATTACGGCCTGGCTTCGGCAATGAGCGTCGTCCTGCTGCTCTTCGTCATCGTCATCGTCGGCGCCCAGCAATTCGTACTTGGCAGAGGAGGCAAGGACTGATAATGAGGAGAAAAACGCTGGGTCCTGTGGACCTGCTGAAATATATCACGCTGCTGTTCGGCGTATTCGTCGTACTGTTCCCGCCTTATATCGTCGTAATCAATGCCTTCAAATCGGCCGACGAATTCAATACAACCGGTTCGATGGCGCTGCCCCGCAGCTTTATGAACTTTGATAATTTCCGGGTAGTCTTTGAGCGCGGGGATCTCTTGACCGGCTTCGGCAATGTTCTGCTGATTATCGTCGTTTCGTTGACCTTGAACATTTTGTTCGGTACCATGGTAGCATATGTGCTCGGCCGGTTCGACTTCAAACTAAAGCCCGTCGTGTTTGCCGCTTATCTGATGGCAACAGTCATCCCGAGCATCACCACCCAGGTGGCCACATTTGGCATTATTAAAGGCTTCGGCTTGTACAACACGATTGGTGCGCCGATCATTCTGTATATCGGTGCCGATGTGATCCAGATCATCCTGTACCTGCAATTTATTCGCAACATTCCGTACGATCTGGACGAAGCCGCCATGGTGGAGGGCGCTTCGCTGTTCAAAATTTATCGTTCGGTCATTTTCCCGTTGCTGACTCCGGCCACGGCGACGCTGATCATTCTTAAGACCATTAGCATCTATAACGATATGTATATTCCCTACCTGTACATGCCGAAGCAAAGCCTCGGTGTGGTTACGACGGTGCTCATGCGCTTTCAGGGGGTCAATTCGGCCGACTGGAATCTGATCTGCGCCGCGATCCTGCTGATCCTGCTGCCGACCGTCGTCCTGTATCTGTTCCTGCAGCGGTATATTTTCGACGGCGTCGCGAGCGGAGCGGTCAAATAAGGCATGTTCACAGGCTGAAAGGAACCTAACCCGATGGTATCCCGCATCCTCCGCTTTTTCCGCTGGAGCTGGCAGTATCTGGCCAACCTCCCGATGGAGAAAAAACTGATCGTTATCTTTATTTTCCTGCTCTCCCTGCCCATCTCGTTCGTCAGTTATTTGTCGGCGCAGGCAACGTATAATTCCAATCTGCGCAATGCAGCCAATAACGCGGTGCAGCTTACGGCAAACGCGGCCGATACGATCGACCGCTATATCGCGGATTTGAAGCGCTCTACGCTTCTGCCTCTTTATAATACCGATGTGCAGTATTACTTGGAGCAGAAGGTGACGGACTGGGACAAGAACGTCAGTATGAGTATGTTTTTGGGATATCTCAAAATCACAAAGGATGAAATTTCGACCGTCTACCTCGTTGACAAATACGGCAACGTTTTTTATGACAGAGCAGGCGGAATCAGCGTCGTATCGACCACAGATCAGATTGAACGCTGGCGCAGCCTGCTCGCCCAAGCCGGAACCTCTCCGGTATTGGAGGGCAGGCATTCCGTCATTTATAATCTGGATCAGAAAAAAGAGGTCTTCAGCATGCTGCGTACGATAAAATCGACGAGCAGGCTTGATGATATCGGTATGATCATATTCGATATTGATGTAAGCATGCTTCTGGATGTTCTGGGGCCCGTTAACGCCGTAGCCAAAGGGACTTCCATGGTGGTTGATGATCATAACCAAATCGTTTATGCGACAAACGGCGAACCGCAAAAGCATCTCGATCTGCTGCTCGCCCGCCGCAGCGGAAGCAGCGGAAGTTTCCAGTATGCCGACCATGGGGAACGTTATCTGGTCGCTTACCATAAGTCGGAGCAAACCGGATGGATTACATCCGTGAATATTCCGCTGAATCCCATTCTTTCCGGTATCCGCCATACCCGCGACCGGCAGCTGCTGACCACGCTGGCGATTCTGATGTTTGCGCTGATCGTTGCGACTCTCTTCTCCCATGCCTTGACCAAACCGCTCAAATCGCTGGTACGGCTGATGAAAAAGGTGCAGCACGGCAACTTGAACGTCTGGCTCGAACCGAAATACAACGACGAAATCGGCATGCTCGGCAGCCACTTCAACCGGATGATTATCCGGGTCAAGGAGCTGCTGACGGAAGTCGCCGAGACGGAGCAGCGCAAGCAGAAAGCCGATATGCTCGCCTTGCAGAATCAGATCAACCCGCATTTCTTCTATAACACGCTGGAATCGATCCGGATGCTTGCCGAAGGCAGCGACGATTCCCGCGTTGCCAAGCTGACCTACATGCTGGGGCTGCAAATGCGCTACAGCATTACCCGCAGCGACAAGGCGGTGACCGTCCGCCAGGAGCTGGAGCATGTCACCAATTACTATAATCTGCTGCAGATCCGTTTTCCGGAGAAGTTCCGGCTCATCATCGATGTCCCGGAGGAATACCTGCAGCTTCCGATGCTCAAGCTGGTCTTCCAGCCGATCGTCGAAAACGCCGTTTTTCACGGGCTAGAACCGAAGATCGGCATCGGCACCATTTCGATTACCGCCTCGCGCGATGGCGAAGCCATGCTGTTTACGGTGACGGACGACGGCGTCGGCATGGATGCAGGCACGCTTGAAGAACTGCGGGCCAGCCTGAAGCACGGCACCTTCACCGAATTCGCCGCCGAGGAAAGCCGGTTCGGCATCGGCCTGCACAATGTCAACGACCGGCTGCGCCTGAATTACGGACCGGGATCCGGCCTGCTGGTCGACAGCCAGGCAGGGGTCGGCACCTCCGTGACGCTGCGCATTCTGTTACTCCAATTAGGGGGAATCCCACATGCTGAACATCCTGATCGTTGACGATGAGATACTGATCCGCGAAGGTTTATCAAAGATGATCTCCAAGCAAAGTGAATATTTCCATGTCGCCGGCATTTGCTCTAACGGCCGGGAAGCCTTGGACATCCTCGCTGCCGCGGAGATCGATCTGGTCATCACGGATATCCGGATGCCGGAGGTCAGCGGACTGGACCTCATCCGCGAAGTCAAAGCGCTGTATCCCCAGGTCCGTTGCATTCTGATGAGTGGTTTTACGGAATTCAATTACGCCCGGGAAGCGATCCGCTATTCCGCCGTCGACTATCTGCTGAAGCCGATCGACAAAGAGCAGCTGTTCGGGCTGCTGCATCAGCTGGCCGCCGAGAACCGCGAGCGCTGCGAGCGGGAACGCCGGCTGCGGCTGCAGCTGCTCAGTGCCTATCTGCACAGCGATGCGCTGGATGAAGCCTCGCCGCCGGAGTTCGCGCTGCCTCTGCCCTACTATGCCGTCTGCGTTCACCGGGCCGGCGATGCCGATACCCTGCAGGCCGGCAGCGAACGGATGCGGATGATTGCCGGGCCCGATGCCGACTGCCTCGTCCTCCAGCCGCTGCTTCAGCTCTGGATCGGCTATTTCCCGGAAGAGCCTGGCCCGGAGACCCTCCGGGAGTTCTATAAGCCGCTGCTTGCGGGGAACGGGAAAGTTCCGGTGCATCTGGGCACCAGCCACCCCCGGATGTTGATCCGGGAGCTGAAGGCCGCCTATGCCGAAGCCAGCCGGGCCTGCCTAGCCGGCCTGTACCGCGAGGAGCCGCTCTATTACGGCTCCTTCCGGGATCTGAGTCCGCAGCCGGAGCCGGTGTTACCGGCACTGCTGGCTGCCTACTGGAAAGATTTTACCGAAAACCTGCAGCTGCTGAACCTCGAACGGATCGAGGAATGGCTGCGCGGACAATTCTCCAGACTGAAGGAACTGCAAGCCGAGCCGGAAGATATTCTCCGCCTCTGCCGCAGAATCGAAGACGAAGTGATAAAGGAATTCCCCGAAATGCCCGTCTTCACCCTTGAGGCACAGGACCTGCTTGAGAAGTCGCTGCTCGCCTGCATGACTTTCCGGGAGATGGAGCAGACGTTCCTCGGGGCGCTGCTGCCCCCGCTTGAGCAGATCCGCAGCATGCGCAGCGACCTGGGCGGCAAAGCGGTGGAGAACGTCAAACGCTGGATAGCGTCGCATTACAATGAGCATGCCGATCTGAATTTTTTGGCCGGTATGGTCTTCCTGACCCCCAGCTATTTAAGCAAGCTGTTCAAGCAGGAAACCGGCCTGACCCTGACGGAATATATCACGGAGATCCGCATCAAAAAAGCGAAGCAGCTGCTGCGGCAGGAGCCAAATATGAAGGTTCATACAATCGGCGCGGAAGTCGGCTATCCCGACCCGGCCTACTTTAATAAATTGTTTAAACGGATCGTCGGCGTGACGCCGAACGAATACAAGAAAATCATGCCTTAACTCACTCCTTCCTTACGAAAGCAGGGATAACTTCATGATCCTACCTACTGAATACATCGCCGGCGTAACCTGGGGCGCCATGGGCCGCCGCGGGACCTGGAACAGTTCCGAAGCCGTCTATTCATTGGAGCAGATGGCGGAAAACACAGGCGCGAACTGGGCAGCCATTGCCTTCGGTGCCTTGCAGGATAAACCTCAATCAACCGTCATCCGTTTCCGCGAAGAGCCGACCATAACCGACGAGGAGCTGCGCTGGGCCATCTCCAAAGCCAAAGCGCTGAAGCTCAAGGTATGCCTGAAGCCTATCGTGAACTGCGCCGACGGCACATGGCGGGCGCATATCAACTTTTTTGATAAAGATGTGCCCTACGAGCCCAAATGGAGCGAATGGTTTGCCTCCTACACCGAGTTCATGCTCCACTATGCGGCCATCGCCGAAGAGACCGGCTGCGAGATGCTATGCATCGGCTGCGAGACCGTACAGGCTGACCGCAGAGCGGAGGAATGGCGGGCGCTGATTGCCGAAGTCCGGAAAGTGTATAGCGGGCCCATTACCTACAATTGCGATAAATATCAGGAAGACAATGTGACCTGGTGGGACGCGGTCGATATCATCTCTTCGAGCGGCTACTATCCGGAGAATGACTGGGAAGTGCAGCTGGAACGGATCAAAGCCGTCGTTGACCGGGTCAACAAACCTTTCTTCTTCATGGAAGCCGGTTGTCCGAGCCGGAGCGGCAGCGCGGCCATCCCCAACGACTGGACGCTTCCCGGCAAGCCGGATGAAGCGGAACAGGCCCGTTTCTACCGTGCCATGTTCGGCGCGTGCGCCGCAAAGGAATGGGTCGGCGGCTTTATGCTCTGGGACTGGCCGGCCAAGCTGTATGACCTTGCCGATGCAGCAGCTAATGACGATTACTGTATGTATGGTAAAGAAGCAGCTGGCGTCGTCCGTAATTTTTATACCTCCAAACGTTAAGCGCGTTTCGCTTCTGTCAGGCCAAAAAGGCCAAAACATTAAAAAAGCTTCTCCCGGCGCAATGTACTTTTGCGTCGGTGGAAGCTTTTTGTTGTTGGTTCTATGCTGCTGATCGTCTATCCATGATACCTGCGATTGAAACCTTACGGCGGTCACGGACGTATTTTTCCTGTCCGCCCGTTCAAGAATGTATTTATTATTAGCTAAGTTTAATGCACGGTTGCTCCCGAGAGATCATGCTCAAGCGAAAGCTCTTCTTCCAGCGGCTGCTCCACCGGTCTTGAAGGCTGCTTCTGCGGCTGCTTGTTCATCCGGCGGAGCATCTCCGATACCGGCATCACGATGATTTTCGGAACCAGCGCTTCGGTCCGCTCCTTCAGTCTTGCTCCGCCGGACGGGTGAATGACGCTCATCAGGATGCTCAGATAAAATTTCGTCGACCGGGCAAACAGACCGTCTTTGAGATCGAGTACGGCAAAGCCGAATTTCTCGGGTCCCCGGTTAATCATGCTGACGCCGTACACTGCCTTGGCGGATGCCAATGCCGGGTCGGAAGCGATCGTTTCGGCCAGCACCGGGAATTCCTTCTCCACTTTGCGTACCAGCCGGATGGCCAGTTGGGCGGATGAACGGGAATGGACGCCGAGCTCGAACAGCTTGCGGTTATCGAAATGCAGCTCGATCACCGGATCGCCGGATTGCAGCAGATCGCCGTTCTCCAGCTCCAGCGTGTCACCCTGGTATTTCCGCAGCCGGTAATACATAAACGGGTTGTCGGGCGAGATGGTCTTGAGCTTGAACATGAAATGGAACAGTTGCTCCCAAAGCAGCCACAGGCCTACGATCAGCCGTTTAGCGAAGGAGAGCCGGCGAACCGGCGAGTTCTCCGTCTGCTTGATCAGGTTGTCGATCCGGATGCTCTTCAGACCGCGGCGGCTTCCTTCTTCCAGCATCCGTTCCAGCGCGATAAGCATGTTGCCCGGAGCAGCCGGGTCCGCGCCGAAGGTAGTGCCGCAGTCATGCAGCACGAGCACCTCACCCGGGTTCAGCTTGCGCAGGAGGCGCTTGGCCAATCTGTCGGCGCCCAGTTTTTCCTTCCAGTCGCCGACCATGGCCGACCATAACACGATCTGCGTCTGACGCCGTTTGGAGAAATCGAACAGATTGACAATCCCCCAGGGCGGACGGTAATACACGCTGCGTTCCCCGGTAATCCGGTGAATAATGTCCGAAGTGCGCTCGATCTGCTTGCGGACCGTTTTCGGCCGCATGATCCAGTTCGAGATATGCACATAATTGTGAATGCCGATCAGATGGCCTTCATCATGCATGCGCTTAATAATGTCGGGATACCGTTCGGCATGCGAACCGACCACGAAAAAGGTGGCCTTGGCGCCGTAACGCTTCAATAAATCCAGCAGTTGTGGCGTATAATGCGGGTCAGGCCCGTCGTCGAAAGTTAACGCGTAATCCGTGGAACTGAGGCCCCGGCGAAACACGTGATAGCCGAAAATCCGGGTAATCATTCCGGGGATAAACGCATAGAAGGAGGTAATGGAAAATAGCCAGAACAACAAAGTCTGCATTGTAAAATTCCCCGCTTTATCAGAGTTGACCCCTCCTATTTTAACACAGGTCATAAAGAAATAGACGATTTTTGTTAAAATCGTGTACAATGAAATGAAGCCTGATTTGGGATCTATACATAATAAATAGAAGAAAAAGGAGTCGTTTGCATCCATGTTGCCGCTGTATAAAAAATATTGGCGCACGTTTTTCGATATCGGGCTTGTCATCCTTACCGTCTATCTGGTGATGCTGGCCTTCAGCAAGCTGTACCAGATGGCCGCGCCGGTATTCCTTTCTTTTTTCGTCTTTATGCTGATCGAACCGCTGGCCCGGTTCCTGAACCGCAAAGGGCTCGGCAAGCCTGTCGCTTCGGCGATTTCCGTCCTGCTGTTTCTGGTGCTCCTGCTTGGCACGCTGTTTGCGGCGGGCTTGCTCATCGTGATGCAGGCGCTGCAATTCCAGGAGAAGCTTCCGGGGTATACCCGCATCCTCCAGGGACATTTTAACGATGCGACGGTTTATCTGCAGCAGCAGATCGACAAACTGCCGCCCGATCTTACCGAGAAGCTGAACGGCTATTTTGCCGATGCCACCAACATCCTATCCGGCTGGCTGGTCGTTTCGCTGGAGCATATGATTAAGATGCTTGGTTCTTTTTCTTCTTTTATGGCCAATTTTGGCATCGCCATCATTCTCGCCTTTTTCCTCAGCATGGAGATCAAGGATTGGCGGCGGATTGCCCATGACCGAATGCCAAAAACCCTGAAAACCGCTTACGCGTTTATTCAGGGCAACGTATTCCGGGCGATTGGCCTCTATTTGAAAGCGCAGCTGAAATTGATCAGCATCACCTTCGTGCTTGTACTGGTCGGATTGTTTATTCTGGGCAGCGGCAACGAAATTACGATGGCGCTCGTCTGTGCCATCTTCGACATTCTTCCTTTGCTCGGCGTTTCGACCATTCTGATCCCCTGGATCATTTACTTGTTCATTGTCGGCAACACTTCGCTGGCTATCGGCCTGCTGGTTCTGCTGGTCATCGTGCTGGTCGTCCGGCAAATTCTCGAGCCAAAAATCACCGGCAATTCCATCGGCGTGTCTTCCGCGTTCCTGATGTTGTCCTTCGTGATTCTGTCCACCTCCGCATTTGGCGTGGCCGGGCTGATCCTCTCTCCGATCCTGCTCATCCTGATCAAAGAGCTGATTGCGCAAGGGTACCTGCAGCGCTGGATCTATTTGCCGAAGGAAGAATTTATCGTCTCGCCGTTTGCGGCTGCTTCCGAGCCGTCGACGCCGGGCGGCGCCGTCTCCGGCGATACGGATGGAGTGTCTCAGGCTTTTGCCGCCGGCTCCGACTCCAGCGACGACAGCACATCAAAGATTTGACCGAACAGCTTGGTCGCGGCATGCGGGCTGCCCGGCGCGACATTTAGCACCGCAACGGATACGGCATAACGCGGATGGTCCACGGGGCCATACCCGATGAACCACTGGTTGTTGCGGGCCGCTCCGTTGACCTTGGTCTGCGCCGTCCCCGACTTGCCGGCGAGCGACCAGCGGGCGCCTTGCAGCTTGGCGCCCGTGCCCTCGGTCACGACGCGCCGCATCCACTGGCGCAGCGTCTTCGCGGTGGCCGGCGAGATCCGGCCGGCCGCCGCCGGGGCCAGGTGCCCGGGCAGCTCGCGCAGCGTCTGCCCGCTCGCAAAAGCGACGCGCCGCAGAATGCGCGGCGCACGGACCTCGCCGCCATGCAGCAGTGTGACTACCAGGTTCGCCGCCTGCAGCGGCGTAACCGTGACGTCCCGCTGGCCGATGGCGGTCTGCACCCTCTTGCCGCCGTCATCCGGCAAGAGGGTGCGGAAGATCGTGCCGGCCTGCTCGCCGGCAAGCGGCCGGAGCAGCGGCTGGCCCAGCGTGTTCTTCGCCTGCCAGCCGACCTCCCGCCCGAGGCCGAGCGCCAGTGCGGCGGCCTCGAGCTGCGCGCCGCTGAGCCGCTCGGCCAGCGTCGCAAATACCGTATTGCAGGACACAGCGAACCCTTGCGCCAGCGTGAGGGAGCCGTGTCCTTCTTTTTTGGCGCAGGACAGCCCGTATTTACCGTATTCACCCGCACAGAAGAAGTGTTCGTCCGGCGACGTCAGCCCTGCCTCAAGCGCTGCGGCGGCAGTGACGATTTTGAAGATCGAGCCGGGGATATTCGCCTGCAGCGCCCGGTTGTTCCACTGCCCGCCTTCCGGCGCCACCTCCTCCGGATTATAGAGCGGAAGCGAAGCCATGGCTGCAATGTCGCCGCTTTCCGCATCCAGGACGACAATGGCCCCCTCCTTAATCCCTGCCTTCCCAGCCAGTGCTTCGATCTCCGCCTGCAGCTTTTTATCAATGGTCGTATATAGTTTCAGCGGGTAATACGGATTACCCGGCCCGCGAAATTTGATTTCGCTGCCCTTCAGCCGGTTCCCGCGGGCATCCACCTGCGCCACGGCTTCGGTGTGGCCCACGCCCTGCAGCAGCGGCTCCAGCGTCTTCTCCAGGCCGTCCGTGCCGGTAAGCGGCACGCGAAGCCCTGTCGGCGACCGCCGCGCGGTGTCCCCGGTGGCCTCGGACAAATAGCCGAGCCACTGCCGCCCGGATGCCCCGCCTTCATACCGGCGGGCAAAAGGCAGCGCCTGGACGCCGTCGATGCCCAGCCGCCGCACCTCCGCCGCCTGCTGCGGCGTCAGCGCAAGCGGCGTGCGGCCGTCCGGCGCCGGCCAGAGCAGCGGCTCCTTCAGATGAGCCGTCTTCAGCGTCAGCTCGCCGTACGTTACGCCGAGCACGCGGGCCAGTTCCCGCATCGGCGCTTCTCCGGCGCCTTGGGCTGCAGCCGCGGTCCGCTGGTCCTCCCGCGGAAAAAAAGCGGCCGTCCAGATCGTCTCCCCGGCCAGCGGCGCGCCGCTGCGGTCCAGCAGCCGGCCCCGCCCGCTGTCGAGTACCGTCTCCCGCTCGCTTTGGATTTCTGCCATCTGGGCCAGTGTATAGTCTCTGCCCGGAACCTCCCGGTCCTTCAGGACAAGCTGGACATACGCCAGCCGCAGCATCAAAATTGCGAGAAGCGCGCATAATAGAATCAGTCCTCCGGTCATCCGTCTCCGGCCAAGCTTATGCAATGGATGTTCCCCCTAAGCTGTCATTTTGCGGCAACGCCGCGGCTTAACGGAATTATTATGTCCAATTCATGCCAGCCCAAAACAGACGGAAAGAAGCGTTTAACCAGAAGCTTAGATTCACCTGCGCGTCCTGCTGATTCTGTCAGATTATATACGCTCTCCCACGTTTTTCTACGCAAAAAAGCCCCAACCCTGTTAAAGGTCGAGGCCATGCCCTCCATATTACACGCTGAACTTGGCGAGCCGCTCCTTAAGCTGCTCGGAAGCCGTCTTCAGCTTGCCCGACATCTCCACCAGATGCTCGCTGACCGTCTGCTGTTCGCCCGTCAGGGAAGCCACTTCCTCCGACGCCGCCGAAGATTCTTCGGCGAAGGAACTGACGTTGGCGATCGTTTCGCTCAGCACTTGCTGTGATTCGTTTAAGGTCCTCATCGTGGAGCCTACTTCGTCCAGGCGGCCAAGGAACTGATCCATCCGGTCCTGTACGGTAATGAAGATTTCGCTTGTCTCTTGCACCGAATCCAGCTGTTCGCGGAACAGCGGCGTTACGGCCGAAAGCGCATCGACCGTCTCGTGCATGTCGCGCATAATGAGGTCGGTGATGTCCGAAGCCATGGCAATCGAGCGCTTCGACTGATCGGACAGCAGGCGAATTTCATTCGCGACCACCGTGAACCCTCTGCCGGCCTCGCCGGCCCGCGCTGCTTCGATAGAAGCATTGAGCGATAAAATGTTCGTCTGCTGGGTGATGTTCTGCATCGCTGCGAGCACCTCCATAACCGACGATACCGATTCCCGGAGCTCATTGACCTTCGCAGCCAGATTTCCGGTCAGCTCGCCGGTCGATTCCGTCTGCTCCAGAAGGCGCTGCAGGCGGGCAACGCCGTTCCCGCTGGCCTGCCCGACCTCATGGGCTTGTCCGCTCATCTCGCCCGCGGCTGCGATCATCTGCCCCATGCCGCCGGTAATATGCGCCGTAATTTCGTTGCCCCGGTCGACTTCAAGCGCCAGACTGCCGGCCCCGCCGGCGATTTCTTCCGTCGCCGTAGCGATATCCTTGGATGCCAGCGCCGTCTGTGCGGAGGCCGAATACAGGAAATCCGCCGTGTCCAGCACATCGCGTGCCGTTTCGCTCGTATGGACGACCAGCTCGGAGATCCGCTCCATCATCGTGTTGAATGCCCCGGACAGCTGCCCGATTTCATCCTTGGAGACAACCTTGGAGCGTACGCTCAGCTCCCCATCCGCCCCGCGCGACATCAAAGCTTTGAGCCGGGACAACGGCTTGGAGACCATCCGCACCATCCCGAAGCCGATGATAATCGCAATGACCGCCGCCGCGCCGACCGCGATATAAGTCGTATTCAGGATTCGCTGCGCGTCCTGGATCAGGTTCTCCGAAGGCACGACGCCAAGGACGCGCCAGCCGGAGGACTTCAGCGTTCCGTACACTGCCAGAATCGATTTTCCTTGCTCATCCTTGGTCGGCAGCGAACCCGATTGCTGCTGCAGCCCCTTAAACAGAGTCCCGCCAAGCCGCAAATAGGAGTCTGCCTGATCTTCCAGCGAAGAAGCAATCAGTTCATCCTTGGAGGTCAGCAGCTGGACATAAGAGTCCATCCCAAGATTAACCTCGCTTAAGTTTTTCTCCAAATCTACGGCAGGGACATCGCCCACTGCAACGTATTCGATATTACCGGACGGCCCCGCCGCCGACTTCGCGAAATGAAGCACGCCCGAATTGTCGCCCACTTTAAGGGCCTCGGTGATCCACAGGCTCTTCGGCTTCTCCAGCAGTTCCTTGAACCATGCCGAATTCCGCATGCCCTCCATAAATGCATTATCAATTTTGCCGGCGCCGGCAACGGACCGGGTCGCATCGGCCGGAATCAAATATACCGTCTGCATGCCGCTGCCGGCTCCCAGCCATTCGCTGAGCCCGTTCGTAAGCCGCTGCTGCGCGTCATCCGCCTTTGCTCCTGCCACGGCGCTTTGAATTTCCTTGTTGTAGAAAAGCTCAGCCAGACGGTCTTCGTAACGCAGCAGGATAACATCCAGCTTATCCGCTGTTTGACGAACCGTCTGTTCATTGGCAGCCAATGCATTATTCTCAATGGTTTGTTTGGCAACGGAATAGGAAGTGTAACCGAGCGAAAGCACAATGCCCATCGTTGCGATAAAAAAGACCAGAAACAGCCGAACGCCGATCGATTTCAATGGATTCAGCCTGTCCAAAAAACGTGTACTTCCCGAAGATTTACCCATTACATTCACCGCCAGATCAACAATATTCAGTACCGCGCTTTAAGAGGCGCGAATGATCATGCAATTATCGCGGCGCCCCGCTTCCATTAATAACCATCGTACATGATCGTATTTATGATAACTTATCGGGCTGTCTAGTGCTGTGACTTTATTGGGCAGGCGAATGATGTCGAAAACAAACGCCTTGGTTCTTTTTCTAACAAAACAATCTCTCTTCCGTCTTGAAATAACGGAAAAAAAGGGGTATAACTGAACTATAATGTTATTACTTTCTAACACTATTATAATAACAAAATAACAAAGTTATTTTGGACAGGAGCGACCCGCAATGACTCTATTACCCGAACCATGGCTGAAACAGCTTGAGCAGGTGCTGAAAGCCAACATCCTTGATTTCTGGATGAAGCATACGCTGGACGCCAAGAACGGCGGATTCGTCGGCGAAATCGACAATCAGATGAATGTGGTGGAAGGCGCCGAGAAAAGCCTTGTGCTCAACGCGCGGATTCTCTGGGCTTTTGCAAGCGCATACCGCATCTACAAGCAGCCGGAATATCTCGAAATGGCCGACCGGGCTTACGCTTATCTGATGGAGCATTTTGCCGACAAAACGAATGGTGGATTCTATTGGATGGTCGATGCGCAAGGCGTCCCTTCCCAGACCAAAAAACAGGTCTACGGCCAGGCGTTCGTCATTTATGCACTGGCGGAATATCATCATGCAGCCGGACGCGAAGAAGCGCTCAATACGGCAGCCGGTTTGTTTGAGACGCTGGAGAAATACGCTTACGACCCCGTGCATCACGGCTATATCGAAGCTTTGGCTGCGGACTGGAGTCCGACGGAGGATTTGTCTTTGAGTGCCAAGGACATGAACGTCAAGAAGTCCATGAATACGCATCTTCATGTGCTGGAGGGCTATACCGGCCTGTACCGGGTCTATCCCAACGACGCGCTGCGGGGCAAGCTGACGCTGCTGACCGAAATCATGATCGATCGCATTATCGACGACAAGGGCCGGCATTTCCACCTGTTCCAGGATGACGACTGGACCGTTAAATCCGACATCGTGTCCTACGGACATGATATCGAAGGCAGCTGGCTGCTGGTCGAAGCGGCGGAAGTGCTCGGCGGCGAAGACCTTCTGGAGCGGGCGCGCAAGGTCGCTATAACGATGGCTGAAGCAACACTGGAGGAAGGCCTTGATGGAGACGGCGGGCTGCGCAACGAGATGGAAGCCCATGGACTGGTAGACCGCAACAACGACTGGTGGCCGCAAGCCGAAGCTGTCGTAGGCTTTTACAACGCGTATCAGCTGACGGGCGAAGCACGCTTCCGCGATGCCGCGGCAGCCAGCTGGAATTTTATCGAGGAGCATATCATCGACCGTGAATTCGGCGAATGGTATTGGGCTGTGGATGAACACCGCCGTCCGCTAGCGAATGCCCCGAAAGTCAGCGCCTGGAAATGCCCTTATCACAACAGCCGGGCCTGCTATGAAATGATCCGGCGTCTGAAAGAAACCGAATTGGAGGGAGCACAATAATGACCACTCTTTTTGAATCCCGCAAGCAGCAGTTGACGCAGCGGTACGAAGCACTTATTACTCGTCCAAATGAAAAAATGCCTTATGGCAACGGAATTTACGACCGGTACAGCCATCCGGTTCTTACCGCCGAACATGCGCCGCTCGTCTGGAAGTATGATTTTAACCCGCAGACCAATCCTTATTTTGCTGAACGGATCGGGGTTAACGGCGTTTTCAATCCGGGTGCAATTGAGCTGGACGGCAAATTTTACTTGGTTGCACGCGTCGAAGGCAATGACCGGAAATCGTTCTTTGCGGTTGCCGAAAGTGCAAACGGCGTGGACGGCTTCCGCTTCTGGGATCATCCGGTCGTAATGCCGGAGACGGAAGAGCCTGACGTCAATGTATACGACATGCGCCTGACCAAACATGAAGACGGCTGGATTTACGGCCTGTTCTGCACCGAACGCAAAGATCCGGATGCGCCTCCCGGAGACTTGTCCAGCGCGGTCGCCCAATGCGGCATTGCCCGGACCAAAGACCTGGTAACCTGGGAACGGCTTGACGATCTGAAGACCGGCTCCGCCCAGCAGCGCAACGTCGTGCTCCACCCCGAATTCGTGGACGGCAAATACGCCTTCTATACCCGGCCGCAGGACGGCTTTATCGACGCCGGTTCCGGCGGAGGCATCGGCTGGGGCTTGTCGGATTCGATTGAGCATGCCGTAGTTGGGCAGGAAACGATTATCGACCGCCGCTACTACCACACCATTAAAGAAGTCAAAAACGGCCAAGGCCCGGCACCGATCAAAACTCCGCGCGGCTGGCTACATATTGCCCACGGTGTCCGCAACACCGCCGCCGGACTCCGTTACGTGCTGTACGTATTCCTGACCGACCTTGCGAACCCGGAAAAGGTGCTTTATGCGCCCGGCGGCCATTTTATCGCTCCTGAAGGCGAGGAACGGGTCGGGGATGTCTCCAATGTAGTGTTCTGCAACGGCGCCATTGCCCGGGAGAACGGCGAGATTTATATCTACTACGCCTCCTCCGACACCCGCATTCATGTCGCCACCACCACCGTAGAGCAAATGCTGGATTACGTGATGAACACGCCGGAGGATCCGCTCCGTTCCTATGCCTGCGTGCAGCAGCGCATCAACCTGATTGACAGCAACCTGAAGCTGTAACGTTTGATGATATGAAAAAGAGCAACCCCGCGCCGTAACCGGCAGGCGAGGTTGCTCTTTTTAGCTTGCATTGCGCCGTGAAATATCCTCACGGCTAATCTTACGTACTGCTGCCCGGCAGGCGCGGTTCATCTTTCCGCGGCTCCGCAACGGAATCGCGGTGAACCAGATCGGCGGCGATCAATATTTTCTCGAACGGCGCAGCCAGGTTCTCGATCCGGCTCAGCAGCTTCTCCACCGCCGAGCGTCCCATCGCTTCCTTCGGCACATGCACCGTCGTCAGCGGGGGAATCCCCCTAGCGGCGTCCTCGATGTTGTCGAAGCCCGTAACCGTGACGTCAGCCGGGAGACGCAAGCCCTTGGACTTCAGCACTTCGCTGACGTTCAAAGCAACAAAATCATTGGCGCAGACCAGTGCGGTCGGAAGCGTTCCGCCGCCGATGCGCTGGTCGGCCCATCGGCTGAAGCCGTCCACGAACGACCCGTTCTCCATTCCTTCAAGCAGCAGCATCTCGTCGTTGCCGGCCTGCGCGGGTTTACCGTATTCCTCCAGCGCGCTGCGGAAGCCGATCCAGCGGTCGCGGAAGCTGCGCGAATAGCGGATATCTCCGATAAAATGCAGACGGTTATGCCCGGTACCGATCAAATGATTGCCGATCCGGTTCATCGCATCCGTATTGTTCGCGAATACGGTGTCGCTTGGAATCAGCGGATCCTCGTGGTCGATCAGCACCATCGGCAAGCCGATACGCCGTACTTCCAGCAGCAGAGCCGTCGAGATTTCTCCCACGCCGATCAGGCCGAGCAGCCCCTCGGGATTCAGCAGCGTCACCAAATGGTCTGCCCGGTCATCCGAAACAATGACCATTCCGAGACCTTCGCGGTTCAAGGCCAGCGCAATGCCGTCGATAATTTTTCCCCAATAAAGTGAATCCTGGGTCTGGGCGCGGATATTGGGCATCAGCACCAGCACGGACTGTTTCCTGCGTTCGCCTCCCGAAGTAGGCAGTGCGCGTTTCGCCTGCTGCGGATATGCATTTTTCTGGGTGAAATACCCGAGCTGCGCTGCCGCCTGAATGACCCGCTCTCTTGTGCTTTCATTGACTCCGCCTTTGCCGGAAAGTGCCTTGGAGACGACAAATTTGGATACGCCGAGATGATCGGCAATGGTTTGCATGGATACCTTTTTGGCCATTCGGGGCTTCCTCCTAACGTATTTAATTATTATAACATTTACCTAACAAGTTAGTATATGACCTTATCACTCCGGACCTTTATACACTCCAAAACGTAAAAGCCGCCCCTTCGCTGGAAGGAGCGGCTTGCTTAAGGCGAAATCGTACGTTTAGAACGTGAAGAGCGACAGCTTGTCCTTGAGCTGCGTCGAGGCGGTTTCCAGCTTGCCGGACAAGGCCACGAGCTGCTGGCTCACATTTTGCTGCTCGCTGCTGAGCGAAGCTACCTCTTCCGAGGTGGCGGAAGATTCCTCGGCTACCGAGCTTACGTTGCTCATGGAGTCGGACAACACGCCCTGTGAATGGTTCAGGCTGTCGATCGCTCCGGTAACGGTTCCCAGGCTGGCGATGAACTCATTCATCTGCTCCCGGACAGAGAGGAAAATATCGCTGGTGTTCTTGACGGAAGCCATCTGCTCCTTGAAGAGCGGCGCCACGTCGGAGAGCACTGTAACCGTTTCATTCATTTCCGTCATGATCTTCTCTGTAATGCCCGCGACAAGGGCGATCGACTGCTTCGACTGGTCAGCCAATTGGCGTACTTCATTCGCGACAACCATGAAACCGCGTCCTGCTTCGCCTGCACGTGCCGCTTCAATCGTTGCATTCAGCGAAAGAATGTTCGTTTGTTGGGTAATATTCTTCATCACATCGAGCACTTTAATGACCGATGTTACCGTCTCTTTCAGGTTGTTGACCCGCTCGACAAGCGCGTTGGTCATTTCGCCCGTATGCGCCGTTTGCGTGAGCAGCACTTCCAGCTGCTTCGCTCCTTCGCCGCTGGCTTCTCCGACGCTGCGCGCCGCTTCGTCCATCACCGTGTTAGCGGCGATGACGTTCTGCATCTGCGTGCCGATCAGTTCGGTCAGCTCGTTGCCCCGCTCGGCTTCGGTCGCTAGGCTGCCTGCGCCGCCGGCAATTTCCTCCGTGGCTGCGGCGATTTCCTTCGCCGAGATCGCCGTCTTGCGGGATGCTTCGCTCAGCTCGCCTGCGGTGTACAGCACTTCCTGGGCTGTATCCGTCGTCTGCGCTACCAAATCAGTAATCCGCTCCATCATCAGGTTAAAGGAGCTGGAGAGTTGTCCGATTTCGTCCCTCGACACATACTTTGTACGGACGCTCAAATCGCCTTTCGCACCTTGGACCATCAGGTCCTTCAGGTTGGACAGCGGTCTGGCGATCATTCGCACCATCAGGATGCCGAGCAGAATCGCCATAAGCGCCGCAACGGCGGAGATCAAATACGTTGTGGACAGGATCGGCTTGGCTGCTTTGACCAGTTCGCCGGTCGGAATGAGGCCAGCCAGCTTCCAGTCCGCACGAGCCAACGGGTTGTATACAACCAGCACATTTTTGCCCTTGGCATTCTCCGCTTCGATGCTGTCGTTGCTCATCTTGCTGTCTTTAATAAAAGTTAGGTTCGAATCCAGTCCGTCTTCTTCCGGAACAGAGGAAGCGACTACCTTGCCGTCAGGCGTCACCAGCTGGATCTGCGAGCCTTCGCCGAAATCGACGCTCTTGAAGGCCTGCTCCAGCACCGAGCTTTTGAGCTCCATCAGGACGACATATTCCGTGTTGCCCGACATGCTCTTGAGCGCCCGCACCATGGCGATGTTTTTGCCTTCGCCGTCAAGCGAGGTGGAGAACCAGTAATTTTGCGAGGTTTTGACATCTTCGCTGTAATAGGATTGATATTTCTGGGTATTCGCAACCACGGTTTTGTACCAGGCCTGCTCCCACACCTTATCCATGGTCAAGCTGGAGATCCCGCTCGAAATAATCGTGGAATCCGGCGTCGATGGAATCAGACTAATGGATTGGATATTCGAATCCGCAGCTACCTGGCTGGCCAGCTTTTTATTGATGGAATCCGTGGCGACAAAGCTGTCATACGCCGTCTGCGCGGTAGCCAGGTTGGTCAGCTCCGTCTGAACGGTCGTATCGAAGTAAATTTGCATCGCCATATTTTCATATTGCTTCAACAGAATATCCATCTTGTCCGCGGTTTGGACGATGGTCTGATGGTTGGCTTCCGAAACATTCTCTTTAATTGTGCTTTTAGCCTTGTTGTACGAGAGCAGCCCCAGCAATAGGACAACTACGACAATGGAGGCCAGAAAAATCAGGAATAGCTTCACGCCCACCGATTTGACGGGGTTCGCTTTTTTGACCTGACGTACCGAGCCGTTCAACACTCCCGAAAAGGATAATTTGGATGTTCCGCGAGATTCTTTGTTTCTGCGCTGTTTTTGTTCACCTTTACGATCTGCTTTTTTCTCTTTCACAATCGTCGGCTTTTCTCTGTTCTTCCTCACACTGATCCTACTCCCTTTCTGCTCGTCCCTACGATTTCCATCACCGAGTGCACCCATGCCCATCACCCACCTGTTAGAATAGAAGACGTATGTAAGCGTTCACTAAGTACTATATCGGATGATTAGGACTTTTTACTTAGCTTTTTTTAAAGATTTACACCCTAAAAATCTGGTCGTGTTACTCGGAAAACCTATGTAATTTTAGGAAACCAGTTTCATATAATTTCCTTTTTTTGCACCGGAACCGATTATATCACAAAAAGAGGGATATTCCCGCAATATTTGCTAGAATAACCCTCTTACTCGAATTTATTTTTTCTTCCGCATCATGTCGAAATACGCTACCGGCTGATCCACTTTCATGCGCACGCGCTGAAGGGGGTGACGGGCTGCATCAAGCGCATTTCCTTCCTCGTCCCACAGCTCGCCAACCGTTTGCTTGAACCATGTATGATTCGGGCCGAAAAATTCCACTTCCTGCCCCGGCTTGAAGTGATTTCGCTGCTGCACCAGCGCTGTGCCGGTCTCCGCGTCGTATTCAAGCACCAGTCCGGCAAAATCGTACGGCGCGGCTTTTTCTTCCGGCTCGTAGATATGGTCTTCATGGTCCGGCGTATCATAGAAAAATCCGGTGTTCAGCGGCCGGTTTGCCGCTTTCTGCAGCTCCTGCATCCATTCCGGCTTCATGACATACCCTTCCGGGTCGGCCATGTATGCGTCGATCGCCTGGCGGTACGCATTGACAACCGTCGCCACATAGTGGATCGACTTCATCCGGCCTTCAATCTTGAAGCTGTCGATTCCGGCTTCGATCAGATCCGGAATGCGCTCGAGCATGCACAGATCCTTCGAGCCCATTGTAAACTGATTGTCCTCCGGCGCAAACAGCGGCAGCTGCGTTACGCCCGGCTGCAGCGGCTGCGGCGAGGCTTGGGCCGTCGCCTGCTCTTCCTCGGACACCCATGTTCCTTCCGGCCGGCCGTCTTCGAACAGATCGTATTTCCAACGGCAGGACTGGCAGCAGCCCCCGCGGTTCGAGTCGCGGTCCGTAAAATGGTTGGACAGCACGCAGCGGCCGGAATACGAAGAGCACATCGCTCCGTGAATGAAGCTTTCGATTTCGATATCGACATGCTGCTTGATCTCCGCGATTTCCTCTAGGCTGGTTTCGCGGCCCAGCACGACGCGCGGCAGGCCTTCTTCCTTCCAGAAGGATACCGCCTGCCAGTTCAGCGTTGACTGCTGGGTGCTGAGGTGCACCTCCAGTCCTGGCACGAGGCGTCGCGCGACATCAACAATGGCAGGATCGGCAACGATGATGGCGGCGATGCCGGCCTCATACAGATTGCGCAGATACTCTTCAATTCCTTCGACATCCTCGTTATGGGCGTAAATATTGGTGGCGACGAATACTTTGGCCCCGTATTTCTTGGCAAACTCCACGCCCTCGCGCATTTCCTCAAAGCTGAAGTTGTCGGCGTTCGAACGCAGACCGTATTTTTGTCCTCCGATATATACCGCATCCGCGCCATAGTGCACGGCAAATTTCAATTTTTCGAGATTGCCTGCCGGAGCCAGGAGCTCCGGTTTATCCAGACGGTAACGCTTGCCCTTCAAGTTGGGTGTTGTCATGGTTTCCAATTCCTGTTCTCCTCTCCGTGAGCTCACGTTAAAAAGATAACCTCTTGGTAACAGGGCACTCCGCAGCTGCGGGAAGATTTGGGCCTCCGGCCGCTGTTATAATCGGATTTCTTGATTAATACCGCTAATCGCGGTTGAAATCCGATTCTAAAGGCGGACGCTCTCGCTCCTCCGGCTCCAAACTTCCTCTTCGCCGCTACGCCTTGGTACAAAACGGAAAATCTTTATAAACTGAGCCACTTCTTTATTAAATGCCCCCCTTTGCGTGTCCTTCGGGTTCACGCAAAGTATTGGAAAAAGACGCGAAGCTGATGCGCCCACTTTGTGGAGCTGTTTTTAATACACTTGCTCTTTATAGAAGAAGCCGAACGACAGGTTCCGCTCGGGGTCCTGCAAGGCGCGGATTTCCTCCATCCACGACTCGTCGAAGGCGTACCCGCCTGGATCGGCGGCATACAGGTCAATGGCTTTACGGTACGCTTTGACCACGGCCACGTTGTACGCGGTCGGTTTGAGCAGCCCTTCGATCTTGAAGCTGTGCACGCCAGCTGCCATCAGAATATGCAAATCCTCCAGAATGCAGATATCGTCGGAGCTCATGATATGCGTGCCGTTGATATCTTCGTAGATCGGGAATTTCTCGTCCTGGCGTTCGGCTTCGATCAGGAACAAGCCGCGTTCTTTGCCGAGGTCGCCTTCGACTGCACGCCCCTGATGGGACATGTAGCTCGCGACCAGACGGCGCTTGGAATGATAGATATTGGTCATTCCGTGTACCTGAGCCTGCGCTTCAACCTTCAGCATAGGCACCATTTCGGTAATTTCGTCCATGTTCAATTCCCGGGCCAGCACGACCCGCGTGGCGCCTTTGGTGCCCCAATAATTAGCGGTGGCATAGTTAGTGGAAGTCATCTCTGCGTTCCAATGCAGCTTAACCTCCGGCGCTTCGCGTTTTACCGCGGCCAGCACCGCGGGATCGCCGAATTCGATGCCGTCGACGCCGAGCTCGCCAACCGCTTTTACATAAGCAGGCAGCTCATCCAGCAGCCGGTTGGACATGATGCCGCCCATCCCGATGTAGACTTTGGCCCCTTTGGCGTGAGCCAGACGGACCGCTTCAGCGGTATCCTCCAAGGTAAAATGCCCGGCGAGCCGCATGCCAAAACGGTCATCGCCGATCAGGAGCGCATCCGCTCCCGCATCCAGCAGCGCGGACGCCTCCTGTAGCGAGGCTGCCGTCACCAGCAGCTCCGGTTTGTTATCCATGTTGCACCCTCCGCTTACTGCGAATTTTGTTCGCTTTTTTGAATATTGGCTAAATGTTCCTTATAGGTTTTGCCGAACAGATGGCTTTGCGAGCCGTCTTTCTTCGTTACGTAATAATAATACTCCGAAGCCTTAGGCGACAGCGCCGCCTCAATCGACTTGAGACCCGGGCTGCTGATCGGTCCCGGCGGAAGTCCTTCGTTCTTGTACGTATTATAAGGGCTGTCCACTTGCAAATCCTTCTCCAGCAGGCGCTCCTTCTGCTTGTCCAGCAAATACTGAACGGTAGCGTCGATCTGCAGCTTCATGCCTTTATCGATCCGGTTGTAGATAACGCCGGCTACGATCGGCCGCTCTTCATTGACGACGACCTCGCGTTCTACAAGGGACGCAACGGTCAGCAGCTTATGCAGCGTCATGCCGCGCGCCGCCAGCTTGCTTTTATAATCGGGAATGCTATCCAGCTTCTTCTGCAGCTGCTCCAGCATCGCCTCGATAATCTGTTCCGGGGTGCTGTCTTTGGCCAGCTCATACGTCTCGGGGAACAGGTAACCTTCCAGACGGTGACGCAGCTTATCATCTTTCGGGATGCCGAGCGATTCCACGGCCTGCAGCCCTTCGCCCGAATCCATCAGCGCAAGAAAGGTCTCCGGCTTGATGTTCCACGCGGCCGACAGTTTATCGGCGATCTGTACTGCTGTGTAGCCTTCCGGAATCGTAAACACGACGGTCTCCGCCTTGACGATATCCCCTGCGTTCAGCCGGGTGATCAGTTCGTCATACGTGATGCCGGGGGCTGCCTCATACGTTCCCGCCTTAAAACTGGAACCTTCATTCACCCATTTCAGATAGCCTTTAAAAAACAGCGCATTGCGGATCAGCCCCTGATCCTGAAGCAAATCGGCAATCTCGCTGCTGCCCATGCCTTTTTCGACCGTAAAGGTAACGGCCTGGCCGGCAGGCTTCACAGGCTGCATTCCGTTCCAGACATACCAGGCGCCACCGCCGACGGCAATAACCAGTAAAAGAATGATAATAAGTACGACGCGTATCGCGGCTTTCAAGGGTTACTCCTCACTTTCCGACATTTTAGTATAAATCGCATTCATCTTAAATTCAATATATAAAAAATGTATTTAACGTGAAACAACCCCACAAAGTGGGGCTTTGGAAAAAAAGAGCGCGGAAAAATCCGCCCTCTTCCCTAACGTTTAAATGTAGTTACCCGGACGGCTATACTTCATCGTCGTCCGGGAACGTCAATTCATCATACAACTCGGATATGTCTTCCCATTCCTCGTCGTCGTCAATGCTCTCAAGCTCGGGCAACCCGTCCGGAGACGTGACGATCCGCAGAATTTCCTGCTCCGCCAGTTTACCGGTTCCGGTCAGCACCGCATAGCCTCGTCCGTTCACTTCGAACTCGGCATCAATATGATAAACGGAAGATTTGCCGCGCTCATCCTCCAGTTCCACCGTTTCCCCGTAGGCCTCTTTCAGTTTGGAGGTCCAAACCGTACGGTCCGCGGAATACTCAGTCATTCTCCGCGCCTCCGTCAAGTTCGTCAACGAGCGTGTTGAACGTTTCTTCAACGATCTCCCACTCTTCGTCGTCCTCGATCATAAACAGCTGAAGATCGTCGCCGTCTTCCTCATAACGGAACGCGTATACTTCATCGCTGTCCTCGTCTTCGGAATCCAGCGGAACCACCATCATGTATTTGGCATCCGAACCGTCGACTTCAAACTTCATGATGACCTCAAATTCCTCTTCATTACCTTCCTCATCGGGAATATAGATAATTTCCGGTTCTTCTTCTTGGCCAATCCGCTCGTTTGTCATTTCAGCGCACCCCTCACCTTTTACTATTAGCATCCAAAAAATTTTGCAGTATCAGGGCTGCGGCCATTTTGTCCACAATCCCTTTGCGTTTCTTCCGGCTGACGTCCCCTTCAATCAGCACCCGCTCGGCGGATACCGTTGTCAGACGCTCATCCCAAAGGTGTACGGGTATGCCTAGCCGCTCGCGCAGCTTGTCGGCAAATTCCATGCATATTTCACCACGGGGTCCTACTGAGCCGTTCATGTTCTTCGGCAATCCTACCACAATTTCTCCGATTTCATGCTCTTTCACCAGTGCTTCAATTCGCTCGAACTCGTTGTCGTTGCCGCGGCGCTCGATCGTCTCCAAAGCCTGGGCCGTCCATCCGAAGATGTCGCTAGCGGCGACGCCGATTCTCCGGTCGCCATAATCAAGTCCCAGCTTCTTCATTTCTGACGTTCCACCCGGTGATTGTCGAGATAGAAACGGACCAGTTCTTCAATCAGCTCATCACGTTCTTTCCTCCGGACCAAACTTCTCGCATTATTGTGGCGCGGAATGTAAGCCGGATCTCCGGAAAGAAGGTACCCGACGATCTGGTTGATGGGATGATATTCCTTTTCGACCAGCGCATCGTATACGGCGAGCAGTATCTCTTCGGGAGAAGCTTCCTTTTCGTCGCCCCTTACATTGAATTTGACCGTTTTGTCCATGGAGTCCATTTGTGACACCTTCCTTTTCGCAAAATCACCCGAAAGCGGGCGGCTTCGCAGTGTTGCTGCTGTAGCGTACGTGCTGCCTTCATCATAACATATTCATGGCCCCGCGAGGAAATCCTCCCGCGGAAATAACGCTTTTTTTGGCATTTCGTCTACAAAAAACTTGATATTTTTGGCTTTTCGGGCTATTGCATAAACTTGTAAACGCTGTATGTTCGCAAAAATGCTTGAACGCCGCATAAAGCGGCGGTACCAAGATGAAAGCCTCAGTACCGCCGCATCCATTATGCGTATTGCTTATCACTAATTTAGGCATTTCCGGCGAAAATTATGCCTTTATGCCAGTGCAGCCACCAATTCTTCCGCTTTGGCCAACGCCTCGCCCAGCTTAGAGGCGTCTTTGCCGCCGGCCTGGGCCATATCCGGCCGTCCGCCGCCGCCGCCGCCGCAGACTGCAGCGATCTCTTTGACGAGCTTGCCGGCGTGGAAGCCCTTCTTGACCAGCTCCTGCGGTACCGATACGACGAAGTTTACCTTGTCCTCCATCGTCGCGCCGAGCACAAGCACCGCTTCCGGCAGCTTATTCTTCAGCTCATCGGCCGTAGAACGCAGCGCATCCATGTTGCCGGCCTCTACCTTCACTGCAAGAAGCTGCGTATCTGTGCCAACCGTCTTCACGTTACCGGTCAGCTCAGCCGCGAAGGTCGCGCTCAGCTTGCCTTGCAGCGACTCGTTCTCGCGGGAGAGCTCGCGGACTTGGGCATGCAGCGCATCGATGCGCTTAGGCACGTCGTTCAGCGAGGACTTGAGCAGTCCGGCGGCTTGCTTCAGCACATCCAGCTGGCTTTCGGTGAACTGGTAGGCAAATCGGCCGGTAACGGCTTCGATCCGGCGCACGCCGGAGCCGATGCCGCTTTCGCTGACCAGCTTGAAGATGCCGATCTGCGAGGTGTTCTTCACGTGGCAGCCGCCGCACAGCTCCAGGCTGTAATCGCCGACCTGGACCACACGCACGATGTTGCCGTATTTTTCACCGAAGAGCGCCATGGCGCCCATCGCTTTTGCTTCGTCAATCGGCTTGTTCTCGATCACGACGTCCAGCCCGCGCCAGATTTGCGCGTTGACGCGTTGCTCGATGTCGCTCAGCTCTTCCGGCGTAATCGCGCCGAAATGCGAGAAGTCGAAACGCAGGCGTGCGCCTTCTACAAGCGATCCGGCCTGGTTGACATGCGTGCCGAGCACTTCCTTCAGCGCTTTATGCAGCAAGTGGGTCGCCGTGTGGTTCTTGACGATATCTTCGCGCACTTCGCGGTTTACTTCAGCGCGCACTGTATCTCCAACCTTCAGCTCGCCGGCTTCCACCGTAACGAGATGGACAGGTTGGCCGTGCGGCGCTTTGAACAGTCCATTGACTTTGGCAGTTACCGAGCCTCCGGTAATGATCCCGGTGTCGCTCACCTGGCCGCCGCTTTCCGCATAGAAAGGCGTTGTGTCGAGGATTACCTGGCACTCGGCGCCTTCGCCGGCAATCTCGGCCAGTTCACCGTCCACCACGATGGCGGCGATCTTGGATTCGGTTACCAGGTCATTATAGCCGACAAACTCGCTTTTCACGGTCAGCTCGGCCAGTGCGCCGCCTTGAATCTTCATGCTGGCGCTATCCTGGCGGGCCGCTCTGGCGCGGTCGCGCTGCTCCTGCATCGCGGCATCGAAGCCCTCGCGGTCGACGCTCAAGCCTTGCTCCAGCGCGAAGTCTTCGGTCAGGTCAAACGGGAAGCCGTACGTATCGTACAGTTTGAAGGCATCCGCGCCGGCGATAACGCCTACGCCGTCTTCCTTCGCCTTGGCGGAAACTTCACTGAGGATCGCCAGGCCGTCGGACAATGTTTCATGGAAACGTTCTTCCTCCAAACGGATGATTTTGGCGATGTATTCGCGGTTCTCCACCACGGTCGGATAGTATACACCCATGATTTCGCCGACGGTTTCGGTCAGCTCGAACAGGAATGGACGATCCAGACCCAGCGTTTTTCCGTAGCGCACCGCGCGGCGGAGCAAACGACGGATGATGTAGCCGCGGCCTTCGTTCGACGGCAGCACGCCGTCGCCGACGGCAAAGGTAACGGTGCGGACATGGTCGGCAATCACTTTGAGCGCAATGTCCTGCTCCAGATTGTCTTTATAATTCACGCCGGCCAGCTTGGCCGTTCTTTGAATCACCGGCTGGAACAGGTCGGTGTCGAAGTTCGAGTCCACATCCTGCAGGATCGAGGTCAAACGTTCAAGACCGGCGCCGGTATCGATGTTTTTGTTCGGAAGCGGCGTGTAGCTGCCGTCCTTATTATGGTTGAACTGCGAGAACACGAGGTTCCAGACCTCGAGCCAGCGTTCATTTTCCCCGCCCGGATACATTTCCGGATCGCTCATGTCGCTGCCGTACGCTTCGCCGCGGTCGTAGAAGATTTCCGAGCAAGGGCCGCAAGGGCCTTCGCCGATATCCCAGAAGTTCTCGTCGCCCAGCTTGATGATGCGTTCCGGCGGCAGGCCGACTTTTTCATTCCACAGTCTATACGCTTCTTCGTCTTCGGCATAGACAGTTACGGAAATCCGGTTGCCGTCGAAGCCGATCCATTCCTTGCCGGTCAGAAACTCCCAGGCCCAGGTAATGGCTTCTTCCTTGAAGTAGTCGCCGATTGAGAAGTTGCCCAGCATCTCGAAAAAGGTATGGTGCCGGCGCGTCTTGCCGACATTCTCGATGTCGTTGGTGCGGATACACTTCTGCGAGTTGGCGATACGCGGATTCTCCGGCACTTCGCGGCCGTCGAAATACACCTTCAGCGGCGCCATGCCGGCGTTGATCCACAGCAAAGATGGGTCGTTGTGCGGCACGAGCGATGCGCTCGGCTCGATTTTGTGGCCTTTGCTCTCAAAGAACTTCAGCCATTTGGAACGGATTTCACTAGCTTTCATTGTGTACAGCCCCCGTTTTCGTATTGATCTTCATCCGGCATTGCTGCCTGGATGCACAAAAACGCCCCTGAATGAAATTCAGGGACGATGATTATCGCGGTACCACCCTGGTTATCGTCCTCTCCCCGTGCTGCAATGGAAAGAATTGCGGACGATCGCCTTGTCGCGGCTGTTAACGGGCGCCCCCGGCGGGATTGCCCCGCACTCCGAAATCAGCTTTCCGCCGGTCTGTCCTCGAGGTTCTCGCAGCCATTACGCATACCGTAAAGGAACCTCTTCTCTGGGGAGCCATGCTCCGGCGTACTCCATTTCATCAATGATTTATCCGCTTTGCTTTTTTTAACATTTCCAGTATAGCCAGACCCGCGTGTCCTGTCAATGCGGACACTTTACGGCAGGCCCGTCAAGCGGACAAGAAAGCGTAAACATTTCGCGTTCGAGACTCTTTACAGGCCCTTTGGGCAGGCGTATAATTTGATACCGACAGACCTTACATTCGTCGAGACGTGGCTCAGCTTGGTAGAGCGCTTGCTTCGGGAGCAAGAGGTCGCAGGTTCAAATCCTGTCGTCTCGACCACCTCGTTTATCCTCAAACCGTTCGTTTCCAATGCATTTCCTCCCACGCCCAAGCTTTACCCTTTAATTAATCCTATGGTTTTCTTACTTCGCCCGGCTCTAGCGGATATACTGCATAATCAAGGTTCTGCCATTCTGCGAAATCCTGTATTTCTGAACAGGTCTGCCGATATGCCCATAGCTCAGCTCCATATCCAGAATCCCCAACTCCGCCAGTCCAACCAGATACTTATTTACCGAAACACGGGATATCCCGGACCTCGCCGAAATCTCATCCGCGGAGAACGAATCGCTGTCGCCGCATTCCAGTGCAGTCCAGATCGTCTGCAGCGTTTGACGGGTAAATCCTTTGCCAAGCTCCATCGAACCCGCACGGTCTTGCTTGAACCTCGCAAACTTGTCCAGCTCCGATTGGCTTAAGCTTTGCCGGTTCCTGAATAATTTATTTTGTTCCCTGTATCCGTCCAACGCTGTACGAAATCTGGAGAACTCGAACGGTTTGATCAAATAATCCACCACCCCGTTTTGCAAGGCCTCCTGAATATTACCCTTGTCGCTGGCCGCGGAGATGATTATCACATCGACCTTTATGCCTCTGCGCCGGATTTCGGACAACAGCTCCAATCCGTTGCCCGACTTCATGTAAATATCCAGAAGGATCAAATCATAGGAATGCTTCAAAAGCAGACCCAGCGCTTCTTCCGCCGAACGGGCGGAGCCTGCCGCGATGAACCCCTCTGTCTGCGACAGATAAAATTTATTCATCTCCGCAACCATTGGATCATCTTCCACAATCAATACCTTTATCATCGTTATCCTCAAACCTTTGCCATATAAGGTAACAACACCGTAAACTCCGTTCCTTCCTCGGGCATGCTCTCCCACCGGATGCTTCCGCCAAGCTTGCCGACGCTGCGTTTCACCAGATACAACCCGATTCCCCTGTCCCTTCCTTTGGTGGAATACCCCTGGTCAAACATGCGCTCCCCGGCTTCTTTGGCAATGCCTCTTCCATTGTCCCGAACCTTAAGGGTAAGCCCGCCGTCTTCGTATTTGAAGCCTAACGTAATCGTCTTGTCGTCGACGCCGGATACGGCCTCCAGCGCGTTGTCAAGCAGATTGCCGACGATTGTAACCATTTCCCGCGACACTTCACGTTGATCCGGCTCGGGCAATCCCCCGTCCGCTGCCATAAGAAGTTGAGCACCCGCTTCCCTGATCCGGCTGAGCTTGCCAAGTAAGAACCCGACCATGACCGGGTCCTTGACCTGTTTCACCACCGCATCCGCTTCGGTATGGCTATTTTGCACAAGATCGGTTAAATATTCTTCCAGCCGTTCATATTGACGCATGGTCGTCAGCCCCATAATGACGTGCAGCCTGTTCTTGAACTCATGCGTCTGGGCCCGCAGCGCTTCTGCATACAAGGAAATTCCCGATAATCTTTCGATCAGCAGACTGACTTCGGTTTTGTCCCGGAACGTGGCAATTGCGCCTTCGATCTTCCCCTTGACCTTGACCGGAACGATATTGACCAGAAGCGTAATCCCGTTTTGCTCCACTTCGATATCCTGCAAGGGCTGACCGTCGGCCAGCACCCGGTCCATCTGCAGGAAAGGCCAGATTTGCCCGACTTTTTGGTGAAGCGGATCCTGGGTCAATCCGACGCTGCCCATCAGCCTATTGGCCTCCATATTCATCAGGGTTATCCTTGATTCACGGTCCACCGCCAGAATGCCTTCTTTGGTCGATTGCAGCATGGCGCTGCGTTCTTCCAGTACCTTGGCGATTTCGCCCGGTTCCATGCCGAAGATCATCCGCTTGATTTTCCAGGCCAGCATGACCGCTCCGGCGATTCCCGTTAACCCGCCGACCAGTATCCCCGTATACATGATCCATTGATTTTGTTTTACGGCTGACTGTACGCTGCCAAGCGGGATGCCCACGGCAACGGCCCCGATCTGCTCTCCATCCGTCCCGAAGACCGGAGAGAACGCCCTCACCGAATATCCGAGAGAGCCTTTGGCGATGGAAGTTTTCTCTTGGCCCCGCAAGGCTTCCGTTTCGTCGCCACCGGTAAAATGCTTGCCGATCCGGTCCGGATCCGGGTGGGAATGACGGATTCCCTCCATATCAATGACAACCACAAATTGGACATGGTTGACCGCACTGACCCGGGAGGCATAAGCCTGGATGCGCCCGGAATCCCCCTTTCCGGTCAGACCCTCAATGACGACGGGCGTACCCGCCACCGTCCGGGCAACGGTCAGCGCCTTGTCCTCCAGCGTCTTACGGGCCTGCTCGGAGAATTTCACGCCAAACATGATGTATACGATCAAAAGAACAATGGCAACGATGAGCCCGATCATTAAAGTAACCGTCGTTCGAAGCCGCAGCGTTATTTTCATAGATCTCACGCGCTTCACCTGCAACAATTTTTGTCGATTATACCCCATAACATCCGCAAAGAGAAACGCCGCTTCCCTTTATCCGGCAAATTCATCCGCTTTTTTTATTTACGAAACTCTTTTTAAAGTTATAAAAGCTTCCTAACGTGCTTCTCCGGACGCTATGATATTTGTGAAATTATGCACAAGGGGGAAACATACACATGAAAAAGAAACCCGCTGCCATCCTTGCCCTTATTCTTTCGATTATGCTAATCGGCGCAGGGTGCGGCAACAACAATGCAAACCATTCCACTGGCGAGAACAAGGATTCAGCCGAAGCAACGGAGAACCCGAAAGCAACGGAAGCCGTATCGGGAGCGTCCGAAGCCAGCTACACACCGCTTGACCAGCTAAAAAGCAGCTACGATATCGTGATTATCGGCGCGGGCGGCGCCGGGATGACCGCCGCGCTTGAAGCCAAAGCCAAAGGCATGAGCCCTGTCATTTTCGAAAAAATGCCGGTCGCCGGAGGAAATACAACCAAGTCTTCCTCAGGCATGAACGCCTCTGAGACCAAGTTCCAGAAGGAGCAGGGAATCGAGGACAGCAATGACCTCTTCTACGAGGAGACGCTCAAAGGCGGCCACGGCACCAATGATAAGGAAATGCTCCGTTTCTTCGTCGACCATTCCGCTGCCGCCATTGATTGGCTCGATTCGATTGGCATCCGCCTGAACAATATCACCATCACCGGGGGAATGAACGAGAAGCGCACGCATCGTCCCGAGGATGGCTCGGCGATCGGCCAGTATCTGGTCAAAGGGTTAGTCGGCAATGTCCAGAAGCAGGGAATTCCGTTGTTCGTGAATGCGGATGTGAAGCAGATTACCGCGCAGGACGGGAAAGTGGACGGCGTTAAAGTTTTGTTTAACCAAACCGATGAAAAAGCGATTGCGGCCAAGGCGGTCGTTGTGACAACAGGTGGTTTCGGCGCCAATATGGAAATGATAACCGAGGTGAGACCCGACCTTAAAGGTTATGTAACGACTAACCAGGCGGGCAGCACCGGAGATGGCATCAAAATGATTCTGGAGCTGGGCGGTACGACGGTGGATATGGATCAGATTCAGGTGCATCCGACTGTACAGCAGGAGAAATCCTATCTGATCGGAGAGGCCGTTCGCGGTGAAGGGGCTATCCTCGTTTCAAGCTCAGGCAGCCGGTTCACGAATGAACTGGATACGCGGGATAAAGTAACGGCGGCAATCAATGCGCTTCCGGATAAAGCGGCGTATCTCGTATTTGACTCCGGCGTCAGATCCCGGGCAAAAGCCATCGAGCAATATGCAAAAATGGGTTTTGTCCTGCAGGGGGATTCGGTTGAGGCGCTGGCCGGCACGATGAATGTCCCGGCGGATAAGCTGCAGGCTGCGATCGATACCTGGAATGGCGCCGTCAGCAATAAGAAGGATTCCGAATTTGGAAGAACGACCGGGATGGATCACGATCTTTCCGCCGGTCCTTACTATGCCATTAAAATTGCTCCGGGCATCCACTACACAATGGGCGGCGTGAAGATCAATACGGACACAGAGGTCCTGGATAAGGACGGACAGCCCATTCCCGGCCTGTTTGCAGCAGGTGAAGTAACAGGCGGCTTGCATGGCCAGAACCGGATCGGCGGAAACTCGGTGGCCGAGATTATCATTTTCGGACGCCAGGCCGGCCTCAAATCGGCCGAGTTTGCCGGACTCAAGCAATAATTTAACGCCCTATCAATGGCTCCCCGGTGAAGGTCGGATGATACCGACAATCGTACCGGGGAGCGATTTTTTGTTTCATGAAAGTTTCATGTGCGTGTATGATATAGGAAGTGAACCCGTAAATCGAAACAACGAAAGAAGTGGAAAAAAGAATGGAACGAATGCCGACAATCGGAATGCGGATGGTTAAGACCTTCGTCGCGGTCTGCCTGTGCATGTACCTCAACGCACTGCTGTGGAAGGACGGCCTCCCTTTCTATTCAGCCATTGCTGCTGTTCTATGCATGCAGCCGGATGTGCCCAACAGCATCAAAGTTGCGCTTAACCGCACCTGGGGCACCTTGATTGGAGGACTGTCCGGGATGGCCATTCTCCTGCTTGAGCGCGGCCTGCTTCCAACCGGCGGCGGCCCTTTTGCTTATCTGATTGAAGCGTTCTGCGTCATTCCGCTAATCTATATCACCTTGCTCTTCAAAAAACCCGCGGCGGCGTACATCACCTGCGTCGTCTTCTTTAGCGTGACGATTTCGCACAGCGGCGATGCCAGCCCGTTTTTATTTGCAGTCAACCGGATGCTGGATACGCTGCTCGGCATCTTTGTGTCGCTCGGCGTAAATGCACTCCATCCGCTGCGCAAACGGCGGCGGGATCTGCTTGTCATCGCCTCGCTTGAAGGTGTTCTGCTGAACAATCAGAACGAGCTGGACAACGCCACCCGGTTCAAGCTGAACGACCTGCGCCGGAAGGGAGCCGCCATTGCTTTCTCCACGAAACGGACGCCGGCCGAGACCGCCCCGCTGCTCAGCGGCACCGGTCCGGCACTCCCTGTCCTGGTGTTGAACGGAGCAGCCTTGTATGATCTGGAGAAGGAGACTTATCTTTGTACAGCTCCTATTCTGCCGACCGCCACTGCACATGTGCGGGAGCTTCTGATCCAGTACGGGCTGAACGGCTTCTACGCTTACGTGATTGAAGATGACCTGTACATCTATCATGCGGCGTTGGACGGGCCGGCCGAGCAAGAGTATCATGAGGCGCTGCGGCGGTATCCGCGGCAGCATTCCCTGCTGGCCGAACTGCCGGCAGGACGGGAGGCGCTGCACATCGCGGCTTTCGCTCCGATTGCCGAGGCTGACCGGCTCGCGGCAGCATTGGCGGCGCTAGCGGACGCCCGCTTTCTGCGGATATGCCGCTGTAATCCCGACGCCGGATCGCAGTCCGCCGTACGCTTCGATATCTACAGCGCGAAAACGGTATTTGCCCGGGCGATTGCCGACCTTAAAGCAACCTCGGGAGCGCAAACCGTGGCATTGATCGGTGCAAGCAACGATGTACTCATGCAGGCGGAACCTGCGGACGAAAAATATGCGCTCCCTGCCGGCGAGGCATATAGTAACCTGCAAGAGATGCAAGTTCTGTCTGCCAGCTCGCCCAGAGCCGTCATCCGGGCAATCGACCGGCTGTTCCATTACCGACGGCCTGGCCGGGCGGTTGCACCCGCGGCGCCGGCGACGTCAGCCGATTCCGAACGCTCCTGAAATCATAATGAGGAAGGAAGTGTACCCATGACCTATTCACAACGATCCGCCGCATCTTCCGATTACGTCATTCTGGAGTTTCAAATCGGCAAGGCCGCCGAGGAACTGGCCGAAGCCGTGCAAGCCAACGACGAAACACGCGCCGCCAACATCCTCAAGAAGCTGGAGCGGCTGGAAGAGGAACTGGCGCAGCTGGAGGATTAAGCACGAAAAAGAGGCAGTCCGCATCCAAGAGCGATGGGATTGCCTCTTTTATTTATAAAACCCGTACCGTCCGCGATTAGCCTAATTTCACGAGGCTGTAGTTCTTTTTGCCTTTGCGGACGATGATGAATTTGCCGCCGATGGCTTGATCAGCGGTAATTTCGACCTCAAGCTCATTGACGCGCTCCCCGTTGATGGAAATTGCGCCTTTGGTGATGTCCTCGCGCGCCTGGCGTTTGGATGGCTCGATCCCCAGCTCCACCAGCCAATCGACAATGTTCTTCGATTCCTTGGAAGCGGTGAAGGTCGGCATTTCCTTGAAGCCTTCTTCGATTTCATCGGCGGTCAGGGAAGAGATATCGCCGCTGAACAACGCCGCGGTAATGCGCTTCGCCTGCTCCAACAGCTCCTCGCCGTGCACGAACCGGGTCATTTCCTCAGCCAGCGCCTTCTGGGCCTCCCGTTTATGCGGTTCGGATTCCACCTTGGCTTCCAGCGCTTCGATCTCTTCTTTGCCGAGGAAGGTGAAGTACTTGAGGTATTTCACCACATCCCGGTCATCGGTGTTCGCCCAGAACTGGTAGAATTCATAAGGCGTTGTCTTTTTCGGGTCAAGCCATACCGCGCCGCCGGCGGTTTTGCCGAACTTGGTGCCGTCCGCTTTCAGCATCAGCGGGATGGTAAGGCCGAAGGCTTTGGCTTCGTTGCCTTCTTTTTTACGGATCAGGTCCAAGCCGCTGGTGATGTTGCCCCATTGATCGGAACCGCCGATCTGCAGCTGCACATCCTCATGCTTGAAGAGATGCAGGTAGTCGATCGACTGCAGAATCTGGTACGAAAATTCGGTAAACGAAATGCCGCTGTCCAGCCGGCTGGAGACCACGTCTTTGGCCAGCATCGTGTTGATGCTGAAGTTTTTGCCGAAGTCGCGCAGGAATTCAATGACATTGATATTTTTCGTCCAGTCGTAGTTGTTGACCAGTCTCACCTGGTTGTCGCCCTCGGCGATGAACAGCTTCTTCATCTGTGCAGTCAGCGCCGCGACATTCTCTTCGACCTGCTCCATGGTCTGCAGGGTGCGCTCGCTCTGGCGTCCGCTCGGATCGCCGATGGTTCCTGTCGCGCCGCCGATCAAAATCACCGGGCGGTGTCCGGCCAGTTGGAAACGGCGGAGCATCATAAACGGAATCAGGTGACCGATATGCATACTGTCGCCGGTCGGGTCCACGCCGCAATACAGCGAAACCGCCTTGCTGTTCGTGAGTTCCCGCAGTCCTTCCGCGTCGGTCTGCTGGTTAATGGCGCCGCGCCACTCCAGTTCATCGATAATATTCAACATGTACAGCCCCTTTTTTGATCAAGATATGGTTGTTGGTATCTACGTTTGCGCAGCGGCAGCCTCTGCCGGTATCCTACGTTCAGGAAGCAGCGGCCGGAAAAACCATAAAAAAATCGCCCCTTGTCTATATAGACACAGGGACGATTGGATTAACCGTGTTACCACCCAAATTGCACGAACACCCCCATGAAGGCTGTGTCCGTACCACTTTTCAGCGAGTTATCGTTCGCTTCGCTCCGCTTGGCATTACCCAAGATACTCCTGAGTGTAATTCGCAGCCCTCGTATGTCCGGGTTCCATCTTCCCCCGGCTTTCTGTAACAGGGACTAAGCTGCTACTGCGCTCATTCAACGTATACCAACTATAAGATTACAGAAAGTATAGCCTATGTGTAAATTTGTTGTCAAATGCAATAGACCGCAGCCCTTTGGCATGGTGGACGCTCTTGAATTTATCTTTTGATCTTAGGCAGAAGCGTCGCCGGAATCAGCCCCAGTGCGGAGAACGCAATCGACCAGATAAACGCGTGATCGAATGCTGCAGCCAACGCTGCCGGGCCATGCGACACCATCGTATTGAACTGGTTCTGCAAAATAATCGCGATGACCGATGCGCCAAAGGCGCCGCCGATCTGCTGCATAATCCGGGTGGTGCTGCTGGCATGCGGGATTTGATCCGAAGACAAGCCGACATAAGCGGACGCCATAACCGGAAGAAACACCGCCCCCAATCCGGCCCCCCGCACAATCAATACAGCGCTTAAGTAATAAAAGCTCGTATCCGCGCCAAGCTGCGACAGCGGCCATGTTCCAAGCAAGGTAAGCAGGGTCCCGGCAAGCACGACGGGTTTCGGACCGATCTGATCGGTCAGTTTGCCGGCAAGCGACCGGGTCAGCAGCATTCCGATTCCCTGCGGCGCCAGCAGCAAACCGGACATCAGGACAGATTCGCCGCGGACTTGCTGGAGATATAACGGCAGCAGCAGCATCGCTCCATAGGTGGTCAGGCCGGATAAAAAAAGCAGGATCGAGGATACGGCCAAAGAACGCACCCGGAAGAGCCGGACATCAATCAACGCTTCCTTGCCTTTACGGGCCGCATAAACGACGAACCCGGCCAGAAGCACCAAGCCGGCAATGAGGGGAACAAGAACGGCGGAGTGGCCGAACCCGCGGCGGGAGCTTACTTCTCCGAGCCCGTAAATAATCAAAACGATGGCCGGAGAAAGCAGGATCAGTCCAGGCAAATCCAGCCGTATCGTGCGGGTTCCGCGCTCATCACCCGGCAGCATTCTCCAGGCCAGGACGATGGCAGCAATACAAAGCGGAATATTTACTAAAAAAATCCAGTGCCAGCTCAGATGATTGATAATGAGGCCTCCGGCCACCGGCCCCAAAATCGGTCCAAGCAGCGCTGGCAAACCGACCGTAGCCATCATTTTGCCCATATTCTGCCCCTTCATGGCGCGTACGCCCAAGGTTTGCATAATCGGCATCAGCAGCCCTCCGCCGATCCCCTGGAGCGTACGGAAAGCAATCAGGCTCTCGATGTTCCACGCCAAGCTGCATAGCACAGAACCAAACAAGAATACGAAAAGCGAAACGATCCACATCGTTTTGCCACCGAACCGTTCCACCGCCCATCCGGTGAGGGGGATGACCATGCCAAGCGCTAGAAGATAACTCGTCATTACCCATTGAATGGTGGATACCGAAGTATGAAACTCCCGAACCAGTGTATCAATGGCAACATTCGTGATCGTTGTATCAAATAGCGGGGCCAGCATCCCGAGCATAAGAACCAACGCTATTTTCATCATGCCTGCCTGCGGTTCAGCCGATCCCATGCTTTCGGAGCTTTGTTTCTGCAAGTTAATTACCTCCCTTTGCGATGCAAACAAGAAACTCCGAGTTTCTTGTTTGCGCTTATGATATACTATCGCTATAGGAAACGCAACGAATTTTTTGAGGAGCATGAGAATCCCATGTCCATTGTGCAGAATCCAGATCCCATGAAAAACAGACGCACCGGCAAAGAGCTGGAAGCGGCCATCCTGCAAGCGGTGCGGGAGGAACTGAACGAAGTCGGATATTCCAATCTTTCGATGAACGGCGTGGCGCAGCGGGCGGGCACAAGCAAAGCCGTCCTTTACCGGCGCTGGGCCAACCGCGCAGAGATTGTACTCGCGGCGATCCGCGAACGCGTGCCCCTGCCGCTGGAGGAGGTGCCCAATTGCGGGAATTTGAGAGACGATGTTTGCGGCGTTCTCCGGGTAATGAACAAAAACACGACCGAAGTGATGATGCATGCTTTCTATGGCCTGGTCACGGAAATCGGCCCTATGCCGCTGGCTTCCTTGCTATTTCCCGAAGGACGCCACAACAGGACCATGAAGATTGTCCTGCAGCGGGCTGTAGAGCGGGGAGAGATCGCGGCCGAAGCCGTTACGCCCCGGATGCTTACGATGCCGGGAGATTTGGCCCGCAATGAGCTAATTCTCTACAACGGGCCCATGTCGGAGCAGACGATCGCCGAGATCGTGGACGAATGTTACTTGCCGCTTATACTTAAACGTTGAAAAGCTTCTGACCGCAAAAAAGGGTCCGTCCTGCAGCATCTTGAATCGCTGCGGGATGGACCCCTGTTCGTATGTCGTCACCTGTTTTACAACCGGAACCGCGTGACCGATTCCTCAAGCTCCACCAGGCGGCTTCTCAGCTCGCCGATCCCTGCCGCCACTTCGCTGGTCGCGTTTACCTGCTCATTGGCGGATGCCGAGGTCTCCTCGACGCCGGCGGCGGATTGCTGGGCAAGGGCGGAAATATGCTGGCTGAATTCGTTCATCGTTCCGCTGGCCTCAGCCATCCGCTGGATGTCGCTGCCCATATTTCCGATCGTGCCGGCCATGACATTCACCGACCGGTTAATCTCGTCCAAGGCGCTGCCCGTCTCCACAATCTGCCGGCTGCCTTCCTGCGTCATCCGGACACCTTCGCGCAGATGATCAACCATGCTTCTGGAATCCGCCTGAATCCCCTGCGTAATCGCGGTAATTTCGTTTACGGTCTCCTGCACATCCTGCGAGAGCTTGCGCACTTCCTCGGCGACAACCGCAAAACCGCGTCCGCTCTCTCCCGCTCTTGCCGCTTCGATGGCCGCGTTAATCGCCAGCAAATGCGTCTGTTCGGAGATGCTGCGGATGGAGCCGACGAGCCTGTAAATCCCTTCGTTCTTGCGGTTCAGCTCTTCCACCGTCTCCATGGATAACGATACAGCTCCGGCAATCCGGTCGAGCTGTGCAACCGAGGTGTCCATCAGATGCCGGCCACGTTCCCCTTTGGCGCGTACCTGTTCGGAATGCCGGTGCAGCTCGTCTCCTTTTCCGGAGAAGTCTCCAATCAGTTTATTCAGGTCATCGACCGCCTTGGAGGCTTCCACGGCCGATTCCGCCTGGCTTGCTGCCGCACGGGCCAGCTCCTCCATCGTCAGGGCGATTTGGCTGCTGCCTTCCTTCGTCCCCGACACCGTGCGCACCAGATCCTCGCTCTGGCTGGCGATGATTCCGGAGACATTGCGGATTTGGCTGACAATGGCCAGCAGCGTGCGGTTGGTTTCATTTACGGTTTTGGCAAGCTGACCGACCTCGTCGACATTCGGGATCAGCGTCTCTTCCGAAGCCAGATTCCCTTCGGCAATCCGCTGCAAATGGGCGGTCACGGTCTTGATCGGGCGAATCATGGTCTTGCGGATCAGCATGTTGATCACGCCGATGATCAGAAGTACGAGCGCAATAACGGCAATCGTGACCAGGTAAGAAATCCGGAATGACTGATCCGAACTCTTGCCTGCCTGCTTGGCATCCTCCTGGCTGCCTCCAACCAGCGCATCCAGATCCGTCTGCATGGCGTTAAATGCGCTGATTCCCTTGCCGGACACCTCCAGTGCTAGCTCTTCGTCGCCCCCATCGCTGAGCTTGATGGCCTGGTTATTGATCGCCAGGTATTCTTCCCACTTATCGCTTAGAGCCGCAAGCTGCTCCAGTTCAGCAGTATCGCCGGCATGCGATTGCCGGTAGCTCTTCATCGCATCGGATATACTGCGGATAAACCGGTCCCGTTCCTCCTCCAGCTTCTTTTTCGCTCCGGGATCGGCGGTAAGGATATGCTGCATGCTGATCGACATGATATGTTCCGTATAGTAATTGATATTATGTACTTGGTTGAGTGCAGGAATGGTCTCATCCACGATCGTTCGTGTATTGTTGTGCATCTTGTTCATTTGGTAGAGGGTCGTCCCCCCGATCAGCAGCACCAATAGCGCCAAACCTATGTAGCCCGAAGCGATTTTCGCTCCAACACTCTCTTTTCTGGCTGCCAGGACCTTTTTCATTTTACCGTCTGCCTGTTTCAGTATGGAGCCTAAACGCATCCGCTTTTTTCCCACAATGATGCCTCCTTTGATTTTTCAAAAACCTTCCATGTAAATTCCATGTTAAACGGATTGTTTGCTTTCATTTTCAAGTTTAGGCAGAACGATACCGTACATTATTTTCTTCGGCAGAACGGAAGACGTTGTTTAGATGATGTCATCTCTTGGTCAGCAAAAAAAAGAAGCTTCCCGAATAACGACTCCGGAGAGCATTGTCTTTACAGGGATTGGACGGAAAGCTCCTCTCCGGCTTGACTTAAAGTTAACTTTAAGTTGTACACTCAGGCTGATAATTTAACCCATCCCCAAAGGAGAGATTCAAATGACAAACAATAAAGTCTGGTTCATTACAGGATGTTCGACCGGCTTCGGACGGGAGCTGGCCGAGCAAGTAATCGGCGCCGGCTATAAGGTGACAGTTACCGCACGCAATTTAAGTTCGATTTCCGCGCTTGCCGCGGGGCGTGAGGAGCAGGTACTGACACTGGAGCTGGATGTAACCAAACCAGAACAAATCGAGCATAGCGTTGCTGCAGCCGTACAAAAATTCGGGCGGGTTGACGTTCTGGTTAACAATGCGGGCATCGGTTATTTCAGCAGCGTGGAAGAAAGTGTTCCGGAGGAAGCCCGCAAAATGTTTGAAATCAATTTTTGGGGCCTCATGAACATGACGAATGCCGTACTTCCGCATATGCGCAGCCAAAAGTCGGGACATATCATTAATATTTCTTCCATCGGCGGCCTGGCATCCTTCCCTTCGCTCGGATACTATCACGCAACCAAATACGCGGTAGAAGGCGTCTCCGAAAGCCTGGCGAAAGAAGTTGCCGCTTTTAATATACATGTTACCTTAATTGAACCAAGCGGCTTCCGCACGGACTGGGCGGGACGTTCGTCCGCCAAAACGATGCCAACGATTCCGGAATATCAGCAACTCATCGGGCCAATGCTTGCGGGCAGCGGCAGCGGCAACGAGCCCGGGGACCCGCGCAAGGCGGCCGAGGCAATCATCAAGGTCGTGGAAACAGAACAACCGCCGCTCCGCCTGCTGCTCGGAAACGGAGCCTACCATGTGGCTGTCGGCAAATTTACCACGCTCCTTCAAAGTATAGAGGAATGGAAGGACGTAACGGTAAACGCTGATTTTCCAGGCTGATGGCGGGGAATCTACCCTTTTATGATAAACTGGATTTAAAGCTAACTTTAAGTTCGAGGTGGAAACATGTATACCATCGGTGAAGTGGAGTCCATGGCCGGCATCAACGCCTCTACGCTCCGTTATTATGAAAAAGAAGGCATCCTCCTCAATATCGGCCGCAATGAAAGCGGAAGACGGGTCTATACCGAGGAACAGCTGAAATGGCTCAAATTTGTCCTGGCCCTGAAAAATACCGGCATGAGCATCGAAGAAATTAAAGCCTATATGGAAATGACCCTGCAAGGCGAACCGACGGTCATGGAACGCAGGGAGTTTCTTGTCCAGCATAAAGAAAACGTGGAAAAACAAATGGCGGAGATGTTCGCTAATCTCGAACGGATCAACCAAAAAATCGCTTTTTATGACGCCACGGTGCTCAAAAAGGGTTATCTGGATGCGTAAACGATGACAAACAAGGCAGGCCCCGTATTCGGGGGCCTGCCTTGTTCATGATGGGGATTCTTACCTTATATTAACTTGTGCGTATTTCCGGCAGTGCACTTCACAATTACAGCTGCCACAGACGGTAAACGATTACCGCCGCCTCCGCGCGGGTAAGGGGATCGCCCGGAGCCAGCAGGCCGTTTTTGCCGTTCACGATGCCGGCCTTCAGCAACGCAGCCAGGCTGTCCTTGGCATACGCAGCGACCTGGCCGGCATCGGTGAACCCTGCCGGCAGGCCGCTTGCCGGAACGGGTTTGCCGGCGGCGGCGAGCGCGCGGGCAGCCAGCACTATCATGTCCTGACGGGTAATTTCTCCGTCCGGACGGAAGGTGTGATCGGCGTACCCGTTCACCATGCCCAACTGCTGGGCGGCGGACAGTTCGCCGGCATAGGCTGCGCCCGGCGGGACATCGCTGAACGCGGTGCCTGCTGAAACGGGGCCCTTCAGTTCAAGGGCCTTCACCAGCAGCGCCACAAACTCGGCGCGGGTCACCGGAGCCGCAGGGGCATAGCTGTCTGCGGACACGCCCTGCAGGATATCCCGCGCCGCCATTGCGGCAATCGCTTCCTGCGCCCAAGAAACGTTGCCCGTATCGGCAAACCTTGGCGGCGCATATACGGCTGCGAAGGTTCCGGCTTGCGTTGTCCGGAACACCAGCGCGCCGCTTGCGGCATCATAGCGGCTGCTCGGAATGCCGGCCATGCCGCCGCTTTCGTCGACCCGCTTTACCACAAGCGCCTGCGAAGTGCGGAGCTGCTCTGCCAACGGCGTGTAAGGGAGAGATACGGTTATCGGCATCTCCCAGGGAACTGCCTGACCACCGGCAAGCACCCCAAGTTCAAGCGCCGGACCGCTGACGCCTTGCACCGGCGCCTGTTTTAGGCGGAAGGTTACCGTCTCCTTATCCGAAGCGGCCGTAGACAGCATTTGACTTGGAACCGCAACGGTTCCGAGTTCCGTCTTCAGCAGCAGCGCTACATCCGCTTGCCCTTTCAACCCCTGCACCCGCAGCTGCACTTCATAAGAATCGGCGCCGGCCTGCTTCGGCACTTCAACGAGGATCTCTTTACGCCCGCCGGCCGAAGAGAGCGCCTGCTCCAGAGCTTTTTTCAATAGCGCGCTGCTCACTTCCGCTTTGGCTATGCCTCCGGCGGTTGTCACCTGCGGCTTAAGGGTAATCACGCCGTCTTTAACCTCGACGGGGGATACGGGCGCATTGGATTCACTGGAGCTGCCGGGTGTCGGCGATCCGGGCTGCACCGGTTTGCCTGTAAGCGACAGGATCCCGTAAACCGATGTATCCTGATACCCGTTGCCGGTCGTGTCGTTCCAGGCAGCCACGCTCTGCCGCGCCCCGTCTTTGGCATCGTTGATCTGGACATCAAAGCCGAGTTTGGCATGATTTGCGCCCGTAACGGTTCGGAACGGAATTTTCAGCTCCACGGTGTAGCTGGTTCCCGATACCTTTGTTGCGGATTCGAAGCCTGCGGCAAAGCTTTCCGGACTGAAGGAGGTCTCATTGTCGAAATTCACGCGGAACTGCCCGTCATCTTCCTGATAAAAGGTCGTTTTCGCGTTGTTCTCGTCCAGGAATACTTCTATGGAATCCTGCTCCCATTTGTTGGCATTGCTTTTGTCGAGCTGGGCGTCGCTGACCTGGATCAGCACATACAAATTTTTCTCGTCCCACAGCGCCTTGGCCGTGCCGGACGCTCCCTGCCACGCCAACTGGTAGCGGTTCACCGGCATCTCCGCGGCGGCGCTCCAGGCCGCGTCGACATTTCCGTCGATCGTCGGCGAACCGTACTCTGCGGTGGATTGATTCGCATCCGTGGTGTCCGGCTGATGCTCGGCAATGTATTTTTCAGGATCAATGACACCGTAATAGGCCGGTTTGGCCTGCAGGTTCTTATCGAACAGCAGCGGATTGTTCTCGGCCCGCCAGCTGGTGTTGTCGTCCATCCCCCAGAACGTTACGCGCGAAATACCTGCCGCATGTTCCTTATAGATCTTCAGCAATTGTGCATACAGGTAACCCTGTGCCTCTGCCAGCTTGTCGGAGAGCTCATATTTGCTGCCGGCTTGAATATCAAGCTCCGTCACGCTGACTTCCACACCCAGGGAAAGGAACTTTTCCAGGGACAATTTCACGTTTTCGGGATTGGTGTTGACGTTGTAGTGCCCCTGCATGCCGATGCCGTCAATCAGCCGCTTGCCGGGATGGGTCAGCGCATATTTGTCGTTGATCGCTTTAACCATACTGTAAATGGCCGTAGCCTTGTTCTGGTTGTCATCGTTGTAGTCGTTGTAATACAGCTTGATGTCCCACGCCGGGTGATCGTCCAGCACCTCACGGGCAGCCAGGAATGCCTGCTCCACGTAGTCCGAGCCGATGGCCCTTTGCCAAGGCGATTGCCGCAGCGCTTTTTCCCAATCGGCCGGACTCCCCGGGTTATCGCTCATCGCTTCGTTCACGACATCCCAGGAGATGACCTTGTCGCCGAAATGCTCCATCACGGTCCGGATATGGGTTCTCATGTTCTCCAGCGCTTCATCCCGGCCCAAGGGTACGGTATTGCCTCCTGCATCCTGGGTGGTATTCAGCCATGCAGGGGATTGCTCGTGCCAGACCAGGACGTGGCCGTGCATCTTCATGCCCTCAGCCAGAACCTTGGAGACCATGGCATCGGCTGCGGCAAACGTAAAATTCCCCTTCGTCGGCTGCAGGGCATCCGGCTTCATGGCATTCCCGGCGGTGGCGACATTATGGTGCATCTTCAGCAGCTCCAGCCGCGGCCCTTCCAAATCCTCGGCGGAGATCGCATTGCCGATCAGAAAGTCGCTGCCATACGCGGCCTTGACCGGCACCAAATCCTTTTGAATCTCGATCGGGCCGGCGCCGGTTCGTTCAAAGCGGATATCGTCAATGTAAAAAGAAGCGCTTTTGTTGTTTGCGCTCTCCACATAGAGCGTTAAATATTCGCCGCCTACGCTGTTATAGCGGTAGCTTCCTTCGAATTTGACCCAGCCGTCGGCGGCGTTCACCGTCTTCGGGGAGAGCGCTACATAGTTCGCGCTGCTGCCGTCGCCGATTTGCGTGGATAGCTGGAGCTGCGAGCTTTCCGGGCTGATCAGCTTGACCCAGGCGGAGACGCGGTATTCGCTGCCTTGGTCCACATACTTCTCGATCCGCAGCGACGGGCCGTGCCAGGTGTCCGAGCGGTTCTCGACCTTGAGCGCGTAAGCCCCGTTCTCCGTATGGTTCGCCTCATCGGTGACGGTCAAGGTTTCTTGGCCGGATCTGCCGGTGAAGCCGCCGGCGGATTGATCCTCAAAGGTGATTGCCGCAAAAGAAAGCGCAGGATCGCGGGGAGGCTGTTCTCCGCCGCCGGCAGCGGCCTGCTCCGTGAACAGGACATCGCCGATATAATACGGCACGGCCTTCCCTTCGGCGTTGGAGTTGATTCGCAGCGCGGTATCCTTGTCGGTATCCGCGGTAAACTCCCGGGTCAGCGTAACTGCCTGACCTGCCGTAAAATTCGCCTCCGCATAATTTTCGTAGCTGTCGACCGTTTGCAGCGCCGCTTTGGCTCCCTCCGGCACGCTGACATCCGCATCGACGTACAGGATCGCGGTTACGGTGTAGGTTTTGCCGTCGACGAGTCCAAGCGCGCTGTAGCTGAAATCGGCAGAATCCCAGTTGTTCACCCGGTTGCTTACATATAACGCCGCGCCGTCGGCATTGCCGTCGAATACCTTGTTTTTGACGACCGAGAGGCTCGCGCTGCCGGCCTGTGCCGCTTTGCCCGCGCCGTTCTCGAAGGTTTCGTGGTAGATCGTTGTCACTGCCGCTTGGCCGCTATCCGCAGCCTGCACCGCCGGAACAAGCCCGCCTGCCGGCAGCACCAGACTTGCGGCCAGCACAGCCGTTAGGATCCCGTTTCTGATTCTCCTCATGCGTTGCACTCCTTTGCAGAAATTTGGGAGCATCCGGTTAAGCGCTTACAAACCTGAAAAAGCCCTCCCTGCTCTCCACCCAAATCGTAGCACAACGCCAAAAAAGGATTCTTGCCCGAAATTAAAGATTGTACCGGACTTTTTATAGTTCTTCCGTGCCGCAGGGATAGAAGAAAGAAACCTTAGCCGTACAAAGCGATTGCCCCGGTCATCCCTCATGTTCACGGCATAACGTAGTGAAGACGCTCACGTGTCAATTCACACCGGGAGATGAACTTGATGTCAACACACTCCTCGAGCCAGGGTCCCGCCATAGACATTCTGATTCCAGCCATTGAAAAAGATCTGGCGACTCTTCCTCATGTCATCGACGGCCTGCGCCGTTATGTCCGCCATCCGATCAGCCATATTTACATCGTTTCGCCAAGCAGCAGCAGAATCCGCAGGCTGTGTTCCCTTAAAGGCTGCATTTTCGTCGACGAAACCACTGTCCTGCCGTTTACCAAAAACGCCATTCATTATTCCTCCCCCCGCTGGAACCGCTCCGGCTGGCTGTACCAGCAGCTGCTGAAGATGAACGGCGACCATATTTGCCGGGAAGCCTTTTTTCTCGTCATCGACGCCGATACGGTGCTGATTCGTCCCCATCGTTTCCGTTCAGGAGGAAAAAGCATTTTCTACTGCCGCAGCTGGAGCCAGCCGGAATATTTCCGGACGTACCGGAAGCTGATGGGCGCAGCCGCACCTTCTCCCCGGTCCTTCGTCACCCACTACATGCTGTTTGAAAAAACGAAACTCGCCGCGTTGAAACGAAACATCGAAGCCCGCCACGGCATGTCCTGGCATGCGGCCATTCTCCGCAGCATCAACAAGAAAAAGCAGTTCGGGTTCTCCGAGTTTGAAACGTATGCGAATTATGTGTACAGCAGGAACAGCGGCGGAGTCATTCTGAAAAATGCCGCCAACAAAAGCTTGAAGATCCCGGTAACCGCCTTAAAAAAAGAGCGGCTTCAAAAGCTGGCGCGAACGTACCGCTCGTTGTCCTTCCATCAGCGAAAAGGATATTCCATTCCAGCCAAGCGTTAAGGAGGCGGACAGCTTGCATACCATTCTTCTCTGCGGCGGTTCCGGGCAGCGGCTATGGCCGCTGTCCGGCCGCATCCGTTCCAAAATGTATCTGGAGCTCCTGCCCGCACCGGGCGGAGGCAAAGAATCCATGATCGGCCGGGTATCCCGGCAACTGGAACAAACCGGTCTGGGCGAAACGGCATTGTTCGTTACCCACCGGGATCAACTGGCGCTCACCCGGCGGTATACGCGTGACCGTTACCCGGTGATCGGCGAACCTGAAAAACGCGGCACGTTTACCGCGGCTGCGCTGGGCGCCCTATACCTGTACAGTTCCGGAAAAGCAAAGCCCGAGGACATCCTCTGCGTGGCCCCTGCCGATATGTTTGCGGACGACGGCTTCTTCCGGCTGTTCCATCAATTCACGGACATATTATCGTCATCCCAAGCCGACCTTGCTCTGCTCGGGACAAGACCTGCCTATCCCTCCGACCAATACGGGTATATCGTTCCGGGGAAGGGCGGCCCGGAAGCGTACGCCCCGGTCGTAGCTTTTGAAGAAAAACCGGATATTGCGCGTGCGCAGCAGCTGCTAAAGGACCAGGCGTTATGGAACTGCGGCGTTTTTGCGTTTCCCCTCAGCATGATGCTGGCAAAGCTGGAGCAAATGGGGCTGCCTCTTGAACCGGCCCCGTTGATCGATCAATATCCCGGTCTGCCCGTCCGCAGCTTTGACAAGGAGGTCGCCGAACGCTGCCATCGCGCGGTCGTGCTGCCGCATGAAGGCGAATGGCGCGATCTGGGCAGCTGGAGCACGCTGTCTTCGGAGCTCTCCGAGCCGGTTACCGGAGCCGGCGGGATTTGGGGCGCAAGCCGGGATTCCCATATCGTTAACCAGTTGGATATTCCGCTTCATGTCATCGGCGTACCCGGCATCATCGCCGTAGGCAGCCCAGAGGGCATTCTGGTTGCAGACAAGGGCGAAGCCAATGCAATCAAAGACATTCAGCAAGCGGGATCGGATATGACCCGGTACGGAGAAAGCGATTGGGGAAGTTATACCGTAATCGATCGTACGGTAAGCGGTACGCAGGTCGTGGTTACGATGAAATTGTCTCTGCTGCCGGGTCAACGATTTACGGAGTCGCCCAGTCTCCCGGCCCGTAAAAGCTGGATTATTCTATCCGGACAAGGCGAATATTTGCGGGAAGGGACGGCCGAAGCGGCCCGGACGGGCGATATATTCACGATGGCTCGGGGCGAGTTGCATGGGCTCAAGGCTTATACGGCGCTGTCTCTGCTTGAAATCCGCATTTGTGATCACGAGGATGAGCTGCGTTTACCAACCTGAACCTATAAATGAAAAAGCGGCCTTTCGGCCGCTTTTGTGATGTTTGCCCTTATTCGCTCCGCAATGCCACAACCGGATCCTTCTTCGCCGCGAACTTCGCCGGGATGAAGCCGCCGAGCATCGTCAGCACAACGCTGATCACCACCAGCCCAAATGCATGCAGCGGATTCAACTGTGCCACGCCGGACAAGTCGGTGATGTTCTTTAGTATAATATTGACGGGGATCGTCAGCAGGTACGCAATGCCGATGCCGAGCAGGCCGGAAATCGTGCCGATGATCGCCGTTTCGGCGTTGAACACGCGGGTGATGTCTTTTTTGCGCGCCCCCAGTGCCCGGAGTACGCCGATCTCCTTGGTGCGTTCCAAGACTGAAATATAGGTGATGATGCCGATCATAATCAGCGAAACCACGAGCGAGATGGAGGCAAACGCGACCAGCACGATCGTGATGCCGTCCAGAATGCTGCCGGACAGGTTCGTCACCAGCTCCGCCAAATCGGTATATACGATCATGTCCTTATCGGCGCGGTTTACGTTCCATTGGTCCAGATAGGCCGTGATGGCCTCCTTGGCTTCAAAGTCCTTCGGATACAGCGCGACCGCGGACGGAATCGCGACGGAGCCGAGCGTGGCCAAGGCATCCTTCTTCGTATCGGCGACGGCCGGATCGCTGACGTTCGAACCGCTTGCCATGCCCATGCCCATTCCTCTGCCTGTTCCCGCAAAGGACTCCTCGGCAAAGGTTTTCCCGCTAAGCACGTTGATGCTGTCGTTCTTCAGTTGCGCCTGCACGATATCCGAGTTTTGCGCGTTCTCAATGAACTGCGCCGCCAGTTTATCGGAATAGGCAATGCCGGCGGACATCGTCGACATCGGCGAATCCTCTTTCGCCCGGATAATCCCCGCGATCTTCAGCGTCACGGCGCTGCTGCCGTTGTACATCGGCTCCAGATTGGCCGGATCGCCGTTCACCTGGAACAGTTCGCCCGATTTTGCATAAAAATCGTTATTGTAGACCAGCTTGAACTCTTTGCCCACGATATCCTTAAAGTCGATGCTGGACGCTTTGTAATCCAAACCGAGCGCTTCCAGGGAGGACAGGCTCATCCGGTTATATTCGTCCACCACCATCATCAGGTCGGTCGGCGCGGCAGGGAAACTGCCGTCCAGCAGGTCGTAATAATCCTTCAAATAACCGTCAAGGCTGCCGTCCGGGCGGGCCGGGAACACGGTGAAGTTGCTGCTTTGCGTGTTAACCGCAACCGCCTTCGTTCCGTCCGAGCGCAGGATATTCATGCTCACCTGGCGGCTGTACGACGTTCCGTCCAGCAGCGTCGGGTCGATGGCCTGCAGGTACTGCATGTATTCGTCGGTAAGCACATTCGTATGCAGCACGGTGTTGGCCGAAGGGTCATACGGATAGATCGATTTCGCGTCCGTGAATTCGGTCAGGTCTTTCGTCGAATCTTCGCTGCGGGAAGGTCCGCCGGACAAATCGATATTCGTTGCCGTCTGGTTGATCTGAATCGGAAAATTGGACAAGGCCCCCGATTCGTAGCTGGAAATCTGCTTGTCAAAGCCGTTCGAAAGCGACAATATCAAGGCGATGCCGATAATCCCGATGCTGGAGGCAAAAGCGGTCAGCGCGGTCCGCCACTTCTTGGTCATAATGTTCCGGCCGGACAGCTTCAGCGCCGTCCAGTAGTTCATCGCCGTCTTTTTCAGCTTATAATTGCTTGCCGTCTGCTCTTCCAGCGGCGGGTTGTTGTCGGAGACGATGCTGCCGTCGCGGAACTGAACGATCCGGTCGGCGTATTGTTCGGCCAGCTCGGGGTTGTGCGTGACCATCACGACGAGCTTGTCCTTGGCAATCTCCTTGATCAGCTCCATAATCTGCCCGCTTGTCGCCGTATCCAGCGCGCCGGTCGGCTCATCCGCCAGGATAATATCGGGATCGTTGGCCAGCGCCCGCGCGATCGCCACACGCTGCATCTGTCCGCCGGATAGCTGCCCCGGTTTCTTGTGCACATGGTCCTTGAGACCGACCCGGTCCAGCACTTCCAGCGCTTTCGCCCGTTTGACGGAGGAAGCTACGCCGCTGAGGGTCATGCCCATTTCCACATTTTCGATGATGCTGAGATGGGAGATCAGGTTATAGCTTTGAAAAACAAACCCGACGCTGTTGTTGCGGTAGGCGTCCCAATCGCCGTCCTTGAAGTTTTTGGTGGATACCCCGTTGATGATCAGATCGCCGGAGTCGTATTGGTCCAGCCCGCCGATCAGGTTAAGGCAGGTCGTCTTGCCGGAGCCGCTCGGTCCGAGAATCGCTACAAACTCGTTTTCGCGAAAGTTCAGGCTGATTCCGTTCAGCGCCGTCTGGGTGAATGTTCCCGTCGTGTAGGTTTTCGTGATATTTTGTAATCGCAGCATGGTTATGCTCTTCCCTTCTTCTCTCTTTGTAACAAACACAGGGCCATGGTAACACAGCTTTATGAACTAAACATCAACGAAAGCAGAGTGCGCGGGGCCGGCTTCGTTCATAATGAATTTATATTGTTCCGTTATAATGGGGGCAGGAGGGAAAATCGATGTTTAACATACTTGTCGCCGAAGACAATGAAAAACTGCGCCAGCTGATGTGCACCGTGCTGAGCAAAAACGGCTATCATCCGGTTCCGGCCGAAGACGGCCGGCAGGCGCTCGACATTCTCGATACGCAATATATCGACTTGATTATTTCGGATATTATGATGCCGCATGTGGACGGCTACGATTTGGCGCGGAAGCTGCGGGAGTCGGGCTATGCCAAGCCGATTCTGATGGTAACGGCGAAAGAGAGCTTTACTGATAAGCAGCGGGCGTACGGCATCGGCATCGATGATTATATGGTGAAGCCGATCGACGTCAACGAAATGATCCTGCGGGTCGGTGCATTGCTGCGCCGGGCCAAAATCGCCACGGAACGGATGCTGCGGATCGGCGGGCTGACGCTGGATTACGACACCATCACCGTCCGCAGAGGCGAGGAGAGCACGCAGCTGCCGCAGAAGGAATTTTATCTGCTGTACAAGCTGCTCGCCTACCCGAACAAAATCTTCACCCGGCAGCAGCTGATGGACGAAATCTGGGGCATGGACTCCGAGACCGACGAGCGCACCGTCGACGTGCACATTAACCGTCTGCGCGACCGCTTCAAAGACACCGGCGAGTTCGAAATCACCACGGTGCGCGGCCTTGGCTACAAGGCGGTGAAGCACGTTTGAGCGAAACACGGAAGCCAAGGAACCTGTGGGGCACGCTGGTTCTGCTTGTTTTTCTGATTATGCTGTCCGCGGGTATTCTGATGATGGTGATGGCCTTTATTGTGATCAAGCTGAACCTGGCCGGGATCGTCCGGCTGCGCCTCCCGTGGATGGTCATCATCGCCGCGTTGACCAGCATCCTGATCGGCACGGTCATAACCGCACTGACCGGACGCAAAATACTGGCCCCGATCACCAGCCTCAGCGACGCCACCCAGGAGATTGCCAAAGGCAATTTTAACGTGGAGCTGGGTTACGAGAACCACCGGGTCCGCGAGCTGGGCGAAATGGCGGTGAATTTCAATAAAATGGCCCGGGAGCTCGCCGGCATCGAGACGCTGCGGGGCGACTTTGTCGCCAACGTGTCGCATGAGTTCAAAACGCCGATCGCCGCCATCGAAGGGTACGCCTCGCTGATGCAGAGCGACGATCTGACGGCGGAAGAACGCAAGGACTACAGCCGGCTGATCATGGAGAGCACCAAGCAGCTCTCCTCCTTGTCGAGCAACATACTCCGGCTCTCCAAGCTGGAGAACCAGGAACTCGTGCCGGAGCTGGACGAGTTCGATCTTGCCGAGCAGCTCCGCCAGGCACTGCTGCTTCTGGAGCCGCAGTGGAGCGAAAAGCAGCTCGAGCTCGATATCGAGCTGGCACCGGCCCGCATCCGGGGGAGCGAAGAACTGCTGATGCAAATCTGGTTCAACCTGCTCGCCAACGCAATCAAGTTCACCGCGCCCGGCGGCAGCATCGCCATTGCGCTGACCGCCGACGCGGACGCCGTCCGGGTACGGATCGCCGATACCGGCATCGGGATGTCTGAAGAGGTGCAAAAGCACATCTTCGAAAAGTTCTACCAAGGCGACCGCTCCCGCTCCCGCGAGGGCAACGGCCTCGGCCTGGCGCTGGTGCGCCGCATCCTCGACCTCAGCGGCGGCGCCATCCGCGTCGAAAGCGCGCCGGGCGCGGGCGCGGCGTTTACGGTGGAGCTGCCGCGGGGATAAGGGCGCGGCACTGGGGGTGACGCGGAGTGGTCTGGGGCAGCGAAGACTATGGTACGGGACAGCGAGCCGAAGAGCGATATGGGTGGGCCGGTGTGCCGCAACCTGGCGCGCGAGTCACGTCGTCTCGCGCACGACGAGCCGGTACGCCAGCGCTTCGCGTACCGGCTCCCGGCCCGCAAGCTGCGCCGCCAGCTCCGCGAAGGCGGCGCGGGCCTGCGGGCCGATCGGGTTGTCGACGGTCGTAATCCCGAGCGCTGCCGCAAGCTCGGTATTATCGAAGCCGACAACCGCAAGCTCGCCGGGGACGGCGATTCCCCGGCGCCGCGCCGCCGCGACGATCCCCGCGGCGATAGAGTCGTTCGCGCAAAGCACCGCGCTCGGCAGCGTACCGCTTTCCCGGGCCGCTTGGGCCTGTCCGCTCCGGTTCGCGCAAGACATGTCGTTTGCGGTCTCCCGCTCCTCACCTGCCCGCGCCAGTTCGGCATTCAGTGCATGGCCAACCCGCTTTCCTTCAGCTGCCTCCTCCACGCTGACCTGCGCCGTTTCTTCCCGCAAGTTATCCGCCGTACTCGCCCGCATCAGCCCGCTTCCCGCCGCCTGTCCGCCAAACCCTAACTCGTCGAGCGCTCGCTCGCCGTCGGATATCGCCTGCAGCGTATAGCGGTACCACTCGCGCCGCATGGGCAGGCCGCGGCGGGACATCATGTCTTCATAGGCTTCGCGGCGGCTGTGCGTATTTAAACTGTCTTTTCTGCCGAATATATTGGCGATACGCGTATGGCCGCGGGCTAAGAGATGCTCCAGCGCCAGACGGTAGCCGCCGCCCTGGTCCATCGCTACCGACGGGATGCCGCCTTCCGCCATCCGCTGCCAGGACACGATCGGCCCGTATTCGCAGTAGCCCTGCAGCACGGCCGGATCGTTGACGCAGGTCACGATGACGAGCGCGTCTACGCGTTTGCTGCGCAGATCCTCGAACGCCTGCAGCTCTGTCGCCCGGTCGCCGCGCGAGGTATAGATAATTGTCTGATAGCCGCCCTCCAGGGCAACTTCGACAAAGCCGTTCATGAAGTCCCGCATAATCTCCTCGATCACACTGCACACCATGCCGATCTGCCGGGTCTGGCCGGTCGAGAGCGACACGGCATTACGGTTTGGCACATAGTCCAGCTCGGCCATAATGGCCAGGATTTTCGCCCGGGCCGCTGCGCTCACATGCGGGGAGCGGTTGATGACGCGGGAGACCGTCGCCCGCGAATACCCGGACAGCTCCATGATTTTTTCGAATTTGGACATCGGCTCGCTCCTTGCCGCAAAATTGCCCTTGACATGTAACGCGTTACAACGCTTACGCTGTCCATGACGTTTGATTCAGTGTAGCACAGATTAAAAACAGGCAGAAACGGAGAGATACCATGAACCATGCAACACGCACAAAGCCGGCTTTTCCGGAAGGATTTCTGTGGGGCGGAGCGGTAGCGGCCAACCAGCTTGAGGGTGCCTACAATGAAGGCGGCAAAGGCCTGTCCACCCAAGACGTCGCACCGCGCGGCATCATGGGGCCGATCACCGAAGCGCCGACCGCAGACAATATGAAGCTGATCGGGATCGATTTTTACCACCGGTATAAGGAAGACATCAAGCTGTTCGCCGAAATGGGCTTTAAGGTGTTCCGGACGTCGATCGCCTGGGCGCGGATTTTCCCGAACGGGGATGAGCTGGAACCGAACGAGGAAGGTTTGCAATTTTACGACAATGTGTTCGACGAATGCCGCAAATACGGTATCGAGCCGCTGGTGACGATCTCCCATTACGAGACGCCGCTGCACCTGTCCAAAACGTATGACGGCTGGGTCAACCGCAAGCTCATTGATTATTACCTCCGTTTTGCGGAGACCGTGTTCAAGCGCTATAAGGACAAAGTAAACTATTGGCTTACCTTTAACGAAATCAACTCCATTCTGGAGGCGCCGTTCCTGAGCGGGGGCATTTATACGCCGAAGGAGCAGCTCAGAAAGCAGGATTTGTACCAAGCGGTGCATCATGAGCTCGTCGCCAGCGCGGCGGCCGTCAAGCTGTGCCATGAGCTGATCCCAGGCGCGCAAATCGGCTGCATGATTCTCAGCATGCCTGCCTATCCGCTGACGCCGCATCCTGACGACGTGATCGCCGCCATGGAATTCGAGCATAAAAACTACTTTTTCGGCGACGTCCACGCCCGCGGCCGTTATCCGGGTTACATGAAACGCTACTTCCGCGAGCGTGGCATCACCATCCAGATGGAGCCGGGCGACGAAGACATCCTGAAGCACACCGTAGACTTCATTTCGTTCAGCTATTACATGAGCGTCTGTCAGACGGCCGATCCCGCTAAAGCGCAAGCCGGACGCGGCAATATTATCGGCGGCGTTCCCAACCCGTTTCTCGCGGAAAGCGATTGGGGCTGGCAGATCGATCCGCAGGGGCTCCGCGTGGTGCTGAACGCCTTTTACGACCGTTACCAGAAGCCGCTGTTCATCGTGGAAAACGGCCTGGGCGCCGTGGACGAGCTCGTTGCCGGAGACGACGGCGTGCCGACCGTAAAAGACGATTACCGTATCGCGTATCTGCGCGATCACCTGCTGCAGGTAGCGGAAGCGCTGGAGGACGGCGTAGAGATCATGGGCTTCACCTCGTGGGGCTGCATCGATCTGGTCAGCGCGACAAGCGCACAGCTCAAGAAGCGGTACGGCTTCATCTACGTCGACCGTCATGACGACGGATCGGGCACGCTCGAGCGGTACCGCAAACAATCATTCTACTGGTACAAGGACGTCATCGCCACAAACGGTGCCAGCCTTTCGGAGCAACGTTAAGCATGTTTTGAACAATAAGACCTCTTCGCTCCAATGCTTTGGAGGAAGAGGTCTTTTTCATGCTGCGTCGCGTTCGGTCATCCGGTGGCGTTTAGCGCCAGTTCTTCCGCCGCTGGCGGATCTCGCGCATCGGCCTTGAGCGCTGGGTGGCTTTTAATTTGGCCGGTTTTGGGGACTTCGGTTTGGCTTCAGCCGCCGCCGGAGCGGCCAGCTGCGCCTCCTCTTCCTCCTCCACATCCTCCGCGCTCCCCGGGGGGATCAAGCGCCGCTGGTCCCGGACATACTCCGGCTCCTCCAGTCCGCCTTGAACGATGGAAGCGATCTCGCCCTCCGCGACCGGTTCTTTGGCAACCAGAAAATGATACATGATCTGATAAGCCACATTGGGCTGCGTCTGCCGCAGCAGCGCCAGCTCGACCTCGTCATACAAACCGTAGAACGAAGGGAAATAAAAAAATTCCATCCGCAGCAGACGAAAATCCATCTGCGGTTCTCCCGTTATCGTGCCCGACACGGCGTTCTCTTGTCCCTGCGGCTCCGGACCTTCGCGATGATCTCCCCGCGTTTCCAGGGAAAGCATGCGGGGCCAATATTCATTGAACTGCGGCTCCGCCGGAGGAGAGTTCTCCCCCGAACCGCCGGAAGCATACGGCGCAACCACGCAGACCACCGCTTTATGCCGGCAAATCCGGTAAATCTCCCGCATCACCGCATTCACATCGTCGACATGCTGGAGACTATGCGAGCACATCACAAAGCTTACGCTGTGATCCTGAAAGGGAAGACGCCGATTCAGATCGTGGACAATGTCGGTCGTACGGTACCGGGCCCGGTCCACCCCGATACAGTCCCGGTGTTTGTTTTTTCCGCTACCCAGGTCAATTCTCATCCCGCTCACTTCTTTCCCGGCTGTTTTCTGTATCCTATTCAAGCCGGGGCATTCGCGTATAAACGTTCGCCCCCTGTCGATCCGCCTATTTCCGCCATTTCCCTGTCCGGGGGCATGACATTTATCTCTATGAAGCTCCCGTAGATCACGGTATACTTGTCTTGATGCACTGCGACACGGAGGGGAATTATGAAAGCCCATGAATTTATGATCCGCCAAGTTTATAAGGTCAAGGCTTACGACACCGTCAGAACGTTTATTGAAAAATGCATCGAGCACCGCATCAGCGGCATGCCGGTCATCAACGACCGCAACGAAATCGTCGCCTACATCAGCGACGGGGATGTCATGCGGTATATCGGCAAACACGAGGATATTATCGTGGATTCCTTTTTCCAGGTGAATCTCTTGCGCGGAGACGATGATGCCTTCGAGGAACGGACCCAGCGGCTGCTCGACCTTAACGTGCTGATGATTGCCAAGAAGAAGGTCGTTACCGTCCCGTGGGATGAGGACATCGAGAAGATCGCCGCCATCCTCGGCAAAAAGCAAATCAAAAAGGTTCCGGTGGAACGCAGCGGCGTGCTCGTCGGCATTATCAGCCGGGGCGATGTGCTCCGTCACTCGTTCAAGAGCCTGCTATAACATCAGAATGGCCGCAGAAGCATACGGAGAAATCCGCTAAGCCTGCGGCCTTTTTAGTAGGATCGATTATTACCGGGTATCTTACTCTTGCAGCAGCTCCGGCTTCTGCCCGTACATTCCGTAGAAAAACAAGTGCAGCACCTCTTCCAGGAACGCCTCCTTATCCTCCCGCTGCTCCAGCGTCCCCAGCATTAACGCCGAACCGTTCATATAAACCTGCATCATCAGCAGCACCGCAGCGACAGAGATTTTGTCCGAAATTTCCCCGCGCGCCTTGCCGTCTTCCACCATCCGTACCATCAGCGGAATGATGCTTGCATCGTAACGCTCCTGCACATACCGGCTGATGTCGGGATTGTCGATCATCAGCGTTTTGACCAGCGCCGGCGACAGCTCGGTGTAGGTCTTTTTCTCCTTGGTCAGAATATATTCAATCAGCGCTTTGAGCGACCGCGTCTGCAGCACGGCCTCAAACTCCCGGATCGCTTCCTCGATGAAATATTTGAACGCTTCCCCGATCAGCGCTTCCTTGCTGCCGAAATAGTTGTATATCGTGACCTGGGACACCTGGGCGGCTTTGGCGATGTCGGCGATCCGCAGCTTTTTCAAGTCGCTTTCGTTCAGCATGCCGAGGGTCGTTTTCAGGATCTTCTCTTTAATGATTGCCGCGCGCTTCTCATAGCCGTTCATGGCGTCCTCCTTGCTGTATGTATATAATCTAGATTTGTATTTTTCATTCGGGGTGAGTCGTAACTGCAGAGAATGTTTGGACTTCCGGTCGCTGTTGTCTGCAGATTTCTTGAATTATTACCGCTACTGCGGGTGAAATCTTCAGACAAAGGCGAACGCTTTCGCTCCTCCAGTTCCAAACTTCCCTTTCGCCACTTTCCCCTTAAATTCATGAAATATATACAACAAAATATTTCATAACTATATTGACTTCGCGTATACCCAAGACTATTATAACATATGAAATCTACAAGCAAGAATATTTCATCATTTGTGGCGGGGGTGCCGGAATGCTTAAAGTGGAAGGATTAACGAAACGGTTCGCGAATGGCCGGGGCATCGAAGATGTCACGTTTACCGTGGAGAAAGGCGAGGTGTTCGGGTTCCTCGGGCCGAACGGCGCGGGCAAGTCGACGACGATCCGGCAGCTCATGGGCTTTATGCGCCCGGACCGCGGTACGGCAAGCATCGGAGGACTCGATGTCTGGAACGCGCAGGGCGAGGTGCAGAAGCTCGTCGGGTATTTGCCAGGTGAGATCAATTTTATCGACGGCATGACCGGGACGGGGTTTCTTGATTTTATCGGCGCTATGCAGGGGATCCGGGATAAGGCCAGACGCGAGGAGCTGATCCGGCGACTGCAGTTCGACCCCGCCACGCCGATCCGCAAAATGTCCAAGGGCATGAAGCAGAAGGTCGGCATCGTCGCCGCCTTCATGCATAAGCCGCAGGTCATTATCCTCGATGAACCGACCTCGGGCCTCGATCCGCTGATGCAGCGGGTGTTCATCGAGCTGGTGCTGGAGGAGAAAGCGGCGGGCACGACGTTCCTGATGTCCTCGCACAGCTTTCAGGAGATCGAGCGCACGTGCGACCGGGCGGCAATCATCCGCGAAGGCCGGATCGTGACGGTGAAAAATATCCACGAGCTGCAGTCGATGCAGCGCAAGCTGTTCGAGATCGTATTTGAGCAGGAAGCCGATGCCGCAAGCTTCGCCGCCTCCGGGCTGCGGATTGCCGCCCGCGAAGGTCGTATGGTCCGGGTTGCCGTGCAGGGCAATTATAACGAGTTCACTAGGGAGACGGGCAAATACAACATCCGCAGCATCGATGTGTTCACCCAGAACCTGGAGGATATTTTCATGAATTATTATGACCGCGAGGAGCGTTCCCAATGAACCTGACCTTATATAAGCAGATGCTCAAGGTAAACCTGAAGGGGATTATGAATTATGCCGTCGGCTCCGCGTTCTACATCCTGTTCATGATCTGGCTTTACCCCGGGATCGGCAAAAACACGGATGCCCTGAACGATCTGGTGTCCGCCATGCCGGCAGGCGTCAACAACGCATTCGGGCTAACCAACGGTTTTTCCAATTTCGAAGCCTTTATCTCCGGGGAGTACTACGGGCTCATCCTGGTCCTTATTCTCGCCGTTGTCTGCGTGCAGATGTCAACCCAGCTGATGGCCCGGCTGGTCGACAGAGGCTCTATGGCCTACCTCCTGACCGCGCCGACCACGCGCCGAAAGGTAGCCACAACCCAGGCGCTGGTGCTGGCGACCGCGCTGTTCCTGATTATGGCGGTGACGACGGCAGCCGGCTTTGCCGGAAATGCGATTTTTCTGAAGGGCGATTACGAATTCGACAGCGGCCGCTTTTTGCAGCTCAATACCGTGGCATTCCTGCTGTTCTTCGCCGTCGGCGCGATTTCGTTCCTGGTCTCCTGCGCGGCGAATGACGAGAAAAAAGCGCTCGGAATCTCCGGCGCTCTTGTCTTCATATTTTTCACGCTGGATCTGCTCGGCAAAATCAGCGATAAGCTGGACGCGCTGCGTTATTTCACGCTCTTCACGCTGTACCGCCCCGGGGATATTGTAGGCGGCACCGCCGACATTCCGCAGTCCTGCATCGTGCTTGCGCTGGTCGGTCTGGCCGCCTTTCTGCTGGGTATCCAGCTCTTCAGACGGCGCGACCTTCCGCTATGACCAAGCATCCGTGATTTATGCCTTCCCAATGATCAGGGGGTCCGAAGACAGCCCAAACCGGACGAACGCATACCGCTCTTGATAAACATGCGTATCCGCCGCCAGGTCTTTATCCGTCCAGCCCGGTTTATCCTTGAAGCTGTCCGGACCCACCTTGTATACCTCGCCTTTGATATGATGATGCGGGCCGAGCAGGTTGCGGCAGCTGCCGGTAAGCGCTAGCGTGACGACATTGTCCCCTTCCCGCATCCATTCGGTGATGTCTGCGAAATAGGGCTCCCACAGAAACGGACGGACCTCCGCGCCGTTAATGGAGAGGCGGGCCACGATGGCATCCGGCGCCGTACCGAAGGACCACAGCAGCCGTCCATGGCCCGGCTCATAAGGAACGATCTGCTCCAAAACTACCGTTCCGGCAAAAAACGGAAAGCCCTGCTCCGTCAAATCGCCCGCACCGACAGTATCGGATCTTTCGGTCAGCTTAAACGGGCCTTCGGTGCATACCGCCCTGCGTTCCTCCGCCGTGAAGCCTGCTTCGGATTCCACGCCAAACGTCCCTACGATATAAAGGCTCTCAAACTCCTGTTCGAGCGTCAGGTTATTGCCTTCGGCCTCGAACTGTTCCGCTTTCGCAAGCTTTGCCAGGAGCTCCGCCGACGGATGATAGGATGTCCGCAGCCTGACGATATTTTCCCCTGATCTGACCTTCCCCGCGATGTCGATTTTTCGGAAGGAAATGTCCCGCCACCAGCCGCAATCCGCGTTAGCCAAGGCTTCGCCGTTCAGTTCAAGGGCATGCAGCTCGGGACGCTCCAGCACGAGATACAGCTCCCGCTCCGGCGTGAGGTCGAATTCCACCGCAAACCGGAACTCCAGCTCGACTTCGGCAGGCTGGCCATAGGCAAGCAGCCGTTCCTGAATAAAGATCACGGGCTGCTCCAGAGAACATTCTCCGCCGCCTATGCGCAGGCGTGCCCGATCCAGCGTCAGACTGTTCAGGTCCGCTTCCCTCACATTCCATACCGGGCCAAGCCGCAGCACGGAGCCCTCATTCTCCTCTTGCTCGGCGATTGCCCTCGATTCCTCTGCATTCCGTATAACCTGGCCGGCGTCCGGCCCATTTCCGGTTATCCTGCCGCTTAAACCGGCCGGCCCTTCATCCACCTTCAGCATAAGGGAACGGGCGGGATACAGCTCCAGAGCGACAAACGTTCCCCCGGCGGAATCCCTCGTCTCCAGGGCGGAAGTTTCACCGGTCTCCAGATCGATCAGGGCAACGCTCCCCCGCTGCCGCAGAGTGATCTCGGCCCGGCCCAAGCCTTCGGTCCCGGAGTTCACGATATAATACAGCCGGGAATCCTCCAGGGTCATGGACCGCACGTTCAGCGTATCCGCCGCAAGCCGCCGCCCATCTTCACCTGTGATGGACACCAGCGGAGGCGACGCCGGAATCACCGCCTCGTACAATGCTTCCGCCGTCCATGCCGGGCGGACGGCGTTCTCCAGCAGCCCGGCAAGCTCCCGGCTTTCCTCCCCGTCCACGAGGACCGGGTACGGGGCGCAGGCGATCAGCCGGCCGCCTTGAAGGGCGAACTCGCGAAGCAGCCGTACCGTCGCCGCGTCCAGTGTCAGACAGGGCGGAACAATGACGGTCCGGTAAGCGGCTTCGCCCACTATAAACCGTCCATCCGCTACCCTGCCATGCCGGGCGATGATGCTCTCGCTGCCGTAATCATGTTCGATAAAGTCCCGGCAGAGCCAACGGGTCAGCTGCGCAAACGACTCATGATAGGGCATGGTTTCGGCGTGGTCTTCCCCGCGCTGCAGAACCCAAGCGGTTCGTACCGGATGCAGCACAAGCACCTCGGCCCGGCCGGCGCCTTCCGCCAGCAGCAGGGACAGGCGGGCGAAATAGTCATTGAAGCGGCGATAATCCTCCCACCACGGCTGCTGATAGAACAATGAAGGCGGATAATCCCGCTTCCGGAGCCCCCGCAGCGAGTACCCCTCCAAATGCTGGCACAGGAAGTTGATGCCGTGGACGAACTGCCACTCTCCGATCCGCTTTAAATCCTGAAAGCTGACATTCCAGCCTGAGCAGCCGAAGCTTTCGGTAATCGTCCGCTTTTTGCCGAGCTGCCGGGCAACGGAGCCGACCTGCTTCGGCACCAGCGGCTCCTCGCCGACGAACCGCCCCAGCCAGTCGCAGCCGGGAATCTGCAGGTATTCATAGAAGGCCAGCGGATCGCCTACAGATGTCACCTGATGCATCAGCTCCTGCTCGTCTACCACATGCCCGGTCGCCGACCAGCCTCGGCTCGCGCAGAAATCGCCGATCTGCTTGGCATACGCCTCCGTGAACATCGCCGTAACACATTCCCAGTAGTCGTAGCGGGCTTTCCGGAACCTCCCGGTGTCGAAGAACAGGGAGGGCAGTATATCCAACACCGTGTACCCGTTACGGGAAGCAAAAACCTCCTCCAGCTCGAAGGACCAGGGCAGGCCGCCCCGGGCGAACTGCGGCTCATCCGTGAACACCCCGGGCAGTTCCGGACCGAAGGCCGCGCCGAATTCCTGCCAGTACCGCTCGTAGGCGGCCTGGATGAATTCGCCGACCGCAAGCTTGCTCAGGGTATCCGTGTAGTACGGATTCACTTCATAGTAGATCCGCAGGTCGGCCTGACCGGCTTCACTGTCCGGAAGCAGACGGTACTCGCCGTCCTGTAACGCATAATAAGCAAGCGTCCGCCCGTCCGGCTCCTGGAAGGGCGCCTGCTCCCAAGCCAGCCGCTTCTGCTGGTAGGCCAACCCCTTGGACGGGACTTCGCCGTCCGCAAAGCCGCTCGGCCAGCCGTTCTCGTCGTAGAACCAGGCTTTCATTCCGAGCTCGCGGCTCTTCGCAATGGAGACGCGGACCGCTTCCATCCACGCTTCCCCCATATAGGGCGTCTGCAGTCCTCCGCGGGCATGCATGAAGAACCCGCCGATTCCCGCGCGGTGCATCTCTCCAATCTGCCGCTCCAGCTCCTCTGTCTCCAGCCTGTCGTTCCAGGACCAGAGCGGAGCCGAGCGGTACTCCGCCGGGGGCTGGGCAAGCTTGCTCCAAATATCTGTCATCCCGCGCCTAGCCTTTCAGGCAGAGGGCTACAAGATCGTCGACATGGGCCGTAGCCAGACATTCGACCGTATCCGCCGAGCCGTAATAGATTTTGACCTCGCCGTCATCCTCCAGAATCATGCCCCCCGGGAAAATCACGTTGTTGCGGAAGCCGCCGGCAATCTCGTAATCCGTTTCCGGCGCGATTAAAGGCTCCTTGGACATCCCGACGATTTTCTTCGGATCGTGGAGATCCAGCAGCATAATGCCGGCGGTATACCGCTTTTTCCAGGCAGCCTCCCAGCCGTTTTTGCCCCGGGCCGGATCAATATCGACCGCATGGAAGGTCGTGAGCCAGCCCTTGTCCGTCTTCACGGGAGGCGCCGCGGGACCCACCTTGTCATTCGCAAAAGGAACCTGCTCCACAGCGAGCAGCAGCTCGGAATTGCCCCAATATTTGAGATCCGGCGATTCGGCGATCCAGGTGTCGAAGCGGTCCATGCCGCCCCGGCTGTAGACGGTAAACGGGCGTTCCAGGCGGTAGTATTTGCCGCCGATTTTCTCGGGGAACAACACCATGTTGCGCAAATCCGGCGTGGACAGGCTGAGAATTTCGAAATGCTCCAGATCATCCGTGACGGCGATGCCGCCGCGGATGCCGTGCTGCGTATCGACGGCAAAGCACAAGTAGCAGCGTCCGTCGATGACGGTAAGACGCGGATCATACGCGCGGACGATCTCTTCGTCATGCAGCTTGAAGACCGGCTTCGGCCCCGCCTTCCAGGTGATTCCGTCTTCGCTGTAGGCGATGCCCAAATCCGTGGTGTGATGCGGTTCGAGGATCTCCTTCTCCAGCGAGCCGTAATCGTTGCGGAAGATCATCACGTATTTACCGTTAAACTTGGTTACGCCCGCGTTGAAGACCAGCGCCGTGGGATAAGGCACGCTGGCGGCATCCAGAATGGGATTCGCCGCATACCGCTTGATTACGGAGCTGGATGTAAGAATGCTGGGTACTTGTTGAGTCATGGTCAGGTCCTCCTTGAACATTCATCTATTGGGCGTGCAGCCCGAAAGTGCCGTTATCCCTTCAGGGAGCCGGCCGTCATCTGCATAAACGATTTGTTGGCGAAAATATAGGCGATCAGGATCGGCAAAATGGACAGGCACGCGCCGGCCATCATATAGTGCGTCTGGGACGCCGCCGAGATCCCGTATTTCAGATTGGCCAGTCCGACGGTCAGCGTCTGGAGCTCCGGCTTCGTCATCGTGAAGACCAGCGGCAGCAGGTATTCGTTCCAGGCTCCGCGGAAAGTGAACAACGCGCCGACGCCGAGTCCGGGACCGAGCAGCGGCAGCACGATCCGCCAGAAGGTCCGGTTCAGGGAGCTGCCGTCAATGAGCGCGGCTTCATCCAGTTCCCTGGGGATCCCTTTCATGAAGCTGAGCAGAATGAAGAAAATCGACGCATGCGCGGAGATCAGGATCAGGATGACGCCCCACAGGCTGCTGTGCAGGTTCAGCTTAACCATCAGATCGAACTGGGGACGCAGCACCACGGCGCCGACCGCCACGAACATGGTGAAGGCCTGCAGGCCGACATAAATTTTTTTGCCGAAAAAGTCCATCCGGTCCACCACATAAGCGGCCATCGAGGACACCAGCAGGGTGCCGATGACGGAAGCGACGGCCACAATCAGGCTGTTCAGCGTATACCGGGAGAAATTCGCCTGCTCCCACGCTTCGCCGTAATTGGCGAATTGCCAGTTGCCCGGCAGGAAGGTGGCTCCGGTCGTCAGCTCCGCATTGGTCTTGAAGGAACCGAGAATCGTGATGACCACCGGTATCAACGTAATAAAAGCGATAATCAGCAGGAACGTCCAAAGGACGGTTTTGCCCAGCAGGTTCTGTACTCTCATCTCACAACTCACCTCAATCCATGGAATTCATTCGCCGGGATGCATAGAAATAAACGAGCGAAATCATGCCGACAATGACCGCGCAGACAAATGCGACCGCGCTGCCGTACCCGAATTCCTGCACCTGCACTGCAGCCGCATTGCCGCCGACAGGGAAAAACAACTTGTACAGGTAGAGGAACATGACCTCCGTCTTGCCGACCGGACCGCCCTCCGTGAGCACCATAATGCTCTCATAGCCCTTCAGGGCCGTAATAATCGCAAGCATGATGACCATCTGCATGACCGGTCCCAGCATCGGCAGGGTAATGTAGCGGAACTGCTGGATTTTGCCGGCGCCGTCCAGGGAAGAGCTCTCGTAGACATCCTCGGGGATATTTTGAAGTCCCGCCAGAAAAAGCAGCATGTAGTTGCCGACCGCGCCCCACGCGGCGACCAGGATCACGGTAAGCATCGCATGGTCCGTGCCCAGCCAATCGACCGGAGAGAACCCCATTTTAAGCAAGAACTGGTTCAGAATCCCGTTATAGGAATTGAAAATGGTAAAAAACACAACAGCCATCACCGCCGTGCTGATGACAGTGGGCATAAAGAAAATGGCCCGCAGCAGATGTCTGCCCTTAAGCCCCCGGTTTAATATGGCGGCCAGCAGCAGGGCCAGCGGTATCGTAATCAGCAGCTTCCCTCCGGCATACACGAAGGTATGGCCGACCGAATCCCAGAATTGGGTATCCTTCATCACGCGCGTGAAATTGTCCAGGCCGATAAAGCGGGCATGGCCGTAGCCCTTGTATTCATAGAACATATAGCGGAACGCCCAAGCGATGGGATAGATCCCCAGCACCAGCGTAAGGAATGCGCTTGGAAATATAAAGCTGTAAGAAAACAAAGCGTTTTTGGTTCGGTTCATAGCTTTCTTCCGTCTCCTTTCCCTCTCCCGGTAAAAGAAATGGGGGAGCGCGCTCCCCCACCGTTCAATCCTGGCCTTCTTTTGCGGAAAGGCTCTGTCTATTTGGCGAATTTGCCGCCCAGTTTGGAAGGATCGAAGCCCGCATCCGGCTCCGCCTTGACGCCGTCATTGGCGATGGCGCTGTCCAGCGCGGCATTGTAGCGCTTGTTGAGGTCAGCGATGATCGCATCCAGGTCGCCGCCGTTCAGCATGTATTTGAAGAAGGCGTCATCCGATTTCATGCCTTCCGGGGCCACTGTCGGGTAGACCGGCCACACGCCGTCGTATTTATTTGGAAGGAAGCCCTCGATTCCGTTGACATCCGGCGTTTTGGCGACGGCACTGATCGACGGAACCATCGAGATGCCGAAGCCGTTCTCCTGGTAGGCGGTGAGAATCTGATCGCTGTACATGTACTCCATGAACTTCCAGGCCGCTTCCTTATGCTTTGTCTTGGAGCTGAGGCCCAGCCATTGCCCGCCGAGGAAGCCGGAGGCGCCTTTTACATTGCCGTCAATCGTGGGAGCAGGTGCGGCTGCCCAGTCGATTTTGGCCGGGAACTGATTCTTGTAGACGCCGGGCTCCGAGGAGAAGGACAGATACATGCCGATCTTTCCTTCGGCGAACTGCGCACGCAGCGGATCGATGTCCAGCGATTCCACGCCCGGCAGCATGCTGCCGTCATCCTTGATCTGCTTGAACGCCTCGATGATCGGCTTGAAGCCGCTGAAATCGTAACGCGCGGTCTTGAAATCATAACCGAAGCCGCCGTAGCCGCTCATCTCGGCGATGACGCGGGCCGAACGCCCCAGCGCGCTGGAAGGGTTTTTGAAGTTCTGGGCGAAGCCGTAGGCGCCGTCCGCCTTCCCAGCTTCCGTCAGCTTTTTGGCGGTATCCACCAGCTCCTGCAGGGTGGTCGGAGGATTTGCAATTCCCGCCTTGGCGAACAGGTCCTTGTTGTAGACGAGCCGCATCGTCGTACCGTAGTTCGGCAGGCTGTACCGCTTGCCGTCGAACGTGTTCAGATCGTCCATGGCCGGGAACTTCGTTTTCATCTCGTCGGTCAGGAACTCGTCGATCGGGGCGAGGAACCCTTTCTTGTAGAAGGTCTGGATCGTGTTCTCTTTGACCCGGATCACATCCGGCGCATCGGAAGTCTGGAAGGAGAGGTCCAGAGCGGTATCGAAGTCGTCCCCCTTGACCACCAGCTCCACTTCGATGTTGTCGGGATTCGTCGCATTGAATTCCGCTACCTTTTCCTTGATATATTCGGCATCGTGGCGGTCGCCCGTCCAGTAGCTGATCTTGGTCTTTTCCCCGGAACCGCTGTTTGCCGGAGCGCTCGCGTTGCCCGCTTGATTCCCGCCGTTTGCGCCGTCCGCGTTGTTTCCGCCGTTGTCCCCGTTGCCGCAGGCCGCCAGCCCGAAAGCCAGCATTGCGCTTAATGATGTAATAAGCACGCGCTTCATCATTGAATGTATCCCCCTCTTATTTATCGCTAGCGATGATTTCGCTTACACTTTGATTATAGGGTAGGCCGCCCGCGCGCATAATGCGGGTAAGCCCACATTAAGGGCAGAAATCCGATGCAGAAATTCGGTGCACAGAAGAGCAAAAAGGATGGTTTCCTGCCCCCGGGCAAGGAATCATCCTTTAGCGTTGCGGCTGCCGCCTATTCTTTTCCCAGATAATCGGTCTTGAATTCCGACGGGGTCATGCCCGTGTATTTCTTGAACACCTCGCTGAAATAACGCCGGTGCTCATACCCGAGGTCCATGGCAATCTCCTGCACCTGCATGCCGCCGATCAGCATGGCCTTGGCTTTCTCCATCTTCTCCTGCATGACAAACTGCTGAAACGAAACGCCGAGCACCTTCTTGAACATATTCGAAAAATACCCCTGGCTGAGGTTGATCTGCTTCGCGACCTGCTCCAGCGACAGGCTCGTATCCAGGTTGGAACGGATATATTCCCTCGCCTGATGGATGATCCGCGTGGATTCGCGGGAGCGTGCATCCTCCACCCAGCCGCAGGCCTCCGCGCACATGTCGTTAAGCAATCTGCGGATCTCCTGCAGCGAAAGCGACCGGCTCTTGAGACCGTTCACCCTCCGCTCCATCGGCTCCACCTGTTCGTAGGGGAACAGCTCCAGCATGACGCGGCAGATCTTGAAGCCCAGCTCGTAACCGAAGCTTTCGACATAACGGGGCTCCGGAAGCGGTCCGCCGCGCAGCATGTCTTCGAAAAGCTGCTCCAGTACGGCCAGGCTTTTGGCGCGGTTGCCCGAGCGAAGCGCGAACAGGAATTCCTGCTCGGCGGAGGCGGAATAGCTGTGGAACGCCCGTGGCTTATGCTCGATATTGCCATAACTGAATACCGCGTTGCCGCCGGTGTAGAAATGATACGCCAGCGCGCTAAGCGCCTGTCCGAACGACTCCGACAGCTCGTGGATGGCCGCTACCCCGAGTCCCAGACCGATGGAGATCGTGCTCTTGGAGAAGCGGGCGACGTTGGCGCAGCAGGCTTCCGTTATCAGCGCCGCCGTATCGGGATCGGTGGCGTTGATGATGCATACATACCGGTTGGTCGCTTCCCGGAAGATCACGCCCCGGGTCCATGCGGAGATGGTTTCCTCCAGAATGTTGTGCAGGCTGAAGCGGACGAGCTCCACTTCCTGTACGGTCTGGTTGTGGTACATCTCCTGGAAATGGTCGATTTCGGCGACAAAGACGAAGAAATGCTCCCGGTCCAGCGGAATCTCCAGGTAGTCCCAGCGGGACTCCGTGCCGGACGCCGCGGCCTGGTGGTGAATCAGAAAGGTGAGATACTCCTGACGCAGAATCGGCAGGCTCTCCTTGATCTTCCGCTCCATCACGGCAAGCCGCGCGTTCTCCGTGCGTTCCTGCCGGCACAGCTCCTTCGCCTTCAGCACCGCGCCGACGATTTCGTCGATAGAGAACGGCTTTTTCACAAAATCGAGCGCCCCCAGACGGATCGCCTCCTGGGCATACGAGAACTCGGAATAAGCGCTGAGAATGATGATTTTACAGGAAGGCAAAAACTCCAGGATCGCCCGGGTCATCTCCAGCCCGTCCATCCGCGGCATCCGGATATCGGTCAGCACAATATCAGGCCGGGTTTCGCGGATCATCCGCAGCCCTTCTTCGCCGTCCAGCGCCGTTCCTGCCACCTCGATGCCGTGCTCCCGCCAGTCGGGCTTCTTCGAGATCATGTCCACCACGCTTTTGATATCATCGATAATGCATATTTTAAATGCCGGAAATTCCATGGCCCACATCTCCTCCCCCCATCGGTATCCATAAGTCCGTCCGTGCACCCTGCCCCGGTTCGCCGGAGATTTCCATTCTGGCCCCGCTGCCGTAATACAGCTGCAGGCGGTGCCGGATATTGAACAGGGCATACCCTTTCTTGGACGGGGCTTCCCTTCGCATGGCCTGCTCCAGGCGTTCCCGGTCAATCCCCTTGCCGTTGTCCCGGAGGGCGATATGCAGCATGTCCTGTTCCCTGGATACGGCCACGCGGATGGTTCCGCCCGAAGTCCGATCGCTGAAGCCGTGCTGGATGCTGTTCTCCACAATGGGCTGGAGCACGATCTTTGGAACAGGGCAGGACAGCAGCTCCCCGTCGTCTTCAACTGTCAAGGTGTATTCGAACAGATCCTCGTAGCATTTTTGCTGGATGGCGCAGTACTGCTGCAGATGGGACAGCTCATCCTCCAGCGGAATCAGGTCCTTCCCGCCGCTGAGGCCCAGCTGGAACATTTGCGACAATGCCAGAATCATCTCGTTCACATCGTCGTTTTCGCCCATGACGGATTTGCAGTAAATCGTGTTAAGCGTATTGTAAAGGAAATGGGGCTCCATCTGCGCCGTAAGCGCGCGGATCTCGGCATGCCGCTTGTCCTCTTCCTTCGTCTTCACGTCCGCGATCAGAGCTTTGATCTCCGCCATCATCCGGTTGAACTGGAAGCCCACCTGGGCAATTTCATCTTTGTACCGGCTCTCGTAGGTGACGCCAAGCTGATTCTCCTCGACCCTCCGCATGAGCCGCCCGAGCTTGAACAATGGCCGCAGCAGCGCGGATGTCAGCTGGTTGGAGAAGAACCAGGCCGTCAGCAGGACGGCCCCGATGACGTACAGCGTGGTGCGCTGCACCTGTTTCAGCTTACTCAGCAACTGGTCTTTGGACTGCATGCCGGAGACGATCCAGTCCCGGGCAACCTCGGATTTCTCATAATTCACCAGATACTTTTTGCCATCATAAGCGTAGGCGCGGTCCGGCGGGTCAGCCTGCCCATCCGTCAACAGCAACGGCTTCCACGGGAACTTGTCCCGGAAAGGCCAGTTGCTCTCGACCACCGCATCCCCTTCGCCGTTCAGCAGAAAGTAATTCCGCCCGGCCTGCCGTCCGCCCTGGTTCAGCAGGCTGACAATCCGGCTCTCCCGGATGTTCACGACAATGAATACGTTGCTGATCGGGGTATACGGATATTCGTAAATCCCCCGGACGACGAACGACACCACCCGCTGATTGCCGGTAAACAGGCGGTCGTAGTGTCCTTTGGCCCAATACCCGCCGGGACTTTCCTTGCTCAAATCATATAATTCGGACCCGTAAAAGGAATTGTCCTGCGCCCGCACCTGGGTCGTCGAATAAAAATCCCCGATCGGCGTAACGATCAGCACATTTTCGATCAGCGGTTCGTTGAAGGTCGCCTGAGAGAGCACGTACTGCAGCTCCGATAAATGCACGTAATAATTGGTGACGTCATGGCTGAATACGTCGATCATCATTTTGCGGTACGCGTCGCTCAGCATCAGCGATTGTACCGATAACCCCACATGGGTAAGGCGCGAATCGAGCAGCTGCGCGGTTTTGCTCACCGTCTCCTGACTCGCTTTATAGGCATTGTCCTGAATTTCATTCGCGGAGCTCCAATACGTGAAAGTGCCCAAGGCGCTGATCGAAAGCGTTATCAAAACGATGAAAGAAAATAAAATCCGCTGTTTGATCGATATCCGGTAGTACCGGTCCGTTAGTCCCCGCCAGATTCTCCGCAGGATTGTCATAAGCCGTTCCCCCTGCCCTATTGCCGAATGTCCGCTGCATCTCTTTCCGCATTGCCTGTTAACCGGGAATTTGCCCGCTACGGTCAGACTAACGGATGCGTCCTTCAATTACAATAAAATCACCGGAAAGAAAGAGCAAGCCTCCCCGGATGAAAATTTTTTATACCATCATTTCCCATAGTGGATTCTGCTGAAACTTTTTAGCCCGTCCTTCCGTTATAAGAGTACCTGAGCCGTTTGAGACTTATCATAGCGGGTAATTAGGGGTATAAGCATTGTTACGTGTTAGATGAAAGTTAAGGGGGCTGCACCTGCATGTTGAAGAAAAAAACCGCCGTTTATCTCCTGTCCGCCCTGATCCTGCTTCTGCTCACCGTTGCCACTTCCGCCAGCACCTCCACCGGACGGGTGGATGCGTCGGCCGGAAACACCGAAGTGAAAACTGTATATATTCATTCGCTGCATTCTGCCGGCGGCCATCTCACGCTGCAGGCCGATCCGATCCAGTGGTATGAAGGCCCTGCAGCAGATCAGGCATTCGCTAAAGCCGACCCGGAAGGGTATGCCGAGCTGGGCGGAGCGCCGGACGGATACTATATCATTAATGACGATGAAACGCTCGCAACCTATCCGGTGGCGGACAATGCTAAAGTGATCATGCAAATCCATGACCGGAGCGGAAAGATTGAAGATCTCGACATCCATTGGAATGAGGAAATTACGCTGAAGGATTTTGTAAAAGAATTCGCCGAAACCGGCGTGATTGATCTCAGCCAGTCGCCCTACCACCTGACCATCCAGGACGGCAAAGTGGTCACCATCGTACAGCAGTATACGCCATAATATCAGAAACGAAGAGCAGGCCGCCGCGCGGCTGCTCTTTTTTTTATTTTTCCATTTGGAACATTTGTACATTTATGAGAAAATACTCGTAGAATTGAGACGAAGCCGAAATCGAAGATAAGGGGGGGCGCCATGTCGGTCTCTTCAACCAAAGCAGCCAAAATCATTTTTCACATAGTCTTTGTCGCCGTTGCAGGCCTGAGCTGGTTCTTGAATATAGGCTGGATCCGGGCCATCTTTCTGATCCCGATGCTGATTCATGCCATTCTGTTCTACTGCTCCGTCTACGCCTACCACCGCAGCGGAATCGAATCGCGGGAGATGCGGATCGCCGCTTATTTCGCTTACGGCTCCTTCCTGCTGTTTAACGTTCTGCTGCCCGACGGCGGGGATACCTCGGATTCCATCCGCTTTTTCTTCGGACTGATCCATAACGGGGGAGCCATGAATGCGGCGCAGGCGATTTCGATGCTTGCTTTGGCGCTGAATCTGTTCCTCATCATTTACCTGCTCGTTCAAACACGAAAAGCGAAACGGGCTGCCCGCAAACAGGGTCGTTGACCCGCTAACCGGTCTACGGGCACTGGCCGGTCGCCAACCGCTCGGCAGGCACTGGCGCGGTCACCAACCACTCGAACTCGGTAGTAACGGTCGCTAACCGCACAATATGCCACTAGAGGTGAGCATTGCAGGCGCTTCCTCACTTTCAACCTTTGCCAAATCATTTAGTGGGAAAACATCCCACTAATCTCTCTAGAATCGCGGGTTTTGCACATTTAGTGGGATTTAGTCCCTCTAAATTAGGTCTTTTCGAGTAAACAGGGCCATTTCTCAGAAATTAGTGGGATGATTTCCCACTAATCTAAACTTCCGCTGTTGCAGCGTAAATTAGTGGGGCATATTCCCACTAATTAATTTCAGGACGGCGCATGACCGCCCAACGCCAAAAGTACTTGGCGTGCTCCTTGGCTTGGCGTGCTTCACGCCAAAAAGTTGGCATGTGCTCAACTCGGCGTGCTTCACGCCGGAAAATTGGTATGCCCAGTCTGCCGCACTCAGCTCAGCGTATTCAGTCCGCATGCTCCACCCGGCCACTTAGCTCAGCTTAGTCAGCCCGGCAGCGCGCTCACGCAAAAAGGCGTACCTTATCCCGCCACGACGGCGGGATAAGGTACGCCTTACACTTTATCCGTTTTATTCCGGTGTTCTGACGGTGTCTTTCACCGGAATACCGAAGTTCGGCGTGCCGTCTTCGTTCCAGTGCAGCACCTGCGCGCGGGTATGGCGGTTCGGATCGTACAGCGGGTCGCCGGTAATTTCCTTATAATTGCGGGCGTGGTAGATGAGCACGTCTTCCCCGTCCTCATTCACCGTAAAGCTGTTATGGCCCGGGCCGTATTGCCCGTTCTCTTCGTTGGTCTGGAAGACCGGCTCCGGCGTTTTGCTCCAGGAGGCCGCATCCAGCAGGTCGCTGTCCGCATCGGCGGTCAGGAGACCCATGCAATAATTGTGGTCGGTCGCGCTGGCCGAATAGCTGATGAAGATGCGGCCTTCCCGGATCAGCACGGCAGCGCCCTCGTTGACGCTGAAGCCGATTTTTTCCCAGCCGTATTCCGGCGTGGCGATCATCGTCTGCTTCCCTTGCAGCGTCCAAGGGTTGCTCATTTCGGAGATGTACAGGTTGGAATTGCCCGGAATATTCGGGTCCTTCTGCGCCCATACATAGTAGAGCACGCCTTTATGCCGGAAGGTTGTGGCATCCAGCGCGAACGATTCCCACGCCGTTTTCACCTGGCCCTTCTCCTCCCACGCGTCGGTCAGCGGATCGGCGGAGGCATTTTCAAGCGCGAACATCCGGTGATCGAACAAGCCGTCGTTGGTTTCGGTAGTGCGGGCGGCGGCGAAATAAATATACCATTTACCGTCGATATGGTGGATTTCCGGCGCCCAGATATTCGCGCTAAGCGGTCCGGACTCGTATTTTCGCCAGGCCACGAACGGCTCGGCCGTCTTGAGGCCTTCGATCGAAGCCGCCCGGCGGATTTCGATCCGGTCGTACTCCGGCACGGAAGCAGTGAAATAATAGTAGCCATCGCTATGCTTATAAACCCAGGGATCGGCGCGCTGCTCCACGAGAGGGTTGTTATATTCTTTGCCAGTGCTCATATGGTTTCTCCTTTGAATTCATTCTCCGTAAGTGGGCAGGTTATTCGAGCGTGAAGACGGCCACGGATGCCGGCGGCAGCGTGCAGCTCAGCTTGCCGCCTTCAAGCACCGCACCGCTAAAGGCTACAGGGGCAAGGGTGTCGGGACTTTGGAAGCTGTTATGCGCACCGAGTTCCGTATGCGTCAGGATCGTGCCGGCCACCTGGGTGAAGACCGCACCGCGCAGTTCAAGCGCTAGTTCGGCCGCGGCTTCATGGCTCAAGTTGCAGACGGACACATAGACTTTGCCTTCCGCGTCGCGGGATGCGGACAAGCTCAATTGCGGAATCGACTTGCCTTCGAAAGCATACTCCGGACTTTCATAAGACACATCCAGCCGCTCATTGCCCTGATGCACCTTGTACATCTCGAATACGTGATAGGTTGGCGTAAGTACAAGCTTGTCGCCTTCCGTCAGGATAAGCGCCTGCAGCACGTTGACCATTTGCGCCAGATTCGCCATTTGCACCCGGTCGCTGTGGTTGTGGAAAATGTTCAGGTGAATGCCTGCCACCAGCGCATCGCGCAGCGTGTTCTGCTGGTACAGGAATCCCGGATTGGTGCCAGGCTCGCTCAGGAACCAGGTTCCCCATTCATCTATGATCAATCCAACCCGTTTCTGTGGATCATATTTATCCATGATCGCCGAGTGACGGGCTACGAGTTCATCCATATGAAGTGATTTTTGCATCGTTTCAAACCATTCGGCCGTGTCAAAGCCCAGCGCAGGACGTTTCTGCTCCCAGCTGCCCGGAATGGTGTAGTTGTGCAGGCTCAGCCCGTCCATCAGATGGCCGGCTTCGCGCATCAGCACTTCCGTCCAGTTGTAATCGTCGATATTGGCGCCGCCGGCGATTTTGTACAGCTTGTTCGCGCCGTAGTTGCGGGCATACGTCTGGTACCGGCGGTACAGGTCCGCGTAGTATTCAGGACGCATATTGCCGCCGCAGCCCCAGTTCTCGTTGCCGACGCCGAAATAAGTCAGCTTCCAGGGGAGCTCGCGGCCGTTCTCCGCACGCCAATTGGCCATCGGCGACTCGCCGTCAAAGGTCATGTACTCGACCCACTCTGACATCTCCTGCACCGTGCCGCTGCCGACATTGCCGCAGATATACGGCTCGCATTCCAGCAGCTCGCACAACCGGAAAAATTCATGCGTTCCGAAATGGTTATTCTCCACCACACCGCCCCAGTGGGTGTTGATCATCCGCTTGCGGCCTTCCTTCGGCCCGATGCCGTCCTTCCAGTGATACTCGTCGGCGAAACAGCCGCCCGGCCAGCGCAGCACCGGAATGTTCAGCTTTTTCAGCGCCTCGACGACATCGTTGCGGATTCCGTCCGTGTTCGGTACCTTCGAATCTTCGCCTACCCAGAGTCCTTCATAAATGCACCGGCCGAGATGCTCGGCAAAATGCCCGTAAATATTGGGATTGATCCGGCCCTTGGCCAAATCCGTGTTGAGTACCAGTTGTACAGTCATGTTTCTCTCTCCTTAGTCGAAGCTTATATATTAACCTTTGATGCCCGAGTTTAAGTTGATGGATTGCACGAAATATTTTTGCGCGAACAAAAACAGCAGCAGCGTCGGAATAATCGCCAGAATGGCCGAGCCCATCAATTGTCCGATCATCCGGTAGTTGCCGTAGATATCCTGCAGAAGCAGCAGACCTGCGGTAACCGGCATTTTATCCACATCGGTAAACACGATGACCGGCCACAGGAAGTCGTTCCACGATCCCGTAAAGGAGAACAGCGCACACACGATAAGCACCGGCTTGATCAGCGGAACAATGACCCGCAGGTAGATTTGGAAATGGCTTGCGCCGTCTACGTGGGCGGATTCGTCCAAATCCTTCGGAATCGTGCTCATAAACTGCCGGACGAGGAAGATGTTACCCATACCCGCAAGTCCGGGAATAATCATTGCCCAGGAAGTATTGACCCAGCCCAGCGCATCGATGACTTTGTAGGAAGGAATGATGTTGACGACGCCGGGGAAAAACGAGATGCCCAGCAACGTGAAGAACAGCGTGTCTCTTCCTCTGAATTTCATCCGCGAATATCCGTAGCCGGTGATGGAAATGATCAGGACCACCAGCAGGGTGTGCATGGAGGCGATGAACAGCGAGTTGCCCAGCCAGCGCATGATCGGCGCGGTCGACGTATTTTCAAGAATGACGCGGTAATTCTCCATAATCCATTGTTTCGGAAAAAGCCTGAAGCCGGACGAGACGACCTCGCTTTGCGAACGGAACGATGTGGTAATGCCGAAGATGACGGGCACGATCCAAATAATGCATAATACGCCCAGAAAAAGATAGGCAATGCATTGGGAAATGCTGAGCCGTCCTCCTTTTTTATGAACGCCCTGACGTCCGACGGACGGATTCTCCAGTTGCTGAGCAGTTTGGCTTGACATAGGACACCTGCCTTTTCGTAATTCCATTACGGGTTGATTGTCGCATAGCTCACGGCTACGCTGCGTTTCGGTTCATAACGTAATATTGCAATGCCGAAATGACCAGAATGATCAGACCGAGCAGGACCGCCATCGCCGAGGCCATGCCTGCAATGGACTGTCCGGTACCGAAAGCCAGCTGGCGGATATACATCATGAGCACATGCGTGGACTGGTTCGGTCCGCCTTTGGTCATCATCAGCGGCTGGCCGAATACGTTAAACGCGCCGGCCGTCGTCATGACGAAGGTATAGATCAGCGGGAAGCGGATCGAAGGCAACGTAATGCTGGTAAACCTGCGAACGGCTCCGGCCCCGTCTATTTCGGCCGATTCATACAGATCTTTCGCCACGCCGCTGATGGAAGCGCGGTAAATGATCATATTGCCGCCGACGCCGCCCCAAATGGTGATTACGATAATAATGATCCACGCATACGGCTGGTTGGCCGGCCACGATACAGTCGTGCCGAAGACGTTGCCGGCAATCCCGAGCTGTTTGTTGAACAGAAGCAGCCAGATCAGCGCGCCCGCGGAAATGGAGATGAGGCCAGGCACATAGAGAATGGATTGGATGACGCTCTTCATCTTGACCTTGCGGTGCTCCAGCGCGACGGCGATCATCAGCGGCAGGATAATCAGAATCGGCACGCTCAGTCCGACGAAGATCAGCGTGTTCTTGAGGCCGTTATTGAACTGCGTATGAAAGGTCGAGGTACTGTCGAACAGGATGGTCCGGTAATTATCCAGCCCCACCCATTCCGGCGAGTTCATCAGATCCCATTTCGTAAACGAAGCGTAAATCCCGTAGATCGTCGGTATAAACACGAACATGGCAAACAAAATGATATGGGGACCGACAAAGAATGCGGGCGCGAAGTTGAATTTCTTTTTCATAGGCATTTCTCTCCTTTGGAATAAAGCAATGCACCGGGTCGGCGCATTGCTTTATTCATCATTTCCAGGGCGGTCTTATTGCTGGGCCGTACCTGAGCTTTCGGCAATTTTGTCCTCAACGTACTTCTGCATCGTCTGCAGCGTCTCGTCGATGTCCACATTGCCGCGGACAATATCATTGCAGTACGTATCTACCGCTTCGGCGACGTACGGATAATATTTATAGGTATAGATCAGCAGGGACTGGATTTCCTTGTCGCTGGAAGTAAAGAAGGATTGCATATAATTTTTGAATTCAGGGCTTTCATTGACCTGCTTACTGGCCACGATTTGTCCGGCTTTCGCCCACTCGATGGAGTTCTCGCGGATGTATTCCAGGAACTTGCCAATGCCCTCGACTTTCTCGTCGGTTCTGTTCTTGTTCTTCAGCATCGCGAACATATGGGAAGAACCGCGGTTATAGAATTTGTCCGTCACCGGGGAGTAAATGTTGGTAACGCCGAAGTTCAGGCCTTCTACCTTGGCATGGGCGGTCGAAGTCCACGTACCGTCGGTGGAGAACAGCACCTTGCCGGATTGGAACATCAGATAGCCGTCTTCGCCGAACGGAGTCATCAGGCCGGCGTCGTTGATTTTCTTCACGTTCTCCAGCGCTTGCTTCATTTCCGGCGTGTTCACCGTAGGTTTGCCGTCCTTCTCAACGTCGCCGCCGAGGTCTTTCAGCTGCGCCAGGATGACCCAGCCAAGCAAGGCGTCATTGACAACGTAGTCGCCTTCCGCCATCTTGCCTTGCAGGGACAGCATTTCGTCGATGGTTACGACATTGTCGTCCAGGAAGGATTCGGCGCCGTATTTTTTCAAAAGATCCTTGTTGTAGTACATGACGTTGGCATGGATATCGAGCGGGATGGTATATTGCGTACCGTCGATGTTGCCTGTGGACCAGGCTTGCGGAATATAGTTATCCTGCTTGATTTCCGGCTGGGCTGTCGTAATGGCTGTCATCGGCTCCAGTACCTTTTGGTCTACATATCCCGGAACACGGTCGGCGTGGATGATGGCCAGGTCAGGCACTCCTTTGCCGGAGTTCAGCACAGTGGAAATTTTGGTATACATATCTGAAGTAACAACATGCTTTACTTTAATATCTGGGTTCGTTGCGTTATAGTCCTTTACAAGTTGATCCATGTAAGCTCCGTCGTCGCCGGTGAGCGGCGTCCAGAATGTAATCGTTTTCGAATCATCTTTACCGCAGCCTGCCAACAAGCTCGACATTAAAACCACTGGTAATACTGCTAACCCCCATTTTTTGTTCAAGCCTTTCTCCTCCTAAAAAGTGAATTAAATTAGTCAATCATCTACAAAAATGTTTTTGCAAACAATGAACCCTGAACTCCAAAATACCGCTTTCATTAAAACCAATCCTTCAAGCTTCCATTTTATAACTTACTAAAATGATTAAAAAACATTTGAATGAATTCGCTTACAGTTATAAAATAACATATAGGAGGCCACCTGTAAATATATAAATGTAAATCTTTTTATGTTTTATTGAATTAAACTGTAAATACGCAATAAAAATCACAATATAAGCCCTATTCATCCTCCATATTCACATAAAAACCTAAAATAAATCATTGTTTTCTACAAGAAACTAACATATTTTTATTCCGTTTCTACAAAAACAGGAAAAAAACTTTCTTTTACCCCTTAATTAGTTTATAATTTTATAAAATAATCTTTTTAAAGACGTCCCCGGAAGAAGGTACTGTGACATGATTTATATTAAAGACCTAATGAGCGGCATTGACATCTTCAAAGCGCTCAGCTCGGAAATCCGCATCCAGATTCTCGAACTGCTGGCCACCAACCAATCGCTTAACCTCAACGACATCGCCAAGAAGCTGAATCTCAGCAACGGTGCCATCACCATGCATATTAAGAAGCTAGAGGAAAGCGGTCTGATTGAAATCGGCACTTCCGGCGGAAAACACGGCATTCAGAAAGTATGCTATTTGAACAAAGACAAGCTGATGGTCGATTTGCGCAGCAAAAAAGACGACAACCTATATGAAGTGGAAATCCAGGTCGGCCACTACAGCAATTACCAGGCCGTTCCGACCTGCGGGCTCGCCACTAAGGACAGCATTATCGGCGATTTTGACGAACCGCGTTATTTCGCCGATCCGCAGCGGATCGACTCGGAAATCATCTGGATGGCGGAAGGTTTCCTGGAGTACCGAATCCCGAATTATTTGAAGGCCAATCAAAGCTTCCGCGAGATTCAGTTCTCCATGGAGCTGGGCTCGGAAGCGCCTGGCTATTGCGATAACTATCCGTCGGATCTGTTCTTCTATCTGAATGGCATCGAAATCGGTTCCTGGACCAGCCCCGGGGATTTCGGCGATACGCGGGGAACGTTTAATCCCGACTGGTGGCCGCCCCATCTGAATCAATACGGGATGCTCAAGCTGATCCGGATCAATCAGGAAGGCAGTTTCATCGACGGCTGCCGCATTTCCGATATTACGCTGGACGACATTAACCTTGATTACAAAAGCGAGCTGACCTTCCGTATCGCCGTGACCGACAAATCGGTCAACAAACGCGGCCTTACGATTTACGGTAAAAACTTCGGCAACTACAGCCAGGATTTGCTGGCCCGCGTGCTCTACAACGTTCATGATGTGTAACTCGGAATAATTATCGCGCGCTTGACCCACACTAGTCCTGTCTCCCATACCACCGAGAAGGAGTGTTTTTCAATGCGTGAAGGATTGATCCCCGCCGTTCTTGGTACCGTCGTTACCGCTTCCAGCGCAGCGTTTCTCGGAAGCAGATATAAGCTGGCCGCCACTGGCGTCCTTGGCTTCGGTCTGGCGCATCTCGTGTTAGGTGCAATTGACTTGGTTGAACACCGGTAAAAGGTAAAGGAAGATGAAACGTCCCGTCCGGCTAGGATTAGCTGAGCGGGACGTTTGTTTATGTGGCGGGAGTGGTTGCGGGAATGACTACGAGAAAAGCTGCGGGGATAGCTATGGGAGTGGCTGTGCGAAGTAGCTGCGGGAGCGGCTGCGCCGAGTAGCTGCGGGAAAACTACAAGTATAGCTGGGGGAGCAGGTGCGTGAAGACTGACTGGATTGTTGCGGGAATAGGGGCGGAGTGGCTGCAGCCAGTGACGGTGTTGCGGGGATAGTGACTTTTCCAGAGGAGTTGCCATGTTACCTGCGCATGAACAATTTTCGGCGGCGCGGACAGGAACTCCGCAGTTCACCTAGAATAGTTAAGTCATCGGATGACAGATCGTCAAATGACAAACAGGAGCTGATTGAAATGATCAAAGGTTTCGGAGGCGTATTCTGGCGGACCAAGGATCTTGAGGGCACCAAAAAATGGTACAGCGATGTACTGAAGCTTGAAATCGGCGACTGGAACGGGACCATGTTCAGCCCCCAGTCGGGGAGCGAAACCGTTTTTTCTTTTTTTGCCGAAAACGACGCGTATTTCCCTTCCGATCAACAGGTGATGCTGAACTTCCAGGTCGATAACATGGATGAGACTTTGGGGCATCTGGAACGGCTCGGCGTTCCTTTGGCCAAAAACAAAGAGAGCGGCGAATTCGGAACATTTGTCTGGATCAAGGATCCCGACGGCCGGTTGATCGAGCTATGGGAGAAATAGCTGCGGGACCGAGTGCTGCTTTACAGCCCTAGGCCATCGCTTTGTCTAATAGAATAGTCACCTTTTCACTACTTAGCGGCACCTTGAGCCATTATTTTGCCTATGAGCCTCCTTTCCGCTGCTAACGGACACCAGAGACGTTATTTTGCCTAAAAGCCATTATTCCTCTTCTTAACGGACACCAGAGACGTTATTTATGCTCCGAGGGCTGTTTTACCTTTAAAAAGCTGAAATAACGGCGCTCATGTCCGTTGCATTGGGAAATATATGAGTACACCTCAAATAGCGGCACTCATGTCCGTTAGCGGCTGGAACGCTCAGTTAAAACCCTCATGCTCATGTCCATTAGTGACTGAAACGTTCCATTACAAACCCATATGCCTATCCATATGCCTATTAGAGGATGGCTTGTTAGGTTTGCTGCCTCATGCTCATGTCCATTAGTTGCTGACTTGTCTTGTTGCACCCTCATGCTCATGTCCATTAGCAGTTGGGTTCTGTTAGGTCAATTTAGCTCCTTTATGCTCTCATATCCATTAACGGCTGGCAAGTCTTGTTTGCGGCCCACATGTCCATGTCATGCCCCATTTGCGCCGATCCTCCCCTCCCTTTAGGCACCGGCCTTGTCCATAGCTGCTCTTCGCACGCGCAGTTCCTCCTCCAATTACGCCAAATTTCACAGCAAAAAGCCCTTACCGCAAAGGATAAGGGCTGCCCAAAGCGTTCAACGAACGCTTTATTTATTTGATGGCCACGTAGAATAGCCGCTCCGCGCTGTCATCGGCGGCGACCCACTCGAAGTCGGCGTACACCGCCACCTCGCGGAATCCGGCCCTGCGCAGCGCCGCTTCCGTCCACTTCGGGTCGTAAGCGCGCTGGATATGCGTCTCTTCGAAGCGGCGGTAGAGGCCGTTGTCCTCCCGCGTAAAAATGGACAGGTGATGCTCGATCTCGCAGCGGAATTCGTCCAGCCCGCATGTCCAGATATACGACACATCCCGCTCATCGAGCACAAACGGCTGCTCTTCGTCGTAGCGCAGCAGCGTGTTCGGATGGTGGACATCGAAGATGAATGTACCGCCTTCCTTCAGGCCGGCATAGGTAGCGGCAAATACCGCCTCCACATCCTCTTCCTCCAGCACGTAATTGATGCAGTCGCAGAACGACAGAACGGCGTCCACCGGCTCCGGCAGCTCCCATTCCGTCATGTCCTGCTCCACCCACTGCACGCTGCCCTCACGCAGCAGCCGCAGGCCCTGGGGATAACGCTCCAGTTTCTGCTGGGCCACCGCCAGCATGTCCGCCGATAAGTCGATGCCGGTCATTTGATAGCCGGCCCGGGCCAGGGGCAGCGTAATGCTGCCTGTTCCGCAGCCCAGCTCCGCGACCGTGCGCGGTTTACCGTGTTTGGCCCATGCCGTCTCCGCAAACTCCAGCCATCTCGGATACGGCATATCGGCCATTAGTTGGTCATACACATATGCAAATTTTCCATACGAAGACATGCCTGCACCGCTTTCTCCAGCTGTACTTATTCGTTCGAAGAATCTTCCTTCTGCGCCAGATGGGTCCAGTTCTCCTTCTGGGTGATAAGGCCTTCCTTCATCAGCTTGCCCAGCGCCCGCTTGAAGGCGGATTTGCTGATACCGAAACGCTGCTTGATGATGTCCGGCGGCGTCGCGTCGGAATAGGGCATGGACTTGTCCGGACGGGAGTTCAGGAACTCCAGCAGCATCGCGGAATCCACGTCGCGGCCCACTTCCTTGCGCTGCATCATGGTCAGATTGACCCGCCCGTCTTCACGGATATGCGACACGCGCGCTTCAAACGTCTCGCCCAGGCGCAGCAGGCGGCTGCGCTCGGAGGAATGCACCATCCCGATCACGCCAAAGCCGAGTACTCCGCCGTCCACCAGCGCAAAGGTCCCCATCTGCAGCGGCTTGTACACCCGTGCAGTTACGGTTTGGCCTTTCCAGGAATCCGGTGCAGCGAAACATTTCGGTGCAAGCTCCTGCTCCCCGGCCAGCTTGGCGCGGAGACGCCCCTGCTTGTCATGCTCCATCAGGACGTAGACCTTGTCTCCGACCTGGGGACGCAGCTCGATCAGCTCCGGCAGCTCGTTCAGCGGCAGCAGCAGCTGGCGGCCCAGTCCCATCTCCAGAAAACAGCCCAGACGCGGATGGATATCGGCCACTTCCAGCAGCGCCATCTCGCCCAGCGTCAAATGGGGTTTCTTCATCGTTGCCGCGATCCGGTCTTCCGTATCGAAGAAGATGAACACTTCAACCTTGTCGCCCGGCTTCGGCTTGCTGCCCACCAGCTCGGTGTAATGCAGCATCACTTCTTCGTCGCCCGCGCCTAAAAAATAGCCGTATGGCGAAACTTCGCGCCGGACCTCCAGCTTTTCAATCGTTCCCGCAATCAAACTCATACCGTCTCCACAACCTTGGCGTCAGACCACAGACGCTCGATATTATAGTATTCCCGTTCATCCCGGTGGAAAATATGCACGATGACATCGCCGAGGTCCATCAGCACCCAGCGGGCTGCGTCCATCCCTTCGATGCCGCGGATCATGCCGCCGGCTTCATGGACAACCTTGCGGACCTCGGTGGCAATCGCCTGAACCTGAGTGTCCGAGTTACCGTGGCAAATGATGAAATAATCGCTGATCGGCGAAACGCTGCGCAGGTCAAGCGCGACGACGTTCATCGCCTTTTTGTCATGGACGGCATTCAGCGCCAGTTCCAGCAGCTTGCTTGAATTTACACTCATTTGGTATCCTCCAATATTCTTACTAAGTCGTTGCGCGCGAGTACGGTGAGCGGGAAGATAATCTGGCGCTTCTGCAAAAGAAGACTGATCGTCGAGTCAAAGCCCGCGACTAACGCCTCCTCCAGGCTGGTTTTCGCCAGCTTACGGATAGAGTCCACTCCGGGAAAATCGCGTCCCGGCTCCATATAGTCGGCGAGGCAGACTACTTTCTCCAGCAGCGTCATTCCTTCGCGCCCCGACGTATGATAACGGATCGCCCCGAGAATCTCGGAATCGGTGATTTCATATTCCCGTTCGGCGACAAATGCGCCGACCTCGGCATGCCATAACTGCTTGTCATAGTGCAGCAGCTCCGGTGAAAGGCCTTCGCGTTCGATGATCTCGCGCATCCGTTCGACCGGCCAGTATTTGGCCACATCATGCAAAATCGCCGCCGTCTCCGCCTTGACGGGATCGGCACCGTACCGCTCGGCCAGCTTCACGGAAGTCTCCATGACGCCGAGGGTATGCTTCCAGCGCTTGTCGGGCATCTGCGCGGCAACCGCTTCAATTAACGCTTCGCGGCTGTAAGCCATATAATCCACTCCTTTGCACGAACTCCAGTACCGCGTCGGGAACCATATACCGGATGGATTTGCCCTCTGCCCTCCGCTGCCGGATAACGGTTGAGGAAATATCGACAAGCGGCATATCCGCCAACAGCACCTTGGAGGCAATGTAGTCCGGCAGCTGCGCCAGATCGAGCAGCGTGCCGGGCCGGCCGACGCCGATAAAGGTCAGACGCTCCGCCAGCTCGTTGATCTCCCGCCACTTGGGCAAATATTCTACCATATCCGCACCGATGATAAAGAAAAAATCATGGGCCGGATGCAGGTCCTGCAACCCGCGGACCGTATCGATCGTATACGAAACGCCGCCTTTGCGAATCTCGACATCCAGAATGCGAAAAGCCGGATGCCCGGCAAGCGCGGCTTCCGTCATCGCCAGCCGCTCGGCTCCCGTCGCGCCGGCTGCCTGCTTGTGCGGTGGAATATGCGAGGGCATGAACCACACCTCATCCAGCGAGTACGCGTCCCTGGCAGCTTCCGCCACCAGCAAATGTCCGATATGCGGAGGATCGAACGTTCCTCCCATAATGCCAATCTTCAAGAGGCGCTCCTCCTTCACGATCCGGCAGACCTGGGGCCGCGGATCAACCGCTTAACGCGGCAGCTCGATGGTTTTGTTATCGCGCGATTCCTTGTACAGAATGATCGTTTTGCCGATGACCTGCACCAGCTCTGCGCCGGCCTGCTCGGCCAGCTCCGCGCCGATCTCTTTCGGATCGTCGGCATTGTTGTTCAGCACGCTGACCTTCATCAGCTCGCGTTTTTCAATGGCTTCTTCGATATGGCGGATTAGATGATCGTTGATGCCGCCTTTGCCGACCTGGAATACAGGATCCAGATGATGGGCAAGCGACCGCAGATAGCGTTTTTGTTTTCCTGTTAACATTAATATACAAACCCCTTACTACTTATATTATACCCTGGACGCCCCTGTCTCTTTCGAAATCAGTTTCCGCCCAGGCTTTCGAGTATTATCCGTCTCATAACATCTGTCGGCGCCGGCAGCCCTGTCCAGTATTCAAGGGCATACGCGCCTTGATTCACGAACATACCCAGGCCGCCATGAATCATGCAGCCCCGTTCCAGACTTTCCAGCAGCAGGCGCGTGCGCAGCGGATTGTAAATCAAATCGCTGACGATCATGCCCGGGCGCAGCAGCTGCGTATCCATCGGCGTATCGTCGATATGGGGATACATGCCCACGGATGTCGTGTTGATCACGATATCCGCCTGTTGGACCGCATCGGCAATTTCCGCCTGGCCGATGCCGGCCACAACGCCTTTGCCCTGGCAGGCTTCGGCCAGCTCCCGCGCCTTGTCCGAGGTGCGGTTGGCGATGACCACCCCGCCCGGCTGCTCCCGCAGCAGGGCGGTGACAATCCCCTTGGCTGCGCCGCCCGCGCCAAGAACGAGAATCCGCGCGCCGCGCAGGTCCGGCGCCGCTTCCGCCTTCAGGGAACGGACATAGCCGATGCCGTCCGTATTGAAGCCCGTCAAAATACCATTGTCGTTCACAATGGTATTGACCGCCCCCGCATCGCGGGCGCTTTCGTCCAGCCGGTCGAGGAACGGCATGACGGCCACCTTATGCGGGATGGTCACGTTGATGCCGCGGAAGCCAAGGGCGCGGATGCCCTGCACCGCCGCTTCTAGCGCCTCCGGCTTCACGTGCATGGGCACGTAAGCGCCGGCGATGCCCAGCGCCGCAAGTGCGGCGCCGTGCATCGCCGGCGACTTGGAATGATGGATCGGGTCGCCGATTACGCCAAGCAGCAGAGGCGAATCTTGCTTGTACTCGGTCATCGCTATTCCTCCTTGCTTAGATCAGCGACGGGCGGGTCAGCACCTTTACGCCGCGCGGCACATGAACCGCGACGACTGCGCCTTCCTCCCCGTTCACCTTGATCCAGCCCAGGCCGGAGATGAACAGATCCGTCCGGCTCCGCTTAGCGATGCGGAATTCATGGCGCTGCCACTGCGGCAGCTTATCCATATTGTCGGCGTTCGGCGGCGTCAGCAGCTCGCCGCGGTGTTCGGCATACAAGGAATCCGCGCGTTCCAGCTTCGTACGGTGAATCTTCAGCGTCCCGCTGATGAAGCACGTGAACGATTGGCGTTCGCCTTGAATGAAATCAAACCGTCCCAGGCCGCCGAAGAACAAGGATTGCCCTTCATTCAGCTGGTACACGGCAGGCTTGAGCGGATTCTCCGGCATCACAGCGCCGAGATCGCGCCGCTCCACCAGCTCGCTGTACCGCCAAGGATAGACGATCCCCGGCGTATCGACGATGGAATGGCCGTCGTCCAGCGGGATTTTCACCAGATCCAGCGTCGTCCCCGGATAACGGGAGGTCGTCAGCTCCTGATCCAGATCGCTGTAGTCGGAGATAAGGCGGTTGATCAGCGTGGATTTGCCGACATTGGTTGCGCCGACCACATAAATATCGCGCTGCCCGCGCAGCTCGTTGACGGCGTCCAGCAGGCGGTCAAAACCCTGGTTGCGCTTCGCGCTGCACAGCACGATTTGCTCCGTGCGCAGCCCGAGCTCCTTACAGCGCTGCTGCATCCAGTTGCGCAGCTTGTTCCAGTTCGTCACCTTCGGCAGCAGGTCGCATTTGTTGACGGCGAGAATGACCGGATTGGATCCGACAAAACGCTGCAGGCCGGAAATCAGGCTGCCTTCAAAATCGAACAGGTCGACGATATGAATGACAAGCGCTTTCCGTTCACCTACGCCGCTCAGCAGCTTCAGGAATTCGTCCTGATCGACGGATACGGAAGAAGCTTCATTATAGTTTTTAATGCGGAAACAGCGTTGGCAGATGACCGGCTCCCGCTCATACGCGACCTCGGGAATATAGCCGGGCCGCTCCTTGTTCTCCGTCTGCAGCTTGATGCCGCAGCCGCTGCAATGCACCGGATGTTCTTTTTCATGTTGCTGGTTCACTTCGGGTTCTCCTCCTCATGCCACAAACCTTGCTTTCTCAGACGCGTCAGCGCAATCCGTTCGATCCTGCGGTTGATCCGCGTGCCCATGCCTTCATCCTGAACGGAAATCGGCAGCACCAGCACGGTGTACAGTCCCAGACGGTTGCCGCCGTAGACATCGGTCAGCATCTGATCGCCGACGACGATCGTCTGCTGCGGCGTCAGTTCCATCTGCTTCATCGCTTTCAGGAACGGCGCGTTGCTCGGCTTGCGGGCCTGATGCACAAACTCAATATTAAGCGGCGTGGCAAAACGCGACACCCGCTGCATATTGTTGTTGGATACAATGATCAGCTTGAACCCCAGCTCCTTGACCTTGGCAAACCATAGCAGCAGCTCGGGCGTTGCCAAAGGCGCTTTGGCGCCGACCAGCGTGTTGTCCAGATCCGTAATAATGCCGCGGTAGCCCTGGCGGTACAAATCCTCAAGATCGATATCAAAGACCGTATTCACCCGCAGCTTCGGCACTAACCTTTCAAACAATACGTTCACCTCGATTTCATACGAAAAACTATATCATACTCTTCGCGTCTCGCAAACGAGCCGCCGCGCGGCCTTAGTTCCGCCGCGCCCGGCCGCGCGAACGCAAGCTTCTTCGCAGCCGTAAAGCTTCAGTATACACGCTGCGCCAGTCTTTGTCTTCTGTTATCTCCGGGCTGTATTTCGCGCGCTCATAGAGGCGCAGCAGAGAGGACAAATTCTCCGCCGTTTCGGGAGTCTCCTTGCCCCAGCGCCCGACCGATTCGCGCAGCGTTTCATGCTCTTCCTTCAGCATGCCCTTCCTTCCGGCATACTTTACCCAGCGTGCCGTTTCGTACTCCACTTTTTCTTCCGGAGTCAGCGGACGGCCGTTCCGCAGCCGCTGCAGCCCGTATCTCAGGGCGGTCCGGCGCTGCCAGATCAGAAATCCGGCCCAGGCGAGCAATATCGCCCCTGCGACCCAGATCAGCCATTCGCCCACATGCAGGTTAGACCCATCGCCTGTTCCCGCGGGGGCCGGCTCCAGCGTGGTCGTCTCTTCCTCCGGTACATCGGCTTGCTCCGTATCCGGTGTTTCGCTCTGCGTCAGCAGCGGAACGTTGAAGCCGGGCGTCGCTTCTACCGGAACCCAGCCGTAATCGCCGAAGTACACCTCTGCCCAGGAATGCGCGTCCGCATTCGTAATTGTATAGTTATTGTTCGTCACGCCCTGCATTGCAAGGTTGTCCGGAATTTGCGCCTGCTCGCCGGGTGCGTACCCTTTGATCCAGCGCGCCGGGATGCCGAGCGAGCGGGCCATGGTGACAAGCGCGGAAGAATAGTAATCGCAATACCCTTCCTTGATTTCAAAAAGAAAGCTGTCGACCAGATCCTTCGATTTGCTGCGGGAAAGATCCGGCTGATTGGAATATGGATACGTCTGCTGTAAATATTGCTGAAGCAGCGCGACTTTTCCATACGGAGTCTGTCCCTGTTCGGTAACCTGCCGCGCCAGCTCCTTCACCCGCTCGGGAAAGCTGTTCGGCAGCTGGAGATACGCATCCAGATCAAGTCCGCCGTACAGCGTCTCGAATGTCTGCTTGCTGAGCTCCTGCACGGGAACGACAGGAACCTGCGAAGTCACGGTATAGGACTGCGGATAAGGCCGCCCCCGGGTTGGATTCCAGACCAGTTCGCTGCTGTCGCTCCGCCAGTACAGGCCGCCTTCGCTGTGGGGCTCGCCGTTAATCGTATCCACCGAAGATATCGCGTACCCGCCGAAAAACACGGGATAATCGCCGTTGCCGAGGATTCGCACGGATTGCTTCAAGAGGCGAGTCTCGGTGTTCGGCGCGGCGGGAGCTTCGAGCGATTGTCCAACCGTCGTTTCGGCCAATTTGCCCCGCGTGACGGTATCATCGTCGGTCCAGCCTTTGCCGGAATATACATTCCGCGTCTCTCCCCGCATATACGTCCGCAGGTCGGAGGTCACGGTCATCACCGGCGTATAATCGAAGTTGAATCCGCCGCCGAGGTTGTCGTCGCTGGTACGGTACCCCGATAAGGCTCCCGTCCCGGCCGTGGAGGTCCCGCTGCCAGGCTCGACATTTACGCTTTTGCCGCTGATGCGAAAGCCGGTGCCGGTCCCGTTCAAGTCCTGCCAAAACTCATAAGGGTCCGGCAGGGTTGGCCGTACCTTGGGCATATTGATGCCGGTTACAATGACCAGCGAGAAGATGATGGCGACGTTCATAATGACCTTCAGCGGATATTCGAGCAGTCGCGACCAGCCCCGCGGATAATTCAGCTGAAAATTCCGCAAATGCCGGGTGACGAGCCAGCCCATCCCCGCAAACATAACCCAGGCGATTTCCTGCCATAATATATAAGGAGTAAATGAGTCCAGCGCCGCAAGCGCCGTAACGTTGCAGGCAACGAAAAGCAAAATCCGCGCTTTGGTCTTTACCCACCACGAAGCCGCCAGCAGCAGCGCGGCCGCCCCGAGCGCGAACAGCAGATATTCGCCCATTGCCGAAGCAAGCCCGGGCAGGCGGTCGCGCAGCGAAGTCAGCATCGGATCCGGCACGTAGGCACCGTAATGGATAACGGAACGGTAGGTCAAATAGACTGCAACCGCTGCTTCCACGATCACACGGGCCGTCCAGGACAGCGGCAGCAGGATTTCAAGCACGGCGACCGCCGCAAGGGTCAGCAGCACGGCCGCCGTTGTCTCGTCCAGCCAAAACGGCTTGGTGTAGCTCACCCACTGAAGGGCGATAATCAGCAGCCACAGCAGGCTGAACGAGCGGTACCAGGACGATTTGAGCTTGCTCCACCAATTCGCAATCATGGGGCTTCACCTCCGAGAATGGCGGGAAGATCCTGCAGGGAACCGACGCTTGTTACCGAAACGCCATGCGATCTCAGCACGTTCAGCCATTCGCCTTCGCGGCCTTTGGCCGAGTTGCCGCGCACGTGAATCTGGGAAGGCGTCATCCCTTCCGCTTCCGCCCAGCGCATGACATCCACCACAGGGCGACCGGTCTGCGGACTGATCAGCACAAGGTAGGCGCCTTTAGGGAACATCCGCCGGGCTTTTTCCAGCCTGGAGACAAGCGGTCCGCGTCCTTCGGCGTTGATATCGATCAGGTATTGGGTCATCCGCTGGCGCTCCGCCGCATTGTCCGCCGGCTGGAACACCTTCGTATTTTTGTCGAGGCAGCACAGGCCGATACCGATTCGTTCGCGAATGCCGTATCCTAGCAGGGAAGCCGCAATGGATACCGCCAGCTCGAACTGGGCGGCTCCGCTGTACCCCAGCGAGCTGCCGTCCAGTACCACCATCGTCTTCGGCAGCGATTCATGCTCGAATTCCTTCGACTTCCAGTCCCCCGTCTTGGCAGTAGCATTCCAGTGGATCCGGGTCAACCGGTCGCCGTACACATAATCGCGGACTCCGTTGATCTGCGTGGTCTCCCGCCGGGAATGCAGCAGCGCAGCCTGCGGACCGGCGATCCGTGCCCGGCGTTCGTACAGCTGCCATCTCGGAATGAAGACCGCCCGCGGCAGCACGCGAAACTGCCCTTCGGCCAGAAAGCTTCCGTTATGCTCCACCAAGCCGAAAATATCCTCGCTGGCAATTTCCGTTTTCTCAAACGTATAACGTCCCCGCTCCAGCGGCGGCGTCTGAAAGATCAGCTCTCCCTTGCCCAAGCCGGGGATGATGCTCTCCTGAAAAATCCACGATTCGCCGTTATGGCGCTTCAGCAGCTCTTTGACGACCACATAAGGCAGCGGCAGAAAGCCGGGTATCGAAATCTCCAGCTTGACCCGCAGCGATCCGCCCGCATGCAGCAGTTCCGGCTTGTCTTGCTCCGCGAACAGGCTCCGTTTGCCTTTGGCCCGCTGTACGCCTCCGAGCCCGCCGATGATTAAATAAAGGAACAACACCGAGATCATAATAAACAGCATGAACGCGGATTTGCCGCCCTGGAACAGCAAGAAGAACAGCGTAACCGCCCAGATGAATATTACCCCTGCAAATTTGCGAATCCGGATGCCGGCGGACGCCCTGAATCCCTGGCCGCCCATGTTAATGCCTCACGGCAACAGGCACAGGCACGCCCTGAAGCAGCTTCTGCAGAAGCGACTCCACGCTGACGTTGTCCAGCCGCGATTCGGGACGCAGCAGAATGCGGTGGCTCAGCGTGTATGGAGCCAGCGTCTTGACGTCATCGGGAAGCACATAATCGCGCTCCTGGAGGAATGCATACGCTTTGCAGGCCATCATAAACGATAGCGAGGCCCGCGGGCTCGCGCCGAGCAGTACAAGCGGATGCTCCCGCGTCTGCCGCACGATCTCCAGCAAATAATTCAGCACGACCTCGCTGATATACACGGAGCGGATCTCTTCCTGAATGGCGGCGATGGTCTCCATGCCGGTTACCGGCGTCAACTTGTCCACAGGCTGGCCCTCCTGATGGGTAAGCAGCAGGCTGCGTTCGGTATCCTTGTCGGGATACCCGAGGCTGATCCGCAGCATAAAGCGGTCGAGCTGGGCTTCCGGCAGGGTGTACGTGCCTTCAAAATCAATCGGGTTCTGCGTTGCGCATAGCATAAACGGATGCGGCAGCGGATAGGTCTCGCCGTCTACGGTCACGTTCCGTTCCTCCATAACCTCCAGCAAAGCGGACTGGGTTTTGGTCGTCGCCCGGTTGATTTCGTCGGCCAGTAAAATGTTGGTCATCACCGGGCCCGGTCGGAAGTGGAACATTTCATCCCGCGGATGATACACCGACACACCGGTGATATCGCTCGGCAGGATGTCGGGATTACACTGAATCCGGCGGTATTCGCCGGACATGGACCGTGACAATGCCCGTATCAGCTGGGTTTTGCCCGTTCCCGGGACATCTTCGATCAGAACATGCCCTCCGGCGAGCAGGGCGGTGAGCAGCAGCTCTATTTCAAACTTTTTTCCAAGTATGCAAGATTCCAGATTGGTGCGTACTGCATTCATGATGTGCGTTGATTCTTGACGGACGGGCATATGTTAACCTCCTATGTCAAAATAAGCAGTATTGCTTATATTTTACATGATTAGGGGGCCTAAAGTACATGTGACATATGAAAGGAAATTGGAGGGGCCGGCAAATGAAAAAAAAAGCCCCACAATATGGGGCTTTCGCTTCTAAGCCTAATGAAACCGACATAGGCGGGCTTTCGCCGGTCCGGGTTTACCCTTTCGGCCGGACGGCGAGCGCTGCCAGAAAGGAAAAGACGATTGCCGCAGAAATCCCGGCGCTGGTGACATCGAATATCCCGGTCACGACGCCGATCCATCCATCCCGCTCCAGTTCGGTCAGCGCCCCGTGGACCAGGGAATTGCCGAAGCTGGTAATCGGAACGCTTGCCCCGGCGCCGGCAAACTTCACGAGCGGATCGTAAAGGCCAAAAGCATCCGCAGCCGCGCCAAGCACGACCAGCGTACTCATTGTATGTGCCGGCGTCAGCTTCAGCACATCGAACATCAATTGCCCGATGACGCAGATTGCGCCGCCCACCAGAAAAGCCCATAAATAAATCATGCTTCCTCACCTCCGCTCTCCAGCGAGACGGCATGCGCCACGCAAGGAATGCTCTCTCCCTGCTGGTAGGATAACGGAGAAAGAAGTGCGCCGGTGGCGACGACGAGCACGCGTTTCAGTTCGCCCCGCTTCATCCGTTTCAGAATGTGGCCGTAGGTCACCGTGGCCGAACACCCGCAGCCGCTTCCGCCGGCAATGACGTATTTCTGCTTTTCGAGATCGTAGATCATCAGGCCGCAATCGCTGAATACCGTCTGCTCCATGGGAATGCCTTCCTCTGCGAGCAGTTTTTTGGCAATCGGCAGGCCAACCGATGCGAGGTCGCCGGTAACGATCAGGTCGTAATAGCCGGGAGACAAACCCGTGTCACGGAAATGCGCGGTCAGCGTATCCGCCGCAGCCGGAGCCATGGCCGCCCCCATGTTGAACGGATCGGTCAACCCAAGGTCCATTACTTTGCCGATGGTCGCGGTGGTTACATGGATGCGGCCGGACTGGCCGTCATCCTTGCCGACAATGGCACAGCCCGAGCCCGTGATGGTGTATTGGGCAGTCGGTGGCTTTTGCGAGCCGTATTCCGTCGGATAGCGGAACTGCTTCTCCACGGTGCAGTTATGGCTGGACGTGCCGGCAAGCGCATAATTCGCACCGCCGGAATCGACGATCATCGAGGCGATTGCCAGGCTCTCCATCGAGGTGGAGCAGGCACCGAACACCCCCAGATATGGTACGCCGAGCTTGCGGGCCGCGAATGAGCTGCTGATAATCTGGTTCATCAGATCGCCGCCGACGAAAAACTCCAGCTGCTGCTCCTGGATTTCGGCGTTGATCAGCGCCAGCTTGGCCGCTTTTTCGAACAGGGCGCGCTCCGCCTTCTCCCAGGTTTTTTCGCCCATCTCCAGGGAGTCGTAAATAAAGTCAAAATAGGAGGCCAAGGGACCTTCACCTTCCTCCGGACCCACAACGGAAGAGGCGCCGACGATAACCGGCCGGGTGGTGAACTGCCAGGTTTGGCTGCCGAGTTGTTTCATCGTTTAATGCGCACCTCCCCAGCCCATAACGGCGTAAACGACGCCGACGACAAACGCGGCCACCACGCCGAATACGATGACCGATCCGGCCAGCTTGAACATGTTCGCCCCTACGCCGAGCACCAGGCCTTCGGAGCGGTGCTCCAGCGCCGCCGAGCACATGCTGTTCGCAAACCCGGTGACGGGAACCGCCGTTCCGGCACCGCACCACTGGGCGATTTTGTCGTATACCCCGAAGCAGGTGAGAATGACGGAGAGCAGAATGAGCACGGCGACGGTCGGACTCGCCGCTTCCCTGGCGTTCATATCGAAGATCGCCATAAACGCCTCCTGGATGCCCTGTCCAAGGACGCAGATCAATCCGCCCGAGAGAAAGGCGCGGATACAGTTTTTAAAGACCGGCCGGGTCGGCACATACGGCTTGGACAATGTTTCGTAATCCTTGGGGGTCATGGTGTCAAGCCGGAGCTTGACACCCGATTGTTTGGTTTTTGCCGGCAAAAAGGACACCTCCTGGTGTAGAAGTTATTCCATATTGTTCGCCGTATACAGCTCCGTTATGTCCCACCTGCTCAGGTAAAATACAGCAGCACAACCACCAGCAAAATAAACAAAATGAGAATCAGCACCGCTTCGCGCTCCGGAATGCCCCGGAGCCTCCGCATGTGAGCTCCCAAACCGTGGATCTTCGCCTGCGGCGCGGTCTCCCCCAGGAGCGACTCGGCCGCGCTCCCCGCCACTCGCATCATGCTCGCTTCCTTTCCGGCCCTTGCCTGCGGAGCCTCACCGTATCTTATTCGCGGACGCCCTGCCAGGTGTAAGGGAGAGGCTCGCTGAGTTTACCCGGAGCCCTGCTTTTCGTTACTCCAGCCTCCCCGCGGCAGTTCGCTCCGGAGTAGCACGCTGCCATAAGACATGGACAAATCCGGAAGCAATGTTCATACTGGTAAATGGTAAAATTGCAAAGGAGCGATTACACTCATGAAACAAGAAACACTTGATCTGTTCAAAACGCTGACGGAATTTCCTGCGGCGCCGGGCTTCGAACGCGAGCTCCGGGCGTACGTGAAGGACGCGATGTCTCCCTATACGTCCGAGTTCGTGCAAGACCGCCTCGGCAGCCTGTTCGGCGTGCTGCGCGGCGAAGAGAACGGCCCTAAAATCATGGTAGCCGGCCACTTCGACGAAGTGGGCTTTATGGTGACGGGCATTACCGACAACGGGATGCTTCGCTTCCAGCCCCTCGGCGGCTGGCTGGCTTCCGCAGTCTCCTCGCAGCGTCTGCAGGTAATTACGCCGGCGGGTCCGCTGGACGGCGTCGTCGGCAGCACACCGATCCACCTCCTGAGCGACGAAGAGCGCAAGCAGCCCGGCGACATCCGCAAGATGTACCTGGACATCGGCGCGGACAGCCGTGAAGAAGCGATGAACGCAGGAGTCAAAATCGGCCAGCAAATCGTACCGGTCTGCCCGTTCACCCCGCTGGTGAATCCGAAGAAGATTATGGCCAAAGCCTGGGACAACCGCTACGGCGTAGGCTTGGCAATTGAGCTGGTGAAGGCGCTGCATGGCAAAAAGCTGCCGAACACCGTGTTCGCCGGCGCAAACGTCCAGGAAGAAGTGGGATTGCGCGGCGCGCGTACGGCAGCAAACCTGATCGCTCCGGACATCTTCTTCGCGCTGGATGCCAGCGCGGCGGCCGACATGACCGGCGACCGCCAGGCCTTCGGCCAGCTCGGCGGCGGCGCGCTGCTGCGCATCCTGGACCCGACGATGATTACGCACCGCGGACTTGTCGAGTACGTTCAGGATACGGCGGATACCCACAAGATTAAATACCAGTATTTCGTATCCCAGGGCGGAACCGACGCCGGACAAGTTCACCTGAGCGGCATCGGCGTACCGTCCACAGTCATCGGCATCTGCTCGCGGTATATTCATACCGCTTCGTCGATCGTCCATACCGACGACATCGATGCAGCCAAGGAGCTGCTCGTGAAGCTAGTGGAAGGCCTCGACCGCACGACGCTGCAGACCATTCTCGAACATAGCTAAGAAAACAAGCAAAAGGGCTTTCCGCGCCAAGCGTTTGGCGGCGGGAAGCCCTTTTTTGGATAACATAAATATAGTAAGCAAACCGTCCATCAGTTACGGGAGCGCACTTCCTGACGCATGAACAGATAATACGACAGCCCGAAACACAGCACGGTTGCGGCCAGCAGCCCGGTAAGCTGCGGCACGATCAGCAGCACGCTTTGTCCAAGCGGCAGCGGCGCGGAGATCGCGCCGACCAGCTGGTCCATCGTCATCGGACCGAGCGAGCGCACGCCCGGCGTCAGCATTGTCGTAATCGTCTCCGAGAAGAGTTCGGTCGGCGAGATCCGGTTCAGCCCCAGAATGAAGTGGATATGCCGCAGCTGCTCGGCGACCGTCGCCGTCTCCGGAACCGCCGTGGCGCTGTCGATCAGGCTGATGATCATTCCATAAAACAATGTAAGAAACAACCACGCGGCAATGCCGGACAGCGCCGACGTCGCCGCCTGACGGAAGCGGATCGAGAACAGGATCGACAGATTCAGCCAAAAGCCGATGTACACCGTTGCGATCATCAGAAAAATCAGAATCCGCCAAAATTCCTCCGGCGTCGGCGGATAGCCGATCGTCAGGAGGCCGAGTCCCGTCACCAGAAAACCAAGCGAGAAAACAACGACGGCGATGAGCAGCAGCGAAGCGGTAAACTTCGCTTTCAGGAAATCGTCCCGGTAAATCGGCTGGGATAACAGGCGGCCGAGGGTTCCTTTATTGCGCTCTGAATTAACGGCGTCAAAGCCGAGCGAAATGCCGATCAATGGGCCGAGCCAGGACAAAAAGGTGGTGAAGGTCGGGATGGACAGGGTGCTGCTGGACAAGGTGAACATTTTGAGGAACAAAAAGGTCGCGCTGCCCTGGCTATCCGTCCCGCCGGCCTGAATCGAACGGATCGCCGAATACACCGAGCCGATGCAGGCCAGTACGACGATGCCGATCAGAATCGTAAACCGCCAGCTGCGGATATGGTCGCCCATTTCCTTCTGCACCATGACCCAGAAGGCTGAGCCGCCGCCCTTCTCGCGCTCCTCGCGCGCGGCTGCCGGCGACCGGCCGCTAAGGAGCAGACTGCGCAGCCGGCTTACCCCACCGGCAAACAGCGCGCCGCCTTGTGCTTTTACGGACATCATCCTTCCTCCCTCTTCTCGAAATAACGGTGGTAAATATCATCCAGCCCGAATTCCTTACGCCGGATGTAATGCAGCTCCGCCCCGTTCCGGATGACCTCAGCCGCAATGGCCGAGGTCACATCCCGGTCGCAGCGCAGCGTAACCAGTGTGGTACCGACGGCCGTATCATCGCTTTTCCAGACTTCCGCGGATAATGCACGCACACCGTCGAGCCCGCGCAAGCGGTCAGCCAGCTCGTCGGTCCAGGGCCGGACCGCCAACTCCACATCGACGCTGACTTCCTGGTTCAGCTCGCGGGACAGGGTCGCGAGATCGCCGCAAGCGATCAGACGGCCTTTGACGAACAGTCCGACCCGGTCGCAGATCTGCTGGACCTGCTGCAGCTGGTGCGAGGACAGCAGCACCGTAATGCCTTCGTTGCGGCTGAGATCCGAGATCAGCGCCAGCAATTCCCGTACCCCTTCCGGGTCAATCCCGAGCGTCGGCTCGTCGAGAATGATCACCTCCGGATTCTTGATCAGCACATCGGCCAGGCCGAGACGCTGGCGCATCCCGCGGGAGTAAGTGCCGACCTTGGCCCGCGCGCTGGAGGCAAGCCCTACCTTCTCCAGCAGCGCCTTGGCCCGCAGCGTGGCAGCCTCCCGGCCGATGCCGTTCAACCGGGCGGTATAAACCAGATTGTCCAGCCCGGTGCGATCCTCGTAAAAGCCGAGATCATCCGGCATATAGCCCACGCGCCGCTTCACCTGCAGCGCCGAACGCGCCGGATCGAAGCCGCAGATACGGGCTTCGCCCTCCGTCCGTTCCGTCAGCCCCAGCATCATCAGAATCGTCGTCGTTTTGCCGGCGCCGTTCGGTCCAAGCAGCCCGAACACTTCTCCCTTGCGCAGCGTCAGGCTGAGGCCGTCGACGGCAGTGAAATCGCCATACCGCTTCGTCAGTTCGTTCAGTTCAATGACAACCGTGTCTTCCATAAGCTTCACCGTCTTCCGAATTTGCGGAACAGATAGTAAATGCCGGCGATGACCGCAAGAATGATCAGCACGCCGATCCAGCCCCAGAACACCGAGGTTTTTACGGTTACCCGGAGGTCGGCCGTGGCGGATTTTCCTTGCGAGGATGCACTTAAGCTGACTACGTAATCGCCCGGAAGCGAATTGCTGCTGGACTTGATGATGGCCTGCGCTGTTGCCTTGGCTCCCGGTTCAATGCTGCGGACCGTTGACGGATCGAAGGAAACCTCCCACCCTGTCGGCACACCCTGATTGGACAGAGCCACATTCTCCAGCGGCGCGCTGCCCGTGTTCGTAATGACCAGATTGATCCGCCGCTCGCCGCCGGCTTTGATATCCGTGCTAAGCAGATCATCCGAGGTGCTGAGCGTCAGGCTGTAGGTTCCGGTGACCACGGCTTCCAGCTCGGTCTGCGTATCGGTGGAACCGCTGGACGCCGTGACCGGTATTTTATAAGTGCCCGCTTTAACCTGTTCCGGCGGTTTTGCTTCAATGCTGATGTTTTTCTCCCCGCCCGCGTCGATCTCCACAGAGGTCACGCTGTTTCCGTCCGCCTTGATGCTGACATCCCAGCCTTCAGGCGCCTGGGAAGCGAGCGCATACGATTGTTTCTGGGCGGTGCGGTTGCGCAGCACTGCGCTGTAAGTAAAGGTCGTATCCGAATGGCCCTGCATATTCGCTTGGTCCACGGCAAACTCCGATTTGAACGTGCCTTGCTCCGAGACATTGACTTTCAGGTTCAGCGTGTCCTGGCCCGGCGCGGTAACGGCGAAAGTATAGCCGCCTTTATTGACCTCCAGCGGCACTTCGAGCTGCAGGTTTACGCTTTGCGATTCTCCGCCCTTCACGGCCAATTGCTGCACTTGCCGGCCTCCGGCTGTCAGCTCGTATTTCCAGAAGTTCCCGTTCGCATTGAATCCTAAAGCCACTTTGGCCGTCGAATCGCCGTGATTGATCACGTCGATCGGATACGTCACGGATTCGCCGGGCGCAGCCGACAGCTCGATGTACGGGGTATACAGCTCGACGGCCCCCGCCGCTGCGGCTTTGGGCACCGCGACATTACCTCCAAACCATCCGCTTGCCAGCAGCACGACCAGCAGAATCGCCAGCTTGCCGCCGTATTTCTTCCACATAACCATTCCTCCTCAGGCATCTGCTTCTTCGAACCGGAGCCGCCCCGGCCAGGCTTTCGAGGCGTCCGTTCCGTTTTTCCGCTTGGGATACGCACGAGAGGAGCCGGCGGATTTATGCCGCCAAATAAATTTTTTAGGGTCTTTCCAAGCGCCGGAGATCGTGATACAACGGAGGAAGAAAAATCACTGGGCGGAATGGAAAAGCGGCAATGGAGGAGGATGGGCATGGACCCGAGCAATGAAGCGATGGCCGGCCTGCTCGCGCAAATGTGCGAAGGCTCGGCCGCCGCGTTTGACGAATTTTACGCCTGCTACGCGCCGTTCGTCATGCAAATCGCTTGCCGGCAGACGGGCGACCGCATGGAGGCCGAGGATATATGCCACGATATTTTTCTGGAGGTGCTGCGCAAAGGCGGCGCTTACGATTCCGGCCGCGGCTCGATTAAAGCCTGGCTTGCAGTGATGACCCGCAGCCGCTGCATCGACCGCCAGCGGCGCAAGGCAAGGAGCCGGCCGGTAGCCGATCCGGAAGAGCTGATCAGGGAAGACGCAGGTCCCGGCCAGGACGAGCTTGCCGTACGCAAGCTGCAGTGCGAAGCGCTTGGCGAAGCGCTGCGGCAGCTCCCGGACAACCAGAAAAAGGCGATCGTCGCCTCGTACTTCGGCGCCCAAACGCATCAGGAACTGGCGGCGTCCTGGAGCGTGCCGCTCGGGACGGTCAAATCGTGGATCAAATACGGCGTAGGGAATATGCGCAAGCAGTTTATGAAACAGGGATGGATCGACCAGCCGGAGGGAGGAATGCAGCATGAACCCGAGCGGAAACCAAAACGATGACGGAAGTTTCGTCCGCCACTTCCGCGAAGAAGAATGGATCGACTACATCGATGGCAGCGTCGGCGCCGGCAAGCGGGAGCAGATGGGCCGCCATCTGGGTACCTGTCCGCGCTGCCGCGGCCTTTACGAGCAGTGGGTGCCGCTGCTCGCCGATCCCTCCGACCCGGAGCTCGGGCCGGAGGGGGCCGGTCCCGCAAGCCCTGGAGAGGCGGCCGCAGGCGCCCTCCCCTTCACCGCGGGACCGCGGCCGGACCTGCCGGCGCCGCTGCTGCCGGCAGACCACGTGCGCCGCAGCCTGAGGCGGCGCGTTCTGCGGATCGGCCTGCGCCGCAGGCTGGCCGCCGTCCGGCCCTTGTACCGCCGGGGCGCAGCGGCGGTACTGGCCGCAGCCGCGCTGGCCGTGCTGTTCGCCGGCCTGCGCAACGCGGGGCTGGGTGCGGACAACGAACGCACCCGGTATGTCAGCAGCTACGAACCCGCTGCACTGGCGGTGCTGAGCCGGCCGGAGACGGTCAGCTATCCGCTGGACTGGAGCCGGCAGGACCAGTTCTCCGGCAACGTCTGGTACAACGAACGCTCGCACGAGCTGTTCGTGCTGATCGAGGATGTCGCGCTGCGCGGCGACCATTCGATCCAGGCCTGGGCGGTCAAAGGCAACCGCCGGGATACGCTCGGCCTGGTGCAGATCGAAGCGGCCAAAGGCCATCTCTACGTGAAGGACGGCGGATTGGCCGAAGCGGACAATATCGCCTTGACCGTAGAGCCGGCCGGCGGCAGCTCCAATCCGACCTCGCCGGATGCGGCACGGGTTCAGCTGCCGCGGCCTTAGGCGGCACGGGTTCAGCTGCCGCGGCCTTAGGCGGCACGGGTTCAGCTGCCGCGGCCTTAGGCGGCTGGGTTGCGGCTGCAGTTTGCCCGGCCGTTATACGCAAAGAGGAAGGCCTGCTGCATCGAAATTCGGATGCCCGGCCTTCCTCTTTTTCACATCAAGCTTTAAATCATATCCAGCGGTACCCGCCACGCCGGCTGCGGAAACGCTTCATCCAGCATCCACAGTTCATCCGGACGGAGCCGGATCTGCGCCGCTGCGGCATTCTCCGCGACATGCTTGCGGCTAGACGCCTTCGGGATCGCCAGTACCTCGTGGTCCCGGATGCTCCAGGCCAGCAGGATTTGCAGCGGCGTCGCCTCATGGCGCCGGGCGATCTCCCGCACCGTCCCGCTTTCGATCATCCCTTTGCGCAGCATGCCCCCTTGGGCGAGCGGCGAATACGCCATCACGGGAACCCGGTTGCCTGCCTGCCACGGCAAAAGATCATGCTCGATGCCTCGGGACCCGAGATGGTACAGTACTTGATTGGTGGCGCAGCGGTCGCCGCCCTGCACCTCGTACAGCTCCTTCATATCGTCAAGATCGAAGTTGGACACGCCCCAGCGCAGTATTTTTCCGGAGGCCACCAGCTCTTCCATGCCTCTTACCGTTTCTTCCAGCGGCACGTCCCCCCGCCAATGCAGCAGGTATAGATCCAAGTGATCGGTGCCCAGCCGTTTCAGGCTTTGCTCGCAGCTCTGCGCAAGCACGTTCCGCCCCGCATGCTGCGGCAGCACCTTGGAGACCAGAAATACGTCGTCCCGGATGCCCCGTACCGCTTCACCGACCAGTTCCTCCGATTGTCCGTTCCCGTACATCTCCGCGGTATCAATGACTTTCAGTCCCATGTCCACGCCCAGGCGGAGGGCGGCGATTTCTTCGGCGCGGTCCGCCCCTTTTTCACCCATGAACCAGGTGCCTAGCCCGATCTTGGGCAATGCCGTTCCGTCCCGAAGCGTGATTTGCGGTGCTGGATAGTTGCTCATAGGTTCAAGATCCCCTTCTCCGATGGTAGTGTTACCTCTATCCTTACCACATTGACCCGGGGTTAACATCGTACAAGTGTCTATTTCTTTAACATTGCGCGCTTTACCCGAGCAATTTGAGTCCGATGGCCGCTCCCAGGATCGCCACGATACAGGATATTCGCAACTTGCCGCGCGGTTCCCCGTACAGGGCCATGCCCAGAATCGCTCCCCCAGAAGCGCCGATTCCCGTCCACACCGCATAGGCCGTGCCCATCGGAAGATGTTTCATCGCCAGCGAGAGCAGCAGAAAGCTTGCCGAAAAACCGGCGACCAGCAGCCCCAGCGAAGACCATGTGCGGGTCTTATTCCATTGTCCAATCATCGCCACCCCCAGCATTTCGCAGCAGCCGGCGGCAAGCAGCATCAGCCAGTCCATTTATTTCCCCTCCTTATGCACCGTTTCCGGCGTAGCCAGCTTCAGTCCGATCACCGCAGCCAAAAGAATCAGCAGCAGCGCAACTTTCAGCGGCTTAAACGGTTCCCCGAACCCGAGCATCTCCATCAGAACGGTTCCCGCCGTCCCCAGGCCGACGAATACCGCATACACTGTGCCCACCGGCAGGCGGGCACTCGCCGCAATCAGGCCGTAAAAGCTGACGGCAATCGCCAGAATCGTAAGCCCCCACTCCCAAGGCTGCGATGCATGCTTCAGGCCGGTAACCCAGCCGACCTCAAAGCAAGCCGAAACGACGATCAGCAACCATGGCCCCCATTTTTTCATTTCCCTCATCTCTCCCTCTTTGGTTTGCCGGAAAAAATAAAGCCCGGAAGGTGCTCGCCATCATGGCGATACCTCCCGGGCTTTTATCCCTCCGTGTGAACATGAACCTGCCGGTCCATGCGTTTTCCCTCGGACCTGCCAGCCTGATGAACCTTAAACCTGCGGCTGCGGAACCCTAGAAAACATAAATTCAGTTGTTGAATGCTTCAACTTTTAAATGATACGTTTCATTGGATCTTAGCAAACTCCCAGCCGAATTTCAAGCGTTGCGTGAGTGATAATTGCGACTCCCCGATATTGGATGCAGTGGTAGAATTAAACTGAATTTATCCTTTATGATTAAAGGGGGCAGTGTCATGTACCTATCCGGACATTTTCAAATCCACTCTTTAGCAGAAGGCATCTTTGCCCTCGAAGCGGCCGAATACGGCGGTGCCATGAGCAATGCGGGCATCATCGACATGGGCGGTTATACCCTCGTGTTCGATACGTTTAATACTCCTCAAGCCGGCAACGATTTACACACAGCCGCAATGGAGCTGCTGGGCCAGCCGGTCCGTTATGTGGTTAACAGCCATTTTCACGGCGACCATGTCCGGGGCAATCAGCATTTCGGGGATGCGGTGATCGTATCCAGCCGTCTGACCCGGGAGCTGATGTTATCCTCCCAGCAGGCATGGCTAGACCGGATGACGCCGCTGCTTCCGCAGCTTGAAGCCGACATTGCCGGAGTCAAGCGGCAGATAGACGAGGCCGTGGATGAGGCGGTCCGAAGCCGCCAGAATGGGCAGCGGATTGTCCTGGAAGAGCTCCGGGAATCGATTCAGACCCTTGAATTCCGTTATCCCGAGGTCACGTTTGGGCAAAAGCTATCGTTTCACGGCGCTGCCCGAAGCGCGGAACTTTTTACGGTCGGGGCGGCGCACACCCCGTGCGATTCGGTGCTAGTTTTGCCGGAGGAAGGGATACTTTTTGCCGGGGACGTCATTGCCGTCGACAACCACCCGCTGCTGACGGACGGCGATCCCGAGCACTGGCTGGAGGCGCTTTCGGAGCTGGAACAGCTCGGCGCCCGTCAGATCGTTCCCGGCCATGGCCCGGTCGGCGGACCCGAGAGCATAACGCGGATCCGGGAATATATCCAAGATTTGCTCGCCCTTGGCGCAAATCCGCGGGCAGGCCTCCCTGCCGCCGAATATCCGATACCGGAGGCCTACCGGGGCTGGCATGCGGATGGCGTTTTTCACCGTAATCTTGAATTTTTGTTTGGCCGAGCCTCTCACTGACCACTCATGACGGCAGGCAAACCAGGCACGGAGAAATACGTACCCTGGCTTTTACGCCTAGGCTGCGGCGATGACATTACGAGCATCTTGAGCATCATGTGCATGACCGCAATGACGACCGCTCAGTTGCATACGATAATACGGAGAGCAATTGGATGGAGATTGTAAAATTCTATTAAAAGGAGCGATTGCCAATGAACGTTGTGATTCTTTTGATTATATTTATTGCCGTATTTGCGATTGTTCAGGCTATTAAAGCGAATGGCGGAGGCAGACCCGGAGGCTACAATGGGTCGGGCCGAAATCATTCGGGAGACGGCTTCTACACTACAGGAATTGACAGCACGCCGGATTTGAATTCCCGTTACGGTGGAGATGATCACGATAAACAAGGGCATCACCATCAGGGACACCAGGATCATCACAGCCACCATGGGCATCACCATGACGGGGGCAGCTTCGGCGGCGGACATCACGGCGACCATTCAGGCGGGATCAGCGGCGGGGGCGACTTTGGCGGGGGCGGAGACTTTGGCGGGGGCGGAGACTCCGGCGGCGGCGATGGCGGCGGGGGAGGGGGAGGGGATTGATCCCTCCTTAGCCCGCTTTTTTAGTCTCGGAGATAAGGCCCTATTCATTCAGTTCGGCGCCTACATTTCAAGCGTAAAACGGCTGATACAGGGAAATTTGCTCTCATTGCTAACTGGACGCCGTTCAGAGTATTTCTTATTTCACAGCCCCGCCGTGGAAAAAGCATTCATAGATTTGCTGGCCTCTCAACCGGATGACCTCCGCGCCTTGAAACCAGTCCAGATCTCCGGTCGCTGCGCATTCATATGAATAATCTCCGCTCTGATAAAGCTCCGGGCCTCTGAACGGATGGGATGCCGATGCATGCCACAGCGCCTCCTTCAGGAAATCCCCGTTAAATCCCTCTCCATTCACCCGTCCTGTATAATTCATGGCCCAGACCGGCTGGCCGCTCACCCATACCCCTTCCTGGCCGGAAAATTTCTCGGAACCGAGATAGGTGTCAATGTACAGCAAATCACCCTTGCGATATTCCAGATCATGCGATAACGGCCTTGATGACAAGCCCTCCGGGCCTTCACCGGCATAGGTAGCTTTTTTGGCTTCCAGCAGAAAATCCAACCACTCAATCATGCGCTTAATATCCCTCCGCATACAAAATATGTATCTTCTTTATTATAGAACATTCGTTCGCTTTATTCAAAGGATATTTTGCTACCGCTGCCGGCCCCGGCGCTGCTTGGCCGCCGTGTCATCACAAACGGTCGTCCGCATATGTCGGGATTACTCGTAACGGCAGACTCGGGGCACGCCTTCAAATACGCCTTCCTGCTCCCCCCTTTCATCGCTACATCAAACACCCACTCACAGCGCTTAAAAATACATCAATTGCTACAAACAAAAAAAATCCCGCACCCTTTCGGGCACGGGACAGGCTTTCGTATTCTACGCGTATTCGAGTGTCTTGTTGGCCATTACTCCATCCATTCATCCGTTGTTTCGCGGTCGCCCCGCAGCGTCAGGAAGCGCAGCGCGTCCGGCGACATGCCGGACAGATCCTTCAGCCGCAGGCTGGCCGCATCATGGTCCGGTTCCGCATGCCTGCTACGAATCTCGCGCGGCGTGAAGCCGAACCTTGCCTTGAACACCTTGTGGAAATAGGAGTATGTGCCGAAGCCGCAGCTGGAGGCGATGCTCTCCAGGCTGAAGTCCGTATAACGGATACGCTCCAGCGCGTTCGATAAACGGATCTCCTGCGCATAACCGATAATGGTGTATCCGGTCAGGTCCTTGAACAGATGAACCGCCCGCGAGACGCTGAGTCCGGCAAACGCGGCGACATCCTCCACCCGCAGCGGACTGAGCGCATTTTCGCTGATGTACAGCTGCATCCGCATGACCATTTCATTGGAACGTTTGGGCGCTTCAAGCGACGATTCTTCGACCGACAGACGGTCGAGCGACAGGCACAAGGCGCACAGCAAATGGCGGATCAGCTCGGGTTGGGCGCCCACGACGCGGTGCTGCTCGACGGACAGCTGCTGCCAGAGCGACAGCATTCCGGCATCCAGATGAATGCGCTGGAGCGTCGGCCGGTGTCGGGCGGCGAACCATGCGTCCATCCAGGCGCCCTCGCAGAGCAGATAATAGTCGCCGCTGGAGATCCTGCCGTCGATCTCTTCCACGGACAGATGATAGGGCTCGCCGGGACGGATGATCAGCAGATCGCCTGCGTCGAGCCGGACGATTTTCCCATGGACAAGCGCCTTCGACGAACCGGTTACCTGCAGACGGAACAGATAATACGGCGGCGGCGTAAAGGAGGTTTTAAACGGAAGAGTATGAAAAGAATAGGCACAAGCATGCAGCCTTAAATCCATGCTAAGGTTCCCCCAGCCAAATAGTAGAACTTTTCAATCAGATTAAACATTCTTTTGCCCTGCATAATTAACTATACTATAACCAAATCAAAGAGCTGACTGCAAGCTGTTGTCCAAGGGAGTCCTGCCTTACATTATGCTAAAACGAATCCGCCTTTTATTCCGCATTCCCGGCTATCCCCTCTACATGATCTGCATGATGCTGATGGGGATGGCGATTTCGATAAGCTCGCCGTTCCTCGCGGTGTACTTCACCACCAAGCTGGAAGTCTCTGCCGCAACCTTCGGCGTGTTTACGGCGGTTACGCTGCTGAGCGGCGTTTGGCTCAGCTCGGCCGTCGCACGGCGATCCGACAGCGGGCTCAGCCGCAAAAAAATTATGGCCGCTGCGCTGATCTGCAACGCCATCGCTTTTTCCGGCTATTTGTTCATTCATGAATTTTACGCGCTGCTGGTCTTTATGACGGTCTTTACGGCGTTGGGCACGCCCGCCATGCCGCAGCTGTTTGCCAGCTCGCGCGAAGCGGTCAATGCCAGCGGCACGGCGGACCACGGGTTCGCCAACTCGACGCTGCGCTCGATGTTTTCGCTCGGTTTCATCCTCGGCCCGCTCATCGGATCGGTGCTGATCGCGCAATTCGGCTTCCGTGGGATCTTTGCCGGGACCGTGGCGATCTTCGTGTTTTGCGCCGTGCTCATTTCCGTCTTCATGAAGCAGCCGGCCGCAGCCCCTGCTTCAACGGCTGCGCGTCCCGCTCCGCCGATGCGCCTGCACCAGGATGCACGGGTGCTGCTGCCGTTTCTGGTCGTCGCCTTTTTGTATACCGGCCACTGGATGAACAACCTGAACATCTCGCTGTTTGTTACCGGCTCCCTGGGCGGCAACACCGGGGATGTGGCGACCGTCGCCAGCATCTGTGCTTTGCTTGAGATTCCGATCATGCTGGCATTGGGCGGGTTGTCCGCCAAATTCTCCGGCCAGAAGCTTATGTTGTCCGGCATCGTGGTCGGCGGGGTGTACTATCTGGTCGTGCTGTTCGCATCCCAGATGTGGCAGGTGCTCGCCGGGCAGGTGCTGCTCGCCTTTTTCGTCGCCGTGATCTCCACCGTCGGCATCAGCTACATTCAGGATTTGCTGCCGGATCAACCCGGCTATGCTTCAACGCTGTATACCAACGGCAGCACCCTCGGCCGGCTCGCCGGCAACCTGGCCGGAGGCCTCGCCGCCGGCTGGTTCGGCAACCGCGGCGCCTATGTCGGCTGCCTGCTCTTCGCTTGCGCCGCCTTCGCGCTGATGGCATTGCCGCAGCGCGGACTGGCTGCGAGTCCCGGTGATTCTTGATCCGCATTACAGGAGGTGTACCCATGAAAATCATCCTTGTTGACGACAATCCTCATGTACGCGATTCGCTGCGGCAAATGCTCACCCGGCTCCAGATCCGGATCGATGCGGTATGGGAAGCCGTCTGCGACAGTTCCGCCGTCCAGCTGATCGAGATGCTTGAGCCCGATCTGATCGTAACCGATGCCAAGCTGCTGCTTCTGAACGGCTCGCGCCTGCTGGACCGGCTGGAACAGCGCCTGCCGCAGAGCAAGGTTGTCGTGACCAGCAGCCATGATTTCATCCTCGCGCCTTTTGCCTTGTGCGGCATCGATTCGCTGCAGAAGCCGTTGAACAGCGCCAGCCTGGAGCCTATCCTGTCACGCCTGTCCGCTCCCGCCTCTACGTAACCTGAACACGGTAAGCCTCGAGGCTTGCCGTGTTTCCGTTTATCGTCAATACCCCGTCGTAATACCCCCGGTCTCCGCTCTTGCACTTATAATCGCCGGAGCAACCGCACACAAAAAACTTCGTTTTGGCATACCCCGAATACAGATTGCCCAGCTTCCGGAAAAATTTATGCCCATGATGCGTAAAGATCGCCAGCACCTTGCTTCTGGCCGCGAAAGGAATGGCATTATAGAACTTCTCGGTTTCCGTCTTGCTGAGCACATGGCTGGGATCCACCGTAATTCCCGGTACATTCAGCGGCCAATGAAAGTCAATAACGTAAAAAGACTTGTCGTCCAGATTGCGGAGCAGCCGGAGGCTGCCGCTGCTGAAGGCACCCAGCGCGCAATCCAGCCAGATGTACTTTACTTTTCCTTGCGTCCCCGGAAAATTCATCTGTCCGTACACGGGGTTCAAATGCTTCACGAACAGCGGGCGGGTACTGGCTTCCCAATTGCCGATGGACGTCCGGTACGGGATGCTCCCCAGTGTTTGCGTGACCTGATCCTTGAACGCCTGATAATACGCATCCGCATGGCTGCCATGGTCGGCCCCCGCTTGCGCGTTGTCTCCGCCGAAGATAAAGAATCGCTTGTTGCCGCCGCTTGCCGCTTTGGGCAGCAGGCCGGCGAAGATCGCCTGGCTGTTGCCGTAGCCGACATGGCTGTCGCCGATCACCGCAAAACGTACGGTCTGGGCGTTTACGGATGTCCGGCTTGACCGTTTGGGCCGGGCCCGCAATACCGGTTGCCGGAGGCGCTTGGGGTACGCCTGCTTTTTCTTCGCTCTTGCCGGTTTCTTCATTGCCATCACCACTCCTTCTCGCGAGATCCTCCTTCTGATGCAGTAGCATCATATTCGGAAACGTCCGCCATTTCCTAGACCAAGAGAGGTTCCGCAAAAAAAACGGACCGGAACTTCAGGGCATGCTAAAAACCCGCAGCCCTCTTGGGAAGGTGCGGGTTCGTGTAGGAACGGAGCTGTCTACAGCCGCCGCTCCTGTCTGCGGCGTTTCATATGCGTGCCCAGGAACAGGAACCCGGCAATAAATGAAACAATGACAGCGAACAAGTACATGCTGGCTCCGCCGAAAGCGTCGCTGAGCCGGCCGCCGATGATCCCGCCCGAAACGCCGGCAAGGCCAAGGTAGACCATGCTTAGCAGCGATATGCCGGTAGCGATCAGCTGCGGCGGCAGCGTCCGGGCCACGTAATGCATGCAGGTGAGCCAGAAGACGGCAAAGGTGATGCAGGCGCCGGCCTGCAGCAGCAGAAGCACCCAGGGATCATCGGACACATAATACATAAGCCAGCGGAGCGTGTAAATGAAGGCGACCAGGCCGATCAGCGCAAACTCATGCACCTTATGCAGATATTTGCCGAGCAGCGCAAAAGCCGGAATTTCGGCGGCGGCGGCCAGCGCCCAAGCCCAGCCAACCATTGCATCGGATGCACCGAGATCCTTCATATATAATCCGAGCATAACATCGTTCATCCGGTGAGGGACCGAAAGAATAAATACCAGCAGCAGAAACCACAGGAAGGATTTATTGAGGATCAGTTCTTTGAACGCCTTGAGATTGATCCCTTCTCCCTCGGACGGCTCGTCGCGCAGGAAAAAGAGCAGGATCAGCGGAACAATCCATGCCGCCATAAACAATGTGGACAAATGGCTGATGCCGCCCATCCGGGCCAACAGGAATCCGGCCGACAGCGAAATCGCCGTGTAGCCGATCGAGCCGAACAGCCGCAGCGATCCGTAGGACGCGCCGCGCCGTGCAGCCGACCGCGAGGAGATGCTGTCCAGAAGCGGCGTGGAAGGCTGAAAAAAGAAGTACAGCGACAAAACGAACACCAACGTCAATGCATAGGTATGCGCGTGAAACAGAGCGAAACCGCTTACAACCGTCATTATCCAGAGCAGTCCGATAAGCAATTTTACGGTACGGAAACGGTCGCTGATGTACCCCCAGAACGGCTGGACCAGACTGGCCGCAAACGGACCGATCATCATCAGCAGTCCGATCTGCGAGGAGGTATACCCCTTGTCGGCAAAATAAAGCGGCAAAAACGGCGCGATGACCGCCTGTACCGCGTACAGCCAAAAATTCAGTCCCCTGAGTGTCAGGATCTGCCTGTCTTTCTGAACAATCCCACTTTTCGTCATGTTGTCCACATTCCTTCTCCTTGCCCGCTGATCGCAGGTTTTTTCTCTCTATATGAATAAAAGGGCCACTTTCCGATTTGGGAAAGATGGCCCAACGAGTTTAATTTACGACATGTTTGCCGGTTAGTCAAACAAGTATTTCACGGCGTTACCGCGAGGTCTGAAGGATCAGAACCCCGTATGGCGGTATCGATATTTCGCCCTCCAGCTCTTCACCCGACAGCAGTTCCTTGACGGTCTGTCCGGCTCGTACCACGGCCGGCTCGCCGGCGTAATTCAGCAGGAACACGTACGAAGCATCGGCTGAAGCGCGGATCCCCAGTTCCACTTCGGCCGGCAGCTCAAGCCAATCCGCTACCGGAGAACGTTGCCCAAGCTCGTCAAGGATCGCATCGACCACCGGCTCGCTGTACGCCGCCCCGTAATACCAGGCCTCGCCTCCGCCGACGGCGCGGCGGGTCAGGGCCGGCTTGCCCCGGTAATATTCGGAGGCATACTCCGCGATCACCTCGGTATCCGGATGCTCCACCTTCAGAATATCGTTAAAGCCTTTCGCCGGGGTACCGGCCTCCAGACGGCCTTCCCAATGCAGCTCCGCGGCAGGCGTCGTGCCTTTGACCAGCGTAAAGTCCTCGACCGTAATGCCGCACAGCCCGGCGACCGGACCCGGGAACGGCCGCATCGCGCAGTGGCCTTCCGGCGTTTTATAACCAGTCCGCGCCCCGAAGAACAGCTTGCCCCCTTGCTCGACATACCGGGTCAGCAGCTCTGCCGTCTCATCCGTCATAATGGCCGGATGCGGATACACGATGATTGGGTAAGGAAGGAGCTCCTCCAGCGTGCTGGTCGGCCGCAGCGTCACGAGATCCGCCGGAATGTGGCGGTATTGCAGCTGCTTGAACCAGGCGAGCATGCTCTGCCAGCCCAGCGGGCCATGCCATTCATCAAGTTCGCCGTCCCAGTTGTTATCGTAGTCCTGCATAATGGCAATGTCGGCCTGATAAGCGGTGCCGGCGATTTCCGTGCCGATCTTCGCGAACTCTCCGCCGATCTGCGCCACCTCCGCGACCCGGCGGTTCGGCTGATTATGGTAGTCATTGATGCCGTGCCAATATATTTCCGTGCCCATCGTCGCCGTGCGCCAGCGGAAATAAACGACAAGATCGGCGCCATGCATGACCGACTGGTACGTCCAGAGCCGGATTTGTCCCGGTCTTGGGGTTCCCATGCCGATCCGGTCGACCCAGCCGCCCGGGCCGGACTGCTGTTCCATGATGCAGAAGTTCGGCGAAATCGAACGCACATTGGTCAGGTTCATGCTCCAGGCGCGGTCCATCAGCGGATGTTCGTCTTGCCCCGGAAAAATCGTCGAGAACTGCGGATACGAATCGTAAGAGTAAAAGTCCAGCAGCCTTTCGGTCATTTCATGGTTGTCCAGATGCCCGAACATGCCGTTCGTCGTGATCCATTGGTTCGGCGCAAGCTCGCGGATAATGTCGGCCTGCAGCTTGGCAAAAGAAATCGTGTTGGCGGAAATAAACCGCTTCTCGTCCAGTGCCAAATGCGGATTAATCGACTGGTTGACCGTCGGGCGGCTCAAGTAGACCTGCTCCCAATCGGTGAAGGTCTGGCTCCAGAACACGGTGCCCCACGCTTTATTGAGCGCCTCCAGCGTGCCGTAACGCTCCTTCAGCCATTCCCGGAATGCGGCGTGATCCGCATCGGCATAAAACACGTTGATTTCGCAGTTCAGCTCATTATCGATCTGCCAGCCGATGACTGCCGGATGATCTTTATAGGCCAGCACCATGTTCCGCACCACCCGCGCGCACAGCTCGCGGTATTTCGGACTGGAATAATTGTAATGGCGCCGCATGCCGTGGCGGTAGAGCACGCCTTCCTTGCTGGCGTTCAGCGTTTCGGGATACTTGTGGGTCAGCCAGGCGGGCGGCGTCGCCGTCGGCGTACCTAGAATGACCTGCAGGCCGTGACGATCCGCCAGATCGAGCACGCGGGCGAAAAAGCCGAAGTCAAACCGGCCTTCCTCCGGTTCCATGATCGACCAGGCAAACTCCGCCATCCGGATCACGGAGATGTTCAGCTCCCGCATCCGGCGGAAATCATCCTCCCATAGCTCCTCCGGCCAATGCTCCGGATAATAACATACACCTAGGGTCAATTCGTTGCTTTGAAGCGATTTCTTCATGTAAGGGCTACCTCCTGGACGGTTTCGTACCTTCATTCTAGTACCCGCCCGGCCGGATGGAAATGACAAAATCATGCGAAGTATATTAATATATTGTCATCAGGCTCTTCTATTACTCTAATATGAAATCGAATACACGATAAATTGTATGAAAATGTTGCGCACTTGCGACCCCGCCTGAAATCCGTTTTTTGTTCATATCATCGAAAGGAGCCCCACATGAAGGAGCATATTTTCCTCCCCAAGCCGCTGTTTCCCCGCCACGTCTGCTTTCCCGATTTCATCGGCGGATACAGCGAGTTCCCGGAGCATGCGGTCCAGCGGGAATACGCCTCGCGCGAAAATCATCTGGACCGTTATTACAATCTGCATATCGTGCTGTCCGGGACGGGGTATCTGCAGGCGGACGGCAAAACGTACGAGCTGGTCCGGGGACAAGGCTTTCTCTACGGCCCGGGACTGCGGCAAACCTACCATTCGAGCGCCCATGATCCGTGGAACATCCGCTGGGTGCATTTTTTCGGCACCCATCTGGACGAGCTGCTGAACGGCAAAGGTTTGGATGAGCCCTGGCTGTTCGAGCTTGGCGATATGGTTCCCGCCCGGTTCCTGCTCGACAGGCTGCTGGAGCTGGGCCGGAGCTACACGGTCGACGACGAATACGCGATGGCCGCTGCGCTCTACGAGCTGCTTCTCCGTCTGCAGTCCGTGGCGTCGCAGCTGAACGTTCCCGCCAGCCCCTCCGCGGATAAGATCCGCACCGCCGCCAACTATATTCTGGCGCACTGCAAAGAGCCTTTTACGCTGGAGGAAGCCGCCGCGCTCGCCGGCTACAGCCCGCATTATTTCAGCCGCAGATTCAGCCGGATCTTCGGCAAATCGTTCCCGGATTTCGTGATGGAAGCCCGGATTTTGCAGGCCAAACGCCTGCTGGCCACCACAAGCCTGTCGGTTAAGCAGATCGCGGCGGAGAGCGGTTTTTCGCAAACCAGCTATTTCGGCAAATGCTTCCGGGCCCTGGAGGGCATGACCCCGCTGGAGTTCCGCCATTTAAACAAGCTGTACAAATAAGGGCCCGAATCATATTCGGGCCCCTGTTCCGTGTCAGGACTTTTGTTGCCGGGTTGCCGTCGGCGTGATCCCTTTCAGCTGCTTGTACAGCTTCGAAAAGCTGTTAATGCCCCCGCAGCCGACGCGCTCCGCGATTTCCGTCACGGTCAGTGCGGTTCCCCGCAGCAGCCGTTCGGCTTCCGCCATGCGTTGGCCGTTGACATATTGCACAAACGTCATGCCGGTCAGCTGCTTGAACATTTTGCAGAAATGATAGGGACTGAGATGAACCATCGCCGCGGCCTTGTCCAGCGGGATCGGTTCGGCAAGATGCTGTTCGACATGCTGCAGCAGCGCCTTCAGCCGCTCGGTCTTCTGCAGGAATACGGCATTTTTCCGGACGGAATCGCCGCTGTCGTCAAACCGGCGGACGATGCGGGTGAACAGCAGCTGGCATAACGCCCGAACCGCTTGCTCGTAATGTTCGGCCCGGCCGTTGAACTCGGCTACAAGCTCCATCAATAGCCGGGAAATTCCGTCCACCTCCGGCTCCGCAGCCGGCAACCGGTTACGGATTCGTTTCAGCCCGGCCGTATAAGGCGACACCATATCGAAGGCGTGGTGATCTCCGCCCGGCATGCCAACCATGGAAGGATGAAAAACGGCAACATCAATCGTAAAACGATCCCTCGGCGATTGGATCGCATGCAGTTCCCCGCTGTTCACGAAGAAGAGATCGCCCCGCTGCCCCTGATACGTCTGTCCCCCGATCTGGAACAACGCTTCCCCCCGCTCGACCCGGATCATCTCGAAATGCTCATGCCAATGAAGCCGAAGCGCGTCATGCTCCTGAAATGCCGTATGAAAAATATTGAACGGAAACGTCCGCCCCGCCAGCTCGGTATCTTCCCAAAGCTCCCTGTTCATGCGAATCCTTTCCGGATAACAAGATTGGAATAATGAAGCCCAATATCCGATAAGACAATCGGCGCCGGCTCCACTATCATTGTAGCGTATACGCGGAATGCGGAACAGCACATAAGACAAGATTGACGGAAAGGGCGGCTGTAACGGACATGCAGAGCGCAAGCAACAACAAGACCACGGGGTTATGGCAGCTGTCCTGGCCGATCGGCATCGAACTGCTCCTGCAATTTCTGATGGGCACGCTGGATACGATGATGGTCAGCCGGCTCGGCGATCAGGCGGTATCCGGGGTCGGGGTCGCCAACCAGATCATCCAGACAGCGATGACGCTGTTTACCGTAATCAACGCCGGGGCCGGCGCAATTCTTGCCCGGATGTGGGGCGCCGGTGAATGGGAAAAAGCCCGCAAGACGGCCGCGATCGCCATCAAAATCAATCTGGCGTTCGGCTTGGCCGGCGGCCTCTTTTTCGTGTTTGCTTCCGGGCCGGTCCTGCGGCTCATGGGCATTCCGGCGGCGGTTTCGCCGTACGCCGGTTCCTATTTGACCTTTGTCGGCGGAGGGATGGCCGCCGTGACGCTGCAGCTGGTCATCAATGCGCTGATCCGCAACACCGGCAACACGAAAGGGCCGATGTTGATTACGCTCGGCATGAACCTGCTGCATCTCGGGCTGAATTATGGCCTGATCTTCGGCCGGGGGCCGTTTCCTGCGCTCGGCGTGGAGGGGACCGCCATCTCGACCGTCGTCAGCCGGCTCGCCGCGCTCGTTTTTGCCCTCCAGCTGTTGTGGAAGACGTTTACGCCGCGCATGCAGCGCAGCGACTGGCGGGGGATGGACCGGGGACTGCTGAAGGAGATTCTCGGCATCGGCTTGCCCGTATCCGTCACGGCCATGTCCTGGGGCTTCTCCCAAATCGTATTATTGTCCATCCTCTCTTCCATGGGACCGGACACCTTAGCCTCCTACACCTATGTGCAGACGGTCGAGCAATTCCCCTGGATGCTGTCCTCGGCCATCGGCAGCGCGCTCGCCATTCAGATCGGCCACGCGTACGGCGCCGGCAGGCATGACCTGGTGTACAAAGGTCCGGTCAAGGCGATTGCAATCGGTACCGCCTTGGCCCTCGCCACCTCAACCGGGCTCTGGATCGCCGGAAGGCCGGTTTTACGGGCGTTTATTTCCAGTCCCGATATTCTGGACTTATCCGTTCCGCTGCTGGCGGTCTGCATCCTGTGGCAGGCACTGCGCGTCAACGCCTTTTGCCTCTCCGGCTCGCTGAATATCATCGGCGAGGCCCGGCCCGTCGCCGTGCTCACCGTCATCGGCATGTGGCTGATTTCGACGGGCGGAGCGTACCTGCTTGGCGTATCCGCCGGCTGGGGCGTCGCCGGCGTCCTGGCGGCGATGATCCTCGACGAAGCCGTACGCGGCGCGTATTTCGCGCACCGCTGGCGGAGACGCCGCCCGACGGAAATCCATGCGGCAGCGGCGGCCCGCGGTTAAATCCGGCTCCTAACATAAAAGTGCCCCGGGAAGCCATACGTTGGCTTTTCCCGGAGCACTTTTTTATGCCAGGCTTTGGATTGTATTAGCAGCAATGCTACTTTAAACTAAAGAATATATGCCTGGATTGGAGATGCTTTATGGACTTTATAGCGATTGACTTTGAAACTGCAAATGCCAGCCGCTCCAGCGCCTGCTCGCTGGGGGCGGTTCATTATAGTAACGGAAGGATCGTCAGGGAGAAGAGCTGGCTGATCGATCCGGAGGAACATTTTGACGGCCGGAACATCGCGATTCACGGGATCACGCCCTCCATGGTCCGGGGTCAGCCCACGTTCGGGCAGCTTTGGCCGGAGCTCGCGCCCTGGCTCGCCGGACAAGTCGTAGTCGCGCATAATGCTTCCTTCGACATGAGCGTGCTGCGGTACTGTCTGGACAAATGCGGCGCCGAATATCCGTCGTTTCAATATTTGTGCACGTATCTGCTCAGCAAAAAGCTGCTCGGGCAGCTCGACTCGCACCGGCTCGATACCGTGTCGCGGCATTTCGGCATCGGTCTGAATCACCATGACGCGCTGGACGATGCCAGAGCCGCGGCCAAAATCCTCGGCAAGCTGATGGAGAAGCACGGCCACACCGATCCGTTGCTGCTCAGTCAGGAAGCCGGATATGCGAGCGGCACGCTGCATGCCGCAGGCTATACGCCGTTCACGGCGCTGCCCAAGAAGCCGGCCAAAAAGAATACGCCGGCGAAAAAAGCGGCCGCGCCGGCGTCTGCCCCTGCCGGGGGCGCGATACCAGCGACGTCTCATACGTCCGCTGTAGCCGCACTGTGGACAGCCGGAGCTGGACAAGATTATCCGGCGCTGATCCAAGGGCAGCGGATTCCCGTCAACCCAAGCGGGGAAGCTCCCCGGCTGCTGCTTGAGTTCGGCTGGGAGATGAAAGACGGTACCGCGCGGCCCGAGGTCGACGTCTCGGCGTTTATCGCCGATGGTTCGGGACGCTGCCGGAAGGAAGAGGACCTGATTTTCTACGGAAATTCTGCGAATGCCAACGCTTCCGTTGTTCTGTTCAAACCTGCGGACCGTCAGAGCAGCTTTCTGGTCCGTACGGCCGGGCTTCCGGAAGAAGCCGAGCGGATTCTGTTTGCGCTGACGCTGTACCATGGGGAGCAGCAGAACGGGAATCCGGGGCAGTTGGCAAGCGCAGGATTGCGCATCGTCAGGGCGGATACAGGCGCTACGGTAGCGGTATTTCCGCTGGAGTCGTCTGCGGACGCGACGGGGATTGCCGCCGGAGAATTGTACAAGCAGCAAGGGGAGTGGTGGTTCCACCCGATCGGCCGGAGTTTCCCGGGCGGGCTGAAGGCGCTGTGCGAACGTTTCGGGCTGGAAACGTCGGAAGAGCCGGCGATGTAACGCGCATGCGCGGACTCTCGGCAAGCCGGCTTTATTAGCACCCAGAGAGCGCGCCCCAACTCAAAAAACCTTTCAGGCATATGCGTTATGCCCGAAAGTTTTTTTTAAATTGCGATGCCTTCAGAATAGGTTACAAGGCCTCCAGATACTCGCGGATTTGCGCCGGCGTTTTGGCGAATTTGCTGTGCAGGTGCGCGAGCTTTTCGCCGTTCCGGTAGACCAGCAGGCTGGGGATGCCCCGGACCTCGTTAGCTTCGGCGATTTCCGGGAACTGCTCGACGTCGACGGCAATAAATTCCTTGTCCGCATGCTCCGCTACGATATCCCCGATAAAGCGGTCCAGATTTTTGCAATCCGGGCACCACGTCGCATCAAATTTCATCACGGTGATCCGGTCTCTTCCGGTGAGTTCTCCGAATTGTTCCTGCGATTGCAGTCTCTCCATGTTCACTCTCTCCTTCGGTTAGCAGCTGGTGCCGAGCGCGGCAACCTCTGCGATTTTACGTTTCAGCGTTTCTTTCCCTTGCAGACCGACCAGCCGGTCCACCAAATACCCGTCCTTGAAAAAGAGCAGCGTCGGCATGCTCTTGATGCCGAACTCGTCAGCGATGTCCAGCTCCTGATCGGTGTTGACTTTGGCCATAGTCGCCAGCTGCTTCGTTTCTTCCGCAAGCTGCTCCACGATCGGCCCCTGCATTTTGCAAGGTCCGCACCACGGTGCGTAAAAATCAACGAGCGTCACGCCGTGCGCAACCGCCTCATGAAATGTATTTTTCGTTAACGTCTGAACGTTCATTTCTCTTTCGCCTCCTCCGTTTCTGTATCTATATCATACCCCCGAGTTGGTGGTTTTTCTGTAATCCAGCTTACATTAAATAAGTAAATTACAAACAAAAAGAGCCTGGGCACGTATGCTCGGCTGCAAGCCGGAAAAGCCCAATTCGTGGTTGATGTCGCATTTTTCGCCATGACATTCCGTGTCATCCGGTTTATGCTATTAAAAAAACGTGGAAAGAAGGTCGCTTCATGATTATCGATTTGCATCAGGTCACCTGGACCCGCGGGGCGAACACCCTGCTGAGCAACGTGGACTGGCAGGTCCGGCCCGGCGAACACTGGGCGCTCCTCGGGCTCAACGGCTCCGGAAAAACGACGCTGCTGAACATGATTACCGGCTATCTGTGGCCGACCTCGGGCAGCATTTCGGTTCTGGGCCACCGGTTTGGCGATGTCGACCTGCGCGAGCTGCGCAAATCCATCGGCTGGGTCAGCTCTTCGCTGCAGGAGAAGCTCTACGGCACCGACCGAACGCAGTACGTGATCATCAGCGGCAAACATGCCACGATTGGGCTGTATGACGATTTCTCCGAGGAAGATACGTCGCTTGCCCGGGAACTGATGCGCCAGCTCGGCTGCCTCCATCTGTGGGACCGGGAATACCGGACCTGCTCGCAAGGGGAAAAGCAAAAGCTGCTCATCGCCCGCGCGCTGATGGCGAACCCCCGCATCCTCATCCTGGACGAGCCCTGCAACGGGCTGGATCTCTTTTCCCGGGAACGGCTGCTGGAGAGCATCCGGGAGCTGGCTTTGTCCAAGGAATCGCCGACGCTGATCTATGTCACCCACCACACGGAGGAAATTTTGCCCGTATTCAGCCATACGCTCCTGCTGCGCAGAGGCGAGGTTGTGCAAAGCGGGGAGTCTGCAGACCTTTTGACCACCGACGTGCTCAGCAGCTTTTTCGAAGCGGAAGTGGTTGTGGACAAACACGGGGAACGCGTCTATGTACGTGCGGCCAACTAGCCGCGGGTCTTCAACTCTCCGGTCTTCATTTATTGTTCATCCACATAAACGCGGATGACGATATCCTGATCATGGTTGCCGAAGCCGGCGCCATAGATCGTCAAGCCCCCGACATGCTCTGCCCGTTCGTCCACCGTAAAGCGCAGCGTCCAGAACGGCTCCTGCAGCCGGACATCGGCGATCGTGACTTCCGACATCCGTTCCCCGTCCATATAAGTGCCCGAGGCATCGATGCGGATCGTCTTGAGCAGCCCGTATTGGTTGACGTTCCGGTGCCACCATTTGGGCGTATATTTGCCGCGCGCCGCCCTGCCGAAATCCGCCGGACTGGTCCAGGTGCCGAGGAACACGCCGTTGAACGTAAACCCGATGTCCGAGGGCCAATGGTCGCTTAAACCCGGCGCTTCCGAAGCCAGCTCCACCGAAATTTCAATGGCCTCAGCAGCCTGCTCAGGCGAAAGATAGTTGGGCGTCTTATATTCGACGTATCCCCAGCCGAACCAGAGAATTGCCGCCTGCACCCGCTCCGGGTCGAGAAAATACCGCGGATCGTCCCACACCCCGATCTCCTTCTCATGCGTGCCCAGTCCGCAGGTGGGGTGAACATCAAAGGCGGTATAGTGGCCGACGGAGATCGTCTGCTCCCGGAGCTTGGCGTTGCGGCTGGCGGAAGGCAGCTCGATTTCGATGTTTTCTTGCTTGAGAAAACAAAGCTTATGCGTCCCGCCGTTCAACCGCACCCTGCGGCTGCCGACCAGTCCGGCCAACTCCAGCTTGCGGATATGCATGGTGACGATGGACGGGCTGAGCTCCAGCCGGTCGGCGATATCCTTTACGTTCATCTCCCCGCCGGCAATCAGCCCCATCAGCTTCCAGCGGACTTCGCTGGCCAGCGCTTCATACAGCGCCATATATTTCGCTTCTCCGTTTGCTTTGATCATCGCCCTATCCTTCCATTGCCAAACGCCATGTTGAAATCATATTTATATTAATTTAAATGATTTAATGAGTACAAGCAAGCGCCGTGCATTGCAAGAAATCGCCGGTTGATGTTTAATTTGCTTAGTGATGGACATACTGGATTCTTATTTTTACGAATTCTCGTTTTAGCGAATTTAACCAGCGAGGTGTAACCATGAAATTCAACAACCCGGTCATTAAAGGCTTCTATCCGGATCCAAGCGTCTGCAAGGTGAACGACACCTATTATATGGTTTGCAGTTCGTTTCAGTTTTTTCCGGGCGTCCCGATCTTCGAGAGCAAGGATCTGATCAACTGGGCGCAAATCGGCCACTGCCTGACGCGTAAAAGCCAGATTGAGCTGGAGACCGTAGGCAGCTCGGGCGGCGTATTCGCGCCGACGATCCGGCATAACAACGGACGGTTCTACATGACGACGACCAACGACACGCTGCGCCAGAATTTCTATGTCTGGACCGACGACATTTATGGGGAGTGGTCGGAGCCGGTGTTCGTCGATCAGGGCGGCATCGACCCGGATTTGTATTTTGAAGACGGCCGGACCTTCTTCATGAGCAATGGCGTGGACGATTTCGGCAAAGGCGGCATTGTCCAGTGCGAAATTGAGATCGAAACCGGCCGCAAGCTGAGTCCGAGCCGCTCGATCTGGGCAGGGACAGGCGGACGTTATCTGGAGAGTCCGCATATGTACAAGATTAACGGCCTTTACTATCTGATGGCGGCGGAAGGCGGCACCGAATACGGCCACATGATTACGTATGCGCGCAGCGAATCGCTCACCGGACCGTTCGAGCCTTACGCGCACAATCCCGTACTGACGAACCGGAACCTGGGGGGTTACGAGCTGCAGGGCGTCGGCCATGGCGACCTGGTGCAGGACGGTGCGGGGAACTGGTGGATTTTTCACCTGGGCTTCCGGCAGATCGGCCGCTGGCTGACCTTCCATCATCTCGGCCGCGAGGTGTTCCTGGCTCCGGTTACGTTCGGGGAAGACGGCTGGTTCACGGCAGGCCATGACGGCACGACGCTGATCAGCATCGAGACGGACCGGATTCCGGAGACGGTTGTTCAGCGGGAGAAAAAGCAATACACCTTCGGCAATACCGACTGGAACCTTGATTGGGCCCGCCTGCGCCATCCGGTGGAAGGCAACTATCGCCTGGATGCGGATAAAGTTACGCTGCAAGGTACCTTGGTTACGCTGGATGCGCCGGCCACGCCGACGTTCATCGGGCTGCGCCAGCGCGACTTCGATGCCGTGATCTCCTGCGACGTGAGCCTCGATTGGAGCAACAAGGAAGGCGAAGCCGGCTTGACGATCTACATGGACGAGAATCATCATTATGATCTGGCGCTCCGCAAAACGGCGGCAGGCTATCAGGTGATCGAGCGCCTGAATATCGGCGACATCAAATCGGTTGAGCGGGAGATCGCCCTGTCCGACGATGCTCATGAGGCCACGTTGGTCATCAAGTCGGAGCATGAACGGTACAGCTTCTTCCTGCGTTCCGGCAGCGAAGACATTCTCCTCGGCTCGGCACAGACGCGATACCTGTCGTCCGAGGTGGCCGGCGGTTTTACCGGCGTGCTGATCGGGCTGTATGCGGTCGGAGAAGATGCCTCGGCAGAGTTTACGAATTTCAATTGCGAGTATTTGTAAAAAAATCGGGGAGTTCCGGTTGGCCAATTCATGGCCTGCCGGAACTCCCCTTTTTTTGAAGGCATCGCCGAGCGCTACTGGAGCCTGCATGTCCATCGGCCGACCGAATCTGCCGCCGCCCCTCAATAGCACTGCCGTTGCGCTATAGACTTGCCGCTCCGCAATCACACCTGCCCCCCCTGCTTGTGCCCATTTCCCCCGTCCATTCCCAGCCTTCCTCCCGCCCCACTAAAGTCTAACGGATACCAGCGCCGTTATTTATGGGAAATCGCCGTATTTCCCATGCTTACGGACACCAGCGCCGTTACTCACATCAATAACGCTGATATTCGCCGAATAACCGCATAATAACGGCTCTCAAGTCCGTTAGCAGGTGAAATGATAGGGATTGCTGCCAATAACGGCACTCAGGTCCGTTAGCGGAGGAGTGGAGCGGCCGTAATGGACACGCCGGTTTATCTTCCGGTTTGTTTGTCGGATTACTTGCGGATGCTTCCATACATTACACATTCCCGTCCCAATGCTGCAATGCAGCAGCCAACGGAGCTACTGAAGGCAAGGCGCGGCACCGTATTCTACTCTTTTGCTCCTTTTACAGGTACGCATATCTCGCACTGATGCTTGCGCAGGAGCTCGCCCCGGTACCGTTCCATCACCGGCCTGTCCTCGGGTTCAAAGCCCCTGTCTTGGAGCGCCGGGAAAATCTCCGCCCAAGCCTGCCGTACTTCTTCCGGCGTGTGTCCGATCCGCACGACGGCATAGGTTCCGCCGCGGAGGATCCCTTCACAGACGGATTCATCGGTCGCGTCCCCGGCAGCAATGACAAGGGCTGCGTCATACCGGCACTTTTCGGGCGGTGTCGCGGACGGGTGGTCCTGCGGGATGCCGAACAGAATCGCGTTGCCCGTAAGCTTGCCCTGTGCAGCTGCCCAGTCCTTCATCCGCTCCATCGCCTCCGCATTGGCCGGACCATAAGGTCCCGTCTTCCGTACGTATGCGATGCGGTAATCCGGGATTTCTTCAACCGTAAAATTCATCCTGCATCATCCTTTCCTGCGTTATTTGCTCTACAAGCGGATGCTAACATGGACTAAAATGAATTACACTGATTTTTTACAAAAATATAAGGAGATTGTAGTATGATGGATTTTAGCGACTCATTTCGTTCGCCATAAAACCAAGGGGGATGAAGCAGATGGATTTGAGATACCCGATTGGCCCTTTTCAATTTGACGGTGAAATGACCGGCAGCGTGGCCAGCGACTGGATCGATGAGATTGCAGCTTTGCCGGGATTATTGCGGGAGGCTGTAGCGGACTTGGATCAGGATCAGCTGGATACACCTTATCGTCCGGAGGGCTGGACGGTGCGGCAAGTCATTCACCATGTTGCAGACAGCCATATGAATGCTTACACCCGCTTTAAATTGGCGCTCACCGAAGAACGCCCTACGATCAAACCTTATAACGAAACGAAATGGGCGGAGCTCCCGGATTATCAATTGCCGGTTGAAACCTCGCTTGTCCTTCTGGAATCCTTGCATGAACGCTGGACCCGCGTTTTACGGGCGCTAACTCCCGACGATATGGAAAAGACCTTTATCCATCCGGAATCCGGCGAAGTTCCTCTCGGCAGAAATATCGGAATCTATGCTTGGCACGGCAAACATCATCTGGCCCATATTACTTCTTTGCGCGATCGCATGGGCTGGTAAACGCATTACGGAGCCTGCAAAAAAAGCAGCCTGCCTTTGTGGCAAGCTGCTTTTTTTGTTTATCTGACTCCAAGCCAACGGTCAGCCAGCTGTCTTGGCTTGGAACTCGCTGGACCGCTCGGCCCCAGGCTTCTTCCCGCCCATTAACAGCCGGCATAGCCCGTAACCCAGCAGCGCGCCAAGCGTATTCAGCAGCAGGTCATCGACATCGAAGGTGCCGATGGCGAACACGCCCTGGGCACATTCCAGCAGCAGGCTGAGACCCAGGCCGCGCAGCAGCATCCCGGGCAGCGATAAGCGCCGCCCCGGCGACAGCAGGCGGGCAAACACGCCCAGCGGGATGAACAAGGCGATGTTGCCAAGCAGGTTCACCATCGAATGGGCGGACTTTGCCCGGAGTTCATCCGAAATCGTAACGAGCGGCGTAAAGTTGCCCCACTGCAGCTGGCGGGCCAGGCTGTCGCCGGCATGCTGAAGCTGATCCCACAAGAAACCCGGTTCAATGGAGCCGAATTTGAACAGGATAATTTTGATCAGCGCGTAGACGTACAGCGCATATGTGATCTGAAGAAGAATATTTTTCATGGATGATGCCGATTTGGATTTCAATAATTAACCTCTCTTTCTGCCTCTGGAAGCCTTATTCCGTCGATGAAGGGAGCTCCGTCAGAATAACCCCGTCCATATTGTTGCCGGATAATTCGTAGCCCCGGTCCGCAGGCACCGGAATCACCGTATTGCCGGAAACGGCATGATACGTGATGATGTAGGTTTTTCCCCCAACCGTTGCCGAATACGACTGCCGCTCTTTTAGAACAGCCAGGTACTCTTCAAGCGTCCAATGCTGTTCCTGCATAATTAGGCTGTGCGGCAGGCCGACATAACGAAAATGCCAGGGCTCATATTCGATGCCGGTGATCTCCGTTTTATCCTCCGGGTAGCGCAGAATAAATCCGTATTCCGCGGCATGCTCCCGCAGCCATCGCCCCTCCGGAGCACGGCTCATCTCCTGGCCGGCCGAGCCGATATCGAGCGAGAAACCGATATTATGTTCGCTGTTGCCGGCCGGCAGGGCATAATCGCTACCCTTTTGCGCGAAAAGCTGCTCCTGTTCCTTTTTGCTCCGGTACCCGCTGCTGATCAGGAATTGCGATACCCCGTCTCCAGCGGCCGCTTTCACCATCCCGCCGAACCGTTTGGCTACCTCTTTGGAGAGACGGATCGAGTGATCCATCAGTCCGTACCCCTCGCGCAGCTCCGGATGCTCGGACAGCTTTATAATATCTGTGGCAACGCCTTCCGCATGGACGGCATATTCCCGGTTGACGAGCAGCAGATTTCCGCGGTATACCTGATCGGGCGTGATCGCCAGCAGCTCGTTGTTCCGGGAGGAAGACTCCATCGGCAGATCGGCGTTCCTTAATCCCCCTCTTCCCCCAACGATGCCCGTACCGCTCCATACGGCATCTGCGGTCAGAAGGAGCAGCAGCACAGCCCAAAAAACCCACTTTCGCATCTTAAGGTTCCCCCTTGTCTTATGGCTTTAAGATACAGGGAAACGTTAAAAAAGAAGTGGGGGTAATTCTAAAGTTTTTCTTAAATTACCGCAATTACCGCCGATCACGCCAGCTTAGCTGCGGGGAAGCCGGACCTCAAAGCAGGTGAGGAGCAGGTCGCTTTGCACCGCGATCGTCCCGCCGTGCTGCTCCACGATATTTTTCGCGATAAACAATCCCAGGCCGGTACCGTTTTGGCCCTCCTGATGGCTCCGGGCCGTATCGCCTGTGTAGAACATTTCGAATACATGGGGCAGCTCTTCTGCCGAAATGCCGCCGCCGTAATTCACGACCTCAATGACGATTTCGCGTTCATCGGCGCGGCCGTTCAGATCGATGTACTGGCCGTCCGCCCCGTACTTCGCCGCATTGGTCAGCAGGTTCTCGAACACCCTGGCCAGCAGCTCGCCGTCCCCGTTCATCAGCAGATGCTGCGGGAGCTGCAGCCGCGCTGTCAGCCCGCTATTCTCGAACAAGGGGTAGACTTCCTCGTTCAATTGGTGCAGCAGCTCGCTTAAATCGAAAGGCGTTTTGCGGATCGTAACCTTGCCGTAGTTCATGCGCGTAATTTCGAACAGCTCTTCGATCAATTTCTCCAGCCGCCGGGATTTGGCATAAGCGATCATGGTGTAATGTTTGATCTGCTCCGGGGTGAGATCCCTGTCCTTCAGCACGAAATCGAGGTAGCCGAGCACCGAGGTCAGCGGCGTCCGCAAATCATGGGCCAGATTGAGCACCAGCCGGTCTTTGCTGCTTTCCGCGAAATCCCCCCGTTCCACGGCCTCCCGCAGCTTCGCGGCAGCCAGATTCAAATCGTCCGCGATATCCGCGAACTCGTCCCGGGAAGGAATGTACAGCGGTTCGCCGCCGAAATCCCCTTTTGCCAACCGGTGAATCTGTTCCGAGATATCACGGAAATAACGGGCATACGGTTTGGTGAACAGGAAGAAGAAGAGGATCGCGAGCGGGACGAAGAACAGCAGGAAAAAGTTAAAGTCGCCGATATCGCGGATAAAAAAGCGGACCTTCGCCAGCGGGTCCTCCACTTTGACGTCGGCATACATCGACTGCAATATTTTATAGAGCATGTACGTAACAATGCCGGAAGCCGCCATGCTGAGGACAAGCAGCTGAATCATCCGGAACCGGAAACCGCGAAAGAGCTTATCCATTGAATGTATACCCTACTCCCCAGATGGTTTTGATCCACTTATTTTTGTTCGGGTCGTTGCCGAGCTTCTTGCGCAAGGTGCGGATATGTACCATCACCGTATTCGCGCCTTCGTAATAAGCCTCGCCCCACACCTGGCGGAAAATATGCTCGCTGCTGAATACCTTGCCCGGATGGCCGGCCAGCAGGTAGAGGATATCGAATTCCTTGGGCGTCAGCTCCACAAGGCTACCGTATAAGGCGACGGCGCGGCGTTCCGGGTCGATCGTCAGACCTCCGGCATCGAGAACGGACGAACGGTCTCCAGCCGGCTGGCTCAGTTGAAGCGAACGGCGAAGCTGGGCGTTGACTCGGGCCACCAGTTCCATCGGGTTGAACGGTTTGGCGACATAATCGTCCGCACCGATGACCAGCCCGGTGATTTTATCGAGATCGGAGGTTTTGGCGCTTACGAAAATAATCGGCAGCCGGTAACGTTCCCGGATTTGCCGGGTGACTTCATGACCGTCCATACCAGGCATCATAATGTCCAGTACGGCAAGATCGATGTGCTGCGTCTGCACCGCTTGCAGCGCCGCCCTTCCATCATGAACCTTGAGGCAGCGGTAGCCCTCCTGTTCCAGATGCAACGCGATCAAATCGGCAATTTCAACCTCGTCGTCGGCTATCAATATTGTAATTGGCTTCATGAGCTGTGCTCCTTTACTCCCTCACCCAAGGCAAGGTAACGCTAACGGTGGTTCCCGCTTGGACTTCCGAATCGATACGGATTCTGCCTCCGTACATTTCGATCAGTTGCTTACAGATGGACAGCCCGATGCCCGTCCCCTTCGGTTTGGTTGTAAAGAAAGGATCGAAGATGCTGCTTAGCTTATCCTTCGGAATTCCCGCCCCGTTATCTTTAAAGCTTAGAACAATTTCGCCTGGATCGGGAACGGCAGCCACGGCAATATCAATTTGTCCCCGGCCTCCCTCAAAGGAATCGATGCTGTTCTTCAGAATGTTCAGAAAGACCTGCTCCAGCTGCGAAGCTCTTCCAAACGACCGGATTTCATCCTGATAATACTCCAGGGAAAGAGTGATATCGTCGCTGAGAATAAGCTGGTTTACGATATGGTTCACCCTATGTATCACTTCCATTACATTAAAGACGGTGCCTTCCTTCTGCGCGGCGTCTCCTTTTCGGGACAGAATCAGGAAATCCGTCACCAGCCCGTTCAGGGCATCGATCTCCTTGATCGTAATATCCATATATGCACGCAATTCATTCACTTTAAGCTCCGGCTCCGCCAACCGGTGGTTCACGAGCTGGGCAAATCCTTTAATCGAAGACAACGGATTGCGGATTTCATGGGCCATGCCTGCCGCCATTTGTCCCATGACTGCGATTTTCTGTTCATGCAAACTGTCGATTTCCACTTTTTTGTTAGATAAATACCCTTGGGCAAAGCCGGCAAAGCAGGTCCAGTTGCATTCCATGATGCGATCGTGAAAAAACAGGCGGTCCTCTGCATGGTCCACGTTCTCCTCAATGATTCGGAACATTGTACGCTGCGCGGTCAAATTTAAATCCTTGCTCATCTCCAGCAGTATTTCGAATTGATCGCTGTAGATATCTGCGGTGTATTCTCCTTGCTCGATCCCTTTCTTCTCCAGGTAATTCAAATATTCCTTGTATTCGATCGGCCCCATGAACAAGGCTTCCACCATGCGGGTCAACGTTGTCGTAAACGTGAAGTCCAGCGTTTCCTTGTAGGTTTCCAAAAACTCTGCGAAGACGGCGTTTCGGTTCACGGCCGATTGATAATGCGTGGTAAGTATCAAGGGGATAACCTGTGTTAATGACGAACGCAATTCATATTTACGGTATGCCATTTTTATTCTCCCTCTGGATTGATGTACCCATTATTAATGTATGGACTTTCTGTGAAATATACAATAGTGAATATTTCATTTGTCAGTAGAGAAAAAGCGAATAAGGTTTAAGAATGGCGAATCCTTTCCGGGGATGATTGTTCTGCTTCCGGCCGAACGATATACTGGAGGGGCAAAGGAGGCACCATAACTTGCAGGTGTCGCCATATTCTTTAGGATCGAGCTCTTTACGTATCCGGCTTGTACGAGCGTGTTCAGCTCGATTTTGACATTCGGGTTAGCCTTCATGTAGCTGTCGATGACCATTTGCTCGGCCAGGCCTTGTCCCGATTTACGGTTTGGCAGGTTGGAGAAGACGCGCAGCGTAACTTGCTCGCCGCCGCTGATTGCCGCAGCCCCGTTGTTCGCTGCCGCTTCGTTGCTGTTATTGTTGCCGCAGGCGCTCAGTGCGGCGGTAGCAGCCAGTGCCGATGCCAACAGCGTCATTTTTCCTGCAGAAAATCTCTTATTCATGCTGAATCCCCCCGAATTTCAGTGATGTTGTTTCAGTTCCTTGTTTCTGAACTCATCTATCAGAGCTGCCTTTGGGCCACAGTAGAGAAAAAGTGAGGAAGGTTGAAATTTATCGAGACCCTTGCAAAATCGTGGAGCCCGCCCCCAAAGATTAGCTTTTCCAACAAACCCGAAAAATGGAACCCGAATCAGAAAATCCGTGCCTTGTACAGTAACAGGAAATGCGAGACTATATTACCGAAATCGCTTCCAGTTGATCGAAACCGGTTCCGATTCGAGTTCAAGGAAATTCTTATTCATCACTAAGGAGGAATTCAGAGGATGAAAAAAAGCATTTCAGCCATGCTTGCGGCCATGGCCCTGGTGACCGGCCTGCTGTCGCCCCTGGGAAGCGGCCCAGTGTCCGCTGCGGCGCCTGCATCTGCACAGCAGATTGTTGCAGCCAGCAAATTGAAAGCGTTTACTGATTTGAAAACAGACCACTGGGCCTCACAGTCCGTACAGCGCTGGAGTGATCTTGGCATCATTAGCGGGTATGGAGACGGGACCTTTCGCCCCAATAATCCGGTGACCAAAGCGGAGTTTGCCGTCATCATGAACCGAATCTTCAACTACAAAGCAGAGTCGGCCGTGCTTCCTTCGGATGCGGCAAAGGGGCGCTGGTACAGCAGCGACATCGCGAAAGGTTTAGCCGCGGGATATTTGAACGCTGACTCCAGCAACCGGATTTATCCTTCCGCCAAGCTGTCGCGCGCTGAGGTTGCTGTGGCATTGCAGAAGATTTTCCGGCTGGAAGCCGGCGGTAAGCAAACGGCTCCATTTACGGATTTGGCGGGTGCGGACGCGAATTTGAAAGATGCCGTGGCGGCGTTAACTGCTGCAGGTTATTTACAGGGTTACCCCGCAGGGACGTTTAAGCCGGATGGAGCCATCAGCCGCGCCGAGCTCGCCCGGATCGTGGATCTGATGGTTGGCGGACGGGTTGCGTCTCCGGGAGAGGTATCTCTGGGCACCGTAAAAGGCAATGTCGTGCTCAGCAGCGCGGATATCGTCTTAAAGAATACCGTGATCGAAGGCAATCTGTACCTCTCCGAAGGCATCGCCGAAGGCAATGCCACGCTTGACGGGGTGCAGGTGACCGGCACAACCTTCATCCGCGGAGGCGGAGAACATAGCGTAAGCCTTAAGAACAGTAAACTTGGGAATATCATGGTGGCCAAACCCGGAGGCCCGGTACGTGTGTATGCCACCGGCGGGACAGCTACGGGAACGGTACAGCTCGACTCTGCGGCAACGCTGGAGGAAGGAACCCTGACTGGAACAGGGTTTTCCAATGTCGAGATCGGCTCAGGAGCCAAAGCGGTGACGCTTAAGGGCGACTTTGCCGCAGTGAGCACAGAAGAGAACCGGGCGGGTGCACTCACGCTGGCGATCTCCGGCAAGCTGGGTAAGCTTCAATTAAGCACACCAAGCCAGGTAAAACTGGCCGACAATGCCCGGGTAGCAGAGCTGCTGATTTCTGTAAATGCCGCAAACACCGCGCTGCAGGGCAGCGGCAGCATCGGTGCTGTCACAAATAATGCCGACGGCGTCAGCAGCGGCGGTACGGCATTGAATAAAGGCAGCAGCGCAGAGCTGAAGGTTGTTACCCCTGCCGCCAGCGCGTCACCGGCAGGCAACAACGCCGGTACAGGTCCTACACCGACGGCAAACCCGTGGACACTGGTTTGGAGCGATGAGTTCAATGACGGTACCATTGATCCCGAGAAGTGGACTTATGATCTTGGAGACGGCACCGCCGTCGGTAATCCCGGCTGGGGCAACAATGAGCTGGAATGGTATACGAATAACGAGAAAAATGTAAAGGAATCTGGCGGCAAGCTGGTCATTACCGCAATCAAGGAGACGCAGAACGGCAAGGATTATACGTCCTCCCGTATCAAGACGAAGGGCCTGTTCAGCAAGAAATACGGCAAATTCGAGATCCGCGCGAAGGCTCCGACCGGCAAAGGCTTATGGCCGGCGATCTGGATGCTGCCGGAGAATTATGAGTACGGCAACTGGGCGGCTTCCGGCGAACTCGATATTATGGAGGGTTGGGGCAGCCGCCCGAACACCGTTGCCGGTACCATTCATTACGGCGGCACGTGGCCGGATAATGTTTACTCCGGCAAAGAATATGTTTTCCCCAATAACGGAACCATCGATCAGTTCCATACCTATTCCATTGAATGGGAGCCGGGAGAGATCCGCTGGTATGTAGACGGTGCCCTCTACTCGACCAAAAACGACTGGTATAGCATCAGCAGCGGGCAACCGGCCAATAATGCTTATCCGGCGCCGTTCAACCAAGAGTTCCATCTTCTGATGAATCTGGCCATAGGCGGCAATTTTGACGGCAATCCGACCGCAGATACAACATTCCCGCAGTCGATGGAGATTGATTACGTCCGGGTATACGACCTGACCGGCAGACCTTACCGGGAGCCTGTGCCGGTTACGATTGCGAAGGAGCCTTATCTTGACGGGTGGCTCCAGCCGGTTAATGGCAACTTTATCCATAACAGCGGATTCACGGAGCAGGCGGCCGGAGACGAAGGCATGGGTATCGCAAATACAGCGCATTGGGCGCTCTACAAAGAAGCCGGGGCCGCGGCCGATCTGTCGCTCGTACCGGTAGACGGAAAGAATTTCCTGAAGGTGAACATTACCAGCGCCGGCGGAAATGCTTATTCGATTCAGCCGCAGGCCATCGTATCGCTGGCGAAAGGAAGGTTCTACAAGCTCAGCTTTGATGCGAAAACCGATACCTCGCGGAGCATCAATGCCAGGCTGACCGGCGGACAATTGCGCGGGTTCCAGGCTTATTCGCCGGGACTTAACGCCGAGCTTACCGAAACAATGGGCCATTATGAAATGATGTTCCAGATGAAGGAAAATTCCGACAATGCGGCAAGGGTGGAATTCAACCTGGGAACCAACAGCTCGCCGGTATGGCTGGGCAATGCCCGGCTGGAGGAGATCGAGAGCATTCCGTTCGATCATGACGGTGCCAAGACGCCGCTCGGCAGCGGTAACCATCTGTACAACGGTACCTTTGATCTTGGCGAGGTAGACCGGCTGAGCTACTGGCATACCGCAGCAACCGGCGGAGCGGCCGTCAGCAGCAGCGTGAACGATAACAACCGTCTGCAGCTGAAGATTACAGGCAGCGGATCGGAAGGTGCCGATGTACGCCTGCTGCAGAAAGGTATCTTCCTGGTGAACGGCCAGGATTATCAATTGACCTTTGACGCAAACGTCGCTTCCGCCCGCACGGGTACAGTAGAACTGCTGGGCAAAGACGGAACGCTCTATGCTTCGCAGGTCGTGCAGCTTGCTGCAGGAGCGCACACGATTACTGCCGAGTTCAAGGGGCTTGCCGGAGCCACGGATCATGAAGGGCAATTCGTCCTGCGGCTTGGCGGGACGCCGGGCACCGTGCAGCTGGACAATTTTGTACTCCTTCGCACGAGCACCTACTATGATCCGTCTCTGGTATATTATCCGCTCACCAACGGGGATTTCAGCTTCGGCTGGAACGGCTGGGAACGGCTGCTGACCGAGCAAGGCGGACAGAGCACGGAGGACATAACGACCGGAGCCGCCAAATTCAGCATTACGAATACCGGCAGCCAGAATTATTCGGTCATGCTGTTCCAGAACGGGCTGAAGGTAGCCAGTGGAACAGACTACGTCCTGGAGTTCGATGCCAAATCCACAACTGCCCGCAAAATCACCGTTAACGCGGAGAATGCGAAGTATCAGCCTTCTTTAAGCAAGACGGTTGAACTAACGCCGGATGGCGCCCATTACAAATTTGAATTCCGCCAGGGCGCGAAGGATACGCTGTCGCTGAAATTCATGATGGGCAAAATAGACGGCGTCGGCATTACCGGTTCTCATGACGTGATCATTGATAACGTGAAATTCGAGATCAAGAATGCGCCGTCCAAGCCACAGGAACTGCTGTCGGACAGCAGCAATAACCGCATAGGACAGCCGATTGCTTTGACGTTTATCGACAATGAAGCCTGGCGCAGCAAGATTCTCAAGGTCAGCGTGAACGGAACGGCACTTGCCGAAGGCAAATATACGATCGAGGCTGGCGTTATTACGCTTGCGGCCGATGCTTTTCCGGCTGAGGGCAGATATGCCATTACGGTAGAAGCCGAGGGGTACGTGAATGCGGCTGTAACGCAGGTCGTTCTGGCCGAAGGCAGCAATCTGGTGTTAAACGGCTCGTTCGGCAGCGGGACCGCAGGCTGGGAGACTTGGTCCGGCGAGGGCGGCGCCGCTCTCCTGGGGGTACAGGATGGCGTAGCCAATCTTGCAATCGGCGCAGCCGGCAACCAGACCTGGGCCAACCAGTTCTATCAGGGAGACATTCGGCTTCAGGCCGGCAAAACCTATGAACTGAGCTTCAAGGCCAAATCGACCGTTCCCCGGCAGATCATTGTGGAATATAGCGGAACCTCCGCCGCCTCCCAGCAGGCGAAATTCGATATCACCGCGGACTGGAAAACCTACAGTGCACAGTTTACAGTGGCAGACAACAAGGCGTTGAAGCTGAATTACCTGATCGGGGCAACAGCCGGCAGCGACAAAACAGCCAACAGCACAGCCCATACGCTGTCCCTGGACGACATTGACATCTCTGAAGTAACCGGCAGCACGCCCGTAGAGCCGGCAAGCGGCAGACTGGATAACGGAACCTTCGACGAGGCAAAAGGCTTGAGCGGTTGGTCGCAGTATTTTGACGGAACAGGCTCTGCCCAGGCGTCGAACGGAGAACTGGCGATCAGCCTGACCGGTACAGGCGGCTTCAATTACAGCGCACAGGTGGATTACGCCCAATTAAAGCTTGTTCAAGGCAAGACCTATAAGCTGACGTTCCAGGCCCGCTCCGACATTAATCGGCTGATTGAAGTCGCGGTGGAGCACAAGGGCGGAGATTATACCAAATATTTGACGGCACAGCAGATTACTCTGACGGATAAAATGGAAGAACATACCTTCACCTTTACCATGACCGGGGCTACGGATTCGCTGGCGCATCTCGTGTTTCTGCTGGGTCTTATCGGCGGCAACAGTGAGGGCACAAATCAGGCGATTCAAGGTGGAAATCACATTATGATCGATAACGTGGAGCTGGTCGAGGTTCCGCAGGAGCTGCCCGAAGGCTAAGCCATCCCTTTTGTGAAAAAACAGCCGCGTCCCTTAACCGGGACGCGGCTGTTTGGCATCATTATCAGCGGGAAATTCGATTCGCTGATTTACAAGAACTTCACCCGCAGGGTATGAATTTCAAACGGCTTAAATTCAAGCTCGATGCGGCCGCCCTCTGCCGGCTCTTCCAGCGGACGCTCCATCAAGTCGCAGAGCTGCCATGACGCCACCGGATATTCGCTGCTCAGCGTGACCCTCCGGCGGGCTCCCGTATAGTCATGCAGCCGGATGATGCAGGCTTCCCCATCCTCCGCCATTTTCACGGCATCGACGGCGATGCCCTCAAGATCGGTGCGCACCAGCGATCGTCCTGGCTGCCCGGTCAATGTACCCTGTGCCAAACGCAGCGGGTTGTTGAGCATCCACGCCTCTTCCACCGTCCGGCCGGCGATAAAGTCCCCTTCGTGCGGAAGCAACGCATACGTAAAGCGGTGCTCGCCCTGATCGGCCTGCCAATCCGGCTCGGTCGCCGACTTGATCAGGGACAGGCGGATGACATGGTCTTTGATGTCGTAGCCGTATTTGCAGTCGTTCAGCAGGCTCACCCCGTAGCCTCGTTCCGACAGGTCGGCCCACTGGTGGCCGACGCTTTCAAAGCGGGCGTAGTCCCAGCTGGTATTCCAGTGGGTCGGGCGTTTCACGTTGCCGAACTGGATATCGTAAGTAGCTTCCGTCGACCGGACAGCTACCGGGAACGCCGTCTTCAGCAGCTGATGCTGTTCATGCCAGTCGGCCAGCGTCTCGAAATCGATTCTGCGGCTCGTAGCATACACTTTCATTTTTTGAATAATGGAAGAGTCCATGTACTGCCAGGTGAACTTGAGCACCGCGGCTAGCTCGCCGGCTTCTACCAGCTCGATGGAACGGAGATCGGTAATCTCGCGCTTTTTCTCTTGGTAAAAAAGGTCGATATCCCACGCGTCGAACATTTTCGGCTTATCCTCAAACACCTGCAGCACGTTTCCGCATTCGCCCGGCGCCAGCACTTCCCGTTCAGCCTCGCGGTCATACAGGCGGCTGAGCTGCCCGGCTTCGTTCCATTCCAGCACATAATACGGCGTGGTCAGGCAGGAACCTTCCCAGACAAACGGGAGTTCCGCCGGGTCCTGCGTTTGCGGCTGCAGGGGATGCGCCGAAATCACCGCCGCTGCGAGCATCGGCACAACCGGCGCTTCGATCAGCCATTCCCCGCCCAGCCGCTGCGAACGAAGCGTATGTCCGTCCTTGTCCCGCCACTCCAGCGGCGCCGGATCGGAATCCGCCGCCGACAATAGTCCGCCCCGGTCAAAGAAAGCGCCGTTGAATACCGTGTATGACGTTCCTCCCTCCTGAGCTTCCGCTCCCGCTTGCGCTTCTGCCTGCACCTCCGCCTGCGCTCCCTGCACTTCAGCCTGCGCCTCCGCTTGCCCCAGCAGCCCCGCTACTGCCGCTTCCGCAACCGCATTGCCCAGCCGCTCCGCTTCCGCGTATTCGAGCCTGGAATCCTCATACACCTCGCGGATGGACGAGCCGGGGATGATGTCATGGAACTGGTTGCGGAGGATGATTTTCCAGCCTTCATACAGCTCTTGGGCCGGGTATGCATTAAGGCCGCCGGACTGCGCTGCCAAAAGCACCTGCAACCACTCGGCTTCACGGTACAAGAGCTCCAGCTTCCGGTTCATCCGCTTATTGTACGCCTGGCTGGTATACGTTCCCCGGTGGTACTCCAGATACAGCTCGCCGTCCCAGGTATGCACGTATTGATCCGTATTCCGGATGGTCTCGTTTAAACGTCCAAAATACTCGTCCGCCCGACCGGTTCGAATATGGGGCACTCCCGGGATGATGTCGATCCGGCGGCGCATCTCCAGCATCTCGCGGTTCACGCCCCCGCCGCCGTCGCCGTAGCCGTAGGACAACAGCAGCTCGCGGTTCAGGTTTTTGTCGCGGTACTGATCCCAGATGCCCTGGACGGAGAACGGCTCGATCAGGCCGTTGTACGTATAATACCAGGCGCTGGAGTCGGGCGCTTCCGGGGTTGTAATAAAATGGGCCAGCACCTCGCTGCCGTCGATGCCCCGCCAGTGGAACGTATCATGCGGCATGCGGTTGTATTGGCTCCAGCTGATTTTGGTCGTCATAAACGTATCGATGCCCGACTTGCGCAAAATCTGCGGCAACGCCCAGCTGTACCCGAACACATCCGGCAGCCACAAATAGCTGCATTCGACGCCGAACTCCTTGCGGAATAACGCCGTGCCGTACAAAATCTGCCGCACCAGCGACTCGCCGCTGGTCAGATTGCAGTCCGCTTCCAGCCACATGGCGCCTCCGGCCTCCCAGCGCCCTTCCTTCACCCGCTCGGCAATCTGGGCGTAGAGTTCGGGATAGTCTTGTTTGATATAATCGTACAGCTGCGGCTGGGTCTGGAGAAAAATATATTCCGGGTACTGCTTCATCAATCGCAGCACGGTAGAGAACGAGCGGGCTGCCTTCTCGCGCGTATGCGTCAGGCGCCAAAGCCAGGCTACGTCGATATGCGTATGCCCGACGGCGGTTACCGTCACCGGATGCTCCCGCTTCATGGCCGCCAGCTGCGCCAGCAGCAGCTTATCGGCTTCGGCAACGGAAGCATAAAAGGCTTCGCTGCCCGGCCGGGACCAGTCGAGCAGGCGGAACGCCCGGTCCAGCGCCGTCAGCAGCTCCTGCTTCAGCGGGTCGCTGCCGCCGAGCGTCCGGGATACGGCCAGCACGGCGCGGCCCGTATAATATAAATTGTCGGCCGCTTCATCCAGATAGGCCAGCTCCGCCCGTTTGATCCGGTGCTCCTGGGGAACCGGCTTGCCGCCGCCTTCGAGGCCGGACCAGAGGCGGAAGGAGAAATCCACGGTCGTTCCTGTCGCTTCCGGCTCCAGGAACACCTCCTGGTGGTTCGAGTCGACGCCTTGATACGGCTTGCCGTTCAGAAACAGCAGCGACTCGAAGCCGCTGTTGTTCCCCCCGCCGGTGCGGCCGAAGTCAAACAGCCCGACCACCCGCCGGCCCTGCCACTCGGCCGGCACCTTCACCTGCTTATGCAGCCAGAGATACAGATCCCGGCCCGTCCAGTAATCGCCGACCTTGTAGCTGTCTCCGCTTTCAAAATTCGGCGGATATGCGCCGTTCGCACCCTCTTTATCCTCCATACCCAGCCATTCCTGCAAAATGATGTTCTCCCGGTAACGGTAGCCTTCCAGTTCCGCGATGCGTGCGCCGAGCTTCTCCTCTGTCCAAAACATGTTTTGTCCTCCTTTGTCATAACACGTGTTATATGCCAAAAAGAAATGGCATCCCATCAGGGTAATGCCATTGATGTTGCTGCACGGTGGGCCAGTTGGCCCACCGTGCCTGCCAAGACCAAGCGCTTACGCGCTTTCGCCCGGCTTCAGTACGGCCGGCAGCCACAGCTTGCCGGGCGCAAGCGCCGCGCCCGGCTCCTGCTCCAGCTGCTGGAGGATGGAGCGTACGGCCGCTTCGCCCATACCGACGTAGGGAATCTCCACGCAGCTGAGGGTCGGCACGCTCAGTCGGTCGCCCTGGATCGTGTTGTCGGCGGCCATGACTCTCAGGCTGCTGCCGATCGTCAGGCCAAGGCGAAATGCCGCGCGGTACAGCTCCGGCACAGCGCTCGACCAATTCACCAGCACCGGCGGCAAGCTTCCGCCGCCGGCTTCCGCCCCTAGCTCCGTCAACAGGTTTACCCAGCCTTCGCGGCATTCCCGCTCATCCAGCTGGACGATCAGCGGCTTCATGCCGCGTGCGGTGCACCAGTCTTTGTAAGCGTTCCGGCGGTTCTTCTCCGCCCAGTTGACCCGCTTACCGCCTTGTCCCCCGGGGGAAATCTCCACATAGACCGGCGTCCTGCCCGTTCCAATCTCGCTGCGGCACAGGTAATCCAGCGCGGTAATGACGCTTTGCCGGTAATCGGCCAGCACGGAGAATACGCCTTCCGTCTCGGCATACCCCTCGACGGACACATAAGGAACGCCGGCTTCCGTCACTTTCGCCGCCCAATCGGCGCTGCGGTAGCTGGTATTGTCCAGCGTGACGATCCCGTCGATCTTCCGCTGGTGGTACAGATCGAGCAGCCCGTTTCTGGCGTCGCCGGATTTGCGCTCGCCCGGCGAACACAGCAAGAGGTGATACCCTCTTGCTTCGCTTTCCCGCTGCATGCCCTCCAGCAGCCGCATAAACAGCGGATGGCGGGTATCGCCGAAAGCGGCCAGCGTCATGCTGCGGCCGGTCTTCATGCTTCTTGCCTGGGCGTCGACATGGTAATTCAGCTCCTGTATCGCGCGCAGCACCGCCTCCCGGGTCTGGGGACTAACCCCGATGCCGGGCGTATCGTTCAGCACGGCGGACACCACGCTGCGGGATACCCCCGCCAGCTTGGCGACATCGTGGCTGGTCACTCTTTTTTTGCCCATAGCTACACCTCGGCATGAGTATAACACGTGTTATGAGTGATGTATAGCCCTTCTCTTCCTCACTGCAGCAAGCTCATAGTCTATAGTCCTACTTTTGCGTTAACAACCCAACCAGCCTTTATCCGGTAATGCTTTAGAATCAACTTTACGGCTCCTGCTAATATTTGGAGCGAAATGAGCCGTTATAATTGTATACCCATATCCTCGTCCATAAATTGGTAAGTTTCTCCTAGATACTGAAATGATTTTTCTCGGGAGGTAATACATGCAATGTCGGCAGAAGACTACAAACCGCTGATTGGAAAACGTTTACTTAACAATATTTACGAAGCATCCGGTACGCTGTTAATTGCAAAAGGGACCATTCTCCTAGAGAGCCACATCAAGCAGCTGACAAAATTCAGAATCCGCAAAAACGATGTTCAAGCCATCGATATTACGGACCCCATCGAACATGCCAAACAGACGGAAAGACATCTATCGGACATCAATAACTTCGTTCACCACAACGGCGTGATCCCGATGAACGAGGTTGAAGAGAAAGTGCTGCCTTATATCGAGGAAACGTCCAAGCGGTATAATTTGTTTCAGGTCTTCTCGGAGCTCCGGGAACAAGGCGATTATCGCCAAAAGCACAGCATGGGCGTTGCCGTGATCGCCACATCGCTCGGCAAACGGCTCGGACTGGATGAGAACGAACTGGCGCTGCTGAGTACGGCAGCCACGTTGTATGACATCGGCATGGTGAAGCTTCCCACTTCCTTAATCAGCAAACCCGACCGCTTCGACAATCACGAATATGCGATCATGAAGCAGCATACCGTGTTCGGGCATGAGCTCCTGCAAAACTCCGAGGTGGATCCCCGGATTGCGCTGGTGGCCTTGCAGCATCATGAACGGGAGGACGGCAGCGGATATCCGAACGGCTTACGGGGTGACCAAATTGACCGGTTGAGCAAAATCGTAGCCCTGTCCGATGTGTACATGGCTTTAATCTCGGAACGCCCGCACCGGCAGACCTACAATTTTTTCGAGGTCATCGATGAAATACATAACCAGATTATTATGAAGCGCTTCGACTCCGAAATCGGGCTGACCCTGCTGGACATGCTTCTGTCCCGGCAAGTGGGCTGCGAGGTGCTTTTATCGGATAACCGGAAAGGCAAGGTTCTGCTGACCAACCTTAACTATCCCTCCAAACCGCTAGTTGTCTTGGACAACCAGGAGATTGTCGATCTCGCCAAATGGCAGGACATCAAGATTAAAGAAGTGATCGGATAACGGCAATTTACATAATCAGCGTTCTAACTATGGTAATCGTTAAAAAACAGCACCCCGAACCCTCCGATAAAAGGAGTGGTCGGCGTGCTGTTTTTGCTTTTCAGGAGGCATCCTTCAAACGCTTATGCTCCCGTCCGGTTCTTTTGATTTTTCGCCCTTCTCCGCTTGTAGGCCTTATCCCCCTTGCCCGTCTCTTCCAGAGGCTTGAGCAGCTTCAAGCTGGCTTGCAGGGCGTCCATCAGATCGAGCACATTAGGCGTGTTCACCTCTGGCACCGTGCCGATGTCCCTGCCTTCGATTTTATCCTCGATTGCTTTCGTCAATCGCTCCTTATATTCATCCCTGTATTTCTCCGGTTCGAAATTGCCCGTCAACTGGTCGATCAGCATTTTTGCCATGTCCAGCTCTCTGCGGTCCACCTTCGCCTCTTCAGGCAAATTCGGGATTTGCGACCGGTCGCGGAATTCCTCTGCATAAAACATAGTGACGAGAGACAATACACCGTCGACCACCCTAACCGCAGCAAGGCTGCTTTTCTGGCGGATCGTTACCTGGGCAACGCCGATTTTCCGGGTGGCCTCCAGCGCACGCACGAGCAGTCTGTAGGCATGCTCTCCGGTCTCCTCCGGAGAAAGATAGAAGGTTCGCTGATAATAAATCGGGTCGATCTCGGTCATATCCACAAAATTTAAAATCCGGATTTCATGGGAGGTCTCCGCAGCCAGTTGCTCCAATTCTTCCTGCTCAAAGGTCACAAAATGCCCCTTCTCGTATTCATAGCCTTTGACAATGTCGCTCCACGGGACCTCCTGTTCGCATTTGGGACAGGTGCGTCTATACTGGATCGGCTCCTTATACTCCCGGTGCAGCATCCGCAGCGGAATATCCCGGTCTTCCGTAGCCGGATACATTTTGACAGGCACATGCACCAGCCCGAAGCTGACGGCTCCTTTCCAAATCGCCTGCATCACGGTAACCTCCTTCTGAGATCGTAGATGCCATTCATTAACCGTGATCCGCAGGATGCAACCATGATTTAGCCATTTGTTGCTTCGCTGTTCAGCCTATTCCAAGGAATCCAGCATCGTTTTGATTTGCCCGTTCAGGTTCAAGGCATTCAAGATAATCGTCAAAGCTTCCGCACGGGTAGCATTGCCTTCCGGCGCAAAAGTTCCGTTGCCCGCTCCGCTGATGATGCCCGCTTGCGCTGCCTGCTGAATGCTGTCGGCTGCTTTGGCGCCCTGTACGTCGCTGAAGCCGCCTTTTGAAGCATCGGAAGCTACGCTCTTCAGGTTCATCAAGCGGCTTAGAACGATCACCATTTCTTCCCGCGTAATCGTCTGGTTCGGTCTGAATTCGCCGTTGCTGTAACCGTTGATGACGCCTGCCGCGGCAAACTGATCGATCGCCGTTTTGGCCCAGTTATTGCCCGTTACGTCCTTGAACGCTACCGTACTTGTCCCTTGCACATCAAAGATGCGTGACAGAATGCCCACAAACTCGGCACGGGTAATCGTCTGGTTCGGTTTCACCGTTCCGTCCGTGTACCCTTTGATGATATTCAGCTTGAGGAACATGTTGATCGTTTTCTCTGCCCAGTTTCCTTTCACATCTGCCGGTTGTTGGAAACTGGCGGCAGGCGTAGCCGAAGCCACCAGGTTTTGCACTTTGCTGACCATAACCTCCGGGTTTACTACCTTCGTGTTAAACACTTCGGTAGTTGGCGGTGCAGACGGCTGGGCTGGAGTAGTGCTGCCGGTTCCGGTGGTTGTGCCTGGATTCGTACCCGTATTGCCGCCGGAGGGGTTCTCATTGGAAGGGTTCCCGCCGGATGAGTCACCTGGAGGATTTTCTCCCGTGGAACCATCGGATGAGCTTCCCGCTTCGACCAATACCCAAGTATTGTATTCCTCACCTGCATAGTAGATTTTCAGTTCAGCCGAACCGGGGGAAACTCCCGTGACCACACCATCCTTAACCGTACATACCCCAGGATTCATACTAACCCAGACCGCATCTTTCGTTACGTCTTTCGTAGTATGATCGGAATACTTCAGCGAAGCGGTGAAGGCATGTTTTCCGCCGACCTTCACTTTATTGGAGTCAGAGGCGCCTGTAATCCCAAACGACATAATCTTGCCTGCGTCCGGTGTATACACGATTGCATTGATTTTTGCTTCAAAACCGTTATGCTTGGCCGTTATAACGGATACGCCCTTTGCCACGGCGGTAACAAAACCTTTATCATCCACCGTAGCGACGGTCTCGTCGGAGGAAGACCAAGTCACGCTTTCCGCTGAAAGAGATTCTGTCGTGTCATTGCTGAATTTTTGAGAGACTGCTATGGACTTTTTGTTTGGAGCTGTAAGCAAAAGTTTGTCGTTCGGAATAAACGAGATTCCCGTTTCTGTCCTGGCAGGCGGTTCGGGGGTTGTTCCGCCGCCTGGAGAAGTGCCTCCGCCTGAGGCAACAGAAACCCATTGTTCATACTTTATATTGGAATAAACAGTGATCAATTTTGCCGACCCCTCGGATACGCCGGTGACAACTCCATCGGTAACCGAAAAAATGCTTGGATCTGAACTAATCCATACAGAATCTTTCGTAACATTTATTGAACTTTTATCGTTATCATACAGAGCGGTTGCCGTAAATGTATCGGTCTCGCGAACGTTTACGATATTCGATTCCAATTCGCCTTTAACAATGTAATTTCTTATATCTAGATCCAAGATAAAAACAATTACATTGATCTTTGCTTCGTAACCATTATATTGTACTGTTATCGTTGCAACGCCTTTGGCCATGCCTGTAATTTGGCCTGAATTATCTACTTCGGCAATCATCTCGTTTGAAGAGGACCAAGTTACTGCTGATGCTTCAAGTGCTTCTTTGGTGTTATCGCTGAAAGTTTTATAAGCAGTTATTCCTCGGTTGTCGTTCTCGGCAAGCATAAGATCTGTTTGACTGAGGGTTATGCCGGTTTCCGTCTTAGGCGGATTGCTTGTTCCACCGGATGGGTTAGAATCTCCGTTAGATGTAATGTTCACATATGCAGCATCTAAGCTAATATTGGATGTAGGAACCGAGCTTTCCCCCCCATCGATAGTATCCAGTGTAGAACTATTAATAGAAATAGGGATCTGATTGGAAATCGGTGCATCTTCCTTAACCTTAAGTTTAAACGTCAATAAATCCCCATTTCGAATAAATGTTTTCCCCTCCGAAGCGTTCAAAATGGAAAATTGGACTTCATTATATGCCGTGCCTCCATTAGAAGTTGAAACTCTGTCTATAGGAGTTTGAACGATATAATCCTGGCCGATAACGCCGCTCCCATAACTATAATTTGTCGCACCATAGACACGCTTTCCATCTGTAACGGTTACATAATCGTTAGCGCTGAAAATGGAAGTCGGATAACTAATGGCCAGACCGAGGTAGGCTAAACCTCCCGTCAATCCTGCATTCTCTACATTTTTTAGTGAAACTGTTACTGAAACTACTTCACCAGGTGCATATGTCGTCTTGTCCACATTGACAGCCAATGACATATTAACATTAGCTCCAGCATGTCCTGCCGCTCCAAACAACGATGCCGCCAATAACAAAGCTGTAAACCCAGAAATCAGGCGTTTAGCTCTCCCTCTAAAAAAACTCCCCATCCTTTTCCCTCCTGTGATGTTAATCCCCCAATAAAATTACGGAATCCTCCGATTCTTCGACAATTAGGCCCCAATACTCATTTTATTCGACAATCCTTACAAAACGCTTACAGGATAACTTCTTAAATCTGATGTCGTTTTGCTGCTTTACGCAAAAAAGCTCCGAGAAATCTCCAACATCAGGAGCTTCTCAGAGCTATTGTTAAGCCGGCTTATGTATGACGTATTTTTTCAAACCACAGGCAGCGTAATCTCAACAATCGTTCCCGTCGGCTTGTTCGGTCTAAACAGGAGGTTCCCCTTGTGGTTATGGATGATCTTTTGGCTAATCATAACCCCAAGCCCGTGTCCTCCCGATTTGGTGGTAAAGAAAGGCGAGCCGATAAGGTTCATGCTCTCTACGGGTATGCCTTGTCCGACATCGCGGATTCGAATCCATGCCGTATCCTCTTCACGGTATAGTTCCACGTTAATTTCCGCTCCGCCCGGGCTGGCTTCAATCGCATTTTTAAGAATATTGATGAACACCTGCTTCAGCTTGTTGGCCGCCCCTTTAAGCATCAGGCTGTCGATGTCGGTATGCATGACAATTTCGTTGTCCGTCAGATGCGCCTGGGCGCTCAGCAGCACGACTACTTGCCTCAGCAGCTGAACCAAATTACATTCCGACCAATTGGAAGGAGCTTCTTTGCCCAGCAAGAGCAGCTCGCCGATAATCGAATTGATCCGATCCACCTCCGACACCAGGACCTGATAAAACTCTCTGCCCCTGTCGGACTCTGCAAAAAGCAGTTGCACAAACCCCCGGATACTGGTCAACGGGTTGCGGATTTCGTGGGCAATGCCTGCGGACAGCTCGCCGATCATGGAGATATTCTCCGTATACCGGAGATACTCATCGGTTTTTTTGCGTTCGGTCATATCGCGGGTAATCGATATCACCATTTTCCGGCCATTTAGCATAAACGATTTGGCGCTAATTTCCACGGGAATCTGCTTACCATCCTTCGTGACCTGAATCCATTCGACAAACATTCCGTCCCCTTCTAGAATGCAATTGAACATCCGGTCCACTTCGGTCTGCAATGATTCTGCTGCAATGGAATAAGGCGTTTGGTCCAGCATTTCCTGGCGCGAATACCCCAACATCCGGCAAGCTGCTTCATTCACGTCCAAGAACCTTGACGGTTTTCCGTCCGGGCCCTGTTCGTAGATAAAAATAGGATCGTTCGCCTCATTAAATAATTTATAATACTTCAACTCCGAGAACTTAAGCTCGGTCACGTCTCTCAGCACGCATACGTAAGCCGTGATGCATCCGTTCGAGTTTTTAACCGGAGAAATTGTTATCTTGACGCTGATGAGTTCTCCGTTTCTTTTGACCCGAATAGTATCCAGTGCAAACAACCGCCGTCCCTGATCGATGAACTCGTACATCTGGGCAAGCTCTTCTCGAAGCTCCGGAGGGACATGCGGGAAATCAAGCTGCTTCAGTTCTTCAGATGTCCAGCCGTACAGCTCCTCAAAAACCGAATTGGCGTAGATCACTCTTTTATCCGTGCCCAGAATATAAATCGGATCCGGACTATGCTCCGCAAAAGAATAAAGCGAATAATGCATCATGTCGTGAACTGAGAAACCACCCATATAACAGCTCCCGCAGCCAGTTTATTTTTCATCTATGGTAGCATTGGGCAGTTAACATTTCTATGAAAAATTCGACTAATAAGCGCATCAGAACGGCATTTTCTCGTAACATTATCCATTTCCAAGCCTAATGCCTATCCTAAATTGAGGCTTCTGAGGATACAGCTTCATTCCGACATTGACTTGAACGACAGGTCAATCGCTATAATTAAAGTGAATGAGCAAGTAAAATCAAGTTGCGCGATCCCCATTGCCTCATAATGACGATAGGGTGGTTGAATCGAGGTGAACGGACGAATGTACGAATGGCAAAAGCAAATTCAAATCATCGTAGATGAAATTGACGAATGCATTAAACTGCATAACTGTGAAGCCATAACGCTTAGGTTTCTTTCCCGCAAATTGGGCTATTCCGAATTCCATACCACGAGAAAATTCAAGGAAGTATCGGGGATGCCGTTTAGGGATTATATGCGGCATAGAAAGTTGGCCTTTGCGCTGAAAGATGTGCGGGATGGTGAAAGAAGCATTATTGATATTGCTTTTGACTACGGCTTTTCATCGCATGAAGCCTTTACGCGCGCTTTCAAGGGAACATATGGCGTAGCTCCAAATGAATACCGAAAAAAGCCTATGCCTGTCGTCCTTCGTACAAAAATCAACCCTTTCGACCGCTACTTTTTCGGATTTGGAGAGATGGGTATGATGAAATCTGCAGATGAGGTTAAAATTTATTTTGTAACCGTTCCCGCACACAAATTTTTGCACATTAAAAACTATGAGAGTAACGGGTATTGGGATTTTTGGCAAAAGCAAAGCCTTATTCCGGGACAGGACTGCGAAACCATTTGCGGCTTGCTCGATAGTATCAAGGGCAAATTGGATGATGATGGCGGAAGCGAATCCAACAGCAGCAGCGGTCAGATTATGGCGTACATTAACGACCCCGACGGCAGACTCTGTGATTGGGGAATTCCACGTACAGAGTGTTATGGTGTACGTCTTCCTTTTGATTATAAAGGCGATATCCCTCCACAAATGCTTATGATTGATGTTCCCGAAGCCGAGTATATTGTCTTTGAACATGGGCCATTCGATTATGAGCAGGAAAATCGCAGCGTGGAGGAACAAGTAGAGAAGGAAATGGCAACTTTTGATTTTGCAGACACCGGTTACTGCTTTGATACTTCCCCCGGTAGAATTATTTACTTTTATCATGATCCGGAGCGGTTTTGGAAATATATCAGACCCGTGCGGAAGTCATAAACAACCCAAAGCATCTGTCCCATGCGATGAAGTCCGATGATCAGGGCTTAATTGCTCTTAATGCAAAAAAGGCGGCGTCTCCGAAGATACGTCGCCTTTTTGTATCCATTGGTTATTAAGAAGCTTCTAGTTTTGATGAGGTCGGGGTTTACCGCTTCGCCTTATAAAACTCATGATACAGCTTCATGAGCGCCCGCTTCTCGATCCTTGACACGTAACTTCGCGAAATCCCCAGCTCCTTGGCGATTTCCCGCTGCGTGCGCTCCTCCCCTCCGGTGTCGAGGCCGAAACGGCCGACCACCACCTCTTTTTCCCGGTCGTCGAGAATGTCCAGGTTGCGATAGATCTTGCTCTTCTCGATCTTCAAATCCACTTCTTTAATCACATCGTCGGTTTCCGAACCCAGAATATCGATGAGTGTGATTTCATTGCCTTCTTTATCGGTTCCAATCGGATCATGCAGAGATACGTCCTTGCGCGTCTTTTTTAGGCTCCGCAGGTGCATAAGTATTTCGTTCTCGATGCAGCGGGCGGCGAAGGTGGCGAGCTTTGTCCCTTTATTCGGGCGGTAGCTCTCGATCGCCTTGATCAGCCCGATCGTGCCGATGGAGATGAGGTCCTCCATGTCTTCGCCGGTGTTGTCGAATTTTTTGACAATATGGGCTACCAGCCGCAGATTATGTTCGATCAGAAGATTCCGGGCCTTGGCGTCTCCCTCGGCCATCATCCCCAAATATTTGCTTTCCTCCTGTTCGGAGAGCGGTTGCGGAAATGCATTGTTTCTGACATAAGAGACCAGCAGGGTCAGTTCTTTGATAAGCAAGGCTATGGTGCTAAAAATTCCCGGCAACTTGGCGACACCTCCCGCACGTGTACAATAAAACCGGTCAGCAGTGGGAACTGCGGGTTCACGGTCCTTATTATTGTATGTGGGCTAATGCCCGGAAGTGCCTGTACGCGGGAAATAGGGACGGGCTGCGACAAAGCGGATGCACCATACGATCTTTTTTTTGCAAAATAGCAGGATTTTCCTCATATCCTGTCAAATCTTTATAAGCTGCTAATCGCTGCTAAATCATGTCAAAACAGCAAATTAACCACTGGGGGAATTACCGCATGAAAAAGACACTCGTTTTATTGCTGACGGCCGTGCTGCTCCTGATTGGAGCCGTAGCGCCGGTAGGCACCGGGCAGGCCAAAGCCGCCCAAGCGCCTGTGTACACGGAGCTCGCCACTTTTGTGGACGGTACTCTGCTCATCTCGCCCGTGAAATCGATGGCCGCGAACGGAAGCACTTATGTGCCGGTGAAGCTGGCTGCCCAAATTCCGGGCATTACCGTCAATACCACCGCGGGCATCGTGTTGACCGGTGACAAAGGAACCGCCAAGCTGGATGCGACCAATTCGCTCTCCTACAAAAATTCCAATTACGTTACCTTCAAAACGCTGCTGAAAATCGCCAGCCTTGACGGCAAATATGCCTCAACGGCAGAAACGTTGTTCATCTGGTCGACGGAAGAAGGCAAAACGAAAAGTCAGGCCATGCTCGCCAGCATCAGCAAGATGCAAGGAACCTTGGCCAAAGTGATCGGCAAAAAAAACTATGTCTACGGTTTTCCCGGCTATCATTGGGTAACCGGCGTCAGCTATGACGGCGGAGCCAACGTGGAATTCACCATGCTGAAGGATGACGGCACGGTCTGGACGCTGGATTATCCGACAAACGGCGATATCTTGATGTATTCGGATAGCTACCTGCAATATCTGAAAAGCAGGTATGTCGGCTTGTCCGCATGGGTCAACAACACGATACTTGCCAGCAACAGCCGGTTTGTAAATATGGAGAAGGTGACTGTCGTTGGCGTGTTCCCGGACCCTGATCAGGGCACTTTGCGCGTGCAGGTGCGCCGTTCAAACGGCGAACTCACAAATTTGATTATCGACAACAACACCGATCCTGAGGATGAGATCACGGACGACCTCTTTTTCAAAAATCCGAAAACCGTGCTCAAGATCAGCGATAAAATGTGGAAGGCCATTCAAGAGGAGCGCGTTGTGACGGGAATGACCGTCAATGAAGTGCTGCTTGCCTGGGGCGAACCTGACCGCGTGAATGACGCGCTCGAATTAGCCATCTACGGCAACACTTATCTATACTTCCGCAACGGCAAGCTGATCCTTATCGTGTAGCCGCAGCAAAACCTTAAACAGATATCGCAAAAAGCCGGAGAAGGGCTAACCCTTCTCCGGCTTTTCTTGTACTTACGGGAATACCGTCGTTAAAACGCTTCATAAGCGGTGTAGGACGAGCCCATTTTTTCAATGTCGTAATCGTTCCAATATCCGCCCCCGGTGACGGCGTACTGCGTTTTCCAATTATTAAATTTGGTTTGGGCTTGAGCGGGCGTTTGGCCTTGCGACGGTTTGGCGTCGTTGGTCACCCACAGGATCGGGATCACCTTCATCCCCAGCGTGTTCTGCCAGGTTCCGGGATTGTTGCCCGCGCCGCCGTCATAACACTGCACATACACACGGTCGAGCAGGCCGGGCACAGCGGTGTTGATCTGGGTTTTTACATTGTTCCAGAAGCTCATGTTCGTGTAAGGCGCAATTGAATATTTATATCCGATCGTACCGAGCATTTTGGCGAAGCTCACTGTACTGGACACATCGTACACCGACTCGTCGTCATTGTTTAGGGCATCCAGATTCCAGGCCGTTTTCAGTGCGCTGAAGTTTTTATACAAGGCGGTAGTGGCCCCTGTGCCGTTTGCGTTAATCAGGCTCTTGATATTTTGAAACGTGGTGTCATGCGACACAAGCGAAATCTCGACCCGGGTAATCTGCGTGGTACCGGTTTTGAACGACTTGATTTTGTCCGCGAGCGCCGTGCCTCCGACATATGAGCCACCCGTCACGACCGGCACATCGACTGCCTCTCCGGCTCCCCCGGTAGAATAATAGACGAGATTGCCGTTCGCCAAAACGCCGATACGGAAGAGAAGCACGGTGTTGAAGCCGGAGGTTTTAAGCGCATTCGTGTTCGACTGCATGGCATCCTTGAATAGAAAAATGCTGCGCACGTTTGATGATGCCGCCCCTGCGGACGGTATTCCGGTGACAATCAGGCTGAGGATCAGGACGAGAGCAAACGAGAAAAGACGGATGTTCTTAAACATTTACTTGCCTCCCCAAATTCATATTGAATTGCAGGGAAAATGTAACATATGGAAATAACCCCAACCAGTGGACAATTTAAAGAAATCATGTCCGAACTTTAGTTAGGTTGGAAAAACCCTCCCGTCCACGCCCGTTCTGCCATCGCCTGCAGCGGTTCCCGGATGCCGTCCGCCACTTCCTCTTCGGTCTGTGCCTCCGCAACATCGCTCCAGATGGAGAAAGAGCAGCCCCGGATCGCGGATGGATAAGGCGTGCGATATTCCTTCGGACCACTTTGGCTGCGGCTTGGAAACAGCCCCGGATGCCAGCCGCCGCTGCGGATTCGCTCGCCCGTCGGATAGGTGTAGCCGGCATGTTCGCCGAGCACGTAGTACAAATAAGCGTCATTGTAATTGATCACCTTATGGCCCATTTCGATGAACGTTGATACCGGCGCCATGGCCGGATGCCACTGGGTCCAATAAGTAATATCCATCGAAGGCTTTAGCGGTACAAGTTGGGTCTGGTCAGCGCGGTAGAACCCGTCGCTCCAGGCCCGCACGGTAAAGCCTTTGCGCTCCAGATGCTCCGCGATACCGTTCAGGTAGTGGATGTACGCGTCGACGCCGCTCCCGCCGAAGATGCCCAATCCCTCCTGCGCGTAACGCGCCAATTGCGGGTAGGCGGCAAACTGCCCGAAGTCGATAAATTCATCCCCGCCGATATGAAAATGCGTGCTTCCGGCAAATAAATCCGCAAATTCGTCGATCAGTTCCAGCACGAACCTCCGGGCCTCCGGATGGGTAATATCCAGCGCGCCTTTAGCCGGCTTTCCGGCTTGATCCTTCAGCAGCCACTCCGGATGACTGCGGAGCGCTTGTCCGAGATGTCCGGGAGAGTCCAGCGAGGGGATTACGTCGACATGGTATCTTTGGGCGGTCTCCAGAATGTCCTTCAATTCGGCTACCGTTAAATAAGGCTCGGACATCACTTCAAGATGCCGTTCGCTCATTAGCCCAAACCCTTCGTTTTCGGAAAAATGCAGCTGCAGCTTATTCAGCCGCAGCCGCGACATCTCCTTAATCCGCGCTTTAATCCATTCCGGCGTATAATATTTCCGCCCGATATCGATATGCACCCCCCGCTCCGGCACCAATGGTTCATCGTGCAGACGGCAGTAGGGCAACGAGCCATCCGGCCGCAGCATCGCAAATAACGCCCGCAGGGCATACAGCACCCCGCGTTCACTTGCAGCGCGAATGACGGCGTGACTACCGACCTCAAGCGAGTAACTTTCTTTGGTCCGGAGAATGTCGGAATCGTTGTAGTTCTTCTGCAGCTCAACGATGAGATCGCCGGCAGTGGCCTCTTCTGTTTGGCCGTATACAACAGGCAGGGGTTGCTCCGCACCAAACCAAAGGCCGGCCCATTCCTCTTGTACAAGGTCCAGCGTCTCACGGAGGCGTTCATTTCCGCTTGTCCACTCATTCGCGAAAACCAGGATTCTATTTTGCATAAGCCACCTCTTCAAGTTCACTGGAATGAATAGCATTCAATTTAATTTTAAGCGGTGGCCTGTTTCCCGCGTATAGAAGATATTTAATATAGTCAGGTACAGACTAAATATTCCTATCTCACCGTCATAGCCGTTCAAATGATATTCAAACCGAAAAAAGCCGGCAAAGGAGTCCTCCTTTCCGGCATTTTTTAATATTGGCGATGCTTCACTTCCGCCGCGGCCAGCTCCTCAGTGAAAATGTCCTCCGGCGGAACCATGCGCTTAGGCAACGTCCGGCCGGCCATAATTTCCTTGGTCGCCTGCATCAGCAGCGGGCCGAGCAGCGGATTGCATTCCACGACGGCATTAATCCGCCCGGTGATCATTTGCTCGAAGGCGCGGCGTGTCCCGTCCACCGATACAATGACAATATCGGCTCCCGGCTTCAGACCGGCTTCCTCGATCGCTTCCAAAGCGCCGATGGCCATATCGTCGTTATGGGCGTACAATACCTGGGGCCATTTTTCCTTGGCCACACTTAGGAACTCCCGCATCACCGCTTTGCCTTCTGCTTGAGTGAAGTTCGCGGATTGGCTCTGGGTAATGACATAACCGGGATGATCTTTAATCGTCTCCCGAAAGCCGCGGCCGCGGTCAATGGAAGGCGTGGAGCCGACCGTGCCCTGGAGCTCTGCGATGCGGATGGTCCCCGGCACATGACGCATTTTATCCAGTACATATTTGGCTGCCTTTGCACCTTCATCGTAAAAGTCAGAGCCGATAAAAGTGATGTACAGGGAACTATCCTGAACGTTGACGGAACGGTCCAGAATAATGACGGGAATGCCGGCCTGCTTGACTTCCTGCAGAATCGGCTCCCAACCCGTCTGGACTACGGGGGCAATCGCAATGATATCCACGTCGCTGCGGATAAAGTCACGTATGGCATCGAACTGCTTTTTCTGGGACTGCTCGGCATTGCTCATCCTGAGGGTGATGCCGGCCTCCCTTGCGGCTTCGACGATAGAGGCGGTATTCGCCTCGCGCCAGGCGCTTTCCGAACCGAGCTGCGAAAAACCGAGCACATACGGCCTGGATGGCGGCGAATCAGCAGGCTCCGGCGCTTGCAGCAGCGCATCGGGAAGCGCTGTTAATTCTGGAGCGGACAACGCCGTGGACGTCGCGCCACCGCCGCCGGAACAGCCCGGAAGCAGCAGAATCAATGCCAAACCCCATTTTGCCAATGTGCCCATAGTTCCTCCGTTCGGCTATGGTTTGATTGCAGACCGCTTTGCCGAAAGCAGCCGCTGGAGCAGAATAAACACGAACAACAGCAGACCAATTACAATCTTCGTCCACCACGAACTGAGCGTTCCTTCAAAGCTGATAATGGTCTGTATTACGCCTTGGATCAGCACACCGAAAAAGGTACCGACCACGTAGCCGACTCCACCGGTGAGCAAGGTGCCTCCGATGACGACGGCTGCAATCGTGTCGAGCTCAAAGCCGACGGCGTGCAGGCCATAACCTGAAAGCATGTAGAAGGTGAACACGACGCCGGACAGCGCGGAGCAAAAGCCGCTGAACGTATATACGATAATCTTGGTCCTCGCGACCGGAAGGCCCATCAGCAGCGCCGACTGCTCGCTGCCGCCAAGCGCATACACATTTCGTCCGAAACGCGTATAGCTTGCAACAAAGACCGCAAAGGTAACGACGACAAGCGCGATCACTGCGCTGATGGAGATGAAGCTGCCGCCCGGCAAAGGAATTTTGGTCTGCGCGACCGAGGTATAGAAACCGTTGTCAATTGTAATTGTATCGATACTGATCACATAGCACAAGCCGCGGGCCAGGAACATTCCGGCCAACGTGACAATGAACGGCTGGATTTTGAAATATTGGATTATCGCGCCCATTCCGCATCCGAGGACGGCGCCCATCAGCAGCACCAGCGGGATGACAACGCCCGGGGGCCAACCGTGCTGCTCGACGAGGCTCGCCGACACCATCGTAGATAGCGCAATCACCGATCCAACCGACAGGTCAATGCCGCCGGTAAGAATAACGAAGGTCATGCCTACCGCCGTTATGAGCAGGAAGGCATTATCCACCAGCAGATTCATCAGCACCTGCAAGGAGAAGAACCCGGTATACCGGAACGAGCCGGCGGCAAACATCGCCAGGAAAAGAATAACGGTCACAAGAATCGGAATGTATTTTCGGTTAAGAGACATGGCGCGTCACCTCCTTCTGTAGGGGATAATGCCGCGTTCTCCAGCGGGCGGCAATCGCCTGGCGGAAAGCTTCCGATTGGATCAGGCAGACGGCCAGCACCACAACCGCCTTGACGACAAGCGTAATTTCGGGAGGCACGCCGATCATATAAATCGTCGTAGTTAAGGTTTGAATAATCAGCGCGCCTACGACCGTACCGGTCATATAGAACCGGCCTCCGTTCAGGGAGGTTCCGCCGATGACAACGGCCAGAATGGCGTCGAGCTCATACCAAAGCCCGGCGTTGTTGCCATCGGCGCTGGAGACGTTTGAGCTCAGCAAGAGGCCGGCAAGGCCGGCGCAAAGTCCGCAGAAAATATACACGGATAACATGACCCACTTGGAACGGATGCCCGCCATGAGGCTTGCCACCCGATTGCAGCCGACCGACTCGATGAACAGGCCAAGCGCCGTTTTTCGGGTGAGCAGCAGGGCAATGGACAACATGGCAACAACAATAAAAATGGAAAACGGCAGCGTCGCCAGCGAACCCGACCCGATATACGAATAGCTTTTGCTTGTGATCGTAATGATTTGACCGCCGGTAATGAGCTGGGCAATGCCGCGCCCGGCAACCATCAGGATCAAGGTGGCAATAATCGGCTGGATGCCGATCTGGGAGACAAGCAGACCGTTCCATGCGCCTAGCACCAGCGACAAGCCGATGGAGAGCAGAATGGCCGTGAGCACAAGGCTAAACGCATTTTGCTCGGCGCTTTTGCTGATCGTGAGGCAGGCGATTGCGCCGGAGATGGCGACGACGGAGCCGACGGACAAATCGATGCCGCCGGTGGCGACGACCAGCGTCATGCCGATGGCGACCAGAATCAGCGGCGCGCCGAAATTAAGGATGTCAATCAGACTTCCGTACAGATGGCCGTCGTGCATCGTGATGGAGAAGAAATCCGGCGAATAGAACAAATTAAACAACAGCAACGCGGCCAGCACGGAAAGCGGCCAGAATAAATGATGCTTTACCCATTTCCCCATGTTTGCTCAGCCTCCCGCGATGGCCTGCATGATTTCATGCTGGTTCATTTCTTTGCCCGATATTTCCTTCACTTTGCGATGATCGCGGAGTACCGCGATCCGGTCGCTGACCCGCACCACTTCCTCCAGCTCGGAGGAAATGAACAGAAACGACATGCCCTGCCGGGATAGGGACAACACCAGTTTTTGAATTTCCGCCTTTGCGCCGATATCAATGCCTCTGGTGGGTTCATCCAGAATGAACAGCCGGGGTTCGGTCAACAGCCAACGTGCCAGCAGCACCTTCTGCTGATTGCCGCCGCTCAAATTTTTAATTAGATGCTCGGGGTTTGGCGGGTTGATATGAAGAAGTCGGATATATTGCTCCGCCAGCTCTTCCTGCCGTTTGCGGGAGATCGTTTTGGCCCAGCCCTGCGTGGCCTGTAGCGCAAGAATAATGTTCTCACGAACAGTCAAATCGCCGATAATGCCTTCCGTTTTCCGGTTCTCCGAGCAAAAGGCGATCCGCCGGTCAATTGCTTCACGGGGCGAGTGGACGCCTTCCTTGCCGCCCTTCACCGTCAGTTTGCCCGAATCGGCTTTATCCGCGCCAAAGAACAGCCGCGCCGCTTCCGTCCGTCCGGAGCCGAGCAGTCCGGCTAGGCCAACGACTTCGCCCCTGCGGATCGCAAGGTCAAAGGGCTCAATCGCCCCTCTGCGGCCCAAGCCCTCGGCGACGGCCAGTTCCTCGCCGATGGTCTCCTTATACTCTTCCGCCAGGCTCGGAAGCTCTTCCAGCAGATGCAGCTCCTTGCCGATCATTTTCAGTACCAGATCCAGCCGCGACAATCCGCTTGCCATATATTCGCCGACAAATTCGCCGTTACGCAGAATCGTCACCCGGTCGGACACCTCGTACATCTGATCGAGAAAATGCGTGACGAACAGAATGGCCAATCCGTCCTCTTTTAGTTTACGGATAACGCCAAAGAGCTGGGCGACCTCGCTGCGGTCCAGGCTGGAGGTCGGTTCGTCCAGGATCAGCACCTTGGCCGAAATATTCAGTGCCCGGGCAATGGCTACAAGCTGCTGAACCGCCACCGAATACATATGCAGCGGCTGCGTAACATCAATATGCAAATTCAAGCGTTCGCTGAGCAGCCAAGCCGCACGGCTGTTTATTTCCTTCCACTGAATGCGGCCGAATTTTCGCGGCTCCCGGCCGATAAAAATATTTTCCGCCACCGTAAGGTTAGGACAAAGATTGACCTCCTGATACACAGTGCTGATCCCGGCCGCCTGCGATTCAAGCGGGCTGTGCACCGAAATCGGGGCGCCGTTCATTTCGACCTGCCCTTCGTCGATGGAGTACACGCCGGTCAACACTTTGATCAGCGTGGACTTGCCCGCACCGTTTTCGCCCATCAGCGCATGGATTTCGCCCGGAAACAGCCGGAAATCGACGCCGCTTAAAGCTTTAACACCAGGGAAACGTTTATGGATCTGCTTCATTTGCAATATGGGCTTCTCAGAGCTCATTTGCCTTCCACTCCTCTCTCTGGACAGAAGCCACTCCGGCGGCGGTTGCAATACCGGCCGGCGAAGTGGCTTTGGGTTTGGGGGGCCGATTAATATTGACGGCTAGGAAGCGCTTCTTTGGCTTGATCGGAGGTAAATGTCGTTTCCTCCGTTACGATGCGCGGCTCTACCGTTTTGCCGTCGACCACATCCTGCACAACCTGCATCAGTTGCGGTCCGAGCAGCGGGTTGCATTCGACGATAAAGTTGATTTTGCCTTCGCTCGCCGCGGTCATACCGTCCTTCACCGCATCGACGGAGATAATTTTGATATCCTGCCCCGGCTTGAGCCCGGCTGCTTCAATCGCTTGAATGGCACCCAGCGCCATATCGTCATTATGGGCGTACAGCACATCGATGTCCTTATGCGCTTTCAGGAAGGCTTGCATGACTTCCTTGCCTTTGGCGCGGGTGAAATCCCCCGTTTGCGAAGCAATAACCTTTAGATGGGCGTTGGCGCTGATGATTTCATCGAATCCCGCTTTGCGGTCATTGGCCGGAGCGGAGCCGGTGGTGCCTTGCAATTCCACGATATTCACATCTTCCGCGGTATCCTTGTATTGGTCCAGCAGCCATTGTCCGGCTTTGCGGCCCTCTTCGACAAAGTCGGAGCCAAGGAAAGTAATATACAGCGAGGTATCTTTGGAATCGACGGCGCGATCGGTCAGCACGACCGGAATGCCGGCATCCTTCGCTTCCTTGAGCACCGTATCCCAACCGGATTCAACCACCGGCGAGAAGGCGATCACATCCACTTTTTGCTGAATGAACGATCGGATCGCTTTGATCTGGTTTTCCTGCTTTTGCTGCGCATCGGAGAATTTCAGCGTAAAACCTGCTTTTTTTGCAGAATCCTGAATCGAAGTCGTGTTCGCGCTCCGCCAGCCGCTTTCCGCGCCGACCTGCGAGAAGCCGAGCGTAATTTTTTTGCCGGACGAGGTGTCTCCATTATTCCCTGTGTCGGCCGCCGCTTCCGTTGCCGCTGGCGCATTCGTCCCTTTTGCTTCGTTCGGCGATGTGTTTCCGCCGTTATTGTTGTTGCCGCAAGCGCCTACCAGCACCATGGACATTGTCATGGCGAGGGCAATTCCCATTTTCCCAAGTTTTTTCATCGCTTAAATTCCTCCCCCTGGTCATTCACCAGCCTCTGGTGATGGCTAAAGTATAAACCGCTTACAAAATTGCAGGATATGGAGCCATTTGCGGGAAGTTTTCGTTTTTTTCTTTTTTTCCGGCTTCAATCCGGACGATGTGTATTTTTTTGTTTAAATGGTGTGAATTATCGTTGCGTTTTCTTTTTTTGCTGCCGGGGATTCGGAATTTGGTATAAAATAAACAGGTAAGCGATTGCATTTAAGGCGAGGGGATAGATTTCATGAAGGTCATACGCCGGGTCTCCTCCAGTCTGCGGGCCAAACTGCTTCTGCTGTTTATCGTCCTGACCTCCATTCCGCTGCTGGTGGTGGGCATCGTTTCATATCAGAAGTCTTACGACTCGGTCTCCAGCCACAGCAAAGCGACCAGCATGCTGCAAGCCGATCTGCTCGCGCGGAACATCGATATTTTATTCGACGATACGGAGCGGCTGCTCGAGCTCAGCAAAAATCCCGCGGTCATTCACTTCTTGTTCTCCCAGTCGGAGACGTATCAGGAAGCCAAAGAGATTTTGCAGACTTTTTCGTTGTATCGTGACACCTATAAGTACGAGAACGTCATTAATATCAGCTTTATCAATCTGTACGGCAAAGGCATCAGCGAGCGGCGGGGCGTCTTTCAATCCAATTTGAACCCGCTGCGCAACCCGCATTTTCTGCAGCTCACGCAAACTCCCGACCTCGCGCTCAAAATTCCTCCGGCGCTGAATTCCGAATACGACCGGATCGACGGCTTTACTTACGGCAACCGTGGAGTCATCTCCATCATGGCCGCCGTCCGACAGCGGATTACGCATGAAGTGATCGGATTTATGGTCATTGACCTCGACGACTCCTTTATCAAGGAATTTTGCGCCAAGGTGACGATCGGCAAAACCGGGTTCTTTTACATTCTGGATCAATACGGCAACCCGATTTATGTGCCTACCGTAAACAGCCGGGACCGCGAGCGCATTGCGGAGAACGATTTCTCGGACCATGAAGGACTTCCCCGCGACAGTTATGTCCTGCAGACCGGCGGTTCGCCGCAATTCATTGTCTATACCTCTTCCGCTTCCACCGGCTGGAAAGTCGTCGGCATGGCCCCGCTGGAGGAGATCGTCGCTGAAGCCAGCCGCATCCGCCAGCTCATTATCGTCAGCGTCATTCTCAGCGCAGTCTTTGTCATTACGCTCAACTTCTTTCTCACGCAAAAGCTGACCCGGCCGATTCAGCTTCTCCAGCACAAAATGCGCCTGACCGCCTCCGGTTACCTGGAAGCCAAATTCAAAGCGGGCGGCACGGACGAAATCGCTGATCTGGGTCAAAGCTTCAACATTATGGTGGAGAAAATCAAACAGCTGCTCGAACAAAGCATTTTAGAGCAGAAGCAGCTGCAAAAAGCGGAGCTGCGCACCCTGCAGGCACAGATCAATCCCCATTTTCTCTATAACACGCTGGATTCCATCGTCTGGATGGCCGAAGCCGGCAAAAACGACAACGTAATTCAACTCGTCAAATCGTTGTCGCGGTTTTTTCGCCTCAGCTTGAACAAAGGCCGGGACTGGGTGCTGATCCAAACGGAACTGGACCATGCGGAAAGCTATCTGGAAATTCAAAAAATACGTTACCGCGACATTCTGGACTACCGGATCGAAGTCGGACCGGAACTGCGACAATATCCGATTCTCAAAATGACGCTGCAGCCGCTGATTGAAAACGCGCTTTATCATGGCATCAAAAACAAACGCGGCAAAGGATTGATTACCATTAGAAGTTATGCCGAAGGCGATGCGGCGGTCATTCTGACCGTGACGGACAACGGCATCGGCATCCCCTCAGAACGGCTTGCACGGTTAAGGGCAGATCTGGAGTTGCCCATCGAGGCCGAAGAAAGCGAAGCGAAGGAGAATGGCTTTGGTCTCCAAAACGTGCATCAGCGGCTTAAGCTCTATTTCGGCGCACCGTACGGAGTCACACTGGAAAGCACAGCCGGTGAAGGTACGCAAATCCACGTCCGCATTCCCATGAACAAGGAGAGTCGAACATGAAAAAAGTGATGCTGGTCGACGACGAAATTTCAATCCGGGAGAATATCCGGGACTGCGTCAATTGGGAAAAGGAAGGGTTCATTTACTGCGGCGACGCCCCGGACGGCGAAGTGGCGCTGCCGCTGATTGAGGAGTGGTCGCCCGACATTCTGATTACCGATATCAAAATGCCCTTCATGAACGGGCTGGAGCTCAGCTCGGTTGTCAGACAGCGCATGCCCGAAACAAAGATCATCATTTTAAGCGGGCACGATGATTTCCAATATGCGCAGAAAGCGCTGCGCCTGGGCGTCGAAGACTACTGCCTGAAACCGGTCAGTTCGGCGGATCTGGTCGGACTGCTCCATGCCGCAAGCGCTCAGATCGACAAGGAGCGGGAAGCTCGGCGGATGGAAGCCTATACGCCGGGTAAGCTGCTGGCCGATTTGTGCGGCGGACTGATCGGAACCGCAGCCGCGATCGAAGCGGCGGCACAGCTCGATATGCCGTTATCCGCCTCTTGCTATGCCGTGGCGATCTTTGCCGTCCATGGGGTCGGTCCGCAGCAGCCGGAGCCTGCTCCGTCAAACCTCGGGCTACTGGAAGAAACGCTTGGGGAGCGGCTGCGCATGGCCGGAGACGGTTACGTCTTCAAGCGTAGCCGCTCGGAGACCGTCTGGATCGTCAAAGGAAACCATCCCGGCAAGCTGACCGGACTGCTGGAGAAGGACGGCGCGCAAATCGCCGCCGAACTCGGCAATTCATTCGGTTGTGAGGTGACCATCAGCACCGGTAGCGCCAAGGAACGGCTGCTGGGTGTCCATCTCTCCTATCTCGAAGCAGAGGAGAATCTGGTATGGAGGCGTATGGCGCGGCAAAATAAAAGCTCGCTGTTCGAATCTTCGCTGAATGCCGACTCGCAGGCAGTATTGCTGGACCGCAATCAGATTGTCGATTTCATGAAAGTCGGAAGCGCCGCGGAGGCGCCGGCCTTTCTGCAGACGTTTACGGCTGCATTTGACCGAATCAATTGGAACTCCATGTATGCTTTTTATTTGATCAACGATTTGACGCTTGAACTGGTGCATTCAGCCAACCTGACCTTTCAACCGGCTGAAAATCCCGCTGCACTTGTTCAATCGCTTCAGCCTGCAATCCGGAAAATAACGAATGTGCAGGATGGCATCCGCTATTTACGGCAGCTGCTGGAGCGGCTGTGGCAGTGGCGTTATGAAGGTGCGGGCAAATACAGCGAGTTGCTGAGCAAGGTGAAGCTGCATATCCGTGAGAATTATGCCGACGATCAGCTTTCGCTGAACGAGATTTCCAGGCAAATCGGGGTTAGTTCCAGCCATCTGAGTAAAATATTCAGCCAGGAAACCGGACAGACGATGACTGAATATTTGACGGCAACCCGGATCGCCAAAGCGAAGGAACTGCTGAAGACGACCAATTGCAAAACGCTTGAGATTGCCTACAGAGTGGGATATAACGATCAGCATTACTTTTCCAATTTGTTCAAAAAAATCACCGGCATGACACCGATCGAATATCGGAAGCAAGGCCTGTACCAGCCCCAGGGCGGACAGCCGGGAGAGAGAGGGAATACCGCCGATGGTTAAGCCGGGCAACCATTGCACAGGATCACTGTTCTTCCTGCTGATTGCCGCCCTCCTGATAAGCGGATGCGGCAGCGGAGGGAACAGCGGAGCGGCGCAAGCTTTGGGCGGCGTCAAGGCCACTCCCGCCGCATCCGGGAGCGGCGATCCCTTAACCTTCGGCATCATCTACCCGATGGTGAACCCCACCTACGAGACCATCACGGAGAATGCGGAAACAGCGGCTTCCCTGCGTAACGTACGCCTGCTTGTGCAGGCGCCAGACGAGGCTAATCTGGAGCAGCAAATCCGCATCATGGAAATGATGATCAAGCAAGGCGTGGACGGCATCGCCATCGACCCGGTCGATTCCGACGCGATTATCCCTGTAATCAACAAAGCCCGGGACCGCGGGATTCCCGTCGTCTGCTTTGAGTCCGATTCGCCGGACAGCCGAAGGATCGCCTTTATCGGAGCGGATAATTACAAGACTGGAGAGGTTATCGGAAGCACCGTCGACCGGCTGCTTCAAGGCAGGGGAATGATTCTGGTGGAGAACGGCATGCCCCATATGCTCGGGCTTGGCGAAAGGCAGAAAGGGCTACTCGATTATTTGCTGCATAACACAAAAATCGATGTCCTTGAAACGCAAAACAATGATGGAAGCGAAGCAGGCGCAACCGAACAATTGGAAGCCATGATTGAAAGGCATCCCCATTTCAGCGCATTGATCAGCCTGGACTTCGTTTCCAGCGCCAGCTCGATCCTGATCTGGAAGGCCAAAGGGCTCAAGCGGATCAACGTCGCCCTTGGACTCACTCCTGATGTCAAGCAATCACTGAATAATGGACAAATCAGCGGTATTATTTCACAAAATGAGCAGCACTGGGGCGAGTCGATTATCGCTACTCTGCTGAAAGCGGCCTCAGGCTTCACAGTCCCCGAATTTGTCGATACGGGCATTACCGAAATTTATCCTTAAGCGTAAGCAAGCGGCAGTCCCCGGACCGGGGCTGCCGCTTAGAAATTTCAGGCGATACGAACGATCTGCCGTGAATTGTTGCAAATTTATGTTGCGGCCTGTCTGAAAATATAAAAGCCCTGAACCCTCTAATGGGCCAGCGCTTCTTCGGTAATGCGTTTAATATCGATCGGAGATAAGGTTTCCTCGTTGACCATGTCCGGCAGGATATGGGTCAGGAAATAATCCACGCACTTCAAATTGATGTTTTTGATCTTGATGATCGCGTTGCGGTACATCACCACAAATTCCTTCTCCGTATTCCCCCGCTGAATTTCGGCAAAAGCCTCGTAAACCTGATCCAACTTGTCCGCCACCTCAAGGATCAGCCCTTCCAGCGAATTGTCCTTTCCTTCACGCAATTGCTGATAAAAAATACTTTTGAACTCCTCCGGGATATGCTCCTCGATAAAATTGTTGATCATTCCCTCTTCCACCTGCTGGATCAGCGAACGAAGCTGCAAGGAGGAATGTTTCACCGGCGTTTTGATGTCTCCGATAAATATTTCTCCGTAGTCGTGACTGCTTGTAATCTCATAGAGCTTTTTCCAGTCGATGACCGCTCCGCCGTGTTTCTCCTCGATGTCCGCAAGCGTTTTGGCATACTGCACAACCTTCCAGGAATGGGCGGCGACGCTATGTTCCTCGAATTTGAATTTGCCCGGGCAACGGATCATCCGTTCCAAGCCGTTCAGCGAGCGAAAATACTGATGAATTCCCATCGGTTGCTCCTCCTCTGTCGCATATGCTGTTGATGTTTTGAGTGGAAGTGGCAACTCCAGTATAAACGGCGACTGTTAAGCACGGATTAAGCCGATGTTAACGCCGTTGGCTCCGTTTTTTACTAAACCCCGCCTTGCAGCGGAAGTCTCCCCCGACTTTGGTCCGGTGCAAAGAACGGTCTCGGGCCCGTTTTGATGGAGCCGGTTCCGCCGTACAATTAAGACATCAAATACGGAACAATCCTAAAGGAGAGAGTTAACCATGAAAAAACTGTACCGTTCGCAAAGCGATAAAATGCTTACCGGCTTATGCGGAGGCATCGCCCGAGCCCTGAATATCGACACGACGCTGATCCGCCTGCTCGTAGCCGCCGCCGCATTTTTTAGCTTCGGAACAGTAGCTATCCTCTATGTCATCGCCAGCGTAATCGTGCCGAAGGAAACCTATGGCAGCGTGGGCAGCGATTACGACTTTTATTAAGAAACCAACTTAAAGGAGAAATGTAAAATGAGTATATTTCAACGCATTGCCACATTGACGAAGGCCGCTATTAACGAAGGTTTGAACAAGCTGGAAGACCCGATTCTGATGACCGGGCAGTATCTGCGTGATCTGGACGATAAAATTGCCGGAGCCGAAAGCAAGCAACGGGAGCTTACCGCAGCGGCAGCCCTGCTGGAACGCCGCCATACCGACAACCTGGCGCTTGCCGAACACTGCGAAGCAGATGCGGTTACCGCCATGCGGGAAGGCAATGAGCCGGCGGCCCGCGCTGCGCTTGAAGCTAAATTGCGGTACTTGGAAACCGCGCAAACATCGCTTGCGTCGCTGGAGCAAACACGGAGCACCCTGGCAGCGCTGGAAGTGGATTTGGCCCATGCCAAAGCAGAGTTCGAACGCCTCAAAGCGAAACGGGCCGAGCTTACCGAGCGTGCCCGCAAAGCCGCGGAACTGGCCAAACAAGCTGCACCGCAGGGCGAACGTTATGGTCAGCCCGGTGCTTACGGTTATCCGCTGCACACCGGTTCCGCTTCCCGCGGATTTGAGCGGATGGAGAACAAGATCAATGAATGGGAGAGCCATGCCGAAGTGTCTGCAAAACGTTACGGCAGCATCGACCCTGCAATGAACAGCGCAGTGGAAGCCGAACTGGAGCGCCTGCGCCAGCGTAAATCGGAATAAGGCCCGGCAAGGTGAGATAGCTAACGCTTAACCAAAAAGAAAAAAGGATGAATTCCGGCTGAACATCGCCCGGATTCATCCTTTTTTGGGTTATTGCATTAGAGCTACGGCTTCGGAGCCTGCCAATATCCTGAAGGGCTCCGAAGTCATGTCATCGTTTTCCTGGGAGTTTGTTAAAACTTCATCCGGTAGACCGCCTTATTCTCCAGCCCGCGGATAAACGGCGTCCATTCTTCCGTTTCGGGCGTGGTATCCAGCGCATCCTCGACCATTTGCAGCTTGGCGTCCATCGCATCGATATGATGCAGCGCTACCGCCTCAGCGGTCTGAGGCTGAACCGGGCTGCCCCATTCGCCGAGATTATGATGCGACAGCACCAGATGCTGCAGCGCCATAACCTTCTCACCGTCCGGATCGAGACCGAGGCGGATAGCCGCTTCCGTGATCCAGTTGGCTGCCATGGCAATATGCCCGATCAATTTACCTTGATTGCTGTAATCGGAGACGATGCCGAATTGGGAGATCATTTCTTCCGGTTTGGCGATGTCATGCAGAATAATACCTGCGCGCATTAAATCAGGGTTCAGGAATGGCCGCTGCTTGCAGAGGAATTCGCCGATTTCCAGCATCCGCACCATGTGATAGGCGAGTCCCGCAAAATAGGCATGGTGATGCGTTTTGGCCGCCGGATAGTGCATCAGCTTCTCCTCCACTTTCTTGACGCAAAAGGAGACGATATCGGCGATTTCCCGATCAGCAATGCCGGAGATCGCCGATTGGATCGTATAGATCAGATCCACCGGACGAATCGGTGCGGCACGGATGAACTCAGTCATCGACACCCCGTCCTCTTCGGTCGCCAAACGGATCTTGGTAATTTTGATCTGCAGCTTCTCGCGGTATAAATGTGCCAGGCCGCGCACCTTCACTAACGCCATCGGAAAAAAGGTTTCTTTATCGGTGGTGCTTACATCCCAGTATTTGGCCGGCAGCTGTCCGGTGGAATCGCCAAGGACGATATCAAAATAATCTTTCGGAGGATTGCCGTTGGTTTGTTTGACCGCCAGCTCGCGCAGCAGGTAAAAACCCGTGAATTCATCCTGCGGAGATAGCTGTTTAATTAATGTCATTGATGTGCCTCCCGTAACTGGCAGATTGTCGTCTGCCTAATATATTAAATTTAGACATTTGCCTCCGAAAACCCTTCAAATTACTATACGGGCACTTTTATTAAATAAGTCCTGGCAGGTATGAACAAAAAAAAGGGGATACCCCCACCACATCTGTGGCTAAAGGATATCCCCTTGATGCCTATCTGGAAAACTTATTTGCCTGCGGTTTCCAATGCAGCGTTAATTGCTTCTACCACTTTAGCGGAGACAGCTTTTTCTGCATCGTTGGCACCGAACGCTGCCGGACGGTATCCGTATTTATGCAGGGAGAATCCGTTCGATGTCGTTTCGATTTCTGTTTTAACTGCTTTTTCAGCTGCTGTCAGCTGATCGGCTGTTTTAATCTTGCCGGTTGCATCCATATAGTAAACAACCATAGTCAATGGCAAGCCGTATTTGGTGGTTACCATAACGTTAACGGATTTATCAGCGCTAACGCCGATGAATGTACCGTCAAAATATGCGGCTTTGTTTGTTTCTACAACTTCTGCTTTGCCGTAAGCTCTGTCAACAGCTGTTTTGAAGCCGGTGCTGCTGCTGGTTGCGCCGGATACGGCGTCAACGGAAGCTGCGCCTTCTCTTGTGCCTGCATTCAGGATGTTTGCAGTCAGGACCGGGATCGCTTTGATAACTTCAGCATAAGCGGTTTTGCCTTTGTCAACCATGTCCATACCGACACGGGTCAGAGCAAGCTTAACGATGGTGCCGTTACGCAGGGTAACGTCGGCTCTGTTTGTACCTTTGTCATACGCATCGCCATAAGCGGTGAATGTGCCGTCTTTGTATGCGCCTTGAACTTTGGAAGCATTGGTCAAAGCATCGGCCAGGGCGGCTTTAGCTGCTTTGGACAGCGCTTCTTGCCCAATGATATCGGTGAAGTTAACGCCTTTGTCAAGCAATCCTGCAGTCAGTTGATCCACCAGCGTTTTTTGGTCGGCGGTCAGCTTGTCGGCAGCGATGATTTTGCCGTCGGTTCCGAACAGGCCCAGTTTCACGGCGGTTACTTTATCACCGGCAACGGTTACGATCAGTTGGATCTTGGATTGGTTGTCTACGCCCAGGAAAATACCGTCAAAGTATTGGCCTGCTGTAGGTACTTTCAAAGCTTTTTCGAATGCGCGTTGTACGGCCAGGTTCCAGCCGTGGCTGCTTTCGGTTGCGCCGGAAATTCCGTCGACTTTTTCGTCATAATTAGCGATATAAGAGCCGTTCGCCAGCAGTTTCGCAGTCATTGGAGCGTTTGCTTTAACAACTTCTGCATAAGCTGTGTTACCTTTGTCGATCAAGTCAGTTCCAAGTCTGTACAGCTTCACGTCTACCAGCTTGCCGTTGCGGATAACGATGTCTGCGCGTTCTTCGCCTACGCTTCTTCCGTCGCCGTAAGCGGAGTAGAATCCGTCAACATAAGCGGAGTTGTTGTTCACACTTGCATTTTGCTCAGCATCCCAGAACGCGTTGATAGCCGCTTTGGAGTCTGCTTCAAAACCAGTTACCAGTTTTGCGGAAGATCCGCCGGCCAGAAGCGCAGGCGTGATTGCCGCTACTGCTGCGGATTGCGCGGCAGTGAATGCTTTTTCTTCAACGATGTTGCCTTTGGCATCGATCGGGTACAGCTTCACGCCAGTCAGCTTGTTGGCTTCGTACGTAGCAAACACCGCGTATTTGCCTTCAGGGTCAACGCCCATATGCATGCCGTCGAAGTAAACTTCGCCAGCCGGTTTTACTTTGAGCGATCTTTCGAAAGCTCTGTCTACAGCCAGTTTCCAGCCCGGAGTGGAGCGGGTTGCGCCGGATACGGCGTCAACTGCGGCAGCGCCTTCTCTGGTTTTGCCCATCAGTCTGTCAGTCATCAGCTTGTAGGCATTCCACAGGCCGCTGTAATTCTCGCGAACGTTGCGGTCCAGAAGTTTCGGACTTGTTCTCATCAGCTCGATCGCTGCGATTTTTCCGGATTTAATGGTTACCTTAACGCCTTCGGTGCCTTTGGTATTGGCTTCGCCGTAAGCGACATATACGCCGTCTTGGTATACATTCTTTGTAACTGTAGCCGGTTTAGCGGTTGCCTTAGGAGTAGCTTTTGGTGTTGCTGCAGGTTTTACAGTTGCTTTAGGTGTTGCTGCAGGTTTTGCAGTCGCTTTTGGTGTTGCAGTCGGTTTTACCGTTGGTTTTACGGTTGGTTTTACCGTCGGTTTTGCAGTTGGTTTTGCAGTCGCTTTTGGTGTAGCCGCCGGTTTTGCAGTGGCTTTAGGCGTTGCTGCAGGCTTTGCAGTTGCAGCCGGTTCTTCTTCAGAAGCGGCGGATACCGCGTCAACCTTCAGATTCAATGCCGGTGCCTGAATGGTGTAAGCGAACGGCGCCAACAGCAGAGCCGCGCTGACAGTCAATGTAATTAGTTTTTTCAATGCGATTTCTCCTTTGCCATAACCCCAGAAATATGTAGCCCTTTATTGCAATCCTTGCTCATCGTGCTCTCCAACCCCTTCTTATAAAAGAGCGCACGCTCCTTCATAAGATCTCATCCCCCCTCTCCCGAACCGATTCGGATTCTATTCACGGATAACATAGACATAAGATTTGCCATTCAAGCCCTAAGGTGAAATAAATCGCATAAACAGTGAAAAAATTCACATTAATGGTGAAACAATTCACAAAGGGCAATAGCAAACTCATGCAGGTAATTTATGGCTTGATATTATCAAATTAAAGATTATTTTTGCTGTATATAAAATCACAGGCCCTATAAAAAATATCACTATTTGCCTTTTACCTCAAAAAAATAGTTAACCAAACTCTCGTATTCTCCTGATATCTCCTATTTTTGGGAATGATGTGATTCAACCAACAGCGGTGAACGGGAATGTCATGGTAATTTAAAGAAATGTCCATTTCATTGAGAAGGGAGATTTCAGATGCATCCGTCTTCCACTGTTCCGTCCGTCGGGATCATATTAGCCCAAATCGGCACCCCTGAAGCGCCGACTGCCGCAGCCGTTCGTCCCTATCTGCGGCGCTTCCTCTCCGATCGCCGGATCATCGACTATTCCCCTTTGTTGTGGCAACCGCTGCTGCGCGGGATCATTCTGCGCGTGCGTCCACGTAAATCGGCGAAGCTCTATCGCGAAATTTGGCAGAATGGAGGCTCCCCGCTGCTGACGTGTTCCCTTGCCCAACGCGACGGGCTGCAGACGCTGCTCGGACCGGATTATCAAGTGGAGCTTGGACTGGCCTACAGCCAGCCGGATATGCGGCAGGCCTTTGCCAAGCTGGAGGCCTCCGGCATTGAACGCATCATTGTGCTGCCATTATTTCCGCAATACTCTTCAACCACGACAGCCTCAGTCTATGATACCGCCTGTTTTGCGGCCCTTGGACGCCGTAGCGCCTCCGGCCCGGTCAGCAAACGTTATGTTCCTGCGCTGCGCTTTGTTGATGCCTACTACAATGCGCCCGGATATATCGCGGCCATGAAGACGCATTTGCACAGGCATATCGCCGGACTTGAAGAAGCGCCGGATCAATTTATCCTGAGCTTCCACGGCATTCCGAGCCGTTACGCCGCCACGGGCGATCCTTACCCGGAGCAGTGCCGGCAAACAGCGCAGCTGCTCGCCGAAGCGATGGGCTGGAAAGACGGTCAATGGCAGATTGCCTTCCAATCGCGTTTCGGCCGCGAAGAATGGGTTGGACCAGCAACAGCTGATGTCTTGAAGAGATTGTCAGCCTCCGGTGTGCGCAGGCCGCTGATTTTTTCGCCGGGGCTGGTTACCGACTGTCTGGAGACGCTGCATGAGCTGGCCATCGAAGGACGGGTGCTGTTTGCAGAAGGCGGAGGGGATGCCAATGCGTTCTCCTTCATCCCCTGCTTAAATGCGGAGGCGGAATGGCTGAGCTTTATGGCAGATCTGATCCGCAGCCATGCCCAAGGCTGGACCGGGACTCCTTAAATGCTAAAGCCGCCCATAAAAGCGTGAGCCGATGCCCGGGCGGCTTCTGTATGCTTTTTCTAATAATCGCAGAGCCCTTACCCTTACGCCGTCAGCTGATTGTACTTGGCGGTCAATTCCTCAAACCACTGCTTATCCTGGATAGACAGGGCAAAATCAATAAGCTCGGCAATCTCTACCGGCGACAGCTCGGGGTTATCATTGAAGCTTACCTCAGCCACGGCCGACGCTTTGCCTTCCGCCCCTTCTGCAAAGTCGTAAGAAAAACTGAGCTTAATATCGCTCTCCATATATTCATTCCGGAGGAAATACAGCACCTCGCACATCAATACCGGCCGGACCTGGTTATCAAACACGCACTCCATAACTTTAGCCCAGTAGTGCTGGTTGCCCAGATGCAGCTTGTCATTGGACAAAAGGTACTGCTCGCCTTGAAAATCGTTCACAAACCGGAGTGCCAGCGGCTCCATCTTAAAAATGCCGGCGATTTGCTTCATGGTGATGTTCATGATCTCCTGTGTATCCAATCTGATCATCTGATCCATCCCGCCCCTTCTTATTTGGCTATCTTCCGCTAATGTATTGGAACAGCTGCTGTTAAGTATCGGCAAATTGATTGAAATGTAAGATTCTGTTTACTTTCTTTAATTTTATTATCGTCCAATAGACCTGGTTTTTGAATGTTTTTTATTAAAATTTTATAAAAGTCTGATTCAAATCGTGAAAATTTGGTTAAATATAACCTCCGTTGTTCGATTTGTTCATAAACAACCTGCTATAAAAGGAAAAATGCAGCGCCGCGGTCTCCCTGACGGGTAGATTGCGGCGCTGCATTTTTCATTCGCTTCAATATATAATGCGTCTCCTGAACTACTCTTCGACGAATAACGATACCAGACGGATGCCCTCTTCCGGGGAAATATGGACCAGGCCTTTATCGGAAATGCGCAGCGTCGGGATAACGGCCAACGCGAGCAGCGACAAGGTCATAAAGGCATAGTTGAGCGTACAGCCGGCGGAGTACAGCGCTTTGCTGATCGCAGCCGATTGGGCGGAGGCCACTTCAAACGGCTCCGCCGACATCAGGCCGGCGATGGCGAGAGGGAACAGCGTCGTTCCCCCGCCGGACACCACGGCTACGCCGCCCTGCGCCTGGGCCACGGCACCGGCCGCTTCGGCCATGAGGGCATCGTCATTGCCGATGACGAGAATGTTATGGCTGTCATGGGCGACCGTCATTGCAATGGCGGCCGGCTCATGAAAACCGATCCCGTCAACCAGTCCGACCGTTTTATTGCCGGTCCCTTTGTGACGCTCCAGCACGGCGATTTTGCACAAGCCGGCTTCCAGCTGCAGCTTACCGTCAACGACCGGTGCCTTGACGATCAGCTCGGAGGTTTCAACATGATTCTCAATGACTTTAATGGCTCTGGCCGCGATGCGGCCTTCGGCGACCGGCGCGTGAATGATGAAATCCTCCGCCACCGGCGGGGCGGCCAAATGAACGGACCGGCGCACTTCCTCCGGATACGTATACTTCGCCAGTTCCGCGGTCATTACGCCGTTCTCGGCGACAACGACGCCCGCGGCAATTGTCGTGACAACATTGACATCAGCCAGATTGCCGTCCAGGAGAATAATATCCGCGAAGGAGCCCGGCGTAATCGAGCCGATGTCGCGCGAAAGCCCGAAGCGTTCGGCGGTGTTGATCGTCGCCATCTGGAAGGCGGTCACAGGCTTCAGCCCTTGGGCGATGGCATGCCGGACGACAAAGTCCATATGGCCTTCGTCCCGCAGCGATTCCGAGCTGCGGTCGTCCGTGACGAGCATCATCCGGCGCGGGTCAAGACCGCGCTCCGTATGCGCCGTAATCGTCTTGGCCACGTCGTGCCAAGCGGAACCGCGGCGCATCTTGGCGTACATCCCCAGGCGTACGCGCTCGATGACGTCTTCGGCGGTGACGCATTCATGGTCACCGGTCACGCCGGCGGCGGCATACACCGGCAGCCGCCAGTCATGGGACGGCCAGGTGAAATGGCCGTCGACGTAGCGGCCTGCGCGCAGCGTTGCCTGAATTTCCCCGATCATTTTGTCGTCTCCGTAGACGACGCCGGGGAAATTCATGACCTCGCCAAGCGCGATCACATCCGGCCCCCAGGTGAAGGCTTCCGCCACCTCTTCGGGGCCGAGCGCTGCGCCGGTCGTCTCGAACTCCGGACCGGCGGACGGGACGCAGGAAGCGACCTGCATATAAGCGGCAAGCGGCGTGCCGCGCATTTCATCGAGCATCAGCCGGATGCCCTTCAGGCCAAAGACGTTGGCGATCTCGTGGGCGTCAAAGAATCCGCCCGTCGTGCCCAGCGGCAGCACCGCGCGGGCAAATTCCGTCACCGTCAGCTGCGTGCTCTCGATATGGCAATGGCCGTCGAGCAAGCCTGGCGCGATATATTTTCCCTCGGCGTCGATGACTTGCGTATTTTCGCCGATCGTATGGGACACATCTTTGCCTACATAAGCAATGCGGCCGCCCTGCACCGCCACGGACATGCCGTCCAGAATCTCCCCCGAAACAACGTTAACGAGCTTCCCGCCGGTAATGACCAGGGTAGCCGGCTGGTCGCCCCGTGCTGTAGCCACAAGCTCAGGAATGCAATCCGCGAGCGGTTTTCTGGCAAATGTCATAATTTCCACTCCCCTTCGGACAGCCGGATCTATGATTTGTATATCGGCTGCTTGTATTCAACCGATTATCTTACTTAACCTCGTACACGTCAAGCGCCGCCTGGACCGCAAGGCCGCTGGCAACCGTATGGCCGTGCCGGAGCAGCACCGCTTCCAGCGCGCCGAGCAGGCGCAGCACGTTATTTTCCCGGGCGCTGAAGCCCATCGTGCCGATCCGCCAGATCATTCCCTTAAGCGGGCCGAAGGAGCTGGCGATTTCGATCCCGAAATGCTCCAGCAGCATCGTCCGCACCGCTTCGCCGTCGATGCCTTCAGGAATGATTACGCAGGTGACCACGGTCAGCTTGCAGTCGGAGTCCCCGTATAATTCAAGCCCCATGGCCGTCAGGCCCGCCACCAGCGCCTGCTCGTGCAGCTTATGCCGCGTATGGCGCGCCGCCAGCCCTTCCTCCAGGACAAGCCGCACCCCTTCGCGCAGCGCATACAGCATGGAGGTCATTTCCGTATGGTGGTTCAGGCGCTGGGCGCTCCAATAATCCTGAAGCATGCCAAGGTCGAAATAATTGCTGCGTACCACCGGGAGTTCGCCGTTTGCAGCATCCGCCGTCCGCAACCCCCGCTCGATCGCCTTGCGCTTCAGCACCTTCGCCTCCGCCCGGTCATTATAGGTAATGGGCGCCATTCCCGCGGGGATCGAGAGGCATTTCTGCGTTCCGCCTATGACGGCATCCAGCATCCAGGCATCGGTCTCCACCGGAACGCCGCCTAGCGTCGCCACCGCGTCCACAATCAGTAGCGCATCCTGTTCCCGGCAGGCGGCGCCGATCCGGTCGAGCGGCTGCACGCGGCCCGTAGACGTCTCGCCGTGGACCACCGCCACCACATCCGGCTTCAGGCTGCGAATGGCTTCGACAATCTCCTCCTGCGGAAAAACGCCGCCCCACGGCCTTTCGAGGGTGAATACCTCCGCGCCGCACCGTTCGGCAAGCTCATGCAGCAGATTGCCGAAACGACCGAAGATCGGAACGAGCACCCGGTCGCCCGGCGCGATCAGACTGACCATGGCCGCCTCCAGCCCGGAACGCGAGGTACCATCGACCGGATACGCCCATTGATTTTTCGTGGCAAAAAGCGTGCGCAGCATCTCCATCGTTTCGTTCATGATATGGGTAAATTCCGGATCAAACTGTCCCAGCACCGGCAGCGACATCGCCCGCAGCACCCGCGGATCGACCTCGACCGGTCCCGGAGTCATGATGCACCGCAAGGACGGCGACAATGGCTCGAATCGCTTCATCTCTATCTCTCCTCAAAGCTTCGGCTTCATCGATAAGCCAGCTCATATAGTAGCATCGTTAGTATATCAAGTCCCGCGGCTAGTTCTTCCGGCGAAGTATATTCTTCCGGCGCGTGGCTGATTCCCCCACGGCTCGGTACAAACAGCATGGCCGCTGGGCACAGCGGCGCAAACAACTGGGCGTCATGGCCCGCGCCGCTGACCATGGAGCGCCAGCTTCGTCCCTGTTCGCGGCAGATCCGCTCAAGAGAACGGCGAAGCTGATGGTCCATTGCCGCCGGCGACGTGGACAATGTTTCTTTCACTTGCAGTTCGAGACCGCGCCGTGCGGCAATGGCTGCAAAATCGGCAAATAGTCGCGTGCAGAAGTCCTCCAGCACGGCAGACTCGCTGTGGCGAATATCTACGGTAAAGCGCACCTCGCCGGGGATGACGTTCGGTGTGCCCGGAAAGGTCTCCAGCCGGCCGGAGGTCGCCACCAGCGGGTCGCCGGCGGTCACCGCTAGCCCCTCCATGCCGGCTAGCATTTCCGCCGCTCCGGCCAGTGCGTCACGCCGGAGCCCCATCGGCGTCGTACCCGCGTGATTGGCGCTCCCCCGGAGGATGAGCTCTGCCCGCCGCTGCCCGACGATCGCCTCGACGACGCCTAGCGACAGCCCGGCTTCCTCCAGCACGATCCCCTGTTCGATGTGCAGCTCGATGTAGGCGGCAATGCCCGAAGGCACCCCGGCCCCGGCGGAACTGCCGGAGATTGCATCGCCGCTGCCCGCAGGCCCGAACGGCGGCAGCCCGCAGGCTTCCATCGCCTGACGCAGTGTCACGCCGGCGGGATCGGCGGTCCGCTCCGCCTCACTTCCATTATAGAGCCCCGTTACATGGCCGGAGCCCCAAAAGGCAAGCGGGAAGCGGCTGCCCTCTTCTTCACTAAAGGAAACGGCTTCCACTGTGCGCAGCGGCGGACCAAACCGTTGACGCAAATAACCGAGCGCTGTCACGGCGGCTGCGATGCCGTAGGCGCCGTCATATTTGCCGCCGCACCGCACCGTATCGATATGCGAGCCGGTGAGGATCACCTTATCGCCTGCGCCGACATCGTCCGCTGTTCCGGCCAGCCGGCCGTACACGTTGCCGACCCGGTCGCTGCGGACGTCAAGCCCCAGCTCCGCCATAGTCTCGGAGATATGCCGCTGGGCGGCGCACCACTCCTGCGTATATAAAAGGCGCGTCACTCCCGGACCGGGCGCGCTAAAAGCAGCCAGCTCCTCCAGCAGCTTCAGCATCGCCCCGGCCGGAGCCTGAATCGCGGCCGCGCTCATAACGCGGCCGCCTTCCGGCCCAGCCGCAGCCACGCTCCGCCGCCTTCGGCCAGTACGCCATCCCCGGCACCGGCGGTGTAAACCACCGTCCCCCGGCTAATCGTGGCCTGTACCCGGCATGATAACGTCATGCCTGTATATGGGCTATGCTTGTGCCGGTACAGCAGATCCTCGGCCTTAAGCGTATACGAAGCAGACGGGTCGAGCAGCACGAGGTCGGCGTCCAGTCCGGGAACGATCGCCCCTTTGCGGTGATCAAGACCGAACCGCTTCGCCGGCAGCGCCGACAGCAGCGACGAGATTAGCGGAACCGGCAGTCCGCGCCGGTTCACGCCTTCATGGAACAACAGCTCCAGACTGCTCTGCGCGCCGGAAATCCCGCCCCAGGCGTCGAAAAAGGTCATCGCGGGATCAAGCTTCAGTTCCGGCGGACAAGGAGAATGGTCCGAGGCGACCAGATCGATTTTACCTTCGGCCAGCGCCGTCCACAAAGCTTCCTGCGCGGCTTTGCTGCGCAGCGGAGGCGCGCATTTGGCGACCGGCCCCAGCGTCTCCATGCTGCTCTCGTCCAGCAGGAGATAATGCGGGCAAGTCTCGGCGGAGACATCCTGGCCGCGCGCTTTGGCAGCATGAATCAGCTCGATGGCTTCCGCGGTGCTGATATGCACAAAATGAAGCCGGCACCCGGTTCGCTCGCCGTACAGCAGCGCCCGCCTTACCGCTTCCAGCTCAGCCTCCGGCGGACGCGCGGCCGCGAAATCCCGCGCCCCGCTTCGTCCTTCGCGCACCGCCGCTGCAGACAGCGCGGCAGTCATATCCTCGCTCTCCGCGTGCAGGGCGAGAATGCCGCCGAGTGCGGCGATTTTTTGCATTCCCTGAAACAAGGTATCGTCGTCCACTTCGCGGAAACGGCCTTCCCCGCTGCCGCCGGGATTGGAGATGAAGGCCTTAAAAATCGTGACTCCGGCGGCAGCCAGCTTCTCCAGCTGTTCCAGATTGCCCGGAACCAGCCCGCCCCAGAAAATATAGTCGACAGCTGATTGTCCTTCCGCCGCTTGCGCTTTTAGCTGCAGCGCCTCGAGGTTGACGGTCGGCGGATTGCCGTTGAGCGGCATATCCGCGTAGCAGGTGCAACCGCCTTTAGCCAGCGCGGCCGAACCGGTACGGAAGCCTTCCCAATGCCCGAAGGCGGGTTCATTGAAATGCACATGCATGTCGATCATGCCGGGCAGCACGTACAGCCCCTGCGCATCGATCATCCGTGTGCTCTCGCCCGCCGGCAGCCCGCTGCCGAGCGCGGCGATTTTTCCATCCCGGACGCCGACGTCCAGCCTGCGCACCTCGCCGGGTAAAACCACTTCTCCGTTAACGATAATCAGCTCAAATGATTGTTCCATTCTATGGGCCACCTCCGCTTCTGATCTACAGGCTGCATGCCTTGGAAATTAACTGCCTCTGTACGTGCTGTAGCCTCCCGGGGCGACGAGCAGCGGAACATGATAATGCGCCGCACAATCGGCGACCTGAAACCGGATCGGAATCTGGTCCAGAAAAAGCCCCCCCGCCGGATCAGCCTCTGCAGCTGCAGCACGAAAATATTCACCCGCATGAAACAGCAGCTCGTAACTGCCGGTGACAAACTTGGCCCCTTCCAGTAATGGCGTATCCAGGCGCCCGTCGCCATTTGTGACGGCATTGCGCACCAGCTCCCACTTCTCTGCCCCAGAAAGCCGCCGCAGCTCCAGCTTCATTCCGGCCGCCGGAATCCCGCGCGACAGATCCAGCACATGCGTCGTCAGCCGCCCGCTCATGACAGCGATCCTCCCGGTAACTGGAACAGATCGCTGAGCCGGAACCCGGTGATTTTGCCGATTTCAGTGAGCGCCTGCGCCCGTTCATCTTCATAAGCCCGAAGCACGCGGGAGGAAATGGACACGATGATCTCTTCCTTCGTCTTGCCGCGAACGGCCAAAATAAACGGAAAACCGAATTTCGCGGTATAAGCTGCGTTCAGCTCCGTCAGCGCCGCGAATTCCTCCGGGGTCAGCCGGTCCAGACCGGCGCCCTGCTGCTCCGCCGCTGACAGCGGCGTAACCTTAAGCCTTGTCGCAAGATCGGGATGGGCCCGCAGCAGCTCCAGAATTTTCTCCTCTCCCGCCTCCCGGACCTCACCCAACATGGCTTCATGCAAAACTTCTGCCGAAGCAAACGGGCGATGCCGGTAGGCCGCTTCCGCAACCCAAGGGGAGTGTTCGAAAATTCCGCCTAAAGCTTTCGTAAATGATTCTTGATCCATCGCATTGATCTGTTCCACGGTAAGGGTCTCTTGTATGCTCATCGGCTCTCCCAGCTTTCTATCGCTTTATCCACCGCACGCCGGATGCCGCCGTAACCGGTACACCGGCAAATATTGCCGGACAACGCTTCGTCGATTTCCTCAGCCGTCGGCTGCGGGTGATTGTGCAGCATCGCAACCACGGAGATGACCATCCCCGGCGTGCAGTATCCGCATTGAAATCCGCCTTCTTCCAAAAATGCGCGCTGCACCGGATGCAGCTCCGCGCCGCCCAGCCCCTCAATCGTCGTAATCGCCGTGCCCGCACACTGATACGCCATAGCCAGACAGCTGTTGACCGGCCGGCCGTCGACCAGCACCATGCAGGCGCCGCAGCGGCCGATTTCGCAGGAACGTTTGGTGCCTGCCAAACCCAAATCCTCGCGCAGCACATCGATCAGTCGCCGGCTGGGCGGAACGCGGAGCGACACCGCTTCGCCGTTGACCGAGCATTCAAGGATGAATTCAGATGATACCGGATGCTGGAGGATGCCTGGCTCTTCAGGAATTTGCACGTTCGTTCACCGCCTTCCGCATGTTAAAAGGTGTCTCTTGCAGCCATTCCGGTTCGATCGGCAAACGGTTCAACCGTTTACGGGTTGCGTTATATACTGCGGCGGCAATGGCCGGGGCCAACGTGACCGAACCGACCTCGCCGACGCCGCGCGGTCCGTACGTGTCGTGCTCCGGCAGCTCTTCGATCGCTTCGACCTGAATGCGGCCCGTCATATCGGCAATCGTCGGCACAAGGTAGGTATCCATATTTTTCGTCACATAATACCCACCCGACATCAGCGCGTCCTCCGAAAGGGTGAAGCCGACTGCCATGCTGCTGCCCCCTTCGATTTGCCCGAGATAACCCTGCGGGTTCGCTACGGGTCCGGCGGCCACTGCGTGGTACTGGTCGAGCACACGCACTCTGCCGGTCAGCAGATTGATCTCTATTTTTACGGCAACGGCGGCGTACGTGTATAAAAAATGCGCCCCCACCCGTTTCATCGGCGTCGTCGGATAATGAAAGACCGTCTCGCACACGAGCGGCTCCGTCCGCTCCTGCACAAGCTCGGCATACGTTATAATTCTGCCGCCTTCCTTATGCCAGATGCCGCCTGGTCCGGTATGCAGCACTTCGGCGGATATCCCGGTTTTGGCGGAAGCTTCCTTGATGAGCAGCGACGTAAACTCGGGATGCAGCCGCCGGAGCGCCATCCACATCATGCTGGTGGAACGCGAGGCGGTGCTTGAACCGCTGTTGGGAACGACGTCGGTATCGCCGATAATGATCCGCAAATCTTCGGCAGCAAAACCATATTGCTCCACCAGCATCTGCTCCATTGTCGCGATCAGTCCCTGGCCGAATTCCTCGTAGCCGAATACCGCTTCGATCTTGCCGTCCAGCGCCAGCTTCAAGCGGCCGCCGCCCGGGTCAGGAATGCCGAAGCCGAGTCCCGCCCCGTGCATCGCGATCGCCGCGCCTGTTGCCGTGACGATCCAAGGCTCGGCGGTGCGGGGATCACCCGACCCGCAGCCGGTAACCTTGTCGCTCGGGTCATCCGCATCCATATCCACATCTGAATCCGCCTCCGGTCCGCCTGCCATCAGCGGCGACGCGGCAAGCGCCCGCCACACCTGCATGGCACCTTCAGTCTGGGCAATCTCCTGGCCTAGCGGCCCCGGATCGCCGTATCGGCGCAGGTTACGCCGGCGGAACTCCCATGGATCGATGCCGGTCCTGTCAGCCAGCCGTTCGATTTGCCCTTCCAGTGCAAAAATCGCCTGATTCCCGCCAAAGCCGCGGAACTCGCCCGAAACGCCGTTGTTGGTATAAACGGAGAAGCCCTCTACCTCTACATTGCCGATCCGGTACGGACCGTTCACATGCTCTGTCGAGAAGTTGAGCACTTCCGCTCCGAGCGTCGCATATGCGCCGGTGTCGGCAATGATGCGCACCTGATGGGCCAGGAGCCGCCCGTCCGCATCACAGCCGGTCTTCATCGAAATCTTCATCGGGTGGCGCTTCAATCCGGCGCGTACCGATTCGGCGCGGGAATGATGCAGCCGCACCGGGCGGCCCGTGCACAGCGCCAGCAGCGCCCCGTAAGGCTGCACATTCAGTTCATCCTTGCCGCCGAACGAACCGCCGATCGGACTGGAGACGACCCGGATCTGTTCTTCCGGCAGGTCCAGAATGCGGGACAGCTGCATCCGGTCCATCAGGCCGTGCTGCGTGGCCGAATATACGGTCAGCCTGCCGTCCGGCCCGGGGACGAACAAGCCGCCTTCCGTTTCCATATAGGTATGCATCTGGCGCGGCGTGTAATAAGTCTCTTCCACAATATGCGCACACCCTGCAAATGCCGCTGCGGGATCGCCTTTGCGGAATTCGGTATGGTGGAGCACATTCCCCTCCTCGTGAAGCAGCATCGCCTCCGGTTTCATCGCTTCTTCGGGATCAACCAGCGGAGGCAGCGGTTCGTAATCGACCTCGATGAAGGAGAGGGCATATTCGGCGAGCTCTTTGCTCTCCGCCGCCACCGCCGCCACCGCATCCCCCGTGTAACGCACTCTATCGAAGCAGAATACGGGCTGGTGGGGATGCGCAATGCCGAATCCGTTCAGGCCGGGTACATCCTCATGCGTCAGCACCGCATGCACGCCGGGCAGCGCCCGCGCCTTCTCCGTGCGGATGGCGAGAATGCGGGCATGAGGCTCCCGGGCCCGCAGCACCCGGCCGGTCAACATCCCTTCGGCCGTCAGGTCGGTTAAATACTTCAATTGCCCGGACACCTTCTCCGCTCCGTCGGGCCGCGTCCGCCAGCGCGCCCCGCTGGACTCCCTGTTCAGCAGCATAGCGCTCCGCTCCTTTCGATATATACTCCAAATTATTTGTAAAATTTAAAATGATAGGACTAAAAAAGCCCATGCCTGCATTCCTTCCATCTACTTAAGTTTCCCGTATCGGACTTTTGTTTCGATGTTCGAATTGACATTCATGGACCTTCAAGGCAAACTGCGGGCTAAGCTTAATGCTTACGCCTGCATGAACTTCCAAAGCTCGGAGACGAGCAGATTGGCTGCGGTGTTCTTCTTGTACGCTTCGCTGGCGAAGGGATCGCCGTAGGTGGCGAATTCGGCCATGATCGCTTCGAAGACGGGGCCGAGCAGCGCCGCATCGCAGGCGGCGCCTTCCAGCAGCGCCTCTGCGGCGCGCAGCCGCAGCGGCCGCCCGCTGCCGCCGCCGGCGGCCAGGCGCACGCCGCGGAAGCGGCGCGTGCCCGGCTCCAGCCGCGCGGCGGCGGCGGCCGTGACCAGCGAGGCCGTAAACGCCTCGCGGCGCCCGACCTTGCGGAACAGGCTCAGCCTGTGTTCCGCGGGTTCCGCATCCGCCAGCGGCAGGCGGATGCCGGCCACCAGCGCGGCGGCAGACTCGCCGCCGCCGCTCCAGCGCTCATCAAGCCAGGCTTCCAGCGGCTTGACGGTCAGGACATTGCCGGCGAACACGGCAATGTCCGCCTCCAGCGCCAGCAGCGCCGGCAGAATATCGCCGTAACCGGAGGCGATATTGCCGCCCAGCGTGGCGAGATTGCGTACGGGCGGGGCGGCGATGCCCCGCGCGGCTTCAACCAGCGCCGGATAATGACGCTGCAGCCCGCCGCTGCGGCGGCAATCCTCCAGCGTCGTCAACGCCCCCACTGAGATAAACGCTTCTTCGGCCGAAATGCCCTCCATGCCTGCGATGCCGCGCAGATCGATCAAATGCGGCGGCACCGCTGCCGTTCCTGCTTCCCACCAGGTCCGGATCAGCGTTCCTCCGGAGACATAGATCGCTTGGTCTCCATAGATTCGTTTCAGCGCCCACGCTTCCTGCAAGCCGACCGGCTGATGGACGCAGGGCGGCGATAACCGGTGATCATATGCGGCTTCCATCCAACATCCGCCTCCTTGGCCTGCGCCATAGCTTTAACTGCATCACTCTACATTGTTCTGTAACATCAATCCGCTTAGAAGCGCTGTTCGCGGATATACGGAACGCCCAGCGATTCCGGCGTGCCGGAAGGCTTGTTGCGGTTACGGTATCCGAGATACATTAACACGAGGATGGTCAATACATAAGGAATCATCTTCAGGAAATAGGACGGAATGACGCTGCCGAGCAGCTGAATGCGGAAGCCGAGCGAATCGAGCGCGCCGAAGAAATAAGCGCAAAAGAGTGCGCGAAGCGGATTCCATCTGGCGAAAATCACCAGACCGACGGCGATCCAGCCCCGGCCGGCCGTCAACCCTTCGTTCCAGGTCGGCGCATAAGCCAGCACCATATCCGCGCCGGCGAGGCCGATGAGCGCCGCTCCGATTGTAACGTAGCTGTAGCGGATCAGCTGGACGCGGATGCCCATGACATCCGCCGTAGCCGGGCTGTCGCCGACTGCCCGCAAATGCAGGCCGAATGAGGTATGGTGAATCAACAAGTGCAGCGCTGCGACGAGCAGCAGGCTAAACCAGGTCATATAATCGAGCTTCCCGAAAATATCTCCGATCACCGGAACCGGCTCCAGCCAACCGAGGTGCAGCTTCGGCGAAGTGCCCGGCAGCGGCAGCCCGCTGATCGATTTGCCAAGATACGCGCTGAGTCCGCTGCCGAACAGCGTCATCGCAAGGCCGGACATCGTCTGGTTCGCTCTCAGCGTTACGGTAAGGAAGGAATGCACCAGCCCGAGAACGGCCGTTACCCCAATGGCGGCCAAAAGCGCAAGCAGCAGATTGCCGCTGCGGATGTAGACAATGCAAGTGCTGACCGCGCCCATCAGCATCAGCCCTTCGGCACCGAGCTGGATGATGCCGGCGCGTTCGTTCAGAATGCCGCCCAGCGTGGCCAGCAGGAGCGGCGTTCCCGCGGAAATGGCCGCAATGATTAGCTGTGTCGTGAAGTCCATAATAAAGCTCCCTTCTTATCGGAGGAAAAAATGTTCCGTCCTACGCGCTTTTCCGGACGCGGAACCGGTGAATCATATCGCCCGCGATCAGGAAAAAGAGGATCGAGCCCTGCAGCATTTCCGAGATGGACGACGGCAGGCCGATCGTCTGCACGCTGTAGCCGCCGACGATCAAACCGCCGAATAAAATCGCCGTTACGATGAGACCGAGCGGATTCAGCTTGGCGAGCCAGGCGACAATGATGGCCGTGTAGCCGTAACCCGGCGAGATGCCCTGCATCAGCTTGTGCGTAACGCCGGAAACCTCGGCCATCCCGGCAATTCCGGCTAGTCCGCCGCTGATCAGCATGACGATGATGATATGGCGTTTGATGTGAATTCCCGCATAACGGGCCGCCGTAGGGTTGGCGCCGATCAGCTTCAATTCATACCCCCAACGCGTAAACTTAATCATTAAATAGTAGATGAGTACAGCGACCAGGCCAAAGATCAATCCGATATGCAGCCGCGTAGAGCCCAGCACCGGCAAAGACTGCGCCGCGGTAAACATCGGCGAGCCGGGGAAATTAAAGCCCTTCGGATCCTTCCACGGGCCAAAGACGACGTAATCCAGCGCCAGCAGCGCAACGTAATTGAGCATTAATGAAGTAATCAGTTCATTGACGCCGAAGTGGGTCCGCGGAATCGCGGTCAGAAGCCCCCATAAAGCGCCGGCAGCCGTTCCGAACAGCAGCATCAGCGTAATTGCCCAGAACGACGGCAGATTTGGAAAATATATCGTCACCGCCGTAGCCGCCATTGCGCCAACCGTCAATTGCCCTTCCGCGCCGATGTTCCAGACGGATATACGGTAAGCAACGGCGATGCCGAGTCCGCAGAGCAGCAGCGGAATCGCCTTGACCATCGTTTCAGTAAAGCCGTAGGAGGTGCCAAATGCGCCTTTGAACATTTTTTCGTAGACCGTCACCGGGTTCATGCCGTTGGCAGCGATGAATATCGCGCAGAGCAGCAGGGCAAGCACGACCGACAATACCGGCGACCACCAGGGAGAACGGGTACGGCTGGCGTCATATTCGAGCCGCAATTTAAACAAATTAAAGGATTTTGCCGCCTTCGGAGTCATCGCCACTCCGGCGGAACTGCCATGCTCTGGACTCATACCGCACTTCCTTCCTTCTCGCGCTCGCGGATGCCGGCCATCAGGAGGCCGATTTGCTCCCTGTCCGCCTGCTCGTGATCGCTTTCGCCGATAATCGAACCGTTATAAATGACCAAAATGCGGTCGGATAATTGCAGCAGCTCATCCAGATCCTCCGAAATGAGCAGCACCCCGCTTCCGGATGCGCGCAGCTCCATCAGCAGCTCGTGAACGCCTGCGGTTGCGCCGACATCCAGACCTTGCGTCGGATGGACGGCGACCATCAGCTTCGGCTGGTGGCTGACCTCCCGGGCGAACAGCAGCTTCTGCTGGTTGCCGCCCGACAACTGCTGTACCGGCGTTTCCAGCTCAGGCGTTTTGACATTGAAACGGTGCACCAGTTCCTGGGACCAGGAACGATTTTTCGCCGCCTTCAGAAAGCCGAATCGCGAATGCTCATTGCTGCGGTACGATTTAAACAGCAGATTGTCGACCGATCCCAGGCGTCCGGCGAGTCCGCTTTTCATCCGGTTCTCCGGTACGTGGGAAATGCCGGCATCGATAGCGCCTCTGACGGAGGCCGTCTTGACCGGACTGCCGTCAAACTCGATCTCTCCGCTGCGCCAGGTCCGCAAGCCGGTGAGCACCTCGGCCAGCTCCTTCTGCCCGTTTCCGGCCACGCCGGCCACACCGACGATTTCCCCCGAACGAACCTTCAGCGACAAGCCGTCGAGCGCCTTACGGCCATGGTCGGCATAGACTTCAAGATTGCTTACGACCAGCAAATCCTCGCCGGCAAGCTCCTCCCTTTCTTGACGGGTAATGCTGACTTCCTTGCCGACCATCAGCCGGGCCAACTCGAGTTCGTTCGTTTCTTTGGTCACGAGCGTGGTAATCATTCTGCCTTTGCGCATGACGGAGATACGGTCGGAAGAAGCCATAACCTCCTTCATTTTGTGCGTGGTCATAATGACCGTTTTTCCCGCTGCCTTCATGACATGCAGCGTTTCAAACAGCTGCTCTACCTCGCCCGGCGTAAGCACCGAGGTCGGTTCGTCAAGGATGATGATGTCCGCGCCCCGGTACAGCGTCTTGACGATTTCCACCCGCTGCTGCTCGCCGACGGACAGCTGCCAGACCGGACGGTCCACCGGGAACTTCAGTCCGAAACGCTCGCCGAGCGCTTCGATTTCTTCATGCTTTCGTTTAATCCACTTGCTCCCCCGCCAAAAAGACGACTTTTCGCCAAGCACGATGTTTTCCGCTGCCGTAAGGCTTTGCACCAGTCTGAAGTTTTGGAACACCATGCCGACGCCTAGCTGTGCCGCATCTTTGGGGGAACGGATTTTGGCCGGTACGCCGTGAATGAGGATTTCGCCTTCATCCGCCCGGTACACCCCCGACAGCATGCTCATGACTGTGCTTTTACCTGCTCCGTTCTCGCCAAGCAGCGCATGAATTTCACCCGCGTTTGCCGAAAAATCGACTTGGTCGCTGGCAACTACCGAACCGAACCGTTTCACGATCCCGCGCATTTCTACCGAATACTGTTGCATTGTGGGACGCTCCTTTCCTTATAGTTGTAGTATAGGTGGGGTAGGTTCCGCTTGCCTTGGAACCCGCCCCACCCATAACTTCTTGCAGTATGCGATTAAGACTCCAACAATTATTGAGGAATCGTGCCTTCCACGCCTTTAGCCAGCCAGTTCATGGAGAGTACTTCCTCCAGCGTCAGCTTTTGGCCTTCCTGTACTTGGACTTTGCCGGTGTTGTCGGAAATCGGACCGGTGAATACATCCAGGTCGCCGCTGATGATTTTGGCTTTGGCGTCTTCCACCAGCTGCTTCACATCGTCGGGCACTTTGTTGCCGAACGGTGCCAGCTCGATCATCCCGTCAGCCATACCGCCGGAGTATTGCTCATTCGTCCAGGTTCCGTCCATCACCGATTTAACGGTTTTCACGTAATACTCGCCCCAGTTCCAGACCGGGTTGGTCAAATAATTGTCTGGAGCGTATTTGCTCATATCGGAATCATTGCCGCCTGCGAATGCGCCGCGTTCGGCAGCCGCCTGAAGGGTTGCGGGAGAATCCTGGTAAGCGAGGAGTACGTCCGCGCCTTTATCCAAGAGGCTGATGGCCGCCTGGCGTTCGGTCGCCGGATCATACCAGGTGTTGGTCCAAACCACGTCGACTTTTACGTCCGGGTTGACGCTTTGAGCGCCGAGCGTAAAGGCGTTGAGGTTGTAGATGACTTCGCTGATCGGGAAGGCGCCGACATAACCGAGGTGATTGTTTTTGGTCATTTTGCCCGCCGCGATGCCGGTGAGATAGCTGGCTTGATAGTTCTTGCCGAAGTAAGTTCCCATGTTCGCAGCCGTCTTATAGCCGGAAGCATGGTCGAATTTCACATTCGGGAATTTATTGGCCACATTCAGCGTGAAATCCATATATCCGAAGCTTGTCGTAAACACGATGTCATGGCTTTGCGCCAGCTCGGTAATGATACGTTCGGCATCGGCACTTTCCGGAACGTTCTCTACAAAGTCCGCTTTAATGCCGAGCTCCTTCTCCATGTACTGGCGGCCTTGATCATGCTGGTACGTGTAACCGCCGTCGCCCGGAGGCCCGATGTATACGAATGCGACCTTCGGCTTTTCCGCCGCCGGCGCTTCCGTTGCCGTTTCCGCAGTTCCGGCATTGGTTGCCGCCGGAGCTTCGGTTGCATTGGCGCCTGCATTGGCACCCGCCGAGTTGTTGTTGTTACCGCAGCCGGCCATAATCACCGCGAGCAGAAACACAAGGACAAAGCTGATCGATAATGCCTGACCCCTTTTTTTCATAATTCTCCTCCTCCAGGAAATCTCTCATTATGGCTGCGCCATTAATGTATCTCTACTATACTTAGCCACAGCCTTTACGTAAATTTATATAACATAGCTTTGGCTGTGTCTATAATAAAATGTGTTAATTTTGTGTTTAATGCATAATAGTGCAAAAAAATTAACTTAAAATATGTGATATTCTCTTACACAAGTGCGAAAATATGCCGCATGGATCTATGAGCCATTCCTCATTAGCCATTCGGTTTGTATTTTTCCGAAATCCTCTTTCGTGTCGGCGTCCATAAAACAAAGCGCGGATTCCGGCGACAGCACACGCCCTTTGTAATCCGGCGATCGCAGCAAGGCTGCAGCCCCTTGATCTCCGTCCAGCCCCTGCAGCGCCATAAACATCGATCTGCCGAACAGTACCGGCGGCATTGCCGTCCCATCGTTCCTGCTGGCTACATAATCCAGCTCCGGGTGCGCCTTGAAGATCCCGATAAGCTCTCGCACCAGAGCCGCCTTGACGAAAGGCTGATCCGCCAGCGCAACAACGATGGCATCGGGCTGCATCGGAAGCACGGCGTTAAGCCCGCAGCGCAGCGAAAAAGACAAGCCCAGATGTGCCGTCAGACAGGTCTCGGTCCGCCTTCCGCTTCCTTCCCTGGCCGGAGGCAGCCAGCTCAATGGATCATCGGCACGGACAACGACGACCAGCGGTTCAAGCCCGCAGCTCTCCAGTTCACTGAGCGCGACGCTTCCGAGCGGCACCTCCCCGGGCAGCATCAGCGATACTTTGGATACGCCCATGCGACGGCTCTGGCCCGCCGCCAGATAAATCCCTGCTATTTTCATCACACTCTTCTCCCTTCACCAGCGGCTTCGCGCGTTTTCTCCGCTCCTGAATCATTTCGGCGATGATGCTGACCGCAATTTCTTCCGGCCCTTCCGCTCCGATCGCCAAGCCCACCGGGGCATGCACCGACGCAGGCGTCTCCATACCCTCCAGCAGCAGCGCAATTCGCGCTCTTGAACCAACAATTCCGATGTACCGTGGGGCGGCAGCCAGAGCCCCTTTCAAAAACTGCCGGTCCCGCTGCGTTTGATGGCTGCAGACGAGCACATAATCGCCGCCGCCAATCGCAAGCTTCGCGGCTGCTTCATTCGGATGGCAGATTACACGCTCTGCGGCATATATGCCTTCTGCCGCCGCTCCCTCCCGCCAATCGTTCCAAACAACGCGGAACCCGCTGCGGGCAGCCAGCTCTGCAATCGGCACCGCATCCAGCCCTCCCCCAAAAAGGATCAGCCGCGGTTTGGGGGCGAACCTTGTTGCGAATACAGGCAGAACCGCATCAGCCCCCGGCACTTCTTCCGTTTCCGGCGGAACCATCGCTGCGGTTGCCGCCCGCACCACGCCTGCCGCAGCCGCAGCTTCCGGCGCTCCGCTGGTTAACCGGTATTCATAACGCCATCCCGATACGCTCCGCTCCAACATAACGGCATCGCCGTTGCCCAGCCATTCGGCAGCTTCCAATAAAACCTTACGCAATTCGCCTTTTACAGGCTCAAGCATGACCGTCAGCTTACCTCCGCAGCCAACGGCCTCACCCCAGGCGAAATCATCCGGGGTGCGCATGTCGTACTCCACCCGCTCCGGCGCTCCGCTTGCCCAAACCTCCGGAAGCCGCAGCGCCAGATCGCTCTCCAGGCAACCCGGACTCAAGCTGCCCAGCGCGCCGCCTTCAAAGAACAGCATCGCCGCGCCTCGTTTGCGGTACGAATGCCCTTCCGTCGCCACTAATGAAGCAAGGACGGCGGGAGCATCATGCATCTGGATGTAACGGACAATCTCATCGTCGTTCATGCAGCTCCCTCCTTATTTTTACAGTTATTTCATCTCCAGCAGCGCGCGAAAAATAAATACCAGCTTCAGCCGCAGCAGATCATCAATGCTTTTGAAATCGACATCCAGCTGTTCGCTGAGTTTTTCGATCCGGTAGGTGGCAGTGTTGCGGTGGATGAACAGCTTCTTGGCCGTCTCGTTGACGTGGCCGTCATTTTCGAGATAAATCTCCAGCGTACGCAGCATCTCCTTGACATACTCCGGTTCGCGCACCATCAACCCGCGCAGTACATCTGCGCAATATTTCTCCATTGCTTCGAGCGGCAAGCGGCTCAGCAGCAAGGGCAGCTCGAGCTGCCGGTAATGCACGACATGGCCGCCTCCGCGACTCAGCAGTTCCAGACACTCCCTGGTTTCCGCAAAAGCCTCGCGCACGCCTTCCGTCTTCGTCTTAACGCTGCTCAGCGCAGCTTTCGGCTGAACGCCCCCCGCCAATTTCAATTCACCGATCGCATCCTCGATTGCTGTGCAAAAATCATCCGGGGCAAACGGTTCAGCCGGAAATAACGACAACAAACCGTCCTCCAGCAGCACGTGCACAGCATCCAGCCCGCCCAATTGAGGATGATTGGCATAGGCTTCCTTCAACTGCAGCAATTCGCCGGGACGCGTTTCGCCGCTTCCTGACGCCCCGGTCAACAGCATCCGGAACGGCGCCTGCAGAAGCGAAATATCCAGACGGACTGCCGTTTGGGCCAACTCGTCGCAGGATAAGCTGCCGGCGAGGCAGCGCCGCAGCTGTTCCGCGAATTCCCGATGCGCCGATTGCGCAAAACATTCCTCTAGCCCAAGATCGACGTGATAGGCAATCAGCTCCGCCCCTTGCACAAACAAGCTTTCTTCAACGGGAAGAATCTGCGGATCGATCGGCCCGTACAGTACATAACCGAGACCTTTCTCTCCTTGCACCAGCGGAATCCTGTAGCCCGTTTGTCCGCCGATCCGTAAGCGCCGGTTGCTCTTTTGCCACGGCCAGCCCTCCAGCAGTTCCTGTTTCGAGTATTCCGTATTATTGAACACCAGTTCACCGCGAGAGCCGATCATCGCCAGGGGATATCCGACAACCTCCGAAATCTCCTCGAGCAAGGGCCGGCCGCGTCCGGAACGCAGAGCAAACCGCATCAGCTTGCGCTGTTTTTCCAACACGCCCTGCAAAACATTCGTGCTGCGGCTATGCTCTGCCCGGAACAAACCGTTCATCTGATCCGAGAACGTAAACTGAAACGGCAGCTCGATCAGCGGAAAATTCAACGCCTCCGCCTCTTGGATCAACGCTTCAGGGACCGCGTTCCAAAAGCGTCCGAGTTTGATGCCGAGCCCCGCCGAGCCGCGCCGGTTAAGCGTACGTAGCAGCTTCGAGGCCTCCTGCAGATTGTCTTTTATCAGATAAGCAGTCGTCAGCAGCATTTCCCCTTCTTTGATCCAGTCGGAGATATCGGGAGCATCCATGACATTGATTGACTTGATGACCCGGTGTTTTCCTTTGGAGCCGGCAATCAGTCTCGCTTCGGATAAAGGATAAATGGACAACGCTTCTTCAACGGTAAGATGCATGACCACCCCTCCTTTGTTCGATTAATTGTGTCAATGCGTCCTTTATGTTACTTTATGTAACATTATATTTAAAATGACTGCTTTAGAAAAGAGTAAAGTTTGTTTTTTACGTATTTTATGTAAAGTTATCTAACTCGTTACGTATATTTTTGAATAATTTAGTTGCATGCCAAAAAGCCCACAGCGCGTCAAAACGCTTGCTGCAGGCTTACTTCCAGGCCATTCCGCCTTACCATCCCCAGACCTGCTGCACCCAGGCCAGCAGGCGCAGGTCCTGACCGTGGCCCCCGACCACGGACAAGCCGAGCGGCAGCCCGCCGGGGCCGCTCACCGGCAAGGTGACCTGCGGCAGGCCGGCCAGGCCGGCAATGCAGGTCAGCATCATTGCCCCGCTGCGGCTGCGCTCCCGCTGGGCGGCGTCCCCGCCGCGGAGCGGAGCCGCGCCGGGCACAGTGGGGATGACGAGCGCGCCGTCATCCCCGAGCAGTTGCCGGAGCTGCAGGGCGATATCGCCGCGCTGGGCCCGCGCGCGGCCGTGATCCGCTCCGGCGATTTGCTCCGCCCAGGCGAAGCGGGCGGCGATGTCCGGCCCGAAGGCGGGCCGCTCGCGCGCGATCCATGCGCCATGGGTCGCCCAGATCTCGGCGGCCTGCAGCTCGCGGAACAGCGTCATCCACGCCGCCAGCCCTTCCGGCGCGATTTCAAGCTCAAGCGTCTCCTCCACTCTCGGCTCGATCCGTCTAAGCGCATGCAGCAGCGGGCGCCGCGCCACTTCATCCGCAAGCGCCCAGGCTTCCGGCGGCAGTATGAGCCGGCGGATGCCCCTGCCCCCGCTCCCGTCTCCGTCTTTGCCAACGCCGCCAACCGCTGCATCCGAAAGCGCCGCGGGCAGCAGAACTTCTCCTACCCGCAGCAGCATTTCCGGCGAACGGGCGAGCCAGCCCGCGGTGTCAAAACCGGGAGCGAGCGGAATAACGCCCCCCATCCCGACCGCACCGTGGGTCGGCCGGAACCCGAAGACGCCGCAGTAAGCGGCGGGCACCCGCACGGAGCCGCCCGTGTCCGTCCCGAGGGCAAAATCGCAGCTCCCTGCAGCCACGGCCACCGCCGAGCCGCTGGAGGAGCCGCCAGGAAGGCGATCCGCCGCGTGCGGATTCCGCGGCGTCCCGTAATGATCATTCTCACCGCCCAGGCTGTACATCAGCTCATCCGTATGGGCAGCGCCCCGCAGATCTGCGCCGGCCCGAAGCAGCCGCGCCACCGCCTCTGCATGTTCACCGGCGGGCTCGTGGGTGCGCAGCCAATCGGGATTCCCCGCCGAAGTACGGTGACCGGCAACCGCGAACACATCTTTAACGCCGAACCGGAGTCCCTGCAGCGGTCCGCAGCCGGAACCGCGAACGTTCAGCTCCGGCGCAATCCATGCGCCATACTCGTTATCCATCCCCATCTGCCAACCGCTCCTCTCCTGCGCCTACCAACCGATGGCCGCTCCGTCGCAGCGCGGATCGGTGCCGCCGCTGCGGAAGCCATGGGCGTCGATGGCAATGGCGTGGGCATGGCCCATGATGCCGTCATACGCTGCGGCTTCCCGTACCAGATGCCCGGCGGCCGCAAGCTGTGCCCGCACTTCCGCCGGTACGCGGCGCTCCACCTTTAGCTCCTGGGTTGGATCGCCCCAGGTCCGGCCCCACACAAACCGCGGCGCCGCCACCGCCTCCTGCGGATTCATACCGTAATGCAGCATCCGGGTCAGCAGCAGGGTTTGCGTCTGCGGCTGGCCTTCGCCGCCCTGCGTTCCGTACAGGTACGCCGGCTTTCCCTCACGGCAGACCATCGCCGGCATCAGCGTATGGAACGGGCGCTTTCGCGGCTCCAGCGTATTGACATGGCCGGGGTCCAGCGAAAAAAACGAGCCGCGGTTCTGCAGCAGAATCCCCGTTTCTCCAGCCAAAGCCCCTGAGCCGAATTCGAAATAGAGGCTCTGGATAAACGAAACGGCGTTGCCCTCGGCATCTACCACCGCCGCGTAAGCCGTATCCCTGCCTGCAGGCTCGCTGGACAATGCCGCGGCTTGTGGTGTAATGGAAGCCGCAAGCTGCGCGGCATAGGCTTTATCCAGCAGGCCGGCCAGCGGAATGTCGGCGAAATCGGGATCGGTCAGCACCCTGTCGCGGTCGCGGAAGCTAAGTTTCAGCGCTTCGGCCAGCAGATGGTAATACTCGAAGCTGCCGTGGCCGATGCCCGTGAAGTCGAAATGCTCTAGGATATTCATCGTCATCAGCGCCGTAAATCCCTGGGAGTTGGGCGGCGCCTGGTATATGGAATGGCCGCGGTACTCCGTCATGACCGGCTCGGTCCAGAAGCCTTGATGATCGGCAAAATCGTCGCGGATGAGATAACCGCCGGCCGTCTGTAGGTAGCGGCAAATCTCCTCCGCGATTTCGCCTTTGTAGAAGGCGTCGCGGCCGCCGGCCGCAAGCAGCTGCAGCGTCTTCGCCAGCTGCGGCTGCTTAAACCTTACGCCCGGCGCGGGCGCCGCGCCGCCGGGCAAATACACCGCGGCCGCCTCCGGCGTCAGCGCCGCGCCGGCAAAGACGCTGCCCGCATGCTGATCGGGCGACAGCGGAAACCCGCCGGAGGCGTAGCCGATTGCCGGCTCCAGCGCCTCCGCCAGGCTCAGGCGGCCATACTCGCGTTGGACCGCCGACCAGCTGTCCGCCATTCCCGGCACGGTAATGGCGCTGCGTACGCCCCGCCGGGGAATCGCTGCTTCCCCGGCGTAGCAGTCCCGGTTCACGGCATAGCCGGACCGGCCGCTGCCGTTGTAGACCCTGACGCGCCCTTCGCCCGCGCGCCAGGTCAACCAGAACGCATCGCCGCCGAGCCCGGTCATATGCGGGTAGACGACGCCGAGCGCGGCGCTCACCGCCACTGCGGCGTCGAAGGCGTTGCCGCCGCGCTCCAGGATGCGCGCCCCGGCCGCGGATGCCAGATGATGCGGACTGACGATCATCGTTTGCGTGCCGATTGCCGGACCTCTTGTCATCTGCTCCATCTCCCATTCATAGATAATGTAGTGTCATTTAACTGCGCCGCCGGCTGCTTTGTCAATTCACTCTAAGGGGTTGCCCTTGCATTTTGTGAGCGGTGCACAAAGAATGGCGGCCGCCGGAAACGGCTTAAAACACCGGGCACCGGAGCATCCGAAAATCCGGGGGATCTCCGGGCAAAAGGTTACCCGATTCGGGCACCAGCTCCCGCCCCTTGCCAAAAACCCCATCATCGGGTAAAATACAGCTAATTATGCTAAGAAGGAGGTGTCAGGAATGGATCGCAATGTGACCAACAGTGTTATGAGTCGGCTGCCTATAGCTATGGCCGGCATTGTTCATGCAAATGTGCGCAAGGGGAGAAGTCTGTCCATTTACATGAATTCAATAACACTATTACATTGTGAAATGCCTTTCCTGCCATCGCCTTAACGGATCATCCATTCCGAGAAGAAGACCGGCCGCGGGGACTTTCCCTGCGGCCTCTTTTTGTTTTCGGACAATGCATCTCTTCTGGCACCGGCGGTTTTGGCATTACAGGAGGAATATACCCATGATTATTTCATGTCAACAAGTTCAAAAATACCACGGCGCCCAAGAGGTGCTCCACAGCGTTACCTTCGATGTGCGCCGGGGCGAGAAGCTCGGCCTGATCGGACGCAACGGCTGCGGTAAAACAACATTGTTCCATCTGCTCAGCGGCGGGGAGAAGCCGGACAACGGGCAAATTTCCATCCGCAAAGGCAGCACGATCGGATTGCTGTCGCAGATTCAGGAAGCCAAAAGCAACCAAACCGTATACGGTATGCTGCAACAGAGCTTCGCCGAGCCCTTGGCCTGGCAATCCCGGCTCCGCGAGTTGGAGCAGGAAATGTCCGGCACCGCCGCGCAAAACGACGAAACGCAGATGGAGCGTCTCCTCAAGGAATACGGCCGTCTGCAGGAGCAATTCGAGGCGGCCGGGGGGTACGAGATTGAAGCGTCGATCGCACGGGTTGCGGAGGGACTGGGCATTCCCGCCGCGCAGTTCGAGCGCCTCTTCTCCACCCTCTCCGGAGGAGAAAAAACTAAGGTCGGCCTTGCAGCCCTGCTGCTCCGGCAGCCGGATATTTTACTGCTCGACGAACCGACCAATCATCTCGACATGCCGGCCATCGAATGGCTGGAGGGCTTTCTGCAGGATTACACCGGCACGGTGGTCGTCATTTCCCATGACCGTTACTTCCTCGATCTTGTGGTCCGGAAGGTTGTGGAGATCGAAGACGGCGAAGCCTTTGAGTACCACACCAACTACAGCGGGTATCAACAGGAGAAGGAGCAACGGTTGCTCCAGCAGTTCGCCGACTATCAGGAGCAGCAGAAGAAGATTAAGCAGATGCAGGAAAGCATCAAGCGGCTCATCGAATGGGGCAACCGCTCCAACCCGCCGAACCCTTCCTTCCACCGCCGGGCCGCTTCGATGCAGAAAGCGCTGGACCGGATGGTCAAAATCAAGCGGCCGATTCTGGAGCGCAAAGCGATGGATCTTCAATTGCAGCAGGATGACCGTTCGGGCAATCAGGTCGTCATTCTCGACCGGATAAGTAAAACGTACGGGGCGCGCAGACTGTTCGCTTCCGCCAGCGCCGTGCTGCGCTACGGCGAGACGACTGCACTGATCGGCGGCAACGGCGCCGGCAAAAGCACGCTGCTGCGCATCATTCTCGGCGAGGAAACGCCGGACAGCGGAAGTTGTACGCTGGGTGCCAGAGCGGCCGTCGGATATCTCGCCCAGGAGGCGGTGCCGGAAGACGGGAAGCAGACGGTACTCGGATACTTCCGCGAAGAAGCCGGCATGGAGGAAGGCCAGGCGCGCGGACAGCTGGCCCGCTTCCTTTTCTACGGGCCGGATGTATTCAAGTCCGTCGCGAGCCTGTCCGGCGGCGAATGGACGCGGCTGAGGTTCGCGGTACTTATGCACCGGCGGCCGAATCTGCTCATTCTCGACGAGCCAACCAACCACCTCGACATCGATTCCCGTGAAGCGCTGGAAGAGGCACTGGAGGATTTTCCGGGCACGGTGCTTGCCGTTACGCATGACCGCTACTTCATCAACCGCTGCTTCGGCAAGCTGTGGACGATCGCAGCCGGACGGTTTGCGGAGTTCGACGGCAATTACGAATATTATAAAGAGAAACAGGCAGAGAATAACGCCAGTCTTCAATCCGTACCTGTATCCGTACATCCCGAATCAGCCGGCGCCGGCGTGGAACGTTCCACTGCAAATGCCAACCGCACGGCGCAGGTGTCCGCCCCATCTTCGCGCAAACTGCAAACAGTCCATTTGGAGCGGGAGATTGAAGCGGCGGAGCGTGCGCTTGCAGTGATCGATACTGCGATGTCCGCTCCGGAGAACGCCAGCGATTCTGGCCGGCTTGCCGAGCTGCAGCAGCAGCGGGATGAGCGGCAGCAGCAGCTTGACGTCCTTTACGAAAGCTGGCTGGAAGCGACAGGGCAATAAGAGGTTTACAACATGCAAAAAGGCTGCCTCTTCGTCCCCGAAGAAGCAGCCTTGCTTTTTTATAGTCGACATATAATAAATACATACGGATAAGAGTTTGCAAGCCGATTAGTGCCAGATCCCCATAATCCAGCCGATCACCGAGATCCACAGCGGAATGCTGAGCAGAATTCCCCAGACCAGCCCGGCGGCAATGTTGCCTTCCGCTGGCCGTGTTACCGCCTCCTGTTTGAGCGGCAGTCTCAATTCTTCTTGTTCCATGCGATCCCCTCCTAAAATTCTTATCGTCACAGCAGAGGAATTAGTGTAGACCACGTGGGCAAAAAGTTCTAATTGGATTCGGATAAGCGATAAATAAGCTGCGGATCTGCCATGCAAGGGCTTACATTATTCAATTAACCAAAAACGGCAGCCTTCAAAAAGTGAAGCCGCCGTCCTCCGCTTACACCTCTATCTTATGCAGAAGGCTAGTCCACGATGACATTTTTTTGCGGGTCCAGCAGAAATTCGAACATCAGGCGGATCTGTGCTTCGGTATTGCGCTCCAGCGACAGCTCAGGCAGCGCGTCTTCGGCAAAAAAAGCGACGCCGTCCGTCTCCAGTCCTTCCGCAGCTTCACCGCCGGTAATCCGGCACAATATAAACATTTTGTAGATGTGGTAAGGCTCCGGCGGATGTCCGTGAAATTTCTTGTCCAGCACCGCCAGCAAGGAGACCGCTTCCGTCAGGTAACCGGATTCTTCGCGAATTTCCTTTACCGCGATTTCTTTAGGGGACAAGCCGATATCGGCCCAGCCGCCCGGAAGCGCCCATTTCCCGTCCAGCTTCTCGCGCACCATCAGGATTTTCCCGTCCTGGAACACGACGCCGCGGATATCAACCTTAGGTGTGCAATACCCTTTATCGGAGGCAAAGGCCAGCCGGATGCGTTCCTTGCTCTCAAACGTGTAGTTGGCCAAAATATCGACGCTCAGCTCCCGCAGCGCCTCATACCGTTCGATATCATACACATCTTTGCCGTAGGTGAGTCCGCTTTGCGCGATCGCTTGAATCTCCTTCGCCCAGGTCAGCCATTTCTCCTCCATGCTGCACAGCCTCCTTTGGTTCTATTGACAAAGCATAATATGCCGGGAAAACGAGCCTTTTCTGGCGACGCAGCGGTCCACAATCGCAAAACCGGCGGCGGATATCATCTCATCGACGGCTTCGATGGCAAATATCAGCACACGGCTGGCAATCCGGCGGGCATGCACCAGAAGGGACAGCTGCTCTTCCGGCGTAATCCGTGAATACAAGTTGTAAGGCATATCGAGAAACGCCACATCATAATGATCCTCAATGTCGGCGATGTCCCCCAGCGTTACTTCGGCGTCGAAGCCGAAATGGGCAATATTCGTCCGGGCTCCCCGCGCGATCAGCGGGTTGATGTCCCGGCCGACGATGTCGATACCCATAGACAACGCCTCGACCAATACCGTTCCGATACCGCAGCACGGGTCGATGGCCTTAATGCCTTCAGGCCTAGGAATAGCCATGTTAACCGCTGCCCGGGACACCCGGGTACTAAGTGCAATCGAATAGCTTTGCGGCTTCCGCATTTGGCGCAGCCATGTCGCATTGTTTTTATGATACACGCCGAAATACCAGCGGCCGCCGATGGTGGCAAGGCCATAAATCCGCTGCGGGCGTTTCACGTCTGCTTCCCCTTCGATGCGCAACCCGATTTCCCGTTCAATGGCTCTCCGGCCGTCATAGTCGATCTTGTCTTCGGCGGCTAAATCGCTGGATCGCACGCAGATGACTTTGAACGTTTGACCCTCAACATCCACTTGTTCGGTCTGCCGGTAGATCTCCTCCAGCGTGTCCGCTTCATACATGACATCTATCCGCTCCTTGATGAACGGACTGCGGCTGACTCCTACGGCAATCGGGCTGGCAAACAACGTCGGCGGCGTCTCGGCCCGTTCGAACAGGCAGCGCAGCTCCATGCCGCAGAGGGATTCTTCATCCGGAGTACAAGTATAAGTGTAAATATAATTCGCCGGAGCGGAAAAGGGGTTTAGCGGCTCCGGATGGGTATTCATTTCGTTTGGCTCAATTGCCGGCATTCGTATTCGCTCCTATGGCTGCTCTCATAAATTCCCGGCATTAGCCGGGCAGGGTTAGTCTATCACGCCGGCCGGCACGTAGGCAACCCGCAGGCATGCCGTAGCGCCCGATCCGCCTCTGCGCTTTTTTTTGATACATGGTCAATTCTTCAGTATAATGTATAGAATACGCAAATTGCCAAGGAGGTACATAATCAACATGTCCTATGAAGCTTATTTTCAGGCTGAACGTGAAGCTCAGCTTGCCGAACTGAAGGAATGGCTAGCCATCCCGAGCATCTCCGCTTTATCCGCCCATAAAAACGATGTATTGGCTGCAGCCGAATGGCTGGCGGAAACTTTGAAACGTGCCGGTCTGGAAAACATCAAAATTCACCCTACAGCCGGTCACCCGGTCGTATACGCCGATTATCTGCATGCGCCGGGCAAACCGACGGTCCTTGTCTATGGACATTATGACGTCCAACCCGTTGACCCGCTTAACCTGTGGACGACGCCTCCGTTTGAACCGGACATCCGTGACGGCAAACTGTATGCGCGCGGTGCCACCGACGACAAGGGACAAGTCTTCATGCACATCAAAGCGATTGAAGCGATCTTGAAGCAGGAAGGAACGCTGCCGGTCAACATCAAGCTGTGTATCGAAGGCGAAGAAGAAATCAGCAGCATCCATCTGCCGGAATTCCTGGAGCAGCATAAAGACCTGCTGGCCGCGGATGCTGTGCTCGTCTCCGATACTGCCCTGCTTGAACGGGGCCGGCCGGCGATCTGCACCGGGCTTCGCGGTTTGGCTGAGCTTGAGGTTCATGTGACCACAGCATCAACGGATCTGCACTCCGGCTCTTATGGCGGCGCCGTACCGAACGCACTGCATGCGATCGTATCGCTGCTCAGCTCGCTGCATGACGACAAAGGCCGCGTAGCGGTGGAAGGCTTCTATGATGGCGTTCCGGAGCTGTCCGCACTGATGCGCGAAGAGTTCGCCAAACAAGGCGTCGACGAGAACAAAATCAGAGAAAGCCTGGGACTGGATTCCCTCTACGGCGAAGAAGGCTATAGCTTCGTAGAACGCGTAGGGGCGCGTCCGACACTGGAGCTGAACGGCGTATACGGCGGCTTCCAGGGCGAGGGCAGCAAGACGGTCATCCCGAAAGAAGCCCACGCCAAGATCACCTGCCGCCTTGTCGGCGACCAGGACCCGCAGCATGTGCTCAATGCGGTTGAAGCCCACTTGCGGGCCCATATCCAATCCGGCGCCAAAGTGCATATCAAACAAATGGGCAAAGCAAAGGCGTTCAACATTGATCCTTCGCTGCCGATTCTGCAAACCGCGGCCGATGCTTACGGCAAGGTGTACGGTACCCGCGCCCTCTTTACCAAAGACGGCGGCTCCATTCCGATCATGGCCAGCTTCTCCCGTATCCTGGAGGTTCCGGTCGTTCTGATGGGCTTCGGACTTGACGACGAAAACCTGCATGCGCCTAACGAGCATTTCAACCTGGAGAACTTCGACAAAGGCCTGCTGACCATCGTCGAATTCCTCAAGACGCTTTAATCCCTAGAACATAAAAAGCAGCGATCCTCGGCAATTTGGCCGGGAGCGCTGCTTTTTTTGCTGTGGGCAAACAAATAAAAAAACCCTTGATGCTCAAGGATTTCGAAATTCAATATGGAGCGGGTGATGGGAATCGAACCCACGCTATCAGCTTGGAAGGCTGAAGTTCTACCATTGAACTACACCCGCAATGCTAAAAACGTAAACGGAAGACAAAAGTAATTTTAGCATTCCCGCAGAATAAATGTCAACCTGGTGTAAAGGAATGACGGTTATGAGTGCAAGCCCTGCAGCGGCTTCAAAAACGCCGACTCGAATTCAAACGCCTTGACCGGCTTGCTGAACAGATACCCTTGCGCTTCATGGCATTGCTGCTCACGCAGGAAATCCAGCTGCTCCTTGTTCTCCACGCCTTCGGCCGTTACCTTCAGCTTCAAGTGATGGGCCATCGAAGTAATGGTCGATACAATGGCCGCATTGTTGCTGTCCTCCATCACCTCGGAGACAAACGAACGGTCGATCTTAAGCCGGTCGATCGGCATATTCTTGAGATAATGCAATGAGCTGTAGCCTGTACCGAAATCGTCGATGCTGATGAACACGCCGATCCGTTTAAGCCGGTTCAGCTGGTCGAAAGCCGTCTCTTTGTCCAGCGTCATGCTCTCCGTGATCTCCAGATCGACGTACCTCGGATCGAGGCCGATTTCATCCAGAATCGCGGCGATTTTGCCGTCGAGGTTCGGCTGCAGGAACTGCCGCATCGATAAATTGATCGAAACGCAAATCGGCTGGTATCCCGCATCCTGCCATTGCTTGTTCTGAAGTATGGCCGTACGCAGCACCCATTCTCCGATCGGCACGATCAGTCCGCTTTCTTCCGCGACCGGAATAAATTCCACCGGAGACACATTTCCCCGCTTCGGATGGTTCCAGCGCAGGAGCGCCTCCATCCCGACAATTTCTTCGGTTACCAGTTCCACCTGCGGCTGGTACACCAGATAAAACTCGTTGTTCTCCAGTGCGCGCCGCAGATCATTCTCCAGCTTCAGCCGCTCCTTGGCTTTGGTCTGCATCGCCGGAACATACCGGCGGAACTCGACGCCTTGCCCCTTGGCATTATGGACCGCGGTATCGGCATTCTGTATCAATTGCTCCGCCGTATCTCCGTCCCCCGGAAAAATGCTCATGCCAAGGCTGAGCGACAGATGATACTCCCCGGAATCCATACTGACCGGCGTTTCGAACAGCTGCAGCAGATCCACTACCCGGTCATGGCAGCTCTCGATGCTGGTGCGCTGCGTAATCAGGAACCCGAATTCATCGCCGCCCATGCTGTAGAGCCCTTCATTGCCGCGGACGACCCCGGCAATCCGCTGTGCGACCAACGTCAGCATCTGGTCTCCGGCAACGTAGCCGAGCGAGTCGTTGATATTTTTGAAATGATTGATGTTTAGGATAACGAGCGCGGAGTAGCTGTTCCCCGTTTTTTTGACGCCCTGCATCACGATTTCGTCGACCTGCTGCAAAAGACGTCTGCGGTTCGGCAGCCCGGTCAACTCATCGTGGTAGGCCAAATAGTTTATCCGAGCTTCCGCCTGCTGGTTCTCATGATACGGCTCTTCAATTGTCAGACGGTAGATCCCGGTCAGCATTAAATAATAAGCTACTGTAGTGCTCAGCATCCCGAACAGATAATCGGCATCGCCGACGCTGAACAGGTTCATAAAGAAGACCTGTCCAAGCGCGAAAAAGATGAGCGCGCGGATAATGATCAGCAGCGACGCCGACTTTTCCCGTTTTCCCGGATAAACGATAATGCCTACGCTTAGCAAATAAACGAACAGCACCGCCATATCGGCTATATGCTTAACAGTGTCCAGCCAGGCAGTCCCGTTGTCGCCATCAACCAAATAATGCCCGAACATGATCGCCGCAAGTGTCAGTACAATAAGCGGAATGGATACTGCATATACTCTCTTCTTGCCGGATACCGATACCGGCTGATCTTCTCCGCTAAAAATAAACAAAATTCCCAGCGCGCTTGCCAAACGCGAAAACGTCAGCAACCACAGCGACTGGTCCGTTCCGATATAAGTCGAAATCACCGGTATATCCACGAAGCTGAGCGTATGTAAAAAATCGAACAAACACACACCCAGGAATAAGGCCGAGGTATATAATCTGGCTTTGGATAATTTATCGGAGAAAAATAGCCAGCCTTGCGCAAACACGGCAAAACCGAGTGCGATATTACAACAGCCGACTATAAGATACAGCGCCAGCAGCGCGTCCTGATTCTCAATTTGGCCCAGCGTGGTCCGAAAAATTTGAATCAGAAGAAATAGCGCAGCCCCGATGACAGCCGCATGTATGGTTTTTTTCTCTTCTTGTCTCATAAATCCCTCGCGTCAGTAAGTGGTATCAACATTATACGATGAATGCTTTGAATTCTCTGTAATATTTATCGGCAAAAACCTCCAGTAAAGTTACATTCACCGCAAGACATAAGCGAAGAAAAAGCACCACCTCTTCAGAGAAGAGGTCGGTGCTTGTCAATCGGCCGCTCAATTGTTACCGAAGTTGACTTCAGGTGTCGTCAATTTATCATAGAAATCGACGGAATTGTCCTTATCCTCCGAAGCGCGCAGTGCCATCGCCGAACGCGGATGCTCGTCCAGCGTGCCTGTGATCATATAAGGGATGATATAACCCCATTCAACCTTCGCGCGCAGCGGTACCATCAGCTGATCCAGAATCTCCAGCACAGGCCGGAGCGTATATTTCGCATTTTTCAGATGGGTCACCAAAAGTTCCGTCGGGCAATTGCCCGCCGCGCGCCCCATACCGTAGCAGGAAGCATCCAGCAGCTCCACGCCCAGCTCTTCGGCAATCAGCGTGTTGGAGAAAGCGAGCTGCATGTTGTTGTGGGTATGGATGCCGAGCCGTTTGTTCGGTAAATGCGTTTTGAACTTGTCGACCAGATAGCGGATGTCGTTGTGGTCCAAGCTGCCGTAGGAATCAACGATATACACCACGTCCACGACGCTCTCACGGATCATCTCGAACGCTTCCAGCAGTTCGTTCTCCATCACGTTGGACAAAGCCATAATATTCAGCGTCGTCTCATAGCCGCGGTTATGGAACGTCTCCACCAGCTCCAGCGCTTTGTCCACATCCTTAATGTATGTGGCAACACGGATCAGGTCCAGCATGCTCTCTTCGCGCGGTAAAATATCGCTTTCGTCCACGCGGCCGATATCCACCAGCGCCGACAGCTTGGTCGCGCCCTTCTGCGGAATGACCTTGCGCAGGAAATCATCGTTCAAAAAACGCCATGGCCCGGCGCTGTCAGCCCCCTTCAGCAATTTCGGCGAATTTTTATAACCGATTTCCATATATTCAACGCCGGCTTCGTTCAGTCCGGCATAAAGCTTTTGCACGAATTCGATGCTAAAATCCCAGTTGTTGACCAATCCCCCGTCTCGAATGGTGCAGTCGACAATTTTACTGTGGCTCGTTTTCACGTCATGTTCTCCCTTCGAAATTTCCTTTCATTAAATATCCGGAAATCTGGCGTAATGTTCATCATCGTACAATCATACTTTAGTCATGAATATAATGTAAAGAAATTTTCAGAATTATTCCATAGCTAGTTCCTTAAAATTTGATATTATGATATAGATCACAGTTTTGCGTTGAACAAAATGCTACGCTCAAGAAAATAATTGAGATTGATTATCAGTCTCTATATCGGAGGGATTACCCATGGCTTCTTCACACTGCTCCCTGCTGCGCCTGCAACCGGGCTCTGCCGGCTCGATCCTTAGAATTGAAGGAATGAATCCCATTCTGCAGCGGCGCCTGGCTGATCTCGGAGTGTCTGAGGGCGTCATGATCCGTCTGAAAGGCAAAGGCCCGTTTCTCGGACCTGTGACGCTGGAATGCAACGGCCAGCTATTCGCCATCCGACGGAAAGAAGCTTCCCAAATTGAGGTGAACGTATCGTGAGTTCCATTGCCCTTCTTGGCAATCCCAATACAGGTAAAACCTCGCTGTTCAACACGCTGACCTCCTCCTACGAATATGTAGGCAACTGGGCCGGCGTTACGGTCGAGAAAAAAGTCGGCAGCCTTAAGAACGGCGGCGGCAAACTGATCGACTTGCCCGGCATCTACTCGCTGCATCCCGTGTCCCGGGACGAGGGAGTCGCGGCGCAGTATTTAATTGAAGAATCGCCGGAAGCGCTCATCAATATCGTCGACGCCTCACAGCTTGAGCGCAATCTCCTGCTGACGGTGCAACTGCTCGAATATGGCAAGCCAATGCTGCTCGGCCTGAATATGATCGACGTCGCCAAAGCGCGCGGCATTCAGGTCAGACCTGAAGTGCTTGAAGAGCAGCTGGGGATTTCCGTTTTCCCGCTCGTTGCCCGGACAGGCAAAGGCACCGGACAAGTGCTTAGCGTTCTGGCAAAATCATCGGCCATACCTGCAGTCCAGTTCAAAATTAACTACGGGGACATTGCCGAAAATGCAATTGCGGCCATCGAAAAAGAGCTTCGGCATGTAAAGGAATTACCCAACCATCGCTGGGTAGCGCTTCAGCTGATGGAGCAAAACCCGGTTGTGCTCGAACTGCTGAAGAAGCGGATGGATACCGCCCGTCTGCTGACGATATGCGATGCCTGTCAAACCGAGCTGCAGAGCCGCAAGCTTGCCCTGACCCTTCCCCAGTGGATCCGCTCCACACGGATGGATTATATCCGTACCCTCTGCGCGACAGCAATGGATACTTCCCGCCGCAAGCCGCATACGTTGACGGAACAGCTCGATTCCATCCTGACGCATCGCTTCTTCGGACTGCCGCTCTTTATTGTATTTATGTACGTGCTGTTTAAAACGACCTTTGACTGGATTGGGGGTCCGCTATCGGACCTGGTCGACGGCTGGATTTCGGGGCCAATCAGCGACGGAGCCAATACCCTGCTGAACACCATCGGCGCTACCGACTTTACCCATGCCCTGATTGTCGACGGCATTATCGGCGGCGTAGGCGGCGTTATCGTATTCGTGCCGCAAATATTTATCCTGTTCCTGATGATTTCTTTCTTGGAGGATTCCGGTTATATGGCGCGGGTCTGCCTCCTGATGGACAGCACCATGGAACGCATGGGACTAAACGGCAAAGCATTTATTCCGTTTATTATCGGCTTCGGCTGCAACGTGCCGGCCATTATGGCTGCCCGCAGCATTGAACAGCCTAAAGACCGGATGCTCACGACACTTCTGATGCCGCTGATGTCCTGCTCGGCCCGTCTGCCCGTCTATCTGCTGTTTGCTGCCGTCTTTTTCCCGGAACAGCAGGCATTTGCCGTCTTGTCGATGTACGTTCTTGGCGTCGTGTTCGCCCTGCTGCTGTGCAAGCTGTTCTCCAAGCATCTGTTCAAAAACGAAAGCTCCATCTTTATTATCGAGCTGCCGCCTTACCGGATGCCGCAGTTCAAAACCCTCGGCCGCAGCACCTGGGAAAAAGGCAAGGGCTTCCTGCGCAAGGCGGGTACGATCATTCTGGCCGGCTCCGTGATCATTTGGCTGATGTCCTATGCCGGTCCCGGCGGCTTCGGCGTTGAGATGGACGACAGCTTCCTTGCCAAATTCGGCGGGTTGATCGCGCCGCTGCTGCATCCGCTCGGCTTCGGTACCTGGCAGGCCGGATCGACGCTGGTACCGGGCTTTTTGGCCAAAGAGGTGGTGGTGTCCACGATGAACATCATCTACCACGCGCCGGATACCGCCGGGCTTGAGAGCCAGATCGGCCAGATCTTTACGCCGCTTAGCTCGATCAGCTTTATGGTCTTCATTCTGCTCTACATTCCTTGTCTGGCCACCGTCGGGGTAATCAAAAAAGAAACGGCGTCATGGAAGTGGACGTTCTTTGCGATGGGTTACTCGCTGGTACTCGCCTATATTGTCTCCATGATTGTTTTTCAAGGCGGACGTTTGCTCGGTTGGTCCTAAGGACACTATTTCTTCATAGAAAGCGGTGGTCGTCATGATCGTCAATATTCTCATCATCACAGCGGTGTTCGGGTACTCCGGATGGATGATTTACCGGCATATCCAGAAAGGCAAGCAAGGCGCCTGCGCCGGCTGCGACAAAGCCAAAAGCTGCGCTGCGGCATCGCTCGATTCGCCGCTCTCCTGCTGCAGTTCCGAAACCAGCAAAATATAAATCCTCGCGGCTCAGGCCGCGTCATCTTCCCGCCATCTCCCGGTATCCCCGGGGGGTGGCGGTTTTGTTGTGCTAAGCACCGATGCCAAAAAAAGCCGGTCCCCCGTGAGCTTTCACAGAGAATCGGCTTGTCCTTGTAGGATGAAGCTTGCTGTACTTCTTAATGTATAAGCGGCAAGGAGATGACAAAACGCGTGCCCTCATTCACTCTGCTGCTGACGGATATGCAGCCGCCATGGTTGCGGATGATCCGGTCGCTAACCGATAGCCCCAGGCCGGTGCCATGCTCCTTGGTTGTAAAGAACGGGTTAAACAACCTGTCCAGCGTACGGATGTCCATGCCTTTGCCATTGTCGGAGATAAAAATGCGAACCTCGGCGCCTTCCCGCCGCGCACCGATTTCGATTCTGCCGATGTGATCATCCGCCCGCTCGGTGATGGCTTCCATCGCATTGCGGATCATGTTCAGGATAACCTGCTTCATTTGCTTGATGTCTCCGGAAATAATCATATCGCCCTGAAGGGGATGAAGATAGATCTCGCAGCCCTTCATCAAGGCTTCGCTCTCGGTGAGCAGGACAACTTCTTTAAGCAGTGCAGAAATTTGGATCACGCTGACTTGCGGAACGGAAGGCTTGGAAGAGGTCAGGAATTCATGAATGATGTCATTCGCCCGGTCGATTTCGGCGAGGATAATTTTGGCATACTCCTCTTTGCCGAGCTGGTGCAGATGGGGGTGCAGAAGTTGGATGAACCCGCGGATCGCTGTCAGCGGATTGCGGATTTCATGGGCGATGGACGCGGAAAGCTTGCCGAGCATGGCAAGGTTATCATTCTGATAAGCCGTTTGCTCGATCAGTTTATAATCGGATATTTCCTTGACTGTGAACAGATAATTGCCTTTCATCTGCTCGCCGCAGCATAAAGTAACCTGCCAGTAACGACCGTATTCGTCTGCAAATTCGAAGGTTCGTTTGCCTTTGACAATCATCTCACGGTAGCTTCGCAGCATCTGCTTCTTCTTGAAGCGGCTTAACTTCATCATAGACAGAATATTAGCCATCGTGCAGCCAATCAGGGAATGGCGGCTTAGCTCCAAAAGGGCATACATTTGTTTATTTACAAAAGTAAGGATTCCTTCGTCATCAAACAGCATTATTCCGCTGTCAATGTGCTCCAGTACATCCACATATGTAGTATCCATTGAACCGGCTTGAAACATCCTTGCAGGCAACAGCAAGCTTTCCTGGTATTGGCTGATCACGATACGATGTTCCCCCTTTACAGCAATTGGCGAAGACGCGAAGCGACATCAAAATGCTTATGTATCTGAGTATATGACGAAGCCGCCAGAACATTCGGAAATCGTTTCATATTATCCAACCGTTTCAACTATATTCCAATCATATCCAAGAGAAGAAGACAACGCAATCGGAGAAACTGTCGAATCATAAAAATATTTCTAAAATCATTCTTAAGACACAGTTACTATTATAAGCGTTTACATCTATGGTAGCAAAATCAAACCCGCACCTTAAAATAGGGGTCGGACTGCAAGACTACACCGTCATTGGCGGGGCCGCAAATTCTTCTAACGCAGAAAAAGCCTTCGCACTGCGAAGGCTTTAACCAATTCCATATGCATCTGCAGGCTTATCCGCCCGCAGGTAATTTACGCTTTTTGCTGCAGCCGAAGGCGGCGCTGACTCATGACGGCCAGCCGTTTCTTCAGCTCCCGTTCCCACTTAGCGTCCCCGATCTGTTTGGCTACCGACAGTAGATCAAGCGACATGTCGATTTGGCTGCGCACAATGGCTAGCGGGTCTTCGCTTTCCAGATTGACAACATTCTCGAAGATCGACTCCTCGTCTTCCATCACGTAATCCTGAAAGTCCACATCGGTTACTCCATCGCCATGAGCATATTCCGCCAAGATCTCATATTCGTTTTCGACCTTGTAATGTACCTCCACCCGGTGGCACACCGGGCAAAACAGCAGGGGAACATTGTGAACCTGCGTACGATAATGTTTAAGGGTTCCTTTTGTTCCAACCATACTCGCTCCACAGCAAAAGCTCATATTGTTCACCCTCCTTGGCGTATCTGACTCATTTCGTATATTGTATTACAAGTAACCAACGGAGATTCCTCCGCCCGGCGCCCTTTCTTAAAGCATTGTCCAAACCGGCCGATTTGTCCAAAAAACCCCCTTGGCGGAAATTGTTCCGCAAGGAGGTTTTCGATTGACTATCAAAGAACGCGACTAAACGAAGCGCGATCTTACAGGTTTTTGTCGCCCGGCTTCCAGTTCATGGCGCACAGACCGCCGGATTGCAGAGCTTGCAGAACGCGAAGCGTTTCTTCCACGCTGCGGCCCACGTCGTTGTGGTTAACCACTTCGTATTTCAGTTCGCCGTCCGGATCGATGATGAACAGGCCGCGAAGCGCTACGCCTTCTTCTTCGATCAGAACGCCGTAGTCGCTGGCTACCTGCTTCGTGATGTCGGAAGCGAGCGGGAAGTTGACCGGACCCAGTCCGTTCATGTCTTTCGGATTGTTAATCCATGCTTTATGGCTGTGTACGGAGTCAATGCTTACACCGAGAATTTCCGTGTCCAGCGCTGCAAAATCAGCAGCTGCTTCGCTAAGCGCCGTGATTTCTGTTGGACATACAAAGGTAAAGTCAAGCGGATAGAAGAAGAATACAAGCCATTTGCCGCGATAGTCGGACAGGCTGACCTTGCCAAATTCTTTACCGTCGCCCGATACAGTTTCCATCGTGAAATCCGGGGCTTGTTTACCTACCAAACGTTCTGCCATTGCTTAAATCCTCCTTTAGATATGTAAGAAAAACATTAGATTATGCTTTTCTTGATTATGAATGAGGTATAACGTGCTTGCTATAGACCAAATGGTATCATCGAACAATATCAAAGTCAATATAACAGTAATTACTTTTTTATAATAATTATAATTAAGTAATTTTTTGTGACGTTTGTCTCATTTCTGATTCAAAGAGGGCTTGGCAGGTTTCGGTTAAGCTTATGCCTTGCGGATCGCCGCAACGATCAGATCACCCATTTCCGTAGTGCTGATCGCCTTGCTCTTGTCGACGGCAATGTCGCCTGTGCGGTGGCCTGCATCCAAGACTTCGGCAACGGCGGCTTCAATAGCGGCGGCAGCGTCTTCGTACCCGAAGGTCAGGCGGAACATCAGCGCCAGCGACAGAATCGTCGCAATCGGATTCGCCAAGCCTTGGCCGGCGATGTCCGGCGCAGAGCCGTGCACCGGCTCGTACAAGCCGTAGCTGCCTTCACCGAGCGAAGCGGAGGCAAGCATACCGATAGAACCGGTCAGCATAGCCGCTTCATCGCTCAGGATGTCGCCGAACATATTTTCCGTAACGATAACGTCAAAGCTGGACGGGCGGCGAAGCAGCTGCATCGCGCAGTTGTCGACGAGCACATGCTCCAGTTCCACGTTCGGATATTCCGGAGCGATCCGGTTGACCACTTCACGCCACAAGCGGGAAGTCTCAAGGACGTTGGCTTTATCCACACTGGCCAGCTTACCGCGGCGTTTGCCGGCAATTTCGAAAGCCTGGCGCACGATGCGCTCTACTTCGGTAACATTGTATACGCAAGTATCGACGGCTTCCTCGCCCTGCTCGCCTTGGCGGCGCAGCTTGTCGCCGAAATAGATACCGCCGGTAAGCTCGCGCACCACCATCAGGTCGGTGCCTTCCAGCACTTCCGGCTTCAGCGTGGACGCGTCTTTCAGGCAGTCGAATACGACCGCCGGGCGCAGGTTGGAGAACAGTCCCAGCGCTTTGCGGATGCCGAGCAATCCGGTTTCCGGCCGCAATTCCTTCGGATTGCTGTCCCATTTCGGTCCGCCAACCGCACCGAGCAGTACGGCATCGGCGTTTTTGCAGATGTCCAGCGTCTCCGCTGGCAGCGGCGTGCCTTTTTCGTCGATGGCGATGCCTCCGAACAGGGCATGTTCGGTTTCAAAAGCGTACCCGAAGACCTCTTCCGTTCTCTTCAATACTTTTTCTGCTTCGGCCACGACTTCCGGTCCGATTCCGTCTCCGGCGATGACGGCGATTTTTTTCACGTTGCTCATTAGAGTCACTCCTTCAATTGTCCTGCGGCAGCGCAGGCATAGTTCTTCTGTATACTGTTGTATCACAAACAGGTAGGGCAGGACAAAGATATAGAATCTATTGTGTTCATAGGCGGCGCCTATAAGAGTATTCCTCCCCATTTGCTCTCGGGCCAAGCGTTGATTTACAATTAAAATGCTGTATAAGGCTTGTCTGAAATCCAACCTTATTCAAGGAGTGATGGAACGTGAAGTATGCAAGCTTGGGAAAATCGGGAATGAAGGTCAGCCGTTTGTGTCTGGGGACAATGAACTTCGGGCCGATTACCGATGAAAAAGAAGCCTTCCGCATCATGGACGCCGCGCTGGACGCCGGCATCAATTTTTTTGACACGGCCAATGTATACGGTTGGGGCGAAAATTCCGGCCTCACTGAAACGATTATCGGCCGCTGGTTTCAGCAAGGCGGAGGCCGGCGCGAGAAGGTTGTGCTCGCCACCAAAGTCTACGGCGCAATGAGCGACAAACTGGATGGCCCGAACGACGAAGGCGGACTTTCTTCTTATATTATACGCCGCCATCTGGAAGGATCGCTGCGACGCCTGCAAACCGACCACATTGAGCTGTACCAGATGCACCATATCGACCGCAATGTATCCTGGGACGAGCTGTGGGGTGCCTTCGAGCATGCTGTCGCCCAAGGTAAAATCGGCTATGTCGGCTCCAGCAATTTTGCCGGCTGGGATATCGCTGTGGCCCAGATGGAAGCTAAAAACCGCGGTTTCCTCGGCCTTGTCTCCGAGCAGCATAAATACAGCCTGACCTGCCGGCTGCCGGAGCTTGAAGTGCTGCCGGCTTCGCAAAGCCTGGGCCTCGGCGTCATTCCATGGAGTCCGCTCGACGGCGGGCTGCTTGGCCGCAACGCCCTGATGAAGATCGAGGGCAGCCGCAGCGGCGGCAATGCGGAGCGGATCGAGCAGCACCGCAGCCAGCTCGAAGCATTTGCCGAGCTGAGCCGGGAACTGGGCGAACCGCAGGACAACATTGCGCTGGCCTGGCTGCTTGCCAATCCGGCCGTTACCGCCCCGATTATCGGACCGCGCACGCTGGAGCAGTTCGAAAGCGCTTTGCGCAGCGTGGAGCTGTCGCTGGACGAATCGGTCATGCAGCGCCTGGACGAAATCTTCCCGGGACCGGGCGGAGCTGCGCCTAAGGCGTATGCCTGGTAATTATGAGCAAGCCCTGAAACGTTAAAGCTCTCCTTCCCGCAGATATCCTGCAGGAAGGAGAGCTTTTTTAATGTGAAGGTTACGGAGTTGTGTTTACGTTCACCGAACCGTTGCTGGTCGAGAGCGAAACCTGGTATTGTCCGGCGCCCAGCGTAGCCGTTCCGTGGCTGCCGCCGTCCTTGCTCCAGTTCACATTTCCTTTGAGGGAACCGTTGCTCGTATCCGCCGTTATGCGGGCATTGGCGTCCGCCGGCAGGCTCACCTCGATTTTACCGTTGCTGGAGGAGCATTTCCAATTGCCGGTGACCGGCGAGGCCAGCGTAATTTTGCCGTTGCTGCTCTTGGCCGAAACTTCGCCGTCAATGTCCGTCAGATTGAGCGCCCCGTTGGAGCTGACCAGCTCGGCGCCGCCGGCAATATTTTTCACGGTCAGCGAACCGTTGCTGGTATGGGCATCGAGGCCGCCGGCAATATCATGGATATCCATGGCTCCGTTGCTCGTATGGACTTCCAGTCCCGCAGCCAGATCCGAGGCGTCGATCGAGCCGTCGCTGGTGTCCACCTCGACCGCAAGGTTGCGGGGAACGTTGACATTCAGATAAGGGGCCTTCAGATTGAAGCCGATATGGATGCCGGACAGAACGCCGGATTCTCCTTTCAGCTCCAGGATCAGGGTGTTGCCGGAAGTCTCCACGTTCCAGTGATCTTCCAGCGCTTGGGTAGCCGCATCCAAGTCTTTGCCGGGCTGCTCCAGCTTGCCTTCGTAGCTTATGACATTGCCGTCGGTTCCGTTCAGCTGAACTTTGCCGTTTGGAATCATGATTTTGACGTTGGTCACGCCCGCTTCCACGTTCACGTCATCCTCAACCGGAACCAGCTGCGTCGGTCCAAACAATCCCCCAAGCCCATTCGATGCCAGCGACTGCCCGCCGCTTGCAAGAATAAGTACAATGACCAGCACGATAGACCAGCCGCTGACCTTTGTTTTGGTCTCCGATTTAACCGAGAGCCGCAGCAGCATCTCGATGCCGATAAAAATCAGCAGCGCCGGCCAAATATATCCCAGCACATCATACGATACGATGTCGAATTGGGCCAGCACGATCATCACGCCCACCGCAATACAGCCCAGTGCTGCGGTAAAACTGCCGATTTTCCATCTCCCCATGTTCACGTCCCCATTTCTTATACTCTAGAGTTTTTCTTAAGCATCATATACCCGTAGCCGATCAGGCCCAGCGCCAGCAGAATCGAACCGATGTTCATATCGGAGAGGATTCTCCATAACCACGGGAATACAGTGATCACCATCAGCAGAACCCCTGCGGCAACGCAGCCGATCCCCATCCACACCGGATTAATATCCTCTTCCGGCAGCACCGGATACCCCGGATAACCGGGAGGCGGCGTAAAGCCCATCGACCAAGGGGCACCGTAACCGTCGGGCTGATACATCATGCGTTCGTGCTCGGCATGGACCATCTTCATCCAATTCACCTTTTGCAGTGCATCAAATAATTGATAGAACCACAGCGCAGCCAGCGCGAAGGAAAATTCGGGACTGCTGGAGGAGATGAAGATAATACAGATCGAGGCCCCGGCCATAAATTCCAGGCCTTTCTTTTTGTACCCCAAATACATATGCCCCACGCCCGGAATCATTGCCAGGAAAAACGTGAGCCAGCGGCGTTTCTTGATCATCGCGTTTCGCTCCTTTATTTTTATCTTTCATATCGATTAAATTTATTTCGATTGGCTGGACGGACTGAACCATGAGCTTACCGAAGCGGACATATGCCCGTTGAACTCGCTGATGCCGAACGCCAAGTCTTTAAATACGCCGAATTGCAGCAGCACGAAAGTCAGGCAGACCGCAAGCCCGTAATGCATCCATGAAGCTCCGGCAGCCGTACGGCTTCTGGCTTCTGTCTTGGGTGCGCTGCGCGCACGGCGCCCGGCTTCGATCTTATCGATTTCGGCCATAATCCCGCCGTACAGATCGGGAATCTCCAGCGGCTCCGCTCCGCCGTCCTGTCCGGCTTCGTTCCAGATCGCTTCCAGGGCTTGGGCTTCTGCCAGCCAGGCGGCGCAATCCTCGCAGGTTGCCAGATGCAGGCGCATGTTATGCTCCGCTTCTTTGGGCAGCGCTTGGTCCAAATAATGCGGCATCCATTCTTTTACCTTGACGCAATTCATCGCCATTCCCCCCCGCTTTTGCGCATTATCTGTCTGGCACGGTACAGCTGAGACTCCACTGTTTTAACCGAGATCCCTTTCTGGTCGGCGATCTCCTGATAGGACTGGCTATGAAAATAGTACAGCTGCACGACCGACCGGTACGGTTCCGTGAGGCTATTCAAATGTTCATCCAGCTCCTGCGAAGATTCCTTGCGGATCGCTTCTTGCTCAGGCGTCTGGGCGGTCACCCAATCGTTCTCGGAATAATCCGCGCTGCTCCGGTGCTTCCACTCCCGGTCGTTGGCCCGTTTCCAGTCCAGACAGGTGCGGTAAGCGATCCGGTACAGCCACGTCGAAAACGAGGCTTGCCCTTTGAAGGAAGGGAGCGCCTTATAGGCTTTGATAAAAACCTCCTGGGTCATATCCTTGGCCGATTCGGCTTCTCCCGTAATTTTGTAACAAACCCGGTATACCATGCCTTGATATCGCTTGACCAAGTGCCCGAAGGCCTGATGCTCGCCCCCCAGTACGGCCGATATCCATGCTGCCTCTTCCAGTGCTCTCCCCTCCTTCATAACAATACGTTAGACGCCGGCCTCGGCCGGTCCCCTGCAAGAAAAATAAAATGTTTTGGCACACGCGCCAAACCGCTCCTTGTAAATCATCCACAGCGATCATACCGTTGCCGCTCCGCTTTGTAAATCCGCCCCGGGGCGTAGATTCATCTAGGCGGAATCGGGGGCAAACCGCGTTGCTGGCATTTGAGTTAACGTCCCGAAGGAAACAAGTGATGTTGGGCGCTCGAGTTAACGTACCGAAAGAAACAAGTAATGTTGGGCGTACACCTAGCAGTGACAGAAACAAACTCGGCGTTGTCAGGTGTATAATGCATGAAAAAAGGAGCGCCCCCTTGCCTTCCACTCGTCGGAAAGGGGCACTCCCTGAATATTGCCCCGCTTATTTGCGGGGTTTAAATTTTGCGGCCAGCAGCACGCCGATTGCAATCAGCGCGCCCCCCGCCAAATAAATCGGCCACGGGCTGGCTTCTCCGGTCTGGGGCAGCTTGACCGGACCGTCCGGAACCGGGCTTCCGCCGACCGGAATCTCGTCATCAGGAACTTCGATGATTGGCGTTGGCGTCGGCGCAGCAGACGGTGCCGGGGTCGGCGCTGCCGATGGTGCCGGGCTTGGCGCAGCCGATGCCTCCGGGGTCGCCGCAGCAGACGGTGCCGGGCTTGGCGCAGCCGACGCTTCCGGCGTTGGCGAACCGCCAGGCTGCGGGTTGCCGCCCAGCGGCACCTCATCGTCGGGAACCTCGACGATGGGGGGCTGGCTTGGCGCCGGCGTTGCCGTGGCCGGCGCTGCTGTAGCCGGCGCTTCCGGCGTCGGCGCGGCCGTTGGCGTCGGCGTTGCCGTAGCCGGCGTTTCCGGCGTCGGCGCGACCGATGGCGCCGGCGTTGCCGTAGCCGGCGCTTCCGGCGTCGGCGCAGCCGATGGCGCCGGCGTTGCCGTAGCCGGCGCTTCCGGCGTCGGCGCGGCCGTTGGCGCCGGCGTTGCCGTAGCCGGCGCTTCCGGCGTCGGCGCAGCCGTTGGCGCCGGCGTTGCCGTAGCTGGCGCTTCCGGCGTCGGCGATGGAGACGTCGACGGCTGCGCTTTTTCATTCGTAAGCGTTAAAGTCGTTTCCGTGGTGGAGTTAAACGCTACAGGGACCGGGTCCGGCTGGATCACATATCCTTCCGGCGCCTCGACCTCCTGCAAATAATAACTCCCCGGCCACAGGTTACCGAAGGCCGCTGCTCCGTACACATCCGTCGTTACCGTCCCGACAAGCGCTGCTGCTGTTCCGGCATCACGGTACAGTGCAAAGGTCGCGCCGGCAAGCTTGGAGCCGTCTTGCGCATCCGTCTTGATCAGCTTCAGTGCCTTCCGGCTGCCGGTCCCGACCGCTTCAGCGGCAGAGAGGGCCACGGTAACCTCGTATTTTTTTTCCTTTGTAATCGTAATGCTGCTATTGCCGCTGAGCTGGACGCTGTTCGAGACCTTGTCATTGTCCTTCGCGACGATCAGCGACTCATACTCCAGAACGTAAGGCTTCTCGATCGGGGCCAGAAAAGCCAGCGTAAACTGCTGTTTGCCTGTCGCCGCATCATTTTGAATGTCCAGCCTGTAGTCGGTGCCCTGAACCAGCGGCTTGCTGCCCTTGGTCACTTTGCCGTCCGCGCTGACTGTTGCCGGGTACAGCTTAAATGAATCTCCCAGCAGCAGCTGATTGTCGGTTGGATAATCGGTGATCACCGCATTTTCGATATAGGACTGACTGTAGTTAATGTTCACGGACCACTTGATCTTCGTGTTGTTCTGTACGCCGGTTTTATCGATAAACTGTCCGGCATTCGGAATATCGACCGATGCGTTCAGATCACGCGATTCCTTGCCGTTCCCGCTGCTCAGCCGTGCGGTATTGTCGATTTCCGGGCTGTCGACGGCTTTTCCGCCGAGCGATGTTTTGAACACCAGATAATAACCGGCCTGGATTTTGCCGCTGAAAGCAACTTCCAGCTGTTTGCCGCCCTCATCATAAGTGACGGTGTAAACCTTGCCGGGAACAATCTTCGTTGTCCCCTTCACGGCATCGCCGTCTTTCTCTACGGTCATCGGATAAACCGACAGCGATCCGGCGACATAAGCCTGCCCGCTCTCCAATACATCCGTCACCTTGGCGTTGTTCAGCTCGCTGCGATTGTAATTGACGCCTATGGTCCAGGTGATCTCTTTGGTTGCGGCATTATAATCTCCGCTTTTAAAGCCATTGGCCCGCTCCTTGCTGTTTGGCGTGAACACCGCACTGGCTGTTTTGCTTTTGGTAGCACTGGAGCCGGCATCGCTCCATTTCACGGTTGCTGCGTTTTCGAACTTGGCAGTGGTCTTGAGCCAGTCGTAATTCAGCCATTGATTGTCAAAATACGTCTTGTAGATAATCGTGTACGGGCCGGCGAGGGCAGAAGCAAACTTCACCTCGAAACCCTTGGTCTCCTCGACATTGCTGAGCGAGTACCCGGAAGACAGCGTGCTGCCGCCTTTTTTCACGACGATCGACCCCGGCACAAGTTTCAGACCCTTATTGGTAAAACTATCCTTCACACTCACCTGATTCATTGGGTAACTGTCACCGTCGATGGTCACTTCCCAGGTTACGGTTTTCGCCGCATAATCGGTCGCTGCCACTTTTTTGCCGATGATGGCCGGGGTCAGCTTTCCGGAGTCCGTTGCCGTCGACGAGCCACTGGACACGGTGTTTTTAACCGTTGTTTCCTCTTCCACCCGATTCAGTGCCTGCGTTTTGTATTTGATTAAATAAGCGCCGCTGACATCCTGGTTAAAACGCAGTTCAAAGCCGCTCTTCCCCGCACCGTTTACCGCCGGCGGATTCAGCGTGTAGTTCGTAAATGGCGACTTGCCTTCCGTCCCTTTGACGCTGGTTGAAAAACTGACCGGAACGATGTTGAGCGATCCCGGCACCAGGGTTTGCGAGCTGTCGAACACATCTTTCAACACAGCGTCCGCTTGCGCGATTATCCGTTCATTATAGTTGTAGCGGATTTCCCAGTCGCTGATCCGGTTCGCCGGATCGTACGACACAAAGGTCTTGGCCAGCGGCGATCCGCTAGCAACGGTAACCTTGGCGGTGGCGGTTGCTGCCGTCATCCCTCTTCCGCTAAAAGACGCGGTGTTCGTGAAGCTCGTTTTTCCGGCATCTGTAAGGTCAGTCGTATATTCCAGCCGGTACGCTCCCGTAATCGGAGCGCCGCTGAAGCCGATCTTCAGCTTGCCGCCCGCAAGGCTGGCCGTATATTCGGAAGATAAAAGCTGCTTGCCGCGGACGGCGCTGCCGTTGAGCTTCATGTCGAGCAGATAGACCTTCACACTGTCTATATTGACCGCAAGCCCGGCCGGAATCGGATCGGTAATTTCCGCTCCGTTCACGCTGGCGAGCGTTTTATTTACGTCAACCGTCCAGTCAATCGCCGCCGCATTGTAATGATCCTTATTCGCTCCCACCGGAGTGCCGCTTTTGGCGATCGTCGATGGAACATCGGGCACAAAACGGACCGTGACGGTTTTATTGCCGCCGTTCACCGGAAAAACGATCCGTTGTACCGTCGTTTCGGTAAAGCTCGCTTTATCGAATGCGGTACGGATGGCGAACGAACCATGGACATCGAAATATTTATCCACATCGTCGCCGAAGGTCAACGTGGCCTGGTTCGGATTACCCTTTCGCACATCTAGCCGCCCGAGCGTCATGCCGTCGGCTTTCAGCGGAATTCCGCTGATATCGCTGGCCAGCACAAAATGATCCGGCAAATCGAAGGTGTAGGTATCGCCGCCCTGATAGGTTTTATCCGGAAGCTGCCAATCATAGGTCAGCTTGACCTCTGCACCTTGCTTGTAGACGGCATCCGTAACAGGTACGCCGTTGTCGTAAACCGTCATGTTCACGCTGGATATAATATTGTTTTTGATTTCGGCCGCATCTGTCCGCGGCGCAAAACCGAATCCGTAAGTAACTTGCAACATAATGATTAAAAAACTAAGTATTGCGGCAAAATTTCTTTTCATCATTGCCCGGTAGTTTCCCTCCTGTCCATCTATGCTGTCGTCTGCCGGTGGCTATATCATTATAAATTAATGATTTTTTATCAACAATGGAAATAAATGTTCATTCATACTGCTGCATGAGAGCAGGAAGCATACAACGCAAAAAAGCTGCCTGTAACGCCAAACGGCAGTTACAGGCAGCTTTTTTAAAACAGATTAAAGACTGGCTTTTTCTCTTCCGGAAAAAGTCTTCCGCTTCTCGATCAGCTTGTTCAGCGCATCCAGATAGGCTCTGGCGCTCGCCTCGAGAATGTCGGTGCTGAGACCCCGGCCTTGCGCGGCAATCTCGCCTTGCGACAAAACTACATGCACCTCGCCCTGGGCGTCCTTGCCGCGGCTGACAGCTTTGATCGAGTAGTCGCCCAAAGTGACTTCTTCGCCCGTTGCTTGATCGATGGCATTGTAGATGGCATCGACCGAACCGTTGCCTTCGGCCGTAGCGGCGATCGGCGTCTCTTCCGGTCCCTGAATTGTGACGGTTGCGGAAGGCGTTGCTTCATTGCCATAGGTGACGAAAATCGTCTTGAGCGCGAATACTTCCGGCGTGTCGATCAGTCTTTCTTCGAGCAGCGCCAGAATATCCTCGTCGGACACTTCTTTCTTCTTGTCGGCCAGATCCTTGAACCGGGCGAATGCCGTGTTCAATTCTTCTTCGGACAAATCGTAACCCAGATCGCTCAGCTTGTCGCGGAAGGCATGGCGGCCCGAATGTTTGCCGAGCACCAGCTTGCTTTCCTTCAGGCCGATCGTTTCCGGGGTCATGATTTCATACGTCGTTTTTTCCTTGAGCATGCCGTCCTGATGGATGCCGGATTCATGTGCGAAGGCATTGGCTCCGACGATCGCCTTATTCCCCGGCACAACCATGCCGGTCAATTTACTGACCAGACGGCTGGTCCGGGCAATTTCGGACAACACCAGCGAGGTTTTGGCCCCGAAAAATTCGCTGCGCGTCTCGAGCGCCAGCGCAACTTCTTCGATCGCCGTATTGCCGGCGCGTTCGCCGATGCCGTTGATGGTGCCTTCAATCTGGTCGGCGCCGTTCAGAATTGCGGCCAGCGTATTGGCCGTCGCCATCCCGAGATCGTTATGGCAATGTGCGCTAAGCTGCACGCGTTCGATATCCGGAACGTTTTCCTTCAAATATTTGAAGATCGCCCCGTATTCGGACGGGTTAAGATAACCCACCGTATCCGGAATATTGACGACATTTGCACCCTCGCGGATGGCCATGCCTACAACCTCGGCCATAAAGTCCAGCTCGGTACGGCCGGCATCCTCCAAAGAGAACTCAAGCTTAGGGAAAAATTTCTTGGCATAACGAATGGCTGAACGCGCCGTCTCCAGCACCTCCGCCTTCTCCATCCGAAGCTTGTGCTGGCGGTGGATCGGAGACGTGGCGAGGAAAATATGAATGCATGGGTCCTGTGCGCCTTGCAGCGCCTCTTTTACCGCATCGATATCCTTCTCCCGGGAACGGGACAGGCCGATGACGGTTGCGTTTTTGACCGCCTTCGCCACCGCCTGGACGGCGGCAAGATCTCCCGGCGAAGCGGCGGGGAAACCCGCCTCCATCCGGTCGATTCCGAGCTTCTCCAGCTGATGGGCGATTTCTACCTTCTCGCGCGTGTTCAGGTTCACGCCCGGGGACTGCTCCCCGTCACGCAGCGTGGTGTCAAACACATAAATCTTGCGCATGCCGAGCACCTCCTGTAGATCGTGTATAAACCCTCAAATGCGGCCCGCATGAATCGCGGCCGCATCTGAGGGTTATGCCTGGTTATCGTTATCCTAATTTATGCATAGCTTAGCTTGCTTATTTCTTGATCCAGTGCATCATTTCACGCAGTTGTCCGCCGACTACTTCAACCGGATGAGCGGCTTCATTGCGGCGTGTAGCTGTCAGGAACGCGCGGCCGGATTGGTTCTCAAGGATGAAATCGCGGGCGAATTTACCTTGTTGAATGTCGGACAATACGGCTTTCATTGCTTTTTTCGTTTCGTCGGTCACGATGCGAGGGCCGGTAACATAGTCGCCGTATTCCGCAGTGTTACTGATGGAATCGCGCATGGTAGCCAGACCTCCTTCATAAATGAGGTCAACGATCAGCTTCATTTCGTGCAAGCACTCGAAGTAAGCCATTTCCGGAGTATAGCCTGCTTCGGTCAGCGTTTCGAAGCCGGCTTTGATCAATGCGGATACGCCGCCGCACAGTACAGCTTGTTCACCGAACAAGTCGGTTTCGGTTTCTTCGCGGAAGGAAGTTTCGATAACTCCGGCACGGGTACAGCCGATACCTTTTGCGTACGCGAGTCCAATCGCTTTAGCGTTTCCGGTAGCATCCTGTTCGATGGCGATCAAGCCTGGAACGCCGAAGCCTTCCACGTACGTACGACGAACCATGTGACCCGGCGATTTCGGAGCAACGAGCAGTACGTCGGCATCCTTTGGAGCAACGATTTGTCCGAAATGAACGTTAAAGCCATGGGAGAACATGAGTGCAGCGCCTTTTTTGAGGTTTGGCTCGATTTCGTTTTTGTAGACGGAAGCTTGGGTTTCATCCGGCATCAAAATTTGCACGACATCCGCGCGGGATACGGCGTCCGCTACGGAAAGCACTTCAAAGCCGTCATTTTTGGCCGTTTCGAAGGATTTGCCTTCACGCAGGCCGATAACAACTTGAAGACCACTGTCACGCAGATTTTGTGCTTGGGCATGCCCTTGGCTGCCGTATCCGATTACTGCGATGGTTTTTCCCTTCAATACACTCAGTTCTGCATCTTTTTCATAGTACGTTGTTACTGCCATTGTTCATATCCTCCTTTAAATTGAGACCCATCGTAAAGAGCGGGTGCTTCAGAAGCCTTGGGTTAGCTTCTCAAGCTCCCGCTCTTTCAGCGGGTCAATCATACTGAATCCTGTCCGTTAATGCAAGCAAGCAGCAATTCGTTAAAGCCGTAAATTATACCGGAGTTATCCGCCGACTTTGTTCTTTAAAATCAGGCGTTCCCGCGGATCATAGCGGTTACGCCGGTCCGGGAAAGCTCCTTAATGCCGTATGGCTTGAGCAGTTCAATCATGGCATCGATTTTTTGCGTATCGCCGACGACCTGGACGAGCAGGCTGGTCGAACCGATATCCACGACCGAGGCACGGAAGGTTTCAACGACGCCCATGATCTCCGGACGTTCTGCCGGCTCCGCTTTTACTTTGATCAGAGCCAGTTCGCGGGCAACCATTGGCTTGGAGCCGAGATCAACGACCTTGATGACATCAATCAGCTTGTAGAGCTGCTTTTCGATCTGCTCCAGCGTATGCTGGTCGCCAAGGGTTACAATGACCATCCGCGACAATCCCGCTTCTTCCGATTGCCCTACGGTAATGCTCTCGATATTAAAGCCGCGGCGGCCGAATAGTCCGGAAACCCGCTGCAGGACGCCGGGCTGGTCATTCACTAATACGGAAATCGTATGTTTCATCACGGTTATTCATCCCCCATCAGCATTTGATCGATGGTCGAGCCCTGGGTTACCATCGGGTAGACATTTTCGTCTTTGGAGACAACGAATTCTACCAATACCGGACCCGGCGTTTCCAGCGCTTCCTTCCATACGGCGCCCGCTTCTTCCTTGCTGGTTGCGCGGAGGCCTTTAACCCCGTACGCCTCAGCCAGCTTCACGAAGTCCGGACTGCCCGCAAGATCGGTGTAGCTGTAACGCTTCTCGTAGATCAGGTTCTGCCATTGGCGCACCATTCCAAGCACCTGATTGTTGATCACAACAATCTTGACCGGAATGTTGTTGATGGCGCAAATCGCTAGTTCCTGGGCGCACATTTGCATGCCGCCGTCGCCGTTGATGGAGACCACCAGACGCTGCGGATGCGCCATTTGCGCACCGATCGCCGAAGGGAAACCGAAGCCCATCGTTCCAAGCCCGCCCGAGGTGATCCAGGAACGCGGATGATTGAATTTATAATACTGGGCGGCCCACATCTGATGTTGGCCGACGTCCGTGGTGATGATCGCTTCACCTTCCGTAGTGTCGTTGATCATCTCGATCACCCACTGCGGCTTCAGCTCATCGCTGGAATCGTTGTAACGAAGCGGATATTCCAGTTTCCACTGGGCAATCTGGGTTCTCCACGCATCCGCGTTTGCAGCCCGTCCCACTTCCGGATTAAGCATCTCCAATACCGTTTTGACATCACCTACGATCGGGATGTCCGGCTGCACGTTTTTGCCGATTTCCGCCGGATCGATATCGATATGAACGATCTTGGCATATGGTGCAAAACCGTCCAGCTTGCCGGTTACCCGGTCATCAAACCGTGCGCCGATATTGATCAGCAAATCGCAGTTCTGAATGGCATTGTTCGCGGTGTAGGTTCCGTGCATACCCGGCATGCCCATCCACAGCTCTTCGCCGCTCGGGAATCCGCCGAGACCCAGCAGTGTCGTCGTAATCGGAATTTCAGTCCGTTTCACGAATTCGTACATGGCTTCGTGAGCTCCGGAGTAGATAACCCCGCCTCCCGCAATGATAATTGGCCGCTCTGCGGAAGCGATGGCCCGCACCAGTTTATCGAGCTGCAATTTGTTAGGAACAGTGCGCGGGTTGTAGCCGCGAAGGTTGACGCCTTGCTCCTGAGCCGGCGCAAACAAGGTTTTCGCCGCCGACACGTCTTTCGGAATGTCGATCAGGACTGGACCTTTGCGGCCGGTGTTCGCAATATGGAACGCCTCATGAATGATTCGCGGCAAGTCCTCAACATCCCGCACCAGATAGCTGTGTTTTGTAATCGGCATCGTGATACCGGTAATGTCTGCTTCCTGGAATGCATCCGTACCGATCAGGCTGGAGAATACGTTGCCTGTAATGACAACGAGCGGAACCGAGTCCATAAAAGCAGTCGCGATGCCCGTTACCAGATTGGTTGCCCCCGGGCCGGAGGTCGCGATACACACGCCCGGTTTGCCGCTTGCCCGTGCATAGCCGTCGGCGGCATGAATGGCGCCTTGCTCGTGGCGAGTCAGGATATGATTGAAATCCGTAAAGCCGTGGAGCGCATCGTAAATGTACAGCACTGCACCGCCCGGATAACCGAATACAGTATCTACACCTTCAAGTACAAGACTGCGCAACAGGATCTCCGATCCGCTAATGACCTCCGGCGTTTTCCATTTCTCACGTAATTCTTCTGTCGACCGCACTTCCGGTGTTTGCGCACTCATCAGTGTTCCTCCCTTCGATATTCAAAAACCCCATATATCAGCAAAAAAACCTTCCGCCTCCCACGCACAACGATCGCTGCGCGTGAGGGACGAAAGGTTGATCTTCCGTGGTACCACCCATGTTTGCATTGCACCTCGCGATGCAACGCCTTATCAGGTAACAAAAATCCATCGATGTAGGCAGGGCCCAATCTTTGTGACCTGAAGTCCGTAACGCGGACCACACGATTTCCCCTACTAATTCCGCCACTGTTGCCGACGGACCTTTCAGCGAAACAGCTCCGAGGTGAGCTCGTATAAAAGGGATTCTGGTGGAGGTTTCAGCAAATCCTCGCACTCTCTGATCAAAAGAGCCCTTTAAACTTCGTCCTCATCATCGCCGATGAATGTATGTTCGATAAAATGTTTAGACACATTATATGATTCCTCACACGGTTAGTCAATACCCATATTTCTGCAAACTTTCACGCGATGTTACGAATTCCTTGCCGGAACGCCCATACCTTCGGCAGCATATGATGTACGACAATGTGCCAGACTGGAGGTGCTCCATGATCCGCTATCGCAGACCGAAACAAGATGATACGGTGATCCTGGACCTGATTGAGAAACAGCTTGTCCCGCTCTCGCATCTCCCGCAGACCGTCATTAACCAGGTGAGAAGCGATTTGCCGCGCCGCTTGAGCCAAGGCGTTACACTGGTGGCCTGCCCCGAATACGAAAGCGACCCTTTGGGATTTGTCCACTTTATGCTGCATGGCGATCTGCTCTATATCGATATGCTTGCGGTCTCGCCCGCAGCCCGCCGCAAACGCTGGGGCAATCTGCTGATGGACCGTGCCGAGCGGTTTGCACTATCCCGCGGATGCAACAGGGCAAAGGTATCCGTAGACAGCGGGAATACCGCAGGCATAGCTTTTTATAAAAAATTGGGCTACAGTGTAGCCCGCTATCACCAGAAAAATTACGTCTATGAATTTGAGAAGCAGTTCAACCGCTGAGGACCGCTTTAGAAAAAGCCAACAGGCGGGCGTCCGTACGGACCATAGCCGCCATACCCAGGAGCGCCGTAAGGCGTTCCATACGGGTATCCGCCGTAAGGATACCCGCCGTAGGCATAAGGAGCCGTCCCAACAGCCAGCAAGTCGAACAGTACCAACGGAATGAGCGCTTTGGTTTGCACTTTTTTACCGCTGATCGGTTGCAGCATCAGACGGTTGCCCGAGATGCGGATCAGCTTGCCCATGACTTTGGATCCGTCCTTTTTGACCGCGACGATGTTTTTGCCCACCATCTTCATGACCTGTTTTTTTGTAACCGGCTGGATCATCTATATCCCTCCCAATAGGATTATCAAGACCCTTACAGTCTATTCCACCGGCGTCCCCTCCGCCTGTACATTTGACCCTCCACAAGAATCTCCTGCATTCAGGAGCACAAAAAAAAGCATTCCCGCAGGAAGCGGGAATGCTTTTTTGCGAGCACACGCGGGAGCCGGCAGGCTCACCGCTTACCCGGATCGTATGGTTCGCCCAGCGCCTTCGGAGCCGATGAGCGCCCTACTGCGCTGACTAGCACGATTATGGTCAGGATGTAAGGAATCATGAAAATAAATTCCTGCGGGATATCCTTGGACCATTCAAACAGCTGAACATAGTTGCGGATCGCCTGGGACAAGCCGAAGAATACGGCCGCACCGAAGGCACCGAGCGGATTCCATTTCCCGAAGATCATCGCGGCAATGGCGATAAAGCCTTGTCCGGAAATCGTGTTATGGGCATAGGTTCCGGTTGTCGTAAGCGTAATGGTGGCGCCGCCGATGCCAGCCAGCATACCGCTGAGCAACACGCCGATATATCTCATCCGGTTGACGTTAACGCCAAGCGTGTCCGCTGCGCTCGGATGTTCGCCGACCGCACGCAGGCGCAGACCGAACGGCGTCTTGAACAGCACGAAGTAAATGACGATAACAAGGATGATCGCCAGGTAAGTGGTCGGGTAGGAATCAAAAACCCCTTCGCCGATCACCGGAATCTTGGAAAGCCATGGCACCGTGATCTTATCGAAGCCGTTGATCAGCGGGGATTCGCCCGCGCCTTCAAACAGCAATTTAACCAGATATAGCGTGCTTCCGGCGGCCAGAAAGTTGATAACCGTACCTGATATCGTCTGGTCCGCCTTGAACGTTATGGAGGCCACGGCATGAATTAGCGCACCGAGCGCACCGATAACCATGGCGCATAATACGCCGATCCATGGTGCCCACGCGCCCATTCCGGCATCTTCGGCGTAATAACCGCCGACAGCCGCGGCAAACGCGCCGAACATCATCAGTCCTTCAAGCCCGATGTTGACCACACCGGAGCGCTCAGAGAAGATGCCGCCTAGTGCGGCAAAGATCAGCGCCGTGGAGAACACCAGCGTTGTGTTGAGCAATTGGCCTAATGTATCCATCTAAGACACCTTCTCTTTCTTGCGCTTGAAGTAAAACGGCTTCAGCACCCAGCGCACAATTCCTTGGGCAGCGATAAAGAATATGATCGAACCGATAACGATCCGGATCAATTCCGGCGGAACGTCCGCGCCAAAACTCATGCCGGCCGAACCGTACGTCAGCATACCGTAGAGGATAGAAGCCAGAATAACGCCCAACGGATGGGTTAATCCAAGCAGCGCTACGGCGATTCCGTCAAAGCCGTAACCCGGAGAAGCGGCAAATACGGATTGATAATGGAAAACCCCCAGCACTTCGCCCGCACCGGCCAGGCCGGCAAAAGCGCCGCTGATGAACATCGCCTTAACCACGTTGCGTCCGACATTCATGCCCGCGTATTCAGCGGCATGCGGGTTGAAACCGACGGCCCGCATTTCATAGCCCTGCTTGGTTTTCCACAGATACACATAAAAGAATACCGCGGCCAACAACGCCAATACTGTACCCCAATGTATGCGGGCATTGTCGAAAAGCGAATTCAGAAACGTCATGGACATCGAAGCCGGGATATCCTCGGAACGGTTTTTCCCTGGAATCAGCAAGAAGTTTCGGACAATGTAGTTGGCCAGATAAAGCGCAATCCAGTTGAGCATAATGGTTGTAATAACTTCATTGATACCGCGTTTGGCTTTCAGGTAGCCGGCAATGCCTGCCCATAAGCCGCCAAACAGGCCCGCGGCAATAACTGCCAGCGGAACCAGCAGGAACGTTGGCATTCCGCTAAGCTTGATGCCGATGACGGAAGCTGCCGTCATACCGATCAGTACCTGTCCGTCCGCGCCGATGTTAAACATCCCCGAACGGAAGGCAAAGGCAACGGCCAGACCCGTAAACATCAGCGGCGTCATTTCCCGGATCGCTTCGCCGAAGTCGTACGGGCTGCCGAACACGCGCTTGAACAGCGCAGAGTAGGCAGCGATAGGATCGTAGCCGCCGATCAGCATGACCACTGCACCGACCAGAAAGCCCAGTATAATCGCTACGAGCGGTATGATGTAGCTATCGCCAGCAAAGATTTTTTTCAGTTTATTCACCCGCATTACCTCCCCGCTTGAGGCTTCCCGCCATCATGAGGCCCAGCTCCTGGTCATTGGTATCCTCCGGATATACTTCGCCGACGATTTGCCCTTCATAAATAACGGCAATCCGGTCGGACACGTTCATGATTTCATCCAGCTCGAAGGAAATGAGCAGTACTGCCTTGCCTTGGTCGCGCTGGGCAATCAGCTGCTTCTGTACGAACTCGATCGCCCCGACATCCAAGCCGCGCGTCGGCTGGGCTGCGATCAGCAGTGTCGGATCCTTGTCTATTTCCCGAGCAATAATCGCTTTCTGCTGATTCCCGCCGGAGAGCGACCGGGCTTTGTTCTCGATGGACGGCGTCCGTACGTCGAACCGTTCGACAAGCGAAGTGGCATGACGGTCGATGACATCCTTTTGCAAAAATCCGTTTTTGTTGTACGGCGCTTTATAGTATGTCTCAAGAACCATATTTTCGCTTACTGTAAAATCCAGCACGAGGCCGTGTTTATGACGGTCTTCCGGAATATGCGAGACATTTTTCTCCGAAATTTTGCGTGGAGACAAATTGGCGATTTCGCTTCCCTCAATCGTAATGGAACCGGAATCAACTTTACGCAAGCCGGTAATCGCTTGGATCAGTTCGCTTTGTCCGTTACCGTCTACCCCGGCGATACCGAGAATTTCTCCCGCCTTTACTTCAAAGCTGAGACCGTTCAGCACAGAGACGCCTTCCTTGCTCTTGCTCTGCACGTTCGACATCTTCAGTACCGTTGCGCCTGGCTTCGGCGGAGCCTTGTCCACTTTAAAGGTTACGCCGCGTCCGACCATTTTTTCGGCCAGCTCATTTGGATTGGTTTCCGAAGTTTTAACGCTGTCGATCACTTTCCCGCGCCGGATAATCGTCACCCGATCGGAGATTTCCATAATTTCCTTCAGCTTATGCGTAATCAGGATGATCGATTTACCTTCCGCTACAAGACGCTTCATGATCGCCATCAGTTCGGTGATCTCCTGCGGCGTCAAGACGGCGGTTGGTTCGTCGAATATAAGAATATCCGCCCCGCGGTACAAGGTTTTCATGATCTCTACCCGCTGCTGCATGCCGACCGAAATATCATGGATTTTGGCGTTCGGATTGACCTGCAGCCCGTATTGCTCCGATAGTTTACGAACCTGTTCCTCGGCGGATTTATAGTCGATTTTAAGTCCCTTTTTCGGCTCCATGCCAAGAACGATGTTCTCGGTTACCGTAAAAGGATCAACAAGCTTGAAATGCTGGTGAACCATTCCGATGCCCAGCTCAATGGCTTTGTTCGGGCTGTCGATAACGACCGGTTTTCCGTCAATTTCAATGCTGCCCTCGTCGGGCTGGTACAAACCGAATACGATATTCATCAGGGTAGACTTGCCTGCCCCGTTTTCGCCGAGCAGCGCATGAATCTCCCCCTTCTGGAGCGTCAGGCTGATGGAGTCGTTTGCAACAATACCGGGAAAACGTTTTGTGATTTGCTTCAACTCTACAACAGGAGCCGCAGCACTCATGGAATCACCCTCATCACAGAATATAGAAATTATTACACGTACAGACGCCGATATACCGTCCCGAATTCAAGGACGGCATTACTGTGCTGCTTTTAAGGACCGGTATTTTAACAGGGAACAAGGCCGGCTCAAGACCGGCCTTGTTCCCTGTTCTTATAAAATTCGTTGCGTGTGTAAACGATTATTCGGCAGGAACAACGATTGTTCCGTCGATGATTTGTTTCGTGTACTCGTCAACTTTAGCCAGGATTTCTGGGCTTACGTTGGCTTTCGAAGTCTCAGGAAGACCTACGCCGTTGTCTTTCAGACCCAGTACGGTAGTTGTGCCGCCTTTGAACGTTCCGTCAACTACTTGTTGGGATACTTTCTTAACAGCTTCGTCTACGCGTTTGATCATGGAAGTCAAAGTTACGTCATCGCCAAATTCCAGGGATTGGTCTTTGTCTACGCCGATAACCCAAACTTTGGAGCCGCCTGCTTTGTTGCGGGATTTTGCTTCGTTGAATACGCCGTTGCCCGTTGCGCCTGCAGCAGGGAAGATGATGTCATTGCCTGCATCGTACAGGGTAGCAGCCAGGGATTTACCAGTATCAGGCTTGTCATAAGCGCCTGCATAAGTAATCGTTACTTTAGCGTTAGGGTTAACTGCTTCAACGCCGGCTTTGAAGCCAACTTCGAAACGTTTGATAACCGGGCTTTCCATACCGCCGATGAAACCTACTTTGTTGGTTTTTGTAGTCAGACCCGCAACCACGCCGACCAGGAAGGAACCTTCGTTTTCGGAGAAGGTTACGGATTCAACGTTCGGAGCGTCAACCACGCTGTCGATGATCGCCAGGTTGGCGTTCGGGTTTTCGTCGGCAACTTTCTTCACAGCGTCGCCAAGGTCAAAGCCGATACCCCAAGTCAGATTGTAGCCGCCTTGAACGAATTGGTTCAGGTTTGGCTCGTAGTCTGCATTGGATTTACTTTGCAGGTACTTGATTTCTACGCCGGTCTCTTTGTTCAGAGCTTCCAGGGCTTCCCAAGCGGATTGGTTAAAGGATTTGTCGTTAACGCCGCCTACGTCGGTTACGAGGCCAACCTTAACGTCAGTCTTTGGTGCTTCGGTCGGAGCGTTTGTTGCAGTTCCTGCGTTGGTAGCGGCGTTGTCCCCGGTTCCGGCATTTCCGGAATTCGCGTTGTTGTTATTGTTTCCGCAGCCTGCCAGGATGACAGTAAACGCAAGCAACATTACGAGAGACAGCTTGAAAACTTTTTTCATCGGAATGGAATCCCCCTTAACAATTTGGTTGTCCTCTATACTCTGTCCAGACACACCATTAGGTCAAATTATACCTGCAAAAAAACCGAAAATCCAGTCTATTAATGACCTCAGGTCAATAATAATTTGCATTTTTCAACAAGAAAACGCTTCCTGTAACACCAAGTGTTATGTCGATGTGCAGTTAGTGTTAGAAAAGCTCGATTTCCCTTATTAAAAAGCAAACTGTTAGGCATATTATTGCACAACAGTTGCTTTTCTATTATCATAATTGTTTACATAATGCATGAAAGGTGAGTTACGAAAACAATGGACAAGCCTAGCGACATTCCAGCCGTTCCGGAATACAAATACTGCCGGGAATCCCGGGTATTCAAAACCGGGCGCGTTTTCCCAAATGACGTAAACAACCACAAAACGCTGTTCGGCGGAAAACTGATGAGCACGCTCGACGAAGTGGCATCCATCTCCGCCATGCGGCATTGCCGCAAGAACGTCGTCACGGCCTCTGCCGATTCCGTCGACTTTCTGTCGCCGATCCGTCCCACCGATTCGGTCTGCTTCGAATCCTTCGTATCTTCGACCGGCCGGACAAGCATCGAGGTATTCGTCAAAATCATAGCCGAAAACCTCTACACCGGCGAACGCACCGTGGCTGCTACCGCATTTCTAACCTTTGTAGCCGTTGACGAAAACGGCATACCGGCCCAGGTTCCCAAGGTTCTTGCCGAAACCGACGAGGAGAAGCTGGTCAGCCATTCCGCCGATGAACGATCGGAGCTTCGCAAGCTTAGACGAAACAGCAGCAAAATGCTGGCTGCACAGCTGAGCACAACAAAGTATTGGGAATAGCCTTTAATCCTTTAGTCAATTAAAGGCCGCAAAAAAGCACCGTCGCGCGGATGAGCCGCAGGCGGTGCTTTTCGGTTTATTGCAAATTAAGCATTGATCTTCTCTTTGGCTACAACAGCCAAGGAGTTAAATGCATTCAGGTCGTTAACAGCGAGATCAGCCAGCATCTTGCGGTTTACTTCCACGCCAGCCAGTTTCAAGCCGTGTACCAGCTTGCTGTAGGACAGGCCGTTTTGACGGGCTGCAGCGTTGATGCGCACGATCCACAGTTTGCGGAAGTTACGTTTGGTTTGACGACGGTCACGGTAAGCGTAAACCATCGATTTCATTACTTGTTCTTTAGCAGTTTTGAAAATGCGGTGTTTGGAACCGAAATAACCTTTAGCCAGCTTCAATACCTTTTTATGTCTACGACGAACTACAAATCCGCCTTTAACTCTTGCCATATTAATAAACCTCCCAAAAATATGTGTTTAAACTATTTCAAGTTTGCAAGTCCTTGTTTCAAACGTCTTACGTCGCCTGCTGCCATTACCGGGTTGCCGCTCAGGACGCGTTTGGCGCGTTTGGACTTGTGGGACAGCAAGTGGTTTTTGTGGGCTTTGTAGCGCAGTACTTTACCGGATCCTGTTACTTTGAAGCGGCCTTTCAGGCTGCTGTGGGTTTTCATTTTAGGCATGGTGTTTCCTCCTTGAATTATTGGGCTTTAGGGGCCAAAATCATGATCATGCTGCGGCCTTCCAGCTTTGGCTGGCGCTCGACAACGGAAATGTCGGCCACTTCGTTCTTCACGCGCTCCAGGATCTTCTGGCCGATATTGGCGTGAGTGATCTCACGACCGCGGAAACGCACGGAGCATTTCACCTTATCGCCTTCGCCCAGGAACTTGATTACATTGCGGAACTTGGTTTGATAATCATGTTCCTCAATGTTGGCGCGGAACCAGACTTCCTTGATGTCCACGATCTTCTGGTTCTTGCGCGCTTCCTTCTCTTTCTTCTGCAGTTCGTAACGGAACTTGCCGTAATCCATGATGCGGCATACCGGCGGTTTCGCCTGCGGTGCTACGTTGACTAAATCCAAATTGAGATCAATCGCCATTTGCAGCGCTTCGCGGATCGGCTTGATTCCGATTTGCTCGCCTTCCGCTCCAACCAACCGGACCTCTTTGGCCCGGATTTCATCATTGATCATATGGTCTTTACTGATAACTCTCCACCTCCGGATCTTATGGGCAATAAGCGGTTCTCCATAAAAAAGGGATGCCGGTAACTACGACCGACACCCCGTTTGATCAACGTTCATGAACGATAACATCCATAATCATTGAGATCAAAACCAGCCGGCATTAAGCCGTTCAGGTGAGAAGCCGGTGCTTCTGCTTGCAATCCCTATGTTTTGCATACTTGAATAATATACACTATGGGCAACCCCAGTGTCAACCAGGCAGGCAGATTTTTCACGAATTTTTTTTTGCTACACCTGCTTGCTCTGCACTTCCTCCAGCCGGACCACCCGCGTATGCTTCGTATGGCTCCACTGCTTGTTGTTTTGCGTAAAAAACGCATAGAACGTAATGGGATACCAGGATAGCAGGTAAATCGGGAAGGTCAGCAGGTACAGATACACTTTCTTGTATCGAACCTTCTCCAGCGCCATGGACAACAGGAACGTAAACACGTTCGCTCCGATCGCAAAATAGCTGAGCCAAATCGGCAGATGCCCGTAGATGTTGGCAATATGCGGTCCGCCGAACAGCGAATTGTCGATCCAGATCGCCGCCGTCATCAGGAAGGTCAACAGCACCACATAGACGTTTGCGCCGTACAGCGCCAAATCGAATTTGATCAGGTTGCGCTCTTTAATGCTTTGCCAGATCAAAGGAAAGAAATAGCGTCTCGCCACCGTAAAATGGCCCTGCATCCAGCGCAGCCGTTGTCTGGAGGAAGCCTTGAATGTCAGCGGCTTCTCGTCGAACACCTTGGCGTCATAGTTGAAGCGCGGATACACGCCCTTGGAGGCGCTGCGCATCGTGAATTCCAGATCCTCCACCAGGCTGGTCGCGCCCCAGCCCATTTCCTTGAGCAGCGACGTTTCGAAGCACATGCCGGTGCCGCCGAGGAAGTTCGCCATTTGCAGATTATGCCGCGAAAGCTGCCATAGGCGGTTGATATACCAGTACGATACCCCGTATGCCGCGGTAATCCAGGAATCCTCCGGATTTTTGGTATCGATGTAGCCTTGAATCACCCGTGCCCCCGAGCAGAGATCGTTGTTCATCTCCATGAGGAACTCCGTGTCAGCCAGATTGTCGGCGTCGAACATAACGACGGCATCATACTGCCGCGGCATAGCCCACAGCTCCTTGAGCATCCATTCGATGGCGTAGCCTTTGCCCCGCAGGTTGGTGTTGGTGCGGACACAGGCGTTCATGCCGTGCTCTCTGACGATTTTGGCCGTGTTGTCGGTACAGTTATCACAAATCACGAATACGTCGTACAATTCCTTGGGATAATGGAGCTGCTTTAGATTCTCCATCAAAGCCCCGACGACCTCTTCCTCGTTATGTGCGGCGACAAGTACGGCAAATGATTTTTGCGGCGCGTAGACTTCCTTCCGTTTGGTTCTGCGCAGTCCGAACAGCGAGAATAAAAACTGGTAGACTGCGATCGCGGCCAAAATGACCTGCAGCGATACAAATAAAGCGTCTGTCATGATGCTTCTTGATGCCCCCTTTTCCAAAATGTTGTTTGTGCTCTCTCTGTCTGTGTACAAACCTTTTATGACCCTTTTGTTGCATTCCTTACGATAGACCAAAGGTTTCCCCTTTTATGCGGGCAGACGGCGTTTTTTTGGGCGGCATCCCATTTTTTCTCTTTACCTTATAAACGCCCGCAGGCCTGCTTGAATCATTGTAAGGCCCTGGGTACACTAAGTCAAAACTTTCGCAAGCGGGCAATCGGCCGAGCTTTTTCTTGAAATGGACTGCCTTTAAAACGTATGATAAAGACAGCTTTATGATGCAGATTGAAATCGCTCTGGCAGCCTCAGCTCAGTAATCCGAATTATCGGAGGGACAGAAGACATGAGACCATTTTTCAAAAAAATGCATCAGCTGGAGCGGCGTCTGTTCAAATGGATCAACGGGCGTCTTCACAACCGTGTTCTGAATTTCTGGCTGTTCTACCTCACCCACCTGGGGGGAGCCACCTGTTCGATCGGCGTCAATTTGCTGATCTTCGCCTTTGCGCCGCAGCCTCTGCGGACAACCGGGCTTCAGGCGCTCACCGCTCTGGCGGTCAGCCATATTCCCGTCGCCATCGCCAAGCGGCTGTATCCGCGTCTGCGGCCTTACCTGGCGCTGCCGGACACGAACACGTTTCATAACCCGCTGAAGGATCATTCCTTCCCGTCGGGTCATACTACTGCTATCTTCGCCTCTACGGTTCCTTATATGATGGCATTCCCGCCTCTTGCCGTAATTCTGCTGCCGCTGGCCTGCATCATCGGGTTTTCCCGGATTTATCTCGGGCTGCATTATCCGACCGATGTATTCGCAGGCGCAGTGATCGGCAGCGCAGTGGCGGCGGGCACGATGGCCCTTTGGGTCTGATTTGCCAGCATGGATTCAGAATAGCGAAAACCATCGATGGAACAGGTGAATCAAACATTGCGTAAAAAAAGAGTGTTGTTGCTGTCCGAAGGTTTTGGCGCCGGCCATACCCAGGCGGCCTATGCGCTGTCAAGCAGCCTGCGCAAGCTGTCGCCCCAGGTATTACCCCGGGTGCTGGAGCTCGGGAATTTTCTGAATCCCAAAATGGCGCCGCTGATCGTGTCGGCTTACCGCAAAACGGTAACCTCCCAGCCCCGGCTTATGGGGTATGTATATCGTCATCAGAAATCATTCAATCGTCTTACCACGCTTGCCTTGCACCGCATATTTTATACGCATGCGCAAAATATTGTGAAGCAATTAAAGCCCGATATTATCGTGTGCACCCATTTTCTTCCCAGCGCCGTGGTCTCCCGCCTGAAACGGCTGGATTCCGGCTTCAAGGTGCCGCTCGTAACCGTAATTACCGACTACGACGCGCATGCCAGCTGGATCAGCCCGGAGGTCGACCGTTACCTCGTATCGACGCCGGAAGTCAAGGCCAAGCTCCGCAGACGCAGCGTGTCCGCAGCCAAAATCCAGGTGACCGGGATGCCGGTTCATCCCGATTTCTGGGAGCATCCGGGCAAAGACGAAATCATGGAACAGTTCGGCCTCCGGAAGCTGCCCACCGTGCTCGTGATGGGCGGCGGCTGGGGCATGATGAAGGACGAAATCGTCAACGAAGCGCTGGTTAGCTGGCGCGACCGGGTGCAGATCATCTTTTGTCTCGGCAAAAACGAAAAGCTGCTTAAAGAGATGAGGGAAGATCCGCGTTACCAGCATCCGAACATTACGCTGATCGGGTTCACCCGCGAAATCGACAAGCTGATGGAGGTATCGGACCTGCTGGTCACCAAACCCGGCGGCATGACCTGCAGCGAAGGCCTGGCGAAGGGCATTCCGATGCTCTTCCACAATCCGCTGCCGGGCCAAGAGGAAGAGAACTGCCGTTATTTCACGGAGGCGGGCTTCGGCGAACCGATCGTCACGCTTGAAGTCGTCGACAAATGGATGAACCGTCTGCTGCATGAGTACGACGACGTCGTGGCAAAGCGCAAAATCCATCTGGAGGAAATCGCCCGCTATCATCCGCTGCAGAGCGCCCTCAGCATCATCGAAATGCTGGAATAGAATTCCCCTTAAAGTGGAGCTATAAATTCGAAGCTGTCATCTTTTATCTTGCAAAAAAGGACCTTTCGCCAATAGCCGGAAGGTCCTTTTCCCATGTATGCAGTTTCTCTAAGCGGCCCGCGCTACAGACGGTATTTCGCCAGACGGGTCGCCTGATAGCGGCTCAGCGCTTCTTCGCCGACAATCGCCTCGCAGCGGTGGATGTTGACGCCGCGGTTATAGAACTTCGTTTCGTATTCGGTCATGACATGCTCTTCGTTGATGACGCCGTCCGTATGCAGATCAAGCGAGATATTTTTCATCTGCAGCCCGAAATCGGCAAACGAGTTGAGCGAAAATTCAAACAGGCTACGCGAGTCCGTCTTCAGGTGAATTTCGCCCAGACTGCTAAGCAGTCCCTTGTATTTATCCAAAAAGCGCGGGTGGGTCAAACGGCGGCGTGCATGTTTCGCCTTCGGCCACGGATCGCTGAAGTTCAGATAGATCCGCTCAAGCTCCGCCGGCGCAAACACTTCCTCCGCATAATCGATATTGGCCAAAACGACTTTGAGGTTGGGCGGCGTTTCCAGGCCTTCCGGCGCCCACGCCGCTCTTGCCTTCTCTGCGGCGCGGCGGATCAGTTCGTCGAACATATCCACGCCGATAAAGTTGATCTCCGGGTATTTGCGGCTCATCTGGCTGATAAACTGTCCTTTGCCCATTCCGAATTCCACATGGATCGGATGGTCGTTGCCGAACAATTCAGCCCAGCGTCCTTTATAGCTTCGCGGGTCCAGAACAACCAGATCGGGCTGCTGCTCCAGACTTTCGCGTATTCCTTTTCTTCCGCGTAAACGCATCGATATTCCTCCGCTTATCTTCATTCGGTTACTGACTACTTGCAATATTGTGCCGAACTTGTCCGTAAAAGTAAAGCGGTTTTCGGCAAAAAAGGAAAAGGAATTCCCGCGCCCCGCAGGGCTGACGGAAATTCCTTCGCGCAAAACATTCTATTTGGAATTGGGGTCCACGGGCCTTAAGTGACATTACTTGGTTGGAGCATTAAAGTCGAATGTCTTTTCGAAAGCATTGCGGATCTTCCGCTGCGCTTCGCTTTTGATTTTATGGTTGCCGTTAAATTCCACGCCGGTCAGCGCAAGCGCTTCATCCGGAGTCAGCTGGACGTCAATGGAACCTCTTTCTGGAGTTGCCGTTTGAGAATTCATCATGATCACCTCTTGGGTAATAGTATAGGCAGGACAACACCAACTTATGAATTCAGTACCCTAATTTTTTAGCGACAAATCAACGTTTTTACACTTTAAATATAACATAAGGTGTAAGCATTAACAAGTTGCAAACAGGCCTGAATGCCCATTTTTTTAGCCTATTTTGTACAATCAAAAGTACGGTTCAAAGGGGGCACATCTTTTTGAGGCCGAAATCAGAATCGCCCCAAAGAATGCATATCGGGTTCAACCTCGGAGTTACGCTGGATGAGGATTTTTGGTACAATGAAAAAGGTTCATTTGAAATTTCATGAAAGGAGCCGCGACTTTGAGTCTTATGCACGCTTCATCCCCGCTGATGTGGGGAGATAAACGTTTTCATACCTGGAACTACGAGATGCACCGTCAGCTGGACACCAAGGTGTTCAAGGTCATGCTGGATGCAGGATTCACCTGCCCGAACCGCGACGGCTCCATCGCCAAGGGCGGATGTACCTTCTGCAGCGCCAGAGGCTCGGGCGATTTTGCCGGAAGCCGCCGCGATGATCTCGTCACCCAATTCAATAAAGTGCGCGACCGGCAGCATTTGAAATGGCCGAACGCGAAGTATATCGGCTATTTCCAGGCTTACACCAACACGTACGCTCCGGTAGAGGATCTGCGGGAATATTACGAGGTTATTCTGGAGCAGCCCGGCGTCGTCGGCTTGTCCATCGCCACCCGGCCGGACTGCCTGCCGGACGATGTCGTCGAGTATCTTGCCGAGCTGAATCAGCGCACCTACCTGTGGGTCGAGATGGGTCTGCAAACGATCCACGAATCCACGTCGACGCTGATCAACCGGGCACATGATACGCAATGTTATGAGGAAGCCGTCGAGAAATTGCGCAAGCACGGCATCCGCGTCTGCACGCATATCATTCACGGGCTTCCGCAGGAAACCCATGAAATGATGCTGGAGACGGTATCGGCCGTGTCGAAGATGGATGTGCAGGGCATCAAAATCCATCTGCTGCATCTGATGCGCAAAACGCCGATGGTCAAGCAGTACGAAGCCGGCCTGCTGCGATTCCTGGAGCAGGACGAATACGTCAAGCTCATTGTCGATTCGCTGGAGCTGCTGCCGCCCGAGATGATCGTTCACCGCCTGACCGGCGACGCGCCGCGCGATCTTCTGATCGGCCCGATGTGGAGCCTCAAGAAATGGGAAGTGCTGAATGCCATCGACAACGAGCTGATCGCCCGCGATTCGTGGCAGGGCAAGTTCTGGCGGGGACAACAGTAATACCCTGGGGAATGCAAGGCGTGTAAGGCATATGCCGACTCTGCTCCCGCAGGGCTGCCGGCTAGCGGCAAGATGATCCGGTGGGAGGGCTGATGCGAGGGACTGCTCGCTATGCTTTCCCGCCGGGCTGCCAGCTAGCGAAAAGATTTATTGTGGAGGATTCAAGCATGGGGTTTCTTTCTGTACTCAGTTTCGCCCACAAGCTGGCCGGCGAGCGCCTCGATGCCGGCGGCCGGGCCATTGACGCCACCGTGGGCACCGGTGCGGACACGCTGTTCCTCGCCAAGGCGGCGGGGCCGCGCGGCGGGGTGTTCGGGTTTGACATCCAGCCCGCCGCGCTCGGGCTGGCGGAAGATCGCCTGCGGCTGGCCCGCGAGGAGAGTCCGGGCGCGCTTGCGCCCGTGACGCTCCTCGCGCAGAGCCACGCGGCGATGCTGGAGGCCGTTCCGCCGGATTGGCGCGGAACGGTGTCCGCGGTGATGTTCAACCTCGGCTATCTGCCGGCGGCGGATGCCGATAAGACGATCATCACCGAAACCGCGAGCACGCTCGCGGCCATGGATGCCGCCCTCGCGCTGCTGCGCCCGGGCGGCATCGTCACCGCCGTGCTCTACCCGGGCCATTCCGGCGGCGATGCGGAAGCCGCCGCCGTGGAAGCCTGGGCGGCGTCCCTCGCCCCGCAGGCTGCGCAAAGCATCATTTACCGCCAGCTCCAGCGCGCAAATGCGCCGTACGTCGTGGCGGTAGAGAAAAAGGGCGGCCGCTCCAGCGCTTGAGCCTCTTTTTTCAGATCCAAACGCCGAAGGGAATAACCGCATATTTGCCGCCAACGGCGAAAGTTTGCGGCCCTCCGGCTACTTTGCACTAAGCGGTTGCTATACTGCTGAATGGGCTGCTTAACACTACTGGTGGCTGTGACTGCGGACTTGATTGCTGTTTCCAACTATCAGTTGTTATACTGCTGACTTGACCAGAGGTCAGCTAATGGACATGAGCGCCGCTATTTTACGAAAATGGACTTATTTCCCGGACTAACGGACATGAGCGCCTTTATTAAGCAACAATCGGCGTTTTTTCCAAGGTTTTTGTGAAATAACGGCTCCTGGGTCCGTAAGAACGCAGAATGCTGGTCTTTTAACAAAATAACGGCTCTCATGTCCGTTAGTACCAACATGAATCTCCATGCATCTACAAGCGGCTACATGCGCAACGTGAAAGCGAACCGCGGAGCCTAATTCCAACCCTCAGGCCAGATGCCCCGCCGAATATGGAACATCCTGCTCCATATGGTTACAGGCATGCCCGCTAAACAAAACATCCTGCTCCTATGGTACCTGTATACCTGGTATTCTGGCTGCAGCACAGGTGGACCAACGCGTAATCGCACTAACTGAAGCTTCGTTACCGCTTTACCTTTTTCTACAGCTGAAGCGGACTTTTTTTATACACAAGGCAACTCCTTCTTTGCAATCCTAATCCTAACTATTGAGAGGACGATGCAGTGATGACAAAACCTTATCCTTTGAAATTCGAACCGGAATTTAAAGAAAGAGTCTGGGGCGGACGGGCGCTCGAAACCTTTGGGCTGAACCTGCCGGAAGGCCATATCGGCGAAGGCTGGATGATCGCGGACCATCCGAACGGCATTTCTTCGGTTGTGAACGGCGAGCTGGCCGGGCTTGGCCTGGATGCGATCCGTGAACGTTTTGGCCGCGAGTGGTTTGGCAGCAAAGGGTATTCCGAGGACGGCGGACGTTTCCCGCTGCTCATCAAGCTCCTGGATTGCAACGACAATTTGTCGGTTCAAGTGCATCCGACGGACGATTATGAAGGCCTCCCGAAAGGCGAGCTGGGCAAAACCGAAATGTGGTACGTGCTTGACGCCAAACCGGGCGCCAAAATCATCTATGGCCTCAAGGACGGCGTCACCCGCGAAACCTTGCGCGAAGCGCTGGAAAACGGTACGGTGATGGACAGCCTGCAGGAAGTAACCGTCTCGGCGGGAGACGCTTTTTACATTCCGGCCGGAACCGTGCATGCCCTGTGCGCCGGAGTCGTTGTGGCGGAAATTCAGCAGAACTCGGACACTACATACCGGATTTACGACTACGATCGTCCGGGACTAGACGGCAAACCGCGCGAGCTGCACATTGAGGATTCCTTGAACGTTACCGCTTACGAAGGCGCCGGTGCCACGTCGATGAAAACGGATAGCGCCGTTCCCGGCGAATGGCTGCAGATCGCGTCGTCTCCGTATTTTATCGTGGAAAAAGGGCTCGTGAGCGGAGAATGGAATCTCTCCACCACCGGTGACAGCTTCACGATTCTCGTGATCTGCGAAGGCAGCGGGCACTTGACCTGGGAAGGCGGCTCACAGCCATACGCCGCCGGCGAATGCTACCTCCTTCCGGCCAGCCTCGGCGCTTACGGCATCGAAGGCCAGGCCACCGTGCTGCGCTCCTACTTGCCATAAGCGATGGAGCGCGAAATCGTCAGTTTCATAAAAAATATCGGATGATCAACAGCATCCCGGTTGCAGCCCCAGGAGCAGTTCCTGCGTTTGACGATCCGGGATGCTGTTTTTGTACGCAGGCGGGAATACTGCTGGCTATCGATGAAAAAACGGGAGATGAGCCGATGGAGGAACTGCAATTTCAAATGACCGATCCGCTTGGCGTAATTATTCAGGCGTATGCATGGCTGCCGGCAGAGGGTATTCCGCTGCGGGGAATCGTACAGATTTCACACGGAATGTGCGAGACGGCGGGCCGGTATGCCCGTTTCGCGGAGGCTATAACGGCGGCAGGATTCGCGGTGTACGCCAACGATCACAGGGGCCACGGGGCGACCGCCGGCCACGAGGATCTGCTGGGCGATGTCGGTGAGGACGGCTTTTACTGGATGCGGCGCGACATGCTGCAGCTCGGCAGCATCGCACAGGAGCGCCATGTGGGACTGCCCATGTACCTGCTGGCGCATAGCATGGGTTCCTTTCTGGCGCAAAAGCTGATGTGCGAACCGGGGCATGAGGTCTATGCCGGTTTTATCCTCAGCGGCACCAACGGGCCGCGCAGCATGCTGCGCTTCGGAGAATCGCTCGCGGGAGCGCAGGTTGCGGTTCAGGGGAATTTGCACCGCAGCCTGCTGCTCAATGCCGCCGTGTTTGGGCCGTACAACCGCAGCTTCGCTCCGGTTCGGACGCCTTTCGACTGGTTGAGCAGCGACAACGCGGAGGTGGACCGTTTTATCGCCGATCCGATGTGCGGAGCCATTTGCACGGCGCGTTTTTTTCGGGATTTTTTCCGGCTGCTGCGCAGTCTGCACACCCGGGAGACCTTAAGCGCGCTCTGCATCGACAAACCGGTCTATCTGTTCTCCGGCGCCAAAGATCCGGTAGGCCTGGCCGGCAAAGGCGTCCTTCGCCTGGCGGAGATTTACCGAAAACGGGGAATTCGCGATATGGAGTACAAGCTGTATCCCGGCGGCCGGCATGAAATGCTAAACGAGGTCAACCGAGACGAGGTAACCGCAAATGTGCTGGATTGGCTGGAGCGGCATTTGCCGGGGAAGCAGCCGGAGCAACCTGGGGCAACCGTCCCGAGATCGGTGTAACTGTTACGGAGGCGGGGTTACAGAGAAAGGGTTGCGGAGAGCGGGTTGCCGATTGATTGCCAACCAAAAAAAACCTCCCTTAACAACCCAAAGAGCCCGGCCTCTCAGCCGAGCTCTCCGAGCAAAGTTCCCATAGCAATCAGTACTGCAAGCACAAATGCCAGCCCCATGCTCAGCGTCAGCGAGACGGCTGACCAAACAACGTCGGCTTTGCACGCTAAGCGGTAAAAGCTGATCACGCCGAGCCCGAACGCGAGCAGAACCGGAATCAGCAGAATCGCAATATAACGTTCATGATCGGATACGGGCAGTATACTCAGAAAAAAAGCCCAGCACAAAAGGGACTAGCCCAGCGAGCCTCGCCTCGCCTGCTTCATATCACCACTCCGTTTCACCAGCGGATTTCCCGCAGCTCCGGCCACTTTTGGCGCCATTTTGCGGATTTGCCAAGGTAGATCGCCTCATTGATCAGCGTTTTGTTCGGACGGAGCGTCAGCGTGAACAGGTCATCCAGTCCGAACGGCGCGTAAATACACCATTCGCCCGTACGCTCCAGCCGTGCGCCAAGTGAGGTTGCTGTCGTCGGCCAGCTGTCGATAGCCGCCTCGAGCGACGGGTAAGGCTCAAGAGGGATGCCAAATTTGCCGTGATACCACCGATGAACCCTTGCCTGGTTCTTAAGATCCACGGGAAACGGGATGTCCGCAAAAACTTTCGTCACCCTCGCATCCATCCGGGTTTCGCCCGTTTCGCTCAAATCGTCCGCATCGTAATAAACGAGGTCGATGTCTTTAACGCCGTAATCTGCTGCACGCCCGGTCAAGGTATTCCATACCGTCTGCACCAGGCAGCCCGCGCCGACATAATACGGAAACGGCTCCAGACGCCGGGCTTTGGCAAAAACCTCGTTGAGCAGCGGGCTGCATTCCCATATATCCAGAAGCCGGTCCAGGTACGGCATCTCTGCCTGGTCGCTTCGGCTGCCACTCTCTTGGCCCTCTCTTCGCCTCATTCCCTCTTTCCGCTTCATCCCCGGTCCGCTGTCCGGAGTTGTCATTCCGCCACTTCCTTATCCAGCCATGCTTCCTTCTTCAGCTTATACTGTAAAATCCGCTGCGGCCCGTGCAGACCCTCACGGCGGAGGCCGTTGTCGCGAAAGCCCGCTTTCAGGTACAGCCGGGCGGCTGCAGCATTTTTCACGTTGACGGCCAGTACGATTTCATCGGCGCCCGGAAAATGGACTTTGGCAAAATCCGGCAGCAAAGCCAGGGAACGGGTACCTGCGCCATGGCTCTGCATTTTATAGTCGATCAGATAAGCCCTTAAAAGTACCGCGCGTGGATTCCCGGCAGCAAAATCGCGTACAGCTTCACCCACGTGCAGAATGAAAAATCCCGCCGCCACCCCGTCCTGCAGCACAACGACCGGCAGCTTCTGCGGATCGGCGATGGCGGCATCCAGCGTTTCGGCCGGCAGCGCGGTAAAGACGAGCTGCTCCGGAGGCAGATAGAAGTCCAACAGCGCCTCCCGGTATTTTTCCGTGAAAGCTTCCAGCCTGACCTTGCTGCTTATCCTTTCATCCCTAACGCCATGGTCCATGGTCGTCCTCCTCCCCGCTCCCTCTCAACACACAAATCGTCAGAGAAAGTTTCATTCAACCGGTGCTCGCGGAAATGATCGCCCGTTTACCCGAGCGGCAGCGAGAGAAACCGCGCCTTTTCCGTCTCGTCCTGCTGATACAGCACCACCAGCAGCGTACCGCCGGTGCGAGCCGTCTGCTGCGCCTTATGGCCGGAGACAGCTGCGCTGACTGCCGGAACGTTTTCTTGCACGGATGCCGAGATTTCGGTCGAAGCCGGCGCTTTTACAGCTACAGCAATATTGGCCTTCTGCTCTTCCGCCGATTCCGGTGCTTCCGTCGTCCCGGCCTTACCCGTACCATCCTCTGCTGTCTGGGCAGCTTCGGCCACATCATTTTCTCCCGGCAACTCATGAAGTACAGCATCCGCCCGCAGCCCGGAAATCGACGCCAGCACCGAATCCAGATCAAACGGCAGCGCTTCGAGCACCGCGATTTTTTGCAGCTCCCGTTCGTTTACGTTGCCCTGCGCCACTCTGACCGGATATCGCTCCGGATTGGCCGCAATCTCTTTGAGATATTTGGACCAGTCGGACTTGTCCATCCGTTCCTCCCACCAGATTTTGCGCGGCTTATATTTATGTCCGAGGAAATAATCCAGCTTCATCAGTCCGGTCACGATGTCCATGGACGGCGTATCCCGGTCCGTTAGAAAGGCCAGCAATCGGGTAAACAGATCCTCGAGCTGATGCCCGATTTTTTGCCAGCCGCGCGCTTCCCAATAATCGCCGAACTCCTGGAAAAAATCGAACGGGGAGTCGAACACGTGGCGGATGAGATATTTCATCGTGTGATCCAGCCGGTGGCTGTTCCAGTATTTCTCCAGCACGTCCTCCAGCCGCTTCAGCCGGATGATGTCTTTAAAAGACAGCTTATGGCTGCTCAAAATCTCATACGGCGCATGCTCCATGTAGACGTAGTCGTATTTGGCCGCCTGGGCGCGCAGGCCGGTGCCGCGCAGCATTTTGAGAAAACCGAGCTGCAGCTCCTCCGGCTCCATCACGAACACGTCGTTGAACGTTTTGCGGAAGGTCGCATAATCCTCCATCGGCAGGCCCGCGATCAAATCGAGATGCTGGTCGATGTTGCCGCTCGCTTTAATCTTCATGACTGTGCGCGACAGCTTGGCGAAATTTTGCCGCCGCTTCACCAGCTCGTTCGTCTCGTCGTTCGTCGACTGCACCCCGATCTCGAACCGGAAGATGCCGGGAGGAGCATTAGTCGCCAAAAAATCAAGCACCTCGGGACGCATAATATCCGCCGTTATTTCAAACTGGAACACGCAGCCCTGGTGGTTGTCGATCAGGAACTGGAACATCTCCATCGCGTAATTGCGGTTGATGTTGAAGGTACGGTCGAGGAACTTGATCACTTTCGCGCCGTTCTCGATCAGGTACAGCAAATCGGACTTCACCCGCTCGATATCGTAATACCGCACGCCCACCTCGATGCTGGACAAGCAGAACTGGCAGTTGAACGGGCAGCCCCGGCTGGTCTCGAAATAGACGATCCGCTTGCTGAGATCCGGGAGGTCATCCGGAAATCGGTGCGGCGTCGGCAAAGTGTTCAGATCGCTTTTCGGCCGCGGCGGGTTCATGACGGCTTCGCCTTCTTTGGTACGGTAGGCCGCGCCGAACACAAAATGGAACCGGCGTTCATCCCGCAGCTCCTGCAGCAGATGGTGGAAGGTCTCTTCTCCGTCGCCATTAACGATAAAATCCACCCCCGGCACGCGGTTCATCCAGTACAGCGGCTCATAGCTTACCTCCGGACCGCCCAGCACGATCGTTACCTCGGGCATTACCTGCTTGAGGATGCCGACCAGCTTGGCCGTCTCTTCGATGTTCCAGATGTAGCAGGAGAAGCCGATGACATCGGGCTTTCGTTCAAACAGGTCGGACACGATGTTCATCACGGGATCTTTGATGGTGTATTCCGCCAGTTCGATATCCGGAAACTCTTGCTGGCTGTAAGCCTTCAGCAGGCGAATGGCCAGCGAGGTGTGGATATATTTGGCGTTCAGTGTTGCCAGGACGATTCTCATGTCTTGTTCAACCTTCTTTACAGTTCATTTTGGAAAAAGTTGAGGAACGGCTTGCCGTATTTGCGGTATTTGACTTCCCCGACGCCTTTGATATTCAGCATTTCATTTTCCGTCTGCGGGCAAACCACGCTCATCTCGCGCAGCGTCGCATCATTGAAAATCACGTAGGACGGCACATGCTCGCGTCCCGCCAGTTCGCGGCGGATCAGACGCAGCTGCTCGAACACCGTCTCGTTGACCGCCGACGGGGAGTCGTCGCGGTAACGGCGGCTGCGACCGGAAGAAGCGCCGCTGGTTACGGTAGGCCGGGCCACGCGCTGCTCCACCGCGCGCTGCCCGCGCAGCACCTCGGCGGCCAGCGGCTGCAGCCGCACGACCGGATACTGGCCTTCGGACAAGGCCAGATAGCCCTCCGAGATCAGCACGTTGATGATCTCGGTGATTTCCTTTTCGGTGCGGGACGACATCGCGCCATGGGTGGGCAGACGGTCGAAGCCGTACTGCACCACCTTTTGGTTGCGCGAGCCCTTCAGCACCGAGGCTACGAGCGCGACGCCGAACCGTTCGCGCATGCGGTGGATGCAGGAGAAGATCTTCTGCGCATCCACGGTCATGTCCACCAGCTCCCGCTCATCGGTGCAGGAGCTGCAGATGCCGCAGTCCTTCGCCCCGTGCGTCTCGCCGAAATACTCCAGCTGCGCGGTGCGCAGGCAGCGCGTCGTGTAGCAATAGTCGATCATCTGCTGCAGCTTGCGATATTCGTTCGCTTTGCGGTCCGAATCCTGCGGATTCTGCTCGATCAGGAACTTCTGCGTCATGATGTCCTGCGCGCTGAACAGCAGGATGCATTCGCTCGGCTCGCCGTCGCGTCCGGCGCGGCCCGCCTCCTGCACGTATGCCTCCATGTTCTTCGGCATGTTGTAGTGAATGACATACCGCACGTTCGACTTGTCGATGCCCATGCCGAACGCGTTCGTCGCCACGATGACGCGGATATCGTCGTACAGGAACGCCTCCTGGCTGTCGGCCCGTTCCTGGTCGCTCATGCCGGCATGATACCGCCCGGCGGCGATGCCTGCGCCCAGCAGCCGCTGGTACAGGTCGTCCACCTCTTTTCGGGTGGCCGCATAAATGATGCCCGGCTGATGCGTGTGCCGGGCCGTGTAGTCGAGCACGAACTCGCGTTTGTTCTCGCCGCGCAGCACCGACATGGCCAGGTTATCCCGGCCGAGTCCGGTGACGAACACCTCCGGCTGGCGCAGGCGCAGCAGCCGGAGCATGTCCTCCATGACCTCCGGCGTCGCCGTAGCTGTAAAGCCCGCCAGAATCGGCCGCCGGGGCAGCGATTCTACGAACGGCGCCACCGCCAGGTAGCTGGTGCGGAAGTCATGGCCCCACTGCGACACGCAGTGGGCTTCGTCCACGGCAACGCAGGAGATGTCCATTGCGGCCATCTCCTCGCGGAACCAGTCCAGCTCCAGCCGCTCCGGCGCGACGTAGAGCAGCTTGAGGTCGCCGCGGCGGGCGGCGCGCAGCCGCTCGTTCGCTTCTTTGCCGCTCAGCGTACTGTTAATGTACGCGGCGGCAATGCCCGCAGTGGTGAGCGCGTCGACCTGATCCTTCATCAGGGAGATCAGCGGCGACACCACCAGCGTCAGGCCCGGCATCAGGAGCGCCGGCACCTGATAGCAGATCGATTTGCCGCCCCCGGTCGGCATAATGCCGAGGGTGTCGCGGCCGTCCAGCAGGCTGTGGACGATTTTTTTCTGGCCTTCCCGGAAATCGGGGTAGCCATAATATTTTTGCAGCATTTCCTGCGCTTGTTCCATCGTTGGGGCTTGCTTGTTCATAACGGTCATAACTCCTTAAAGCTTGGTCTCTTTAGTTTACCGGGCAATGGAATAATGAGCAACCGCCTGGAAGATGGCTTGGTAACGAAGACAGGATAATTTTGTAAAATAATCAGCCGGGCTTACCGGCAGTTTTCCGTTGCTGCACGCCCATCGGCCTATCCCCTTGCTGCCCTAACGGACACCAGCGCCGCTATTTGCTGGGAAATGCGTCATTTCCCGGCCTAACGGACCTGAGAGCCGTTATTTGGGGTTTTTAGTGTGTTTTAGGGCAAGTTGGGAGGCAATAGCGGCGCTCAGGTCCGTTAGTTTGCGAAAAAGGCATATTTCTGCGAAATAGCGGCGCTCAGGTCCGTTAGCAGCTCCTCGGGGCGGCGGTAAGTGGTTAGCAATGGCAGAAGTGGGGCGAGTAGTTGAGCGAGTAGTTGAGCGAGTAGTTGAGCTAGCAGTTGAACTAGCAGTTGAGCTAGCAATTGAGCTAGCAGTTGAGCTAGCAGTTGAACTAGCAGTTGAATAGTGAGTTACCAGCATGTGGCTGGCGAGCGACCCTCAAATGCCCTACAGTATAGGCCGCCAGAGATAACCGGCAGGCTGCCCCACCTATCCTGTACCTAAGCAGCGGATAGCCTCCCATTACTCCCTTAAGGCAGCAACCCTCTCCCCTGATTCGTAGCATTTCGCCCATGCCCATGGTATATTGAAATGTACAATCCAAAGGGACGGAGAATGACTCCATGAATACAAGACGACCATCGCAAGACAAATCGAGCCGCAGCCCGCGGCAAGCGAATGCCGCAGGAAAACGGAGCGGCGCAGAGCGCAAACAAGGCGCATTATCCGGTAAAGGCAGCGGGAAAAATGCAGCGGGCAGCAAGCTGCAGCGCGGACGCGGACCCGGCGCCAAACCACAACGCGGAGCCGCAACTGACGCCAAAACCTTAGCGCCGCTTCGCAGCTTCCAGGTGGCCGAGCCCGCCGAACTGCTGCCTTTTCTGCTGGAGCATATGACCGGAAAAGGCCGCAATGCCGTGAAGGCCATCCTTACCCGCGGCCAGGTTACGGTGAACGGCCAGCCGCTGACGCGCCACAACTACCCGCTCAAGGCGGGCGACAACGTTGCCGTCAACCTGGAAAAGCCCGCAGAAGTCAAACCGCTTACCCTGCTGACCATCCTCTACGAAGACAATGACATAATCGTCATTGAAAAAGAGGCCGGGCTGCTCTCCATCTCCACCGGCGACGAAACGGAACTGACCGCCTACCGCCAGCTGATGGATTACGTGCGGATCGCCAATCCAAAAAACCGGATTTTTGTCGTCCACCGGCTGGACCGCGACACCTCAGGTGTCATGATGTTCGCGAAAAGCGAAAAAATCCAGCAGGCGCTGCAGGACAACTGGAAGGAAGCCGTCAAGGAGCGCGCCTATGTCGCGTTGGTCGAAGGCGCTGTGAAAAAGCCCGAGGGCACGATCAGCTCGTGGCTTAAAGAAACGTCGACGCTGAAAATGTACTCCAGTCCGCATGAAGGCGACGGCCAGCATGCCGTGACGCATTATAAGCTGATTCAAGGAAACCGGCATTTTTCGCTGCTGGACGTGCATCTGGAGACCGGACGCAAAAATCAGATCCGCGTGCACCTGTCCGATATCGGCCACCCGATCGCCGGCGACAAGAAATACGGCGCAGAAACCAAAGCCGTGGGACGGCTGGGCCTTCACGCCCGGATCCTGTCGTTCACGCATCCGACAACGGGTGAGCTGTTGACCTTTGAGAGCGATATTCCGAAAACTTTCCTGAAATATACGGCGCCTGCACCGACCCATTGATCCCTTGCGCAGGTGTTTTTGCCTCGAGGCAGCCTTGGGGACCTTTTCAGAGGCTCGGATGCAATACAGGTTCAATGGCCAACACACTTCCGCCAAAGAAAGGAGCGCGATAACCATGGAGTATGCCAATAGGTTCATCGCCGGATAAGGCGGTTCATCGAAAAATGTGCCGCCTCCTATTTTAGAGCGCGGAGGAATGGATCATGACAGAATTAATGAACTTGGAGATTGTTGAACGGCTCCCATCGGTAGAGGAGCATCTCATGCTGTGGACATCCGTCGGCTGGGGCGAAGTGAACACGAAGATGACGGCGGCCTCGCTGGCCGGTTCCGTCTACGGGCTGACCGTCCGGCACGAGGGGCAGACCATCGGCATGGGCCGGATCGTCGGCGACGGCCACATGTACTTTTACATCCAGGATATCGCGGTCTTACCGGAGTATCAGGGGCAAGGCATCGGCCAAATGATCGTTGAAGCGCTGCTCGGCTACATTCAGAGTCACAGTGAATCCGGCGCTTTCGTCGGCCTGTTCGCTTCGCACGGCAACGATACGTTCTACGAGCGGTACGGCTTCCGCAATCATGCGCCGGGCATGACCGGCATGTTCAAGGTCGTGGAGTAATCGAAGAAAAATAACGGCATCTCTGCACCAAGCTTAATCGCTGGCGCGGAGATGCCGTTTTGCGAGTTACCCGATGAACTCGCCGATTTGAAGCAGCGGCGGGTTCACCTGCACCGTATCGGGATATTTGATGCCGGCGCCGGTATTCAGCACCACAACCTTCTCCCCGGCCGCGATCCAGCCGCTTGCGGCCAGCTTGCGCGCCGCAGCAAAGGCCGCCGCGCCTTCCGGGCAGATAAACGCCCCTTCGAGCCGGGCGATCCGCGCCTGTTCGGCGCTCATTTCGGCGTCGGACACCGCCACCGCCGCCCCTTCGGTCTCGTACACCGCCTGGAGTACGAGAAAATCCCCGAGTGCCTTCGGCACATTGATGCCGAAGGCCAGCGTCTCGGAGTTCGGCCAGAACTCCGATTGCGCCTGCCGCTGCTCCCAGGCCTTGACGATCGGGGCGCAGCCCTCCGCCTGAACGGCCACCAGCCGCGGCAGCTTGCCCTGCACCCAGCCAAGCGCCTGGAGCTCCAGCAGCGCTTTATGGATGCCGATCAGCCCGACGCCGCCGCCGGTCGGATATAGAATAACATCCGGCAGCTCCCAGCCGAGCTGCTCGGCGATCTCAAGGCCCATCGTCTTTTTGCCTTCAATGCGGTACGGCTCCTTCAGCGTGGAAGCGTCGAACAGCCCTTTGTCGGCGACTTCCCTGGCGACGATCTTTCCGGCATCGCTGATCAGGCCGTTCACAAGATACAGCCGCGCGCCGGACAAGGCGACTTCGCTGCGGGTAATGACCGGTGCATCCTGCGGCATGACAATGGTTGCTTCAATCCCCGCGCGTGCAGCATACAGCGCCCACGCCGCACCGGCATTGCCGTTGGTCGGCATGGCGAGCCCGGTGACGCCGAGCTCCTTCGCTTTGGACACGCCGACCGCCGCGCCGCGCGCCTTGAAGCTGCCGCTCGGCACGAGGCTTTCATCTTTCATCAGCAGCGAGGTAATTCCGTACTCCGCCCCGAGGCGGGGCAACGCAAGGAGGGGCGTCATGCCTTCGCCAAGCGTCACGACATTCGCCTCATCCGTGATCGGCAGCAGCTCGTGATACCGCCACAGATCGGGCTTGCGCGAGAGCAGCATTTTTTTATCCAGAACATTCTTTAGTTCGTCCAGCTTGTAGCGCACCAAAAGCGGCGAGCCGCAGGCGCAGAGCTGCCGGACTTCGTCCGCCGGGTAGGTCTCCCCGCATTTCGGACATTCCAGATGAGAAAGATAACTATAATTCATGTCCATTTCCTTCTTCCTATTAAATGCATATCCTATAGAATAAATCAGAATTAACAACCGCGCAAACCGTTGCGGATTCTTCGGCGTGGACCGAAACCTTTTGACCCGGCGGAACGTCATGATACAATACAAAACAACATATACCTTACCTTCCGGGAGGCAAATGCCTTTGTTCCATCCAACCGTATTCGACAATCTTAAAGTTTCCATCGAAAATCAGCTCTACGACTACGATAATCTCGACGGCGCTTTGACCATCACAGGCCGCAGCGATTTACTCGATTTGGCGACCCTGTCCCGGGAATTCCGCCTGTCCTTCCGGCTTGCCGGGGAAGCCGCCGTCACGGCCGAACTGGTGCTCCGCTCTTCGCTGAAGGATCTAAGCGATGAAATACTGGCTCTGCCGGATACCTCCCCCGGCTGCAGCCTGCTGCTGCGTTTTGCAATGCTGACCTCGGGCGAGCCCGACGTATGCCGCGACATTGAACGAATCCTTGCCGGCATATGGGGCAAAGAGCTTGCTCCCGTACAGACCTTAAGTTTTACGCATCCGCGCGGCAACGACGTTTATACGCATACCGCCGAAGTCGCGTTCAAGCGGCCGATTCATGAAGACCAGATGGAGGATTTGCCGGAACTGCTGGCCTGCCTGCTGCAAAGCACGGAACAACTCGAACAACTTCAGAACGCCGAAAAGGAGTGAACGCGATGCCATTTCTCCCCCCCGCCAAAAGCAACCGCTGGTTCACCTGGTTTCCCGCTTATGCGTTTGTGACCTGGCTGCCGCTGATGCTTCAGCGTTTTGTACTGAACGATGTGGACTTTAGCTTGACTCTGGCCTTGCGGCTCGCCGTCTTTGCGCTTGCCGTCTCCGCCATCCTAAGCCTGTTCGGTTGGATCGGCGCCCGCTACGTCTGGCTGCTTGCCACGGCCGGCAATGTCATCGGCCTCGTCCTGCTATTCGTTTACGGCATGCGGGATATGGACGGCTGGGAGGATCTTGCCGGGCTGCTCACGTATTTCCTGTTTCTCGGGGGAGGTTTCGTCCTCGGCCTGATTATCGAAGGCATCGCAAGGCTGGTCCGGCGCCGAAACTAAAGGCTTCTGTGCAAAATAAAACAAGCAGGACGCCAACATTTAACATGTTGGCGTCCTGCTTGTTTAAGTTACCGCTATTGTCCCCCCGAAATTACGGATGTAAAGGGGACCGCTTTAAAATAAATTTACAGCTTGCACGAGCCGTCCGCGCAGCCGTCGTCTCCGGCATCGGCCGGTCCGGTGCTGCCGAGCACCTGAAGCGCCGGCGATTTCTTTTCCTCCGCCCAGACGGTGTCCAGCACCTCCGAGAATACCGGTCCCGGCTGTGCTCCGGATACGGCATATTTGTTGTTGAATACAAAGAATGGAACGCCGTTCACGTTCAGCCGCCGTGCCGCTTCGATATCCGCATCCACCTCTGCGTCGTAATCACCGTTTTTCAGCACGGCCAATACTTCCGCTTCGTCCAAGCCGACTTCGGCAGCGAGCTTCGCCAGCACCTCATGATCGCCGACATTCAGTGAATCCGTAAAATAAGCGCGCAGCAGACGTTCGTTCAGCTCCGCCTCTTTGCCCTGCGTTTTGGCATAATGGCTGAGCCGGTGGCCGTCATGCGTGTTGGTCGGCTTCAAGGTATCGAAATTGAACGTGAGCCCTACGCCTCTGGCCTGCTCCGCCAATTGATTATTCATCTGGACGGCCTGCTCGCGGGCCATTCCGTATTTCAAAGACAACAGCTCATGGATATCTCGCGTTTCGTTAACGCTGGCATTCGGGTCCAGCTCAAAGCTGCGGAACACCACCTCGACTTGATCCCGGTCAGGGAACTGGCTGAGCGCGTTTTCGAGCCGTCTTTTTCCGATATAACAGAACGGACAGGCATAATCGGACCAAACCTCTATTTTCACTGGATGATTCCTCCCAAGGAATATCGTGCGCATGTGACTACATTACTAAATATACGCCACTTACTATTATATAGTTAACGCGGCAAAATGACAAACCTTTATCTTGGGCTGCCTGTCCGTAGGGGAGAACGCCTCACATGGCCCGATCTTTCGGAGCCACCGGTTTGGTGAACGGACGCGGATCGGGTTCGAGGCCCAGACTTTCGCGCAGCAGATTATGCAGCTTCGTTCCGATAATCTCCTCCGAATAATGGGCCTGTACATGGTTCAGTGCCGCCGCCCCCATCTCCGCGCGCAGCGCCTGATTCCCAAGCAGCGTCTCCAGCGCCGAAGCCAGGGAGGTTCCGTCCAGCTTATCGGCCAAAATTCCGTTCACGCCATGCTGCACAAGGCCTCTGACCCCCATGACGTTAAAAGCAACCGTCGGAAGCCCGCAGGCGCCCGCCTCCAGAATGACGAGCGGCAGCCCTTCATAGCGGGAAGGGAGCACGAACAGCTCCGATATACTGTAGTAACCGGCCAGCACCTCTTTATCGCGGATCGTTCCCAGCAGGATTACCCTGTCCTCCAGTCCCTTGTCTCGGATCATTGTCCGCAGGCTCTGCTCGTCCGGCCCGCCGCCGGCGATCAGGATTTTCAGGTTGGGGATATGGCGCAGCTGTTCCGCTGCCGCTACCAGAAACGAGTGCCCCTTCTGATGCTCGAACAGCCGCCCTACCGTAATGACGTATCGGTTCCCCGGATCAAGGCCCAACTTGGCCAGTGTCTCCTGCCGTTCACGGCGGTAAAAAATCGCCGAGTTCACGAAATTCGGCAGCAGCCGGATACGTTCTTTCATTGAGCTAAAATGCTTCACCATGCTTGCCTGCTCATCTTCATTAAGCGTCGTCAAAAAGTTGGCGCGGTGGAGCGTCCGTTTTTTGACCGGCATAATCCATTTATGAATGCTTCCGCCATGATAGGCGGCGATGATCGGAATGTGCAGCCGGCTGGCTACTGCAGCGAGCCGTTCGAACCGGCCGGAGGCATACTCCTGGGCGTAGATCAGGTCAATGCCGTCGGCGCGCAGGATGTCGGCCAGATCCTTTTGGATGGTCGAAACATACTGAGAGACAAACTTGCCGATCGGCGTACGGTGGGACAGCGGAATCAGGCAATAGGCCTTATACAGCATGCCCACAGGAATAAATTTGATCGTACAATCCACGATCCCGTGCTGGTACGTGCGCACCTCGCTGCCGCGGCGGGTAAAGTTGTATATAGTGGTACGAATACCTTTGCTGTGCAAGAGACGCGCATAATCGAAAGAAAAATCGTTATGGTACGACTGAACATATTCTTCTTCGCTGAGCCCGAGGCCCTTGACGAAAAAATCTTCAAAGTAATTGGTGTGCATGAATATCCCGATATGCATAACGTCTCCTCCTAAAAGTTTTGATAGCATAAGCTTCTTGAATTTCTTCGCAAAACTTGCTTCGGAAGCATTCGCTTAGTTTTGATAGCATTACCTTCTTGAATTTCTTCGCAAAACTTGCTTCGGAAGCATTCGCCTAGTTTTGATAGCATAAGCATCTTGAATTTCTTCGCAAAACTTGCTTCAGAAGCATTCGCTTAGTTTTGATAGCATAAGCATCTTGAATTTCTTCACAAAACTTGCTTCGCTTAGCTTTTAACATCCATTAAGCATCCAGCCGGCCCCGCGAAACATCTTTTCCGCCAGCGCTTCCGCAAAAGCATTTTTCCGTCCGCGGCCAGCCCTTTCCTGTCCCCCTTTTTCCTGCGTACAGCCTGCCCTTTCCAGTCTCCCTATGCTCCGTCTCGTAGTTGGTTGGCTCCATTATATTCCTTATTTTCCCCCATTAAAGTAAACCAAAGTAGTATATACGTCCTATAACAAAGCGGGGTAGACTGAAGAGGAATGAAGTAGAGAATGTAGAGAATTGTTAATTCTAGACCAAGCGGTCTTATGAAAAGGAGTCGGCAGCCATGCATGAGGTGTCCATTGTCATTCCCACGCGGAACCGGGTGAACGATCTTACCGTATGCATCCGGTCCATCGCCCGGCAAACCGGGCTGGAGCAGGTGTCCGTCGAGCTGCTGATCGTGGATGACGGCGAGCTTGAACCGCAAACGCTGGAGGCATTCCGTAAAGAGCTGGAGCTGCTGCCGGATGCCGAGCTGCGTTATTACAAAAAAACGAGACCGGGCGTCTGGTTGTCCCGATATGAGGCTATGGAAAAAGTCGACGGCGAGATCGTGCTCAGCCTTGACGATGATGCGGAGCTCGATGACCCGCTGTATATCCGCAAAATGCTCGATACCTACGCGGCCGATCCATCGATCGTCGGCGTTGGCGGAATCGCCAAGGGCATGTCCAGCAGCAAGTCGGGCAAGCTGCTCGGGCGGCTGACCTTCCAGATGTCCTCCTCCCCCGGCAAACTGTCGGCGAGCACCCTGGCAGGTTCGCTGCTCATGTGGAATGAAGCGGACGAGCTGTTTGAGACGGATTTTTTTCACGGCTGCAATATGTCCTTCCGGCGGAGCTCGCTGCGCGACATGCAGCCTTACCCGTGGATGACCAGCTATGCGGTCGGCGACGACATTTATATGTGCCACCTGGCAAGCAAATACGGCAAGCTGGTGATTAATCCGGCAATGAAGATTACTCACCATGAATCGCCAAGCTCCCGCGACAAAGCCGGCCGGGTCGCCCGCGCGACCGCGATCAACCACTACTATTTGCTCCATATGCGCAAGGCCAAAGCAAAGCATTACGCCGCCCTGCTCTGGACGCTCAGCTATTTGACGGTCAAATCGACGCTGAAGCGCAACTTCAACGCGGTCTCGGGTTATGTGTCGGGTATCCTGTTCGTGCTGAATCCGCGGAAGAACAGGTATCCGGAGTATTTGGCGGAGTGAAACAATTGTTAATCAAAGGAACCGTCCGGGAATAACACCTGACACTTACGGACCTGAGCGCCGCTATTTGGACAAAATCATCCTAATTTTCTAGCTTGCGGACATCAGAGCCGTTATTTTGGATTATCGGGTGATTTTGAGACGAATTTATCGAAATAAGGGCTCCTGGGTCCGTTAGTCTGGGAAATAACACTTATTTCTGAAATTAACGGCTCTGGTGTCACTATCGTATGATACACTGCCCTAACAATAGGCCTGCGCCATGCAATGGAACGGTGTTCACGGGTTGAAGATAGCAAGTTGCATCAAAAACAAAAAAACACCCTCCCGCTTGGTCCATTTGGACCCGCCTGGAGGGTGTTTTTGTTCACGCAATTACTCTTAGGCCGTCAGCTCTTTCATCGCCGCTCCGTCGCTGCCGCGCGGAATCTGCCGTACAAAGTAGAACAGCGTGCAGAGCAGGAAGAATAGCGCATAGCTGAGCAAGTATCCGGCTTGGTGCCACATCAACGAGTAATCGCCGCTGGCGATGATCGCCTTGAAGCCGGTGATGCTGTGCGTCATCGGGAGCCATGGGTTGATGGCCTGCATCCACTTCGGCAGCAGCTCCAGCGGGAACGTGCCCGCGCTGGACGTCAGCTGGAAGATCATCAGGACAATCGCCAGGAAGCGGCCCGGATTATCCAGCCAGGTGACCAGCGCCTGAATGATCATCGTAAAGGTAAAGCTTGCGATTAAAGTAAAGAGGAAGAAATACGGAATGCTTCGCACATCCAGCTTCAGGCCGTACAGCAAGACGATGTCGGCCAAGACAGACTGCGCGATGCTGACCATTATGAATGTCAGCGTCCGGCTGAAGAACCGGCCCATCGGCGAAGCGCCGGGAACCGCCGATTCCCGCAGGGAGAATACCGCCGTGAAGACGAGCGCGCCTACAAACAGTGCCAGCGACAAGAAATACGGCGCGATCCCGAGGCCGTAATGATCCAGCTTGTAGTCGGTTTTCTCGACAAGTTTGACCGGCTCGGCAAACATGTTGACCGTGCTGTCATCCGATTTGACATCCGACGTTTCGGTTGCCGCATCGTTCAGCTTGGTCGCGAGCTCACCGGTGCCGTCCGCCAGCTTGCCCGCACCGGCAGTCAGTTCGCCCGCGCCGCTCGTCAGCTTGCCGGCGCCTTCCTGCAGTCCGTCCACACCGCCGGCCAGCCTGCTAAGCCCTTGCTCCAGCTGCGTCGTACCCGCAGCGACGGAGACTGCGCCAGCGGCGACTTTCTTGCCGCCCGCCGCGGCATCGTCCAGCTTCGCGCCGAAGGCATCCAGCCCGGCCGCCAGCTTGGCATTGCCGTCCGCGAGCTTTGCCGCGCCGGCATACAGCAGCTGCTGGCCGGCATCCAGCTTGCCGCTGCCCGCCAGCAGCTGCGACTGCCCGTCATGCAGCTGGCCGGCGCCTGCTGCAACCTGCTGGCTGGCCGCCAGCAATTGCTTGAACTGTGCGTTGTCGGCAAGCCCCGGGGTCGCCGCCATCATCTGTTCAAGCCCTTTGGCGACCTGCTCCGCGCCGGCCGCCAGCTCGCCGCTGGCCGCTTCGGACGCGCCCAGCCCGGACTTCAACTGCCCGCTGGCGTCTTTGGCCGACGCCAGCCCGTCCTTCAGCGCCGCCGCGCCGTCACTGGCATCGTCAGCACCGGCCTGCAGCTGCTTGCCGGCGGCAGCCAGCTGGTTCAGCCCGCCGGACAGGTCGCCGGCGCCGCTGCTGAGCGCGCTTGTGCCCTGCTCCAGCGTACCCGCGCCGCTGTGAAGCTTCTGGATGCCGCTCATCAGCTCGGAAGTGCCGCTGGTCAGCTTGCTCAAATTGCTTTTGAGCGTCGCGAGGCCCTGATTCAGCTTGCCGGCGCCCTCTTGCAGTTGACTCGCGCCGCTGCCTGCATCGCCAAGTCCGGAGGCGATGGTGTCAACTTGCTCAAACATGCTGCGTGTATAAGCTTCCGTGATTTGCGCGGACAGCTTCGATTTCAGTTCTTTCATCGCCGAGTTGCCGATCTGGCCGGCAATATAGTTATAATCGCTGTTCGGCTCGAACACGATCTCCGATTGCACCGGATGCTCTTCCGTCAGCGTTGTAGCATTTTTCGAAAAATCCGCAGGAATCGTAATCGTCATATAATACCGGTTATGCGCCATTCCGTCTTCGGCTTCGGCAGCATTGACAAAACTCCATTTGAAGTCGTCATTGCCCTTCAGCTCATTCACGAAATCCTTGCCCGCATCCATCGCTTTGCCCCCGTACACCGCGCCTTCATCAAGATTGACGACGGCGATCGGCAGCTTGTCGGTTTTGCCGTAGGGATCCCACGAAGCGTCGATCAGGAAGCTGCTGTACAGCATCGGCAGCAGGGCTACGCCAAGCAGCGTCAGCAAGATCATCGGCTTCTTGGCAATGATCTTCAGTTCCTTCCAAAATACATGTATAGCCTTCATCTCCGTAACACCTCTATTTGTATTTTTGAATGATTGACCGTTTTTGTAAATTAGTCACTCTATATGATAAAAAATAGCCTTTGCAGGCTAGGATTGTTGCCGTCACACAAGCAGGCCGTTCGAAATAAACAAAATCATATGCTCCTTGATCCGGGACTTGTCCAGCGGCTCGTGCAGCTTGTTCCATTCCCGGGTGAGCGCAAGGTACATTTGCAGGATCATAAACGCCACAACGCTGGAGTCGCAGGATTTAACTTCGCCGTTAGCCATGGCCTCATCAATCTGTCCCTGAAGAAAATCAAGCGCGAACACTTCGAGCCGCACAATGCCTTCCATCGCCTGCACGGTGCCGATATCCCGCACCTCCTGCGCCAGCTTGGCAAACAGCTCATGGTCCGAACGAAATTCCAGGATCGAATCGAGCAGGTTCAGCAGCTTCTGGATAAAGCTCGTGTTTTCCGCGGCCACCCGGTTCATCACCGTCGTCAGCTCCTGCGCCGCTTTGCCCAGAATTTCCTCGAACAACTCTTCCTTCGTTTTGAAAAACGTATATATGGTGCCTTTGCCCACATTCGCGATTCTCGATACCTGCTCCATGGTCGTCGCCTTGTAGCCGTATTGGACAAATGACTGGGTCGCCGCCTTCAAAATCTGCGCCTTGCGGTCAATTGACATGGTTAAGCCCTCTTTTCTTGCCGTTTACAAACTGACCAAAACACATTTACAGTCATTTAGTCAATCGGTCAATGAATAATGTAGCATGTTCCGTACAAAATAACAACCCTCCGGCTAAATGCCTGGAATGTGATGAAAATTATTCCCCATACCCAGTTGATATGGGGTATTATAATACAGATGTTTATTTTCGCTTTCTAGAAAGACTACAATTATGGATGGTGGACATGTTGAACAAAAAAAAGACGCTGAAACAGGCGGCAATCGTCATGGTGAGCGCACTGTCGCTGAGTCTCGCACTCGCCGCTTGCGGTAAAGATAACAATGCCGGAAACACCGGAAATTCGGGAAATGCTGCCGAGAATTCGGGTAAAGCCGTAGTGGCCGAAGAAAACGGCACCAAATCGATCGCGCAAACCTTCTATATTTATGATACCGTCGTCAATATCAAAGTATTCGGTGACAAAGCCACCCAAAAGAACATGGACGATATTGAGCAGATGCTGGAGCGCATGGACACCGAGTTCAGCCGCACCAAAGAGGACGGCGAGCTGTATGCAGTAAATCGTGCCGCAGGCAAAGAAGCCGTGAAAGTATCCGACGAGACGCTGGACGTCGTGAAGCAGTCGATTGCATACGCCAAAGAAATGGACGGGCTGTTCGATCCGACCATCGGTCCGCTGGTGGATCTGTGGGCGATTGGCGAAGGCGGAGAATCGGTGCCGCCCCAAGACGAAATCGACAAAGCAAAAGCTTTGACGAATTACAAGGATGTCATTATCGACGAGAATGCCAAGACCGTCAAGCTGGCCCGCGAAGGCATGGTGCTTGATATGGGCGGGATCGGCAAAGGTTACGCCGCCGACCGTATCGCCGAATACCTGAAAGCGCAAGGACTCGACAGCGCCATGATCAACCTCGGCGGCAGCAGCATCATCGCCCTCGGCAACAAGCCGAACGGCTCGCCTTGGAACATCGGCCTGCAGGATCCGGACCAAAGCCGCGGCACCCAGCTCGGTACGATCAAAATCTCCAACGAAGTGATCGACGCCTCCGGGGTCTATGAACGCTTCTTCATGCAGGATGGCGTGCGTTACCACCATATCCTGGATCCGCGCACCGGTTTCCCGGCGCAAAACGGCCTCAAGAGCCTCACGATCATGAGCCCGAACGCAACGGATGCCGACGCGCTGTCGACCGGCGTATTCCTGATGGGCCTGGAAGACGGCATGAAATACCTGGAATCTCTGCCGGAGAAGATTGATGCCTTCTTCATCACCGACGACAACAAAATTTATGCAACCTCCGGTCTGCGTGACCGCCTGATCATTACCGATCCCACTTACAGCTTCGGCAACTAAGCCCTTGCAAGATCACAAAACCCCGTATCCGCCTGCTTTGGCGGGGACGGGGTTTTATTTTGTCCGGAATCGCGTTTACAGCAGCGGCAGCTTGGCAAACTCCGCGTAATCGGCAAAGGTAAAGGTTGGACGGTGATCGCTGCCCGGCTGTCGGCCGCGCGGATTGTACCAGCAGACCTTCCAGCCCGCTTCCAGCGCGCCAACGACATCATTGGCCCACGTATCGCCGACATACAGCGAATGCTCCGGGGCCGTGCCGGTCTTTTCATTCACGTACCGGAATATCCGCGGGTCCGGCTTGGCCAGCCCCACCGCATCGGAAATGAAAATATGCTCCGGCGGAATCAGCTTATCAACGCCTAAGCCGCGCAGCTTGGCACTCTGATGCTCCTCCGGCCCGTTCGTGATGATGCCAACAGTTATTCCCAGCGCAATAAAGCGCTCCAATTGCTCCTTGACCCCTTCGATCATGTCGATCGTATACTGCCGGCCGATATAGGAAGCCTGCACGCGCTCCGACTGCTCGCGGCTGAGTCCCAACCCGAATTCTTCAAACGCATATTCCAAGCGGAGGACCCGCGTCTCTTCCAGCTCCAGCTCGCCGTGCAAATATTTCGGCCACAAAAGGTCGCTGTGATGCCGTACCCGGTAAAACAGCTCCGCATAATCCAAGACGGATTCATCCGGGGCCAGTACCTCGCGCACTGCCTCCCGGAACGGCACCAGATGATCGTACAGCGTGTCGTCCAGATCAAAGAAAATCCCCGGCTTTCCGCCGGTGTTGCTGTTATGGCTCGTGTTCACTTGTTATGCGCTCCTTGCTGTTCATCCTTTTTTGAAAAACAGGTTGTACGTGTAGAACTCATCGTCCCGCACATATCCCTTCGCTTCATACAAACGCTGGGCGGTGAAATTGTCCGTCATCGTCGTCAGCGTCAGTCCTTTGGTTCCGGTTGCAGCAGCAAAGGCTTCCGCGCCTTCCAGCAGCATCGGCCCGATCCCTTGGCCGCGGACATCCGCAGCGACAAAAAGATCGTTCAATATCCACAGCCGCTGGACGGTCACCGAAGAGAATGAAGGATAAAGCTGCGTAAACCCGCCATACTCTCGCTCCGCCCCTTCTCCGGTTACCGCCGCAAAAATCACCGACTCCTCCGCTTCCAGCCGCGCCCGCACAAAATCCAGCGCAGCCCGCACATCCGATTGCTGCCCGTAATACACCCGGTACTGATCAAACAGCGGCGCCACCCGCTCCGCATCCTGAAGCTCCACACGTTCCAGCCGATACACGCTCATATCCATTCCCGCTTTCCTGGCCGCAGCCGTTTTACCATCATTGTAGGCAAAGCGGCTGTGCAGGGACATGGAGAAAATCACGGATCATATGGACATTAAGACTTGGAGGGGTAAAAGATATGGCGGGCGTCGATGGCTCCGTCCCGGATCTCCAGCACGCCAAACGAATATTCCGGTTCCCGGCGTTTGTCCGTCGCTGAGCCCGGATTAAAGAGCAGGATGCCGTTCTCCCTGCGCATCAACGGCTGATGGGAATGTCCAAACAGGATACAGTCCACCTGCTCCCCCTGGAAGGCCAGCAGCGCGTTGCCGTCGGTGCCTTTGCGGGAATACGGCGCATGCCCGTGAATAAGGCCAAAACGCAGCCCTTCAAGGGTAAGAATCTTCTGTTCTCCAAAGCGCTGGATGATTTCGTAACCGTCATTATTGCCGGCGATGCCTTCCACCGGTGCCAGCTCCGACAGCAAATCATAGACCTCCATCGCCACCCAGTCGCCCAGATGCAGGATCAGGTCCACGCCGCGCAGCGTTTCTGTGAGCGCCCTTGGCAGTGCCTTAACGGAGGAGGATAAATGGGTATCTGATACGACGCCGATCTTCATCAGCTTCAGCTCCTGACTGTCCAGTTTATTTGTACTTTTTCCAATTGGGATCGCTTTTCTCCAGCAGATGGGCAAAATCGTTCTCCAGGCGCTTCTGCTCCGCTTGCCGCTTCTCTTCGGCTTCCCGGCGGACCGCTTCCTTGCGCTTATGCTCTTCGGCTTTCAGCGCATCGGACTGGGCCTTCAGTTTGCCAAGCACATCGCTGCTCAGCAGATCCTTTAATGTAGCCGGCGCATCCTCCGCGGGCTTTGCCGACGGCCGGTGCTGATGCGGCTGCGGCTGTTTTTTCTTCGCCAATGCAATCTTCCTTTCCAAACCCGGTTTATTTAAAATATAATACATTACAAGAGGTGAATCCCCATGAAATCCAATGACCTTTGTCCGCGGTTTCAAAAAAGCATGGATCTGATCGGCCGTCGCTGGACGGGATTGATCATTTACCAGCTGCTTCAAGGCCCGCAGCGCTTCAGCTTGATCGAAGCGGCTTTGCCGATCAGCGGCAGACTGCTCTCCGAACGCCTCAGAGAGCTGGAGCAGGAAGGCATCGTGCTGCGGGAAGTGTTCCCGGAGACGCCTGTCCGGATCCAGTATTCGCTGACACCGAAAGGGCGCGCGCTCGAACCGGTGATCCGCGATTTGCAGCAATGGTCCGGGGAATGGATCGATCCAGAGGATACCGACACCGGCTGCTGCGAGCTGAAAGAAGAATTGTAACCGTTTTACGGCTGCGCTGGCGACAATTTCAGGCCGATGATCACCAAATCCCGCTTCACCCCGTCCAGTTCGGCTACCCCCGGCAGCAGGCCCCAATCCTTGAACCCGAATTTCCGCAAAAGCCCCAAACTTGGCTCGTTGTGGCCGAATACGAATCCGACCAGATTCTCCAGGCCCAGGCGCGGGCATTCCTCCAGTGCGCAACTCATCAAAAAGCTGCCTGCGCCGCTGCCCCGGTACTGCTCGCTCACGTAGATGCTGATCTCCGCCGTCGCGTTGTAGGCCGGACGGCCATAAAACGACTGGAAGCTGAACCAGGCCGCGATCGTGTCGCCGTCCTTCAGTACCCACAGCGGCCGGTGATGGCTATTGTGCTCATGATACCATTTCACACGGTCCTCCACGCCAATCGGTTCCAAATCCGCCGTAACTATCCGCCCCGCGATGGTCGAATTGTATATCTCCACGATGCCGGCCAAATCCTCGATGGCTGCATCCTTAATGTTCTCCTTGCTCCATTGCATGCTGAAATCCCTCCGGTGATTACTACATTGGTAGTTCTACGTTGGTGGTTACTTTATTGCTGGTTCATCGTTAGTCGTTACTTCTTTATTGGCGGTACTTCTTTAGCCGTGTTCGCTATCCTTATCGCGTTCAAAACAGTCTTTCGGCGGCTTGTTTCACCCATAGGTGAAGCTAACGGACATGAGCGCCGCTATTTAATGAAAAAGATAATATTTCCCGCTGCAGCGGACATGAGCGCCGTTATTTCTTGATTTCATGCCGTTTTTCAGCCTAATCCAGATGAATAACGGCGCTGGTGTCCGTTAAAAGCGAAATGCCCCTCATTTCGGGCAAATAACGGCTCTCAGGTCCGTTAGATTGGGATGCATGAACCGCCGGCGATGGTTTGCGGGCAACGGGTTTAGAGCGACTCTTTGCGCTCTGAGCCACCCGAAGGTTTGATGTGCAGCCTGTTACTTTCCCTGCGAGTCCAAAGTTGGCGTAGCAGTCAGTTACTTTCGGCGCTCACCCACAGCTTGGCATACAAATCCGTTACTTTCAGCGCTCGCCAACAGCTTGGCGCATCAATCTGTTACTTCGCGTGCCAGCCTGTTACTTACCGAGCTCGCCCACAGTTTTCCGTGCCACCCCACGCTTAGCACAAGGCAAAAACCTTACGGCCCCGTCTGCTCCAGGCTCCACTGCCACAGCCGTTCCGCCGCTTCGGCATCCAGCGCCCGCGGGGTCAGCTCCTTGACCGCCCGGCGGTAGAAATATTCCCCGCTTACTCCCTTCAGCTCCGGCTCGGTAGCCAGATAAATCGCCGTATCCGCCCCTTGTTCCGGGGAGAGAAAAAACGGCGACAGCAGCTGCAGGATCAAACGGCCGAAACCGGTCTCCCGGTTCACGCCGATGCTCGTGCCGACGGCACCGGGATGCAGGCAGTTAACGGTCACCGTGCTGCCGCGGAGCTCCTCCGCCATTTTTCGGGTAAACAGGATGTTGGCCAGTTTGGAGCGCGCGTAAGCCTTGGCCGGATTAAAGCCGCGGGAGAGCGTGTGGTCGTCCAGATACAGCTTGCCGATCTTGTAGGCTCCGGAAGAGACGACGACGATGCGTCCCTGTTCCGCCGCCTTCAGCGCATCCAGCAGCAGCCGGGTCAGCAGAAAATGGCCGAGGTGATTCACCCCGAAGTCCATTTCATAGCCGTCTTTGGTGAGCTGCCGTTTCAGCATGACGACTCCGGCATTGTCGATCAGCACATCCAGCTTGGGATAGAGCGTAAGAAACTCAGCCGCAAAGCTGCGGATGCTGTCAAAGGAAGCGAGATCGCACAGCATCAGCCGGACGGACCCGGAACCGCTCTGCCGTATGACTTCGGCTAGTGCCGCTTCGCCGCGCGCCTGGCTCCGGCAGGCCATCACAACCTCCGCGCCTCTGCGGGCCATAGCGACCGATGTCGCGAGGCCCATTCCGGAGTTCGCTCCGGTAACGATGACGGTTTTACCCATCATACCTGTCATGGTAAATCCCCTTTCCGCCTCGGCTCCTCAGAGACAAGCCGATTCTGGCCTTTTTGGGACATCTGATTTAAGATTATGTTACATCATATCGGTGCATCAAGAAAAGACATCCCATCATAAAGGAGGTTTAGCCGTTTGGCGACCATTGAGGATTTTCACCAATTGGACCTGCGGATCGGAACGATCCTGTCGGCCGAACCTTTCCCGGAAGCGCGTAAACCGGCAATCAAGCTGCTGATCGATTTCGGCGAACTCGGGCAAAAAGCTTCCAGCGCGCAGATCACCAGGCGCTACACGCCGGAAATGCTGGTCGGCCGGCAGGTAGCCGCCGTCGTCAACTTTCCGCCCCGCCGCATTGCCGGGTTCACCTCGGAGGTACTCGTGCTTGGGGGCGTTCCCGGCGAAGGCGACGTCATCCTGCTCGCACCGGACCAGCCCGTACCTAACGGAACCCCGATTGCCTAGCCAGAGTACATAACGGCACTTACATTTATCCATTGAGGTGATAGTCATGAACGATTGGGGAGCGCAAGTAATCATGCTCACCATACCGATGAATAACGACGAGATTCATCCGATTCTGCTTAAGGACGATGACGGATATACCTTGATCGATACCGGCGTACCGGGAGGGTCCGAAGCGCTGATCGCGGCGATTGAAGGCGCAGGCGCACGGCTTGAAGACATCAAGCGTATCCTGATTACCCATCAGGATCTCGACCATATCGGAAATCTGCCGGTGCTGAAACGCAGGCTGCCCGAGGCGGAGATTCTCGCCCATCCCGGAGACATTCCGGCCATTACCGGCAGCAAACCCATGATCAAAATGACCGAAGCCCGGCTGGCTGCGATGCCGGAAGCGATCCGCCAGAACACGCAGAGGTTTCTGGAGCAGCTCAAAACGCTCGGCGATATCACCGAGCTGAACGACGGAGACCGCCTGCCTTACGGCGGCGGCATACAGATTATCCACACCCCCGGACATACCCCGGGACATATTTCGCTGTATGTACCGGACCAGGAGTTGCTGCTGGCTGCGGACGAGCTTCGCATTATCGGCGGCGAGCTGGAAGGTCCGGCACCGGAGTTCACGCCGGATCTGCCGCTGGCACTGGCCAGTCTCCGCAAATTTGCGGGCTTGAAGGTCCGGAGTATCATCTGTTATCACGGCGGCGTCTATGAAGGCAGCCCGCAAAGACTCATCGATAAATTGTCTTAACGAGAGGAGCACCATCATGAATGAAGCTTTACTACACCTGCAACAATCGCTGACAGCCGGCGGGCTGGATGCGATCCTTGTCACCGATCCGAAGCATGTCTATTATTTGACCGGCTTTGCCAGCAACCCGCATGAGCGGTTTCTCGGTTTGCTGCTGATCCGCGGCGAAGAGCCTGCCTTGATCGTTCCGGCGCTGGATGCCGAAGCCGCCAACGCCGCTTCCTCCGTAAAGACGATTCTGACGCACAGCGATACGGATAATCCGTATGAGCTGCTGAAAGCACGGTTTGACGGCAAGACGCCGGGCGTTTTCGGTCTCGAAAAAGAACATTTCACCGTCAGCCGCTTCGAACAGCTCTCCGCATCCGTTACGGCAGGCTCGTTCCGCGATATCGGGCCGCTGCTGCGAGCTATGCGGGCCATCAAAACGCCCGAAGAAATCCGCCGGATGAAGCATGCGGCCGAGCTGGTGGAAGAGGTGCTGCGGCAAGGACTGTCCCATGTCAAAGCCGGCGCAACCGAAAACGACCTCGTTGCCGAGCTGGATTATCTGATGAAAAAGGTAGGCGCTTCCGGCCCTTCCTTCGATACCATGGTGCTCACCGGCATCAACACCTCGCTGCCGCACGGCGTTCCGGGCAATACGAAGGTTCAGCCCGGCGATCTGCTGATGTTCGACCTCGGCGTCTTTGCCGGAGGATACGCCTCCGACATTACCCGCACCTTCGCCGTAGAAGAAGTCGACGGCAAGCTCGTCGACATCTATAATACGGTGCTGGCTGCCAATCAAGCGGGAATCGCCGCCTCCGTGGCCGGAGCCACGTTCGGGTCGGTCGACCAGGCGGCCCGCGCGGTGATCGATGCTGCAGGGTACGGCGAATATTTTGTCCATCGCGTTGGCCATGGCCTTGGCATGGACTGCCATGAATATCCTTCGCTGCACGGCTTAAACCAGGACCTCGTTGAGATCGGCAACGTCTATACCATTGAACCGGGCATTTATGTACCGGGCCTCGGCGGCGTACGGATCGAAGACGATGTGTATATTACCCCGGAAGGTCCGCAGACCTTGACTGTTTTCCCAAAAGAACTGACCGTGCTTCATCTGTAAAAAAATCAGGCCGGCAGGTTAGCAAAAAAGCAGCGTTCTCCTCTTGGCATCAAGAGAGAATGCTGCTTTTTGATGTGAAGCCAACCCTATGCATGCTGGGGTTAAGAAACGTGCAATGAATCGTCGGAGGTCTTCGCCGGCTGAACCGGCTCATCCTCGGCGAACTTAAAAGACCGGGCGATATAGAGAATCGGCGTTCCTGCGCCGGTAAGCACGAATTTGCCTACGTACGTCGTCAGCAGAATTTCGGTCCAGGTGCGCAAATCATACAATCCGGCAAACGCGATTGAACAAAAAATCAGCGTATCGACAAACGAGCTGACCATCGTGCTGCCGTTCGAGCGAATCCACATCTGGCGGCGCGAGCCGTAATATTTGCGGATCCAGGAATACAGGCGGACGTCCAGAAACTGGCTGATAAAATAAGCCGCCAGACTGCCGAGCGCTAGGCGCGGCATCATGCCGAAGATTTGCTCCAGCGGTTCCTGACCGAAGTCGCCCGTTGCCGGCGTAAACTTCAGCGCCATCTGCATAATCGCCGTCGTCATCAGCAGGGTGAAAAAGCCAAACCATACGGCGTTTCGCGCTTCGGCGCGGCCGTATTTTTCATTCAGCAAATCGCTGGTCATGTAGAGCGTGACATACATGGTGTTACCGAGCGTCATGACGATGTCGAATGGCATCGCAATCGTTTTGGCCACCTGAATATTGGCGATGACCGTAGCAATCCCGACCCAGGCGTACAGCCCTTTTTTTCCGAAGAGCCTGTAACAGACCAGGTAGAACGCAAAATTAACCAGGACAAATAATATGCCCCATAACAAATTGTACATCAATAAAAGCCTCCTAGTTTTGGTTACGCGGGATGGTTACGAACCGCGGCTTGCAGCGCCTGAAACAAAACATTATAACTCTATCACATCTGGAAGTCTATTTCCATGGAATTTTAGGTATTTTGAAAATATATTCGTAAACTTTCGCGATTTACAGTAAATATGTGAATACGTTAACACAAATGCGGAATTTTCTGAAAAATAATACTCTATAATTGATATTTTCACTATTCAACCGGGGGTTAATTTTATAAAATAGATTCAATTACCATTCCCGGAAGAATAGCTGGATATATGACCTATACCAATGGACTATACGGCATCAGCTGGTTCCCAATTAGGGAGCTTTGGGATAGACGGCGCACACGGCCAAAAAAGGAGAGAATGACATGTCACGCTTTAAAGTTTCGATCAGCCGCAAGTTTACCGTTTTGTTGTTCATCGTTCTTTTACTGACGTCCTTGGTTCTTAGCACAAGCTTTTACTTTATCTCCACGAGCACTTTCGACAACTATGTCATTCCGCAGATCGACAAGTCGCTCACCACTGCGTCTCAGGACATCTACAAAAATCTCAATGCAACCCATGCGCAGCAGACGCTCAATAAAAGCGAGCAATCGCGCACGAACGTAGAGTATTACTTCCAGGATAAGAAGAAACAGCTTGAGGTGGAAACGATCTTCCTGATCAGCCTGAAGGACGACAAAGCAACCGTACTGACCGCGGATCATGGCGCCAAACTTCAGTACGACGAGGAAATCAGCATCAATTCGGCAATGAAGCAGGCAGCAAAAGGAAAAACCGGACTGAGTGATATTTATACAGACAGTCATGGCGTACATAAAACGGCTTATGTCGGAATTCCGGGCAGCCCGATGATCATCGGCGTCAGCGCGGATGTCGGTTTTATTCAAGATAAAATGAACAATATCATGTGGACAAGCGCCGCCATTACGCTGGCATCACTGATAGTGGGGATGGCGGCAGCCATCTTTATGAGCCGAAAAATCACAAAGCCGATCACAAAACTGGCAGCATACAGCAACAAATTGGCCGAAGGCGATTTCACCGAAGAGCTGAACATCAAGAGCAATGACGAAGTCGGCCAGCTGTCCGAAAGCTTCAGCCGAATGAGCCACCGGCTCAAGGAAATGATCGGACAAGTGCTGAATACGTCGGGAACCGTCGTTGAAGACTCTAACGATCTGAAGGAACGCGTCGAGGTCCTGAACCGCATGGCGGAACGTTCCGCCGAATCGGTGGAAGCAATCAGTAAAGGCAGTACGACGATCGCCAGCACGGCGCTCGACAATTCCCGGGCGATGGAAGAAATCAATCTCGGCATCCAGCATATCGCTTCCGCCGCGGGCGAAGTAACCGAGCAGATCAGCGAAGCATCTGCCGAAGCGACAGGCGGCAACGAGATCGCCCAAAGCGCTGTGCAGCAAATGCGCCAGGTGCAGGAAGCCTCCATCCACTCGCTGCAGCAATTCCGCGTTATGAATGAGCGCTCGCTGATGATTGGTGAAGTCGTGCAGGGCATTACGGAAATTACGAAGCAGATTCAAATGCTGTCGCTGAACGCCTCGATTGAAGCGGCGCGTGCAGGCGAGCATGGACGCGGTTTTGCCGTCGTTGCCGGCGAAGTGCGCAAGCTCTCCGAGCAGTCCAAGGATCTGAACGAACAAATCCGCGAATTCCTACTCGGCCTGCAGGAAGATATGAACCGTTCCGTGGCCGAGATGAACCATGTCAACACCGAAGTCGCCTCCGGCGTAGGCAAGGTGGTCGAGGCCGGCAACGCCTTTAACCATCTGCTTGTGCTGATCCAAAGCATCAACCACAGCGTGCAATCCGTCTCCGCGGCCACCCAGCAAATTTCGGCCGGCACGGAGGAAGTCAGCGCTTCGGTCGAAGATACCGCACAGATCACCGCCAAATCGCAGGCGGGCGCAGAGCTTCTGGCCGAGAACTCCTCCCGCCAGCACGAGGAGCTGGAAGGCCACGCACAAACCGTGCAGCATCTATACGAACAAGCCATCAAGCTGCAGCAAGCGGTGCAGCAGTTCAAGATTTAAACAAAAAGGGGGTTCCGACAGCCTGGGAAGGCTGCTGGAATCCCCATTTTTTCAGGTCCATAATTTTCACACAAAATCTATTTCATCGTAGTAAATCAATTCTGAGCCTTATCATGTCCCTGCACTGTATTCCATCTTCCCAAATTTCCTCGCTGTAGTGCCTTACAAAAAAATCAGGATCGATCCCGATGATTCTAAAACCGCAGTTTTGGTAGAGCCTTAGTTGCCGGATGCTGGAGTTACCCGTGCCGATCTCGATAGACCCGGCATTCTTTTTCCTTGCCTCTTCGATGGCCTTTAGCACGAGCTGCTTGCCTATCCCTTTCCCCTGATGCTCTTCCTTCACCGCAATGTTCACGATCTCATAGGTTTGGGGATGCGTATGAATCAAAACAAACTCTCCAATGAGCTCGTCATGAATGAATGCTAAATAGCAGTGGCCCCGTCCAATATAATCGTCGATCATTTTTTTGGAGGGATCCGCCAGCAAAAGCAGTTCATACGGAATATCATCCCGATTGGAATCGAAAGATCTTATTATTAGCTGTGTCCCTGTCATTGATTTATTTATACCTCTTCCTCTATAAAATCTTGCCGGTTCGCTATAATCCAAGCATTCATTCTACTTATCGCAGCTTCAGAGTAATTTAGGTACTTCTCATATAACGCTATCATCTTAACCTTCAGTTCGTTGTCATTGTCTAAATCGGTGGGGCTTATTGGATGGTTCCATCCCTTTCGCTCCGCAAAGAATATTTCGATGTCTTTCAGGAGTTCCGGCAGAGCCCTGGCTTGAAAATAGTTCAATCCTTTTCGAATTCCATCCCATGCCTTCAGCTCGTTAATGTTGTAAGCAGAGAACCAATAGAACTCTTCCAAGGTCTTGGTGTGGTTGTGAAAAGAATAAAACAGGTAGAGTGCCTTCTGCCCCTCGTTTAGTTGATTATACATATCCGCCTTGGCGGAGAGGTCCTTCCCACGGACAGCCAATAACATGGGCTTTATGCATAGCCAGCTCAAAGACTTGCTCGCGATCTCGGATGAGTCCAGTTTTACCTTCATGGAATTTCTCCTTATTGCCATACTAGTAAATCAAACGATCATCCTGCTCTATTGGTCTATACCGATTCTGCAAAACTGCAATATGCTATATCAACCTTTAAAAAGGAGTGATATCGTTGGCAAATCGTGATGTACGTCTTGTACTTTGGTCGGGTATCAATTTTTCCGGTCGCCGTATTCTGTTCAGACGCGGTGGGGTCGCCGTTCGAGATCTTGGAGCGTTCCGGTTCAATAATGCGCTCTCAAGCTTCCGGCTCAGAAATACTGTGCAAAGCTCTCAAGTAACACTGGTTTTGTTCTCGGGAACGAACTTTCAAGGGTCCTTCCGCGTGTTCCGGGGCCGTCAAAATGTGTCTAACTTGGGCAATTTCAATTTCAACAACGTCACCTCTTCGTTCGTTTTAGTCGGCCGCATTCTGACGGATACGGAAATCTCCCAAATCCAAAACAATGGAAGACCACCCAGAGACGTTCTTATTATCAGACAATAGAAGCTGCAACAAAGAATCAGGGTTGCTTACTACGCCCTGATTCTTAATATTCACCTTATGTTTATCCGTACTCACACCGGCCGATGCCGGGTATAGTCTGCTTTTACTCCTGACTAACTTAAAGGGAGCCAGCCTCAGGCCGGACGGACATCAATCACCATCACGCTCACATGCACTATAAATTCACCATCATTGTTATAGAGGTTCCTTCCATTCCCACTTCTTTAAATCCAAAACGTTTATAGAGTCTTATTGCAGGATTGTTAGGATCTACACTTAAAGATATGGAGTTTATCCCTTCTATCTTTGCTTGTTCCAATAGGGTTTTTAATAATTCCGTTCCAATGCCTCTCCCCCTATGTTCAGCTCGTATAGCCATCCCTAATTCCGGTGTTTCATCATTTACATATCCATAGCCTTTATTATCTTTATTGAAGTATCGTAATGTAATTGAACCTAATGAATCTCCCAGATCATTTACTGCAATATAACCCCTATCTCCCTCACGTCCCCAGCCCTCAACATATTTAGAGAGGGAAGGATTATTAATAATATCTCTATTCGCCGCTTCTTGACCTTCAGGGGTATATATGGATTCAAACAGCATCTCCCACAAAAACGTTATGTCTTGTTCATTGACCGATCGAATAATATATGCAGTCATTGTAGGTTCCTCAATTCATTATGATTTCATTATTATCTTCTAGTGATTTCACTTAACGTTTAGGTGTTTTTTCTAAAATTCAGTATTCCTGCTCTCTCTAAATCTTCGAATTCAACCCCGCCTTTATTGTTATAATATGAACTGTGGTACTTTTCAAAATGTACACCTTCAGGCATCTCACTCATTCCAATAAAGCCATATTCATTGACTTCTTCGATTAATTTCTTATAAGTAAACACTTTTTTCTTGCCTTCTCTATCTCTAAAGTTACTTAAGTGAAATGGTAATATGGATAAAATTCCACCGTGTTTTAATGTTCTCTTTGCTTCATCGAGCAGTGTAAATCTATGCGAGCCGTTTCCATGTAAAATATCATAATACAATATCATATCCAATGTATTATCTTCAAAATTTAATATATAATCCTTATTCCCAGTCATGACATTTACATTTGATAAACCTTCTTCTTGAGCTACCTTATTTACATAAGTAAGGCAATCTCTATTAATATCAACTGCAAATACGTTGCCTCGTTCACTTCCTAAGTATCTGGATGCCGCAAAAGTAAAATGACCGTAGCCGCAACCATAGTCCAAAATATTCGCATTGTCCGGTAGTCCTAAATCAGCAAACAATGCAACTCCTTGTGTCCGTTCCCATTGTTTAATCTTCTCATGAATACTCATTTATCTCTTCTCCTTTAGCTTGTTGAAATCCCCCTTGCGACTGAGAATCGCCAGCGACCCCCGCCTTCTTCACTATGCAAGTGTCCTTTCAATAATTTCATACTTCTTTGTCTCAAGGTTAATTATTCTTGTTCTTAAGTCATTCTCAGAAATAAATATGGAGTCTCCTGTTCTATCAATACAATAAGATATCGGTATAGAAATACCACAGTTCCTATATGAGCCGTCGGCGTGACTTGTTCCTAGTATCATCGTATTATATCTAACTGCAATTCTCTTAGCTTCAGAGATCCATTCATCCAATTGATCTCTACTAAACATTCCTACACCTATCGGATGTGCAATATAAGTTAAACTTGTATCATATTCTTCTAATCCAAGTAATCCTTGCAATAATTCTACACATAACAAATAGCCGATCTTAAAACCATTAACCTCAACCGCTGAAGGTGTATATAGACGAACATTCATTGGTGTTTTTGCACGTTCTAAAATGATCTCGCCATGCTGATTAATTATTAATGCTCTATCTTTGTTGTTATCTCTATAACCCGTTATTATCATTTTCTTATATTTATTTGCTAACGCACATGCTCTAGCTACATTATCTTTATCTCTAATGTAACCCTCAGGAAATAAAACTGTATCAAAATCATCATCTAATGCAAGTTCAGTTTGGAGCTGTTCAAGATTTCCTTCATGGTTTGGCTGAGAGATAAGGATCTTCATAGATTGTGTCCTCTTTTCAATGGTTTTGCGGGGATTTCTTATAACGTTCTCAGTATTCACGACGTCCTACCGACTTAAGGACCCAAGGGTCCGGGTGCGACGCGCTTAGTCGGTGCGGATGTGTCCGCTGAATATGATTCCCTGCAGCTGAAATGCCCCTTCGATCCCACTTCTAACTTCCGGCGCCCGAAGCGTGAATATGAAGTTAGGCCGATTTACCCGCATCTTTGAATTTCTAAAGCTGGTTCCCTTATGTCCTTATATCCTTATGCCCTCATGCTCCTTATGTTCCTTTACAAATTCTATGTAGTAACTAAATCAAAGAAAATACCGGCAAATATAAGAATGATCCCGAAAACTAGATGAGCTTTTTTATCATTGACTCCTGATCGCTCACAAACCAGCATTGTCAATCCAACTATTAAGAAAAACAAAATTGATTCAAAATATGTTTCAGTCTTTGAAAATGAATATTTGTTATTGATCAATTGAACAATTCCAGAAAGAATTCCCAATGCAAAAATAAATATGAGTATTCTCAGTTTCATTGATTTCCTCCTTCAAAAGGTTCTATACAGTACTGCGGGTTCTTCACATAACGTTCCCGTATTCCACAACGTCCCACCGAGGAGCCACCAGGCGCCGAAGCTTGAATATAATGTTATGTGTAGTTGAAGCCATCCTGAAATTACTTACAATTATCAATATAACTTTGGGGGACACCCCTTATTCTGAACCACAGCTCGAACATGCCCTTCCCACTTACCTATTACTTGTATCCACTCCTGTGAATCAAAATAATTAATTTCATTATCAAGGTTAATTTCTGGCATGTACAAACCTGTTACACCTTGTTCAAGAATGCCATCTGCAATTACTCCACTCTCTCTAAAAATTAATATTGGTAGTCCAATTTGAAATGCCATTGCAGGTTCTATATGAGAATAAGGACTTGTTAGCCATTGATTTGATATATCGTACTCATTATCACTTTTAGGTTTTCCAGATCCCTTTTCAATAAATGCCCTTCTAAAAGCTATAGTTATTAGACCATTTGATTCCATCATTAATCTGCGAATTGCAGTTAACGGAGCATCCATATCATAATCAGTTATCCCAAGTGTTCTAGGTTTCAATCCTCTACTTTCTAAGTATTGGGATAGCTTAACAACAAATTCTTCTTGCTTTTTTGTATATGGTTTTGGATAACTAAGAAATATAGATATATTCATCATGTTTTCCCTCCAAAAGAATGATTTAATTACACATAACGTTCCTGTATTCACTACCCGACGAATGCCGGGTCAAGGACGAATGTCCACAGCGCGAATATTATGTTAGGCGAAGTTTATGACTTCTTTGGATTACCTGCCAATTATTAAAGAAAATCATTTTCTTCTTCATCAACTGTTTTCCCGTTGTATGATTCATTTTCAACTGTCATTTTACAATTCGGACACATATAATATCCATCATGCAAGTCTTGATGACGTACAAGCTTTTTATCGACATCCCAACACTTAGAACAAAATGGCCCTTCAACATCACTAATCCAATACTTATTTTTCCTAAAAACAAGCTTTTCTTGAATCTCTAGTTTATCTCTTAGTTCTCTGACTTCGGCTTTTAGATTGTTGTTTTGCTCAAGTATGTTCATAGCTTCTAATTTTAGGTCCAATATTTTTTTTATATAATTCGATGTTATCAGCCTTTTGAACTATGTTAGCTACTTCCTTGATATCACTTATTATACTCATCCTTCATCTTGTCCCTTCTTCATGAATTTCGCCTAACGTTCCTGTATTCACGACCCGACGTATGTCGGGTGTCTGGCGAATACCAGACCAAGGGCGTATGCCCGCAGCGTGAATATTATGTTATCTGAAGTAACTTTCTTCTTGATTAATCCTACGTATCTATTCTTTCGCTTTGAGTACTTTATATTTAGGATCTGTTGGTTGCCTAATAGGGATTGAATACCCAAACGCTTCACTTAAAAAAGCATTTTGTAGTTCAATTATAAAATCATGCACGTAACCTAAAAAATCAAAAATATACTTATTAAATTCTTTCGTTTTGTTCTCAAGGTCTATCAATTCTTCTTCTGAAAGTACTATCCCGTTTAAATATCTTGCATAATAGATCCTACCTAAATATTCACTATACTTACCTGTCGCTTCTCTTATTTCGCTTAACTGTTCTAAATATGTTTCTTTCATTCCTACAAACTTATTAAGTACAACTTCTCTCGATTCAAAAAAATAAGTGAATTCAAGAATTGATTTGGATGATTTTTCCCACAGCTTTAAAACTTGTTCGTTTGGCTTTTCCCAACGACTACTATGAGTTTCCAAATTCACTGAGTATTTTGTTCTCAGATCACCAGGTAAAAGAATCAAATATAAATTCAACTCCCCAAGTGAGTCTCTTGATTTTGCTAGCAAATTTATAGCTTCATCAGCTGTTTTAATTTGCATCTCACGAATAAATTTTTGTTTGTCTAATTCTAGATTTCTTCTATGTTGCTTATTTAAATTAGTTATAGCTATCCACCAACCAATGGTTGCTATCAAGGCAGACAAAGACCATCCAATAATACTTGGCCACATATAATTCAATCCTCTTCATATGTTTTATAGTTATTTCAGATAACGTCTTATTCACGAACTCTTAAATATTTCCATATCTACAGTATTCGTGAAAAAAGCAAGCGATCCTTCTATATCGGTTAATCCCTCATCAGTTACAAAAAAGGCACTATCGGCCCGCAAACGCAAAGCAGCGATCTCCAAACGGAGATCGCTGCTTTGCTTAATTTTGCTTATATTAAAATCCTCAATGCCGCGGCGCCCACAAAATCACCGATACGCCGACGACGCAAATCGCCGCCCCGACCCAGTCGTACAGGTCGGGCGTTTTTTTGTCCACGAGCCAGCCCCACAGCACGGCCAGCACGATAAATACGCCGCCATAGGCGGCGTACACCCGGCCGAAGGACGGGAACTTTTGCAGCGTCGGGATGATACCGTACGCGATCAATATGACCGCGCCGGCCAGCCCCATCCACAGCGGCCGTCCTTCCCGCAGCCACAGCCAGACGAGATAGCCGCCGCCGATTTCGGCCAGTCCGGCCACGATAAATAATAGGATTGCCACCGCCATCGGTTATCCCCCTGCTCTTCCACTACATCTTGAGTGGAATTATAGGGGAATCCGCTGAAACTTACAATGTCTGACCGGGCTTAACGCCATTTCTTCATAAAGCGGTCCAGGCGCTCCAGCGCGGCTTCCAGCTTCGCCGGAGAAGCCGCATAGGAGCAGCGGATGTAGCCTTCGCCATCCGCGCCGAACACGCTACCGGGCACGGCGGCGACGCCGGCCTCCCGCAGCAGCGCATGGGCAAACGCATCCGACGTCATTCCGGTATGCGATATCGAAGGGAAGGCGTAAAAGGCGCCCTGCGGTTCATGGCAGGGCAGACCCGCCGCCTTCAAGCCCTCAACCAGCAGCGTGCGGCGCTGCCGGAAGCTGTCTTTCATCATCTCCATGTGCGCCAGGCCGCTGCGCAGCGATTCCAGCGCGGCAATCTGGCTGATGGCCGGCGCGCACATGGCGGTGTATTGGTGGATCTTGAGCATCGGCGCCAGCAATTCGCGGTTGCCGCAGGCGTAACCGACCCGCCAGCCGGTCATGGCGAACGCCTTGGAGAAGCCGCTGATCAGGATGGTGCGTTCACGCATCCCCGGCAGCGCGGCGAAGCTGACATGCTTCTCGCCGTAGCTCAGCTCAGCGTACACCTCGTCGGCCAGGACGATTAGGCCGGCCTCGCGCACAACTTCAGCAACCGGCAGCCACTCGTCATACGACATGACCGCGCCGGTCGGGTTGTTCGGGTAGTTCAGCACCAGCAGCTTGGAACGCGGCGTAATGGCCGCGCGCAGCGCATCAGCGGTCAACTTGAAGCCTGACGACGACGGGGTGCTGACCGGAACAATCGTGCCGCCGTTCAGATGCGCCATCGGCGCATAGGCGACATACCCCGGCGACGGGACGATGATCTCGTCGCCGGGCGCCGTGAACGCACGCAGCGCCAGATCCAGCGCTTCGCTGCTGCCCACCGTCACGAGGACTTCGTCCGCCGGAGCATACATCGTGCCAAAGCTGCGGTGCAAATACGCGGCGATCTCCTCGCGCAACTCCGGCAGGCCGGCGTTCGGCGTATACATCGTATCGCCGCGCTCCATGGCCCGGATGCAGGCCTCGCGCACCGAAGCCGGCAGCGGAAAGTCCGGTTCGCCAACACCGAGCGAAATAACCTCGTTGTTAGCTGCAGCCAGATCAAAAAAAGTCCGGATGCCCGAAGGCGGAATTTCCCTGACGCGGGGAGCGACAAGCAGCTCCCCGGATGCTCTGCCGCCGCCAAGAACCGCCGGTTTGGCGGGTCCTAAGGGCTTCAGCGCCAGTCCGCTGCTGATTCTAGACATGGCCAGCCACCTCCCGCCGTCCGGTTCCCCGCTGCTCCGCCAGCGACAGGCGGATCAGCTCGTCGAGCAGCCCGGAGAAGCTCATTCCCGCAGCCAGCGCGCTTTGCGGCAGCAGGCTGGTGGCGGTCATGCCGGGCAGCGTGTTCACCTCGAGGACGTACGGAACGCCGTCCTTCAGCATGATGTCAATGCGCGCGTACACCGCGCATCGCAGCGCCGCGTAGCTGCGCAGCGCGGCTTCCTGCACCCGCTGCTGCACCGCAGGCGGCAGCGTAATGATCCGCTCCTCGGCGCCGCCCTGCACATATTTGGCGCTGTAGTCGAACCAATCAGCGCCCAGCGAACGGATGCCGATGACCGGCAGCAGCTTGCCGTCCAGAATCGGGCAGGTAATCTCCTGCGCGTTCATATACTGCTCCGCAAGCACGGAGCCGCCTTCGGCAAACGCTTTTTCAGCCGCTGCCCGCAGCTCTTCCCGGCAGTTCACCTTCGTCATCCCGATGCTGGAGCCGCCGTTGTTCGGCTTCACCATCAGCGGATACCCGAGCCGGTCCGCCGCGTTAGCGTTCACTTCGTCCAGGCTGTTCCAGCACAGCCAATCCGGCGTCGCGACGCCGTGGCTGCGCAGGATTGTTTTGGACAAATGTTTATCCATGCAAAGGCTGCTGGACAACACGCCGCTGCCCGAATACGGAATGCCCAGCGTCTCCAGCGCGCCCTGCACCGTCCCGTCTTCGCCGAATTCGCCATGCAGTGCCAGCAGCGCAAAATCCAGCCCGGCTACCTGCTTCAGCAAATCTTCGCGGCGTTCCACCACGACCGGTACCGCTTCGTATTGGGCAGGGTCGAGATTTTTCAGCATCTCCGCCCCGGTCTGCAGTGACACTTCGTATTCGGAGGATACCCCGCCCATGATAACGCCGATTTTTAACATTGCCCATTCCCTCTTCCGTTCCGTAGTCGTGTTGCCGCGTTGCCGATAATTTCGATGCCTTTGCGGATGTTCTCGTCGGAGACCCGCGAGAATCCGAGGCGCAGCGTGTTTTGCCCCGTCCCGTCCGTGAAAAACATTTCGCCGAGCGTAAAAATGACGCCCTGCGCCTTGCAGGCCATCAGGAGCTCCCGCGTGCTGAAGCCTTCGGGGAAGGTCACGAACAGATGCAGCCCGCCGTCGCCCGATACGGCCGCATCGGGCAGATACTGCTTGCAGCAGGCCAGCGTCAGCTCGTATTTCCGTTTATATTCCGTCCGCGCCCGGCGCAAATATTTCTCCAGATTGCCGCCGAGCAGATATTGGTACAAAATCGACTGGTCCAGCGTCGAGGTATGGATGCTGCGCGCCCGTTTGACGCTTTCCAGATAATAAATCAGGTCCTTATCGGCGAGCACCCAGCCGACCCTAAGGCCGGGAAACAGCACCTTCGAGAAGCTTCCGAGATAGATGACGCCGTTGCCGCTTCCCGCCGCCGCAATCAGCGGGGCGACATGGGAGCCGGAGTAACGCAATTCTTCATTAAACCCGTCTTCGATTACCGGCACCTGATATGCGGCCATCAGCTTCATCAGCACATGCCTTTTCTCCGGCGAGGTAACGATGCCGGTCGGGTTGTGGTACGACGGTATCAAGTACGCCCAGTCGTAGGCCCGTTGCTTAAGCGAGGCTTCCAGCGCTGCGAGGTCGATGCCGTCCGCCCCCATCGGGACGCCGCAGACTTCGAGACCGTGCAGCCGCATATTTTTCAGCGCCGTATGATGGGTCGGATTCTCGCACAGCACCGCGCCGTGCTTCCGGCCGAGTGCGGACAGCACCAGATCGAAGCCCTCCGTGAATCCGTTCGTGATCAGCAGGTCTTTGCCGTCCAGATCAACGCCTTTTTGCTCCATATATTGTCGCAGATAATCCAGCAGAGGCTTATACCCTTTGGCATAGCCGTAATTTAACAGCACATGGCCTTCGACGGCCATCCGCGCCAGGAAGGCGCGTTTTACATTCTCCAGATCAAACAGGCTTTCGTCCGGGGCGATGCTCGTAAAAGAAATAGTTCCCCGTTCCGCGCGCACGCCGTGCTTCATGATGTCCAGTTCCTCCGCCAGCCGTGCCTCCCGGCTCAGCCGCTGCGACCAGTCCAGCCTCCAGCCGGCATCCTCCGCGGAACCGTCCTGCCCGTGCACCACCGTGGCCGATACAAAGCTTCCCTGGCCCTGCACCGTGTAGGCATAACCGTCATCAGTCAGGCTTTCATACGCGGAAATGACGGAATTGCGGCTGACGTTCAGCAGCAGGCTGAGCTCGCGGGTGGAGGGCAGCTTCTGGCCGCCTTGAAAGGTGCCTTTGACAATCTGCTGCCGGATATACTCTTTAACCTGGATATAAAGCGGACGTCCCGCTATCGGTTTGAAATCGTGATACATGGTTTGAATCGCCCCCATAGCTATCATGGCACAGTCTTCGCGGCAAAAAAAGAACCACGGCGACGGAATTTTATTCCGGCCGTGGTTCCGAGGCGGGTGATCGCCCGCATCCATTGCTTAAGCTCCGGGTTAATAATTGCGCGTGCCGCCGCGTCCCCGGAACAGATTAATGATAAAGAGAATGCCTGCGACGATCAGCAGCAAGTGGATCAAGCCGCCCGCCACATGAAAAATAAATCCGAACAGCCACAATAGCACGATGAGTCCAATCAGTCCCCATAACATAAGGATAACCACCTTTCCTCAAAGGTATTTGTCCCTATTTACCCGCCTGTGTCATGTTCTAAACTTCCGTTATTTTACTGTGAACTGTTTAAAATCGGCATACCCTGCTGCGGCCGACGGAGCAGTGGAGCCCTCCGAAGCGGCGAATAGCCCGAATTTGGCGCCGGTCCATAAGCCGTATCCTTCCCGCAGCCCGAAGGCTTCGCCGACATCCGTATAACGCTGTCCGTCCGTGCTGTAGGACAGCCCGCATACCGCCACATTAGAACGATATGTCCTTCCGCGCATCTCCCTTGACGCTCGCTTACGTCTGCCTTTACCCGTGACCTGCAAGAATACCGGAGAGATGACTTGGCAAACGGCTGGTTTTAGCACAGAACTCGCCAGAAGAAAATCATAACCATCCCGGAAGCAGGAGTAACAATGAAAACGTGGGCTTCGGCTGGACATTTTGTGCAAAAACGGCTTTTCGATTAAAATAGATGCAGCAGTTCATTATGCACAAATCGGAGGAATCGTCATGCTCTTTATCGATAATACGGGGATTACGGATGCGTCCATCAATTTGGCCATCGAGGAGTTCGCGCTGAAGAATCTGCCCATGGATGACAGCTATCTGCTGTTCTATATTAACAGCCCGTCGATCATTATCGGCAAACATCAGAACACGATCGAAGAGATCAATCAAGAGTACGTCAAGGAGCACAACATTCAGGTCGTGCGCCGGCTCTCCGGCGGCGGGGCCGTCTATCATGACCTCGGCAACCTGAACTTCAGCTTCATTACCAAGGACGACGGCGAGTCGTTCCACAATTTCCTGAAATTCACCCAGCCGGTGATCGACTATCTGCGTTCCATGGGCGTCAATGCCGAGCTTAGCGGTCGCAACGACATTCAAGTCGGCGAGCAAAAAATTTCTGGCAACGCCCAGTTCTCCACGCGCGGACGGATGTTCAGCCATGGCACCCTGATGTTCAATCTCAATCTGGACGATGTACAGTCTTCCCTCAACGTGAATCCGGAAAAATTCAAATCGAAAAGCACCAAATCCGTGCGCAGCCGCGTCGCCAATATCAAGGAGCTGCTCGGCACGGAGATGACCATCGAGGAATTCCGCGCCGGCCTGCTGCGCTCGATCTTCGGCATGGAGCCGTCCGAGGTCCCGCAGTACAAGCTGACCGAGGACGATTGGGTCCGCATCAACGAAATTTCCAAAGAACATTACCAGAATTGGGACTGGAACTACGGTCTGTCGCCGAAGAGCAACGTGAAGCATTCCCGCAAATTCCCGGGCGGCCTGCTCGACATCCGCATGGACATCGAGGAATCGGTGATCAAGGACATCAAAATTTACGGGGACTTCTTCGGCGTGGGCGATGTAGTCGACGTAGAGAACGCGCTGCGCGGCAAGCGTTATGAAGAAGCCGAAGTGAGACAAGCCCTTGCGCATCTGGATCTGACGCATTATTTCGGCCGGATCGAACCGGAGGATGTCATCGGCCTGATCTTCCTGGAGGAATAGTGGCCGCTGCATTGATGCGCGGCCGATACGCGCCGTCGCCCTCCGGCCCATTACATATCGGCAATGCGCTCGCCGCGCTGATGGCCTGGCTGCAGGTCCGCCAGGCCGGCGGCACGTTCGTGCTGCGGATGGAGGACATCGACACGGCCCGCTGCCGTCCGGAGTTCGCCGCGGGCATCATGGAGGATCTGCGCTGGCTCGGGCTGGACTGGGACGAAGGCCCCGATATCGGCGGGCCGCATTCGCCGTACACCCAAAACGAGCGGCTGGCGCTGTACGGCCAGGCGCTGCAGCGGCTGGACGCCCGCGGCAGCCTCTACCCGTGCTACTGCAGCCGCCACGATTTGCTCGCCGCGGCGGCGGCCCCGCATGGGCTGGCCTCGGAGGGCCCGGCGTATCCGGGCACCTGCCGCGGGCTTTCGCCCGCAGAGGCCGAGGCGCGGGCGAAGCGCAAGACGCCGTCGCTGCGCTTCCGCACACACGACCGCGAGCTGACGCTACGCGACGGCATCGCCGGGACGCGCCGCGTCAATGCCGCAGCCGGCGGCGATTTCGTCGTCCGCCGGGCGGACGGCATCTTCTCGTACCAGCTGGCCGTCGTCGTGGACGACGCGCTGATGGGCATCACGCATGTGCTGCGCGGCGCCGATCTGCTCGACTCGACGCCGCGGCAGCTGCTGCTCTACGAGGCGCTCGGCTGGACGCCGCCGGCTTTCGCCCACATCCCGCTGCTGCTGGACCCGGACGGCCGGCGGCTCGCCAAGCGGCACGGCGGCATCACGCTCGCCGAGCTGCGCGAGGCGGGCGTGTCCCCCGCCGGCGTCGCCGGCTGGCTGGCCTGGGCCGGCGGCCTGCTGCCCGAGCCGCAGCCGCTGCTGCCGGCGGAGCTGGTCGGCCGCTTCGCGCTGGCCGCCATCCCAGCGGCCAACATCACCGTAACGGCCGAGATGCTGGAGAAGCTGCGCGCGGCAAGGTGACGGCCGCGGCGGGTTCGCGCGCATGACAGCGGCTTATGCGCGGGTGCTTATGCGGCAGGGATTTATGCGCAGAGGCTTATGCGGCAGGGGCATAAGCTGCAGCGGTTACCCTGCTGCTATAAACGGCCTAGGTGTTCCATACGCCGCCAGCGGCGGCATGGAACACCTTTTTTTGCATGGAAGCCGTGGATTTCAGTGTCTGGAGGCAGGCACTTTGGGGGCTCGCGGACGGGAGTTTAGTTTCTCCCCCAAGCCTTCAGAGGCTAACGGACACCAGAGCCGTTATTCGCCGAAATAACGGCTATTTCCCAAAACAACGGACCTAGGAGCCGCTATTTTGGGATAATCGCCTCAAAATCGCTCAAAAAGCCAAAATAACGGCGCTCATGTCCGTTAGCTCGGCCAATCCTTTGATTTCACAGCATTAACGGCTCTCATGTCCGTTAGTTTTGAAATCTTCTCTCCCACGAAGGTATGCCGCACAAAAAGATCGACTTTTGCGTATGCGAGACCGACGTTTTACGTCTGCAACTGCACGCTCCGCTCAAACAACCCCCTAGTTACTTCACACTCCCTTCAGCACGCATTCGCATAAACAGCCACGTCCCATCCTTTGCTGCAACAGCCTGCCCCGTTCAACCCCTAGTTACTGCACACTTCCTCATGCACGCATTCGCATATACAGCCACGTCCCATCCTTTGCTGCAACAGCCTGCCCCGTTCAACCCCCTGGTTACTTCACACTCCCTCCCGCATGCATTCGCATAAACCGCCACGTCCCATCCCTTGCCGCAGCCCCGGCCCCCATGCCCCGCCCAAACCCCTGGTTACTTCACACTTCCCCCTGCACATTTCCGCCTGAGATGATCAACCCTACTCCGTAGTTGTGAGCATCCAAGTGTACTCGTTCCTTCCATGCAGACTACGGGTTCCTCCCCCTCCATTGTGTCGGAGGCTCAAGAACATGATCCCATTGTTACCTCGCTGGGCCACGCCCAAAATCCCCCGGCAAATTCGCTTTGCGGTTTCTCGCCCACAAAGCAAAGAGCAGCGTCCCTCCAAATCTAGAGGATCGCTGCTCTTTATTTACGCTTGTAATTTGCCTGCTTCAAATTCGCGTGCGCCGACGCCCTCCTATTTACTCGTGGTTCCCGAGTCCGTCTTGCCGGTGCTGCCTGGCGCCGAGCCCGGGCCGGCGCCGCCATCCGGCGGAGTCATGCCGCCTTGTCCGCCTTGACCATCCGGTCTGCCGCCGCCTCTGCCACCCATGCCGCCTTGGCCCATTCCGCCTCCGCCGGTGGTAACGCCGGATTCATTCAGCCAGGTCATGCTGCCTGTAATCTCGAAGGCTACCACCTTCGTGCCGCCCTGGTAAGCCCCGCCTTCGTACAATCCGTTTTTTGCCGTTCCGGTGGCGCTGCCGCCGGTGTACAGGGTGTAATGGCCTGCCTTCAAATCAGGCGAGCTGATGACCACGGCGCGGTAAGCTTTGGACGGAGCGAAGGTAACCACAGTATTGCCGTCCGCATCTTCCAGATGAACCAGTTGTCCGGCCTGCTGATCGGTGAAGGTCATCGCCACTGTGTATTGGCTGGAGCTGTCCGAAGCGGCTTGCAGCATGCCCGCGCTGCCGGCCGCCACCAGGAATCCGCCCGTCAGTTCAAACGTGCCGTCGTAATCCAGCGTACCGTTGCCGTCATCCGTCGGGCCGTTCGCGATTACGGTGCCGCCGCTCATCACGATGGAGCCGTTCGAATCCAGGCCGTCGCCGTCCGCATTCACCTTCAATGTGCCGCCGGTAATCGTCAGCATGCCGTTGGACGCTCCGCCGCCCATAGGCCCTATTCCTTGAGCGGTTCCTTGAGCCGCACTGCCCGACGAGCCTGCTGCTGTTCCTGGCGCCGTACCATCCGCCGTGCCTCCAGCGGTTCCTTGCGCCTTACCATCCGTCACACCGTCCGCCGAGCCATCGTCGGCATCCGCAGATTCCGACGTTTCCGTCGTGCCGCCCGAAGCATTCACGCCGTCGTCCGAAGACGTTACGTCGATATCGCCGCCGGCAATATTGATGATGGCGCCTTCGATGCCTTCATAGCTTTTGACGATCTTGACGGTTCCGCCCGAGATTTGCGTCAGCACGTCGGCATGAATGCCGTCATCGCCGGCCTGAATGTCAAACGTCCCGTCGACAACCGAAACATTGCTGTTCGAATGCAGCGCATCATCCGCCGTGTCTAGCGTGAACGTGCCGCCGTTCACGGTCAGATCGGCACCGGCTTTCAGCCCCTTGGCGCTGTCCGACTCTGTGGTATCGGCTTCCACTTCATTTTCGCTCGTTCCGGTTGCCGCAGTCATAACCTTGGCATCCGCCGTCTTCACCGTAGCGGTCGCGCTTGCGCTGGCCGCCGTCGTCGAGGCGGAGCCGCCGTCGCCCGGCTGATCCTGCGGAACCGATGCCGAGGACTCGCCGTCCACCGCCGTCCCATCCGTCTGATCCTGGCCGCCGCGCATACCGCCGCCGAAGCCGCCCCCGCCAAAACCGCCGGGACCTTGCTCTTCGGCTCTTGCCGGAGCGTTGACGCTGCCGCCGCCGGTCACCAGATCAAAGGTGCCTCCGTCGATAACGAGTGCTTTTTCACTGTGTATGCCGTCATTTTCAGCCGTGATGTCAAAGGTCCCGCCGGCAATGGCGATGAACCCTTTGTCCTCGTCCTTGTCGTTGGTCGACTTGATGCCGTCGCCGCCCGCTGCAATCGTGATGCTGCCGTCCTGAACGCCAACCAAATCTTTGCCGACGAGACCGTCGTCCTTGGACTTCACTTCAATCGTGCCCGAGACAATTTTTAGGTCGTCCTTGCTCGTAATGCCGTCATTGTAATTGGCGTTCACTGTCAGCTTGCCGCTGCCGTTGAAGGTCAGGTCGGCTTTACTGAAAATCGCGGCGCTAGGCTCGTCGCTGTCAGCGGCAAGATTGTATTCCGCGCCGTCGGTAACGGTATTGTCCGTGCCGTCAGCCAGCGTCACCACTACCTTGCCTGCTTCTTGAATATAAATCGGCGCATTGTCTTTGCTTGTGATGGATGCGCCGTTCAGTACGAGATGCACGGTGCCTTTATCGGTGTTGTTGACAAGGATCTGCCCGTTGTTCAAGCTGCCGCTGATGACATAGGTTCCTGCTGCGGTAATGGTTACCGTGCTGCCCGATGCCTCCGCGCCGGAGCCGCTGACGCTGGCGCTGGCGCCGCCTAATGTAATGGCTGTCGAAGCATCGGCACCCCAGGAAGTGTTCGTGTCGTCTTCGTCGTATTCAACCAGATCGCTCGCCTTGACCGGAGTAATCGTTGCCGTGATCGGCGTAGCCGCGGAGGTAAGCTGCACGGCAGAAGAGGTTGCCCCGCTGCCCACCGAAGCCGTCGCATTATTGCCTGCCCCGCAGGCTGTCATGGCGGCCGCCAGCAGGAGCACCAGCCCCAATTTACTGCCTATCATAAATTTGCTCATTGTCATCATCCCTTCGTTTGTAGGTCATGTGTAAAGCCCGGAATCAATATTCAGCCACAGTTGGCGTCATCGTCAGCGACAGGTCCAGATTGCCGTTGCGGGTGCGGATCATGTCGAGAAAATCCTTTTGGTTCGTCGTTTCGCTGAACGTTACGCTGTAGACCAGCTCGTACAGGCTGCCCAGCTCGGTGGTGCGGATTTTGCGCAACTCGTAGGTTACGCCGAATGTTTCAAACACTTCTGCAAAAGCTTCCTCATACCCAAGGCTCTCCGGAATCGTTACCTTGAGTGTCTTCTGCACCGTCTTGGCGGCGCCGAATCTCAGCTTGTTCAGCACGAACATCACCGCGCACAGCGCCAGCGTAAAAAGCACCGCGTAACCGAAAGCGCCGACGCCGCAGGCCAGGCCGGAAGCCATCGTAAACAAGACATACGTAATATCCTTCGGATCGCCGGGCGCGCTGCGGAAGCGGATAATTGAAAAAGCGCCGGCCAAGCTGAACGCCCGGGCCACATTGCTGCCGATCAGCAGAATGATAATGGCGACAATCACGGGCAGCAGCACCATGGTAAGGGTAAAGCTTTGCGAATATCCCGCAGGGCTTGTTTTCATATAAGTCAGACTGATGATCGCCCCGAGAGCCAGCGCCACCACAATCGTAATCATCGCATCGGTAAACGTCAGGTCGGCGCTCGTCAGCGCCACATTAAAAATCGAATCAAGCATACAGGACACTCTCCCTCTCGCATTTGCTGTCTTTCAGCATCTGTTTATATTCATTTCCGTATTTGGAAAAGCTGGTGCGGTACATCTGGTGCTCGGACAGCATTTTAGCCAGCCAGACCGGAATCGTCTTCTCGGCCTTCACTTCCATCAGCCACTGCCCTTCCGGCATCAGCAGCTGCCCGTAGGTGCCGTTTTCCAGCTTTAGATCATACCGCCGGCTGCGGATGTTGGTATCGAAGGTGATCCGGAGATCGCGGTTATTTTTGCAAAACATCGCTTTGCGGTCATAAGAGAGATACACTTTCGGCTTCAGCTCGTAACGGGAGAGCAGGTATTTGATTTCCTCGATGACCTGTTTATTCATATAGTCCTTGTACTCCGGCTCAATCCCGGTGCGGACAAATTCGTACGCTTCGTTCAGCTTCAGCGACGTTCTGCGTTTGTTGACAAGGCCGAACACTTTTTTCTTGATCTCCAGATAGACCTTGGAATCGCCGCCCGGTACGCCGTAAGCCCGGAGACGAAGCTTTTCTTTGTATTTCGGTTTGGCCAGGCTGCTCCGGATCAGCGAGTCATGCTCCGTGTCGTAGTACAGGTTCGTAATGGAGTAAAACTCATGCTGTTGGTTGTAGGCGTCGAGTTCCATGTAATCCAGCAAGTCGCAATAGAGCTTTTGGTAGGCGGCGTGGTCGAATACGTATTTGTTCTCATATCGGTTGAATACTTCAATCGCCATAGGTTTCAGATCCTTTCTGTCTGGTTGTTCGGGTGTTCCCCTCTTGCTCATGTCTGTATCTTAGCGTCCGAACCTTTAACGAATCTTAAATAGAATTTACATTGCGAAAATCCATTTAACACTCCGTTTACAATCAAGGAAGAAATACCGGAGCTTTCGGAATGTGCAAAAAACGGTTAAAATGACGGGGAAGATTTCAGCCTTGCATTATAATGAAGCCGGACGTAGCCGGTTAAGGTTGGCTAAAGGTACGTTTGCTACACTGCATTCAAGACAACGAAGGAAGGGGCATACGCCCATGAGAATATTGATTGTGGAAGACGAAGTGCATCTGGCGGAGGCCGTGACTCAAATTTTGAAAAAGAATAACTACTCCGTCGACGCCGTCCATGACGGCCGGACCGGGCTTGATTTTGCGCTGAGCGGCATTTACGACCTGCTGCTGCTGGATATTATGATGCCGGAGCTGGACGGAATCGGCGTGCTGCAAAAGCTGCGCGGCAAAGGCATCGCCACCCCTGTCATTTTCCTGACCGCCAAAGGCGAAATCAGCGACATGGTGGCAGGACTCGATTACGGGGCGGATGATTACATCGCCAAGCCGTTTTCGACGGAGGAACTGCTGGCCCGGATCCGGGCGGTCATGCGCCGCAGAGGCGAGGTGCTGCCCGAGGATGCGCTGAAGTTCGGCGACCTGGAGCTGAATACGACAACGCTGCGCCTGGCGGTCAAAGGCAAGGATATGAAGCTGAATCTGAAGGAAAGCGAGCTGCTGGAGCTGCTGATGACGCGGCGGCAGTCGGTGACGTCCAAGGAGCAGATTATTGAGAAGCTGTGGGGCTTCGATTCGGAGGCAGAGCATAACAATGCGGAGGTGTACGTTTCGTTTTTGCGGAAAAAGCTGACGTTTCTCGGCTCGGAGGTGCGGATCGGCACGATCCGGGGCGTGGGCTACGTGCTTGAGGTGAATGCGTAATGTTCAAACAACTCCGCAATCGCTTCCTCATCGTCAATCTCGTCACCATCTCGATTACCATGCTGGCCGCCTTCGCCGCGATTTATGTCATTACCTATCAGGATGTGGCGAACGGCATCCGGACAGACCGCGAGCGGATTATGGAGCTGTATCAGGTTCCGCGCGGCGGCGACCGGCCATACGGCGAGAATGCCGCGGACGGAGAGACGCCTGCCGGAGCGACGGGCGGCGGAAGTGCCGCCGGAGATACCCAGGGCAGCGCAGCGGGGTCCGGTGCCGCGGCAGAAGGCGGCGGCTTTGCCGGCGGCGCGCCCGGCGGCGGCAAAGCAGGCGGCATGCACCAGGGCGGCGGCAGGGGCGGCCTCAACTCGCCGCCGCCGGAACGTTTTGTGTCGTTCATGCTGCTTACCGACAATGACTGGAACATCAGCGTCAAGGATTCGCAGATGACGATGGACGACAGCCTGTACACCGAAGCGCTCGGGAAAGCCAAAGCGCTCGGCACGAACACCGGCGAATTCACGATGGACGGCAGCCGCTGGACCTTCGAGAAGAAGCAGACCTCGCTGGGCTACATGCTGGTCTTCCTGGACATTACCGCCCAGCGCGATATTTTGACCAGAATGATCTATACCTTTTCGGCTGTCGGCATTGTCATGCTGGTTATTTTATTTTTCTTCAGCCGTTATTTCGCCAATCGCTCGATTAAGCCGGTCCGGGAAGCCTTCGAGAAGCAAAAGCAGTTTATCGCCGATGCTTCCCACGAGCTCAAAACGCCGCTGGCCGTCATCAACACCAATGCCGACGTACTGCTCGCCAACCGCGAGGACACCATCGGCGCGCAGGCCAAATGGCTGCAGTATATCAAGTCGGAAACCGGGCGAATGGCCAAATTGACCAGCGATTTGCTCTACCTGACCGAAATGGACGATTCCCGCATAGGTCCACTGCATGCTCCTTTCGATATGAGCGACGCGGCGATGGACATCATCCTGACGATGGAAGCGGTGATCTTCGAGCAGAATGTCATGCTCGACTATGATATCGCTCCCGATGTTACCGTAAACGGCAACCGCGAGCAGATCAAGCAGGTGGTCATGATCCTGCTCGACAATGCGGTGAAATACTCCGGTCCCGGGGGCCAGGTGAATCTGACGCTCAAAAAACAGCAAGGCGAAGCGCTGCTTGCGGTGTCCAACACCGGCGACGGCATCGCCCCGGAGCATCTGCACCGGATCTTCGACCGTTTCTACCGCACCGATACCTCCCGCTCGCGCAAGCAGGGCGGCCACGGCCTTGGCCTTGCCATTGCCAAATCGATCATCGAGCAGCAGCATAAGGGCAAAATTTATGCTAAAAGCCAGCCGGGCGGGCTGACCACGTTTTATGTGCAGCTGCCGTGAACTACCATCGGTAAAATAAAGAGGGTATACGTCTTCGCCGTTACTGCGGCGAATTCGTATACCCTTTCATTTGGTAAGGCAGATGTAACGTTAGTTTGGCAATACAAACGTATACAGCAGCAGCAGGACGGTCAGCAGCACGCAGACCTTCTCCACCGCTCCGCCCCGCTTCGTGCCGGTGCTCATCAGCTTCAGCCGCAGCTTGAATTCGAGCGGCGGCAGCGGCGTAATGCCGCGCTGGGTCAATGCATCGCACAGCAGATGCATGAGATACGCCAGGCCGCCGGCGAGCCAAAGCTGCGGCGGCGCACCGCCCGGCTGCAGCAGCCCCGGGCCGGCGCCGGGCATTCCGCTGCCTGCGGCGTACAGCAGCAGCGTCCAGCCGGCCAACGCATAAAAGGTATGCGTCAGGCCGCGGTGAGGAACGATCGTCGCCAGAATCAGTATCCCCGCGGCGACGAAGTTCCAGGGATGCAGCGCCTCGGCGAAGGCCATCAGGCCGACCGCCGACAGCAGCATGGCGAGCTGCCGGAGCCGCCGGCCCGGCAGGATGCTCGTGCTGGCGATCAGCAGCGCCAGCGCCAGGTTCCAGGGCCACGCCAGGCCGCCCTGCCAATAGACCAGGCCTGCTGCAGCCACCAGCAGCAGCTGCAGTAGGCGGATCAGCGCGGCGGGCAGCGCGCCGCGCACGAGCATGGAGTTCGGTTCGTCGATATCCGGCAGCAGCGAGCTGACTGCGGCGACGGCGACGACCGGCAGCGTAATCTCCTGCCCAAGCAAGCCCATCACCGACAAGGCTACGCCGGTACCGATCACCAAATGCGATTTGCCCATCATCTGGCAGCCGCTCCTTTCTAAGATGTCGTCAATTATAGGAACAAGTGTACGGCTTTCGCATTATACCAACGCTTCATCGTTTTGTCTAGCGAACATGCTTGTCGTTCCCGGGGTTTTAGGATACAATTTGGTCAACTTGCCACACTTTAGCCGAAGAAAGGATGACCGCTCTTGAGTCGCTCCCGAATCGCCGATCTGAGTCTGCTGGCGGTTGCGATGATGTGGGGATGCACGTTTCTGATCGTGCAGCATGCGGTCCGCGTGCTGCCGCCGCTGGCCTTTAACGGTATCCGCTTCATTGGCGCTGCACTGCTGCTCGGGTTGATTACGGCGGTCTTTTACCGGCAGGAATGGGGACAACTCAGCTTCCGCATGGTAGGCCATGCGCTGCTGCTGGGCCTTTTTTTATTTATGGGCTATGCCTTCCAAACGGTTGGCCTCCTGTACACGACTACGTCGAATACCGGATTTATCACCGGTCTATCCGTCGTTTTAGTGCCATTCCTCTCTTTATTGCTGCTGCGACACGCCATTTCGCGGTATACTTGGATAGGTGCGGCGCTGGCGGCAGCGGGTCTGTACCTGCTGACATTCACCGGCTCCGCCTTGTCGCTGAACAAAGGCGACGGCCTGGTGCTGCTCTGCGCGATTGCTTTTGCGCTGCAGATCGCCTATACCGGCATATATGCGCCGCGTTATCCCGCGTTGCCGCTGGTCACCCTGCAGCTTGCGTTTGTCGGCGTACTGAGCATCGCCGCGTCGCTGCTCGTGGACGGCAGCGGTCCGCTGGCCCGCAGCGGCGAGCTGCTGCAGGACCCGAAGGTGCTGTGGGCGCTGCTCATCTCCGTCGGCCCGACCAGCGCGTTCGCCTTCTGGATTCAGACGGCGTGCCAAAAGTACACCACCCCGGCCCGGGTGGCGATTATTTATTCGACCGAACCGGTATTTGCCGCTGCAACCGGCCTGCTGTTCGGCGGGGAGACCCTCGGCCTGTCGGCTGCCGCAGGCTGCGCCTGCATTCTCGCGGCAATGCTGATCGCCGAGCTTAGCCCCGAACCCCGGAGCAACGCTCCGGAGTAGAGAAAGCCTGTGCTTTCAATAGCTTAGGCTACACAAAAACCAGGCTTATGCTTCCGATGCAAGTTTTTGTACGAAGCTGTTCAAGAAGCATAGGCTACACAAAAACTAGGCTTATGCTTCCGATGCAAGTTTTTGTACGAAGCTACTCGAAGAAGCATACGCTACACAAAAACTTTTAGGAGAGAAACCATGTACAAACTGATTGCCATCGACATCGACGACACGCTAATCAACGACGACAAAGAAGTAACCCCGGGTACACAGCAAGCGCTGGAAGCGGCTGTCGCCGCCGGCGTCGTTGTTACCCTCGCTACCGGACGCGCTTATGCCTCAGCACAGGCGATTGCCCGCCAAACCGGACTGAACGTGCCGATTATTACGTATCAAGGCGCGCTGGTCAAAAACCTCATGGACGAAAAAGTCCTCTACGAACGTTATGTGCCGCAGGACGCAGTGCGCAAGCTGTTCGCATATTGCGTGGAACATGATCTGCATCTGCAAACCTACATCGACGACAAGCTGTACGCCCGTGAAGAAAACCAAAAGCTGAAAGACTATTCGACGCTCAACCGCACACCGTATTTCATCGAACCGGACTGGGAGAAGCTGGTCCCGCAAAAAACGCCGAAGATGCTCATCATCGACGATCCTGACTTCCTGGACGAGCTGGCGCCAAAGCTGCGCGAGCTGCTTGGCGATGCCGTGCACATCACGAAGTCGAAGCCTTATTTCCTTGAAATCATGCACAGCGAAGGCACCAAAGGTCTGGCTCTGGAGTTCCTTGCGTCCCACTTTGGCTGCGAGCTGTCGGAGACGATCGCCATGGGCGATTCCTGGAATGACCATGAAATGCTGGAAGCCGCCGGCCTGGGCATTGCCATGGGCAACGCCATCCCTGCGCTGAAAGAAATCGCCGACTTCATCACCCTCAGCAACAACGAAGAGGGCGTCAAATACGCAATCGATAAGTTCATTCTGCACACAGAGCAATAAGCCATCTGAAGGGTAGTAGTTGTAGGGCGACTGTCGTTGTGCCTCTGCAGTTCAGTGACTAGTTTGTTTTAGTCGTTTGAAACCAGCTGCCGAGTGTTACGGACATGAGCGCCGTTATTTGCGTCATTTTGTGCTTTTTCAGATTCTAACGGACATCAGAGACCTTATTCTCGCCATTTCACCCGTTTAGGCAGCATTGGGAGGGAAATAACGGCGCTCATGTCCGTTAGTTTGGGAAATAGCAGGTTTTTTGACGAATAGCGGCTCCTGTGTCCGTTAGGTTCGGGCCTGCGCCATGTACGGCATTTTACCCGGGACATCAGCACTTACACATCCGTGCTCACGTCTCCGTACTCACGGTCCAGTGATCATGCTTCAGCGATTAGCAATTCATCCACACTTAAGCATCCGGCCTCACTCTCCGTACTCACGGTCCAGTGATCATGCTTCAGCGATTAGCAATCCATCCACACTTAAGCATCCGGCCTCGCTCATAAGCACTCACGCATCCGCAATCACACCACACCCTGGGCCAAGCATCGCCCTCTATAAACCCAAAAGGCCGTCCGGCTTAAGCCGGACGGCTTTTTTTTTCAGAAAGAACCCTCGCAGGCCCTCTCTTTCGGATCACATTCTTCTAGAAATCCTGCCCGCGCACCTTCGCATACACAAGGCTGTCCTGCAGCTCACCGTCTATGCCTTTGCGGTTGTTGCGCAGCACGCCGTCCAGCTTAAAGCCGGCCCGTTCGGCCACGGCGGCGCTTTTACGGTTTTTGCCGCTGCAGCGGATTTCGATCCGGTTTGCGTCAAAGTCACGCGCCAGGAGTTCGGTCAGTTTGTTTACCGCTTCCGCAATATAACCTTTGCCCGAACACGAGGTGCGGATCCAGTAGCCGATCTCGAAATTGCGCAGCTCCCAGTCAATCGTATGTGCCCCGCTGCAGCCGATAAAGGCTCCGGTCTGCTTGTCGTACAGCTGCATATGCAGCTCGGTCCGCTCCAAATAACGGACCCGCGCTTCGCGGACATATTGTTCCGATTGTTCCGGCGACGGCATCGGGTGGACAAACGGCATCCACGGAGCCAGCGCTTCGACACTCTCCGCCATGGCCGCATTCATTTCAGCGCCGTCTCCCGGAAGCGCCGTGCGGATGAACAGCCGCTCCGTTTCAAAGCTTTCCGGAAAATCCAGCATGATGGGTGGGACAGGTGCAGACATCGGATAACCTCCTAATGTAGCAGTTTCCTGCTTTTGAATAAAATTATCCATAGATTACCACATGAGCTTCAGCCGTGTCTGCTACAAAAGTTTGAACGACGAATTTGACAACCCGCAACTTATGCCCATGATATCCAATATCCCTCATCCCCTGAACCGCCGAAAGCGAAATGATCCGTCGTTATAACGCTCTGGCATCAATTTCCCCCTACCCGCCCAGCGGCAGCTTCATTCCCGTAACGGCCAGCGTTACCTGCTGAGGCAGCGAATAGCTTTTCCGCAAATCCACGTCATGCGACATATGCGTATATACCGCCTGCTTCGGCTTCACCAGCTCCAGCAGCTCCGCCGCTTCCTTCATATCATACACCGACCGGGTCGAAAGCTCGGCTTCCTCATGGTAAAAGCTCGTACCGAGCACCAGCAAATCGGCGCCGTGCATATGCTTCGTCTCCTCCGGTCCGAGCGAGATGGAATCCGGGCAGTAGACCCAGGTGTAGCCGTTTTTGCTCAGCCGATAGGCGTAGGAGTAGCCGTTTTTTCCGTGATTGACCCTCCAGGTGATGATGTCCCAACCGTTCAGCGTCAAGCCATCGTCGCAAGGAATCATGTCGATATGGCCGCCCAGCCACGGATACTGGCGCTGAATAACGGGAATAACCTCTGCCGGTGCATACAGCTGCCCCCGGTAGCCGCTCCAGCGGCATACATCCGCCCACTCCGGCAATCCGCCGATATGGTCAAAATGCGGATGGGTCACCAGCAGCGTACGCATCTCGCGTAAGCCCAGCAGCTCCATCTGGCGCCGCCAATCCGGCCCGCAGTCGATGACCCAATGCTCGTTGCCTCCCTCAATCAATACGGAAGAACGCAGCCGATTGTTGGTTCCGCTTGTTCTCGCCTCCATACAAACCGCACATTCACAATACATCCGCGGCACGCCCATGGCGTCGCCCGTTCCGAGAAACGTTAATGTATCCATCGGCCAGCCTCCATCCTGATATTCTCTATACGTCCTATTCCATTATAAACTGCCCCGCCGCGCAAAATAACCCCATAGGCTGGGGCTTGGCTTCGAAGTTTACTCAGGTACTTTGCGGGACCCCGAAAAATATAGACTAAACTTTATAAAAGTAAAAAAAGAAGCCGCCCGCACAGTCTCCTGCGCCGGGACAGCCTCTTAGATTCCCGCAAGCACCTGATACCAGACCCCGCGTTTGGAATACAGCGTATTCCGCACCTCGTCCCAGCCTCCAAGGTACTGAATATCGAACAATCCCGCAGGTACCGGGTAACGGTCTTTATGCTCGGCAAGCACCGTCTGGTCGACCGGACGGAAGCCGTATTTGGCAAATACCTCCTGCGCTTCGCGCGTGCTCATAAAATCCACCAGCGCCTCCGCCGCCTTGGTCGTGCCGTGCTCCGCAGCATATTTATCCACCACGGCGGCCGGGTTTTCGATCAGGATCGTGTCTTCAGGCAAAATCACTTCGTATTTCACGCCCTGGGCGATCCGGGCCAGCAGCTCGTTCTCATACGTGACGATAACATCGCCGACGCCGTACTCGAAAGCCGCCATGGAGGCGCGGCCGCTTTTATCGAGCGATTCGATATTGCGGTGGATCGACTCCAGGAACGCTTTGGCGGCAGCCGGGTCCTTCCCCCCGGTCTCCTCCTCCGATTGCTTCAGGCCGGCTCCGTAAATGGCATTGATATCCCACTGGGCACCGCCCGAAGTCTTCGGATTGGGGTAGAGCACCTTGACGCCTGGTTTGGCCAAGTCGGCAAAGTTGTGGATGTTCTTCGGATTGCCTTCCCGCGTCCCAAGCGCAACGACGGAACGGGTAACCATGCCCTCTGCGCCATGCGTTTTCCAGTCTTTATTCACCAGCCCGGCTTTCACCAGCTTGTCGACATCGCCTTCCATCGCCAGCAGGGTCACATCGGCTTCAAAGCCGCCGACGATCGCCCGTGCCTGCGTTCCCGAAGCTTCGTACGATTCCTGAAAAACAACCGTCTGCCCCGTCTCCGCTTTCCACTTCGCGGCAAATAACGGCAGGATTTCCCCCATCGCATCCTTCGCGACGCTGTAAGCGCCGACGACGAGTGTGACGTCGCCCTTGGGTGCGACGGGCCCGGTAGTTCCCTCAGCCCCGTCATTCCCGCATCCTGCGGCGGTTATCGTAAACAATGCCAGAATTAAGGCAGCCAGCCATCCGTGCAGTTGTCTGCTCCCTTTGAAAAGCCCCATACCGGCCACACATCCCTTTAGTTATAAAATAAGCGATTAGATAAATACCGGCATCGGATCTTCCTTCAAGCCGTTCTCCTGGATCCAGCTGCGCTCGTCGTTGAACAGATAGGCGCGGTGCACCAGCACGGCGATTTCCTGTCCCGGCTGCAGCGTCTCCTTCTCCAGCGAGCGGTACGTCGACAGTTTGTGTCCGCCAACCTCAACTTCGATCAGCCATTCGCTGCCGCGGAAATGCAGATGCTTCACCACGCCCTGCACCGTGGCCGAAGCCATTTTGAATTCATGCAGATGGCCGACCTCGATATATTCCGGACGGATCAGTGCTTTGGTCGGCTTGCCGCCGCCCGCATTCGCAAACCCCTTCAGTTCGGAAGCATTTTCGATCAAGGTCGATTCGCCGATAAACGTCGCCACAAACGGCGTTTTCGGCGCTTTATAAATATCCCATGGTGTCCCTTTCTGTTCGAGACGCCCCTGATTGATGATCATGATTTCGTCGGCGACCTCAATCGCCTCATCCTGGTCATGCGTAACAAAAATCGAAGTGATGCCGACCCGCTCGATCAGGTCGCGCAGCCAGGAGCGCAGCTCCTGACGGATCTTGGCGTCGATGGCCGCAAACGGCTCGTCGAGCAGCAGAAGCTGCGGCTCCGGCGCGAGCGCCCGGGCAAAAGCAACGCGCTGGCGCTGCCCGCCGGAGAGCTGATGCGGGTAGCGTTTTTCAAACCCCTTCAGGCCTGTAAGCTCCACCAGCTCCATCACGCGGTCCTTGATATGCTGTTTATTCGCTTTCTTGACCTTCAGGCCAAACGCGATATTCTCATAGACGGTCATGTGCTTGAACAGCGCATAGTTCTGGAACACGAAGCCGATCTCGCGCTCCTGCGGCGGCAGCTGGTTGACGGTTTTGCCGTGGAACACAATCTCGCCGCTATCCGGGTTCTCCAGGCCCGCCAGCATCCGCAGGATCGAGGTTTTGCCGCCGCCGCTTGGGCCGAGCAGGCCGATCAGATGGCCTTTGGTAATCCCGAAGCTTACGTCCTTCACCGCATGGAAATCGCCAAAATGTTTATTCAGTCCCCGAACTTCCACATGCATCTCAATGCACTTCCTTTCGTCTTTTGGTCCATTCCATCAGAAGCAGCAAGCCTGCGGAGAAAGCGGCCAGCACCAGCGCCACGCCCCCCGCGGCGGAAACGTTGAAGTTCTCGACATCCTGGTATACCAGCGTCGTCGCCGTCTGTGTTTTATTCATAATGTTGCCGGACACAACCAGTACCGCGCCGAATTCTCCCAGCGAACGAGCCACCGTTAGGATCACGCCATAAATGACGGGCCAGCGGATCGAAGGCCAGGTTACCTTCCAGAACGTCGTCCAGCCGTAAGCGCCCAGCGTGGAAGCCGCTTCCTCCTGCTGGGTCCCGATCTCCTGGAGCACCGGCATGACCTCACGCACCATCAATGGAAAAGTGACGAACAAGGTAGCGATGACCATCCCCGGAAAAGCATACACAATCTTTAATCCAATCTGTTCGAGAAAAGCTCCGATCGGGCTGTCCGGCCCGACCAGAAGGACAATCATCAGGCCGCCGATGACCGGCGAAACGGCATACGGCAAATCGACGATGCTGTTCAGCAAGCCTTTCACCCGCCGCCCAAGCCAGTTCGCCCGGACCAGATATAAAGCCATCATAATGCCGAACAGCGTATTCAGCAGCGTCACCACTACAACGACGAACAGCGTCATCAGCAGCGCGTGGGCCGCTTCCGGCCTCGTCAGCGCATCTATAAAACCGCCCAATCCGCCTTGGAAGGCATTGATAATCATTTTTCCAAGCGGGGCGGCAATCAGTACCAAAAAGACTAAATAAGTAAATCCGATCGTCAGCTTCTTCATGCTCTTCTCCCCCGCATCTGCAGCACATTAATCAGCCAGAGAATGGCGAAGGACAAGGTGAGCAGCAGGATCGAAACCGCGGCGGCGCCGACGGGATTATCGCTCTCCACTTCCCCGTAGATAAAGACGGAGGAGACCAGCGTGCGGCCCGGAATGTTGCCGGCGACCAGCACGACAGCTCCGAATTCGGCCAGCGCCCGGGAAAAAGCGAGCATCCCCCCGCTGATCATCCCCGGAAACATGTTCGGCAAAATGACCTGCAGGAACACCCGGCTGCGCTTCGCCCCCATCGTGTAGGCCGCTTCCTCCTCGGAGGGGTCCAGTTCCTCCAGCAGCGGCTGCACCGCCCGGATCACGAAAGGAAAAGTGACGAACACCATGGCAATCACGATGGCCGGCTGGTGGAACACGATTTCGAAGCCCAAACGTTCGGCCAGCTCACCGACGATACTGCCGGGACCGAGCAGCAGCAGGATCATCAGTCCGCCGACCGCCGTCGGCAGCGCAAACGGGAGATCGACCAGACTGTTCAGCAGCGCTTTGCCCGGAAATTTATAGCGGATGAGCACCCAGGCGATCACGGTACCAACCAGCACATTGATTAACGTAGCGATGACGGCCAGCTTCAGCGTCAGCAGGACCGACTTCCAGGCAATCGGATCCGTGATCGTATCGACGAAGTTGCCGAAGCCGAGCGAAAACGAGTTGTAATAGACGCCGAGGATCGGCAGCACAATAAGTGCGATAAAGTAAAGCAGGATACTGGTGCGGAATCCATAAGTCCATCCCTTATGTCTGAGCAACGCGTTCAATAGCAGGCCTCCTACCTCCGGTGATCCGGTCGGTTCACTGAATAATCACGTATCACTATTCCTATTAATATACTTGGAATTATATTATTAATACTTTACCAAAAGCCTTATGTACCGTCAATGTCTTTCGACGATTTTTGGGGTAAAATATAATTAACCTTCAGGTCGAGAAAGGGGTCTTTAACCGATGCTTCATACCTTTGAGATCAGCACCAGCAAACGCGACGAATTGCGGGATATTACCCGGGACATCGTGTCCTTCGTGAAAAAAAGCGGCGTCAAGGAAGGCATCGCCGTCGTGTACTGCCCGCATACCACGGCAGGAATTGCCATCAACGAAAATGCCGACCCCGACGTCAAGCATGATGTGCTCATGCGTCTGGACGAAGTGTATCCCTGGGAGCATCCCCAGTACCGGCATGCCGAAGGGAATACGGCGTCCCATCTTAAATCCATCACCGCCGGGCCTTCGCAAACGATTATTATCCACGGGGGCGAGCTGCTGCTCGGACGCTGGCAAGGCATTTATTTCTGCGAATTCGACGGGCCTCGACATCGGCAATATGCCGTGAAGATCGTGGCCGGGTAATGTTCCTCCGTATGGAAAATAAGGCGACTCCGCGTGATTCCGGGGCCGCCCTTTATTATTTATAGCCTCTATAACACTTTCACCGTGTAATGTTATACCAGTTCAACGCCCTAAAGTGAAATTCGGTAAAAAAAGCTGCAACCTATAAACTGCGGCTAAGAACCTTGACATGTGACAGAGCGGCATCCTTGACGTCTTCAAACGAGACTTTATCTTGAATGTAGTAGGAAATGAATCCGTGCGCGGATAAAAAGAGCATACGCGGTACGCTCTGCCAGTCGGCCGAGACATACCCTTCATCTTTCATGTGACGGCGGACGATACTTGCGAACAAGTCATAACATCGTCCCTGTTCTGCGCGGCAGTAAGCCAGCAGCTCTTCGTCGCGGATCATGAACATAATTTCATACTGGTACGGATGGTCCAGACCGAAACGGATAAATTCCAGGATCAGCTGCTCCACCCGGGTCATGCCCGGCTCAGGCGGGGTATGCATCGCCTGGTTCAGCAGCGCGGCAACATGATTGAAATCCTCGACGACGATGGCATAGAACAACTCCGCTTTTTCCTTAAAATGATAATAGAGAGAGCCATGACTGTACCCTAGGTGCTGCCCGATGCTGCGCATCGAAATTGCCCGATAGCCTTTGGTAATGAACAGATGCCTGGCCGCCTCCAGAATGCGTTCTCTCGACAACTCCTGCTCCACTGCTCTTCTTGCCATATCTATTCCCCTTCGTTAAAGTAAAGCCGCCGCCCTTCCGTAACCGTGGCCTGCCCCCCGGTCAGATCCGTTATCCATGCCGTAAATGCGTCGCCTTCTTCATTTCGCGGAAGACACAGCAGAGTCACTTTATCCGTAAACAAAGTCTCTCCGGTCTTGATGCCCCGGCCTCGCAGCTCGTTCTCCACTTTACCCAGCCAGGTGTATTCGATTTCCACGAACACTTCCCGCCTCAGCACGCGGGTGACGACCCCTCCGGCTTCAAGCGCCTGCACCGCCCCATCCGTGTATGCCCGGATCAAGCCGCCTGCGCCCAGCATAATGCCTCCGAAATAACGGGTAACGACAATTGCGACATTTTTAACCTGCTGGCTGCGAATTACCTCCAGTATCGGTTTGCCGGCGGTTCCGCTCGGCTCCCCGTCATCCGACTGCCTTTGAATTTCGTCCCTCTCGCCAATCATGTACGCAGAGCAGTTATGAGTGGCATTCCAGTGCTGCTTCTTGATGTCTTCGATAAATTGGATCGCTTCTTCCTCCGTCTCCACCGGCATGACATGGCCGATAAAGCGGGATTTGCGGATCACGATTTCCTGTGACCCGGAAGAGCGCACGGTTTTGTATTGTTCCAGCATCGTATTCCAGTCCTTAATCGCATGTGATGATGACTTGATTATATGTGCAGAAGCAGTCCGCGGCAATAATGCCGCTGGACTGCTCCTGATGACTTGACGGGTATGCAGATATAGTTATGCGCAGGATCGGAGATTATTCGGAAAGTCTTGCTTCCAGTTCCGCTTTCTCCTTCTCGTAACCCGGTTTGCCGAGCAGCGCGAACATGTTTTTCTTGTAAGCTTCTACGCCCGGTTGGTCAAACGGATTCACGCCCAGCAGATAGCCGCTGATGCCGCATGCTTTTTCAAAGAAATAAACCATATAGCCGAAGGTGTAAGGCGTTTGGTCCGGAATCGTCACGACCAGGTTCGGTACTTGGCCGTCGGTATGCGCCAGCAGCGTGCCTTGGAACGCTTTTTTGTTGACAAAGTCGACCGTTTGTCCAGCCAGGAAGTTCAGGCCGTCCAGATCGTCCGGATCGCTCTCCAGCGTAATGTGATGGCGAACTTCTTCCACTTGGATTACCGTTTCAAAAATGTTGCGGTTGCCCTCCTGGATGAATTGGCCCATCGAGTGCAGGTCGGTGGAGAAGTCGACGGAAGACGGGTAAATGCCCTTGAAGTCTTTGCCTTCGCTCTCGCCGAACAGCTGCTTCCACCATTCGGAGACAAAATGCAGGGAAGGCTCGTAGTTTACGAGGATTTCCGTTGTTTTGCCTTTACGGTAGAGCGCGTTGCGCACGGCTGCGTATTGATAGCTTTGGTTCGTAGCCACGTCCGGATTGTTGAACTCGTCCGCTGCGGCTGCGGCGCCTTGCATCATTTCTTCGATGTTGATACCGGCAACGGCGATCGGCAGCAGGCCTACCGGAGTCAGTACGGAGTAGCGTCCGCCCACATCGTCCGGAATGATGAAGGATTCGTAGCCTTCTTCGGTTGCAAGCTTCTTGAGCGCGCCTTTTGCTTTATCCGTAGTCGCGTAAATGCGTTTGCGGGCTTCTTCTTTGCCGTATTTCTTCTCCAGTGCGGCGCGGAAAATACGGAAGGCGATGGCCGGCTCGGTCGTTGTGCCGGATTTGGAAATAACGTTCACGGAGAAGTCTTTGCCTTCCACCAGGTCGAGCAGATGCGTGATGTATGTAGAGCTGATGTTGTTGCCGGCAAAATAAATTTCCGGAAGCTTGCGTTGATCTTTGGACAGGTTGTTATAGAAAGAGTGGCTGAGCGCTTCGATCGCAGCGCGGGCGCCGAGGTAAGATCCGCCGATCCCGATCACGATCAGGACATCGGAATCGCTTTGGATTTTCTTGGCCGCTTGCTGAATGCGCGCGAACTCTTCTTTGTCGTAAGCGGTAGGCAGATCAATCCAACCCAGGAAATCGGAGCCTGTGCCGGTTCCGTTATGGAGCTGCTCATGTGCGAGCTTCACGGCAGGGGCAAAATAGTCAATTTCATGCTGGTTAAAGAAAGAAAGCGCCTTGGTGTAATCAAATTTTATTTTCTTGGACATCGGTAATGGTAACCTCCTGTTTTTTCTCTAAGGAATTTAACACCGTTGGTTAGAACTTTATATAAGGATACTTTAATTTGCCTTGACTGGCAAGGTCTTAGGGCACAACGAACGCCTATCTGCAAGTCATTTTTGCAAGTTTCATGGAAGCGCTGCCGTTCAAACTGCAAAGCCGGCGCTGTGGAACATGTCCGGATGCCGTGATAAGATGAATAAAAGAATCCTATTTCAAAGAACGAAGGTGGCCTTGCAATGACACAAATCGGTTTTATCGGACTCGGAACAATGGGGGCGCCCATGGCCCTGAACCTGCTGCGCGCAGGGTATAACGTTACGGTATACAACCGTACCGCGGAAAAATGCGAACCGCTGAAAGCGGAAGGCGCACAGGTTGCCGCCACGCCGCTTGGCGCTGCGGAAGGCAAGGACGTTATTATCACCATGATCAGCAACGACGATTCCATCCGCGAGGTATTCTACGGGGATAACGGCATTCTCGACGCCTTAAAGCCGGGCGCCGTTGTTATCGACTCCAGCACGATTTCTCCGGGACTGGTTCACGAAGTCGCAGCCGCGGTTGAAGCCAAGAGCGGCAAATTCCTCGACGCGCCGGTCACCGGCAGCAAGCCGGCAGCCATTGACGGCACGCTCGTCTTCATGGTCGGCGGCGACGCCGAAGTGATCGAATCCGTCCGCGGCCTCTTCGACACGATGGGACGCTTGCTGCTGCATATGGGCGCCAACGGCAGCGGCGCTGCCGCCAAGCTGGCGCATAACGCCATGGTCGGCATCCACAATGCCGCGCTGGCGGAAGGCTTCTCCATCGCCGTTAAATCCGGCGTGCCGGCCGACAAGTTCCTGCAGCTCGTGCAGAACGGTTCCGCAGGCAGCAAGCAGGCCGAGCTGAAAAGCCGCAAGATCATCGACGGCGACTTCAGCAACCAGTTCTCGCTGGCGCTGATGCTCAAGGACTTGAAGCTTGCCACCTCGCTCAGCGATGCCACGGGCGTTCCGACGCCGATGCTTGGCGTAGCCAAAAGCTTGTTCCAGGCCGGCTATAACCACGGCTTCGGAGACGAGGATCTGTCCGCGGTCGTCAAATGCTACGAGGACTGGATCGGGCAAAAGATGGGCGATAAGCGGGACGCTCAGGAATAGTCCCGTCCAAGGAACGACAAACCGTCCCTGCAGCTGCTTATGCTGCAGGGACGGTTTTTTTATAGAATGCTGAACCCGTTGCTCAGCACAATCCGCTTCACTCCGCCGTCCGGTTTAACCTTTCGCGGACCGGCACTCCGTTGGCAACACGCAAATATACGCATACCTGGGTCACTCACTGACCCGAAAGCCAAAAAAAGCCCCGCCGATTGGCGGGGCTTTTTCCGATCAAACCTTTACTAGCTTAAATTACCGGGTAAGAGCAGCAATAATCAGTTAAGGTGAAGACTTCCAGCGCAAATTTGGAATTGCCGGGAACGTGGAACGTATCTTTTCCGTTGATATCCTTCCATACTTCCGTTCCGGGAAGCAGCACTTTGAGTTCGCCGGACAAAATCTCCATCGTTTCAGGGCCGTCGGTACCGAATTCGTAGACTCCGGGCAGCATGATCCCGAGCGTTACTTTAGTGCCGTCCTCCAAAAATACGGTACGGCTGGTTACTTTGCCGTCGTAATAAATATTGGCTTCCTTCTGAACTGTCGCGTTGGTGAACTGACTCATTGCTATTTCTCCCCTTTGTCCTAGATTGGGTCTATTATAGCAGGGCTTTTACGCGGCTGACTACATTTTCAACCGTAAAGCCGTATTCGCGAATGACGGTGTCCCCAGGTGCGGAAGCGCCGAAAGTCGTGATGCCGAGAATGTCGCCTTGGTCGCCGGTGTAACGTTCCCAGCCGAAGGTTTGCGCCATTTCGATCGCCAAACGTGCTTTCACATCCGGCAGGATAACGGAATCGCGGTACGCTTTGTCTTGTTTTTCAAACAGATCCCAGCTTGGCAGGCTGATAACGCGAACATCGATGCCTTCTTCAGCCAGCGCCGCTTGGGCTTTCACAGCCAGTTGCACTTCCGAGCCAGTAGCGATCAGTTGGGCTTGCGGCTTGCTTTTGGCTTCGGATACGACGTAACCGCCGCGTTTCACGTTCTCGCGCACGCCTTCCACGGTTCCGGCCAGGATCGGCAGGTTTTGGCGGGTCAGCACGAGCGCTACCGGATTCGCTTTATTTTCCATAGCATAGGCCCAGGCTGCGGAAGTTTCGTTGGCGTCTGCCGGACGGATCACGGTAAGGCCCGGAATGATGCGCAGGGATGCCAGTTGCTCGATCGGTTCGTGGGTAGGGCCGTCTTCGCCGACAGCGATACTGTCATGCGTCAGCACGTAAGTCACCGGCAGTTTCATGATCGATGCCAGACGGACAGCCGGACGCAGGTAGTCGGTGAATACGAAGAAGGTACCGCCGAATACTTTCAGACCGCTGTGCAGGGCAATCCCGTTCATCGCTGCAGCCATGCCGAATTCGCGTACGCCGAAGTAAATGTTGCGGCCGGCGTAAGATTCGGATGTGAATTGGTCCAGACCGTTCAGATGCGTCATCGTCGAGCTTTCCAGGTCGGCAGAGCCGCCCACGAGCTGAGGAACGCCCGCAGTCAGACCGTTCAGGGCGTTGCCGGAAGCTACGCGCGTCGAAACGGCTTTGTCTTCGGCAGTGAAGAATGGAAGCTTCGCATCCCAGCCCTCAGGCAGGTTGCCGCTGATCGCGGTTTCGAACTGCGCCGCCAGCTCCGGATAGGCCTTTTTGTACTCGGCAAACTTCTCGTCCCAAGCTTTGTTGGCGGCAATGCCGCTTGCTTTCACTTCGGCAAAACGGGCACGCACTTCGTCCGGTACGTAGAAATCTTCTTCGTATACCCATTTGTAGAAATCTTTGGTCAGCTTGGCTTCTTCTTTGCCGAGCGGGGAACCGTGCGTACCGCCATGGCCGCCTTTACCTTGTTTGTTCGGGCTGCCGTAGCCGATGACGGTTTTCACTTCGATCAGAGTCGGTTTGCTGCTTTCGGCTTGCGCTTCGGCAATCGCTTTTTCAAGGGCCGGAAGATCATTGCCGTCTTCTACGCGCAGCACTTGCCAGCCGTAAGCCTCGAAACGTTTGGCTACATTTTCAGAGAACGCCAGGTTCAGCTTGCCGTCCAGGGAGATATCGTTGGAATCGTACAATACAACCAGTTTGCCCAGCTTCAGGTGGCCGGCCAGGGAAGCGGATTCCGAAGAGATGCCTTCCATGAGGTCGCCGTCGCCGCAAATGGCGTAAGTGTAGTGGTTGATAACGTCGTAGTTGTCTTTATTGTAGGTTGCGGACAATTGCGCTTCCGCCATTGCCATACCTACAGCCATGCCAATCCCTTGGCCGAGCGGGCCGGTAGTGGCGTCAACGCCTGCCGTATGACCGAATTCCGGGTGGCCTGGAGTCAAGCTGCCCCATTGGCGGAATTGCTTCAGCTCTTCCATCGGCAGATCGTAGCCGCTCAGGTGCAGCAAGCTGTACAGCAGCATGGAGCCATGGCCGGCGGACAGGACGAAGCGGTCGCGGTTTACCCAAGTCGGATGATCCGGATTATGCACCATCGTTTTAGCAAACAGCTGGTAGCCCATCGGCGCGGAGCCCATCGGCATGCCCGGATGGCCGGAGTTTGCTTTTTCAATTGCATCAATCGCCAGCGTGCGGATCGTGGTAATCGCCAGATTATCGACCGTGGAGTTTTCCTCTTTTTGAATCGCTTGTTCTTTCGCTTGTTGCTCGGTCATTAAAATAATCCTCCTCTAAAATCAAGAATGTCATTTTGACTATTATTGTATCACTAAAGTGAAAGCTTTTCCAAGTGTTTATTTTTGCGCATGGCAAAGCTGTCTCTGCCACCCTCCCGGTTCGGCGTCCAGCCCGTACTTAGCCTTAGGTCCAGTAACGCGGCAAGACTTTGGTTCGTTTTGGAAAAACGCCCAATCCCGTACACTGAAACTGGCACGAATGAACGCGTGCACTTCAATATCTTGGCAGAAAGGGCCGCGAAATATGAGCATTCATAAAAATATCTATATTGTCCTCACCGCTAACGAAACCCTCTTCAGCACCGTGATCGGCTGGTTTACCCGGGCGCAGCTGAACCATGCTTCGCTCGCCTTTGACGGACAGCTTCGTGAAGTATACAGCTTTGGCCGTAAAAAAGCGCATAACCCCTTTATCGGCGGGCTCATCCGCGAGAATTTCCGCGATTCCTTTTACCGGGACAGCGAATGCGCCATTTTTCAAATAAAAGTAACCTCGGAGGAGTACGACCGGATGTACAGCCTCGTACAGTCCATGATGTCGGAACAGGAACGGTATAAATATCATTTGCTCGGTCTGCTCGGCGTACTGCTGAACGTCCGGATGGAACGGGAAGACGCCTACTTCTGCTCCCAATTTGTCGCTTCGGTGCTGGAGCAGGGCGAATGCTCGCCTGTCGCCAAGCCGGCATGTTTTGTGCGGCCGGATGATTTCTCCGCGGCGCTGCTGACGCGCCGAATTTACAAAGGCAAGCTGGTCCCTTTTGTACGCAATGCCCAGGGCAGCAGCTGGCGGGAGCCGGAAGAGCGGCGGTATGCACTGCTTCCGTCATTCAGGCAGCTCCCTTTAACGCAAAAAAGGGTCAAAGGCATGTGAAGGTCTTCCCCTCATTCCCTTACCCGTTTTTGGCAACGAAGTTACCGGTTATGGTTTGATTTATTGAACTAAATCATCTATAGGGATTTGCTCGCCCTTTATCATTTTAATGGAATTGATCTTCCACGTTTTCCCTTCTACTTTTGTTAATTGAACGCTCATGGTGTCCTTAAGTTTAGCCGCAATATACGGCTTTCCACTGACATTATTTACTTCGATAACCTCATGGATCAGAACAATTATTGCAACGGCGCTGTTTCCGGTGATTTGGATCTCGCCAAAACTCTCAATATAATCGTTATCGTCGTAGGTTTCAAAATATTTATTCAAAAATTCAACGCTCTCCACTGGCTTTACAAATGTGCTTCGTAAACCCACTGCATCCTTTTTGGCGTAATAATCCGACCTTAATTGGATGATTTTTTTAATTTCATCCTCATCTTTGGCGATTTGCTCTGCGGTTTGTTCTGCCGTTTGAACAATACTCACAGAAGCTGCTTGCTTTTGGTTGATAGTTACGGAGTTGGTTTTCGGGTTCCACGCAGCTGTTGAATCAAATGCTTCAGCCACAAATTTCAAGGGGATATAGGTCGTTCCTTTAATGACTTGTGGAGCCGTATTTAAAGCGACTACTTTTCCGTTCAGTTGGGCCGACTTCGAGCCGATGGTTAAAACAATGGTCGTGCTTCCCTTCGTGGCCTTAAGCTGCTGCTTGACCTGGCTCCATTCTACGGTTGCGCCCAGGGATTTAAAGATTGTTTTGGATGGCACGATAACACTTCCGTTAACTAAAAGTGCCGCGGCGGTACTCTTCAGTTCTGCCCCATCGATCATAATCTTAATCGGCGCCGATGCCGCATAACCCGCGACAGGTAAGCCGGCGGCGACCATTGCAGCTACTGCAAATGTGGCCATTAATTTTTTCATGAATGAACGTTCCTCCCGAATCACTTGTTATTGTTGATGCTGTCCTCGATCGCTTGGCTAAGCTTAGCATAATCAGAGCTGACCGCCTTCCCGTTGACCCTAAAGCTCGGCGTTCCATACACCCCGTTGGCGGAAGCAATTTTAAAATCCTCTTTGACATCGATAAGGTGATCCCAGTTTTTCAGCCCTGCTTCAAATTTCTTGTAATCGATCCCCTCGATGTTCTCCTTCACAAATTCCAGCAAGAAAGATTCCGTAGCCCACTGTGTCTGCTCCTGTCCCTGATGGTCGTAAAGCTTCTGCTTGAACTGCCAGAACTTATCGGCTCCCTGTTCATACATCAGCTCTGCGGCCAGCGCCGCTTCGATTGAATCCGGCCCAAGGAACGGAAAGTTGACCGCAAAAAATTGCACGATACCAGTGTCTATGTATTTCTTTTTAAACTGGGCGCTATACTCCTGCTCCCATGCCTTGCAGGCCGGGCACTTGAAGTCCACAAACTCGATGACTTTCACCGGCGCATCAGGTTTGCCCAGCGATGGCTGCTTGTCCAGCTTAAAATCCCCTACTTGGATGTCCAGCTTGCCTTTAGCGTCCATAAAGGTTGGAAAAGCCTCTGCTTGGTCCTTATCCCTGATCTGCTGGTAAAGCACGACTGATTCAATTGCTACGATAACCAGCAGCGGAAACACCAGGAATATCCAAATTCTCTTCTTCATTCACTCTTTCCTCTCTAGTCAGATGCGACGGGGCACTCCGATAAATACGATGCCTGACAAAGAAACGGTGGAGAAGAGACGAATCCATACAACCCTCCTGCCACCGTTTATCTTATTTCACTCGATGCGAACCCAAAATTGTATAAATGCTGTCTTTGATCAAAATGGTAACGGTATTTGTTTTTATGACGCCGTTGGAGTAAGTGACGGTAAAGATGAAAGTATAGCTGCCGTCGGCAAGATCAACAAAGTTATCCCGCCACAAGCTGCCGTTCCAGATCAAAGGTTTGCTACCGGTGCCTGCCAAGGAAACCGTCAAATTAGTGTCCGTCATTCGAGCGGTTAACGTGTTTGCAACAACCGGCGAAGCTCCGGTGTTCGTTACATTGGCCGACAAAACGAATTCCTCGCCCGCCCAGAATGTATTGGCTGCTCTAGTTGCCGACGGATTAATGGAATTGTAATCGGCCCTGTGGCTGTCCCACAGTGCGTTATGCGTGACGGCGCCGGTGATGCTGAGCGGCAGAACTGTAAAGCTGCCCGTTACCAGCACTGGTGCCGCTTTACCGTCACTGATGCTCATCGTGACCGCATAAGTACCCGGTTTTGACGCAACCAGTGTAGGACCGCCTTGTGTCGTATACGGGTAAGACCATGTAAACGTACGATTGAGTACGCTGGCGCCAGCCGGATCGGTTACGGTAAAGTTCACCGTCAGTGTATCATGCTCGTTATCGTTCAGATTGACCGGATCGATGTGAACCGTATCTCCCTCATATTTCGGCATGGACGGATTTGCGGCATCATATGTGTAGGTCTTTAAGCTTCCGCTTGGCGGCGTATTGTGGGTCACTCGGATCGGAACGTTAACCGCTTCGTTTTTGCCGCTCGGGTTGGTTGCCGTGAACCGAACCGTATAATTTCCATCCGGAACGTTCGGCACAGCAGCCATCCCGTAGCTCCAGATCTTCCCTTCCGAGTTGGACGAGGCGACCATCGTAAGTGTCTGCGCATAGGAAGTGCCATAGAAGGCGGTTGCCGTGACCTTGTTCGGATATTTGGTTGTGGTAGCTGTGAATGTGCTTGGATATCCCACCACAAGCTGCTTATTCGATTCCGGATCCACCGCCACCAGGTTGATCGGCGTGAATACATTTACGGTGTGGTCGTTATACGCATAGGCTCCGCCCACTGAGCCATTGGCTTGGATGCGGAAGGTGTACGCTCCGTCCGCCATCGTATCCGGAATGATCATACCGGCTACATCGCCCCAGGCAATGTCTGAGCCTGTTTTTGTCCCGGTGAAATATGGCACCGTCTTGCTGATCAGACCGCCACCCGGCGGCATCTGTAGCGACAAAGACAGGGAATACGGATACCTAGTCCATAATCCATAGGCCGTCAGCTTCTCGCTGGCCGGAATGCCGGTGACAATGGAGAAGGCCGGATCTTGCGCCTTTAGCTTGGATTTTAGCTGCGGCGGTGGCGTACTGGCCAATGTAAAGTCCATGATGAACGGAGCGGACCAGGCACCTTCCACGTCTTTGACCAGATACTCCAGATGATAGGTGCCCGCAGATAACCGGTCTGGAATCTTGTAATACGTTTCCCCGGAGAAGGCGAACTTGATCTTCCGGTCCACAATTCCTTTATTCACCGGATCGCTGATGTTGTGGTCCAGGTCATACGATTGATCCACCCAGCTAGTGAGATACGTATTGGTGCCGGCATCGTATGTCCAGTCTAGATCCGCTTTCGCGATCGGCTTCCGGTGAACGATGACTATCGTTTCGGCGTTGTTAGAGTAATAGTCGTAGGCGGCCAGCTTCGGATCGGCGCTCGGTTTATCCTGAACTCGCCGCAAAATCCGGTATTCTCCGGTTTGCCCAAAGCTCGTCCGCAGCGTTTCCGTTCCACACTTTACTTCGTTAAACTCGTTTGCCGCAAAGGCCGCATGCCCCAAGGAATTATCAAAGTAATTCTCATTGTGGATGTACATCGTTTGCCGTTTGGCAATCGGATCGTTCTCCGGATCGGACTCATCGGTCAGCAGCTTGAACTCCTGATTGACCAGCACCGTCTGCGTTGCTGTGGGCGGATTCAGGGTTGAAATATAGTCCACGACGCTTTGCATGATGTCTTCGGTCGACTGGCCCTTGTTCTCGATAAAATAATCGTAGCCCGTTTGCGTCTTGATGGACGGTTTACCGACCAAAATAATCTTCGCATCCGTCAATTCCTTCACTTTCGTGAAATCACCCAGCTCGTTTATCCAATCGTCCGAGACGTAAATCACGAATTTGTTCGATGTGGAGCGTACAAACGGATTGGCATACGGCTGCCGCACATCTTTGTAGATGTTGCCGGAATAAGTCCCGTAGTAGTTGCTGACCCACTGAATGTTTGGTACCCAGACCGTACGGTAAGTGGTATCAACCCATGTTGTATGCTCTACAGCCACGGTATATGGTGATGAAGTCGAATTGGAGCAGCTTCCGGGATGGTTATAATAAACATTGTTACCGGCATAACCCTGACACCATTGTTCATAGGTGACGGTAGTCTCATTATGACCAGGCACATCCACAACCGTTTGGTAAGAGCCAAAATCATTATAAGATCCATTGTCCATTACACTCTGCAGCTGCAGCGTCCCCGAGTAGCCTCCGGAAGAGTAAACATAGGTGCTTGATGGATACCCACCCGTATTTACTGTCGTTGCAGCCGGCTGTGAATAGGTATACGTATGCATGTCCCACGTATTTACCGTTGGGTCCGCACCTTTGGTACGCATCTGATTGCTGATCGTTACCCCGTTTGAATTCAGGTAATTGATTTTACTCTGCGCCAGGTTTTTATCCTCCAAAAAGAAAGCATCCACTGCTTGGCGTACCGTCGGAATATCCGTATAGATGTCCGAATACGGGATGTAGTTATCGACCTCAAAATCAAAGTGTTGAGTGGTCGAACGTTTGTCTGCAGCTGTGATGAATTGCGGAATCGTTGCTTGTCCATAGTCTTCATTCACCGTCACCACAATACGGTAACGTCCGAGCTTATTGCCCGGCGGCTTATATTCCGACAACGGGGCCCCGAAGGAATCCACCAGCTGGGAATAGGTCTCATCATTGTCCATGTCATAGTACACTTTGAAGTCGGTAGTTGTTATCACATCCTTATCCGTACTGACGGCATCAAGGAACAGGGATACGCCCTCGCCCCGCGCGATCTGGCTGGAATACGGATAGAAAATAACTGCCGGATCATAGTCCTGCAAAACACTAAACGGCAACACATACGGATCGGAAGTCCGCCCTAAAGCATTGGTCACGGTTAAGGTTAGAACATACTCTCCCGGTTTCTTGTACAGAAACTCCTTGTGATCGGCACCGTTCACACCCATCCTTCGGTCATTATCGCTGGAGCCGTCAGTTGCGGACCAGGACCATTGACTGCTGACAATGGGATACGAGGCTTGAACAAAGGGATCGTTGGCGTTCGGATCGCGGGACGTATTATCTACGCTCATTTTCCGGTTTTCCTTGAAAGTATCGCCAAAGAGCTTGAACTGTGCCCGCGGCTTTGTGTCATGAACCAATACGATCCGGTATGTATCGCAGCCATTGGACCCATGCTTGTCTTCACCCGGTTTAGGTGTCCACCGCATCGATACCGTCACCAGACCATCCTTGTCGTCTCCAAAGACATACCCTCCCCCGAAAAAGAGGTTCGCATCTACAGGAATACCGTCCACCCACACTTGACGATCCGCTATTCGCGATAGATCCGTACCGTCTGAAGCGCCGAATTCTACAATGTCGAAGGCATCTGTAGGAATACTCGGTACGCATTCTACCGGCGGTGGGCCGGGATCGTCTTTCGGTGGCAGGTCACCATGTGTTGGCGGCGGCGGTGGTGGCGGTGGAGTATTCCCTAATGTAACATCATATTCGTCAGTATCGACATCAAAAACGTTATTGTCGTTGCTGTCCTCATACCGTGCCGTAACCGTTAATTTGAAGGAGATCTTATCTCCCTCTTTCAGCACGCCCTTTTCGATCGGAACATCGATGTTAGATGAAGCGATCATGCCTTGATTCTGAAAAGAAACATCTCCGTTCTTCTGGGTAGTGAAAGTTTTCAGTGTCGTTAAGGGCTTTCCTGGGTACGCATATTCAAACTTTAGCGTCCATTCCTTCACGTCTCCTCGGGTATAATGGCGTGCTTTTTCATAACGGTCATTAAACCACTTTGAATCCTGCAGAACACCTGTAAGGTCGAAGTTCCAGGTCCAAAGGGCTGGCAACGCAGAAAGATTGGTCGTCGTAAGGTTTTTCGGGATAATGTCAGCGACAACGCCTGGTTTCTCTTTGCCGGTGAGCTTATCGATCGCAAAAGTCTGGTACCAGATCTCCCCGTTATCCTTCAAATGCCACATCCGGCCCATGCCGCCCGCCCACACTGTGGGATCTTGCTCGACGTACATGTAGTCGAAAAGATTTTTCACTGGATTAATATTGGCGTCTTGGTCTTTAGCGGAAACTCTGACCTGTACATTATCTGATTTGATGATTTTGTTGACAGTATCTATCGCATTTATACCACGTTCATAAACTCTTTTTGCATTATCAAATGAACCATTAAGAATGGGCGAAAATTTACCTGGCTTATCGGATCTACCTTTTATGAGGCTATTTTCCTCCCATGGTCGATAAATCCAACTTCTAGCATTGGGATCGCTCCCTTTCTTGGAATCGTTAATGAACCACTGGTTACTGTAAAGCGTGTTGTATTGATCCCATCCAAAGTACCGGTATTCGCCTGCTGCACCATTTCGCGAAAAGTACGGATGACCATTAGCTGCATCCGTCCGCAGATTCCCTTCCTCATCCTGCCAATCAGCTTTGAAATCCGCCGCTGTGTTTGCCTGTAGAACATCCCCATAGGCAATAATCTTCATGTCATCATACAGCTTCTTGTTCCAAAGCTTTCCTGAAGTATTACAAATCGGGAATCCGGGCGGCGGTGATAAATAAGCATATTTTTCAATGCACTGTTGTTGAGTCAGTACAGCAGCATTAGCCACTGATGGAGGACCCAGAGGCAATAATGACAAGAGCATGATCCAAACTAGCAAGTATGCAAGCGTCGGCCTTAGTTTCCGGCCTAACATAGTTTTGCTCCTCCCTATTTATCCTGGTATACAGAAATCCCTATACTAATAAACCCATGCCTTGTAGCAGAAATAACGACTTGTCTTCCTTCATAAACTTTATCTGAGGTAGTTAGACTCCCCCCTTTCTGCTCCGTTTGTAACACCATTAGTATTTTTTCTTTTACAGGGCTAGGATTATTAAAGGTCTTCTTAAGGAACAGATCTAACACTTCCTGTCCTCGAGCGGAGCTTTCAACATCGGAACTCAATGTAATGTTATAGACATTTCCATCGAAACCAAAGACAATGTCGAAGTAAATAGTATTGTCAAAGATCGTTTTATCAAAATAATATTGTTTTTCAAGATGCTTCTCTGCTTCTTCCCGGGACTTATAGTAATCCAGTTCTCCGTACGATCCTTGTGTGTAACCTGGATAACTTTTTTGAGCTCCTTTGAGAGAGTCATACACTTTCTTCATTTCCCAATTGGCAAATACATGAACGGTCTGACTATATCCCGGGGAATCCACCATTGCATAAGGAATATTCGTCATATCAATTTTCTGTGGATTTCGAGCTTCTGGATGAGCTAGAACATAAGTGATTTTAGCCGCTTCCGCCCGGGAGATCGCTTGTTTCGGGTTAAAATATCCCCCTGCTCCCCCGGCCATAATGCCACGTAAAGCCACCTTTGCGGCGACAAGATCATAACCTCGCCCAAATTTTGTAACATCCTTAAATAAGACAGGAGCTGCTTTTTCAGCGTATGCTTGATCAAGCGTGCCATAGAAATAAGAATCAAGATTCTCAAGAATAGCTGCTGCCTCTTGGCGAGTTAATGGGGTGTTGAACCTTTCGTCATATTGCTGCGCTTGAATGATACTTAGCGTTTCTGCCGTATGCACATAATTCTCATACCATGCCTGCCCCTTCCCACCAGCCGCGAAAGAAATGCTCGAATCTTTAAAAGCACTCAAGTTCCAATCCGGTAGCAACGCCAACTTCGAGGCTGCCCATGTACGCTTCCCGCTGCTGTCCACCTCTGTCATCGACAACAACACCATCTTCAGGAACTGCGCCACTGTAACCGAATCATTCGGCTTAAACGTGCCGTTGCTGAAGCCCTCCAGATAGCCCTTTTCGACCCCTTCCATAATGGTTGTGTACGCCCAGTGCGTTTTCGGAACATCTTTGAACGAGCTTACGGCAGCGGCACGCGTAACCTGTGCGGGACACAAGGCGGTAGATAGTAATAGCCCTCCGATGACCGCAAACGAAACCATTTTCTTCAGAAGCTTTTTCATTAGATCAATTCTCCTTTGGCTATGAAAATGAAATGCGGCTTGTAAGTTCAGCGGAGGGCGGACGGAACCTGCAATACCGCATCCTCTTCAATAGCTATTTGTACACGAGTTTATTTTCCTGTACGGCTGGAACCTCAATGTCCTCCGGACTCTTATTTCTTGCAATGAGCACCGTATGTTTGGTCTTAATTACAGCAATTACTGCGGGTCCCCGGAGGTATTTGGTGATGCCGTATAGTTTGTTCTCATACAGGAGCGGAAAGCTGTTTGTCGATTCATCGACAATAATGAAGTCCACAACCTCAACCTTCGCATGCAACGGGCTGCCTTTCTTGAAATTCAGGCCCTCGTCCAATCCGAGATTTATCTCCAGCCCCTTATCAAAAGCGCTACGCGCGGCAATTGGATCGATGACAATCCGTCCCTTGGCATATTCGGAAAGATTAATGGCTTGGGCAGCGTCATGTACCGCAGCATTGTTCGCGTCCTTCAGCAACGACCGGTTGAGATCCCATTCCTGATTCTGCACTTGAAACAACCAGGTATAGATGAAGATCAGCAGGACAAAAGCCAATTTTACAATATAGTCCATTTCTTGGCCCTCATTCGATAAACTCGCTCATAATCGAACCATGGCCGTAGTAAAAAAGCGGCTGATCCTGAGCGGAGAAATTATAAGGGAACATATGGATCCGCGGTGCTTTGATATAGACATCGATTCGCCGGCCGCGCGACTGGACAGATTCCGTGCTGCTGGTGATCTCAATATCCCCGGTAGAGAAACCAAGCGCAGTAAGGTTGTTCGTGACCTCGTTGATCAGACCTGAGGTGACCATACCTTCAACCGCGGCTTTTTGCGTGATGTAGGAGGTGTTCGCCTTCACTTGCAAGTCCAGCAAATAATCAATATAGGAGAACAGCGGCTGCAGCAGAATGAACAATACCAGCCACAAGAACAGTGCCCGCAGAACCGTCGCTTTCAACTCTGCGCCCCCTTTTAGTACTGTTCAACTTGTTTGACATGGGTGATCAGGTCGTCCTGGCTGCTGCCAATCATCCGGGTTGCCACAGCGATAAACATTCCGGCGATGATAAACCCGATTGCCAGGAACAAGGCCACGGATAAGGTATCCTTTTTCATCGGCTTACCCCACTCTAGAAAGCGGCGCCTCGTCCGGCGAGTACCACATGGAAGTTGTACTGACGCCGGGAACATCCGGCCTGTTGTCGTCGGCATCATTGATAACATCGCGCACCACCGGAATCAGAACGGCAATGACAATAGCCACGCAGAGGAACCCGATCGCAATAAACAATCCTGTCGAAATCGCATCTTTTTTCATAAAAAAACTCCTTTCATTGTACAGTCCTATGCGTTTCCTGAATATAACTTTTTTACTGAAACATTCCTATTCCATCGAAACTTCCCTTAATCAGCATAATGTACTGCATCGCCAGCGAAACGATCATTAAAAAGGTGGCAATCGACGGAACAACATTCACAATGGTAGCCACATCTCCGATAAAAGACCATTTCTTTAAATATTGGTCGCTGGATATTTTGGCAATAGTTTTGGCCTGCTCCTGCAAATATTTCGCCGCCTCGAAATCATCGTCCATCGCTTCGGTGGCGAGCAGAATGGAGCGGATATCGCTGATAAAGGGATGATGCTCCGGAAAAGTGGAACAAAACCATTCAATCGCCCGCTCGCTGCCCTCATCCACTGCCCTTTCCGATAGTTCGTACAAATCCTGGCGGATATGCTGAAAATGATTGGCCGAAGCTGCGCAAAATGCGCCGAACTGCGTATACCCCCGCCGACGAAGCCGGTTGTTCTCATAGAGCCGGATGAACGAGATTAATTCTCCGTCTTTTTGGATCAGCGACCGTTGCTGCAGCCAGCCAAGCAGCCAGCCAAACGGAAGATAGCGCATCGGGCTGGTGACCGCTACAATCAACAAGGCGACCAGCAGATCGAACAAGGAAAAAGGGCTTGCCCGCACAAAATTCCCGATCGCTTGCACCAGCAAATAAATGAATGCGGCGGCGTAACGAAACAGCATAATTCTCCCGGCTGACAGCGGCAGGCCGGTGTTCGCCAGCATTTGCTGCAGCAGGTCGTTGGTCATGCGTTCGCCCAGCGTCTTTACCCCCGCCCGAAGCCGGAAGAAATATTGCTCCTGCCGACCGGCGCTACTGATAAAGACCAACAATGCCAAATAAGCTACGCCGATGACGGCCAACAGCAGCAGAAGACGTTCCATAACCCACCTCCTTTCTCGCCTTAATGGTAGTCCAGCTTCGGTTTGGCCAGCACGGTACTGAGCAGAAACGAAATGAATAAACCGCTGAGGATGATCATCAGAAAAATAAGCCCCACCGATGTCTCGAATTGCAGTTTAAAATACACATCGGGCTTCAGCATAAACATAAATGTGCCGACCGAGGATACCAGTACAACCAGGTTCCCGTACAGCCCCAGGCTTATGGCATCCCGGCTTCCGGCCTTCACGTTCATGATCGTCTCCCGCTGCTGTTCCATGGTTTGGTTTAATGTCATCAGCGAATTTTTGAAATAGCGGGTCCCTTCTTTCTCGCAATACAGCAGATCCGAAACGAATTCTACGGCAAAGGTCGTGCCGATCGCCCGGGCAAACCGCTCCGCCTCCCGGTTCAGCTCCGTTTCACTGCTATAATTGGAAAAGGCGGCTCCCAGCAGCCTCAGCGGCGTCTTCAGCACATTGTCTTCCCCGAGCAGCTCTGCCGTCCGCGCCAAAATGGAATCGACGGATAAATGAGTATACTTGGTAGCGATACGAATGACATCGAGCAGATCGTAGCTGCCGCGGACTTTGCGCTGGGCATATTTATACCGCAGCCGCAGGTAAGGTACAGTGCCAAAGAGCAAGGCCAGGAACAGCGGTAAACGCCACTCTCCGGCAGCCCCGCTACTACCCTGAAGAGCAGCTCCTTCCAAAAAGGGATTGCTGAAGCTTAAGTGCCCCGGCAGCTCTTTCAGCGTTAACCACGCGGAACCGTAAACCCCTACGGCTGTCAGGAATGTCCGCAGGAAAAAGCGCAGTACGCTGATACCCGGTTCATATTTCCGCTGAGCAAAATAAAGCAGCCGGTCAACATGCCGGTATATCCAGGAACGGGTTCGCCCGCTTACTGCTCGCCGTTCAAACCGCTGCAGCCGCCGGTTCATGCGGTGGTCAAGCTTTTGCCCGAGCTGCCGCAAATGCCGCTCCAGCAGCGGCTGGACGATCAGCCACATTCCCCAAACGACCAGCAGATGGAACGCAAAACGAATTAGAAACATGAACAGTTGCACCGCTACCTCCTCCTACTCTTCCAGGACAAGCCTCGACTTCAGGCTTTCCTTCAACGGCTGGATCATAGGCTTCTGCGCCGCAAGGTGGCCCAGCTCTTGAAGCAGTCTCCGCGTAGCCGGAGCATTTTTCTTCTCCATCTTAGTGAGCAGCGCAGGCGTCAGCTTATCGTTATAACTCCATGAACCCGTCTCCTCCTCCCAGCGCATCAGATCGTTTGCGTACACCGAGCGGTTGGCTTCGTCATAAAAAATCTCGGAGATGCGCGCCAGCCGTTTTCTTCCGTTCCGGACGCTTTCGAGAATGAAGACCAGCTCGCATGATTTCAAAGCCGAGATCAGATGGCCCTTGAAGCTCCCGCCCACCCGCGTAGATACGGCGAAAGCGCCTTGATAAGGGATGTCCTCCGAATCCACCGTATGGAACGTCCCGGTGATGCCGTCATACCCCTTTTCCCCGCTCCACAAATAAAATTCCCACTCGTGATACCGCATTTCCGTCATAAACACGATGTTGGGATCATGGCGCAGCGATTCCACGCCAACCTCCATCAGCTCTTCGTTCGCCGCCTGAATCGGAATGATTCGGTGGCCTTTGATCTGATAAGGCAAAATGGATTCCGGATGCTTCTCGATCATCACGACCCCCATGCACGAGGACGAACCGAGCAGCTGCTCGCCGACAATCGTGTTGGCAAAGGTCGTTTTTCCCGATCCGACTGCGCCGGCGATGACCGTATTGCGGAACGTACCGGCAAGAGCGCGTATCATCTCCACTGCTTCGGCAGGAATGCATTTGGTCCCCGCTTGATCCTCCAGATTCAAAAACTCGACCACCTGCCGCCGCAGCGAGATCGTCGTGAAGCCCTCCCAGACCCGCGGCGATACCCAGATGGCAAGCCGGATAAACCGCCCGGGCCAAAGCGGATCATCCATTTTGAACTCGACGGAAGGGTTATCTTTGTTCAGCTTTTTACCGGGATCGCTTTTCAGCAAAGCGCGCTTAAGCTGCTCCACCCGGTCAAGGGAAGGCATTTCGTACGGATAAGCGATAAAGTTGCCCCGGTGGTTATAAAAAATCTGTTTGCCGATAATCTGCAAACCGGTGGATTCGCTGAACGTCCGGTCGGTGAACCAGCGGTAGGCCGGCCCGAAGCCCTTCCATTCATGAAACAACGCTTCGGCCGGCGTGCTGTACGCTTCCGGCAGCTTTCCGGCGAACGGCGTTTTGCGTAAATATTTTTCAATTTCGTTCATGAAAAAGCCGACAGCCTGCGGGTCTCCGATCAACGCCTTGGCGTTCAGTTCAAAATAACTTTCGTCCTCCCGCTCCAGTCCGGCATTCATCTCCTGCTTCATCTGCCGAAGAAAAGCATAAAATTCGTCTTTCCCCGGTTTGCCGGTGCTGAGAATTTTTTGTTTGAGGGAAAACGGCGGGTTGGTTACTCTGGCTGCGGCAGGCGGCTTAAACCCGCGCTTCGGCCATGACAGCGGATAATCGCTGGGCCGTTGCTTTTTCCATTCGTTAAATTCAATCATCCGAATACCCCCTTCTTTCTAAGTTCCGGCGTCAATCCGAGCGTCACGAGCAGCGCATGAATTTTGTCATCCAGTTGCTGCAGCTCCCGCTTGCCAAGCGGCGGATTCTCCGGATAACCCGGATAATAGGGCAGCTCGAGCAGCAGTTCGCAGCCAAAGCGCTGCACCAGATTTTTGGGAGACAGCAGTTCCTCCGCCGTGCTGCGGTTGATGATCCACTGGAAATCCTGCGGATGCAGATCCATATGTCCGGCAAGTTCCATAAGCGGCTGCAATCTCTGTTCATGGCGCGGGTGAGTCACCAGCATGCGCAAAGCGGAGCACTGCATCCCGACATACCACGCGGCGCTTTCCGGGATCGAGCCGCAATCGGCGACGAGCACGTCGGCGTATTTTCCGGCCTCGGCAAGTAAATACTCGATTTCTTCCTCTCGGTAATCCTGGGCTGCCAAATAATCGTAATTGCCAGGGAGGTAGGGATATCCGTCAAGCTTCACAAGATTCTCGAAATCGATGGCTTGGAGCATTTTGCCGGTTAGGCGAGGCCTGAGCCTATCCAGGCTGACCGCCGTTTTGCGGTCATAACCGGGGTCATACAAATCCAGCCCCAGCAAGATTACTTTTTGTCCGGCCGCAGCCAGGCGTTTCGCGAACAATCTGGCCGTACTCGTACAGCCGACGCCGGGGCCCGAGCCGAAAAATCCGATCACATTAGGCCGCTCCTCGCCGTCTTCCGCAAGGATGAACCTGAGCTTTTCGATGATCGCGCCAGAGGTGGATCGCGGCGGGACAAAGAAGATTCCCAGGCTCTCGCACAATAAATGCACCGATTGATAGCCGCGCACTCCCTTTTGCAAATACAGGTACAGGATCGTGGCCTGCGGATAATTTATCCGCAGCTCTCCCAGCGCAGACACCGGAACGGCCTCGCTGGTAAACATCAGCATATCCGGTCCGGTATGGACGGGATCCGGAAGACTGCTATGGGGAATAACCGTATATCCGGCAAGCTTAATCTCATTGACCGTCAACTGATCCACGCCAAGACTGAAAATTTTCATATGGCATCCCTCCTATTTCACCCTGACGATCCACAGTTGTTTGCCCTGCTCCAAATATCGGCCCAGCAATTCGCCGTCGGATTTCTTGAGCTTTAATTCCGGTACGGCAACTTTGCCGGTAGAGGTAAAACGGTTGTTAACGTTACCGTCCTCGGAGTCGAGCACATCGTTGTTATCCTCCGTACGCACGTAATTTACCGTTACATCGCTCAGAAACAGGCTTGTCGCCGGCTCCGGCGGCGTAGCAGGCTGCAGTTCCTCCACGGGAACGTTCTTGATGTCTGCATCGACGAGATACAGGTCCACCTTATCCCGGCTCCGCAGCGAACCGTTAATCGCATAGATCGCTTCCTTCGGGATCGGGAAAATCCCTTCATCGCCCTGCGGTTCCAGATCGCTGACATCGACCAGTGGCTCGGTCAGAATGCTTCCATCCATCAGGTCCACATTCGTAATCTTGTGCACGACCTGCTCATAGGCCGTGATGGCGCCTGCTGGAATATCTTTGGTCTGCACGGAGTCCAGATAAAGGTCTTCACGCTTCAGTTCAACATTTTTGGGCAAAAAGCCGTTATCCGGGGCTTTCACTTTCACTACGGTCTTTGACAATACAAAGGGCTTGATGTACAAGTCATAACTGAGTAGTCCGCCAAAACCGAGTATCAAAATAAGAACCGCCAATATATAGTTGCGCTTAAGCAGCGGCCTGCCACGGGTTGCCAAGCGTATTCCTCCCCTCTCTGATGGAACGAAAAAAGGCATCCTGGCGCCTAAAGGCCAAGATGCCGGTAGAATGCTTTTCCACCAACTAGCGATTTATAGTTGAATCAGTTGAAGACCACCGTCTTATTGTGATGGACAAGAATCCGGTCTTCGATATGCCATTTGACTGCCCGGGCGAGCACGACTCGCTCAATGGTCCGGCCAATGCGCTTCAGCTCATTGACGTCGTCGCGGTGACTGACCCGCTGCACGTCCTGTTCGATAATCGGGCCGCCGTCGAGCTCTTCAGTGACGTAGTGGGCAGTAGCGCCGATGATCTTCACCCCGCGCTGATACGCCTGCGCATACGGCTTGCCTCCGACGAACGCCGGCAAAAACGAATGGTGAATGTTGATGATCCGGTGCCGGTAATGCTCGATAAAAGACGGCGAAATAATCTGCATATAGCGGGCCAGAATGATCACGTCGATATCCGCCCCAACCACTTCCAGCTGACGTTTCTCCGCCTCCGCCTTGCTCTCCGCAGTCACCGGAATATGATGGTACGGAATACCGAACGATTCCACGTATTCCTTCATATCCAGATGGTTGCTGACTACAAGCGCGATATCGGCATCAAGGTCCCCGGCCTGCCACTGCCAGAGAAGTTCTACCAGACAGTGATCTTCTTTAGAGACGAAAATCGCCAGCCGCTTCTTATGGCTTACATTAAAGATCTGCCACTCCATTTTGAAACGTTCGGCAACGCCTCCGAACTTGGTACGCAGCTCTTCGATCCGTTTATCCAGCTCGGGCAGATCGAATTCAATCCGCATAAAAAACATTCCGCCGTCCGGGTCCATCGTATACTGGTCCGATTGCACGATATTTGCGCCATGCTCGAACAAAAAATGCGACACGGCGGCCACGATTCCGGGACCGTCTGGGCAGGAAATCAGCATCCGTGCCCGGTTGGGGTGACTGGCGCCAGGCGCCTGTCCGCTTTTAACATGTACTTCCGTCATTTCTTGCCCATCCTCTCATCTGCTCAAGCTTACTGTAGCTTCGGTTATGCGTACGCCAACGCTTGTTTGCCGGCCAGCCAGGCGATCAGCCGGTGATTCACGGCTTTTTCGTCAAGCTGCGGGAACAAGTTTGCAGCCAGCACTTCGTCGTACAGACGCTCCAGCGGTTCGCGCGGATCGGCTTTTTTCGCTTTAGCATCGTTCTTCAGCAGGCTCCACACATCCAGCACATATTTGCGCGACTCGATCTCCTTTTTATCAAAGAAAGCATGCAGTTCTTCCACCTCGCGGAGGAATTGCTCGCCAAAACGCTCCTTCACATTGCCGCGCAGCAGGGCGATCTCCACCTCGTACATCGGCTGAACCTTTTTCGCATCCTTGCCGATCCAAGGCGTCTCGAGAATAAACGGCAACCCGGCCAGCAATTCATGGTGGACCACTTTGTTGATCGTATCAAAGCCAATCCAGCCCGAGCCGATCGGGGTATGGCGGTCTTTGCCCGCGCCGCGCGGATTTTTGCTGTCATTGATATGCACGACGCCAAGGCGTTTGAGGCCGATCGTGTCGTCAAACTTGCGCAGCACGCCGTCCAGATCATCCACGATATCATAGCCGGCATCATGGATGTGGCAGGTATCGAGGCAGATGGACAAACGTTCGTTATGTACAACCTTGTCGATGATTGAGGCAATCTCCTCGAAGCTGCGGCCGATTTCTGTGCCTTTTCCCGCCATCGTCTCCAGTGCAATATGCACCTCGGTCTCATGGGTTCCGTTCAGCACTTCGTTCAGCCCGTCGGCAATCCGCTGCACGCCGTATTCGGCATCCTTGTCCGTAAATGCGCCCGGATGCAGCACGATATGCTTCACCTCCAGTGCATGGGTGCGGCGGATTTCCTCTTGCAGAAAATCAACCGCCAGCTGGTAGGTGTTCTCTTTGTAAGAGCCCAGATTGATGATATACGGGGCATGGACGACAATCTCTTCGACCCCGTTCTCCTTCATCGTCTGTTTGCCCTCTTCAAGGAACATCGATTCGATCGGTTTACGCCGCGTATTTTGCGGCGCGCCGGTATATATCATAAACGAAGTGGAGCCATACTCATTTGCTTCATTGGCCGCGCTCAGAAGACCCTTGTCCGCGCAGGACACATGGGAACCGATTTTCAACATGCCTTAACCCTCTTTCCTTCACGAATTATCCCCTATTCTACCGTGATTAAGGAAATAAATCTAGGCGAGGGCCGTCCCGGGTAGACAACCGTTTGCCGTACAAGCACAGATTTCTTTGAACTTCCGCCGAAAAATGCGTTATACTGGGAATGAAAAGGATGTTGTGACAATCATCACTGTCAAAGGCGGTGTACGAATGATTACAGGCACGCTGTTTCTTTTCTTATCCGCTGCGCCGAGCGGCTGGTTTATGAATTCCATAGCTTTCTGGACGTTTCTGCTGCTGGGCAGCATGTGTATCGGCGGCTATTTCATGTTTCGTAAATTCCTCAAGGTACTCCCCAAAGCCGACGGCAAATCCAAGCTGGACTGGCAAAACTACTGGGTCGAACGCAGCAGGCCAATGTGGAGCGATGAAATGAAGTCTTTTCTGGATCAGCTGGTTCAACCGGTTCCCGGTCCGTTCCGCGACATCGCCAAACATTCCATCGCCGCAGAAATCGGCAGGATCGCCATTGAGAGCAACGCCGAAGCCGTAACCCGCGAGCACTGCATTAAAGGGTACATTGCGGCCACGCCGCGGCGTGACAGCCGCTTCCTGATCACGTTTCTGGAGAAAAACGGCATCGACTATGCCCCTTACCGCCACCTGATCAAATAATTCGCCGGGCAGGCATTAAGCCGACCGGAAGATATAACGGCCTTTAATGATCGAAAACTGAACCCCATCGGTTAGGGGATACTCTTTATACGGCACCATCACCTCGCCCTGATAAATCGTCCCGTTGCGGGAATCCAGGTCTTTTAATATAAAACCGTCCGTTCCGCGGGAAATTTCAACATGCACCCGTGAAGCGCCTTCCGAATTCTCCACAAATTGCGCCACTTCGGCGGAGCGGCCGATGATAAAGCTTGGGCGGTTGATCTCGATCTTCTCGGGATAGCCGCCCTCATCCTCATGGACTCGTTCCAGATGGGGCATTCGCCGTGCGGAGGCGCCCGTTGAGGCCTCAGGTGTCCCGCGGGATAACTGGGTCGTTGCCGCTTCGGACATTGCCGGAAAAGGCGCGCCAAGGGATTTCATTCCGTGATCACCAAAGATATGCTCCACCGCAGGAGTAGATTTTTCCGACAGAGGCAACCCGGGCCGGCGTTCCAGCGGCGGGGCTTCGCGTTTAACCGGCTCAAGAGTTGAGCCGAAGTCATATCCAAAGGTCTGCCCTGCCGCTTCTTCTCCTTCATCAACCTCCTCCGTATCGCCGACTCCCCATCTCCAACGATTGCTCCAAATCATCCAGCACGCTGCCGCGATACACAGACTGCCTGCTATGCAGACGGTAAGCCACAGCATTTGGGGATGGCTAAAGTAGAGGAACTTCCACAGCAGAGCCATTGCAAGGACTCCCGCCAGCAGCGTATAAGTTTTATGCGGAGATGAGCCTGTTTCTTCTGTATCCTCCGCTTCAACGTCCGTAGCCTCCCCGGAAGCCTCAGCCTCTGGACCCAGAGAATAATGAATCAGCCACGGCGGACGTTGCACCTCCTCATCCATCGGAGCAGTGCGGCTTCGCTCTGTTTTCCGCTCTGCTTTCCTTTGTTCCGGCGGAATCTCTTGTTCCTGGAACTCAGAAGGAGCATGCAAGCGCGTACCGTCAATGCTGTCTTCCGGCGCTTCTCTTCTTTGCTGCTCTAATGGAAGGCTTGTCAACAGCTCCGCAAGCAGCAGCTTCAATCCGGCCGGCGAAAAATCAGCATCCCCGCAATATTTCAGCAGCCGCTGTATGCCGTTTCCGGCAAGCTCCGTGATTGCTGTCATCAGCGTCATCACCAGCATCTGCAGCGACACTCCCGCCCCGGGCAACTCGGCAAGCTGCACAGGTACATACGTCAAATGCGCTTTCCCGCCGTTCAGCGGCCCCTCGATAAAGATGTAATCGGCATGAAGTGCATAAAGTTCGGGCTGCAGCATATACAACTTGCCCTCGTCCATAGCTCCCGCAATCTGCAGCAGCAGACCGTAAAACGAGGTCATGTCCAGTTTTTCGCTCTTGAGCAAATGGCTGAGCATTTTCCGGCGGGATACGGCGTATTCAAGCGTAATCTGCAGGTCGACTTCACGCAGCATCAGCCGCAGATGATGTCCGATGGAGCTCCCCATCAGCATACGGGCCTGAACCATGTTCATCTGCTCCGCCGTCAATCCGCTTGGACTGCGCAGCAGCATGGATATACCGTCTTGCTGGATAAAATCGCACTGAAGTCCAAACACCAGAGAATCCCCCCGTTAATAGTAGATATAAGCGCACAGGAAACCCGGGACTACAGCCAGCATAAAAGGGAATCTGAGTCGCTCCGGCCCTTCCTTTAACAATCCCGGACTTCGCAGCAGCAGGAATACGGCAGTTTTACCGAGAATCCTCCGGACCGTACGCATCGCTTCCCGGCGCCACAGAACGATCATCCAGCCGATAACGGCACCGAATAAAACGGAATAGATGACGACCTGAAAAGAAAAGAACATTCCGCCCCAGGCACCGATTGCGGCAAACAGTTTTACATCCCCTGCGCCCACGGCGCCCATGAAATACATGGCCAGCAGAATAGCAAACCCGGTTAACGCTCCAGCCAAAGCCTGTCCGAGTCCCGGAAGCCCGAGTAGCAAACCTTGTAGGAGCAGCCCTGAAGCCAGAGCGGAAACCGTAATGACGTTCGGTATTTTCATGGACCTTAGATCGGTGGCAAAAGCGGCAGCTAAAAAGGGGAGAAAGCCCCAAAATGCCCACACAGCCAATTCGTTCCCTCCCTTCGCCGGAACTTATTTTTTTTTTACGACTTCAAACTCCGCTTTCAGCGTTGTTCCATCATCGAGTGTGATGACAAACGTCCAAGTTCCCGGTGTTGTATTGACGCCAATCTTCCATTCCCACTCGATATAACCTTGATCATCCGCCTGTTTCCAGCCCAGATATTTGGCGGTGCTTTGCCCGCTTTTGTAAAAAATGGCCAGGTTTGCCGATATGCCGGGCTTTACCTTCGCCCGAATCTTCCCCTGATGGTTAGCTACGCCGGGATTCGGTTTCTCTAACACCGTAATGCCAATGTTTTGTCCGCTGTCCGAACCGCCGGTGCCTGTCCCTCCGGATTCATCCGTCGCACCGATCCAGATCCGTTCGGCACTGCTTGCCTCCAGCACAAGGCTCTTATTTAAAAAGGGAACTTTCATCGGCAAACGGTAGCTGAGTACCAGACCAAAATACGGCCGGGTTCCTCCCTTTAAGTCGGGAACCATCACATTGGATACATGGATCCGGTCATATTCCAGCCATTCGGAAGCAAGATAGGGCCGCAGCAGCGGCTTGACCGCCAAATCAAGCGCCGCTTCCGAAGCTCCGGCCTGCAGCTTTTGCAGCGGCGCCTCACCCTTGGCCAATAAATCGCCGACCCACTCATCCAGCGGACTTGGCAGCTTCTGCGCATACGTTCCGGCCCATTCTTCGACCGACAAACGCGGCAGCGTCCATTTTCCCGTTGCAGACGTCTCCGAACTTCCGGTGCTCCCTGTTGCTTCAGCAGCCTGTGTTTTGTCGTTTTTCCATTTCTCCGCAGCGAGCGCTGCCGGATACATATGGCTGGCAACCATTTTAACGGTATCCGAAGCTGTAGCTTGCAGCGCCGTGGAATATAGGGTCATCTGAATAATAAAAATTAGGAACAATACAAACAACAGAAATGCCGGAAGCACCATAGCGGCTTCAACAACCATGCTGCCGTCTTCTATCCGGCGGAATACCGCCTTACTCCTCCGGTCCATCTCCCTCCCCCTATTTGAGAAATGCCTCCTAATAAGAAAAATCCGCCTTCACCGTCTTGAAGTACACATTTCCCTCTACACTGCCGGGCAATGTACCGTTTTTGTTCAGCACCTTGACGGCACCCGGCAAAAACCACAGCCGAAGCCCCAAACGGATTTCCGCTGAAGCATACGTGTAGCTCTCGACCGGATTTCGCCCCGTCTGCTGCCGGATGACGGCCAGCATCCGCGCAAGCTGCCCTTCGCCGCTGCCATGACTTAGTAAAAACAATCGCAGATAATCGCGATAGCTCAGCCTTACAGGCAAATACTTGGATAGCGGGATTTCGCCTTCCTTGCACAGCTGAACCATGTCAGCCGCCGCATGCTCGACCCCGTAAAGCAGCGCCGCTGCTAAAATGGCCAGCGGATTGCCCAGCTTCGCACTTTCCATGAATCCCTCCATGGTCCGCACCGCCAGACTTAGCGCAAAAATCTCGCTGTATGCTGCCGCTACATTTGCCGCCGGATGTGAAATTCCATACAGTACATACTCAAGCTCTTGTGCGGAAGGGTCCAGCGCCGCAGCTATATCTTCGCCGAGCGGTTCCGCTGTTCCAGACATCATTCCCCCGAGCTGTGAGGGGTCGAAATACGAAAAATAGAGTGCGGCATACTCGGACAGGAACAGCCGGTCACGCGCGCCTCCCATAACCGTCCCCAGCGCATCGTAGATGCCGTCGGCATTCTCCATCGCTTGCCCGCCTGCCGGATATAGGTTATTCTCGGGGACAACAGGCTGCTGTTCCGAACTTGCTGCGTGGTTGAACTCGACAACCTCGGCATAAAATTGTTCTAACTCATCGAAGCTGTCCTGGGCTTCCTGAGCGGCGCTGCCCAGACTGCGAATTTGATTCAGCAGCTTTACGGCATCGCCGAGTTTTGCTTTCGCTTCCTTCTCGATCTGCTTGCGCTGCTTGTCTGGAACGCGCCGGGCGTCAAGCTTGGCCGTTGCCTGGGTCATTTCACTGCCTGCGCTGCCATATTTGTTAAAGTAGCCTTCGGCAGCTTCCGCTGCGTTTCGGACGGCAAGGTACGCTGGCGCAATATCCGCAGTGGGGGACACGGCCTCCGCCAAAGCTCCCGGCAAAATCGTAACGGCGGAATCTACCGCCTTGGATGCTTGCTCCTGACCAGTGATACCCGCGTACCATTCGCGTAGTTCCGCCTCATTCAGCAGCAGTGCTTCCTCCTGCTCGCGCAGCGACTGCAATGAAACCGCCGGTGACGACGAATCTCCCGGGATATCCCACCCCGCCGCATTGGCCTCCCCCTGTTCCGCTCCGCTGTTGCGCGCTTGATCCAGTACCTCCTTCATTTGAGTATTCAACTCATCCGCATGCTTCAGCGCAGCTTCCGCCTCTTCCAGCAATGCGGTATGCCTGGAATGAAATTGCTCAATGGCAGGCACTATGCGCATACGGATGTCCCCGGTCTGCGTGATATAGTAACTAATAGTAGAAGTAAAACGTGCAGGCTCATCTTTATCCCGGTACACATCCGAAAAATACTTTGCGACATAATCCGCATGCATCGCTACAATATCCGCCGCCGAGTCCATGGTACCAACCGGCTCGTTAACCACTTCCCGTCCTGGCAGATTTACGATCAGCCGTTCCAAATCGCGGACACGGTCTCCGACCAGTTTCCGCTTCTCCAGCATCTCGTCCAGGGCGGCTTCCCGCTCATCGTATAGGGGCTGGAGCTTGGCGAGCAATTTCGTCGAACGCGAAGCTTCTTCCATCGCACCGGAGATGGGTTTGAATTTGGCGGCGAGTTCCAGAACGGCATCAATTGGTGCTTTATACTTCATCTCTTCGCCGATTTGCCTGCGGAAGACCTCGAATTCGCCGAGCGGGCGGGACATCTCCAGAGTGGAGGAATCCAGCTTGACCGGCAGCAGATTAAAGGCGTCGCTGCGGCCGCTTTCATACAGATTGTCGCCAAGCACTTCGGATAAAATCTGTTCGCCGCGGTCTCCCGAAAAAGCGAATAATCCGTACTTTTCGTGCAGCTGCGTATCATACGACGACATAACCGAACGTACCCCGGCCCGGGCCAGACGTTCCTGCTGGACATTGGACGCTGCGATCCGCGCGAAATCAATCAATACGGCGGCGAACAAAAACAACACGGCAAGCACCATAATCAGAAAAATCGATACCGAACCTGCATCCCTTCTGTCCCGCAGTCCATACCGCCTTCGTCTCAGCTTGGGCATCCAACCTCGCATATTCCCTCGCTTATTTTCCATGGGCGCACCTTCATTTCAGCTTGTTCAGCACAGCCGAGGCTTTCTTCGGGTTCATTTTGTCCTCCGTCCCCTCTCCGGCGCCTTTGAACTTTTCACCGTAATAGCGCATCAGGTCCACGGTGCGGATAAATTCGACGGGCTCTGCAACAAACGAACGGGCTTGTCCCTGCGGACGGGCCGAATCGGAGAGAATGTCATCCAGCACCGGCAGGCGCAGCGATTTGGAGAGCTGCGTTTCGATGCTTCTTCCTTGCAGCCCGTAATCGTAGTTCATCCTGCCCGGCAGCGGGGCCGGCAGCATATCCGCCGCTTGCCCCAGTTTCTTCATGGGCAGAACGTCCGTGTTCCCGGAGAAGGGCAGCTCGGCTGTTACTTCGCCGCCTTCTTTTCCAAGCCCGAACAAAGATTGCAGCAGCGCATCCTCGCTGATCCGCCAATAAAGACTGTCGTAACTGCCGGAAGAAAAGGAGCCGTCCTTAGACTGTTTATGGCTGTTATCCCAACTATAGGCCGCGCGCTCGGAGACGGCGGAAGCCATTTGCTGCAGCATTGATTTCTGATAGCTGTACAGGCAAAAGAACAAAAGCAGCATCGCAATTCCCATAAGGATCGGCAGCAGCATCGAGGCTTCCAGCGTAAAGCTGCCCTCTTCATGCCGCAGCTCTTTTATTCGAATACTTGCTGGCTCTTTTCCCCGGCCGTATCGATCAGATCGGATACAACCTCTTTGATCTTGTCCTTGAACAGCAACACGACAGCGATCAAAACCGATATAATCAGAATCATTTCCAGCGAACCCAGTCCTTCTTCTTCGTTCCAGAATTGTCTGGCATGCTTCAAAAAATTCGATGTCATTCATATCATCCTCCTACATGTTCAGCATCATCATCGCCGGCGCTCCCACCAGCACAATCACAATCAGAAAAATAACCACCATCGGAAATACCAGCTTGGAGGAGGCCTGCTCCCCCTGCGTCCGGCTGATTGCCTTCCGTTTCTCCCAGAGCAAACGCGACAAATCGCGCAAAGCCAGGGCAAAATCCGCCCCGCCCCGCCGGTAGTTCAGCAGAACGGCTGTAGTGAACAAAGAGACCTCCTGCACGGAGCAACGCTTGCTGAAATTCTCGAATGCCTGCTGAAAGGAATCCCCGCTCTCCCAGTCCCGGATCAGCACGGACAACTCGGTATACAGCGGATGCTCGCTGCTGCTCTTTCTGCTGCTGGCGCAGCGGATAATGGCCCGCTGGACCGTCTCTCCGGCCCCGACCAGCAGCACAATGCTGTTCAGCAGCTCCGGCAATTCAAACATCATCCGCTGCTCCCTCAGCTGCACTTTCCGGTGCAGGTCGTGAATCAGCGCCACCGGCAGCGCGATGCCCAGCAAGCCGCCCAGCAGCATCCCGGAGCGTTCGCCGCTGAGTGCGGTAAACAGGCTGCCCAGCAGCAGCAGGAGCCAAGTGTAGCTGAACATTTCCCCCAAAAACAGCAATGTGCGTTCGCTGCTGTAGCGAATCCCATATTTTCGCTGCAAAGAACGCTGGATTCGGATAAAGAATCTTGGAATCCGCCCGCCCATCCCCCCTTTCTCCAACAGCAGCAGGACCGGTCCGGCGAATTTGCGCAGCCGCAGGCCCTCCATGGGGATGCTGCGCAACCGGTGATACCGTTTGCCGCTTTTCAAATGAAGCAGCAGCCAACCAAACGCCAGCAGCACTGCAATACATCCTGAAACCCAGCGCATGCTCTCCCGCCTTTACAATGAAATGTCCATAATTTTCGAGGTCCAGCGATAGCAGAGAACCAGTCCGGCCAGTGCAAGGGTCGAGATGACAATGCCCATTCCCGTGTACATCGGTTCCATATAATCCCCTGCCGTCAGACTCATGAACATCACCATCGCCAGCGGGGCCGCCAGCATCGCCTTGGCTTCGAATTTCTTCTGGGCAATAGCGACAGAAATCTCCTGCTGGATCTCTAGCTTCTCGCCGATGATGCTTGAGGTGTGGCGGACAACCTCTACCAAATCTCCGCCTGTCCGCTTACAGACGCTGAACACATCGGCAAAACGCTCCACATCCTCCATTCCTGCACGTTTGCTGAAATCGTGGAGCGCTTCTTCCACCGGCTGCCCGAATTCCATCCGTGCGCAGATAATGCCCAGTTCTTTGGCCATGTCGCCGCGCCCGTCGGGATCCAGCATCCGTAAGTCGACCACCGCTTCGCGAAAGGCATTTTCGACGGAGCGTCCTGCGGACAATGAGGAAGACAGCGAAAACAAGGTCTGCTTGAACTGCTGGGTCAATGCCGCACGCCTCCGCTGAAGCAGATAATCTCTCAGCACACGCGGGGCGTACGCCCCGCCCGGAACCAGTAAAAGCGGAAGCAGCAGCCGATGGTAAAAAAGGTACCCGACGGCATATAACCCGATCCCGCCCAGCATCGTCGCAAGGAGCTTAAGCCGCGGGTGTAGCGCATACGTCTGATAATCCGGCAGCGCCGAATTCCCGGCGACCGGCTGCGGTTTTCCAGGCATAAGCCCCTCTGGCCTGGCTCTAGGCAGCTGATTCACCGAACGCTGCTTTGGTTTCTTCTTCCAAGGCGGATCTGACACGAAACGCTCTCCTCCTCACGGATGAATGCCATATTTTGCTACCGGATGCTTCCGAATGCCGGCCCTTTCCAGCTTCCCGGCATCCAGCAGCGGATTGCCGCTTGGAATCAGGCTCCCTATGATCCGGCCGCCATTGTCCCCGGTCTCCTTAAATTCGTATAACGGATTCAGGACCACCTCACCCTCCCTCACTCCCGCCACCTCGCAGATTTCCGTCACCCGCCGCGACCGGTCGCGCAGCCGGGATAAATGCACGAAGATATCGATGGCCGAACCGATCTGCTGGCGGACCACCGTTACCGGCAGGTCGGCGGCGCTGAGTGCCATCGTCTCCAGGCGGCTGAGCATGTCTTTGGCGCTGTTGGCATGCCCGGTAGACAAGCTTCCTGAATGGCCAGTGTTCATGGCCTGCAGCATATCCAGGCATTCTGCGCCGCGGACTTCGCCGACCACGATGCGGTTCGGGCGCATACGCAGGGAGGAACGAATCAGGTCGCGGATCGTGATCTCGCCGCGGCCTTCGGTATTGGCATTGCGCGTCTCCAGGGACACGAGGTTCGGAACGGTCGTGATTTGCAGCTCTGCGGAATCCTCGATCGTAATCACCCGCTCCTGCGGCGGGATGAACTGGGACAATGCATTAAGGAACGTTGTTTTGCCGGAGCCGGTCCCTCCGCTGATAAAGATGTTGTATCCGGCGATGACAAACAGCCGCAGCATTTCCGCCGCTTCGCCGCTCAGCGCCTCGCGCCGCACCAGATCGTCCATTGTCATCGGCGACTCCGGGAATTTGCGGATCGTCATCGCCGGTCCTTTCAGGGCAATGGGCGGCAGCACGATATTCACCCGCGACCCGTCCTTCAGCCGGGCGTCGACAATCGGAGAGGAGTCATTGACCACCCGGTTCACACCGGATACCACCGTCTGAATAATATCTTCCAGGCGCGTTCGGGACTCAAATGCTACCGGCAGCGGGCGGATCTGTCCGTCTTCCTCAACAAAAATTTCTTCATGGCTGTTGATCATGATTTCCGATATCGCCGGATTGTCCACCAGCGGCTGCAAAATATCGAGGCCGCGGAAAGAGTCATATAACCTTTTGACCAATTCATGCTTTTCCTTGGCGGTTAAATACTTCAAGCTATCCCGCCCCAAAATGACGCGTTCGATATAAGCCCCCAGCTCGCGGTTGCCTATCGATAACGTAACGTCCAACCCTTCACGGATCTCGCTGCGCAGCTCCCTGAACATCCTTTCGTTCATAGGGATCTGCCTGTGAACACCCGCGGCAAGGCAGGTTCAACAACGGTCTGGCAAAGCTTCCGGATGCCTGCAATAAATTGGGGCGAATTCAGCCGCAACTCCGCTTGATGCCTCAGCGACCAGGAGGGAATATCCGGCAGCGCTGCGTCCATCCGTAACCCTTCCGTAAGAAAGCCCCAACCAGAATCGTCCCCTGCTCTGTTCATAATGTAGGCGCTGCGTTCCAGGATGCCTGCCGCCGAGTCCGAGAAGCCGGACACATACTGCTTCACCCATCTCTCCGTCTTATAGAGGCTGGCCTCATCATTCCGCAAAATCCAGAGCAGGCTGCGGCATCGCTCCAAAACCGCCAGTGTCCGTTCCTCTTCCAGCCCGCCGGTATCCGCAAGAACCACGTCGTATTTGCCTGAACCGGAAATAAGCTCCAGGAGCTCCAGCGTGTCCTGCTTGGTCATTTGCAGCATTTCCTGAAGATTGGCCGGAGGCCGGAAGGCTTCGCAGCGCAGCCTCTCATGCCTGATGACATATTTGCCGATATCGGGTTTGATTCCCGGCCTATTCCTGTCGTCGGCATTTTGCCGGGCGTTCAGTTCATACAGCAGCCCGTCCAGCCCGGGACCTCCGGAAGAAGCCGAACGCAGCGACAGCACGCTGCTGTCCACGCTTTCCAGATTTAAATAGAATACGGACAGACCCATCTCCCCGAGTACTTTCGCCATGTTCAGCGCAACGGTCGTCTTGCCGCTGCCCCCGCTGGCCGAAACCAGACCCAGCAGCAATAATTCCTCCCTTAACGCAGCAGCAGGTTTCACCTTCCGAACGTCGCAGAGCTGCAATATCGCCTCCAGCAACGCGGGCAGCGCCTGATATTTGGCAATCGCAGTCCCGGTTTGCCCCCCAGGCCCGGAATTGACGGTTCCGTTTGTTTCATGCAGAACCGCCCAAGGTATACGGCTCCGGCTCTCCAATAGCCACGCTTCGATAAACACCGGATCACCGATCACCGCATCCGGTGTTTCTCCGCTCTTCATAAATGCCATGAAGGTCTCCATCCGGCTGAAGGCTGTAATCCGCAGCATTTCACCGTAATCGCTGTGGTGCACAAAATGCAAAAGCGGTTCAATAAACTGGCTTTCCCGGACGGCCAGTACGATTTTTGCCGCCACGGCTTCTCCTCCTTTCTGCTTAGAAACAACAAAAAAAGCACCGCCAATAACCGCTAAGCGGTCATCGGACGGTGCTTCCGTCTTTGTTCCTATAATTTACAGTTATAGTAGCACACCTGTACGTAGGCGGCAATACCTTTTTTTACCTCTATGGGTATTTTTAACCGAAAATATCCTGTACAGGATATATCCCCCTGACACATTTGCCTTTATAATAGGTTACATCTGTACATCATCTATATCCATATTATTCTAAAAGGAGAGCTATACATATGAAAGTCATTCCGGGTTTTATCGCGGCGCTTGCTTTATCCGGCACTATCAGCTTTACCGCGGCCGCAGCAGAACAACCAATTTCCGTGCTGATTGATCAGCAAAAACTGAACCTCAACACCAGTGCTCCGGTGATGGATCAGGAAACGGTGCTGGTTCCGATGCGTCCGATTTTCCAAAAGCTTGGAATGGACCTTGTTTGGGATGCTAAAACCAAAACTGTTACCGCAACTAAAGACGGACTGACCATCAAGCTGCAAATCGGCAGCAAACGGGCCACCGTGAACGGAACGGTCAAGCAGCTGAAAGCCGCGCCCAAATCGATCAATAACGTGACCTACATCCCGCTGCGTTTTGTCGGCGAAGCGACAGGGAACGAAGTGAAATGGAATGCCAAAACTCGCATTGTAGAAATCAACCGCAGTGCTCTTACCATTGATACCTCAGGCATTGATACCTTGTTTAAAAATTATGTTCTCTATTCCGACAATGAGAATCTCGCCGGTCTCATGTCTTTGATCGATCCTTCCTCCGCACTCGCCGGCATCGGTGATTCAGTGAAAGGGCAAATGGAGCTGTACGATACCAAAACGACTATCGATGATATAAAGATCGTGGATGCAAAAGCGAATGAAGCCACGGTAACTACAACGGAGACAACCAAAAAGGTCGGCGGCGCCTTCATGCTGGATTCCAGAACAGAAAATACTTATCTTCTGACAAAGCCGGCAGGCAGCAAAACCTGGCTGATCAACAACGTCCAGGTTGGCAACGTGGAGTATTCGCTTCCGCAAGGCGCACTGGATGCCGTCGTTACCGTGCCGAAGGAAGATGAATCCAAAATCAAGGCAACATTGCAGGCAAACGCGGATTATTCCAACAAAGAGGATCTGAACGGCGTATTGTCCACCCTTGACGACTCCTCGCCTATCTATGACCAAACCAAACAAACGTATGTGCAGATCTTTAAGGCCTATGACTTGGATAACGCCGTCGAATCCACCAAAATCCTGGATTACACCGCTACTGAAGCTTATGTATATACCGTTCAGACCACGAAGCGGCTCAGCGGCCCCGAGTTTACGGATAACCGTGCCTTCACCGTTAACGCGTTGGTGAAAGCGGACGACGGTTCCTGGAAAATCACGGAGACATATATTCTGGGTTACGAAGCACTAGCCAAGTAATACCTGGAAATCTTTAATCTTTATTACACTCATAAAAATCTCTTCCGAACCTCCGGCGTCGGCAGCAGGCAAGCTTCATCCCGGCCGAACCAGCGGTAACGGTTCCGGGCCACGTAGCGGTACACCGCGTTCCGCAGCGGTACGGGAACCAGAACGAACGCATACGCGGCCGGCCACGGAAAACGCAGACGCCGGAAAATCCGCAGAACCGCGCCGGATTCCGTATAGACTGTACCGTTCTCCATTACCACAACGGTGTTCAACTGCCCGGCGTCCAGCCGGGCTTTTTGCATGAGCTCAGCTCCGATTTCGCTCTGCAGCGGCGCGAACAGGCAATGCCCCTGCGGATCACGGCGGACGATAAACCGTACCAGTCCCTGGCACAGATGGCAGACGCCGTCGATAAGCACAACCGTTTTATTTTCCACACCGTAGGTCTCCATGCCTGCCGCCTCCCTTTCTTCCATACATTACCCTCGAAGCGTTCCCGTCATTCTGCGCCGGCGCAAACAAAAAACGCGGGATTGCTCCCGCGCTTCTTCTGATGATATCTAAATTATTCGGCGATGGCTTTCTCGATCCATTCGTCCCCGACCATTTGTTCTTCGAAATCGGAAGTGTAAGCCTCCATGCATTTGCAGATAAAATCCTTGCGGCATACCGGACAAGGCGTTTTCAGCAAACGGCTGATAGCCGTCATTTTCCAGGCCGGATAGCGGTGGTAGAATGCACGGCACTCCGTACCGTCGGCAAGCTTCACAATAAATTCGTACAAACCTTGCTTATCGTTGCTGCTTGCTTTGGTTACATTCGTAATAGTTGGTCTATAGGACATTCTTCATCACCCATTATTTGAATTTTTGGTTGTCATGGCTCGCGCAACTTAACAGATACCTAGACATATTAAAGAATTTTGGGGGTGATGTCAACCAAAGCATGTCCCTAGAGCTTCCGTAATTTCTTTTTCTGCACAGATCGACGTTTTTTTGCCATGATTACCGGAAAATCTTCATTCATGCACGCCCTGCAGCACGTTCAGCTCCACGTCGATATTGCCGCGCGTCGCTTTGGAGTACGGGCAGAAGGCATGCGCTTTTTCGGCTAACTGCTGAGCCACGGAATGCTCGATACCCGGCAACTTTACATCGAGCCGTACCGCCAACCGGAAGCCGCCGTCGCTATCGTCCTTGCCGATCGAGACGTTGCTGGTCACCTCTACATCCTGCAGTTTGACGCCTTCTTTACGGGCTACATTGGTCAGCGCGCTTTCATAACAGGCGCCGTAGCCGGCCGCGAACAATTGCTCGGGATTGGTGCCGGTTCCTCCGGGACCCCCAAGCTCCTTGGGCATTTTCAGATCATGCTTCAGCGCGCCGTCCGAGGACTCCACTCTGCCTTCTCTTCCGCCGTGCACGGTGGCCGTTGCGGTGTATAATGCTTTCATCGAACATCCTCTCCTTTAATAAAGCATAAATTTGCCTTTTCATAGTTAACTTTAAACCAAGGAGATGATTTGAAACTTTGCTTCTGGCGTTAGATAGTGTACAATTAAATTGTAGAAAATATTGTTCGGGAGGGATTTTTATGAGCATTTATGATTTTTCGGCTAGTACGCTCCGGGGCAAGGAAGAGTCTATGGAGCAATACAAGGGCAACGTGCTGCTGGTCGTGAACACGGCTAGCAAATGCGGGTTTACGCCGCAGTTCAAGGGGCTGCAGGAGACTTATGACAAGTTCAAGGACCGCGGGTTTACGGTACTCGGGTTCCCGAGCAACCAATTTGCCGGACAAGAGCCTGGAGATAGCGACGATATCGCCGAGTTCTGCCAAATCAATTACGGCGTAACCTTTCCGATGTTCGAGAAAATCGACGTGAAAGGCGACGATGCCCATCCGCTTTTCAAATACCTGACGAATGAAGCGCCCGGACTGCTCGGCTCCAAAAGCATCAAGTGGAACTTCACCAAATTCCTCGTCGACCGCGATGGCAAGGTAGTGAAACGGTACGCACCGCAAACGACGCCGGAGCAAATCGAAGCGGATATCGCCAAATTAATCTGATCGGCAAAAAAGGGACCGCCCTCTCGCCATGTGCGATGGGAACGGTCCCGGTTTTGTTTTTTGGCAAAAGAAAAACCCTTAAAATTAAGGGCTCTCTTCAATAACCTATTATGCGGTAGAGAGGACTCGAACCTCCACGAGCATACGCCCACTACCCCCTCAAGATAGCGTGTCTGCCATTCCACCACTACCGCGCAATGAACTCCAAATATAAACGTTTCATTTGAAGCCAACATTCAATATTATATATCGTTGTTTGTAAAAAGTAAAGCCTTTTTATATTAACGGCTTATTCCGCTCCGTCTTGTTTATTTTTGCGGTATTCGGCAAAGGCCAAATACTCCTTGATAAACGCCTGCTCTTCCGGCAAAAGCTCGTCCATTTGGCAATCCAGTTGCCGTTTTTGCGCAATAAAATACTCGCCTTCGCTCTCCCTAATTACTTCCGCCGCGGTTTTACCGAGAATCAGCCAATCCAGACTGACTTTGAAAAATCCGGCGATCTCAATCAAATTATGGGTACCGGGCGTCGATTTGCCGCGCTTCCAATCCCCGAAATTGCCGGTGCTGATGTTCATTTGCTGGCAGAACGCTTTTTTGGTCAGCCCCTTTTGCTTAATGAGAAATTCGATCCGTTCGTAAATGGTTTGCAACTGGCATCCCTCCAAAGAACTATGACTAAATAACGTGTTTTATATTGAAAAATGACGTAAATAAGTATATAATTGCTAATATTATCCTATAGATTATACCATAGCGTGGGATGGCCGATAAGAGGTGAAGCTTATTGAAGAGCAATCGTCCCGTGACTCCCTTCGGCTGGGCGATCAAGCAGCGGCTGGCTGAGCTTCAGCTGGACCAGAAGGATTTTTGCAAGCTGCACGGTATTCCGCCTTACCGCCTGTCGAATCTCATTCACGGCACACGCAAAGCCGAGCGTTACCGCCGGCTGGTTGCCAAACTGCTGGATTTGCCGCCAACCTGATGTCTACCTAAAGAATTCAAGGAGCGATGACTTTGCCATTTCTATTACCTTCCTCCGTGAAGCAGATGCTGGACAGCCTGCCGCACAGTGTACTTCTGATGGACCAAGAGGGATCGGTCTTGTACGTGAATCATCATTGGAAAGAAGGCCAGCCCTCCCTCCACAGCCAGCCTGCCGACGAACCTGCAGCCATTTCCGTCCATCCCGCTCCCGGCAAATCCAATCTTTTCTCGCTGCATAAGCGATTCTCTTCACCAAATTTGCAGCATGTACACGGACGCCTGGTTCCTATCTGCGCATCCTGCAAATCCATCCGTAACCGCAGCGAAGAGTGGATAACCATAGAGCAATATCTGAAACAGCAGCTATCTATCCAGTTCACCCATGATATCTGTCCGGATTGTATCCGCCTATTATATCCGCAATATGCCGGCCCGTGGAACCGTTAAACTTGCCTATTCCGATAGCACTGGCGAACTTTTCTTGAAAAATAAAAAAGGACCCTTGAGCCAAGGGTCCTTCCGGTGTTCATCAATGCGGTAGAGAGGACTCGAACCTCCACGAGCGTACGCCCACTACCCCCTCAAGATAGCGTGTCTGCCATTCCACCACTACCGCATAATAAGAGGAAAATATTCAGTTCAGGGATTCTCATCCCTTAAAAGAAATGGTGACCCGTAGGGGATTCGAACCCCTGTTACCTCCGTGAAAGGGAGGTGTCTTAACCCCTTGACCAACGGGCCATACTCGAAGATTTAAATCAGTGTCACAACAAAAATGAGTATATCAAATCCCAGAATATTTGACAAGTAGTTTTTCAAACTTTCTAATCCTCGCTTAGACGGACCTACCCGCCGGCTTGAAGCAGCGCTGTCACCCCGTCCGCGGCAGTGTATCCCAGGCTTTGCGCTACGGCAGTATTGGTTACCTGGCCGGCTGCGACATTCAGTCCGCGGGCCAGCGCAGCGTTCTGCCTCGCAGCCGCAGCAATGCCGAGATCCGCAATTTGGAGCGCATAAGGAATCGTCACATTCGTCAGTGCAAGCGTCGATGTGCGGGCGACCGCGCCCGGCATGTTGGCGACCGCATAATGAACTACGCCGTGTTTTACGTACGTCGGATTCTCATGCGTGGTCATCCGGTCGATGGTCTCAATCGAGCCGCCTTGATCGATGGCGACATCAACGATGACGGAACCTTCCGCCATTTGCCGCACCATGTATTCTTTCACCAGCTTAGGCGCCCGTGCACCGGGAATGAGGACGGCACCGATCAGCAAATCCGCCTTGCGCACCGCTTGTTCCAGATGATAGGAATCCGACATGACCGTAATCAGCCGCCCGCCGAATATATCGTCCAGCGTCCGAAGGCGCGCCGCATTCCGGTCGAGCACAGTAACCCGTGCGCCAAGGCCAAGCGCCATCTTCGCCGCATTGGTGCCGACGATGCCGCCGCCGACAATAACGACTTCCCCTGGCTGTACGCCCGGCACTCCCCCAAGCAGGATGCCTTTGCCGCCGTGCGGCTTCTCCAGCAGCTGTGCGCCGATTTGCACGGCCATCCGTCCGGCAACCTCGCTCATCGGAATGAGCAGCGGCAGCGAACCGTCCTCCAGTTGAATCGTCTCGTAGCCGATAGCAGTAACGCCGCTCTGTACCAGCGCTTCGGTCAGTGCCGCTTCCGGGGCCAGATGAAGATACGTGAACAGAATCAGCCCTGTGCGGAAAAACCCGTACTCCTCCGGCAGCGGCTCCTTCACCTTAAGAATCATCTCTGCTTGGGCCCAGACTTCGGCCGCTGTTGGAATCAGCCGTGCGCCGTTGGCTGAATATTCACGATCCGCAAATCCGCTGCCGATGCCGGCACCCTGCTGCACCAGCACCTCATGGCCGCTTTTTCGAAGCGCTTCAACCCCTGCGGGAGTGACGGCAACGCGATTCTCATTGTTTTTGATCTCTTTGGGTATGCCGACGATCATTTTGCACGCTCCTTCCCTTGATGTGTCACCATAACAGAAAAAGGCCCATCCCCTGAGCCTTTCCCCGTACAACAATAGATAAATGCAGGGAGCCGAGGCTCCCTACATCCAGTAAACCATTTAAGTCTTAATAGCCGTTACCGCAAAGGTTTAAACACCGTCTTCTGCAGTATATGCAGCATTCGCGCTTACGGATTTACTTTGGTTTCGAAAGTTTGCTTGCCGTCCACGAATTTCAGAACGACGGCCGCTTTCACAGGGTCATGCGTTTCGTTGAGCGTGATTTTGCCTGTTGCCAGCTGCAGATCTTTGGTTGCGGCCAAAGCATCTTTAATCTTGGCAGGATCGGCTTCGCCGGCACGGGTAATGGCATCGGCCACCAGCTTCAGGGCGTCATAACCGAGAGCAGCCATACCGTCCGGTACTGCGCCGCCGTTCGCTGCTTTGTAAGCATCCACGAAAGAGGTTACTTCTTCGGCAGTATCTTCAGGCGAGTAGTGGTTGGACATGAAGGTGTTGTTCAAAGCCTCAGCGCCGGCGATTTCAGCCAATTGCGGGGAATCCCAGCCGTCGCCGCCCAGGAATGGAGCGGTAATGCCCATTTCGCGTGCTTGCTTCAGGATTTTGCCAACCTCTTCATAATAACCAGGCAGGTAGATCACGTCCGGATTTTGTTCTTTGATACGGGTCAATACCGCTTTAAAGTCAGAGTCTTTTTGTTGGTAAGACTCTTGGCTCAGGATTTTGCCGCCGTTTTTGGTAAAGGTCTCTTCGAAGAACTTTTGCAGACCTTTGGAATAGTCACTGGAAGTATCCGTGTAGATAACGGCAGTCTTTGCATTCAGGGATTGAGTAGCAAAGTTAGCCATTACCTGGCCTTGGAACGGATCGATAAACGCTGCCCGGAATACCCATTCGTTCACCTTGCCGCTGCGCTCGTCAACGGTTACTTTCGGGTTGGTGGCGCCTACGGCTACGAGCGGAATTTGTTTCTCGGTAGCTACCGGCACGATACCCAACGTATTGGTGGAGGTCGAAGCGCCAATGATCGTTACGACCTTGTCATTGGTGATCAGCTTTTGCGCGGCCTGTGTAGCTTCTTCGGACTTCGAAGCGTTGTCGGCTACAACCAGCTCCAGCTTTTTGCCGAGAATGCCGCCGGCGTCGTTGATTTGCTGAACAGCCAGCTTCGCACCTTTGGATGCGGAGTCGCCGAAAGAAGCTTGACCGCCTGTGAGCTCCAGGTCAGCCCCGATTTTAATCGTGTCACCGCCAGAGTTGCCGCCGCTTGCGGAATTTCCGCTGTTCTCTGTGTTGTTGTTGCCACAGCCGGCTGCCAATACGGCAGTCAATACTGTCGACAAGATAATGGCCCCAATTTTCTTCATTCTTCTCCCAGCCTCCCGAAAAATATAATTTTATATGTTGTTTCTGTGATGCCGTGAGTGATGCGGACCTGCTTAATGTCCGAGGTAAGCCATCTTGATCTCTTCGGAATCCGCCAGTTCCTTGGCGTCTCCTTCCAGCACGACGCGGCCGGTCTCCAGCACGTATGCGCGGTGGGCGACTTTGAGCGCCTGATGCGCATTCTGCTCGACCAGCAGAACCGTCGTTCCGGCTGCGTTCACTTCCTGGATTATCTTGAAGATATCCTGGACCAGCAGCGGGGCAAGCCCCATGGAGGGTTCATCGAGCAGCAGCAGCTTCGGATGGCCCATCAGTGCACGCCCCATGGCCAGCATCTGCTGCTCGCCGCCGGAAAGCGTGCCGGCCTGCTGTTTCTTTCGTTCCAATAGCCGCGGAAACGTGGAGTAGACTCTTTCGAAATCGGCAGCCAGACTGCTGGAATTCTGCAGATACGCGCCGAGTTCAAGATTCTCTTCCACCGACATATTGGCGAACACGCGGCGCCCTTCGGGACAATGGATCAGCCCCTGTTTGACAATCGACTGTACGCTTTGATTCGCAATGGATTTATCCAGAAATTCAATGGTTCCTGTCTTGGGCTTGAGCAGCCCTGACAACGTCTTGAGCAGCGTAGACTTTCCGGCGCCGTTGGCGCCGATCAAGGTTACAATCTCCCCCTGATTGACGGTAATACTGAGATCCTTCAGGGCGTGAATGGCTCCGTAATATACGTTGATTCCTTCAACTTTAAGCATGGCCTCTACGCCTCCTGTCCCAGATACGCTTCGATGACTTTCGGATTGCTGCGGATCTCCTGCGGCGTTCCGTCGGCAATGAGCATGCCGCGGTCCAGCACGTAAATCCGGTCGCAAACCCCCATAACGAGCGACATATCATGTTCGATCAGAAGGATCGTCAGGTCGAATTCCTTGCGGATCCAGGCGATCAGGTTCATCAGATCGCGGGTTTCATTTGGGTTCATCCCGGCTGCCGGCTCGTCGAGGAGGAGCAGCTTGGGACCGGCGGCCAGTGCCCGGGCGATCTCCAGCCTGCGCTGATTACCGTAGCTGAGATTGCCGGCCGTCTCGTCGGCCTGGTCATCCAGGCTGAAGATTTTGAGGATATCGAGCGCTTTTTGCGTAATCTCGGCTTCTCCGCCAAAATGCTTCGGCAACCGCAGCATGGAGGAGAACAACGAATGTTTCGCATGCTGGTGAAAAGCAATTTTGACGTTGTCCAGCACCGTCATTGCCGTAAACAGCCGAATGTTCTGGAAGGTCCGGGCCGCGCCTTTGTGATTGATCTTGTACGGCTTCAATCCCCCGACCGACTCGCTGTTCAGAATGATCTGGCCCGTTGAAGGCGGGTAAACGCCGGTCAGCAGGTTGAAGAGTGTCGTCTTGCCGGCGCCGTTCGGTCCGATCAGGCCGATCAGCTCGCCCTTGTTAATATGAAGCGAAACTTCGCTGAGTGCCTTAAGTCCGCCAAAGGAGCGGCTCGCCGCTTTTACATTAAGAAGCGCTGCTGTCGCTGATATCGCCATTTGCCTTCGCCTCCTTTTTGCCGAATTTGCCGAGCGAGAATTTAGTCGTACCCAACAGTCCGCCCGGACGGAAAATCATCATCAGGATCAAGACGATGGAGTAAATAATCATGCGCCATTCCGGAACATCGCGCAGGTAGGTGTACAACAGGGTAACGAATACTGCGCCGACGATCGAACCGGCCGTGCTGCCGAGACCGCCCAGCACCACCATAACGAGAATTTCGAACGACTTCAGGAAGTTGAAGCTGCCCGGGGTAATAACGTAAAAGGTATGTGCGGATAACCCGCCGGCCATGCCGGCGAACAAAGCGCCGATCGTAAATGCAATGACCTTGTACAGCGTCGTGTTGATCCCCATGGCTTCGGCGGCGATTTCATTCTCGCGGATCGCCAGACATGCGCGGCCATGCGTGGAACGGATAAAGTTGTTGATCAGCACGACCGTCACCAGCGTAAAGATGAAAATCACGGTCCAGGTCGTTTTGCTCGGAATGCCGCTGAGACCCGACGCCCCGCCGACATATTCTGTATTCAGCATGATAATGCGGATAATTTCGCCGAAACCAAGCGTCGCAATCGCCAGGTAATCGCCGTTCAGGCGAAGGGTCGGTATGCCGATCAAAATCCCGCAGATCGATGCGACGATGCCGCCGGCAATGATTGCGACCACAAACGGCGCATTGTAATCCAGCGTTAGGATCGCCGAAGTATACGCACCCACGGACATAAAGCCCGCATGGCCGATGGAGAATTGTCCCGTAATCCCGTTGATCAGGTTCAGCGATACCGCCAGCATGATATTTACGCCGATCAACAGGAGCGTGGACCGATTAACATCATTAAGGATTCCTGTTGTTAGAAGAATTTGCACGATGGCATAGAAGATAATTGAAGCGACAATGCCCGACCAGAATTTTTTGTTCAGCTTCTTCATCATGATCCCCCCTACACTTTCTCCCGGACATTTTTACCAAAGAGCCCGGACGGTTTAAAGATCAAGATTAGAATCAGAACGGCAAAGGCTACGCCGTCACGCCAGGAAGAATAACCGAGCGAGGAAATTTCCGTCTCCACCGTTCCCAGCAGCAGGCCTCCGACAAGCGCTCCGGGGATGCTTCCGATCCCGCCAAGCACCGCAGCGACAAAAGCTTTAAGGCCAGGCATCACGCCCATCAGCGGATCCACCGAGTTGTACGTCATTCCGAAAATAACGCCGGCCGCCGCCGCCAGAGCGGAACCGATTGCGAAGGTTGCCGAGATCGTGCGGTCTACGTTGATCCCCATGAGCCGGGCCGCTTCCATATCGAACGATACCGCGCGCATTGCCTTGCCTGTTTTGGTGTAGTGTACGATGTACTGCAGGAGCAGCATCAATACAATCGTGATGATCAGAATCATGACCTGAGTGGATTCCACCTGGATGGAGGAACCGAACAGATAGTACTGCTTTTTCTCCAGGATGTCCGGGAACCCTTGGGCTTGCGGCCCGAGAATAAGGACGCCTGTATATTCGAGCAAAAAGGAAACGCCGATCGCGGTGATCAAAGCGGCAATCCGGGTGGATTTGCGCAGCGGCTTGTAAGCGAGACGTTCAATCGTGATCCCCAGCAGCGCACTCACCGTCATCGAGAAGACAAGCGATATGATAAGGACAAGGACCGGCGGAAACCCTGCCGATGCCAAAAATTTCGCGGTGAACAGTCCGATAAACGAACCGACCATAAAAACATCGCCATGTGCAAAGTTAATCAGTTTGATAATCCCGTACACCATGGTATAACCCAGTGCGATCAGCGCATAAATGCTGCCCACGGAAATCCCGTTAATCAATTGCTGAATGAAGTACTCCATCGGCATCCCCTTTTTCTATTTTGTGATGAAACTTCCCCTTCTTGTGTTGCCATTCGCCTTTCTCTCTGTTTGATGTTACCTATAGTAACACAGGTTATTTTCTTCGTCACTACCGATCTTTAGATTTTACGATTTTATTCGAAAATTTAGGGTAGGTTTTATTACATTATATGACATGATTATGGAAGATAATGATAAGTGAAGTGAACAATAAGGAGGAATCGGGAGCATGACGCAGATAATCGGAGGTATTGGAGTGTTGGAGAAAAAGTCCTTTTTTAATACAATACTTTATTTTCGGGCAATTAATATAACATTTGTCTCTTTAAAGCTTCGATCCTTCAATTTATTAAAGGAATAACGGGATAAATTCTAGCGAATTCCCTCGAATTTCGTCTTATACCGCCTTTTATGCGCTGCGAACGGCTTCAATCTCGTGCCATTTGTGAACGGATATGCAAAACTGCATAGAGGCGAATATGAAAATATGTCCAAGCGAATAAGCGGGATTGGAGGTGTATAGGCTTTGCTGAGGGCTGGCTAGGGGCGACAGAAAACAAGAGAATTCCCGGCGAATAACGAGGGGAACATTGAGGAGAAACAAAGGATTGCTGGGGATGACCGATTGCTGCTGCTTCAGGCTACCTGTGCACGATGCCAACGGACCTGAGAGACGCTATTTGCGGAAAAATAGCTCATTTCCCGCCCTAACGGACCTGAGAGCCGCTATTCGCCTTTAGTACACATTTTCGCACCGTAATTTCACAAATAAGGGCTGTGGTGTCCGTAAGACGACGATTTTTCCGAAAAAACGGTAAATAACGGCTCCTGTGTCCGCAAGAACTGCTCGGTGGAACGATTCGGCGTCAGCTCCCCGGTGAAACACTCGGCTTCAGCATCAGCTATTTATATATGAAGGAAATAAAAAAGCTCCTCACCAGGAGGAGCTTACTTTCATCTTCAGAACGGAGAGAGAGGGATTCGAACCCTCGCACCGCTTACGCAGTCTAACCCCTTAGCAGAGGGTCCCCTTATAGCCACTTGGGTATCTCTCCAAGAAATGGCTCCCCGAACAGGACTCGAACCTGTGACAACTCGATTAACAGTCGAGTGCTCTACCAACTGAGCTATCAGGGAACATTCACATGAACAAGAAATAATTTATCATGATTTTAAAGTTCAGTCAAGCGGAACCCCGATATTTGACATCGTTTTCACACCTGTCCGGGAAAGCGTCACCATGTTGCCGTTATTGCTAGCAATCCGCCAAAATACCGTGCATCTTTACGCATGAGGGCGAATATCCCCCCTTGATTCCTTAATATCCGATTGAAGCGTTCACACGCCAAGGATTTGGAAAAAGATCGTTCCCGGCATTCATGCTATAATCACTTTAGTTTTTTGTTGATGGGATAGGAGGCAGCGTTCAACAGAAAAAGAAAATATACAAAAAGCAGGTGATTACATGTTCCAACTCAAGTGGCTGTGGCAGAACCTGGGGGGCGATAGGGCGAGGTACATCGTTGCGCTCTGCCTGTCGGTCATCGGCTGCTCGCTCACCATCATTAATCCGTACATCGGGCAGCGCATCGTGGATACGTTCATCTCGAACGACCATGCGGCGCAGAATCTGGCCGATAAACGGGGACTGCTCATCGGACTCTGTCTGGCGATGGTCGGTTTCTCGCTTTTGCGGACGGGGCTAGCCTATCTGACAACGATGCAGTACGAAATCTCATCGCAAAACATGCTTTACCGGGTCCGCATTTATTTGTACAACAAAATCCAGGGACAGGATATGCATTATTACGATCATAACCGCACCGGCGACCTCATGACCAAAATGACGGGCGATCTCGATATGGTACGCCACTCCATGGCGTGGATTATCAAGACGATTATCGAATCGCTGACGGTATTTTTGGCGGCGGTCGTATATTTTTTCACCATCGATGTGGAACTGACCCTGTGGCTGCTCATCCTTTCGCCTCCGATCTTCATCGTCGCGTACATATTCGCCAAACGCGTGCGGCCGATGTACATCGATCTGCGCGAGCGGCTGTCCCAGCTCAACACGACGACACAGGAGAACATCTCCGGCAACCGGGTGGTCAAGGCATTTGCCCGCGAGGAATACGAAATCGAGAAGTTTACCGCGAAAAACGTGGACTTCTCCAAAGCGAATAAAACCGCCGCTCTCGTCTGGCTGGATTACTTCCCTTATCTGGAAACGTTCGCTCAAGCCTTCAACGTGATCCTGATGCTGGCAGGCGGATATTTCGTCATGATCGACCGGGTTACGTTCGGGGAATACGCCGCCTTCTCCTCGCTCATCTGGGGCCTGTCGAACCCGATGCGCAATATCGGCATCATTATTAATGATATTCAACGCTTTTTCGCCAGCTTGTCCAAAATCGTCGAGGTGTACTACGCGCATCCCGGCATCGAGAACAAACATAACACCCAAAACATTCGTCGTTACACCGGACGCATCGAATTTGACCATGTCAGCTTTAAATATGACAACCGGTTAGTACTCGACGATGTAAGCTTCGCGATCGAGCCAGGTGAAACCGTTGCCATCATGGGCTCCACCGGCGCAGGCAAAACGACGCTCATCAACCTGATTCCACGTTTCTATGACGTAACCAAGGGCAAGGTGCTGCTGGACGGACAGGATGTCCGCAAGCTGGAGCTCGACGAGCTTCGTGCCAACATCGGCATCGCGACACAGGATGTGCTGCTGTTCTCGGATACGATTGACGGCAACATTGCTTACGGCGATCCCGAACTGCCGGAGGAAGAAACCGTTAAATATGCGGAGCTTGCGGCGGCGCACGGTTTTATTACCAAAATGCCCGAGGGTTACGACACGATCGTCGGCGAACGCGGCATCGGCCTCTCCGGCGGCCAGAAGCAGCGGATTGCCCTGGCCCGGGCTTTGGCGGTACAGCGGCCGATCCTCATTCTGGACGACACGACCTCCGCGGTCGACCTGGAGACGGAAGAGCATATTCAGAAGAGCCTGCGCGAGCTGGAATTCCCGTGCACCAAAATCGTCATTGCCCAGCGGGTGTCCACCACCTCGGAAGCCGACCGCATTCTCGTCCTGGACAACGGCCGGCTGGTCGAAGAAGGCACGCACAAGGAACTACTGGCCAAACGCGGTTACTATTATGACGTCTTTATGCTGCAAAACGAAGGGATTGGAAGAGGGGTGACCAGCAGTGGCCAGAAATAAATTCGACATCGACGAGAATCTGGAATCGCCGTTTGATATCCGCCATTTCCGGCGCGCGATGGTATATATCAGGCGACAGAAAAAACCGATGATCATCGCTTTTCTGCTCAGCGCCCTGTCGGCCGTCATCGGCCTCTCCGCCCCGCTGATCATGCAGCATGTCGTGGACGTGACGATTCCGGCCAATGACGTCGGCGCGCTGGTCGGCTGGTCGGCGCTGCTGCTGGTTACCATCGTCGTCAGCGTTATCCTCGCCACCATCCGTTCACGGATGATGACGAGCGTGGGTCAGGATATTATTTTTGATATCCGCACCGACCTGTTCAAGCATCTCCAGCGGCTGCCGTTCAAATATTACGACGACCGGCCGCAAGGCAAAATCCTGATCCGGGTCGTCAACTACGTGAACTCGGTATCCGATGTCCTGTCGAACGGGATTATCAACTTCATTCTCGAAATCGTGAACCTGATCTTTATCGCGGCCTTTATGTTCGCGGTCGATGTCAGACTGTCGCTCGTGACCATCGCCGGCCTTCCGGTATTCCTCGGCGTCATGCTGCTGATCAAGACCAAGCAGCGCCGGGCCTGGCAGGCGGTTTCGAACAAAAGCTCCAACCTGAACGCCTATATGCAGGAGAGCATCAGCGGGATCCGCGTCACGCAGATTTTCTCCCGCGAGACGCGCAATGAGGGGATCTTCACGCGCCTGGCCGGCAACTTCCGCAAGGAATGGATGCGCGCCCTGCGTTACAATACGCTTATCCCGTTCACCGTGGATAATCTGTCCACGCTGGTCACGACGGCGATCTATCTCGTTGGCCTTCTGACGCTGAGCCCGCAGGACGTCACCTTCGGCGTCATCCTGGCGATGAGCAGCTACGCTTGGCGGTTCTGGCAGCCGATTCTCAACTTGTCGAACTTGTATAACGCGTTTATCAACGGTGTCGCCTATCTGGAACGGATCTTCGAAACGCTGGATGAACCGGTTACGGTCACCGACGTGCCGGATGCCAAGAAGCTGCCGACCGTACAGGGCCGCGTTACCTTCGACGATGTTACCTTTGCTTATGATCCGGGAATCAACATTCTGGAAAATCTCTCGTTCGACGTCAAGCCGGGCGAAAGCATCGCACTGGTCGGTCCGACTGGCGCGGGCAAAACCACCGTCGTGAACCTGATCTCCCGCTTCTATAATCTGACGGGCGGCAAAATTGAGATCGACGGCCATGACATCGCCGAAGTCACGCTGGAATCGCTCAGAAGCCAAATGGGGATTATGCTCCAGGACAGCTTTATCTTTAGCGGTACGATCATGGATAACATCCGCTACGGCCGGCTCGACGCCACCGAAGAGGAAATCATTGCCGCAGCGAAAACGGTCTGCGCCGATGACTTTATCCGCGAGTTCGAAGACGGCTATATGACCGAGGTCAACGAACGCGGCTCGAAGCTGTCCCAAGGACAGCGCCAGCTGATCTCGTTTGCCCGGACGCTGCTGGCCGATCCGCGCATCCTGATTCTCGACGAAGCCACCTCTTCGATCGACGCCAAGACGGAGCGCCTGCTGCAGCAGGGCCTGAACGAGCTGCTGAAGGGACGCACCTCGTTCATTATCGCGCACCGTCTCTCGACCGTTAAAAACTGCGACCGCATCATGTACGTCTCGAATAAAGGCGTGGCCGAATCCGGCTCGCATGACGAGCTGATGGCGCAGCGCGGCCTCTATTACCGGCTGTATTCGGCGCAGAAGATGGAAGCTTAAGCGGGACGCGGACGCTGCCCTGCATTTTCAATTAAGCATATGCCGGAAACAAAGAAGCCTCCACATCCGCCGACGGCGGGTTTGGAGGCTTTTTCGCTGCGCTGCCCGGTTCATTGGATGAACCAGGAATTTCCTGTAAAATAGTTTATAACGTTCAAGATTCCTTTACCGAAAGATGGAGGCGAGACCGTGAAAGCTAAGATTGCGTGGGTTTTTGTTGCCAGCTTCATCCTTGTCGCTGCGCTTATTATTGCAGACACTTCGTCCAACGCCAGGATCGACAAGCAGCTTAATCCATTGATCGAACAGATGCACGCGGAGATCGGCAATGATCCCCGCCTGGCCTTAAGCAGCAACCCTTACGACTACATCAAAGATAACGAAGCGTACCGGAAGATCGTAGCGCTCGGCGAGCCGGCAGCAATATCGCTGGAGCGGCGGCTAACGCAGAAACGGGACAGCGGGCTGTACGGCGTAATCTACACGATTGCCATCCATGAAATCAGACGTTCCGGCGAACAATAAACCAAGGCCCCCGGTGTGAAACCGGGGGCCTTGGTTGTGCGGAGCCGAAGCTTACGGATTCAGCAGTTTGCCGGCTTGCAGCAGGCGAACAAGAATCACGGCCGCTTCCGCGCGGCTGGTGTTCTGGTCCGGCGCAAAGTGATCCGCGGACCGTCCGTTCATGATGCCGCCGGCCACGAGGGCCGCCACTGCATCCTGCGCCCAGGCGGAGATGCGGTCCCCATCCTTGAAGGCGGCATTGCCTTGCGCGGCGGGAACGTCCGTCTGCATCAGCTTCAACGCCCGGGCCGCCATGACGGCCATCTGCTCCCGCGTGATTTGGGCGTTCGGACGGAAGCCGCCGTCCGCATAGCCCTGCACAAGGCCGAGGGCAGCCGCAGCCGCGGCGTCCGAGGCGTACCAGGCGCCGGCCGGAACGTCGGTGAAGGCGGTGCCCAGCGCGGACGCGTCAGGGACAAGTCCGAGCGAACGGACCAGCATGGCCGCGAATTCGGCCCGGCTGACGTTGCCTGCCGGCGCGAAGCTGCCGGCGGACGCGCCGTTCACGATCAGCTTGCTGGCGAGCAGGCCGATCTGGGCTTCCGCCCAGTGGCCGGCGATGTCGCCGAAGCTGACCGGGTTCTCCGCCACGGCGATGATGCCGCCGGGCAGGCTGCTCTTGACGGTGACGGCGGTTGCACCGTTCACCGTCTCGAACAGCGCCGGAACATACTTGAACGTTCCGGCTGCAGGATCAAAGAGCAGCGCGACCGAGGTATTCGGGTCGAGCGCACCGTCCACCGCAAAGCGGCGTTCCGCGTATGCGGTGCCCAGCGTCCCGGCCGTCACGGAGGCCTTGCCGTCCGTGACGGCAACCGTGAAGGCGAGCGGCGCTCCCTTCACGCTGAGGCCCTGCTTGCCGGCTGCGGCAAGCAGCTGGGCCTGCTCGGCGGCCGAAGGCGCGCCGAGCTGCACTTCCAGCACGCCGCCGCTGAGCCCGGCGGCGTCCAGCACCCGCTGTGCCTGCGCCAGCGGGATGCGGTACACCGCGCCGTCATGCGTCACCGCAAGGACGGCGCCATGGCTGGCCACAGCCGCTGCGCGCAGCGCGGCTGCGCCGAAGGCCACGCTGCCGTCCGGTGCGGCAGCCACTTCAATGACGGCCGTGCCGGAGGCGGCCGTCTGGAGCGACTTGTCGCCGGCTTCCGAAGACGGCGCCGAAGCGGCCGGGCTCACACTATTGCCCGGCGTGTTGGGTCCCGGTCCCGTTTCCGGACCGGTCGTGCCCGTAACTGCAAGATCGTACGCTCTGGAAACCCCTCCGACCGTAACGGTTAGCACCGTATTTCCCCCGCGGTAAGCCAAAAGCTTGTTGCTGTTCACCGCAGCAATCGCTGAATCCCCAACGCTGAAGGAGGCCTGCGGAGTGATGTCCGCTCCTGCCGGGTCCAATACCTGAAGGACAGCTGCGTTACCGGCGGATGCTGTAAACGGACCGGTTTGGCCGTTCTCCAGCTTCACTGAAAACTTTAATACCTTCGAAGCGATCCCTTGGTTCCGCTCGTCGATGACAAAACCGGATGCGCCGTTGGCCGTCAGAAACATCCGCTCGCCGCGGATAATCAGATTGTCGGCGATGAGCGAGCCCTTCAGGTCCGCCGTCACGGCAACGCCGCTCGTCCCGGCTCCGTCGATGACGTTGTCGGTCAGCCGGACGCCGTCCATCGTTAAATTGCCGTGCGCAATAATGCCGGAATACGTGCTGTCCACAATCGTATTATTGCGGATGCGGATATCGGCTTTCATATTGCCTTCCCCGGCGTACAGCCACAATCCTCCCAGGTTAACCGTATAGCCGGAATCATAGCTGCCGGTGCGCAGCAATGTGTTGCGTTCCACAACCGTCGTTCCCTGGAACGGTTCTGCGGTGAATCGGGTGGATACGGCAATCCCCGCTCCGTTCGTCACCGTGTCCTTCACGATATTGTCCTGAACCTTGTTATCGCGTCCGCCGAATATAACGATGTTGTCCGCCAGCCACGGCAGGGACACCGTATTGAAACGGGCGGTATTGTTGTAGCTTGGCGTACGCTCCGTACCGTTGACATCGTTCAGCTTTGGATCGGTGAACGACCACATCGCGATGCCGTCATCGCCCGGATAGCGGATGTCGCTCTGCTCCATCATGCTGTTGCCGGTCCCGACGGCAAAGTTAATGCCGTCCGCCATCAGGTTGCGGATGCGCAGGCCTTCCATGTAAAGGCCGTTCGTGCGCGCTTTTTCGCCCATCGGCTGGGTCAGCCATAGGCCTGCTTTCGTATGCTCGATCCAGACGTTCTGGATGACCGATCCTTGGCCGAACGCGCCATGGAACGCATTCGTCACCGCTTCGTCATCGCGAACGTTGATGCCGCCGTCGATCAGCAGATCGTATACGCCAACGCTGCCGCCGTGGCCGAAGAATTTGGCCCCGTCCAGCGTCGTGTACCACATGCCTGCCCCGCGGATGAGCGCGGATTCCAGATCCAGCTGTTCGGCGCCTACGTTAAAGCTGCCTGCCGGGAACCAGACGCCCGTATGCTCCTTATTGGCTTTGGTGAGCGCCTGTTGGAACGCATCCGTGTCGTCGCTGCCGTCATTGGCCGTCGCGCCGAAATCGGCCACGGACACGAATCCGTCCGGCTTTTCCAGCGCGGGTGCGACTTGCTCCATATCCACGAGATCAAGGGTATAGGAAGCGGCGGTGTCGCTGTCTTCTTTGACCAAACGAATCGTCGCGCCTGCCGGCGTTTCGCCGATCAAGGCATGAATTTCGTCAAAGAAGCGGTGCGCGCTTCCCTGCGCCGGATCATTGGACCACGGATAACTGCCGTATTCCCAGGCATATTTGGAGGTCAGGGTCAGCTCCTGCTTCTTCCCGTTGACGTACAAAGACAATGTTTTCACGTCGCCTTGGCCGTCCTGGCTATCCGGTATGGAATAGCGGAGCACCAATGCATTGGCCGGTTTGGCCAGCGTAAACTCCATATAATCGCCGGTATTACTCAAAACAACCGCCTGCCGTCCGGAGGCTTCGGAAGCGACCGTACGGTATTTCCTTGACGGATCGAGGAGCTGCGCATTGGTATCCGCATCCTCGGCTTCGTACGTAATATACGGCAAGGTGGCGCCGCGGTAGGCCTTATTGATGCTGTTCTTGATCGTCAGGCTATCCACGTCGACCAGCTTGAGCACGGCTACGCTGCCGATGAAGCTGACGGTGTTCATGCCTGCCCGCAAATTCAGCGGGAAGGCTTGTTGGTTCCAGGACAAATCCGCAGCCAGCGTAATTTCGCGCTGAGGCAGCCCGTTGACCTCCACCTTTAGCTTCGCGGTCGCGGCCGCCTTGTTGAGATAACTGAGCGCAGCATTGTAGGCTTTTGCCGTATCCGCATGAACGGCAAACCGCAGCACGCCATCGCCGCGGAACGCTTCCGCTCCTGCATACACGGCATCGCCGGGAACCGGGGTGAGGCTCCACAATGCGCCATCTGCGTTAAGGGGGCCGAGAGCAACGGATGAACCGTTATTGGTCAACGTTTGGCTCTTATCCGCATTTTGCAGCAGCGTAAACCCAAGCTTCTCTGGCGTATTCCACTGCGCGAGCTCGGTTGTTCCTGTTTCCGAAATAACGGCTGCCCCATCCTTATCGCGCGCAAGGAAGTGGCCGGAATCCATGTTGACGATCCGTTTGCGGCCGTTAAAATCCTGCAGGCGCCACACTGCGCCGGCAGAAACAGCAGTACTCTCCGCCACAACGATTTGACCGTCCTGTTCAGCCAGAACAGCGCCGGCTGCGTTTTGCGGAACGATTTTCACGAGATTCGTGTCTTCTTGTACCGGCGTTGCGGTATCCGTATTCCGCGGTTCGCCTTCAGGAGTGACGTAATCCTTATCTGCAGCTTCCAGACTCCACTGCACCGAGCTGTCGCTCGTCAGATACAGGCCGTGTTCCGCATATCCGGCACGGTTTTTGATATTGATATATTCATCGTCATATTCGCCGTAAAGACTGCGGATAGTGTAATTTTTGGCATCCGGGGCCAGACTGATGTCCCAGGCGGAAGCGCCGTTTGCCGGCGCGGTGCGCGAGGTCTCCAGGAAGGAGTAATCCCCGTTCAGCGTCAAATAATGACCGGTCGCCCGGTTGACGATATATTGGCCATCTCCCTCGTCAACGACCGTCCAGTGCGAATAACCATTGTTCGCCGCCGGGTTGCCATACAGCACGACGCCATGTTCATTCTCGTACAGATATTCGCCGGTATTGGCGTTTTTGAGACGTACCGGTTCAGATGGCAGCGGCTGCGGCGCGATGACCGCCGGCTCGGCCGTGAAATGAGCATCCGGTTTATTGCTTATGCCGTCCACTCTGCTGATCCGAAGGACGGGATAATCATCGGCATCCTTCGTGCTGTAAAGATAATGCCCTCCCCAACCGCTCTTAAAAGTGGTATCTCCATGTTCATCCATACCGACATACCATTTAATGCTGGCCCAAACATCGTAAACCACTTTATCGGTCAGCACCGGAAGCTGCGGGGAATCCGATTCAATCACCTTCTCGAAGGATTGCAGCGACAGATATCTACCTGTTCCGCGGTTCTGGATTTTGACTTGCCCGTTCGCGCCGGCGATCTCCTGCAGCTGCCAGACGAACGAATCATCCGACAGATCCAAATCGCCGTATGTCACTTGACCGACGGTTGCATCGTCCACGGCCGGCGCGGCGTTTACTTCAGCCGTCAGTTTATGCTCCTGCCCCCCGGCAGAATCGGCTCCACCCGCTGTAATAGAATCATCGGCTTGATCCGCCGCATCAGCCGAATCATGGGTATTCGCTTTATCGTCTGAGCTCGCCGGAGCGGCGGGGCCGCCCTGATCATCGGGAGCATCCATGCCGCCGTTACCGTTAAGGATCGCGGGTCCCGTGTCCGTCACTTCCTCTTCCAGCTTACCGCTGGCCTGAGGCGTTGGTACCGGACCGTCCTTCAGATACAGCTCTTCCCCATCCGCGGCGCCTTGAAGCTTAAAGCGGAACAAATCCTGCTTCTTCTCCGTGACCGGGACAAAACGCCACTGCGGGCTGCCCCAGGCCGGATTGATGGCGCCGTATTCAGCGTATTTGGTCAGGTTTTGCAGCGAGATATATTTCTCCGGTTGTTTATTCGGCTCCTTGTCGAGCACACTCGAGATCACGTACGTGCTGTTGCCGATATTTTTCCCCGTCCAGATGTACGCCGGATCGACGTTGTTCAAATCGCCCAGCGGCGACACCTGGAGATGGCCGTCCGGCATCTGCGCGATGTTGAGATAATGGCCGGTCGCGCGGTTCTTAAACAGCTTGCGGCCGTTATATTTCACCACCAGCCATTGGTCGCTGCCGTCTTCCTGCATGTTGCCGTATTTCAGGAGTCCTTCCTTGCTTTCGTACCAATAGAAGGACTGCCAACCGTTCTGAATCCGGATGTAATGCTCCGAATTGTCGACGGGCGCAGCCGGATCGGCCAGCTGCCATTGGGCATTCAGCGAAGCACTGTCGGTTCCGGCGCCGGTATTGCCCCCGCCCAGTATGGACAAATAGCTGCCCGTGTCGCCGACATTGCCGATGGTCATATAGTCATCGAAATCATCCGATTCCTTGAGGGTCCATTGATCGGTTGCCGAGCTAGCGCTCAGCGGAAAGGCTTTAACGGTACCCTCCCCGTACGATAAATAATGGCCGGTGGCCGCGTTGCGCAGCCGTTTGTGGCCGTCATAATCCTCCAGATACCACAAAAAGCTGTTGACGTCGGCCGCATCCGCAATCGCGCCATGCTTCAAACCACCGCCGGCCGTCTCGTACAAAAAGTCTGCCGGTGACTGGGCATCCGTGTAGGCGGCCAGCCTAACGGGCTGGAAATCACTCACCGGTACAATTTTCCACTGGGCATTCGTGCTGCCCGCCGGCCAGTTATTGGAGCGCACGTCGTGGTCATCGTTAAACTGCGGATTCAGCCATAAAGGCTTGCCTCCATCCGTTAACCCGCTATTCCGGAAGGTCACATAACCGGCTCCGTCCTCTCCGGCTGCCGCTTCCTGAATCCAGTCGCTCAGGGCCGACTTCGCCGGATCGATCTTCGCCGAGAATACACCATACCAATGCTGCTCGTTCTGCTTGATATAGTTGCCGGTCGACTTGTTGCGGATGTGCAGCGTTCCCTGCGAGCCGCCTGCTTCGATATACCACTGTGCGGCTTCGTTGGTGACAGGCTCGCTGCCCCATAGAACTTTACCGTCTTTTTCATACATGACCTGTCCCGGCCGCATCCGGCTTTCCAGCCGTACCGGGGATGGTGCGTTCAATGGAACAAACGCCCACTGCGGACTCTCGAACGTAATGTTGATATCCGCGCTGACCTGCGCATAGCCGAGCTGCTGCTCTTCGTGGATGACCAGCTGGCTCAGCGGTTCGGTGGCGCTGCGGATCACCATATAGCCATTACGGCTCGAAGTGTCGATCAGCCACTGATCTTTTGCACCCGAAGCCGCACCTGCTTTCAACGAATCTTCCTTACCGTTATTGCCGGTCAAGGTGATGAAATGCCCGGTCTTCTCGTTCTGGATCCGCGATATTCCGTTATCCGTCAGCACCTTCCAATGCGCCGAGGCATCGACGGGATTAGTCATCCCGTAACGGACGATCCCGTCACTCGTTTCGTACAAATAATTTCCTTTCCACTTGTTCTTGATGAGGACCGTGCTTGTCGGAACATCCTTTGCCCCGGTTCCCCCTATCTCAGCCGCATGCGCCAACCCTCCGCCGGACCCGATATAGGGCAGACCCGGAATGAACAGCAGCAATGCCAGCAGACCCGCGATGGCGGACCTGAATCGCTTCATGTGTTGCGCCCCCTCTGCTAAAATGGACTTCTTTTCCATCTTAGTTTGATAGCGTTTACATATCGATGTGTGATTTTATCCAGAAAACGGTGCGATTGTACGAAGATGCGCCGCAAAAAAAGAAGCGCGCAGTAACTGCGGCTTCTTCATGTCCCGAAAGTTGTATGCTAATATTCTCTACTCCATCCCAAGCCATTCAGCCTGCGGATCGCCTGCAGCCGTATACGCCCGGCGCCTCGCAACGTAAAACACAGAAATCGCGCGTCCTTCACTTTCCGCTCTCCTTGAGCACGAGCAGTTTCAGCATGCCCGCGCAGCGGCCGCAGCGGTATTTGCGGGGATCGGGCTTCCGCTTGCGCGGATATTCCATGGCGCAGGAGACGCAGACGAGCTTGTAGCGGATCGGCAGCGGCTTGCGCGCCTGGGCGCCGGGAAGCGACTGGCAGTACCGGCTGCCGCCCACCCGGGCCAGCAGCTGCTTAAAATCGGCGTCCCGGTGCATATATCCCCTTTTCGCCAAATGCAGGTGATAGTGGCAAAGCTCATGTTTGATAATTTTTTCCGTCTCTTCCCTGCCGAACATCGTCAGCTGCCGGGGGTTGATCTCGATATTGTGGCTTTTGGTAAAATAACGTCCGCCCGTCGTCGTCAGCCGTCCGTTGAAGCTGGCTTTATGCCGGAACGGAACGCCGAAGCTGCGCAGCGATACCTGCTCGATCCATTGCTGCAGCTCCTCATTGCTCATATTCGTCATCGCCGCTCCCATCCATTTCTCTCTTTCGATTTCTCTACCACTTGAATTGTAACTTGTGCATACGCTAAACTGTCAAGAAGAAAGACAAGTACGGAGGGAGAATACAAGATGCCGAAAATGCGGTACGTCATTTTACAGCAGCAGCAGGCGCTGCAATTCGTGGAGATGCCCGAAGAATATGCCTATCAGCTGAGCGCGCTGAATCTTCGCCTCAATAAAGAGATCGACAAGTTGACTGCGGACAACGTGCCCGATCTGCCGCTGGCCGTCGCGGAATGCGATGCGCTGGAGCTGCTGCGCGAAGGATATACGCTGGAGTCCGGGATCGATTACATTAACCGGCTGGAGCGCGCTTTTGCCGCCATCCAGGAGAGCCATTACCCGCTGATTGCCCTGCTTACAGAGATCCGCGCGCTGCAGGCCCAACTGGAGCAGTGGTACGAAGAAGAAGCAGAGAACGCGCATTAAGCACTCTGCGATTGATCGTCGTTTTTGGCTGAAATGCCGGGAAACCGCACCTTTCCTGGGCTGCTTTCATAGGCTGTAGGTAAACCGGAAGCATGCCAGAGGAGGGATTCCCTTGCCGCAATGGCTTTGCCATCAGCTGATGAAGGCGTATTTGCGAAAGGACCGCCGGCAGATCAAGCTGCTGAACGAGTGCTGGTTCTTCTACCGCAACTCCGCCGCGCCGCATGACGTGATGAAACATGAGGTTTAACCCGGAAGCCGTAATTGCCTGAGGGGCGATGCGGCTTTTTGTTGCGGGCTCAGGCCGTTCCGGACCGGAGTGGACGGTGCCTTGCGTTGCGTACTTCTTTTCCCCGAAAAAAAGACACAGGCTGCTTCGTCGCCGCCCGCGTCTTCTCCGTTGCTTATCCGGTTTACCTATCAGAACATTGGGAACACGTATCTCACCAGGAAAAACAAAATCCCGAAAATAATAATGACATACGCCGCGTATTTGATAAAGGTTGATGCGACAAGGCTGGAATCCGACTTATGCTGTACCTCTCTGTGCTCCACTTCAACGCTTCTGTCCTTGGTGGTGTTCGGCTCCATAATCGATCTCTCCTTTGTCCGCTAATGTGCGATGCTTGGTTGTATGCCATCCATTAACCGGGGACTTTGGTCCTGAAACAAGGGCGAATCGCCTGGCTGTGCCTTTTACCCTCTGAAAAAGCGTTTAATTGAACCGGCGGTTGCTCGGCCACGAGCCTTGCAGCTTGCGGACCAGCACGATCTGGCCGGTATGATAGGCGTCATGCAAAATGAGGCTCATCACTTCTTCGCCCGGCGCATGCCCCGAACCGCCCCAGTCGTAGGCGCCTTCCTCCAGCGCTTCAATGATCACGCGCAAATCCGCATGCACGCTCTTCAGCTTGTCCACGGCCTGCTGCCACGCCTCATCCCCGCTTTCGGTCACCGTAAACGTAGCGTCGTTGCTCTCGAGATCCGGCAGCTTCGGAAGTCCCTTGAGCTTGCGGAGCAGCCGTTCCTTGTAGTACGTCAGGTGGTTGACTGTCTCCCAGATCGAATTGCCCGCGGCACCCTGCGGCTTCCACAGCGCCTGCTCGCTGCTCACGCCATTCAGCGCATCGCTTAGCGGCGGCGACCAATCCTCAATATCCATGGCATAATCCCAGTTTTGCAACAGGACTTCGCTGATTTTATTTTGCATGTTCATACCTCCCGTAGGTTTTTTGGATAACTATACTTTACCATTTTGTGAAGGTAAAATCATGGTCCGGGAACATGGGGCGCTTGTCCGAACGGGGACGTCGGGACACCAGTCAAGGGTCAAAATGCGGGAAGCCTGCGGGGCGGCCCCACCTAGTCAAGGGTTCCAAATGCGGGTCACCCGTGGAGCGGCCGCCCCCTCCGCTTCCAGTTCAAGCCGGTAAATATCCGGCATTGACGTGGAGGCCCAGAAGCTGTAGCCATACGCCGGATTCCACCGGTTCAGCAGCAAGGTCATGATGTCGCCATGGGTGCCGATAACGATTCGGCGGCCGGCATACCGCTTCAAAATCGGCTCCACCCCTTCCATAACCCGCCGCTGAGCGGCATCACCCGATTCTCCTCCTGGAAAAGCCAATCCAAAATCGCTGTAGAGTCGGCGTTTCGCTTCCGCAAAGCTGAGGTTGCCGAAATCGCCTGCCGCCCGCTCCCGCAGCGCTTCAATTCGTTCAATCGGCTTGCCCAGCCGGTCAGCCAAAGGCTGTATAGTCCGTATCACCCGCTCGTAAGGGCTTGAGAGGAAAAGATCGATGCACTCATGCTGCAGAAGCTCCGCAATGGTGAACGCATCCTGATCGCCTTGATCGGAAAGGCCTCGCTCCCGTTCCTGCCCGGGCATGTAGACCGATTCGGCGTGGCGGACGAGAAATAAAGTAGTCGTTGTCATGAACATTCCTCGTTTCATTGGGCGAGATGAGCATCGGATTCATTCGCACAATCCGGATGCGTTCTGGCCTATGCTGGTTTACGTAAAAAAGGCGGAACATACCGCCTTAAATTAGGCGTTGCATTCGCTGGTTCATTAGTGGGATTTTATCCCACTAATTTAGGCGATTGGAGACGACATGCTATTTAGTGGGATTTCATCCCACTAATTAGGCTTGAAATGAGCAAATTGGGGCGTTTGATCAAATATAGAGGGAGGTATTCCCACTATTTGTGTTAAAAGCGGGGATTGGCGAAAATTAGTGGGAGGAAATCCCACTAATTTATTTTTCGCCTCTCGCTATGCACGAGCCCGATGGATTTACTTGCAAAACATTACTTGCAAATCCTTCCTCTGTACTCCTCAAGTACCTCAGATATCAACCGCTTGAGCTAACCGCTCTATCTCAGCCTCTTAACCCAACCGCTAAACTATAACCGTTAACGTTACTGTTACCGTGACCATTACCATGCCAAACCCTATGTATAACTCCAGCCCTAAAATCCGCCTCTAAACTCTAACGCTCCCAAATTTAAACCCGCAAACCTCTCAAACTTCTCAAACCTCTCAAACTTCTCAAACTTCTCAAACTTCTCAAACCTCTCAAACCTCTCAAACCTCTCAAACCTCTCAAACCTCTCAAACCTCTCAAACCTCTCAAACTCTAACCCGCTCAAGCTTTACCCCCGTATTCTGCTCACTCCTCAAAATTACCGCATTCGCCCGTGAGCCGCAAGCTGGCGCTACGGATATTGCACGGGCAAAGGCTGGAGTCTTGTAACGCAAGGTTGCGGGCAGAGTCGGTATAGTGGGCCGTGAACTTAACACAAGCCATGGGCTTAACGCAAGCCGTGCTCGCCTCTAGGCGGCTTCTGGAAGCCCCACACAAGGCAGCACGCCCGCTAAACGCAAAAGCCCCTGTTCCATGAATCGGAACAGGGGCTTACACGTACTAGAGTCGCTTATTTCGAAGACAGCGGCTTTTTCCACAGGCCGAGCATCAGGCCGGAAACAACGGCGCCGATGGCTACAGCGAGCAGGAACAGCAGCGCGTGATTGGCGAGCGCCGCGGCGAACACGCCGCCGTGCGGTGCCGGAACATTGACGTTCCAGAGCTGGGTCAGGCCGCCGGCGATCGCGGAACCAATGATGCAGGTCGTCAGGATACGCAGCGGATCCGCCGCCGCGAACGGAATGGCGCCTTCCGTGATAAAGGACAAGCCGAGCACATAGTTGGTCAGGCCGGATTGGCGTTCTTCGTTCGTGAATTTATGCTTGAAGAACGTCGTTGCCAGGGCGATTGCGAGCGGAGGAACCATACCGCCTGCCATGACGGCCGCCATCATCAGGCCGTTGGTGTTGCCGCTGGAGGTAAACACGCCGATGGCGAAGGTATACGCGGCTTTGTTGAACGGGCCGCCCATGTCGATGGCCATCATGCCGCCGAGAATAAGGCCGAGCAGCACTTTGTTGCCGGTACCGAGACTGTTCAGGCCGTCGATGAGGCCGGTGTTGATCCAGCTGAAAATCGGATCAAAGATAAAGTACATAACCGTGCCGGTGATCAGCAGCCCAAACACTGGATACAGCAGGATCGGCTTGAGGCCGTTAAGCGATTTCGGAACGCCCGTAAAAAGTTTGCGCAGCCCGAGAATGACGTAACCGGCAAGGAAACCGGCGGCCAGACCGCCCAGGAAGCCGGCGTTCGACGTTGCGGCGAGATAGCCGCCGACCATACCGGGCATGAGCGCCGGACGGTCGCCGATGCTCATGGCGATGAAGCCGGCGAGAATCGGGATCAGGAAGTGGAACGCACCGTCCCCGCCGCCGATGGTCATCAGCAGCTTCACGAGTTCGTTATCCGGGCTCAGCGTACGTTCAAGCAGGAAGCAAATGGCCAGCAGGATGCCGCCACCGACGACAAACGGCAGCATATGCGAAACGCCGTTCATCAGGTCTTTATAGATTCGGCCGCCGATGCTCGGCTTGCCCGCCGAAGCGGAGTCCGAAGAAGCTGAGGTGCCGCCCTGCGCGCGGTAGATCGGCGCATCGCCGCCTGCTGCCTTGCGCAGCAGCTCTTCCGATTTGCGGATGCCGTCGCTGACTGGACGCTGGAGCACCGGCTTGCCGTCGAAGCGGGCCATCTCCACTTGCTTGTCGGCGGCTACGATGACCCCGCTGGCACGGCGGATTTCCTCTGCGGTCAGCACGTTTTTCGCGCCTTCGGAACCGTTCGTTTCCACTCGGATGTTGATACCGAGCTCTTTGGCTTTTTTCTTGAGTGCGTCCTCCGCCATGAATGTATGCGCGATGCCGGTCGGGCAAGCGGTTACAGCAACGACAAAAGCTTCCGATGCCGGATTGCCGACAAATGTTCCTTGTGTCATAGATGCGTTGTTTGATGAAGCGGATTCGGATTGTTCTGCTTGTTTGGCCGCATCCTGCTCCGCTTGCTTCGCATCGAACAGTGCTGCCACTTCATCCGGCGTCTTCGTGTTCTTCAGCGCAGCTATGAAGTCGGCATCGATCAGCAGCCGGGAAAGCGCGGCCAGCGTGCGAAGATGGGTATTGCCCGCTCCTTCGGGTGCAGCGATCATAAAGAACAGGTACACCGGCGCTTCATCCAGCGCTTCAAAATCCGCGCCGCCGGCGCTCTTCGCGAACAACACTGTCGCTTCGTTGACCGCCTTCGTTTTGGCATGCGGCATAGCAATTCCCCCGCCGATACCGGTACTGGACTCTTTTTCGCGCTGCAGAATCTTTTCCTTAAACAGCGCTTTATCGTTGATGCGACCGCTTTCATCAAGCTTGGCGATAAGCTCGTCGATGGCAGCCTCTTTCGTGGTGGATTGCAAATCCATGATCATGATATTTTTGAGCATCAGATCGGTAATTTTCATCTGCTTCAGCTCTCCTTTTCAGTTCCGGCAGGCGCGTCTTGCCGGGCGCCCGCCTATTTATGCTTGTTGTTCTTTACTGAACGGCTTTGATTTGAATGTCCGGCAGCAGGCGCATAATCTCTTCGCGCGAGGCCAGATCATCGGCAAACGCCGTTGCGCTGCCGCAGGCGACGCCGGACCGGAAGGCTTCCATCTCGTTCCCGCCCTGGTGCAGCGTTCCTACGAACCCGGCAATCATCGAATCGCCGGCGCCGACGGAATTGCGCACCGTCCCGGACGGGGCCGAGGCATGATAAGCGGCTTCCGGCGTAATCAGCAGCGCGCCTTCGCCAGCCATCGAGATCAGCACATGTTTGGCGCCGAGCTCCAGCAGCTTGCGCCCGTACACGATCAGCTCTTCCCGTGTTTCAAGCTCTACGCCAAACAACTCCGCCAGTTCGTGATGATTCGGCTTTACCACCAGCGGTCCTTGCGGCAATGCATCCAAAAGCGCCTGGCCCGTCGTGTCGATGACGAATTCCGCTCCGGCCTGTTTCGCCGCCTGGATCAGTTTGCCATAAAATTCTCCGCCGAGCGCTGGCGGCGCGCTCCCGGACAACACCATGATGTCTCCCGGCTGAAGCCCGGACAACTTCCCGAGCAGCGCTTCTGCCTCTGCCGCCGAAATGTCAGGGCCAAGACCGTTGATCTCCGTCTCTTCCGCCGACTTCAGCTTTACATTAATCCGCGTATCGTCCTGAACAAAAACGAAATCGCAGCCGATGCCTTCCTCGCGCAGCTTGTCATCTATATAACGGCCGGTGAAGCCGCCGAGAAATCCGACGGCCGTATTGCCTACCGCAAGCTGATTCAGCACCCGGGAGACGTTGATTCCTTTTCCCCCCGGCAGCTTCAGATCCCGCTTCATCCGGTTCAGGCTCCCCAGCTCAAGATTCTCGACCTCCACGATATAGTCAATGGATGGGTTAAGCGTAACGGTGTAAATCATGTTCATCCCTCAATTACTTTGGTTTTTTGGACAATGGCGGCGCGCATCGGCTCCGGAACCGAATCCGCGATTATGACCGCCTCCGGCACATCGAACAGTTTGGCAAAAGAGACCTCGCCGAACTTGCTGCTGTCCGCCAGCACGAAGGTCTCGGCCGACAGCTGATGCGCTCTGCGCTTCACCAGCGCTTCTTCCGGGTCGGGCGTCGTAAAGCCCATGTCCGCGTCTACCCCATTGGTTCCCAAAAAGCATTTGTCAAAACGGAAGTTGTCCATGTTCTGAAGGGCGATACTGCCGATTACCGCTTTCGTGTGGCTCTTCATCATCCCGCCCAGCAAATAGCTGCGGATCTGCTTGCTGACCAGAGCCTCCACATGCGAAAGGCCGTTAGTGACCACAATAATGTCACGAGCTTCAATATATGGAATCATCGCTAACGTAGTCGTTCCCGCATCCAGATAAATGCATTCACCGTCATGCACCTGTGAGGCGGCCAGTTTGGCGATTCTGGTCTTTTGCTGAACGTTTTTGGAGGATTTCTCTTCCATCCCCGGCTCCAGCCCCCGATGTACGGGCAGCGAGGCGCCGCCGTGTATCCGCTTCAAAGCCCCGCGGGCCTCAAGGTCGATCAAATCGCGGCGTACCGTGGATTCAGAGGCGTTCAGCTCTTCCATAAGCTCTTGGATCTTCACGATCTTCCGTTCCTGTAAGCGCTGTAAAATTAGCGTGTATCGTTCTTCGGTTAACATTTTTCATCCTCCAACAAAATCTATAGTATCATAAACCTTCAAAAAAACAATCACTAAAATTCAAAATCATTCAAATATCTTCAACCATTCTATGGTTCGTCACGCTTCTGTAACGAATACAGCTTCTGGGCCCTTATACTCTGTCCAATTATACCAAATCTTCTCACGGCAAAAAGCGACAACCTGCAATACGTGACCGACTGGAATCCATTCCCTTGACAGTTCGCCTTTAGCGGGAGTAGTATTCTAAAATACGTCTAAGCAATTCAACAAGGAGGACCCGTTATGATCGAATCCCTGCGCAGGCTGGGACTATCGGATCTGGAGGCCCGGTGTTATTTGACGCTCCATGGGCAGCCTGCCTCTTCCGGCTATGAGGTTGCCAAGCAGGTGTCGGTGTCCCGTTCCAACGTATATGCCGCGCTGCGCGGTCTTGCGGAAAAAGGCATCTGCCGTACGCTCGAAGGCGATCCGGTGCTGTATGCCGCCGTTCCGATCGGTGAAGTCATCAAGCTGCTGCAATACGATTTTGAGCACACCGCACGCGTGCTGAAGGGGGAGCTGACGGCTCCGGCGGAGACGCCGGCTTTTTTCTCCAACTGGAAAGGCGATAAGCAGGTCGATCTGGCCATCCGCCGGCTGGCCGCCAATGCGGCCCACGATATTCTCGTGGATCTCTGGTCCGAGGACCTGCACCGGCTGGAGGAGCCGCTGCTGGCGGCCGAAGCCCGGGGGGTCGAGGTGCATCTGATGGTAATCGGCGAGGTTCCTACGAAGCTGAAGCATGTCATGGTTCACAGCCGCGGTGAAGGCGCGCCGCCCAAACTTCGCAATTTCTCGCTGCTGCTGGACCAAAAGGTGGCGCTGCTCGGCAACTTCGGCAGCCAGACGCCGGCGCTGGCGCTGGAAAGCAATCATTTTTCCCTGCTGGATGTCTTGGATTCGGCTTATTTCCATGATGTAGTGATGCAGCGGATCGAACGCGACTTCGCGCCCGAGCTGCTGGACCGTTACGGACCGGACTATGCCCGGATTCGCCAAGAGCATCCCGAGATGGATCGAAAGAAAGGATGACATTCATGAGTACCATAGCTCCGTCCGTGATGCACAACCGTTCCTTTGTGTCTCTGTGGATCGCCCGGATCTTCAGCACCACCGCTTTTCAAATGCTGTCGGTCGTCATCGGCTGGCAGATGTATGCGCTGACCGACAGCGCGTTCCAGCTTGGCCTCGTCGGCCTGGCGCAATTCCTGCCGATGCTGATTCTTACGCTTCCCGCCGGACAGGTCGCCGACCGGTATGACCGGCGCACGATTGTGTATTTATGCCAGCTCTTCGAGTGCCTCGTCGTGGTGGCGCTTCTGCTCGGCAGCATTCAGGGCTGGATCGATCCGATCCACATTCTGATCGGAGCGGCGATTCTCGGCGCCAGCCGGACCTTCGAAAGCCCGGCCTCGGCCGCGCTCGTTCCGGATCTCGTGGACCGCGAGCAGCTGCCGCAAGCCGCCGCCTGGTCCGCCTCCGCCATGCAAACGGCCATGATCGTCGGCCCGGCGCTCGGCGGCGTGCTCGTTGCCTGGGGCACTTCCTACGCTTATATCGCTTCGCTCGTTGCCCTGGCGGTCTCCACGGTACTGATCTTCAGCGTCAAGGTCGTCCGCCATGTCCGAAAACCCGATGCCGTCACGATGGAGACTTTCCTCAGCGGCCTCAAATTTGTTTTTAAGCGTAAAATCATTCTCGGCACCATCTCGCTCGATTTGTTTGCCGTCCTGCTCGGCGGCGCGACCGCGCTGCTGCCGATCTTCGCCGAAGACGTGCTGAAGACCGGCTCGCTGGGCCTCGGCCTGCTGCGCTCCGCGCCGGCGGTTGGCGCATTGGTCGTCTCGCTGATCCTGACCCGCGTCTCGCTGGAAAACGCGATCGGCAAAACGCTGTTCGCATCGCTCGCGGTCTTCGCGCTGGCCACGGTGCTGTTCGGCATCTCCAGCAACATCTATGTATCGCTGTTCGCGCTGTTCCTGACCGGCGCGTCCGACGTCGTGAGCGTCGTGATCCGCTCTACGCTCGTGCAGGTCAACACGCCGCTGGATATGCAGGGACGGGTCAACGCCGTCAACTCGCTGTTCATCGGCACGTCCAACCAGCTCGGCGAATTCGAGTCCGGCACGATGGCCGGCCTGGTCGGCGCCGTTCCGGCCACCGTTATCGGCGGCCTCGGCACCCTTGCCGTAGCGGTCATCTGGATGTACTGGCTGTTCCCGGTACTGCGGGGATTGAAGACGTACACGGTGGAGGAAGGATAAGGAAGCGTGGGATGCACGCGGAGCAAGCCCCCGTCGGGTGGACGGGGGCTTGCTTTTTCATATGATCAGCGTCCGCCGCGGAGCTCACTCAGCGCTCGTCGCTTGACGGGGCGTGCCGCAAAGGTAGCCTGCGGTCGCGATTGGTTACGGACCCGCTCACCTCACATTGGCACATGGACTAAAAATAACAAACCTGATGCTTTATTCGCACAAGCAGCACCTGTGGCATGCAATATTAGTAATAGCACATTCCCCAGCGCCGATTATTGCTATGGCCTCTCTGATGCGCGAACTGAGATCCCACGCGGCTTGAAAGCATTTTTCACAGATAAAGCTCTGTTTCTATCCTTTCGCGCCATCTCTTACGGACCTGAGCGCCGCTATTCGTCGATAATGAGGCTTTTCGGCTCGTTAACGGACCTGAGAGCCGTTATTCACGCTCAAAACCCCACATTTCTGCCCAAAACAAGCAAATAACGGCGATCAGGTCCGTTGGATTGGGAAATAACGCGTTTTTTTGAAAATAGCGGCGCTCATGTCCGTTAGCCGAGGTGAAACCACACCTACCGCACACAGCTACGTTTTCCGCATCAAAACTAATCCCCGTCAAAAAACAAGCCCCCGTCCAACGACGAGGGCTTGTTGCGCTCCGACCATCCGATTCAGCTACCGCTCACGGAATCAGATGATAAATATAGATCTCCCGAATCACTCCGCTCTTCACATCATACCGCGCGTAGGTATACGTCTCCTGATCCGATAGCTCGTATGCCCGGTTATCCGGATCCGCCGATGGATCGGCACCCTCCGCCGCAAGCTCGGGGTAGACCTTGATCAGCTCCGCCAGCGGCATGCCGGCATGCAGCCCCTTGGCCGTTGCATACGACGAATCGGTCAGCTTCATATTCATGATCCAAAAAGCTTTGCCGTCCTGCTTCGGAGAGAAAAGCTGCAGGGTCAGGCCCGGATATTCCACCGTTCGCACAAATGATCCGGTCAGCGTATCCGCATTCTGCAGCGTTTCTGTCACTTGCGATAACGGCTTGCCCAGCAGCTCCGCAAGATTCAGCTCATTGTCCCAGCCTTTGAGGGGAATCGTGGCATTTTTCGCGCTAATGGAAAAATCCTTCTCACTGTAGCGCGCACTTTTCGTAAACATGGCCTCCACCGTACCGTCCGCCAAATTCACCGTCAGCCAATCCAGCGTTTCCGTATGCCCGCTCCCCGGATTGTAGACATGAAAAACCGGATTTCCGTTGTCCTCATGATCCAGCTCCACGGCGGTCACTCCATCTACATACCTGGGTCCCAGGTTCTTCTCGGCAAAAGCCCGGGCCAGGTCCTGCGCCTCCTGCTGCTCGGGATTAAGTAACGCCGGAGTATCCTCCGAAACGGCGGATCCCGCCAAACATTCGTCCGGCGAAATCTCGCAGGTCACTTCCTGTGTCTTCGGGTTGACATGGTACCATTCCATGATCTCCGTAGTGGCAGAACTGCTCTGCGCAATAATATAGTTTCCATCCGGATCCGTATCCTGATACCGAACCGAAGATTCTTTCAGCGACGCGTCGCTCAGCTTGGACTTGATCCACTCCACCGCTTCTTCCCGGGACAGCTCCCGGACGGCGGTAGGCTGCGGCGCGGCTGCTTCGGATGAAACCTGCGGCGTCTCGGCAGTTGCTGTGGCAGCGGGTGGATGGTGAGAAAAAGCCGCTTCTTGCGCACTGCGGTTTGCCGGAGTTTTGGAGCAGCCGGCGAGCAGAATCATGCACCCGGCGATTGCGATAAAACGTTTCATCGTAACCCTCCATTTTCTCTAAAAAAAGGTGTTTCGCCGCCCTGCGGCAACGTAGACAGCCCCTAGCACTACCCTAAGCTCCTACCCCCCTGCCTCTACTCCCCTCGCGCTTCCCGCTCCAATTCCGCCTCGATCTCTTCATCGCTCACTGGAGCGGCTTCCTCTTGGGAGAGGCCCAGCTTCTCCTTGATCGCTTGCAGGTCGGTTTGAATTTCCTTCGTCCGCAGATGGGTGTCGAGTACAATGCCAAACATGACGGCGATAAAAACAAGCGGGCCATATGGCCCAATAACCGCGGTCAGCAGCGAGATGCCAAGCAGCGCTATGACGGTTCCCCAAATAATCACGGGCCAGCACTTCCTTTCGGGTAGAGGTGACTTCATGCCAGATAACAGGTAGTTTCAGTTTATTCGCCGCATGGGCTGAATATTTGCCGCTCTCCGGCCGGCAAGGGTACGGTACGTACGCCTGTTGCTATACCTAAGGAGCAACCCGGGGCTTCACCCCTGCAGCGCTTTGCGCACGCTAAGGATGTATTTCGCCTGATCCAGCGGATTGACGCCGCGGCGGGTCCGCTCGGCCGTAACCTCGGGCGGGCACTCCTCGTACCCGGCGAAGAAAGAGGTGAACGTACTCCGGCCTTTGGTAAAAGAGCTGAGCGTCACCGGATACTCCAGCGAGGTCGCCAGCGGCAGCCGGCCCTCGATGATCATCCGCTCGCCCTGGAGGACCGGCGGCTCGAAGCTGCCGCGCATCTGGATCAGATCGTTCATCACGCGGCCGCCGTTCTCTTCCGGCACGACGATGCGCACCTGGAGGATCGGCTCCAGCAGCTTGGTGCCGGTTCGCGCCAGCCCGTCCATGATGCCCATCGGCGTGGCTACGGCAAAATCGAGCGGGTGGGTATGCCACACATGGTGGTTCCCCTCGACCAGCGTCACCTTAAGGTCGGTAACCTCCCACCCGCGCAGCCCCTGCTGGAGCGCCTCCGGCACGCGGCGCGCCGTCTCGTTCTGGTACTGCGGCAGCAGATCCGAGCTGCGCACCACCGATGCATACTGCAGGCCGCTGCCGCGCGGCCCCGGTTCAATCGCAAACCGCAGGATCGCCCAGCACGGCTTCGGCATCAGGTAAGCGATATAGCCTTCGCCCGCCTGCGCCGGCGTCTCTTTATAGATCACCGACGGCTGGCCGAAGGTGACTTTCAGCCCGTAGCGGCTCTCCAGCACGCTGTCCAGCACCTCAAGCTGGATCGGCCCCATCACTTTGATGTGCAGCTCGCGTTCCTCCTGCAGCCACTGCGCATCGAGCAGCGGATCCTCGTCCGCCAGCTCGCCGAGCGCGAAGATCACCTGCCGCTCGTCGGTGTCCGCGTCCCAGAAGACGCGCGCGGTCAGGAGCGGCACGGCGAGCTTCGCCTCCGCCGGCACCGGGTCCGGGTCGCCGATAATGTCGCCGATCCGGGCCGTGGACAGGCCGTACAGCACGGCGATGTCCCCGGCGGCCAGCTCGCCGACATCCTCCGCGCGGCCGCCCTCCACCTTGCGGATCTGCGTCACCTTCGCTTCCGCATCCTGCAGGTGAAGCTTCACCGTGTCGCGGTTGCGCACACGGCCTTGATACAGCCGGACGAAGGCCATCCGGCCCATCGCCTTGTCGCGCTGAATGTTGTACACGATGCCCGAAACCGGCGCATCCGGATTGCCGCCCGCGCGCGGAAAATAATCGAGCATCGCATCCAGCAGCGCGGTGATGCCCATGCCTTTGGCCGCTGCTCCGTAGACGAGCGGATACATCGTTCCGGTCGTTGTCCGCTGCCGGAACCACTCTCGCCATGCCGCGAAGTCAGGTTCTCCTTCCGACATATACCGTTCCAGGAGCGCCTCGTCCCGTTCGGCGATCATCTCCAGCAAGCCGGTCCGGGCTGCCGGCTCTGCGCCGTCATCCCATAAATCCTCGGCGCCGGCATAGTCCAGCCCGTCCAGCAGCGGCCGCTGGACGGGAATGATATTTTCCGATAAATAGGCATGCGCCTGGGCCAGAACGGCAGCGGGGTCGGCCCCGGTGCGGTCCAGCTTGTTCATGAACACCAGCGTCGGAATGTTCAGCTTGCGCAGCGCGTTCCAGATCATCTCGCTTTGGGCCTGAACGCCTTCCACCGCCGAAAGAATCAGTACCGCGCAATCCATCACCCGCAGGCTCCGCTCCACCTCGGACAGAAAATCGACGTGCCCCGGCGTATCCACCAGGTTGATCTGCACGCCCTTCCAGGCAAAGGAAGCCAAAGCCGCCCGCACGGAAATGCCGCGCTGCCGCTCGACCTCCAGGGAATCGGTCACCGCCGTTCCGCTGTCCACGCTGCCAAGATTGCGGATTCGCCCGCTTTCATATAATAAATGCTCTGTCGTTGTCGTTTTTCCGGCATCGACATGCGCGAAAATACCAATGTTAATCCGTGATGCTGCAGCCTCTGTCATCGCTGTTCTCCATCCTTGTGGGTATGTAATCCGGCCCGCGCCTCTTGCGAAGAGAGCGCTGTCACTCTAGTCTACCGCGGATGCCGGCAATGTTCCAGCCTTAGCTTTTCTCAATAAATATTCATCCTGCTGCAACCTTTTACCGTGATCTCCCATCTAAGAGGAAGAGGTGAGGCACAATGAACAAGCAATCTTTGAAAATGCACGCCAAAAAAATGACCCTCGCGTGCAGCATCCTGGCAGCAAGCTTATCGGTAGGCACTTCGGCATTTGCCTTCTCCGACCTGAAAGGGAATGCCGCAGAAAGCAAAATCAACGCCCTGAACAGCCAAGGCATTCTGAACGGGATCTCCAAAGACCTGTTTGCTCCGAAATCGAAAGTCACGTTTGCCCAAGGCATTCAGATTATCGTCAGCGGACTGGGCCTTTCTTCCGCTTCTTCGGCTAAAGCAAGCGACTATTTCGACAAAGTCAAAGATAACGCGTGGTACGCTTCCGCTTTTGTGGCGGCCAAGCAAACCGGACTGACGCTCGACAAAACCGTCGATCCGAACGCGGCGATGACCCGCATCCAGTTCGCAACCCTCATGCTGCAGGCGCTGCAAAGCAAAGGGCAGTTCCCGGTAACGATGATGTACGTGAACATCAATGACGGCGCCAAGCTCTCCAACACTGAGAACGGCGCGATGCAGACACTACTCAATACCCGTATCGTCTCGCTAGACAAGGACGGCAATTTCCGTCCGTTTGACACGGTCACCCGAGCGGAAGCGGCCGTATGGATTTACGATGCGATGAAATTCGCGAAGGAAGTCATTCAACCGGTTACGCAAACGCCGGCGCCATCGTATGAGTCTTCCGTGACGCTGTCCAAGGCAGCAGACGGCGTCAACAAAGCGACGCTGACCGTCGGCGGCCTGCCGAACTCGGGTTACGGCGTGATCATCGAACGGATTGAATTCGGTGCGGATAAAACAGCCGTGATTTACTACCGCGTGACCAAACCGGATCCGGACGGCATGTACCTGCAGGTGATTTCATCCGCGACGGCGCAGACGTATCTGCCGGAAGGCTATAAAGCGACCGCACAGCAGCTCAAGGATGTCATCGCACTCCCAGGCTCCAAATAACCGGATAAACTAATCGGGCCGCTTGTAAAGCCGCGCTTCCATACATGGGAGCGCGGCTTTTTTGAATCGGGGCGGCAGCGTCGCCGAAACGGACCGGCCTGACGGAAGCGCTGCCTCCCCCTCTCCCCTCCGCCCCCTGAACACCGGAAACCGGCGGGCCGCCTCAGCTCCCGCAGGCGGGATTGTCCGTTTACCACCGGCCTGGACCGGTTGGTTCATTCCGGGGGGCAGGGGTATAAAGTTACAGAAGCCGCAAGCGCGGCCAGGCTTTTTCCAATACGTATCGGGGAGGATACTCAAATGGCAGACAAGAGATTGCAGGGGAAAATCGCGGTAGTCACCGGAGGCGGCTCCGGGATCGGGAAGGCGACGGCAAAACGTTTTGCCCAACACGGTGCGAAGGTATTTCTGCTGGACCGCACGCCCGAGGAGGCGGCCGCAACCCAAAAGGAAATCGAATCGGCCGGCGGTACTGCCGAGGTCATTGAATGCGATGTATCGCTTCCGGGGCAGATTGAAGAGGCGATGGCCGGCATCGGGGGCAGCGAGGGACGGATCGACGTGGTTTTTGCCAATGCGGGCATCAACGGAACCTGGGCCCCGATCGAAACGCTGACGATGGACGACTGGGACCAGACGATGCACACCAATCTGCGCAGCACCTTCGCCACCGTCAAATACGCCGTGCCTTTTATGAAGGAACAGGGCGGCAGCATCATTATCACCAGCTCGATCAACGGCAATCGGGTCTTCTCCAATATCGGGGCGTCCGCTTATTCATCCTCGAAGGCCGGGCAGACCGCTTTTGCCAAGATGGCGGCGCTGGAGCTGGCACGGTATGCGATCCGGGTGAACGTCATCTGTCCGGGCGCCATTGAAACCAATATCGGCAAGAACACGAATCAAACCGAAGACCTGAAGGAGGTCCAAATCCCCGTGGAGTATCCCGAAGGCGGCAATCACCCGCTTGAGGATGCCCCGGGCAAGCCGGAGCAGGTCGCCAATCTCGTGCTGTTCCTGGCCTCCGACGAATCGTTCCATGTGACGGGGACCCAGGTGTACGTGGACGGGGCCGAATCACTGCTGCGCGGATAAGACTACTGGCGGTAATCTGCGGGTAGATTAAAGTTTAAATATTTTATGATGGCAACCTGCAACCTTTTGGCGAGTTCTCCCATCTAAGAGGGTGAGGTGAGGCACAATGAAAAAACAAACATTTAAAATGCACGCCAAAAAAATGACCATCGCGTGCGGCATCCTGGCAGCCAGTTTATCGGTAGGCACATCGGCATTTGCCTTCTCCGACTTAAAGGGCAATAATGCCGAGCATAAAATCAACGCCTTGCACAGCCAAGGCATTCTCAATGGCATGACCAAGGATAAATTTGCGCCAAAATCCAAAGTGACCGTGGCCCAAGGGGTGCAATTTCTGGTCAGCGGCCTGAAGCTGTCTCCGACTTCCACAGCCAAAGCAAGCGATTACTTCGACAAGGTGAACGACAAGTCCTGGTATGCTTCCGCTTTTATCGCAGCCAAGCAGAACGGACTGACGCTGGATAAAACCATTGACCCGAACGCGGCGATGACCCGTATCCAGTTCGCCACACTGATGCTGCAAGCGCTTGAGAGCAAAGGACAATTTGCCACGACCAAAATGTATTTCAACATTGCGGACGGCACGAAGCTTACCACCGCGGAAAACGGAGCCATGCAGACGCTGCTGAACACGCGCCTCGTGACGCTGGATAAGAACGGCAACTTCCGTCCGTACGATACCATAACCCGCGCAGAAGCGGCAGAATGGACGTACGACGCGATGAAATTCGCTAAGGAAGTGATCAAACCGGTTACCCCAACACCGGCGCCGGCGTACGAAGCGACCGTGACACTGGCGAAAGCGGCGGATGGCGTGAACAAGGTAACGCTGACTGTCGGCAATCTGCCGAATCCGGGCTACGGCCTGTCGGTCACGAAGATCGAGTTCGGCGCGAACAAAACCGCAGTGATCTACTACCGCGTAACGAGCCCGGATCCGAACGGCATGTATGCACAGGTTATCTCTTCGGCCAGCGTGGTCACGTATCTGCCGGAAGGCTATACAGCGACCGCGAAGCTGGTGACTTCGGGGAAATAAGGAGCGGCAGCGGTTCTGCCCGAAAATAAATCGCTTATGAAAAAGGCAGCACCCCGGCATTGGGGCGCTGCCTTTTTGTGCGTAAGCCGGTGAATACGGACAATGCCGGCCGGCTGCTATGGCGTCCACTGATCATGCACGATGCCGACGAGAATACGGTCGGAATCGAATTTTTCAAAGACTAGCTTCAAGCTCCGCCAGTCCATGCCCCCGTATTGGGGGTCCACTCCGGCGATGTAATACTCCACGACATCGTATTGGTCCGGCGGGTAGACCTCGGTTATATTGTTCAGCGTAGACCCGCGGTCAATCTTCTCGTTAACCGTGACTTTACCAAGGCCCATGAAGTCCGCATCGTAAACAAACTTTTTCATATATTCGGCAAAACTCAGCTTGATCTCTTCCCCGGAGCCGGCGTAAGCGCCCCACACGCGTTTGGTTGGATCTTTCATTGCGCCTTCGATCGTATCCCGGTCCAGCACCAGGTCCTTGGCGGTATCGACATACCCGTACGGGGAGAACCGCACGCCCTTCTCCATATGCGTCCAGGCCGCCAGCGTCTTCATATTGCCTGCTTTCAGCGCCCGGATCACCGTTGACGCAGCCTCCGCCGCGGTCGGCGGCATGCCTTCATCCGGCGCGGACGAGGTTTCGGGCGGTGTGCTTTCTACCGGAGCCGGCGCCGTTGCGGACGGCGATGGCGCGGCAGTCGCAGACGGCGAGGCGGCCGGGGACGGGCTTGGCGACGATGGGGCCGCCGGCGATGGTTCGGTCGTCGCCGACGGAGAAGGCGAAGCCGCAGGCGCGGCCTCATTGCCGCCGCAGGCGGAGAGAAGCAGGACGAGCGCCGCGGCTGCGGCGAAGGAAGCCGTTGTTCGAGCGTTCATGGGATCAATCCTCCTGTATGCAAATGATCTGTTATTCTCTTTGACGAAACAAGGATGTGTGATGTTGCGCATTCGGCGAAAAGAACGGCCTATTTTTCAAGTCAGATCAAAAACGGCCTCCGGAGTTTTACTCCAAAGACCGCCTATGGAAGGCTAACCGGATAGATTACTCCAAAAGCATACTGTACCTTTTTTCATGCGATGTTGTGATGAACCCCAGTTTGCCGTACAGCGACAAAGCGGCGGCGTTATCCGTCCGCGTGACGAGCTGCGCGCTTGCCAGCCCGATGTTTTGAAGGTAGGTTAACGCCTCGGACAGCAGCGCACCGGCGATGCCCCGCCCTCTCCACGGCTCCCGCACGAACACGTCCTCGGTCATGCCCTGCCCCTCTTCTTCCCAGGCCATCAGGCTCCCCGCGACCGTTCCCGCTTCGCAGGCGACTAGATTCGTCCAATGCGGATTCCGCCGGTATTCCAGCAGACGCTCGAGGCGGAGCGGCGTTTCCGGCCAGATCTCGGCCTCCAGCGCCAGATATTCCCGTTGTTCGGCTTCCGTCTCCAGGCTCCGCTGAGCCAGTTCAAACCCAGCCGGCAGCCGCTGAGGCGATATGGGCAACGTCAAATCGCGGGTCATCGTGCAGAGATCGTACATGTGCCGGTACCCGAGATGCCACTCGAAATAGCGGTTATACGTCTCCTCGGCCGCTTTGTTCCCGACGCACAGCAGCGCGTCATACCCGGCGGCTAACCCTGCTTTCAGCTCCCGCGCCCGGTCCAGCAGGCAGACATATACCGCATCCAGCACGACATGCTGATGTTCCTTGCCCGGCAGCGCGCGCAGATTCACAAAAATCCGGTGCTTGGCCTCCGCCGGGCTGCCCGGCTGAACGGAGGTAAACACCTCCGCCTGTCCCTTGGCAATCATCCGGTCGCCTTCAAACGCGCAGAAGACATTGCTCCAATTCTCCTCTCCGCCAACCCACCAGAAGATCGTTTCACCCTGTCCTCCGGTCACCGCTTCGTAGAATGCTCCAAGCGCCGGCATGTCCTCCTGCCGGAAATTCCGGATCACCAGCTCATGTTTTGCATGTTTTCCCAATCATAGATCCCACCTGTATTGTTTGATTTGCTACAAGGATACCACCCCGCCAGGCCGGAGGGACAGGGCAAACATCGCTAAAGCCGTTTTGTACGGCGGGCGAGCGAGGCGGTCCGGGATTGAAAGACGGCCGGTTTGCGGGCTACGGCCAGCGTACGGCCCCTGGCGGTCACCGATGGGCAACCGGCTCGGCTTCCATGCAAAAAAAAGCCCTCCGCGCCGCAAAAACTCCGGCCGGAGGGCTCGTATGGATAAGGTTATGCCTTCGCGCTGCCCGCTTCGCTGCGCGGCGGGCGCATCGTCAGGCTGACCCGGCCTTTCTTCAGATCGACGCCGAGCACCCAGACGGTCACGTTGTCGCCGACGGACACGACGTCCATCGGATGTTTGACGAAGCTGCCGCTGAGCTGGGAGATATGCACCAGCCCGTCGTTTTTGATCCCGATATCGACGAACGCGCCGAAATCGATGACGTTGCGCACCGTGCCCTGCAGCTCCATGCCGGGCACAAGGTCTTCGATCTTCAGCACGTCGGTGCGGAAGATCGGCGGCGGCAGCTCCTCGCGCGGGTCGCGGCCCGGACGCTGGAGGCTCTCCAGGATGTCGCGCAGCGTCGGCACGCCGACGCCGAGCTTCGCCGCAAGCGCCTCAGGATCCTGCGCCGCCAGCTCTGCGGCGACATCCTTGCTGCCGAGCTGGCTGACCTTCAGCCCCAGCTCCGCGAACAGCCGGTCGACCACCGCATACGACTCGGGGTGGATCGGCGTGCGGTCGAGCGTATTGTCCCCTTCGGGAATACGCAGGAACCCGATGCACTGCTCGTACGATTTTGCGCCGAGGCGCGGCACCTTCTGCAGCTGCTTGCGGGACTGGAACTTGCCGTTCTCCTCGCGGAACTTAACGATGTTCTTGGCAATTGTCGCATTGACGCCGGAGACGTACGAGAGCAGGGACGGCGACGCCGTGTTCACGTCGACGCCGACATGGTTGACGGCCGATTCCACGACGGCCTTAAGGCTCTCCTCCAGATGCTTCTGCGTCACATCATGCTGGTATTGCCCGACACCGATCGCCTTCGGGTCGATCTTGACCAGCTCCGCGAGCGGGTCCTGCACGCGGCGGGCAATCGATGCGGCGCTGCGCTCGGCCACATCCAGATCCGGAAACTCCTCCTGCGCCAGCTTGGAGGCGGAATACACGCTGGCTCCGGCCTCATTGACAATGAGGTACTGGAGCCCGGGGTCGCCGATCTCGGCAATGACCTCGGCGGTGAACTGCTCCGTCTCCCGCGAGCCGGTGCCGTTGCCGATGACGATGAGCTGGATGCCGTATGTGGCAATCAGCTCCTTGAACTTGGCCGCCGCCTCTTTCTTCTTGTTATTCGGCGGCGTCGGGTAGGTAACCGCCACCTCCAGCAGCTTGCCGGTGTCGTCCACGACGGCCAGCTTGCAGCCTGTTCGGTAGGCCGGGTCGACGCCGAGCACGTTTTTGCCCCGGACCGGCGGCTGCAGCAGCAGGCTGCGCAGGTTCCCGGAGAAAATAGAGATCGCCTGCGTCTCCCCTTTCTCGGTCATTTCCCCGCGTACCTCGCGCTCCACCGAAGGCGCGATCAGCCGTTTGTAGGAATCCTCAATGACGGATTCCAGCAGCTCCTTTACCAGCGACGGTCCTTTGATCAGCTTGCGCGCAATGTACGCATGGATCTTATCGGCGGCGATTTCGATGCCCACCTTCAGCACGGCTTCCCGCTCGCCCCGGTTGATGGCGAGAATACGGTGCGGCGGCATCTTATGCACCGGCTCCCGGTAGCTGTAATAATTCTCGTATACGCTTTCCTGCTCCGCATCTTTCGCTTCGGAGATCAACACGCCCTGGCTGGCCGTATAGGAACGGACCCAGGAACGGATCTGCGCATCGTCGGCGATATTCTCGGCGATGATATCCATGGCGCCCTGCAGCGCCTGCTCCGCATTCTCCACGCCTTTGTCCGCGTCGATATATTTCGCCGCTTCCTGATAAGGGTCGGCATTGCGGCGCTGCTCCAGCACCCAGTCCGCCAGCGGCTCCAGCCCTTTTTCCTTGGCAACGCTGGCCCGCGTCTTGCGCTTTTGCTTGTACGGACGGTAAAGGTCCTCCACTTCCTGAAGCTTGACCGCCTTGCGGATGCTTTCCGCGAGCTCCTTTGACAGCTTGCCCTGCTCCTCAATGCTGCGCAGGACGTCTTTTTTGCGCTCACTTAAGTTGCGCAAATACGCAAGCCGCTCCTCGATATCGCGAAGCGCATTTTCATCGAGTTCGCCGGTCATTTCCTTACGGTACCGGGCGATAAACGGAATCGTATTGCCTTCATCCAGAAGGCCGACCGTCGTCCGTACCTGCTTGGGACTGATCCCGAGCTCCTTGGCAATCGTTTGTATAATCAGTTCGAGCTCCTGGCGGGCGGCGGCTTCTTCCGCCGTCGTTCCCGCATTCACGTTAGGTTCTACCGTCAACTTCCATCCCTCTTTCATCCACGGTCTGACGCTTGCAGCAAGCGTATGTTCAGGCACATATCTAAAATAGTATCACAACCGGAGAGGATACACCAAAATTCTCCTGCTGCGACTATCCGCTTCAAACGCCAACAAGCGCACCGGATCCCCTGATCCGGTGCGCTTGTTGGCTTTGGAGAAGTATGTAGCCCCAGCCGATCAGAAATCGATCAGGCCCAGGCTGATTTGCAGCGAATCATCCACCTTTTTCATCGTTTCATCGTCCAGGTGGGTGATCTTATCGGTTAAGCGTTGTTTGTCAATGGTCCGAACCTGCTCCAGCAGAATGACCGAATCGCGGTCAAAGCCGTGGGCAGCCGCATCAATTTCCACATGCGTCGGCAGCTTCGCCTTCTGGATCTGGGCCGTAATGGCCGCTACAATGACCGTCGGACTGAAGCGATTGCCAATATCGTTCTGAATGACCAGCACCGGCCGCACTCCACCTTGTTCAGAACCTACTACAGGCGAGAGGTCGGCAAAAAAAACGTCGCCGCGTTTAACGATCAATATCTACACCCCGCTTACTAAGCGGCCAAGAGTGCTGTCTGCATCTTCCTCAGCGAGGAATGCCTCACATGCCATCGTCAAATTGATCTTCGCCATTTCCATGTAGCCCCGCTGCATCGATTCGCGGATCGTGTTCTTTCTCCGCTCGCTCAAATACAGCTTCATGGCCTGTCTGATCAATTCGCTCCGGTTAGAATTCTCCAATTGGACGATTCCATCCACTTCCTGCAAGAGATGATCCGGCAAGCTGATCATAATTCTCTTGGTGTTCTGCATATTGGCCACCTTCTCTTCCACCCCCACAAACCTTAGCCCCTGCATCCAGTGTAGCAATATACAAGGAAATTTATACAAGGAATATATGCTTTCAGTATATCAAGTATGCTGCACTCCATTATAAACTAGAAATGGCGGCACGTATAGACCATAAGTCACAGTCACTCGATATTCTTCCCTGCTTTCATTTCCCTGCAAGTGCTGCCAGGCCGGAATCACTCCGGCTTCAGGAGAGGGTTAACCAGGTTCGGAAGCGCTCCCTGGCGGACGTATTTCCGCGGGACGCGGTGAGCCAGCATGCAGATTACCTCGTAGTGAATCGTTCCCAAATGAAGAGCCAGTTCGTCTGCGGTCACAGAAACGTCGCCCTGGCGGCCGATGAGCACAACCTCTTCGCCGGCTTTGATTTGTTCCGCTTCTTCAGCGAAAGATTTGAGCGTCACCATACACTGATCCATGCAGATGGTTCCGACGACCGGAACGCGGCGTCCGCGTATTAGCACCTCCGCTTTACCTGTCAGCATGCGGGAATATCCGTCTGCGTATCCTACAGGCAGCGTGGCGATGGTCTCGCAGCTGTCCGTAAAATACCGGGTGCCGTAGCTGATGCCCGAGCCGGGCGGCAGGCTTTTCACATAGACCACCTGCGTCTTCAGCGTCATTACCGGGTGTAGAGCCACTGTCTCACGGCTCACCTCTGCCGAGGGATAAAATCCGTACAAGCTTATGCCCACACGCACCATGTTGATGGATAAAAGAGGTGTATCAATGGCCGTAGCGCTATTGCCCGTATGTATGATCGGGATTTCGATATTTCTGCCCCGAAGCGTTTCCGCCACGCCCGTGAATCGTCGATGCTGCATCAGTGTATAGCTTTTGTCTTGTTCGTCTGCCTTGGCAAAATGGGTAAACATTCCCTCCAGCTCCGCTTGCGTGGTCCGGTGCACCTGTTCGATGAAGTCGGGCGCGGCCTCCGGCAAAAGCCCCAGACGTCCCATCCCGCTGTCGATCTTGATATGCACCTTCAGCCGGCGGTCCGGATCTTCGGGAAGCGCCTGAATCGCTTCCAGCACCTCCGGCGTGAACAGCGTCACGGTCACATGGTTCTTCCAGGCGGCGTAGATTCCTTCGGGGGAAACATAGCCAAGCACCAGGATAGGAAGTAGTATTCCCGCCTGACGCAGCTCCAATGCTTCATCCAGAAAAGCTACGCTTAAATAATCCGCGCCCAGACGTTCCAGCTCCCGCGAGACCTCCACGGCGCCATGGCCGTACGCATTTCCTTTGACGCATGCCATAAACTTGGTTTCGGCCGGCAGTACGGCGCGGAATGCCTCGTAATTGGCACGCAAATCATCCAGATTGATCTCGGCAACTGTCGGTCGATAGCTTGCTTGCAATTCAAAGTCACCTTCTAACATTGTAAATAGGCGTTGTAACCTTTCACCTTGGAACATGATGCTTATGCCCATGGTAATGCTAACGCAAGGCGGCTGTCAAATGGAAGCAAGGCATCTTTCGGAATGTGAAAAAAAGCGGATACGGCGTGTAAGAGGAACGAGTCCCGCTAACGCTGTATCCGCCTCTGACTATTACTTACCCGATTGTTCATCCATAGAAGCGGCAATTTGTATCATTTCGTCCAGCGGCAGATTGGCGCTGGTAATGCGGTATTCCATACCGGCATCCATCCAGGTAAGCGTCTGCTGCTCATCCCCGGTCAGCAGGCCGGCGGTAAAGCCCAGATCGATCAGCGTTCCCGGGGCCAGCGATACGGCGCGGTCCAGCGGACGGGATTCCATGATGGTATATTGGTAAACGCCGTCATAGCGGATCAGCGCGGAATAATCTTTGCTGCCTTCGATCTTGTGCGTATCCTTCAGTTCGACGCCGGCCGGAACATAACCCGGCTCGATGATGCCAAAGTCGCCAAGCTCGGCCACGGCGGCCTGATCGGCGGCGTTCTCGCCGTCATCTGCCGCACTCACCGGATTGCCGTTTTCGTCCACTTCGATCACGGTGCTCTCGGAGGCGCTGCCGGTAGCCATATTTTTCTGCATATCAAACGAATCCTTCGTAAAGTCCGGATCGAATTTGAAGCTGTCGAATTTCACGTTGACGACCACCTTGGCTTCGGAATCCGACACCTGGACTTGCTTTGGCTCGTACGTTTTTTTGTCCAGCCAAATCTTCTGGCGTACCAGCGCGCTGCTCTGATAATTGGCCGCCACCTCGAACACGTAATTGTTGCCGTCCTCTACGAACTGGCGGTTGTTGTCCGATACGATGCCGCGCAGCAGCGTCTGGTAGAGGTATACCTGACCCTGATTGTCCGGCCAGTCGCTTTGGAAACGGAAGCTCTTGCCGAGACTTGGCGTCAGGACGAATACGCCGTCATCGTTGCGAAGCACGATTTGCGTGACATCCTTTTGCACATTGGCCAGGCTGATCCGGTAGTAAGACGGATTTTTGTACCAGACCTCGACTTTATACTCCTGCGGCTGCTCGCCGGTGTACAGGGTCATCGTGCCTGCACCTTGGTACGCCCCCTGCTTGCTCTCCAGCTTGTCAGACACATCGTTCAAATCCTTGACCACGGAAGCGGCATCCTTCTTCCCGCCGCAGCCCGTCATCACCAGGGCCACGCTCATAATGATCGCGAGTACCCATGTTATCCGGCGCATGTCATCATCCCCTTAACCTGTTTTGAATGCATTGATTAGTACATGTCTATGAGGGACATGACCTCAATATGCAGACGGGCATGACAAGCATTTCGCAAGTGCGGGGAAAAGCGGGCGGGCGTTTGTGCGGTCGTTGGGGCAGCGCATTCAGAGAGGCGTGAAGGCGGGATTACGGGAGCAAAGGGGCGACGGTGCGGGATGGGGCACGGGGCGGAAGTGAAACACGGGTGCGAGGGGCCGGAGCCCTATACTTTAAACTGGCCTCCACGCTCCCGCCTCATTCTGAAGCTACGTTGTATTTCGTACAACAGAATGGGCATAAACAAACTAATTTTTCCGTTCCGTTGCACTTCTTACAATGGATTTTTCATATTTGGGCGGTTTTCGGTCGTTTTTCGGAATTCCGTTGCACGAAATACAACGAAATTGAGATTCGGAGCTTTTTGATGCCCATCCATTGCACAAAATGCAATGAGCAGCGCCGAGACGGGCTCAATAACGGCATATCTGCCGTTATTTTCAGCCCTTGGCGCCGGCACGAGTTCAATAACGGCATATCTGCCGTTATTGTCGCTCGCCGCCGCACGCGCCAAAGCCGCGACGCGCCCCTTACCCCTCAGCCGCGGCCCGCTTCGCCTCCGGCCAGAGCACCGGGCTGAGGGCGATGCCCGCAAGCCCGATGACGGCCACCGCCGCGCCGAAGACTGCAAAGATGCGCGACGGCCCGGACCACTCCACCAGCAGCCCGCCCAGGAGCGGCGCGACGATCATCACCGCGCTAAGAACCGTGCTCTGGATGCCGAAGACGCGGCCCGTCATGTGAGGCGGCGTTTCTTTTTGCAGGCAATAGTTGAACGCCAGCATGGAGATCCCGTTGCCTGCGCCCAGCACGGCGCCAAACAGCAGCACTGGATAGACCGGCACTCCCGGCGCCAGCAGCCCCAGACCGCCGACGGCTGCACCGATCAGCAACTGGCCGCTGCCCAAGCGCCGGCCATGGCTGCCCTCGCTTCTGCGGCGGTTCATCGCCAGAATCGTGAGGACCGCCGTCACGCCCGAGGCGGCGACCATCCAGCCGAGCAGCGGCTCGTTGTCCGGCGCGATCGACCGGAATAGGCTGGTAAACTGGAAGTCGATCATCTGGATCGCCAGCATCCCGATCAAACCGTAGATCATCGTGTTGCGAAGCACACTTGTACGGAGGATGAACAACCAGCCCTCTTTCCACATTACGCCAAACGGAACGCGTTCTTCCACTCCTCCCTCCATTTCTCCACCGGCAGCGGAAGCAGGAGAGGTTGAGGTTGGTGAAGCGAAAGTTGAGCTAGCAGTTGAAACGGACACCGTAATCGCAGCCGCAGCCGTCCCCGGCGCCTTCATTGTCAGCAGCAGCCCATAGGAACACAGCCGCATAATGAAGTTCAGCAAAATGCACCACTGCGGCGATAACAGCGTCAACGCCAGTCCGCCGAGCAGCGGCCCGGCGATTTTGGAGCCCTGATTGACGATGCCGTTCAGCGATGCCGCCTGCATCAACTGGTCTTCGCGCACGATCGAGCGCGTCAGCGCCTGCTGCGCCGGCACGTTCAGCGTGGAGACCGCTGCCCGCAGCGCCAGCAGCGGGAGCAGCCAGTACATATTCGGCGCGAACAATAGAAACAGCGTAATCAGCGCGGTCAGCAGATCGCACAGCCGCATCAGCTTCAGCTTGTTCAGCCGGTCGGCGGCCGTACCCGCCAGCGCCCCCAGCGCGATGCCGGGCAGCGCGACGGCTACCGGAATCAGTGCGAGCATCAGCGGGCTCACGCCCCAGCGGTAACCGGCCAGTACCTGGATCGCCAGCGTATCGAACCAGTCGCCGAAAGCGGCGACGGTGTAGGCGGTATACACGCGCACATAAACTTTGTTGCGCAGCAGGCCCGGGCCTGCTTTTTCCAAAGACTTCATCATCCATTCCTCCAATGTCAAGCATGCTATTCACTACCTGCAACAATAATGGAGAAATGTCAGAGGATGATCAGAGAGAAAGCACGGCGCTGCGCAGGAGGTTCTCCAGAGGCTGCCGCAAGCGCGGCAGATCCATTCGTTCATGCTCTTCATGCATAAGCATGGCGTATTTATCGCGCAAGGCAGGAATAGAGGAGAACATTTCGCTGAACTGGACGATCTGCTGCAAAACATAACAGCGCATCGGCACAAATCCGCTCATCTCCAGCACCTGCAAACCTTCATCCAGCAGACGCTCCGCTTCCCGCCAAGCCCGCTGCCGCAAGCGCCATAAGCCTTTTGCCACATGATATTGCCCGATTTCACGCAGGTAAGGTTTGGCCGCGAGAAGCTCGTCGATGCTCATGCACATCGCCTCCACCTGCTCATCCGCCGTACCCGCAATCAAATGAACCGACATTTCGGCGATGGCCGTGACCGGCACAAAGCTTTCATAGTTCGGGTCGGCAATCACCTGATGCGTCAGTTTCAACCGGTCCAGCGCCTTTTGCGGTTGCCCGGCAAGTGCGTAAAGGAGCAGAATATTGAGAATCTTCAATTCCAGATGCTCTGCAGGGGCCAGTATTTTCTGGTCCAGAACTCGCTCGCAAAATGCCAAACGTTCCTCCGCCTGCCCACCGCCCATAAAAAGATAAAACACCACCAGATAATAAAGCCGGTCCTGTAGCCCCACTTCCTCCGTAAACAGCAGCCACGCCAAATCCCCCTCAATAAAATGGACGCAGACCCGGTAGAACGGGTCCATCTCGTAGCCGAGCACGTCCTGCTGGCGTGCCAGCGTCAGGAGTGAACGTCCCTGGCCGTATTTATGATAGGTACCCAGCAGCCGCAGCATCGTCTCCTGCATTTCGGCGTCACCGGTCGTGGGCGTGCTTAGCCAAGTTGCCGTGGACACCTGCACCGTCAGGCTGTAGCCGAATCCCCGGACCGTTTTGATCGAGAGGCCGGCGATGCCGGACAGTTTTTTGCGTAAGCGGTAAATATGATCGTCCACCGTGCGTTCCACCGGGAATTCCAGCGGCCACACCTGGTCCAAAAGCTGTTCCCGGCTGAACACCTGGCCACGGTTACGGTACAAAAACTGCAGAAGTACATACTCCTTGGGCAGCAGCAAGGCCGGCTGGCCGTTGATGATCACGGTGAGATCCTGTTCAAGCCACTGTATATCCATGCGTTAACCCGCTTTCCTTGTGCGATTCATCGATGGGTTCATTATACCAGCGGTTGCTCTTTGGCTCTACGCTCCATTTCCTGCGGCACGTTAGGCTGCTTCCCTTAGCCCCGCACGAGACCAAGCACAAAACCGTCATATTCCTTGCCGCCGACGGTCTGCAGCGCCGTTGCCTCGATCCGCGCGCGAGGAAGGAAGCACGACGCGGGCGCGCCTGATGGCGCTATGTGCCGCCCATGAGCTGGGAACGCCGCCGGGACTGTAGAAGATGCCTTACACGGATCATTCAAATCTGTAACAGGCTTGTTTCCCGATTGTTGCCGGAAAGTGATCTCCAGCGGGTAAATCTATTTTATAATGTAAGAGCTTATACTTTCCTACCCTATGACGGAGGCATATCCATGAAAAGATTGCTCGCAGTCTGCACCGCCGCTCTGACCCTCATGCTGGCCGGAAGTCCGGCTGCATCTTCTATAGATCACGCCGCCGCTGCTGCGCCGCTCACCCTTATGGTTGACGGCGAGATCACGGCCACAGGCCTATACGCCTTTTCTGAGAATAACCTGATCTACGTTCCCGCCCGAGTGTTGACCGAATATTACTCTGCCTCGCTGAGCTGGAATAACCGGAAAAAACAGCTCACCTTCAAGACGGACTATAACGCCATCCTGCTGAAGTCCGGCAGCGAGTTCATGCAATACGGAGACGGAAACCTTGAGCCGATTGCCGGAAAAATCATGTTGCGCGGCGGGCATGTTTACTTCCCTGCCGACGAGTTGAACCATCTTACCGGCGCGGATTATGAGTATGACGAAGCCGGCGGCGAAGTCCGCATTCAATCCGGCGCGGTCAGCACCACCGTCCGGACCCCGAAGGAGCCGCTGGCGGCAGCCGAAGGCTATCCAGCAATCAAGCTGTACGCCGTATCGAAAGACGGCGACAAGTATAAGGGCTACATCCTTGAGGCGGAGGGGCGGAAGTATCGCTTCGGCTGGGAGAACCCGCGCGACCTCAGCTATCCGCCGGAGCTGCATGCGGCCGATATCGACGGCGACGGCAAACAGGAGGCCGTTATCGTCTTTATGCTTGGCCACGGTACCGGCATCGTAGAGCAGGAAGTCCATGTGATCCGGACGCAGGACGGGACCGAGCTTCCCGTGGTTCCCGCTCCTGAGGCGGCCGGCAAGCTCGTAAGCTCCGGCGTGGCCAAAGACGGTACGGATTTGCTGATGAACCTGAAGCTGCAGAAATCGGCGTCGCCGTCCGTGTCCATACGGATTCCCGGGCGTGCGGCCGACGGTCAAACCGTCGATCAGGCGTATTACGGTTCGGTCGTTTACTACAACGTAGACGGCGGCAGGCTGGTCGCCCGGATCAACGTGTTTATCGGTTTTGGCGAAAGCATCGGCGATCTCAAGCTGACGTATGCCCGGTCCGGGAATGGCCTTGTGCCGGAGAGCATTACGTTCGAGGGCTACGACGAGTATCCGGCTGCAATGAAATAAGCCGCCCCTGCCCGGGCGGCCTTCTCTGAAATAGAACGATTCATTTACAGCTCAAACTGGACTGTAATAAAATCATCAATCACCTGCTTGCGCGCATCGATCATCCGTTTGATGCTCGCCAGATCGCTCCAGTCGCATGAGAAGTCGTCGATTTCATTTTGCGACATGATCGGTGCCCTCAAATAGGCGGATAGCTTCTGATCCGGCACCTTATTGCCTTTACTGGAGTTGGAGGCTGCGGTGTCGATCACCAGATTCCCGAGATTGTGCATGTAGTTCTCACGGAAGTCTTCATCCAGAGTGATGCCGCGGACTCTTTGTGCCGTGATATGCTCGATGCTGAGCTTTTCCCTGGCGGAGTCATTGAAGTAGTGCTCGAGTTCCAGCGGAGGGAACCCTTTAATGAAACGTAGATGGTTCTCGTATTTAAATAAAATATACTTGACGAGATTTCGGTTCATGGATTCATATTGGCTTGAATACTTCAGGTTATCTTTCGCACGCCTGTTCATATTCCACCAGTTTTCGGCGCAAAACTGTTCAATCCGGTCGGCCAGATTCCGCCCTTCTTTATGGGCCGTCTGCATGTAGCTCTCCCCGGCATTGCTTCTCAAGTTGGCAAGAACCGCGCGGAAATTAAACTTCACCAAGGCTTGGGCCAGTCTGACGAATTCCTGGTTGCTTTCATGCTTGGCATACATCAGATAAGGATAAAATGGCGCGATTCTTCCGATCATGGTCAAGTCTCTTAAGGCCTGTACGTTATCCTCATTCTTTAAGATGCTTGCAAAAAGCTCAAAAGAACGTTTCAGATTCCTTGCGTAGCTGATCATTAAATGTTTGGCTTCTTCATATTGGCCGGCGCCCATCCGTTCGGCAACCTTCTTCTTTATGTATTCTTTGGCGCTCAGCTCAAATTCTTTTTCAAAAGCCAAGGTATGGTACCGCAAAACATCGTCGTCGTTTAATTGATGTCTCTCGATCATTCGGTAAATCTCTGCAAACTGATGCTGGATATCGTTAATCATCTGATTGGGATGCTCGGAAACGATGCCGATGTTGTGCATTAAAAAGCTCTTCAGCGATTCGAGATCCGTCAGCCGTTTTCCCCGGTCATTGAGCAGCTCGAAAATTTGCGTCGCCGCCTGAATCTCCTCTACCACGTATAACAGCACTTCCGCTTGTACCGCGGTCTGATACAGCTTGTTCAGCGTGTTCAGGTCACACTTCTGCAGAGAATCTTTGAAAAATTGCTTTGCGCTTAGCAAGAGCCGTTGCGACGGGGTCTGGAGGCCATTGCTCGTAACCGGGTGATCCTCAAGAATATGTTGGTGCAAAAAAGAACTGTCCTCGTTCGACAATTTGATTTTGTATACATCGCCGTCTTTCAAATAAATTCTCCGCGTTCGTTCGGATACCTCTGAGGCCCCGCCCTGGATCAAACGGTCGATCAACTCCTTCATAAAGATTACAAAGGTGGTCAACCGCTGTTGTCCGTCAATGACATCGATGATCTGGAAGTCGCCTTGCTCCTCCCTTACATGAAACAGGTACGTCCCCAAAAAATATTTCTTTTCCGGGTGCTGCGTCAAAATGTCATTAAAAAAATCTTTAAGCTGCTTCTCCTTCTCCCAGGAATACGCCCTTTGATAGATTGGGATGTTAAAAATGACGCTTGAATCGAATACTCTGCGTATCGTCGTGCTTCCGGTTTGCATATCATTCACCTTTCCGATCTAGATGTTCCTGGTACGATTACCGCTTTAGCGCCAGCCGGTACCCGAGGTTCATCGCAAAGTTATAGAACAGATGGGTTCGGGACACCCGCATCCGCCGGACAAAGGAAGGCAGCGAATAAAACCGCCGGCGGAACTCCACATAACCGCGGTGCAGCTCCTCCGGGCTCATCCCCTTGGGCTGGAAAGCGACATCGGTTTTGCCGTTGTAGAGGCTCCAGTCCCCGCTCAAAAGCCGCCCCTCCCGCTTCATCTGCGCGTACACCGGCGTCTGCGGCAAAGGTGTCAGCAGGCTGACGGTCACGCCGTCGATGCCCAGCGCCTCGCAGCCCTGCAGCGTCTGCCGGAACGTATCGGGCGAATCCTCGTCGAAGCCGAACACAATGCCGGCCTGAACCATGATCCCGTGCTTGTGCAGCTTGCCGATGATCTCCTCATATCTCGCCACCTGGTTGACCCCTTTGTTCACGCCCTTCAGCGCAGCGGGCGAAAACGACTCCAGCCCGACAAACAAGTATAGGCAGCCGGCCGCGCGGGCTTTGGTAAGCAGCTCCTCGTTGTTGCAGTCGGCCAGGGTGACCTGGGCGGCCCACTTTTTGCGCAGAGGAACCAGCCGCTCCATCACCTCAACCGCATGTGCCTTGTCTGCAAAAAAGTTGTCGTCCCAAAACACGAAAAACCGCGATTTCATCAGCGAGATTTCATGGATCACCTCATCGACCGGCCGGGTGCGGAACCGGTTATGATAGATCTGCTTGAGATTGCAGTAGGCACAGTTATGCGGGCAGCCGCGGGTGGAGAATACCGCTCCCTTCATCAGCGGGCTGCGCCGCAGCAGATCCCATCTCGGAACCGGCAGATTTTGGAGCCGGGGAATGGTCTCGGAGCGGTATTCCGCCGCGTACTCGCCCCGGTAAAAATCCTCCAGCAGCTTCGGCCACGTCTCTTCCGCCTCCCCGATCGCAAGGATGTCGCAGTATCGGGAAGCCTCCCCGGGCAGCAAGGTCACATGGGGACCGCCGAGCACGACCACCGCGCCGCTTGCACGGAATTTTGCCGCCATGCCGTAGCAATGCGCCGCATTCGGCGTATTGACCGTGATCGCCACCAGGTCAAACGGGCGGCCATAAGGAATTCGTTGCCGGTACTCGTCCACCAGCGTAATCCGGTATTTCGTCTCGTCGATGAATCCGGCCAAATAAGGCATCGTGATCTGTACGAAATTGTTGAACTGCCGCCGGCGGAAGGCGTTGATCTTCCGGTTTTCCGGCTGGATGAGCAATATGCTTTTTCGCATCCGTTTCGCTCCTCTCCAGGATAGAGATTCGCGGGACCCCTCCCAATCCCTTCCATCCCCATAAAAAAACAGCCCTTGCGGGCTGTCGGTTTGCTGCTTTATCCGGCCATGTTGTTGAACGAATCCTTCGGCGAGAAGACCGAAATATGGTCTACCGTTCCGGTCGATTCCGGGATGATGAATTTCAGCTGGAACTGTTTGCCGGCCGGATAAATATAAATTGTGTCTCCGCCGTTCGTTTTCGTATCCTCCGGCTGTCCGAGCACGGCTTCGATCTGCTTCAGCGTCAGCTTTTGCAAATCGGCGGCGCTGGAGCGGACATCGAAAATTCGACTGCCTTTATTGAAGCCGATTACGGCATCCTTGGATTTGTAGGTGGCATAGATGCCGCTGCCCGCCGATTCTTCGACATCCGGCTTGCCCCACGCGGCCTTCACATCGTCGATCAGCCCCGTATGCGCGGCATATTTGATGCCCGGTGCGCGGCCCTGCTCGGCCAGATGCAGCAGCTCCTTCAGTTCTTTCGCCGTGTCCGGCGCGTCTGCCGGCGCGGAGGCTTCCGGCGCTGCCGTCGGCGCGCTGGTTGCTTCGGCAGGGGCAGCGGTTGCGGTGGCCGCCGGCGACGGCGAAGCGGTCGCTGCGGCTTCCCCGCCGCCGGCAGCCGCGGTTGGGGCCGCCGTTTCCGTTCCTGCCGCCGAATCCGTATTGCTGCCGGAGCCGCAGGCGGCTAAAGCCAGCATGCTGGACAACATCAGTATGCTCGCGGTTACTCGAAAAGTTCGTGACATATCGTTTGCATCTCCTTATAACTATCCATAGTATGATGTTTCCTCGTTCTTCTTGAACGGGTTAAGCAAATCTATAGACGAAGCTGCACCTGACAAGGTTGCAGGCAAAATGCCTGCAGGTTTCGGCACCTTCCGGCCATACGTATCGCTTACCCTGAGCGCCGGCCAATCAAACCGGAAAATGGGCGGGGCTTGGGGCAAAGCGTTGAGCCGCCGGAACGGGTTGAGGGATTTTTTTACGCAAGCGATGCAACCCTGCTGCTCCAGCCGGCATCTTACTAGTAAAGGGAGGGGGCTCCATCTGGATATCATCGAAGGACTGAAGGCGCGGGATGAAGCCGCCCTGCGCCGGCTTATGGAGGATTACGGGGATATGCTGCTGCGGACCGCGTATCTGCTGCTCGGCGACCGGCAGGCGGCGGAAGAAGCGGTGCAGGATACATTCCTTCAAGCCTATGCCAAAATCGGGCAGCTCAAGGATCCCTTGCGGCTAAAGGCATGGCTGGTCTCCATCGCGGTCAACCGCTGCCGGATGCGGCGGCGGACCTGGAGCTGGCGAAGCATTTTCCCGGCCGGCGGAAGCAACCATTGGCTCCCGGACAAAGCCGGCAGCGCCGACAGTGCCGAGGCGCTGGCGCTGGCCGGATGGAATCGGCTCTGCATTTCGGATGCCATCGTCGGGCTGGATTACATCTACCGCGAATGCCTGACGCTCTACTATTACCATGAGATGAGCGTGCTGGACATTGCCGGGCAGTTGGGCAAGCCGGAAAACACGGTAAAATCGCGGCTCGCCCGGGGCCGCCAGCTGCTGAAGCAGGCTTTGGAAAAGGAGGGGATACGGGAATGAATGACGATCGCGAGGAAATTAGGGAGCGGCTTGCCGAGGAAGTGGCGCCGCTCCGTTTCGGCGGGCAGGACGAAGTCATGCGAAAGGCGCGGCAGGCAGGCTGGCGAGACCGGATTTCGGCCTTTTGGAATAAGGAACTAATCCTTCCGCTGCAGCCGCTGGCCTTATGCGTCGTTGTTTTTGTGATCGCCGCTGCGGTCTGGAAGCTGAATGAAGCGCCGCCCGGCAGCCCTTCCACGCAGAGCGGCACGGCACCGCCAGCGCAGCGGCAGCTGATCGAAGTCGGCGGCAATATGTATTGGAAAGATCTTTACGATCGGGCGGTGAAGCAGCATGAGCATTAGAATCAAGGTCAAACATCTGGCTGCCTTTCTTCTGCTGGCGGTCCTGCTGCTGGCCGGAGCCGTCTGGCATTCCTCCGCTTCCGGACGGCCGGACGACGGCAGCGCCGCTCCGGACGCCGCTTCGTCGGAGCTGCTGACCCGGTTAGCGGAGGCAACCGGAGGACAACGCCTGGCGCTTATCCGCTCTTCGCTGATCGAACCGGGCATGGGCGCTGTTCGGGCCTACAATGTATACGTAGGCGCAGGTTCCAGCCAGTGGAGCGAAAGCCCGGAAGACACCGGGCCTGCGGCGGCAGCGCTGCCTGCGCAGGACAAAATCCGGTTGCTGGCGGAATACATCCGCACCGCTGCGCCGGACCAGGCGCTGCTAAGCGCGCTGAAGCTGCTGCTGGCGGAATATGACGCGCTGGACCAGCGCGATGCCGCCGCGCTGGCGCTGGACCTGGCGCTGGAGCGGGCGGGCAGCGACGCAGCGCAGAAGAAAGAGCTGCTGCTGCTCCGCGCGCAGCGGCAGCTCGAAAGCGGCGCGCTGGCGGAAGCGGCGCAAACGCTGGACACGGCGGACTTTGCCGTGTCCATGAACGACAGCGAGCTGGAAGCGCGGCGTGCCCTGCTGCTCGGCCGCCTGCGCTTCGCCGACGGGCGGCCGGAGGAAGCGCTGGCCGGCGTGAAGGCCGCGCTGGAACAATACCGCCGCTGGTGGAAGGAAGAGGCGGACCCATTCCCCGCAGCTTCAAGCGCAGCGGCGGGCACCGGCGTCCCGGCATCCTCCGGACGAACCGAAGAAGAGCTGGCGTCCACCGATACGGAACGCCAGCTGATCCTGCTGCGGAATTCACTGGAAGACGCCATGAAGCAAGGCATGCGGGCGACCTCCGCCTTGGCCGGCACGCTGACGCGCAGCGACGGGACCCCGGTCGCCGGAGCTGGCGTATTCCTGCGCGCGGAGAGCGAGGTAAACCACAGCGTGCTGCCCGGCTCGGAGCCGTATGAGACCGTAACGGACGCGAATGGGCATTACCGGTTCACCGGCGTTATCCCTGGGTTCTACCAGCTAGCGCTGGGGCTCAGCTTTGAGCAGATCGACGGCTGGACTTGGCCGGTCACGCAGGATGACTGGCTTGAGATCGGGCAGGGCGATGAAGTTACGTCGAATATCACGCTGCAGCCGCTGCTGAATCTGATCTCGCCGGTCAATTCTCAAGTCATCACCGGCCCTTCCGTCACCTTCCGGTGGGAACCGGTGGCACAGGCAGCGTATTATTCGTTTACCGGCTGGATCTACACGGACAGCGGGTCGATGGGGACCGTGGTTCGGCAGCGGATCACGGATAGCCATTTGACGATGTCGACCGATGAAATGGACGCCAGCGGAGGCTACCTCTTGAGCTGGAGCGGGGACGGCTGGGAGACGGTCGAGCCGGAGTCGCTGCTCGGGTTCGCCAATCCGGAAGGCAAATTCTCCTGGAGCATTGAAGCCTACGATGCCGGGGGACGGCTGATTACCCGCAGCAACGGCTACCGCCTGAACGAGAAGACGGTAAGCAATCTGCCGTTTTTCGCTTTGCAGACGCGTGAGCTGACCCCGGCGGACCGGCTTGTGCTGGATCACAAGCCAGAGGAAGCGCTGGAAGTATACCGCAGCGATTATGCGGCTCACCCCCGGGATGCCCATGCCCTGCGCATGATCACCCGCATCATGCATGCCAAAGCATCCCTAACGAAAGATGACCGCCTGGAGGAAGCCACCCTCCCGCTGCTGAAGAATCTGTTTGCGCTGCAGCCGGATGCCCAGACTGCCTTTACCTTGGCCAATAACGCACAGGAACACGGTAAATGGCAGGAATACGAGCATTACTACGAGAAATACATCCTGCTTAATGAGGGGGATCCCGGCAGTTACTCCCTTTCGCTGCACGCAGCCGGCCTTATTTACCAGGGAAAAATCGGGCCGGCCCGTCGTGAGCTTGCGGCTGCGCTCGCGGAAGACCGGAGCCACCGTTTTGTCGGATACGCGCTGGCGGCTGGCCTGCTCGACGGGGAATCGCTTGATTCCATGCTGGCGCTGGCACAAGCGTATCCCGAGCATAGCTACGGCCAAAGCGGTTACCGCTGGCCGGGGCTGATGGCCGGCCTGCAGGCGGAGCGAGCCGCAGCGCCGGAAGCCTTCGACCGGCTGCTGAAGGAGAAGCTCGGCTTGTGGGCGCAGCGGGACAACGATGAACTCACCGCGTGGAGTTCATCGGCACCTTCCACCGCGCTGAAAGAGTGGATGAAGGCCGTGGTGGAGATTCGTTAGGCGATCCATGGGTTACGCCAACCATAGACTGCGATTCGCTTGCAAATGCTGCAGCGGACTCCGTTGCACCGCACACTTATCGTTTGATCTGCTGGCCGACCAAATTTGCCATTCAGCTGGCAACGGGATTTCTCGTGGACCCTTCTGCCGGAGCTTCGTTGTATTTTGTACAACGAAATCGGCAAAATCGCCACACTTTTGCGATTCCATTGCATTTTGTACAATGAACTGCGGCCCATATGCCCCTTTAGAGCCAAAACGTAAAAATCCGCTGCATAAAATGCAGCGGATTTTCATTTTGGGCTATTTATGAGCGAGTCCGTTGTACAAAGTGCAACGGGACGCAGGGAGATGATGATTTACTGAGTTTAGGAATGCATCCCCCCATCTTCATCTTAAATCCTGCTTCCGCAGTCACACTCACTCCCTAACTTACGCTTCCGCAAGAATCATCCATTTTCTTCTCTTCATGGCTGCTCCTTCTCTGCGGTTTCTCTGGCTGTGGCGGCATACCACTGTGCGGCATGCTGCAAAATAGCGGCACTGCTGCGGACAATCACGCGTTTCCCCGCGAACGGCTCCGTCAGCTTCATAATTTCAGGCAGCGCCTTGGCGTCGAAATCACGGTTCCACTCCAGCAGCATCACGCGCAGGTTGCCCCAAGTCTGTCTGTAATTAGCCCGCTCCAGCCCAAGCCGGGTCCGCGCAAAACGCCGGATCGTCCGCCAGTTGCGGCGCCATTTCGGCGGATTCAGAATATAAATGACATCCGCCGCCGCGAAGCTTTCGGCGCCCCAGCGGTGATGCACGCCTTCGATGATCCATGAAGCGGAAGCCGCGATCCCGCGCAGCCGGGCATCCCGCTCTTCCTCGGGATACCGGCGGGCAGCCGCGCTCCGGTCCCATACCATATTGTCCGTCTCGTAGTGAGGAATGCCGTATTGGTCCGACAACGCCCGGGCGATATACGATTTGCCGCTGCCGCAGCCCCCGATAATCCGGATTCTAATGGGAATCCCTCCCGTGGAAAATCCGCAAAATCTGCGTATTATCCGGCACGTCCAGCTCGGCATAAGCACGCAGCAAATCCGTCTGGTCATAGACGACTTCAATAACTTCGGCCGACACAAGGTCCCCGTCTATGGTCACAATGCCGTATGCCGCAACCGGGCGGTCCGAGTGGGCGCAGCCCAGTGCGCCGGGATTGAAGAACGTCCGGCGGCCGTTTGTAAAATGATGCACGACATGATGGTGGCCAAAAACGACAAGCCGGGCTTGATGGCCGGCGTACTGCCGCTCCAGCCGTTCCGTGGACGGATTCCAGTCGACCGGTTGGAACCAGCCGTCCGGATCCAGATGATAATGGGTCAGCAGTACGGGCACCTGTTCGACCCGGGTAAGAATCTCCATGGGCCATGAAGCCATCCGCGCCACATGCCGCGGATCGGTCCTCCGGGCCAGCCATTCATGGTGGGAACGTTCCGCCTCTTGGCCCGGAGGCGGCGCTTCGCCGCGGGCTGCCCGCAGCAGCGCCAGATCATGGTTGCCGCACACAAAGGCGATGTCCCGCTGCTCCAGCAGCAGCTCGAAGATGCGATCGGTATCCGGCCCGATACCAACCGTGTCTCCGAGACAATACATCCGCTTGATGCCGCGTTTGGCGATATCGTTCAGCACCGCTTGAAGCGCGGGAGCGTTACCGTGAATGTCGGTAAGGATTGCGATGGTTTGCACAGCGGCCTCCTTGTATATTTCTCTCAGTATGATTAGTAAACTTCAAGATCGGATCGCGCGATCCCTTCCGTCACCGGCTGAAAATTCGCGGCATATGAATAAAAGACAACGCTCCACATATTCAAGGAAGTCCCCGAACATGCGGAGCGGCAGACAGGAGGATGTGGAATGACGGAAGAACCCGGAAGCCGGCTGACCGCGTTGCTGCGGCAATTTCCGCCCCGGACAAGCGCCAAGGCCGTGTTCGGCGAATTCTCGTACGGCAGCCCGGCGCTCCGCACCTACGGCGAAGCCGCCATGCTCCGCGTCGGCAAATTTTGCTCCATCGCGCAAAATGTAACGGTCTTCCTCGGCGGAGAGCATCGTGCGGATTGGGTGACCACCTACCCGTTTACGGCGCTGCTGCCCTCCATGGCCCATATTCCGGGCCACCCCAAGAGCAAAGGCGATGTCGTTGTCGGCAACGACGTGTGGATCGGCGACGGGGCGACGGTTTTGTCGGGCGTGCGCATCGGGGACGGGGCGGTCATCGGCGCCGGGGCGCTGATCGCCAAGGACGTGCCGCCCTATGCCATCGCGGGCGGCAATCCCGGCCGGGTGCTCCGCTACCGCTTCGCAGAGCACGAAATAGCGGAGCTGCTGCGGCTCCGCTGGTGGGACTGGCCGCTTCCGGGAATCGAAGCGGCCCTGCCGCTGCTGCTGAGCGGGGACCTGGAAGCCCTGTTCCGCCATGCCGCGGAACAGGGCCTTCCGGAATAGCCGCGCGCAGCGGCAGCATAAGCAGGCCGGCCCTTACCCGCCGGCCTGCTTGAACTTTAGCGTCACCGTGGTGCCCCGCCCCGGTGCGCTTTCGATGCCGACGCTGCCGCCGTACCGCAGCATGATCGTCCGGACGATGGACAAGCCCAGTCCGGACCCGCCCTTGCTGCGGCTGCGCGAAGCCTCGGCCCGGTAGAAGCGGTCGAACACATGCGGTAGCTCATCTTCGCCGATGCCGATGCCGGTATCGCTGACCGTAACCGTCACCTGCCCGGCCGATACCGTGTACCCTATCCGTACCTCGCCGCCTTCCGGCGTATACTTTACCGCATTTTCGACGATATTGCGCAGCACCTGGTAAGCGGCTGCTTCCGGCATCCTTACAGACGTAAGATCCTCGGGATGCGGCTCCTCCACAACCATTGCCACCCCGGGCTTCAAAAGCCCGGCTTGCGGCAGGAGCTCGCGGACCACCCCGGTCAGCAGGCAGGTTTCGGCGGCCTCCTCCGGGAGCGGCTCCTCCGTCTCGGCCAGCAGCAGCAGGCTTGCCGTCAGCTCCTTCATACGCCGCGTCTCTTCCATTAAATATGCCAGCGACTCCTCCAGAACCTCCGGCGACGCCTTGCCCCAGCGCTGCATCATATGCGTATGTCCTTCGATGATCGCCAGCGGCGTCTTCAGCTCATGCGAAGCATCCGCCACGAACCGCCGCTGCTGGTTGAAGGATAGCTCCAGCTTCTCCAGAAGCGCGTTGAAGGTATCGCCGAGCTGATGGATTTCATCCTGCGCGTTAGGCAAATGCAGCCGCTCGCCCAGGTTGTCGGCGCCGATCGCCCGCACCTCCCGGATCATGCCGCGGATCGGCTTCAGCGCCGAACGGGTGACGATCCATCCTGCCAGACCCGCCGCTAGGACGGCCAGCAGCAGACCAAGCAGCAGCAGCCTGCCGATCTCCCGTTCGGCTGCCGCATTCTGCGCCTTACCGGTATCGATCAGCCGCAGCGTCAGCTTGCCGTACACCAGCGGACTGAAGGTACGCTCGGCCATGTAGGCGACGTGCGAATCCGCGGGATGACCCGCGCCGACTTCCGCCAGAATCCGGCCCTTGGTATCCAGCACTTCAAGCTGCTGCCCGGCCTCCAGATCCCCGGCAAACGAAGATAAATCCGGCTTGAAGATCGCCGCCGCCCCGCTGCCGCCGCCGGCTCCCGGCTTCAGCAGCGACGGCAAAAAGCTGACCTCGCTCATCTTTGTCGCGAAATTGTCCAGCTTGGCGTCCAGTAAAGCCTGAACCTGCCGATCGTTCCAATGCTTGAAGGTCGTATATACAAAACCGCTGACCGCCAGCACCACCAGGAGCGAAGCTGCCGCAATCGAAAGGCTGACCTTGCGGGAAAATGTCCAATGTTTCATCCTGCCACCCTCTACTCCCGCAATATGTATCCGCCGCCGCGGACCGTATGAATCAGCTTGTCGCCATAGCCTTCATCCACTTTCAAACGCACGTAACGGATGTAGACATCCACCACATTCGTTTCGCCTTCGTAGGCGTATCCCCAGACGAGATTCAGCAGCGCCTCGCGGTTCATCAGCCGGTTCTTGTGCAGCAGCAGACAGCGGAGCAGCTCAAACTCGCGCTGCGACAGCTCGATCTCCCGCCCGCCTCGGGTGACGAGATGCGCCGCCTCGTCCAGCCGCAAATCCTTGGCGGTGAGCATCGCCTCCGCTTCACGCGGCTGCATCCTGCGCTTCAGCGAGCGCATCCGGGCCAGCAGCTCTTCAATGGCAAACGGCTTCGGCAGATAATCATCCGCTCCCATGTCCAGGCCGCGTACCCGGTCGCCGACCGTATGCCGGGCCGTCAGCATGATGATCGGCGTTGTATTGACGGCGCGGATCTGCCGGCATACTTCCATGCCGTTCATTCCGGGTAAATTCAGATCAAGCAGAATGAGGTCAAAATGTTCATTCAGCGCTTTTTCCGCACCCGAAGGGCCATCGCCGGCGCTTGCCGTTTCATACCCTTCGTAAGCCAGTTCCAGTTCCAGCAGACGGGTCATCGCCGTCTCGTCTTCAATGATCAGCACGCGTTCCTTCAACGCGAGGCACCTCGCTTACGCTTTAGTTTTTCAAAATGGACAGGTCCGAAAGGGATGAAGCGCTCACGGTGTACGTACCTGCACCGATGGTGCCGCTAATCCGGCTGCCCTTTACCGTCAGCGGTAAATCCGTCTCCGGTTCCCCGAGCATCACCTTGCCGTCTACTTTTACGGAAGAATGAGCCGGCAAGGCCAGCGTCACGTCTCCGGTCGCAGAGCTGACGTCCCAATTGCCGCCAAGCTTGCTTGTGGAAATGTCAATCTCACCGGCCACCACGCTGGCCTTCAGGGCAGCGAATACGCCCGTTGCCGTTAGGGTGCCGTTGGTCGCTTTCAGCGCAAGCGCGCCGGAAATGCGCGTCGCCTCCACTTCGCCGTTCACGACGGCGGCGTCCGCCGCACCTTTGGCATCGGCAACCGCAACGCTGCCGTTATCCGCCTGCAGGACAATGTCTGCAACGACGCCTCTTGCCGCAATGTCCCCATTGTTTACCTTTAGCTTAATTGTACCGGTATTCTTCACGTTTGACAGTGAAATATCGCCGTTGTTCAGCTCCGCCTCCAGCTTCGCGCCAAGCTTCTGCGGCAGCGTAACCGACAGCGCTACCTGCGGGGGATTGGTCCGGGACACGTTCCCGTCCTCGACTTCGATGCCCAGTGTCGTTCCCTGACGAACCTGCAGCTTGACCTTGTCCGCCGCCGCCTTGGCTTCCGCTTCCGTCGAATCCGCGACAATCACCTTCATATGTACCTCGATATTTTTTCCGGTGCCCTGCGTAAAGGTGATCGAACCATTCCGGTTGGTTACGGCAAGGGTTCCTGCTTTTCCGGGACCCACAGCCGTTACGCCTTTGTCTACTGTCGTTTCCCGGCCGCTCACTTTTACGTTAAGCGCCGCTTTCACGCCGGATGCCGAAGCCGCTTGAACCGAAGTCTTTACCGTCTGGACCGTCTTGGCCTGTACGCTGTTTCCAGCAACCGGCTTGGCCTCAAAGCCGCTTTCGTCCAGCTGCCGCGCCGCAGCCGGCCCGCCGGCCCAAATCATTGCCGCCAGCAGCGCGGCAGCCGTCCCGCAAGCGAGCAGCTTCATTTTTCCATGTCCCGGAAACTCTTTCATTTCAATTCCTCCTCCGCTATGATGCTTCCAGCATAAATGCCGGCGGATGAGAAAATCTTTGCAGAAAGATTAGAGTTTGATGAGAGGGGTTAGAGGAGCCGTCTTCCGTCCATAAAAAAGCGCCCGCCCTGCGGACAGGACGAGCGCCAAATCAATGAACCTATTCTTCGGACTTGACCAGTCCGCGGACAAAGCTTTCGACATTCGGAGCGAGCGGGATGATCTGCCGCGGTTCCCGATGAACGTAAACCACTTCCGGTTCGCCGTCGTTGCCGGCTTCGCGGTAGTCCAGCATCACCACGCCTTGCTCCGGGGACGGAGCGTCCGCGATGATCACGCCGAATTCGGGATAATTCCAGGTGTCGATGGCATGGAGATTTCCCTCTGGTCCGCAAAGCGCATATTTGGCGTCCCGCCCGATGCCGCGGATTCCCGCAATGCGAATCTCCGCCTGGCCGTTAACCTCGCCGTTCTCCAGCATGTATTTGTTGTTGCGCGGAACGCCGCCGTTATGCTGCTTCATCATGTTGACGTAGAATGTCGGCAGCTTGAACACCAGCTGTTCTTCCACGGACGCAATCAGCGCATCATTCGGACGCGGCGCCTCGTAATCGCTGCCCTCGCCGCTCTCGTCCCAGAATCCGGAGTAATCGTATTTCGGCAGGGTTTTGGTAACCGACGTTTTCTTCATCGCCGCTTCCCGCGCCGCTTCCTTGGCAGCCCGTTTGGCCGCCTTGCGCCGGCTTAGCCCCAGCAGCTCCAGCGTGTCTTCATCGTCCGGCTCCAGCCGGTCCGCCGCTTCGAACGCGGCAACCGCTTCCTCGTACCGCTTCAAATAATAGTTGGCGAAACCGACGCGGAAATGCCACAGCGGATCATTTTCCCCTTCGTCCTGTACGCTCATGAACTGCTCCAGCGCCTCTTCGTAGCGTTCAAGATTGTTCAGCGCCCGGCCCAGATGGCTCACCAGCGTATAGTCCCGCTCCTCCGCCGGAATTTCTGTTACCGCATCCACAATGTTCTGGATTTCATCGTCCTCATGCCACTGGTCGAGCTGGGCAATAAGTTCTTCTCTCATGATTTATGCCTCCTAAGTGCAAATACATCTACGCGAGATTATACCATTTCCGGACAGTCCTTCTCCACTTTGCGGCAGCATTCCATTTCCATGGTCCGGGAGGTTGTAGTATGCTGGTACCATTCTCGTTAAAATTTACCCGCAAGTGTCTACTCTCTTATTCCAAAAAAGAGGTGTTGTTCTATGCAGCCTGAACCGGTTATCCTCGGCATCGACGGCGGCGGCACCCACACCCGGGTCATGGCCGCCGATCTTCGCGGAACGATTTTATCTTACAGTGAAAAAGGAAGCGCTTCCCTTTATCGGGACGCCGCTGCGGCAAGCAACGTGCATGAAGCGATCCGCCATACGCTTGCGCTCGGCGGGATCGCCCCCGGGCAAGTGATCGGAATCGCGGCCGGAATCGCCGGATACGATGCACCGGAAGATCTGGAATGGATCCTGCGGCTGACCGATCTTCCCGAGCTGCTCTGCCCCAAATGGCATGTGAACGATGCCCTCATTGCCCACTACGGCGCCATGCCGGGAACCCCCGGCATTATCGTCATTTCGGGAACCGGCTCCATCCTAGTGGCCGTGAACGAAGAAGGGCGGCTGCTGCGCAATTATGATTTTCATCATTATGCCAACAGCGCCGCCCGCAGCATTGCCTATGAAACGGTATATGAGGTACTTGCCGGATATACGGATGCCTCCGACGACCGGCTGATCCGGCGGATGCTGGAGCATTGGCAGAAGCCCTCGCTCTCTGCGCTGCACACGCTCGCCGAGGCCGGCTTTGAATCCGACCGCCGCACCCGCGACAAAACGTTCGGCGCATTCGCTCCCGCCGTCACCGCAGAAGCCCTCGGCGGCAGCGGCGCCGCGCAAAGAGTATGCGACCGCGCCATGGACCAGATCATGAACGGCATCGGCCTCTTGGCCGGCAGCCTCCGGCAGGATCCTGTTCCCGTCGCCTGCATCGGCAGCGTTGTGAACAGCGATTATTTCCGTGCCGGGCTGACAGCACGGCTCCAGCGCGGGGCGCGCAAGGCGTATGCCGCGCTCCAGCCTCAGCTTCCGCCGGTTGCCGGCGCCGTGCTGTACGCGCTCGAGCAGCTCGGCCGCCCGGCGGATGCAGCCGTCATCCATGCTATGCAGCAAGGCGCGGCCAAGCTCTGAAATGGCGGAAGCTCTGGTCAGCAGTCTCGTCAGCGTTTCCCGCTGAATGCCGACTCAGGTCCCGCAATACGTACGGTACGCACAGGATGAAGGCGCCGGCGGTTCGGCGAGCGCTTCCTGTTCGGGCGTATAGGCGTAAGGATCGGCCAGCGCGGCGAGCAGGCGGTGCAGCACGCTGTAATCCTCCCGCTCTGCCGCCTCCAGCGCCTCCTCCACCCGGTGATTGCGCGGAATCACCGCCGGGTTGCTGCGCCGCATCAGCTGCGCGGCTGCTTCGTCATCCGCATGCTGGCGCTCCCGTCTGGCCCGCCAGCGCGATTCCCACGCGGCGAACGCTTCCGTCCCCGACATCGGCAGGCGTTCCTGCTGCCTTAGCGTCAGCGCGCGGAAGGTGCCGGTATAATCCGCCTGCTGCTCCGCCATAAGCGCGAGCAGGTCTTTGGCCAGCGCTTCATCCTCTGCTTCTGCCCCGAATAACCCGAGCTTAGCGCGCATGCCTTCCAGCCAGCGCGCTTCATATTGCGGCGAGAATGCATGCAGCACTTCTTCGGCCAGCCGTACACCTTCCTCTTCGTGCTCATGCAGCAGGGGCAGCAGGGCTTCCGCCAGACGGGCCACATTCCAACCGGCAATGTACGGCTGATTACCGTAAGCATACCGTCCCTGCCGGTCAATGGAGCTGAATACCGTGTCCGGGCGATACGTGTCCAGAAAAGCGCATGGCCCATAATCGATCGTCTCTCCGCTGATGGCCATATTGTCCGTATTCATGACGCCATGGATGAAGCCGGCCAGCATCCACCGGGCAATCAGTGCCGCCTGCCGCTCCGCCACCGCCTTCAGCAAATACAGATAAGGCGCTTCCTGGGTCAGCCCTTCGGGATAATGCCGCCGCAGCGCGTAATCCGCCAGCGCCTGCACCTCGTCCTTGCCGCCGTAAGCAGCGGCATACTGGAACGTGCCGACCCGCAAATGGCTGGCCGCCGTCCGGGTGAGCACCGCTCCTGGCAGCGTCGTCTCCCGGATGACCGGCTCTCCGGTTGCCGTCACCGCCAGGCTGCGGGTCGTTGGAATGCCGAGGCCATGCATCGCCTCGCTGATGATATATTCGCGAAGCATCGGACCGAGCGCGGCGCGGCCGTCGCCGCCCCTGGAATAAGGCGTTCGCCCTGCGCCTTTCAGTTGAATGTCAATCCGCGTGCCGTCCGGCGCGAGCTGCTCGCCGAGCAGTACCGCGCGGCCGTCCCCCAGCTTCGTGAAATAGCCGAACTGGTGTCCCGCGTACGCCTGCGCCAGCGGCTCAGCCCCCTCCGGCAGTTGGTTGCCGGCGAAGATGGCCGCGCCTTCTTCGCCGGCAAGGACATCGGCATTCAGTCCCAGCGCTTCCGCCAGCGGCCGGTTGAACATCACCAGCTTAGGTGCGCGCACGGGCGACGGCGTCACCCGGGTGAACAGGCCTTCCGGGAGCTCGGCATAGCTATGCTGCAGCTTCCAGCCCTGTGGATCGGATGGCTTCATTGATTACTCCTCCTTTTGTACTCTCCGTTTTTGATGTGTAGTCTTTTATTCAACCCGTTTTTCTATCCTAAAACCAGCTTCACTAGTCCTTAATTGCCATTCGCGCATCTGCAGGAAAATCCGACGTCCCCGGACATTTTATACGTCTATTTCCCTATTAATATAATGTTACAAGTGTCGAAAAGCAAAAATATATGCTACGGAAGTCACGGAATTTGGCGATTTTTTCTAGACACTATTACTAGATTTAGGTAATATCAAATTTGTGATAATAACTTATTGATGTATTTGAAGGGAGCAGACAGGGGTTTGAAGAGAAAGCAACGCACCAAAACCATAGTTTCACTCGTACTCGCGGTCGCCGTAGCGGCCGGAACCTGGGTCGCCGGCTTCGGCTCGCAAGAAGTCTCCGCCGGTGAGGTTCCGCTGTTTACCGGAGCAACCTATTTTACCGATACCGACAATTGGGGCGGCAATGGCGCAGCGAATACCCCCGCTGACGGCGACCTGGATTACAGCACCAGCCGCATTAAAAACGGCGATCCCTTGTACCCGATTGAATACAAGGTTGTCAATGTGCAGCAACTCCCCAAAGTCAGCGCGCAGCTTCTTGTCCGGGCCTACGACGTCGACGAGTATAAAAACGGCGTTGGCGGCGAATGGGACCGGGTATATATGTCCGGCAATGCGGACGATATCAAGCTCGGGGATCCCTACACGCCTTGGCCGACCTCGGACAATTGGAAAAATGCTTCCGACGGCTACAAAAAGGAATTCAAGCAGGCTAACTACATAGGGGCGCTGTCCGGACAAAATGAAATCTGGAACACGACCGTCTTCTCCCTTCTGCCTGCCGACTTCTCAAAAATCGCAACAGGCGATAATTATGTCGGGACCTCGATCCATCATTATTATTTGGCGCCAACCAATACATTTAACGATGGCTGGGTTACGGAAATCGACTGGGCGCAGCTCGTCATCGACGGGGGCACGCGGGAGAATGGGGAGTTTACCGATGCCGGCCTCACGGTTCAGAACGGAAAAATAACGCTTGATACCACTTTTGTCCCTAAAAACACCGGGAACTATGTCGTGGAAGCGAACGTTATTCAGAAAGTCAAGGATATCAACGGAAACGTGCAGGACCTCAACCTTGACGTTCAATCCAAAAGTTTCACCAATGCCGCCCAGAATGCCGGCAAGGACTGGGACCCGGTATTGACCAACTCCAGTATTGTTCCCGGGACCGAGTATTTCGTTAACGTGATTTTATTCGATGCCCGTAATGACGGGACGCCGGGTAAAGCCGAGCATGTATTGTCGTTCTCTACATACAACATGAAAGCCCATGATATCGACAAAACCGTGTTGCAGAATACCGACCTGCAACTGAGCGCGGCGGATTTCCAATCCAGCTTCTTCAAAAACAGCGGGGTCGGAGGAGCCGGCGATATTCCAAACGGCGAGAATCTGCAGGTGGTTACGATCCGCTCCCTGCCGGATGCGGCGGACGGCAAGCTGATCTTTAACGGCCAGGAATTAACCGCGGCCAACCTCGGAACGGACGGGTATTCCATCGGGGTTGCCGACCTCGGCAAGCTCAAGTACCAGCCGGCCCCAACCATGGACGCAGATGCATCTTTCGCCTGGACCGGTTACGGCCAGGGCAAAAATACCGTGAACTCTGCCCATGTAAACCTCCATTTGAACTATGCGCCGACGATCGAGCATATTACCAAGCTTACGGATAAAGGGTCGCCCGTGATTTTCAAAGCGGACGATTTTACCGGCAGCAGCGCATATCATGACAGCGATAGCGAACCGCTCGTCAAGGCGAAAATTATCTCTCTGCCGGATGCTTCCAAGGGCACATTGGTGCTGGTATCCGGCTCCTCCACCAGCCCTGTCGTAGCCGGACAGGAGCTTACTCCCGCAGAACTGGACAACCTGCAATTTATTCCGGAACCCAATGCGGAAGGCGGTGCCGAATTTTGGTGGAACGGTTCCGATGGGAAGCAATATGCGTTGGAGAATAAGAAGATAAGCATCTCCATCAATACGCCTCCGGCGGTTACCGATATTGCCAAAACCGGCTTAATGGGAGAAACGCTTGATTTCGCCGCTGCCGACGGCAACAGCTTTGCCTCCGCATATTCGGACGCAGACAACGATCCGATGCAGGGCATTCAGGTCACGCTTCCGGAGGACTTTGACCATATCGGAAAGCTGTATTATGACGGCCCATCTGTGGAAGAGGCCGTATATGCGCCCCAAGGCGCAACGACGTCGATCCCCGCGGCTGCACTCAATAGCCTTAAATTCACTCCGGCTGCCGATCTGGAGAACGGGGCCACTGTCCGCTTTGGATGGTCCGGCTACGACGGCAAACATTATTCGAAGATCCCGGCACAAGTAACCATCTCCTACAATGGCATACCGGCTGCCGCGCCTCTGGTCACAGAACTGCAGGAGAATGCCCATGCTACGCCGATCACTTTGTCCGGTACCGATTCAGGTGCAAATATCGGCGAACTGGCGTATACCATCGTTACGGGAACCGGCCCGTCGAAGGGAGCCCTGAATCCGGCGAGTCCGGATCAGCCGCATGCCAAAGACTGGTTATATACGCCGAAAGCAGATACAGCGGGCATCGATACCTTTTCCTATACAGTAACCGATCAACAGGGCCAGACAAGTCCTCCCGCCACCGTTAAGCTCAGCATCCTGAAAGGCCTTGACGGCTGGGTCGGCGACAAATCGCAGGGCGATGCCGCTGTAGTGACCGCAATCCCAGGGCAGCCGCTGAAATTGTCCGCCGTATCGGCGCTCACGGCAAATAAGGTCTTTGCCGATGTGAACGGACGTAAGGTTGAGCTGATCTGGATCAATACTACCACGAGCGTGGCCGACGGCTACAAGCAATGGGCGTTGACCAATACGCCGTTAGCCGACAAGACCGGCACCGGTACTTATACGGTCACCTTCTCGGCCGAAGATGCTCAGGGAGAGCAGCTCCCGGGGGAAGATCCTTCCCGTTTGGCCGATAACCATTTCAAGGTTCTTGAAGTTAAATTCGCTCTGTTAGCAAGCCCGGAGCAAATCCTTGCGGACGGCCAATCGACATCGGAATTGTCGGCTGTTCTCAAAGATGCCGATAACCATCCGATCAACGGAGTTAAAGTAGAGTTCCAAGCCGACAAAGGTTCTTTTCCGGAGGGTGCCGAAGCGGTGACCGACAGCAACGGAATCGCCAAAGTGATCTACCAGTCCAGCGCATTAACTGGAACGGATCCGTTATCCGTCCCAGTCACCGCCACTGTGCTGGATCTGGATAAAGGGTTGTCTGCCGATGCTAAAGTCTTTCTTACGTTTCTTCCGGCACAGGTGAAGGGTGTAATTACCAGCGGAGACAGCAATGCGCCGGTTCCCGGCGCCACCGTACGGGTAACGCTCGACATCGACGGGGACGGCATCATTGACCCTCAGATCGATTTTGACAAAACGGTCATTACGGATGAACACGGCGCTTACGCCCTTCCCGTTCCGAAAGGGGGCCAGACCTATACCTTAACCATTACCCAAACGGTTATTATCGGCGGCACTCCGACCTCCATCACCTACAACCAGACGGCAACCGTCGGGGCGGTGCATGGGAACGGAGATGAGACTTTCGAATCGGATAAAACGATCACCGGCATCGTCGGCTTCAAGCAGCCGAACGGACTTGCAGCACCGCTCATTTCGGAGATGCAAGGCAAAACCTTTATCTATTTGAAAGACGCCCACGGCGCCTATGTGCAAGAAAACGGCGTGGCTAAAGCCTTCCCTGTCTCCGGACAAGGCGTATTCAATGCCAACCGGCTGGCGGTAGGGGATTATACGCTGGAGGTCCGTTATGCAATCGAACCGGGTAAAGAAATTACGATCAGCCAGGGCACAGTCAGCCTGAAAGCAAACGGTGAATTGAACATTACCCAGCAGTTAATCGACCCGTACGGGGTCGTGACCGACGCCGGCACCAACCAGCCGGTCGAGGGCGCCAAGGTAACACTGCTTTATGCACAGACGGCCAGAAATACGGCAGCAGGCAAAACGGGCGGAACACCGGTGCATCTGCCTGCGCTCACCGGTTTTGCGCCGAACGACAACGCGAGTCCGGAGCAATCGACAGATGCATCCGGCAACTACGCCTATATGGTTTACCCGGAAACGGATTACTATCTCGTCGTAAGCAAACCGGGCTACCAGACTTACATCAGTCCGGTGATCGCGGTGAATCAGGATATCGTCAAGCATGACATTAAGCTGGCAAGAGATACCGGCGGAACCGTTCCGGGACCGACGCTCGCGCTGACGGTCTCGACTCCGCAGAATGTTGTAAAGGAGGGAAGCGAGTCCACGTTCACGGTGGACTATAAGAACCTCTCCTCTGTAACGTTGAATAACGGAACGGTGACCATAACCCTCCCGGCGGAGGCACAGGTTGCGGATGCCGGCGGAGGCAAGGCGAACGGCAACACGATCGCCTGGAACGTAACCAACCTGTCCGGCGGACAGACGGGCAGCCTGAAGTTCACCGTGAAGTGGGCACAGCTATCCGAAGCGGAAAAAGAACTGAGCGTCCGCGGCGATTTTGCCGCTGCTGGCGCTACGGGAATTTCGGCGGCTTCGACGGCCAAAATCAAAATTTTCTCCGACCGGTTCGGCGCTTTGAACCATCAGAGGTATATCCTCGGCATGCCTGACGGGGAGTTCAAGCTTAACGCTTCGCTAACCCGGGCTGAGCTGGCTGCCATCGTCGCCCGCCTGACCGACAATCAAAAGCAGGACGGCACGCTTTCATTTACCGATGTGCGCCAAGGCCACTGGGCGACCAACTACATTATGATCGCCGTCAAACACGGGTACTTCAGCGGCTTCGCCGATGGAACCTTCAAGCCGGACCAACCGGTGACACGGGGCGAATTAGCCGCGGTAATGGCCCGCTTCCTGCAGCTGAAACCGGGGGTTCCGGTTCAGAACCATTTTTCCGATAGCGACGGCCACTGGGCGGAGAATGCGATCGAAGCGCTCTATAGCGGCAACTTCCTGAGCGGCTACAGCGACGGCAGCTTCCGTCCGGGTCAAAAGATCGCCCGCGCCGAAGCGGTGACGATGATCAACCGCATGCTGTTCCGCGGACCGCTGCAGGGCATGGCACCGGTCTTCCCGGATGTGCCGCCGAGCCATTGGGCATTCGGCGACGTGCAGGAAGCAACCGTATCTCATGTGGCTTCACGGAACGCAGACGGCAGTGAAACTTTCGTTAAGCAAACAGCCGATGATGTGAAGTAAGCCGGCCCTCCCGTTGCTTCATCGCAGTTCATCCAATGGGTGAACCGAAAATGCGGCAAATAATACAATCCGTTGCACACTGTGCAGCGGATTTTTTATTTCGCTGTAAAAAATGCAAGCGAAGCTACTGTACGAAATACAACGTGCACATACAGGAATATTTTTGCTCCGGTCAACCATCCTAACGGAAGGAGCGCAGGCACAGCGGCCTGCCGCCACACCATTTCGAGGAGGAACCCCCATGTCCCTGATTGGCAGTGAAATCAAACCGTTTAAGGCTTCGGCCTATCACAACGGCAAATTCATCGAGCTCTCCGAAGCCGACCTGAAAGGCAAATGGAGCGTTATCTGTTTTTATCCGGCGGATTTTTCGTTCGTCTGCCCCACCGAGCTCGAGGATTTGCAGAACCAGTATGAAACGCTCAAATCGCTGGGCGTCGAGGTATATTCCGTCTCCACGGACACGCATTTTACCCATAAAGCCTGGCATGACCATTCGGAAGCAATCGGCAAAATCACCTATACGATGATCGGCGATCCTTCGCAAACGATCTCGCGCAATTTCGATGTGTTGAACGAAGAGCAGGGCCTCTCCGAGCGCGGCACCTTCATTCTCGACCCGGACGGCATCATCCAGACCGTTGAGGTGAATGCCGACGGCATCGGCCGCGATGCGGGCACGCTCGTGAATAAGGTCAAAGCGGCGCAATACGTCCGCAGCCATCCCGGCGAAGTCTGCCCGGCCAAATGGCAAGAAGGCGCAGGAACGCTGAAGCCGAGCCTGGATCTGGTCGGAAAGATTTAGAGGCAGACGCCGATGGCACTCGAACCTGAGATTAAGGCGCAGCTGCAGCAGTATCTGGAACTGATGGAAGGCGAGGTGGTGCTCCGGGCCAGCGCGGGCCAGGATCGGATTTCGCTGGAGATGCTGGAGCTTGTAGAGGAATTGGCAGCGATGTCCGCCAGGATCAAGGTAGAAAAAGCGGAACTGCCGCGGACGCCCAGCTTCAGCGTGAGCCGTCCGGGCGAAGACGCCCGCGTGGTCTTTGCCGGCGTTCCGCTCGGCCATGAATTCACCTCGCTGGTGCTGGCGCTGCTTCAGGTCAGCGGCCGGCCGCCCAAGGTGGAGGCCGACACCGCGGAACGCGTCAAGCGGCTCCGCGGGGAATACCGCTTTGAAACTTATATCAGCTTAACCTGCCATAACTGCCCGGATGTCGTCCAGGCGCTGGTGGCGATGAGCGTGCTGAATCCGGGCATCACGCATACGATGATCGACGGCGCTGCCTTTAAGGATGAGGTGGAGCGCAAAGGCATTATGGCCGTTCCGTCCGTCTATCTGAACGGCGAATTTTTCGCCAGCGGCCGGATGTCGCTGGAAGAGATCGTCGCCAGGCTGGGCGATGCTCCGGCTGCCGCGGATTTTGCCGGGAAAGCGCCTTACGACGTGCTTGTGGTCGGGGGTGGACCGGCCGGCGCCAGCGCGGCAATCTACGCGGCGCGCAAGGGCATTCGCACCGGACTGATCGCCGAACGCTTCGGCGGGCAGGTGCTCGATACGCTGGGCATCGAGAATCTGATCGGCATCAAGCATACGGAAGGCCCAAAGCTGGCCGCCAATCTGGAGGAGCATGTCAAGGCCTATGACATTGAGGTCATGAAGCTGCAGCGTGCCGCCCGTCTGGAACGCAAAGAACTGATCGAGGTGGAGCTGGAGAACGGCGCTGTGCTGAAAAGCAAAACCGTGATCCTTGCCACCGGCGCCCGCTGGCGCAATGTCGGCGTGCCCGGAGAAGCGGAGTTCAAGAACAAAGGCGTCGCCTATTGTCCGCATTGCGACGGGCCGCTGTTTGCGGGCAAGCATGTTGCGGTCATCGGCGGCGGCAATTCCGGCATCGAGGCGGCCATCGACCTGGCCGGCATTGTCAAGCACGTGACGGTGCTGGAATTTATGCCGGAGCTGAAAGCGGATGCCGTGCTGCAGCAGCGGCTGTTCAGCCTGCCGAACGCGACGGTGCTTCAAAACGTGCAGACCAAAGAAATCACCGGGGAAGACCGGGTGAACGGCATTTCCTATACCGAACGGGACAGCGGCGAAGAACGGCATATTCCCCTTGAGGGCGTATTCGTGCAGATTGGGCTAGTCCCGAATACGGATTGGCTCGGCGACTCGGTCGAGCGAAACCGGATGGGCGAGATTGTCGTCGACGGCTACGGCGCAACGAGTATGCCCGGGGTCTATGCCGCCGGAGACTGCACCCATAGTCCGTTCAAGCAGATTATTATCTCCATGGGATCAGGAGCAACCGCCGCGCTCGGTGCCTTTGATTATCTGATCCGCCACTAGATGATCAAGACAAGGCCACCCCGCTATGCGAAGCGCATAGCGGGGTGGCCTTTTTCCGTTCCTTCGTCCGTTATACCGGACCTGATAGTCTAGAGCTCCACGGCCTTCGCCTGCGGATTCCAGGCCGGGACGATACCGAACAGCGGCGCCAGGCTGCTCAGCGGCAGATACAGCCGCCCTCCCACGTTCCGCGACGGAAGCATCGCGACGCTTTTTCCGTCCACGTTTGCCGTATCGCCCAGCGGCTGATGCGTGACGGTACGCCCGCCGAGTTTCATCACAATGTCTCCGCTTACCGCGTTAATAGTCACGCTGCCTCCCAGAAGCGTCACCGTCTCGCGAAGCGGTACAAACACTCTGGATTGTTCAATCAGAAAAGGACTTTGCGGAATGATCGTTTCTCCGTCTTTTACGAAGCTTCCGGCTACAAGCGTTTGCCCGAGCGGATAACCGGATTTTACGGCGATGCTCTGCATATCGAGTCCCGAGGACGTAATGATGACCATGGTTTGGGTGGCGATGCGCGGATAGAGCCAGCGGATATCGTCATTGTGCATCCGGATGCAGCCCGCGCTGACATATTTGCCGATGGAAGATTCGTTGTTGTTGCCGTGGATGGCATAAGTCGTGCCCATCGTTCCGTTTACCTTCAAGCCAAGCCAGCGGTCGCCGAGCGGATTGGCCGGATCGCCGCCGGGAATATGCTCCTTGTAGTACGGCCGGTTCTTCACCTTGACGACGATCGGGAAGCGCCCCTCGGGGGTCAGCTCTTTCGTTTTGCCCGTTGCGACGCGGAAGGTTTTGACCAGCTTTCCGCCGCTGAAGTAGCCGAGCGTATTCGTCTTTTTGTTGATGATGAGCAGATCGGTGACGGCAGAGGCTTTGGCGGTACCGGCGAAACACGCCGCAAGCAGCAGAGTGAACGCCAGCAGCGACAGTGCTGCCTTGGCCAGGCGGCTTGGGTACGGGACGGGATATGCATGCAGATCCATGTTGCTCCTCCTCCGGGGTTGTCTGGTTTATATTGGAAATCCAATACGTATAGACGACGCTGCGCCGCAATAGTTGCAGCCCGGCCCGTACCCTTTTTGCCGGGCCCGTCCCCGCTAATTCCCAGCGATTCCGTGCATGTTCACACCGGTCTCCGGCATATCTATGAAGCAAGGAGGTGGATCATTCTGATTATTCTGGCAATCTTTTTCGCTGCCCTTGGCATGCTCCTGCTACTTGCAGCCGCGGTGCAGCAATATCTGTTATCCCGTGCCCCGGCAGCGCTCAGCAGGCTCGACCACGCCGTTGCGTCGCTGGAGCTGGAGGCTTCCCGCCGTTTCATTACGCCTGATTGCTCCCATATCATCGCCTTGGACGAAACCGGCAAACGGCTTGCCGTCGGCAGCCTGACCGCAGGCAGCCGCGAGGAACCGGCGGCGCAGCTGGTAGCGTTCGACTCCATTCTTGGCGCCGAAATCGTGGAGGACGCCTTAACGCTGACCAAGTTCAGCAGAACCAGCCGCATTACCAGCGCAAGACCGCTGCTTGCCCGGGAAGCGGCCATTCCTTCGCTTGATGGCGTACAGGCTGCATCAGCTCAGGCGCGTAAGCCTGCTCCGGTGCATGAGCTGACGCTCAAGATTTATCTCAGCAGCAGCGACACGCCGGTGCTGTCCATTCCATTCCTGCCTGCCGGCGGCGGCGACGCCGAATACACGCAGGCCTTCAGCGAAGCGCAGCATGTGCATGAGCTGATCCGAGAGATTGTATCTGCGTGAATCCTCTCTTTTTTTGGGTGTGAAGCGGACGGGCATAGCCGTAATTTCTTAACATTAGGGGGATGTTAAATTTCCGGAATGGGCATCCACCGGTCCGGCCAACGACAGGGATTTGCCGCGCGGCGTGGAATACCTAAGGTTGAACCGCTCTTCATCAACCTGAATTCGGAGGGATATGCAGATGACTCCTATCATCAATTTTGCGCATCGCGGCGCATCCGGCGTCTGTCCGGAGAATACGATGGCGGCCTTCCGCCGCGGCCTGGAGCTGGGCGCCACCGGCATCGAAACCGACGTACAGCTCACGGCGGACGGCAAGCTGGTGTTGATTCATGACGAGGAACTCAGCCGGACCACGGACGGCGCGGGTTTCGTGAAGGACAAGACCCTGGCGGAACTCAAGGCGCTGGACGCCGGCTCCTGGTTCGGGGCGGAGTTCCGCGGCGAGCGGCTCCCCGCACTGGAGGAATTGCTTGAACTGCTGCAGGATACGGACACCGTGCTGAATATCGAATTGAAAAACACTACATTCCTGTACCCCGGCATGGAAGAGAAAGTCATCGCCGCCGTACGCGAATTCGGCATGTCCCCCCGCGTCGTGTTGTCCAGCTTCAATCACTACTCGCTGGTAACCTGCAAAGCGCTCGCCCCGGACATCCGAACCGGAATCCTCTACGGGGACGGGCTGTACCGGCCTTGGGATTATGCCGCAACGGTGGGAGCAGAGGCGCTTCACGCTTATCATTACGCAGTACTGCCGGAATTCGTGGCCGAAGCCGCCGAGCATGGGGTCTGCTACCATCCGTTCACGGTGAATGACCCGCAGCGGATGAAAGAGCTGATGAATGCCGGGGTCGCCGGAATCATTACGGATTACCCGGATGTACTTGCCGCGCTGCTGGCTGAAGTAGAAGCGTAAACATTGAAGCAGGAAATTTGACTGAACGACTTCAAACTGTACAAAAAAAGGACAACAGCGGGAGATATCTTCCGCTGCTGTCCCTTTTTGCTTATTCCTCGATATGTTTTGCACAGTTGTACAGCTCGCAGGTCCACCCGGCATCGTCTTTTACAATGCGGGTAATTGACGTGTTCTTCAGCAGCTCGCTGACATCCAGCTCAGGTACAAGTCCTTTGAGGCTGCTGCGCAAAATCGCGCCGTGGCTGACGATCAGAATCCGCTTGCCGGGATGGCGGGCAGCGATTTCCTCGATGGCGCGGCTTCCCCGCTCCATGCCGCTTTCCGTTTTTTCCAGACGCAGGTCCAGCGACCGCCAGTCCTGCCCCCACTGCGCCACCCGCTCATCTTCGGTCGTGCCTTCCAGGAGTCCGCCGTTCATTTCGCGCAGCTCCGGCACCAGCCCGGCTACGGGAATACCCAGCTTGGCCGAAATGGCCTCCGCCGTCTGTTTTGCCCGCAGCAGATCGCTGGTATAGATATAATCCCAGGTTTCGCCGCTGAGCCGCTCGGCGATTTTCTCCGCTTGCCCGAATCCTTCCTCGTCCAGCGGATTATTCGTATGTCCTTGAATGCGCCCTTCCTTGTTCCATGCCGTGCTGCCGTGACGGATCAAACCGATGGTTGTAATCACTGTTCTGTCCTCCTGATTGTCGCTGTCCATAATGTACAAAGTATAAACCAGCTGCAGTTTTTTTGCACAGATACGGCCCGGGACTGCTAGGCGCCTGCCGCTTCATCGGCGTATTTGCTTTGCATCCATTTTGCCCGGCATGATACTGTAATAGCGAAGCCTGTCCAAGGAGGACCTCATGGATACGATTCTGATTATCGAAGACGATGCGAAGCTGGCCGACTTGCTGGCCGCCTATCTGGCCAAATACGATTACCGGGCGGTAATTGCCGGCGATTTTAACCGGGTACTCGAGACCTTCGAGGAATGCTCGCCCTCCCTCGTGCTGCTCGACGTCAATCTGCCGAGATTTGACGGGTTTTACTGGTGCCGTCAGCTCCGCCGCAGCTCGCTGTGCCCTATCCTGTTCATTTCGGCACGCGACAGCGGCATGGATCAGGTCATGGCGCTGGAGAACGGCGGCGACGATTACATTACGAAGCCGTTCCAATACGAAGTGGTATTGGCCAAGATCCGCAGTCACCTGCGCAGAGCCTACGGCTCTTATGCCCAAGGTCTCCAGGAACGCACGCTGCGGGCGGGCAGCCTGATTTTTTATCCGGAACGGTATGTCGTGCAGCTTGAGGCCCAAACCGCCGAGCTGACGCAGAAGGAAGCGGTGCTGCTGGAGGCGCTGATGCATAAGGCCGGGCGGGTCGTCTCCCGCGAACGGCTGCTCGATCTGATGTGGGAGGATCAGCATTTCATCGACGACAATACGTTGAACGTGTATATTACGCGTGTGCGGCGGAAGCTCAAGGAGCTGGGACTGCCGGAGATTGTAGAAACGGTGCGCGGGGCCGGTTACCGGCTTAACGCGGAAGGCAGGCAGCTGCCATGAAGCTGTTCCTGAAGGATCATCTGCCGCTAATGTTTTTTTACCTGGCGCAAATGCTCTTCGTTCCGGGGCTCTACTGGCTCACCGGGGACTCCCGGCCGCCCTCCGTCATGCTCTACGGCATGCTTCTTGCCGGTGTCGTTCTTCTCCTGTACCTGGTCTTCCGCTACATGCAGCAGCGCCTTTTATATCAAAAGCTCAGCCATGCCGGGGAAGGCGACAATCTGCTGGACCCGCTCGGCGAAGCCGCGGTGCCCGAGGCAGTGAGCCGGCTGCTGCATACGGCCGACCGCCATTACCGCGAGCAGCTGGACCTGCGGATCCGTACGATGGACCGGCATGTGGATTTCATCGGCCGCTGGGTCCATCAGATGAAAACCCCGTTGTCCGTGATTCAGCTAACGCTGGAGGATGTGGACGAAGCCGCTGCCGCAAGCATCCAGGAGGAGCTCGAACGGCTGCGCAAAGGGCTGGAGATGGTGATTTATACCTCCCGCCTGGAGCGCTTTGAAGATGACTTCCAGGTCGAGTCCCTATTGCTGCGGGATATGGCCGCCAAAGCGGTAGCCGAGAACCGCAAGCTGTTCATCCGCCGGGGCATCCGCGCCGAGATATCCATCGATCCCGGACTCGCCGTGTACAGCGACGCCAAATGGCTGCTGTTCATGCTGACGCAAATCCTGATCAATGCGGTCAACTATACGCCCGGCTCGGGCAAAACCGTCTCTCTCACTGCCCGGCGCGGTGCGGACGGTACAATAATGGAAATCCGCGACGAAGGCATCGGCATTTCGCCTGCCGATCTGAAGCGGGTGTTCAATCCCTACTTCACCGGCGAACGCGGCCGGCAGTACCATGAGTCGACCGGCATGGGGCTATATCTCGTACGGGAGATCTGCAAGCGGCTCGGACACCGCGTGGAGCTGGAATCCCGGCTCGGCGAAGGCACTGCGGTCCGCATCTATTTTTCGGATAATACATAAAAGGCGCGGTCTTCCCCCGAGCGGGAGGACCGCGCCTTTTGCCATGGAAGAATAAGGTTTTCTCCTCCCGGGGATAATAACCCCAAACCATCCAGAATCCAGCACACGAAGGAGAGACCACCATGCCGAATAAGCTGATCCAGAAACTTCTCGGGCCGCAGGATCCTCCCGAGGTGTCCGTTCCGTCGGCGCAGCCGCTGAACCCTTCGCTGGAAGCGACCCTGCAGGAGATCCATGAACTGATCGGGCACAGCTCGGATATCGTCATCCGCCGTTTTCATGCCAATCCTTCCTCCGCGCTCTCCATTGCTTTTATCTATATCGAAGGTCTGGTCAATACGGAGACCGTGAACCAGGCGGTGCTCATGCCGCTGATGGACAATCAGACCTTGACGACCAGCGCCATGTCCGAGGAAGCGGCCTTCCATCTGGTCAAAGACCAGCTGCTGCCTATCGGAAGCGTACAGGAGGGCAAAACGCTGACGGTACTCATTCCGCTGCTCTTTAACGGCAATACGCTGATTTTCTTTGACGGGCATTCCTCTGCCCTCGCGGCCGATACGGCCGGATGGGAGAAACGCAGCATTAACGAACCGACCTCCCAGGGCGTCATCCGCGGCCCGAAGGAGGGCTTTACCGAAAGCCTGCGGACCGGGACCGCCATGCTGCGCCGCCGGCTCAAAACGCCCGATCTGCATATCGAGGAATTCAAAATCGGCCAACGCACGCAGACATCGGTTGCCTTGGCCTATCTCAAGGGCATTGCAAACGAGAGTGTCATCGAGGAGATCCGCCGCCGGCTGAACTCCATCGTGACGGACAGCATCCTGGAGAGCAATTATATCGAGGAGTTTATCCAGGACGGCGGCATGACGCCGTTTCCCACCATCCAGAACACGGAACGCCCAGACGCCATGGCCGGCGGAATTCTGGAGGGCCAGGTCGGCATCATTATCGACGGAACGCCGTTCGCACTGCTGGCTCCATCTACGTTTTTCAACTTTTTCCAATCCAGCGAAGACTACTATCAGCGGTATGATATATCGTCTTTTCTGCGGATGATCCGGTTCGCGGCCTTTTTTGTATCCATGCTGCTGCCGGCGCTGTATATTGCCGTAACGACCTTCCATCAGGAGATGCTCCCCACTACGCTGCTAATCAGCCTGGCCGCGCAGCGCGAGGGCGTTCCGCTGCCGGCGCTGGCGGAGGCGCTGCTGATGGAGATTACGTTCGACGTCCTGCGCGAAGCGGGGGTACGCATGCCGCGGACCATCGGTCCGGCGATTTCCATCGTCGGCGCCCTGGTGCTGGGCCAAGCCGCCGTGCAGGCCGGTCTGGTCTCCGCGGCGATGGTCATCGTCGTCTCTTTTACGGCCATCTCCAACTTCGTCATCCCCTCGCTGGCGATCGCCAACTCGATCCGGCTGATCCGCTTCGCCATGATGCTGATCGCGGCGACGCTCGGCTTGTTCGGCGTGATGTCCTCTCTGATCGTGCTCCTGATCCACATGGCGGGACTTCGCTCCTTTGGGGTGCCTTATTTATCTCCGATCGCCCCGATGGAGCCGGGCTACATGAAGGATGTCTTTATCCGCGTGCCGCTCTGGCACATGACGATGCGGCCCAAAACGTTGACCGGCAAAGAAACCCGCCGGCAAGGGCGCCATCAGCAGCCGAAACCGGCAGCGGCTGACTCCCAAGGCGCAAGCCAACCCAACAGCGGCACCAGCAATAAAACGAATGCCGAGGCCGGCAAGGGAACCCCTGCCCATGGCGGAAATCCTTCAACCGGCGGCGGAAACGGCGGAGCATCGCCGGAAGGAGGCGGAGGCCTGTGAACGAGAAAATCGGAACGACCCAGACCATCATGCTGATCGTTAACACCATTTTGCCTACGGCGACGGTCGTGCTGCCGGTTATCATCGGCACGTATGCCGAACAGGATTCGCCTTTGGCCGTCCTGCTGGCTGCGGTAATCGGAATAGTCGTGGCTTTGATCGTCGGCACGATTATCCGGGCCAGCCAGGGTGCTCCGTTTCTGGACTGGGTCGGCCGGAAGACCTCCCCGGTCATCGCCTTTATCCTCGGCCTGCTGATGCTCCAGTATTATGTGGACGTGACGGCGACCATTTTGCGGGAATTCGTCAACTTCATTAAAGACAATGTGTTGTTCAACACTCCGGTGACGTTAATCGCCGTGCTCATCCTGCTGATCACGATCTACATGGTACGTTCAGGCATCGAACCGATTGCTCGGGTCAACAGCATCGTAATCATGCTTTATGCGGTATATTTGCCGATTTATATGTTCGGGCTCAATCATGAAATGAACGTTCACCGGCTCCTGCCGATGTTCGATCATTCCGCCGCTTCAATTACGCTGGCCAGCATCACGCCCGGCACCTGGATGTCGGAGGTGGCGATTCTGCTGTTTCTGGCGCCTTACCTGAAAAAACCTCAGCTTGCCCGCTACTTCGGCCTGATGGGTATCGCTTGCGTAGCGGCATTGCTCCTGTTCTCCATGATATCGGCGCTGCTTGTCTTCGGACCCCAGTATATCAAAATGAGCGCATATCCCGGATTCGCTACGGTCGGCGTCGTGCAGATCGGCAAGTTTATCGAGAATTTGGACATGTTCTTCATTTCGTTTTGGGTTTTGTCCCTCTACATGAAATTTGCGATTTTTCTGTTCGCCACCACGGAATGCTTCAAGCAGACCTTCAAGGTAAAGACAAGCCGGCCGTTTATTAGCGCATTGGGGCTTCTGATTATGCTCGAAGGCCTTTATACCTGGGAAAGCTCCGCCAAATTGAATGTCTACAACGCGGAGGGACGGTTTCCGGTGTTTTTTCTGTTTAATCTGCTGGTGCCCCTTGGCGCCATGGCGTTAATCCGTGTACGCGGCAAATCCAAAGGGAAGGGATGGGGAACATGAACCGGGGACGATCCGTCTGTCTGCTGCTGTGCCTCTGCCTGTGTTCCGCGCCTCTGTCAGGTTGCTGGGATGACCGGGAACTGAATGAACTTGGCATCACCTCCGCCTCCTCCTATGATTGGAAGGATAACGAATGGATCGCTACGTACCAGGTGATCAATCCGTCGTCCGGGGTCAGCGGCACTTCGGGAGGATCCGGTGCGGGAAGCTCCAGTTCCCCTCCGTTTGTTACCTTTACCGCAAGAGGAAAAACGATTATGGAGGCTGTAGAGCGGACCAATCTGCTAAGCACGCGGCAGATGTTCTTCGCCCACTCCCGGATTACCGTCATCGGCGAAGGACTGGCAAAGCACGGCATCCATCAGCTTATCGATCTCTTCCTGCGCAAGCAGGATGCGCGCGAAACGGTCTTCGTATTCATCGCCGAAGGTGAAGCCGGCAAGATTCTGGCCCAACTGATGCAGATGGCCAAAAATCAGGGCGCCGGCGTACAGCTGATGATGGAGCAGGAAGAAAAGCTGCTCTCCTATTATTCAGGTACCCGGCTGTTTGAACTGGCGATGGATATCGCCTCCGAATCGGCCAGCGCGGTCATTCCGCAAATCTTGCTGACAGGCGGCGAACTGATGGACCGCAGCGATGAGGTTTCCGTAACCGATTTGCCCTCCCGCCTTGCGCTTGGCCGATTGGCTGTGCTGAAGAAAGACAAGATGATCGGCTGGCTGTCGCAGGAGCAGGCGTTCGGACTGACGTTCCTCACCAACAAAATCGAAAGCGCAACAATTGCCTTTCCTTCGGATCCCAAGCAAAGCGATGAGACCGACGCCTCTTTTATGCTTCAAACATGCTCGACAAAGGTCCGCCCCATCTGGGAAAAGGATCATTACGTCATGGATGTAAGCATCCACGGCCACGGCGTCCTGAACGAGGTGGGGAGCGCCATGGATATGAATTCGCGCGAGACGATCAGCACGATGGAGAAATCCATCGAACAGGTCGTGTTGGGATATGTCAACGAGTCCTGGCAAGCCGTCCACAGGCTGGGGGCCGACGTCACCGGTTTTGCCGTCCAGATTCACCGCAGCGACCGCAAGCGCTGGAAGCAGATCCAGAAGGATAAAAGCTGGGACACCGTCTTCAAGGACATCGAAATTCGTCCGCATGTCTCCATAAAGATCGACCGGACCGGCCTCAGCAGCAAATCCTACAAAGCCATCCAGCCGAAATAAGGGGGGTCGACGATGAGGATCGCGCTCTTAATACTGGCGTATATCGCCGCCTTCCTGGCAGGCTGCCGCATGCTGCGGGGAAAAGAAAAAAAACGGCATCGCCTCGGGTTCGGGCTCATCCTCCTCTGGTGCGTCTATTTGAACCTGTGCGGAATAACCAACACGCCCCATCTCAGCATTTCCAGTCCGTATATCGCTTATTTCCAGCCGGTGGGCCGGATGATCATCAAATGGCTAGGAGGGTGACGGGAGAACGATGGACAAGAAGGAAAAGGTGTCCGAGCTGCAGATTGCTTTCATGGTCATGCTGTTCGAGATCGGCAGCACCCCGCTGTTTCTGGTCGGCGGCAAAGCCAAACAGGATTCCTGGCTGGCGATGCTCACCGGAGCCGTTTTTGGTTTTTTGCTTCTGATGCTCTTCTTCTGGCTTCAGCGCAGCTCGCCGAAGTCCAATCTCATTGAACTGCTCCAAACGAATTTCGGAAAAATCGCCGGTACGGTCATCGGGATCACCTACAGCCTTTATTTTGCCTATGAATCCATGCGCAACGTGCGCGACCTCGGGGAGCTGGCCTCGCTGACACTACTGAAAGCAACGCCGATCTCCATCACGATGCTGGTGTTTGTGCTGGTTGCCTTATATGCCATCTGGAAAGGGACTGAAGTCGTTTTCCGCCTTCCGGAGGTTCTGCTTCCGATGGTGCTGGGCTTTTACGCTTTAATGGTCGTCATGCTCGGGATAATGGGCCTTATTGATTTTAAGCGGCTGCTGCCCATGTTTGACGGTGGCTTTAAACCGGTCCTTCACGCGGCCCTTCCCGATGTCGTTTCCTTTCCCTTTGGCCAGATGCTGGTTTTTCTGATGATGTGGTGCTATTGGGAAAAACCCGGCGTTCCCGTCAAGGCAACGGCCGTCGGCTATATTCTGATCAGTCTGTTCCTGGTGTTTATGAATGCCATCAACATCGCCGTGCTGGGTCCGTCCATCGCCGGATTCAGCCAGCTGCCCTTTCTGATGACGGCACGCACGCTGGCCGCCCTCCGGTTTATCGAACGGGCCGATATCCTGGTGACCGTCCAGCTTTATTTGGGCCTGCTGATCAAAATGATGGTCTTCTACTTCTGCTCCGTAAAAGCGATGAGCGGCATTACCGGAAAATCCGCCAAGCTGTGGGTCTTCCCCGTCGGCCTGGCCATTTACGCCAGTTCTTTTCTGGAACGGGATTACACCGAGCATATCTCCATCGGCCTTGGCCCCAGCCTCAAGATCGATCCCGTATTTCAGGTCCTCATCCCGCTGCTTCTGGCGCTCTCTATCCTGCTGCGGAGCCGAAGGAAGCGGAAGGGCGGCGGCGAGATACGAACATAAGCTTAAACCGGGTGTAAGAAACATTTAAGTTAAATCCATAGCTTGGGGAGGGGCGCATCCTGTACACTCATGACAAAAGAACAGGAACTCCGAGTTCTGAGCGAAAGGATGAAACCCATGAACGTACTGGAAGTTAGCGGTTTAAACAAGGTATACCCGGGCAAAGTGCATACGCAGGCCCTCACCGATATCCATCTGAGCATTGAAGAAGGGGAGTTCGTCGGCATTATGGGACCGTCGGGCAGCGGAAAAACGACGCTCCTCAACATGGTCTCCACCATCGACCAGCCCACCTCGGGCAGCGTCAAGATCAGCGGAACCGATCCGTTTTTGATGAACAAAAAAGACCTCGCGCTTTTCCGCCGCCGGCGGCTCGGCTTCGTGTTCCAGGACTTCAACCTGCTGGAAACGCTGACGGTGGCGGAAAATATCGTCCTGCCGCTGACGCTCGACAAACGCCGGCTGTCCGAAATGGACGTGATGCTTGGGCAAGCCGCAGACCGGCTCGGCATCCGCGACATTCTGAACAAGCGGACCTACGAGATTTCCGGCGGGCAGCGCCAGCGCACCGCCATCGCCCGGGCAATGATTGCTTCGCCGTCGCTCCTCCTCGCGGACGAGCCGACCGGCGCGCTCGACTCCGCTGCTTCCCGTAAGGTGATGGAATCGCTGGAGGACATCAACCGCCTGGAGCGCACCACCATTATGCTGGTGACGCATGACCCGCTGGCCGCCAGCTACTGCCACCGCATCGTGTTTATCAAGGACGGAAAGCTTGCCGCGGAAATCCACCGCGGAGATAACCGGCAGGCGTTTTTCCAGAAGATTATCGACACGCTTTCTTTCTGGGGAGGGAACAGCCATGAGCTTTCCTCAATTCGCGTTTAACAATGTGCGGCGCAACAGCCGCGCATACATGGCCTTTTTTCTCAGCAGCGCCTTTATGGTCATGATCTTCTTTTCTTATTCCGTATTCGTGTATCACCCGGGGGTAAGATCGGTCGAAATGGGCGAAAATTCAGCCGCGGGCATGAAAATCGCTTCTTATATCGTGTATATTTTCGCTTTCTTCTTTGTCCTCTACTCGATCAGCGCCTTTCTGAAGCGGCGAAACCATGAATTCGGCATTTTGACGATTCTCGGCGCGCGTCCGGGACAGATCAACCGGCTGATTTTTCTGGAAAATATGATTATCGGCCTGCTCTCCATCGCAACGGGCATCGCCGGCGGCATGCTGCTGTCCAGACTGTTCCTGCTGCTGAGCACGCGGATGATCGGCATCGATAACCTGCCCTTCTATTGGCCGGTAAAGGCGATGCTGATCACGGCAGCCGCATTCATCTCCCTGTTCCTGGTGATTTCCGTCTTTACGCTGCTGTTTATCCGCCGGAACCAGGTGCTGGAGCTGCTGACGGGAACCGTCAAACCGAAAACGCCGCCGAAAGTGTCTTGGCTGCTTGCCTTATTCGGCATTGCGCTGCTGACCGCTGGCGCCGTCATTATCCGCATGCCGGTGTCCCCGTTAACCCTGCTGGCCGCGGCAGTCACCGGCATTGCCGGCACTTATTTTTTCTACTCCCAGCTGACGGTTCTGGCGATGCGCGTGCTTAAGTTCAGCCGCCGCCGGCTCTGGCAGGGTACGAACCTGCTGTGGATTTCGGAGATGGGCTACAAGCTGAAAGACAATGCCCGCATGCTGTTTATGGTCACGGTGGTGACTTCCCTGGCCTGCATGGCCTCCGGATTTCTGCTGTCGCTCACCGAAGCCAACAAAACCAACTATACGCAAAGTCCCTTTGCCTTCAGCCTCACGCTGTATAGCGGCGCGGAAGGCGATAAAGAGCTCGCTATGATCCGCAGCACGCTCGGCGATGCCGGCGTGGAGTACCGCGAGAACCGCGTGGAGACACTGACCACCTCCATCGCCGAAACCAAGGACGGATCTTATACGGACCTCCTGATGCTGCCGCTCAGCACTTATAACGAACTGGCACCGCAGATGAACCGGTCCGTGATTTCCGGGCTCGGGGAGCAGCAGGCCGTGCTCATCAACAACGGGGATAAGCATCTGAACGGCTATTCAGAGGGCCGGGACCTCGTTGTTATCGGGGTCCCCGGCCGCGAACTTACTTTGCAATCCGTGGATAAAGTAAAGGTATCGCCGCTGGGCCTCTATTCCAGATCGCTGCTTGTGGTTGACGACCGGGTGTATGCGGAAGAAACGGCCCATGCATCAGCTTCGGCGCTTAAAATCATGTATCTTTACAAAATTCCCGCCTGGGACAAAGGCTTGCCGGTCAGCGGCGAACCGGAAACGGAGCTCTCCATGCAGCTCGCGAAATGGAGCTCGGACCACAACCGGGAAATTTCAAATTGGGATGCCTCGCTGATCGCACGGGCCGATCAATTTATGGCGACCCGGCAGAGCTGGATGATGCTCAGCTTCATCGGCGTGTTCATCGCGCTGATCTTCTCGCTTTCGTCCGCGAGCTTCCTGTACTTCCGGCTTCATTCCGAGCTGAACACCGACATGCGGATGTACCATGCGCTGTCCAAAATCGGCCTCAGCATCAAGGAGATGTCGGCTTCGGCAACGCGGCAGATGGCGCTGCTCTTCTACATTCCGATTCTCATCGCCGCGATTCAGACGCTGGTGGTCATCCGGCCGATCCTGCATCAAATCGGCATCATGAGTGTCACCGTGCCGGTGCTCGTCACCTCCTGCGCATTCCTGGCCATTCAGTCGGTCTATTTCCTGGCTGTCCGGTCCCGCTATATCCACAGTCTGCGCAAAATCATGGTATAAAGTACCGGAATCTTATCCATATTTGTCTGCCCAAGCGGCAAGAGGCTAATCACTCTTGCCGCTTGGGCTTTCGGCATGTTCGTCGGCCGAAAAATCCGCTTGAATCCCGCCGGGCAAAATGCTAGAATGAAAGCGTTGTTTTAGTAAATTTATTAACTAAACTATAATTGAACACTTAATCGTTTCTGACAATGGAAAGGGGACAGCCGATTGGCAACGATCAAAGACATCGCCCGCGAAGCCGGCGTTTCGGCAGCCACGATCTCACGGGTACTGAACAACGACCTCAGCCTGTCGGTCAGCGAAGAGACCCGCGTGCGGATCTTCGCCGTCGCCGAACGGCTCGGGTACAAGCCGGCCCGGGTCCGGCAGCTGAAGCGTACCGCCGAACGCGCGAGCAAAACGGTGTCGCTCCTGCTCTGGTGCTCCATTGAGGAAGAGCGGGACGACCCGTATTACGGAGCGATCCGGCGCGGCGTCGAGGTGCGCTGTGAGGAGCTCGGGCTGACGCTCGGCCAGACGCTGCGCGGACGCACCCTTGCACCGTCCGTGCGCGGGAGCGACGGACTGATTGTCGTAGGCGGCGACTACGATGCAAGCCAGCTGGATCCCCTGCATACCGACCAAAATGCCGTCGTGTTCGTGGATCAGTACAACGAGCCGGCCGAATTCGATTCGGTGCGGCTGCATTTCCGCCAGGCCGTCGGCCAAGCGCTCGGGCACCTGATCGGACTCGGGCACCGGAAGATCGCCTTCATCGGCGGCGCCGGCGCCGGCGAGCGCCGCGTGCATCACTTCGAACGCGTGCTGCGCGAGCACGGCATATACCGTCCCGAGTGGGTACGCACGGGGCGCTGGAACAGTGCCGACGGCTACCGCATGATGGCCGAGCTGCTCGCCGGACCGGAACGGCCGACGGCCTGCTTCGCCGCCAGCGATCCGCTCGCCGTCGGGGCGCTGCGGGCGCTGCATGACCATGGCGTCGCCGTTCCCGGCGAGATGGCCATCGTCGGCTTCGACGACATCGAGATGGCCCCGTATCTCCAGCCGCCGCTCACCACGGTGCGCGCCTATCCCGAACAGATGGGCCGGGCAGCCGTCACGCTGCTCGCCGAACGGCTGGAGGGCCGCGAAGCCCCGTCGCATTCCATCATCGGCACCAAGCTGATTATCCGGGAAAGCTCCGGAGAAAGCTCCGGGCAAAGCCCCCAATTATCCCAAGAGGAGTGACATTCATTGAACATTCATGTTGACGAATCGCTGGGCTTGTTCCACCTGCAATCCAAAGGAACCAGCTATATCATCCGGCTTGTCGAAGGGTATCCTGCCCACATTTACTGGGGCTCCCAGCTCCGCCACGACCGCGGGCTCGCCAGCCTGCCGGAATTGCGCGAGCGCAGCTCGTTCTGTCCGAATCCCGTTCCAGGCAAACATGAAATCTCGCTGGACTCGCTGCCGCAGGAATATCCGCAATACGGTTCGAGCGATTTCCGCCAGCCGGCATACCAGGCGCTGCTTGCCGACGGCAGCCGGATTACCGAGCTGAAATACGCCGGATATCAGATCATTCCGGGCAAACCTGCGCTTGAAGGCCTGCCTGCGGTATACGCTGAAAACGAGAGCGAAGCCTTGACGCTGGAGCTGAACCTTGTCGACGTCTACTCGGGCCTGAAGGTTGCTCTGCTTTATACCGTATTTGCCAACCACAGCGCAATAACGCGTTCGGCCCGCTTCGAGCACGGCGGTGCCGCAGCGCTCCGCCTCGAACAAGCGCTTAGCGCTTCGCTCGATTTCGCCGACCCCGACTATGAAGCGCTGTATCTCTCCGGCGCATGGGCCCGCGAACGCCATGTGCAGCGCCGTGCCCTCGGCCCCGGCGCGCTGCGTCTGGAGAGCCGCCGCGGCTCCAGCAGCCATCAGCTCAACCCGTTCCTTGCCCTGCTGCGTCCCGGAACCGACGAAGACCATGGCGACGCCTACGGCTTCAGCCTCGTTTACAGCGGCAGCTTCGCCATTGAAGCCGAGGTCGAGCAGTTCGGCATGACCCGCGTCACGCTCGGCATTAACCCATTCGACTTCTCCTGGCTGCTCGAGCCGGGGCAATCGTTCCAGACGCCGGAAGCGGTGCTTGTCTACTCTGCGGAAGGCATTGGCGGCATGTCCCGTACCTACCACCGGCTGTACCGCACACGGCTGTGCCGCGGCGTACACCGCGATCAGGCCCGTCCGATCCTCGTCAACAACTGGGAAGCGACCTACTTTAATTTTGACGCCGACAAAATCGAAGCGATCGCCAAAGAAGCCGGCCCGCTCGGTATCGAGCTGTTCGTGCTCGACGACGGCTGGTTCGGCAAACGCGACAGCGACAACAGCTCGCTCGGCGACTGGTTCGAAGACAAGCGCAAACTGCCGGGCGGCCTGGGCGACCTGGCCGGCCGCGTCAACGCGCAGGGCCTCAAGTTTGGCCTGTGGGTCGAGCCGGAGATGATCTCGCCCGACAGCGAACTGTACCGCAAGCATCCCGACTGGTGCCTGCATGCTGCAGACCGCCGGCGGACGGAAGGCCGTAACCAGCTGATTCTCGACCTGTCCCGCCAGGATGTCTGCGACTATCTGTATGAGACTTTAAGCGCCGTATTCGCGAGCGCGCCGATCGCCTACGTCAAATGGGACATGAACCGCAACATGACGGAGATCGTCTCCGCTTCCGCACCGGCAGACCGCCAGCGGGAAACCGCGCACCGCTACATGCTCGGACTGTATGACCTGCTGGAGCGCCTGACTTCGCGATTCCCTGACATTCTGTTCGAGAGCTGCTCCGGCGGCGGCGGCCGGTTTGATCCGGGCATGCTCTACTACATGCCGCAGACCTGGACCAGCGACGATACGGATGCCGTGGAACGGCTCGCCATCCAGTACGGCACCAGCATCGTCTACCCGGCCAGCAGCATGGGGGCGCATATTTCCGCCGTGCCGAACCATCAGGTCGACCGCATCACGTCGCTGGCGATGCGCGGCGACGTGGCCATGAGCGGCAACTTCGGCTACGAACTGGATCTGACCAAGTTCACCGAGGCCGAAAAAGCGCTGGCCGCCAAGCAGATCGCCCAATACAAGGAGATCCGCACGCTGGTGCAGCAAGGCGACATGTACCGCCTGCTCAGCCCGTTCGAAGGCCGCGGCGACACCGCCTGGATGTTCGTCAGCGAAGACAAGAGCGAAGCGTTTGTCGCCTATTTCCGCGTGCTCGCCGAACCGAACGGCCCGCTGCGCCGGCTCCAGCTCAAAGGGCTCGACCCGAACCAAAACTACACGCTCGAAACCGGCGCGGCGGCCGATGGCCAATCGCCGTTCGACGCCCTGGTTGGCGGCGGCGCCTGGGGCGGCGATCGCCTGATGAAGATCGGCCTGACGGTCTCCGACCTGCGCGGCGATTTCACCAGCTGCACGTTCCGCCTGAAAGCCGTGCAGGCTTAACGGCTGCGTAAGGCGCAGGTTGCCGGGGCGGCGGACGCCGTACCGGCAACCTGCGGCGGCGCATCCGGCGACGCGATGCCGAGACAGCAAAGTGATGCGGCACATCCGGTGGCGCGATGCGGGGCTGGCGATGTGATGCGGCACATACGGCGACGTGATGCGGCGCAACCCGCGACGTGATGCGGAGCTGGCAACGTGATGCAGAGCTGGCAACGTGATGCGGTATATCCCGCAGCGGGTTCCAGGGCCAGCCTGCGTTAGGCCGGCTATCAATGTCTGCTGCAAAAGAGAATCAGCGCGCATTCCGAAATGCTCCGCTTCCTCCGCTTCCTATGAACAGCTTTAGCCCCGGGCGAAATATGGCCCGGGGCTAAAGCGCTTGGCCGGATGCATCTGTTGCCAAGTGTAGCTCTCTAATGGACATGAGAGCCGTTATTTTTCCAAAATCACCATATTTCCCGATGCAACGGACACCAGCGCCGTTATTGTGCTATTTCTGGCTATTTTTCATCATTTTTAGCGAAATAAGGTCTCCTGTGTCCGTTAATTTCAAAAAAGGCCTGTTCTTTGGCAAATAGCGGCTCTCATGTCCGTAAGTTCTTTGGTTTTTGCCATGTTCCCACTTTCAGCACATGCCCATTCAGCAATCACGCTCCCCTCACAATCCCCTCCAAAAGGAATACTCATACGTTGGACGAGGCACACATCAACCCCCTAGTTTGTTCTAAACCTCCTGCGGAAATCAGCCAACGCCTGCGCATCGCCCCCCTTTCTCACGCTATCATTGCTTACCAGATCCCCTTGTTCTTCTATTGCCAACCAATATCATGTGCCAGTCCATTCCGGTCCCTGGACTTTTTGCCCCATACCTTCTACTCCTTTTGTTCCCAATCTTTCCTTAGGGAAACTTTTTTGTTGCAAGGACAAAGTTATACTCATATACTAATCTTGTGGATGACTACAAAAATGCTGCAAAACACCATAGATCATTCGAGAAGAAGCGATCGTTCGAGATGAAGCGATCGTTCGAGACGAAGCGATAATTCGAGATGAATCAATAGTTCGATATGTAACGATGGTCGAAATGGAACAATGGTTTGAGTTCAAAAAAAGTGGTTCGGCTTTGAACAAGAATTCGAAATGTATCCAAGGAGGCGACTGGAATGGAACGAGACTCACTCGCGTTATCGGAGGCCGGAATCGGCAGCATGGTGCGGATAAGCGGGATGGACGTGGAAGGCGTGCTGCGCAGACGGCTGCTGGACCTCGGTTTTGTGAAAGGCAATGTCGTGGAGGTGCTCCGGCGCAGCCCGCTCGGCGATCCCGCCGCCTACCGGGTCAGCAATACGACGATCGCGCTGCGGCGCGAAGAAAGCTCGCGGATTTACGGGGAACTTATCGGAGGTGAAGCGTGATGAAACGTTATACCGTAGCCTTTGCCGGCAATCCCAATACCGGAAAAAGCACGCTGTTCAACCTGCTGACCGGCATGCGCCAGCATACCGGCAACTGGGCGGGCAAAACCGTCGTCACGGCCGAAGGAGAGTTTCAATATAACGGCCGGGAGTACGTCGCCGTCGACCTGCCCGGGACATATTCGCTGTATTCCAATTCCGCCGATGAAGAGGCTGCCAGGGATTATATTATTTTCGAGCAGCCGGATGTGACGCTGGTCGTGCTGGACGCCACCTCGCTGGAGCGCAACCTCAACCTTGCCCTGCAGGTGCTGGAAATTACCGGCCGCGCAGTCATCTGCATCAATCTGATCGACGAAGCGAAAAAGCTTGGCATCGCCATCAACCTGGAGGCCATCCGGGCAGCGCTCGGCGTGCCGGTCGTCGCCGTGTCCGCGCGTAACCGGATCGGCATCGACGGGCTGCTGAAGCAGGTGGAGCGGGTCGCGACCGGCGCTTTCGCTGGCGCCCCGCTGCGGATCGCTTACAGCGAAGAGATCGAACGCGGCATCGCCGAACTGATGCCGCTGGTCGAGCACGTGCTCGGACCGAAGTATCCGGCACGCTGGGTTGCCCTGAGGCTGCTGGACGGCGATCAGAGCCTGCTGGCTTCGCTCAAAAACCGCATGCTGCAGAAACCCGGCAGCCTGCCGAAGGAGGTGCTGGGCCATGGTGCCACCGCATGCCATTAACGGCCCGGACCCGCTGGATTCCCTGCGGGACGCTGCCCGGAAGCTCGCAGACCGGGGCGCGATCCGCGACGAGATCGTCAGCGGCATCTACGGGGTATCAGCCGATATCTGCCGCCGTTCCGTCAAATACAAGGACCGCGATAAACTCCGCAGCACTTATAAACTGGATAACATTGTAACCTCAAAAATCTGGGGCTTTCCGATAATGCTTGCCGGCCTGGGGCTGGTGTTCTGGATCACCATCGCCGGAGCCAACTATCCGTCAAGCTGGCTCGCCTCGCTCTTCGGTTGGATCGAGGGCTATCTGACCTCCGGCTTCGAAGCGCTGCATGCACCGGCCTGGCTGCACGGCGTGCTGGTGCTGGGGCTGTACCGCGGTACCTCCTGGGTCATCAGCGTCATGCTGCCCCCGATGATGATTTTTTTCCCCGTCTTCGCCCTGCTGGAGAACTTTGGCTACCTGCCGCGCGTCGCCTTCAACATGGACCGCATGTTCAAAAAATCCGGCGGCCACGGCAAGCAGGCGCTGACCATGTCGATGGGGTTCGGCTGCAACGCCGCCGCCATCCTCTCCACCCGCATCATCGAGTCGCCTCGCGAGCGGATGCTCGCCATCCTGACGAATAACTTCGTGCCCTGCAACGGCCGCTGGCCGACGCTGATCCTGCTTTCCTCGATGTTTATGGTCGGCGCCGCAGCCACCGGCATGGTCAAGACATTGGCGACAGCGCTGGTCCTGATGGGCATCGTGCTGGTCGGCATCGCCGTCACGCTCGGCGTATCGTGGACAATGTCGCGGACCGCGCTGCGCGGCGTGCCGACGCATTACACCCTGGAGCTTCCGCCCTACCGCCGCCCGCAGATCCTGAAGACCATTCTGCGCTCCTCGAAGGAGAAGTCGCTGAATGTGCTGACCCGGGCCATCGTCGTCGCTGCTCCGGCCGGAATTATCACCTGGGTGCTCGGCAATGTGATGGTCGGCGGGGACAGCGTGCTGAACCATATGGCCGCGTTTTTCGATCCTTTCGCGCATCTGATCGGCCTCGACGGCTTTATTCTGATGGCTTTTATTCTCGGACTTCCGGCCAATGAAATCGTGCTCCCGATTCTGCTGATGGGCTACATGTCCTCCGGTGCCATGGTCGATGTCGACGGTCTCGGCGGCATCAAGGATATTTTCCTGAGCCACGGCTGGACCTGGCTGACCGCGCTCAACATGATGCTGTTCTCCTTGCTGCATTATCCATGCGGAACAACGCTGGTTAATATTTACAAAGAGACCCGCAGCCTCAAATGGGCGGTCGTCTCCGCCGCGCTGCCGCTCGGCATCGCGCTTGCCGTTACCTTCACCGTTGCACAGCTAGCCTATCTCTTCGGCTGGGCGTAAATCAATTAGTGGGTAAACCTCCCGCTAATTCCGAAGAAAACAGCCGATTTGCAGGAATAGTGGGATTTCCCCCCACTATTTTCTGCGTTCACCGCCATTTCGCCGACCTAGCGGCAAAAGAGGGATCAAATCCCACTAATTTCCCCGGCAAGCGGTTCGCTGCAAATTAGTGGGCGTTTTTCCCCTTAATCCATAAAAAATACTCCGCGCCGCCGAGGCTCCATCCCGCACACACCGCCTAATCGTAATATGCACCTGTTGACGCCTGTTGACGCCTGTTGGGGCTTGACCGGCTGCCGCAGCCTAACATCGCGATGCACCATCCGCCGTCCCCTTCTTCTGCGCCTCATCCAGCACTGCTTGCCACCCGCCACGCTCCGGCCGGTGGTCATCTCCACCATGGATTAAACGCAAAGAGGAGCGCCCCGAACGGGGCACTCCCTTCAACGATATGTTGTTTTCCGCCCTTAAATACTCCGACACGGTCCGCCCTTCCACGATCCGAGGCTGTCTTGCCACGACCGTGGCTTGACCGTGCTTTCACGATCGACGACGCGCCCGAACCTATCCATCCAGCTTCACCGACAGCGCGCTTTTCGCTCCCATGCGGAAGCTCAGCGCTTCGCCCCCGTCCAGCTTTAGCGCCACGTTCTCCGCCTGCTCGCTGTCGTTGAACAAGACGGCGGCGATGGACGCGTCCGGGTTGCGGAACGCTACGGCGTATACGCTGTCCTTGCCCGACTTGCAGCCGAGGCGAACAGCCCCTGGGCGGGTGATTTTGCTAAAATGCGCCAGTGCGTAATAATCCAGCGTATACTCCAGCGCACCGCTCTGCTGATTCACGGTCACGATGCCCCGGCAGGTGCTCTTGCCGAAGCCCGGTACCGTCGGGCCGTTCCGTTCATCCAGCGCCATATTCCACAGGATGAAGGATCGGCTGTAGTTTTGCAGAATCCGGATCCCCGTGCGCATTACATTGGAGAAAGCCTGCTCGAACGGCGGAATCCATTCGCCCCCGCTCCCTTCGGTAAAATGCACTTCCTTGCCGGGAACTGCACGGTATACCTCGCTTTGCGCGGCGGGCTCGCCGCCGTACCAGTGCCAGGCGACGCCGTCCACGCTGTCCCCTGCCTGCTCCAGCACGCCAAGCGGATAGTCGGGACGATCCCAGTTATGGTCGTAACACAAGATTTTACTCTCAATGCCGCTTCGCACGAATGCCGGCTTCAGATACCCGCGCACAAATTCCGCCTGCGGCTCCGGCAGCATCAGCATGCTCGGATAATGATGGGGCTCATACAAAGGCTCGTTCTGCGGCGTCACCGCATAAATCGGCAAGCCGTGCCCGGCGAACGCCTGAATGTATTTCACGAAGTATTCGGCGTACGCGCCGTAATACTCCGGCTTCAGCTGGCCGGCGATCATCGAGCCGCTCGTCTTCATCCAGCCCGGCGCGCTCCACGGGGACGCGAACAGCTTGATGTCCGGATTCAGCGCCAGTGCCCGCCGCAGCAGCGGAATGATATCCCCTTCGTCATGGGAGATGCTGAAACGGGTGAGCCCGGGGTCGCTTTCGCCTTCCGGCAGATCGTTATAGCTGTAGATCGTCCGCGCATAGTCGGAAGCGCCCATCGGCTGCCGCAGCACGGACAAGCCAATGCCCTCCTGCGGATCAAACAGCCGCTGCATGGCTTCTTCCCGGCGCGGCTCATCCAGCACCTGATTTATCAGGTAGGCCGCGGAATCGGTGAACGATGCACCGAATCCGTCGATCACCTGATATTCCTCCCGTGCATTCACTTCAACCGCGCAAGCTTCGGCATCAGGCCTAAACCGCTCCAGTTCCTCCGCCGTCCGAAGCTTGAACAGTTCGCCTTCGCCGCGGGATTCATAAATGGTTAATGTAGGCACAGTCTCTCCGCTCCCTCCTGCTGTCTGTTTTATGAAACGTTCAAATGCGCTTCCCTCACTATTTCAAGCCCAGTTTGTCTTTGTTGGCTTGCATTTTTTCGGTGCGGACCGCTGCGATCTTATCCCAGTTGTTTTGCTCCAGGAAAGATTTATAGCTGTCCAGCGTCGCATTGAATTCATCGTCGCTCTTCGAACGGATCAGGCTGACGAGCGTGGTGTTCCAGGTCGTGTCGATGGCAGTCAGGGAACGGGCTTCCGGCGTGCCTTGGGCCGGGTTGATATTTTCCAGAATAAAGTGCGGTTTCAGCTTGCCCTTGCCCCATTCTTGCATTTGCTTGATCGATTCCGGGAACGCGTCGTCGCTGAGCGCTTTATGTTTGTCATGCCCGAAGAACATGAACTCGCCCATGCGGTAGTCTTTTTTGAACTTGTCGGCATTGTTCAGTTGCAGGTCCTTCACTTCCGGCAGCAGCTCGACTTTGCCTTGGTCGTTGATTTTGTACGTTTCGCCCTCGATGCCGTAGTTCATCAGCATTTGGCCTTCGTCGCTCAAAAGATACGTAAAGATCTGGATCGCTTTCGCCGGATCTTTGCATTTTTTCGTAATGAAGCTGATCATCCAGCCGGTAATGCCCGATTGATTCAGTGTCGGCGCGTTGCCTACGGTGCTTTGCGGCCCGTCGATGGCGATATATTCCTTGCCCGGATTGCCGCTCATAAAGATTTGCAGATTACCGCCCTGCTGCGGCGTACCGTCAAGAAGCATGGTCGCGTATTTGCCGGACTTCACTTTTTCTTCAAAAGCGGGACCGTCATCCGCGAAGCTGTCGTCGCTGATATCGCCGCTGCGGTACGTTTCGTTCAGCGTTTTCAGCCAGGCCAGATAATCTTCGTCCAGGTTGCGGTTGTAGAACTTGCCGTCTTTGTCTTCCAGCGGCACGCCGAGGAAATCCTGCAGCACATCGCCGAGGGAGCCGGTGCCGGTACCGATGGAATTGAAGCCGAACGGAATGAGATCCGGGAAGCTGGTTTTGATTTTATCCATCATGCTCTTAAATTCCGCCGGTGTGCCGAAGCTTGGGCTGCCCAGCGCCTCGTACACGTCCTTGCGGATGACGAACGCCGTCTTCGCCGGAATGTTGCCGCTGTCATAATCGGCCTGCGTATTGGAATAGTTCGGATAGCCGTAAGTTTTGCCGTCGCTCAGCTGGAACCATTTCAGCGTGTCCTCCGCGGCTACTTTATTGAAATAAGGGTCGTATTGCTCGGCCAGGTCGTTCAGCGGCAGCGCCCAGCTGGCGGCCTTTTGCACCACCGGCGAATTGGAATCGAATACGGTAATCAGGTCCGGCATTTCCCCGCCCGCAAAAAAGGTATTCAGCTTCGTATCGTCGCCCTTGATAAATTTGATATTGATGTTCAAATCTTCTTTGATCTTTTTGGTCACGACGTCGTTGCCGAAATCGGTGTTCCACCAGTCGGCATTGACGTACCAGGTCAGGTCGGTCGTCTCTTTCTTTGTGTCAAGCTGCCAGGCCGGCTGATCGGCGCTTGGCGTGTAACGGCCGTCCAGCGATTCCAGCTTCTTCGCCGTGTCCTTGCCGCCATTGCCCGAGCCGCCGCATCCGCTCGCCACCAGCGCTACCGCGAGCATTGCCGTACCGATCTTCATCCCTTGTTTGCCGAAGTTTTTGAACATTCTACCCATGATTAAGCCTCCCTTTTTATAGAACAAACCTCTGAATGCATGCCCTCGCAGACTTTTTCGGTCCATCAGGCCTTTCGCCTTCCGGAGGGAGACGGACTTCAAGAAGCCCCGCCCGCCCTCCAACATCGCCTACTCCTTGACCGCCCCCATCGTCATGCCGGAGATGAAGTACCTTTGAAGCAATGGATACATCACAACGATCGGCAGAGTCGTAATGACAATCGTTGCGAGTTGAACCCCTTTGGTGGTGGTTTCGATCACGGCCGAGCCGCCGATGTTCTGCATCGACTGGGTCTGCGACTGCACGATAATCTCATACAGCTTCATTTGCAGCGGGTACAAGGCCTGATCGGTGATGTACAGCTTGGTGGTCATGAAATCGTTCCACTGGTTGACGCCGTTAAACAGCGCGATCGTTGCCATGGCGGGCATCGACAGCGGAATGAAAATGCTGATAAAGGTGCGCCAATCTCCGGCACCGTCGATTTTGGCCGATTCGTCCAGCGAATCCGGCACGTTCCGGAAAAAGTTCATCAGGATAACGACATCGTAGTAGCTAAACAGGGCCGGAATGATATACACCCAGAAGGTGTTGAGCAGGCCCAGCGATTTGATCAGCAGGTAGGTCGGAATCATCCCGCCCGAGAAAAACATTGTAATGACGCCCATCGCTACATACAGCTTGCGGCCGCGGATGTATTTTTTGCTGAGCGCATATCCGACCATGGCGCAGAAAAATACATGCGTAGCAACGCCGAGGAGGGTTTTGGTAACGGATATAAAGAAGGACTGCCAGATGCTGCTGTCCCGGAAGACGGCGCGGTAATTCTCCAGCGAAAATTCCTTGCTCCAGAAGATGAATCCGCCTTCGGCGAGCGCGCGGCCTGAACTGAAGGAGGAGATAATGACGTTCCAGAGCGGAACGACGATAATGACGGTAAACAAGATCAGCAGGACAAGATTGACCGCGTTAAAAATCCGGCTGTCGAGATCTTCCTTGATCGCTTTTTGATGCATGGCCAGGGCCTCCTTCCTATAAGACGGATTGATTGTCGTTCAGCTTGCTGGTCACCGCGTTCGCCGAGACGAGCAGGATAACGGACACGATGGATACGCCGAGACCGACCGCCGTCGCGTAAGAGAAATCGCCTTGCGTGAGACCCATCCGGTATACGTAGGAGTTGATGACCTCCGCTTTTTCCCGGTTCTGCGAATTCATGAGCACCAGCGTCTGGTCCAGATTGGAGCCGAGTAAACCGCTTACAGTCAGGATCAGGTTGAGGCTGATGATCGTGCGCATATTCGGAAGCGAGATGCTCCAGATTTGCCGCAGCCGGCTTGCGCCGTCGATTTTGGCCGCCTCGTAATAGGTCGGATCGATCTTCGCCATGATGGCCAGATACAGGATGGTGCCCCAGCCCGCTTCTTTCCAGATGTCGGAGAGCGTGGCGATCCACCAGTATTTCCCTGCGTCAAGCAGGATATTGTGCGGCTTGGAGATCAAGCCGAAGTCGAGCAGCAGTTGGTTAAACAAGCCTGTGGTCGAGAACCATGTAATCAGCATGCCGCCGAGCACGATCCAGGACAGAAAATGGGGCAAATACGAGATTGTCTGCACCCAGCGCTTGAACCGGCCGAGGTTCAGCTCGTAGATCATGACCGCCAGAATAATCGGAATGACGAAGCCGACCGCCAGCTTCAGGAAGCTGATGCCCAGCGTATTGATGACCGCCTTCCAGAAGTACGGATCGTCGACGATGATTTTGAAGTTATCCAGTCCGACCCATGGGGCCGAATCCAGCGTATCGATCACCGTGTAATTTTTAAAAGCGATACTCAGTCCGTAAATCGGTATGTAGCAGAAAATAATCATAAAAATCACGCCCGGCAGCACCATCGACTGAAGCTCCCACTGTCTGGCATAGTCGGTCCAGAATGCCTTGATTCGGCCCGGCTTTTGCTTTGGCCGGTGATTCGGCATGCCGCCGATGGACGGCGCGGCGTCCCCTTTACCCATAATGACCTCCCCTTTCTGCAACCCTTTTTCCTAAAATAATCCCGTTTCATAAAAACGTTTTTATTTTTGCGCACAAAAACCCCTTTCCCCAATTTCAGGGTTCTTCCGCTTTACTAAAAACATTCATCCTCAGCGCCTACAAAATATCGCTGCGGTCGAGCTTCACATGGCTGGAGCCTCTGACAATCAGCTCGCCTTCCAGCTTCACCATTGCGCCCTTCTCTTTCTTGCGGATCATCCGCACCAGCTGCTCGATCGCCAGCATTCCCTGCCGGGCAATCTGATTGCGAACCGTTGTCAGCGGCGGCGAATAATACTGGGCGATGTCGATATCGTCGAAGCCGATGACGCTGATATCCCGCGGAACCTCGTAGCCGAGCGCTTTCAGCGCCTGCAGGCAGCCGATGGCACTGAGATCGTTGCCGGCCAGAAAGGCGTCCGGGAGCTTGTCGGTATTCATCCGCAGGAACGACCGTACGGCATTGTACGTCGCTTCTTCCTCGAAATATCCCTGAAGAATGTATTCTTCAGGCGTATCCAGATGATACTCGCGCAGCGCGGCCAAATACCCCGCCTTCCGCTGCTCGCTGTCGAACATGGTGGCGACGCCCGAGATATAGGCAATCCGCTTATGTCCCAGTCCGATCAGGTATTTCGTAGCTTCATAGCCGGCGACAAACGAGTCGAAAATGACGCTGCCCGTCGTATCGCCTTCGATCAGCCGGTCCAGAAACACCGCCTTGATCTTGCCCTTCTCCATCGCGGCGATATCAAGATCGTTGATCCGCAGCTCTTCATAAATAATTGCGCCGTCGACCCGGTTGCCGAGGATGTTGCTCATAATGACCTGTTTATCCTTGGTCACGAACACATTCAGCCCATAGCCCAGGCGGTCGCAGGTGCTGGCCATCGATTCGACCAGCTTGTAGAAATAGGGACCGGACACGCTTGTCGTGAAAAAGCCGATCATTTTGGTCGTTCCCGATTTAAGCAGCTTGCCGTTCAGGTTCGGCACGTAATTCAGACGTTTGGCCACCTCAAGCACATGCGATTTCGTTTCCGGATTCAGTACGTCCACATCGTTCAGCGCGTTGGAGACGGTGGAAATCGAAACGCCGGCTTCCCGTGCCACGTCCTTGATGGTCACTCTCGCCATAGTTATTCTTCTTTCTATAAAAACGTTTTTACTCACTCAAGATATCATAAAACCGTTTTCAGTGCAATATGAAAAATAGGCGTATCCGCAAAAGGCCCGATGCCTTGCTTGCAGATACGCCGGATTTGTCGGACGCAATCTTCGTTTGATGAAGCCTTTGTTTGCTGCCTTCTTATTACTTCGCCTTCAGTCCCAGCGACTGCATCAGCTTGTTGAACACTTCGGTGTTTTCGTAAACGCCGGTGAAGAGCTGCGCGTTTTTACCCGTAGCCGTTACCGGAATGTCCACCGCGGTGTGGCCGGAGGTTGTCCAGTCCACGACGAAGTTCAGCTTGGAGTTCGCGATGGCAAACGGACCGTCTTCCTTGGAGATGCCGTCGCCGGATTCGTCGGCGTCGTCGGCCGATTCAATCGCAAAGCCGCCCGTTTCATGGTCGGCCAGTACGATGACGAGCGTGTCCGTATGGGTTTTGGCATACGCTTTAGCTACGCTTACCGCCTTGTCCAGCTCCTGGCCGGATTTGATCGTCATTTTGGCGTTGTTTTGGTGAGCGAATTCGTCGGTGCCTTCCTCTTCAACCATAAGCACGAAGCCTTTTTTATTGGCCGACAGGGTGCTGAGGGCTTTTTGCGTCATCTCGGCAAGCGGAACGACCGGATTGTAGATGTCGCCTTCGCCTTCCGGCTTTTGCTGGAACATCTCTTCATTGGCGAACAGGCCAAGCAGCTTGGAGCCTTTCGCATTTTTCAGGCCGTCCTTCGTGGTGACGTAAGTATAGCCCAGCGATTTGGCTTTATCGATCAGATTGCCTTGCGTGCCCTTGCTCTTCTCGGAAGGATCTTCTGCCGGCGTATCGGCGAATTTGCCGGGATTGCCTGCCGGGTACCAGAAGTCTTCGCCGCCGCCGAGCAGCACGTCCACTTTGCTTGAAGTCAGGAATTGCAGCGCGATATCGCTTTGCTTCGAACGGTCTTCCACATGCGCTCCGAAAGCGGCGCCGGTAGCGTCCGTCACCTGGCTGGTCGTTACGACGCCGGTCGATTTGCCTGCATCCTTCGCATATTCCATAATCGTTTTAACCGATTTTTTGTTTTCATCCATGCCGATAGCCCCGTTGTAGGTCTTCACACCGCTTGCGAACGCCGTTGCCGCCGCCGCCGAGTCCGTAACCGGAATGGTGGAGCTGGTGCGGATCAGGCCGGCATACGGCATGTCGTCCATCGCCAGCTTGCCTTTTTCGCCGACCGTCGCCAGGCGGATCGCGTCGCGTTGCGCCGTGCCCATGCCGTCGCCGACAAAAATGATTACATTTTTGGTGGTTGCCGTAGCGGCTTCCGCCGTTTTTCCCGCAGGAGCTCCGATCAGGTTTGTCGCCAGCAATGCGCCAGCTGCGGTTACTGCCAATCCTGTAGCTGCCATCCGTTTCTTCTTCTGAGTGTTCATTGTTTCCCTCCCACATAGATAGGTTTACCAAAAACATCATAAGTCCCCAATATTAAGGGAATATTTTCTTAAATTCACTTTTTCGTCAAAATATCAGCGACACCCCAACAAATTTTAACTTAAATTTTGCATTAATTTTACTTGAACTGACAAAAAAGCTGGGTTATGATTACCAGTAAAATATTTCTATATCTAGAAGGAGTGATGTGATGAAACGGGTAGTTCCGCTAGATTCCGTGCGAGGCCTTGCATCGCTGTCCGTGCTTTTCCACCATCTCTGGCAGTATTACCCCGCACTTCCCGAAATCTTTCGCTATACTCCGGCCCGGGCGCTGATCGGCGGCCACCAGGCGGTAATCCTTTTTTTTATCCTCAGCGGTTTTGTTCTGGCCCTCCCGTTTCTTGAAGGCAGGTCGCTGCCCTACTTTTCCTATCTGATCAAAAGAGTGTTCCGCATCTATCTCCCCTATCTCGTGGCCCTCGGAGCCGCCGTTTTTCTGGCCTTTCAATTTCATTCCCGCAGCGAAACGGAAGTCGGCTCGCATCTTTACACCTTTTGGCAAAGCGGTTTCGGTCTCGGCCTGATCCTTGAACATGTGGGCTTGCTGGGGAATATTCACACCGATGCTTACAACACCGTCATCTGGTCGCTCATTCATGAAATGCGCATCTCCATCGTTTTCCCGCTCATTATGCTGCTGATCATCAAACGCGGCCTCGGCTTTAACCTCGGTCTATGTGCCGCTCTTGTGGCGGTAAGCGCCGTCAATGATATTTTCCAAATCGAAACCTCGCGGGGCTTCCACACTACCTTTTTCGATACGCTCTATTACGGCTCGTTTTTCATCATCGGGGCGCTTGCCGCCAAACACCGGGACAAGCTTATGAATCTGTATCTCCGCATGACCGTAAGGCAAAAATGGGCGCTCGCCGCGGCCGCCCTGCTGCTCTACTGCTATTCCCGCGCCGTCTCCAATCTGATTCACGTTCCGTTTAACCGTGTATTCGACGATTACGGCATTGCCGCCGGCGTACTGATCTTCCTGACCCTGGCGCTGGCCTCGGGCAAAACGATCGCCCTGCTCTCGAAGAAGCCGGTCCGATTCTTCGGCGACATCTCGTACAGCCTGTACCTGTACCATTTCATCGTGCTGCTCAGCGTCGGCTATATCTTCCGCGGCACGCTCCCCTACTGGGCGGTCTGCTTCCTCACGCTGGCAATCAGCATTCCAATCGCTGCGCTCAGCTACACGTTTGTTGAAAAATCCGCCATCGCGCTCGGCGGCAAGCTCTCCCGCAAGGCGGCGGCCGGGGCTGCGCGCAAGCAGCAGCGCCGCGCCGATGCCGCCGGCGAGCTGGTGCTCGGCGAGCATACCGCGAGCTAGGCGCAGCGGGCTGGGGGCCGGCGGGCTGGGGGCGCGGCGGGCTGGCGGAGCGAGCTTGCGCGGAGCAAATAGGCGGAAAACATCCCACTATTTCGGCTGCTATTCTGCGAGCAACAAATTAGTGGGATGAAATCCCACTAATTCAAGTCCAACACGGGCATTCGCGCAAAATAGCATGAATTAAGCGGATGTTTTCCCACTAATTGCTTCAATTCGTTCTTTCAGGCGAAATTAGTGGGATGAAATCCCACTAACCGTTTCTCCGTCGGCCCGCACTCCGTTCGAAGTATCGAAGCTAACCTGCGCGCCAATAACTCTCCCACACACGAATAACCCCGGTGCCATGCGGGGCACAACCACAATCCGCCGGATCAACAGGGGGGAAATGGATGTGCACGCATATTCGCACCGGGGTTATTCAGCTTTCCAAATTTGACCGGCCATCGTAGTTAATTGCCTGCCTACAACGGCCGCTTGCCCTCCGCCAGCCGGATCAGCCGGTCCATCCCTGCGCGCAGCAGTCCCTCGCCGACATAAGAGTAGCTGAGGCGGAGGTAATTCCGCATTCCGCCAAGCGGGTCGAACACCTCGCCGGGGATGAAGGTGATGGATTGCTCCATTGCCGCCGGCAGCAGCTCCGCCGTGGAGCCCGCCCCCGGCAGCTTCACCCACAGGTTCAAGCCGCCTTGGGGCGGCGTCCACTCCCAGCCTGCGCCGGCCAGCGCTTCCTCCATAATCTCCTTATGCACCTGAAGCGCGATCCGCAGCTTCTCGAGATGCTGCTGCAGGCGCGGCGAGGTGTAGTAGTGGAGGAAGATTTTCTGATTTAAGAGCGGCGTGCCATTGTCCGCGATGGACTTGGCGGTGATCAGCCGCTCCATCAGCGGGTGGCGGCAGGCGACCGCGCAGATGCGCAGGCCGGGCGCGACATATTTGCTGAAGCTTCCGATGTAGATGACCCAGCCTTCCGTGTCGTAGGAATACAGCGGCGGGGGCGGCTCGGCCCCAAAGTACATGTCCCGGAACGGGTCGTCCTCCACCAGCAGGCAGCGGTACCGCTCCGCCAGCTCCACCAGCTGCTTGCGCTGGACAGCGGGCACGGTATACCCCGTCGGATTGTGATGCGTCGGGTTCAGGTAGAACATGCGCGGCCGGTGACGGCGCATCAGCGCCTCCAACGCTTCCAGGTCGTAGCCGCCGGGCGTAATCTCAACCGGCAGCAGCCGGGCCCCCGCGCGGCGGAAAATATCCATCGCCACGCTGTACGTCGGCCGCTCGACAAGCACAACATCGAGTGGACCAAGGAGCAGCCCGGCGACCAGATTGATCGCCTGCTGCGCGCCCGAGGTAATGATCAGCTCGTCCGTGGACAGCTGCAGCCCGTAGCGGCGCCGGAAATGCCTGCTCAGCGTTTCGCGCAGTTCGTCGTCGCCTTGGATGGACGCGTAGGTACCCATGACCTTCGGGTACAGATCGAATACTTTTTTTACATAGTCGGACAAATACAGGTTCGGCAGCAGGTTCGGATCGATCAGCGCCTGCGAGAACTGGTATTTCATCCGCAGCCGCTGGATATCCGAGAGCGGATTGACCACGGCGTAGCCGGGAACTTCCGCCTTCTCGCCGCTTTCCCGTCCGTTATCCGCCCGATGTTCCGCCGAGCCCGAGGGCGAGACATAATATCCCGCTTTGTCGCGCACATAGATGACTCCGCTGTCTGCCAGCTCGCGGCATGCCCGGAACACCGTTAACCGGTGCACCTGCAATTCTTCGGCTAGCAGCCGCACGGAAGGCAGCTTGTCATGCGCCTTCCACTCCCCGCGCTGAATCCGGTTGGCGAGGTGATCCCGCACTTGGCGGAACAAAGGATATCCCTGAACCGAGCCCGCTTTACTGTTCATTTTCAACTCCCCCGGCTCCCATAATCGGTGGCCTTCATTTACGTTGTTATCATTGTACAGCATCCGGCTGTCAATCTGTTCTGCGCAGTCCAATCTGTTCTGCGGTATTCCCTTTATGATATACAAAAATGTCCGTAAAGGGGAATCCTGATGATTTTACTGGCCTATTCCATTGTTTGTCTGATCTTCGGCACTACCTTTCTCGCGATCAAGGTCGGCGTGGATGCGGGACTCCCGCCCTTTTTCTCCGCCGGGGTGCGCTTCTTCCTCGCAGGCTGCCTGATTCTGCTGTGGGCCAGATCCCGGGGCAAGACGAGCTTCTCCCTCCTGCTGCGCAAAGAAATGCTGATTACCGGCGCGGCGCTCAGCTTCGGCACCTTCTCCTGCCTGTACTGGGCTGAGCAGTATGTCTCTTCCGGCCTCGCCGCCGTGCTCTCCGCCACCGGTCCAATGATGATTCTGCTGATGCAGACCGCCGCGCTCCGTCAGAAGCCTTCGCGGGTTTCGCTGTACGGCTGCATCATCGGTTTTGCCGGCGTCATTCTGCTCGTGTTGCCCAGCCTGGCGCTCGATTACTCGCCGCTCTGGCTGACCGGCTGCGTCGTCGTGCTGATCGGTGAATGCTGTTATGCCGGAGGCGCGATTTATTCCAAAAAAGTAACCGCCGCATTCAGCGACGTCTCGCCCATTGCCTTAAATGCCGCCCAAATGCTGTATGGCGGTGCCCTGCTCCTGGTCTTGTCCATGTTCACGGAGACCGGTGACATCCATCCCGAAACCTTGTTTGCCTTGAAACCCGCCGGCGCGCTGCTGTATCTGACAATTGCCGGATCGATGGTCGGACATTCGTTGTTCTACTGGCTGGTCGCCCGTACCAATCCGGTGTTTCCTTCGACCTGGCTGTATGTATCTCCGCCGATTGCCGTCGGCGTCGGTTATCTGTTCTACGGGGAAGCCGTGACCTGGCTGACGCTGCTTGGCGTGCTTACGATTCTGGCCGGAACCATTCTCGTCAATGTCCAGGCACTGAAGGGCATGCTCAGCGGCAAGCTGACGGGCAAAGCCGGCGCAGCAAAAAAGGCATCTCTCGATGCCCTCGCGCAAAAATAACCCGTTTACTAATTTCCGCCTGAAACGCTGGCGTATTGCAGCCTGCCGGGTCAGGTACTGCTTGTATCCATCGTGGTCTGGCCACATTCCATCTGCCCGGTCTGCATTCACCGTGTCCGGCCGGCATTCATCGTGTCCAGCCCGGTATCCTTGCGGCCCTCCCGGCCATGCCCATGGGCGGCGGCATCCGCCATGTCCTCGGCGTCAATCGGCTTCCGATCTGGAAGCGCCATGTCGCGGGGTATCGGCGGTTCCGGAAGCTTCCCGGCATTCAGCGAATGATGGCTGCGGAACACTTCCTGCACCTCGGACGCCCGTCCGGCCTCTGCGTCTACCATCAACAGAATCCGGCCGGCGTCGATTTCCTTGTTGTAGCTGCGCGCCTCATCCTCCGGAATGCCAAGGCCGATGAGCCCGCCGACCAGTCCTCCGGTGCCGGCGCCGACCGCCGCGCCAGCGAGCGTCGCCGCGATGGGTCCTGCGGCCAGAATCGGCCCGATCCCCGGGATCGCCAGCGCCCCGATGCCGGCGAGCAGGCCGGTCAGACCGCCGAGAAATCCGCCGGTCGCGGCGCCGGAGGCCAGTCCCTCCGGCGCCCGCGTACCGGTATCATCGGCAATGGCATCCGCCTGCCGGGTGTTGCGGGCAATGACGGAGATGTCATCGGTATAGAACCCCCGGCGCTTCAATTCCTCGATCGCCTGCGATGCATCATGCTCGTGTTCAAACACACCTGCGATTTTCGTATCCATGCGGTTTCCCTCCTGCTGTCTCTGCCGGTAAGGGCATTCTTTTCTTTTTACTTAACCAAGCCGCCCGGCGCTAAACGGCAAAACGGCAGAAAGCCCGTCTCCGGTCACATATTTTTCACATTCCCTGAAATGCGTAAGTTTAACTTACACAAAGTTTACCTTTTTTCAGCAGATGTTAAGCCTTTGGGAACAATGCGTCCGGCCGCATTACAGCCAACGAAAAAGGGACTATACTCCTTCATAAGAAAACCATCCATTTTTACAGGCCGAAGGGGGATTGTCCATGAATATGCGGCTCAAAGTGCTGAAGAAACATCTGCTGTTCTGCTGCAGCGAGCATTGCAACAATCAGGATGTCGAGGATGTGATGCAGGCGTTTAAGGAAAATCTGGTCGAGCAGGGCATCAACAAAACGGTCAAGCTGAACAAAACGAGCTGCCTCGGACTTTGCGGCAACGGTCCGTTTGTCATTGTGTACCCCGACGGCGTCTGGTATTACAACGTCACGACCGACGATGTGCCGCGCATCGTGCAGGAGCATTTAATCGGCGGCGAACCCGTGGATGAGCTGGTCATGCTGAAAATGGAAGCGTGAACGGCGGCAAGGTATTGTATAATAGACTGCGGAATCACCTCGAATCAGAAATGCATGAATTCGGGAGAGGAGCATCCGCGATGGCTATTTTCAAATACAATACCTACCGGCCTGCCCAAGGGCTTTCCGGTATGCATCTTCATTATTGGGGCAAAGAACGCTGCGCTCCCGGCCACTCGGTCGGGCCCGGCGTCCGTGATATTTACAAAGTCCATTTTATCCATGCAGGCACCGGGATCGTCACCGTCGGCGAACGGACCTATACGCTCGGCGCGGGCCAGGCTTTTCTCATCTACCCGCATATCGTCACGTATTATGCCGCAGACAGCCATGACCCGTGGACGTATTCCTGGGCCGCTTTTACCGGCGATGAAATTGCCCGCCTGCTGGCTGCAACACGGCTGACGCCGGAGCACCCGGTGTTCCCGATGGACGGGTTGCTGATGCCGGAGCTTTACGACAGGCTGACCGAAGCCGCGGCGCTGGAGGATTGCCTGGATCTTCCGCTGAAAGCGATCATGTACGACTTTTTTGCATTGCTGCTGCGGACCGTACCGGCGGCGCCCGAGAATCTTCCCGTGCCGCGGATCAAAAGCCGTTACGTGGAGGAATGTCTGCATTTTCTGCATGCCCATTACAACGAGAACGTGACGGTGGAAATGATGTCCGCGTCGCTGAAGCTGGACCGCAAATATTTGTCCGCGCTGTTCAAGCGCTCCGTCGGCCTCCCGCCGCAGCAATATCTGCTCAACTACCGGATGGCCAAAGCCTGCGAACTGCTCGCCGAAACCCGCTGCACCGTCGGTGAAATCTCGCGTTCGGTGGGCTACCAGGACCCGCTGCTGTTTTCGCGGATGTTTAAGAAGGTCAAGCAAGTATCGCCTTCGGAATACCGCAGCCGGCATCAGGAAGATGACATTGTCCTATAAACATCATCCATGCTGACATATTCCGCCCCGCCTCTCCTTGCTACAATTAGAGTGTTCGCCCGGGTCACCCCGGCACATCTCTACACGTACAGGAGGAATCCAGATGTATATTGCAAGCCCCGAACGTTACGACAGCATGAAATATAACCGGTCCGGCCGCAGCGGTCTGCTGCTTCCCGCCATTTCCCTGGGCCTGTGGCATAATTTTGGCGGCATCGACGTTTATGAAAACGGACGCAATATGGTCCGCCGCGCCTTTGACCTCGGGATCACGCATTTCGATCTTGCCAACAATTACGGGCCGCCGCCCGGCTCCGCCGAGGAGAATTTCGGAAAAATCCTGCGCCATGACCTCGCGCCATACCGCGACGAGCTGATCATTTCCACCAAAGCCGGCTACTACATGTGGCAGGGACCTTACGGCGAATGGGGCTCGAAGAAATACCTGGTGTCGAGCCTGGATCAAAGCCTGAAGCGGATGGGGCTGGAGTACGTGGATATTTTTTACCACCATCGTCCCGATCCGAACACGCCGCTGGAAGAAACAATGGCCGCGCTGGACCTCATCGTCCGCCAAGGCAAAGCGCTGTATGTCGGCCTCTCCAACTACCGGCCGGCCGAAGCCCGCGAAGCGGCGCAGATTCTCCGCCGCCTAGGCACGCCTTGCCTGATCCATCAGCCGAACTATTCGATGTTCTCACGCTGGATCGAAGAAGGGCTGCAGGACGTGCTGGCGGAAGAAGGCATCGGCTCCATCGTCTTCTCGCCGCTGCAGGGCGGCCTGCTCACCGACCGCTACCTGAACGGCATCGCGCCGGACTCCCGCGCCGCCGGACCGAGCGTGTTCCTTAACGAAAACGCGGTAACCGAAGAAGTGCTGGGCAAAGTGCGCAAGCTGAGCGAAATCGCCGCTGCCCGCGGCCAGAAGATGTCCCAGCTCGCCCTCTCCTGGGTGCTGCGCGGCGGCAAGGTAACTTCCGCCCTGATCGGCGCCAGCAAGGTCAGCCAGATCGAAGATGCCGTCGCCTCGCTGAATGCGCCGGAGCTCACCGCCGAAGAGCTGGAGCAGATCGAAACCATTCTGCGCGGCTAGTTCCGGTGATGGCATTGCTGTGCGCAGCACGGAATGCGGCAAGCGGTGCGGCATGCTGCTCAGCATGCCTTACCTTACAAACAAAGCAGGCCCTTGACCGGTTCGTAGGAACCGGCAAGGGCCTGCTTGAGGTTAAGGGAACAGCTGCAGGTATCGGGCGAACCCTTGCTCCGCCAGCGCTTCCTTCGGAATAAAGCGCAGCGCCGCCGAGTTCACCTGGTAATGCAGCTTGTCCGGGCCGGGGCCGTCGTGCAGCAGACGGCCCAGATAAGCGCCGCTGAGCCGGCTGCGCAGCGCCGTCTTCGGCTTGCCGCCGCCAAGGTCCGCCTCCCGGCGGACCAGCCCCTCGGCAAGCGGTTTCGTGAACGCCGGCCAGCCGTCGCCGGCGTCGTATTGATCCGCGGAGTGGAACAGCGGATCGCCGCTCAATACATCGGCGTACAGCCCTTCGCCGTTGAAATTCCAATAGGCATTGGCGAATGCCGGCTCCATCGCCTTGCGCTGCGTCACTTCAATCTGGAGCGGCGTTAATCCCGCCAGCCGCTTCCGCTGGTCCTCCGCGCGGTTCCAGTGATGCTCCGCGAATTCATCCCGCCCGGACGCTTTATGATACTGCTTGTAATCGAACGGATGCGTTTTGTAGTAGTGTTGATGAACCGCCTCCGCGGGATAAAAAGCCGCCGCCGGAAGGATCGGCGTGACGATGGGCTTCTTGAACCGGCGGCTCGCCTGAAGCGCCGCCCGCGACGCCTCGGCCAGCCGCCGCTGCTCTTCGCTGTGCACGAAGATGGCCGCCCGGTACGATTCCCCGCGGTCCATGAACTGCCCGCCGTCGTCCGTCGGATCGATCAGCTGCCAATAAATGTCGAGCAGCCGCTCATACGGGAACAGCTCCGGTTGAAACGTAATTTGCACCGCTTCCGCATGCCCCGTCGTATTCATGCCCACCTCATCATAGGTAGGGTTGTCCGTCGTTCCGCCCGTATACCCCGATACGACCGAGACAATGCCCGGCAGCTCGTCAAAGGGCTTGACCATACACCAGAAGCAGCCGCCCGCAAACGTGGCCCGCTCCTCTTTCAACGACTTCGGTTCTTCCATAGGCTGCTGCCTCCTTTTGGATCCATTATATCCAAAAGCCGCCGGTAAGCCTATTTTCGCTTATTGTTGTTCCATAGGTCCTTATGCATCAAGCCGGCGTAAAGCAGATGGATCATCGTCAGAACCATGACATATTCCCGCAGCGTATTGGACAAGCTGCCGAAATTCAGGCCCAGAATAATATTAAGCCGGCCCCACAGCAGATTCATGCAGAGCAGCGCCACCGCGCCGTACGTAATCCACACGCTCCGCAAAAATAGATTGTACGTCCGCTCTTCCCCGTGGCCGAGAAAAAATTTCCGGTAGCGGACCACATAAGCGGCAAACACAAGCATTGCGATCGCTTCGAGCGTAATCAACGTCAGATCAATAATGTCCATGCAAATCATCTCCTCTCTTGCCCAGCCCCGAACGGTGCAGGTCAATAAGGCTCTCCATGTCGTCGGATTCCAATGCTTTCTGGATTTTTCCCAGCTTGTCGATTTCATGCTTGACCCGGCTAGGTTTGATCGCTTGTGTTCTGAAAATATCGAGGAGCTTCACTTGTGATCGACCTCCTCACCGCTTGATTTCTCACTGCCGCCTCGCTCAAGGAGCAGTTTGACGAGGGTACGGTTGTATTCGCTCAGCTGCTTTTCGTTTTCTTCGTCCCGCTTCTGATAATTCTGTATGACCTTTTCCTTGCTGGCGATTTGCCTGATGCTCCAGATCAAGGCAATCGACAAAAGCACATTGAGCACGACTGAACCGTTATTGTGGCTAAAAAGATCAGTCAATGCGCCTACATCCATCCGTATCCCTCCATTCATCCGCCAAGAGCTGCCGCCGGGTAATGCAGGAGGAGGTCTCGTCCATCTTTTGTCCCCGAATCAACGACACAGGGGAGCCCGTGGTTTATACTATAAAATATTCAATTGATAGAATTGCTGTTTGGGTATTCCGAGAGTTTTGTTGCCAAGCTCCCGGAATATTACCTGTACCGGGCAGCGGCAGCAAAAAAACCTCTCCAGCGGCGCATTTCAAATCCTTCCCGGAGAGGCTTTCTATTTTTCCGCACACATCATCCCTCTACGCTTCAAACAGAATCGCAAACGGGTCCCGCGCAGTGTTGCTCCGCTTCTTCAATCCCGTTTCCGGCTCCCCGAGGGAGAGCGGATAGCTGGCTGAAACTACGATTACTGTACATAAAAGTGCCCATAATATTATACCTGAAATTACCGTCATCAACGTCATTATCCTTTATCCGTCGCACATCCCCATCCGTTCTCAGCAGGGTCAGCCGGTCGGCGCCTTCACGGAGGGAGCAAGCCGAAGGCACCTTGCGACGGCTGCGGGGCAAAGTCGACCCAAAGCTCGCGTACCCCTGTCACAGCTTCAAATGCCGCATGCAGCGCCGGTTTGGTCAGAATATCCCATAGATATTGGTGGGGCTGGATTTGCCCACGCAGCGGGGGCCAGCCTTGTTCCTCCCACCAGCAAGTAAACCGTAAAACATAAAAGTGCATGACTGCCTTAGGCACCACTGCATATCCTTGCCCAAGCCATTGCAGCTTGATTGATTCAGCGGTACTTCTGAGAATTGCCATCACATCCCGCAAGATAAAAATTTGATCACATGTGATACTTAAAACTTTAAATGAAAAAGCCCTGCGGTATCCGCAGAGCCTATGCCGTTCCTATTCATCTGCCGCCGGTCCAAGGATTGATTTCGCCGGTCAGATCGCGTCCGGCCTTCCTCTCTTCCTCGCTGATCCTTTTGCCGAGGGCCGCCTGATACCACACCAGCGGAGCAGCCGCTAGAATCAGGAAGCCAAGCGAATAAAGAATACTCATACCATCAGCTCCTTTATAACAGCATTGTATCAGATCCAGAGTAAATATTCCAATAAATGGGTTAAATAAGCAGCCCAAAAATCAGCCGGTTCACGGATTATAATCACTGCGAAAAGCACCCTTCGGGGTGCCTTTCGTGCTGCTCTATGACTGCTTAGCCGAAAGGGCCATACAGCAGCATCGCCATGTACCTCTATGGCTGCTCAACGATGTCCAGCCACGCGGCTACTCAGTCCCGTCGGCTGGGCTCCTGATTATGTGTTATCTTTCGTAACATTCATGCCCCAACAACCCAAAAAAGCATAGGCCGAATGAAGAGAAATCAAAATTTATTAACTAACCCTTCAAAATTATATTGACGGTTAGTTTTGGTGATGTTAAATTAAGTTACACGAAGGGGTTGAGCGCTCGCTTCATCGGATACAATCCAAATACGGGAAGGAGAGTGGTTCAGCATGGAGAACAATCAAGCCGGAGCGAAGCTGCAAGCTGCCAGTACGGCTGTTGTAATGAAACCGAAGAGAATGGGCCTGCGCTGGGGAATGGCCGTCATCTTCTTCGTCATCGGCCTCATCGCTTATATGGACCGTTCCAACATTTCCATCGTTGCCAAGCCTATGATGGAGGATCTCAATATCAACAAGGTGCAGTTCGGTCTGTTAACCTCCCTCTTCTTTCTGGGATACTGCCTTGCCCAGATTCCCGGGGGCATCCTCGCCGAACGGTATGGGGCCCGCAAAATCATCGCTATCGCGATAACCTTCTGGTCCGTGTTTACCGCATTCACAGCCGCTGCCGCCTCTTACGTCATGATGTGCATTGTCCGGTTCTTCTTCGGCGTTGGCGAAGGGCCGATGTATCCGGGCAACGCCTCCTTCAACTCCTATTGGTTCCAGAAGCATGAGAAGGGCCGCGCTGCGAGCGCGCTGCTGTCAGGCTCCTTCTTCGGTCCGGTGATTGCCCCGACACTGGGGGTTGCCATTATGACCGCTTTTGGCTGGCAGGCCGTATTCTACGTGTTCGCCGGGGCCGGTGTTCTCATTGCCATCGTATGGTTCATCATTGGCCGCGACAGACCCGAGCAGCATCCCTGGATCTCGGAAGCAGAGCAGCGGCTGATTCTGGCGAACCGGAGCGCGAACAGCTCAACCGCTAAGGCGCCCTGGGGACAATATCTGCGGAATCCCCGGTTCTGGGCCATCGGAGGCCAATATCTGGTCGTTCTGTATATGAACACGTTCTTCCTGACCTGGCTACCCACGTATCTGATGGAGGCGCGCGGCTTCTCCCTCCAATCTATGGGCGTTGCAGCAAGCTTCCCTTGGCTGGCGCTGTGTATCGTCACCATCGCCGGCGGAGCCTTCTCCGACATGCTCTTGCGGTCCACGCGCTCGCTGATGAAATCCAGAGGTTATGTCGCAATTGCGGGTTTTCTGGTTTTCATCCTGGGCTTATACATGGCGGCTTATGCCAGCACACCTGCGCTGAATGTTCTCTGGCTTACCGTGGGACTGGGGGCGCTGGGACTGCCCTTTGTCGTATCCTGGGCGCTCGCCAATGATCTGGGCAAGGAATTCGCCGGTTCCGTGAGCGGATGGATGAACGTATGGGGCAGCACAGGCGGGGTTATTGCACCGATAATCTGTGGCTGGATGGCTCAGACCTTCGGCTGGGAAAAAACCATTCTGCTGAATATCCTCCCGGTTCTCGGCTCCATCGTCTTATGGCTGGTGATCCGCCCCGACCGGCCACTGCTGAAAGAATCCCCTGAAGGGAAGTGAGAACTTGAACAGAATTAACTCATTGCCGCGGGTCATCCTGGGAACCTGGCCCACACCCTTGCAGCCTGCAGAACAATTATCCAGGCAACTGGGATGTCCACTGTATATTAAGAGAGAGGATATGACCGGGCTTGGAGGAGGCGGTAACAAAGCCAGAAAACTTGAATTCCAGCTTGGCAAAGCTGTACAAGACGGCGCAACCCATGTCATCACGACGGGAGCCATCCAATCCAATCATGCCCACCTTACCGCCGCCGCTGCCCGCAGGCTTGGACTCCAGCCCCATCTCGTGCTGAGTGGTACCCCCAGCGAAGAACAACACGGCAACCTGTATCTGGATCATCTGATGCATGCGGGGGTTACCTTTGCGACGCCTCCTGCTGACCGTCCTCCGCTGGAGGTGGTCAATAAGATCATGGATCAGGTAGCAGGCACGATCCGGGCGGAAGGCGGCATTCCCTGCATTATTCCCGAAGGCGGCACAGATGCTCTGGGGACGGTCGGCTATATTCTCGCCATGGAAGAGTTGATTCAGCAGCTTAAGCCGCTCGGACTTGAGCGAAAGCGTCTGCTGCTTGTCGTTGCCACAGGCACCTGCGGAACCCAGGCGGGGCTAGTGGCAGGCGCAAGCGTATTATCCTCTTCATTGGACATTATGGGGGTCAGTGTGAGCGGCAAAACGCCGATCAAGCTGGAGAAGACGGCACGGGTAGCTACGGAGACCTTGCTTCTTGCCGGATACGATCATGTGGTGAGCCAAGAAGATATCTGGATTGAAGATCGTTTTATCGGTGAAAGGTACGGCGCGATTACCGAAGAATGCAGACAAGCTATTTATACCGCTGCGACAGCGGAGGGCCTCTTCCTTGATCCGGTCTACACCGGCAAGGCGATGGCGGCACTGCTCCACATGGGACAATCAGGACAGTTGACTTCATATGATGCGGTGGTATTCGTACATACCGGGGGTCTGCCACTGTTGTTCCACTATGATTCAGTCATTACCGAATTCCACACGAAATGAAGGAGAGATGAGAGGATATGTCAGTACATGAACAACACACGGCAGTAGCCGCGGAGATCGGCCAAGATTTGAAGGTGATTGGGGAAGGCCTGCTGGAGGATGTCTTCCGCATCATTCGGAATCTCCCGCCCGAAGCACTGAATTGGAAGCCGGAGCATATGAACAATAGTCCGTATGTTCTCGCCTATCACCTGCTCGGCTCCGCAGGATATTGGATTGGCGAGGTAGTGGGCGGTATACCAACAGACCGCATCCGGGCCAATGAATTCGGCGTATCCGGGAACCATGAGCAGTTGGAAATTCTGCTCTCCGACACCAGAGCACGGCTGATCAAGACATTTGATCAGCTGCAGGACAGCCAATTGCAGCCAAGCCCTATTGATTTGAGCCGTGGTGTACTGTGCTGGGGAGAGGTTCCTCCCGAAGGCCGTACCGCGATATGGGTACTCGTGCATGACCTGTGCCATATTGCTTATACTCTGGGCCAGCTTGACCGGATCAACACGCTGTGGAAATCCGGTAACACCGATCATAACACACCGTCGTAATAGAGGTGCACAGAACAAGGGCAGCCTCCTTGCTTACCGTGGAGGCCTGCCCTATTGCGCTTTTTATAGAGAGGTTAGCTCCTCCTGCTGTCCTTCGGACTTCACCTTGAACCGGGAAGCCTTCATCCGGTTTCCGCACAGCTTCATTGAGCACCACTTCCGCTTGCCGGTATAATCCAGATAGAGCCAGATGCATCTGGGATTGCCGCAGCGGTGAAGCCCCTGCAGCTTGCCGATTGTGCAGATCTCCAGCGCATCCAGCGCGATTAAGGAGAGCAGCGAGGCCTGAAAGGAGCCCAAGGGTACAGGAATCAGGCGATCCGCCTTATATTGGTATGACAATGGGGCATTCCTGAGGAGAAGCTCCAGGTATCCAATGCATTCCGGCGGCGGTGTTCCACCATCGGCACTCTTCTCGAACAGCTCGCGGAGCTTGGCTCTGAGCACCTTCACCTCGGACAGCACAGCCTCATTTACCTTCTCCGTGGAACCACCGAACTGCTCCTGTACGAAGGCACCCATGGAGATCAAGGTCTGCACCCAGAGGGCGAGGTCCTCAGGCCCGGAGAGCGAATCGACCCGCTTACCTCTTTTCATTTCTTCGGTATTGATCAAGTCCAAGGAAGGATTGCCGGAATAGAAATGGAATGTAGTCGTCATAAGGTCCTCCTTAAGCAACCGAGTCGTAGTTTATACTTTAATTTTATCACACCCGGATGCTCCGACCAAGCCATATTAACCCCATAATAGTGTACAATAGGTTAATATTTTGCAGGTAACCTTTTGTCAAGGCCCCTCTCCCGGCCCCCCCTATCACCCGTCCACCCAGACTTAGTGGCTCCGGACCCATTAACCAATCCCGACGCTCATACATGCAACTACCAGGACAATAAAAAAAGAAGCTTCGCACAAGTTATCACAACTCATGCAAAGCCTCTAATTTAACGTCTTGCGGAGGATTTTAACCCTTTATTACATCATGCCGCCCATACCGCCCATGCCGCCCATATCCGGCATGCCGCCGCCTTTTTCAGGCTCTGGCTTGTCGGCGATGACCGCTTCGGTGGTCAGGAACATAGCCGCTACGGAAGCAGCGTTTTGCAGCGCGTAACGGGTTACTTTGGCAGGGTCAACGATCCCCGCTTCGAACATGTTCACCCATTCGCCGGTAGCAGCGTTGTAGCCTACGCCTACCGCTTCTTTTTTCAGGCGGTCAACGATAACGGAACCTTCTTCGCCTGCGTTGGCAGCGATGGTGCGTACAGGCTCTTCCAGCGCACGCAGAACGATGTTCACGCCGGTTTTTTCGTCGCCGGTTGCTTCTACGGCAGCCACAGCAGCATATACGTTCACCAGGGCGGTACCGCCGCCGGATACGATGCCTTCTTCAACCGCAGCGCGGGTTGCGTTCAGGGCGTCTTCGATGCGCAGTTTACGTTCTTTCAGCTCGGTTTCGGTAGCTGCTCCGACTTTGACTACGGCTACGCCGCCAGCCAGCTTCGCCAGACGCTCTTGCAGTTTTTCTTTGTCGAACTCGGAAGTGGTTTCTTCCAGTTGAGCTCGGATTTGGTTCACGCGGGCCGTGATGTCGGCTTTGTCGCCGCTGCCGTCAACGATCGTCGTGTTTTCTTTGGTTACGCGCACTTGACGGGCATTACCCAATTGATCTACGGTTGTGCTCTTCAGGTCCAGACCGAGCTTCTCGGTGATCACTTGGCCGCCGGTCAGGGCAGCGATATCTTGCAGCATGGCTTCGCGGCGGTCGCCGAAGCCAGGAGCTTTTACAGCTACAGCGTTAAATGTGCCGCGCAGTTTGTTCACGATCAGCATCGCTTGCGCTTCGCCTTCGATGTCCTCGGCGATGATGACGAGCGGACGGGCTTGTTGCACGATTTTTTCGAGCAGCGGAAGAATTTCTTGGGTGCTGCTGATTTTCTTATCGGTGATCAGGATGTAAGGGTTGTCGAGAACCGCTTCCATCTTGTCGGTGTCGGTAATCATGTAAGGGGACACATAGCCGCGGTCGAATTGCATGCCTTCAACCACTTCCAGCTCGGTCAGGAAGCCGCGGGATTCTTCAACGGTGATAACGCCGTCTTTGCCCACTTTTTCCATCGCTTCGGCAATCAGTTGGCCCACTTCTTCGTCGGCAGCGGAAATGGCCGCTACTTGTGCGATCGCTTGGGAATCTTCGATTGGTTTGGCGATGTTTTGCAGTTCGGTTACAGCTGCGCGAACCGCTTTGTCGATGCCTTTGCGGATGACCATCGGGTTAGCGCCTGCCGTTACGTTCTTCAGGCCTTCGCGGATCATCGCTTGAGCCAGAACCGTTGCAGTTGTAGTACCGTCGCCGGCTACATCGTTGGTTTTGGTGGCAACTTCTTTAACGAGCTGTGCGCCCATGTTCTCGAACGCGTCGTCGAGTTCGATTTCTTTGGCGATCGTTACGCCGTCGTTCGTGATCAGCGGGCTACCGAATTTCTTCTCAAGCACGACGTTGCGGCCTTTCGGTCCGAGCGTTACTTTTACCGCGTTTGCCAAAGCATCAACCCCGCGCAGCATCGAGCGGCGTGCGTCTTCACTGAACTTGATTTCTTTTGCCATTGTGTAAACCCTCCTAATGTATGGTTATTCGCTAATTAAGTACTTGGTCTTCGGCTTGCTTATGAAGCGGCTGCGGCCTATTCGAGGATCGCGTGGATGTCGCTTTCCTTCATGATGAGGTATTCTTTACCTTCGTATTTGATTTCGGTTCCGGCATATTTCGAGAAAATCACGCGGTCGCCGACTTTTACTTCCAGCGCAACATGCACGCCGTCTTTTACAGCGCCATTGCCGACTGCGATCACTTTGCCTTCTTGCGGCTTCTCTTTGGAAGAGTCCGGAAGCACAATTCCGAAAGAAGTGGTTTGTTCCTGCTCGATAGGCTGTACCAGTACGCGTTCACCTAGTGGTTTGATCATGAAAAATAGCCTCCTTTGAAATTATGTTGTTTGCCCCGTGGGGCTCCATATGTTTTTTCCTACGTTAGCACTCGACACTCAGTAGTGCTAACAACAATTTTTATGATACTCAAACTGTCTGCGGATTTCAAGTCCTTTTGCGTAAAAACGCTTCGTTTTTGGAAAAAATATGGTGCGGGGGCCTGTCCGTTTCACACCTTCATACATTGTTGCCACCGTCAGGAAAAATATGCTTGCCGGAAAAGCGCGGGTTACCGCAGCTTCTCCGGCACGGTAAGTGTGCCGCCAGAGGTTCAAGATTCCGCTCCCCGGACATATCGGGCTTCCCGCGCGGCGTCCGCCGCAAGCTGCTTGCGGTACACCAGCGACGACAACAGTACACTGAATTCGTACAGCGCCAGCAGCGGGACAGTGACGAGCAGGTCGGAGATGAAATCGGGCGGCGTGATAACCACCGCGATAAATACGAGCGCAAAATAGGCATAACGGCGGATTTTCCGCAATCTCAGCGGGTTCAGAAGGCGCAGCCGGGTCAGAAACATGACAACCAGCGGCAGCTCGAAGAGCAGCGCAAGCGGAATGACCAGCGAAAACATGAAGCTGAAGTATTCGGCAATGCCATACGTCTCCTCCAGGCCCATGCTGCGTGTCACCGAAACGGTGAACGACAAGGCCATCGGAAAAATCACATAATAGCCGAACGCAAGCCCGAGCACGAAAAGAACAAAGACATACGGCACATACCGCAGCGTTACGCTCCGCTCCACCGGGCGCAGGCCGGGGCTGACAAACGCCCACAGCTGATAGGCCGTAAACGGCACGGTGAACACCAGAGACACGGCACCGGCGATTTTCATGTACATGCCGATCCCGTCCCAGAAGGAAAACGCGTGCAGGACGAACCCTTTGACCGAATCGGCGGTAACGAGATAATCGTAAATCGGCTTGGCGGCAAACAGTCCGCCGATGAGACCCGCCACAAATACGAGCAGAATGTAAATGATTCTTTTACGAAGCTCAGTCAAATGATCAACGACGGACATTTCTTCGTCAATAGCGGCCATGAAAGACACCACCCGATTCATATGTAAAATCTCCCCACAAAGTGGAGCATTTGCTCCGAAGCCGGGCCAGGTACTTTGCGGGGACCCCAAAACCTTCTTTACTTCTCCCGGGAATTTTAACAATCGCAAAAAAAGAGGGCTGCCCTCCCAGTGATTCTCCGGCACTGAGTGCAACGCCCCCGCGTAAATGGTACTGATATTATTCCGGCAGGCGTTTGTCCTGCGGAAGCTCTGCGGCCACGGTTTGCGGGGCAACCGCTGCTGCGGGCGTCTCGCTTTTTGAGGCCGGCTGCGGTTCGCTGATGATCTCCCGCGCCCCGTCTTTGAATTCTCTGAATGTCCGTCCCACCGCTCGTCCCAGCTCGGGCAGTTTGTTCGGCCCGAACAGCAGAAGCGCCAGAATCACCAATAAAATAATTCCCGGAGCACCAATCGAGTTGAGCATATAACAGTCCTCCTTGTCCCTTGCCGTTCCATGGTATCGTTATCAATATATTCATAATACCATAACTTATGTCACACATCCAAGCGCGCAGTAGTGTTTTATTATGTCGGCAAGAAGAAAAGGATGTTACTCCCGATATTGTCCGGTGACCATCAACAGCGCTTCCGGAAGCTGGTCCATTACGGCGGCCAGATTCTCGTGTACCCCTTTGGGGGTACCGGGCAAGTTGACGATCAGCGTCCGGCCGCGGATGCCGCAAATGCCCCGGAACAGCATAACCGCACGATTTTTCTGCATCACCGTGCTGCGCATCGCTTCGGAAAGTCCCGGCACTTCGCGTTCGATGACCCGCCGCGTCGCCTCGGGCGTCACATCGCGGATGGCCAGTTCCGTGCCTCCCGTCGTCAAAACCAAATCGGCCTGGAAATAATCCGTCAGTTCAATCAAAGCGGCGATAATCTCATCCTGCTCATCCGGCACAATCCGGTATTCGATGATCTCGCCGCCAAGCTCCTCCTCCACCAGCTCCCGAATGACTTGGGCGCTCGTATCCTCCCGTTCGCCTCTGGCTCCTTTGTCGCTGGCCGTCAGGATCGCTGTTTTCCATGCCATGGTTGGTCCCTCCCTTTTTATATATATGTATATGAGCGGAGGCTTGCTGCTTCAATTATGCCCCGCCTTCGCCGGAGTCCAAAGAAGACTTGTCTTCCAGCGAGTAATCCCCGTTTTTGCCGCCGCTCTTGGCAACCAGCCGCGTCGGCCCGATCACCATATCCTTTTGCAGCGCTTTGCACATGTCGTACACCGTTAATGCCGCGGTCGAGACGGCCGTCAACGCCTCCATCTCCACGCCGGTTTTTCCGGTCGTCTTCACTGTTGCTTCTATATATAGCTCATCGTTGTTGTTATCCGCGAAGCCGACATCCACGCCGGTCAGCGGCAGCGGGTGGCACATCGGAATCCAGTCGGCGGTTTTTTTGGCCGCCATGATTGCTGCAACTTGGGCCACGGCCAGAACATCGCCTTTGCCGATCTTGCCTGCCTTGATGGCCGTAAGCGTTGTTGGCGCCATCTTTACCATGCTCTGCGCCGTGGCGGAGCGCTTCGTAATATCCTTCTCGCTCACATCCACCATCCGTGCCCGGCCTTGCTCATTAAAATGGGTGAATTCCGTCATTTGTTCTCCTTCCGGCAGCGCCAGATGCCATTCTCGGTGATCAGCATGTCCATGAAGGCGTCATGGGGTTCCATCGGCACCTCTGTCACAAGCTGCAATTCATAGGCCAGCCCGGCCCACACCGGCTGTACGCCGCCGCGGGGTGCTTCGCTGCGCCACAGCGCCCTCAGCCGGTCGTAATATCCCTGGCCGTAACCCAACCGGCCGCCCCGGCGGTCGAAGGCCAGCCCGGGAACCAGCACGGCATCCGGTACGGCATCCCAGCTGAGGATGCTTGGCAACGGCTCGTGAATGCCGTAAGTGCCGGGCGCCAGCTCTTCCCAGGAGCGCACCTCATGCAAACTCATGGAGCTGCTGCCCGGAATGACCCGGGGCAGCAGGACCCGTCGCCCGGCCGCCCAGGCCGCGGCAATCAGCGGCCGCGTGTCCAGCTCCGACCGCAGCGGCATGTAAGCGAGCAGCGTTTCCGCGCCTGAGGCCTGAAGCCAATCCTGCGCATGCGCGCAGGCCCGGACCGACAGCTCCCGTCTTTCTTCAGGAGACAGGCCGCCCCGCGCGGCGGCACACTCGGCACGCAGCTGCCGTTTCAGGCTGGCCGCGGAATGGCTGCCTTCCATCGGCGTGCCTCCTCTAATGGATTTTCTGCAAAGCGTATCATCGTATGTAAATTCAGTTTACCACTCTTCTCCCCGGTTCGCCAAGGTCGTGTCATACCGCCTGTTACGCGAATCATCTCGCGCGGCGGCTGCTTTTCATGTAAACTAGAAGATAAAAGTCTAAACGCGCGGAGCTTCAAGCTCCGCTTGAAATACGCAAGGGCGGAGGTTTCAATCGGTATGCTTCTTCAAGCGACAGGAATCACAAAATCATACGGAATTCAAAACATATTGGACGGCATCAGCCTGCAGGTCGGCGAAAAGGAACGGGTAGGGCTCGTCGGCGTCAATGGCGCCGGCAAATCGACCTTTCTGCAAATTTTGGCCGGCGAAATGTCTTATGACGGCGGGCAGATTTTTAAATCCAAAGAAACGACGATCGGCTATTTGGCCCAGAACGGCGGCCTGCAATCCGACAAAACCATTCAGGAGGAAATGCTGGCCGTCTTCGCCCCGCTGATCGAAGCCGAGGCGGAGCTGCGGCAGCTGGAAGCGGACATCGCCGATCCGGTGCTGGCGGAGGACGAGAAGCGGTACGAAGAGCTGCTGGAGCGTTATGCCCGACGTTCGGACTGGTTCAAGGACCACGGCGGCTATGAGATGGAGACGCGCATCCGCAGCGTGCTGCACGGGATGGGCTTTGGCTCGTTTGCCCCGGACACGCCGATCGCCACGCTCAGCGGCGGACAGAAGACGCGGCTCGCGCTCGCCCGCATTCTGCTGCAGGCACCGGATCTGCTTATGCTCGACGAACCGACCAACCATCTGGACATCGAGACATTGACCTGGCTGGAGGATTATTTGCGCAGCTATCCGGGCGGCATCCTCGTCGTGTCCCATGACCGGTATTTCCTCGACCGGCTGGTGACGACCATCGTCGAGATCGAACGCCATCAGTCCCGCCGGTACACCGGCAACTACAGCCGGTATATCGAGCTGAAAGCGGCGGAATACGAATCCCGCATGAAGCAATACGAGAAGCAGCAGGATGAAATCCAGCGGATGGAGGATTTTGTACAGAAGAACATCGTGCGCGCCTCCACCACCAAGCGGGCACAGAGCCGGCGTAAGGCGCTGGAGAAGATGGACCGTATCGAGAAACCGCTCGGCGATCTGAAAAAGGCGAGCTTCTCATTTGAGCCGGATTTCATGTCCGGCAAGGAAGTGCTGCAGGTCCGCAATGTCTCCGTGGCCTTTAATGAGAGCGCCGCGCCGCTGTTTAAGGACGTATCCTTTGAACTGCGCCGGGGCGAAACGGCCGCGCTGATCGGGCCGAACGGGATCGGCAAATCGACGCTGCTGCAATGCCTGACCGGAAGCCGTCAGCCTTCCGCCGGAACGGTGAACTGGGGCGCCAAGGTCAAGATTGATTACTACGATCAGGAGCAGACGCGTCTGAATCCGAAGAATACAGTTCTGGAAGAGCTGTGGAGCGAATATCCGATGCTGGAGGAAGCGCGCATCCGGACCGTGCTCGGCAATTTCCTGTTCAGCGGCGAAGATGTCCTGAAGAAGGTCTCCGCCTTAAGCGGCGGCGAAAAAGCGCGGGTCGCGCTCTCCAAGCTGATGCTGCGCGGCGCCAACATGCTCATTCTCGACGAACCGACCAACCATCTCGACCTGGTCAGCCGCGAGGTGCTGGAAGCGGCGCTGATCGATTTTGAAGGCACGCTGCTGTTCATCTCCCATGACCGGTACTTCCTGAACAAAATGGCCGAGCGCGTGCTGGAACTGCATCCCGGCGGCGTGAACCATTATCTCGGTAACTATGACGACTATACGGAGAAAAAACGCGAGCTCGAAGCCATCGCCCTGGACGAGGCGGAGCAGGCAGCTCTTAAAACCTCCAAAGCTGCGGAGCCGGATCCCCTGTCTGCCGATAAAAGCAGCGCTTCTTCCTATGAAGCCGATAAACAGGCCAAACGCGAAGAGCGTAACCGTCAGCGGCGGCTTGGGGAGCTGGAGGAATCCATCGCCCGGCTGGAGACGGAAATTGGCGGAATCGAAGCCGAAATGACCCAACCCGAAGTGTATCAGGATTACATGGCCCTGCAGGAACATGAGAGTCAGCTGAAGGAGAAAAAGGCACTTCTTGCCGCCTGGTTCGACGAATGGGAGACGCTGGCCGGCGAATAGTGCCGGTTTACACCGTCGAAATATTTTTTAACTTTCCGATTTTGTTCATATCCGCTTATACACAAGCTCATCCACAGTTTCCGTGCATAAGTGCGGTTTAAAAAAGGCCCAATTGGGCCTTTTTTATGCGTTATACCGCCATTTTAATTGTCAAGGACTTTTTATCCACCATTTTATCCACATTATCCACAATTCTCACAGAAAGGCGCGCCGCCTTTTACAGGGAAAAACCGGGTTAAAAAAATCGGCGGATTTGCTGATTTTACACGCTTTTTACACAAAACCGCAAGAATATGTGGATAACCTTGTCCACAGCTTGACAAATCCCTTTATCCAAAAAATGCCGGAATTCGTCAAGACTGCGGCATTTATTGAGCCGCTGCGGCATTCTCCTCTTCTTCGGAAGACAGGAGCGCTGAATTGCAGGCCGCGATGTAGGCCAGGCCGGCCGCCATTACGATATCGCGGTGGACCGCTGTCCCCCGGAATGGCCGGCCGCCGCGCTCCACCATCACCGCCGCTTCCGCCTGGGCATCCTCACCGCTGCCCAGCGAGTGCAGCTCCAGCCCGGCGAAGGCAATCTCCTCGGCGATGCCTTGGGCAATCGCCGAAATGACCGCCTCGAGCGGGCCGCTGCCCGTGCTCGTGTAAGATGCCTCGCGGCCGCTGCTGAGGTGGCGGACCGACACGGCCGCCACGCGGTGCGGCGCGCTGCCGGCGAGCACCTGCACGTCGCCCAGTTCATACACCTGGACGCCTTGGCCCGTGGCGCTGCTGACCATGCGCAGCAGCTCGTCGTCGCTGACCGTCTTCTGGCGGTCAGCCGCCACCTTGAACGCGTCATACAGCGCGTCCAGCTCCTGGCCTTCCAGCGCGATGCCGTATTTGGCCGCGCGGTCCTTCAAGGCATGCCGGCCGGAATGTTTGCCGAGCACGATCATGCTGCGCGGGATGCCCAGCCGCTCCGGATCCATAATCTCGTAGTTGCTGCGATCCTTCAGCAGCCCGTCCTGATGGATACCTGATTCATGCTGGAACGCGTTGCGGCCGACGACCGGCTTATTGTAAGCGATCGGAAAATGCATCGCGCCGCTGATCATCCGCGACGTTTCGTACAGCTGCTCCAGGGCGATGCCGGTCTTGGCGTTCAGTGCGTCTCCGCGCGTCTCCAGCGCCATCACCAGCTCCTCGAGCGCACAGTTCCCGGTGCGCTCGCCGACGCCGTTGACCGTCACTTCGATCTGCGTCGCCCCGCCGCCGATCGCCGCCAGGCTGTTCGCGACGGCCAGCCCCAGGTCGTTATGGCAGTGTGCGCTGAACGCGACCCGGTCCGCACCGCGGGCGCCGGCCCGCACGCGGCGGAACATCTCGCCGTATTCCTGCGGCAGCGCATACCCGACGGTATCGGGCAGGTTGATGATCGTCGCCCCCTCCTCAATGACGGCCTCGACCATTTCGATCAAATCGTCGATTCCCGTCCGCGCCGCATCCATCGCCGTGAATTCCACGGCATCGCTGAATTGTTTGGCGTAAGCCGTCATTTCACGCGCAGCCGCGACTACTTCGGGTCTGCTTTTGCGCAGCTGATGGCGCAGATGGATATCCGACGAGGAAATAAACAGGTGAATCCGCCGGCGTTCGGCATCGCGGGTAGCGCGGACGGCGGCGTCGATATCGCCCTTGACCGCGCGTGCAAAGCCGCAGATCTCAACGCCGTGAACGAGCCGGGAGATCGTCTCTACCGCCGCGAAGTCGCCGGGGCTGGACACCGGGAAGCCGGGCTCCAGCACATCGACGCCCAGGGCGGCCAGCTTTTTGGCCAGCACGATTTTCTGCTCCGGCGTCAGGCTTGCGCCGGGCGCTTGCTCACCGTCTCGCAGCGTGGTATCAAAAATCTGGATACGTTTTTTCACGGGAATAATCATCTTCGTTCCTCCTGGTCAGTTGATTTCACACCTGATTCACTTGCCTGCAAAACGCATGTCGACCTGCGCCTTGCCCTTTCCCCGCCCGCCTGCTGCCGGCAGCGTCCCCCTAAACAATCCTCGCAAAGCGGCGCGCATGCTGTTGAGCCATGCCGATACTGTGCGTGAGCCTCCTAACATCCAATCTTTATTCCTGCAAACGCAAAAAACCCGCCGTCTCCGGAAGAGACGACGGGTTGCCCCACCGCGGTACCACTCTCATTGGCGCTTGAGGCTGCCTACCGGCATACCCTCTGCTGCGCCCAGCTTATCCGCCGCCCTGCCGCCGGTTTGGCCGAACCGGTAACAGGGCGATGAAGTCCGATAACGGGGACCTGCCGTAACGGCGTACGCTGCTTCGCTTTCCGCCGCTCCGCTCCCGGGCGAGTTCAATGCCTGTGCTGGCGTCTGCGTCGCACCTTCCCGCAGCTCTCTGTTCGCCCCCGGCATTTACTGCTCCCGTTCTTCACGAGTCATGTTTTGATCTCAGCTAAAATGATGGAGACGCAAAAAAGCCCGTCGTCTCCTGCAAGAGACGACGGGCCGAATGACCGCCGCGGTACCACTCTTGTTGATCTTCTCCTCAGGCATTACATTCGCCCGAAGCCCAAAGACCCACCTCAATGCCCGATCACGGAGGCTACCCGTACACGATGTACATCGCGCTGCCGCCCGCATTAGGCGCCGCCCGCTTCCACCGTTCCGCTCATGGACGAGTTCAGGACTCCATCGGCTGCGTCGCACCCACCCGCAGCTCTCTTGACCCGGAGCTTCCCTACTGCTTCCCTTCATTGCGTTTCACTTTATAATTGGGAACATTATACCCATCGCCCATCCGGGATGTCAATAGGCGGGTTCCCTGACCGACCAATTCTCCAGCGAAAGCCCCGGATCGGCGACCAGGTCCAGCGGAGCGCCGCCGTCATGCCGCCATTTGACATCGGCGGCCGCCGCGATCATCGCCGCATTGTCTGTGCAGTAGACCGGAGGCGGAATGATCAGCTTGATGCCCTCTTCCGCGCAGCGGCGGATCAGCACCTCGCGCAGCCCTTTATTCGCGGCTACGCCGCCGCTCAGAAGCAGCTGTCTAGCGTCATTAGCTTTGGCCGCGCGGACCGCCTTCTCCACCAGCACCTCGACGACCGATTCCTGGAAGCCGCGGGCAATGCCGGCCACATCGGGCTCGAGCCCCTTCATCTTGCTCTGGTTAACGACATTCAGTACGGCCGATTTGAGGCCGCTGAAGCTGAAATCGTATGAGCCCGGCTCCAGCCAGACTCGCGGCAGCGGCACCGCTTCCTCCGCTTCGCGCGCAAGCTTGTCCACATGCGGGCCACCCGGATACGGAAACCCAAGCGCACGGGCTACCTTGTCATAAGCCTCGCCAACGGCGTCATCCCGCGTGCGGCCAATGATACGGAAGCTGCCCTCCCGCTCCAGCAGCACCAGCTCGGTGTGGCCGCCGGAAACGACCAGTGTCATACAGGGATACTGCAGCTCCTCAACGAGACGGTTGGCATATATATGCCCGGCGATATGATGCGTGCCGATGAGCGGCTTGTCCCAAGCCAGCGCCAGTCCTTTGGCCGCTACGACGCCGACGAGCAGCGCGCCGACCAGCCCCGGGCCTTGCGTCACGGCGACGGCCGTCAGCTCAGCCGGCTTGACCTTCGCCTCGGCGAGCGCTTCCTCGACAATTCGAGTGATGACTTCCACATGCTTGCGGGAAGCCACCTCCGGCACGACGCCGCCAAAGGCGCGATGCGTTTCGATCTGGCTGGACACGATGTTGGACAGCACTTCGGTTCCGCCTTTGACGACGGCAACCGAGGTTTCGTCGCAGCTGGTTTCAATGGCTAATATCAATGCGGGCGCAGCCGCGCCCGTTAACTTCGTCATGGGTAATCCACTCTTCCTTCCATCACTCCCGGCTCCTCATAAGCCGGCAAATCCGCCCACATAATGAGCGCGTCCTCCCGGTTGTCCGAATAATAGCCCCGGCGGGTGCCGGCGGGCCGGAATCCTTTTTTGCGGTACAGATTCTGTGCTACCTCGTTCGAGACCCGGACCTCCAGCGTAATGGACTTCATTCCGACCTGTACCGCCGTTTTCATCAGCTCGTCCATCAGTCGCTCGCCCCATTTGCGCCCGCGGAACATTTGCAGCAGCGCGATGTTGGTGACATGCGCTTCATCGACGATCGCCCACATCCCCGCATAACCGATAATGCGCCCGTCCAGCTCCATCACCATATATTTGGCAAAATGGTTATGGGTCAGCTCATTGCGGAACGCCTCCGCCGTCCACGGCATCGTAAACGCCTCATGCTCAATCTCCATCACTTCCGGGATGTCCTGAAGTTTCATCGGCCGGAAAATCAGCCGCGATTCCTGCTCTTTGTATGACTCCGCTTCGCTCATGGCTGATTCAGGCTCCCTTCCCGGCTCCGGCGGAGATTGGCTTCTGCTTCGGAGAGCTGGGTATAGTTCGGAATTAAATCATGCGCGTCATCCGCAGCACGATAAATGCCGCTCGCCCCCAAAAGTCCAACCCAGCGGCCCTCCAGTTCGTAAGGAGCGACTGCCACCTCGGTTTCGAGGAACAGAGGCTCCAGCACTTCGTTCCTTCCGTGCAGCGACGTCTCCCCGACAAACCGGATGATCCCGGGCTTTTGGCCTTCGGTTTCGGCTTCCGCGATCCGCTGCTTCAGCTCCAGCACCCAATCGGCCATGAGCCGGATGCCGTCCGCCGCCAGGCGGCGGGGCGGCGCCGATCTTTCCGCAGCGTATACGGCGGTATAAGCCTGCCCCCGGCGTGCGTCGATCAGCGGCACGATCCATTCCGTTTCCGGTCTTGCACTATCGCGCTCGGCTGATGCCGCTTGGTACCCGCCCCAAGCCAAGGCATGCAGGCTGGAGATGCCGATGACCGGGACGTTCCAGGCCCAGGCCAGCGTTTTGGCGGCCGTCACCGCGATGCGGGTACCGGTATAGGAGCCCGGACCGATGCCTACGGCAATGCCCTCCAGCCGGTCCGGCGCCGTCTCGGACGCCCGCAGCGCTTCCTGTATAATCGGCAGCAGATGCACCGAGTGATTCCGTTCGCCTGTCGCGTTGATCTCGCGGATCAATTCTCCCTGTTCGGTAATGGCGACCCCGAGCACGGCCGTCGATGTATCCAGCGCCAAAAGCCGCTTGCGCGGCCCGTTATTTTTCATGTTCATCCTGATTTCCCCATTTCGTCTGAAGGGCCTGGCATACCTCGCCGTACCGCTCCCCGATTCCCGTCACCGTAATGAGCCGTTCATCCGGCCCCGTCGTTTCGATGCCGATCTGCAGCCGCTCCTGCGGCAGCAAATCCTCGATTATGCTGCTCCATTCCACCAAACTGACGCCTTGCCCGTAAAAATATTCATCCAGCCCAAGCTCGTCCGCTTCCGCCAAAGAAATACGGTAAACGTCCATATGGTACAGCGGCAAGCGGCCTTCATATTCCTTTATGATCGTAAACGTAGGGCTGCTGACAATCCCAGCCACGCCCAAATGGCGGGCGTAACTCTGGGAGAATGCCGTTTTCCCCGCGCCAAGGTCGCCGTCCAGGCCGATGACCATGCCGCCGAAGGAAAGTCCGGCAAGCGCTTCTGCAAGCCGCTGCGTATCTTGCAAGCCGAAGGAACGGTAGGTGAACACCGTTTCCGAGTAATTATTCAAACCGCAACTACCACCCTTTTTCATGTCTTTTACCGGGATTAACAATACTTTTAATTATATCGGCATGACAGTTGCGCCGCAACAGCAGAGGGAACCGCAGTTCAAAGTTACGGCACAGGGACACCGCTCGAGCAACGCCAACTTCAGTCCGCAGAGGGGGAGAACTCCCGGTCTTCTTCCCAACTGTACAGCAACGGATGATCCCGTAACGGACACAGGAGCCGATACTTCTCGAAAAATACTGCTTTCTGCGACCTTGCGGACCTGCGGATCTGCGAACCTGAGGGCTGTTATTCCCTCCAAAACGTCTGGATTATCGCGGTACACTTGCAATGTTTCTGACATCAATCTCGTCACCACATGGTTACACGCAGCACGCCGGATACCTCCCAATCCTCCTACGCTCTTAACGGACATGGGAGCCGTTATTTCGCCCAAAACGCGTAATAAATGGAACTAACGGACCTGAGAGACGCTATTTCCTTGCAGAGGGCTGATTTCAAGCGTTATGGAAGGCATTAACGGCTTTGATGTCCGTTAGACTGGGAAATAGGCCTATTTCCTGCAAATAGCGACGCTCATGTCCGTTAGAACACGAAGCCGGGGTCAAGCCGCAAATCAGGGCGGCATTAAACCTCACCGGGTCAGCCAATCGCGCCCCCTATTTTCCTGAGACAAAAAAAGCCCGGCGGTTTCCCGCCCAGGCCATTTTTGCTATATTTGCAGTTCAGCCGTCCTCCGACTCTCGTGCGTGTATCCGGCTTGGTCTTTGATAGCCGCCCGATGCGAGCGGTATTTTCCGGTTAGCCTTCCTCCAGCCGCTCGACGCCCACTGTATGCGTATTGGTCGGCCGCGAGCCTACCTGTACGGTAGCCATCTTATTGGCTTCGTCCACATGCTCGATCCAGACCGGCTCGCCGTCCAAATGAACGGCAATCGTTTCTTTCGAAGTGTAAATATCTTTTGCGCGTTTCACGTCCACCTTATCGTTGCTCCCTTCCAATTTAGTCGGCGGCCAGCGCCGTTACTCGATTTCCGGCAGCGACGATTCGATCGTCGCTTCGGCATCCAGCCGCTGCGCTTCAGCAGCATCCTCTGTCTCGTTCTCCGGCCGGGCCGTAATGCTGGCCCAATCTACCGCCTCCGCCGGAATGTCCTGCTCGGAGAGGGCATCCAGCGCGTCGGAAATGGCATGCTCGTCTTCTCTCACGTCTGCGCCTCCATTTGCTTATTGTGCAGCGGTTTTATTTTTTCCCATTCCAAACAAATAATGCGGCAGGCTAGAAGTCGCCCTTCCAACCCATACTAAACCAAAGCACTTATCGTCAGGAGGCGAACGCCATGCATACGGTCTGGAAGGGAGCGATCAGCTTCGGGCTGGTCCATGTTCCCGTCAAAATGTTCTCCGCTACGGAGGACAAGGATATCTCGCTGCGTTACATCCATAAGGAATGCGGCAGCCCGCTGTCGTACGTCCGCAAATGTCCGGTATGCGACAAGGAGGTCGCGTGGGAGGAAATCGGCAAAGGCTACGAATATGAAAAAGGCAAATTCGTGCTGTTCGACAAGGACGAGCTGGAGCAATTGACCGAGGAAAGCAGCAAAAATATAACGATTCTCGATTTTGTGGATTTGCAGGAGATCGACCCGATCTACTTCCAAAAGACGTATTACCTGTCACCCGATCAGGCCGGGTCAAACGCCTACCGGCTGCTGATGGAGGCCATGCGCCAAACGGGTAAAATCGGCATCGCCAAAATCTCCATCCGCTCCAAGAGCAGCCTTGCCGCCATCCGCGTGCTGGCTGACTGCCTGGCCATCGAAACGATCTTCTATCCGGACGAAGTCCGGCCGGTCTCCCAGGTTCCCGGCTTGCCGGAACCGGGAGCCGTGAACGACAAGGAGCTGGAGATGGCCAAGCTGCTGATCTCCCAGCTGTCCACACCGTTCGAGCCGGCCAAATACACGGATGATTACCGGCAGCGGATGCTGGATCTGATCTCCCACAAAATCGCCGGCGAGGAGTTCCACATCGCCCCGGCGAAGCAGGAGAGCAGCGTCATCGATCTAATGGCGGCGCTGCAGGCCAGCATCGAGGCAGTCCAGCACATTCCCGCCGATCCCGGCACCGCTCCCGCCGCCGCGAAGCCAGCGGCGAAACGCAAAGCCGGCACTAAAGCCAAGACGGCTGCACCGGATGTACCTGCCGGAACGGCGGTCATGAACGAGGCCACCGGCCCGATTCCGGTCATTGTGCCGAAGCGCAAACGGACAAGCGCCAAAACGAAAGATACGGTTTCGTAAGGGACCCGGCGATGAAACTGAAGCCGCTTGTTCCCTTTGAACCCGTACTGGCGACCGGACTGCCGGCAGGGGACCCGTGGATCGCCCAGCTCAAATGGGACGGCGTAAGAATGTTGTCTTATTTCGACGGCAGCGAAGCCGCGCTGGTGAACCGGCGGGGCAATCCCCGTACGCTACAGTACCCTGAGCTGGCAAAGCCTGCAAGCTACTGCCGGGCCCAATCCTGCATTCTGGACGGCGAAATTATTGCCCTTGAAAGCGGGAAGCCGTCCTTTCACGAGATCATGCGCCGGGACAGTCTGAAGATAGAGTCCGCCATCCGGGCCACGGCTCCGCGCATTCCCGTTTTGTATATGGTGTTCGATATCCTGTATTGCGACGGGGTATGGCTGCTCGATCAGCCGCTGTCCGTACGCCAGCAAATGCTCGGCGAACACCTGCTTCCGCATCCGCATGTGCAGAACGTACCGAGCTATACGAATCCCGCAGAATTGTTCGCTGCGGCGCAAAAGGCCGGCCTTGAAGGCATCGTGTGCAAAGATACCGGCAGTACGTATACTCCCGGAGGCAAAGACAAGCGTTGGCAGAAACGCAAAAACATCCTTGATGTAACCGCAGTCGCCGGCGGTGTTACCTTCCGCGACGGCATCGTTAATGCTCTGCTGTTCGGCCTGTACGATGGGGCGGGCCGCCTGCATTATATCGGCCATGCCGGAGCAGGAAAGCTGACCGTCCAGGACTGGCGGGCGCTGACCGAAGAAGCGCGCCGTCTGGCGATCGGGCAGATGCCGTTCGTAAATACGCCGGAACGCAGCAAGGATGCGTTATGGATCGCGCCGGAGCTGGTATTCAAGCTCCACTTTCTGGAATGGAACCCGTCGGGAACTTTACGCCAGCCCGTCATTCAAGCACAGGTCAATCAATCGCCGAAGCAATGCCTGCTCGAAGCACGCGAAAGGGGGTAAGCCATGCCGACGACCGTAAAAGGCAGTATTGTCGTTGCCGGCCGGGAACTGGACATCACCAATCCGGACAAGCCGTTATGGCCGGAAGCCGGCATTACGAAGCGCATTTATTTGCAAAAGCTTGCCGCGCTCTCCCCTTATCTGCTGCGGTATTGCCGTGACCGCCTGCTAACGGTGATCCGTTATCCGCACGGCGTCTCCGGGATGTCCTTCTACCAGAAAAACGCGCCCCAGCCGCTGCCGGATTTTGTCCGCACCGCCGTGCATGACGGAATTACCTACATTGTGCTGGAGGGGCTGCCGGAGCTGCTGTGGCTGGGCAATCTGGCCGCATTGGAGTTCCATCCCTCCCTGCATTATGTCGGCAGCGAGCTCCCCTGCGAATGGATGATCGATCTGGATCCTTCCCTGGAAGTGGAGCCGCGGATCATGGAGGCCGCCTATCTCGTGGGCGAAGTGTTAAAATCGCTGGGCCTTGCCTCCGTGCCCAAAACTTCCGGCGCCACCGGGGTGCAGATCATCGTCCCTGTCCGATCGGGCGTAACTTTTGAGGATCTGCGCAAAGTCGGGCATCTGGTCGGCCGTTATGTTACCGAGAAACATCCGCAGCTGTTTACGCTGGAGCGGCTCAAGAAAAACCGCGGCGATAAAATCTACTTCGACTACCTGCAGCATTACGGCGGCAAAACACTGGCCGCGCCTTACACGCCGCGCGCGCGTCCGCTGGCGACAGTCTCCACGCCGCTGCTGTGGGAAGAGGTATCGCGGAATGTCTCGCCCACCGATTTCCATCTTCTCAACATTGAGAAGCGCCTGGAGACGCTGGGCGATCTGATCGCTGCCGTTCCGCCCCAGCCGGTCGAAGAGATCGTATCCCGGCTGCGGTAAGTTACGCGGACTCCCCCTATTCTGCCCTGAAATGCAATAAACCCGCATGCCGGCTTCGGCTGCGGGTTTATTGCGTGGTTAATGATTCTTCTTCCGTAAAAATACCTTCCTTCATCCACGCCGCCCGTAGCTTTGTGAGGGCAGCTGCTAATGGATTGCTTTTTTCTTAAAGCGTCCGCCTTTGACATCATGGATGTTGCCGATAGCGACAAATGCTTCAGAATCCCAATCCTCGACAATAGACTTAAGTTTGGCTTCCTCCAAACGGGTGATGACGACGAAAATCACCTTTTTGTTATCGCCGGAAAAACCGCCTTCGCCATCCAGATACGTTACACCGCGTCCCAGACGCTCCGTCAATGCTTCGCCGATATCGCGGAATTTATCGCTGATGATCCAGACCGATTTCGATTGGTCCAGACCTTCCAAAGTTACGTCGATCACTTTAAAAGCAATGTAGTAGGCAATCAGGGAGAACATCGCATTGTTCCAGCCGAAGACGAAACCTGCGCTGGAGAGAATGAACAGGTTGCAGAACATCACAACTTCGCCGACGGAAAACGGCATCCGTTTGGCTACAATGATCGCAACGATTTCCGTTCCGTCCAGCGAGCCGCCATACCGGACGACCAGACCGACGCCGACGCCGAGAATGACCCCGCCGAAGACGGCCGCAAGCAGCGGTTCCCCGGTCATCGGAGCTACCGGATGCAGAAGCTGCGTACCGATGGACATCAGGATAACGGCGAACAAAGTGGATAAGGCAAAGGTTTTACCGATTTGTTTGTAACCGATAATGAGAAACGGGAGGTTCAGCAAGGTCAAGAGAATACCGAGGGGAATGCCAAAAATATGGGACAGCATAATCGAAATGCCGGTGATGCCGCCGTCGATCAGATGATTGGGGACTAGGAAAATTTCAAGGGCGACCGACATCATAGCAGCGCCGATAATCAGCATTACGATGCGCTGGGCCAGCCTTGCAGCCCTGACGTTGGCGGGAATTTGCGGCTTCTTCTGCTCATCGTTCGTCAACATTTGTTCCATTACAGTCATAGAACTCCCCCTTATGAATATTGGATGAATCAAGATTAATGAATGCTGCTCGCCTGCGAGCTTATTTAATCTTATTCTCTATACCCTATATTATAGCATAAAAGAGAGCTAAAGAGCGCTAAAACGTGACTTGAACATATTCAGCGCTCTGAAATAGAAGGATTAACCCGCTTTTTTCGTCATAAAAGGGGCGATAAGAGCTGACAAAGACTTTGGATGAGCTTGACTTTCCTGCCTCGCTGTTTAAATATTTGCGGGTCGATCCACTCGCTGTCGCCGAGGTCCCGTTCGAAGGCAGCGGCGAGACCTTTGACGGTATCTGGGGAAAACAGCAGCGCCGTCAATTCAAAGTTCGAATAGAAGCTGCGCATGTCCAGATTGGCACTGCCGACTGCGGCGAACAGCCCGTCCACGATCATCACCTTGGCATGCATAAAGCCGGCCGTATAGCGGTAAAACTTCACTCCGGCATCCTGCAGGTTATCCAGATACGCCAGCGAAGCCTGATAAACCAGCGGATTATCCGGCTTGGCCGGAATCAGGATCCGCACGTCTGCTCCTTTCATAACCGCATTTTTCAGTGCCCGGCTGATCGCCGGATCGGGAATAAAATACGGAGTCGTCATCCACAGCCTCTCCTTGGCCTCGCTGATGGCCGTAAAGAACATTTCCTGGCTGGCGTCGATCGCCCCTTCCGGACCTCCGGCGACGACTAGCACTTCTTCCTGCTCCTTGCAGTCATGCGCAGGAAAAAATCGCGGATGGCTCATGCAATCGCCTGCCGCCAGGCGCCAGTCTTTGATGAAGATATACTGCAGATGGTAAACGCTGTCGCCTTCAAGCTGCAGATGGGTATCCCGCCATGGACCGATCTTCGGATCTATGCCCAAATACTCGTCCCCGATATTGAGTCCCCCGGTAAATCCGACTTTACCGTCGACCACAAGGATTTTCCGGTGATTGCGGAAATTAAAGCGCCGCTCCAGCAGCGCCAGCAGCGGCGGAAGAAACAGGTGAACCTCCGCGCCGGCCTGCCGCAGCGGCTGCAGAAATTTTCGTCCCAGCCCATGGCTGCCAAGCCCGTCGCAGAGCAGTCTGACCCTGACGCCCTGGCGGGCTTTGCGGATCAAGGCATCCCGGAACTTCAAGCCGGTTGCGTCCGCGCGGAAGATATAAAACTCCATATGTATCGTCTCATGCGCCGCTTCGATCGCTTCCAGCATGGCGGCATACGCCTCCTGCGCGCTGCCGAGCACCCGGCTGCGATTCCGGGCAGTGACGGCGCTTCCGGACAAACCGGTCAACAGGCGGAGCAGTTCTCCCCGCGCGGCCATTGGACGGTTCAGGCTGTCCGAAGCCTCCTTTATCGGCGTGATCTTCCCGGCTACGTGGGAGCGGATTTCGCGGAGCAGCGGCGCTCCCCGGCGCCGGATCCGCCGGTTATGCCAATACGCGGCGCCTAGAAAATAATAAAACGCCAGTCCGAGCGGAGGGCAGCAGAACGAAAGAAACAGCCAGGCCAGCGCCCGTTCCGGACGGCGGTATTCCAGAAGCAGAATCGCCAGCAGCTGCGCGATAAACAGGGATAATATCAAAATTGCGGTGATCATTTGCTCCCCCCTCGCCAAATCAAATGCAGACTATTACAGGTTTTGCCCGAACGCATCCACTTTATTCAGGCAGCGGTAGTCATGTTGGGCCAAGGCATGGAATACATAGAATAGTAGGACACTTGCCGGAGAGTAAAAGGCGGCCGTCCGGCCGCAGAAAGGAGAAGCTATGAAACGTCAGCCGGATCATAACCGGATTACATTGCTTGTCGTCCGCGATGCCGGGCGGCCCGTTCGGCAGCTCCAGCTATCCAAACCGATGGCCCTTGCGCTGCCGGCGGCAGCCGCCCTCTCCATTTCCAGCCTCGTCACCTCCATGCATTATCATGCTTCCCGCTCGATCGCCGATCTCGAAGCGGAGGCGGCTGCGCTGTCCCTGACCAATATGCAGATGGAAATCAAGGTGGCCGACAAAGAGCAGACCTTACAGCAGCTCCGCAGTCAGGTGACGGAATTATCGGAGGAAGCCGAGAACATTAAAGACAAGCTGAAAAACGTCAATGAGCTGGAGGCCAAGCTGCAATCTTTAATCGATCAGGAGCAGGAAGGCAGCAGCAAAGGCTCGGACAGCGACAGCGATACTACGGCCCTCCAGGTCCCGGACGGCTCTGGCACCGTCTCGGCTGCCACACTTGCAATGAGTCCTGTTATCCAGTCCTCTGCCCTATCCGCCGTGCCCGCCATTCAATTCAGGCTCGGCCCGGTTTCCGCAGCGGTGGAGCATAATGTCACCCCGCAGGTGGGCGGCGAGTATGTCGCCGTTTACGAGCCACTGGAGCAGGCGCGGGAGACGAAAGACGATTTCGAGGACATCAACCGCATGCTTGACGAGATGGTAAGCAGCATCACGACCACAATCACCGAAGCCGAACAGGCCAACCGCCTGGAAGCCAGCCTGGCGGCCAAAAAAGCGCAGGCCGAAAAAGCGCGCCTGGCACCGGCGGTCATCTGGCCGACCAACTCCAGGGTCATCACCTCCAGCTTCGGTTACCGCACCGACCCGTTCAACGGTACCTCGGCCTATCATTCGGGCATCGACATCGCCGGCAAGATCGGAGATCCGGTGTACGCGGCCATGGACGGCGTCATCGTGGCTGCGGACCAGATGAGCGCCAGAGGCAAATATATCATCATCCAGCATAAAAACGGCCTGCAAACCTGGTACATGCATCTGAATAAGATGATCGTTACCGCCGGCGATACCGTAAAAAAAGGCGAGCAAATCGGCCTGCTGGGCAATACCGGCCGCAGCACCGGCCCTCATCTCCATTTTCAGGTACTCAAAAACGACCAGGCGGTCAACCCGCTGGCCTATACCAAACCCTAAACGGCCGGCCCCGGCCGGCTGAAATATCAGGAGGGATTCACATGTGGTTTTCGAAAAAGCAGCAGCCGGCACACCGCTCAACGGACTCCTTGATTGGGCATGGCGGCTCGCTCGAAGGAAAAGTGCAGTGCGATACGAATCTGCGGATTGAAGGCAATTTCAACGGGGAGATTCTCTGCCTCGGCGTCGTCACGGTCGGAGAGCATGGCGTCGTCCACTCCAGCATCCAAGCCCAGGAGATCATCATCGCGGGCAAGGTCTACGGCAATGTAACCGCAGACCGCAGGTTGACGATGACCGGAGGGAGCCAGCTCCACGGCAACATTTCAGCGTCATCGCTGAACATTATGGAAGGCAGCATCCTTAACGGTTCCGTCGTGATGCACGAAAAGCCCGCCGAAGCGCCGGCGGGCGGGAAATCGAACGTTGGCTCTGCAGACAAGGCGGCCAAGCGGGCCGCGAAATCGAAGAGTACGCTGGAAGCGGGCTGAAGCGGGAATCTCCCGCTTTTGCCCTTTTTTTAGGTGGAGGACACGTCTCTTTTGCAGAAGACCAGCCAGGATACGGCCATAAACACCACATAATAGACGGCCAATACGCCAATGGAGAAGCCTAGGCTTACGCCGCCCGGGCCCGTGTCGGACAAGATGTATCCGTTCAGATTCATGTGCGGGAAAATCAAAAACTTCGCCCAGCTGTATCTTTCCGGATTCAGAATGGCTGTAATAATGTCTCCGGCGAACGTAATGAACAAGGACAAACCGATCGCCAGGCCGCTCGCCCGGAATACGCTGGAGACCATAAAGGCCAGCGTCGCGATGATGAACAGCCAGACATATTGGCAGAGCAGCACCAGGAAGGAATATTGCGCCGGCGTCCAAGACATATTCGAGCTCGTATCCGCATGGGACGAAGAGAAAATCAGCGAAGCGGTCAGCCCCACAGCCACAAACAGCGCCGACCCCAACAGGCTGAACAGCACCATGGAGATATATTTGGACAGCAAAATTTTCGAACGGCTCCATGGACGGATTAGCAGCAGCTTGATCGTCCCCCAGCCGAATTCGCCGGCTACCGCATCCGATGCAATAACGACCGTAAAGATCATGTTCATCAGAAAGGCAACCGAAGCCGTAAGCTGAAAGCTGTCCCACATGCTGATATCCTGCTCACCGGAATTACCGGTAATATAAATCAGCAGCGGAAACAGAAAACTGATCAGCACCAGCAGAAACAGCATGATCCATGTACGGAGCCTGCTGTAAATCTTGATATTCTCATTATGTATGAGAGCGGCAAAACTACTCAATGCCTTCACCTCCTGTAATTTCCAGGAATTGATCCTCAAGCGAGCGGGACAGCTCGCGGATCGCATACACCTTGACGCCTGCCGTGACCAACCGGACATTGATGTCGGCAATCTCCTCGCGGGTCGCTTCGACCACTACACCTTCCTCCGTGGAGCGGCCGCGGCCGATAACTTGAAATGCTGCCTGCGGATCGCTGACCTCAAAAAGCGTCTCGCCAACCGGCAACGCTGCGCCGGCCACCGCTTTAAGCTGCTTCACTTCGATCAGGCGCCCGTTCTGGATAATGGCTACCACATCGCACATCAGTTCCATCTCGGAGAGCAGGTGACTGGAGACAAACACCGTTGTCCCTTCGGTCTGGCACAGATGACGCAGATAATCGCGCAGCTCGCGGATGCCCTGCGGGTCGAGGCCGTTCGTCGGCTCGTCCAGAATCAGCAGCTTAGGACGGTGCAGGAGCGCCTGGGCAACACCGAGGCGTTGGCGCATCCCGAGGGAATAGGTTTTTACCTTGTCATGGATGCGTTGTCCCAGCCCGACCAGGGTTACCACTTCGTCAATCCGCTCTTTGGTGACGCCCGGGAACATCCGCGCATATTGCTTCAGATTCTGGTACCCGGTCAAAAATTTGTACATCTCGGGATTTTCGACAATGGCGCCGACCTGGGCGACCGCCTCCTCGAAATGATCCTTAATGCTTCGTCCGCCGATTAAAATATCCCCGCTACTGATCGAGATCAGGCCGACCATCATGCGAATGGTAGTGGTCTTGCCCGCTCCGTTCGGACCGAGAAACCCGAAGATCTGACCTTGCGGTATGTCCAGCGTCAGATTGCTGACCAAGGTTTTGGAGCCGACTTTTTTGGTGACGCCCATCAGACTGGCCACGGGCTTTTCCACTTCTGCCGTATTCGGCATACCTGCACTTCCTTTCATTCTGTTTATTGTTTTGAAAAAAGAGGGACTTCATTCCTTTCCTTCCAGAAAGATGAAGTCCCTCTTTACTACGCGCTTTGGCGAGTTGCGTTTCAGTTATTTAAAGCGAAGCTGCGGCACAATTATCCGCCGACGCGGGCAAGCTCGCGCATGTTGGCTTCGAAAGCAGCCATCATGGCGGCTTCGCCGGTCATGCCGGCATCTTCTACCTTGCGGATCTGTTCCAGCATCCGTTTGTAATCCTTCGGAATGACGCGAACGAATTTCGGAAGCGCTTCGTCCCAGGCCGCAAGCACGCGCTGGGCCGCCCGACTGTCCGTATATTCCGCATGGCGGGCAATCATGCCCTGCACTTCGGCAGCTTCCGCTGCATCCTCAATGCGCTCCAGCAGCACCATTTCCAGGTTGCAGCGTTTGACGAACGTATTGTCCGGATCGTATACATACGCGATACCGCCGGACATCCCTGCCGCAAAGTTGCGTCCCGTCGTTCCGAGAACGACGACGCGGCCGCCGGTCATGTATTCGCAGCCATGGTCGCCCACGCCTTCAACAACGACATTGACACCCGAGTTGCGGACGGCGAAACGTTCGCCGGCAATCCCGCTGATATACGCCTGGCCGCCGGTGGCCCCGTAAAATGCCGTATTGCCTGTGATGATATTGTCTTCGGCGGCAAAGGTTGCCTTCGGCGACGGCTTCACGATAAGTTTGCCGCCCGACAGGCCTTTGCCGAGATAGTCGTTCGTGTCGCCTTCAACGCTAAGCGTAATGCCCTTCGGTACGAATGCCCCCAAGCTTTGGCCGGCCGAACCGGTGAAATGCAGCGAGATCGTATCTTCCGGCAATCCGGCTGCGCCGTATTTGCGCGTCACTTCGCTGCCAAGAATCGTGCCGACGGCACGGTTCACGTTCGTGATCGGCAGAGATGCCTCCACCTTCGCGCCGGATTCCAGCGCCGGCTGCGCCAGGCCGAGCAGCTTCGAGATATCCAGCGTCTCTTCCAGGCCATGGTTCTGCCGCTTCGTATTGTAACGCGTGCTGCCTTCCGGCAGCTCCGGTGTATGCAGCAGGCCGCTCAGATCGACGCCATGTTTCTTCCAGTGATCCGCAGCAAGAACCGCGTCCAGGCAGTCCGTGCGTCCGACCATCTCTTGAATGGTGCGGAAGCCGAGGCTAGCCATGATTTCGCGCAGATCCTGAGCGATAAATGTCATGAAATTCACGACATGCTGCGGATCGCCTACGAAGTTCTTGCGCAGCTCCGGATTTTGCGTCGCCACGCCAACTGGACAGGTGTCCATCTGGCAGACGCGCATCATGATGCAGCCGACCGCTACGAGCGGTGCGGTGGCGAAGCCGAATTCTTCGGCGCCGAGCAATGCGGCAACCGCCAGGTCGCGGCCGCTGAGCATTTTGCCGTCCGTCTCCAGCACGACGCGGTCGCGCAGGTTGTTCAGAATCAGCGTTTGATGGGTCTCAGCGAGGCCCAGCTCCCATGGAAGACCGGCATGACGGATGGAGTTCATCGGCGATGCGCCGGTGCCGCCGTCGTAGCCGCTGATCAGGATAATGTCGGCCCGGCCTTTGGCAACGCCTGCGGCAATCGTGCCGACGCCCACTTCAGATACCAGCTTGACGTTGATATTGGCGCGCGGATTCGCGTTCTTCAGATCATAGATCAGCTCCGCCAAATCCTCGATCGAATAAATGTCATGATGCGGCGGCGGCGAGATCAGGCCTACGCCGGCCGTCGAACCGCGGACTTCCGCAACCCAAGGATACACCTTGCGGCCCGGCAACTGTCCGCCTTCGCCCGGCTTCGCGCCTTGCGCCATTTTGATCTGGATTTCATCGGCGTTCACCAGGTAGTGCGACGTTACGCCGAACCGGCCCGACGCCACCTGCTTGATTGCGCTGCGGCGGGAATCGCCGTTGGCATCCGGAATGAACCGCGCCGGATCTTCCCCGCCTTCGCCCGTGTTGCTCTTGCCGCCGATGCGGTTCATCGCGATGGCAAGCGTTTCATGCGCTTCCTTGCTGATCGAACCGAACGACATCGCGCCCGTCTTGAAGCGTTTTACAATCGACTCTACAGGCTCTACTTCTTCGATCGGAATCGGTCCGCCTTGCGGAACCAGCTTCAGCATCGAACGCAGCGTCTTGTAGTTCTCGCTTTCGCCCTGAACCAGCTCGGTATATTTCTTGAACATCTCGTAGTTGCCGCTGCGGACCGACTGCTGCAGCAGATGAATCGTCTGCGGGTTAAACAAATGCTCTTCCCCGTCGCTGCGCCATTGGTATTCACCGCCGGAATCCAGCACTTTGTCGCGGCCGTCCTTGTCGCTGAAAGCGCGGTTGTGGTGCATCAGAGTCTCCGCAGCGACTTCTTCCAGGCCGATGCCGCCGATACGCGACGGCGTCCAAGTGAAGTAACGGTCCACAAAGTCCGCGTTCAGGCCGACGGCCTCGAAGATTTGCGCGCCGCGGTACGACTGAATCGTGGAGATCCCCATTTTGGACAAGATTTTCACGACGCTCTTCGTCGCCGCTTTAATATAATTCTTCACGGCTTTCTCATGCGAGATGCCGCGCAGCAAGCCTTGGCCGATCATGTCGTCGAGGCTCTCGAACGCCAGATACGGATTGACCGCGCTCACGCCGTAGCCGAGCAGCAGCGCGTAATGATGCACTTCGCGCGGTTCGCCGGATTCGAGCAGGATGCTGACTTTCGTCCGCGCTCCCGAACGGATCAGGTGGTGATGCAGGCTGGATACGGCCAGCAGCGCCGGAATCGCCGCATTCTCGCGGTCAACGCCGCGGTCGGACAGAATCAGCAGGTTATGCCCTTTGGCCATGACGCGGTCAGCCGCTTCATTCAGGCGCTCCAGCGCAATGCGCAGTCCCTCTGCACCCAGCTCGGCCGGGAACAGAATCGGAATGGTCATCGCCTTGAAGCCGGCCCGGCGCACGTGGCGGATCTTCGCGAAATCCTCGTTCGAGAGGATCGGGGAATCCAGCGAGATCTGGCGGCAGCTCTCCGGTTCAGGCTTCAGCAGGTTGCGTTCCGGACCGATCGCGGTTGCCGTCGATGTGATCAGTTCTTCACGGATCGCGTCAATCGGCGGATTGGTAACCTGGGCAAACATCTGTTTAAAATAGTTGTACAAGCGCTGCGGACGGTCGGACAGCACCGCAAGCGGAGCGTCGTAACCCATCGAGCCTACGGCTTCCTGGCCGGTGGAAGCCATCGGCTCCAGCACCTTGCGCAAGTCTTCAAACGTGTAGCCGAACGACTGCTGGAGCTGCTGCACGTTGTCATGCTTCGGATTCGGCAGCTCCGGCGCGTCCGGAAGCTGGTCAAGCCCGATCAGATGCTCATCCAGCCACTGACGGTACGGCTGCTCCGAGGCAATGGAGGCTTTAACCTCTTCATCGGAGATGATCCGGCCCTGCTGCGTATCGACCAGCAACATGCGGCCCGGTCTCAGGCGGTCTTTATAAAGCACGTTCTCCGCCGGGATATCGAGTACGCCGGCTTCGGAGGACAGGATGATCAAATCGTCTTTGGTTACATAATAACGGGATGGACGCAGACCGTTACGGTCGAGAATCGCCCCGATTTGCACGCCGTCCGTAAAGCCCATGGCGGCAGGGCCGTCCCACGGCTCCATCAGCGTGCTGTGGTATTCATAGAATGCCTTTTTGCTGTCGTCCATGCTGTCATGGCCGCTCCAAGGCTCAGGTACCATCATCATCGCCACATGCGGCAGGGAACGTCCGCTCAAATACAGGAATTCGAACGTGTTGTCGAACATCGCGGTATCGGAGCCGTCCGGGTTGACGACAGGTTTGATTTTGCTCAAATCTTCGCCGAACACTTCGCTCTTGAACAGCGATTGGCGGGCATGCATCCAGTTCACGTTGCCGCGCAGCGTATTGATTTCGCCGTTGTGGATCATGAAGCGGTACGGATGCGCGCGTTCCCAGCTCGGGAACGTGTTGGTGCTGAAGCGGGAGTGGACGAGTGCAATCGCCGATTCCAGCGCTTCATTGCGGAGATCGAGGTAGAACTGTCCGACTTGTTCAGTGGTCAGCATGCCTTTGTAGACAATCTTTCGGCAGGAAAGGCTGGACACATAGAAGCTTTCGCCTTCCTCGGCTCCGCCGTAGCGGATCGACAATTCGGCGCGTTTACGGATAACATACAGCTTGCGTTCGAAATCCAGATCGGTCTTCAGGCCGGCGGAGCGGGCAATGAATACTTGACGGACATAAGGCTTGGCGGCCTTGGCCGTTTTGCCCAGCATTTCGTCAAAGGTCGGCACATCGCGGAAGCCAAGCACCTGCTGGCCTTCCTCGGCGATAATCTCGCTCAGCAGAGCCTCATGGCGGGAACGGATTTCTTCGTTATGAGACAGAAAAAGCATGCCCACGCCATATTGGCCTTGCTCCGGCAGTTCAAAGCCCAGCTTGCTGGCTTCGGCGGCAAAGAAACGATGCGGAATTTGCAGCATGATGCCCGCTCCGTCGCCGGAATTCGGTTCGCTGCCTTGGCCCCCGCGATGTTCCATGTTAAAGAGCATGGTCAAAGCGTTGCTTACGATCTCATGGGACGGTTTGCCCTTAATATGGGCGACGAATCCCATGCCGCAAGCATCTTTTTCGAACTGTGGATCATAAAGGCCCTGTTTGCCGGGCAGTTCAGTGTGTCTCATCTTACGCAACCTTTCTGTTATGAAATAGACGCTATCTTCGCAAGAAGCGGCTGCGCGTCCTTCGACAAAAGGCGGCATCCGCTTCTCAAAAAATATCCAAGGAAAATATTTCAGAGACAATCTAAATAATTATTCAAGCCAGATTGGTTATATAAGTTTATCATCGACCTGACATGAGCGCAATTTAAAGTTTTTTATGAGTTTGATTAATAAATGTTTTTACGGTACAGCTTTAGTGTATAAAAGTGTAAAAAAACTTTACGGTGCATAAATATGCACCGTAAATGAATAAGCCCTTATTCAATGGAAGCGTTTCAAACGCGTCTTTTTTCTATTAACTGTCATTCTTTCGCAAAAATCCGCCTTTATTCCGTCTTGATTGCTTCCAGCGCGCTCAGCTTCATCGCTCTGCGGGCCGGATAGAAGCCGGAAATCAGCCCGACCGCCGTGGCAAAAACTACCGAGGAAACCATCAGCCAGGTGGGTACGACGGAGATATGTGCTGCAGCGGCCGAAGGATCGGCCATGCCCATCCCCATTCCGCCCCCGCCCAGCGAACCCATGGCGCTGCCGCCAAAGCGGTTCAGCAAGTAGGAGGCGGCAAGGCTGAACAGGAGGCCGAGCAGGCCGCCCATAAAGCCGAGAAAGCCGGCCTCCAGCAAAAACAGCTTGCGGATATCCCCCAGTTCACAACCCAGTACCTTCATGATGCCGATTTCCCGGGTCCGCTCATAGATCGACATGACCATCGTGTTGGTAATCCCGATCGCCGCGACCAGCAGCGAGACGGCTCCGATGCCGCCGAGAATCATCTGCAGCGTTTTGGAGGTCTCCTGCATCCCCTTCAGGACATCCGTCAGCGCACTGGTTCCAAACCCCAGCGCTTTGATTTTGTCGCGCACCGGTTCCACGTCCTTCAGGTCCTCTACCTGAACAATAGCCGTTTGATACCCTTGCTGCTGCTGTCCCATTCCTGCGAAGGGAGAATTTTCGGTTTTCGCGTTCTCGCGGATCAGCTTCTGCAGATGGTCAAGGTTGATATAGACCGACCAGTCTTTTTCGTTCTGCGTTTGGGCAAGCACCCCCGCTGCCTTGATTTTGTACAGCGGCGCCACCTTGGCGTTATCGCTGCCTCCGCTTTGTCCGTCCGCTGTCGTTGGCTTCTTATCTCCGTAGCTCATATCGAAGGTCATCTGCAGCTTCTCGTTCATCAGGTCGACCGGCGGAATCGGCGTATACCCCATCGTTGCCTTCGGATTATAAAAACTGGTGGGGATTTGCGAGCCGAATACGAGATCCAGCGTATCGGCGTTCTCCAGGATTCGGCCTTCGGCGATTGGAAAATCCAGCTTGGCCATCGCATCCGGACGGATGCCGACCAGCGAGAGATAAGCGACATTTTTGCCCGCAATCAGCTTGGCAGACGTCTGGATGAGCGGCGTCGCGACCGAGACGCCCTTCAACTCCGACATGGCGCGAATCGCCTTGTCGTCCAGTTTGGCGGCGCCGCTTCCGCCGCCCATGCCCTGTGAAACCCCGGCGTCGGGATAGACATTGATCAGCGTAAGGCTGCCCATTTGGCTGACCTGCTGTTTGAAGCTTTCGTTCATGCCGATGCCAAGCGAAAGCATGACGACAATCGCTGCCGTACCGATCACGACGCCGAGTATGGTCAGAAAGGAGCGCACCTTGCTGCGCCAGAAGTTAATCAGCGCGAGTCGGACCGAATCAAAAATCGTCATCCAGTTCAAGCTCCTTTCGTCTCCGGCGGCGGGAGCGCAGCTTCAGTCCGGTAACTACGCCCGCGATTGCCACCAGGGCGACCGCTCCGTAAATCCAGTATTGGCGCAACTTGCTTTGGCTTCCTCCTTCCAGAGGCTGCTCCGGCATCTGGCCGGACGGATCCGGCATCTGCGGCATTTCCATCACATTCACGGTAAACGGCTTGCGGATTTCGCTGCGGTTGCCGGAAGCATCTTCAAAGGCGAACACCACATTGCCCGATAATTCTCCGGCGGCGTTCGCCGTGATCGACGGCTGGAAGGAATCGCTACGGCCCGATGCGAAGTTCCCGACATAATAACTGCCGTTGGCGCTTTGGAAGCCGTCGCCTTCCACCGTAACCATCAGATTATATAGAATGGCCTTGCCCATATTGTAAAAATCGAGCGACAGCGGCACCGGCTGCCCGACATACGCTTCGCCGCCCACCGTTACCTCGCCGGCCGTCAGCCGGTTCTCCTGCACGACCGGCAGGCTAACCGTTTCCTTGGACGTAAACGGGTTGCCCTTGGCATCCTCGTATTCCAGATTCAGCGACAATGCATACACCTTCGCCTCGGCGTCCGGTTTGGCGCGTACGGTCAGCTTCTTCTGAAGCGATGCTCCCGAAGGAAGCGAATCGATGTAGAACGTGTTGCTGCCGTCTACGGTAAACGTACCGTCTTCGGACATGACGGTCAGCTTGATGTTCCCAACGTTCATCATCCGGCTCGTATTCAGCAGCGTGACATCCACGGCTGCTTCCTTGCCCGCGGGCACCTGGGACGGATTGATCGCATACTGGCTCACGATAATCCGCGGCACCGTCTTCAGCCCGTCCGGCGACCCGGAAGCCGGCTTGCCCTGGACGTAGACGCCCACGTACTGCTGCAGCGTATTTTTCACGGCTTGGCCGTTCTGCATCACGTCATATTCCACCGTAATCGACACCGGGTAGTTCCGTGTGACGGCATCGGGAGCGACGGATAACTTGAAGCTCAGGTCTTTGCTTTTTCCCGGAGCCAGCGTCGGAAGAATGACATTGCTTAGCGTAACGGGAATCAGCTCTTTATCGGTCGTGACGCTGACTTTCACATTCTGCGCCTTGACGCCGCCGCCGTTAACCACGCGGAATCCAACCGTAAATTTGTCATTCGGCAGCATCACCGAATCCGGACCGGTAAGCTTGTCGATGACAACCGCGGCCGGAGAGGCCCCCTCCGTCTGGCGGACCGGGATGAATACCGTGCTTTCATCGCTGACCGCGGTGCCCCCGTCATCCTTGTAGTCCAGCTTGACGCCGAGCGGCTGGCTGCCGCCGGTCAGGCCGGACGAGGCGACGAGATTGAACACTACTTCCTGCACGGCTCCTCCGAACAGCGAAGAAATATAACGGGAACCCGTATCGCCGTCCAGCGCAAAGCCGTCCGATTTCAGTCCGGTCAGACTCACGCGCACGCCGCTCGCTTTAAAGCTTCCGTCATTGGATACGCGGACGGTCAGCTTCAGCTTTTGGCCGGGAATTGCCTCCTGCGGATAGTTGGAAATTCCCGCTAGCGAAATCCGGACCGGAACGTTATTGTTATTGACTTTGAGATACAAACTTTCCGACGCGGTAAACGAATCGCCTGAACCGTTATTAAACGTATAATTCAGTTTCATTGTGTAGACGCCGGCTTGCGCGTCGCTTCTGAGCTTTAAGGCGAAGGATACGGCCTTGGTTTCGCCCGGATTGACCCAGCCAAGGGTTTGAACCAGATTGGCCATCCCCGGTTCAAACGGGATTTTCCCCGCTTCACCCGGATCAAGCGTGACGGTGATGTTGCTTGCCGCATAAGGCGACGTGTTCTTGATCGGCAGCACGAGCTGCATCGTGCTTCCCGCCTCGCCGGTCGGGATGTCGCCGCCGGTAACGGAAAGCCGGGGTACGTATTTTGAGGTATCTACCGGAATGGGGGCAGGCGTCGGGGAAGCTTCCGGCACGGTAGGCACCGCCAAATCAACCGTCACACTTTGCTTGGAGACCTTGGTGCCGTCCGCCAAAAAGCTTAGCGTGAGTTTTTTCCCGCTTCCGCTGTAAACGAGGGGAATGTCCACGGAAAATGTGGAGGCAGAGATATCCGAGACCGCTGCTTTCACGTCGAAGATATTCGAATTTTTCCCATAAAACGAACTCGAATCTTCAATTTGCAAGGAAAGCGATGATCCCGGGGTGGCGGTACTGTTGTTTTTAATGTTCAACCGCAGCGTGATTTCATCATTGGGATTGATTTGCGCGGTGTTTCCTTTGATGATTTTGTAGTCTGTCACCGTGTACGAATAAGCAGACACCGGGTCCGCCTGGATTGTTTGCCGTCCGAACGGGGCGAGTATGCATGCGATAATAAGAAGAAGTGCGGTAACCTTGAATTTCATTCCTTAACCCCCGAATGTTTCGTTTTGGACAATAATTTCCTGGATGCTGCCGTCGATGATGCGGATGATCCGGTCAGCATGCCGGGCCAGCTCGTTGTCGTGCGTAACCATAACAATCGTCTGATTGTTGCGCCGGGCCAGCGTTTTCATCAGCTCCATGACCTCCAGCGTCGTTTTGGAGTCCAGGTTGCCGGTCGGCTCGTCGGCAAAAATAATTTGCGGCTTCGCCGCGAACGCCCGCGCAATTCCGACCCGCTGCTGCTGCCCGCCGCTCATCTGCGACGGCTTATGCTTCTCGTGCGAGGATAACCCGACCGCCGCCAGCAGCTTGCGTGCGCGCTTCTCCCGGGCAAAACGCGGCACGCCCTTGAAAGTCAGCGGCAGCGCTACATTCTCCAGCGCATTCAGCGCCGGAAGCAGGTTATACGATTGAAAAATAAAGCCGAGGTAATCCTGGCGGAAGCGGGCCAGCCGTTTTTCCGACATGGCACTTACCACTTGCCCGCGGATTTTGACCGTGCCGCGCGTCGGCTTTTCCAGTCCGGCCATCATATTCAGCAGTGTCGATTTACCCGAGCCCGAGGTGCCCAGCAGGCAGCAGAACTCGCCCCGGCGGATGCTTAAGCTGATGCTGCCGAGGGCCACGACCTTCTCCCCGCCGATCCGGTACACCTTGCGCAGATCGGTGATTTCAATAATGGGCTTGTCCGCCTGTTCCGCGGACGGTTGTTTGCCGTTCAAGCGCATCCTCCTTTGACTTCCAATTCTTAATTATTATACGGGCTGTGCGATTGGGTTTTGTTGCATTTTGTTTGCTTAAGCATTTCATTTTTTTAACCGGTTGACGGCGTTGGCGCTAACGGACCTGAGAGGCGCTATTTCCGAAAAATACGGTGTTTCTGTACTTAACGGACATCAGCGCCCTTATGTTGCTAAAAAAGGTGTAATCCCCCTCCGAAGGGTCCCAATAATGGCGCTCAGGTCGTAAGTAAATTTTAGCTAGGCGAGGAACAGATGATGGAGAAGGAAATGGTGCCGTTTTCTTTTAACAGCACGTCTACTCTCGCAGATCCGCACAGTCTCGTATTTCTTGCGCTCACAATGAGCTTACGCCGGCAGAAGCGGCGATATAACTGAAATAGCCCTCATAAAGTGAGGGTTAGGCTTCTAATAAACAGGTACTCGGCGGGGAATCCGTAAAACTATAAATTCTGTAATAAAAAAAAGCGCTCCTTCCGAAATAGTGACAACCCACTACTTCTTCAGGAGCGCTTTTAATGGTGGTTCAAGCGCTGCTTAATTTCTGTCCGTTCATTCCGGACTTAGACAGTAATTGCTTGTTCGCCGCCTACCGTCACTTCATCCGCACGGTCGCGGGTCATGAAGTAGGTGAAGGTCAACGCCAGGAAGACGATGCCGTAAGCGGCCAGCATGCCCGCTTCGCTCCACAGCATGGTGTAGTTGCCGGTGGAGATGGCGGACTTGAAGCCGCGGACGCTGTAGGTCATCGGCAGCAGCGGGTTGAAGAACTTCATCCAGCTCGGAATCAGCTCCAGCGGGAACGTGCCGGCGCTGGTCGTCAGTTGGAAGATCAGAATGACGATGACGACGAAGCGGCCCGGCTGATCCAGCCAGGTAACGATGGCTTGAATCATCCACATGAACGAAATACTTGTAATAAAGGTAAATGCGTAGAATAACGGTACGCTTTGCACTTCCAGCCCCAGGCCGTACAGCACGATGCAGATGGCCATCAGGGATTGCAGCACGCTCATCATCGAGAAGGTCAGCGTGCGGCTGACAAAACGGTTAAACCGGCTCGCGCCAAGTACCTCGGAACCGCGCATCGGCACAACCAGCGTGCAGATCAGCGCGCCGACGAACAGGCCAAGCGAAAGGAAATACGGTGCAAAACCAGTGCCGTAATTCGGTACGGGACTAACCTTCACTTCATTGATTTGTACCGGCTGTGCGAACATCGACACCATGGCGTCGCTCTTATTCACGCTGCTGGTTTTTGCAGCGGCTTCGCCGAGCTTGTCGGCCAGTTCGCCGGAGCCGGATTTCAGCTCGTCGAGTCCGTCTTTGAGCTGACCTGCACCGTCAGAGAGCTTCTGCGCGCCGTCGGCGACAGAGCCGAGTCCGGTGCCGAGCTGGCCGGCGCCGTCAAGCAGCTTCTTCGTGCCGTCCTGCAGCGCTTTGCCGCCGTCGGCCAGCTTCTGGCCGCCTGCAGCCGCTTCGCCCAGCTTGGCGCCGAACTGCTGCATGCCTGCGGCCAGCGTACCGCCGCCGCTCTCCAGCTTCGTTGCGCCGGCAAGCAGCTGCTTCTGTCCGGCCAGCAGCTGGGCGCTGCCTGCGTTCAGCTGCTCAGCACCGGTGTGCAGCTGGGTCACGCCGGCATCAAGCTGCCCGGCGCCATCATGCAGCTGATTCGCACCGGCCGCCAGCTGCTCTTGCCCGCTGTGCAGCGCGCTTGCGCCTTCCAGCAGCTGCTGCTGGCTTTGGTCCAGCTGCGCGGTGCCTTCCGCGACCGCGGTGCTCGCCGCGATCAGCTTCTGCACATCCGCGCTGGCAGCCAGCTGCGGATTCGCTTTGGCCAGCGCCTGCAGCCCGTCGGCCACCGCTTTGGCCCCTGCGCTTACCTTGGCGCTGCCGTCTTTGGAGGCTTTCAGTCCGGCCTCCAGCTTCGCGCTGCCTTCGGTGGAACTGCCCAGGCCCGCGGCCAGTTTGGCGCTGCCGTCCACCACGGACTTCGTGCCGGCTTGCAGCTTCGCGGTGCCGTCCACCGCCGACTTCGTGCCGGCTTCCAGCGCAGCTGCGCCGGCTTCGCTTTGCTTCAGTCCGCCGGCGAGCTGTTTGCTGCCCGCTGCAGTCTGCGCCACGCCGTCCTGCAGCTTCTTATGCGCGTCGGACAATTGCGACAAGCCGCTTGCCAGCGCGCTGCTGCCGCTTTGCAGGGAAGCCGCGCCGTTGTTCAGGGCCGTGACGCCTTCGGTCAACGGCGCTGCGCCGTCACGCAGCTTGTTTGCGCCTTCGGTCAGCACGACTAAATTGTCCTTCAGCTTGAGCGCGCCGTCGTCCAGCTTGGACGCGCCGTCGGCGATTTGCTTCGCACCGTCGCCGGCATCGCCCAGCCCGCCCGAAATCGTGGCGATCTGATCAAATACCGTATTCGTATACGCTTCGGTAATTTTGGCAGCCACTTTGGTCTTGATGTCCTTGACGGCGGTGCCGCCGATTTGGCCGGCCAGGAAGTTATAGCCTTCATTCGGCTCGTAAATGATTTGCGCCGGCTGCGGATCGCTATCCAGCAGCGTCGTCGCTTTGGCGGAGAAATCTTCAGGTACGATGATAGCCATGTAATACGTGTTGTCGTCCAGCCCGGCTTCCGCCTCCGCACGTGTGACGAAATTCCATTTGAAACCGTCGCTCTTCTTGAGCTCTTCTACCAGTTCCTCGCCTGCGGCAAGTTTGGTTCCTTCATAATCGGCGCCTTTATCTTCATTTACTACAGCGACCGGCAGCTCGTTCATTTTACCGTACGGGTCCCAGAACGCTTTCAGAAACAGTCCGCTGTACAGCACGGGAATGAAGAGGACGACGAACATCGGAATCAGCACTTTCGGATTCTTGAGCGCCGCACCCAGGTCCTTCATAAACACGGATAAAGATTTCATGTGGTTCTCTCCTCTATTTTTCAATAAGACCAGTTGACCAAATTACTCATTCGGTCATTTTGAAGCAAAAAAAATCCTTCCTGCCGTTAACCGGCAAGCCCCTCCGCCAAAAACAAATGAAAATAATCCTTGATCTGCTCCTTGCTGAGCGGCGCATGTACCTTGTTCAGCTCGGCGGTCAACACGATGTACAGTCTGAACATAACAATGGATACGATCTTGGAGTCGCAGGACTTGATCTCCCCTTGCCCTATCGCATATTCCACCTCCCGTTCCAGATACTCAATTACGACGCTCTCCAGCTTATCGAGCCCTTCACCGGCCTGCGGGGTTCCGAAATCCCGACTTTCCTGGGATAGCTTGATGAACAGCTCATGTTCGCTTCGAAATTCCAGCAATGCGTCCAGGACCCGGTGCAGATTGTCAAAAAACGGTTTGTCGCGCCGGATTTCCCGTTCCGCGATTTTTTTCATCTCGGCAATGACGCCGCGCAGGATCTCATCAAACAGCTGCTCTTTGTTCACAAAAAACGTGTAGATGGTTCCTTTGCCGACGTTGGCAATCCTCGCGACCTGATCCATCGTGGTTGCCTTATAGCCGAATAATGAAAAACATTTCGTCGCGGCCTGTAGCACCAGCTGCCTTCGATCTACCACAGCCATTCGCACACTCCCTCTCTTTCGGAAAACTCGTTGCCGCCGTATTATGACCAATTAACTGATTCGGTCACTCGGTCATTACCCACTTTATCACTTTACCTGCCGCTTTGCAATACTTGGAATGGGCTTATTTTTTTGTTTTGCAGGGTTTTAACTTCCTATTTACGTCCAAATTGTATAATGTAAGATGGAAAAATGAACTGAATTTTCGGGCAAAAACCGTTATACTTTATATATTTGGAAGAAATTAAGTTCAAACCCTTGTATAATAGAATTCTACCCATGAAGGAAAGTAGCAGGTGAACTTATGCGAAAGAAAAGAGTACTGCTGTTTTCGGAAGGCTTCGGCACGGGCCATACAGGGGCAGCCTATGCTCTGGCCGAAGGAATCAAGCTGCTGAATCCGGATATCCAATGCCGGGTCATCGAGCTTGGCAAATTCCTGAACCCAACGGTTGCACCTTGGATTCTTTCCGCTTACCGCAAAACCGTCAGCCGCCAGCCCAAGCTGGTGGGGATGATGTATAAATCGCAATATAATAAATCGATCGGCAAACTGAGCCGCCTGGCATTGCACCGGGTGTTTTATTCGCGCGCCATGGAGGTCATCCGCCGGCTCCAACCGGATCTGATCATCTGCACGCATCCCGTTCCGGCAGCAGTCATCGCCCGTTTGCGCCAGCTTGGCCTGAAAGTTCCGCTTTATACAGTAATCACCGATTACGATGCCCACGGAAGCTGGGTCAACGACGAGGTGAACCGTTATCTGGTGTCCACTTCGCGGGTGAAGTCCATTTTGGCCTCCCGGGGTGTATCTCCCGAACAGATTACGGTCACGGGCATTCCCGTGCATCCGAAATTCTGGGAACGCTACAATAAGACACAGCTGCGCAAAGAGCTGGGCCTGGCCAACATCCCGACGGTGCTCATCATGGGCGGAGGCTGGGGACTGATGTTCGGCAAAAAAATCATGGATTCGCTGACCGCCCGGATCGACGATATCCAGCTGATCTTCTGCATGGGCAGCAATGAGCGTCTGGCGGACAAGATGCTGGCCAATCCGCTGCTGAACCATCCCAATGTGCGGATTATGGGATACAGCAACGAAGTCAACAAGCTGATGGACGCCTCGGATCTGCTGATTACAAAGCCCGGCGGCATGACCTGCACCGAAGGTCAGGCTAAAGGCATCCCGATGCTTTTTTATAATGCCATCCCGGGCCAGGAAGAGAAGAACTGCCAGTATTTCGTGGAGATTGGCTTGGCCGAAGTGCTGGAGCCTGCCGTCGTCGAGAAATGGTTTACGCAGCTGCTCCGCGAATACGCCGGAGCCGAGGAACATCGTATCAAACGAATCGCCCCGGACCGCCACGCTCCGCGGAATTGCGCCGAGAAGGTGCTGGAGCTGATGGGCAGCCCCATCGAAGATCCCACCGAACATCAGGGCCGCGGCACGCGCACCCCGCAGCGCACTGAAGAAGCGGTATACGTTACTCCATAACGGCCGGCCTTCTACATAATAGACGGCTTGGACGGCATAAATAAGACCTCAACTCCCGCTTTGGCGGAGGTTGAGGTCTTTGCTTTGGTGAGTGCATGGAAGTCTAGATTTCGATGCTTTCGCCCGGCTTCAGCGGATACCCCTGGATGCCCTCTTGGCCGAGCCGGCCGGCGAACTCGGCGCCGTCCTGGGCAATCGCCGGGAACGTGTTATAGTGCAGGGGAATGACCTTATCAGCCCGCAGCCAGCGCGCGGCAAGCAGCGCATCGTCCGGTCCCATGGTCAGCATGTCCCCGATCGGCAGCGCCGCGACATCGATGGCATTGCGCTCGCCGATCAGCCGCATATCGCCGAACAGGGCGGTATCGCCGGCATGGTACAATGTTTTTCCCCCGATGGTCAGGAGAATGCCCGCCGGTTGTCCGGCATAAATCCAGGAATCGCCAACCATAATCGACGAGGAATGAAAGGCCTGCGTAAATTTCACGGTAAACCCTTTGTACGTGCAGCTTCCTCCCGTGTTCATATGCATGACCTCTGCGCCCTTGCTTTGGCAGTAATCGGCCAGCTCATATACCGCAAAGATCGGGCAGCCATTCTGCTTGGCGATCTCCAGACTATCCCCGAAATGATCGGAATGGCCGTGCGTAAGCAGTACCGCGTCGACGTTGATGGTCTCCGGCGAAATGCCCGAATTCGGATTCCCCGACAAAAACGGGTCGATAATGACCCGGACTCCCTCGGCTTCCACCAGCAGCGCGGAATGGCCGTAATACGTAATCTTCATAGTGCGTCCTCCTGATCTTCAACTGGAATCCATAGCAGGTATATTCGTAGTTTACCCGATTTCTCCAATGAAGGCCCACCTTCCGCCCGGATTACTTGTAAAAGGTATGATTGCCGATGGTTTTGGCGTATTTCCGCGTATGGTGCACCGTCAGATCCTGGGCCAGCTTTAGCGACAAAAAATAATAGGTATCATCGCTGACCTCTTTAACTCCGGACAATGCCGCGGTGACGGCACGGATGCTCTCCTTATCCGGCGTCACGCGCGTGAGGCGGCCGTTGGCGACCGGGCTGAACTGGCGTTTCTGGTAGATGACGTCTTTGATGGTATCGGGAAAATTGGCCGAGCGCAGCCGGTTCAGGACCACGTTGGCGACGGCGATCTTGCCGGGATACGGCTCGCCTTCGGCTTCGGCCATCACGATTTTTTGCAGCTGCCGGATATCCGCTTGCGACAGCGTATAACTCCAGGTCGCCTCGTTCTTCTGCTCTTGGCTAAGCAGCTTGGTCCGGGAAAAGTACAGCACTTTGGGTGGATTGTTGGATAAGGCCTTCACAGCCGTTGCCGGCTTCGGGCTGAGGGGTTGCGCGGCCTGCTTCACGGCTGGAAGCGGAGCCATTCGGGACGGAGCGGCTTTCGCCTTGACCGCCGCGCCGGCGTCCGCAGTTTCGGGACGGAACAGGCTGGCGGCGATGGGGGTAACCTTAAACGATTCGGCGGGATGCAGTGCAGCGGTAATTCCCCCGGATAGGGTTTCTCCGTTTTTTAGGGCTGATTTCGCCGCTTCGGCGAGCGGAGCCAGCTTGGCGGCTGTCTGGTTTCCCTGAAGCTTGTCCAGCTGAACCGTCCGGATTCCTGCAGATTCTTTTTCCGGGTTAAGCAATATAATTGCAGAGAAACACACCAGGATTACACCGATCAGCAGCGTAACCCAGCGGTCTTGTTTAAATAATGTCATTTTCTTCCTCCTGTATATCGGCACATTTCTATTGTATGTAACCGAAAATGAGAGGTTTGAAAACGAAAATGTCGTTTTTTGTAAGAAAAAAATATTTCCAGGACCTAAGCAAAAGCGGCTTTAGCTCCTTTTTCTAGCCTGGCAAGCGGCCGAATTCCAGCTCGGCAACCGCTTTGTACATCGGCTTGGAGTGCATCTGCGTTTCATAAATGACGATGCGGTCCGCCGTCCATTCGCTTGGCGCGAGGGCGTCTCCGGCTGCGGCAACCGCACCTTCCTCCAGCGGCCGAACGCCCCGGAATTTACGCGCCAGCGTAATATGGGGGGCATACGGCCGCTTCTCGGCTATGAAGCCGAGCGGGGCGGTCGCTTCCGTGACGCGGCGCTGAAGCCGGCTCAGTTCGTCCCGCTCGCCGGATATGCCCGCCCACAGCACCCGCGGAGCATCGTCTTGACCGAAGCTGCCCAGTCCGTCCAGCGAGAGGACAAACGGCCCGCTTTCGGCGGCAACCTCCCGCATGGCGGCAACCAGCGCCGGAATCGCCGATTCCGCCGTGTCGCCAAGAAACTGCAGCGTAATATGATAATCCTCCCGGTGCGTCCGGCTCGCAAACCGCATCGATTGCGGCAGTCCCTCGCTTAGCTGCTTCAGCTGCTCCTTTAACGCTCCGGGCAGCGGGACAGCGATAAACAGGCGCCGGGACGCCGGATGCCGTTCATTTTGATCCATTCCAGGTTTCCCCTTTCCGCACAGATTTGTTATCCTTATTTTGCACAGAATTCTTTCATTCTATAGATATTGTACAACGGGAGGGAACCGTCATGACCAAATCTATCGTTTGTTTGCAGCCGCTTACCCCGCAGCAGCAGGAGCGGATCACAGCCGCTGTGCCAGGATACCGCTTTGCCGTAACCGACGGCAAAAATCCCGACGCTGCATTGCTTGAAACCGCCGAGATTGTCATCGGCTGGCCGCGCCATGGCCGCGAGCTTCTGCTGCGCCCGGAATCGCCGCTGCGCTGGGTCCAGGCGTGGTCCGCCGGTGTCGAGAAGCTTCCGCTTGAGCAGCTCCGCGAACGCGGCATCATCCTTACCAACGCCAGCGGTGTCCATGCCGAGCCGATCACCGGCGTTATATTCGGCTTCATGCTGATGTTCACCCGCAATCTTCATATGGCCGTGCGCAACCAGATCGGCCGGCAATGGAAGCCGCTAGGCACGGAAAGCGAGCTGACCGGCAAAACGGCGGTCATCGCCGGAACAGGCGCCATTGGCGCCGAAACTGCGCGAATCGCCAAAGCGTTCCGCATGAATACTCTCGGGGTCAGCCGCTCCGGCGAAATGGCCGAGCATTTCGATGAGGTGTGGACGACCGAACGGCTGGGCGAAGCAGCCGGACGGGGCGATTTTATCATCAACACGCTGCCCCTGACCGACGAGACGCGCCAGCTGTTTGATACCAACCTGTTCTCCGCCTTTAAGGACGGGGCGTATTACATCAATATCGGACGCGGGGCAACGACCCATACCGGCGATCTGATCGCCGCCTTGAACAGTGGAAAAATCGCCGGCGCCGGACTGGATGTATTCGAAGCCGAGCCGCTGCCCGCCGAACACCCGCTATGGGGGATGGAGCAGGTGATCATCACGCCGCATAACGCCGGCTTGACCGACCGCTACGCCGACCGGCTGGTCGATATTTTCGTAGACAACCTGCAGGCCTACATCAGCAGCGGAGATGTCCGCCGCAACAAGGTGGATTACAGCCGCCAGTACTAAAAAAGCCCCCACAGAGTGAGGATATAGCTTCGTAATGGAAACAGATACTTTGCGGGGACCCCGTTTCTATCGTGAAAGAAAACCCCACAAAGTGGGGTTTTGGTTTTGAAGCGGAATCAGTGCTTTGCGATCCCCCGGAAGGCGCAGCTCGCGTCTTCCGGGGTTATTTTTTAATCCAGATCGTAAATCGAGCCGACCTTCAGTCCGTACAGCTCGTTGTACACTTTTTCGGCGAACGCGTCGGTCATCCCGGCGATATAATCGATCACCATATGCTCCCAGGTCCAAATTGGCTTTGCCTTGCGCTGATCCTTCTCGAAACGCTGCAGCCAGTCGGAAGGAATGATCGCCTTCGATGTCTCCGGATCGTTGAACGCCGCCCAGAGCCGGCGCAGGATCCACTCGCTGCGCTTCTGGAGACGCTGTACCCGCAGGTCGCGGATCATCGTCACCCAGGCAAAGCTCTTCAGCACGCTGACCGTCCGCAGCATATCCTCGTCCTCATGGCCGTCCTTGACGAAGGTTACCTTTTTCCAATTGCCGTCCGGAATGACCCCCAAGCTGGCCACAAATGTGCTGACCCAATACGCTTTTACCTCGCGGCGGGTACGGGAATAGTCATTTTCGCAGGTCGGCATCTTCTCCTTCCATACCTGCAGGAACGAGTCCAGCACTTCCTCCACCTTCGCCTGAATCTCCGCTTCCCGCCATCCGTTCCAGAACGAATCCTCGAGCGTCGTGATTTTCTCCACGATCAGCCTGCATATATAGGCGTCATGCATAAAATGCTCATGGACTTCGATTTTCCCCGCTTTGATGCCGTCCTCCAGGTCATGGGCCGAATAAGCGATGTCGTCGCACAGGTCCATCAATTGGGCTTCCAGTGTCTTTTTACCCTCCGGGATGCCCCATTCGCCGCGGATATGGGAGATATACTCCCATTCACTGAGATACATGCCCTTCTTAAGCACCGTGCCGGGAAATGGATATTTATTGATGCCCAGCAGTACCGCGTCGGAAAGGTTCAGCCCGTCGATGTCCTCGCGTTTCTCCAAAAACATGATCAGGCGGAAATTATGGGCATTGCCTTCAAAATGCTCATAGGTGCGCTTCATATTCCCCAGAATCGTTTGCTGCTGCAGCGGGCCGGCACCGGATTTGAGCGCTTCTTCGGCTGCCTTCTTCGCAATAAGCTGCTCCAGGATGTTGTCCAGCACTTCTTCCCCTTTATGTCCAAAAGGCGGGTGGCCGAAATCATGGGCGATTGCCGCGCACTCCACCACCTCGGGATCGATGACCAGTCCGGGATTGTCCGCCTGTCCGGTTTCGATCTCCGGATACGCGCGCAGCAGGCTCTTGGCGGCTTCACGGGCGATCTGGGCCACTTCCAGCGAATGCGTCAGCCGGGTGCGGTAATAATCGCCGGTGCCCGCGCCGAATACCTGCGACTTGCCCTGCAGCCGGCGGAAGGTCGGAGAATGGATCAGCCGCGAATAATCGCGTTCATACGTGGCACGGGACGTTTCCAGGCGGGTGTCCTCCGGATATTGCCGATGCTCTCTTTGCTCAAAAATTGTCATATCCGTTGCCCCTATCCTTCATCTGTATTTTGTACTACATTATAAGCATTTTCCGTACAACTTTCACTGAAAAGTGAAAAATGCATGATTGCCGGCCGGATGGCACATTCTACAGCTAGCATGCATACCAGTGAAAGCGAGGCCTGTCCATATGAACCCAGGCTGCAAAATAGCCGCCGCAACCCTTGCGGCGCTGCTGCTCCTGCACAGCTCCGCGCTCGCGGCGCCGGGCACTCCCCTGGTCAAGAACCGGTATTATTACGAGAAGCGGGGAGAAATGATCTGGGAGGTGCCGACGAACGAGCATGTCATCGCGTTAACCTTCGACGACGGGCCGGATCCTGCGGAAACGCAGCAGATTCTCAACGTTTTGCAGCGATACGATGCCAAATGCACCTTTTTCGCCATCGGCAAAAAGCTCGCCGCCTACCCCGAAGTCGCCAAACAGATTGTATCGGAGGGCCATGAGCTGGCCAACCACACTTACAACCATGTGTATTTCAAAAGGCCAATCTCCGGCAGTGCGCTGCAGCATGAGCTGGAACTGACCGAAAACGAAATTGTCAAAATCTCCGGCAAGCACAGCCGTCTCTTCCGGCCGCCCGGCGGAATGTATGATGAGACCCTGGTCACGGTCGCCAATAATATGGGGCTGAAGCCCGTATTGTGGTCCTGGCATCAGGACACGAAGGACTGGAACCGGCCGGGCGTATACAATATCGCCAATAAAGTGCTGCGCAATGCCCACAGCGGCGATATTGTATTGTTTCACGACTATGTGCACGGGTCGTCGCAGACGAAGCAAGCACTGGAGATCATTTTACCGGAGCTGAAAAAAAGAGGGTTCCGCTTTGTCACCGTTTCCGAGCTGATCGGCCTTTCAAGCATGGCTTTTGAATTGCGCGGTGCCGTAAAATAAGGTAGTCTTGATCTATATGAGTCTATGAAAACGGCAAGCGGCTGTTCATCCTTAGGAGGCTTTACATGTCCGAAAACACGTCTTACACCACCGAGGAGATCGCTCGGCTCTTAAAAATATCCAAGCTGAAAGTCTATGACCTGATCAAAAAAGGGGAGCTGCCTTCCTACCGTGTCGGCAAACAAATGCGGGTCGACCATACGGACCTGGAAGCATACAAGCAGTTGTCGCGCAGCGCTTCCTCTCCGGTCCCAGCCTCCGGCGGAGCGGATGAGCCTTCCGGACAGGTTCCTTCCGGCCTGCTGCTGCCTCCTTCAGCGCTGATGCCGCCGCTTCAGCTGATGCAAAACTCGCCTCTCGGCAAGCCGCCCGGGCTGAACATCGTCATTACCGGCCAGGATATCTCGCTCGACATCCTGGCTACCCATCTGGAGCGTGCCCAGCCGTCCGCGCGGCCGCTGCGCTCTTACGCAGGTAGCCTTGACAGCCTCATTGCGATGTACCGCGGCGAATCGGATATCGTCAGCACGCATCTTTTGGACGGGGACACGGGGGAATACAATCTGCCGTACATCCGCAAGCTGCTGGTCGGCTATTCGTTTATCGTCGTGCACATGCTTGCACGCTCCGCCGGCTTCTACGTGCAGAAAGGCAATCCCAAGGCCATCCGCGACTGGGCCAATCTTGCAGGCCGCGATATCCGGCTGGTTAACCGCGAACGCGGCTCCGGCGCCCGGGTACTGCTTGAAGAGCAGCTCCGGCTCATCGGCATCCGCGCTTCGGCGCTGAACGGATACGGCCGGGAAGAGAACAGCCACCTGGCCGTGGCGGGCGTCGTTGCCCGCGGCGAAGCCGACGTCGGCATCGGCACGGAGAAAGCCGCCAAGATCGTCGAAGGCGTGGATTTTATCCCGATGATCCAGGAACGCTACGATCTGGTAATGATCAAAAAACCGGAGAACGAAGCATGGATCCAATCGGTCATCGACATCCTCCGCTCCCCCTCGTTCCAGAGCGAGCTAAGCTCCATCCATGGTTATGATCTTTCCGGAACCGGACGGATTCTATTTGAAAATTAATAACGAACAGGGGTGCCGTCCGGCAAGCAAAACGCCGGATGACACCCCTTCTTTATGTTTTGCTTATGAACCCGTTCCGCCTTCAGGAATGCCGGTTGACGAACATCAGCATTACGGCGGATATGGCAACAATGGAGCAGACCCACAGCCAGGCCATCGTCATGCTGCCGCCGTCGACGGCGACGTAAATCGCGGTAGGCACTGTCTGCGTCCGGTTCGGGATGTTCCCGGCAACCATGATGGTCGCGCCGAACTCGCCCAGCCCCCGGGCAAAGCCCAGCACGTACCCGGCGGCCAGCGAACGGCTGGCCAGCGGCAGCGTTACGTACCGCAGCACCTGCCGTTCATTCGCGCCCATCGCCCGCGCCGCATCTTCGAGATCATTCTCGACGCCTTCAAACCCCGCCTTTACCGTGCGGTACACCAGCGGAAAAGCAACCACAACGGCGGCAATGACCGCCGCCCCCCAGGTAAACAGGATTGTGTGGTTTGTCATCTGTTCATACAGCTTGCCGATCCAGCTTCGCCGTCCAAGAATAACCAGAAGCACGAAGCCGACGACCGTCGGCGGCAGCACCAACGGCAGCAGCAGCGCGGTCTCGATCAGGCTGTGGCCGGGAAAACGTCTCCCCGCCATCCACTTGGCGGCAAGCGTCGCCAGTACAAACACGATTACGCTGGTAATGACCGAAATTTTAACCGAAAGCCACACCGGGGCGAAAAATTCAGTCCAGCTGATCTCCATCCCTCTCCACCCCGCTCCTTATTGCCACCTTGATGACTTTTTATTTCGCCAATTGAAATCCGTAGCCCGTGAAAACATCGCTGGCGGCCTTCGTTTGCACATAATCATAAAACGCCTTGGCTTGCGTTTCATGGGACGAGCCTTTCACGATGCCGACCGGATAGTTAATCGCTTTGTGCACATAAGCTCCGACGGTCAGGGCGATTGTAACCTTCTTGGAGGTCAGGGCGTCCGTTTTATAGACAAACCCTGCATCCGCATTGCCGGTCTCCACATAAGAAAGCACGGCACGCACATCTTTGCCGAAGACGAGTTTGTTTTGCAGCGTATCCCATACCTTCTTCGTTATCAACGCCTGCTGCGCGTATTGTCCGGCGGGAACGGATTCCGGCTGGCCTACGGCAACCTTTTTGAATGCTTTATCGGTAAGCTGGGTAATCGTACTCAGCGATGGTTTGGAGTCAGATGGAACGACAAGCACGAGCTGGTTCTTCAGCAGCTCCTTGTTAGCAGCAATCAGGCCTTCGTCCACCAAAGCCTTCATTTGCTTGTCGCCGGCAGAGAAGAACAGGTCAGCCGGTGCGCCCTGTTCGATTTGCTTTTGCAGCGTGCCGGATGCCCCATAGTTGAAGACGAGATCAATGTCCGGATGCTGTTTCTCATACGTTGCCGCGATTTTATCCAGACTGTCTTGAAGGCTCGCCGCCGCCGAAATGACAATCTGCGTTTTCTTGGCTGCCTGGGCTTCCTTTTCAGGGACGATCCATAACCCGGCACCGATTAACGCCGCACTCACCACCGTCAATAACATTTTCTTAAACATCTCTCATTCCTCCCCATATGTATTAATCACTTATATTTAGATGCTATTTTAGCATAGCACTCCCTTCTTATCTATATGTTTTAGTTATATCTAGTTATAATTAGTTCTTTATCGCAATAAAAAACCCTTTCAGGGGATTTCCCCGAAAGGGTTTTTGGGGAATCCCCTGAAAGGATCACAGGGAAACTCCCGAAAAGGTACACAAGGAAGATTACCGTTTCATTCTCGGATCCAGCACGTCGCGCAGGCCGTCCCCCATCAGATTGAACCCGAGCACGGTCAGCATGATGGAAAGCCCCGGGAAAATCACCGTCCATGGCGCTTTCTGGATAAACTGGCGGGAGTCGGATAGCATCTTGCCCCATTCCGGGTCGGGCGGCTGGGCACCGAGACCAAGAAAGCCGAGCGCAGCCGCTTCTATAATCGCCGTAGCGATACCCAGCGTGCCTTGCACGATAATCGGCGTCAGGCTGTTCGGTAAAATATGCGTAAAAAGAATGCGCGTATTGGTCATGCCGATGGCCCGGGCCGCTGTTATATATTCCTCCTGCTTCAGCGAAAGCACCTTCGCCCGCACCAGCCTCCCGTAAGTCGGAATATTGACGATCGCGATGGCGAGCAGCGCGTTGCGCAGCGACGGGCCGAGAATGGCGACAATCGCGATGGCCAGCAGGATGCTTGGAAAGGCCAGCAGAATATCAAACAGCCGCGAGATCAGCATATCGACCCATTTTCCGTAAAAGCCGGCCAATACGCCAAGCAGCGTACCGATAATGATTGAACCGATTACGGAGAAGAAACCAACCCAAAGCGAAATCCGCGCGCCGTAGATAATGCGCGAGAACATGTCCCGCCCCAGGTCGTCGGTCCCGAACCAGTGAGCGCCGGACGGCGGCTTCAGCCGGTTCACCAGCTCCTGCTCTTTGAAGCTGTATGGTGCAATCAGCGGGGCGAGCAGGGCAATGAGTACGAAAAATACGATGATGCACAGTCCGAGCATCGCCGTTTTGTTTTTGCGGAACGCCTTCCACGCATCGCGCCAAGGTCCGGACGTCTTTTCGGCCGGCGCATTCGGGGAGTTAGGCTGCATGGCTACCTGTGCCATAGGTTCACTCCTCACTTGTAATTGATGCGCGGATCGATGGCGGCATACAGCAGATCCACTAACAGATTAATGATGACAAAGATGAAGGCAATGATCAGAATGCCGCTTTGAATGACGGGATAATCCCGCGAACTGATCGCTTCAAATATATACCTGCCAACGCCCGGCCAGGCAAAAATCGTCTCGGTCAGCACCGCGCCGCCAAGCAGCGCGCCGGTCTGCAAACCCACAACGGTCAGGACGGGAATCAGCGCATTTTTCAGCGCATGCTTGTACACGACAAGAAACTGGGACATCCCTTTCGCTTTGGCCGTGCGAATATAGTCGGAGTTCATGACCTCCAGCATGCTGGAACGGGTCATCCGGGCGATAATCGCCATCGGAATGGTGCCGAGCGCAACGCTTGGAAGAATTAAATGCTTGATAACTGTCCACAGCTGATCCCAGCGTCCGGCCAGAATCGTATCGATCACATACAGATTGGTAATGCTGTCCACCGGGTCACGCTGATCCATTCTTCCGATAGAAGGCAGCCAATGCAGCTTCAGGGCAAAAAACAGCTGCTCCATCAGCCCGAGCCAGAAGATTGGCATCGATACGCCGATCAGCGCGATAATCATCGCGGTATAGTCAAACCATGAATTTTGCCGCCAGGCGCTCAAAATGCCGGCGTTGACGCCGACGAAGGTAGCGAACAGCATTGCAGCCGCCGTCAGCTCCAGCGTAGCCGCCAGATAAGGCATAATCTCTTTGGCGATCGGCGTTTTTGTCCGGATGGACGTGCCGAGATCGCCTTTAATCAAGTCGCCCATATAATGGGTATATTGCGTCAGCCACGGCTTGTCGAGGCCTAGCTGCTCCCGCAGCGCCTGCTTCGATTGCTCCGTCGCCTTTTGCCCGAGAATAGTCTCCGCCGGGTCGCCGGGAATGGCGTGTATAATGGAGAATACGATGATCGTCATCCCGATCAATACCGGGATCAGCACGAGGACTCGTTTTAACAGATAGGAATTCAAGTCGGCTCACCTTCCGAAGCCCGATAGGCAGGATGGGCCGCCGCATCCGCGGCGCCCACCCGATGGCCTAAAGGAGCATGCTATTCGAAATACACTTCGCTGTAATATTCCGTACCTGTCGGGCCTGGTACAAAACCTTTCAGGTTTGCTTTAGCCGCAAGCAGCGGCGTGGTGTGAACGAGCGGAATCCAAGGCGCGTCCGCTTTAATGATCTCTTGCGCTTGTTTGTACAGATCGGAGCGTTTGGCTTGATCCGTTTCTTTCTGCGCGTTGATCAGGATCGTGTGCAAATCTTCATTTACATAGAATGTGCGGTTGTTGCCCGGGATCGCGTCTTTATCCAGCAGGGTGTACAGGAAGTTGTCCGGATCCCCGTTGTCGCCGGTCCAGCCGAGCATATAGATGTCATCTTTTTCGCCGGCTTTCGTATCGTCCAGATAAGTCGCCCATTCCGGAGATTCGATGACGGTCTTCACGCCGATTTTCTCCCAATCCGCCTGAATGGCTTCGGCAACCTTCTTGCCGTCAGGCATGTACGGACGAGATACCGGCATCGCGTACAGCGTTACCGTATCCGGCAGTCCGTCCGGATATCCGGCTTCGGCCAGCAGCGCTTTGGCTTTGTCGAGATCGTATTCGTAATCTTTTACAGCGTCATTGTAGCCCCACAGGGATGGCGGCATCGGATTCACTGCAGCCGTCGCCTGGCCGGAGAAGAACGCATCGATAATGGCTTGTTTGTTGACGGCATAGTTCAGGGCTTGTCTAACCTTTACGTTATCGAAAGGCTTTTTCTTGAAGTTGAAGCCGAGGTAAGCTACGTTGAACGGCGGACGTTCGATCTTTTGCAGATCGCTGTTGCCCTCAAGCGTAGACAGATCATCCGGGCTCAAATCTTCCATCAGGTCGATTTCGCCGTTTTGCAGGGCGTTGAACCGTGCGGAATTATCCGGAATGGAACGCACGATCACTTTGTTCAGCTTCGGAAGGCCTTCCTTCCAATAGTCGGCGTTTTTCTCCAGGGTAATGGAATCATTGTGCTTCCATTCCTTGAAGACGAACGGCCCGGTGCCGACCGGTTCATTCTTGAAGTTTTCTTTCTTCTCCTTGATTGCCGTTGGGCTGGCGATACCGAAGGAGGTCATCGCAAGGTTTTGCAGGAAAGGAGCTTGCGGCTGGTTCAGTACAAATTGTACGGTAGTTGGATCAACAGCTTTAACTTCCTTGATGACACGGCTGCCGTCCGGACCGAACATCGAATCGTAGTAGTCAAATGAATCGCCTTCGAATTTAAATTCACTTTTCGGATCGCTCCAGCGGGTGAAATTGAAAACGACCGCATCGGCGTTAAAATCGGTGCCGTCATGGAATTTTACGCCGGGATGAAGCTTGAACGTATAAGTCAGGCCGTCGGCCGATACTTCCCAGCTGTCCGCGAGGGAAGGCTCAACTTCCGATGTTCCCGGTTTGTACTCCAGCAAAGAGTCGAAAACCTGGTGGGCGATCTTGAGCGATTCGCCGTCGGTGACGATCGCCGGGTCGAGCGATGCCGAGTCGCCGCCGCGTCCGACAATCAGCGTGTCCTGCGTCGAAGCCGCCGCATTCGTGCTTTCCGGTGCGGTGGTTGCCGCAGCATTGCTGCCTGAGGTTGGCTCCGAAGCCCCGTTGTTCCCGTTGTTTCCGCAGCCGCTTAACGTCAGCGCTGCACCAAGCGTTAATACCAGTGCCAGACTGCCCCATTTCTTCATCTCTCCAAAACTCCCTTCCTTCATTTAAAAATGATATTGCAGATTATATGAAGTCGCGCTGCTGGCGCGCCATATAACAACCTTATGCCAGAAGATCGCGGGTTGGCTCATGGTACAGATGACAGGCGGCCAAGTGCCCCGCACCCGTCTCTGCAAGTCCAGGTTTTATGCTACGGCAGACGTCCATGACCTTTGGACATCGCGTGTTGAAGGCGCAGCCCACCGGAACATTGGCCGGGCTTGGAACCTCGCCCTGAAGAATAACGCGTTCCTTGCGCAAATCGGGATCGGGCTCGGGAACAGCGGACAACAGGGCTTGCGTATAGGGATGCTGCGGCTCCGCGTACAGCGTAGTTTTGTCGGCCACTTCCACGATCCGGCCGAGGTACATCACCGCGACCCGGTCGCAAATATGCTTCACCACGCTAAGATCGTGGGCAATAAATATGTAAGTCAAGCCGAATTCACGCTGCAGGTCCTGCATCAGATTAATGACCTGAGACTGGATCGATACGTCCAGCGCGGATACCGGTTCGTCCGCAATAATCAGCTTCGGCTGCAGGGCGAGTGCTCGGGCAATGCCGATCCGCTGGCGCTGGCCGCCGGAGAATTGATGCGGATAACGCAAAAGATGCGCTTTGGCCAGCCCAACCACGTCGGCAAGATATTCCACCCGCCGGCGCCGTTCTTTTGCGTCGCCGATGCCATGCACAATCAGCGGCTCCTCCAGGATGCGCTGAACCGTATTGCGCGGGTCCAGCGATGAGAACGGATCCTGGAACACAATCTGCATCTCACGGCGCTGCTTGCGCATCTCTTCCGCGGACAGAGCCATAATGTTCTGCCCGTCGAAGGTGATTTCGCCCGCCGTCGGCTCGATGAGCCGCAGCAGCGAACGCCCGGTCGTCGATTTGCCGCAGCCGCTTTCGCCGACCAGGCCGAAGGTTTCACCCTTGCGGACGGTGAACGAAATATCGTCGACGGCTTTGACAAAGCCCTGCGTTTTGTTAAAAAAGCCCTTGTTGATCGGATAATACTTTTTGAGCCCTTTCACTTCAAGCAAGTTGTCGCTCATACGGCATCCTCCTGTCTGCTTTCATGCAGCCAGCAGCGGCAGCTGTGGCGGTCCTCCTGGAGGGTCAGCTGCGGCAGTGCGCTGCGGCAGACATCCATCACGTTCGGACAACGCGGCGCAAACCGGCAGCCTTGCATGTCCATGCTGAGAATCGGGACATTGCCAGGAATAGAGTAAAGGCGTTCCCGGGTTTCATCCATCCGCGGTACCGACTCGATCAGCCCCCGGGTATACGGATGCAGCGGATTTTTGAAAATATCGCGCACCGGACCCTCCTCCACTACTTTGCCGGCGTACATCACGGCCACCCGATGACACATCTCGGCTACGACGCCGAGATCATGGGTAATGAGCATGACTGCGGTGCCCTGCTCCTCGTTCAACCGGCGGATCAAATCCAGGATCTGCGCCTGAATCGTCACATCGAGCGCTGTCGTCGGTTCATCGGCGATCAGCAGCTCCGGATTGCAGCTGATCGCCATCGCGATCATGACCCGCTGCCGCATTCCGCCGGATAACTGATGCGGATATTCGTCGATGATCGCTTCCGGCCGGGGAATGCCAACCTTGCGCAGCATCTCCACAGCATGTTCCCGCGCCTCTTTTTTAGAGAAGCCGCGGTGCAGCCGCACCGTCTCAATGATCTGCTGTCCGATGGTAAACAGCGGATTCAGCGAGGTCATCGGCTCCTGGAAGATCATCGCGACCGAATCGCCGCGGATGCCGCGCATCTCCTTTTCCTTCATCTGCACGATATCCTTGCCCTTGAACAAGATCTTCCCGCCGACAATTTTGCCCGGCGGATTCGGCACAAGCCCGAGAATCGACAGCGAGGTGACGCTTTTGCCGCAGCCCGATTCTCCGACCACGCCGAGTACCTCTCCAGGCCGGATATACAAATCAACGCCGTCAACGGCGGGTACCTCACCGCGGTCCGTAAAAAAATGAGTGTGTAAATCTTCGATTTGCAGGATTGGCTGCTCCAAGCTGAACCCTCATTTCCTTAAAAATTGAACAAAGGTCAAATGACCGGATAAAAAACCTATCATTAAAAGGCAGATCATCGATCAACCTTCCAATCTATGGATTGTTATGTACGGTTAAATCAACATTATTGTTATTTAATGTATAACATTACTATAGAACAGCTTAATAGACAAGATATAATTGTCACAAAAACTGACGTCATTTATTTAAAGCGATACCCCCTCACCACAGAAACGCAGCGCACCTCCAACATTAGGCGGTGCGCTGCGTTTTTAGGCCTGCAACAGGCGGTTTATTATGAAAAAAGCCGTGCTATTTGTACAGCATCAGCCATTTTGTCAATTGATTTTTCAACATATCCCGATAATAGCCCGGCTCGGCGATTTCCGCCTCGCCTTCAAATTTCATGACCCAGCGGACAAAAGAGGCCTCTTGCGCAATTGCCACCTTGAAATGCAGGCAGCGATTCAGCCGGTCCACCTTGCTTGGTTTGACGGGCATCTCCTCGTCCTTGATCCAATCCATCATCCGCGGGCTAAACCTGACCTTGAAATCGATGAGCAGGCTGTCCTGATCGAGCCCCCATTCCCGGTTCGTCCAATTCTGCAAATCGAAGCTTTTCTTGGCAAACCCGCGGTCCAGCGGCCTGACGATTGAAAAGCCGTCTACGTGGAACGCGCGAAAATCGCGCCGCCGGTGGCAATAGCCGATTAAATGATACCGGTTTTCCAGTGATACCAAGTGGTAAGGATCGATCTGCAGATCCTTTTCCTCTCTGGCGTTCTCGGAATAATCGGCCTGAATGCAGACTTGCTTCAAAGTGGCACCGAGCAAATCGGCTACGAAGGGCGGAGGCTCTGCAGCCTGGCCGCCCCGCTCACCCCGGAGCAATCCCGCTTCCCTGCTGACAATTTCAATGCGTTCCTCCCGTTCTTTCTTCTGTTTGTATTCCGCTGCCATAATTTTTTCGTACGCGGATTCAAATTCCGGGGGCAGCATAGGCTTGATCTCTTTCATGATGCCCCGCATCCGAGAAAAGGCGGCTGATTCTTCATCCGACAAATCCAATGGGTACAAGGCGAAGTTGCCGATAAACACGTAACCCTTGCCATGCCCCATATGGGTAATGGGGATATGCATGGCGCTCAGCGCATCCATATCCCGGTAAATCGTTCTCTCACTACTTCCGCAGCGTTCAGCCAGCTCGCGGGCTAAGATTCCGGGTTTGGCTTGAACCAGTGTGATAATGCGCATCAGCCGGATTAATCGGTCTGTCATATTCAATTCCCCTTGATTTATGGCTACAAAGCAATAATAGGTTTATTTCTATTGTTGCCACAATGTTATGTCACACGTTCTGTAAACTATTTCTGTCGATTACGGGGCCAGACGACTAGGAATCAGTCCGCGAAAGCTCTATGTTTAGGCTGAAAAAGGATGGTCGTATATTATGTATAACGAAGGCCGCTTGGTCGTTTGTTTATTGCAGGAGGCTATCGAGTGCTGCCCGCATAGGCTTTGATCCAGGGACGGGATTCAGAACTAAGCTGCTTGTACAAAAGCTCCGCCTCGCGCACCAGCACCATATCCCCGGAACGGGCCGCCAGCAGCAACAGCTTGTCAGCCTGCCTGCGCAGTTTTTCGCATGCCGGATGGAGAGGGTTGTTCGTCTGCAGCAGCGCCACTTCCTCCCGGATCGACTCGGTTTTAAGCAGCTCCAAATGCTTCTCCACCAAAAAGCAGCAGGAGGTCCGAAGAATGTCGGTATGAAGCGTATATTCAAGGCCCAGCTTGATCAATGGCAGTTCGCGGAGCCGGTCGGCGGGCGGCTGCCTGTATTGCCACTGCAGCCAAATGGCTTCATGGTATCCGGCATTCATCGGCGAGAACGTAAATTCCAGCGCGAGATATTGCCGCGTCCCCGCTTGGATTTTTCCAAGCCGCAGGAGCAGTGAACGTCCCTCTCCGGCTTCCGCGGTGCAGCCATGCGCCGCCTTGAAGGTTACATGCGGCTCCAGCCAAATCCGCAGCTCGATCTCCCGGGCTACCGTTCTCCGGTTGCGTTTGCGTAACTCCTCCCCCTCTGTACCCTTCCATTCCACGAGCAAAACCGCGTTCGCGGATTCGCCTGCAAAAATCTTGTCCTGGCCCCAAGTGTAAACGGGGTGTATACTTGCATGCATATTTCCACCTCTCTCTAATTCTGGGTCTTCTATTAATGTACCAATATTGGTGGACAACTCCTTGTCACGGAATATATGTTCGCCTCTATAATATCGACAAAAATAGAGCTCTACTGCGAGAAATTAGCTTGCCTCTTTGCGCAAAGTGCACAATCAGGTGACGAACCCGATTTTTTTGCAGGACTCGCGCGGATCTTTTTGAAACCTGTCGGTCTCGCCTGTGGTATTATAACTATGGTTATGCCTCCTTCCAAGAGGGTAAAAAGTCTTACATTCCGGCGCATTCCAATCTTCCATATGTTGTAAAATGGAATGTTTGCCTTACAACGGTGGTGTTTCTTTATGAAGAAAATGGTCGTTAAATGGCTACGCTTGGCCCTTCTTCCGGTTGCACTGGTGCTGGCGATTCCCGCACCTCAGGCGCATGCCAATTACATCAACGATTTATATAACGGATTTAAAACCTTTTCGGAATTGCCCGACGAGGTTAACCAGCTCCAGGACAGCTACCGGCAGGCGGCCGAGGAACTGGAAAAAACCAAAAGCGAGCTCGGCGAAACGGCGGATCAGCTGGATGAGACGCGCGATCAGCTGGGACAAGCCATGGACCAAATGGAGGCGTACCGCACCGAAAATGCGTCCCTGCAGGAGCAGAACAAGCAGCTCAGCCTTGCGGTGGAAGAGATGAAGCAGGAGCGTACGGCACGCGAAAGCTATTTTAAAAAGATAAAAGTCACGGTCATCACCGGTCTCTGCCTGCTCTTCGGTTATTTCCTGCTGATCCGTCTCCTGCGCTTCGGCATGCGCCGCCGTTCGGGCCGGCAGGACCGGCTGCGCTGACAAGGAGGATGAAGCATGAACGTTGAAATTCAGGATGAAGGGGACAGCGGCGGCGGACAAGCGGTCGCTTTTACCCTGGACGGGAAAGACGAAATCCATGTCCTGTACCCGCAGCAAATTATCGCTTACCAGGGGCCGTCGTCCGGCCGGGCCGACCGGCTGATGGACGTTAAAGGTATGTACCGCAAACGCAAGCTTATCCGCTCCGATCTGACCGGTCCCTGCCGGTTTATCGCTGCCCTGCCGCCCGGATACCGGGTGAAAATTTTGAACATCGATGGAAAAAGCGATTTGCTCTACGACTTCAAGCATTTATTTTTTTACAGCAGCGGCATCCATATGCGTACGAAAGTGTTAAGCATGAAAAATATGCTCGTGACCCGCGATATCGTGAAGGTCAAATTTTCCGGCACCGGCAGCTTCGGCATCCTGACCGAGGGCACGGTATGCGAAGCGCCGCTTCATCCCACGGAGCCGCTGTTCGTCGATGCCGGCAGCCTGATCGCCTATCCGGAGAACGCCCGCCTGGAGCTCACGGTGTACGGCAACCATCTGGCCAGCCAGCACATGAGCTATCACTGGAAAATGACCGGCCACGGCCCCGTGTTGTTCCAGGCCGGACGGCAAAACCGCCGGTTTGAACGCGAAAATCAGGAAGACGGCATCATCAAGCGCTTTTTGCGGGAGGTGCTGCCGTTCGGCGGCGTATTTATTAAATAGGTCGCATCACAAAAAGCGCCCGTGCGTTGGTTACACGCACGGGCGCTTTTTGTGATGGCCGGATGCTTTGCGGCATGCCGGCCGGTTCGGTTTGTCGGTTTTAGCCCAGGTAAGCGTTCAGCATCCAGGCGGTTTTCTCCACGCTGCTGCGAATGCCGATGAAGAGATCGGCTGTCGGATGATCATCCAGCTCTTCGGCCAACGTAATGGCATCCTTCAGTTCGGCAGCGATCGTGCCGAAATCCTTGACCAGCGCGGCAACCATTTCGCTTGCGCTTTCGCCGCCGTCGGCTTCCTTCAGCTGCGAGAGCTCCAGGTATTGCTTCATGGTGGAGGCCGGTTTGCCGCCGATCGCCAGGTTGCGTTCGGCCAATTCGTCCACATAGCCGGCTGCTTCATTGTACAGTTCTTCGAATTTTTCATGCAGGGTGAAGAAATGCGTACCGCTCACGTACCAGTGGTAGTGGTGCAGCTTCACGCCGAGCAGGCTCCAGTTGGCGGTTTGACGGTTCAATGCGGTGTAAAGTTCGGTTTGATTTTTCAATTCGGTGCTCATTCGAATAACCTCCTAAATGATTTGTATATTATTATTGTATTTAGACTCATTCTAAATCTATATACAATTTAACACAAACAAACGATTTTTGCAAATGTTATTCGGATCGTTAATGAAAATTCTAGCATTCCCTCTTCGGCCATCCTGTTATTTCCGTCACAGGAAAGCAAAAGCTGATAAATTGCCATAACTGACTTTAATGAGGCACAAAAGATAACATTCATGAACCGCTTACATCGGTAAAATGTTCGTTTCCGCCGCCTTTCCCTTGCCTGAACGGAAGAATGCGCGCATTTCCTCGCGTCTGGCCTTCGGGCTCAGGACATATACCGTATCGCCGGGCTGCAGGATCGTGCTGCCATGGGGCGCAATGATGTTTTTTCCGCGGATGATCGCGGTGAACAAAATGTCTTCGGGCAAACCGAGCCGCTCGATCGGGGTTCCGGCTACCGGCATGCTCGGCTCAATCCGGATATGGTTAAATTCGGAATCCGTCGTCCCCAGCGCAACAAGCTCCATCAGCGACGGCTGCGCGGCTTCGTCTTTGCCGACCAGCTTCAGCCGCATCGCCAGCGGCGAAATCGTTGTGCCCTGGATGACGGCGGAGGTCAATACGACGAAAAAGACTACATTAAAGAACAGCCGCCCGTGCTCCAGCCCGGCCAGCAGCGGATAGGTCGCCAGCACGATCGGGACCGCCCCGCGCAGGCCGGCCCAGGAAATCAGCGTTTTCTCCCTGAACGAAAATCTGGAGAACAGCAGGCTCAGCAGCACGCCTGCGGGCCTTGCGACGACCATCAAAATAATCGACAGCAGCAGGCCGTCCCAGGCAATCGCCGGCAGCTCCTGCGGGAAGACCAGCAGTCCGAGCAGCACGAACATGGCAATCTGCATCATCCAGGCAAAACCATGGTTGAAGTTCATGATGGTCCGGTGGTACATCAGCTCCGAATTGCCGAGCGTGAGGCCCATAATATAAACTGCCAGCAGCCCGCTGGCATGGACCGAGGCCGCCAGACCGTAGGTCAATACCGCAAAGCCGATAGCCAGCACCGGGTACAATCCGGTTGAATCCAGGTTGATTTTGTTGATAAAGCCCACCGCCAGCTTGCCGAGCGCTGCCCCCAGCACAAGCCCGATGCCCATTTCCCATACAAACGAAAGCAGCAACGTCCAGATGGCCGTCTCCGGATGCGAAATCCATTCAATCAGCGAAACCGTCAGAAAGACCGCCATCGGATCATTGCTGCCGGATTCGGCCTCCAGCGTGGAGGTGAGACGTTTGTCGATATTTTTCCCGCCCAGCACGGAGAATACGGCAGCCGCATCAGTCGAACCGACAATCGCGCCGAACAGGAAGCTCTCTGCCCAGCTTACATCCAGGATGAATCTGGCGAACAGTCCGACGATCGCCGTAGTCAGCACTACACCGACCGTAGCCAGGGACAGTGCCGGTGCGATAATCGGCCGGATATCCTTCATATTCGTCTGCATGCCGCCTTCGAACAGTATGACGACCAGGGCGAATATGCCCGCAATCTGCGTAATGGACGCATTGTTGAAATAGACAAAATGGTTCAGCGCCATGCCGGCGGCAATAAACAGCACAAGCGACGGCATGCCGAAGCGGGTGGAAAATTTCGTAGAGAATACCGCCACCAGCAGCAGAATGGCCAGCAGCAAAATGACGGAGTCCGCTAAATGCGTCATGACATGCCTCATTCCCTTCTTCACGGCCTCAAACGGCGCAGTTGCGCCCCTTGGTTACTCATTCTATTAACCGCAAACGGCAGGAATTGAGCCAGCTCATGCCGTCATCCGGTTTATCTTGGCAATTCTTGAATCATCTCATGCATTCCGAGGTCGTGAAAAGCAAAAAAGGCCTCCGGACTCCCCAACTAGGGAGCCCGGAGGCCTTTTTCGAAGCGCAGCATCTGCTGCGCGGATCTACACCATTTCGGCAAAGCCCGGAAAGTCCTGGAGCGCCGGCCGGCCGACCGGGTAATAGCTGAACCCAATATCCTTCAGCTGTTCCGGCGTAAAGGCGTTCCGTCCGTCGATCAATACCGTGCCGCGCATGGCCGCCTTCACGCCGGCCAGATTCATCTCCTTGAACGCCTTCCATTCGGTCAGCAGACATAGCGCATCGCTGCCCTCCGCCGCTTCGAGCGGCGAGCTGCACCAGCGGATGCCGGGGGCATTGCGCAGCCGGCGGAAATTGTCCATCGCCACCGGATCGTACACCTTCGGCGTCGCGCCGAGCTGCAGCAGCCGGTCGACGATCTCCAGCGCAGGCGCTTCGCGGACATCATCCGTCTCCGGCTTGAAGGCTAGCCCCCACAGCGCGACAGTGCGGCCCTCCAGGCTGCCAAGCGCCTCCTGCAGCTTGCGGATGACGCTGAACCGCTGCTCCTTGTTCACCTCTACGACCGATTTCAGCAGCTTGAAATCGTAGTGCACATTGCCGGCGATCTGAATCAGTGCCGTCGTGTCTTTAGGGAAGCAGGAGCCGCCGTATCCGATGCCGGCGCCGAGAAAAGACGGGCCGATGCGCGAGTCGAGGCCCATGCCTTTGGCGACCTCGGTGACGTCTGCTTTCACTTTTTCGCAGATGTTGGCGATTTCGTTGATAAAGGAGATTTTGGTGGCGAGAAAGGCATTGGATGCGTATTTGATCATCTCCGCGCTGCGGATATCCGTAACGAGGATGCTTCCCGGCAACGGCCGGTGCAGCTCGGTCAGCAGTTCGGCGGCGCGGGAGCTTTCCGTCCCGATGATGATCCGGTCGGGCGACAGGGTATCGCGGATCGCCGTCCCCTCCCGCAAAAACTCCGGCAGCGAAGCGATGTCGAAAGGACCGTCGTACAGCTCGCGCAGCAGCCCGGCCACGCGGTCGTTCGTGCCGACCGGTACAGTGCTTTTGACGCAAACGACCTTGTAGCCGTTCATCGCCGCTCCGATCTCGCGTACTGCGGCGTCTACGTACCGTAAATCGGCTTCGCCGCTCGGCAGCGACGGCGTTCCGACAGCGATGATTACCAGCTCCGCCTGCGAGACGGCTTCCGGCAGATCGGTCGTGAATTCCAGGCGCCCGGCTTCCATGTTCGCCAGAGACAGCTCGCGGAGTCCCGGCTCATAGATCGGAATGCCCCCTTGCCGCAGCAGCGCGATCTTGGCTTCATCCTTGTCGACGCAAGCCACCTGGTGTCCAAGCTCTGCATAACATACGCCGGAGACCAGCCCGACATATCCTGTGCCAATAACCGTTATCTTCATACTTTTCGCCCTCCTGAATAGGTTCGGTTGCGCCAAAAGCTTGCTTTCATCCCTTCGCCGGTTCGATCCCCAGCTTGACTGTCCCTTTCTCCCTGTCTGCCAGCGCCGCAGCCTGCCGGGACAAAGCGCGCAGCACCAGCAGGAAGCTGGATGCAAACCGGACGGCCATCCCGATGCAGACGCTCCAGGCCGCTCCGGCGGCGCCATAATCCGGGATGAGCAGCATGGAGCTGATCAGAATAGCAGCGCAGGCCAGCAGGTAAACCGGAATCTGGTGCTTGATGTACCGGGAGACGGTCAAGGCCGCGGTCAGGCAGCCCGCTCCGTACCAAATGGCGCTCGCCAGCATAATGATCAGAAAGACATCCCGGTAACGGGCATAGTCGGCGTTGTACAGCAGCGTAAGCAGAAAGTCTCCGAGAAAATAGGCGGCGAATATCCCGACCGCGCCCAGCAGAAGACATAAGGACAGCATCTGTCCAAGGGTACGCTTGAATTGCTTCAAATCCCCGAGATAAAAACGTGACAGCCGCGGCCCCGCGGCCTGCGTCATCGCGTTGACGAACGTTCCTCCGGCCATCATGATGTAAGCGATGGCCGAGAAATACCCGAGCGCCTCCTCGCCCCCGATATGTTGCAGCACATAGCGGGGTATACTGGCGTTCAGCGAATCCAGCGTCGCCGCGATGCCGAGCGGCAGGACGAGCAGGAACAGGCGCGTCAGCATGGCGCGCCCGCCTTCGCCGCTGCCGGCTGCGGACAACGGCCGGTCAGGAGCCTGCGGCGCTTTCTCCAGCAGCGCCGCTCCGTTCCGGCGGTCGTACAGCAGCAGAATCAGCAGCCAGACGACCGCCAGCAGCAGCGCACCGAAGGCCACGCTTCCGGTGGCGTACACGCCGGCACCGAGCGCGAGCACCGAGGTCGCCCCCTTCAGCATCAGCGATTTGCCGATAAACTCCATCCGTTCCCGGCGCTGGAACAGGCCGAAATAAATATCCGACACCGCTTCGGCCGCTTTGGCTGCGCCGACCAGCAGCAGCACGAGCGCCCCCTCTCCCGAGAGCGGGATGAACGCCGTCACCGCAGCGATGGCAACGCAGGCGGCGGCGACGGACCACAGCCGCAGGGTCAAATAATCGCGGAAGGCGTATTGCCCCCGGGCGTCGGTCGCCTGAAAATCACGAAGCTGAAAGTTCGCGAACAGTATGACCGGCGCCGCAACCGATAAGGCCAGCACATACTGGCCGACCATGGCCGGGCTGCCGAGCTTGGCGAGCAGCACGACCATCCCCCACTGGGAGACGGAATAGAATAAATTCCCGGAAAACAGCCAGGAGAAATTTTTGCCCGGCACCTTCGGCCTCATCCCCATCGCATATTCTCCTTTGCCAGGCGGACGGGCACCTGCGCCGGCTCGGCCGGAGAGAATCGTTCCTTGAAATACGCGGCCGGAAAGCCCACATGGACCTCGTTGGCGGGGATGTCCTTGATCACCGTGCTTCTCGCTCCGGCTACGCCCAGCTCATGGATCGTCACGCCGGGGTAGACGAAGACATGGCTGGCGACCCATGCCCCGTCCTTCAGCTCGATCGGCTTCGTAATCAGGCCGAAATGCGGGTCGCTCAGCTTGTGGCTGCCGGTGCACAGATAGGCATTCTGGGAGATCACGCAATGGCTCCCGACGGTAATGCGGTCCAGGCTGTACAGCTCGGCGTGATCGCCGATCCATGAATAGTCGCCGATGGTGACTTTCCACGGATAGGTGAATTTGGCTGAAGGCCGTATGCGCACGCCTTTGCCGACCCGGGCGCCGAACAGGCGGAGGATGGTGCTGCGGAAGCCGTACATATGGTGCAGCGAGAACCGGAACACCGTTCCCTGAATGAACCACCACAGCATGACGATGGCGTTGCTTCTGCCCCGAACGTACCAGGACTGATCGTATTTCGCTAAATTTATCTTCATGATTCAGACCTCATCCATAATTTGTTCAAGCCGTTTCAAATAGTCCGCTTCTTTGAAATTGCGCAGAATTTTGCTCCGGTTCGCCCGGGCCATCGCCGGAAGCGGACGGCGGTCCTGCAATATCCCCTCCAGCACCGAGGCGATTTCGTCCGGCGCCTGGGCCCCGACCAGATAACCGTTGTCGCCCGAGACGATGTCGGGGATGCCCGCATGCGCCGTGGAAATGACCGCAAGGCCGTTGCCCATCGCCTCAATGATGGAGATCGGCTGGCCTTCGTTCGGGTAATAGGTGGGCAGCGCAAAAATATCGCTGCGCTCCAGCAGGCTTTTTTTGCGCTCGCCGGTGACTACGCCGTGGTAACGGACAAACGGCTCTAGCCCCTCTGTTTTTACAAAAGCATGGAATTCCGCTTCATCCTCCGGCCGGAAGAAATTGCCGGCAAAATGAAAGCGGATCTCGCGGCCCTTCAGCCGCTTTGCCGCTTCAAGCAGGTCAAAGTAGCCTTTGCTCCTGATAAAATTGCTCAAATACAGCACTTCCAGCGGACGTTCTTCGTCTGTCAACCGGCCGAGCTTCTCCGTAAACGCCTCCTCGCCGATGAGCTGGCTGTCTTCAATGCAATTTTCGCATATTCGTATTTTCGCGGAATCAACGATTCCGGCAAAAAGCGATTCCAGGCTTTTACTCAGCACGATCATAATGTCCACCTTGGCCAGCAGCCGCCGGTTCAGCGCCCGCTGCAGCCGGCCGAACCGCCTGTACAGCTCCCTGTAATAGCCGCCGTGATAATGGATCACGACCTTTTTCCGCTTCCGGTACAGGTTCAGCAGAATCAGCATATCCCGCAGGTTGCCCCATTTGGATTGCGAGATCGTGAAGTAATAGATGTCGCTCTCCAGCCGGTTCAGGCTGCCGAGATGAGCGGCGACCTTTTTGTTGTCCTTAATGTCAACGGAGGTCAATTCGTATTTTTCGTTGAACACCCGGGAGCGGATCAGCGTCTCCAGCGCTTTGGACAGCCCATGGACGGGGGGCGGAAACTGGCCGATGACGCAGATTTTTTTCATCACGATTACCTCCAATCGCAGCCGGGTCCTCCCCTTTGCCGATTCCTAGCCGCGAGACGAATGGATGTTGCAGAAAGGCTACCCAGAAGAGCACCTGTATGAAGGCAAATGAATCGAATTGCAGCAGCGCGTAGAGCAGCAGAATGACGATCAGGCGCGGAAAGTTGCCCCGGTGCCCCTGGACGATCAGCGCCAGCAGCGTCAGGAACAGCAGAATGCCCGGCAGGCCGAACTCGGATAAAAAGCGGGTATACATGTTGTACTGCGGGAGAACGAGCGTCGTTTTGGCCTGGCGTAGCTCTTCATTCTCCTCCAGCGTTTTGGCAGGGATCAGATCCTGATTATCCAGGTAGCCGTAGTGAAAATTACCGAGTCCATACCCGAGCAGCGGGCGGTCCAGGAAGGAGGCCAAGCCGAGCTGCGAGTAGGTGCTGCGGATGCTGAAAGAGTTATCGTTCGCGAGTGAGGCAGGGTCTTCGTAGATGTGCAGAATACGATAGTAGTGGTCGGAGTTTAAATGAAAAACATTGCGGACAAAAATGGTGTTCAGCCCGACGAGGAAGACGGCGCCGATCAGCGCCAGCTTCAGCATCAGCAGCGGAAAGGTCTTCGCCGTGCTGGTGACCACCAGGTATGCGAGCAGGAAAAATAGGAGGTCGATGTAATAGCGGATGGACAAGGAGAGCAGCGAGAGCAAGACGAACAGAACCACCAGAATTTTATCCGCTTTGGCGAGGCGGCCATATTTGCTCAGAACAAGATAGGCCGGGAACAGCAGCAGGTTGGTATGCAGCCCAATATAAGACGGCTCGGAAAAGGTAAAATGCAGCCGCCCGGTGGTGACGTAGGCGTCCCGGTGCACGAAGAAACCGATCAAGCTCCGCAACGCGCCGCTTGGCACGGCGTAGATGTACACCAACTGGAGCAGACCGATCCCTACCGCCAGCCAGTAGCCCCGCAGCATCCAGCGGAACAGGACCAGAACGGCATCCGGCTTCTCCTGGTTCATGTCCATAAAGATTTTGAAGCTTAAGTAAATCACGATTCCGGCCGCCAGCGAGAACACCGCGTCCGAAAGTCCCGCGGAGGCATAGCCATGCTCCTTGCCGAGCAGCGCGGAGATCAGGGCCGCCGAGACCAGAATCACGAAGGCCCACACTTCTTTGCGCTGAAACCGCAGCCGCAGCAGCGCGGGAAGATGCAGCGCAAAATAGAGCACAATCAATATCAGGGAAACCGGCTTGTACGCTCCGCCGAACATGAACGGGAAATTGTCCAGCGGGAGGAGCGCGAAAGCGAGATACATCAGAGCATTCATAGCCATTCTCCTGTACCCTGGGCTAGTAACTATAACGTCCGGCCTTTTTCCCTTTGGCATGATTCAGGACCGCCCCCAGAACCCGGGCTTTGACGAGCGCCAGGCTTTCCTTCGCTTTCAGCGCGGCGGCGGTTTTGACCTTGCCCGGCTTCACTACGAGCAGCACGCCGTCGCATTCGGCGGCGATAATCTGCGCATCGCTGGAGTCCAGCAGCGCCGGGGTGTCGACGAGAATGTAGTCAAAGCGGTCCCTCAGCTCGCTCAGCGCAGCCGGAAGCTGCGGCGACGTGAATAACGCCGAGACGTTGACCGTACTGCCTCCCGCGCGGAGCAGGGTTAAACCACTGTCCCCGACCGGGATAAGCACATCATGCAGCGTCGCCCGGCCCCCCAGCAGCTCGCCGAGTCCCGGGCCGGCTTCGATATGGAACAGCTCATGCTGTACAGGCCTCCGCAGGTCGGCATCGATCAGCAGCACCTTGCGGTGGCTTTGGGCATACACGGCAGCCAGATTGGCGGCGGCTGTGCTTTTGCCTTCGCCGGCAATCGCCGACGTAATGACAATCGTCTTGAGGCCTTCCCCCTGATGCGAGTAATCGATGTTCGTTCGCAGCTTGCGGAATGCTTCAGCCGCCGCCGAATCGGGACGGCTTTCGGATATCACATCGTTTTTAGGCTTCGAGCGTGACATTCTTGTTCCCCCTCGCTCCATTGGTTTTGGCCTTCTTCGCCGTCTCCGCGCCGCGTGCCGGAATGGCCGGAACCACAGAATAGGTGGCGAGGCCGAGCACTTCGCGGATATCCTTCTCCGTCTTCAGCGTATCGTCCAGATAATCCAGCAGGAACATCAGGCCGATGCCCAGCATGACGGAGAGCACAAAGCCGATAATCATGTTCAGCAGCGGCTGGGGAGAACTCGGCGCAGGCTGATCCTGCGGATCGGCTTCGCTCAGCACGCTGATGTTGTCGATCTTCATGACCTTGGGAACCTCGGTCTGGAATACGGCGGCCACGGCATTGACGATCGCCGCTGCCTGCGTGTAGGCGGCATCCGTCGTTGACAAGGACATCACCTGCGATTCGTCCACCGCCGAGACGCTCACCTTCTTCAGCAGTTCATCGGAGGTCAGGCCCAGCTGCGGATAACGCTCGGATACCAGATTCATGATCCGCGGCGACAGGATAATCTCCTTATACGTCGTGATCAGACGGATATTGGAGTTGATCGTGGTCAGGTCCAGTTTGCCGCCAAGCGTCTCCAGATCCTGCTTCGGGGTCACAATCAGCTTCGTCTCTGCTGTATACTCCTTGTCGGTCAGCAGGAAGGTGTACACGCCCGTCGCCGCAGTAATTGCAACCACGAGCAGCGCAAGCAGCCACAAACGTTTGCGGATTACGGTCCAATACTGTTTCAGCTCCACCTGAAAGCCTCCATTCGAACATTTTAGAGTTTCTACATGGTTTGACAACGGTTCATTACGCAAACAAAAATTCTCGTTAGGAGTATTTGTCGAGATAATTATATTCGTTTTGAATAATATTGTAAACCTGAAAATGGTAACAACTCACAAATTTACAGCATATTTTCAAGCATGAACAGCACGTCGGACCGGAGGGCGGCCAGCTTTCTCCGGCTCTCCTGCCGGTCTGCGGCATACGTGCCGAAGAACAGCTGCAGGCCAGGCCATGCGCTTCCGGCGCGGAGGCCGTACCACGAACCGTCCTCCAGCACGAATTTGAGCGCATCGGCCCGCCCCTGCTCCAGCGGCAGATGTTTGCCCTTGGCAAGATGGATGAGCTCACCGGCGCGGAAATCAAACAGCCGCTCCACTTTGATTCCGCCCAGCACCCGCAGGAAATCCTTCGCGAGCCGGCCCATCAGCAGGCTGACCCGCTGCCGGCCCTCCAGACCGCGGAAGTTCAGCTCCACCCGGTCCTCGGCGTACCAGCCGTACTCCTCATACAGGCTGAGCAGCTCGGCATGCAGCGTTCGGCCCACCGATTTGTAGTACGCGGACATTTCGGCAGCCAGCAGCGCGTAAGGGATCGCGTCGCTGGCCGCGGAAGGCGCACCCAACGTGAAGCCGCCGTCTTCATCGTATCCGATCAAGCCCCCCGCGGCGTCGGCATGCACCAGTTCGCCGGCCGCCGCTTTCCCGCCGCCGCTGCCCGCATGGATAATCCGCAGGCCGGCTTTGCGGGCGACGGCCGCGGCCAGTTCGCCGCTGAACAGCGATTTCAGCAGCGCACCGCCAGCTGGGGACTCGCCCCGCAGCTTCTTTTGCCGCAGCACATAATTCAGTGCCAGGGCGGCCGTCTCCCCGGGAGACAGCCGCATATAGCGTCCCCCGTCCGCCTTGATGGACAAAGCCATCCGGGACAGCTGCGGATCGAAGGCCACGATCAGATCGGCATTAAAGGTTCCGGCGGCCGCATATGCGCTTCGCCAATCGAATTGCTCCGCGAAATGGCCCGCCGGAATTCCGCCGGCCTGGCTGCCTTCCGGCAGGGAGTGCACCGCGGTAAAACCGGAACGCCGCAAGGCGCTGCGCAGCGGATGGAATTCCTCGCGGTCCTCCTGAAGCTGCAAAATCCGCACGGAAGAGCCGATGATCTGGTTCGATTCGCTGGACATCGCGACGCGCTCCATTTCCTTGAGATACGCCTGTTCGATCTCCCCGCCGGCAAACACCAGCCGGCCTTTGCCGGTTGCCGCTTCCGCATCCATCGTTTGGATGCTTAACCCATCCTCCCATTGCGCCATGTATCGGGACAGCCGGCTGGACGTCTCCCGCGGGGCAGGCCAGCCCTGCTCGTCATACAGGATGCAGCCGCTGAAATCTTCCCCGCCGGTCATATGCAGTCCCCCTGCGGCATGCAGATAACGCACCGCAAAGGCCAGTTCTCCCCCGGGCGAAGGACGGCTGAACAAATAGCATTTCACCTCGTTATTGGCGAGCACGAGCGCGGCTTGTTCGGCGAGGCCCCTGGAGAACGGGTGGGAATCGTAGCCGATGGCGATGCCCCGCTGCTGGGCGGCAAAGCCGCGGCTGCGGATCTCTTCGGCCAGCCCCCGGCAGACGCGGCGGATCGTGTAGATGTTCATCCGGTTCGTGCCGACCCCGGTTGCCCCGCGGACTCCGCCCTCCTCCAGCGGCAAATCCTGATAGAAGCGGTCGATAATGTCGGAGGCTTTGAGCTCGTTCAACTCTTTGCTCAGGTAAGCGGGGAGCTCGGCATTTTTCCAGCGGTGGTACCGTTTCTGCAAGATTTCTTCCAATTGTTCTGCGATAGCCTGCAAGGCATTCCCTCCTTTGCTGTAAATGTGCGCAGTCGCCGATGCTTTAAGAGGTCTTCCGGCAGTGCTCCGCCATCTCGTCCCAGGTCTGGTACAGCTCCAGCATCCGGTTCGGCTCGTTGTGATAACCGCTCTGCACGACGATCATCTCCAGGTCCTCGGAGGCCCGTGCCGTATGCAGCGTCTTCATCGGGATATGCAGCACGTTGCCCGGCCCGATAACCATAAAATTGCCGTTCTGCACGAATTCGGCTTCGCCTTTGATAATGGTCCATACTTCCTCGCGGCTGGTATGCATCCGGTAGCTGAGGCTTTTTCCGGCTTCGATGCCGACCCGCTTCGTGACCGCGCAGCGTCCGTTGTCGTACGTTTTATCGTCCAGAATCCGCACCCAGCCCCACTGCCGCTCTTCATACATCGGGCCTTGGTCATAATTGATATAATCCTTAATCCGCGGGCTTTGGCTTTTGTCGGTGACGAGAATGCCGTCCGGACTGACCGCGACCACAATGTCCGAGAGGCCGACGATGGATACGGGAATGTCGATCTCATTGATTAGATGCGTATTCCGGCAATCGCCGCTGATCGTGCCTTTGCCGATCTGCCGGTTCTTCATTTCTTCCGTCAGCGTATTCCAGGTGCCGAGATCCTTCCAGCAGCCGTCATAAGGCACGGCCGCGATATGGGTAGCCCGCTCGACCACCTGATAGTCGAAGCTGATCTTGGGCAATCGATGATACTGCGCCGAAAGCCCGGCATAATCGGTCGGCCAGCCCTCCGCTTCCAGCAGCCCGATCAGAAACCCGAGCCGGAAGGCAAAGACGCCGCAATTCCAAAGCGCGCCGCGGGCGATCAGCTCCCCGGCTTCGTCTTCCAGCGGCTTTTCGCGAAAATGGCTGACCCGCCGGTAATCCGCGTCTTCCGCACCGCCTTCTTCGGGGACAATGTAACCGTATTTCGAAGAAGGATAAGTCGGCTGTACCCCGATCAGGGCCAGTTCGGCTCCGGAAGCCGCGACGACGTCCTCCAGCTGCCGGACCGTATCGAAGAAGCGTGTCTCCACGTACGGGTCCACCGGCAAAATGGCCACCACTTCGTCCAGCCCCGCACCGGCGCGGGAATACAAATAAGCTGCGGCCAGTGCAATCGCCGGAAAGGTGTCCCGGCGTTCAGGCTCGACAATGAGAGGTACCTCCGGCCCGAGCTGGCTCTGCATCATTTCAATCTGGGCTTTGCCCGTAGCAATGTAAGCGGAGGTATCCAGTCCGCTTCGGCGGATCTGCCCCCACACCCGCTGGACCATGGAGACCAGCTCCCGCTCCTCGTTCTCGAGCACCTTCAGAAATTGCTTGGAGCGTGAATCGTTGGACAGCGGCCATAACCGTTTGCCGGAGCCGCCGGATAACAGGACCAGCTTCATTAATCATCCCGCCCTTTCATGAAATTTGGAGCGACAGCAGCAGTTCGCGGTACCGGTTCAGCGACAGCTCCCGGCGCAGATGCTGCTCCAGATACAGGCGGCCCCGCAAGCCGCATTCCGCCAGCGCTTCGCGGTCCTGCTCGTAAAACGCCTGGATGCTGCGGGCCACCTCTGCGTAGGCATGCGGCTCAACCAGCAGGCCGCAGCCGCTCTCGCGGATCAGCCGGTGCGCTTCGCTGCCGCTCTCCAGCACGCCGAGCACCGGTTTGCCCGCGGCCATCACGCCGTAAATTTTGCTCGGCACGGAAACGCCTTTGATGCCCTTCTGGTTCACCACCAGATGCACGTCGGCGGCATTCAGGGAGTAAACAAGCTCCTCTTTCGGCTGATAAGGCAGGAAATGCACCCCGGTCAGCTCTTCCTCGGCCACGAAGCGCTGCATCTTGGCCTTGACCGCCCCCTCGCCGATAAACACGAACGCCAGATCTTTCCGGTCGCGGAACACGGCGGTCTGCCGGATGAGGTTCTCCAGGTCGTAATAGAGCCCCAGATTGCCGGAGTACATCACGATGAACTTATCCTCCAGCCCATGCTTCGAGAGGAACTCCCGCACCCGCGGATGCTCTTTGCCCAGCGGAATAATCTCTTCCTCGTTCGTCCAGTTGTTGATGACGGTGTTATCGGTCACCTGCCTGCCTGCGAACCGCTTGAGCAGCGTCTCCTGCATATCCTGGCCGACGGTAATGATGTGGTCGGCCAGCTTGCAGTTCAGCGTATCGACCCAGCGGGCGATCTTCAGCAGACGCGGGTTCCGGACAAAACCGACGGCCAGCGCCTGCTCGGGATTGAAGTCCTGAATGTTGTAGATATGTTTCGACCGCTTCAGCAGCTTGCCGATCGTGCCGATCAGCCCGCCGAGAATCGGCGGCTGGGAGATCGTATAGATGAAGTCCACGTCCCGCTGCTTCAGCACGGCGGCGACGGCATAAAAAAAGTAGGTTGCGATATACCGCAGCCTACTCCGTTTGTTCAGCTTATTCACCGCAGGCAGCCGGATGCGGACGATCTCGATGTCCTCCAGGCGGTCCTTGGCGAACCGCGGCCCCTTTTCGCCCGCCGCTTCTCCCGAATACCCTCCAGGCTGCGCGGCGATGACGGTGATCTCGAAATCCTTCTGCAAATGCAGGCACAGCTCGGTCAGCAATTGCCCGGTCGATGCGTAGTCCGGATAAAAATAATTGATGACAAACACAATTTTCGGCTTCATCGGTTACACCTCGCTCGAAATGGGTTCACGGCCGGCCCGGGTGGCCAGCCGGATCGCCCGGACCACCGAATTGGCGTAGGTCCGCGGATGCAGCTTTTTCCACTGGCTCAGCTTGATCTTGCGGTTTGATTTCAAATAGGCAACATTGTCAAACAGCCATCCCAGCGCCGCATCCATGCTGTCCGGATCGAGCGGATCGGCGATAATGCCGTTCTCCTTGTCGACGATCAGGTCGCTGGTCACGCCGGCATATTTGGAAGCCAGCACGAAGGTCCCTGACACGAGCGCTTCATTCACGACCAGCCCCCATACTTCGATCAGCGACGGAACGAGCAGGCAATCGGCCGCGGTCAGATAGGCGGTCAGCTCTTCCTTTTGCTTGTAGCCTTCGAAAAAGACCTTGTCGTCCATCCCGTGCTCATGGACCAGCTCGCGCAGCTTCCGCTCATCCGGTCCGGTGCCGACGATGGACAGCCTCCAGCCGGAGGGCCGGTTCAGCCGGGCCAGGGACAGCAGCGTTTCTTCCAGTCCCTTGCGTTTGATCAGCTGGCCGATGAACAGCAGGTTCAGCTGCCCGTCATTTTTCGGCTTCGGCAGGCCCGCGCTTTTGCGGTAATAATACCGGACGTCCACGGTGTTGAAGCCGACGGCCATCTTCTCTTCAGGAATGCCGTAATGCGTCAGGCAGCGGGCCGAATCCGAGCCGTAGGTAACGAAAGCATCCGCCGAGCGGAAAAACAGCCCGCGTACCGCATGCATCAGCCGGTTTCGGACCCGGCTGCTCTCCAGCGTGCTGCCCCACCAGACGACGAATTTTTTGCGGAACAGCTTGGCGTAGATCAGGCTTTCCCAGAAGGCAATGGCGTCATAGCTCGTCGTGATGATGACGTCGGGATTCGCACGCACCAGCTTGAAGAAGATCCCCGGGTTAATGTGCAGCCCGAAATCCATCCGGCGGATAAACCAGTGGAACCCGCGCAGGCAGGTGTACCGGAAACGCATTTCCTCATAATCGATGTTCCATTCCCGGTTGCCTTCCTTCTCCTCCAGGAACCAGACGGTGAGGTCGATCTCCTCGGAGGCGTCGATGGTGTTATAGACGGGAATCCGGTACGGGGCGATCTGATAGGCAATCAATAGTGTTTTTATCATATAACCCTACCTTCTCTTATCTAACGGATATATAAGCCGGTTGTACCGCAAAAGCCGCTTCCTCCCGCTTCTCCTCCTCCGGGTCCCGGTACGGCGCCATCAGCAGCAGATACAGCAACGGCGCATCCAGAATCGGCTGGGAGATCAGCGAGGTGAGGACAATGGGAATGACCGCAAGCAGATACCTTTTCCGGCGCTCCGCCGCAAGCATGGGCGCGAAGTAGACCGCAAGCGTCAGCACGACGCCCGCCACCCCGATCATCGACGAAGCTGCCACCAGGTTGATGCCCGCGTTCGGGGCCTTGATGTTGTACATCCCGGCACCCATCGGATTGTCCTCCAGCGCCTCAATGCCCGCCTCCGTGGCCGTCGTCCGGTCGGAGATGGACGCTCCGTGCGTTTCGTTTTTCTCGTGAATGCCGATAAACGGCGCATACATGACGACCCCATACGTAAAGAGCAGCAGGAACACGGCGCTGAGAATCCGTCTGTGCAGCAGGCAGTGCAGCACGAGATTGACGAACAGGATCGCCAGCCCGGCGGTGGAAAAAGAGGCGGCAATGCCGAGCAGCAGCGTCAGCTTGATCCAGCGTTTATCGAGCCGCAGCGACTTCAGGTTGAACAGCGACCACAGCAGGAACATCTGCAGGATGCCCGACTCCCGGAACAGCCCGAGCAGGCGCGGAAAACGGATGCCGTCAACCGTATACACGCCGTACATGACCGTAAACGGAAAGTACGTCGTCCCCGAGGAGGGATAGGTGCCGATCTTGATCCGGAACAGCTCCAGCTGCTCCATGGGGCGCCACGCCACAGCCAGCGTAAGCGTCAAATAATAAGAAATGACAAACCCGAGGAAGACGATGACCAGGCTGCGGAAAAATACGTAGCTCGCCCGCTTCTCGCTCAGGATAAACGCCGCCGCCAAGGCGACAACGCCGTTGAGCGCCGCCGATTTGAGCACGACCATCAGCGATACGGAATTCATCAGCATGGCATGGCCGAGCAGATAGCCGAACAGCAGGAGCACCAGCACGAGCACGAGGCGCGGGCCGCCCTGCACGCCGAGCTTTTTCTCCGGATGAATCCGGCAGTCCAGCAGATGAAACAGCAGTGCCAGCAGCGCCAGCCCCAGTCCCAGAATGGAGTAATCCTCCCCGAACGCTGTAGGCTTTACGAAAAAAGCCGTCAACAGCAGCAAGCCGATTTTTAGCGCAAACGACATCTCCTTCTCCTCCTACCCGGCCAGTTCCTCGGCATATCGCCGCGCGAAGATGCCGGGGTCAATCAGCGCTTTATACTCCGAGGCTTGCGACCGTTGCCGCAGCTCCCCGAGATTGCGCAGCGCATAACCGAGTTTATCGCTTAAGTCGGCGATATCTTCCGCTTCAAAGCTTACGCCGAGCCCGTAACGCTCTATGGAATACCCGACCTCGCCATGGCTCGGGCCGACAATGACGATGCCGCGGGCTGCGGCCTCCGTCAGCGGTCCGCTCTGGCCGGAGAACATTCTCCGGTACGGCAGCACTACGATATCGGCTGCTTCAAAATAGCCGGGCACGTCCTCGTCCGGAATAAAGCCGAGTGCCAGCCGGGTTTTGCGCTCCAGGCCGAGCGCCGCAATCCGCCGTTCCAGATCGGCATGGGTGAAGTCCATTTCGCGGCCGGCGATGACGATTTCAAACGGCTGATCCTCCAGCCGGCCGGCCGCCTCCAGCAGCAGGTCAATGCCTTTGTCATACCGCAGGCCGCCGAAGCATAACAGCTGCGGGGGCTTGGCAGCATCACGAATATCCGTTGTTTGCTGAATTTGGTCATGCGCAGTCGCGGACATTAAACCATATTCCGGATGCAGGCTCGGATACACGATCGAGCGCACCCGTTCTTCTCCCACGCCGGCATGATTCAGCACCTGCCACCGCAAATAGTCGCCATGCACGATTAGCTTGCCGATCAAACCCCGCCGGAGAAATAAACCGAGCAGCCGCCGTTTGCTCGCCCGTAGCGGGAACCAGTGCAGCGTGGCCGTCAGCCTGACGCCGCGCAGCAGCGGAAGCAGGAGGAACAGCGGAATGATCAGCGTATCCAGGTACAGCAGATGGAGCGGAATTTGCCGCCGGCGGGCCGCCGCTACCGCCTGGCGCAGCAGCAGGGCGCGCACGAGAATGGACGGCAGCCAGCGGTAATAACGCTTCTCGGCCGGGCGCTGGAAGCCGATGCCCGCCTCGCGCAGCTCGGCCAGACGCTCCTCTTCGCGAAGCGTGGAATAATAGACGACATCGCCGCCTTCGGGCGATTTCCGGAAACTGCGCATGACCGCCGTATTATACTGGAAATGATGGCCGGTATTTTTCAGATCAAAAAAAAGATGTTGCGGTTCGGGCGGCTCATTGGCCGCGTTCCGTCTGGTATTCATGCGCTCGCCCACTCCTTGGACCGGCCCCGCCCAGTACCCGCTTCTCGACGAAATACAGAGAAAACAAGACGAGCGGAATGCCGACAAACTTGCCCCAACCGATGCCGTAAACACCGAATTCGGGAATTAGCACCATAAACAGCGCCACGGTCACCAGCGTGGTGACCAGCGACAATATCGTATTCAACTTGACGTACCCTGTGCCGTTTAAACAATAATAGGGAACTACGCCGAATGCACCCAGGGAGACCGACACTGTGAGCAATTGGAACAGCTTGTAATGGCTCTCGGCAAAGGCCGGGCTGATCCATAGGGACAGAATCGGCTTTGCCAGCAAACAGGCGACGATCCCGGCGAAGAGGACGAAGGACATGGCAATATATAGCGAACGGCGATATGTCCTTCCGATTTCCTGGCGGTCAGCCCCTTGAGATAACGAACTGAACTTAGGCAGCAAATATCCTCCGGCCGCGGCGGGAATTTCGTGGATTTTGACAACCACCTGCATGCAAACCGTGTAGTACCCCAGTACCTTGGGCCCGAGCAGGCCGCCGATAATGAGCTTATCCACCTGGGCGTTAAGCGTGCTGATCAGCATCTGCCCCCAGGAGTAAATGCCGTAATGAAAGAGCCGCTTGAAAGCGCCGCGGTTGAAGGCGGGCCGGAACTTCAAGCCGGGAAGCGTCCGTTGCGTCACGAACATATTGCAGATCGTCAGCAGGACGGTGGAGTAGAACAGGCACTGGATCAGCAGCGTCAAACTGCCGTATACGACCGCAAGAATGGTAAAAGCCACCGATGTGATCAGATTGTAGACGATGTTCACCTTGCTGTTCAGATCGTACCGCTGCTTGGCCATATAGGCGCCTGAAAAAATGCCGTTGATGATGCGGACGCCGATGATGCCGCCCATATAATAGGAGGCGGATAACACCTTCTCCAGACCGTCCGTCTGCATCAGCAGCGGAAAAATCACGGTCCCGAAGCCCAGCAGCAGCAGGCTGATGGCCGCGGACAGCAGAATCGCCAGGAGCAGCGTCACCCGGAAGAGCAAGCCGAAGCTTTCTTCGTCGTCCCGGCATTCGGAGCCAAGCTTGATCAGCGCATTGCCCAGACCGAAATTGGATACGGCCAGCACGTTCAGCACCGACTGTACCAGAATCCACATTCCGTACTGCTCATCTCCCATGTGGTGCAGCAGCAGCGGCGTCGAAATGAATAAGATGACCGGCGTAATACAATACGACAGCAGGCTGTAGACCACATTGTTAAAATCGCGGCTGCGCCGAAGTGTGGCCGCTTTGAGCAGCAACTCGTTCAAACGGCATCAAACCTTTCTTTACCTCCCCGCAAAGCGAGGTTTTGGCTATGCAAAAGGGACGGCAGCGCCGCCCCTCAAGTCCCAACCGTTTCTTTTTCGTTTAATTGACCGCGATCAAGGCATCGTGGTAGCGGATTTCAGCCGCCACGCGCTTCATATCCTCATCCACCATCATGCGGATCAAGTCCCTGAATCCGACATCCAGCTTCCAGCCGAGCTTCTCCTTGGCTTTGGACGGGTCGCCGAGCAGGAGGTCCACCTCGGCCGGACGCACGAACTCGGGGTCAATGACGACATAGTTCTCGTAGTCGAGCCCTGCATAGGAGAACGCGACCTCCAGCAGTTCGCGGACCGTATGCATTTCGCCGGTGGCGATCACGTAATCGTCCGGCGCATCCTGCTGCAGCATCAGCCACATCGCTTTGACGTAATCGCCGGCGAAGCCCCAATCCCGCAGGGAATCGAGATTGCCCATGCGCAGCTCGTTTTGCAGGCCGTGTTTGATGCGGGCTACGGCGTCCGTCACTTTGCGGGTGACGAATTCAAGGCCGCGTCTTGGCGATTCATGGTTGAAGAGAATGCCGGAGCAGGCGAACATGCCAAAGCTCTCCCGGTAGTTGACCGTAATCCAGTGACCGTACACCTTGGCGACGCCGTAAGGGCTGCGCGGGTAGAACGGCGTGCTTTCCTTTTGCGGAGTCTCCACGACCTTGCCGAACATTTCGCTGCTGGAGGCTTGATAGAACTTGGCGGTCGGCTTCACGATCTTGACCGCTTCCAGCATATTCGTGACGGAAACCGCCGTAATCTGGCTCGTCAGAAGCGGCTGCGGCCACGAGGCAGCTACAAAGGACTGCGCGCCGAGATTGTAGACTTCGTCGGGATCGGCAATCCGCACCGCCTCGATCAGCGAAGCGAGGTCGGTCAAATCTCCTGAAATCCAATGAATGAGATCTTTAATCGCATACACATTTTCATAATTGGGCGTGCTTGTTCTGCGGCGCAGCCCATACACCTCATAGCCGATGGACAGCAGATATTCCGCCAGATAAGATCCGTCTTGCCCGGTAATTCCGGTAATCAGCGCTCTTTTCATTAATGTTCTCCCCCGCATCCTTAGTTTTTCACCGTAAAGGTCTGTTTGAAATCGGCATATACCTGGCGCAAGCCGTCTTCCAGCCCGATGCCTGCCCGCCAGCCGAGGCCGGTCAGCTTCGTCACATCCACCAGCTTGCGCGGCGTGCCGTCTGGGACGGCGTCGTTGAACCGGATCTCCCCTTCATATCCGGTTACCTTCCGGATCAGGAGCGCCAGGTCTTTAATGGCGATGTCCTCGCCGACGCCGATGTTCACGATTTCATCGCCTTCGTAATGACGCATGAGGAAGAGACAAGCGTCGGCCAAATCGTCGGCATGCAGGAATTCCCGCCGCGGATTGCCGGTGCCCCACACTTCGACGAACGGGCTGCCCTGCTCTTTGGCTTCATGGAATTTCCGCAGCAGCGCTGGCAGCACATGCGAGGAATACAGGTCGAAATTGTCATTCGGGCCGTAGATGTTCGTCGGCATCACCGAGATGTATTTAGTGCCGTATTGGCGGTTGTACGACTGGCACATCGTAATCCCCGCAATCTTGGCGACCGCATAGGGCGCATTCGTCGGCTCCAGCGCGCCGGTGAGCAGATACTCCTCTTTAAGCGGCTGCGGGGCCAGCTTCGGATAGATGCAGGTGGAGCCGAGGAACAGCAGCTTCTCCACCCGTGCGCGGTAAGCCGCGTCGATAATGTTCGTCTGGATCAGCAGATTGTCGCGGATGAAATCCGCAGGCTGATCGTTGTTGGCTGCGATGCCGCCTACCTTAGCGGCGGCGAGGAATACATAATCAATCTCCTGATCCAGAAAAAAATGGTCTACCTGCCGGCTGTCCCGCAAATCCAGTTCCTTCCGGGAACGAAGCACAAGATTGTGGTACCCTTCTTTCTCCAGCGCGCGGACAATGGCTGAACCGACCAGCCCGCGATGCCCCGCAACATAAATTCTCGAATGACGTTCCATACGCTTCACCCCGGATCATTGATTATTATTAATAAGCGTTGTTCGACCTTACCAGCTGCCAGGCCGTCATGAACATAATCTTGAGGTCCAGCAGCAGCGACCGCTGCTCGATATACATTAAATCCAGCTCCACCATCTGCGCGAAGTCCAGTCCGCTGCGTCCGCTCACCTGCCATAGTCCCGTACAGCCCGGCGTAACGGTGAGGCGCAGGCGGTCATATTCCGAATAACGCTCCACCTCGTGCGGCAAGGAGGGCCGTGGTCCGACAAGCGACATCTCGCCCTTAAGCACGTTGAGCAGCTGCGGCAGCTCGTCGATGCTCGTTCTGCGGATAAACCGTCCCACCCGCGTCACCCGTGGATCGTTGCGCATTTTGAACATCGGGCCGCTGACCTCGTTTTGCGCCAGCAGGCTGGGAAGCAGCGCTTCGGCATTCGAGATCATGGAACGGAATTTGAACATTCGGAAGTGTTTGCCTTCCAGGCCGACTCTGGTCTGGCCGAAAAATACGGAGCCCCGCGGGTCCTCCAGCTTGATCGCCAACGCCAGGATCAGGAAAAGGGGAGACAGCACAATCAGGGCGACTGCGGATGCCGCGATGTCAAAGATCCGTTTGGCAATCAGATAGAGCGTGACCGGTTTGTCTCCCGTCCGCCGGACGGCCGCATAATAGCGGCGCGGATAAAGAGCGGCGTCCTCTTCGCTTTGTCTGGAAGGTATCATTGTTCATTCACCTCTCACTGGATATAGGAGCCGGAAAGTTCTCGCTCAACGATCTCCTGCAGCGCGGTTAACAGTTCCGAATGCAGTTCCGGCCGTTTCAGGGCGAAATCGAGGGTCGTCAGAATAAAACCGAGCTTCTCGCCGACATCATAACGCGTGCCGTGAAAATCATAAGCATACACGCCCTGCTCGGTGTTCAGCTTCTGGATAGCATCGGTCAGCTGGATTTCGCCGCCGGCGCCGATCTCCTGCTGCTCGAGAAATTCGAAGATTTCCGGCGTCAGCACGTAACGGCCCATAATGGCCAGATTTGAAGGCGCCTGGCCTTTCGCAGGTTTTTCCACAAAGCGGTCAACCTCGTACAGCCGGCCTCTCGCGCACAAAGGGTCAACGATCCCATACCTTGTCGTATGTTCGTCGGGAACCGCCTGGACGCCGATAACCGATTTGCCGTGCGCTTCGTATTGCTCGATCAACTGTCTGGTGCATGGGACCTCGCTCTCGACAATATCGTCGCCCAGCAGCACGGCAAACGGCTCGTCGCCGACAAAGCTGCGCGCGCACCAGACGGCGTGGCCCAGTCCCTTCGCTTCCTTCTGGCGGATGTAATGCAGCGTTACATGGGACGAGCGCCGTACCTCATCCAGCAAATCCAGCTTTCCTTTTTCCTGCAGGGTATGCTCCAGCTCGAAGGCAATATCGAAATGATCCTCGATGGCGCGTTTGCCTTTGCCGGTCACGATGATGATATCCTCGATTCCTGCGGCGATCGCCTCTTCTACGATGTACTGGATCGTCGGCTTGTCGACAATCGGAAGCATCTCCTTCGGCATGGCCTTGGTTGCGGGAAGAAACCGAGTTCCGAGCCCTGCCGCCGGAATTATTGCTTTTCTAACTTTGTTCATCCCGGATCACTCCCGTCTCATTATTCAAAATGAACGCATTGACATCTAACGGGGCATCGAACCCCCCCTCACATCACACCCCTGACGATAAACGTCTAAGGCCGCATTGGCCCACAGCATGACCGAGTGCCTCCGGTGATAAAGGTGCGGGAGACATTACCTTTGCAGCTTGGATTCAGCAAATATTTTTCCGGTCCCGGCGGGACGCTTGCCCCGCTTGATGCCGAACCGCTTGTTCATCCCGTGCATATAGTGTACTGAGGTGGACGTCCACCGATTGCAAGAGGACTGGCCCCCTCTATTCATTCCATTCGCATATTGGCACAACTATTTTTCCACAAAGTTATTCATAACGCGAACCATTTGATAAAAAAAATAGCCTTTTCACGGGTGTTTTCATTCCTCACAGCATATGACATTCCAGATGGTTTTAGAATAATTATTCGTTAGGAGTATTTGTCAAAGTAATTATATTCATTTAGAATAACTTTGTAAACAACAATTGCAGTTTTTCAGGAAAAAATATGCGGACGGCGAACCGTCAAACATTTTTCGGGAAAGAGAGTGATGGAGATGCGCAGAACACTGACTTTAGCGCTATGCTTTGCGATGGCCTTTGTGCTGGGTCTGGGACTCCGCTGGAACATGTCGCCGCAGACCGCTTGGAGCGAGGCGGACACGGCAACGCTGGCTGAGACCGCCTTGTCGACGGCCTTTGCTGTCCCAACGTTTAATGTGATGAGTTACGGAGCGGCCGGCAACGGTAAAACGAACGATACGGCGAGCATTGCGAAGGCGGTCAAGGCTGCATACGATGCGGGGGGAGGTACGGTGTATTTTCCCAAGGGCACTTATCTAATCAATGCGATTCATGTTCCGGCGAACATTTCGCTGCTGGGTGCGGGCCGGACCGACTCCGTGCTTCTACGCACCGACAATAAGGAAGAAGCCGCGCTGCGCCTGCTCGGCAACCAGAGCATTCAAGGCATCGGCATCCGCGCGCCGATCGGCTTGACGCCAGGCGGCGACGATATCAACGTGATCGATGTCCGATTCGAATCCAGCATCCAGGGAATTCAAAATGCGGTGACGGTGAACCGGCTTACCGTGATCAACAGCTTGTTCGAGAATTCGGGTTACGGGATACTGTCGAATGTGAACCCCAGCCATGACGTCAAAATTTTAAACAGCCGGTTTGTCAACATCAAGAGCGACGCCATCGAAATCAATGCGGCCAGCACCGACTGGGTCATCGACAACTGCGTATTCGATACGAATACAAGTCCCAGCTCCTGGGCCGGCTTCGGCGTCGGGGTTGCCATGAAAGCCAAAAATATAACAATCAAAAATTCCAGTTTCATCTATACCCGCGGGCAGGCGGTGCATGTCGAGGACTACGCGGAGGTTACTATCATCAATTCCGTCTTCAAAAACAGCGGCTCCGCCAATTATACGGGCAGTCCGCGCGCGGACATCGCCGTATTGTCGAATGCCAAGGTTGCCGTCTACAACAGTAAATTCCTCGCCGCGGACACCGGGTACAGCAAGCTGGCCATCTATAATACCGATCTGCCGGTCGGCGGAACCATCACCGCGTACAATTCCGTCTTCCAGGCCAAAACGGTGAACAAACAGGTCACCACCCTTAATTGTATCTTTGTTCCGTAACTTTAGAACTGACAAAAGATGTTCGTTCATCACAGGTTGTGTTATAATACTGCTAAATATTGATTCAATTCGCATATTTTTTTAACGTTTGAACAGTCAAATGGAGGCATGCAGATGTTTGCGAAACGGCTGAAGCAGCTCAGAAAAACCCGAAAGCTCTCCATGCAGGAGGTTGCGGAAGCGGTAGGCGTCGCCAAGAGTACGTACGCGGGATACGAATCCGGCTATCGTCAGCCTACCCTTGAGAACACGCAGCTGATTGCTCGCAAGCTTCATACCACTTCGGACTACCTGATTGGTCTCACCGACAATCCGGATCCGGTGGAGATGACCAGCAACGCCAGGGAAATATTGAACCAGCATCAGCTTCATTGGGACGGTGTTTTGCTTGAGGAACAGGATCTGGAGCTCGTACGCATGCTGCTGGAGCGTGTTGTCCGCAACCGCATGTCTTCCGGCGCCGAGGAACCCGAATCGGAATAGAACGCTTATTGAAACGGATAAAGGCTGAGAATTGTCTTGCAAAGACAGTTCCCAGCCTTTATTTTTTTGCGCTGCTTGCAAAAGACAACATGCATGTTTTCAGAGGAAAATGCATATATTTCAACATTTCCCCCAATGCCTGCGGCTAAAATGAAATAAAAAACGTCTAAAGAAGTTAAAATCCCCGTTTTCTCACCGACAGGGAGTGACACCCTTTTTCAGCAAGACGTAGTAAAGTTGCTTTAAACCAATACAGCAGCGGGAAAATCTATTCAATCTGCCAAAAAGGAGCTTTGAGTTCATGAGATTGGAATTTTCGGTTCGCAGCCTGCTTAACCGGCTTGGAATGAAGCATGACGGCACGATTGATTTGAAAGAAAGCTTCCTGGCGCTTTACCGTGAGGGACAAATCTCCGAATCCGAGTTCCTTTACGTATGCCGTTGCTTCGACCGAAACCGGAGAGAGCCTTCCCGCGCGTCCCTTTGACTAGTTTTCCCGCGAGTAGACCTGCAGCTCATGGATGGACCAGTAGTTGCCTCCGGCACCCGTCTGCCTGATCCGGATATACCGCGCTTCGACCGCAGTAAACTCGATCCGGGTCAGGCTCAGCTTGCCTTTGCCGGTGGTCAGGAGCCGCCAGTCCTGGGCGTCATCCGATATGTAGACCTCGTATCCGCGCGGATAATCATAGGAAGACAGGGTGTTCTCCAGTTCGATCGCTTCGAAGCTGTGGCGCTGTCCGAGATCCAGCTCGAAGCTTTCGCCGGAGGTTTGGTGCTTCCCTGTGTCCCAGCGCGTGCGGCGGTCGCCGTCGATCGCGTTTGCCGCGCCATCGCCTTGCAGGCTGGCCGTAGCCTTCCATTTCGATCGGTCCAGCGGCACCAGCCCGGTCGCCGTGATTTGGATCTTATCCGACATAACCCCTGAACCCGCCACCCTCACCGCGTACGTGTACAGCGTACCCTCCCGCAGATTTTTGTCCGTGTATTCCGTGTTCTGGATCCCCGACGCGATCAGCTTCAAATCTCCGCCGGTGCCCTCGGCCCGGAGCACTTCATAACTTGCCCCGGGAGCCTCAAGCCAGTTCAGCTTGATGGACATCCCCTTGACGGCGGACGCCTTAAAGCCCTGCGGTGCCGTATCCGGCAGTTCGTCCGACGGCTGCAGAATGTACTGGACGGCTTCGCCCGGCCCCAGCTTCTCCGTGAACTCCAGCACCGGCGAAGCCGCCGCGCCCGAGATATAGCTGCGGGACTGTTCGTACGTATCGCCGGCGCCGAATCGCTCGCCCTCGTAAACCGTCTTCTCGGGCATCGTCACCTTGACGGTGACCGTCTGTGGCGTATTCTCGAAGTTGACGAAGTTGACCAGCACCTTGTTCGAGGTCGCTCCGCTGCCGGCAAGCGGTTGAAGCGTGGAGGTATCTACCGCACGGACATATACTAGCTTGTCGGCCAGTTGAGATCTATTCGTGATCTGGTAGGTCAGCGGCGCGCCGTGCGTCGCATAAGCCAGGCTCAGCCGCCGCATGATGCTGACCCGGGAGTCCTCCCCTTTTTTGGTGTAATAAATCTCGGTTTTCGCCGGATCATGGTCTTCCAGGTTAAAGCCGTATTTGAACAGGCTGAAATTTTTGAAGAACGCCGCATGCTGGACAAACAGATCCGCATAGCCGATATGCCCCCGCATGATCCGGTCGAACACGGCCGAGGTTCGCTCGGCGGCGCCGTATTGATAAGCGTCGACATGGCTGTCCGAGGTGCCGAACTCGGTGGTCAGCATCTTTTTCGGCAAACCGTCCGCGGCTCCGCCGAAGGTCTTCAAATTCTCCGTGAAGCTGCCTCCGTTCGCGAAAATATAAGATTCCCCGTAGGAGTGGCCGTTGGTCAGGTCTGTCACATCCTCCAGCTCCTTGCGCTGCTCGGGGTCGCGCTCCCAGCCGTCCGGATCGCCGCACTGCTTCACGCTCCCCTTCTGGTTGCCGCAGGAATCCTCGCTATAGCTCGGCCAATATGCCCAGCCCGGCGCCACCGTCTGCAGATGAGGGGCGATGGTTTTCCCCTTCTCGTTCAGCCAGTCGGCAATGGCCAGATTCACCGCCTTGGAGCGGTTGAACAGACCAGGCTCGTTGTCGATCTCGTAATATTGAAAATACGGGCCGTATTTCGTAAAATAATCGGTCAGCTTCTTCTGCGCATCCTCCGGCAGCGTGCCATCCGCCTTCAGTTTGATATCGCCGGTGTATAGATACAGGGCGACCGCCTGCATGTTGTAATCCTTCAACACTTTGTAATAATTCTCCATATCGGAGCAGGAGAGTCCGACGTCGCTCGCGCAGCTTGTCCGCATAATGTTGCCGCTGTAGGCAATGCCGAGCCACTTGAGGATATAAGGCAGATGCGAGGTCGCGCCTTCGTCGAAATAAAACTGTTTGTTATTGACCATTGTACCGGTCAACGTATAGCTTCCGTGAATCGGCTCCTTGATTGGGGCGCTCAAGGCCTCCAGGCTGAGATCATCCCAAGTCCACCAGTCATATTGATCCTCCATTTCCGATGAATACAGGCCGCGGACCGAGCGCAGCTTCAGCTCATTGCTGCCGACCTGGAGCTGCTCCTTCGGGATATACAGCTCGTAGCTCTTGCGATAGGTATACGCGCTGCCCGTGCCGGAAACGCCGGCAATCTGAATGATGCCCGAGAGCTGGCGGTTGGAGAATACGCCCATTTGCGGAATCGCCTTGTACGCATCGAGAATGCTGACGCGAAATAAGACCCCGTTCGCCGGGATCTTATCCAGTTTATACGTCAGGCTGAGCGCCGGCTCGGTATCCCCGCGAAGTCCGGAGGGCAGGCTCTTCAGCTCAGCCGCCTTGACGGTGGCTGCAGGGATGCTGAAAGCCGAAACGGCGTCGCGGGAGCCAGCCGCGGCAAACTCCGCCGCAGAGCCGTTATGCTGGCCAAGCTGCCACAGAACGGTGCCGTCCGGCAGCTTCGGGCCGGACTCCGGGGGTGCCGAGAGTTCGGACATGTCCACCTTCACCGTCTCCTTCTGCACTCGCTCGTCGCCGAAGAAAGACACGGACAATAGAATCAAGATAGCGAGTAGTGTGAATTTCAGCAGCAGTTTTACGGGGTTGTTGCTCGGTTTCCTGGTCCTCATTCTGTTGTCCTCGCTTTCTTACGGGATTCAGAAGTCGATGTGGGTCAGCGTAAGCCGGTCAACGCGGCAGGCTTTTGCTTCGGACTTTGCCACATCACCTTCAGGCTGGCATTGCCGCGGTTATCGTAATATTCCACTTTGATGTCGTAGGCTGTTCCCGCCTGGAGCGCGATGCTTCCCTGATGACTGATCCCGCTTTGCTTCTTCCAGCTGTCGATAATTAATCGGCCGCCGACGTAGACGCGCACGCCGTCGTCCGAAGAGGCCGTAAACGTGTAGGTCTCGCTGTAAGCGGGTTTGATGGTTCCCGTCCAGCGCACCGAAAAGGAATCCTTGCCGATCCCCGGCGCCGGTGCGGCCTCATGCCAGTTAAAATCAAGCTTGCTGTCCGTGCGGACCAGAACCGGCTTACCTGAAAGTTCGGCATTACCAAAGTATTGGCCCGTGAAACCGCTTTTTGAAACGCTTCCGCCAATATTTGTTGGCTTTTGCGCATTTTTTTGTTCAAGCGCCTTAGCATAATCCTCGCGGGTTACGGTATAAATGTTGCCCATAAAGCTTTGGATTTGCCGCAGCGTGTTGTTTTCCATCAGCATTTTGCCCCAGGTCATCATATATACCCACTCGCCCTGGGTTTGCGCAAGCACGGATGCATCCGGCAGCTCGCCGCTTTCGCCAATGCCGATCGGCTTGCCGTCCGCCAGGATCAGCAGCTTCTCGTAATACGATTGTTTGAAATCGTTGTTGTAGATGTCCGCGGCCAGAATATCGACCTTGTCGGCACCCGGATAATAAGGCTCGTAGGCATCCGACCATTCATTCGGGGCGTTCGGGTTCCAGACCCAAAGCAGATTGTTCAGCTTATGGGTTACGGTAAGCCGGTTGTACATGATGTTCCAGAGTGCCGCAAAATTGTCCTTATGCCCCCACCAAAACCAGTCGCCGTTCATCTCATGATAAGGCCGCCATAGCACGGGAACGCCTGCGTCGCGCAGCTCCTTCAGATAGTCCGCAATCTCGTCAATGGAGGCAATCAGGCTTTTGTACTGGGGCGTGCCGGGCGTAACATAAGGATCGAACTGCTCCTGGCCGAGCGTCATATGGACATTGGCCCATTCCGGATCGGTCCCCGGAAGATTCTGGTGAAACGTCATGGCGACAATGCCGCCGCTGTCATGCCAGCGGATCGCGCTGTCGACGACAGCCTGGCGCTGCTTGGCGATGGTCGCCTTGGACTGGTTGTTGATCGCGCCAAGCTCATAGCCGTGAAGCACGGCGTATTCACCGCTGGCGTTCTTGAGCTTTCCGCTGTATTCATCGGGGCTCTCCAAATAATCGTGCTGCCCCGACAAAATGCCTTTGCCGCTCAGCTCGGATAAATAACCGAGCAGGTCCGCAGCCTCCTGCGAAGCGTTCGGATTGGCCGGAACCGCGGGCACGGCGACGGGGGTGAAGCTGCGCGTCACGGGAAGGCTGCGGGCCTCGGTCCAGGGCAGCAGCGACAATATAAAGATAATGGGAAGAATCGTCATATATAGCCGGTACTTGCGGTAAATGTTCACTGTAATCTCCTTTCCAGCCTTACTCCGGATGATAGCTATGTAGCCCTGCCGAAAGGCAGGGCCAGGAAGGTTGGATGTTCAAGAAATTAGCGTTTACACGGCTTTCCCGCTAAAGCATGGATCATGAACCGGCGCCGTCAGGAAGCGGAGAGATGAAACAGGGCACTGGCCGGAACCACGCCTTTCGCCTGGCTCGGACTTTGCCACATCATTCGAATGTTGGCGTCGCCCTGATTTTCGTAATACTCCACTTTGATGTCATACAACTGGCCTGCGTTAAGGGCAATGCTGCCGACCCTCTCGGTACCGCTTTGCTTGACCCAGCTGTCGATGACCAGGCTGCCGTTAATCCAGACGCGGATGCCGTCATCCGAAGTCGTGTAAATCTGATAAGTTTCACTGTATGAAGGTTTAATCTTTCCGGTCCAGCGCACCGTAAAGAAGTCGATGCCGATGGCCGCATCCGGGCTGCCCTGTCGCCAGTTGAAGTCAATGGCGCTGTCATTGCGGACCAGTGCCGGCGTGCCGGCCAGCGTCGCATTATTGAAATACTCCGCCTTCAGGCCGCTGATGAGCGGGGTCGGGGTCGGGGTCGGCGCGACTGTCGGTGCCGGCGTTGGTGTTGGTGTTGGTGTCGGTACTACTGTAGGTGCTGCTGTCGGTACCGGCGTTGGCGTAGCCGTCGGCACTGGCGCGGCGGTTGCCGCAGGCGCCGGGGTCGATACGGCTGCGGCCAGCGTAGTCATCAATGCCGATGAGACCGTCGCGTTGGCAGCGCCGGTGAACAAGGCGCTGGAAGGTACAACCGCCTTGGCTTGGCTAGGGCTTTGCCACATCAGGCTGATCCGCGCATCGCCGGCATTTTCGTAATATTCCACCTTAATGTCATATAACTGGCCCGCAGTGAGCGCAATGCTCCCCACCCGTTCCGTTCCGCTTTGCTTTACCCAGCTGTCGATGACGGAGACGCCGTTAACCCAGACGCGGATCCCGTCATCGGACGATGTAATGATCTGATAGGTTTCGCTGTATTGCGGTTTGATCTTCCCGGTAAAGCGGATCGAGAAAGAGTCGATGCCGAGCGCGCTGGCCGGGGCAGCCTGCCGCCAGTTGTAGTTGACCTGCGCGTCTGTTCGCACGAGTGCCGGCGTGCCGGACAACGTCATATTGTTGAAATATTCGCCCTTCAGACCGTTCTCCACCGTAACGGCAGCCGGCGCGGACACCGGCGTGGGCGTTGCAGTTGGTGCCGGGGTCGGCGTCGCAGTTGGCGTCGCGGTTGGTGTCGGCGTAGCCGTCGGCGTCGCTGCTGGGGCAACATAGTTTTTGTATTCATCCAGCGTCAGCGAATAGCTGTCGCCCATAAAGCTCTTGATCGTATCGTTGGTGTTGTTCTCGTACAGCATTTTCCCCCAGGTCATCATGTATACCCAGTTGCGCTGGGACAGCTGCAGCTTCGCGGTGCTCGGCATCTCGCCGTTCTCGCCGATGGCGATCGGCTTACCCGCCGCCAGGGCGTACAGGCTGTCGTAATACTTGTTCATATAATCGTTGTTATAAATATCTGCGGCGAGAATATCGACCTTGTCGGCTCCAGGGTACGTACCGGCATAAGGATCGCACCAGGTGTTCGGCGCATTCGGATTCCACACCCACAGCAGGTTGTTCAATTTATGATAATTCACAAAACGGTCGTACATGATGTTCCAAAGCTGCGCAAAATTGCTCTTTTTGCCCCACCAGAACCAGTCGCCGTTCATTTCGTGGTACGGTCTCCACAAGACGGGAACACCGGCGTCGCGCAGCGTTTTGAGCGAAACCGCCACCTTGTCGAGATCGGCAATCAGCTTATTGTATTCGGTCGTGCCCGGCGTAACGTATTTGTTGAAGTCGGCCTGGCTGAGCGATTTTTGCACATTGGACCAGTCGTACGTCGTTCCCGGCAAATTTTCATGGAACGTCATCACGACAATGCCGCCGTTTTTGCTCCAGTTGATTGCGCTGTTTACCACATTCATGCGCTGCGTCGCCGCCGTGCTTTCCGATTGGCCGCTGATCACGCCCAGTTCGTAGCCGTGGAGAGCCGCAAATGTGCCGCTGGTTCCTTTAAGCTTGTTCATGAACTCGTCCGGACTTTCCAAATAATCGTGTTGGCCTGTAACGATGCCATTGCCGGATATCGAGTACAATTTGGCAAGCAGTTTGACGGCTTCGGGCGAGGCGTCCGGATTAACCGGAGCCGCCTGAGCGGATGCTGCGTGGACGGTGACCGATGCCGCTCCAAATCCGAGCGGAATGGCCGTCAGTAAAACGGCAAGCGACAATACGGCGGACAGCAGACGAGACTTGCGGTAAGTTTTCAAAATGATCTTCCTTTCGGTAGCCAGGCTGCCACTCTTTCGAAGGCCCTATAGCTTTGCGTCCCTACCTTTCGATAGGTTTGCCCTTTTCGTATTTTGGAAGGTTTTTCCCTCTTACCGTAAGTATCGTCTCTATTTTGTTATTTTTTAGAGCAAAATTGGTAATTTTCGAATAAATAGTCCGTTATACCTGTTTTAAATGTGTCTAAATTGGTTAAATAGATAATTTGGCATTTATAACGCCTTTTTTTCAGTTTGCCTTCAAGAGATAAACTGATGCAGTGTAATGTCTTCCCAATCCAGCGTAATCCGGATATTGTCTTCTTCCACCAGCTCGGAGCCGGTCTGCACTTCGATAAACTCGACGTCGGTCAGCGCCAGAATCGCATGTTTGGTTCCTTCAGGAATACGCACCACATCGCCCGCTTTCACGTGATGCATTTTTTCGTTGAGCACGATGCTCGCTTCCCCGCTGACAAAGGTCCAGATCTCGCTGCGCTTGTGGTGCATCTGGTAGCTGATGTTTTTGCCTTCCCCGATAAAAATCCGCTTGGTCAGCACTTCGTTGCCCTCGTCATATTTCACATAATCAATGACCTTGTAATGTCCCCAGCGGCGCTCTTCGTACATCGGGCGCTGGTCGAACGACTTCAGCACTTCCTTGATGCGCGGGCTTTCCGCTTTATGGGTGACCAAAATCCCGTCCGGACTGGCGGCAATGATCAGATCCTTGGCCCCGATGACCGTGACCGGAATGTCCAGCTCGTTGATCAGGCAGGTACCCTCGGAATCCTCGGTGACTACGCCTTTGCCGACCTGGCTTTTGTTCATTTCTTCGGTCAGCGTGTTCCAGGTGCCGAGATCCTTCCAGAAGCCGGCATACGGCTGGACGACGATGTTCTCTTCCTTCTCGACGACCTCGTAATCGAAGCTGATCGAAGCAAGCAGCTTGTACTGCTTTTGCAGCTCTTCGTAATTCAGCGGCAGCCCTTTGCGCTGCAAAATATCGAGCAGATAGCCAAGCCGGAAAGCGAATACGCCGCAGTTCCACAGCGCTTTGCGCTCCATCAGCTGCTCCGCTTGGGCGCGGCCCGGCTTCTCCTGAAAATGGCTGACCTGCATATATCCGCCCTCGGCAGCCTCATCCGTGGTCGGAATGATGTACCCGTATTTCTCGGAAGGATATTCCGGCACGACGCCCATCAGCGCCAGATTGGCTCCGCTTTCCTCCATCGTCGTTTCCAGCTTCGCCACCGTATCGAAGAACGCTGCTTCCACGTAAGGATCGACCGGCAAAATCGCCACCGTCTCCTTCGGCGACACGCCGGCAACCGAATACAGATAGGCCGCCGTTAGCGCGATGGCCGGGAACGTATCCCGGCGCTCCGGCTCAACAATAATCGGAACGGCGCCGCCGAGCTGGCTTTGAATCATCTCCACCTGTCCGCGTCCGGTCGCCAGATACGACGAATCGGCCATACCGGCTTCCTGCAACTGGCGCCATACCCGCTGCACCATGGACTCCGGCTCGCCTGCGGGACTTTCCAGCACCTTCAGGAATTGCTTGGAGCGTGAATCGTTCGAGAGCGGCCAGAGCCGCTTGCCGGAGCCGCCAGAAAGTAGTACCAGTTTCATACGTGAACCCTCCTCAATTTTGGGTGTTTAGGATATCGGCCGGGCTTATGCGCCGGGAGCCGGAGAAAACAAAGGTTGAGCACACCAAGAACAAGAATCCGGATCGGGCAATCTTGAAGAGCGGATTGTCTTGACCGGGAGGCCAAGGAGGCAAATGAACGGAAAAATCGTCCCGCTATGGCTCCATCTGCGGCTCGGCTGCGAATTAGTGGGATTTCGTCCCTCTAATTGCACTGTCGCCGACTCTGTGGGAGATTAGCGGGATGTTCTCCCACTAATTGCTCTCACGTTCCCGATTCGCAGATCGGGATGTGAAGCGGCACCAACCACTCCGCCTCCGCTTACACCGCGCCGGCGACGCTCGGCGAATACCCGCTCAGCCCGCCCATCTGCGGGCGGCCGACGGAATGGTACTCCAGCCCGGTGCCTTCGATCTGGGCCTTCGTGTATACGTTGCGGCCGTCGATCAGCACCTGGCGGCGCATCGTCCCCGCAAGCCGGTGCAGGTCGATCTCCTTGAACACGCTCCAGTCGGTTAGCAGGCACACCGCGTCGCTGCCTTCCGCCGCCTCTTCCGGCAGCCCGCACCAGCGGAGCTGCGGGTGATCGTATTGCTTGCGGAAGTTGTCCGCCGCAATCGGATCGTACAGTTTCACCGTCGCCCCTTCGGCGACGAGCGTCTCGACGATCTCCCGTGCCGGAGCCTCGCGGACGTCGTCCGTGTTCGGCTTGAAGGCCAGACCCCAGATGCCGATCACCGCGCCGCGCAGATCGCCGAGCGATTCATGCAGCTTGGCGATGATCATGAACCGCTGATCCTTATTCACCTCTACGACCGATTTCAGCAGCTTGAACTCGTAATCGACGTTGCCGGCGATCTGGATCAGCGCATTGGTGTCTTTCGGGAAGCAGGAGCCGCCGTAACCGATGCCGGCCTGCAGGAAGGTGGAACCGATCCGCCGGTCCATTCCCATGCCTGCCGCCACTTCGGTCACATCGGCTCCCACTTTTTCGCAGATATTGGCGATTTCGTTGATGAACGAGATTTTGGTGGCCAAAAACGCGTTCGACGCGTATTTGATCATCTCCGCGCTGCGGATGTCGGTCACGACGATGTTGTCTGTAAACCCTTGGTGAAGCTGGCGCATCGTCTCCTCCAGCCGCGGGTTGTCGATGCCGATGACGATGCGGTCGGGATGGAGCGTATCGCGGATCGCCGAACCTTCACGCAGGAATTCCGGAGCGGACACGATGTCGAAGGGATGGGAAGTGTGCGCGGAGATGATGCTGCGGATTTTTTCGTTCGTCCCGACGGGGACGGTGGATTTGGTCATGATGATTTTATAGCCTTCCATCGCTTCGGCGATTTCCGTCGCCGCCCCTTCGATGTACCGGAGATCGGCTTCACCGCCCGGCAAGGAAGGCGTACCGACGGCAAGAATAACGATATCCGAGCGCCGCACCGACTCTTTAAGATCGGCGGAGAAGGACAGCCTGCCCTCGCGCAGGTTCAGCTCGATCAGCGCCTCGATGCCCGGCTCATAGATCGGAGACTCCATGCGGTTGAGTTTATTGATTTTCTCCTCATCCTTATCGACGCAAATGACATGGTTTCCGTTCAGCGTGAAGCACACGCCGGAGACCAGACCGACATATCCCGTTCCGATGACTGCCAGCTTCATACTCTCATCCTCCCTTTAGAAAATTGACATAGGCTTGTTCCACGTATTGCTTGAACTGAACCATAAACGCCTGTTCATCGAACTTGCGCGCATGGCCCATGATTTTACCGATATCCCATGCATAGGACTCCACTTCGTGGATCGCCTTCAGCAAATCATCAACTTCCTGGTTGCGGAAGAACACGCCGTTGACATAGGGAACGATCGTATCCAGCGCCCCGCCTGCCTGATAAGCAATGACGGGTCTGCCTGCGGCATTCGCCTCCAGCGGCGTAATGCCGAAATCCTCTTCCCCGGGAAAAATAAAGGCCCGGCAATGCGACATCAGCCCGGTGACTTCTTCATCATCCAGCCGTCCGAGGAACGAAACATTGTCTTTGGCCATCCCCTCCAGCCGCTTGCGGTCGGGTCCGTCGCCGACGATGTACAACTTCAGCCCGTTGCGGTTGAACGCTTCGACGGCAAGGTCGATCCGCTTATAGGACACCAGCCGGGAGACGATCAGATAATAATCCCCGATGGTGGAAGAGCTGGTGAACCGCGCCGTATTGATCGGCGGAAAAATCACATCGGCATCCCGGTGGTAATAATTCCGGATCCGCGTCTTGACGACGGAAGAGTTGGCGACAAACTGGTTTACATTTTTGGAGGTGCGCTGATCCCAGGTCTTGAGCTGCTGGATGTAAAGCTTCAGCACTCTTTTGAACAGGCCGGAATTGGATTGCCGCTCCATGTAAGTGTCATAATCCCAGGCAAACCGCATGGGCGTATGGCAGTAACACAAGTGAAAGGTGGCCTCGGGAACCTGTATGCTTTTCATAAAAGCGCTGCTCGAGCTCAGGACGATATCATATCCGCTGAAATCCAGGTCACGGATCGCCACGGGATACAGCGGCAGCACCCCTTTGAAATTCGACTTCACGCCCGGGATTTTCTGCAGCCATGAAGCCCTGATGTCGGCATCCTTGAGATTGTCGGTCAGGCGGCTCCCGTTAAACACGGTAGTGAAGATCGGAGCATCCGGGTACATATGGTGAAATACCTCCACCACCCGTTCTGCCCCGCCCATCTGAATCAAATAATCGTGCGCTATCGCAATTTTCATGTGAATCATCCTCAACGTTTTATGGAGCAGCATCGTCAGCGCGGACGCTGGAAGGGACTATCGCCTGACCGCGGAATTCATCGGCTGAACCGGGAGCTCAGCTGGTTGCCTGCAGCCCTTTGTAGTAATTGACGATATCCTTGACCGTGTTCTCGATGACAAAATGCTCTTTCACCCGCTTTATTCCGTTCTCCGCCATCTTCCTGCGTTCTTCGGGATGATTCAGCATCCAGAGAATCGCTTCCGCCAGCAAGGCAGGTTTGCCGGGCTCGATCAAAAGGCCCGTTTCGCCCGGAACGACAATCTCCACCGGCCCTCCTTCATTGGAGGCAATCACCGGCAAGCCGGCCGCCATGCCTTCGACGATGACCTGGCCGAACGGCTCCGGCGTAATCGATGTATGGATCAGCAAATCCGCCTGGCCCATCAGCCCCTGAATATCCTCCACATGGCCAAGGAGGCTGACATTGTCTAGCCGTTCCCGGGCTATCGTATCCTGAAGCTGCTGCTTGTACGCCTCTTCTCCGAACAAGGCATCGCCGGCCAGCCAGAATTTCACCTTCGGGTTATCTTTAAAAGCCTTTGCCGCCTCCAGCACGATATGCTGGCCTTTCCATTCGGCGAGGCGACCGACCAGCAGTACATTGAAAGCGCCGGAATCCCGCCCGGCAATTCCGTCCCCGATCGCTTTGGCGAAAGCCGAATAGACAACGAGCGTTTTTTTGCTCCGCGGCAGCTCCAGCGCGTTCAGCGTCGAATGGGAATTGGCGATCACGCCGTTCGGGAGCAGCCGGGACAGCAGCCGGATCGCCTTGGCGACAACCGGCTTCAAGTACGGCGCGCCGATATGGTCGCGGATATGCCAAATCAGCGGCACACCGGCTGTCTTGGCGGCCACCGCTCCGTAAAAGGCCGATTTCAGCGAATTCGTGTGCACGAAATCCACTTTTTCCTGCTTAAGCAGCGGAGCAAGCTTGCGGCCGTAAGACAGCAGCCTTACCGCAGCGGCGGGCGCGCCGAGATTGACGGTGTTTCTGCCGCGGTTGCGGATGCTGTCGTCCAGCGGCACGATTCTTACGTCGATGCCCCGCTCCCGCAGCCGGTCGGCCAGCGCCCCTTCTTCGGCCAGTATGACCAGCGGCTGAATCTGGCTTCCGATATGGGTCAAAATATTGAAGAGGGCGACTTCTCCCCCGCTCCATCTTGCGGTGTGATCAATATAAGCGACTTTCATCATACCGCCGCAACCCCCTTTCCCAGCACATCGAGGAAGACTGATTCCACCTGATCGGCGACATGCTCCCAGGTATATTTTTTTAGCACATGGTTACGGCACTCTTCCCTGCTTGGAAGCAGCTTGCGGTTGCCCAGCATATGAATCATGCCTTCGGCCATATCGCCGGAATCTGCACTTTTGAACAGCAGCTCCGGATGGAAATTTTGCAGGATTTCCTTATTGCCTCCCACAGGCGTCGCCATGACCGGCAGGCCGGACGACAACGCCTCGACGGTAATCAGCCCGAAGCCCTCCAGCGCCTGCGACGGAACGACGAACATGTCGGCGGCCTGGTAATACGAGGCAAGGTCCTGATCGGGAATATAGCCGAGCAGCCTTACCTTGTTGCCGAGCCCGTAATCGGCGATTTTCTCCTCCAGCTCGCCGCGCAGCGGACCTTTGCCGCCGATCAGCAGAATCGCGTTCGGAAAACGCTCGCTGACCTGGCGCCAGGCGTCGAGCAACTGGATCAGGCCCATGCGGTTCATCAAGCGCCGGACCGTGAGCACCGTCGTCGCCCCTTCCGGCAAATTCAGCGTCCGCCGGACGGCCAGGCGGTTCGCTGCCGGAACAAAACGTTCCACGTTGGCCGCTCCGGGAATGACGCTGATCTTGTGCAGCGGCACGCCGTGCAGGTCATGCAGCATGTCGCGGAAATATTCGCTCAGGACGATAAACCGGTCCGCCAGCTTATACGCCCGGCGCTCAATCGATTTGGCGATCGTCGTCTTCACGCGGTGTTTGATGCCCGCGCCTTCGATCCGCATCTCCTCGTTCCAAGGACCGTGAAAGGTCATGATGACGGGAATGCCGCGCTTCTTCGCCTCCAGTGCCGGCCCGATGCCGTAAGGCGCGAAGTGGGTGTACAGCAGATCGATGCGTCCGCTGCCGCTGCCCATCAGTTCGGCCGCCTTGCGCTGGAAAGCCTCCTTGCGCTTCCAGATCGATTCCTTCGGATCGCCGGCATTGTGGATAATCAGCTCCTTCGGCACCGAAGGCGTCTCCTGGCTGCAGATCAGCGCCTGTACCTGATTGCGCGTCGCGAGCTGCTCGCATACGGATTTGAAATAGGTGTTCAGCCCGCCGGGCTGCAGGGATGGCCAGCTGAGTCCCGTCGTCATTATGTTGAGCCCGTCACTGAACGGCATAGCCTCTCTCCCCCTTGCTTTCCTTCTCGGCCGGGACCGCCGCGTTCTCGCGCGTCGCCTTGCCGGACTTGACCAGTTCGTAATGCTTGAAGCCGACCATGAATTCATACATCACCCAGAATACGGATACCGCGAAGCCGGACATGCCTTTCTTGAACAATCCCTGCACCACATATTTCTGCACAAACCGCGCCGGCGGCCGCACCAGCAACCGGCTCAGCTTAAACGGCTTGCCGCTGGCATAGGCGGTCTGCGCTTCCAGATCGGTGTACTTGTTGAAGCGGGCCACATGGTCATTGATGCTGCGGAAGCCATGATGCCAAAGCACGCCGTTCAGGCGGACCATCCGTTCCTCTTCAACGTCGGGCATCTCGTGTACCAGGGAATTGCGGATTCCGTAAGCCTTGCGGTTGTACAGCCGCACGAGATATTCGCCCTTATCCAGCCATCTGCCGAGAAAATCGCCGATCCGGTACAGCGAATATGCCGTCGTCCGGTCGGTGAGCCCGGGTTTGCGCTGCAGGATATCCTCGGCCAGCTCCTCGCTGACCACTTCATCGGTATCAATCAGGAAGACCCAGTCATGGACGGCGCGTTCGACGCCGAACTCCCTTTGTTTGGCATATCCGGGCCATGGATTGACGAATACCCGGCAACCCAGGCTTTCGGCGAGCCGCACCGTCCCATCTTTGCTTCCTCCGTCGATCACGACCACCTCGTCGGCAAAACGCCGGCAGGACGCGATGGCTTTGGCGATGCGGACTTCGTCATCCTGGGCGATAATTACCACCGAGATCGGATAGCTTCCCGGGCCGCCAAGCACGCCTTTCACTGAATCCATGAAGGTTTCCTCCTTTGACTGTGGGGTTGGACAGTGGGTGTCGTCGCTGCGGGAAGATTTGGGCTTCCGATCGCTGTTGTTTTCCGATTTCCCTATCCATATCTGCCATCGGCAGAAATCGGAAAACAAAGGCGACCACATTCGTTTCTCCAGCTCCAAACTTCCTCTCCGCTCCTAGCTCACTGTCGCTTGATTTATACCGGCATCGTCCGGCGGAACCGCTCCGGAAACGGATGTCGTTCCCTACGCTACTTCCGCCTTCTGCATCCGCAAAAGTGCGAACTCGGAACAATGCTTTATTGTGTATCTCCCGCCGGTTTCTTGCGGATATAAGAATTCATTGTCGTCTTCATCCACTGAATGTCCTCGCCGCTGACGATCATCCGCGGCAGCTTGACTTTCAGGTTAAAGCGGATATTGAGAATGATGAACAGGAAGCGCAGCACCCCGGATGAGAGCATTGCGATTCCGGCGCCGATCAGTCCGAACTTCGGCACCATTACGAAGAGCAGCGGGATCACCAGCAGTAATCCTACGCCCTGCAGGATGGAGACGAATTTCGGTTTGCCGAGCGCCATGAACACCTGCGCCAGGATCATCGTTCCGCCGCTGATCGTTACTTCCAGCAGCAGGAGCCGGAACACATGCAGCGCCGTGTTGAACTCCTTCCCGTACAGCAGCGGGATGACCAGCGGCGCGGCCAGCATCAGCAGCAGCGAAGCCAGCAGCGTGCAGGTTGTGCTGATGCGGAAGGCCTTAAAGGTAAGGCTTACCGCTTCGTCCTTCGTCAGCTCCGACGCTTTCGGGAACAGCACCACCGTGATCGAGGTGGAGAAGAAGTTCACCATCCGCGACAGGCTGACCGCTACGGCGTAAAGGCCCAGATCCGCTGGCCGCAGCAGGCCGGCAATGATGATCTGGTCGATGTAGTAAGAGAACTGCCCGAGCAGATCGTTCCCGTAAGAGCCGAGACCGTAGGTGAACAGCCGTTTGAAGTTCTGGGAAGCATTCCTCAGCTTGACCTTGTACGTCCGCAGCAGCGAGACCGTCATGCCGATAAACAGCGGTACCGAAGGCAGGAGATATGCCATTGCCGTGGTATACGGATTGATGGAATCCGTCACGATGAGCAGGCCGATCAGCGCCAGCGTCAGCAATGGAATCAAATAGCGCATCAGATTGAAGGTCCGGTAGTCGCCGCGGAACTGGAAGGCCGCGTTATTGACCTGGGAGATGACAATCAGCGGACAGAGCAGCATCGACCACTGGGCAAAAGCCACAACGCTTTCGCTGAAGGAATTCAGCCAGTATGGCAGGACCACAATGCCGATCGTCATGGCCAGAAGTCCGAAGCCGACGGCGATCAGCAAGGCCATCCGGTACAGCGCGCCGGCCTCTTGCGGATTTTTCTTGGCGTTGTAGATCAGCGCCGAAGGAATGCCGAAGCTAAGGCTGAAGGCGAGAAACTGCGACCAGTTGACCATCGCTGTCTGTTCGCCGCGGCCGGACGGTCCGAGATAACGCGCGGTCAGCACGCCGGTCAGCATGTTCACCAGCAGGATCAGGACGCTGACGAACATTGTTTTTACAGCAGCCGAGCTGTTGTCCTTGCTCTTGGTAAAGCTCCGCAGCATGGACCAGAGCGAGGCCGCGGGCGGGGTGGTTTTAACGTTCAACTGCTGCATCGGTGTTTCCCTTCTTTCTGCTATCCATAATCTCTTTTGCCCCAAGTCCCAGCCCCACCAGCATCCAGATCAGGTACCCGCGCAGGCCGGGGAACCCGTTATCGGAAATGAGGCTGACGACCGCTCCGGTCCAGGTGGCCAGAGCCAACCGTGCGTACGGCTGAAGCGGGCCTTTGCGCAGCACCTTCCCGGCAATCTGCTTCGCCACGGCTCCCAGCGCCAGGAAGAACAGCAGTCCTCCGAGGATCCCGAAGGTCAGCAACAGGGCAATGAACCCGTTGTCCATGACCCCGTATTCTCCCAGCTCTCCGCCGTTGCCGAGCTTCGTGCCCTGGCCGACGCTGCCGATCCCCTGCCCTACAGGGTTGGCCGCCACCGTCGGCAGCATGTTCTGCCACAGGCTGAGCCGCTCATTGTAGGAGTGATCCTCCTGCACGGAGGTCAGTGTCTCCATCCGCGCGACCAGCCCTTCCGCGCCCGGGAGCTTCGGCACGATCCAGAAAAGCGCCGCGGCGACGATGCCGAGCTGGATCAGCGCCTTCCATTTGCCCTTGCCGGAGGAAGAGCCGATGTACACCAGCAACATGACCAGCAGGACCAGCCAGGAGGTGCGGACCAGCGTAGTCAGGAGGCATACTACGACGAGCAGGACGCCAAACCAGCTGAGCGTACCCCGCCATTTTTTCTCCAGAATCATCGGCACCAGCGCGTAGACTAGGAAGTTGGCCGCCGGCCCCGGCGAATTCAGGCTGGAGAACACGCGGATTTCCAGGGGATACGGCGTTCCGATAGACATCATGTCCGCATTCCGCATCCAGAACGCGTCCCAGGGCGGAACGGTCAAATACTGGATGAGCCCGTAAACGGAGACCAGCACCGCCAGATTGGCGTAGGTGTACAGCAGCCGGTCGATATCCTTCGGCGTAAAACGCGTGACCGCGAAGAACGGCAGCAGCAGCAAAGGGACGAGGTAGTTCGCCAAATCGTAAACCGTGCCCATTCCATTCTTCATCAGGCCGATCAGTGAGCCGTATCCCAGCGCCGCCGCGAACCAGAGGAGAATCCGCGAGGATGTTTTTTGCATGCGGTGGATTTCCTTCAGCACGGGAATCGCCAGCGTCAATCCGGTGAGCAGCGGCGCCAGGCTGAGCAGGGAGACCGAGTGGTATTCATTCGCACTCCAGTCGGCGATCCGCCGCAGCTCCGGGGCTACCGCCCAGACCAGCAGGGTGTAGGCGACGAGGGCTTTCGGTCTCAGAATCGCCAGAATCAGCGCCGGGAAAAGAATCCCTGCCAATATCGCACCGTGCAGACTGTCCGTCGCGCTGAGCTTGGCGCTGGCAAAACCGATCACCAGCGGCAGCGCCAGTACGGCTGCGCTTATGCCGGCGAGCATCCCCGCCGATTTTACGTTTTCTGCGCTCGGCAGTGTCAGTCCGCCTTCCTCCCGGCCCATCATCTTCATCATTCCACCCTCCCGTCACCACTCATTGCGCCAGGCTTGCCGCCCGCTACTTCAGCTTCCCCCGCTTGCGCAGCTCTTTCAGCAGCAGCACCAGAAACTGGGCGTCATCGACCAGATATCTTTTCCACAGTCTTCCCGGCTCCTGGCTAAGCCGCCAGAACCATTCGAGTCCGGAACGCTGCATAAAATCCGGCGCGCGCTTCACGGAGCCCGACAGGAAGTCGAAGGTTGCGCCCACTCCGATCGAGATCGGCGCCCGGTAGGAATTGTAATGGCGGTAAATCCATTTTTCCTGTTTCGGTGCGCCTACGCCGACAAACACGATGTCGGGCTGGCTTTCGTTGAGCAGCCGCACGATATGCCGGTTCTCCTCTTCGTTGTGCTCGAAGCCGTACGAAGGGGAATAACAGCCGACGATGTTCATCTCCGGATAGGACACTTTCAAATTCTGTGTCGCCCGCTCCGGCACGCCCTCCGCTGAACCGAGGAAGAACAGCCGGTATTTCCGCTGCTCGAAGGCATCGCCGAGCCTGCTGAACAGGTCCGAACCGGAGACCTTCTGCTTCAGCGGTTTGCCAAGGATCTTGGAAGCCCAGATCAGCGGCATGCCGTCGGCAACCACCGCGCCCGCTTCGGAATAAACGTTCTGGAACTCCTTGTCCTTGCGCAGCTTGATTACATGATCGACGTTGCAGGTCAGGATGTAGGATTTGTTCCTTTCCCTGATGGTTTTGTCGATGAAATCAAGCAAATCCATGAAATCATAGTTATCGAAGTTGACATCAAACATGTTCACTTGGTTCATCGTATCACTTCTTTTTATGGAGAATCGGCCTACTGTGAAGATCGATACAGGCAGTTCAGGTACCAACAGAACGGAATGATGGATTGGACCGTCGACAGCGTGTTATCGGAGAACGAGTAAATCAGAAATGCGGCGATAAAGTACAAGTAATAAGGCTTCACCGGCGGCGCCAGCGCCCGGTACACGATCATAAAGACCGCGAGCAGGGAGATCAGCAGCAGAACCGCGCCGATATACCCACCGTCGAAATAGAACCGGATGTACTCGTTATGCGGAACGACGAACCCCTTGTAGAGTGTGCCGTCGTTCGCAACCGTAACTGCGCCAAGCCCTCTGCCCGACCATGGCGAATCCGATACTTTGTTCAAGAAGTATTCCCAGGCCTCCGCACGTCCCGACAGGTCCACTCCCGTTTCGGTCGTCCGTTCAAAGGAGCGCTTCTTGATGTTGTCGAGCTGCAGGTAGACGGCGGACAGTATCAGCAGCGCCGAACACAGCAGCGGGATCAGGTACAGCGATTTCCCCTTCAGGTACAGCCTCGAAATATCGTAAAAGTAATACAGTACCATCAGGATGAGCGCCAGCACCGGCCCGCGCGTTCCGGTACCGACCAGGATGAGGAAGTTCAGCGCCAGCATGACGTAAAAGTAACGGATATGCCGGGTACTGCGCTTGATCTCGATAAAAGCGACCGCAACGCCCATGAAGGCCAGCATCGCCAAGTGTGCAGGGATATTGGCTCCCTGAATCCGTACGGCGCCGGTAAATTCCACGTCCAGAAAGGAATGGAGATGCACCACCTGCAAGGCGATGCCCGCGAGTACACTCATCAGCGGCAGCATGGCGATGATGCGGATCTGCTTCTCGGCCACTTCCTTTTTCCAGTTAATCAGCAGGAACACGAAGGGCAGCGACAACCCGATAAACGCTTTAACTGCAATCGACGCGCTCATCGGCGGCAGCCAGTTGGAGAAGCTGAAGGTGATCAGCAGCAAGGCGACCATGGCCCACAGCGGCGCGCTCAACTTCAGCCGCATACCGTTCACCAGAATGCAGGGAACCAGCAGCATCAGGATCACCAGCTTGTAGAGCGAGAGAATTTCGATGCCGAACAGATTGCCGGGATACAGGAAGTTGATCGAGATGGAGGTCGTGAGCAGCACCAGATAACTGATGAGCTCGGGACGCGTGATGGAGACCACCAGCAGAAGGATCGTGAGCGCGGCGGCCACGGCGATCGCGGGCTGGTAGATCACCGCCGTTCCGATGAGCAGCGCGCACAGCATATAGATCATTCTGTAAGGCAAAGCGTTTAGTTTGGAACTCCACCCAAAATTCATCATTCTCTGCTCATCCCCTTACCCTGCCGCGGATTCTCTCTTCCGGTTCCAGATCATATGGAGCGTTCCGCGGATGCTCTCCAGCCGGCATTTATTCAGCAGCTTTCTTCCCTCGCTGCGGGAAATACTTGAATCGACTACGATATAAACGACTTTGGCGGCTGTTTTAAGCAGCAGCACCAACCGGTCTTTCAATCCTTCGCTTTTCATGGCATTGGATATGCCTTGGCTGTAGTACCGCTTCAGAATCCAGTCCTCGGTCAGCCGGCCTGCCGGCACGAAATGGTCGACGGCCATTTGCGGATGGTACAGGATCGAGTGCCCCTCCCGCCGGATCTGCTCGAACAGCCAGGTTTCTTCACCGGACAGGAGCGAATCGCCTTTGCGCCCCAGCTCCAGCGGAAACAGGCTGATATCGAATACCGGCTTGCGCATCGCCATATTGGCGCCGCATGGATGCAGCCGCTTCGGGTATTCGCGTACCCGGCTCCCCAAATCCACGATCGTGTAGGGCAGCTCGAACGGCTTGATCAGCCATTCGGGGCGTCGGCTCTCGAAGATGGGGGCAATCTTGCCGCCCATCGCCATCACTTCCGGATGTTCACCGAAGCTGTCGACGATCGTCCCGATCCAGCTAGGCTCCGGAATGGCGTCATCGTCGAGGAAAGCGATCAGCGGCGACCTGGAAGCCAGGATCCCTGCATTCCGCGCCGCGGACAACCCTTGAACCGGCTCCAGCAAATACCGGATATCCAGCAGCGCGCCGTAGCTGTAGATGAACTTCCGGACTGCCGCAGCCGTATCGTCGGTGGAACGGTTGTCCACCACGATGATCTCGGCCTTGTCCAGATGTTCAAGCGACAGCAGCGACTCCAGCGTCTTTACGAGCAGCGCCGAGCGGTTGTATGTGCAAATGATGATGGAAAGCTCAGGAATGTCTCCGTATATAGACATCGGCATCCCCCAATTTTTAATAGGCGTTTTTGGAACCGAGCAGCATCAGTCCGGTCTTGAAAATAATCTTCAGATCCAGCAAAGTGCTGCGAATTTGGATATATGTCAGATCCAGCTGCACCATTTCGTCGAAACCGACGCTGTTGCGGGCATGAACCTGCCAGTATCCGGTACAGCCCGGCGTGACCAGTAGACGCTGCTTGTCGTATTCCGTGTACTGCGCCACTTCATCCACGAGCGGCGGACGCGGTCCGACGAGGCTCATATGGCCCAACAGCACGTTCCAGAGCTGAGGCAGCTCGTCGATGCTGGTCTTGCGCAGAAATTTGCCGATGCGGGTAATGCGGGGATCGTTTTTGATTTTGAACATCGCTCCGCTGACCTCGTTCATGGCCATCAGATTGGCCTTCAGCTCTTCGGCATTCGAGACCATGGATCTGAATTTGTACATCGGGAACAGCTTTTCGTCCTTGCCGACCCGGTTTTGGCGGAAAAACACTTTGCCCTTCGGATCCTCCAGCTTGATCAGGATGGCAACAACCGCGAACAGCGGCAGCAACACGAGAAGGCCAAGGGCGGCGCATACGACATCGATGATCCGCTTGGTCAGCAGATAGGAATTCATCCTTCCGCCGTCTTCACTTGCGTGCAGCATGTAAAGTTTCGGCAGGACGGCCTCATACTCTTCCGGCAGTTTTTGCATGCTCATCTAACACATACCTCCTAAAAAATTTGTGAGCACTGACATCCTGACTTGGCTTCGCAATAAACCTTGCATCCACTGAAAAAGAACTTAACTGCTTAGCGTCATTTGTCCCGCTTTCGTCAGCCAGTCGGCCATGGCATCCATCACCGGATACCGTAAATCCTCGCTTTGCAGCGCGAATTCCAGCGTGGTCAAGATATATCCGAGGCGTTCTCCGACGTCGTAGCGCGTGCCGTCAAAGTTGTAGGCGTACACCCGCTCGCTTTGGTTCAGCTTCTGGATCGCATCCGTAAGCTGAATCTCTCCGCCGGCGCCTTTTTCCTGAAGATCGAGATACTTGAAAATTTTCGGAGTAAACACGTAGCGGCCCATAATCGCCAGATTGGAAGGCGCAGTGCCGAGGGGCGGCTTCTCGACGAAGTTGTTGACCCGGTACAGCCGGCCGTCCTGCAAATCCGGCTCGATGATACCGTAACGGTTGGTGAACTCGTCCGGAATTTCCTGCACGCCGATGACGGAATTTTGCGTTTCTTCATACTGGTCAATCAGCTGCTTCAGGCACGGCGTTTTGCCGGTTACGATGTCGTCCCCGAGCATTACGCCAAAAGGCTCGTCCCCGATAAAACGTCTGGCGCACCACACCGCATGGCCAAGGCCCTTCGGTTCTTTTTGCCGGATGTAGTGAATTTCGACCTTGGAGGAACGCTGTACTTCCTTCAGCAGCTCCAGCTTTCCATCCTCCAACAGCCGGGATTCCAGTTCAAAAGCGTTGTCGAAATGGTCTTCGATCGCCCGTTTGCCTTTACCGGTGACGATAATGATATCCTCGATTCCGGAGGCGATCGCTTCTTCAACGATGTACTGGATCGTCGGCTTGTTGATGATCGGCAGCATTTCCTTCGGCATCGCCTTCGTTGCCGGCAGGAAACGCGTACCGAGTCCGGCCGCAGGGATAATCACCTTTTTTACCTTTTTCATCGCATGGACCTCCTCAGGTTTATCAGGTTTAATCGGTTTGGTTCATCGCGATCCCGAGGATGCGGGACCCCGTTTGTTCCATCAGCGACTTCAGCTTGCGGAGCGCCTCACGCTTCGACTTGCCGTACCGGGCGACGATGATCACGCCGTCGGTCAGCGGCGCCAGGACGCGGGCATCGCTGTATTCTACAGCCGGCGGCGTATCCAGCAGGATCAGGTCGAAGCTGCCTTTCAGTTCTTCCAGCAGCTGCGGCATCTTGTCGCTGCCGAGCAGGTCCGGCGGACTGACCGCCGCAATGCCGGCGGGAATCACTGCCAGATTGGCCAGATTTCCGAAAACGGCAATATCCTTCGCGTCCTCCTGTCCCCCGAGATAAGCGGCTAATCCTTGGCTGCCTTCAACCTCGAAAATGGTGTGCAGTCCCGGATGTCTCAGGTTACAGTCCACGACCGCAACCTTTTTGCCGTCCTGTACGAAAGACACCGCCAGATTGGCCAGCACGGTTGTTTTGCCCTCGCCGCCTTCCGCCGAGGTGAACAGCAGTACCTTGCCGCCTTCGCCCAGCAGTCCGAGCTGGCGGATATAGGTGCGCAGCGAGCGGAATGATTCCGAGACATGCGAGGCCGGATTTTTATCTGCGATCAAGCTTCTATTCAGCCGTAACATAGGCGCCCTCCCCTACTCTTGCCTTGCTGCCCGCCGCTGCCGCAGCGTCTCGCTTGCGGATCGCGGGAATATTCGCAATCACCGGAAGCCCCAGCTCGAATTCCGCCTCTTTCTCGCTGCGTACGGTGCCATTGAACGTATCCGCCAGCAGGATGATGCCGACGGCCGCCAGCAGCGAAACGACGAAGCTGATGACGATATTCATCAGCGAGCCCCCGTTGGACGGAGCCGGCGATGCCTTCGGATCGGCAGGCGTCAGATACGTGACGTTGTCGATCTTCATCAGCACTGGCAGGCTACGGATGAAATTCTGCGAAACCGCGTTTACGATCTCTGCAGCTTTCGTGTAACTCGCGTCCTCCACCGTCAGGTTAATGACCTGGCTTTTTTCCGAAGTCTTGATTTGCAGCTTGCCGGCAAGCTCGCCTTCACTGAGTCCGAACTCCGGATGCTCCGACACAACGCTTTTCATAATCGTTGGCGATTTAATGATGTCCTTGTAGCTCTCGATGAGGTTGAGGCTAAAATTCAGGTTGTTGAGATTGTTGCTCTCGGGAACGTTGACGATGTTGTTCACGAGCAGCTGTCCGGAGGCGGAGTAGACCGGTTCAACGAAGTTTTTGCTGACGTAGAAGGTAGTAACGCAGGAGATGAATACAAACACCGTGATTAACCATAACCTTTTCTTTAGCAGGTTAATGTAATCTAAAATCGTCTTTTCCACAGTAACCCTCCTTCCACTTGGGATGCGTTCTGAAAGCAATCATGAAAATTTCAAAGTTCTTGCTTTTATTCTATCAATCTGAGGCTGTGCCCACATGGCTCGTACCATCACTTTAAAGTTCACTTTGGGGTAAGCCGTTTTGGTGCGACGGAATAGGATGATGGTATACTTTTGTACCATGCCGGAAATCCCCCTCTAAAAGGAAGCCGCGATATTTATTACCGCAGCGTAAAACGGCAAAAAAAATCGCCCCTACGCATGAACCGGCAGCTGCCGGCTCCGCGAAAGAGCGATGTTATCTGTATATGAGGCATTCAATCATATGACATTTCGAATTTAGCCAGCCCCACGGCATTGGCGTACAGGGCAGCCTGCGTACGGTCGGCGACCTGCAGCTTGGCCAAAATTTGGCTGACATGTTTTTTGACGGTGAACTCGCTGATGAACAGGCGTGAAGCGATATCCTTGTTGCAGGCGCCCTGTCCCAGCTCGATCAGCACTTCCTTCTCCTTCGGCGTAAGCTCGTCGGTCGGGCTGCTGCCGCTCATCCGCATCTTGTCCTCCATCAATCCGGGATCGTAATACTTCCGGCCCTTATGAACCAGCTGGATGGCGAACAGCAATTCCTCGGGCAGCGCTTCTTTCAGCACATATCCGTCGACCAGTACTTCCTCGGCCTTCAAAAAATCTTCCCGGCTTGCCGATGATGTCAGCAAAATGAACTTGCAGACCAGTCCGCGCTTGCGGGCTGCCTTAATGACATCGAGTCCCGATTCGTCGGCCAGCTTCAAATCGATCAGCACAAGATCGGGCGAGATCGCCTCAATGACCTGGAGTGCCTCCTCGCCGCTTGTAGCTTCGCCGGCAAACTCAAGATCCGGTTGCATGGAAATAACCGCGGCCAGACCTCTTCTCACCAAGGGGTGATCATCGACAATGATGATTTTCACTTCATCGACCTCCTGCCTAAAAGTTATGCATTTTTTAGCTCCGCCACACCGACAGGTATCGTAATATGAATCCGCGTGCCCGCATCTTCGCTGCTCGTCAACTGGAAGTCCCCGCCAAGGGACTGTGCCAGATACCGCATATTTTTCATGCCTAATCCGCCGGAGTGATTCTCGCTGTCGGAAAAGACATGCTCGGCATTGAATCCAACCCCGTCATCGACAATCGTCAGTCGGATCCATTTCGGCTTAAGCGCCAGCTCCACCTCTACCCGGCTCGCCGCGCCGTGGCGGATGGCGTTACCCGTCGCTTCGGAAATGATCCGGAAAAGCGCTTTGTGATACGGATAGGGAAGACTGAAATCATCCCCCGTAATTTTGAGCTCAATCTCGACATCGTTTAGCCGGGACAAGCTTTTCAGATGCGAACGAACCATCCCCAGCCAAGTGGGGCCGCCGCTTTTCTTGGAACTGAGGCTGTAGATCGTAATCCGCAGCTCCTTGGCCACCTTGGTTGCCGATTCATGGATGAGCTCGATCTGTTCTTCCAGCTCGGGTTCGGTCATCTTGCGCCACGTCTGCTTCAGCGAGTGGGTGGCATAAACAATGCCGAACAGGCTCTGCGAGACGCTGTCATGCATTTCGTCGGCGATCCGGTTCTGCTCATTGGTGATGATCAGCCGGTTTTCGATCACGCCGAGTTCATGCCGCTGCAAGATAATGGCGCTCAGTTCCGCGAGAAACATCAGCTGCTGGATATACCACCGCCGGCCTTCCAAGCCTTCCGACGATTCCAGCTTCACGCCGATCATCCCGACGAAACGGGTGCTCATCCGCACGGGCATCAGCAGGAAATCGCCGAGGCCCGGCAAGCTTTTGAATACGGGATCCCGCTGCAGCCTCCATTCGTTGCCGTGCTTCTCCAGCTCCGCGAAGAGATGTCCCTCCTCCTCTTGCTGCCATCCGGTCTGGCGGCTCTGCGGTGCAGGCTCGCCGCCGTTTTGCCTGGCGAACCAGAAAAGCGCTTTGTCGAGTTTGGTCAGCTTGACGACATAATCGGTGATTACCTGGCCGATGTTCATGAAATCATGCTGACTGGACGTTTCGACAATGTGATACAGCGATTTGATGTGCTCCATCGTTTCGTTGGTGCGCGCATTCGCTTCTTCACGCTGCCGTTTTAGCCGGTTAACCATTTGCATAATTATAACCGTAAGTACCAGGGCTAGAAACAGGTTGCCATTATCTGCCACGGTTTGCGCAAAGGTTTTGCCGGCGGAGCGCATAAATAAATAGCACGTCGCCACGATTACGCCAAGATATCCGAGAACGACCGTCCAGCCAAAATAGACGGACAATGTTCCTGCCGCAACCAGCACCGGATTCAGCACATACAGTTTGAACGGGCTGTCGTAGCCTCCGGTGAATAAAGTCAGGGCAAGAACGCCAGCCACTTCGACGCTCACCGCAAGCATGAGAATCCGCGGTCTCTTCCGAAGCCTCCGGTAGTAAATCGTAAACAAATAGGCGAATGCAAAAAGTGCGATTATGATAAGGGATTTGATGATTACGGAAGGCCCGGAGAGATTCAGGAGATACATCAGAGCTGTGAGGGACAAAGAAAAATACCGGTAAAACGTAAACATTTTGTCTTCAGCCGTTGCCTTTAATTTCATCCCACCACCCTATTCTCCATCCATTTTGGAAAATTCGAGCAAGATTTAGCTTTTGTTAAAAGCATAATACATGAGAAAAATCACAATAACAAGTTTCGTTATTTATTGACATCGTTTTCATTACAAAAAATTTACATTCAAAATCTTATTTTTACATACTTTTTCGATAGTTTTCATTTTTTTTGGGGCAATGTCAGGAATGCAGGATGGAAATGAAAATATAAAAAGAAGCCTGTCTAGGGGATAGGCAAGCTGTTTTCGGCAGATGAGTTTATTTACGGGCAGTGAAAAATCCATAGCTGCCTGCGGTTATTCGGTTGCCGCAGCGGACGAACCTCGCGGTATATTGCAGATGCAGATCTGGTAACGCTGCTCGCCGACAATATGATATCCGGTACATAAAATACGGATCGCGGGATTGTCAGTGTCTATCCGATGGAGACAGCGGCACAGGATGCAATAATAATCTTTCATGGTTTCATCTCCGGCATACATAGTCTTAAAGTACTACCATGATACCTGTTAATTTTAGCTAAATGATAGCATTCCAATTTTGCGGGTGTCAACAAAAAACTTCAAAATCCGACATCTATCCTCATGAAACAAGCAATTTACTCACTCACCTGTCCCTGCTGCGGCAAACCTGCGGGGACACCCCCATATACGTTTTGAACAATCTGGAAAAATAAAACGGGTCGGCATAATGCAGAAGGCCCGCAATCTCCTTCACTTGAAGGGAGGTGTTCAGCAGGAGGTGCTTGGCCTCGGCCATCTTCAACCGATGAATGTATTCATGCAGCGGATAACCGCTGCTCCCGCGAATCTGTCGCCGCAGCGTGGACATGGAGATATGATGTTTGGCCGCAATGTGCTGGGGTTCCAGCTCTCCATAGACGCAGGAGGCCAGATCGCTGCGCACCCTGGCGAGCAGATCTTCCTGCCGGGCGCTGCCGGAATCTTTGGCGGCATATGCGCGGGCGACAAGCATATTCTCAAGGAGCAATGCGGCGCGGTCGGCATCCGCTGCGGAGCCGCTGTCCATCAGCTCCAGCACCGATTTAAAGGTAGGAAGCCATTCCTCCGGCGGATAGCCCTGCAGTACCGCTCCCCCTTGCAGCAATCCCGCCGCCTTCCATTCCTCCGTCCGCGTTCCGCTGAAATCGATGTAATATTCATCCCAGCTTCCGCCCGGCAGCGGCCCGAACGTATAGGACGCATCCGGCCGGAAAAAGAACATGCTCCCGCCCTGCACCTGCTGGACTTTACCTCCGTTCTCGCAATACGTTCCGGCACCTTGGGCAATATAGACAACAGCCCAATGCCCGAAAACGGCGTCGCTGCGGAACAGCGTTCTTCCGGGCAAATGACCTACCCGCCCGATGCGGATCGTCTTCAGCTTCAGCATGGACGGCCCGACCTTGGGATCGATGACGCGGATCGGATATGGGCTGATCATATAATCCATGAACGTGGACATCATATGCATTCCTCTCTATATTTAGCAGTGATATGGTGGTTATAGTCTTGATCATATTCTACAGGAACAAGGAGTGCACGCGCTATGTCCGATCTTTCTTCCATCCGGCTTTTTCCCGCTCCCAAACATGTATCTGCAGCCCCGGGGGTCTTCGAGCTTCCCTCCACCGGCACAATAAAGCTGGCCGGAGACGCCGGGCGCGAAACGCTGCCCGCCGCCCGCCGGCTTCAGCAGCTCCTCGCCGATACATTGAAGCTAAGCTACCGCCTCTCCGTCGGCACGCGGCCTGCCGATACCGCCGCTTTCCGTTTCAGCCATGATCCGGCGTTATCCAGCGAAGCTTATACCCTTCATATTGCAGACGCTGGGGTCGCGATAACTTACGCTGATCCGGCGGGTGCCTTCTATGCGGCGGCTACGCTGAAGCAGCTCCTGGTCCGCTATGGGCGGACACTGCCTTGCCTCGAAATCAAGGATCAGCCGGATTTCCCGAACCGCGGCCTGATGATCGACATCAGCCGCAACAAAATTCCCAAGCCGGAAACGCTGCTCCGGATCGTCGATCTGATGGCCGATCTCAAGCTGAACCAGCTGCAGCTTTATATTGAAGGTTCCCCATTTGCCTACGAGTCGTTCCCGCAGGTCTGGGAGCTTGAAACGCCGCTCAGCGGAGAAGAAATACTGAGTCTGGACGCTTATTGCCGGGAACGGTATATCCAGCTGGTTCCGAACCAGAACAGCTTCGGCCATATGGAAGACTGGCTCTCCCGGCCGGAGTTCAACCACCTGGCGGAAATACCGGAAGGCTTCATGCTGCCGGATACGATGTTCGATCCTGACCTGTATCCCGAAGGGCTGCCGATGAGACCCGGCACCTTCAATACCTTGGATCCCGAAGTTCCGAAGCTGCTCTCCCGGATGTATGACGACCTGCTACCTTATTTCACGTCTCCGCTGTTTAATGTCGGCTGCGATGAGACTTACGAATTGGGCCTCGGACGCAGCAAGGCGCAGGCTGAAAGCGAAGGCAAGGGGAAGCTCTATCTCTCTTTCCTGCAAATGATCCGGCAACTGGCCGCAGAGCGGGGAAAAACGATGCAGTTCTGGGGCGATATCATCATCCAATACCCGGAACTGATTCCGCAGCTACCGAAGGATATCATTGCCATGGAATGGGGCTACGCCGCAGAGCATCCGTTTGAGGACGATACGCAAAAATTCCGCGATGCGGGGATTCCGTTCTACGTCTGTCCCGGCACCAGCTCCTGGAATTCCATCACCGGCCGCACGGACAACATGCTCGGCAATCTGCGCAATGCGGCAATTCACGGCAAGCGAAACGGCGCAGAAGGTTATCTCATTACCGATTGGGGCGACCATGGACACTGGCAGCAGCTTCCCGTAAGCTATGCAGGATTTGTCTACGGCGCAGCGCTGGCCTGGCAGGTTGAGAACAACATAGAGGCCGATGCCGCCGAATATCTGGACCGCTTCGTCTTTGAAGACCGTGCGGGCGAACTCGGCAAACTGCTGCTCGACATGGGGAACTATTACACCCTGGAGTCGGGAAAATACCGGCCGAACGATACCGAGCTGTCGATGATGCTGCGCTGCAACCTGGAGAACCTAGGATTTGCCGAGCAAATCGGCGCGGAAGGTTTTGCGAGACTTGAGGCGTATTTCGCCGGGATCGAACGCCGCCTGGACCTGCCGGAGCCCCATTCCGGCGACGCCGCTTTGCTCCGGCGTGAGCTCGGCTGCGGCCTGCATTTCCTGAAGCATGCCGTTCAGCTCGGATTCTTCAAGCTGCAGCTTGCGCGTCAGCAGCCGGATGCCGGAGCGCTGCAGGCGCTGATCCAGGATCTGGATCTGCTGCTGCATGAATACCGGCTGCTCTGGACGGAGCGCAACCGTCCCGGCGGCCTGGAGCGCAGCACCGCGAAGCTGGAGCGGCTGCGCGGGCAGTACGCGGCGATGCTGGCCGCGTTGTAGTTGCTTGGGCACGCGAGATGCGGGCCCAATAACGGCACTTTTGCCGTTGGTTCCAGCTCCCGGCCCGAGCATAAATCAAGCCGCCCCGGTACCGATTTTCATGGTGCCGGGGCGGCTTTTTTCCATATTCCGCCGTCCTTTTGCATTCCGAAAATCTATCCTTGTACCTATAGCGGGCGAATACTATAATCGGGATATATAGAATATTTTTCCTGATTCTCCACTCTATCTGGACGGGGGACAAGTCTATGGAATGGCTGGATACATACGAAAGCGAACTGCATGTTGTGTTCAATGAAGGCAAACGCATTTTGGCGGATTTCCCGCCGCCGCTGAACCGGTACGGCATGTCTTATCTGGAGCGGTTCGACGTTTTCGCCACGGGCAGCCGTAAAAACTACATCTGTTACCTGCTTCCCTTCTGGCTGCGCGACGAATTCTCTCTTGATCCGGAGACGGCGCGCCGGATGGCGCTCGGCAACGTCCTGTGCATGCTGTATTTTTTTCTCCAGGACGATGCGATGGACAGCGGTACGGTCGCCGTCTGGCAGCTCCCGCTGGCCAATCTGCTGTATGCGGAATTTCTCAACCTGTACCGGCCGCTTTTTCCTGCGCATTCGCCGTTTTGGGCGTATTGCAACCGCTATCTTAGGGAGTGGGCCGACAGCGTCACGAATGAAGCCGAAGGCGATTATTTCTTCAAAGACCGCCGCCGGATCGCCCACAAAGCCAGTCCGCTCAAGCTTTCAGGCGCTGCCGCCATGCTGCTTTCCGGAAACAACGGTTTGATTGAGCCGCTGGGCCAGGCCCTGGACGAAACGCTGATTGCGCTGCAAATGCTGGATGATTACGAAGACTGGGAAGCCGACTGGCATGAAGGCGGATATAACTGCCTGCTGTCGCTCGCTGCACATTCGGGGCAGCGGTCGGGATCGCTTTTGACGCAGGAGTATATCCGTAGTTATATTTATACGTTCGGGGGACTTTCGGTCTATGCGGACATTGCCGTCGCCCGTTACCGGGAACAGCAGGAGACCGGGCAGCAGTTTGGCCGGCTTTCCGCCTTCCACCGGGAGCTTGTCGGCAACCTGCGGGGGATCGCGGATGCTGTAGAAGCCGAGAAGAATTTGCTGAGTCGCGGGGGACTGGAGTACTATCTAGCGAAATTCCAATAATCTACAATATTGTCATAGAATTATAGAGAAACGTGTGCTATACTCATGAGGAAAAAATATCCATATTGAGTGAGGAAGGGTGATTGTTAATGTCTACAGCAATTCTTACGAATCAAGTGATTCAGAAGGCATGGGAAGATCCAAGTTTCAAATCCAGATTGCTCGCCAATCCGAAAGCGGCTATCCGCGAAGTACTTGGTATTGATTTCCCCGACAATATCACACTCAAAGCTGTGGAAGAAGGCGCCAGCGAATTCTATCTCGTCATTCCTCCCAGCCCCTCATCCGGCGTTATGAGCATTAAAGAGAAAGAAAAAGCACTCGGTTCCTGGTAAGACCCCCCATCAGGTTTAACTTCGGAAGGAGCTGGACGAGTTCGGCGCTTCTGCCAGCGGCAGAACGGTCACCGATTCCGTTCCGGCTCCTTTGCTGCTTGAAAAACGGACTTCCCCATGCATGGCCTCGATAATCCGGAAGGTAACCATCAGGCCCAGGCCGGTACCTTTTGTTTTATTGGAGAAATACGGTTCGCCCAGTCGGCTGAGCACATCCCCGTCCATTCCCTCGCCGTTATCCTTAATATGAATGTACACCTTATCCCCTTTGCCGTAGGCGCGCATATGAATGACGCCCTCTTCGCCGAGCGATTCGATGCTGTTCTTGATCATGTTGATAAAAGCCTGCTTAAATTTCGAGGAATTCCCCTTGACCCAGAGCTGATCTTCGAGTTCCAGAAGCATTTTGCCTCCGCTCAAATGGCAGAGCGGCAGCAGGATGCTCTCAATGTGCTTAAACTCATCATGCACGTTAAGCACGGAGATTTGTTCGAATTCAGGTTTGGCAAAGGTGAGGAAGTCCGTAATGATACTGGCCGCCCGGTCCAGTTCGCTGAGCGCCATGGACAAATAACGCTGCTCATCGCCGCTGGCCTGTTCGCTAAGCAGTTGCAGAAACCCGCGCGTTACCTGCAGTGGATTGCGTACCTCATGAGCCACGGAAGCCGCCAGCTCGCTGATGATCTCCATTTTTTCCGAACGCTGAAGTTCGTTGTTGAAGAGCTCCAGCTCCCGGGAGTATTTGACGACCTGCAGGTGATTTTGGGCAAGGCGCCGCCCCAGAATAACGATCAGCGACAGAATGAACACAACGAGCGCCCATTTCCAGTAGATCAGGTCATAATTGCCGCCCTGCACGTAATACCAGATCAGCTCTGCGACGCCGGTAAGCGCCGCTGTTCCAAAACCGACCGCAAAAATAATCGCATCCTTGTTGCCCTTCAGCGAATAAATAATGACGCAGGCAATCAGCAGAATAAACTGGAGGATCAGCAGGATCCCAATAACCGTAGTAGAGACAAAATAATAGAATTCCACGAACCGGTTGCCGGACAGCAGATTGATTAGCAGGCAAACTGTGCAAAAGATGGAATATGCCATCTGGAATTTGCGGAAATTGCGGATGATATTATACTTGCCGGGTCCGAAAATCTGCTCGAACAGATACGTGAGCGCAGGCAGAAGCGACAGCAGGCCGACATCGAAGAAGACAATGCTCAGCTCGCCTAGATAACTGTAGAATGTATAGATGTAAGGAGAGTAGGTAACCGCCATGACGCCCGTTGAGGCAATCACAATCGACAGCGACACGGCAATCGGGAAATACTCCTTGTTCAAATAAAAGGCGCAGACAAACAAAACCAGCGCGACAAACAAAAAGGAACTGCCCAGCAGGATATCGATTAGTCCGCGTTTGACATAATCCTTGATCAAATCGCTGTGCTCGCCCAGAAGCACCTCGTCTTCGATGCCGATCCGGTCCTGGAGCGTCTTGGTCCATATGTACAGCGTATGCCCGGAATCCTCCTGGGTAAGCGGGAGCAGCAGGGAATAATGATCTTTAATGTAGCTCCGGTCCTCTGCAAAAATCAGCCGGTCGTCCACGTACACCTTCACATTCAGCGCATAAAGCGTCTTGATGTACAATGCGGGAGCAGCGTAGTTATATTCCGGCAGCCGGACTTGGATCCACGCCGAGGAAACGCCACCCGGGAGCTTCGTCGTACCGTCGTCTGTGTCTACCCGGAACCATCCGTCCGAATGGGCTGCGGGCAGATTATCGCCGGTGTCGGCAGAGGTTCCTCCCCATTTCACTTCCCAGCTCCCGATCGCCCGTGGGGCATTGTAGCTTTCCGCCGATGCCGAATAACCGTAAGTCATAAAAAACAGAATCAACACGGCTGTCATATGTAGACTTTTAACGATCAAGCGCATACCGGCACCCCAAACGTCTTTAAAGTTTCAGAAGCATAGCTCTGCAGTTTATCAATTCGCCTTTTCGCCCGGCTTTCCCTTTTAAATTACGGATGAATTTAAAAAAATTCCTATAAATTGTCTGATGCTGGCAATTTTACGATAACCTCGGTGCCTTCGCCCTTCTTGCTTTTAAACGCGATCGAGCCGTTCATCGCCTCGACAATCCGGAAGGTAACCATGAGTCCCAGGCCGGTGCCTTTGGTCTTATTGGAATAATACGGTTCGCCCAGCCGGGCCAGCTCGCTGGCCTTCATGCCTTCCCCGTTGTCGACGACACTGACCAGAATATACTCGCCCGACTTCCAGGCAGTAACGGTAATCAGCCCTTCCTCCCCCAACGATTCAATGCTGTTCTTGATCAGATTGATAAAGGCTTGCTTGAATTTGGAGGCGCTACCCTTTACATGCAGGCCGTCCGCCAGTTTCAGCTGCACGCTTCCGCCCTGCAGATTAGCCAGTGGCATAAGCACGCCGGTTACATGCCTCAGCTCGCCGCCAACGTCAAATACATCCACCGTATCCATTCCCGGCTTGGCGAAAGTCAGAAAATCGGTGATAATGCCCGAAGCCCGGTCCAGCTCCTCCATGGCCAGCTGCAGATATTCCTTTTCTTTTTTGCCGGAGCGCTGTCCGAGCAGCTGCAGAAATCCCCGCGTCACCTGCAGCGGATTGCGCACCTCATGGGCAACGGAGGCGGCCAGCTCGCTGATAATCTCCATTTTCTCCGAACGCTGCAGTTCGTTGTTAAACTGCTCCAGCTCACGCGAATATTTTACGGTCTGACGGAAATTCAAAGCCATTTTCCGGCCGACCACCGCGATCAGCGACAAAGTGAACACTACCATGCCCCATTTCCACCAGATAAGATGATAGAGGCCACCCGTATAAAAATAGAGGGCCACCTCGCTGACGAGCATTGCCGAAAACACCGTGAAGCCGGCGGAAAACACAAAAGCTTCCGTGCTGCCTTTATAAGCATGAATGAGCGCCAGATAGAGCAGATACATGAACTGCACGATCATTAAGACCCCCAATATATTCGTGGAGATCGGCTTATATATGGGGTCCAGTTGATACGACGAGATGACATTAAAGACCAGGAGCAGCAGACCGGCTGCGGAATAGGTTACCTGGAACCGGCGGAACCAGGGCAGCAGGCTCTTGGGGCCTTGCGCAAAGTTATGGCCGAAAAAGATCGTGAACGCCGGAAGCAGCACAAACAAAGCCACATCGTTGATAATTTCAATCGAGCGGCCATGACTTTTCATCAAGATCGGCATAAACGACGAATAGGTGATCAGTACTCCGCCGTAAGAGAAAATGACTACTGTCAGCCAGTAGCCTCCGGCGAAAATCTCCTGGCGCAGGCAGAGCAGGCAGACCAGCAGGGCAACGGCGATAAACAGCATGGCGGAGCCGATAACCATATCCATCAGATCTTCCTTGACGTATATCGTAAGCAATTGCTTATAGCTTCCGAACCGTGCTTTTCCTTCCAGTCCGAATCCTTTGTCACCGCCGCTGCTCCACACATAGACTTGCTTGGACGCAGCCGTCTCCGGCAGCGGGATGATCACCTTGCGGCCGTTATAGCCTTCATTTTCGCCTGCAGCATAAATCAGCTTCTGGTCCACATATACTTTCAGCTCGCTGCCATAGAGCTTCCCGAGGAGCAGTGCGTCCCCTACAGCATCTGCCGGCAGCGTAAAACGCAGCCACGCTCCCGTGGCATTTCCAGGCGCCTGCGGCCGGCTTCCGCCTTCACGCATGTGCTCCCATTGCCCGTCCGGCAGCGCGGCGGCGGAAGCCGAATCCCCCCGGGAGGAATCCCACGCGTAGTCCCAATTATGCAAAGCCACGCCTGTCTGTCCGCTGCGGCTCCAGAACAGAATCGGAACTGCGGCAGAGAGCAGGAGCAGGACAACGAGGAATAACATTCCCGCCGTTTTATTCGTTGATGGCCTCTTCATCCCGGCACCTCAAAAGTTTATGATTTATTCGTTCAGTATGTCCAAAGATTCATATGGTTGTTAGTTTCGACAACGTTCGCGGTTTCCCTGCCTGACGCGGCAAATAACGACGAAGACGGCCGTTTCTTGTCAAATTCTGCATGCCCGGCGGTTATTTTCCTCTCCGGTTGATTATATTATAGACATGTTTGCCCTCGTCCCGGGGATTCGCCTTGTCCCAGACGGGTATAAAAGAATTATAACCAAAGTCTAATTCCGGCAAAGGAGCTGAACGGCTATGGGCAATGAATTTAACAAAACAGAAGCCGATTTTGTATATGAACGTTATAAGACGATGGGCGGCGGTACCCCGGAGGAAGACATTCCGCTGGAGGAGCTGCGGCCGCTGGGCACGATCACTTCGCAGGGAAGGAGCGACCCGGACATTCCGGCCAATGACCGGCCGCTGGAATCCGCATTCACCCGTCACGAACCGGTCGGCTCCGTGCCCGTCGACTTTGACGGCGTGCCCGATGACGGATCCGACCCTGCGCTGACGGGTGACCATATTCTGGCCGCAGACATCGGCCTGAACTCACCGGAGCCCGCGCTGGGTCCGCGGGCGGAGCGCCACGGCGTCCGCACCGCGGAGACGGCGCCTGGCCGAGACGAGGTGCTCGCCTCGGATGCGCTCGCGGCCGCCGGCGCCGCCGGGTTGACCGGCGGGCTTGGCGATTACGCAGCCGGCGAGGAGCAATATACCGACGAGGCGGACGAGCCGCCGCTCGAGGACGTTCCCGACGCTGACGAGCTCTTCCCTGGCTCGGCAGTGGATCCCGCCGCGCCACCGGTCGACGCCATGCCGGGAACCGATGTGCTGAACGGTTCGAACGGCGAGGACGAGTAAGCCGCCAGGCACCGGAGCTGCGGCAGAGCAAGCGGCCGGAGTGCCGGCCTGGTATGCAAGACGCCCCCATTCCCGCGGAGTACGCGGAGATGGGGGCGTCTTTTTTTGACAAAGATGCGGAAAAGCGAGCGTGGCTGGTTCGGCGCAGCGATGCGCTTTCCCGTCAGCCCCAGGTCAAGCCATCGGCGCGGAAGCGCCGCTTTCGCCCTCCTGTACCTTCTCGTGCAGCTCCGGCTCCAGCTTCGACTTCAGGCGCGACAGTTTCACAAGCACCGCCGAAACCAACAGCAGCAGGCCGTTGATGACGAAGACGCCGCGGATCGGCATCATTCCGCCGAGGAGGCCGCCGATGATCGGGCCGGCCATGGTTGCCAGCTGGGAAGCGGACTGGTTCAACCCGAACGCACGGCCGCGGAAGCCCGGCTCGATCGTCTTGACGATCATCGCATTCACCGAAGGAATGACCCCGGCGTAGAACAAGCCGTACACAAACCGCAGGGCGGCGAATTCCACGTACCCGGAGACAAAATACTGCAGAATATTGCCGATGCCACCGCCGATCAGGCCGAGGAACAAAATCATTCCGAAGCCCTTGCGGGTGCCGAGCCGACCCCACAGCGGGGCCATGATTACCGTAGCGATGCCCACCGCCGAGAAGACGATCCCGGCCTGCAGTGTAGCGGAATCCTTGGAGATGCCCATATCCAGCAAATAAATCGGCAGCAGCGGCTCCAGAATCATCACCGAAAAGGTCGCGATCCCCGACAGGCTGAGCAGCGTCATAAACGCGCTGTTGCTCCGCGCTTCGCGGATATCGTCCATGACATGCGAGCGTTTCGCCGAGCGGTCGAAATTATGCTCCTTCGCAAACAGGGTCGCGATCATCGCCGCCACCAAAACGATGGCGGAGGAAAACAAAAAGGCGGTGCGGTTATCCGAATAGTAGCTGACCACCCCGCCGATCAATGGACCGACGATGCTGCCGGTGGCGCCGGCCGTCGACATGATGCTGAGGGCGTAGCCCGTTTTTTCATCCGGCGTATTGGTCGCTACGAGCGCAATCGAAGCCGGGACGAAGCCGGCAAGCAGGCCCTGAAAGATCCGGACCACGACGAACACATACGGATCGTGCACAAAATAATTGATCAGATACAGCGCCGCCAGGCTGAAGCCCGAACGGATCAGCATCGGTTTGCGGCCGTATTTGTCGGACAGCGAACCCCAGTACGGGGAGATCAGCGCGCTGGCCAGAAAGGTAATCCCAAAGCTGATGCCGGACCACGCTTCGAGATGGGAATGGACCCCAAGGTCGTCGCTCAAAAAAATAGACATAAACGGAATGGAGATCGAATACGCCATGCTGCAAAAAAACACGCCCGTCCATAGCACAGCCAGGTTCCGCTTCCACGATAATTGCAATCTGTCCACATCCTCTCTACGTTTCGATGGAAGCCATTTTTACATTGTAGACCCATTTTCTGAAGCTGCCAATGTCAGGACGAAGCCGTCATTTTGCAAATCCATGAACAAAGCGGGTATGATGGGTACTGGAAAAGCAAACTTGCCGCAAGGAGAGATGGATTGTGAAGTTTCGTTTTAAACGGGGAATTACTGCCGGATTTTTGCTGATACTGGCACTGGCGCTCGTCTCCGGCTGCGGAAACAAACCCGAAGCAGAGAACGGCCAAACCGGGAGCAACAAAGCGTTGAACAGCGGTACGGCCGCCGGCCCGGCCAGCCATCCGGTCGTTACGATCGAGATGGATAACGGAGGCATCATCAAAGCCGAGCTGTATCCCGAGATTGCCCCGAATACCGTCAACAATTTCATATCCCTGATTTCCAAGGGTTTTTATGACGGAACCATCTTTCACCGCGTCATTCCCGGCTTTATGATTCAGGGCGGGGACCCTGACGGCACCGGCAAGGGTGGACCCGGCTACAGCATTGCTGGAGAATTTTCGGCGAACGGCTTCACCAACGACCTGAAGCACACCTCAGGCGTATTATCCATGGCCCGGTTAGGGGACAGCATGGACTCCGCCGGCTCGCAATTTTTCATCATGGACGGGGATGCGGCGTCTCTGGACGGCCTGTATGCCGCTTTCGGCAAAGTGACGGAAGGCATGGACGTCGTGAGCGAAATCGTAAATCTGCCGCGCAACGACTTGGACCGTCCGGATCATCCGCCGGTGATAAAAAAGGTAACGGTCGATACGCTCGGCGTCACTTATCCCGAGCCGGCCAAAATGCCGTAAACACACAAAGACACCCGCCCGATCTTCCGTTTAAATCCGGAGGGTCGGGCGGGTGTTTGTTTGTCAGCCCCGTCTGCTGATAGCGTGATGGCCGCCGCGCAGGAAGGTGCTGCGGCTTTGGCGCAGCAATTCGATCCGCTGTTCAGCCAGGCGGTCCGCTGCCGCGGAGGTTGGAATGTTGTTCGTACGGGAAATCTCGATCACGCGCGTAATGCTGTCATAAATTTTGGCAATCTGCTTGAAGGCGCGATCCTTGTTATAGCCGTTCAGCTCGTCGGCAACATTGATGACACCGCCGGCATTGATCACGTAGTCCGGAGCATAGACGATACCCATCTCATGCAGCGCCGCGCCGTGGCATGCCTCCTTAAGCTGGTTATTCGCCGCGCCGGCGATGACCTTTGCCTTCAGGCGCGGCAGCGATTCGTCGTTGATCGTTGCGCCGAGGGCGCAAGGCGCATAAATATCGCATTTCACGCCGATGATCTCGTCCGGATCCACTGCCTGGGCGCCGTAAGCCTCGATTGCACGCTGCACGGCAGGCTTGTGGATGTCGGTAACAATCAGCTTCGCGCCTTCCTCGTGCAGATATTTGCACAGCGTAAAGGAGACGTTGCCCACGCCTTGCACGGCGATGGTTTTACCTTCCAGCGAGTCGGTCCCGAAGGCGGCTTTGGCTGCCGCTTTCATGCCTTGGTAGACGCCGAAAGCCGTGGCCGGGGACGGATTGCCCGACGAGCCGTAGGTCGCGGAGATGCCGGTTACATGATCGGTCTCCTGGTGGATAATGTCCATATCCGCTTCGGTGGTGCCCACATCCTCTGCCGTTATATATCTGCCGTTCAAGCCTTCGACGAACCGGCCGAAGGCGCGGAACATCGCTTCGTTTTTATCCTTGCGCGGATCGCCGATGATTACGGTTTTGCCCCCGCCCAGATTCAGGCCGGACACGGCATTTTTATAGGTCATTCCCCGGGCCAACCGCAGCGCGTCCACGATCGCCTCTTCCTCCGAGGCGTAAGTCCACATTCTGGTTCCGCCCAGTGCGGGGCCCAGCGTCGTGTCATGGATGGCAATAATCGCTTTTAATCCCGATGCCTTGTCCTGGCAAAACAACAGCTGTTCGTAATCTTCCTGCTCCATTGCTGCAAACAATTCCATCTTTTTCATATCTCCCGTCTCACTTCTATCCTAAGGTTAAGAACCCCTACTCACGCTAGTACAACCGAAAAAGATTGTCAATAAACTTTATCCTTTACTGCCAATAGCGGTCGGGGCGGTACTCGATTTCGGACTCGGCCGTAACGGTAAGCCTTCCGGATGCCGCATCGTACTGCACCGGATGGTTGCCGACATAATACCAGTGTTTGACCACCGGGCCGCCCGGCGGTTCTTCGAACCGGAACACGTTGAGTTCCGGCCACAGTTTAAGAATCTCGGCCCCCTGCTCCGAAGATACGCCGGTCAGCGTAATCACCGTTTGCCCGCCCTCGCGCTCCAGGACATATTCCACGCCGTCCGCGCTTGCTGCCAGCATTCTTCCGGTTACCGAATGTTTGACCAGCACTCGTTCATCCTTGTGCATGTGTACCTACCTCCCAAGCCATCCGGCTTCATCGAATTTGCTTCCCACGTTGCGGTCTGTGAAATGCCATTACGGCAGATCAATGACCATCACGAACAGATCATGGATCGCGGCAATCGTCAGGGGACCGGGTGCTTCGATCCGGGCATGATCGCCCGGCTGCAGCGGCTCATCCGCTCCCAGCCCGGCCAGTCCTTCGATGACATACACAAACACCCGGCGTCCCGGCGCTTGCCGCAGCTCCAGTCGTCCTCCCGCCTGCGCCTTCCCCAGATAAATCGTCAGATCCTGGGCGATGTCCACCGTCTCTTCCGAGCGTTCAGGCGCGACGACCGGGAGCAGCCGTCCGTCCAGCTTTTGCGGATCAAAACCGCCGGTGCGGTAAGACGGTGCCCCGCCGCGACGCCGCGGCATGAACCAGAGCTGAAGCAGCCGGACCGGTTCGTCATCCGATGGATTATGCTCGGTGTGGATGACGCCTGTTCCGGCCGACATGCGCTGTACGCCGCCGAACGATGTCTCCACCACATGGCCAAGGTTGTCTTCATGGCGCAGCGTGCCGCTCAGCACGATGGAGACGATCTCCATATCGCTGTGCGGGTGGGCGCCGAACCCTTTTCCCGGAGCGATCGTGTCGTCATTGCAGACCCGCATCGGTCCGAATGCGGTATTGTCCGGGTCATAATAGTCGCCGAACGAAAACAAATGCGCGCCTTTCAGCCAGCCATAATCGAATCGGTGCGCAGCTTCTGCGGCATATCGTTCAATCATGGAAATCCCTCCTTTTCGTCTTCCTCATTTTAACAGACCGCATACCGAAACCAAAAAACAGGCTCATCCTCCGTCATGGAGAACGAGCCTGCTTGCATATGCCGGAAGTACCAGTTTAGCCCTCGAAGGAATTCCATTGCACGACGGATTCCAGCGGCAGCCGCACCGTCGGATGTCCCTCCACAGCCGCTTTGCCGAGCGCGATCAGCATGACCGTCTCGTAGCGTTCCGGAATTTGGAACAGCTCCCGGAAAGCAGCGGGGTTGAACCCGCCCATCGGCACAGTGTCATAGCCGCGGGCTTTGGCGGCAAGCATCAGCTGCATCGACACCAGGCCGCCGTCGATCAGCGCGATCTCCTTGCGCTTCTGGTCCGGCATGGATGAGTAGCCCTCGCGGCTGCGCTTCGCCATCGCCAGTCCCAGATCGGACGGCATGATGCCTTTGGCGATCGCCGATTCATAGATAACATCGGCATTCTCATAGGCGTGAACGTCGCCGAGCACCGCAATGGTCGCGGAAGCGTCCACGACCTGCTGCTGGTTGTTGGCGACCGGCAGCAGTTTTGCTTTTACTTCCGGATCAGTGATGACGATAAAACGCCAAGGCTGAAGGTTCGAGGAAGACGGAGCCAGGATTGCTTCATTCAAAATCTCCTGAATCTCCTCATTTGAAATCACCCAGGACGGGTCGTACTTGCGCACCGAATGTCGATCGCGGATCACTTTCCCGAATTCGGTTTCGGGTTTCAGCCCAGTGGACATGGTTTTGATCTCCTCTCGTCTACCCTATTTTTTTCTCTTCAATTGCAACTGTTATTTTATACGCACAGTATACGTTAAGCCAAGATTTGCTGTCAACAACCTGCCCTTCGCATCAGATCGGCCAGCGTATAATTCTCCAATACGCCCAATACGCTGCGGTCCATTTCCTCCAGCACTTCCCCGCATGCCGACTTCATCCGTTCGCCAAATTCGCCGTCGGGCATCGTGCCGCTGACCGCACGGCTGCAGGACTCGCCGACCTCAAGCGCCAGATAGACTTCGGCCAGCGTAAGCTCTTCGGGCTTGCGGTTCAGCAGATAACCGCCGTCCCGGCCCTCGCGGGTTACCAGAATGCCTTCGCGGGTCAGATTGGCCATGATTCGCCGCAGCAGCGTCGCATCCGACGCCAGCCGGCCGGCGAGCTCGCAGCTGGAACAAGTCTCCTTCTTCTGCCCCAGCAGGACAAGCGCCTGGAGCACCAGTCCGAATGCCCGATGCTGGTAAGCGCCGTCGCTTCGTATTTTTGCCATGTCTCTCGCTCCTTCTTGCGGATCTTTCCAAGTAAAGTATAGATTGTGCTGTTGTTTTTGGCAAAGGGCTGGCCGCTCCATTCGCCGCGAACTCATTCATAAGCCTGCCGGAACTAAAGACGCCGCCGGATTGGTTTCCGGCGGCGCGCTTTTTCTCTAGCGGTTAGGTGTTTACGAATTGATCAAATCGGCTTGGATCAGCAGGCGGCGGATCATTGCCGCGGCTTCGGCCCGGGTCAAGGTAGCGCCCGGCTTCAGTTCACCGCCGCTGCCCTTGATCCATCCCTGGCCGACGGCTGCGGCTACGGCTTCCTTCGCCCAGGCCCCGACCTTGCCGGCATCGCCGAACGCGGACAGAACCGCCTGCGGATCGGCCGGAGTCCGGCTTTGCCCCAGCAAAGCCGCAGCCCGGTTCAGCACGACCATGGCTTCGGCGCGGCTGATGGATGCGCCCGGCTTGAAGCTTCCGTCGGCATAACCGCCGATCAGGCCGCGGGACTCCGCGGTTTGCACGCCGCCTGCGTACCAGGCCGAGGCGGACACATCCGTCGGCAGGGAAGCCGTGGACTGCGTAGAACCGTAAAGTCCAAGCCCGCGCAGCAGCACGGTGACAAATTCGGCCCGGCTGATGCTGCGGTCCGGCTCAAAGCGGTTTGCGGAAGCACCCTGAATCACCAGCCTGGAAGCCAGATCGGCGACATCCGCCCGGCTCCAGTGTTTTTCCGTATCGGCAAACGATTTGGCACTGTAGATCACGGCGTATACGCTGTTGCTCATGCTGTTGACCACGGCCGAATAGCTGCCGTCGCTCCCTTGAACCACGCGGGTCGGAATATGCTTCAGGCTGCCGTCTTCGCCCATCACGACTGCCGTCGTAATCCGTCCGGGATCCGTCCCTTCCGGAATGGCAATGCTGCGTTCCACATAATTGTTGAAACGGTCAATGGCTACCTGATGCCCGTTGTATTCGGCGCTTACCTTAAATTCAACCGGCGCGGAAACCAAGGAAGCCGTTTGCATCTGCGCGGCCTTCTGCGCTGCAGCGGCCGCATCAGCATCCGCCTCATTGAGGGAAATATCGATGGTAATCGCGGATAACGCATTCTCCGCGCCCAGCTTCTTGGCAACCTCGTCGATCTGAATCATCGGGGCCGGAAGGACATAGGAAGCGAACGGGGTCTTTACTTCAACCTCAGCTTTTCCGCTTTCCATCGCTTTGACCAGCGTTCCGTTCAGTTTGCCGACGACTTTATCCGCCAAGGAACTGTTCAGGGCAAGCGTCAGACGGGTTTGCCCCTGCTGCCCGATCTGTGCCAAGGCTTTATCGTTGTCTACCTTGATCGTGGTCACGGTCCGGCCGTTCACCGCATCGCTTGAGGCACTGGCATAGGATGGCTGCTCCTTGCCGCCTAAGTAGACCTTTACATCCGAAAGCGACGGCAGCTTGCCGGAATCGTCGCTGCGGGCTGGAATAACGGTAACTGCGCCACCGGTCACCGCCGTTTGCAGCGCCTCGGCGGCGGCATCCGCCCCGAAATTCACGCCGGCGAACAACAGCTGCTCCGGGTCGCCGCTTGCCAGCGTGAAGCCCGTGTCGCCGGTCGCTCCCTTCGCTTTTACATGAATGACAAACAGTTCCCGATCGCCCAGAATCGGATGCTCCGTCTCGCCGCCCGCGCTGGTGTCGATCCAGGCCACCCGCAGCCAGCCTTCCTTATTGTCGATATTGGAACTGAAGTACCCTTTCGGATCTGCAAGTCCGGCGTCTTTGTCCGTATTGCCGTACACCGAGGAAAGGCCGCTCACCTCCAAACGCGCGGGATCGAAATTGAGCTGCAGATTATACGAGTAAATGCCTTGGACGGCGGTAACCTTCACCGGAACTGTACTGATCGAGCCCGTGGACAGCGACACATCGCCAATAGTCAGCTTAACGGCCGGTCCGGCCGATTCGGCAGCTGCGATAGGCGGAACGCCGCCCGTCCAGGACAGCATAAACGCTAACAGCAGGACGAATGCCGTTTGGATCATCCTTAATGACTTGAACATAATGAAATTCCTCCTGTTGTTGTACACATTCACTGTTGCGGTTAGTTCGTATGCGTGCCGAAGTATTGCAGCGTCCCTTTTGGATACACCGTCCACTGATTCAACCGGAAGGTCGGCGAGCCGCCGTACGTGCCCGGTTTACGGACAATCGTGCCGCCATTCGGAAGGAATGGGCTTGGTCCGGCAGCGGTAGGATCGCCGAGCACATCGATCACTTTGCCGGAGGGGTCGGTGATTACCAGCGCGTTCAATGTGAACGAGTTCGGATCATAAAGCACCAAATCAACCTCGTTAAGATACCAGATCGGTAGTTCACCCGGATCCATGGCGCTGTAATACGTTGCGTTGATGCCGAGGTTCAGTGGGTTATTCGTCCAGGAATTGATCAGTTTAATGGAATCGGTGACGACCTTACCCGTCGATTTCATATACTTGTAAGCAACCAGATTATAATTATCATAGCTGGCGTTCGGAACCGAGCTGTAGATCTCATAAGCGATCCGCTCGTTCCCGGCATTCAGGTATTCCGAGAAAAACGGCCCCGGAATCGCCGCCGACGTCGTGAATCTCCAGTCGGTCTTGCCGGAAATCGCCGGGCTGTCGCCGCCCTGGGCGCCGGCGAAAGCGCCCTTGTCCACCAGTACATAATAAGCCGTGGCATCAAGCAGCCAATTCGGCGTGATGTTTACTGTATTTCCGGAAATCGATACCTTGGTGCTGTCAGCGGCATCGATCTGCTGTACCAGGCTATCGTCGGACGCCTTGTAGATCAGAATCTTCTTCCCGCTTACGCCGGAGGAGATCGTTTTATCATAGGCGATGCTCAGCACGCCGCGTTTATCCGCGTCCGTATTGCCGGGTTGCGGAGCCAGAGCGGTGACCTTTGGACCGATATTGCCGACGATAGTCATGGTTCCGGACGTGGCGGGTTTACCGCTGGCCAGCGCACCGGCTGCCGCCGTCACGCTGAAATCGGTAACGGTGCCAGTAAATGGAGTTCCGTCGTAACCCAGCGTCAGGAACGCGCTGTCGCCGCTGGAGTATGCGGCGCTGGAGATCGTTACGCCGGCAGGCGCATGATTCAGTGTAAAGTCCGCTCCCGTTAATGTTTCTTTGAAGGTATCGCCGTTCATCGACAGCAGGAGTACCGCGCCGTTATCCGCGATCATCTGGGCAGCCGAGAAGTCGCTGCTCAGATTCTGCGCATTAAATCCGCGAGGGTCCGGTGTGGAGAAGCTCCAGCCGGCGGCGGAGATTCCGCCGAACGGATTGCCGCTGCCGTCGGTGAATGCTCCGGCTTCGATTTCGATTCCGTAAGTTGTCAGGTTTAGCAGTCCGGGATTGTGAATCGTGACAGTTTGACCGCTCACCGTAACGGCTTGGGTATCGTCTGCTGCAAATTCCGCCGCCACCGTACCGGTATCGAGATTACGGATGCGCACCTGTTTACCCGGCTTTGCTGCGACCGGTTCGTTGAATGTCGCCATGAAATCCGTGGATAATCCGACGCCTGTCGCTGAAGCTGACGGAAGCTTGCCCGTCAGGACCGGGGCGAGGGTATCCGGGGTAGAGAAGCTCCAGCCGCCGCTTCCCGAGAAACCGGCGAAGTCATTGCCCGCTTCGTCGCGGAATGCGCCGCTGTCGATTTCCACATGGTATGCCGTACCGTCGGCGAGACCGGGATTGGCGATGGTGACTATATTTCCTGCGATCTGCACGAAAGCCGTATCGCCGGCGTTATAGGTTGCAATTGCAGTATGGGTTAAGGCGGGCACAATCCGGATCGATTTACCGGACACCGCCGACACATTTTCACTAAAAGTAAGCACCAGCGGCGTGTTCATTCCCGCTGCAGACGAGGAACGGGCCGGAGAGAAATCCGTCGCCGCCGGCGCCGTTTTATCCGGGACGCTAAAACTCCAATCCGTCGCCTGCGTGAACCCTGCAAAATCATTGCCGGCCAAGTCGGCCAACGCGCCTTCTTCCACCGTGACATAATAATCCGTCTTCTCCTCAAGCTGAAGGCCGGTCAAAGTTACGGCAGTGCCGGCTGCGGCAACATGCGTAATGTCCCCGGCATCCAGTTCGGCTGCCGAGCTGCCGTCATCCGCCCGGTGAATGACGATCTTTTTGCCAGCCGCAGCAAGAACCGGCTCACTGAAGGTCATCTTCAGATCCGCGCCGGACCCGCCCGAAACGCCGCCGTCGGCCGGCAGTGTGGACACAAGCTGCGGCGCAATCGTATCGATCATCGCGAAGCTCCAGTCGGTATTTCCGCTCACCGCCGCGGACGGGTTGCCGGCCGCATCAGTAAACGCCCCGGCCGCCAGATCAATGCGGTAGGTCATATTGGCAAGCAGGCCCGGATTGGCGACGGTTACCCGATTGCCCAGGATCGTGACTTTGTCCGTATCGTCCGCCGGAATAGAAGCCGTCTCAGTATGCGTGGTTTCATTGTAGATTGTAATCGTCTTGCCGGCGGCCGACTGAACCGGTTCGCTGTACGTCAACACCAAGGCGCTGCCCGGCAGTACCTGCTTCGCGTGATTGGACGGCGTCCAGCCGGTTATGGCAGGCGGCGTAATGTCCGCCACCGTAAAGTCCCAGCCGGTCGCCCCGGCAACGCCTTCGGCGAAATTGCCTGCTGCATCGGTAAAGGCGCCTTCCGGCACCGTTACATAATAAGCTTCACTTTCTTCCAGCACAGCCGGTTGGATCGTCACATTTGCCCCCTGAATCGTGACGCGCGACGTATCGTCCGCGGCAATCGTGTCCGCCACGCTGCCATCTGTACGGTGCAGCACAATCGGCTGCCCCGCCGCGGCTCGAACCGGCTCATTGAACGTCAACACCAGATTGCTGCTTGGCAGCACCTGCACGGCATGGGCGGCAGGCAACTTCGCATTCACCCGGGGCCCTATCAGGTCCGGGGTCGATAGCCGCCATACTGTTGCGCCGGTCAGTCCGGCAAAGGGATTGCCCGCCAAATCGACAATGGCGCCGGGTTCGACGGTAACCGCATATTCCGTCAGTTCATCCAGTCCGTGATTCAGCAGCGTGACCTTGTTGCCGCTGATGCTGACATGCGCGGCATCGCTCGCAGAATATTCGCCGACAAGGGTATCGTTATTCTTGCGCAGCACGATTTTGCCGGAGCCGGCAAATACCGGTTCGTTAAAGGCCAATACCCAATCCTCGCCCGACTGCGCTTTGGTCAGCAGGCCGGCCGGGGCCGGAGCGGCCGCCAGCTCGGGAGGCGTCGTATCCGGAATATAGGATGCGGTTGCCAGCACATTCGGCAGCCCCTGGATCACGCCAACACTGGCTTCAGGCGTTACTTCCGCATAGAGATAATGACCGAGGTCATCAGAAGTAATTATGTATGTCCCGGAAGTTGCGCCGGCAATGGCCGTTTTGTCCGATCCGTCCGCTTCTCTGCCCCGGTACCATTGATAGGAAGCACCGGCTTCGGGGTCGTTTTCGACATCGTAATAATCGTAGCGTGCCGTCAACTGCGCGCCAACTTTCAGTTCGCCTTCCATCCGTCCGTTTTTAATGCCCGGACCGTCGTTGGCATCCAGCAAGTTCACAATATACGAGACGTTGGAGGTACTCGTTTTGCCCACGTAATTGGAGAGCAGCGCCGTCGAATCCGCCAGGGTGACTACGCCGTCGCGGTTGATGTCGAGCCGGTTGATTTCCTGCGGAGACAGCGTTAGTTTGCTGTTGACGACCTTGATGATATAAAGCGCATCGGCCGATGTGATTTGCCCGTCGCCGTTGATGTCCCCCGTCTTGGAGACCTCAAGCACCCAGCTATCGACAACCGGAGCCGTCCCGGATTTTTCGGCGCGGAGTTCGATATCGGCCCTGCCTGCTCCTAGCACATTCAGGATTAATATTTTTCCATCGATGGATGCCGTCACCAAAGGGCTTTTGGATAGGGCAGACCATTGCATGGAATTGTCGAAATTCCACGAATGATGTTCAGTCAGGTCAATCCGAATGGTCGTGCCTGACACTTGGATAGGGGTTCCACCGTTGTTGAGCCAACCGATGCCCGTACTGTTAACCGGGTCCAAAATAGCTGCAGAAGATGCGGGAGCTGCCGAGACCACGCCTCCCAGCGGCGCAGCGGCCAACAATGTGCACAGCAACAGCAGTTTGGTTCGATGTCTTGCAAATTGGGGATGATGGTACAATGCGTTTTTCATGCTGTACACTTTCCTTTCCTGATATCCTCAACCTCGAGGCTGACTTCATAAAAAATTCTCCCTGCTATCCATATTTCGGACTAATGTGTGACTTTTGTTATAGACGAACAATATAATTTGCACAAAATAAAAAGCCAACCCGGGTTTAAAGTCCCGATTTGGCTTTTATAATCAGAAATTGGCATATTTTGTCGATGAACTCATTCGAATTCGCTCCAGCCGATTGCAGCTGCTGCTTCACGAATTCCGATTTCAGTTTAAATAACAGCAAAAAAAGCGAAGGTCATCCCCTATCGGCCGCAATCTGCAGCCTGTAAGCAACCGCGGTAACGGGTGCAGGGGAATTGCCTTCGCTTTGTTTTCTCAAAAAAGATTGCTTACAGCTTGGAGATCGTTTCGGTCAAGACCGGCACGATTTGCGATTTGCGGGATACAACGCCCTTCAGAACCGCTTTATTGTCGTCCAGCTTCACGCCATAAGCCTGCTCTACCGCACCGGCCAGCTTGCCGAGCGCCAGGCCGACGGAGTCGTTGTTCAGGATGTCGGTTACGACAAACAGGAACAAGTCCAGGCCTTTGTTAGAGACGATCAGGTTCAGTGCATCTTCCAGTTCTGCTTGCTTGGAGAGCACGTCATTGATGTCTACGGCATTGACTTGGGCAATCTCGACTTTATGAGCGCCCATCGTAAACTCCTTGGAATCAAGGGAAATCAGTTGTGCAATGCTCTTGTCGCTGAGGTCGGCGCCGGCTTTCAGCATTTCCAGGCCGTAGCTGTCTTTGTCGACTCCGGCGATTTCAGCCAGTTCCGTTGCCGCGGCAATGTCTTCCGGCGTGCAGGTCGGCGATTTGAACAGCAAGGAGTCGGAAACGATGGCAGACAGCATAAGTCCGGCAATGGCCTTCGGAATGGCTACGCCGTTCTCTTTGTACAGCTTGTTCAGAATCGTTGCGGTGCAGCCCACCGGTTCTGCGCGGTAGTACAGCGGATGCGCGGTTTCAAAGTTGGCGATCCGGTGATGGTCGATAACCTCCACCACGCGTACTTGATCGATATCGCCGGCGCTTTGCTGGCGTTCGTTATGGTCAACCAGGATGACCTGTTTGGCTTCTTCTGCCACTTTCTCCACGTGGCGCGGAGCTTCCACGCCGAAATAGTTCAGGGCAAAAGCGGTTTCTCCGCCGACTTCGCCCAGGCGAACCGCTTCAGCGTCCCAGCCCAGTTCTTTCTTGAGCGCAGCGTAGGCAATTGCCGAACAAATCGTATCCGTATCCGGATTTTTGTGTCCAAAAACGAGCGTTTTTTCCATTTCCAATCTCCTTACTTAGGTTTTTGTGAACTAAATATACCATAGATCGGCAGGAACAAGCCAGACTCTAGCTTTCTGACCAAGTGATAGTGAAGATGTTGAAGCCGGGCTTGGCCGTCGAAGGCTTGCCGACAATGGATACCGGACTGGTGCCGCCGAGTCTGCCGCTGATTTTGACGGAGCTGGCGCTTACGGACTGCGAGGCATTGTCAAGCCGTTTAATTCGGGCATATTCACTGTACACGAAACCCATCGTATCCAGCGTTTCCTGCGTCGAATAGCTGAACGCCGCTTTTTTCACCCCGTTTGCATTGGTGTCCACGGTAATGGTCAACACGGCATCCTGCGGGATCGGAAAATCCGCCGGCAGGTTAACCGGCCGGGCCACTGTTTCTACCGGCGTGCCGCCGGAATTGCCGGAGCCGGAGCTGCCCGATGAACCGGCGTTTACCGCACCTTCGCCGATCCTTACCTTGCCGTTTGCGGCGTCATAGTAGACGGGTACATGCAGGGCGTCGGCGACCGAGCGGACCGGCAGATAGGTCAGGCCGTTGTAGGTGATCGGCGTCAGCGTTTTGCCGTTGCCGTCCCTCAGCCAATACGGGCTGCCGTCGACCACGACGCCGATGCCATGATTCAGGTAAGCCTTGATTTGCTCCAGCTTGGTTCCCGCATAGACCCCGGCCGAGCCGGTGACGGCCATGCCTGCAGCCACAAGGGCGATCAGCCATTTTTTATTGTTCATCGCAATCCTCTCCCTGGTACGAATAGTTTTGGGCGCTGCTATAACCTCGTAATATATTTAACACGGGGAGAGGGTTTCGACCCTCCTAGCGGACGATGGCCAGCAGCTCGGCCAGATCCCTAATTTCGTATTTGGGCTTCAGCCCGCTGCCGTTGGTTTTGTTCAAAGGATTGAACCAGCACGTATCAATGCCATAGTTGATGCCGCCCTGGATGTCGGAAGTCAGCGAATCGCCGACGATCAGCACGCGGGCCTTATCGGCTGCGGACAAGCCCAGTTTGGCGAAGGCATAATCAAAAATGCCCGTCTCCGGCTTCTGGCTGCCGGCCACCTCGGAAATAATAATCTCCTCGAATGCTTCCCGCAGCGGCGAACCGCCGATCCGCGAGAGCTGCACATCCCGGATGCCGTTGGTGATCACCGCGAGCCGGCAGTCCTTCAGCGCTCCGAGCAGCTCCACCGCCCCTTGGATAAGGAACGTTCCTTCGCCCAGAAAGCGCAAATAGGCATCACTGAAGGCTTCAGGATCGTATTCCAGTTTATTTTCGGCAAACAAGCGGTTAAACCGCTCTACCCGCAGTACCGCGGAGGAGATGCGTCCCTGCTCCAGATCCTTCCACAGCGCAGCGTTGATCGCCTTGTAGCTGTCCGCATACGTTTCCGCACCCGTCGGCAGCCCGAAATGGGCAAAAGCCTGGTACAACGCATTGCTTTCCGCCATGCCGTAATCAAACAGCGTATCGTCGGCGTCGAATAAAATCACATCGTATTTCATGCCGGAATTCCCTCCTGGTTCGTCTAATCGACATTGGTATGTCTTCTGCGATATAATTTAGAGGACATGCTTAAATAAATCAACGGTGGTGATTGTCATTTTTTACGTCTTATCGTTTCTGCTGTCGTTTTTTATTGTCAATGCGCTGATTCCTCCGCTGGCCAAGCTGGCATTCCGGCTTGATTTTGTCGACCGGCCCCGTAAGGACGTCGAACGCAAAATTCACCGTGAACCGATTCCGCTGACCGCAAGCTATGCCATCTTTATCGGTTTTTTCATTACATACCTGGTTACCGCCCGCGATTTTTCGCTGGAGACGCTCGCGCTGTTTGTCGGCGGGGTGCTCCTGCTTACCATAGGCACGATTGATGATTGGTACAAAACCAAAGGCAAAGACTTTCCCGCGCTGCCCAAATTCCTGGTGCAGATTACGGCGGCCGTGCTTGTCTACCTCTCCGGGAATGCATTTACCGGATTTTATAATCCCTTCTCCGGGGAATACCTGGTTCTGCCGGTCGTGCTGCAATTTCTGCTGACCATCATTTGGATCTTCGGCGTGACGACGGTCATCAATTTCTCCGACGGCATGGATGGACTTGCGGGCGGCCTGACGGCGATTTCGGCGGCTACACTGTTTGTCGTAGCATTGGCCAAAGGCCAATCCGCTTCGGCGCTGATGGCGATTACGCTCGTTGGCGTAACCCTTGCTTATTTACGTTATAACAAACCGCCGGCCAAAATCTTCATGGGCGACGCCGGAGCGACCTTCCTCGGCTTCATGCTCGCCGTCATCGCGCTGGATGGCGCGTTCAAGCAGGCGACTGTGTTGTCGCTGTTTATTCCGATTCTGGCGCTCGGCGTGCCGATCTTCGACAATCTGTTCGTCGTGATTAAACGCTTCATGCAGCGCAAGCCGATCTACCAGGCGGATGCCACGCAGGTGCATTACCGGCTGCTGAAAGCCGGGCTCACCCAGAAGCAGGTGGTCGCCGTGCTGTATCTCGTCAGCGTTTGCCTGTCGCTATCGTCGATCATCCTGCTGCTGATTCAAACCTAAAGATGATGGATGCGACAGCCGCCAGATTTTTCGCATTCGCTGATTCATACACCCTCTCACAGGAAAAATAGGCAGAAAAACTCCCGCTAATTTGCGGGAGGCCGCCGCCTTCCGCTGCAACCATCAAGCATACAAAAAAGCCGCTGCGTTCAGCGGCTTTTTTGTATGCATTCGCTCAGCTCCCGGTAGATGCCGACGATTTCTTCCAACGGCATGCGGACAAGGCCGCTGGAGGACGGGGCGACGAATTCGCGCACCCCGTCGACGACCGGCACGCCCTCCTGAAACCCCCATCCCGCTTTGGCATTGCGGCTGAATTCGGTGTAGACGCCTTTGCCGACAAAACAGGCGATGTCCGGACGGTACCGCTCCAGCTTCTCGCGCAGTACTTCCCGCCCTTGCGCATATTCCTCGCGGGTAATATCCTCGGCGCCGCGCGTCGGGCGGGCGACGATATTCGTGAAGCCGTAGCCCAGCTTCAGCAGTTCTCCATCCTCCGCGGCCCGGTACAGCCGCGGGGTCAGCCCGGACTGATGCAGAATGCGCCAGAAATTGTTGCGCGGATTGGCATAGTGATGGCCGAGCTCGCCGGAAATCGGGCTCGGATTAAAGCCGATAAATACGACCTGCAAACCATGGTCCAAATGATCGGGAATCTCGTTCATTTGCGCTCACCTCCTGATGCAGGGCTAACCAAACGGCGGCAGACGCCCCTTTAAATCAGCCCGCGCCTTGAATGCCGCATACCGGCTAGCGGATCAGCGCCTTCAGCGCCGGCGTAAGATCCTGTTCTTCGAGCATAACATAGTTGGCCGGCTCGTTGGGATCGGGATACTCTATTTTAACCAAATATGCCCCTGATGCACGTACTACATACCGCTGGCGGTCCAGCACATCCGCAATGGCTGCTTGATCTTCCGTCTTCCATGCTCGATTTTCGCCTTCGGCTTGGGTAAAATAGGCCTGCAAATCCCCGTAATACCCGGCTTGATCAGTACCGCCCAAAGCACCGGGCACGATTTCCACGGACTTGATCTGCTGCGGTAGCGTGCGTATTTTAGCAGTATACCCGTTCTTCTCGAACCATGTCGTCATTTCGTCAAACGACGGATACCAATAATAACTGTAATAGGCCTGGTACCCGGACTCGTCCGGCTTGACGAGGGTTTGAAAGGACGCGTACGGCATCTGATTGCCCGTTTGATCCGCGTAGGACATGTTCAGGTTTTCTTTTTCAAGGAGCGCCTTGAGCTCGGCAACCTCTCCGGGATCGGAGATATTCAGCACCTTATCCCCGTTGGTGATCCGGAAGCCCTCCACTTCCGCATTCAAAGCGTACAGCTTGTATTCCTTCCGTTTGAACTCCGCATTCTCCATCAACGCTTTCAGTTCCGGTTCGAATCCCGCGGACGGCACCCAGTAGGCCCGGTGCAGGGTCCGGCCGTTATTCAGCTTATACACGAAATCATAATATCTGTATGTGCGATTCGAGTTTGCCGAAGTATCCATTACAGGACGGGCCGTTGCCAATGCCTGATGAAGCCCGCGCGCCGCCGCAATATAACTTTTATCAGAAGAAAACATCGGTTCCGCTTGAGACGGAGAGTCGGTCATAAACGAATCTTCGGCGTACATCCGGTACTCGTCTCCGACATATGCAGCGGTGATGCGATCGGTATCCGGAACCCGGGCCTCATAGCCGTTCCAATTGCTCACCGGAAGGTAGATGACAATCCCAAGCAGCACAGCGTAAACCGCAAACTCCCGTACGGCTTTCCTTGAGAGCACATGCCAGGATTTGCGGATCACCATCTCCGCGGCGAGGTATCCGATCAGCGCCCCGGCCAGATAACCGGCGATAACCCAGCCCGGATACTTGTCTTTCAAGCTGCCGAAATACGTACCGCACAGCAGCATCGCGCATAACATGACTCCCGCTTTAAACAATGGATTGAAATAAGTGAATACAATGGCATAACCCGACTTCTCGGCGTGGCGTTTCCGGTACAGCAAATACGAAAGCGCAGTGAACAGCACGCTAAGCCCGGCATACACCCAAAGCTTCACCCCACCGACCGGAGAACTGACTGCAAACAGCATGGTGTATACCGGCGACCAGTCCCCCATGTCTCCGTATATGCCGTCATAATTGGGATACCCGTACAAATACATGCTAAAATGCTTGTCGAGCAGCATGAGCAAGAAAGCGGGCAGCAGCATTAATATGTAAATCACAATGCCCTGAAGCACGGTCTGTCCCATGCAAATTCCGACAAAAACGCTGAACACATAGAAAAATAGCGTGATGACGCTTGCGGTGACGCACCAGTTCCATACGTCGGCCGCCTGATAAGCGTAGCCGTTCGAATCGAGCGGCATCAGGAGACCCGACAGCAAGCTGACCAGCCATACCGGCACCAGCAGAAGGAACAGGCCGCTGGCCATATGGTTGAACAGCAGCTGTCCGCGTCGCAGCGGCAGGCTATGCCATAAATCGGACGGATGTTTCGCCTGCAGGTAACGGAATTGGAACAAGGCCGCGGCAACCGGCACGATCAGGATAAACAGTGTCTGCACGTTGTCTGCGATTTGAAAAAGATTGTGTATCTCCTGCGCCGGCACATCCTCCTGATGCGCTAGCAGCATCTGCAGCGGCAAAGCAAACAAAAGCCCCAGCAAATAGATGATTCCGACCCAGCCGTGCTGGCGCATATTTTGGCGGAGGACTCCGCCGTTAAACAAGTAGCGGCTGCGCGTCATAACCGGCATCCCCCATTTCATAAATAAAGATTTCTTCGAGCGTCAGCGGCAGCAAATCGAGCACATAGGGATCGTATACGCGAAATGTCTGCTCGATCCGCGGGCGGTCGCCTTTGACGATATACAAATTGACGCTGCCGCGGGCCTCGTGATGCAGCACCTGAAGTTTGGCCGTAAGCGCCGCAGCATGCCGTTCATCCCGGAAAGCCACCTGTACCTTGTGCGTGTCCGACTTCAGCTCATCCAGCTCCTTCTCCACCAGCATCCGGCCCTGATGCATAATGCCGATGTGATCGCATAAATCCTCGATTTCACGCAGGTTATGCGATGAGATCATCACCGTCAGGCTGCGGTCCGCCACTTCCTGAAACAGCAGATTTTTAATTTGCCGGCGCATCACCGGGTCCAGCCCGTCGATCGGTTCGTCCATGATCAGCACCTCCGGCATGCAGCTGAGCGCCAGCAGGAATGCCGCCTGCCGCTGCATCCCTTTGGAGAACCGGCTAAGCTTGCGTTTCGGGTCCAGACGGAATACGGTTTCCAGTTCTTTGAACCGCTCCTCGCTCCACTTCGGGTATACCGCACGGTAAAAATCGGCCATCACCCGGAGCGTAGCCTGTGGAAAAAAATACGGCGTATCCGGCATGAAAATAATTCCGCTCTTCGTATCGGGCTGCTCGAACACCGCTTTGCCGCCGATCTGAACGTTGCCTTGCTCCGGCCGGTAAATACCGGCAAGCATTTTGAGCAGCGTCGTCTTGCCTGCACCGTTGGACCCGAGCAAGCCGTAGATCGCGCCTTTGCCGACGGAAAGCGAAATGCCGTCGACCGCCTTCTCCTCTTGAAAACTTTTGCTGACGTCCTGAACGTCAATCATTGCTCTCCCTCCTTTTTCTGTTCCAGCGCCTGCCGGTACAACGCCCCGATCTCGTGTTCGGTAAAACCTAGAAATACCGCCTCGGCCATTAGGCGCAGCAGTTCTTCGCGGATCTCGTTTTTTTTGCCGCCACGCAGCTCCGGCCCGAGCGGCGCTACAAAGCTGCCTTTTCCTTGAAGCGAGTAAATGTACCCTTCCCGTTCCAGCTCCCGGTAAGCTTTCTGAATCGTATTCGGATTGACGGTGAGCTGCGAGGATAAGGTCCTGACGGAAGGAAGCTGTTCGTCCGGCTGCAACACTCCATGAATGACCATCTCTTTAATCTTCTCGATCAGCTGTTCATAGATCGGCTTGCGGCTGCGGATATCCAGTTCGAACAATCGCGTTCCTCCTTTCTGAAATGCGGATTGGAAATATCAGGTGTATTAACTGTATTACTATTATTAATACAGTTTAACATGGATGTCAACGACAAAAAAACGGTCCGCAGGACCGTCTTTTCAATGATGGCATTCCGCAATCTTATTCCGCGCGATGCTCTGCAATGCTATTCCGCGGCCGGAAGCGGCGGGGTTTCCGCAAGGGCATTCGCATTCGCCTGCTTCGCTTTCCGCCGTTTGTCGCTCGTCAGCGCAAACAGAATGCCGGGGATCATCAACATCCCGGCCAGTTCATAGGTCCGGCTGAACGCCCGCTCGGCCGCATGCCGCTGACTAAGGCCCGCCTGAGCCAGCAGTCTTCCGGCTTCACGGAGCTGCCCCTCCCGGTCGGCCAAAAACGCCTGCTGTTCCTCTACACCGAGTTTGGCCGCGGCTGCGTCCGCCTGCTCCATCAGTGCAGCCGACAATTCGGCTTCCGATGCGCCGCTCTCCTCACTGCTTCCACTAGCAGAAGCAGCATCCTCTACGACCGCGCGCAGAAACGGCTGGAGTGCGGCATCCGTCTCGATAGCCTGTGCGGCCTTGATGCCGGCTTCCCGTTGCCCGTCATCCATATGCCCTTGCAGGGCGGTGACGATAATCGCCACACCGATGACGCTGCCAAGCGCTTTGGCCATGTTGACGGCGCCGGAAGCGATGCCGACCTTCTCTTCCGGCACGTTGCGGGCCGTGGACGACATCACCGGCGCCATAGTGAAACCTGTGCCCAGCCCGGCCAGAACCAGGCGTATGATCACGTCCGCAAGCGAGGAATCCGCATGCAGCCCGCTGAGCCAATACGAAGCGCAAGTCATCAGCGCAATGCCCAGCGCCGCAAAGCCGTTGCTGCCGTACTTGGCCGACAGTGGGCCGGAGATGGCCGAACTGAACATCGAGCCCAGCGCGACCACCGACAGCAGCAGTCCTGCCTTCAGTTCCGTCATCCCCATCATCCGGGTCAGAAAAAAGGACGTCAGCAGCGAAATATTCATCAGCGCCGCCCCGACGATCAGCATCGTCAGTACCGCACCGTCGAAGCTGCGGAACCGGAGCAGCGACAGCGGCAGCATCGGTTCCTTGGCCTTCCATTGGATTAGGACAAACAGTGCCAGGAAAAGCGTTCCCGCGACAAGACCGATGATCGTACGGTTGGAATCCCAACCGTAATCCTGCACCTTGATCAGCGTATAGGCGATGCAGAACATCGCCGCAGAGATACCGGCAATGCCGAAATAATCGATTCTCCGGCTGGCCGAATCATCCCGCGATTCATCAATGAACCGCAGCGTAAGCACGATGCTGAGCAGCCCCAGCGGTACGTTGACGAAGAAGATCCATTTCCAGTCGAGATGCTGCATAATTACGCCGCCAAGCGCCGGGCCGCTGGCTGCCGCCACCCCGGAAACCGCGCCCCAGATGCCGATAATCGTGCCATGCATTTCTTTGGGAAACGTTGTGGTCGTCAGCGGGATGGTCACCGGAACGATGATCGCCCCCGCCAGTCCTTGAAGCACCCGCAGCAAGACAAGCACGCCTAACGTAGGCGCGAATCCTGCCAGCAGCGACGTCACGGTAAACAGCGCGACTCCGACAATAAACACCCTTTTCCGGCCAAATTGATCGGCCAAACGCGCCGCCGTCAAAATAAATACGGCAAACGCCAGATTGTACCCGTTCATTACCCAGGAAATTTTCGTCACGTTTCCTCCGAAAAACCGCGTCATCTCCGGCAAAGCGATGTTGGTAATTGTCGTATCCAGCAATGCGATGAAGAAGCCCAGTACGATTGCTGTAAACGAAAACGCCCTCCGCATTCCAATACTCATTTTTCGCACCTCCAATAATGTGAACCATAGTTCATATTTTGATTATATGAACCACGGTTCACATTTGTCAATCAAAAAATGAACTTGAGTTCATATTTTATTGACAGCAAAAAAACGCTCTACTACAATCGAACTAGAAGGGAGTCGGCGATCCATGAACGAAACGGAAGACAAAACCCGTACGCCACGGCAGGACCGCGGCATCAAAACGAAAGAAGCCATTCTCCAGGCATCTATGAAGCTTTTTGCCGAAAAAGGCTATTACCAGACGAATACGAAGCAAATCGCCGCCGCCGCAGGCGTATCGACCGGGAGCTTCTACTCCTACTATCTGGATAAGCGGGCGGTATTCATCGATATTTTGCATATCTATAACCAGGCGCTGCTCGCGAGGATCGACGCCGCATTGGCGGATGTGGATTTCCAAACCGGCGATACCCGCCAGCTGATGGCCCATCTTGTGGATGCGCTGCTTCAGTCCCATGAACCGTTTGTCGGGATCCATAAGGAGCTGTCCATCCTGTACCTGAGCGACGATGAAATCAAACAGCTGATGGACGAGCAATACGAGATCGGCCGCCGCCAGACCTTGGCGTATCTTCGGATGGGCGGGGATGAACTGAAAACGGATGATCCCGAAGCCGCTGCAGTGATCGTATATGAAGCCGTCGGGGCGGTAATCGACTCCATCGCTTTTTCCAAACAGCGGATCGCTCCCGACCGGCTCAAACGCCAGCTTGTGGAGATGCTCGCAAAATATTTAACGACATGAAGTGCATAGCCGGGTTTATGGACAGTCAGCGTTTTGCTTTCCTTTTCCCGGCACATGCCGATTTGCCGCAAATCACCGAATATCAAAAAATCCGTTGCACGAAGTGCAACGGAATCAAAGAAATCCTGTTTTAGGGCGCAATCTATTGTACTAAATACAACGGCGGCGCAACATCGCCGCACCTCACTTTTCTCAACGTTTATCCTTCCAGAAATTCACCGGCGGCATCCCGTCCGTAATTACTCCGAAGGTGTATCCTTCCTGCTTCAATGATTCCAGCAAATGCGGCAGCACGGTCAGATCGGCCTTTTGATCATGCATCAAAATGACCGGATTCGTACCCGCCTTCTTCAGCTTATGTACCTGTGACATTACATTGCCATAAACCGCGCTGCGGTCTTCTTTGTACATCCAGTCGTCGGAATCGACGTTCCAATCCCATAAGTGGAACCCTTGCGCCAGCACTTTGTCCCGGTAGGCTTTCGTGAAATAAGGCTTGCTGCCGTACGGCGGCCGGATCAGCGAAGTGCCCGTTCCCGTCAGTTTTTCCAGCGTCTTATCCGCCTGTACCATTTCACCCAGCGCCGCTGCCGGCGATGCATAAAACTTCTCCTTGCGGTGCGTCGTCCCGTGCAGCCCCAGCCCATGGCCGTCCCGGGCAATTCGTTTCACGGCGGCAGGGTAACGGTTCATATTGGGACCCAGCATAAAAAAGGTTGCTTTAACCCCATACTTGTCCAGCAGGTCCAAAAGTTGCCCTGTCGATGCCGATGGTCCGTCGTCAAACGTTAAATATACCGTTTTCCCCGCGGTTCCGGCGGATGGTGCAGGCGATGCCGGCGCAGGCGGTTTCAAATCGGCGGCATACCGGCTAATAAAACCAAGGTCATCGAGCGTCGCCGAAGCGCTGCGGATACGCAGCAAATAGTCCGAAGGAGAATAGGAAATGCTATAGCCAAGCTTGGCAAAAAGGCGCAGCGGAACCATTAGCATTCCATTTTGATTAAAGGTTTCAGCCGCCGCGGTCGTTCCATCCGCATACAGGACGCCGCCTTCTTTCATCAGTTTGAAAGAGCCGCCCCCGGCATTGACCGAGATGCCATCCGGCAGGCCGGTCATCGTTCCGTTCAATGCCTCGGTAAGCGGGCGAAGTGGAACATAATAGACATCCTTGACCGGAATAGCCTCGATTGCCGAAACTTGATCCTCCACGGACAGGCGCAGCTTTAGAGGTTCGCCTGCCGCTTTTGCGCCTGGAACGGCAACCGAGAACAAGAGGAATAATGAGAACAATACAAGCATTATTTTTTTAATAGACACTTTGAAGCTGCTCCCATCTATGTATATTTATCTATCACTCTATCATAGACGGGGCTTTGGGAAATGGAGAGTTTGTTACCTCCGGCCTAAAAAATTGTAAACCTTTATTTCTGTGAAAATAATCACATTTTACAGTTTTAATTCGCAATGCGTCGCAGCAGCGTCGAATACTGTCGTATCAAGTAAAACGGCGGATAAACACCCTTGAAAAGGCGCATTCTATTTGTGACGAAAATAGCAACATTTGTGAAACTGTGAACAAATGTTGAACTTTATTAAAGGAAGCTTAAAGCGCATGGTTACAGTGATTTTAATCATATCGTCTCCATCAAGACGTCAATTGTTCACATATATTTAACATAATGGTCATTTTTGAGGACGATTCTAGATTTTATGACAAAATATGGTTTTTGCAATCTGGTTAAGTAGTTCTTACTATAGAAACAGGTTGATTGAGGACCACGACTAGCTCGGCTAAGAAAAGAGTAATGAAGGAAGGAGCTTTATATGAAAAAGAAGGGACCGTTATACGCATTGTTTCTCAGCCTGATCCTCCTTCTGCCAGGATGCAGTTCGCTGACTGTCCTGAATCCGAAGGGGCCGGCTGCCCGTACATTGTCGGACACCATCATCCTGTCGATCCTCGTGATGGCTTTTGTCCTGGCGGTAGTCTACATCCTGTACATCTTCGTGCTCGTGAAATACCGGGCCAAAAAGAGCAACGAGGGATATATCCCCGAGGATGAGGAGGGCAACAAGGTACTTGAAGCGATCTGGATCATCATCCCGATCATCATCGTAACCTTCTTGTCTGTCGTTACCGTCAAAACCACTCACACCGTCGAAAATGTCGCAGCCGATTACAAGGATCAGAAGCCGCTCGTCATCTATGCTTCTTCCTCCAACTGGAAATGGCATTTCAGCTATCCTGAAGAAGGCATCGAGACCGTGAACTACGTCAATATTCCGGTACATCGTGCCGTGGAATTCAGACTGTATTCCTACGGGCCGATCACCAGCTTCTGGATCCCGCAGCTCGGCGGGCAAAAGTATGCGATGAGCGACATGCTCACCGAACTGAATCTTTCTTCGGACGCGGTAGGTTCTTATTTGGGCCGCAACTCGAACTTTAGCGGTAAGGGATATGCCCAAATGGAATTCGAAACGCTGGTCATGAGCGACAAGGATTACTCCGATTGGGTCAAAGAGGTCAAGGACACCGCTCCGCAGCTGAGCGAAGAGGAGTTCAAAACCCTTCTGGCGACCGATTTCGTCGGCCGTAAAACGTATTCCTCCACGCATTTGGAGTTCAGCCCGCCACCGGGAGAACACAGCGAGCATATGAGTCAAAACGGTTCGGAAATGAATATGGACAACGGAAGCACGGAGCATCAGGATAACAAGGAAATCCATCCGTCGGCCGAACCGGATACCGAGTTTGACAGCAAACCCGATCCGGAGCTTCAGGAGCCGGTTCCTACTTCGTCCGTAGACGAACATACACACAATAACTAGTCCTGGTACTATTTTCGAAAGGAGCCACCCTAATGGATTGGGATAAATTTAAGGTTCATGGCGAACCGCTGATCTACGGTGCCATGGTGAGCATCGTGCTCGTCAGCATCGGGATTGTCGTCGGACTGACCTATTTTAAAAAATGGGGTTATCTCTGGCGCGAATGGCTGACTACCGTAGACCATAAACGGATCGGCGTCATGTACATTCTCGCCGCGCTGCTGATGTTGTTCCGCGGCGGCATCGACGCCATGATGATGCGTCTGCAGACGGCGGCGCCGGAAATGAAATTTCTCGACGCCCAGCATTACAACGAGGTCTTCACCACTCACGGCTTGATCATGATCCTCTTCATGGCGATGCCGTTTATTATCGGTCTGATGAACGTGGTTGTGCCGCTGCAGATCGGCGCGCGCGACGTCGCGTTTCCGCGGCTGAACGCCGTCAGCTTCTGGCTCTTCTTCTTCGGAGCCATGCTGCTGAACATCTCCTTCGTCGTCGGCGGTTCGCCGGATGCCGGCTGGTCGGCGTATTTCCCGCTCGCCAGCACTGAGTTCAGCCCGACCGTCGGCAACAACTATTATTCCCTGGCGCTGCAGATTTCCGGTATCGGGACGCTGATGACCGGCGTCAACTTTATCGTAACGATCCTCAAGATGCGCGCACCGGGCATGAAGCTGATGAAAATGCCGATGTTTACCTGGTCCGTGCTGATCACCAATATCATCATCGTCTTTGCATTCCCTGTGCTCACCGTGGCGCTGGCGCTCATGATGTTCGACCGGCTGTTCGGCTCACAATTCTTTACGATGGCCAACGGCGGCATGGATATGCTCTGGGCCAACCTGTTCTGGGTATGGGGCCATCCGGAAGTCTATATCGTTATCCTGCCGGCTTTCGGGATTTACAGTGAAATCATTGCCACCTTCTCCAAGAAAAACCTGTACGGCTATACCTCCATGGTCGCCAGTATGGTTATCATCTCTCTCTTGTCCTTCCTCGTATGGGCGCATCACTTCTATACGATGGGTCAAGGCGTCATGGTCAACGGCTTCTTCTCGATCACTACGATGGCGATCGCCGTACCGACCGGGGTCAAAATCTTCAACTGGCTGTTCACCCTGCGAAAGGGGCGGATCAGCTTTACGACGCCGATGCTTTATTCGCTGGCGTTCATCCCGATCTTTACGATCGGCGGCGTTACCGGCGTCATGCTGGCCATGGCCAGCGCCGACTATCAGTATCACAACACGATGTTCCTGGTCGCGCATTTCCACTATGTGCTGATCCCAGGTGCGGTATTCGCCGTAATCGCCGGGTTCCATTACTGGTTCCCTAAAGTGTTCGGCTTCCGCCTGAACGAACGTCTCGGCAAACATGCTTTCTGGTGGATCATCATTTCGTTTAACGTCACCTTCTTCCCGCTGTTCTTCCTGGGACTGATGGGCATGACGCGGCGGATGTACACCTACTCTGCAGATACCGGCTTCGGCCCGCTGAATATGCTCTCCTTCGTGGGCGCCTGCGGCCTTGCGATCGGTTTCCTGCTGCTCGTGTACAACATCTACTGGAGCACACGGTACATGCCGCGGGAAAAGAACGGCGATCCGTGGGATGCACGCACGCTCGAATGGGCGACCAGCAGCCCGATCCCGGCTTACAACTTTGCGGTTGTGCCTAAAGTAACGACGCGCGATCCGCTCTGGGCGGAAAAACGCGGTAAAACAAAGCTGTTCGAAGACAAAATCACCAAAATCCATATGCCTAGCAACAGCGGCAAACCGTTCGTGCTCGGCGTCATCTTCTTCTTCCTGGGCTTCTTCCTCGTCTTCAGCATGTGGATTCCGGCCATCGTTGCCGGCATCGGCGTTCTGATTACACTGGCAACCATGTCCTTCGACCGGGATCACGGCTTCTATATTCCGGCAGAAGAAGTTATCGAGACTGAAAAGAAACTGCGGGGTGAGACTGTATGAAAATAGATGCGTCCAAGCCGCTTGAATATTCAACGGAAGAGAACAGCAACAAGATTTTCGGTTTCTGGGTCTTCCTCGGAGCTGAAATTCCGCTTTTCGCTACATTGTTTACGGTATTCTTCGTTATGGTTAACCGCTATGCCAGCGGTCCGAGCGGTTCGGAGCTGTTCGAGATCGGTCCTGTACTGGTCGAAACATTCCTGCTCCTCACCAGCTCGTTCACCATCGGCCTTGCGGTTCACGCCATGCGGCTCGGCTACAAAAAAGCGATGATGGCCTTTATGGCCGTCACGCTGCTGATGGGCCTGGGGTTCCTTGGCATTGAAATCAATGAATTTTTCACTTATGTCCATGAGGGCGCAACCCTCCAGACCAGCGGCTTCCTCTCCAGCCTGTTCGTGCTGCTGGGCACGCACGGTGCCCACGTCAGCTTCGGCTTCCTGTGGGGAACAGTGATTATGATTCAGCTTTGGCGTCAAGGCATCACGAAAGAGAACGCCAACAAGACTTTCATCTTCTCGCTGTTCTGGCACTTCCTGGACGTAGTCTGGATCTTCATCTTCAGCTACGTCTACCTGAAAGGACTGATGTGACATGTTGAAACAACTGTTTCCCACTCGCCATGTGGTCGGTTATGTAGCCTCTCTTGTCCTTTCTGCCGCTGCGCTGATCGTGTATTACGGGGATCTGTCCCACGCTGCCAATATGACGATACTTGCAATTACAGCCATTATCCAGGCCTCCTTGCAGCTGTTCGTCTTCATGCACATCGGGGAATCGGCAGACACCAAGAAGGAGCTCTACATCAATATCGCCTACGCGCTGTTCGTCGGTTTGTTCACGATTTTCGGCACCCTCTACATCTTCGTATGGGGCTGGTATTCGTAATCTCGTTCATGCATCAATCAAAAAAGCAGGGCAGCTTCCTTTAAAGGAACCGCTGCCCTGCTTTTTTTATACGATGGACATTGCCATTTCGGGGAATCCCGCCCTTGCCTTCTACAGCTTAAACCGGCCGATATCCTTCTGCAAGTTCTCCGCCAGCGTCGCCAGGTGCTGTGCCGACATCGACATTTCACTCATCGCGGACAGCTGCTCTTCGCTTGCAGCGCTCGTATCCTGCACTTCGCCGGCTCCCTTGCGGACAATTTCATCGGTCTGGTTGACCGATGTGGCCACATCCTGTGATTCCAGCGAAATTTCCGCAATTGCCTTTCGGATTTCCTCTGTTTGCTGGGAAGTCTCACGGATTGATTGCTGGATATCCCCAAACGTTTCGGAGATAAACCCGCTGTGCGCCACCCCTTGCGCAACCTGCTGCGAACCGATCTCCATCGTTTCAACCGCTTGTTCGGTCTGCGTCTGAATATGGCGGATAATCTCGGTAATTTGCAGCGAGCTGCGGCCGGTCGCCTCAGCCAGCTTGCGGATTTCGTCGGCGACGACCGCGAAGCCCCTTCCATGCTCGCCGGCCCGCGCCGCTTCGATGGAGGCGTTCAGCGACAGCAGGTTCGTTTGGGAAGAAATTTCATTGATCGTCGTAATGATCGTATCGATTTCCGCCGACAAATGCCCAAGGCGCTGTACGGTTTCTCTGCCGGCTGCAACGCTCTCATCGATTTGACCCATTTGCGCGATGATCTGTTCAACCACTTCCGCCCCGCGGTCCGTCAAAGCGGAAGCCTTGGACATCAATACCGCCATTTCTTCGCCGCTGCGGTTAACCGATACAATATTGTCCGCCATTACATCAACGGAATGTTTGGTTCGGGCAATCCCTTCGACCTGGGTTTCAAAACCGACGGCAATTTCCGATGAATTTTCGGCAATCATTTGAGAAGCGCGGGCGGTCTGTTCTGCGCTGGCGCTCATCTCCTCCGAAGAAGCGGAGAGCATCTCCGCGCTCTCCGAAACGCCGAGCATCATCCGTTTCAGACTGCCGAGCATGGCATTAAAAGAGGCCGTAATGACGCCCAGTTCATCCTTCGCCGTGTAAGTTACCGCTACGGTCAAATCCCCTTCTTCGGCGCGCTTCATCATCGCCTGCAGCTCTTTCAGCGGTACCGTGATCAGACGGGCAATCAGGACGCTGATGCCCACCGTAACTATTGCAGCAGCAAGCATAACGATGATATTAACCAGTTTGGCGCTATCGGCATCCTGTTTGGCTTCCTGGTTTTGCCGTTTGGCCATGTCCGTAAGAAGCTGGACGGTATCATCCAGAACGGCCGTTATTTTTTTCCGGGATTGGCTAAACTCCTGGCCGGAAAAAGCACGGTAGCCTTCATCATTTTCGTTTTTGGCAGCCAGCTCCATAATAGCTTCACGCTGAGTACGGTAGCTTGTCAGCTGCGAGTTGTATTCGTCGATATTCACGGTAATGGATGAATCATCGAACGGAATCGCTTTGAGCTGTTCCATAAGTACGTTATTATCGGCGATCGCTTTCTGAATCCCGGCATCCAGCTCCCTGGTTTTTTCGGAATCCATCGTAAGGAGATTTTCCAGCAGATACGACTCAATCATCCGGTTATTTCCGCGAATTTGCGTGACCAGGTAGATCGGCTCCAGGTTTTCGTTATACGTCTCCTGGGAACGGTCCGACATTTTTCCCGTATAGCGAATTCCCGTTATGCCCAGTGCGGTAATCATAATCAGCGCCGCCGCGATAAGCAGAGCCAATTTGTATTTAACCTTTAAATTCTTCATGACGTTTATCCGCCCTCTCCCTTAATCACTTTTCCTTAGTTGCTTATTATAATATATATATCGGTTGGATAAGGCGGATTTGTGAAGATAAAGATATTAAAATTTGTCGATTAATAGCGAATGAATAGTACCTGGGACCCACTTGCGTGATAAATGATCTCAAAGGCATCCGGGTAAAAAAAAGCTCCGCCGCAGCGGAGACATTTCATCCAAATTTCAGTTCAGTCTTGCAGCAGCCCGTATTTCTTGCGGAAGCGCACCAGCACCTTAATCCATCCTCCCGCAAGGATCGCCAGGAAAAACGCATTTGACAACGCATGGGCCAGGTCAAAGTAAAAGCTGGAGGCAAACACCGTGAGAGTCAATCCGCCGCCAAAGGCATCCGGCAGACTGATCAGCGTCCAGACATCCATAATCCACCCGAATAGAAAACCCCAGAAGATGCCGAACGCCAGGAGGCCGGCTCTGGATTTCATCCAGCGCGTATTCCGCAGCAGCCCGGCGCTCAGGCCCATCATCCCCCAGGCAAACATCTGCCACGGCGTCCAGGGCCCCTGGCCGAAATACATATTCGAGACCAGCGCAGCCATTGCCCCGACGATGAATCCCGCTTCCGCACCAAACACATAAGCCGAGAGGATGACAATCGAAGAGACCGGCTTCACGCTGGGCAGCGCGGCGAATGGAATCCGGCTGACTGCAGCCAGCGCGGACAACACCGCCAGCAGCACCACTTCCCTCGCTTCCAGCCTGCGCCGTTCCAGCCGTACGAACAGCGGCAGCATGGCTGCTCCCAGCAGCAGGAGGCTGAGCAGCAGGTAATGGCGGTCCTCCAGTGCCGACGTCAGCGCCAGACCGGTTAGAAACAGGACGCCGGCGATCAGCAGCGGATATCGGTATTTGGCCATTGTCGTCTCACATCCTCCACAGTCAGCGCGTCCGGCAGCAGTTCCCGCATCATCCGGTTTACGGCTGTCGTGTAAAAATAGTTGGCGCCGAAAAAGGGTGCCGGTGCCCCCTCCGCCGTTATGCCCCCATCAAAGAGCATTGCGCAGCGGGTCGCATGCCGGGCGGCAAACTCAACATCATGAGTTACCATCAGAATGCCAATGCCCTCCGCCCGCAAATGCTTCAGCACTGCGGCCAGCGCATCCTTCGCGGCAGGGTCCAGCCCTTTGGTCGGTTCATCCAGCAGCAGCACGCCGGGTTTCTGCAGCAGCACGATTCCCAGCGCCAGAAGCTGCTGCTGACCGCCGCTAATGTCCAACGGATGGCTGCCAAGCACTTCGCCCAGCCGGAATAGCGAAGACAGCCGGGCAATCTCCCAGCCGCTCTCCGATTCGGACATGCCTGCGTAAGCTGCCATCTGCTGCAGCTCCTCGATGACAGTATCGTGGCTGAAATAGAGCAGCGGATTCTGGGCCAGATATCCGGACTTCACGCCCTTTGCCAGCGTCACCTTACCCCGCTGCGGCTTGACCAATCCGCCGAGTGCGTACAGCAGGCTCGATTTGCCGGCGCCATTGCCGCCCATCACGGCAAGCAGTTCGCCCTGCCGCAGCGTAACATTAAGCTTGCGCAGCACCTCGGGAGCATCCTTCTCGTAGCGGAACGACAGCTCTCGCGCGCTGAGCAGCGGCGGGGCATCCGCTTCGGGTAAAGCCAATGTTGCTCCTGCGGAAGGACGATTGCCTACGCCGCTAGTACTGCTGCCCACACCCCCGGCTTCATGGTACGCCCGGCCCAGCCAGCTCTTGCCCTCGCGCAGCGTCAGCGGAATTTCCGCCGGCGGCGCAGCAAGCGGTTCCGGCGCAAGCGCCAGAAATAAAGCCGGAGCGGCCGGCAAATACCCCGCAGTCAGCTCTTGCCCGCTATGCCCGGCATACTGCACAAATTCACGCGGCGTGCCGTCAAGCCGCAGCACGCCATTCTCCAGCAGCAGCACCCGGTCTGCCAGCGGCAGCACTTCTTCCAGGCGATGCTCGCTGATGATCACCGTCATCGCCATTTCTTCATTCAGCCGGCGCAGCGTATCCATAAATTCGCGCGCCGCCACCGGATCAAGCTGCGCGGTCGGCTCGTCGAGCAGCAGCACCTCCGGTTGAAGCAGCAGCACCGACGCAAGGTTCACCAGCTGCTTCTGCCCGCCGGACAGTGTGTGCAGCGGCTGGTATAGGAGCGGCTCCAGCCCAAACAATCCCGCGATCTCCGCCAGCCGGCTGCGCATGGTCTGCTGAGATAGCCCGAGATTCTCCATGGCAAAGCAAAGCTCATGCCAGACGGTATCCATGACGATTTGCGCTTCCGGGTTCTGGAACACCATGCCAATCTCGGCGGCGCTCCGCTCAGCCGGCAAATCGCCCAGCGGCAGCCCCTTGTACATCAACACGCCGCTGCGGTCGCCGACCGGCGTAATCTCGCGCTTAAGCTGGCGCAGCAGCGTCGTTTTCCCGCCGCCCGAAGGGCCGCAGAGGACGACGAAATCGCCTTCATTTATTTTGAAGGAGAGCCCGTGGAGCGACTCACGTTCTGCCTCCGGATACCGGAAGGATAATTGTTCCGCCGTGATGATCTCCATATCCATCTCTCCCTTCCCTCCAGCGCAAGCGGCAATAATAAGAATAAGCAATAGCAGACATACATCAGTGTTTCGCCCCGGCCCCAGACGGCGGGCTTCATGCGCGGGTAAAGCTCATAGGCACCGAAACCCGACATCTGGCAGATCGCGACCGTGATTCCGCATCCCGCTAGCAGAAGCAGCGCTACCCGGTCCAGCCGGTCGAGCTTATAGATGCCGTAGACGCTCCGCTTGCGGACGCCATAGCCGCGGGCTTTCATGGAATCGGCCGTATCGAGGGCTTCCTCCAGCGACAGGGAGAGCAGCACTTTAAGTAGCGTCATCCCGTCCCTCAAGCGTTTGCGCAAGCTTCCATGCCGGACATCGATGCCGCGGGTCCGCTGGATCAGCGTAATCCGCCGCAGCCGCCGCTGAAACAACGGCACAAAGCGCAGCGCCATCAGCAAAAGCAGTGTCGCCTGCGGAGCGATCCCGCCGAACAAATACAGAAATTTATCGGGTGTTACGGTAGCGTTATAAGAGATAAACAGCACCATGACCAACCACAGCACCATCATCATCAGCAGCCCGTACAGCACGGCTTCCAGCGTAATCGGCTGATCGAAAGAATAAAACAGGAGGTGCGAACCCCTGTGGGAGAACAGCGGATTCAGCACTGCGACTGAAACTCCGGTCAAGCCCAGAAACGGCAGGCTCCTTAAAAGATTCGGCCCCAATCCCTGCGCCAGCACCAGCGCCGTCAGCCCGAGCAGCGCAGTCAGCAGAAAAACTGGATGCAGAAGAAGCGCTGCAAACAGCAGCATACCGGCGAAATACAGCATCGCCACGGCCGGATGGGCGGCGCGGAAGCCGCCCGTCATGGAGCTGAGCTCCCGATATCGGCGCCGAAGTTCAGCGTATATACCCATTCCACGGTATCGCCGGGAGACAGCGTGAAGCTGCCGGCGCTTTTGCCCGGAAAGCTCCCGTTCACTTTATAGTTCCAGCCGCTTTCAGGGCCGCGGTCGAACTCGTACAGGTTGTCGATCCCTTCGACATACGCAAAGCCCTTGCTGCCCTGGTATTCCATCTGGATTTTTTGCTTGCGGGTGACCCGCTTCAGCAGCTCCAGCACCGTTTCGCCCTCCTTGGCTTCGACGGCCGTCGGCGCAAGAATCTGCCCCCGCTCCTCGTCTCCCTGAATGGAGACGGTCACGGTCCGCTGCGCCTGCGGAGCCGGCGCAGCCGCGGTTGCCGGCGGCGAGGCAGGAGCCGCCGGAGAAGCCGTGGCTGCCGGCGCTTGCCCGCCGGCAGCGGCTGAGGCGGCGGGCCGTGCCGCCTCAGTGGCCGGGGCCGCATGCGTTGCCGCGGACCCGGTTGCCCCGCCCGCCGCAGAGGTCGGCGGCGGGGTCGCCATGGCGCCGAGCTCTGCGGCGGCGCCGGCACTTGCTTCCGCGGCGGCAACGCCCGCGGAAGGGGTGGCTGCGGCGTCCGCAGGGGACGCCGCCACGGCCGGCGGGTGGCTCGCCGCGCCCGCCGCATCCGCGCCGCCGGACTGCGGCGCGGCCGTTACGGCGGCGCTCGGCCCGCCGCCGTCCGCGGCCTGCCCGCCGGAGGCGCAGGACGCCAGCAGCAGCGCAGCCAGCAGCAGCGCCAGCGGCAGCGCGCCGGGCCGCATCCATGCGCCTGTCTTGCGCCGGTATTCCTGCGTCAACCAGCGGGGCGTTTTATTCTTCATGACGCTGTACACACCTCCATGAAACGGGAAAAGAACGAGAGCTGCGGCCGTGGCCTTCCGCTCCCGTTCCATCCTTATGCGTTAAATTTTTTGATTATGGCAGGCGGACGGCTACAACCGCAGCCATCTCGCGCGTGACGACTTGTTTTGGAGCAAAGGCGCCATTCGACCCGCTCATGATGCCGAGATCGGCAACCGTGCGGACCGCAGCCAGCGCATATGCGCTGATTTGTTTATCGTCGCTGAAGCTCAGCGTGTGTCCAGCCGCAGTATTCAGCTTGAGCGCTCTGGCAATCATGACCGCCATATCCTCGCGGGTAATCACGCCGTTCGGATTAAAGGTCGTGGCCGTTACGCCGGAAATGATGCCCAGTGCTTTCGCTTGAGCCACCGTTTCATAATACCATGCTCCGGCTTTCACGTCGCTGAATCCAGGAGCCGCTGCAACTGCAGCCGATTCCTGACCGGTCACCCGGAGGAGCAGCGCCGCAAACTGGGCGCGGGTAATGTTTTGCTTCGGGGCAAAGAGCAGTGTTTTGCCGCTGACGCCTTCCATCAGCTTTTGTTCGTAAGCTGCTTGCACGGAATCCGCAGCCCAAGCCGAAATTTGCTTCGCATCGGCAAATGCCGCTGCCGCCGTGCCGGAAGCCGCAATCGTCAGCGGCTGCGTATAACGGACCACCTTCGGCGCATTATCCTTGGAATAACCGGACACCGTCAGCGTATATTGGCCGGTCGGCAAGCCGGAAGCAAAGTTCGCAGCGCCGTAGACATCGGTCGTTACCGTTTTGCCGCCCGCCGTTACCTGAACGCCGGCAGCCGGGGAGGTCACCGGATCGGAGGTAAAGGTAGCGTTGTTCCAGATCCATTGTTTTTGCGTTACGGTAACCGTAAACGCCTTACCGGATACCGGTTTGGCCGCGGACAGCTTAACGGCATCCACCACTTGAGTGGCATCCCCGCCGTAATATACGAGCACGCGGTCGCCCTTCTCCAGCGTGAAATCGCTCATGGCCACGCTTGGATAAATCCACTGGCCGCCGCGGGAGACGATGTACATCCAGCCGTCCCAGCCGCCGAACTGGCCGCCGGCGATGCCGCCGATTTCCGTCACGTAGTTACCGGTTGCCTTAACCAGCTTCAGGTTTTTGGCCGCCGTCGTTTTTTCCAAAACTTCCAGCACGTTGCCGGCATAAGCTTCGCCCTGCAGCAGCGTTGCCGCCGGACCTTCTATGGTCACTTGAGCCAAGGTACGCAGCGCTGCCGCCGGTTTACTGAAATCATACAGCTTGCCGCCCGCGCCGAAGAGAAGATAAGCATCCAACGCCTGCAGTCCCTGCTCGGTGGCAATCGCGTCATACGCGCCGCCGACAGTGTGGGCAAAACCTCCGCCGGTTGCAGCAAAGCTGAGCAGCTTGCTCACGAGATTCACTTTATTTTTGGTGAAATCCGCGCCTGCCGCATCTACGCCGTAAGCGGACAAGCCGATAATCGCCTGTGCCACGCTTTCACTGCTGGCGCCGTAGCCGCCGTTCGCATCCTGGGCCGCAGCCAGCCAGGCTACCGCCCGGTCCCCTGCCGCCTTCACGCCGGTTTCCGCTTTATGGCCGGCCAGCGCATTCAGTACCATGGCGGTCATATCCGGGTCGCTCGTGCTGCCGGTCAGCGCAAAACCGCCGTCTTTGTTTTGTTTGGCCAGAATCTCCGCTACCAGTTTCGCCTTGGTCCATTTGGCGTTGTCCGGTATGGAGTAGCTGCCGGAATCAAGCGCCAGCAGCGTGTAGACATATTGATTCAGCGTTTGTCCGCTGAGCTTGTCGTTGCTGTACAGTTTTTCGATCAGATTATACCCGGCGAATTTCTCCGGATCGCCGCCGAGCGCTTTAACGGCCAGCGTAATCCGGGCATAATCCGTCGCCCGGCTGTACGTGCCTTTGGCCGCTTTCACGTCAGCTTCCAGCTTGGCCAGATAGCCGCCTTGCACCTGATAACCGGCGGCGGTTACGCCAATCGCCTGCCAGTCGGAAGCCGCGCCGTTCTTCAAAATCAATTCGGCAGTACCGTATACTGCGCTCGCGACGCTTTCATGCAGGCTGGAAGCGGCCGTTGCCTGAGTCGCAGCCGTGCCGGCGGTTTCCGCACTGGCTTGCCCCGCTGGTCCAAGCGATGCTCCGAAGGTTGTGATGACGAGCAATAAGGCCAGGCCAAGCAGATAAGACTTGGCAGAGTAAAGCTTTTTCATGTCTCAACCTCTCTCTTTCTTGAAATTTGAGCGCGCCGGTTCGCCTCCATCTTCCCCAGTGCGCAAAAAGAGCCGCCCTGAGGGCGGCCCGGTAGAATACGATAGGTTTTTTAATCATTTCCGTGCCCAACATGCTTCCGCACAGGAAAAACGCCATCTGTATCTGTTCCGCTTCTTATCCCTCGAAGAATAGAACATTTCCGAAAAAGGCAGGTCTCCTGGCTTGCGCATCTTCGCTCCTCTTCTCCTTCCCGCCCTTCGGGCAGTGGTTGTATGAAGAGTCGCTCCGCGTTTACAGTGGCGGGACCGCGCCGGAATTGCACCGGCCTTCCCTATTAAGCCGGCTCTGCTATGCAGAACCGACACCCTTTTCGTGCAGTTTATTCAATTTTGATCTACATTATCATAACGGGAATTGCCCCGCCTGTCCACTGAAAATCCTTGGCTGCATGAGGCCGCCTGCCCTTACCGGGAGGCTTTCAGCGCAATGACCGCGTTATGCCCGCCAAAGCCGAAGGAGTTCGACAACCCGATCTGCAACGCCGCTTCCCGCGCTTTACCCGGCACGGCATCCAGATCGCAATCTCCATCCGGCTGCTCCTGGTTAATCGTCGGCGGAATCAGGTTCTGCTCCAGCGTCTTCACCAGCGCAACGGCTTCAACCGCGCTGGCCGCACCCAGCAGATGGCCCGTCATGGATTTGTTCGCCGTGACCGGAATCCGGTAAGCCTGTTCGCCAAACAGCTTCTTGATCGCCAGCGTCTCGGAACGGTCGCCGATTTCGGTGCTGGTCGCATGTGCGCTGATCACATCGACCTCCTCCGGCCGGATGCCGGCTTCAGCCAGCGCCTGCTTCATCGCCTGATAGGCGCCGAGCCCTTCCGGATGCGTTGCTACCATATGGTACGCGTCGGAGCTTGCGCCATAGCCGATAACCTCCGCGTAAATCCGCGCATCCCTACGCTGCGCGTGCGCCAGCGATTCCAGCACAACGATGCCGGCGCCCTCCGCCATCACGAAGCCGTCCCGTCCGCCGTCGAACGGACGGCTGGCCCGCTCCGGTTCGTCATTCCGGGTGGATAGCGCCGTCGCATTACCGAAGCTCGACAGCGCGATTTCAGTCACCGCCGCTTCGCTCCCCCCGGCAAGCACGACATCCGCCAGCCCCAGCCGGATCAGCCGGGACGCCTCCCCGATGGCCGTATTGCCGATGGAGCAGGCAGTTACGGGTGACAAAGTCGGGCCAAGCGCCCCGTATTTAATGCTGATCATTGCCGCCGCCATATTCGAGATCATCATCGGCACAAGCGTTGGGCTGACCCGCTCCGGCCCGCGCTCCCGGACCACGGCCGTCTGCTCGAATAAGGTTTGGATTCCTCCGACGCCCGAACCGACATAGACGCCCAGCCGTTCCTTGTCGACCGCAGCCGAAGTCAGTCCGGCATCCTCCCAGGCCTGCTCGGCTGCGGCTAGGGCAAACTGGCAGAACCGGTCCATCCGCCGGGCCTCCTTCCGCCCGAAACGCCCGTCGGCGTCAAAATCCCGGACCAGCCCCGCGATTTTCGATTTATAACGTGAAACGTCAAAGGTATCGATCCGCGAAATGCCTGAGCGTCCCTCCACTAGTCCATTCCAAAACGATTCCACTGTATTTCCAAGCGGCGTAATGACGCCGAGGCCTGTGATCACGACTTTATCCACTGCTGATTCCTCCCTAAGTATTACTGGTATAGCCTCATGATGTCACTCCGGTTATCCTATTACAAGTTATCGTTTATACTGGTATAATCAATACCACGATAACACGATAAACACGGTATGGGAGGAACCTGAAGATGGACCGGCAAGCACGCCTTGCGGCATTGTCCGTTTTTTTGAAAGCCAAACGCGCCAAACTTCTGCCCGAAGCGGTCGGACTGATTCCCGGCACCCGCAGACGGACCGCGGGATTGCGGCGGGAAGAAGTCGCCCAGCTCGCCGGCGTCAGCACCACCTGGTATACATGGCTGGAGCAGGGCCGGGATATCCGCATGTCCGCCTCGGTGCTCGAGTGCATCGCGGCAGCGCTGCGGTTGACGCCCGACGAACGGAAATATCTGTTTGCCTTAGCCCTGGAGACGGCCACGGGCGTCGCTCCCCTGGAGGAGACTCAACCGGAGATTGCTCCTTCGCTGCGCAAGATTATGGATGAACTGCGCTATTGCCCTACCATTATTACCGACCGGCGGTATGAAATTCTCGGCTGGAACGAAGCTGCGGCCCATGTCTTCCTCGATTTTGAACAAATTCCGTACGGACAACGGAACCTGCTCCGCCTGCTTTTTGCCCGTAAAGAGCTGCGGCGCCTGGCGGTAAACTGGGAGCATTTCGTCAGAGGATATTTGGCCATCTTCCGCGCCTACTACGGCCAATACCTGGAGGATGACTGGTACGACCGGTTTCTGGAGCAGATGAAGGCGGCGTATCCGGAGTTCGGCCCGCTCTGGCAGCAAAGCGAGGTGCAGTCCGCGCCGGAGGTGCTGATCGAATTCCGCCACGCCAAAGCCGGAAAAATGCTATTTAACCTGACCTCCCTCCAGGTGCAGGGCAGCGCCGATCTTCGCTGCAGCATCTATACGCCGGATCCCGATTCCGCGACCGAGCAAAAGCTGCAGAAGCTGATGGAGCGTGAATAAACCGCAAGATTTTTTTCTTACGGACGGCGGTTTTGATCTTGCCTTGACCTTTGAGGCGGCTGAACCAGTTATAATGAAGCCATAGCTGATTCCTTTTATCGGCATTACGAATCTGACCGCGTGAGGAGGCGCTCCCAATCATGACTTCCCGGACTTCCGTCAATCTGACAATCCTGCAGACCAGCGATGTTCACGGCCATCTGTATCCGACGGACTACCGCGACTCCGGCGACAAACCGCTTGGCCTTGCCAAGCTGTCCACCCTTATCCGCAGGGAGCGGAGCCTTGATCCTTCGCTGCTGCTGATTGACAACGGCGACCTGCTGCAAGGAACGCCGCTGATGTACCACTATGCCAAATTCGACCGCAGCGGCGTGCATCCGGCAGCGCGGGCGTTAAATGCGCTGCGTTATGATGCAGCCATACTCGGCAACCATGAATTTAATTATGGAACCGAGCTGCTCCGCCAGACCATTGCCGATTCCGGCTGCCCGTGGCTGTCCGCAAATATTATTGACGGGGTCAGCGGCAACCCGGCTTACGGGCAGCCCTATCGCATTTTCACGCATGCCGAGGGCATTCGGATCGCCGTTCTGGGCCTCACCACGCATTACATTCCGAACTGGGAAGATCCCGCAAATATTGAAGGCCTGGAATTTCAGGATGCCCTGGAGGCTTGCCGGCACTGGACATCCTACATCCAGGAAAAGGAAGACCCCGATGCCATCGTCGTCTGCTACCACGGCGGATTCGAACGCGATCCGCTGACCGGAGCGCCGACGGAGCCGCTCACCGGCGAAAATCAGGGCTATGCCCTATGCCGGCAGATCGAGGGCATCGACGTCCTCCTGACCGGACATCAGCACCGGCTGCTGACCGGCGAAATCAACGGTGTCTTAATTGCTCAGCCCGGCAGCGCAGGGCAAGCCTTGAGCAAGATCGAGCTGGAATTCGTCCCCGGGCAAGATAACCGCTGGTCACTTCAACGCAAAAGCGCCGCTCTTCTGTTTGCGGAAGAAGCGGAAAGCGCCGACCACGAACTGCTGGCATTGTTCGCGGAGGATGAGCGGGCCACTCAGGCGTGGCTCGACCAGCCGATCGGGCGCACGGAAGGGGATATGACGATTCCCGACCCGTTCACGGCCCGGCAGGCGGACCATGCGTTTACCGAATTCGTCAACCGCGTTCAAATGGCGGTAACCGGCGCGGACATCTCCTGTGCCGCGATCTTCACCAATGCGGCCCGAGGGTACGGGGAACGGATTACGATGCGGGATGTGGTATCCAATTACATCTACCCCAATACGCTCAAGGTACTGCGCCTGAGCGGCCAGGATATTCGCGACGCCCTGGAGCAGAATGCTCTTTACTTTGAATGGAATGAGTCCCTGGGCAGCCTGCAGGTCTCGCCTTCGTACCTGGTGCCCAAACCCCAGCATTTCAATTACGACATGTGGGAGGGCATCGAATACGTGCTCGATATCGCCAAACCTCCGGGCCAAAGAGTGGTCCAACTTGAACGGGGAGGCATCCCGCTCGATCCCGGCGCCAGCTTCGACGTCGTCATGAACAGCTACCGTGCCGGGGGCGGCGGCAATTTCGGCATGCTGAAGGATAAGCCGGTGGTCCGGGAAGTTCCGACGGACATGACCGAAATTTTGGCCGAATGGATTTTGAAGCAGGACGTTCTTACCGCTGCCTGCAACCATAACTGGCGCGTCGTTTATGGAGCTCAGGGTCAATAGCAAAGATTCTATGCCTGCCACAACCTAATCTCTCCCAAAAAACAAGCCGGACAGCAATGCTCCTTTTATTGAAGGAACGCTGTCCGGCTTTATAGGTTTATAATGGCTTGCTTTTCAAAGTTGTGAATGATAACGGAACGATTGTGGAAAAGCGGCAGCGGTCGCCTTTCTGTCCGGATTTTCACCGCTAAGGGAACAAAAAAATCTGGACACAAGAGCGATGGGAGCAACGTTTCGTCTGGCAGCGTTCACCCAAGCGCCGATGCTGATCCTACCCTCTGACGAGCTTGGCGCGCAGCTTATTGGACATCCATTCGATCAGGAGAATCAGAATGACCAATCCGATCAGAATGGCCCCAACCTGATTCCATTTATAGCTGTTCATTGCGAAGATCAGCGGAGCGCCGATCCCCCCCGCACCGACCAGCCCGAGGATTGAAGCCTCCCGCATGTTCATGTCGAACCGGTAAATCGTCACCGAGAGAAAAATCGACAGCAGCTGCGGCATGATGCCGTAGCGCACTTTTTCAAAGGTCGAGCAGCCGATCGAGGTCATGGATTCCAGCACTTTGGTATCCAGCTCCTCAATGGCATCGACGTACAGCTTCGCCAGCATTCCGATCGACGTAATTCCCACCGTCATCACGCCGGCAAACGGCCCCGGACCGGACACCCGGATGAACATTAAGCCGTAGACCAGCGCCGGAATGGTGCGGATGACAATCAGCAGCAGGCGCGTCAGCCAGGCTACCGGCTTCGGCACGATATTGGATGCGGCCAGAAAAGCCAGCGGCACGGATAGCACCGCCCCCACGATGGTTCCCAGGAAGGCGATAGCCAAGGTCTCGACCAGCAAATAAAGCACGCTTTGCTTCGAAACGCTGAGCAGCAGATCCAGGTCCGGGTGCGTAATTCCTTTAATAATATTCGATGCGATTTTAAGTCCGCTTTGGTTGACATCCTTTAAATCGACGGCCGCCAGCGACCAGCCGAACAGGAGAAGCACAATCATTGTAATCGTCAGTGCGTAACGCAGATTTCGCGGCGAAGACTGGAGCTGCTTCTCCACGGAAGTGGTGGTCATCGTCCATCTTCTCCCTTAAATTAATTTTTTGCGGAAATGCTCGCTAACCGTCTCAATCAAATAAACCGTAACGACCAGGGCAAGCACGATCATGCCTACATTGGGATAATCCCGCCAGCCCAAATCCTCTTTGATCAAAAGACCGACGCCTCCCGCTCCCACATAACCCAGAATCGCCGCATAGCGGACGTTGCCCTCAAAGCAAAAAAGCGCGTTGGATAAATAGCTGGGCAGCACCTGCGGAAGCATCGCGTAACGGAACGCCTGGATGCGGGTCATCCCGATCGATTCCATCGCTTCAAAAGCGCCCATGTCGACATTTTCAATCTGCTCATACAGCAGCTTGCCGACGTAGGAGAGCGTGAACAGCAATATGGCAACCACGCCGGCCATCGGTCCAAGCCCGAACACAAAGGTGGCAATCAGAGCCGTGACCAGCGTAGGCAGTGTTCGAAGCAAGCTGAGAAAAATTTTAAAAATGCCGACCACGATCCGGCTTTTCACAATGTTTGAAGAGGCAAACACCGCTACCGGCAGAGCCAAAACTGCCCCGATCATCGAACCGATGAGCGACATTTGCAAGGTGTCCACCAGCGCTTTCCATAAATGCGGCCAGTAGCCCCAGTCCGGAGGAATCATGTCCCCGATAATCACGAAAAACTGTCCGATCCGGGTAAACAGAATTTTCAGGCTGAAATCCGTGAACCGGACCGACAATACCACCGCCACAATCATCAGCAGCAGAATCAGCGGCGTACGCGAGCGCTTTTCCAGAACCAGCTTGCCGTTTGGCAGGATCACTTTTTTGGGCGGAAAAATCTTATCATACATGGACCGCATCCGCCTCCGATCTCACCGCCATTTCCTCTACCCTGCCGCCATAGATTTCGTTCAGCAGTTCCTTGGTCACGCCCGAGGCTTCTCCGTCAAACACGACCTCACCTTTACGGATGCCGATAATCCGGTCCGCATATTCCAGTGCCACTTCCACGTGATGAATGTTCATGATGACGGAAATGTTCATTTCCTGGTTAATCCGCTTAAAATCATCCATAACAAGCTTCGACGTCACCGGGTCCAGCGAAGCAATCGGCTCATCGGCCAAAATAATATCGGGGTTCTGGGCCAGCGTACGCGCCAGCGCGACGCGCTGCTGCTGCCCGCCGGACAGCTGATCCACGCGGATATAGGCCTTATCCAGAATGCCTACCTTATCTAGCGCTTCCAGCGCTTTTATTTTATGGTCTTTCGCATAGATTCCGGTCACCTTACGCCATAAGGGAAGATCGGGCACAAAAGACACCAGGACATTCTTAATGACCGTTGTCCGCGTCACCAAATTAAAGGACTGAAAGATCATTCCGATTCTCCGGCGGAACCGGCGGATCTGCTTCCCCCTAAGCTTGGATACATCGACGCCGTCCACATTCAGCTGGCCGCCGGTAATGTCATGCATGCGGTTGATGCAGCGGATAAGGGTCGATTTCCCCGCGCCGGAAAGGCCGATGACCGCAACAAATTCTCCCTGCTGGATGATCAAGTTAATGTTCTGAAGTGCGGTCGTTCCGTTGGGATATTTCTTTTCCACCTTATTGAATTCAATCATGGCATGAGCTCCAATCCTGTAATCTTGCTTAAAACGTGAAACAACCCCACAAAGTGGAGCCTTGGCATCCAAGCGATCTCAGGCACTTTGCGGGGACCCCGTAATTTAAGCCTATGATGTGAAAAAAATGAGAACATCGCGCTGCGGCGATGCCCTCATTTATTCAGTTCACATTCGCTGTTATTTCTTCATGTTTTTGATCAGTTCCTGTGCTTTGCGTTCGTTGTCGTAGTCGGAGGATTGCGCTTCTTTGTAGCCCTCGTGGCTGTAGATGGCGATTACGTTTTTGCCTTCTTCGGTTTGGGCGATGGCGATGAACGCTTTTTGCAGCGCTGCTTTGAATTCGTCCGTCATCAGCGGGGATTTCTTGCTGACGCTGACGGTATCGTTGTAGATGCCTTCCGTTACGCCGATCACGTTCGTTTCATCCCAGATCGATGCGCTGCGGCCGAAGTCAGCCGTCCATTTGTCCACGTAGTCTCTTCTGGCATCGGCATAAGCGACGATCACGTCGGCTTGGCCGGCGGCCAGGCGGGCAAAGGAGCTGCCGTAGGAATCGGAGGTTACGACATGAGACAGGTCGGTCAGGCTCTTGCTGTAGTTGGTTTGCAGCCACAGGGTCGGGTAAATGTAGCCTGCGGAAGAAGAAGTCGACATGATCGCCCAGTTGGCGCTGTTCAGGTCATCCCAGGTCAGCTTTTCGCCGGCATTGACTTTGGCTGCCAGCTCTTTGCCTTTTTCGGTAGGACCGGCAATCAGCAGGGAGCGGTAATACGTAGCTTGTTGATCGGTTGGTTCTGTGGGTTTGTTATCGTTCCAGTCCTTCGGATTGTCGGAGTCGTTCGACAAGCCAGCGCGTGTAGCCGTCAGGAGAACTTCTGCACCATCGTCATACAGCGTGTACGTTCCGCCTGGAATAAAACCGATATCCGTTGTGCCGGCAGTCAGCGCTTCGCCCACTGCTTCATATGTTGTTCCGACGTCAATGCTGACATCGTCTACTTTATATCCTTCGGTTGCCAATTGGTTCTTGAGCAGATCCTTGAGCGGGCCTGTGGCCGTAATGATTTGATCCGGATCTTTGGAGGGAACGAAGCTGACCTTGAGCTCTTTAATCTCCGTAGCCGCCGGCGAAGCGCTCGGGCTTTCGGTTGCGGCGGCTGCCGGAGCGGAAGCCGTGCTCTCTGCGGCGGCATTGTTGCCGGCCGCATTGTTATTATTCGATCCGCAGCCTGCAAGAAGGCTGACGCCGAGAGCCAACACGGCGGTTAACATCATTCTGTTCTTCACTTACGGATACCCCCATCATGAGTTAATGTTTTAGTTCCATGAAAAATGAGAATTTTTCAGTAAACCCGTAACTAATGATACAAGCGGTTTGTTAGTTAAAAATTAAGCTTATGTAAAGCGAGATGCTGGATTTTTTTACATAATAAATCAGTTTCACCGCTGTGTCCAGAGGTTTACTTACATAAAATGTAATGTTAATAGAAGAATTTTACTCAAAAAGTAAGTTTGTGTAATGTTTAATAACATATAATTGCCGTCATTTCCGAGAATATTCGCTTCGCATTTCGCCTCGCCTATCTTCGGAAAAGCCGCCGGTTTAGCCCATTTGGAACAACTTTCCTGATATAACCACATAAAAAAACTCCACCCTGGATAGGTGGAGTTTGCATGAATAATTGTTAATAGGATGAACAAAAAAAATGAAGGATTTCGTAAAATCCATAGTCAGGTAAATCCTGGCTTCTCATGGCTTTACAAACTTATACGGTCCACCTTGGCCGGAGTGAACCACTCCTCAATTCGCAGCCAGCATTCCTTGCCCATCAGGCAGCCGTGTTATTGACCGCTGCCGGCAGTTGCCGAGGCCTCCGGCTCGTTGGACTCCGGCGTTGCCGTCGGCTTGTCCGGCTCGTCTCCAGCCGTTGGCGCTGTGCCTTCAATCGTGGGATCCGCGGTTGCGGCAGGCGCCGCCTCCAGGCGCAGCCTGTAGTCGCCGGCGGTGATCATGTCGCCGGCGGCCAGCTTGGCGCCGGATTCGAGCTGCAGCGTCACCTCGAAGCGAGGCGCGTCCGCCGCCGCAGCCGGTACGACGGCGCTGTTGTTGCCGCCGCCTGCGTTCGCGGCGGCAGGATCTCCTCCGCTGCCGGTATCCCCGGCTGCGGAGTTGCCCGTGCCGCTGCCGTCTGCGGCTGCGGCATCGCCTGTGCCGCCGGCGGTATCCGCGGCGGCATTGTCCCCCGCGCCCCCGCTATCCGGGGCGGGGGTAACGGATGGCGACGAAGCCGTGCAGCGGCTGATCGTCGCCTTCACGGCATACGCGGACGCTTGCCCGTCCGCGCCCACGACGTCCACCTCCTTCGGCGTGAAGGAGGTGCATTCGGCGGCATCGGCAAAGGTGAATACCAGCCGATTGCCGCTGTCCGCGCCGCCGTCCAGCCGGACGGTGACCGGCGGCGGACCGCTCTCCGCCGGGCTGGCGGCCGGCGAAGGGCTTGCCGTCGGCGCGGCGTTATCCGCGCCGCCGCCGAGTTGTCCCGCGATCACGATTACGAGTATCACGGCCAGGCCAAGCACAATGCCCGAGAGCAGCAGCGGCAGCTTGCTGCGGCCCAGCCAGCGCGCCATCGGCGAAGCCAGCTTGGCGCGGGCGTCGGCATACGCGCTCTGCAGCGCAGGACCGGCTTTGTCTACATAGGTTTTGCGGAACTCGCGGTTTTTGAAGGCCTCGCGGTCATGGGTCATGAAATATTTCAAGATCGCCCGGCGGTAATAGGGCTGAAGCTTTTTGCCAGCGGTGAACAGGCGGCTGCGCTGCGACCAGGCCAGGAAGCGGTACACCGTTTCCTTATCCTTGCCCGCCTTGCGCAGCACATGCTCCAGCAAAGCGTCGTAATCCAGCGGACCGCCCTCGCGATCCTCGCTGATATAGAACGCCAGCGGCAGCCGTTCGAACGGCTCGGCGCTTCCCGCTTCCTTCAGCCAGCGCCGGCCGAGCAGCTGGACATCGTCCAATTCCTTCAAGGACAGCCCGGCAAAAATCGTCTCGTCCGGATTCTCTTCCCCGAACCAACGGTAGGCGGCACGCAGCGCGTTCAGCTTTTGCTTGGTAGGCGGATCCAGCGGCGGCTCCCAGACGGCGGAGGACCGGAATTGCAGAAACCGGATATCCAGCAGCTGCTCCTGGGAGAGCTCGTCCAGCACGACTTGGTTCAGCAGGAAACGGTCCGCTGCATCGGCGAGCTCCTGCATCAGCGTCAGCGCCTGGGCCGAAACGCCGCCGCGGCGGTGCTCCTTCTCGGCGCCGGCGAGCGATTCATGAATCGCCGCAACCGCAAAGACCGGATCTTGGCCGCCGTGCAGCTTCTCGAGCAGCACCTCGCGGAACAGGTCGAGGACCTGCGGCTGCTCCAGCGCTTCCGGCAGCAGCTTACCCCAGCGGGCGGCGATCCGCAGCAGCTCCGACGGCCCTCCTGCCGCCTTGAGGCGCGTTTCCGCATACGGCTCGAACAGCATTTTGCGGAACGTCGGTTGGGCCAGCACTCTGCGGAAGAACTCCCCGCCCAGCGCCTCATCGCCTTCAATGATCCGGTAGGCGCCTTCGAGCAGATCCTCCCGGCTGCTCCGCGCGCTGTTCAGTAGCCCGTTAATGTAATAATCGACGATACGGGTGCGATAGTTATGGCCGCTAAGAGCGTAATACTCCCGGAAACGTTCCAGGATCTCCAGCTCGGGAACCTCGCCCGAGCGCAGCGCATCGTATTCGCGGTCAAACATCATCAGGAACAGATCGTTCAGCCGTTCCCTGCTGCGGATCGCGCCTTCCGGCGACAGATAGGTCAGCAGGCCGGCCAGCACCGCGTTTTTGTTCTCGGCATACAGCCCTTCGTTGTCCTGCTCGATCTCATAGAATACCGCCAGTTCATTGTACAGGGCCAGCGACAGCTTCCGCGCTTCGGCTTCGTCACGGGTCAGCGCGTCGGCAAAGCCGGCGAAGTCCTCCAGCGCTTCGCCCTGTCCGAGCAGCCGCCAGGCCAGATCGGCATAAGGCTGACGGGAATCGCTGATCTCCGCTCCGCTGAACCGTCCAGCGGCAAAATCGAACAGGAAATCCTTCTCCAGGCTACGGTCGCCGGGACGGATTGCGCCTTTTTCCACAAAGGTCAGATGAATGTATTTGCGGTTTTGCGGTTCTTTGGCATAAGTCAACACGCCGAGCCGGCGGCGGAACTCGTAAGGCAGCGCACCGAACAGCACTTCGGTAAGGCGGGCCGCCTGTCCGGAGAGTTGGTCGATCGGAACATCCAGCGCTACGTATACCTTTTTCTTGCCGGCCACGGACAGCATAACGGACTGCAGCAGCGCTTTGAACATTTCTTCCGAAATGCCCAGTGCCGCCAGCACGGCGCCTGCATCGCTACCAGCCTCCTGTCGCTCCGGCACCTCGGCCAGCTCCGGCAGCGTTCCACCCAGTTCACCCTCATAACGGTCCGCAAAGCCGGCATGCAGATAACGACCGTACTCGCGGAGAATCTCCCCTGAACGTGCCGGGGGCACCACGAAGTTATGGGCAAAGAAGGCGCTCCGCTGGCCGGTGAAATCCGCCGCCAAATAGCGGCTTTGCCCGATGACCGTCTCGCCCGTCTCCGCATGGAACAGATGGAGTGCCAGCGGATACAGCGTCTCGTCTTTCTCGCCGCGCGCCGTCAGCTCCGCCGGAGCATCGTAAAGGCAGAACGGATGGATGATTTTTTTGACGAAATTGCTGTCCAGCCGTTCCGATTTCGCTACCGTGTCAAATCCTTCCGTTCCCCGGTAAACGCCGCGCCGCTCGCGGGTATACATCTGCTGGAGAATCATGGCTCCGGGGTTCTCCCTCACTGCCCTTCACTCCCCTCGATGTAATGCAGCTTGTGCAGCAGCCAGATGAACGGTTCATCGACCCGGATGGGGCTGACGACGCCGTCAATCCGCTGGTTGACCGGATTGCTGCCCAGGGCGGACACGGCGAAATAACCGGTATTGCCGAAATAAACGTCCATCGTATCCTTGAACGGACGGTCGACCTTGCCGATAAAGCGGCGGATCTCCCCGTCAATGTTGCGGATCTCGTTCAGATTGACCGTTTTACGGTGCACATAGTTGTGGAACACGTTGCTGTTCGCTTTGATGTACTCGCCTTCCTCATCCTTCAGCGAGTGCAACATGTCGCTTTTGGTCAGGACGACGGCGGTCGGAATATCGGTTTTGCTCTTTTCCTGATAGGCGATGAAGTCGCCGAACAGCGTCAGCACCACATCCCGCGGCTCATCGTATTGCGAGACCCATTCCCCGGGATTGTCGCCGGCCTTGATGCGGATTTTTTCGCGGATGGAACGGATTTGCAGCGGATCGACCATAAACAGGATGCCGGCCGAATTTTTGATATGCTGCCCGTGGAGACCGAGATAATCCTGATCGACCATGCCTTCGCCGGCGACGTCGAAGAAGACCAGCGTCAGCGGCGGTTTGCTCTCATCCTTGAACTTAAATTGAAAAATAAACGGTTCCTGCATTTTTTCCTTCTGCGTGGAGGCGAGCAGGTCGCCGCGTTCGAATAACGGTTCTTCGTACAGCGTGCGGAATTTGCGGCTGATCTCGGCGCTGAGCGGCATGCAGGCGGCATCGAAATGCCCGGCGGTGGAATGCTGCAGCGTATGGATCAGAGACGTCATATACACCGATTTGCCGACCTGCGACGCGCCGATGATGGAGATGATGTTGCTCGGCACTTTGCCCGCGGTCAGCGGCAGTTCGTTGTGGCAATTCGGGCACAGCCGGCGGCGGGTCAGTTCCCCATAACGGTCGGTCAGCCCGGTCAGCACATGGTCGGAGTAATGATGATATTCCTCGGGAATATCGGCAGGCTTCAGCACCGCTTCCATGTCATCGACGGTATCCAGGCCAAAGCGTTCGCGGTATTTATTCAGCGCATAGTCTTCGCCAAGCGCATAATTCTCGTCATCCTCGCGGCTGTGGGTGGCACGGAACACCACCTCGTCCGGCTGGAAGCGGCTGAAGCAGAATGGACAGACAATATCGTAAAACAGCGGCTTCGGCTGCTGCTGGTTTTTCTTGAGCAATCGGCTGAAAAAAGACATCTCCTGGCCTCCCTGAAAAATAGAATGCAAGCGTCCCGGTTATTCCGGGATCAGTTCATAATACCGGCCGTAGGTACGGCCATCGGTGAAAAAAATCCGGATCTGATCGTCACGGCCGATTTCGATCGGCGGCAGGACGCTGCGTCCGGCCGGAAAATCGTCGATAAACGGGAACCGGATGCCGTCGTCCTTGGACACCGGCGAACCGCCTGTTTTTTTGACATAGCAAAGCACGTCTTTGGGAACTGGCACTTCGGACGAAATCGTCATATTTACCGTTTTATGCTTGCCGAACAGGCTTTTCTTGTTCTGGATGGAATAATAAATCCGCGCTTTGCCTGCGCTGACCACGGTACGGTTGCCTCCGCCCGGCTGGCGCAGCAGTACCGTTTCGCCGCCCTCGCTCAAGCGGGCATATACGGTATACTCGACCAGCCCGATATCATCCAGCCGGTCGCGGTAACCGTTATTGGCTTTGTATTCCTCGCGGGTGTACAGCTTCAGCCCGGAGGGGGGTGCCCCCTCCTTCGTTTGGCCTGCCGGCCCTTTATGGATGCAAACCGCCTGAACCTGATCCGGCCAACGCCAGCGCAGCGTGCAGGCCCTGTCCTCCAGCGTGGCGGTAACCGCGGTGATTTCCGCTTCGGGAATAGCCTCCCCGGCATATTTCATGAGCGTAAGCCCCTTTCCTCACCGTTCGTTAAAATCCTTGGCTGCCTCGGCCCCGGCGTGGAGGCCGGAATCCGCTTGACTCCTGTCCATGTCCGGCGGCCTGCCGGCTTCCGCGGCGGGTCAGTCGTCCTTCTCCTACCGGCACGATCAGCGTAAAGAGCGCGATAATACCCGCCAAAACCAGCAGAGCGATCAAGCGGATGACGGCATCGCCGAAGGTATGGCCGCTTAATCCAAATTCCAGAATCAATCCGGCGCTCAGGCCGGATACGGCCCCGCCGAAGCCGAAGCTTTTGGCCAGATGGCGGTTGTCGAACACGATGCCCAGCCCGATGCCGAGCGCAATGCCGACCAGGAGCAGGGAAAGAATGCGGACAACGGCATAATACGGACTGTCTGCCGTATTGTCGTCGCGCAGTGTCAGCAGCGTGCGGTCGCCGAGCCGGTCATAGATCTGCGTGAATACGCCGCCGAGCCGGTCGGCGGTAGTCACATCGTAGAACTGTCCGCCGGTCGCGGTGGCGATATCCTGCAGCAGCTTCGCGCCGGCCGGATCGTTCATCGCCAGGCCGATCGTATTGACCGCAACGGCGCGGTTCTGATATTCCGCCAATTCCGTAGCCGTGTCGAACTCGCTGATGCCGTCGGACAAGAGGATGACCATCGACCCGCGGTTCGCCGCATCGTCGCCTTGAATCACCTTCATCGCTTCGTTCAGCGCGCCGCCGAGGTTTGTGCCGCCTTCGGTCGTCTGCAGGTTCGCAATTGCCTGGATCACCTGCTCGCGGTTTCCGCCCTTGGACAGCGGCGTCAGCGGCTGGGCGACCGTAACCGTACTATTGAACGTAATGACCGCCACCTGGCGGCCTTTGTCCATCCGCTGCACCAACGCCTCCGCGGCCCGGTAGCGGCTGTTGTCCGGATCGCTCTGCGACATGCTCCCGGAGTCGTCGATGACCATCACGATGTTCGCGACAGGCTTCGTGCCGCCGAAGTTCAGCTCATAGACGAACTCCATCAGTGCGCCGACGCCCAGCAACAGCGCTACCATCAGCGGCAGCAGCTTCCAGGAGAGCCCGAGATACCGCCGACGCCAGGACATGCCGTTCAGCCGCGGCGAGATCGCCTCCGCAACCAGGCAGCCCAGCCCGATGCCGAGTGCGGCAATGGCAAAATAAATGCCGACCACGAGAATCGAAGGCCAGTCCTCTAACGTCCGGTCCAGCAGCAGCTCGCCGGCCGTAAAGGCAATCGCGCCGCCCAGCAGGCTGAATACCAGCAGAAGCATATTGATCTTTCGCTGCATCCTAACCACCCTTTCCGTTTCTATAATGAGTATAAGTGCAAGGTTATGTAATTTTTATCAATGCTAAATCCGCTGCGCCAAATACAACGGATGGCCTTTTTGCGGGGCAAAAAGGCCGTTTCTGTTGCACTTTATACAGCGAGGCATGCGGTCGGCTTCCACCGTGCAATGTCCGCTTATTCGACTCCTTCGGCGTATGCAAAACATTCATGCGTTCATGCGCGGCCCTTCGGGTTCCGTCAGCTTCACCCTGCTCAGCGCAGCGCCGGCAGCTCTGCCTCTTCTAATCCGTGCAGCCGGTAACCATTGGCCACATAGGTTTCGTAGTAGACCTTGGCATTGCGGTAATAAAGCAGATCCTCCAGATGGAAGCCGCCCATCAGGTTCAGCTTTTCGGCTCCGCTTCGCCGTTCCTCGTGAACGACGCCGAGACGGTAGATCCGCGTCGTCTCGTCCACGCCGCTTGCATAGCGCAGAAACTCCGAACCGCTGTCGCCGAAGAAATATTTCTCTTCATGGCGGTGCTCCTGCGTGTATTCGAACAGGCGGACGTTGATCAGCGCGCCTTCTTCCAGCCTCAGGTACAGGCGTTTGAACAGCTCCTCCTTGGAGACGACGCCCTGGTTATCGTAAGCCGCCGCCACATTCGCGCGGCGGAGCAGTTCTTCCTCGAACGGCAGATCGAAGATATCGGCCGCCAGCAGTTCCCTGCGGCAGACGTCGATCAGCCGCTCCAGAACAGCGTCCGCGCCGCCGCTGCGCAGCAGTCCGGGCAAGCTGCCGAGATAACGGTCCCCGAACAGGGCACCGGGTCCTTTGCGGGCTTCGATCTCCTGGATGACGCCTTCGGTAATGACGGCGTAATATTCCATAATGTTCTGATCCACCGTCTCGCCGCCGCGGCCGATGCTGTCCAGCGCCAGCTGCCGGAGCTCCTCGACGAGCACATCCATCGCCTTGATCTGCGCCGTGCTTTCGGCATGCAGCCGCTCCAGCGCTTCCGCGCAGCTGCGGCAGAGGGCGAGCTCGGTCTCCAGGCGCAGCAAATCATATTTGCGGCCGTACACGCGCTCGAACAGATAATGGATCAGATTGCGCACCGTCCGCTTCTCCAGCAGCGGCACGCGCGTAAACGGCTGGCGCTCCACGCTGTCCGCGTAGAGCTGCTCCAGCTCCAGCCGCGCGGTGGCAAGCCCTGCGCGCAGGCCCGCCATGTGCTGATGCAGCGCATTCAGCACGGTGCCGCCGGCCTCGCCCTGCTCGGCCGTCCACTCCGCCAGCTGGTAGAACGTCAGCGGCGGATGGCCTTGCTCGCGGGCCGCCAGCACCTTGGCCCACTCGCGTTCCGGATGATAAGCCGCGAGCTTCGCCGCGGCTTCATCCTCGAAGCCCCGGCGGAAATACGCTTCGCCGCCGCTCCCGAAGAGCACTTCCTCGGCTTCGCGCAGTGAAAGCCGCTTCAGCTCCGCCAGCGACGGCCGTCCGCGGCTCATCAGCCCGGTCATCTCCGCGAGGCCCGCCGCGTCCGGCAGGAAGCCGGCGGCCCGCTCGCGCAGCGCCTCCGGGCTGACGCCCAGCAGCGCCTGGCGCTCGCGCTGGCTCAGCGGGCTTGGCGCGCGGAGCTCACCGGTCAGATGGCGGGCGGCATGGTACAGCACTGCCAGCGCGATCTGGCGGTTCGGCCGCCGCACGGCCGCGAACCCGGCCGACGCGCAGCCCTGCCGGCCCGTGCCGCCGCGGATGCCGCTTTTGAAGATCATGTTGTTGTACCCGCCATGCCCTGAGGCGAAATCCGCGGATGGACGGACACGGTTTTTGAGCAGGCTGATATGCGCAATAATCTCGTAATTATCATCCATGCCATGCGGCGAGGTCATGCCGCGTTCGTTTTTGTCCGAGAGCACATAGACCAGATCGAACAGCGCCGCCGGCCCATGGTTAACCGGGATGGACAGCCCGTCTTCCGTGACCAGCAGCGGCGCATGCAGCGTGTAATCCGGCTGCTGCATCCCCTCAAGCTCCCGCAGAAACGCCAGCCCCACCGAGCTGGAATAGCCGAATTGCTCGCCCTGCTCGCGTTCATTAATTAGCGCATACAGGTCGGACTGCACCGACTTGAACGATTGCGCAAGCACGGCCCGGGCCAACAGCGTAATTTGCGGCAGCAGCACATTGAGCGGATCGTCGACCCGCGTAATGATGGAGAGATGAATCACGTCGAACGAAGAGTACAGCCGGCCGTAATCCGCAATGCTTGCGGCAAGCTGGCGCAGCGCCCTGTTCAGTCCGGCCAGATACCGGCTGTCCTCGCGGAATGCCTCATACACATCGCGGCGCACGGTTAGCGGATCGCGCCCCGCCGTGTCCGGCAGCGCCGCAAACAGCACCCGCTCCTTGCCGGCTCGGACGTCTTCGTCTCGCGTTGAACCGTAAGCTGCGCCCGTTCCGGCTTGGGATAGCCCGCTTCCGATGTAACCCTGAATTCCATCTCCCAATTCAGCCGCTTCACGGCCTGCGGCACGCTCGTTGGCCGAGCCGCTTCGCCGGCCGGCGGGCCGTGATGCCGCATGCAGCGCCATCACGCCGGCCGCGTTATCCCATTTGCGCTCACAGCTGTCCAGCACAGGGCCGATGGCCGAGGCCGTTTTGTCCCCGATAAAGAGAAACAGCGCGGGGTAATGAATGCTGCTGCGTCCATCACCCTTCCTGCGCTGCGCCTCCTCCTGCGCCGCATAGCTTTCCGCGTAACGTAAAGCCTTCGCCTTCATCATCGGCTTACTTCAGCTTTCTGCGGATGCTGCCCAGCTTGCCGGTCAGGGTCTTGTAGAAGCTGTACATTTCATCCCCGTCGGCATGCTCCACCCGCTCGTATTCCAAGCTGTCGCGCGCTTCCAGGAAGGAGACGTACAACCCTTCCAGCTTGTAAAGCAGCGGCGCAACATCCTCCGATGCCGTCATCTCGGCGGCGCGGCGGGAAGCCTTGCGCAGCAGCACGCTGCGGCTCTTCTCGTCCAGCTTGCGGAAATTGCGGTACACCGCGTATTCCACGTAGCTGCGTTCCTTCATCAAATTCGCGAACGGCTCAAACGCGTCCTCATCTTCGTCGCGGTCGTAGACGTACAGCGCACCTTTTTTAACGATCGTATCGGTATAAAGCGCCTCGATGAACTGATCCAGCCAGCGGTCCTCGTCCAGCTGCTGGCGCAGGATCACGTCCAGTTCCGCAGCTTTGGCGGTTAGCGCTTCGTATTTGGCGATCTCCTCGCGAACCTTGGCGATGAGCTGCGGCGAACGGATCAGGTTCTCCTGGGCCATTTCACGGTTAATGCTGCCGAAAATATCCTTGGTGCCCGTACGCTCCAGCCCGCTCTGCCGCAGCTCCTTCAGCACATCGGCTGCCTTTTTCACTTCCCCAAGGTTCGGCCGCTGCGAACTCAGCTGCATATCGAAGCCGCCGAGCAGGTTCTCCAGATCCAGCGGTTTGGTCATGACGACGGTAAAGCGGCTGCTCGTATTTTCGTCGAGGCCTTTTTCCAGAATGACACCCAGCTCAAGCGCCTTGGCAAAATCACTGCGCACTCTGGCGTTGTAGTCGCGGACGCGCGGATTGAGGTACGTTTCGCCCCATGATTTTTCCGGGATCGGGGACGGTAGATACGTCCAGTTATCTTTTTCGGTCATCACCAGATGGCGGCCGATGCCCTCCTTGTCCAGGATGGTACGCTCGTAGTTCTCTTCATAAACCCGCAGCGGCGTGTATACGAAAAGCGGCACCCCGTTGCGCGTGTTCAGCCAGAAAATCCGGTTTTTGACCTCGCTCTCCTTGACGGTAAAATGCGATTTGCCCAGCGCGTTGTTCTGGTAATTCTTGATGCCCTTCAGGATGCCCGGGGCCTTGAGCGGCACAGAGACAAATCCCCACGACGGGAAGTGCAGGCTGCCCGAGCTGTTGCTGAGATGGAAGACCGGAACCGCATCCTCATCCAGCCGTCCGGCGATGCTGCGCTCGACGAATTTATCCAGCGGCTCTTCGCTGCCGTATTTCATCACGAGGAAATCTTCCATGGAGCGGGTAATCAGATCTCCGAACTTGTCGCTCAGGAACTCGGAAATGGAACGGACGATGTCGATCTCCTGTTCCTTGACCCAGCGGCCGGAATGCTTCAGCATTTCGCGGGAGAAGTCGCGGATCAGGTCGTCGCCGTCCTTCTGGTCCATAATCTTGGAGATCGTCGCCGAAATATCCGGCACGCTGACGATATTCCAATAGTAGGTTTTGTTGCCTTTATGGTCGGCCTGCTCTTCGCTGTTCGTCAGGATGTTGCCATTCTTCTCGAAGATCGAGCTGAGCGCGTTCAAAATCTCCGTAAACACCCCGTAAATCCGGCTGTTCTGATCGTTCAGCAGCTCATACAGGTCCTCGTAGAACTGGATCATCTGCTCCGTGCGTTCCACGTCGGCATGCAGCCAATATTCATTGATTTTAGCCTCGATATAGGCGTTTTTCTTCTTCTCCTTGGAGACAAAAGCGCTCCGCGCGTCGCCGAGCTTCTCCTCCGCACTGTCCTGCGCCGCCTCGATATCGCGCGGCAGCCGAAGCAGGCTCTCGCGCAGCGTTTCAATATACGACTGGATCAGCTTCAGGACGCAGAAGCCTCTTTCCGTATACAGCAGACGCGACACGTAAAACGGCCCCTGCTCGGGATGCAGGAAGATCCGCTCCAGCTCCTCGCCGAAACGGCTGGCGATTTCGCCCGGAAGCTGTTTTTTCGCTTTGATGTATTCCTCGCGGGCACGGGCCAGGAAGCTTTGCTCCAGCTCGGTGTCCATATCGACCACCTGGTTTTTGATCACATTGCCATGGCTGAGCCGTTCGCTGTTCTCGTAGCCCGGCAGCGGCTCCGGCACGCGGGATTCGAACGTTTTGACCATCGTATCCAGATCGATGCCCAGCTTGCGGGCCATCTTCTCGACATCCTCCTGTCCCGGCGCCTGCTGGAACATTTTGTCCATCTTGTCGAAGAGCCGGTACGCCAGATAGGTCGTCATTTCTTCAATCGGGAGCACCGCGGAGGATGCTCCGATGATGTTGTATTCATAATTGGCCGGGTAAGTCTTGTTCATCTGCGCGATATTCGTGCGGATGTTGCTGATGTAGTCGTGGATGGCGAACTCCTCGCCAGATTGTTTTTCCTCGCTGGCCATAAAGTTCGTAATGTTCTCCGCCGTTACGTTCATGCAGTAATCGTAGGCGTTCTCCAGCAGCTTGCCTTCGGTGTTGGTCGCCGAGATCAGGTGGCAGAGGTTAAACGGCGGCAGCGGCGAATTGACGGTCAGGATGTTGCCGTACTGCTGGCGGAACCGCTCGGCCCGGCTGTCCACATTCATCCAGTAATCCAGCTCTTTGAGCGCAGCGTAGCCGTTTTTGCGGATATATTCGCGCGTATGCTCGCTTAGGGACTTGTTGGCCAGATTGACGTCCGGGGTAAAGAGATACCCGAGCGTGTTGACGCGGTCGATGCCGGCGGCGCCGAAATCGCGTTCGATGATGCCGCGAACGATGTAGGCAATATCCAGGAACGTTCCGCTGCCCGTACCGCCGGAGAGGCCGGTAAGCAGGAAGACCATCAGCTTTTTGCTGGTGCCGACCGACAGCGTTTTGATCTTTTTGTCGATAGCTGCAACGACTTGATTAATTTTGGTGAACAGCAGCAGGCGTCCGGCCTGGCGCACGCCTGCGGCGCCGTTCATCCCGTCGGTGATGCTGAGTTCCGGGGACAGCCACTCCGTGATATAAGGGTCGAGAATGCTGCGGTTTTGCAGCAAGCCGCCGATTTCGGCGTTCGACAGTAGCACGAATTCGTTTTGCGGATCGAGGCCGATGCCGCCGTATTTTTTGCCGCGGTCCTGTTCGTTCGTTTCAAAAGCCAGAAACTCCACGTTGTCCGGCTTATCCCGTTTCTTCTTGGAGATCGGATCCTCCGGCAGCTTGAAGCGCCGGTTGATCTGGTATTTAAGGCGCAGCAGCGCGTCGATGCCCGTACCGCCTAGACCGATGATCAGAATCGGATTGTCGATCGTGTCTACCCTGATTTTGTCGCTGACGATTCCCCCGCCGAGCGATACGTCGAGCTGCTGAATATGTTCTCTTACTACCGGTTTCATGTTCTTTCCTCCCAAGTGAAGTGGATACTTGAATACTCCCTAGATCAAATATTCCAGCATAATGGTTTTGTCTATCGTGTGCAGAGTGACTGAAATGCGGTCACCGCTCTTCAGTTCCAGGCCGCGCGTAAGATCCGCGGTGCGCCCCGACCGTTCCACGGTGAGGCCGGCGCCGCCGCGCGCCAGCAGCCGGTCGTTTTTGCCCGGCGTAAAGACAAGTTTTTCGGTTTCTTTCAGTTCAGGCGCCAGCTGGAGCAGCTGATGCAGCGTGAATTTGCCCTTGAAGCCAGACAATTTTTTGTACTGCGGATACGTCCGCTCGCCGGTATTCCCGTCGGTGATCTCCACGACCATTTGACCGACGAACCCTTTGGCCTGTTTGGAACGGTATAACCAGAAAGCGGCTGCGGCCGCAATCAGGATGATAATGCCGCCGATGATGAAATACAGCGTCTTGGAAGATGTTTTATCGGGTGCCGTGGTCGCTTCTGTTCCTCCCGCGGTGCCGCCGGTTCCCGGAGTTGCAGCTGCGCCGCCGCCCGCATTGATCTTCACTACATCGCTTTCGCGGTAAAAGCTGCTCTCTTCGGCGCGTACTTTCAATTCATAGTTGTGGTTGTCCTTGATTTCAAATTGGCCCTTGAACTCCGCGCCCGAGTTATCCAGCGCAATCTCTTCCACTTTGCCCGTGTCGGTGTCCGTCGCGAGCAGCACCGCATTCATATCTTGATACAGGCTGCTGAGCGTTACCTGAGCACCTCCGCTGAACAGATGCGAGGAGATGTCCAGCTTGTCGCCTTTGGCATACGTTTTGGCCGGCAGCGCGTCGATTTTGAGTTCCAGATCATAGTTGAAGACGAGATTGATATCGATCTTATCCTGCGGCACGCCTTTGACCTGCAGCTTCCAGTCGCCTTGCGCCGGCTTAATCAGCTTGATCAGGCTGTAGGTCGACGACTTCGAGAGCAGAATATCGCTTGATGGTATGACGGCTTCTTGTCCGGAAGGATCGGTCAGCTTGGCCGTCACCGGCTTGGAGGACATAATGGAAATATTCGCTTCCAGCACGCTGCTGTTGGGGACGTTGACCGTCACTTCCTGGTAATCGCCGTTTGCCGTGATCGACTGCACCGGCACCACTTTCAGCTTCAGATGGCTGGCGAAAATTTCACTCAGTATCTGCGGCAGATCATCGGCTGAGTCGGTCGTAAACGCTTTGCCGCCCGTTTGCTGCGAAATATCCGCGAGAATGCTCTTGTTCAGCTTGCCGTCGGCGTTAAGGCCGATGGTATAAACCGGGTATCCCTTTTGTTTGGCGGTTTCGACCGCTGCCTTCAGCTCCTGGTCGGATTCACTTTGCGTCCGTCCGCTTGCTTCGTTCAGGTCGTTATTGCCGTCTGCCAGCATGACGATCATCGGCTCGTGGCCGGGATCGCTGCCGTTCTCCAGCACCTTGACCGCTTCCTCCATCCCCACGGCAATATCCGTATAGGCGCCGCGGTCGAGGCCTTCGATAAAGTCCTTCAAATCCTGTTTGTCTTGCGCCGATCCGATGGAGAGCAGCGCCTTCTCCCGCTGCACTTTGTCGGTATACGCGACGATGCCTACCTTGTCGCCCTGCGCCGACAGCATGTCTATAAACATCTTCATCGCCTCGCCGGCGATGTTGTTTTTGTCGCTTTTATTCATGGAATTGCTGACGTCCAGCAGCAGCACGGCATCGATATGGGACGGGCCCGCCGCGGCGGCATGGGCCGGGGTTTGCCCCCAAGGGGCGGAGAACAGGCATAAGGCCAGGAAGATGACCGGCAAACTGCGCAGCAATCCTATTCTCTTCATTCGTTGTTGCGGTTGTGTACGAAGCATAAAAATGGCTCCTCTTGTGTAGTTTAGGGCATATACTCAGAAGCGGCACTCGTTCGCTAATTTCTGTAAATAGTATGCCATTATGATATAATTAAACCCTGTAAACATCAACTTTAAGGCCTTCGGGCGCTGTTCCCGGAAACTATGAATTCATAATGAAAGGAAGAGTTTCATGGTTTCATACGTTATTCTCGGCATAACGTTTCTATATGCCGCATTCCGGCTTGCAAGGTATGCTTCCCGGCTGCGCAAGCCGCTGTCCCGTGAAGAGATCGACGAAAGGCTGCTTGCTGCACTGAACGGAGGCCAACATGCCGGCAAATAAAAAACGCCCTGTCACCCTGCGCCCGTTCAAGGCCCCGCGTTACGCCTTCGACAAGCTGCGGCGCTGCCGCCATTGCGGCCAATATACCGCGCTCGGCGGTGAACGCTGCATCAAATGCGGCCGGGCCAGCCTGATTCCCGTCGAGAAGGATGCCGCCCATATCACGCGAAACCGGATGCAGACCCGCATCCTGCTCATCGTGCTGCTTACCCTCGCGTCGGTGTATTTCGGCCAAAACCTGCAGCAGATGTTATTATGCGGTGCCGGAGGTTTAGTGCTGGCTCTGCTGCTCTTCTGGATGCAGCGCCGTGTGCGCGCGAACGAGAATCTCGCCGCGCTGAACGAACTGCTCGGCAAGAATATCGGCCTCGTCCTGGAAGGGCTCGAAGCGGACCGGCAGGAAGCCGTTTCCGTCCTGCGCGAAAATGATGTGCTCGCCTATGAGAAGCTGCGCGAGATTGCCGTGCTGCTGCGGGGGGACCGGATCTCGCGGCAGCGGGTGGCCCTGCTTCACGGCTTCCAGCTGCGCAAGGACATGGATTTGGAGCTAGAGCAGCTGCTTCTTAAGGATTTCGAGCCGCTCCTTGCCGAATATATCGGAGAAATCGCCAAAATCCAGCCCGAGCTGATCAAAGACCGGACGCTGCGGTACGTGAAGGCGCATGAAAGCGAGATTCTCGCCATGGAAGACGGCCTCGCGATCATGACCGGCGTGGCCGGGGCTGCGGTGCGCATGAAGCGTTACGCCTTGCTGTATTCCGCCATGATCGGAAGATACATAGCCGTTCTGCCGAAGGACCGCTTCCTGCGGCTGTCGAAGCTGATTGCCGCCAGCCCCCACGAGCCGTGGAACGGGCTCGATGCCAAGGTCGCGGAAATCCGCGAGTCGCAGTACCGCTGGGACCCGGATGTGTAATCCTATTTTTGAAATATAAGATGAAAAAAACGGTGAAAAGAAGATAATTTCCAAATTCATCTTATAGAAGCCGATAGCTGAAAAAAGGGGCTGTACGTATGACGATCAAACAGGCCTTGACCCTGCGCGGAGCGATTATTCTATTATGTATCGTTATGCTTGCGCTGCTGGGACAGAAGGCCTTTCGGATCGAGGACAAAATTCAGGACGTGCGCGAAGCCGGCCGGCTGTATGCCTCCGGCGACCTGATTGCCGCGGAAAGCGCCTACCGGATCGCGGCGGACAATTTCTCCATTCATTATAAAGAAGCGTTGATCGCTGCCCGCTTGAAAGAGCTGGCCCCGATTACGGAGATCCGCACGACGCTTTCCCGGGTGAAGGCCATGACGTTAAAGCAAATGAAAGACGGAGATTTCCCCGGATTTATGGAAAGCTACGCTTCCGTCCTGAGCCTTAAGGGGAAATATATGAAAACCGGGAGCTCCTATGAATCTTATTATCGCCAGCTTTCGGAAGATTCAGGCGTTTCGCAGCTGCTCGCCGCCGGTTTTCAGGCGTTCCGGAAGCAGTTTCTGGCCGAGCTTGCAGATCGCATGAATGCTTCCGGCAACGGAGGAGGAACCGTTGCCGGCGGGACGGACGACAGCTTCAAGTGGAACCTGCTCCTCATTCCCGATGCCTATTACGGCTCGGCCGGGGAGAAGGCTGCGCTGCTCGCCGAACGGTTTGCAGCCTATGACACCGCCTTGCTGAAGACGCTGGCCGGTGCGGGCAGCTTCCAGCCGCTGCTCGACAGCGCCCTCTCCTTGGCGGAGGCTTACAAGATGCACGACTATGACGCAGCCTGGGTGCAGAAGCAGACGGATGAGAGCGTGCGGATGATCCTCGGCAAGGATCTGGACGGCGATCAGGCGGCCGCCTTTTCCGGCCATGCCGCCGCGTACCGTAAATATGCCTCCGCCGCCGGCATCGCCGGCTCCAAGCCGCTCACTTATATCGAGAGCAATGCGGCAAAGCTGCTTAAACGGGCCGCCCGCTGGGTCGCGCAAGGCAAATACGCCGAAGGCATCGAACTGTACGCTGCACTTTCGCCGCTGCAGGACACCTCGGCGGAAACGGCGGCCGCAAAGTCGGCCTGGGATGAAGCCGAGCCGGTGCGCTTGCTTCCCGGCGGCACCGAAGAAGGGAAATATAGCCAGGTGGCCGTTGTCCGGGGCCGCTACGGCGCGAAGGTCGCTGTAGCCGGCATCGACAGCAACGGACAGCTGTATTATGCCGAGATGAGCGGCGACGGGACCGTGACCACCCAGGCCGGCGACATGCTTGCCGATGCGGCGAAGCTGCGGCAGCTCCGCTTTGACGACCGGCTGTCGGCTTACACGGAGGTGCCGGTCGTCATCGCCGAAACGGGCCGCGAAGACGGGCGGATCGCCTTTACCGGCTACGCCATCCGGCCCGAGGGCATCTCCCGAATGCTGGCTTTCGCCGGCGACGGTTATGCACTGAACACGGATGACGGCTCCATTACCGTAACGAATGCGGCGCTGGACGACGGAACCGCCGGCCCGGATGCGGTATACCGCGAGACGGACGGCGTCTACCAATTCGCGGAAATCGTTCAGGATTATCCGCTGACGGATGCCTCCTTGCTGGAACAGCTTCCTTTTGAAAACATATCGCTGTACGGCACCATTTATACCGATTCCAGCGGACAAAGCGTGCTGGACGCCAATGGCCGGAGCGTGCTGCTGCAGTGGAATACGGAGCCGGTCACCGATCTTGCCGCCGTCAGCGGACAATTTCAAAGTAACTACGGCATGACGGAAACCGAGTACGGACTGGAATCCGTACCGATCTTTGTTGTCGATCAGGTAGGCAGCCTCAATCTTCAGATGCCTTAACCCGGCCAGGCCGGAATTATGGAAAAGACGCAAGAAAACGGGCGGCAATGCCACAGTTCTCTTGCGTCTTTTTGTTGCGGGATGCCACTGCTCTCACTGTTCGCCGACTAGATCCGTTTGGCCCGTCCGGCCGTCAACCTGCCGATGCGGCTCCGGGTATACGCCAGCTTGGCGCCAGCCTTCACGGACTGCTTGACCTCGCCCAGGACCGCCTTCGTTTCCGCCGAGGCCTCCTTCATGCGGCCAAACTCCGATTTAAGCCTAGCGGGACGGCGTTTGACCGCGGCTACCGTCTGCTGAACCTGCGCCTTCAGCTCCTGCGCCGGCTCCTGCAGCTGTTTCACCGACTGCTTAACGCCGTTTAGGGACTGCTTGAAACCGTCCAAGCTCTGTTTCATTTCTTTAAGCGGATTGCCCATCACCGATTCCTCCCCGAGGTCCTTTACCGTTTATTACCCGGATCGGCGGGAGGGGCATCTCCTGCACCCTGCGGATTTCCTTCGGGCAGTACCGTGACCTTAACGCATCTGGCCCTCAGACGACCTCGCTTTGCATCAGCAATCCGTTCCAGGCCGGAACGGGCCTCAGCACCATTTGCAGGGCGCGGAACACGTTGGCTTCCGTATACGCATCCTGCCGCCCCCGGCCCAAATGCTCGCCGAGCAGACGCAAACCGGCATACCGGGTAGCGGCGCCATATAGGGCGATAAATCGTTCCTCCGGAATTTCAAACCCGAAAACGCTCAAATAATTGCGGTAAGCCAGCGCATCTTTCAGACCGGAGCAGTGCAGCGGCAGGTCCAGAAACAGCGATCCGTAACGGGCATCCTCCCAATCCGCAAAATACACTTCGCCCTGATCGTCCGTCAGCACGCCTTCCGGGTTAAGGCTATGATGAATCATCGTATAGGTATCCACCGCTGCGAGGCAGGCTGCCATTTCGGCGGCAATGCCCTCCGCGGCGTCTTCCACCCGGGCCAGCGTTTCTTCCCCGTATCTCGTCATCCGCCCGGCAAAATCCGGCTCCCGGTGCGCTGCCTCCCAAGCCTCCCGCCATCCTTGTTCCACGGTTCCTGCGATATACGTAAGGTCGGCTTTCGGCAGCCAGGGCAGATCCTGTAGGCAGCCCAGGTTGGCGACATGGATGTAAGCCAGAGCCTGCAGCCGCTTCTCCTTAACCTTTGTCGGATCAAGCAGCGCCGGATCGGCTCCATGAGCAACATCCTGAACGACGAGCAGGCTACGCTCCTTGCTGAGCGGGCAATTCGACAAGCTGTAAGGGACATTGGCCGCCTGGGAATACAGCCGCGACAGTGCAGAACGTTCAATAAAGGTTGCCTGCTTGGACAATAAAGTAATCTCCCGGTCCGGTTGTCCATCCGGGCCTTCCGTTTCCGCCGCCATCCTCAGCTTTACCTTATGGGCATAAGCAAACCGGCCGGTCCCGGGAATGCTCACCACCTCCGTCACCTCGGCTTCAGGCGATACAAAGCAATACACCGTGTCTTTCAATAATCCAATAAGTTTGACATCATTGTTCATACGGCGATCTTCCTTATCCATTTATCGAACTGGCAGCGTGAACACGCGTTTTCCGGACAACATAGGAAAATTATACCACGCCGATTGCCGGGCGATTAGGAAAAATGCCGCAGAAATCGGGTAGTTTTACAAAATTTCTTGCGCATTTCAAGTTAAATCGGCATATAAAATGCTTTCGTCCCCGTTTACGGTCTCCGCTTCAAGGTTGCCGTCCGCATTAAACCAATATCCGCCCCCGGGAAAATCTTCGTCGACCGTGCGGCCCGCTTGCGTGGCTACAGCTATCGGGATTCGCAGCTCTGCCGCGTACACTCCCAACTGATCGATGCATTTGCCGCGCCACCAGTTGAAGCCCGAGGACCAGTCCCGGGTCTCCTGTGCCCCGTACAGTCCGGGGGCCGCGAGTTCAAATACGACTTCCGCCCCTTGGGCCGCATGTTCCTTGAAAATATCCCGGTCATCGATGTCCGCACATACAGCCAACCCGAAGGTCAGTCCGGAAACGCTGAATACCGGCAGACGGTCGCCGGGCGCAAACCACGCCTCCTCGCCGTCTTTAATGGTCTTCTTCCGGTAAGTACCCAGCAGGCTGCCGTGATCTGCAACGAATTGCGTGATGAACGGCTTGCCCGCCGGATTGTGCTCCACCAGGCCGGCGATCAGGCAGACGCCGTAACGTCCGCTGATCTCCACAGCTTCAAGAATCGCCGGATGCTCCATGCCGATCACGGCCTCCGGATATTTGCCGGGATCGATATACCCTGTAATATTCATTTCCGGGAAGCAGACGATTCCGGCCTCCTGACTGCTGCTTTCCGCCACGAAGCGTTCCATCGCCTTCAAATTTTGCGCGATAGCGGCTTTTTCGCTTCTCATCTGAACCAGAGCAATACGGTAAGTTTGTCTTTCATCCATTTGCTAACCCCCTCCAGGTTTCTTCATAAATTAACGCCGAAGCTCCGGGCATCGGCAAATCGTTGGATACCTGCCATGTAATAATAACAAGATCCGAATCTGATTTTTGGGAAAGTTTTACTATAATTATAAGGGTACATCCGTTTGCGAAAAGTAAAAAGGGACGCCGCGAGGCGTCCTTTTTGTTGTTATTACGGAAAAAGAGCGGGGACCGTCCCCGCTTATTCCGCCTGTTCCGGCTGCCCGGCCGGCAGTGTGTGCGGTCCCGAAGCGGCGTACGCCTGGAGCACGGACTCCAGCAGCCCGGGAAAACGCGCCTCCAAATCTTCGGTGCGCAAAGAGATGAGCCGCTGCGTGCCTTGAGCGCGGGTATAGACGACGCCCGATTCGCGCAGGGTGCGCAAATGATGGGACATGGTCGATTTGGCGAGGCCCGCATTAAAGCTGCTGCAGGATTGCTCGCCGGAATCCCGGATTTCGGATACGACATATAAACGAACAGGATCGCTCAGTGCGTAAAGCACGGAGGACAGCTGAATGTCCTTGCGGTCCGGATGATAAAGCATTTTCATGCGTTGACGCCCCTTCGCTGTGCAAAATGGCCTGGAATAGCTTATGGAATATCCTAATTGCATTTTACAGCAACGCATGCTATATTTCAATTGTTCGCAAGTAATCGAACTTTAAAACAATAGAAGGAGTGGCTTTCATGGACTCATTGCAACATACATCGGCGGCTGAACCGCCTTGCGCCGAGCCGGCGGAACCCGCTCTTGCCCATGAAGGGCTTTTGACCGTTCTGTTGAGCATCGCTGTTGTACTCGTACTGATGAACACAGCGATGTTCAACCTGGCGCTGCCCGACGTCTCTGCGCGTTTCGGCATCAGCGCCGCTTCGGCTTCCTGGATCGTCACCGGGTACTCGATCGTCTTCTCGCTGGCTTCCATCACGTTCAGCCGGCTGTCCGATTTTTTGCCGATCCGCAGGCTGCTGGTTACGGGGCTCCTTGCGCTTGGCCTGGCGGCCGTCGCCGGTTTCTTCAGTACCAGCTTTCTCTATCTGCTGGTGGTGCGCATCGTGCAGGCCAGTGGAGCGGGCGCGATTATCTCGCTATCGATCATCTTGTTCACCCGCTATATCCCGCTCTCGCGCCGCGGCAAAGCGATGGCTGCGATCACTTCGTCCGTAGCGCTTGGCCTCGGGCTTGGACCGGTCGCCGGCGGGGCGATCGTCGAATACCTCGGCTGGCGCCTGCTGTTTGCCGTAACGGCTGCGGTTCTGCTGCTGGTGCCGTTATTTGTCCGGCTGCTGCCGAGGGAGACGACCGGCAAAGGCAGCTTTGACGCACTAGGCGGACTCTATATCGGCGTCGGGACCACCTGCCTGCTGCTGTTCCTGACCAACAACAACTGGTATGCCCTGGCGGCCGGCCTGCTTGCCTTTGCGCTGTTCGTCCGGCATATCCGCGTGACTCGGGATCCGTTTGTGCTGCCGGTTCTCTTCCGCAACCGACCCTATCTCGTGTTATCGCTAATCGGTATTGCTTCCTACATGTGCAGCTTCTCGACCTTGTTCCTGCTGCCGCAGATTTTAACGCATCATTTCGGCTTCAGCGCCAGCCATGCCGGGCTGATCATCTTTCCGGGCTCGCTGCTGTCGATCATCGTCTCCCGGATGATTGGGCAGACGATTGACCGCTACGGCAACGGGATACTGCTCCGGTATGCCCCGCTGCTGGTGTTTGCGGCGACCGTGCTGTTCGCCGTCTTTACCAGCCGCTCCTGGCTCGGCATCCTGTTTGTCAATATGGCCATGAGCTTGTCCTTCAGCATGCTGTCCAGCAGCGTATCCAATGAAATCTCCCGTCTTCTGCCGGATCCGCAGATCGGCTCCGGCATCGGGCTGTTTCAGCTGCTGCAGTTTTTCAGCGGCGCCTTCAGCGTGGCACTCGCCGCCAGCGCCATGAAATGGCAAAGCGGTCTCCCGCTGGCTGCGGCATACACCAACATTTATTGGGGCCTGTCGATGGCCGCAGTCATTGCCATCCTCTCAGCATTTATATACCGCCGGAGCAGCGGCAGCCGCCGTCTGGCCGAAACCTAAACGCAGCAACAAAAAGGAACCGCCCGCGGGATGACAACAGCTTGTGCTGTTATCCCGCGGGCGGTTTTTAGAATGCACCGTTTATTGAATTGAACATTCCACGGCTTGCCCGATCAGCCGCCTACCGTTCCTTCACCGGTTCCAGCAGCTGCAAATGGTACGGATTTCCGCCGCCGTCCGGCCGGTCATTGCGGATATGCGATCGCTGATCACGGCTTTGATCTCCTTGAGCGAAATCCCCATTTTGTGCAGGCCCGACAATCCGAATCGCAGATTGTGCTGATATGGATTGGTCCGTTCATCCGGATTCCCCTTTCCGAGCTCTAAGGGTATTGTAGCACTTGACGCAGCGGCAACTTCAAGCCCTTCTTGTCTCTTTTTTCACGCAAAAAAGAGCGGCTCCGGCAGCCACATTTAGGGCCGGGAACCACTCTTCCGGGATTGCTGCAATTTTATCGGCGGTGCTTAACCTACGTTCAGCAAAATCTCGTCTTCGCTTTCGCTGCTGTTGAACGCCTCGCGGTCGAATTCGCCTTCCGATTTGGCGACAAGCAGCGCGGTTACGGCGGTGCCGGTCGCATTGATGGCCGTCCGGCCCATATCGATCAGCGCCTCGACGCCGGCGACAATGGCGATGCCCTCCAGCGGCAGACCGAGCGCGGTCAACACAACGGTCGTGGAGATTACCGCAGGTCCAGGTACGCCGGCCACTCCGATGGAGGAAATGATGCTGACCAGCACCAGCGTCACATAGTCGGTAGCGTTCAGGTCAATACCGAACACTTGGGCGGTGAATACCGCAACGATTGCCGGCCATACGCCGCCGCAGCCGTTGAAATTGACCGAAGCGCCGAGCGGGGCGACGAAGCTGGCGATTTTCGGCGAGACATGCAGCCGCTTCGTGATAACCTCCAGATTTACCGGCAGCGTGGCATAGCTGCTCCGCGTCGTAAACGCGACCGTGATGGTGGGGTACACCTTGCGGAAGAAGCGCAGCGGGTTGACTTTGGCCACCAGCAGTACCAGTCCGCCGAAGACAAGCACAAAATGCAGAATCAGCGCCGTGTAGGAAGCGAGGATGACATTCCCCAGCTCCTCCAGCGTTCCCCAGCCGTACCGCGCCGTAATGCCGGCTATCAGGGCGAACACCCCATATGGCGTAAGGCGGATCACGAATTTCACGACCTGATGCAGCACCTGCGTGAGCGATTCGATCAAATCGCGGACAGGTTTAACCGCCTCCGGCTTTTTCGCGCCCACTTTCAGAATGGCAACGGCCAGGAAAATCGCAAAAATCAGAACCGGCACCACCTTACCCTCCGCAGCTTCATTGAACGGATTGGAAGGCACGAGATCCAGAATAACCTGGGAAAAGGTTGGAATTTCGCGTGCAGTAAAGTCGGCGGGAACCGCCTGCTGAATACCGTGGCCGGGATTGAAAAGCAGCGCCACGCTGAGGCCGATGACGGAAGCGATGCCGGTCGTTCCCAGAAACCAGGCAAAGGTTTTGGTGCCGATTTTGCGTAAGTATTCCAGGCTCGACAGCGAAGAAATGCTGTTTAGGACAAGAATGAAGACAAGCGGGATGACCAGCATCCGGATCAGGCTGACATAGATGCTCCCAAAGGTCGTAATGGCCTGCGTCTGAAGCTCGAACGTTTGAAAAAAGATGCCTGCGAGCAGACCGATACCGAGTCCGATCAGCACCCGTGTACCGAATCCGACCCGTTTGCGGGCCAGCCCGTAAAGCAGCGCGAAGACAAAGACGGATACCGTGAAGCCATACCAGTTGGTCTCGATGGCGGACAATAAATTGTTGTCGATATTGTTCATTTCTGTGAAATACCCCCTATGCCTACTTTTTCGATGCGAATAATGTGACCAATGTACAGGGAATATTTAGCTTTGTCAATGGCGTATTTTCAGGGAAAAATCTCTGTTTCATCTTAATTCCTATAAAACTTATCTGAATTATATTTTTTAGTTGACACCCTATGTTAACCTGGGTAATATGAAGCTTAACCGCAAAACATTTCGAATCCACTGGACCGCCGGAGATTCAACATTAGGGACAATTTACGTACCTGAAGTTGGATCTTTTTTTGTTGTCCGAATTTCAGGAGGGATGCCCCGATAAGCAATGAACCAGTCTTCTTTTGCTGCTTCGCCAAGTTCCGAAACTCCACAACGACAGCTTAGCCCGGATGCGTGAAGACGCCGGGGGGCCAACAGAAAAGGATGGGATGTACTCATGAAAAAATGGACGTTTTCCATTGCTGCGGGGGCGATCGTTTTCGCAGGACTCACGTATGTAGCGGTGACGACGGGCGGCAGCGCGTCCGGCACCGAAGCTCTTTCGGGCCAGGTTGCGGCGGCCGCTGCAGCCGCAACGGCCAGCACGGTCGCCGCGGCAGCGCCGGTGACCGCTGAAGCGGCACCGGCTGTGCAAGCCGCCGTGCCGGAGGCCACCGCTGCGCCAGAGGCGGCGCAGCCGGAAACGGCGGCCGTGGCGGCGGCAGAGCCTGCCGCTTCGGCCGCACCTGAAGCCGCCGCGGTCACGGCGGCTGGGGAGGCTGCTCCGGCGGCGAGCCAGCCGGAGCCAACCGCGGCGCCGAAGGCGGCCGCCAGCGAGGCGAAGAGCAGCGCCGCCTCGCCGAAAGTTGCCGCGGCTGCGCAGGCGGCAAAGCCGCAGGCGACGGCTGCGCAGGCGCCAGTGAAGGCGGCGGTGACTACGGCTTCGGCAGCCGCTACAGCGGCGCCGAAGAGCGAAACGCCTAGCCAGCCGAAAGCGACAGCCGCGCCGGCTGCGACGGCCAAAGCCGTCACCTTTACAACGACCGAAGTTGTAAAGGCGAAGGCAACCGCAGCCCCGGCGGCGGCAAGCGTATCCGCGCCGGCACAGTCCAATCCGACGCCGGCTTCCAGCGCCGAAGAGGATTGCCCGGAATAAACTCTTCCCCGATTGGCCGATGATGCCGATGATGCCATGATCCGAATCCCTTCCTATTCGGCGGCTCCAGCGAGCCGCTGCCTTTTTCTTTCCTGATCTTATTCCATCCTATAAACCGAGGTGTAGTTGATGATTAGACCTTTACAACCTAAACGAACGTTGTCCTTCCTGCTGGCGTTGGCCCTGTTCATTCTGCCCGCGCTGACCAGCGGTACGGCGGCGGCCGAAGCTTCCGGCGGATTCGCAACCGGCTCACCGGCCTCCCCGGCCGACCATTTTGATTATTTCAGCCATGTATATCCGAACCTGAACGATCCGAACCATGTGCTCAAAACGGCAACGTATGAAGATATCGTGCATCTGTTCGAGAGCGAAGGCAATTTCGCCGTCCTCATCGGCGGTTCCTGGAGCGCTAACGCTCAGGCCGACATCGGGTACATCAACGAGGTTGCCAAGCAATACGGCGTTTCGACGATCTATAATTTCGACACGAAGCTGGACGGCGAAAGCCTCGACATTGCCGACAGCAGCAGCCCTTATGCCTACAAATATGTAGACCTTGTCAACAAATATTTGAAGAATCTGAATCTTTACGATAAAGCCGATGCTGCCCATAACGTAAGCTACGTCAACAAATCAGGCGAGACGGTGAGCGCCAACAAGGTTGAAGCACCCTTCCTGTTCATTTACAACAAAGACCATGTCGATGCCGGAGGCAACAAAGCCCCGATTGTCGCTTATCTGAACGAAAGCAAATCCGCAGCGGACTTGCAGACCGGCGGCGTGCTTGACTCGGCAAAAGTTGATGCATATAAGGCACAACTGCAAGCTGTATTTTCCACAGTAAATTCTTATAACACTTATAATGAATCGAATTATATTAAAACATCTTTCAACGTCAACTACGCCGGGGAGAATGCAGGCAAACCGCTCATCTTCACGGAGGGCGACGAACCGCTCGTGCTGGAGCATGTTACATACCATCAGCTCAAGCAGATTCTCGCGAGCGACGGTAATTATGTATTCCTGTTCGGGGGCTCCTGGTGCCCGAATACCCAAGCCATCATTAAATACGTCAATGAATATGCAAAGAAGAACAACGTGGATAAAATCTACTTCTTCGACACCAAGCTGGACGCAGGGCTGATCGTCGGCGATCCGGCCAACAACAGCGGCACGAACAGCAAAACGAATCCCCACAATAACAATGAGCTGCAAATCCGTACGACCAATCATCCTTATGCAAATCTGTACGTCGATCTAGTGAAAACATACTTAACCAATATCAAAACAGAAAACAATACTGCCGCCAAACCTTCCGTCATCAGCTATGTAGATGCAAACGGCAGTACCGTAACCGGGGACCGGTTGCAGGTTCCATACCTTTTCGCCTATAACAAAAACAATGTCGATGCAAACGGTCAACCGGCGCCCATTCTGGGCCATGTGGAACTGATGTACTCCTGGACTAATATCCAGCCTGATTACGTAAGTACCGGTTATACAGACGGCGCCAGATATACCAATGCAATTAATGCCTTGAATTCTCTTTATTCCCGTCTGGAGGCTGTACCGTCCAGATTAACCGGCGTGGCTCCGACCGCTGCCGGCGCACAGGACGGACAAATCGCCGGAACTGCGGGCAAAGCGCTTGAATACCGCAGTGTAACTTCTGCAGTGTACCAACCGGTTAATTCCGGATCCATCACCGGTCTTGCACCGGGTGCCTATGTTGTGCGCTACGCTTCCAAGGCAGGATATCAAGGTCCGACAACCGCTGCCGGCGCGACTGCAATCCCTTACCCGGCCGGTCAATCCGTAACGATTACCGTTCCCGATTATGTCACTTTTGCCGATGTCGCAGCCTCTTCCTGGTACAATGATGCCGTCGGTTATCTGGCAGCACGCAGCATCGCCACCGGAACGGACGGCACGCATTTCGCGCCGAATGCCCCGGTTACCCGCGGCCAGTTCACGGTCCTGCTGCTGAAAGCCCTCGGCATCGCGCCGGAAGCGGCAGGCGCGGATAACTTCGCCGATGCCGGTACGGGTTACTACAGCGGCTATCTCGCCGCTGCGAAGAAGCTCGGCATCGCCACCGGTTCCGGCAGCAACCAGTTCCTGCCGGAGCAAAGCCTTACGCGCGAAGAGCTGTTCACCCTGCTCTACCGCGCGCTGAATGCACTGGGCCAGCTTCCGGCCCAGCAGACCGGTACCGGATTGTCCGGCTACAGCGATGCCGGACAGTTCGCCGCCTTTGCGCAGGAGGCTGTGCAAGCCTTGAGCGCAAGCGGCATCGTTCAAGGCAACGGCGGCAAGCTGGAGCCGAAAGCTCTAACGACGCGGGCCCAAGCGGCTCAGGTCCTCTACAACCTGCTGTCCCGTTCGTAACCCGTAAAACGAAACATCCCCTCCAAGTCCACGGTGGCTTGAAGGGGATGTTTTATATTTTGTGCATATATGCGGCGGCTCTGCCTATCCTTAAATCATCCCGCCGGCTTCCTCAATAAGGGATAACGCCTGATGAAAATCCGCCTCATCGATGACTACGGTCAAAAGCACGTTGCGGCCTGTCGGTCCGCCGGCTCCACCGTCGCTCATTCCGCTGGCGCTGGGATCAGCCGCCGCCATTACGCCGGCGTCGGGATGCCCGGTGGCCGCCGTTCCCAGCGTCGTGAGCTGGCCATTGGCGGGAATATAGGCATCATTGAATCCTCCGCTGTATCTGCTGAAGTAGTCGATGGACATGTCGGCGACGCGCATGGACTCCAGTCTGCGGGAGACGCTCTGCGCTTCTTCCGGGCTTTTAAAGTATGCTAATATATTTTTTTCGGTCATGGAGTGTAGTCCTCTCTATATAAGACTGGGTGTATTGCCCTTCTCCATTGTAGCGTGCGCCCGACCGCCCAATTTTATCCGCAGCTGGGTTGCTCTCTCGTTTCTTTTTTGTTTTTCCGGCTATATCCTTGCGTTATTGCCTATCCAGCACAAGCTCCAGCCGCACTTCCAAATCGTTTTCGGTATCCAGCACGATGGAATGCGGGTTGGTCATGCCGAAATCGGCAAAGGTCACGACTGTCGTACCTGATAACATCAGCTGTCCGGCGCTGTATACCGCCTGCGATTGGAACGTAACCTCCTTTTCAATGCCTTTGACCGTCAGCGTCCCTTTCATTTCCACCGGAACCGCCGTTCCTTCCGTCCACTCCGCCGGCAGTGCCGAGAAGGAAGTAGCCATAAATTCGGCCTGCGGGAATTGTGCGACATCCAGGAAGTCACCGCTCTTCACGTGCTCGTCCCGCTGGCCGTTGCCGGAATCAAGCGTGGTCATGTCGATGGTTCCTTCGCCGTTCATCGCGGCCGCGTCCTCCAGATTGACCTCCCAGCTTCCATCTACCGAAGGGTCCACGAAGTTGACGGTTTCCTTGGAGGTAGTGACAGACCAGTACACTTTGGAGGCATCCGTGATCGACCAGCTTCCGTTTAGCTGATCCCCGGTGACCGGCGCTGCCGCCGCATTTGCCGTATTTATTCCTGCCGCCCCTGTGCTGCTGTTGTTTGCCGACTGTTCAGGGATGACCGACTCGATCTCCACATTATTCCCCAAACTATTGTTAAGCAAAATAAAAGCGGCAACGGCACCCGCAGCCACAACAACCGCGGCGCTCCACACCCAGGTACTCTTCTTCATTTGCATTCCCTCCATCCGGATTTGTAGTTTATCTCTCTGGCTTGGCCCCATTCTAGCAAAGCAATGTGTCGGGAAGAAGTCGAAGCGGCAGGACGGACAATGTGGTAAAATGACCATAATTTTAACTATCGTCTGCTGTAAAGGGCAAGGAGGCTCCACCCATGAAATCGATTCTGCTCGTTGAAGATGAAGAAGCCATCGCCCGCGTGCTCACCGCTTATTTGCGGAAAGCCGGCTTTCAGGTAACCCGCGCCGCCGACGGGCAAGCCGCGCTTGAGGCTTTCGAAACATCGCCGCCTTCGCTGATTCTGCTCGACATTATGCTGCCGAACATCGACGGCTTCGAGCTGCTGCACCTGATCCGTGAAAAAAGCAGATGCCCGATCATCATGCTGACCGCCAGAGACGGCATCAAGGACCGTCTGGCCGGACTGGACGGCGGCGCCGATGACTATATGTCCAAGCCGTTCGTGCCGGAAGAAGTGGTGGCCCGCGTTCACGCCGTGTTGCGCCGGCCTTCCTATTGGTCCGACGGCAGCGGCAAGCGCCATTTCGGCAGCCTGCTCGTCGATTTTGCCGCGCGCCACGTGTTCCTGAATCATGCCGAGGTGAACTTAAGCCCGCGGGAGATGTCGGTGCTGCTGTTCCTCGCGGAGCGGCCGAACCAAATCTGTACGCGGGAGCAGCTGATCGAGCGGGTATGGGAGATGGATTACGAAGGGAGTGACCGCGCGGTGGATTTATCGATCAAAAGATTGCGCCAAGCCTTGCAGCACTGGCCGGCGGACGAGGGCGAGATCCGCACCCTGCGCGGGATCGGGTACCAGCTATGGACCGAATGAAGCAGCCGCGTGCCCGGACCTCCATCCTTGCCTACTGGACGCTTCGGTACCTGCTCATCATCAGCGTCGGCCTGCTGCTGACGGCGCTTGTTACCTTCTGGTGGATTCAGCAGGAGGCGATGAATAACCGAATGCAGACCACCGGCCTGCTAGCCCAGGAGATCGCCGACCGCAGCGTCAATGCCGCCGGGAACCTGGAGATCAGCCCTGCGCTCGGAGCGCTGATTGAAGACCGCAAACGCTTTTTCAAGCTGACGGTGGAGATGTGCGTCATTGTGACCGACAATTCCGGGAAGCTGCTGTTCTCGCAGCCGGAGCTGAGCGACGCCGAGATGCGCTTCAAGCTCAACGACAGCCTGAACGCTCCGCGCAGCCCGGAGTTCAAGGCCGCTTCCGCGCTGATTCAAACCGGCGGCAAGAAGCTGGGCAACGTGCTGGTGCTGCAGTCCAAACGTTCGCTGCGCCATATTCCGCAGGAAGAGATCACGTTCTTCGCTATTTTGATCGGTTTCCTGATCCTGCTCAGCTGGCTGACGATTTATCTGCTCGCGGGCAAACTGGCCAAACCGATTCAGCGGGTAGCCGCGGCCGCTGCACAGGTCAGCGACGGGGATTACAATATCAGTCTCGGTACCGGCGCCAAGGAACGGGAGATTCACGAGCTGCTGCTATCGTTCGAAGAGATGACGGCAAAGCTGCGGCAATTCGAGCAATCCCGGGCCGTCATGCTGGCCGGCGTGTCCCACGAGCTCAAAACGCCGGTTACTTCGATCAAAGGATTGGTTCATGCGGTACGCGAAGGGGTAGTCGAAGGCGGGGAAGCGGAAGAATTCCTGGACATTGCCTTGCTGGAGGCGGAGCGGCTGCAGCGCATGGTCGCTGATCTGCTCGACTACAACGCGCTCGCCGCCGGCATTGTTCCGATCAGCCACGACCGGCTGGAGCTGGGTCCGCTGCTGGAGGAAATCCTCTATCAATGGAGACTAACCCAGGAGGCTGCCGTGGAAGAGCCGGTGCTGCGCTTGCCTAAGGCTCCGCTGGCGGTCCGCGGCGATCCGCTGCGCATCCAGCAGATTGTTGTCAACCTGCTGAACAACAGCTTGCAGGCCAAGCCCCCCGGACAGAGCTTACACCTGACCCTAACCCTGACGGCCGATTCCCGGGGCGATGCAGAAATCTGTATCACAGATAATGGACCGGGCATTGCGCCGGAGATCCGTAACCAGGTATTCGAGGCCTTTTTCCGCAGCGGCGGCAAACAAAGCACGCTGCGCGGCCTGGGTCTCGGCCTGACGTTCAGCCGGCTGCTGGCCGAAGCCATGGGCGGCAGCCTGACGCTGGGCGATCCGGAGGGAGACGGCTGTACCTTCATCCTGACGCTGTCGCGCTGGACGTAGCGGCAGCGGCGTTCTGCAACAACGTTCCTCACAGCAAAAATCCCCCTCAACTCAGCCCATGGGCTTGATTTAAGGGGGATTTTGCATGACGTTAACGATAGGATAAACCGGTCCGCCGGTTCGCCAGCCTGGAGATTGCCATCCAGATTGACCCGATCAGCAGCAGCTCGAATATATTCGTTATTGCAGAGCTTTCGAGATCAAACGGGATCAGGCTTCCGGCAATCATCAGCAGCGAACCCCAGAATAATACCGGGGTTACTTTGCGTTTCCACAGAATGATCCCCGCCGCGAACAGCGGGATCATAACGAGGATGAACATCAGGGGCGGGCCTGAAGCCTCTTCTGCAGGCACATAACGGAGCGCTCCGTATTCCCGCACCGGCTCCAGCACAAGGCTCAGCGTCTGTTTGGCCAGCTCCAACAGGATCAGCGCCGCCGTGTACAGGACAAACATCCATCCGGCCAGCGGCTTTTGAGCCCATGGACTCCCGGCTTGGCGAATCAGGTCCAAGGAGATCCACGCCAGCAGCGGCGTACAGAACGCATGCAGCCAAAACCGCACCACGTTCAGCCCTTTAAGCAGCTCGCCTTCATCAAGCGTGGTTCCCAAGGCCATAATGCCGTTATCCCAGACCAGCGCCGCAGTCAGCAGGAATAGCAAATACCGCGGTCCATGTCTATCCTCCCGCTTCCATAATGCAAAACCGTAGATCAGCAGCAGCAGATACAGCACGGCAATTACGGCGTAAATTAAAGTATCCAAGTGCGATCCCTCCTTACGCTACATTACCCTCTATGGGCCCGGTATTTACTTTAGGCCCGAAAAAAAGTAAGGTATAGTAGGTATCATTCAGGAAAGAGAGCCTGGCTTCGAGGCTCTTTTTATTTTATATAGGAGGTACTATGGAACAACAAGCCATTGCTGCTATCATTATTTTTCTAGTCGTCTATGCACTGATCATTTCCGAAAAAATCCACCGGACGATTCTGGCGATGTTGGGCGCCGTTTTGATGGTCGTGGCCGGTATTGTCGATCAGGAAACCGCGTTGCATCATATCGATTTCAATACCATCGGGTTACTGGTCGGAATGATGATTATCGTCGGGGTCACCGCCGAGACGGGGCTATTCAAATATGTGGCCTTAAAGGCCGCCAAATGGGCAAAAGGAAAGCCGACGCGTATTATGATTGCCCTAATGCTCATTACGGCTGTGGGCTCCGCGTTTCTGGATAATGTTACGACCGTTCTCCTGATTGCGCCGGTTACCTTCAGCATCACCAGACAGCTCCGGATCAATCCCGTGCCTTTTCTTATAACGCAGATTATAGCCTCGAATGTGGGCGGCACGGCCACTCTGATCGGCGATCCTCCTAATATCATGATCGGAAGCGCGGTCAAAGAGCTGACCTTCCTTGCCTTCATCAACAATTTAACGCCGGTGATCATCATCATTCTGCTGGCCTACCTGCCCCTCTTTATTCTGATGTTCCGGAAGCAGATCCAATCGAAGCCTGAATATCAGCAGAGCTTGATGGAGATGGATGAATCCGCCCTCATCACCGACCGGAGATTGTTGGCAAAATGTCTTGCGGTGCTCGCCGTCACGATTGCCGGCTTTTTCCTGCATCAGAGCCTGCACCTGGAGTCCGCCACTGTAGCGCTCAGCGGGGCCTTTTTGCTGCTGCTGTTAACAGGCGAGCCTCTGCTTGAAAAGGCGTTTCGCAGCGTGGAGTGGATTACGATTTTCTTCTTTATCGGATTGTTCGTGCTCGTATCCGGGCTGGTTGAAACCGGAGTCATCGCCAAATTGGCCGAAAAAGCAATCGAGGTGACTGGAGGAAACATGTTTGCCACCTCAATGCTTATTCTTTGGCTAAGCGCTATCGCTTCCGCTTTCCTGGACAATATTCCTTTTGTAGCAACAATGATTCCCCTGATTCAGGATATGGGAAACATGGGGATCAGCAATCTTGAACCGTTGTGGTGGAGCCTTGCTTTGGGCGCCTGTCTAGGCGGAAACGGCACGCTCATTGGCGCGAGCGCTAACTTGATTGTAGCGGGACTGTCAGGCAAGGAAGGATACCCCATCACTTTTCTGAAATACCTGAAATACGGCTTTCCACTAATGATTCTCTCGATATTGCTGTCAAGCGTCTACATCTACCTGCGCTATCTGATGTAAAAAAAGGAGGTCCCTATGATTAAATATACCTACGACCGGCGGATTCTCTCCATTCAGGAAACGGCAGCCGGAAGAGACGTTGAATTCCAGATCGAGTTCCATGAAGACAACGGCCTGGAGGCCGGGCTTCTGGATATCCAGCGCCAATTTGACAATAACGAGGTTATAACGGATGTGATGTTCTACTCTTATCCCCATAGGAAGCATCTGGTCGTTGTCAGACAGGATTTTTACATTGATTTTGTTCTTGCGTTGATGAAACAACGCTTGTTATTGAGCGTGCAATGGGAATAGCCCGCGGAGTGTTTGTGTAACGCAGGCCAAAAAGCCAAACCTGCCCGGGTGGCCTACCTCCGTCATCGCCAAGTGTCCAAGCTCAAACGCGGTGAGCCGCCGTCAAACGCCGCGATAATGCGTAACGCGGGCAGGAAGCGCTCCCCGCAGCTTTATTCCTTGCGCCGCACCGGAATCCATACTTCGCATACCGACTCAGACTTAGCCTCGTCCAGCCAGCGGTATTTTTCCAGGCAAGGCCCTTCTGCCTGTTCGAAATTCGTCGAAGGGAACCACTCCGCATAAATCCGTCTCCATACATTGATGATCTCGAGTCCAATTTCGGAATCTTCCGGAATCGTCTCCCGGCTGTCGAATACGGCGTAGGTTTGGGCAGGTATGGCAAGCACCGTTAAATCCCCGGGAACTTCCGTACCTACAGGCACCGGATATCCCATCATGTACCGCTTGGAACCGTCTTCCGCAAAGTCAAAATGGTAGCCGTTCAGCAGCGATCCATGCGGGCGGCCAACGGCCTCGTTGATCCGGTTATGCGTGCCGTCGGTCCAGATCTTCTCCACAAAAGCCGGAATCTCGCGGGCATGCTCCTTCTCCAGAATGACCTCCTTGCCAATGGCCTTCGTTTCCTCTTCTTGCACCAACCGATAATTCATTTCAGTCTCCCCTTTAATCTGAAGTTGAAAGGAGATCCGGGGAAAAGCTTTCAGACGCACATTTTCTCTGCGCGCTGCAAGCGGCGTAACCCCATGCACCCGTTGGAACGCTTTGGTGAACGCCTCGGGGCTGTCATAGCCGTACTTGAGCGCAATATCAATGACCTTGGCGGTTGTCCCAGTCAGCTCTTCCGCCGCCAGCGTAAGCCTGCGATTGCGGATATATTCCGACACCGTAAATCCGGTCAGGGCGTGGAACATCCGCTGGAAATGATATTTAGACGACAATGCCGCCCGTGCGATTTCATCCATGACCATTCCGGACTGCAAATGCTCTTCGATATAATCAATGGCCTGCCGCAGCTTGGCTTAATGCTTCCATTCCCCACCACTCCTCTCTCCACCAGTGTAAAGGCAGGCTGCATCCGATTCCTGTTCGGACGTGCTTTCATTTGTCCGTCCTCATAACACCGCTGTTCAAAAAATGCTACACTAGTTCCAACTTAAACTTTCAAAGGTGATTCCATTGTTCAGACAAATATCGCTGCTTGCAGCTTCGGCCCTCGCTCTGTCCATCTGCGGATGCAGCGCCTCCAACCTAACCGGTAGCGGGAATGCAGCGTCTACGGCGAACCCGGTTCAAACGTCCCTTGCTCAGCCGACGGCAGCAACCGCTACGCCAGCCCCTTCCTCTGCCGAACAATTAACCGGAACGGCGACGGCGGAAGCGGCCGCGAAGGCTTCTTTGGCCGCATCGGATATCCAGGATATTTTGCAGGACGATCTCCGTGAACTGCTCAACGCATTCAAGGGACAATATATCTGGCAGACCGCGGATGTGCCTTGGTCCGAGCTGTCGTTCCGCGCGGTGAATCTGCCGAAATACGGCTTGAGCGCGCTTTTTTATGACCAGTCGCCATTGTCCCGGCCGTTCGCCGTGATTCTGCATCCGGAGCTGTCGCAGACGCCGCTGCCCGGTCTGGGCGGAGTTTCCGCAGATGCCGACTTTGCGGCCAACGCCAAACGCCAGCCGAATGCGACGGTTGAGGATACGTGGGTGGCCGAACGGGCCAATACTGCGCGTAAGCTCAGCTATGTAACGGGGGAGCTGAACGTCAGCTATATTTCCGCTTCCCGCCAGGGCGATCCGCCGTTCTTTTATATCCGGCTCGATGAATCCTTCCTTTCGCAAGGGCAAGACGCCCACCAACCTGTCTATAATAAGGATCAGGCCTTCGACCTGCTGGATCAGCGGATGCCGGATATCAAAAGCAATTTCAGCTTCACCGGGCTGGTGAATGACGGCGACTTCACGTTCACCAGTTTTTCGCAAGGCGTAGGCGAGACGGTTACGTATATCGTGGACCATGATACCGGCAATGTCTTCGATGACGTGAGCGGGTTCAGCCTGGATAATCTGTACATGGCAGACGGGATGCAGATTCTGATGCCAGATGATATGATCAGCCGGTTGAAGCGCATAGCGGGCTACAAAGATTACGACATACAATTTTACGGGGCCGAACGAGGAATGTACCTGCTAGACTTTTACCGAAACGGCGCACTTGAGAAACGTTATAAAGCCGACCCTGTAAGCGGCGATCTGCTTGAAAATACCGAAACCCGCTCCCTGGTCGTAAACGTACGTGGGCAGAAATGACTTCTTACGCGAAACCGTGCAGGCGGCAAAGCTCATTTCCTCCCAGCCGTCGAGCACAAATCCGCACTGCACAAACAAATGGATGTAGAGTGAAAAGAAATCCGGATACGTACAAGTTCATTTTATCTAAAACGATGTCAGTATTGTCTATCCTATTTGGCACAGCCCGATGGAGGCCATCCGCGGGCTGGGAACGGGCCGGAAGTGCTAAGGCTTCCTTGGAGCATTGAAGCGTGGCAGCAGACACAAACGGAAGGACCCATCTACAGATGAAGCTGTCGATGGGTCCTTTGCTGACTTTCTTATTAAACCGTCTTCTCCCGCAGCTCCGCGTTCAGCAGCTCCGCTTTGCGCAGCGCCTCGCGATCTTCGAGAACCGCACCCGGATGATGACCTTCACCGAGGATGTAGCCCCCGTAGGTCGCGCCGAAGAATTCGAAAATATGCTGGAATTGCAGCACCAGCGGCAGCCCTTTGATCAGCGGCTTATTCCCGCCTACCGCGATAACATAACCCGTCTTGTTCTTCATCTGCTCGCGGAAATGCGGACGCTCCGCATCCCGCAGCGTCTGGGACCAGCGGTCGATGAAATTCTTCATCAGCCCTGACATGCCGTACCAGTATATCGGCGTGGCGAATACAAGGATATCGCAGGCGACCATCCGGTCGATCAGCGCGTTGTAATCATCCCCGCGGTCATAAAAGCCGCTTTCGCTGTGGCGGAGATCCTCGATGACCTCCACCTTGTAGTCCTTGAGCTTAATCCGCTCAACGTCCAGACCGCGCAAGGCCAGTTCGGCCAGTTGCTCTGTATTGCCGTTTTCGCGCGTACCGCCATAGATTACTGCTATTTTCATCGTGAATTCTCCTTACCGTCCTCAAAAAGGATTGGTTGCAATCATACTCGCCGTCTTCACATACATACGCGGGTTAATCTTCAACTGATCAATGATAAATTCAGCAACATCCTCCGGCTGTACAAACTTGGAGTCGTTGTTTTCCTTGATCAGGTTCAGCTCCAGCGCCAGATCGGTCGCAATCGTGCTCGGCGTAAGTGCCGATACGCGGATATTGTTGCGGCGGACCTCCTGGGCCAGCGATTCGGTAAAGCCGATCACGGCAAACTTGGATGCGCTGTAGGCGCTCGACGTTGCTGCTCCGCTTAAGCCGTTGGTCGACGAAATATTGATGATGTCCCCGCCGTTTTTGGCGATAAGCTGCGGCAGAACCGCGCGGGTCACGTAATAGGTGCCCATTAGGTTCGTGTCGATCATGCCCTTCCATTCTTCCGGGTCCATCTCCAGCACCGTACCGAAGGTCGCGATGCCCGCATTGTTGATCAGGATGTCCGCTGGCCCGAGCTCCGCATTCAATTTTGCGATCGCTGCTTCTACCTGTTCTTTGGATGAAATATCGGCAACCGCATAGGCCACATTAACGCCCAATGCTTTAAGTTCAGCCGCCAGACCCTGCAGAGAAGCTTCCGTTCTCGCCAGCAAGCCGACATTTACGCCTTCCGTGGCCAATGCGACCGCTGTTGCCTTTCCGATGCCTCTTGCCGCTCCGGTTACAATTGCCGTTTTGCCTTTCAATGATTGTGCCATATGTAGCTGGCTCCCTCCATTTGGTCTTTGTCTTCCCATACATTATACTATGCCCGGAGGGACAAGGCTAAGCGTAGCAAGAGTACGTTTGATCGGTCAGCGTTTGCCGCCGCGCAGCGCATAGAGGACGAAGATCAGAATAAACCAGACCGGAGTAAAGAGTACCGCCGGACGCGTATCATCGGCAATCAGCATAATGACCAGAATGGCGGCAAACAAGGCTAGCACGATGTAGTTGACCGCCGGCGTGAACGGCGCTTTGAATTTGGACGCAGTCTGCAAAGCCGGCTGTTTTTTCTTATACAGAATATGGCTGACCAGCACGACGCCCCAGACCCAAATGAAGCAAATGGCACTGATCGTAGTCACCACGTCAAAAGCCCGGTCCGGAAGAAGCTTGCTCAGCAGCGCGCCGGCGGAAATGACCAACGTCGAGATCAGCAGCGAATTGCCCGGCACGTGATTGCGGTTCAGCTTGCCAAGCCGCGGCGAAGCCTGCTTATTGCGGCTCAAATTATACAAAATCCGGCTGGTCGAGAACATGCCGCTGTTGCAAGCGGAGGCCGCCGAGGTCAGAACGACGAAATTGATAACCCCTGCGGCGATCGGAATGCCGACCAGCGTGAAGGTTTTGACAAACGGGCTTTCTGCCGGGCTAAGCTCCGTCCACGGATTGATGCAGAGCAGAACGAACAACGCGCCGACATAGAAAAAGAGTATCCGCAGCGGAATTTTATTGATCGCCGACGGGATATTTTTCTCCGGATCCGCCGTTTCCGCCGCCGACACCCCGACCAGCTCCACGCCGACATAGGCAAATACAACCATCTGGAAGGAGAATAAAAACCCGGACACCCCGTTCGGGAAAATACCGCCATGCGACCATAGATTCCGTACCGTAACCGATCCGGCATCCGTCTTGAAGCCGATGATCAGCAGAACGACGCCCAGGCCGATCAGCGCCAGAATCGTAACCACCTTGATGAGCGCAAACCAGAATTCCAGTTCGCCGAAATTTTTTACCGTCATCAGATTAAGCGCCAGCAAAACGACCAGACAGACGACGGCCGGTACCCACTGCGGAATGTCAAACCAATACTGCACATATACGCCGACTGCGATGACATCGGCCATAGCCGTCATAATCCAGCAGAACCAGTAGGTCCAGCCGGTGACAAAAGCCACGCGAGGCCCCAAATAATCCTCCGCAATATCCGTAAACGACTGGTAGCCCGCTTTTGAGAGCAGCAGCTCCCCCAGCGCCCGCATTACGAAAAATACGGCAATCCCGACGATCAGATAAGTAAGCATGATGGAAGGCCCGGCCTTCTCAATCGCTCTACCCGACCCCAGAAAAAGTCCTGTGCCGATCGTGCCCCCGATTGCAATCAGCTGGACATGCCGGTTCGCGAGTTCCCGTTTTAATTCTGTCTGTGCCATACTTGTCTCCCCCTTAATGTGTGCGGTGCATGGATGAAAAAAAAAAAAAGAGACTGGATGTCATCCAGTCTCAGGGCACATAAGAATAGCAAATGATAGACCAGCCCTGCAGACACGGGTCCGCCTGGCTAATCCTGCATTCAATACTCTTCTGTCCTTTTGCCTGAGATTATGAACCCTTCGGCGCCGCGGTAATCCGCGGTCTCTCCAGAAGCTGCTCCGGCCATAGTGTGATCCATGACCATCATAGCTTGTGAAATATGAAATTGATTTCTTAACATATTACTTGGTATGTGAAGATTTGAACAGTGACAAAAATCAACAGTCAGCAAAAAGCGGACAGGCATCGGCCCATCCGCTTTCGTTTTAAGAAACCGCTTATTCTGAAAACTATTTGATGACGACGTAATCCAGGTTCACGAGTTTAGCGTAAGCGACGATTTGATCCGTAGTCAGGTTCAGGGATACGACCGTATGATGGCCGCCGCCGTTTTCGATCCAGGCTTTGACGCCGTCCTGGAAGTTCGGCTTCACTTGCCACAATACGCGGGCTACCGGCAGCTTAGGTGCCGGAACCGTTGGCTCGAACGCGGTTACTTCGTTGATCAGCAGCTTGTAGTGGGTACCGAAGTCAGCCATCGATACGACTACGCCTTCGCCGGCTTTGCCGTCGAATACGAGGCGGGCCGGATCTTCGCGGTCGCCGATGCCGAGCGGGGATACGAGCACCTTCGGTTTGTTGCTGGCCAGGCTCGGATCGACTTCAAGCATATGCGATTGCAGAATGGCTTCCTGTCCGGCGGCCATTTCATACGTATAATCTTCCATGAATCCGGTGTTTTGGTTATGGGACATCACTTTCAACAGACGGTCCAGGGCAGCCGTCTTCCAGTCGCCTTCGCCGGCAAAGCCGTAGCCTTGGGCCATCAGGCGTTGTACGGCCAGACCCGGAAGCTGCTTCATGCCGTGCAGATCTTCGAAGTTCGAAGTGAAGGCATTGTAGCCGCCTTTGTCGAGGAATTTCTTCAGGGCGATTTCGTAGCTGGCTTGAACTTTTACACTCGCTTCCCAAGCTTCTTTGCTGTAATCGCCGTAGTCGAAATCATACAGCTCGGCATATTCGGCGAACAAAGCGTCGATCTCTTCGGTGGTTACGGCGTTCACGTATGCCACCAGATCGCCGATGCCGAAGTAATCGACGGTCCAGCCGAACTGGATTTGGGCTTCGACTTTGTCGCCTTCGGTTACGCCGACATTGCGCATGTTGTCGCCAAAACGGGCCACTTTGATGTTGAAGCTTTCGTTATAGGCAACGGCTACGTCCATCCATTCGGCGATTTGCTTTTGCACTTCCGGACGTTCCCAGTAGCCGACAACCACTTTATTTTGCTTCTTGAGGCGGGCATTGATAAAGCCGTATTCGCGGTCGCCGTGGGCAGCCTGGTTCAGGTTCATGAAGTCCATGTCGATCGTTGCCCATGGGATGCTTTCGTTATATTGCGTAGCCAGGTGCAGCAGCGGCTTTTGCAGCAGCTTGGTGCCGCGGATCCACATTTTCGCCGGGGAGAAGGTGTGCATCCAGGTGATGACGCCGGCCACTTCGTCGCGGTAGTTGACTTCCTTCATGATCTTGGTGATTTTGTCTGCACTCACTGCCAGATCCTGCAGCACGAGCGGGTAAGGCAGAACGCCGCTTTGGTTCAGGGCGTCCGTCATTTCCTGGGCATGCGCTTTAACTTCGGCGAGCGCTTCTTCTCCGTACAGATGCTGCGAACCTACGACAAACCAGAACTCTTTCGCGATTGCTGTTGACATGTGGGGTTCCTCTTTTCGTGTTATGATGGTTGGATGAAATGACGGGTTAACTCGGCTCGGGCAGCACTGCGGGAATGTTTGGACTTTCGGCCGCTGTTGTATCCAGATTTCTTAATTAAATCCGCCATTGGCGGATGAAATCGTGAGACAGCAGACGCTTCCGATGCGAGCTTTCCTGCGGAAAGCTTTCAGGCGGTCGCTACCGCGCCTCCAGTTCCAAACTTCTCTCCGCGCCTTCGCGCCTTGTTAAGAAGCCATTTCATCTTTGGTTGGTAAAATATTATTTCTGCCCGTAGTAGGCGTCCTTGCCGTGCTTGCGCAGGTAATGCTTATCCAGGATGCGCTGCGGCAGCTCTTCGGCAAAATGATTCAGCTCGCGGGCGAACAGGTTCATCTTCGACACTTCCTCCAGCACGACGCTGTTCATCACCGCCGAATGGGCGTCCTTGCCCCAGGTGAACGGGGCATGGCCTTTCAGCAGCACGCCGGGAACCGCCATCACGTCCAGACCGCGCTGCTCGAAAGTCTCGATAATCACGCGGCCCGTCTCCGCTTCATAACCGCGGTCGATCTCTTCCTGGGTCAGGAAGCGGGTGCACGGCACGGCGCCGTAGAAGGTATCGGCATGGGTGGTGCCCATCACCGGCACATCCAGGCCGGCCTGCGCCCAGATTGTCGCCCATGTCGAATGCGTGTGCACAATGCCGCCGATTTCGGCGTAATGCTTGTAAAGCACCGCATGGGTCGGCGTATCGGAAGATGGGCGCATGTCGCCTTCCACCACGTTGCCGTCGAAATCGACGACGACCATGTCGCTCGGCTTCATTTTGTCGTAGCTGACGCCGCTTGGCTTGATGACGAACAGCCCGCTTTCGCGGTCCACCGCGCTCACATTGCCCCAAGTATATTTGACCAGTCCATGCTTCGGCAGGTCCAGATTGGCTTCATAGACCTCTTCTTTCAAACGCTCTAACATCTTATTCCCTCCAGTTCTCTACCAGGTGATCTACTGCGGCCTGCTCGATGGCCAAGCCTTTCACATATCGCTCCATAAACAGTTCGAAGCCTTGCACATCCGCGCTGTCCGGGCGGATTTCCTGACCTTCCGCATCTTTGAATACTGTATTCTCAAGGTAGTCGGCCAGCGGCTCCCCAGCGGCTTTGTCCGTCAGGTAAGCGGCGAGAATCGCCATGCCCCAGGCTCCGCCTTCGCCGGCGGTAGACATGACGGATACCGGAACGTTCAGCGCTGCGGCAACCATTTTTTGACCAACGAGCGGAGTCTTGAACAATCCCCCGTGGGCCAGGATGCTGTCGATGGCGACATCTTCCTTCTTGGTCAGGATGTCCATACCGATCTTTAGCGCCGCAAAAGCAGTGAAGAGATGCACGCGCATGAAGTTCGCCAGGTTAAACCGGCTTTCCGGCGAACGGACGAAGAGCGGGCGTCCTTTTTCGATGCCGGTAATATTCTCGCCGGAGAAATAGCCGTAGCTCAGCAGGCCGCCGCCGTCGGCGTCCGCTTCCAGCGCCTTATTGAACATGACGCTGAAGAGCTGCGCCGCATCCGCCTTTTGGCCCATCGCTTCATAAAACTCGCGGAACAAGCCCATCCAGGCGTTGATGTCGCTGGAGCAGTTGTTGGCATGCACCATCCCGACCGGGCTGCCGTCCGGCGTCGTCACCATATCGATTTCCGGATACACGGCGGTCAGGTCTTTTTCCAGGACGATCATGGCAAATACCGAGGTGCCTACCGAGATGTTGCCGGTCCGTTTGCGCACGCTGTTCGTGGCGACCATTCCGGTTCCGGCATCGCCCTCCGGCGGACACAGCACAATGCCCGGCTGCAAATCGCCCGAAGGGTCGAGAATCTTCGCTCCGGCTTCGGTCAATGCACCCGCTTGTTCGCCGGCGCTGTACACTTTCGGAAGGACTTCCGACAGCTTCCAAGGGTACCCCTTGCCGGCCACAAGCTCGTCAAACTGCTGCAGCATGGCTGCATTGTAATTCAGCGTAGCTTCGTCGATCGGGAACATGCCCGAAGCATCGCCGATGCCAAGCGCTTTATTGCCGGTCAGCAGCCAGTGGATATAGCCGGCCAGCGTTGTCACGTAATCGATCTGCGGCACATGCGGCTCTTCGTTCAGGATGGCCTGGTACACATGCGCGATGCTCCAGCGTTCCGGGATGTTGAACTCAAAAAGCTCCGTGAGCGCTTTGGCCGCGGCGCCGGTCGTGGCATTGCGCCAGGTCCGGAACGGCACCAGCAGTTCGCCTGCCTTGTCGAAGGCCATATATCCGTGCATCATGGCAGAGAAGCCGATCGAACCGACGGTTTGCAAAGTCACTCCGTATTTCCGCTGTACTTCTGCTTTCATTTCGCTGTAAGCGTCCTGCAGGCCTTTGATAATATCGGCCAGGTTGTATGTCCAGTAACCGCCGACCAGCAGATTCTCCCATTCATAGCTGCCCGAAGCAATCGTTTCAAACCGGCGGTCAATCAGCACCGCCTTGATACGTGTGGATCCAAATTCGATCCCAAGCGCCGTTTCCCCCTTGGTAATCGCCTGTGCAATGTTCTGATCCATGCTCACGTTACTCCCCTCTGTCCCTACTTTGTTAACGTCTAATATACATTAAGAAGGCGCTTTCCCTTATTGACAGCCCTAGTATATTTTTTGTTCGTACATTTGTCAACACACATTATAAGATATACCTACAAATATCATAATGATAAGTGGGCGGAATAACCCTCTAAACCCGAAGCTTCTTCATAAACTACCCGTCTAGTCCTGATTTTGGTTTCGAAATGCAGAAAAGATGTTACAAAACGCAGAATCATGTTAAAATATGTACATACAACTATTAACGGAACGACAATTCGTACTCGAACAAATGCGAAAGAGTGGGATCGATGAAACCAAAATATCAGGTCATCCTGGAAGAGATCAAAAGCGACATCCTCTCAGGGGCATACAGCGTAGGCGAACAGATTCCCACGGAATCCGCTTTACAGGATAAATATAACGTCAGCCGGCAAACGGTCCGCAAAGCCATTCTGGAGCTGTCGAACGACGGTTTCCTGCGGAGTGAAAAAGGCTCCGGCACCTATGTCAGCAACCAGTACCGCGCCAAATCCGGCGGCAATGCCAACAACCGGACGATCGGCGTCATTACGACGTACATCTCCGATTATATTTTTCCTTCCATTATCCGGGGGATTGAGGGCCGGCTGAACGAAGACAACTATTCGCTGCTGCTGGCGAGCACCAACAACGATGTCGCCCAGGAGAAAAAGGCGCTGGAGATGATGCTCTCCTTCGGCGTCGACGGGCTGATTATCGAACCGACCAAAAGCAATCTGTACAACCCGAATATCGCCTACTATTTATCGTTCAAGGAACAGGATGTCCCGTTTATCATGATCAATGCTTATTATGAAGAACTGGAAGTGCCGTTTCTCTGCCTGGACGACGTGCAGTCCAGTTATCTGGCGACCCGCGAGCTAATTGCCAAAGGGCATACCCAGATTGGCATCATCGCCAAAATGGACGATTTGCAGGGCAAATACCGCATGAAAGGGTATATCAAGGCGCTCGGCGAAGCCAAACTGCGCTTTCATCCCGAGCAGGTGCTGTCCTTTGATACGGAATCGAAACAGGAGTTGTCGGCAAGCCTGAAGCATTTCCTTGAAGAGAATCGGGAGAATCTGACGGCTATTGTCTGTTACAACGACGAAGTCGGACTGGAAGTCGTCAACGTCTGCCGGCAGCTTGACCTCGCGGTTCCCGGAGATTTGTCCATCATCGGCCAGGATAATTCGTACATCGCCAAAAATGCCAACATCAAGCTGACGACGTTAACCCATCCGCAGGAGCAAATGGGCCGCGACGCCGCCGATTGGATCATTAAGAAGCTTCAAGGAAAAAAAGACCTGAAGAACAGCACCTACTATCAACCAATGCTGGTGGACGGGGAGACCGTAAAGGCGATGGAGTCCTGAACGCTTCCTGAAACCCGGCATAGAGGTGCTCACTCGTCCTCCCCGCAAAACCAAACCCCTTCCACATCCGGAAGGGGTTTAGTTTTTCATATGATAGGATGTTGTCTGCTGTACGCCATCATCTTCTCGGCCGCTGCGGCATACCCGCCCGCTTGCCAGAAGGTCTCTCCGACTTTGGCCGCGGCCGCCCTATACGAGGGTGAACGCAGCACCCGTTCGGCAGCATCGCGCAAATCGGCAGCGCTCAAGCCCTCCATCCGCAGCTCGATTCCCGCTCCGGACTCGGCGACCCGCCGGGCAATCAGCGGCTGGTCGGCGCTCTGCGGAAGGACGACGAGCGGGACGCCGTTATAAAGTGCTTCATGCACGCTGTTCATGCCGCCATGCGTGATAAAGAGCTTGGCTTGCTGCAGCACTTCCTTCTGCGGGACATAGCTTTTCACGATGAAGTTGTCCGGAATCCGCCCCAAATCGGCGGCCTGTACCTTGTTCCCGATCGCCAGAACCACTGTATGCCCTGAACCTCCGAATGCCGCGAAGCATAAACGGTAAAAGTCGGCTGCCTGATTGAAGACGGTACCCAGCGAGATATAGATTGGGTTATCCGCGTGAAGAGCAGCCCCATCCACTTGGTCCTGCGTAATCCGCTTGCCGATGGAAGGTCCCACAAAGGCATAGTTTTCGCCAAAAGCCTCCCCATCCGGCTGAAATGCCCGGGTTGTATAGACGACCGTCAGCGGTGCGGGATTGCAAAAGACTTCATACGGCGAAGGAAAACGCACGCCGTAATTCGACTCTACCTGCTTAACCAAACGCCGGTATTCCGCCCATACGGCGTCGGCTTCTTCTTGGGGAGCATCCTGAAACGATCCTTCCAGCATACGCCTGAATTCCGGCTCCGTCTGGGCAAAGGAAGTACATGAACAGATGGCGGGAAGCTTCAAAATTTGCGCCAGCAGATATCCGCAGCCAAACATGGAGTCATGGATGAGATAATCGAAATGCTCTCCGGCAATCTGCTCCAGCACCCCGGGTATGACTACTTCCGCTGTCCGGAGCAGACCGTTGATCCGTTCCAGCGCATACCGTCTTCCGCCTGCGATAAACGCCTGTATGAACCGGTCCTCGTCAATTGTACGTACAACTGCCCCAGCCTGCTCCATCCGCTCGCGATAAGCCGGTATCGTAAAATAAACGACCTCTTCTCCTCGCGAGATTAACTCCGCAACTACGCCAACCGTCGGGTTCACATGCCCTTCCGAGCCGGCATTGACAAACAATACGCGCGCCACCCGATCCCTCCTTATTCGCTAGCTTGCCCACTCTTCCGCCCGAATTGTACACCTTTTCTTCCATAGAGTATATAAATGATGCAGAAAAGCACGAATACCGGGAAAGAGTAGCGGTACATCGCCGCATAGCTGCTGGCTCCCGCGTGGCGCCCAAGGAGCAGTGCACCGCAGCCCCGCACGCCGATATGGCGAACGGGGCCTTTTTGTTTTGCCTACTTGAATGGGACTACCCGCCGGCCGATATATAATTTAATATACCAACTGTGATGCAAATCACTATCCATACCCTAGAAAAGGTGGGCATACATCATGTACAAAGTCGAATCGCTGGAGCAGCTGATCGCTGCCGTTCCGGTATTCAAGGCAGCCGTGCCTGCCGATCTATCCATCGCGGTATGCGATCTGGAGAAATTTATCGCCTATTGGCCCGGGGACAATATTGATTTACAAATTTACGCCGGCCAGTTGCTGCAGGCCGAAGAACCGCTGACCCTTGCGATTACAAGCAACACCACGCTCCGGGCGGAAGTACCGGCCGAATTTTATGGATTCGAGTTTACGGGAACGGCAACTCCGGTCCAGAATCTTGAAGGAGCGGTTATCGGCGGAATTGCCATCCAGCTCCGGCGACACCAGGAACTGCGGAATATTGCAGAGCAAATTTCCTGTTCGCTGACGGAAGCCAGTACACGGCTCGGACATGTAGCCGAAGGCTCCAATCAATTGGCCGATTTCTCCCGGCAGCTGCTCTCGCTGGCGCGCAGGAGCGGCGACCAGGTGAACCAGACCGATAAAGTCGTGACAATGATTAAAAATGTCGCCAGCCAGACCAACCTGCTGGGCATCAATGCTGCAATCGAAGCGGCCCATGCCGGGGATAAAGGACGGAGCTTCGGGGTCGTTGCCCAGGAAATCCGCAAGCTGTCGAATGAGACGGTGGACTCCACGAAATCGGTTCAAGAGACCCTGATCGCCATTAAATCGGTAACGTCGCAGATGGGTATCTCGATTGAGCAGATTGCCGCGATTGTACAGGATCAGGCGTTATCTTCCGAGCAGATTTCCTCGTTTATCTATAACATTCGAGAAATGTCGGAAAAGCTCAATGAATTTGCTAAAGATTTATAGAATAATGTCGATAATTGTAGAACAATGACTTTTTATGTCCACTTGTCTTTTTTTCGCTCCGCCCTCACAATGGGAGTATTGTATCGATACTAGAAGGAGCATGTACGGATGAGTAACGTAATCGCAAGAAATAAAGTAAGAGTTCTCGGGGAGGGGAAGCGCACGATCGTCATGGCTCATGGCTTTGGCTGCGACCAGACGATGTGGCAGTATATCTCCCCCGCTTTTTCCGGGGATTACCGGCTGGTGCAGTTTGATTACGTCGGTTCGGGCAATTCCGATCTTAGCGCCTATAGCCCCGAACGCTACGGCACCTTCCGCGGCTATGTACAGGACTTGCTCGACGTCATTGAAGCGCTGGAATTGACCGAAATCATTTTCTTCGGGCATTCCGTCAGCTCGATGATCGGCATGCTCGCTTCCATCGAACGTCCGGAGCTCTTTTCATCCATGGTAATGATCGGGCCATCCCCGCGTTACCTGAATGACGGCGAGTATTTCGGCGGGTTCGAACGGAGCGACATTACCGAGCTGCTGGACATGATGGAGATGAATTTCAGCGGCTGGGCCAGCTTTATGGCGCCGCTTGCGATGAACAGCCCGGAGCGTCCGGAGCTGGTAAAGGATCTGGAACAGAGCTTTATTACCGCCGACCCGGTCATTACGCGGGAATTTGCCGAGGTTACCTTCTTGTCCGACCACCGGAGCGCCGTTGCCGAAGCCAGCATCCCCACATTGATTCTGCAGTGTTCGGATGACAGCATCGTCCCTATTCAAGTAGGTGAATATTTACACCAAAATTTGCGCGGTAGCGAGTTCCGGCTGATGGAAGCCAAAGGCCATTACCCGCATATCAGTCATCCCGAAGAGACCATTACGTTAATTAAAGCGTATCTTCAGCATATCGGCTAAAAGATCAAGCAGTATTGCGAGGGCATGAACCATGGATGAACGCTTGGAATATGCCCCGTGCGGGTATATTTCCATTACGCATGAAGGCATTATTACGGAGGTTAATCAGACTTTTCTGGATACGATGGGCTACGCGCGCCAGGCACTCCTGCAGAAGCATGTGGATTCCTTAATGTCGAAGGCCAACCAACTGGTCTTCCATTCTTATTTCTATCCCAACATCAACCTGCACAGACATGTGGACGAATTGTTCATCAGCCTGAAAAACAGCGATGGGGCCTCGGTCCCGTATATCCTTAACGGACGGCGTTTCGAAATCGGCGGCGTGGAGGTTATCGATTGCGTGCTTGTTCCGATGAGTAAACGCATCGATTATGAACAAGAGCTGCGTACGGCCAAAAAGCAGATCGAAGATGCTTACTGGGAGAAAGATCAGGCCCTTGCCAGCCTGAACCAGCTTCATGCCGAGATCAAGCAGAAGCAGGCTGAGCTCATGGAGCTGAATTCCATTCTGCTGGAGCTGTCTACCACCGACAAGCTTACCGGGCTGAAGAACCGCAGATATTTTGAAGAGGCGCTGGCCTGGCAGATCGCGCGCTATGAAGATTCCAAGGTTCCTTTTTCGCTGCTCATCATCGATATCGATCATTTTAAATGGGTAAACGATACCTTTGGGCATCCGGCCGGTGATCGTGTGCTCGAGAAGCTCGGCAGCCTGCTCAAATTTCACTCCCGGGAAAAAGATACCGTCGCCCGTTTCGGCGGCGAAGAATTCGTGCTGATCCTTCCGGATATGAACGCCGATGAAGCCCGGCTGGTGGCCGAGAATCTCCGGCTGGTGACGGCTTCGGCAGCCTGGGAAACCGGAAGATTGACCATCAGTGTCGGCAGCTCCACCTTTACGGAAGGCGATTCGGCAGAAATTCTGCTCGAACAAGCGGACAGCGCGCTTTATGCCTCCAAAGCAAACGGTAGAAACCGGGTGACGCACAGCCTGGAGCTATCTGCAAAACCCCTTTATTAGGGGTTTTTATTATGCTTAAAAATGAATATAAATTCACAGAAGAAATTAAAAAATGCCCACTCCCTTTTCTTGAATCGACAAGATTCTAGTTTTCCTTCCGCCCCACTGATGAGAGGTGATACATTTTGCATAAATATGAAGTTTATTCTTCAAATTTCGACTAAATTTTGCTATTATTAAATCTGCAATACTCTCACAGCGAAAGAGGCGATCATGAATGGCATTATTGAGGTCCGGCAACAAGAAAACAGCAAAACTATCATTAGCAGCTAGCGCGCTGCTGATATTCTCCGCGCTACTTCAACCGCTAGGGGGTGGAAAAGCCTATGCAGCCGCTGAATTTAAATTTTCCGGGCTCAGCACGTGGGTTAATACAAATGATAAGAGTTTAGAAACCACGTTTTCCAGCATGGCTGCAACCGACGGTAAGGTTTACATTCTGGACAGCCAATATAATATTCATGAATATGGACGCATCAACGATGAAGTCGTCGAAGCCAACAACACCAATAACACTTCATTGCCGGTGGATCTAATAAAAATAACAGGGAGCTTTACTTCTCCAACCGGCGATTTGGCCGCAGACGGCAACGGGAATCTTTATGCCATCACTTCCGCTGATTGGGGCCAAGGTAGATACGTATATAAGTTGACGCCTAACGTAGATGGAACACTTTTTACTTTGAGCACGATAAGCACTGGAGTTCCTACGGCAACGGCGTTCACCTCAGATAAGGACGGAAACCTGTATTTAGCCACCAACTATGGAGAAGTATTCAAATATTCCTTGAGCAGCAGCAATTGGTCTCCCATTGATATTGACCACCAGCTTGATGGTTCAACTGTCGTCAATCTCGATCCTTTGTATAATATCAATGATATGGTGGTCACTCCCAATTTCCTTTATATCTCAGATAATGCGGGAATATGGAAGGTGGATCTCGCAACCGGTTACCGGACTTCACTGGCTTCTCCTGATCCTGGTCATTTTTCCCCTCGAAGCATCGCAGTTGATAATTATGGGGTCCTCTATGTTCTAGAAGGTGTACGCGATTCTATTGATAAAACACGGTTATACCGTACGGAAGGATCGGGATGGGTCCAACTGGTAAGCGATGGCCCTACGCAAGCAGAGACGCTGGCCGTCGATTCTCGTTCTGAAGTATATTCAAATATGGCCATCCAAGAAGAGTATGATCTCTACAAACTTCGAACCCAAGTGTCCTATGACGGTAACGGCGCAACAGGTACTGTTCCTGTAGACAACAACTTCTACGGTCCTGGGGCAACCACTGCTACCGTCTCAGACGGAGAAGGCTTAACGAAAGAAGGTTTTACTTTAGCCGGCTGGAGCCTTACGCCGAATTCCCCGGTTGCTGATTATTTGCCCGGCGCAACGATCCGGCCGACTAAAAATGTTACCTTATATGCGGTTTGGTCCAATGGCGGCAACTCGAACCCGGATACCGGCACCAATCCTAACTCCGGATCCAATTCCGGTTCTAACACCGGCAGCAATACAGGTACAACTACTCCGACTGCTACTGCTTCGCCAAGCGATAACGTCCAGGTTCTGGTCAACGGCAAAGCCGAAAGCATCGGCAAGTCGAATACCACCACGAGCGGCAGCACTAGCAAAACTACGATTACGATTGATCCCGTGCAATTGCAGGCAAAGCTTAGCGCAGAAGGCCGCAATGCAGTCGTAACCGTGCCGGTAACTTCGGCTTCGAATGCATTTGCCACGCAGCTCAGCGGCGATATGATGAAAAATATGGAGGACAGCTCTGCTACGCTTGTTCTCCAAACCAGCAAAGGTACTTACACGCTTCCGGCTAACCAGATCAGCGTGAATACGCTGGCCATGCAATTGGGAGCCGGCACGGACCTTAGCAACATCACGTTCCAAGTCAACATCAGCGATTCGGACAGCGCCACTTCGCAGATTGTGAATCATGCAGCAAGCAATGGAGGCTTTACGCTGGTCACCGCACCGCTTGATTTCAACGTGACCGCTTCTTACAACGGCAACAGCAAAGAAATCAGCCTGTTCAATACGTATGTAAAACGGACTGTACCGCTGCCGCTGGGCGTTGACCCGTCCAAGATCACGACAGGGATCGTTGTAAATGCCGACGGCTCGGTACGCCATGTGCCGACTGAAGTCGTTAGCATTGACGGCAAATACTACGCGCAGATCAACAGCCTTACAAACAGCACTTATTCCGTCGTTTGGCATCCGGTTACGTTTGCCGATGTCGCCAATCACTGGGCGAAGGATGCCGTAAACGACATGGGCTCCAGAATGGTTGTCACCGGAGCGACTTATGATACCTTCCTGCCGAACGCAGACATTACCCGCGCCGAATTTGCCGCCATCGTCGTCCGCGGCTTAGGCTTGCCGGTCAATGCAGGCACCTCCGCCTTCACGGATGTGAGTGCAGGTGCATGGTATGCCGGAGTCGTAAATACAGCGGCTGCCTACGGTCTGATCACGGGATTTGAAGATAAGTCCTTCCGTCCGAACGACAAGATCACCCGTGAACAGGCAACCGCGATCCTGGCCGACGCGATGAAGGTAACCGGTCTCGCCAATACGGCAACTTCGGCCAATGCCGATGCCGTACTCGCCGGGTTTGCCGACAGCGCAAGTATCGGAAGCTGGGCGAAAAACAGCGTCGTCAGCGCAACTCAAGCGGGGCTGGTCAGCGGACGCGACGGCGGCAAGCTGATGCCGAAAGCGAACATCACGCGCGCCGAAGCCGCAACCTTAATTCAGCGTCTCCTGAAAAAATCCGATTTGATCTAATTTATCACTTGAATCCTTGATGCAAAAATAGGGACAGCCCCGCAGGTCATTCGCATGACCGCGGGGCTGTCCCTTTGCTATTTATGACCGATAGTAGAATTCCTGCTCCAGGTCGGCGAGAATTCCCGGGTGCACCGGCTGCCAGCCGAGCAACGCTTGCGTGAGCTTGCTGGATGCCGGCACATCCTGCGCCGCAAAATGCGCCAGCCAGCCGAAGTGGCCGGCCGCTTCGGGCGGCGATATGCAGATGGCCGGCAAGTCCAGCCGGCGGCCGACCGCTTCCGCGATGGCGCGAAAGCTCACGCCTTCATCGCCGATCGCGTGCAGCCGGGCGCCGGCCGGCGCCGACTCCAGCGCGAGCCGGTACAGCCGCGCGGCATCCAGCCGGTGCACGGCCGACCAGCGGTTCGTGCCGTCGCCGACATAGGCGGACGCGCCCGCTTGAAGCGCCGTGCGGATGACGGCGGGCAGGAACCCGCTGCGGTCGCCTTCGCCGTGCACCGAAGGCGGCAGCCGCACCACCGACACGCGCACATCCGCGTCGGCCAGCTTCAAGCCCGCCTCCTCCGCGGCGGAGCGGTGTTTAACCGCAGATCCGCCGTCCGGCTCGTCCGCTTCCGTGCACACCCGCCCTTTCGCCAGGTGAGAAATCACGGAGGTGACGACGAGGGGCTTTCCAGTCCCCACGAGTGCAGCGCCAAGCGCCTCAACGGCCAAAACATCCAGCTCCCCGGCCGCGGACATATTGCCGAAATCATGATTATAAGCGGTATGGATGACGCCCTCCGCGGCGGCCGCGCCGCGTTTCAGGCTGTCCGGGTCGTCCAGCGAGCCGCGGTGCACGTCGGCGCCCGCCGCAAGCAGCGCCTGGGCCGCCTGCTCCGAACGGGCAAGACCGATCACCCCATGACCCGCAGCCAATAACTCCTGTACAATGGCAGAGCCGATAAAACCTGTTGCTCCGGTAACAAAAACGCGCATATCCAAAGCCTCCTTGGCGATTGCTTAATCAAGTGCCTTGAATCAAGGCCGACTTTATTATAAGGCGCGTGTTATCCCCAAGCTTGCCTGTTCCGCGCTGCTTTTTGCCTATTTCGCCGAAATTCCAGGACCGGCTGTTTCCGCTAGAAAGGCGGCGTTTGCTGCCGCAAACCCGCGATATCCCGTTTTGGCGGGCTACCGAAAAACTTACTGTATTCCCGGTTAAACTGGGAATTGCTGATATAACCAACCTGCTGCGCGGCAGCATTCGCATCCAGCGCGCCGGAAATCATTAAGCGTCTCGCTTCATGCAGGCGCAGCGCCTTCTGGTATTGCAGCGGACTCATGGACGTGATGCTCTTGAAATGCTCGCGGAATGCAGATTCGCTCATATGCGCGAGATCCGCAAGTTCCGCAATTTTGACCGGCTGGGCATAGTTGTCCTTCAGCCAGCCGATTGCTTGACTCACCCGGTTCACGCCTGAATCCGCCAGCCCGATTTCCGCGACACGGCCGCCCATCGGGCTGCGAAGCACGCGAATCAGGATTTCCTCCATGGTGAGCGGCGCCAGCCACTGGACATCGCTTGGGCTCGCCAGGCATTCCATCAAACGGGATAAAGCTTTTATCAGGCCCAGATCCGCTTCCAGAAGATAACCCGTCCCCCGCTTTGCAGCAGCAGGCAAGCCTTGCGGATACAGCTTCAGGACCAGCCCGGCGATTTGCTGCGGGTCGAGCCGCAGTTTCACGCCGAGAAACGGCTCAGTATAGCTGGCCTCTGTCGCTTTCATCGCAATCGGCAGGGCAACCGGCAGCATGAGCATGCCGGACCGGCCGAAGGCATATACCTCATGCCCCACGGTAACGGTTTTTGCCCCCTGGGCGGCAATCAGCAGCGCAGGCCACTCAAAAACCTTCAAATATTCCACATCCGCAGCGGAGAACCGGCTGGCCTGCACACCGGGAATGCTCAGGTCGAACGTGCCGTCGAACGGGGCATGGGCTGCAATCAGCCGTGCCAGCCGTGCCGTTTCCGCAGCGAGCAGTTCCTTGCCTCCGGCATGAATAGACGAAGGCGCATGTTCCGGCCGAGTAGTCATCTTTTTCACAGCCACCTCTCAAATTCACCTGCTGCTCAGGCGTGATATGCTTGTAATCTTGCGCATCTGATTATATATTTAGATCAATATGCAACCCATTGAACCCATATAATCTTCAATACTACCATATAGCAAGAAGGTGCAGCCTGTTGGCATTGGAGTCATGGATCGATCTGATACTATGCTTTATCCTCTTTCTTCTGCTCATATACATATTTGTTTCCGTTAACATCACGAAGCTACATAAAGTGTACCTCGGTTTTCATCTGGCGATGATGATCTGGCCTTACTGCCAATTTGCGATCCGCACGGCGGACGCTCCGATATATCAGCTGTTCTATGTAAAATTGGCCTTTGTAGACTGCGCCCTCCTGACGACCGGCTGGGTATTCTTCACCATTCTCCTCTCAGAGCAATACCAGTATTTGAAGCGCAAATTCGTGCTGTTCCTGCTGATTCCGCCCATCCTGTCCTCCATCGGCGTTATTCTCAATCCGTATGGCTGGTTTGTCCGGCCGGTGGACGGGCATTACATCGAACGGTTGTATGGCCCGTTCTTCTGGTTTATTCTGGCGAGCCTGATTTTCCATGCCGTCGCGTCATTATACATTATCTATAAGGCGCTTATATCCGATCAGGTGACCCGGATCAAAAACCAGGTCCTTTACATGCTGAAGGGCATCGTGTCCGTCACCGTCTGCCTGCTGCTCGACATCTTTCTGAACGTTGTACTGGACCCGTATTTACCCGTCATCCCAGGGTTTACTTCGCTGGGGATATTAATTTCGGCAATATTTTTCGTCATTACGATTCATCAGGATAAAGTGTTCGATATCGTCACGATCGCCCATCAGGACATCATCGACACCCTTGAATACGGCATACTGGTTCTGGACGATCAGGAGAAGGTGGTCGAGATCAATCAGGCGCTGCATCCGTTCATGAGCCTGAAGACCGGCGACCGGTTCGAGCTGTCCTGCATTCTGCCTGGCGGAGCCAACGCCTTTGGGCATTTTCTCAGGCATTACCGGGATTTCCCGCTGGAGACGGCCGAAATTGAGCTGTTCCATCCGGACATTCAAATGTACGTCAGTATCCATGCCGCACCGATCCTGGTGAATACCGTCCGGGTCGGACGCATTCTCACGTTCCAGAACATTACCGAACTGCGGCGGCTGATCGACGAGACCCATCATCAGAACACCATTTTGCAGGAACGGAATCAGTCGCTCGTGAAGGTTCAGGAGGAGCTGTATCAAACGAACCGCAAACTGACCAAAATGGCGATTACCGATAGTCTGACAGGCTGCTATAACCGGCATTATCTGACCCAGCATCTTGAAAGTGAAGTCTCCCAGAGCCGCCATGAGCCGTTTCCTTGCACACTGATCCTGATCGACATCGACTATTTCAAAGCGGTCAACGACCGCTACGGCCATCTGGCGGGCGATGCGGTCATTTGCGGCACGGTGGAAGTGCTTCGGCAGACGCTGCGGCCGCAGGATATCCTCGCCCGGTACGGCGGCGAAGAATTTCTGATTTATTTACCGGCGACCGGGGAAACGCAGGCCCGGCGCATCGCTGAATCTCTGAAGACCAATATCGAACGCAACCGGATGTATATCGACCATTTCGAGCAGCCGATTTCGGTGACGATCAGCATGGGGTTGCTGGGTGTGGGCGATTTCACCGCCGGTCCGGCCAAAGATCCTTCCGCCTACCTGAGCGAACTGTTTAAATCGGTGGACACAGCGCTCTATAACGCTAAGCACCAGGGCCGCAACCGGATCGTAGCCGCGGAGGGATAACCTCTACTATAGCGCAAGGCCACCCTCATGCGGGGAAACTCCGCGTAAGGGTGGCCTTTTACATAGTACTTATCTCGGCAATGCTTGATACAGCTTGCGGACCAGCACGATCTGTCCAATATGATAGGCATTATGCGTCACTACATTGCTGATGATCTCCCACCAGCGGGCCGGCTCCGGAAAGCCGTCCACTTCGGCTTCAAGGCGCTCTTCGGAGAGCAGCGGGTGCCACTGCAGCAGCACCTCCAGCAGCCTGTCGCGAAGCTCCGCATAAGCGATTTCTGCGGGAACGATAAAGCTGGCGTCGTTGCTCGCGATCCGCGGGACGGCATTTACATGCCCTTCCCGGAACCGGGTCTGCCATGTTTGATTCCAGTACAGCAGATGCTGCGTCAGTTCCGCGATGCTGAACAGTCCTGCGGCAGGCTTCCAGAACGCCTGCTCCTCGGTCACTCCTTGGGCGGCCTGCATAAACGGCAGATGCCAGCTAGGATCGTTGGCGCCCGCCAGCAATTGATTGGCAAGCACATCTTTGGCATGAACCATGGAGTCCCTCCCTTTATTCGCCGGGATACCGCAAGCCCCACTGGCCGCGCACCAGATCCAGCAATTTCATCAGCGCCAGCGACTCATCCAGCGGGATGACCGGGCTTTCAGTCAGGCCGGCTTCCAGGCAGCGTCCGACTTCTTCCGCTTCAAAGGAATAGCCGATCGATTCGCGGTCATCCTCGAACCGTTCAGCCCGTTCGCCGCCGATGTACAGCTCGGCCGCTTTCGGATTCACCAGCGTGCCCTTCACCACGATGTAACCCTCCGTACCGAAGATAAATGCCTCTTCCAGCATTTTCAGGCGTACGCCGCCGCCGAGCATTGCCGATTTGCCGCCGCCGTAATCGAGCAGCAGCGAGAAATGCTCATCCACTCCGGTCTCCCCGATATGCGCCGTGCTGTAGACCTGCTCCGGATGCGGGCCGAAAATCATGGATGCAAAAGACACCGGATAAATGCCGACGTCCAGCAGTGCGCCCCCGCCCAGCTCCGGATTCAGCAGGCGGCCCTGCGGATTCCAGTCGGCCCGGAACCCAAGGTCGGCTTTGACGGTGCGGACATCGCCGATCACGCCGGAAGCGATCCATTCTCTTACCTTCACGTTGGCCGGGATAAACCGGCTCCACATCGCTTCCATCAGGAACAGCTTTTGCCCGCGGGCATAAGATACGATCTCTTCAAGCTCCGCGCTGTTGACGGTAAACGGTTTTTCGCAAAGTACGGCTTTGCCGGCGCGCAGCGCGAGCAGCGCATTGTCTTTATGGAACGGATGCGGCGTTCCGATGTAGACGGCGTCCACCTCCGGATCGTTGACCAGCTCCTCGTATGTAGCGTATGCGACCGGAATGCCATGGTTTTTGGCAAACTCGTCTGCGCTTTCCTGATTGCGCGAACCTACGGCATAAGCGACACCGTTATGGGCATGCGCCAGGTCGGTCGCGAATTGATGGGCAATCCAGCCGGTGCTGAGAATTCCCCATTTTACAGTGAATGCTTGTTCTTGGGTCATATGGTTACTCCTCCTTGGAATCGCTGTCTTTTTGATTCTATCAAATTTCCCGATTAAACCATAGCCAGCAATGCCCAGCTTCCCAGCACCGAGAAGGCTGCCGTCACCAGCAGGATCGCCCCGTTCCACAGCCGGTTAATGGCCGCGATATTTTGGATATAGCTCTGCATGAACGTTTTTCGCAAAATCAAATGAAGGAGTTTCATCATGGCCAGACCGCCCCAGCCCAGGAGGCCCAGCAGCAGCACCTCAAAGCTGGATTTCTCGACAAAACGGTCCGGAATCCGGCCGTTGTAATGAATCGGCACCTTGGCGGGCAAATAAGAGTACAGCACAAAATACAGCAGCAGCGGAACCGCGCCGATGAGCAAGCTTACCAGCAGGGTTGTTCTCACCTTTAGCATCAAGTACGCCTCCCCATGGGTCTTCTCTTATAAGAATTATCGGAATGGATCAGGTGATATCCAATCTTTTTCTGAAAAATAGTCCCTCCGACGCAAGCACTAGGCTCGCTCCCGGCCCGCATGGTATAATCACTTGCAACTATGGAATGAAAGCTGATCGATAACGGAGGATAATGATGCTGACCTTTGAACAAAAACTGGAGATTCTCGATTCATACCCGGAACTGGAGCGGAAAAACGTCTCCCTCGGCCGGGTGAACTATCACTTTGAGGAAAGCCGCCACGAGAAAAAGACGGTCGCTTACCATCTGCATCCGAACGGCAACGGTTTTGTGTATGCCGGCCTGCTAAGCGGCTACGAGATGGATGACAAAGGGCTGGTGAACATCCGCGACTATACCGAGGAACAATTGCGCGAGCTGCTGGACCGGACGCTGGACGCCCTCTCCTCCTATGTCCCGCCCGAAGCGTCGGCCTCCAAGAAGAAAAAGAAAGCGCCGCAGGAGTCGGCTTGGATCAACAGCGACGGCCACACGCTCAGCCTCCGGCGGGAGGAAGACCTCTGGTATCTGTATGCCGGTTTGAACCTGGAGATGGCCTTCGAAACCTTCCAGGAAGCCGAGGAATATTTGCAGGAAGAAGGATTCGCTCCGGTAAAAGGATAAGCCGGGGAGCCGTCACGAAAATTCCAAATGGACGCGCCGGGGCTCCGAATCATATACGAAAGCGCTTAACAATAGGATTAGGTAAAGAGGATGGTCCACTTCCCAAGGAAGAAGCGTGAGAGCTTATGAGCTTTGAACTCATTGATGCCACAATCCCGGAAATCCAGGCGGCGCTGGAGTCGGGCGAACTCACCTCCAGGCAGCTTGTCCTGATGTACCTGGAGCGCATTGCCGAGCATGACAAAAGCGGCCTGACCGTCAACTCCGTGCTGGAGATCAATCCCGATGCGCTGTTCATCGCAGAGGCACTGGATGCGGAGCGAACACTGCAAGGGCCACGCGGACCGCTGCACGGTATTCCGGTGCTGCTGAAGGACAATATCAACACCGGCGATAAAATGCATACGAGCGCGGGTTCCCTGGCGCTGGCGGACTCGTACGCCCCGGAGGATGCTTATCTCGCGGCACGGCTGCGCGAAGCAGGGGCCATCCTCCTCGGCAAAGCCAACATGACCGAATTCGCCAACTTCATGACGACCGGCATGCCTTCCGGCTACAGCTCGCGCGGCGGACAAGTGCTCAATCCGTACAACATTTCCCATCCGACGGGCGGCTCCAGCTCCGGTTCGGCCGTGGCGGTCGCCTGCAATTTCTGCACAGTGTCCGTCGGCACCGAAACCTCCGGCTCCATCCTCAACCCCGGCAATCTCGGGTCGGTCATCGGCCTTAAGCCGACGGTCGGCTTAATCAGCCGGACGGGCATTCTCCCGTTGTCGAACACCCAGGATACCGCCGGGCCGATGGCACGGACGGTCACTGACGCCGTACTGCTGCTGAACACGATGCTCGGCGCCGACCCGCAGGATGCGGCCATGGGCAAAGGCGCCGGCCGGCGCCACGCCGATTATACGGCCTTCCTCGATCCGGACGGCCTGAAAGGCGCGCGCATCGGAATTCCGCGCGACTATTACTTCGAAGAAGTGACCGAGGAGCAGCTGGCGCTGTTCAATGCCTCCGTGGAGAAAATGCGCGACCTAGGCGCGACGATCGTCGATCCGGCAGACATCCCCACGGCCCGCGAGATCAAATACTCATCGGTCGTGCTCAACGAGTTCAAGACGTCGCTGAACGCTTATCTGGCGAAGCTCGGCCCCGGTGCACCGGTGCGCACGCTGAAGGATATTATCGCCTTCAACCACGCCCATCCGGTCGAAACGCTGCGTTACGGCCAATCGACGCTGCTTGACGCCGAATATACGACCTCGGGCCGGCTGACCGAAACGCAGTACATCCGCGACCGGCTGACCGATCTGCGGCTGTGCAAGGAGCAGGGCATCGACGCCGTCATGGCGGAGCACCGGTTGGATGCCTTGCTGTTCCCTGCCGATTTCGGCGCACGCATTACCTCGAGAGCCGGCTACCCGTCGATCGTGGTGCCTTCCGGCTATACGAAGACGGGCGTGCCGTTCGGCGTCGCGTTTGCCGCGCGAGCCTTCGAGGAACCGGTGCTGATCCGGCTGGCTTACGCCTTCGAACAGCATACCCAAGTGCGCAGGCCGCCTTCGCTGCGCAGCTTTATATGAGAGCCGTCCGTCCCCTGCCCGGACGGACGGCTCCGGCGGGATCGCGGCGCGTTTATTCGGCCGCGATTCCCATATGGCGGTTGCCCGCGTGCGACAGCCCCCAGGTCCGCACTTCATAGGCGCGGATGCCTGTCCGCACGTACGGATCGCGCTCAGCAATCCGGACCGCTTCATCGCGCGAGTCCGCACGGACAATGACCATGCCGCCCGGGGCATCGCTGAACGGCCCGCACAAGACCAGCTGTCCGCTTCGTTCAAGCTCCTGCAGATGGGCGACATGCCCCCGGATAATGTCCATATCCCGCCGGTCCTGCGCGGTCGGCGTCAGCAAAATGACATAACAAATATCTTCTTCATATCCGGCACCGCTCAATGCACGTTCCCCCTATTCATAATCCGCCCTGTTCTCCTCGTCGGCAATGCTCTGAATCTCTTCCGCATAGATCAAATAGACAGCGTAGCCTTCCTCCACCTGCTTTTTCAACGACCGCTCCTTCATGTATTTCGGACTGCCTTCTGCTGCTTCCTCATCGTAAAAGAGCAGGATTCCATCGCTTTTCCGCAACAGCAAATCGTCCCGGGCCCGGAACTGCCAGCTTCCTTCGTACGGTGCCTTGCTGACCGGCGCGCAGTAATCTGCCCTGGCAAGAATCCGCCGGTATTCCTGCTGCTTCTCCTCCTTCCACCGTTCCTCGGGCGCCGCATGCGCGGTAATGATGCCCAGCTTCAGGCCGGGGTAATCTTCCTGCAGCTCCAGCACCGCTTCGCAGGCCCACAGGTCCACGCCGTATTGCCCGGGGGTAATGACCCATTCCAGGCCCTCGTCGAGCAGGGGAATCAGGCGGCGTTTGATCGCCTTTTTTATATACGGCACCGCGGCGTGTTTGCTGTCGTAAATGCCCAGCTCATGCGCGCGGTAACCGGTTACGAGTATTGTCTTCATGTTGTGCCGCCTCTTTCCGGTTCACGGAAAATCGTTATTTTTGGATATGTATACTATATCATGCCGGACCGGCGTTTCTTAGGCAAACTTTCAGCTAAGATTAAGCTTTCTTTTATCGGCGTCTGATATATTATGCTCATGTAGATGTACTGGAAATTTGAGGAGGAACCGATTCTGATGAAAAAAACTGTCCCTTATCTGATGGCCGCCGGCCTGATGGCTGCGGTCCTGCTGTCCGGCTGCGGCGCAAATAGCGACAATGCCGCTTCCGCTGCGGGCGGCGGGCAAAAAGCGCAAACGCAAACCGGCAGCGCTGCACAAAACGGACAAGCCGGCGGGCGCGGACAAAACGGCATGAACGGGTTCATGAATATGAACCTTGGCAAAATCAAAAGCATAAACGGCAATACCATCACGGTGTATACCGCAGAGATGCCGTCAGGCATGAGGCAGGGCGGCAACGGCGGAAATGGCCAAGGCGCTGGCGCGGACGGGCAGCAGGGTACGCCGCCGGAAGGCGGTCAGGCGTTAGGCACTGAAGGCGGCAACAGCCGGGGCGCCGGGGCAGGCGGCCAACGCGGGGGCGGCCAGGGCGGCTTCGGGGGCGGACGCATGCAGCAAAATTTCTCCGAGGAGACGACGGATATTACCGTCGGCAGCGACACCCAGATCGTATCGGTGACCTTCGACAACAATGAACAGAAGGAAACGGCGCTAAGCCTGGCGGATCTGAAAGCCGGCGACGTCATCCGCTATACGCTGAAGAGCGATTCCACCGAAACCGAGAAGATTACGCTTGGCGGTTTCGGCGGTGGAGGCGGTGGCTTCGGCGGCGGTCCAAACGGCGGCGGCAACGGCGCTCCGGGCGCGGATACGGGAACGGATACTGGAGCGGATTCGGGAGCAGGGGCGTAGACAGGCGGCTGAGCCGAGGGCGGAAAAGGCAGAGAGTCGAATGCGGAAGAAAACGAGGAGAAAGCAAACTCGGAGAAAGCAAACATTAAACAAAGACGACTTTATCAGGAGCCGAAGCTCCCGATAAAGCCGTCTTTTTCATTTCCGATGTGCAGCGAAGGTTGCTGCGTTTAGTTTTTAGTTCTTCTCCGTCAGGATCAGCAGTCCCCGTCCCGGAACAACGGCTGTACCGCTGAAGGTTTGGCCAGTCAGCAAGTCGACGCGTTCAGCGGCACCGATCTCTGCCTTGAGATCTTCCGGCTGATGGTTGAGCAGGAACAGGTACGGCACGCCATTTTTCACGCGCTGTACCGACTCAATGCCTTCCGGCGCGGCAACAAGCGGCTGAATGCCTTGCTCTTCGCTGACAGTAGCCAGGAAATCACGCAGGAACGCCGCTTCCGGGCTGCTGGCGATATAATACGCTTTGCCTTCGCCAAAGGAATTGGCGGTGAGCACCGGCATGCCTTTATAGAAGTCGGAGCCGTACTGGGCAAGCACCTCAGCGCCTTCGGCGTGAATCAGGTCGCACAGCATATTGCATTTGTACACGCCGCCTAGGCGTCCCCATGTCCCGTTCATGACGATTTCATTGCTCATCTCCGGCAATAGCGCGTCGATTTCCTCGGCCCAGATGCCGAGCACCTTGCGCAGTTCGCCTGGATAACCGCCGACGGTCACGAGGTCGTTTTCGTTGACGATGCCGCTGAAGAAGGTCGTGATGAACGTACCGCCCGCTTTGACGAACGCTTCTACTTTTTCCGCAAAACCAGGTCTTACCATGTACATTACCGGTGCAATGACGATTTTGTATTTGGACAGGTCCTCTTCGATCCCGATCATGTCGGCTTCGATGTTTTGCTGGTACAGCGCATCGTAATATTTGTGAATTTCATTCACGTAGTTCAGCGCTACCGAAGGACCGCTCGACAGCTCGACCGCCCAGCGGTTTTGCCAGTCGTACACGATGCCGATCTGCGCCGCACTGCGCGCATCCAGCAGCGTATCGCCCAGTTGCTCCAGCTCTTTGCCGAGCTGCGCGACCTCCCGGAACACGCGGGTATGCTCATGGCCGACGTGCTCGATTACCGCACCGTGGTACTTCTCGCAAGCGCCGATGGAGCGGCGGAGCTGGAAGAACATAACGGTATCCGCGCCGCGCGCCACCGCCTGATAACTCCACAGACGCATGACGCCCGGACGCTTCAGCGAGTTGTACGGCATCCAGTTTTGCTGGCTCGGCGTCTGCTCCATGAGCATGAACGGCTGGCCATTCTTGAGGCCGCGCATGAGATCATGCGTCATGGCCGTAAAGCTGACTGGTGTATCGAGCGCCGGGTAGTTGTCCCAGGAGATAACGTCCATATATTTTGCCCATTCAAAATAGTCCAGCTCCGGATAGAAGCCCATCAGGTTGGTCGTGATCGGCACGTTGGTGCTATGCTCTTTGATGGCGTTGTACTCCAGTTTGTAGCATTCCAGCAGGCTGTCGGACATAAAGCGGCGGAAGTCGAGGGAAATGCCTTGGAAGTTCGTGCGGTTTCCGTTCCACTCTTCGCTCAGCTCGCTCGGCAGCACGATTTCTTCCCAGTCATAGAACGTATGCCCCCAGAAGCTGGTGTTCCAGGCGCGGTTCAGGTTGTCCAGGGTGCTGTAACGTTTTTGCAGCCAGACGCGGAACGCGGCTTCCGATTGTTCGGAATAGTCATATCCGCCGAATTCATTGGAAATATGCCAAGCGACCAGCGCCGGGTGATCCTTGTAACGCTCCGCCAGCTTGCCGGCCAGCTTGGTTGCAAATTTGCGGTAGACCTCAGAGTTCGGATTGGAGTTGTGGCGTCCGCCGAATTTGCGCTTGCGGCCTTGCACGTCGACGCGGGTCACTTCGGGATAGCGGTGGGCCATCCACGCCGGATGCGCGCCGGTGGCCGTCGCCAGGCAGACATAGGTTCCATTTTTATATAAACGGTCCATCAAGGCGTCAAGCCCGGAGAAATCATAGGTGTCCTCGGAAGGCTGAATCAGCGCCCAGGAAAAAACATTGATCGTCGCCACATCGATTCCGGCCAGCTTAAACATCCGTTCATCTTCGGCCCACACCGGAGCGTCCCATTGCTCGGGATTGTAATCTCCGCCATACCAGATCTTTGGCAGCTTATCGTTGATCACGTTGTGCACATCCTTTATAGTATAATTATATTCCCATTGTACTTTCTTCACGTATCCCTTTATATATAAAATATTCGCGCTTGCATATAATAATCCGGAACATATTGATGTCTTGAAAAAGCAAGCTCGCAGCAGGAGAGGATTCCTTTGCTTACCCCCGGTCACCGGCGTATCGTGTTCGCCCAGGAAGACGGCCATACGCTGCCGGTCATGCTCGACAACCTTGGGTACAATCCCCAGCAGGAGGATATTTCCCGGCCGGAAGGCTACTATGCTTTTCATTGGCTGCAAACCGCACAAGGCGCAGGCATGATTGAATTCGACAATAAAAAGCATGCCCTGACCCCGGGCAGCGGCGTCCTGCTGCTTCCGGGCACTCCCCACCGCTACGAATCGGTGTCCTCCCAGCCTTGGGAGACGTATTATCTTACGTTCGCCGGGGGCTCCGCCGGCCAGATTCTCGAATCGCTCGGCATGCTGGACAACGCCCTGTACCGCTGGGAGCAGGAGTCCCCGCTGACGCTGATGTTGAAGGACATGCTGGACCGTTACGACCTGGACAGCGACATCCTCGGGATCGGCGCGTCAACCGAAGCCTATCATTTCCTGCTTACCTTAAACAAATACGGGCAGTGGCATAAAAGCTCCGCCATTTCCCGCAACGTGGATAAGCTGCAGCCGCTGCTCAAATGGATGGATACCGTATTCGCCGATCCCGATATCGGCCTGGACGACATGGCTGCACGGCTGGAGGTCTCCGGCCGGCATCTCGGCAGCCTGTTCCTGCAGACCTTCGGCCTGTCTCCGTATGCCTATCTTCTCCGGCTGCGCATCCGCAAAAGCAAAGAGCTGCTCGTCACCCGCTCCGACCTGACGGTCAAGGCGATCTCGCAGCTCGTCGGCTTCCGCGACGTCAGCCATTTTGTCGCCACCTTCCGCAAGCAGGCGACGGTGACGCCGGAGCAGTTCCGGCGGCTGCATTAACCAGCCGGGAACGGCGGGTTGCGGGTGGGAAGCGGCGGGGTACGGGCCAGAGCGGCGGGTTGCGGGCGGAGAGCGACGGCAACCATGAAGGCGCCAAGGGCCTTGCGGCAGGTGGGCAAAAGGCCGCGGTGATAGCGCGTAAATAACGGCATTTCTGCCGTTATTTACGCGCTATCACTTTTCATTGTATTTCGTACAATGAAAAGCGCACATATGCTTGATTTTTTTCATTTCGTTGCAGTTTGTACAACGGATAGTTGGTTTTAGCGCGATATGAGCCTGTTTTCCCCCGTATCCGTTGTACGAAGTGCAACGGATTTGATATTTGGGCGATTTTTAAGCTAATCCATTGCACTAAATGCAACGGCAGCCTGTAACAGCTAAACCAAGCCCGCCCCACACTTAAGCTAGCCCATCCTTATCACTCACTAGTCCTTCATACGCCCGATCAACTTTTATCCTCCACACCAGCAGCCCCATCCCTGACGCCAGGGATGGGGCTATCAAAACTTCTATTCCGGCAGCTCCAGAATCTCCACGCCGAACGGCGCGAGCGCAAGCTCGCCTGCCGGCACCTCGCCGCCGCCCAAGGCACGGCGATAACCCGCGGGCAGCGTGACGGTCTGCGTCACGCGGTTCAGGTTGAGCAGGAAGAGGAATCGCCCGCCCGGCCCGCGGCGGACGGTGGCCTGCACGCCGTCCGGCAAGCCGGCGAAGCGCTGCAGCTCCTGCTCCCCGGCCAGCCGGGCCAGCAGCGCGGTCCAGTAGCTTTCTTCGGCAAACGTGCCGAAGTAGTACACCTGGCCCGCGCCGAAGCGGTTGGCCGTCACCGCCGGAATGCCGGCGAAGAAATCGTCGCCGTACCAGGCGACCGGCTCGGCCGTATCCGGCGTCAGCAGGTCGCACCACTGGCTGCAGGCATAGGTGCGGCCTTCCCCGTCGACGAGCGCATGCGTCTCCCGTCCGACGGGATCGTATTCGGCGACGGTCACGCCGGCCGCGCGGCTCAGCAGTCCCGGCAGCGGCGACATGACGCATAGGTTGTCCGGGTTCTTAACGCCCGTACGCGGGGTCAGCAGCAGCGTACCCCCGGCTGCCGCGAAGGCCTCAAGCTGCGCAGCAAGCGGCTCATCCAGCACGTACAAGCTCGGCGCAATCACCAGCTTGTATCCGTCCAGCGGCTCGCCGGCATGAATGACATCGCAGCCGATGCCCAGTTTGGTTAAAGAACGGTGCACCAGCTTGATGTTCTCGTAATAGTCAAAGCCTTCGGCCTGCGGCTGAATATCGAGCGCAACCTTCTGCTCATGCGAGTGCAGGATCGCCACTTCATGCTGCAGTACGCTGCCTTTCAGCCGTTCGCTCAGTTCGTTCACCTCGCCGCAAAGCCCGGCGAACTCGGCGAACCGCCGGCCCGGCACATTGCTGTGATCGATCAGCCCGTGCCAGAACTGCTCCGCGCCGGCGACCGCGCTGCGCCAGCGGAAATGCACCACCGTATCCGCGCCTCGGGCGATGGCTTGCCAGACATAGGCGCGGATCATCCCGGGATGCGGCGTGCGCCACATCGGCATCCAGCAGCCCGGCGAGCCGCTGAGCTGCTCCATGATCCAGAAGTTGCGGCGTTTGATGCCGCGCGTCACATCCAGGGACAACGCCCCGCTGTAAGGGGTCGTCTCCTGCTTGAGCGGCGAAGTGTTCGGATAGTAGTCGAACGAAGCCACATCCAGCGCCGCGCCGACCGCATATTGGTCCAGCCGCTGCGGATAGCTGTGAAAATTATGGGTGATGAAATGCTCCGGGCAATACTGCCGGATCAGGTCGATCTGCTCCTGCTGGAAGCTGACCACCGCATCCCACTGGAAGCGCTGATAGTCCAGCAGCAGCGACGGGTTCTGATGCGGCGAACCGCCGTAAGGAACCGTCAGCTCCTCCCACGTGCCATATTCCCCGCTCCAAACCACCGTACCCCAGGCCGCATTCAATGCCGCCAGCGAATCGTATTTCGCCCGTACCCAAGCCCGGAACGCTTCGTTGCAGGCATCGCAGTGGCAATCGAGCATGCCGAACTCATTGTCGGTCTGCCAGCCGATGACCGCCGGATGACCGGCATACCGCCGGGCCAGCTCCGCAGTGATCCGGGCACCGAACAGGCGCAGCGAGCGGCTGTTGTAGCAGCGGTGATGACGGACGCCAGGGTGAAACGTCCGTCCGTCGGCAAAGACCGGCAGCACATCCGGATAGGCCGTCGTCAGCCAGCGCGGCGGCGTTGCCGTGGGCGTGCCGATAACAACCTGCAGGCCGTATCTTGCCATCAAATCCAGCGAACGGTCCAGCCAGGCGAAATCATAGACGGCTTCGGCAGGCTCCAGCCGGCTCCAGGCAAATTCCCCGACGCGGACCACCTTGACTCCGGTTTCTTTCATTAGCGAGATATCCGCTTCCCACATGGACTCGTCCCAATGCTCCGGATAATAATCTACGCCGATCTGTACATTGTTCATCTTATCGCGCATGTAATCTTCCTCTCCCGTTGGCCCCTATTCAGGTTCCTCTCTATTGTTCACGTTTTACGCCGAGATTTATATATAAAATTCGCGAAATGAGAGCCGTTATGCAGAAAAAGGCCCCCGCCGCCAGCGTAATCGCTGGGGCGGAGGCCGCTGTTAATGAGCATCCCGCCCAGGTGCGAGCCGGACGGAATGCTCTTTATTGCTTGCTTATTTCTTCAGTTTATCCCATGCGGCTTGCATGCCTTTTTCCCAGCCGGCTTCGTCTACTTTGCCTGCGATCAGCTGTTGGATCACGCTGGCGAATTCTTGCGTTACGCCATCAGGGAATTTGGACGATTGCAGTCCGTATACTTTGCCTTCTTTAACATAGCTGTCCACGTCGGCACCCAGTGCGCCGATATCTTCCGGTGTGGTTTGGATGGTCGACAGCGCAGGAATGAACTTCCATTTTTTCGTAATGTATTCTTTACCCATATCGGAAGTCACGAGCCAGTTAAGGAACGTTTTCGCTTCTTCTTTGGAAGAAGAATCTTTGTTGACCACGAGGTTGGCTGGAACGCCGACCGTCATTTTGTCGTTTTTCTCGGCATCATCGTTGATTGGCATTGGGAACATCCCGATGTTCATGCCCGGTGTAATGTTGTCCACCAGCGTTTGTGCCCAGTTGCCTTCTTGCATCATTGCAGTTTCGCCGCTGGCGAACATGGCCAGATGCGTGTTGGCATCCGTAGTCAGCGGGTTCTTTTGGCCGTATTTCACAGTCAGGTTCAGCAGGTTGCTCCAGTCTTTGAAGACTGGGTTGCCTACGATCGTGCTTGTACCGGCGTTCAGGCCGTCGATGAATTCGTTGACGTTGTCTTGTTGGGCGAAGGCTACGCTGATGCCTTGGTTACCCAGCAGCCACCATTCCTGATAAGCGTTGCCGAATGGCGTTACGCCGATGGCTTGCAGCTTTTTCGCGTCTTCTTCCAGTTCGCTGATGGTCTTAGGCGTATTGGTAATGCCGGCTTTGGCGAACAGGTCTTTATTGTATACATAACCGATACCTTCAAGGTTCATCGGCATGCCGTATGTTTTGCCGTCTTTGGTCATTGGCTCGGCTGCGAGAGGAATCAGATCCTTAACCCAAGGCTGGTCGGACAGGTCTTCCAGCTTGTCCTGCCAGAGTGCCATTTCGGCATAACCGCCATTCGAGAAAATGTCAGGCGCATCGCCGGAAGCGAATTTCGTTTTCAGCGCTGCCGCGTAGTCTGCGCCGCCGCCGACGGTTTGGATGTCGAGCTTGATGTTCGGATATTCTTTTTCGAATTCAACCTTCAGTTCGTTCAGGCCTTCCACGATTTCGGTTTTGAATTGGAAAATTTTAACCGTCTTCACTTCTCCCGAAGTGTTGCCAGCGCTTCCATTTTGTGCGCTGTTTGAAGCATTGTTGGCAGTATTGCCGGAAGCATTGTTATTGGAGTTGCCGCCGCAAGCCGCCAATGCAACGGACATCAGCAGGGCTGCGGACATCACTGCCGCGGAACGTTTTCTAAGCATGTTTGTTATCCCCCTATAAAATATGATTGATCTTGAATGCTATTTGGAACGGCGGCCCGGTGTTAACCTTTAACCGAGCCGGCCGCGATTCCCTCAACAATGTAACGCTGCATAAACAGGTAGAAAATAACGATTGGAGCTACGCCGAGCGTAAGCGCCGGAAGCGCCATATCCCATTGCTTCGTGTATTGCCCGAAGAAGGAGAAGGTCGCCAGCGGAATCGTCCGCAGGTTCGGCGCCTGCAGGATCAGCGACGGAAGCAGATAGTCGTTCCAGATCCCCAGCGCGTTCAGCACGATGATCGTCATGAGCATCGGCTTGAGCAGCGGCAGCACGATCCGGAAGAAAACCGTAACCGGATTACAGCCGTCGACGGTAGCCGCCTCTTCGATTTCCAGCGGAACCGATTTGATGAAGCCGTGGAACAGGAAGATCGCCATCGGAATGCTGAGCCCGAGGTTACAGATGATCAGGCCGGCAATCGTATTGTTGACGCCGAGCACGTTCACCGTTTTCAGGATCGGAATCATGATCGTCTGGAACGGCACCACCATCGCCGCTACGAACAGCAGCAGCAGCAGGCGGTTAAACCAGTTGTCGGCGCGGACCATACGGTAGGCAGCCATGGCCGAGAACAGTGCAATCAGCAGAACGCTGATGATGGTAATGATAATCGAGTTGCGGAACGCCTCGGAGAACCGGGCCAGCTCCCATGCCTTCGAATAGTTGGACCAGACGAATTCGCTTGGCCAGCTCGCGGCATTTTTCAAAATTTCGCCGAAAGACTTGACCGAGTTCGCCAGCAGGAAGTAGAACGGCGAAAGGAACAGCAGCGCCAGCAGGATCATCACGATTTCGGTGACGAACGGCCACCGTTTCGTATTTGCATTCATCAGGCTTCAACCTCCTTGCTCTTCGTAATGCGGACCTGAATGACGGTAATAATGGCCACGATCACAAAGAACAGCAGCGCCTTGGCAGTACCCAGTCCATAACGGTTATTGAGGAATGCTTCGTTGTAAATGTTCATGGCTACGGATTCCGTCGATTTGAACGGTCCGCCTTTGGTCAGGGACAAGTTCAGGTCAAACATTTTGAACGACCAGGAGATCGCCAGGAACAAACCTACCGTAACCGCCGGCATGATCAACGGAAGAATAATGCTGCGGAGCACCTGCAGACGGTTGGCACCATCGATTTCGGCGGCTTCCAGCACTTCTTGCGACACATTGCTCAAGGAAGCGATGTAGATTACCATCAGATAACCCGAAGACTGCCAGATGAAGACGAGCGTGATCGCCCAGAAGCCGGTGATGGCATCGCCGAGCCACGGAAGTTCGAAGAACGACCATCCGGTCAAATCCCCCATCGTAGCGAAGCCTTTAATAAAGATAAACTGCCATATAAAGCCGAGCAGCAAGCCCCCGATGACGTTTGGCATGAAAAAGATCGTCCGGAGCGCATTGCGCGTCTTGAGCGGCTTGGTTAAAAAATAGGCCAGGAAAAAGCCCACGACGTTGGTCAAAATGACACCCAGTACCGTAAATCTGACGGTGAACCAGAAGGAAGACCAGAAGTCCGGGTCATTGGTGAAGATGGTTTTGAAATTATCAAGGCCTACCCAGGCTACATTCCCCGATACGCCGTTCCAGTCCGTGAAGGAGTAATACATCCCCATTGCGAACGGAATGATCATAATCAGAGTGAAAAATAATACGGCCGGGCCGACGAAGAAAGCCTGCTGACCGAGTTGGGACAACTTATTGCCGCGCATATCGCCCGTCCCCCCTTTCTTTTACTCGCTTACTTGTTTATCATCTAAGGATATTATCCGATTTTTCGGACATCCCAAACACCTACGCAGGTGATCAGTCTGGGGTAAAATATTGATCGGAAGTGAGACGTTTCTCCATGAAATGGAATAGTATCCGGACAAAGCTAATTGTTTTTCTATTGTTGCCTATTCTGATCTGCATTATATTGACGATGTATATCAGCTACCAGCACACCACCGATTCGCTCCGTACGCGGGCGGTCGAAGAGAATAAAAGCCTGCTGTTTCAAGGCTCCCAGAACATCGGCAACCTGATCCAGGAGATTAACCGCTTGTCTTTGTCCGTGTATCTGGACTCGGACTTTTACCGCCTGCTCTCCACCGGCTACGATGAAATCTCGGCCAATTCGCGGATTTACTCCTCGCTGAACTATATCTCGACCTCGATGCCCAGCATCTCGCAGGTGTATTTATACGGCGTCAAAGACAGCAAAGCGACGCTGATCGCCCGCAACAGCACGCCGCGGCGCCGGCAGGGCGGACCGCCCGACGTAAATTCCGCCATCTCGGGAACAGAAGCCGTCCAGTTTCAAAGCACGCACACCAGCACGTCCTACGGATTGGTATCGGCCGTCGACCGCGACGCCTCCGAGCCGGTATTTACGCTGCACCGGCGGATCGAAAAGGTGCCGACGACCGAAGCGCTGGGGTATCTGTCCATCGATGTCAGCCTGGACGCGCTCAGCGATATCGTAGGCAAGCTTTACGAGCAGAATCATGAAAAGCTCTATGTATTGGATGACAAAGGGGCGCTGGTCTACGCCAATGAGGCCGAAAAACTCGGCAAGCCGATCAATGCCGCCTGGTACGATCAGAAGATTGCCGGCGCCGGCACCCAAGGATATTTTGAGCAGAACGGCAGCGTGTTTATTTACCAGGCGGTGGAGGCTCCCGGGCTGCACTGGATGCTGGTCAAGCAGATTCCCGGTTCCTATCTGTTCCGGGAGGCGAACGAGGCCACGAAGATCAACATCGCTTTACTCGTTCTGCTGCTCATTGTCATCACGCTGTTGACCATTCTGATCTCGTTCCGCATCACGGCTCCGATCAAGCAGCTTACCAATTATATGAACCAGGTGCAAAGCGGCAATCTGGAGGTGGAGATCCGGCAGGTGGGCAAAGACGAAATCGGCGTGCTGACCCGGCATTTCCGCAGCATGATGGACACGATCAACAATCTGATCCTGCGCGAATACCGGCTGGAGCTGTCGAGCAAAACCAATGAGCTGCGGGCGCTGCAGGCGCAGATCAACCCGCATTTTCTGAACAATACCCTGCAGATCATCGGGACCCTGGCGCTGGAGCTCAAGGTTCCGCAAATTTACGGCCTGCTCTCGGCACTGGCCAAAATGATGCGCTACAGCATGTACAACGACGAGAAAATCGTAACCGTGCAGGATGAACTGACGCATGTGAAGGCTTATATCGAGCTGCAGAAGGAACGTTTTGAAAACCGCTTCGCATTCCGCTACGATATGGAGGAACCGCTGCTGGGGGCGCTGATGCCGAAGATGATTCTCCAGCCGATTGTGGAGAATTACTTCAAGCACGGCTTCAACCTCCAGCGCAGCGACGGCTGGATTGAGATTGCCGGTTCCCGGCTGCCTTCCGGGCGGATGGAGCTGAACATCCGCAACAACGGAAGCCGCATTGCTGCGGACAAGCTGGAGGCGCTGCGGCTTGCGCTCTGCAAGCCGGGCCTGCCGGAGCCTGACGCGCTAAAGACGCCGGACAGCAGACGCGATGCGCCGGGTTCAGGCATCGGGCTGGCGAACGTGCTTGCCCGCCTGCGGCTCGTCTGCGGGGACGATGCGGAATTGACCGTGGACAACCTGGAAGCCGGCGGCGTAGTCGTCCGGCTGGAATTTGAGTTTTTAGTGGAGAGTGATCGGGTATGAAGGCGCTGATTGTAGATGATGAAGCAAGAGTACGCAAGGCGATCCGCCTGCTCGTGGATTGGGAGTCGCACCAAATCGGCGAAATCCTCGAAGCCGGAGGCGGCTATGATGCGATTGAAATGATCCGCGCGGAGAAACCGGCGCTGGTCATTATGGATATGATGATGGACTCCGGGAGCGGCATTGAGCTGATGACCTGGGTCGATGAATATTCCGGGAGCACCAAATTCATCGTGGTCAGCGGGCACAACGATTTTGAATTCGTCCGCCACACGGTCCGCCACGGCGGAATCGATTATATTCTGAAGCCCATTGAAGCCGAGGCGATCAATGCGGCGGTGGCGAAAGCCGTCGCCTCCTGGCGCGAGGAGGAGGCCGAGCGCGGCCACCTCGCCAAGCAGAGCATCCGTCTGAACGAGATCAAGCCAATCTACGGGGAGCGGCTGCTGACGGCGCTGATCGACGATCCCGTGGTCGCCGAGAGCACCCAGCGCCGTCTGATGGCCGAGGGCGTTCTGCCGGCGGAGGTCTCCTCTGCCCGGCTTGTCCTCGTTCAGACGGATGGCGGCGGCAGCCCGCTGCTGAAACGGTTCCGCGGCGACAGCGAGCTGCTGTATTACGCCATCGTGAACATCTGCAACGAATTTCTGCAGCCGGAAGGCAAGGGCATCGCGTTCCGCTATTGGGGCGGCCCCCCGGAGATCGCACTGCTGCTCTTCGAAAGCCGCGAAACGGTAACGGACCTGCTCAGCCGCATCAACGAGGGCCTCTACCACACCCTCCAGCACCGGATGCATTTCGGGATCAGCGAGCCGGGGCAACTTCCGGGCACCTTGCCCCGGCAACGCGCCGAAGCCGCCGAAGCGCTTCGGCGGCGGAATCTGCTGCGGCATGAGGATTACTGCCATTTCCCGCAGGGCAGCGGGGATGGCGGCTGGATTGCCGCGGGTTTGTACCGGTCAGAGGCGGTGCCCGCGCTGACCTTTGCCAAGGTCCAGGAGGACTGGCGGCTGGCCGTGCTCAGCGGGAACCGCGAGACGATGGCTGCCGCCGCGGAATACTGGACCCAGGAGCTTAGCCGCGGCGGCCTCGTCACGCCGGAGATGCTGGAGGTGTGGAAGGCCGACGCGCTGCTGCTGCGCTCCCGGCTGGTCCGGGAGGCATTTGGCGACGAAGCCGGATCGGCGCTTGATGCCCTTGAACAGGCCGACCGGAGGAACCCTGCGCCGGCGCCCGGCGGGTCCTCTTTCTCCCTGTTCGCCTGGCGGGACTGGTCGCTTACGCTGATGGCAGATCTCGCCGAGACGCTCGCCAGCAAAAAGGTCAAGGAACGGAACCCGATGGCGGAAATTCTCCAGTACATCGAGCAGAACTACGCGGCGGATCTATCGCTTCAGGAGGTTGCAGGGAAGTTCTTCGTCAGCCGGGAATACGTGTCCCGCAAGTTTAAACAGGCGTTCGGCATCAACTTCTCCGATTATATCGTGAGCGTGCGGATCGAAAAGGCAAAGCTGCTGCTGCAGAACCCGAACCTCAAGCTGGCGGAAATCTCCGAGATGGTCGGCTTTCACGACGTTAAATATTTCAGTAAAGTCTTCAAAAAGCTAACCGGGCTGACGCCGAAGGATTTTCGTCCCAAGACGGAAGCCTGAACATAGGGAATGCCGCAAAAAAAGTACCGCTTATTGTTGATATAACTCCTTAAACACGTGGAGAGTTTCAACAAATGCGGTACTTCTTTGCATGCAGCTCTTAATACCAGCGTAAAAAGGCTTCAGCCACGGCCTTGCCTGCGTCTCCGTTCGGATGCGGATCGTATTCGTCGCTCATGAATTCGCGGCGGATCCGGTGCTCCTGCGGCGCGGGTTCCGACAATACGGCGGCGATGTCGAAAACGCGGTCAACGCCGGCCGGCGGCTGATTGAGGATGGTCTCATTGACCGTACGCCAGTACGCTTCACGCTCGTCCACGAAGTTGAACGGCGGCACGGTCGAAAGAATGATCCGGGCTTCGCGGTTGGCCGATTTGATGCCGGCGATGATCGTGCCGAGATCGCCGAGCAACTGCTCTGCCGTGCGCTGGCCGATATCCAGATCGTTGACGCCGAGCACGATCAGCACTTCGTCGCCCTGTTGCGCTTTGTGCAGCCAAGGTCCGCCTTCGGCCACGTCATACGCTCGTCCCCAGCCCGAGCCGATGTTCCACAGGCTGTATTCCGTGCCGAGGCCTTCGGCAATCCGGGCGGCCCAGTAGGTATAGCCGTCCTTCTGCGTCCGCACGCCCTGGGTGATAGAGTCGCCAAGGAACACCAGTTTTTTAGTGACCTGTTTCTCGTAGCCGATAAAGGACGGCAACACGAGCAGCTTGTCCGATTCACGGAACGATGCGGCCGATTCCTGACCGGCCCGCTCGCCTTCGGCATCATAGCCCGACGCCAGCATTCCTTCCACATTGAACGGCACCGATTTGCCGCCGGCCTCGGTTGCAATCGTCCAGGTAAAAGCAAGATAATGCCCTTCCGGCAGCGTCAGCCGCGCGGCGTCGCTCCAGAACGTTTCTCCCGGGCTTACCTTCTTCGCGGCTTGCCCGTCAAAAGTGACCGGCACCTGGCTGCCTGCGGCAACCGAGCCGTCCGGGGTCCGCCCGCCGTCTGCGACATAGGCCGCGCGGATCGTCCACGCGCCGCCCGGTTCGCTGCCTGCCGAATCCTGCCCCTGATCCCAGGTGGAATCGACCGCATTGCTATGCCACAATTTCAGCGTCAAATCGCCGGCCTCCCGCACACGTACATAGGTCCGATAGGTACGGGTGAATGGCTCGGGCTCGTTCATGATAAAATTGGCTGCCGCGGACAGCGCTGTAGCGGAAGCGTAGCCGCTCATGGCATACACGCCGTTATTTTCTTGCTGGGTGCTCATAGATGATGCTCCTTCTTTCTGCCTTGGATGAACTAATTATAATCATCCCGTTGTTGCCCGGCTATCAGATATCAGCTTGTTTATAGTACAATTTTGATCCTCCAGCGGGCCTGCGCGCCAGCTTTAGAACGGCATGGCAGCCCCTTGGTGATCGATCATCCACGCTTCACGGTCCGGCTCCACTTCCCGCTCCGCCAGCGCCATAAGGCTTCGTGCCACCTGGCGCGGATCGCCCGGCGCCGCTTCCCCGCCCATCGTCGTGCGGATCCAGCCCGGATGTATGGCATAGACGGCATACCCTTCCGGAGACAGCTTGCTCCGCAGCTGGGCGGTGAAGAAGTTAAGCGCCGCTTTCGACACGGCATACGGATAATCCCCGCCGTATGCGCCGCTGAAGCAGCCGGCCTCCGAGCTGATGTTCATAATGCATGGAGAATCGCTGCCCAACATCAGCGGCAGGAAATGCTTCACAATCCTCATCGGCCCATACAAATTCGTTGCCATCGACTTCTCCATATCGCCGAAGTCCAGCGTTTCGATCGCCTCGTCACGGGCCAGCAGGATCCCGGCATTGTTGACGATTGCGTCCACACGGCCTTCCTCTGCTTCCACGGAAGCACGTGCCGCCGCGATGGCTCTCTCATCCGATACATCAAGCGGAGCTATGCGGATGGCGCCCGGATACTCGTTTTGCAGCTGCCGCAGCGCTTCCGCCCCTTCCATCCGCCGTACCCCCGCGATAACCCGGTGCCCCCGGACTGCCGCTTCGCGCACCAGCTCCAGACCAAGCCCTTGGGCGGCCCCAGTGATCAGCACAATCATTTTTCCTGCCCCTCCCTGTATCTTCCGCGAAATCAATTCCGTCAATCGTTCTCCAGCAGCTCGGTCAAAACCTTCAGTTCGGCAAAGCTGTCCATATACGCATACCGGCCGCCCGTATATTCGCCTTTCTGAATCAGCGGCATATCCTTCTGACCAAATTCGGCGATTTTTGATGCCATGCCGGCAATCCGGAACGCGACGTGATGTACGCCTTCGCCTTTGGCATCCAGGAATTCTCTCCAGGTGGACGGCTCATGATCCGGCTCAATCAGTTCAATCTGCAATTGTCCGCAGTCAAAAAATGCAAGCTTCGCGCGCGCAGCCGTCGGCTGTCCGTTATATTCCGTCCGTGCCTGCTCCGCCGGATCGGTCCAGAACCAGGCCGGCTTCTCTACGCCGAGGAAATCGGCATAGCTTTGCGCTACCTTCTCAATGTCATGTACGACGATGCCGATCTGGGTAATCAGCTGTGTTCCCGGCAATCCCTGATTCATCGTTTATCCCTCCATATTCGTATGCGCTTTCAATAGTGCGGAATATTTGTTACTGTACTGCCGCCAATCCCGGCTGTCAACATCGCAAGCAGCGTAACCCGCCAAACGGTGCGGTTGCATAGTAAAAACCTCCCCGCTTGCGGGGCCGGCCTTTCGGCCGATCTGCGTGCAGGGAGGTATTTCATGCAAGGGTCGTGCGGATTCGTTTAGTTCAACGTGATGCTGAAGGATACGGATTTGGCACCGGCGGCTACGGCAACGGACGTTTCATCCGTTTGCTCAGCGCCCGCTACGGAAGCGATCGTTCCCAGATCTTTCAGGCTCAGCGTAAACGCTTTGCCGCTGCCTTCGGCAGTCACCTTAACGGTTTTGCCTTGGCGCTCTGCTTTGACGGTCAGCTCAGGTTTGCCGCTCATGTCGCGTACGGTTGCCGTTGCCACGGCGCCGTCTTGCAGCGCGTACAGGCCGAAGCTTGCATTATCCGCAAAATCATAGTCCGGACGGGTATCCACCGCGCCGCGGGCCAGCAGCGTGTTCTCGCGAACGTACAGCGGCAGGCTGAAGAAGTCATGCGTTTCTTTCTTCCATACGCCGCCTTGTACGGTTTCGCCGGTCAGGAGATGCGTCCAGCGTCCGGCCGGCAGGTAATATTTCACGCCGCCGTCTTCCTGGAAGATCGGAGCGACGAGCAGGGAATCGCCCAGCATGTACTGGCGGTCGAGCACTTCGCAGGTTGGATCTTCAGGGAATTCCATCACCATGGCGCGCATCGAAGCCCAGCCTTGCTCATGCGCCTGGCCTGCCACGTCGTACAGGTAAGGCATCAGGCTGCATTTGAGCTTCGTGAAGAAGCGGGTAACGTCAACGGCTTCGTCGTCGTATGCCCAAGGCACGCGGTACGAGGTGCTGCCGTGCAGACGGCTGTGGCTGGACAGCAGGCCGAAGGCCAGCCAGCGTTTGAACACATGCGCAGGCGCCGTGTTCTCGAAGCCGCCGATGTCATGGCTCCAGAAGCCAAAACCGGAGAGGCCGAGCGACAGGCCGCCGCGCAAGCTTTCCGCCATCGACTCATAGTCGGCGTAGCAGTCGCCGCCCCAGTGAACCGGGAATTGCTGTCCGCCTGCCGTTGCCGAACGGGCAAATACCGCCGCTTCGTTTTTGCCGAGCTTCTCTTCCAGCACTTCAAATACGACTTTATTGTACAGTTGGGTATAGTAGTTGTGCATTTTGTGCGGATCGGAACCGTCGAAGTACACGACATCGGTAGGAATCCGTTCGCCGAAGTCGGTCTTGAAGCTGTCAACGCCCATGTCGATCAAATCGCGCAGGTAGCCGGCATACCATTCGCAAGCGGCTGGATTCGTGAAGTCCACGATCCCCATGCCTGCTTGCCACAGGTTGGTTTGGTACACGTCGCCGTTTGGTCTTTTGATCAGATAGCCGTTCTTTTTGCCTTCTTCAAAGAGCGGGGAACGTTGTCCGATGTAGGAGTTGATCCATACGCAGATCTTCAGCCCTTTTTCCTTCAGGCGTTTCAGCATGCCCACCGGATCCGGGAATACGCGCTCGTCCCACTGGAAGTCGGTCCATTGGTATTCGCGCATCCAGAAGCAGTCGAAGTGGAATACATGCAGCGGCAGGTCGCGTTCGGCCATGCCTTCCACAAAGGAGTTAACGGTTGCTTCATCGTAGTTGGTCGTGAACGACGTCGTCAGCCACAGGCCAAAGGTCCATGCCGGCGGAAGTGCCGGTTTGCCGGTCAATGTGGTGTATTTCGTGATTACTTCTTTGATGGTCGGTCCGTCGAAAATGAAATATTCCAGGCTTTGGCCGGTCACGCTGAATTGCGCCTTTTTCACTTTTTCCGAAGCGATTTCGTAGGACACGAGTTCCGGATGGTTCACGAATACGCCGTAGCCTTTGCTGGTCACATAGAACGGAATGTTCTTATAAGCCTGCTCGGAGCTGGTGCCGCCGTCTTTGTTCCAGATGTCGACCACTTGGCCGTTTTTGACAAAAGCGGTAAAGCGTTCGCCCAGACCGTAGACGAATTCGCCTACGCCAAGATCCAGCTCTTCGCGCATGTAGGAGTTGCCTTCGCTGTCGGTAATGTAGGCCATCGACTTGTAACCGCTTCCTGTGATGCGCTCGCTGCCGCGGTAGAAATCAACCGCCCATTGTTCGCCTTTACGGACAACAACGCGCAGCCCGCCGGTGATCATCACCGTTTCGGTTTCGGTTTCTTCGATTTGTACATGGTCGCCATTGCCTTTGTTCAGTTCAAACACCGGACCGCGTTCTTGTACGCCGTCATGATGAATGATTTTGACGCCAACTACGCCCGGTTGCGGGGAATGGAATTTAACGGTAAGGAGAGTCGAGTTCAGCGTTGCCGCACGGCCGGTAATCGGCGTCGTTTGGGCAATGGCGGTCATTCCCTCCGAAGTTTTCTCTACTACATAGTTTTGCACGGCACCGTTGATGTTAATGCCATCGCGCACGAGCCACAATCCGTCGGTAAATTTCATGTGAATGCTTGCCACCCTTCAATTTGGTGTTTATAGTTGCATTATAACGATAATATTTCAACAAAACTAATATTTTATAGCTTATTTATAACACGATTTTGATATATTCGAGCATTGGAGGGCAATTTTGATGGACCGTACATCCCAGCGCCAACTCCGCGAGGACCGGGTCCACGGCGACAGCATGTTCCCCGCGGCCGCTTACTGGATCGAACTCCCCGCCGGCGCCCCCGTTCTGGACACCCACTGGCATGAGGAAGCCGAGTTCTTCCTGCTGCTCGAGGGGGAGATCCTGTTCCAGGTCGACACCGAATATTTTCCGCTCAAAGCCGGCGAAGCCGTCTTTATCGAATCCGGCGACATCCATGCCGCATATGCGCTTAAGGAGACGCCGTGCCGGTTCAGCGCACTCGTCTTCCATCCCGATCTTTTGGCCAGCGCCCAATACGACGCCATTCAGCAGTCGGTCATTCTGCCGCTGCAGGAGAAACGCCAAAGCTTCCCCCGCCATCTGACTTTCGCCGTGCCCTGGCAAGGCGAACTGATCGGGCATCTGGAGCGGATGCTTGTTGCCTATGCCGACGGCAAGCCAGGCTATGAAGCTTATATCAAGGGCAGCTTGCTTATTATGCTCTCCTTGATCGCAATTGATCAGCGCGCGGTCAACCGCAGCGCCTCGGACAGCGCCGATACCACCAAAATCAACCGGCTCAAAAAGGTCATCGAATATATCCAGAACAACTACCAGGAGCCGATCCGCACCCGCGACCTGTCGGAGCTCATTCCGATGAGCGAAGGCCAGTTCTGCCGGTTCTTCAAGGCGATGACCCGCAAAACGCCGGTGGATTATATCAACTCCTACCGTATCCGCCAAGCCGCCGACCTGCTGCAGCAGAGCGAACGCAAAATCTCCGACATCGCGCTTGAGGTCGGCTTTGACAATGTCAGCTACTTCATCAAAGTGTTCCGCAAGCTGATGAAATGCTCGCCGTCGGAATTCCGCAAGGAAGAGCGGCGGGGCGTGTAGATTAGCCGTAAAAATACAATGCGGCAGATTTTATGCTAATCGCATAAAGCAGGAGACCGGCAGCTAAGTTCGGCACCCGGCTTCATTGTATTTTATACAACGGATTAGGCAAAAACACGCCAATGATTTGATTCCGTTGTATTTTGTGAAGCGGATTTTCAGTTTTGAGCCATTTTATGGCATTTCCTCAGAATCCATTGTACAAAATACAACAGATTTGAGTTTTACGGCAGAATCAGGCCAATCCGTTGTACTAAATACAATGAAGGCTACGCGTGGTGGGGCGGTGCCAAGTCTGTGGCGGACTTACCAGAACCCGCCACTATAGCTCCAGGACGCAAAAAAGCGCCCCCGCCATCTTCCCGGCGGGGGCGCTTCCCATGCGCTTCAGGTCCCGAAGCGCTGTCTATAACCGCATTTGCGGCACAGCTCCTCCACCGCCTCGCGGCGGGAGAAGCCGTAATAAATGCGGTTGGCCCGTTCGCCCTCGACAATCTCGGCGAACGGCTTCTCGTGCACGTTGCCGAGGCCGATGACGCCCTCGCCGTCGAGACAGCACGGGACCACCGTGCCGTCCACCAGCACTGCCGCCTGGCTGCGCAAGGCGTGGCAGAACCCCTTGCCGTCATCCTCCGGCTCGGTTAAGGCAGGCCATCTGAACTCGTGGTCCTGGTTCAGATAGATGCGCGGCGCGATTTTGACGCCGCTCCCCGGCTGCACCTTCTCTTCGATCCGGTAATCCAGGCCGAAGGCCTCTTCCAGCATCGCCAGCGTCTCGCGGTTGCGCTGGCGCACCGCATTCGTAATATTGTCTTCCGTCAGGTTCCACAGCCGGAAAGAAACCAGCACGCCGGCCGCGGAGACCTCACGCGCAAACGAGATGATCTCCGCGAGATACTTTTCGCGGTTCTCGGAGCCTTCATGCCCGTCGAAGCTGTGCAGCGAGAAGTTCATCTGCCGCAGCGCCGGTTTGCCGAGCAGCTTCGGCCCCGCTTTGCGAATCAAGGTCCCGTTCGTCGTGATGTTGACCTTAAAGCCTTTGGCATGCGCCGCGTCCAGCAGCACGTCAACCTTCGGATGCAGCAGCGGCTCGCCTTTGACATGGAGATAAATGTGGTTCGTATGCGGCCTGATCTCGTCCAGAATATGGTCAAACGTTTCGGGTTTCATGAAATTTTTGGTCCGCGCTGTCGGCGGACAAAAGCTGCAGGCGAGGTTGCAGACGCTTGTAATCTCGATGTACACCTTTTTAAATGTTTTCAAGTGCTGCCCCCCTTTGCATAATACCTTCTTTATTGTAAATCCGAAGCATACCGCAGGCCGATCTGCCGGCGCGCTTCCTCCATGACTTCGGCCACCGCCAGGGAATTGGCATGACTGTTGATGCCGCTTTCCCGCTGGCCGTTTTTCAGCAGATCGATAAACTCCTCCACCTCATAATACATGGACTCGTATACCTGCGGCAGCGTCAGCTCCTCGGAGGATCCGTCGCGGTACTGGATGCGAACCTGATACGGCTGATTAATTTTATCGATGACCATCGTTGCGTTTTCGCCCTGGATTTCTGCCGGAAGATACGAATCGGTCATTTTGGAGTGCATCACAACCGCATCCATATCCTTATATTTCATGACCATGCTGCCTTCGCCGTCGACGCCGGAAGCGAGCATCACGCCTGTGGCCTTGACCTGTTCCGGCTTGCCGAACAACACGACCATCGGGTACAGGCAGTAAATGCCGAGATCCATCAGCGAGCCGTTCGAAAATTCCGGATTAAAGGCGTTCAGCACCGTTCCCTGACGGTAGGCATCGTACCGCGAAGAGTATTGGCAATAGCTGGCGAAATAGCGACGTACCTGGCCCAGCTTGTACAGATTGTCGCGGATGACGCCGAAATTCGGCATCACCGTCGATTTCATCGCTTCCATGAAAAGCACATCGTTGCGTTGGGCCGCTTCGATCATAGCCTGAATTTCCGCGCTGTTGGAGGCCGCCGGTTTTTCGCACAGCACATGCTTGCCGTGGTTCATACAGACGATGGCCTGCTCCGCATGTTTGGAATTGGGGCTGGCGATATACACCGCATCCACTTCGGGGCTTTGCACCATTTCTTCCAGACTCGTATAAATGGCCGCGCCCGCATATTTGGCGGCAAACGCCCGGCCCTTCTCCTCGGTGCGGGAATAAACGGCGGTAAGAATAAACTCCTCGTTCTCCAACCCGGCTTGCACAAAGCGGTCCGTAATCCAGTTGGTGCCGATAACCCCGAAACGAATTGTCATGATGATCCCGTCCTTTTTGATGTTCTTTTCACTACCCAAGTCCAATTCACCTAAAAGCTATTTTCGCATTCCTCAGGGAGAAATGTCTACTTTTTCGACGGATTTCGCTAAAATTCCAGCAAGAACGGTTTGGCGGACGCAAAAATGACGGGCAAACCGCAAGGCTTGCACGTCATGGATGGTTATAAACCGCGAATCGGCTATTTCGCTTCGTAGAATCCGACCAGTTCCCGCGTAATCGTCGGCTTGTCGTTCACCACAAGCGTCATATGCTGCGGCAAGGAGGACAATGAGGCAATTTCCGCCGGGAAGGTCTGCTGGATGCCAGTCAGCGAGATGGCTTCGTCGAACTTGGCCGGATGCGCCGTAGCAAAGGTAATGCCGATCTCATCCTGACCGCTGAAGGCTTCATAGGCAGCGATACCGCAGGCCGTATGCGGGTCGAGCAGATAGCCGTAGGTCTGATTGTATTTGCTGATGATCTCCAGGCATGGGCCGTTTTTGACGCCAAGCGCGGAGAAATCCTGCTGCACCTGGGCCAGCAGCTCGCCCGAGACTGTGATTTTCCCCTCGGACTGCAGTTTGGCCATGTACTCGGACAGCTTCACTGCATCCTCGCCCAGCAGATAATACAGATACCGCTCGAAATTGCTGGCCACCTGGATATCCATCGACGGGCTGTGGGTGCTCGTGAATTCGCCCGGCTTGTACTCTCCAGTCGACACGAAGCGTTCCAGAATGTTGTTTTCGTTGGTGGCGATGATCAGCTTGTTGATCGGCAGGCCCATCTTTTTGGCCAGGAAGCCGGAGAATATATTGCCGAAGTTGCCGGATGGCACGCTGATATTGATCTTGCGGCCCCCGCTGTTCTCTACATGCAGGTAGGCGTAGAAATAATAAACGGTTTGCGCCAGGATGCGCACAAAGTTAATCGAGTTGATCGCCCGCAGATGGTACCGTCCCTTGAACTCCAGGTCGGCAAACAATTCCTTAATCACTTTCTGGCAGTCGTCGAAATTGCCTTCCACGGACAGATTAAGCACATTGCTGTCATCGACGGTCGTCATTTGCAGCTCCTGAACCTTGCTGACCTTGCCGTGCGGATGCAGGATACAGATTTTGATGCCTTCCTTGCCGCGCACGCCCGCAATGGCCGCCGCTCCGGTATCGCCGGAGGTTGCGCCGAGAATATGGATGATTTCGCCCCGCACGCGGGCAATATAGGAATACAGCTCGCCCATGAACTGCAGCGCCACGTCTTTGAACGCAAAGGTCGGACCATGGAACAGCTCCAGCACGTACAGCGAGTCGTTGACTTGATGCAGCGGCGTCACTTCCGGCGCACGGAAGTTACCGTAGCTGGCATCCACCATCTTTTTCAGATCGTCGTAAGGGATCTCGTCGTTGGTATAGTAGGAGAAGATCTCAAGAAACAGCTCCTGAAAGCTCAGGCTCTTCCATTTCTCCAGCGTCTCCTCCGAAACCGTCGGTATTTGAAAAGGAACCATCAAGCCGCCGTCGTCCGCCAGTCCCATCAGAACCGTGTCGATAAAACCGCGCGCCTCCACTTTGCCTCTAGTGCTGATATACTCCATTACCTGCCTCATCCTCCCTGAACCCCTCTTGAGAATTGTCTCTATAACCGAATCGCAAAACGTAAGCTCATTCTATATTAACACGTTTAAGCGTTAAAGTCCGTTACTTCTCCTTGGATTCTAATTAAATTGAACTGAGAATTTCCGAGTATTCGGCCAGTTACAACTACGGTGAGTGTTTGGACTTCCGGCCGCTGTTGTTTCCAGATTTCCTGATTATACCGCTTTTCGCGGTTCAAATCCGGAAACAAAGGCGATCGCTATCGCTCCTACAGTTCCAAACATCCCCTCCGCTGCTCCTTACCTATACTCAAACTTTCCAGTTCAATTTCCGTTATTTCTTCTGCAGCTCGCGCCAGACGGTTTTGTTGCTGTATTTCTTCTCGATGCTGACATCCTGGCCGAACCAGGCGGGCGGCACGAAGCTTTGCGCATCCTCCAAGGAGTCAAACTCCACCTCCAGCACCGAAAGCTGCAGCTGGCTGTAAAAATCCATCTCGATCGTAATCCCGTTCCAAACGGCCGTTACCCGTTCCTTGACCAGCGCAATCTTCTGCACCGCATCGATCATCTGCTGGTACAGCCCTGCCGAGATCTCATATTCGATCTCCTTGCGGCTGATGCCCAGCCCGTCCTTGAACGTATGCGTAAACGTAACCTCTCCCGTATCGAGGTCGGTGATTTTGCGGACGCGCAGCTCCTGCCCTTCTTCAATGGCCAGATACGTCTGGTCGATGCTGTGCCGGGTCAGCACCTGAATCTGCCCTTGTCCGATCAAATCCGCCGGATATTCCGGCAGCAGAAATTTGCGTTCGATTTCCATGCCCATCGTTGTCTCTCTCCTTCGGAATGCCACTGCGATATATTATTTATCATCATAGGTTCGGGTAACCGTCAAGTCAATCCAAAACCCTTTATTAGATGAAAAAAAAGCATGCGGCCGCTCCGGCGCCAAAGAAGCGCGGAGAGCCGCATGCTGGCCGCGCGTGGCGCGGAAAGGCTGCGTTTCGTTATTCGATATAGTCGGCCATCGAAGAGACGGCAAGCCCCTTCGGCGCAGCCGGAACAAAGTGCTGCTCCCCGCCGCTGCGGAGCAGGAAGGATACCGTCTTCGGCTGTCCCGGAAGTAGGTCGAAGAAATTGTCGCTGAAAATGCCTTCGTCCTCGGCCGTCAGATAGACGCCGCGGGCCAGCACATTGCTGCTGACGGTGTATTTGAGGCCGCCGCTGCCCGGAACCTCCTGAATCGTCAGCTCAGGCGTAGCGAGACGGATCTCTTTGGGCGCTGCGAAATAGTGCAGCTTGCGGGCCAGCTCTTCCCCGCCCTGCTCCAGCGTTGCCACGAGCACCGCTTGATCAACCGCCGTGCTGCCCAGAAGCTCGGCTGCCGAAATCGAGAAGACCACTGCTGCGGAATCCGCTGCCAGCATCACCGGCTGTGCGATTGCCTTGAGCAATTCGCCGCCGAAGCTGTACAAGCCGAGCTTCAGCTCCGCTTCCACCGGCTTGCGCAGGTCGGACACGGCATGAACATGAATATTCTCGCCGTCCGTGCCGTCGATGGAGAGCAGAAGATCGCGGAAGCTTTCTTTTACCGTATACTGAAGCGCCTTCCAGCGTCCGTAATAATCCATGCCCGCCCAGGAAGCGACCGGCCAGCAGTCGTTCATCTGCCAGTACAGCGTACCCATGCAATACGGCTTGTTTCTCCGGTGGCTTTCAATCGCCATGCGGATGGCATCCGCCTGCAGAATATGGCTCATGTACAGGAACGAAGGGAAATTCTTCGGCTTCGGCAAATAGATGTCCATATATTCCTTGATCAGCAGGTTGCCGCGTCCGTTCTTCTGATGCGCCAGCATCACCTTCGACTCCAGCTCCATGTCGGCATCCTCGGCATAACTCAGCACCGATTTCAGTTCCGGGAACGACTGGAAGCCGTATTCGCTCATGAAGCGGCCGACCTTGACGTTGTAATTCTCGAAAGGCTCGATGGCATGCCAGACGCCCCAATAATGGATGTCGCCTTCTCCCGTAATGCCGGTCGCATGCTGGTTAATGTCGCCGGTAACGCCGCGCATCGGGGAGGACGGCCAGTAAGCGATGTCTGCGTGCAGCTCTGCCACGGCCTTAGGCAGGATGACATGAAAAATCTCCTGATAGTCGCTCCACAGCTTCTCGCGGAGTTCGCTGCTGAAGTTCCGCTTCCAGCCCCAGCCCGCATCCTCCTCGTAATGCGACCAGGCCGAATCGATTTCGTTGTTGCCGCACCACAGGGCAATCGACGGATGATTGCGGAGTCTGCGCACATTGTATTCCGCCTCCAGACGCACGCTCTCCAGGAATTCCGCATCACCCGGATACATGCTGCAGGCAAACATGAAGTCCTGCCAGACGAGCAGGCCATATTCATCGCACAGCCGGTAGAAGACTTCTTCTTCATAGAAGCCGCCGCCCCAGACCCGCAGCATATTCATGCCGGAGAGGGCTGCCGATTCGATTTCATGGCGGTAGCGTTCTTCCGTTACTTCCGTGATGAAGCTGTCGTTTGGTATGTGATTGGCGCCTTTGGCGAAGACCGGAACGCCGTTCACTTCAAAATAAAAGCTCGTGCCGCGCGCGTCGGGCTTGCGGATCAGCTTGATCTCCCGCAGGCCGGTCGTCACGTTTGCTTCGGTAACCACCGTCTCCTGCGCGAGCAGCGCCGCACTGAATTCGTACAGCTCGGGTTCGCCCAGTCCCCGGCACCACCACAACCGCGGCTGGTCGATGACCAGATCCAGCTCCACGGTCTGCTTGCCCGGCTGCAGCGATACGGCGCGCGTCCACTCCTGCCCGTCCGCGGTAATCCGCAGCGTGCCCTCCCAGGCTTCCGGCGCGTCGATTTCCGCCACCGCGGTCAGTCGCGCCGCTTGTGCCTTCACTTCGTTCTGGCGAATGTACAGGTCGCTGATCTCTGCCGCTTCGCGGCCCTTCAGTACCGCTTCACGCCAGATACCTGCGGTCAGGAATCTCGGACCCCAGTCCCAGCCGTAATGATAAGGCGCTTTGCGCGCGAACACGCTGATCTGCTGCCCCTCAAGACCGCCCAGCTCCGATTGGTCGTTCGGTGCCGGCAGGGCATAGCCAAGCTGCTCCAGCTTCGGCAGATCCTCGTTCACCGGCGAGCGGAACTTCACGAGAATTTCGTTCGGGCCGGCTTTAATCAGTCCTTTGACGTCCACCGTCCAGGCGCGAAACATGTTATCCGCGGCCAGCGCATGAACACCGTTGACGAACACGTCGGCATACGTATCCAGGCCGTCAAATTGAAGCTCCGCCACCGGAAGCTGCAGCCATTCCTCGCCGAGCTCAAGCGTCGTGCGGTATTCCCAGTCCAGTTTATCGATCCATTGCAAATCATGTTCGTTCGTTCCATAGAACGGTTCGGTAATTTTACCGTTTGCAAGCAAATCGGTATGCACTGTGCCCGGCACTTTGGCCGGCAGCCATTCATGTTCCAGGCAGGCTTTAAACTGCCAATCCGCTAATACCAGATGTTTCTGCTTCATAAGTCCCTCCTGCTACTCTATCGCTTGGAATGAATAAAAAACGTTATTTTTGTTATCAAAATGTTATCACCATCCCATTATAATTGCATAACGAAAACAAATAAAGCAGAAATCTTCGCTTCCGCCAAGAAAACATTGCGGTTTCGCCAAGAATCCGCCACTATTGGAACAGATGAAAGGAGACTTGACCATGTTTGAAGCATCCCCCTTCCCGGGCGGCCGCAGTCAAGGCGACGAGATCAGCGTATACGACACCTCAGAGCTCTACGGCGAGAAGGGCCGTTTCCGCGTGCTGCAGTTCTCCGGCGAAGCGGCACAGGGCGCGCTGGATCTGGAACAACCCCGGCGGATCGTTTTTGAATACCCGCGGGCCATGATTCACCTGATGGAGCATAATATGGCTTATTTCGAGGACGTCTTTATGATTGGACACGGCATCGGTACGATAGCCGGCCACTATCCCGATAAGCGCTTCAAGGTAGCGGAGATTCATCCCGATATCGTTCGCCTGAGCCGGGAGCATTTCGGCTATTCGCTCGACAACGTGACCATCGGAGACGGACGGGCACTGCTTGCCCTGGAACCGGATCGGCGTTACGACTACATTATTGTGGACGCTTTTACTTCTTCCGGAACGCCGCAGCATCTGTGTTCCAGCGAGTTTTTCGCCCTGACCCGCAGCAAGCTGCACCGCCGGGGTTATCTTCTGCTGAACCTCATGGGCCGCAGCGACAACGACCGTAAGATCAGCGCCGTACTTACAACGCTCGGCGAGCACTATAGCCATGCCATGGCGTTTGCCCTTTTATCCGGCGGCCCCGCCGATCTCTGCAACTTCATCCTGATCGCCGGGGACCAGCCTATCCGTTACCAGGCGCGGCATTTGGCCGGCTTTACGGAAACGGAACCGGCTCAGGGCCATATCATCCGGGATTCCCGGTGACCGTCGCCAGGCCTGTCTTTTTTTTGTTAAAATAAAACGGTCGGCGCATCCTATACTCTATACTCAAGATCGCGCCAGTCACGACTAACGGAGGCAAAACGCAGTGGACTACATTATTCTGGACATCGAATTCAACGGCCGCAAATTTGCCAGCGAGCACCCGATGGAAGTCATTGAGATCGGGGCTGTCCGCCTGGATGAATCGTTTAACGTCAAGGATGAATTTTCTTCCTTGATCAAACCGATATATTTTGCTACGCTCAATTCCTTTATCAAGAAAAAAACCGGCATCCCGCAAGAAGAGATCGACGTTGCGCCGCGGTTTCCGAAGGTGATTGCCGCCTTCCGCAAATGGCTTGACGAGAGCAAGGACGGCGTACTGCTCCTGACCTGGGGCGGCGAGGACATGAAGCGGATCATTCAGGACGTGCGGATGCATAAGCTGGATGATGCGTATTGGCTGGAAGCAACTTACTTCGATCTGCTCAAAGGAGTACTGCGGGCCCGCGGGCTGACGAACGATGTCAGCGTGGAAGGCGCCATGGCACTCTATGGGCTGGAGCCTTCCGGCTCGGCGCACCGGGCGCTGGACGACGCAAAAATGACGGCCGAAATTTTCCGCGCCGCCTTCGGCGAACTGGATTTCAGCCATGCCCAACATTATAAGGACACCTTCTCCAACGCCCGTGAACGCAAAACCGTCAAAATCGCCATCAAAGCGATGACCGCGCAAAAGGTCGTTCCAACCTGGGAGCTCGTGGCCGAGCATTACTTTTCCGCCGAAGGCGCGCTTGACGACCCACGCAAGGTAGCAGAGCTGAAGGCGTATTTCGCGGAGCAGCTCGGGAAGAAATAACCTTAACTGCCGACCTGGCGGCGGTTCTCCGGGCTGAGCGGCTTCCGGAACCGCCGTTTTCTTTTTCGCCAAAAAGTGTTGACCTTCACGCAACGTCAAGGTGTACAGTGGGTTTGTAAGCAGCCGCTTGCGGCATTTACAGTGATGCGGTTTCCCGGGTTCATGGGCCGTTACCGCTTGTAGGAGGCAGATGCATCATGGAATATACCGTGCAAAAGCTCGGCGCGATGGCTGGAATCAGCACGCGGACCCTGCGTTATTACGACGAGCTTGGCCTGCTGCGGCCGGCGCGAATCAACACCTCCGGATACCGGATCTACGGGCAAGCCGAAGTCGACCGGCTTCAGCAGATCCTGTTTTACCGGGAGCTTGGATTCAGCCTGGAGACGATCAAGGAGATTGTTACTTCCCCCTCCTTTGATCCGTCGGAGGCGCTGAAGGAGCACAGGCATAAGCTGCTTCAGCGCAGGGAGCAACTGGATGCGCTCATTGCAAATGTCGAGAATACCTTGGCTGCTGCGGAAGGGAGATTGACGATGAAGGATCAGGATAAATTTAAGGGCTTTAAGCAGAAGCTGATTGACGATAACGAAGCGAAATACGGGACGGAAATCCGCGAGAAGTACGGCGAGGAAGCGGTGGAGAAATCAAATCGGGTGCTGAAAAACATGACCGAGGAGCAATATGCCGCCATCCAGCAGATCGAAACGGAAATGTTCGCCGCGCTGGAACAAGCCATGGAAGAAGGTGTTCCGGCAAGCGAGCTTGCGCAAAAGGCCGCCGATCTGCACCGCCAGTGGCTCTCCTTCTACTGGGACTCGTATACGAAGGAAGCCCATGCCCGCGTGGCCCAAATGTACGTCGATGACGAGCGTTTTACCGCTTATTACGACAAGCGCCGGCCGGGGCTGGCAGAATTTCTGCGCGACGCCGTCCATGTGTATACCGGAATGAAGCCATAGAACTTCTCCTATCGCAAAAGAAACGGCGCTTCGGGACCCTTTACAGGTTCCGGAGCGCCGCTTTTTTTGTGGAATGCTGGCTTCGAAGAGATTCGGCGGCTTTACAGCGCCCGGTGCAGCAGCTCCAGCGCCGTCCGCAGCTCGGCGGCGGCCACCTGGCCCGGCGCCGAAGGCTTCTTGGCCGCGCCGAAGGTCAGCGCGGAGCCGAACACCTCGCCGGCCAGACGGCTGATGACTCCGGCGCCTGCCATAGACATCGTGATAATCGGCCGGTCGGCATACAGCTCGCACATCTTATGCGTAGCCGCGAGCAGCGTAAGCACGTCGCCGGGATTTTGCGGCATGACGGCGATCTTGGGCAGGTCGCCGTCCAGCTCCTGCGCCTTGCGCAGCCTGGCAACGATCTCTTCCTCGGACGGCGTGCCTTGGAAATCGTGGTTGGAGAGAATAACGAACACGCCGTGTTCATGCGCTGCCGCAATCTGGCGGCGGACCGAGCCTTCTTCGCCGAACAGCTCCACGTCGATGAAATCGGCGAATCCGCTAGCGGCGGCGGCGGCATTAAGCCCTTCATAGTCCGCCGCCGAAATCTCCTTCTCGCCGCCTTCCCTGGCGCTGCGGAAGGTGAAGATCAGCGGCAGCTCCGGCAGGGCCGCCGCTATGCCGCGCAGCGCTTCCAGCACGGCTGTCGGGTCCGGCGCCTGCTCCAGATAATCGACGCGCCATTCCACCACATCCGGCTGCAGCGGCTTCAGCGCCTCCGCTTCCTCCAGCAGTTCCGCCAGCGTCCTGCCCACCAGCGGAACGCAGATCTTCGGCATCCCTTCGCCGATTGTAACGTCTTTGACCGTAACGCTGCCACTCATCGTTCGATTCATCCCCTTATGTCTTATACTTGTCCGTTGAACTGAACCGCAGTTCAGTTCTAATATGTGCAGTCTACGCTTTCTTTCCCGTGTGCCCGGACGCCAGAAACCGCTCCACCTCCGCAAGCGTCGGCAGCGCCTCAATGGCGCCCCGCTTGCTGACGGTCAGCGCACCGACGGCGCCGGAGTAGCTTACCGCTTCGGTCAGCGTATCTCCGGCAACCAGCCGGGTCGCCAGCGCGCCGCTGAAGGAATCGCCGGCCGCCACCGTGTCTACGGCCTGAACTGCGAATCCGGGAATATGGAGACATCCCTGATCATTGACGATCAGCGCGCCTTTGGCCCCGAGTGTCACGATGACCCCCTGGACACCCTGCGCCAGCAGCGCGCGGCCCGCCTGCTCCGCCGATTCCAAGCTGTCCACCGCAAGGCCGGACAGCAGGGCGGCTTCGCTTTCATTCGGCGTCAGGTAGGTCACCTGACGCAGCATTTCCGCCGGCAGCGCGCGCGCCGGCGCCGGATTCAAGATCACCGGCACCCCGTGACGGTGAGCCACCGCCACAGCGCGGGCGCACATGTCCAGATCCGTCTCCAGCTGCAGGAGCAGCACCTGGGCCTGGCGGATCACCGGCTCCAACCTGTCGATGTCCGCAGCCCGGAGCGCCATATTTGCGCCCGGAACAACGATAATCCGATTTTCCCCTTCGGCATCCACGGTAATCGCCGCTACACCGGTTCCTTCCGTCTCGCTTCGCATCATATAATCGGCATTCACGTTCTCCTGCCGCATAATCTCGAGCATCTGCTCGCCGAAGGCGTCGCGGCCCACCGCGCCGATCATCGTCACTTCCGCCCCCAAGCGGGCCGCCGCCACCGCCTGATTGGCGCCTTTTCCGCCAGGTGCCAGCGCGAAGGCTTGACCGAATACCGTTTCTCCGGCTTCCGGCGCACGCAACGTCCGTACCGTCATATCCATGTTCAGACTGCCGATTACCACTATGCCCACTGCCAACACCACCATTATGTAGGTTCATCTGCAACAACGAGGTTTAATTGCCGCTCATTGCAATACCTTTATCTTATGTCCTGCGGCGCGGTTAATCAAACATTTCAATCGGGCGGCCGTTTCGATAATCCGCTCTTCACCCTCTTATTGCACCTCATCCGTTAAGTCATGCTTGTTCCAGGGGCAGAGTTACGCGGCGTTAAATTCTTTTCCGATTTGCGATGCACCCGCTATGCGAACTCGAAGCAAATGTGCTAGAATAGGAGTGCAATCGCTTCCACAGGAAAACCCGCGCCGTTTTGAGCAAACGTTTGCACCTTAGATTAGCCTGCGGAAAAGCCCGAATCACCATTAAATTACGTATTGGGAGGCTTATCAAGTGAATCAGAACCAATTACCGTCAGTCGCTTATTTCAGCATGGAGTACGGACTTCACTCGGATTTCAAAATGTACGCCGGTGGCCTGGGCATTCTTGCCGGGGACTATATCAAAGGAGCAAAAGATATCGGCGCGCCGATCATCCCGATCGGACTCAAGTGGAAGCAAGGGTATACGGACCAGAAAATCGACGAGAACGGCAAGCCTTACGACACCTACCACAACTATGTGTATGATTTCCTTGAAGATACCGGCGTTAAAGTAACCGTTAAAGTCAGAAAAACCGATGTCGTGTGCAAAGTGTGGAAAACCGATAAATTCGGTAACAGCCCGCTGTATTTGCTCGATACCGACATCCCTGAGAACAGCGATGCCTGGATTACCGGCCAGCTCTACGGCTGGTTCGGCGAAGAGCGGATTGCCCAGGAGATTGTGCTTGGAGTTGGCGGCGTTAGAGCGATGCGCGCGCTTGAAATTCCAATCGATGTGTACCATTTCAACGAAGGCCATGCCGCCCTTGCCGCCATCGAGCTGATCCGGGAAAAAATGTCCGGCGGAAGCACCTTTGAGGAAGCCTGGAAAGCAACCCGCGAAGAGGTTGTCTTCACCACCCATACGCCGATCAAGGAAGGCAATGAGACACATCCGCTGGACCGTCTGGAATACATGGGTGCCTTCAACGGGTTGACCCGGGACCAGATGGAACGCATCGGCGGCGAGCCGTTTAATATGACTGTAGCCGGCCTGCGCCTCTCCCGCATCTCCAACGGGGTTGCCCAGCTTCATGCCGATACCGCCAATAAAATGTGGAAGGAAGTTGCCGGACGTTCCGAAATCATCGGCATTACCAACGCCATTCATACGCCAACCTGGGTGGATGAGCGCATGACCAGCGCTTATGAAAACGGCGGCGACCTCTGGGCCGTTCACCAGGAGATCAAAGGCGAGTTGATTGACTTCATCACCGAACGCTCCGGCATCACGCTGGACCGTGACCAGCTGCTGATCGGCTTCTCCCGCCGGGCGGCGCCGTACAAGCGCAGCGACCTCATTTTCTCCCAGCCGGAGATCATCGAGCCTTATCTGAAGAGCGGCAAAATCCAGATCGTCTTCTCCGGTAAAGCCCATCCGCTGGACGACACCGGCAAAAAGATCGTCAGCAATCTCGTGGCCATGATGAAAAAATATCCGAAGAGCGTCGTCTTCCTCGAGAACTACGATATGACCATCGGCGCTATGCTGACCCGCGGCTCGGACATCTGGCTCAACAACCCGCGCAGACCGCTGGAAGCGAGCGGAACCTCGGGCATGAAAGCGGCCATGAACGGCGTGCTCAACTGCTCCATCCTCGACGGCTGGTGGCCGGAAGCCTGCATCGACGGCGAGAACGGCTGGCAAATCGGCGAAGGTTTTGAAACGACGGATTTCGCCGTACTCGACAAGCATGACAGCGACGCACTGTATGATACGCTGCTCAACCGCGTTCTCCCGACCTACTATGAGAACCGCGACAAATGGGTGCAAATGATGTCCAAGAGCATCGAGACGACCCGCGTGGAATTTGCGAGCAAACGTATGCTGGATGAATATTACAACAAAATGTACATCAAAGCCTAAGTTTATCCCATTCCTTTTAGTGAGCCTTTCAGGTTCTGCATCACTTCAAGCTCTCCCCCAGTTTTACTGGGCGGAGGGCTTTTTTTATGCCATCTCCATCATGATTGCATTTTTAGGGGCATATGCTTAATTATACTAATTATAAAAAAAGAATTGATTTTTTAAACCTTTTTGTTATTATAGTTTTATACTTATTCTAAAATCAAATCTTACGAAGAGGTGGTTCATTCCATGAGTACTGGCAATAACAAGCTTACAACAAGCTGGGGCGCACCGGTGGGAGACAATCAAAATTCAATGACTGCAGGGCAACGTGGCCCCACTTTGCTGCAGGATGTTCATCTGCTGGAGAAGCTGGCCCATTTCAACCGTGAGCGTGTTCCGGAGCGTGTGGTTCATGCCAAAGGCGCTGGTGCACATGGATACTTCGAGGTTACGAAGGATGTATCGCAGTATACGAAAGCCGCCTTTTTATCCGAGGTCGGTAAGCAAACGCCGATGTTTATCCGTTTCTCGACAGTGGCCGGCGAGCTGGGATCGGCCGATACCGTTCGCGATCCGCGAGGTTTCGCCGTTAAATTTTATACAGAGGAAGGAAACTATGATCTGGTTGGAAACAACACGCCGGTCTTCTTTATCCGCGATGCGATCAAATTTCCGGACTTTATTCATACGCAGAAACGCCATCCTCAAACCCATTTGAAAAATCCGAATGCCGTCTGGGATTTCTGGTCTTTGTCTCCTGAGTCGCTGCACCAGGTTACGATCCTGATGTCCGACCGCGGCATTCCGGCCACCTACCGGCATATGCACGGGTTCGGCAGCCACACCTTCAAGTGGGTAAATGCTGAAGGCACCGCAGTGTGGGTGAAATACCACTTCAAGACCGAGCAGGGCATCCGCAATCTTGATGTCAATCTGGCCGCTCAACTCGCAGGCGAGAATCCAGATTATCACACCGAAGATCTGTTCAATGCGATTGCAGCGGGAGACTTCCCGGCTTGGACCTTGTATGTGCAAATTATGCCGGAAGCGGATGCCGACACGTACCGTTTCGATCCGTTTGACGTCACAAAAGTCTGGTCGCAAAAAGATTATCCATTGATCGAAGTCGGCCGCATGGTGCTGAACCGCAATCCGGAAAACTATTTTGCCGAGGTAGAGCAGGCCACCTTCTCTCCAGGTTCCTTCGTACCGGGCATTGAAGCATCACCGGATAAAATGCTGCAAGGCCGCCTATTCGCTTATTCTGACGCGCACCGGTACCGGGTCGGCGCGAACCATAACCAGTTGCCGATTAACCGTCCGGTCGCGGAGGTTAACAACCACCAGCGCGATGGTGCGATGACTCCGGGCAACAACGGCGGCAGCGCCTTGTATTACGAACCAAACAGCTTTGGCGGGCCGAAAGAGTCACCGGAGTATAAGGCGGCTCCATTCACGGTCAGTGGGCAGGCAGCCAGTGTAGCTTACGATCACAATGACCACTATACCCAGCCGGGTGATCTCTATCGCTTGCTTAGTTCGGAAGAACAAGCGCGGCTCATCCGTAACATTGCCGCTGCGATGGCTCCAGTTGAATATGAGGAGATCAAACTCCGGCAAATCGGCCATTTCTACAAGGCTGACCCCGAACTCGGACGCGGCATCGCCGATGCGCTCGGTCTGTCCGTTCCGGATGAGAACTAATTTTTGAATATGAAAAAGACCCTGAACCAACGAAGGTTCAGGGTCTTTGCAGTTCCACAAAGAAAACTTGTGAATATTATCTCAAATCAAAGCAGTCGTGAAGCTATCTTACTTCGCGGCTTTAGCTGCGTCGAGGATCGCTTGCAGGTAGCCTTTAGTATCTACCAGCGTTGCACCGCTGACAGCGTCAACCATTTGCTCTGCATTTTTGTATTTCAGGGACATTTCAAGCGATTTGATCGTTTTGCCTGTTGCGAATTTTTCGATGCTGGCCAGGTTTTTATCATAAGAAACCGTGGAGCCTGCTGCCTCTGCCATGTGTTCGCTGTAGTACTTAGCGTTCGCTTTTTTGGAAGCCAAAACTACGTTAGGATCCTTGTAGTTTGCTCCGAAATCGGAATCGGAGTTAGGTACGCCGGTCGCTACGTCTTTGCTCAGGAATTGATAGTCGTCCACCGATGCTGCTACGATTACACCGTTTTGTACAACAGCAACCGCTACGGTAAAGCATTTAGTTCCATGGGCAGCCGCTTCAACGCGTCCAACCTTCAGTGGTGCGCTTGCTGCGGAGGTTACGTTGCTATGCAGAGCCGGAATGCTTCCCGCGCCAACAACAGCCAACGAAATTCCAGCTGCCAACAATAATTTTGTTACTTTTTTCACAAATATTCCCCCAGTGCGTGTAATAATAGTACCGCTTACATTATTATTTTTACCAGATATTTCGTAGCTGCGTCAGTTACAAATGTTACTAAGAATCTGTAAAAACATGGAACTGAGAGAGGCTCTTTCTGGCCTTTTGCTAGAAAACAAAAAAAACTCTTGTCATCAAGAGTTGAGATTAAATCTATATGGAGCGGGTGATGGGAATCGAACCCACGCTATCAGCTTGGAAGGCTGAAGTTCTACCATTGAACTACACCCGCGTATTGTAAAATCGGGATG
>NZ_FOIK01000014.1 GCF_900111565.1 Paenibacillus sp. NFR01
AAAAGTTATGAATTATTGAAAATAAAACTTGCTGAAACATACAGGTATGATATTGATAATTACAGTCTGATGAAGACTGAATTTGTAACCGATGTATTAAACAAAACCATATACAGGGCAAAGGGCAAGTAATCTAATTATTAGTGGGAGATTTCAGTGAAGAGGCAACAGCGTCTAACAACGTATTCACGCTGCGGGCCATGCGGCCCTTGGTCTGCAAGAGGAATTTCGGAGATGCGGAGTCAGCAGACAACCCTGCACTGGCTAAGTCCGTCGGACCCGGGGCTAACGCCCCTTAAGCCAGTGAGGGTTCGTGAATACCAGAACGTTATGCGAAAGACTTCAGAAAGGAGAAAACAAATGAGAAAAAGATTGAGAATAGGACTCTTCTTAATAGCTATAGTGGTATTAATCGGTGGTTTCAAAATCTATAAATACTATCAAAATCATTATGTAAGTTCAAAAATATTCGAAAATATTTTGGAACGTAAAGAATATTCAATTAACAAGGAAGATAAAGTAAATGTTGAAATAGCTATTAAACCAGAATGGATTCCTTTTGAGACAGATAAACCACAAAATCAAAATATTGAACTTGATAAGAGCCATAATACCAATATAGTTCTTCAACAAGTTTGGAATAGAGGTAATGACATATATTTTAGTTTTCATACAACATATGATGTAGGCTATAACAATGGAGAGTTTTTATATAACATGATTATTAATGAAGACAGAACATATACAAGTGCTGGATCACCTGAGGATTTTGTTCTAACTGATCTTCAAGGAAATGGGATTCACGCAGGCCAAACAGGTTATGGACCAGGATCTGATTATTCGTTCGGAATTGAACCGAGTGAATATAATAAAATTAAGAATGGCTTTAAAGTAAAGTATTCAGGAATGACATTGTATGAATATTCGAGGAAGTGAAGTCCTTCGCATAACACTGTATTCACGCTGCGGGCCTGACGGCCCTTGGTCTGCCAGAGGAATTTTCGGGGAAGTGGGTTCAGGCAGACAACCCTGCGAGGCTAAGTGGCGGAGCCACCCGGCGCTAACGCGCCTTAAGTCTCTCGGGTTCGTGAATACAACAACGTTATCCGAAACCTCTAAGTGCTGAAGAACATTGTGCTTTTAACACGCAGGAGCATTGATGTAGTGATGATAAAGTTAACAATGTGAAACAGAGGAATTGGCAGAAGACTAAAGACAGGATGAAGATCAAAGACAGATGAAGACCAAGACAGATAGAGATCAAGGCAAATGAAGGCCAATGACAGATGAAATTTCATGATAGATAAAGATCTAAAGACAGATGAAATTCCATGACAGATGAAATTCCATGACAGATGAAATTCCATGACAGGTGAAGATCAATACATTTATGAAGGTGGTTCAAGAAGAGGAGGCATCGGATAACATCATATTTACGCTTCGGCCATTCGGCCTCGGTCCAGCAGATGCATTACGGGGATGTAGGATCACCTGGACACCTCAGCATTCGCTGAGGTCGTAAATACACAAACGTTATGTGAAAGATAGGCAATTACTTTATTAATTACTTATACAGAAAGCCAATCAAGAGGAGGTAAAAATGAACCGAGAGCTATTTACTTTGGTAAAGAAAATAATAAACGAATGGGATCCCTCAGGATTACTTGCGATTCATTGTCCGGAGGACGAATATCATTCTGAAATCAACGAAATAATAATTTATCTAGAATCACAAGAAAATCTAAAAGATGATGAATTAGGAAACTACATATATAAGATATTTAAAGAATATTTAGAGGAGCAATTTAACGAGACTAGAGAGAAAAGTATAGAAATTAGTCAAAGAATTATAAAAGAAATAAACGATGAAACGTACTATAGATGAAGCAGAGAAGGCCAATCCTTCACATAACAATATATTCACGCTGCGGGCCGTTCGGCCCTGGGTCTGCTGAAGCTAATTCGGGGATGTGGATGCAGGCAGACAACCCTCCGGGTTCGTGAATACGGGAACGTTAGACGAAATTATTTTAAGGAGAATATAAAATGAAAAAGAAGAAAGAACAATTTCTAGATGGACGTATACACGAAAAAAAACTTTTTAGGAGCTGTTATAGATAATGATAATAATCAAATTCGTGTATATTCCAAAGATATGCTTCAAAAGCGAATTCAAAGAGATTCATTTGGAATAGGGAAATCCTTTGATAAGCTGTATTCAAATGAGCTAATCCCCATAAGTGAAATATTTAGCAAAACTAATTATGTTATCAGCAATAGCTTTTTTAAAGCTAATAAAGAAGAGAATTCAGTAAAAGTTACATGTACTCAGTTAATGATGAATGCTGCTGCTACAATTCAAGCATCTGTGGAATTATTAAGATTGGGTTATACTCTCCAGCCATGTATGTTACTTCGTTCAGTGATAGAAACTATAAGTACAGTAGCCTATTTTATAATAGAACCTGATGGTCACGATATTTATCAAAGTGGAAAGCTTGATGTTAATAAAACCATAAAATACGGAAAACAATTGATACCGAACTTAGGAAGCTTGCAAGGACTATTAAGTAATCATTTTGTACATATTAGTTCACTACATTCAGAACTTAATGGGTTAACAAGACATACACAAAATAACCAGCCTACAAGAATAAATTTAAATATGATAATGGTATGCACATGGTGTTTATACGTTACTAGCGAAATTATTTTCTATGATTATTTTGAAGATCATACTTACTGGAGCAAAATTGGTGAAGGTCAATTTCAGTTTGAACAAAGTGATGAAGATAAAAAATGGATGAGTGAATTTCTCAAAGAAGAATAACTTCGTCTAACAATATATTCACGCATCGGGCATACGCCCTCGGTCCGGCATTGAAGGATTTCGGTGAGGTATAGTCAGCCGGACACATCCGACTTCGTCGGACGTCGTGAATACGGGAACGTTATATGAAACTGCTGCATAAAAAGGAGATAAAAATGAAGAAGATATGGACAGATTTTAATGGCCCAAACCTAAATAAATTAAGATTAACCAAAGATGATCTTAGTTACTTTAATTTACAACCGGATGAGAGAATAATTCTATATACTGAAGATATTGAGGTTGAAGCAGTTGTCGAATATGATGAAGAACAAGAATCTTGGTGTGGTAGCTTTGTGTCAGAGGTTATAACAGTTAATAAAGAAATCGAAGAAGCAAGAGAAGATGGTTTTATAAATGGTAAGTACTTTGGCAAGTGGAGTGAAAGAAATGAAATTATCCATAGGATGGTTGATCGGGGAATTCCAAGGGAAACAATAATTGAAGTTACCAAGGTTACTGATGAACACCTAAGAAGGGGTTGGCACTATTGAGAATAATAAATACAAGTAACTGAACAAGAATCTTCTAAAGTATATCGAAGAAGGCAGCAGCATCATATAACATCGCATTCAACGCGGCGGGCCGAGACAAGCTCGACCCTGGGTCCAGAAGAGGCATTTCGAGGAAGTCGATTCACCGGACACATTCAACCGGCTAAGTGGCCGAGCCACCCGGACCTTCGGTCCTTAAGCCGTTTGAACGTCGTGAATGCGGAAACGTTAGGCGAAAGTAATGCAATACTATATATCGAAGGTGGCTTAACGATGTCAGAGGAAATACAAAAAATATTACAATCGATACTGAATCGGCCGGTACAATTTGTTCGATTAGCTGGGAATTCTTTAATACTATATTTAGATTGTGAACCAGGGGATCTAAAAGAAGGATACAGTATTTGGTTAGAACCGACATGGCATTTTAGAAATAATATCGAAGTTATAACGGGATCAAGAGCAGCTCAAACAGAAGATGAACAAGAACATTTTAAAATCTCAGAGCTATTTAAACAATTGTTTTCGAAACCAATAAAAAGATTAACTATCGAACCCATTACGAATGACTTACAAATCGAGATTGATGAAGAGATTAATATAAGAACATTTGTATCAGATCCGAGTGATGAAGAATCATGGCAAATTAGAGATTATATAAAGGGAATAAGAATTATTGGAAACCCAAGGACTATACAAACAATTAAAGAATTTTCGTAAGTATATCAATGAAGGCATTACCATCGCCTAACACCGTATTCACGCTGCGGGCCTTACGGCCCTTGGTCTGCAAGAGGCATTTCGAGGAAGCAGAGTCAGCAGACAACCCTGCACTGGCTAAGTCCGCCGGACCCGGGGCTTATGCCCCTTAAGCCAGTGAGGGTTCGTGAATACAACAACGTTATGTGCAATATCCGAAAGCAATCATAAAAAGCAGTAAAATAAAAGTTATTTGATTTAAGTGCATGCCGGAGAAGTGATTTCGAGGAGGCAACAGCCTCCAGCACTAAGAAGCGTAAAAACCGATTAACGGCATGCCGGAGAAGAAAATTCGAAGAGGCAACAGCCTCCGGCACATCAAGAAAATATAGGGCAATTGAAGATGGCTCGAAGAAGTCGGATACAGCACATAACAATATATTCACGCAGCGGGCCATTCGGCCCTTGGTCCGGCAGAAGGTATTAGCTGAGAAGAGAATTCAGCCGGACACATCCGACTACGTCGGACGTCGTGAATACAGTAACGTTATATGCAATCGAGAGAAAATATATATGAAAAACAAATTAGCCATTACCATTAATTAGGGGTAGTGGTATATTTGTATAAAGCCTTGAAAATCAGTAAATGAAGAACTGAACTATGATAAGACAATAAGGCGCTATATAACTAAATAACGAAAGGACAGTAAGATAAAAAGCACAAAAAAGACTACTAATCATAAATGACTATCAACACTATAAAGTCCAAACATAAAAAAGATGAACAAGACTATAAAGATTGAACAGAACAAGACTATAAGGATGAACAAGACTAAAAAGATTGAACAAGATAATAAAGAACGAAGAAAGATTAAGTTGGGTAACAC
>NZ_FOIK01000005.1 GCF_900111565.1 Paenibacillus sp. NFR01
GTCGTGAGACAGTTCGGTCCCTATCTGTCGTGGGCGCAGGAAATTTGAGAGGAGCTGTCCTTAGTACGAGAGGACCGGGATGGACGTACCGCTGGTGCACCAGTTGTTTCGCCAGAAGCATGGCTGGGTAGCTACGTACGGACGGGATAAGCGCTGAAAGCATCTAAGCGTGAAGCCCCCCTCAAGATGAGATTTCCCAATTAGTAAGACCCCTTGAAGACGACGAGGTAGATAGGTTGGAGGTGGAAGTGCAGCAATGCATGGAGCTGACCAATACTAATCGGTCGAGGGCTTATCCAAAACATCTATGACGCAAGTTTCGTTTCGATCCAGTTTTCAGGAATCAAGTTCCTGTATGGAGTATATGGTGAAGACTGTTTGGAGAGATACCCAAGTGGCTATAAGGGGACCCTCTGCTAAGGGGTTAGACTGCGTAAGCGGTGCGAGGGTTCGAATCCCTCTCTCTCCGCCATTTCCAATCCATATATTTATTAATGTGGCGGCGTAGCTCAGCTGGCTAGAGCGTACGGTTCATACCCGTGAGGTCGGGGGTTCGATCCCCTCTGCCGCTACCATATTCCCGGAGGCTTAGCTCAGCTGGGAGAGCATCTGCCTTACAAGCAGAGGGTCGGGGGTTCGAACCCCTCAGCCTCCACCATTTATTTTATTAAGCTTTACAAAACATTTTACACCGTGCCGGTGTAGCTCAACTGGTAGAGCAACTGACTTGTAATCAGTAGGTTGGGGGTTCAAGTCCTCTCGCCGGCACCATTTTAAATGCGGAACCGTGGTGTAGAGGCCTAACATGCCTGCCTGTCACGCAGGAGACCGCGGGTTCGAATCCCGTCGGTTCCGCCATTTAATTTAACTGAATATGGCTTTATGTATGGCTCGGTAGCTCAGTCGGTAGAGCAAAGGACTGAAAATCCTTGTGTCGGGGGTTCGATTCCCTCCCGCGCCACCATTCATGGAGGCTTAGCGAAGTGGCCAAACGCATCAGACTGTAAATCTGCTCCCGTACGGGTTCGGTGGTTCGAATCCATCAGCCTCCACCATGTTTTTTGAGCCATTAGCTCAGTCGGTAGAGCACCTGACTTTTAATCAGGGTGTCGAAGGTTCGAGTCCTTCATGGCTCATCCGTTAAAAAAGTCGTTACCCTAGGGTAACGACTTTTTTGTTGTTTATGGAGAATTTCTTCGTAAGGCTGTCTGAGAGGGCTTATCCGCATCAAGGTCAAAAATATGTTAAAATAGGCGAAAAGAGCAAAAGTGGTGGATAGAGTGGCAATGGACAGCGAAGCACTGCGCCAAAAAATTGAGCAGCTTACCGGTAAACGTACCGGCATCAAACAGCTTGGGAGACAACATTCCAAGTCTTTGTTTGGTCGGCTAACCGAGACAGGCGGCGAAGCCGGTGAACCCATTACGCATGAAGGACATCTTTGGGTTCCTTTGTATGAGAGTGACGGAAGAGTTACGGCAATATGGGTCGAGATGGAGGGTTTGACGGCAAGAGAACTGGAGCTTGTCAATTTTGCTGCCGGTAATTATGCCATTGCACTTAATGCGACCGGATTGAAGGAAGAAGGCGAGGTCGAAGCCCGGCAACTCGGCATCTGGCTCAATTCCCAATTGGAGCAGGATAAAAGCGACTCGGAGATCGCCGATGAAGTAACGCTGAAAAGCCGGCTGTTCGCCGAAATGATCCCGTTTTTGCTGATCAGCGAGAACTCCCACAATCCGCAGCTCTCTTACCGTTCGCTGACGAAGCTGCTGCGCAGCTATTTTGAAGATGAAATTATATTGATCCCCCTGGTTGAAAAAGAATGGCTAATATTGGCCCGTAAAGAACTGCTGACCGGCGGGGACGATAAGGAAGATGAGGAAGAGAATGCAGGCGAGCTGCTATCGCAGGCTTGTATGGGACTCCATGAACTGATTGCCAGCGAATGGGGAGGAGCTTTCCATCTGGCGGTATCGCATGCGCTCATTCCGGTTAAGGGTCTTACGGCCGCGCTCGCGCTGCTGCGTGAGACGATAGCACTGGGCAGGGTTTTTCAAGTCGGCGATTACATTCACCTTCCGTGGGAACTTCACATGGAACGCCTGGTGAATAGCATCCCCGATGATCGGCGAAGACAACTGCTGGCACAGATCGGTGATTTCTCATCCGTTCTGGCCGATAAAGAAATGCAGCTTACGCTGGAGAGCTTTTTCGAAATGGATTGCAATGTCAGCGAGACGGCGAAGAAGCTTTATATCCATCGAAATACGCTACTGTACCGGCTGGACAAGATTAAGCAGGAGACTGGAGCGGACGTGCGCAGCTTCGGAGATGCTGCTATTGTGAAGCTTGCCATGTTATTGTATAAAGTGACGAAAAGAAAATAGGATTTTTGTGAAGGATGCAAATAGCCATGGCAGCACGTCTGGGGTAAGATAAATGTACAAGAAAGCGATTTATTTTTTATCCTAATAATTTCTCGAGGGGGAAATATCAATGGCAGGCGTACGTTTAGAGCATATTTTCAAAAAATACCCAGGTTCCGATAAAGCAACAGTAATGGACATCAATCTCGATATTAAAGATAAGGAATTCCTCGTACTGGTAGGACCTTCCGGTTGCGGTAAATCCACTACCCTGCGTATGATCGCCGGTCTGGAAGAAATCTCCGAAGGTAAAATGTACATCGGCGACCGCGTCGTAAACGACGTAGCTCCGAAAGACCGCGACATCGCGATGGTATTCCAATCCTACGCGTTGTACCCGCACATGAGCGTATACCAAAACATGGCGTTTGGTCTGAAACTGCGCAAAGTAAAGAAAGACGAAATCGACAAGAAAGTACGCGAAGCTGCCAAGATCCTCGACATCGAGCATCTGCTTGACCGTAAACCAAAGGCTCTGTCCGGTGGTCAACGTCAACGTGTCGCTCTGGGCCGTGCGATCGTCCGCGATCCGCAAGTGTTCCTGATGGACGAACCGCTCTCCAACTTGGATGCTAAACTGCGCGGTCAAATGCGCGCCGAAATCACTAAACTGGTTAAACGCCTTGAAACTACATGTATCTATGTAACGCATGACCAAACCGAAGCTATGACGATGGGTGACCGTATCGTAGTTATGTACGACGGCATCATCCAACAAGCCGCTTCCCCTGAAGAGCTGTATAACAACCCTGAGAACCTGTTCGTTGCCGGATTCATTGGTTCCCCAACCATGAACTTCATCACTGGCACTCTGTCCGAAGTGAACGGCGCTGTACGTTTCCGCGCTGATAACCTGGACGTTGAAGTTCCAGGCGGCAAAGCAACAATCCTGCGCAACAAAGGATACATCGGCAAAGAGGTTGTTATGGGCGTTCGTCCGGAAGACATCCATGAAGAGCCGGTATTCCTGGAAGCATCGCCAGCTACGATCTTCACTTCCCTGGTAGACGTAACTGAAAACCTTGGTCACGAAATGCTCTTGTACTTGAGCGGCGTAGGCAACGGAACGGTAATCGCCCGTGTAGACGGACGTTCCACTACTCGCGAAGGCAGCAAGCCAAAACTCGCGATCGACATGAACAAAGTTCATATCTTCGATAAAGAAACCGAACTGAACGTACTGCTGGGATAAGATATATTTCTCCCGCATCCGATAAGAAAGCCGCCTGAAAGGGCGGCTTTTTTTCGTAATATCGGGAGTGTGGGGCAGCAGGACATTTTCTACATAGTTAAAGGATTTAGCAGTCCCGGGATTCCGGGTTATTTAGCGTTCGCTGAAAACCGCATTGCCTTAATTCGATTGCATTCAGGGGCGTTATCCATTAAGATAGCAGGAGAATTACCTATGGCTGGCAAAGGGTTTACGGCTTGCATTGGGTACGGAAGCGGACAAGACCGCAGGCGAGGAAAGGACGGACCAACATGGCAAAGAAAGTTAAGGTATCAGAATTGGTACAGCATTTTCAATTGGAGGTTGTCTCTGGGCATGAAGGGCTGAAAAGGCCGATAACTGTAGACGATTTAAATCGTCCCGGGCTGGAGATGGCCGGTTATTTCGAATATTATCCGGAAGAACGCGTTCAACTGGTGGGCAAGACGGAGCTCGCTTTTTTTTCCATGTTGACGGAGGAAGAGCGCGTCAGCCGCGTGCGCGGTATTTTTAACGACAATACGCCTTGTATCGTTATTACCCGGGGCCTGGATGTACCTCAAGAATTCCTGGATATCAGCAACGAAAAAGGGCTTCCTATCCTCCGCAGCTCCATGGCGACAACGATTTTTTCCAGCCGTCTGACAAGCTTTCTTGAAGGGAAATTGGCACCATCTGCGACCATTCATGGCGTACTTTGCGATGTGTATGGGGTGGGTATGCTGATTACCGGAAGCAGCGGCATCGGTAAAAGCGAAACGGCGCTGGAGCTTGTTAAGCGCGGCCATCGGCTGATCGCCGACGATGCGGTTGAAATCCGGCAAACCTCGGACAACCAACTGCATGGCACGGCACCGGAGTTGATTCGGCACTTGCTGGAAATCCGTGGGGTCGGCATTATCAACGTGATGACTCTGTTTGGCGCAGGGGCGATTCGCAACCATAAGCGGATTACGCTGGTTGTTCGTCTCGAAGCCTGGCAGCAGGATAAACAATATGATCGCTTGGGCCTTGACGAAGAAACGACAAGAATCATTGATACGGATGTTCCACTGGTGACGATCCCAGTACGTCCGGGACGGAACCTTGCGGTTATTATCGAGGTTGCGGCAATGAATTACCGTCTGAAACAAATGGGCTTTAATGCGGCCTTACAATTTACCAATAAACTTACAGCCACCATCTCTGAAGACATGGATGATCTGGATTAGGAGTGTGCGAGCATGTTTTTTAGTTTGGCGATCAATCCGATTGTATTCTCCATCGGTTCACTGCCGGTTCATTGGTATGGCCTGATCTTGGGAACAGGCGCACTGGTAGGATTGTTCCTGGCCATATGGGAAGGAAAGCGGTTTAACATTCCGCAGGAGTTTTTCATGGATCTGCTGCTGCTGGGTGTGCCCTCGGCGATTATCGGCGCGCGGATCTATTATGTTGCGTTTAAATGGGATGATTATAAAAACAATCTGGCCGACGTGTTCAAGATATGGAATGGCGGTATCGCCATTTACGGTGCTTTGATCGGTGCGATCATCTGCGCCATTATTTACTTCCGTTACAAGGGCTACCCGTTCTGGCGGATCGTCGATATTTGTGCGCCTTCGCTTTTGGCCGGTCAAATGATCGGACGCTGGGGCAACTTTGTCAATCAGGAAGCTTACGGCGGCATAGTCCAGGAGTCTTTCCTGCGCGACAAGCTGCATCTGCCTGATTTTATCGTAAATCAAATGTACATCGATGGCGCATATCACCACCCTACGTTCCTCTATGAATCACTGTGGAGTCTGGTCGGAATCCTGCTGCTGTTCGCGCTGCGCCGGCAGAAGTTTGTCCGTGCGGGCGAAATTTTCTTATCCTATTTCATCTGGTATTCGATCGGCCGTTTCTTTATCGAAGCGCTGCGCACGGACAGTCTTGCTTTCCAAGGCAACGATGCGGTAGCTACATTGATGAATCATTTGTGGCGCCCGATGGAATGGCTTGGTTTTGAACAAGGCTACCTTGATCCGGCCTATGGCAATATCCGTACCTCCCAGCTGCTCGCGCTGCTTCTCGTCATTGTGGCAGCGGTGTTGATTATCGTCCGCCGGATGACCGGCGAGCCGAAGGATCATTATTCCGATCCGATTGTGAGTACCAAACCTGTTGCCGCCGATTCGGTAGTACCGGAAAGTGCAGCTACAGCCGCACCGGTACCGCAAGCTCCTCCGCAAACTCCGTCTGTGGAAGAACCGGAAGAGTCCGAGGTCAAAGAAACAAAGGAGTAACCGTTTAGATGATAGAATGCGTATTGTTTGATTTGGATGGAACCATCGTGAATACGAATGAGCTGATCCTCCGTTCGTTTGCTTACGCGCTGAAGGACAACAACCTGCCTCTGCTTACCCGGGAGCAAATGATCCCCCATATGGGAACTACGCTCCAGCAGCAGCTTCGCGCGTTTTCCGGGCTGGAGGATACCAGTGTGCTGGAGCGCTCCTACCGCACCTACAATTATGCGCATCATGACGAGCTGGTCGGAGCATTCCCGCGGGTGAACGAAACGATGGAGGCATTGGCCCGCCGCGGCATCCGTATGGGCATTGTGACGACCAAAATCCGTCCGACGACAATCAAGGCGCTGGAGATGTTCGATATGCTTCAATATATGGAGACGATTGTGACGGTAAGCGATGTGACCCAGCCGAAGCCGCATGCCGAGCCGGTTCTTACCGCCGTACGCAATTTGAATGTCGATCCGCGCCGGACGCTGATGGTGGGCGACAGCCCTGTCGATATTCAGTCGGCAAAGGCTGCCGGTGTACTAGCTGCCGCTGTATCCTGGTCGCTAAAAGGCGAGGAGACGCTGCGCGGGTACAACCCCGATTACATTCTTCAGGACATCAGTGATCTGCTGGACATTGTAGAGCAGGGGACGAAGCCATTGTGAGAAAAATAACCCGTTATCCGGTGGAGGAGCATAATTCCTTGTGGCATATTTACCGTACGGTCAGCCCATGGAAAGGTGTGCGCAATTTTATTTTCATCCAGATCGCCCGTTACTGTCCGGTCCTTCCGGTGAAAAATTGGATCTACCGCCGGGTGCTGGGGATGAAAGTAGGTAAGCATACCGCTTTTGGGCTGATGGCGATGGTGGATGTGTTTTTTCCAGAGAAAATTACGGTCGGCGAAAACTCGATTATCGGGTACAACACGACCATTTTGGCGCATGAGTATCTAATTAAGGAATACCGGCTGGGCGAAGTGGTGATCGGCGAAAATGTGCTGGTCGGCGCCAACACGACGATTCTGCCCGGAGTCACCATCGGTGACGGTGCGGTGATCGCCGCAGGCTCGGTCGTCCATAAAGATGTGGCGCCCGGCGCTTTTGTCGGTGGTAATCCGCTTCGGGAATTACGACGCTCCGGGACAGAAGAGCCGCAGGAATCAGAGATTTAGGAGGAAAATGCGTGGCTTCGAAAGAGAGAATTCCGCAGCTTGATATTTTTCGCGCCATTGCGATCTTTGCGGTGATGGCGATCCATGCGACTTCGCGCACGATTGCGGAAACGCAGGGAACATCGCTGTTTCATCCGTTTTTGCTGATCAACAAGTTCAGTCAGTTTGCGGTACCGTCTTTTATTTTTCTAAGCGGATTTGTATTGTTCTACAATTATATCGACCGTCCGCTGAACCGGAAGACGCTTGGAACCTTTTATGGCCGCAGATTGGCGTATATCATTGTGCCTTATCTGGTGTTCTCGGTGCTCTACTATATCCTTAAGATGACGTCGGGCCATACGTGGGACATGCCTCTTCAGGAACAGGCCGCCAAGATGTGGAAGTATTTGTGGACCGGAACGGCATACACGCATTTATATTACATCATTATTATCATTCAGTTTTATGTCTTGTTTCCGCTGATTTTATGGTGCCTGCAGAAGGTCAGACGCCTCGCGGCCTGGGCGCCGCTGATCGGTCTTGCGCTCCAATGGGGATTCGTGCTGCTCAACAAATATATGGTGAACCACGGGTATTGGCATTTGACGAAAGGCAGTCTGGCCATTACGTATTTCTCGTATTTTTTGCTGGGAGCGGGCATTGCCTCGTATTACGCTTCATTGAAAAAGTGGCTGGTGCCCACCCGCGGAGGATGGCGAACCGGAAAAGGCGCAACGTGGATTGCGTTGTGGCTGTTATGGGTAATTGCCGGCGTAGTCCATGTGGAGCTGTGGTTTAACAGCTATACCAAGCATTCTTCCATCAACAGCCTTTGGTATGAAGGGTTTGCCAATCTTCATGCCTTGCTGTCCTGCCTGGTGCTGTGGCAGCTGTCGTTTCTGCTCTTCGGTGCCGGACGCAGCCTGCTGGCCAGACTGCTCGTATCGGTCGGTGCCTGTTCCTTCGGAATATATCTGATCCATCCGCTGGTATTGTTCTTATACCGCAAGCTATCGATCCATGGGGGATCACTCGTCTATGCAGCGTTTATCGCCGGCGGATGGCTCGCGGCATTCCTGGTTTCCTGGTTCGCCGTTGTGATTGTACAGCGTTATTTCAGACCGGCGGCATGGGTGCTGTTCGGCTCGGCGCCGCAAAAACCTAAAGCAATATCAAGCGAACAGGTCCGTTCGTAATGAATCAGAAAAGCGCCGGGTACCCGCATATTGCGGAGTACCCGGCGCTTTTGTTGTTGCTGCGGTTAGGATTTGCCGGCATGCTCGCGCTGAAATTCAGCGATGGCTTCGTATTCGCCGGCCAGACTGCGGGAGACGGAGATGTAGATCGGCAGTAGCTGCTTGTATACCTTGGCATGGGACGTAATCGGCTCATGACGGTAGGTGGAACCGATCATCGGGAATACGGCGTCGAAGCTGTCGATCCGGCCGGTGGCGTAAAGGCCGAGTACGACGGCGCCGAGGCAGGAGCTTTCGATGCTCTCCGGGATGATCACTTCCTGATCGAAAATATCGGCCATCATCTGCCGCCAGAGTACGGAGCGGGCAAAGCCGCCGGTCGCCAGGATGCGCCGCGGGCGCCCGATCTGCTCTTCCATCGCCAGCAGCACCGTATACATATTAAAGATGACGCCTTCCAGGACGGAACGGATCATATGCTCCTTGCGGTGATTCATCGACAAGCCAAAGAAGGAGCCGCGGGCATCCGGGTTCCACAGCGGCGCGCGTTCCCCGGTCAAATAAGGATGGAACAGCAGTCCGTCACTGCCCGGAGCAACTTGCTCGGCAATGCGGGTAAGTACTTCATAGGGGTCGAGTCCCAGACGTTTGGCGGTTTCCACTTCGGAAGCGGCAAATTCGTCGCGCACCCAGCGGAACAGCATGCCGCCATTATTAACCGGTCCGCCGATCACCCAGTGCTTCTCGGTCAGGGCATAGCAGAAAATCCGCCCCTTGGGGTCGGTCAGCGGCTGGTCAACCACAGTGCGGATGGCTCCGCTTGTACCAATGGTGGCCGCTACGACCCCCGGATGGATGGCGCCTACGCCGAGATTGGAGAGTACACCGTCGCTTGCTCCGACAATAAAGGGGGTTGAGGCACGTACTCCCAGCTTCTCTGCAAAGCCAGGGAGCAATCCTTGGATAGCCTGGGTTGTCGGCACAGGCCGGGACAAGCGCTCGGGGGAAACTCCGGCAATCCGCAGCGCCTGCTCATCCCAATCCAGCTTCTCCAGATTGAACATACCGGTGGACGAGGCGATGGAATAGTCTATCACATATTGTCCAAACAGCCTGGCAAAGATATATTCTTTTATGGAAATGAATTTATGGGCCTGCCGGAACAGTTCCGGCTGCTCTTCATTGAGCCACATCAGTTTGGTAATGGGTGACATGGGGTGAATCGGTGTCCCGGTGCGCAGGTATACCTCATGCCCGTTCAGTTCGTTCTTGAGACGGGCAGCGGCAGCGCTGCTCCGGTTGTCAGCCCAGGTGATGCAGGCGGTAAGCGGCTTACCCGCAGCGTCGACAACGATGACGCTGTGCATCGCGGAGCTGAATGAGAGGAATAAGAGCTCGTCTTGCCGGATGCCGCTGTTCTGCATGACAGAGGCAACCGTGCGGATCACAGCACCGAGAATTTGTTCAGGGTCTTGCTCGGCTACCGAAGGTGAGGGCTGATGCAGCGGATATCCTTCATTCGCCTGTGCGACAATACGGCCGTTCTCTTGAAAGAGGACGGCCTTGGTGCTGGTAGTTCCAATATCGACGCCAATCATATAGGGTGTACTCAACATGCGGCCCTTCTTTCTGCTTCCGAAGCCGGAGGCGGGCCAGTGAACAAGTTCAGCGGTCCGCCTTCGTTACTCGGATGTATTGTTATAATCAGACAAACACACTTAAGATTATAATAAAGACTAAACCTACTACGGATAAAAGAGTCTCCATTACTGTCCAGGTCTTCAATGTCTGCACTACAGACATTCCGAAGAATTCCTTGATCATCCAGAAGCCGGCATCATTGACGTGGGAAAGCACCAATGAACCAGCACCTGTAGCCAGCACTACGAGCTCGATATTTACGCCAGTGCTTACGGCCAGCACCGGTGCGACAATACCTGCAGCCGTTGTCATGGCTACAGTAGCAGACCCTGTTGCCACGCGGATCAATGCAGCTACCAACCAGGCGAAGAAAATAATGTTCACATGGGATTGTGTAGCTACAGCAGCGATTGCACCGCCGACGCCGCTGTCGATCAGCACCTGCTTAAAGGCTCCTCCGCCTCCGATGATAAGAATGATCGACGCTGTCGGCGCGAGGCATTCGCTTGTAAACCGTGAGATGTCTTCTTTCTTAAAGCCGCGGGCAAATCCCAGTGAAAAGAAGGAGAAGACCGCTGCAATGAGCAGAGCGATAACCTCATGTCCAATGAACTTGGCGAAGGGCGTAAAAGCATGAACGCCGGACGGATCAAGGATATCCGCAACCGAGCCCGTCAGCATAAGAATTACAGGCAACAGGATCGTCAGCAGCGTAATGCCGAAGCCGGGCAGTTCCCGGACACTTTTAGCCGCGAACTGTTCGGCCAGCTCTGCGGGAGGTGTTACCTCGATGCGTTTTCCTATAAATTTGCCGAACAGCGGCCCTGCAATAATTGCCGTAGGCAAACCAACTAGGATAGAATACATAATCGTTTTACCCAGGTTTGCACCGTAGGCATCAATGGCGATCATGGGCGCCGGATGCGGCGGAACGAGGCCGTGGACAGTCGACAGACCGGCAAGAATCGGAATCCCTATCTGCAGGAGCGGCATCTTGGTTTTGCGGGCCACCATAAAGACCACAGGAATAAGCAGAATAACGCCGACTTCGAAAAATACAGGAATCCCGACAACGAAACCTACCAGCATCATTGCCCAGTGGACGTTTTTCTCCCCGAAACGATCGACGAGTGTGTTCGCAATACGCTCAGCACCACCGGATTCGGCCATCATTTTTCCCAGCATGGTCCCGAGACCGATCACTATGGCTATCGTTCCAAGGGTGCCGCCTAAGCCGCCTGTGACAGATTTGATCAGTGTCTGATATTCCATTCCCGCGAGCAGGCCAAGAACCAGCGCAGAAAGAAGCAGCGTGACAAAAGGATTCCATTTGTATCTAGCGATAAGCATAACCAGAAAAACAATGACAAGCAATGTCCAAAGGAGCAAAGTTGCGTTGTGGCTGAGGCCAAGAAAATTTTGCATGGTATTCGATGCCTCCAATATTATGTGGATTCACTGAAGTAGAGATTGCTATTAACATAACCTGCAAGAGAATTCTTATGAATAAAATGATATTCGGTATACTTGTCGACAAGTTGGGCGGAAAAAGAAGCATTGTCTGGCCGCAAGTTCGGCCATCAGCCTGCTTAGGGCAGGCTGCGGATTAACGTTTCTCCCGAGTCGGCAAAATAGGCCTGAACGACCTTACGGATGGTCTCCGCATTTCCGGAACGAAGGGCGTCTACTACTGTCCGGTGTTTGTCGGCTACCCAGTTCATCCGTTCTTCTCCGCTTTCGAACCCTTTTTCGGTGGTGATTAAAATAACGGTCATCACAATATGACGAATACTCTTCCACAGATGAAGTATCCGGGTGTGTTTGGCTTCTATGACAATAGCTTCATGAAATGAAAAATCCTGATACGCGAACTCGACAAAATCATTGTGTTTGACAGCCAGCTTCATCTTATCGATAATTTGCTCAAGCTGTTGGATCAGCGTTGTGTGATCTCCTTGGGCGAGTCTCTGCTGGGCAAAGCTTTCGATAAGATACCTCACATCATACAGTTCCTCAACATCTTTCAGATTAAGGCCGACCACAACAGCCCCCATTCTTTCCAGCCGGATTAACCCTTCAGCGGATAACGATTTAAGCGCCTCCCGGACTGGCGAGCGGCTCGTACCAAAGTCCGCTGCGATCCGGTTCTCAGAGAGCACTTCACCAGGCTTGATTTTTTCATCTATAATTTGTAACCGAAGTTCACAGGCAATGGCTTCTCCGCGAGAAGCTCCTTGCAGCCAGGCGGAAGGGTATTGCATTATTAACGACTCCTCTATACAGGATTGAATAGTACGCTAGTTAGTTGTACTTTAACGATTTTAGCATACAATTCCTGCAGGGTCATCGTTCTAAAATGCATAGGCGATAGCGCCAGAGCCGGGTTTAGAAGCAGTTTCGCTCAGCTGTCCTGAACAACGGCATGTCCACCAAACTCATTGCGCAGCGCAGCAACAACCTTGCCGTGAAAAGTATCCTCCTCAAGTGACCGGTAACGCATCAGCAGAGACAGGGCGATAACCGGGGTGCTGGCCTGCAGGTCAAGCGCAGTCTGAACGGTCCATTTACCTTCCCCTGAGCTGTGCATCACCCCGCGGATTCCAGCCAGATTTGGGTCTTTGGCAAAAGCATTCTGTGCAAGCTCCATGAGCCAGCCGCGGATAACAGAGCCGTTAGACCACAGGCGCGCAACGTCCTCATAACTGAAGTCAAAGCTGCTTTTCTCAAGCAGCTCGAAACCTTCTGCAATGGACTGCATCATGCCGTATTCGATGCCGTTATGGATCATCTTCAGGTAATGTCCGCTTCCGGATTCTCCGGCATACAAATAACCCTGATCCACTGCAAGATCGCGGAATAAAGGCTCAATGGCAGTGAAGACCTCTTGATTACCGCCAACCATGAAGCATGCTCCATGCTCAGCCCCGCTGGTTCCGCCGGAAGTGCCGGCATCGAAGAAGTGAATGCCGCGTTCCTTAAGTCTTTCCGCACGCTCTGCAGAGTCTTTATAATGGGAGTTGCCGCCTTCAATGATAATATCGCCCGCTTCAAGCAGTCCGGAGAGCGTATGGATTACGCCTTCTACAACAGTGCCAGCAGGGACCATAATCCAGATAATCCGCGGGTGCTCCAGCTTATTGACCAGCTCTTCAATGGAAGATGCAGGCTGTGCTCCCAGCCCGGCTAACTGTTCTCCCTTTTGTGGATTGATATCGCTTACAACCACCTCATGTCCATGGCCCAGTAGATTCAAAACCAGGTTAAAGCCCATCTTGCCAAGTCCGATCATGCCTAATCTCATGGCTCCTTCACTCCTTAAACAGATTCTGGATAAGCTTAGTTGTATACTTGTGTACAACTTTTCTTGTATCTTACTTCGATTCACAATTATTTGTAAAGAGTAAATTTGTAAGCGATTTTATTTTAGTGAAAATCTGTTGTACCATTATGGTGAACTTGCAGGGGAGCTTAATAGTAATGTAGAACGTTCATCTTATATGGCAAAGAAGGCTATGCTGTATAAAGGAGAGTATTATTGACGTAAAAGGATAGTCCGTGATACGATGTTCCCACTACTTTACTTTACTACCACTTTACCATAGTAAAGTCCTTTATGGACTTTTGATGATATTTGACGAGGTGACAAATGAAGATGTCCAAGCCGAAGGGATTCGAAAAACCAGCTGGTGTGCGCGACTATCTCCCGCGTGCGGTCAAGAAGCTGCGCAAAATTGAGTATGATGTGCTGCACTGCATGAGCCGCTGGGGCTATAAGCAGATGATTACCCCTACCCTGGAATATTACGATACGGTTGGTGTGGCCAGCTCCACATCAGACCAGAAGCTATATAAACTGCTGAACAACCGCGGCCAGGCGCTGGTGCTGCGTTCGGAAATGACCGCGCCGGTGGCCCGTGTCGTCTCTTCGCTGCTGAAGGATGAGCCACTGCCGCTGCGTCTGTCTTATCATGCCAACGTCTTCCGGGCGATTGAGGAAGAGGCAGGCCGGGAGGCGGAGTTCTTCCAGACCGGCGTAGAACTGGTCGGCGATGATTCGCCGGAAGCGGATGCCGAAGTCGTGGCGCTGGCCATTGCATCGCTTCAGGCGGCGGGCGTCAAATCGTTTAAGATCGCCATGGGCCATGTGGGCTTTCTGAATGGTCTGTTCCAGGAAGCCGTTCCAGGGCTCCCGGAGGCGCAGGATGAGCTGAAAAGCCATCTGCTGGGGCGCGATTACGTGGCCTTCCGCGAGACGCTGCGGCGGCTTGAGCTTCCGGAAGCGCAAAAGAATGAGCTCAGCGGGCTGCTTCGGCTGCGCGGCGGCAAGGAGATCTGCAGCCAGGCGCTGGAGCTGAGCAGCCATCCGCTGGCCCGTGCATCCATTGAACATCTGTGCAAGGTGTGGGAGGTGCTCGTGGCTTACGGGGTATCCGAACATGTATTAATCGATCTGACGATGATCGGAGATTTCTCCTATTATACAGGCATGACGTTTGAAGGTTATGCCGCCGACCTTGGTTTTCCCGTGTGCAGCGGCGGTCGTTACGACAATCTGCTGCAGCAGTTCGGCCGGCCGGTTCCGTCCACAGGTTTCTCCCTGAAAACCAATCGGATTCTCGACGGCGTTGCCGGGGACGGAGAGGAAGAGGAGCTGCCGGTGCTGATACAGTATGATGCCCTCCGGCGGACCGAAGGATTGCAGGAAGCGGCGCGTCTGCGCGCCGAAGGACGTATGGCGGTTACACGGCTTGTCGCGGCGACTGAGGACCTGAAGGACGTGAAACGGCTGGATACCGATACCTTGGAGGCCGAGGGAGAGCGCTTCGGTGAGATCCTCACCTTCGTCTCCTTCGTCAGCGAGCATGGGTGAGCGGGGTACAAGCGATAAACCTGAAAGAACAATGGAACGGAGGTCACGTGAATGTCGCAAATACTGAAAGTAGCGATGCCGAAAGGCCGAATATACAATAAAGCGGCGGAGCTGTTCCGGCAGGCAGGTCTGCCGATTCCGCCGGAGGGGGAGGAATCCCGCAAACTGGTGGTTGCGCTGCCTGAGGCGGGAATGGAGTTCATTCTGGCCAAGCCGGTGGATGTGCCGACCTACGTGGAATACGGCGTTGCCGACATCGGGATTGTGGGCAAGGACGTCTTGCTCGAAGAGGAGCGGGACGTGTATGAACTGCTGGACCTTGGCATTGCCCGCTGCCGGATGTCGATCATCGGTCTGCCGAACTGGCAGCCGGGCATTCAGCAGCGCGTAGCGACGAAATATCCGAATGTCGCTTCGCGTTATTTCCGCGAGCAGGGCCAACAGGTGGAAGTGGTCAAGCTGAACGGATCCATCGAGCTTGCGCCGCTGATCGGCCTTGCCGACCGGATCGTCGACATGGTGGAGACCGGCCAGACGCTGCGGGAGAACGGATTGGTGGAGATTAAGAGCATCTTTGAAATCACAAGCCGGCTGGTGGCCAACCGGGTCAGCTACCGGATGAAGAACGAGCAGATCCAGCGGCTCTGCGACCGGCTGCAATCGGTTATACCCGAACCGGAGATGCTGAAGAATTCATGAACCAAATGGAAATAGATGAAGCGGGGCAAGGGGGAACCTACGGTGAAGGTTGAATCAAGCAAAACGTTTAAACTGGAGCGCGAAGTGGATTACGGTACGCCGGAGCAGAACCGGATCGTGAAGGAAATTGTCGGCGACATTAAAAAAGAAGGCGATGCGGCGCTTCTCCGCTATACGGAGAAGCTGGACGGCGCCAAGCTGACGGCGCCGGAGCTGCGTGTAACGGCGGATGAGCTGCAGGCGGCATACGCGCGGGTGGAGCCGTCGTTTGTAACGGCGATCCGCGAGGCTGCGGCCAATATCCGGGCGTTTCACGCCCGCCAGAAGCGCAACTCCTGGATGGATCTGCAGCCGGACGGAACGATTCTCGGCCAGATTATCCGGCCGCTGAAGCGCGTGGGCGTCTATGTGCCGGGAGGCAAAGCCGCATATCCGTCCAGCGTGCTGATGAACGTGATTCCGGCACAGATTGCCGGCGTGCCGGAGATCGTGATGGTGACGCCGCCATCCACCGGCGGCAAAGCGGGCATCGACCCGTACATTCTCGTGGCCGCGGCCGAAGCCGGCGTACACGAGATCTACCGGGTCGGCGGGGCGCAGGCCATCGCCGCGCTGGCTTTCGGCACGGCGAGCATCGCGCCGGTCGATAAGATCTGCGGGCCCGGCAACATCTATGTCGCCCTCGCCAAACGCGAAGTGTATGGCGCGGTCGACATCGACAGCATTGCCGGGCCGAGCGAGATCGTCGTGCTCGCCGACGATACCGCCGATGCGGCCTACGTCGCGGCCGATCTGCTGTCCCAGGCCGAGCATGACGAGATGGCCTCGGCCATTCTGGTCACGCCGTCGCAGGCGCTGGCCGATGCGGTGGCGGCGGAAGTGGAGCGACAGCTGAGCGAGCTGCCGCGCGAAGCCATTGCCCGCGCCTCGGTGGAACAGTTCGGCGCGATTATCGTCGTGGAATCGCTGAAGGAAGGCGTCTCGGTCGTGAACCGGCTGGCGCCGGAGCATCTGGAGATCGTGACCGAGGACCCGATGGGGCTGCTCGGCAGCATCGAGAATGCCGGAGCGATCTTCCTCGGACGGTACAGTTCGGAGCCGGTCGGCGATTATTTTGCCGGGCCGAACCATATCATTCCGACGAACGGCACGGCGCGATTTTCTTCGCCGGTTGACGTCGACGATTTTATTAAAAAATCAAGCATGATTTACTATAGCAAAGAAGCGCTGCTGCGCGACGGAGCGACGATTATGGAACTGGCCAGACGGGAAGGTCTGGAAGGGCATGCGCGGGCGATCGAGATCCGGCTGCAGAACGAAGGAAAGGGTGGAGACGGAAATGGAGAATAACCTTGAACAGGCGGTACGCGAGGCGAGCCTCAGCCGCAAAACAAATGAAACGGATATCGCCTTGAAGCTGGCAGTGGACGGCAGCGGCGAAGCCGAGCTGGAGACGGATGTGCCGTTCCTAAACCATATGCTCGATCTGTTCACCAAACACGGCCAGTTTAACCTTTCCGTGCAGGCGAAAGGCGACATCGAAATCGACGATCATCATACGGTCGAGGATATCGGCATCTGTCTTGGACAGGCGCTGCGCGAGGCGCTAGGCGACAAAAAGGGCATTAAGCGGTACGCCAATGTCTTTATCCCGATGGACGAAGCGCTTGCGCAGGTCGTCATTGATATCAGCAACCGTCCGCATTTTGAATACCGGGCGTCCTATCCGTCCCAGCAGGTCGGCAGCTTCTCGACGGAGCTGGTGCATGAGTTTCTGTGGAAATTCGCGCTGGAAGCGCGGATTACGCTGCATGTCATCGTGCATTACGGCGCCAACACCCATCACATGATCGAAGCGGTGTTCAAAGCGCTCGGCCGCGCGCTCGACGAAGCTACCCAGATCGATCCGCGCGTGAAGGGCGTGCCGTCCACGAAGGGAGTGCTGTAGCATGACCGTAGCCATCGTCGATTACGGCATGGGCAACCTGCACAGCGTCAGCAAAGCGGTGGAGCGTCTCGGCTACGCGAGCCTGGTGACGGGCGATCCGGCTGAGATCATGGCCGCGGACAGCGTCATCCTGCCGGGCGTCGGCGCGTTCGGCGATGCGATGGAGCATCTGCGGGACACAGGCTTGGACGCAGTGGTAAAGGAGGCGGCAGCGGCGGGGCTTCCCGTGCTGGGCATCTGCCTTGGCATGCAGCTGCTATTCAGCGGCAGCGAGGAGCACGGACAGCACGAAGGCTTAAGCCTGCTGCCCGGATCCGTGGTGCGTTTTGCTCCGCGCGAAGGGTACAAGGTGCCGCATATGGGCTGGAATCGGCTGGAGTTCCTGCAGCCGCGCAATCCGCTGCTTGAAGGACTTGAGGAAGGCCACGTGTATTTCGTGCATTCCTTCCACGCTCTGATGGAGAAAGACAGCGATTTGCTGGCGGTCACGGATTACGGGCATCCGGTCACTGCCGTGGTCGGACGCGGCAATGTCTTCGGCATGCAGTTTCATCCGGAGAAAAGCGGAGAGCTCGGCATCAAGCTGCTCGGTAACTTTTTGAAGCTAAAGGGAGAGCGGGCGTAGACCCGCATTAACGATATTGTCACGAAAGCAGGGGGAGCGCTATGTCTTCATTTATCGTCTATCCGGCCATTGATATCCGGGATGGCAAATGCGTCAGATTGCAGCAGGGCGATTACAACCAGGAAACGATCTATAACGACAGTCCGCTGGAGGTAGCCAAGGCCTGGGAGGCGCAGGGCGGGCAATATATCCATCTGGTGGACCTGGACGGTGCCAAAGCGGGCCATCCGGTAAACGATGAGATCATTAAAGCAATTGCCGGCAGCGTGCAGGTGCCGGTTCAGGTCGGCGGCGGCCTACGGACGCTGGCCGATGTGGAGAAGCTGCTCGGACTGGGCGTCAGCCGGGTCATTATCGGCACGGCGGCGATTAATGACCGTGCTTTTACGGAAGAAGTGCTGGCGAAATACGGCGATAAAGTGGCCATCGGCATCGATGCACGCGGCGGGTATGTAGCGACGCACGGCTGGCTGAGCACCTCGGAGGTGCGGGCCGAGGATCTGGCGGTGGAGCTTGCGTCCAAAGGGGCGGAGACATTTATCTATACCGATATTTCCCGCGACGGCATGATGCAGGGACCCAATGTGGACGGCATCGTGGCGATGGCGGCGGCATGCGGCAAAACCGTGATCGCCTCCGGCGGTGTGACGAGCCTGGACGATCTGCTGCGCTTGAGTGCACATCATGCCAGCGGCATCGGCGGCGCCATTGTCGGCAAAGCGCTGTATACCGGAAATATTACGCTGCCCGAAGCGCTTCTGGCGCTGGGCCGGAAGTAGACAGGGGGAAACGCGATGTTAGCCAAACGCATTATTCCTTGCCTGGACGTGAAGGACGGCCGGGTCGTGAAAGGCGTCAACTTCGTCAACCTGCGCGATGCCGGAGATCCGGTGGAGCTGGCGGCGCTGTATGACCGCGAGGGCGCGGATGAACTCGTCTTCCTCGATATCTCTGCTTCGGTGGAAGGCAGGGCTACGATGGTGGAAGTGGTGCGGCAGACCGCCGGCGAAATCGCCATCCCGTTTACCGTCGGCGGCGGCATTTCGACGCCGGAGGACATGAAGGTGATTTTGCGCGCCGGCGCTGACAAAATCGGCATCAACACCGCGGCGGTCAAGAATCCGCAGCTGATCCTTGAAGGCGCTAAGCGCTTCGGCTCCCAGTGCATTGTGGTGGCGATCGACGCCAAATACAATGAAGCCTGGGGCGAATGGGAAGTGTATACGCACGGCGGACGGCAACCGTCCGGTATCCGGGCGCTGGCTTGGGCCAAAGAAGCGGAAAAACTGGGCGCCGGCGAAATTCTGCTGACAAGCATGGATGCCGACGGAACGAAGGACGGCTTTGACCTGAAGCTGACCGCTGCGGTCAGCGATCTGCTGAGCATTCCCGTGATCGCCTCCGGCGGCGCCGGGAAGATTGAGCATTTCTATGATGTATTTACGGAAGGCAAAGCCGATGCCGGCCTGGCCGCGACGATTTTTCACTATAAAGAGATTGCCATTCATGATCTTAAGGCCGATCTCAAGCAAAGAGGGGTAGAAATCCGATGAGTCAACAGGAATGGATTGCAGGCATCCGCTGGAATGAAGCCGGCCTGGTCCCTGCCGTTGTGCAGGACGCAAGCACGCTGGAAGTACTGATGGTGGCCTATATGAACGAGGAGTCGCTGCGCCTGTCGCTGGAGAGCGGGCAGACCTGGTTCTGGAGCCGCTCGCGCGGCGAGTTGTGGAACAAAGGCGCAACGTCAGGGAATACGCAGGCGATCGCCTCGATTCATTACGATTGCGACAATGACACACTGCTGTTGAAGGTAGTTCCAGAGGGGCCGGCCTGCCACACCGGCGAGACCTCGTGCTTCTACCGGGAGATTCCGCTGGAGCGGCCGGCTGCGCCTGTTCAGGCTGTATCACCGGCAGCGGGCGAAGGACGGTTTGCCGTATTGGCCGAGCTGGAGCGCGTCATCGCCGAGCGTGAAACCGAACGTCCGGAAGGCGCTTATACTACCTATCTGTTTGATAAAGGCGTCGATAAAATTTTGAAAAAGGTGGGCGAAGAAGCCTCGGAAACGATCATCGCCGCCAAAAATAAAGACAACGCCGAGCTGCGGCTCGAAGTCAGTGATCTGATCTATCACCTGCTCGTACTGCTGCAGGAGCGCAAGCTGCCGCTGGACGAAATCATGGCGGAGCTGAGTGCCCGCCACGAACGTCCGCGCCGTGATTAGAAAGGAGGAAGACGGCATGCGCATCGACTACCATACTCACCACGAACGCTGCGGACATGCGGTAGGCAAGCTGGAGGAATACGTCCAGCGCGGTATAGCGCTCGGACTGGACCAGCTTGGGTTGTCCGACCATCTGCCGCTGATCCATGTCGATCCGGACAGCTATTATCCCGAGATGGCGATGCCGCTGTCCGAGCTTCCGCATTACGTGGAAGAATGCCTTACCTTGAAGGAACGCTACCGCGGTGTAATCGACCTCAAAGTGGGGCTGGAAGCTGATTATATCGAAGGCTACGAGGAACAAATCCGCGAGCTGCTGGCCCCGTATCCCTGGGATTACCTGATCGGTTCCGTTCACTTTCTCGGGGAGTGGGACATTACCGACTTCCGGCAGGTCCACGGTTGGGAAGGGCAGGACCCGCTTGAGGTCTATCGCCGTTATTACGATGCCGTAAGGAAGTCCGCACAATCGGGAATCTATGATATTATAGGACATATGGACGTGATCAAACGGTTTGGTTATGGTCCGCAAACACCGGAAGGCCACGCCGAGGTCCGGAAGCTGGAACGGGAGACGCTTCAGATCATCGCGCAAAGCGGCATAGCCATGGAGCTGAACGCTTCCGGGCTGACCAAGCCTTGCGCCGAGATGTTCCCTGCAGAGCACATTTTGCGGGAAGCGCTTGCGCTGGGGATTCCGCTGACGCTCGGGTCGGATGCCCATGATCCCCGGAAGCTGGGCGAAGGACTGGATATCGCACGCGGACAGTTGCATCAACTGGGCTTCCGCGAGCTGGCCGTGTTTGACGGAAGGCAACGCCGAATGATTCCGTTTCAACCTTAATATCAAATACCGGGAGGGTATTATGCGTCACCAATTGCGAATTTTTTCAGGCTCCTCGAATCCGAAGCTGGCTGCCGATATTGCTGAGCGGCTCGGCGCGCCGCTGGGACTGATCAAGCTGACCCGTTTTAAAAGCGGTGAAATCTATGTGCATTACGAAGAGAGCATCCGCAACTGTGACGTGTTCCTGGTGCAGTCGCTGGCCCATCCGATCAACGAGCTGTTCGTGGAGTTGCTGGTGATGATCGATGCAGCCAAACGCGCTTCGGCAAGAACCGTTAACATTATCGTGCCGTATTACGGATATGCCCGTCAGGAACGCAAGTCCGCTCCGCGTGAGCCGATTTCGGCCAAAATGGTTGCGGATGTGCTGACCACCGCGGGAGCCACGCGTGTCATTACCGTCGACCTGCATGCAGCCGCCATCCAAGGCTTTTTCAATATTCCGGTGGACCATGTCACCGCACTGGATTTGATCAGCAGCTACCTGAAATCGAAAAATATCGCCGATCCGGTAGTCGTCTCGCCGGATGCCGGCCGGGCCTCCATGGCCGAGAAGCTGGCCAGCCGCCTGGATTCGCCGTTCGCGATCATGATCAAGAAGCGCCCGGCGCATAACGAATCGGTCATTACGCATGTGATCGGCGATGTCGCCGGACGGACGCCGGTCATCATCGAGGACCTGATCGATACCGGAACCACAATTGTCAACGTGGTGGAGGGCCTCAAGGAGCGGGGCGCGAAGAACAGCATCATTTGCGCGACCCACGGCTTATTCTCGGCGGATGCGCTCAGCCGGATGGAGCATCCCAATATCGACGAGGTGGTCATCACCGATACGATTGCGCTGCCGGATGACCATTCCAGCCGGTTCACGGTATTGTCGGTCGGACCGATTCTTGCCGAAGCGACGCGGATCATTATCGAAGGCGGCTCGATCGATAAGCTGTTCCGGCATACGGATCTATAAAAGCCGCAGGTCTGTTTTCATAGCTTTGCAGCCAAAGCCCCGCATTGTGGGGCTTTTTTGCTTGCAATTTCCTCTCCAATGTTTGCCGCAAACCTTGAGAACCCCCCTGCAACCTGTGGTATACTGGGTGAAGATGCTTAGGCAGCATGACCCAACCAGATAGAAGGCGTGACAATAGGGGCCCGTACGTTTGTCCGGTAAGGCCCTTTTATTTTTCGCCGTAGCGTTAGGAAGCTGAAACAAAGGAGGTGCCTCGCTTCCATGATTGAACGAACTTCAGAGACGGACGGGACTGTCGGCAACGTCATTCCGGTCACTCTGGACGCCAATTTTTTCTTTGAAAGAGCCGTACGGTCGCTGGACCGCTTCCAATATGAAAAGGCGCTCAAAAATTTTCGCAAGGCCGTTGAATATGAACCGGAGAATCCCGTGAACCATTGCAATATGGCGGGGATATTATCGGAGATGGGTGATTATGAAGGCTCGAACGGGATTTTGCGGCATGTGCTCGAGACCATTGATCCCCAGATGACGGAGTGCCATTTCTTTATGGCCAATAATTACGCCAATATGGAGAACTACGAAGAAGCCGAACGCGAGCTCGTGATGTATCTCGAAGAAGATGCGAAGGGCGAATATATGGCCGAATCCGAAGAGCTAATGGAGCTGCTGCAATACGAGCTGAACCGTCCGGCGCCGCTGGCACGCATCCGCAGCCGGGAAGGCGTGGTGGAGCATGACAAAGCCCGCAGTCTTTTGGAGGAGGGCAAGTTTACGCAAGCGGTAAAGCTGCTGGAAGAAATCACGGAGAATACTCCCGATTTTCTGGCTGCACACAATAATCTGGCATTGGCCTACTTCTATATGGGAAGATTTACGAAAGCCAAAGAATGTATTGCGGAAGTGCTGGAGCGGGATCCCGGCAATCTGCATGCGCTCTGCAACTTGGCGATTTTCCTCCAATACGAGGGGGACCGCGAACAGCTGCCCGCCTTGCTCCATCTGCTGGAAGTGACGGTGCCGTTCCATAGAGAGCATGTATTCAAAATCGCAACGACCATGGGCATTCTCGGCGGCCATCGTACCGCGTACGCCCATTTCCGCCGCCTGCTGAAAGATGAAGCGGTGGAGGGAGACGCCGTGCTGTATCATTACTGCGCGGCTGCGGCTAGCAACAGCGGGCTGTATGCGGAAGCGCTGCGCTGCTGGAGGCAGGCCGAGCGGCTGGACCCCGGCTCGGTTGTACCGCGTTTTTTTGCGGCGCAGCTGCAGAAAGCGATAGCCGATCACCAACCGATGCCGCAGGTGAGCTATAACTACCAGCTCCCTTTCCAGGAGCAGCTTAAGCGGTGGAAGGATGATGCCGGCGCCTTTACGGCGGAGGTGCGAAACAATCCGCTGCTGCGGGCATCGTTCTTTTGGGCACTGCGCTACGGCGATGCCGCGACCCGTTCGCAGGTCGGCGAAGCGCTGCGCTGGATCGAGGACGAGGAGCTGCGCGAGCTCATGCGCGAAGCGCTGGAGCAGGAGACGCAGCCGGACGCGCCGCTGCAGGAATCGTCGCTGCTGCATTTGCAGCGGCTGATCGGCGGCGCGGAAGAGCATCCGGCGTTGTGAGTTTGCCCTCGCGCTTGCCAATGCGGTGTCATTGCCGGCCAGCTTGGGTAAAGGTTAATGGGTCCCATAGGGGACGAAAGGTATAAATCGGGCATATTATTGTATCCTTATATTGTCCACAGAAACGCAGTAAGGCTTCGGCGAAGCCGGGCGGCGGATCTTACACATACCCTACCATTGCAAGGAGGCTACTTGGATGTACAAAACGATTGTCATCGGTACCGGCCCGGCGGGGCTGACGGCTGCAATTTACCTGGCGCGCGCCAATTTGAATCCGCTCGTAATCGAGGGTTTGCAGCCGGGCGGGCAATTGACGACGACGACGGAAGTGGAGAACTTCCCGGGTTTTCCTGAAGGCATACTTGGTCCTGACCTGATGGATAACATGCGGAAGCAGGCGGAGCGCTTCGGCGCCGAGTTCCGTAACGGTTGGGTGGAAACGGTCGATTTCTCGCAGCGCCCGTTCAAAATTACCGTAGACGGCCAAGGCGTGCTGGAAGCCGAATCGGTAATTATTTCTACCGGAGCTTCGGCCCGATATTTGGGCATCCCCGGGGAACAGGAGAATGTCGGCCGCGGCGTCAGCACCTGTGCGACCTGCGACGGCTTTTTCTTCCGCGGCAAAAAGATCATCGTCATCGGCGGCGGCGACTCCGCGATGGAGGAAGCAAGCTTCCTGACGCGGTTTGCCTCCAGCGTCACGCTGGTGCACCGCCGCAGCGAGCTGCGCGCCTCCAAGATCATGCAGGATCGGGCGCGCGAAAATGCCAAGGTGGCGTGGGCGCTGAACCGCACGCCGCTGGAGGTCGCCGTCTCGGAGACCGGCGTAAAGGGACTGCTCGTCCGCAACAACGAAAGCGGACAGGAGGAGCTGGTGGAGGCGGACGGCGTGTTTGTCGCCATCGGCCATACGCCGAACACGGCCTTCCTCGGCGGACAGGTCACGACGGACGCGAACGGCTACATCGTCGTGCGCCCAGGCACGACGGAGACGAACATTCCCGGCGTCTTCGCCTGCGGGGACGTGCAGGATACCCGTTACCGCCAGGCAATCTCAGCGGCGGGAACCGGCTGCATGGCGGCCATGGACGCCGAGAAGTTTCTGGAAGGCGCCATGGTGCATGACTGGAGCGAAACGCTGGACAAATAACCGTGCGGAAGCCGTTTAGGCGGCGCGCTTGGATATACGTGGAATAGCGGCAAAAAGCCGGAACCCGGACAGGGGTTCCGGCTTTTTGGCGTCACCGGCGCTATTTTTCACAATTAGTGCGCAAAATCACAATCCTGCCCTATTCCCTATGCTAGGCTGTATTTGAGAAAGATTCTCATTAATAAGGGGATGGGAAGATGGAGCACAAAGTGCTGAGAATGGATGAATCCATCTTTGATTTGGTCAGCCGGCATCCGGAGATCGCCGACATTATGGTCGAGCTGGGCTTCCGCGATATTGCCAAACCGGGGATGCTGCAGACCGCAGGCCGGTTCATGACATTGTCCAAAGGCGCAAAACTCAAAAAAATCGACGTCGGCGCCATTAAGCAGACTTTTCTGCAGCATGGCTTCGACCTTACCGAATAGACGGCAGTCCCAAAAACAACCTACAAGGAGCGAACGACAATGAGTGAACTGATCAACAACCGCGAAGCAGGCGCACAAGAGCAGACCCGCCGCCAGGAAATGCTGAAAGAAATTATCAAGGAGCTGCATGCCGGCAAAAGCGTGGAAGAAGTTAAGGCGCGTTTTGCCGAAGCCGTCGGCGATGTAACCGTGGAGGAAATTTCGGCGATGGAGCACTCGCTGATGACGGAGGAAGGCATTCCGGTGGAGGAAGTGCAGCGTCTCTGCTCCGTGCATACGGCTATCTTCAAAGGCTCGATCGAGCAGATTCACCGGTCCTCGAAACCGGAAGAACAACCCGGACATCCGGTGCATACCTTCAAGCTGGAGAATCGCGAAATCGAGCGGCTGGTCAACTTCCGTCTGGAGCTGCATGCGAGCAAGTTCCAGAAGAACGACAACGAAGAAATCATTTTCAAGCTGCTGGAGGATTTGAGCCTGCTGCTCGACCTCGACAAGCATTATAGCCGCAAGGAAAATCTGCTGTTCCCTTATCTGGAGAAGTACGGCATCTACGGTCCGACCAAAGTCATGTGGGGTGTCGACGACGGCATCCGCGCAATGATCAAGGATGTAAAAAATGCGCTGGCCCACTATGACGGCAATAAAGAGGAAATCGGACAGAAGCTTGCGGAGGTCAGCCGCGAAGTCAATGAAATGATCTTTAAGGAAGAAAATATTCTGCTGCCGATGGCTTTGGATAAACTGACGGAGGACGAGTGGGTCAAAATTGCCCGCGAAAGCGATGAGATCGGGTTCTGCCTCGCCGCGCCGGAGCGGGAGTGGATTCCGGAACGCGCGCCGGAGCCGGCGGGGGCGGAAACGCCGCAAGACGAAGCAGCACCGCAGGGTTTTATCCGCTTCGAGACCGGCATCCTGTCGCTGCATCAGCTGGAGACCGTGCTGAACCACCTGCCGGTGGACATTACCTTTATCGACGAGAACGACGTGGTCCGCTATTTCTCGCACGGCAAAGAACGCATCTTCGCACGCACCAAAGCCGTTATCGGCCGCACTGTGCAGAACTGCCATCCGCCGCAAAGCGTGCATGTCGTAGAGAAGCTGCTGGAGGACTTCAAGTCCGGCCGCAAGGACGCCGAGGATTTCTGGATCAACATCAAAGATAAATTCATCTATATCCGCTATTTCGCCGTACGCGATGCCGAAGGCCGTTATATGGGCACGCTGGAGTTCACCCAGAATATCGCGCCGATCCGCGCGCTTGAGGGTCAAAAACGCATTTTGTCGGAATAGTGACGGCATGAATTGCCGGGAAGCCTCTTGTCTCCGGAAGACAAGGGGCTTCTTTTTGTATGATACGCCCGGCTATGTAGCCTTTCCTTGACCGCGGGGAATGCTTCTATTATAGTGGGTACGTAGGATTAACAATTATAGCATAGAAAAAGGTGGCTTGTTACATGTCTGAACATATCTACGTTGGCGTGGATTTAGGTGGAACCACAATCAAGGTTGGGATTTGCAATGCCGAAGGTACGCTGCTGCATACCTACGAGGGACCAACCGGAACGGCGGACGGCGTCGATGCCGTCATCGACAACATCGAAAAGTATGTGCGCCAGATTGTGGAGGACTCGCCGTACTCCTGGGATCAGCTGGCTGGTGTGGGAGCGGGCTTGGCCGGATTTACGAACATTCGTGAAGGCATCATCATCCTTGCGCCGAACATAGGGTTTAGAGACGTGCCGATTCGTTCCATCCTGGAAGGACGGCTGGGCAAGCCGGTCAAAATAGACAACGACGCCAATGTGGCAGCTCTGGGCGAAGCATGGAGCGGCGCAGGACGCGGCGTGGAGAACAGCGTTTGCTACACCCTGGGCACAGGCGTGGGCGGCGGTATTATTATAAACGGAAAGGTATACCAAGGATTTGCCGGACTGGCCGGAGAACTGGGCCATATGTCCGTCGTGCCTGACCTTGAAGCCATCCAATGCGGCTGCGGCAACATGGGCTGCCTGGAGACCGTATCTTCCGCAACAGGCATCATCCGCATGGCGAACGACGCCGTAGCGCGCGGAGACCGTACGTCCCTGGCGCTCGTCGAGAAGATTGCCGCGAAGGAAGTTTTCGATGCGGCGAAAGCCGGCGACGAAGTGGCGATCCGCATCGTGAACCGCGCGGCGTTCTACCTGGGCAAATCCATGGCTGCTGTGGCAACCGTGCTGAATCCGGAAACCTTTATCGTAGGCGGCGGCGTATCCAAAGCCGGCGATATTCTGTTTGACGAAATCCGCCGCGTCTTCGCGAAGCTGACACCGGCTCCGCTGCAAACCGGCGTAACCATCGTTCCGGCCGAGCTGGGCAACGACGCCGGCATTATCGGAGCTGCGGGCCTGCTCTTGCGTTCTTAAGCCACCGGAATCATTCATATACTACATTTAGGGAGGGACGCCTTGTGACCGAATTGGAGCAATCTCCGCCCGGTGGTGCCACCCTGATCATTATTACGGGGATGTCGGGGGCGGGTAAAACGATCGCCGTGCAAAGCTTGGAGGATCTCGGCTTTTTCTGCGTTGATAACCTGCCGCCGGTGCTGATTCCCAAGTTTGCCGAGCTGATCGAGCAGTCCAAAGGAAAAATCTCCAAAGTGGCGCTCGTCATCGACCTGCGGGGGCGCGAGTTTTTTACCGCGCTGTCCGAATCGTTGGCGTATATCAAAAACGAATCGTCGATCGGCTGCGAAATTTTATTCCTCGATGCCACCGATTCCGTATTGGTGCAGCGCTACAAGGAAAGCCGCCGCCACCATCCGCTGGCGCCGAAAGGCATGCCGCTGGACGGCATCAAGCTGGAGCGGCAGATGCTGGAGGACCTGAAGGCTTCGGCAACGCTCTGCCTGGATACGAGCAGCATGAAGCCGGCACAGCTGAAAGAGAAAATCGTTTCGCGTTTCTCCCATTTGGGCAAAAGCCTGCTCTCCGTCAACATCACTTCGTTTGGCTTCAAGTACGGCATTCCGATTGATGCAGACCTCGTCTTTGACGTCCGCTTTTTGCCGAATCCGCATTATGTGGACCAACTGCGTCCCAAAACCGGCCAGGACAGCGAAGTATACGATTATGTGATGAAGTGGACGGAGACGCAGACCTTTTTGGCTAAATTGCTCGATATGCTGCAGTTCCTGATTCCGCAGTACCATAAGGAAGGCAAAGCTCAGATTATTATCGGGATCGGCTGTACGGGCGGCAAACACCGTTCGGTAGCCATCGCCGAATACTTGGGCAAAATGCTGGGCGTGAGCGAAACCGAAGCGGTAACCGTCAGTCACCGCGATTCCGAGCGCGACCGGCATTAACGAGAGAAGGGGACTTTTGTGGCGGAAGAACAAAGACAGCGTCCGCGTATCGTCGTCATGGGCGGCGGTACCGGGCTATCTGTCATGCTGCGCGGTTTGAAGGAAAAGCCGCTCGATATTACGGCGATCGTAACGGTGGCCGATGACGGAGGCAGCTCCGGCATTCTTCGCAATGAGCTGCAGATGCCGCCTCCGGGCGATATCCGCAACGTGTTGACGGCGATGGCCGACGTGGAGCCGCTAATGGCGGAAATTATGCGTTATCGCTTCAGCACGGGAGAAGGCTTGGCGGGGCATAGCCTCGGCAACCTGATTTTGGCGGCGCTTACGGACATTTCCGGCGACTTCGTAACGGCGGTCCGCGAGCTGAGCCGGGTATTTGCGGTAAGGGGCCGGGTGCTCCCTGCAGCGGGTGACGCTGTAGTGCTGCACGCGGAAATGGCCGACGGCACGATTATTACCGGGGAATCAAAGATTCCCGAAGCCGGCGGCGTGATCAAACGGGTGTTTTTGGAGCCCGCCGATGTCGAGCCGCTGCCGGAAGCGCTTGAAGCGATTCGCAAGGCCGACGCCATCCTGCTCGGTCCGGGCAGCCTGTATACGAGCATTTTGCCAAATTTGCTGGTGCCTAAGCTGGCAGAGGCGGTCGTCGAGTCTCAGGCGATCAAAATTTTTGTCTGCAATGTGATGACCCAGCCGGGAGAAACCGACAACTACACGGTCAGCGACCACTTGCAGGCGGTATATGACCATATCGGTCTTCATTTGTTTGATTATGTTATCGTGAACGACGGAGAAATTCCGGAACAGGTTCAGGTAAAATACGCGGAGAAGGGCGCACGCCCGGTACAGCTCGACGAGGATGCCCTGGCCGAGAACGGCTATAAGGTCATTGCCGACAAGCTGGTGCTGTTCAAAACTTATCTGCGTCATGATACTGACAAGCTCAGCCATCATATTTACCAGCTGGTCCAGGATTGGATCTCCAGAGGTCATTAATCTGATTTGAAATCTGAAAGAGGTGAGCCCCTTGTCTTTTGCGGCCTTGACCAAAAAAGAGTTGACGATGGTGGAGAGCCAGCCCTGCTGCGAAAAAGCGGAAATGTCCGCACTGATCCGCATGAACGGTTCCGTTCAGCTGTCCAGCAAAAAGGTGGTTCTTGACATTTCGACGGAGAACGCCGCGATTGCAAGACGGGTATATTCTTTGCTTAAGAAATATTACCAGGTCCATATCGAGCTGCTCGTGCGTAAAAAAATGCGTTTGAAGAAAAATAACGTCTACATCGTCCGGATTCCGAGCCATGTTCAGGAAATTTTGAAAGATCTGCGGATCGTGTCGGAGGGCTTTATTTTTACCGACGGCATTGATCACGAAATCGTCGCCAAAAACTGCTGCAAACGCGCTTACCTGCGCGGAGCGTTCCTGGCCGGCGGGTCGGTGAACAATCCGGAAGGCTCCTCCTATCATTTGGAAATCGCTTCCATGTATGAGGAGCACTGCAAAGCGCTGGTGGAGCTGGCTGGAGAATTTCACCTGAACGCCCGCTGCATAGAGCGGAAAAAAGGCTTCATCCTATACATTAAGGAAGGCGAGAAAATCATCGAGTTTTTGAGCCTGATCGGGGCGCATCAAGCGCTCTTTAAGTTCGAGGATGTGCGGATCATGCGCGATATGCGTAATTCCGTGAACCGGATCGTCAACTGTGAAACCGCCAATTTGAACAAGACGATCGGTGCCGCCGTGCGCCAGATCGAGAACATCAAGCTGCTGCAGCGCGAGGTAGGGCTGGAGAGCCTTCCCGATAAGCTGCGCGAGGTCGCCGAGATCCGGCTGGCCCATCCCGAAATCAATCTTAAGGAAGTCGGCGAAATGCTGAAGGGAAACGTCAGCAAATCCGGCGTGAACCACCGGCTGCGCAAAATCGACGAGCTGGCGGAAAAGGTGCGGGGCAGCTGAAATTATTCTAGTGTGGATGACGTTAAAATGATATAATGTTATAAAATTATGTGAGATTTTTGGGCAGATCTTAATTAGGGGGTAAACGTTTCATGACAAAGCACCCGGTAGTCGTACGGTTGAAAACGGGGCTTCACGCTCGCCCGGCCGCATTGTTCGTGCAGGAAGCCAATAAGTTTTCTTCCGAGATTTTCGTGGAAAAGGACGATAAAAAAGTTAACGCCAAGAGCATCATGGGCATTATGAGCCTCGCGATCAGTTCCGGTACGGAGATTCATATCAGCGCGGACGGCGCCGATGCGGATCAGGCTGTAACCGCTTTGATGAATCTGGTAAGCAAGGAAGAGCTGGAAAATCAATAATTTTGCAAAGCCTTACTTTTGCTATAAATAAAGCCCTGCGGGGCTTTTTTTATTATCTTCGGGAGGACCTGAGCATGGACAAGCAGGCCATTTTGGTCGAGCCGACGGAACGGCTGAAAGCGCAGTATCTTGATTTTTATAAGGAGTGGGTTGCCAGCGGCGAAGATATCGTGCCTTGGGTCGTTGAAATGGATCCCTCCGATTTTCCGGCGATGCTGCAGATTTTGCGGAATAATGCCGAAGGGGTAAACATCCCTGCCGGGTTTGTGGCCAGTTCAACATACTGGCTGGTAACGCCCGAAGAGAAGGTGGTCGGTGCGGTCAACATCCGCCATCAATTGACGGAACGTCTGCGCACCAGCGGCGGGCATATCGGTTACGGGATCGTGCCTTCCGCCCGGCGGAAGGGCTATGCGAAGCTGATGCTGAAGCTCGCGCTTGGGCGGGCGAAGGCGCTGGGCATCCTGCAAGCGCTTGTCGTCTGCGACGCCGTGAATACCGGGTCGGAACGGACCATCCGGGCAAACGGCGGCGTTCCCGAAGAACCGTTCATTGAGCCGGACGGCAACGTCATTTTGCGGTTCTGGATTGAACCCTGAAAAAATAATCTGCATCGGACGAAACATATGCAACTTTTGCCAAGCCGGTTCGTCTAGAGGGTACCAACCAAACATTTTGTACCTTTGAAAGGGGATAATCAATCATGAACAAATGGGGTAAATCTCTGGGGGCTGTGCTGCTGGCGGGAAGTTTGCTGATCGGAGGCCTGGCGTTGAGCGGCGCATTCCAAAGTCCTGAAAAGGCTTACGCTGAGGATGTACAGAAAAATATCGTCAGCGTCGTCGGTAAAGGCGAGCTTTCGATCAAACCGGATATTGTATACCTGTCCATCGGCGTAAGCACAACGGCGGCAACGGCGGAAGAAGCGCAAAAGAGCAACGGGGGCAAAATTGCGAAGCTGACAGCCCTGTTCAAGAACACTTGGAAAATTGCCGACAAGGATATCCAAAGCACCCAATTCTCGGTTCAACCGAACTATACCTACTCCGAGAAAGACGGACAGCAAGTGAAAGGCTACATCGCCCAGCACACGATGCAAGTGGCCTACCGCGACTTGGCCAAAGTCGGTGAACTGCTGGATGCCGCTTCGGCCGCAGGCGCGAACAACATCGGCAACGCCAGATTTGCCATCGAGGATACCTCGGCTTTCGAAGCTCAAGTCATTGAAAAAGCAATGGCCAACGCCGACGCCAAAGCCGCCGCAATCGCCAAAGCCGCTAAACGCAGCGTAGGCCAAGTGGTTACCGTCATTCAAAACGATGACGGCAACAATCCGGTATTCTACGCCGAAGCCGCCTCGATGTCGTCCAAAGCCGCAGCCGACATGGCCGGCGGAACCTCTGTACAGCCCGGCGAAGTATCGGTAACTACCCAATTGAACGTGACGTATGAACTGAAATAATCAGGCTAAGCCCAAGCAAGACGCCGTTTGCCCCAGATTGGGGGCGGCGTCTTCTTTTTTACATTTATGTAACCGGAAGGTAGAATCCGCGCAGATTTGTTTAAGAAACTGTAAGGCATATTGTAACAACCCCGGCCCGGGCTTTCTTTATAATGGAACAAGTGGGACTACGACTTTCATCAACGGAGGGAGAAACAAGATGAACAAGACAACCAAGAAACAACTGCGGAAGATGGGCACAGCGATGCTGGCGGCAGGCATTTTGCTGGGAGGCGTGAATGTTGCGGCACACACGACTGAGGCGGCTGCGGCTAAAGCGGCGGCACCGGCACCGGCGCAAAAAACCGTTGTGCTGAAATATAACGGAAAAATCGTGTCCAGCCAGGGGGTATACCGGGACGGCAAGGTATGGGTACCGGTTACTTTTTTACGGGATACGCTGGGTATGCCGTTAAGCTACAGCAAAGCCGATACCACGTATACGCTTGGGCAAGGCTACATGAAAACCAAACTGATCGTATCGCCTTATGACATCTCGATTACCGTTAACGATTTCTTTTTGCTGGAATATAACGCCATGATGGACAACAACCGGCTGTATGTGCCTGTCGGTCTTCTGAGCGATTATCTCGGCTATAAAGCCGATTGGGACGCGGCCTCCGGACGGGTAAACGTGTTGAAGAAAGCGCAAAACGCCCTTACGGTTACAACAGCCACGTATGCCAAGGATTACCCGAAGGCGCCGATCAAGCTGGATTATCCGCAAATCAGCGGACTTGCCAACAGCGAAGCGGAAAAGTTGATCAACAATACGATCAAGCAGACCATCATGAATTATGCGGCAAACGCCGAGGCGGAAATTTCCAATATGGATCCGCAGTATAATCCATACGAGTTCGACGGGACTTATATCATTAAATACAATCAGGACGGCGTGCTGAGTCTGGTGCTCAGCGATTACGGGTATACCGGCGGAGCGCACGGCAATACGGTCTGGAACGCCTTCACCTTCTCGCTGAAAGACGGCAAACGTCTCCTTCTGGGCGATCTGTTCGGCGCCAATTCGAACTATAAGAAGACGCTGAACAGTCTGCTATCGAAGGATCTGAAAGCCAACGGCGGGTATCTTGGCGGATTTGTCGGTCTGAATACGGAAAAACAATTTTTCCTTCAGGACGGCAAGGTCACGGTCTTCTTCCAGCCATATGAATACACGGCTTATGCCGCAGGCTTCCCTCAGTACTCCTATACCTTCAAGCAGCTGTTGCCAGGCGGACAAAGCCCGTTTGCTTCCTTGAAATAAAGGGTCGATGATGCAGATGCCACCCCTTTTGCTCCCGCTGCTAAGCGGGTATGCAAAAGGGGTTTTTGCGTTCTTTGGACCATTGTCCCAGGCCGGACCCGGACATCTCCCCGTTGCGTCCCGCGGTTCCGGCACATAAGCTGTAACAAGAAGCGGCTTCAAGCGGGAGGAGGATATGGATGAGCTATCATTATACGGCGATTGGCGATTCCCTGACTACCGGGTTCGGGGCGCTTCCGGGGAACGGGTTCGTTCCGGTCTACCGACGGCTGGCCGAAGGCCGGCTTCATACGTCGGTCAACCTGACGAACCTGGGCGTCAATGGCCTCACCACGGACGGCCTGGAGCAGCGGCTCAAGAACGATTATAACTACCGGCTTGCCGTTCGTGATGCCGATATTGTTACGCTGTCGATCGGCGGCAACGATCTGATCAAGGCGGCCAAGGCGGCGGGAAACGGTGCCGGCGAGCTGTCATCGCTGCTGGAGAAGGCGCTGCGGAACTGCAAACGCAATTTCGGCGATATTATGGGTACGGTCGCCCAGTTAAAGGCAGGACTGCGTAAGCCGTACATTATCCGCATTGTTGGATTGTACAATCCGTACCCCCAGATTGCCGAAGCAACGCAGTGGGTCAAAGCATTCAATCGGCACGCTGCCGGCTACAGCAGCATGGTGTGCGGTTTCGCTTCAATCTACCAGGAATTTGCCGGCAATGAGCGGGGGCTGCTGTTCATCGACCACCTGCATCCGAATGGCCGGGGGTATCAGGTCATTGCTGCCAAGCTGAACGGGCTGGGTTACGGCCATCTCGGATAAATTTCATCCTCATGAAACACACAAAAAGCCTGCTCCAACCTTTAAGGTCAGAGCAGGCCTTTTGCGTTGTATCGGTTTATACGCCGGTAGGCAGCGTCTTCTCGATGACTTTGTCGACGATGCCGTAGTCGGCAGCTTCGGCAGCGGTCATGAAATAGTCGCGGTCGGTATCTTTCTCAATGCGTTCGAGCGGCTGGCCGGTACGTTCAGCCAGAATGCGGTTCAGCTTGTCGCGCAGCTTCAGGATGCGGCGGGCGCGAATTTCGATATCCGTCGCTTGCCCTTGGGCGCCGCCCAGCGGCTGGTGAATCATGATTTCGCTGTTTGGCAGCGCGAAGCGTTTGCCCTTGGCGCCGGCATTCAGGAGGAACGCTCCCATGGACGCGGCCATGCCTACGCAGATCGTGGATACATCCGGTTTGATGTACTGCATCGTATCGAAGATCGCCATGCCGGCTGTGATGGAGCCGCCCGGGCTGTTGATGTAGAGATGGATATCTTTTTCCGGGTCCTCAGCGGCCAGGAAGAGCATTTGAGCGATGATGGAGTTGGCAACAATATCATTGACATCCGTGCCGAGGAAAATAATGCGGTCCTTCAGAAGGCGAGAATAGATGTCATAGGCGCGTTCGCCGCGGCTGCTTTGTTCGACTACCATAGGAATATAACTCACGTGGAAAACCTCCTTGGATTGTGAATGAAGATGGGTTCATTTTTACTGTTACCGTATTAACCACATGATAAACTTATTCAAACAAAAAGTCAAAGAAAGTCAAACTCATTTTTTAAAGTTTTTCCAGGTAGCATGGACTAGATGATTTAGTATGCCTACCCTTCTGAAAACCAGCCAATATACTGGAGCCGAACAACAAAAAGACCCGCAGGAGTTGGCGGAAGAATCCGTCCCTGCGGGTCATGTTTTATAGATTGGTTAAATAAAGTAGGTGCTTTGCTGAAAGTGGCGCGCCCGCCAAGAATCGAACTTGGATCTCAGGCTTCGGAGGCCTACGTCATATCCATTGGACCACGGGCGCAACAGAAATTATTATATACCACTTACACAAGAAATGCAATAAATGAATCGCATTCAAAAATAGGCATTTGTTTTGACAATGCGGAGACAAGCCCGTGCTAATGTATAACTTGAAAACCGGTTGAGAATTATACATTCGGATGACTTGCGCAACGCGTCAGATTTCGGTAAAATATAGCTGGGACTTAAAAAGTTATCCCGGGACATTTTAAGACCACGAACAAGGGAATAGGGAAACAAGAAGTTGCAGGAGTGAAAGCATGCGTAATTTATTGGAGATTCAAAAGCAGCTTCTGCCCGACCTCATGGAAACCTTGAAGCGGCGGTATACGATACTGCATCAAATTATGTTGTCCGATATTATCGGGCGGCGGACGCTGGCCGCTTCGCTGGATATGACAGAGCGGGTGCTGCGCGCCGAGACGGATCTTCTGAAATCGCAGGGCCTCATCGAGATTGAAAGTGTGGGCATGCGAATCAGTCCCGCCGGACGCGGGCTGCTTGATATGCTGGAACCGGTAGCCAAAAGCTTGTTCGGGCTGGACGAATTGGAAGAGAAAATTCGTACGGCTTATGGTCTGAGCAAAGTCATCGTCGTTCCCGGCGATTGCGAGTCATCGGCGTTCACCAAGCGCGAGCTTGGCCGCGCGGGCGCGCGGGCGCTTCTCGGCGTTATGCGCGAGGGCGATACCGTGGCGGTTACCGGCGGAACAACGCTTGCCGAAATGGCCGACCAGCTTACGCCGCCGATCTCTCCCTCCTACAAAGACGCCTGGATCGTTCCGGCGCGCGGGGGACTCGGAGAGAGCATGGAAATACAGGCGAACACGATCGCGTCCACCATGGCTAAGCGAATCGGAGCCAACTACCGATTGCTGCATGTGCCAGATCTGCTCAGCGAGGATGCTTACCAGTCGCTGGCACTGGATTCCAACATCGGCGAAATCGTACGTCTGATCCGGAGCTCAAGGATTATCGTGCACGGCATCGGCGATGCGATGGAAATGACGCGGCGACGCAAGCTGGATGAACTGACAACCGCGGATATTCAGGGAGACGGCGCAGTCGCTGAATCCTTCGGCTATTATTTTAATGAAGAAGGCAAAGTGGTTCACACCATGCTGACGATGGGACTGCGGCTGGAGGACATTCTCCGCACCGAAGTCGTGATTGGGATCGCCGGGGGCGGACGCAAAGCCAAAGCCATTCACGCCATGCTGCGTTTCGGCCAGGAAGATATTCTGGTTACTGACGAAGCGGCAGCCGTCATCATCGGTAAGGAAATTGACGAAACAGCAAGTTTAATCGGGTAACTTCCAATATTCGGGAAGCATTTGTCGCCATTTTGAATTATACTAACATTGTTGTCATGACAAGCTTAACCGCCTGTCTTGAATAAATAAAATGAAATTTAGGAGGAACTATTCAATGAGTGTAAAAGTAGGTATTAACGGTTTTGGACGTATCGGCCGCCTTGCATTCCGCAGAATCCAAAATGTAGAAGGTATCGAAGTGGTAGCAATCAACGACTTGACCGACGCTAAGATGCTTGCTCATTTGCTTAAATATGATACAACTCAAGGTAAATTCGAAGGCGAAGTTGAAGTACATGACGGATTCTTCAAAGTAAACGGCAAAGACGTTAAAGTTCTGGCTAACCGCAACCCTGAAGAACTTCCTTGGGGCGAGCTGGGCGTAGACATCGTTCTGGAATGCACAGGTTTCTTCACAACTAAAGAAGCTGCTGAAAAACACCTTAAAGGCGGCGCTAAAAAAGTCGTTATCTCCGCTCCAGCTACTGGCGACATGAAGACCGTTGTTTACAACGTAAACCATGATATCCTTGATGGTTCCGAAACTGTAATCTCCGGCGCTTCTTGCACAACCAACTGCCTGGCTCCAATGGCGAAAGTCCTGAACGACAAGTTCGGCATCGTTGAAGGCCTGATGACTACAATCCATGCTTACACTGGCGACCAAAACACTTTGGACGCTCCGCATGCGAAGGGTGACTTCAGACGCGCTCGTGCAGCTGCTGAGAACATCATTCCTAACACTACTGGCGCAGCTAAAGCGATCGGCCTGGTTATTCCTGAGCTGAAAGGCAAACTCGACGGCGCAGCTCAACGCGTACCTGTACCTACAGGCTCCCTGACTGAGCTGGTTACTGTTCTCGAGAAGAACGTAACTGCTGACGAAGTCAACGCTGCAATGAAAGCCGCTTCCGATCCGGAAACTTACGGCTACACCGAAGACGAAATCGTATCCTCCGACATTAAAGGCATCACTTTCGGTTCCCTGTTCGACGCAACACAAACCAAAGTGCTGACTGTCGGCGACAAACAACTGGTTAAAACCGTTGCTTGGTACGACAATGAAATGTCCTACACTGCACAACTCGTTCGTACCCTCGAACACTTCGCTAAATTGGCTCAATAATACCGATTCATATAGCAGTGGCATCCATAGAGCGGAAACAGTATTTCCTTGTTTCCGCTCTTTCTGAATGAATTCATATTGGAACCCAATCGGGTGTGGAGGAAACTATTCATGAACAAAAAAAGCGTCCGTGATGTAGAAGTACAAGGCAAACGCGTATTCGTGCGCGTGGACTTCAACGTTCCGCTGGAAGACGGCAAGATTACCGACGACACGCGTATCCGTGAAACGCTGCCGACGATCAAATACCTGATCGAAAACGGTGCAAAAGTGATTCTGGCGAGCCATCTGGGCCGCCCGAAAGGCCAATTCGTTGATTCCATGCGTCTGACTCCTGCCGCTGAGCGTCTGTCCCAATTGCTCGGTAAACCGGTAGCCAAAGCCGACGAAGCCATCGGCGAAGCCGTAAAAGCGCAAATCGCCGAAATGAAAGACGGCGACGTGCTGGTTCTTGAAAACGTGCGTTTCTATCCAGGCGAAGAAAAGAACGATCCGGAACTGGCGAAGCAATTCGCAGAACTGGCTGATCTGTTCGTAAACGACGCATTCGGCGCCGCTCACCGTGCCCATGCTTCGACAGAAGGCATTGCGCATTTCCTGCCGGCTGTATCCGGTCTGCTGATGGAGAAAGAACTGAGCGTTCTTGGCAAAGCCCTCTCCAACCCTGAGCGTCCGTTCACTGCGATTATCGGCGGCTCCAAAGTAAAGGACAAAATTGACGTAATCGACAACTTGTTGACACTGGCTGACAACGTGTTGATCGGCGGCGGCTTGTCCTATACCTTCACCAAAGCCCAAGGCTACGAAATCGGCAACTCGCTGGTTGATAACGAGAAGCTGGATGTTGCGCTTGAGTTCATCGCCAAAGCTGAAAAGCTCGGCAAAAACTTCGTTCTTCCTGTTGACGTTCTCGTTGCCGACAAATTCGGCGCAGATGCCAACACTAAAATCGTAGATGTAACTGAAATTCCTGCAGGTTGGGAAGGTCTGGACATCGGTCCGAAAACCCGCGAAATCTACGCCGACATCATCAAAAACTCCAAGCTGGTCGTATGGAACGGACCAATGGGCGTATTTGAAATCGACGTCTTCGCTGAAGGCACCAAAGCGGTTGCTCAAGCTTGCGCAACAACCGAAGGTTACACCATTATTGGCGGCGGCGACTCCGCTGCGGCTGCCGAGAAGTTCCAGCTGGCTCAAGAGATGGACCACATCTCTACAGGCGGCGGCGCGTCCCTGGAGTTCATGGAAGGCAAGGCGCTTCCTGGCGTAGTAGCACTGAACGACAAGTAAGACCGAAGAAGGAGGCCATACCGAGTTATGAGAACACCAATCATCGCAGGCAACTGGAAAATGTTCAAAACCGTTCCGGAAGCTGAAAGTTTTGTCGCTGACGTTAAAGGCAAGGCGGAAGTAGCAGGCGTAGAAACCGTAATCTGCGCTCCGTTCACCAACCTGCCGGCCCTGGTAGAAGCGGTAAAAGGCACCAGCATCCAAATCGGCGCGCAAAACCTGCATTTTGAAGACAACGGCGCATTCACTGGAGAAATCAGCGGCGTAATGCTGAAAGACCTGGGCGTGAAGTATGTCATCATCGGACACTCCGAACGTCGTGCGTATTTCGCCGAAACCGACGAAATCGTCAACAAAAAAATGCATGCGGCATTCCGCCATGGCTTGACTCCGATCGTATGCGTCGGCGAAAAGCTCGAAGAGCGCGAAGCCGATCAAACTAAAGAAGTGTGCAAAGTGCAAACCGAAGCGGCATTTGCCGGCCTGAGCGCTGAGCAAGCGGCACAAGTCGTTATCGCTTATGAACCAATCTGGGCGATCGGCACTGGCAAATCCTCCACTTCCCAAGATGCGAATGAAGTAATTGCTTATATCCGCACCCTTGTGAAGGATCTGTATGACGCGCCTACGGCAGAAGCGGTCCGCATTCAATACGGCGGCAGCGTAAAACCGGAGAACGTCACCGAATACATGGGCCAAAGCGACATCGACGGCGCGCTCGTCGGCGGCGCAAGCCTGCAGCCTGCTTCCTTCGTTGCACTCGTTGAGGGGGCGAAGTAAGATGTCTGCACCAAAACCTGTAGCACTGATCATCATGGACGGCTTCGGACTGCGCAACACCGATGAAGGCAATGCCGTTGCCCAAGCCAACAAGCCGAACTATGATCGTTACCTGAAGCAATACCCGAACACTACGCTTACCGCAAGCGGCGAAGCTGTAGGTCTTCCGGAAGGACAAATGGGCAACTCCGAAGTCGGTCACCTGAACATCGGTGCAGGCCGTATCGTATATCAGGACTTGACCCGGATTGACAAGTCCATCCGTGACGGGGAATTCTTCGACAATGAAACGCTGGTTGCTGCGGTAAGAAACGCAAAATCGACCGGCAAAAAACTTCACCTGTATGCGCTGGTATCCGACGGAGGGGTACATAGCCATATCAGACACTTGTTCGCGATGCTCGACCTGGCCAAAAAAGAAGAAATGCATGAAGTTTACATTCATGCCTTCATGGATGGCCGTGACGTGCCGCCGGACAGCGGTCAAAAGTTCATTCAAGATCTGATCGCCAAAATCGAAGAGGTGGGCGTAGGCACCATCGCTACCGTGTCCGGCCGTTATTTCGCAATGGACCGCGACAAACGTTGGGAACGCGTAGAGAAAGCTTACCGCGCCATGGTTTACGGCGAAGGTCCGAAATACACCGATGCTCTGCAAGCGATCACGGCTTCCTACCAAAATTCGGTTTATGACGAATTCGTGGAGCCAAGCGTGATTGTCGACAGCGAAGGCAACCCGGTAACGAAAGTGGAAAGCGGCGATTCCGTCGTGTTCCTCAACTTCCGTCCGGACCGTGCCATCCAGTTGTCCCAAGTGTTCACGAACTCCGATTTCCGCGGTTTCGACCGTGGTCCGTTGTTCCCGCAAAACCTGCATTTCGTCTGCTTGACCACATTCAGCGAAACGGTGCAAGGCTACGTGGCCTACTCGCCGAAGAACCTGGATAACACGCTGGGCGAAGTGTTGGTTCAGCACAACAAGAAGCAGCTGCGCATCGCGGAAACCGAAAAGTATCCGCATGTTACCTTCTTCTTCAGCGGCGGACGCGATCAGGAACTGCCGGGTGAAACCCGCATTCTGATCAATTCCCCGAAAGTGGCAACCTATGACCTCCAGCCTGAGATGAGCGCATACGAAGTGGCGGCGGCCTGCGTAGCGGAAATTGAAGCGGACAGACAAGATGCCATCATCCTGAACTTCGCAAACCCTGATATGGTTGGGCACTCCGGCATGCTGGAGCCAACGATCAAGGCCGTTGAAGTAACGGACGAATGTGTGGGCAAGGTCGTGGATGCGGTTGTCGCTAAAGGCGGCGTAGCCATCATCATCGCCGACCACGGCAATGCCGATATGGTATTTGACGAAGAGGGCCGTCCGTTTACGGCGCATACAACCAACCCGGTTCCGTTCATCGTGACTTCCGAGAACGTCGTATTGCGTGAATCCGGCATCCTCGCTGACGTGGCTCCAACGATTCTCGACCTGATGGGCATTCCGCAACCTGCGGAAATGACCGGTCAATCGATGATCGCCAGCCGCAAATAAGCTTGACCCCAGAATAAAATCAAGTATAAAGGAGATTAAATTAACATGACGATTATTACTGATGTTTATGCTCGCGAAGTCCTTGACTCCCGCGGTAACCCAACTGTAGAGGTTGACGTATATCTGGAATCCGGCGCTAAAGGCCGCGCAATCGTTCCATCCGGCGCTTCCACCGGCGCTCACGAAGCTGTTGAGCTTCGCGACGAAGACAAATCCCGTTACCTGGGCAAAGGCGTTCTGAAAGCTGTTGAGAACGTAAACGAAATTATCGCTCCTGAAGTCATCGGCATGGACGCTCTGGACCAACTGGGCATCGACAAAGCCATGATCGCGCTGGACGGAACGCACAACAAAGGCAAACTGGGCGCTAACGCGATCCTGGCCGTATCCATGGCTGTTGCCCGCGCTGCTGCTGCTGCTCTGGACGTACCTCTGTATGTTTACCTGGGCGGATTCAACGCTAAACAACTTCCAGTTCCTATGATGAACATCGTTAACGGCGGCGCTCATGCCGACAACAACGTTGACGTACAAGAATTCATGGTACTGCCAGTTGGTGCACCTAGCTTCAAAGAAGCTCTGCGTACCGGCGCTGAAATCTTCCACGCGCTGAAAGCCGTTCTGAAAGGCAAAGGCCTGAACACTGCAGTTGGCGACGAAGGCGGCTTTGCTCCTAACTTCACTTCCAATGAAGACGCTCTGTCCTCCATCATGGAAGCTATTGAAAAAGCTGGTTACAAACCAGGCGTAGACGTATTCCTCGGTATGGACGTTGCTTCCACCGAATTCTTCAAAGACGGCAAATACCACCTGGAAGGCGAAGGCAAATCCTTCACTCCGGCTGAATTCGTTGACCTGCTGGCTTCCTGGGTTGATAAATACCCAATCATCACGATCGAAGACGGCTGCTCCGAAGACGACTGGGAAGGTTGGAAGCTGCTCACTGAAAAACTGGGCAACAAAATCCAACTCGTTGGCGACGACCTGTTCGTAACCAACACTGAACGTCTCTCCAAAGGTATCGAAGAAGGAATCGGTAACTCGATCCTGATCAAAGTGAACCAAATTGGTACGCTGACTGAAACCTTCGACGCCATCGAAATGGCTAAACGCGCAGGTTACACTGCAGTTGTCTCCCACCGTTCCGGTGAATCCGAAGACAGCACCATCGCTGACATCGCCGTTGCGACCAACGCCGGCCAAATCAAAACAGGTGCTCCTTCCCGTACGGACCGTATCGCGAAATACAACCAATTGCTCCGCATCGAAGACGAACTGGGCGAATTGGCTCAATACAACGGCTTGAAATCCTTCTACAACCTGAAGAGATAATTGCCGACATAATAAGCAAGGAAAGGGCCTGCCGGCTACGGCGGGCTCTTTTTCTATGCATTAAAGGGTCGAAGTAGCATGAATTCAAATAGATTGGTTGTGTTCCTTGGGCCGCTATGATAAAATAAAAATGCTGTTTATGAAACGTGAAATCTAAATTCCCATAGATAGTGATGCTTGCACGTAGGAGGTGGAAGTGAATGGAAATCTTTTTCAAAGTGTTGCTCCTGATTTTTTCCGTAGGTTTGATTGCGGTCGTTCTTCTGCAAAAGGGGAAAAGCGCGGGACTTTCCGGTGCCATCTCCGGCGGCGCAGAGCATCTCTTCGGTAAAACGAAAGCGCGCGGCATGGATCTCGTGCTGCAGCGGGTAACGGTAGGACTGGCGGCCGGATTCTTTATCCTGGCGATCGTCGTTGCCATTATCGTGAAATAACTATACCTAAAGCAAGCCCTTTGCCCTGTTCTCTAAGGAATGGAGCAGAGGGCTTTTTTGTTAGGGCAATGCAGGGATGCCCGGGATTGATTTCGTGTATACTAGGGTATGAGTATATAAAGGTTAAATTTAACTCCAGCATGTACGGGCTGACCGGGATATACATATATTCGCGGCAATGCTATTGCTGCGGAGCGTTGAGGTGAACATGTTGATTACAGAACAACAACTGCTTGATTTCATGCGAGAAACGGCTTATAAGCCGCTGACCTATGATGAATTGATCAACCATTTTGCAATTGAACAACAGGCGGATTTTACGGCGTTTGAGGCACTGCTTCGCGATCTGGAGCAGGATGGAAAAATCGTGCTGACCCGCAGTGGCCGTTACGGCGTGCCGGAACGGATGGACCTGCTCCGCGGCCGGCTGCAGGCGCATGCGAAGGGTTTTGGTTTCTTGATTCCCGACGATAAGGATCATCCCGATGTATACATTCATGCCAATGACCTGAAGGGCGCCATGAACGGCGATATCGTGCTTGCGCGCATTACGTCCCGCAGTCCTTCGGGCGGCCGGATGGAAGGCGAAGTCGTGCGCATTGTCCGCCGCGGCGTGCTGCAGACGGTCGGGGTGTTCCAAAGCTTCGAAACGTACGGTTTTGTACTGCCCGATGACAAGCGGATCAACCGCGATATTTTTGTACCCAAGGAGTCCTTCAAGGGCGCTGTGGACGGCGAGAAAGTCGTCGTGCGCATTGTGAGCTACCCGGAAGGCCGGGCGGCGGCCGAAGGGGAGATTATCGAAATTCTTGGGCATAAAGATGACCCGGGCGTCGATATTTTGTCCGTCATCCGCAAGCATCAGCTGCCGGAGGCGTTCCCCGCGGAAGTGATGGCGGAAGCGGAAGCGGCGCCGGACTCCATAACCGAAGAAGAGATCGTGGCCCAGGGCCGCCGCGACTTGCGCGGACTGAACATCGTGACCATTGACGGCGAGGATGCCAAAGACCTGGACGATGCGGTGAATGTCGAGCTTCTTCCAAACGGCCATTATAAGCTGGGCGTGCATATCGCCGATGTCGGCTATTACGTTCGCGAAGGCTCCGAACTGGACAAGGAAGCGTACAACCGCGGATGCAGCGTTTATCTGGTCGACCGGGTCATTCCGATGCTCCCGCATCGTCTGTCCAACGGCATCTGCAGCTTGAACCCGCAGGTGGACCGGCTGACGATGTCGTGCGAGATGGAATTCAATGAACATATGAAGGTCGTCAAGCATGACGTGTTTACCAGCGTAATTCGGACCAAAGAACGGATGACCTACACGAATGTCCGTAAAATCCTCGAGGATGAGGACCCGGAATTGCTGGAGCGGTACAGTCCGCTGATCGAAGATTTCCGTCTGATGAAAGAGCTGGCGATGAAGCTGCGCGGGGCGCGGATGCGGCGCGGCGCGGTCGATTTTGACTTCCAGGAGAGCAAAATCCTCGTCGATGAAAACGGCAAAGCATACGATATCGTCAAACGCGAGCGTTCGGTGGCCGAGCAGATCATCGAGGAGTTTATGCTGGCTGCGAACGAGACCGTGGCGGAGCATTTCCACTGGCTGAAGGTGCCGTTCCTGTACCGGATTCACGAGGATCCGGACCCGGAGAAGCTGCAGAATTTTATGGCGTTTGCCGCCAATTTCGGCTATCACATCAAAGGCCGCGGCAATTCCGTTCATCCGCGGGCGCTGCAAAGCCTGCTGGAGGATATCCAGGGCACCAAGGAGCAGACCGTCATCAGCACGATGATGCTGCGTTCCATGAAGCAGGCGAAATACGACGCTGAGAGCACTGGTCACTTCGGGCTGGCAGCGGAATACTATTCGCATTTTACTTCGCCGATCCGCCGGTATCCCGACCTTGTCATTCACCGCGTGATGCGCGAGGTGTTCGAGGGCGGCGGGGCGCTAACGCCGAAACGGCTGGAGTACCTGTCCAGCCGAATGCCGGACATCGCCCAGCAGTCATCCGAGCGCGAGCGCGTCGCGGTGGATGCGGAGCGGGATACGGAGCAGCTCAAGAAAGCGGAGTACATGCTGGACAAGGTGGGCGAGGAATTCGATGCCATGGTCAGCAGCGTAACCAGCTTCGGCATGTTCATCGAGCTGGATAACACCGTGGAAGGGCTGATCCGGCTCAGCAATTTGACCGACGATTATTACCACTTCGACGAAGCCCATATGATGCTTATCGGCGAGCGGACGTCGAAGGTGTTCCGCATCGGCGACGAGGTGAAGATCCGCGTAGCCAAGGTAAATATGGACGACCATACGATCGACTTCGAGCTGGTCGATATGAAGCCGCGCGCGGCGGGCGAGCATCGCAGCTATACCGGCCGATCCGGCGGGTTTGGCTTTGGCGGCAAAAAAGGCGGCGCTCCCGGCAAGTTTGCCGGCAAAGCCGGTAAGGGCAAAGCCGGGGAGGCCCGGGGCGGCAAAGGCGGAAAAGCCGCCAAGAACGGCAAGCCCGGCGGCAAAGGGAAGCCGGGCAAAGGCGGCGGCTCCGGCTTCGCCGGCGAGCCGCGGGGAAGCTGGCTGCCCGCAGGTACGGGCAGCCCGGAAGGCGGCGCCGGTGCAGGCGCCGCTGACAGTGCGCCGGCCGCGGGCGAACGCGGCGGCGAAAGCAATGCCGGCGGCGGAAGCGGCCGCCGGCGCAAAGGCGGCCCGGCCGAAGCGGCGCGCCGGGCCTTTGAGGTCCTGGAGCGCGGCGGAGGCGCTCCAGGAGGCAGCGGCGCCGGGCGGAGCCGCGCCGGAGACGGCGGAAGCGGTGCCGCGGGGCGCGGCATCAGCTTCAGCTTCGGCTCCGGCAAGGGCGGCTACGGCGCCGACACGGGCGAGCTGCGCGGCGTCGACTCGAGCACGCGCTTCCGCAGCCGCGAGGACCGCGGCGGCAGCTTCGGTGCGGGCGGCGGCACCGGCGAGCGCACAGCCGGCGGCAAAGGCAAGAGCCGCCGCACGAAAAAGAACCCTAGCGGCGTATTCAGCCCTTCGGCAGCTCCGGCCCCGGAGGGCCAGGCCGAAGGCGGTACCCGCCGCAAGAAGAAAAAGAAGAAATCCAAGGAATAGGATTTCTTCCCCATACCTCCAAGCGCCAGGCCTTCGGGTCTGGCGCTTTCTTTTCCACAACCAACTTCCTGACAACCAGTTGTCAAAAAGGAATGTTATGATATAAATGTAAGCGTTTTCTTTATTTTGGATTATGCAGTAAGAAACTTCAACTTCCTGACAACCTGTTGTCAAAATGGGCGCTTTTTGTGGGACGGCTGGCCTTCGATTTTTTAAATTAAACTGTACAGGGAAACGCTTTAGCCTTCCTTGCGTTTGCGTGAGCGCTTTTGTTACAATAGAGGTCGGACGTTTGGGAAGGATTCCGTTTGGCCGCAGAACCAGCGCATTCAGACGCCGCAATATGTTTTCAAGGAGTGATTGTGATGGGTAAAAAGGCAGACGGGAAAGTGCTCGCCCAGAACAAAAAAGCTTCCCATGATTATTTTATCGAGGATACCTACGAGGCGGGCATGGTGCTGACGGGAACCGAAATTAAATCGCTGCGAAACGGCCGGGCCAATATCGGCGATGCGTTTGCGACGATCCGCGGCGGGGAGATTTTTGTGCACAACATGCACATCAGCCCGTTCGAGCAGGGCAACCGCGCCAATCCGGACGATCCGACGCGCACGCGCAAGCTGCTGCTGCACAAGGAGCAGATCAGCAAGCTGCTTGGACATTCCAAGCAAGAGGGCTATACGATTGTTCCGCTGAAGGTGTATGTCCGCAACGGCTACGCCAAGCTGCTGCTCGGCATCGGCAAAGGGAAGAAGCAATACGACAAACGCGATTCCGCCGCTAAACGCGACGCGCAGCGCGACATCCAGCGGGCCCTGCGGGAGAAACAGAAGGTCGCGAGGTAACTGCCAAACTCCGCCTGCGTTTCCTGCAACATCTTTGTGATTATGCTGCAAAATGTGATATACTCTTTCTTGTAGCACTAATGCTTCAAGTGATCCTGCGCCTTTCAGGCGGAGATTGTCACGGGGATGGATCGACTTTTGCCGGCGATTCCGTTCATCCAAGAAGCCCTTATAATGAGGGGCCGTTTTTGGATTCGACGGGGGTAGTTCGAGCATGGATAGCGAGTAGTGGGGACGCGTCCGCTTCATCAACGCTAAAGCCAATTAAACGGCAAACAAAACAACAACTTAGCTTTCGCAGCTTAATAACCTGTGAGCTAGCTCCTACCTTCCATCGCCCATGTGGCGGGCTAGGGGCTCAACTTTAGTGGGATACGCCGTCTGGTCTCCGCCTGGGGTCAACGGAAGAAGATAATCAGGCTGACCCAACGTATAGCCGGTTACGGGGCGCTACTCGGGTGACATCAAAACTGTAACTACACTCGTAGAAGTCTGTGTGGCGTTGCCTTCGGACAGGGGTTCGACTCCCCTCGGCTCCATATGGAGTAAGTAAAAAGCCATCAGCCAGTATTCTGGCTGGTGGCTTTTTGGTATGTGTTGAATTCCGGCCTAGAGTTCAATCAGCTTTAAAGTTGTAACTCAGCCCCAGTTATGTTATAGTTAGTTTATTGGAATTTCGACCTGAGTCACATATTGTAGAGGGTTATAATTTTGATTCTATAACCTTGTACAATATGTGATTTTTTTTGGAATTTGAAGATCATGTACAAATACAAATATGGAGGTAATAAATCATGGAAAAAGGAACAGTTAAGTGGTTTAACGCAGACAAGGGCTTTGGATTTATCGAGGTTGAAGGCGGCAGTGACGTATTCGTTCACTTCAGTGCAATCGTTAGCGACGGTTTCAAATCGTTGGACGAAGGTCAACGCGTTGAATTTAACGTAGTCCAAGGCAACCGCGGCCCACAAGCCGAGAATGTTGTTAAACTGTAAAACTGCTGTTCGGAAGCCCCAAACTTGACGTTGGGGCTTTTTCTTCGCTCATTATTCCAAAAGGGAAAGAAGGATGCCGCTTGTACTATTCACGGAAAAGACTGCTGATTGATCTTCCAGAGGAAATGACAACGATATGGTCATGCACCAATGATAAGTGCAACGGCTGGACGAGAGATAATTTTGTATTTTCGATTCAACCGCTCTGTGGCCAGTGCAATTCCTTAATGGAAAAAAGCGAGAAGATGCTGCCGATACTGGCGAATACAAGTCCAACTCAGACCAAACGCTAAATTAAGCGAGGATCACTGAAGGCACCTTACGGGGTGTCTTTTTTTCATTTCTGAAGATATTCTTTTTCCCGAAAAATAAAGCGATCATACGTTCGTGAAATCCGTTTATTTCCTTCAATTATTGTGTATAATAAAGCTGACTGACCAACTTGTTCCAAAGGGGATGAAGCATGATGTCAATCCGTTTGAACCCGTATTTTGTTATTAATGGACACTCGAGAGAAGCCCTTTATTTCTATGAAAAAGCGCTGCGCGGAAGCGTGGTCGGAATCATGACGTTCGGGGATTTGCCGGAAGATCCAAATCATCCGCTGACCGATGAGATGAAGGCCCTTGTAATGCATGCGCATTTGAAGGTCGGTGATGCGGATCTCATGTTCTCCGATACTTTTCCGGGTACGTCGCATCAGGCGGACGGGGATACGGTTCAGATTGCCATCCATCCTACGGAAGAGTCGGACGCGCGGGAGATTTTCGCCGCACTGGGAGACGGCGGCCAAGTGTTCATGCCGCTGCAAAAGACGGATTGGAGCCCTTTGTATGGGATTGTGAAGGACAAGTTCGGTGTTACTTTTCAGATCAATGTTGCGGGGGTATGATGGATGACAAATACGAACTCCAAGATCGTTCCGCATATTTGGTATAACAAAGAAGCGGTCGAAGCCGCTAACTTTTACGCCGCTGTTTTTCCCGAATCCAAGGTTACGAGTGTGACAACCCTTCATGACACGCCGTCGGGCGACTGCGATCAAGTCTCTTTTGAAATATGGGGACAGAAGTTTATGGCCATCAGCGCAGGGCCGTATTTTAAGCTGAATCCGTCTGTGTCTTTCTTCGTTAATTTTGATCCGTCACGCGAAAAGGACGCTGCACAGAAATTAGACGAGGTCTGGAACAAATTATCTGAGGGCGGACAGGCACTTATGCCGCTTGATAAGTACCCATTCAGTGAGCGGTATGGCTGGATTCAGGATAAATTCGGCGTGTCCTGGCAGCTGATGCTTACGAATCCGGAAGGCGAGGAGCGTCCGGCGATTATTCCATCGTTTTTGTTTGTGGGGGATCAATGCGGCAGGGCAGAAGAGGCCATGACTCTCTATTTGTCCGTATTTGGCAACTCGCGGCAGGGGGCGATTGTCCGCTATCCGCAAAGCATGGAGCCTGACCGGGAAGGAAACATTATGTTTTCTGACTTTATGCTGGAGAATCAGTGGTTCACTGCCATGGACAGCGCGCACAATCATCAATTCCGTTTCAACGAAGCGATTTCTTTTATGGTGAAATGCGATTCGCAAGAGGAGATTGATCACTACTGGGAGAAGCTTTCCGCGGTTCCCGAAGCGGAACAATGCGGCTGGCTGACCGATCCGTTTGGCGTGTCGTGGCAGATTGTTCCGGCGGAGATGGACGAGATGCTGGGGAAAGGTACACCGGAGCAAATTGCGCGTGTGACGAAGGCTTTTCTGCAGATGAAAAAATTCGACCTTGCCGCACTGCGTGAGGCTTATCGGGGCGGGTGAGAGCGTAACCCTTAGCGCTCTATCAGGGATAGCATAGTTACAGTAATGCAAAAAGCGATGAGAGCAAAGCCTCACCGCTTTTTTTGATGTATGCTGCAGCCCACGCCTATGGTCGGCGGAAGTGGAGCTATAATTTTTTATGGAAGTTAGTGAGCCGGTTGAGCGGAAGGTAGGGTTACGTCTCGTGGTCATCCTCAACCGGCGCAGACAGGCTTAAAACTTATGGGTTAGCTTCTGCGTTTGGTAAGATATTGACTGCCAAACACAACGATCAGACCCAGTGCACACAATGCGATACCCATAATATCAAACCTCCCTCTAGGAAATTATACCAGTTACTCCGGATAACATAAACAATATTGGAGGTAGTCCAATGGACCGGCATAACCTCGCGGCAGCTTTTATCAAAAGGGTAAGCGACTACGCTACGCTCGAAAATGTTATCAACCCTTGGAAAGATTACGTCGACGGGTATGATATTGGCCCGGAGGCCGTAGAGATCCGGCGAAATCAGCTGCTGCGATATCTGGCTCCAAGAATATGTGTCGCCCGGTTTATTTTGATTGCCGAAGCCGTCGGATATCAGGGGGCCAGATTCTCGGGGGTTCCTTTAACATCGGAACGGATGGTGACGGGGAATCACCCGTTTGTGAAGCCTCCGATGATTTTTGACGGCGGCCCGGGCGGGCGTACCAGTCTGCCTGATCTGCCCAAACCAAACCGGATGCAGGCGGCCTACGGGTTCTCGGAACCGACGGCCTCCATCGTGTGGGAGGCGGCATTGGCTTCTGGCCAATGGGAACCGACGGACTTCATCTTTTGGAATATCTATCCCTTCCATCCCTTCAAGTCCAGCCAGGACATGATGACGAACCGTACCCCGACTTCGGCAGAGCTAAGTGTAGGAATGAAGGTCGCAAATGAGTTATTTAATTTAAGCCCCGGCGCCGAAATTGTTGCGATCGGCCGAAAAGCCGCAGAGACGCTGATGCTCCATCACGTGAATCATCTCAGTGTACCCCATCCGGCTAACGGGCGGGCCAATCTTTTTCGCAGTGCATTGAAAAATATCCTCGACTCGGCCGCCGGGCACTAATTGCGTAATCCAGTCCATTGCCAATATCCGGCTCTCTCTGCTACTGTTACTGATATAAAGCTAGAGAAGGAAGGCATAAAATGTCAGAGACTACGCAAGTTTATACAGCAACGAAGGAATACGTCAAAATCATTGGCAGAACTCATTACTACAACGATGCATTGTGGCTGGCGTTGTCCGGGAGCGGAGTGGAATTTTCGTTTTTTGGGACCAAAGCTCACGTAACGATTAAAGGTGATCAAATCGCGCAAGGCGAGACCAATCTGGCCCGTATTGCCATCGAGGTGAACGGCAAGCGGGTTGTGGATGAGCAGATCGATCAGCCCTTGAGAAGCTACACCGTATTCGAGAGCGAGACGGAGCAGCAGGTTACGGTAAAAATCATCAAGCTGTCGGAAGCGGCCATGTCCACAGTTGGCATTCAGGAGATCATTGTCGATGCCGCCGAGGGCATTCGGCCTGCTTCGCCCAATGTACATACGATCGAATTTATCGGCGATTCGATTACCTGCGGGTATGGGGTGGACGACGAGGTGGCGCTGCATCCTTTTTCAACGGGTACGGAAGATGTGACCAAAGCCTATGCTTACCTGACGGCGCAAGCGCTGCAGGCCGATTACAGCATGGTGTCATACAGCGGGTATGGCATTATCTCCGGATATACGGACAATGACCAGAAGCTTTTGACCCATCTGATCCCCGATTATTATGAGAAGGTTGCCAAATCCGAAGGCCGCCTGGACGGTACGCTGGACCCGCTGACGTTAAGCTGGGACTTTAGCGCATTTACGCCGGAGCTGATCGTCGTTAACTTGGGCACGAACGATGACTCTTATACCAAGGATTTTGCCGATCTACAGGCGGATTATGCCGAGCAGTATACCGAGTTTTTGAAAATGGTCCGGAAAAACAATCCGGAGGCACAGATATTGTGCACGCTGGGGATCATGGGAGACAGGCTGTTCCCGTTCGTAGAGCAGGCCGTTGTCCGCTATATGCAGGAAACGGGCGATACACGCATCGCCACGATGAAGTTTGATGTTCAATTGGAGGAAGACGGCTACGCCGCAGATTTCCATCCGTCGCAGGTTACGCATAAGAAAGCCGCGCATAAATTGACCGCGTATATCCGGGAGCTTATGGGCTGGAATTAAGGATACGCGCAAAAAAAAGGACATTGGCATCCCGCCAATGTCCTCTTTCTATTCCCGCCAACGTCAATCGGTTTACATTTCTTCGTACACCGCCGGGTCCTGATTCCACAAACGGCCGTCCGGCTGATTAAACCCGGAAAGGATATGCATTTCCGCTTCCGACAGTTCAAAGTCAAAGATGTCCAGGTTTTCCTTCTGATGCGCAAGCGAGCTTGCCCGCGGAATCGGAATGGCGCCAAGCTGAATATGCCAGCGCAGAATGACCTGGGTCGGCGTTTTGCTGTGAGCGGCGGCAATGCCCTTGATCGCCTCGTTGTTCAGCATGTCGTGGCCGCGGCCAAGCGGGCTCCAGGATTCGGGCACGATGCCGTATTTGTCATCCTTGGCCCGTTGTTCTGTTTGGTCAAAATAAGGATGGAGTTCGATCTGATTGACGCTTGGCGCAACGCCCGTCTCCTGAACCAGACGTTCATTATGCTCCGGCAGGAAATTGCTGACGCCGATGGAGCGGATATATCCGCGTTTTTTGGCTTCGATCATGGCTTGCCAGGCTTCGACGTACCGGTCCGTGATCGGGTTCGGCCAGTGAATCAGGTATAAGTCGTAATAATCCAGTCCGGCTCTGAACAGGGATTCTTCGATGGTCTCCAGCGCTTCCTTGTAAGCGTGATGACGGCCCGGGAGTTTGGAGGTGATGACCAGCTCATCTCTCGGAACGGAAGACTTGCGGATAGCTTGTCCGACCGCGCCTTCATTTTCGTAGTTAAACGCCGAATCGATCAGCCGGTAGCCGGCATCCATCGCATGGATAAGTACCTCTACCCCGGCAGCTCCTTTAATCCAAGCCGTCCCGAAGCCGATGGAAGGGATCTTCAAACCGTCATTCAATGCTTTTTCCGGAATCCTCTTGTTCATCTAGTGCGCCTCCTTAAGCAGTATCCACTTTTTTAGGATAGCACTTATCCCGGGGGCAGGCAAAAGGGGATCGGAATACTCCGCTTATTCGGTTAACGCATCGACTTCTTTCTCGAAGGCGTCCGTGTACTGATTCAGAATGCTGGCATCGTAATCGGAGCTGCTGTCGTTGGCTTTGGGCGGATGCTGCTGGATCAGCGCGTACAGGCGATCGGATTCGCCGGAGAGCTTGGCCCATACGCTTTTCACGGAATCGTACTCTGTGCCAAGGCCGCTCATATAAGTATCGTATTCTTTCTTTTTCTCCATGGTTTTGCCTAATTGCTGAACGGTAAAGTTAATATCGATGCTCTCCCCGGTGCTGCTGGTACCGCTGTGGATATACCAGCTGATTTCGACGAAGGCATCATTCCACAAATCGTCAATAACGAAGCTCTTGATCTCCCGCAGCATGTCCTTTTCGCTTGGCTTATTGGCAGCCTGGGAGGTTTCCGGTACCGGTGTTTTGAATGCGCTTCTTGCTTGGCCGAACGACTCCTCGTCGGACGAATTGCTGGCCATGAGCACTTTTTTATCAGTGATAAACACGATGAGCTCGCTTTGCGGGTTGTTGCCTTCTTCTCCTTGAATCAAAACCGCTTCTACCTTCATGTTGTCCTCTTTGGAATAATCGGCGGATTCGATCACCTGAGGGTCTTTCAGTTTGTGGTCGTCCGGCGTTTCGATGGCTTGCGCGAGCTGGAACAGCGGCTGGGCGTCCGGGTAGACGTGATCCTGGATAAATGTCTTTTTCGCTTCCTCATCCGAACCGTTCAGAAAAATATTCACGTAGTCCAGCGCGACATTCTCAGCGGCGGACAATTTTTTGGGCGCTTTGCTGGGCGCCGCTGCCTGCCCGTTTACCGGTTGAGACGAAGCATTGTTGGATTTATCAGTGTTATTTCCGTTGTTATCGGATCCACACCCGGTTAGTGCTGCGGCAGTCAGAAGCAAAAGGATGGCAAGTTTTGTTTTCAATGATTCATTCCCCCAGAAGATGTAATGTTTTTCATTGGTATGTACGGAGAAATTTGGAGGAGCGTTTCAACAAAATTTTTATATTGACTTAAACCATGGTTTAAGTCGTATGCTAATCCTGTCGACAATGAATGATCGGTTTGGAGGCCTTCAGATGAAATATTATTCCATTGGCGAAGCGGCGGCACTGTTCCGTATTCCGGAGTCCCGTTTCAGGTACTATGAAAAACAAGGTTTGCTCCCCCTCATGGAGCGGGATGCAGCCGGCCGGCGGCGTTTCTCCGAGGATCAAATTGCGCTTTTTGGCATGGTACTCTGCTTAAAGCAGACGCATATGCCGATCAGTGAAATCAAGCAGTACATTGATTGGGTAGTAGAGGGTGAAAGCACCACGGAGCTGCGGCTGGAGATGATGCAAAAGCATAAGGCTGCGGTGCAAGAGGAAATGTCGCTGATGACGAAAGCGCTGGAAGGAATAGATGTGAAGATTGCGCGTTATATGAACGCCCGCAAAAATAAAAACAGAGAAGAGGCTAAATCATGAAGCTGACGGGAAATACGATTCTGATTACCGGGGGAAGCGCCGGAATCGGACTGGCTTTTGCAGAACGTTTCGTAAAGGCAGGAAATCGGGTTATTGTGTGCGGACGGCGCGAAGAGGTGCTTCAAGCGGCGCAAGCAAAGCTGCCGGGCTTGATTACCCGTTTATGCGATGTGAGCGTGGAGGCGGAGCGCATTGCCTTGTTCGATTGGGTTACCGCGAATCACCCCGAAGTGAACGTGCTGGTCAATAATGCCGGCACCCAGCAGCGGTTTAACGTGCTCAAATCGGGCGCCAAGGATCATTGGAGTTACTTTCATCAGGAGATTGCTACGAATCTGGATGCGCCGGTTCATTTGGCGCTGCTGTTCGCTCCGTATTTTGCAGAAAAAGAAGCGGGAGCGATCATCAATGTAACCTCAGGCCTAGCTTTCACGCCGTTTGCTATTGCGCCGATTTATTCGGCGACCAAAGCTGCGCTGCATTCCTTTACGATGAGCCTCCGGCATCAGCTGTCGGAAACGGCCGTGGAGGTGATCGAGGTAGCGCCGCCGGCGGTGAACACGGATTTGGGCGGCTCAGGACTGCATACCCATGGCGAACCGCTGGACGCTTTTGCCGACGGGATTTTTGCGGGATTGGCAGAAGGGAAGGTCGAGATCGGGTACGGCACTTCCGAGGCCCGCCTGCGGATGTCGCGGGATGACATCGATAAGTATACGGCAAATATGTATCAGTCCACGAAAAATATGGTGGAATAACATGACCAGGGAGCCTCTGATCTGAGGAGGAAGATATGCCGTTCTGCTATAATCCACAGGCTTTTATTCAGGGTCCTGCCGTTGCGGCAGGACCCTGAGCTTTAGCGGCTGCTGCGCCGCTAGTTCTGTTCATCCCGGATGAACTCAATCATCTCCCTCAGTTCGGGATTATGCTGATATTTGCTTTTGTAGGCAATGTACAATTCGTTGTCGACCATGTAACGGTCCAGCAGAACTTGGACTCCGAATCTTGCCGGAGAAGAGAGCATATATGTTGGAACAACGCTGAGACCGGCGCCGCTGCCGACGGCTTTCAGGATCGCGTGCAGGTTCGGTAGGATATGAATCGGTCGGATCAGGGGACGTCTCTTGAAATGCTCTCTCCAAATCCTTCTTATCATAGGCAGCTCCGGGCCATACGATATCCAGCGCTGTGCCGACAGCCATTCCTCCATTTCCTTCAGGCTGTTCAGACATGGAACGGTGAGGTCAGCCGGAGCGATGATCGCAAACGTCTCTTGATATAGGAACTGATAGTTAATCCCTGGCTCGGCATATTTTTTGGAAGTAACGATAAGGTCTACCTGCTCTTCCTTCAGCTGCTCAATCAGCTGATCTGCCGTTCCAAAGGAAGCGGTGACGGATATTGCCGCGCGTTGCAGCCTCGGAACGATCTGCTCCTGGAAAAACTCAAGGGCCAAACCGATACGAATGGCTCTGGAATGGGGCAAGGAGGCGGATTTCAGTTCAGCGGTAGCGGTCTCCAGCGATTCCAGCAGCGGGGCCAGACGGGAATAGAGCTCTTTGCCGCGTTCCGTCGCCGCAAGTCTTCGGGACGAACGGGTAAATAAAGGCTCTCCAACCTCGGCTTCAAGCGCTGCCAGATGCTGGCTCATCGCCGGCTGTGTCATCATCCGCGTCTTGGCGGCTTCGGAGACGGATAAATGTCTGTAGATGGCTACGAAGCTCCGGTACCACTCGAAATCGACCATAGATGCACACTCCTTTTGCTGGGACTCATCGCTTTCATCAGGTATTAATTATAAATATATTTATGATTACTCGCAAATTATATAATTAGATTTATTGATGGTGTCTGCTTATAATCAATTTAACTCTTCCGTTTTCATCATCTCTATCTAAAAAAGGAGCGAATAAAATGGCAAAAAATATATTGATCGTGGTAACTTCGGCTTCAGAGATTCATTCCGGTAAAAAAACCGGGCTCTGGCTGACGGAGTTCGCCGAGCCGTACGTGGAATTCAGCAAAGCGGGGTATGCGGTTACCGTTGCCAGTCCTTTGGGCGGCCGGACGCCGATCGACCCGGGCAGCTTAAACGATGAGCTGTCTCCGGAGCTGTTGGCTACGCAAGCGCATTTGGAAAACACGGTGCCGCTGAATGAAGTAACCGGCAAGGATTATGATGCGATCCTGCTGCCGGGAGGCCATGGAACGATGTTTGATTTCCCGGACAATGCGAAGCTGCAGGAGCTGCTGCGGACATTTTTCGAAGCGGGTAAAATCGTGGCTGCGGTCTGCCATGGACCGGCCGGTCTGGTTAACGCCAAGCTATCCGACGGCAGGTATCTGGTTGAAGGCAAACGGATTACGGCTTTTACCGACTCCGAAGAACATGCGGCTGGGCTTGCAGCCAGCATGCCGTTTCTGCTGGAGAGCAAGCTGCGTGAAGCAGGTCCTGTTTTTATTGCACATCCGGACTGGTCGGATCATGTGGAAATCGACGGGAATCTGATTACCGGGCAAAACCCGCAATCCACCCTCCAAGTAGCCAAGGAAATAATCGCGAAGCTGGGATAACTAAACCCATCAAAAAAAGCGTTCCTGCCCGGCCGCTGCCGCGGCTTAGCAGGAACGCTTTTTCTCGTTTTAGCCAAGACGTCTATTTCGCGTTCACATCTGGCTGATGAATCCCGAAGAGATTGCCTTCGGTGTCGAGGTAATACCCCTGCCAGGCCATGCCCGGCAGCGCATGTTTCGGCAAGGCGAGCTTGCCTCCATGCTGAAGAATAGCGGCCTCGGTAGTATCGTAATTCGCTATTCCGAGGGTGCAGGCGTAGCCGTTGACGGCTTGCCCTTCCTGCGGCGGCGGCCCTTGCCGTTTGATTAACGCCCCGTTGATGCCGGGCTGGCTGGCATCTCCGGTAATGGCGCCGAAGTAGGGCATGCCCGCGTATTCGCTCCAGTCCTCGAACGTCCAGCCGAACACCTCTCCGTAAAAAGCTTTGGCCCGCTCCATATCGTCGACATGGATTTCAAAATGAAGAATTCTGCCCATAAGGTCCCTCCTAATTTTAGATGTCCTGCTCTCTATCATTACCTTCGGGACGCAGGTTTGATACCTCAATTTCATAGACGAGCCTTTTGGCAGAAGATGCGATAGAATAAAGAAAGAGCGAAAAATAACGCTTACATACTCAATTAACCACCGGGAGGTTCAACATGATTCAAGTAGAGGGAAAATGGGCGCTGATTACGGGAGCAAGCCGCGGCGTCGGCTATCAAACCGCTTTGTTTATGGCGCGGCAGGGCTGCAATCTGATTCTGCATAGCCGGAAGCTGGAGAACACGGCAAAGCTGGAGGAAGAGGTTAAGGCGCTGGGTATCGAAGCCTACAGCGTGCAGGCCGAGCTGGCCCGCCAAGAAGATGTGGAGGCTATGCTGCGTGAAATCGATGCCAAAGGGACGCCGGTCGATATCGTGTTCAACAATGCCGCCGTGCAAATTGCCTACCGCAAGGATTACTGGCAGACGCCGGTAGAGGATTTTGTTCAAAGCTTTCAAATCAATTTTATTTCGATTGCGACGATCTGCCACCACTTTATTCCTAAAATGCTGGAAAGAGGCTTCGGCCGCGTCATCAATACGACCAGCGGCATTCGCAACGAGCCGGAGCAGGCAGGGTATGCAGCCAGCAAAGCGGCGCTGGACAAGTTCACCAAGGACCTGGCTTCCAGGCTGGAAGGCAGCAATGTGCTGCTGAACCTGGCAGACCCGGGCTGGTGCCGCACGGATCTCGGCGGACCGCATGCCCATCACGCGGTCGAGTCGGTCATCCCCGGCATTGCCGTGGGTGCTTTCGTGGACGATGGACGCAGCGCGCGTTATTTTGCCGCACAGGATTATACCGGCATGACGCTGGAAGAAGCCGTTGCCAAAGCGGAGACGATGGAAGCGAAGCCGTACGTCATTTAAGGATGGAGCGGAATGATTTTAGGTGGGAAAGGGCGGATACATGTGTCGGTCGTTGAACACAGCGTTGGATCGGATCGTCAGGCATTTATCGAAGCTTTGAAAAATGATTCCCTCCCGGGACTTCAGGCGGTCCCGAAAAGCGATTGGCATAATCATGCCGGTCGCGGAGGAACGATGGCCTATATCGGCGAGTGGGCAAAGGTGGTTATCGAGCCGCCGGCCAGGCCGTTTGCTTCGCTCCATGAAATGCAGAATTGGTACACAGTGAATGTAAAACGCCATTGTCCCGGTAAACAAGGATATTTAAAACGTGTTGAAGCTGCTTTCGTGCAGGCCCGCGAGGACCGAATTGCCAAGCTGGCGCTGAATTTCGGCATTGACGAAATTGAAGCTCTGGGCGGGATGGAGTCGTTTATGCAGACCATGGATGATCTGCAGCGCCGCCATGCGCCGGATACGGATTTCCGGCCGGAGCTGTCTTTGGACCGGGCCTGCGATGTGGAGCAGGTTGGCACCCGGCTGTATGAAATTTTTGCCGCGCAGTGGTTTCGCTCCATTGATGTCTGCCATGATGAACTGGCGCAGCCCATTTCCGCGTTCAAACCGATTTACCGGGCGGCGCATGCTGCGGGGCTGGTCTGCAAAGTGCATGTGGGCGAATTCGGCACCGCCGACGATGTGATGGAGGCCGTGGAAGTGCTGGAGCTTCAGGAGGTTCATCATGGAGTCGCGGCCGCCGGCTCGCCGCAGATCATGAACTGGCTGGCCCGTCATGCGATCCGGCTGCATGTCTGCCCGACGAGCAACGTGATGCTTGGAGTGGCGGAGAGCTATGGCAAGCACCCGATCCGCAAGCTGTACGATCATGGTGTTCCCGTAACCGTGAACACCGATGATCTGCTGATTTTTAACCAGAGCGTCTCCCAGGAATACCGTAACCTGTACACCTCTGGGCTGATGACGCCGGAAGAATTGGACGATATCCGCCGGATCGGGCTGGAAGAAGCGTAAGCCTTATCGTATGATAGCGAGTAGCCTCCCAAGGAGTCAGCTATTTAAAAACAAAAGCCCGTCCGTGCAGCATGCACGGACGGGCTTGTTTGTCTTATGTTATCCCATAATGACCTTAACGGTATTCTCGTCAGCCATTTTGGACATTGGAATGGTATCGCCCAAAATCTCCTCGCCGCCCAGGATGATCCGGGTGACGCCTTTTTGCACGCCGTTTTTATTCTCGACTTCAATATTCAGCTTCTTGCCGCGGAACTCGCGGACCATGGAGAAGTTGGTCCAGCTTGCCGGCACGCACGGGTTGATGCGCAAACCGTCAAATTGCGGCTGGATTCCCATGATACCTTCAACGAGAGACACCATTACCGTCGACGCGGTGCCGGTGAGCCAGTGTACATGCGCCCGGCCTTGGTACGGGCTGTCTTTGGATTCGACGAACTGCCCGTGCACGTAAGGCTCTAGCTTGCGGACCTCGGCTTTGTCGTTCATGCTGGCCGGGCTGCAATCGAGGAAGTATTCAAAGGCGCGGTCGCCGTTGCCGATCATGGTTTCCGCCAGAATGAGCCATCCCTGCGGCTGGCTGAAGATCCCGGCATTTTCTTTGGTCGAAGCGTTAAACAATGCCATCAAGGCTACCGGCAGGCCGTAATTGCGGAACGGCGGATAGAAGAGCATCGTTCCGTACTCGGTGCGCAGATTGGCGTATACTTTGTCCATGGCGAGCTTCGCTTGTTCGGGACGGGCGGCGCCGCTCAGGACGGCCCAGCTTTGCGGATTCAGCCATACTCTGGCTTCGTCGTTCTCCCAAGAGCCGACCGTATAGTTGTCCTCGGTAAATCCGCGGACAAACTGGTCGTTCTCCCAGGCATGCTTCTGGATATTGGCGTCCAGCTCATCCAGCAGGCCCTGCGCCCACTCGATGTCGGCTTCCCGGTTTTTGGTACGAGCGATATCCATGAAGATACGGAAGGCCATGTACAGCTGGAAGGCCACGAACAGCGATTCGCCTTTGGCGCCGAGCCGCAGACAATCGTTCCAGTCGGCATGAAGCCCAACCGGCATGCCGTGCACGCCCATACGGTCAAGGCTGAACTGCAGCGCCTGCCGCAGATGCTCGTATACGGTTGCTTCGCCCTTATCAGAATAAGGAACCACTTCGTCGGTGAAGGCCCAGTTGCCGCTTTCGTTCAAATATTTAATGACAGTCGGGAACAGCCACAGGGCATCGTCGGCCCGGTAATGCGGATGGCCGGTCTCCCGCACGTATTCCGGATCGTCCGGCGTGCCTTCATGGCCCGGATTGTGGTCGAATTTCACGAGCGGCAGACCGCCGCCGTTGGAGACTTGAGCGGAGATCATCAGCCGCAGGCGTTCCAGCGCCATCTCGTGGTCGAGGTGGATAATGCCCTGAATATCCTGCACCGTATCCCGGTATCCAAGACCGTTGCGCAGACCGCAATATTGGAAGGAAGCCGCCCGCGACCAAATAAAGGTGATGAAACACTGGTATGCGTTCCAGGTGTTGATCATGTTGTTCAGGTTATCGCTTGGCGTCTGTACCTGGAAGCGGTTCAGTTTACTGTGCCAGAAAAGCTTCAGCTCCTCCAGTTCCTTGTCGACGACGGACAAATCGCTGTAGTGGGCGAGGATTTCGGAGGCACCCTCCTCGTCGTATTGGCCCAGCAGGAAGGCAACTTCTTTTTCCTCGCCCGGCTGGAGTTCGACGTTGATCTGCAGCGCGCCGCAGGCGTTCGTATTATAATTCAAGGAGTTGCTGCATTGGCCATTTGCCACGGACAGCGGGTTGCCATAGCTACGGTAGTCTCCGAGGAATGTATCCCGGTCGCCGTCATAGCCGGTGACTTCCGCGCCGGCCGCGCCGAAGAATCGCCAGGACTGTCCTTCCGGCGTATTTTCATTGATGACCTGCAGGATTTTGTTGTTCTTGTAGTGGGTCCGCGAAATAAACAACGTATATTGCAGGTTGACGGTATCCTGTTCGTAGTTGTTATCGTTGGTGAATTCGACGAATCCGAACAGCGCCAGCTTGCGGGTTCTGGAGTCATTGTTGCGCACCTTCATGCGCCATACCTCGTAGGTTTTGTTCAGCGGCACATAATACAGCGATTCCGTGTGGATATTGTCGTAGTCGGAGACAATATTCGTGTATCCGGTTCCATGATGGCACACCGAGCTGTATTGATCCAGATCCTTGCCGACCGGCTGCCAGGAGCCCGACCAGTAATCTCCGTTCTCCAGGTCGCGTACGTAAATGTAACGGCCCGGTTCATCCTTGGAATTGAAATGATAGCGCACATGCCGCCCGTTCGCTCCGGACTTTACAAAGCTGTAGCCGCCGGCGTTGCCCGAAATGATGGCGCCGTATTCAGGCGAACCGAGGTAGTTGGCCCAAGGGGCGGGCGTATTGGGTTTCGTGATGAGATATTCCTTGTTTTTTTCGTCAAAATATCCGTACTGCATGACCATTCCTCCTACAAATAGTGGGTGGCGGGCAAAAACTATAAACGCGCGTTCACAAACGGGTGTCGTAGGTGCGCCCAACCTCATTATAGAATAGTTTGGAGCAGCGGTTAAGCCGTAAATAAAAACAATTTGCAAAAAGTTATTAAAAATATTGAATGTTATACAAACAAAAACTAACTATTTCGGATAAAGCACAGACTGAAGCAGTACCTTCACCTCTATTAGAGTGGATAACTCGGCAAGTGCTCTGCTTGTATATGTTGTCCACAGGTCCCTAACAAAAAAAGCGCCGAAGGCATGCATCATAAGGCCGCGGAACAGGAGGTCGGCAAACGTCTCCTCGTCCATTTCTCCGCGAAAAAGATGAATGAAATCCGGATCAGAGTCCATCAGGCTGAATACAATCGGCGGGTATTCGTATTCGGCCGGGGCAATCGTGCTGTCGGCAAAATCGATAAGATACATTTGACCGTCCGGCGCGATCCGGACATTCTCGGCCGTAACATCGCCATGGACATAGAGCAGAGGAGCGCTGCCGCAACTGCGGAGATACTCCGCGCGCTGCGCCTGAAAGCCGTCAGAGAACATTTGCCAGCGCGGCTGGCCGATTGCGCTATGTATGAACGTCTCCCAATTCATAGCCACGGGCGGGGGAACGTTGATTTTACGCAGATTATCCTTAAGCTGCTCCACAAATTTGCGCTTGTCCTCCTGGGTGTACGCCGGCAGCCGTTCCCCGGCATCCTGCCCGTCGATATATTCCATGATGAAATATTTGAACTCATATTTGTCGTGAATGGTGGAGGCGGCAATGATCTTCGGCGTTTGTATGCCCTGGGCGATTGCCCGCAACATCGCTTGTTCTTCAGCCGCATAATCGTTGTCCGTATCCGCGCCCGACTCTTTGGGGGCAAAGAGCTTGATGACATAGCTGCCAACCTTAAAGACGGCATTGGTGCCGGGTGTCAGGGGAGAGATGGCCTCGTGTCCGGCCAGCCCTTCATTTTGAAAAATCGCCGCGATCAGCCCGCGGAAATCCGGAATGGATTGATAAACCCGGCCCCAGTCGTTCCAGTCGCTGATCTCTTTGCGGAATAGATGGTTCATGTGCGCGGCCTCCCTTTTTCTGTAAGATATATCTATTATAAGAGCAGCCCGGATGACATGAACGGGATCATTCGACTATGAAAAATACTCTACTTCTTCCTACAGCACAGCCGCCGCAATCAGCAAAAAAAGCACGATCCAGGAATAAGGGTTGGCAAAATTAAACGACCAGCCCAGCCCCGAGCTTCGCGGAACGAAGAGTCGCTGTTTCTTGTTGGGGGAGATGGAGACGTAAAGCGCAAGCGAGCATGCGCAGGCTAATATAAACCATTTAATCATGGTCTTCACTTCCTCTGATTAATATGGATAGGCATACCTGCCGGATCAACGGTTGGGTCGTTACGATGTTCAAAGCGGGCACTCCTTCCGCCGATGGACTATGGCAAACTTAGTGTACCACGCAGCTTCCTTATTTTGTAATGAAAAAGGCCTCTTCAGCTAAGCCGGAATCCGGCAGCCGAAGAAGCCCTTGTTTATCCTGATTTTATACGTAGCCGCCGTTCACGCGCAGCGTTTGACCGGTCACCCAGGCGGCCTGATCGCTGACCAGAAACTCGATAACGTTCGCGATATCTTCCGGTTCACCCAAGCGGCCGAAGGAATTCATCTGCGTAATGGCAGCGATTTGCTGCTCGGTTTTGCCGACAGTGAACAGCTCGGTATTCACCGGTCCTGGTGCTACCGTATTGATTGTAATCTTCTTCGGGCCGAACTCCTTGGCCAATTGCCGGGTAATTTGCTCGACCGCACCTTTGGCAGCTGCATAAACGCTGTAAGTCGGGGACATGGTCCCGTTGATCGAGGTCGAGAAATTGACGATCCGCCCATAGTCCGACATGTATTTCATCGCCTGCTGGCAGGCGAAATAGGTGCCCTTCACGTTAATGGCAAACAAGCGGTCGAAATCTTCCTCGGTAACATCGGCCAGCAGTTTATACAAAATCACCCCGGCATTGTTGATCAGGATATCGACTTTGCCGTACAGGGCAATACTCTCAGAAAACAGCCGCTCCACGTCGGCCAGCTTGCTGACATCAGCCTGAACCGCGGCGGCCTCGCCGCCTGCACCGGTGATCTCCTTCACGACCTCCATCGCCTGAAGCGGGCTGCTGGAATAATTGACGACCACCTTGGCGCCGAGCGCGGCCAGTTGCCTGGCGATCATGCTGCCGATACCTCTGGAGGCGCCGGTCACGATTGCTACTTTTCCCGTTAAAGTCTTCATCTGCAATCAACCTCTCTGTTTAAGATTTAAGTTGATTATAGATTTGCCAAGGCTTAGGCAGGTAGCCTATTCTTCCCCGATTCTTGCCCAATCCTGCATGAAGGATTATGATCGGTTTAATAAAGGAGGGACTGAGGATGGAACTACACCGGGAAGAACAACCGCCAATAGAACAACCGCCTTCGCATTCGGCGCGGCAGAAGCTGTCCGGGCTTGTCCTACGGCTGACGGACCGGGAGGGCGTGCAGCCGACGGCGATTCCGGCGCTGAGCTTCCTGCGCGCGACCGCCGTTTCGGAGCCGCTGCCGGCGCTGTATGAACCTTCGCTGTATGTGATCGCCCAGGGCGCCAAAATCGTGACGCTCGGCGAAGAGAGTTACATGTATAACACCGACTCCTATCTGGTGGCTTCCGTTCGCCTGCCGATCATGGGGCAGATTATCGAAGCCAGCCCGGAAAGGCCGTATTTATGCGTAAAGCTGCGGTTTACGGCGGATCAAATTATCGAGATCATGCAGGACCTGCCGCCGCAGCCGGCGGGAAGTAAAGCCCCGTTGGAGCGGGGACTTGTGGTCAGCCGGACAAGTCCGGGCTTGCTTGACGCGGTGACGCGGCTGGTGTCTTTGCTCGATACGCCCGAAGACATTCCCTTCCTCGCGCCGCTCGTGATCCGTGAAATCCTGTACCGCGTTCTGCAGGACGAGCATGGCCAGCTGATCCGTCAACTTGCCGTCAGCAGCGGGAATGCGGAGTCGGTCTCCAAGGCGATCGCGCTGATTAACCAGGAATATGCCAAGCCGCTGCGGATTGACGAATTGGCCAAAGCGATCAATCTGAGCCCTTCCGCCTTGCACCATCAGTTCAAGCAGGTCACGGCGATGAGTCCGTTGCAGTATCAGAAGAAGATCCGTCTGCAAGAGGCGCGGCGCCTGCTGATTGCCGAATCCTTGGAGGCGGCAGATGCCAGCTACCAGGTCGGATATGAAAGCCCCTCCCAGTTCAGCCGGGAATATGCCCGGATGTTCGGCCTGCCGCCGATCAGCGATATCAAACGGTTGAAGGATACGGTAGGCGTGGAATAGCGAAATTACCGTCAGGGATTTGCGGATAGGGTAGGATCTATCGAAGTAAGTGTTCCAGAGGACGGGCTGGGCAGCTTAAGAAACGGAGAAACGGAGGATGCGGGATGAAAAATGTAGTTGTGCTTGGAGGCGGCGGATACGTCGGGCAGCATTTGTGCGAAAGATGGCTCCGCGCCGAGCCGGAGGTCCATATCTACAGCGTATCGCGGCGCGGAAAGCCCGCCACGCTCTCCGATGCGCTGAATGGGAACGAGCGGATGCACTGGCTTACAGGGGATGCGCTTGAGCCTGATTCTTTCAGCGATAAGCTTCCCGCAAACATTGCAGTTATCATCGATCTTGTCGGAACGGTCTTCGCCCGGACCGCCAAAGAATTTGCGCGGATGAACGTGGGGCCGGTAAAGACAATGATCGCGTTGATGGACCGTTTATCCATCGAACATGGCGGGTATGTCTCCGGCGTAATGGGTCTGCCGCTGACCCATAAAGCATTCGTTCGCAGCAAGCAAGACGCGGAAACGCTCGCCAGAAACAGCGGAAAATCCATTGCCATCTTTAGGCCCAGCCTAATTTACGGCGATAAACCGCAGGTTGCCCCGATGGTCCCGTTCGTGAAGCTGCTGGGCATGCTTCCAGGGATGCAAAGGTTTAAGCCGGTCGCGGTGCGGGATTTGGCGGACGAGATCATTCGGTCGTATAAGCTGTAATCCTTTGAAGGCTCTGCCCAATGCTGAAAGCGTTCATTCCGGTCCTTCCGGCAGGCGCCGCTCCTCATGGTCCTTCTTCCCCAAACGGAATGAGGCCGTGCCGCCCCCGTTCATCTCGGGCAGCTGCTTCCAGTACCGCTTCGGCATCAGCGAGGCACGAAGCCGTTCGTTGCGCCGCGGCTCGATGCCGATGGCATGATAGAACCCGGTCCAGAGGCTCCGGTAATGCTCCTCGGTTTGATCGGCTTCCGGCGGAGTCCATTCATCGAGCGGAATGATTGCCTGGCGGCCGGGCTCATGGATGAGCGCCACGCGGTGGACGCTGTCATAGATCATAAAGCTTTCCCCGGCGAACCGGTCGCAGAAATGATCCTGCAGCAGCGGCAGCACGTAGCCCTGCGGCTCGATGACGGCGGCCATCACCCGTCCGTATACGGAGAAACGGACAAAACCCATATATTTGTGGCTTTCCCGCTGGAGGTGCTGGACGGCTTTGCCGAGGGCATGGACCGTCTCGTCGGCAAGCATGTTCATCACCTGGCGGCCATGCTTGAAGCCGAGCTGCAGGAAGCGGATCAGCAGCAGCTCTTTCTCCGGCACGCCGGACCAGAAGCCGAGGCGCACCCATTCCTCCGCCTCGGCGCCGATCTTCTGCGGGATGGAGCGGAGCACCCGCTCCGCCTTGGCGGCATCGGTCTCGATCCAGCGCGCCTCCAGCAGCAGCCCCTGGCCCTCCTGCTCCGAATGGACCGCGAGCGGCGTCTCCTTCCAGGCGAAGCTTTCGAATACGCAGCACAGCAGCCCTTCGAAGCTGCCGTCATAGGTGTAGGCGAGCGCGGAGATCTTAAACATCGAAGGCCGCCCCTTCCAGAGCAGCGGTGCCCGCCTCAGCTGTATCGGCATCCACAGCTCCACCGGCAGCCACGGCTGCGGGAAATGCGGCAGGCACCGCCGGGAGTGCGGCCTGTGCCGTCAGTGCCAGCAGCTCGGCATCGTCAAAGAAAGAGAGCTGCTGAAGCTGCGGCTGCTCGTAGGGCAGCAGATTCTGCCCGGACATCAGCGAACGGATCAGCGTATGCTCGCCGACCTTAAGGCCCTCCAGCATCTTGCCTTTGCAGGTAATGAAGAATTGGGCGCGCTTCAGCACAACGCCGAGCTTCTTCAGGGCGTGGAAATCCAGCGGCCCCGTCCGCCGCGCCTTGACGATCCGCTGCGCGCTGCGCACCCCGACCCCGGGAATGCGCAGCAGCATTTCATACGGGGCGCGGTTGATCTCCACCGGGAACTCCTCCCGGTGGTTAATGGCCCAGCTGCATTTCGGGTCGAGCAGCGGATTGAAATTCGGCGTCGCTTCGTCCAGCAGCTCGCCGGCCTTGAAGCCGTAGAAGCGCAGCAGCCAGTCTGCTTGATACAGCCGGTGCTCGCGCAGGAGCGGCGGTTTCGTATCGAGCGCCGGCAGCAGCGAATGTTCGACCACCGGCGTGTACGCCGAGTAGAACACCCGCTTCAGCTTGTATTTGCGGTACAAGCCTTCGGTCAGGTTGATGATCTGCCGGTCGGTATCCGGCGTGGCACCCACGATCATCTGTGTGCTTTGGCCGGCCGGTGCGAAGCTGGGCGCATGGTTATATTTCACGATGTCCGCCCGGTTCTCCGTAATGCGTTCGCGGATGAGCGACATCGGCTTCAGGATCGAGTCTTTGCTTTTGTCGGGGGCGAGGACGCCGAGGCTTTGCTGCGAAGGCAGCTCAATATTGACGCTCATGCGGTCGGCCAGGAGGCCCAGCCGCGAGAGCAACTGCTCATCGGCGCCGGGAATGGCCTTGACATGGATATACCCGCGGAACTGGTATTTCTCCCGCAGCAAAGTAAGCGCAGCGATCAGCTGCTCGGTCGTATAGTCGGGATTCCGCATAATGCCGGAGCTCAGGAACAGGCCCTCAATATAATTGCGCCGGTAGAACTGCATAGTCAGGTCGGCCAGCTCTTCGGGGGTAAAAGCCGCGCGGGGCGTGGGGTTCGATTTGCGGTTGACGCAATAGGCGCAATCGTAGACGCAGCCGTTGGTCATCAGCACCTTGAGCAGCGAAATGCAGCGTCCGTCCGCCGCGAAGCTGTGGCAGATGCCCATGCTGACCGTATTGCCCATGCCGCCCGGTTCATTCGGACGATTGGAGCCGCTGGAGGTGCAGGCAACGTCGTATTTGGCTGCGCCGGTCAAAATCTCAAGCTTTTTCATCATATCCACGAACGATTCCTCCTCTTGAGAAAGTATATACCCGAACAAATGTTCTTGTCAAAAGGCCGACTATTTTTCCTGCGTACATGTTATGATAGATAAGGATGCGGATCGCCGCCTCTTGCCAAAGATGACCTGTAGAGGAGTATTCCATGACCCAATTTGTGTACAAGCAGATTATAGACGATCTCAAAACGAAGATTTTCGCCGGTAAATACGCCGATATGCGCCTTCCGGATGAACGGAGCTTAAGCGAAACGTACCAGGTCAGCCGCAGTACGATCAAACGGGCGCTTACCAAGATGGAGCATGTGGGGATTATTTTCAAAAAACGCGGCTCCGGCACGTTCATCAATCCGCTGTATGTCAAAAACGAATCCATCTTCAACTATGAAGGCTCTAATCTGGGCGTTACCGACAACTTTCAGATGCATGGCCAGAAGCCGAGCGTAAAGGTGCTGAGCTTTGAGGTGGTTGCCCCAACCGAAGAGCTGCGCCGCGACTTATTCCTCGATACCCATGATTTTGTCTATAAGATCGTCCGGCTGCGCCTGTTCGACGATATTCCTTTTATGATTGAAACCGGCTACATACCAATCAAGATCGTGCAGGACCTCAACCAGACGATTATCGAAGGCTCCATCTTCAATTACCTGGAGGATTCGCGCAATCTGGCGGTGACCAAATCGTTCCTGTCCATCTATGCCGAACCGTCCAACCCGGAGGACCGGGAGCTGCTGAATCTGGGCGAGCATGAGCCGGTCAGCATCATGGAGGGCATTTTTTTCCTCGATAACGGGACGCCGTTTGAATTCTCGCATATGCGGTTCCATTATAATTATCTGAAATTTAATACTTTCGTCTCTGTAGACAAAGGATAAGGTGTGAATCATTCATGCCTTATTTTTTTTATCTTTTTCGGGTTAATTTGAAAGCAATTCATTGGTGACAGCTCCATAATCATGTCGATTTTACATTGAATTAACGGCGGTATTCATAGTATGTTCAAAATTTCACAAAATTGGACCGTATCAATTGCAGAAAAGGATTGTATTTATTTCGGGCAGCAGTATGATGTAAATGTGGAGAGAAGCTTTTGGAATATAAAGATCGATATACACAAGGAGTGGAGAAAATGGGATTAACAGCTACACAGGTGGATTATTCCTCTAAAGCGTATCTGGAGAAGCTTGATGCGTACTGGCGGGCGACGAATTACATTTCCGTAGGGCAATTGTATTTGAAGGACAATCCGCTGCTCAGAGAACCGCTAAAGGATGCGGACGTCAAAGTTAAACCGATCGGACACTGGGGCACCATTCCCGGACAAAACTTTATCTATGCGCATTTGAACCGTGTCATTACGAAATATGATCTTGACATGTTCTATATTGAAGGCCCGGGCCACGGCGGCCAGGTCATGGTCTCGAACTCTTACCTCGACGGCAGCTACACCGAAATTTACCCTGAGATTACTCAGGATATTCCCGGCCTGAAAAAGCTGTTCAAACAGTTCTCCTTCCCGGGCGGCGTGGCTTCCCATGCGGCACCGGAAACGCCGGGGTCCATCCATGAAGGCGGAGAGCTGGGCTACTCGCTGTCCCACGGCGTCGGCGCTATCCTCGACCATCCGAACCTGATTTCCGCGGTCGTAGTCGGCGACGGCGAAGCCGAAACCGGACCGCTGGCCGCTTCGTGGTTCTCCAACCGTTTCATTAACCCGATTACCGACGGCGCCGTACTGCCGATTCTGCATCTCAACGGGTTCAAAATCAGCAATCCGACCATTCTGTCCCGTCAGTCGACGGAAGAAATTACAGCTTACTTCAAGGGTATGGGCTGGGAACCTTACTTCGTAGAAGGCGAAGATCCGGCGCTGATGCATCCGCAAATGGCCAAAGTGCTCGATGAAATCGTTGAGAAAATCCAGGCGATTCAAAAGAATGCCCGCGACAACAACGATCTCACCCGTCCGGCATGGCCGATGCTGGTCTTCCGTTCCCCGAAAGGCTGGACCGGTCCGAAGGAATGGGACCATGTGCCGAACGAAGGCTCGTTCCGTGCCCACCAGGTGCCGATTCCGGTTGATCAAAAGAACATGAAACATGCACCGGCGCTGCTGGACTGGATGCTCAGCTACAGACCGGAAGAATTGTTCGACGCACAAGGCAAGCTGAATGCCGATATCGCGGAAATTCTCCCGCAAGGCGACCGCCGAATGGGCAAAAATCCGGTTACCGATGCCGGCAACCTGATTAAGGACCTGAAGCTTCCGGATTTCCGCAACTACGCGCTGGACAATGCCGCACCGGGCCAAATCATCGCGCAGGATATGATGGTACTCGGCAAATATATCAGAGATGTTGTGGAATTAAATGAAGAGAACCGCAACTTCCGCATTTTCGGACCGGATGAAACGATGTCCAACCGTCTCGGACCGGTATTCGAAGTTACCCGGCGCCAATGGCTGGACCGGATCGTGGAGCCAAACGATGAATTCCTGTCGTCTTACGGCCGCGTCATCGATTCCCAGTTGTCCGAGCATCAGGCGGAAGGCCTGCTTGAAGGTTATGTCTTGACTGGACGCCACGGATTCTTCGCCAGCTATGAAGCTTTCCTGCGGGTTGTGGACTCCATGATTACCCAGCACTTTAAATGGCTGCGCAAAGCGACCGATCAAGGCTGGCGTGCGGATATTCCGTCGCTGAACGTCGTAGCAACCTCGACCGTATTCCAGCAGGACCATAACGGCTACACGCACCAGGATCCGGGTCTGCTCGGACATCTGGCCGACAAGAAACCGGAATTCATCCGCGAATACCTGCCGTCCGATGCCAACACGCTGCTGGCGGTATTTGATACCATTCTGAACGACCGGCAAAAAATCAACCTGATCGTCTCCTCCAAGCATCCGCGTCCGCAATGGTTCAGCGCCGCTGAAGCGCAGGAACTGGTGGACAAAGGGCTGAAGATTATCGATTGGGCGAGCACCGACCAAGGCGGAGAGCCGGATGTCGTCTTTGCTTCCGCAGGAACGGAGCCGACGATGGAAGCCCTGGCCGCGATCTCGATTCTGAATGAACGTCTGCCTGAGCTCAAAATCCGTTATATCAACGTTGTGGACCTGCTGAAGCTGAGAAGCCAAAAGCTCGATCCGCGCGGCCTGTCCGACGAGGAGTTTGAGCAATTTTTCACAAAAGACAAACCGGTCATCTTCGCGTTCCACGGCTACGAAGGCCTGATCAAGGACCTGTTCTTTGACCGCAGCAACCGCAACCTGCATGTGCATGGCTACCGGGAAAACGGCGATATCACCACTCCATTCGATATGCGCGTGCTGAACCAGATGGACCGTTTCGATCTGGCGAAGGAAGCGGTGCTTAGCCTGCCGGAAGCGGCGAAATACAAGGCGATTGCCGACGAAATGGATGCCGTGATCAAGAAGCATCATCAATACATCCGCGAGGAAGGGTTCGACCTTCCGGAAGTGGAGAACTGGAAATGGACCGGCCTTAACCGCTAAGTCTGGCGGAGCAAGCCGAAGCGGCGCTGTCCGGGGAACTTCCCCGGCGGCGCTTTTTTTGATACGGAAAGGTCCGCGCGCCAATACGAATTATAAGGGGCCTTAGCTTGCAAGCCGCCCGAGATATGCGAACGCTGCTCCTTTTGTGCTATAATTGCACTAATCAGGGCAATGACAGCGCCATCATGATTATTTTGTTCAGAGGAGTGCAGGAATGAGAGGATATAATATTTCGCGACCGATCATGCTGATCGCGATTGCGCTGCTTACCAGACTTCTCGTAAACAGCGTATGCCTAATGTTCGGGATGTCGCCGGAATCGGCCAGCAGCCTGGCGATGATCGCCATGATTATTGCCGGACTGGTTACGTACAACCGGATGATGAAGCGCAGACGGAGATAAACAAGCCGGAGCCACGGGCGATAGCCGATTCACGACACCTCTTTCGGGTGTCTTTTTCTTGAAATATAATAACTTTCCCGCAGAAACGGGTACCCTCCCATGGAGGGCGGCAAAGCCGTTTCTTCTTGAAATCCCGGGTTGGCATGGTACACTAGACACAACGTTAGAACAAAATCGCGCGGGATACATAACTTTTAATAAAATGTTATTGCCGCCGCGGAGACATCACACAGACAGAGGGAGAGAAGCATTTTGAGTATTGAGAAGTTGGGAATTCCCCTGGAGGGCTTTGCCGAATTCAGCCGCAAGGTGGCTGCGGAAGGCGCCGTACTCCTGCAAAATGACGGACAAGCGCTGCCGCTGCGCGAAAACGAAACCGTTTCCGTGTTTGGCCGCACCCAGATCAACTATTACCGCAGCGGCACCGGCTCGGGCGGCAGTGTCAACGTTGCCTACACGACCAACCTGCTGGACGGTCTGCGGAGCAAGGCCCATATTGCAGTAAACGAAGAGCTGGCTGCCGTTTATGAAGCCTGGATCGAACGCAATCCGTTCGACAACGGCGGAGGCGGCTGGGCGGCCGAACCTTGGCATCAGAAAGAAATGCCGCTTACGGCGGAGATCGTCTCCGCGGCGCGCGAACGTTCCGCGAAGGCCGTTGTCGTCATTGGCCGCACGGCGGGCGAAGACCAGGACAATGCCAACGAGCCGGGCAGCTATCAATTGAACGATGAAGAAAAAGAAATGCTGCGGATGGTGACCCGCTACTTTGAGCAGACCATCGTGGTCCTGAACGTATCCAATATTATCGACATGAGCTGGATCGAGGATGCTAATTATTCGAATCCGGTTTCGGCGATTATTTACGCCTGGCATGGCGGCATGGAGGGCGGCAACGCCATCGCCGACGTGCTGGCCGGCGACGTGACGCCAAGCGGCAAGCTGACCGATACGATTGCGTATGATCTGAAGGATTATCCGTCCACCGCCAACTATGGCAATGAGACCAGAAACTTCTACCAGGAAGATATTTATGTCGGATACCGTTATTTCGAAACCTTCTGTCCGGAGAAGGTACATTACGAGTTTGGTTTCGGTTTGTCTTATACGGAATTTGCGCTGGAGGCTTCCGAAGCGAAGCTGACGGTCAAAGACGGCGAACCGCATCTGGAACTGAACGTTGCCGTAACGAATACTGGAGACCTGTATGCCGGCAAGGAAACCGTGCAAATTTATTATGAAGCGCCGCAGGGCAAGCTGGGCCGTCCGGCCCGCAGTCTGGCCGCTTTCGGCAAGACCCGGCTGCTTCAGCCGGGCGAATCGCAGACCCTGACAATCGGCTTTCCGGTGAGCCGCATGGCCGCTTATGATGACGGCGGCGCTACCGGCACGCGCTGGGCGTATGTGCTGGAAGCCGGCATCTACCGCCTGTATGCCGGTACCAGCGTGCGAAACGCGAGCTGGATTGCCGTCGACGGGCAAGAGGGATACACGCTGGAGGCGCTGCAAGTGGTAGAGCAGCTGGGTGAGGCGCTGGCGCCTACGGAGGCTTTCCAGCGGATGAAACCGGGCGCAAGACGCGAGAATGGCACATATGAGCTGACCTATGAGGCGGTGCCGACGCAGACGATTTCCCTAGCCGAGCGAATCGCCGAGAATCTGCCGCCAACCTTGCTGCAGACCGGCGATCAAGGCTACAAGCTGCGCGATGTGCACGAGGGCAAAGTCAGCATGGAGCAGTTTATCGCCCAACTCGGCGATGAAGACCTTGCCGCCATCGTCCGCGGCGAAGGCATGGTCAGCCCGCTCGTCACGCCGGGCACGGCTTCGGCTTTCGGCGGCGTAACCGACAGCCTGCTGGGCTTCGGCATTCCTGTCGGCTGTACGGCCGACGGCCCATCCGGCATCCGGATGGACAGCGGCCACAAAGCGACCCAGGTCTCGATCGGCACCCTGCTCGCAGCCACATGGGACCCGGAATTGGTGGAAGAGTTATACGTTCTTGAAGGGCAAGAGCTGCTGCGCAACGGCATCGACACGCTGCTCGGTCCCGGTCTCAATATTCGCCGCAGCCCGCTGAACGGGCGCAACTTTGAATATTTCTCGGAAGATCCGTTCGTAACGGGCGTATTCGCGGCGGTTTGCACCCGCGGCATCAAGAAGGGCGGCTCCGGCGCGACGCTGAAGCATTTCGCATGCAACAGCCAAGAGAAATACCGCAGCAAAGTGGATGCGGTCCTCTCCGAACGCGCGGTGCGGGAAATTTACCTTAAAGGCTTCGAGATGGCCGTGAAGGTCGGCGGTGCCAACTCCATCATGACGGCGTACAATCCGGTCAACGGACACTGGTCGGCGTCCAACTATGACCTGAACACTACCATTCTGCGCGGAGAGTGGGGTTATAAAGGCATCGTCATGACCGACTGGTGGGCGGTGATGAACGACACGGCAAACGGCGGCGAGCCGTCCCGCAAATATACGAACTTTATGGTCCGGGCGCAAAACGACCTGTACATGGTCGTCAGCAACTACGGCGCCGAGACAAACGCTTATGACGACAATACCATTGCGTCGCTGGCCGACGGTACATTGACCCGCGGAGAGCTGCAGCGCAGCGCAATCAATATCTGCGAGTTCCTGCTGCAGGCGCCGGTATTCGCCAGAGGGCAGCTGACGCAAGAGACCGTAGCCGTCCTGAAAGCTGACCCAGCACTGAGTGCGGAACAGGCTCAATCCTTGACGGGAGAAGCACGGATCGTACCTTCGGCGGAAGGCACAGCGCTGCTGCATGTGGAGCAGGCAGGCGTATACCGGATGTATGTCAGCACGATGTCGCCGGGAACCGACCTGGCGCAAAGCGCCTGCAACGTAAGCCTGAACGGCCAGGCGCTCACTACCGTGCAAACCAACGGTACGGACAGCCAGTGGATCACGCTGAAGCTGGGCAAGGCCGAGCTGGAAGCCGGAACATACAAGTTGACGCTGGATCATATCAAACCCGGCTTGCACATCGGCTGGCTCGAATTCAGACAAGTCTAAGTCTAAATGCTGGCTTAACGCCGGTGAGAGGCACCCTTCGGGGTGTCTTTTTTTATGCAGGGTGTCATTTTCAGGAGATATTCAGTTGGGCTTCAGGGGAATTTCAGGTTCATTAAAGGCGGCTGCTCTATACTTTGGTGGAAGATTATCAGAAGAAGGAGACCACCTCTATGAAAATAACAGTCAAGCCTCTCCGCGCCGCGAAGCGGATCAAGCTGAGTTCGGTGAAAAGCAGGCTGATCGTCTCGTTTGTCCTGTTGCTGCTTGTGCCCAGTCTGGCGATCGGGGGCTTCGCCTACAAGACCGCCGAGAACAAAGTCGACGACCAGCTGGCTAATCTGGCGACAACCGACATCTCCTTGGTCAGCCACACCGTCGATCAGTTCATTCAGCCGAAAATGAATGATGTCGGCACCTTGCTGGAACAAAGCAGCCTCGATAACATAGATGATATTTTACATACATATACAAGCAATCACTCCGAAGTTGAAGAAGCTGGCATAGTGAAGTCGGGAAAAGAATACCTCTCTTCGGCCGGAGGCGGCGCGGCCACTTCCGGCGAGCTGGCGCAGGACAGCGATTTTTATACCCAAGCGCTTGAGAACAAAGGGACCGTTATTCTGACGGAGCCGTATACGTCCGAAACGACGGGAAATACCGTTGTCGCTGTAGCTAAAAGCAGTACGGACGGCCAATCCGCAACCGTCGTCGTGCTGAGCCTGAAGTCGCTGCAGGATCTTGTGGGCGAGCTCAAAATCGGGCAGGATGGCTTCGTCGTAGTATTCAGCAGCAGCGGATCTTCCATCGTGTCGCCGCCTTGGGGCACCGGCGGCCAGGACGCCGGCGCTGCTGGCGAAGGCGGTGCGCCGCCCGCAGCGGAAGGCGCTGCTTCGGCGGACGGCAGCGGAGCAGTGCCGGCTGACGGAACCGGCGTAACGCCGACTGATGGAGACGCGCCGGAGGGGACCGGCGCAGGACAGCCGTCCGGCGGCGAAGGCGGCGGCCAGCCGGGCGGCATGTTTACCGGCGAATCTGGACAGATTACGCAGGTATCGCCGGAAGGAACCACCCGTAACCTGATCTATATTACGAATGCGCTGACCGGCTGGAAGATTGCGGGCGACCGTTCGCCGATCGAGGTGACGCATACCGCCGCACCGATTCTGCATAACACCCTAATCGTAATCGGTATCGCGCTTCTGGTCGGCGCCATCCTGATGTCCTTCATGATCCGTTCGATTACCCGCCCGCTGAAGGCGCTGATCCGGTCTTCCCAGATTATCAGCCGGGGCGATCTCAGCCAGAGGGTTATGGTGAACGCCAAGGATGAGTTCGGCGAACTGGGCGCAAGCTTTAATGCGATGGTGGATTCGCTGCGATCCGTGGTCTCCGAGGTGGACGACTCCGCAAGCCAGCTCGCGGCCGCTTCGCAAGAGCTTTCGGCCAATGCCGACCAGACGTCGGCGGCGACGGAATACATTTCCGGGTCGACGGAGCGAATGTCGGACGGTGCCGGCGAGCAGGTGAAACGGATTACCGAAAGCCGGCAGATCACACTTGAAATGACCGAAGCAATCACGCATATCGCCGAGCGGGCAGCGGATGTGGCGGACACGGCGGCGGTTGTGGCGGAAAAGTCTACGGCAGGCGGACAGGCGGTACAGAGCGCCATCTTGCAGATGGATTCCATCAGCGGTTCCGTAAATGGGCTGGCCGGCGTGATCGGCCGGTTGGTGAACGCTTCGCAGGAAATCGGGCAAATTATTGAAGTTATCTCGGAATTGTCGCAGAAAACGAATCTGTTGTCCCTGAATGCGGCTATCGAGGCGGCACGGGCAGGCGAGCACGGCCGCGGCTTCGCCGTCGTCGCCGGTGAAGTGAAGAAGCTGGCCGAGCAGTCGACCGATTCCACGGAGCAGGTGGCGGCGCTGATCGTCGCCATCCGCGAGGAGATCGGGAAAGTCGAACAGTCGATGCGTACCGCGACCAAAGAGGTGGGGCTCGGCATGGGCGTTGTGCATACCGCCGGCAGCCTGTTTGCCGAAATCGAGCAATCCGTCGCCGAGGTCAACCGCCAGGTGGCCGAGGTATCCGATACAACCGGCCATATTTCTTCCCGGTCACAGCAGGTTGTCCAGGCCATGGATACGATCACCGAGGTGTCCGAGCTTACGGCAACCCTGGCACAATCGGTCTCCGCATCTACGGAAGAACAAATGGCATCTATGCAGGAAATCGCCTCCTCCTCGTCCTATCTGACACGGATGGCCGAGGAGCTGCGAAACGCCGTCGATAAATTCAAGCTGTAGCCGTGTAACTTAAATCCTATCGCTTTCGATCCCCTTTAGCCTGCAGCACGGGCAAAAGGGGATATTTGTATTTTCAAGGGCGGCAATTTTTGATACACTTAATTGATAATGATTATCATTGTTATTGATTGGGATTGAGGTGTTCATATGGATACATTGCTTGCATCCGCCGGTCTGGAGCAGCTGACGGCGAGGTTATGGGATATTGAAATTGTCGCCGGTTCAGCGGGGATCGTGCCGCAATTGACCAACGGCCCGGTGATGCTGGTGCTGTTAAGCGGCAGCGGCAGGCTGAAGCGCGATAAGGATGCCGTGCCTATGCGGCGAGACGCGGCGTATTTCACTCCGGCTTACAGTACCTTCGGCTTTGACGAAGTCCGGGAAGGCACGCAGCTGGCGGTTATCCGGTTTGAGCTGTACCGGGAGTCCAGCCAAAGCCGGGGTGTGCTGCTGTCTGACCGGGCGCAGCAGCCGGTATTTCAAGCGGAAGGCGTCGCTCTGCGCCCCGCCGGGCGTCTGAGCGCTTTATGCCGGACGCTCTGGGAACAGCGTCAAAGCCGGGATGCCCTCCTTCGCGGGCGGACCCAGCTGACCTTTCAAGAGCTGCTGTATGAAGTTGTACATAACCGGTCCGAACGCTTCGCCGACAAAGGGCTGGATGCCGCAGCGCAGGCTAAAGCCTATATTGATGCGCATTACGGCGAGGACCTGAACATCGAGCGGCTGGCCGGCATCGTCAAGCTGAGCCCGAAGTCGTTTGCCAATGCCTACAAAAAGCATTACGGCATCAGCGCCCCGGACTATCTGGCCCGGGTGCGGATCAGCCGGGCTAAACGGCTGATGCTCGGCTCGGACATGAAACTGAAGGATATCGCCCATGAGGTGGGCTATGAGGATGAATTTTATTTCAGCCGCAAATTCCGGAAATTGGTTGGCCTCTCCCCCACGGCTTACATCAAGAAACGGAAAACGCGGCTTGCAGTATACGGCTCTCCCGCGCTGCTCGGTTACCTGCTCCCGCTGAACATCACCCCGGCAGCGGCGCCGCTGCATCCGAAATGGACAGGGTACTATTATAACCAGCTCGGCACCGACATTGCCGTACACTTGGATGCTTTCCGCAATCAGCAGAACCGGCCGGTTAACCTGCCCGCTCTGGCGGAAGTAAAGCCGGAGCTGATTCTATGCCCTGCCGGATTGGAGCCGAAGGAGAAGGCATCGTTGTCCGGGCTGGCTGAGCTTTATGAACTGCCGGCGGAGAGCGAGGGCTGGCGCGCGGGCCTGCGAGCCGTAGCGCAGCGGCTGGATGAACGGGAAGAGGCGGAACGCTTCATCGAGGCTTTTGAATGGAAAGCCGAGCGAATCCGGAAGAAGCTGGCTCCTGTGTTTCGAACCACGCCGCTTCTGCCGCTTCGGCTGCTGAAGGGGCAGTTTTATGTACACTGCAACCGGGGGATCGCGGATGTGCTGTTTGACAGCCTGGGCGCATCATTGTCCTGCTCGCAGGCGTCCATGCCTTTTGATGCTCCCATTTCGCTGGAGGAGCTGGATCAAGCGGGAGATGGAATCCTATTGCTGCTGATTTGCCAGGAGACGGAGACGCTGCAGGGCTGGAAGACGCTCTCCGAGTCGCCGGAATGGCTGTCCTTGCGCGCGGTCCGGGAAAAGCGGGTCCAGATCATTCCTTCCGACCCGTGGAGGGAGTACTCGCCGAGTGCGGTAGACCGGATGCTGGACAGCGCCGAAGCGCTTTTTGCGGCAAAACGTCCATGATTTCCGGAGGAAATGTCCATGGCCTGCCGCCGGTGGATGCCTTATCATCGTTCGTGATGATATTCATTCTCATTTACAGAGGGGTTCATCATCAAACTAGGGATAAGGCGTGTTTTTATGTCCAAAAAAGCGAAGCTTTCGGCATTCATCTTGATCATCGCTCCTGTGATTGCACTGCTTTTCGTTGTCGTCTCGGTGCGCTACGGCGCCAAAGAGATTTCCGCTAAGGAGATCTGGGATTCCGTCTTTCATTTCGACGAGAACAATATCGATCATCAGATTATTAGGATCTCGCGGCTTCCGCGGGTTATCGGCGCCATGCTTATCGGCGTCTTTCTTGCCGTCTCGGGGGCTTTGATGCAGGGCATCACCCACAATTACCTCGCTTCGCCTTCCATTATGGGCGTCTCCGACGGTTCGGTGTTTCTGGTGACGGTCTGCATGGTCTTTATGCCGGACAGCGGCTCGGTCAGCCTGATCGCCATATCCATGATTGGTTCGGCCTGCGGCGCAGGCATTGTGTTTGGACTGGCCTGGCTCATTCCGCGCGGAATGACGCCGGCAAGGCTGGCGATTCTGGGGACGGTCATCGGGACGTTCCTCGGCGGGCTTTCGCAGACGCTGGCCTCGTATTTTCAGGTCTCACTCGGCGTAAGCCTCTGGTATAATGCCCGACTGCACCAGCTCGATCCCGAACTGATCCGCATTGCCATCCCGTTTGCGCTGGTCGGGCTGGTTCTCGCTGCAGCCGTCTCCGGCTCGGTCACCGCCGTCTCGCTGGGGGACGATGTGGCGGCCGGTCTGGGCGTGCGCACCAAGCTGGTTAAGGGGCTGGCAATGCTGGCGGTAGTCATTTTAACCGGGGTATCCGTGGCGCTGGTCGGAAAAATCGCTTTTGTCGGCCTGATCATCCCGCATATCGCCCGGATGTTCGCCGGAGCCGATTACCGCTGGATCATTCCGCTGTCGGGTGTGCTTGGGGGATTGTTCCTGCCGCTGTGCGACCTGCTGTCCCGCTTCGTGAATTACCCGTTCGAGACGCCGGTCGGCGTCGTTACCGCCTTGTTCGGCGTTCCGTTCTTTCTCTATTTGATCCGTACGAGAGGGGATGGGAAAAATGCCTAACGGCAGCAAATCAAGATTTTGGCTCGTCATGATCGCTTTGGCGGCCGTCATTCTGGTCGTCGGATATATCAACTTGACCAGCGGTTTGTACGATCTGTCCGTGCGGGAGGTCCTCCGGACGCTGTTCCGGCTCGACCGTGTCCCTGAGAACGACCTCGTCATTTTCGAGTTCCGCCTGCCGCGGATTGTGCTCAGCCTGCTGGTCGGTTATTCGCTGGGCCTCGCGGGAGCGGTTATCCAAGGCATTACCCGCAATCCGCTGGCTGATCCCGGTATCCTCGGCATCAATGCCGGGGCGGGAACGGCGGTCGTATTGTTTATGTTCCTGCTGCAGGGCAGTATGGATGGCACGGGCGGGTCCGCCGTGCTGGCGATGCCGCTGTTCGGGCTGCTGGGCGGGCTGGCGGCAACGGCGCTAATCTATGTATTCGCCCGGCATCACGGCGTGATCGAGCCGCAGCGCCTTATTCTGGTCGGCATCGCCATCGCCTCGGGTTTCGGCGCAGTGACGACTTACCTGTCGCTGAAGATGAATTCGCAGGATTTCGAGAAGGCGGCGGTATGGCTCTCCGGAAGCATCTACAGCGCAAACTGGAAGTTTGTCGTCCTCATGCTGCCGTGGATGCTGGTTTTTGTACCGCTGCTGCTGACCCGGTCGAAGGTGCTCGACGTCTTCCAGTTGGAGGAGCAAAGCGTAAGGGGCCTCGGCGTCCGGGTTGAACGCGAGCGTAACTTCCTGCTGCTCGGCAGCATCGGACTGGTCAGCGCAAGCGTGTCCGTATCCGGCAGCATCGGCTTTGTCGGGCTGATCGGGCCGCATATCGCCCGCAGGCTCGTCGGGCTGCAGCATCGCTGGAGCCTGCCGGTCAGCGGGCTGACGGGAGCGCTAATGGTTGTCGCCGGGGATTATATCGGGCGGACCCTCTTCGCGCCGACGGAGCTGGCGGCCGGCACCGTTATTTCTTTGATCGGCGTGCCGTATTTTGTATTTTTGCTGATCCGGGCACGCTAAGCGCCTAAGATACAGGGGGAGCCCAGTCCATGGTAAGGTATATCCAGCACACCGTAGGTGAACGAAAGCTGCGGATTTATTTGCCGCCGTCCTACCAAGATTCGCCGGAAGTCCGGTATCCGGTCGCTTATGTCCAGGATGGCGGCGATCTGTTTAACAGCCGTCTGAATTATCTGGAGCATTTGTTCCGGCAAGGTAAGCTGGTAGAGATGCTTATGGTCGGCATCATGCCCTATAACCGCAACGACGAGTATACGCCGTGGCCTGCGGCTGCCCTGGTCGCGGGCCGCCCGGATTTCGGAGGCGGGGCAGAGGCTTATATCGACGAAGTGGCGGATAACATCAAGCCCAGCATCGATGAAATGTTCCGGACGAAGCCGGAAGCCGCAAATACGGCGATGATCGGCGGCTCACTGGGCGGACTGGTCTCGCTGTTCGCCGGATACCGGCGGCCGGAGGTGTTTGGCCGCATCGGCATGCTCTCCGCCTCCTTCTGGTATGAGGGCGTGCTGGAGGAGATTGCAGCGCGTGGAGCGCTGCCGGAGCCTACCCGCTTCTACCTGTCGGTAGGTACCTGCGAAGGGATCTACAAGAATGGCATCCAGCGGAAGATGGTGGAGAACACCAGGCAGGTTCATGCCTCCTGGCTGCAGCAGGACGGCGTTGCGGCGCGGATGCGCTTCGTGACCGCGGAAGGCGGCACGCATGATCTTCTATGCATGGCCGAGAGGCTGCCGGAAGCGCTGGGGTGGCTGTTCGCGCAGGAGCCTGAACAAGCGGCCGCCGAGACGCTCGATCTGGCCGCCGAAGAGCAGCCGTTTCGGATTCCCGGGACGAAGCAGTGGACCGTCCACGCCGGACGGAGCGGCGCGGAATACCGCATCTTCGTGTATGTGCCCGAAACGCCTTCGCCGCCCGGCGGCTACCCGGTGCTGTACGCGCTAGACGGCAACGCTGTCTTCGGCTCTCTGGCCGAAACGATGCGGCTGCAGACGCGGCCGCCGCACGGGTATGAGCCCGGCGTTATCGTCGGCATCGGCTACCCGGCGGCGGGACCGATCGTCACGGACCGCCGGATGTATGACTATACCGAACCGGCGGATCCGGCCAGGCTGCCGGTTCGGCCGGACCGCTCGCCCTGGCCGGCGATCGGCGGGGCGGAGGCGTTCCTGGCGTTTATCGAAGAAGAACTGAAGCCGCTGGTGGAACGCCGCATTCCCGTGGACCGCAGCCGGCAGGCATTATTCGGGCATTCGCTGGGCGGCTGGTTTGCGCTGTACGTGCTCGCGCAGCGGCCGTTGGCCTTCACGCATTACGCGGCCGGCAGTCCCTCGATCTGGTGGAACAGCTCGTCGCTGCTGGCCCGGCTGCCCCTCAGCCTGTCGCGGCATTTGGCCGAGCAGTCCGAAGAGGCTGACTTGCCGCCGGTTTCGCTGTATATCGGCATCGGCAGCGAAGAGAAGCCGGCGATGCTCGCCGAAGCGGAGCATCTGGCCGGGCGGCTGGAACCGCTGCGCGGGCCGGGTTTTGCGTTGACCTACCGCAGATTCGAAGGGGAGGGGCATCTCTCCGTCCTGCCGCCGCTGTTCAGCGGGCTGCTGCGCTTCTGGCTGAAAGCGCCGGCGCAATAGGTGGTCCCATAGAAATAAGAAGAGCAGCGGTTCTCCATAGGGAGGATCACTGCTTTGCGTTTGGTCTTGGCTATTGTTGATTGTTCGGTCCCATTAACCCTTTGAGGCCGCTCATAAACGGTTTGATGGTCTTAATCATGCCCCAGCCCATCTTCATGACGGGCATTGCCCTTTGCATAAAACCGAAAAAACGGAAAGCGCCCCCCAGTGCCCCTATTCCCCCCAGACCGCCACCCGCCCCGAGCAGCGAAAACAGCCCGGATACGGACGCATCCGGCTTGCCGGAGCGGCTCCGGGTCCGGCGTTTGCCGTAATGCGGCCGGGTCAATACCAGCCCTTCTTCCTTCAATCCGCTGATCCACCCCACATACGTCCGCCCGTCATGCAGCGTGATGACGACCTTACGGCCTTGCAGCCGTTTGGCCTGATGACGGATTTTTGCCGAATTTCCCATCGTTCCAGCACCTCGCTGATTGGATTTTTTACTTTATTTTACGAAATTTCCGCGGTATTGCCTGTGCATGTATAACAAGCCAAGGTAAAATTGGGAAGATACGCCTAAATTACGGAACATACATAAGGAGCGTGCAAGCATGTCGTTGGCTGATTTGAGCAAAGCGCTGAAGGATTTAACCACTCTTGTGCAAATTCGGGAGAATACCGGTTTTAATGATGCGGAAGTTCGGCAGCTGCTGAAGGAGACGGGCTGGAGTCCCGAAGAAGCGGCCGAAAACATGGAGATTTTAGTAAAGGGTGGAGCCGCAGCGGTTTATGCCAAGGAAGCGATCGCTGAAGGCCTTAAAAACGCGGGACTGCACAACAAGCTCGCCGAAAACCTCGGCAAACTGAATACGATGCGTGGCGGTCCGAAGGGTTTCAAAGGTTTCGTATTTGAAGAAATGCACGCGACGAGCGAAACGCTTAAAGGGCAGGCGACGACGGTCATTAACAATAACGGAATCGCGGACTTCGCAATCCTCCAGGCGGACGGCAGCCTGAAATATGCGCAGGCCAAAGTCGGGTATGGTAGCGGCAGCATTGATTTTTCCGCGTATCGGGGACAGACGCTGGTCGTGGATAAAGGAAATACAGCCTTGATTGCAAAAGCGAAGGAAGCGGGCCTCGAAGTCGTTGAATCGGATATCAGCGCAAAGGAAGCCGGGAAACTGGCCAAGCAGATGCAGATGGAGAGCCGGATTACCGGAAAAGCGAATGCCGTCGCGGTCCCCAAAACGCAGGCAGCGATGAACATCGCCAAAGAGTCACACCGGGCGGGAATGCAGTCGGCCCGAACAGGAGGACAATTCGGCGGCGGCTTCAGTTTGGGTTCGAATGCCGTCGATGTACTCACCGGCGACAAAAAAATCGGCGAAGCCGCAGCCGCCGTTGCCGTGGATACTGCGGTATCCACGGGCATCGGCTACGCCGCCGGCGCGATTGCGACCGCCGTGGGACAGACGGCGGTAGGGACAGCCGTAGCCGGCACGATCGGCACGGCCACCACTGCCGTCGCGGGCACCGCGTTCGGCGGAGCGGCCATCGCGGCGGGCAGCGCGGTGGTCGGCACGATCGGCGCCGCCGGCACTGCGGCGGTGACCTCGACGCTGGCGGCCGGCGCAGCCGTCGGCGGCACCGTGGCGGCTGCGGGCACGGCCGTCACTTCGGCGCTCGCCAGCACGGCGGTCGGCGGCGCCGTAGCCGCAGCCGGCTCGGCGATTGCCGGCACGGCCGTGGGCGGCGCAGCCGTCGCCGCCGGAGCAGCCGCTACCGGAGCTGCGGTAGCGGCGGGCGGGGCCATTGCGGCAGCGGCCGTAGCCGCGGCACCGGTGGTTGCCGTCGGCGTGGCCGCCGGCGCAATTTTCAAGCTGGGCAAAAAGCTGTTCAGACGTTAAGCCCTTCTGCAATTCAAGAGGAAAGGAGGGAGCCTTCGGTGTGTGAGTGGAACGAGATGGTACAGCGGAGCTCGCCAAAGGTTGGCCCCCTCCTTCCCCGCGGATGGAATCGGGGTCTTCCGGCGTATCTCGAAAAAAACAAAAAATAATGCTTGCTCTCCTCCTAAATCCATGATATATTATTTCTTGTCTTGCAAAACATGAATATGCGGTCGTGGCGGAATTGGCAGACGCGCACGGTTCAGGTCCGTGTGGGCTAACCCCCCGTGGAGGTTCGAGTCCTCTCGACCGCATCATAGCTTTACCTTGCAGGACAGCTCTTCGACTACGAAGAGCCTTTTTCTATTTTAGGGGTATTTTTTCAAAGTCAAACACAAAAGAAGTGAAAGAGGCATGGAGCCGAATTTACAGATAAGCCCGGCGCCCCAGGGACGGATCCCGAGGCTGCTGGACAAATATTTTACCGGGCAAACGATGGATTACCGCCAGATGATCTCCTTGTTTATTCCGATCCTGGTGGATCAGGCCTTTATCGTCGGGTTGAACCTCATCAATGCGGCGATGGTCAGCTCCTCGGGCGTGGATGCTATCAGCGCGGTCAATATGATCGATTCCCTGAATATTTTTCTAATCAGCGTCTTTATCGCCGTGGCAACGGGCGGAACGGTCGTGGTGGCCCAGTATAAAGGGAGCGGCAATGAAGCCATGGTCTCCAAAGCGACGGCCGGGGCGGTCTCTTCGGTATCGCTGATTGCGCTGCTCATCGGCCTGATCGGCATTGTGTTTCATAACCCTCTGCTGCATTTGCTGTTCGGGGCGGCGTCGCCGGAGGTAACGGACAATGCGCGTACGTATCTGATCGGCAGCGGTTTCTCGTATGTGGGCATCGCCGTGGTAGAAGCGGTCTGCGGCGCGCTGCGCGGGATTGGCCGGAGCCGGGCTTCGCTGGTGCTGTCGCTGATTATGAACTTTTCGTATGTGCTGCTGAATCTGCTGCTGATAACCGGTATGGATATGGGCGTGCTGGGGTTGTCCATTTCCGTCAATATCTCCAGATATCTGGCCGCCGCGTGCGCGCTGGTGTACCTGTTCCGTCTGGACAGCAGCCTGCATGTGGCCGTTCGCGACTTGCTCAAAGTCAACTTCGGGATGCTGAAGCGGATTATGTCGGTAGGCATGCCGTTTGCGGCGGAGCAAATGTTTTTTAACGGGGGGAAAATCCTCACCCAGATCTTCATCGTCAGCCTCGGCACGTACGCGCTGGCCACCAATGCAATCTGTTCGTCGCTCGCCGGCGTCATGCAGATTCCGGCCAATGCGCTGTCGCTGACGCTCATTACGGTAGTCGGCCAATGTATCGGTGCCGGAAATGCCGGGGATGCACGCAAATTCGTCAAGTCGTACCTGTGGCTGTCGAGCTTGTCCTTTGTGCTGATGGGCCTCTTGATGCTGCCGCTGTTCCATCCTCTGATGTCGCTGTTCCAGCCGCCGGAAGAGATCGTGCGCGATATCTTCATCGTCTGGCTGATCAATACCATTGCCCAGATTCCGCTGTGGTCGGTCAGCTTTATCACGCCTTCGGCCCTGCGGGCGGCGGGCGATGCCAAATATACGTCGATGGTCTCCATGCTGTCGATGTGGCTGTTCCGCGTCGTGCTCGGCTACCTGCTTGGCATCGTGTTCCATATGGGCATTGTCGGGGTGTGGCTGGCGATGAACTGCGAGTGGGGCGTGCGGGGCTTTATCTTCCTACGGCGTTTCTTTTACGGGGATAAATGGGTAAAGCATAAGTTAATCTAGCCAAAGTCAGGACTAAATGTTATATATATTTTTTCTTTACTCCACTATTTGGGGTAAAAATAGAGCAGACCATTCGGCCGCTTTCAGCAGAAAGCGGTTTTTTTGTGCGTTTTTCTCTTCGTACCCTCGCTTTTTTCGGAAAAACGGCGTTTATTCTCCTTATATTTCCTTTTATTCTGTGCGTTTTATCATACGATTACCCCAATTTACATCTAAAAACCTACAGATTATATTAAGTAAAAAAATTGGGTCCAAGCACTTTAACAGTTTAGTAGTTTAGCAGCAGAAAGCAGAAATTCATCTATTCATTATGAGGTAATGGAGGAGTCAAATGAAGCGCAGAACAATGGAACGTTTGTTTTCCGGCACAATCGCAGGGGGGATGCTGGTTTCTACCTTGCTGGCCCCTGCCGCTTTTGCGGCGCCTTCCGCCAGCGGCAAGCTCACCACAGAACAGGCGGCAGCTATTCTCAAGAATCTGACCCCGGCACAACGCCAGGCGCTGGAGAAGGTCAGTGCCAGTACCGGGCCGGTCATTTCGCCCGGAATTAACACCGAGAGTTCGGATCTTGTCAACGTCATCGTCCAGTTTATCCCTGAACCAGCTGCAGTAGCCGGACTGGAAAGTTCCGGACAATCGCGGAAATTTTCGTTGACCTCCGCGGAGGACCAGGTAGAGCAGTCCCATAAGGACTTCAAGACGTTTATCAATCAACTGAAGATCAGCACATTTCAGAGAGGCAGCGCACGCGCTTACAATCCCTCGGGAATTTCGATCTATCAGGAGTACCGCGAAGCATTTAATGGCGCGGCTGTGACCTTGCCGGGGACGGCTGTGGGGGATTTGGCGAGTTCAGGGCTGGTCAAAAAGATCTGGAAAGATACTACAGTTCAATTGCCGGAGGATTCGGTTGTGCCTACCGATCTTACAGGGGATGCTGCCTCCTTGGTTGGGACTGAAGGAGAAGAAGGCGGCGGAAACGACAAGAAGATGATGGAAAGTTTTCCGGTCATCGGGGTAGACAAGCTGCATGACGAAGGTGTGACCGGTGAAGGCATCAAGGTAGGCGTTCTGGATACCGGGATTGACTACAATCACCCTGATTTAACCAATGTTTATCACGGATACCGTAAGACCGAAGGTGAAAATCCGGCGGCTGTCGATCCAGCCAGCGTCAAGGGCTGGGACTTTATCGACAATGATGCCGATCCGATGGAGACCACATACAAAGATTGGGAGGCAGCGGGTAAGCCGGAATCCGCATCGGAAGAATATTATACTTCCCACGGTACGCATGTATCCGGGACCATTGCCGGTCAGCAGGCCAATGGTGTCGATTATGCCGCCCTGGGCGTTGCGCCCGGAGTCGAACTGTATTCCTACCGTGTTCTCGGGCCCTATGGATCTGGCGCCAACAGCGGCATTATTGCTGGAATCGACAAAGCGGTGCAGGACGGAATGGATGTGATCAACCTTTCGCTCGGTTCAAAGTTGAATGATCCGCTCGACCCGACGTCTATAGCCATCAATAACGCAATGCTTGCCGGCGTAGTCAGCGTAATTGCCGCAGGCAACGACGGTCCAAAGGCGAGTACGCTCGGAACACCGGGTGCCAGCGCACTGGGTATCACTGTCGGTGCCTCCAGCGTGCCGATACACATTCCTACGGTTACAGCTTCCGTATATGATGCGGCGGTTTCGGCAGCCGGAGATGACGAGTCTGCTACGGTAACGGATACGGTCTACCAGCCGCTGACCATGAAGCTGTTCGGCGAAGAGTTCAATTATGAACCTAGCAGCATTGTCGGTACGGAACTGGAAGTCGTTTATGCAGGCCTGGGCAAGGCGGAGGATTTCACCGGCCTGGATGTAAACGGCAAGGTTGCGCTTATCGCGCGCGGGGAGATCGGCTTGAATGTCAAAATCAAAAATGCCGCCAAAGCCGGTGCGGCCGCTGCTCTTATCTATAATAATACAACCGGTTATATCGATAATTATCTGGGCGAGGCTTCGGGCTTTATTCCGACCTTCCAGATCCTGCAGGCGGACGGCGAGAGCCTGAAGAAGATGGCCAAGCCCTATATCCGCTTTACGGATGCGAGCGATACATTGTCCCAAGGTGATGCGCTGGCCGATTTCAGCTCGCGGGGACCGGTAGCTGGAACAGATGACATCAAGCCTGACCTGGTAGCTCCGGGTGTGGCGATCTTCTCCACCTATCCGGTGTATATGAACGATCCGGTGAACCAGAGCAATTACGATATCGCCTATACGCGGATGTCGGGTACTTCCATGGCGACTCCGCATGTGGCCGGCATCGCCGCCTTGATTCTTCAAAAGCATCCGAATTATACGCCTTTTGATGTAAAAGCTGCGCTGATGAATACCAGTGTTGACTTATATAAGGACTATTCGGTGTATGAAGTCGGTGCTGGACGGGTTGATGCTTACCGCGCAGTTCATGCCGATACAACCGTTAAAGTGCTGGATACAACCACCAGTGTTTCAGCTGACAATAATTACGTAGATATTCAGGATATTACCGGTTCCCTGAATTACGGAAGCGTGTATACCGAGGAAGGCAAGACCACTTCGGTCAGTAAGACGCTGGAGCTGGACAACCGGGCCGAGAGCGCCAAGTCGTATCACCTGGAGCTGGAGCTGCCTTCAGGCGCACCGATTACCCTAAGCAGCAATGAAGTATCCGTACCTGCGGATTCCAGCGTCACGTACAATGCCGAGCTGCAGGTCAATCAAACGGTGCCGAACGGAACCTATGAAGGATATCTTCATGTAATCAATATAGACGATGCTGCGGATGTATACCAATTGCCGCTGCTCATCCGGGTATCGGACAAAGGCGTTGATTACCTGGAAATGGCTTCACCTGCAATTTCCAATAACTATGTGAAACACGCCTTCTCAAGTGAGGTCAGCATGACTTACCTTGGTCTTAAGAGTCCAATGGAGACGATCGATTTCTATCTTAAGGATTACAACACCGGAGAAGTGCTCGGTTTCCTGGGTATGATGGATGCTTCGAGTCTTCCGGCAGGCAAAGATCTCTATTTGATGAATATATTCAAGGGTTATGTCTATCCGTTTACGGAAGACGGAAGCATCTCCGAAATCTCCCGTTTTGTTCAGGAGGGCGAATATGTACTGGAGGCGTTCGCTACAGCTGCGGACGGTGAAACCTATCAGGTGGAAGCTCCGATGATATTGGTAGATAACACAGCTCCGGAACTTTCGCTTCAGACGACGAATGCTGCCGGAGACACTACTGCACTGACTCCGCAGGTCATTGAAGTGAACGATGATTCGCTGTTCACGACAGAAACGTACCAAGGCAAAGAAATTTCCGCCATTTGGGTACATGCGAACATTACGGACAACAGCATAACGCCGCTCCAGGAGGCGGGGTACGACTATGATCAAAGCGACAATACAGTAGCCGCTTATGAATACGGCAGCCCGTTCATTTCACGATACTTTACACCGGATTCGAACGGTGACTTCCGTTTCGGGATCACTAAGGAGGATTTCGCATCGGAACCTTATGAGCTGCGGCTCTTTGGCTGGGACCCTGCAACGGTGGGAACGGACTGGCTCGGCAACAAATATGTGTTTCTGACTCCGGATACCACTTACGCACTGACCGAGCTGGATAAGACTTCGGTGCAAGTAGGCGATACCTTCACGGCTACAATCAACATGAACAATCTGAAGGCATTCACCGGAGCCGAGTTTACCCTTGAGGATTTCTCCGGCGACTTTAAGCTGGAATCCATGGAAGCAACGGACCAATTCAAAGCGCTCGCGGCTGACCAAGGGGCAACGATAGACATTCAGCGAGAGGCGTCAAATCCATACTATAGCAATGTAAAAGTGAAACTGGAAGGGGAGAACCTCGCGGGAATCGACGGCGATGTGCCGCTGCTGACCCTCAAATACAAGGTGACCGCCGATGACTACTATGAAAAGGTGGCGACCATTCTTGCGACCGGCCTTACCGTGACGCAAGCGGGAGCGGAGGAAACCGTATATACGCCGTCTTACACAACGGATTATATGGATTTCGTCTCCCACACTTCGCGCCTCTATGGAAACGTAATTCCGGAAGCTTTTTTGGTAAACGGGGATCGTCAATTCGGCAAGGATTACAGCAAGATGAACTTCAACGTGTATGCGGAAACCGCCTCGGGCGAAAAATATACGGCAACGATTGACAATAGCGCCCAATACAATATTACGTCCATTCCCGTCACCGATGACGTTATCAAAGTAACCTTCAAAGCACCGGGGCATACCTCCGTCACCTATTCGACGGTGGATTATAAGATTGAGAATGGCAAGCTAATCGGAGCACGGCAGCGGCTGAACCTGAATGGCGCGCTAGCCGGCGACGTGAACGGCGACGAAGTGATCGATATTCTGGATTTGGAGCAGGCTGGTTTGGCTTACAAATCGAGCAATTTCAAGTCGGACATCAATCAGGACGGAATCGTCGATGACAAGGATATCCAGTTCATTGTGAGCAATTTCCTCAAGCTTGGACAGAATGCCGCAGCCGATGCGGTGGCTAAGGACAACATCGGAGGCGTTGGCCTGGATGCGATGCTGGAGATCATCAAGAGCCGTGCGCTGAATAGTGGCACCGTCGACACTGCTTCCGAGCAAACCGTATCCGCCTCCGATTTGGCGGCTGTAGCTAGCGGTGCAGTAACCATTGAAGGTAAAACGGGTATTCCGCTGAAGCTGCCGGCCAATGCGGGAGAACTGCTTAAAGGCAACAGCCTGGCAGTGCGGACCGATGCCGGAACGGTAACGATTCCGGCTGAAGTACTCCAGGCACTGGCGGCACAGGCGAATGACAATCATCAAGGCAATGTCTACTTAACGATTGCTGCGAAGGCAGTAACGCCTTCATCCGCTGAAACGGGTGTAGCGCTGACCTCTGGCGGCGTTTATGATTTCAACCTGTCCTACAAGAAAGCGGACGGCGAAGTGGTTCGGCTTGCAGCCTTCCCGAAAGACGCGCAGCTGACATTGTCTTACGACAGCAGTCTGAATGCCGATCTGGCGGGTATCTACTATCTGAACGAAAAGACCTCCGCTTGGGAATATACCGGCGGCGAGGTCAACGCGGCACAGCACACTATCACCGCAAACGTAGGCCACTTCAGCACTTATGGTGTACTGGCCTACGATAAGAGCTTCACCGATCTTTCCGCTTCTCACTGGGCGGCGGGAGCCATTAAGGCATTGTCTGCGAAGCATATCGTTACCGGGCAGTCGGATACGAAGTTCGCTCCGAATGCCAAGACATCGCGCGCGGAGTTCGTAGCGATGATCGTGCGGGCGCTGGGACTGAAGGCGCAAGCGCCTGCTGCGGGCCAGTTCAGCGACGTTGCGTCAGGAGCGTGGTATGCGGATGAGATTGCCGCGGCTCATGCAGCCGGACTGGTGAACGGACTTACGCAAACAACCTTCGCGCCAAACAAGAGCATTACCCGTGAAGGAATGGCGGTTATCGCCATGAAGGCATATGAATATGCGACCGCCAAGCAAGCAGGCTTACCGGCAAGTGAACAGCAATATAAGGATCAGGCCGCGATTTCTTCCTGGGCGGCGGACCGCATCGCCGAAGCGGCTGCGCTTTCCATCATGTCCGGGCACGCAAGCGGATTGTTCGCTCCGAAAGAAGCGGCAAGCCGTGCGGAAACGGCGCAAACCATTTATAACCTGCTGAGCGCGGCAGAAAAATAACATCATATTGCAAGGATTAAGGGAAGAGCCGGGAATAATTACCGCTGAAAATGCGGTAATTGCCCGGCTTTTTCTATTAACTGACTATTGGCTCATTTTCTGAGCGTTGTATAATGGAGAAAGGCTTACGGCTGTATTTTCACGGAAATGAGGACTGGAGAATGACTGAGGGCAAAATTATCAAGCACTACCGGGAGAAGCAGCAATTAACCCAACGGGAGCTTGGCCAGGGGATCTGTTCCGTTACTCATTTAAGCAAAATAGAACGGGGGATCACCGAATATTCTCCGGAAATCATCGACTTGTTGTGTGAGCGCCTCCATATCGAAATGGCCACAGAGGTAGAACGGTTCCACGAGACCCAACGCCAATTGAATGAATGGCATAATGCGATGGTGATGCAGCGGTCAAAGGAAGCGGAGACGCTGAAAGCGCAGATCGAGCAGGAGCCCCTTAAGGATTTGCCTGATTACAAAATCCCGTATCCGCTGCTGCTGATCCGCTACCATCTCTACAATAGTGACTTGAAGCCGGCTCAGCGGCTGATTCGCGAGTTTCAGAAGGAAGAATACGCTTCGACGTATGTGCGGAATTATTTCAAGCATCTTCAGGGGATTTATTATTTTTTGTCGGGCAAATTTCTGGACTGTATCGGCGTTCTGACAGACATCGACGAGTCGGAGTATACCGAACAGGAGTTTTACTATCATTTGGCACTCGCCTACCATTCGATCCATTCCAATATCATTGCCTATTATTATGGGGAAAAAGCACTGCAATATTTCCGGAAGACGCTGAATCTGGTTCGGATTATCGATACCGAAAGCCTGCTGCTGATTCAGCTCAGCGTCAATGAGCCACATTATTTTGCGATTGCCAAGCAATCGTATGAGAACTTGATCAAAGCTTGCGAACTCTGCGGTTCAATGGACCGTAAATATAAATTGCTTCATAATCTGGCCTACGAGCATATGCGCCGGGGGCTGTACGACGCGGCAGCCGGACTGTTCCGCCAGGTGATGGAGCTGGTGTCCGATTCGAATCACCCGTTCTACCTGACGGCGCTGGATTGCTATATTACCTCCTGTGCTGGCGCAAAGCGGTTGCCTGTCTCCGAACTGCTGGCCTTAACCTATCAGGGGCTGACACTGGCATTGGAGCGAAAGGACAACCGGACCATTAATTTCAACCTGCTGGTCCTGTCGCTGAAGGAGGAATGGCAAACGTATTACCGATATATTGAAGAAGAGGCATTGCCCCATTTCCGCAGCCATGGAGATACTTACCAGATTGAGCGTTATGAGCGCAAACTGCTGGACCATTACTTGAAGAGCGGCGAGCGCGATAAGGCGCTGGATCTTTCGCTTTCCATTATTGGCGCCATAAGCACCGGGTTGGAGGATTATTAAAGGATTCCCGCATATTGAAAAAGATTGCCGGCACGCAGAACAGGGTCTGCATGCGGCAATCTTTGGCGGGGTTAATTCCGGACGGCGGGAGCGTCCTCTCCGGGCGCAAAAAACTTCGGCAGCAACGCCTTGTTCGCCTCCAGCATTTCCTCCAGCAGATTCATCGCCGTCTGCACGGAAGGAACGAGCGGATGATGGACCAGCGCCTGCAGGGCCAGGTCGCGGTCGCCGGTAACGGCGGCGTCGATGGCCAGCCGTTCGTAGGTTTTGACGGCGTGAATCAGGCCCTTGGCCATCGGCGGGAACGTTGTAATCGGCAGCGGCAGCGGTCCGGTCTTGGTGACGACGCAATTGACCTCAATGCTGGCGTCATCCGGCAAAAAGTCGATGATCCCGCGGTTCGCCACGTTCAAGGTCTGGATATCGTTTCTTCCGTTATGCAGCGAGACCATCAGATTGACCGCGGCCTCGGAATAAAAAGCGCCGCCGCGCTGTTCCAGCTGCTTCGGCTTCTCCTTCAGCTCCGGATCGCTGTACAGGGTGAACAGCTGTTCCTCCACGCGTTTGACGACCTCGGCGCGGTTCTCGCCGCAACCGAGCGATTCCAGCTGCTCCTCCAGCATGGCGTCGGTCATATAGAAATATTTCAAATAGTAGGAAGGCAGTGCCCGCAAGGAACGGAGAAAGACCGGATTCCATTCCCGGGCCGGAACATTGGCTGCGCTGTAGCCTGAAGTATCCGCAAGCAGCTCCTCCAGCTTGTCTTCGCCGCCGACTTCGACCCGGCTGACCCAATGCAGGTGGTTGAGGCCGACGAACTCGGCGTAGACCTGCTCCGGGGGGACGCCGTATTTGCCGGACACCTGTTTGATCAGGCCGATCGGAGCGTTGCACAGCCCGGCGGTCTTGACCTTGGAATACCGCAGCACCGCTTCGGTCACCATGCCGGCCGGGTTAGTGAAGTTCAACAGCCAGGCGTTCGGGGCCAGCTCTTCGATATCGCGGCAGATGTCCAGGATGACCGGGATCGTGCGCAGCGCCTTCAGCATGCCGCCCGGGCCGGTCGTCTCCTGGCCGATGACGCCGTATTTCGGCGGAATCGCTTCGTCGCGCGCTCTGGCGTCAAGTTGACCGACGCGGATCTGGGTGCTGACGAAGTCGGCGCCGGATATGGCCTGCCGGCGGTCGGTCGTAAGGTGCACGGTAATCGGCAGTCCCGAGCGCTCCACCATGCGTTTAGCCAGATTGCCGACGATGTTGAGTTTGCGCGCGCCTGCATCGATATCTACCAGCCAAAGCTCCCGTACCGGCAGCGCATCATAATGGTTGATAAAGCCCTCCACCAGCTCGGGCGTATAAGAGGAGCCTCCGCCGATCACGGCGATTTTTAAGCCTTCGGTTGCTGTCATATTCTTAAGTCACTCCTGTCTCCAAATGGGAATGGTCTCAAAATCGCGGTAGGCGCGCATCCGCTCCGCAGCCTCGGGTGCGACGCTTCCGCCGCCGGCTTCCATGGCGGCCCACACGGCGCCGATGACCGGCTCTGCGGTCAGCGTCACAACGGCGGCCTGCGGGGCAGCTTCCCGCACGGCCGCTTCAATCGGACCGCGGATCCAGCCGCGGTCGCCCCGGGTCAGCAGGCTGCCGGCGAGCACGACATCGAAACGGTCGTGCCCCATCCCCAGCCTGCGGATGACCGCCGCCGCCGAGCGGCCCAGCTCGGACCCCTGGCGGCGGAGGATCTCAAGCGCCGCCGGGTCGCCTTCGGCGGCGGCCGGAAAGAGCAGGCGCGCGGCTTCCAGCGGCACCTGCTTGCCATGGTCGAGGAAATCGTTCCACATATCCTCGACCGAGGAATAGCCGAGCAGCGCGAGCAGCGGCCCGGTCAGGAGCGTCGGCGCCTCGCGACCGTCCCAGGCGCGGATGACGGTGCGGAACACCTCGATGTTCAGCGCCCCGCCGCCGCCGAAATCGCCGTACATATAATCGAAGCCGCCGCATTGATAATGCCGGCCGGCAGGGTTAATGCCTGCAGCGTTCGTGCCCGTGCCGCAGATCAGCGCGACGCCGTAAGGGCGGTCTGTGCCCGCCCGCAGGCCGATAATCGTATCGGCGGCCACGGTGTAGTCCTTGAAGCCGAGGCTGCCGATGATACCGTGCAGGATATCATAGTCGGCCTTGCGGTCCGCGCCGGCGAGGCCGAAAAACGTATGCCGGACATCCGCCAGACCGATGCCTGCCTGTGCCAGTGCGCCAAACGCCGCTTCGCGGATGCTCCGGGCCGCCTGCCCGGCGCCGAGCTGATGATTGCCGTTGCCGCTCCGCCCCTTGCCGAGCACGTTGCCGTGTTCATCGGCTACGAGGGCATAGGTTTTGCTGCCGCCTCCGTCGAGGCCCAGCACATAAGCCATCGCGTTCACTCCTTCGTGGTGGATTCGCGCATGATCAGCTCCGGCTCAATAACAACGCCGGAGCCGCGCACTTGCTTGCCGCCGATCCGCTTCAGCAGCAGCTCGGCGGCGGCGCGCCCGATTTGGTCCGCCGGCTGGCGCAGGGTGGACAAATGCGGGCGGAGCCGGGAGGCGAGGTACTGGTCATCGTACCCGATGACCAATACCTCGCCCGGCACGGCAACGCCGCTTTCCCTCAGGGCGTTGATCAGCCCCAGGGCGAGATGGTCGTCGCCGGCAAACACGGCGTCCGGCAGCCGGCCGCCGGACAGCCAGCGCCGCCCCGCCGCGTAGCCGGCGGCGATGTCGTAGTCGCCGCTCGCGACCTCGAACGGCGACATCCCGGCTTCCTCCAGCGCGCGGAGGAAGCCGGCCCGCCGCTCCCGCGTGCTGCGGAAGCTTTCGCTTCCGCAAAGATGCGCGATGGAGCGGCAGCCTTGCGCGATCAGATGGCGGCCGGCGAGATAGCCGCCTTTGAAATTGTCCACGTTCACCGCGTGGACGTCATTCTCCGCTTCCTGGTTGTCGATCAGCACGTAGGGAATGCCGCGGCGCTTCATTTCCGGCACGTAGCGGTCCTCGGCCAGCGGGGAGAGCAGGATCATGCCATCGACCCGGTCTTCGCGGATCAGATAGTGGTCGTTGTCCGTATCGGTCTCCGGCGTTACGGAAATGGCAAGATAATAGCCGTGCATCGCCAGCAGTCCGGTTACTTCCTTGACCACCTCGTCAAAAAACGAGTCGTTCAGCGTGCTGACGATCAGGCCGATGACGCCGGTGCGACCGCTGGCCAGGCTGCGTGCCGCTGCGCTGGGATGGTAATCCAGCGCCTTCATCGCGGCCAGCACCTTCTGCCGGTTGCTTTCCCGGACCGAAGCTGCGCCGTTCAGCACCCGTGAGACGGTTACGACCGATAAGCCGGATTTCTTGGCGACGTCGTGAATATTGATCTTCGACAGGGTTCTTCCTCCTCCTGAAGTTTAAGCGGTTTAACTCTATTGCGTGAGCGAAGTGAATCCTACTGGATTTAATTGAATAATTGCGGACGGTGCGACCTAAAAGTTTAACCGCTTTAACTTTAAAGCTCTATCCGCGACCATCATAAAGGATGGTCTCCCAAAAATCCAGCTTTATTTTTTATCGGCATAAAATGATATAATGCAACCATTGCGGGCCGGGGGTAGATCCGGCTCTATTTCTGGAGGAGGGTTATTTGATGAACGAGCAAAAAACACTGGCTGAAGCTTTCCAGGCGGCTCCGTTTAAGCTGCCGGGCCATGGAGACCGCGATTTCGGCGTGCTTAAGGCGGCGTTTGCGGAGACGGAGGATCAAGCGGCGTCCGATATGTACGGTGCCGGCGGGGTCATTGAACAATTCCAGGCGGAGATGGCTGAAGTATTAGGGAAGGAAGCGGCGGTCTTTTTTCCGAGCGGCACCATGGCCCAGCAGATTGCGCTGCGCATCTGGAGCGACCGTCAAGGAAGCCGGAAGGTAGCCTATCATCCGCTGTGCCATCTGGAAATCCATGAGCAGGACGGGTTGAAGGAGCTGCATCATTTGGAGCCGGTTTTGCTCTGCGACGAGCATAACCTGATTACGCTGGAGGATGTAAAGGGGATGGGCAGCGATATCGCCTGCCTGCTGCTGGAGCTGCCGCAGCGGGAGATCGGCGGGCAATTGCCGGATTACGCCGAGCTTGAAGCGATCTCCGCCTACTGCCGCGAGCAGGGGATCAAGCTGCATCTGGAGGGGGCGCGGCTATTCGAAGTGCTGCCTTATTACGGAAAGACGGCGGCCGAAGTATGCGCGCTTTTTGACAGCGTATATATCTCCTTCTATAAAGGCATCGGCGCTATCGCCGGAGCCGTGCTTGCCGGAGACCCGGACTTTACAGAAGAATCGAAGATTTGGAAACGGCGGCACGGCGGGGATCTAATTAGCCTGTATCCGTATATTGTGACTTCGGCGTATTATTACAAACAGCGGATAGGCAAGATGGCGCAGTATTATGCCGAAGCGAAAGAGCTGGCACCGTTATTTAACGCTCTGCCGGCGGTATCGACGCTGCCTGCGGAGCCGGTATCGAATATGTTTCATGTGCATTTTGCCATGGCGAAGGACCGCGTGGAGCCGCTGCTGATCCGCTTGTGCGAAGAGACCGGCGTCGGATTAACCGGCGGCCTGCGGGAGACCGGCGCGGATGCCTGCAAATTCGAGCTAAACATCGGCGACCGTTACGGCGCAATCGGCAAAGACAAGCTCCAAGAGGCGTTCGGCATCCTAAGCGGATTGTTGGCAAAGGCCTAAGTAAATCCTTGAACTTGGAAAAATGGAACGGAAAATATATAAAAAGCGACTCCTAGGAGTCGCTTTTTTGGAGAATATCAGTTTCGTCCGGCGCTGTTCCACTGCTGGTCGCCCGACAAATATTTGGCGGTCAGCACGGACAGCAGCTCGATGCCGACTTCGTTCTGGCCCCCTTCGGGGATGATCAGGTCGGCGTATTTCTTCGACGGCTCGATGAATGCTTCATGCATCGGTTTGACGGTGGTTAAATACTGGGTGTTGATGGAGCGGATGGTCCGGCCGCGTTCCTCGATGTCGCGCAGCACCCGGCGCATGATGCGCACATCCGGGTCGGTGTCGACGAACACTTTGATGTTCAGCTGTTCGCGCAGTTTTTCGTCGGACAGCACGTGAAGGCCTTCGATAATCACGATATTATTAGGCTGCAGCTCTATGGTATGGCTTGTGGAGCGGGCGTGCACGGTAAAATCGTATACCGGAGCCGAAGCGGGTTTACCCGTCTTCAGCAGGCTCAGGTGTTCGATCAGCAGGTCGTTGTCGAACGCGAGCGGATGGTCGTAATTGATTTCGGCACGCGCCTCCATGTCGAGGTGCGAGTGGTCTTTATAATAGTTGTCTTGAGAAATGAACGTAACTTTGTCCGTTCCCAGACGGTCGATGACGGAGCGGGCGACTGTCGTTTTGCCGGAGCCGGTGCCGCCGGCGATCCCAATAATGAGCATGGTTGTTCATAAACCTCCCTAAGCTGTTGCCTTTACAATTCCAATATTGTAGCATAGCGGACAAGCGATTTCATCCCGGAAAGCCCATCTCTCACGGAAAGTTTGCAAAATATATCGATTTTGGACAAAAAAAGGCGAAGCGCATCGGCGCTCCGTCTTTTTATTGTCTATCGGGTAAGAGATCTCCGGTGATCTATTAGGGCGAAAACGCCTAAAAGCTGCCGGAAATCCGGCTTAATTGTTGTAAGGATCGATCGTGCGGATCGTGCCGTCTGCATTGTAGTGCAGCTCGGTGTATTTGACGCTGCGCTTGTTGTCTGCGCCGCCGGACAAGGAGCTGTCATGGTAGAACAGGTACCATTGCCCTTCGACTTCGACGATGGAATGATGCGTGGTCCAGCCGATGACCGGCGTCAGGATCGTGCCCTGGAAAGTGAACGGCCCAACCGGGCTGTCCCCGATGGCATACACGATCTGATGCGTGGAGCCGGTGGAGTAGGACAGATAATATTTGCCGTTATATTTGTGCATCCACGGGCCTTCGAAATACCGGCGGTTTTCGTCGCCTGCCGTCAACGGCTTACCGTCAGCGTCGACGATGGAGATTTCCTGCGGAGCCGCCTTGAAGGTCAGCATGTCCTCGTTCAGTTCGGCTACGCGCGGACCGATCGCCGGAGCATCCGCCGCCGGGCCTTCGCCGTCCGGATTAAAGGCGCCGGTCTGCCATTTCTCAAGCTGCCCGCCCCAAAGGCCGCCGAAATACATGTAGGCGCGGCCGTCTTCGTCCACCAGTACGGCCGGGTCGATGCTGTAGCTGCCCGGGATATAATCCGGCTGAGCCTCGAACGGTCCGGCCGGATTAGCCGAAGTGGCGACGCCGATGCGGAAGATGCCGTCTTTATCGCGAGCCGGGAAATAAAGGTAGTAGGTATTGTTTTTGAAGGCGGCATCCGGGGCCCACATTTGTGAGGTTGCCCAAGGCACGTCCTTGACATGCAGCGCTTCGCCGTTGTCCACGCACTCCGCCGTAATGCCGTCCATGGACAGAATGTGGTAATCCTCCATATCGTATTGGTCGCCGTTGTCGTTGGAGACTTTTTCGTGATCGAGATCATGGGAAGGATAGATATAGATTTTGCCGTCAAACACATGGGCCGAAGGGTCGGCAGTATAAATATGGGTCACCAGCGGTTCGTTGCGCTTTGAAGCTTTGCTCATTTCGGGTTCCTCCTCGAGTAATGTACGCACGTACATTTTTATTGCTGTCCTTATCTTAGCAGACAACCCGCGAGGAATAAAGTCATTTCAACAATTTCGTACGATCTGCATAAAAACGCTGTCATTCCTGACAAGCCCCGGAGGCATACGCCGCCGGGGAAGGATTGCGAACCGCCGTGAAGGCCGGACTCAGGGGCGAGTCGTAAGGAATCACCGTCCGAGCAAAGCCCGGACGAAGGACACGCGCAGCAGCTGCTTTTTCATCAGTCTTGTGCGGAAGCTGCGTTTCAGCCGGTGGTAGGCGTCCGGGCAGTGCAGCCGGGTCCAGTCGTACATCGCTTTATAGTCGCTGTGGTTCTTGGCCGAATTAAGCAGGTAATACGAAACGGTATCGTACACATTATGGGCGAACCATTCGTTCAGCTCCGCGCGGCCAAAACCCAGTCGATCTGCCGCCATGTCCCGGATCAGCCGCTTCTCCTCGAGGTTCTCGATCAGGAACGACTGGCTGAGATGGAAGGTGATGTTATTGCCGTGAATCCGGTAGACGCCGGCCAAGGTGTCGATAAATCCGGCATCGCCGATTAGCAGCGCCCGCAAATAGATGGAAGCGTCATTGACCATCTTCATGTTCAGAATATCCATCTTCATCAGCGCTTCGCGTTTGAAGACGGCGGTCAGCGTCGAAGCTGGCTTCGGATAACCCGGTTGTTCGAAATGCCTGAAGTAATTGCGCTGCGGCGTAATGCGGTCGAGCTGAAGGCTGGAGACGGCAAACCGTCCGCCCGCGGTATATTCCAGGAACACATTGGCCGCCACAAACGAGATGTCCGGATGCTGCAAATGGAACAACGCCGCCCGGGTGAAATAACCGCTGTCGATCAAATAGTCGTCATCATCGAGGAAAAGAATCAGCTCCCCGTCGCCATGGGCGGCCAGCGCCTGCCGCCGGTTATGGCCGGGACCGCGGTTCTGCCGATTGCGCATATAAATGACGCGGGGCTCGCCGCTGAAATGTCGCTCGACCATCTCGCATGTTCCGTCGCTCGAGCAGTCGTCGATGACGACGATTTCGAAATGCGGATAATCCTGCCGCAGAATGCTTTCGACGGCCTGGCGCAAATAGTCCTTGCGGTTATAGGTCGTGATAATCACGCTGATTTTGGGCAGCTCTTTGGCCGGTTCCCGTTCGGTGTAAGCCTGAATTTCCGGTGCAAGCTGGGGGTCGCGCAACGGGTCCAGCCGCTCCGGCAGATCGCCAAGCTCCGGGCCGGCGATGCCGAATTGGGCGGCGAGATAATACTGCAGCGCGTCGGAAGAGGCGCCGCCGCGCAGATAAGCGTCGACCGTCTGCGCCAGCGTGCCGAGAATCTCCCGCGCCGCAGCCGCCGGCTCGCGCTCGGTATGCTGCCGGAACGCGGCGAGGAGCTTCGCGCGGTCCCGATTCTCCGGCGTTGCCTGCTCCAGCAATTCCCGCAGGCGCTTTAGCGCCTGCCTTCCGGAAGCTTGCAAGGTTTCGCTTGGGTTCATGTTCCGTTCCTCCCTGTTCATGGATGCTGGGCGGATTGCAGGATTACGCCTGCTCCGCCGATACTTTCCGCCGCATCTTCGCGGCGCCGCGCCGGGCATATTCCAGGGCCGTCGCAAAGGCTTCGCGTTCCAGCAAGGAGCCGACCAGCACGTAGAGCGGCAGCAGCACGGCGCCAAACACGATGCCCCACAGAATAATGCCGGCATACGAATCGATATGCAGCTCCATCCGGCGGCTGATAAACACGGTGGCGGCAAATACGGCGACATTGGCCAGCCAGCGCCGGAACGTCACCCACGGGCTTCGCTGCAGCAGCATTTTGCTGGCATAGACGACAATATCAATCGAGCGGTACAGCAGGGCGCAGATCGTGCCCATCAGCACGCCGTAAATGCCGAAATAGATGACGAATACGACCGAAGCGCCGATATTAATGGCCGATTCCAAAATGGAGCGGAACTGCGTGCTCCGGAAATGGCCGGCAATCGTAATCAGATTGTTGGAGGTGGTGCGGGCATTGGTCAGCAGCTTGATTGCAACGAAGAGCACCGGCAGCCAGAAGTCGATGTAGTTCACGTCGTTGACGCCTTCCGTATAGAGCCGCATGAACGGCAGAATCAGCAGATAGACGGCGGTCAGGATGGCAAAGATCAGGCTCATGAAATAGACTTCGTAGGCATCGTAAAATTTGACGAATTCCTTTTTGCTGCCATGATAGCTCTGCCCGAGGGCCGATTTGACGCTGCCGTTGATGGTCTGGACGATATTGTCGACAATCGTAAAAATCATGTTGTACATGACGTAGATGCTTACAATCTTCAGATTCGTAAAAATCGTCAAAATCAACACATCGGTGTTGCGGAATACCAGATAAGAGATTTCATGGACAAGCACTGAATTCTTTTGCCCGATGGCAGCGAAGTCGGGTGCGGCGGCGGGGTCGATCCACTGGTAATTCCGCTTCATGTAGACGTAGAAGGCCACGATCTGCAGAACGGTCAGCACGAAAAAGGACGCCTGCACCGCGATGATATCGACCCCCTGCAGCAGCAGGGTGATCCGCACGACATTGTTCAGAATGTTGGCGATCGTGACAATGGACGTCTCGATATAGCTTTTGCCCTCGGCGATCAGCAGCACGCGGAACTTGCCCTGGTAATAGTAATTGATCGCTCCGCCCATGCCGGAAAATAAAATGATGACCGCGATGCTCAGCTTATCGATTTCGGAATGAATCAGCAGCGGATATACAATGGCGAGCAGCACCACCGAGATAAAATAATAGATCCCGGTTTTTCTGTAGTAGCTGTTGCTGGCGGCAAGAATGGAGCTGATGCCGGCGCGGTCTGCGGAAGCGCATGGTTTGTACAGCGCCTGCAGCGATGCCGCTCCGATGCCCGCTTCGAGCAAGGCGAAATAGCTGATGATCTGCACGATGGAGGCGATGAGGCCGTTGGCCTCGGAGCCGTAGTTGACCATAATAAGGCGCGGGATGAAAAAGCCGAGAATAATCGTGATGACCTGGCTCGTCAAACCGAAGCCGAGGTTAAGCATGCTCCGTTTAGCTTTCATAGCTTCTTCTCCCTTCCGGCAACGGCTGGGCCGACAGTTCGTCGTCGAGCCGCGCAAAGTGATTCTCCGCCTGCCGGGCCAGTGCCGAAACGTCCAGCGGTTCGGCCGCCATCGCGGCGTAGACCTCTTCCGGCTGCAGCGCGGCCAGGCGGGAGAAATCGGCATACCCGCCGTGGAAGCCGGCGTCATCCATCACGTTGACCATCTTTTTGCTGTAGGCGACCGGGAATACCGGCTTGCCGAGTACCCAGCCGAGGATCATGGCGTGAAAGCGGGAAGCAACCACGCAATCGGCGGCGGCGAGTGTGGCGAGCATCTCATCCATCCGGGTCCGGTAGCGGACAATGCCGATCTCGCGCTGCAGGTCTGCCGGAACAAGCGTCTGGATCGCTTCGGCGGCTTCTTCGTCGCCTTCATGGCGGCAGAAGGAGAGCAGCTGCACGGCATACCCTTGGCGGATGAAATAAACTGCAATCTCTTTCATTTTTTCATAATAGAGGTCGTCAAAGCCGGCCAATGCCTTGGAGGAAGGGCGGATGACGGAGATTGCCGCCGTTTTACGCGCCGTTTCGGGTCCCCGTGCGGGCGGAACCTTCATTTGAAAAATAATATCCGGCGCCAGCCGGACGTTGCCGAGCGTCTGAAACAGCTCATAGGAAGCTTGCTCGCGGAAGCAGATGTCGGTGTATTCGGCGAAGAGGCGCCGGTAGGTGTCGTAATACGCTTCGTCCGTGTACGGGCCGAAGTTCGCGCCGAGCACGTAATACGGCTTGCTTTTGTTGCGCAGGTCTTCCATCTCGGCTGTGTACTCCCGCCAATGTTCGCCCTGCATGAAGATCGAGCCGCCGATATGTACCGTGCCGCCGCAGAGATTGCCGATCAGCTGCTGCATGAATTGCTTGTGCAGCTTCAGCCGCTTGAAGACAAAGTTGACGCCCCGGAACCACAGCGCGTCGGAAGCATAAATTTTGAGGTTGGGCAGGTCGCCGAAGACTCGCTTGTATTCGCCGGGGGCAATCAGAATGAACCTTTTATCCGGATAACGTTCGCAGAGCACCTTGATAAACAGGTCATCCCCCAGATTAAATTCGGTATATGCGCGGATCAGTAGCTTGTTCATACATTGATTTCCTTTCTGAAGATCGCCGTTTTGATGCGGTGTTTGAAGCCCGACCATTTCCCGTCCGCCGCCACCAGCCACTGGTACAGCTTGGGCGAAATCCGGAACGCCCGGATTTGCAGCGCCAGCTGGCGGTCATCGCCCGGATAACGCCGCATTACGCTCTGCAGCTCACTGTTCAGCGCGGGATAACAGCTGTCGATATCGCGCAGAAGCTGCCATATGTTCACGCGGGCAGTGCCGGTCAGGCAGGTCCGTAAATTGTAGAAATAATTTTCGGTCAGCTCCCGGCCGAGTAAGAGCTCCGATATGGCATCGGCCTCCCGGAAGGGATGGGCTTTAAAGTAGCCGTCCACCCGTTTGAAGGCATCGACGACATCGAATTTCTGGACATTATAGCTTCCCGTGATGGAGGATTTGCGCTGCACATAAAACGTCAGCACATCGGGAAGCACGACAACGCGCTGCGCCCGGGTCAACGCTTTGTAGATCAACTCCTGATCCTCGCCGCTTGCGCAGCGCTCGGTGTACCGGATGCCGTGCTCGAGCAGGAATTGCCGGCGGAAGGCAATGCTGCCCGTCCACACCCGCAGGCTCCGCTTGACGAAGATCCGCTGCAGCGCTTCCCCGCCGGTAATGTCGGCAGGCTCCGACACGAAACTGGCAATGGGCGATTTATCCTCGCGGACGAGATCGTACCCCCAGCAGAGGGCGTCCGGCTGCCCGTCCCGGGTCTGTTCCTCGATGCGCTGCACGAGCAGGCGGTCGGCATAATCGTCGCCGTCCAGGAACATCACATAATCGCCCTCAGCCTCCGCCAGGCCGGCATTGCGCGCGGCGCTGACGCCGCCGTTGGCTCTGGTGATCAGCTTGGAGCGCAGCACGGGATGCTGCGAGAGGAATGCCGCCGCTACCTCCGCCGTCCGGTCGGTGGACCCGTCGTTGACGAGTACCAGCTCAAAACGCTTATCGCTTTGGGCGAGGAGCGATTCCAGCAGCGTAGTAATGTAAGATTCCAGATTATACATGGGAACGACAATGCTTACGGTCATGTGGCCCCTCCTCCCCCTTTCCTGAGATTAGGCATTTAATCGGCAATCCGCCGGGAGAAAATCTCCTTTAGTCCCCGCTTATATCCATTGATCGCGGCGAAATTTTTCTTGGGCTGCTCCCGCAGAATCAGATAGAGCGTCGTCCAGACCAGCGCCAGATAGCCGCCCGGGCCGGAGCGTTTGTCTTTCAGCAAATACACGTGATTCATCACCCGGGTATAGGCGACAACCTCCAGATTGTCCCGCGAAGCCGGGGATTCATGATGCAGCAGCTTGAGCTCCGGATTGATGTACAGCGGGCCGGAACGCTGGGCAATGCGGGACAGCATAATATCCTCGCCGACGCTGTAGCTGGTCAGCCAGGGAATCGGCTGAAGCCCCCGGATCGCTGAAGTTTTGAACGACATATTGCAGCCGTGCTGGAATTCCGTGCGGAAGATCCGCCGTGCTTTATGCCAGTTGTACATGGAGCCGGCCTGGCCGCTTAACGAGAGCTTGCCGCTCGATAAGGATTGCTGAAAGGATAACAGGCAGCGAAGGGTACCGAAGAAGCTGTTGCGCATTCCGATGGCGACTCCGCCGACGCCGGCGCAGTTCGGGTGATCGAGGTAGGTTTGGAGCAGCGTGGATAAATAATGGTCGGGGATCTCGACATCGTCATCGAGAAACAGGATGATGTCCATGGCGGACAGCTCCACGGCTTTGATCCTCGACAGCCAGAGCCCCCGGTCATTTTTCTTGAAATAGACCAGGGGATAACCTCGGGCAGCGAGTAAAGTTTCGAATTGATGGAGTGTAGCTTGGGGGATTTCACCGTCGTCTATGATAATGACCTCAACCGGTTGCGTTTGGCCGATGTTTTGAGTGGCGATGGAGCGGATGCAACGCGTCAAATCGGCGATCCGGTTGCGGGTGCAAATGGCCACGGACAAACTTAGCATATACTCTCCTCCCTTATCCAATGTCCCGTACATCTCTCTGTAATTTCACATGGGAATATAAGCTAAGTTAAGCTTACTATTGGCTAAGAAAGCTTGTATATACTACTTTAGTTTACTTGTTCCACAGGTTATTCGCCTGCATCAATCGTTAAGGACGCTGTAAATTGCCCCCCTGGAGCAAGCGTGACCGCATTCGTTTTTTCGCCCAGTTCTCCGGTAAAATGCTCGTCGTCGGCGATGCCGTGCCAAGGCTCGATGCACAGGAACGGCGCATCCTTGCGCTGCCAGATGCCAAGGTCCGGAAAGTTCTCGAAGGAGACGGCCACGCGGGAAGCGGAGCTGCCTCCACGCAGCGTGATGCGCCGGGAAGCGATATCACGGAAGACGAGGGCATCCCCGTAGAACATTTCATGGTTCAAAGGCAGGCGTCCATCGACCAGGGCAAGCGGCTCTGCCTTGCCTTCGATGATGAGGCCGGATTCGTTCAGGAACAGGCGCTCCAGCTGCTCCGGCCGGTCAAACTCAAGGAAGTAGTCCGGCAGGCTGCCTTCGCCGTGCAGCGGGCACAGGAACGCCGGATGCGTGCCGAGTTGAAACGGCATTTCGCGGTCGCCGGTGTTGCGGACCACATACTCGATCTTCAGCGACTGTCCGTCCAGCGTGTAGATCAGATCCAGGGAAAAAGAGAACGGATAGCTGGCGTGCGTCGTTTCATTATCGGTCAGCCGGAAGGCTGCCCGGGTGTCATCCGCTTCCAGCAAGGTGAACAGGCAACGCCGGGCGAAGCCGTGGTTGCCGATGGTATAGGCAGTGCCATCCACCTTGATCTGCCCGTTCCGCGCCGCGCCGACGATCGGAAACAGCACAGGCGAGCGGCCCGTCCAGAATGCGGCGTCCCCGCTCCACATGTATTCCTGTCCTTTGGTGATAAAACTGACCAGCTCCGCGCCCAGCGGGTTGATCTGTACTTCGGTCTCTTTGCTTCTCAGAATCGTGTTCATCGTTCATGCCCCTTTCGAAGGTTCGGATGTAGAGGTTTAGCTACAAACATTTTACAGTGTGTCAAATGAAAATCAAAAAGTTTGCAGTAACATATATAGATAACTAATATTCCATGAGAACGAAGCGGAGGGACAAACCATGCAGCTGCAGCAGGTATTCGTGAACGGCGGAAGGTTGAAGGACACGATTGAGGCGTTTGCCGACTTCGGACGGACGGAGCGGAATGGGGTGACCCGGCTCTCCTTGTCGGAGCAGGATGTGCAGGTACGGAACTATTTTGCCGCCTGCTGCGAAGAACTTGGCATGAGCGTGACGGCGGATGACATGGGCAACATGTATGCCACGCTTCCAGGCGCCCAGGCAGGGCCGCCGGTCGTTATCGGCTCGCATCTGGATACGGTGAAGAGGGGCGGCCGGTTCGACGGCGTGCTTGGCGTCCTTGCGGGTCTGGAGGTCGTGCGGACGCTGGTGGACCATGGCATCAAGCCGCGGCTGCCGGTGACGGTCATGAATTTCACCAATGAGGAAGGCGCGCGGTTCGAGCCGTCGATGATGGCGTCCGGCGTGCTGTCCGGCAAGTTCGATAAAGCCGTGATGCTGCAGAAGAAAGATCCCGAAGGTACGACCTTTGCCGAAGCGCTGGCTGCGAGCGGTTTTGCCGGCGACGAAAGCAACCGGATCAAGGAGGCGACCGCTTACCTGGAGCTGCACATCGAACAGGGGCCCGTGCTGGAAAAAGAAAACATCTCGATCGGCCTCGTTGACTGCGTCGTCGGCATGGCCTGTTACGAGATTGAAGTGACGGGCGAATCGGACCATGCCGGTACGACGCCGATGGACATGCGCAAAGACGCGCTGTTTGCCGCGACGGAGATCATTGCTGAGCTGCGCGGCAAGCTGGGGGCACTCGACCTGGAGCTGGTATATACGATGGGACGGCTGAATGTGCTGCCGAATATCCATACCGTCATTCCGAACAAAGTGATCTTTACCGTGGAAGCCAGACACAAAGACATGGACCAGGTGCGGGCGGTGGAGGAGATCATCCTCGGGCTGCCGGAAGAAGTGCTCTCTTGTACGGTGGGGCGCACCAAGCTGTGGGGCCGCGATACGGTCTGGTTCGATCCGCAGGTCTGCGCCAAGGTGGAGCAGGCGGCGCAGGCACTGGGCTATTCCGCAAGAAAAATAGCCAGCGGCGCCGGGCATGATGCCCAGTTTGTCGCCGGTTTCCTGCCGTCGGCGATGATCTTTGTCCCGAGCGTGAACGGCAAAAGTCATTGCGAAGAGGAGCTTACCTACTATGAAGACTGTGAAAAAGGCGTCAACGTCGTGCTGGAGACGGTGTTGTCGATTTTGAACGGGTAATATACGTTAGGATACTTCACACTAAATTTTCAGCGTTTTTCGGGATGGCAGCAATCGCTAATCCGAACGAAACCGGGACACCGCTTACGGTGTCCTTTTTTGCGCTTAGGTCTGAAAGCGGTACACATGCCTATATATCGGGATTTAACACCACGCGGACTGCCCTGTTTCCGTGCGCCCATTGTGTAAAAACACAATCATGGCAGATAAATTTTTTAGTTTTTACCAAAATGAGCCTTTAAAGGTTGTGTTATGATTCTTCACATAAAGAACGACAAAAGACAGGAGCGATGAACAATGATTATCGGAGTACCGAAGGAGATCAAAAACAGCGAAAACCGGGTAGCGATTACCCCCGCAGGCGTGGTCAGCTTTGTCGCCGAAGGACATAAAGTGCTCGTACAAGCCGGAGCCGGTCTCGGCAGCGGTTTTCCGAACGAAGAGTACGCCGCCGCCGGCGCCGAACTGATCGAGGAGGTCGCCGAGGTATGGGCCGCCGCCGAAATGATCATGAAGGTCAAAGAACCGCTGCCCAGCGAATACGGGTACTTCCGTCCCGGCCTGATCCTCTTTACGTACCTGCATCTGGCACCTGAACCGGCACTTGCTGCCGCGCTGAAAGACAAGGGCGTGTTTGCCATCGGATACGAAACGGTTGTTTCGGGCCGGACGCTGCCGCTGCTGACGCCGATGAGCGAAGTGGCCGGACGGATGGCCGTGCAGCTCGGCGCGCAATTCCTGCAAAAGAACTACGGAGGCCAAGGGATCCTGCTCTCCGGCGTACCGGGTGTAAGCAGAGGCAAGGTCAGCATCATCGGCGGCGGGGTTGTCGGCACGAACGCGGCGAAGATGGCCATCGGCCTTGGCGCGGAAGTGACGATCGTCGACCTCAGCGCGGACAGACTGCGCCAGCTGGACGACATCTTTGGAGCGCAGATCAGCACGCTAATCTCGAACCCGTACAATATCGCCAAAGCGGTTGCCGAGGCTGATCTGCTGATCGGTGCCGTGCTCATCCCGGGTGCGAAAGCGCCGAAGCTGGTGACCGAAGAAATGGTCAAGGCCATGAAGCCGGGCTCCGTCATCGTTGACGTGGCGATCGACCAGGGCGGCATCGTGGAGACGATCGACCGGGTAACGACCCATGATCATCCGGTGTTCGAAAAACACGGCGTGCTGCATTATTCCGTAGCCAATATGCCGGGTGCCGTCGCCAAGACGTCGACCATCGCCCTTACGAACGTAACCGTTCCGTATGCGCTTGAAATCGCCGGCAAAGGCGTGTTCCAGGCGATTGAAGACAATGCCGGCCTGAAATGCGGCGTCAATGTCGCCAACGGCAGAATCACCTGCCAGGCCGTAGCGGAAGCGCTGGGCGAGGAGTACTTCACGGTGGAGCAAGCCGTGGAACAGGAATTCACCCTGATTTAGGCGTACGCGTTCACGCGCTGAAATATAGAATTGGGCTTTGCAAGCTGCAACAGGCGTACTGTCTATCCACACAGCAAGTCCCCCTTTGTCCGGCGAAAGATCGCCGGATCTTTTTTTGCTCAACACCTGACATGGCTTGTTATAAAACTTGCGAAAAATTTGCGTTGTCCTATAGTCATGCCGCCCGTCGCCGGACTATAATAAAATCACTCTTTGAGCTTAGGCATTCTTCGGGTTGGGGTGGGGCGTTTGAACGAATTCGAACCGGCATTGGATCAATTTTTTGATAGCATGGAAGGTCTGGCGGACGCCATCAGCGAATCGCTGATGGCCCAGGTGACTATAGAAGACAGCAATCATCATGTGATCGGCTACAGCTCGCACCAGTTCGAGAGCGATCCGGCGCGGATATCGACGATTATCGGCAAGGTCGTGCCCAGCGCGGTCATCATCGGCCTGCGCAAAAAAGGGGTGATGCAGCGCCTGGAGACTTCCGGGCAGCCGCAACGCATCCCCGCCGTCATGGAGGTCGGGCTGGGCCCGCGCCTGGCGGTATGCATCAAACACCAGCAGGAGATCCTCGGGTATATCTGGGTCGTAGACCGCGGCAATCTTCCCGAGGGGCACGCCGAGCGCATCGTTGCCAAAGCGGCGGGCATTGCCGCCCGCTACCTGCTGAAGCAGCGGGGCTGGAAGCTGAAGCAGGAGAAGGCGCAGGAGGATTTTTTCTGGAAGCTGCTGACCTCGCATTTCGATACGGAGCCGCGCATCCGGCTGGAGGCGCAGGCCGAATCGATTGCCCTTCCGGAGCATTACTATATCGGCGTGATCGAATACGGCCAAGCGGCGGATGAACCCCTGCTGCAGCGGCTCCGCAGCCGGGCGGAGAGCATCTCCGGTTTCCTTCCGCTATTTCTGACCGCCGAACAGAATCGGGTGATTGCGCTGTTTTCGTTCCGCTATCCGGTCCGGGAGGCGCAGCAGCTTCAGCAGGCGATCGGCCAACTGCAGCGGGACCCCGGCCGCCCGGATGCCGCCGGGGTCAACGCGGCCTGCAGCCGGGAATACCGGGAATACGCCTCGGCGGAAGCGGCTTACAGGGAAGCCCTGGCGATTCTCGGGCTCAAGAAGCTGCTGCCGTACCATACGCGGGAGCTGCTGCTTTACGAAACGGTCGGCTTTTGGGCCTACGTTCCGGCAATCCTGGAGCAAAAACGGCGCCAGAGCCGCCGCAGTTCCCTGCTCATGCCTCTTATCGAACATGACCGGGAGCATAAAAGCGATTTTCTCAAGACGGTCGCCGTATATTTATCGCTGGACGGCAACCTGAAGGAAGCGGCCGCTTACCTGCATATCCACACCAATACGCTGATGTACCGGCTTAGCCGGATTGCCGAGCTGACCGGACGGAGCCTCAAGGAAACCCATTACCGCCTATCCGTATATCTGGATCTGCTGACCGAGGAGACGGAGCAGCTGAATGAATGGTTTCGGGGGGGCAGGGAGTAAAGAAAGGTTGCCGTTTGCATGTCCGGAACAGATTCTTGGGGCTAATAATCAGGAAATCACAAGCATGGTCACAATTTTGACGATACAGGTCATTATCGGAGTAGCCGGAGAATGGAAGGCATTCTTATACTTTCAGCAGCGGGCCGTTGAACGACGGCCGGTGCAGTCCATTCGAAAACTATGGAGGTAATGCAATGCTCAGAACATTAAGAGTCAACAAGTTCCTGGCGTACTTGCTTGTTTTATCTTTATTGGCCATTCCGATGCCTTGGGCCTATACGGTATCTGCGGCGGCTCAAACGTATGAAGCAGAGACCGCTGCGCTTTCGGGGGGAACCGTTGTCGCTGCCGACCATACCGGGTATACGGGGACCGGCTTCGTCGGCGGATATACGGATGCCAATAAAGGCAGCGCCTATACCCACTTTTCTGTAAGCGCTTCCTCTTCAGGAAGCTACACGGCGGCATTAAGATACTCCAATGGTACGGGGGCGGCGCAAACGCTGAGCCTGTACATCAATGGGATCCGGCTGAAGCAGATTTCACTTCCGGCCACGGCAGACTGGAATGCATGGTCCGTGCAGACCGAGACCGTATCTTTGAATGCCGGCAGCAACACGGTAATGTATAAATTCGATGCCGCCGATTCCGGGAACGTCAATCTCGACAACCTTACGGTAGATGCGGCGCTTGGGACGAATCTGGCCTTGGGCAAGACCATCGCCGCGAACAATACATTTTCCGGCTTTCCGGCGGGTTATGCGGTGGACGGCAACGCTTCAACCTACTATGAAGGCGCGGCGAACAGCTACCCGAATACGCTGACGGTGGATCTTGGCAGCGCGCAGGCGGTCCATACCGTAATTCTGAAGCTCCCCGCTTCTTGGGGAACCCGAACCCAGACGCTGTCGGTTCAGGGCAGCACCAGCAACACGTCCTATAATGTACTTGCGGCTTCGCAGACTTATACGTTCAACCCTGCCTCGAATAACAAAGTGCAAATTACATTTGCGGCGGCTTCGGCCAGATATGTAAGGATTAATTTTACGGCCAACAGCGGAGCGACCGGAGGGCAGGCCGCCGAATTCGAGGTCTATGGAACAGTCGGGGCTACGCCGACGCCGACTTCAACGCCGACCGCCACGCCGACGCCGACGGCTACCCCAACGCCGACCCCGACGGTTACGCCAACCCCAAGCCCGACACCAACCCCAAGCCCGACAGCTACGGCGGGTGCATATGGCGCAACGATGCCGTACGTTACTTATGAAGCGGAAAATGCGGCGTATACAGGAGCAGTAGTCGGTTCCTCCACAACGCCGGGCAATATCGCTTCCGAAGCTTCCGGGCGGAAGGCCGTCCGGTTGACCTCGGCCGGCCAATACGTGCAGTTTGCCTTGACCAAAGCAGCACGGGGCCTGACTATCCGTTATTCCATTCCGGATAACGCTGCAGGCACGGGTATCGATTCCGCGATCAGCCTGTATACCGGAGGAACGCTGTCCAAAGAGGTCAGCCTGACTTCCAAATACAGCTGGAATTACGGCGAATGGGGCACGGAAGGCGGAGAAATCCACTGGTCCAACAATCCAAATGCGGCGTCGACGACGCCCGCCCATATGTATGATGAGGTATCTGTTCTGCTCGATAAAGAGTATCCGGCCGGTACCCTGATCAAGCTTCAGCGAAATGCCTCTAACCTGAACTTTGCCTCTACGGCGAGCGTGACGATTGACCTGGTGGAAGCGGAGGCGGTGCCTGCCGCATTGACGATCCCTTCAGGCTATGTGTCCATTGCGAATTACGGCGCGGCCCCAGACGACGGAACAGATGATACCACGGCAATCAACAACGCCATCAATGCCGTCAAAAACGCCGGCGGAACGTATAAAGGCATCTGGATTCCGGCGGGAACCTTCAATCTGAACAATGGGAACAGAGGGGCGGCCTGGGATGGAACAGGCACCCGGCTGTATCTCGACGGCGGCATTTCCGTCAAAGGCGCGGGAATTTGGTATTCCACGCTCGCGGGCAACTATGCGGGTATTTATCTGAGAGGCGGAAACGCGACGATTTCCGATTTCAAAATCAGCGGCAATGACGTAATCCGCGACGACTATAACGGCGTGACGGGCGTGGAAGGCGTCGCCACGAACTCCACCATCACCAACCTCTGGATCGAGCATACCAAGGTAGGCGTCTGGCTGACCAACCAGACCAACAATGCCACTGTCTCGAATTCCAGAATCAGGAACGTTTGGGCGGACGGCTTGAATCTGCATCGCGGCACTTCCAACAGCATCGTTACCAACAACTCGGTCCGCAACAGCGGCGACGACGGGCTGGCCATGTGGTCGGACACCTACCTGGATACCAACAATACGTTCAGCTACAATACAGTGCAGCTCCCTACGCTTGCGAACAATATCGCGATTTACGGGGGCAAGGACAATAAGGTGATCGGCAACCTGGTTGCGGATACCGTACGCACCGGCGGCGGAATTGCCTTTGGCACCAATTTCAACCCGCCTTCCATGACCGGCACCTTAACCATTCAGAATAATCTGCTGCTCCGGACCGGCTCCGCCCACCGGGATTACGGCTACCCCATCGGCGCGGTTTGGGCGTATTGGCTGAACAACAGCGGCAAGGCTCAGAATCTGACTGTTGCGGTATCTGGCAATACGATCCAGGACAGCACCTACGAAGGGATATTCATCGAAGAGCCGGCGCCGGACATCTCGGTGACTTATGCGTCCAATACGATTATCAATGCCGGCACCTACGGCGTTTATATCAGAGGCTCGGCCACCGGAACGTCCGTCTTCAATAACAACACCGTGACCGGTGCGCCTTCCGGCAAGTTCCTGAATACGTCAACAAGCTTTACGGTATCGGGAACGGGAAACAATTGGTAGCCGCCCGAGATCTTGAAGTCACCATTCGAATGCCCGACACGTACAATAACCTATATTTTTTGACACTATAGGGAAGGGGCAGACCGTAATGGCATATGGCATTAATGCTGGCGGCGATCCGGAATTCGAGCGGCAGATGCGGGAGCGGATTATTGCGGCCGCATTGGAGATGAACGGCGGGGGATCGAATTTTTCCACCTTCAAAAATTCCCGCTGCAACCCGCAATACTGGAACCGTACGAACAATGGCGGATTTGAGCTGAAGAACGGAGTGTCGCCGTCCGCGGCAATTCGGGATATTTTTGTGAACGGCAGATTATATGCCTTTGAGTGCGCGATGGCTATGGTGATGATTCTGTACAAAGCCACCATCGATATGATCGGGGAAGGGGCGTTTGACCGGTATTTCCAAAACCTGTTCCTGTGGGACTGGAGCTATGACGACAATCTGCGGCTGATCACAACCTTCAATCCGTCGGAGAGAACGCCGGGAGACGTCGTGTACTTTAAAAATCCGGATCATGACCCGGATAAACAGGAATGGCAGGGGGAGAACGCCATTATGCTCGGTCCGGATCGTTACTACGGCCACGGGCTAGGCATCAAAACCGAAGAAGCGATGATCGCCTCGCTCAACCGGGAACGGGTCCCCGGCAGCCGCATCTCCGCTTATTTATCGGACGAAGCGCTTCACCCGGATTTCGCTTATATCCAGAGCCTGGGTCAAAGCCGGGCCGTGAGGAAGACCAACGGTCCGCGGACCGCGATCTACTCCCGCATCGGCTGCAAAACGTATATCAAATGAGAACAGCCGGGCCATGGCGGATTTTCCGCTTAGGTCCGGCTGTTTGCTTACTCCGAACAGGTTTCGGAGTCATGTTTTCTTGAGATCGTTATGCCTCACGGGAAAGCTCCGTAAAGTCGTTTTTGTATTTCTCGTAATCGCTCAGCTTGCATTCGAGAAGCAGCCGTGTGCCTTCTTCCTCGTAGCTGGTCTCGCGGATATGCGCGTTTTCGTTGAAATACGAAACCAGGCTGCCGCGGTCGTAGGGAACAAGAATCTCGCAGCGGATAAAATCGGTAAATACGCGGGCGCGGATCATGTCAGTGAGCTCGTCGATCCCTTTGCGTTCAGTGGCCGACAGACTCAGCGTATCGCCTTCCACGAGGGGGTACGGACGTCCGGCCAAATCGGCTTTATTGTAGGCGAAGATGGTCGGAATGCCATCCGCGCCGAGCGCCTTAAGCGTTTCGGTGGTTACTTCCATATGCTGCGCTACCTGCGGATCGGCGCTGTCGGCGACATGCACGAGCAGATCCGCTTCGGCCACTTCCTCCAGCGTGGAACGGAAGGCTTTGACCAGATGATGCGGCAGCCGGCTGACAAATCCGACGGTATCCGTCAGCAGGAAGGTTTTATGATCCGGCAGCTCAATGCTGCGGACGGCCGTTTCGAGCGTGGCGAACAGCATGTTTTTGGCCAGCACTTCCTTTTCCTCGCCGGGATGGTACGTATCGACGAGCGCATTCATCAGGCTGGACTTGCCGGAGTTCGTATAGCCGACGAGACACACGACCGGCACTTCGTTTTTATGGCGCTGTTTCCGCTGAAGCTGGCGGCGCAGCACCATGCTGTGCAGCTCCCGCTGCAGCGCCGTGATGCGCTCCTCGATCCGTCTGCGGTCCAGCTCCAGCTGTGTTTCCCCGGTACCTTTGTTCTTGAGGCCGGCGCCGCCGCCCTGCCTGCCGAGCGCTTCGCGCATTCCGCTTAGACGGGGGAGCAGGTATTGCAGCCTTGCAACCTCCACCTGCAGCTGGGCCTCTTTGGTTTTGGCGCGTTCGGCGAAAATATTAAGAATCAGCACCGTGCGATCAATGACCTGGCGGTCCAGATCAGCCTCCAGGTTGCGGATTTGCGACGGAGACAGCTCGTCGTTAAAGATCACTGCAGCCTCCTCGTCTTCCTCCAGCAGCCGGGCCAGCTCCTGCACCTTGCCGGTTCCGAGATAATGGGACGGGTTAATCCGGCTCGCTTTTTGCGTCAGCTCGCCGATGACCTCGATCTCGCAGGCCGCCGCCAAATTCCGCAGCTCCTCCATGGCATAAGCAAAATGATCGTCATGCTGCAGCTCGACGCCGACGATAATCGCGCGTTGTTGTTTGGTTTCCATACAGTAAATCTACCTCCAGTTCAAAATGAGACATAAAAAAGCACAGGCAAACCGCCTGTGCGTACGATACGAGGACAATAGAATAGGCATAAAGGTCTTTGGCATCCGGGCCTGAAAAAGCCCGAGGAACAACGCCGGACCGCTCCCGGACGCAGCAGGGTTACGCTGCGGGTAAAGGGAGTGTTATGCGGAGTAGTTCTTCCCGAATATCATGGGGCTGCCTAAAGTGGATAGACCTATCCTGAGTCCTCTGCACAGGGCAGAGCTTTGGCGCTAATGGCATAAATTAGCCGCGCAAAGTGCGAACCCGGATATAATCAATCACACGGCAACCCTCCGATCTCAAAAGTTAAGGTCATTGTAGCATAATAACCATTTTCCGGCAAACCGGCGGCTGTCCCGAAACTTCTTCCCCGGGCTGCATACGATATCGTAGTCATGTTTAGAAGGAGGATGCGCCGTGGCTGTGTACACTACCAATACGTTGACCCGTCTGCCGAGCGGAAACATGCAGACGATCGTCCAGGCCGTCGTCAAAATCGTCAACAGCGGAACGGCCGACACTCTGGTGTATTTAACCGGTTTGAACAACGACAACAATCCGGAGTCCCTGTTTGCTCAAGAACTGCTTGAACTTACCGTCGGCAGCGTGGTCACCAGAACCTACAACATTACCTTTAATTTTTTTCAATTCAACGTGTATTATTCCCAGGACCTCCTGGGCGTGGAGATATTCCTGGTTGACACGGTCGGCGTCTATCAGCGGGTGGATTTGAAACGCGTCGATTTAAGCCGGATCACCTCGGAGTTCCGGGATAATCTTGAAGTGACGGATACGCCGTTCGCGGCCATCAGCTTCCGCCGCAGCCCGACGCTGACGATTCCCGAAGCGGTGGCTTCGCAGCTGCGACCGGACGGCGTGCAGATTCTGGCATCCACGCCTATCCGCTATTCTCTGGTCGCCGGAGGGGCGGTCAACGGCACCTTTGTAAGCTACCCGACGCCCACCACCATTATTCCTACGAATGCGACGGCGCTTCAGGTGAATTATACTTGCACCACGGTAACGGGCGGGCGGGTCATTACCCAGGGGATCGGCTCGGGCATCGCCGGCGCGTATCAGAGCGTTACGCTCGACTTGCGGAGCGAGCAGCTGTCCTACAGCCTGCGCGAAGAGACGCTGACGCTGGTCGTCAGCTCGCTGACCGGCGAGGACAGCGTAGCGGCCGTTTTCCGGATGGCCGAGCAATGGTAGGAACGGGCCGAAATCCTTTAACCCGACCAGTCCCGCCGCAGGGTGATCAGCTCGCGCAGCGCTTCGGTGGACAACTCGGTAATCCATTGCTCCGAGCTGGAGATGACGTCGTCGCTGAGCTGCTGCTTGCCGACGAGCATCTCGTCGATCCGCTCCTCCAGCGTACCCAGCGAGATGAATTTGTGAACCTGCACGTCTTTCGTCTGCCCCATCCGGTAAGCCCGGTCGGTCGCCTGATTCTCGACGGCCGGATTCCACCAGCGGTCGAAGTGAAAGACATGGTTGGCTGCGGTTAAATTCAGGCCGACGCCTCCCGCTTTGAGCGAAAGAATAAAGACATTCGGCTGGTCACCCGCTTCTCCGGCACTGCTTGCAGAGGCCGCGGGCGCCTGGAAGCGTTCAATCATTTTGTCGCGTACAGTTTTGGGCGTGCTGCCGTTCAGGTACAGCACAGGTTCGCCGAGCTCCGCTTCAAGCACGCGCTTGAGCATGTTGCCCATGCCGATATACTGGGTGAAGATCAGACAGCGGTCATTCTCTTCCCGAAGCTCGCGCACCATGGCAAGCAGCCGCTCCAGCTTCGCCGAACGCTCGATGAGTGCCGGTATGTCGCCCGGCTCCAGATCGGGGCTGCCCTCTTTGGTCAACAGCAGCGGATGGTCGCAAAGCTGCTTCAAGGAGGTCAGCGCGGAGAGAATCGCGCCCTTGCGCTGCATGCCTTCGAGCTGCTTCATCTTCTCCATCAGCTCGGCCACCGTTTGCTCGTACAATGCCGCTTGCTCGGCGGTCAGGTGGATGTAGGTTTTCATCTCGTTTTTATCGGGCAGGTCGAGCTGAATGTCCGGATCCTTCTTTTTGCGGCGCAGCATGAACGGCTGGACGAGCTTTTGCAGCTCGCCGGTACGCTCTTCGCTGCGCTCTTTTTCAATCGGCAGGGCGAAACGCGTCTGGAACGCCTTCGCGCTGCCGAGATAACCCGGCGCAATAAAGTCGTAAATGGACCACAGCTCCGACAGCCGGTTCTCGATCGGCGTGCCGGTCAGCGCAATTTTATGAAGCGCAGGAAAGCTGCGCACCGCCGCGGACTGCTTGGTCCCGGCGTTTTTGATGTTCTGGGCCTCATCGAGGCAAATGGCGTTCCAGGTAAACTGCTTCAGCAGCTCCTGGTCCAGCGAAGCCGTTGCATACGAGGTCAGTACGACGTCGGCCTGCATCGCCGCGCCGAAAAAGAAGCCGTCCGCCAGACGCCGGCTGCCGTAATGCAGCATGACCTTGAGCGACGGGGCGAAGCGCTGCAGCTCCTTCTGCCAGTTGCCCAGCACCGAGGTCGGGCAAATGATCAGCGCCGGCCAGCCGGGCGGATCGGTCTGCCGCCGCCCTGCGGGCACGCCTTCCCTGAGCGCCTGCGCCTCCAGCTCTTTCACATGCAGCAGATAGGCGATCAGCTGCACCGTTTTGCCAAGGCCCATGTCGTCGGCCAGGACGGCGCCCATGCCGTAGCGCCGCAGAAAAGCCAGCCAGCCGAAGCCTTCGCGCTGGTAGCTGCGCAGCTCGGCTCTTAGTCCGGCCGGCGGCTCGGGAGCCGGCCGCTCCGCACCGTGGCCCAGCTGCCGCACCAGTCCCAGTAGCTGCTCGTTCAGCTCGACTTCCAGCTCCAGGCGCGCCGCGGCTTCGAGCGGATCTTCCTCTTCCTCCTCCGGTGCTGCAGCGCCGGCCTTTTGCGCGAACGCCTTGCGCTGTTCGCGGAGAATATGCAGCTGCAGCGCATCCTGGAAGGACAGGCCGCGCGACTTGTCCATGCTGGCCATCGCCCGTTGGATCTGCGCGAGCAGCGCCGGGTCCAGCGGGATCCACTGGCCGCGGAAGTTCACGAGCCGCTGGCCGCGCGCCAGCAGCTCCGCGAACTCTTCTTCGGAGAGGTCGGCTTCGCCGATGGAGACGCGCCAATCAAAGTCGATGATCGAGTCCATGCCAAACAGGGACTTCCCGGAGCGCGTCTCTTCGCCGGCGCGGACCTTGGCGCGCAGGCGCGGCTTTGTGCGCCCGGCGGCTTCCCACCACGCTGGGAGCAGCACCTGCCAGCCGGCCGCGAGCAGCCGCCGGCTGTCTTCGGTCAGGAACCGCCAGGCGCCCTCGTCGCCGAGCGGCTGCGCGAGCACATCGGCGCCGTGGCCGATGTGCGCCGGCAGGCTCTCGCGCAGCTGCGAGAGCCAACCCGGCCCGCGTTCCCGGACATGGTTCGTCCAGGAAGCGGGCCACAGGCCATGCGGCTCGCCGTCGTCCGCGAGCCGCACCGGAACAAGCGCGGAAGCGTCGCGCTTGTCCTGCAGCAGCAGCTGGAGCCGCCAGACCGGATGCTCCTCATCCGGCTCCAGCAGCTGCAGCGCCGTGCGGAACGCGGCCGTGTCCGCACGCCAGCCGATGGACATCAGCCAGCTGTCCTCGTCCATCCCGGCCGTCCCCGCTCCTCCGGGGGAGAAGAGCGGGGGGAACTCGCCGCGCAAATCGTTCAGCGCGGCCGCCGTGCCGTAATGGCGCTGCATGACCGCCGCGGAGAAGGCGGCGCGCAGGCCGGCCGCGAAGTCGGGGACATCGGCGAGCCCGCGCAGCGCCGCCCGGGTCTCCGACCCGGCGGCAGCAAGCTCGGGCGCTTTGGCGTCCCAATGCCAGCGCAGCGCTCCTTCGCGGAACGCGGCCAGGCTTGGCGCATAGCGGCGCCCCTCGATCAGCCCGTCCAGCAGCGGCGCCAGGAGCAGCATTCGTTCGGCATTGTTGACGAAGCTCCAGCCGATATGGCGGAGCGGCCTAAGGCCGGCGAAGAACGCAAGCGTCTGCTCCGCGGGCAGGACGACGACCTCGACGTCGTCGATGCGGCGCACGGCCAGCTCGGTGCCGTACACCGAGGCTTCATGCCAGGCAAACAGCAAATGCTTGAGCGCCAGGCCGGGTATGTATTCCGCCCGTTCATCCGTACCGAAGAACAGCGCGTCGCCGTATTCGCTGAGGACAAGCTGGATGGTTACCTGTTGTAGGAAATGGTTCATGGATTCAGCTTTCCTTTCTGCAATTCCTCCTGGAGCGCCCGCAGTCTGCTGTGCTTAGCCGAAAAACCGGAGAGATAGTGTTCCCACCATTCCTCGCGTTTCAGCTTCTTGTAGATCTTGCCCAGCCGCTTCAGCAGCCGGACTGCCTCCTTGTAGCTGTGGCGGTTTTTCTCCAGTACAAGCCGTTCCACGGCCTGATGGTAGAAGGGCAGCAGCACCTCGGGCGCCGCTTTCTCTGCCGGCTGGAGGTCCTTGGCCCGGAACTGGCTCGGCGTGTGGCCGGAAGACAGATGGTAGTCCATCCACTCCTGCCACTTGCCGGACTCGGCCAGCTTCCGCTCGTAAATATCTCCGGATTGGGGAAGAAGGCCGGACAAGCTGTCCCACATCGCGGCTTCCAGTTCCGGCCGGTGACGTACAGCGTCCTCCCAGGCGGCTGCAAAATGCTCCAGATGCGTCTTGGGATACCCCGGCAGCAGCGGGCCGATCCAGCCGAGCCAGTCCGCCAGCCGTTCCCATTCTTCGGCTGCCGTAAACGGCTCCGTAAGACCCAGCAGTTCTTCCGGAAAAAGGCCGGGCCGCTGGGCGGCTTCTCCCAGAAGCTTTTGGGCTTCAAGGTCGTTGCCGAGCAGCACCCAAATCCGTGCCGCAGCCAGCTTGAGCGCCTGTTCCGCTGCTCCGCTCAGGTCCTGGGCCGCTTGGTTCAGCTCTTCCAGCTCGCGGATCAGGCGTGCTTGGCCTTCAGCGTCCGGTGCGAGCCAGTTGCGGCAGATCAGCCCGTAGCAGATCGAGTAGCAGGGCAGTTCGCGGGACCGGTCGCGGGGTTCGGCCAGCATGCCGCTCCGCAGCAAAGCGACGGTGTCCTCCAGCCGTTCCCGTTCTTCCGGATCGCTCCGTAGGTCCAGCGGCTGTTCCATCAGCTGCTTCAGCGCATCGAGCAGATCGGTAAGGGCCGCTGCGGCATAGAAGCCGAGCGAGACAAAGCCGTTTGAGCCGGGGCGGTTCCCGGGCCGGATAATCTGCTCCAGCATATAGAAACGGGCGTGAAATTGAAACAGCCGTTCTCCCGTCTTCGTAAGTCTCGGCATGGATAGCAGAAGCTGCTCCAGAATCTGGCCGGCCTGCTGCAGGTTCCACATCGTTTGCCGGTAGGGCTCGGTAGCCGTCCGCATATATTCCCGCCACTGTTCGACAGAGCCTTCGCCGAGCGAATCGGCCAGCTGCCGGAGCAGGTCGCGCCGGCCCGGCACAGGAACGCCGCGGGGAGAGGGAGCCTCTGCCGCCGGCTTGGGCATGGCGCTCAGCGCCTTGCTGTTCGCCAGCATCGCTACCGGCCGCTCCTCCTGCTGGGCGAACTGCATTAGCACGGCGGCCATATGCTTGCAGGGCTTGTCCTCCGGGCAGTCGCACTGACTGGCGGACAAGCTGTCCAGATTGACGTCGAGGACGTAATTTTGCCGGCCTTCAACAAGCGCCACCATTTTGCGCGCCGCGTACATTTTGAGGGAAATGACGCGTCCCTGCTTGAAATATTGAAATCCCCGTTTGAGGGTTAAATCATCGAAATAAAGCGCCGCGTCCGCAAGGAGCCGGGTCCATTCCTTGTCGGTCATGGGACTTTCGGTATGCATCGCCATCGTTCTCCCATACTAAATTCGTACTATCGTTGTTTCTAATTATAGCATTACGGCGGGCGGACGCCGCGGAAAATCGCAGGCTGTCGAAATTTTGCTCTCCTATTGCCGGAAGGTACCTTCGATCCAGGGGATCGTATATACTTGTGCGTAAGAGGTGACAAGGATGGATCAGGGATTGTTCGAACGCATTTATGAGACCGTAGTCAATCGGGAGCCGACGTATGACGGCATCTTTTATACCGGCGTGCGGACGACCGGCATCGTATGCAGGCCTTCCTGCCGGGCGCGTACGCCCAGGGCGGAGAACGTAGCGTTCTACCGCTCGCTGGAGGATGCGGTCGCGGCCGGCTTCCGTCCCTGCAAACGATGCCGTCCCGAGGAAGGCGGCCGGCTGCGCCCGGATGCCGTACTCGCAGCCCAGGCCGATGCGGTCATGGAGACATCGTTCAGAACGAAACTGACGCTGGAGGCGTTGTCCGGGCAACTCAAAGTCAGCCCGTACCACCTGCAGCGGACCTATAAACGCGTAACCGGGTATACGCCGGCGGCAAAGCTGGACGCGCTGCGGCTGTCCGAAGCCAAGCGGCTGCTGTCGCAAAGCGGTCAGCCGGCCAAAGCGGTCGCCGAAACGGTCGGTTTTCGCGGCGCTTCGCATTTCGCAGCCTGGTTTGCGGACAAAACGGGGGTAACCCCGACGGAATACCGGATGCGGATGAATCCCAAAGGAGGTCGATGACCCATGAAGGAACCGATCAACATTTACCGCTGGCCGCTGTTTGCCGGCAACCGCGGTTGGACGCTTTGGGCGAGCGACAAGGGATTAATCCGGCTGTCGTATGAGCAGGATGAGGGCAAGCTTCCTGCAGCCTGGCTGAAGACCTACGCTCCGCTGCACACGATCGCCGAGGACCGGAACGTATTCGCGGACATGGGGGCCATCGCGCTGCTGGAGCAATATTTTGCCGGAGAAAAGACCGACTTCAGCGGTCTTCCCCTCGATCTGTGGGGAACGCCGTTTCAGCGGGAAGTATGGGGGGCGCTGGCCGAGGTTCCTTACGGCGTAACGGCCAGCTACGGGGATTTGGCTGTGCGGATTGGCCGTCCCAAAGCAGTGCGGGCAGTCGGTACCGCCAATGGCCAGAACCCGGTCCCCGTCATCGTTCCCTGCCACCGCATTATCGGCACCAACGGAACCTTGACCGGCTACCGCGGCGGACTGCAGCTCAAACAGGAGCTGCTGGCACTGGAGGGAATTACGGGAGTGGGGGCGACGGGGCATGAACGATTTGCTTTTTGAGATGGCGCTGCCCCCGGATTTCCGCTGGGACGTCAATCTGGACTACATGAACCGCTCGCCGCTGGAATGCCTGTATGTTCCGGATGCCTCCGGGGTCAACCGGCTGTTTGCCTTCAGCGGCGGACCGGCGCTGATCCGGGCGGCAGCGGCAGGAGACCGGCTGAAGGTGATGCTGCTGGCAGGCGTTATGCCAGCGCCGCAGGAACAGCAGGACCTGGCGGTGTTCATTGCGGAATGGTTTGATCTGGACCGCGATCTGAGGCCGTTTTATGCGCTGGCCGCGGCGGATCCGCTGCTCGCGCCGTTGGCCGAGCGGGAACGCGGCCTCCGGATCATTGCCTTGCCCGGTTTGTTCGAAGCGTTATGCTGGGCAATCCTCGGCCAGCAGGTGAACCTGGCGTTTGCCTACAAGCTGAAGGAACGTCTGACGCAGCGGTATGGCGGTTCGCTGGAATGGCAGGGGCGAACGTATTATCATTTTCCCCGGCCGGACGTATTCGGCGATGTTTCGGAAGAGGAGCTGTGCACGCTTCAGCTGACCCGAAACAAAGCGCGGGCGGTGCTGGAGGTGGCGCGGCTGCTGGCCGCCGGCGAGCTGAGCCGGGAGGAGCTGCTGGCGCTCCCGCCGCAGGAAGCCGAAGCCCGGCTGCTGCGTATCCGCGGCGTCGGTCCGTGGACCTCGCAGTATGTGCGGATGCGCTGCCTGCGGGACACGACCGCTTTTCCCGCTGGCGATGTCGGCTTGCAGAACGCGGTCAAATTCCTCGCCGGGATGGACCGCAAACCGACGCCGGCTGAACTCATAGAAATGGCCGCGCGCTGGAAGGGCTGGGAAGCCTACGCCGTCTTCTATTTGTGGCGGGCGCTGTATTGAAGCGGCTTAATTCAAATAAAAGCCATAGCTCCTGGTCCCAGGAGCTATGGCTTTTTTGCCGGGCGCCGGTTGACGCGCAGCTTTAGATTACCGCGAACGGCGGGTAAAGACCTGGAAGGTGACGCCGAACTTGTCCGTGACAATCCCGTAAGCGGGGCTGAAGTGAATCGGGCCGAGCGGCATGAGGACTTGACCGCGTTCACCGAGTGCGCCGAACAGCCGCTGCGCTTCATCGGCCGTGTCTACCGTAAGCAAAATTTGAATGCCTGTGCCCAGCGGAAGCGGGCGGTCCGGGAGATGGTCGGCAACATAGAATTCGCTCGCGCCCGCCTGAAGCACCGAATGCGCAATCCGCGCTTTGTGCGTTTCCGGCATCGGGGCTTCGCCCGGCTGCTGGGGCCCTTCGCCAAAGGTCTGAATGAAATGCAGCTTCGCCGGCAGCGTCTCCAGATAAAAATCGATTGCCTCGCGCGCCTGGCCGTCCAGCCAGATAAACGGATTGACTTGTATGCTCATTGTTTGTCAGCCTCCATGTGGGTTGTATTGGTTTTCGCCCTGTATAACGGGAACAGCTTTATTGTATGCTATAATAGTGACAACTTTTGTCACTGATTATGGAATGGATCGAAAATTATGTAATTATTCGAAATAACGTTGCCAACCAATAATAAGGGAGAAACGCCATGTCCAAATCGAAACGGCTGCTGGAGCTGATGATGATCGTCAACCGCAAACGGAAGTTTACCGCTATGGAGCTGGCCGAACAGTTCCAGGTATCGAAGCGGACCATTCTCCGCGATCTGCAGGAGCTGAGCGAGCTTGGGGTTCCCCTGTATTCGGAGGTCGGCCCGCACGGCGGGTATCAGGTGCTGCGGGAGCGGATATTGCCGCCGATCGCGTTTACGGAGGATGAGGCGGTAGCGATCTTTTTCGCCAGTCATGCGCTGCGGCATTACGCCTATCTGCCATTTAAGGAAGATTCGGCGTCTGCATTAAACAAGTTTTACAACAGCATGTCCGGCGAGGTGCGCGACCGGATCGACGAGGTGAAGAACCGCATCGATTTTGTTGTACCCAAGCGGCAGGCGGAGTTTCCCCATTTGGCGGCCTTGCTGGAAGCGGCTACCGAACAGCGGGTGCTGCGGATTGACTATGCATCCAGAGGGCGGCAGCGGGAGCGGGACATCCAGCCTATCGGCATTTATGCCAGCAGCGGATTATGGTATTGCCCGGCGTATTGTTTTCAGCGCGAAGAGCTCCGCCTGTTCCGCTGCGACCGGATTGTTGGCGTACACCCTGGCGGGAGCGGCAGAGCGCCGATCGATTTGCGTGAGGTTCACCTAGGCAATACGGCGGATTGGGGGAATCAAGAACCGCTAGCGGCGACAGGCAAGAACCGGACGTTTACCCTGCGCGCCGGGCTCAGCCGGAACGGGGTGCAGCGCTGCGAATCGGAGTTGTGGGCGGACCGCCTGCTGAAGGTGAATGAGGATGGCACGGGGAGGCTTGAGGGCGAGATTGTCCCGGGCGACATTTCTTATTTTTCCGGCTATTTGCTCGGGCTTGGGCATGAGGTTGCGATTGATGAGCCGCCTGAACTGCTGGAGGCATTGAAGCGGCTGGTTGCCGAGATGGCGGTGAAATACGGCGCCGGGGACGAACTTTGACCCGAGATGCGTATCATACCCGGAAAGCGCACATATACTAAGCAAGCCTGGAGTCCCCATGAAAAGGGATCACTGTGCTGAAGCATAAAGGTCAAACAAGGTCAAAATTAAGGAAACTGTAAAAATAAGGCCGTAAATTCAGCCGAAACGCCGGGAGATACCGGTTTTTCGGCTTATATCCGTTTTGTGATCTCCTCCGGAGTGGACTATAATAAAGCCATAGGTCAAATAAAGTCAAAGTCAAATCTATAACAACTCTTGAAGGGAGAATGGATTATGTTCGATCTGGTTCCTTTTGGCAAACGCAAAGACGATGCTTTTGGCATGCTGGCAAAATCGCTGCAGGATGTATTCAACGACGACTTTTTTGCGCCACTGAAGAGCACGACGTTATCCTTCCGCACGGATATCCGCGAGAGCGAAAACGCGTATACGATCGAAGCGGAGCTTCCCGGCTTCAAGAAAGAGGATATCGACATTGATTACAATAGCCCGTACTTGACCATTAAAGCGGTACGCAAGGAAGAAAGCAGCGAAGAACATCAGGAGCATCAAGTGGTGCGCAGAGAACGCCGCTACGGTGAATATGTCCGCCGTTTCTATGTACAGGATATTGCGGAGGATGGCATCCGCGCTTCGCTGAAGGACGGACTGCTGACGCTGGAAGTGCCGAAAAAGCTCAAGACGCCGGGCAGACGGATTCAGATTGAAGACGGCGGAGACGCCGGCCGGCTGCAATAACGGGATCTGGCCCGGCCGCAGCGTCTGGGGAAAAGCGGAATCCGGGAGGCCTTTGGTCCCCCCGCTACATTCCGCGGCAGCACCGCTGCCGGGCTTTTATATAGCATGTTCACGCCGAAGGCGCATTGTAACGGGTTCTCTCGCTATGATGCGTCTTTTGGCGGGTAATAAGGAATGGAGGGTGATGCCCGATGGATTTTAACAAACTTACGCAAAAACTGCAGGAAGCTGTGGCAGAGGCGCAATCGCTGGCAGCGGCAAGCGGCCACCAGGAGATCGACAGCCTGCACCTGCTGAAGGCGCTGCTTCAGCAGCAGGAGGGTCTTTTGCCCCGGCTGCTACAGAAGTTGAATATACAGGCCGGGGAGATGCTGCAGGCGGCGGATGCGCTCCTTCAGCGCAAGGCCAGCGTCGGCGGCCCCGGCGCCGGAACGACGCGCCGCTATGCTTCGGCCGCGCTGATGGAGGTGCTGGAGCAGGCGGAGCGCATTGCCTCGCAGATGCAGGATGAATTTATTGCAGTGGAGCATGCCGTGCTGGCGATGGTCTCCGATACCGGCAGCGGAAACCGCGGGCTGCGGATGCTGTTCACCGGCCGCGGTGTGACGCGGGAGAAGCTGCTGGCGGTGCTGGCGGAAATCCGCGGCCATCAGCGCGTCACGAGCCGCGATCCGGAAGCCACCTATGAGGTGCTGGAGAAATACGGCCGCGATCTCGTCGCGGAGGTGCGCGCGGGCAAGGTCGATCCGGTGATCGGCCGAGACGGCGAAATCCGCCGGATCATCCGCATCCTGTCGCGCAAAACGAAGAACAATCCCGTGCTGATCGGCGAGCCGGGCGTCGGCAAGACAGCGATCGTAGAGGGGCTGGCCCACCGGATCGTCCGCAGGGATGTGCCGGAGGGACTCAAGGACAAAACGATTTTCTCGCTCGACATGAGTGCGCTGGTCGCCGGGGCTAAATACCGCGGGGAGTTTGAAGAACGGCTGCAGGCGGTACTGAAGGAAATCCGCGAGAGCGACGGGCGGATTATCCTGTTCATCGACGAGCTGCATACCATTGTCGGCGCGGGCAAAACGGAAGGCGCCATGGACGCCGGCAACATGCTGAAGCCGATGCTGGCCCGGGGCGAGCTGCATTGCATCGGGGCGACGACACTGGACGAATACCGCAAGTACATCGAGAAGGACCCGGCGCTGGAACGCCGTTTCCAGCAGGTGACGGTGAGCGAGCCGGATGTCGAGGATACGATTTCGATCCTGCGCGGGCTGAAGGAACGCTTCGAGGTGCATCACGGGGTGAAAATCCACGACAGTGCCCTGGTCGCCGCGGGCGTGCTGTCGAACCGCTATATCACCGACCGCTTCCTGCCGGATAAGGCCATTGACCTCGTCGATGAGGCCTGCGCAATGATCCGCACCGAAATCGACTCCATGCCGGGCGAAATGGATGAAGTCACGCGGCGCCTGATGCAGATGGAGATTGAAGAAGCGGCGTTGAAAAAGGAAACCGACGACGCCAGCCGGCGCCGCCTGGAGACGCTCCAGCGCGAGCTGGCCGACCTCAAGGAGAAGCAGCTCGGTATGACGGCCCGCTGGGAGAAGGAAAAGTCGGCCATCCAAGGCATCCGCGATCTCAAAAAACGGCTGGAACAGGCCCGCAAGGACCTGGTCGACGCGCAGGAGATCTATGACCTGAACAAATCCGCCGAGCTCAGCTATGGCGTAATTCCCGACCTGGAGCGGCAGCTTAAGGCCGCAGAAGAGGCGGCGCAGCAGGATCAGGACACCCGGCTGCTCCGCGAGGCGGTGACCGAAGAGGAGATCGCCGACATCGTCTCGCGCTGGACCGGAGTTCCGGTCAGCCGGCTTGTCGAGGGCGAACGCGAGAAGCTGCTGCGACTCGAAGAGACGCTGCATGAACGCGTCGTCGGCCAGGACGAGGCGGTCTCTCTGGTGGCCGACGCCGTGCTGCGGGCGCGGGCCGGCATCAAGGACCCGAACCGGCCGACGGGTTCGTTCCTGTTCCTCGGCCCGACCGGGGTCGGCAAGACGGAACTGGCCAAGGCGCTTTCGGCCTCGCTGTTTGACCGGGAAGACGGCATGATCCGCATCGACATGTCCGAATACATGGAGAAGCACAGCGTCTCCCGGCTGGTCGGCGCGCCTCCGGGTTATGTCGGTTACGAAGAAGGCGGCCAGCTGACCGAGGCGGTCCGCCGCCAGCCGTACAGCGTCGTGCTGCTGGATGAAGTGGAGAAAGCCCATCCGGATGTCTTCAACATTCTGCTGCAGCTGCTCGACGACGGACGGCTAACCGATTCGCAGGGCCGTGTCGTCGACTTCAAGAATACGATCGTCATCATGACCTCCAATATCGGCTCGCCGCATCTCATCCAGGGAACGGATGACAACGGCGATTTGACCGAAGCGGTCAAGCAGCGGGTAATGAAGGAGCTGAGCGGACATTTCCGTCCCGAGTTCCTCAACCGGGTGGACGACATCGTCATGTTCAAGCCGCTGACGAAAGATGAAATCGCCCAAATCGTCGGCAAGCTTGCGGACGGCCTGCGCCGGCGGCTGGCCGAGCGCGGCGTCGGCTTGACGCTGACCGACAACGCCGTGCGGTTTATCGCGTCGGCGGGCTTTGACCCGGTCTACGGGGCGAGACCGCTCAAGCGGTACATCCAGCGCGCCGTGGAGACGCCGGTCGCCCGCGCGCTGATCGCGGGGCAGGCGCCGGAAGGTTCGGCGCTGGTCGTCGACGAAGAGGACGGCTCGCTCCGCGTGACGATCGAGGCGCCGGAAGCGGCGGGAACCGCAAGCCGGTAAGCCGCTCGGCGCCCTGATATCGGCACCTTAAGAAGGCAATTCGCCAAAGCCTCATGATCTGTCCGCGGGCAGACCATGGGGCTTTTGTATTTTTCTCAAGGCCACTTCTGATTACCTTCGTTGCATTTTCCGCAGCAAAAACGAAAAATGCATGGTACAACATGCAACGAAGTCCAAAAAATAATAGCCTATACCTGAATCCGTTGCACGTCATGCAACGTAGATACTTTCATGATCAAATGTGCGACGTATTGGCTTTCTGGAGGTGGAATGGGGCAGAAGAGGATCAAGTGCTTGTATGCGGCTTCGAGCGTGAAGTTTTTTGTCGGTTTTTGCGGTTTCTGATTTGCTGACCGGGCAACCGTTGCGGTAGACTATAAGGTAGATTGAAATGCAGGCGAATGGAGAGGAACAATGGAGGTATTTAAGCGTTTTTTCGCGAATTTGACAACCCGGCGCTTTTTGATTCTGGCGCTGATTGGATTTTTGCTTTATTTTATCCGGGACATGATGAACCTGGTGCTGTTGACCTTTTTGATCGCGTTTGTCATGAACAGCTTTCAGGTTCTGCTAAGCAAGCAGATCGGCAAAGTCATCAAGGTGAACAGCAAGATTATCATTATTATTTTGTATCTCGCGCTGATCGGCATGATCGTGCTGGCGCTGGTCAATTATTTGCCCCGGGTGTTCTCGCAGATCCAGCAGTTGACGAACTATTTGATCAATTTGAATCCGAATGATTTTCCGCAGAACGAAGTATTTCAATACGTATTTGATGCGCTGAAGGATTTGAATTACAAAACCTATCTCGACCACGGGATCGATTATGTATTCAAAATCAGCAACTGGGGCACTACCTTCGTGCTGGCAACCATCCTCAGCTTCGTTTTTATTCTGGAGAAAAGCCGGATCATGAGCTTCACCGCCCGGCTGAGAGACAGCAAAATCTCCTGGTTCTATGTTGAACTGGAATATTTCGGACAGAAATTCGTCTCCTCCTTCGGCAAGGTCATTGAGGCGCAGATCCTTATCGCGCTGTGCAATACATCCTTTACGGTGATCGGGCTGTGGATTCTCGGCTTCCCGTATCTGTTCGCGTTGTCGATCATGATTTTTCTGCTCAGCCTCGTGCCGGTTGTCGGCTTCATCATTTCGCTCATTCCGCTTTGCATCATCGGTTATAACACCGGCGGCCTGGTGACACTGATTTATGTCATCGCCATGATCGCCGTGCTTCATGTGATTGAAGGCTATCTGCTGAATCCGAAGCTGATGTCTTCCAAAATGAACCTGCCGATGTTCTACACGTTTGTCGTGCTGCTGTTCTCGGAGCATTATATCGGCGTGTGGGGCCTCATCGTCGGCATTCCGATCTTTGTCTTCTTCCTCGATATTCTGGATATCAGCCGGGATCCGGCAAAGCCGGAGCTTGCGAAGAAATCGCCTAAATAAACGAAAAACCCGGCCGATAGGCCGGGCTTTTTTTGACAATGGCTAGATTTGAAAAGCGGTTTTGGCGCTCGCGGTCACGACATCTCGCAGTTCAGCCGTATAAACGGCATGCTGCTCGGCCGTAATGCTTCCCGCTGCCAGCCGCTCATTCAGCTGCCCGGCCAGCTCGGCCATTTGCAGCTCGATGACGCGCTCTAAATTTCCGTTCTTCCCGCCGGCCATATCGGCCAGGGATTTGCCGCTGTAGAGGGCTTCATACAACTCGTCGTCAGAGTTTTGATTCAAGAGGCCCAGCAGTTCATCCTGCTCGTCCGTATCGGGAACCGTCCATTTGATGACCGGAGCGGCAAGGACCGGCTTGGCCCAGGCGTTCCCGCCGAAGGAGACGGCGACGATCATCGTTCCAATAATAATCACTCGTTTCAGTTTCATCGTTATATCCTCGTTTCGGTATGTTTTGGCGTAAAAAAAGCTTATGTTAGCGGGTGCGGGATAGGCGTACAGGTCAACTTCCGTTATCCTGATTATAGACAGGGAAGCTGAGGGTAAGCTTAAACTGTATTTAAAATCGCCTAAAACATTCTACGTATGAATGGCTGCCGGGATGCATTTTTTTGCGGGAGCTTATCTGTGCCGGTAACGGGGCCAAGTAAAATATAAACTTCAAGCGGGAGGATGAACCGCAGATGACTAAAAAAGTGCTGGTGGTCGACGACGAATCGGCCATCGTCAGCGCCATTGCCTACGCCCTGCGGCGGGAAGGCTACGAGGTGGATACCGCTGGCGACGGCGAGGAGGCGCTCCGCAAGGTGCAGTCCTTCCATCCGAACGTGATGGTGCTCGACGTCATGATGCCGAAGCTGAGCGGCTATGATGTAGCACGCAAGCTGGAGGACCGCGACGATATCGGCATTATTCTGCTTACCGTCAAAAACGACATTGTCGATAAAATCATCGGCCTGGAGCTGGGAGCCGACGACTATATGACGAAGCCATTTGAGATCCGTGAGCTGCTCGCCCGGATCAAAGCGCTGCTGCGCCGCCTGGAGAAGCATTCGGGCGAAACGCAGCGCGGAACGCTGGATTACGGCGCGCTGAAGGTTTATCCGGACCGGCGGACGGCCGAGCTGGACGGCGAGGTGCTGGAGCTGACGCCGAAGGAATACGACCTGCTGCTCCTGCTGCTCTCCCACCCGCAGCGGGTATACACCCGCGACGAGCTGCTGGAGCAGGTATGGGATATCGGCTACGCGGGCGGCACGCGCACCGTGGACATCCATATCCAGCGGCTGCGCAAAAAGCTGGGCGAGCCGTACCAAAACGTGCTGCAGACGGTATACGGGGTCGGCTACCGTTCCGTGCCCGCCGGGGCTTCGTCATGAAGATCAGCATCAAGCTGAAATTCAGCCTGTTTCTGGCGCTGCTCCTGATCGTCGCGGTGGGCGTGCTGAGCGAGCTCGTGCTGCGCGGCGTGGAGCGGAACCAGCGGAGCCAGATGGAAGACGATTTGGCCCGGCAGGTCAAAACCGTCAACCTGCGCGTCAAGCAGGCCTATTATACGGGCACGCGCCTCACGCCCGAGGCGTTCATGAAGCAGCGGGCCCGTGCGCTGGCCGCAGAGCTGGCCAGCTATACCGGGGTAGAAGTCGCGCTCTACGACACGGACGGGGAGCGCACGGGAATGTCGTCCGGCGAGGCACCGGCCGGCGCTGCCGCCATTCCGCCAGCGGCCGAAGGTGCGCTGGCCTATGCGCTGGAAGGCAAGGTTGCCTACCAGACCTCCGGGGCGACGCTGCTGTATTATGCGCCGCTGCAGGGGCCGGACCGGCAGATGGGCGTCGTGCGGCTGAGCTACTCCCTGGAGGGGCAGCGCAGCTTCCGGCATACGCTGCGCAATCTGTTCCTGCAGGTCGGCGGGGCGGTGCTGGCGATCAGCTTCGTGATCGGCTATCTCTATTTTAACCGCGCGGCTGCCGCAATCGGACGGCTGCGCAGGAGCGCGGAGGCGATCCGCCGCGGCGAATACATCGCCGCTCCGCCACTGAAGCGCCGTGACGAGCTCGGGGAACTGTCGGGCGGCATTTACTATATGAGCAAAGCGATCGAGTCGAATATCGCCGCCAAGGATGAAGAGCAGCGCAAGCTGCAGCTTGCCGTGCAGAAGCTGCAGGCGCTGGAGCAGCAGCAGAAGCAGTACATCGGCAATATCAGCCATGAATTCAAAACGCCGCTGACCTCCATTAAGGCGTATGTCGATCTGCTCGACATGTATGACGATGACCCGGGCCTGCTGGTGGAAGCAAAGCGCAATATCGCCAAGGAGACGGAACGGCTGTACGAAATGGTGGAGAAGGTGCTGCAGCTGACCGCGCTGGAGAAATACGATTTCGAATCCCAGGCCGAATGGTTCGAGGTGGCGGAGGGGCTGCGCGATGTCTGCGCACGGATGAAGGGCAAGGCCGACCGGTTCGGCCTTACCCTCACGCTGCAAACGGTGCCGGCATGGATCTGGATCGACAAGGAAAGCTTTATGCATATTTTCATCAACCTGCTGGATAATGCGATCAAATACAATACCCCGGACGGCAGCATTCATGTCGCCTGCGGCAGCGAGGCGGGCCAGGTATGGATTACCGTGCAGGACAGCGGCATCGGCATTCCGGAGGAGGCGCGGGAGAAGATTTTCGAACCGTTTTATACGGTCAACCGCGACCGTTCCCGGGCTTCCGGCGGTACGGGCCTCGGCCTGTCGCTCGTGCATAATCTGGTCGAGAAGCAGGGGGGAAGCATAGAGCTTCATTCGGCGGAGGGCGGAGGTTCGACATTCCGGCTGGCGTTTCCCGCGGCGGAATAAACGTTTACAAGTTGGAAACAATCGGAGACGCTTTGGAAATAGCTGGCGCTTAAGCTTAAGGCAGCAACAATGCGGGAGGAATGGAAATGGCAACGGGAGCGGGAATGTGGCGCAAAGCCATGCCGGCGATGCTCGCAGCCGTGCTGGCAGGGACGCTTACGGCCTGCGGCAGCGGTGACGGAGAGCACCGGCAGGTCGTCGATAAGGCGGGTACGCAAGTCACGGTACTCGACAACGCCAATGAGTCGGTGTACACCAAATTGCAGCTGCAGGGCATCCATACGGTGGACGGCGTGCGCGGCATGGACTGGTTAAGCGAAGAGGTCGTTGCGGTGGAGAAGGAGAACAAGGCGCTTCCGGCGGAGACCGTCGAGGGGCAGCAGCGGTACCCGCACAATCTGTATCTCCATGATCTGTCTTCGGGGGAGGAGAAACCGCTGCTTGAAGGGCAAAAGAACTACGGCTTCGGCTTGTTCTCTCCGGACAGGAAAAAGCTGTTCTACCGGGAAATGTACGAGGCGACCGGGCTGGGCTGGATTCTCAATCTTGAGACGGGTGAGCCGGTCAAGGTGTCCGAGGCGGAATTCATGACGGGTGAAGGAGGCTGGAGCGATGACAGCCACGTCATTTTTCCCGATATGGAAGGGCATATTCTCCGTGCGGATGCGGGCGGCCAAAGCGAAACCGTCACGGAAACGGGCGGCGGACTAGCCAACAATGTAGCGGCATCCGGCACGCGGATCTATTACATCACCGGAGAGAACGGACAGCTGAACGCATATGATACCGAAACCCAAAAGACGGTGCAGCTTAAACAAAATGTTGTATGGGCCCTTCCTTCTCCGGACGGAAGCAGGCTCGCGGTGGTGAAACGGTCCGGGCCGGGAAAAATGACGCTTGTCCTGTGCGACAGCGAAGGCGGCGAGCAGACCACGCTGGCCGAAGGCCAGCAAATCTTCGGCACCGGCTGGTCGCCGGACGGCTCGATGCTTGCTTACAGCGTAACCGACGGGACGGCGGATACGGAGCAGGTGTTTATCACGGAAGTAGAGTCGGGTGAGCAAACCCCCGTTCTGGATGACGTCCATCTGGCCGATCCGCTGCGCTGGTCGCCGTCGGGGAAGAAGTTGTTTGCCTCCACCGGCGTGATGGCGGAGAGCGGCTATCAATCGAAACTTTACATCATTACATTGTCCTAACTATAGAAAGACAAGCAAAATCAATTTCGGCGTATAGAGAAGGGCTTCGGATTACCGGAGGCCTTCTTTTTGTTGCCAAGCAGCTTATGCGGAAGGTACCCCGGGAACCGGCGGTCTGATCTATTTATTTGGGCGTAATAATATGATATATTTGAGAAAATTGCATGAAAAAACGTTATCATGCTAGAAAAAGGTTATTTGTGAACGGGGTATGCAGATGAGAAACAACATGAAATTTCTACAAAGCCTGCAGCATGCATATTCATCCTTTACGGGTTTAAACATCATGATTACGGATCAGGATGATCACCGATTAACCGAACCTTCGGGCCGGCTGGAGATCGTGAATCTCTTGCTTGGCTATCAGCAGAGATCCACGGAGGATTCCATCCTCATGATTCTGGACAAGGTCAAAGCGATTCAAAACCCTACCGTATACGAAACCGCTACCGGATTTAAACTGTTGGTTGCTCCTGTCAAAATTAAAAAGAACACGGTTTGTTACATCTTGGCAGGAGTCTTGGTGGATGCAAGCAACATAGGCTTGATTCAGAATATGGTACATCAGCACCTGCCTTCCTCCGAATGGGGCGCATGGGAACGATCCCTGGAGGAGGTTCCCGGATACACCCGGGAGCGGGTCGAGATTCTCCTTGAGCGTCTCGAAGAGCTGGCGGAATTTACGGGCGTTCTGCTTGAACAGGGCCGCGCCAATGATAAGCATGCCCACCGGGTTCAATTGCTTAATCTGGCGCATCTCATGGATTCAGGGGACCCGAACTGGCTGCAGGGCATTCTGGGCATCTTTGCCCGCGTCATGGAATTGGAGTTTGCCGGGTTTGCCTGCAACATAACGAAGGAGGAACAATTCACGGTTCTGGAGACCATCGGTTTGGAAGGAGAGGCGACGTTACAAGGAGCTTCTTTTTTTGTTGGCGAAGGCTTTCTGGGCCAGGTAGGCCTATCCCGGCAGATGGGATACTGGGAGAGGTCGGATCGCGACCCGCGGGTGTCTTTTTTTAACCAAAGAGGAATTGAGCCCCGGGTCCTGATCTGCTATCCGATAAAATACCAGGAGCATTTTTTCGGACTGCTGTTTGGCGGAGATTCATCCATATCGGGGCTATCGGAAGAACTGGCTGACATGGGAGCGCTTCTGGTGAATCATTTGGCCGCCAGTTTTTACAGCTTGGAGAATGAGGCCGCCGACGAACGTCGGAAGATGCGGATGAAGGCGTTTGAGCAGATGGCGCAGGGCGTATTGAAGGTGAAAAGCGTGGACGGCTTTTTTCAAATGATCATGGATACGATGCAGATGACCCTCCAGACCTCCTTCGCATGCATGGTACTGATCAATGAGGCGGACGAAAAAAAGACCTTCTGTGCTTCATCCTACCCTTCGAGGGCAGATGCCTCTGCCTATACGGCGAATGTGGAATCTGTGTACTTCAAGGAAGGAAGCACAGGGTTCGGTGTTCTCCATAAGCCGGTATCCCGGATGTGGGAAGGGCTGGAGCTGCTGGAATTCCCTCTGATGATCGGTACGAAATTGCGTGGCGTATTCGGGGTCTGCATGAACGGCCAGGTAGAATACAAAGAGGAATATATGCCCCTGCTAAATTCAGTCAATCCGATTGTGGCAACCAAACTTATGCTGGGCGAGCAGGAGAGATCGTCCGCAGCGGGCGCGGTCATGCTCCTGCATCAGGCGATGCAGGTATGGCAGCCGCAGGCGTACCACAAATCGCAGAAAGTGAAGGAGCTCGCCCAAGATTTCCTGAAAATTATCGGCGGGGCTCATCCGGATGTGGAACATATCGGACAGGCCGGTTTGCTGTCGGATTATGACCCCGAGATCTTGGCTTCATGGCTGGGTGACATTCCCGTTGTGGGCCTGCTCAAGGATACCCGGCGGATCGAATCCGGAGAAGGCTATTCCGACGGCACGGGAATAAGCTCCTATTCTCTTACGGCGAAAGCACTGTTTATGGTCCTATCGTATTTCGAGCACGGCAAAAAGGAAGGCGGATTGGCATGGCCTGCCTCGCTGGAGGACCCGATTAAGCAGGCATTCGAGGATTTTTTGGCCTCCCGGAAGGAAGCCGGGACGCAGCGTGAGCCGGCGAACCGGGAACGTTTAACGCCCAGGGAAGAAGAAATATTGCGTCTGGTCGTGCAGGGCTTCAACAATTCCGAAATTTCGGAGAAACTGTTCATCAGCTCGCATACGGTCAAGAACCATATCACGAAAATCTATGAGAAACTGGGCGTTAACAGCCGCGCCCAAGCCATCTCCAAGATGTATCGAACAATTTAACCGGTCCTACACCGAAACGCTAGATTCCGCAATTGCGGTCTAGCGTTTTTTTTGCGTCTATTCTACAGGAAGACCTTCCTATTTAACCAGCGGAAAATACTAGAAAAACAGGAGGGGGTGGTGATAGGCAGAAAGACCTTCTTGCTTACATAATAAGGGAGAACTAAAGGAAAGCACATTTAATATAAACCCAAATTTAAGGAGTGCTTCGCTTGAAACTAAACATTCGGAAAAAACTATTAGGAAGTTTTTTGGTCGTTGTAGCGCTGCTGGTATTCATCAGTATCCTTTCGGTCAATAAAATGGGCCAAATGAACAGCAGCTCAGAGAAAATGCGCGACATCGCCCTACCCGGCGTGGTGAACATGGAGGGCATAAGAACAAACCTGCTCAAGCTCCGTGGCGACTTGATGAAACTCATTCTGGAAACGCAGGAAAGCGAAATGCAAAAAATTGAACAAGCCATCAAAGAAGACCAGGCCAAAATTACCGAAAATATAAAGGCTTACGAGGAACTGAAGTTGACCGCCGAACAAAAGGCATCGCTGGAGGTTATTAAGGAAAACGTCAAAAATTATAACGCCATTGTTCCGCAAACGATTGAATATGGCCTGAACAACGATATTCAAAATGGCTATAAGATGCTCCTGCAAAGTCTTCCCGATCTGCAATCGGCACTGGATACCGCGAACCAGGCGGCTATTAGTGCCATTGACGGGGCAAACACCAATGTGGACACCATCCTGCGCAGTTATAAATCGGGCAGCACGACAATTCTCATCTTTGCTGCGGTTGCCGTAGGTATTGCGGTGGCGCTTGCGCTGTTCATCTCCCAATCCATCGTGAAATCCGCTTCCAAGCTGGTGAGACTGATGTCGCTGATCTCCGAGGGCGACCTCAGGGAGACCGTCACCATCCATAGCCGGGATGAATTCGGCAAGCTTGCCGACGCGGCGAATCTCACGATCCTTAGCCTCAAGAAACTGATCGGCCAAACGATGGAATCGGCGCAAAGCGTGGCGGCTTCCTCACAGGAAATTTCGGCGACGGCCGAGGAAATCGCCAACGGCAGCCAATCCCAAGCCCAAGCCGCGCAGAACATCAATCAGCTGACCCAGGACCTGGTGAGGGGAATCGACGAGGTTGCCCGAAATGCCGAGCAGGTGTCGGAGCTCTCCATCCAGGCCAGACAGGGTGCCGAAGAGGGAAGAAAAGCTGTGAGAGAATCCAGCCTGGGCATGGGGAAATTGTCCGAGAAGATCGGCATTCTGGAGCAGGATTCGCATAAAATCGGAGAGATTATCGAAGTCATCGATGAAATCGCCGAACAAACCAATCTCCTTGCTTTAAATGCCGCCATTGAAGCTGCCCGTGCCGGAGAGCAGGGCCGAGGATTTGCCGTTGTCGCGGACGAGGTCCGGAAGCTTGCGGAACGCAGCGGCGAGGCCACCAAACAGATTGCCCACATTATCCGGGGCATGCAGCAAAACACGATCTTAAGCGTCGAAGCCGTGAGCGAAGCATCCATCCTGTCGGATAAGACGGAAGTCCTTATCGAGGGAATCGTCTCCCGCGTAAACGAGACCACGCAGCAAATTACAAGCATCGCCGCGGCTTGCGAGGAGCAGGCGGCGCAATCGAGCGAGGTGCTGTTCTCCATCGAGGCTGTGGCGGCAGGGAGCCAGGAATCGGCGGCAGCAGCCGAAGAAACGGCAGCTTCGACGCAAATTCTGGCTAAGCTGGCGGATGAGCTGAATAACTCGGTGTCTGCCTTTAAATTATGAGGAGGAATTCCTATGGTGGCCTCGGCCTCTGAGCAGTACATTGTCTCCCGGCTTGGAGGGGATCGGCATGCGTTCAATATCCGCGATATCGAAGAAATCATCAAGATGGAGCATATCACGGATGTTCCCAACACCAAGCCGTACATTAAGGGCGTTATCAATCTGAGAGGAAGAATTGTGCCGGTTGTCAGCATGTGCCAAAGAATCGGCATCCCGGAAACGCCTGCAGGAAGATCCGCGCGGATCATTGTCGCGCGCCATCAAAATGAAGTTACAGGAATTATCGTGGATGCCGTGGAAAAGGTGACCTCTTTCCAGGAAATCCAACCCCCGCTGGAATCCGGTGAAACGCTAGGACTGCAGTATATGGACGGGATCGGCAATGGGCCGGACGGCTTGGTCGGCATCTTGAACATCCATCGGCTGCTGACGGAAGGGTAAGGGTATGAAGGGGGCGGAAACCAATGAATGACTATCAAAACTCGGCATATCTGGGCGTCTTTCTGGATGAAATGGACGAGCAGCTTCAATGCCTGGATGAATCGCTGCTGGCGCTGGAATGCGACGGCTGCAAGGACCAGACGATTCAAAGAATCTTCAGGGCGGCTCATACGCTGAAGGGCTCCTCTGCGGTGATGGGCTTTGAGCGCCTGAACAAGCTTACCCACCAGATGGAGAGCGTGCTGGATCTGCTTCGCAACGGACAGCTGGGTGTGTCATCCGAATTGTTGAACATTCTGTTTGATTGCATCGATTATATTAAGCAGCTTCGGCAATCCATCCTTGGGGGAGTCATGGCCGAAGGAGATATTTCGGCGCTGTCGGACCGGTTGACCGGCGTACGGGAAGCCGCAGGCATAATGCCCGTCCAAGGCGGCGCAGCGGAACCAAAGGTGGCTTCTCCGCTGCAAATCGCCTTCGACCCCGGACAAAAGACCCGAATTCAGTCCGCTTTGGCCGACGGCTTCGAGGTGATGGCGATAAATGTCCATTTGTCGGAGCAGGAGTCGATGAAATATGTGCGGGCCAAACTGGTGGAGCTGAACTTGCTGGAACACGGGGAACTTGTCGTATGCCATCCCGAGTTGGGGACTATTGAGCAGGACGAGCATTTTTCCGGAACGATCATGTATGTCCTTGTCTCCAGGCAAAGCCCGCAGGACATATTGCGGAGCCTGAATCAGGTGTCGCAGATTCATTCCGTACACATTGAATACATTACCGGGCAGAACCTAAACGGCTTTCAAGCCGGGAAGGAGGTCCAGGCTCCGGTTGCCCGGAGCGCTGCTAAGGAGGCGGAACCGAAAGCGGCGGCGGAAAGCAAAGTACAGGTGTCTCAGACTGTGCGCGTCGATGTGGAACGTCTGGAGAATCTGCTTAATTTGGTCGGCGAACTGATTATCGACAATACCCGCCTAAGCAGTATCCGCACGAAGCTGAACGAGCAGTTCAAGGACAATGCCGATATTCAGATCCTGAACGATATAACCCATCATCTGAGCAATGTCGTCGGCGACCTGCAGGAGGGGATGATGAAGACGCGGATGCTGCCCATGGAGCATTTATTCGGCCGTTTCCCGCGAATGGTACGCGATTTGGCGCAGAAATCGGGTAAAGAAATTGAACTCATTATTGAAGGCAAAGAAACGGAATTGGACCGGACATTGATCGAGGAAATCAGTGATCCGCTGATCCATATCCTGCGGAATTCGGCCGATCACGGACTGGAGGCTCCGGAGGAACGCACCCAAAAAGGCAAGCCTTTCAAAGGCACGATCGTCCTTCGGGCCAGCCATCAGGGCAATATGATCGTGATTACAATTGCAGATGACGGACGGGGCATCGATGTCGGCAAAGTGAAGGATGCGGCCGTCCGAAAAGGGTTTGTGACCGAAGAAGAAGCGGCTGGTATGACGGACAAGGAACTGACCGGACTGATCTTCCGTTCTGGCGTCTCGACGGCAAAGCAGGTGACGGACTTGTCCGGACGGGGGGTAGGAATGGATATCGTCAAGTCGCATATCGAGAAGCTCAACGGCGAAATCGATATCGAAACTACGCGGGGCGAAGGAACCGTGTTTACGATCAAGGTTCCTTTGACGCTGGCGATCATCCGGGCGCTTCTGGTCAAGCTGGGGGCAAGTACCTTTGCCGTGCCTCTTGTGAACGTCAACGAAATCTTCAAGCTGAAGGCAGCCGATGTCCGGGTGGTTCAAGGCAAAGAAGTCTGCCTGTTCCGCGATCAGGTCCTGCCGCTGATCCGTCTGCACGGCAAGCTTAACGTCCGCTCCGAGAAAGAGCAGGACCGAATGTTTGTCGTAATTATCGGGCAGGGGGACAAGCGGGTCTGCCTGGTCGTCGACCAGACGATCGGCAATCAGGAGATCGTGATCAAGTCGCTCGGGAACTACATTGGAAGCGTTCCTTATCTAGCCGGCTCCACGATCCTCGGCGACGGCCACGTGGCGCATATCCTTGATGTCGGCTCCGTCGTTCGGGAATTCGGGTCTTATCAGGAGCAGCGGCTTCCGGGAATGATGGAAGAGGCCAAGCTTCATTCACGGGAAGAAAAATATGTCACCTTCCAACTGGGAAGTATGGACTTTGGCATTCCAATTCGTAAAATGAAAGAGATTGTGCCTTTACCGGATATCCATCCGCTGGTATTCGAGCCTTCGCATGTGATGGGAATGATGAACTTGCGCGGAACGCTTCTGCCTGTCTATGATTTGCGCAGCAATTTGGGCATGGATTATGCGGAGCCTTCCTACAGCTCCCGAATCATGATCTGCGAGGTATCGGGCCATGAGGTGGGCCTCCTGGTCGATAAGGTGACGAAGGTAAGAAGTCTGTCCCGGTCGGATATGGAAGAGGCGCCGGGCCATGTCATGCACAATCTGGGCTTTCTGGATGCCATTTATAAGAAGGAACCGCAATTTATATTATTGCTGAATTTAGAGAAGATGATGAATCTCGAACATTCTAAACAGAAAGAGGTTGGTACAAATGGGGAATTCAGCGCATGAGCATATCCAGCTCTTGTCATGGAATAAAGACGTAACGTTGAAGAATGTGGATGAATTTCGGCTGTCTCTGCTTAGCCTGATAGAGAATGACAAGAAAAAAATGATTTTGGAGCTAAGCCAGGTAGCGTACCTGAACAGCGCCGCGCTCGGCGTAATTGCCGATGCGGTCATCTCCTCGGGGCGTTCGGGCAAAGAATTGGTCATTGCCGGCATTCAATCCACGGTGAGCGAAATTTTTAAGATCGTTCACTTTCACACGTTCATGAAGATATTTACCGAGGTGCAGGACGCCTATCTCTATCTTCAGGGGGAGAACGGATGAGTGAGGCGTCTGGTGAGATCCACACTGAGCTATTGATCATGCATAATTCGGATGATATCGTCAAGGCGATGGACATCACGAGGAGCCTTGCAGAGCTCACAGGCTTCTCTGAGCATGATTGTGTGCTCCTGCAGCTGGTGACGGAGGAGGCCTGCATGAACGCGTTCGAGCATGGGTGTCCGATGGGCAACTGCGAGTTCAGGATCAGTTGGACCGTTGACGCGGACGCCATGGAAATAACCGTATGCCAAAGCGGGGAATTTGAACTGCAGCCGAACCGCGAGGCTCCCTTAAAAGGGGGTTCCCGCGGAAGAGGGCTGATTTTGATTCAAAGTATCATGGATGAAACCCGGTTGATTCCAACGGGGATCTATGTGTCTCTTGTGATGCGTAAAGGCAGGGGACATGCACATTGAATATACGGGGAACTTCTTATAGAAGCTGGGTTTCGAGATACAGTCTTATCCTGGTGCTTTTCGCGATTTCCCTAGCCGATCTGATTCAATTATTCGGTAAAAAAGAATATGGAATCATGTTGTTCCTGCATATTATGGTTCAAAATCTCCTCATGCTCCTGCTGTATTTTTTGTACAGGCAGAAAGAGCGTTACACGAAAAATCTGATGGAAAACGAGCAGCGGTACCAATCGCTGTTTCTATATAACAATGCCGGGATCTACGTGATTAACATGGACGGTACCTTGAATAGCGTAAGCCCCGCTTTATCAGCTTCCCTTGGCTATGCGGAGGATGAAATCATCGGGCGGCCGTTCGGTGCCCTTTTTGCACCGCCGGACGCTACCTTACTTCAACAGTCGTTCCAGGGCATTGTCAGCGGGGAAATCGTAACCTCTTCGCGAAAAATAAAAATACGGCATAAACAGGGGAATTATCTTGTATTTGATTTATCGAGCGTCGCCCTCCGGGTCAAGGACAAGATTCAGGGCGTGATCGGCTTCGCCAGGGATATCACCGAGTTCGAAAGAGTCCAGGAAGAGCTGAGCCAGATGCAGACGCATGTGAATAATATTTTTGAGAGCATCGATATCGTGCTCTGGTCCCGGGACGTGGCGACGGATCGGGTGACCATGCTTTCACCGGCTTGCGTGAAACTGTTCGGGTATACGCCCGATCAATATCTGGCCAACCCGGGCCTTTGGAACGAGCAGGTCTACGAGATGGACCGGGAGGCCGTAAATCAACGGACGGTCCGGATCCTTGCCGGTGATCTTCAAGCGAATACGATGGAATACCGCATTGTTCATCAGAACGGGGAGATCCGCTGGATGGAGAGTCGCATGTTCCCCGTGATGAACAAGAGAAGGGAAATTACGGATCTCAATGGCGTCATTCTGGATATTACGGATAAGAAGAGGGTGGAAGAAAATCAGCGGATGGATTTGAATTTGGCCCGGCGGGTTCAGAAAAGCGTGCTCAGCCAGCCGTTCCATACGCCTTCTTTTGCGATCAGTGCCAGGCATATTCCTTCCCGGCAGCTTGGTGGGGACATGTATGTCTGGCATCAGATCGACGCGTACCGGTACGGAGTACTCATTATGGACGTCATGGGAGAAGGCGTTTCTTCCTCTCTGATCTGCATGTCGCTGCATGCGCTGCTCAAAGGCATCATTGTCGCCTGCGTGGATCCGGAGGATGTAATCACGGAGTTGAATAACCATATGAACCGGCTCTTCAGTGATAATATTACGTTCACGCATTTCTATTTTACCGCCATTTATACCGTCGTGGACCTGAAGGCAAAACGCCTGGATTATATTAATGCCGGACATCCGAGCGGTCTGGTCATGGAGGAATCCGGAGCGATACATGAACTGTCGTCGACCTGCATTCCTATCGGCCTTATGCCGGACATGACTGTGAAGAAACAATCGGTTCCATTTCAGGGGAATACGAGGATTCTGCTGTATACGGACGGTTTGATTGAAGTCCCGGGCAAATTGCTGCGTGAACAAATCGATTGGGTCATTCGTGAGATGAGAAACACTCGGATGATGCCTATGTCTTTCTTTTTGGAGAAGCTGTTATCCCTGAGCGCAGGCAATACAAACGAAAATCCCGATGACGTCTGCATGATTTGCATGGATATCGCGGCGGAATCTCATGCGGAAGAAGGATAGCTGATTTAGGGATAAAATAGATTTCCGTCATTCCCATACTCCTGTATAATCTTGGTATATCGGATGGGGGGGTTGCTTGTGGAAAATTCAAGAACATTGAAGTGGATAACGGGCATCATGGAAGGGGTGCTGGCGATACCGTTTTTAGGCGGCCTGATCGTAATGGGAACCGGCTATACGGTGCTGGGCCTGATGTTCATCCTGCACGTCGTTACGCTGGTGGTCGGTTACAGAGCAAAGGATTCGTATGGCGGCTCGGTACTCGGAATTATTACCTCGGCGCTGGCCTGGATCCCGTTTCTCGGCTGGATCCTGCACGTGCTTACCGCGGTGTTCCTGCTCATTTCCGCCGCGCGGAACCGGCGCTCATCGATGACGATTTACCGGGGATAGCTCCGGCGTCCGGCGCCATGTCAGCATAGCTTTTATGTTTGAATAATGTTATAGGATTGCATCAAATACTAAAGAGTGTCCCGCCGTTCCCGACTGTCTTCGGGGATGGCGGGACACTCTTTCGTTTAACGCTGACCCCGATACCGAATCCGGTAGACGGCGGGGGTCAGATGCACGAAACGCTTAAATGTCTTGATAAAATAACCCGCATCGCAGAAGCCGAGCGCATCGCTGATCTGATGTACCGGCTGATCCGTTGTCTCCAGCATTTGCTTGGCCCATTCCACTTTCAGCCGGGGGGCAAAAACGGAAAATCGCTCCCCGGTTTCCTTTGCGAAGATGCGGCTGAAATAACTTGGGCTGATATGGCACTGCTTGGCCATCTCCTCCAGCGTAATATTCCGGCTCTTGTGCCGGTAGAAATAATCAAAGGCCGGCTGCAGCAGCGGGTTGGACGGACGGATCGGCTGGGCGGCCAGTCCTCGGACCGAATGTTCGACCAGCGTATGGGACAGCTCGCTTTGCATCGCCTGCAGCTTGCCGAAGCCCTGCTCCATCGCCGGGGCGAAATCGGCGGAAGAGCTGGCGTTGTCCGCCGTCAGGGTCTTTTTATACATTTGAATCGTTGCATTCTTCGTTATCGCTTCTCCGACAATATAATTGCAGAGGTGAAATAACATGTCGGCGGTGGTTGCGACCTCTTCATAGGTCAAAGTCGGCAAGGAGCGGTAATCGGTCTCCAGCGCCTTGAATTTGTCCTCCGTCTCGGCGCTGGGCGGCCGGGAGACGAGCTGTTCAAGCTGTTCGTCGGAATCCTTCAGCTTGATTTGGCCGGCCATCACGGCTCCGATATACTGATTGTCGATAATGATGGGAATGGCAATATCGATGATATTGAAATGGCATTTGTAGATATAGGGTTTGTTGAGCCGAACGGCTTCCAGTCCGCCCCTCGCATCGCATTTCTGGCAGTACGGGGACAGCGCGTCATCCTTGCGGACGCCTTGGCAGAAGGGCTGGCAGTAGCTGTGCTTGGATACCGGAACCCCTTTGTAATTGACGGTGATGATGGCCATTTTGGTGACCAGCGCAAGGGAGTCCTGCAGCGTATGCCATTTCTCCAGATCAATAATGTTCTCCAAATGGAACAGCGGATTGCTCATGGGGTTCACTCCTTGGATATGGATGCAGGTACAGCGCAAGATTATTCTATTTTTTAAGTATATAGCAAGAAAACACAACGTGAAAGCGCTTGAATTTGTTGGCAAAACTCAATGATTACCGTTTATGGGCAGACTATACTGGATGTAATACAGATCCAAGGAGGAGTTTATCATGAGAAAAGCCTTTATCAGCCCGACCAAATATGTGCAGGGTGAAGATGAACTGTTCAATTTGGGGTACTTTGTGAAGACCTTCGGCAACTCGGCGCTGCTCATTGCCCATCCGGAGGATGTAAAACGGGTACGGGCAAAGCTGGATTATACCATAAATAAATTCAATATCACGCTGGTGGAAAGCAACTTCGGCGGCGAATGCTCGCGCGAGGAGGTCCGGCGGCTCCAGGGTTTGGCGAAGGACAATGCCTGTTCCTGCACGATCGGTCTGGGCGGCGGCAAGGCGATTGATACCGCAAAATGCGTAGCCGAAGGCGAAGCGCTGATTATCGTTCCGACGATCGCGGCGACCGATGCCCCGACCAGCCATTCGGCAGTGCTCTACACTCCCGATGGACAATTTGATGACTACGCCTACTTCAAGCAGAGTCCAAGCGTGGTCATGATTGACACAACGGTGATCGCGGCGGCACCGACCCGGTTTCTGGTTTCCGGCATGGGCGATGCGCTTTCCACGTATTTTGAAGCCCGGGCGACCTCGAATTCGTATTCCAACGTGAACGCAGGGCTGCCATGCGGTGTACGGGAGGGTGCTTGCGGTCCGGCAAAGGGAACCAACACAGCGCTTGCGCTGGCCAAATTCTGCTACGAAACCTTGCTGAAGGATGGACCAAGCGCCAAGGTGGCCTGTGATTGCAATCTGGTCACGCCGGCGCTGGAAAATATTATCGAAGCGAATATTCTGCTGTCGGGACTCGGATTTGAAAGCGGCGGATTGGCCGCTGCCCATGCGATCCATAACGGTCTGACCTCTCTTGCGGGAACGCACCACTATTACCATGGCGAGAAGGTAGCCTTCAGCACGATTGCCCAACTGGTGCTGGAGAATGCCGATCAAGACGAGCTGCAGGAAGTGCTGGATTTCTGCATCGCCGTGGGTCTTCCTGTCTGTCTGGCAGACATCGGCGTGGATAGCGTTTCAGCGGAAGAACTGCTGGAGGTGGCCCGCAAAGCCTGCATTCCTGAAGAGTCGATTCATTCAATGCCGTTTCCGGTAACGGCGGAGGCGGTGGCCGCTGCCATCCGGGTAGCCGATCAGCTGGGCCGGAATTATAAACAGGGCAGAGGTGCATAATCATGAAAAAAATCATAAACAAGCCGGAATCGATGGTAAGAGAAATGTGCAAAGGACTGGTGCTGGCCCATCCGAGTCTTGCGTTCGACAGCAAATACAAGGTGATCAAGAAGAAGGCCCTGAATCCCGCTAAGGTGACGCTGATCAGCGGCGGGGGCAGCGGCCATGAGCCGGCCCACGGCGGTTTTGTCGGAAGCGGGATGCTGGATGCCGCCGTATGCGGGGATATTTTTGCTTCCCCGTCGCAGATTCAGGTGTATCAGGCCATCCGCCAGGCGGCAGGCCGCAAGGGAACCTTGTTGATCATCAAGAATTACAGCGGCGACATGATGAATTTCAAGAATGCGGCTTATCTGGCGGGCGAAGACGGCATCGAGGTGGATTACGTTAAAGTCGACGATGATATCGCCGTGGAAGACAGCCTCTACACGGTGGGCAAAAGAGGCGTGGCCGGAACGGTGCTGGTGCACAAAATCGCCGGCGCGGCCGCGGAGCGGGGTATGTCCCTTGGCGAAGTGAAGGCGGCCGCCCAGAAGGCGATCGACCATACCCGCAGTATCGGATTCGCCCTGACCTCCTGCACGGTGCCGGCCAAGGGCACGCCGACCTTTGAGCTTGGAGTGGGGGAAATGGAGTACGGCGTCGGCATTCACGGCGAACCGGGCATCCGCAAGGAACCGATGGTAACCGCCGACGAATTGGCGGAGCGGATGGTGTCCGCCTTGCTGGGCAGCTTGAACCCGGATGGCGCCGGCGGCATCGAAGTCGCTCTGCTGGTCAACGGATTCGGCGCCACGCCGCTTCAGGAGCTGTACCTGCTGAACCATTCGGTCATGCGCGAGCTGGCCGCCCGGCAGGTCACGGTCCACAAAGTGCTGGTCGGCAACTTCATGACGAGCATCGACATGGCGGGAGCTTCCGTTTCGCTCATGAAGCTGGACGATCCATTAAAAGAATTGCTGGCCGACGCCTGCGAGACTCCGGCGCTGGTCCTGCATGGGCCGCTGGAGCCGGTCGCCTATGCGGAATCCGCTTCCGAGCCGGAGGCGGTGCAGGAGGTATCCTATAAATGCGAGACGAGCGAACAGCATGCGGCCATTGACGGCGATAAACTGTCATTGCTTAATCTGGTGTACCGCGTCGATAAAATGAGCGAGATCATCATCGAGAACGAGGTGCCGTTCTGCGAGTTGGACGCCCATGCCGGAGACGGCGATTTCGGCATGAGCGTGGCCAAGGGCTTCAAGCAACTGAAAGCCGAGTGGAGCGAGATTACCGCAAACCACGCGGCCGATATGGGAAGCTTTCTGGATGCATGCTCGCTGGTCATTATGGAGCACTGCGGCGGCGCCTCCGGCCCGATCTGGGGCTCGGCGTTCCGGGCTGCGGGCAAATATGCCGGTACCCGGACAGAGCTAACCATCCATGAAGTGGCGGAGATGATGTCTGTCGTAGTCAAGGGCATTCAAGACACCGGCGAGCGGGCCTTCGGTCGGGGCGCCGTGGTCGGTGACAAAACGCTGATCGACGCGCTGGTTCCCTATGCGGAGTCGTGGCGGAACAGTGCCGAACAAGGCGACGATTTCCGCACGGCTTCGGCGAAAGCGGCGGATGCCGCCGTGGAAGGCGCGAAACAGACCGGAACCATCGTAGCCCGGATGGGCCGGGCCGGTGCAGTAGGCGAGCGGAGCCTCGGGTATCCCGATGCCGGAGCCTTTGCGCTGGGCGTAATCTTCACCGGGCTGGCGAAGATTAGCCAGTAGCGAGTAATTTACGAGCGGATCAGGAAGGATTCACAAGTGATACACGAGCAAACAAACCAGGCCTACCTCGCGGTAGGCCTGGTTTGTTTGGCAACGGACTGCGGAGGCGCGTGCCTGCTCTGCAGCCGTGCCCGCAGATTTACACGGGCACTTCCCGGGTGCTGCGCTCCATCGGCGCCGCGCACAGCGGGCAGGGCTTCGCCGCAAGCCGGTCGTCGGCCCCGCCCGGCTTGATCCGCGTCCAGCCCGGGCAGGCCGCGCCGGTACAGGCCCATACCGGAACGGTATGGGTCCTTGCCGGCGCAGCGGCGCCGCCGCCGTGCTCCCGGCGGCGGTGTTCCCCCGTCGCCGCGGTCCCCGGCGACGACATGGACGCGCGGGCGAAGCCGCGCGTCCGGGGCTCCGCATCGCTGTGAAACGCGATGCGGCCCGCGGCCCCGCCGGCTGCAGCTCCGGCGGGGCTTGAGCCGGTTCCGGCCGGGGTCTCCGGCCGGAACGCCGACAGCATAAAGCGGGAGACCTCCGCCTTACGCCCGCGGTGCTGGGCCGGGGAGCTGATGTACAGCTCTTCCCGGGCCCGCGTCACCGCCACATAGGCGAGCCGGCGCTCCTCCTCGAGCGCGGCGAAGCCGGCTTCCTTGCTGTCGCCCGCGGAAGCTCCATCTCCGGCTGCTTTGCCGTCGATTACCACCACGCTTCGGCCCTTCTTGCGCTCCTTCGGCCGGAGCGCCTCCAGCGCTGAGCTATGCGGCAGAATGCCCTCGGACGCGCCGATGAGGAACACGACGGGGAATTCCAGCCCTTTGGATTTGTGGATCGTCATCAGCGCGATCCGGTCGCCCTGTTCCTCCTGCCCCTGGCGGCGGCTTGCCTGATTGCGTTCGGCGAGCATCCCAATGAAGTCGAGGAAGGCCGGGATGTCGGCGAACCGTTCCGCCGATGTCTCCAGCTCGTCGAGCATTTCGTTCAGCATCTCGCGGTGCAGCGTCGCCTGATGCCGTTCGCTCGCTTCGATGAAATGATCGTAGAAATCGCCGCGGATACGCCGGATCGCCTGCACCGGCGTCAGGGCGGCCAGTGCGCGGATCAGCTCCAGCCGTTCGCGCAGCTTGGCGACCTTGAACTCGGCCATGCCCGGCAGCGTCGTCAGATGGATCAGCGGCCCTTGCTTCGGCTGCGCGGCTTCCATCCGGCGGATATGCTCCATCCCGGCCTCGCGGCTAATGTACAACGTTGGCAGAATTGATTCCATGGCGGTGAAGTTGCGCCGGTTCATCGCCAGCCGCAAATGGTCGAGCACCGGCACGATCAGCCAATGCTCGTAGATCAGCTGGCCTTCCCCGTAGTCGATATAGGGGATGTCCCGCAGCAGCAGCTGCTCCAGAAGCGCACGGTTGCTGCTGGAAGAGCGGTACAGCAGGGCGTAATCCCGGTATGCGCGGTCACTCTGGCCGACTTTGTCCACGATATGGTTCAGAATCAGCTCCGCTTCCTCATCCGCCGTTTGCGGCCGCATGTACCGCGGCTTGCACCCGCCGGAAACGGCGGCCTGCAGCGTTTTGGAGAGACGCCGCCGGTTGTGGCGGATAATGCCGTTGCCCAGGCCGACGATGGCCGGGCCGGAGCGGTAGTTGATATCGAGCGTGACCACCTTGGCTCCCGGATACTGCTTGTCGAAATCAAGAATGAATTCGCTGCGCGCCCCGTTGAACGAATAAATCGTCTGGTCGTCATCTCCGACGACCATCAGGTTGTTGTGCGGCTGGGCCAGCATCCGCACCAGCTCGTATTGCAGGGCGTTGGTGTCCTGGAATTCATCGACCATGACATATTGGAATTGCGTTTGCAGCTCCTCCAGCAGCCGGGGCTGCGCTTTGAGCATCCGGTAGGCGAGCAGCAGCACATCGTCGAAATCGATTTTGAATTGTTCGTTTTTCCATTCCTCGTACCGCAGGAGCACGGCTTTCATCTCCTGCTCGCCGGGCGTCGCTTCGGGAAGATCGGCCGGCTCGCCGATGTTCATTTTGCAGCCGGACAGCAGAGCCAGCAGCGTTTCCGGTGGATAGGCATCCTTCGGCAGCCCGAATTCGCGCATAATCTGCTTCAGCACGATATGCTGGCGGCGGGTATCGGAGAAGATGTCCTGTCGTACGCCCTGCCGCCGCAGGAAGTACAGGAAAAACGAGTGGAACGTGCGGGCCTGAAGCCGTCCGGCTTCGGCTGAGGTCACGCCGGGCAGCAGGGCGATGCGCTCGCGCATCTCCGCCGCCGCTTTGCTGGAGAACGTCAGCAGCAGCAGCCGGCTCGGCGAAATGCCGCGTACGGCGAGCAAATACCCGGTGCGGCAGATCAGCACCGAGGTTTTGCCCGAACCGGCTCCGGCCAGCGTCAGCAGCGGGCCTTCGTGATGGCGAACCGCCGCGATCTGCGGCGGATTGAGCAGAATGCCCGCCGCTTCGAGCCGGCGGAAATACGCCGCGTCCTCCGCTCCCGCGGAGACGCTGTCGCGGCTGGTTCGCTCCGCCGCGACCGCCGCCCGGGGAATCTGCTCCCCGGCGGCGCCGGCCGGGATATGTTGAAAGATCAGTTTATTCATCACGTAATCACCTTTTAAAAGTCTATCTAAAAATCAGCAACCTACACTATACCATTCCCGGGCCGGACTTGTCCTTCCCCATAGCCTATAAACTTCTGGAATTGCCGTCCACCGGCTGTCTTGGTGGACCTTCCGGTCTGTCCCCTGGTCACAATCGTTTCTTTACAGGTCATCATTCTGGTAGTTGCCGTAAGGCGGAATTTCTAAAATAAAGATAACGGGGCAGAGAAACAGCGGCGCCCCGGATCTCGCGGATACCACATTTCCTTGAATGAAGAGAGGGGCAATAAAAGGATGAAAAGACAGATTACGCTGGCAACGCTCAGCCTGGTGCTGATGGCCGGCCTGGCCGCCTGCGGCAACGACAACAATGCGAATAACAACGGAGGGAACGCTGCTTCCGCCTCAAATGCGCCGCAGGAAACGGCTGCTGCGGGCAATGAAACTGCATCTAACAACGCGACCGATACCACTGGCGAAACGGCTTCAAGCATGCCGGAAAAACCGAAATCGCTGACGATCTGGCCGGACGCCGACGAAGCCAAACTGGCCGTCATCACCGAAATGACCAAGAAATATACCGAACAAACCGGCATCGAGGTCATCATCAACCCGCTGGCGATGAACGATCAGCCGGAATCGCTGAGCCTGGACGGCCCGGCGGGCAAGGGTCCGGACCTGTTTTACCAGCCGGGCATCGGCAACCTCGTCGTCAAAGGCCTCGTGCAGCCGCTCAAGGCGGACGACAGCGTACTCGGCATCTACACGCCGGAATCGCTGACTGCGCTCAGCCAGGACGGCACGCTGTACGGTCTGCCGCTCGTCACCGAGACGATTGCCATGTTCTACAACAAAAAGATTGTGCCGGAAGCGCCGAAGACCATCGCCGATCTGGAGAAGCTGGCCGCGGAAAAAACGAACGCCAAAAAACAGGAGTACGGCTTCCTGTTTGAAGGCACCAATTTCTATTATGCCTGGCCGTTTATGGGCGGCAGCGGCGGTTATATTTTCAAGAACGACGGCAGCGGCAAATACGACATCCACGATATTGGGCTGAACAAGGAAGGTTCGGTCAAAGGCGTGCAGCTGATCCAGGACTGGTTCACCAAAGGCTACCTGCCGAAAGGCGTTAACGGCGACATCGTCGGCGGACTGTTCGGCCAAGGCAAAGTCGGCGCGATCATCAACGGACCTTGGGCCGTAGCCGACCTGAAAAAGCAGCTCGGCGACGACCTGGCGGTCGCTCCGCTTCCGGTACTGGCCGACGGCTCGCATCCGACCACCTTCATTGGGGTCAAAGGCTGGATGCTCTCAAAATTCTCCAAGAGTCCGCAATGGGCCTCCGATCTGGCGGCGTTCCTGACGAACGAAGAAAACGCGCTGACCTATTTCCAAAAAACCGGCGAAGTGCCTCCAGTGCTGAGCGTGCTGGATAACCCGGCCCTGACCGGCGATCCGATCGTGGCGGGCTTCTCCGAGCAAAACAAATACGGCAAGCCGTTCCCGACCGTGCCTGAGCTTGATGCCGTTTGGGATCCGATGGCCAATGCGCTGAAATTCGCCGCCGAGGGCCAGAACGTGCAGGCTGCGCTGGACGATGCCGTGAAGCAGGTCGAAGACAAGATCAAAATGTCCGGCGCGAAATAACAAGTTAGTGAAGATGCGGAGAGAGTCCAGGGGGCCTGGCTCTCTCCGTTTTACAGAAACGGACGTCCGTCCCGCCAAGGGAGAAGGAGAGACATCATGCATGGAAATCCAGTAATTCAATCCGGCCGGACCGGCAGCCAGAACCCGCGCCTCGCGGCGCTGCTGTCGGTCATTCCGGGAATCGGGCAGTTTTATAACCGCCGGTATATCAAAGGCTTCATTTTGTTTGCGTTGTCCGTCAGTCTGGCCGCTACGCTGATTCCGGCGCTGGCCGGCGGGGTGCAGGGACTGGTGACGCTCGGGGAACAAATCGGGCAGGACGACTCCCGGACGTTCATCGTCAAGGGGATCTTGTCGGTCATTGTGCTGCTGATCCTTGCCGGCGCGTATGCCACCAATATCCGCGACGCCTACCGGGATGCCCGGCGGCTGCAGGAGGGCCAGCGCATTCCTTCGGTGAAGGAAGCGTTCCACGCCGCCTGGGATAAAGGTTTTCCGTATTATATCGTCGTGCCGAGTTTTATCATGCTGGCGCTGACCGTTATTTTTCCGCTGATCTTCATGGTCTGCCTGGCCTTTACCGACTACAACCTCTACAATTCGCCGCCCGGCAATCTGCTGCACTGGGTTAGCTTTGATAATTTCAAGGCGCTGTTCACTGAAGCGATCTGGACGAAAAGCCTGTTCGCCGTGCTGACCTGGACGGTCGTCTGGACGCTCGGGGCCACGACGCTGCAAATTGCCCTCGGCCTTTTTCTGGCCGTCATCGTGGGCGACAAACGCGTGCGCTTCAAAAAGCTGATCCGCACCGTGTTCATTCTGCCGTGGGCGGTTCCGTCCTTCATGACCGTGCTTGTGTTCGCCGCGATGTTCAACGACGGCTTCGGGGCGATTAACCGCGACATTTTATCCCATTTCGGCGTGCTGATTCCTTGGCTGACCGATCCGACCTGGGCCCGTATCGCGATCGTGCTGATTCAGGTATGGCTGGGATTTCCGTATATTTTTACGCTGTTTACCGGTGTGCTGCAAAGCATCTCCAAGGACTGGTATGAAGCCGCTGAGGTGGACGGGGGAAGCCGGTGGGATAAATTCCGCTTCATTACCTTCCCGCATGTCATGTACGCGACCGCACCGATCCTGATCATGCAGTATGCGCAAAACTTCAATAACTTCAATATCGTGTACCTGTTCAACAAGGGCGGTCCGCCGGTCATGGGCCAAAGCGCGGGGGCGACCGACATCATGATTTCCTGGGTGTACACGCTGACCTTTAAAGAGAACAATTTCAAAATGGCCGCAGCGATATCCATTCTGATGGGCCTTGTGGTGGCGCTGTTCGCGCTGTACCAGTTCCGCAAGACCCGCTCGTTCAAAGAGGAGGGCGTATACTGATGGGCCGCACGACACTCAAGTCCAAACTCGAGCTCACGGGCATTTATCTGCTGGTGCTTGTGATGTTCGCCGTCATTCTTTATCCGCTGCTGTGGGCGCTCAGCATGTCGCTGAATCCCGGAACAAGCATGTTCAGCTCGAAAATGATTCCCGACAACCTGACGCTGGAGCATTACCGCTGGCTGTTCAGCGATCCTTCAAGCGACTACGGGCTCTGGTACAAAAATACGCTGATCGTCGCCGCCATCAACGCCGCCGCTTCGGTCACGGTCGTATCTCTCGTCGCGTATGTGTTTTCCCGGTTCGATTTTACCGGCCGCAAATACAGCATCTACACCTTTCTGATCCTGCAGATGTTCCCCGTGCTCATGGGGATGGTGGCGATTTACCTGCTGCTGAACCTCGTCAATCTGCTCGACACGTTCACCGGGCTGATCTTGATTTACGTGTTCGGCGGGCTGCCGATGAACGTATTTCTGGTCAAGGGCTACATGGACACGATCCCGCGCGATCTGGACGAGTCGGCAAAAATGGACGGCGCAGGCCACATGACCGTGTTCCGGCGCATCCTGCTGCCGATTGCCAGCCCGATTCTGGCGGTCGTCGCCTTGTTTACCTTTATGGCGCCGTTTATGGACTTTTTGACCCCGCGCATCATCCTGCGCAGTCCCGAGAAATTCACGCTGGCGCTTGGCCTCTACAACCTGATCAACGATAAATTCGCCAACAATTTCACCATGTTCTCCGCCGGAACGATACTGATCGCTCTGCCGATCGCCATCGTCTTCCTGTTCCTGCAGCGGTTTTTGATTACCGGCTTGTCGGAAGGCGCGACCAAGGGCTGATCTGGGCAATAGCGAAAGTACGGAAGGAGTTTGTTATACATGCAAAACAGTTTGGCCATTCATCCCGATCATTTCCGCCAGGTGCAAAATGACGGGTTCACCGATATCGGAAGTCTGCTGGATTACGAGTCGGGCGGCAACACTTTCCGCCTGCACTGCCAGAACGGCGAGGTAACGGCGGTATTTTATAACGCGTCGACGCTGCGGGTGACGATGAACCCGGACGGCGAGGCGGAGCTGGGTCGCAACAGCCATGTGCTGATTCCCGGACCGGAGGAGACGGACGTGCGGGTGGAGGATGCCGAAGACCGCCTGCTGCTGGAGACGAATAGCATGACGGTGGTTGTGTCGAAAAATCCGTGCCGCATTACGCTGCTAGACCGGGCAACCGGAAAGGCGATGGCTGCGGAGACGGAGCGCGGGATGATGTATAATGCGCGCGGCGAGGTCGCCTGCTTCAAGGCGATGGACGCGGACGACCATTTCTACGGCTTCGGCGAGAAGGCGGGATTCCTCGACAAACGCGGCGAAAAAATGACGATGTGGAACACCGATGTGTATGCGCCGCATAACCAGGAGACCGACCCGCTCTACGTATCGGTGCCGTTTTTTATGGGCCTGCGCGAAGGGAAGGCGTACGGGATCTTTTTCTTCAATACGTTCCGCACGGTGCTGAACTTGACCGGGGAGCAGGAGTATTTCTTCTGGGCGGAAGGCGGGCAGCTCGATTATTTCCTGTTTGCCGGTCCGGGACCGAAGGAGGTTATTGGCCAGTACACGGCGCTCACCGGCAGAATTCCGCTGCCGCCGAAATGGGCGATCGGCTACCATCAGTCGCGCTACAGTTATCAGTCCGAAGCTGAAGTGCGGGAGCTTGTCGCCAGCTATCAGCAAAAGCAGATTCCGCTGGATGCGATTCATCTCGATATCCACTATATGAACGGCTACCGCGTGTTCACTTTCGATAAAAGCCGCTTCCCGGCGGCGGGCCGGCTAATCCGCGAGCTGAAGGAAGCCGGCATCCGTATCGTGCCGATCGTCGATCCGGGCGTAAAGGCCGATCCGGAATACGGCGTGTTCAAACAGGGCATCGCCCAAGGCGCCTTTTGCCGGAAAATGGACGGCAGCGTCTTCTACGGCCAGGTGTGGCCGGAGAAAAGCGCGTTTCCCGATTTTTCGGAGAAGGATGTGCGCCGGTGGTGGGGCAGCCTGCACCGTTACTACACGAATCTTGGCATTGAGGGCATCTGGAACGACATGAATGAGCCATCGGTGTTCAACGACTCCAAAACGATGGATCTCGACGTCGTCCACGGCAACGACGGCCAGCCGGCGACGCACCGCGAGCTGCACAATCTGTACGGCTATCTGATGTCCAAAGCAACTTATGAGGGCATGAAGGAAGAGATGGACAATAAGCGGCCGTTTGTGCTGACGCGGGCCGGCTATGCCGGCATCCAGCGCTACGCCGCCGTCTGGACCGGCGACAACCGCAGCTTCTGGGAGCATCTGGAGATGTCGATGCCGATGTGCATGAACATGGGCCTCTCCGGCATCGCCTTCTGCGGCGCGGACGTCGGCGGCTTCGCCCACGATTCCAACGGCCAACTGCTGGTGCGCTGGACGCAGCTCGGTGCTTTGATGCCGTATTTCCGCAACCACAGCGAGCTGAAGTCGATCCGGCAGGAGCCATGGGCGTTCGGCCCGGCGATCGAAGCGCTGGTCAAGCGCTACATTACGCTGCGCTACCAGTGGCTGCCGTACCTGTATGGCCTGTTCCGGGAAGCTTCGCTGACCGGAATTCCGCTGATGCGGCCGCTGCTGCTGGAGTACCCGCAGGATGTTAATACCTACAACCTTAACGACCAATTCATGCTCGGCTCGCAGGTACTGGTCGCTCCGGTAACGCGGCCGGACACCAATGTCCGCGCTGTTTACCTGCCGGTAGGCCGCTGGTTTGACTACTGGACCGACCAGGTGCTGGAAGGCGGGCGCCATGTACTGGTGCAGGCGCCGCTGGACGTGCTGCCGATTTACGTCAAAGAGGGCGCGATCCTGCCGCATGTGCCGGGCCGGCTGACGACCGGGGAGCCGGAGGAGGAGCTGGTGCTGCATGTGTATCTGCCGCAACCGGGGGCGGATGCCGCCGAGTATACGCTGTACGAGGATGACGGCGGAAGCTTCGATTATTCGCGCGGCGCCTTGTATGAGCAGCGGATCACGGCGGCGCTTAGCGAGCCGCTGACGCTGGACATCAGGGCAGAGATAATTTGCGGCGGCTATGCGCCGTCCTGGAAACGCAAGACGATTATTGTCCACGGCGCGCCGGCGGGGCTGGAGGTCAAGGTGGACGGCGTTGCCGCGGCACTCCGCGAGCCGGAGCTGCCGGGGCTGGCGGGAAGAATCGCAGTGGAGTGGGAGTAGGGCGGGATGCTCTCCGGCCCGGCTCAAGGTCCGGTTTATTGAAGCGGGCAGGTAGGCACGCGGTAATCCGAAACGCTCGGGGTTTGTGGGAATCAAGCGTAACCGGCAAGGACATCAAAAAATGCAGGAGGTTGGCACAATGAAGCGCAAACGCTCGTCTTGGCTTGCCTTTGGGTTGGCGCTGGTGATGCTGCTGTCGCCGTTTCCGGCGTACGGCAGCGCCTCCGCTGCCGGGGGGGAAGGAGCCGCTGCGGCGGCTCCTTCCAGTCCGGCGGGGGAGGGCTATGTCAGGCTGAAGAACGAATGGAAAGGCAATTATCTATACGAATCTGAAGGCAAGGTGCGGTACGGCTTTACCGCGATCGGCGATCTGTCCTCCCAGTGGCGGATTGAGCAGTCCGGCGGCAATGTCCGGCTGCAGAACCGGGCGACCGGGCATTATCTGAGTATGGACAACAGAGTGGACGAAGGCGGTACACCGCTCGCCGCCAAGGAAGATGCCGGAGCAGAATCCATGAAGTGGATGATGGGCGTGGATGCGAATCCCGCGCCGGGAAGCGGTTATACCGTGGCGAATTTCCGCAATGCCACTAGTGCAAGCGCTTACCTTAACGTGCAGGCCCAGGACGGTTATGCTTATTCCAACTATTGGGCCCAGCCTGGCTGGGGGAGCGCGCGCTGGGTGCTGGAGCCGGCCCACGACGGGGAACCGGTACGGATCCGCGATTCGTGGAAGGGCAGTTATTTATTTGAAAAGGACGGCATCGTGCAGTACGGCACGCCGCTCTTGAACGATGCCGGCTCGCATTGGTACATTGAAGGCGGTCCAGACGGCAAGCTGCTGCGCAACCGGGCGACCGGCCATTATATCCGCATGGATAATGGGCCGAATGACGGTAACATTCCGCTGGCCGCCGGCACGGCGGGGACCGGCTGGAACATCGCCGGGGCTCAGGATGGCGGCGGAACCGCGCTCGCGGGTCTCGTGACCGTACAGAGCGCGGTCTATGCCGATGCTTTTCTGAATGTGGAAAAGCAGTACGGCTACCCGGTAGCGAACAACTGGGCGCAGCCTGCCTGGGGCAGCGCCCAGTGGCGCCTGGAAGCGGCTTCGGATAGCACGGCTATGCGGGTACAAGACAAGTGGAAAGGCGATTTTCTCTACGAGGATAACGGTCAGGTGAAATACGGCCAACCCGATTATACCGATACCGCTTCCCAATGGGCGGTCGAGGATGCCGGCGCCGGCTTCAAGCTGCTGAAGAACGTGGCGACCGGGCATGTCGTGACCATGAACAACGCGCCGGACAGCGGGGACAATCTGGTCACAGCGCTAGCGGCATCAGGCATGTCTTCCTTATGGAAGATGGTGCCGGCCAAAGACGGGGACGGGAATGAACTCGCCGGCTATGCCACGCTGCAAAACTCGTCCTATACGGAGGCCTATGTCAATGTGCAGCAACAGGACGGCTTCGCCCATGCCAACAATTGGGCCCAGGCCACTTGGGGCAGTGCGCAATGGAAGCTGGCTGCGCCGTCGCCGGGAGGCGAGCCCGAAGAGCCGGAGAACCCTTTTATCCGGATCAAAAACGACTGGCTGCAGCTGTATCTATACGAACAGGACGGCAAGGTACTGTACGGCAACGTTGCGGCGGATGATGCATCCGGGCAATGGCAGATCGAAAGCGCGAAGGGGATCAAACGGATCAAAAACCGGGCCAGCGGCCATTATCTCAGTCTGGAAGGCGTGGCTTCCGCCCGGGACGGCTTGTCTGCCACCGAGCTGAAGGAAGACTCCACGCTTGCGGATTGGATCATTGACCCCTATCAAGGGCTGATGCTGATCCGAAGCGCTCCGGACGGCAAGGATACCGCTGACAGCGGCATGTACGTCAATGTGGAGAATAAGCTGAAGGTTGCCCAATACGGAACGGTGCCGAAGGACTGGGGCAGCCCGAAATGGGATTTTGTCGCCGTTGAGGACTCAACGCCAACGTCGCCGTATGTGCGGCTGAAGAACGGCTACCGCGGCAGCTACTTGTATGAACAGGAAGGCATCGTCAAGGACGGACAGCCGGCCGCCGGTGATGCGACTTCCCATTGGAGCCTGGTGGAGGGGACAGCCGGTACGCTGATCGTCAATCGGGCAACCGGGCATGTTATCTCCAGCGCCAATGTGAAGTCGTATGCCGATGCGCTGGAAAGCCTCGATGCCGACCCTTCGCTGGAGACTTCCGCGTGGACCGTGGAGAATGTCGCCGGCTCCGGGCTGAAGGTGTTCAGCAGTGCGGCTGACAGCGCGATCGTCATTCATGACGAGGACAACAAGGGCTTCGCCCAAGCCAGCAATCTGGATAAAAGCTGGGGCAGCGCACAATGGGCGCTGGAAGCCGCGCCGCTGCTTCCGCCGGAGCTGCCGGAAGGCGAGGTCCGGATCAAGAACGTTTCCGGGGGGCAATACCTGTATGAGAACCGCGATCATGTCGTCTTATACGGCAATCCGACGGAGGAAGACGGGTATTCCCACTGGTTGGTGAAAATGGAGAACGGCGCAGTACGGCTAACGAACCGGGTGACGGGCAATGCCTTGTCGCTGGAGTATTTGCGCGGTTACGTCGAGACTGTTCCCGCCGGCGATACAGCGGCAAACGACCGCAGCGCCTGGGCGCTGGAGAGCGTGCCCGGCGGGACAGCGGTGCTGATCCGCAGCGCGGCCGACGGGCTTGAGGATGAATATCTGCATATTCAGGACGCGCTTGGATATGCCCAGGCTGATCTGCGCTCGGTGGAAAGTACATCCGTGCAGTGGACGCTGGAACCTGCGCCGGAGCCGTACACCGTTCCGGAGGATCCGGCCGCCGGGATGACTTCTTCCACGCCAGTGCTGGCCGATCGGAATACGGTGCGGCTGTACAGCGGTGATGGTAACGGTTATTTAACCGAGGATGATGGCCGGCTTGTATTGAAAGCTATGCCCGGTTCTTCGGATAAAGACGTTTGGCGCTTCGAGGATGTCAACGGCCACATGAGGCTGCGCAATGAGGCAACCGGGCATCTGGCCGCACTGGAGACGGATGGCCGGGCCACCGTGCAGGCGGCGGAACCTGCCGGGTTGCCGGCGGAATGGAGGGTTTCGCCGTACAGCGGCGCCTGGGTACTTGAAAATGCCTCTGTGGACGGAGCGTATCTGGCTTCCTCGGGCAATGGCGTTGCAGGCGGGGCCGGCCCGGCGGATTCGGCTGCACATTGGCGGCTGGAGCCGGTGCTGGGCGATACGGTATATGAAGCGGAAGACGCGTTCATGTCCGGCGGCGTTTACAGCTCCAAGCTGGCCAAGGGCTACACGGGTACAGGGTTTGCCGAAGACTGGAGCGGGGCAGACGCAAGGCTGATCATGGCGGTAACCGCGCCCGAGGCAGGCGATTACACGCTAAAGCTGAGGGCCGCCAACAACAGCGGTAGCATGAAGCGGCTTGCATTGTATGTCAACGGACTGTACAGCGGGCCGGTATCCTTGCCGGCTGGCGGGGCACCGGATGAATGGAGGGTGCTGCCGCTGCCGGCGAAGCTGCGGGCAGGCGTGAACACCGTCATGTTGACTACATCCGGAAATGCGGCTAGCGTCCTGCTCGACTCGTTGACGGTTCCCGGCACAAGCGGTCCGGCTTTCCGCGGCGCGACGGTGCCGTATGTTGCGTATGAGGCGGAGCAAGGAACCACCAATGCCGAACGGTTGGGCCCGTCAACCGATTATATGGCAATCGCCTCCGAGGCATCAGGGCGTGAAGCGGTCCGTTTGAACCAAACGGGCGATTACGTGGAGTTCACGATGAAGGACAGCGCCAATTTCATGACTCTGCGTTACGCCATTCCGGATGCGCCGGGAGGCGGCGGAACCGACGCTACGCTCAGCCTGTACGTGGATGGACAGAAGCAAGGAACGCTGGATCTGACCTCCAAATATGCCTGGGTGTACGGCAAATACCCGTGGAGCAATGATCCTTCGGAAGGCGACGGGCACCGGTTTTTTGACGAATCGCAATTCCCGCTGGACGATCTTCCGTCCGGAACGGTAATTCGTCTGCAGAAGGATGCCGGCGATACGGCGGAGTATTATGCCATTGACCTGGCGGAAATGGAGCAGGCCCCCGATGCTTACGCCATGCCGCAGGGTTACCTGGATGTGACGTCCTTCGGTGCCATTGCCAATGACAGCGGAGACGATTCGGCTGCCTTCCGGGCGGCGATTGCCGAAGCGCACAAGCAGAAGACAGGCGTGTGGGTTCCCGCAGGCGTCTTCCGCTTTGCAGACGGACCGCTGGAGATATCCAATGTAACGATCCGCGGCGCAGGCATGTGGCATACCGTCATTGAAGGCGCCGGTTTTATGGGTATCGGCGGGGCGATCGAAGTCTACGATATGAAGTTGGATGTCGGCGTAACCGGCCGCCACGACGAACGCGCGGAAGCGGCGTTTGACGGCACGTTCGGCCGGAACTCGATTCTGCAGGGACTTTGGATCGAGCATGCCAAGGTCGGCGTCTGGAGCACGCTGAAGGGAAATGTACCGACCGACGGTTTGTATATCGCCGGATTACGCATTCGCGATACGTATGCCGACGGCATCAATTTGACGACCGGAACGGTAAATTCGCGGGTCGAACAGACTGTCATCCGCGGCAGCGGGGACGACAGCATCGCGCTGTGGTCGCAGGTCCCGGATACGCTGACCGGAACGCCGCAGCAGCAGGCCGATGCAGCGAGAGTGGCAGGCAATACGGTGCGGTTCAATACCGTACAGTTGCCGTGGCTGGCCGACGGCGTAGCCATCTTCGGCGGCTCGGACAACACGGTGGCGGACAACATCATCAGCGACACCGTCGTTTCCGGCGCAGGCATCGCCGTATCCACCCGGTTTGTCCCGGTGGCTTTCGGCGGAACGACGACCGTTGAGCGCAATACGCTGATCCGCACCGGCAGCCACGAGTTCAACTGGAACCAGGATTTCGGCGGCTTGTGGATTTTTACCGGCGACAAAGCCATCGACGGCGATATCGTGCTGCGCAGCAACCATGTGCTGGACAGCAGCTTCCAGGGTCTCTACATCAGCGGGCCGAATGCGATACGGAGCGGCCGGATTCGAATCGAAGATCTCGTGATCGAAGGGTCGGGAACCTGGGGCATCCATGCTGCCCAGGGCGTATCCGGCTCGGTGACGCTGAACAACGTGATCCTGAGGAACAACAAAGTCGGGAACTTCTTTAACGGTATGGGATCGGACTTCAACCCGGATGAGCGCGGTCTCGGCATCGTTTCTGCGGTCAAACCGCTGACGCTGTCGCTGAACGGCAAGCAGGTGGGGGCGTTTACGCTGACCGCCGGCCAAACCGCGACGCTTATGGCATGGGCACCACCCGCAGCGGGTGCCGAGGCTGCCGATGTGACAGCCGATACGGATTTTACGGTATCCGATCCTTCCGTCGCTTCCATTGCCGATGATGGAACCGTTACGGCGGCTGCGCCAGGCATCGCGGTTGTTACGGCTGTCTATTCCGGGACGACCGTGAGCTACACGCTGGAAGTCGCAGACGCCGAAGGGCCGCAGTGGCCGGCCGGACGGCTGCAGGCTTCCGCCGTCGGCGCCACCTCGCTGCGGCTGGATTGGCCGGCTACGGACGAAAGCGCCAGCCAGCCGGTGCTTTACCGCGTAAGCTTCGGCGGTCGGACTGTGGCCGCCCCCGAGCCCTCCGCGGTGATTACGGGCCTGACGCCATCCACCGCGTATACGTTCCGCGTGGAGGCGATGGACGCAGCGGGCCACTGGAGCGCGTCCCCGCTTGAAGCGCAGGCGACGACAAGCGCTGCGCCGCCGCAGGAACCGGGCGGCGATGCGGGCACGGCGCCGCCGTCAGCCGCCGCAGGAACGGATGCGGCGCTGCAAGCCGCGGCATCCGCGGGCGACCGGCTGCTGACAGCCGGAGCGGCCGGCGCCGCACCGGCCATTACCGTCGCCGCCGATCCGGCCTCCGGCACGGCGGCGTTCACGGCAGCCGGCTGGCAGGCCGCCTTCGCCAAGGCGCAATCCGGCGGAGTCAAGGTCACCTCGGGCGGTAACGCCTACGAGCTGCCGTGGAACACGCCGGAGCTGCTCCGGGCCGCCGGCTATGACACGGCCGGCGCCCTCCTCGCCGTCAAGATTGCAGCACCGGATACGGCCGCGGCGGAGAAGCTCCGCCGGTTGGCCATAACCGCAGGGCGCAGCCTTGCCGGCGAGGCGGTCAGCTACGAGCTCACGCTGACCACCGCAGCCGGAACCCGCATAGTCAGCGGGTTCGGCGGCGCCGTCATTACCCGGAGCTTCACCGTCCCGGGCGGGCTTGATCCGGCGGTGTCCGGCGTCGCCGTGCTCGACTCGGCCACCGGCAGCTTCCGCTACGTTCCGGCCAAGTTCGTAACGGAGGGCGGGACGACAACCGTCACCGTGCGCAGCATGACGAACAGCATCTACGCAGCCGTGACCGGCGCGGTCACCTTCGCCGACTTGAGCGGGCATTGGGGCCGCCCGGACATTGAAGCCCTTGCCGCCAAAGGTTTGGTCAAGGGCAAGGCCGCCGGGCAGTTCGTTCCCGGCGCCGCCATTACCCGGGCGGAGCTGGCTTCGCTGCTCGTGCGCGGCATCGGCGCAGCGCCTGAGGCAGTGCCGGCCGTGACCGCCGGCACCTTCACGGACCTTGCGGCCGGCGCCTGGTATGCCGGCGACGTCGACACCGCCGCTGCGCTCGGCATCGTCACGGGCTTCCCCGGCGGCGCGTTCCGGCCGGGCGAACCCGTGACCCGCGCTCAGCTCGCGGTCATGCTCGCCGCCGTGCTGAAGCTCGGCGGCGGCGACACCACGGCAAGCGGCGCGAGCGAAGCCGCGCTGGCCCGCTTCACCGACCGGGCGGCCATCCCGGTCTGGGCGCGGGACGCCGTGGCGGCGCTGACGTCCGGCGGCATCCTCGCCGGACGCGCATCCGGCACCTTCGCCCCGGCGGCGCCGGTCACCCGCGCCGAAGCGGCGATCGCGCTGTACCGTGCGCTGGCGCAGCGGCAATGGATCAATCCCATTGCCGAATAACCCGGCCGAGCCTTTGCCCTGACGCTAAGCATTAACGTTCTTATATCTTGGATTAGCAGCGCATGACTTGATTAACAGCGCCCCTGCTCCGGTCGGAAACTCCATGTTTCCTGCCGGGCGGGGGCGTTTGGCTTTTGGCACCTACGCCTCTCTGCCCTAACGGACCTAACCGCCGCTATTCGCCCCAAATCAGGCCAATCGCTCCTGTAACGGACCTGAGCGCCGTTATTTCAGCAAAATGAGTCGCAGAATCATTCGTTTTGATCAAATAACGGCTCTGGTGTCCGTTGCTTCGGGAAATCGTCTGTTTTCACACAAATAACGGCCCTCATGTCCGTTACAGCTTCAGGTCTGCGCAGAATGCCGGTTCGGCACTGGGAGGCATCTCCCCCACCCAAACAAGTCACCAAAGTGACAGAACAAATCACTTTTGTATCGTTAAGCGGCGGGGGCAGGCAGTATAATGGAGAGGAAAACTACGGGAGAAGAGCGGTGGGCAGCATGGCACAACAATCCGGAAGAAAATTCATTCTCTATGCGTTATCGGCGGCGGTGATTTTGGTTGCCGTGTGGATCGGCCTGCGCACCTCGCAGCTGTTCCGCACGGAGAACGCCCATCCGGCAACGGACGAAGCGCCGGCGCAAGGCGGAGCGTACGACAAGCTGGTGATGATTTTTCCCTCCGGGAACGTGCCGAAGGATCTGCCTGCGGTGCAGGAGAAGCTGAACGCTTACCTCAGGGACAAAATCGGCGCCGAGCTGGAGATCAAGCCGATCGACATGAGCATCTGGTGGGACCGCACCGGCCTGATGTTTGCTTCCGGCCAGCAGGTGGATCTGATGTTTACCGCCGGCTGGATGCGCTTTGGCGACGAGGTGGCCAAAAACCATTTTATCGCGCTTGACGAACTGCTCGACCAATACGGCCAGGGAATCAAGGAGATCCTGCCTCCCTCCATTCTGGAAGCGGGGAAGCTGAACGGCCATATTTATGGAATCGCTACCAATAAAGAATTCGCCTCCAGCAAAGGGCTGGTGGTTCGCGCCGACCTGGTGCAGAAATACGGAATCGACCTGACGAAGATCAAGGCGCTGGAGGATTTCGGGCCGGTGTTCGCGGCCATCAAGCGGAATGAGCCCGATCTGGTGCCGCTGCAGGTCCGGGCGGACCGCAGTCCGTTTACGCTGCTGATGCAATACGGGCTTTTTGACATGTTGGGCGAAGGCGCCGGCGCGCTGGACCGCAGCAGCGGCAGCACGAAGGTCGTCAACATCGTGGAGACCCCGCAGTATTTGAAATATGCCAAGCTGATGTACGCCTGGAACCGTGCGGGATACCTCAACAGCGACGCGTCCACAACGAAAGACAATGAATTTGAGGCGGTCAAGGCCGGCAAGGCTTTCGCCTATGCGGAATCGCTAAAGCCCGGTTTCGATAATCAGGCCTCGCGCGATGTCGGCATGCCGATGAAGACGGTGGCCATCACCTCGCCTTACGCCACGACGGCCGACATGACCAGTGCGATGTTCGCGATCACCCGCACGTCCCGCCATCCGCAGAAAGCAATGCAGGTGCTGGAGCTGCTGTTTACCGACCCTTACGCGCTGAACCTGCTGGACTGGGGCATTGAAGGAGAGCATTACGTGAAGAAAAGCGATACGATCATTGCCTATCCCCCGGGACTCGACGCACGCAGCGTCGGCTACAATCTCAACCTGCCGTGGATGTTCGGCAACCAGCTTAACTCCTACTTATGGGAGGACGAGGCGCCTGGACTATGGGAAGCCTACCGGGCGTTCAATGAAGGCGCGGAGAAGTCGCAGGCGCTGGGGTTCGTGTTTAATCCCGATCCGGTCAAAAGCGAAATCGCCGCCTGCAACAACGTGGACCGTGAATTTTCCGCGGCGATCAATACGGGCGTGCAGGACCCGGATAAGATCATCGGCATGTACCGCAGCCAGCTGCGGGCGGCCGGCGCGGACAAGGTGATAGCCGAGAAGCAGCGGCAGCTCGATGCGTGGCTGGCTTCCCGATGAAAAAGTCCTTCGGCCACATGAAGTTCGCGACCCTGCGCTCGCGGCTGATTCTCGGCTTCGCCCTCGTCACCGTTCCGCTTGTTATCCTGCTGCTGTGGAACAATATGTACGCCACAAGGGTTGTGCATTCGCAGGTGGCGCTGTCCAACAAAAACCTGCTCACCATCTACATGAACGACATGGACAAGGTGCTGGAGGAGATCGAGAATTATCTTTATAAGTCGGCGGAGCAGGACCAGAGCCTGATTTCGCTGAGCCAATACGACCGGGAGAGCTGGGAATATTATTTGTCCAAAACCGAAACGGTCAACAATCTGTACACCAATACCAACTATTACAGCGCGGCCGACTGCCTGTTCGCTTACAGCTCCAAATACGACGAATTGTTTCTCGCTCCGCAGTATTCGGTCAGCTATGAGCGCAAGGAGAGCATTCAGGAGAAGCTGCATGTCCTGCTCAGCAGCGAGGACGGGGCTACCTTTTACAACAAATGGACACTGGTGGAGGAAGACGGCAAATATGCGCTGCTGCGCGTCGTCGATACCAATTATTCCTCCTATATCGGCGCCTGGGTCGATCTGGACCATCTGATGCAGCCGCTCGATGTGTTAAGCAAGGAGGGCAAGGGCGAATCGCTGCTGCTCTCGGAGCAGGGCAAGGTCATCGCCAACCTGAATCCGGTGGCCGGCCAGTCGTTTTCCCCGGAGCAGTGGAAGTCGTTCGTCGATCAGGGCGTGTCATCCTACAACATTGTCCATTTGGAAAAGCCGTATCTGCTCGTGGCCAAGCAGTCGCGGATGGCACCGATGACGCTGGTGCTGCTGCTGCCGGAGAAAAGCCTGCTGGAAGGCCTGCCGTTTTTCCGCAATCTGACCTATACGGTTCCGCTGGTCGCGCTGGCGATTCTGATCATCTACCTGATCTTCCTTCAACAGTCGATTGTCCGTCCGATTTACAACCTGATCCACGGGATGCGCAAAATCCGTTCCGGCAACCTCAGCGCCCGACTGGAGGACAATAAGCTTGTCGAGTTCGTGACGATCAACGAAGCGTTCAACGCGATGGCGACGCAAATCGAGCATCTCAAAATCAACATTTACGAAGAGCAGATCCGCACGCAAAAGGCCGAGCTGAAGCATCTGCAGGCGCAGATTCATCCGCATTTTTTCATGAATTCCCTGAACATCGTGTACAATCTCGCGCAAATCCGCAGCTATGAGCTGATCCAGAGCATGTCGCTGCATCTCGTCCGGTATTTCCGTTACACGACCCGGACCCATTTGTCGACGATCAGCCTGCAGGAAGAAGCCGAGCATGTGCACAACTATTTGACGATCCAGCGCTTCCGCTTTCCGGAGACGCTCGATTTCGAGATCGATATCCCTCCGCAGCTGAAGGGCTGCGCCGTTCCCCCGCTGATCATTCAGCCTTTGGTGGAGAACGCGGTCATTCACGGGTTTTCGCTGCAAAATGATTCCGTCTTCCGCATCAAGGTGACAGCCTACGAAACGCGGGTACAGGAGGATTCCTTCCTGTGCATCGAGGTGCGCGACAACGGCAAGGGATTATCGGAGGAACAGATCCGCACCCTAAAGCGGCGGGTCAATTCCATTGAACCGGAGGACGGCCATATCGGCCTGTGGAACATCATGCGGCGCTGCAAGCTGTATTATAAAAGCGATATCCGGATGGAATTCGCTGCTGTTCAGCCAGGCGGTACGACCATAACGCTGATTGTGCCGCTGTGGATCCATTCTTATCACGACAGCATCGGGGAGGCGGGAGCATCATGATCCGTGTATTAATCGTGGACGACGAAATTTATGCGGTAAAAGGGTTATTGGCCGGTGTCCGGTGGGAGCTGATCGGCGTCGATGCGGTGTTCGAGGCGTATCATTCCGCAATGGCGCGGCAGATGTTGCAGGAGCAGGCCATCGACATCATGATCTGCGACATCGAAATGCCGGAGGGCAGCGGGCTGGAGCTGATGGAATGGATGAAAGGGGCCGGCTACGCGCCGGAGACGATCATGCTGACCTGCCATGCCGAATTCGCCTATGCGCAAAAAGCGCTGCAGCTCGGCGGCTGCGATTATCTGCTGAAGCCGGTGCTGTACGAGGATCTGGAGCAGGTGCTCCTGCGGGCGATCGGCCGGGTGGAGGCGCGGCGCAAGGTGAGCGAGACCGATGAACTGTACCGAAAATACGAAGAGCGGTGGAATCAGCAAAAGCCGCTTCTGATCGAGCGTTTTTGGCAGGATCTGCTGGAGCAGCGCATTTTGCCGCGCCGGCCGGAGCTGGAACGCGCCCTGGCTTCCTATGACATGGCGTACGGGGAGCTGGAACGGGTGCGGATGATCCTGGTCAGCGTGGAGAATTGGGAGAAGCCGTTCACCGAACGCGATGAGGAAATTATGGAGTTTGCCCTCGGCAATGCTGCCGGAGAGCTCCTGATGGCGGGGCACAGAGGCAACGTCATCCGCGACCAGCGGGGCAACCTGATCGTCGTGTTTTATCTGGGTAGCGCGGATGCAAGCGCAAGCGGAACGCCGGAGGATGATGAGGCGCTGCTGCAAGGCTGCAAGATGTATATCGAAGCGTGCCGCCGGTTCTTTTACGCCAAAATCTCCTGTTACGTCAGCGAAGCCGCGCCGATCACCGGGGTGATGAAGCTGTACCATACGCTGCTGCATGCCGAATACGAAAATGTCACCCGGCCGGGCGAAGTCATCCTGCTGCGGGACTCCGGCAACGGAACGGCGGCGGAAGCGCCGGACGGGACGCCGCAGCTCTCGCTGGTCGACTGGTCCGACCTGATCGAACAAGGGGATACCGAAGGTTTGCTTACCAAACTGAAGGAGCTGCTGGAGGCGCTCGGCAAGGAGCGGCTGACGGCGGAGACGCTGACGGCCCTCTACCATGCTTTTCTGCAAACCGTATATTACGTGCTGCACCGCAGGGGGCTGTCCGCCCATCTGCTGTATGCCGAAACGGGCCTCGCGGCAAGCGGCCAGGCGGCAACCCGGTCGGTTCCCGCGTTCAAGGGCTGGGTCAAGGACATGGCGTTTGCCGTACAGGAGCTGTTGTCCGCCCGCAGCGGGGATCACAGCGTTGTGCAGAAGATCAAAGCCCATATCGCCGAAAAATTGCATGAGGAACTGAGCCGCGAACAGCTCGCCGCCCTAGTGTTCCTCAACCCGGCCTATCTCTCGCGGCTGTTCCGCAAAGAGACGGGCATGGCGCTGACGGATTATATTTTGCAGGAGCGGATGCGCAAAGCGGCCGATCTCCTGGTGATGACGGATAAAAGCATCAGCGAAATCGCCGACGCCCTGGGGTACGGGAACTTCTCCTACTTTGCCCGGCTGTTCCGCAAGGTGTACGACGTGACGCCGCATGACTACCGGAAAAACCAGCGCCGGCGCGCCTAAAGCCTATGCTTAGCGTTCGAGCAGATGGCGGATGCCGACAGCCACGCCGTCTTGGTCGTTGCTGCGGGTGACGAAATCGGCCGTTTCTTTCAGAATCGGCGCGGCATTCTCCATCGCGATCTTGTAGCCGGCCATTTCGAACATCGGCAGATCGTTGTAGCTGTCGCCCATCACCGCCACCTGCTCCGCGGGAATGCCGTAGCGTGCGGCCAGCATGCCGACGCCGGCGCCTTTGTTGGCGTCTTTGTGGTTGATTTCGATATTGTTGACATGCGAGGCGGTAATAATGAGCTCCGGAATGGCGGCAAACCGGGTCGACGCCTCCTTCAATAAGTCACGGTTCAACGAAAAAGCGAGCGCCTTGAAGATGACCTGTTTGTCATCGTTCCAGATTTGCTCCATGCTCTCGACAAAAGTCACTGCCGCCTGCTGGAACTGCTTCTCGATCATCGCCTTCAGCAGCCAGCCGACTTCCTCCGGAACCTCCTCGTCCCGCAGCTCCGACAGCTTCTCCAGCGTGACCCGCTTGTCCAGCTCGGCATAGACATGCCCTTCCGTATACACCTCGTAATACAGCTCGGGGATTTCGCTCATCCAGCGCAGCGCCGGGATAATCGTTTCTTTGTCCAGCGGAGCGCTGGCAGCCAGCGTACCGTCCGGAAGAATGACCGCCGCGCCGTTCAAACTGACGACCGGGCATTCCAATTCGGCCAGCCGCAGCTGCTTTTCGGCATCCATATAGGAGCGGCCCGTAGCGATGACAACGATATGCCCGCGGCGCTGCGCTTCAAGAATAGCCTCGCGGTTGCCCTCGCTAATTATCCCGTCCTCATTCAAAAGTGTTCCGTCCATATCCAGTGCAATCAGCATGATGTCATTCTCCTGTCCTGTTGTTTATGTATCTGCCCCATAGTTTATCATTGATTTTCTGAAAAATGAAAAAACGGCGCATTTTTCGAAAAAAGCTCCGCGTGATACAATAACATACATGTGAGTAACAGGAGGAGTTATTATGCGTTCCAGACATTTGGCGTCGATCTCGCTGGCCGTTATGGCCTGCGGTTTTTTGATTACGTTATTTCTGCCGGAGAATACGGCAGTCATCCTGCTGCGCGGCGGCTTTGAGGCCGGGCTGGTCGGCGGGATTGCCGACTGGTTTGCGGTGACGGCGCTGTTCCGGCATCCGCTCGGGCTGCCGATCCCGCATACGTCCCTGCTGCTGAAGAACCGGGACAAAATCGTGCAGTCGCTGATTTCCGCCATGGAGACGGAGCTGCTGAACCCGGCGAGCATCGGGAACAAGCTGCGGGAATTCCGGTTTGTGTCCATCGGCAGCGGGCTGCTGACCCGATTTTTTGCCCGCCGCAAAGGACGCCTGCAGCTCCTTGCTCAGCTTGAGACGCTAATCGGCAAGCTTCCCCTGGAGCAGGCGGTGCCTTACATCCAGAAGGCAGCAGCCGACTACGTGCGTTCCGCAGATGTGGGCGGGACCGCCGAGAAGATCGTGACCCGGCTAATACAGGACGGCAAGGACCTTGAAGCGCTGGATTATGCGCTGGAAGGCGTAGCCGGCTGGAGCGCCCGTCCGGAAACGAAGATGATGCTGGGCAATATCGCGGCCCAAAAGCTATCCGAGGTGAAGCTTGGCGGGCTGAAAGGGATGGCGTTTCAGGCGTTTGTCGGGTTCATGGATGCCGATATGCTGGGCGACATGCTGCAGGGCATGCTGAAGTCGGCGATTGAGGACTTCCGCGAGGCGGACAATCCGCACCGCGAAGAGATTATGCGCGAGATTCGCATTGCCATATTCCAGCTGGTCGGCGACGAGTCGAAGATGGCGATGCTCAAGGATTGGGCGCTGGGGGCCATTCAGGGCGAAGAAGCGGCCGACTTCCTGCTTAAAGAGCTGGAGCGGCTGCGCGGCAAAATCCTGGAGCGGGTGCAGCAGGACCGGGCGGCCGGCGGCCGCAAGCTGTTTGAGCTGTATGTGCGATTGACCCGCCGGATTAGCATCGAGCAGGAATGGCTCGGGCTGCTGGAGGAACGCATCCGCAATTCGCTCGTGGATTACGCCACGCGCAATCACTACCGGATCGGCCTTCTGGTCAAAGAGAACCTGGATAAGATGGACGATGCGTCGCTTGTCAGCATGCTGGAAGAGAAAATCGGCAAAGACTTGCAGTGGATCCGCGTCAACGGCGCTGTATGCGGGTTTATCGTCGGTCTGGTGCTGACCGTCATTCAAATGTTCTGATTGGGCAGCCTGACAAATTGTCAAAAGGCAGTAAAGCGGCCGGAGCCATCGCTCCTCTTCCGCCTTGCTGCCTTTTTGTAGTATCCGAAATTATTCCATAATGGTCGGGCCGCTAAAGGACAGGATTTGCTGGCTCTTGGACTGGGCACAATAGGCGCCGTTTAGTCCTTCCGGCCGCACCGCATTAAAGCTGGTTTTTACCCGTGCTGATCGTATAAGCTTCCTGGACCGGGAGGACGAAAATCTTCCCGTCGCCGAAGGAGCCGTGTTCGCCGGTTCGCGCCGTTCGCATAATGATTTTGATGACATCGTCCTTCTCGTCGTCCTGGATGACGATCATCAGCATTTTTTTAGAGATCTGATTGTAATAGTTGGTGCCGACCTGAATTCCCTTTTGCTTGCCGCGCCCCAGCAGATCCATCTTGCTGATGGACGGAAAGCCGGCCAGCATCAGCTCGGACATGACCTCGTCAGCTTTTTCGGGACGAATAATGGCTTTGATCATTAACATTACGATGCACCCTTTCTACAGCGGAAAATGGGTTGTAGGGGGTTGCCAAAGTCGTGATGCTCGGGAAGCCAATCTATGATTAAATGGCAACGTTTACAATATGAGTATAATGTTAACTGCAAGCGTTACCAGCGAAGAGCATCACAAAAGTTATGCGACAAAGTGTCGCATCTCCGGGGCCTGCCGGCTTTCATAGCAGCGGTGAGGCGCGCTACTGCGCGTGTCCGGCAGGCGGAGTGACAAGCACCTTGTACAACTCTTCGAGCGACGCGGCGGTCCGCTGCCACTCGAAGGTGCGCAGCGCGTCAAAACGTCCCTGCCGGCCGATCCTTGCCGCAAGCTGGGGATCGCTTGCCAGAATAGCGAGCCATCTGGCAAAAGGCGCCGCCTCGCGGTAACGGTCCACCAGAAAGCCGTTCCGGCCGGACTGGATGATCTCGCGGATGCCGCCATTGTTCGAGGCGATGACCGGCAGGCCGGAAGCCATTGCCTCCACATTGACCAGCCCGAACGATTCATGCTGCTGGGAGGGGCAGACAAGGCAATCCGCCGCCTGGTACAGACCATGGATGTTCTCGTGCGCGACGCTGCCGAGAAAGGTGACCGGCACGTGCAGCCGGCGGGCCAGCGCCCGCAGCCGCCGGAGATACGGCGGCTTGCCGCTGCCGGCGATAAGCAGATGCGCCGGATGGCGTTTGTTCAGGCGGGCGACGGCGCGAATCAGGACCGGAACGCCCTTGCGCGGAATCACGCGGCCGACGAACAGCACGGCAAATGCCGGCGGAACGCGGTACAGCCGGCGCTGCGCTTCCCGGTCCGCCGGCTGCGGCGGCGCGAAGCGCGAGAGGTCGGCGCCAAGCGGCACGACGGTCAGCCGCGGCTCAAGGCCGGGGAACCGCCGGGCAAGCTGGGCCCGCAGGGAGTCGCTGTTGGTCGCGACCAGGTCGGGTTTGGACAGCGCGCGGGCAACGGCAGGCGTGGCCGGCACGAACGTAAGCGAATGGAGGAAGAGCAGCGCCGGCGTGTGCGGCAGCTTGTTCTTGATCTGGGCCGCCAGCAGCGGCCGGTTATCGACCTGAATTATGTCAAAGCGCTCCTGCTCCAGAAATTTCAGTACGGATGCATTGTAGCGGGACGGGCTGCCCGATGGCAGGCGGACGAGCCGTACCTGATCCTGCTCCGCGGCATTCGGCAGACCGAAGGTTCTCCGGCTTAATACCGTGACCTTATGGCGGCGGGCCAGCTTTCGGGCAACGGCCCAGACGCTGATCTCCACCGAGCCGCTGCCCGGTACCGGCAATTTCTCGGGCGCTATGATACATATCTGCATACGGTCAGGCCTCCCTCGCATTTCGGCGAAGCGCAGGGCTTCTACTCCTACGATATGCGCGGAAGTTTGCGAAAGACACCGGCCGGTCAGCTTTGCTTGACCTGTTTCGCGGTCAGGGCGATGACATCCGCGATTTTTTGCTCCAGCCCGGCAATCGACTGCTTGCCGGCGGCAACCTGCTTGTAGCCGGAGAGCAGCGAAGCCAGCGACTGATTGGCCAGTGCGGCGTTTTGCTTGCGGACCGCGGCTTTGAAGTCGCTGTAATCGGCGGCCAGCCGTTTGTTCAGCGCCGACGCGACACTCTTCTTCGTGGCGATCGAAACCTGAGGGCTTTCGATGCCGGCCAGCGTTTTGCGAGCGGCGGCGATTTTTCGTGAGCGGGTCTCCTTGGCCGCCTTCAGCTCCGCTTCTTTGCCGCGGATCTCTTCGCGTGCGGCCTGAACGAGGAGCTTCATTGCTTCGGCTTGGGCCTTCAGTACGGCGTTCAGCGTCTTGTCCTTCAGGCCCTTCAGCAGCGAAATCCGCTTGTTGAGCGCGCTGTACTGGTCAAAGAGCGGCTGACGGCGTTGCTTGAGGCTGGACAGCTCCGCCGTCAGCCGGGCGACCTCCGCCTGGTCGATGGCGCTGATATCCTTGCGCACGGCGATCAGCGCTTGGGCGTTGCTCTCGTGCAGCGTGCGGATCTGCTGCTCGCGGGAATCATACTCCGCGGAGAGCGCCGTGAGCTCGCGGTACCTGCTGCGCAGAGCGGCCTTGGCGGAAGTATCGGCTGCGGCCGCCGTGGCCTCCAGCGAATCGCCGACCGAAGCGGTCAGCAGCGTGGGGGACGCGCCGACGGAGCCGAACGGGACAAGTAAAGCGAGCAGCAGCAGGGTGAACGGGAGCAGAGCAGCGGGTTTAAACCGGTTCATTTGTGTTCCTCCTTCAGGTTTCGTATCCTGTAGGTGCACAGAACGCAAAAAAGCACCCGCAATAAGGCTGTTAGACAGCCTTGATTGCGGGTGCTTCCGACGCAACAGGATACGTATCATGATATTTACCCCCACTATAATCGAATGGGGACGTTGCGTCAATACGCACCCGGACGGCAGGAGGCGAAAATCGGTTGCTTGAGGATACACGGATTCAGCGGCTTCACGTAGAGCCTTATACGCAGTGGGAGCCTGAGGTGGCTTCTCCCGGGTCGGCCTGCGGGCCGGCGACGCTGGCGGCCCTGATGGAATACTGGCATACCGTTCAGGGACGGGAACGGATTCGCGGGAAAAGTCATTTCGGCTCGAAGGCCGCGCATATCAATTACATATACCGGCGGCACGGGGGCAGACCGTGGGGAATGAGCGCAGGACGGTTTGTGCGGGGCGCCCGGGCATATCTTGCCGCTGATGTATCCAGTGAAGGAACGGAGGTACCTTGTTCCATCGATGTGTTCAATGATCTGGAGCGCTACAAAGCGGAGATCGACGCCGGAAGGCCGGTCGCGCTGAAATTCGATAAATGGAGCAAGCTCCGCTGGCGGGGCCGGTACGCCTACGACTATCATTGGACGCTCGGAATCGGGTACGAAGAAACCGGAAATGCCGACGCGCTTTTGCTGGTCCTGGACAACGGGGCAAGGACCCGCGGCGGCGGATTTCGCGTGAGCCGGGAGCGCAGGATCCCCTATGCCCCTAATCAGGCGGTGCTGACAATGGTCGGTGTAAATATCGGAGTCCGCGGCCAAACTAGCTGAATTGTTGAAAAATATTACGAATTATCGCTGTTCAAACGTTTGCGCAATAAGCGTTTTCAAGCTATAATTCCAGCTATATGAACCTATTGCTATGATTCCATTTGATCATAAAGGAGACAGTGGCCTTGTCCGTACAAAAGGATATGAACGAACCGATCTATTACGGTGATCCCGCGGCTACGGAAGGAATATCCGTATTTGCCCAGGACTTTGACGCGCTTTTCAGTTATGACGGAGACGATTTGGGCCTGAGTTATACGCCGGCTTCCTCGGCATTTTGCCTGTGGGCGCCAACCGCTCAGGAGGCCATGCTCGTGCTGTACGATTCCTGGCAGGGCGAACCCGTCTCGGTGCAGCCGATGACCCGCGAGGTGCGGGGGACATGGCGGATCAGCGTCGCCGGCGAACTCGCCGGAAAATTCTACACTTATAGAGTGCGCCTAGGCGACCGGTGGAATGAAGCGGCTGATCCGTATGCCAAAGCCGTCGGCGTCAACGGCGACCGGGCCGCGATTCTTGACCTGCGCGCAACCGATCCCGTCCGCTGGACCGAAGATAAACCGGCTTTTGCCGATCCGGTCGACGCGGTGATCTACGAGCTGCACCTGCGCGATTTATCCGTCCATCCCGAAAGCGGCATCACGCATAAAGGGCAGTTCCTTGGACTGGCCGAAGCGGGAACGCGCGGACCCGGCGGAATCGCAACCGGACTTGATCATATCGCTTCGCTGGGCGTGACGCATGTGCAGCTGCTGCCGGTCTATGATTTTGCCACCGAAAGCGTCGACGAGACCCGCCTGGACGAACCGCACTACAACTGGGGCTACGATCCGAAAAACTACAACGTTCCGGAGGGTTCCTACGCGACCGATCCGTATGGGCCTGCGGTGCGCATACGTGAGCTCAAAACGCTGATCCAGACGCTGCACGACCGCGGCCTGCGCGTCATTATGGATGTCGTCTACAACCATGTCTACGACGGCTACCGGGTGAACTTCACGAAGCTGGTTCCCGGCTATTACCTGCGTTATAAACCGGACGGCACCTTGTCGAACGGCTCGGGCTGCGGCAACGATGTCGCCACGGAACGGGTGATGACCTCGCGGTTTATCGTCGATTCCGTACTGTACTGGGCGAAGGAATATCATATGGACGGTTTCCGCTTCGACCTGATGGGCCTGATGGATATCGATACGATGCAGGAGATTCGCCGCCGTCTCGACGAAGTGGACCCTTCGATCCTTACCATCGGGGAAGGCTGGATTATGGAGACGGAGCTTGCGCCGGAGAAGCAGGCCAACCAGATGAACGCAAACGCGCTTCCGGGCATCGGCCATTTCAACGACGGCTTCCGCGATGCAGTTAAGGGCAATATTTTCAGGGAAGCGGAGCCGGGCTTTATCGGCGGCAACCTCAGCACGGTACCGGCAGTCAAGACGGGCATCACCGGCGGTGTCGTTTACGGGCAGGAAAGCGGCCAGTTTGCCGACGAGCCGCAGCAATGCGTCAACTACGTGGAGTGCCATGACAATCATACGATGTGGGATAAAATCATCCTGTCCTCGCAGGGATACGGGGATGACCGGCGCAGAGCGATGCACCGCCTGGCATCGGCCCTGGTGCTGACCAGCCAAGGCATTCCGTTCCTGCATGCCGGCCAGGAATTCATGCGCACGAAATTCGGCGTCGAGAACAGCTATAAATCTCCGGTGGAGATCAACCGGCTCGACTGGGAACGTTGCCTGGAGCATGCTGCGGATGTTGAATACATGCAGCGGCTGATCGCGCTGCGGCGCAGCCACCCGGCCTTCCGTCTGCGCAGCGCCGATGAAATCCGCGAGCAGCTGATCTTTGAAAAAGCGCCGTCCGGCGCCATCGCCTACACGCTTCGGGGGCATGCCGGAGGCGATGCCGCGTTGCATCTGTACGTGCTGTATCACTCCGGAACCGGGGCTGCATCTGCCGTACTTCCGCCGCTTGGCGACTGGCAGGTGATCTTTGGCGAAGAGCTCGTCACGCAGCTTGCCGACGGGCGCCTCACGGTGCAAGGCATTGGCATGGTCGTGCTTGCGGTACATCCGGCATAAACACGTACATGAATTCTTCAAATTTCAATTGTTTTTTTGCGAAAAAGGTGACATAGCTCATTCTCCGCAAGGGAAAGGGATGTTAATATGAATTCAATTTCTTTCCCTTGGCGATTCTTGAGGGGGCCTGCCGAAGAAGCAGGCGCCTTTTTGCAGCCTCTCGCTTCAGCGCTTTACAGTGGTGTACATGCTGGCTGCAGGAGAGCAAGTGGGTTCCTTGTGAAGCCGGTACGGGGTGAGAAGCTGGACCAATAGAGAGACTCGGAGGGTGACAGGAATGGGTAAAACAACCGGATTTTTAGAGTATGAGCGGCAGACTCCCTCGGAGTGTGCGCCTCTGGAACGCATCAAGAACTGGAATGAGTTTTCCGTGCCGATGTCGGAAGAGAAGTTGAGAGAGCAGGGCGCGCGATGTATGGATTGCGGCACGCCATTCTGCCATGTAGGCCGCTTGTTGTCCGGAATGGCTTCGGGCTGCCCGCTGCATAATCTGATTCCCGAGTGGAATGACATGGTGTATAAAGGCAACTGGGAAGTCGCGCTGAGACGGCTGCACAAGACCAACAATTTCCCCGAGTTTACCGGCCGTGTCTGCCCTTCGCCTTGCGAAGGGGCGTGCACGGTAGGGTATCATGGTAAGCCGGTTACGATAAAATCGATCGAACGCGCCATTGTCGACCGCGGATTCGAGGAAGGCTGGATCGTTCCCGAACCTCCGCAGCACCGTACGGGCAAAAGGGTTGCCGTCGTCGGCTCCGGGCCGTCGGGACTGGCCTGCGCCGCACAGCTCAACAAAGCGGGGCACAGCGTAACGGTATATGAACGGGCCGACCGCATCGGCGGCTTGCTGACTTACGGCATTCCGAATATGAAGCTGGACAAACAGACGGTTCAACGCCGCGTCGACCTGCTGGCCGCCGAAGGTATCACGTTTGTAACTCGCACGGAAATCGGCAAAGACCTTTCCGCTGCAGATCTGAAGGCGGAATTCGACGCCGTCGTGCTGTGCGGCGGTTCTACCAAAGCGCGCGATCTGCCGATTGAAGGCCGCGAGCTGCGGGGCATCCACCAGGCCATGGAATTCCTGACACTGAATACGAAGAGCCTGCTGGATTCGGAGCTCGCAGACGGCGAATATATCTCGGCCGCAGGCAAGGATGTTGTTGTCATCGGCGGCGGCGATACCGGCACCGACTGCGTGGCCACCTCCATCCGCCACGGCTGCAACAGCGTGGTCCAGCTGGAGATCATGCCGCAATCGCCGCTGACCCGCCAGGCGAATAACCCTTGGCCGGAATGGCCAAAGGTGCTAAAGGTGGATTACGGCCAGCAGGAAGCCGCTGCGCTTTACGAAGCGGACCCGCGCCGTTATCTCGTCTCCACCAAACGTTTTGTCGGAGACGACGGCGGCCACGTGCAGGAGCTGCATACGGTCCGCATCGAATGGCAGCGGGATGCGCAAGGCCGGATGATTCCGGTGGAAGTGCCTGGCAGCGAAGAAGTGCTGAAGGCCCAGCTCGTTCTGCTGGCGCTCGGCTTTACGGGACCGGAGAACACGGTGCTGGACCAGCTCGGCGTTGACCGTGATGAGCGCTCCAATGCCAAAGCCGAGTTCGGCAAGCAGGCGACCAATGTGGAAGCCGTATTTACGGCCGGCGACATGCGCCGCGGTCAATCGCTCGTCGTATGGGCGATCAACGAAGGCCGCCAGGCGGCCCGCGAGGTTGACCGTTATTTGACCGGCTCCTCGAATTTGCCATAAGCCAGACAACACAGCAGGACGCCCTCTGGAATAGGGGGCGTCCGCTTTGCGCTTCCCGGAACGGGAAAGATATAATCGGTGTAGAAGAAAGAGAGGCGGTTCATGATGAAACTGATGTTTATTTCCGATATTCACGGCTCTTTATATTGGCTGGAGCGGGCGCTGGAGAAGGCCCGTGAAGAAAAGCCGCATACGCTGGTCTTTCTTGGGGATTTCCTGTATCACGGTCCGCGGAATCTGCTGCCGCAGGACTACAATCCGCAGGGCGTAGCCGACCGGCTCAATGCCTGCGAATTTCCGCTGGCCGCGGTACGCGGCAACTGCGATGCGGAAGTGGATCAGATGCTGCTGCATTTTCCGATGATGGCCGATTATATGCTGATTCTGCAGGAGGGCCGGAAAATTTATGCGACTCACGGTCACGGCTATAGCATGGACAACCTGCCGCCGCTCTCCGCGAAGGATGTGTTTATTCAGGGTCATACCCATATTCCCGTCGCCGATGTCAAAGACGGCGTGTATGTGCTGAATCCGGGGTCCATCTCCTTGCCTAAGGAGAACTATCCGAACTCGTACGGGATTCTCGATAACGGAAAATTTACGGTCAAAGGCTTTGACGGTCAGACGATTAAAGACATTGCGCTGTAACGCTGGATTGGACCGAAGCTTGGGCAGCTCCATTGTATTCATTCAATAGCTCGTCCAGAATGACCGATTGCTTCACGACTTTGGGATGCGTAAAAAAGCCGTATCTCTTCTGTGCTTGATATAATTTCTGCCGGGCGCGTTCCACCCGCAGCAAGGTGACACCTGTATTATTTGGCATAGTTCTCCCTCCTCATAAATATATTAATACAATCTGTCAAAAATTAGGGTACTCGGTGAAATGCGCGAACAACCCCAAAAACTACCTTTTTGGAAGATTTAGTGGCTTTGGTAGTTTCATAGAATGCAAAAAAAACAGCTGCGCATGAGCGCAGCTGTTTTAATACTAAAACCAGAAAGCTCTTAATCTTTAGCCTCCGAGACCATGCGTAAGTAATTGGTAAATTGGACCAGCAGAAACAATAGCAAAACTAGCGGCCATCAGCAAAAAACTCAACTTTTTTTTCATCGATTCTTTGCACCTCACTAATTTGATTTTTTCTACTTCCACTAGTGCCTACCAAATGATGTATGTCTACATTATGGGACAAATTGAAAAAAAAGGCAATACCACAAATCATCAAAAAGCGGGAAAAATTGTGTCCGCAATATTACATTAATTAAAAATTATGTCTAAAGATGTTGAATACTTTGCGGGGGCGCCATTTTTCCATCGGTACCGACAAAAGGATCGTCAAGTTTCCCGCCGTTTTGCGCTTCAATGATTAGACGTGTGTAACGACTGGAGGACTCCGGCGCGGCTAAATAACGATATTGCTCGAAAATGCCTACGCAACGCACAATCGTGGAGTCCTTTTTGATCTTCACGGACCGTTCCAGACTTTCCAGCAAGTAATGGAATCCGGGATCAGGCTGCTGTCTCTCCAAATAATAAACGGCCAATTCAGCCAAAAAGCGCAAATACCGGTCACTGGTAATTTGTTCGGAGAATTCCCCCAGACGGCTTCGCTGCGAACGGTAGGGAAGATAGTGGCTGAACCGGAGCAGCAGTTCGTCCACGCTGAATCTGTAGCGATTGGCTGCCTGAATGATTTTGTATAAAGCCGGAAAAATTTCATTTTCTTTATTCTCGATGTAACGAATGTAGTCGGGGAGTGCTGCCACATCGCCGGACATTAAGCGGTACAGATAAGTATTGGCGGTCGACCATTCTTTGAACTGTTCGATAACCTTCTCTTCTTCCGGGCTGGGAGGAGACTTCATCCAGTTTACATTTGAATACATCGCGGCATACTGCAGCGCCGTCTCGAAGTCGCCGCGCTCTTCCGCGGCCGCAGAACGCAACAGGAAGGAATAAAGAATGTAATAGATATACAGGCGGGATGGTTGTTTTTGCAGCGGTCTTTTCAGGGAGTGCCGGTATTGAATGGAAGCTTTGTATTTCAGCCTTTCCGCCAGCTCGTCCACTTTGTCCCAGTAATGGAGCGAAGCGAACACGTCTGCAAGCTGCTTGAGGGCGTCGAGCTGGTCGGTTTCGTCCAGGCGCTCCACATAAGGCTCGAATTGGTTGGCTGCGCGCAGAGTCGTCTCCTGTCCACTCCTGAGGCTGATGGCAAAAAGGCGGAAGCGGCAAAAAGCCAAGCGCTCCGAGTGCTGGAAGCGTTCACCCTCGGCTACGCTCTCAAAGAGCAGCGCGGCGGCATCCGGGTATCCCTGCTCCAGCAGTTCTTCCGCCGTATTGAACAGAAGCGGCGAGTACGCGAGGTTATCCATCAGATGCATAATGACGCGCCGGATGGCCTCCAGCATGCCGAGCTCGGCGCAGCGCTGCAGAAGCGGCGAGATCCGCCGCCAGTCCGGCTGGCTGTCGATAATGTAGTTATCGATATAAAGCTCGTAGAAAAAACCTTCCGGAAGCTGCATCGCCATCGTAATCCGGTCGAGCTGCTGCATCGCAATCGGGCGGTGCCCATGCAGAATGTTGCTGAGCGTACCGGAGTGAAGTCCCGAGCGTTCGGCAAAGCGGGCGACGGTCAATGCTTCTTTTTTCATATAATGATCCAATTCAGCCAGTATCGTGGGGGTAGGTTCCATGGACAAAACCACCTTTCACACTCTGAATCCATCGAATTTTAAGTATAAAAGCTTCCAGTATTATACAAAATATAACATTGGTCAAATTCAGAGACAACAGGTATTTCCTGTCGAAATCCGTCTTTCCGGGAATTGAGCGCGTAGTTATATTATTGTATGATGGGGTAGGAGCGTTTTTAGGCCTTTTTGCTCCAAATTCTAAATGCAGAGGAACCTATCAAACATGACGAATTCTGCTTCGAACTATAAAATGCCGGCCGAATGGGCCGAGCATGAACGCACCTTTATCTCCTGGCCGGTTCAAGCCTCCATGGTCTATCCGGACAATCATAAAGCCGTCAGCGAAGGATATGCGGAAATTATCCGCGCCATCGCCGAATTCGAGCCGGTAACGGTCATCGTCAATCCCGAGGAAGAAGAGGCCATCGGCAAGCTTGGCCTCGGCGACAATGTAACGTTGCTCCCCGTTGCGCACAACGATGCCTGGCTGCGCGATAACGGGCCGACGTTCGTGAAGGACGGCAAAGGCGCACTCGCCGGCGTCAACTGGAAGTTCAACGCCTGGGGCGGCAAATACGCGCCATGGGATCTGGATGATGCGGTTGCTCCGCAAATTCTGAAGTCGCTCGTCATGCAACAGATCGATGCGCCGCTCGTCATGGAAGGCGGCTCCATTCACACGGACGGCGAAGGCACGCTGCTGACGACGGAAGAATGCCTGCTGAATAAGAACCGCAACCCGGAGCTTACCCGGGAGCAAATCGAAGAGTACGTGAAGGAATATACCGGCACAGAGACGGTCATCTGGCTGAAACGGGGCCTCAGCGGGGACGAAACCGACGGCCATGTCGATAATATCGCCTGCTTCGCCGCGCCCGGCAAAGTGATCCTGCAAATCTGCGACGATCCGCAGGACGAGAACTATGCGATTACGCAGGAGAATCTGCGTATTCTGGAAGCCGCGGTCGATGCCCAAGGCCGGAAGCTCGAGATCGTTACGATCCAGCAGCCGCCGCGCGTCGATCTGGAAGGCAGCCGGCTGACGCTGAGTTATCTCAATTTCTATTTCGTGAACGGCGGCATTATTTTACCGGTATTCGGCGGAACTGCGGCCGAGACGGATAAGCTGGCCGAAGAGACGCTGGCCGGATTGTTCCCGGACCGCGTCATCCGCAAGGTAAACGGTATGGCCGTCATCGGCGAAGGCGGAAACGTGCACTGTACGACCCAGCAGATGCCGAAAGCCGGGCTGTAAAGCCCGCACAACCATCAACAACCAGGAGGAATCAACCGCATGAGATTGGTAAAAGTAGCCGCGACGCAAATGAGTTGCTCCGGCGACATTGACGATAACATCCGCAAAGCGGAAGCGCTGGTCCGCAAAGCCGCGGCCGAAGGCGCGCAGATTATTTTGCTGCAGGAACTGTTTGAAACGCCGTATTTCTGCCAGAAGGAGAAATCGGATTATTACGCTTACGCCACCGAGCTGGAGTATAACAAGGCGGTCAATCATTTCAAAGAGATTGCCAAAGAGCTTCAAGTCGTGCTGCCGATCAGCTTCTACGAGAAGAAGAATTATGCCCGCTACAACTCGCTCGCCGTCATTGACGCCGACGGCACCGTGCTCGGCAAATACCGGAAGAGTCATATTCCGGACGGTCCGGGCTATGAAGAGAAATTCTACTTTAATCCGGGCGATACCGGCTTCAAGGTCTGGAAGACGAAATACGCCAAGATCGGCGTAGGCGTCTGCTGGGACCAATGGTATCCGGAAGCGGCCAGAGTCATGAGCCTGATGGGCGCTGAAATTTTGTTCTACCCGACGGCAATCGGCTCCGAGCCGCAGGACGGCAGCATCGATTCCAAGGATCACTGGCAGACCTGCATGCTGGGCCATGCGGCCGCGAACCTGATTCCTGTCGTCGCTTCCAACCGGATCGGCGAGGAACGCGACGAAGAGTCCAGCATCAACTTTTACGGTTCTTCGTTTATCGCCGGCCCGCAGGGCAACAAGATTGTTGAAGCCGGACGGGACGAAGAAGCGGTGCTGGTCAGCGAGTTCGATCTGGATGCCCTTGAAGTCGGCCGGATCGAATGGGGAATCTTCCGCGACCGCCGTCCGGAGCTGTACCGGATGATCGCTTCCTACGACGGGGATTTGACTTTTTAAAATTTTTCGCATAAAAATGCATAAAAAAGACGCAAATGCGCCGGCAAGGATGATTTCGATCACTTGCCGGCGCTCTTTTTTTCATTAAAGTAGTAAAGAGGAGTCGCGTTCTCCCGGCATTTCGTTACAAATGTTACAATACATCGATAATATGTCATGTTATATTACATAAACAAGAAATGTTAATTGTCACGTACGCTTTATTCTGATAAAATCTCTTTAAGTTATTTTATAAATACGTAGGGGGATGGGAGAATGGGTATGAAAAAGAAATGGGTGATGTCAGCTTTGGTTGCATTATTCGTGGTTGCACTGACAGGCTGCGGCTCCAATAATAACGCAAGCAGCGGCAATGGCGGAGCGGAAACCATCCGATTTGCTACCGATGCGAGCTACGCGCCGATGGAATATATGGATGCGGACAAGGTCAAAGGATTTGACATTGATTTCATCAAAGCGGTGATGAAGGAAGCGGGGATTAAATATACCATCACCAATACCGGTTGGGATACGATGCTGACGAGCGTCCAGCAAGGAACGGAATATGACGCGGGCCTGTCCTCCGTATCGATCACGGATGAACGCAAGGAAACCTATGACTTTTCCATTCCTTATTTCGAATCCACCAATATGATCATGGTTAAGGAAGACAGCGACATTCAAAGCGCGCTTGATCTGAAAGGCAAGAAGGTTGCAGTACAAGCGGCAACCACGGCTGATGATCTGATGAGCGGCATCATGGGCGTGGACAACGGGAACCTGAAACGGTTCGACAGCAACGCAGTGGCGCTCATGGAATTGAACGGCGGCGGCGCCGATGCGGTGGTAGCCGATATCGCCATCGTCAACGAATATATCAAGAACAATCCGAAGCAGAAGCTGAAGGGTATTATCGACAAGGAAAATTTCGGTTCCGAGTATTACGGCATCCTGCTTCCGAAGGGCAGCAAGTGGAAAGAAAAGCTTGATCCGGCGATCAAGACGGTTCTGGAGAACGGGAAATATGCCGAAATCTACAAGACCTGGTTCGGCGAGGAACCGGACACCGCAGCACTCCTGAACGCGAAGTAAGCAGCTACAATCAAGCATGCGTAATGATTGCTATTGCGCATGCTTCTTTTTTTGAGTCAGCAGAAGAGAAGGGAAGAATCGTATGGACTTCAGATTCGACATCATTGCCCACTACGGGCCGGTATTTTTAAGAGGGACGCTGTTCACCGTCGGCGTATCCATTGTTTCGATTATTCTCGGCTCGATCCTCGGGCTGGGCATCGGGTTCGGCAAGATGGTGCCCAAGGCCTATTTGCGCTGGCCGTTCCACAGCTACATCAACTTTTTCCGCGGCACGCCGCTGTACGTGCAAATCCTGATCGTTCACTTCGGCGTCATTCCTTTGTTTTATGGCAGCACCAATGTATGGCTGACCTCGTTCATAGCCCTGTCATTGAACTCCGCCGCCTATTCCGCCGAAATTTTCCGCGCCGGCATCCAGTCGATCGACCCCGGGCAGCGCGAAGCAGCTTTGTCGCTCGGGATGACCAAACGCCAGGCCATGCGGTTCATCATACTTCCGCAAGCAATCAAACGGATGGTTCCCGCCTTCGGCAACGAATTCATCGTGCTCGTCAAGGATTCCTCGCTGCTGGCGCTGGTCGCTGCCCCGGAAATCATGTATTGGAGCAATACGATGAAAGGCCAGTATCTGCGGATTTGGGAGCCTTATCTGACCGCCGCCTTCATTTACTTTGTCCTTACCTATTCCTTGAGCAAGCTGCTCAATTATATTGAACGGAAGGTGTAGCCCGATGGAACCGATCATTTCAGTCAAAAGCCTGCATAAGTCTTTCGGAGCCCACCAGGTGCTCACCGACATTAACATCGATATTTACAGTCAGGAGGTTGTCGTCGTCATCGGCCCCTCGGGATCGGGCAAATCGACATTCCTGCGTTGCCTTAACCTTCTGGAACAGCCTCAAGGGGGAGACATCCGGATCGAGGGCACGTCTCTTATGGAAAAAACGACCAAAATCAACGATATCCGCACGGAGGTCGGCATGGTCTTCCAGCAGTTCAATTTGTTCCCGCACAAGAAAGTCATCGAGAACATCATGCTGGCTCCGGTCCGTGTACGCAAATGGCCGGAGGAACGGGCGCGGCAAAAGGCGATGGAGCTGCTGCAGAAGGTAGGGCTCAGCGAAAAAGCGGAGATGTACCCGGCTTCGCTGTCCGGCGGCCAGGCGCAGCGCGTGGCGATTGCCCGGGCGCTGGCGATGGAGCCGAAAATCATGCTGTTTGATGAGCCGACGTCGGCCCTCGATCCGGAAATGGTCGGCGAGGTGCTCGCCGTCATGAAGGATTTGGCCCGTGAAGGCATGACAATGGTTGTCGTCACGCATGAAATGGGCTTTGCCCGGGAGGTCGGCGACCGCGTGCTGTTTATGGAGCAGGGGTCGGTGGTCGAAGAAGGCGCCCCTGAGCAGCTGTTCGGCAGCCCGGTGCATGAACGGACGAGGGCATTTCTGTCGAAGGTTCTCTAAGTTTGCGGATTGATATTTTGATAAGGTATAGTTAATAGAGGGGAAAAGCCCCTCTTTTTTTGAAACGCATCCGCTTTTCTGTCGTATCAGTGATATAACGTTTGGGTAGCTGCCTCATGCAGCTAGATTAAGCGGAAACGGAGGGACAAGAGCGTTGGCTATTAATTTGGTAAAAGGCCAGAAGATTGATTTGACGAAAGGCAATGCCGGACTGTCAAAAGTGGTTGTCGGTTTGGGATGGGATCCCGTGCCGCCGGCGCGCGGATTGTTCGGAGTAAAGAAGCAGGCGAACGTGGACTGCGACGCCTCTGCGATCTTGCTGAATGAGCAAGGCAAGCTGACCAACAAGCTGAATCTCGTATGCTTCCACAACAAGCAGAACGGTAACCAATCCGTCGTCCATTCGGGAGATAATCTGACCGGTGAAGGCGACGGCGACGATGAACAAATTATGGTGGACCTGAAAGCGATACCTTCCGATGTACATCGGGTACTGGTCGTAGTGAATATTTATGATGCGGTTAACCGCAAGCAGGATTTCGGCATGATCAAATCGGCGTATATCCGCATAATGAACAGCGTAGGGAACAGCGAGTTGGTCAAGTTCAACCTGACCGACAGCTACAACGGATTCACGGCGCTGCTGTGCGGCGAACTGTACCGGCACGGCGATGAATGGAAATTCGCTGCGATCGGTGAAGGCGCCCATGCGGCCCATATCAACCAGCTTGCCGAGCGATACATCTAATATATTGACACCAGACAAGAAAGGAAGGTTTTGAATAATGGCGATTAATTTATCCAAGGGACAAAAGATCGATTTGACCAAAACCAATCCGGGGTTGTCCAAAATTACCGTCGGACTTGGTTGGGATACGAACAAATACGACGGGGGCAAAGACTTTGACCTGGACGTATCGGTGTTCCTGGCGAATGCCGGCGGCAAAGTGACGAAAGAAAGCAACTTCATCTTCTTCAACAACCGGCAGAACGAAAACGGCTCCGTAGTACATACGGGGGATAACCGTACCGGCGAAGGCGAAGGCGACGATGAGCAAATCCAGGTGGATCTGCTGAACATTCCGGCCGACGTCGAGAAGATTGCCTTTACCATTACGATCTATGATGCGGACAACCGCAAGCAAAATTTCGGACAGGTCTCCCGCTCCTATGTGCGTATCGTCAACGATCTCAATAACGAAGAGCTGATCCGCTTCGATCTGGGGGAAGATTTTTCGATTGAGACCGGCGTGATTGTCGGTGAACTGTACCGCCATTCCGGAGAATGGAAATTCAACGCCATCGGCAGCGGCTACAAAGACGGTCTGGAAGGGCTGACACGCCAATTCGGCCTGCAATAAATCAGGAAAGAAGGTCTTGCCAGTGACGATCAGTCTTTCGAAGGGACAGCGGATTGATCTGACCAAAACCAATCCGGGGCTGACGAAGGTCGTCGTCGGACTTGGCTGGGACATTAACCGTTACAGCGGCGGCAAAGATTTCGATCTGGACGCCTCGGCGTTTCTGCTGCGGGAAGACGGCAAAGCGCGAAACGAAGACGATTTCGTATTCTACAATAATAAAGCCGGAGGCGGCGGCTCCGTCGTTCACTCCGGGGACAACCGGACCGGCGCGGGAGATGGCGATGACGAGCAGATCGTGATCGATTTCAGCAAGGTTCCGGCCCATGTTCATCGGATCGGCATTACGGTTACGATCTACGATTATGAAGCGCGCGGGCAAAATTTTGGACAAGTCTCCAACGCCTTTGTACGGGTGGTGGACGCGTCCGGCGACCGCGAGGTGCTTCGTTTTGATCTCGGGGAAGAGTTTTCGACGGAAACGGCAGTGGTGTTCTGCGAGTTTTACCGCTACGGCGCAGACTGGAAATTCCAGGCGATCGGCAGCGGCTTTACAGGCGGTCTAGGCGCGTTATGCCGCAACTATGGACTGGATGCAGAGTAAGCATAGCTTCAAGGCGGGATCGACAGCGATCCTGCCCTTTTTTTACCGGATTGGACTTGAAAAAAATCTCCCGGGCCGGCAGAGCAAGCCGCAGCTGCGACGCTTTGGGAGATGAAATAGATTACGGAGGCATGGAATCATGAGTTGGTTTGGCGATTTTTTTAGAAGCATCAGTGATAATTACGGGCATTTTTTCTCCTGGGGCGATATCTCGTCCACCCTGTCTGATCCGGTCAGCTGGGGGATTATCGGCAGCCTGATTTTGCTGGAGGGCCTGCTGTCTGCGGACAATGCGCTGGTACTGGCGGTCATGGTGAAGCATCTGCCGAAGGAGCAGCAGAAAAAGGCGCTGTTTTACGGGATTCTCGGAGCCTATTTGTTCCGGTTTCTCGCCATCGGCCTCGGAACTTATCTGATCAAATTTACATTAGTCAAGGTGCTTGGTGCGCTGTACCTGTTCTACATCGCCTACAAAGGATTATTTAAAGGCGGCGAAGAAGGGGAACGGGAGAATAAAGGCGCCTCGTTCTGGAAAACCGTGCTGATGGTCGAGCTGATGGATATCGCTTTCAGCATCGACAGCGTGATTGCAGCCTTCGGCCTCAGCGACAAGGTATGGGTACTCTTCCTGGGCGGAATCCTCGGCGTGCTGATGATGCGCGGCGTGGCCCAGCTGTTCCTGAAGCTGATCGGCAGATTCCCGGAACTGGAGCAGACGGCATTCCTGCTGATTGCAATCATTGCGGGCAAAATGATGGCGGGAGCATTTGGTTATGAAATGCCGCATGTGGTCTTCTTTACCATACTGATTGCCGTATTCGTCGGGACGCTTCTGTACAGCTCCGGCAAGAAAAAACGGGAAAAAGAAACGGATCACCGGGCGTAAGCCCGGACATCGAAGGACAATGGAATAACGTATGGTCGGGTCTTTGCTTATCGCTTAAGAGAGCCGGATGCCGCCCCCGGGTGACGGTATCCGGCTCTGCGCGTTTTAACGGTACAAAATCTTCGCAATTCGTATAACGAACCAAGGAGGAAGCTTTGTGCGTTATTTTAATTATTTGACTGCTGAGCAAGAGCGGGCGTTATTTCATTCTCCTCCGGTTTCCTTTAATCAGAAGACGGACCAGGCGCTGCTGGCCTGCGCCGTAGGCGCCGCGCTATATATGCCGGCGACACGCCCGGATGTGCCGGAGGACATTCTAAAGCTGCGGGAAGCGGGCCTTGTTACCGCCATCATGGATCTGGAAGATGCCGTGGGCGATGGCGAAGTGAACGCGGCGGAGGAGGCCGTCGTCAGGCATCTGGCGCTTCTGTCGGCCTATCTTGACCGCGATCTGGATGCCGGCGAGCTTCCGCTGCTGTTTATCCGCGTACGCAGTCCGGAACAGCTCGAACGGTTGATCTTCCGGCTCGGCAGCCTGATTACGATGCTGACCGGATTTGTGTTTCCGAAATTTTCGGTTGATAACGGCAGGGCGTATTTTGAAACGGTCGCCGAATATAACCGTTTGCGCGTGAGCGGCGATCCCGTCCTGTACGGGATGCCGATTCTGGAGAGCGCGCCGATCATCTACCGCGAAAGCCGGCTGGACAGCTTGCTTGCCATCCGCGGACTGCTGCGGGAATACCGCGAATATGTGCTGAATGTGCGCATCGGCGCGACCGATTTTTCCAGCTTGTTCGGATTGCGCCGCAGCCCCGATATCAGCATTTATGACCTGACGCCGATCCGGGATTGCATCTCCGACATTATCAATGTCTTCGGGCGGGTCGAGGAGGGGTATGTTATCTCCGGTCCGGTCTGGGAATATTTCTCCGGCAAAAATCACCGGGTGCTTCGGCCGCAGCTCTGGCAGACGCCGTTCGAGGACACCTTTGGCAAATACGGAAAAGAGATGCGCAGCCATTATATTTCCAGCGCCATCGATGGGTTGATCCGGGAAGTGCTGCTGGACAAGGAGAACGGCATTGTCGGCAAGACGATTATTCATCCGTCCCACCTGCGGCCCGTACAGGCGATGTATACGGTGATGCACGAAGAATACGTGGACGCGCTCAGCATCGTGGAGAGCAATGACGGAAGCCGCGGCGTACTGCGCAGCGAATACGCCAACAAAATGAATGAAATCAAACCGCATCTGAACTGGGCCCAACGGATTTTATTACGATCTCAAATTTACGGGGTGCTACATGAACAACAGCATTTTGTCGGATTACTGCCCGAGAACGAATATACACACGTTTGATATTGTCGAAGGTCTCAAGGTCACGGTTACGGAGACGGCGAATCCGTTTGGGCTGCCGGTAGAGGCTTTGTTCTCGATGGCAGCGCGGATCAATAAGAAACGTTCATTTCTGTTCGTAAGCAAACTGCTGGGTAAGCATATTCCGGTCGATCCCTATACGCCGCTGCTGGCCGGCGCGGCACTGGCTTTGCTGCTGCAGCGTGAGCTTGGCGACGGAGGGACGGTAGAGCCCGAGCGACAGGGCGGCCTGGATAGCCTGAACGGCCTGGAACATCTGGGGGACCTGAATGACCTGGATGACCTGGATGACCTGCTGCAGCTTGCCATGTACGGTTTGCTGCATCCCGAACATGCGGGCGAGGTCTACCGAAGGCTATGCGAGCGGAAGCTGGTTCCCGCCAAGCGGCTGCTGTTCATCGGTTATGCCGAGACAGCTACGGCGCTGGGCCACAGCATGTATGCCATGTTCGCGGAGGGTGCCTCTTACATTCACACCACCCGGGAGAACATTCCGGAGCTGGAATCGGCGGTCAGCTTTGAAGAAGAGCATTCCCATGCGGTCGATCATTTGTGCTACGCGCTGGAACGGGAGCTGCTCTCCGGCGATGAACCGGCGGTGCTGGTCGACGATGAGATTACGACAGGCAATACGGCGATCAATACGATCCGCGATCTGCATTCCAAATTCCCGCGCCGCGAATATGTCGTCGCTTCGCTGCTGGACTGGCGCGATGCGGCGCGGACACAGGCCTACCGCGATCTGGAGGCGGAGCTTGGGATCACCATCCGTGCGATCTCGCTGCTGCAAGGCACGATCGAAGTCGAAGGTACGCCGCTGCTGCAGGCTTCAAGCGGTAGATCCGCACGGGAGCGGCAGGCGCCGGTGGTCGTTACGCAGGTTCACGACGGAATGGAGCGGCTGTACGTCAGCTCCGCGGATTCCGCCGGCGAAGTAAATCCGGCGCCGTATATGCGCTGGAGCGGCCGCTTCGGCTTGAGTTCCGCAGACAATGCGGAAGTGGACCGGGCGGCGCGCGTCGCCGCCGAGCAGCTGCGCGGGCTGCGCGAAGGAAGCCGGGCGCTGGTGCTCGGCGTCGGCGAGTTTATGTATTTGCCGATGCGGATCGCGGCGGAGATGGGACCGGGCGTAGCCTACCAATCTTCGACGCGGAGTCCGATTCATCCGGAGCCGAAGCCGGATTATGGAGTGAACAGTGCCGAGGGGTATCCTTCCGCCGTCGATCCTGGCATCCGGAATTATCTTTATAATATTTCGCCGGGGCAATATGACGACATCTTTGTACTTCTGGAGCGGGGGGTTCCGGAGGAGCGAATCCGGCCGATGACCGATATTCTGCGCGGACTTGCGGCAGGTAAGGTGCATCTAGTCGTCTTGGCGCCTGCGGCCGATTACCGGAAGGTTCCGCTGGCCGAGCCTTCGCCGATTGGCAGTTACCCTGCCGGGGATGTGGTTTTCCTGCTGAAGGATCTGGGGGGAGTGAAGCTGGAACGCGGGACGGAAGAGCGGGAGCGGGCTATTCAATCCGGCGTGCACTATTCCGAAATGCTGCCGGCGGAAGCGCTGCCCGCCGGGTCTTACATGGAGCTGTACAGCGCGGCACTGGAGCGGAATGCGGACAAGGTGGCAATGGCTGCGGCTACCGTAGCCGAAGGGATTGTTGCCTGCCGGGGACTGGAGCATACGGTGCTCGTATCCCTTGCCCGGGCGGGAACGCCTGCCGGCATCCTGATCAAACGTTACATTGCTTCACGTTATGGCGTATCGCTTCCGCATTACAGCATTTCGATCATCCGCGGCAAGGGCATCGACGAAAATGCAATTCTATATATCCTCCGGCAGCATGGCTTCCGGGCCAGACTGCAGTTTATTGACGGCTGGACAGGCAAGGGAGCGATTACCCGGGTGCTGACAGATGCTTGTGCGAAGATGCGGGCCGTCTACGGCATCCGGCTTGACGATGAGCTGGCGGTGCTGGCCGATCCGGGCCATTGCTCCGGCATGTTCGGAACGCGGGAGGATTATTTAATCCCGAATGCATGCCTGAACGCAACGGCGTCAGGCTTAATCAGCCGGACGGTGCTGCGGGAAGACTTGATCGGACCGGGAGATTTCCACGGCGCAAAGTTTTACGGGGAATGGCGGGACCAGGATGTTTCGAACAGCTTTATCGAGGCTGTGGTGCCTCATTTCGATGCGGTGGCGGAAGCGGCCAAGGCGCAGGCGCTGGAGCGGCTTCAGCATCCGCCGGAGGTGAGCTGGCGCGGACTGGAGGCGATCCGGCGGATTCAGGCGGCGTTTGCCCTGGACAACATCAACCTGATTAAGCCGGGCGTCGGCGAAACGACGCGGGTGCTGCTGCGCCGGGTACCTTGGAAGATCCTAATCGATGCGCCGGAGAATCCGCATCTGCAATATATATTGCGGCTGGCGGCGGACAAAGGCGTGCCGGTGGAGGTTTTCCCCGGCCTGGGCTATGCCTGCTGCGGCATCATCCGTCCGCTGAAGGGGGATGACGAATGATCTATGCCAGCGATTTGGACCGCACGCTGATTTATTCGCTCGGGGCGATCGGCGTTCCCGAGAGCACGCCGGGACTGGTGCCGGCGGAAGTGATCGACGGCCGGACGCGCTCCTATATCTCCCTGCGTTGCCTGGAGATGCTTCAGGAGCTCGCGGACCGGATTCTGTTTGTTCCCGTGACGACGCGGACCATCGCGGAATATAAGCGCATCGGATTGTTTCAGACCCGGCTGAGGCCGGATTACGCGGTCACGAGCAACGGAGGAAATGTTCTGGTTCATGGAGCGGTCGACCTTCAGTGGCGGCAGGAGATTCTGCGGCGAGTCGGGGCAGATTCGGCCGGCGCCGATGAGGCGCACCGGCTGCTGCGCGAAGTGCTGCGGGAAGAGTGGATCATCGATGAACGGTATTGCGACGAATTGTTTTACACTTATATCGTTCAGCGTTCGCTGCTTCCGAAGGAAGAGATCGCTGCCATGTCGGAACACCTGAGGGCACGGGGCTGGAAGGTGTCGGTTCAGGGCCGCAAGCTGTATGCCGTGCCGGAGCCGGTCAACAAACGGGATGCGGCGTTGTATATTACAAGCCATTTTCCGGGCAGACCGCTTATCGCTTCCGGCGATTCGCTGCTGGATCAATGCCTCCTGGAAAGCGCCGATTTCGCAATCGCACCCTGTCACGGCGAAATATTTGCCGAGCAGCAGGAGCGTCCTGTAAAATTGGGATATCCCTTCACCGGTCAGTCCGGGGTCTTCGCCGGAGATGAAATTCTGCGTTACGTGCAGCAAAAGTACGACCATTTGACGGGGCTGGAGGCTGGGGTTTCGTGAAGACGCTCAATATTTATTTTAACCGGTGGTTCTCCGTTGCGTATCACTATATGAATCTGCTCCGCCGGAATGAAGACGGCGTTCCAGTAAAAATCTTCGCCACGCATCCCGATATCCGCCATATGTCGCTGCAGGGCGCGGATGTCGCCGGGACCGAGCCGGCGCTTCAGGGCATGGAATATGTGCATTTCTGCGTGGAGTATTGCCGCAAGCATGAAATCGACGTGTTTATTCCGCGGCTGCACATGCTGGATATCGCGCTGCATGCCGACAAGTTCGAGGCTATCGGCACCAAGGTATTGGTTTGCCGGGATACCGAGCTGCTGGAGGCCTTGATGGACAAAGGCAAGTTCTATGAGGAAGTGCTGCAAAGCGGCATCATGCCGGTTCCCGATTACCATGTCGTCCGTACTGCCGCGCAGTTTAAGGCAGCTTACGAGGATTTGGCGGGCAAAGGCCACCGCGTCTGCATCAAACCAACCGAGACCGAGGGCGGGCTCGGCTTCCGTATCATCAGCGGCAAACCGGCCAACCTGGAAGATCTGTTCGGGTATGTGACGCCGAATATGACGTTTGATGAAGTGTACCGCATTCTGGACGAAGCCGGTACGTTCCCGGACATCATGGTTATGGAGCTGCTGGAAGGGCTGGAATACAGCATCGACTGCCTGGCCGACCGGGACGGGCGGCTGCTTGCCGCCGTTCCCCGCCGCAAATCGGGCAAGCGGCTGAGGCTCATGGAGCACGTGCCTGAGCTGGAAGCAATCGCGGCCCGGGTTGCCGGGACGTACCGCATTCCCTTTAACTACAATATTCAAATGAAATACAGCGGAGGCGTGCCCAAGCTGCTGGAGATTAACCCGCGGATGTCCGGCGGGCTGCATATTTCCTGCCTGACCGGAATCAATTTCCCTTACCTGGCGGTCAAAAGCCTGCTCGGCGGCGAGGTGCAGCCCGCCGCCTTCGGGGAAGATGTGCTGGCGAGCTATGTGGAGCAGCCGCTGATCATGAAACAAAGCGGCGATCCTGCCCTGGCGGACGCCGCGAACTGAGCGGATGGCCACGCTATCCGCGTAAGAGGTGAGAACAATTCAAGTGAAATCCAAATTGTTAATGTATATGGCCGCCGGCTACGTCATCGCGCTGCTGACCGGCGGATTCCTGCCGGAAGCAGTCTCCCTGCTGCTCCCGGCGGCAGGGGCGGCAGCCGCCCTGTACACGGGCGGCCGCCGGGGGGGTGCCGGCGCCGCCAGCCAGGCGCCGGCGGTCCGCGGGGCGGAAGCGGCTCCGCTGCCGGCTTCCGCGCAAGCCCCGGCTTCGGCCGTGACCGAAGCCGGACGTGCCGCCGCGCCGCGAGTACCGGCGGGCGGCTCCGCCGCGGCCGAAACCCCGGCCGCGGGCAGAACCGACGCGAACATCGCTCCCGAGTTCGCCCCGGTGGTCGAGTACCTGGTCGTGCTGGAGGATATGATTATCTCCGAAGGCCAAAAGAACTCGCTCGACAACGAGATCGTCGACAAGGCGCTGGCGCTGTTTGCGAGACTCCAGCGGGTCATTCCGCTTTTGCAGGAGCTGGGCAACGGCGAAATCAACCATACGGTCCGCCGGCTGGTGATGAAAGATCTCAACGGGGTCATCAATCCGTTCCTGCGGCTGGGCGGCGAAGCCAAGATGCGCAACCGGCGTACGCTGCTGAACGGCCTGAAGGATGTCGATTCCAAAATTTCCGATATTGCTTCCACGATTGAACATAAAGATTTGCTGGAACTGCAGACCAAAGCGGAGCTGATCCACCAGCGCTACAGCCGCTCCGAATTATAGGAGGTTGAAAGAATGTCCACGCAATGGATTGAATTGAAAAAGGAAGATGAGCAGAAGGTAGTGGATGAAGCGTCGCAGCTCATCGAGAAGGTTGCCAAGACCGACACGCTCGCGCTCGACGGCCTGATGGACGACATCGGTCGGCTGGGGGTCAAAACGCAGGAGAAAGCGGGACAGACGCTGAAGCTGCTGGACCGTCCGGTCAACGACCTGATGTCGGGCAAGCGCACCGAAGTGCCGAATATGATCCTGAAGCTGCGTAACGAATGCGAGACGCTGCAGCAGAGCAAAAACGTCAGCTTTTTCGGAAAAATGCTGCGTAAGAGCCCGTTGAAAAACTATGTCTACAAGTACCAGTCTGTTCGCACCAATATTGACGCCATCATCACCGGACTGCGCGACGGCCGCGATACGCTGGAGGAAAGCATCGTCAACATGCGCCAGCTGAAACGGACCTCAATGGAAGAGATCTACAACCTGCAGACCAAAATCGCCTTCGGCAACAAGCTGAAGGAGCTGTTCGAGGCGGAAATCGCCAAACCGGAGAACGAAAACCGCAAGGCGCATCTGGAGCGCGGCCTGCGTAAGGTGGTCGTACGGATCCAGTCGATGACGGAGATGATCCTGCTCTACAACCAGGCGATTGCCGCCACTGACATTATCAACGACAACAATGATAAACTGATCGACTCCGTCAACAACGCCATCGACAAAACGTCGAACCTGATCACCGTCTCGGCGATGATCGCCATGTCTTTAGCCGACCAAGAGAATGTCATCAATGCGGTCGAAGCGACCAACAAGACGATCGAGGACCAGTTCAAGGAAAACGCGCGCCTCTTGCGCACGACGACGGAAAAGACGGCAGAGCTGTTGTCCAAGCCGTCCATGTCGCTGGAAGCGGTCAACCAGGCGATCGGCGACCTGCTGAGCGCGCTGGATACGTCCGAGCAGTCCAACCGGCGGATTATCGAGAGCTGCCAGGATTACACGACCAAAATGACGCAGATCAATACCCAGCTGAACAACCGTCTCGGACTAAACGAGGCGCCGCAGCCGCAGGCGATCAAGCAAGCGGCCGAAGGCAACGGGCTGAGCAGCTTTTTGAACTGACATAATTCCTTCTCCCCGTACATAAGTTGTCACTGACGACAGACAGGGGAAGGAGACGGGCGGATGCTTCTGGGAGGCCTGATACTCGCGCTTATCGTTGTGGCCAGTTATGAGAGGGCGGAGGCCATCGCCAGCCTGAATGATCCGGAAAATAAAATTTGAAATAAATGCATGGAGGCCCGGGGCTTCCGTGCATTTTTTTTCGCCGGGATGGTATAATAACCCACAAGACTGTCCAGCAAGTCGACAAAAACCGCATAAAATACGAGCGAAGACGGAGGTCGCATGGAGAACGAGGCACTGCTGCAGGTTGAGAAGTTGGCGCTCAAGAAGCAAAGAATCTATCAGCAAAGCATCAAACGCTACATCGCCCGGGCGATGCTGGCCAGCATGTTTATCGGATTCGGTGTCATTGTTGCATTCAAGACCGGGAATTTTTTCTTTATGGTGGACTCGCCTATGACGTATCCGATGGCGGCCATTACGTTCGGTGCGGCGATTATCCTCATCTCTTATGGGGGCGGGGATTTGTTCACCGGAGACACGTTTTATTACACGTATGCGGCGCTGCGGCGCAAACTATCCTGGACCCAAGTGGTGCGGATGTGGGTCATCAGCTATATCGGCAATATTTTAGGGGCTACCGCATTTGCGCTCCTGATTTACTTGACCGGATTGTTTGACTCTTCGAGCGTAAACGGTTTTTTGCTAAGCGTGGTGGCCCACAAGATGGAAGCCCCGACTTTACAGTTGTTTTTCCGGGCGATTTTGTGTAACTGGCTCGTCTGTCTGGCCTTTTTCGTTCCGATGTCGATGAAAAGCGATGGGGCGAAGATGTTCGCTATGGTGCTGTTCGTGTTCTGCTTCTTTATTTCCGGATATGAGCACAGCATTGCGAATATGTGTACGTTTGCCATTGCGCTGGTGCTGGATCACCCGGGCACGATCTCCTGGGCAGGGGTCCTGCACAACCTCGTTCCGGTTACGTTAGGGAACCTGATCGGCGGCGGCGTGCTGATGGGCGTCATGTATTATTATGTGAACAAACCTTTTTTGAACGATACACCGGGAGATCCGCATTGAAAAATAAAGCCAGCTTCGGGGTTTAGGCCGAAGCTGGCTTTTTGTATTACCATTTGGAGCCGCCGGAGGAATTGCCGCCGGACTTGCCGCCGCCCCAGGAGGAGCCGCCCGAGGAGTGGCCCCCGCCGCCGCTGCCTCCCCAGGAAGAGCCGCCGGAGGAATTGCCGCCGCCGGAATGATGCCCGCCGGGACCGCCGAAGGGCGGCGGGCCGGAAGACATGCGCTGCCGCCGCTCGCGTTCCTCCCGCTGCAGCTTCTGCCGGACAAGTCTTCTGGCTTCTTCGGCAAAGACGGAAATCTGCCCCATATAAGACCTTCCTGCAGCCTCCAACTCGTCGAGGTCAATCGGCTGCTGCTGCAATCCGGATCGCAGGATGCCGTATTCCTGCAGCCGCAGCGGATCAAAGCGCCCGCCGCCGGAGAGGCCGTTGCGGCGGAGCAGGCTTTGTGCCTCGTCGGCGGCTTCCTGCCCTTGCACAAGCAGCGTCTGCACGGCCGCAAGCCGCTGCTCCAAAACGCCAAGCGTGCTTGATGCCCGCTCCAGCGTCTGTTCCGTCTGCTCCTGCGCGTTCAGCAGCGCATCCAGTGCTTCGCGGGCTTTGTCGTATTCGCCGCGCGCATCTTCCGTCCAATCTGCAATTTGCCGGATATCCCGTTCCTGCTGCTCAAGCTGCATCCCGGCCTGGACCAACTGCTCTGAAGTAGCCTGGGTGAAACGGGCGGCGAACCTGCGGGCCGCCGCCGCCGTCTGCCCGGTCAGGTCCCGCTGCCGGGCGGTCAGCTGCTCCAGCCTGCGCCGTACCTGCTCGAGATCCTTCCGGTTGCTTTGCCGGATCTCGGCTTGGCGCTGCGTGGCGGCGATGGCCTCATTGCGGAGACCGTCGGCTTCGGCGAAAATCGCGCGTACCTGATCCATGTCGCCGTTCTGAAGCGGGGCCTGGGCCGTTTCGGCTTTCTGCCGGGCAGCCGCAAGGCTGTCGTATGGCTTGATCTTCATGTTTTGCAGCTGATTCTGGCCAATGATGCCGGAAATCTGGACCCGCGCCGCTTCCAGTGCGGCGGGAAATTGCGCCAGCTTGTCGTCGTAGATGTCCACATCCTTCAAGTCGCGTTCGATCCGTTCCTGGCGCTCCTGCGCTTCCTCGGCGATTTGCTGCGCCGCCAGCGGATCGAACAGCTCCAGCCGGTCCGCCTCAGCCGTCTCCCCGGCCAGTTCCTCCAGGTCCTCAGCGATCTCGCCGAGGGCGTAGCCGCTCTCCTTCACCGCCTGCCGCAGCCCGTCTTCCAGCTCCGGCGTTTCCGCCTTCAGCTCGGTGATCCGCTCTTTCACATGGCGGTCGGCATCGCTGACCTGCGCGATCCGCTGCTCTTCTTCGGCCAGGCTTGCCCGGAAGGCTTGCTCCGCTTCTTCCAGCTTCGCAATGGCGGCTTTCAGCGCGCCAAGCCGGTAAAACGGCAGCGCTGAGGGGCTGTCCGCCTGCATCGCCGATATGGCAACCAGTTGTGCGGAGAGACGCTTCGCTATCCCGTCGACCATTTCCGCCGTTTTGCCCTGCACGACGCCTTGGAACGGCTGCAGCGATTCGCCCGCGCGGTTCGCCTGCACGAGCAGCTCCGCGAGGGCGGCGTGCCGGGCGCCAAGCCGCTTGCGGCGCTGCAGTCCGGTCAGTGCGAAAGCCAGCAGGGCACCCAGTAGAAGGACCGCGGCTCCGATAAGGACCGCGCGTCCCATCCCGCTGCCCGCATCCGGCGCGGCCGTGCTGCCCGGCAGCGCGCCGCTATCCGGCACGGCGGACTGTCCGCCAGCACCGCTGCCGCCAGCTGCCCCTTCACCGCTGTGGGCGGAACCGTTCGCACCGGCTCCGCCCGTATTAACCCCGCCCGTGCCAGCCCCGCCCGTAACGGCTCCGCTCGCCGAGCCACCGGCCGTGCCTCCGCCGGCCGGGGATGCCGTGCCCAGCGCATTCACGCCGGCCATCAATGCATAAATCCCGCCGGCATAATCCCCGTCCTTTGCATAGGGGATGAAATACGTGTCGAGCAGCTCGGTAATCGCCCCGCTGCCGGTCCGGCCGCCGCGGCTGGCCGACCAATCATCCAGCGCCGACTGGAGCCCCGGATTGTTGAAGTTCAGCTCCACTTGGCGGTCTTCGGCGGAGAGCAGCACCAGTACATCTCGCGTCGCCAGCTTCCACGCCTGATACACTTCCGTTGCATAGGCAGCCGAATCAGCGCCGTCCAGCGAAGGAATCGTCAGGACATGGAAGGTGTAACGTTCTCCGGCGGCTTTCGCGCCGATATCGGCGGCTTCCTGCGCAGAGAGCATGCCGGCTTGATCCGTGACCGGGCCACTTGGGGCCGGGAGGCCGGCCGCAGACACGGCGGATGTCCACAGCAGGCAGAGAAACAGGAGGATCGACATTACTTTTTTCAAGGCAGGCACGCTCCGTTCTGTAAGCTTTGTTCCTATTTTATAGTATGTACGGCGTATTTCCAAAGCGGGCGCAAAAATAACCTCGCAATGCTAAACGAGGTTCTGCGTGAAAAACCTGCCTGGACTTGCGCGGCCCGCAAACTGCATATTTATAATCTAAAAAAAGCCGCTTCCCGGAGGCCGGGAAAACGGCTGTCGCATCGCTGGATTATCGCGCCTGAAGGCAAAGAATGTATTGCAGGCGGGCTTTAATTTCCTTTTGCCATTTCAAGTCTCCGACTTTTACGGCTAAGTTAAGCAGATCCAGATAATCGTCAACCTGCAGTGCGGTACGTGTATTGGCTGCATTCATGAGGCCCAGTCTCCTTTTTCACATATGATAAATGGCTTCGTTTTATGGAATATAATAATGATAATCATTATCACTAATCTTGTTATTGTTATTATCCACATTTTGCTCCTGAAAATCAATATTAAAATTTAAGAAAATTCCATGAACGACCGGAAAAAGACTCATTGCATTTCGGTAAATGGTGAATTTGCACATTTTATCACAATTTAAGGAAGGAGCAGCAGGAACCTATACTTTTTTTGTCGAATACTACTCTGGTAAAAGCTGTCAGCCTATTAATAAAGGAGAATTGCGATGAAGCGGCGTAAAATAATGCTTCTATTCAGCATCTTTCTCATGATCGCACCCGTCACATCCGCTCACGCCGACAAAAAGGAGATCAAATATCAGGCAGAGTTAAATTATCCGCCCTATAAATATACGCAAAACGGGTATCTGACTGGATTCGATATTGATTTGACGAGCATGATCTTTGAAAAGCAGGATTATCGGCTTCGCTACAGCACCGGAGAATGGCAAAATACTTACAAACTGTTGTCCAATGGGAGCATTGACACAACCGGCCTCATGGCCGTCACGGACGAGCGCAAGAAGGAGGTTTTATTCTCCAAGCCGCTCTTCAAAAACTACATATCCGTTTATGCCAAACGTTCGCTGAAGGATGACATCAGCTTGAATACGCTTGGCCAGTACCGCATTGGCGTCGGAAAAGGCCAGTATTCCGAAGGGGTACTGCGCGACAAAGTGGGCATTACACAATACATACACTATCAAACCATCCCTGATGCCCTCGTCGCTCTGCAGAAAGGCGATATCGATCTTTTGTTCGAAAATCAAAGCGTCGTCGATTATTTGCTTGTTGAACAGGGGCTGACGGGAACGATCGCGCCGAAGCTCCAAGACCTCTATCCGACCGAGATTGCGTTTGGCGTCAGCAAATCTTCGCAGGAGCTATTGCCCTACATAAACGCGCGTTTGGAGCGGCTACAGCGCTCCGGAGCTTTCGAACAGTTGTATCAGCAGTATTTTTTTGAGCATTCCGATTACTACACTTCAATGATCCGCGGAAGGCTGATTTCAGGGATTACGATCGGACTATGCATCCTGGCGTTCGGCATTGCCCTTCTGCGGATGTACATCCGGCATTTGCGGCGTACGATTCACTCGGAGCAGGCTTTCTTTGAGGATGTCATTGAGCATACGAATATGGTGGTCTGGGCGGTGCATGCCGACCGGCGGATCGTCCGGTTCAACCAATATGCGGAGAAAATGACCGGTCTTTGCGGCCAGGAGATGCTGGAACGCAGCATTGACGAGTTTTCGGGCCTCGAAGGCGGTGCCGCAGAGATGCGGCGATTGTTAGATCTGGCGCTTCGCGGCGAGTTCTCGACCGATGTGGAGGTGCAGCTGCCGCAGGCTGCTCCCGGAGCCCGGCATTATTCGCTGCGGACGGCGCTGATCCGGGGCATGGACCGGCAGGCGGAGGACATTTACGTGCTGGTCGGCGTGGACGTAGAAGAGCGCAAGCAGCACGAGCTGAAGCTTCAGCTTAGCTATCAGGAGCTGGAATCGACGTACGAGGAGCTTGCCGCTACAGAGCTGGAGCTGCAGGACCAGTTCAAAAAGCTGGCGACGAGCGAACGGCGCTTCCGGCTCGCATCGGAGGCTTCCGGCGCCTACATGTGGGAGCTGGAATGGGAATCGGGCAAATATATCCTGTCCGACCGCTGGTACGAAGTAATGGGGTATACGGAGAGCGACCTTGACGGCATGGAGCAAGGTGCGATCAGCCTGATCCATCCCGACGACCAGGAGGCGGCAGCCAAGGCGAGGGAGGAGCATTTGCTCGGGCTTGCGCCGATCTATGAATTGGAATACCGGATGCGGACGAAGGACGGCCGGTACATGTGGTTTGAGGTCCGCGGCAAGGCGATCAAAGACCCGGGGTCGCAAGGCATGATCTTCCTGGGTTCCCTGATTGATATCAGCAAACGCAAACAGGTGGAATGCAAGCTGAACAACAGCTACCAGGAGCTGGAGGCGACCTACGAACAGCTGACGGCCACGCAGCAGGAGCTGGTGGCGCAATACGACATGCTGCTGCAGAATCAAAAGAACATCCATCGGCTGGCCTATGTGGATTCCTTGAGCAATCTGCCCAACCGCGTGTCGCTCCTGGAGACGATGGAGGAATATTTCCGCCGCCCGAACGGTAAAGCGGCACTGCTCTTTGTCGATACGGACAACTTTAAATACATCAACGATACGCTCGGCCACAAATCCGGCGATATGCTGATCCGCGACGCCAGTGAACGTCTGCAATCGCTCGTTCCGGACAAAGCGCTGCTCTCCCGCCTGGGCGGGGATGAGTTTGTGGTTTTCGTTAAAGATGCCGAAGACCGCGAAGCCGTGCTGGCGCTGGCCGATCAGATTATGCTGGCTTTCCGCAAGCCGTTTCTAGTGGGTGAAAGCAATTTATATGTATCGGTGAGCATCGGGATTTCCTTCTATCCGGAGGATGGAGAGACGACCGAGGAGATTCTCCGTAACGCCGATATCGCGATGTACCGGGCGAAGGAAGAAGGCAAAAGCACGTATGTCATCTACGATAAGGTGATGCATACCGCTTTTAACGAACGGATGAACATTGAGAAACATCTGCGCAGCGCGATCAACGGCAATGAATTCGAGCTGCATTATCAGCCGCAGGCCAATATCCGGACGGGCCAGATTACAGGCTTTGAAGCGCTGATCCGCTGGAACAGCCCGGTGCTTGGTTTTGTCTCGCCGCTGTCCTTCATTAAGGTAGCGGAGAACTCTCGGTTAATCGTCAACATCGGGGAATGGGTGCTGAGGGAAGCTTGCCTGTTCATGAAAAGCGTGCATGACCGTACCGGCATCTCGTATAAAATCTCGGTCAATATTTCCGTAATTCAACTGCTGGAGGATGATTTCGTCGATATGGTGCTGGGCTGCCTTGCGCTTAGCGGCCTGCCGGCAAGCAGCCTGGAGCTGGAGATTACCGAATCGGTATTTATGGAATCGTTCGGCAGCACGTCGTATAAGCTGGATCTGCTGAAAGCCCAAGGCATCCGCATCGCCCTTGACGATTTCGGAACCGGCTATTCATCGCTCAGTTATTTGCAGCAATTGCCGATCTCCACGCTCAAGATGGACAAAATCTTTATCGATTCGCTGGCCGATAAGGCGTACAGCCAATCTTTTGTCCAAACCATCATTATGCTGGGCCATAAGATGGGGCTTGAGGTCGTAGCCGAGGGCGTGGAAAATGCCCTGCAGCTCGACTTCCTGAAAGAAGTGGATTGCGATAAAGTGCAAGGTTATTTAATCAGCAGGCCTATCCCCAGAATCGCTGTATTCGATTTGCTGGAATCCTGGCGGAAGCATCCGCTGGATTAAAAGAAGGCATAAGAAAAGACTCCCGGAGTTTTATGCTCCGGAAGTCTTTTTTTAGTATTTGCGAGGAATTACAGGATGACGATTTTGTTCTTTCCGGTCTTTTTGGCTTCGTACAAGGCATCGTCGGCCTGCTGGAAGGTGGAACTTTTCGAATCGGCTCTGTCGTACTCATGCATGCCGATGCTTACGGTGATGGTTTTGTTGTCCATCTCCGCAATTGGCAGGGAGGCGATCCCGAGCAGGATGTGTTCCATCATCGCCAGCGATTCGTCCAGCGGCTTAGCGGTCAGGATGACGACAAACTCTTCTCCCCCGTAACGGGCGGCAAAGTCGTCGGTCCCGATATGGGCAAGCAGCGTCTGTGCTACCTGGCGCAGGACAATGTCGCCGACCCAGTGCCCATATTCGTCGTTCACTTTTTTAAAATTGTCGATATCGAGTACGGCAAGCTGCATCGGAAACGGGTTGTTCTGCTGGTGGTCGATCAGCCAGCCCAGATATTCGTGGAACGTCTTGTGATTATACAAATCAGTTAGCGGATCAATCTTTGACAGGCGGTCCATAATGATGTTCTGGATCCGCAAATCCTGCTCGGATTTCACCGAATTTTCCAGTGATTGCATCAGATCCCGGCCTCTGCCGATCACGCCGAAGGCGGCCAGCGAGGTCCCGGCAAAGATGAAGGCAATGATAATATTTTCGATGCGCAGAGCATATTCGTATGCGGGTGTGCTGATAAACAGCATCAGAATGTACAGCAGACAGACAAAGGAAGAGGCTTTCAGGTAATTGCTCTTCAGATAGATCATGGAGACCAGCAGTGGGAGCAGCATGATTAGCGGCTTGACGTGATAATCGGGACTAAGATTGGCGATAATCAGGGCGGCGTAGATATGGCTTGCGGCAATGATTGACAGTTCCGCCCACGGCTGTCGCCATTTTTGGATCGCTTCCAGGGCGAGTAGCAGCAGTGTAACGACGGAATCCGGAATCAGCACGTGAAACTTGAAATAGCTGCCGGAGAACTCGGGCCGTCTCCCCCACATGGATAAGGATATAAAAAGCTGGCTTGCCAAATAGAGCGCAAGAACCATCCAGAATACGTTGAGTAGTACACGGTTCCAATACATTTGGCGAGGAGTCGGGGGTGGAATTCGCACAGGGTTTCCTCTTTTCGGTGGCAATACTCATAATATTCGACAAAAGTCCCTATACTCCTTCAAAAACGGTCATTACCCTTAATGTTCGGAATTTGGCTGTATATTCAATATATCAATATGGATAAATAATTAAAATGGAATTAAATACGAACTATTATAACGTATATCGCTTGACACATTCGTAAGCGGGGTGTAGAATTTCAAAGGGTCCACAAAATGAAAACGAGCTGTTCGTATATCCTCAAAGATAAGGTTTGAGGGTTTCTACAGGGAACCGTAAATTCCTGGCTACGAATAGGATGCATTTCGCATACCTATAAACGAGCCGGGATTTTTTGTGCATTTTTTTCAAAATCACCGAAACGGTTATGCCGGAGGTTCTAGGCTGCCAGGCCGTTTCTTCCCAGGAGGAACAGAAGAGAATGAGCAAATATGATGTTATCGTGGTTGGAGCCGGACCGGCGGGGATCTTCGCGAGTTATGAGCTGACGCGCAAGGCGCCGGGACTGAAGGTGCTGCTGGTAGACAAAGGCCATGATATTTACCGGCGCAACTGCCCGATTCTGGATGAGAAAATCAAGCTTTGTCCGCCTCCGGCAGGACGCAAGGAATTTGCGGGTTGTCTGCCGGCCTGCTCGATTACCGCCGGATTTGGCGGCGCGGGCGCTTACAGTGACGGTAAATTCAACATCACCACGGAGTTCGGCGGATGGATGTCCGATTATTTGCCGCCGTCCAAAGTGCTGGAGCTGATCCAGTACGTGGACAGCATCAACCTGGAGCATGGCGCAACTGAGGCCATTACCGACCCGACCACGGAAAGCATCCGAAACATTGAACAACGCGGTTATGCGGCGGGGCTGAAGCTGCTGCGCGCGCAAGTCCGCCATTTGGGAACCGAACAGAATCTGGAGATCCTCAAATCCATTTATGAATATTTGAAAACACGCATCGATATGCTGTTCAAAGCCGAAGTGCAGGATATCGTCACGGAAAAAACGGATGGCATGCACCGGATTACGGGCATCGTGCTTAAAAACGGGGACGTGTATGAAGCGCCTAAGGTAATGATCGCACCGGGACGGGACGGATCGGCCTGGCTGACCGAGGTGCTGAAGAAGCGCCGGCTCAAAATGTACAACAACCAGGTGGACGTCGGCGTCCGCGTCGAAACCTCCGATGTCGTCATGCGCGAAATCAACGAGCACTTATATGAAGGCAAATTCATATTCAATACTTCCGTCGGCACGCGGGTACGGACATTCTGCAGCAATCCATCCGGCCATGTCGTGGTGGAGAACCATAGCGGCGTGATGGCAGCCAACGGGCATTCGTACAAGGATCCGGCGCTGGGCTCGAAAAACACGAACTTTGCGCTGCTCGTATCGCATACCTTCACCGAGCCGTTCGACAAGCCGAACGAATATGCACGCGAAATCTGCAAACGGGCCAATGATTTATCCAGCGGCGGGGTTATCGTGCAAAAGTACGGCGACATATTGCGCGGCCGGCGTTCCACGGAAACGCGGATTAAAGAAGGGTTCCTGGAGCCCACGCTGAAAGAAGCGGTTCCGGGCGATCTGGGTTTGGTGCTTCCGTACAATACCATGAAAAGCCTGATTGAAATGGTCGAAGCCCTGGAGAAGGTGACGCCGGGCATTAACTCGGAGCATACGCTTTTCTATGGCGTCGAAGCGAAGTTCTACTCGGCCCGTCCAAAGCTGACAGAAAACCTCGAGACGGAAATCTCCGGACTCTACTGCGGCGGCGACGGAGCCGGCATTACCCGCGGATTGGCGCAAGCGGGCGCAGCGGGCGTATGGATCGCGCGGCAAATGATTGCTTCGGCACAATAACGGCATACCGGACATATAACGTATAATTTAGAGCGGCCTTCGCGGGCTGCTCTTTTTATTTTTTGGAAGAAAGTGAAATTAGTATGAAAGCGGATAGAAAGTATTTCCTTTATATTCTGCTGTTGTTATAATGTTAGGATACATAACATGGTAGAGTGGAGTGGGAGGTTACGATGCGGAATCGCTGGAGCCAAGGGTTGTTTGTCGTTCTGTTGCTGCTGACCGGTCTGTATTTCTTGTGGATGGATGTATTTTGGGCGCATAAGGCAGTTGTCCTCGTTTTGCTGCTCGGCATCGGGGCTATTGCACGGATTCACCGGCGCGAAAGGCTTGAGGCTCAGGGGCAGTTGGCCGAAGCCCAGGATAAAATCGAGCAACTCGGCAATGAAATCGTGGTCACCTCGGACCGGCTGCATGGAGCGCTGGAAGAAATCAGCCGTCATACGGAGGGGCTGCAGCAGACCGCAGATTATTCGCATGCCTATGAGGTCGATTTAAAGGCGCGCAGTACGGAAGCCAAGGCCAATATCGAAGGCGCTTTTGCCACCATGGGCGGCGTCGCTTCCGTAACGGGGCATATCAAGGAACTGACGGAGCGGCTGGGCGCCAATATGCAGGGGGCGCATCAAGGTATGAACGATATGGTGGATTCGTTGCAAAATACCGACGCGGTAATGGATGAGCTGCAGCAGCAAAGCGGTGACATGACAGCTAAGTTTACGGTGCTCAGCCATCATCTGGCTATGGTCGAAGAGATCAATGGCCTCATCGTCAGCATCGTCAACGAGACCTCGTTGCTTGCCCTGAACGCTTCCATCGAAGCGGCCCGGGCAGGTGAGCAGGGCCGCGGTTTCGCCGTCGTCGCCGGCCGGATCCGGCAGTTGGCGGATCAAAGCCGGAGCTCGGTGGAGCGCTCCACCGCCGTCCTCGCCGATTTGAACCACGGCGTCCGTGAGGTGCTCGAATCGGTGAACAAAGAGCGTTCTGCAGTGGAGCATGGGGTTCATGAGGTCGCGAATATCCGCCGCAGGCTTGGCGATGTATCCCGGCAAATGGCGGAGGTAGGTGAAGCGGTGACGGATACGGTATCTGCCGCCTCCAAGCAAAACGGCCTGATCGGAGAAGTAACGGAAGAGTTGAATGTCGCGGTGGCGATCGTCAACGAGACGATCGCCAATGTTGAACTGACACTGGAGCAGGTTATGCGCCAGCGGGGACAAATCAGTCAGTTGAACGAAATCAGCGCCAGCCTGCTGATGGAATCCCAGGCTCTGCAGCAGTCGGTTAACAGCATTGCCGGCCGGGAAGTGGTCGATGTCGGCAAATATGCGGACCGGCTCCAGGAGATGCAAGAGCTGCTGAAGACTATCACGGCGAAGCAGGAGTTATATTTGCCGGATGCCTCCGTACATGAGAGCTTCCTGTCGGACTGCAAGAGCAAAACGCCGGATGTGCAGGCCATCTGGTCCAACCGCACGGACGGCACCTTTATTTACTCCGAGCCGCCGGCCGGCTTGATGAATGCCAAACGGCGCGACTGGTGGAGCGGCGCGATGCACGCCGGCGAATACGTTTCAGCGCCATATGTCTCGGCCATCACCAAACGCTCCTGCATCACGCTCTCGCGGGCCATCCGCGACAGCCGGGGAGATGTCGTCGGCGTAGTCGGCATTGATTTGGCGGTGTAGTCGCCCGCGATCCTCGCTCTTCCCGTTGCGGCACAAAGCCGCCCGTACTGCCAAGATCGGCAGCGGGCGGCTTTGTTGGTTCAGGGCAGCAGAAGAGATCATGTGCGCGTTGTCTGATACTGCCGCCCGCTTATTGTGCCGCTGGGTTTGCGATCGGGATGATGCGTAGCTGCGGCCATACTTTCTCCCACCGTTTGGATGCTACCCGCTTCTCATAGATGGCATGCAGCTCCGGGCGGTTTAGAAAATGCGGCGTGGGGCGAACGGTGACGGTAAGCGCATCCTGTATGCCATGCGGAGCGCATAATATCGGTTCTCCCCCGGTATTCAGCGAGAGGCCCAGCGCCGTAGCCGTTTCCGGGAACTTCGCCATACCGTCGGAGGCGGAGGTATAGGGAGCCACGCCGTTCACCGTATGCATCCGGGCCTGGTTTTTGACCGACCAGGGTACAGCCGGCATCCGCTGCATCAGAGTGGCCTCCAAAGCTTTTTCGTTAGATTCCTTGGCGTTTGAGGAATCGAAGTAAATGACGTCTACATCCGCCAGGGGCGTCCGGCCTGAATAGCCATGCTGCATATCCCACACCTTGGAGCGGACAAAACCCGCGCAGACCCACCAATCCCGCAATTCCAAAGTACTGGCAGCCCGTAAAACATCCATCATCCATTCATCTTCCTGAACGGCTTGTAAAATATCCTCTTCGCTATGAAGCATCCTCTCTTCCTCCCCGAAAAACAAGTGTTGTTCATTATCTCATATTCCGGATGGCGTGGCGATGACGGGAGTGGCTTGGAGACTCCGCTATCTTTATTAGCTACGAAAAGAACAAAAAGAACAAAGAAAAAGAACAGAAAAGGCATTCCGCGGCGGGAGCCGGGAATGCCTTGATTTGATGTGTATTGGGCTTAGCCTTCGAGCAGCAGCGCCTCGGGATCCTCCAGCAGTTCCTTCACCTTGACCAGGAAGCTGACGGCTTCGGAGCCGTCGACGATCCGGTGGTCGTAGGACAAGGCGATGTACATCATTGGCCGGTTGACGGTGGTCGTCTCGTCGAGCGCGATCGGCCGGAGCTGGATCTTATGCATGCCGAGAATGCCGACCTGCGGGGTATTCAGTATCGGCGTCGAAAGCAGGGAACCGAATACGCCGCCGTTGGTGATGGTGAACGTTCCGCCTTGTAGCTCCTGCAGGCTGAGCGTGTTGGCACGGGCTTTGGAGGCGAGTTCGCCGATCTGCCGCTCGATTTCGGGGAAGCTCAGACGGTCCGCGTCGCGTACGACCGGAACGACAAGCCCTTCTTTGGCAGCTACGGCAATGCCGATATCATAGTACTTTTTGATGAGCAAATCCTCGCCGTCGATTTCGGCGTTCAGCAGCGGATACGCCTTGAGCGCACCGATCACCGCTTTGGTGAAGAAGGACATGAAGCCAAGCCCGACGTCATGCTTTTCCTTAAAGCCGTCCTTGCGGCGCTTGCGGATGTCGAGGATGGCGGTCATGTCCACCTCGTTGAAGGTGGTCAGCATGGCCGCGGTCTGCTGCGCTTCGACGAGGCGGCTGGCGATCGTCAGCCGCCGGCGCGACATGCGCTTGCGCTCGACGGCCTTGCCGCTCTCAGGCTGCCGCGCGGCCGCAGCCTGAGGCTTCGGCGGCTCCGGCTTGGCCTGCGGCGCCGGAGCCGGGGCTGGCGCAGCGGCCCCCGCTGCGCCGTGGCTCTCCACATCGGCCTGGGCAATCCGGCCGATCGGGTCGCGGGCGCTGACCTCGCCGAGGTCGATGCCCCGCTCCCGGGCCAGCTTCCGCGCCCCGGGCGAAGCCAGGGCTGCGGAAGCACCGCCGCCCGCCGCATCTTCGGCGGGCTCGACAGCCGCCGGCGCTGGCGGCGCCGGCGGAGCTGCAGGCGGCGCGGCGACGGCGACCGCGCCGTCCTCTGCGGCCGCAGCAGGCGATGATTGCTGCGGCGCGCCCGTGCCGGCGGCAATCAGGCCGATGGCTTCGCCAACGGCGACGTTCTCGCCGGCCTGGCGCAGAATGGAGGCGATCACGCCGTCCTCCTCCGCGCTGATCTCCAGATTCACCTTGTCGGTCTCAAGCTCAGCCAGCACATCCCCCTGGCCGACGGTGTCGCCTTCTTTCACCAGCCATTTGTAGATGGTTCCTTCGGAAATGGATTCGCCCAGATCGGGTACTTTGATTTCGGACACAGGCCGTTACCTCCCCAAACGTAGTAGTTTCGTTATCGTGATACCGCCGCCGGATTAGGACGACGGCACTGGCGCTTGTACTTGCGAGTTGATTTTCAGGGCTTCCGAAACGATCCGCCGCTGCTCGAAGCTGTGCACGTCGGCGTAGCCGCTGGCCGGGCTGGAACGCTCCGGACGGCCGATGTAGGCGACGTTTACCCCGCTTGGCGCAATCTTGCGCAGGCGCGGTTCGGCATAACTCCAGCCGCCCATATTCTTCGGCTCCTCCTGCACCCAGACGATTTCCTGCAGGGAGCGGAAGGTGGCCAGGAAGGCGGCAAGCTCGCGTTCCGGAAACGGATAAAGCTGCTCCATGCGGAGGATATGCAACCAGGACCAGTCTTCGTTGCGCGATTCCAGTTCGGTCTGCAGATCGATTGCGACCTTGCCGCTGCAGACCACCAGCCGTTTAACTTCGGCGGGCTTACTGCCAAGCAGCGGCTCAGGAAGCACCGCCTGGAACCCGCCGGAGGCGAGGTCGACGCCGGGGCTGGTGCTGCGAGCGTTGCGGATAAGGCTCTTCGGCGCCATGATGACCAGCGGACGGGCGCCCTGATGCCCGCATAATGCGGCCTGGCGGCGCAGCAGATGGAAATACTGCGCGGCGGTCGTCAGGTTGGCGACGGTCCAGTTCTCCTCGGCGGAAAGCTGCAAAAACCGTTCCAGCCGGCCGCTGGAATGTTCCGGCCCTTGGCCTTCGTAGCCGTGCGGAAGCAGGATGGTCAGATTGCTGCGCTGCGTCCATTTGGCTCTGCCGGCGGCAATGAACTGATCGATGATAACCTGCGCGCAGTTGGCGAAGTCGCCGTATTGGGCTTCCCACAGTACGAAGGTCTCCGGAGCGAACACATTGTAGCCATATTCATAGCCGAGCACGGAGGCTTCGGACAGCGGACTGTTGTACACGCCGAAGGAAGCCTTCGAATCCTTGAGCTGGTGCAGCGGCGAGAACAGCTTGCCGGTCTCGCTGTCATGCAGCACCAGATGCCGGTGGGCAAACGTGCCGCGCTGGGAGTCCTGCCCGCTCAGCCGGATCGGCGTGCCGTCCTTGAGGATCGTAGCGAAGGCCAATGCTTCGGCCAGTGCCCAATCCACCCGCTCGCCGTCCTGAAGCGCGTCTTTGCGCCGCTGGAGAATGCGTTCGAGCTTCGGATAGACGGTGAAGTCCTGCGGGACGCTCAGCAGCTCGCGGTTGATATCGGCCAGCGCCGAAAGCGGAACGGCGGTTGAACGCGTGACGAGGTCCTCCTTGTCGAAGGCAACAACAGGTTTTGTCTCGCCCTGCTTCTGGCCGCCTTCCTTCATTTTCTCGAACGCTTGCTGCAGTACCGCTTCGGCATCGGCGTTCATTTGCTTAACCTCTTCCGCCTGGATGATGCCTTCCCGCTGCAGCCGCTCGGCATAAATGCGGTAGACGGTCGGGTGCGTGCGGACTTTGCCGTATACCAGCGGCTGGGTCGTTTCCGGATCATCCATTTCGTTATGGCCATGGCGGCGGTAGCCGATCAGGTCGATCAGGAAATCCTTTTTGAACCGGGAACGGTACGCGCAGGCCAGACGCACGGCGGCAATGCACGCATCCGGATCATCTGCGTTGACGTGGACGATCGGAATTTCGTATCCTTTCGCCAGGTCGCTGGCGTAGTGCGTAGAACGGGAATCTTCGCTTTCGGTCGTAAATCCGATCCGGTTATTGACGATAATATGCACCGTTCCGCCGTTCTGATAACCTTTAAGTTTGCCGATATTAAGCGTCTCGGCCACAATGCCTTCGCCGGGGAACGCCGCGTCGCCGTGCATCAGGATCGCCATGGCTTTATTTGTGTCGAGCTTCGGCATTCCCGCTTCACTGCGGGTCTCCTGAGCCGCCCGCGTAAAGCCTTCGACCACCGGATTGACGAACTCCAGGTGGCTCGGATTGTTGGCAAGCGTAATGCGGGTACGGACGGTTTCGCCCTCGCGGACGGCCCGGTCGGCACCAAGATGGTATTTGACGTCGCCGGTCCAGCCGTAGTTGATGCCCATCGAGCCTTCCGAAGGAAACAGCTCCTTGTTCGGCGAATGGTGGAATTCAGAAAAAATGATTTCGTAAGGTTTGCCTAAGATATGCGCCAGCACGTTCAGCCGTCCCCGGTGTGCCATCCCCATTAAGATGTTTTCCGCTCCGTCATGTGCGGCCGCTTTGACGATTTCGTCGAGCATCGGCACCAGTGCATCATTGCCTTCCAGGCTGAAGCGTTTCTGGCCGACAAAGGTTTTGTGTAGGAAGGTTTCAAACTGCTCGACCTGAATGAGACGCTTCAGCAGTTCTTTACGCTCCGCCGGGGTCAGCGGCGGGGGAACATCCGGCGACTCGGCCTGCCGGTTCAGCCAGAGCAGCTCCTGCTCGTCGCGCACATGGCCGAATTCAAAGGCAAGGGTCCGGGTATACGCCTGCCGCATGCGGTTGACGGCATCCCAGGCGGTCTGCACGCCCGGAGGGACGTTATCCCAGATCAGCGAAGCGGGCATGGCGGCCAGATCTTCACGGGTTAACTCGTAAGCAGCCGGCTCCAGCCATTTGAGCATGGAATGCTTTGTCCGCTCCAGCGGGTCGATATCGGCGGCCAAATGGCCATGTATGCGAATGTTGGCGATCAGTTTAGAGGCGCGGACCGCTTTTTTGAGCAAATCCAGATCACCCGTGATGGCCTGAGGCTGCGGCGCGGAAGCTGCAGGCGACAGGGGAGGGGGACCCGAGGCCGTAAACAGATCGCGGTAGTGAAGTTCCACGGAATTCGGGTCTTGCAAGAACTGCTCGTATTTTTCTTGGATATAGCCTAGGTTGGGCCCGTAATACTTGTTCCAGATGGAGTCCTGCGAGAGCTCTTTGGCTGCCATGAATACATCCTCCTAACGGATACTCCGCCCGATCGGCCCGGGAGGGGGCAGCGGGTGAAGGTGCGATGTTTGCGGTTTCATTCCACATCTATTGTGCTACTTTCGAGGCTGGTAATCAATTCATACTTTCGTGTAATCCGTTCGCAAAACGGCATGATTCAGGAGGAGATCGTTGCGGATAAACGATAAATTTTGTTTATAAAAATGCTGAATTAAAAAGACTTTTTTATTTTTCAATTTTTACTTAAAATTACTGATTGAAATTTTTAAAATTGGGTAAGTATCCCTATAAAACGTGTCGGGATATCTGGTAGAAGAGACATACATACTGTGCGTGTTTTATGTTTTTTTATTTTATACTTATTCTTCACACCAATCTGTCAAGAAAGGCCTTACAATCTCAAGTTTTTCGCTAAAAAGGTTTCATGTTTCGACACATTCTTTTGCGACATTATTATATAATGTACTTGCAAAAGAACGCTTACACGTGAGCTAGTCAGATCCTTTCACCGGAAGGATCCAGTAAAGGGTAAACCTGCCGAAAGACAGGGGCACAAAGTCTCGGGTCTAATGTAGAAATACGACGACGGCCGGACTGCCTGGGGACGCAAAATCTTAGGAGGAGATTTCTTGGATAAGTCCAACCAGGGGAAAAATGTGGAGTTCATGTCGGTTGATCTGGATTTGGAATGGGTGCACTTGATGATCTCGGCCAAAAAGGCGGGGCTTCCTGTAGAAGAAATTCGCAGATTCCTTCACGAACGGGCACTTCAGGCGATGTGAAGCTGCAGGGAGTACATACAAAAAAGGCACGGCGTTTTACGCCGTGCCTTTTTTGTATGCGCTTAGGACTCCTTTTGGTCAAGCCGCCATTTCTGGTAGTCCAAAAATTCCTTGAATTCGCGTTTGCTGATGCCGGATGACATCGCTTCATGTACAAGCTTGAGCCATTCCCCATCCAGGGAGGAATCATCGGACTCATTCATATCTCCGTACAGGAGCGCATGAATGGAAACCTGAAGGGCGTCGGCGATTTTTTCGATGAATTGAATAGAGGGGTTGGATTGAATATTTCTCTCGACATTGCTCAAGTATGATTTCGCCACATCGGCTTTGTCCGCTAGCTCTGATAAGGATAGACCCTTCTCCAGACGAAGCTGGTGTATGCGACTTCCCATGTTATCTTGCACGATTACAACGCCCCTCCGTACATTTGATATTTGAAAGCGAACGGGTTCGCTTCACCGTGAAAAGAAACCTGCATTTTCGCTACTAGTATAACAAATTTTCGCAAAACGGACAAAAATCATTTTCAGGATGCAGAGGGGGATGGGAAGTAGAAAACCGGCATTTCCAGCCCGGGAAAAGGGAGGAGATGCCGGTTTTGGCTTTAGATTTAAAATGTTTATTTAGCTTCGCCAATGCCTTGGAAGGCGTTGAAGGTCCAAGTGAGGGAAAGGCCGTCGCCTTGGAACACGTTTTGATCCTGGCCGTTATCGACGAACTCAAAGGCTACTTTGAAATTTTTGGTGTCGCCTGCGGCGATGCCTCCCGGAATGGCTCCGTTCAGGATCAGGTCATAGGCGGTGATAGCCTTCAGGTCCTTGAGGCTGATTTCGCTCAGCACGTGACCGGCCAGCGGGCCGCTGGTGTAGCTGCTGTCGAGGATTTTCACTTTGAAATGGGCGCCCAGATCGGCGGAGGCATTGTCGCCTTTGGCATCGGTTACGTTGTAAGCGGTGCCCAGCGTCAAGAGCTTAATGTCCAGCGTGCCGTCATTTTTCAGAGCGAAATTGCGGACCGCATAATCGCCCGGCTTCATGTTGGTCAGGTTGACGATCGTTTCCGGAATCGAGGAGAGCTTCAGCGTACCGGCAGCGAAGGTCGCCGTGCTGGTTGCCGTCGAACTAAAGTATGCGAAGGTTCCGCCTCCGATCAGAGACAACCCCAGTGCTGCCGATGCTACGCCAAGACCCAATGTTTTTTTGATACCCATGTAATAAATCCTCCTTAAATGTTGGTTTTATAGTTTTAATGGTTGTAAACGGGTGCGGATTACTTCGCGACGCCGGCTTCCTGGTTAGCCAGGAACGACCAGTTCAGCTGCAGCTTGTCGCCTTGGTAATAGTTTTGCGGAGTCAGCGTATCCTTGAAAGCGAACTGCACGGTCATCGTATCCTTGTCGCCGGCCTTCAGGCCGGATTTCTCGCCGCCTAAAAATCCTCCCAAAATTCCTCTGGCTACCAGGTCAGGCGATTGTTTTTCAAGATCGGCCAAGGAGATGACCAGCAGTTCGGTTGTAGCCTTGTCTTGGTTCTTGAGGAAGGTGATGATGATGTCATCCTTCAAGTTGTGGTTTCCGTTGTCGCCATTGGCATCGGTTACCGTCGCGGCTGTTTTCAAAAGCACCTTTGGAATATTCAGCGTACCGTCGTTTTTGAGGAGGAAATCCCGCTTGACGGTATCGCCCGGTTTCAGCTTGCTCAAATCAAGCAGGACGGAAGGATCGGTATTGAGCAGCAAAGTTCCGTTGTTAAACGAAGCGTTGCTCGTATCCGTACTGCTGAAGTAAGCAAAGGTTCCTCCGCCGATCATGGTCAAGCCGAGCGCAGCCGATATAACACCGAGTCCAAGCGTTTTTTTGATATTCATGAGTTCAATCCTTTCGCGTGGTTTTTTTGGTAGGAATGGAAAATTTATTGTTGCTCCTCGTTTCGTAAACGGGAGAGGACAATCGGTTATTGCAGAGCTTTAGGCAAAGCGTCGGAATCGCCAGTGCCGGTATTTTTCTTTTCCAGAGCGGTAACGGCCTTCCAGGAAGAATAGAGGGCATACAGCAGCAGGAGAAGACCCGGAACAATCATCAGCATCACGCTGCCCGCCTTGGATACCGCGAAGTTCATAGCATAACCAATGTAAGGGATGGTGAACCCGGTGTATTGCCCGACGACATTGGTTGAGCTAACTGCTTCCTGATCGGCAGCGTTGTTGTTGTCGCCTTTGGTCGTGTAGGTCGCTTCGCCGGTCGCTTTGTTAACCTCGGCGTTTACGATGCGGTGGGTGATCAGAATGTTCTCGGAGCTCCGGAAGGTAATGACGTCGCCCTGCTGGAAGCGGGCTGTATCGCCACCGGGCTTAATCGCGATAATCGATCCGGTATGAATTCCCGGTTCCATGGAGCCGGAAAGCACGGTCTTGATCTGATAGCCAAAAAATGCAGGCTCGCCGCCGGAGGCCTTGGAGATGACCACGGCCACTACGAGCAGAATGAAGCAGAGAAAGACAATACCGGTAATTGTTTTGCTGATGAGTTTTTTAATAAGCATGGTTTACTCGCCGCCTTTGCTAGGTTCGGTTGCTGAAGTGGGCTCAATGCCGCTGGTTTCTTCGTTGGCCGTCGATGGTACTGCTTTATCCGCTACCGGAGCGGTGGACTCCGCTGAAGGCGGAGGGGAATCGGCAAGGTTGTCTACGCTGTCTTCGGAAGGAGGAGGAGGCGCTGCGTCCTGCTTATCCGTGTCTTTGCCGGATTCATTGCCCGGACCGTCGCCTGCTTTTGGCGTGGCTTCATTATTTCCGGCATCCTTGTCTTTCCCGGTGTCCTTATCCTTCTCGGCGTCCTTATCCTTATCAACATCCTTGTTCTTCTCGGCGTCCTTGTCTTTCTCGGCTTTTTCTTTGGCCTCTTTCTCTGCCTTGGCTTTGGCTTCTTCCTCGGCTTTGGCTTTCGCTTCCGCCTCCAGTTTTGCTTTGGCGTCGGCAATTTGCTGCTGCTGGGCCTGCATGCCGGAAACCGCTGAATTTAAGGCATCTTTAGAGGCGTTCATATCTGCGCTTAATCCGTCGTAAACGGATTGGAGAGAAGAAGAAATGCCGGAATCCGCCGGGTCCGCGGTTCGGGCCATGAAGCTCAGGATCGGTTCCTCAGCCGGGAAATCCGGTGCAACGGCCGCGAACAGAATACCGCCGGAGCCCTCCGGTGCGGCGCTGTCCAGTTCATGGATGGAGCTTAAATATTTGATGATTCCAGCCAAGGTTTCGGCGAGCGTTTCAGAGATTACATTGCTCTGATCCACATGGCTGCGGAATTTTTCGAAAAATTGGGCATCGCGGATTTCCAGGCAATTCGGATCACTGTTCAGCATATAGCCTCCGATTTTTTGCAGGACGGCTGCTGTGCTTGCCGCTTCCTGCAGCATTTGTCCCCAGACGCCGGCATTCAGCTTCAATTGCTGATCCAGCTGCTCGATGTCTGCGGCTGCCGAGGCCATTTGCCCCGATAGCTCCTGCGCCGCCTGATCCAGCTCGGGAAGCGTCATCGCCGAGATATCGGCCGAAGGGGAGTAACCGGACTTGCCCGAATAACCGGTCAGCTTCGATTTCAATTCAATCAGGGTATCGACGTGCCGGTCGAATTCATTCAGCAGCTGTTCAATTTGGCCAGGGAATACACTGCACAGCTCGATGGAGCTGTTCTCTTCCAACGTATTTCTAAAGTTGCCGTAAGTGCCGCCGATTTGGCTGGAGGTATACAGCAGAAGCACGGATACCGCCATGCCCGACTGCAGGATTTTAAGTCCTATTTTGGACCGACTACGTTTTCGCCGTCTGGCTGATCTGGGATACAGAGGAAGGCCTCCTCTCATAACAAATTTCTTATTCGTTATATTCGTTCTTAATTAAGAACGTTTGTATAGGGAAAGCATACACGCCTCCCGGGAAAAAGAAAAATGCGAATTCGCTGAAAATGTTCTTAATAAAGCACATATATGACCGAAAATCTCTATATATCTCTTGATATCGCTGTTTTTTGTAAAATGTTCTTTATTAAGAACAAAAAAAGCCGGCACACTGTTGTGTGCCGGCTTTGCATCTTGCCTTATTCTTATATGAACCTTCCGCGTGCCGTTACGAACAGATCGTACCATTCCTTCCGGCTCAGCTCGAGTCCCTCTACTTCCATGCAAGCGGCGATCCGCTGCGGATTCACGGTACCGATTACCGGCTGAATTCCGGCCGGATGGGTCATCAGCCAGGAGAGCAGAATCGCTTCGCGGGAAACGCCCTTCTCTTCGGCCAGCCTGCGGATCATTTCCGCCGTGTTCGCGACCCGTTCCGGCTGCCCTTCCAGAGAACGCCCGGTGAACAAACCTTGAGCAAGCGGTCCAAAGGCCTGGATCTGGATGTTTTCCAGCCGGCAATGTTCAATCGTACCCTCGGGGAAGGAAATCTCCCGCCATGGCTCACGGTTGATGCCGATCACGGCTTCGATCCAATCCAGCCGCGCCAGGCTCATATGCAGCTGATTCACGATAAACGGCTCATCGCAATGGGCCTGAAGGAGCCTGATCTGCGCAGCGCTCATATTAGAAACGCCGAAGTGGCGGACTTTCCCCGCAGCCTTCAGCAGACGCAGCGCTTCGCCGACCTCCTCGGGGTCCATCAGCGGGTCCGGGCGGTGAAGCAGCAGGATGTCGAGATAAGGCGTGCCGAGCCGGGCGAGGGTGCCGTCGACGCTGCTGAGAATATGCTCTTTCGAGAAATCGAAGGTATTGCTGAGATCGCCCGGTTCCATCAGTTTGATTCCGCATTTGGACTGAAGAATGATCTTGTCGCGGAGCCCGGGATGGTCCTTCAGGATCGTACCGAAAATCGTTTCGGCCTTGCCGCGGGTATAAATATCCGCATGGTCGAACATATTGATGCCGGCCGCAAGCGCAGCCTCCACGGCTGCCTGGCCTTCCTTTAATTCCGCCGCGGTGACCGGTTCGCGGTTCCATTCCCCGCCGATGCCCATGCATCCCAGCGCGATGCGGCTGGCGGGGATTCCCCGCTGGTTCAGTGGAAGCGTAGTTGGCACAGTGTACCCTCCGTCGTTTCGATAAATTTTACTTCATTGCCATTGTACATCGTTAGAAGCCGGTGTGGTATTTTTTGTCACTTGAGGAGCGGTGTTTAGTGCCTTCCTTATCCTTTTCCTCTTGCTTTTCCAAGTTCAAATCCTCCATCGGGATCGGATCCACATTCCGTTCGCTTTCGAACCGGTCGAACAGGCTTGGCCGATCCGTCGGATACTGCTCCGGATGATCGCGCCGATCGCCCTGCAGCTTGCCGTCGTTGGATTTCATGGTACAACCCGCCTTTCTGAAGTGGTTTATACTTCTTTATTACCCCGGAGGACTTTTCTCAAAAGGGTGAAATGCTGCAGGACATAAAAAGGCCCGGATTCCGTATCGTGGGAATCCGGGCCTTGGAATAGACTTATTGCAGGGGTTCGCGATTCGTATCCAGTTCAAGCAGCTGGCCTTTTTCGTTCAATCTGCGGGCGGCGACGTCCGCATGCAGACGGCGCAGCCAGTTCAGCTCGGTCAGGTGATGCTCATATCTGCCGTACATGAGATGCAGCACGGAACGGGGAACGACCGAAATATGCTCTTCGTAGACCTGGTAAGCGAAATTGACCTGATGCTCCGAATGGCGGATCCGTTCCTCCAGCAGCTTCTCCAGCTTGCTCTGGTCGATGTAGAGGGAATACGCCAGGGCAACGTAGAGCGGATGGAAAATCTGATCGATTTTTTTCAACTGCTGCAGGATCAGCTGCTCGAAAAGCGCCTTGCCGCGTTCGGTGATCCGGTAAATGGTTTTATCCGGACGGTCGCTACTGCTAATGGTCTCCAGAGCCTCGATATGCCCTTCTTCAGCCAGCTTATCCACGGCATAATACAAGGAGCCCATTTGCAGCTTGATCAGCTGGTCCATCGCGCGTTCCTTCATGACCAGCTTGATCTCATACGGGTGCATGTTCCGTTCCAGCAGCAAACCGAGAATGACAAGCTTCATGGACATGGCGGCTTACCCTTTGGAGGGTGAGCCCTGCGGCGCCGGCGGCGAAGTCTTATCCTTCAAGCGGTCGCCCGGCATGAACAATACGAATACGACGGCCAGCACCGCCGGAACGAGTGCCCACATAAAGGTCTGGGCAACGGATGAGGACAGGGCGGCCGTAATTTTGTCCAGGACCTCGGCCGGGATTTTGGCCCGGGCTTCCGGCGTCAGCGCCGCGCGCGGATCGCCGAAGGAAGCAGTCTGGGCGTTGTCGCCGAAGGCGCTGCTCAGCTTATCGGTAAAGCTGTTGCGCTGAATGATGCCGAAGATGGTGATGCCGAGCGTCATGCCGAGCGAACGCATGAAAGTGTTGGTCGAGGTTGCCGACCCGCGCTGGCGCATATCAAAATGATGGATCGACGACATGCTCAGCGTGGAGAAGGAGAAGCCGACGCCAAAGCCGGTCAGTGCCATAAATACATTCAGCATCAGCCGCGACGTATCCGGAGACAGCGTGCCCAGCGTGAAAACGCCGGCAACGAAGAACACCACGGAAATCAGCATGATGTTGCGGAAGCTGGTCCGGCTGGTCAGGAGGCCGCCGGTCTGGCTGCCGATAACGGAGCCGATCATCATCGGCATCAGAATCAGGCCGGAGTTGGTGGCCGATCCGCCGTATACCCCTTGAACGAAGATGGGAATATAAATCGTTGCCACAATGAACGCCGATCCATAGAAAAAGGCGATAAGGCAGCTTGTGGCAAACAGCCGCTTGCCGAACATTTCGAAGGAAATGACCGGCTCCGCCGCCCGTCTTTCAATTAAGAGGAACAAAATGATCAGTACGGCAAAGCCGGCGAACAGCCCGAGAATTTGTGCCGAATCCCAAGCGTATTGGTTGCCGCCCAGTTCCAGGGCGAACATCAGGCAGATGATCGCGCCGACCAGCGTGAAAGCTCCGCCCCAGTCAATGCGTTGCTTATTGTGCTGAACCGATTCCTTGTAGAATAGGAAGATCAGGAAAAAGGCGACGATGCCGATGGGCACATTGATGTAGAATACCCATTGCCAGCTGACATAATCCGTGATGTACGCGCCGAGCAGCGGGCCGATAACGCTGGACACGCCGAAGACGGCTCCGAACAGCCCGGTCAGCTTGCCGCGCTTTTGCGGCGGAAAGATATCGAAGACGATCGTAAACGCAATCGGCATGAGCGCGCCGCCGCCGATCCCCTGAATCGCCCGGTAAATGCTGAGCTGGGTGATGGTTGTTGCCGTTCCGCAAAGTGCGGAGCCGGCCAGGAAAACGACAAGTCCGAAGATGAAAAACCGCTTGCGGCCGTACATATCGGACAGCTTGCCGAAGATCGGCGTGCCGGCCATAACCATGACCATATAAGCGGAGGTGACCCAGACGATTTTGTCGAGTCCGCCGAGATCCGCAACAATCGTGCCTATAGCTGAAGCTACAATGGTATTGTCCATGGCGGACATGAGTATACCTAGCAGCAGGCCGACAACTACAAGCTTCAAATTGCTCTCTTTCGAATGCATGCTTTATTGGCTCCTTTTGGAATAAACTTAAAAACTGAATTAATTATAGTCAAATTTGAATAGGGTGGCAACCCTTTATTTTGATTGTTGGGGTTCCCGCGAAAGCTTAACTTAGCTTGGAATCTTTCCGGGAGGGGCGCTGCATTGCTTTCAGTATGCCCGAAGAATTCGGCGAGATGTGATTGACATACCCATGGGGGGTATATTATAGTTAAGCCAAGGAGGCTGATTGTTGTGTCTACCAACGAACAAAGCCATGCCGGACACGCCTGCGAAGAGGATTGCCACTCCCCGGCGGGAGTACGCAAGAGCCATCATTCCCCCGAGTTCAAGAACGGACTTTCGACCCGGCTGAACCGGATCGAGGGCCAGATTCGCGGAATCAAGGGAATGATCGAGCGCGATACGTACTGCGACGATGTGCTGAACCAGTTGGCAGCCGTACAGTCTGCGCTGAACAGCGTCGGCAAGCTGCTGCTTGAGGGCCATATGAAGAGCTGCATCATCGAGCGGATTGAAGCCGGCGAGCATGAAGTGATCGACGAACTGCTGGTCACAGTCAATAAGCTGATGAAATAACCCATTATTTATTTCCAAGGAGGATATAGTCATGAGCAACGCAACACTTAATGTCGAAGGAATGTCCTGCAACCACTGCGTGAGCGCAGTAGAGAAGGCGGTAAGCGGCGTAGGCGCGGCGGCTAAAGTTAATCTGGCAGCCAAAACCGTTGCCGTAGAATACGACGAAAGCAAAGTGACTTTGAATGATATTAAAGCGGCGATCGAAGATCAAGGCTACGACGTCGTTTAATTGAATTTTGCATAAGGAAGGCTTGGATCGCCAAGGACCGGACAGGTCCGGGAGGCCATGCCTTTTCTTTTTCAATCCAGTATACCCCTATGGGGTATGAAAAGAGGTGTTCACATCATGGAAACAGCAAATAAACCTGCCGGCAGCGGACAGTCGGCGGATTTCGATATTACCGGAATGACCTGCGCGGCGTGTTCGGCGCGGATCGAAAAGGTGCTTGGCCGAATGCCCGGCATCTCTTCGGTCAACGTCAACCTGGCCATGGAGACGGCCCATGTGGAATATGCTCCCGGGGATGTAACGCCGGATGCGATTATGGAGAAGGTAAGCAGCATCGGCTACAAAGCGGAGCTGAAGCAGGAACGCAAGGAGAACGGTAAACGCGAAGAGCTGATCGCGCACAAGCGCAACAAATGGATCCTTTCCGGATTGCTGTCGCTGCCGCTGCTGTGGGCGATGGCCGGCCATTTTTCGTTTACCTCGGGGCTGCCGGTCCCGGAGCTGTTCATGAATCCGTGGTTCCAGCTGGCGCTTGCCACTCCGGTGCAATTCCTGATCGGCTGGCAGTTTTATACGAGCGCCTATAAGGCTTTGAAAAACGGCAGCGCGAATATGGATGTCCTGGTGGTGCTGGGGACGTCGGCGGCGTATTTTTACAGCTTGTACCTGAGCTTCGAATCGCTGGGCATGAGCGGGATGGACCATACGGTGGAGACGTATTACGAAACAAGCGCCCTACTGATTACGCTGATCCTGGTCGGCAAATGGTTTGAAGCGCTGGCCAAAGGCCGCTCGTCGGATGCGATCCGCAGCCTGATGGGCCTGCAGGCGAAGACGGCGCTGGTTGAACGGGACGGACAGGAAATTACGGTTCCGGTCGAAGAGGTCATTCCGGGGGACCTCGTGCTGGTGAAGCCAGGGACGAAAATTCCCGTCGACGGCGAGGTCATCGAAGGTTTGTCTGCGGTGGATGAGTCGATGCTGACCGGCGAGAGCATCCCGGTGGAAAAAAAGCCGGGCGATGCCGTCATCGGGGCGACACTGAACAAAAACGGCGTTTTGCGGGTGAAAGCCCGCAAGGTCGGCCGCGACACGGCGCTGGCCCAAATCATCCGGGTCGTGGAAGAAGCGCAGGGGTCGAAAGCGCCGATCCAGCGGATTGCGGACGTGATCTCGGGGATCTTTGTGCCGATTGTCGTCGGCATCGCGCTGGTGACCTTTGCGATCTGGTTTATCTGGGGCGCGCCTGGACAGTTTGCCGAGGCTTTGGAAAAAGCGATCGCCGTGCTGGTCATCGCCTGCCCTTGCGCGCTTGGCTTGGCGACGCCGACCTCGATCATGGCCGGTTCCGGCCGCGCCGCGGAGTTCGGCATCCTGTTTAAAGGCGGCGAACATCTGGAGGCCGCGCAGGCGATAAAGACCGTCGTATTGGATAAAACGGGGACCGTCACGCTTGGCAAACCGGTGCTGACGGATATTGTGACCTCCACCGGAATTACCGCGCACGGTAAAGAAACGGCGGAGAACCGCGTGCTGGCCGTTGCGGCGGCGGCGGAGAAGCTGTCAGAGCATCCGTTGGCCGAAGCAATTGTCGCGGGCGCGGCAGATCGCGGACTGGTACTGCCGCAAGCAGGACAGTTCCGTAACGTGCCGGGCCGCGGCATTATCGCTGCGGTGGATGGGCAACAGGTGCTGGTCGGCACGCGGCGGATGATGGATGAGCAAGGCCTTGACATCGCCCCTTGGGAAGCCGTGATGACCCGGCTGGAACGTGAAGGCAAGACGGCCATGCTGGTTGCCGCGGAAGGCGCGATCCTCGGCGTGGTTGCCGTTGCCGATACGATCAAGGAGACCTCGCGGGCCGCGGTAGAACGGCTGCAGGCAATGGGCATCGAGATCGTGATGATCACGGGCGACAACCGTATCACCGCCGAGGCGATTGCCGCGCAGGCCGGCATCCGCAAGGTGCTGGCCGAGGTGCCGCCGGAAGGCAAAGCCGCCGAGATCCGCAGGCTGCAAAGCGGCGGGAGCAAGGTGGCGATGGTCGGCGACGGCATCAACGATGCGCCGGCTCTGGCGACGGCAGATACCGGCATGGCCATCGGCACCGGTACGGATGTGGCGATGGAAGCGGCCGATGTGACGCTGATGCGCGGCGACCTGCAAAGCATTCCCGACGCCATCCTGATGAGCCGCAAAACGATGAAGAACATCAAGCAAAATTTGTTCTGGGCCTTGGCCTATAATATAATTGGAATACCGATCGCAGCGCTCGGATTTCTTGCTCCCTGGCTCGCCGGGGCGGCAATGGCCTTCAGCTCGGTTTCGGTCGTGCTGAATGCGCTGCGGCTGCAGCGGGTAAAGTTATAGAAAGATAGAGGCGCAAAGGAGCGGAATGGAATGGGCAATGAAGCGGATAATCAAGCGGGGGATTCGGCGGGCACCGTGACCAGCGAGACGATTGAGCTGCTGCGGCGGCATACGTCGGTCCGGCAATATCAGGACCGGCCGGTCAGCGAGGCGCAGCTTGCAGCCATCGTCGGCGCAGCGCAGATGGCCTCGACCTCCAGCAATGTGCAGGCATACAGCGTAATCGCCGTCAGGGATGCGGCGCTGAAGCAGCAGTTGTCGGCTTTGTCCGGCAACCAGGCCTATATTGAGCAGTGCCCGGTGTTCCTGGTATGGTGCGCCGATCTGTACCGCCTGCGCGGTGCGGCGGCTGCGCATGGAGACGGCGGCGAGACGTATGAAGATACGACGGAGCAGCTGCTCGTCGCCACCATCGACGCCGCACTGGCAGCGCAGAATGCCGCCGTGGCCGCCGAGTCGCTCGGCCTCGGCATCGTCTATATCGGCGGCGTGCGCAATAACAGCGCGGAGCTGTCCCAGCTGCTGGGCTTGCCGGAGCTGGTGTACCCGGTCTTCGGCATGTGCCTCGGTTACCCGGCCGGCGTGAATGGCCTCCGTCCGCGGCTGCCGCTGAAGGCGGTACTGCATCATGAGCGTTATGATGCAGCCGCGCAGCCGGAGCAGGTCGCCCTGTACGACGATGCATATACGGCGTATATGCATGAGCGCACCGGCGGCAAGCAGGCCGTCGCCTGGTCGGCGACGATGGCACAGCGGCTGGCGCAGCCCGTCCGGCTGCACATGCAGGATTTCCTGCGCGCGCGGGGCTTTATGCGCAGGTAGCTGGCCGCTCCGGGTAGGCGGAGCGGCAGGATCGCCCGCGCCCGGGTACTGGCGCGGGCAAAGTTAAAGGCGCAACCGGGAGAATCCGGTTGCGCCTTTTGGTGTTGTTGGAGGCGGCGATGGCCTCCAACGAAGGCGCCGCATTGGCGCGAATAACGGCAGAGATGCCGTTATTTCGTGCCCGCGGCGGCGCCCTTCGCCTGCTCCTCGCGCATCCACTGCGAGAGCTGGCGCTTGAGCCGGATAAACTCCGGCTCGTCGGCGATTTCCTCGCGGCGCGGCCGCGGGAACGGGACGTCGACCGTCTGGAGCACGGAGCCCGGACGGCCGGAGAAGACGTAGATGCGGCTGGAGAGCAGCAGCGCCTCCTCGATGTTGTGGGTGATGAACAGCACGGAGCGGCGGTTCTCCTCCCACAGCTCCAGCAGCCAGCGCTGCATCTCGCTGCGCGTCAGCGCGTCGAGCGCGCTGAACGGCTCGTCGAGCAGCATCAGCTCCTGCGGGGCCAGCAGCGCCCGCAAAAAAGCGGCCCGCTGCTGCATGCCGCCGGACAGCATATGCGGGTAAGCCCGCTCGAAGCCGCCGAGGCCGATCTTGGCCAGCCACCCGCGGGCGGTTTCCCGCGCCGCGCCGCGCGGGTTGTCCTTGAGCTCCAAGGCGAGCAGGACATTGTCCTCAATGGTCCGCCACGGGAACAGCGCCGGCTGCTGCGGCATGTAGCTGATCTCGCCGCGTTTGCCGGTGACGTCGACGCCATTCATGCGCACCGTCCCGGAATCCGGCGCCGTCAGGCCGCCGATGATGTGAAAGAGCGTGCTTTTGCCGCAGCCCGAGGGGCCGACAATGGAGACGAACTCCTGCGGCTGCACGGTCAACGAGACGTTGTCCAGCACGGCCGTCGTGCGGCGACGGTGCGTGAAGGACTTCGAGACGCCGGAAACTTCAAGCGCCGGCGACATATTAACCGAGCCCGCCGCACCGGGGACTTTACGTTCTATACCGTCCAGCGGTGTGAAACCGCCGGTAGAAGGACTGTCCGAATCAACGTCCGGCTCCATGCCTAATTCCATTTCCGTGTCCATCCCGGAACCTATGCTCATGTCCTTTCCTCCTCTCTCAAGAATGACCGCGCGGTTTCCAGCGCACGAGCCATTTTTCCAGCAGGGCGATCAGCGCGAACAGCAGCAGGCTAAGCAGTACAATAATGACAATGGCAACGAACATGCGATCCGTGCGGTACGCCGATTTTTGCAGCAGCATATAATAGCCGATCCCTTTATCCGCCCCGATCCATTCGGCGACGACGGAGCCCATGACCGCGTAGGTCGCGGATATTTTCAACCCGGAGAACAAGCTTGGCAAGGAGCCGGGCAGCTCCAGCTTGGCGAAAATCTGCCATTTGCTCGCCCCGGCCATCTTCATATAATTCATCATGACCCGGTCGCTCTGCGCCAGCCCGCCCATAGCGGCCACGGCTACCGGGAAGAAGCAAACAAGGGTGATCAGCACGATTTTGGGCAAAAGGCCAAAGCCGAACCAGATGATCAGCAGCGGCCCCAAGGCGATGGAAGGCACGTTCTGGCTAAGGATCAGCAGCGGGTAGAGCGCACGCTTTAGCCAAGGCAGCAGATGCAGCAGCAATGCAACGATAAAACCGACGCCGGTGCCGATCGGAAACCCGATCAAGGTCAGCCGCAGCGTCGCCGCCGTATGCTCCCACAGTCCCGAGGCATTGCCGGAGAATTCGCTGCCGATCTCGCCGGGGCTGGGCAAAATCCAGGATTCGATGTGGAAGGCGGATACCGCAACCTGCCAGCCGGCCACAAATAAGATGACCGCCACAAGGGGCGGCCATATTTGCTTCCAGTACGATCTCACGGACGGTATTTCTCCGTCAGTTTGTCCATGCTGATGCCGTTCGGATTATGGGCGATCTTGATCTGGGAGATGACGCTCGGGCTGCCGTGCTCGATCAGTGCTTCGTGCATCTTGCGGACAACGTCCAGCAGTTCGTCCAGTTCGCCCTCCATCGTTGTCTCCAGCGGATTGACCTGATGTTTGACGCCGGATGCCTGAATCACTTGAATCGCATGGTCGACATAAGGAATGGAATCTTCATTGTTCGGAGTCTTCGGAATTACTTGAATGCTGAGCAGCGTATTTGCCACGGTTAATCATCCTCTCATCAATATATCTTATCCAATTAGTTTCATTATTCAGCCGGTAAAAAGTCGTTCGTGAACGCCTTGGACGCATCCAGCGGCTGATCCAGCAGCTTCAGGCCGTACATCCAGTCGGCGTAGTTTTTCCATACTTCCTCTTTCTGCTCACCCCAGCGGGCGGCATCGTCCTGGTAGCGCGGGCTAAGCCATTTCTGGCTGGCCAGCACCAGCTTCGGATCCAGGTCGGGCACGGCCTTCGACAGGATGCCTGCGGACTCTTCCGGATGCGCGATGGCATATTCATATCCTTCGGACGTGGCTTTCATAAAAGCTTTAACCACATCGGGCTGTCCGGCAATCTCTTTCTCGCTGGTGACCAGCACCGGCGTGTAATAATCAAGCTGCGGCGCGTAATCCTTCAGATAGATCATATCGAGCGGTTCGCCGCGCAGCTCGGCTTCAATGCCGGTCCAGGCGTAGAAGATCCAGGCAAAGTCGATGTCGCGTTTGACGGCGGTAAAATAATCGGCTTCGCCGATATTGACCAGCTTAACCTTTTTCACGTCGCCGCCTTCGGGATCCATGATCGCCTTCATGGCCGCTTCTTCGGCCGGCGAGCCCCAGCCGCCGTACGTTTTGCCTTCGAAATCCTTCGGCGACTTGATGCCTTTATCCTTCGGCGCGGCAAAACCTGACGTATTATGCTGGATGATGGCGGCGATGGAGACGAGCGGGACGCCTTGCAGGCGGGCCAGCGTCAGGCTTTCCTGGGCGCTGATGCCGAAGGCGGCTTCGCCCGAGGTGACCATCGCGTCGGCGCCGGCGGAGCCGGGCTGCACGATGTCGACGTCAAGCCCCTCTTGCTCGTAATACCCCAGATCCTTGGCTACATACAGCCCGGTGTGGTTCGTGTTCGGCGTCCAGTCGAGCGCGACCTTGATTTTGGTCAGCGTTTTAGGCGCAGCCGCCGTGGCTGCCGGCGAAGCTTCGGGCGATGCTGCCGCATTGCCAACGTCACCGCTTGCATTGCCTCCGTTATTACCGCCGCACCCGGTGGCCGCAACCAGCAGCAGTCCGGCCAGGGCGGTGCCCATCATTTTTCTCATAACCATTTCTCTTCTCTCTCCTCCCAGCAAACCCTAGTCTTCCAATTCCGCGATATACCCATACAAAAAAGGCGCCCCGACAATCGGGACGCCGCAAATGCGCAAGGTGGCAAGTACTGTCAAACAGGCCTTAACCGTAAAGTGTTCCTACGCTGGCATTATCCAGATCAGGTATAAGGGTCAGTATCTTTATGGGATACAATCTCAGCCGGCCGATTCCAGCACCCCTGGGTCTATGAAGTTTCCGGGCATTGCTTCGTTCTACGGTGTATTATAGACGCGTGTTCACTTGATGTCCAGCGTTAATCTTTCATTCCTTGGCGTAAAACTTTTTCCGCCGGCGGCTGCGAATGCTGTTCCACAGCTCTTTCAGTGTCAGGATGATGCTGGCGGCGATGCCGATGAAGGTTACGAACAGCGCCAGATACTCAAACGGAGAGTACCCGCGGATTTTGCTCCAGTCGATGTTCCCCTTCAGGTCGTCGATGACCTGGTTCATCCCGTAAATGCCGCTGACCACGGTAAACACAGTGAGGATCATCAGCAGCGTATCACGGCGTTTGGCCTGGAATTTCTCCTGGTACTGGAACAGGTCGCTGAGCGTCATTTTAACTTCCTCAAACAACGCATCATTTCCGTAGACTTTGCGCAGCTGGATAAAAATCTCCCGGCCCTGCGACTGCGAAATCAGCTCCAGGAAATAAAATTTGGCCGAAAATTTGTTGATCAGGAAGATCAGGTTTTCGATTTCATCGTAATCGCGGTTAATCCGCAGCCGGGAATGCAGGTTGGCGAGCTTCAGCAGGACGATTTTGTGAAAAAGGCTCAACAGCAGTCCGTAGTAATATTCCCCGTACATCTGGTTCGCCAGCTGGACGGCGATGTTCGGCTCGGCCCGGCTCAGGCAGCAGAACGTCTGCTCGTTGGTCATGTAATACGTATCCGGGCCCCAGCGGTCATAGGAGTGCTCGCGGCAATATGCCTGAATATAATCAGGGTCGCTGGCGCTCGTATAGGCCCGGCCTTCGATGGTCAGCCCGTCCAGCTGCGAGGCACGGTAGCGAAGCGGCACCGAAAGCTCATCCGCCTCGCCGTCGCCGCGTTCAAAGCCGTAAAAGGCCTGCACCATCATCCGCTCGTCCACGAAAAAAGGCAGGGTCTCAAAATAAGCGCCGTTGATTTCCGATGCGTCGAGAAAGGACCGCAGCCCTTCGACAAGATTTTTAAACAGAAAATCCTCCACTTCCCCGAATTCCCGCTCCCGGCAGCGAATGGTTGTATGTTTATCCTGATAGGAAATGTCCTCCAGCGTCCGGAAGCGGTCGGCGAATTCGAGCGCCATGCTGAAGGGCAAATGCTCCTCCTCGATCCGGACCCGGATGGTCAGAAAGCCGAGCTGGAACGGGCAGACGAAAATATCCGTAGACAGCACGCGAAACGCAATCGACCCCGAGGGCATTTCCAGCGTACACTGCAAATCATTGGCTTTGGAAAAACGCCGGAAGGAGTCTTTTTCCTGGTCGCGTGGAAACAGCACATGGGAGGCGAACGGCAAATAGCTGCGCTCCATTTTTTCGTGGGATACGCAATAACCTTCCCCGTAATAAGCGTCCTGAAGGTTCTTGTTGCTCAGATGGAACCGGGTAAAGCCGTCTTCCTCCAGCTGCTGAATCAGCCGGTCGTCCTCGCCGTCGCGGATGGAGAAAGGAAAAATAAACTGCTGCAAAACGGTATGTAATTTCGGCTCCTGCTTCTCTGCCGCCGGATTGGCCATCCTACCCTCCACCTTATCGTCAAAAATACTCGCATATTCATATTACCCGATCCGGGCTCGGATTCAATCTTTGCCGAAGGGGTACACTATTATAGGCACAGTTCGACAACAGAAAGGAGCTTGTACAACATGGATAATCAGGAACTGGAGAAAAAAATCATCGCGGCGCTGGACGAAAATCCGTTCGGATCGTTCGGCACCATCGAAGCCGGGAATAAACCGAAGGTTCGCTATATGGCGGTGTTTCACAAAGGGCTGAATATATATCTGGCCACGAACCGCAAAACACATAAGGTGGAGGAGCTGCAAAGCAATCCGCGTGTTTTCCTGCTGCTGGGGTATGAACAAGGCGGAGACAAAAACATTCTGGAGATCGAAGCGGCTGCGTCCGTCACGAAAAACGACAAGCTGCGCGGAGAGCTGTGGAACAAGTCGCTGGAAAAATGGTTCAAAGGGCCGGATGACCCGGACTACGTCATTCTGGAGCTTGCGCCGGACCGGATCGAATATATCGGCAAAAACGAAGAACACGGCGTATGGCAGGGAACGGTTGCCGGCGCTTCGAGATAAAGCTGCAAACGAGACGATCAGCCATCTCTGCTTTCGGGCGGGGGTGGCTTTTTGCCGGGAAATGTATGTAAAATCATCTTATCCAGATTCGGAAAGGACAAGATGACGATGGGCGCAACGCTTTTGTACATAGAAGATGATCCCGAGATCGGAGCGGCGGTCGCCGCCGATTTGCGGGAACGGGATTATGCCGTGCGCTGGCTGCGCAGCGGCGACGAAGCCGTGGAGGCGGCAGAGGGCTGCCGTTTGGCGGTGCTTGATGTGATGCTGCCCGGGCTAGACGGGTTTACGGTCGGGCAGCGGCTGAAGCGGGCATATCCCGCGCTGCCGGTCTTGATGTTGTCCGCGCGTTCCTCCATCGACGATAAGCTGCAGGGGCTGGAGTTCGCCGACGATTATTTGACGAAGCCGTTCCATCCCGATGAGCTGGCCGCGCGGATCGAAGTGCTGCTCCGCCGCAGCGGGCCGGCGGCCTCTGGGCCGATTACGCTGAAGCATCTGATTGTGCATGAAGCGGATAACCGGATTACCGAGGCGGCAAGCGGGCGGGAGATCACGCTGACCGGCAAGCAGTTCCAGATTTTTTTCTATCTGCTGCGGCATTTGGGGCAGATTCTGACCAAGGAGCAGATTTACGAGGCGGTCTGGGGCGAAAGCTATATCGAGGGCGATAAAACGCTGATGGTGCATATCCGGTATTTGCGGGAAAAGCTGGAGCTTGATCCGGCGGCTCCGGAAATCATCGAAACCGTGCGCGGCATCGGCTACCGGGTGCGGGCATGAAGGGGCGGAAGCGGAAACGGCTGCAGCGGGGTTCGCTGCTGTCCCGTTATTTGCTGATCGTGCTGCTGGCATTGCTGTTTATTCCGGTTGTGCTGCCGCTCACAATGGCAGGTTACGGCATTTTTGACCTCATGACACAGAAGCCGGCTCCGCCTGGAGCGAACGCGGCGTATGCCAGCGTCGGCAAGCTGGAGAAGCTGTGGCATGAGGCGGCGCTGAACCTGGCGGGCAAAGATGATGCTGCGGTGGATGGGAAGCTGAAGAAACTTCATGCGACGTACCCCAAGGCAGCGATGTTCTGGGTCGATGGAGCCGGTACAACCCGCTTGCAGCTCAAGCCGGCCGGAGCCGACAGTGCCGCTGCCGGCAAGCTGCTGCAAGGCATTCCCGCAAAGTGGGATGCTGCAGCTGCGATTCAATACATGAAAGACAGCCGGGACACCGATCCGGTGTCCATCGTGGCTTTTATGGGTGATAAGGCGGACGCGGGGCAAGGGTTTATGGTGATGCAGATTCCCGCAGCGCTGACAAAGGCCGATCAGGGTGCCCGGTTCAGCCTCTGGTATTTTGCCGTGTTTTTTCTGTTTTTCCTCTTTTTCGCCAGCTTGTCGTGGATGTTTTTTATTGGCATCCGCAGACGCCTGCTGCGGCTGCAGACCGCGATGAGCTTTAGAGAGGCTTCGGGATTGCCGCAGGCGGTCGTTCCCGGCCGGCTGGACGAAATCGGCCGGCTGGAGATCGCCTTCAACACGATGGTGGGCGAATTGGCCGCGGGCCGGGAACGTGAGGCAGCGGAAGACGAGCTGCGCCGCCGGCTGATCGCCGATCTGTCGCATGACCTGCGTACCCCGCTGACGGTGATCCGCAGCCATTTGCATGTGCTGGATAAAGAAAACTTAAGCGGGCGGGCGAAGGAATCGCTCGGCCTGATGGATCAGCGGATCGAAAGCTTAAGCGGGCTCATCGACAATCTGCTCTCTTATAATCTGCTCAGCAGCGGCAAGGTGACGCTCAAAGCCGAAAAGAAGGAGATGCTGCGCCTTGTCCGGGAAAGCGCGGCGGCATGGTACCCGCTCTGGGAGAAGGAAGGGTTTCAAATCGAGATTGACCTGGAAGGAGAACCGCTGTATTGGACAGTGGATGAAAGCTGGTTCCGGCGGATTCTGGATAACCTGTACCAGAACGTGGTACGTCATGCCGGCAGCGGGCAGTATATCCGGATCGCGGCGGACACGGTTCACGGACGGCGCGCCATCATAATCGAAGACCACGGCAAGGGCATGGAGGGCGGCGAAGGCAAGCGGGGCGCGGGCCTTGGCTTGTCGATCGTTGATCTTTTGCTCAAACGGATGGAGCTCGGCTGGGCCGTCGAAAGTACAAAGCAGGGGACCTCGATCGCGATATTCCATCCCGGAGCGGCAGCGGAAAATTTAAACCAATTTTAAACTTGGCACGCCCGTTCTTTTAACCTCGGCCCGTTATGCTGGGTAACGAGGTGAAGAACATGAATGAAACAGTGATCCGCGCGGCGGATTTGCGCAAAGTATACCGCGGCCGCGCGGCGGTGGACGAATTGAATTTGAATATCGGGAAAGGGCAGATATACGGCTTTCTCGGCCCAAACGGCGCCGGAAAAACGACGACGATCCGGATGCTGCTCGGATTGATCAAGCCGACCTCCGGCAGCATCGATATTTTTGGACAGGAGCTGCAAAAGCATAAACTGCCGATTCTGCGCAGGATCGGTTCGCTGGTCGAATCGCCCTCCTATTACGGGCACTTAAGTGCAGTTGATAATCTGGAAGCCATCCGGCGCATTCTGGATGTGCCCAAATCGCGGATTGCCGAGGTGCTGGACATCGTCTCGTTGACCGGTGAAGAGAAACGCCCGGTCAAAGGCTTCTCGCTCGGCATGAAGCAGCGGCTCGGCATTGCCGCCGCGCTGCTCGGCAGTCCCGAGCTGCTGATCCTGGACGAGCCCACCAACGGCCTCGATCCGTCGGGCATCCAGGAGATCCGCTCATTGATCAAGCGGCTTCCATCCGAGCAGGGGATTACGGTGCTGGTCTCCAGCCATTTGCTGAGCGAGATCGAACAGATGGCGGACACGGTCGGCATTATCAACCAGGGCCGGATGCTGTATGAAGATACGATTGCGCATCTGCAAGCGCAGGCGGCGGGCGATCTCCGCTTGTCCGTATCGGAGCCGGAGGCGGCGCTGGTCTTAGCCGAGGCTGCGGCAGGCGGGCGGGTCGCGCTTCGCGAAGGGCGCCTTATCCTGCCGCGAATAAACGATGCCCGTGTGGCGATATTGATCCGGGAGCTGGTCGAGCGCGGCCATGATATTTACCGGGTCGAGGAGCGCCGGCAGTCGCTGGAGGAATTTTTCCTGCAGATCGTTGAAGGAGGCGCGTCATGATCGGGCGCGTCTTCTCCGCGGACTGGCTGAAGATCCGCGGCAAGGGGTTATGGTTTCTCGTCTTTCTGGCTCCGGCGGGACTCCTGGCGATGCAGGGGCTCAATTTCGGCCTCCGTCTGGATTACTTGAAGGAGCAGTACCGTGCCGACTTATGGGGCGGCTTACTCGACAACCTGTCCGAGTTTGTGCCGGTTGCGCTGTACTTGGGCGCGGCGCTGCTCTCCTCGCTGATGGCGAATGTGGAGCATCAGACGAGCGCCTGGAAGCAGCTTCTGGCGCTGCCGGTCTCACGCACGGCCGTTTTCCTGTCCAAGCTGCTGCTGCTCCTGCTGCTGCTCGCCTGCTCCTGCCTGCTGTTATCGGGCGGTACGGCACTGCTCGGTCTGCTGCTTGGATTCGGCGAACAGCCGGTGCCGTACGGCAAGCTGCTTCAGCTCAGCTTCGCCGCCTATGCGGCCGTCCTTCCGGTCGTCGCCCTGCAGCTCTGGCTTTCGCTGGCCAACCGCAATCAGACGCTCCCGGTCGGGCTGGGCCTGACGCTGTCCATCACGAGCCTGTTCTCCTTGTATATGCCGAAGTGGGTGCCGCTGATCTGGCCGTATCTGGCGTGGAGCGGCGCCAAGCCGTGGCTGTACAGCGCGGCTGGACTTCTCCTGGGCCTGCTGGTGCTGCTGCCGGGCGCGCTGCATTTTGCACGGAAGGATGTGGCCTGACATATGAAAAATTTCATGAGACTTTGCTCGGCCGAACGGCTGAAGCTGTCGCGCTCCCATCTCTGGATTCTTGTGATCGCGAGCCCGGCAATTGCCGTTCTTGTCGGACTTCTGGCCGATAGGGCGGCGGACGAAAGCGTGACCTGGCGCCTGCTCCTCAGCGCCATGTCCGCCATTCATGCGATGCTGTTTCTGCCGGTGCTGTCGGGCGTGTTCGCCGCGATGCTCTGCCGGTTCGAGCACGGGGACGGCGGCTGGAAGCAGCTGCTGGCCTTGCCGGTGCGCCGGACCTCGGTGTACCTGGCGAAGTTTGCGATGACCGCGGGGCTGCTCGCCGCCGTGCAGCTGTTGTTCCTGGCTGCCTTGCTTGCTGTCGGAACGCTCCGCGGCGTGCCCGGCCCGCTGCCGTGGCAGCTGATCGGCGCCAGCGTGTTCGGCGGCTGGTTCGCCTGCCTGCCGCTTGCCGCGCTGCAGCTAGCCGTATCCCAAGGCTGGAGCAGCTTCGGCGCTCCGCTGGCGCTGAACGTCAGCCTGACGCTGCCCAATATGCTGATTGCCAACTCGGACCGCTTTGGCCCTTATTATCCATGGGTCCAGCCGCTTCTGGCAATGTCCCCGTTCAGCGGCGATGAGGCCTTTGGCGCGTTTAACCTGCCGCTGGAAACGCTGATGGGCGTTGTGCTGGGCAGCCTTGTGCTGTTCCTGGCCGCCGGGCTGATCGCCTTCCGGCGGAAAGCAGTGTAGAGCCGGGAGCAGCGCGTTGTTTGCAGAACAACTGCGCTGCCCTTCCTCTTGCCGGGGTTCCTCCATGGACTTTGCGCGAAGTTTTTTCTATAATTAATCGTAGAGACTTCGAATAACCGGAATTTCCGGATAGCATATGGAGGAGGAGGTTAGGGCATGGAACCGGCAGCGGTTGAAGAATGCGACAACACCTGTGAAGGATCGGAGCTGGGGCCGGACTCTGTGGCGCTGATCCTTCCGGATCGCGAGATCACCGACAAGATGGCGGAGATGTTCAAGGCGCTGGGCGACCCGACGCGGGTACGGCTCATCTACGCGCTCTCCCGGCAGGAGCTGTGCGTGCATGATTTGTCTTCGATTCTTGATATGGGGCAATCGGCAGTATCGCATCAACTGCGGTATTTGCGTAATCTACGGATCGTGAAGCGGCGCAAGGAAGGCAAGACGGTCTTCTATTCGCTAAACGACACCCATGTCGAGCAGATTTTCCTGCAGACGCATGAGCATATCCGGCACGAATAGAGGGTTGTTGCATAAGTTGCGGACAGACCGTTCCCGCCTTTGGCGGAGAGCGGTTTTTTTGTGCGAAAGGGCGTTTGGTAAGAGCAACGGCGCTCAAGTCCGTTAAGGGTAACAAACAGGCAGAGCAGCACAGATATGGGCAGGTAGGAACCCTCAATAAAGAAGACCCCGACTCGGGGTCTAAGAAATTCGATCTATTCTACACAATCCATGTAATTACAACTATAATTACGACAAAAATGGCCGCGACAATAATCAAATCAAGGATTTGACTCCAAATACCGGGGACTCCCTTTGTATGGAGCTTATGCTGATTCACATCATGATTGGCTTTATGGCCGCCGGGATCCGTCGAGTTTGACGCATTCGGTCCGGGATTAAAGAAATCGCTCATCCATACCGCCTCCTTTTCAGAAGATCCAATTCCCATAACTTGTTGATATGTTAATTATATACTTTTTTACATTAATGGAGGGGTATTTGCGAAAAAAGCTTGGATTTCTTTTAGTAGCTTGATGACCGACTGTGTCCGGTATTCCGGGCCGCGATGTTGCGGTTTTTGGACCTGCCGGTCCCGGAGCCGTCTTTGGGCTAGAAACCGCTGTACTTCACCGCGTAAAATTCAGGCACCGCATGCATTGACACTGCTCATGCAAGGGGAATATAATAAGGGCATAAGAACATATGAACAGTTACTCATATATAGATATATCCAAGGGAGATGGATGATATGAATGCAGTGGAGGGCAAGGTGAAACGGCAGTGGGTGCTGGAAGGTTTGGACTGCGCGAATTGCGCTATGAAGATTGAAAACAAGGTGAAAAAGCTTGATGGCGTGACATCCTGCTCGGTCAACTTCGCGATGAAGACGATGACGCTGGAGACTGCGGCGGCCGATACCGAGGCGGTTTCGGAGCAGGCGCAAAAGACAGTAACGGCGCTCGAGCCGCATGTGAAGCTGCGCGAGGTCGGCGGCCGGGGCACTGCCGCCGCCAAGCTGGCGGGCGGACGTCGGGTTGCCCGCGCCGGCGGGCATGGGCATGATGAAGCGCATGCCCATGGGGAAGCGCATGCCCATGGCGATGCCCATGGCCACGCGCATGAACACGGCGATGCCCATGCGCACGGGCATGGGCATGAGCACGGTGCCGGCGGCGAGCGCGGCACGTGGTGGCGGCTCGGCGGCGGCGCGGTGCTGGCCGCCGCGGCGATGCTGCTGCCGCTCGAAGGCGCGGCAGAGCTGGCGCTGTTCCTGGCCGCCTATCTGGTGGCCGGCGGCGATGTGCTGCTCAGCGCGGTGCGCAATATCGTTCGCGGCCAGGTGTTCGACGAGAACTTCCTGATGGCGCTGGCGACGCTGGGGGCATTTGCCATCGGCGAATATCCCGAAGGCGTTGCGGTCATGCTCTTCTACCAGGTCGGCGAAGTCTTCCAGGGCCTGGCGGTCGACCGCTCCCGCCGCTCCATCTCGGCGCTGATGGATGTCCGGCCGGAATACGCCGTGCTGCAAAGCGGCGACGGGCAGCGCCGGGTGTCGCCGGAGGAGGTCGGGGTGGGCGATACCATTCTGGTCCGCCCCGGCGAGCGGGTGCCGCTCGACGGCACCGTGCTGACCGGCAGCGCGCTGATGGATACCTCGGCGCTGACCGGCGAATCGGTTCCGCGTCCGGTGGAACCGGGCGGCCAGGTGCTGAGCGGTTTCATTAACCAGAACGGCGTATTGACCGTGGAAGTGACGAAGACGTTCGGGGAGTCCGCCGTCTCCAAAATTCTGGAGCTGGTGCAGAACGCCTCCGGCAACAAAGCCAAGACGGAGACGTTCATCACCAAGTTCGCCCGCGTGTACACGCCCATCGTCGTCCTTGCAGCGCTGCTGCTGGCCGTGCTGCCGCCGCTGCTCTTCAGCGGCGAGACCTTTGGCGACTGGATTTACCGGGCGCTGGTATTCCTCGTCATCTCTTGCCCTTGTGCCCTGGTCGTTTCCATTCCGCTCGGCTTCTTCGGCGGCATCGGCGCCGCTTCGCGCAGCGGCATTCTGGTGAAGGGCGGCAATTATCTCGAAGCGCTGAACGACGTGAAGCTGGTCGTGTTCGACAAGACCGGTACGCTCACCAAAGGGAAATTTACGGTGACAGGCATTTATCCGGCGGAGGCATGGGACCCGCAGGAGCTGCTGCGGATCGCCGCCTATGCGGAAAGCCATTCCGGCCATCCGATTGCCGAATCGATCCGTGCCGCCTACGGCCGGGAGATCCAGGGCCTGGCTATCGAAAACTACCGGGAAATCTCCGGCCACGGCATTGCGGTATCCATCGACGGCCGGGCGGTGCTGGCCGGCAACGCTAAATTGATGGCGAGCGAAGGAATAAATCCACAGCAGCCGGAGCAGCACGGAACGGTTGTTCATATCGCGGTGGACGGCAATTATGCCGGCTACCTGATCATTGCCGACGAAGTGAAGGAAGATTCGCGCGAAGCGATTCAGCGCTTGAAGGCGCTGGGCGTCCGCAAGACGGTCATGCTGACCGGCGATACGCCGGAAGTGGCGGAGGCGGTCGGCAAGCAGCTTGGCGTCGATGAAATCCACGCCGGGTTGCTGCCGCAGCATAAAGTTGAGGCGATCGAGCGGCTGGAGAAGGAAAAAGGGCCCCGCGAGAAAATCGTCTTCGCCGGAGACGGTATCAACGATACGCCGGTGCTGGCGAGAGCGGATGTAGGTATCGCGATGGGCGGCCTCGGCTCCGACGCGGCCATCGAGGCGGCGGATATCGTCATCATGACCGACGAGCCGTCCAAAATCGCCGACGCCATCTCGATTGCCGGACGGACGCGCCGCATCGTCTGGCAGAATATCCTTTTCGCACTGGCGGTCAAAGCGATTTTTCTGATCCTTGGCGCTTTCGGGATCGCCACGATGTGGGAAGCCGTCTTCTCCGACGTCGGCGTTACCGTGCTGGCGGTGCTGAACAGCGTGCGCGCGCTGCGTGTGCCGGCGCGAGCCTAACCAGCCGGCCCGAACAAATAAACGCCCCGCTTCTCCTTCAGGGAGCAGCGGGGCGTTTGGCGTTTTAGGCTTCCAGCTTCAGGCTGTCGATGCCCGAGCGGATAATTTGGCAGGACGCGGCGAGCTTCTCGTCTTCTTTCGGACTGAGGTTCAGCTCGATTAGCTCCTGGATGCCGTCGCTGCTGATAATTGCGGGCACGCCGGTACATACGCCGCTCTGATTGTATTCGCCCTCCAGAATGGCCGAGACGGCGATGATTTTATGTTCATCGTTGAGAATGGCGCGGGTGATATAGGCCAGCGCGCTGCCGATGCCGAAATGCGTGGAGCCTTTGCGGGTGAAGATCTCCCAGCCGGCATCCTTCGTTTTGCGGGCGATGTCATCCAGATCCAGATCGCGGAAGCGTTCGCGGTGCTGCTCCAGAATATGCTTGATCGGCTTGCCGCCGATGGTGACATGCGACCAGGCCACGAACTGGGATTCGCCATGCTCGCCGAGCGCATAGCCGTTGACGCTGCGGGGATCGATGGAGAACACCTCGGACAGCAGCGTTTTCAGGCGGGACGAGTCGATGGAGGTTCCGGTGCCGATGACGCGGTGGCGCGGCAGCCCGGACATTTTCCACACCAGGTAAGTTACAATATCGACAGGGTTGGCGGCTACGACGAATATCCCGTCAAACCCGCCGGCCATAATATCGGCAACGATTTGTCCCGTAATCTCGGCGGCGGCATCCAGCACATCGAGCCGCGTTTGGCCCGGCTTGGGGTTGGCCCCGGCGGTGAGGATGACCACATCCATGCCCCCGCAGTCCTTGGCGGTTCCGGGATACACCTTGGTCCGTGTACCGGCAAAATCCATGCAATGTGAGAGGTCAAGGGCTTGGGCCATGGCGCGGTCGAATGTGCGGTCCACCATCATGATTTCGTCGCAGATCGCCTGGTTGACCATGGCATAGGCGCAGCTGGAGCCGACCATGCCGGACCCGACAATCGCCACTTTTCTCGATTTCGTTTTCACTTCACTTGTCCCCACTCTCTTGAAAATAATACCCGGCCAGCGGCCTGTATGCCTCTATTTTAACTGATCCAATTGCAAGTTACCTGACATCGGAGGAAAAATGCGCGGCAGTTATGTTTCGTTTTTGGCCACAAATTACATGGGGCGTCAGAAAGTTCTGGGCGGGCTCATGAAATATTGTATGCGCGGCGCGGGAAAAGGGAATGTATACTGACAAGAAACCGCGGGCTCCGGTTGCGGACGCCGGTTACAGGTGACGCAAAAAAGAGCATCGCTCCGGCACTCTGCCGGGTAATGCTCCTGTCGCCCGTTTATGCCCGGGGTTGCGGAATTTGCGGCGATGGCGGAACCATCAGCGTATAGCGTTTGTACATAAATACCCGCCAATGGAGAATCATGCCAAACGCCAGAATGAAAAACAATCCGCCCGATTGCGGGATCGACACGTACCGGTTGATGAACTCATGGAGCAGTGTGCGGATCAGCAGCAGGCCCAGCAGAATGAAAGCGAAGCTTTTGGAGCGCTGCGCGTAAATCTGTCCGTCCCGTTCTTCGAAGATGGTGCTGCGCATCAGCGGATAAGCGAAGATAAACCAGCCGACCAGAAATGCGAGCACCGCCCACCACCAGGGAAAACGCACTTCGGGTGCGACGAACATGGCGAAGCCGGTGGACATCCCGAGCGGAGGAATCCAGATTTTCCGGAGCGTGACCGGGCGGGCGCTGGCTTTCAGGCGGATAAAAATGACCATGAGCGCCATGGCCAGGGCCACCAGCGTGGAGCCCACATGCAGCAGTGAGGGATTAATATTGCCCATGATTCCCATTCCTCTCTGTGATAAGTATCACTATTCATTCCATTATAGCAAAAAAAGAAAGCCGCGCACAAAAACACTGCCTGCGGAAAAAAGGGGCTGCTCCTAGTATATGCCCGTTTATGTAAGGGTAACCCCGCCATGCTGCGCCGGAGGGGCTGTGCCCATGAAAAAGGGCGCTTCCCCTCGGCCTCAAGGCCTCGGGGGCGCCCCATGAATTGCAACACGCGAGTATTATTCGCAAGCAATCAGCATATTAAGAATGGCTGCGGCCGCCGACCGAGCGCAGAATCAGGCTCACGATGGCAATCAGCACAATTGCGCCGATAAGGGACGGGAATACGTAATAGTCGCTAATTCTTGGTCCCCAGCTTCCCAGCAGCACGCCGCCAAGCCAAGATCCGAGAATCCCCGCGATAATGTTCCCGATGATTCCCCCGGGTATATCTCTGCCCATAATCAGGCCTGCAAGCCATCCAATTACGCCGCCTACAATTAGCATCCATAGAAATTCCATGATTCTTCAGCTCCTTCGTGTTAGGTGTGTGGTGCCTTCGATGGTAACTATTAACCGCCCGCCGCCCGTTTAAACCAGTTGTTAAAATTTGTGTTTTTCCGTCTGCCGCATTTCAATTAAGGCCGGAAAGGGCCGTTTAGCGGCGGTGGTGTGAAGGGTAAATAATCATGTTATAGTGAACAAGTAGAAGTTCCGGCATGACCTATCTCAGCTGAAAAAGGAGCAAATTCGCATGAAGCAGCCGAATGAAGTTTTGTTTTACATCGGTACATATAATGTCAAAGAAGAACAGGCCATTGCGCTTGGCGCGCTCGATCCTGCGACCGGGGAGATGAGGCAACTCGGCGGAACAGGCGGCATTGAAAACCCGTCCTTTCTCGCGCTGAACCGGGCGGGAAGCGTGCTGTATGCAGTGAGCGAGCAGGAGGAAGGCGAAATTCATACGTTTGCCGTTGAAGCGGGGAGCAAGGTGCTTCATCCGCTCGGCAGCGTCCATAAAACCGAAGGCAGCGCGCCTTGCTATGTCTCCCTCTCCAAAGAGGAGGATCAGCTGTACATCGCCAACTATATGGGCGGCAACGTGAATCTGTTTCCCGTACGCGAAGACGGCTCGCTGGGCGAGATGGCTTCGCAGGTGCGGCATGAAGGATCGGGTCCCCGTCAGGACCGCCAGGAAGGGCCGCATCCCCATTCGGTCATCCCGGGTGACGGCGAGGTAGTACTGGCCTGCGATCTCGGGCTGGATCAGGTCATTATCTATAAGACGGCGGACGGTAAGCTGACCAGGTTGGGCGAGGCCGTCCTCCCTCCGGGCTCCGGTCCGCGCCATCTGGCCGTGCATGCAAGCGGACAATGGATTTACCTGATCAATGAGCTGAGCAGCATGATCACTGTTTTTGCCGCTAACCCGGGTGCGGGCGAATTGAGAATCGTGCAGGAAGTAAGCGCGCTGCCGCCGCATTACGCCGCGGGAAGCGATGACACTGCCGCCGACATTCATCTCTCTCCGTGCGGACGTTTCCTGTATGCCTCGAACCGCGGCCATGACAGCATTGCCATGTTCACGGTGGATGCCGTGACCGGGCAGCTTGCGGGCGGGGACTGGGTCAGCTCCGGCGGCCGGACGCCGCGTAATTTTGCCATTATCGGCGGGATGCTGCTGGCGGCCAACCAGAACAGCGACAACATCGTCTCCTTCCGCATCGACGCGGAGAGCGGCCGGCTGATTCCTACCGGCAATGAGCTGGAGGTCAAGGCTCCGGTATGCCTGGTGGCGCTGTAAGGTTACGGCGGTAAACATCAAAAGGGCTTCTTCTGCCGGTGTACGGCAGAAGAAGCCCTTTTGATGAGGATCTAACCCGATCAGCGGGTATACAACCCGATATCGTCCAGCATGATCTTGTCGCCCTGGCCTTGAAGGTAGAACGTCACTTTTACGATATGGCCCGTATCCAATTGCGGCTCTTCGGCCTGAAAACGTGCGAACGGCAAACGGTAGGTTTGGTACACCGCTTCCGAAGGATCGCCGTATTTCCCGTCGGCAATCCGTTCTTCCAGCCAAGGATACAGCGTAAACCGGGTACGCGGCAGCGGCAGAATGTCCACAACCTCGCTCAGGGGCAGGCGGGCCGTGACTTGACGGGTATCCGTCAGCTCCACTTCCACCCCCGGCGACGGCGAGGCCGCGGAGGCTCCGCTGTCCGCTTTGCGATCGGCGTTACGGTTCGACATGGAGAAGGCCAGGCCCTCGGCTCCTTTCGCCGCCATTCCGGAAGTCACGTCATCCTTGAGCGTAATGCTGTAAAAAGCATCCGTGCCGGCTGCCGCGCTCCGCGAAAGCACGACGCCGTAATCGGCTTTGCTCTTTGCTTCGCGGTCCTTGGCAACCTCCTCGGTCCGGATCAGGCCGGAGGCGCTGATGGTGCCGCCGGCCGACGTGTCCGGCTTGCGGTCTTCATCGTACACGGCCAGCGGTATGAAATTCCCGTCCTGATACCGGTTATAATAAGCGGTATCCTGCGGCAGCCAAGCGGCTCCGCTGCGGTAATCCCGGAACAGCTGCACGTAATCGCCGCTGCCGTGCAGCGTCGCCTCCAGGAAGGCCGAAACATAGACCTTGGCGATCTCCCGCTGGTCCGTACCGTCCATTATGCGCGAGCGGTCCAGCAGCAGGCCGACGGGGAAGGACTGGTCGTACAAACCCCAGTTGGTATTGAACTGGCTGTGGTTGGCATCTTCGATATAAAGGGAGCTCTTGAACGCGCCGGAGCCTAACGTATACGCCGCACGAATATACTGGCGGTCGCCGTAGAAATCGTGGACATCGCCGTCGCGCGCGCCCTGGAGCGTTAAATAATTGATGTCGGTAAGCTTGGCCTGCGTATCGTCGATGGCCTTGTCTGTAGGGGCCAGCGCGATGACGGAACGGATATGGAACTGTTCCAGGGCCGACATCGCTGGATCATCCTTAAACCAGCGACCGGCGTCGGCGGCCATCGCCACTGCCTGGCCGCCCCGGCTGTGGCCGAGCAGCGCGGTATGGGCATAATCGACTTTTTGATAGAACGGAGTGCCGGCCTGCTCTGCAAATGTCCCGATCTGCTGCAAATGCTTCAGGATCAACCAGGTGCGCACTTTGAAGTCGTTGTCGGGAATGCCCGACCAGGCTGAATAGTTCAGGAAGTTCTCGTCCAGCGTTACGGCGATAAATCCCCGGCTGGCGAGCTGTTCGCCAAGATAGGCATAACCTTCCTCGGAGAAGTCCTCCATCATATGATTGCCGTGGACCATCAGGACGAGCGGAAACGGCCCGTCGCCCTCCGGCATCCAGACCCTTGCGTTCAGCGGCAGCGAGGTGTTGTCGAAGCCCCAGAACAAGGTCTTCAGCTTCGGCCAATTTTTGATATACGCGGAGGCGTCCACGTTGGACGAGATCAGCTCAGCCCCTTTGCCGTAACCCTCGCGCTGCAGATCTTTGCCGCTGCCGTACGTAAAGGTACGCCAGGCGTAGCTCCCTGGCTGGCCCGGATTGTCTGCGGCGATCGCCGCCGCAGGAGCGGCGGTGCGCTGGATATCCAGCGCAGCAACTTCAGGCGCCGCGGGCACCGCCAGCGGCAATAAGACCAATGCCGCCGCAAGCAGGGCGCCGGAAACGAAATGCCTGCGGCGCAGCAGGCCGAGCGCCAGGCCGAACAGCGCTCCGAGAACGGCGGCGCCGCCGGCAATTGCGGCTGCCGCATCAAGCTGCACGTCGGCATAATGGAGAATGAATAGCGCAGAACCGAAGGCGCTCACGAAAGAGCCCGTGAACAAGCGCGGGATCGGGAGGCCGAATACCGCCAGCAGCACGGCAATCAGGTTGGCTGAGATACCCAGGACAAGCGTCGCTGCTCCGGCGGATAGTATAATGTCGGCAGCCGTGCCAAGTCCGGTAGGTATGCCCAGCACAGCGGCCGTAAAGGCCAAAACCTGAATGATCCACGGTCCCGCGAAGGCGGTCCGCCATAAAGCCGTATCATAACGGTAGGTTTGCGTGACACGCCTTGCAATCCCCCCGCCGATCCGCCGAAAGATCCGCTTTCGCCGCGGCTTCGGCAGAAGCTCCGGCTGCGGCTGAGGAAGCCATTCCAAATCCATCCCCATAAGTTGATTTCTCCCCTGACGATTGCACTGATTTTCTATCTCTCAATCTATGAATCTGCATTATTAATCTATCATTTTTTGATCTATAAGATGTAGCAATAATATTACTTTGGGGCTGCAATAACAAGTGGGTCTTGAAGGAACCTCCGCCAACGACTGCTTCTGGGAGCACACATCTTCCTGAATTGCCAGATTCCATTAAAAAAAGGTTTGACACCGCGCCGGGCATTCAGTAATATATCGACATAACCAACTAAGTGGGTAGGAATAGTAAAATAATTATTCTTACCTGATAAGTTATTTATTTTTAATCAAATAAACAGGGGGAGTGGTTGGAAAATGAAAAAGGGAATCAAAAAAGGGCTTCTTACCGGATTTGCGTTGCTGTTGACGGCGGGGCTGACCGCCTGCGGCAACAACAATGCGAACAATGATGCCGCGGCGGCCACTTCGGCACCGGAATCAACAAATGCTGCGGCTGAAGCAACCAAGGCGCCCTCGAAAGACCCGGTAGAGCTTCTGAACGTGTCTTATGATCCGACCCGCGAGCTGTACGAGAACTACAACAAAGCGTTTTCGGCTTATTGGGAGAAGGAGACCGGGCAGAAAGTTACCATTAAGCAATCCCACGGCGGTTCCGGTGCGCAAAGCCGCGCGGTCCTTGAAGGCCTCGAAGCGGATGTCGTGACGCTGGCGCTCGGTTACGATATTGATGCATTGCAGGACAAAGGCCTGATCAACGCAGGTTGGGAAAGCAAATTCGAACATAACAGCTCACCTTATACATCGACCATTGTCTTCCTCGTACGTAAAGGCAACCCGAAAGGCATCCAGGATTGGCCGGACCTGCTGAAGGATGGCGTAGAGGTCATTACGCCGAATCCGAAGACTTCGGGTGGGGCCCGCTGGAATTATCTTGCCGCATGGGGTTACGCGCTTGACCATAACAACAATGACGAAGAGAAGGCGAAAGCATTCGTGCAGGAGCTTTACAAGCATGTACCGGTACTCGACACCGGCGCCCGCGGAGCCACTACGACCTTTGTGGAACGCGGCATCGGCGACGTGCTGATCGCCTGGGAGAACGAAGCCTATCTGTCGATCAAGGAGCTTGGCGCCGACAAATTCGAAATCGTTAACCCGTCCGAAAGCATTCTGGCGGAGCCGCCGGTTGCGGTTGTCGACAAGGTGGCCGATAAGCGGGGTACGCGTGAAGTGGCCGAGGCTTACCTGAAATACCTTTACTCCGAAGAAGGGCAAAAGATCGCCGCGGAGAACTTCTACCGTCCTACGCTGGACAGCGTCAAGGAGCAGTTCAAGGATCAATTCCCGGACATCAAGCTGTTTACGCTGGCCGATAAATTTGGTACCTGGAAAGAAACACAGGAGAAACATTTCAACGACGGCGGTATCTTCGACCAAATCTACGTACCGGGCAAATAATTGCCGAAGGCTGCTGATCGGCCCATGAGCCGAAGGCAGGAAAGGATGAATACCGAATGAATGTGGTCACGACATCAACCGTCCCGTCCCGGCGCAGACTGCTGCCGGGGTTCGGGCTTACGATGGGCTACAGCGTGCTGTATCTTAGCCTGGTCGTGCTGCTGCCGCTATCTGCGCTGCTGTTCAACCATACAGGCTTAAGCTGGGGCAAATTCTGGGACGTCGCCACGGATGCCCGGGTACTTGCTTCTTACCGTGTAAGCCTGACGACCGCGGCCGCGGCGGCGTTAACCGATGCGGTGCTCGGACTGCTGCTGGCCTGGGTGCTGGTACGGTACGATTTTCCGGGAAAACGTCTGTTCGATGCGCTGATTGACCTGCCGTTCGCCCTGCCTACGGCGGTGGCCGGCGTTTCCCTGACGGCGCTGTATTCGGCGAACGGCTGGATCGGCTCCTTGTTCGACCCGCTGGGGCTGAGGATCGCCTTTACGCCTCTGGGTATAACGCTGGCGCTGATGTTCATCGGTATTCCCTTTGTAGTGCGGACGGTGCAGCCGGTATTGGAGGACCTGGACCGTGACGTGGAGGAAGCGGCAGCCACGCTAGGCGCGAGACGGGTCCGCACCTTCGTGCGGATTGTCCTGCCGGAGCTGCTTCCGCCGCTGCTGACCGGGTTCGCGCTGGCATTTGCCCGCGGCATCGGAGAATACGGCTCTGTCGTATTTATCTCCGGCAATATGCCGATGCGGACGGAAATCGCGCCGCTTCTCATCATGTCGAAGCTGGAGCAGTACGATTATGCCGGAGCGACGGCGGTCGCCCTGCTGCTCCTGTTGATATCCTTTCTGATGCTGCTGGTCATCAACAGCCTTCAGCGCTGGGTGCGCAAAAGCGCGCGGTAACTATTTTTTGTCTGGAGGAGATTTCATGGCCGGTACTGTCCCGTTATTCGCCGGAGGGAAGGCGCGTTCCGCAAGCGCGCCGGCAACCGAGTCCAAAACCGTTAAATGGGTGCTTGTTGGACTTGCGACGCTGGTGCTGGTATGGCTGATCGTACTGCCGCTGGCCGTTGTGCTCACCGAAGCGCTTAAACGCGGCTGGGATGTATACTGGGCGGCGCTGACCGATCCCGATGCGGCTTCGGCCCTGCGGCTAACGCTGCTCGTTGCCGCCATTACCGTACCGCTGAATACCGTGTTCGGCGTGGTGACCGCGTGGGCGATCACCAAATTCCGTTTTCGCGGCAAAGGATTCCTTGTCACGCTGATTGACCTGCCGTTTGCCGTATCGCCGGTGATCGGCGGCCTGATCTTTGTGCTGGTGTTCGGCTCGAACGGCTGGTTCGGTTCCTGGCTCAGCGCGCATGACATCAAAATCGTGTTCGCGCTTCCCGGCATCGTGCTGGCGACGCTGTTCGTAACCTTCCCGTTTGTCGCCCGCGAGCTGATTCCGCTGATGGAGGATCAGGGCATACAGGAAGAAGAAGCGGCAATTACGCTCGGCGCGCGCGGCTGGCAGATCTTTTTCCGGGTGACCCTGCCGAATATTAAATGGGGCCTGCTGTACGGAATCATCTTGTGCAATGCACGGGCGATGGGGGAATTCGGGGCGGTATCGGTCGTTTCCGGCCATATCCGCGGACTGACGAACACGCTGCCGCTGCATGTTGAAATTTTGTATAACGAATATCAGTTCTCGGCGTCCTTTGCCGTGGCGTCCCTGCTGCTGCTGCTCGCCCTGGTCACGATGATCATCAAGAGCTGGCTGCTGCGCAAGAACGCCGACTGACGCGCAGGAGGAAGAATCACGCTCACAGAGGTTCAGGAAAAGGAGGCTCCAGCATGGCTAAACCGCTGAAAGTGGATGAAGTGTGGCTGTCACGGATCGCGGGATTGCTTGAAGACATGGAGTTCGGCTCCCTGCACATCGTTGTGCACGAGGGACAGATTGTCCAGATGGAACGCACGGAACGCAAACGTTTTGAGAACAGCGCAAACAGTGCGCGATTAAGCAGCGAAGCCGGGAATCGGCGCACCGATTCCCGGGCCTCGGGCCGCGGTTGACCGGCTGCCCTTGCTTTTATTAGTCCTCCAGAGCCCCTGTTCCCGCCTGACCGGCGGGAGCAGGGGCGTTTTTGCCATCTATTCCGTGCTCTAGGGGGATTAGCGCTGCCCGCTTGCAAAGTCTCCGGGGAAATGGTGATATGATAGGTAGTAAGGGGGTATATTGAGATGGAGATTTCCAGAGGGTTGGAAGTGCGCTGCGAGGTGCCGGAGACATCCGATTACTTGGCGCTGCGCCGGGAAGCGGGGCTTAGTCCGATGAGTCCTGAGGGAGCCGGGATCGGCTTGCCCAACTCCTGTTTCGCCGTGACTTTGTATGAAGGGGACGAACTGGTCGGCATGGGCCGAGTCGTTGGAGACGGCGGATGCTTTTTTCAGGTCACGGATATCGCGGTTAAACCCTCCCGCCAGGGCCGCGGGTACGGCAAACGGATCATGGCGGAAATTCGCCGTTATCTGGATACGGTTCCCGAGCGGGCGTATGTCAGCCTCATTGCCGACGGCGAAGCGAGCAAACTGTATGCGCAATACGGATTTGTGCCGGTCATGCCGGCTTCCCAGGGGATGGCGCTGCAGCGCAAGGCCAAGGATTAACGATAGATAAAAACGATATATAAAGAAGAAGGGCGGAAGCCGGAATGAATATTGTTATATTAGGAGCGTCGGGCCGGATTGGCCAGGCGATCGTGCAGGAGGCGCTGAACCGCAAGCATGAAGTGACTGCAGCGGTTAGGAACCCGCAAAGCTATGCGTTGTCGCATGAAAGGCTGCAGGTGATTCAGGCGGATATCCTGAATGCGGCATCGGTTGCCGCTGCGGTTGCCGGGAAGGAAGCTGTGATCAGCGCTTACGGCCCTAAGGCCGGCCATGAAGAGGAGCTGACGGCTGCCGCGGAATCGTTGATTGCCGGTTTGAAGGACGCAACCGGGCTGCGGGTGCTGATTGTCGGCGGCGCGGGGAGCCTGAAGACGGATTCGGGGGAGCTGCTGCTGGAGACGGCGGGTTTTCCCGCCGCATTTCTTCCGCTGGCAACGGCGCATGCCCGTGCTTATGAGATGTACCAAAGATCAGCGCTTGACTATTCGTATATCAGCCCGCCCGCGGAGCTCCGGGAGGGGCAGCGTACCGGGATGTTCCGCATCGGCCTGGACCGGCTGGTGGTGGATGAAAACGGCGAAAGCTCGGTGAGCATTCCGGACTTTGCCGCCGCGGTCATCGACGAACTGGAAGAGGGCAATTTCAGCCGCGAACGGTTTACGGTAGGCTACTGAGCATTATCTGAAGCGGGGAGGCATGGCCATGGAACTGGCAACGGCGGAGCAAATGCGCGAAATGGACCGGCTGGCGATCGATAAGCTCGGCATCCCGGCGGTGGCGCTGATGGAGAGCGCGGGCAAGGCGATTGCGGAGGAAGTCATCGCGCTGATTAAGCGCAGGGCCGGCCGGGCGGAGCGGCCGGCAGGCGGGGCAGACGGCGGCTTGGGCCTGAAGCCGCCGTTCTTTACGGTCAGCGGCGACCGGGCGCTGACCGTGGACGGGTCCGACCGCGAGCACTGGCTCGTGCTGGTCGGCAAAGGCAACAACGGCGGCGACGGGCTGGTCGCCGCCCGGTATTTGCGCGAGGCGGGCATAGCCGCCACGCTGGTGTACGCCGCCGCGCCGGAGACGCTGGCCGGCGAAGCGGCCCGGCAGCGCGACATCGCTGCCGCGCTGGGGCTGCCCGCCCTCGTCTACGGGCGGGACCGCGTGGACCTGGCCGCCGGCAGCGGCATCGTCGATGCGCTGCTCGGCACCGGCAGCGCCGGCGCCCCGCGCGGCGCTTACGCGGAGCTGATTGCCGCGGCGAACGCCAGCGGCAAGCCGATCGTGTCCGCGGATATCCCGAGCGGGCTGGACGCGGACACAGGGGCGACGCATGAGCCGTGCATCCATGCGGCGGTTACGGTCAGCCTCGCCTGCCTCAAGCGCGGGCTGGTGCAATATCCCGGCGCCGCGGCCGCCGGGCATGTCGTGCTGCGCGCCATCGGCATTCCGGCCGGGCTGGCGCGCGAGGCCGGCGTGCAGGCCTGGCTGCTGACGCCGGAGGTGCTGTCGGCGCGTCTCGGTGTTGACGTGACGCGCCGCCGCTCGCCCGAGGGCCATAAAGGCACGTACGGGCATGTGCTGCTGGCCGCAGGCACCCTCGCCATGAGCGGCGCGGGAATCTTGTCCAGCCGCGCCGCGCTGCGCATCGGCAGCGGGCTAGCGACCTGGGCGCTGCCGGAAGGCCTGCTGCCCCATGCCGTCGGTGCGGCGCCCGAGGTCATGCTCGCCCCCGTCGGTCCCGGCGGCGAGTGGACCGCGGCTTCCGCGGCGGAGCTGCTGCGTCTTGGCAGGACGCGCGATGCGGTGGCGATCGGCCCCGGGCTTGGCCGATTTTCCGGCGACACCGGCTGGCTGCGTTGCCTGTGGGAAGGCATCGGCGCGCCGCTGGTGCTGGACGCCGATGCGCTAAACATCTTGGCCGAAGCCGGCCTTGAAGCGTGGCCGCGGCGGAGCGTTCCGGCGGTGCTGACGCCGCATCCGGGCGAAATGGCCCGGCTGGCCGGGGTATCGACCGCCGAAGTGCAGCGGGACCGCATTGGCCTCGCCGGCGCGTACGCCCGGAAGCATGGCGTGGTGCTGGTGCTCAAAGGAGCACATACCGTTATTGCCGCCCCGGACGGCGCAGCCTACGTCAATACCACCGGCCATCCCGGTATGGGGACCGGCGGTGCGGGCGATGTGCTGACCGGGATTATCGCCGGTCTGCTGGCGCAGGGCCTGACGCCGCTTCAGGCGGCGGCGTTCGGGGTGTACCTGCACGGGCTGGCCGGAGAGGATGCGGCCAGAGCGCGCGCCCATCCGGCGGCGCTGATCGCCGGCGATATTATTGAAGCGCTCTGAACCGGGCTGCAGCCGGCGCTAGAACAGTACGAGGCAGAACAGCGGCACAAACAGCGCGAATACGGGAAGCAGCAGCGGGTAACGTTCGCCGGCAAGCTGGGCGAAACGGAAAACCAGCAGAACGGCGATGCCGGCCAGCGCGCAGCGGTGTGCGTCCCCGCCCTGCTCCGACGCCAGCCACAGGCCGGCCGCAAATCCGGCCGCGGCGTACAAGGCAAGAGACGGGATGAGGGAGGACGAGCGGAACAGGCGCAGCAGCACATCCGCGGCCAGCGCTGCAGGCAGGCCGTAGGCATAGATGGCATAAGGCACCGATACCGGCCAGCCGTCCGGAATGCGTCCGGTATGCGGGAAGAACAGCAGCAGCAGTGACAGCAGCACAAAGGTTAGCCCCGCGGCGGACAGCTTGGATAATGCATACATGCCTGCGGTAAGCCGGACGGAGGGAAGGTCGTATTCCTTGATTTTATTCATGGACGGGTTCCTTTCCTGTGAGGGTAAATGTTCGGTCAGCTCGTGACCATGTCCCCGCCGTTCACGTGAACGCAGGCACCGGTGACATAGGACGAATCGGGGCTGGCCAGATAGACGTAGGCTCCCGCCAGTTCGTAAGGCTGGGCCGCACGGCCGAGCGGCGTATTCGTTCCGAATACGCTGACTTCTTCCGCAGGATAGCTGGATACCGTGAGCGGCGTCCATACGGGGCCCGGGGCAACGCTGTTGACTCGAATTCCCTGATCGACCAGCGAGAGGGCCAGGGAGCGGGTAAAGGTGACTATCGCGCCTTTCGTGGCGGAATAATCGATCAGCTGTTTGTTGCCTTGATAGGCGGTAATGGAAGCGGTGTTGATAATGACCGCGCCCCGCTTCAAATGGGGCAATGCGGCTTGAACCAAATAGAAGTACGGAAAAACATTGGTCTGAAACGTCTGATACAGCTGCTCCTCAGAAATGTCGAGAATGCTTTTTTGTGGATACTGTACCCCATGGTTGTTGACCAGAATGTCCAAACGCCCGAAGGTATTCACCGTATGCGCAACGGTATCGGAGCAGTTTTGCTTGTACCGCAAGTCCGTCCGGATGCGCAGGCAGCGCCGCCCCAGTTCTTCGATCCGCCGCTGCGTCGCCTCGGCGTCGACGTCCTCGTATAAATAGGCGATGGCGATGTCGGCCCCTTCCTTGGCCATCGCGATGGCTGCGGCACGGCCGATGCCGCTGTCGCCTCCGGTAATCAAGGCGACCTTGCCCGTCAGCTTGCCGCTGCCCCCGATCGACGGATCTTCGCTGATCGGCCGCGGATTCATCAGGTATTCCAGCCCCGGCTGACGGTCCTGATGCTGCGGCGGAAAAGCGATGGGCTCCTCGCGGCAGACGGTTTTTTGCCCATAATAGGGATAGGTTGGATTCATGACGCAGCTTCCCCTTTCATGCAGGTATAGGCTATGCTATGCATTTGCCCAGGCAGGGGTGCGCTTTCGCCTGCGCCGCGGGAAAGGAGACTGTACCTGCGAAGCGTTTCCGTATGCATTTGGAATAGGAGGAAGTGGGGAACAAGATGAGCTTTGGATCAACGATTGAATACTTGCGGAGGGGAAGCGCCCCGCAGCCGGAAGTGTACGCGCTGCTGCAGGAGCTTCGTATCATGGAGCATCTGGCGGATTATTCGCCGCTGCTGGTCGGCACGGTTCCGCTCGGCCTCGAAGTGGAGGGAAGCGATTTGGACATCGTTTGCGAGGTTCATGAACCGGAAGCCTTTATATTAGCGGCCGGTCGCTTTTTCGGCGGCCAGGGCGGCTTCAGCGCCGTCACCCGCCCGGTCGCGGGAATTCCGCGCACGGTCATCCGTTTCTCCGCCGGAGGCTGGCCGATTGAGCTCTTTGGCCAGCCGGTTCCTTCCGCGCGGCAAAACGGTTATTTGCATATGCTGGCCGAATGGCGGATCCTCCGGCAGCTTGGGCCGGAATTCCGCGAGGCGGTCATCCGGCTGAAGCGGGCCGGAGTGAAGACGGAGCCGGCGTTTGCCCGGCTGCTGCGGCTGGAAGGCGACCCTTATGAGGCATTGCTGCATGCGGGCCGGCTGAACGACGGGGAACTCGCGGAGTTGTGCGGCAGAATAAGCGGGCAGATGCACGTGTCCGATGGACTGGGCCCAACCCTAGCGATAGATAACAAAGAGTGCAGATAACAACAAATGTAACAGTGCCGCGGCGGACCGGATGCAGTATAATGGAATGGCAATTCATATGCGCATATGCGAGAAATGCAGGAGATCGATAGCACATGAGATTTAAAGACGTATTTTCAATTATCGGTCCGGCTATGGTCGGGCCTTCAAGTTCGCATACGGCCGGTGCCGCCCGGATCGGCAGAGCTGCCCGCCAGGTGCTGGGCGAACTGCCGCGCGAGGCCGAGGTGATCTTCTTTGGCTCCTTCGCCGCTACGTATCAGGGGCATGGAACGGACCGGGCCATCATCGGCGGCTTGCTTGACTTTGCTACCGACGATCCCAGGTTGCCGGATTCGCTGGAGCTTGCCGCTGAAGCGGGGGTGGCTGTATCGTTCAGGCAGGGGGCGGGGCTGTTTCCGCATCCGAATACGGTCCGGCTGAACCTGGTCGGGGAGAGTTCAGGCAAGGAACTGACGCTGACCGGCATTTCCATCGGCGGAGGCAATATCGAAATCGTCGATATCGACGGCTTTAATGTCAAGCTGACCGGCATGTATCCGACGGTGCTGATTCACCATATGGACTACCTGGGCGTGCTGGCCAGCGTGACCGACGTGATGCGCAAAGGGCAGTTCAATATCGGCCATATGTCGCTGGACCGCAAGAACCGGAGCGGCGCAGCCTTGACCGTACTGGAACTGGATGAGCCCGCAACGCCGGAGCTGACGCGGGAGTTGATGGCGCTGCCGGCGGTCACCTCGGTCAAGGTGGTCGACCTGAATGGAGCAAAGCAAGAACAGAAGGGGAAGGATCTTTCATCATGAATTTTCAAACATTGAGCCAGCTTGCCGTATTATGCCAGGAGCGCGGCCTGCGCATCGGCGAGCTGATGCTGGAGGAACAAAGCGCGGAGTCGGGACGCTCCACGGTGCAGGAATTTGCTACCATGAAGGAATATTACGAGGTTATGAAAGAAGCGGTCCACCGGGGATTGACGGAAGATACGACCTCCCGAAGCGGTCTTACCGGACGTGACGCTCAGCGGGTAATGGCCAGCCAGGCGGCCGCCGAGCCGAATCTGGGCGAACCGGCCGGACGGGCGATGGCTTACGCGCTGGCCGTATCCGAGGTGAATGCCTCGATGGGCCGGATTATCGCGACGCCGACGGCCGGCTCCTGCGGCATTATTCCCGGCGTCTTTCTGAGCTGTCAGGAACGCTTTGGCTGGGATGACGATTTTATGACCTACGGCCTGTTTGCGGCCGGGGCCATCGGTTACGTCATCGCCAACAATTCATTCGTCTCCGGCGCGGAGGGCGGATGCCAGGCCGAAGTGGGCTCGGCCATCGGCATGGCGGCGGGAGCGCTGACGGAAATGCGCGGCGGATCGCCGGCACAGGCAGTGCATGCCGTCGGCCTGGCGCTGAAGAATACCCTCGGCCTGATCTGCGATCCGGTCGGCGGTCTGGTGGAGATTCCCTGCATCGTGCGCAACGGATTCGGCGCGGTGACGGCTCTGGCTGCCGCCGACATGGCGCTGGCCGGGGTGCGCAGCGTCATCCCGTCGGACGAAGTGATCAAGGTGATGCTGGAGGTCGGCTCGGCGATGCCCGAGAAGCACCGCGAAACGGCGGGCGGCGGGCTGGCCCAGACGCCGACCGGCAAGCAGATTATGCAGGATCTGCGGAGCAAATAATAAAGCGGGCTGCCCTGTTAGGGCAACCCGCGGCTAAAGCAGCCGGAACCGTTCGATCTGTTCCCAGAGACCTTCGTTCTTTAGAATCTCCGCCTGTTTCGGCCCGATCAGGTCGAAATGGGGAAACGGATTGCGTTTATGAATATAGCGGGGCGGCAGCCCGTTGTTTTCGCACCAGACGGTGAGCCGGGCGAGATCGCTGCAGCCCACTTTTGTGACCGTCGTGACGCCGGGAAACCGCGGGTCCAGCCAATAATGGGTCAGGAATGCGATTTCTCCGTGGGCGACGGCCGCTTTCCAGCGGTTAAGTTCCTCTCTGTTGATTCCGAATGCCATCGCTGTCTTCATCCCTGTTCTCACTAGAATTTCACACCACGTTCGTACAATCGCGAAAGGGGGTACTTCATGAACGGACAATCAAGAGCGGATATCCGCCCAGGCCTTGAGGTCGATATTGTGCTGAAGCAGGACCAGGCAACCGGCAAGCTGACGCGCGGCATTGTCAAAGATATTCTGACCAATTCGCCCCGCCATCCCCACGGTATCAAAGTCCGCCTGCAGGATGGTCAGGTCGGCCGGGTCAAGCGAATCACCGGGTAATGCCGGGGGTCCCCGCAAAGTACCTGACAAAGCTTCGAAGCAATGCCCCACGTTGTGGGGCTATTTGTTTATTTCCGGCGCATAAAATCCTCAACCGAGCGGTCGGCTTTGCTCTGATTGCACAAATTGCAGGCGCAGACGCAGTTATCCGGCGTTGTATGCCCGCCTTTGGCCCGGGGCAGCAAATGGTCGATCGTATCCCCGTACAAACCGCAGAAATAACAAATGTAGCGGTCTCTCTCCAGGATCATCGTCCGGAAATCCTTGTTGCTGTACAGCCGTTTAATGGTCCGGCGGTTAATGACAACCGCGGCATGCTCCCTGACGAGCGTAACCGCAAGCTCCAGGTCGATCTCCTGATGCCAGCGGCGCCCTTTGTCGCTGTGGCCGCGCATGAGAATCATGCCTTTGGCCGAAGGGATGAGCGCGGTGGCGTCGCCGGGCTCCGGGCGTTGTCCCGGCTGTACGGTATGTTTCCGCCGTTTGTCGGGCCGAGGCCGTATCTGCTTGGTCTCGACCGGTTTGGCTGCGCCTGCGACAGCCGGCGGAGCGGTTTTGCCGCGCTGCTGTTCGAGAGCTGCGGGTTCCGCAGGCTTAGCGGCGCGCTGTTTCCGGCATTCCCGGCAGGCACCGCGACGAGTACTGCCCTTGGCCCGCTTTCCCGTCCTTCTGCGGAACTGGGAGAGCGGCTTGATTTCGTGGCAGTACGCGCATTGTTTCGTTTCAGTCAGACTGTGTTCATTCATGGCTATGTGTTAAGGGCTGAGCCAGCCCGATCCTTTCATCGCGATACTAACCCTTTTAGTATAACGTATCCGGCCCCGGTTCACACGAGCAGAAAGCAGGATGTTCCGATAAATACGGATCATTGTGACATCTGTCTTGGCGATCTTCCGGGAAAAAATTTAATCTGGAAGATATTGCCGGTAACCAACCTTAGAAACGGGGGAATATTATGACAAATGTGCATAAACGTCCAGGAACGGTTATTTTTCTGTACATCTTGCAGGCTTTTTTGGGAATCGGCGCCATTGCGGGCGGCTTTGGCCTGCTGTCCGATCCGAGCGGCGAAAATATAGGTCTTCCGATGTCCCTGTTGGAGCGTTCGCCCTTTGACGATTATCTGATTCCCGGCATCCTGCTGCTGGTAGTGTTCGGCCTGCTTCCCCTGATCGTATTGTATGGACTGGTCAAGAAACCGGAGTGGCCGATGTCCTTCGGCCCGTTCAAAGCGCAGCACGGCGCCTGGACGCTCTCCCTGTACCTTGGATTCGGGCAAATCATCTGGATCATAGTGCAGACGTACATGATGGACTCGGTCTCCGTCATCCATGTCGCTTATATGTGCCTGGGGCTGCTGATTCAGGCGGTGACGCTGCTCCCATCGGTTCAGCGGTATTTTGTACTAGACGGCAAAGAGGAAAGACGATAGAATGGCAGTGAATAAAAAAGGGCTTTCATAAAAAACGGCTGGAGGGTGGAACCGGATTGACTACAATATACGATATTGCCAAAAAGACCGGTTACTCGCCGACGACGGTATCCAAGGCCTTCAATAATTACTCTGATGTACGCGAAAAGACTCGCGAGGAGATTCTTCAGGCGGCCCGCGAAATGGGGTATCTGCCTAATGCGCATGCGCGGACGCTGACGACGAAGAAATCCTGGACGATCGGCGTGTTGTTTGTGGAGAGCACGGGCGCGGGCATCCGCCATCCGTTCTTCGGAGCCGTCATTGAGAGCTTTAAGCAGGTCGCCGTCGCCAGAGGGTATGCCCTGATGTTTATCTCCAAGGATGTCGGCGGCAAGCAGAGCGGATATCTGGAGAATTGCCGGATTCACGGGGTGGACGGCGTTGTTGTCTTCCTGTCCGACTATGAAGATCCTTATTTCCGCGAACTGCTGGAAAGCAACATTCCAAAGGTTATCCTCGATTTCAAGACGACGTTGTCCCACACCGTCTGCTCCGACAATCAAGCCGGAGCGCAGCAGGCGATCGATTATCTCGTCTCGCTCGGACACCGACGCATCGCGCATATTTCCGGGGGCGGCAACTCCTTTCCCGGCGAACAGCGGGAGCAGGGGTATACCATGGCGATGGAACGCCACGGCCTGGAGATTCCGGAAGGGTATATCGTGGAAGGCGGATTTTTCGCGCTGGAGAACGGATATGCCGCAATGCAGCATCTTCTTGCACACCGGGAACGTCCGACAGCCGTATTCGCTTCGGGCGACCTTTTGGCGCTTGGTGCGGTGATGGCTGCGAAGGATCACGGGCTTTCCGTACCGGGAGACGTATCCGTCATCGGCTTTGACGACATCGAGCTTGCGCGGTATGTGACGCCGGCCTTGACGACCGTTCGTCAGAACACGGCTGAGCTTGGGACGAAAGCCGCGGAAATGCTGCTCTCAACGATCGATAACAAGCTTCTGGACATGGAGGCGCTCATGCTTCCGGTCGAAGTGGTGGTCCGCGATTCCAGCGCACCGCCTGGAGAGGCATAAAAAATGCGTGATTCAGCGGCGCATTTTTTTTCGAAAAAATCGAAACCGGTTTCGATTGGTTTGGTTTTTTCCTATAGTTCATAACTTTGAATGAGGAGAGGAAACCCATGACAGCAATTCGTACCGTAATTACCGCCAAAGACAGCGGCCAGCGCCTCGCGCCCGCGGACACTATCGGCTTCACCGCCCGGCCGGAGGACCGGACCGCAGATTTGCATTTGTCGCCTGAAACGGAGTACCAGATGATCATTGGTTTTGGAGGCGCTTTTACAGAAGCGGCGGCGTATACGTTGTCGCGGATCAGCCCGGAGAAGCGGGCGGAGGTCATCCGGCGTTATTTTCACCCGGAAGAAGGCCTGAACTATACCATGGGGCGCGTGCACATCCACAGCTGCGACTTCGCGCTCGGGAATTATACCTATATTGAAGATTATGACACCGAGCTGAACACCTTCGATATTTCGCATGACCATCAGTGGGTGCTGCCGCTGATTAAAGATGCGATGAAAGAGAAGGGCGGCGAGCCGTTCACGATGCTTGCTTCTCCATGGAGTCCGCCGGCCTGGATGAAAACAAACGGGGATATGAATAACGGCGGCTCGCTGAAGCCCGAATATGCCGATGTGTGGGCACGGTATTACACGAAGTTTATCGAAGCCTACCGCAGCGAAGGGGTGCCGATCTGGGCCATTACGGTACAAAATGAACCTGCCGCCGTACAAGTGTGGGACTCCTGCATTTACACTTCTGAAGAAGAACGCGATTTTGTGAAAAATCATCTTGGTCCTGCCATGCATACGGCCGGGCTCGGGGACATCCGCATTCTGATTCTGGACCACAACCGCGACATTATGGTGGAACGCGCCCAGACCGTAATGTCTGATCCCGAAGCGGCCAAATACGTGTGGGGAACCGGCATCCACTGGTATGTGAGCGAAGATTTTTCCCAAGTCGCCAAGGTACATGAACTGTTCCCGGACAAACATCTGCTGTTTACCGAAGGCTGCCAGGAGGGCGGCGTGAAGCTGGGCGAATGGTTTACCGGGGAACGCTACGGCCGGAACATGATCGGCGATTTGAACGCCTGGGTCGAAGGATATCTCGACTGGAATCTCGTGCTGGACGAGACGGGCGGCCCGAACCATGTGGGCAATCTGTGCGATGCGCCGATCATTGCGGACACGACCACCGGCGAAGTCCACTATAACAGCTCGTATTATTACATCGGGCATTTCAGCAAGTACGTTCAGCCGGGTGCAGTCCGGATCGGGCTGGAAGCTTCCGCAGAGGGCGTGTTGTCCTCCGCTTTCCGCAATCCGGACGGCAGCCTTGTGCTCGTGGCGATGAACGAGACCGACGAAGCGCGGGCGTTTACAATCGGCCTGGGCGGCGAATGGGCGGAAGCGACGCTGGCGCCGCATTCCATCGCTACCTATCTTATCGGTTAACTATTTCTTACTTACAGGAGGACGACATTTTGAGTAATTATCATTTTGAATCCGGTCATTTCGTTATTGAGCAGTTTCATGAAGGCAAGCCATTCGCCAGTTTCCTGCCAGGGCTGGCCGGCCTGAAGGGCATTCCGATGTGGACGTTCTACGTCAACCGCGGACAAGGCATCTGCAGCTTCGGAGTGCGCGACAAAAACTCGCCGATCATGGAATTCTCCCCGGCGAATATTTCCTACAAGAACGTGGCGATGACCGGCTTCCGCACCTTTGTGAAGCTGGGTGCCTTGCCGGACATTTACGAGCCGTTCCAATCGTCCCGCCCGGATGCCGCCGCCCTGCGGACCATGACCATTCAGCCGAACGGCCTTGTGATCGAAGAGACGCATGCCGGGCATGGGCTGAAAACGACGGTCCGTTATTTCAATATGCCGAACGACAGCTATGCCGCGCTGGTGCGGCAGGTGGAGATCGAGAACATCGGCGGCGCGGAGCTTTCGCTGGAGCTGCTCGACGGCCTGCCAGAGCTTCTGCCTTACGGCGTGGAGAACGCCAATTATAAGGAAATGGGCAACCTGCTGCGCAGTTGGATGGACGTGTACAATCTGGAGAACGGCATTCCGTTCTACAAGCTGCGCTCCAGCACGAACGACAGCGCCGAGATCGGCGAAATCCGCAGCGGGCATTTCTATCTCTCCTTTACCGGAGAGGGCGAGCGCGTGAAGCCCTTTGTGGATTTTGAGGTTGTATTCGGCGCGATTACCTCGCTGGCCTATCCGGAAGGTTTTGCTTCCCTGCCGCTGTCCGAACTGCAGGCGCTTCCGGAATATCCGGTAAACAAGGTGCCTTGCGGCTTCAGCGGCGTGGCGAAAACGCTGGCTCCGGGCGGGAAGCTGGCGCTGAACACGATCATCGGCCATGTCGGCGATATCGAGAGCATTAATGCGCGCGCCGAGCAGCTCTGCAGCAGCGAGTATATCGCAGCCAAAGCGCGGGAAGCGGCGGCGCTGACCGAGGAGCTTACAGAAGACATCGCGACGCATACGTCTTCGGCGCTGTTCGACGCGTATTGCCGCCAGTCTTATATGGACAATTTCCTGCGCGGCGGGTATCCGTTTATTTTCGAGAACGGGTCGGAGGGGCATGTAGTGCATTTGTATTCCCGGAAGCACGGGGACATGGAACGCGATTACAATTTCTTCTCGCTGGCGCCGGAATATTATTCCCAGGGCAACGGCAACTTCCGCGACATGAACCAGAACCGGCGCAACGACGTATTCTTCAACCCGCGAGTCGGCAGCTTCAACATTCGCATGTTCTACAGCCTCATTCAGGCGGACGGGTACAATCCGCTCAGCGTGCAGGGCACCAGCTTTGAAGTGAAACCGGAGCATAAGGCCGAGCTGGAGGCCTGGCTGCAAAAGGCTGCACCGGAGCGTTATGAGGAGCTGGTTAAGCTGTGCCGCGGCAAGTTTACGCCGGGACGCCTGATCAACTATATTGCCGATCATCATATCGCGCTTAGCGTTACCGAAGAGGAATTTCTGTCCGAGGTGATGGCGAAATCGCAGCAAAATATCGAAGCGGCGTTCGGGGAGGGCTTCTGGTCCGACCACTGGACCTACAACCTTGACTTGGTAGAGGGTTACCTGGATATTTTCCCGGATAAAAAGAATGAATTGCTCTTCGGCGACAACAGCTACGCGTTCTATGACAGCCCGGCGTACGTCCTACCGCGTCATGAAAAATACGTGCTCAGTGCAGGCAAGGTCCGCCAGTATGGCGCGCTGCTGGAGGACGAAGAGAAGCTGCACCGGTTGGGCCGTAAAGCCGGCGAGACCCACTGGCTGCGCACGGAGCATGGCACCGGTGCCATCTACCGCACCAATCTGTTCGCCAAAATGGTGTCGCTCGCGCTGAACAAGTTCGCCACGCTGGACCCGTACGGCATGGGCGTGGAGATGGAAGCCAACAAGCCGGGCTGGAACGATGCCATGAACGGGCTGCCGGGCTTGTTCGGCTCGGGAATGAGCGAGACGTTCGAGCTTAAGCGCCAGGTGCTCTTCCTGCTGGAGACGCTGAAGAGCGGCGAATACGGCGAAGAAAGCGTAGCGCTGCCGACAGAGATGGCGAAGCTGCTGCGCGAAGTGGACCGGGCGCTGCTTGATCTGCAAGCCGGCGGGCTGACTCCGTTCGGCTACTGGGATCAGGTGGCTTCCGCCCGCGAAGCCTACCGTGAATCGGTGCGATTCGGTATCGGCGGGGAGCAAACGGATGTAGCTCTTCAAGAGATCGGGGAGATTCTGGCCCGCTTTGCCGCCCGGATCGATCAAGGGATTGAACGCGCTGCCGAGCTGGGCGGCGGGCTGGTTCCGACGTACTTCCGGTTTGAGGCGACGAAATTCCGGCCGGTGACCGATGCCGAGGGCAACCCGGCGATCAGCGGTTACGGCCTGCCGAAAGCGGTTGTAGAGGAATTCGAGGTGTACCCGCTGCCGTATTTCCTGGAAGGGCCGGCACGCTGGCTGAAGACGCTGAAGAATCCGGCCAAAGCCAAGGAAATCTACGACATGATCCGGAATACCGGACTTTACGATCCGCAAACGTCCATGTACCAGACCTCCGTCAGCCTGGACGGCGAATCGCATGAAATCGGCCGGATCCGCGCTTTTACGCCGGGCTGGCTGGAGCGGGAATCCAACTTCCTGCATATGTCCTACAAGTATCTCCTGGAGCTGCTGAAGGCGGGATTGTACGAGGAGTTCTACGGCGAACTCCGAACCTCGCTGGTGCCGTTCCTGGACCCGGCGGTTTACGGCCGCAGCACGCTGGAGAACTCGTCGTTCATCGCCACGGGCGGCAATCCGGACCCGGGCGTGCACGGCAGAGGGTTTGTGGCCCGCCTGAGCGGCTCCACGGCCGAATTCATCAGCATGTGGAGAGTGATGATGGCCGGCAAGAAGGCGTTCTCCATGGTGGACGGCGAACTCGCGCTGACGCTGGCGCCGGCGCTGCCGGGCTGGCTGTTTGACGAGGAAGGCAAGCTGAGCTTCACGTTCCTTGGCAGCACGGCCGTGATTTACCATAATGCGCGCCGCGCCGATACGTTCGGGGCGCAGGCGGCAACGATCAAGCGCATGTCGCTCCATTATGCGGATGGAACCGAAGCCGGGACGGCGGGGGCGCTGCTGCGCGGCAGCCATGCCGAGGCGCTGCGGCGCGGCGAAATTTCACGGATCGACGTTGTGCTGGAATAACCTGGCAAGGGTGTTGATATTTCGGGTGAGGCGGCCATTCGGCGGCCCACCCGAAATATGAGACCCTCATCCCAAAATATGAAACCTTACGGTCCGTCTCCATAACCCATACAATGGACATATACATTGTAAGCGTTTTAAATATAAGAATCAGATGGAGCCTGGAGGACCGTAAGATGAAAAACAAACCAAACGCAAAGGAAACATTGTCGCTGGAATCGATGGCACCCGCCGCAGTTCCCCCGGTTTACAGCCAGGAAATAAGCCCGGGCCGCAGACTGTGGAGGAAATTCTTGACACAAAAGCATCTGCAGACGATGGCTCTGCTGGGCGTTGTCTGGATGATCATTTTCAACTACATCCCGATGTACGGCGTCATTATCGCTTTCAAGGACTATGACATCATCCGGAGCATCGGCGAAGCGCCGTGGGCGGGGTTGGAGCACTTCAGGGAATTTTTGGCGGATGATAATTTTGGCTACGTGATGAAAAATACGCTGGGCATCAGCTTGCTGAAGCTGCTGACCTTTCCGCTGCCGATCGTATTCGCGCTCTTCTTGAACGAAGTACGGTCGCTGCGCTTCAAAAAGGCGATTCAAACGATCTCCTATCTGCCCCACTTCCTGTCCTGGGTCGTACTCGGCGGCATTCTCGCCACCTGGCTGGCGGATGTGGGCATTATCAACCATATTCTGATGGCGCTTCACCTGATCGACCAGCCGATTACCTATCTGGCAGAACCAAAGTATTTCTGGACGATTATTATCTCCTCGGATGTCTGGAAGGAGCTGGGATGGTCGGCCATTATTTATCTGGCAGCCATTACGAGCATCTCGCCTGAAATGTACGAGGCGGCAACGATTGATGGCGCCGGCCGGTTCCAGAAGATGTGGTATGTTACGCTTCCGGCGATCAAATCGACGATCAGTATCCTGTTTATTCTGGCGGTCAGCGGTGTGCTGAACTCCAACTTTGACCAGATCATGGTATTGCGCAATTCGCTGAATGACAGCGCAAGTAACGTTATCGACTACTACGTTTACTACACAGGGATTTCCGCAGGCCGTTATTCGTATTCGGCGGCAATCGGGCTGTTCAAATCCATTATCGCGCTCATCCTGCTGCTGATTGCGAACCAAGTATCCAAAAAACTCAACGACACTTCGTTGTTTTAGGCCAAGGAGGACCTGCACATGTTTTCAATAAACCGCAGAACAAAAGGCGAATTTGCCTTTGATCTTGTGAACAATCTGGTGATGCTGTGCATCTGTTTCATTACGCTGTATCCGATCTGGTACGTGCTGGTTATTGCGTTCAACGACGGACAAGACGCCATGCTGGGCGGCATTTACTGGTGGCCGCGGGTGTTCAGCCTGAAGAACTTCCAGGCCGTATTCAACAACTCGGGCATTATGACCGCGATGTGGATCACGGTTGCCAAGACGCTGATCGGCGTTGTAGCGCATGTATTCTTCACGGCAATGGTCGCCTACGCTTTATCCCGCAAGGATTTGATCGGCGGCAAGTTCTACATTTTGATGGGAACGATCACGATGATTTTCTCCGGGGGCCTTATCCCGACCTTCTTGCTGATCCGCGATCTGCATATGCTGGATAAATTCATCGTGTATATCATACCGGTATTGTTCAGCTTCTTCGATCTGATTATCTTCATGACCTTCTTCCGGGAAATCCCCGACGGGCTGGAAGAGGCGGCGCGGATCGACGGAGCCAACGATTGGAGCATCTTCCTCAGGGTCGTGCTTCCGGTATCGATGCCTGTAATCGCAACCATCGCCCTGTTCCATGGCGTGTATCAATGGAATGATTATTTTACAGGGATCATTTACGTCAACAATGAACTGCTGCAGCCGATTCAGACCTTCCTGTACCGGGTCGTGGCGCAGTCTAGCTCGAACCAGATGGTCGTAGCCGTCCAGGCAAGCGCGGTCACCAAAACGGTCACCTCGCAGTCGATCAAGCTGGCAACGATGGTCGTCACTACGCTGCCAATCGTCTTTGCTTATCCGTTCCTGCAGCGTTATTTCGTTAAAGGGATGATGATCGGCTCCATCAAGGGCTGATCAAGGCGCAAAACTGCGCCATCGAAACCGGTAACTCTTCCAGGCCGTCCACGCGGCGGCTTTGGAGTTGCACATAATGTACTTTCTTAAACACTTATGAAAAGGGGTAAAAAAGTATGGGCATGAAAAGCAAGCCGAAAAAATTGACGATGCTTCTGATGTCATCGATCATGTTGCTTTCGCTGGCAGCCTGTGGCAGCAACGGAAACAACAATGCAAACGGCAATGCGGGTAAAGAGAACACCGGCGGCAATACGACCGCGGAAGCAACAGCAACAACAGCGCCCGAAGCAACGGCATCGGCGGATGAGCCGGGCTGGAAATCCGACACTTCTCCAATTACGTTTGACTGGTATCTGAACTTTGCCTGGTTCCCTAATAAATGGGGCGTTGACCCGACTTCCCAATATGTAACCAAAAAAACCGGCGTTAACCTCAACTTCATCGTTCCTGCCGGCAACGAAAACGAAAAGCTGAACACGCTGATCGCTTCCGGCAAGCTGCCTGACTTTATCACCCTCGGCTGGTGGGAAGACGGCGTGAAGAAAATGATCGAAGGCGGCCTCGTTGAGCCTTTGAACAAACTGGCTGAACAGTATGACCCTTATTTCTTCAAAGTATCCGATCCGGACAAACTCAGCTGGTATACGCAAGCCGACGGCAACGTATACGGTTATCCGAACTCTTCCTCGTCTCCTAAAGACTATGAAAAATACGGCGACACCTATTTGTCCAACCAAACGTTCGTGGTCCGCAAAGATATCTATGAAGCGATCGGCAGCCCGGATATGCGTACACCGGAAGGTTTCCTGAACGCACTGAAGGCCGCTAAAGAGAAATTCCCTGAAATCGACGGCCAACCGATGATTCCGCTCGGTCTGCATGAGTTTACCGCAACCGGTAACGATTCCTTGGAAGGCTACATTCAGAACTTCCTGGCCATTCCAAGAGAAAAAGACGGCAAGCTGTATAACCGCGAAACCGATCCCGAATATATCAAATGGATGAAAGTTCTGCGTCAAGCAAACCAAGACGGCCTGCTGGCAAAAGACATCTTCATCGATAAACGCGCGCAAATGGAAGAAAAAATCGTTCAAGGCCGCTATTTCGCAATGCTGTACCAACGTACCGACTTCGCTTCCCAGCTCGGAACGTTGTACCAAAAGGATCCGAACAAAATCTATATCGCTGTTGACGGCCCGGCTAACGCCAATATGGACGCTCCTACGCTGAACGGCCCTGGCATCTCCGGATGGACCGTAACGCTGATCTCCAAGGATGTTAAAGACAAAGCCCGTGCCATCAAGTTCCTGAGCTACCTGAACAGTGAAGAAGGCCAAAAAGACCTTTATCTTGGTGAAAAAGGCGTCAGCTATGATACAATTGATGGAAAAGACCAATTCAAGCCAGAAGTGTTCGACCTGATGAATAAAGACCGTTCCGCGTTCGACAAGAAATACGGCTCCTCGTTCACTTTCTGGATGATGCAAAATACGAACATCACGCAACAATGGGCTCCGCAATCGGTTGAGCCGTACAAACAGCTGGAAGATTGGACGAAGGGTAAAGCGAAGAGCTTCTCGGAATTCGATCAAATCGATCCGCTCGCAAGCTCCGAGGAAGGTATCGCTCTCGGCAAAATCAAGGAACTGCGCGGCAAAACGCTGCCTAAGCTGCTGATGGCTCCATCGGAAGCCGATTTTGACAAGATCTGGGCGGATTACATCAAGAAACAAGAGGATTACGGTTTGGCGAAAGTGCAAGCTTTCCAACAAACGAAATACGAAGAAAACAAAAAGAAACTCGGCTTGTAATGATAGCACTGCCCAATCGCCCGCTGACCGCGGGCTTTTGGGTGTTTAAATTTGTATATTGCATTTTTTAAGGAGTTAGTGGCCTATGAAGAGAGGCAAGCGCGGCACATCGTTATGGAATTCGTTCACCTACTGGTTCGGGCGCCGCTCGCTGCAGAGCCGCCTGATTGCCTCCTATATCTTTATTATTTTGGGACCCAGTCTGCTGGTGTCCTTTTATTCGTATAAAGCGATCAACAACACTTATGTGCGCGAAGCCGAGTCCAAGAACAATTCCTTGATGGAGATGGAACAGCTGCACATCAATACCCAGATCGAATCCATGGTTCGGGCCGTTCAGGTTGCTTACGACGATTTGGATGTGCAGGACTATTTGTCCTATACCAGCGAACCGGAAGTCGAGGAGCTTGTTAATTTCAGCAACAACAGCTTCAAAAGCTTGACGCGCATCCAATATTACAACCCCAACGTGGAACATCTCCGCCTGTTCTCGAGCGGGAACGTGCATGAAATCTGGCCGATTTTTTTCCGGGAAAGCCGTGTCGCCGATGAACCCTGGTATCGCAAGGCCGAGCAGCTGAAGGGGATGGAATCTTGGTCCTTTCTCTACAATGATCCGGATATCATGGAGCGTTATGCCAATCAAGTGCCCGCCCAAACCCCAAAGGTATCGCTGCTGCGCGAGATGAGCAAGCCGGCTGATCATCATATCGGCATGGTGCAGGTGGATATGCTGCTGGAGAAATTCAGCCCGCGCACCTATTCGTCCACGCCGGACAGTCAGTCGCAGATGATGCTGATCGACAGCGAGGAACAAATCTTTACACGGGAGCAGGCTTCATTTCTGAAAGCGAATCCGGAGATGGGGAAGGTCATCAAGGAGCGCCTCCGGGAATATAAAGCAACGGGAAGCTGGAACATTCATTATTCGGAGAACGGAAAATCTTTTCTGCTGATGCACAGGCCGCTGGAGCGGATCAACGCCGATCTGCTTAATATCGTCTCCATGGACGGAGTGCTGCAGGAAATTTCACATACACGGAATATGCTGATCGGCGCCAATATCGGTTTTATCATTTTGGTCACGGTTATTGCTTATTTCCTGAATGCTTTTATTTTGAAAAATCTCCGGCTTTTGACGGAGGCCATGAAAAAGGTGCGGCGCGGGGAAGCCTACAGCGGCCCAGTGATCCGCGGGGGCGGCGAGGTCGGGGAACTGGCCCATCATTTTTCCAAGCTGATGAATACGATCAATACGCTGGTGGCCCAGGCTGTGCATAAGCAGGCGCTTACCAAAGAGGCGGAGCTGCGCACGCTTCATAATCAAATCGACGCCCATTTTCTCTATAATACGCTGGAGAATATCAAAATGCTGGCGGAGGTCGAGGATCAGCGCCAGATTTCGGATGCGCTTACCTCGCTCGGCGGCATGATGCGGTACAATTTTAAATGGGCCGGCGATTATGTTAAATTGCGCGACGAGATCCGCCATATCGAAAATTATATCGATGTGATGAATATCCGCTTTGAGCATCCGATCACCTTGCTGCAAAGCATCGCTTCGTCCCATATGGAGCTGGAGGTACTGAAGATGTCGCTTCAGCCGATCGTCGAGAACAGCGTGAAGCATGGCTGGGCCGGCGATAGCGAGGAGACAGAGAACCGGGTAATCAGTATTGAAATTGCCGAGCAGTCCGGTTTCATCGTCATCGCAATCAGCGATAACGGCGGCGGAATGTCTCCGGAGCGGCTGCGTGCCCTGCATGAGTCAATCAATGAGGAGGAACAGGCATCGGGTTCTTCCGCCGGACCGGGGGGCCGCCGCGCCGGCGGCATCGGGCTGCGTAATGTACATCAAAGGCTGAAGTTGTTCTACGGCGAAGAATACGGGCTGGAAATACAGAGCGAGGCAGGAGAGGGAACCACGGTGTTCATGACGCTGCCGAAAGTTCTTTTGACGGGAGACAAACAACCATGAAGAAACTGTTGATCGTGGATGATGAGAAGAATATCCGAGTGGGACTGCAAAAGATGATCGAACGTGAGTATCCCGATGTCTATGCGGTGATGCTTGCGGGCAACGGCGCCGAGGCGCTGGAGATCCATAACCGGGAGCGGGCCGACATTATCATTACGGATATCCGAATGCCGGTGATGGACGGCATGAAGCTGCTCGAACGGCTGAGCGCGTTCCAAATGCAGGAGAAGCCGGCGGTCATCATTTTAAGCGGGCATGACGATTTTGAATATGCCAAAAATGCCATCCGTTACCGGGTAAAGGACTATTTGCTGAAGCCGATCCGCCGTGATGAGCTGTTCGCCATTCTGGAGAAAATCGAAGCGGAACGGGCAGAGCAGGAACAGACGACCCGGGACCGGGAGCAGGAGGCGGAAAGCGTGCGCCGCGAATTGCGTGCCGGGCGGCTGCGCGGCCTGCTGATGCAACGGGAGGTCCAGCCGGGCAAGGAGCTGTTGGAGGAGCTGGAGCAGACGAAGGTGCCTTTCACGCTGGGGGTTGTCGTCTGCCACTACACCGACGGGATGCGGATGAGGCCGGAGGAAATTCAGGGGGTCGTCGACCGGATTGCCGGACCGCTGGAGGACTCGTTTCAAGAGGTACTGACGGACTGGGACGGCAAACTGGTGCTGATCGGCCGCAGCAAGGAGCATTTCGTGGAGCTTGCCCGGGAGGCGGAAGCGCGGGGGCTGAACGAACTTCTGGTGGGTTACAGCCACGAGGCCGCCGATGCCGGACAGCTGCGCCAAAGTTATTTAGAGGCGATCTGGGCGCTTAAATATTTGTTTTTATATCCGCAAATCAATATCATGGATTACGCTTCGGTGATGGAGCAGCGGTTGACCTTCCCCGCACCGGAGGAAGAACTGCGCAAGCTGCTGAACATGCTGGGGACCGGCCGGGAGAAGGAAATGAAGCAGCTCCTGGCGGCGATCTTCCGGATCGACCAGTTAAAGCAGCTGGATCTGTCGTATATCGAAACGGCGGGCATGCTGATGAACGAGCGGGTGCTGGACGAGGTTTTTCGGGTACATGGAGAGGCCTCGATGGAGGTGCTGAAGCTGTACCGCGCCGTCGGCAATCTGTACAATTTCCGCCATTTCCACGAGTATTACCGCACGCTGGAGCATCTCCTGATCCGTGTGGACGAGTACATTACGAGCGTCCGCTCGGTGCACACCGAGCATGCGGATATGAAGGAAGCGCTGGCGTTTATCGAGGAGAACTATTTCCGGCCGCTCAATATGGCTGTGGTCAGCAATCATGTTTCTTTGAATTATTCTTATTTCAGTGAAGCGTTTAAGGCTTATACCGGCGAAAGCTTTGTTACGCATCTCAAAAAAGTCCGCATCCGCCACGCCAAACGTCTGCTTCTGGAAAACCGCGGCAACAAGCTGGAGGAAATTGCGGAAGCCGTCGGTTTTGAGAGCAGCAAGCATTTTGCGCGGGTGTTCAAGGAGCTGGAGGGCATTTCGCCGGGCGAATTCCGGATGAAGTCGCTGCAGTAACGTAAGGGGGGAATTTGCTTGGAAGAGATTCAGGGGCAACTGATAACGGTAGAGACGCTGGCGGAAGACTTCCGGAGATTGGGTGTGCAGGAAGGGATGACGCTGCTGCTGCATTCCTCGTTCAAATCGCTCGGGGAATGGGTGGCCGGCGGCCCGCCTGCGGTCATACTGGCCCTGGAGCAGGTGCTCGGGACGGAAGGGACGCTGGTGATGCCGACCCATTCCACCGATTTGTCCGATCCATCCGGGTGGAGCCGGCCGCCTGTACCGGAAGCCTGGTGGCCGGTGATCCGCGAACAGATGCCGGCATATGACCCGGATTTGACGCTGCTGCGAGGCATGGGCATTATCCCCGACAGCTTCCGCAAGCAGGCCGGCGTCCGGCGCAGCGGGCATCCGGCACATTCGTTTGCTGCCTGGGGCAAACACCGGGATTTCGTGACGGACGGCCACAGCCTGGAGTATTCGCTGGGCGAAGCTTCGCCGCTGGCGCGCATTTACGATCTGGGCGGGCATGTGCTGCTGCTTGGCGTCGGCCACCTCAACAATACCTCGCTGCACCTGGCGGAATGCCGGGCCGAATATCCCGGCAAGGAAACCGTGGAAGCCGGGGCGCCGCTGATGGTGGACGGCGTGCGGCAGTGGGTGAAATACCGGGATCTGAATTGGGATTCGGGCGATTTTGACGTGCTGGGTGAAGCGTACCGGCGGGAGACGGGACGGGTGACCGGCGGAAAAGTCGCTGCGGCGGATGCGCTGCTGATCCCGCAGTGCGACATTGTCGATTATGCCGCAGCGTGGCTGCCCCGGTCGCGCAAGGAGTTGTAGATGGGGGCGGCTTCCCGGTCAAGGGAAGCCGCAGGAAAGGCGATGGTAGCCCGAGGGGGCGTCCATCGCCTTTTTGGTGCTGCGTTCATGAGCGCAGCACATGGCTGTATGCTGTTCGGGGGGGCGTTAGCAGGGCTTCGCGCCCGTGCAAAGTTATGCCGCCGGCGAAGGCGTGCTGCTGCCGCCGCTGGCGGCTACGGCAGGCAGACCGGCCAGATCGCCGTTCAGCCGTTTAAGTCCGCGCAAGCGCAGCGCCGCCGCCGCGCAGAGGATTGGGAACAGGCCGGCTGCGATAAACAGGGCCGGCAAGCCGTACAGCTCGGCAATCGCGCCGCCGGCGAACGCGCCGAACGGCTGGAGGGCGCCGCCGATCAGGAAGCGGATGGAATTGACGCGCCCCTGCATTTCGGCGGGGACCAGCGTGCCGTGCAGCGAAGAACTGAGCGAGCCGAAGAAGGGGCCCATGCACCCGCAGGCGAAGGCGGCGCACAGCGCAAAGGGGAACATCGGAATGAGTCCCCAAAGTGCGGTAAACAGGCCGATGCCGCTTAAGCTGCCGAGCATAACAAGCCGCCGCTGCCGGATTTCGCCGATGAACGAAATGACCGACAGTCCGGTAATCGCGCCAAGCGCGGAGGCGGTGGTTAAGAGGCCCATCGCACCGGCGCCGCGGCCGAGCACTTCCCGGACGTAAGGGACCATCATCGTCCACACGGCGATATTGCACAGATTGCTGACCGAAGCCATCAGCATGATCATGAACATCGCGGGGAAGCTGCGGTAGAACGTAAACCCTTCCCCGATCTCCCGGAGATAGGCGGGAAGGGAGAAACTGCCGGCGCTGCCGGCAGGCTTCTTCGATGCGGACGGCAGCGTCAGCAGCGTAATTATGGCTGCCGCGTAACAGAGGGCATTGATGCCCAGTGCCGGCAGTGCGCCGCTGGCGGCGGTCAATACGCCGGCGAGCGCCGGTCCGAGCAGCACGGCGGCGCTCCGGCAGCTGTCGATGACGGCGAAGGCGCGCGTCAGCTTGCGTTGTCCGGCGACGTCCGGCACGATGGCCATCGCCGTCGGCATGAACAGGGCGGAGCTGGCGCCGCTCAGCATGGCGGCGGCAAACAAATGCCACAGCTGCAGCCCGCCGAACAGCCCCATGAGGAGCGGCAGCGCAATGGCCGCGAAACGGACGGCGGCCAGGCCGGCCATCAGCCGGACACGGTGCAGCCGGTCGGACAGCGGCGAGCCGAGCAGGCGGAGAATCAGCTCGGGAATGCCCGAGCTGAGCGCCAGTGCGCCCATGGCCAGCTTGGAGCCGGTCAGATCATAGACGAGCCATTCCATGGCCAATAGCCCGAAGGTATCGCCGAACGTGCTGAGTGAGACCGTGGCCAGCAGGCCGTAGTAGCTGCGTTTCAACATGGGAAACCACTCCTTTTCGGGGGCTTAGCTTTCGAGATAACGGTTCATTTTCTCTGATAGACGGTTCAGTGCCTCGGGACGCAGGCTGTAGGACATGCTTTTGCCCGACATGTGCAGCACCAGAAGTCCGGCGGCGCGCAGGGCGATCAGGTGGTAATGAATTGTGCTTTTGGATAAGCCGATATGCTTCACGATTTCAGTAAAGCTCATCTGCTCCCGGGTCAGCAGCCTTAAAATTTGCAGCCGCGTCTCGTCCGACAGCCCCCGGGTCAGACGCAGGAGCGCAGGTTCGGGACGGCCCGGTTCGGGGGGGAGCGCGTCGCAGGAGTAGAAGGTAAAAACGTATTCCTTGTAAATGGCAGAAGTGACCAGCGGGCGGGCGTGATATTGGGGAATCAACACGATTTGTTTCAGACCGTCCGCCTGCAGGATCCGGAAGCCTTCCGTGGCGCGTTCGTATACGGCTTCCGCATCCTCGTGCGCCAGCTCCGCGCGTTTGCGCTCCGCGTCCTCTGCCAGCCCGTGAAGAATTGCCGTGTCGATGCCGCCGAAATAACCCTCATTCCAAATGCGGATCATCTCGCAGACGGCGGTACGAAGCTCCGGCAAGCCTGCGGGAACGGAGGGATCGAAGGTTCCGGCAAGTTCATACAATTCTCCCGCCGGCAGCGATTCGAACCAGTCGAGGAATCCCTCCACTGTACGATCACCCGGGCAACGCCAGATATAAGGCGCGAGGGTAAATTCGTTCATCCGTTTCATCGTCTCCCGCATCCGGCGCAGCTGCACCGGGGCAAAACGCGATTCGACGTCGCGGACCCACAGCTTGCCAGCATCGATAGCGGTATGATTTTGTTTGGATAAAAAGACGGTCAGGCTTTGAATACACTCATACATCGGCGCGAAATCCACGTTAAGCTGATAGTCCATAATTCCTCCTGAATGAGATTCGATAATTGTAGGCAATTTATATTGTTCTATATTTATAGAACTGTTGTTGAGTTTTATTATAATCAAACTCCTTAGATCTTTCAATACATAATTTCCCTTGAATACAGCTGCAAGGAGGTAGAATCAAATTAAGGAGAACCGGCAGAAATACGGTGAACGGGACGAAGGAGACGGTTCGCTGGGCACAAAGATGGCTGGGGAAATGGACTGGAGCCTCAACGGAATAGCTCGCGGACCTGAGCGCCGTTATTTCGAGAGAAAAGGGCATTTCCTGCAGCTAGCGGACACCAGCGCCGTTATTTGCTCATTTCGAGCCGTTTTTGCGTGAATTCAGAGAAATAACAGCGCTCAGGTCCGTTATTTTGGGAAATAGTGTGTTTTCCGGCGAATAGCGGCGCTCAGGTCCGTTACAGTGAGGCTTGCTGTAGATGAGCGTCATGCTACGGCTGGCCCAAAGCGAGTGGGCTGCCCGGTGCATCGTCTTCAGCCGACCAAATTGGCGGGTCGCAGCCTGCTGATTTCAGGAGGCTGGGGTACCGCCAAACATGCATTGTCGCGAAAAAAAACGGGAGCCGGAATAGTATCCGGTTCCCGTTTTTATAGGGTTACAAGTCGCTGCTACTCTTCGACACTTACGGCTGGGCCGCAGACCTCCAGCGACTCCAGTCCGTTCATGTATTTGCGGAGCGCCTGCGGTATATAAACCGACCCGTCCTCCCGCTGATGGTTCTCCAGAAGGGGAATCAGGATTCGCGGCGTAGCGACTGCCGTATTGTTTAAAGTGTGGCAGTACTGCAGCCGGCCGTCTTCGCCGCGGTGGCGGATGTGCGACCGGCGAGCCTGATAATCGAGCAGGTTCGATGCCGAATGCGTCTCGCCGTAGGCTCCCCTGCTGGGCATCCAAGTTTCGATGTCGTATTGCTTATGCGTCTTGAGCGACATGTCGCCGCTGCAGACGGCTACGACGCGGTAAGGCAGCTCGAGCAGCTGCAGAATATGCTCCGCGTTGCCCAGAATCTCCTGCAGCATCCGCTCCGAGACGGCAGCGTCGCCGCAGCAGATTACGACCTGCTCGATCTTCGAAAATTGATGCACGCGGTACAGGCCGCGCACGTCGCGGCCGGCCGAGCCGACTTCGCTGCGGAAGCAGGCCGACATGCCGGCCAGGCGCAGCGGTTCATCTACTTCGACCACCTCGTCGCTGTACAGCGAGACGAGCGAAACCTCCGACGTTCCCGCGAGCCAGCGGTTCTCTCCGGCGAGCTCGTAGGTCTGATCCTTGCCTGCCGGGAAAAACCCGGTGCGCTCCAGCGCTTCCGGCTTCACGATCACCGGCACGTCCATCAGCGTAAAGCCGCGCGACTCCAGCACGTCGAGCGCGAGCTGCTGCACGGCCAGATGCAGCCGCAGGCCGGTGCCCTTCAGGACGTAGCTGCGCGGACCGCCGGCTTTGACGCCGCGCGGGATGTCCAGAATCCCGTGCAGCTCGCCGAGCGCCACATGGTCGCGCGGCGCAAAACCGAGCGCGGCCGGCGTCCCGCAGCGCCGCAGCTCGACGTTGTCGCGGTCGCTCGCCCCGATCGGCGTGTCGGCCGATACGGGATTGGGCGCGAGCAGCAGCAGCTCCGCGCAGCGGCGCTCGGCTTCCGCCAGCGCCGGCTCCAGCGCGTCCAGCCGGCGGCCGGTCTCGCGCACCCGTGCTTTGGCCTCTTCGCCGGCGTCCTTCTCGCCAGCGCGCAGCAGGCGCTCGACCTCCTTGGTGAGCGCGTTGCGCTCCGCACGCAGGCCCTCGGTCTCCTGCCGCAGTTCGCGCCGCTTGTCGTCCCACTCCAACAGTTCATCCAGCGGGAAATCGGCGTTTTTCCATTTCGCCGTGTTCCGCATCAGCTCTTCGTTCCCTCGAATAAAATTCATGTCCAGCATGCCGCATCGCTCCTTTTTTTGTCTGAAAAAACGCAAAAAACGCCCTCATCCATGGGACGAGGAGCGTCAGCTCGCGGTGCCACCCAGGTTGACCCTGCTCCGTAATTCATACGGCGGCAAGGCCCGCTTTGGTCTTCGCGGTAACGGGCGAAACCCGGTAAACTTAGAGAGTGCGGAACTCCGGTCGAAAACGCCTCGCGGTTGGAAGCCGGTCATAGGCCTGGTATCATGTGAACTTGTGACCCCCAGTATAGCGCAGCATGCGGAAGAAGGCAACCCTGCGAGTGACCGGTCGTCAACGGGATTACTCCGGGAATGTTTTTTCAATTGCGGCTGCGGTCTGATAATCTTCGGCGGGAGCGATAATGCGCAGATCGGTGGTTGTGCCGCTTCCGGACTCGGGGCCAATCGGCTCGTAGGGCGAAATTTTCACGCTGTCGAAATGCCCTTTTTTCCAAATGGAGCCTAATTGGTATCCCCCAGGCAGCTTTTCGGTGTTAAAGTAGACGAGATTCCCCCAACCGCCCCGGATATCGGAGTAAAACGTAATATCAAACATGCGGTACGGCTGGTAGTCATATTTCTCAACGGTGATGTTCCCGTTGAATTGCTGATTGCGGAAGAGAGGGCGGTACAGCTTGCCTTTGATATGCACGACGGTTTTCTCTGCGGATGCCGGGTTGCCCCTTCGGAATTCAATGGCGGGAAACGTTTTATCGATTGCTAACGGAAAACGGTATTTGGCCAAGAATAGACTGCCGGCGACTACCAGGAGCAAAAGGTAAATCAGGACTTTTTTGAGCACCATATCCACCATCCTCAAAAAGACATCAACTATTTATTAGCATATTATGGAGTTTTGGATAAATGAAGTTCTTAACAAGGGTTTGACAACGGTCCGGTTGCTTTGCTACGATTATTTGTAATTTTAAGTAAAGCCTATCGGAAAACGAGGTGGACGGAAGTGCCCAAAATCGTCGTTGTCAACGGAACGCCTTCGCTGGTGTCGCGGATCAATGCCGTCATGGATCATGCGGAGTCCGATTTACGCAGCCGCGGGTTCGAGGTCGAACGCATCAATATCGCGGAGCTGCCGCCGGAGGATCTCATTCATACCCGTTTCGAAAGCGAGGCGATCGTCAAAGCGAACGGGCTGGTCGCCGAGGCGGATGCCGTCATTGTCGTCAGTCCCGTGTATAAAGCTTCATATACCGGCGTACTCAAAACCTTTCTCGACCTGATACCGCAAAAGGGCCTGGCCGGCAAAATCGTCCTTCCGCTCTTTATGGGCGGCAGTCTTGCGCATCTGCTGACGATCGAATACGCGCTGAAACCCGTATTATCCGTACTGGGCGCGCGCCATATTCTTGGCGGGGTGTTCGCGGTGGACTCGCAGGCGGTACGAAACGACCAGGGAATTGTAGAACTGGCCGAGGAGCTGAAGCTGCGGCTGGATGCTGCGGTCGGCGAGCTGGCGGAGGAAACAGCGCTGAAGGCCGCCCGGAAGGCACAGCCCTGAAAAACGGGCATCAGGCCGGCATGGTATGAAGAAAGCTGGCATTCGCCCAGTGTCGTCCTATAACAGCAAAAGCATGGTTGCTCCGGTCACGGCCGGGAAGCACCCATGCTTTTTTTTCTGCGCAGTTATTGAATATTCCGGATAAGTACGGCGGCCAGCTTCAGCAGCTCCGGCGATTACAGATCATCAAACCCGTTATCGTCGCTTGTTTTTCCGTAGTTGCGGGATTTGGCCTCGAAGAAGTCGGTTTTGGTCGCGTTGAGCGCTTCATCGGAGAACGGCTTGATCCATGGCATGCAGTTGACGTCCACGCCTTGGTAAGCTTTATCCAGCCCCATCAGTGCAAGGCGTTTGTTGGCGATGTATTTGATGTAGTCGCCCAGTTCATTCAGGTCGATGCCGCGTACATGGGTCAGCGTGTAATGCGCCCAGTTGGTTTCAAGCTCCACCGCCCGGTCGATCGTCCGGTAGACGTAATCCATATTTTCCGGCGTGTTCAGCTCCGGGAAATCCAGCAGCAGCTGCTTGAACACCTCGGCGAAGAAATAGCAGTGCTGGTTCTCGTCGCGCTGGATGTAGGAGATCATCTGGCTGGTCGCCATCATTTTCTGGTCGCGGGCCAGATTGTAGAAGAAGGCGAAGGTGCTGTAGAAGAAGATGCCCTCCAGAATGAGATCGGCAACCATGGCGCGGAAGAAGGTGTGTTTGCTCGGCTCGTCGCGGAATTCCTGGTAAATATCCGAAATAAACTGGTTGCGCTCCAGCAGCACCGGATCATGCTTCCAGTATTCAAAAATCTCCTTCTGCTCTTTCTCCGAGACAATGGAGGAGAGGACGTAGGAATACGACTGGTTATGCACGACCTCCTGCTGCCCGATAATGGCCGAAATGGCTTCCAGCGAGGAATCGGTAAAATAACGCTTCACGTCGCCGACGAACATCGTCTGCATCGAATCCAGCACGGCCAGGAGGCCGATGTTAATCTTGAACACCCGCTGTTCCTCCGCCTCCAGCAGCGGAAACTGCTGGGCGTCCTTGGCCATCGGGATTTCGTCGGCGATCCAGTGGTTGAGCAGCAGCACCTTGTACAGCTTGTACATATGCGGCATGCGGATGTCGTTCCAGTTGAGGATGCCGGAGTTTTCCCCGTCGATGATGCGGGTGGATTTGTTCGGCGCATCCGTATTAAAAATCTTTTGCAGTTGCATATCTGTTCCCTCCTAAAATGTTGTGCGAGCTAACAGGCGAGAAATCCCTTTAGGAACCTGTGCGGAGTTGCGAAGCGGAAGTTTGGAGCCGTAGGAGCAGGAGCGTCCGCCTTTGTCATCGACTGTCCTCCGCCTGATACGATAAAAGACAGTCGATGACAACAGCGGCCGAAGGCCCGAACATTCTGCGCAGCAACGGTTATGGCACAGGTGGCTTGAAGCGGGGTTTGAGCTTTAGCTCGCGCAAGATTCGCACTCCTCAATGGTCAAAGCCCGGCTCCGCACATAATAGGTGGACTTCATTCCGCCCTTCCAGGCGTTCAGATAAAGCTGCAGGAATTCGGTCGCTTTGATGTCCGGCCGTACATAGAGATTAAAGCTTTGGCCCTGGTCGATATGGCGCTGGCGCGCCGAAGCCATGCGGATCGACCAGTTCTGGTCAATCAGGAATGCCGTTTTATAGTACCAAATGGTCTTTTCGGATAAATCCGGCGCCGGGTTGGCGATCTTGTACGTCGTTTTCTCCTCATAGGAGAGCAGGTCGTACAGCGGGTCGATGCTGGCCGTGGAGCCGGCGATGATCGACGTCGAGCCGTTCGGCGCGATGGCGATCATCCAGCCGTTGCGCACGCCGTCACGGGCGACGGCTTCCTGCAGCTCCTGCCACTGGGCAGTCGCCACGTATTTGCCTTCGCGTTCGCCGCTTGTGTAGCCGCGCGATGTGAAGTAGGCACCTGTCTCCCAGTCGGAGCCGGCGAACTTCGGATACCGGCCTTTTTCGCGGGACAGCTCCAGACTGGAACGGATGGCAAGGTAATTGATGTACTCATACAGGTCGTTGTTATATTCTACGGCTTCCTCGGACTCCCAGCGGATGCCCTTCAGAGCGAGCAGATGATGCAGCCCGAAGGTGCCCAGGCCGACTGCGCGGTATTGGCTGTTCGTGTACTGCGCTTGCAGCACTTCGATATTATTGATGTCGATGACATTGTCGAGCATGCGCATCTGGATCGGCACCAGGCGCTCCAGTACCCCGGCAGGAACCGCGCGGGCGAGGTGAATGGAGTTCAGGTTACAGACGACAAAATCACCGGGGATTTTCGAGATGACAATCCGCGTCTGCCCGTCTTTGGTAACGAGTTCTTCCTGTTCAACGACGGTGGCCGATTGGTTTTGCATAATTTCCGTGCACAGGTTCGACGAGAACACCATGCCCTGATTGCGGTTCGGGTTGGCCCGGTTGACGGTATCGCGGTAGAACATATACGGCGTGCCGGTCTCCAGCTGCGATTTCATGATCCGCTTCATGATGTCGATGGCCGGCACCGTGATCCGGGACAAGGCGGGATGGGCAACCGCTTCGGCGTATTTCTCGCGGAACATGCCGGCGCCGACGGTTTCGTCATAGAAATCCTCCAGGCCCAGCGGGCGGCCGTTGTCATCTTTCCAGCCCATCACTTTCTTCACTTCATGCGGACAGAACAGATTCCAGCCTTCCCGCGCTTCCACCGCTTCCATGAACAGATCAGGCAGGCATACGCCGTGAAATACGTCATGGGCCCGCATCCGCTCGTCGCCGTTGTTCAGCTTCAGATCAAGGAAGGCCAGGATGTCTTTGTGAAAAACGTCGAGATAGACGGCCACCGCGCCTTTGCGCGTGCCGAGCTGGTCGACGCTGACGGCGGTATTGTTCAGCTGGCGGATCCACGGGATGACGCCGGAGCTGGTGTTCTTGTGACCGCGGATATCTGAGCCGCGGGCGCGGACCTTGCCGAGGTAGACGCCGATGCCTCCGCCCATTTTGCTCAGCCGGGCCACATCGGTGTTGGAATCGAAGATGCCTTCCAGCGAGTCGTCGACGGTGTCGATAAAGCAGCTGGAGAGCTGGCCCGCCACCTTTTTTCCGGCATTGGACATGGTTGGCGTTGCTGCGGTCATGTAGATGTTGCTCATCGCCCAATAGGCTTCTTTTACAAGCTCAAGGCGTTTCTCTTCGGGTTCGCGGTGCATCAGGAACATAGCGATAACCATGTAGCGCTCCTGCGGCAGCTCCATGACGCGGCCCTCGAAATCGCGGGCCAGATAGCGGTCGGACAACGTCAGCAAGCCGATATAGTCAAAGAGCAGGTCGCGCGAAGGGTCGATGCAGGCACCCAGTTCAGCGATTTGCTCCTTGGTGTAGCAGGTAAGCAGCTCCTCGCGATAAATGCCCTTGTCGACCAGTTCCTTGATCAGCGGGTACAGCTCGCCGTATGGTTCGTCCGGATATGCTTTATAGCGGCGGTTGAAGGCGGCCTTTTTGTAGAGGGAGGTCAGCAGCGAGCGGGCGGCAGCGAACTTCCAGTCCGGTTCTTCTTTAGTCACCAGCTCCAGGGCGCTCATCGTAAACGCGTTGCTGATGTCTTCACCGCTAACTTCGTCACGGCGTAGTTTGGAGTTAACGCCGCGCAGCAGCGTTTCTTTGGACAGGCTGTCGAGGCCGCTGAGGACGCGGTCCGCGTACACGGAAAGACGGATTTCATCAAAAGCCAATCGGCGGTTATCGGGTTTGGTCACAAGTGCTGGCATAAGGCGATCTTCCTTTCGATTATCAGTTTAATTTTCAATATCAAAAATTGAACTATATGGGATAAAGAAAGCCGCTGAATGGACAGCGGACAATGTATCTTAATTTAATGCGTTCTTGCTACAGCACCGCCGGCTGCCAGAGCAGCACTTCGTCTGCGGCCAGGCTGGCCGGGATGTCGATGATGCGCTGGTTGCTGCTGCCCCGGTAGTGCAGCGTCGTATCCTTCAGCGCTTCAACGAACCGGCCGTCGATCAGCACCTGGCACAGGGACAGCAGTTCCATTTCCGGGGAGCCGGGCAACGCCAGCAGTTCCTCGTAGGTGTAGCCGCTGTAGATCCAGACCGGGAAGTCCGGCAGCACCGCACGCAGCTCGCGGATGAACGCCGCCGCTTCGCCGGCGGAGAAAAAGGGATCGCCGCCGGCGAGCGTCAGTCCGTCGAGCAGCGGATTGGCCGCCATTTCGGCGATGATCTCTTGCTGCCGCTCCGGAGTAAACGGCTCCCCGTACCGGAAATTCCAGGTCTCCGGATTAAAGCAACCGGGGCAGCGGTGCCGGCAGCCGCTCAGGAAAATCACGGCCCGCATGCCTTCCCCTTCGTTGATCGATTCCGGATAGTAGCCGCAAATATTCACAGATGCTTCACCCGGTCGCGCACTTCCGCTTGTTTGGCGGCGTTGAAACGGGTTTGATAATCGCCGGTCAGGTAGCCGGTGACGCGGCGCAGGCGGCGGATATGGACTTCCTCTTCATGCGCGCCACAAGAAGGGCAGTTCGTGCCGATCACGCCTTCGTATCCGCAGCCGGAGCAGCGGTCGACCGGATGGTTGATGCTGAAATAGCTGACGTTTTGCTCCATCGCGTATTTAATGATTTTGACAAAAGCCGCCGGGTTGCTGCGGGCATTGCCGTTCAGCTCGACATAGGAAATCGCGCCGGCGTTGCAATATTCATGGAAAGGCGCTTCCAGGCTGATCTTTTGCGCCGCACCGAGTTCATGGTACACGGGAACATGGAACGAATTCGTATAGTATTCGCGGTCGGTTACGCCGGAAATGCTGCCCAGCGTCTTGCGGTCCACCTTGGTGAACTTGCCGGAGAGACCTTCCGCCGGCGTAGCGAACAGGGTGATGTTCAGGTTCAGCTCATCGCTCTTGCGGTCGCAGTATTCACGCATGTGCTGAACGATGGCCAGCGCTTTGGCATGGACGTCCATGTCTTCGCCGTGGTGTTTGCCGTACATCGCCTTCATGCATTCCGCCATCCCGATGAAGCCGATGGACAGGCTGCCGTGCTTCAGCAGTTCGCCTACGCTTTCGTCGGGCGCCAGCTCCTGGCCGCCTTCCCAGACGCCTTCACGCATCATGAAGTCGGAAGCTTTTGCCTTCTGCGCCGCCTGAATGCGGTAGCGGTGCACGAGGCCTTCAAGCGCGATATCCATATAGTGGTTCAGATCGTCGTAGAATGCTTTTTCGTCGGCTACAAGGCGCCGGCCTTTGATCGTGCCGTGTTTCACACCGAGCCGCACGAGGTTCAGCGTATTAAACGACAGGTTGCCTTTGCCGGAGCAGTGGTTGCGTCCGAAGCGGTCGCCGAGCACCCGGGTGCGGCAGCCCATCGTGGCAAATTCGGTATCCGGGTCGGCCGGATCGTAATATTGCAGGTTGAGCGGCGCGTCCAGATTGGCGAAATTCGGATAAAGCCGGCGTGCAGAGCAGTCCGTCGCTTTCAGGAACAGTTCATAGTTCGGTTCGCCCGGCTGCTGGTTTACGCCTTTTTTGCATTTAAAAATCTGGATCGGGAACACCGGCGTTTCGCCGCTGCCCAGGCCGTTCATAGTCGCCGTAAGCAGGGAACTGATCACCAGTTGACCCTCCGGCGAGGTGCAGGTTCCATAGTTGATGCTCGTGAACGGAATCTGTCCGCCGGCGCGGCTGGACATCGTATTCAGGTTATGTATCATGCTCTCCGCCGCCTGGAGCGTTTCGATTTCGGTCTCTTTTTTGGCAAAACGGAACGAACGCGGGTAAGCCTCGGCCAGATCGGCGCGGCTCATGGAGATCTCCCCCAGATGAGGGCCGGCTTCGCCTTCCTCGAAATAGTCCAGGCCTTTGCGGAACAGCTTGGCAAATGATTTCGTTACGTATGGCGCCAGATCATGGTCAATTTTGTTTGCGGAGACGCCGCCGTATTGGGCATTTTGCTGGGATTGGAAAATAATCGCCACCAGCGACATCGCGGTCATGATCGAATTCGGGGGGCGGACGCTGCCGTTGCCGGTATTAAAGCCTTCGCGGAGCAGACGTTCAAACGGAATGAAAATGCAGTTGGTTGTCCCGATGGCGTATTGATCCAGATCGTGGACATACACGACATTCTCCCGCGAAGCCTGGATCAGACGGGGCGGCATCGTAAAGTTCCGGGCATACCATTTGGAATATTCACTGCCGAACTTGCTCATTTTTCCGGAAAAGCTCTCTCCGTTCAAATTGGCGTTCTCCCGCAGCATATCCATATCCAGACTTTCGATAATATCGCGGCCCAAATCGATAAGCTCCTCAAGCATGGCCTCGTTTGCGGCTTGTCCGCCGTTATACCGTTTCTCCAGCAGCGTCATTAGTACTCTCTCCTCCCGAATTCTTCAAGCCTCTTTACAATGAAAAAGCATCCCCCGCCCGGAAGGCGGGAAATGCCCGTATGCGCAGCAAAATATCCGTGAGCGGATATTCAGGTATACCCTATCAACATGCATGCCGCATTCGGACACCCCGCCTGTTCCTCGCAGGCGTATCTATGGTGTCGTTGAAACAGGCAGGTCTCCTGGCTCCCGGCGGTCTCCGGCGCCTTCCCGAAAGGAAAATCCCCCCAGTGGCGATTGCCGGAGAATGCTGCGCCGGGCAGGCTTGAAAACCGTCCCGCAGCATCCGGTTACAGTGGCGGGACCGCAGCGGATTTGCACCGCGCTTCCCTTTTAAGTCTTGGGCTCTTAAGGAACCCAAAACACCTGTTTCTACTATATTTTGTTGTTATTAATTAAAGTTAACCCAATATATTGTGCTTGTAAACATTTTTTTGCGAGGCCGCGCCACGCCTGGGATTTACCGATTTACTCACAGTTGGTCCACAATTGATCCACAGCTCGTCCACAAGGTATCCACAGATTTTGGATAAAACATGGGAAAAACAAGTCATAAATTATCCCGAAATTTGCCACAAAGACTCCAAAATTGTAGTGCGCCCAGCACTGGGCTAGGCCGGGAGAAGGAGACATCGGCAGCTCTCGGTTCTTTCGGGCAGTATTCGCCTGCGGGGGCGGAGTTTGTGGGCGGCGCGCCAAGTTGTTACAATATATAGAACGAACGCATTTCATTTTGCATCAAAAACACAGGAGGGATTAACGATGGCGATTGGCGAGGTTACGGTCATTCCGATCGGAACGGGCAGCACCAGCCTTAGCAGCTATGTGGCCGAGATGCAGCGCGTGCTGCAGACGGTGGAAGGCATTACGTATGAACTGACATCCATGGGGACGATCATCGAGGGGCCGCTTCCGCGTATTCTCGCAGCCGTCGAGGCGCTGCATGAATCGCCGTTTGCCGCCGGCGCGCAGAGGGTGTCCACTTCACTCAAGATCGACGACCGGCGCGACAAACCGTCCAACAGCCGCAGCAAGCTCGAATCGGTAGAGCGCAAGCTGAAGGAGTAGCCAAGAGGGAGGAACGGAGGGTTTAATGCTCTGCAGGCGTAGCCAAGTGCCAGGGGGGCGGAAGACGGAGTGCTTCTATACTGGCAGGTAGCCGTGCTGATCAAAAAAAGGCTTGCGTTTTTTTCTGGAAGCTGTATAATATTTTTTGTTTGACGGTAAAAATCATGTCTCAAGCTGGTGTAGCTCAGGGGTAGAGCAACGCACTCGTAATGCGTAGGCCGGGGGTTCAATTCCCTTCACCAGCATCCTTAAAACACGATAGTGGCGCGGTTCTCCGGTGGTGCGGAGGTCGCGTCTTTTTTTTCTGCAAACGGACTGCAAACCTTTAGTCTGTTGAAGTGTCGTTTTTTCCAAGAATTGACCCTCCTAACGTGAGCAATGCGGCCTCTTGAAGACCAGGCAGTACATGCGAATAGGTATCGAGAGTAATCTGGATTGAAGAATGCCCAAGCCTCTCCTGAACAATTTTCGGATGCACTCCCCGTTTCAGCAGGATTGTCGCGTGAGTGTGACGCAGATCATGAAA
>NZ_FOIK01000008.1 GCF_900111565.1 Paenibacillus sp. NFR01
CTTTCATCCTCTCTTCAGGCGAAAAGAGGAATTATCCGGTATTAGCTACCGTTTCCGGTAGTTATCCCAGTTCATGGGGCAGGTTGCCTACGTGTTACTCACCCGTCCGCCGCTAAGCTTACCCCGAAGGATAAACTCCGCTCGACTTGCATGTATTAGGCACGCCGCCAGCGTTCGTCCTGAGCCAGGATCAAACTCTCCATAAAGGTGTTTGACTTGCTCATTTAAAACATCTGACGAGAATTTGCATTCTCTTTAATACTCACTCGTTGTTCAGTTTTCAAAGATCAAACTTTGTTTCGCCGCTGCAATTTCTCATCAGCAGCAACTCTTATACTATATCACAATCATTCGTATGTTGCAAGCATTTCTTTTTTCGAATGATTTGTGGCTCGCTACAATGCCCACTTTCAAACACAAGGCGCTGTAACAACGCTCACCTATAATACCCCAGATCACACCTAAAAAGCAACCCCTTAAAAACAAAAAAGATAATCCGCTTAAATATTAAGCAGATTATCCCGTAGATCTAGCAGAATTATACTTAATAGAATTTAACGGCAGTATACTTATCGGCAGCTTTCACCAGGGTCGAAGCAGCTGTTTTAGCCAAACCGGCGTCTACAGTAGTATCGATCGTTACCCATTTGCCGTTCAGCAACACTTCGTTCCAAGCATGGTAGGAAGAGACATAGCTTGTGTTACCCATAACCAATTTGGTCGGAATGCCTTGGCTGCGGAGCATCGTAGCGAACAGGGAAGAGTAATCATAGCAGATGCCTTTCTTGGTTACCAGCGTGTTATCGTTGTTAGGGATATAATCCGTGGTTACGTTCGAAGCTAAGGTATAGTCATATTTCACATTGGAAACAATATAGTTATAGATTGCTTTTACTTTTTGCTCATCGGTTTTGAGGCCTGCTGTCAGTTGCGTTGCCTTCAGTACGGCTTTATCGGAAGGGCTCCATTTCACGTTTTGCACGGAGCTCAAATATACGGCGTTAGGATTGCTCAATTGCAGCGTTACAGATTCGGAAGCGACTACTTTATATTTATTGCCGCTTGTGTTCTCCAAAACGGATACTTTGTAGGTCCCGTTACCTTGCTGCAGCGGGAAGTTCTCCGAAGCAACGTTGCTGTACAGATTGTAGTTGTAGCTGCTATCGTCTTTGGCGATCATCAATTTAATGCGTTTGTCTGCCGGAACATCATAAGAAACTGTAATAACGCCTTGACTCAATTTCGAGGTATCCAGCCAGTTGGCTGCACTCGCTTGAGCGGAACCGGCGTAAACCGTAGTGAAAACAATAAACAAGGCAATCAGCATGGATGATAATTTCTTCATGGATAAAACTCCTTTCGGTAGCTGGCTGCCATCCCAAGGTTTGGGGAAGGCCCTGTAGCTTTGCGTCCCTGCCTTTCGACAGGTTTGCCGTTATCGTTTTAGCTTTATCTACTAAAACCGTTTAATAGAAAAGTAAGAATGACCGTCAATAAACAACAAAAAAAGCCTCTTCATTCGGTAGCTGGCTGCCATCCCAAGGTTTGGGGAAGACCCTATAGCTTTGCGTCCCTGCCTTTCGACAGGTTTGCCGTTATCGTGTTTAGCTTTTCTAGTTATATAGTATCATATATTTGCCAGGATACAAGGAATAATTTGCTAGATTACCGCAGAATCGATGAATTTCTTTCCATTTTTTCACAAAATCTTCGCATGGACGATAAGACGATGGGTTGGATGAACGAGCGGATCACAGGTAATCAAGGTTAACAACTGGTCTTTGCCGTTGCCCTTCAGCACAGAAACATCCGTTGGTTCTACGATGGAAATGTCGTATACCTTGTACCGGTACTTCTCTCCGCTTGTCTGAATGTCAATGACGTCCCCGATTTCAACCTCGTTTAGACGATTAAACAATCTGCCCGTCGTTCTGGCCCGGTGTGCGGCGATGGCCGCATTCCCGACCTCTCCAAACGTTGTTGTCTCCTTCATATGCGCCGCAGCAAATTTCATATTGGCTTTCGTTGCCCCTTCCAGGACAGGCAGCTTCAATCCGATTTTATCAATCGTGATCACCGCAATAACTTTGCCGCCCGGCTTAATATCCGGCGTGGCCGTCGCCGAAGGCTGGGGCTCGTCCGCTTCATCCGCTCCCTCGGCAAGCAGTTCGGTGACCGCCGCATAGGATTGGGTCAGATCGGAATCCGGAGTGGACGACGGCGCTCTCGCCGGTTCGGTATAGGCCTGTTCTGCCTCTTCCAGCAGCTTTTGCTGCTCCCGGTCATTCATCCACTCGCTCGCTTTCGGATACAGCATGACAAGCACGCCAATGATGATAATCAAATAAGAAAGTTTACGCATCCGATCCTCTCCTTTTGTTAGACCCGAATGACATTACTCCTCTTTGGCAAGCGAGACGCTGCGGAATACCCATAGCCGGCTGCCGAAGAAATTAACGATGACCGTTACAAAGGTCACCAGCACTTTCGAGACCAGCACGTTCATACCGAACGTATCCGTCAACAAATGAATCAGCAGCACGGAAAGTCCGAGCACCAGCAGATTCAATACGATAAATCGCGCGAGCTGCATCCGGTCGCCTTGTCCTTGATCGCGGAACGTCACTTTTTTATTCCAGAAAAAACTGTTGGCCGTACCGGCACTGTATGAAATCACCTGAGCGGGCGTGTTGGCCAGCCCCAGCGAATGCAGCAGCGTAAATACAGCAAAATCAATGAGCGTATTGAGCAAGCCAACCGCGTTGAACTTGAGAAAACGGGCGAATTCCGCCTTGTAGCTTTTTTCAGGCATGCGGATGCCCTCCCTGCCCTTCCCCGGTTAGCGTCTCGTCCTCCTTATCCCCATAGCCAAAGGTCTCCCGTACGATGTACAGCGGCCGATCCTTGGATTCGTCATAAATGCGTCCGATATATTCGCCGATCACCCCCAGCAGCATCAGCACGATGCCGTTAAACAACAGGTTGACGCCGACGATCGAGGTCCAGCCCGGAACCGTCCAATTGGTAAAGAGGCGCTGGAACACGACGAAAAACAGATATAAGAAGCTGGATAAGGACAAAGCGAACCCGATATAGGAAGCGATTTTCAGCGGTTTATGCGAAAAAGAGGTGATGCCGTCCAGCGCAAAGCGGATCATTTTTTTGAGCGGGTATTTCGTCTCTCCGGCAAAACGCTCCTCGCGGACATACTCCACCATCGTTTGCCTGAAGCCAACCCAGCTTACGAGACCGCGGACATAACGGTTTTTCTCCTTAAGCCCGCGCAGCACGGCGCATACTTTCTGGTCGATCAGACGGAAGTCGCCGGTATCGGTTGGAATCTCCACGCTGGTCATGCTGGCCAGCAGGCGGTAGAACATTTTGGCCGTCGTTTTCTTGAACAGCGTTTCACCGTGGCGCTTAATCCGCTTCGCATACACCACTTCGTAGCCCTGTTTCCACTTGGCGATCATCTGCAGAATGACTTCCGGCGGGTCCTGTAGGTCGGCGTCAATGACGACAACCGCATCCCCTGCAGCATAGTCCATTCCGGCTGAAATCGCGACCTGATGACCGAAATTGCGTGAAAAATCAATCAGCTTCACATGCGCGTCGCGTACGCTGATCTCCTGCATGATCTCAACGGTGCGATCCCGGCTTCCGTCATTCACAAAAATCAACTCGTACGTGTCGCCGCAATTCTCCATGACGGCTTTGAGGCGCTCATACGTATGGGAAATGACGGCCTCCTCGTTGTACATGGGAACAATTATACTATATCTGGCTTTCACCTTCGTACCTTCCCTTCAATAGGATGCGGCAGCGCCGCCCCTTCCTAGAATACCCAGGAAGGGAACCAGCGCAGCACATCTTTTACATAATCTCCGCTGACCTGCATGCCCGAGAGCACCGGATAAAACATAATAAACAGAATCAAGGCCCCGGCTACATAGACCAGCCGCAGCTTAAACGCATCTTTGTACTTGCTCTCCAGCAGCTTGAAAATGTAGACAATGGCCAGAATGAAAAACGGCACCATCGCAAAATAGTGATACAGGAACGTCTCCCGCGGGACAAGCATCCACGGCGCATACTGCGAAAAGAAGGCGATCCAGATCATGTAGAGCGACTTTTCTTTATTTTTGATGGTAAGCCAGACGGATGCCAGCAGGGCAAAGATCCCGGTCCACCAAATCAGCGGATTCCCCATGGTAACGATGCTGCTGACCTGCCCTTCCGGAAGGCCATCGCCGCCGCTGAAGAACCAGACCGGCCGCTTCATGAACGGCCACTCCCACCAGGAGGAAGCGAACGGATGCGTCGCTACAAGCTGACTGTGATAGTCGTACATATTTTTCTGCGCTTCAATGAGCCCTTTAAAAGTATAACCCTCGGAGGTAACGGACAACACCGGAATAAACGACAAGCTGTAGCTGACCGCAGGAATAATCACAAAGAACAGCACACAGCTGGCCAAGGTGAGTATCGTATTTTTCCAGAACGACCGGTCCGCCTTCCGGCAGGCCTCTTTCAGCTCCTGATCGGCAAGTTTGCCTTCGCCCAGCAGCCGTCCCGCCGCCTTATATTCGCGGTAACGCTCAAAGAGCGACAAGCCGAGCATGACCGCCAGACCGGCGCCGCCATACAGCACGATCCATTTGGACGCTACCCCGATGCCGAAGAACAGCCCCGACCAGAACAGCGGCACCAGCGTTTTGCCAAGCGGCTGCTTGAAGAAGTTCATCGTCGCGTAACGCTGCATGAAGTAGAACATCAGCATAATGAAAAACACGCCGTAAACGTCGATGGTCGAGATGCGCGTCTGGGTGAAGTGCATGAAATCGAGCGCGAACAGCCCGGCCGCCAGCGCGGCGTACCCAGTCTTGCGGAACAGACGCAGCGCCATCATGTAGATCAGCGGCAGCATACCGATGCCGAACAATGTACCTATGATGCGCCAGCCGAACGGATTGACGCCGAACAGTTCCATCCCGACGGAAATCAGCAGTTTGCCGAGCGGCGGATGCGTATTCTCGTAAGGCACAATGCCGTGCAGGTATTCGTAGGCCGTCCGGGCATGATAGATTTCGTCAAAATACGTACTGTTCATATACCCCGAATGAGCCGGAACGAGCGCTTGCTCATCGAATAGATTCGCCGGCGTTCCGCGCTTCGCGGTTCCGCTGTCCGGGGATACGCTGGCAACCGGAAGCGGCTCGGTTCCCCCCTGGCCGTAAACCGCGATTTCATGCAGAAGGAAGCCCGGCGTATCAACGGTCAGCTTCACGTAACGCGCGGCAACATTGACGGGCTGGCTTTTCCAGATGAATACATTGCCGACATCCTCATCGACATTCAGCGGGTTACTCCAATTATCAGGGGTCTGGCTGAATTCCAGCTTAAATTTGCCCGTGCCGACGCCGCCGAAAATATTGACTTGCTCCAGCTGCCGGCTCTCGCCGAGATCAACGTAGAAGCTCTCCCCGGAGGCGGCAGGCTGCCAGACGGTCTCCGGCGATTTCGCCGAACCGAGATGAAACAGCGCAAGCGCGGCATAAACCGCCGTGATACCCAGCATCCAGATCCAGTCCTTACGCCCCAGCTTGAAGCGCGGACGGATCCCCTCCGCAGAGAGCGGCCGGATCGCCTCGACGGTTTCAGTATCCGCCTGATCAAACTCTTGCTTGGTAAGGGGCGGGGCCAGCGGCTTCACCCGTTTGCGGAGATACACTTCATTGCCCACGTAGAGCATATAAACAAACAAAATGAGATTCGCAATGGCCGTCACCAGCACAATTCCGTCCGATGGCGGATTGTTTCCGGCATTCAGATGCGCCAGCGTATAGGCAACGTTAATGTACAACGTCAGGCTCTGGCCGAGGAACAGCATCAGGAAACGCCGGTCCTTGCTCTCGATATAAGCAAACAGGCCAAGGAGAATAGCCGGATACATATAGCGCTCGTGCATTTTTGTACCCAGGACAAACATGAACACGATCAGCAGCAGGCCGACAAAGAACGATTTGGACAGCTCTTTGGGATTCTTTTTGAATGAAAAATGAGCGGCGGTCGCAACAGCGGCCAGAATGCTGATAAAGCCCCATGTCCGATAAGGTATGCCAAGCCATGTCTGATCGATGCCTGCCCACAACGGATCCGTCAATGCATACAAATTAAACGCATTAACGGTTGAATACGGATAGGACGTAAGCGTGCTTTTGTATAGATCGATCAGACCGCCCAGACCTCCGTTGGACCAGAAGAACGGCGCCGAGAGCAGGCTGAACAGGCCGAGCCCGTACAAAGCGCCAAGGCCGAGCTGCTTCCAGGCACGATGATGGAAAAAGGCAAATATCAATACCGGCGTGAAGATAAGCGCCTGCGGTTTAACGAGCACCGCCAACGCAAACCAGATAGCGGAAGACACGAATCTTTGTTCCACGGCACCGATGATACTCAGGATCAATAACAGCATAAAGAAGGAATCCGCCTGGCCCCAGGCTGCCGAATCGATCAGCACCGCCGGGTTAAACAAATAGAGCAGCACCAGGCCGACGGCTATGCCGGAACCGACCTTTTTTCGTCCGTAACGGTATAAAATGGCGCCAAGCGCAAGATCGGATAAAATGGCCGGAAGCTTGAACAGCAGCGTCTCGCCGCCGGAGCCGTGGGCAAACCCGAACCAGCCTCTGATGACGCTGAGCGCATACAGCACATACAAATAACCCGGAGGATAGTCGGCAAAATAGCCTTCCGCATAAAATTTACCTGGCCCGACATCCACCATCCGTTGTCCCCAGGACATAAATGTATCCATGTCGTTTTTGTAACCCTGGGCCGTAAGCGCAATCCAGATCCGCAATATAAACGCCAGCCCGAAAATGACATACAGCCAGCGCGTGTAAATCGCCGCCGGCCGATCAAGCAGCCTATTGCTGCGGAAGGACCGGCGGTACATCACCGCAAAAAGGATGCCGAACAAGCCGGAAAGCAGCAGAATCTTGGCCGGAGACACTTTATGCGGCGCCTGCGCCTCGCTGCTAGCTCCATCCTGCGCAGCCGCGCCGCTGTCCAGCGAAATGACCGCTGTGCCATCCGGCACGGCGTCGACTTGCTCCACGGACAGGTCATCAAAATACGCTTTCCCCTGGATCAGGCTGGAGTATCCACCCAAAGCGGCGCCGACGCTAAGTTCGTGCTGATCTTTGCCGGTCTGCCCGTAGAATTCCAGATACTGCCATTGCCCGCCGGTATCCGTTACAGCGGGATAGCCGCTAGCGATACCGACCGGAAAAATGTTGGCTCCCAGGCCTTGCCCTGCAGCACCGGCTACGTTGACATATCCGGAGATTTTATAATACCCTTCCGGCTCCACCTCTATGGTCTGAATCCACTTCAGATGATTCGGCTCCAAATTCTCGATAACCGCCGCTTGGCTTCCGGAGTGGACTACCTCAGATTGGACCGAGATTGAACCCGACGTCTCTCCGGCAATCCAGCTATCCGGGGTCCAGCCCGCCGGAACGCCGCCATCCCCTTCCTCAAATCCCGGATTCTGCAGCAGATTGCCTTCCGCAAAAGCGCTTGATACCGGAAGCAGCATTGCCAGCACCATAATGGCGACTACCGCGAGCTTTCGTGTCCATTTGAACATCGTCCCTAACTCCCCATCTTCAATTTGATCCAGCCGGTGTTCCAATAACTACAGTATAATTGGTAAATTGCTTAATCGTGTAATTCCCGTTTTGCGGCAGCGGATCGCTGTTCGCGATAACATATGTATTCCCCGGCAAGTAATCCGCCTTCCCGAAAACATACCTGCCGAAAGATGAAACCTGCTGAAAGGCATCTCCGGGGTTTCGGTAGTTCACGGTCTCCAGAAAATCATGCGGATTGATCTTTTCATAAAAAAGCACATAGATGTAAGGCATATTCACGGAATCCGTTACATAAATGCTGCCGCTGCTCGCCTCCGAAGCGTAACGAATCGCATCTCCGAAGGATTCATAAAAGGCGGGGCCGAGCACCTGGGGCGTCTGCCGGAAATAAGCATTCGTAAACAGCAGAAACATCAGCCCGAAGAGCACGGCAAAGGCAATGCCTGCAGGTTTTAATTGACGGTAAATCCAGAAGAAGCCCACGGCAACCAATGCGATTAAAGGGTAAAACAAAATATTAATGCGGTTAATATTCACATCGGTTATAAAAGCCATCAATACGGCAATCAGCAGCCATAAAGGGATAACGGCATAACGCGCACCTTCATGTCTCCTGCTCCAACAATCCTGCAGCATCACGATCAGACCAAGCACGGCCAATGGCAGTGCAAGCGGATAGGCAAATCCGTAAGGCGAAATCGAGTTCCAGGGCAAACCGTCGCTGCCGCTGATCATCAATTGGATAAACACATGGAATTTGTCCCACGCCGTTCCCAGCAGGTTCCCGCTGAAAATGGAAGACACCGCCTCCACGCGCGGCATGGTCAGCCGGGGGATGGAGAACAGCGGCGTCGCCAGAGTCTTCCATCCGTAATGATTGATTACTATAAATAATAATATGGGAAGGGCCAGCAATACAAATAGTCCGGCATTCCACAGGGAGGAACGCACACGCGGCGCTTTTCCATAATAAAGCAGCGCCAAAGCGCCAACCGCAAACAGCGGCACAAAAAAATAAGAGGTCCCGTAAGCATATAGCGATAACGCAAGCAGCGCAGTAAAACCGTATAGCCACCCCGGGGAGTCAAATGCACGAATCAGGAAATATACCGCAATCAAGATGATGGTCGGATACAGATTGGATTCGAGCGCCCAACGCGACATCATGATATGCCACGGATTGATGGCGATGAAGAACATCGCGGCAACTCCCGCAGTTTTATCCGAATACAAACGTTTCATTATTAAATAGAAGAAAAGCATGCCGATCAGCCCCATTACAACGCTAAGCGCCCGTACCGACAATGGCGTCAAACCGAACAAAAGCAGAAATGGCATTGCAAGATATGCATACAGCGCATTTTGCCCGCTGCCCCAGGCAATCAAATGAACGGGCAGATGAACGCCGTTGCGGTCGATCCCGTAATGAAGAATGGCATAGGCATCATAGCCGACGGAAGCTTCATCCTGATTCAGACCGGGAGGAAGCGAATGGATATACCATACCCGCACGAGAGCGCCGACCATAAACAGCAGCAGCTGCCAGCGATTGTCCCTCAGCCTCTGACTCCAGAGCCTTTTCATTTTCACGTCACCTCTTCAAACAATATAATTCATTCGCCGGAGCATGAAAAGGCCCCTTCCTAATGGAAGGAGCCTGATTTCTGAAGCAAAGCCGGATTAGCCTTGGCTGCCGATCAATACATAACGCAGAATGATCAGAACTGCCAGAACCCACATCATCCAGTGGATGTTGTATTTTTTCTTGCCCGCCAGGTTGGCTACGCCAGCCAGGATGACATAAGTGACGATCCCGAAGGAGATACCGTTAGCAATGTTGTAAGTAAACGGCATGATGGCGAAAGTCAGGAACGCAGGAATTGCCAATACCATGTCTTGGAAATCAATTTCGCGGATCGATTGAGCCATCAGTACGCCGACGATAATCAACGCGGCAGCAGTAGCGGAGCCCGGAATCAGCGCAGCAACCGGAGCCAGGAACAAGGCGAGCAGGAAGCAGACGCCGGTTGTTACTGCAGTCAGACCTGTGCGGCCGCCTTCGGCAACGCCAGCGGCGCTTTCTACATAAGCAGTCGTTGTGGAAGTACCCAGTACCGCACCGCCGGCAACGGCAACGGCATCGACGAACATGGCTTTGCCGACGCGTTTTTTGCCTTCTTCGGCATTTTTCATAATGCCTGCGCGTTCAGCTGTACCTACCAGGGTACCGAAGGTATCAAACAGTTCTACGAACGTAAAGGTTGCGATTGCGGAAACGATACCGGTGTGCATGATGCCGTCCCAGTCGAAGTCCCAGAAGTTCAGTTGCGTAAAGTCAGGAACCCAAGGCGTTTGCGGGTTGTTCAGGGAGCTGAAGTCCACGGCGCCCATCAGGATCGCTACAACCGTTGTGCCGAGAATCCCGAAAAGAATGGCGCCTTTCACGCGGAGTACCATAAGAATGCCGATCAAGAGCAGGCCGATAATGGCAAGCTGCACGCTGGTGTTGTCCAGGCTGCCCATATGAATAACCGTTTCGAAGGAGAGCACGTCGGTAAATTTGTTGGCAGCGATGTCATTGCCGGCTTCAACGCCGATTGTCATCAGTCCGCTGTTCTTGAGGCCGATGATGGTAATGAACAAGCCGATACCCACGGTAATCGCATGCTTCAAGCTGTCAGGAATGGCCGTCAGCAAGATTTGCCGGATTTGAGTCACTGTCAGCAAAATGAAGATCAGACCGGAAATAAAGACCGCGGTCAAACCCATTTGCCAGGTAAAGTGGTTCTCGGACGTGGCGGACGACAACACGACGGAAGCAAAGTAAGCGTTCAAGCCCATGCCGGGAGCCAGTGCTACCGGGAAGTTAATGAACAAGCCCATCGCGATGGTGAAAATGCCCGCTGCCAGCGCCGTAGCCAAAAATACGGAGTACCAGCCCATGTCGATCCGGCCGAATGCAGTCAATGTGCCCGGGTTCACCGACAGAATGTAGGCCATTGCCATAAACGTGGTCAAGCCGGCCATGATCTCGGTGCGTACGGTCGTACCGTTTTCTTTCAACTTGAAAAAGCGATTCAAACTGTTCTCCCCCTAAGGTGTTTGTTATGTTTCGTACAGCCATATAAAAAAGCCGGCATCTTGGAAAGACACCGGCCCGCAAAGAACATGTCTCCCTGCACTTACGGCAAAAAGCCGGAAGCGAAAGCGGGCATGTCCTTAAATCGTAGCCAGGTCATTACGGTGACCTCGTAGAGACTTCCAGGCCAATTCCCGGAATTATACGAATCAAATATGCTGTTCAACGCTTTTTCATTTTAGAGTTACATGACATCTCTTGTCAATGGTAAATACGAACATTTCACGTTAGCTTTTTCGAATCGTTCGTAAATCGTCCATTTTTCCGCACTGAACGGCCATTACTCCTTTTATCACCCCTTAAAAAACCTCTTTTCATTAGCATTTGTCCCACAATATGTAAATTTATAATCCGGTGCAGCCTGCCGAGCCGGAAGGTATAAATAGTATGAACGCAGCGCCGATAATAAGAGGTAGACTGCAATTTTGTTATAAATTGGATGGGGGATGTAAATGTACTTACTAAGGAAGACCACGGCAATCGCGCTCGTCCTGCTTATGTCGGCGATGTCCTGACAGGTTTGGCTTCGGCGGCGGACTCCAAGAGACTGTCTGTTGAGGTGATCAGCGATTCTGCAACCTTGGCGGCCGGAAAAAGCGTGCTTGTGAGCGTCAAAATCTCCAATATCCCCGCCCGGGGCTCCGTTCGGCCAAAATTTCCGTAAGCTACGATGAAAATGTATTTACGACAGAGGGCAACATCCGGTTTGATAAGGCGCTCGGAAAATCGGTATGGAGAGACGACACCCTCTTCATCCCGTCCGAAACGTTACCCGCAGCGGAGTACAAGATTGCAAATCCGTTTCCCGAGGACATGAATCCCGCCGATGGCCGGCAGGAAGTCGTTCTGTCTATCGCTTCAACCGTGAACAAGCCGATCCGCCCGGCCAATGAGGCCTTTGTCGCCTTTTACCTGACGGTAAAAAACGAGCTTGCCGCCAAGGATACGGCCATACATATCGCATCTTCCGGTACCCTGCTGGAGGATTCCGCGGGAAACGCCATCACGGATTACGGCACCACATCCGCGAATCTTTATGCCAGCGATCCAAAGATTGTAACTAGCCATGCAATTTGCGCCAAACGGTACGCGCAACCTGCTTCCCGAGGTTGCCGGGCAATCCTTATATCTGATCGACAAACTGAATTAAGAGTCCTTGCGAACTTACAAAAAAAGCGGGGCTGCCCAAGATCATCTTGGACGGCCCCGCTTTTATAATTCATGAGGATGCTGCATATTAGCTCTATTCCCACTCGATCGTAGCCGGCGGCTTCGAGGTAATGTCGTACACGACACGGTTGACGTTGTCGACTTCGTTGACGATGCGGACCGAAATCTTCTCCAGCACATCCCACGGAATGCGGGCCCAGTCGGCGGTCATGCCGTCGATCGAGGTTACGGCGCGGATGCCTACAGTGTAGGAGTAGGTACGCTCGTCGCCCATGACGCCGACGCTCTTCATGTTCGGCAGCGCCGTGAAGTACTGCCAGATCTCCCGGTCGAGCCCGGCTTTGGCAATCTCTTCGCGCAGAATGTAGTCGGATTCGCGGACGATCTCCAGCTTGTCCTCCGTCACTTCGCCCAGTACGCGGATCGCCAGACCCGGACCCGGGAATGGTTGGCGCCAGACGATGGCATGCGGCAGCCCCAGCTCTTCGCCCAGTTTGCGCACTTCATCCTTGAAGAGCGTGTTCAGCGGCTCGATCAGGCTGAATTTCATGTCTTCCGGCAGACCGCCGACATTATGATGCGACTTGATCGTCTGGGCCGTCGCCGTGCCGCTCTCCACGATATCCGTGTACAGCGTGCCTTGCGCCAGGAACGAGAAGTCGCCCAGCTTGGCCGATTCTTCGTCAAAGCAATAGATAAACTCGTTGCCGATGATTTTACGTTTTTGTTCCGGATCGGAGACGCCGGCCAGCTTGCCGAGGAACCGTTCGCGGGCATCGATCTTCACGACATGCATATCGAACTTGCCGACAAAGGTTTCCATGACGCTTTCGGCTTCGCCTTTGCGCAGCAGGCCATGGTCAATAAACATACAAGTCAGCTGGTTACCGATCGCCTTGTGGATCAGCTTGGCAACAACCGAGGAATCCACCCCGCCGCTCAGCGCGCACAGCACATTGCGGTCGCCGACCTTCTCGCGGATCTCCTTCACGGCATCCTCAATAAACGATTCCATCGTCCAGTTGCCTTCGCAGCCGCAAATCTCGTACAGGAAGTTCGAGATCATGTCATTTCCGTTGACCGAATGGCGCACTTCCGGATGGAATTGAACCGCATGGAAATTCCGCTCTCTGTGGCTCATTGCTGCAATCGGTGCGCTTTCGGTGCCGGCATCCAGGACAAAGCCCTGCGGAAGCACAACGACATGGTCGCCGTGGCTCATCCATACCGTCTGGCTGCTCTCCAGCCCCGTAGCCAATACCGCGCCTTCGACGAAATCGACGTCGGCTTTGCCGTACTCCCGTTTGGCGGCGCGTTCCACCTTGCCTCCAAGCTGCTGGGCCATAAGCTGCATCCCGTAGCAGATCCCGAAGATCGGCAGACCCAGATCATACACCGCCGGGTCCACATGCGGCGCATCCTCGGCATACACACTGCTCGGTCCTCCGGAGAATACAATCCCCTTCGGCGATAGTGCCTTAATCTTCTCAATCGGCGTATTGTATGGCAACAGCTCGCTGTATACGCCCAAATCGCGAATTCTCCGGGCAATCAGCTGATTGTATTGGCCCCCAAAGTCGAGTACAACAATGATTTCACTTGGCTTGTTCATTACGCGCCTCCCTTAATTATTGGATTCATTATACTCATGAGCAATTCGCACCGTCAAGGAAAGGGAAACACTTGGAGGCGATTCGAAAAATCGCAGCGCTTACGCGGCGAAAAATGTAAAAAAGTCCGCCGTACATAGACAATCGTCCTCCAGTTCAGGCGAGCCGGAGGACGATATATAAGCAGCGGCGGATAAATGCCGCGGAAGGGTCCGCAGCGGACACAGCGCCGGTTGTACGCTGTGGAGGAGACAGCGGCCAGCCGGAGGGGCCGCGCGGCGGCGGATGCCCCGCCCCGCCGCTTCCGCCGTACGCCAGCGTCTCCCACTGGCGTACAAACCCCATCGCCGCGCCGCGCAGCGCGGCGTCGTCGGTGGCCAGGGAGCGGGCGTACTCCCTGGCCGTAACCCCGGGCGGCGGCGCCCCGAAGCGCGCCGTCAGCCCATGCCAGGCCAGGGCGGCGGCGCGCAGCTGCCGCCCGCGGCCCGCGCTGCCGCCGCGCAGCAGCGCCGGCAGCAGTGCCAGCGCCCGCCGCCAGCGCCAGGCGGCGGCAAGCCCCAGCGCCGCCAGCGCAGGCGGCGCGGGAGGCCCGCCCGCCTGCGGCAGGGCGGGCAGCGGTGCGTCCGCGCCGGGATGCGCGGACGGTTCCGGTTCCGCGGCGAGCCCCGCCGCGGAATCCGGGGCCGCAGCCAGCGCCGCTGCGGCCGGCCCGGCGGGCGTCGGGTCAAACGGCACCCAGCCCGCCCCGGGGAAGTACACCTCCACCCAGGCATGGGCGTCGCCTTCGGTGACGGCAACCCGCTGCGGCATGGAATCCGGCACCGGCGTGCCCGGCGCGTATCCCTGCACGTAGCGTGCGGGAATTCCGCCGGCCCGCAGCAGCACGGTCATCGCCGTGGCAAAATGCACGCAGTAGCCCTGTTTGGTCACAAACAGGAAATCGTCGGCAAAGTCGGCGCCGTCCGGAGGGATCCGGGTATCCAGCGTATAGGTATACCCCCGCTGAAGGTAAGCCATTACCGCTTCCGCTGCGTCGTAGCGGCTCGGAGCAGCTTCGACCAGCGAGGCGGCCAGCATTTTAACCCGCGCCGGCAGCGTTCCGGGTAGCTGCAGATCGCGATCAGCCACCTCCGCGGGATCAGCCCCCGTCAAGGTCCGCAGCCGGTCAGGCCGGCGCTCCGGCAGTACGGACTCCACGGTGTACCCGGTAATGCCAGCGTCGCGGGCCGACGTCTCCGGCAGGTAATACGCGCCGTCTCCTCGCGTGAGCACATAACCAAGCCGGCTGCCGTCCGCCAGATCGATCTGCCGGATATCCAGCACGATTCCCGCATGGAACAGCGGAAAGCCGCCTGCGGACGGCACAGCCAGCTCGATCCGCTGAACCAGCGTCCGGCCGCTCCCGGTCAACGCTCTTCCAGGAGCTGCCGCAGGCAGACTCGTCAGATTTTGCGGCTTGGGCTCCGTCTCTTCTCCTGCCCAGCGGCGGCCGTCATATACGGCGGCGCTGTCGCCGCGCCAGTATACCCGCTCGGGGGTAACCGCAGTGAACACCGGCCTGTTCCCGGGCTTAAGCGGAGCGCCCATTTCCTGGCCGACGCCGCCATATCCGGTAGTGCCGGCAATGGCGCCGGATGCAGGTTCGGCTGCAGCAGAATAGCTTTCGCCCGCCCTCGCTTCGGCAAAATCCCGCCACTCTTCCAGCGTCTTGCGGATGGAGACCGGCTTTGCCTCCTGCGGGGCGTGCACGGCTCCCCCGGCCCAGACGGCGCCGGAGAGAACGGCAGCCAGGCCGAGTCCCGCCGCCGTCCACCGGCCGTAGGGCAGCGCAAAGCTGCGGGTACGCTCGGCAAGCCGCAGCAGACGGCTTTGCGCCAGCAGCCAGACGATAAAGCCGAGCACCGGCGGAATATCCCCGGTGACGTCGATTTGAAAAAACAGATCCAGCGCCAGCAAATACACCAGCGTACAAACCGCAAACAGCGCCGCGCTGCCCCGCAGCAGCGCGAGCTGCTGGACCGAGCAGACCAGCAGCCCCCAGCCCAGGGCCAACAGCAGCAAACGGCTGTCTTCGCTTAAAGCCGAGGTCTGCAAAAAAACAAGCGACCGGGCATCTCCGGCCACATGGGCGATGTGGCTATACCATCCGCCCGGCCCTTCCGGCGTGGCGCAAAGACGCTGCCACGCCAGCACTATCAGGAACAGCCTGCCCGAAACGTTGATACTTCCGGGCAACCGGAAGCTTCCGGTAAGCAGCAATGCCAAAGCCAGCAGCAGCAAATGTTCCAGCATGGCTTTTGCGGTCGCCGTCCCGGCAAACCGGTGCAGCGGGAGCAGCCATTCCGCGAATAGACCGGCAATGGGGAGCGAGAACAGCAGACGAAAATACAAAGGGGCCGGAGGAATGATCGTCTCCTGCCCCTTCGTCCGCTCCGCAGCCGCCGATGTTTCCGCAATCGGAATTCTTCCGTTCCCGGAGCCGTCGTCCAGTCGCCAACTGGTCCCAGCCCCTGCGGAAGCTACCGGCAGAGGTTTAGCGAACTTTCGGCGTTTCCGCGGACTCATGCCGATCCTCTCCTCTGCGCCCCATTCCTCCCGGCATCGGATCCAGGCAATACAGCTTCGCGCCGAGCCGGGCCAGGCTGGCGCTGATCGTATCATGTCCGCGGCCCGGAGACGGCTGATCCCATACATAATACAGCTCCACTTTAACCCCGTGGAGCATAAACTGGGCCAGCTTTCTTGCGGCCGCTTCTTCCAGCCGTCCGGTGATGACCGCTACCGACATCCCCGGCAGCCACGCCGCGGAGGCATCGGCCAGCAGCTGTTCCAGCGCACGTTCGCCGCCAGGCGTAATTTCGGCCAGCAGGTCCTGTACCCGGACCGGCAGCTTGCCGACGCCTTCATGTCTGGCATGGCCTTCCGGCCAGCCGCCGGTAAACAGCTGCACATAAGCGCCGGAACGTTCCGCGGAGAGCAGCAGGCCCATGGCGGCAGATACCGCCCGCTCGAATGCCGGGGTGGAGCCGTTCCGCCGGGAACGCGGCAGCAGAGCGGATACGGGAGATGCATAGCTGTCCGGATCATTGGCCAACACGATGCTGGTCATCTTGCCGCGCTCTTTTTCCTGTACCCGGCTTTGCAGCGTTCCCTTACGGGCGCTGTTCTTCCAGTGAATCCGGTTCAGCGGATCCCCCGGCGCGTAGTCGCGGGTTTCGGCCGGATCACCGCTCCCGCTCTCCCGGTTATGCGGCAGAACCCCTCCGGCCAATACTCCGCCTACCGGCAGCGGTCCACCCATATACAGCGGCTTCGGCAGCACCTTGAAGCTGGCTTCGCCGCCGTGCTGAAGGCTGCCCGTAAACAAGCCGGGAATATCCCCCCAGCTGATGCCGCAGACGCGCAGCCGGTGAACGCCCCGCGTTGTCTTTTTCAGCAGATAGTCATACTTCAGCTTGCGGCGGAAGCCCGGAAACAGCAGCTCCCGGTGGCATACACCGCCCCAGTCGTCCGCGACAATCATCCATGGCAGCGGAAGCGGGGAGGCAAAGGCAAGCTCCACCTCGACATGTACTGAATCCCCCGCCAGCGGTTTGGGCGGCGAGAGCTTTCGGGTAATCTGTACGTTCCTTGGGCCAAAGAGCTGCACCAGCAGCCCGCCCAGCATAAGGAATCCGGCCGCCAGCAGCAGATAGAACAGCGCGGCTCCGCCGCGCCAAGCATACAGGGTTCCGATCACTGCGGCGATTACGCCCATCCGCAGCCATTCGGCCAACATCCGCCGCACCCGGCCGATCCTCGGCGGGGCATGCTCCGGCAATGCCTGTGGAGATTGCTTATTCAGAGATGATGAGGGCAAAAGGCATCCTTCCTTTATCGGGTAGACTAGCTCCCGGGGGCGGTCTGCGGTACTGCGCGCCGGCCTCCGATGCGGAGCCTAATATTGTCTATTCTTCCCACAAAAAAGCGTGACCAAACCCCGCCATTTCCGTCCTAAACGGCATCGCCCGCACAAATCACCCTGCTTTGACCTTGCGCTCATCGGCCGTGACGCTCACCGACTTCGGCGGATAACCTACAGTCTCAAGCAGCTCGCGGAGGCCTACCCAAAGCGATGAGCCGATCAGCGAAATCCGCACGTCCCGTGTCACTGCTGTGGCTCCCAAACGTTCCATTACCAATTGCTGGCGCTCCGGGTCCGCCGTCACCACGCGGCCGCCCCAGACGACCCTGCCCCTGTGCGTCGCGGCATCCCAATACACCTTGCCTCCAAAGCGTTCGACCACCGCCCGCAGCGGCACCATGTATTGGCCGGACACGATACTGTATTCGCCCGGCTTCAGCTCCGTCTGCATGTTGCCGACCTCGAGTACCAGCGGCTTGCCGGGAGCAAACAGCGCGGCATTCGGCGCAATATTGGAGGCGACCCAAGCCGCGGAGGGCGGGATGCGGCCGGCGGCTGCGGCTTTGGGCGAAACGCGGAACTGCACCGGAGCGGCGTTCGGATCAAGCACATCAAAAGCATACCCGGCGGCTTTGAAACGCTCGATGATATGCGGCAGCGCCTGGGCGCTCGCTTCATGGCCCGCGCCGTCATGCAGCAGCAGCACCACCTCCCGCGATTTCAGGTCTGCTGTGGCCTCCTGCAGAATCTCTGCCGCCGGAACGCCCTTCCGCCTGGAGTCCCCGCTGTCCACGGTCCAATCCATGACGTTATATCCCGCCTGCTTCAACAATTTAAAATAGGTGGAGTCAAAATGACCGTATGTGCCGCCCGGTGCCCGCACCAGCTGCGGCCGGACTCCGGTGATCTCCCTGACGATCTCCTCCGTTTGCTTGATCTGTTTCCAGAATACGGTGAAGGAGCTGTAAAGCTCGCTATAATTATGATTATACGTATGATTTCCGATGACATTCCCTTGTTCCGCGATAGCGGTAATCAGCTCCGGGCGGGTCTGGGCCTGATTGCCCAGCACAAAAAACGTCCCTTTGACCCCATAGTTTTGTAAAATTTGCAAAACCTTGCGGGTGACGATGCTCGGGCCGTCGTCAAATGTAAGGTAGACGGTTTTTTGCGGGCGCACGGCCGACTGGACTGCAGGCTGGGCCGCAGATTTGGCGGCTGCCTGGGCAGGCTTGGCGCTTGCGGCTATGAGCTTGACGGGCGGCGAGGAATCGGGGTTTGCGGATGCGTGAGGCTGCGGCTTCGCGGCCGCGACGGTCAACATTTGCGTCGCAGCGGCAAGGGGATTATTCTTAGGGTGAGGCGTAAAAGCAAAAATCGGCAGCGTCAGCAGCATGCCGATCAGGATCACGCGCAAGTATAGTTTACGTTTGGAGCTGGCCTTCATCTTCTCTACCTCCGGTATCTCGCGTTTACCGCGGAATCGATTGATAGATTGTATGAAGACAAGCCGGGAAATAGAATGAGGCAGCGGCCTCGGGGAGTGATTTTCGTCAGATGGAAATGCTGCATTATATTCAAGAGCTGTTTGCCCGCTACGGGTACAGCGTGCTTTTTTTCGGATTGCTCCTGGAGTTTATAGCCCTTCCGTTCCCGGGGGAGACGACGATGGCCTTTGCAGGCTTCCTTTCATATACGGGGAGACTCGACTTTGCGACACTAATTGCCGTCGGGCTGGCCGGAACGACGGTCGGCATGACCATAACCTATTTCATCGGCCTGAAGGCCGGTTTGCCTTTTATCCAGCGTTACGGCAAGTGGATTCTGTTCTCGCCCGCCAAACTGGAGAAAACCCAGCACTGGTTTGACCGGTACGGCAGCTTTTTTGTCTTCATCGGTTATTTTATTCCCGGTGTCCGCCATTTTACGGGATATTTGTCCGGCATCATTGCCCTGCCTTTCCGCAAATTCGCGATGTACGCTTACTCCGGCGCGCTGTTCTGGGTTCTGCTTTTTCTGAGCGTCGGCAAAGTATTCGGTCCGCAGTGGACGGGCATCTTCCATCTGTTTGAGACTTATGCGATGCGCATTGCCATCGGCCTGGTTGTTCTGGTCGCTTTAATCGTGGTCTATCGCAGCCGGCGCAGTCTGCGCGCACAGCTGCTGCGTCTGAGAGCCCGCTTTAAAGTCAAAGCCAAAATCAAGCAAACCTCAAAAGAACGTTAAATCGCGGAAAAGAGCCGCCCGGATTGTCACGATGTGACATCCGGGCGGCTTTTTGTTATTCGCCAAAGTGATTCCTGCGCACCCTCGGCCTGTTATGCGCCAGAGTGGCCCCTGCCTGCTCTCGGCCGCCTGTTGAGCCATTGGCGGACTGCCGCATACCCGGCCAGCAGGAGGGCGATAAACGCAAACCCTGCCCCCCCGGCAAAACCCAGCGTTCTCGGCTCCACCCGATCCAGCAGCCACCCGGCAAACAGCATGGACAATCCCATCAGCGTACCCGAAACGGCGGCCAGGGTTCCGAACAGCGCCGGCTGCAGCCAAGCAGGCGTCTCCCGCATCACCAGCGTATCCAGGCAGGCATTGCCCAGTCCCGAGGCTAGCGAGAGCAGGACGTAGAGCATGAAGGCGACGCCGATGGAGCGGCTGCCGCTGATTGCCATAAGCGTCAGCCCTTCTGCCAGCAAGCAGACCAAAACGATGAACAGCAGCCTGCGGCGGATATATCGCACGGCCAAAGCGCTGACGCTAAGCCCGATGCCGAGCGCCGCATAAAACGCCCCCACGCCGGCATCGCCCGCATGAAACACTTGCACCGCGTACACGCTGATCAGCACGTTGTCCCAACCGTTCAGCAGCGGTACCAGACATTCGTAGGCAAGGACCACTTGCAGAACAAGACTGCCTGCGAGTACGCCGGCCAGCGCCCGCCTCCGGCTGCCCGCGGCTTCGCGGCGCTCTTCAGTTTCCGTACTGCCTGCGGGCTCTACTCTATGCTTATCTTCACCCGAAGCCGATTGTCCCTCCGGCAGCTCCAGCCCCCACAGCAGCATGGCTGCGGCCAAAAAGGAAATCCCGTTAAAAATAAACGCTGCATCAGGACCAAACCACAGGGAGATTAAGCCGCCGGCAAACGCCCCGACAATCAGCACGCAGCCGGTCAACAGCTGTTCCAGGCTGTTGATGCGCAGCAGCGATTCCGGCTTTGCCAAGAGGGGAATCGAAGATTTGCGGACCGGCGCATAGACAGCCTCTCCCGCCGCCAGCACAAAGCTGCCGAGATACAGCAGCCAAATCATGTCCTTCGAGTCTACCAGCAGGAACGAGAGCGCCACCGGCACGCGAAGCAGATCGACGGCGATCATGAGCCTGCGGCGCGGTATTCTTGAGGCCAGCAGCCCGCCAAGCGGAGCCATAAACAAATACGGCAGCACCCGCAGGCCCAGGGCAATGCCGACCGCCATGCCGGAGCCGGTCACCCGCAGCAGCAAGGCGAGCATGGCGACACTGCTGAAGCGATCCCCGATCCCGTTGATCAATCCGGCCGCAAATAGCCGGCTGTAGCCTCGTGCAAGCCTGGAGCCTGATCGTGCTAGTTGCATAATAAGATCCTCCAAACACAAATTAATTAATCATCTAATTAGATGGTAGTCTAATATACATCGGAGTGCAATGCTTCTTTTTGAAATAAACAAAAAAGACCCGCCGCCACCATCCGGTGACCAACGGGTCTAAGCGATCTGTTATTCTATTCAGCCAAGCGGCTTAAGCCTCGCGGGAATTCGCCAATTGCGGTTTACGCGTTTGCTCGGGCTGTACTTCATCAACCTTCTGGAAGTCCGGCTGCGGCGATGTTTTCTTGATGAAGAAGGCCAGCACCAGAGCGATGACGGTGATCCAGGTAGCTACCGTAAAGGCATGCTGGATACCGGTTATTGTTGCTTCCTGCGTCAGTTTTGCCATGGCAGCCTTATCTGTCTGCGAAACGGAACCGCTCATTAAGGCGGAAGTAACTTCGTCTTTGGTCTTGTTGGTCATGATACTGACGAACAAAGCCATTCCGAGTGCGCCGGCAACGGTACGCAGCGTATTGGCCATTGCTGTTCCGTGCGAGTTCAGGCGTTGCGGCAGCTGGTTCAGACCTGCGGTCATAATCGGCATCATCAGCATGGACATCCCGAACATCCGCAGCGTATATACCAAAATCAGGTGCGTGTACGTGGTTGAATCCGAAATCTGGCTGAACTCCCAGGTGGTTGCGGTCGTAATCAGGAGGCCGACAACCGCCAGCCATTTCGCGCCGATTTTATCGAAAATAATCCCGGTGATCGGCGACATGATACCCATCAGAATCGCGCCCGGCAGCAGCATCAAGCCGGAACGCATCGGTGTAAAGCCGCGGATCGTCTGTAAATAGATCGGCAGCAGGATCATGCCTGCATACATCGCCATCGTTACGACAATATTAACAACAGTAGTCAAAGAATACATATTATAGCGGAAAATCCGGAACTCGAGCAGCGGCGTGTCTGCCTTCAGTTCACGCCATACAAAAAGAATGAACATGGCAACGCCAACGGCAAGGCATGTAATAACCGTCGGGCTGTTCCAGCCGTCCGTACCGGCGTCGCTGAAGCCGTAGAGCAATCCGCCAAAGCCCAGCGTCGAGAACACCACGCCCGACTTGTCGAGCTTAGGCGTGCTGAGCTTGCCTACGTTGCGCATGCCCACAATGCCGATCAGCGTAGCAATCACGGCCAGCGGCAGCACGATGTAGAACAACACGCGCCAGGAGTAGTTCTGTACCACCCAGCCGGACAAGGTCGGTCCGACCGCCGGAGCGAAAATCATCGCCACTGCCATCAGGCCCATCGCCTTGCCGCGCTCTTCAATCGGGAAGATCCGCAGGAATACAATGTTCATCAGCGGCATCAAAATCCCCGCGCCGACCGCTTGAATGACCCGGCCGACCATAATCGTCTCAAAGCCCGGTCCGACGGCGCACACCAGCGTCCCTATCGAGAATAGGACCATCGCTGTAATAAACAGCTGGCGGGTGGTGAATTTTTCAACCAGATATGCACTGATCGGAATCAGGACCCCGTTCACGAGCATAAAGCCCGTCGTCAGCCATTGCGCCGTGTTGGCGGTAATGCTCAGGCTTTCCATCATTTTCGGCAGCGCCACGTTCATCAGCGTCTGATTCAGCAGCGCTACGAATGCGCCGATCAGCAGCGCCGCAATAATCGGTCCCCGGCGAAACGACTTCGTCTCGGCAGCAGCACTTGCACTTAGTGTACTCATAACTAGTAGTTTTCTCTCCCTTGTTCTAAAATTTGCACGATCCGGCAATGCAGACGAAGCAGCTCGTCGACATCCTCCGGCTCTACGGCCAGGAGCGGCTGCAAATGGCGCCGCAGGGCCTGCCTGCTTGATTCAATAATTCCCTGTCCTTTGCTGGTCAATGCAAGCAAATACATCCGTTTGTCGCTCGCGCAGCGGTCTCTGGTAATAAGCCCCGCCTTGACCATCCTGTCGACGATTCCGCTGGCCGCGCTGTTGCCCAGATGCAGCAGTTCGGCAAGCTCCGTGACTCCGACGTCGGGATGCATGGATATTTTGCGCAGTACGCTTAGCTGCACGGACGTAATTTCAAGTTCATCCGCGATTTTTCGCAGAAGCTGAGAATAGGCCTGGCTGATCCGGCGAAAGGATGTCAGGATTTCATCCAGTTGCCGCTCTTGTTCCTCCAACTCCAATCACCTCGGTCAAATACTTCGCATGCGAACTATTCTACTCTTTACGTAATTACCCGTCAATGCATTTTTGAAAACAATCTGAAATTATTATTGGTGTTTCAGAGCTTGTTTCATTTCCAGGCAAAAAAAGAACGCGTCCTTAGAGGGACACGCTCTTCATTGAATATTTGCGTTAAAGGGTGCTGCCGACGATCTCGCCCAGCGCTGGCTTTATTCTGCCGGCGGCTTGCTGGCGCGGCTTCTCGCTGCCGGTATCCAGTCCTTTGGCGATGGACATCATCAGCTTGATCCGGTTCGCCTGGTTGACCACGCTGACGCCGGCATCGTAATCAATGGCCGAGATATTGGCGCCCGGATACAATTCCTTGAGGCCCTTGATGCTGCCGCGGCCGGTGATATGGTTCGGCAGGCAGGCAAATGGCTGAATGCAGACGATGTTGTTTACGCCGTTGTCGAGCAGGTCCATCATCTCCGCCGTGAGGAACCAACCCTCGCCCATCTGGTTGCCGACGGAAACGAGCCGGCTCGCTTTTTCGGCCAGACCGTAGATATTCTCCCGCCCTTTCGCCAGTCCCGCCTGTTCCAGCGCGGCTTTCACCGGCTTGCGGTATATTTCCAGATAAGAGATCAGCATCGGGTTGATATAACCGAGCTTTTTGCTTTTGCCGAACTGCTCGGCTTTGTAGATCGGGTTGTATACACAGTAGAAAATAAAGTCCAGGAAATCCGGCATCACCGCTTCTCCGCCTTCGGCTTCGATCATATCGATGATGCGGTTGTTGGCATCCGGATGGAACTTGATCAGGATTTCGCCGACGATGCCCACTCTCGGCTTCAGCTTCGTCGTCACCGGCATGCGGCTGAAGGATGCGACGATTTCCCGGGTCAGCCGTTTGTACTCACGGAACGAGAAGTTCGACAAGCTCGCCTTGCAGCGCTCCATGCCTTGGCGGAACAGCTCTTCCGCATTGCCCGGAATCACTTCGTACGGCCGGAATCGGTGCAGCAGCCGCATCATGAGATCGCCGTAGCAGGCAGCGGCAATGAGGCGGTTCGCCAGCTTGAGGTTGATTTTGAAGCCCGGCTGGTTCTCCATGCCCGAGGCGTTCAGCGAGATGACCGGAATCTGGCCCAGGCCCGAATCCTTCAGCGCCTTGCGCAGCAGGGAAATATAGTTCGTTGCCCGGCAGCCGCCGCCGGTCTGGGACATGATCACAGCGGTGCGGTTCGGATCATAGTCTCCGCTCTTCAGCGCCGACAGGATTTGCCCGATTGTGACGATCGCCGGATAGCAGGCGTCATTATTCACGTAACGGAGGCCTTCCTCCGTCTCCTGCGGACCGGTCGTCTCCAGCACCTTAAGCCGGTAGCCCGCATCGCGGAACACGCGCTCGAACAGCTCAAAATGAATCGGCGACATTTGGGGCGCCAGAATCGTGTAGGTTTCTTTCATTTCCTTCGTAAACGGGACATTTGCCTGCGTCTTATACAAAAGCTGCGGCTGAACGTTGCCCTTCTCCCGCTCGCGCATCGCTGCCATCAGCGAACGCAGCCGGATACGCGCCGCCCCGAGATTGCTGATCTCGTCGATCTTGATAAGCGTATACACCTTGTTGTGCCGCTCCATAATCTCCTGCACGGCGTCGCAGGTGATGGCGTCGATGCCGCAGCCGAACGAAGTCAGCTGCACCAGCTCCAGGTCGGTCCGGCCGGAAGCGAGCCGGGCTGCCCGGTACATCCGCGCATGGTAGGTCCATTGGTTGACGACGGCGACGTCGCCTTCACTGCGGTCCAGATGGCAGACGGAATCTTCCGTCAGCACCGCCAGTCCCATGCCCGTAATCATATCGGCGATGCCGTGATTGATTTCCGGATCGGCATGGTACGGATGCCCGCAGAGCAGGATGCCCTTTGTTCCCGTCTCCTCCAGGAATTTCAGCGTCTCTTCGCCCTTGGTCCGCACATCGTTTTTGGCGCGCTCCGCTTCGGCCAGCCCCGCCTGCACCGCAGCGGCGATCTCCTCGCGGGAGATGTCCGTAAAGGTTTTGGACAGGCCCTTGATCAGCGCGGAAATGTCGTCAAAGGTCAAAAACGGGCTGACGAGCGGCACGCCGCCTTCGCGCAGGCCGTCCATATTGTTGCGGATGACCTCGGGATAGGAAGCGACAACCGGGCAATTAAAGTGGTTGGTCGCCGCTTCGTCTTCTTTTTTCTCATAGACAATCGCCGGATAAAAGATGAAGTCGACGCCTTTGCCGATCAGGCTCTGCACATGCCCGTGGGCCATCTTGGCCGGATAGCAGATCGATTCCGAGGGGATCGTATCCATGCCGCTTTCAAACAGCTTTTTGCTCGATTTCGGCGACAGCACCACCCGGTAGCGCAGCGCGGTGAAAAAGGTATGCCAGAACGGATAGTTCTCGAACATGTTCATGGTCCGCGGAATGCCGACGCTGCCGCGTACGGACTCTCCCTCCGCCAAGCCGGTATATTCGAAAAAGCGTTCATATTTATACTGCATCAGGTTCGGCAGATTGTTTTTCTTCTTTTTGCCGCCGGCGCCGCGTTCGCAGCGGTTGCCGGTGACATGGAAGCTCTTATCCGGGAAGCGGCTGATTGTCAGGGCGCAGTTGTTGGCGCACAGGCCGCAGCGGCCCGGCGAGACCTCATAGGTGAACGTCTCCAGCTCATCCGGCCCGAGCAGCGTGCTGTAGCCGTATTCTCCGGCATGCTCCTTGGCCAGCAGCGCGCAGCCGTAGGCCCCCATAACGCCGGCGATATCCGGTCTGACCACCGTGCGTCCGGTCAGCAGCTCGAAAGCCCGCAGTACCGCTTCATTGTAAAACGTTCCACCCTGGACGATAATGTTGCGGCCGAGATCCTCGGGGTTGCGGATTTTGATGACTTTTTGCAGGGCGTTCTTGATGACGGAATACGCCAGTCCGGCAGATAAATCGGCCAGTGAAGCGCCTTCCTTCTGTACCTGCTTCACCTTGGAGTTCATGAATACCGTGCATCGCGAGCCGAGGTTGACCGGCTTGGCGGATTCCAGCGCGGCGGCGGCGAATTCTCCGATGCCCAGCTCCAGCGCCGAAGCAAAGCTCTCCAGGAAAGAACCGCAGCCCGCGGAGCAGGCTTCGTTCAGCATCAGGCTGTCGATCGCGCCGCCGCGGATTTTAATGCATTTCATGTCCTGGCCGCCGATGTCGAGGATGAAATCGACCTCCGGCATAAACTTGGAGGCGGCCTTGTAATGGGCTACCGTCTCCACTTCGCCGCCGTCCGCCTTCAGCGCGGCCTTAATCAGCCCTTCGCCGTAGCCGGTGGCGTAGGCGCCGGCAATATAGCAGCCCTCCGGCAGGATGCGGTAAATCTCCTTCAGCGCATCGGTGACCGACTGCAGCGGGTTCCCTTTATTGCTGCCGTAAAAGGTATGTAGGATTTCATCGTCCTTGCCCGTAATGACGAGCTTCGTCGTCGTTGAACCGGCATCGATGCCGAGATAACAAGGCCCCGTGTACCCGGCCAGTTCGGCGCGGGCCGCAGACGCCCGGCCGTGGCGCTCCCGGAAGGCCGCCAGGTCCTCAGGCTGGGCGAACAGCGGCGGCAACTCCGCGTCCGCGGCACGATCCGCGGCGAAGTCGACCGCTGCGATCCGGGCAATCCAGTCGCCGAGCGGCAGTGCGAGCGGCTCGCTCTCCGCGAGCGCCGAGCCGATGGCGACGAAATACTGCGCCCGCGGCGGGAAGAGAATATCGCCTTCGTGCAGATCCAGCGTCTCGGCGAACCGTTTGCGCAGTTCCGGCAGGAAGGTCAGCGGTCCGCCCAGGAAGGCGACCTTGCCTTTGATCGGCCGGCCGCAGGCAAGTCCGCTGATCGTCTGGTTGACGATGCTCTGGAAGATCGATGCCGCGACATCCTCGCGGCGCGCGCCTTCGTTCAGGAGCGGCTGCACGTCGCTTTTGGCAAACACGCCGCAGCGGGAAGCGATCGGATAGATCCGCTCATGCTTTTCTGCAAGCGTATTCAATCCAGCAGGATCGGTCTGCAGCAGCGAGGCCATCTGGTCGATAAACGCGCCGGTGCCCCCGGCGCAGGCCGTGTTCATCCGCTGCTCGATGCCGCCGCTCAAATAAATGATTTTGGCGTCCTCGCCGCCCAGTTCGATCGCCGTATCGCACTGCGGGATCAGCTCGCTGATCGCCTTGGTACAGGCAATGACCTCCTGGACGAACGGGACGCCGCCTAGCTTGGACAGCGACAACCCCGAGGAGCCGCTGACCGTAAGCGCCGCTTCCCTGCCCGGGAACCGCTGCTGCACATCGGTCAGCAGGCTCAAAGCGGCTCGTTTTACATCGCTATAATGTCTGGCATAATCTTCATAAAGTATCGTTCCCTGCTCCATGACGACCAATTTGGCCGTCGTTGACCCGATGTCGAGCCCGATCCGCAGCATCACCATGAAATCACCATGCCTTGCTCAAAATTTGAAGTAATTATGAGGCAACTATATCATGAGTGCGCCCGATAGAGGCTGTTAAAAATGTTACAGACAATACCAATAATTTACTATCATACTTTAATATTTCGCAATTTCCTCCAGAATTGCCGCCACATGGCCTTTAACCCGCACGTTCCGCCATTCTGCCTGCAGCTTGCCCTCTTCATCGATTAGAAAGGTCGAACGGACGAGGCCCATATACTCACGGCCGTACAGTTTTTTCAGCTGCCAGACGCCGAACATCTCGCAGACGTTATGGTCCTCGTCGGACAAAAGCGGAAACGGCAGGCGGTTCTTGGCGATAAATTTGGCATGGGATGCCGGAGGGTCCAGGCTGATACCGAGAATCGCGGCGCCCCGGGCCAAAATCCGCTCATGGGCGTCGCGAAAATCGCATGCCTCCTGCGTACAGGCCGGGGTCATATTTTTCGGGTAGAAATAAAGCACGACCTTACGGCCTCTGTATTCGCTTATAGCAATCGTCCGTCCCTCCGAGGACGGCAGGGCAAACTCCGGAACCGGCTCGCCGATCTGCGGCTTATTCATCAATCACCACTCCTATGTACGACTATTTTGTATAAATATTCCGAAATTGCGCGTATTCCCAAAAGAAATTATAATAGAGAGAATGTGAATGCGAAAGGAAGAACGAAATGCCACCAAGAAAGAAACGGCACGCAAAGGCCGGCAAATCGAAAAAGAAACCGCTGCTCTGGACTCTTCTTATTCTTCTACTATTGATTGCCGGCGGAGCTGCCATCTATTTCTCCTCTCTTGTAAACTCGCTTGGCGATATGCAAAAGGAAGGCGACAATTCGCCGTTCCAAAGCGTAGCGAACACCGACATTCAGGAGCCTGAGGCGCCGAAGTGGGAAGGCAAGGAGCCCGTAAACATTTTGCTCATGGGCGTCGATGCACGCGGCGTCAAGAAGGGCGAGGTTCCCCGCTCCGATACGATGCTGGTTGCTTCGCTGGATCCGGTGAAGAAAAAGTTCTACGTCTTCTCCATTCTCCGGGATACTTACGTTGATGTTCCAGAGCATGGCAAGGAACGCATCAATACCGCGATTACCCATGGACCCAATACGGCAATGCAGGCAGTCGGCGATTTGCTCGGCATTCCGATTCAATATTATGTCTATACCGACTTCCAGGGATTCATCAAGCTGGTCGATGCCGTCGGCGGTATCGATTATGAAGTGGAAAAAGACATGGTGTATAAGACGACTGCGGATGGTCCGGAATACGATATCGACCTGAAAGCCGGTTATCAGCATCTGGACGGCAATAAGGCGCTGCAATACGTGCGCTTCCGCCATGATGCAACCTCCGACTTTACCCGTACGGAACGCCAGCGCGGCTTCCTGAAGGCCGTGGCGGACAAAGTCATCAGCACCACGTCGATTCTTAAGCTGCCGAATATCCTGAAGCAGGTTACGCCTTACATCGACACGAACCTCGGTCTGGACGATATGTGGAAGCTGGCCAGCGTCGGCTACGACAGCTCCATGGGCGGCAGCGAGCAGATTCCGCCGATGGACCTGCTCGCCGAAGAGCGGACCGACGGCGGGGCTTCGGTCATCGGCGTCAAAGACGAAGATGCCCTCAAGCAATTCGTCCAGGATACGATGGCCGATCCGGTGCCAAGCGCTTCTCCGGAAGCCTCTCCGGGCAGCGATTCCGCCGGCGGCAACACAGGTTCCACGAATTCCACCGGTAATTAGATCAAACAATTTTAAGCAGCAGGCTGAACGGGCGAACGGCGGCGGAAATGACCGCCGGTTCGCCCGTTCCCTTGCCTGTAATCCCCGAAAGGATGATAACCATGAACCGCAGCACCTCGGAGCAATTGTATCAGGAAGCTTTACAGCACATCGTCGGAGGGGTGAACAGCCCTTCGCGCTCTTATAAAGCCGTCGGAGGCGGCGCGCCTGTATTCATGAAACGGGCCGCAGGCTCCCATTTCTTCGACGAGGACGGCAATGAATTTATCGACTACCTGGCCGCCTACGGCCCGATTATTACCGGCCATGCCCATCCGCATATTACGGCGGCGATTTCCGAAGCCGCGGCGAACGGCGTGCTGTACGGCACCCCGACGGCGCTCGAGATCAAGCTCGCCAAAATGCTGAAGGAAGCCATCCCTTCGATGGATAAGGTCCGTTTCGTCAACTCCGGCACGGAAGCGGTCATGACGACGATCCGCGTGGCCCGCGCCTATACGAAGCGCAGCAAAATCATTAAATTCGCCGGCTGCTACCACGGCCATTCCGACCTCGTGCTGGTGGCCGCCGGTTCCGGCCCGTCCACGCTGGGCATCCCGGACAGCGCCGGCGTGCCCGGCAGCATCGCCCAGGAGGTCATTACCGTACCGTTCAATGACCTGGACGGTCTGCGCGAAGCGCTGAACACCTGGGGCAGCGATGTGGCCGCCGTTATGGTCGAGCCGATCGTCGGCAATTTCGGCATGGTCATGCCGAAGCCGGGCTTTCTTGAAGGGCTGTGCAAGCTGACCCGGGCGAACGGCTCCCTCGTAATCTACGATGAGGTCATCACGGCCTTCCGTTTCCATTACGGCTCCGCGCAAACATACGCCGGACTCAATAATCATGCGGAGATTGCTCCGGACCTGACCGCTCTAGGTAAAATCATCGGCGGCGGCCTGCCGATCGGCGCTTACGGCGGCAGCAAAGAAGTGATGGAGCAGGTAGCTCCGCTGGGACCGGCCTACCAGGCGGGCACGATGGCCGGCAACCCGGCGTCGATCTCGTCGGGCATCGCCTGCCTTGAGGTTCTGCAGGGCAGTGGCGTCTACGAGGAAATGGAGCGCTTGGCCATTCGCCTGACCGACGGGCTGCAGGCTTCGGCCGACCGCCACGGCATTCCGCTGACGATCAACCGGATTCGCGGCGCGTTCTCCACACATTTCTGCAATCATCCGATTACGAATTACGACGAAGCGCAGGACACCGACGGCGAGCTGTTCGCCAGCTTTTTCCGGCACCTGCTGAACCGGGGCATCAACCTGGCTCCGTCCAAATACGAGGCCTGGTTCCTGACGACGGCACACACCGACGCCGATATTGATGTTACGCTTGAAGCGGCAGAGGCTTCCTTCGCGGCCATGGCGTCCGAACGCTAAGCAAGAGCTGTATATTCTGCCGGCTCATCAAAAATCCCGCTCTTCCTCCGGATTTCCGGAAAGAAGGGCGGGATTTTTTTGCGGATGCGTTGCTGCGACCCGCCTAGGCAGCGGACCGCTGCGTTTATTTGCGCAAATCGTAAAGACTCCGGATCTCCACGCCTTGCGGAAGCTTAAACGGATGCTCGGCATTGATCCGGTCATAGAACATGACGCCGTCCAAGTGGTCCAGTTCATGCTGGAATACGATGGCCTGATAGCCCTTGAAGCGTTTGACCACTTCCTTGCCGTTCAGATCGTAGCCTTTGACCTTTACCGACTCGTAACGCGGCACAAAACCTTCGACCGGGCGGTCCACCGACAGGCAGCCTTCGCTTTCCGGCAAATAAATCATGGATACGGAATGGCTGACGATTTTGGGATTCACCCAGTAATGCTCGACAATGTCGCCCTTCTCATTGTTCAAATACGTCACGAACATCCGCTTCGCTACGCCGATCTGGTTAGCGGATAACCCGATCCCCGAACGGAGCTTGTATTTGGCCGACAACTCGGGATCCTGGCTGTTCTTCAAAAACTGCATCATCGCCAGCAGCGTCTCCCGGTCCTCCTGCTTCAGAGGCACCGGAACCGGCTCGGCAACCTGCCGGAGTACCGGGCCTCCTTCTCTCACGATATCGTCCATCGTAATGATGTAATCGGCTGTAAATCTGGAATTCGTCAAACCTTTCCTCCACCTTTGCCTGTACAGGCTGTAATCTTCTTTAGCGTTCATTTTAATGCAGTGTATGCCCGTATTACGGATTGATGAATGCCGTACGCAGCTTGCTGCTGTAGTTCACGTCGAACCCGAGGCCCGTGGCAAGCGCCGCGAGCGGGAGGTACGTCTTATCTTCCTTGCCGACCCGCTGCAAAAATGCCGGCGTGGCAATGGCGACATCCGCCCCGTTGACCTTGATCGTCTTCGCGCCGATCGTGATGACCACCGTCCGGCCGCCGTAGACAATGATAGCGCTGGACGTTTTGTTGTCCCATTTGCCGGTTGCGCCGACCGCATTCAAAATATCTTTCAGCGCGAGAAAGTTCTGATTATTCCGGATTATCGGCTTGTTCGGCGTATTCAGCTCCACGCCCTTCACCACGATCGACATCGGCGCGGCGCCGGAGGTCGATACTGCGGCTGCCGGAACGCGGTATTCGCCCCATACCAGATCGGCAAACACGCGGGCGATCTCCTCATACCCGAGCTGCGTTGGATGGAAATCCGCTGCGCCTGCGCCGATGATATGCGTCAGCGATCCTTCGACCCCGGCAAAAGCTGCCGCGACATGGGCCACCTTGACGGGAGCTCCAGGCTGATTTAAGCTTTGCGCCACGGTGTCTGCGGCTTTTGTCAGCTGGGCTGCTGCATCCATCAGCCGGCTGTACGCCGCGCCTGCGGCGATTTTTGGCGCTGGCTGGTATTGATCCGCGAGCAGCACCGTCACCTGCGGATTCACCGCCCGTATATTTTCAAGGGCACTCTTTACGTTACTGCTGTAATCGGCAAGCTTTGCCGCCAATTGGGTATTGAAGTCGGCATCGCTCAGCTCCTTCGCCTGCAGAAACAGACTGCTGACATCATTGCCGCCGATCGTAATCGTCACCAGGTCCGCATCCGCCAGCTCCAGTTTGATGTCCGGGGTTTTCGCTGCAAAGTCGCCGATCCGCGGATCCCGCAGCCCCTGCTGGATCGCCTCTGCGCTTGTCGCCGTTCCATTCTTGATGGCTTCCGTGTAATTGCGCAGCCCCGAGGTCGTCAAGCCCAGAATGCCGTAGTTGCCAAGCTCGCTCCGGCCGTGGTACCAGCCCTGCTCAAGCAGGCGCTCGGGATAGCCGTAAGCCTTCACTGAGGGATCGGTCATGCCCGGCTCATAACCCGCCGTAATGGAATCGCCCAGCGCGACAATGCGGAAGACGTCCGGTGCATCCGCGGCCGCAGCCGGCTTGACGCCCGGTACGGCGATCGAGGCGAGCAGCAGCACCGCGCCTGCGGCCATGCCAGATAAAGTTCTCCAAAGCTTTAACATGATATCCCTCCCGGATAAATTTATCGTTTGGAATGAATCCGATTCCTTCATATTTTAGCATTGGACCGGCCGCTGCAAAAGAGGGCAGTCCGCAAGCTTATCGGCTAGAGGCCTCTAGCCGCGAGAAATCGCCATATACTGATACCCAGATAACTTCGCACGATCCCGCCACTCGGGACGTTTGCTTGTTACGTTCTGGCAACCGGATCACTCGCCAACCTTTAGCCGCTCATGCCCAGTTGCCTACGGACACCAGCGCCGTTATTTTGCCGAAAATCGCATTTTTTGCAATGTTATGGACATGAGCGCCGTTATTAGCTTCCAATCTACTGATTTCCAGCGTTATTGAATACAATAACGGCTTTGGTGTCCGTTACAGCGGGAAATAGGCATATTTCCTATAAATAACGGCTCTCTTGTCCGTTAGGATCTTCATAACCATCCCCTCTCATAGCCTGTTCGCGTTTCAGGCCTGCGCACCCTAGACGGCTGTCCGCACGGCAAAAAAACAGAGCAGCGTCCTCCCCATTATCGGGAGTTTCGCTGCTCTGCGTCTCTTAGCGGAGAGCCGGCGCAAGCACTGAAAGTCCGCCTGATGCTGTCAGCCTCCGGTTATTCTTCTGTACGCTTCAAATATTTGTCGTAACGGTCATCCAGTTCTTCGGCAATTTCCCTGTATTTCCGCGTTTCTTCCGCGACCGGATCAAACCGGGTGGAAATCCGGATTTCGTACTTCGGCGATACACGGGCCAGCTCCCGTTTGCGGCGGTCACCTTCGTCCAGTTCGCCTTCCTCCAGCAATTCGCTCAGCTTGCGTTCCAGGTCTTCGCTTTCGTTCATGGTTGCCAACTCCTTAACGCGTAAATCCCGTCGCCTCCGCAGCCTGCAAGGAATTCACCAGGAAATCTTGGATCTTCCCGTTGCTGGCGACCAAGTGGCGGGTACCGATATCATAAGGATTGCCCAGCGTATCCGTGACCTTCCCGCCGGACTCCAGCACCAGCAAAACGCCTGCTGCGCAATCCCACGGGCTGAGGCCCACTTCCCAATAGCCGTCAACGCGGCCGGCAGCTACATAAGCCAGATGCAGCGCGGCTGAACCGCCGGCGCGGATGCCGCGGATTTGCGGCAGAATATGCTGCAGGCCGGCCATATTCATTGGCTGCGCAAACGTCCGGTCCGGCGGGAAGCCCATGGCGATCAGGCTGCTGCCCGGTTCGGTTTCCGCCGAAACCTTCGTCGGAATACCGTGCATGTAGGCGCCCTTGCCTTTCTCCGCGACAAACATTTCGTCGCGGACCGGGTCGTAGATGACGCCGACCGCCAGCTCGCCCTTGACGACAAGCGCAATGGACACGCAGTAGAACGGAAAGCCGTGGACGAAATTGGTCGTTCCGTCAATCGGGTCGACGATCCAGAGGAACTCATGCTGCCGGCCTTCTGCCAGCGCGGCCTTGGCTGCCTCCGCTCCCGGCTCTACGCCTTCTTCGCCCAGAATGGCGTGGTCGGGATAATGGGTCAGGATCAGCCGGCGGATCATCTGTTCCACGCCCTTGTCGACCTCCGTCACCAGGTCCTGCGCCGATGTCTTGCTGCCGAGCTGCTTGACCTGCCCTTGTCTGCTCTTGATCCATTCCCCCGCCTTGGCTGCAACGTTGATCGCCACAGCCGTATATCCTTTGCCGCTGACTACGTATGGTTCCCGTTCAATCCGGTTATCAGGGTTCACAGAATTCATAACCTCACTCCGCTTTCTTGAACATGTTCGCTCTCCCATGAAACGCTTCAGTTCATATGCTGCTACCGTCTAATGTTTCATCCAACGTACCTTATTTCCATCGATGAATCAAGTCAAACATTGGACCTTAGGCACCGTACGCAATCAGGTTCCGATACGTATGCTGGCTCCGTCCAGAATCGTAATTTCCGGGTCCTTCTCCGCCAATTCGCGGAGCATGCCCATCAGCTCAAACAACGCCTGGTCCTTCGCCTTCGCCTCAATCATCGCATCGACCGCCGGGGTATCCGGGGCGATGCGCTTCAGAAAGGCCAGCAGCGGCGCCGGCTCCACCAGATCCGCATGGCTGCGCGGATCAGACGGGCTGCGCGGGCTGGAGACGTGGATCTTCGGCACCAGCGGCGCGCCCGGGTCCGCATCCGCCTGGGCCAGCGGGCTGTCCCAGGTCCGGAGAATGTCCGGCCACAGCTCCCAGGGCAGCTCGCCTTCGTTATTCACCCATTGATGGTGGATATCGAGCACCATCGGCAGCCCCAGCCTGCGGCATACCTCCAGCGTCTCCGCCGCGTTAAACGTCTTGTCGTCGTTCTCCAGCGTCATCCGCATCTTCAGCGCCTCCGGCAATGCCGCGAAATGCGTGCAGAACCGCTCTGCGGCCGCAGGCTTGTCCCCATAGGCGCCGCCGATGTGAATGTTGTTCTTGGCCGTCCGCGGCAGCCCCATCGCCTCCAGCATGCGCACATGGTGCTCCAGATCGCGGACCGAGCTGGCCAGCACCTCCGGCCGGGGCGTGCTGAGAACGGTAAAATGATCGGGATGGAACGACACCCGCATGCCGCGCTTCCGGATATAGCTTCCCACTTCGGCAAAGCTGTCTTCAAGCGCGGCATAAGGATTCCAATCCTGCAGCTCCGGGTGCGTCGCCAGCGGAATCAGCTTCGAGGTCATTCGATAGACCTGAATTTCCGATCCGGCGTTATGCTTCAGAAGCCGCAGCGTGTTGTGCAGATTCATTTTCGCGATCGCTTCCAGCTTTCGCAGTCCGGCTTCGCGGTCCTCCAGCTTGCTGAAACTCGCCATGGTCATGGTTTTTGACGGCGAGCAATCCTTGATGACGGTGGACATCGCAACATACCCGAACCGGACGATCATCTGTCCAGCCCGAAAAACATTTCGTATGCCAGCGCCGTCTGCACCCGCGACTCTTCCTCGTTCAGCTTGCGGACCAGCTCCATCTCAACCGCGGTCACTTCCTGGCTCTGGAAGTTGATCTCCGCAATCGATGCGGAAATCTTCACGATCGCCACTGCCGTATTATCCGGCGTGTACGCAATCACCATTTCGCCGGTCGGGTAGACGCGAAAGCCCTGCTTCACCATCTTGGTCCGCCCGTACTCCAGCAGCTCGTAAAGCTCCTGCTCGTTTTTGAATTTGCAGACCGAATTGAATTCCGTTTGAAATCCCATGCGGTAACGCTCCTTTCCGGCCGGAGACAAGCTCCCGCCGCTGCGATATTATTCGTTATCGTATTTCAGGCTTTGCCGGAACCGGAAACGCTCAAGCGCGAGCGTAATCATCCGGTCGAGCAGCACCTGATAGGATACGCCGGTTTCGCGCCACAAGAGCGGGTACATGCTGAATGGCGTAAAACCGGGCATCGTGTTCACTTCGTTGATCAGGATTTTGCCATCGGATTTGCGTACGAAAAAGTCGGCGCGGGTAATGCCGCTGCCTTCAATCGCCCGGAATGCCTGCAACGCCAGCTCGCGCAGCCGGTCGGCCATCTCGATATCCACCGGCGCCGGAATCAGCATCTGCGATTTGCCGTCGATGTATTTGGCGGCATAATCGTAATATTCTCCGGAAGAGACGATTTCACCCGGAACCGAAGCTTCCGGTTCTTCGTTGCCCAGTACGCTGACCTCGAGCTCGCGGGCATCGACGAATTCCTCGACGATGACTTTGGTGTCGTAGCGGAACGCCGTTTCGACCGCCCGGATCAGGCCCTCTTTGTCGTTCGCTTTGGAAATACCTACGCTGGAGCCGAGATTGGCCGGTTTGACGAACATCGGATAGCCGAGCTTATCTTCGATGCCGACGACCAGCTCATGGCTTTGCCGTTTCCAGGCCGAAGCGCTGAAATAACAGTATTCGCACTGCTCCAGCCCCGCTTCATGGAACAGCTTTTTCATGACGACCTTATCCATCCCCGCCGCCGAAGCCAAAACGCCAGCTCCGATGTACGGGATGTTCGCCATTTCGAACAGGCCCTGGATCGTGCCGTCCTCGCCGTTGGTGCCATGCAGAAGCGGAAACATCACGTCGATCGTCTGCCCGCCGCCCTCAAGACCGCTGAACACCGCGCTGAGTGCAGCGGCCATACCCACCGGCTCCTTCTCCAGCTTCAGCTGCTCGATCGCAGCAAACGGAGCGCCGAGCACGCCGCCCATTTTCCACTGGCCCTGCTTGGAAATATAAAAGGGGATAATTTCGTATTTATCGTAATCAAACGCGTTCATCACCGCAAAAGCCGTCTGGAGGGATATTTCGTGCTCCCCGGATTTGCCCCCGTATACCAGACCTACGGTCAATTTTGCATTTCCCATGCCGTAACCTCTTTCCGAATATTATAAGTAGTCGCTAATGTGAAAAAAACGGTAGGCTGTTCGGTCGGTCCAGGCATAGGAATCACGGTAATCCCAGAACCGGTGGCGGCTGCTGACCGTCCGTGCATTGACCAGAGGCAGGCCTCCCGCATCGAATGCGGTGACGATGGTGCTGTGCTGGAAATGCCCGTTGCCGTCCCAGTCGTATTGGATAACGTCACCGAGCATCAGCTGCTCCGGCCGCTGCACGGCTTCCGCCCGCAGGCCTGTTCCCCGGCTACCGCTCAAATAACGCTCCAGGCTATCCGACACCGCCCAGCTGTAACTCCACCATTCCTGCGCCCCGTTGTAGCCTTTGTACCACCAACCCGTTTCTCTTTTACCAGTATAGTTGATCGGTGCTCCCCCTGCAAAGAGACATTGGGATACATAGTTTGTGCAGTCCACCTCGAAAATTTCGAACTCCGGATTGCCCTCTTTCCACCACCGGTCGGCGTATGCCACAGCTTCTTCGCGGTTATAGCGCACCTCTCTAAAGCCGCCTACCGCCCGGACCATTCCCCGGTTGATCAGCGGCGTGGACGGACGCGGAGGCTGCAGCACCTCGCCCCAGGGGGAGAGCCGCAATGCCGGGTCCGCTTCGGCGACCTTTCGCAGGGAACTGCGTTCCGGAACATTATGCATAACCGAAGCAATCTCCCATGAGCCGCCGTCCCGGAGAAACGTAAGCCGCTCCGATTCGATGATATCTTCGCGGTGATGGACGCCGCCCTTCTCGTAATACAACGCGCTGTGCAGCGCGACGTCGGCCACGACCTCGCCCGGATTCTGCCGTACCGTCCGCAGCGTGCGTACGCCCGTCTCGCCGCGCAGCGGCGTGATGCCCCGCCGTTTATACCAGAGGGCCAACCGGCGCGCCCGTTCGCCCTGCTCCAGCAAAAATTGCGGGTCCCGAACGGAGCTGCGGCGCGGCAGGGACCCCGGAGCCACGCGGCTCTTGTTCACCTGATCCACGTATTGATACAAGCTTTCCTTCCACTGTTGCTCCATAATATTTTTCCCGCCCCTTCATTTCGGTTTGGCTGCTGTCCTATATATATGAGAGAAGCCCCCCCGCTATACGGCGGAAACCCGGGGCGGAGCCGGAGCGGACAGGCTGAAATTGGACGTTCTTCCGGGGAAAAAACCCTTTACTCGCCTGTTTGCAACCGTTATACTTGAACTAGAGGCAATTTGAAATGTGGTTTCATCAGATGAAACAAGGAGGCGCGTACATGCCAAGCAAAGATCATTTTTCGCTGGCCCGCAGTCTGGAGTCGGGCGGCAAAACGTATCGTTATTACCATCTGGGCGCTCTGGAAGAGCAAGGCGTAGGCTCTGTATCTTCTCTGCCGTTCTCCATTAAAGTGCTTCTGGAAGCGGCGGTCCGCCAATACGACGGGCATGCGATTACGGAAGAACATGTGAAGCAGCTCGCCGGCTGGGCGGGCGACATTGACCGGAACAAGGAAATTCCGTTTATTCCGGCGCGCATCGTACTGCAGGACTTCACCGGCGTCCCGGTTGTCGTCGATCTGGCGGCCATGCGCGATACCGTTAAGAAAGCCGGGGGCGACCCGAAAAAGATCAATCCGCTCGTGCCGGTCGATCTCGTCATTGACCACTCCGTTATGGTGGATGCCTTCGGCACGGCCGATGCCCTCGAATACAATATGAACGTGGAATTTGAACGCAATGAGGAACGTTACCGCTTCCTGCGCTGGGCGCAGACCGCATTCAACAACTTCCGCGCCGTCCCTCCGGCCACCGGGATCGTGCATCAGGTAAACCTGGAGTACCTCGCGTCCGTGGCCGCGACCAAAACGATCGACGGCGAAACGCTTGTCTATCCGGATTCCCTCGTCGGCACCGACTCCCACACCACCATGATCAACGGCCTCGGCGTCGTCGGCTGGGGCGTAGGCGGGATCGAGGCGGAAGCCGGAATGCTGGGGCAGCCGCTTTATTTCGTCACTCCGGATGTCGTCGGCTTCAAGCTGACCGGCAGCCTGATGGAAGGCGCAACGGCAACCGACCTGGCGCTTACCGTAACGCAAATGCTGCGCAAGAAGGGCGTTGTCGGCAAATTCGTCGAGTTCTACGGTCCGGGCCTGGCCAACATCAGCCTGGCCGACCGCGCGACGGTCGCCAATATGGCGCCTGAATACGGCGCAACGATCGGCTTCTTCCCTGTCGACGACGAGACGCTGGCCTACCTGCGCAGCACCGGCCGTCCGGATGACCTGGTCGCCCTCGTGGAATCCTATTACAAAGCGCAAGGCATGTTCCGCACCGCGGATACGCCGGACCCGCAGTTCAGCGACATCATTGAGCTCGACCTGGCTTCCGTCGTGCCGTCCCTGGCCGGACCGAAACGTCCGCAGGACCGCGTGGAGCTTACGCAGATGAAAGAGAACTTCGAAGGCATTATCCGTACGCCTGTTAATAAAGGCGGCTACGGCCTGAGCGATGAGAAGATCGCCGAAGTGGTCGAAGTTCAGCACAAGAACGGCACCACCAGCAAGCTGTCCACTGGAGCCGTCGTGATCGCAGCCATTACCAGCTGTACCAACACGTCCAACCCGAGCGTTATGCTCGGCGCCGGCCTCCTGGCCAAGAAGGCCGTGGAACGCGGCCTGACCAAGCCGGGCTACGTGAAGAGCAGCTTGACGCCGGGGTCGCTGGTCGTTACGGAATACCTGCAGAAGGCCGACCTGCTGAAGCCGCTGGAAGCGCTGGGCTTCTACCTCGCCGGCTACGGCTGCGCGACCTGCATCGGCAACTCCGGCCCGCTGCCGGACGAAGTCAGCCAGGCCATCGCCGACAACGACATGACCGTTGCTGCCGTCATCTCCGGCAACCGTAACTTTGAAGGCCGCGTGCATGCGCAGGTGAAGGCCAACTATCTGGCTTCTCCGCCGCTCGTCGTCGCTTATGCGCTGGCCGGCACGGTCAACATCGACTTGGCCAATGATCCGCTCGGCTACGATCCGCAAGGTGAGCCGGTCTATCTAAGAGATATCTGGCCGACATCCGCAGAGATCCGCGAAGCGATTTCGCTCTCGCTGAATCCTGACATGTTCCGCCGGAAATACGAAAATGTCTTTACCGCCAACGAACGCTGGAATTCCATCCCTGTGCCGCAGGGCGAACTTTATGAATGGGATGCCAATTCCACCTACATCCAGAATCCGCCGTTCTTCGAACATCTTGCGGACGGCGTAGGCGACATTGCCAACATCAATAATGCCCGGGTGCTGGCGCTTCTTGGCGATTCCGTTACCACGGACCATATCTCGCCTGCGGGCAACATTTCGACCTCCGGCCCGGCCGGCGAATACTTGCGCGGCCACGGCGTCGAGCGCGCCGACTTCAACTCCTACGGCTCGCGCCGCGGAAACCATGAAGTCATGATGCGCGGCACCTTCGCCAACATCCGGATCCGCAACGCCGTTGCGCCGGGAACCGAAGGCGGGGTTACGACATTCCTGCCAAGCGACGAAGTGATGTCCATCTACGACGCCTCGATGCTGTACCAGTCGGCCGGACAGAACCTGATCGTCATCGCCGGCAAAGAATACGGAACAGGCAGCTCGCGGGACTGGGCAGCCAAAGGCACGCTGCTGCTCGGCGTTAAAGCCGTCATTGCCGAGAGCTTCGAGCGGATCCATCGCAGCAACCTCGTCGGCATGGGCGTCCTGCCGCTGCAGTTCCAGGAAGGCCACGGCTGGAGCAGCATCGGCCTGACCGGCCGCGAAACCTTCGACATTACCGGTCTCGGCAACGAAGTTCAGCCGGGCCAGGAGTTGACTGTTACGGCAACCCGCGAAGACGGCACGAAATTTGACTTCCCGGTCATCGCGCGGCTTGACAGCTCCGTCGACATCGATTACTACCGCAACGGCGGCATTCTGCAGACCGTGCTCCGGCAAATGCTGGCGGACGCGTCCTCGGAATCCGCGGTGCCGGTGGAATAACGGAAACGTTCACCGAAACCCCATAAACTGCAAAAAACAGCCCTTGGATCGTCTCCCCGCCGGGAACGTCCAAGGGCTGTTTCTATATTCTTCGTTTCAACTACAATTCAATCCGTTCCGATTCGAGCATGCGTTTATAGATCAGGGCGATAATTTGCGAACGGTCGGTCACATTCATCTTATTAAAAATGCGGCTCAGGTGATTTTTGACGGTATGCTCGCTGATCACAAGCGTGCCGGCGATTTCTTTATTCGTCTTGCCCTGGACGATCAGCTCCAGCACCTCTTCTTCGCGAGGCGTAATGCCCCACTCTTCTTTCGGCGAGCGCGGAAGCGAGCCCACGGCAAGGCGTCCGGCGCCCTGGCTTCTCAGCGGCAGCTGCGTATCCGTCCGGGTACGGAGAAAGGCGCAGAATGCGTCGCGCAGTCCGCCGTCCAGGCTTTCGGCCATATGCTCGTTCAGCCGAAAACGGGCCGGATCGATCCAGCGCTTGGGCGGGCCCTCAAAAAGCTCCGGCGGGGCCGCTTCGCTTGCCTTGCGCAGCGTCAGCCCCAGCAGCTGGACGGAGCTCGGAAGCGCAGGCGCCTGATCGGCCTGACCTTCGGCGTAATACCGGTCCAGTTGCTCCAGCAGCGAAACCTCATACGGATAAAAGCCGTATTCCTGCAAAAATCCGAGACGGAACGGCGCCATCCTGCCGGCAGTCCGGAGCGCCTCCGCCTCAAGCTCCGGCAGCTCCAGAAAGCGGGCAAACTCATAGGCCATGCAGGCGGCTTCCTGCGACAAGGCGTACAACGCATAATGATTGCCCTGAAGGTAAAAGAGCAGATTTTTAAGCGTAACCTCCGATTGCTTGACGGCCAGCGCTTCCTGCTCCAGAAACCGGATCGCAGCCGAAGCGGCGGCAGCCACGGTCTCCAGTCCCTCCATCCAGCGCTCGGCCTCTTCCCGCCGGGTGAAACCGGCAGCCAGCACGCCTTTGAACTGGCTCTTTAGCAAAAGCGGGCATTCCAGCATCTGTCCATGCGGGGCCTCATGAATAATGGCCGTCGACAAAAAAGCCTGCGGAGAATACCGCGATGCCAGATCCTGCACATAAAAATGGCATTCCTCCGGCTCAAGGCCTCTCGCCAAATAGCGCCCGTCGACGGGAGTGTGCTCCGGAAACCAGACGAATGCGGACAACGGCGCAAACGGCTCGCCTGCCACAGTCTCCAGCAGCATTTCGCCAAGCTCCTGCAGCGTGTCCGCTTCCGGCAGCAGACTGACGGCCTCCTTGACCTTTGGCGTGATGCCGCCGTCCAGCTCTATGCCAGGGTCCGCGCTGCAGAAATCGGGCTCCTCCAGCAGCTTAACCAATGTTCGGCTAAGAAAAGCCAGCTTATCGCAAGCTTGTGCTATACCGCGCCCGCTGCATTCCGGAAGCGCGTCCAGTTCCATGCGGAATTCTCCGTACCAGGCTTTATCCTTCATCAGATGCTCCAAGGCATGCAAGACCTGATGTTTCGAGCCTTCCTCCATATAAAATCCCGACCACAAAAAATAACTGCGGCCATCTCCCGTCTTCAGCGGGCTGACCACATATTTCAAGCCGGGCGTCCATTCCGCCATCCAGGCGGTGCCGGCAGAAACTCTTGAACGGGCGGCGCCCGACGCTTCCGGCATACCGGACCTGCCTAACCATTCCATATACCATGGATTGCCCGCCGCCATACGGTCCAGCGGCCGTCCTTCCTGATCCGTCAGCGCGACGATCTGACCCGTTGCCGCACCGAACATCTCTAGAAGCTGCTCAATTTCCGGGGCCATAGAATCGGGTATTGCAGCTCTCATCCTACTCACCTCATACCCATAATCGCAAAAAATGCCTGTTCGGCGTAAATAAACTCACGATTGTTATCATAGTTCATTTTCGGGCGTTTCTCAATTCTTCCCTTTATTTAACGGTGCGTTTACATTCTATTACCCTATAAGGAAAATAAAGTAACGGCGCCGTTATCCATTACCCCAGCATTAGCCCCATTTCGGCAGCGTTTTCTTTCAGAATCGCCGCGTACTCCTCCAGCGTAGCCCGGGACAGGCGGTTCACCGGCCCCGACAGCGACAGCGCCGCCGCCAGTTTCCCGCTTCGCCCAAAAATCGGCACCGCCACCGCCGCGGCGCCCGGCTCCCGCTCCTCGAAGCTGGTTGCATAGCCGGTGCGCACGATCTCGGCAAGCTGCCGCATGTACTGCTCTTTGTCGACCGCTTCCGGCCAGTCCGGGCTTTGCAGGAGCCTCCCCTGTACCTCCGGCGGGGCAAACGCGGCCAGCACCTTGCTGGAGGCGCCTACGGACAGCGGCAGGCGCGCGCCGATCTGCGCCACCCGCCGGATCGCCTGGCGGCTCTGCACGGCTTGAATGCGGACGCGCTCCAGGTCGTCGCGCAGATACAGGCTGACCGTTTCGCCCAGCCGGTCGCGCAGCCGTTCCATTGCCGGCAGCAGCAGCGCCGACGGCTCGCCCGAAATCGGCAGATGGGTCGACAGCTCCCAGATGCGGATGCCCAGCCGGTATTTCTCTGTCGCTTCGTTGCGCAGGAGAAAGCCCTTTTCCTCAAGCGTCGTCAGCAGGCGGTGCACCGTGCTTTTATGCAGATGAATCATAGCGGAAATTTCAGTCAGGCTCAAATCGCTCTCCTGCGTAAAACACAGCAATATATCAAGCGCGCGTTCCACGGCGCGTACGGTCAATTTACGGTCTTCCACAGCGATCTCCCCTTGGATGTTTCATTATATGAAACACGGTTACAATATTCTAGATACTTCTATCTTATTGCATTCCCCGGACGAAAGTCCAGCAGATTCATGCTACGGCAAAGGCTGGAACGGATTTTACAGTTGCATTACAAAACGCGCAAAGTCATTGACTTTGTTAAGGTCCGATCCTACGATTAATTATATGAACTTTTAGGAGGGGACCCCTATGGATTTGGCCACGCGCACCGGCGCCCCGATCTCCCGCTTGCCGGGCTCCGATGACAACAATGTCTCCCCCAAGCTGTCTTTGCGGAAAATCCGCCTTAAGCATATCGTCGTTTCGCTGCTGCTGTCCGCCTTTTTCTTCTTTGTCTTTTGTTTTGTCGCCCTGCATGCCTACATTGCCTGGGTGCTCTCCAATCCGGTCGTCGCGCCGCTGTACTCCACTCCGAAGCTGGCCAAAGGCCTCGAATACGAGGATATCCGCTTCCCGGCCAAAGACGGCAGCCGGATGATGCAGGGCTGGTACATCCCGGCGGCAGGCTCGGCCAAAACCATCGTGTTCAGCCACGGCTATGGCGCCAACCGCGAGGAAAGCTGGGTTCCGATGTACGACCTGGCCCACTATGCCCACAGCATGAACTTCAACGTGGTGATGTTCGATTACGGTTTTGCCAGCCAAATCAATAAAGATATCGCCACCGGCGGAAAAAAAGAGTCCCAGCAGCTGCTGGGCGCCGTGCAATACGCCAAGGAACATGGGGCCAAGGAAATCGTCGTTTGGGGCTTCTCCATGGGCGCAGGCACCGCGCTGCAGGCCGGCCTGGTCACCAAGGATGTCGACGCGATGATCCTGGACAGCACTTTTTTGCTGGAGCCGGATACGCTGTACCATAACATCAAGAATAATATCGATCTGCCCCGCCAGCCTTCCCTGGAAATCATGAAGCTGCTGTTCCCCGTGCTGAACGGCACCGGACTGGGCCAGATTCCTTACGCCAAGGTCAAAGCGGAGGATTATCCCTTCCCGGTTCTGTTCATCCATGGCACGAACGATGAAAAGGCGCCTTATCCGATTGCGGAACAGCTGGCCGCCAACCAGACCAATCCTTATTCGGAGTCCTGGATCGTCGAAGGCAGCCACCACGAGCTGCTGTTCCGGGAGCATCCGCGCGAATATCTGCGCCGGGTGTCGGCCTTCCTCGGCAACGTCCAGACCTCGCTGCAGCAGTCGCAATAATAACAGATAATACCTTCAAGAGTCCGGTCTCGTCGACCGGACTTTTTTGCTGTCTCCAGCAATAATTGATCATCCGGGCTCATACAATGAACCGATGAACAAAGGACGGGAGGATTGCCGATGCTGTATGTATACGGTCCGCTGCTGCCCATACGCATTCTTGAAGAAATCGAAGTCTGGAAGGCCAGGGAAACGGAACATAGCGTGACCCTGAAATCCTTGTCGCCGCCGCTGGAGGAGCGTTACATCCGGCTCCTCGACGACTGGACCGCCGTCTTCGCGGCGACGGGGCAGGCGGCCCGCGAGCTGCTGGACGCCTCGTTCGCGACGGACGGCAACGGCGTGGCCGTGCATCCGGCCGAGACGGAGCTGCTCCTGCAGACCGCTTGCGCGCAGTCGCAGGAATTCGTCCGCCAGCTGCAGGCGCTGGCGGACACCCGCTCGGCGGCGGGCGGCGAGCCGCAGGCGGCGGAATTGTTCCGCCGCCTGATCCAAGGCTCGCAGGGCTATCTCGCCGCGCTGGGCGAGCTCGGCACGCCGGGCCGGTTGACCGGCTGGGCGGCCTCCATGGTGCCGCTGGCGCAGCCGGTGCCGGCGTTTGCCGCGGGGCAGCCGCCGGGCACGGCATTCGCTGCCCCGCCGGCGGCAGAAGCACAGCAGCGGCTGGAAGCGCCGCGGGCGGAGCCGCAGACCGCGGAGTCGCGCGAGCCCGCCGCCGTGCCGATCGGCGGGCATACGCTGCCGCCGCTGCCGTACGCCTACAATGCCCTTGAGCCGTACATCGACGAAAAAACCATGAAGATCCATCACGACAAACATCATAAGAGCTACGTTGACGGCCTGAACACGGCGGAGCTGAAGCTGGCCGCCGCCCGCAAAAGCGGCGACTTCGACCTCGTCAAACACTGGGAGCGGGAGCTGGCGTTCAACGGAGCGGGGCATTATCTGCACACGATCTTCTGGAACGTAATGTCGCCCCATGGCGGGGGACGGCCGACCGGGGCGCTGATGGACGCTATTGAAAGCAGCTTCGGGAGTTACGACGCCTTTAAGGCGCAGTTCTCCGAAGCGGCAAACAAGGTAGAGGGCGGCGGTTGGGCGATTCTTGTCTGGAGCCCGCGCAGCCGCAGGCTGGAAATTCTGACGGCGGAGAAACATCAGGACCTGTCGCAATGGGATGTCGTCCCGCTGCTGCCCCTCGACGTCTGGGAGCATGCCTACTATTTGAAGCACCAGAACAATCGGGCCGACTATATCAAGGACTGGTGGAAGGTCGTAAATTGGCCTTACGTCTCCCAGCGTTATGAGTCGGCGCGCAAGCTGGTATGGGAGCCTTATTGACGGGGGCGCTGCAGCTGACGGCTTGATCTGCTGACATGTTAAAGAGCCTGCCCGGGGCAAATGCCCGGGCAGGCTCTTGTTTATTCAGCCAAACGGTTCAGGATTGTCGGATCAGCGCCAGGAACTCTGCGCGCGCCGCCGCATCCTCGCGGAACTTGCCCCGCGCTGCGGTGGTCACGGTTTTGCTGCCCGGCTTCTTGACGCCGCGGGCGCACATGCACAGATGCTCGCCTTCCACCACGACCATGACGCCGTGCGGGCTGAGCACCTCCATCATGACGTCCGCAATCTGCGTCGTAATCCGCTCCTGCACCTGCAGGCGGCGGCTTACCGCTTCCACGAGCCGTGCCAGCTTGCTGAGGCCGGCAATCCGGCCGCTTGGTATATAGCCGATATGCGCTTTTCCGAAGAAAGGAGCCATGTGATGCTCGCATTGGCTGTAATAGACGATATCCTTTACGATAACCAGCTCTTCGTGGGATTCGTCAAAAGTCACGCCGAGCGCATCGCGGGGATCAATCGAATATCCCCCGAAAATCTCCTCGTACATCCGCGTGACCCGTGCCGGCGTCTCAAGCAGCCCTTCGCGGCCGGGCTCCTCGCCGATCAGCTCCAGAATCTTCTCGATATGGTATTCAATCTGCTCGCGGTTGTTCGCCACATTATGGTTAACGTACTCTTTGATACCCCCCATGAAACCTCCCCCTTTCGCGCCATTCTCTCTGTATTTGCCATGCCCGGCCCGTTCTGTTCGGCCGGATGTTATTTTTTGCGGCTGCCTTTATTCGCTGCAGGCGCGCGTCCCGGCGCGTTGCCGCCGTTCTTCATCATCTGCTGGGCGCGCTGCATTTGCTTGCCGTTCAAATTATACCCCATTTGCTTCGCCACTTTTTGCAGCATGTCCGGATCGTTTTGCATCTTGGTCATTTGTCTGCGCAGATAATAAACGCCGATAAAGAACCCGCCGAGCAAGCCGATGACCAGTGTAATAATAGGCCACACATAGTTCATTTGAAATCTCCCTTTGCACTTCATAATATGCAGCGCCCGGCTTACGGGCATGCGTTTCTATCATATCATTTCAAGTTCTGGACAGCAATTGGCAAAGCCAGCCTCCGCGGGGCTTTCAGCCTTCGGCCTGCGCCGTTTCCCGCAGCTTCTCCTGTGCCCGGCGCAGCATTCCAAGCACCTCTTCGTCCTGTTCGCGCGCCAGCGCCTGCTCCACCGCAGCGAGCGCTTCTTCTCCGCCGATCCGGCTCAGCGCCCAGGCGGCCGTGCCGCGCATTTCCGGGCGCGGCTCCGCCAGAACGATCTCCGTCAGCTTCGGCACGGCAGCGGCTTCCTTGAAATTGCCGAGCGCGATAATGGCGTTGCGCTGAATCGGCTTTTTACCGCGCCAGGCCGCCGAGCTGATGCCGAATTTCTCCTTGAACTCGCGGTTGCTGATCGATAGAATCGGCAGCAGCAGCGGCTTCACCACTTCGGAATCCGGCAGCAGCTCCGGCCGGTGATTCCAGTTCTTGCCCCGGTTATGCGGGCAGACGATCTGGCAGGTATCGCAGCCGTACAGGCGGTTGCCGATTTTGGTCATGTACTCTTCGCTGAGAAAACCCTTTGTCTGGGTCAGATACGAGATGCATGCCTGCGCGTTCAGCTGGCCGGGACCGACCAGCGCTCCCGTCGGACAGGCGTCGATACACTTGGTACAGTCCCCGCAGCCTTCGGTGACCGGCACATCCGGCGGGAACGGAATATTGGTCACCATCTCGCCGAGATAGATCCAGGAACCCCATTTCGGCGAAATGATCGCACAGTTTTTGCCGCTGAAGCCGATACCGGCCCGCTCGGCGACCGCCCGGTCCGACAGCACGCCGGTATCGACCATGCTTTCCATGACGGCATCCGGAACCCGCTCACGGATAAACGCCTCAAGCTTTCCCAGCGCCTCGCGCAGCACCTGGTGATAATCCCGGCCCCAGGAGGCGCGGGCCAGAATCCCCCGGCGCTCGCCGGGCTCCGATTTTGGCGGATTGTCCATTTTGGAGGGATAGGCCACCGCAATCGCCAGTATGGACATCGGCTCTCCGCCCTGCAAAGCCGGAACAGTCCGCTTATCCAGATCCGGTTCCTCAAAACCGGATTCATAGCCTTTTCTCCGATGCTCTTCCAAGACGGTACGCAAATATAAAAAGGGCTCCGCGGTCGCAAACCCGATATCGTCGATACCGAGCTCCGGTGCGGCAGCCTTGATTTCTTCCTTCAGGGTAGACCAGTTGTTGTTCATTGTTGTTCTCCTTGCTAAAGCGCGTTAAACTTGCTGAACGGCCACCAGATATAGGCAGCCTTGCCGATAATCATCTTCTTGGATACGGTGCCGAAATAACGGCTGTCCTTGCTGGCTCCCGCGTGCCGGTTGTCGCCCATGACGAAATAATTGCCCTGCTCCACCGTCACCGCGGCAAAATCCGGGTCCTGAATTTCCGTATCGATATAAGGCTCCTCGGCTTGCACGCCGTTGACATACAGCTTATGGTCTTTGACCTCGACGATATCGCCGGGCAGGCCGACAACGCGTTTGACCAGATATTCCTTGCGGTCGGGCCCTGTGCTGGGATCATGCAGCACGACGACATCCCCGCGCTTCGGCGGACCGAAGCTGAGGGCGATCCGGTTGACGATCAGCTTTTCCCCTTGATACAAAGTAGGCTGCATCGACTGCCCGACCACCGTCGAAACATTCAGCACATAAATATTAAACAGCGTCATGAGTCCGAACACGATGACGGCCACAATGCCCCAGTCCCGAAACTCTTTGAGCCAACGCTTCCGGTAGGCGACCCTTCCGCCGCGGTGCGTCACGGATCTGTATCTCTGTTTGCGGCTGCGCGCCCACTCTTCCTCAAGCCTCCGGTTCACCTGCTGTCACCCCATGACGTTCTGAATAGAATCTCTCTTTAAGAATAGAAAAGCATATCTCCCTCCCATTTGCAACAATCCATGGAGGTGATATGCCTTAGTATAGTGTAACAACGGTTATTTGGCTCTCTGTTAAATGTTTCCGCTTTCGCAAACGCTTTAAAAATGAGGATTAACCAACGATGCTAAGCTTGCGTACCGACTTGAATACTTGGTTCTCGTTGTAGCCAAGCGCTTCGTACAGCGGTAATGCAAAGGAGTTGTGCTCGTCGACGGCAACGAAAATCCCGCTGACCTTACGGGCCTGAAAACGATGCTCCATCGCAGCCACCAGACTTTTGCCTACGCCCTGTCTGCGGAAATCGGGATGGACGGCAATGCGGAAATAACATCCGTGATTCTTCTCAATCGTACCAATCAACGCACCAACAATTTCATCTTCATGCTCTGCAACGACAATGAGATCCGAGTCCCAGGAAAGCTGCCTGGAGAACGGCTCCATAGTGCTTTCGTAGCATTCTTCCGACAAGGCGATCTGCAGCAGTTCAGTTACAGGGGTAACGTCGCTTAATTGAAAGGAACGAACGTGCATTCTTTAAATCTCCCTTTTCTATGGCTTGAATTTTACAAAAAGAAGGAGTTCCCATAACAGTATAGCGAGGAAAAAAGCATCAAAAACCGAGAAATACCTGCTTTTAAGACTATTAAAGCATACTTTTCTAGGGATATCATCACATTTCTTGTGAAAGCGCTTGATATAAAGCGTTTACATTATTAAAACTTCCACAAAATCTTAATATAAGGAATAAAAGTTACAGGATGTGGAAGAGGTGCCACTGGAGTGGATTTTTACATCACGTTTACAAAAGCAAAGTTTCGCTTTTTCGCATTTGCACTTTACATACGTTAATGTTTGTTTAATGTTGCATTATTGTTCCAGTTGCGGTTTAATAATAGTAGTATCTTATCAGGTACATAACCGATAGGACACATCGGGTATCGCATGAAACCAATAAACTCAGGAGGGATTTTTCCATGGCATTTCAATTACCGGCACTTCCTTATCCGAACAATGCACTTGAACCGCACATCGACGCTCTGACGATGGAAATTCACCATGACAGACACCACAATACGTATGTGACGAATCTGAACGCCGCACTGGAAAAGGCACCCGAATTGCAAAGCAAAAGCATCGAAGAGCTTCTTAGCGACCTGAACGCCGTACCTGAAGCGATCCGTACCGCTGTCCGCAACAATGGCGGCGGCCATGCCAACCACACGCTGTTCTGGGAAGTTATCGGCCCTAACGGCGGCGGCGCACCGACAGGCGCACTGGCTGCGGCAATCGACAGCGAGCTGGGCGGCTTTGATAAATTTAAAGAAGATTTCGCGGCTGCGGCAACAACCCGTTTCGGCAGCGGCTGGGCTTGGCTCTCGGTCAAAGACGGCAAACTGGCTATCTCCAGCACGCCTAACCAGGACAGCCCGATCAGCGAAGGCGCAACTCCGCTCCTCGGCCTCGACGTTTGGGAGCATGCGTACTACCTGAACTACCAAAACAAACGCCCGGACTACATCAAGGCGTTCTGGAACGTAGTTAACTGGGAAGAAGTCGGCAAACGCTACGAAAGCGCGAAATAACCAGCTGCGGCATTTAGCCGCAGGCGGTCCGGCGATCGACAAGCCGGTTACCGAATTGAAAAAGCTGCATTATCCCGTACGGGATAATGCAGCTTTTTTTGCGTTAGAGGCTGGAGTGCAGCCGATTGCACCGGGAATATCACACCCCGCTTCGGCCGGCCAGGGGTTCCCTCGCAAAACCCGATGCGCAGCGTGGAGAGCGGAATGCAGAGAAAGTGAAAGCCTGATCCGCAGAGCCCGACCGCCTACTCGCCTGCTTCGCGTTCGGCGAAGTACTGGTTGAGCAGCTTGAGGAATACGTTCGGAAACGCGTAGTTCGCCATATCCCCGCGGGTGATCCAGCGCACGGCCCCGTGGTCTTCCGGGGCCGCCGCGCCATCCATGAAGCGCTCGGCCGCGGGGTATCCGGCCCGCGCTTCAGCCGCTCCCGGCACCGCCGGAGCGGCCTCCTCCCTGCAGGCGTACACCTGCAGGGTCCAGACCAGATGGCTGAACGTATGCTCGGCAGCCATCCAGTGCTTCTCCGGCCGGGCGAAGATCCCGGCCTGCAGCAGAGACCGGCGCAGCCGGTCCAGCGCCGCCGCTTCCGCAGGCGGCGCGCCGGTTTCGGCGTCGTCCTCCGCGGGAACCGGCCAGTGCGGCAGCTCCCACATGCGGGCAAGGAGCCCGCTGGACGGCCGCTGCCGGATGAGCACCCGGCCCGCGTGCTCGCCGCGGCCCTCCACCAGCGCCGCCAGCCGCAGCTCCGGCCGCGGCGGCTTCGCTTTGGTCTTGACGGGCAGCGAGGTTTCGCAGCCCGCGATCCGCGCAGCGCAGTGCTCCATCACCGGACACGTGAGGCAGTGCGGCGATTTCGGTGTGCATACCAGCGCGCCCAGCTCCATCAGCGCCTGATTGAAATGGGAGGCTTCTCCCTCCGGGATCAGCTCGGCCGCCAGGCGCTCCATCTTGATGCGGGTAGGTCCCTTCGCGATATCGTCTTCGATCCGAAAATAGCGTGAAAGCACCCGCATCACATTGCCGTCGACCGCCGGCTCCGGCCGATTGAAGGCAATGCTGAGAATCGCTCCTGCGGTATAGGGTCCGACGCCCTTCAGGGCGAACACCGCCTCCCGGTCATTCGGCACTTGCCCGCCGAAATGCTCCTTTACATGCTTCGCCGCGTGCTGGAGATTACGGGCACGCGAATAGTAGCCGAGCCCCTCCCAGCACTTCAGCACGTCTTCCTCCGGCGCGTCGGCCAACGCTTCTATGGTAGGAAACCGCTTAATGAACCGGTTAAAGTACGGAATGACCGTATCCACCCGCGTCTGCTGCAGCATAATTTCCGAAATCCAGATATAATACGGATTGCGGTGGCGGCGCCACGGCAAGTCCCGTTTCTGCCGCTTGTACCACTCCAGCAGATGGCGGCTGAAATAGGACTTCGCCTCTTGCTGATCTTCTTGATGTTCCTGCGTCGTCATCCTTACACTCCTTTAAGTTCTGCGATACGCTCCACGACGGCAAACGCCGAAGCCAGCTCCCGGCCGTGCGTGATGGTGAGATGGACCGTGTATTCCCCATGCCTTAAGCCGAGACGTTCCCAGGCCTCCGGAGAAAGCGAGACGAGGGGTTTGCCCAGGGGGTCAGGCATGATCCCGATATCCTGAAAGCCGACCGTCTCCCCGATGCCGCAGCCCAGCGCCTTGACCACCGCCTCTTTGGCGGCAAACCGGCCGGCGATGAACTCCGCTTCCCTGCCTGCCTTTTCGTCCGCCAGTGCTTGCTCCTGCGGGGTAAGCACCCGCGCGGCAAACCGCTTCCCGGCATTCCTGTTCATTAAACCCGTAATCCGTGCAATTTCCAGCACATCATGGCCGATCCCGTAAATCACCACACCCGCTCCTTTTGCCGCCGACTTTCCTTACACTTTTCTATGTCATCTATCCTGCCAATGAAATTAGTGGTATATTTTTCTTAGAATTGCAGTTCATTTCTTTCTGCTATCTTAAAAGAAAATGCCGCCGAAGTCCATTTCGGCGCTTTCAAATAGTCCGATGAGAGGGGAAGCACCCTATGAGTCGTAATTTCCAATTGCCCGCCGGGGAGGATGCCGTGCTGCGCTGTTCGCATTTTCCCGCCCGGAGCAAAGCCAAAAGCTTGATCGTGATTGCCCACGGCTTCAAAGGCTTTAAAGATTGGGGAATGTTCCCCTATGCCGCCGCTGAACTGAGCGCAGAGCATGAGGTCATTACGTTTAATTTTTCCCATGCGGGGATCGGCGAAGATCTGCTAAATTTTACCGAACTCGAGAAATTCGCCCGCAACACCTACAGCCGGGAAATCCGCGATATGGAGATTCTGCTCTCTTACCTCAGCCAACATCCCAAATTCGGGGCGCTCCCGGTATTCCTGCTGGGACACAGCCGCGGCGGGGGCGATTGCCTGCTCTACGCGCTGGAGCATCCGGGAGAAATTGCCGGTGTGATCTCCTGGAACGGCGTGACGAACCTTGATCTGTTTAATGAAGGACAAAAGCGCGATATGCGCGAAAAAGGCCGCTCCCATGTCCTGAATGGCCGCACCGGACAGCAAATGCCGCTGGATGCCGTGCTGCTGGACGATTTGGAGCGCCATGCGGCACGTTACAATCTGCTGGAACGGATGAAAGACGCGCATTTCCCTGTCATTCTGATTCAAGGCAGCGAAGACGGCGACCATCTGCGTCGCGGATCCGCACAATTGACGGCCCTCCGGCCCGACATTCCGTGGGTGCAAATTCCCGGCGGCAATCATACATTCGGTGCAAAACATCCTTTTGCCGGTACGACCCCCCAGCTGGAGGAAGCTCTCGAGCTTACGCTGCAATTTGTGGACCGGATACTCGCCGAATCGGCTGCCAGTTAATCACGCCTGAATCACAAAACCGCCGTACCGCTGACAAACTCAGCCGGTTACGGCGGTTATTTTTTTTAACGAAGCAAGCACTTTTCTTTAAATTCCGGGAATCGCATTCCGCTTATGCGCCGTCCGCCGGTAATAGCTCTCCAGCTTATCCCTCGTCTCCGGCGCCACCGGCTTCCCTTCCAAATAATCGCTGTTATCGTCGTACGTGATACCCAGCTCGGTTTCATCCGTCTGGCCGGGCCAAAGTCCGGCTGTCGGCGCTTTGGTGATGACCTCATCCGGAACGCCGAGATAAGACGCCAGCTGGCGAACCTGCCGTTTGTTCAGCGTGGACAGCGGCGTCAAATCGACCGCCCCGTCGCCCCATTTGGTATAGAAACCGGTAATGGCTTCCGAAGCATGATCGGTACCGACCACCAGCAAATGGTTCTCGAAAGCGAGCGCATATTGCATCACCATACGGGTGCGGGCCTTGACATTGCCTTTGCCCTGATGGGTAATATGCCGATGCTGCCCCAGCGCCTTGAGGCCGTACTCCACTTCCAGCGCGATTTCGTTGACCGCTTCTTCAATATTGGTCTCTACCGTATGCTCCAGCGCGAAAGCTTTGGCCGTAGCGTAGCTGTGTTCGATATCCTCCTGGACGCCATAAGGCTGGAAGACGCCCAGCGTCATATAAGACTGGCCTTCCTCCGCACTCAGTTCGTCAGTCGCCCGTTTGCACAGCCCCGCGGCAACCGCGCTGTCCACGCCCCCGCTGATAGCAATCAGCAGTCCTTTGGCACCGGCTTGCTTGACCTGCGACTTCAAGAAGTCGACCCGTTTGCGTACTTCTGCCTCCGGCTCGATAGTCGGCTTCACGCCGAGAGCGGCGATAATCTCCTCCTGCATGCTCATTGGTTACCCTCCATGGATTATGATGTGGAAATGGCGCGTATAACCGCAAAAATCCCGCTAACAGCCGCAAAGCGGCTGCCGCGAGATTTTGGGATTCATCCGCATAAGCGTATTAGCAGTAACGGTTAAAGATTTCCTTCAGCTCGGCAGCAATTTCGCCTGCGGAACGATTCTCTACGCCTTGGCGCTCAATGAAGTGGACGAGTTCTCCGTCCTTCATGAGGGCGATGGATGGCGAAGACGGCGGATATGGCGCAAAATACTCCCGCGCTTTCGCTGTCGCTTCCTTCTCTTGGCCGGCAAACACGGTAAACAGGTGATCCGGCAGCGCTTCGTTCTTCAGCGCTTCGGCAACGCCCGGACGGCATTGTCCCGCTGCGCAGCCGCAGACCGAATTGACAACGACCAGCGTGGTGCCTTTGGCCGTCGGAAGGGCCGCTTCCACTTCCTCCGGCGTCAGCAGCTCCTGGAAGCCGATACTGGTCAAATCGTCACGCATCGGTTGAATGGAATCTCTCATATATTGATGAAACGACATGGACATGGTTCAACACGCTCCTTCGCACAGTTGAGTGTTACAGCCGCTTACCAATGCGGCAATCACTAACTTTATTATACATGCATACTCTGCGAAAGCAAGGAGGGAGAGGATGTTCTCCGGGGGCGGCAAAACTTCATTTTACACGCTAAAAGGATACCGCCTCTTCAATCTCCACCGGAAAAGATACCGTTATCGTTGTCCCCTGCCCCATTGCCGAATCCACGTGGATTTTCCCCTGATGGCGTTCCGCAATGCTAAGACAGAGCGGCAGCCCTAAACCGGTACCCTGATCTTTGGTTGTGAAAAAAGGCACAAACATGTTCTTAAGCATGTCCTCCGGTATCCCGCTCCCCGTGTCTTTGATGATCAATTCCACGTTCCCGCCAATCGTCCGCGTCACCATCGTCAGCACTCCCTTCGGGCCCATCGCTTCCATCGCGTTACGTGCCAGATTTAAAATCATTTGCTTGATCTCCCGCACATTCAGCCGCAGCAGCGGCAGGGCCGGATCCAGCTGCAATTCCACGCTCTGGCCGCGCAGATTCGCATCTGCCCAAAGCAGCGGTGCCAGGTCTTCGATCACATGATGAAGATCCGCTATCTCTTTATCCGATATGCGGCTTTGCGCCAGCGACAGAAAGTCATTAATGATGCTGTTGGCCCGGTCCAGCTCCTCCATCACGATCTGATAATAGGAATCCAGCTCATCCGGACTTTTCTCACGCATGAGTTGAAGGAAACCGCGGACAACCGCCATTGGATTGCGGATCTCATGGGTAATGCCAGCCGCCATCTGGCCGACGAGCGTCAGCCTTTCGGCATTGTCCAGCTCGCTGCGCATCTTTTCTTCTGCCGTCAGATCCTGCGCAATGATGACGACGCCCCCGTTTCGGTCTGCTTCTCCCAGCAGCGGCGCCGTATAGATCAGGTAGGTTTTGCAATCGTAGACGATTTTGGAGTTGGTCCGCTGCTGATGGCGGATGACACGGCTCAGCCGGGACAAGGTGTCCTCGTCCATATTTTTCCCGAACAGTTCTATGGCCGGCTGCGCCATAATGGTCTCCCTCGATATGCCGGGGTAATGCTGCTGGATCAGCCGAAGCATAAATTCGTTAAGCTCAGTAATGTAACCGTCGGCCATCGTCATCATATTGAGCTGGACCACCTCGGTAATCTGCTGCAGCTTCTCGGATTCGCGCCGCATCTGCTCATTGAGGGTTGTCATGTATTCCCGGGATTGCCGCCGTTCCAGCGCCGTCTCTATGTAGTAGATGAAGATTCCGCCAAGCAGCATGGCCAGCCCTAAATATAGCGCGACGAGCACTCCTTCGGAGGAATGCAAATCGTAGGCGAAGCCTCCGCCCATCCGGGGAGCCAGTGTAATAAACAGCATGGCCGGAAAAAGCGCGCTCCAAAGCAGTATAATTTTCATATGCATTTTGACATGTTTAAAGGAAGAACGGGCGATGCTGAATAAGAGAGGATATAGCAGGAACCCTGTGTACAGCAGGATGTCGCTGATTCCGGCGGGCGCCGAATAGACGACGGTACACAACAAAAAGTAAGCCATCAGGTAGAGGCCCAAACCGGTGCTGGCGTATAAAACGCCAAGGTAGGCCGGGATAATCGCCAGGTTCAGGTAAACGGCTCCAAAAAGGCTGGAGGAGAGCAGGGTGCAGAAGGTGACGCTTAACGCGCAGCTTACAGCCAGTACGCTCTGGGCATCGGCTAAAAAGCGGATTCTGGGATGCGGCCGTCCTTGGTCCAGCCACCACTGCAGCAGGATCAAAAAGGAGCTTGCAGCCGAGATCTGCAATAGAATATCCATTACGGCATAAATAATTGCAATCACTCCCTGAATTTTACACAATATTCTTTATCCTAAATTAAAGCATAGACTCCCAATTCTGACAACGAAAATCACAATAGTTGTCAACAATTCTGGCGCTGCTCCGGTCAGAATGATATGATGCCGTTATTGGAGCTGCAAGAAAGCAGCCTCTCAAGACAAAGGAGTTAACGAACCGTCATGAACAATTATGATGTCATCGTGATCGGCGGCGGGCCGTCCGGCTTGATGGCGGCAGTCGCCGCTGCGGAACACGGCGCCGCTGTGCTGCTGATCGACAAGGGGACCAAGCTGGGACGAAAGCTGGGCATTTCCGGCGGCGGGCGCTGCAACGTCACCAACAATAAGGAGCTTTCCGAGCTGATCTCCTATATTCCGGGCAATGGACGCTTTCTGCACAGCGCATTCGGCCACTTTAACAACCGCGACATTATCGCATTTTTCGAGGATTTGGGCATTGCCCTGAAGGAAGAAGACAACGGGCGGATGTTTCCCGTTTCGGATAAAGCCTCCAGCGTCGTATCCGCGCTGGTCGGCAAAGTGCGTAGCCTGGGCGTAGAGGTAATGACGGACAGCCCGGTCGCCGAAGTGATCTATGACAGCGGAGCCGTACGCGGCGTAAAGCTGCAGTCCGGCCGGACCGTCAACGCGGGCGCTGTCATTATTGCCACCGGCGGCAAGTCTGTGCCGCAAACCGGCTCTACCGGAGACGGATACCCGTGGGCCGAGGCGGCAGGCCATACCATTACGGAGCTGTATCCAACCGAGGTGCCCATCGTCTCGGGCGAACGCTGGATTCATTCGGGCGAATTGCAGGGCTTGTCGCTGCGGGATGTCACGCTAACCGTCTGGAACGCCAAAGGCAAGAAGGTCATTGCCCACCGGGGGGATATGATCTTTACCCACTTCGGGCTGTCCGGCCCGATTGCGCTGCGGTGCAGCCAGTTTCTGCGGCAGGTGCAGCGGCAAACCGGCAAAAATGCCGTGGAGCTGTCCATCGACCTGTTCCCCGATGAGCATCTGCAGGAGCTGGAGCGGCGGCTCCAGGACAAGCTGGAGCAGGAACCCAAAAAGGCGATCCGCAATTCGCTCAAGGGCCTGGTGCCGGAGCGGCTCATTCCACTTATACTGGACAAAGCCGGGCTGGATGGGGACTTAACGTTCCATCACCTGCCCAAAACCGGACTTCAGGCGCTAGCCGCGCTTCTGAAGCGGCTGCCAGTCCTGGCCCATGGCACCCGCTCGCTGGCAGAAGCGTTCGTCACCGGCGGCGGCGTCCACCTGAAGGAGATCCATCCCGGCACGATGGGATCGAAGCTGATGGACGGCCTCTATTTCTGCGGCGAGATTCTCGACATTCACGGCTACACCGGCGGATACAATATTACCGCCGCTTTCTCCACCGGCTATACGGCAGGCAAACATGCTGCGGAGAAAATCCAGTAATCCCGCCCATAAACTCAGCACAAAAGGGGATGCCTGCAGCCTTACGGCTTGCGGGCATCCCCTTTATTCTAACTTACAAACTGTTATCTGGAGAAACGGAAGCCGCTGAACATTCTGCCGACAATGAATGCCCCGGCTCCTCCGCTAGGTATGAACAGGATCACGCCCCAGATGCCGTACATCTGCAGGCACACGACCAGCGCACAGAGAAGAGCGGCCGGCATCAGCATAATCGGCAGCGCCTTGGTGCCGGCATCCGCTTTCTGGCCTTTCGTAAACGGCAGGATGCCGATATAATCGTCGCCGGAGAACACCAGCCAGAATGAAGACAGCCAATACGCCATTAGTAATAGCAGGACGGCATAGATCGGCCATTTCAAGAAGGAAGGCACAATTGCGACCGCAATCAGCGCCACGCCGGTGAATTGCAGATACAGCTTCAGATGAGACGGATTGCGTAACAGTGCCTTAATCGCTGCCGCCGCAAAACGGGTCACCGCGTCGCGGGAACGCAGCAGCGGCTGGGACTTGCGGAAGATCCACGGCCGGTAGCGGGTCGGCCGCGGCTTGTCCAGCACGCCGCGCAGCAGCAAAGCGGCAATCCGCATCCGCTGCTTGTAATCCTCGCGCACATCGCCGAGGAAGGTGCCGCGCAGCCGCAGCCGGCTGCGGAACGCCCAGGCGCCTACGGCCAGATATACCGCCGCGGTCAGCAGCGGCAGCCAAAGATCATCCCGCCCATAGGCGCCCACGCGCACATAAATGCCGACGGTAACGGATACCGCCGGGATCAGCCGCAGCCAGCGGCGAAAACCCTGGTAGCGCACTTTAACCCGATGGCCGAGCAGCTTGACACACCAGCCGCAGGCCACGGTCAACAGCAGCAGAGACCAGGCGGCGCCAGAGGAGACTCCCTGGCTGCGGACGATAAACGGCAGCAGGACGGCGAATACGGCGGCCAGTTTGAGCGCCGTTACGCCAAGGCTGTAGAGCAGGCCGCGCCGTATCAGAGCCTGCATCCAGCGCTCCCGCTGCCGCAGGAATAAGGCATCGCCCTCCTGCAGGAACAGCAGAACGCTGCCGGACACAATCAAGTAAACCAACGGAAGCAGGAATAACGCAAAGGGCAGTTTGCCTACCCAATCCGGCAGTTCGCCTTGCCAGAAGCCGTAATAAAACCGTCCGCCGAGCAAAGCGCCGGGAATCAGAATATAGAGCAGCACCGTCCAGTCGGCGGCGGTGCGGATCATTTTCCATTGTTCATGGAAATGGGAAACCAGCCGGCGCCGGAACAGCGCCTTCCCTGAAGGAAAAGCGTATGCTCCGGCTTTCCTTGCCCTAGCCGCTTTTCCCTCTTGCCGAAGCCCGCTCATGTCAATGCGTCGAAGCAATCAAACAACGACCCCTCCGCAAGCCCCGCAATGGAGCGGATATCTTCCAGTGTACCGGTGGCAGTCATTTCCCCGCCGGAGATAAGCACAAAACGGTCGCAAATCTTTTCCGCCGTATCGAGCACATGCGTGGACATCAGCACGCCTGCCCCGCGCTCCCGCTCTGCGGCAAGCAGATTGAGGAAATCCTTGGTTGCCCGCGGGTCCAGGCCGATAAACGGCTCATCGACGATATATACATCCGGCTTGACCAGAAAGCCGAGCATCAGCATCATCTTCTGCTTCATCCCTTTGGAGAAGCCTGCCGGCAGATCATGTTTCACATGCTCCATCCCGAACTGCGCCAGCAGCCGCTCCGCCGAAGCCTCGAAACTTTCGTAAGGAAGTCCATATGCCGCTGCGGCCATGTCGAGATGCTCCCATAACGTCAAGTCTTCATAGAAGACAGGCTGCTCCGGCACATAGGCATAAGAACGGCTCTCTCCTCCGAAGGCAACATTCGCCTTGGCGTGCTTCAATAATCCGAGCAGCGTCTTGATCGTCGTGCTTTTACCGGCGCCGTTCGGACCGATAATACCGAGCAGTTCGCCGCGGCGCACCTCGAAAAAGATATCCGTAATCCGTTTGTCGCCCGCTTCATAGCCCGCTTCGTCAATCACAACGCTTAAAACAACTTCCGTATCTTCCATACAGGGTTCATCTCCCAAAATACGTATCGTAACTTCCGGCCCGCGCCGGACTTGCCCATCTATTATACGTAGGTTGGGAAGCAATCGACAATGTTCTTTTTATACGGCTGCCGATTCCGGGACGGCACCGCCGGCTTGCAGCTCTTTTTTTCCGATTTTTCCGCGTAACAGAAGGAATAATGCACCCAGCAGCGCCGTCACGATACCCGAGAGGAGAAACGCGGTAACCGGGCCCGAAGCCGTCACCAGCGCGCCGCCGATTACCGGTCCCAGAATAACCGCTGCGCTTGTCATGCTGTTAACCGTGCCGAACACCCGGCCCGTATGCGTTTCCGGCGTCCGCCGCTGCAGCATGGAGAAGAATGGAATAAACGTATAGCCTGCGCCGGCTCCTACCAGCATGAACGAGAGATACAGCACCACGTTAAAGAGCATTCCGGCAGGAAGGTTCACGATCAGGATGCCGCAGGAGGCAAAGATGAGGCCCATCAGCATGGTTCCGGCGCACATCAGCGCGAGCGGATGTTTGGCGCTGCCCAGTTTCCCTGCCGTCACCGCCGCCAGCAGCGTTCCGGCGCCGCTCGCCGCCACGCACCAGCCCAGCAGGCCGTCGCTGATGCCGGGGATTTCGCGGAACAGGACGATCAGCTGCGAGTCGGCAATTTGCACTACAAGCAGTACGGCCAGCAGCATCACCAGACCGCCCAGCACCGTCGGGATGCCGTAAATGAAACGTAATCCTTCGCCCATCTCCTGCCGGAACGTTGCTTTAGCCTTGCCGGCTTCGGAACTCCGAGCTGTTCGGTATTGGCCGATCTTGGGTAACCCCAGCAGCAAGACGGCGGAAATCAGATAAGAAACCGAATCGATGATAAAGCAAGCGGAGATGCCGGCGGAAGCAAGCAGGATGCCTCCTACCGCAGGTCCGGCAATTTTGGTCAGCTGTTCGATCGAAGAACTGATGCGCATCGCCTGATCAATGTGCTCCGGAGCGACGATTTCCTTCATCTTGCCGCTTTTGGCCGGCGAGAACATCACGTCCATCACACCTTTGACAAGCAGCAGCACATATACCTGCCATAACGAGCCGGCAAAAATAAATGCGGCAACGATGCCTACCCGGGCGATGTCGGAGCCGATCATCATCGCTTTGCGGTTTATTTTATCGCTCAAGTAGCCGGACACCGGCCCTCCAAGCAGCATGGGCACCGCCATGCACAGCGTCAGCGCCGTGATCTCCCATGGCGTTGCCTTCCAACGCAGCCCCACCATCGTCAGCAATGCAAGCATGTTCAGCCAGTCTCCAACATTGGAAATCAATTGCGCGGTAATCAGCAGCATAAACGATTTGTTCCCCGTCAGCTTTCCCGGCGTTCCCGGCACGCTTACAGTTTGATTCATGGATATCCACTCCCGTTCGAATTCATTTACCTGTATCCATAGTAAAAAAAACGCGCTCATGGAACATCCTGCCATGGCCGTAACTATGCGCGAACCCGGGACTGAACATTTTCTCCTGCTGCAGACCGATTGCGCGGGGCAAAAATATGCGCAGCCCGAGAAAAATACATAGATTCCGGAGATTGTTTGATTTTTAATAATTAAAAGTGTGCTCATTGTGACAAATCACATGTTCTTATCCCTTTGTTTGCCGTATTGTAAAGGTAACCAAGTTAAGGGAACTCTTACGATTAACGATAAAAGGGTGAGAAAGATGATACAATCCTACGAACGAGATACTCAATTGACGCTCCATTTGTACCGCGTGTTTGCTAAGTCGTTCAAGAGCATCAACGAACATGCCGTTACCGGAAGCAAAATCGAAGGCTTTAATCCGACTGCTTTCGCTGTCATGGAGGTCCTCTATTATAAGGGACCGCAGCCGATCCAGCAGATCGGCGCCAAACTGCTGTTGCAGAGCGGAAACGTCACTTACGTGATTGACAAGCTTGAGGAGCGCGGCTACCTGCAGCGCAAGCCTTGTCCAAGCGACCGCCGCGTTATCTTCGCCGAGCTGACCTCGGAAGGCGAACGGCTGATGAACGAGATGTATCCGAAATATTCGGAGCGCCTGCATCTGGCGTTCAGCGGCCTGAACGATGAAGAGAAGGAACAAATGATTATTTTGCTGAAGAAAATGGGTCTGCAAGCCGAGAAATTATCTCCGCTGCCCCGTAAATAACGCTTGTTAAACATAGACGGCCACCTGTTCTCGTTCCCGAGAGCGGGTGGCCGTCTTTTCGTTATACGCCAGCGGCGTCATTGGAGGCCGCCGGTTGCCGTTCAGGTATGCGGTCACCGCGCAGCAGCGCGTACAGCAGCACATCCTGAAAGCCCGCGGCGTTATGGCGGTATTGCCGCAGCCGTCCTTCCGGAAGGAAACCAAGCCCGGCAAACAGCGACTGCGCCCGTTTATTGCCGGGATGGCAAAACGCCTCGACGCGGTTCAGGCCCATCGTCCCGAACCCGAACGTCAGCGCAAGCCCAAGCGCCTCGCGCATGTAGCCGCGCCCCTGGGCCTCCGGCGCCAGCTCGCAGCCCAGCTCCCCGCGGTAAGCGCCGGGGAGCTGCCAGTAGTTGTAGCCGCAGCTGCCGATGACCCGGCCGTCCGGGCCAAGAATGCTCCAGCGCAGGCTGTCTTCCGTTTCGGCCAGCTGCCGGAGCTGCCGGATCAGCAGCTCTGCTTCTTCCGCCGAAGCCAGCGACGGCGCTTCCAGCCAAGGCGCCACCTCCGGGTGGCTCCAGATGGCGTACAGCGCCCCGGCATGTCCGGGCTCCATCGGGCACAGCTGTACGGCCTTTCCGGTGAGCACCGGAATCTGTCCTCCGCATCGATACACTCGTTCCAGCTCCATTCATGAAGGGTTAGTCCCCATCATTATACAATATCTTCACGCCAAAAACCGCCTGAACCCAAGCGGTGAAATCATCCTCGCGGTTCAGGCGGTTCTGCATTATAGAAGTCATACGACACTTCAGCTTGGGGTTTTTACCGGTTTCAACACTTCGCTGCACAGTACGTTCAGCTTCGTTTTAATGTCCTTGAACTCCTCGATCCCCGTGCCGGTAATGCTGAATGCTTCACCATGGGCGGTCAGGAAATTATCCTGGGTCAGGCGCTCCAGCTCCAGCTTTACTTCGCGTTCTCCGACGCGGTAATTCAGGTTCTCCAGCTCAGTCAGCGTATCGGACACGGTCAAATCCTTCTCATGTGCCATATAAAGCATATGAATACCTATGAACAAGTTCTGTACATCGGCGCGCATAGTCCACTCCTTCCGGCATGAGCCTTAAGTATAAACAACATTACCCTGCGGCCGGACGATGGAAACAGCAGGGTTCAGGCACTCCGGCGGGCGTCCTGCCATCATTTGTTCACGCAGCCGTCCGGCGGGAATGCTTGACGTATGTAAGGCTGCTGTACTATGTTGATAGTTACAGTAATTATTTACAGACTTTTGATACAGGAAGGTGATTTCCCATGTTTCAGGCCATGCCTTACGACGGAACCCGCAGCGAACGTTTCGAAGCGGTTCTGACCCAGCTCGGCGCACTGATGGAAGGCGAACCGAACGCCGTCGCCAATCTGTCCAATGCTTCGGCTCTGCTGAAATTTTCGCTGCCCGATACCAATTGGGCCGGCTTCTACTTGTATGACGGTACGGAGCTTGTGCTCGGCCCGTTTCAGGGCTTGCCCGCCTGCATCCGCATCCCGCTCGGCCGCGGCGTCTGCGGCACGGCAGCCACCGAGCGCCGTACGCTCGTCGTAGACGATGTGCACGCCTTCCCCGGCCATATCGCCTGCGATGCCGCCTCCAACAGCGAAATCGTCGTTCCGCTGATCAAGGATGACAAGCTGCTCGGCGTCCTGGATATCGACAGCCCGCTGAAGCACCGCTTTGACGACGAGGAACGCCGTTTCCTCGAACGTTTTGCCGCCATGGTTGCGGACGTTCTGTAACGGCAGGCTCTGCCGTCCCTTATAGCACTTCTCAAAAAAAGCCGCCGTGCCCGCACTGTTTCATGCGGGCGCAGCGGCTTTTTCATCCAATAAAAACACATGCATCAAAGAGGAACCGGCGTAATGTTCCAAATCTCGGCGGCGTAGCGGCTGATCGTGTTGTCGCTGGAGAACTTGCCGGAATGCCCGATGTTGATGATCGACTTCTTCAGCCATTCCTTCGGATTGCGGTACGCCAGATCGATTTCGACATGCGTCTCGACATAGTCGGCGAAATCCTTCAGCACGAAGAACTCATCGTTATTGTCCAGCAGCGAATGGTAGATTGTATCGAACTCTTGGGTTTGGCAGCAGATCGGACCGGCCGTGATAAGCTGATCCAGCACTTCCTTGATACGGCCGTCGCCGCCATACATATCGCGGGCATGGTAGCCGCCGAACTGATAATAATCCATGACCTGCTCGGCGCGCAGGCCGAACAGAAACATATTGTTGTCTCCGACCATCTCGTGCATCTCGACATTGGCCCCGTCCATCGTGCCTATCGTCAAGGCGCCGTTCATCATAAACTTCATGTTGCCGGTACCGGAGGCTTCTTTGCTGGCCGTGGAGATCTGTTCGCTGACATCGGCAGCCGGAATGATTTTTTCGGCCAGGGAGACCGAATAATTCTCCAGGAAGAAGATGCGGATCTTGCCCTTAACATCCGGGTCTTTGTTGACGACATCGGCGACGGTGTTAATCAGCTTGATGATCCGCTTCGCCAAATAGTAGCTCGGCGCCGCTTTGGCCCCGAAAATAAACGTGCGCGGCACGATATCCATCGACGGATTGTCTTTAAGCTGGTTGTAGAGATGCATGATATGCAGGATGTTCAGCAGCTGGCGTTTATAGGCATGCAGACGTTTCACCTGTACGTCGAAAATCGAATCCGGGTCGACCGGCACGCCGTGCCTTGCCTCGATATATTTGGCCAGCTTCTGTTTATTGTGCCGTTTGATCTTTGCAATCTGCTCCTGGAACGAAGCGTCCTCGGCGTATTTGATCAGCCCGATCATCTCCTGCGGGTGATGCGCCCAGCGCGTGCCGATCGATTCGGTGATCAGCGCAGCCAGCTCGGGGTTGGCATGCATCAGCCAGCGGCGGTGGGTTATGCCGTTGGTTTTATTATTGAATCGGTGCGGGTACATTTCGTTGAACAGCCGCATCTCGCGCTTCTGGAGAATCTCCGTATGCAGCGCGGCAACGCCGTTCACGCTGTGGCTGGCTACGATGGCCAGATTGGCCATCCGCACCTGATCGTCGTGGATGATCGCCATCTGGTTAATCCGGTTCTGGTCTCCGGGATATTTGGACATAATCTCCCCGCAGAACCGGGCGTTGATCTCTTCAATGATGAGGAAAATGCGCGGCAGCAGCTCGCGGACCATGCCCAGCGGCCATTTCTCCAGCGCTTCGCTCAGGATCGTATGGTTCGTATAGGAGACCATCCGGGTCGTCAAACCCCATGCCTCATCCCAGCCCAAGCCGTGCACATCCATCAAGAGCCGCATCAGTTCCGGAATGACCAGCGTCGGATGGGTGTCGTTGATATGCAGCGCCACTTTGTCCGGCAGTGCAGACAGCGGCAGTCCCAGCTTCAGGTAGGTGCGCAGGATGCTTTGCAGGCCGGCGCTGCAGAGGAAATATTGCTGCTTCAGGCGCAGCAGCTTGCCTTCGTATTGCGAATCGTCCGGATACAGGAATTCGGAGATCGATTCCACTGAACGTTTGTATTCCAGGAACTTGTGGTAATCGCTGCCGGCCAAGGAGCCCGACACCTTGGATGTCGGGGTAATCGATTCCGCACTCCAGTGGCGCAGCGTGTTGACATGACGGCTGTCGGCGCCGATGATCGGAATGTCATAAGGTACGGCGCGCACCGCCTCATAATCTTTATGCGAAAATACCAGCTCGCCGTCCACCATATCCGTCTCCACCCGGCCCCAGAACCGTACTTCGACGGCCTTGTCTTCGCGGCGCACTTCCCAGACGTTGTCGTTGCGGAGCCAGTAATCAGGCAGCTCCACCTGGTAGCCGTCCACAATCTTCTGCTCGAACAAACCGTATTTATAGCGGATGCCGCAGCCATGTCCCGCGTATTGCAGCGAGGCCAGCGAATCCATGAAGCAGGCCGCCAGGCGGCCAAGCCCGCCGTTGCCGAGGCCGGCGTCGTTCTCCACTTCCTCGACCTCGTCCAGCGAGAAGCCCAGTTCGGCCAGGCCGTCCCGCACCAGCTCCAGAATGCCCATGTTCAGCAGATTGTTGCCGAGCAGCCGGCCGATCAGAAACTCCATGGAGAAATAATAGACCTGTTTGCTCTGCTCCGTTTTGTATTTCAAATTGGTATCCGCCCAATGCCGGCCGGCACCCTCACGGATCATATTGCCCAGAATGTTGTAAGCGTCAGCGTTCGACGCCTCCTCCAGCGGCTTGCCCAGCTTCCCGATCAGCGTCTCGCGGAATACGCGTTTAAAGGTGTCTTTGTCGTTGAACAACAGCAGGTCCTCCTGACGGATGTTTATTTTAGTGTAAACTAAGGCTGAATATAGCTCAGGATCAGCCGGAACGCCTATCCGCGGCCCGGCTGATCCTGACGGTTAAATTTTGCTGCTCTTGGCGATAACAAACGGGCGTTTGTTGTCGCCCACGAGAATGCGGTCCTTGCTGAGATGGACGTCCTTATCCATAATGACGTTTTCGATGACGGCATTCTCCTCGATTACGCATTTCTGCATAATGACGGAATTGACAACTTTGGCGCCTTTGCGGATTTGCACGCCGCGGAAAATAATGCTGTTCTCGACGGTGCCGCCGATGATGCAGCCGTTGGCGACCAGCGAATTGCTCACTTCGGCGCTGTCAAGATAACGCGTCGGCGCCTCGTATTTAATCTTCGTCTGCACCGGACTCTCGCGGAACAGACTGAAGTAATTGTCTTGCTGAAGCAGCGCAAGGCTGTTCTTGTAATAGCTCTCCAGCGAATTGATGACCGCATGATAGCCATTATATTCGTACGCCGCAATTTTGAATTTATCGCGGTGCTTCTGGATGGCGTCGCGGAAGAAATACGTTTCGCCGTGGGCGATGCAGTATTCGACCTCCTCCAGGAACCGCTTTTTCTCCATGATGAAGATATCGAGGTACACGTTCGGATGATCCTTCTCCTGATGGAGACCGGTCACGAACTGCTCGTCGTTCACATCCAGCCGCAGGCACAGATCATGCTCGGGCTGAAGCTGCTCCGTCGGCTTGTAGACCAGCGTAACATCCGCGCCCTTCTCCAGGTGGAACTGGAATACGTCCTGCAGGTCCACGGTGTTGATATGCTGGCTGCCGGAGAAGACCACATATTGGGCCGATGCGCGGCGGAAGAAATCGAGATTGTTATGGTAATGCTGCAGATCGCCGAGCGAAGTGTCGGTCGGATCGTTCCAGTCCGGCGGCAGGATGAACAAACCGCCATGCTTGCGGTTCATATCCCAGCTTTTCCCGTCCCCGAGATGGTCCATTAAGGAACGGTATTTGCGGCGGACGAACACGCCCACGCTCTCCAGCTCCGCATGCATCATGTTCGACAGCACGAAATCGATCAGCCGGTACCGGCTGGCAAAAGGCACGGCGGCACCGCAGCGGAAATAGGTCAATTCATTTAATTTGTCCAGTTCATGGTCAAGATTGATTACACCCAGGAGCTCTTTCACCCCGTCCACCGTCCTCTACAGATTATATGGTTTTGGCTGCAGCTGATTTGCGTTTCTTGTTCCATTTGTCGATGAGCAGGATCTCGTCCTCGTGGTCGTCCTCGCGCCGGGATCCGATCTCCGCGTAATCTTCAATGACGGTATTTTCGCTGATGATGGCTTTATGAATACGGACGTTTTTGCCGATTTTGACTTTGGGCATGATGACGGAATCCGTGATGATGCTGCCTTCGCCGACCTCTACCCCGTAAAAGAGCACGGAGTGCTTGACTTCGCCGTAGACGGTGCAGCCTTCGTTGATGATGCAGCCGCTAACCTTCGCTCCGGGAGCGACGTATTGCGCCGGCTGGTTCGGGTTGCGGGTAAAGATGCGCCAGTCCGGATCGTTCAGGTTGAGCGGCGGCGCGTCGCTGAGCAGATCCATATTGGCCTCCCACAAACTCGTTACCGTGCCCACGTCGCGCCAGTAGCCTTCGAACGGATAAGCATAAAGCGAGCACCCGTCCGCCAGCATCATCGGAATGATATCCTTGCCGAAATCATGCGAAGAGCCTTCGTTCTCCCCATCCTCCAGCAGGTGCTTGCGCAGTACCTCCCATTTGAATATGTAGACGCCCATGGAAGCCAGCGTGCTTTTCGGTTTGGACGGTTTTTCCTCGAACTCGTATATTTTCAGATTTTCTTCCGTATTTAAAATGCCGAAGCGGCTCGCATCCGCCAGCGGAACGTCGATGACCGAGATCGTGCAGTCGGCGCCGCGGGATTTGTGGTACTGTAGCATCGCGTTGTAATCCATTTTGTAAATATGGTCGCCCGACAGAATCAGCACATGCTCCGGGTCGAATTGATCGACGAATTTCAGATTCCGGTAAATGGCATCGGCCGTGCCGAGATACCAACTGCTTCCGTTCTCGCGCTCATGGGGCGGCAGCACGTATACCCCGCCGTTCTTGCGGTCCAGTCCCCAGTCGCTGCCTACGCCGATATACGAATGCAGCACCAGCGGCTCATATTGCGTCAGCACGCCGACGGTGTCGATGCCCGAATTGGAGCAGTTGCTCAGCGGGAAGTCGATAATGCGGTATGTCCCCCCGAAATAAACGGCAGGCTTGGCCAGCGACTTGGTCAATCCCTTCAACCTTTTCCCCTGGCCTCCCGCCAACAGCATGGCCACCATCTCTTTTTTCTTCATGGAAGAGCCTCCTCGACTTATGGGTAATAAAGCGTGAATAAATGAGATTGAATGTTGCGGAAAAAGAAGTCGGTCATCAGAAGTAACGTGAAAAGAAATGTGTCAGATCAGACAGGAAATGAACAAGGCTTGGAACGGGGGAAAACGGACAGGATTAGGATGGCTTTCCGGATCTGGAGAGGTTTCTCAAACCCGGTTCGTACCCCTATTGTAAAGGCTTATCTGGCCTTCGTCAAAACCCTTTATTATCCCCTTTAAACATGAACAATGTGTATCCAATTCATTAACCAATCCGGGCGCAATCGAAAAAACGGAGCCGGTAAAAATGCAAAAAAAGCTTTTGCGGCGCCGGATCTTCAGCTAACGTTCATTTTTTTGTGTCATAATAAAGCTACTCGCAAAGCGGAGCTTCCTCTTTGGAACCGAAAACCAGCATATATATTTTATTTAAATACACGGAAAAAATGACGGAGGTTATGGCTATGAAGGCCCCCCAAGGCGTACGCCTGCTGCTTGTAGACGATGAACCGCATATTCTGCAGTTTCTTGAGCTTGGATTATCCAATGAAGGTTTTGATGTAATGACCGCCGGTGACGGGCCGTCCGCGCTCGCGGTTGCCGCCGATTTCAAGCCGCATGTCGTCATTCTCGACGTGATGATGCCCGGTATGGACGGCTTTGAGGTGTGCCGCTATCTGCGGGGTGAAGAGAACGAAGTTGCCGTCATTATGCTTACGGCCAAAGATGAAGTGGATGACCGCGTCAAAGGCCTCTCCATCGGAGCGGACGATTATATGGTCAAGCCGTTCAGCTTCGACGAGCTGCTCGCCCGGATTCAGGCCCGGCTGCGCAACCAGTTCCCGGGCCTGCTCGGCGAGGTGCGCTGCGGCCCGTTCCGGATCGACGGAAGACGCAAGGAAATCCGCTTCAGGGACGAAGTGCTCGAGCTCTCCCCGACCGAATACGAACTGCTGCAATACCTGGTGCTTAACCACGGCCTGGTGCTCAGTAAGCCGATGATTCTCGACAAGGTGTGGGGTTACGATTTCGGCGGCGAGGAAAATATCGTCGAGGTCTATATCCGCTCCCTGCGAGAGAAGCTCGGGGACAAAGAGCATAAGATCATCCGCACGCTCCGCGGCGCGGGCTACCGGGTGGATCTCGTATGACCTCCCGGCTTAAAGGCCTCCTTCGCCGGTTCCCGGCCCTCCGCTCGCTGCGCAGGCAGCTGCTGACCATCTCGCTGTTGATTTTGTCGGTTCTGCTGCTGCTGATCGGTGTGCTGCAGTATGCGCTGATGCGCAATTTCACGTACAACAACCGGGCGGAAGCGATGGAGACGCAGCTGCATTCGGTCCCCCGCGAGCTGTATTTTGGATTATTGGCCATGCCGGAAGGTACAGTAACGCAAGGAACCTCAGGCACGGAAGCGGAGGGCGAGGCGACGGAAGGAACTTCGGGGACAGGAAATGGGGCTATGCAAGGGAAGCCCGATGGGAAATCAGGGATCAGCGATTCTCCGCCGGCGTCGGCCGGGTCGTTTGCCAATAACGGGAATACCGGTGGTGCAGGCTCCGCCAATCCCGGAAACCAGCGCTTCCGCGGCGACCGCCGGCCGCTGCTGTTGGATGCCCACACCACTATCGCCATCTACAGCAATGACGGCAAATTCCGCGATTTTCAGGAGGAGACGCTTTCGGAGTCGGCTGCGCCGCGGCTTTCCGCGGCTGAAGTCTCTAAGCTGCTTTCTACCGTTACTGAAAAAGCCAGCGGAAATTACAAGCTGATTACCGCGCCGGACGGCAAACAGCACCTAGCCGTGTTCATGAGATTTTTCCGGCCGGACGAAGGCAAAATTCTGGTACAGATGTCCGTCGAAACGGCGCCGCTGCGCGACGTCATCCTCCGCCAGCTGCTCATCTTCGTCCTCTTGTCGGTCGTAGCCCTGCTGGCCGGATTGTTCCTGTATCTTCCCGCGCTGCGCAAGACGCTGGTCCCGCTCTCGAAGATGGGCCAGGCCGCGCAATCCATCGACGCAGGCAATCTGGACGTGCGATTTCCCGAAGATCAGGGGCAGACCGAGATCGACATGCTGTCCCATTCCTTTAACGGCATGCTGGAGCGGCTTGAGTTTTCGTTCCGCAATGAACGTGAAGCGAAGGAGCAGATGCGCCGCTTTGCGGCAGATGCTTCACATGAGCTGCGGACGCCGCTGACTTCGATCCACGGTTTCCTCGAGGTGCTGCTGCGCGGGGCTGCGGACAACCGGGAGCAGCTCTACAATGCGCTGAACAGCATGCACGGAGAGTCAAAACGGATCAACAAGCTGGTCGAGGATCTACTGCTGCTTGCCCGGATGGACGGTGCGCCGCAGCTTCGGCTCAAACAATCGGCGTTCGGCGACATCATCGCGGAAATGCAGCCGCATCTGCTGGTATTGGCCGGCGAACGCCAGGTGACGTTCAAAATCGCGCCTGACCTGACCGGCTGGTATGATCCCGACAAGCTGAAGCAACTCATTCTGAACCTGTTCCAGAACGCGGTGCAGCATACGCATCCCGAGCAGGGAGTTATCCATATCTCCCTGCTGCCCAAGGGCGCTTTCGCAGAGCTGATCGTCCGGGACAACGGCTCCGGCATCGCCGCCGAGCATCTGCCGCATCTGTTTGACCGCTTCTACCGCAGCGATCCGTCGCGGGCACGCAAATACGGCGGTTCAGGCCTTGGCCTCTCCATTACCAAATCGATCGTCGAGGCGCATGGCGGAGAGATCAGTGTGGAGAGCAAGCCGCAGCACGGGTCGCTTTTCCGCGTGCTGCTGCCGCGCCTCGTCGATTCGCAAACGGGCGCAAAATAGGGTTATAATGGGACTATTCCATTTGCATTCAGGAGGAATCGTCCATGTATGAAATCGCCATTATCGGCGCCGGCCCGGCCGGAGCCAGCGCAGCGCTGTTCGCCGCCAAAGCGGGCAAAAAGACGCTGCTGATCGACAACGACAAAGGGATGACCCGCAGAGGCTGGTATGAGAACTATTACGGCATCGCCGAAATCGGCGGACCGGATCTCGTCGAGACCGGCCACAAGCAAGCCGTCAAATTCGGGGCCGAGTTCGTCAGCGATCAGGCTGTCAATCTGGTGCGCGGCGAAGAAGGTTTTGTCATCGAAACGGAAAGCGGTACCTCCTTCGAAGCCAAATACGTCATTCTTGCCACCGGCGTGCTCAGCGACCTTGCGGCCAAAGCAGGCGCCGAGACCAAGGACGGCACCGAGCCGAGAATTAAAACCGTGGCCGTCGTGGACGCCCAAGGCCAAACCAACGTACCCGGTCTCTATGCTGCCGGAACGCTGGCCGGGGTCAGCGTGCATGCGATCATAACCGCCGGAGACGGCGCCAAGGTCGCCATCAACATTATCAGCGAGCTCAACGGCGCAAGATATGTGGATCACGACCTGCTGAAAGCGTAAGCGAGTGGCTGCGGGCGTGCGCGAATCGCTAGGAACGTGAGCGAATGGCTTTCCGCATCCCGCGGCTTCAGCACTGACCGAAGGCAAAAGGAGCCGACCTATCGTCATGAAATGACGGTTATGGTCGGCTCCTTTGCATTTTACGGCAGGCTGCTGGACGCTACGTTGTATTTGGTGCAATCGATCGGGCGAAAACACGCTTTTTTCTTGCCGCGTTGTATTTAGGACAATGGAATTTGGGTTTTCGGGCATGACCACCCACCATCTGAGGAGCTAAAATTTGAGACAAGTTCCCTCCTTTTGTGATGTGGTGTGGTAACTACCACTTTAGGAGGAACCAATTTTTTGTGTAAGACTATTTTTCCAATTGTCCTTCCTATGTTAGCTTTGGCGAAATGTACTGCTAATTTACGCTTAACGGACCTGAGAGCCGTTATTTCGCCCAAAACGCGTATTGAGTGTACCTTGCGGACCTGAGAGCCGCTATTTCCCTCCAAATGGCTAATTTCCAGCGTTATTGAAGGCAATAACGGCTTTGGTGTCCGTTATAGCGGGAAATAGGCCTATTTCCCGCAAATAGCGGCGCTTATGTCCGTTAGGGTGGGGGATGAAGGAGCGATTTGCAATTGCATACGCCCATGTTGCCCAAGCAGACGGTCACGCGCCGCGTCTAAGCGCATGGTTTTGCACACCGTTAATGCTTGAGCGAAGTGGTTGTGTACCGAATGCCTTTCTTCCAAGCCATTCCAACGTAAAAATTGACCACTACCATCTGAGAAGCAAAAATTTGAGATAAATGTGAGACAAGCTTCCTCCTTTTGTGATTTGGTGTGCAAATCCCCACTTTAGGGGAAATTAACCTTTGGCATTTGATTTTTTCTCAACCGTTTTCCTATGTCAGCAGAAATTTGAACCCTTTCGGGGCTGTTCTGCTGTATAAAACACAATGAAGCCGAAGGATTATCCTTCTTCCGTTCTAAAAAGCAGAGCAGCTGCCTCCCGTAAAGGAGTAGCTGCTCTGCTTTTTTGTATAAAGGCTCGTGCGCGATGTACCCTTTCGGAAACATATGTCCTGCATGGAGTCATGTACCCTGCGCCAAAAGGATTCAGCGCGTGCACGGATTACATCCGCGGCAAACCCCCTATTCCAGTAAGCCGTACAGCGCCTGTGCCGCTTCCGCGCGGGTCAGCGTCGCCGCCGGGGCAAACCGGCCTGCGCTGCGCCCCTGCACCAGCCCGAGCGCGGATGCGCTTCGTACCGCATCCGCCGCCCAAGGCGCGGCCTGAGCGAGGTCCGCGAAGGCCGCGGCGCTTGCGGCGGGACTGCCCGCGGCGCCGCCATGTTGGTACGTGTATGCGCGCAGCAGCATCACGGCCATCTCCTGGCGGGTAAGCGTACCCGCCGGATCGAACGTCACGGCGCTGCGCCCCGTGACAATGCCCGCCCCCGCGGCTGCGGCTACCGCATCCGCGTACCAGGTCCCTGCCTTCACGTCGGTGAAGGCAGAACTGGCGCTGCCGGCGCGGAGCCCCAGCAGCCGGGTCAGCATCGCCGCGAATTCGGCGCGCGTGACGTCCCGGCCCGGCTCGAACGCCGTGCCATTGCCTGCGGCGATGCCCTTCGCGGCCAGCGCCCGCACGGCGCCGTGTGCCCAGTGGCCCGCCGGAACATCGGCGAAGCCGCGTTCCACGCTCAGCACCGCATAGGTGCTGAAATGCCTTACCGGCGCCGAGACTTCATCGCCGTTCCAAGCGGCACCGATGTAATCCAGGCTGCCGTCCGCCGCGATGTAATAAATGCCGGTCACATCGCGGTCTGCCCCGGCTGCCGCCCGGAGCGTCAGCGTCAGCGGCTGGTCGAAGGCGGCGATGTGCTCCGCCGCTGCTCCTGCCTTCTCCAGCGACAGCGAGAAGGTGTAGGCTTCCCCGGCGGAGGTTACGCCGGTCATAGTGCGGCCGGACGCCCCGCGCTCCAGCAGCGCTGCGGCATCCCCCGCGGTAACCGGCTCGGCCTGGATGACGAGCGCGGCATTTGCCGCTGCCGCACGCTGGCCGAGCGTCTGCATCAGCGCGGCGGGCAGCTCCAGCGTAAAGCTGCCGCCGTCCAGCGCGACCGTCTGCCCGTCAATCGCGGCCAGCGTTTCCGCGGGCAGGCGCACGGCTCCGGTTCCGGCGGGCACCGCCAGCGAAGCGGTGCCGCCGGAGACGGCTGTCGCCGCTTGCGCCGCGGTGACCGTGAGTGTCTTCGTCCCGGCGGATTGCCCCGCCGGATTGCCGGAGCTCACGTTATCACTGCCGCTTGTACTGCCGCCGCTATCTGCCGCGGCGATCGGGACGCTTATGCTGCCGGCCGATGCCGGCGCCGCGCTGTGCAGCGCGCTGTCCACCAGCTTGACGTTCTTCAGCGCCAAGGCCGCCGTTCCGGCCGCCTTGGCCCGGAACGTCACCGTCAGCAGCGCTGCGCTGCCGTCAATGCCTGCCGTCTCCGCGCCGACCAGCGTATGCGCCAGCTTCAGCGTCCCGGCCGGACCGGATGCAGGCACGCCTAACCCCTGCGATCCGTAAAATGCCGAGACATATTCCAGCTTGGACGCATCATAGTCCATTTCAAACTCATAAGCGTAAACATCCGCTAAACGGTCGCCCTTCACCGTAACGGTCAGCTCGCTCCCGACCTTGCCGGCCGGCGCGCTCAGCGACAGCACCGCGCCGGCCAAATCCGGCGTACCGTCTGTAACCTGAACGGCATCGCTGCCGCTGCCCGCCGCGGCGGCGGTCCCAATGCCGCCCGCCACGCCTCCGGGCACCATCAGCAGCGCCGCAAGCAGCAGCAGAAAAGAACGCCTTCCCGCTTGTGTACCTGCTCTTCTCATCCTCTGTTCTCCTCCTTGAACTGCCGACGGACGGCCAACTCCGCGACTCCGTGTGCGAACCCGGCAGCATGTGTCCCGTAATCCTGTCCTGCAAGCCATCCAGCGTCATCCCCGCCTCAAATCATCCCGGAACTTCTTGGATTGACGATGAGATCCAGGACACCTGCTGCCGTCGTCGTTATCTGATTAAAATTTCCCAGGTATCTTCTTCGCTGTAGCAGCCAGATCCAGGATGTCGATCTTGCCGTTATGGTCGGCGTCGAACGGCTTGTAGAGATACCAGTCTGCGCTGCTGTCCGTTTGGCCATAGGCCTTGGAGACATTCGCCAGATCCTTAATCGTTACCGGAGCACCAAGCGTATCCAGTGTATACGCGGAAGCCAGATACGTCTGAACCGCAGCATTCAGCTTCGTTACGGCGGCGTCGACGGCCGCCTGTCCGGCCGTGGTATCGGCATTCGTCGTTTTGGCCTCGTTGATGGCGTCAGAAAGCGCCTTACGCGTCTCGGTTGAATACCCGCCGAGGAATGCGCCTTCTTTGGTAGCGGCCAATTTGGCTTCCGCTGCCGTAATGGCTGCCGCCAGCGCTGTTTTATCTGCCTGCGCCGCGATCGTTACCGTCGCCGTTGCTCCGGCAGCCGAAGTCACGCTGTCGCCGTCCGATACCGAAACGTTCGCCGCCTCTACGGACGCTGCGCCGCTGGCCGCATTGGCTTTGGCTTTAAAGGTCAGCTTCAGCAGCGCCGGCTCATTCGACACGGTACCGCCGGTTGCCGCAAGCACAACATAAGCTGCGCTCTTGTCGGTGTTTACCGTCTGCTGCACCACTTCAAGTCCGTTCAACTGGGATTTGGCTTCGACGAATTCCAGCTTGGCCGGATCGTAGCGCAGCGACATCTCCGCGGTGCGGAACGGTTTTTCCAGGCTGCCGAGGCCAAAGGTCAAATCGAACGAGGAACCCGGATTCACCGTGCTGCCTCCGCCGTTCAATGTGCTTGCAGGCTGGGTGGCACGGATCAGCTCGAAGTCATCAATGTTACCCCATATTTCCTTGGGCGCTTCCACATCAAATCCGATCGTTACTTGCCCGTTGGTTACCACGATATTATCGACCGTGTATTGACGCCATACATTCCAGCCAGTATTGACGGCATTCGCGTAGGCCGCATCGCCGCCCGACCCTTCCGCAAACAGACGCAGTTTGGTCTCGCCGCCTCCTCCCGAAGCCCAAGCCTTCAAGGTGTAGACGCCGTTCTCCAACCCCGTAACCGTCTGGGACAGCTTGTAGGCATAATCCGACGCGTACCAGTAGTTAAAGGACTTGCTGCCAGCATGAGCGTTATTCGCTGTGCTATCGATTTTCCCGGCCGCCGTACCCGTAACCGTCCAGTTTGTCATCCCGCTTTCGAATCCGGGGTTCAGCACGACATTCTGGCTCGCCAGCACTTTGATGGCGATCGACGCTTTTTCATCCAGTCCGTCCACCTTGCCCTGCAGGGTAAATTGCCCTGCGCTGCTCAGTTGCTCCGGCGCGATGGCATCCCAGGTCACGGGCGCCTGCTGGATGCTGCCGTCGTTGTACAGCACGCTTGCCGTGGCAGGCAGCGTCGGCGCGACGCCTTTGACTGTCGTTACGCCTTCGGAGGCATACACCTTGATTGGCGCTGTCGTGATATCACCCGGCTCAAATTCGAAAGCCTCCAGCGAAGGAAGCGCGTTGCCCTTGAAATCGAACATCGCCTGGTTCTCCCAGCCGTTGACGTCGCCGGACTTCCAGCCTACGCCGGACAGCCAGGCCGGCTCCCAGTAGAACGCGCCAAGCCCTTTGCCGCCGTCGACATGCGCGACCGTGTTCAGCACCGTCTCGGTCACGAGCTTCTGGTTTTCGACCGAAGCCTCAAAGCCCGCGGCCAACGTTTCGTTCGCCCCGGCAATGTTGCCGCCGGCGTTGTCGGCGTCGTCCAGCGTAAACGGATAGGCCGTTTCGGCCACTACCACTTCCTTGCCGTAGCGGCTGACCATGTCGTTCATGTTGGTTTTAAGCTGCTGGAACGTACCGTGCCAGTACGGATAATAGGACAAGCCGATGACATCGTAATCGAGGCCCTTGTCTTTAGCCTGGTCGAAAAAGCTGCGGAATTTCGCGTTGTTGCCGCCCTCGGCCAGATGCAACATGATTTTGGTCGTCTGCCCCTGCGGCGTCGTATCCCGTACCGCCTGGATGCCTTCGGAGAGCAGCGCGGCCAGATTGTCGAAACTGCCCACCGCGCCGTCCGGCAGCAGAATGCCGCTGTTGATCTCGTTGCCTACCTGCACCATATCCGGATAAGCGTTTTCATCCTTCAGCGCATTCAAGACTTCGGCCGTGTAATCGTAGACCGCCTGTTTCAGGTCGGCGAAGCTCAGGTTCGTCCAGGCCGCAGGCTTGACCTGCTTGCCGGGGTCGGCCCAGAAGTCCGAATAGTGGAAGTCGACAAGCAGCTTCATGCCCGCCGCTTTGATCCGGGGCGCCAGCTCGAGCAGCTTCGCCTTGTTGTTGTAACCGTCCGATTCGGTCGGGTTATTCCAAACCCGCAGCCGGACGTAGTTGACTCCATGCTCCTTGAGAATCGCCAGAAGATCTTTCTCCTGCCCGTTCTCGTAATATTTCAGTTCTTTGTCCTCAATTGCCTGGAGAGTAGAGATGTCCACTCCTTTGATGAACGTGTTCGGGTCGGACAGCACCGCGGCGGCGTTTGCCTGCCGGGCAGCTCCCGGAGCCCAGAGTGAAAGCGTTAACAAAAATGCCATGACGAGCATAAAACCTTTTCGTTTCCGGTTGGCCCGTTTCATCGTCAATAGATCCCCCTTCCATAATTTCTCTACCATTGTAGGGCAGAAACGCGCGTGCCCGACAGCGAGGCAAACAACGAATCCTTATATACGTTCAACGATCCTGCAAATTTTTGATATCATCCCGGCGGTACAACCCCTGGTTCTATTCTTGATGTGCAAAAAAACCCGCCCGGAGTCCCGGGCGGGTTGCCTGCCTGCGCTTAGCGCGCGCTTCGTTTCAACACGCGTAAGCCGTAAGGCGGCAGCGTGAAGGTTCCTGCGGCCGGCTCTCCAGTCTCGACGTCGGTGTAGGCCGCGCCGTCCAGCGTGACCGTCTCTTCGCGGCCGGAGAAGCCGAGCACGAAGACATAATCGTGCTCGCCGTCGCTGCGCAGCTGGGCGGTTACGCCCGCCGGCAGCTCGGCGTCCAGCGCGCGGCGCACGCCCGCTTCGGAGGCGAGGCTATTGTAGAACGCCTCGTAGAAGGCGTCATCCCGGACGCGCGCGCCGAGATAATACGCTTTGCCGGCGCCGCGTTCGTTCACGGTAAGCACCGGACGGCCGGCGTAGAAATCGTCCCCGTACACTGCCAGCGTCTGGGCGCCTTCGGTGTGGATGAGCTCGCACAATTCATGCACCGCGTATTCTCCGCCGAAGCCGAGCCGCGCGGATCCCTGCTCCAGAATCAGGCGGTTCTGCTGGTCGTCGTGCAGGCCGTCGATTTCTTCCGCCCAGATGCCCAGCGTCTCCCGCAGCGGTCCCGGATACCCGCCCAGATAGCAGAGGTCATTTTCGTCAACGACACCGGTCCAGTAGGTCGACACCAGCGTGCCGCCGTTTTTGACGAACGCGTCGATCCGCTTGCCTGTCTCCTCGCGAAGCAGGTAAGCCATCGGCAGAATCAGCAGTTTGTAGGCGGAGAGGTCGTCCTCCGAGCCTACGATATCCGTCGGCACGCCCAGCTCCCACAGCGCCTTGTAATGCTGCACTACCGTCTGCTCATAGTGCAGGCCGCCGTTGCGCGGACCTTGGGCATCGTTCACCGCCCAGCGGTTGTCCCAATCGGCCAGAATGGCCGCTTCCGCCGGCACATTCGTTCCAAGCAGCTCCGTCAGTCCGGCCAGCGTCCGGCCCAGCTCGGCTACGTCGCCGAAGACGCGCGTATGCTCATGCCCGGCATGGTCGATGACCGCGCCGTGGAACTTCTCGCTGGCCCCCCGGCTCTTGCGCCACTGGAAGTACTGCACGGTGTCGGAGCCGTGGGCAACGGCCTGCAGCGAAGACAGCTTGTGCATGCCCGGCTTCTTCAGCTTGCTGACCGGCTGCCAGTTCGTCAGGCTCGGCGTGCTCTCCATCAGCATGAACGGTTTATGCTTCAACGTGCGGAACATGTCGTGGTTAAACGAGAACCAGGCGGCAATGGCGGCATCGGAAGCTTTTTCATGCCAGGTCGGATACGCATCCCAGGAGATGACGTCGACCACTTTGGCAAATTCGCGATAGTCGATGCCATAGAACCAGTCCATGAAGTTGGTTGTGCACGGCAGGTCAGGATTGACCGCTTTGAGCGGTTTGATCTCATGGTTGTAGAAATCGATTGTCTGATCGGATACGAACCGCCGCCAGTCCAGATTGTGTCCGTGGACCATGCTCTCGCCATGCGGCGCAGGCGATTCCACCTGGGACCATGAGGTGTAGGTATGACTCCAGAATGAGGCCCACCAGGCCATATTCAGTTTGTCCAGCGTGCCGTATTTACGCTGCAGCCAGCCGCGGAAGGCCTCCTGGCAGTAATCGCAATGGCATTCCCCGCCGTATTCGTTGGAGATATGCCAGCCGAGCACCGCCGGATGCTGGGAATAACGCTCCGCCAGCTTGGTATTCATGATCGTCACCTTTTCCCGGTAGACCGGCGAAGTGAAGCAGTGATTATGGCGCATGCCGTGCAGATTGCGGACGCGGTTCTTCTCTACCCGGAGCACTTCGGGATATTTCTCGGACATCCAGGCCGGACGCGCGCCGCTTGGCGTAGCCAGCCAGGCATAAATTCCGTTCTCGGCAAAGCTATCGAGCACGCGGTCCAGCCATTCGAATTGGAATACGCCCTCCTCCGGCTCCAGTGCGGCCCAGGCAAAAATGCCGATAGCCATTACATTGCAGCCGGCCAGCTTCATCAGCCGGATATCTTCTTCAAGCACCTTCGGATCATGCTGCCACTGGTCGGGATTATAATCGGCGCCGTGCATGAACACGGGCAGTTTTGGGCTGATCGGCGGAAATTTCGTAGTCATGGGATACTCTCCTTTGTAGTTAGGTTCAGGTCAGGCAGGCTTGCCGTAAAAAAACAAAAGGGAGACGACGTCTCCCTTTTTCCGGGCACACGCACCGGCGTTGCCGCTTGCCCGAAGGGGCCCGTGCGGGAGCGCGGACGCCTTCGGACGGGCGACGGTCTTATTTGGACTGGTTCGCCAAGAACGCGTCGATCTGGCTTTGCAGTTCGGTTTGCACTTTGTCGATGCCGGCCGATTTGAGCTGTTTCACCAGATCGGCTTGGCCTTCTTCCAGGTTGTCGATGAGTCCGTATTCCAGCGGAATCGCGTAACGCAGCATCACGTTGCCGATGTTGGCGACTTCCGTTTTCACCTTGCTGTCGTCGAACACAAAAGTCTCAAGCGGGAAATGGTATACTTTTTCTTCCCATTTCGCCAGAATGTCGTTGGCTTCCTGCGGATAAGCTTCGTCCTGACGGTTCAGCGGGGAGTTCCAGCCCCAGTTGGAGAATCCGGTATAGTTAGCCGCGCTAGGGCCGGCTTTCATCTTGTCGTCGCCTACTTGCTCATAATGCTTGCCGCTGATGCCGTACATGGTCAGATCATGAATTTCCTTGTCGTTCTGCAGCAGGTCGATCAGCATCAGGGAACGTTCCGCATTCTTCGAAGTCGCGTGGATCGCCATGCCGTTCTGTGTCGAGATGGCACCGATTTTTTTGTTGTCCGGCGTCAGGTCGGCTACAGCCATTTCTACGTTCGGCGTATCGCGGCGGGCTTCCTGAATGTTGGCAGCGAGCGTACCCAGGTTTTGCGCATAAGAACCGACTTTGCCGGCCTTCATATCCTGCCACACGTCGTTTTTGTTGCTGACGATGTTTCTCGACCAGGCGCCGTTGTCAGCCAGATCTTTGTAGTATTTCAGCAGGCTGGCGAACTCAGGCGTGTCGTATACGTTGAACACTTTGCCGGTGGCATCGTCCAGCTTATAAGCCAGCGGGAAGCTGTAGTCGACCAGGTTCCAGTCGTTCTTTTGTTCCAGCAGGATTTGATCCAGTTCATGCCATTTCCAGCCGTCCGCCGGTTTGGCGCCGAACGCGCTTACGCCTTTTTCGTTCTTGGCAATGGTTTTCAGGTAGGTCGCATAGGTTTCCGGACTCGTTACCGGCTCAAGGTTGTATTTCTTAACCAGATCCTCGCGGACCAGCACGGCTTTGTCGGTCACTTCCTGGTTGTTGTTCGGCACCATGTACAGTTTGCCATTTACCTTCGCTTGGTCCCAGGATACGGAAGGCATCGCCGCCCAGGTCTGCGGCGCATATTTCTGCAGCATATCGTCGGTCAGCTCCATGAAGCCGCCCTTCAGCGCCTGGTCGTTGTAAAATGCCCAGTTGGCGGTATAGACGAGATCAAAGTCTTCGTTTGCGGCGAATTTCAGCGGATATTTCTGCGTCCAGTCTGCCCAGTCGAGGAACTCGGCATCTACAGTGGCATTGATCTTGGCCTTCAGCAGCTCGTTCAGCTTGCCGAATACTTCCGCGTAGTCTGCCGGTTGTCCGCCGACCATGATCATTTTGAGTTTAACTTCTTTCGAGGTATCTACAGCGCCGCTTGCATCGGCCGAAGCCGCAGGAGCGTTGGACGCTTCCGCCGTAGCGGCAGCGTTGCCGTTATTGGAATTGCCTCCGCAGGCGGTCAGCGCCGCGGCCATCGTCATCGTTGCGGCGAGGGCCAGAATGGACGATTTTTTAAGCTTTTTCATGTTTCTTTTCCCCCTTAAGGAATATAAGTTCATTTCTCTTAGCCTTTGACGGCCCCGATGGTCATGCCTTGCACAAAGTACTTCTGGATGAACGGGTAAGCCAGCAGGATCGGCCCGGTCGCCACGATGGTCATCGCCATCTTCAGGCTTTCCGTAGGAATGTTCGTATTCACCACGGCGCCGGCCTGCATCATCGCTTTGCGCATGCCGTCCATGTTGCCCAGCATTTTGTAGAGATAATATTGCAGCGGCATCAATTCCGACTTGGAGACGAACAGCAGCGCGTTGTACCAGTCGTTCCAGTAAGCCAGGGCGATGAACAGCCCGATGGTCGCCAGCACCGGCTTCGACAGCGGAATGATCAGCTTGGCGTAGATCGTGAAGTCGCCGGCGCCGTCGATCTTGGCGGATTCGGCAATGGCTTCCGGAATGCCGCCCATAAACGATTTCATGACGATGATGTAGAACACGTTCAGCAGCATCGGCAGAATCAGGGCGAACAGCGTGTCCTTGAGGTGCAGATAGTTGACGATCAGCAGGTACCACGGCACCAGGCCGCCGCTGAAGAGCGTCGTAAAGAAGAAGTAGAAGGAGAAATGGTTGCGCCATTTAAAATCCTTCCGGGCCAGCACGTAGGACGTCATCGAGGTCAGGAACAGCCCGAGGACCGTGCCGATCACCGTGACGGTAATCGTGATGCCGTAAGCCCGCAGCATTTCGCCCGGATACTTGAAGAGCAGATGGTACGCCTCGGTCGAGAATGTCGCCGGGATAAGCTGGAAGCCGTGCAGCGTAATGGCCTGTTCATCGGTCAGCGAGGACGAAACCACCAGCCAGAAAGGCAGCAGGCAGAACACGGCGAGCAACGTCAGGCAGGTGTATCCGACTACCGCAAGAATGATTCGGTCCCGGGATCTCTTGGTCTTGCCTGCCGGTTGAAGCGTTGCTTGGCCGCCAATTGCGGTTGAACTCATAGGTATCTCTCCTTTCGCCTAGAACAGGGCGTGGTCTCTGTCGTATTTGCGTACCGCGTAGTTGGCCAGCAGAATCGTGACGAAGCCTAGAACCGACTGGAAGAAGCCCGCCGCAGCCGACATCCCGATATCGTTGGAGGTAATCAGCGACCGGAATACGAAGGTGTCGATAACGTCCGTCGACGAGAACAGCAGCCCGTTGTTGCCGACCATGTTGTAGAACATCCCGAAGTCGCCGCGGAAAATGTTGCCGATCGCCAGCAGCACCAGAATGATGATCGTCGGCATCAGATTCGGAATCGTGATCTTCATGATCCGTTGGAAAATGTTCGCGCCGTCGATTTCGGCAGCCTCATACATTTCGGTATCGATCCCGGTGATCGCGGCCAGGTACATAACCGTTCCGTAGCCGACCGCCTTCCAGGCGGAAACGAGCACGAGGATGAACGGCCAGTAAGCCGGAGTATTGTAAATGTCGATCTTGTCGAAGCCCAGCGAAGTGAGCAGCGAGTTGATCGTGCCGACGTCGAAGTTGAACAGGTTGTACGCAATGGCGCCGACCACAACCCAGGACAGAAAGTACGGCAGGAACAGTATGGTCTGGGTCACCTTGCGGAACCATTTGCCTGCAACCTCGAACAGCAGGATGCCGGCGAAGATTTGCAGTACGTTATTCACGATAATAAAAGCGATATTGTACAGCGCCGTGTTGCGCGTAACTCTGAATGCGTCGCCCGATTCGAAAAAGAACCGGAAGTTCGCGAAGCCGTTCCACGGACTGCCGAAGATCCCGCCGCTGTAATCGTAGCGTTTGAATGCCAGCACCACACCGGCCATCGGCACATAAGCGAAGAGCAGAAAAAACAGCACGCCCGGCAGCAGCATCAGCAGCAATGTCCGGTATTTTTTCACGTCGCTCCAAAAGCCTTGTCTCATTGTGTCACTCCCTCTTTCCTTCTCTGCTATGTCTCAAGTATAGGGGATCGGGCGTGCCGCCAAAATTGACGCCAGCAATTAAAACTAATACTTTTTCTACGATTGCTCCGACTTCGAAGCGGAGTCAGGTTTGCAGGGACCCCGAAAACCCATATTTTCTGATCTTATGAAAAAGCGGGCCTACCGGCCCGCTTCCCGAGTGTTGCTGCTAGATTTTCTGCTTCTTCCGGTATTCGCCCGGTGTAAGGCCCAGGTTCTGCTTGAACTGGCGGTTAAAGTAGATGATATTTTTATAGCCCATCCGGTCGGCAATCTCGTAAATCTTAAGCGACGGGTCGGTCAGCAGCTCGCATACCCGCTTCAGCCGGCGCTCGTTCAGAAAATCGCTGAAATGCTCTCCGGTCTCTTCCCTGAACAGGAAGCCGAGATAGTTCGGCGTGAAGTCGAAATGCGCGGCCACTTCCTTGAGCGTAATTTTCGTCTCAATATTGTCTTCCACATAAGCGATGATGGCATCGATCAGCTTGCGCTTCTGCCGCTGGCGTTTCACATACAATAGCTCGGATAGCTCGAAAAAGCGCCGTCGCAGCCAGGAGACAACGTCATGCACCGTCTCGAAGCGGAACAAGAGATCCGGCTGCTGGCTCTCCCAGCGGAGCAGCTCGTACAAATCTTCGTTCATCTTCAGCAGCTCGGCATGCAGCTTCGAGGTCAACCGCACGATCAGCTCGTACGCTTCGTTTTTGCTGGCCGGAGTCATGCTGCCGCCGAACAAGCCGAGCAGGCAATCGTCGATCTTGACGAGATCGTATTGTTCGATCGCCTTCACCAGCTCCTCCGTCTGCTCGTCGAACTGACGGGTAACGGTCTCGGGCGAAGAGACGGGCGTCGCTTCCCGCAGCACCCGGTTTTTGCCAAGCAGCCATTTGGCGCTGAGCGCCGCCTGGGCATTCTGATACGATTCCCACAAGCTTGCCGCGTCTTCGGCAAAGCCGCCGACCGAAAGGGTCACGGTAAACGGTGTATGCTGGGCGACATGGCGCACCAGTTCCGCGGCATATTCCAAAAACCGTTCCTCCGGCGGCAGCGCCAGCAGCAAACAGCGGTCCTGATGGCCTTGTATGAACGTGCCCAGCTGATATTCGGCGGAGAATTCGCGCATTTGCCGCACGGCTTCGCCGATCTCGGCCCGCCGCTCGGCTTCGCTTTTGCCTTTCATTTTCCAGTCCACATCGTCGATCTCGATCAGCGCAGCAGCGGTCCCGCCCTCCAGAATCGGGTCAAGGAACGAGCTGATGCATTCCCACTGCCGCTCGTCGCTGTGCAGCCACTTGAGCAGCAGCTCCTCGTTCACCAGCGACAGCGCTTGCGTAAAGCTGCGGCTCTCCTCGCGCTCCGCTTCCACGCTGCGGCACAGCTCGCCCAGCGTCCGGTACAGCTCCGCATCCTCGACCGGCTTCAGCAGGTACGCCGAGGCGCTGAGCTGGATCGCTTCCTTGGCGTAATTGAAATCCTCATGCCCGCTGATGAAGACCACCTTCACCTTCGGGTTGATCTCTTTCGCTTTGCGGGCGAATTCCGTCCCGGTCATGATCGGCATCCGGATATCGGACAGGATCAGATCGATCCGCTCCGCCTCCATCACTTTCAGCGCGCCAAAGCCGTTGTTCGCCGTGCCCGCGACCGTAAGGTCCAGCCCGCTCCCCAGCACGCGCCGGCGCAGCCATTCCAGATCCACCGCCTCGTCGTCCACCAGCAGCACATTGATACTCACTGCCCCATCCCTCCTTCGCCTCTATTCTTCCAGCATAAAATGTCATGCCGCCGCCGCATATCCGAGCGGGGCAATAAAAACATATACTTTTGCAACGATTGGGATCGATCAGAGTTCAGATCAGGAGACCACTCCGGTGAATGTTTGGACTTTCGGCCGCTGTTGTCTCCAGATTTCTTGGTTGAAACCGGCTTTCGCGGTTGAAATCCGGAGACAAAGGCGGTCGCTTCCGCTCCTCCAGTTCCAAACCTCCCCCTCCGCCGCTCCTTCCTGCCCTCTATCTTTTGGGCATCACTTACCCTTCCAACGCCTCCGGCAAAGCCGGCTGCTCCAGCGGCAGCAGAATACGCACGGTCGTCCCGGCGCCGTGAATACTGGCGATCGTGACGCCGTAGGACGGGCCGTAACGCAGCTTGATGCGCTCGTCCACGTTGCGGACGCCGTAGCCGGCGGAGTCGACCTTGCCCTCCATAATGGCCCGCACCGTCTCCGGCCTCATGCCGATGCCGTTGTCGATGACCTTCAGCTCCAGATCGGTACCGATGCGCGCAGCGACCAGCACGATCGAGATGGACTCGTCGAACCAGGCATGCTTGAACACATTTTCCACAAACGGCTGGAGAATCACTTTAAGGATGGGGGCATGCAGGATGTCCTCATCGACCCGCACATGCACGTTGAAGGCGTCGGCATATTTGACTTTCTGGATCTCCAGGTAGGTCTCAACCTGGCGCAGCTCCTGCGCGACTTCCACATAAGCATGGCCCTGATTCAGCGTCAGGCGGTAGAAGCGCGACAGCCCCTGCACCATCTCCGTCACTTTCTCCGCCTCCCCGAGATTGGCCAGGCTGCTGATCGTGGAGAGGGTATTATACAGGAAATGCGGATTGATCTGCGACTGGAGCGCCTCCAGCTCCGCCTGCTTGCGGCGGATGTCCTGCACGTAGACGCGGCTGATCAGCTCCTGGATATTTTTCCCCATGACGTTAAAAGCATCCGCGATCTGCACGAATTCGTCGTTGCCCGAGAAATTGATGCGCTTCTGGAAATTGCCCTCCTGGAAGGCACGGACCAGCCGGACGATCCGCGACATTTTACGGCCGGACAGACGCGCAACCAGCAGCCCGATCGCCGCCATTACGATAAAGCTTACGCTGCACACGAGAATGATGCGCTGCTGCATCCGTCCCGCATCCTTATGCAGGTAGCCGGGAGGAATCAGCGTCTCGATGACGAACCCGGTACCGGGAATGTCTTCGCGCAGCGTCAGATAGGCGCCGCTCGCCACTTCGTCGGCGGTCCGTTTCTGGCCGCGCTCGTACAGAAGCGCATTCGACTGCGAATCGAGCAGCCGCAGCGTAATGCCCTGATCGACCGGAAACGTATCGAAGTTGCCCAGCAGATCGCTGAGCGAGGCGGTAATCCGGACGTATCCGATAATCGTTTTGTAGTCGCTGTAGGAGACCAGCCGGCGGATGTGCGAGATATTGCCCAGCTTTTTGTCGGTATCGATCTGCAGCCAGATATTGTCGCGCTGGGAATCCTTGAACTGCTTGTACCACTCTTTGTCCACAATCTCCTGGTAAGGCAGGATATAATAATCGCTCCGCTTGATTTGCTCGCTTAGGTTATCGCCGGAAACGATGTTGAGGTCGTCGTTAAAGGTATACAGCATGAGGCGGATGTTGTTGCCGAACAGCTTGAGCGGCGACTGAATCTGCGGCACGATCTCGTCGATCATAACGAGGTAGATATCGAGCGGCTTGCCGCGTTTTTGAAGGGCACGCTGAAAGGAAATGCTCCCGAACAGCGTATCGCTCATCCGCTGGATTTCATCCATCTGGTAGCTGATATTGCTCCGGGCCTGCTGCATGCCGGTACGGATGTTTGTCTCCGCCATTTCGGTCCGCGAGCCAACCAGCATGGAATAAGCGATATAACCGATGATGGCGTCCGTCAGCAGCACCAGCAGCAGATAGGGAATCATCGTTTTGTAGGTGAACGGCATGTATTTTTTCATTGCGCACTTCCCGCATCTGGATTTGTGACATTTATTATACCCTGAAAGAACGCTTCCAGATAGGTTTAGCTCCGGAGACTTTGCATATCCGTAAAGGCAAGCAGGGCCGCCGGCTTATGGCCGGCAGCCCCTTTCGCACTACTTGGCCGAATTGGCCAGGAATTCGTCGATCTGACGTTGAATTTCTGCGATGATTTTGTCGATGCCGGCGGCTTTGACTTGTTTCTGCAGCTCGGCAATGCCTTTGTCTACATCCTTGACCATGCCGTATTCCAAAGGAATGCCGTAACGGAGCATCACGTTGCCGACGTTGGCGACTTCGGTCTTGACCTGGCTGTTATCGAACACAAAGGTCTCCAGCGGATAATGATACACTTCGCCTTCCCACTTGGCGGACAGCGCATTTGCTTCTTCCGGGAAGGTCGCGTTGTCGCGGTTCAGCGGCGAGTTGAAGCCCCAGTTGGAGAAGCCGGTGTAGTTAGCGTTCTTCTCAGCGTTCGTATACTTGTCGTCTCCGACCGCATTGTAGTGCTCGCCGGCAACGCCGTACATCACGAGGTCATGCAGTTCCTTGTCGTTCTGGAGCAGGTCCAGCACCATCAGCGAACGCTCCGCGTTCTGCGAAGTGGCGTGGATCGCAAATCCGTTTTGCGTGGAGATGGCTACAGATTTTTTCTTGTCCGGCGTGAGATCGGCCAGCGCCAGCTCGTAAGGCGTATTTTTCTCGCGCATGTCGGTCATGAGTGCCCCGAGCGTGCCCAGGTTATGCGTAATCGAAGCAGTCTTGCCTTCGCGGAATTCCTGCTGATGGTCGAGCTTGCTGTTCAGCGCGCTCTTCGACCAGGCGTTGTTGTCGGCCAAATCCTTGTAATAGTTGACCAGATCCTTGAATTCCTGCGTCTCGTAGACATTGAATACTTTGCCTGCCGGATCGTCCATCTTGAAAGCTACCGGCATATCGAACGTAAGCATATTCCATTCGTTTTGCTGCATCAGCAGCACGTGGTCGAGGTTGTGGAATTTCCAGTCGCCCGTCTCCGGCGTGAACGGCGTGACGCCCTTCTCTTTCTCGGAGACCGTCTTCAGATAAGTGGCATAAGCTTCAGGGCTGGTGATCTCCGGCAAATTATATTTCTTGCGCAGGTCCTCCCGGTATACGACCAGCTTCTCCGTGGACTCGCCGCGGTTCTGCGGAATCATGTACAGCTTGCCCTGTACTTTCGCCTGATCCCAGTTCACCTGCGGCATCGCCTTCCAGGTCATCGGCGCATACTTTTGGATCATGTCATCCGTAATCTCCAGGAAGCCGCCCTTGAGCGCCTGATCGTTGTAGCCGGCCCAGTTGGCGGCATAAATCAGGTCAAAATCCTCGTTGGCCGCCAGCTTCAGCGGATATTTCTGCGCCCAGTCCGACCAGTCCAGAAACTCGCCTTCAATGGTGGTGTTGATTTTCTCCTGCAGCTTCGTATTGATCTGGCCGAAGACTTCATCATAATCCAGCGGCTTTGGTCCGACAAAAATCATCTTCAGCGCTACAGCCTTCGACGTATCTACCGCTCCCGAATCCGCAGCTTGCGTGGATGCTGGCGCCTCGGTCGCCGCCGCCGAAGCTTGCGGGTCTGCTCCGTTTCCATTGCCTCCGTTATTGCTGCCGCATCCGGCCAGCATCGAAGCCATCAGCACTCCCGTCATCAGCAGTGCCCCGTTTTTCTTTTTCATTCGACTAATCCCCCTATCAGCTGGATGTAACCGTTTACACTTGTAGTATACGGACTTATGGGGGGGCAACTAAATTCAGCCGGACAACGAAATCGCATACTTTTGCAACGACTTGCGGAGAAATTTCAGCCCAAACGCGAAAAATGGCGCGCATAACGCGGGTGGGCATCCCCATCGCAGCTTATGCACGCCATGATTCCCGAGCTCGCCGTCAGCGCCGGAGCGAAGCAACCTCCGTCCGGACCTGCGGGGTCGCTTCGGGCGTCTTCGGTTCTTCCTCGACGCTCCGCCCGTATACCTCCTGCACGATATACAGCGGGCGGCCCTTCGTCTCGTCGTAGATCCGGCCGACATATTCACCGAGAATGCCCAGCATGAGCAGAACAAAGCCGTTAAAGACCAGGGAAATGCCGGTCATGGAAGCCCAGCCTTTGACCGCCGAATCCGTAAAAATCGCCATGTACAGCACATACATCAGATAAAGAAAGCCCGATACCGACAGCAAGCCGCCAAGCACGCCGGCCAGCTTCAGCGGTTTGGTCGAGAAGGAGGTGATTCCATCCAGAGACAGCTTGATCATTCGTTTCAGCGGATATTTCGTCTCCCCGGCCAGCCGTTCGTCGCGCTCGTATTCGATCGCCTTCTGGCGGAAACCGACCCAGCTCACCAGTCCGCGGACAAAACGGTTGCGCTCCGGCAGCCGCTTCAACTGATCGTTCACCTTGCGGTCGATCAGACGGAAGTCGCCGGTGTCCACCGGAATGGCGATGTCGGTGCAATAACGGAGGATACGGTAGAAGGCGCTCGCCGTCCACTTTTTGAACAGCGACTCCCCGCGCCGCTTTACGCGTTTGGCATACACCACCTCGTAGCCCTTGCGCCATTCGCTGATCATGTCCAGGATCAACTCCGGCGGGTCCTGCAGGTCGGCGTCGATGATGACAATCGCATCGCCGGCGGCATAATCCATCCCTGCCGTGATGGCGATCTGGTGGCCGAAGTTGCGGGACAGATCGATCAGCTTCACGCTACCGTCCCAATAGCTGTACTCCTCGATCATGGCCGCACAATTGTCCGTGCTGCCATCGTTGACGAACAGCAGCTCATAGGACTCTCCCGTATGGTCCATCACCTTTTTGATTCTTCGGTACGTCTCCTGGATGACGGCCTCTTCGTTGTACATCGGTATAATAATGGAATAGCGAACCTTGTCCATGGTTGCACCTCCTGATTTATTGTAAAGATCCCGAAAAAGATTTCCGGAATGCCAAATTACTGTACCGTCACTTCATATAACGTGCCGCTTGCGCCCATTCCGCCGCCATTGCCCTGCCATTCGGATGCAGGAACCTCGGTGCCGTTCTCGGTGATCCAGCTTGTGATCTCCGAATTGCCGCCCCGGCCGCCGCCCATGCCGCCGCTGGAGACGAGGAAGTATTTCACTTTGCCGCTGGCGACCATCTCTTTCAGCGTATCCGTCGTGTAAGGCACGTCGGAAGCATTAAAACCGTTCAGAATGACGACGTTCTCGCCCTCGTCGATAATGTACGGGCCGGCTGTCGAATAATCCATCGCGGCAAACAAATATTTCTCACCCGTATTATGCTCTTTGAGATAGGTGAGCAGGCTTTCGTTGACGCCGGAGGTGCTTTCTCGGCCGCCGAAGCCCCGGCCGCCCATACCGCCCCCTTCCGGTCCCGCCGCCGGCGTCATGCTGTTGCCGCCGTATGTGATCGGCGTAAACGCCCAGTAGGTCGGACCGATGAGCAGAACGAGGAGGCCGAGCACCGCGGCCGTCCGGGTGAACGGGCGGCCGGCGCTGCGGATGACCCGCAGGACGATCAGCAACAGCGCGGCGACAATGCCCGCCGCCAGAATGGTGATCGACCAGCCGGCGCCGATAGTGGCGTCGTATGGATGGACGATGTACCATCCGAAAGCTGCCGTCGCAAGTACCGCGACGGGCAGCAGCCACGACAGCCAAGTGGCGCGTTCGCTGTAGTAAGTCCACAGGCGTTGCCAGCCGGCGCCGGCAAGTGCCGCGACCGGAGGTGCCATCATGATCAGATAATACTGGTGGAAGAACCCGGCGATACTGAAGAAGCCCATCACCGGCACAAGCCAAGCCAGCCAGAACAACGCTTCTTTATGCTGCTGAATGAAGTTTCTCCGCCGCAGGGAGGCAAATATCCCGATGCAGCCAAAGAGTACGAACGGCAGCATCCAGCTGGCCTGACCGGACAGCGCGGACTGGAACAGCCGCAGCGGGCCTGCGGTGCCGGTGTTGAACATTCCGCCGCCGCTTCCGCCCGGAGCGCCGCCCCGGCCTTCGCCAAAGCCTTGCCCGCCGAACTGGCGGCCTGAGCCGTCGTCTCCGCTTGGCATCTGACCGCGCATGCCGCGGCCGTCTTCGCCGTTGCCGATGCCTTGCCCCGGCGCGCCGTTCATCCCCGGCATTTCGCCGCCGTTCCATGACGGCATGCCGCCACCCGCTTGGCCGCCCCGGAACATGCCGCTGCCTCCGCCCGGCATGCCGCCTCCGCCGCCGGTGCTCCGGTCGCCGGTCAGACGCGATACGCCGTTGTAGCCAAAGGCCAGATTAAGCACCGAATTCGTGCCGCTGCTGCCCATATACGGGCGTTTATCCGCAGGGATGGAATCTACGATAACCGCCCAGGACAATGAAACCGCCAGCAGGACGGCGGTGGAAGCCGCCAGTACGCCGAGCTTTTTCTTCCACTTGAGCTTTACCGCCAGCAGGTAGAACAGATAAAACGCCGGCAGAACCATATACGCCTGCAGCATCTTTTCGTTGAAGCCGACGCCGATCAGGGCGAAAGCCGCAATCAGGCTGCCGGCCTTTCCGGTACGTGCACCCTTGAATAAAAACCAGGCCGCCAGCAGCAGCGTAAATACGAGCATCGCATCAATGTTATTGGTACGGCTGACCGCTGCCGCAACCGGCGTAACCGCCATGACGAGGGCAGCCAGTCTGGCCGCCGCCCGTCCGAAGGACGGTTTTACCAGCGCATACACCAGAAGTACCGAACCGACGCCGCCCAGCGCCTGCGGCAGAATGACGCTCCAGCCATGCAGTCCGAAGACCCAGGCAAACAGTGTTTGAATCCAGAAGGTAACCGGCGGCTTATCCACCGTCACCGAGCCTGCCGAATCCAGCGAGGCGAAAAAGAAATTATGGAAGCTCTGCAGCATACTGCCAACCGCAGTCGTGTAGTAGGTATTGACATAATGATCATTCCAGATGCCATAGCCATACAAAACCGCCGCCAGCAGCGAAATGAGCAGCAATATGGCGTCAAACCTGCTTTTTCTGATTACGTTCATCTCTTCACTCCTATCCCGATCGGACAGTCTTTAGCCGCCTGCCCGCTGAATCTATTTTTATAGCTGTATTATCGCGCCTGTACCTTAACTCATAATGAGCGCTAGCTGAATGTTTGCTGAAAACAAAAAAAGCCCCGCATGACGGGGCCTTACTGCAGAATCTATACTATGTGTTGAACATCACAATCCGGCCAAAGTCACAGCCCGCGGCCAAGTTCGGCCAGCTTGCCCGTAGTGGCCCAGTTGCGGGCCGTCAAAGTGGTGCCCAGCCATTTGTCCAGAGGCATCTGAAACAGCTTGGACTTGCTCACGCTGATCTCATAGAGCGTATACATGGTTCTGCCCTTCATGATCATCTTGTCCGCGCCGTCCGCGATTTGCGCCACTTTCTCCAGCCCTTCCTTCTTCGGCTCCTCTTTAAGAAAAGTCACGTACAGCCGTTTGAATTCCTCGGCCGTAGTCAGCGGGAACGGATTGCCTGCGATCACCGCCTCAAGCTCCTCCAGGCTGCGGACCATGACATCAACTGGAAAGCCGAAGGTCTCTTCTATGCTGCGGTGGAGCAGCCGTTCCAGTTCACCAGCCTCCGCAGCGCTTCCGAAAACAATGTTGCCGCTCTGGATATACGTTCGGACCTTCTCCAGGCCAAGCGATTCGCACATTGTCTTCAGCTCCGCCATCCGGATGATCCGGTTGCCGCCCACATTGATGCCGCGCAACAGCGCGATATAAGTAGTCACTGCCCTCATCCCCCTAATTATGCTGCCGCTTGCCAAGCCGCCGCCGCACCTCGCGGGCCAGGTTCTCCTTCTCCGCCAGCGGAATGCCCTCGTAGAGGCGCGCCGCCGCGACAGGCACAATCCATGCGCCGATATCGGAGGAGCTAAGCCCGGACAGACGCAGATAAGCCCGTAAATATTGCGTGGCCAGCCGCTTGCGCACGATTCCGGTAACGACTTTAACCGGTAATGGCGTTCCCGGCGGCATGGCGCCCATTTCGAGCAGCAGCAGCGTCCGGGCGGCATCCGCCGCCGGCGTCCCGCGTGCGGCGTTCATCCAGTCGATGATCCAAGGCGGTTCATCCGCGAGCACGTTGTCCGGATGGAAATCGCCGTGCAAAAGCCGGTTGCCTGCAGGAAGCCGCTCAAGTGCCGCGAGCACATCCGACTTCTCCCCCGTGGTCAGCATCGGCGCAGCAGAGATCCTCCAGCGCAGGTGCTCCTTAAGGTCTGGAATGTCATTACCGCACTCCAGCTGATTCAAGCTGAACTGCAGCCCGGCCAGTTGCCCTGCGAACGCTTTGATCCGCAAGGGCTGTTCCCCGATCCGTTTCAGCAGCGTCGGTGCATGCACCCGGTCGAATACGATGCCTTCGCGCCCATCCAGCGTCAGGCGCTCCGCCGGCTTGGGCGTCCTTACGCCGCCTTCGAAGGCATATCGTCCGGCGGCGTATTCCCAGTCGATTCCCTGCACCGGAGTTTCTTCGTAATACAGCTTAACAATCCTTCCTTCCCCGTATTCCCATACATCCGCAGTCCGTCCTTGGCCAATCCGTTTCCCCAGCAAGACGCTCCCCCGTTCAACCTGAAATTTGATCTTCTAAATTATAGCCGCAGGCTGAAATAAATGGAAATAAAAAAGCTCCCCTGACGTAGTACGGTCCCGTACGCCGGAAAGCACTAGAACTAAACCTGATTCTCCGAAGTGCCGGATGCCGGGCTGCCCCCTCTGCGCTTCCGGTGCACCCACTCCCCCCCCAGCCAAAGCATAACCGGAATGATCACCTGGAACGGAAAGGCGTATACCTTATAGATGTGATACGCAAAATACTGCATCTGCATAATATCCTCATATACGAAACTGGCCAGATAAACCATAATCAGGCCGATCTGCAGCACTACGGAACGATAGCTTTGCAGATTCAGGACCTTAACGATGCCCTGGCAGGCCACATACAGACATAAGCTGACCTTGACGAACAGTGCCGTCACGAAAACAATGGCCACCGAGCCCTCGATCCGCGTCAGAAAATCGCCGATATTGATCCGGCTGACAGCTACGTAAGCGGGAAAATAGAGGCTGGACAAAATCTGGGGCCCCAGCATCAGCAAATTGCGGAGCGTAACGGCCAGAATGATAAAACCCGCGATCAGCGTAGCGGTTAGAAGCACACGCTTGGCCGAACCTTTCCGGGGAAAAGCGCTGAATGCGCCCAACATAATCACAATTTCGCCGAAGGGAAAGGTAAACGTGCCCGCTACATCGCGGAACACAGGGCCCCAGCCGCTGTCCAGCAGCGGCTTCAGGTTATGGTATTCGAATTGGGGCACGCAAAGAATCTGCACGAATACGATCACCGTCAGCGTGAACAGGAGCAGGAACTTGGCGCTCCTCCCCAGCACCTCAATACCGGCGTGTACGACCCAGATGCAGAGCAGCCCGCACACCAGCATCGGCGCCAGCATCGGCGTGTCGGTCAGAGCAACCGTCTTGCTGAATTCCCCGAAGTTGCGCAGCACCAACGCCCCAAGATGCAGGGCATACCAGATATACAGGCAGGACACTCCGCGCCCGAGGACAGCGCCGAAGACCGCAATCAGCATATCGTACAAGTTTTTCTCCGGCATGAGCACATGCAGCCGCGCATAAATCAGCATCAGGGGGATTGCCAGCAGAATGGCAATGATCAGGGCAATCCATTTGCTGTTCCCGGATTCGCCCGAGACTCCCATAAACAACGAACTGCCGGTAATGAACAGGATGGCGATGCTGATGGATTGCCCCGCCGGTATAATCTCTTTGGACAAGCCGCTCCCTCCTTTTGCGCAAGGCGCTTAATACAGCATCTTGATCAGATACACAATCGGCGGCGAAGGGCTGGGGATATGCCAGTGCATGGCCAGTGAAAACGCCAGGCAGAAGGAAATCAGGCAGAGCGCCGCGCTGACATAGAAATCCTTCTTTTTACCCTGCTTCAACAGTCCGTAAGGGTCCATCATCACGATAACCATGTAGATCAGCACCGTATATACAGGCATGTCAATCCCCCAGCTTAATCGCGCGGGAGGTTTTGGCCGTGCTCTCAATCATGATCTTCGAATGAACGGTCACATCCAGACGGGCAAATTCCTCCGGCCATCTGTCCTCCATCTCCCTCCAAACTTTAGGCAGATTCTCATGGACACATTGGCCGAACCCGAAGATATCGGCATCGTATTCCTGCTGGGCCTTGCGGATAACGTTCTCGAGATCCTCCTGCAATTTCTCGGCGGCACGCTGCTGGATGGCCTTCAGGCTCTCGTTTTTGTTGAAAGCATCGGTAGTCATCACTTCATCGAGCCCAACCTTCGTCACGGTATCCACCTCCATATGCAGCTTGCCGTTCACCATTCGCGGTTTAAGCTTCGTTTTGCTCGATAAAATTTCAAGAGAGTACGTAGGTTTTCCCTCCTTATTATTCACAGCAAGCACGCCTCCCTTGATCTTGTCCCGTACGAACAGCATGCTTTTGCTTTCCGGACCGTCTAGCTTGCCTACCATCCGGTCCCGCTTGAATACAGCAGTCCCATTCACGCGTTCATACTTCTGGCCGTTTTTCTCATAGGTATAGATGAGCGGAGCTACCGCACTTGCCCCATTCGTCTCCAGCTTGTCAATGAAATCCCAGATCTCCACGACCGGAGCCGTACTGGTGAAGGGTTCGTCCCGCATCATTTGCGCCAGCTCAAAGGACAAAATGGAATCCGTGGTGCCTCTGGAGCTGAGAACCTCCCGCGCGTTCTTTTCGTCTGATACAAAAACATACACATCCGAGCGGGTTTCCGTATCCCGGCTGTACCAGTCAATCACCTTGATCAGCCCGTTGCGTGCCAACTCTTCGCTGAGAATGATCGTTTTGGAATGGCTCCAGAACAGCTTTTTGCCGGTCATGGAAATCATATTGCGGGCGCACTCAAAGATGGTATTGCCGGAGATGCTGAGGATTTTGTAGCTGGGCAGACCCTGATCCAGCCCGCTTTTGGTATCGACCAGCTCCGTCGTCATCACCAGCCCTCCTTCCTCCCTGTTCTTGTCAATCGCCACTCCGGCCACAATGGACATATCATCCACCTCGGAGTAGTTCCAGCAGCCGGAAAGGACGGGAAAGAGCACAAGCAAGGCAGCGAGCAGCCTCCGGGCCTTGCTCATGGGCGTCTGGCCGGCTTCTTGTGTGCCCGCCGTCTCCTGTTGCGCACGCCGATCAGTGCCGGTCGGAGATACATATCCCACCAGGGCAGACGGACCGCCGTATCCTTGATATCCTGCAGCCGGATGGAGCCGACGCCGAGCATATAAGGCACGCCGAACGAACGTAGGCTCATGAGGTGGATGACCAAACCAAGCAGCCCGAAGAAATACCCGTAAATGCCGAACATGAAGGCAAAACCCAGCAACCAGATCCTTACGATGATCAAGGGACCGGGCAGCCTGGGATTGAGCAGCGTCGTGATGCCGGTAAGCCCCACGACAATGACCATCGGGGCGCTGACGATGCGGGCATCGACGGCGGCCTGACCGAGCACCAGCGCTCCGACGATGCTGACCGCCTGTCCGATGGCGGCCGGAATTCTCGACCCTGCTTCGCGCAGAATCTCAAATATCGTTAGCATCAGCACCGCCTCGACCACCGTGGGAAAAGGAACGGCCATTCGCGCCGTCGCGATGCTCAGCAGCAGGAGCGATGGCACCATTTCCTGGCTGTACGTAATCAGCGCCACATAAACGGCCGGAATGCTCATGGATAAGAAAGCTCCGAACACCCGCAGCAAACGGTTAAAGGTTGCATAATAATAGTTGATGTAATAATCCTCGCTCGACTGGAAATTCTCTACAAAAACGTAAGGCAGTGTAAGGACGAACGGACTTCCCTCGCACAATACGGCGATCCGGCCCTCCATAATCTTGCTGACCACGGTATCCGGCCGTTCCGTACTCCCGATCGTTTCAAACGGAGAATACGGTTCATCGCGGATCAGCTCGGTCAGGTACCCGGTATCCAGCAGATGGTCGATCTCCACCCGTTCCAGCCGGCCTTGCAGTTCTTTAAGAATGGCCGGAGAAGCAAGCTCCTCCATATAACAGATGCAAATCTGCGTATTGGACCGGGACCCGATATCGCTAAACACGAATTTCAGATCGGAGCTCTGAACGCGGCGCCGGATCAGCGTCAGATTCACAAGCAGCGATTCGGTGAAGCCTTCCCGGGGTCCGCGGACGACCTTTTCCGTCGTAGGCTCTTCGATGGCCCGCGTGTTCCACCCCGCAGTATTCACGGCAAGTCCGCCGCAGTAGCCATCGAGGAAAAACGCTGTTTTTCCCCCCATCACCGCCCCAATCAACTCATCCAGCTTCATGGAAGCCATGATATCCCCGATCGTGATGATCCGTGTCCGCAGATGCTCCATCCATTCGGCGCGTTCTTCCTGCCCATATTCTTTAAAGTCGAAGGACATGACCGGTGCGGCAATTCCGCTTTGGATCAGGTCTGCGTCGACCATCCCGTCCAAATATACCAGCCCGCAGCGGATCCGGTGATCGTGACGGTTCTCGATGACCCTTACCCGGAGCGTGTCGTCGTTTCTGAAGATGTGCCGAAACAGCGCGATCGTCTCATCCAGTGACGAGGGCAGGGGCCGACTGGCTCCCGCCTTGTGGGAATATCCGGTGCTGCTATCGGCCGCGTCTGTCATCTTCACCGTTATCTCCCCCTATCATTGGTTCAATGCTCAGATTATCCCCCCTTCTTTTGCCAAATATGCGCAGCCGGCGGTAGACATCGTTTTAATCAATCTTGCGGTTCCCAATTTCCAGAATATAGGGTAAGGTGATATAAGGTTTCTTTGCACGTGCTTAAATAATAGAAAAGGGGGGAGACGTTTGGACATCAAGCAAAGACGGCTTTCCGCAATATTGGGCGGTTTACTTAAGCTTGCCCGGCCTTACTGGGGATGGTACGCCGTGCTGTGCGCGCTTGCGGCGGTAAGCTCATTTACGACCGTCGGCGTCGCCGAGACGCTGCGCAGAATCATCAACGCCGCGACCGACCGGGACAGCTCGGCGCTGGCATCAAACATCGGCTTTGCCGTTGTAATCGTTATCATTGACGCGCTTGCCAACTTCTGTTCCGTTTATCTGGCCGGCGTTCTGGAATTCAAATCAACCGCGAGGCTCCAGGTTTCACTGCTGGGCAGACTGCTGAACGTACGCATGAAAGATCTGGACCGCTACCATTCCGCGGATCTGATCAGCCGGGTGGACGACTCCGTACCCGTTGCCCAGCAGGGCATCAACCAGCGGCTGGTCGAGCTGGTCGGCAATGTGATGCAGATTGTGTTTTTATTCACCTACTTACTGTCGCTGCAGGGCTTTCTGACGCTGGGCACGCTCGTCATCTGCCTGCTGATTCCGTTCATCATGCTGCCGTTCAATGCCAAGATGCGGGGGTATTATATCCGCCGGCAGCAGGTGGAGACGGCGCAGCAGCAACTGATCCAGGACACGGTGCAAGGTGCTGAGGTCGTGCGGGCCTTCTCGCTTGCTCCCAAGCTGCAGGGACAATTTACGGAGCGGGTCAAGCAGTATCTGAACATCCACATACCTCTTACGAGGATTGAGGCGGTCGGCTTCAACATGAACTTCACCGTCATTCTTGGCGGTATCCTGTACATTCTCGGCTACGGGGGATATCTGGTCATTCACGGCCGGCTCGACGTGGGGGCGATTGCCGCCTTCCTGATCGTCACGGAGCAGATTACGAACCCGGCCTCGCGCCTGGCGATGCTCTGGACGACGTTGCAAACTTCCCTGGCGCAAGGCAGCCGCTTGTTCGAGGTGATGGATCTGCCGGAGGAGCGCAGCGGCGCAGCCGCCGAACCGGTGCAGCCGGATGACGTGGAGGCCGCAGTCGGCGGCGCCATGCCGATTTCCTTAGAGGGAGTCAGCTTCGGATACGGGGAGGAACGGGTGCTGCGAGGCGTCAATCTCACCATCGAGCCCGCTAAGGTCACCGCGTTCGCCGGACCGAGCGGCGGCGGGAAAAGCACGCTGCTGCAGCTGCTGCTCACTTCCTACGAGCCGGACGAAGGCATTATCCGCGCGGGCGGTGTTCCGCTGTCTTCCATCCCGCTCAAGAGCTGGCGCAGCCAGATCGCTTATGTCTCGCAGGAGCCTTACCTTTTCTCGGGGAGCTTGTATGACAATATCCTGTGGGGAGCGCCCGGAGCATCCCGCGACGAGGTCGTCAGGTCGGCGCAGCTCGCGGGGATTCACGACTTTATCATGAGAACTCCGCAGCAATACGAGACGCTCATCGGGGAACGGGGATTAACCTTATCCGGCGGCGAGCGGCAGCGTTTGTCGATTGCCCGCGCGTTTATCCGGGAACCGAAGCTGCTGCTGCTGGACGAACCGACCGCGGCGCTCGACAGCCATAATGAAGAGATTGTCCAGCATGCGCTTGGCGAACTGATGAAGGGACGCACCACCGTGGTCATCGCCCACCGGCTGTCCACAATCCAGAATGCCGACCGGATCTTTTTCCTGGAGGCGGGAAGAATCGCCGAGCAGGGAACGCATCAGCAGCTGATGGAGCTGCAGGGGAAATATTATGCGATGGTAGAGGCTTCCCTTTCGGGCAGCCGGGCTGCCGTCTCAAGCGGGGGGTAGACGATGAACACGAAAAATACGGCGGAGCCGCGCCTTGGAAGCGTACTGCGCCGGTTGATGGTATATGCAAAGCCGTACCGGATCGGGCTCGCGCTCTCGGTATTGCTGCTCTCCGCCAAACTGGTCGTCGATATCGGGATCGCAGCGATCCAGCAGGTCTTTATCGACACAATCAATGACGCCGGCATGTCTGAACTGACGCGGTTGACCGTCATTTGCGCCATCGTCTGTACCGTTATTATTCTCTGTCTCATGCTGCAGCATTATTTCCGCTTTGTGACCCAAAGCCGGATTGCCTGGGAGATTCGGGGCAAGCTGTTCGCCAAAACCCATAGGCTGCCCTACCGGATGATTCAGAATATGCACTCGGGCGATCTGATCTCGCGCAACAACAAGGATGCCTCCGTTGCCGTAGGCATGATCAACAGCATCGTCTTTGAGCTGGGCTACAACCTGCTGCTGTGCCTGGTCGCCTTTGTCTACCTGGCCCGCACGGATGTATGGATCGCCCTCCTGGCACTCGGCGCAGGGCCGGTCGTCTTTCTGTCGAGCCGGTTTTTCGACCGCCGGCTGCGGCGGCTGTCCACCGCCATCTATAAGAAAGAAGCCGAACTGCGGGGCATTCTTCAGGAAACGCTGCAGGGAATCAAGGTCGTCCGCGCCTTCTCCCTCGAAGAGACGCTGCTGGACAAATATTCGGCAGTGCGCGAGGAGCTTCGCAAGATGCAGGTACGGCGTACCGCCATGAACGGGCTGTTGTGGCAAACGTCGTCGCTCATCAACAACGGAGTACTGATCGCCTGCGCCGGCCTGATCGCTTACCTGTCCCTGCGCGGCGGGGCATCGGCAGGCGAAGTGCTGGCCTTTCTCATTCTGATGGGACGCGTCCAGTGGCCGTTTGTCTACATGTCCCGCACCTGGGGCGGAGTCATGGAGGCGCTTGGCGCTTCGGACCGCGTGCTTGCCATTCTTGACGCTCCGGATGAGCAGGGAACGGTTCCGGATGCTTCGCTTAAGCCCGTTGCCGCAGAAGATGCGGAGCTGGCCCTCTCGCTGCGGGAGGTCCGTTACAGCTACCCGGGCCGGAACGAGCAGGATGAAGCTTTATTCGACGGCTTGAATCTGGACATCCGCCATGGCGAGACCGTAGCCGTGGTCGGCCCGAGCGGCTCCGGCAAAACAACGCTGGTGCGGCTGTGCTGCGGGCTGTATCCGCCGGATTCCGGCAGCATCTCCGTCTACGGAAGAGAGACCTGCGCCGGCCTGGATGCAGCCCGCTCGCAGATCACCTATGTGCCGCAGTCGCCGTATCTGTTCGCGGGGACGATCCGGGATAACATCGGCTTCGGCGCGGACGGCGCCGGCGAAGCCGACATCCGCGAGGCGGCCCGGCTTGCCGGAGCGGAGGAATTCATTGACCGCCTGCCGCAGGGATATGATACGGTTATCGGTGAGCACGGCTCCACGCTCTCCGGGGGTCAGCGGCAGCGGCTGGCCATCGCCAGGGCATTCCTGCGCAACTCGCCGCTCCTGCTTCTTGACGAAGCTACCTCCGCCCTGGACAATGAATCCGAGCGGCTCGTTCAGCAGTCGCTGGATACCCTGATGCGGAACCGGACGTCGCTCGTCATCGCACACCGGTTATCCACCATCCGCGAAGCCTCGCGGATTCTGGTCATGGACCGGGGCCGCATCGTGGAGGAAGGCACACATGAATCGCTGCTGCAAGCCGGCGGGCTGTATGCCGAATTATATAACATCCAGTTTAAGCCGGCGGAAGCCGGGGACCATCCATCCGCCGCCGGTGTACCGCTCGGCGCTTCGCTATCGGGAGCCGGGTGAACCCGCAGAGGATGATCTGCGGAAAGAAAGGAAAGTGATTGCCGTGACGCCATTCACGGAGAAAGTGATAACCATTATCCAGGCGATTCCCGAAGGCCGGGTAATGACCTACGGGGGGATCGCCCGGGCAGCGGGAAGCCCAAGGGGAGCAAGGCAGGTGGTGCGGATTCTTCATTCGATGAGCCGTAAGCATAAGCTGCCCTGGCATAGAGTGGTTAATGTTAAAGGAAGAATCGCCCTGTCCGAAGACGAGGACCAGTCGCTGCAGCGGCTGTATCTGGAAGGAGAGGGCGTTGAATTCAAGCTGGACGGCAGCATTGATCTGCGGGAATACGGGTATGAGCCGGAGCCGGAGTTCTAGGCCCGGCTGCGGCGCGAGGCATAACGCCCGCCGTTGCCGCCAAGCCCGTTCAGCAGGAAATACAGGGTGGCATAAATGACGAGCAGCACGGCCGTCACGAACAGGCTGAAGAACAGGGACTGGCGGTTCAGGCTCTGTTCCACCAGCCGGTACAGTTCATGCCGGTCTGTCAGTACGTCCCAGCTGTTCAGCCGGTATACCCGGCCAAGCAGCACCCCGTAACCGCCGAGAGCGCAGGCTGCCAACGCAAAAATCCACGACAGCAAAGGATTCGTCTTGCGGAAAATAATGCTCTGAAATTGATACAGCGAGAAAAATCCAGTGAGCCAGCCGCTCCAGGTGAACAACAGGATGGTAATCAGATCGTACCAGTAGCGGCTTTGCACTTCACCGCCTACGAGATAAATATTTTTGCGGATCGTCAGATGCAGCAGATCGGTCATTAGATAAGGCGCATTTGGAAAAAACAGCAGCCACGCGACACCGAGCGGCAGGATCAGCAGATTCGAGGCGCGCTGTTTATCCAGCCAATAGGCGACCATGGAGAAAATAAACGGAATCCAGGCCAGAAAGAAGTTCCAGAGCAAAAAGCGGTAACGCTCATCCGTATGTATCGCCACGACCCGATATACGCCCAGCGTTGCCAGCGACAGCAGAGCCAGCAGCACAAACACCCGCGTATAGTTCAGTTCCTTCACCGCTTCTCCTCCTCTCCGCCGCGTGCCGTCAGTCCGTTAAACGCAGGATACAGGTGCAGTTCTCCCGCGGCAAGGGTGACCATTGCCCCCAGTACCATCGGTTCCCCCAGACTTTCAAACGGAACTTCTTCTTCTCCGCCAATCAGCAGAATCCCCGTCCCGTCCGACTCAATATTGTCCAGGATTCCCGTCACCAGCACTTTGCCGCCTTCGATTCGAATTCCCGGATCCCCGTACTCCGCGGGCATGATATCCGCCCAGCGGGTCAGCAGTTCCGTCACTTCCATTTCCGCTTCCAGTACCGTCCCCGGCGCTGCCGGCGGTCCATGCCAGCGTCCCCGGCCTTCCCCGTATTCCGAAGCGAAAAACACTTCGCCGATTCCAGGACCCGGCCGCATGATTGTTATCTTCACGGGTTTGTCCCCTTTCAACCGATGATTAGAGCACAGTGGTATATCGTATGATTATAGGATATGCTGGGGCAAAAGGAAAACTGAACCAAACCTTATGCCACAAGGAGTTGAACGCAATGAAAATTTCGCTGATTCAATGCGATATCGCCTTTGGACAGCCTGCCGCCAACTACGCGATGGCTGAACGGCGCATCCGGGAAGCGGCGCAGCAAAACCCGGACATTATCGTTCTGCCCGAGCTTTGGACGACCGGCTACGATTTGACCCGGTTGGAGGCGATAGCGGATGAGGGCGGCGAAACGACGCGCCTGCTTGTCTCGCGCCTTGCCCGGGAATACGGCGTGAACATTGTCGCCGGCTCGGTCGCCAGTCGGAGCCGGGGCGGCGTCACGAACCGGATGCTCGTGTTCGACCGCCGGGGAGAGCTGACCGGCGACTACAGCAAGCTGCATCTCTTCAAGCTGATGGACGAGCATCTGTATTTGCAGCCCGGCGAAACGAAAGGGCTGTTCACGCTGGGCGGCATTCCCTGCGCCGGGCTGATCTGCTACGACATCCGCTTCCCCGAATGGGTGCGCGCACATGCCGCTTCGGGTGCAGAGATTCTTTTTGTGAGCGCCGAATGGCCGCTGCCCCGGCTGGCCCACTGGCGCGCGCTGCTGATCAGTCGCGCGATCGAGAACCAGTGCTACGTCGTCGCCTGCAACCGCAGCGGCGCCGATCCCGCCAACGTCTTCGCCGGCCATTCGCTGATCATCGACCCTTGGGGCGAGATCATCGGCGAGGCCGGCGAAGGCGAGGAGCTGCTGAGCGGCGTCCTCGATCTGCAGCGGGTCCGGGAGGTGCGCGCGCAAATCCCGGTGTTCGCCGACCGCAGACCGGAGCTCTACCGCTAGCCCGTTAACGGGCGTAGCGGCTGCGCAGCATCTGCGCCGCTTCGAGCACTCGGGGATCGTCATACCCGAGTGCCCTTGCCGCCTCCCCTTCCAGAAGGGAGGCGGGGGTCAGGCGCGCGCCGCGCCGCTGCAGCGCCGTGCGGAAGCCGGCGGCGAACACCGCCGCCGTATCCGGGCCGCCCAGCTCGCCGAGGGCGGCGATGGTCCGTGGCTCGACGCGCGGGAAGTCGAGCGATCCGTCGCCTCCGGCGGCGGTGTCGTAGAAGCGGCGGATCAGGCCGCCGCGTGCTTCGCCCGAGCCGGAGACGATCACGAACGCATGCACGAAGTATGCGCCGTGCTGGCGCCGCTGGGCGATGCCGCAGAATTTGCGGCCGCCGATGGCCAGGTCGAAGTCGCCGGGGCAATACGAGCCCGCGACTTCGCCGGCCTGCACCCGCACGCCGGCCTGCGGGTGGCTTACAGCAACGGCTTCGGCGATGAGCGAAGCCAACAGCCGGAAATCATCGTGAAAGTCCAGCTTGCCCGGCGCCTTCGGCAGGACCAGCGAGACGTTCACGATGCCCGCGTCCAGCGGCACCGCCGCGCCGCCGGAATGGCGGACCGCCGTGCGGTAGCCCTGGCGCTCCAGCTCTGCCATGGACGCTTCGGCATGCGGCAGCTTGCTGTCGCGCAGCCCGAGCGCCACGCCGCCGGGGTGGCTCCACAGATGGACGGAGGGCGGCAGCGCGCCTGCGCCTACCTCCCGGCATAACGTCTCCTCGAAGGCGAAAGGCACCAGCATGTCCCCTTTTGCCTCCTCCCAATGCTCAAACAACGCCAGATACTCCGGTAAAGCGCTCTGCACGCCCGGAATGATGTTCTGTTCTCCCACCGTTCAGCCTCTTTTCATGATTGATAGACGATATCCATGGCTCTTATTCTACCTTATCCGGCTCCCGCCCGCGAAGCGCCTTGTTCATTTCTCATTTGAATTCAGTGGCAGTTGCCTTTATCCTATAGGCATAAGGAGCTTAGGAGGGATGCGCATGACCGCAGGACAACTCACTAAAGACCGACAGAGCGGCAAGTCAAGGCAATGGGAGCAAGCGCTGAACAAGCTGTACGTCAATTTCCGCGATTACAGCAAGGCGGCAAGACGCGATTTTGACGACGAGGATATCCACCAGGCACGGGTTAATAGCCGCAAGCTGCTGACACTGCTGGCCATTCTGGATCCGGAGCATACCGCAACTGCTGATCTGTACACAACCTTTAAGCAGGCCCAAAAGAGACTCGGCAAAGTCCGTGACGCGGACGTCCTGATCGCTTCTTTCAAGGAACGGCGCAAGCTGGCCGCAGACGCCGGCGAGGACAAAACCGCCGATCTGCTTAAAGCCGTGATCAAACATCAGAAGAAAAAGCGGGAAACCTACCGCAAAAAGCTGAAGGACGAGCTGGCGAACCTCGCCGGGTCCGATCTGGACGAGCGTTGGGAGGCTTTTCTGACCGGACCGCTGGAAGGGCTGGCCGGCAAACGTGATGCCAATGTGGTCATGCGCGAGCTGGAGGTGGCCTTCGAGCAGCAGAAGAAGGTCTGCAAAACTTTGTTCAAAACTGCTGAACCGGATCCCAAAGAAGCTTTCGAAGCGCTGCACAAGCTGCGTATTTCCGCAAAACGCCTGCGGTATACCGCAAACGCCGCCGCTTTTGCGCTGAACCAGAAATTCCGGGCCGATGAAGAAATCTATAAGGAAATCCAGGATCAGCTTGGCGAAATCAACGATAAACGCGTCTGGCTGGACACGCTCCAAGCAATCGGCCGCGAGGAACTGGATGCCGGCAAAAAGGTCTGGGCCGCCTTTACCGACAGCCTGCACCAGGAAGTCCTGGAGGCGCTTCACCGCAACGACGTCGTACCCGTCGGGGATAAAAGCATCGGAGACAAAAACGTCGGCGCCGAGCCCTTGTAATTGATCTAACGGCACTCCCGTACTCCGCACTCTGTAACTCAGATCGACAAGTCATCATCCTTTTTCCAAAATACACTTTTTTCGGTTCGCCACGGCTCGGGGCAGCTTAAACCACTGTGGGGATTTCGCGCTGCTGCTCAGACCTAGCGGACATGAGAGCCGTTATTTTATGAATAACAGGCATTTTCTGCATGTTTATGGACACCAACGCCGTTATTTGCTTGATTTTGGTGATTTTCGTTTGTTTCTACAGAAATAACGGCTCCTGGGTCCGTTAGTTTCAAAAATCACCGTTTTTTCTCCGAATAACGGCCCTGGTGTCCGTAACAAATTAGGCTAGCCGAGGAAATACCGATTCGAACTATTCCGGCTGAAACGGATGAATTTCCAGAAGAACATTCGATTTCTCACAACAGGAATATTGGTCGGAGCTTCCCCTTTTCAGCGGGAATCCGGCTTTTGCGGGTACTCCGTTTTCTGCCTCTCACCGATCCTTTTGCGGTTACTCCGTTTTCTGGCCTCCCCCATCCTTTCACGCGCACCACCAGCCATAATCCCTTACAATTTAGCCTTCATTGTTTCTCTAGCCATGCTTTAATCACCCCGCACTCTGACCTCCTTGCCATACCCTGTCACCGCTTCAACTTCGCCTCCTCCTCTGAACCTCCTCAACGGTATCCGGCCACTCAGTAGCTATACATTCCACTCAGGCCTCCGTAATTCTCTCTATATTTGAAAAATAGAACATGTGGACAGGCCGGAAATCATTTTTATGAAAACGCTTAATTTTCTATTGCATGCCCTGGAAATCCTTGTTATAATCCGTTTGAAAAGGTTACCAAAAATTCTGGCTGACAGAACGCAGAAAGAAGAAGGCAAGATGAAAGCAACGATCCGAGATGTAGCACGGTTAGCCGAAGTATCCATCAGCACCGTATCGCGCGTCATGAACGCGCCCGAGACCGTGGTAGCCTCGAAGAGAGACCGTGTCCTTGAGGCCATCCGGCAGCTGCAATATCAGCCGAATGCGTTCGCGCGGGCATTGATCTACAAAAAGTCGTATACTCTGGGGCTTCTGATTCCGGACATCGAGAATCTTTATTACGCCGGAATTATCCGGGGCATGCAGGACGCCTGCAACAAGCTCGGCTACAGCCTGATGATCTGCAACACCGACCGCGACAAGGACCGGCTCCTGTCGTACATCGACGCCTTTCACGAGAAGCAGGTGGACGGCATCGTGTTCGCAAGCGACATGCTGCATCCCGAGTATTACGAGAAGCTGACCGGCTGCCGGATTCCCTTCGTGCTGCTGTCCACCCATTCCTACGAATATGAGGTTCCAAGCATTGAAGTGGATGACGAGGTGGCGGCCTACGACGCGGTGAAGTTTCTGATTGAGCTGGGGCATAAGGACATCGGCATGATCGGCTTCGGCCACCATCATTCCATCGCCGGCCCGCCGCGCTATCACGGCTTCGTCCGGGCGCTCACTGAAGCAGGGCTGGAGCATAACGCAGACCGCGTGAAAAACGCCGAACACCGCTACGAAGATGCTTATCAGGCAGCACACGAGCTGTTTAGCGACACGCCTGGCCTGACCGCCGTATTCTGCGTGGCCGACGAATTCGCGATGGGCACGATCTCTTATCTGAAGGACCGGGGCATCCTGGTTCCCGGGCAAGTATCGGTCATCGGATTCGACAACCTGCGGATGGCGAACATGTTCATCCCGAAGCTGACCACGATTGCCCAGCCGATCTACCAGCTTGGCTACCGTGCCGCGGAGAAGCTGCATGAGCTGCTCTCCACCGGTGAAGTGGCGGTCCTTCGGGAGAAAATGCAGCACAAGCTGATTGTCCGGGAATCCTCCCGGGAACGGTAAACCACCCGGACCGGATGCAAGAATCTGATTTTCGGGATTCTTCCGGCACACTCTGAAAAGCTTTTCAGAACTTCTGTCCTACTTCACACTTTGCTTTGAATCAAGCTTATTTTCGCTATATTAAACTTTTTAGTGTACCAAACAAACTCGAAGCTCTAATTTAAACGTTATGTTCTACTTCGAACTCCATGCACTATTCAAGCGCTATGACCTGCATCAACGTTCGGCTCCCATTCGAACTGTCCGCTGTTTTTACCGAAGCTTTTGAAAACCCTTACAAGGAGGTGATCCGGCTTACACGGGATACCGGCCCGGGCGGCCGGCGGCAAAACAGACCGGCGTACAACTGGTCGGCCTTACAACGATCTTCAGGCAGTCATTCTCAAAACCAATTAAAGGGGATGTATGGGAAGATGAAAAAGAACACGGGACGCAAGTTCTCTACGCTGGCGGCGGTTGGCCTCTCGCTTTCGCTGCTGGCAACCGGCTGCGGCGGCAACAACAATAACAACGCGGCGGCGACCAATGCTCCGGCGGCGTCGGAGCCGGCGGCAGCCACCAACGCACCGGAAGCGACGACAGCCGCTGCGGCAAATACGCCGTTGGAGAAAGCGCTGAACGGCGAATATAAAGGCACCAAAGTGACGATGTTCGGCCCGTTCGTGGATGCCGACCAGGTGAAGTTCGAAAAGAGCATCAAGGAATTTGAAGATAAAACGGGCATCGAAATTCAATACGAGGGCTCCAAGGAATTTGAAGCGACCATCAACGTCCGCGTAGACGGCGGCAATGCCCCAGATATCGCCGACTTCCCGCAGCCGGGTCTCCTGGCCTCGATTGCCAAAACCGGCAAGGTCATCGACCTGAACACGATTCTGGATCCTGCCAAGCTGGAATCCAACTACAACAAGAGCTGGCTGGACATGGCGACAATGGACGGCGCAAGCGGCAAAATCATGGCCGGCATCTGGAACCGCAGCAACGTGAAAAGTACCGTCTGGTATCCGAAGAAACAATTTGACGAAGCGGGCTATACCGTTCCGCAAACCTGGGATGAGCTGATGGCTCTTACCGAGCAAATTGCCAAAGACGGCGACCCGGCCTGGGCGATCGGCATCGAAAGCGGCGCGGCTACCGGCTGGGCGGCCACGGACTGGATCGAAAACATCATGCTGCGGACGACCACTCCGGAGAACTACGACAAGTGGGTAAAAGGCGAGCTTCCATTCACCTCGCCGGAGGTCAAGAACGCCGTTGAGATCATGTCGAAGATTTGGATGAACAAAGACTATGTCTACGGAGGCACCAAATCCATAGTGACTACCGCCTTCGGCGACGCGCCGAAGCCGATGTTCGACAACCCGCCGAAGGCCTGGTTCAATCTGATGGGCAACTTCATCACCAGCTTCTTCCCGGAAACCGCCAAGGTTGACGAAGACTACGACTGGTTCTATCTGCCTCCGATCGACGAGCAATACGGCAAACCGGTGCTCGTAGCAGGCGACATTTACGCGATGTTCAACGACCGTCCGGAAGTGCGGGCCGTCATGGAATTCTTCACGACCGGGGAATCGATCAAGAGCTGGGTACAGTCGGGCGGCGTGATCGCGCCGATGAACGACGCTTCCCTCGACTGGTATCAATCCGAATCCGACCGCCGCATGGCGCAATTGGTGCAGGATGCCACGACGCTGCGTTTTGACGGCTCGGACCTCATGCCAGGTAAAGTAGGCGCAGGCAGCTTCTGGAAAGGCATGACCGACTACGTCAGCGGCACCGCTACGCTGGACCAGGCGCTGGAGCAAATTCAAAAAGGCTGGAACAACTAACCGGCAAGCCAAACAAGGGGCGGCAGACATTTAGGGCTCCGCCCCTTTTGCTTAGTGAAGAGCCATTTATTTAGGAGGAGCGCATATGGGGACAAAAGCCAAGCCGGGAATCAGCATGCGGGCCGTTTTGATATCCCTGGGCACATTGCTGGCTAATATAGCGGTCAACGGCCTGATTTTCCTGTTTTTCCGGGATTCGACGCTGAATCCACTGGTGACTGCGGTGCTTGCCGTATTGTGGGGCGTCGTCGGCGTCTATCTTATTTACTATACGCTGACCTATGCCGCCGAGCAGTATCCCGACGAGATCCGCCGCCGGATTTTGCCGTTCGTCTTCGTGGGGCCGGCGGTGCTTCTGCTGGGCTGGCTGCTTGTGCTTCCGGCGCTGCGAACGCTGTATTTAAGCTTCTTCAACGCTTCATCCGACAAATTCGTCGGGTTGGCCAACTACGGCGCGATCTTTAGCGACCGGCTGCTCGGCACGGCGCTGCGCAACAATCTGCTTTGGGTTTTTGTCGGCACCTTCGCCTGCGTCGCTTTCGGCCTCCTGATCGCTATTCTGGCCGACCGCAGCAGTTATGAACGTATTGCCAAATCCATTATATTCATGCCGATGGCCATTTCTTTTGTCGCCGCCGGCGTCATCTGGAAGTTCATCTACTATTATCAGCCGGGCGATGAGCAGATCGGTCTGCTGAACGCCATCGTCACCTTCTTCGGCGGAGAGCCTCAGGCGTGGACCAGCATGATCCAGCCATGGAACAACTTTTTCCTTATCCTGATTCTCATCTGGATGCAGACCGGCTTTGCCATGGTCATCTTCTCGGCAGCGATCAAAGGTGTACCGGAAGATATTCTTGAAGCGGCGCGGGTCGACGGCTCCGGTGAAATCCGCATTTTTTTCCAAATCATCATTCCGTTTATCTCCACCACCATACTGACGGTTACTACAACGATCATTGTCTTCACGCTGAAAATATTTGACGTCGTCATGGTCATGACGGGCGGTCAATACGATACGGAGGTTGTCGCGACGCAATTCTACCGGCAGTTCTTCATGTACCGCAACTTCGGCTACGGCTCGACGCTGGCTATCGTGCTGCTGATCGCGGTGCTGCCCGTCATTCTCATCAATCTGCGGCAGTTCCGCAAGCAGGGGGGATTCTAAATGGCCGGTTCCAAGAAAAGAAAAGGCGGTAAAACCGTCGTCAATCTCGTGCTTGGCGTCATCTGCCTGATCTGGCTGATCCCGACGTTCGGCTTGCTCGTCTCCTCCTTCCGCCCGGCGGCGGACATTCTGGAGACCGGATGGTGGAAGGTGTTCCCGCATCAGGAATGGACGGCGTCGGGCGACGTCATCCAGCTCTCCAAAGACGTCGATTTGCGGCAGCCGATCGAAGTGAACGGCAAAACCTACTCCGACGATCAGCTTAAAGCCGGCGTCATGCAGGACGGCAAGCAGCTGATGTGGGAAAACCGCCGGGCCCGCACCATCAGCGTGCAAAAAGAAGGCTGGGTCACCAAACCTGACCTTACCCTCGATAACTACAAAAACGTGCTCTCCGGCAAGGAATACAAATTGAAAAATGCCGACGGCAGCGAAGAGGTGCAAAAGGGCAGCGGACTCTCACAAGCGTTCTGGAATACGCTCACCATTGCCGTTCCGGCGACGGTTATCCCGATCCTGATCGCTTCCTTCGCTGCGTATGCTTTCGCCTGGCTGCGGTTCCCGGGCCGCAAAACGATGTTCGTCACCATCATCGCAATGCTGGTCATCCCGCTTCAGGTCGCGCTGATTCCGGTGCTGAAGGATTACACGGCGCTCAGCCTGAACGGCAGCTACCTCGGTATCTGGCTCGCGCATACCGCCTTCGGCCTGCCTCTGGTTACGTATTTTATGTATAACTTTATCAGCCAGCTGCCCAAGGATTTATTCGAATCCGCCTTTATCGACGGGGCGAGCCATTTCACCATCTTCAGCCGGCTCATTCTCCCGCTTTCGGTTCCGGCGCTGGCTTCCATCGGCATCTTCCAGTTCCTGTGGGTCTGGAACGATTATCTGGTTTCGCTGATCTTCATCGGCAACCAGCCGGATGTCCAGGTCATGTCGATGAAGATCGCCGATCTTGTCGGTTCCCGCGGCAACGACTGGCATCTGCTTACTTCCGCAGCGTTTATTTCGATGCTGATGCCGCTGGCGATTTTTTTCCTGCTGCAAAAGTATTTCGTCCGAGGACTGATGGGCGGCTCGGTCAAAGGCTGATCCGCGCGTCCTCACCCGCATCCACCGCTTAACCGCTGCCACATCTATCAACAGGCGGGGACAGACCGCCGTGCAAAGGAGTCCGGAGTATCCATGAAAATGAAACCCTACGTCCATCCTAAGCCGCTGTATCCGTACCGGGAATGGAGCCTGGAGGAAGAGCATTATACCGACGAGGACAATCAGCGGAGCGAAAGCGTATTTGCCATCGGTAACGGGTATATCGGGATGCGCGGCAATTTCGAGGAAGGTTACCACGGCAAGCTGGGCAAATCGGTCAACGGCAATTATCTGAACGGGTTTTACGACGCCGAACCGATCCATTATCCCGAGGGCGCGTACGGCTATCCGGATTGGAACCAGTCCATGCTGAACGTCACCGATGCCCGTAAAATCAGCTTGTCCGTCATGGGGCATGCCTTCCATTTGAATACCGGCACACTGCATCAGTATAAACGCTCGCTCGATATGCAAGGTGGCTTTCTGCGCCGCGAGATCGACTGGGAATCGCCGGGCGGACAACGCCTGCGCCTCCGGATCACCCGCCTGACGGCATTTGGCAACAAACATCTGGCGGCCATCCGTTATGAGGTGACGGCGCTGGGCTTTGCCGGCGAGGTCGTCATCGCTTCCGCGATGGACGGACGCATCGCCCGGCCGCCGGCGACGAACGACCCGCGGCTCGGGTCAGGGAGCGAGCTGCCCCATCTCCTGGCAGAGGACATGGCGCATGAGGACGGCTTCGCATGGATGCGGCAGCGGACCCGGAATACCCGGTTCGCGCTGCTGACGGGAATGAGCCATCAGCTCGTGTCCCCTGCCCGCGGCGAACAGGAATATGCTGCCGAAGGCGAGGCGTTGACCTGCCGGTTCCGCATCCACCTTAACGACGGCGAGACTGCCGTCCTGACGAAATACATCAGTTATCATACATCGAGGGATTACCCGGAGGAAGAGCTGCTGCCGCGGACGGAAACGCTGCTGCGCGAAGCGGCGGAAGCCGGCTTTGAGGCGCTACTGGCGGAGCAGCGGGCTTATCTGGATGATTTCTGGGCCCGGGCCGACGTCGAGATTACAGGCGACCCCTCCTTGCAGCAGGGTATCCGCTTCAATGCGTTCCAGCTACTGCAGTCGGTCGGCCGCGACGGCATGACCAACATCGGCGCCAAAGGACTGACCGGGGACGGGTATGAAGGCCACTATTTCTGGGATACGGAATTGTATATGCTGCCCTTCTTCACGTTCACCCGGCCAGATATCGCCCGGTCGCTGCTCGAGTTCCGCTACCGGACGCTTGGCCCGGCCCGCGAGCGCGCGGCGACGCTGTCGCAGCGCGGCGCGCTCTACCCGTGGCGGACGATCGACGGGCCGGAGAACTCCGCCTACTTCCCGGCCGGCACGGCACAGGCTCATATCAATGCAGACATTGCTTACGCCATCCGCCAATATGTACTGGCGACCGGCGATACCGGCTTTCTCGTTGCCCAAGGCGCGGAAATCCTGTTCGAGACGTCGCGGTTCTGGGCCGATCTCGGGTTCTTCAATCCGGAACGCGACGGTGCCTTCTGCATCCATGGGGTGACCGGACCGGACGAATATACGGCGATCGTGAACAATAATGCCTATACGAACCTGATGGTGCGCTGCCAGCTGGAGTACGCCGCCGAGACGGCCGACCTGCTCCGGGAATCCTATCCCGCAGATTATGCGAACCTTGCCCGGCGGATCGGCTTGAAGGACGAAGAGATTGAACTGTGGCGCAAGGCGGCGGCGCGCATGTTCATCCCCGTGGATGAACAGCGGGGCATCATCGCCCAGGATGATGCTTTCCTGCTCAAAAAACGCTGGGACTTCGATAACGTTCCCGCGGATAAGTATCCGCTCCTGCTGCATTTTCATCCGCTTGTCATCTACCGGCATCAGGTGCTGAAGCAGGCCGATGTCGTACTCGCCCTGTTCCTGCTCGGCGAATGGTTCACACCCGAGGAGAAACGGCGCAATTATCAGTATTATGAGCCGCTGACGACCCACGACTCTTCGTTATCGCCTTGTATCCACAGCATCATGTCGGCGGAGCTGGGCGATCTGGAGAGCGCCTACGGGTATTTCGACCGCACGGTCCGGATGGACCTGGACGACATCAACCGCAACGCTAAGGACGGGCTGCATACCGCAGCCATGGCCGGCTCGTGGATGTCGATCGTGAACGGCTTCGGCGGCCTGCGGCTGCATAGCGGCAAACTGTCGTTCCAGCCGCGTCTGCCGGAACGGTGGGACAGCTGCCGGTTCCGGATTGCCTTCCGCGGCGGTCTGCTGGAGGTCGGCATCTTCCGGAACAAGGTGCGTTATTCGCTCCTTGAAGGCGATTCCCTGGAGCTGCTGCATGCCGGCAAACCGCTGACGCTCGCTGCCGGCGAAACAACGGTGCTGGCGCTTTAGGCCACCAGCTTCATAAATAAAGGCGCGGCGCTTCCCTTCGGGAAGGCGCTGCGCCTTTTTCCGTAGCAGAACCGCTCACCATGGCCACGGATTCCCGTCCAGGTCTAAATAAGCCGGCTCATCGCCTATATATTGTTTATGCTTCAGGACCAGGCCGACCACTTTATAAGCGGATTCCTCAGGCGTTATAGGTGCCTCTGCATCCACCTCGCCATGCATGTAAGTTTGCAGCCAGCCGGGATGAAACACCATGACCTGTCCGCCCATATTTTTAATGTGGTTATGAATCAGGGAAGATTGCATATTTAGCGCCGCTTTGGACATGCAGTAGCCGTACATATTGATCCGCTGGTTGCGGCCGATGCTGCCTGCTTCGGAAGAAATATTGACGATCAGCTTCTGCCTGCCCATCATCAGGAGGCCCATCATGGCGTTGCTGACACGCAAAGCGCCCAGCGTGTTGACATTGTACACCTCCGCCATCGCATTCACGTCCATATCGACGAGCAGCGTCGCACAGTCCGACTTGTGCAGAATTCCCGCGTTGTTAATGACCAGATCGACATGCCCCGTGCTGCCGGCGATGCTCCGTACTGCCTGTTTCACACTTTCGCTGCTTCCGATATCCAGCGGGATAAGATGAAGGCGTTCCTCATAAGCCTCCTTAAGCGTTTGCAGCTGCAGAGACAACGCGTCATATTTTCCGGCAAATACCGTGTACTTGTTCTCCAGGAGAACGCGCGTCAGAAAAAAGCCCAGGCCACGGTCCGCACCGGTAACAACAGCAACCCTCTTCAAAACAAACACCTCCAACGCCGGCTTCAATTGTCAATTCCCTCTCACCTTAGCATGGCACCCCGTCATTTACAATGCGGCACATTGCAGGTTTTAGGTTCAACTACTTTTGTTTTAATTTTGAACTATGTTACAATCAAGGCTCACGGAATAATTTCTAGAAAGGGGATTCCCATGTCGATCAAACAACTTCATACGCTGGAGGAATTGGAGCAATACGTTCAGGCTCCGGGGAAAAAACTGCTGTTCAAGCACAGCACGACCTGCCCGATCAGCGCCAAAGCAAATACCGAGTTTCAGGCTTATGTTGAAGGTGCGGATACGCCGGCGGCAGTGGTGCTGGTCATTGAAGACCGGCCCGTATCCAATGAAATCGCCGAGCGCTTCGGCATCAAACACGAATCCCCGCAAATTTTCCTGCTGGAAGGCGGCGACGTCCGCTGGAACACCTCCCATTGGAAAATTACCCGGGAAGCCATCACGGAAGCCGTAAACGCATGAGCGAACCATGGATAGTATACTCTACCTCGGGCTGCAGCGACTGCAATCAGGTCAAGCAATGGCTGGCCGGGCAGGGTTTCGCCTTTGAAGTCCGCGACGTCATGAGCAGCGTTCAATATCAGGAGGAAGTGGAGAAGCTGGGGTTTATGGGCGTGCCGGTCACCGTATTTGGCGGCCGGGCCGTTAAGGGATTTGATCTTCCCGGACTTCAGGCTCTCGCGCAAACCGCCGGCTGCTAAAGTAAGGTTGGTAAGGCCGATAAGGATATTCCGCAGGCATAGGGCCTGCAGAATGTCCTTTTTTTGTGTTACCCTTCCATCGCGGAGGCTTCCGCCAGAAAAGATACATGGCCGCTGTGGGAGTAGACCACATGATCGGCCCCCAGGCTTTTGTAGACGAGCCGCGGGTTCAGCGAAGAGGTGACGACAACGATCGGCTGATCGGTCCAGGCCCGGCACATCTGGATATATCGGCAGGTTAACGCGAAGCTGCCCTCGAACAGGAATACTTTGGTGACCGCAAATTGCGGGCAAAACCATGTTTTTTGCCGGTGTGTATCCACCATAATTATCGTTTGGATGCCAAGCTGCTCGAACCGCTTTTTCTCGGCCGCGTTGTTGGCCAGACCGGCGATGCGGCAGCCCCTGACGCGGAGCAGGCGGACGAAGTCCTCTCCCGCTTTGGTTGGGGCGTTGATAAGCACATAATTTTCTTGCTCCGCCATGTTTTGATCTCCTTCCGCTGATTCGTCATGCCCGTGTTTTTCCGCAGGAGGACAGCAAAAAGACCACAAAGGATCTCCTCTGTGGCCGGCTGGCGCGCACATCGCACTTATCCTCTCTACAATACGCTTACGAGGTTAGCTGTCGGATTCGGGCGGTGAGAGTCGCCCTACCTGCGTCCTGGGCTTTGCGCCCAAGCCGCCGGATTCACCCCTAACCGGAGCCGCTGTAACAAAGAAAATCGGCTGCCGATCTTTGGTTCCCCCGTTTTCCGTTTGACGGAAATTAAGCGGATTACTATGAAATTTCGTTCAATTCGGTGTTATCATACTCTCCGCACTTCCGCTTGTAAACTGCCGTTAATTGCAAAATAACGCATATTCATCGCCTTTTCAACATCAGATAACCCTTAAAGCATCATTTATCTTACAAAAGCTTCTTCTTTCTCCTATTTTGCATCTTGCTATATTGATGGATTGAAAAACGGCGTGCGGAAGAGATAATAGGGTGAAAATCGGCGAAACAGTCTCCTTTCGTCACCGGCTTCCCACGGATGGACGCATTTCCCTGCAAATGGATTTCAGAGAATGCTTTTTCATTTTTACAAAACAGGAGCGGCGGAGTATGATTCGTGATATCAAAATCATGCTGTTCCCACACAGCACACGGAAGGAAATTGCCTTATGTCCGATACGCTCCCCATACGCCCCGCCGCCCGTTTTGCGGGCGGCAGCCCCGCAGCTAAAGCTGCTGCCGGTTCAGGAAACAGCGGCGCCCGCATATCGCCGGGGTTCGCCGACTTTGTCCGGCAGCACAGCGCCGAGGTGGCGCATCTCGCGCGCCTGCTGCTGCCCGCCGGCGTCTTGGCGGAGCCGGCTGCCGTGCAGGCCTTCCGCGCACTGCATGCGGAAGGCTCCGGCGGCGCGGACGCGGAGAGCATGCTCCGCGCCGCCTATGGGGCTTGCATCCGCGTCTGCCGGCGGATGTTGCCCGCAGCGGCATCGGTGGCGCCCGATGCCGCGTTCGAGACCCGGGTGATCCTAGCGCTGCGTTACGGCCTGCGGCTGCCGCCGGTCGACATCGCCCGGATCACCGGAAGCGCCCTGCCGCAGGTCAAAGCGCAGCTGCGGCAGGCGCGCGAAGCGCAGCTCGGGTGGACGGCCCGAGCGGACGGCCCTGCGGAGGAGCATAAAGGCTCCTCTTGCCAATAGCACCTCATCCTGCCTTGATTCTTTGCATTCAACATTGCAGAATACCTCGCAGGAATATGGCCTGCAGGCGAAATACCAAAAGGCGGTTCATCCAATTCCGGATGAACCGCCTTTTCTTTTACTCCGCTCCGCCAGCGGTATAACTTATGCCTTGCCGTTTTTCCCGCCTTTGGCGAACCGCCAGGCAGCCAGGCAGCAGCCCACAAGCCCCAGGCCGAGCAGAATCGTCTGCAGGGCGCCAAGCAGTTCCCGGCCTTCGGGGCGGATGATGCCGCTGATAATGATCAACACAATGGAAACCGCAAGAAATGCGGCGGATTTACCCTTTTTCATATGCTCACTCCTTGTCTTTACCATACACGAAATTGCCCCCCGCCGCCACCGGATACCTGTACAATGAGGAAGCGAGTAAAAGGATGGGAGCTGCTCGTGTCTATGCTTTTTATACTAAATAATGATAAGATGATGAAGCATCTATTTCAGATTAAGATAACAAGGTGGTTATATGAAAGGATCGCTCGGAGAGCTCGCCTCATCAAGGCAAAACAATTTTGACTTTATCCGCTTTGCAGCCGCGTCGCTTGTCATATTCTCGCATGCCTATCCATTGTCGGGCAGAAACGATTTTGAACCGCTCCTCGTGCTTACCGGCGGCATCCAATCCCTGGGCGGCATAGCTGTCGCAATCTTCTTCATCATTAGCGGTTATTTAATTACGCAAAGCTATGACCGTTCAGCTCATTTATTCAACTTCCTGGTGGCAAGAATACTGCGAATTCTCCCAGGCCTGATGTTCGTCCTGCTGCTTACCGTTTTTGTATTAGGCCCGCTAGTTACAGACCTGTCGTTAAACGATTACTTTTCAAATCCTGCAACCTTAGATTATTTGAAAAATATTATGCTGCATCCGATCCGGTTCTACTTGCCGGGCGTGTATGAGCACAACGTTTACCAAGGGGCCGTCAACGGTTCGCTGTGGACACTGGAGTTTGAAGCCTTTTGTTATTTGATCGTAGCCTGTCTGGGGATGCTTCGCCTGTTGAAGAAGCCTTTCATTCTCTTGTTTTTCCTGTTTGTTTTGGCCGTTCCCCATATTCCGTTCATCATCAATCAATATTACTATACTTCGCTCATAAGCTTGGAGCTCGTTAAATACTTTGCCGCTGGAATGATGCTGTACGCCTTCCGCAACCATATTCCGCATAACAAATATTTAGCGTGGTTCTCAGGCCTTATGCTCCTGGTCGGATTGATCGACACCGCGCATTTTAAATTATTTGTCGCTATTTTCGGTGCGTATCTGGTGATGTATCTGGCCTTTAAGCCGACAAAGAGTCTGTACCAGTTCTCCAAACGCGGTGATTTTTCCTACGGTATTTATATCTATGCTTTTCCCATTCAGCAGCTGGTGGCCATGTGGTTTGGCGATTCAATTACGCCGGCCAAAAGCTTCGTGTTCAGCTATCCGCTCACGCTGATCTGTGCGTATATCTCATGGCATTTGATCGAGAAGCATGCTTTGAAACTAAAGAAGTTCAAATTTCCGGGTTTACTCGCCAAACAGGCAAATCGAACCGCAAAAGACCTTTAAACTTATCAAAAAGCCTTGATCTGCCGGTGTTTCCGGGCGAATCAAGGCTTTTTGTTGCAATCCTATACTTTGAATTTCGAGACAAGCAGGGTCAGATTGTTGGCAATGGAGGCCAGTTGCTGCGAGGATGCTGCAATGGCTTCAATGGCTGCCAGCTGCTCTTCCGCTGCCGCTGAGGTCGTTTCCGCCCCTTCTGCCGTCTGTTTCGACATTCCCGCCAGCTCCGTTACCGTTGCCGATACTTCCTGAGTGCTGGCCGACATCTGTTCCGCTACCGCCGAGATCCCTTGAATCTGGTCCACGATATGGGAGGTGGATCGTTCAATGTTGCCGAAGCTGAGCGTTGCTTCTTCACTGATCCGCAGACCTTCGTTGACTTTGCTCCGGACTTCGCTGTTCATATACTTATCGGACTGCTCGATCAGCGACAGCATCCGTCCCAGGGTTTGGCCGATTTCCAAGGCCGTCTGCTTCGTCTGGTCGGACAACTTCCGAACCTCTCCCGCCACTACGGCAAATCCGCGTCCGTGTTCCCCGGCTCTTGCCGCTTCTATGGAAGCGTTCAGCGAGAGCAGATTGGTCTGGTTGGCGATGTCGGCGATCGCTTCGTTCATGGTGCCGGCATCTCCGGACAACCTGGAGAGCTCATCCATGAGCCCGCCCGCTTTGGCGACGGAGTCCAGAATCTGATCCATCTGCTGACGCACCCCGTGAATGGTCCGGCTGCCTTCGGCTACTTCCTGCTCTGTCTGGCTGGCAGCATCGACAATCACTCCCGCCGATTCGGCAATGGCCACTACGCCACGGGCCATTTCTTCCATCGAGCTCGCCGCTTCTCCCGAAGATTCCGCGCTGTTAATGGCGGCTTCAGCCGTCTCTTGGGTAGTCTCCGCCACATGTTTGACGGACTGGGCGGTCTGGTCGGTGCTTTCCCTGATGGCTTGGGAGAATTCATTCAGCATGGAAGTCGTCTCATAAATCTCCGAAACCACCTTCTGAACGGATTCCGCCATCTGATTGAAATCCTGTGCCAGCTCACCGAATTCATCCTTCGTATGAAGATGGACTCTTGCCGATAAATCGCCTTCGCTAATTTTACGCACCCCTGTTCTGAGCTTCGTCAGAGAATTCAGGAATACCCGTAGAATAATGAAGATCAGAAGTCCGGAGAACAGTACGGCAATTCCCATGACCCACAAGCTTTTATAGTAAATCGGCCGGGCGGCGTCTGTATATTCGCCCGTTCCAATCATTCCGTACATTTTCCACCCGGTCATCGGCTCGGTACTGCTGTAAATCTCCAACTCCATAGCGCCGTATTGCACAACCTTTGAAGAGACAGGAATATCTCCTTCAGGGGTTGTTCCATCGGGTGGCGTCTGTCCTTGCTGCGGCTCGGCCGATGGCTGTGCCGCCGAAGCATCCGCCAATCCGGGCTTTCCGGCAGGTGCCTGTTCAGCCGACTCTCCGGATGCAGAGTCCGTCGAGGCGATGGCTGTAAATTCATCCCCAAGTTTCATTCCGTAGACATCAAAAATCATCGCCGATGCGGCCACGATTTTGTTCGATTCATCCAGAATGATCAAGCTCCCGTTTTTCCCGATGGAAATGCCACGGAACGAATCCGCCAACCGGTCCAAATCAACATTTAAGGCGATGCTCCCTTTTCCGTCGGGCAGTGCTTTGGCAAGTGCGATGATCCATCTGCCCGTCTTGGCGTTCTGTATAGGCTCACCGATTTCGATTTTGGAGGTATCGGCCATCGAATGTTGATACCATAACTGCTTCCGCGGATCATAATCCGTAGCTTCTTCCTTCGGAGAGCTGACGAACTCCCCCGCTGCATTGCCGACGACCATGCTGCTGACTTCCGGATGTGAAGCGACAATCCGATCCAGGAAGGTTTGGGATTGCTCCGGGTTGGCCGCAGTATCGGAGGTGAACATTTGTGCATATTCGTCCAGGTTATTCATCACCGGCAGCATGTATTGCCCGATGTTCGTGCGGGTCAGCTCCATCGTGTTGATGCTGGACTCCCGGATTTGCGACCGGACTTCGCTCTTTGCGCTTTGATAAGAAGCGAAAGCGATTACAGCACTGGGGATCAGGAGAACGGCAAGAAAGGAAAGAACCAGCTTGCCTCTCATCGTCTTCCCTTCCCGGGCCGTATGCTTGCTCCACCGCTTCAGCTTGTTTGTTACTTTCGAGTGCAATTTTTCATGGGATTCAGGGGAATTACCTTCCATCTGGGAGCCTCCTACATAGATGTGTTTAATACTATATTTCGACATTATTCTCGCATTATTTAACACATAACGTCATATAATTTTATATTTCGACAATATTCATGAATTTTCAACAAATTCTCAACATACAAAAAACCGGCCATCGGGTGATGGCCGGTTAGTTTCGATGCCTTAAGGGCTCTGCAAATCGATCAGGTTCTCAAAATATCTCCAAGCAGCAGGTTCATCTCTTAAATCTTGTACGCCTTCATCGCCTTGCGGATTTCCGCAATGCTAGGACGTTTGCCGTACATCAACACGCCGGTACGGTAAATCTTGGCCGACAGCCATCCCATGAAGAAGGTGGTTGCCAACAGCAGCACCAGCGAAATCGCGATCTCCCACCCGGCCACTTCACCGATGCCAATGCGCAGCAGCAGGCTAAGCGGCGAGGTGAACGGCACATAACTGGCGACTTTGATCAATAGCGTATCCGGTGCCGACATGCTGAAGAGCGGAATATAGAAGGCTACGAAGCCGAGCATCATCACCGGCATGGCTGCCTGGCCAAGGTCCTCGGTCCGGCTAACGATCGAACCGACAGCCGCATAGAGCAGCGCATAGAGGAAGAAGCCGAGAATATAGAGCAGCAGGCCGTAGAACAGCAGGCTGGTATCGAGCTGGGACAGATCCAGATCAAAATCCGTAAGGACACCCGAGTTATGCGGCAGCGTCAGGTTCACCGCAATCGTCGCCACAAAAAGCGCGATTTGCAGAATGCCGACCAGGAACACGCCGATCACTTTGCCGAACATCTGGGTCAGCGGAGCGGCGCTTGTAATGAGGATCTCCATGATCCGCGAGCTTTTCTCGGAAGTAATCTCCGCGGCAATCATATTGCCGGTCATCATGATGGACATGAAGAACAGCATCAGCGCCACGTAGACCGCCACATAATTAATGGTCGGCGCCGAAGTATCAGCCTCTTCCTGCCCTGTACTGTCTCCGCTTACGTTTAATTGTTTTGTATCGATGGTAACCGGTCTGTACATTGCGGTGATCTGATCGGCACTGAGCTTGTCGCCGGCGATCAGCTGCGTGTTGACCTGCTGCAATGCGGTTTGCAGCAACGTTTTAACATTGTCCTTCAGGTCGCCTTTGCTCGAATGATAAGTGACGGAGGCCAGGCCTTCCTGGCCGTCAGCGGCAAAGGTGAGGTACCCTTTTACTTTTTCGTCATCCAAATCTTTCTTCAGCTGTGCATCTGTTTCGGAAGGATATACGGTGAACCCCAGCTTGGTCTCCTGATCCGCAGCAGGCGTATACGCTAGAAGCAGCTCCGCCGCGCGGTTGCCCGATTCCGTCACGATCCCGATCTGCACCTGGCCGCCGGTTTTATCCTCGCCCTGAAACTTATCGATGATATACGGAATGTTCATCCCGACGGAAATCAGAAGCACCAGAATCAGCGTCGTAATCAGGAAAGACTTCGTTCTCACTTTATTTTTGAAGGTAAAGCCAATAATCGTCCCCATCTTATTCATGAGATTCACCTACCGCTCTGATAAAGATTTGGTTTAACGTCGGTTCCTTGATTTCAAAATGCTCGACCTCGCCCTGCGCGATTGCCGCATGCAGAATCCGCTGCGCCGCAGCGAGCTCGGAGATGCGGATCAGATAGCCGCGTTCCAGCCGCTCCACTCCGGTTACCCCTGCGATGGCATCCAGCCCCGCCACTTCGCCGCCGGTTTGCAGCAGCACCTCTTCGCGCGGGTAGCCTTTCTTGATCTCGCGGATATCGCCCTGCACCACGGTATTGGAACGGTCAAGAATCGTAATGTTGCGGCACAGCTCCTCGACGTGCTCCATGCGGTGCGTCGAGAACAGGATGCTGGTGCCCTGGTCGCGCAGCTCGCGGACCGTATCCTTCAACAGCTCGACGTTGACCGGATCCAGGCCGCTGAACGCTTCATCCAGAATGAGCAGCTTCGGCTTATGCACGACGGCAGCAATAAAACCCATTTTTTGCTGATTCCCTTTGGAGAGCTCTTCGATCTTCTTGTTGTAGTATTCGGGAACCTCGAAGCGGTCCAGCCAGTACCGCAGACTCGCGTCCGCCTCGCCGGCCGGCATGCCGCGCAGCCGGGCCAGGTAAGTGATCTGGTCGCTTACCTTGACCTTCGGATAAAGCCCCCGCTCTTCCGGCAGATAGCCCATGAGCTGCTGCAGCTCGCTGTTGTAAGGCTTGCCGCTATACAGAATCCGTCCGCCGTCGGGATAAATCAGGCCGAGCACCATGCGCATTGTCGTGGTTTTGCCGGCGCCGTTGGCGCCCAGCAGCCCGTAAATCTCGCCTTCCTGCACGTTCAGGGTAATGCCGTTTACAGCGGTTTTTTCACCGTACTGCTTGACTACCTGTTCCAGCTTCAAAGCTTCCATTCCCTAGTCCCCTCTCTTCTGGTCCATCAGAATCGGTCCATGCCCTTTGGTCCACAAGCTTAGGATTTCATCCAACTCCAAGCTGCGGCTCTTGATTACTTTTACGCCCAAATCCTGCAGGCGTTTCTCCTTTTTATGAAAATCCTGGATAAGCAGCGATGCGGTATCCGCCGACTCCATGGCCACACGCTGCGCATCGGGGAATTCAGAGCGGAGCTCCTCCAGCTCCTCCGCGGATTCCGCGTTCACCCATATTTCGGTCCAGGTCCCGAACAAGCTGTCTTTCTCGGCCATGCCCAGCAGTTGCCCGCGGTGCATCAGCACGATGTAGTCCGCCAGCCGCCGCACTTCTTCGATGATATGCGAACTGATGATGATCGTCGTGCCCTCACGCTCCATGTGCTCCTGCAGACGGGCGATCATCGCCTTCCAGGCGAACGGATCGAGGCCCGAGGAGGGTTCATCCAGCAGCAGCAGCCGGGGGTGCGGGGCAAGCGCGGCGGCAATCTCGAATTTGCGGCGCTGGCCTTTGGACATTTTGGAGAGCCGCTGGTCCCGCGGAACCTCGAATTCCTCCATCAGCGCCTCGAAATAGTCGCCGTCCCAGTTCGGATACCACCCGCTCCGGAAACGCGCGGCTTCTTCCGCCGTCCACCAGTTCTCCTCCGCCAGCGGATGCTCCGCGACGTAGGCGATCTGCTGCCGCACTTCAAGCGGGAGCAGATCCGGATACCGCTGTTCAAACCAGCGGATCTCCCCTTCCTCGGGAAAAGCGAGCTGCAGGAGCATATGCAGCAGCGTGCTTTTACCGGAGCCGTTCTGCCCGACCAGTGCCGTCACATATCCCGCCGGAATGTCTAAGTTTAGCGGACCGATTGTTTGAGCCTTGCGCTTCTTGCATACGTTCCGCAGTTCAATGGCCTGCTGTGCCATGGGATGAACCCACCCTTCAGTTATTCTTTTTATATTTGCTCCGTACGATTTCGGTAAACAGCGCGATCAGCTCCTCTTCGCCGCACTGGACCGACAACCCGGCATCCACGGCGCTTTCCAGCGCCTTGCGCACCGTTTCCTGCTTGTAGGTCTCCATCGCCCCGTCACCGACATGCGAGACGAAGGTGCCCGTGCCCTGCCTCGTACGCAGCAAGCCTTCATTCTCCAAATCCTGATAAACCCGCCGCACCGTGATGACGCTGCATTTCAAATCCCCGGCGAATTCCCGGATCGAAGGCAGCAGCGTTCCTTCGGCGATGCTTCCCCCGATGATAAGCGAGCGGAGCTGGGTCTCAATCTGATGGTACAGCGGCTCAGGGCTGTTTTCGTTAATTTGTACCGGTATCCACATCGTTCACACCTGCCTTCCCTGTGGCCCGATCATACGAGATTGCGGCTCTTCAGCCGGCGGAGCGTCAGCTGCGAGAACAATTGAACCGATGCCGTGCCGGCGACCAGGCTTCCCCACATCAGCGGGGAGCGCAGCCCCCAATCCTTCGAAAATTCAATCAAGTACAAAAACAGATTGCCGTCCGACAGATGAATCAGCAGCGAAATGCCCAGCGCCAGCACGAAATTCAGCAAAAGCAGAAAAAAATAAACTTTTCCGCTGACCGTCAACTCGATGAAGATATACATGCCGCTGATTATCAGCCCCAGACCGATGGCGGTTAATGCAAAGACCGCAAATTCAAGTAATTGAACCTCGCTGCGGACGCTCCCGCTGACGGCATAGATCAGGCCGAAATACAGAATTCCGTTCTGGAAGAACGAGTAGGCCGCATGCAGCTTCCGCCGGCATAAGATCATTTCGTTGGACACCGGCAGGCAACGCATATAACCCAGCATCCGCGTATAGGAATCTTCATGAATGTACTTCATCGTGCGTTTGGAAAAAGTCATGCCCAGCATCGGCAGCATCATGAGCAGCATGAAATCCACCAGCATGCCTCCGCCTTCGCCCGATATAGTATCTTCGCCAATTACCGCGGTCAGCACGGCCATATAACCCATAAAGATGATGGCGAACAGCAGGCTTCTCAGCAGCTTCAAACGGTCGCCGTAAAATTCTCCCCGTACCAGCGCCCATGCTCCTTGAAACGTCGTCATTACATTCCCTCGCTTTTTCTGTGCATACTGTATATATTTATATACACAGTATATGACCTGAATTTTCCAGTGTCAACCCTATATTTAACAAATCAAAAAACCTGCGGGCTCCTCTCCATGCAGAAGAAGAATTCGCAGGTTTTTCTTTGGAACGGCTATGCGCCCAGAATGACTTCCCAGACCGGCTTCGTGTGCCCGCCCGGATAAAATATGTACAGCAGCACATAAACCACGACGCCCGTAATGGCGGTGATGAACCAGATGACGGCCGTCACCCGGCCCCATTTGCGGTGCTTCGCATATTTCGCCTTGAAGCCCAGGACCAGGGTGGTAATGCCGAAGACGGCAGCCACCGAAGCCAATACGATGTGGAATATCAGAAAAATTTGGTACAGCGTCGCCAGATTGTCCGGCCCGCCCCACTCGGTATTGCCGACAAACGCCGTGCGCGAAGCGTATACCAGAAAAAACAGAATGGCGGCAATGGCCGCGGCAATCATCGTTTTTTTATGCGCTTCCCGTTTGCCCTGAATGATGAGTCTCCAGCCGATCGCCACGAGTATCGCGCTGATCACGATAAAAGAGGTGCTGATCGTCGGAAACAACGTAAAAATATCCATGCTTATCCTCCTCGATGCTCACCGGGTATCCACTGGTGTTCCTTGAACCGGCAAGAGGGCAGCCATTGGCTCCTCCTCGTCAGGCCCGTTCTCTTTTTTATACCAATGATAGAACACATAAGCAAGCATGGAGGCAAAAATCCCTTCCTGGATGAACTTCATGGCGATGCCGCCGACCTGCTGATCGACCCTGGGCGACAGCCAGCCGAAATATGCCGGACCGCCGAATTGCTGCAATAACGCCGCCGGGCTGCCCGAAACGCAGTAGCCCATAGCCCGTGCCCAGGCCTGAGGATCGCTGTAGGTGGCATAAAGCGGAGAACCTGCGAAGATGATCAGTCCGCAGGCAGGCGTCAGGAGCACCATGTTCAGAAAAATATAGCCGATCCCGCCCGGCCCTTCCAGAGAACGCCTTTCGGGCAGCGGGTTGATCAAATTCCACCACATCAGCGCCGCCGCAAGGAACAGCAGGCCGTAATACAGGCGGTGTACGGCAAAATGCAGCATGACGTAATCATGCACCGCTGGAAGATGATACAGCGAGAAGAGGCCGTTGAACAGGGCGGCGGAAACGACGGGCCGCGCCAGAAACGAAAGCCCCCGCAACGGCCGGAGAAAGGCAAGCAATATTCGCCAGGCCCAATCGGGAATGCCCAGCATCATCAGTGGAATTGCCACCAGATACGACAGCGCCATACTGAGCATATGAAACGAGAAAAAAATATGCCCAAGCAGGCTGACCGGCCCTCCTTGAGCAAGATAAAGCATGGCGAGGCCGCCGAGGAACAGCGCCCGCCGCCAAAGCGGCACGGGAGCCGCCCGGAGGCGCTCCGCGGCCGGACCGATCAGCACGAGATATCCCGCCGCAGCCAGCAGCGCTGCCGCAAGCAGCAGCGGACTCCACATTTCGGCAAAGCTGAATGCTTGCAGCCCGGACATCGCTTCGGCCCCCTTCCTAATCCCACCATACCCAGTACAGCGCCATCACAATGCAGGTCCCGGCAATAAAGAAGCCACCCGACATAAACAGGATCGGAAGCAGATGTCCTTTATCCTTAAGATGCATCCAGAAGCCCATTTGCAGGATGACCTGCAGCACCGCCATCACCAGCAGAAGAATGACCGCAAACGCCGCATTGACGCCCCCGGCAGCGACCGCCGCAAAGGCGATTAACGTGAGCACCGCCGAAAAAACAAAAACCACGATGTGGCGCTGCGGCCCTTCCGGCCGGTGGCGGTGCCGTACGGCTCCCTCTTTTGCCTGCTCTTCCGTCGCCATCGTTACCCCACCTTTCCGAGCAAATACACGACTGTGAAGATAAAGACCCATACCACGTCGATAAAATGCCAGTACATCGCGGAGACGTACACTTTCGGCGCGGTTACCGTGTTTAGACCTTTGCGGACAAGCTGCGCGATCAGCAGCGAAATCCACAGAATCCCGAAGGCCACATGCGCCCCGTGGAATCCGACCAGCGTATAAAACGCCGAACTGAACGCGCTGGTAGTCATCCCGAATTCTTCATGCCGCACGTATTTGGTAAATTCGTAAATCTCCAGCCCGAGAAACCCGGCGCCGAGCAGAACGGTGATGCCCAGCCAGGTCCGCAGCCTACCCGGATGATTCCGGTGCATCGCCTGGATCGCGAAGACACTGGTCAGGCTGCTGACGAGCAGCAGGAAGGTAGCCCCGGCCACCAGCGGAAGCTCAAACAGCTCGGCTGCCGACGGCCCATCGTTCGTCTGATTGCGCAGCGCCAGGAAAGTGGCGAACAGCGTGCCGAAGAGCACAGCCTCCCCGCCGAGAAACAGCCAGAAGCCCAACACCTTGTTGCGGCCCTCCAGCGTTGCTTTTTCCGGTTCATGCGGCAGATTGCCCGCCGCTTCGGCATGTACCGTTGTCATCCCCGCTCACCGCCTTCCAGTTCCTCCGGCTCGATGTGCCAGCCGTGGTCGTCATACAAGGAACGCACCAGCATGCATCCGAACGTGATCGCAAGCCCCAGCGCCGTCACAATGTAGTTGTTGAACAGAAAGCCGAGCGCGGCGTTGGCATAATCATCCCGGCTGAACATAAACCCGAGCCCGGCAATAAAGATGCCGACGGACATCAGGAACGGCAGGATCGTTGCCGAAGGCATATGGATGGAACCGACCGGCTCGGCAGGCGTCATCTCTTTATGCCCGGCCAGCTTTTCCTTCCAGAACGCATCCAGCCCGCGTACGAGCGGGGTCTGCTTGAAATTGTACTCCGGCGGCGGCGAGGACATCGTCCACTCCAGCGTCCGCCCGTCCTCCCACGGATCGGCCGGCGCATCCGCCGGTTTTCGCGAGGTAAGCACGATATTGGTCAGGAAGATCAGCACCCCCACACCCATCAGTCCCGCACCGATCGTGCTAACAAAGTTCAAATCGTCGAAATCCTGATTCGGCAGATACGTAAAGACGCGGCGCTGCATGCCCATCAGTCCGAGGAAATGCTGGACGAAGAAGGTCAGGTGGAAGCCGATGATAAACGTCCAGAACGTCCATTTCCCCAAGCTTTCGTTCAGCATCCGGCCGAACATCTTCGGCCACCAGTAGTGCAGCCCGGCGAACAGGCCGGAGACGAGGCCGCCGACGATAACATAGTGGAAATGGGCCACGACGAAATACGTATCATGGAACTGGAAGTCCGCCGGCGCGGAAGCCAGCATGACGCCGGTGACGCCGCCCATCGTAAAGGTCGGGATAAACCCGACGGCAAACAGGTTCGGGCTAGTGAAGCGCACCGAGCCGCCCCACATCGTGAACAGCCAGTTGAAGATCTTGATGCCGGTCGGCACGGCGATCAGCATCGTCGACACCGAGAACAGGGCGTTGGCAACCGGGCCGAGGCCGGTGGTGAACATATGATGCGCCCAGACCATAAAGCCGAGGAAGGCGATCAGGATCGTCGCGAACACCATCGAGCTGTAGCCGAACAGCCGCTTGCGCGCGAATGTCGGAATAACCTCCGAAATGATGCCGAAGGCGGGAAGGATCAAGATGTACACTTCCGGATGGCCGAAAATCCAGAAGATATGCTGCCACAGCACGGGATTGCCCCCGGCTCCGACTTCAAAAAAGTTGGCGCCGATAATCCGGTCGAAAGTCAGCAGCACCAGGCCCACGGTAATCGCAGGAAAAGCAAACAGGATAATAGCGGAGGTAATAAACGTCGTCCAGGCGAACATCGGCATCCGCATGTAGGTCATGCCCGGCGCGCGCATCGTGATGATGGTGGCCAGAAAGTTGATGCCCCCGATCAGCGTGCCCAGCCCGGCAATCTGCAGGCCGATCGTATAAAAGTCGACGCCGTGCGTCGTACTGTAGGTCGTGGTGGAGAGCGGCGTATAAGCGGTCCAGCCGGCATCCGGCGCGCCGCCCATCAGCCAGCTGAGGTTCAGCAGCAGCCCCCCGAACAGAAACGTCCAGAATCCGAGCGCATTGAGGAATGGGAACGCGACGTCACGTGCCCCGATCTGCAGCGGAATGACCGCATTCATCAGGGCGAAGATGACGGGCATGACCCCGAGAAAAATCATCGTCGTCCCGTGCATCGTAATCAGTTCGTTGAACGTCTGGGCTTCCAGAAACGTATTCATCGGCTTGATCAGCTGGATGCGGATCAGAATTGCCTCCAGCCCGCCGATGCCGAAGAAAAACCCGCCGGCCCAGAGGTACAGTATGGCGATTTTTTTATGGTCGACCGTGGTGATCCAGTCCATTAGCCCGGTATGCCTCTTGACGCTGTGGCTTTGCCCGAGCGGATGGGCGGAAGGATGCAGGGATTGCGCTGTTTGAGCCAAGGTTCGTACCCCCTTTTCAAATATGCCGCTTCCTTGTATCGGACTTGTGTTAGTTCAGCTTGTAGCCGGCCAAGTATTCGGCGATTCCGTCGATCTCCTCTTCGCTGAGTCCAAGGCTCTTCGGATCCGGCATTTTATTCCCCGGCTTGACGCTTTGCGGATCATGCAGCCAGGTCTTCAGGTTGTCTTCGATCGGCGCTCCGTCCACCCCCGTATCGTCGTTCAGCAGGATGCCGGCAACCGATTCGCGGGAACCGATGCCCGTCAGATTCGGCCCAAGGATTCCGCCTTGGTCACCGACGGCATGGCAGCTCAGGCAGGCGGATTTGAACTTCTCGGCCACCTGCGGATCCTCCGGCATCACGGCCGGCGCTTTCATGGAATCGATCCAGGCGGTAAATTCGGCTTCGCTGACAGACTTCACCTTGAACTCCATCAGGCCGTGGGACGGCCCGCAAAGCTCGGCGCATTTGCCGCGGTAAACGCCTTCATTTGGCGCACTGAAGCTGAACCGGTTGACGGTTCCGTCGGGGTTGGTATCCATTTTCCCGGAAAGGGAAGGCACCCAGAAGGAGTGCAGCACATCGGCGGTGCCAAGCTCGAAGGCAATCGCCTTTCCGGCGGGAATCACCAGATCCTGCGCGGTCGTCACGCCGTAATCGGGATATTCGAACTCCCACCAGTATTGATGGCCGGTAACTTTGACTTTGATGGCGTTTTTGTCGGTTGAATGGTCGTTGCCTGCGGCAAATACCGCTTTGACGGTAGGCACGGCGAGCACGATGACGAGGATAAGGGGAATGACGGTCCACAGCACTTCCAGCTTGAAATTGCCTTCGATTTGTTTAGGAATTTCATCATGTCCGGGCTTACGGCGATAGCGGATCAGCACATATGCAGCAATGGAGAAGACGATGAGCAGTACGACGATCATAATAGCGATCGACAGCTTCATCAAATCGAATGAGGTTTCTGCCGCGGGTCCCTGCGGCCTGAGTACCGACAGGTCCTGCCGCCCGCATCCGGCGAGAAGGAGTCCAAACGTTGCGGTCATGGGAAGAAGCCGTTTGCCGGCTTGCCACGTTTTCATCATAGATCTACCCCGCTTTTCCCGTTTTCGTAGACTTGTTCACATTCCTGTCAATTATGATAATCACTACTAATATAAGTTTATGGGCAATTTTTGTCAATCGTTCACAACAAGTTCATAATTTCGCAAAGTCCCCAAAAAGCTTGTCCTGAAGCCATTTAAGAACGCTTCCAAATTTTTGTCCTGCCGCGTCCCTTCTATTAAAGCGCATACAAAACTATTTATTCCTTTAATTTCATTTGACATCTTCTATTAAACGATACCGGCCCTTCAAAGAGCGAAAAATGCGTACAAAAAAAACCGCTCCCTGCGGCAAATGCCGCGGGATTACGGTTTATGAGAAATCCTCATGGAGGCAATGTTTACAGAATGTAAGGCACAGGAACCCCTCTGCGTCCTGATGCTCTAGGAGACGGAAGAGTTGATTCTTCCCAGCTCATGCTCTACGACCATGGTCAGCTCCTCTTCGTAGCCTCCCGTGATCCGGTATTTCCGGACGTACTCTTTTACAAATTTCTTGGGATCTTTGGGCCGGAAAATTCGTGTCATTTCCCTTAAACTTTCCTTAACTTCGTTGTGACCTTTACTTGCCATGATCAGTTCCCTCCCAAAACATTGAAAATGAATGCTCCGTCGTAGAGAATGCATGATGAAAAGTCCAAGGCTAACGTTGAAAAATACTCGCGGTCCGCCTTCCTAAGCAGGTTCGTTGTGTATTGGGCTGAGACTAAGACTGCGCACCTCATAGGGCCGTCTAGACACTTTAGTTACCCGAAGAGCCGGTCTCTGAATCACTCCTTTCGGGCCTTATCGTATTATAATAGCATATTTCAGACCAACTTCCACCTATCCGTGTAAAATATGTTTGCGGATTTTATAAAAATATTGGTTAAGATAATATATCCGCCGCCGTGCGGTTTGATTCCGATAAACGCTGAAAGGGGCGAACCGCCGCGATGAACGGGCCGTTGCCGTTGCTGAATACACCGCTTCAATCCGTGCCGGCCGTGGAGCAGGCCGCACCTGAAGAGACCGGCACGTCCGGCCGTCTGCTGGAAGAAGCGCATCAGGCCGCGCTCCGCCAGTATCCGCGGATGCGCAGCATGCTCGTCTTCCGCAGCGGCCGGCTGATCTTTGAACGTTACTATGACGGAAGCCATGCCGGAACGCTGCACGACCTTCGTTCCGCCACCAAAAGCTTTGTCGGTCTCTTGATCGGCATTGCCCTTGGGCGCGGCGAACTCGCCGGACTGGACCTCCGCCTGACCGAAGGACTTGCCGCCCATGTGCCGCAAAGGCCGTCACCGGAGCTGGAGCAGCTGACACTTCGCCATCTGCTGTCGATGACCTCCGGCTTCCGCTGGATCACCGGCAAGAAGCTCGGCGAACCGCTCGTCCGCCAAATGCAGCGCAGCCGCCGCTGGGCCGCCTATGCTCTGGGCTTGCCGGTCGATCCGGAGCAGATCGGCAAATTTCAGTACCGCAGCAGCGACTCTCATCTCTTATCCGTTTTGCTCTCGGAAGCGACGGGCATGAATGCCTTCGCCTATGCCCAGGAGCATTTATTCGGACCATTGGATATCCGCCACCTGGCTTGGCATTCCTGCCCCGAAGGTCACACTATGGGGCATATTGGCCTTTATTTGACGGCGCGCGATTTCGGCAAGATCGGCCTCTGCCTGCTGGGCGGAGGGATGTTCGGCGGTCGGACCGTTCTGCCCGGTACGTGGCTGAACGAGGCGCTGGCGGCGCAAACCGCCGGGTATCCGGCTTACGGGGACTACGGCTACCAATTTTGGTGCGGCCGGATTTGCGGTAAGCCGTTTACGCTCGCCCACGGCCACGGCGGGCAGCAGCTGTGGCTGCTGCCGGACCAGGAGGCAGCTGTCGTCTTCACCGCGGACAGCGCGGTAAATCGCTGGAAGTCGCCGCGGCCGCTGCTGGAGCGATATATTCTACCCGCGCTGCAGGAAGGGACCCGTACATGAATTCCTCCAATCGCACATAGGCTCATAGTAAAGATGCGGAACCGGGAAAACCTGTTTCCCTTTCAAGGAGCGTGAGCCTGTTGTCCCCTTTCAGATCCTCTACCGGACTGCCCGACAATGTCGCAGCCGCCGTCTGTTATTTCTTCCCCTTTATCGGCGGAATCATCTTCCTCGCCCTGGAAAAACGCAGCCGTTTCGTGCTGTTCCATGCTATGCAATCGCTGATTGCCTTCGGCGCGCTGATCGTGATGCACGTAATCAGCGGATTCATCCCTCTGCTCGGCCCGCTGATCGCCGCGCTGCTGTCCTTATGCGCTTTGGCGGTCTGGCTGCTCATGATTTATCATTCGCTTGGCGGCCGGTGGTTCAAGCTCCCCTGGGCCGGTGACCTCGCGGAAAGCCAGCTCCGTCATTTATAACCAAAGCCCAGATTCGGGATTCCCTTTTCCCCTCCGACTCCTTACAATGAGTAAAGAACCAACAAGAATCTGCAAGCGGAGGAACATGAATGTATTTGTTGATTATAAATCCCCGCGCGGGCGGCGGCGCAGCGCAGCGGACCGCGCAAGCGGTCCGGGCTCAGCTGGATGCGCGGGGCATCCCGCATGAAGCTTTGTATACCCGGGATGCGGACAGCGCGGAGGCGCAAGTGTACGAGGCTTTGTCCGGCCGCGCCGGCTGGCAGGCGGCCGTCGTCATCGGCGGCGACGGCACGATCCACAGCGTGCTCGGCGCACTGCGGCGCACGAAGGTGCCGCTGGCGGTCATTCCCGCCGGCTCGGGCAACGATACGGCCCGCGGCTTCGGTATCCCGCTGGAGGCGGGCGAAGCAGTGGAAGCCCTGCTGCATGGCGGCGAGCTGGAAGCCGACTTGCTGGAAGGGCCCGGCGGGCTGACGCTGACCGCGGTTGCGAGCGGCTTTGATGCCCAGGTGGCCGTCAATGTAAACGCTTCGTTCTACAAGCGGGTATGCAATGCGCTCGGCGCGGGCCGGCTTGCTTACATCATCGGCGTACTGCATACGCTGCTCACGTTCAAAACTTGCAGCGTACGGGTGAGCGTAGACGACGAAACACGCGTCTTTGACCGCGCCTGGCTCGTCTCCACCTGCAACCTGCCGGGATACGGCGGCGGGCTGCGGATTTGCCCGCAGGCGGAGAGCGGCGACGGCCAGCTCGACGTGTGCGTCGTCCACGGGTGCAGCCGCTGGCAGGTGCTGCGGCTGTTCCCCACGCTGCTGACGGGCGCCCATGTGGGCCTGCCCGTCGTCACAATGCTGCGCGGACGCCGCGTCGCCGTCGACTTCGCGCAGCCGCGTCCGTGCATCGGCGACGGCGAGAGCCTCGGCGTCTCGCCGTTCGCCGTGCGCTGCGAGCCGGGCGCGCTGCGCGTGATGTCGCCGCGCGCGCTTCCGCAGCGGGCCGTGCAGCATCTGGCCTGATTCCGTGCGCCTGCGGATTAGTGGGAAATTGTCCCTTTATTCCGGCCATTTCCTGGCTTTATCGCTGTTTCGGCTAAATTTAGCGGAATGATTTCCCACTATTTCAACATCGAACAGCCTTCCAACAAAATAGTGGGACGATTCTCCGAAGCCATATACGCCCACAACAAAGAGCAGCCCCCGTAGTCCGGGGGCTGCTCTTTGTTGCTATCCGTTTATTTTGATTTCCAATATCCGCTCAACTGCAACGGCATGCGCCCGGTATTATCGTTCGAACAGGCGCCGCACCGTACAGCGATAGAATCGGCTCATCCCACCGTCATCAGGAACCGGCTGCCTCCGCCCCTTAAAACTGCCAGCAACAGGCAGTCCGGCATTTCGGCAAACCTCCGGCCAGCGATCCGCAATGGCTTACCCGGCAGCTTCTTCTCCGCCTTCTGCGAAAGCGATCACGCCATCTTCAAGCGAGGCGATGCGCACAAGCGATTCCACGCGGTAGCCGGCTTCCTTCAGCAGGCGGCTGCCCGGCTGGAATGCTTTTTCAATGACGATGCCGATGCCTGCGACGCTGGCCCCTGCCTGTTCGACGATGCGTGCCAAGCCGAAGGCTGCTTCCCCGTTGGCCAGAAAATCATCGACGATCAGCACGCGTTCGCCGGGCGCGATGAATTTTTTGGATACGGTGATGTCATTGCTTACTTGCTTGGTGAACGAGTAGACTTTCTCCACGTAAATGTCCTCGGTCAGCGTCAGCGACTTGTGCTTGCGGGCGAAGATCAGCGGCACCTCAAGCTCCAGCGCGGCCATAATGCCGGGGGCAATCCCGGACGACTCGATCGTCAGCACCTTGGTAATCCCTGATTCGGCGAACAGACGGGCAAATTCGCGCCCGACCTCACGCATCAAAAACGGGTCCATCTGGTGATTCAGGAAAGAATCGACCTTGAGCACGCCCTGACCGAGAACAATGCCTTCATCCAGTACTTTTTGTCTCAATAGCTCCATCCGTGCTCCCCCTTCTCGTATCGCTCCGGCCTCCCGGGCCCGGGCCTACAATCCCGACGGTTTCTGCGGCATCAGGTTGCCGACGATGGATTTCAGGTCGTGATCGTCTTTGCCGCCCTTGCCCCCGTTGTACCCGGTAATCCGGATCTCGGAATAGCCGTCAGCCGGATTCACCGGCTTGAACACCAGCTTTTCGCGGTCCTCCAGGCGGACATTGAACTTCATTTCTTTGAACATGTCGATCAGCTGCTGCTCTCCCGGCGTCTGTCCCTCATCCAGGAAAAGCAAACCGCGCAGCGATTTGTCGCCTTGCGGATGCTGCACATTAAAATGGACGATACATTCCACGCTTCTCACCTCCAACGCTTAGTCTGCCGCCAGACTGCCGGGGACCCCCGGCGCCTCTTCCCCTTCCGGCTCCGCCCCAGATTCGGGGCGCTCCGGAGGGCGGGATAAGTATTTCTCGTAAATTTTGTTGTACCGCGAGCCATACTTCCGGGTCAATTCGCTTCCCATATCCTCCTCCAGCTCGAACAGCACCATTTCCTGCATAAAATGGTTCAGCAGCATCTCCGTGAGTGCCGGATGCTCGGTAACCACCGCCTGTGCGGTGCCATCCCCGTAACGCATGCCGAGCATACACCAGCTGCGGTCGACCACGAATGAAAATTTCCGTCCGCCGGATTTGTGCGGCGCGCCGCCGGCCGGCGCCCAGGCCGGGAACGGCGCAACCTCAGCGTTGCCCCCGTTAAAAGACCACAGCAGCTTTACGCCCCGCTGTTCGGCCTGCTCCAGCTCTTTGCGCAGCAGCGACGCCTCTTCGCGCCATACGTCGACTACGATCTCACGCTTGGCGAGGCCAAGCTGGTGGACGAGCGCGCCGAGGATGTTGCGGTCGCCTTCCATATTGTAAAAAGAAGGCGTGACCGTCCCGCCGCGCGGCATCTCTTCCTCGACATAAGCAAGCGAGGCTTGCACCCTGCCGGAGATCATCGCGCCAAGCTCCTCCGGACCCAGCACGCTGTACCGTGCCGGCTCGCCTTCGCCGCAGCGGACATACCCCTGCTGGGTCAGCCGCTGGAGCGCCGCGTATACGTTCGATCTGGAGGCGCCGAGCTGCTTGGCAACCTCATAGCCGGAAGCCTGGCCTTTCGCCGCCAGCTCGACCATGATTTTCGCTTCCATCTCGGTAAATCCCAAATTGCGCAGATGCAGCAGCAGTTGTTCCATCTATGTTGTCCCTCCACACCGGCCGCTCCCGCGGGCCGGCGCTAAATTTGCTCGGATCCGCAGCGCGAGCACCACATGGAGCCTTTCGGTAAATCGGCCCGGCAAATCTGGCATTTGACCATTTCCCGACCTACCGCCGCCGTCTCGGCTGGTTCTTCCTCCTGCTCCACCGCATGCCAATCGCGAATGCGCCGGTCCAGCTCCAGCTGCCGTTGCCGTTCGCGTTCCAGCTGCTCTTCCCGGCGGCGATGCTCGCTCTCGGCCGCAGCGCCCGCATACGCCGGCACTTCAGGCTCGCCCGCGGAGAATGCCTTGGCCTGGACTTGCACGGACGGGTCGTGGCGAAGCGCGAGTTCTTTTTCCTCGTCGGTTAATTCGTCGGCGCCATAGAACTCATCCTCGTCGCGTTCATCCCCGTAGAACACTCCGGCAACGACAGGCGGAGCCGACGACTCCCGCTTAGGCGCGAACGCCTCGAGCTTGGCACCGCAAGCCGGACAGAAGTTGGCATCGAGCGGAACCACTGCCCCGCAGGTGCAGATCCGTTCATTCTTAATCTCGGCGATCCGCAAACGCAGCTCTCCGATTCTATCCTGCAGCTTAAGGCAGCCCCGTGCCAGCTCGACCATCGGCCCTTCGGCAGCGGACATGTCCTTGGAGCGGTATCCATCGAAAAAGATCTTTCCCATCTTCATGAATTCAAGTTCCATCTCACGCTCAACATCGGAAATTTGGCTATTCAGCTTTCCGACCTCTACCGAGCTTTGCGCTTTTTCACTCACCCGGCTGGCTCCGTCCTTAATGCGTTTCAAAAAATCCATCGTAAGTTCCTCCTTCTCCAGAGTGAGAACTGCTCCGCAAAAAGCGGAAACGTGCTTCTATCATACCAAATGTGCCGGATAGATTCATTATTTGTCGCAACGTGTATGTTACTTATAACGAACGCCGGACAGTTAAACGAATACGGGAGGGATCTTCAGATGCCCGAAGAGGAAAAACAGCGTTATTATGTATCCGTAAACCACAGCCTGATCCAGCATGAGCGGAGCGATTCCAGCGAATACGAGGTGCTATTGGACCGGGACGGGCTGGGCAGGCTGCAGGATTTGCTGAAGGCACACCGGGAACGGGAGGACGAGACCTTTCGCCGCGCCTTTGTGCCCTTCAAATCGGCCGATCACGATCAGGCGGCGGAGCAATTCGACGAGCAGACCGTCCGCCTGTTCAGCTTTTTGTACGAAAGCGGTACGGAGGATACCCGCCGGAACATTGCCGGTTCAGGCCTTCTGCCCAAGCTGAAAAATACCGGCTACGAGGACCCCGGCTATGACGGGGGTTCGCCGCTGAACAAATGACCACGGCTTAAAGTACAATAGCTGATACGGAAGCGGCAGGGGAAGGTTTCCGGGTCGCAGAAAAAAAACAGCCGCAGACGGACGCCCCGTCCTTTGCGGCTTGTTCGCGCCTGGCGCGAAAATTATCTCGATTTCAACAGGTTGGTCCATGTCCGCCCGCCGTCGCCGGTGGTGTAGAACACCATGCTGCGTATGCCGTTGTTGGCGATCTCCAGCGGCAGCAGCCCTTGCTTGGCCCCGCGCCGGCATCTATGATTTCCACGTTCCATCCGGCCCATCAGCCCGGCGCGCCGCCGCTTCCGCGGCATATCGCATAATCAGCCGCAGCCCCTCCTGGGGCTTCAGCGGCGGCGGCAGGATGGCCCGCCACCCTTCGTCCGGCTCGCGCCGCTGGGCAGCCGACGGGAACGGCCGGGACTCCAGCGAGTGAAACATGGCCCCCGGCTCATGCAGCGAGCCTTCGGCGGCGGCTTCCGCCAGCCATTCGCCCGCCGGACTCGGCGGGCCTTTGCGCTCCAGCTTCGCCAGCTCCGCGGCCAGCAGCTCGGGGTCTCCTTCCCCTTCCCGCTCCAGTGCCGCAGCCCACGCCGCAAAAACGCGGTCGGCGTTCGCCTTAGGATGCGGCTCCAGCAGCGCAAGCGCCGTAATCTCTTCCTCGGCCGGCGTTTTCGGCTGATTATCCGAGGTCAGCTTCTCCATGTTCCCTCCTCCTCTCCGGCAATGCCCGGAATGCAGAATGCTACAGCCAATCCTGGCCCTGGAGCTCGACCAGCTCCCTCAGCTCCTGATTGGACATTTCGGTTAACCAATGCTCGCCGGAGCCGATGACCTGCTCCGACAGATTTTTCTTGCGTTCTATCAGTTCGTCGATCCGCTCCTCCAGCGTTCCCTGGCAGATCAGCTTGTGGACATGAACGTTTTTGCGCTGGCCGATCCGGAAGGCACGGTCGGTAGCTTGGTTCTCTACCGCAGGGTTCCACCAGCGGTCGTAATGGACAACATGGTTGGCCCGGGTCAGATTGAGCCCAACGCCGCCCGCTTTCAACGACAATACAAAGATGGACGGGCCTTCCCCTTCCTGGAATGCCTGCACCATGGCGTCCCGCTCGCGTTTGGCGATACCTCCGTGCAGGAAGAGCGGCGGCGTGCCGTAACGTTTGCCGAGCCGCTGCACGAGCAGCTCGCCCATCGCCACGTATTGGGTAAAGATCAGGACCGATTCGCCCAATTCGGCGATGCCGTCCAACACCTCATACAGCATCTCCAGCTTGCCGGACGGCTCGCCGCGCGCAGTGCGCCCCTCTTCTCCCCGGAGCAGCTGCGGGTGATCGCAGATTTGCTTCAGCCGGGTCAGCGAGGACAGCACCACGCCTTTGCGGGCGATGCCGGTGCGCTCGCCGATCAGGCCGAGCATTTCGTTGACCACACCCTGATACAACGCTGCCTGGGTTTCGGTCAGCGGACAATACGACTTCAGCTCCAGCTTGTCGGGCAGATCCTTGGAAATGTCCGGATCGCTCTTGAGCCGCCGGAGCAGGAACGGCGACACCAGCCGGTGCAGCTCCGGCAGCCTCCCGTCGCCGTCTCCAGAAATGTATCGCTGGCGGAAAGCATGATAAGAACCGAGATACCCCGGATTCAGGAAATGGAAGATCGACCACAGCTCCCCGAGCCGGTTCTCTACCGGCGTTCCCGTCATGGCGATGCGCCGCGGCGCCGCCAGCTTCATCACGCTTTGCGCCTGCTTCGTACGGTGGTTCTTGATATACTGCGCTTCGTCCAGCACGACGGTCGACCAGCGCACCGCCGTGAGATCGTCGCTGTCCCGGCCGGCCAGGTGATAGGTGGTGAGCAGGATATCATGCGCCGCCGCAAGATCGGCAAAGGTCCGGCCGCGCTGCCGCCGGCTGCCGTGATGGATATGCACCTTCAGCCCCGGGGCAAAGCGCTGCAGCTCCCGCTGCCAATTGCCGAGCAGCGAGGTGGGGCAGAGAATCAGCACCGGCCCGGACTCTCTGCCGAGCGATGCGGACTGCGCCTGATCCAGCAGGCAGGTTATGACCTGGACGGTTTTGCCGAGGCCCATATCATCGGCCAGACATACGCCGAAGCCAAGCCCGACCAGCGCCGCCAGCCACTGGTATCCCCGTTCCTGGTACGGACGCAGCGTTCCGTTCAGCGTAGCCGGGATGCGGCGAGGCGGCGCGTAACCGCCCGCCCCGCCGTGGATCAGGGATGCCAGAAGTCCGGCGGTCTCCATGCCCATGACCTGGATGCCTTTAAAGCTCCGTTCGTCGTCATCCTCGGCCTGCAGCCGCAGCCAGTCCGCCGCGGCCATCTCGCCGCTCTCGTGGCGTTTCATATATTTCAGGACCTGCCGGACCTCCTTCGGGTCCACCTCGATCCATTCTCCGCGAAATTGTACATACGGTACGCCGGCATCGGCCAGCGCCTGCAATTCGTCTTCGCCCAGCGACAGCCCGCCGAGCGAAGCCTCGACACGGAAGGAGACCAGCGCCTCCATGCCCAGCGCAGCTTCGGTTGCCGCGCTCTGCTCCGGAGGCAATGCCATGCGCATCCGCATGCCGACCTTGCGCCGGCCTTCGCGGCTCCAGCGGGACGGCATCTGCACCGTGATGCCGTGATCCCGCAGCGGCTGCAGGCTTTCCTTCAGGAAAGCGTACAGCCGCTCGGGCGCCAGCCGCGTTCCTGCCGGCGCCGGCGCATCCAGCGCGGCGCGGATATCCGGCGACAGCGCCGCTGCCCGTCCCAGCGCCGCCAGCAGCTGCCGCTGGATGCCGGCGTAGCGTTTGCCCCAGAGCGTGAAATCCCGCTCTTGGCTGGCCCACACGGCCGATGCCGGGAGCCAGAAGCCTCCCTCCTCCCGGCATTCCGCCCAGAAGCTGAGGTTCCACGCTTCTCCGTCCTCCTCCGGCGGTTCCAGCCGGAGGCCGAGGCTTAGCTGGCCGCTCTGCTCGGCTTCCGGCCCCGGCTTCGGAACGGGAGCCGCCGCCGCGCCGTTTACCGCGGCAAGCAGCTCCGCCACCTCTGCCGGCGTCCCCTGTGCCGGAAGCTCGCGGCTGCCCGTCAGCAGCCCGTTCCACCACAGCTCCGTCAGCGGGGAGCGCCCCCGGCGGTATTCGGCCTTGTAACGGCCGAGCTCGCTCTCATGCTCGGCGACCGTCCGTTTGAGCTCCGCTGTAATGATCGCCCGGAGAAACGAATACAGCACGTAGGCTCCGGCCTCCTCCCGCGAGCCCGCCTCGCCATCCTCTGGAGCAAACGAGCCGAGCGCAAGAACCGGCATCGCCGCCGCCAATTGCAGGAATCGCTCCTTGTCCGCATCTCCGCGCAGCAACGGCGACCAGATCGCCAGCGCCGCCTGCTCGCCGCCGCGGCGGCGAACCCCCGCCGTCCGCTGCAGCTCCGCGCCCGGCACGATGGCACCCGCGCCGATCAGCTCCAGTGCGAACCGGGCGGCGGCGGCCCAATACCGCAGCTCGCCGCCCGGTTCCAGTCCTTGCTCCCGGCACAGCCGCTCGTCCCAGGCCAGCAGCAGCTCCAGTGCCTCGCGCGGTCCAAGGGCAAGCCCTTCGAGCGTGCGGCCCGGCAAGCTGCGGCGCTGCGCCCGGCCTTCAGCCGGCGGCTGGACCGGATACCGGACCTCCGCCAGCCGCAGGGCAGCCCCGGCCAGCGGGCGCATGCCTCCCCGCAGCGCAAGACGTCTAACGACGCGCGTCCAGGCGTCCACTTTCGGTTCCGAAGTTTCGCCGGAGAAGAGAAACAGAACCTCCCCGAGCCAAATTGCATACAGATGCTTACTCATTGATGATCTCCTGACCACGAAATAATCTTCATCCCTCCATCTTATACGAAAAACAACGGTTTTAAAAACATTTCTGCAAGATTTCACCGTATTTTGCACAGAAAAAAGTACAGTCCGGAGAAATCCCCTCCGGACCGGACATCATCGGCTATTCCCTTCATTCCCGTCCTTGGCGCGCACCTTCAGGGTGCCCCCTTCCGGACGATCCTCCACCTGGACGAGAAATCCCCCGCTTTCGCCCAGACACCAGCCGGTTTGGCCGGCATCCAGCTGTTCGAGCGTTCTTCGCTTCATTCCGGCGATGCCTTCCGGCTGGAACGCAGAGTAACGCAGCTCAAAGCGCAGCGTCTCCCGGCGCGGGCGGAATGCACCGGTCTGGTAAGACCAACGGAACGTTAACCCGTCGCTCTCCCCTTCGGCAGCGACATCAAGCACCGAATATTCGCCTTTGCGGTATGCAAAGCTGTGACCGTCGTCTTCATAGAGGCTGAACGCCGCACGGAAATCCTCGCTTGTTTCCGCCCCGTACAGCTGGAAGGTGATGGCGTCGCCGTTCTCCTCCAGAGCATGCTGCTTCAGCGGCCCTTCAGCGATAAAGCTGCCGGCCTTGACGTACATCGGCATGACATGCAGCGGTGCTGCCGCCAGAATGTGGACTCCGCCCTCGAAGGCTTCCCCGTCCCAATAGTCGAGCCAGCGCCCTTTCGGCAAATAGACCGAACGGTGCTCCGTATCCGGACGGTATACCGGCGCGATCAGCATGTTATCGCCGAACAGGAACTCGTCGCACAGGTTAGCCACATAAGGATCGCGCGGATATTCCAGCACCAGCGGCCGGATGACGGGCAGTCCGGTCGTCTCCGCCTCGCGAAACAGATTGTAGAGCTGCGGAAGGAGCCGGTAGCGCAGCCCGATAAATTCCCGCAGAATACGCTCCACCTCTTCCCCGAACGACCAGGGCTCCTGGCGCAGCGTGCCGATGGAGGAATGGTTGCGGCAATACGGGAAGAAGACGCCCATCTGCGTCCAGCGCACGAGCAGCTGCGCCGAGGTATGATGCGCGAAGCCGCCGATGTCCGGGCCGGCAAACGCAAGACCCGACAAGCCCATGTTAAGCACCATTGGCATGGCCATCGCCATATGCTCCCAGAAGCTGCGGTTATCGCCGGTCCAGACGGCCGCGTACCGCTGGATGCCGGCATAGCCGGCCCGCGTCAACACGAACGGGCGCTCGCCGCCGAGCTGCTCGGCCAGGCCCTCATAGGTTGCCTTGGACATCATCATACCGTACAGGTTATGGTACTCCTCATGCGTCACGGGCCGCCCATTGTTGAAATGCATGACGTCGAGATCCTTCGTTTTGCTCTCGTTAAACACCGCCGGTTCGTTCATGTCATTCCATATCCCCTGAATGCCCAGATCGGTATAGAACTTATGGAGATCGCCCCACCATTCGGCGGCGCGGCTGTCGGAGAAGTCGGGAAATGCGCTCGTACCCGGCCAGACCTCGCCAAAGAAAATATCTCCCTCAAGCCGCCGGCAGAAGTGCTTATTCAGCACGCCTTGCTGGTATACCTCGTAGCGGGGGTCTTTTTTGACGCCGGGATCCACGATAGGGATAATGCGCACGCCTAGTTCCCTAAGTTCGGCGATCATTTTCTCCGGTTCCGGGAAATGAACGGGATCAAACGTAAACACCCGGTACTCGTCCATATAATGAATGTCCAGATAGATGACGTCGCAGGGGATGCCCTTCTCCCGGAACGTGCGGGCGAGCTGCAGCACCTCCTGCTGGTTCATATAACTATATCGCGACTGATGGTAGCCGATGGCCCATTTCGGCGGCAGAGCGATTCGTCCGGTCAGCGTCGTATAACGTTTCACCACGTCCTTCATTTCCGGCCCGTTGATGAAATAAATGTCGTATTCCCCGGTATCGCAGCCGATGGTAAAGGCGACGCCATGCGAGCGCATGTCAAAATCGCTGCGGCCCGTATTATCGAGGAACAAGCCGTAGGCGAGATCGCCGTGCATATGGATCAGCAGCGGAATCGTTTCGTATAATGCCTCGATTTCCGGCAGATGGGGCGCAAAGACGTCGGTGTTCCAGTTTGTATATTTTTCGCCGCGTTTATCGAGAAAACTGGCCTTCTCCCCAAGTCCGTAGAAATGTGAGTCCGGCTGCATATCATATTCGGCATGGCTGGCACCGCGCGGATTCCAACTGGTCAGGTTTTGCTGCATGACGGTTATTCCCTGGTGATTCTCCACACGGATCAGGAACGTGGCCTTGTCGATGATGAGCCGGATGGCCCCGGTCGTAAAGATCAGCCGCTCGTCGTCCTCTTCCTCCGGGAACAAATGCGGGATGCAGCATTCCGCAAGCACTGCCGGGGAGGTCGTCAAATCCGGCACGCTGCCGCGGAACACCTTCATCCGGAACATGTCGTCGCCCAAAAATAAAAAGGCAATGCCTCCGCGCTCCCCCCGGCAGATGTAGACATTCTCCGAACGTTCCCAGGATACCAGGCTCCCCGGCGTATTCCAGGTCTCCTTCAATACCAGCGGCCCCATTTTTTCCGGCCGTATCGCCTCGCTGCTCTCCATGCGTCATTCTCCCCCTTCGGCCGCTCCCGGCAAAATCATAATATTACTTATATACCCCGACTTGCCGGAAGACTATCCATAAAAAATACAAAGGCCGCCAGCATGCAGCTGGTCGGCCTATGAGCATCATTGACTCGGTTATTAAGCGGAGCGGCAGCGGGGAACTTGCTGCTCAAAAATAAATTCCGCCGTTCATGCCCTGGCATGAACGGCGGAATTTTCGATGCTCCCGATCCTTGCCGGATCGTGAACGCGTTTATTTTTTACGGGCGATTGCTTCGATTTCCACCAGTCCGTCTTTCGGCAGACGGGCCACTTCCACGGCGCTGCGCGCCGGATACGGCTCGGCGAAGAAGGTGCTGTACACCTCGTTGACTGCGGCAAAATCGTTCATGTCCTTCAAGAATACGGTTGTTTTAACGACATGGTCGAGCGAAGCGCCGGCTTCCTCCAGAATCGCTTTGACATTGCTCAGCGATTGACGGGCCTGCTCCTGTACGCCTTCGGCAAGCTCTCCGGTTTCGGGGTTAAGCCCGAGCTGTCCGGAAGTGAAAATCCAGTTCCCGTTTACGATCGCCTGGCTGTAAGGTCCGATAGCCCCGGGCGCCGAGGTCGTCGCCACCTGCTTTTTGCTCATGATTTCGCTCCTCCTGTTATGTACATTCGATTTATTATCCATTGTACGCGGGGGCCTTTGCCGATGCAAACTTTCCGTACCTTTACCGGCCGCCCAGCGCAAACAATACATCGTTCGGGTACACATGCGTTCCGCCGGTGCCGGCCCTCGCGATATTGGCCATCGCCCGCGCGACCGTCGCGGCGGGAACCGCACGGTAGCGTGCCAGAAACCGCGCAAACAGCTTGTCCAGTCCTTTCATGGCCACAGCGGATACCCGTTCGCCGAGCCGGAATTCTTCGCGTTCCCCCAGCAGTAGCGAGGGGCGGAACAGGTGAACCGCGGGATACCCCGCGTTCATCACGCCCTCCTCCATGTTGCCCTTGGTCCGGAGGTAGAAATTCCTCGACGACGCCGAGGCTCCCATCGAGGAGACCGCCAGAAACTGCCTGGCGCCTTTGGCCCTCGCCAGCCTTGCCGCCGCAAGCGGATATTGCAGATCCACCTTTTCAAACTGCTCCTGCGAGCCCGCCTTTTTGATCGTCGTGCCAAGGCAGCAGAACACCTCGGTAACGCCGGAGAAGCTATCCCCGTAATCCTCCAGCCGTTCCCAATCGATGACGGTCTGCGTCAGACGGGGATCGTTAAGAGGGAGCGTGCGGCGGACCAGCACCCGCACCTCCTCCCACCCGCCTCCGCTGAGCAGTTCTTCGATCAGGGCTTTCCCCACCATGCCGGTGGCTCCCAGCACTAACGCGATTTTGGCCATAGTTCCTCCCCTATTCGTCCTTGAGAATGCGGCGGCCGGGCAGCAGCGCGAGCAGGATCATCACGGCGCCGACCGCAAGCTGCATGCCGTACACCTGAATCCAGTGCGGCCAGCCTTTAATCCCGTCGTAAATCTGGCCGCCGATAAGCGGTCCGAAAAAGGCGGCCAATCCGGTAAGCGCGGAATACATAGCCATGTACATCGGCCGCTCTTTTTTGGGGGTATCCCCGATAATGAAATTAAAAGCAAGCTGGTTAAACCCGCCGACGCCGACGCCAAACACGATATGGGCGGCAAACAGGACCGGCAGCAGCGGAAATACCGACAGCAATCCCCACAGCAGCGAAGAGACGGCGATGATCGGCAGCGTGAACAGCAGCAGCCGTTTATTGCTGTACCGGGCATTCAGATTGCCCCATAAATAAAAGCTGGCCATCATAAACACCGTCTGCGCCACGTTCAGCAGCGACAGCGTTTCATAGTTGATATGCAGAAGCTGCAGCATCACGTACGAGTAGAGCGGAACTGTGAGATTCTGCAGCAGCAGCCAGGCAGACAAAAACAGCGTCGAGCGCATAAACAGCTTATCTTTCAGCGGTTTTTTCAGCATCGGCAGAAATTCCGTCTCTTCCGACTTCTCGAACGGAACGTCCGGATAGAAGAAAAAGACGGCGATATTGGCAAACGCAAAAACAGTCGCAATGATGTAAAGAATCGCAAAGCCGTGGCCGCCGGGGTAACGGTCCAGGATCACGCCGCCGCCGTACAGGACCAGACTGCCCAGCGCATTGAGCAGCGTATTGCGGATGCCGAAATAGCGCCCGCGAACTCTCGCAGGCACGAGGTCGCTGATCACGGAGTTCCACAGCACCCCGCCCGCCGTACCGGCGATAAAAGCAATCGTATACATAATGATGAAGGTCGCGACTCCGTACTCTTTCGGGACGGCAAACGGAATGATTCCGGTCAGCGCCCACAGTAGGCGGTGCAGCGCGACAAAAGTCACCATCGTCCACTTGCGGCTGCGCAGCCGCTGAATCAGGAACGCTACCGCAATCTGGACCAGATTGACAAGCGTAGTAAGCGCAAGCACAAAACCGATTTCCCCGGAGCTTGCCCCCAGGTACAGCAGATAGCCGGTAAGAAACTGTCCTTGCAGCAGAACGAGAAAGACCGTGGCCGGCACGCCTTCAAGCGTGGCGGTATAAAGATTTCTGCGGTGAGCCGACGGCTTGCGGAAAGGCCTGGGGCGCTTTGCAGTGAGCCGGTTTCTAATGATGTCCATGAAGCGTAACTCTCCTTATGATGCGGGCTTTGGCTCCATTCTACTCCGCAGCAAGGCCGTGTCAATCAGCCGGAATTCCAAAGATTATTGGAGCGGTAAATAGAGGGAAAAGAGACTTCCTTCGCGCTCCTGGCTCTTCACCGTTATAAATCCGCCAAGCAGCCTGGCCAGGTCGCTGCTGATCGAGAGGCCCAGCCCGGTGCCGCCGTATTTGCGGCCGATAACTTGGTCCGCCTGCCGGAACGCCTCAAAGATAATGTCATGTTTGTCCGGCGCGATGCCGATTCCGGTGTCCTGGACATCAAAGACAAGCCAGTTCCGCCGGAGGGCACCCTCCCTCCGCTCCTCGGTCCGCACGTTCAGCTTGACCGAACCATCGGCGGTGAATTTAAAGGCGTTGGACAGCAGGTTCCGCAAAATTTGCTGCACCCGCTTCGGATCGGAAAGAATTACCTCCGGCACGTTTTCCCCAAGCCCGACCTCAAAATCGAGACCCTTCTGCTTGGCCGTAACCTGGAACTGCAGCGACAAGAGCTCAGGAATCTCCCGGACGCTAAGCTCTTCATAGACAATATCGAGTTTGCCCGCTTCTACCTTGGACAGATCAAGAATATCATTAATAAGTGCAAGCAGGTCTTCGCCCGAACGGTGGATGATTCCGCCGTATTCGGCCAGTTCCTCGGGGGTCAGCGCGCCGTCGTTCTCTTCAATTAACTGGGACAGATTGATGATGCTGTTCAGCGGCGTCCGCAGTTCATGCGACATATTGGCCAGAAACTCCGATTTGTACTGCGAGGCTAGCATCAGCTGTTTGGCCCGGTCCTCCAGCACAATCTTGTTTTTATGCAATTCTTCGGTCTGGCGCGACAACAGCTCATTGGCCCGGACGATCTGCCCGTTGCGCAAATTGTCCAGATAAAAGTCGTGGATGATGAAGGCAAACAGAAAACTCAGCAGCAGCCCGGCCGGGAACGTGACCGGAAAAATCTGCGTTATGTATTGATGAAAGGGAATAACGCCGAAAACGCTGATATTGACGGCATTCATCAGATTAACAACCACAATGGTAATGAGGCCTTTGTAAACGGTCGTAAACCGGGAGCGTCCCAGCCATAGGGCTAGTCCCGCGCAGATGAAGCCAAGGAGCGACAGATTGAGCACGCCGGCCACCGCCGCTTCGGTTACGCCGAAGGTCAGCCGCATAACTCCGATTCCGGTACCTACTATTATAAGGAAAAAAGGCTGAGGATAAGCCAGCGTGGAAATGATGAGAGGAACGAAACGCAAATCCAAAATCACATGTTCATCCAGCCGGTAGCCGAAAAACGAACTGACCCAGCCGCCTAATATCGCCAGGAGCACCCAACTGATTTTTTTCACCCGGTCGGGCGCGAAAGCAATCGTATGTTTATAGATTAAATTGGCAATGAACGCCAATGTGATCAACAGAGCCGTATTCACGAAAAAGATTTTCAAATATTCCATAGCTTCACTCCTACCGCGATGTTGTCAGAATGTCCATATGCCTATAAGAATCCCTTCACTCCATACTACCATAAAGCGCTTAGTAAAATCATGGAACTTGAGAGTTATAGACGTTTTATGACAGCAAAAAAGCGCAAATCAACGTTGATTTGCGCTTCGCGGAAGCCCCAAGGAATCCGCGTGTGTCTATCCCGATTATTTATGAACGCTATGAACCGCTCGTTCCCAGTTACGATATTCGGTCTCGGCGTCATCCTTGGTGTGACCGTACCGCTCCTGAAGCTTGCCTACGAGCTTGTCCTTCTCGCCATCAATGATATCAAGGTCGTCGTCGGTAAGCTCTCCCCATTGCTTTTTGGCTTCACCCTTCAGCTGCGTCCATTTGCCCTTCAGCACGTTGTTGTCCATGATGCTCATCTCCTTTGCGGGTCCATTTGGCAGTTGCCTGTACACAATCACACATTACCCGGGCCGATTAGCCTTGAAACTGCAAAAAACGTGGGACACGATTCGTCAAAGCCGGACACATTTTGTCACATAATAGTCTATTAAGCAGGTATCCAGAAATTAAAATATTCGCTATAATACAGATGGGAAACGGAAACTTACGTTTTAAGTGATTATTTTCACATGAGTTTCCCGGTCATTATGCTAGAATGCCTTCGGAGCAAAAACGGGTTGTTTAAAATTTTTCCTAATGTTTACTAATATATGTCATAGTCTTGCAACAAAAAAAGAGTCCGCCCTTATTGCATAGTGATAAATGTCATTTATCAAGTGATATTTATCACTTCCAAGTCTATTAAAATGTTTTACATTTTAATATATATATTTTAAACTAATTTTGGAGGTCATCACCCATGAAAAAAGCTTCGATTATCTTGGCAAGCGCCATGGTTCTAGGCACGCTGCTCGCAGGTTGCGGCAACAACAACAATAACGCTGCTAACAACGCTGCGGCAACGAACGCTCCTGCCGAATCCGCCGCTCCTGCAACCAATGCCGGCAACGCTGCGGCAACTGCAGAAACTGGCAAATATCAAGACGGAACATACTACGGAACTGCTGATGCCGATGCAGAAACCGGCTGGCAATCCTTCGTTATCCTGACTGTTGAAGGCGGCAAGATCACCAACGTTGACTGGGACGGTTTCAACACCAAGACTGCAGGCGATCTGAAAAAGAAATTCTCCGAAGACGGCAAATACGGCATGAAAGCCGGCGGCGCTTCCGCTGAATGGCATGAAGAAGCAAACGCTGCTGCCGCTTACCTGGTTGAAAAACAAGATCCGGACGCAATCACGCTGACAGACGACGGCCACACCGACGCAGTATCCGGCGTATCCATCCACGTTGCCGACCTGGTAACCGCATCGAAAGCTGCTCTGGCTGCTGGCCCTACCCAATTGGGACCTTACAAAGACGGCGGATACTTTGCTGAAGGCGAAATGGACGCTGAATCCGGCTGGAAATCTACTGTAGCCATTACCGTTGCAGGCGGCAACGTTGTTGCTGCTAACTTCAGCGGCGTGAATGCAGCAGGCGACGATAAGAAACAATATTCCATTGACGGCAAATACGGTATGAAAGCCGGCGGCGCTTCCGCTGAATGGCATGAAGAAATCGCCCTTGCCGAAAAGTATTTCCTTGAAAATAAAGGCGCTGCTCCTGCATTGAAAGACGACGGAACCACAGACGCGATCTCCGGCGTATCCATCCATGTAGGCGAATATTTCTCCCTGGCAGAAAAAGCACTCGAAGGCGCGAAGTAATCCATCGCTATCCTCTTGCAGCTAATCAGACGAACGAGGTGAGTTTCTTTTGAAGAAAATAGTCATTTTAGGCGGCGGCTACGGCGGCGTCCTCACGGCTAAGAAACTGGCAAAGAAGTTTAAGAACGACAAAGAAGTAGAAATTAAGCTGATCGACAAAAATCCATATCACACTCTTTTGACTGAGCTGCACGAGGTTTCTGCGAACCGCGCGCCTGAGGATTCGATCAAGATTGACCTGAAGAAAATTTTCGCCGGCCTGAAAGTGGATGTTGTGCTGGACGAAATTAAGAACATCGATTTCAGCGGCAAGAAGCTGGCTTCCGAAAAAGCCACATACGCTTACGATTACCTGGTTATCGGCACAGGCAGCAAGCCGACGTTCTTCGGAATTCCAGGAGCGGAAGAGAACACCTTCCCATTCTGGTCTTATGATGATGCCGTTGCGCTGAAACGCCAAATTCGCGATATGTACACCAAAGCGGCTAAGGAAAGAGATGCAGCGGTTCGCCGTTCCATGCTGACCTTCGTCATCATCGGTGCAGGCTTTACCGGCGTCGAGCTGGTCGGTGAAATGGCCGAGCAACGCGATGAACTGTGCAAAGAATTCTTCATTGATCCATCCGAAGTACGGCTGATCGTAGCCGATATGGCGCCTAAGGTTCTGCCGATCCTCCCGGATAAGCTGATCCAAAAAGCCGAGCAACGCCTCAAGAAGCTCAACGTTGAGATCGTTACCGGCGCAAAAATCACCGAAGTGGGCGAAGGTTCCGTAGCGCTCGGCGAGAAAAACGTCGTTGATTCGCACACCATCGTCTGGACTGCCGGTGTAGAAGGCTCCGAACTGGTTGGCACGCTGAACGATGTTCAACAACAAGGCCGCAAGCGCATTATGACCAACGAACATCTGGAAAGCGTCGACCACAAAAACGTGTACGTGGTTGGGGACAACATCTTCTTCATTCCTGAAGGCGAAACCCGTCCGGTACCGCAAATGGTTGAAAATGCCGAGCAAGCCGCTCCGGTGATTGCAAACAATATTACAGCCGACATTAAAGGCACGGCTAAAAAAGCATACAAACCTGGTTTCCACGGAACGATGGTATCGATCGGCAGCCGTTACGGCGTAGCTAACGTCGGTCTTCCGGGCAAACTGTTTATGCTGACCGGCTTTATGGCGATGCTGTCCAAACACTTCATCAACATGTTCTACCTGTCTCAGGTAGTTGGTTTCAACAAAGTGTGGACTTATATGATGCATGAGTTCTTCCATGTGGAGAACCGCAAGAGCTTTGTCGGAGGTTACTTCTCCAGACGTTCCCCGAACTTCTGGCTCGTACCGCTCCGTATGTTGCTCGGCGGCATGTGGCTCTATGAAGGTATCGACAAGCTGAGAAAGATCTGGGATGATCCGAACAAGATCTTCCTCATTCCGGCTCCGCCGAATGCTACCGATGCTGCTTCTTCCGCCAGCCAGGCGGTTGATGCCGTAAAAGATACCGTTGACGCTCAATCCGCGGCATCCGCCGTTTCGACTGCTAAAGAAGCGGTTCAAGCGCTGTGGGTTCCAGGATGGATTTATGACATCACCAACTGGTTCATGGATCTGATGTTCTACAATAACGACGGAACGTACACGTTCCTCGCCAAATGGTTCCAAATCGGCATGGTTTGTGCCGAAATCGTTCTGGGTGTAATGCTCATCGTTGGTCTCTTCACAGCTATCGCTTCGATTGCGACCATCGGACTCGCCGTTATGATCTGGTCGTCCAAGATGGCGTCGACGGAAATGCTCTGGTACGTTGGGGCGGCTATCGCCTGCATCGGCGGCTCGGGCAGCGTCTTCAGTCTTGACTACTATGTTCTCCCATGGCTCAAAAAGCAGTGGAAGAAGATACCGCTCGTCCGGCGTTGGTATTTATTCACCGACTGATATTAAACAAACTGCATATAGTTGAATAGAATGTACCGAAGAGTAATGTGTCCATGCGACACATTACTCTCCTTATTTAACAGGGCGAATTCATGAATGGTTTTGTAAAGGAGAGAAGCTTGTGAACAGACAACTGATTGAGGATACCTTCCGGCTGCTTCAGGCTGAACTATCACCGATTGCCGGAATTAAGCTGCAACTCTCTCCGGCGTCATGTGAGCGGTTTATTGAGATTCTGGAACGCCATGAACTTGACGAAACACGCAAAATTCATTTATTGGGTATATACATGATCCTTGCCGTGGCGATCCAGCGCCACAGCGAATGCACCTTGCATCATCCGGATCTTGTCCGGAACATTTTGGACGGAGATTACCTTTACAGCTTTTACCTTCAATTCGCGGTTAATCACCGGGAAGTGGATTTAGTGGCGTATATGGCTCCTTCCCTCAAGAAAATGCAAATCAAACGCTCAAATGGCGATTTCTTGGAATGGAACCCTGCCGATCACATCGACGCCTTTTTGCTTCAGGAACGCCGGCAGGGTAGCCGCACAAGCAAAGCCATTTGACAGGTGGGAATGACGATGAAGCTGCACGAAGCCTTGAATATTGATCTTGACGATATCAACCGCGAAATCGAAAATCTTGTTCTACGCGACCGGGATGTACCCAGACAGTCACCGCTTGCGCAAAGCATTCTTGAGCTTGCCCGGTCGGGCGGCAAACGGCTGCGGCCGCTGATGGTGATCGTCGGCGGCCGTTTTGGCCGCCGTCCGGAGAACAAACGCACCCTGCAGCTTGCTGCCGCCGCCGAGTTCATCCATGTCGCCTCGCTGATCCATGATGACATCATCGACGGTGCCGAACTACGCCGCGGCGAGCCTGCCGTTCACACCAAAACCGGCGTTCTTTCTGCCGTGCATATCGGCAACTACATGTCGGCCAGGGTCATTGAGCTCTTAAGCAAGTACAGCGCCGACAAAGACCGCTACGTTCACGATCTCTCATCCGTTGCAACCGCTCAGCTTGCGCTCGGTGAATACCAGCAGATGGAGCACGCCTTCGACTATGATATGAGCATCGATGACTACCTGGAGAAATCACGCAACAAAACGGCAGTGCTGATGGCCACCTGCCTGCGTGTAGGCGCCCTGTCTACCGAAAGCTCTGAGCAGGTCGCCGATGCGCTGTATACCTTCGGCGAGGTGCTCGGCATGTCATTTCAAATCCAGGATGACCTGCTCGACTTTACGCAATCCGCCGATGTGCTCGGTAAGCCGGCCGGCAGCGATCTGCGGCATGGGCAGGTAACCCTCCCGGTGCTCTTCGCGCTGCAGAATCCTGCGCTGGCACCTGCGATCCGCAAGATCGGACCGCACTCCGGGGATGAGGAAATCGCCCGGGTGCTGAAGCTGATCACAAGCAGCGATGCGCTGGCCCGCGCGGAAGCCGTGAGCCAGGATTATCTAAACCAGGCGAGCGAGATCATCCACAGGCTCTCTGCACATCCGGCGCATGCCGACCTGCAGACGCTGCTGCGCTTTTTTGCCGGCAGAGACCGATAAACAACCACATAAAGTGGAGCTGGGGCTTCGAGTCAGGTACTTTGTGGGGACCTCGATAAACAGATTAGTTCTTTATATTAAGCCACTCCGCCCCTTATAAGGGCGGTTTTTTTATTAGGTTCATGCAAAAAGGGGACATCCTTAAGGCCGTTATGGCCTTAAGGATGTCCCCTTTCGATATACCTCCGCTCTTAGCGGACATAGAAGAAATCAATCAGCGTACAGGTCAGGATAACCATACTGATCACCTGATTCAGATTATAAGAGGCCACTTTCATCATTCGGCGGTTCGTCGGCTTGATGATTTTATGCTCGGTCATCAGCAGCAGTGTAGCAATGCCGATGCCGACAAGGTACATCCAGCCAAGGTCGCGCCACAGGTACAGGAAGAGCAGCAGCAGCACCATAATGAAGTGCAGTCCCTTGGCGATGCGCAGCGCATTCTCCAGGCCAAAGAAGCTGGGGATCGACCACAGCCCGTGGCGCCGGTCGAAATCGATATCCTGCGTGCCGTAGATGATGTCAAAGCCGGCAATCCAGAGCATGACGACCGTACCGATGACGAACGGCGTAAAGGCGATGTTCCCCGTAACCGCAAACCAGGCGCCGATCGGCGCGGAGGCAATCACAAATCCGAGATACAGATGGCTCAGGAACGTAAACCGCTTCGTATAGGAATACGTCGAGATCAGAACAATGGCGACCGGCGAAAGCACCAGGCACAGCAGATTCAGCATGCCCGAAGCGACGATAAACAGCGCGTAATTGACAATAATAAAGATGACAACCTCTTTGGCCTCAAGCAGCCGCTGCGGCAAATGGCGATGCGCCGTGCGCGGATTTTGCCCATCGAACGTGCGGTCCACCAGGCGGTTAAAGGCGTTGGCACCGTTGCGCGCACCGATCAGGGCGATCAGCCCCCACAGCATCATATGCCCGGAAGGCCAGCCGCCGGCGGCCCAGATCATCGAGATTACCGCAAACGGCAGCGAGAACAGCGTATGGGAGAACATCACCAGCTCGCTGAACATCTTCAGCTTCAGCGCGGTTGTTTTGAATGCATTCAGAATTGCCATATCAATCTTCCTTTGCGAGTAATTCCAGCACTTCGTTCAGCGCTTCCAGCAGTCCGTCGACATTCTGCTCTGTCACGACAATCGGCGGCTGGAACGCCAGCACATTGCGGCCGATGCCGTTTTTACCGATAATGTAGCCGCGATCCTTCATGGCTTCCAGCACATCGTCGGTGAAGACAGCCGCTGCATTGGCATCCTCCGCCCGAAGCTCGGCGCCGAGCATGAATCCGGTACCGCGCACATCGGCGATTCGCTGCGGATAACGCGTCATCAGCTCCTGCAAACCGCTCTTCAAGCGCCCGCCGAGCTCCGCCGCACGCTGCGGCAGGCTCTCGCCTTCAATGTAATCCAGTACGGCCAGCGCCGTCGCCGCCGAAACCGGGTTACCTCCGAAGGTGGAGGCGGACGGACGGTTCAGCGAACGTGCGATTTCATCCGTCGTGGCAAAAGCGGCGACCGGCACGCCGTTGCCCAGCGCTTTGGCCATGCTGATGATATCGGGAACGACGCCGAAATGCTCGATTGCGAACATTTTGCCTGTACGGCCGTAGCCGGTTTGAATCTCATCATCGATCAGCAGGACGCCATAAGCTTCCAGCAGTGCTTTAACCTCACGGAAATACCATGATACCGGCATAATCATCCCGCCGTTGCCCTGAATCGGCTCTACGATCATTGCGGCGATGGAATCCCCCTTCTCCTCCAGCACCCGACGCAAGCTGTCCAGCGAGCGCTGCGCAGCTTGTTCGAGGCTCAGATTCGGATCATACGGACGTTCGATAAAGGCCACGTCTTCGTCCAGATAATCGTCGGTTCTCCACATCTGAAGCCCGGTCACGCTCATCGTCAGGTTCGTCCGGCCGTGGAGGCCGCCGTCCAGCGCGATAAACCCTTTGCGTCCGGTATGCATTCTCGCCAACAGCAGGGCGCCTTCATTGGCTTCTGAGCCGCTGTTAACGAAGAAGGTCCGCCGCAGACCGCCCGGCAGCAATCCCGCCAGCCGTTCCGCCAGATCCACGTTCGGCTGGGTCAAATAGATCGTCGAAGTATGCTGCAGACGCTGCAGCTGTTCGATCGTGCGCGAGGTAATCGCAGGGTTGCAGTGGCCGCAGGCAACGACCGAAACCCCTGCAAAGAAATCGGTATATCGGTTTCCTTTTTCATCAAACAGGTATTGCATGCTTCCGCGGACGATTTGCGGCGCATCGCGGTAAAAGTGGGCCGTGCACGGGAAAAATGTCTCTTTCCGCTTGGCCGCCACCGCTTCTCTTCCGATATAAACTGGTTCCGCCATCCTAAATCCCTCCGCTTTCTTTTGTGAAATAAATAACGTAAACGGGTGCCTTCAAGGTTTAATCGAACTGCAGAGACCCCAGTGTAAAGCCGGCATATACAGGCTGCAGGGCGCCTACAAGCGATTCTCTTGTTGTCGTACCGTTAATCGCCGTTTGATATTCCGTAATGACACGGCGCAGTTCCTCCAGGCCGTAAGTAGCCGCTTCGATTCGGAAGCATGCAACGCCGAGCCCCTTCAGCTCCTCAATGACCGGCAGGTAGCACAGCTCTTTGGCAAACAATAAATGATTGCGTCCGTATTGGTCACGGTACACCGGATTTTCGCCTTTATCGGTCTTCAGGACAAGCACATCGTTGCGGGTATAGAAATTATCCTCCTCGCCGATCGGCTCCATCACTTCGGTATTCTCGAACAAGTCGTGCTCCATATACATGAGTGCCGGCGTTCCGTGCACAACGACCTCCAGCGGCAGGTCGCAACGGGAGACGAAGGACGCGAAATGATCTTTGGTCATCTCCGGCGAAACCGTCAGCTGCGAAAGCCCGAGGCCGGAATACAGCGCCGCGGAGAGATGGTTGTACACGTTTAGGTTCGCATCGCCGATCATCGGATAACCCATGCCCTTGAAGCGGCGGATCGCGCCGAGATTCGTAACAATCAGTCCGTCAATCGGCAAACGAGGTCCGCTGAGCAGATGATCATATTGGGCAAAATGCAGCTCGGTCATCATGCGCGGCATGCCGAGATACAGCTTCGTTTGGCCTTTGCGCGCGCCGAGATCGATAATCTCCTGCTTGGTAAACGGACGATCCGGCTGGAACACTTCTCCCGGCAGGTAGAGGCTGTCCACGCCCAGCTCCAGCGCAAGATTGGCTTGTTCCATATTGTTGACCCGCACAGCCAGCTCCGGTTTATGCTGCTGCGTTTTTTGGCTTTCGGCAAAACGCTCGCGCAGCTGCTCCACCCGTTTCTCGGACAGCTCGCGTTCGGCGGTCGGCGTACTGAATACTTTGCCCGTGCTGTAGAATTTGCCTGTGCCTTCATAGCGGCGGTTGATATTCGACAGGCCCGGCTTCCCGAAGGCGTAAGCGGTGGAGAAGTCGCGCTTGCGGTTGTCGAACAGCAGCTTGGTGTCCACGCTCCGGTCAAAACCGACCGGATCGTCGATATAGCGGTCCAGAGCATCGCCATAGCTGTTGACCAGCATGACCATAAACTCCTTGTCGCGCATCCGGCCTTCGATCTTAAACGACGTAATGCCCGATTCGATCAGCTCCGGAAGATGCTCATACATAAACATATCTTTAACGGCCAGCGGATACTCCGTCGGATAGATGAAGCCGTCCTTTTTGATCCGGTAATCCCAGCGGCAAGGCTTCATGCATTTGCCCCGGTTGCTGCTCATGCCGAACACCTGCGAGCTGAAGTAGCAGTTGGCGCCGTGCACCGAGCACATATCGCCATGGATGAAATATTCCAGCTCCATCCCGCTCTCCTGCCCCAGCAGCTTGGCAGTCTGCAGATCCATCTCCCGCGACGTCACGCAGCGGGTCACGCCGAGCTCGCGCAGCGCGTGGATCATCTCCAGGTTGTGCACGTTCATCATGACTGAAGCATGTACCGGAACGGTCAATCCCATCGAGCGGATCAACTCAAGCACGGCCATATCCTGCACGATCAGCGCATCCGGACGGACCTCGTCCAGGAACAGCAGATAGGCGCGAGCCTCTTCCACATCCTCTTCGCTGAACAGATTGTTTACGGTAACATATACTTTTTTATCCAGGCTGTGGGCGATCTTGATCGCTTCCCGGATTTCGTCATGCGACAAATTGTAGCCCTTGCGCATCATCCGCATGTTCAGCACCGGACCGCCGAAATACACGGCGTCGCAGCGCGAACGGATGACGTCCTCAAAAATTTCAAACGTGCCTGCCGGCGCCAGCAATTCAATTTCCTTGCCATTAAAAAAACGTGCCATTCCTGTTTCCCCCTAAATGTTGAGACCGCAACCCTAAGCTGCCTATTCGATTTACAATAACGCGACCGCCACTCCCACAACGACAAACAACGCGACAAAAAAGGTATCCGCGCCGCCCCACCTGAGGCGGTGATACCGGCTGCGCGGCGCGTCGATCAGAAAGCCGCGCGACTCCATCGAATATATGAGATCCTGTGCCCGCCGGAACGCGCTGGCGATGACCGGCACGAGAAGAGAAATCAGCATCTGAGCTTTCTCTTTGAGCGGAAGCTCCTTGAGATCGGCACCGCGCGATGCCTGGGCTTTAAGGATAATCTGCGATTCCTCCAGAATCGTCGGAATAAACCGCAGCGCAATGCCGATCATCAGCGTGATCCGGTCCGGCGACAGCCCCAGCTTCTTGAACGGGGAGAGGAGCCCCTCCAGCCCCTGATTGAGCTTGCCCGGCGTCGTCGTGAACGTCAGAATCGCCGTAAAGGTAATCAGGAAGAACATCCGGATAACGGAGAATGCCGCCAGCCGGAAGCCGCCCGCATGCAGCGAAAAAGACCCGAGCGTGAAATAGGCACTGCCGGATTTCACGGAGATCAGCTGCACAATAAAAATAAAGAACATCAAATAACGAAGCGGCTTGGCCGCCTTCCAGAAATATTTGAGCGGAATTTTGGTCGATAGCATCACCAGCACCGAAAATGCGGCAAGCAGCGCCATCGCCGGCCACGAATGCGACAGCAGGATGACCGCTACGTATAATAACATCCCCGTGAGCTTGGCCCGGGCGTCCAGCTTGTGGACCCAGGAGCCGGTTTCGATGCTGCGTCCGAGCAGCAGCCGTTCATTCATGGCCATCCTCCTTTCCTGTCCCGGAGGATGGCAGCAGCGCGGCGATGCGTGCCGCCAGGCTCTCGGCCGTCAGGCACGGCGGCTCGCCGTGCAGGCCGAAGCGCGCCGCGGCCGCGCGCCAGTAGCGCAGCGACTGCGGCACCTCGAGGCCGCAGCGCTCCAGCTCTTCCGGCGCCTGCACCAGCTCCTCGCGGCTGCCCTGGAAAGCCAGCCGGCCCTCCTGCAGCAGCAGCCACTGGTCGGCGTAAGGCAGCAGTTCGTCCATCCGGTGCGTCACGATAACGACCGTCTTGCCCTGCTCCCGGCAAAGCCGGTTCAGCAAATCGATCAGCTCGGCCCGGCTGACCGGATCGAGCGTGGCTGTCGGTTCGTCCAGCACGAGAATCTCGGGGTCCATCGCCAGCACCGAAGCGATGGCCGCCTTGCGCATCTGCCCGCCGCTAAGCTGGAACGGGTTCCGCTCCAGCAGGCCCAGCGGAAGCCCCATGTCTTCCATCGCCTGGCGGGCCCGCGCTTTGGCTTCCTCCGGCGGCATACCAAAATTCAGCGGACCGAAGATCAGGTCCTTCTCTACGGTATCCTCGAACATTTGCTGTTCAGGAAATTGAAATACCAGCCCGACCCGGCGGCGCAGCGGGAGCAGTCGCGGCGACTTCTCCCCGGCCCGTATCGTCACGTCCAGCACCTGAACCGTGCCCTCGGTCGGCTTCAGGAGGCCGTTGAACATCTGCAGCAGCGTCGATTTGCCGGAGCCGGTTGCACCGGCGATGCCGGTCAACGAGCCCTGCGGGATATTCAGTTCAATGCCATGCAGCGCCGTCTGCCGCCACACGCTCCGCGCTGCATAAGTATAGCTTACTTGCTGTAGTTGGATAGCCATAACGACTCTATAAGCTCCTTTTCACTGGCGGGTACCTCCACCGGAATTCCGCGGCCCTGCAGTTCCTGCGCCAGCTGCCAGGCGTACGGTGCCCGTAAATGGCACTTATCCAGCAGTTCGGAGTCCCGGAACAGCTCCTGCGGCGTAAGATCCGCTGCCAGCCCCCCGCCGTGCAGGGCCAGCACACGATCCGAGGCGAGAATCTCGTCGGCATCATGCGTAATCATCAGAATCGTGTAGCGGCCTTCCGCATGCATTTCCCGCAGCACCCCGAGCAGGTCGTCGCGGCTGCCTTCGTCCAACATCGAAGAGGCCTCGTCAAAGATGACGATGCCTGGTTGCATAGCCAGGATGGAAGCGATCGCAACGCGCTGCTTCTGCCCCCCTGACAGCTCGCCGGGATGCTTGGACAGCAGGTGGCCGATCTCTAGCTTGGCCGTATAGGCTTCGAGCCGGTTTTTCATTTCCTCGTAAGACAAACATAGGCCTTCCAGGCCGAATACGATATCTTCTTCCACGGTCGCGCCGATGAACTGGTTGTCGGGATTCTGGAATACCATGCCGATGCAGCGGCGGATCGCTCCGATGTTCGCTTCCTCCAGCCGGTGGCCGCAGACCGTGATCTCCCCCGCGCTCTTCGGCAGCAGGGCGTTCAGCAGCTTGACCAGCGTCGATTTGCCGCAGCCGTTGGGTCCAACGATGCTGACCCACTCGCCTTCCGCGACCGATACCGTAATATCATGCAAAATGGGATGCTCGGGATCATAGCCGAAAGATACGCCTTCCAGCGAGATAACGGGAGAATGCTCCATGTTCTCTGTGTCTTTATCCATTCGTTCCATGTACAGTCATCCTTCCGCGGCTAGTGGCCCGGTCTGTTCAAAAACTCTTCAAATAATGCCAGCTTCGACAACGAGGCGATGAGGTAGCGTACGGCAAAACCGACGATAATTCCGGTAACGACGCCGGTGATCAGCAGCACCGGGAAATAATAGAAGGTGCTCATAGAGTCCAGGACGATCGATGCGGCCAGCAGCTGCCCGGTGTTGTGAGCCAGCCCCCCCGCGATACTGATGCCGATAACGCTGAGCCGCTTGCCGCTGAAGCGGACCAGCAGGAACATTACGATAAAGCTCAGCATGGAGCCGAAAAGACTGAACAGTAAGCTAGAAAACGTGCCGAGCACGAATGCGGTCAGCAGCGTCTTCAGCAGCACCAGCACAAACGCATCGCGTCCGCGCAGGAAATAAATACAGGTCAAAATCATAATGTTGGCAAAGCCAAGCTTCGCGCCGGGCATCAGCCCCATTCCGGCCAGCGGAATTTGCGCTTCTACTATACTAAGAACGACGGCCACTGCGGCAAAAATTGCAACAATGACCGTCCGTTTCAGAATCGTTGCCGATTCGCTACTGGACATAGGCATCTACGTCATCCTCTCCTGACCCGCCGGCGATCTCCACAAGCACCCGGTGCGGCAAACACACAATGGACTGCTTAGGGCGGGTAATAAAGCCGAAATCCAGACACACTTTATCGGGACAATCGGCGTCGTACATTTCAATTCCGTAATCATGCACCTTCAAAATATTGTATCCGCGCTCGGTGCGGACATCGATGGTTTGTTCTTCCTTCGTTAGCTTCACCGTCTTATAAAGCTTCCCGTCAACGGTTATATTGGCCACGAGATCTTTACCGGGGCCGCCTTTGCCTTCGTTTGAAAACCATCTTGGCACGAGAAATGCGAGCGCGGCGATGAGTACGATGGAAACCAGCAGCACATCAGCGCGTTTCATAAAAATCTCCCTTATTTTTTAATTAAATTCCAGACCTAATAATTATAACGATCTCCTTACAATCCTTCAATGAATGTCGTCGTTTATTGTCAGTTTTGACGCCCAGTTCACAAAATAGGCAGATAAAAAGCGCTATGCGTTTCCTTATATTTTACAGTATCCGCTTTAATTAGTAACGCTTTCGCCCTGCTCATGCCCAGGACATAAACAACCCCACAAAGTGGGGCTTGGCATGAAGTCTGTTCAAGTGGAGCGGCGATCACCCCGTCCGCCCGGAGGTTCCGGCCGATGCGTCTTTAGGATTTCTCCCAAAGTAGCTCAGCAACAGCCCCGCCAGCTCCGGATCCCACTGCGTGCCTCTGCCCGCCTCCAAGATTAGCAGCGCCCGTTCATGATCCATCCCCTTTCGGTAGGGCCGGTCGGACGTCATGGCATCGTAAGCGTCGGCCACCGCGATAATCCGCCCATGCAGCGGGATATCCAACCCTTTGAGACCATCGGGGTAACCCTTGCCGTCGTAACGTTCATGATGCGAGCGCACCCCGCTTAAATAAGGCTCCATTTTCTCCACTGACTCGATCTGCCGCAGAATCTTCTCGCCGAGCACAGGGTGGCTTTTGATCTGGTTGAACTCTTCATCCGTCAAGGCGCCTTCCTTGAACAGCACGCTGTCCGGAACGCCGATTTTCCCGATGTCATGCAGCAGCGCCGATTTGCGCAAATCGTCAAGCCTCTGCCCGGCAAGGCCCGCCAGTTGCCCGATAATGACCGAGTATTCCGCTACCCTCAGGGAATGGCCGGCGGTATAGGAGTCGCGCGCATCCAGCGCCACGGCCAGCGTCGTGAAGTAGCTGTCCAGCATCTGCCTGCTCTGCTGTTCCCGGGCCTGCAAGCTGCGGACCATCATATTAAAACCGGCCACGAGCTTGGAGAACTCATCCGAATACTGGTCCTGCAGCAGCGCCAGCTCCCCTTCGCGCACTTTGTTCATTGCTCCGTACAGCTCGCGAATCGGCTTTTGCACGCTGCCAGTCAGGAGCCAGGCCGTAATCGAGGAAAAAATGACCCCGATGATCAGCATCAGCCCTGCCCAGGCCCAGTAGCTCTCCACGCCTTGGGAACTGTCCACAAAGTTGTCCAGGCGGATCTGGGTCGCAATAATGAACAGAACAAGCGGAAAGGTGCCAATCAGCATGCAGCTGATCAGGAACTTCGGGCGGATCGGCACGAACACGTGACCCTCCAGCGAAAAATCCACATTATAAAGCTCCATGGCCCGTACCCTCAGCTGATTGACCAGCGGGATAATCGCCGCGGAATTCAAATAAAATTCGATCAGCGCATGCATGCACGCCACTAGCACCGAACCAAGCAGCGCAAACAACACATAATAATAAGGAATGTTCAAGTAACCGGAGTGAATCATCCATAAGGAGATCAGCAGCGCGGGAATGTCGAAACCGAGCAAATGCGGACCCATGATCCGCAGCACGGCATGTTTGGGCAGACGGTGCGTATATTCATAGGCATTTTCCAACTCTCCCAGCGTAGGACCAAACTGCCCCAGTGCGAGGCGTATCGGCCGGAGCTGTTTCATAAATGCCTTTAACTCCACTGCGGCCATAATCAGAAAAGAGATCAGCAGCACGGCAAGCAGCCGTATATATTCCGTTTTGCCGATCTCCAGTGACGCGAACAATATCAAACTTCCGACGGCAAGCACCGCTATAACCGAGCCGAGCAAATAGTTTCGAATCTGTGTCTTTATAAAAACGCTGTATATACTCATCGGTTCCCCCATTCTTGCCTGCTCCTGCTGCCCACGCTCTATTTGCATTTTTTCTCATTTCCTGATATAATATTTGAATATTGATTTTTCTGTATATATATCCCCATCAAGAAGATGTTGGGCCGATCGTTGATTTCCCTTTTATATCGGCAATTTGTTCACAAAATCTTACGTTTTCTTGCATGACTTTTCCTTATTATGAGAATAAATTCGCACATAGATTTCCGACTCACACTGGAGCGGCCGCGGAGCCGCAAGGGCAAAAGAGAGGCAGGGCTTTTGTCGTTTTGGAAGATTTACTCTCGCCATACGGCTGCTGGGAATAACAAGGAATGTTGAATCACCCGTTCGACCGCGAACGCGGCAGGGGATGAATATACTGAAAGAACATGGTGCCGGACGGCACCATATGTGGATAAAATGTAGCGCCCGATAACCGCTCTTGCGGATATCGGGCGCGTCTACGTTTCAGGGACTTTTCGCGCCGGCTATCGACGACGCTTGTTTGTTTTCGCCCTTTTTCCCAGCAATAAGCCGCATGCCGCGATTGCTGCCCCGGCAATATAATACGGTGCCGGACTGGATTCTCCCGTCTGCGGGAGCGTCGTAACCGTATCTACGGCCCCGAGCGGGATATCGTCATCCAGAACAACTTCATCCTCCGGCGCCGGGCCGGCAGCCGGCGTAACCGCAGGCGTCGGAACGGCGGAAGCAACCGGCGAGGCCGATGGACTTACCGTAGGTACCGGTCCCAGCGGCACAGGATCGTCGACGATGCCGATGATTGTAATCGGTGTTGCCGTCGGCGTTGGCGTCGGCGTCGGTGTTGCCGTTGGTGTCGGTGTTGCCGTTGGTGTTGCCGTTGGCGTCGGTGTTGGTGTTTCCGTTGCCGTTGGTGTTGCTGTCGGCGTCGGTGTTGCTGTCGGCGTCGGTGTTGCCGTTGCCGTTGGTGTTACCGTTGGCGTCGACGTCGGTGTTTCCGTTGCCGTTGGTGTTGCTGTCGGCGTCGGTGTTGCTGTCGGCGTCGGTGTTGCCGTTGCCGTTGGTGTTGCCGTTGGCGTCGACGTCGGTGTTTCCGTTGCCGTTGGTGTTGCTGTCGGCGTCGGTGTTGCCGTCAGCGTCGGCGTTGCTGTCGGCGTCGGTGTTGGGGTTTCCGTTGGCGTCGGCGTTGCTGTCGGCGTCGGTGTTGGTGTTTCCGTTGGCGTCGGCGTTGCCGTCGGTTCGGCTGTAGCCGTTGGCGACGGCTTCACCGGAGGCTGGCAGCCCTTGAACGGGTAATGATGCATCTCCACACTGCCGCTGAAGCTTTTGGCAATCAGAGTTCCGTGAAGCTCGGCCCAGTTATAGGTAACATGCGCGCGGGGAGCAAGAATGGAGCCCGCTGTCGTTACACTGGTCACTTCAATGGAATCTGCTTGATAGAAATTAAATAATACCTGCTGCGGATTGCTGTTCCACATTTGAAAATTATGATAGCTCACACTACTTCCGCTTACATTAATAATAACGGTAGCATCATTTGCTACATTGAACCGCATGCCGTTACCGCTTGCTTTCGCCAGATCGGCTGCCGACATCTCGATCACATTAAATTCATCGGGCGCGTTAATGACGGCTGTCCCGCCATCCCATGCAAGCGGCTGTGTAGCTTCCAGTTGAGCCAGTTCATCGGACTGCCCGAGCAGAAACTGTTCCTGTTCCGAAAAATCGATCGGTGCATCCTTTACCGCACCTTCCTGCACATCCGCACCGGAAGCCGAAAAGGAGCCGCCGTATACCGCTCTGCCGTTAATCGTTCCGTTCGTAAACGAAATATCTTTGCCGCTGATCAGCACATCTCCGCCTTTATCCTCCATCGAAACGGAATAATTCTGCAAAGTGATGTTTCCGGCAGCAGCCAGCCTCCCATGGATCTGTTCGTTCGTTTGCGAAAAGTCGCTAAAGACAAATGCATTGAAATTCCCCGCCACACCGAGAACCGGCGTTTGGGTATAAGGTATATTCGCCGTTGCGTTTATGCTCCAGCCCCAGGATAGGATGCTGGCCGCGGCTACTACTCCCGCAAAAACCAAAGCTGCAGTCTTCCGCATACCTTTTTTCATCAAAGGCACCTCCATAAAATACAAATCTATGAAAGCCCAAACAACAAAAAGACCGCCAAGAAGGATGAGCTTCACGGCGGCCGGACGACCATAGCCCTTGCGGGCGTTAGATTCCTGGCTTTGCGTCCCGTTTTTTCAAACGGTTTGCGATTATACATGAACGTAGATAATTGACTATTATCCCCTATGTATGTCTATGACATTTGTTACTTTGGAACTAGTTTCAGTGTAGACCCTGGACCTAGTGATTGTCAATTGGTCCCAAAGGTTTTTTTGGAAATTTTGTCGAAGCTGAAAAAGCTTGCTGCAACTGCGTTTACGGTCCATTCATCGCCGTATCGAGCGTAAACGCTCCTATTTGTTTGATAACTCCATTTAACTTTTAGATGTTAAAATTTAGTATATTAGCCCTATAAAAACTGCTGACTCCAAGTCGCATGCTGCGCATTAAAGCAACTGCATCCAACCCAGCATCGAAACCCATAATGGAATACTGAAAAGCAGGCCAAAAACGAGACCGCGCCGCAAGCTTCCTTCATGATTCATAAGCCATTCTCCTTTATGGAAATCATATTTTAAACTTTCTTATTTCAATTTTTAATATATAGATTTCCCAATATCTCTATTGTGAAAAACATCACATTTTATCGGGTATTTCGACAAATTATTGATTATTTTGTGAAGCACGGGTTAGAATACGAATATACGTTCCCTGAAAGAGGTGTAATTTCCAGATGCACCGGACGGAAAGCCATGATCACCTGCTTGTCAAAGCCTATGTCCTACTGCCGCTCGTTTCATCCGCATTCGCAGAGGATGCGGCGATTCTCGCCCGCGAACTGCGCACGCCCACGCCTTATACCGATGTACTCCACCATGCCGCCGCTTCCGCCGCCGCGGATTTGCGGGAAGTGCGCGCCGATATGCGCAAACGCGGCGTCAACGTCTATGAACAGCGGCGGACCGACGTCGGTGTCGAAGCATTGTTCCAGTGCCGCGGATACCATGAGCGCATGTTGATGCTGGACAATCGGATTGAAAAAGAAACCATTGGCCTGATGCGCAAATATCTTCAGCTGGGCATTCCCCTGTAAAGGCTGACGGTCCTGAATTCTGCTGTGTCTGCAATAAAAAAAGCCCGCCTTCGCGGGCGGACATGAAGCACAGCTATGGATCGGCTGCAGAGAAAACCGTTACATCAGCGCACCCCAGCAGCCTAGCGTACCCAGCAGGACAACCAGTGCGACGGAATAAAGAAGTTTTCGGCTGAGTCGATCTTTAAACGTCACAAGCAAACACAGCATTCCGAGCCATGCAATCAACAAACTGCCCATGCTTAGCGCATTCGCCCCTTCCCCGTAAACCCTATATATGAAGATTACCCGCGGCATGCCCGGTTCATTCCTGCAAACGGGCCTTACAGGAAAAATAATCTTCTCCAAAAAAAGTACCCCGCCGGAGTCCGGCGGGGCCAAGATATATATTAACTGGGGGTTATGTATATAATGTATCCCCTGAAGCTTAAGTGAATCTGAAATGCGGCTAAAAGTTAGCTGAAATTTATTCCAAATCGCAACGTATCTATGAAGGCACCACTAAATACGGGTATGGAGGTTATCCGATTGAGAAAGCTCGGGATAGCGATCGCCGGAATTGGAATTGTGCTGTGGGTCGCCGGTATCAGACTGCAATTAAGCCACTTTACATTAACGGATAAACAAATCATTCTCGCTGGTCAAATCATCTTTGCGCTGGGGCTGACAGTAATGGTTCTTCCGCGGGATTCCCGGAAAAAGAAATAACCTCAGCCTGCTCCCCAATAGCTAAACCATTGCCACCGACCTGGTTTCGCATCACTTCTCCGAAACAGCGCTTGTTCCCTTCTGATACAGCCGGCTTGCATACTCAAGAATCAAGTCGCCCATGGCAAGTTTGTCTCTCCACCGCTCGGGAATCCCCTCCCAGCCATAATATGCACCGGCAATTTGTCCGTACACCGCCCCCGTCGTATCGGCGTCATCGCCCAGATTGACGGCCAGCAGTGCGCCTTCTTCAAAATTGGAAGATGCGGCAAATGCCCAAAGCGCCGCCTCCAGCGATTCGGCCACATACCCCGTCCCCCGAATATCCGGCGGAGCAAGCCGCAGGTAAGAGCCGCTGTAAATATCCTGGATCCGGGGCGACAGCTTCCGGCCTCCGAGCCAAGCCTCAAAGGCCCCGGCCGCCAGAATGCGCTCCCGCGGCCAGCCGTGTAGGCCGGCCAGAAGAATTGCCGTCAGCAACCGGCAAGCATCCAGGCACTCCCGCGCCGCATGGGTCGTCCGGGAGCTGGCCTCCGCGTACGACAGCGCCTGTTCGGGCGCCGACGCATAGAACATCGGAACCGGCGCAAGCCGCATGATCGAGCCGTTTCCTGCCGACCGCGGATTTTCCGATCCGCTGTAGGGTTCGCCTGTCTCTAAATAAGCGGTAAGCGCCGTGCGCGTTGCATTCCCGATATCAAAGCACACGCCAGTGCTGCTTAGATGTCCCTCTTGGAACCATTTTACATACCGGTCCATCTGATCCCGCGGGTCAAACCCCTCCGATTTGATCAGGCTTTCCGCCAGGCATAGCGCCATCGATGTGTCATCGGTCCATTGCCCGGCTTTTAATCCAAACACGCCACCGCCGTTCATGTCCGTAAGCGGTGCAAACGTCCCCGGCGGACTGAACTCCACTGTCGTCCCCAGCGCATCGCCCGCCGCAAGCCCTGCCAGGCAGCCGGCAAACCGGTTATATTCCAGCATCAAGATACAGCCTCCCCGTCCCTTTTCCGATGAATTGAGCATTCACTAACGCTCACATTCTAGGGTATATTTTAGAATTATATTACATTTTGGTTCTATGCTGATTTTTGTGTGGGGAATCCTGGATACAGGGCAAGCGAAATCGCACGCGTCTATGCACCTGGTGTTTCTGGTTTTGGCGCAACCGAGAATCCTCAATACGAAATTGTTCGTGGCATTGAAGATACAAGCTTGAGTAGAGCCGCCTTAGCAAGAAGCTATTGGTTTAGCCAAGCCACTTTACGCTTTGACTGGAAAGCTGTTGGTGGTCAAACTACGGTTGGATCCTCATGCGAATTATGGCTCGCCTGTGTTAACGGTCATTTCGATGTAGACAGCAAACTGCCATACTAATAAAACAAAGAAAGGAGAACATTTATTTTTCTAAATCAATTGTAAATTTATGATTAGAAAAAAAAGTTTCCTTATTCCGTTAGTTATTATAATTCTCTTAATCTTTTCGACGACTTATTCACAAATAAAACTACATCAAAAACCCACCGAGTACACATTGGACATCAAAACCGATGACTTTACAATTAAAAATGTTCATCTGGTTAAATTTAATAATTATATATATTTATCCGACGGTTATCTCGAAATAATTGGCTCAAATAAAAGCTTTGAAGGAATGTCTCTCAATGGCGATATAGATGGTGATTCGTTTCTAAACATTAGTATGGCTGGCGATCCATTTAAAATAGAAAATCAGAAGCATATTCTTTTAGATAACGGCTATTTGTATAAGGTAAAGACGCATAAGAACTCTTCGCTTGGAATATATATTAAATATCAAGTTAATGGCGAGGAAAAAATAGTTGTTCAAAACTACCGATTAGAAGATATTATTAAACCATTAGTGAGAACAAGCGTTGAGGATTAATCACCTCTTGGCATTCCGGGTGGACAAATCCTCCAGTTTTTAACTCCAATAGCTAGAAAAAGAACGCCTTCTGAGGCGTTCTTTTTAATATATGAACTAACCTTCTTTCGCACTTCTTGGAAGCCTTGCATAGTCAACCCGCCTCTTGGGTTGATTTATTGTGAACAAAAAAAGCGCGGCTCCCGGATTCCGGAAGTCGCGCTTTGCGTTTGAAAAGGATGCTGGTGAAGGGAATTGAACCCCCGGCCTACGCATTACGAGT
>NZ_FOIK01000011.1 GCF_900111565.1 Paenibacillus sp. NFR01
TTTCATCCTCTCTTCAGGCGAAAAGAGGAATTATCCGGTATTAGCTACCGTTTCCGGTAGTTATCCCAGTTCATGGGGCAGGTTGCCTACGTGTTACTCACCCGTCCGCCGCTAAGCTTACCCCGAAGGATAAACTCCGCTCGACTTGCATGTATTAGGCACGCCGCCAGCGTTCGTCCTGAGCCAGGATCAAACTCTCCATAAAGGTGTTTGACTTGCTCATTTAAAACATCTGACGAGAATTTGCATTCTCTTTAATACTCACTCGTTGTTCAGTTTTCAAAGATCAAACTTTGTTTCGTCACTGCAATTTCTCGTCAGCAGCGACTTTTATAATATACCATGCGTCCTTCGTTTTAGTCAAGCGTTTTTTTGAATTTCTTTTTCGCTTGATCAAAGAACCAGTTATCTGCCGATATCTTGTCCGAAGGGCCGAGAATTAATGTATCACAGATCACAAACCGCCGTCAACCCTTAAAACAGAGTTATTTTCAATCCCATGAGCATAAGCACGCCGGGAAGTCCAAGAACCGTTACGGCTCCTATCGTTGCCGGATTAAGCGGAATGCGAACCTCAGTGATGACTCCGGAGAAATTGACGATATAAATACCCAGTGCGGCAAGGATCAGATGCGTTCCAAATATCGTTAGCCAGGCCCAACCCAGTTTTTTACGGAACACAATAACAAGCAACAGCACCACCGAAACGATCAGCACACCAATAGCAGCAACCCTCACAATTGAACGCCTCCTGTCATTATCAATACCTAGGGCCGATCTGGCTGCGGTCAAGCCCCAGGTTTTTCGCATGCTTCAGGTGAATCTGATACTTGCGTTCAGCGGCTTCCAAGATGTAAATCGCGTAGTCGATCTGATCTTGTCCAACCGCCTCATCAAACATTAGGTGAGCCCGCTCCCACTCCATCTGTGCCTTGCGCACCTCGAGAAACGCATTCCATTCATCGCTCCCCCCCGCTGCTGCCTCATGCTCCTGATTGCCCTCCGGACGCCAAAACTGCCACCAAGCCATGACAATCCCTCCTTAAATGAATACCGGGCACCCGAACCGCTAGGAAGCACCCCTCTTTAATCCATTCATATCAGCGGAAGGACAAACTTAGAACAATAACTATGCACAACTTTCATCATGCCTAATAACGCAAAAAGAGCCCCGGGGGGCTCTTTTCAAATGCCGCAAATTTATCTTCTCAACCGGATTCGCTTAAAAAAGCTCGCGCCGGCCCTCCAAGGCTTTGGATAAAGTGACTTCATCCGCGTATTCCAAATCGCCGCCGACCGGCAGGCCGTGGGCAATCCGGGTGATCTTGATTTCGAAGGGTTTGACCAGCCGGGAAATGTACATCGCCGTCGCTTCCCCTTCAATATTTGGGTTGGTCGCCATGATTAACTCCTTGACCCGCTCGTCGCTGAGACGGGTAAGGAGTTCCTTAAGCCTGATATCGTCCGGCCCAATGCCCTCCATCGGAGAGATCGCGCCCTGCAGCACATGATAATAACCGTCAAACTCTTTGGTGCGTTCAATGGCCACAAGATCCTTGGACTCCTGCACCACGCAAATTACGGAAGCATCACGGGTCTTATCCTGGCAGATCCGGCACGGATCGGTATCCGTAATATTGCAGCATACCGAACAATAGTGAAGATTGCGCTTCACGCTGACCAGCGCCTTGGCAAAGTCGATAACATCATCTTCCTTCATGTTCAGCACATGAAAAGCCAGCCGGGCCGCCGTTTTCGGCCCGATTCCGGGCAGACGCGTAAAAGCCTCGATCAGCTTGGCTAGCGGTTCTGGATAATACAAAGCTTCGGTTCTCCTTTTGGGGGAGCGATAAGGTTCCTAGAACAAGCCAGGAATCTTCATGCCGCCCGTAAATTTACCCATGTCGTTGTTGGCAAGCTCTTCAGCTTTGGCAAGGGCATCATTGACTGCAGTGAGGATAAGGTCTTGCAGCATTTCCACATCATCCGGATCGACGGCTTCAGGTTTGATTTGAATGGACAGCACTTTCTTATGGCCGTTCACTTCTACGGTAACGACACCGCCGCCGGAAGTTCCCTCGATCGTTTTGCCGCCTAGTTCTTCCTGTGCTTTGAGCATTTGCTCCTGCATCTTTTTAACCTGTTTCATCATTTGGTTCATATTATTCATACTTGTCTCTCCTTCGTTAATGCGCTTATAGCGCAGATATACTGATGTGCTGCAATTATTCTTTTATGACAACGAGGTCTTCTCCAAAAAGCTGGATGGCCTCGTCAATCCATGGCTCACCTTTCTTCTCTGCAGCATCCTCATGTTCATGCTCCAGACGAAGTTCTTCGGTTCCCTGCTGAGCGGAGGACTTTTGTGAAACCTCGTTCCAGTCGCGCAGCAGTATCGTCACCAGCCGGTACGGCTTGCCGAGCCGGGTGGCAAAGACACTCTCGATCACCTGGCGGTTGGCCGGCTTCTCAGTCGTGTCACGGTGGATGGTGTTCTTGAAGGCTACAAGAATAGCGTCATCCACCACCGAAACGGGCTCCCCGTCGACAAACCAGGCGTGGACCGTAACCTTCTCTTCCTTCACACCCTGGAGCACGGCACTCCATTGCCGGGAAACGGCCGAGAAATCGGTGCTGTCCTTGCCGGCAATGTACTTGTCGAGCTGCGGCGGCAGCTTGGACGGCGCAGAAGCCCGGGGCGCTGCTGCCTGCGTGGCAGCCGGTCTGCGAGAAGCGCCGGCATCGCCGGCGGCTGACGCCACAGAACCTGATTGCAGTGCCTGCTCCAGCTTCTTCTCAAGCGCGGAGATCTGCTGTTTCAGCGCAGCAAGATCGCCTGCCGCTCCAGCGGAAGCCCCGGATACCGCAGCGCTGGAAGATGCCTCTTTCTCCTCGCTCATGCTGCAAAGCTTCATCAACGCAACCTCAAACAGAGTCTGCGGATGGGTGGCGTATTTCATTTCGCCTAGATAACGGTTCAGAATCTCTACCGTATTAAACAGGCGATCCCGGGAATAGCCTTCCGCCATGCTCCGGAAGGCTTCCGGGTTCAGTACCCGATCGGTCAAGTGATCGGCCCCAGGCACCATCTTGATCATCAAAAGATCGCGGAAATAATAAAGCAGGTTCTCCAGGCATTTATCGGCGCTTTTTCCTTCCTGCATTAATTGCTCTACATACTCCAGGAGTTTACCCATATCGCCTTCCAGTATTGCGGAAGCCAAACGGGCAAACTGTTCGGAAGGAATGCCGCCGGTCATACCCAGCACCTGTTGATACGTTACTTTACCCTCCGTAAAAGAGGAGATCTGGTCCAAAATGCTGACCGCGTCACGCATCCCGCCTTCAGACAAGCGGGCAATATACTGCAGCGCATCTTCGTCCGCAGAAATGCCCTCTTTCCGGCAAATTTCATCGAGCCGCCGCACTTGCTCTTCCAGAGCCACGCGGCGAAAGTCAAAACGCTGACAGCGGGAAATGATCGTTGCCGGCAATTTGTGCGGCTCCGTCGTTGCCAGAATAAACATGACATGCGGCGGCGGTTCTTCCAGCGTCTTCAGCAGCGCATTAAACGCTTCTGTGGTCAGCATATGCACTTCATCAATAATATACACTTTCCGGCGCACTTCGGTCGGGGCATATTTCACCTTATCCCGAAGGTCGCGGATTTCTTCTACACCCCGGTTGGAAGCGGCGTCGATTTCCTGTACATCCATAATGTTGCCGGCCGTAATGCGCAGGCAGGAAGGACATTCATTGCACGGCTCCGGGCCGGCGCCCCGTTCACAATTGACCGCTTTGGCGAGCACTTTGGCGGCGGTGGTTTTACCGGTACCCCGAGGACCGCTGAACAGATAGGCATGCGAAACCCGCTGCTCGCGAATCGCATTCTGCAGCGTCTGTATAATATGCTGCTGCCCGACCATATCTTGAAACGACTGTGGCCGCCAGGCACGGTACAGCGCGATGTGTTCCACTAGCATAACCCTCTCTCAAGCTGCCGCTTTCCGGCATTTGTCGCTATTACATTATACTATATTCGAACAGCAAAAAGCATCCTCGCCTGGGCGAAGATGCTGCTCTCATTCGTTATAAAACCGTGCACCTGTTATTGATGACCGCGATCCGAGCGGCAATCCTGCGGAACTGCTCGGGCTAGGCCACCCTCCGGCACAAGAGCAAACTCGCTTATGGCTGCTTCCTTCCGGACCTGACCAGGTTCACAAGCGCTCATTGCGGAGGACCCAACCGTCAACACAGCCCACAGGGACCAAACCTCACATCGACGGCACCGCTAACAGGAATTCAATCTCGCTACAGCGGGTTGCGAGTTACAGGGCACCGCTACCTCCCCATCTAGCACGGCGAACTTTAGTATAGCTCACGGCACTCCAAAATGCAACCCGTCCCCGCAGGGAAGAAATGGGGCAAATAAAACGAAAACCCCCAGCTGTAACAGCCGGGGGCATGACGATTAGATACCGTATTTCTTTTTGAATTTATCAACGCGACCGCCGGCGTCCACGAATTTCTGCTTACCTGTGAAGTGTGGGTGGCAGTTCGAGCAAATTTCGACGCGAAGTTCTGGTTTAACCGAACCGGCTTCAAAAGTGTTGCCGCATGCACAGGTCACCGTAGCAATGTGGTACTTAGGTTGAATTGCTTCTTTCATTATCTTTCACCTCTCTTGCCCTGGGCCTCATGCGGACTCAGAGTTATTAAAACCACAAGTATTCTAACACAAACCGTTCTTGCCCGCAAGCACTAAGTCCCATGTCATTGCAATGAGAGTGGACGAACCTTCGCCCGGGCCATCCCGGCAGGCGGAATATGGGTGAATGAGCCGATCACCACATCCGGCAGTTCTTCTCGGAAAATGTCCAGCATCGTCTTCATTCCTAGAATTTCGCCTTTGGCCGGAGGGATCAACTCCAAATAGCTTTCCGGGTCAATATTCAGATTCCGCATCTGGATCAGCTTCAGATCGGTCCGTCTGACAAATTCGACCATCGCTTCAATTTCTTCTTCACGGTCGGTTACCCCCGGAAAAATCAAATAGTTGATGGACGTGTAGACGCCTTGGGAAGCCGCGTATTTCAGCGATTTTTCAACATTAGCGAGCGTATAGCCCCGCGGTTTGTAGTAGGCATTATAATGATCGTCCAGCGCACTGATGGTACTGACCCGCATCAAATCCAGTCCGGCATCGACGATGCCGCGGATATGATCGCTCAGTCCGGCGTTGGTATTGATGTTGATATAACCCATATCGGTAACCGAACGCACATGGCGGATCGCCTCGATAATGAGCTTGGCCTGAGTCGAAGGCTCGCCTTCGCAGCCTTGGCCGAAGCTGATGATCGACTGCGGCGTCGTGAGATGCTCCAGCATAACCTCGGTGATCTCTTCCACCTTCGGCCGGAAGTTCATCCGGGTCTGCGGCGAGACAAAACCGCTGTCATCCGGCTGTTCGGAAATACAGCCGAAGCAGCCGGCGTTACAGGAATAGGATACCGGCACGGCACCTTCCCAGCGGCCCAAAAAAGTATTCGACGAGGTCAGGCATTCGTAGCCAAGCGCACAGTTGGACAAGTGATCGTAAAGGCGATTGTCCGGATATTTGGCCGTCAGACCACCTACCCCCGCCTCTACTTTATCCCGGTCGCAGTTCATCGGGTTCCATTGCTCCGGATCGTCGGTGGCATCGGCGGCTACATAGAACCCTCCATCCTTCCAGACCACGGCGGAATAACCGAACAGGGGCAGTTTATACGCTTTATCGGTCTTGATGTAGCCGGGGAGGCAAAGGCGGGTAAAGCCTTGCGGCAGCAGCGCACCTACGGCCTGTGAACCCTCCGGCAGCGCCTGCATTTCGCCCGTCTCCGGATTCATTCCGACAGCGCGCGTGGACGGCAGACCGACCAACGTAGCGCCTTCCGGGAGCGGAATCAGCTCTTCCTCCAGCATCTCTACGATCATGTCCCCGCTCCGGGCAAGGCCGTGCAATTCGGGATGATCATATACGTTTCCTTGCTCGTCGGCATATACCAAATACATGTTAATCTCCTTTTAGTTCTATTCTCAGGTAGTCGGAACCGTAGGCGCTTTAGCCCGGGTCGTCCGGCGCGCAGCGGCGCCGCTGTTCGAGGTCCCCCCGCTGCTGGCCGTACCGCTTGCCGAAGCCCCCTCACGGCCGCCGGCAACGTCGAAAGAAGCGAGGAATTCCGCATTCGTTTTGCAGTCGCGCAGCTTTTTGAGGAAGTTCTCAACAAAATCATACGATTCATTCATATTTTTACGGATCGCCCAAATGGTATCCAGTTCTTCCTTGCTCAGCAATACTTCTTCGCGGCGAGTGCCGGAACGGCGGATGTCGATGGCCGGGAAGATCCGTCGTTCAGCCAGCTTGCGATCCAGATGCAGCTCCATATTGCCAGTTCCTTTAAATTCTTCATAAATAATATCATCCATCCGGGAGCCGGTGTCAATCAGAGCAGTCGCCAGAATGGTTAAGCTGCCGCCTTCTTCCACATTTCTCGCCGAGCCAAAAAAGCGTTTCGGCCGATGAAAGGCCGCCGGATCGATACCGCCGCTAAGCGTCCGTCCAGATGGCGGAACCACCAGATTGTAAGCACGGGCCAGACGGGTAATGCTATCCAGCAGAATCACGACATCCTTCTTATGCTCCACCAGCCGCAAAGCGCGCTGCAGCACAAGCTCCGCCACTTTAATATGGTTCTCCGGAAGTTCATCAAACGTCGATGCGACCACTTCGCCCTTAACGGAACGCTGCATATCGGTCACTTCTTCGGGACGTTCATCGATCAATAGAACAAACAGTTCAATCTCAGGATTGTTCGTGGAGATGCTATTGGCGATTTCTTTCAGGAGGAGCGTTTTCCCTGCTTTGGGAGGTGCTACAATCAAACCGCGCTGCCCCAAACCAACCGGAGCGAGCAGATCCATAATTCGGGTAGACAAATGGGTAGGGGATGTTTCAAGCGGCAGCTTTTTTTGCGGATAAAGAGGTGTCAGCGCCGGAAAATGCAGACGGTCAGCCGCGCTGGCAGGATTTTCGCCGTTAACGGCGTTAACTTGAAGCAATCCGAAATAACGTTCGTTTTCCTTCGGCGTTCGGCATTTCCCCGAGACCAGGTCGCCGCTTCGCAGATCAAACTTGCGGATTTGGGAAGCCGAAATGTAGATGTCCTCAGGACTTGGCAAATAGTTGATGGGCCTCAAAAAGCCGTAGCCTTCGGGCAAAATCTCCAGCACGCCTTCCATGAACATCAGCCCGCTCTGCTCCGCCTGCGCGCGAAGGATCGCGAAGATCAACTCCCGTTTCTTGAGCTGTCCATAGTACGGAATCTGGTATTTCTTCGCCAGCTTGTACAGATCGGTCAGCTTCATTTCTTCCAAGTCGGAAATTTGAAGATCCATGTAATAACCACCTATTCAATTTTTATAAAATATGATTCTATTAAAATCCTCATTAGGATAGCATTACCCAATGCGGAAGGAGATATGCAGTAATTCCCTAAAAAACTCCTTCCGCACAAGGTCAATGCCCGGCGGTTACTCTTGCTCCCGCCATACCTCCGCTCCTAAATTACGCAGATTGCTTACCAGATTGTCGTATCCCCGGTCGATATACTCGACACCGGTCACTTCGGTCACACCGTCTTCGACGGTCAGACCGGCAATGACAAGAGCCGCACCGGCGCGCAAGTCAGCCGCCTTCACTTTGGCAGCATTAAGCTTGCTGCCCTCGATAATCGCGGAACGGCCTTCGACGCGGATTTTGGCGCCCATCCGCACAAGTTCAGGCACATGCTTGAACCGGTTGCTGTACACGAAATCGCTTAGCACACTGACGCCTTCGGCCTGTGTCAGCAAACTCGTCATCGGCGACTGCAAATCCGTGGCAAAGCCGGGATAAACGAGCGCTTTAACGTCCGCATGCTCGTAATTCGCTCTGCCGATGACACGGATGCTCTCATCCAGCTCTTCGATATCTACGCCCATCTCCAGCAGCTTGGCAGTCAGCGCCTCCAGATGCTTGGGGATGACATTATCGATCAGGACATTGCCGCGCGTAGCTGCGGCTGCAATCATATAAGTACCGGCTTGAATGCGGTCAGGAATGATGGAATGGCGGCAGCCATGCATCTCTGAAACCCCTTCAATCCGGATCGTTTCGGTGCCGGCACCTTTAATAACCGCACCCATGGAGTTCAGCAGTGTTGCAACATCTATGATCTCAGGCTCTTTAGCCGCATTTTCGATAATTGTCGCGCCTTTGGCCCGCGAGGCCGCAAGCATAATGTTGATGGTTGCACCGACGCTGGATACGTCCAGATAAATCTTTGCGCCGCGCAGTTCTTTGGCATATAAATGGATCGAGCCATGTTCGTTGGTCACCGTGGCTCCCAGTGCTTCAAACCCCTTGATGTGCTGATCGATCGGACGCGGCTCAAAATTGCAGCCGCCCGGTAGGCCAATGGTCGCTTCCTTGAATCTGCCCAAAAGCGCCCCCATCATATAATAGGAAGCCCGCAGTTTCTTGACAGGCCCGTTAGGCATAGGAATGGAAACGATACGGGAGGGGTCGATTCGCATCTGGCTGCCTGACCAAGTAACGTTTGCGCCAAGCTCCTCCAGAATCTCCGAATAAACGGCCACATCGCTAAGGGACGGCAAATTATCAAGAATAACTTCAGATTCAGCCAGTATCGCCGCAGGAATAAGCGCGATTGCGCTGTTCTTTGCCCCGCTGATCGTTACTACGCCCTCTAGCCGGCGTCCGCCGCCAATCATTAATTTTTCCATAGAATTATCAGGTTCCCCCTACGTGTACTAGCGTTGCCCCAAGTGCCGGTAAGGCTTTTGGATAATAAATAATAAAATGGAAAGACACCGGCTAAGCGGTGTGCTTTCCATAGCAGAAACATGTATAAACAGGCATGCGGCGGACAGCCCCGAAGAGGCCTGTCCGCCGATGCGATGAATGACATTAACAAACTTACGCTTTGTTGCTGGAACCGAATTCGCGGATTTTGCCGATAACGGTTTCTTTGATAGCTTCGCGGCCTGGTTGGATGAAAGTACGCGGATCGTAAGCGTCCGGTTTAGCAGCCAATACTTCGCGAACAACTTTAGCGAATGCGATTTGGTTCTCGGTGTTTACGTTGATTTTGGAAGTACCGAGGGAAATCGATTTTTGGATGTCATGCAAAGGAATGCCTGTACCGCCATGCAGCACGAGCGGAATTTGAACAGCGTCGCGGATTTCTTCCATTTCCTTGAACCCGAGGTTCGGTTCGCCGTGGTAAGGACCATGTACGGAACCAAGAGCAGGAGCCAATGTGTCGATGCCGGTTTCTTTAACGATGCGAACGCATTCGTCAAGGTTAGCATATTGAATGCCGCCAACAACGTCGTCTTCTTGACCGCCTACTGTGCCCACTTCAGCTTCAACGGAAACGCCTTTGGCATGAGCGTATTCAACGACCTTTTTGGTCATTTCTACGTTCTCTTCGATTGGGTGGTGGGAGCCGTCGATCATAACGGAAGTGAATCCGGCGTCGATTGCTTCTTTACATTTGTCGAAGCTGGAGCCGTGGTCGAGGTGAATCGCTACTGGAACAGAGATTTTCAGGTCATGCATCAGACCTTCCACCATTTTAACAACGGTGTAGAATCCGCTCATATGGCGGGCAGCACCTTCGGAAACGCCCAGGATTACCGGGGATTTCTCGGCTTCTGCTGCAGACAGAATCGCTTGGGTCCATTCAAGGTTGTTGATGTTGAATTGTCCTACGGCATATTTACCTTCCAGAGCTTTGTTGAGCATGTCAGTCATCGATACTAATGGCATGGTTTCAATCCTCCTAAAATTGTGGGGTTGCTTATAAAAAGCCGACATCACATACAGGCTTATTATAGCACATCCGATGTCAAATACTAAATAGGATACACAAAAAAATGTCCCGGTGGGACGATATTTATCCAGCCCTTCGCCGGCAAGTATCCTCTTTTAGATTATCCATTACGGCGTTCGCCCAAACTTCCCGGTTCGGAGGCTGTCCGCTAGTTATGTGAATCAACGGATTTATTGAATAAATGCATATTTACAGCTACACGCATCTCATCGATGTCAAACGGCTTGGTGAAATGCATCAGCGCACCCATTTTGGTCGCTTCCTTAATCATGTCGAGCTCCCCGTAGGCGGTCATCATAATCACCTTAATCTCCGGATCAATTTCTTTCAGATATTTCAAAATTTCCAGCCCGTCCATTCCCGGAATCTTCATGTCCAAAAGCACCAGATCGGGCGATTCCGCACGTACGATTTCGAGCGCCGTTTTTCCGTTCGCGGCTTGAAAGGTGGTGTAACCTTCGCTATTGAATACTTCCATGAGGAGAATCCGGATTCCGTTCTGATCATCGACGATTAACACTTTCTTCTTTTCCATTTCATACCCTCCCAGATTAAAGGCAAATGTCTACACCGCGCCCTCGCACAGCTAACGGTTTCTCAAATAACGAGCGATAAAGTCCATACGAAACCTATTATTCGTGACAGACAGTCAAAATCCTGCTAATTGGATAAAAAGGGGAAATCTGAAAAAAGAAAAAAGGACCTCTGGCTAGAGGTCCTTTTCACCGTTTATTTACAGCTGTTCGGTATGCGTCAGCGAAGCCTTGACGAATTCGCGGAACAGCGGCTGCGGACGGTTAGGGCGCGACGTGAATTCCGGATGGAACTGCACGGAGAGGAACCACGGATGTCCCGGAAGCTCAACAATTTCGACCAGGCGTCCGTCCGGACTGGTGCCGGAGATCACAAGGCCGGCTTTCTCGATTTCATCGCGGTAAGCGTTGTTGAATTCGTACCGGTGACGGTGACGTTCATACACCAGCTCATCGTCGTAGCAGGACATGGCCAGGGAATCCGGAAGCAATTTGCAAGGGTACAGGCCAAGGCGCATGGTGCCGCCCATGTCTTCGATATCCTTTTGCTCCGGCAGCAGGTCGATCAGCGGATGCGGCGTAGTCGGATCGATCTCCGAGCTGTTCGCGCCGGCGAGCCCAAGAATGGATCGGCCGTATTCGATCACGGATACCTGCATGCCGAGGCAGATGCCGAAGAACGGAATCCGCTGCTCGCGGGCATAACGGATCGCGGAAATTTTGCCTTCGATGCCGCGGTCGCCGAAGCCGCCCGGCACGAGAATGCCGCCGACGCCGCCCAGAAGCTCGTCCACATTCTCATCGGTCACCAGCTCCGCATCGACCCAGCGCACTTTGACTTCGGCGTTCGCTGCAAAGCCGGCGTGGGACAGCGATTCCACTACGCTCAAATAAGCGTCGTGCAAAGCAACGTATTTGCCGACGATGGCAATCTCAACGTTGCGCTCCAGCTGCTGAATCCGGCCAAGCATGCTTTCCCATTCGCGCATATCGGGCGCAGGGGTCGTCAGCTTCAGATGGTTGACGACGATTTCGTCCAGCCCTTCGTTGCGCAGGTTCAGCGGAACCTCATACAGCGTGGAGGCGTCGCGGCACTCTACTACCGCGCTTGCGTCGATGTCGCAGAACAGGGCGATTTTTCCCTTCATGTCCTGGGACAGCGGATATTCGGTCCGGCAGACGATGACATTCGGCTGGATGCCGATGCTGCGAAGTTCCTTAACGCTGTGCTGGGTCGGCTTGGTTTTTACTTCGCCCGCCGCTTTGATGTAAGGGATCAGCGTCACATGGATGTACATGACGTTCTCCCGGCCGATATCGCTTTTGATCTGGCGAATCGCTTCGAGGAACGGCAAGCTCTCAATATCGCCGACCGTGCCCCCGATTTCGGTAATGACCACGTCCGAGCCGGTCTCGCGTCCCGCACGGAATACGCGCTCCTTGATTTCGTTCGTAATATGCGGGATGACCTGGACCGTTCCGCCCAGATACTCTCCGCGCCGTTCTTTGCTGATGACGGAGGAATAGATTTTACCCGTTGTCACGTTGCTGTTCTTGGACAGGTTAATATCGATAAACCGTTCGTAGTGCCCCAAGTCAAGGTCGGTCTCCGCGCCGTCGTCCGTGACAAAAACTTCACCGTGCTGGTAGGGACTCATGGTTCCAGGGTCCACGTTAATGTAAGGATCGAATTTCTGAATGGTCACCTTGAGGCCTCTGTTCTTGAGCAGCCTGCCGAGCGAAGCGGCGGTGATTCCCTTGCCCAAGGAAGACACGACGCCACCCGTTACAAAAATATACTTTGTCACTGTAAAACCCTCCTAAATAAAGTCCAGAAGTCAGGCGACGCTTTTGTTTATCGTAACCTTTTTCTCCATGATCAAAACGGGGAAACTGCTCTAAAAAAACAAAAAAGTGACACCCGTAGCACCGGGGCACTTTTTATTTTTGAAAACAAATATTTACTTTCCTTTAGAAGCCCATGCAATAGTGTACATTGACCATCCTACCTGTGTCAAGGGAGGATTTACACCATTTCGGACGGATTAATAATCGTCGTCCTCATCGGCATTATCCGATTCCTCATCGAGGTCATCCTCGGACTCTTCATCCTCTTCATCGGACTCTTCGTCGATCTCTTCCTCGTCGAGCACGACGTCTTCGTCTACTTCGCTGTCGTCGTCGGAATACAGGTCGTCGCGATCTTCGTCGATCGTATCGAAATCCTCTTCATCCGAAGCATAGCTGTCGTCGTCCTCGGTAAAGTCGTCGTCTTCCAGATCGTCGTCTTCGTCGTTGATGATCCGCGGACGTTTGGAGTTGCCGACCGGATCGTCGGAGCGCTCCAGCGGATACCATCGTTTCAGGCCCCAGAGGTTGGTGCCGACACAGGCGAACCGTCCGTCGATATTGATCTCCGTATATAGCTGGGCAATGGTTTCGTTGGTTTCTTCTTCGGTCATTCCGCGCAGCTTGGCCACTTCGACCATCAAATCGCGGTAATAATAAGGGGTATTCGCTGCTTTCAGCACGAGGAATGCCAAATCGACCATCGGCATTTCTCTGACTTTCTCAGGGTCCAACTTTAAATTGAGTGGCGTACTCACTAAAGGACACTTCCTCTCACGCATTGTTCACAAACCTAAGTAAAACCTATTTGTAAACAAATTGCAAGTCAAATGCGGCACCGGCGGGGCAAGGTTCAGCGTCAGGCACGCAGGCTCCGGAATGCGGCAAGTTGAAAACGGTATCGGAAAAGAAAAAGGCGGAGGAAATTCCTCCGCGCATGACTGTACCCACGCCAAGGATCGGCTCCTTACGGGATGTTGCAAAGAGAGTGCGAAATCTCTTCCTTGTATTTTATGTATCGCCGCATCTTTTGACACGATGGGCAGCCCAATTCGCCAAAAAAGGGCAAGTTCCCATTCGGACGCCTGCCTCTCTTCATACTATATGTCAGCACGGCACCGAGGAGGGGACGGCGTAACTTATGGACTATTTCGGGTTTTGGCAGATGCTGCTTGAAGAAATAAAGGCTGCCCCCAAACACGCAGAGCGCCGCATAGTTACTTTCAATGACGCCCGCCATTATGCCGGAGCGCTGCAGCAATGGAGATCCCTGCGGACGAAACGCCCGCACCTGCGCCAAATTCAAATCTCTCCGCTGATCCGGGCTTTCTTTGTACCAGCCGCGGGGGCGGAGCGGCTGATGGACAAATACGCGTCTACGCTGAGCATCGAAGAGGATTTCCGCATCAAGGTCCACTCGCTTCCGGGGGAAAAAGCCGGCACCGCCGTGATTCCCTGGGGCGTGAAAGCGATTCATGCCCCGGGAGCCTGGTCTAAATCGACCGGCGTCCATGTCAAGATCGGCGTGATCGATACCGGCGCAGACTTTCGCCATCCCGACCTGAAGCACTCGCTTGCTTCCGGCGTCAATCTGCTGCACCGCGGCATGCTGCCGATCGACGACAACGGGCACGGCACCCATATCGCCGGGACGCTGGCTGCCGCGGGCGGAACGCGCGGCATGATGGGCGTGGCGCCGCGGGCGCTGCTGTATCCGGTCAAGGCGTTCGATCATAGCGGCTCGGCTTACGTGTCCGACATTGTGCTCGGCATCGACTGGTGCGTACAGAACAAGATCGACATCATCAATATGAGCTTCGGCATGAAAACAAGAAGCCGGGCGCTGCACGATGTGGTGATCAAGGCCTACCGGGCCGGGATCGCCATCGTCGCTTCTTCCGGCAATGACGGCAAACGCGGCGGCGATTACCCGGCGCGTTATCCGGAGACGATTGCCGTCGGGGCGCTGGACCGCAGGCAGCGCGTCGCCGCCTTCAGCAACCGCGGATCGTACATCGACGTGTACGGTCCGGGCGAAGGCGTGCCCTCCTGCTGGCTGAAGGAGGGCTATAAGGAAATGAGCGGCACGTCCATGGCGACGTCGCATGTGACGGGCGCGGCGGCGCTGCTGCTCGCGCTGCGCCCCGGCCTTTCGCCGCGGGAGCTGAAGCTGCTCCTGCGGCGGACCGCGCAGCCCGTGCGGCTACGCAAGGGCCAGCGCCGCGCCGCGCTCGGCGGCGGCGCGGCGGATGCCCTGCGCCTCCTGCGCGCAGGGGTGCGGGCCAAACGCGCGGCGGAGGCCAAGGTGTCCGACGCCGCGCGCGGGTAAAGCAAAAGCTCCGCCTCCCCGGTTCGCTGCGGGGAGGCGGAGCTTTATTAAGTTCTCGGGGCCTCGCAAAGCACCTGACTTTGCTTCGAAGCCCTAAACCCCACTTTGTGGGGTAGTATTACATGCGCTCCGGCGCGGTTACGCCGACCAGGCGCAGCACGTTGGCGATAGTGGTGCGCACCGCGCCGAGCAGCGCGAGGCGGGCCACCGTCTGCGCGGCATCTTCGGTAATGACGCGCTCGGCCTTGTAGTAGCTGTGGAACAGCGCCGCCAAGTCGTAGACGTAGCGGATCAGGCGGTGCGGCGCATAACCGGCAGCCGCGACGGCGATTTCTGCCGGCAGCTCGCCGACCTTGCGCAGCAGGTCGTATTCATGCGCAGCCGTAAGCTTGCCATAATCCACGGCGGACGGCTCCGGCAGCGCGATGCCTTGCTCTTCGGCCTGGCGGAAAATGCTGCAGATCCGCGCATGCGCGTACTGTACATAATAGACCGGATTTTCATTGGAAGTGGATACGGCAAGGTCCATGTCGAAATCAAGATGCGAGTCCATGCTGCGCATCGTAAAGAAATAGCGGATGGCATCGAGGCCCACTTCTTCCATCAGGTCTTCCATCGTTACCGCTTTGCCGGTACGTTTGGACATTTTGACCTTTTCCCCGTTCTGGAACAGGCTGACCATTTGCGCGATCAGCACGACCAGCTTCTCGGGATCGTTGCCGAGCGCGGACATAGCCGCTTTCATCCGCGGGATGTAGCCGTGGTGGTCGGCACCCCAGATGTTGATCATTTTATCGTAGCCGCGGCCGTATTTATCGCTATGGTAAGCGATATCCGGCGTCAGATACGTATAGGTGCCGTCGTTTTTGATCAGCACGCGGTCTTTGTCATCGCCGTATTTGGTCGTGTTCAGCCAGGTGGCTCCGTCCTGGTCATATACTTCACCGCGCTCGCGCAGCTCGTCCAGTGCACGCAGCACTTCTCCGTTCTCATACAGCGAAGTTTCGCTGAACCAGATGTCGAATTCGACACGGAAGCGGCCCAGATCGCGTTTGATCTTCTCCAGCTCTTTGGTCAATCCGTAGCTGCGCAGGAAGGCCTCGCGTTCGCCCGGCTCCATGGACAGCAGCGCGTCGCCTTTTTCCGCAACTAGTTCCTTGGCAAAACCTTTAATGTCTTCGCCGTGGTAGCCGTCTTCCGGCATCTCCGCTTGCTGGCCCAGCTCCTGCAAATACCGGGCTTCGATCGACTTGGACAGGTTCGCTACCTGATTGCCGGCGTCGTTGATGTAATATTCGCGCGTAACGGAATATCCGGCATAATCAAGCAGGTTGCACAGCGCATCGCCGACCGCGGCTCCGCGGGCATGGCCCAGATGAAGGCTTCCCGTAGGGTTCGCGCTGACGAATTCCACCTCGACCTTCTGCCCTTGACCGGCGTCGATCCGGCCGTAGTTCTCGCCTTGCTCCGCCACAAGCGGGATGATCGGGTACAGATAACTTTTGGATAGCGTAAAGTTAATGAAGCCCGGTCCGGCAATCTCAGCCTTCTCTATAGAAGCTTTGCCAGTATCCAGATGCTCGATGATCGCCTCGGCGATTTGGCGCGGATTGCGTTTGGCGATTTTGGTCAGCTGCATGGCGGCATTGGTGGCCAAATCTCCATGGGCTTTATCCTTCGGCACTTCCAGCACGATGGCCGGGAGCTCCTCTCTCGTGACGAGTCCGGCGGCAACCGCCGCATCGGCGATCGCTTCCTTCACCCGTACATCGACGAGCTGAAGCGGATTTTGACTTTGTGTCATGTTCATTGTTCCTCCTGTATATGCAAACTGATTGCGAATTGTCCCGATAACTCCTCGTAAACATACAAGTCGTACTCCCAGGCTACGCTCAGCGAGCGGCCCTGCCGGACCAGCTCCAGCTTCCGTACATCCGTAGAAAGGTTGAACTGTGTATAGGGCGAGCGGTAAAAGCCCGGCAGCTTACGCCCCTCCGCGAAAGACTGCTCGGATTCGACTGCGCCGTGGCGGATCAGCTTCAGTTCGTCCGGCGTTAATTTTATCGTTGTACGTACAGACTGCGGATCGCCCTGCGGACCCTTGAGCGTCTCTTCAAACCGGACATACAGCCGCCGGCCTTGGGCGATTGCTTCCCCGTTTGTTGTTATCACCGTACGCTGGCCGTCTTGCAGGCTATCAAGCGTAACCGAAACGGCATATTTGCCGGTTCCGAAATCCGTCATGTTGGTTCACCGCTTATTCATCAATATTCGCCTTCCCATTGTACACTATATCCAGTCCATAAAAGCAATTCAATGGCAATTTCAATTTTCACTCCATAAAAAACCGCTTTGCGGACGGAATAGCTTGCTCCCGTCTGCAAAGCGGTTTCTGTGTGGCTTCTAAGCTTGACCGGCTTATCGGCTGTTTCCTTTAAACGTAAGTTTGGCCTGCCAGCTGCTTCCGCCATCGCTTGTGGCGTAGAGAATGGCTTCGCCGTTCAGGCCACGTACGGCCATCCAGCCTTTTGTGCTGTCCGGGAAGGAAATGATCCCTTCGTAGCCCGGTACCGGCGGAAGGTTGGTCCAGGTTTTGCCCGCATTTAGAGAACGGCCCACGGCCACTTCTCCGCCTGCCGGCGAATAGCCGACCAGGAAGGCCGAAGCGTCGCCGACCAGTTGCATGTTGCCCGGTTTGCCTTTGGCCGGACCTTTGTCATGCTGCAATGCGCCGCTGCCAGGCGCCGGGCCGCCGCCTGCCGTCGACTCCGCGATCACCCGCGTCCAGGTTTTACCCTGATTGGCGCTGGCATACAGCGAATACGAGGTCTGGCTCATACCCGTTCCGCCGTACAGCAGGGCGTAAACTTGCTTGCCGCTGGCGTATACACGGCCAAACTCGGGATAAGCAAAGGATGCGGTAAGCGACAACGACCAAGACTTGCCGCCGTTCGCCGTCTTCATGACTTTATAGCTCGCGCCCGGTTGCACCACTACCGCCCAGCCGTTCTGGCGGCTGGTAAACTCGGCGCCGCGGGTGTTGGCCGGCGTAGCGACTCTGGTCCAGGTAACGCCCCCATCCGCAGTGTAATACGTCGAGGCCCGGTTGTACCCGAAGCCATGCGTATTGTCGAGAAAATCGATGCGTTCGAAGGTTACCGCGCCGCTGCCGAGGCGTTTCCAAGTGGCTCCGCCGTCCGCGGTGGCGATCAAATAGACCTGTTGTCCGTCTTGCACGGATGCCAGCGCCCAGCCATGCACGTTATTCGGGAAATCGATATCCCGGAAATTCCACTGGCCTTCATAAATTTTCTGGAACTGGCAGCCGCCGTCGGATGTTCCGATCATAAAGCCGTTTCCGGCGGCCCGGCCGGTATCCGCATTCAGAAATTCAATATCGGAAAAAGCCATCGTTGCGCCCGAAGCCGCATTTTTGACTTGCAGCTCGGGAAGCAATCCATGGTCGCCGCTGCCGCATACGGGCGCGGCCGCTGAAGCCGTACGGTTAAATCCCGGGACTGCCAGAAGCAGCAATCCCGCCAGCAGGAAAGCGATCGCTTTCCGCTGCCAATGTGGGGTTCGTTTCATGTTGTGCACCTCCTGAAATATATATACCCTTCCATGTATGGACTACTCTGTTATACTGCCCATTTGCGGCAAAATCCACCGCCTGCCGTCATTAAATAAATACAATTTGGTCACTTTCGGATGAAGGGCATCGCAGGGCGCGCCGATGAATATCCCTCTGCTTCCTATCCCATACTGAGAATAAATGCCACTTAAGATTTTTCCCGATGACAGGAGATGGATGCCATGCCGCGCGATTCCGCCGCCCCCCCCGTACGCAAATCCCGAGCCCGCCGCCTGCTGCGGCTTGCAGTTCTGCTTACCGTGCTGCTTTTGGTTGGAGCGGGCGCTTTGATCGGATATTTATCGCAAAAACCGCTGCCGCAAATTCCCGACGATGTCCGTTCCCGGATGCTGGATGCCCGCGGCAATGTGCTGACGGCCTTTTCCGCCGACGGCCGCAGCCGCCAGCCGGTCAAGCTTACTGAAATCTCGCCTTATCTGATCGAAGCTACCCTTGCGGTGGAGGACCGGAACTTCTACAAGCATTCCGGATTCGATCTCAAGGGCATGGGACGGGCCGTACTGGCCAATCTGGAGTCGGGCGACCGCTCGCAGGGCGCCAGCACGCTGACGCAGCAGCTTGCACGCAATCTCTACCTCAGCCACGAGAAAACATGGACGCGAAAAATCAAAGAGGCCATGTATTCGCTTCAGTTGGAGATGAAATACACCAAAGACGAGATTTTGAATATGTACCTTAACGAAATTTATTACGGCCATGGCGCTTACGGCATTGAAGCCGCCGCCCAGATGTACTTCGGCAAACCGGCAAAAGCGTTAACCCTTGCCGAAAGCGCCATGCTCGCGGGCATCCCTAAGGGACCGACCTATTACTCGCCCTATACCCATATGGACAACGCCAAGAAACGCCAGGGCATTATCCTGGCTTCGATGACGCAAACCGGCGATATTACCGCCTTGGAGGCAGCGGCCGCCGACAAGGAGGTCCTGAGCTTCAAGCCGCGGGATTCGCGGAACACCGTATCGGTGGCCCCCTATTTCCGCGATTATGTACGCAACCAAGTCATGGAGCTGCTGCATATTACCGGCGAGGAGTTGGATCAGGACGGGCTGAATGTATACACGTCGCTGGATCCGGACATGCAAAAGGCGGCGGAAGATGCGGTCGAACAGGGGATGGACCCGCAAAGCGAGCTGGAAACGGCCCTGGTGTCCATTGATCCCCGAACCGGTTACATCAAAGCCATGGTCGGGGGCAAAAATTACCGGACCAATCAGTTCAATCACGCGCTGGCGACCACCCGGCAGCCAGGATCGGCCTTCAAGCCGATTATGTACCTGACAGCCCTCTCCACCAAAACGATGACCGGCCTTAGCGTCTTTAACAGCCAGCCGACCCTGTTTCATTACGACAACAACCGCAAGACGTATCAACCGCGAAACTTCGGCGATAAATATCTGGGAGAAATCAACATGCGGCAGGCGATCGCCGCGTCCGACAATATCTACGCCGTGAACACCATAATGAAGATCGGCGTGGACAAGGTCGCTGCGATGGCCGTAAAACTGGGCATCGACAGTCCGCTGCAGCAAGTGCCCTCGCTTGCGCTCGGCACCTCGCCGGTCAGTCCGCTGGAAATGGCCTCCGCTTTCAGCGTGATTGCCGGCGGCGGTCTTAAGCAGCCGACGACGGCGATTCTGAGAATTACCGATGCTTCCGGCGACCTGCTCTACGAGGCGCCGAAATCGCCCGGGGAGCAGGTGGTGGAGCCTGCTGCTGCCTATACCCTTACCCGCTTGATGGAGGGGGTGTTCGAAAGCGGCGGAACGGGGAACCGGGTGGCCGCACTGATCAAACGTCCGGTGGCCGGCAAAACCGGGACGACCGATACCGACGGCTGGATGGTTGGCTTCACGCCTGAGCTGTCCACCGCCGTCTGGGTCGGCTACGACAAAGGGCGCGACATCGCCACCGCCGACGGGCGGCGGGCGGCGCCGATTTTCGCACAGTATACGGAAGCCGCGCTGAAGAATGTGCCGCCCAAAATTTTTCCCATTCCGGACGGTGTGGTCAGCGTCTACGTCAATCCGCAGTCCGGCAAGCTCGCCACTGCCGATTGTCCGGACAAGGAGCTGGTTACCTTTATCAGCGGCACGGAACCGACGGAATATTGCTCGCTGCATGGGGCTGGTGCAGAGGAACCGGACAGCAGTGGAAACGACCCGGCCCAGGGCCATGCGAACGACGCCTCTTTATGGGATGAAATCAAACGCTGGTGGATGAATTAATATTGGACGGTTTCCCATTTTTATACTCTATGTTTCTTATCTTCCATTACGGGTTATAAAATAGGGAACCCCAAGCCAGCCTCTCCTTCCGGTAAGCGGAAGGAGAGGCTTTTTCATGCTGTGAAAGCTTGGCATTTATATAAATGAATGCGTTTTCCCCCGTTCTCTTAACTAATAATTACTGTTATAATCATAGATATCCACCAAAAAATATGAAGATGTAAATGAGGGACATGAGATGAAAGATACAGGCATGATCCGGAGTTTAGACAGTCTTGGCAGAATTGTGGTACCTGCAGAAATCCGCATGACGCGCAATATTGATATTGGGGATCCGATCGAATTTTTCATTCTTAACGATGACGTCATTGTCTTGCGAAAATACACCTCCACCGAGTGCACCTTTTGCAGAAGCCTCGATAAAGTGACCTACTATAAAGATCAATTCATCTGTAATGCCTGCCTGAAGGAACTGGGCGATCCGCACCGCACGGCCGAGACCGCCCAGCAGCCGCCATACATACCGGAAGAACAGGGAACGCCAAACCGCGGCGCCCGCAGAACAAAGACGGAGGAAATGAGCCAGCGCCTGACCCAGGCGATTGCGGAGCATCCTTATGCCAACCAGAAGGAGCTTGCCGAGGTGCTTGGCATCAGCCAGGCCCGTGTCAGCCAGCTCAAACGCAAGCTTACCGCGCAATAATGTGCAATCCGTACAACAAAGGCCCGGCTTTCCGCTAACAGGGAAGACCGGGCCTTTAGTTTGTCATGTATGCAAAGCCGTTTTACTCGGACAAGGCATCCTTTACATTATCGGGCGAAGCAGCCCACCACGCTTCATTATGTGCGATAAGCAGCGACTTGAGCGCCGCCTTTTCTTCTGCGCCCAGCCCTTCCACGATTACTTTCCGCTTCAATGCCGCATCCAGCTTGTTCACATGGTCCGCAAGAATCTTCCAGCCCCGCCGGGCCTCGTCGTCGATCCACATCTCGCATGCGGTAATGCCGCCGTAATGCTGGCCTTCCGGCGTGCGGTCCACTGCAACCCAGACCACCCAGAGCTGCCGTCCGTTCGGCACGTCTTCACGGTTCATGGAGAATTTAATGCCCTTCTCGACTTTGCTTTTAGCATGCATGGCACCGATATCGATAACGGCTTCGCCGCGGTCAATGATGACCGGCGAGACATTGTTCAGATCGATGGAGCCTGCACCGAATCCTTTATGTTTGCTTTTGGCATTCACAATATTGAGAGCCAGCGGTTTTTTGCCTTCCGGCTGAATGTTATCCACATGTGCACATCCTTCCCGTTTTCACTAATTATTTTATTTTAGCTAATAATCCACCGAATGCAAACATATACATCCCCTAGAAGCTTGTCACAGGGGGAATCACTGTATGAAGCCACGTTCCATAAAACCGGCAACGCTGATGACCGTTCTGCTGTTACTCGCAATGCTGGGAGGCGGAGCCATTTGGGCGGCCTCGGGGTACAGCTCCGGCGCATTGCCTGCGTCTGCGCCCAAATCGGCCAAGCTCCCGCCTGTCTCCCCGAAGGCAAACGCGGCCAAAAGCAGCGCGTCGCACACCGTCCTTCCCGAAAGCAAGCCGGTTCCGGCCGAAGAAGCGCTCAGCCAGCGGGTCGCCGAATACCACATCGACGTCCGGCTCCTGGCCGGTGAAGACCGGCTGACGGCCACCGAAACGGTGACCTGGACCCACCCCGGCCGCAAGCCGGTGCAGGAGCTGTATTTTCACCTGTATCCGAACGCCTTTCAGTCCGACGACACCACCTTCATGAAGGAATCCGGCGGCAAACTGCGCAGCGACCTTATGCCCGAGGACGGCTACGGCAGTATGACCATTACCGATCTGCGCAACGAAGACGGCGTGTCGCTGATGCAGCGGATGCAATATGTACAGCCCGACGACGGCAATGTAAACGACAGGACGCTGCTTAAGGTTCATCTTCCCGAACCGGTAAACGGCGGAGAACAGGTGACCGTAAAGCTCACCTACGAGGTCGAGCTTCCGAAGATTTTTGCTCGTATGGGCGCCGCAGGCAACTTCGTGATGGCCGGACAATGGTATCCCAAGCTGAGCGTTTATGAACCGGCCGGAACCCGCGGCATAAAGGAAGAAGGCTGGAACCTGCACCAATACCACGGCACTTCCGAGTTCTACAGCGATTTTGGCATCTATAACGTTACCATTTCCGTGCCTGCGGATTATACCGTCGGGGCTACCGGCTTCCCGGTGAAGAACGCACGCATAAAAGGCGACCAGAAGATTTACCAATTCTACGCAGACGATGTGCACGACTTTGCCTGGGCGGCATCGCCCGACTTTGTTTTTGCCGAAAAAGCGTTCTCCGCACCCGGCGTTCCCGGCGTAAGAATCAAACTGTATCTGGACCCGCTCCATAAAGACCTTGAAGAACGTTACTTTCAGGCTGCCGAGGCCGCCCTGAAGGCTTTCAGCAAGTGGTACGGCACGTATCCGTATTCGACCCTGTCGATCATCGTACCGCCCAAAGACGGTAACGGCGCCGGAGGCATGGAGTACCCCACCCTGATCACCGCATTCGGTGCTGCGGAGGCTACGCCCGACACATCGCTGGAACGGACGGTCATTCATGAAATCGGCCATCAGTATTTCTACGGCATGCTGGCCAGCAATGAATTTGAGGAAGCCTGGCTTGACGAAGGCTTTACCTCTTACGCCGAAGACCGGCTGATGGAGCAGGAGTACGGTATCAGCGCCAATTTGCCGGTGCAGGCGGCATTAATCACCGATTCCCAGCCGCTGAAGCTGGAGACCTGGAATTATACCGGCCCTGACGGCTACTCCCGCAACGTGTATCTCCGCGGCAAGCTGGTTCTGAAAGATATAGAGCACCGGGTGGGCAGCAAAACGATGGATGCCATTCTGTCCTCCTATGCCCGCAAGTACCGGTTCAAGCATCCGTCTACCGCGGACTTTCAGAAGGTCGTAGAGAAAGTGACCAAGCAGTCCTGGCAGGATTATTTCGACCGATACGTTTACGGGGGAGGCGCGCCCGATTTTTCCGTGGATACGATTACGACCTCCCTGCAAAACGGGCAAGCCGGCGGTTCCGGCGCGGTCTACCGATCGGTGGTGTCCATAAGCAATAAAGGAACGCCGTACGGGAAGGTGCCTGTCAAATTCACGTTTGCCAACGGATATACGGCGACTCGCGTATGGGACGGCAAGGCTCAAAAGACAACGTTCGAGCTGTCCTACAACTCCCCGCTGCTGTCGGCCGAGATCGACCCGGCACATACCGTTCTTCTTGAAAGCAAGCATTTGAACAACTACCGGCTGGCCAAGGTGGAACGCGACAGGCTTTCGCATTGGACGCTCGGGGTAACCGCACTTCTTGAAACGCTGCTCGAAACATTTGTGTGGTGAGGTGAGAATCGTTGAAAAAAATATTGAGCCGCAGCTTCGGCAGCGTCAAGGAGCAGTCCTACATCCTTATCCTGCTGTTCATCTATAGGTTACTCTGGGGATATTTCCTCTACCGGTTCATCCGCTCCGGCGTTCTGCCGCTGCTGCTGCATTATCCCGAGCAGCGCGCCGGGGGCAGCGGCATGGGCAGGCTACTGTATTATCTGGAAGGGCAATTCGCGCTAACCTCCGATCCGGGCGTACACCGTTATTTATGGACGCTGCTGGCTCTATGCCTCTTAAGGCTGCTGCTGTCCCCCTTTATCCGCGCAGGTATCCTCAATGAGCTGCACCAGGAGCGAGTGGGGGAACGTGGACTATTCTTTTTCCCCGGAATGAAGCGCTTCGGGCTTCCGGTATTTTTGTTCAGCGTGGCGGAGTGGGTGCTTGCCGCCTTGCCCCTTCCGCTCCTGCTGCCCCGGATGACCCGTTATATGCTCGGCGGCATCTGGGACTATCATCTGCTGCTGAATGCAGTTCCTTATATCCTCGCCTGGCTGGCATACCTTTATCTGATCCGCCTGGCGCTGCTGTATATGCAGTTCGGGTATATCGCCGGCACCGGGATGTTCAATGCGCTCCTGATCTGCCTCCGGACGCTCTTGTCCGCCGTAGCTTTGTCGGCTACGCTTGGAGCGGCAGGGCTAGCAGCCCTGCTGCTCTATGCAACCGGCGCTGGACTGTGGCCGGGATTTCCGGCACTGCTCCTTCGCCAGGTCCTGCCGCTGCCGCAAACCCTGTTTAAAATGTGGGGAATTGCCGCTCAATATCATTTGTGGTGCAGTAAAGCTTTTCCGGAATAATCTGCCCATACTTGAAGCCATATTAAAAGAGTCTCTTGCCCTGCGGGTTGATCCGAGGCGGCAAGGACTCTTTTTAAATTACAAAATGATTACAAATCCGGAGAAACATTTGCATATCCTGTACCGCTTTGGTACAATGATGCCTGTAGTTCTGGTAACAACTTTGTAATCTTTTGAAGCTAAGTCAAACTAGAGTATGTACTAAATAAGCAGCAACGATGTCTAAAAGTCACTGTTTCGGTGCGTAAAACGCCAAATTCCGGCACCGGGAAGTGGGGGAACCATTTTTTGGGTGAATTGATCTCGCATTAGAGGGGTCATAGGGGAGCCTTCTACCGAATCCTTAAGCTAACCTCGCAGGCCTTGGAAGGAGTACATCTTTTGAACAGTCAGCTTAAGAAAAAAATTACAGCAGCAACAGTTGGGCTTGCCCTGGTATTTACCTTCAGCACAGGAAGCGCATTTGCGGATTCCAAAATGGACACAGTCATTGCGAAAACCATCGGAACGACGTATAAAACCGGAGGTATGAGCACCGCCGGCTTTGATTGCTCGGGTTTTACCAAATACGTGTTTACGAAAATCGGCATCACTTTGCCGCGCACGTCCAAAGAGCAGTTTAAGATTGGGACTCCGGTGGCCAAAAGCAATCTTCGTTCCGGCGACCTCGTCTTCTTTAACACGCTCGGGTCCGGCGTTTCGCATGTCGGTATTTATGTCGGAAACGGCAAATTCGCGCAATCTTCCTCTTCGCGTGGCGTAACGATTACGTCGCTCAGCCAAGCCTACTGGGCCAACCGTTATGTTGGCGCCAAACGCGTCATGAGCACCACCGCTTACCAGGCGGTCGCCTACGATTGATCTTTAACTTGAACTGTGAACCCGGGAGCGGATGCCCACCATCCATTTCCGGGTATTTTTTTTATTTGATACCTTTCTTTACACCCTTTTTAGGGAATTGAAACAGATTTTTTCCAAATTCATGAAATGACAGCCCGAAAGCTAACTTTTCATGTAAAAAATGAGTCTTTCATAGTGGTTTTCATCCAAAAAAAACGCAAAAAACATGCACAAATATGGTTTATATGATTGCCAAGTGCTTCCGTCTTTGTTACAATTATCGCAGTGAGTTGATAGTAACATTTTTGTAATGATTGGATTCGTTTTACGAAAGTTTTGTCATGATTCATGCAACATCTATTCGTAACAACAGTCATGCCGAGTTCTCCAAATGCTGGGGAAACGGGGGAACCATTTTTGGGTGAATTGACCTCCTATTTACAGAGGGGTCATAGGGGACCTTCAACCGAACCCTTAAGCTAACCTCGTAGGCAGTTGGAAGGGGTATTTTCTTTTGAAGAAGATGTTAACAGCTGCAGTACTCAGTTTTTCCATTCTTATGACAATTGGAGCAGGAAGCGCTTTCGCTGATTCCAAGATGGATAAAGTGATTGACAGCGCGATCGGAACGAAATATGTTTCCGGCGGAACAACGACGAACGGCTTTGATTGCTCCGGATTTACCATGTACGTGTTTAATAAAATCGGTATCGACCTGCCGCATCAATCCGGCTCCCAGTATCATATGGGCAAAGCGGTATCCCGTGACAACATCAGACCGGGAGATCTCGTATTTTTTAATACGACAGGCAAAGGCGTATCCCATGTCGGCATTTATGTCGGCGACGGTAAATTTGCCCATGCATCCTCCTCTCGCGGCGTTACCATCAGTTCGCTGAGCGACAGCTACTATGTGAACCGCTATGTGGGAGCGAAACGGATCATGAGCACAGATGCTTACCAAAGTGTTGCCGCAGATTCCGAAGACAACGACGACGTGCAATAAATTGTCGTGAGACAGGCTCTTTTCCAAAGTTTTTGCCGAAACTTTGGAGGGGAGCTTGTTTTTTTGTCTTAAGAATCATTACCCTTCCCATATGATGTAAAACACGAAAATGCCTTTACCTACGCTATTTTATTCAATTATTTTTGGATTATAATGAGAAATAAATCATTTTCTTAAGCAAGAAGGAGGCGGTGTTCCAATGACCGAAGTTGGGGCTACCTTCCGGGCGGTTCCCATGGAACCCGAGCACGGAGAAGAAATCTGCAACTGGATCTATGAACCCCCTTACGATATTTACGGCTGGCTGCCCTGGGAGCAGATGCAGGCGCTGGCTGTTGAATTCGGCGATCCGCAGCTGCGGAGCCAGCAATACATCTCCATCGTTAACGCGGATGGCACGCTTTGCGGATTCGCCCAGCTATTTCCCATGGTTGGCGTGATCCGGCTTGGCATCGGCATGCGCCCGGAGTTATGCGGACACGGGTACGGCCAAGCTTTTATGCAAGCGGTGGTTCGGGAAGCCTTGGAGCGGTATCCTAAGGAGGAGATCGACCTGGAGGTACTGACTTGGAACCAGCGGGCTATCCGGGCGTATCAAAAAAGCGGCTTTACCATCACCGATACCTATGAGCGGCGTACGCCGTCCGGAAACAAACCATTTTACTGCATGGTCTATAACAAATAACACATACTCTTCCGAAAAATGAATATTTTATAGCAATACTGTTCATTTTATCGACACAAATGCTATGATAACGCTTCACCTTCCGGTATAATGTAGGAAGCAGCTTACATGGAGGGGACGGATAGAGATGCAGAAATGGATCATGAGCGGTTTGTTCTTTTTCGCCTGTGCCTTTGCAGTCATACTCATGTTCACCCTGCCGGGCAAGGCAGAGGTTGCCGAACAAAATAATCCCACAATGCCGGAGGTTCAGCTGGATACGGCCAGTGCCGAAGCAACAGTCAAGGCGAGCTGCATCACCTGCCACGGCGATCAGCTTCAAGGGAACATCGGGCCTAGCCTGCAGAAAGAAGGCGCGCAGCATAATGCGGAGGAGATTTACAACATCGTCACCAAGGGACGCGGACAGATGCCTTCATTTAAGGATAAGCTTGCCCCTGAAGAAATTGCGCATGTCGCCTTATGGCTGGCGGAGAAAAAATAATCAATTCTTTAGCGAAAATCTAAAAAGCCCGTTCAGGACATTGCCTGAACGGGCTTTTGATTTAGCATGCTAACGGTTTTTTTCGAAGGCCTCGTTAAACTCCCGCGCCTCCCGGATCTCCAGCGCCGTCAAGCCGCGGTCTTCGGCGGCCAGTCGCAATATGACTGTTTTATAATCAATGGTAATATGCGGATGCCGCTCGAAAGCCTCGGAAATGGCCGCTACTTCGTCGACGAACGCGATTCCTTTCATATACTCATTGAACATGTACCGGCGCACCAGGTCTCCCTGCTCCAGCTTCCAGCCTTCCAGCATGCCGAGTTTCTCCCGCAGCTCTTCCTCCGTCAGTTGCAATGTGCGTTCCTCCCTTACTAAGTTAACGGCTTCAACAAAAACATCCCTCAGCTTCTGTAAAGTCCAAGGGATGCACCAGGGTGATGGCTTTTTTTTGGTTTAATGTATTCACCCCACCTGGTATTTATGCCCTTGAAGCCTCAGATTGCCGATTAGACGAGATGAACCGTTGCCAGGTCCTCTTCGCCCAGCAAAATATTGATCCGGTGTGTTTCCTTATCATACATCACTACGCCGCTGCCCACTTCAATGGTTGGCTCGTTGCCGAGCGCATAAAATAAATCCTCCGCCAGCGCCTCCCAAACCTCATGTTTCGATTCCTCCGGCAGCTCCCGCCATTCGTCCGGTTCCATTTCAAAAAATAGATACCCGTCTGAAATCCGCCCTACAGCTTCCGTCAGTTCCGTCAAAATCTCACTGTAATCCCTGCCGTGCTTAACTCCCACAACTAATCACACCGCTTTCCTCAACTGATGAATAATAACTTTCCCTCTCCATTATAGCCGAAAAAATGACTTCACAAAAAAGGGACTGCTGTCGATAAATAAGAATATACGTTATTCGTTAACAGCCGTTAACAACAGGGTGTCCGCCGCCGTTCAAGGATGAAACTCGCGGCACATGCCGGATCACTTCTTAATTCTCATGGACGAGGTGCATAAATGGAAATTTCAACAATTATCGGTTTGGTTCTAGGTCTGGTCGCGGTGTTATGGGGGATGGTTCTTAAAGGTGCTCCGATTCACGCCCTGGAAACACCGGCAGCTTACGTTATCATTCTGCTCGGTACCGCGGCTTCGCTGTTTATGGCCTTCCCGATGTCGGAAATGAAAAACCTGCCCAAGCTGTTTAAAATGATTTTTGTCAGCAAAAAAATGATCAGCAAAGCACAGCTCATTACCATGTTCATGGATTGGGCTTCCATAACCCGCCGCGAGGGCCTTCTTGCCCTCGAATCCAAGGTTGACGAGATCGAAGATAATTTCCTGCGCAACGGCATGCGGATGATCATCGATGGCAACGACCAGGAGTTCGTGCGCGATGTCCTGATGGAAGATATTCATGCCACCGAAGACCGTCACAAGGCGGGAGCGCTGATGTTCTCCCAAGCCGGGATGTACGCGCCGACGCTCGGGGTACTAGGAGCCGTTATCGGTCTGATTGCCGCCCTTGCCGATATGAGCGCGATGGAAAAGCTGGCTCACGCCATCGGCGCCGCCTTCATCGCCACACTGGTCGGTATCTTCACCGGTTACGTGCTCTGGCATCCGATCTCGAATAAGCTGAAGCGTTTGTCTAAACGCGAAATCGAAGTCCGGCTGATGATGGTGGAGGGGCTGCTCTCTATCCAATCGGGCGTCTCAACCATCGCCATCAGCCAGAAGCTGTCCGTCTTCCTGACACCGTCCGAACGCGCCAAGCTGAGCGAGAAAGAGGGGGCTTCCAGTGAGCAAAAAGACTAGACATGAAGAACATGAGGAGCATGCGGACGAATCCTGGTTGCTCCCTTATTCCGACCTTATGACTTTGCTCGTAGCCTTGTTTCTCGTTATGTATGCCATGAGCGCCACCGACGCCAAGAAATTCGAGCAGATGGCACAGGCCTTCAACTCGGCGCTCAACGGCGGGACCAGCGTTCTGGAATTCCGCTCGGATGCGCCGACCGACCGTCAGCTGGACCAAGGCAAGAACACCAAGATGGACAGCACCATTGCCGAGAATACCGGCCAATCCGAAATTGCCAAGCTCCGCAAGAAGGAGCAAGAGGATTTGGAGAAGCTGAAGAAGCAGCTGGACCAGTACATTAAGAAGAACGGACTGACCGACCTTCTGAATACTAAGCTTAACCAGTCCCAGCTGATGATCACCATTCGCGATAATGCCCTGTTTGCTTCAGGCGACGCCGAAGTGAAGCCAGAATCCCGCCAGCTCGCCAAGTCCATCGCGGGCATGCTGGAGCAATTCCCGGATTACGACATTCTGGTGCAAGGGCACACCGACAATGTTCCGATTTCGACTAGCAAATACGCCTCCAACTGGGATTTGAGCGTAGCGCGTTCCTTACGTTTCATGGAGATCCTGCTTCAGGATCCGAAGCTGAATCCCGTCAAGTTCAGTCCGATCGGTTACGGTGAATATCATCCGATTGCCGAGAATACCACAGCGTCCGGCCGGGCCAAAAACCGCCGGGTTGAGGTATCGATTCTCCGGAAATATCAGGACGCTTCGCAGGCCGTCAATGTCGGCGAAGCGGTGGACGCGCAATAATAGCGGTCCATGTAAAAGAGCTGTTCCGATCAAGGGATCTCCCTTCCTTCGGATCAGCTCTTTTTCTTCGCTTCTCAAAACTTATCTTTACTTATCCTTATAACAACCGGTAATCCAACATGGCGCCAAGCTCTCGCTTCTCTTCTGCTGTCAGCTCGCGCCATTCGCCGGTCTTAAGCGTGCCCAGACGGATGTTCATGATGCGAAGGCGCTGCAGGCGTCTGACCTCATAGCCGAAGGCGCTGCACATCCGGCGGATCTGCCGGTTTTTCCCCTCGGTAAGAATGATACGGAATACCTGGTCGGATACCCGGGTGACCTTGCAGGGCAGCGTTTTACCGCCGAGGATTTTCACCCCGCTCGACATGCCCGCAATGAATGAGGCCGTAACGGGCTTGTCTACCGTGACCACATACTCCTTCTCATGTTTGCCTTCGGCGCGCAGAATCTTGTTGACGATGTCCCCGTCGTTCGTCAGCAAAATCAGGCCTTCCGAGTCTTTGTCGAGCCGTCCAATCGGGAAAATACGCTCTTCGTGGCCGACGTAATCTACAATATTGCCTTCAATATGTCCTTCTGTCGTCGAGGTGATGCCAACCGGCTTATTCAGCGCGATGTACACCGTCCTTCCGCCTGCTTGCAGCGGCTTTCCGTCTATCCGTACATCATCGCCGGTCTCGGCCTGGCTGCCCAGCAGGGCGGGTTCTCCGTTAATCGTCACCCTGCCGCTCTCAACCAGCTTGTCCGCTTCGCGTCGTGAACAATAGCCCGTCTCGCTGATAAATTTATTGATTCTCATGTTTGTCTCACTCCGCTTCTGTCTGCTTCGGAACGTCCAGCTTTTCGCCGGCCGCCGGAAGTTTAATGGCCACAGTCGTACCGTGTCCATAATCGCTGTAAATCTCCAACAAGCCTTTATGCGCTTGAATGATCCGTTGGCTGATCATCAGTCCCAGACCGGTACCGGTTTCCTTGTTCGTAAAGAACGGTTCGCCCAGCTTAGGCAGAATGTCTTCGGGAATCCCTTCGCCTTCATCGGAAATCTCGATCCAAATGGTATCCCCGATATTTTTTTGCACCAGCGTAATTTTCCCGCCTTGCGGCATGGCCTCCATGGCATTCTTAACAATATTGATAAATACCTGCTTCAGCTGGTTCTCTTCACAGTGTACCCAAGCCGGCGTATCCGCAAAATTCGATTCGAATTCAATGCTGAACAAATGGGCTTGGCTGCCCAGCAGCGAGGTCACGTCCTTCAAGATATCGCGTACGTCCTTAAGCTGAAAGTGCACGGCTTGCGGTTTGGCTAAAATCAAAAACTCGCTTACAATCATATTGATCCGCTCCAGCTCGGAAAGCATCAGTTTCACATGCAGCGGAACCAGCAGTTGTTTCTCCTGCTGAAGCTGCAGAAAGCCCCGGAGCGTGGTGAGCGGATTGCGGATTTCATGAGCTACGCCCGCAGCCAGCTGGCCCACCGTGGTCAGCTTCTCGGAACGCCGCAGCAGCTCTTCCATCCGGTTACGTTCGGTAATGTCCCGCGATACATGAACGAATGCCTTCGGCAAGCCATCTTCGTCCCGGATAACCGAGCTGCTGACACTAACTTCGACAGCCGAGCCATCCTGCTTCAGCCGCAATGTCTCGACTGGTGGCAGCACCGCACCGTCTTTCAGTTGTTTCAGCCGCTCCTGCTCCTGCTCCTGCAGATCCTCCGGAACGAATTGCTGCAATTGCTCGGCTACATCCGCCGGCCCCCAACCAAACAGCCCTTCAAACGCCTTGTTGATACTGGTAATCCGGCCTTCCATATCAACCGTATGGATCGCATCGGAGGTTCCGTTAATGACCGATTCCAAATGCTCCTTGACCGCCCGGTTCTCTTCCAGCGTCTGTCCCAAGCGGTTCGTATGCTGCAGCAGATTTGAGCTCATCGCATTGATCCGCTGCGCCAGCTGACTCAGCTCATCGCGGTTTTTAACTTCAAGAGGCGGTTCGAATTTGCCCCGGGCAACGTCATTAACCTTGGCCAGAATGGCCTGAATCGGGCGGGTTAGGATACCGGCGAGTACATAGCTGCAGATCAGGAAGAGAATCAGCAAAAGCCCCGAGATCAACAAATTATGAATCAGCTCTGTTCGGATTACCGATGAAATAACGAAATAATCCATAACAACGCCGATGACATAAGGCTCGCTTCCGGGATTACTGACCGGGATATAGCTTTTAAGTACTTTTTTGCCGCGCAGCTTCAGATCGAGCGTAACCGGCTCTCTCGAGTTCAGCGCTTGTCCAATCGCTGCCTTGTCTTTTTCAATATCGCCGAATACATATGAACCATATTTAATTGGACGATTTCGCAGCTTTGTGTTGGCACTGTCGCTGCCGTCGGAGGCCATGGTGGATGAGCCGAAGGTCTGCGGATTAAAACCCGTAATTTCAAGCAGCGCAGGATTGACCTCCTGTGATCTTCTGACAATTTCGTCGGGCTGCATAATCTTTACGTAGTCGCTGACCGCGGTGCTGCGGATATACGGGTCGATGATGTAGTTGGCGGTTCCATCGTAATAATATCCCCATTTCTCGATGAACTCCGGGTTAGAGGTTGAATATTCAAACGGTCCGGACCAAAAATGCTCCATGCTCTCCCCTTGTCCGACCGAAACCGGACGCACCGCAAGCAGATCCTGAAAGGCTTCATACCAGAAGCCCCAGCCTTTTGTGGAGAGGCCCAGCTCCTTGGGGTCGGAGGATTTAGCCACAACGATATCATCGTCGGTTTTTACGAGCAGCGAGATATTGGACACACCGTATTTGGAAGCAAGCGTTTCAAGCCGTTCGGCTGTGACATTGTTGATATCCGGATCCAGTTCCTCCGCTGCCAATATCGACGTTCGCCGTAAATTTTCCGCTATAATTCGCTGTACATATATAGAGCTGTAGCTGCTCTGTTCAACCGACACGGCAATCTGCATCGCCGTCAGTTTCATATTATTCACATTTTCTTTGCGAAGATTGCTCCTCGCGGCGTAAAGATTGAGTGTTAGGTTCAGACCCATAATCAAGACGACCGAACCGAACAACATGGCGGATAACTTCCGTTTTATCGACAACCTGCCTGTTCACCTCTCCCCCGCTGGTAAATCCTAGCGGCACATCATCATTATCATACCTTCTGCCCATACATTTGAAAAGAACTTTCATCCTTGCAGAATTGGCGGTTTATATTGTGTTTTGTGGACGGTTTCTCTAAAATAAATGAAGTGTCATCCACAATTTATGCACATGTGAACAGTGGACCAGTGGATAATGTGAATAACCCTGTGCATAAACCAGCACTTATCCACAGAGTTATAAACAACTTGTTAAGAACGAATGTTTGTTCGTTGAATAAACAGGCTATGGAGAGGAAGATTGTTGTGATCATTGCTGCGTCCGCGCTGTCAGAAGATGAACGTGAAGTTCATGAAGCCTGGATGAAGGAGGCCATTGCGGAAGCACGCAAAGCGGAGGCACTGGGTGAGGTTCCGATTGGTGCCGTCGTCGTCCATGAGGGGAGAATCATCGGCAGAGGGTACAATTTACGGGAGACGACGCTTGACTCTACAGCCCATGCCGAAATGGTGGCCATTCGCGAAGCCAGCAGCTACCTCGGGGCCTGGCGGCTGCTGGAATGTTGTCTGTACGTAACCCTCGAGCCCTGCCCGATGTGCGCGGGAGCGATGGTCCAATCCCGTCTGCCTCTAACGGTCTACGGCACTGCGGACCCTAAGGCGGGCTGCGTCGGCACGCTGATGAATTTACTGGATGAACCTCGGTTCAACCACCGTACCGGTGTAATTCAAGGGATTTTACAAGCCGAATGCGCAGAACTACTGACGAGCTTCTTCCGTAAGCTGCGCCAGAAACCCGGCAAATCAGAAGCGTAAGGAGGCGATTCACCGATGAATATTGAACTGCGAAATGCCGAGAAAGGGATTTATCTCTCCTTGCTCAAGCATACCGATGCCGAGTTGCTGCTGAAGCTGCGGTTACGCAACCTGGAGCACCATGCCCCGTATGAACCGAAACGCGAAAAGGATTATTTCACGGAAGAGGGACAGCGCCAGCTCCTCGCCGGCCGGGAAGAAGAAGCCCGGCAGGACCGGGCTTACATGTTTGGCATCTACCTGCTGGATGGACAGCTCATTGGGCAAATCACTTTATCCAATGTGGTTCGCGGTGCGGCCTGTTACGCGGATCTTGGGTACTTCATCGATTATGCGGAGCAAGGAAAAGGATATACCAGCGCTGCCGCGCAGCTGGTTCTGGAATTCGCCTTCCGCTCTCTTGCATTGCACCGGGTTCAGGCAGCGATTCTGCTGCACAATGACCGCTCCCGCCGGGTGCTCGAAAAAAACGGCTTTCAGCCCGAGGGCATCGCGCGGCGCTACCTTAAGATCAACGGGGAATGGCAGGATCATCGGATCTATGCAATTCTGGTCGATGATATGCCGCAGCAAGCTTAGCCGGCTTATTGGACTCAAACAAAAACTCCCGCACATGCCTGTCGGCATGGCGGGAGTTTTATACGTTAATTAACGGTAGTTCCCAGGCTGCTCAGCGCTCCAAACTGCTGCTGAAGTTCCTCCATGGTCACAACCTCTTCATCTTTTGGAATGCCCAAGGTAAAGGTCTGTTTCTCACCGATTTTGCTGTATTGGTTCGTTGCCGTGAGCTGCAGGCCCACATTCATGCCCTGTTCCGGATCGTTTACCGTCAGCTTGGTTTTGAAATCCTGATACACCGGATAATCGTTTTTATCGATCGCCGTGTTCAGTTCAAATTGATCCAGCTTCAGATATTTATCGAGATCAGCCAGCGATTCATCCAGCTTCGCTTTGGATTCCTCCGATTGCAGCTGCTCCTTCAGTTCGCCCAGCTGGCCCTCTTCCAGTTGCAGCATATCCTTGTATTCATCCTTCTCCAGAATCTCCATGAGCTTCGGCAGCGCCTGATTCACAAAGATCGTCACGGCCTCTTTAACGTTATCCGGAGCAACCTGGAAGCGTACCACCTGCTTGGCTTTCACATCTTCCGGCAGTCCGGCATCCTTCGGGTCGACATTCTTGAAATATTTTTCTTGGTCATATTCCCCGAGCAGTGCATTCAGCAGCTCATTCGAAAGTTTTTGCGCATCCTCGGGCTTCAGCGAATTCGCATTAAACTCGGTACCTTGCTGTTCCGCAAGCTCTTTAGGATCAATCTTCACGTATTTGCCAACCAGCGTTTCCGGTATCGGCAAGAACGGGATCGAAGGGACTTGGATATACAGGATTTCCCCGGTCATAATCATCGGCAGCGAAAAGGATATCGACATCGAGCCCTTTAAATTCAGCCCCAGCGTGAGCTCCGTTTGCATCGGATCCGCCTGATGAACACCTTCTACGGTTATTTCGGCGCCTTTCAGCATGCTGACAACCTGCCCAGTCGTTGAAGCCTGTTCATCGCTTGCATCGCCGGTGATCGTCAGATCGTTGATGGTCACTTTGCTTTTCATCGCATAGGATGTCATCGCCAGCGCCTTAGCCCCGGTCGATTGTAAGGCTTCTTTCGGAGCGGCCTCCTTGTTGCCGCAGCCCGGTAAAATTACCGCGGCCGTAAGCAGCATTGCCGCTGCTGAAAGTCCCCATTTTTTAAACATTGATACTCTCCTCTCCCATACCCAGAAGTCGTTATACTTAATGATAAACGATTTTACAGGTATGGGAAACCTTCACAACAAAAAAAAGTGGCCAAGAATTTCCTATCCTTGCGGGTTATTGTGGTCGACATGGTTGGCCTGCTTCACTTTCTTGGAGCCGGAAAGCGGTGCAGGGCCGGAAGAATGATGTTCATTATGGGTCTTCTCTTGAACTCCGGGTACAGGCATGCTTTTGGGTTTGCTCATGATGTCAGCCTCCTATGGATTCGTTACGTCCTGCAGCGCCTGCGCGCACTCATGGATTTGTCTCGTATATTGCTGTGCCAGCAGTTGAACGGCTTCACTCCGCTCATCTGCATGCCACCCGCCCTGCTCTACGTCAATCAAATCGACGGCTACCTCCCGGCTATCCACATACGTGCAGCGGAAATCGAGCGCATATTCCTGATGGCCTGCAGCATTGAAATGGATTAACAGGCTTTGATCATTCGCAGCGTCGCCTTGGACAGTGAAGCTGTCGCCGGTATTCATCAGTGCGGGCAATCTCTCCTGCCAGGCGGAGATCAGCTGCTCTTGGCTTACTTGCAATTCGCGGTTCATCGTTAATATCAGCCTCCTTCTATAATACATTGCGGAGAAAGGGGGCTTTTTATTCCCATTTGCCACTACACAGCTTGGAGTACAACAAAAAAGCCGCCCCTCTCGGAACGGCTTGCATTCATCGTATAAAATGGCGGAGAGGATGGGATTCGAACCCATGTGGGCTTGCACCCTAACGGTTTTCAAGACCGCCCCGTTATGACCGCTTCGGTACCTCTCCAGTGACTCAAAAATTCACGTGCACAAAGAATTGTACCACAAAGTACAATCCCTAAGCAACCGCTATTATTGAGCGGCTTTTGGCGTAATCGCTGTTACATTGCCCATATACGGCTGCAGTACCTTCGGAATCAGGACGCTGCCGTCTTCCTGCTGGTAATTCTCCAGAATCGCCGCCACCGTACGACCTACGGCCAGTGCAGAGCCGTTGAGTGTATGTACGAACTCCGGCTTGGCTTTCGGTTCCTTACGGAAGCGGATATTGGCACGGCGTGCCTGGAAGTCTTCCGTATTCGAGCAGGAAGAGATCTCGCGGTACATACCACTTTCCGGCAACCAGACCTCCAAATCATACGTTTTGGCCGCAGTGAAGCCCATATCAGCGGTACACAGCGACAAGACACGATACGGGAGCTCCAGCAGCTGAAGCACGCGCTCGGCATCCTGCGTCATTTTCTCCAATTCCTCGTATGAGGTTTCCGGAGAAGTGATTTTGACCAGCTCGACCTTATTGAATTGATGCTGGCGAATCAGACCGCGGGTATCGCGGCCGGCTGAACCGGCTTCCGAACGGAAGCATGCGCTGTAAGCCACTTGGTATTTGGGCAGATCCGAAGCATTCAGAATCTCTTCACGGTAAAAATTCGTTACCGGCACTTCAGCCGTCGGAATCAAATAATATTCCGTATCGCGCAGTTTGAACAAGTCCTCTTCGAACTTAGGCAGCTGTCCTGTACCGAACAAACTGTCTTTATTAACGATGTAGGGCGGCAGCATTTCTTCATAGTTATGCTCGCTGCTGTGCAGATCCATCATAAAATTAATCAGCGCGCGTTCCAGACGGGCACCCAGACCTTTATAGAACACAAATCGGGAGCCGGTTACCTTGGCAGCGGCTTCAAAATCAATGATGCCCAGCTGCTGGGCAACTTCCCAGTGCGATTTCGGCGTAAATCCGAATTCTCTTGGCTGAGACCAGCGGCGTACTTCCACGTTGTCCTCTTCCGATTTGCCAACCGGTACGGATTCATGGGGGATATTCGGGATGCTCATCGTCAGCTCGGCAATTTGCGTTTCGAGTTCGCGCACCTCGTCGTCCAGTTCCTTGATTCGGTCGGAAACGGTCCGCATTTCCACGATCAAATCTTCCGCAGGCTCGCCGTTCTTTTTCTTTTTCGCCACTTCCCCGGACACGGTGTTACGGCGATTTTTGAGTCCCTCGGTCTCTTGAAGCAGTTCTCTGCGGCGCAGATCAAGCTGCGGGAAGCCTGCGATCAGATCAAGCGACTTGCCGCGATGCGTAAGCGCCTCTTCCACTTTAGCAAAATCACTGCGCAATAGTTTTACATCCAGCACAACTTTTCCCTCCTGAAAACAGCCTAGACTCTTTCCTTGCCGCGAGGCGGCACGAAAGAGCCAGGATGTTGTTATATACGATTTATTTAACGTTTTCGGCGATACTGGCTTTGACCATATCAGCAAAATACTGATGCAGCCGGTAATCATCCGTTAATTCCGGGTGAAAAGAAGTAGCCAGCAGATGATTCTGACGGGCCGTAACAATCTCGTCGTTATATACGGACAGCACCTCAACGTCTGAACCGACTTCGGCAATCAGCGGCGCTCGGATAAACACGGCCCGTACCAGCTCGTCGATGCCTTTGACTTCCAGGTCACATTCAAAGCTTTCCCGTTGGCGGCCAAAGGCATTCCGGGCAACCGTAATGTCCATCAGCCCCAAATGCTCAGGTTCGCCTCCGGCAATTCGGTTCGCCAGGACGATCATTCCGGCGCAAGTGCCGAAGACCGGTTTGCCTTGGCCCGCAAAATCGCGGATCGCTTCAATAAAACCGTATTTGCGCATCAGCTTACCGATGGTCGTGCTCTCGCCGCCAGGAATAATCAGTCCGTCGATTTCCTGAAGCTGCTCGACCTGTTTAATCGGCAACGCTTCAGCGCCGGCCTTTTGCATACTTACAATATGCTCCGTTACAGCGCCTTGCAGCGCCAGCACTCCTACTTTCATCCGTAAAACCTTCTCTCTATTAACGGCCGCGTTCCGACATGCGCTCTGCCGGTGTCAGCGTGGCGATATCGATGCCTTTCATTGGCGTCCCCAAATTTTTGGAGACTTCGGCGATCAGTTTATAGTCGGTATAATGGGTTGTCGCTTCAACGATGGCACGGGCGAATTTCTCCGGATTATCGGATTTGAAAATACCAGAACCGACAAACACGCCATCCGAACCCAGGTGCATCATCAGCGCGGCATCGGCTGGAGTCGCAACGCCGCCCGCAGCAAAGTTAACAACCGGAAGCTTGCCCAGCTCATGAACCTCCAGCAGCAGCTCATAAGGAACTCCGAGCGTTTTGGCTTCATGGTACAGCTCGTCCTTCGACATGCCGGTTACTTGGCGGATTTGACTGTTGATCAGACGCATATGCCGAACGGCTTCAACGATGTTGCCTGTTCCCGGCTCGCCTTTGGTACGGATCATGGAAGCTCCTTCGTTGATTCGGCGCAGCGCTTCACCCAGATCTTTCGCTCCGCAAACAAACGGTACCGTAAATTCACGTTTATCAATATGATATACGTCGTCTGCAGGTGTCAGCACTTCGCTTTCATCCAGATAGTCGACGCCGAGAGATTCCAGAACCTTTGCTTCGACATAATGCCCGATACGAGCCTTTGCCATTACTGGAATGCTGACTACTTTGAGTACTTCTTCAACGATGGTCGGATCGGCCATACGGGCTACTCCCCCGGCAGCACGAATATCAGAAGGTACTCGCTCCAGCGCCATTACGGCAACTGCGCCCGCAGCTTCGGCAATTTTTGCCTGCTCTGCATTCATGACGTCCATGATGACGCCGCCCTTCTGCATTTCTGCCATACCCCGTTTTACACGCGATGTTCCTGTTTCCATGTCCCTGCCTCCCGATTGATCACTCATAATCTAGCTATCTATATTACCGCATGGCGGATATATATACAACTCGTTTACTTGGTTTTGCCTAGAACAAGTTCTTGATGCCTTTAAACAAATCTTTGAAAAAATCACCGATTCCCCGCATCAGCAGCTTGAACCAGCCGGCTTTTGGCGCTTCTTCGGAGGTAATCAGGTTCACCGTCTTCTCCTGAACCTGCGGAATGCCTTCAACCTTGTACGAGTATTTGACCTGGCCCACTTTAGTGCCCGCTGCGATCGGCGCTACCAGCGTCGAAGCATCATTTACGGTTACTGTAGTATTGATCTGCGGAGATACCGTGCCCTTCGGCACGATAAACGTAACACCGTCGTCGGTCACAACCGAAACATCATCGCGTTTGCCCTTGTCGACAGGTACGGTTTCGTTTCCGGCGATTACGGCTTTTGGTGCGACGACCTGCTTGACTTCAAAGTTGTTGAAGCCGAAATCCAGCACTTTTTTCGTTTCGGTGAAACGGTGTGCTTCCGAATTGGCCCCCATCACGACGCTGATCAAACGCATGCCATCGCGTTCTGCCGTAGCCGTAAAGCAGTTACCGGCTTTAGATGTGTGGCCGGTCTTCAGACCGTCCAGCCCTTCATAGGCGTAGGCTTTGAAGTTCTTGATATCTTTATTCGCTTCAAGCATCCAGTTATAGTTGATAATCGGATTTTTGTCGCGCTCACGGAATTTGTACGATTGAATAGTAGTAAAATCAGAGAAATCCGGATGGTCCGTTACGATATATTTGGCCAACATAGCAGCATCCATTGCGGACATTACCGTTTCGCGATCTGTATCCGGACGGAATTTCTCCGGCATATCCGCCCGGTCAAGCCCGGTCGAGTTAATGAAATACGCCGTTTTCATGCCCATCTTCTGTGCCGTTTGATTCATCAGTGACACAAATTCCTGCTCCGAGCCCGAGACGGCTTCAGCCAATGCTACCGTTGCATCATTTGCCGAACCGACAGCCATAGCAATGTACAGTTCTTTGACGGTATGCTCATCGCCTTCAGCCAGAAAAATACGCGAGCCGATCTGCTTGGCGGCATTCTCCGGAACCACAATCTTCTGATCCCATGACAATTGACCGTTATTCACGGCTTCTTCAACCAGATATTCCGTCATCATCTTTGTCATGCTTGCCGGAGGCAGCGGTTCGTCGGCATTCATCGAGAGCAAAACTTCACCTGTCGTAGGTTCAATCAGTACAGCCGATTTTAATTCCAACCCAAGGGTATCGATTGAGGGGATTTTGACTGCGGCCTTGTTCGCTGCTGTCTGATCAGCGGCTGTGGCATCAGTGGCATTCGTGCCCGATTCTGTGGCTTGCGGGGTATTTACCGTATCGGCAAACGCCGCCGGAATGCCCGGAGAAGTCAACATATTTAAAAGCAGACCTACTGTCGCTGTCTTAATCACAATTTTCTTGCTGCTAAATTTCTGCTTGTACTTCAATGATTACTACTCTCCTTTGGCCCTCATTTTGTTGCTTGTTCTATTCTAACACAGCGATACCCTACAAAAAAAGACAGACAAGGCGAATTTAGCCCTGTCTGCCCGTATTTCCTCGAAAACACCAACTTATAAGGAATAATTCGGCGCTTCCTTCGTAATTTGCACATCATGCGGATGGCTTTCGCGCAATCCCGCTCCTGTGATCCGGATAAAGGAAGTGTCATTTTTCAATTCCGTCAAGTTCTTCGTGCCGCAATACCCCATACCGGCGCGAAGTCCGCCGATCAATTGATGAACGGTGTCAGACAGTGGCCCTTTGAAAGCAACACGGCCTTCGATGCCTTCCGGAACGAGCTTCTTATCGTCATCCTGGAAGTAGCGGTCCTTGCTGCCTTGCTTCATTGCGCTCATACTGCCCATACCGCGGTATACCTTGAACTTCCGGCCTTGATAGATTTCCGACTCACCCGGACTTTCTTCCGTACCCGCGAATAAACTTCCGAGCATCACAGCCGATGCGCCGGCAGCAATCGCTTTGGTGATCTCCCCGGAGTATTTAATCCCGCCGTCGGCGATGACCGGAATACCATATTCACGGGCAACCGTGGCGCAATCATAAATTGCGGTGATTTGCGGTACGCCGATACCGGCGATGACGCGGGTGGTACAAATCGATCCCGGTCCAATCCCTACCTTTACAACAGAGGCTCCTGCTTCAATCAGGTCGCGTGTTGCATCACCCGTCGCCACGTTGCCGGCAATGATCGTCAGATCCGGATAGGCTGCGCGCAGCTGACGGACTGTTTCAATAATATTGATGTGATGGCCATGTGCAGAATCTACGGTAATCAGATCGACACCGGCTTTTACCAGCGCTTCCGTACGTTCAAAGGTATCTTTGGAAATACCGATCGCCGCGCCAACGAGCAGACGGCCTTGCGCATCCTTCGCCGCATTCGGGAACTGGATCGCCTTTTCGATATCTTTAATGGTAATAAGACCTTTAAGCGTATTGTGGTCGTCGACCAGCGGCAGCTTCTCGATCTTGTTGCGCTGCAGAATCACTTCCGCCTCTTGAAGCGTAGTGCCTACCGGAGCAGTTACCAGATTCTCATGTGTCATGACGTCACTGATTTTGATGTTGTAATCATGGATAAAACGCAGGTCGCGGTTGGTGAGAATGCCTACCAGTTTATGGTTGTCATCGACGATCGGCACGCCGGAAATCCGGTATTTGCCCATCAGCACTTCGGCATCGGAGACCAGGTGGTCCGGGGTAAGAGAAAAGGGATTGGTGATTACGCCGCTTTCGGAGCGTTTTACGCGGTCAACTTCTTCCGCTTGCTGTTCTACAGACATATTCTTGTGGATAATCCCGATGCCGCCTTCACGCGCCATGGCAATCGCCATCTTCGCTTCGGTTACGGTATCCATGCCTGCGCTGATCAACGGAATGTTCAGCTTTACGCTCTTGCTTAGAACGGTTCCCAATTCGACTTCCTTCGGAAGCACCTCGGATTTACGCGGCACCAACAGCACATCGTCAAACGTTAATCCCTCTTTGCCAAACTTATCTTCCCACACCTGGGTCATTCCTCCTCAAAGATTCATATTCTAGCCGCCCGCAAACATTATGAATGAAGAAGCTTCCGGCCAGTCCATTCTAGACAGACATCAACGACAGCCAGGAAACGCTACTTGAATTCGTATCTTCAATTAAGGTTTGTGAAGGTAGTCCAAAAATATATTATTGCCATCTTAGCAAAGCACTTATAGCCTGTCAAGAATATTACATCGCTAAAGCAGGTATTCCAAAAAGTATCGATTTTCTGTAATTTCGTAAGCGAATTCTTGGACCAACGTCCGTATAGAGTGGACACTTCTAGTCGAATCTCCACGATTTATGTATCCCGAAAAACACAAAAAAGCCATTGCTGAGTGAACAGCAATGGCTCTTCGTGCTTGGCAACGTCCTACTCTCCCAGGACCCTGCGGTCCAAGTACCATCGG
>NZ_FOIK01000007.1:0-3748 GCF_900111565.1 Paenibacillus sp. NFR01
CCGATGGTACTTGGACCGCAGGGTCCTGGGAGAGTAGGACGTTGCCAAGCACGAAGAGCCATTGCTGTTCACTCAGCAATGGCTTTTTTGTGTTTAAACAATCACTTGTGTAAAATTAACTCTGGCCTTACCCTTAAAGAGTAGAATTGCTATAATCGCTTATGCAGATGTGAAGAAACCGGAAATAAACTTATGCACATGTGGATACATGATTTAATTCAAGAAGGTGTCCCCAAAAGACTGTGGATTTAGGGATAAATGATGTGGATATAGCAAGGATCATGTGGATGAACACCAAGGGAGCGAACAAGTTATGGACAAGCAAAGCAATTTATTGTGGACAGAGCCGTTTTTCGTTCATGCAAGCGAGACGGATTTCCGTTCAAGAGGCAAGCTTTCTTTTCTTCTGGATATTATGCAGCGGGCTGCGGATTCGGCTGTCAGCAATCTGGGCCTCAGTATCGAAAAAATGCTTGAAGCGAGAATGGGTTGGATGGTCATCACGATGAAGCTGGATATTCAGCGGATGCCGTACCCGAACGAAACGCTTACCGTACATACCTGGAGCAAAGGAACGAAAGGAGCGCTTTGGCAGCGGGACTATAGAATCTTTGACGAAAATAATGTAGAAATTGCTGCCGCGCGTTCGATCTGGGCGCTTGTGGATATGGATAAGCGTAAAATTTTGCGGCCTTCTGCACTGCCGATCACTGTCGATCCTTACCTTGAGGATTCTGTGGGAAGCCTGCCTGAAAAGGTAACGATTACCGATGATGTCATTATGGAGGAAGCTTACAAGTATCAGGTTAGATATAGCGGCCTGGATAACAACGGCCACCTCAATAATGCGCGTTATGTGGACTTATGCTGTGATGTGTTAACCTTAGAGGAGTGGGAGGAATCAACACTCAGGGGTTTTCATATCACTTATACACAGGAGGCCACGTTCGGCGAAGAGATCGTTCTTGAGCGTTCATCTCTAACCGAAGATGGGATTTACGTACGGGGACGTGGGGACAACCAGGTATTTTTCGAGGCATGTCTGTTGTTCTAGAGGACAATGCCCGGAATAGCGGGACCAATAAATAATGACTACCAGCAGCTGCTCGGATTTTTGAGGGCTGCTTTTTTATTTTTTTCGGATTCATGGAATGTCACAAATAGGCAGAAGCGTTTCGAATCCAAACTTATTACCATATGAAAAACTTTTATATAGACCTGGAAACAATGATCGTCATCCCTTAAAATCGATGGGCCAAAGCGATGTGAAATCGTTGAAAAAGCTTACGGAGTCCGGCTCTGCAGTGCATAAGAGTGCTTCTTTGTGTGATCCCTGCCGGCCGATGATGGTATAATAAAGCGTTGGTTAGGAAAGGAGCCGAATGATGAAAGCATTGGTATTGGCCGAAAAGCCTTCGGTCGCCCGGGAGATTGCCCGGGTGCTGGGCTGCAGCAACAAACAAAAGAGTTATATGGAAGGCCCGCAATATGTCGTCACCTGGGCTTTGGGCCATCTGGTGGGACTTGCGGAGCCGGAGGATTATAATCATAAATATGCATCCTGGGCGCTGGAGGATCTGCCGATCCTGCCCGACAAGACAAAGCTCAAGGTGCTGCGCGAGACGGGCCAACAGTACAAGGCGGTACAGCATCTGATGAACCGGCAGGACATCGGGGAGCTGATCATCGCGACGGATGCCGCCCGGGAAGGCGAACTGCTGGCCCGCTGGATCATGAACATGGCGGGCTGGCGCAAGCCGTTCAAGCGGCTGTGGATTTCTTCGCAGACGGATAAAGCGATCAAGGAAGGATTTGCGGCCCTGCGGCCGGGCAAGGAGTTTGACCGCTTGTACGAATCGGCGCGCTGCCGGGCGGAGGCCGACTGGATGATCGGCTTGAACGTGACCCGGGCGCTCACCTGCAAGTTCGGCGCCCCGTTGTCTGCCGGTAGAGTGCAGACCCCGACGCTAGGAATGATTATGGACCGGGAGAATGAAATTACCGGCTTCCGGTCCCAGGAATATGAAACGCTGACCGCCGACTTCGGCAGCTTTCAAGCAGGCTGGCGTGCAACGGGCGGGGACAGCCGAATTTTTGACAAGGCTAAAACCGCAGCGCTGAAGGACAAGTTAACGGGCCGCACCGGCCGCATCGCCAAAGTACAAAAAACAGAAAAAAACGAGCCGCATCCATTGGCCTACGATTTAACGGAGCTGCAGCGCGATGCCAATAAGAAATTCGGATTTTCGGCAAAGCAGACCTCCAGCGTATTACAGAAACTGTACGAGCAGCACAAGCTGGTGACGTATCCGCGGACGGACAGCCGGTATTTGACGTCCGATATGACCGGAACGCTTAAGGAGCGTCTGGATAGTGTGGCAATCGGGCCGTATGCATCGCTGGCCCGCCCGCTGCTGCGTAAGCCGCTGCCGATCACGAAGCGGATTGTAGACGACAGCAAAGTCAGCGACCACCATGCAATCATCCCGACCGAGCAGACGGTGCTGCTCAATCAGCTAAGCGCAGAGGAACGTAAGTTGTACGATCTGATCGTGCGGCGGTTTATCAGTCTATTCTATCCGCCGGCGAGGTACGATGCCGTGGCGGTGACGGTGAGCGTGGAGGGCGAAAGCTTCCACGTCAAGGGCATGACCATAAAGGACGCCGGCTGGCGCGAAGTGTACGGCGGAGATTTGACCGGCGACGAGGACGAAGAGGCGTCCGGCGACGAGCCGGCAGCGAGTGAAGTGAAGCTGCCGGAGCTGCGCGAGGGCGATGCGGTGAAGGTGGAGCGCTGTGTCATCCGTCCGGGACGGACGATGCCGCCCAAACGCTACAACGAAGCGGCTTTGCTCTCGCAGATGGAGAAGCAGGGCCTCGGAACGCCGGCGACGCGCGCAGACATCATCGAGAAGCTGGTCACCTCGGACACGATTGAACGCCAGAGCAATCTGCTGCATCCGACAGGTAAAGGCAAGCAGCTCATCGAGCTTGTCTCGGGCCAGCTGCGTACGCCGGAGCTGACGGCTCGCTGGGAGGGCGAACTGGAGAAGATCGCCCGCGGCCAGGGCAAGCCGGAGCCGTTCTTGCAGGGCATCCGCGGAATGGCGAAGGAACTGGTGGCCGAGGTAAAGAACAGCGGCGCAGAATACAAGCCGCATAATGTTTCGAGCAGCCACTGCCCGGAATGCGGGACACGGATGCTGGAGAAAAAGACGAAACGCGGCAAGCTGCTCGTCTGCCCGGCGGACGATTGTGGGTATACGCGTTCCGGAGAGAAACGCCTATCCAATCGGCGCTGTCCGCAGTGCCATAAGAAAATGGAGCTGAAGGAAGGCAAGGCCGGATTGTACGTGCAGTGCCTGGGCTGCGGAATTACCGAAACGATGGATAAAGACCACAAGCATATCAACAAAAGGGAACAGCAGAAGCTGGTTCAGCAGTATAGCAAAGCGGAAAGCACCGGTTCCAATCTTGGCGATCTGCTGAGAGCGGCCATGGAAGCGAAGGCGAAAGAAAAGTAACCGTATAAAAGGAAAACCAATAAATGCAAAACCAATAAGAATAAAACCAATAAGAGCAAGACCAATGAGAGTAAAACGGATAAGCATAAAATAAATAAGAACAACACCACTAGAACAAAACCCAAAGAACAAAACCCAAAGAGCAAAACCCAAAGAGCAAAACTAAAGAGTAAAACCAAAGAGTAGAACCAAAAGAGCAAAACTAAAGAGTAAAACCAAAAGAG
>NZ_FOIK01000007.1:3938-211936 GCF_900111565.1 Paenibacillus sp. NFR01
AAAGAGTAAAACCAAAAGAGCAAAACCCAAAGAGCAAAACTAAAGAGTAAAACCAAAGAGTAAAACCAATGAGTAGAACCCAAAGAGCAAAATCAAAAGAGCAAAACTAAGAGTAAAACCAAAAGAGCAAACCCAAAGAGTAAACCCAAAGAGTAAAACCAAAAGATTAAACCTAAAGAGTAAAACCAAAAGAGTAAAACCAAAAGAGTAAAACAAATATCTTTGGGCAGCCGGAAATATTGTCGGCTGCCCGTATATCGGATTGAGCGGGTGATAGCGTGTCAGTGTCAGCGGTACAGCAGCAAGTTGAAGAAAGGCAAGGAGAGCAGGAAGCCAAGCAGCAACGGAGCAGCAGACTCTTTTTCCTCGTGATTGTATTTATGTTTTGGTTCTCTTCTTATATCTATGTTCCGGTATTGTCGCCGTACGTGGAGCATCTTGGTGCCTCTTACGTCATGGTTGGAGCGGTGCTTGGCATCTACGGCCTGATGCAGATCCTGTTTCGCGTGCCGATCGGTATCGGTTCGGATCTGCTCAACCGGCGCCGTCCGTTTATTATGCTTGGGCTAATCGCCAGCGGCGGGAGCTGCCTGCTGTTTATGGCCGGCTCGCAGCCCGGCTGGGCGCTGGCCGCCCGGGCCGTGTCGGGGATCGCCGCATCGGCCTGGGTCGTATACTCCGTGATGTTCAGCGGATATTTCAAAAAGGAAGAAGCCGGTTCGGCGATGGCGATGCTGCAGTTTACGACGGTCGTTGCCCAATTGACCAGCATGATGATCAGCGGGTATATGGTCGATCACTGGGGCTGGCATGCCCCATTTATTGCCGGTACCATCGTGGCGGTCGCGGCCATTCTGCTGAGCTTCCGGCTGCCGGAGCAACGGCGGGATCCGCAGGCGAGTGCGATCCGGCTCAAGGATTTGGCGTCTGTCATTAAGGAGCCGCTGCTGGTAAAGGTATCGCTGCTGTCGGTACTGGCGCATTGCGTGCTGTTTATTACGATGTTCGGCTATACGCCGAATCAGGCGCTGGACATCGGGGCCAGCAAAGGCGACCTCGGCTGGTTGACGCTGGCGTTTATGCTGCCGCATGCGCTGGCTACGCTGTACGGTTCGCGGATGTTCGGCCGGTGGCTGGGCGATCGCGGAACGCTGATGCTCGGTTTTGCCGGAAGCGCCTTGTTTACGCTGCTGATTCCCTCCATGCCGACATTGCTCGCGCTATGCGCGACGCAGATTGGCAACGGTTTTATGCAGGGATTGATTTTTCCGTTATTGCTGGGCAAATCAGTGGCTAGCGTGGAGCCGGCCAAACGGGCAACGGCCATGGGTTTTTATCAGGCGGTTTATGCCATCGGCATGTCCGGCGGGCCGTTTGTGGCGGGCTGGATGAGCGCGGAATACGGCTTGACCGGCGGGTTCTGGCTTGGAGCCATCGCTGCCGCGCTTGCGGCGGTGTTGTCCTTCCTGTGGATGAAAGAGCGGAAAGAGTCTTCGGCAAAAGAGCTCGCGAAATAGGCAAGCCGTGTGCGGGACAAATTGGTTTTTCGGCAAGAAGGGGACTATAATAGAAATAGAGCTAGCCGCTCGCGGCGGGGGAGGCCTGTAAGGGGAATGGTAAGACTTGTCTTGTTCTGGTTTGTGATTATTAATGTGATCGGTTATGTGGTGATGTCGGAAGACAAGAACAAAGCCCGTAAACGGAGGGACCGGGTGCCGGAGCGGACGTTGTTTCTGCTGGCCTTTATGGGCGGATCGCTCGGCGTCCTGATCGCCATGTACCGCAAACGCCACAAGACGCGCCACGCTTCCTTCCGGATCGGCATTCCGCTTCTGCTGCTGCTCAACATGGTACTCTATGGTTACTTTTTAAGGTAACGGGTTAATGAGGATTTGGGCAACATATTCTTCGCAAAAGAGGTGGCACACATGTTATTCTCAAAAATTTTGCTTGCCTATGACGGTTCCAAAGCTTCCAACAAAGCGCTGGAGCGGACCATTGAACTTGCCAAGGTGACGCCGGGTTCCTCCGTGTATGTCGTGCATGCGTATGATTTTCCACGGTTTTTTATCGGGGAAGCGATCGCGCCGGTGCCGGCATCGGTGAACAAGGACTATTATGATCTTGCCGTGCAAACGACGGAAGAAGTAAAAAGCCGGCTGGAAGCCGAAGGTCTGAATGCGACCGTGGATATGGTGCAGGGGCCTCCTGCCGAGGTAGTGCTGAATTATGCCAAGGAGCAGGCGGTAGACGTGATTGTGATCGGCAGCCGCGGACTTGGCGGTATCCGGGAGTTCGTGCTCGGCAGCGTCAGCCATAACGTCGTACAAAACGCGCGCATTCCGGTGCTGGTCGTTAAATAATATAGCGGGAAAAGAGCGCCTAGGCGCTCTTTTTTTCTGCGCGGCAGGCGGCGAGCGATGTCGAAACTGCGCGGGAGATGTGCCTAAAAGCGAACGATTTTCATCCTGATTATTACAATGTTCGTGTTTAAGTTGACATCTCGTGTAGGGCATTGTTAAACTGAATCTATGAAGAGCTCGTATATATCCGGGAATATGGCCCGGAAGTCTCTACCCGGTAACCGTAAACTGCCGGACTACGAGGAATAGGGAAGGCTTCGGCGCTAGATGCACCGCTCTGTTCAAGGGGCGGCAGACGGCGCGCCCGCAACCGGATTTTTGCGCGAGCGAATCGCGCTCCGGGCAGGTCTGACCTCTCATTCCTTTGTAGTCTGGGTCCACCCGCAGCATGTTGCGTCTGGAATCCAGGCTTTTTTTTTCGGTATTATGGAATAATAGAGAAGTTCAATCTGGAATGGAAGGTAGGCTGAAATCATGTCTGTGCAAGTTGGCGTCATCATGGGCAGCACATCGGACTGGGAGACGATGGAGCATACCTGTGCAGTGCTTGAAGAGCTGGGCGTACCCTATGAGAAAAAGGTGGTTTCGGCGCATCGCACGCCGGACCTGATGTTTACGTATGCAGAGGAGGCGGCGGGCCGCGGGCTGCGCGTGATTATCGCCGGCGCGGGCGGCGCGGCGCATCTGCCGGGCATGGTGGCGGCAAAGACGCTCCTGCCGGTCATCGGCGTACCGGTGCAGTCCAAAGCGCTGAGCGGACTCGACTCGCTGCTCTCCATCGTCCAGATGCCGGGCGGCATTCCGGTGGCGACTGTGGCGATCGGCAAGGCCGGAGCGGTGAATGCCGGTTTGCTCGCGGCGCAAATGATCGGCGCGTATGAGCCTGAGGTGCAGGAGCGCCTGCGGCAGCGGCGCGAAGCGCTGACCGCGGCCGTGCTGGAAAGCAGCGATAGCCTATGAGCGGCTGGAAGGAACGGAAGCCGGATGGCGCGGCAGAGCGGCGATACGCAGCGGATCGCGGCGGGACGGAGAGCGGAAATGCCGGCGAAGCAGCGAGTTACGCAGTTCCAAGCGGCGGCGCTGAGCACGCGCATGTGGCCGATGTGAAGCGCTCGGCGCGGACGCTGGCGCCCGGCGCGACGGTCGGCGTGCTCGGCGGCGGCCAGCTCGGGCGCATGATGGCGCTGGCCGGCAGCGCCATGGGCTACCGCTTCGTGGCGCTGGACCCTGCGCCGGATGCGCCGTGCGGTCAGGTGTCGCCGCAGATCACCGCGGCGTACGATGACCGCGAGGCGGCGCGCGAGCTGGCGCGCCGCTCGGACGTGATCACGTACGAATTCGAGAACGTCGACGCGGGCGTAGCCGCGCTGCTGACGGAGGAAGCGTACGTGCCGCAAGGCAGCCGGCTGCTGTATACGACCCAGCACCGGCTGCGCGAGAAAGCCGCCATCGAGGCGGCAGGCGTGCCGGTCGCCCCGTACCGGGCGGTCGGCAGCCTTGCCGAGCTGCAGTCGGCGGCGGAAGAGCTTGGCCTGCCCTGTGTGCTGAAGACCGCCACAGGGGGCTATGATGGTAAAGGGCAGGCCGTCATCCGCCAGCCGGAAGAGCTGGATGCCGCGTTCCGGCAGGTGGCGCCGGGCGCGGACCTGGACGGAGTGCCGGTTCCCGAGCTGGTCTTGGAGAAATTCGTCAAGTTCCAGTGCGAAATTTCCGTCGTGACGGCCCGCAGCGCGTCGGGAGAAGTCAAAAGCTTCCCGCCTGCGGAGAACATTCACGTCAACAACATCCTGCACCTGTCTATCGTGCCCGCAAGAGTACCGGAGGAATTGCAGCGGCGGGCCTGCGAGCTGGCCGAGCGGCTGATCGCCGGACTGGAGACGGTCGGGCTGCTGGCGGTAGAGATGTTCGTGACGGAGGACGGCGAGTTGTTCGTCAATGAATTGGCGCCGCGCCCGCATAACTCCGGGCATTACACGATGGATGCCTGCGTGACTTCGCAGTTTGAGCAGCATGTGCGGGCGATCTGCAATTTGCCGCTCGGCGACACCTCGCTCACCAGTCCGGTGGTCATGGTCAACATTCTCGGACAGCATCTCGAAGGCGCAGTCCAGCGCATCACTGAACCGGATGAAGCCGCAAACCGGCTGGGCGTCAGCCCTAAGCTTCATATATACGGCAAAACCGAAAGCAAAACCGGCCGCAAAATGGGCCACATCAACCTGCTCTGCAAGGACACGCAAGACGGCTTGTCCTGGGTAGAGGAAACTAACCTTTGGAGGAACTGAAATCCTATGATCGAACGTTACAGCAGACCGGAAATGCGGGCCATCTGGACCGAAGAAAATAAGTTCAACGCCTGGCTGGAAGTCGAGCTTTGCGCCTGCGAAGCTTGGGCCGAACTGGGTGTCATCCCGCAAGAGGACACCGTCAAGCTACGGCAGAACGCGAAATTCGACATCGACCGCATCAGCGAAATCGAGCTCGAAACGCGTCACGATGTCATCGCTTTTACCCGCGCCGTGTCGGAAAGCCTCGGCGACGAACGCAAATGGGTCCATTACGGCCTGACCTCCACCGACGTGGTAGATACGGCGCTCGGTTACCTGCTGCGCCAGGCGAACGAGATTTTGGAGAAGGACATTCTGAATTTCATCGAAATTCTCAAAAATAAAGCCATTGCCTACAAAGATACGCCGATGATGGGACGCACCCACGGCGTCCATGCCGAGCCGACGACCTTCGGCCTCAAACTGGCATTGTGGCTGGAAGAAATGAAACGCAACCTGGACCGTTTCCGCCATGCCGCGAAGGGTGTCGAATTCGGCAAAATCTCCGGTGCGGTCGGAACCTATGCCAACATCGACCCGTTCGTCGAAGAATTTGTCTGCCGCAAGCTGGGCACCAGCCCGGCGCCGATTTCGACGCAGACGCTGCAGCGCGACCGCCACGCCGAATATATGGCGACGCTGGCGCTGATCGCCACCTCGCTCGATAAGTTCGCGACTGAAATCCGCGCGCTGCAGAAGAGCGAGATCCGCGAGGTCGAAGAAGCTTTTGCCAAAGGACAAAAAGGCTCCTCGGCGATGCCGCATAAACGCAACCCAATCGGCTGCGAGAACATCTCCGGCCTGTCCCGCGTCATCCGCGGCCATATGATCTCCGCATACGAGAACGTAACGCTGTGGCATGAACGCGACATTTCCCACTCCTCGGTGGAGCGGATCATTTTGCCGGATGCGACCATGCTGTTGAACTACATGCTGAACCGCTTCGGCAATATCGTGAAGAACCTGACCGTATTCCCGGACAATATGAAGCGCAACATGGAGCGCACCTACGGTGTTCCGTTCTCCGGACGGATTTTGACCAAGCTGATCGACAAGGGCTTCAGCCGTGAGCAAGCGTATGACACGGTGCAGCCGCGGGCCATGCAGGCTTGGGAGACGCAAACCCATTTCCGCGACATCGTGGAAGCGACGCCGGAGATTACTTCGGTCCTCAGTCCGGAAGAAATCGTCGATGCGTTTAACCCGGCTTGGCATCTAAAACATGTCGATACGATTTTCCGCAAGCTGGGCCTTATTGATTAATATGCTGAAGCCTTAAGGGGGAAAGGTCATGACACATCCGGCTGTAGCCACTGCCGTGGAGCTCATCGATGCGCCGTTGATTTACAAAGGAAAAGTTCGCGAGTTGTATGATTTGGGGGAAGAAATGCTCGTTGTGGTCACCGACCGCATCTCGGCTTTCGATTATGTGCTGGAGCCGGCAGTGCCGGAAAAAGGCAATGTGCTGAACCGCCTGAGCGCGTTTTGGTTCGGCGTGACGCATGATCTGATCGACAACCATGTCGTGCATATCGACGTGGACAAGCTGGGCGGCATCGTCCGCGACCGCGAAGCGCTGCGCAACCGGATCATGGTGGTACGCAAAGCCGAGCGGATCGACATCGAATGCGTGGTGCGCGGCTGCATTACGGGCGGCGGCTGGCGGCAGTATCAGGCGACCGGCAAGGTCAACGGCATCGCGCTTCCGGCAGGACTGCGCAAAAATGCGCAGCTGGCGGAGCCGATTTTTACCCCGGCGGCCAAAAACGATGTCGGCCACGACGAAGATATCCCGTTCGAACGGATGCAGGAGCTGGTCGGCGTGGAGCTTGCGCTGGAGCTGAAGGAGAAGAGCCTTAAGCTGTTTGCTTTTGCCCGGGAATACTGCGCGGAGCGCGGCATTATCCTGGCCGACTGCAAATTCGAATTCGGCATTCTGGACGGTAAGGTCATTTTGATCGACGAGATTTTTACGCCCGACGCTTCCCGCTTCTGGGCCAAAGAGAACTTCGCTCTGGACATTGAAATCGACAGCATGGACAAAGAGCCGGTACGCACGTATTTATCCGCTTCTTCCTGGGATAAGAACAGCACGCCGGACCCGCTTCCCGCAGAGGTCGTGGAAGAAACGACCCGCCGTTATCTCGATATTTATCACCGTCTGACCGGCAAGGCCCTGTAAACGCAAACGTAATTCAAGCCCACTTTATTTTAGGAGGAACTACTAGCAATGTTAAAAGCGACCGTTTATGTCACCATCAAAAAAAGCGTGCTCGATCCCCAGGGCGTAGCCGTGCAAGGCGCGCTGCATTCCATGGGTTTTCAGGAAGTGGAAAGCCTGCGCATCGGCAAATACATGGAGCTGACGCTGGATACCGATAACCGCGCGGAAGCCGAAGCCCGTCTCAAGGATATGTGCGAGAAGCTGCTGGCCAACACGGTGGTTGAGGATTACCGCTACGAATTGGAGGACTAAACGTCATGAAATTTGCTGTACTTGTTTTTCCGGGCTCCAATTGCGACATCGACTGCTATAAAGCAGTGGAAGACACGCTGGGCGAACCGGTGGATTATGTGTGGCATACCTCGACCGACCTGTCGGCGTATGACTGCATTCTGGTGCCGGGCGGCTTCTCTTACGGCGATTATCTGCGCTGCGGGGCGATCTCCCGTTTTGCTCCCGTAATGGCGGAAGTGGCCAAAGCGGCGGAGCAGGGCAAGTTCGTACTGGGCATCTGCAACGGGTTCCAAATCCTGACCGAGGCGAACCTGCTGCCAGGCGCTTTGCTGCGCAACACGTCGATGAAATTCCGCTGTCATGACACGGTGCTTAAGGTCGTGAATAATACAACCCCGTTTACTATCGATTATGCGGAAGGCGAGGAGATCGTCATTCCGATTGCCCATGGCGAAGGAAACTACTATTGCGACGAGGAGACGCTGGCTGAGCTGCAAAAGAACAACCAGATCGTGTTCACATACGGCGAGAACCCGAACGGCTCGCTGTCCGATATCGCGGGCGTCAGCAACGTGAACGGCAACGTCGTCGGCATGATGCCGCATCCGGAGCGCGCGGTGAGCAGCCTGCTCGGCTCCGAAGACGGCAAACGGATGTTTACATCCATTCTCAAGACATGGAGGGATCGTTATGACGCAGCAGCTATCCGTTAAGGAGCCGACCGCGGAGCAAATCGCGGAGCAGAAAATTTACAGCCAATTCGGTGTGTCGGACAGCGAATACGAACTGATCACCCAGTTCATGGGACGCCTACCGAATTATACGGAGATCGGCGTGTTCAGCGTCATGTGGTCCGAGCACTGTGCCTATAAAAATTCGAAGCCGCTCCTCAGCCGCTTCCCGACCAGCGGACCGCGCGTCCTGATGGGGCCGGGCGAAGGCGCGGGGATCGTCGATATCGGCGACAACCAGGCGGTCGTGTTCAAAATCGAAAGCCATAACCACCCGTCAGCGGTAGAGCCGTATCAAGGCGCGGCGACCGGCGTGGGCGGGATTATCCGCGATATATTTTCCATGGGCGCAAGACCGGTAGCCTTAATGAACTCGCTGCGCTTCGGCAAGCTGGAGAGCGACCGGGCCAAATATTTGTTCGAGCATGTCGTGTCCGGCATCGCCGGCTATGGCAACTGCATCGGCATCCCGACGGTGGGCGGGGAAATCATGTTCGACGACAGCTACGACGGCAATCCGCTCGTCAACGCAATGTGCGTCGGCCTGATCGACCATGACAAAATCCAGCGCGGCGTCGCCAGGGGTGTAGGCAATCCGGTGTTCTATGTCGGACCTCCTACCGGACGTGACGGCATTCACGGCGCTACCTTTGCTTCCGTGGAGCTGAGCGAAGAATCTGAAGCGAAAAAGACGGCGGTGCAGGTTGGCGATCCATTTATGGAGAAGCTCGTCATGGAAGCCTGCCTGGAGCTGATCGATACCGGCATTGTGCTGGGCATTCAGGATATGGGTGCCGCCGGCCTGACCTGCTCCAGCTCGGAGATGGCGAGCAAAGCCGGAAACGGCCTGGAGCTGTATCTGGATCAAGTGCCGCAGCGTGAAGAAGGCATGACTCCTTATGAAATGATGCTGTCGGAATCCCAGGAACGGATGCTGTTCGTTGTCGAGCCGAAGGATGAAGCGCAGGCGCAGGAGATTTTCGACCGCTGGGGCGTCATCTGCTGCAAGGTCGGCAAAGTCACGGACGACGGCCGCCTGAAGCTGTACCATCACGGCGAAATCGTCGGCGATATGCCGGTGAAGGCGCTCGTAGACGAATGTCCGATTTATAAGAAGCCTTCGGCGGTTCCCGCTTATTATGAAGACAACGCTAAGGTGGATACGCTGCGCTACGAAGAGGTTACAGACCTTGGCGGCGCACTGCGCAAAGTGCTGGGCTCGCCGACGGTGGCCAGCAAGGCATGGGTGTACAATCAATACGATTACATGGTGCGTACGAGCACCGCTGTCCGTCCCGGCTCCGATGCCGCGGTGGTAACCATTCACGGCACGCGTAAGGGACTCGCGATGACGACCGACTGCAACGGGCGTTATGTGTATCTCGACCCGGAAGTCGGCGGACGGATCGCCGTCAGCGAAGCGGCGCGCAACATTGTCTGCTCCGGCGCGAAGCCGCTGGCGATTACGGACAACCTGAACTTCGGCAGTCCGGAGAAGCCGGAAATTTTCTGGCAGATGGAAAAAGCCGTCGACGGCATGGCCGAAGCCTGCCGCGTGCTGGATACGCCGGTTATCGGCGGCAACGTCAGCCTTTACAATGAAAATGCCACCGGAGCCATCTATCCGACCCCGGTTGTCGGCATGGTAGGTCTGGTTGAAGATACCGACCATATTACGACGCAAGCTTTCAAGCAGGAAGGCGACGCCATTCTGCTGCTGGGCACCACGTACGCCGAGCTGGGCGGCAGCGAATTCCAATATGCCGTACACGGCGTAACGGAAGGCCGCCCGCCGGCGCTCGACCTGGCGACCGAGCAAAAGCTGCATGGCGCCGTGCTCGAAGCGATCCGCGCAGGCCTTGTGACCTCGGCGCATGACCTGTCCGAAGGCGGCCTCGCAGCCGCGCTGGCCGAAAGCTGCATCGGCGGCCGCATCGGCGCGAACGTGGAGCTGTCCGCAGGATCGCTGCGCCATGATGTGGCGCTGTTCAGCGAAAGCCAGTCGCGCATTCTGCTGACCGCTTCGCCGGCCCGTGCCGACGAGCTGAAAGCCGTAATTGCCGCAGCGGGCGTGCCGGTAGAGATCATCGGCACCGTCGGCGGCGACCGGCTGCGCGTCCATCTGGACGGCACAGCTGCGCTGGATGAAGAAGTGAGCGGACTCAAACAAGTTTGGGAGGATGCTATTCCATGTCTTATGAAATAAAGACCGGGAACAAGCAGGCGGACCCTATCCTGTGGACCGGCGAGTATTACAATGAGGGCACGGTCTCGGGCGATATTTTTGACACTTTAAAAGAAGAATGCGGCGTCTTCGGGGTCTTCGGACACCCGGAGGCGGCCTCCATGTCGTATTATGGCCTGCATGCCCTGCAGCACCGCGGCGAAGAAAGCGCCGGGATCTGCGTCACCGACGGCAAGCAGTTCAACTATCACCGCGGCATGGGCCTGGTGAAGGAAGTATTCGACAAGGACAAGATCGCGTCGCTGGTCGGCGGCATGTCCATCGGACATGTACGCTATTCCACCAGCGGCGACAGCCGGCTGACCAACGCCCAGCCGCTGATCTTTAAATACCGCGACGGCGATCTGGCGATCGCGACGAACGGCAACATCGTCAACGAGCCGCTGATCCGCAAACAACTGGAGCAAAGCGGGTCGATCTTCCAGACGACCAGCGACACCGAGGTGCTGGCGCATCTGATCGCGCGCTCGCCGAAGGATTTCGTCGAGGCGAGCAAAGACGCGCTGCGCCAGCTGGTCGGCGGCTTTGCCTTCCTGCTGATGACGAACGACAAGCTGATCGTGGCCTCGGATCCGAACGGACTGCGTCCGCTAGTCATGGGCCGCATCGGCGAAGCCTATGTATTTGCGTCCGAGTCGTGCGCGCTGGAAGTGATCGGGGCCACCCTGGTCCGCGATATCCTGCCGGGCGAGCTGCTGGTGCTCGACCGGGACGGCATGCGCGAAGACCGGTTCGCCGAGCCGCAGCGCAAGGCGCTGTGCGCGATGGAGTACATCTACTTCGCGCGCCCGGACAGCGACATGAATGGCTCCAACCTGCACACCGTCCGCAAGCGGATGGGCAGCCGGATGGCGCTCGAATCGTTCGTGGACGCCGACATCGTAACCGGCGTTCCGGATTCCAGTATCTCTGCGGCGATCGGCTATGCCGAGCAGACGGGCATTCCTTATGAGCTCGGACTGATCAAGAACAAATATACCGGCCGGACATTTATCCAGCCGAGCCAGGAGCTGCGCGAGCAGGGTGTGAAGATGAAGCTGAGCGCCGTGCGCCGGGTCGTGGAAGGCCAGCGCGTCGTCATGATCGACGACTCCATCGTGCGCGGCACCACCTCGCGCCGGATCGTCAACCTGCTGCGCGAAGCCGGAGCGGTGGAAGTCCATGTGCGGATTACGTCGCCGCCGTTCAAGAACCCTTGCTTCTACGGCATCGACACGCCGGACCGCCGCGATCTGATCGCTTCTTACAAGTCGATCGAAGAGATGCGCGAGGAGATCAACGCCGATTCGCTGGCATTCCTCTCGCCCGAAGGATTGATCCAATCCGTGGGCGGCCATAATATCGGCGATTACAAAGGCGGGCTTTGCCTGTCCTGCTTCGATAACGATTACCCAACGCAGGTGGATTTCGGCGGGGAAGAGAAGGACGGCTGCAGTTGCTAAGTTTCCCTCCCCCTAAGTCCCCCTTGCCAAGGGGGATTCCGAGAGCGCTGCCCTCCGGCCACCCGAAAGCTTGGCGGTGGGAGTTTGGTCCTTTCTTGCTAAGGAAGCGCTGGCGCAGGGCTCGCTTTATCCCTGTATGCTGCGCACAGGCGGGATACGCTTAAAGGCGTCCGCGCCCCGGGCGGCCTTCGGGCCCCCGCCAGGGCAACCCAAGGCTTGCGCCCCTGTCCTGCTTGCTCTGCAAGTTCGGCGGTGAGCTCGCCTGATGACACGCATGGCCTTGCACATGCGCGAGTAACTACGGGCAAGGCGTGCGCGTGGCGCTGCGGCTTGCGATTAAGGTCTGCCTACGGTGGCCTGGTGGCCATGGAGAGGAAGTTTGGAACTGGAGAAGCGTAGCGTTCGCCTTTAAATTTGGATTTCAACCGCAGCGGCGGTTTAATTCAGGAAATCCAAATTTAACAGCGATCGGAAGTCCAAACTTCCCGTAATGGCCCCTATGGCCACCAACCCAAGCCTTCTTCGCCCCGCAACACCCTGCACACAAAACTAATTAAATGAGGTGTTACGTTTGTCGGAAGCTTATAAAAACGCCGGAGTGGATATTGCAGCTGGCAATGAAGCCGTGGAACGCATGAAGAAACATGTGAAGCGCACTTACCGCCCGGAGGTCATGACCGAGCTTGGCGGGTTCGGCGCCTTGTTTGGCCTGAACAAAGACAAATATGAAGAGCCTGTGCTCGTCTCGGGAACCGACGGCGTTGGCACCAAGCTCAAAATTGCCTTTGCTGCCGACCGTCATGACACCATCGGAATCGATGCGGTGGCGATGTGCGTGAACGACATCGTCGTGCAGGGCGCGGAGCCGCTGTTTTTCCTCGATTATCTGGCTTGCGATAAAGTGGTGCCCGAGAAGATCGAAGCCATCGTGGCGGGGATTGCCGAAGGCTGCCATCAGGCGGGCTGCGCATTGATCGGCGGCGAGACGGCGGAAATGCCGGGCATGTACTCGGCCGGCGAATACGATATCGCCGGATTTACGGTAGGTGTTGCCGACAAGGCTAAGCTGGTAACTGGCGCCGACATTGCTCCGGGAGATACGGTAATCGGTCTTGCCTCCAGCGGCGTGCACAGCAACGGATTTTCGCTCGTGCGCAAGTTGCTGCTGGACGACGGCGGTTACGCGCTGGATCAAGTACTGCCGGAACTGGGCGCGCCGCTGGTCGACGTGCTGCTGGCTCCGACGAAAATTTATGTCAAACCGCTGCTTAAGCTGCTCGAAGCGCTGCCGGTTAAAGGCATGGCTCACATCACCGGAGGCGGCTTTATCGAGAATATTCCGCGCGTCTTGCCGGATCATGTGAATGTAGAGATTCACTACGGCTCCTGGCCGATTCTGCCAATCTTCGGGCTGCTCCAGCAAAAAGGCAGCGTCAGCAACCGCGATATGTTCACCACCTTCAACATGGGGATCGGCCTTGTGCTGGTCGTGAACGAAGCAGATGCGGCGCGGGCGCTGGATACACTGAAGGCTGCAGGGGAAGAAGCTTATGTGATCGGAACGGTAACGGCCGGCGAACGCAAGGTGACCTTTACGGGAGCTGAGGTGTAATGCGGCCGGACCGCATCGCCGTTTTCGCCTCCGGGCAAGGGAGCAATTTTGCCGCACTGGCAGAAGCGGAACGGGCAGGACGGCTCGGGCCGGGGCGCATCGAGCTGCTCGTCTCCGACAAACCGGAAGCGCCGGTCGCCAAGCGGGCGGAAGAAGCGGGCGTGCCAACGCTGCTGCTGCGCCCGAAGGAGTTTGCCAGCCGCGAGCGCTATGAAGCGGCGATCGTAGCCGAACTGCAAAAACGCGGGATTGGCCTGATCGTTCTGGCAGGTTACATGCGGCTGATTACGCCGGTGCTGCTGGAGCCTTTTGCCGGCCGGATCGTGAACGTCCATCCCTCGCTGCTTCCGGCGTTCGCCGGTAAGGATGCCATCGGCCAGGCGCTGAATTACGGCGTAAAGGTAACGGGCGTAACGGTGCATTTTGTCGATGGCGGCATGGATACGGGTCCGGTCATCGCGCAGCGTCCCCTTGCGGTTGAACCTGGGGATACGGCGGATTCGCTGGCGGCAAGGATTCATGAGATCGAGCATGAACTGTATCCTGAAGTAGTGGCGGAGCTGGCTGCCGGAAACATTGAATTACACGGAAGAACAGCAGTCTTTAAGCGCAGATGATCGCAGATGGATCACAGCTAAATCGCGGAGCGGCGACAAGGTTCGCCTTCTTCGGACGAAGCTGCCGCCATCCGATATTTCTCGGGAAATAGCGCTCAAGGCTGCCAGAAATGTCGGATGGCGCACCAATTGCACGTAGACATCGCCAAATGTTGCGCGGCTGCTGAATTTAGCGAAATTAATATGTTTTCATAAAGTCACTGAAGTACGCATTCACATTACCCGGAGGAGGAAATATCAAAGTGAGTATCAAAAGAGCGCTGGTCAGCGTGTCGGACAAACAGGGGATCGTGGAATTTTGCCGCGAGCTGTCGAAACTGGGCGTAGAGATTATTTCCACAGGCGGTACCAGCACGTTGCTGGCCAAGGAAGGCGTGCCGGTCATCGGCATTTCCGACGTTACCGGATTTCCGGAGATTATGGATGGACGCGTGAAAACACTGCACCCTGCGGTACATAGCGGACTGCTTGCGGTACGTGACAATGAGGAGCATACCCGCCAGATGCAGGAGCTCGGGCTGGATTATATCGATCTGGTCGTCGTGAACCTGTACCCGTTTGCGGCTACGATTGCCAAGCCGGATGTTTCTTATGAAGAGGCGATCGAGAATATCGACATCGGCGGACCGACAATGCTGCGTTCGGCAGCGAAAAACCATGCGTTCGTCAGCGTCGTCGTCGATTCTGCGGATTATGCGGCCGTGCTGGAAGAAGTGCGCGCGGGCGGCGATACGACGCTTGAAACGCGTAAACGCCTAGCCGCCAAAGTCTTCCGCCATACCGCAGCTTATGATGCGCTGATCTCCGATTATCTGGCTAAAGTGACCGGCGACCCGCTGCCGGAGCGTTATACGGTGACTTACGAGAAGGTGCAGGATCTGCGTTACGGCGAGAACCCGCATCAAAAGGCCGCGTTCTACCGCAAGCCGCTGGCTGCCGCGGATTCTTTGACTGCCGCCGAGCAGCTGCATGGCAAAGAGCTGTCCTACAACAACATCAACGACGCTAATGCGGCGCTGCAAATCGTTAAGGAATTCGAGGAGCCGGCCGTTGTCGCCGTTAAGCATATGAATCCTTGCGGTGTAGGCGTGGGTGCAAGCGTGTATGAAGCTTACCAAAAAGCCTATAATGCCGACCCGACCTCGATCTTCGGCGGAATTGTCGCTGCCAACCGCATTATCGATGCGGATACGGCCAACCTGCTCAAGGAAATCTTCCTGGAGATCATTCTGGCGCCGGGCTTTACCGATGAAGCGCTGGAGATTTTGACGAAGAAGAAAAATATCCGTCTGCTCAAGCTCGGCAATCTCAGCACCGGCGCCGCGCGCCAAAGCAACTTTGTCGTGACCTCTATCGAGGGCGGCATGGTCGTGCAGGAGAGCGACGTGCATTCGGTGAATGCCGAAGACCTGCAAGTGGTGACGGACCGCAAGCCGACAGAAGAGGAGTTGAAGCAGCTCCTGTTCGGCTGGAAGGTCGTTAAGCATGTGAAATCCAACGCCATCGTTTTGGCGGCGGACGACATGACGATCGGCGTCGGGGCCGGACAGATGAACCGCGTCGGTGCGGCAAAAATCGCCATCGAGCAGGCCGGAGACAAAGCGAAGGGAGCCGTCCTTGCGTCCGACGCCTTCTTCCCTATGGGCGATACGCTGGAGCTTGCCGCCAAGGCAGGGATCACCGCTGTCATTCAACCGGGCGGCTCGGTGAAGGACGAAGAATCGATTAAGGTCGCCAACGAATACGGCATCGCCATGGTCTTCACCGGCGTGCGTCATTTCAAACACTAGGACGCGGGGAGGACACAGCGCGGATGGATATTTTAGTAGTGGGCGGCGGCGGCCGCGAGCATGCGATCATCTGGAGCCTCTCGCAAAGCCCGAACGCGGGAAAAATCTACTGCGCCCCCGGCAATGCCGGAATCGCGCAGCTGGCCGAATGCGTACCGATCGGCGTGTTTGAATTCGACAAGCTGACGGCGTTCGCCAAAGAACGCGAGGTCGGCCTCGTCGTCATCGGGCCGGATGATCCGCTGGCGGCGGGCATTGTCGATGCCTTCGAGGCGCAGGGCATCAAGGTCTTCGGCCCGCGCCGTAACGCGGCGGAAATCGAAGGCAGCAAAACGTTCATGAAGGATCTGCTGCATAAATACGGCATCCCGACTGCCGCGTATGAGAAGTTCGGCGATTATGAAGCAGCGCTGGCCTATCTGCGCGCACAAGACGTGCCAATCGTTATCAAAGCGGACGGACTGGCCGCCGGTAAAGGCGTGACCGTCGCTTATACGCGCGAAGAAGCGGAAGAAGCGCTCCGTCACATTATGGTCGACAAAGTGTTCGGCGAAGCCGGCGCCCAAGTCGTCATCGAGGAATTCCTGGCCGGGCAGGAGATGTCGATCCTTGCGTTCGTGGACGGCGAGACGGTGCGCCCGATGGCAGCCGCGCAGGATCACAAGCCGGTGTTCGACGGCGATAAGGGCCCGAATACCGGCGGTATGGGCACCTATTCTCCGCTGCCGCATATCCCGGCCTCCATTATCGAGGAGGCTGTGAAGACGATCATCGAGCCGACGGCCAAAGCGATGGTAGCGGAAGGCCGCAGCTTTAGCGGCGTGCTGTTTGCCGGCCTGATGATTTCGCCGGACGGCAGGCCGAAGACGATTGAATTCAACGCCCGGTTCGGCGACCCGGAGACCCAGGTCGTGCTTCCGCGGCTGAAAAGCGATCTGCTGGAGATCTTCCTGGCGGTCACGGAAGGCCGGCTGAAGGATACCGACATCGAGTGGAGCGACGAGGCGGCGGTCTGCGTGGTGCTTGCTTCCGAAGGTTACCCGGGAACGTATCCGAAGGGCGTGCCGATAACCGGCCTGGACGACCAAGAAGCCGGTCTCGTATTCCACGCCGGAACCGCCCGCTCTGCGGACGGCGGCTGGGTGACGAACGGCGGCCGTGTGCTCGGCGTTGTCGGCAGAGGCGCGACGATTGCCGAAGCGCGCGAAGCGGCGTATAAAAAGGCCGAAGGGATCTCTTTTGCCGGCAAGCAATGCCGCAGTGACATCGCCATGAAAGCGCTGGTCTGAAAGGACCGGGTCGGTTTACGCATTACGGTTGCGCGGTCCGACTATATTCTCAGATGGCCATCGCCATTAGGCGAAAATTCACGAGCGAAGTCCTAAAAAAGGACTGACAAGCGGCGGCAGAGGTGCTATAATACAACTCGTACGGGGGAAAATGTACGGAATAAATACAGATAAAGGGTCTTTCCTTTCATGGAAAGGCCTTTTTTAAGCTTATAGCATTTATAAGTCTCCGGGGTCCCCGCAAAGTACTTAAATATGCTGCATAGTTAAAGCTCCACTTTGTGGGGTGTTTTATTTAAGGAGGAATTAGGTTTGAGTAAGGTTGGAAGAAACGAGTTATGCCCGTGCGGCAGCGGGATCAAATACAAAAAGTGCTGTCTGGGCAAAGAAACGTCCGCAGTAGAATCGATTTTGCGTCTGGTGACCCAGGATGACCCAGTCGTGCTGGGTACAGCGGCGATCGAAGCGGCAGCTGGCGCAGCGGTGGCGGCTGACGTTCCTGAACCAACGCTCAAGCTTACTTTGCCTAAGCTTAAGAAGCTGGTAACCGGCGAGCTGAGCTGGGAGCAGCCCTCCCATCAGGAGCTGGCGCTGCATTTGATCGACAAGATGCGCGAATCCTACGACCGTGAGCTGATTTTCGAAGCGCTGGTGTTGTGGAACGGGTTCTCCCGGCACAACAAGCCGGCGGTGAAGAAGATGGGGTCGTTCTGTGCAGCGATTGAATATTTGCTGTCGGAAGAATACGGCTTGAACGTCTCGCAGACAGAGCTTGCCGCCAAATACGAAGTGACTGCAGGCACGATCTCCCGTAAGGTGAAAGAACTGCTGGGCTATGTGGAAGAGTTCGGCATGGGCGGCGATCTGCAGGCGCCGGCTTCGGCGCAGGGCGCCGGCAGCCCGAAGGAGCAAGCGCAGGCGCTGATCTATCAGGCAATGGACACGCATGCCGCCAAACGCCGCGTGCAGTTGGCCGAAGCCGCGCTGAAGCTGTATCCGGACAGCGCCGACGCCTACCTGATTCTGGCCGAGGAGTGCGAGGATGAAGCGGAAGTGCGCGGGTTGCTGAAGGCAGGCATCGCCGCAGGTAAACGCGAACTCGGCGAACTCTTTTTCACCCAGCATAAAGGGCACTTCTGGGAGTTGAACGAGACCCGGCCGTATATCCGTGTCTGCAAGAGTTATGCCGAAGCCTGCTGGCTGGGCGGAGACGCCGCCGAAGCGGCTTCCATGCTGGAGCACATCCTGGAGCTGAGTCCCGGAGACAATGTCGGCGCCCGCTATCTGCTGATTGCCGCTTATCTGCACACGAACAAGCTGAATGATGCGGAGCGGATCATCAAGAAATACGGAAAAGAAGACAATGCGGCAGCTTTCGCATACGCGCGGATGGTGCTGGAATATAAGAAGAACGGTCTGACCTCGCAGCTCAAAATGCTGTACCGCGTCGCCAAAGGCATTAACAAGCATGTCCCGGATTATCTGCTCGGCGTGAAGCGCCTGCCGAATAATTTGCCGGATTTTGTCGGTATGGGCGATTCCAATGAAGCGATCGAATATGTCATTATGCATTCCCGCCTGTGGGCCGGCATGCCGGAGCTGCTGAAGTGGATGCTGAAGCAATAACGCCCGCATTATCTGCCAATATACAAAACGAGAAACCTGTGGCCTTTGCGGCTGCAGGTCTTTTTTCACCCTTGCGAAAGCGTTTCGATGATCCGAGAATTATGTTGACCCGCCGTTCTCCTTCTGGGTATATTTGTAATACACTGGGAGATTTGCGCAAGGATCGGCGAACATCGGGCCTTTGTCATCATTTCCAAAATGGGACCTTTAGGGGGTTGGTTAGGTTTGGACCACACAACCACGATTCGCACGGAGCTGAAGGATTTTATCGGACGGGAACGGCTTAGCTTCAGCCAGCTGGGTCAAAAAGCCGGATTAAATGCAGGTACGGTAAGTTCGATCCTAAAGGGAAGCCGCGTAATGTCCGTCGATCAGCTGGACCGGATGACCGCGGTGCTGGGCTACCCCGAAGGTTTTTTCTACGATGAATATCTTAGGGAATGCATGGTGGATACGGTTCCGAATTGGCGCCGGGTCAAGCCCTTCGTGCTGCGCTGCGCAGAGCTGGACAAGCTGGATTGCATCCGCCGGATGGTGCAAATGCTGCTGGATAATCTAATGTACTCCCCGCTGTTGTTCGAGGTGGCCGAGGTCTTTTTCTCAGAGGGGAAAAAGGAAGCGGCCGAGGTGCTGTACACCGGCGTGGCGGCCAGCGAACGCAGACAGCATTCCGAGCGGCTGGCTTTCTGCCAATACCGGTTATTCTCGCTGCGGCTGGGCCAGGACCCCAGTGCCAATCTGCAGGCCGCGCTACAATTCGAGCCTTATGTGGACCGCCTGGATGAAGTGGACCAGCTGGACGCCTTGAAGGATCTGGCCAATACCTATCATCTGCTCCGCCGCTGGGACAAGGTAGACCGGATCGCCGAGGAGCTGGCCTATAAGGCCAAAATTCAGCTGCTGCTGACCAATCAGACCGGACGCAAGCGGCAGGAACCGCGTAAACAACCGGAGTACCCGCTGTTCTCTTATCTGGCGATATCCAATCTGCTTCGGGCCAATGTGTGCGACGAACGGGGCGACCATGGCGTGGCGCTGCAGTGGGTCGATATCTCCACCGAGCTAAGTCTCGCAGAGGAGGATCATCAGGAGACGGCATATTGGGTCGGACTCTTCATGGACTGGGCGCAGTCCAGCACCTATGTGACGAAGCTGATGTCCGGGGACGACAGCGTGTTGTGGGATTATGTGGCCCATATCGAAGCCAGAATCGAGAACCTGCCGATCGGCTTGCTGCATATTATACGTGCGGCCAACCAGTACGGGATGAACGTGGACAGCATTTTGCAGTATTTCGAAAAGGATCTGGCGGATTTGTCGGACAACCTGGTTACGGGCGTCAAATATACGGAACAGCTGATTAATGACCGCTGTGCCAATATGATGTATGAAATGGCCCGATACCATTTTTCCCGTCAGCGGCATGTCCAAGGGCTGGTGTGCCTGACAAATGCATTGACCAAATACGCTTCCTTAAACGACAACGCCTGCATGCTGCGGTGCGTGAGGCTGTTCGAGCAGTACCGTGACTATGCCACGCCGGAAGCCGTGCAGGAATACCGCAGTATAATGGATTTGATGCCTGTGTAACGCATTGCGGTAAAGTTAAAGACCGGCCAAGCGGCCGGTCTTTAACTTTGTAAAATATTATATATGCAAATAATTATTATCCGAAATTAGGCATAACTCAGTATCATATTCAATTAAGGGGTGATAACACATGAGTATTGAAGAATCCTTGCGAAATGCCATGGAGGAAGTCCGCCGGGAGCTTAACAATCTCCAATACCAGTACGGCTTGGGACATCCTTGTTTTATCCGCCAATCCATGGTTTTGGACGAGCTCATCAACCAGTACAACCGGATGTTTTACGGGCAGACCCGAGAGTGTTTGCCGACGGTCAGCAATTTGCAATACGGGGGCTATTAATCCGGTCGACTCTGTTTGGCATGAGGCTATTCTGATGCTGCAGCGGCTAAAACGGAATAGCCCTCTTTTTCCTATCCTCGAATGACGTCTAAATCTATTACTCCCTTCTGACATATAACCTTACTCCTGCAATTTGAATCAGCCGATGAATACAATCCTAAGGGAAAACTTCGCATTTTATAAATGAAAATGTTTGTTTATTCATGGAAATTTGTGAAAAAACATGACATGGTCACATTATTTTCACAGCTCACGGCGAAACGTTAAAGGGATGAAGAAGAGAATTGCCGAAATAAGTCGAAATAATGCGAGACTCACTACAGTATGCGTAGGAGTATTGCTTGAACTTTTAGGAGGAGGCGGAAACGCTATGCCCTTGTGGAAAAGAAAGAATGAAAAGGCTGTGAGCGGCCCGCAGCCTGAGCTTATGGAATCGACTACGCACCCGCTGAACGGTGAAGCAGAGAACGGAAAACCTGCTGTACCCAAGCTGCCCAAAGCGATGCTCTCGCGATTCGCTCGGATGGGCATTCGCGGCAAATTGTTCGTGACGGTGCTGATGTCGGTGGGGGTTATCTTTGTAGCTGTCGCCGTCATTATTTACATCAATGCCAAGAACATCATCGTCGATGATTTGAATAGCTCCCTGACGTACGAGAAGACAGGAATCAGCGCCAAAATCGACCAGCTGCTTCAGCCGGCCTCGGACAGCGTGGGGCTGCTGAATGCCAATGCCTATGTCCGCGATTTCCTGACCCGGGTCCCTTCCGCCGATGCGCTGAAGGAAACCGAAGGCTATCCGGAATTCATCCAGACGCTTAAGCTGATCAAGAACGGGAACAAGAGTCTGCTTAATGTTTATGTCGGCGTGGCTTCCATCAACCGGCTGGTTACACAGGACGAGTTCGATCCGCCGGCCGATTACAATCTGAAGGAACGGGGCTGGTATGCGACTACCGCCAAGAACAAGCGTTTAACCGTCACCGATCCGTATATCGATGCCGCTACCGGCAAGATGGTCGTCAGCGTCAGCGCGCCGATCCTGAATCAGACCGGACAGCTGATCGGTGTCGCAGGCGCTGATATTGCCACCGACCAGATCATTGCGGCGCTCAGCTCTTTCCAGTACAACGACAGCGGATACGCATTATTGATCGACAAATCGGGTACGTTTATTTACCACCCGAATACGGACAATATCCTGCTCAAGCAGATCCGCCTGCTGGGAAAAGACTGGGAGAAGGTCGGCGACCGGATGCTGCAATGGGGCTCCGACGTGTTCAAGACGACCGTGGACGGCGTCCCGAGCTATATCTCCTATGCCCCGGTGGTCGACAACCAATGGTCGGTAGCGCTTGTCGTTCCGCAGAAGGCGGCGGAACAGGAGCTGCAGAGCTTTGAGGTCATCTTTGTCATTTCGATTGCGGCTTCGCTTGTGCTGATGGCGCTGCTGCTGTATTTCGTCTCGAACAGCATTCTGAAGCCGATTCCGCGGCTGACGGCAGCGTTCAAGCAGGCGATGGCCGGCGATCTGTCGGCACGGGCGAAGGTACGGGACAAAGGCGAGATCGGCCTGCTGGCCGACGGCTTCAACGATATGCTCTCGACGCAGCAGGCACTGATCTCCGAGATCAAGCGTACGTCGGAGAGCATCTCCGGCGCGGTGGACAATACGGAGAAGAATGTATTTTCGCTTGACGTCAGCATCAACGATATTTCCGCGATTACCGAAGAGCTTTCGGCGGGTCTGCAGCAGACAGCCGCTTCAATGGAAGAAATGAACGCCAGTACGACGGAATTCGAGCATGCCGTCGGCAGCATCGCCCATCAAGCGGAGCAAGGCGCAGTCGCCGCCCGCGAGATCAACGAACGGGCGGAACGGCTCAAAACGGCTTCGCATCTGGCCCGCGAGCGCGCGGACGCCGCGTACCGGGAAGGACAACGCGATCTGCGCAGCGCGATCAAGCAGTCGCGGACGATCGGACAAATTAAAGTATTGTCCGATGCCATCCTTGAGATTGCCTCGCAGACCAATCTGCTCTCGCTGAACGCTTCCATTGAAGCGGCGCGGGCGGGCGAAGCCGGACGCGGCTTTGCCGTCGTAGCCGAGGAGATCCGCAAGCTGGCGGAGGGGGCGAGGGATACCGTGTCCGAGATTCAGGACGTCACGGAATCGGTGGTCCGCGCGGTCGCCGGCCTGGTGGGCAGCGCTGAAGGCATGCTGCAGTTCATGGACAGCCATGTGCAAAGCGACTACAACACGATGCAGACGACCGGGGAGCAGTACAGCGAAGATGCCCGGTACATCGAGAAGCTAATGACCGGCTTCAGCGAGACGTCGGGGCAGTTGCTCGTATCGATTCAGAGCATGCTGACCGCGATCGGCGAGACCAGCATTGCAACCGGCGAAGGTGCGGAGGGCGCAAGCAGCATCGCTGCCCAAGCCGAGCAGATCATCGGCAAATCCGGCGGCATCGTTACGGAGATGGAAGAGATCCGCCACAGCGCTTCCGAGCTGCTCAAAGCGGTCTCACGCTTCAAGGCATAAAACATTTATCGCCTTAAATGAACAGCCGCGTCTTCCTTGAGGGAACTCGCGGCTGTTTTTTGTGTTTCCACGGAGGACAATGCTTGAAAAAAAAGCCGTATAAGAGTATGTTACAAGAAGCGTATTGATAAGTTAGAGACAGTGAGGCGAGGAAGACATGAGAGAAGGCGAAGGCCGTATCGTTGGAATGGAAGATATCGTGCGGGCGCATCATGTGCTGCGGGAGGTTATTGTCCGCACGCCGCTGCAGCTTGACGCGGTGCTGTCGGCCAAATACGGCTGCAGCGTGTATTTGAAACGCGAGGACCTGCAGATTGTCCGGTCGTTTAAAATCCGCGGCGCATACAATATGATCCGCAGCTTGTCCGAAGAAGACCGTAAGAAGGGCATCGTCTGCGCGAGCGCCGGAAACCATGCGCAAGGCGTGGCGTATTCCTGCAAAGCGCTCGGCATTAAAGGCAAAGTCTACATGCCATCCACTACGCCTAACCAGAAGATCAAGCAAGTCCGGCGCTTTGGCGGGGAGTTTGTGGAAGTGATTCTGAAGGGCGATACGTTTGACGATGCCTATGACGAGGCCCTGCAGGCCTGCATCGACCATGGCATGACGCTGATCCATCCGTTTGACGAGCCGCGGATTATCGCTGGCAACGGGACGATTGCCATGGAAGTCATGGAGAGCATGGACAAGCCGGCCGATTTCGTGTTCGTAACCATCGGTGGAGGCGGACTGGCCGCCGGCGTCGCTACTTATGTGAAGACCGTTAGCCCCTCGACGAAGGTGATCGGCGTAGAGCCGTCCGGCGCGGCTTCGATGAGCGAAGCGATCCAGCGCGGCGAAGTGGTCACCCTGCAGGAGATCAACAAATTCGTCGACGGCGCGGCGGTGAAACGGGTCGGCGGCTTGACATACGATATTTGCGCCCGCCAGCTGGACGATGTGGTGAAGGTTCCGGAAGGCAAAGCCTGCACCACAATCCTGGAAATGTACAACGAGAACGCCATCGTGGTGGAGCCGGCCGGCTCGCTGCCGATTGCCGCGCTGGATCTGTACCGGGACAAGATTGTCGGCAAGACGGTGGTCTGCATCGTCAGCGGCGGCAACAACGACATCGACCGGATGCAGGAGATCAAGGAACGTTCGATGATCTATGAGGGACTGAAGCATTACTTCATGATCAACTTCCCGCAGCGTGCGGGAGCGCTCCGCGAATTCCTGAGCAGCGTGCTCGGCCCGAACGACGACATCACAAGGTTCGAATATACGAAGAAAAACGATAAAGAGAACGGTCCCGCCCTCGTGGGCATTGAGCTGCTGCAGCGCGAAGATTACACGCCGCTGATTGAGCGGATGCAGGCGAAGGGCGTTGATTTCACGGAGATCAACAAGGACGTCAATTTGTTCAACATGCTGATCTGAGTTTCTCTATAAATCAAACTGCCCCATACCGCCGCTAACCGGCGTGTATGGGGCAGTTTTTGGTTTATCGGGCGGTTATTTCTGCGAGAGTGGAACCTGTTCCTTCAAATACTGCAGTACCGCGTCGTCCTGCTTGTAGCCGTTCTCCTTCAGCAGCTTCATCAGGCCGTCCAGCTTCTTCAGGAACGGGCTGTCACTGTCCGGATATTTGGCGAGAATCCCGGCATAGGCCTTCTGCGCCTCCAGATCCATCTCCAGATTATCATAATGGAACAGCGGCGTATTGTTTAACCCGTAGAACGTATTCAGAACATAATTCTGGTATAACGCCTTTACGGCGGCGTAACGGTTGGATTTCGGATAGTTCAACGTGAATTTCTCCTGAGTCAGCGTCCGTGCGGTGACATCGGCCCACGAGATGATCAGCCCGTTGTCCTTGGCAGGCGGCAGATCCGATTCGGCAGCCATAATGCTGATATAATCGCGGATGTCCGCCGTCACGTACAGCTTGTATTTGCGGTAGGCGGCATAATCGATCACCGGGAAAAAGCTGCCTTCGGCCGTCTCGATTTTGTAGCCGCTCTCCGCCGCGCTTTTCAATAGGGACTGCAGCGCAGGATCGGACGCCGCCGAGATCAATCCCGACATGCTGATGCCCGGCTTGTAGATCGCCGTCAGCTTCCGCTGGACCGCCGGGCTGCTCAACTTGTCCTGCCAGGCGGGGAGCAGTGCCTTATGAAGGTTCTCCAGCTTCAGCGCCAGAACGGTCGCCCGGTACGACCCGACGGCATAAATATTGCCGTTCAAATACTGGATGGCCTGCGGCAGCTTGCCGGATGCCAGAAGCGGCAGCGCTCCCTGATAGACGGCTTCGGCATGGCTGGTCGTCTGGGACGAAACAGAAGCCGGCGCGGCTTGAACGGCCGCAGGCAGAGTCATGGCGGTAGTGGTTCCGAGAAGGATGACGGTAAGGGCGGCAGTAAAGACCCGTTGCTTCTTCATAAGGCGTTTCCTCCCGATAGAATAATGAAGTTAGTCTGAACTAAGAACGGAAGAAGATAAACTTCAATCCCAGCCCGCCTACAACGGCCAGCGCAAGACTGACCCAGGGCGAAATCGTAATGACCGGGAACAGCTTGTCCAGGAAGAGGCCGGCAAAAATAACGACGACGGAAAGGGCGACATAGATGCCGAGTCCCTTGATGTCAAACGTCCTCTGTTTCGGCGCATCGTTGTCCGAGAGGGAGCCGAGCCATTTCAGCAGCAATTGGATGAGCACGATGGAGCCGACGGGAACCGCCAGCAGCGTGAACAGGCTGATGCTGCCGAAATGTCCGGCTGCCCCGCTCTCCCAAATGGAGATGAGCCCGAGGACGGCGAGGGCGGCAAAGAGGCAGGTTAAGGCCGCCCAGGGAATAAGCGCATATGGATAGGCGGCGCTGCGCGGCTTGCGTTCCGGCTTGCTGTTCATCAGCTCGCGGAAATAATCCTCCGGCTGCTCGCCGAATACCTGCTTGGCGTTTTTGCCTTTCTTTTGCTCTCGGAGCAGCAGCTCGGCCGCTTCCAGCAGCAGTGTTTCCGCCTGGATGCGGTCCACGCGGCTCGCCCGCAGCGCCAGCAGCATATCTTCATAATAAGAACGGTTAAAAGGCGTCATTTGTTCCCGTAGAATATTATTTTGTTTGATCATTTCTTTGACGTTCATAAGCCGGCAGTAAACCTCCAGAAATAAAATAGGCATGGCCTATCCTCTAGAGTATACGTAACGGATGCGGAGTGCAAGGACATCCATTTTGCCCGCCTAATGAATAAACGGGGTGCAGGAGTGAACACTGATAATGCAGTTGCTTCAGATCACTCTTGGAGGAAGGCAGGGAGCGTTATGGGACAAAACAAGAAACAAGATTCCGAAAAGTTTATGGGCGACGGATTTGACAGCGGCGGATATGAGACGGGAGATTGGGGCGGCTCAGACGGCTTCAGCCTCTGGGATTCCGCTGTAGGACACGGGTTTGAAGACTGGGAAGGCCGTCAGGAGACCCACGACATGGTAAACGACAGCTACGATTGACCCCATCGCCGGGTACGCTGGACCTCACTTGTTCCTTCAAGGGCAAGTGGGGTTTTTTCTTGCGTGAATGTCCATAGGCGGAGGGCGCAGGCTGTTGACATTCGGGCAGCGGAGCGTATAATAGAAATAAAATCATACTATTTTAATCGGAATTATTATAAATTAAAAGGATTGGCATTTTGGAGGAGGATTCGCGATGGAACGGAATATCATTATCCGCTATAACGGCGAGGAGCTAACAGCCAGCGTCCATTACCCGGCAGGAGGGAAAGCGAATACGGGACGCTGCAAGAACAGGGTTCCGCTGGCGGTAATCTGCCACGGCTTTGTCGGCACCCGCATCGGCGTGGACCGGATCTTCGTCAAAGCCGCCCGCGAGCTGGCGCTGGAAGGATACCTGGTGATCCGTTTTGATTATGCGGGCTGTGGCGAGAGCAGTGGCGATTACGGCAACGAGGACATGGAATCGATGATCGCCCAGACGCGATCGGTGCTCGATTATGGCCTTGGGCTGGCGGATGTCGATCCGCAGCGCGTGACTTTGATCGGCCATAGTCTCGGCGGCGCCGTTGCGCTGCTGACGGCCGTGCGCGACCGCCGGGTCAAAACGCTGGTGCTGTGGGCTGCGGTTGGTTATCCCTTCAATGATATCGTAAAAATTGTCGGAAGAGAAGCATACGACCGTGCCGTAAAGAGCGGCTCTGCGGACTATGCGGGCTATTCCTTCACGCCGGGCTACTTCAACTCGCTGGCCGCCTTCCAGCCGTTCCAGGAAGCGGCCAAATTCGGCGGCGACGTGCTCGTCGTGCACGGCACCTCTGATGATGTCATTCCGGTGGATTACGCCTTCCTCTACCAGAAGCTGTTCTGGACCCGGCCCGAAGGCCGCTGCGACAAAGAAATCATCTTCCAGGCCGACCATACATTCTCCTCGGGACCGGCGCAGGAGCAGGTGCTGAAGCGGACGAAGGAGTGGCTGGAGCAGCAGGTCAATATACAGGAAGAGTGGCAAAATTGGATGATATAGGGGGTTGTCCTCCACTCGCAATCGCCAACAATTAGCGGTAAAATATAGGGGCGCACCACTATACTGGGTTATGGAGGTTGGCACCTATGAGATTACCGGCATTTTTCATCGCACATGGTTCCCCGCTCCTTGCCCTAGAGGACAACGAATACACCCGATTCCTGGAGCGGCTCGGGCAAGATTTGGGCACGCCCCGCGGCATCGCAGTGTTCTCTGCCCACTGGGACAGTCCGGAGCAGCTGATATCGGTGGACAGCCGCCATGAGACCATGCATGATTTCTATGGATTCCCGGAAGAAATGTACTCGCTAACCTATCCCGCCCCCGGTGACACGCAGCTCAGCGGCCGAATCTCGGCGCTGTTCAAGGACGGCAACCTGCCGCATCAGCCCGTGCTTGGCCGGGGCCTTGACCATGGCGTCTGGGTCATCTTGAAGAAGATGTTCCCGCAGGCCGATATTCCGGTCGTTGCGTTATCCGTAGACTCGCTGCGCTCGCCCGAAGAGCAGTACCGGATCGGGCAAATGCTCAAGCCGCTCCGGGAGGAAGGCATTCTGGTGCTCGCCAGCGGCGGCCTGGTTCATAACCTCAGGATGCTGAGACAGGATGATCAGCCGGAAGACTGGGCGCAGACTTTCGATGCCTGGATCGCCAAACAGCTGGAACGCTGGAATTTGCCGGCATTGTTCAATTACGAGAAGCAGGCGCCGCATGCGCGCGATGCCGTACCGGCTTATGGCCGGGAGCATTTCGTTCCGTTCTTCTACGCCATGGGCGCTGCCGACGATGGCAGAAGGGCCCAGTTGATGATTCAAGCCTACCAGTACGGAACGCTCAGCCTGAACTGCTGGATGTTTGATTAATCCCTAATAGCTAATATCATTCCGGATACTTCCGCCAATCTGCGGGGTATCCTTTTTTAGTATGGTCCCCATGTAATAGGGATTCTTTTTAACACGGAGGGGTTATTTTCGTCTGGGACAAAACCGGTCCGATATGTTTTAATGAAATCAAAAGCTAACCATACCCGCTATATCCCATTAGGAGGATTTGTTGATGATAACCTCGAATCCGCATCGTCTTTCGTTTGCTTCCCGCCTGCTGCTGGGTGTCCTGCTGCCCGCACTGGCGTTGTCCGCATGCGGCGGCGGCAATGCCGCGAATCCGGCGCCCCCGGAGTCTTCCGCCGCCGTCACGGCCATGGCTTCGGTGACTCCGCTTGACCCGTCGCCTTCTCCGTCGCCGGTTGCGAGCGCAGTTTCGCCCTTGACCGGACTGCCGGTTCAAGGCGAGCTGCCCCGGCCGCTGGCCGTAATGATCAACAATGCCCCGGCGGCGCGGCCGCAGTCCGGCATCAGCGAGGCGGATGTCCTGTACGAGGTGCTGGCGGAAGGCGGCATTACGCGTCTGATCGGCATTTTTCAAAGCCACAGCGGGGTGGTGAAGATTGGGCCGATCCGCAGCATCCGCCCGTACCTGATCGATCTTGGCGAAAGCTACAAAGCCGTTACGGTTCATGCCGGCGGCAGCCCGGCGGCGTACGCCATTTTGCAGCATGAGCATAAGGAGGATATGGACGAGATCGGCAAAGCCGGGCATTACTTCTGGTGGGACGCCACGCGCAAAGCGCCGCATAATCTGTACAGCAACGACGCCAAGCTACGGGAGGGCGCGGACAAGCTGGGCTATGCCCAAACGGCGGCGGTGCCGGGTTATTCGTTCACGGACCCCGATTATTTCCTGGCCGAAGGAGCACCGGCGCCGAAATTCAGCGTCCAGTTCCTGTTAAAGAGCTATACGGTGGGGTATGAATACAATGAGCAGACCCGCAATTACGAACGCCAGGTGAACGGACAGCCGCATCTTGACCTGAACGACGGCCAGCCGGTGGCCGCGGCGAATGTCATGGTGATGGGAGCGGACCATAAGGTACTGGACGACGTCGGGCGGCTGCAGATCGATGTGGAGCTGGGCGGCGAGGCCATGTTGTTCCAGCGCGGACAAGTCCTGAAGGGCCGCTGGTCCCGCGAGCCGGGCGATATCATCCGGTTTGTGAAGCAGGATGGCAAGGAAGCGGAAATGTACCCGGGTGTTACCCATATCCTGATCGTGCCGAATACCCCGTCTTTTGCAAGCCATGTCGAAATGACTGCGGATTTGGCCACAAACTGAGTGCGAAAAGTGGCGGAAATGAGAATTATTTGATCCGTTACGGGGAAATGTTAATATCGTGTAAAAAAGAATCGAAACTTATCTTTCAATCCCTTTCACCAGTATGTTAAGATAACAAGGGTTGTCATTCATTTTCATGAATTTACATAGTGGATGACTGCCGATTTCCGATGGAAATTTATGTAAAGGGGTCTAACGAATGAAGTTGAGAAAAAAGGACATCTTCTTTGAGACGCTGGAAAATATGGCTGATACCATTGTCCAGGCTGCCGATTACTTCGCACAAAACATCACCAGTCTCCGGGATAATGTCGATAATTTCACCGCTGTGATGAAGAAATACGAGTCGCAGTGCGACAGCTACACGCACACTGTCATCAAGGAATTGAACAAAACCTTCATTACACCGCTGGAACGCGACGATATTATGGAGCTCATTACCAGCATGGACGATGTCATCGACGGCCTGGAAGCTTCGGCTTCGCGCTTCTATATGTATAACCTGCTGGAGACGGACGAGTATATCGTTCAGTTCGCGGAAATTCTGCGCCAGTCGGCCTATGAGATCCAGAAAGCCGTGCATCTCCTGTCCCAGAAAAAGCTTCTGGCCATTCGTGAATACACGATCCGCCTGAACGATCTGGAGAATCAAGGCGATGAAGTGCTGCGCATTTGCACCAAGAATCTGTTTGCAACAGTCACAGATCCGATTGAGCTGATCAAACGCAAAGAGCTGTACGAACGGCTGGAGACGACGACGGACAAATGCGAAGACGTCGCCAACACGCTGGAATCGATCATCATGCGCAACTCATAAGGAGTCTGAATTATGGATACATCAATATTTGTGCTAGGATTCGTCATTGTCCTTGCGCTTGCGTTCGATTTCATCAACGGCTTCCACGATACGGCGAATGCAATTGCAACCTCCGTATCCACGCGGGCCCTGCGGCCGCGCACGGCGATTCTGCTGGCGGCTACGATGAACTTCGTAGGTGCGCTGCTCTTTACGGGCGTTGCGAAAAAGATCGGCGGCAGCATCACCGACCCGGCGCTCCTGGATAACGGGATTGCCGTCGTAACGGCGACACTGATTGCGGCGATCATCTGGAACCTGGTCACCTGGTGGCTCGGCATTCCGTCCTCCTCGTCGCATGCCCTGATCGGTGCGCTGGTCGGCGCGGTATATGTCGGCGCAGGTTCGGAGCATATCAAATGGAGCGGTTTCGTCGAAATCGTTGAAGGCCTTATTTTCTCTCCTCTGATCGCTTTTGCCGTCGGGTATGTTGTCATGATGATTCTCAAGTGGATCTTCGCCCGGCGAAGTCCGCATACGATTAATAAAGGCTTCCGTTCGCTGCAGGTGCTGACGGCGGCATTCCAGTCCTTCACGCACGGCACCAACGATGCGCAGAAAGCGATGGGGATCATCACCTTCGCGCTCGTGACTTCCGGACATCTCGACTCCATGGAAGTTCCGCTGTGGGTCAAGATCGCGGCGGCGACCTCGATGGCGCTTGGAACCTCGATCGGCGGCTGGAAAATCATTAAAACGATGGGCACGAAGATTTTCAAAATCGAGCCGATCAACGGCTTTGCGGCGGATATCTCCGCGGCTTCCGTTATTTTCACCGCAACCCTGATGCATTTGCCGGTCAGCACCACCCACGCCATTACGTCGTCGATTCTCGGCGTCGGCTCGGCCAAGCGGTTCTCGGCGGTAAAATGGGGTATTGCAGGCCGGATCGTCGTTACCTGGTTCATCACCATTCCGATCACGGCCGTGTTGTCGGGCATCATTTTCAAGCTGTTTTTCTAAAATTGATCATCACCAGAGGATGTCATGTTGGCCGGCGGGCTGCGGGCATCTTTTTTATTTCGTTGCTTGGAAAAGGAGGGCTGACGGATGATTCGTACGCTGGCGATAACCCCAGAAGGCGAGGTGCGGACCGGACTGCCGCTGGAGCAGATCGTTCTTGCCGACTATGCCTGGATTTGGGCTGATTTCAGTCAGCCGACGGCGCAGGAGAATCTGCTGCTGGATACCTATTTTCACTTCCATCCCTTGGCTATCGAGGATTGCATGCATACGCTCCAGCGGCCAAAGCTGGATTATTACGAGGATGTGCAGTTTTTTGTGCTGCATGCTTTGAACGAAATGACGCTGGATGCGGAAGAAATCGACCTGTTCTTGAGTAAAAGGTATCTGGTAACCTATCACCAACAGCAAAAAAAGGAAATGGAAGAGGCATGGGAGTTAGTGCAGATGGAAATCGACGGCCGCGAGAACTGGTCCGGAGGTCCCGTTGCGGCTGCCTATACCGTTATGGATAAGCTGGTGGATAATTATTTTCCGAGCTTGTACGCTTTGGAGGATGAGCTGGCTGAACTGGAGAGCCGCGGCGGGAGCGAGTCCGTGGAGGAGCTGATGGGCCAGGTATTCGGGCTGCGCGGCCGGCTGCTGAAGCTGCGGCGGACGATCGTGCCGATGCGCGACCTGATGTACCGGATCGTCAACTCGCAGCATGTCCAGAGCAACAACGAGGAGCGGGTGTACTTCGGCGATATTTACGATCATCTGCTGAAGCTGACGGACATGATCGAGGTCGACCGGGAAATGACCGCCGATCTGCGCGACAGCTACATCTCCCTGAATTCCAACCGGATGAACTCGATCATGAAGACGCTGACGGTCATTACGACGGTGTTCATGCCCTTGACCCTGATTGCCGGAATTTACGGCATGAACTTCCGGGTGATGCCGGAGCTGGACTGGCATTACGGATATTTCGGTGTTCTCCTGCTGATGCTCGTCCTGGGCCTCGGCATGTTCCGCTGGTTCCGGCGCAGCGGCTGGTTTAAATAAAAGTGTTCTCTTGAAAAATAAAGCCGCCGCCGTTATTTGCGGCGGCGTTTCACTGTACGGCGGCGGTTGTTCGCGGAAGACGTTTTGCGGCCTTTGGGCGCGGGACGTCTTTTTTTGCGCCGCTTCGGGGTGTACATCGCCGCATCCTCTTCGGCGGCAGCGGCTCCGGCAGCGCCTTTATTTTTACCGAAGCTGCCCATCACGAGTTTAACCATGGGCGCCATTTGCGAGAAGCCCTGCATCACCTTCTGAACCTTGCCCATGTTGTTGACCAGACCATCAATGCCGCCCATCCGGTCGATAAAACCTTTGATCTGTTCCATGTTGGCCAGATTGCCCAGCCCGCCGAGCAGACCTCCGGCTTTGGATGTTGCCGCTTCCGCCGCTTCGGCGGCCGGAACGGCCAGCGCGGTGTCGACGACTTCTGCGCCTAAAGGCGGAAGGGGGGCAGGATTGCCGGGATATGTCATACCCGGGTAGGCATGAAGTCCGGGATAAGGCGACGAAGGGAAGGATTCGGTCAGCGCACGGCCTTCCTTGCGGGAATGATTATAGTAATGATTAGGCATTTTTAATCACATTCCTTCGTTAGTGGTTTGCTATACTGTATGTCATGGGCGAACATAAGGTATAGACATCCGCCCGGTTTACCGGGATACCCGCGGAAAAGGGCGCCTGCCCAGATGGTCCGGCGAAAGTGAATAAACCGTGTACACGCTTGATTTTCGACACTTTTGTAGTACTATTATGAAGGCAGTTAATTCCGTCTGCGATTCGGGGAGAATCTATCAGGGGTTTGGTAGATTGTCCACTCGAGGTGGACAAATGTCCGCTGTTTTCGTTCTTTACAGCGTGAAATCGTTAATGCTTGAAAAAACTGCTCCGTTACAATATAGTAGAGGCAGAAACTCATACTCGCGATGATACCAGTATCAGTTTTATACGAAGGGATGATATCCGATGCAACTGAAGAAGTTGAATGATAAAAGCATTGATCAATTGTTTGAAGCGATTTTGACCCTCAAAAATATGGAAGAATGTTATATATTCTTTGATGACCTCTGCACCGTAAACGAAATCCAATCGCTGTCCCAGCGTCTGGAAGTCGCCCGCATGCTCGGTAAAGGTTCTACATACAACCAGATCGAAGCCGAGACCGGCGCCAGTACGGCCACCATCTCCCGCGTCAAACGCTGCCTGAACTACGGCAATGACGGCTACAAGATGACGCTGGACCGGCTGGGGCGATAAACAATGGTGCCGGGCGTACTCATTATCTGTCACGGCTCCCGCGACAGCAGCTGGGTTACCCTCGTTGAGGAGGCCGTCAGCCGTTTATCACTGAAGCGGAAGCTGCCGGTAGAGGTATCTTTTCTGGAATTGGTGGAAGGCCGGCTCATTCAAAATGGCATAGATCGACTTGAAGAAGCGGGAGTCACGGATATCATTGTGATCCCGTTATTTGTTTCTTCGGGCAGCACCCATGTCGATGAGATAGCGTATGCGCTTGGGGTCAAAGCGGAGCCTGACTGCGACACGGATCTTGTGCCGTTCCGGGTGGCCGCGCGCATCCATTACGGCGAGCCGGCCGACGACGATCCGGATATCGCCGTGATGCTCTGGGACAAGGTCAAGGGCCTGTCCCTCGCGCCTGAGCGCGAAATGGTGCTGCTCGTCGGGCACGGCAGCCGTCACGACGGCTTCCGTCAGCGCTGGGAAGCCGGCATGTCCTCGCTGGCCGAGCGGGTGCGGAAGCTCAGCAGGCTGGCGGCCGCCGACTTCGGCCTGATCAGCCTCGGCACCGTGCGCCGGCGCGCGGAGCATTGGCGGAAGCTGGGCTACGACGTGCTGGTCGCGCCGGTCTTTCTGAGTGAAGGCTACTTCACGAAGGTCGTCATCCCGGACCGGCTTAAAGGGCTGGACTACGCCTATACCGGCGACACGCTGCTGCCGCATCCGCTGCTGCCGCACTGGATCGAGCGGCAGGTGAACGCGATGGTAGAGGCGCTGGAGGGGGAGCAGGGCTGAGGTCCGGAACCCCGGAACCCCGGAACCCCGGAACCCCGGAACCCCGGAACCCCGGAACCCCGGAACCCCGGAACCCCGGAACCCCGGAACCCCGGAACCCCGGAACATTTAGCACCCCGCCGCTGCTTTTTCGCAGGGTATGTTTGTCCATGGGCGCACATATACATCTGGAATAACCCGCTGATTGTTCATGTCGCTTGATGCAACCTCTGTGCTGCACCGGGCCGCTTGCCGTCCCGACATTGCTACAGGGGCCATATATTGGTTATAATCAGTAAGGTTATCTATTTTATTAACAGGTGGCGTTCCGGTAATGAAAACTGCGAGATTGATCTATAACCCGACTTCAGGACGGGAAGAAATGAAAAGGCGACTCGCCGATATTTTGGACCGGCTGGACAAAGGCGGCATTGAAGCCTCTTGTCATGCCACGAGCGGTGAAGGCGATGCGACGGCAGCCGCTGCGGAAGCGGTAGAACGCGGCTGTTACGACCTGATTATTGCCGCCGGCGGCGATGGCACATTAAATGAAGTCATCAACGGGATGGCCGAGAAGCCAAACTGTCCTCCGCTTGGCGTACTGCCGCTGGGCACGACTAACGATTTTGCCCGGGCGATGGGGATTCCGAAGAATTGGGAGGATTCCTGCGACCTGATTCTCCGTCAGGAGTCGCGAATGATCGATCTCGGTAAAGCCAACGACCGTTATTTTATCAATATTGCGGGCGGCGGCAGCTTGACTGAGCTCACCTACGAGGTGCCGAGCCGGCTGAAGACGATGATGGGCCAGCTGGCCTATTATCTAAAGGGCATCGAGAAAATGGCCAGCCTCTCCCCGCAGGAGCTGTACATCCGCGCCAATGGCCAGGAGATGATCCACGGCGAATTTATGATGTTCCTGATCGCCAATACCAATTCGGTCGGCGGTTTCGAACGCCTTGCACCCGATGCGCGCATCGACGACGGCCTGTTTGACGTGTTGGCCATCAAAAAATGCAACCTCGCGGAATTCATCCGGCTGGTCACATTGACCATTCGCGGCGAACATCTGCAGGACAAAAAAGTCGTTTATTTCCGCACGGATGCGATGGAAGTAACCTCGCCGGGATATGTCCAGCTGAACCTGGACGGCGAGCTCGGCGGCACGCTGCCGGGGAATTTTCATATTTTGCCGCGGCATTTGGAGATTTTTGCGCATAATCATTAAGCAGCAGCGGAGTCGTTATTTTCGATTTTTTAATTTTATTTAGCGTAGTTACGGACATGAGCGCCGTTATTTGCCCGAATCTCGGCCTTTTGGGCAGGTTGAGACGGGAATAACGGCGCTCATGCCCGATAAAGGTATATATCCGGCGTTTTGAGCGAAATAACGGCTGTGGTGTTCTTAAGCCGTCAACGAAAGAAGTGAACAACGAACATGGCAAAACAACGCAGCAATTCCGGCACGAACCGGGGACAACGTCCGCCGGCGGAGCTGGCCGGGCTGCCGGTAAATAAAAACGATGTGGTGATGCTGGAGATCATCGGCATGACCCATGAAGGCGAAGGGGTAGGCCGGGTAGAGGGCTTTACCCTTTTTGTGCAGGGCGCGCTTCCCGGGGAGAAGGTCCGGGCGAAGGTGCTCAAGACGAAGAAGCAGTATGGCTACGCCAAACTGCTGGAGCTGGTCGAGGCCAGTTCGGACCGCATCGGGCCGCCGTGCCCGATCTATGACCAATGCGGCGGCTGCCAGCTGCAGCATATGGACTACGCCGCCCAGCTGCGCTGGAAGCGGCAGCTTGTCGTGGACAACCTGGAGCGGATCGGGAAGCTGAAGGTGGCGCCGGTGGAGACTGCAGACGCCGGTATTACCGTCCGCCCGACGCTCGGCATGGCCGAGCCGTGGCGCTACCGCAACAAGGCGCAGGTGCCGATCGGCGTAACCGAAGGCGGGCTCGTCGGCGGTTTCTACGCTCGCGGCAGCCACCGGATCATCGACATGGAGACGTGTCTCATCCAGCATGAGCATAACGATGCCGTCGTGGCGGCGGTTAAGGACATCGGACGCCAACTCGGCATCACTGCATATAACGAAGAAACTGGCCGCGGCCTGCTGCGCCACGTGGTGGTCAAGAAAGCTTTCCGCACCGGGGAGATGATGCTCGTGCTCGTCACGAACGGGCGGGATATCCCGCATAAGGACGCCTGGATCGGCAGCATCCGGGAGCAGCTGCCGGACGTCGTAAGCATCTGCCAGAACGTTAACACCCAGCGGACGAATGTGATTTTTGGCGATGATACCAAGGTGCTGTGGGGCCGTGAGGTCATCTATGACTACATCGGCGATGTGCAATTTGCGATTTCGGCGCGTTCTTTCTATCAAGTGAACCCGGTGCAGACCGAGGTGCTGTACAGCAAAACTGTGGAATACGCCGGCCTGACCGGCCGCGAGACCGTCATCGACGCCTACTGTGGAATCGGCACGATTTCGCTGTTCCTGGCCCAGCATGCCGGACAAGTCTACGGCGTCGAAATCGTCCGCGAAGCCATCGAAGACGCCCGCGCCAATGCCGTCCTTAACGGCATGAACAATGTAGAGTTCGAAGTCGGAGCGTCCGAGGATGTCATCCCGAAGTGGAAGGAACAAGGCATCACTCCGGACGTCATCGTCGTCGACCCGCCGCGCAAGGGTTGCGACCCGCGCCTGCTGGAGACGATCCTGCAAATGCAGCCGGAGCGCGTGGTGTATGTGTCGTGTAATCCGTCGACACTGGCACGGGATCTGCGGGTGCTGGAGGATGGGGGATATAAGACCGTGGAGGTTACTCCGGTGGATATGTTCCCGCATACGGTGCATGTGGAGACGGTAGTTTCACTACAACGTCAAAATACGTAGAAATCCTTGTATTTAGGCACTTTGTGAAGCATGGTGTTTAATAATGACGGTGAAAAAAGCCAAAATAAGCTACTCAAAAACTTCATCACTGTTAAAGTTGTAATTGATATGGAGTGTTGGAACATAAGAAAATAGAATAAAATTATCTATAACAATTAAAAATGGATCTGATCCACTATAATAAATTTGAAATCACCAACGACGATCGAATGGGAATAATCAAGCGACACTCTATACACTGAATTTTATGCTGTTTAGGTAAAACTCATAAGACTTTCTGAGAGCAAAATTCTTTTGAATTGTCTCCAAGATTGTCGCCAAAAACTCTCGCCGAATGATTATCGGTGGGAGTTTTTATTTAAGCTTTAGCCGGTTGAGTGCATGAACGCGCGAAACATAAAACCACCTGCTATTGAAGTGCCCCCTTAAAGATAGACATTATCTAACTATTGAAGGTGCAGTTCATTGGACAGGTGGTTCTGATTATGGCTGAAAATGTAGACAGATTGGAGACATGTGATTGCAGGAGAAGGATCTACTGAAGTATTGTATACAGATGACAAAAATACAAGTCGAATCCAGTCACGACACATGTGGAGTCGGTCATATTGATGGTTCGTAAACGAGATGTGGAAAGTTCGCTTAACTTATCGATGTGTGTTCGATAATGAGTAAATCTGAAGGGGGAGTGCAAGGTGCATTACCTCTTTTTTCTCGACATCAAATCCCATTATATTTGAATAACAAAATATCCACATCTAGCTCTCATTGTAGTACACTAGTCGTATTATAGAGAGGTTATGTCTTAATTTAATTACTCCCAATATATTTTGGACAGAAACGAGCTTCTTAGAAACGGGGGAATTACAATATGAGATTAATAGATTTGTTTGCTGGGCTTGGTGGCTTTCATCTAAACTTAAGTAACCTAGGACATACATACGTTTTTGCACTCTCGAAACATTGATATCGAGCCACATGGGGATATAAGAAAAATAAAAGTGGGGGTTCCTTGTCAACCGTTTTCAAAGGATGGTGAACAAAACGGTTTTCAAGAAGAAAAGTCAGGAAACTTGGTTTACCGCATATTAAAAGTGTTGAGATATCATAAGCCAAACTCCCTAACTGTGGATAATGTTCCAACTTTACAGAACATGAGGGGATAGCAATAGAGCATAACACTATTATTCCTTATTCGATAATCTTTTTGCCGGTGAAGAATTCAGGAAAAATCTTAATTACGGGGGATTAAGCAAATGAACCACGAAGCCCAAACAGAAAAGAGTTTCATTGAAATCTTAACTCAAAGGGAAAACCAATGGACATATCGTGATGATATAAAGACCGAAGCTGCTATGTGGGATAATTTGCGAAGACATATCAATCGTATTAACTTGGCGCGACTGGACGGTGTGCCGCTTACAGACAAAGAGTTCGAACAGTTAAAAGTTGAATTTATGAGACTGACAGCTACTCCCTTTAACGCTTCTCAATGGCTACGAGGCGAAAATGGTGTTGCCGCCATTCATATTGAGCGAGAAGATGTGAAACGTGGCAGGGTGTCGCTTGTGCTATTCAGCAATAAGGATATTGCTGGCGGCATTTCAAGCTATGAAGTTGTAAATCAAATTAAGCCGCATACAAATACTGATATGCGTGGCGATGTAACCCTACTGATAAATGGCTTGCCGATTATTCATGTTGAATTAAAAGCTGAATCTGCCAAAGATGGTTATATGCAAGCGTTCGAGCAGATACAACGGTATGCAGAAGCTGGATTTTTTGATGGCATTTTTGCGACCACCCAAATTTTTGTAGTTAGTAACAAAGTATCTACAAAATACTTTGCACGTCCTGGAGCCAACACATCTAAAGCCTTTGAAGCGGCAAAGAAATTCCTGTTCAACTGGAGAACGTCGGATAATGAGCCTATCGAAAATCTTTACGATTTCACAAGGCAGGTTTTGAGTATTCCTTCTGCCCACGAATTGATTAGCAAATTCACTGTTTTGGTGGACGATCAGAAAAGCCAAAAGTTTTTAATGGTTCTAAGACCGTACCAAGTCCACGCTATTCAAAAGATTATCGGTCAAGCGGCGAAGCATGAGGGAGGTTTTGTTTGGCACGCCACCGGCTCAGGGAAAACAATAACAAGTTTTGTGGCAACCAGACTTTTAGCACAAATATCCATCGGCGTAGACCGTACCGTTATGGTTGTTGATAGAACAGATTTAGACAGCCAAACCAAAGATGAGTTTAATAAATTTGCATCTGAGTTCCACACAGGGTTGGCATCGGGCAATGTTAAAGATAATGCGCTTATTGTCGGCGTTGATAATCAACGTCAACTTAGCAATAGCCTATTAAGCAATAAAAATAACAACACCATTATCGTCACAACCATTCAAAAATTGAGTGCGGCCGTCAGAGGTGCTAAAGAAACGGAAAACAATAAATTCGAGAAGCTTAAAAGCGAACATATTGTTTTTGTGGTGGATGAGTGCCATCGTGCAGTCAGCGATGAGCAGATGAAAGAAATTAAAAAGCTCCTGCCTAACTCAACATGGTTCGGCTTAACTGGCACGCCAATTTTTGAGGAGAACCAAAAACAAGAAAACGGAACATTCGCAAGAACAACACAACAACAGTATGGAAACTTACTCCATGCCTACACAACGAAAAATGCTATGGACGATAACTCCGTTTTGAACTTCCAAGTGGAGTACCATTGCCTATTAGATGAGGATAGCAAAGCAGAATTTTTGTACAGAACGGTAAAAGGAAAATACCCGAAGCTTGATCCTATCAAAAAACTTGCCGACATGACAGAAATTGAAAAAGAGGAGCTGCAAGACAGAGAGTTATTTGTGCGTGATGAATATATTGAAGCGATGCTTAAAAAAATATTCAAGCGCCAATCCGTGATAGAGCGTTTCAAGGTGATAAACGGATACCCGACTATGAGTGCTGTTTTAACAACACACTCTATCGCTCAAGCTAAGCGTATTTATCACAAGCTACAAGAAATGAGAAGTAGTGGAATTTTGTTAAATGGACGAGAGTTAGATGAACGCCACACGCTTCGTGACCCTGATTTTCCGAGAGTGACAATCACTTACTCCACTAGCGAAACTCAAGGTGAGATGAACGAAGCGCAAGCAGAAGTCAATGCCATTATGCAGGAATACAACACTGTTTTTGGTACGAATTACACAGATACCGATCAGTTTAACAAAAATATTAATAATCGTTTAGCAAGAAAAGACGCTCAGTATCAAAAGGACGGAAAATGGCTTGATATGGTTATTGTAGTTGACCGACTGCTGACAGGATTTGACGCGCCTACGATACAGACTTTGTATGTTGACCGAGAACTGAAATATCAAAAGCTGCTACAGGCATTTTCACGCACAAATCGTATTGCACCTGGCAAAGAGCATGGCATCGTGGTATCGTTCCGAAAACCTGCTACTATGCGAAAAAATGTAGAGGATGCCATTCGACTTTTTACGAACCAACAGCAAAATTGGGAAGCCTTAGTGCCACAAGAATATGCTGAAGTAAAAGCCGCATTTTTAACGGCACATGAGGAACTTCAACAAGCAAAAGACGATCTGAAAGACGACCCAAATAATATAAAAAAGAAGATTGCACAAGTAAGAGCCTATCAAAAACTTGAAAAAATTCAAAGAGCCATGAAAAGCTATGAGAATTATCAAGAAGATTTTGAGGAAATTGAACATATAGTGAAGGTTCTTCCCGAAGAAAAGGGACATTGTGAAAATCTAAAAGCTGAAATTCGAGCCGAGTTAGAGGATCAAACTGGGGATGAGATGGAAAGCTTGCTCCAAGACATCGAATTTACGAGCGGACAAAGGGCTGTGCATGAGGAACGCATTGATAGCTTCTATATAAATCAGCTTCTGAACAGATATCAGAAGTCTTCGGACAAAACAGATAAATATGATTTGCGCGGAAAAATTATGAAAGAGATTAATACAAAGCCCGCATCCGTTCAGGCAATATATAATGCCATATTAGACGACATTGACAACAATCGACCGACAAAGGATTGGACGGCATATTTCGCTGATGAGATTGATTATATACTACAGAATACTGCTGGAATATTGAAAGTGCCTGTCGCTAACCTGCAAACTAGCTTTAACGAATATCGCCCAAGTAGCGGGGTTGTACCTTTTATCAATGTAATAAGCGAAGCGTCAGGGTTAAGCAAGGAAAATTTTGAAGCTATGTTTAACGAAAAATACAGAAAGCGTCTTCTCGTTATAGAGCATTATTGGAAAACTGTGTTAGATGAAAAATTAGTACCTCTAAGAGATGAGTGTTAGGGTGGCGATGATATGGATTTGAGTAAATTATTGCGAAAACCGCCAGCGGAGGATTACCAACAAGTTGACACGTTCTGGTTTCCAGAAGAAAGGGAAGACTATGAATATAGTGATGAAAATGAGGATGATACCTCCCTGTTAATTGGGCAACATATAATTTTAGAGGCTGGACAAGTATCTTTGAACTACTACTGCACAGAATGTGAGGACTTACGCACTTTTAACTCTAATAAAGAGCAAGGGCTTCGAGGAATTATTGTAAATAAACAAGTAATTAGCATTGATTGCATTTTGCAATGCAATTGTGGTTCAGTTGTCCATACTTGGTTTTTAGTCGAAGCCGAAGAGGATATTCGGTATCAGTCACCTAGAGTACGCATATTGCATTTTAGAGAAAAATTAACCGAACGTGTGAAATTACAATCTGAGAAATACGGTGAGTTTAGCGATTGGCTCGAAAAAGCAAACCGAGCACACAGAGATGGACTTGGTTCAGGTGCAATTATTTATCTAAGAAAAATATATGAATCTATAACCTACAGCATTGCAAATGCCAATAACATTCCTCTTTATAGGGGGAATGGAAACAGACGCTTTTTTTCTGACATACTGAAAGAGGTGGATGAGCAGCACTCAATTATCCCAGTGTCTTTCTCGGCAAATAGATATAAGCTCTTCAGCCAACTCAGCGAAATAATACATGGCGATGGAAGTGAGGAAGATGCACTTGAATATTTCGGGGCGCTGTATACATTAGTCACAAGCGTGTTAGATAATGTAACCCGGAAAGAAGAGTTAAAAAGTGCCGTACAGAAATTCAACTGGTCTACGAATAATGTCAGTACAAATTAGTGTTTGTGTCTGCAACCAACTTTCAAATAATCTGTCTATAGGAAGGAAGTAAATATATGAGTCGTTTAGAGCAACAACTATGGGCAAGCGCAGATATTCTTAGAGGGAAAATGGATGCGAGCGAATATAAAAACTATTTGCTCGGTCTTGTTTTCTATAAGTATCTTTCTGATTTAGAGTTACGCGCTGTGTACGAAGAAGCAAACGGAAAGCCCGATGAATACCCATCTCGTGATATACAATTTGCCGAGCTTATGGATTGGTTTAACGATGATGCCGAAGAATTAAAGAATACGATGCGCCGCAAACTCGGGTATTTCATAGAGCCGCAATATCTGTTTTTCATGCTCCGTAATAAAGCATCACAATATGAATTTCAAATAGTTGATTTGCAGAGTGCCTTTATCGAACTTTCTCGTCAAGGCGAAAATTTTGAAAGCTTGTTCGATGATGTTGACTTAAACTCAACGAAGCTTGGATCACACGCACAGCAAAAAAGTACAACCATTATGGAAGTTATAAAAACTTTGGATGAGATAGACTTATTTGGGCATGAAGGTGACGTTATTGGGGATGCTTATGAATACCTTATCGCCCAATTTGCCGCAGGCGCAGGCAAGAAAGCGGGAGAGTTCTATACCCCGCAAGCTGTTTCAAAAATCATTTCAGAGATTGTTAGTATCGGGCAAGAGGAACTAGCACCATTCCATATTTACGACCCCGCTATGGGTTCGGGTTCGCTGATGTTGAATATCCGTCAGTTTCTAAGCAATCCCGATAAGGTGTATTATCACGGACAGGAGCTAAACACCACCACTTACAACCTTGCTCGAATGAACCTGATTCTACACAACGTTAACCGTGAGCAAATGCGGCTCAATAATGGCGATACTTTAGATGCAGACTGGCCGACAAACGAGCCTTTCCTTTTTAACGCTGTTGTTATGAATCCTCCGTACTCTGCGAATTGGAGTGCTTCAGATAAGTTTTTAAGTGACCCACGTTTTGAACGCTATGGAAAACTTGCACCAAAATCTAAAGCCGACTTTGCGTTTTTGCTCCATGGCTATTACCACCTAAAAGACAGTGGTACGATGGGAATTGTACTGCCGCATGGTGTTCTGTTCCGTGGTGCTGCCGAGGGTGTCATTCGCAAGGTGCTTCTTGAAATAGGCGCAATAGTCGCTGTAATTGGCTTGCCCGCTAACATTTTCTATGGAACGGGCATACCAACTGTTGTTCTTATCTTGAAGAAAAACCGTGCAAGTCGTGATGTGCTTTTCATTGATGCTTCTAATGATTATGAAAAGCAGAAGAACCAAAACACCTTACGCCAGCAAGATATCCTGAAAATTGTGGATGCCTATAAAAGGCGTGAGAACATTGTGAAATACGCACATTTAGCAAATTTTGATGAAATAGTGGCGAATGACTACAATCTCAACATTCCTCGCTATATAGATACCTTTGAGGAAGAAGAACAAATCGACATTGTAGCACTTGGACGTGAAATGGCTGACTTAAATTTGCAAATAAAGAAAAAAGAAACGGATTTCTTAGCCTTGCTTGATGAGCTTGCTGTGACTGACGAAACGAAAGAGCTAATCGAAGCTACAAAGCGGATTTTTGTGTGAGGTGGTGGAGATGATTACAGAAAACAAACAGCATTCAGTACCTGAAATCCGATTTAAAGGCTTCACTAACGATTGGGAACAGCGAGAGTTGGGAGAAGTGACGGAAGTTTACGACGGAACGCACCAAACTCCAGACTATAAACATGAAGGGATTATGTTCCTTTCAGTTGAAAATATTAAAACGTTGCAGTCCGACAAATACATTTCTGAAGAAGCATTTGAGAATGAATTTAAGGTTCGGCCAGAAAAGGGTGATGTGTTGATGACCCGCATAGGAGATGTCGGGACTGCTAATGTTATAACATCAAGTGAGCCTATTGCTTATTACGTAAGTCTTGCATTGTTAAAGAAAAAGGCTTTAAATCCATACTTCTTGCAAGCAAGTATTCATTCGTTTGCGGTACAAGATGAGATATGGAAACGAACCTTGCATATAGCATTTCCTAAAAAGATAAATAAAAACGAGATTGAGAAAGTTCCTATCAACTTTCCAAGTGAAGAAGAACAGGATAAGATTGGTTTGTTTTTTAAAGAGTTGGACCACCTCATCACCCTGCATAAGCGTAAGCTAGATGGGCTCGTAACGCTGAAGGACGGATTTCTACAGCAGATGTTCCCGGCAGCCAATGAAGTCATGCCAAGAGTAAGATTCGCTGGGTTTACAGGTAATTGGGAAGAGCGGCGGCTGGAAGAAATGCTTACTGAAAGAAATGAGCAATTTGAGGAATCGGAAGATTACCCATTGATGTCGTTCGTTGGGAATGTTGGTGTTGTACCCAAGGGGGAACAGTATGACAGAAGTTTTTTGGTAAAAGGTGATGGGAAAAAATATAAAAAAACCGAACTGGATGACTTTATATACAGTTCAAACAACTTAGAAACAGGGTCTATTGGTCTTAATAGAACAGGCAAGGCGGTAATATCGCCCGTATATAGCATTTTTTATTCAAGCAACGATTCAGAGAGTCTATTTATTGGATTACTATCCAAACGGAAAGACTTCATTAATAAAATGATTCATTATCGACAAGGTGTAATGTACGGACAGTGGCGCATACACGAAAGGGATTTTTTAAAGATAATCGTTTTAACACCCACAATTTCTGAACAAAACAGAATCATTGACTTTTTCAAGAACGTCGACGAGCAAATCGCCGCCCAAACTGCTAAACTTGAGCAGCTACGACAGTTAAAGGCGGCGTATTTACAAAGGATGTTTATATGAGCGCGGATAAATGCCGTGCGATTTTATCGTTATCTTGATTCTCCAACTCTCGAATGTTGTGCAAATATGCTTCCTGAAGGAAAACACAGCAGCTTCAATAAGAGTAGTTAGAAATTGGTTTGCGCTATGACTCGTAAGCTGATCGATGATGATACGTTTCTGATGAGCAATGCCGCTTTAAAGGATGAACAACATGCTATGAAGGCAAGAGCAGCCATCTTGGAGGCGATTCTGAGTCGGGGTGAAGCCAATGAATCGGGCGGAGATTCAAGGAAGAAGTCTGGCGCTTTGCAGAGTTGCAAATTGATGACGAGGAAGCCCTCCGAGACGTACTGCAGCGTTTGATTGGACACATCGAGATTGAGTTGGATGATGGAACAGAAGCACCGAAGGATGCGAATTTCATACCGGATCTTAATTATCAAATAATTGATAAGGAATTAGCTCTAATTAAATTGCGGAAAAAGTCCTTTATAAATGGAGCAAATCAGAGGAGTAGCGGATAAGGGTTTAACAATCATGGACTTCAACAGTTGATGTGTGGGGGAAGAAATGGAGAATAAGCGGAAGCTGCTTGAAGAATTTCTTGTACTTGAGAACTATAAAATTGAAGATGAACTTGCGGAAATTATTGATAGATTTCGGCAGTATAATCCGCATGAAGTTTTTTGGTTAATAAATAGTTTAATTATGGATAATACAAAATACGCATTTGAAAACAGAGATAAACGTATTTCTCCAAGATTGGCAAATAGATTATTTTACTTATATAAAAAGAACTCCAAAATAGATAGTGGTTTAAAAATTAAGAATAAAGAAATTGAATTAGAATGGTTGAGAGCGAAGTTTATTAAAATATATGATTACTACTGTATGGAACAATTTAATCAGAATGAAGTGTTAGAAGATGAAGTCGCAGAAGATTTTACACATATGTCGTTAAGGAATTTCCATCCTCAAAATTTTTTAACTTATCATTTTGATTATCCTGATACATCTTGGTTTCAGTATTTGCGTGCCATCGAACTTAATCGGGAAGTAATTGATGAAATCTTAAGTAAAGATAACCTTACAACAATTGAAGTGGAGAAGGGTTTATTGATTTGCATACTATACGATTTTTTTCATCATAAATCATACTCAAAACGATTATTAAATAATTTGTTTTATGAAAAAGTAAAATATAAATTCGAAGGATTCTTAACCAGTTTTTCTAGAGGACAGTTGTCAAATATGTTAAGCATATTTGGCATAAGAGATAAAGAGTTTATCGCAAGATTTTTTCCGGAGATTAAAAATGAGAAATTTACAACATTAAGTTACCCAACTGACAAATACTATAAAGAGGAATTCTCACTTGGGGTTAGCCATAAAGAGAGAATCTTCTTCCCACGTTCTAACTTCGTGCTTGATGAATTTTGGAATTATATTTTAGAATGTAAAGAAATGGTTGGTAGGAAAGATGATTTCGTTGAGTTATATACAATTATGTTGTTAACCATGTTCTTTGGCAAAGAGAATGTTTTTTTTAACTTGTATGATGACAACGGCGCGGAACAGGATATAATCGTGGTTTGTGGAGAAGATGTACTATGTTTTGAGTGTAAATCTGAAGTGCTAAAAGAACCTTTTAGAGATTCTGATAAATCTGATACAAGAATGCAACAAAACTTTAAACGTGTTATACAAAAAGCCTACAATCAAGGTCAGCGAGTTAAAGAGAACATTAGAAGTAATAAGGGTAGATATTACGATAGTGATAAAAAAGAGTCTCGAGAAATGGTATTGGATTTAAGTGCATACAGCCACCATAATGTACTTGTTGTTTGTGTAACAATTAATAACTACTTAAATTTATCGAATCGTGTAAATAAATACCTGAGAATTGAAGGAAAGGATAAAGTATATCCTTGGGTTATTGATATTTTTAGTCTCGAGCATATCTTAAACAAAATCAAATCAATAAATAAAGATGAAGCATACTTCATACGGTATATTCGGGATAGAATTAAATCATATTTAGGTGTTCAATCTATGGGAGCGGAAGAACTAGAGTGTTTTGGGTATTATCTCCGATATGAAAAGTTTTGGGACTCAATGAATGGTTCGTCTATGCTAAATCTAGGCAACGGATACGCAACTTTTGTATTGGATTATATCCCTAGACCTGAAATTGACCTTATGCTGCACTATTTTTCTGAACTTGCAAATTTAGAAGTTGAATAATGATTTGAGCAAATGTCATTCCATTTAGAAATTCTAATGCTGTACTCCCTGTCACCTCGACACATGTGGAGTGTATAGCAAGTTTGTATGGGGAAGATTTATTGTAAGATAGATGGACGGGGTTTTATTCTGAAAAAACAAAAACCAATGTCTATGGACGAACACTGGAGGATTTACAGGGTTAGAAAACGATTCAGGAAGACTCAAGTTTTATTTCATTGAATTTCCACAAGGGGACGGAGGTTTTTTCATGCGAACCGTATGCATTCGAGGCATTATAGGGGAGAGTCGAATATCGCGCAGTCAGCTACCGTTATTTACCGGATAAAGCAGGACAATGTAATATTGCTGAAAATAAAAGGAATGTACTCAATATGAGTGATGGTACTATCTATATTGGTTTTGAGAAAAAGGCGTGATGAACCGAATACATACGCTCCTTCAAGTAGGACAAGGCTATTATGGCTTTGTCCTTTTTTATGCTTCAATGATGCCGTTTGTTCGATCTGAAGGGAAGTTTCCGTTAATATAATTAACACAATATGTAGTAAAAAGTTACCATAAATAATGGTGGAAAGTTTACATCGTTCTATTTTCAGGCGGAAAAAAGTTGAGTATTATAGTTTTAAAGTTAATATTAACGGATTTATGTTAAGTGTATGTAAGTTATTTCGCAGAACTGAGGCGATAATGATGAAAACACAGCACAGGGGAGCTTATCATGAACTCCCTTTTGAACAACAGATCGAGCATGTGAAGCGCGTGGGAAGACGTGCCCTCGTGAAGTGGGGATATCCCGAACGGGCGACCATGACATTATTAAACTTTACGGAGAATGCGACGTTTTCCGTGGAGTCGGATGGTAAACCCACCATCATTATGCGGGTTCACCGGCTGGATTATGCGAGTGAAGCAACCATCCGTACGGAGCTGCAGTGGATCATGGACTTGAAGAAAGAAACGGATGTTCATGTAGCGGATCCCGTCCCATCGGAATCGGGAACGTATGTCGAAGAAATCGAAACCCCGGAATATGGAGAAAAGAGATATGTCGTATGTTTTTCGTATTTGCAAGGGGCTGCGCCTGTGGACAGCAGCGATGACAACAAAGCGGTAGGAGATATGATTCGTAAAATTGATAAAATCCCGGATCCAATTACGGTTCCTTTGTTCAAGCTGGCAGCTGTTCTATATGCGAAAGTGGGAAAGCTGATAAGGAAATCTTCCATGAACGAGATGGATCGCAGGCTCTTTCGCGAAGTGGGCAGGATTGCCGGAAAGATCCATCTACAATCCAAAAAATGGAGCCGGCCGGCTTATTATGAAAGAATGGAATGGGATTTCGAGGGGACCTTCGGGGAAGAATGGAACAACTTCTACGGAGAAAGCTATCGCTCGAAAGAGTGGTTATCCGATTCGGACATCGGGGTGCTGGACCGTTGCGTAGCGCTAATCAAGCGGCGTTTGGATTCCTATGGAACATCTCCGGACCGTTATGGAATGATCCATAGCGATTTACGGACAGCCAATCTTTTGCAGCATGGAGACGTCATCAGTGTATTGGACTTTGACGACTGCGGCCAAGGCTGGTACATGTATGAGATCGCAGGTGCCGTAGCCTTGATCGAACATCGGCCTGACTTAGACGAAATTATTCAAGAGATCGTAAAGGGCTATGAGTCCGTATTGCCGGTATCCCAAGAGGATAGAGATGAAATTTGGACTTTCATCATGATGAGAAGAATCGGGATGCTGCAAAGCTTAATAAGCCGGATCAGCTGCGTGATGCCCGGAAGCGGGGAAGCCGCCGAGCTGACTCCGGAAATCCTGACTTTTTATGCCAAGGGAACAGTGATCCTCGCCCAGGACTATTTAAAAAAATATAAGGAGAAAAGATTGCCGGTACCAGTAGCAGACCCTGTTTTTACTAAGCCAAGTTTGCATCACATCCACAAATAAGGGAGGACTCAATAGATGAGCCAGGCACATGAAATTTATGAAGAAGCGTACAAGGTGTGGAACCCGAATAAAGTGGATACATTCCGAGGATATGGTATAGAGCTGTCCATGGGGGAAAGAGCAGGCAGCTATTTTAAAGATCTGGATGGCAATGAATTTATTAATATGCACTCCAATGGAGGTGTCTTCAATTTAGGCCACCGAAATGAGGAAGTCAAGGAAGCCTTGATCAAAGGCGCGGAATTGGTAGACGCGGGGAATCACTATTTTCCTTCACAGTATAAAAACGAGTTGTGCAGTGCGCTATTGAACGTGTCCCCCAGTAACATGAAGTATGTGTACATGCTAAATGGCGGCGGCGAGGCCAATGATGCGGCCATCAAGTTCGCCCGGAGAGCAACCCGGAGAAATAGAGTCATCGCTCTGGATTGTGCCTTCCACGGTTCCACTGGAATATCCATGCAGGCCGGATATGAAAATATGGCCGAGTTCTTCAACATGAAACCGAATCCTGAACACTATACTCATATTCCGTATAATGATCTGAACAGCTTGGAAGACATATTGAAATTACAGGATACGGCGTGTGTCATTATTGAAACCATTCCTGCTACGGCAGGCTTTCCGATGCCGGTGGAAGGCTACCACAAGGGAGTCGAAGAATTAGCGCACAAATACGGTGCAATGTATATTGCCGATGAAGTGCAGACGGGTCTCATGAGAAGCGGCCAGATGTGGTGCGTTAGTAAATTAGGGGCGACACCGGACATCATTGTAACGGGAAAGGGACTCTCCGGCGGTTATTATCCGATGTCCGCCGTTATTATGTCGGAGGAAGCGGGAGCATGGTTAAAGGAAGATGGATTTGCACATGTTTCTTCTTTTAACGCATCGGAGTTAGGGTGTATCGTAGCGACTAAAGCGATGGAAATTACATCGAGGCCATCTACGCAAGAAAATGTAGAGATGCTGACGGCTCTGTTTGCGAAGGGGCTCGATGACATGAAGAGGAAGTACCCAGAATGGATCACCGAAATCCGGCAGTGCGGAGTGATTATGGGGATCAAGACGTCCCATCCGATGGGCGGACCTGCGTTAATGCAATCATTAATGCGACATGGGGTCTGGGCGGTTATGGCGAACTTCGACAAGTCGGCATTGCAGTTCAAGCCGGGTTTATTGATGAAAGAGGAAACCGCAAAGGAAGTATTGGTAAGGCTGGACAAGGCCATAAGCGAAATGAAGGTCGCTTTGCATGTATAACCGATCATGAGCCGATCCGCTTTTTTGGGGGAAGAAAGGAGATAACCATGGAGAATACAGCACGAACAGAGCTATTCCGAACGTTGAAATATTTCACATTCGCAACATCTGCCGGAATCATTGAAATGCTTATGTTTACCTTGCTGGATCAGTTTACGCCTTGGACCTATTGGTTGAGTTACCTCATTGCGCTAGTCGTGTCTGTCCTGTGGAATTTTACATTGAATCGGGAGTTTACCTTTAAATCCAACAATCATATTCCCACCGCCATGATGAAGGTAGCGGCCTATTATGCGATTTTTACCCCTGTCACAACGGTGCTTGGAAATCATCTTGTCGAGAATCTTTCGTGGAATGCCTATGTGGTCACTTTGCTTAACTTATTATTAAACGGGGTGACGGAATATTTGTACCAAAGATTGTATGTGTTTGGCAAATCCATTGATAGCAAAGGAAAGATCCCCCGCCATAAGCTGGACGCTTCATCATCGATCAGTCCTTAATTCGTAGGCCAATACGCGGATAATGGGATTTCTGCTCGACATCGAAGGCAGTAAGGGAATCCTTCATGGAATATTCCGAATGGATTAAAGGTGCTAAGTGCAATGACCCGAGAATAGGCAGGGTTTCGACAAGTTTCTTTTTGGTGTACAAAAAGGAGCTTGTTATTTTTATGTTCATCAGAAAAAACTTAATGGAGTTCATCGAAAAATCGATATCCAGGTCGTAATACACCATAAGCATCATCGTGCCGCCTCTAGCGACGAAATCTGTGGATACCGAAATCCATTCCGGATGGCTGGAGGTGAGGAACACAGACTGAAATCCAATGAAATCGGATATTTTCATGAGTTCTGTTTTGTAGGTATCTTCTCGGGGGTCGACGACAAAGTCGGCACCAAGCTGTCTGGCAAGCTTTTGGTTACCTTCCTTCGGTTCTACGACGGTTATCGATTTAGCCCCTGCCTGTTTGGCGAGCTGGAGCAGCACCAAGCCGTTGAAATCACCTCCGAAAATACAAATGTCATCTCCTCTTTGGATATTGGCTTTGGAGAAGGCTTGATACACAACAGCCACGGGTTCTAATAGGCAGCCTATGGAAAAGGGCATTTCATCGGGAATGGCGACAACCTGATTCATATTCCATACGACAACGTCGCATATTGTACCGGGATTCGGTGTGATTTCCAGGCAGTTATTCTCTTCTCCATTCACGCAATACACGCATGTCCCGCAGAATCTGGCCACCGTACCGGATACGTGCTGGCCGATATAAAAGCCGGCTTTCTTCGCTTCGGATCCCAAGTCGACAATGATACCGGACATTTCGTATCCGGCAACCCCGCTTTTGGCATAAAAATCCCATTTCCGATAAACTCTCAGATCCTGTATTCCAATCGTACAATACATGACCTTGATTTTGATGTCTTGTTCAGAACGAATGCGGGGCTCGTCAATATCTTTGAAAGCCAGGATTCCATTTTCATATTTCCATAATGCGCGCATAATGTGTACGAAATTCCTCCTTGTTTTCTCGTAGCAAGCGAAATTCAAGCGCGGAATAGCCGGTTGATTTCCGGAATGTCTTGATAAAATAACCGGTATCGTTAAACCCCACGGAAGCTGCGATATTGTACACCTTTTCGTCAGTGAATAGAAGGAGATATTTGGCTTCCTGCAGCCGCAGGATGTGAAGGCTCTCCGCGACGGTTTGGCGAAATTGCTGCTTGAATAGCCGGTTTACGTATATTTTATGGAGCCCTAGCTTGCCTGCGATCCCGTCCAGCGAAATTGTGGTGTGATATTCCCGATACAGCGTAAGCGTGCATTTTGTCACTGTATCTTGCAATGAGGAAGAGGGGAATGCGATCGGCGTAAAGAGTCCGGAGTCAAGTAACCAGGCCAGTTCTTCTTCAATCGAAGGGAATCCGGCGAAGTCTATGCTCTCCTTGAAGAATAAGAAGCTTACTGTTTGTAAATGCATTCGGACATATTCCAAGACCGAAACATCATAGCTTGCTTTGATGGTGTGCATGTACATGTCTCGCAAAATATGCTTGGCCGATTCGATATCTGAGTCCAAGAAATCCTGTAATAATAATAAAAATTGTTTCTTTATATCCTTCCGTGCAGGCATATAAGCGGATTGTTGCAATGTTTGGAAGCTTTTGCTTTCCCCCTGCAGAAAATAGAGGAGCGGAATGCGATCTACCATTTCCTCAAGAGAAGTCTGAAGTGTTTTCCAAGAAATATTTTCCTTGTATAGCATTGCGGTTTTCGGGCCTAGCATTTGAAAGACGAGAGAAGAAAGCTGGGCGTAATGAAACGCCTTTTTAATCTGGGAGCGATTCATATACAATATAGCAATGGAATCTGAAGCATGTATGAGATGTAGATTACAGAATGGATGTGCTTTTGCGATCAAGGTATGGCAAGCCGCTGCATCAAGAGCGTGATCTTCGTTAAATGTCCTCAGGACGACGATATGATAAGAATCAGGCTGAATCGTAACCGAGTGCGTCCCGTTCCAGTGGAACGTAATATCCGTATGCAGATGCTGCAAGGAAGAAGAATGCTGTCTTATTCTCTCTATAATTTCATGAAATAACTCTCTGCTAAGAGTGTCTTTGTCCAGCAAAAATACATTGTCCTTTTTGGGATAATCGAGATGAGGCTCATGGGAAATGAGAAGGACATGAAAGGGCCAATTGTATTGATACATTTGATCAAGGATATGTTCGAATGGCAAAAATAAAGATGTATCCAAGATGACGATGTCTGCATGGGTATCATGGAAAGCCTGTATGGCATCCATGCTGAACGGAACAATATGAATGCGGAACATGGCGGGATCTTCCAGCATTTCATGCACTCGTTTCAACAGAATTCTATTTTCTGAGATGATTGCGACGTGGTACAAGAAATCACCTGCCATGTGAATTTGGGATGAAGGTAACGATTGTTCTATTCGATACGTAAGCTTATTTTCCTTGGCTCGTAGCACCAATAACAAATGCTGCAATAAAAGCGTATCTCATGTGTTTCTCAGGGAACCATAATAATCGGACAAAAGCAATCTATAACAAACCGTCAATACACAGTGACATCACTGGATTGGCGGTTTGTCTTATTTGGGCTGAACCCGGAGGGCGGACTTGGCGGTACATATTGTTGCTGGAACGCTTGACGGCTTTTTTTGTGCATTTCACTAAAAGGTATATTTTTCAAATAAAAAACGAAAAATTTTTTGCAAGGATTCTTAATGGTCAGTCGTATCCAGTATAGAAAGGAGAAACAATGGCCCAATTACCGATTGACATGAGCGATAATATTTCTGCCGCACTCACCCAATATTCTGACCTTGTACGTCGAATATGCTTTCTATATCTACATAATAGCGCAGACGTGGATGATGTTTTTCAAGAAGTATTCCTGAAGTTGTTACAAAATAACTTTCGCTTTGAAAGTGCTGAACATGAAAAAGCATGGCTAATAAGAGTTACGATCAATAAATGCAAGGACCTCTTAAAAAGCTTTTGGCGAAAGAAAATGGTTCCCATTGAAGGTATGGAATTTCCATTTGAAGATCCAGCCGAAAATGAACTCCTGCAGGTCGTTTTAACGCTTCCGGACAAGTACAAGGATGTTATCTATCTATTTTATTACGAGGAGTATACCGTGCCTGAAATGGCTCAGTTGCTAAACAAAAAAGAAAATACAATCTATTCTCTCTTACACAGAGCAAGGGAACTTATGAAACAAAAGTTAGGAGGTACAGAACATGATTTCACGTTTTAAATCTGCGATCAATCAAATTAAAGCCGAAGAGGCCTTAATAAGCAGAACGGAAGGTTTTCTGAAAGACGCATTAATGAATGAGAATACTACAAACATAAAATACAGTCATCGGAGGACATTCTTTATGAAGAAAAAGTTAATCGCAGCTGCGTGCGCGGCAACCTTACTCGTTGGAGGAAGCGGGGCGGCATACGCCTATTATCAAACACCGGTATCCTACCTTAGCCTGGACATTAACCCCAGCGTAGAAATTGGAGTTAACGCATTTGATAAAGTTGTAAAAGTGAAAGGAATCAATGACGACGGCAACAAGATATTGGCTAAAATAAGCATAAAAGGTTCTAATGTTAGAGTAGCTGTCAGCACGCTGGTTTATTCTGCTGTTGATAATGGTTTTATAGCCGATAACGGTTCATCTGTGGTTTCTATTACATCGGAAACAGATAATTCAAAGACCGCAGCCAAACTTGAAAACGATGCTGAAACCGGAGCAAATCAGGCTTTAGAGGAGTCTGACACAACAGCAACTGTTATCAAAGATAATGTTGCCCTTGCCCGCAGGGATCAGGCGAGAGCTTTGGGGATCAGCCCTGGAAAGCTTAATCTTATCAATAAGCTTCAAAAAGTGGATCCAACCGCTACTGTAGATAAGTATAAAGATGCAAGTGTCAAAGATATAATGAAAACTATCAAAGATAGTAAAGACAAGCTTAAGAATAACGCGGATCATAAGGATGAAAATAAAGATCAAACCAATAGTACAACAGCCGACAATAATACTAATACTAGCACCACTACCACCGGTACTGCCGCAGACTCAAGCGAGGCCAAAAATACAAATGCAGCTAAAATAAATAATGCATCTAAAGCTAATGAACAAGAAGTTAAGATTAGCGACGAGGACAAGGATAGTAAAGAGAATAATGCCGCAAGTGTCACCAATAAATCTAAAAAAGATGATGATGCAGCTAATGATAAAAATATAGAAGACAACAAAAACCAGGGCGCAACCAAAAGTAATGCTGCAGCTCAAGGAAATAAGAAAAGTGATGGAAATAAGAATAGCGCCGCTAATAAGAATAGTGATGTAAAAGATAAGAATAGTGATGAAAAAGATAAGAATGGGCTATAACAATATCTGATGATAAGCGGCCTTCGTCCTGAATTCTATGGGACGGAGGCCGTTTTGCTTGACTTGCCGTGAAGATTTCAAGACTGGCCTTAGGATAAGAAGAGAGAAGAGGGCACTGCCATCTTGAAAAAGGACATCAGGCGTACGTGTCAAACAAGCTGCGGACGACGAGCTGTTCGCGGAATTGTGCCAGCGTAAGCGGCGACGACAGGCTGCTCTTAAGCACGATAACCTGCTTCGTGCCGGACGCCGACAGGTCGAAGATGTTATCGCTCCACGACGCGTCCGCATCGCTCAGATCGAGCGAGACGAACTTGGCGAACGCTGAAGAGCGCAACTGCACGACATAGCGATCCTCCTCTTCGGTAACTTCGGCGGCGATGCACGGGTCGAGGTATTCGAAGTGTTTTGACTTGACGAACAGCGCCGTCCCCCCGCTTATCTCCTGGTCGTCAGCCGTCAACGCGAACTCCAGGTAACGCTGGCGCAGTTTCGCCGGCGTATCCAATTCGGCGCCGAGCGCAAGCGTGATCGCTTCATGGGCGGAGAGTGCGTCAGCCGTTACCGCTGTCTCGCCAGATAGGAGCGTCTCGGAGCGATGGTCGAGCAGACGCCAGCGCAGCATTCCGTCGAAGCGCTCGAGGGTATCGTTCGTCACATGAAGCGACACGTTGGTCCCTTCCTCGCAAGCTGAGACCAGCACAGGGGCGAAGAAGCGTTTCGCAACATGCTGCGTCGCCTTCCAGCGGCCGAAATAGTCGAGGCTCGCCCAGGACGCACCGGGCCAGATATCGTTGAGCTGCCAATAGATTGCGCCCATGCACCGGCCACGGTTCCGCCGCCAGTGTTCGACGCCGACGCGCATTCCTTCAGCCTGAATGAGCTGGGAGACGTACAGCAGAGACTCGAAGTCTTTCGGATATTTGAAATATTCGCTGATGTAGTAAAGAATCTTCTCGTTGCCGGTGCCGTTCTTCTGGTGCGCTTCCATCACGTAGGAGAAGATGTTGCGGTCCTCTGGCAGCGTAAAGGTCTCCACCGTCTTAAGCGAAGGGAACGACTGAAGCCCGAATTCGGACATGAACCGCGGAAACAGCGTCCGGTATTCAGTAATCGGCTTCCGGCCGTGCCAGACGTCCCAGTAGTGCATATCGCCGACGCTGTCCAGGTTCGGTTCGTTGATGCCGCCGTACGAGGACGGCGACGACCTCCAGTAGAACGTGTTCGGATCGAGCGACGCGTTCAGCTCCGGCAGGAACTGCTCGAACTGGTGCAAATAATCGTCGCGCTGCTTCTCGCCGTACCGCTCCGTCCAGCCCCATTCCGCCCATGCGTATTCCAGCTCGTTGTTGCCGCTCCAAATACCGAGGGAAGCATGATGGCGAATGCGCTTCACGTTGTCCATCGTCTCCAGCCGGATGCTCTCTTTGAAGGCGTCGTTGAAGTCGTAGGTGCCGCACGCGTACATATGGTCCTGCCAGACGATCAGCCCGAGCTGGTCGCACAGATCGTAGAAATGATCTTCGGGGTAATAGCCGCCTCCCCAGATGCGGATGCAGTTAAAATTCGCTTCCACGCAACTTCTTAGCAGCCGTTCCGTCCGTTCGGGGCTCAGCCGGCCGAAGACATTGTCCTCCGGAATGTAGTTGGCGCCCATGGCGAAGACGCTCTGTCCGTTGACGACGAATTCGAACGTCTCGCCCCACGCATCCTTCTCCTGCCGAACTCCAAGCGTCCGCAGGCCGAGCCGGAGCGTCCGCTCATCAACGTCGCCTGCATCGCTGTGCAGGCCGACCCGGAGTGTATAGAGCGGCTGCTTCCCGTAGTTACGCGGCCACCATAGCTGCGGCTCTGCGATAATGAAGCTAAGCGCCTTGCCTTCGGCGCTTGCGGCCGCTTCGCCCTCCAGTAAGGTACCGTCGGGCGTCTCCAGCGCGGCATGCACGGTCAGCTCGGCATTCGGCGACCACTGTTCCACGCCGGTGCGGACATCGAGCCGGACGGCGCCGTTCTCGTGATGCTGCGATACGAATAAGTCGTCGATCCGGCCCAGGTCGTAGCCGCGGATCGAGATATCGCGCCAGATTCCCGAATCCGGCAGCTTCGGACCCCAATCCCAGCCGAACATGCTGTGCGCCTTACGCAGGTGGGAGATGCCGGGCACTGCGTCGGCGCAGCTCGACAGATGATATTCCTTGTCCTTCTCAAGGACGAACTTCGTCGCCGACCGGATGACTACGTGAATGTCGTTCGGTCCGGCCCGAAGCACGTCCTTGACGTCCGTCTCATAGGTGCGGTGCATGTTGTCGGCACTCAGCACGAGCTGGCCGTTAATCGATACCTCGCACAGCGTATCCAGCCCTTCGCAGCGGAGCAAGACGTTGTCACGCGCGAGCAGCGCCGGGGCTGCCTCGAAGCTCCGCTCGTATTCGTAATCGAACTTCGTCAGCTCCAGAGTGGCCATCTCGTTGTCGCGATAGAACGGATCCTCCATCTTGCCCGCCCGGAGCAGATCATGGAAGACGGAGCCGGGCACGACGGCATCGATCCATTCGTGCTCGTCGGTTCGCTTCATTCGCCAAGCACCGTTCAGGGTCAGTAGTTGCATTTTATTACCTCCTCATTCCCGCTCGAGAGTTGTGCTAATCCCGTATACTGTACTGGATAGAGATTAACGATAATGGCCGGGAACAGCTAAATCGTAGCATTCGATCCTTATCATGTCTTGTATTGCAAACGCAGATTGTTGTGCTATATTAACATCAGTTTCGAGAATATCCCGAGTGAAGGAACAGGAGGGGAGTACCGATTGAAGGCGGCTATGCTGCGCGCTGCAACGCTGATCGACGCGCAGACGCAATCCAACTACCATATTGTAGAATCGATCAATCACGCTTATCCGCTGCACGGACACGATTTTTATGAGATCTTCATTATCCTTACCGGTCGATGTGCGCATCTGATAAACGGCGAGACGCAGATGCTTGAAGAACGCGAGATGGTATTCATCCGTCCCGGCGATACGCATGGCTATGACTTCTGCGGCGATACCGACTGCCGGTTCTTAAACGTCAACTTCTATCCGGAAGCGGTAGAGTACGCTTTTGAGTTCGCAGGCAGTCCCGGCTTTGCGTCGCGGATGAAACGGGCGAAGCTGCCGCCTGTCCTCCGGCTGGCGCCGCCCGACATGGACGCCTTGATGCGTAAGGGCAGCCAGATCGGGTTGTATGAGTCGATCGACAAGGCAAAGGCACGGTCGACGGCGAGGAGCTGGCTGGTCGATGCGCTGACGCTCTTTTTCGTAGCCCACAGGGACGAGGATCAGAAAGCGATGCCGTCGTGGCTCGATCATCTGCTGCTGGAGCTGCAGAAGAAAGAGAATTTCACCTGCGGTCCTGGCCGGCTGGTCGAGTTGTCGGGGCGGAGCGCCGGTCACTTGAACCGCGTGTTCAAAGAGGTTTTGCAGATGACGCCGACCGCATACCTGAACCGGCTGCGTCTCACCCACGCCCGCAACCTGCTGCTGACGACAAATTTGGGCATTATTGAAGTTGCCTATGAATCGGGCTTCGATAACCTGAGCCACTTCTATCATCTTTTCAAGAAGCAGTACGGCGTCTCCCCCGGCAAGACCCGCTCCGTCTGAGCGTCGGAACCTCCATTCGACTTTTTTTGATCCCATCGTTGAGAGGTATTGGCGAACGTAGTCTCTGCGATTTCGAAATAAAGAAAAATAGCAATTTCTCTTTATACTTCCAGCAAGAAACAGGAAGAGTTATCTCCTCTTGAGGAATACAATAGAGAGGCTTTGAATGTCCTTTTCAAACGACGAAGTATTGCGACCATACTATCCAAACTAGAATCATGGAGAGATGACGAAATGAACGTAGAAGCGGTTTTTGAGCATTTTCCTATCCTGAGGTCAGATGAACTCGTATTGAAAAAGATTGAAGATCGCCATGTAGACGAAGTTTTTGAGATCTATGACAATGACAGGGTATTTGAATACTGCGGCATCATACCTAAGCACAATAAAGATACCGTGAGAAACATGATCGGGCATTTCGAAAGGGATTATAATAAAAGGTCGCGGGTGAAGTGGGGGATATTCGCGAATCATGAAGCCGAACGTCTGCTTGGAATTATTGAAGCCATGGATTTCAACTCAAAAGTTGATATGGTGACAATTGGTTATTTTTTGGCGGAATCGCATTGGGGAAAAGGAATTGCTGCCGAGGCTCTGAGAATGTTGCTCCACTTCTTGTTTGTGAATGTCAACGTAAACCGAATTCAAGCAGAAGTGATGCCTCGGAATGAGAATTCCAAAAAGGTACTATTGAAAAACGGCTTCACGAAAGAAGGAATGCTAAGACAAGCGACATTATGGTCAGGTAAAGGGATTGTCGATATAGAGATGTATGGTATTTTAAGAGAAGATTATATGAGTTGATCGTGAAAATGAATTCTATCATCAGCGATCATCTGCGATGATAGCTGAATGAATATGCAACTTTGTGTTTGACATTCGCAAAGTTTAACCGAGCCGGGCTGTCCCTCAGTGGAGAGTCCGTTTTTATTTGTCTTTGAAACGTTCTGATAGACCTGCGTATTGGCAAGTATTAGTTACATTTAATAACATAATTAGTTTTAATATATACCATAAATTAAAAAAATACTTAAAAAATAAAACAATTGACGTGACAAATTGACTGAATATATAATATTTTCAGAAATTCGAATAAAAATGTCAGAAAACATGACATTTAATTTCGGTTTTAATCTTCGGCCTCATTCGAATCCTGGGGGAGAGGAGAGCCGGTAATGGGATGCCAGTTACATAAAAATTGAAGAGAGGTGGTTATTCTAACTTTTTTCCAGTTTTATTCGTACGGGCTCATCAAATCTAGTAATCTATGTTGTCAAATCTTCCGCAATCTACTCGCAAACCTCAATCTCGAAACCTTTCATCCGCGACCTTTCATCTACGACCTTATGACCTTTCATCAACGACCTTACACCCTTGAGAGCCGGCAACGGCAGCACTTCTTTCATTGACAATTCAGTCATGACGGCATGACAGAAGGAGCGAAACACTTGAAAAGAAAAGTAGCGAAACGTTCTTTCGCGATGATGCTTTCCGCTTCCTTGGCTTTAGGCCTGTTTCCTTCCGCTTTGCTTGCGGAGGCGGAACCAAACGTGGCTCCGGTTGACGAAGCGCCTCTACTGCAGAACAGCTTTATGGCTACCGAAAAGCCGGGCAAGCTGCCTGCCGGACAGCGGATCATCGTGAAATATAAGCCTAGTGCCGATTACGCCCGCTTACAGGCGGTAACTTCAGCAGTATATTCGGAATCGTTGTCCCGGCTGCATATGGGGGTGCTTGAATTGGCTCCGGGGGCAGACGCGAATGCAGTGCTCGCGAACTTGAACTCAAATCCTGACGTGCTTTATGCAGAGCCGGATGTGAAGATCCTGAAGCATGCTTCAGCCCCTCCTAAACAGGAAGGAGTCTCATCCACCGGACAAGGCTCTGTACCTGATGCCGGGACTGCCTTCGAGGCCGGACAGCCTAAAGTGGATTCCGTTTCGCCAAAGGCAGAATTGGGAGCGACTGTGTCTGCGGCAGCCATTCCAACCTATCCGGATGACGAATATTTTTCGTCTCAATGGGGGCTGCATTATGAGGGACAAAGCATTGATGGCTCCTATGGTAATTATGATGTCGATATCGACGCACCTGAGGCCTGGAGCATCACCAAAGGTTCGCAAGACACGATTGTTGCCATTTTGGATACGGGCATAGACATCAATCATCCGGATTTGGCTGCTAACGTATGGCGGAATCCGAATGAAATTCCCGGTAATTTAATCGATGATGATGGCAATGGTTTTATCGATGACTTCACCGGCTGGAATTTTTATGGAAATAACAGCGAGCCGTACAGCATTTACGACGATGATTTTTATGGTACGCAGACCGCCGGCATTCTCGCCGCAAAGGATAATAATTTCACCGGCATTTCCGGCGTCGCGCCGGGTATCCGGTATATGCCGCTCAAGATCATGGGTGCCGACGGCGGCTATGTGTCGGACGCTCTGCGCGCGATCGATTATGCGGAGCGGATGGGTGCGAAGATTGCCAACATCAGCTGGTCGACGGAATCGTACAGCAATGCTTTGAAGGACGCAATTGACGCTTCCGATATGCTGTTTGTCGCGAGCGCCGGGGAGGATTACGTGAATATCAATAAGGATGAATTTCCTGAATATCCGGCTGCGTATGACAGCGACAACATATTGTCGGTTGCAGGCCTCGGCATGGATGGGCAATTCTACAATACCTACGGAATAAAAAACGTTGATATCTCGGCGCCCAGCTCCAAGATCATGACTACGATTCCGACTCGGAATCCGGGCGTTGGTGCGGAGATCGATAACGGCACGTATAAGGTGATTTACAACGAAATGGGCTATGAAGGCATGTGGACCGGCGATGCGTCGTCGATCAACAACCACATGGGAGGGTTCAACAAAGCGCTGGAATACCTGGGCAAATCGGACGAAAGTCCTTCCTCCATCCTGCTGGTAGACGATGAGGAAATTTCTGAACAGAGCGATTACAGCGTTCTGGGTGAGTACAAAGGCCTTCTGAACGCTGCGGGCGCCAATTATGATATCGCCAAGGTTCAGCCTGGTACGGACGGACCGTCTCTGGAGGAGATGAGCGCATACGATATCGTTATTTGGTTCACCGGATACGCTTTTGGCTCCTCGCTGGATGGACGGCCGACAACGGTTCTGCGGAGCCTGGACCAGAACAATCTGACGGAATACTTAAACGGCGGCGGCCGCCTGCTGCTGACGGGACCCGGTGCACTGACCAACATCGAATCCAGTGATTTCGTGAAGAACGTGCTTCACCTGGACTTTGTCCGTTACGATTTTTATCGCGGGACGGGCGACATCAGCAGATGGAGTCATGCGGAAGGTCAACCGGGCACGGTCTATGATGGCGATCTGTACGATATTTCGGCGATCACCTTTGCCGATTATACGTCCAACGACGAGTCTGTCGCCCGAATGAATCTGACGGTTCCTATGCCTGATTACGATTATGATTTCGGAACGTATCTTGCGCCAGCGTATGCGTCCGGCGTTGCCGCGCTCATTCTGAGCCAGTCCCCAACGCTTGATGCCAAGTCGCTCAAGGAGCGCGTCATTCTTTCCGGCAAGCATCTCGAATCGTTGTATGACGAAGACAGACATGATTACATGAACAACGGCAGGATGGTCGATGCGTTCCGCGCGGTTAGCGACGATGATGTTCCCGGCAAGCCGCTGCAGGCCGTTCAGACGGATTCGCTCGATCAAATCAGCGGCGATATGCAGGATGTGTTCTACGTCCATCTGAACGCCGGCGACAAGCTGAACCTTTCGCTAACGGGAGACAACGGGGGCAAATTCATGATGGTGCTCTATAATCCCGATCTGAAATCGCTCAGCGATTGGGACGCGCAAGACAAGTCGCTCGGATCGTCCATGGCGGGCAGTTCGCCGGCAACGCTTACCTATCAAGCTGATAAGTCCGGCTACTATTACGTGGGTGTTTTCTTCATCGGCAGTTCGGACAGCTATACGCTCACGATGAACACAGATCCGAGCAACATGCAAGGCATGTATGAGGATACCAGTGCTTCGCTGGCTTTTACCGGTCCATGGGCGGAAAAAGAGGACGAAGGCTATTCCGGCGGGACGGTCAAGACCATCGACGCCGCGGGCAGCGTGAAGCTTGCGTTCACCGGCAGCCAGATCGAATGGACGGCCTTGAAGGATGACTCGATGGGCATCGCAGACGTGTATCTGGATGGAGTCAAGGCGGCATCGCCTTCTCTATACAGCAAGACGCCGCAAGCCCAGCAATCGGTCTTCAAGCAGTCTCTGCAATATGGATACCACACGATTGAAGTGAAGTGGACAGGAAAGTCCGATCCGGCGGCGAAGCGGACGGTGCACGCGATCAATGTTGATTCGTTCAACGTCGGCGATGGCGCAGGCGCCTTTACCTCCGTCAAGGAAGAGTCGGATGCTGCCTTCCTTTTTAACGGTATATGGGCATGGCAGTCGAACGTTAACTATTCGGGCGGTCATGCGATGGTGACGGAAAACGCGGGCGCTTATGCGGAATTTTCATTCACGGGAACAAACGCGGTACTGCAGGCTGCAACATCGCCTAAGAGCGGGAAAGTGACCATCATGATCGACGATCAGCCCGAAACGGCGCAGACGATTGATCTTTACAGCGAGGCTACCCATTATCAGGTTCCGGTCTTTGACACGGGCGAGCTGTCTTACGGCCCGCACTTGCTTCGGATCATCAATGTGCATGCGAAGAACGAGAAGTCCGGAGGATACAGCACGAACGTCGACGCCATTGTCGTGACGAAACCGGCGGACGGCGCAAGCCTGAAAATCTATCAGGACATGAATCCGTTTGTGAAATTTACCGGTGTCTGGACGACCCAAATATCGAGTAAAAATTCCGGCGGCAGCGCGAAGTACTCCGATTTGACCGGCAATGCCGTGAAGTTCACCTTCCTGGGTACCAAGGTCACGCTTTTGTCCCAGACCGGACCGACCCGGGGCATGGTTGATATTTATATCGACGGCGTGAAGGCGAACGAGCAGCCAATCGATATGTACAGCGAGCAATACAGCTACAAAGTTCCAGTCTTCGAATCTGCTGTCCTGCCTTACGGAAGCCATGAAGTACAAGTTGTGAATACAGGAGAGAAAAACGTATTATCTTCGGGTCATGTGATCTCGATCGACGCTTTCTACGTCATCAAGTAGGCATTTAGCACTTCTTATTATTCATGCGGAAATGGGGAACAGAAACTTGAAAAACGTACTCATGAAAAAGTCGGCCGTGTTCGCAGCCGCCATGATGTTGCTGTTTAACGTGCCCGCCAGCGTCCTGGCTGCCGATAGCGAAGCCGCGAATGTGACGAGCGGGCTGCCCAAAATCGATTACAAGCAGTTGAAGGAAGCATTCGAGAAAGCATCGAAAGCCGATGCGGAACAGGAGCCTTCCATTTCGCCAGGGCTGAACACGAAATCTGCCGGCAGCGTCAACGTCATCGTGCAGTTCAGCAAAGAGCCGGTGGTGGTCAGTCAATATGGCGCTAAGCTGCGCAGACAAGCGTTCTCTGCACAGACGGTGACGCAAGGGATCCAACAGCAGCAGGCTGCTTTCGTCAGCGCCTCGAAAGCAAAGGGCGTGTCGGTTAAGGTGAACCGTAAGTTCAATACGGTTTTGAACGGGATGGAGGTTACGGTGCCTGCAGATAAAATCCCGACATTGGCCAGTCTTCCGGGCGTAGTCAGCATTAGCGAAAATCTGACGTACTATCCCCTTGCTGCTGACGGAGGTGCGGCGGTTATGGCTGATCCGGTATACGACGACGCTCCGCTCAAGCAAATCGGCGTTGACGAAGCATGGGCCATGGGCTATACAGGAGCAGGCATGAAGGTTGCGGTTCTCGATACAGGCGTTGATTATTACCACCCTGACTTGACTATTGCAGGCGGCTACGATTCCTTCTATCAGGATGATGATCCTTACGAGGAGCCTCCGCTCACGCCGATGGAGGATGAGCTCGGCATCGGCTTCGAAGGTACGCAGCACGGCACTCACGTTTCAGGAACGATCGCGGGTCGTGCCCGCAACGGTGCGGCATCGCAAGTGCAAAAGGGTGTTGCATACGACGCGGACCTGTATGTCTACAAAGTGCTTGGCAGAACGTCAGATGGTAAGGTATCCGGCTCCTCGGCGACGATCATTGACGGTATAGAGCGGGCGGTTAAAGCCGGCGTTGACGTCATTAACATGTCGCTTGGCGCAGACGAGAACAAGAATCCGAATTCGCCGGACTCCATTGCGGTCAACAACGCGGTTCTCCACGGTGTCACCGTAGTCGTCGCGAATGGCAACGCAGCAACGCAGGGGCCTTATTACTACTCGATGGGCACGCCTTCGGCTGCGCAGCTTGCTTTCTCTGTCGGGGCTGCTACAAGCCCGAGTACAATTCCGATCTATAGCGCAAATGTATCCCATCAGATCTCTGGCGCTGCCCCTTCCGAAGCGAAGCCGCTGAAGCTGGCCCAGTGGAAGACGGGTCAGGAGGACTTCGCGGCGCTGTTTGGAACGGATCCGATCAATGCAGTTTACGTTGGCCTTGGCAAAGACTCCGACTACAAGAATGTGAATGTAACGGGGAAAATCGCGTTTATCTCCCGCGGCGACATCGCATTCACCGATAAAGTGGCCTTTGCGAAGAAGCACGGCGCACTTGCCGTCATCATGTTCAACGGCAACTCCAAAAAGGTAGGCGGCGTGACAGTTCCGGACTTGACGGAAGACCAGCCTGGCCGTAACGGCCTGATCGGACTCGATGGCGGGCCGGGTGCCGACAACATTCCGACGTTCGATATGACGGGCGTGGAAGGCCGGTCGATTGCGCGTGAGTTGACCAGCACTTCGGGTAAAACGCTCAGCTTCACGTTCGAGGCTTTCAACTCTACCGAGAATGAGGGCGATCAGATGGGCGACTTCAGCTCGCGGGGCCCTAACTCGGACGGTAACTTCAGTATTAAGCCGGATCTCGTCGCTCCGGGTGTCAACATCTATTCGACCTGGCCGGAGTATGGAAAATTTAACTCCAATGCGAACTATAGCGAAGCATATATGCGTGAATCGGGTACGAGCATGGCCACGCCTCACGTAGCGGGGCTGGCGCTGCTCGTGAAGGAGGCGCATCCGGACTGGGGGCCGCTCGATATCCGCGCCGCACTTGATAATACGTCGGAAAGCATTTACGATCCGTCGGGAACGCTGTACGACGTCTATTCCCAAGGTTCGGGGCGGGTTAACGTGGCTAAGGCCATCGAGACACCGGCTCTCTTGAAAGCGATGGATAACATCACCATTTACGACAACTTGATGAATGCGACGACGATGCCAAGCGAAGCGGGCAGCGTAAGCTTCGGTTTGGTTGATGCCGGGTCTCCGGCTGTCTCGAAGCCGCTGGAGCTGGAGAACATGTCCGGCAATGCGCTGACATATTCGGCTCACGTATCCATGCACCTGCAGGTCACATCGGACCCGGATCCGATCCGTTCCGTGCCGACGCCGGATGTATCCAAGATCGATATGACCTTAAGCGGCTTGGGCGCAGGTGACACGGTAACAGTATCGCCTAACGGTAAAGCTGACTTTACGCTGATAGCCGAAGCGAATCCGGATGCGAAAGCCGGCGTCTATGAAGGCGAAGTCGTGCTGGAAAGCGCAGGCGTGCCTACGCTTCATCTGCCGTTCGTCATTCATGTCGGCGAAGATTCAGATCCGACGGAATGGGGCGTGACGGACATTCGCTCGACAGACGTGGTGGCCGCTCCGGACCATCCCATCGACGTTACGGCGAATTTAAACGCTAAGGACATCCAGCAAATTCTGCTGGTTGCTTTCTCGCCAGAATCCGACGCATGCATTGTATCGACCATGTATGACGAGGAGTTGACGACCATCGCGCCAGGCCCGCTCAAATTCGAGCAAATCGACGGCAGCTGTATTGGCACGGATGAGAGAGTGGACGATGAGGGGAATTTTTTGATAGGCAAGCTGGACGGTTTTTACGAGCTCGCCATTATGGCGCTGCATGTCGATAAAGCGACCGGAGAGGCCGACTTCGATCATGCACAGGTTGCCTACACAAGTGTGAAATTTAGCAGTGGAAGCATCGGTAACCCGGGCGGCGAAAATCCGGGCGGAGGCGATCCGGGCAATGAGAACCCGGGTGGAGGCGATCCGGGCAATGGAAATCCGGGTGGCGGTAATCCGGGCGGAGGCAATCCGGGTGGCGGTAGTCCGGGTGGTGGCAGTCCTGGTGGCGGTAGTCCAGGAGGCGGCGGTTCGGGTGGTAACACTGGAAACGATACACCGCAATCGAACGGAGGCATTACCCCAACGGTATTTGAGCAAGGGCAATCCAAAGAGGCCGCTGAGGTCTCCATGAAGCTCGAGGGACAAGAATTGATCGCAAGCGTGACGAACGAGGGACTGAAGAAGGCGATCGACAACGCGAAGCAATCCCCGGTTGCCATTACCATGAGCACGGCCGATAAAGATTCGACAGGAGCACAGCTGCAGCTGACGCCGGCGCAAGTCAATCTGCTGCGCCAAGCGCCTGCCAACAGTTCAATAGTCTTTACGTGGAACGAGGCTTCATCCGTTGCCTTCCCGCTGTCCGTACTGGCGGGCTTGTCGGAGGGTGCGGCATTGAATATTCACGTTGAGAAGAACGCAAACGCGAAGTCTGGATTCCAGGCTGCATATCCGGAAGCCGACATCCTGGGCGAAGCTTACACGTTCGAGGCGGATATCGTCCTGAACGGCAAGACGACGCCGGTTGACTTCAAACCGGAGCAATCGTTCAAACGCTCCTTCCTGATTGCGCAAGCAGTGAATCCTGCGTCGGCAGGGGTGTTGTATGAAGAAGACGGCAAAGTCAGCCCGGTAGCTGCGACATTCCAAGCAGCCAGCGGCGGAACAATCGTTACGATCGACCGTCCTGGATTCTCGACGTATGCAGTGGCCAAACGCCAGGTGGCGTTTAGCGATATCGGAAATTCCTGGGCTAAGGATCATATTCAGACACTGGCCAATGCGTTCCTGCTGAATGGCACGTCGGCAGGCAAGTTCGAGCCGAAGGCGGATGTTACGCGTGCTCAATTCGCATCGATGCTTGTTCGTGGGCTGGGTCTGCAGAAAGCGGCGGCATCTGCTCCATTTAGCGATGTGACTGCGAAGGACTGGTTCGCTCAGGATGTGGCGGCCGCATACGCAGCCGGTCTCGTGACTGGCGGCGCAGACGGCAGCTTCCATCCGAACGCTCCGATCAGCCGTCAGGACTTGACGGTAATGCTCGCCAGAGCAGCGGAACTGCTCAAGCTGCTCAAGCCTGCCGGAACGCATAAGCCTTACACGGATATGCCGCAAATTAGCGCTTACGCCGAAGAAAGCGTACAGACGGTGAGCGATCTTGGACTGATGGAAGGGTATCAATCGCAAGGCGGCATCGCATTCGATCCGCAAGGAGAGACAAGCCGCGAAGCCGTGGCGAAAGTGCTCCACAGCTTACTTCAAGCTGCCGGTCTAATTCAATAAGCCGTTGTGCCCGAGGGAATTCGGGTTGGAGGAAGCCGGTTGCCGGCTTCCCTGGCCTCTCCCCGGCATTTGCGCGGCAGAACACTACCTGTGACAGAAGGAGCCCAAAACCTTGAAAAGAAAAGTACGAAAACAAGCTCTTGTCGTGACGCTTTCTTTGTCGGTAGCGTTGGGCCTGACGGTTCCGGACGTTGCGGCCTATGCACAAATGGCGGACGATACGCAGCCCGCAACGCAAAAAGCACCGGACAAGGAGCGTAAAAGCCAATGGCCAGCGGCCGCATCGAATACATTGAATCAACCAGCTGACCTTGAAGAAGCCCCTCAAGAGCCGCAGACGCAGCTGTCGCTCCCCGTGACTGAACAGGATAAGTTTCTGGCCAGTCTAGGGAAACAAGCAGGGGCGGCGTCCCAGGCGGAAGGGAGCCGGGTCCTTGTTAAGTACAAGGAGGGCGCCGATTTCTCGAATAATCGGATCGGGTCTGAAGCAGTCTCCGAAGCATGGACGCTTCCCGGCTCGGATCTTGCGGTGCTGCAACTGGCATCTGCCGATGTGGACGGAGTGATCTCGCAGCTGGAAAGCGATCCGAACGTTCTATATGCGGAACCGGATGTTAAGGTTCATATGGCCTCAGTGCCAAGCGATCCTATGTTCCCCGAGCAATGGGGGCTTCGGAATGTTGGACAAATCATTGACGGTCCGATCAAAGGCCTTCCAGGCTTTGATATCAATGCGTTGAACGCATGGGATATCAGCCAAGGAAGCGGCGATGTCACCGTTGCGGTTCTGGATACGGGCATAGACACTGCCCATCCTGACCTGCAGTCCAATATCTGGCGAAACGCCGGCGAAATTCCGAATAACGGCATCGACGATGACGGAGACGGATTTGTGGATGATGTGAACGGCTGGGACTTCTATAACGGAGACGGAACGGTCTTCGATGCCAGCCAAGGCGACTTTCACGGCACCGAGGTGGCAGGCATCATCGCTGCTTCGGCAAATAACGGCATCGGGATTTCTGGCGTCGCTCCAAATGTGAAGATCCTGCCGCTGAAGGTGCTTGGACCTGATGGTTCGGGTTATGCATCGGACATTATCCGCGCGATTCAATATGCCGAGCGTGCCGGAGCCCGAGTCGCGAACCTGAGCTGGACGACGGATACGTACAGTAAGGCGCTGAAGGATGCAATCGAGGCCTCGCCGATGCTCTTCACTGTTGCGGCAGGCAATGAGCCCAAAGAGGATTTCTCGCTCAAGGCGCCAAGAAACCTTGACGTTACTCCGGTCTATCCGGGATCCTTCGGCACCGGCAATATGGTTACTGTAGGTTCGGTGGGTCCTGATGGACTTTACTCTTACTTCAGCAACTACGGATCCAAGAGCATCGATCTGGCGGCACCGGGCATCGCTGTACTCAGCACGGAGCCTTCCCGGAATATCGGTCTTGGCGCGCAAATCGATAATGGAACATTTAAGGCGGTCTATAACGTATTTGGCTTCGAGTCGATGCCTGTAGCGGAGCAGCGGCAAGCGGCCTTCGACAGCGCCATGCAGTTTCTTGGCGTTTCCGGCGGCGGGGATAAGCCCTCCGTTCTGCTAGTGCAGGACGATATGAATGATATCAGCTACCCGGATGAGCTTGAGATCTACACCGGGCTGCTGGATAAAGCCGGGTACACGTATGATGTAGAGACGGTACTGGCGGCGGCCGAGGGACCATCGCTTGAGACGTTAAGCGGTTATGATGCCGTGATCTGGTTCACGGGATTTGGCAATTCATCGTTCATGCCAAAGGATGAAGAGAACGTTACCGCCTACTTGAACGGCGGCGGAAGCTTGCTGCTGACGGGTCCTGGCTCACTGTTTCGACTGGCTGATACGCCGTTTATGCGCGATACGCTGCATTTAGACTTCGTTCGGTTCGAAGAGCCCGATTACGAGAGCTGGAGTTTTGCGTCAGGCATCGCCGGCACGATCTATGAAGGGATAGAGTACAACCTGACGGATAAGGGGGTATTCAGCGACGTCGAAACCAACGATCCGGCGATTACCCTCATCAATCTGGAGGTTCCGGTGAATGACTACGGCAAGAACACGGGAACGTCGATGGCTGCTCCGTACGCGGCGGGTCTTGCCGCGCTTCTGTTCAGCCAAGATCCTTCGCAGAGTGCAGAATCTGTCCGGGCCCGCCTGAAGCTTAGCGGCAAGCCGCTTGCTTCGCTTGCGAACATGACGTCAAACGGCAAAATGCTTGACGCGTTCGGCGCATTGACCGATGACGAGCTTCCGGGCAAACCGCTTCCGGCTGCGAATTCGGCCTTGGGTACATTGGATGAAGCGGCGAATCCGGACGATGTTTACTTCGTTCATCTGCTCGCCGGCGACACGCTGTCGTTGTCGCTATCGGGAAGCGCGGATACCGATTTCGATCTATATTTGTACGGCCCTTCCACACAAACCATTCAATCCAGCAGTGGCATGGCGGCATATTCGGAGTCGGAAGGCAGTTCGGCAGAGTCCCTTAATTATCATGTGCCGGAGACGGGTTATTACTATGTCAACGTTCATGCTTTTGGCGGAAGCGGAACCTACGAGCTGAGTACTTCCCAAGAGGAAGCAGTGACACATGGGGTTGGTGTCTACGAAGATGACGATCAGGCCCTCACATTCAGCGGCGACTGGAAAACAAGCTCCGATACCGGCTATTCGAGCGGGACAGCCAAGAAATTGAATGCCGAAGGCAGCGTCAGCTTCACGTTCACCGGGAGCGAGGTTAGCTGGACGGGCTATAAAGGGCCTGATCAGGGTATCGCCGATGTGTATATTGATGGTGTCAAGGTTGCTTCGCCATCCCTTTACAACAAATGGAGACAATTGAGACAGACCCTGTTCAAGCAAGCCGTACCGAAGGGGGCGCATACGCTGACCATAAAGTGGACGGGCAGCCAGGAGATGTATTCGACAGGAACAACCATTAACGTCGATGGGTTAACCGTTGCCGATCAGGCCGAAGCCTACACGGTAAAGCTTGAGGAGAACAATCCGGACTTCTCATTCAAAGGCTCGTGGAAAAAACAGCCCAATACGGTATTTTCGAATGGCTATGCCATGGCATCCTTCCAAACGGGTGATGAGGCGGTGCTATCCTTTACCGGCACGCGGGCAGTATTGGTTTCCGGAAAAATGATAGGCATCCATCCGCTAATCGCCGTGACGATCGATGACAAGCCCGAAACAGAGAAGGTCATCGATTTAAATGGGGATAGTCTATTAAAAGATACCTATCAGCTGCCGGTATTTGATACGGGCGAACTGCCAAACGGCAAGCACACCCTTCGGATCATCAACGTCACAGACTTTATTGCGATTGGGCAATTGCCGATTGTGATCGATTCGCTGATCGTAACGAAGGCGACGAAGGACGAAGCCAATCAGACGACGACGACACTGTATGAAGATACGAATGCGCACGTGACATTCAAAGGTTTGTGGCAGATGAATTTCTCGCCTCGAAACAGCGGAAGAAGCGCAATGTATTCGAATCAGGCGTCCAGTACAGTTGAGTTAGCCTTCCGCGGATCCCAGTTATACGTCGTGGGCACCAAGGGACCGGACCGGGGCAAGGTGGATATATACATTGACGGCAAGCTTGCGACGCCAAACCATGTCGATATGTACAGCTCTTCCTATCAATATCAATCGCGCATATTCGAATTGAAGGGCTTGAGCGATACGCAGCATACGGTCAAGATTGTCAACTTAGGCGTCAAAAACCCCAAATCGTCGGGCACCTATATGTCCTTCGACGTATTCCAGGTCATCAGCGATCAATTAGCAATAGATTGATAGCTTTGCTTGAACAGGCTAATGCAAAAGAAGCGCGCCATTCTCAGTCCGCAAAGACGGAATGGCGTGCTTCTTTTTACGCTCAAAATTCCTAAGGAGACTCAGATCATTTGGGAACATGTATTGGGGCAGCTAAGTTTTGCAGCAGCAGGTTATCGTATTTAGCCGCATGTTTTTGTTCATCGAGAATAACGCCATACAAGGTATCCTTGTAAATGCCGTGCGGCAGACCGAACCATATTTTTCGGTATTTTTCGACCGCGGCCAATTCGCCTTGAAAGGCTTTTTGCAGCCCTTCAACATAAGAATTCACATTCTCCGGCGCTTCATTGCTGACTCCCGTCACTTCATGCCCTGTGATTTCCTTATACATTTGGCGAAACATTTGATTATGTCCCCGTTCATCGTTCCGAATAGAGGTAATGACGTCGACTTGTTCCTGGTTCGGAGCGAGTGGAATGAGTTGATTATAAAAAAGTTCATCGTTTCGTTCACCTTGCACGGCATTTTTCATTAATTCAAGTGCCTCTTGAGTCGAAGTAGCCCAGACGGGGGCGAATGGCGCCCGAGGCCAATACGGATAAACCATATACATGCGTATACCCTCCAGAAATGTAAGTATTTATATCCTCAGTTATATTCACATTAGCCCAGTGTGTGATTATGCGGGACACCGGAAATCGCGGAACCATCTTGGTTTTTTGTTATCCTGCTTGAGATCTTGGTATGGTTGGGAGCGGGAGGAGTGAATATGATTAACTTGTATTTAAAACGCTTTCATTCTGGGAGGAATGTCTGATATGTACAAGGTAAAAAAACTTCTGATCCGCACCACGCTGCTGATGTCCGCACTGCTGCTGGCCCTCGCCCCGTCGGCATCCGCCGCCACCGTCTTCGATGAGCCACTCACTTATTTCAACTCGGCCACCTGGCAGAAGGCGGACGGGTACTCGAACGGCGGCATGTTCAACTGTACCTGGCGCGCAGCCAACGTCACGTTCACCGGCAGCGGCCAAATGCGCCTGGCTTTGACCAGCTCCAGCTACAACAAGTTCGACGGCGCGGAGATGCGCTCGGTGTATAAGTACGGCTACGGCAAATACGAGGTGAACATGAAGCCGGCGAAGAATCCGGGCATCGTCTCTTCCTTTTTCACGTATACCGGCCCCAGCGACGGAACGCCATGGGATGAAATCGATATCGAGTTCCTGGGCAAAGACACCACCAAGGTCCAGTTCAATTACTACACCAATGGCGTAGGCGGCCATGAAAAGATCGTCGATCTCGGCTTTGACGCCGCGAACGGCTACCACACGTATGCCTTCGACTGGCAGAAGGGCTCCATCAAATGGTATGTGGACGGCGTTCTGAAGCATACGGCAACCAGCAACATTCCGTCCAACCCCGGCAAAATCATGATGAACCTGTGGAACGGTACCGGCGTCGATTCCTGGCTGGGCTCCTACAACGGGGCGAATCCGCTCTATGCCTACTATGACTGGCTCAAATATACGGGCAATTAAAAGCCCCGGCATCTGCCATCTTCATAATTTGTTATTCGGCTTGACACATTGGTATGGCGAACCCTCCCTGCATTTTGTACGCTTATAGCAAGAAACTGCACAGGAGGAGCGGAATTGAAGCACAGCAAATGGATGATCGCGGCTGGGGCAGCCGTCGTGCTTTCGGTCGCGGCATGGATCGGAATAACGATTGCCCAAGACTCGCCCAAGGGAACGGCTCCGCTCAAGGAGGGTTCGATCCAGGATGATTTTACTAAATTTCAGGAGGCGCTATGGAGCAAGACGGACGGGTATTCCAATGGCAGCATGTTCAACTGCACCTGGCGCGCGGACAATATCGCTTTTACGGATGACGGATTTCTCCGGCTCTCGTTAACCAGCCCTTCCGCCGGACAATACGACGGCTCCGAATACCGCACGACTTCCAAATACGGCTACGGCCGGTATGAGGTTCAAATGAAGCCGGCGGCCCATCCCGGCATCGTCTCTTCGTTCTTTACGTATACCGGTCCTTCCGAAGGCGAGCCATGGGATGAGATCGATATTGAGTTTCTGGGCAAGGATACCACCAAGGTCCAGTTTAACTACTTCAAGGGCGGCGTCGGCGGACATGAGCATGTATACGATCTCGGTTTCGATGCCGCGAAGGAAGTCCATGCATATGCATTCGAATGGAAAAAGGATTCCATCACCTGGTATGTGGATGATCAGCCTGTGTATACCGCCGAGGAGAACATTCCTTCCGTTCCCGGAAGAATCATGATGAATCTGTGGAACGGCACCGGCGTCGACGATTGGCTCGGACCGTATGACGGCCAGGCCCCGCTGTATGCTTACTATGATAAGATCCGGTTTATTCCTGAATAACCGCGGGGATGGCGGATGCCTCCCGCGACAAGAAACCGCCTTGATCCAAGGCGGTTTCTTGTACCTGTATAGGTTATTGCCGCGCGCGGTCCCAGGCGTTAACCTCCCGGGTCTCATCCGCTCCTCCGTATAGGAGCCACTTCTTGACGAAGTTATCGAACTCCTGGAGATCGCCGTCTTCGAAAATGATCTTCTGGAAGGTCTTCTGCTCCAGCTTCTTTAACAGCTCGCCTTCCGACTTCATTGCGGGGGTCAAAGGGCCGGTGAACTGTTCCTTATAGGAGGCGGCTTTCTGGGATAACAGGATCGGCGCAACGTCCTCGGGAATTTCCTTAATCACGTTGGAGGGAATTCTTGCCCCGTCGAACGTTAGCGTATAGGAGGCGACCCGGACGCCGCCCATAGGCAGGAAGGAGGGATCGATCGTCGGCTGCCCGTCATGCATAACCCAGTCATAGCCCTCTGCGAGCCCGTTTTTGAACTCGCCGGTTGCCGTAGCGTAATAATCAAATAAATAATTTTGGTATCGGAAAAAAATCTCCGGATGCTCCATCTTCTTGTTGATGAGAATCGCGCCGTTGACGGGTAAAGAGCCTCTGCGCATGACCGTGCCGTCCGCACCGGAGGGGATCGGAGCCGGCTGAATTTGCGCCTGCGGATCTTTGGCGCTCAGAGCGGAAAGCGGCCAGCCCCGCATCCAGTACGGCCCGGCAATGATGCCGGCTTTACCCGAGACAAAGAGATTGCCGGCGCCCTCCTCGTCGAGCCAGGCGCTGTCCGCAGAGAGGTAGCCCCGTTCCACCCAGCGCTTCATCAGGGCAACGGCCTTGCGGGCCCCGGGCTGCGTCGAGCCGTATTTCAGTTCTCCGCCGGGCCCGCGATTCCACTGCTCCGGAACGGTTCCGAACGCGCCGAAGATCCAGCTGCTGTCGCCCATCCAGGTATTGGGCCCGTTGCGGAAGCTGACGGCCAGGCCGTACGTATCCTTTTGTCCGTTCCCGTCTGGATCCCGGTTAACGAAAGCATCCATGACCTGCTCGAGTTCGTCCAGCGTCCGGGGAGCCTGCAGATGAAGCTTGTCCAGCCAGTCCTGCCGGATCCAGAGAATCGGATCGGAGTTATATTCATAGTCCATAATCGGAATGGCGTATTCGCCGCCGTCCCGGACATAGGCATCCCAGGCCGAGGGGTCCTCCGCGACCGCCTTTTTCCAAACCGGAGAAGCGTATTGATCAAAGAGACTGCCGACCTCGCGGAATTGTCCGGAATCGATCAGCTCCTGGATGACGTTGGCGTCCCGGAGCGTCACCACATCCGGCATATTCCCTTTGGCTAATTCGAAGCGCAGCTTGTTGGCATAGGTTTCGGTGGTGCCGGAGATGGTCCAGAGATAGCGGAGCTTGATGCCAAGCCGCTCATCGGCCCAGACCGTATGGACGTTGTGTTCCAGGCTTTCGCCGTCCTTAAACGTCAAATTGGGATTTATGGAGCCTACCGTCGTAAGCTCGGCAGGAGGATCGTATTTTCCCTCCTGCATATTGAAGACCGCCGGCTCGTCTTTTGTCGTAAGGGGCTCCGTGCCGCCGGAATGGCCGCTGCGGAACATACATCCCGACAACAGCAGCAGCGTGAGCAGGGATAAACTTATTCTCATGAGAACCTTCGCCTCCGCGTCGTTCTGGTCGATTCGTACCGATTGTATCATAACGGTTTGTGCGTGGTTTATGATATGTTTTTGTAAATATGGCACAGCCTTTTGAAAAGGATGATCTTATGGCCCGGCGGGCAAATCTGTTTGTCAAAATGGTCGCGATTCTGCTTTCGCTAATATCGGTAACGCTCTTCTTCTACGGCGTGTCTTACCGCAAGGATGTCGGCGTGATCACAAGCCAGATCGAAACCACCGACCTGAACCACCTGGAGTTCCTGACCCAGCAGCTGGATACCGGCATCAATCAGCTGGCCGGAAGCATGTACGCCCTGCAGCGGGACCCAACGATCCGCGATTACGTGCAGATCCGGCAGCTGGAGCATCTGATCGACCCCAGCCAGACGATCATGACCGTACTGGAGAAGCTGTCGCTGCAGACCGGCGCAAGCACCTGGGAGAACCGCATCGTACTCTACAAGCCGCATACCGGCGAGACGCTCGGCTCGGATTCTTCGCTCTCCTTCGACGCTTCCATTCTATCCGGTGCGCTGCCGGCAGGCTGGAAGTATGAGCCGAAACCGGAGGGAGGCCGAGACGCCGCTTTCCGGCTGCTGCTGTCGGACCCGGCAGAGAGCCGGAATACGCCGGAACAAGCCCGGCTGCTGATGGTCATGTATGTTCCCGTGTCCAATCTGGAGCGGATGTTCGAAACCTACCAGTCGCAGAACAGCGGAGATACGCTGCTATACCATCCATCCTTCGGCATCATTCAAGGGCACGGCGCGGACAAGGACTTAGCCGAGCGGATCGTGGGCAGGCTTCCGGCTCCCGGCAACGGAGAGTCGACCCAAATCGTCAGGCTGAAGGAGGGCCGTTTTCTCGTCAGCTCCGTGCCGTCTTCGACCCTGGACTGGCAGGTCGTTCACTATTCGCCGATGGAGGAGATTCTGAAGCCCATCCGCAGCACCCGGACGTCCTTCTTCACGGCCTCGGCCATCCTGCTCGCGATGAGCCTGCTCTTCTCGCTGCTGCTGTACCGCCAGGTCCAACGGCCGGTCAGCCTGCTGCTGCGTTCCCTGAACCGGATGAAGGAGGGGCGCTGGTCGACGCGGATTCATACGAAGACCAATGCCGAATTCTCCATGCTCAACGAGGAGTTCAATGAGATGGCCGAAACGATCCAATCGCTGATCGAGCAGGTGTATATGGAGCAGATCCGGGTAAAGGACGCCCATCTCAAGCAGCTCCAGTCCCAGATCAACCCGCATTTCCTGTATAACTGCCTTCATTTCATCAAGAGCAAGGCCGTGGTCGGCGATACGGAGGCGGTGGAGGCAATGGCGCTGAATCTGGGCGAATATTACCGATACATCACCCGGGTCGATCACTCCCTGACCACGCTGGGCGAAGAGCTGAAGCTGCTGGAGAACTATCTGGCCATCCAGAACCTGCGCAAGCAGCGGATTCGCTACGAAATGGAGATCGATGACTGCTTGCTCGGCCTGCAGATCCCCCGGCTGCTGATTCAGCCGCTGGTGGAGAACAGTATCATTCACGGCATCGAGAAAAAAATCGGCCAATGCTTCATCCGGATTTCCGCCGTCCGGACCGGGGATTTCGCCGCCGTGACCGTCGAGGACAACGGAGCCGGCATGACCGCGGAAGCCATCGAGCAGCTGTACGCCAGGCTGAACGATCCGGTGCGCGAGGATGATGAAACCCCCGGCGGCTGCGGCCTTTGGAATGTGCAGCAGCGGCTTAAGCACTTTTTCGGCGAATCGTCCGGTCTGGTCATTGCCCCTTCGCCTTCCGGCGGTCTGCAAATAACGCTCCGAATGGAGAAGAAAGAGGTCCTAGATGCATCAAATCCTTCTGGTTGACGATGAACCTTATGTGGTGGACGACCTGTGCCTGTCCGTTCCCTGGCGGGAGCTGGGCTTTGAACAGGTTCACAAAGCCTATTCCGGTTACGAGGCGCTGGAGCTGCTCCAGCGCTATCCGATCGACATTGTCGTCGCCGACATCAATATGCCGGAAATGTCCGGCCTCGAGCTGATTACGATCATCCGCCGCCGCTGGAAGCGAACCCGGGTAGTCATGCTGACCGGCTATGCGGAATTCGAATACGCCCGCAAAGCGATCCATGAGCAGGCGAGCGACTACCTGCTGAAGCCGATCGCCAACGATCAGCTGACCCTAGTCATCAGCAGAATTCAACAGGAGCTGCGCGAGGAATGGGAGACATGGACCTCCTATCAGCGCACGATGCAGACCTTCCGCGAGCATCTGCCGCTGCTCCGGGACCGGCTGCTCGGCGAGCTGCTGCAGGGCCGCAAGCTCTCCCCGCCGCAGCTTCAGGAGCGGTTGTCCCAGTTTGATCTGCCGCTGCGCCCGGACCTCCCGGTCTGCCTGGCGGTGGCCCGGCTGGAGGAGTTCTTCCGCGGACGCGACATGAACAGCATGCTGCTGTTTGAATACGCCATTCTGAATATCGCGAACGAGCTGTTTCAGGACCGGTTCTACATCTGGTCCTGCAAGGATGTGCACGATTATCTGGTCCTGCTCCTTCAGCCCCGCGAGGAGCAGGAGGAAGGCGCCGAAATCTGGGGCGAGCAGGTGGCCCAGGCGGCCTACCAGCTCCAGAACAATGTGAGCACGCTGATCGGCGGCGGCCTCTCGGTTGTCACGACAGGCTGGGGAGCCTTCCCCGATCAGGTCTATCCGCTGTATCAGACCGCGATCTCCGCGATCCGCCACCACATCGGCAGCGAAACGGGATTCTATCTGAAGGCCGATGACGCCGGAAGCGCAGAAGTCGCTGCGCTGCAGCCGCTCTATGAGCCGCCGATGCTGTTCCACATGTTCGAAGCCAACAACTGGCAGGGCATCGAGGAGAAGCTGGAGGCTATCATCCGGGACCTCGGCTCCAGCGCCGACCGCTCGCTGGAGCATATCCAGGAGGCCCGGCTTCACCTGGAGTCCGTCTTTTATTATTTTGCGCACAAAAACAACAAGCTGCTGAGCGATATCGTCGGGAATCCGCTGCTGGAGCTTCCGCCGTTCCAGACGCCGGACGCGCTGCGGGAATGGGCGCTGACCCTGATCGTCCGCCTGCGGGAGCATTTCGACTCGGAGCGCCGGGACAGCCGGTCTGTGCTGATCCGCAAAGTGCATGCCTATATCAACGACAATCTGCATTACGTTTCGCTCCAGTCCATCGCCGATCATGTCGGGATGCATCCGGTCTACCTGTCCAAAATGTACAAGCTGGAGACAGGCAGGCGCATCAGCGATTATATCGGACAGGCGAAGATGGAAAAAGCGGCGTATCTGCTGACGCATACGCCGCTGAAAATATATGAGATTGCCACCGAGCTCGGCTATTCGAACGCCCATTACTTCATCAAGCTGTTCAGGGAATACGCCGATATGACGCCGCAGGAGTTCCGCGACCGGGGCGCCGTCTGACGCCTAGCTTCCGGACGGTTCAAAGCGCAGCTCTACCTCGTGGACGCCGCCGTCGTTCAGGTAAGGCACGGCGCCTTTAGGCAGGGCTTGCCCGTCCAGCGTCAGGCTGGCAGCCGTGTCGCGGAGGCGGCAGAAGCCCTCCGGCTTGTGAATCCGGATGCGGTACGTCGTGCCGTCATGCTTCACCGTGAAGGACATGTCCGTGTCCGTCTCCCGCAGCACGGGATCAAGGACAAGCCCGGCTTCGTTATATTCCACGCCCCATGCCGCCATCAGCGAGAGGGTGAGCCAGGTCGAGGTGCCGCTGAGCATCGGGCCGATGTTCTCGCCGGTCTCGCTGTTGTTGTATTGGGTGCAGAATCTCGGATTTCCGCAGATGCCGAACGGATCCTCCATCGTCCGGTAAGGCAGGATTTTGTCAACGAGCCAGTAGCCAAAGCCGGCGAGACGGGCGGCAAGCGCGGGATTCCGCGCTTCTTTGGCGCCCTTGAACATCGCGGCGGCGGCCATCATGCAGGCGTGCTTGAAGACGCCGCCGTTCTCCCGGTCGCCCGGAAAATATTCGTCGGAAGCCGTATGCGAGGACACCCGGCCAAGCGCTACCGGAGAGACCAGCTTCAGGCCGTAAGGGGTCTTCAGGCGGCGCTCCAGCGTATCCAGCATCACTTCAACCTGCTCTTCGTCGGCACAGCCGGAGAGCACGCTCCAGCTGAACGAATTCAGGAAATAGGAGCCGTCGTGTTCCCCGGAAGCGGACAGCCCGTCTCCGGCCGCGCCGAGATAAGCGTATTCGCCGTCCGGATAACGGTTAAACAGCACGCGGGCGAAGAAGTCGCCTTTCCAGGCGTGAAGCTGTATCCGCTCCCGCAGCTCCGTACTGAAAGTCTTGAGCTCGTCGGCGTAACCGCCTTCGCCCTTTTTGTCGGCTAGCTCAGCCAGTTCGTCCACCGCCAGCTTCAGCAGGAACGCGTTCATGACGCTTTCCGAATAATCGCTGTCCAGCGGCTCGCCGAAGACGCCGCCTTGCTCCAGCTGCTGCCGGTAGCGCGCCTCCTTCGCCGGACCGTTAATGCAGTTGCCGTCCAGCTTCAGGCAGTCGTTCCAGTCCGCATAATCGAGAAGCGGCAGGCCATGCCGTCCGACGGAGATCCGGCCCGAATACGTGATGATCGCCTGCAGCGTTCTGAAGATTGGACGAAGCTGCCCGTCGGTGCCGGCTACCGGACATTCCTCGTCCAGAATGCCCATATCGCCGGTCAGCATCACATAGCGGTGAACGGCCTGAACCAGCCACAGCGCATCATCCGACCACTTGCCCGGCTCCTTGCCGACCCAGAAGAAGTTGTGGAAGGCATAGCCGAATTCGAACACCATTCCCGCCCATTCGATGAGCAGGCTGCGGACCAGCCCCGCACGTCCCATGCCCACAAAGTAATACATGGAGGCGTACAAATCCTGGATTTCGCGAAAGCCGATTTCCCGGTAGCCCTTTTGCGTCTGGCAGAAGGAGCGGGAGACAAAGGACTGATACAGCACCTGAAACGGCAGGTTCCGGTTGACATAAACGTCGAGCTCGGGAGAGCCGGACTCGATTTGCAGAAACTGGCCGTATTCATGGACGAACCGCCGGGCCTCCTCCAGCGCAGCTCCGGCTGCATCGGGGGAGGAGAAGCGGTTGATCAGCGCGCCGACCTCTTCGGCAAGCGAGGCCTCGCTGAAGCCTGCGCCGCTCTTGTCGGAGACGAGACCGGTCAGCTGATCCACGGCCGCCGTTCCGCCCGCCGGCAGGGTTAGCGGCGCTGCCACGGCGAAGAACCCCGGTCCTTTGCGGTACAGCTCGCTGCTTAGCCTTAAAGCACCCGCCGGCCGGTGCAGCGTGCCGGTTCCCACGAATTCATTGTAGTTGACGCAGTACTCCCAGGGCAGCTCGGCGCCGTCCGGTCCGTGAACGATCATCGTATGGAACCGCAGATCCCTGCGTCCGGCTTCCGGATAATAATCCGGACTGATGGCCGCAACGGCGCCGTCTTCGCTGCGGAGCACGCCGCCCTGCATGATGACGTTGCTGTACAGCACGTCCTCGAACAGCGCGCCGGGAGCGGCTGAGCCGAACATCCCGGTGTAGACGAGCCGGACGTTGCGGTCCCGTCCGCTTATATTTTCGATGCTGATCCGCTGCAGCTCGGTGGCCAGCGGCTCGCCTTCCCGCTGCGGCAGGATCGAAACGGTCCGCGTGATCTCCAGGCCGCAAACCGTCCGGTAGGCGATCACCGTCGAGTTCTGGGAGTGGCGGCATACGGCGGATTCGATGCGCGAGTCTCCCGGTTCCGCGGAATAGAAGATTTGCTCCCCGTCCTCGAACAGGTAGAACTGCCGGTTGGCCGGGAAGCCGTTCTCCTCCTGGCGCATATCCCAGCGGGTCGCAAGCACTTGCGTCGCGGCATGCGACCGGAAGCTGCCGCCGCCCACCCGGTCTACGACGCTCTTGGGCGTCGTCTGCAGGGCATGGGGGAAATCAAGACGGTTGCCCAGCAGCAGATTGACCGCGAAATGCGGCCCCGGCAGCGGCGTCCGTAGGTCCAGAATATGCTCGCCGTCGGCATTGAGCGATCCCGCCCAGGCGGGCGCTTCTTTAAGCAGACGAAGGGCCGCTTGGGCCGCGGCCTCCGGAAGCTCCGCTTCCCGAACCGCTTCGCCGGCGGGCCGGAGATAGAGCGCCAGCGGCTTCTCCCCGCCTACGGCGAGCAGCGCCGAAATGCCGGTCGGAACGGCAGGCAGCAGCCCCGCAATCTGCGGCAGCTTCAGCAGCTCCCGGATGGCCGGCAGCCGAAGCGGCAGGCCGGCTACGCCGAGGGCGGACTGATGGCGGGAATCGGCAAAGATGGCGCTCACCGGGAGGCCGGGTGCGATCAGGCGGCCGAACTGCTCTCTCAGCACGTCCTCGGGCGAAGTGTGTACATTTCTTGCGGCGGTATAGCTCAGCATGACATACATCCTTTCCGGGCAGGACCGGATCAGCCTTTGACGGCGCCGGCGGTCATCCCGCTGATAAAATATTTCTGAGTCAGGAAGAAGGTGGCCATGACCGGGAGCGTGACTACGGTGGAAGCCGCCATCAGCAGGTCATAACGGGTATTGTATTGTCCCACGAACAGCCGGATGCCGACCGGTATGGTCTGGACGTCGGAGCTGGTCGTAAGCACCCAGGCGAAGAGCAGCTCATCCCAGGCCGTCAGGAAGATAAAGATGCCAGTCGCGATAATGCCCGGAACGGAGAGCGGCAGAATGATTTTGTAAAAAGCCTGGAATTTGCTGCAGCCGTCAATGGCCGCCGACTCCTCCAGGTCTCTCGGAATGGAGACGAAGAATCCGCGCATGATCCAGATGCTGATCGGGGTATAGAACGCCGTGTAGACAAGAATCATGCCCCAATACGTATTGATCATCGGCAGTCCGATCGTGTTGCGGATCCACAGAAACATCAGGTAGATCGGGAACAGGAACATAATGCCGGGAATGAGCTGCGTGGAGATAATGCTCATGCTGAACAGCTTCGAGCCCGGAAAATCAAATCGGGCCAGCGCATAGCCCGCCAAGACGGCAAAAGTGCCGGCCAGCAAGGTCGTCGCGCCGCAGATCAGCAGACTGTTGCGGAAATAGACGGCAAAATTGACCGTGTCCCACATGTTGACGTAGTTGACCCATTGCGGCTTTTTCAATTCAAACGAAGTAATGCCGTTCAGGATTTGATCGTTGGAATGCAGGGAGGTGAACACCATCCACAGAATCGGGAACACCGTAAGCGCCACGATCGCCCACGTCAGCGACGTCAGGATAAAGGAGGAGGTAGATCGTCTGCTGCGGCTCATTGGGCGTTCAACTCCGTTCTAAAGGTTCTGTACCAGACGCCGACGATCATCAGCATCGCGATCATGAGCATCAGGGAAGCGGCGGAGCCGGAACCGAAGGCCCAATATCCGAACGACTGGCGGGTCAAAGCGGTCATCAGCAGGTCGCCCCATTCGCCGGGATAGCCGGCGCCGTTGCCGAACATGGTGGAGACGATATTGTAGGAATAGACGTTATTGATAATCTGGAAGAGCAGCTGCACGGCAATGATCGGCTTCAGCATCGGCAAGGTGATATGCCAGAACTGGCGAAGCTTGTGCGCGCCGTCGATCGTGGCTGCTTCGTAAATGTCATCGGGAATGGTCTGGAGTCCGGCCAGAAAAATAACCATAAGGAACGGCCAGCCGCGCCAGATCGTAGGGATGATGATCGCCCAGATGGTGTTGGGCCCCATCAGCCAGAACGGTTTATCGTGCATCAGGTGCAGCACGTCCACCAGCAGGTAGTTGATGACGCCGTTTTGCTGCCACATAAAGCCCCAGAGCACGCCGACCACGTAGGACGGGATGACCCAGGGAAGCAGCATGGCGGTGCGGGCAATGCCGCGGCCGGGAAAATCACGGTTCATCAGAATCGCCATCAAAAGGCCCATGACCATAACGCCTATTGTAACGACGACCGCATAGATGGCTGTGTTGCGGACAGCAAAGTTCAAGCCCTGCCGGACGGGATTGTCGTTGTCAAACAACAAGCCCTTGTAATTGCTGATTCCCACAAACGGGGCTTTCAGGTATTTGGCCAGCGTAAATTGGTTCAGCTTCAGAAAGGACATCCAAATGCCCTGAATCATCGGCAGCAGATGAACCATCATCATGAATATAAGGGTGGGCAGCATCAGCAGATAAGCGAATTTATGTTCTTTGATCCGCTTGCCCCAGCGGGCCTTGGCGCCCGGCGCGCTCTTCAATCGGTTCTCGGTCTCAGTATGGAGTCCCATCTTCATATCCCTCGCTTTGTTAACGGAACAGCCGCCGCGCCAAGCGGCGCAGCGGCCTCACGTCTGTTAAATGTACGGTTTCGATCCGCTTACTGGTTAACGATGGCCTTTACTTCAACGGCGGCCGAATCCAGCTCTTTCTGGATGCTGTCTTTGCCGTAAGTGCCCTTCACGCCGGCAACGATATCCCAGATATTCGCAAAATGCTTCTGCAGCGCGGTTTCGGTCGGACCCCATTGCGGAATGGACGGGTAGCTGCGTCCGTATTTGGTGGCTTCCGCGAAGGCCTTCATGTTCGCATCCAGATCGGAAGCGTTCAGCAGCGACTGCTTGGAAGGCAGCTGGCCGGAGATGTTGGCGTATGCCTGCTGCGCTTCGTCCGAGGACAGGTACTTGATCAGATCCCAGGTGGCTTCCTTGTTCTTGGAGCCCTTGAAGACCGTCAGATCGCTGCCGCCGACGAAGGTGTACTGGCCGCCGGGACCTGCAGGAAGCGGAGCAACCGCGAAATTCTTGGCGGCCGCCTTATCGTCCATGCCGCCGTTAGCCTTCGGCGTGTTGAAGTTCTTCGCCAGCCATGGGCCGGAGATGATTACCGCCGAGTTGCCGTCGCCGAAGTCGCTTTCGATCTGCGACGAGTTTTTCTCCAGCGAAGCCTTGTCGACCAGGCCTTCGGCTGCAAGGCCGGTGTAGTACATCACGCCTTCCAGACCTTTCTCGTCGTTGAAGGTAACCGTCTTGTTGTCGTCCGCCAGCACGTTGCCGCCGGCCGCCCAGATCCAAGGGAAAATATTGTGGACGACGTTCCAGTCGTTTTTGCCCGGCAGGCCGAGCGCCGCCATTTTTTTGCCGCCGACCGTGATACCGTTGACTTTCTCCAGCGCCGCCTTAAACGAATCCCAATCCTTGAAGGCCGTTGCCGTATCCACGCCCGCCTGCTGGAAAGCGTCGGTACGGTAATAGATGGCGCGAGCGTCCACGAACCACGGCACGCCGTATACATCCTCCTGGCCGGAGATCGAAGTGGTGTTCCAGATCGCCGGCAGGAACGCATCGGCTCCGCCTACGTCAGCCACTTTGTCGTTGAGCTTGTCGATGCCGCCCATGCTGGCGATCGCCGGTACCCAGGTCGTGCCCAGCTGGAGCAGGTCGGGTCCTTCGCCGCTGGTAGCGGCTGTAGTGACCTTCGTCCAGGCAGAGCCCCAGTCCAGCACGGTCACTTTTACTTTGACGTTCGGATGCTCCTTGAGATAAGGGTCTATCGTCTTCAGGAAGTCGGCGTCCGGCTTCGGACTGTTCGGCATGATCCAGGCGGTCAGCGTAACCGGATCCTTACTTGCTTCCGGTGAGGCTTCCGCATTGGCGGATGCCGCCGGAGCAGTTGTTTCTTTTGCATTGTTATCCGAATTCGATGCCTGGTTTCCGGCGTTGTTATTGCCGCCGCATCCGCTGACTGCAAGGGTCAGTGCCGCCAGCAGCGCTGCGCTTGCCATTCCTGTTTTTCTCATTTCTAATCTCCCCCATTGTAGGTAGTTAAGGAATGCGGAGGACGGTCGTCCGTCCCCGCATCTTTATTATGAAGGCGCCGCTCCCGGGTCTAAATACCAAATCCCAAGCCTGAATAACAAATAATCAAGCCTGAACCCGTGATCATGGTTCCTTTCTGTTTCGAGTCCTTACGGACGGTCTTCTTTGACCAGATGGATATCGTCGATCTTCACTTGAAGATTCCCGGTATCGTCCTCCCCGATTTTGCCAAGCTCGAACGAAATGCGTCCGATTGGGGTACCGCCTCCGGTCACGTCGAATTCGACCGTATATTCCGTATAGTCGCTTCCCACCTCGACCACGCTGCTCGTATAGCCGTGCCAGGTATAGTTGTTGGCCGCGTCGAGCCAGCCGATGCTGACGTTCATGGAACGCGGCTTGGTCGATTTCGCTTTAAACATAAGGGTATAGTGGCCGCCGTCCTCATAGGAGATTCCTTCATAATACACCTGACGGTCCCAGCTGTTGCTTCCGGCGGAACCCACCTGAATGGCCAGCGTCTGATCGATATTGGATATAGCGAGTTCGCCGTTATCGGGCGAATAATACGTCCAGCCCTGAAGCGGACCGGCAAAATCCCCATTCGGGAGGAGGTTCTCCGCATAGGAATGTCCGGCCAGTACGGGATTGACGCGCAGCAGCGAGATGTTATCCAGCGTCACCCGGTGCTCGCCCAGCATTTCCGTGACCTTGCCCAGATTGAACTGGAGCAGCGCTTCGGAGTCTGTAGCCGGAGCAGTGAAATCATACGCGTAGTGTCCGCCGGTCCCGGTCAGGCTCGCCGTTTCGTTGAAATACGGGGTCCAAATGTTATCTTTAGTCCCGTCGCGCTGGAGAACGACCCGGATCTGGCGGTCAAGAGACGCATCGGCGTCAAATTGGAGCCTGTAGACATTCCCTTTAACCAGCGGGAGATGTCCTTGCTTGACCTGCACGTTCCAATCCTCGTCGCCGCTTCCGCCTACGTCGATACGGAGATCGCCATTATCGGCAATCATCACGGTATTCTTGACCGGATCGCTGTCTACCCAGTCTTTCTTGAACAGCGTCCAGCCTGCGGTCGTATTCGTGTCTACGCTGCCATTGACGATCAGCTCCCGCGTAAGATCGAGCCAGGCCAGGTTATAGCCTTGCCCTTCAAGGCGGAAGTAATAGGTTCCGGGTGCCAGCGTTAACGGGAGGCCCGGAAGCGCCCGGTAGGACCGGAGTCCGCCGGTATCGCCGATGCCGGATGCATAGACCGCTGCGGTCACGACCGGACGCTTGGTTTCATCCAGTACGCTCAGCTGCAGGCTGGATCCCGCATCGGCGCTGGCCACGCGGGCCATCGGGATGAAGGTGCCGCCTTGGCCAACGGTGACCTTGAAGTCCGCGTAATCTCCCGTATCCATCCCGGTAATCTCCTGGCGTCCTTCGCCGCTTGGCACCAGCGATACGCCCGATGCGGTCCAGAACTGATCTCCCTGCAGGTGCAGATATCCGTTGAGCGCTGCCGGAGCCGCCATACGCACCAGAGAGACATTATCCAGCTCCGTCGTGCCAGCGTTCCGGCCCAGAAGGAAGGAGAGCGTGCCTTTCACATCCGCCGCGCCGGGAACCACAAGCTCAGCGGTATAGTTCTTCCAGTCGGAGGTCAGCGCGATTTCGTTCCCGTCCGGGAAGATGGCGTCCTGGCTTCCCGCCTTAAGGCCAAGGGCGAGTCCTTGCCCGTCCTCCGTTCTGGCGTCGAAGCTCAGACGGTACGAGCCGGGAGACAGCGGCAGATCTGCCTGCGACAGCGATACCGCATCGGCCGAGCTGCCGTCCTTCGTTACCTCGGCGCTGAATTCCCGCTTCATGAGCGGCAGCTCCAGCCGGTTCGTTACCTGCGCCTTGGCTTCCGCTCCCGAATCCGGCTTGACGCCGAAGGTCCAATATTCCATTCGTCCGGCGCCAAGCTCGAAGGCGCCGTTATAAATCAGGTTGCCGTCTGCAAGCGGCGTCCGTACGACCGGCAGCGGGTCCGTTTCGACCACGCGGACATTGGCAAAGTAAGCAGGCACTGTATTTTTGCCGAGATTAAATTCGAAGCGGACATTGTTGTCGGTCGTCTGCTTCATGTTGAAGGTGTACTCGTAAGACTGCCACTGATTCGTCAACTGGAAGTTCCGTTCTTCCGAATACGCCGTCCAGCCGCCTCCGTACTGGGTCAGCTTGCTCATGAGCGGCCGGTCCTGATCGGCCTTGGCCTCAAAGGTGACCTTATAGGCTTTGTTCTTCTCCAGCAGCAGCGGCATCTGCGTCAGCTGAATGGAGTAATTCTGCGTGCCTCCGTCGCTGATCGCCACCTTGGCCACTTGACCCTTGTCTTGATCCTCTACGACGCTGACGCTGCCCGCTCCGCTTGCATTGGTGATAAACTCCCATTCCTTCGGCACGCCGTTAGTTGCGGCGCCCTCTGTGAAGTCCCCGTTATAGATCTGGTTGCCGTCCGCCAGCGCCGGGCGCTGCGGAACAGCCGCTTCGGGAGGGGTCGGCCGTTCGCCTGTCGGCACCGGCCACTTCTCCAGGTTCTTGTACTGATAGACGCGGACATAATCCACGTACATCCGGTCCGACTGGAAATCTCCCGCAGGGTTGCCCGGCCAATCGCCGCCTACGGCCAGATTGAGAATCATATAGAACGGACGGTCGAACGGCGCCGGGTATGCATAATAGTCCGGCTGTCCGGCGGCCTTGGTGCCCCAGTCGCTGCTCTCGAAATATTTCTTGCCGTCCACATAGTAACGGATCAGTCCGGGCAGCCATTCCATCGTAAAATCATGGTAGTCGTCTGCGAAGGTCTGTCCTGGCGGCAGCACGTAAGTCTTCGACTGGGAAGCATGCGGGATGTCATAATGCAGCGAGCCATGAACCGTGCGCGGGTAGAGGTCTGCCTTCTCCTCATCGCCGGCCACCGGTCCAGTCAACTCCATAATGTCCATCTCGCCGCTGCCCGGCCAAGGACCGTACTGCTTCTCCTCGTCCGTTGGCATCATCCAGATGGCCGGCCACATGCCCTGCTGGATCGGAAGCTTGGCGCGAACCGTAAACTTGCCGTACGTCCAGTCGCCTTTCAACTTAGAGGTCAGTTTCCCGGAGGTATACTGCTTGCCCTCATACCCCTGCTTGCGGGCTTCCAGCGTCAGTACGCCGTTGCCGCCTTCCTTCTCCACGAATGCATTGCTCGGGTGGTAATATTCCAGCTCGTTGTTATAGACCACGCCCGTATCCTGCACATTCCACTTGCTCGTATCAATGGAGCTGCCATTAAATTCGTCGTTCCATACCAGTTCCCATTGATCGTCGTCCGTGGACGGGGTCGCGCTTGGAACGGGCGTTGCGGATGGCGTTGGCGCGGCAGTCGGGTTCGTTGCCGGGCCGCCGCCCGTTCCGGCGGAAGGGCTGGCGGACGGGGAAGGGCCTGCTCCGCCTACGCCCTGCAGGGAAGCCCCTTCCTGCACCGGCTGATCGTTCAGGCGCACGCCGGAGGCGGCGACCTTCAGCAGTCCGATGCTTCCCTGATTCTTGATGCTGGAGCCGCCTGCGGACGCTCCGACCAGCAGCTCGCCTGCCCGCGAACCGGCGGACAGTTCAAGCAGGGCCGGCCGGACCAGCTCCAGCCGGGCGGCGGCGGTTCCGTCTTCAAGCGCTACGCGAACCGGGGAGCCCGGCTTGTCGACGATCACCTTCTGGAGAGAAGCTCCGCGGAAGACGACGGAATGCGACCCGCCCCCCGAAATCCGGGTTGCGCCGCTCACCTTCACGCCCGACACAGCCGCTTCGCCTTCGCCGACGCCGGCGGTCACGTAGAGATTGCCGGTGACGGCGCCGCCCTTCACGGTGACGCCCGGACGGTTGACAATGACGCTGCCCGTGACGTCGCCGATCGTGTAAGACCCTTCGGCCGGACTGATCCAGCCGATCATCCGGCCGAGCAGGGCGGCCAGCTCGCCGCGGGTCAAGTCTGCCTGCGGCTTGAGCTGGCCGTCCCCGGCGCCGCCGAGATAACCGGCGGCGATCAGCGCGTTCGCCGCTTCGCGGGCGTACGGCTTCACCTCGGCGCCGTCCGGCTTGTCGGCGAGCGCATCACGCTGCTCCGGTTCCAGCCCGAACGCACGGTACAGCAGCGTCATCGCTTCCTGCCGCGTTACCGGAGCATTCGGCGCGAAGCGGCCGTCCGGGTAGCCGGTGACGAGACCGGCGGCATAAGCCTGGCGCACCGGCGCTTCATACCACGAAGAAGCGCTTACATCGCTGAACGTGGCTGCTCCTTGTTCGGCGTAGCGGAATACCCGGACCAGCACGGCCGACAGCTCTGCCCGCTTGACGGCGCGGCCCGGTTCAAACCGCCCCTGGCCGTCGCCCTGCAGAATGCCGGCCTTCGACAGCTTCTCCGCCGACGCGGCGGCCCAGTGGCCGGTCATGTCGGCAAAAGCCGCCGACGGGGCCGCGTTTCCGGCCGCCGAAGCGGCCGCCGCCTGACGGCTGAAGCCTCCGCCCGGCCAGCTGCCTAGCAGCAGCATGGCTGCCATCAGTCCGCTAATGGTTTTGCGGTACAACATATGATTCCTCCTTACGGATCGCATGAATATCCGGCACGTTTTGCCGGTCGATTTCAGTATGAGGTACGCCCTCCGGGGAAGACATACCATTTCCTTAGTCTGCATAACAAAGATGCAAGCTGCCCGTGCATGTCAGGTCGGCAGGGGGAAGGAACGTCTCAACGCAGCTCCGGCGGGATTACCATAGGGCCGAGCCTTCAAGGAGGACCCTCCCGGCGCAACAAAAAAACACTCGTCCAGGGAAACCGAGTGTTTAGCGATAGGCTTATTTTTCAAAAATACGGAGTCGGCCAGAAGCCAACTCTTATAAGAAGGGTTTAGCTTAACTCCAACACATCGAGCCTTCCGTCAAACGCCGCAATGCTTAAAGATATGCTCGATATAATCCCTTGCACTTTGGTCAATCTCCTCATCGCTGGCCCGAAACGAGGCGCCGAACACGGCGAAATAGGGCAGCGCCACGGCGCCCGCATGTCTTGCGCTGGCAACGAAAGGCGTAATCAACTGATCCACGGTAAAAGAAACGGAGCCCTCCGGCACATAATTGTTCTTTTTATCGCCGATGGACATGGCAAGCCCCAGCTTTGTCCCCTTCAGCTTGTCGCCCTGCGATCCATAGGCCCATCCATAAGTCCACACCTCGTCAAACCACTTTTTCAGCAAAGGCGGATAACTGTACCAATAGAACGGGAACTGCAAAATCACATGATCATAGGCCTCCAACAGATGCTGCTCCCGGGGAACATCAATGTTCCAGTCCGGATACGCTTTGTACAGCTCATGAACGGCAATATCGTTTGGGTAGCGCAGCAGCTCTTGTGTCCAGCGCTGATTTACCCTTGAACCCTCAAGGTTCGGATGTGCTATAATCACAAGTGTTTTCATTAGGAAATCCCCTTCTTTGACTGCTTTTTTTGGAATATTCTTATTATCCAACGGGCGTTCCCAGATGAAAATACACACAATGAAGTAAGGTAGTTACTTCAAAGTGCGTATGGAAGGATCAGCAGAAAACGAGGTGTTATCCGATGAAACAATATACCCTGGGCATCGAGGCCACGCTGGAGATCATTGGCGGAAAATGGAAAGCTCTGATCATATGCCAGTTAATGACCGGCGCAAAGCGGACAAGCGAACTGCAGCACAGCATTCAGGGGATCTCGCAAAAGGTCCTGATCCAGCAGCTTCGCGAGCTTGAAAGGGATGGGCTCGTCAAGAGGCATGTGTACCCGCAGATGCCGCCGAAAGTCGAATACAACCTCACGGACTACGGCATTACAGCGAACAAGATCGTGGATGTGATGTGTGCCTGGGGGCAGGAAAATATTAAACGCAGGCAACAGCAGGGAGAAGAGATCGTTTTGCTGGAGGGGACGTCACCGGAGAACGTGGAGGATTCCATGTAGCTTGAGGGGCTCCCAAAAAGGAGGTCGGCGCGATGCCGAAAAACGACAATATGCTGGCCATCTTATGGCTGCTGAATTCAGGCGCGAAAGTGACCGCCAAACAGATCGCCGAAAAGCTGGAGATTAACATAAGGACCGTTTACCGTTATATCGATGCGCTCTGCGCCAGCGGGGTGCCGATTATCTCCGACGCAGGCCATAATGGCGGGTATCGTTTGCTGAACCATTTTATCCGCGCGCCGTTGCTGTTTGACCTGGAGGAGCAAAAGGCGCTGCTGCATGCCGCCGTGTTCGCCCATGAAGCCGGGTACCCTTTTAGCGTGGCCCTAAACAGAGCAACGGACAAGCTCAAAATGTATGCAAACCAGGAGCAAGAGCATCTCCTCAATCGCCATCTGGCCGGTTTCGAAGTGATCCACCGCGAGATTGCCCCTTCCGTGAAGGCAAAGCTGGAAGAACTTGAGCGGGCGGTAGCCGGCGAATGCTCGATCGAGATTGAATACCACAGCAGCCATGCCGAGCAAGCCCAGCCCAGAGTGATTGACCCTTACGGCATGCTGTATTGGAACAATAAATGGTATACCGTCGGATTTTGCCATCTGCGGAATGAAATCAGAAGCTTTCGGGTGGAGCGGATTCAGCAGATTACGCGGACCCCGATGGGGTTTAAGCGGCCGGAGGCTTTTTCCGCCAAGGAATTTTTCCTGCGCAATCTGTTGCCTGACCAAGCCGGCAAGCAAGAGGTCGTTTCATTAGTAATCCATGGGCGGCCCGAAGCGTTGGATGATCTGTGCATCCATTGGTTTCTGGGGCATCATCTGAAGGAGAGGACGCCCAATCAAGCGGTATTTGAGCTGGACGAAAGCGCCATCCATGCCTATGTGCCTTATTTCCTGCTAACCTATGGCAAAGCCATTCAAGTGCTCGAGCCGCAGAGCATGAAGGACAAGCTGGTATCGGTTGCAGCGGGTTTAATGGAATATTATCGGACGTAGCAGCTTCACTGACAGCGGTTGTCAGGGGAGCTGTTTTATAATGCAGAGGAAGACAAGGCAGAAGCCAAATAAAAGGAGCGATAACCATGGCGGACAGCAGTAAAGTTGCAGGCGTAACCGGAAAATACACCACCCATGGAACCCCCAACGGGTCCACGTCCATTACCCCATTTATTGTAGTGAATAATCCGGCGGAAGCGATCGAATTCTATCAGGCGGTATTCCAAGCAAGGATTAAGGATGTTAATGAATTTCCGGATGGCAATGGCGGCACGATCGTAGCACATGCGGAATTGGATTTCGGAAACGGCTTTCTGCAGCTGGGAGCCGCGAACCCGGCCTATCATTTGGTCCTGCCGCCTGGTGGGGAAGATGCCTGTTATTCTTTGGCCCTTTACGTTGCCGATGTAGATCAGGTATTTGAAAACGCGGTAGCCAAAGGAGCGAAGATCAGGGAGCCGATCGGCAATTTCGTTTCGGGTGACCGGTTTGGCAGTATTATTGACCCCTTTGGCGTAAGGTGGAGCCTGATGACCCGGATCGAGGACTTATCCGAGGAAGAGAGCGTCCGCAGAGTGAGAGAATGGGCGAAGAACCTGGGCGGGGAATGAGGCACAATGCAGAGAGGGGCTTGCCCCCTCTTTTTTTGATGAAAACGAATGAGTCTTCGGGGTTCCTGCTAAATACCTGACTCCGCTTCGAGGCTGAGACCCCACGTTGTGGGGTTATTTGGGCTTTGCCCGGCACGTACGCTACGCTTGCGGTTATGATATACTGTGCTGTAACAGCATGCATAGAGAGGTTTTGAAGATGACGAATAATTTTTGGCGCGATTTGCCGCGTCCTTTCTTTATACTGGCGCCCATGGAGGATGTGACGGATGTGGTGTTCCGCCATGTCGTAAGTAGAGCGGGCCGGCCGGATGTGTTTTTTACGGAGTTTGCGAATACCGAGAGCTACTGTCACCCGGAGGGGCATCATGCGGTGCGCGGCCGTCTGACGTTTACCGAAGATGAACAGCCCATCGTCGCCCATATCTGGGGAGACAAGCCGGAATACTTCCGGCAAATGAGCATTGGTATGGCGCAAGAAGGCTTCAAGGGCATCGACATCAATATGGGTTGTCCGGTAGCGAATGTAGCGGAGAATGGAAAAGGAAGCGGCCTGATCTGCCGTCCCGAGCTCGCGGCGGAGATCATCCAGGCGGCCAAAGCCGGGGGGCTGCCCGTCAGCGTAAAGACAAGGCTCGGGTTCACGGACATCGACGAATGGCGCGGCTGGCTGACCCATATTTTGCAGCAGGACATTGTGAACCTGTCCATTCATCTGCGCACCCGGGAGGAAATGAGCAAAGTCGACGCCCACTGGGAGCTGATTCCAGAGATTAAGAAGCTCCGCGATGAGGTGGCGCCGCATACGCTGCTGACCATTAACGGGGATATCCCAGACCGTGAGACCGGCCTCAAGTTAGCGGAACAATACGGCGTGGATGGGATTATGATCGGGCGCGGGATTTTTCATAATCCGTATGCGTTTGAGCAGGACCCGAAGGAACACAGCAGTAGCGAATTGCTGGATCTGCTGCGGCTGCATCTGGATCTCTATGATCAGTATTCGGCGCAGGAATCCCGTTCGTTCCGCCCGCTGCAACGCTTCTTCAAAATCTATGTCCGCGGATTCCGCGGGGCCGGGGAATTAAGAAATAACTTGATGAATACCCGGTCAACGAGTGAAGTGCGCGCGCTGCTTGATGCTTTTGGAAGCTTGGAGCAGGATGGGGCGGAGGAATAGAATAGACGCAAATAGCTGAGGATCGGCGGATGGAACGGGACAAACCCGGAGCCAGCAAGCCTTTCCTCTGTTTTGGTATAGGGAGGGAAATTACATGTCCTGGAGCAAATTGAAGCAACAACTGGAGAGCTTTCTCAGTCCTGCGTTAGCGGGAAGGGTAGAATACCGTGCACCCGCTTACCGCTATTTACATGATAAATCCGGTACTTGTTATATCGCGGTGGATAAGAAGAACGTGCTCAACATGAGCGACAAAACGAACGGGATCCGGTGGTATCTATCGGAGCTGGAAATCAAAAATGACCCGACGATCCACTTTCCGATCAGCAACGACGATATTGAGGCCGTCCGCAAAGAGACCAAGGGAACCGTACCCGAAGATCGCCTAATAGTCATTGCCCGAAACCGAAAAAGCACAGAGCTTGCCAAAGAGCTGATGGCCGCGCAGGCTGCATTAAGCAAATCGAATTTTATCGCAGAGGCGAACAAGTTCTTAACGACTTCTATAGAGAAGAGCTTGGAGAGCGATGAGATACTAATGAATGTGTTTGCGCTGCTGGATAAGCGGGTTGGGAAGAAGCGGATTTTGGGTATGGCGGAGAAGATGGAGAGTAAGCATCCGATTGTGCGGTATTTTTATGGGTTGCGGCGGGGAGCGTTGTAAGCCGAAGGAGCTATAAGTGAATATCATGAAAAATGAGGACTCATGTGATGCCGAAAAACGATAATATGCTGGCGATCTTATGGATGCTGAACGCCGGCGTGAAAATGACGGCGAAACAGATCGCTGAAAAGCTGGAAATCAATATCCGGACAGTGTACCGGTATATCGACGCACTATGTGCCAGCGGCGTGCCGATCATATCCGACTCCGGTCATCATGGCGGGTATAGCTTGCTGAGTAATTTTATCAAGGCACCTCTACTATTTGATATCGATGAAAAAAAGGCGCTCCTTCATGCTGCTCTATTTGCAAAAGAAGCCGGATACCCTATGAGCGGGGCATTAGACAATGCGGCAGCAAGGTTGCAAATGTATTCGAATCAGGAGCAGGCAAATATACTTAGCCGCCATTTAGCCGGCTTTGAAGTGATTAATCGCACCGGTCCTCCTTCGGTTCAGCCGGTACTCGCGGAATTGGAGCAGGCTGTAGCCAATGAATACGCTGTAGAGATGGATTATCGTACAGGCCGTGAAGAACATTCTAAGCATAGGGTGATTGACCCGTATGGAATGGTGTACTGGAACAGCAAGTGGTATACGGTTGGATTTTGCCGCCTGAAGAATGAAGTCCGCAGCTTTCGGGTTGATCGGATTCTAACTATACAGCGTACAGCACTAAGATTTAAGCGATCTGAGGCTTTTTCGGCCCGCGAGTTTTTCATGCACAATCTGTTGCCTGATGTAGCAGATAAAGAAGAGTTAAGTTCATTAATTATACGAGGCAGTGCAGATGCGTTGGATGACTTAGGTCTGCATTGGTTTTTGGGACATCACCTGACAGAGCGGACAGCAGATCAGGCCATCTTTGTACTTGAGGAACAAACGATTCTTAGGTATGTCCCTAATTTTCTTCTGCCCTATGGGAGAGCCGTTCAAGTCATTGAACCACAGAGCCTGAAGGCGAAGCTTGCTGCGGTTGCAGCGGACTTAATGGAATATTATCAGCTTTAATGGCTTCACTGACAACGGATGTCAGTGGAGCTATTTTATGATGGAGATAATAAATGAGGGGGGAATTATATATGAATAGTACAGTATATCTCTATGTGCTTGACACAATGGCAGACTGGGAAATTGGTTATTTAACTGCCGAACTGAACTCGGGAAGATATTATCAAAAGGAGCAGGCCGCATCTAAAGTAGTTACCGTGGGGATCGAAAAAACGCTGGTAACTACAATGGGCGGATTGAACATCATGCCTGACATCACACTGAAGGAGTGCGTCCTTACGAGCGCAGATATTTTGATTTTACCGGGTGGAGATACATGGACAGATACCATTCACGAGCCCGTCCTGCAAACCGCCGTGAGATGTATACAGGAAGATATAGGGGTAGCCGCGATTTGTGGAGCTACAATGGGACTTGCCCGGACAGGATTGCTTGATTCACGCCCGCATACCAGCAATGATCTGGAGTACCTTAAAATGATTTGTCCCGCGTACACAGGCGAACCATTCTACAAACAGCAGCCTGTTGTAACTGATGGCAAACTGATCACTGCCTCTGGAGTAGCCCCGCTGGAATTTACTGTGCATGTCTTGAAAGCCTTGGATGTGTTTTCTTCGAATACATTAGATGCCTGGTACAATCTTTACAAGACCCAGGAGCCTAAGTATTTCTATGAGCTGATGAGTTCAATTCACTAGGGTATCAAAAAGGGTGAATCCGAGCGAATTTCAGGGATCTCTGAGATTCGCTTTTTTTGCGCTCTGCTTGACAAGCAGTCTAATTAGACTATAAAATTGAAGCGCGTAGTCTAATTAGACTATAAATAAGAACACTACTCCAATCAAATATTAATTATAGAAGGAATTGATCGAAATGATTAAATCGTTTCTGATGGCAGGACAGTCGAATATGGCTGGACGGGGTTTTTTACATGAAGTAACCCCTATTTACAATGAAAAAATACAAATGCTGCGTAATGGCCGGTGGCAGATGATGGCCGAGCCGATCAATGTGGACCGTCCGGTCTCCGGAATAAGTCTGGCAGGTTCGTTCGCAGAGGCGTGGTGCCGGGAGAATCCCGAGGATCGCATGGGCCTCATTCCTTGTGCGGAAGGCGGAAGTACCCTGGATGAATGGGCGGTAGAGGGTATCCTTTTTAGACACGCTGTAATTCAAGCTAAATTCGCGATGGAGAATAGCGAGTTAACCGGAATTCTCTGGCATCAGGGAGAGAGTGACAGCACCAATGGCAATTACAAAGGGTATTATCAAAAGCTGCTTCGAATTATGGAGGGATTCCGCAAGGAGCTGAATGCGCCAGAGCTTCCTATCCTGATTGGCGGGCTAGGGGATTTTTTAGGCAAAACCGGTTTTGGCAAACACTGCACGGAATATGAGCTGGTTAATCAGGAATTGCAAAAGTTCGCCGTGGAGCAGGAGCATTGTTATTTTGTCACCGCCTCAGGGTTAACTTCCAATCCGGATGGGATTCATATGGATGCCATTTCTCAGCGGAAATTTGGTCTGCGGTATTATGAAGCCTTCGCCAGTAAGCAGCATGTAATGAAGCCATTAGATAACGAGGATGAGTTGCTCCGTCTTATTCAGGAGAGAACCCATACCCAGGCAGAGAAGATCTATATGCACAGTATGGATTTAGCATTAGGGAAGATAACCTATGATGAATTCGAAGCTGAACTCAGAAAATGAGGTGTTTGGTTGATCCCCTTACTAATATTAGGTTTATTAAAACAAAACCCGGGTTCTCACGGGTATGAATTATTAGCCTTAATGGAAGAGAGGCACTATAAATATATCGTGAATTTCACCAAAGGCTCCTTCTATTACAATCTTCAGCAGTTGGAAGATAAACAATGTATTGTAAAGGTGGATCCATCATCCAAGAGCTCCAGAGAGACGAATAACTATGTCATCACGGAAACCGGGGAAAGAGAATTTGAGCAATTGATGGTGAAAGTTGGCGCCAAGACCGACTATGTCAATTTATCTTTTTATGCAGCCCTGCTGTTTGCGAATGAATATAACCGTGAAGAGCTCACCAAATTAATCGAAATACAAATTGAACAAAGCAAACAGAAGATCAGTTTACTAGAACAATCAATTGAGCATAATGAGGCACTCCCGGTTCATTTCAAAAAAATGCTGGAAAACTCGCGTGCTCATCATCTGGTAAACGTTAAGTGGTTTGAGGAGTTGCTGCAAGAGAAGCTCAGTTGAAATGACAAAGAAGACACCGGGAAGCTCCTGGTGTCTTCTTTTTTTTGGCGGAAGCTTTCTTAAGTGCGCTAGAGCAGAAAAGGAAGTATGGATTATCATTTTGATAAATGAATATTCCTATTATATTTTTGGTAACTGTCAGGGGGTGCCGGATTGAAGCTCAAAATCAAAGCAGGCAGACTCAGTCGATTATTCATCTTTGCGGGTTTTGGCGTTATTTAGCTTACAACCGGATGCAGTCCTAAATCGAAAGAAGGTGTGCAGCAAGTGACTGTAATTGTACCTGCGAATGAGATGATTACAATACCTTGGAATGAAGGATGGTCAGTGGCCGTAAGCGTTACCCCGGGTATTCCGTTCGAGCTGCAGGGGAGCGAAGAAATGACCTATGAAATATCGGGTGACACGCATTACTTATGCGTATAGAAAGAAGGAAGTCCTGAAAGTATGAGCGAGGCCGAAAGCACCGCGAAGGCTGGGGAGAGCTTTTACTGGAACTCTTTTTTCGAAGATCCTGCTAAACCCCTTTCTGGAATGGAAGCCTCTTGGATTAACATCATCCGGGATCAGGATGGATATCTGACAGGATGGGTTCTGGTCAAAATATTACCTATGTCAGAAAAGGCAGGAAACGGAGACGTGACTCCGAGGTTTAAAGACAGATATTGTCGCAAGCGTGGCTTTTCCTCAGCAAGACGGGGCTTCCCAGCTTGTTTCTGAGGAAGATTTAAGGAATCTAGAAGCGGGCTATAGAAAATAAGCATTGAATGTGAGCGAATTTCAGGGATCCCTGAGATTCGCTTTTTTTGTTCTGTTTCCGATCGTTACTTTACCGGCTTCAGTTTGTATTGAGGACAACGATGGTCGACACATGCGTATTGGACCTTCTTTGTAAACTGTAATCCAGCGTGTTTATAGTAAACGTGGAACATTTAGGTTACATACCATGGCTTCCCGTTTTATTACGGCTCACCCTGATGAGGGGATGTTGAGCTTGGGAGGAAGCAATTAAAAGGAAATCTTAGCTGGGCAAGTTCAACTGGTAGATTCACCCAGGAGTGATATAATGAATCAAGAGACTTAAGACTTAATTTGATATTAAGGACGGGCGAAAGATGAGTCAACTTCAAGTGGCGTTGGAATATTGCAAGGTTGTCAATTATGCCATGCAGCAAAATTATGTACCTATTATCCGCAAATTGTGGATCACCCATACAAATGCCAGCGAACTACGGAATGTCCAAATTGTAATCCGGACACAGCCTGAATTTGCGCATGAGTGGAGTACGACGCTGGATGTATTGCTGCCGGAGCAGACAACGGATATGGGAACAGTTCCCCTGCAGCTGTCGCCTGCGTTTCTCGCCCAGTTGACGGAGAGAATGGCTGGCAGCTTGGAGCTAACTGTACAACATGAAGGGGCGGTATTGCTACAGCATATCGTGCCAATGGATGTCCTGGCTTTTGATGAATGGAACGGGCTGGCGGAACTGCCCGAGATGATCGCGGCTTTCATATCGCCTAACCATCCCGAGGTACTGCGATTGGTAGCAGAGGCGTCGGGTATTCTGGAAGGCTGGAGCGGATCCTCCTCATTCAATGCGTACCAGAGCCAGGATCCAAACCGGGTGAGGTTGCAAGCGGCTGCCATATATGCTGCCATCCAGAAGGAGGAACTGACTTACTGTGTTGCCCCGGCCAGCTTTGAGCAGATCGGCCAGCGTATCCGGTTGGCGGATAATCTGTTCACTAATCGAATGGGTAATTGTCTGGACATAACGCTGCTCTATGCGGCCTGTCTGGAAGCGGTAGGGCTTCATCCGTTGATCGTTTTTACTGAAGGTCACGCTTTTGCGGGGGTATGGCTCGTAGAGGAAACATTCGCAGACAGCGTTCAGGATGATATGTCTCTGTTGACCAAAAGGCTGGCTTCCGGCATTCATGAGATTTGTCTGATTGAAGCCACCGCATTGACAGCCGGTAAAAATATATCGTTTGAGGAAGCAGAACGCCTGGCGGTCTCGCAATTAGCGCAGCCGGAACGATTCGACGTCTTTGTCGATGTCAGACGCGCAAGAGGGAGCGCCATTCGTCCCCTGCCGCTTCGCATAGCCACACCAAATGGATGGGAAATCAGGCATCCTGAACCGGCAGCGGGAATCGGATCTACTGAAGCGCCTCGTCAGATCGACGTGATGGATCGGCCTGCTGAAGTAAGATCTATCACTCTCTCCAAGCAAAAAGAATGGGAACGAAGACTGCTGGATCTTAGCCTACGCAACGGGCTGTTGAACTTCCGTCTTAGTCGCTCCAGTGTCGGTATTCTGAATTCGGACTTGAGCCGCATTGAGGATGCGCTCGCGGGCGGAGAGGAGTTTCAACTGCTGGCCATGCCGAAAGACTGGCAGGGCAACGGAAGAGATGCCGATTTATTCCGCACCATTGGCAATGACGATCCGCTTAAAGAACTGCTGAACCATGAATTATTGAATAAGCGTCTGCGTTCTGATTTGACCGAGGCGGATTTAAGCAACCGTTTGATTCATTTGTATCGCTCCGCCAAATTATCTATGGAGGAGAACGGTGCAAACACGCTATATTTGGCGCTTGGTCTGCTGCAGTGGTATGAAACCGGAGTGAGTCAAAAAGCCCGTTATGCTCCGCTCGTCCTGGTCCCCGTCGAGCTGGTTCGGAAATCGTCCAAGCAAGGAATTGTCCTGAGGGCCCGCGATGAGGAACCGCAGTTTAATATTACGCTGTTGGAATTACTGAAACAGGATTTTGGAGTGGATATCGGCGGTTTGGATCCTCTGCCGAAAGATGAGCAGGGAGTGGATTTAAAGCAGGTTTTTACCATAATCCGGCATGCTGTAATGAGCCATACCCGATGGGATGTTATTGAAGCTGGATATTTGGGCTTGTTTTCCTTCAGTCAGTTTGTCATGTGGAACGATCTGAGGATAAGATCTGCAGAATTATCGAAGAATCCGGTTGTAGCCAGTTTAATGGCGGGGCAGCTTCAGTGGACTCCCGAAGATGTTTTTCCGGAAAGCCATGTTCTGGACTCTCAATACGGTGTGGAACTAGGAGCCGTGCCGATTAGTGCTGACTCCTCTCAGCTTGCGGCCATTTATGCCTCCGGTGAAGGACAAAGCTTCGTTCTTCACGGCCCTCCGGGTACTGGGAAATCCCAGACGATAACTAATATGATTGCTAATGCACTGGCTTCGGGGAAAAAGGTGCTGTTCGTCGCCGAGAAGATGGCTGCCCTGAATGTAGTGCGAAATCGCCTGGCGTCTATCGGCTTGGATCCGTATTGTCTGGAGCTGCATTCAAACAAGAGCAAGAAGAGGGCGGTGCTGGATCAGTTACGTCTTGCTCTTGAAGCGCCCGGCCGCCGTTCTCCTGAAGATTGGGAGAGAACTGCAGCCAAGCTGACTGAAACGAGGCGGCAGCTGAATGAATATGTCTTGGCGCTGCACCGGAAGAGCGGGAACGGTCTGTCGGTGTACGACGCGATTGCGCAATATAGCAAAGTAAGAGCGATGCCGGATTCGGTTGTATTCGAACCGGCGGCAGTCGGTGCGCTGTCCCTGGAGCAATTCCATGAATGGGGAGAGCTTGCGAGAGAGCTGCATGCCGCTGCTGAGCAATGCGGGCATCCTGCAGGCCACCCATGGTCGGAGACAGGAATATCCGATTATACTCCGGGGACGAAAACGCAGCTTGCCAAGCTGCTTACCGATTGCCTAGCCAAGCTGAACGTTTGCGATCAAGCGCTGAAGGCAGCAGTGAACGCGGCTTCGCTGCCTCACGGCACCGTGACCCGGAGAGAACTGGGTTTGCTTGCCGAGTTATGCAGAATGCTTGCTTCTATCCCTCATGTAGCTTCAGGGCTGATCAAGAGCAATGAACTTAAGCAGGATGCGGCTCAGATCAGCTTCGTCGTTCAACATGGCCAATGGAGAGACGAACTGAGGTCAAACCTTTCAGTAATATTTGCCGATTCAATCTTCTCGATGGATGCAGCAGAGGTGCTTGCATTATGGAAGAAGGCCGAGCTTCAGTGGCTGGTGCCAAAGTGGATGCAGCAGAACCGTATTTATAAGATGTTACGGAGACAGCTGCAACCTGGAAAGGATTTATCCAAAGCAGAGGTCGAATTAAAGCTACGGGATCTCATTCAATACAAACAGGAAGATCAGCAAATTCAATGCTTGGAGTCCTCCATACGTCCTCTTCTGGGCGAGGACCTATGGAATGGCGGAAGGGGAGACTGGCAGGCTGCGGCAGAGGTGAACGACTGGGTGATCCGACTCGACCGTCTCCTAGTCTCTACTTCCAGCTGTGGTAGCAATCCTGGGGGGTTCCGCCAAAAACTTGTGCAGCTGCTAGCTGCGGGTAAGGAGAGCTTTATCCAGCGCTGCGGAAACCTCTTAACCGAATTTGCCGAGTCCGTACAGGTATTACAGCAGACGGAACAGCAGTTAATGACCCTTTTGGAAGTAAACCGGAGCAAGTTTGAAGCGAAGAGGCAAGGGGAAGCCTGGATTCCACTTATGAGAGAACAAGCAAACCTATGGTTGAGCAATCTGGACGGAATTCGGGACTGGTGTGCTTGGCGGAGAGTACGAGAGAAATCGGCGAAGGCCGGACTGCTGCCGTTGCTGCAATCTCTTGAGCAGGGACGGATCTCCTTGGAACTGGCAGTGCCGGCATTTGAGAAGGGACTTTATCGGGCGTGCGCGGAGCACTTGATAGCAGAACGTGCGCCGCTAAGGGTCTTTTCCAGCCGGTTGTTCGAAGAATCAATCAAACAGTTTCAAGAATGGAATGACCTTTTTGAACAAATTACCCGCGAAGAGATCATTACTCGACTTGCGGCGAAGATTCCAAGTACGGCGCAGGAAGCCGCGCAGAGTTCGGAACTTGGCATTCTGCAAAGGGCAATTCGCAGCAGTGGCCGAGGCATCTCCATCCGCAGACTGTTTGAACAAATTCCCAACCTGCTTCAGCGGCTGTGCCCATGCATGCTGATGAGCCCGATTTCGGTCGCTCAGTATCTGAATCCTTCCAACCCGCCATATGATCTGGTCATCTTTGATGAAGCTTCTCAAATGCCAACTTGTGAAGCCGTGGGAGCGATGGCGAGAGGAAAGCATGTGATTGTCGTAGGAGATCCGAAGCAGCTTCCGCCTACAAGCTTCTTCTCTTCCGGACAAAGCGAGGTAGGAGAGAATGACCTGCTTCAAGAGGATTTAGAGAGTGTGCTGGATGATTGTCTGGCTCTGGGCATGCCACAAGGCCATCTGCTTTGGCACTACAGAAGTCGCCATGAAAGCCTGATTGCGTTCAGCAATATCCAGTACTATGATAACAAGCTGCTAACGTTCCCTTCACCGAATGAACGGCTGTCGCGTGTGACGCTGCAGCAAGTCGAGGGTGTCTATGATCGCGGGAGAACGAAGCTTAACCGGGCTGAGGCGGAAGCAGTCATTCAGGAGATCATACGACGTCTTCAAGATAACAAGCTTCGTCACTATAGTATCGGGGTAGTAACATTCAGCGCCGTTCAGCAGAGCCTCATTGAAGATATGCTGGATGAAGCTTATGCTAGACAACCTGAGCTGGAGGCATGGTCGCAGGAAATGAACGAACCGATTTTTGTAAAGAACCTGGAAAATGTTCAGGGCGACGAGCGGGACGTCATTTTGTTCTCCATTGGTTATGGTCCGGATGCATCTGGCAAAGTTAGCATGAATTTTGGACCGTTAAACCGCGAAGGTGGCTGGCGGCGCCTCAATGTTGCGGTTTCACGTGCCCGGTACGAAATGAAGGTGTTCTCTACCTTAAAGCCGGAACAGCTGAACACTTCGCGTACAAGCGCGCAGGGAGTGGCCGGGTTGAAGGCTTTTCTCGAGTACGCAGCAAAAGGGAAAGAAGCGTTAGGCTTTCGCAGCTCTGTCAGCACTTCTCATTCCCGGCTCCAGGGGGTGGAAGTTCAAGTTGCCGAAGAACTACGGAAGGCGGGACATCAGGTAGACGTCCAGATTGGAGTATCCGGCTACCGGATCGATCTTGCAGTTGTGGATCCGGAGGATTCATCCAGGTATGCGCTCGGCATTGTCTGTGACGGATATGGCTATGAACAGGCGAGAACAGCCAGAGATAGAGAGATATTAAGAAATCGTGTGTCGGAACAGCTCGGTTGGAAGCTGCACCGGATGTGGTCGCTGGATTGGTGGGAGAATCCAGAACGCGAGCTTCAAAAGATAGCTCACGCCTTAGAGCATGTTTTGCAGGCTGAGAAAGAAGCGATACCAGAGAAGGCTGGGCAGGAAGAGATGGAACCGGCTTATGCGGTAAGTCAAGAAACCCGGATTCCAAATTCCTGCAAGCTTGAAGGCAATTTGGTTGAGCCGTCAACGGCGGCAGTAGCGAACAAGCCGAACGATCTGAAGAGATATAAGCCCTATATAGTTCCGCTTGCAGGGTTGCAGGCGGAGGAGTTCTATTCGGGTCAGCATACCTTAACCTTGTGCAGACAAGTTACTGATACTATTGAGTATGAAGGGCCGATCAGTAGACAGCAGCTATGCAAAAGAGTTCTTCAAGCATGGGGAATTTCCAGAACTGGTTCACGAATTGAGAAAAGGTTCGACGAAGTCTTTGCCAAGCTTAAACTTGCGACAACGAAGCGTGAAAAAGCCGTATTTTTCTGGCCGACCTCCATCTCCCCCAACTCTTATACCGAGTTCCGGGTGGCTTTCACGGAGAATGAACGGCGAAATGCCGAGGACTTGCCCCCAGAAGAGATTGCCAATGCCATCAAACATGTTCTTAGCAGCCAAATCAGCTTGCCTAAAGAGGATTTGCTTAAAGAAACAGTCAAGCAGTTGGGATATCAGCGCAGCGGCACATCTCTGGATAAAGCAATTCGGAGCGGAATTCAGCTTGCCATTGACCGCGGCTATGTTGCAGTTGACGAGAGGGAGCGCATCGTCTTGGTTTAGGCGGTTCCATTTAGTCGCAAATCACAAATTCTCCTTGTTCTCGCAGCATTTGAATGGAAGCCAACTTTACTGCTCCTCCTGCTCTCTCGGATTAAGACAGAAACAAAGGCATACACCAACATTATGTTTGGACTGTCCACGCGACAGTCCTTTTCTTATGCTCATTTTTGGAAGGGAATCCTTCCCATATTGTCGAATAACCATACATATTGTAAATCTAGTTAATACGAGGTTTTGCTATGTTTAAATCGATATTGTCTTTCTTCAAGAAATCTGATACTAAGTCGCCACAAACTGTGCGTAAGGCAACAACTCCCAAGTCGAAGCCGAGAGTTGCCTCCACAAGAATTGGAGAGTTGGGCGAGTATAAAATTAATATTCAATTGGACCAGCTACCTAAGGATTGTAAATCGTTGAGCGATCTGCTACTCCCTAATCCCAAGTCTCGAACAGGCTACGCTCAGATTGATCATGTTGTTATTTCCCCATATTGTTTATTTGTCATTGAGACGAAAAACTACAATGGTGAAATTAAAGGCGGACGAACTGATCAACAATGGTCTGTGGGCAACCGTTACAAGATGATAATCCGCTGAAGCAAAACTATGGACATATCAAGGCCATCGAAAGTCTGATAAAAGATGCAGCTGCAGTTAAGTTTATCTCTATAGTTTCATTTACGATGAGATGTCGATTCATTATTGATCCAGAGCTTAGGAGCATTCAATCGGACGAACTGGTCGTCTATGATGTGGAACTGAGTGAGTACATCTCTAGGAAGCTGACCAGTTTGAAAACGGTAAACCCCGTACCTTCTATTTCTACGTCACAGATCCAAATGATATACGATCAATTGGTTCAGGCTAACATCATTGATTCCGAGATTCGTAAGCTTCATGTACAGAGAATAAAGAGGACTAAGAATTATTAAATAAATACTTTATAAAGGGGTGTTTCTATGAGAAGTATGTGGCTTGTTCGGGCGGGTGAAAGGGCATATCTTATTGATGAATTTAAAGAAAAGCAAGCTGTGGCGATTGGTTGGTCTGAATTGGGAGATATCAGTACAGTGAACACACTGCAAGAGATGAAGAGGCTTTTGAAGGTAACGTACCCTGGGTTTAAAGAAGGGAAGATTAATATTACTGCAGGGCAGATTTTTCGTTTCGTAAGTGAATTTAAAATAGATGATCAAGTAATCACTTATAATCCTGAAGAACGTCTTTATTACATAGGAAGGATCAATTCAAATTATGAATTTAAGCCCAATTATATTACGGATAAGCCTCATACCCGCAGAATAAATTGGGAGGGAACTGTATCAAGGGATGTTTTGACGGCAAGTGCTCGGAATACACTTGGTTCCATTTTGACCATTATATCTATACCGAATGATGTTCAAAAGGAATTGCTCGAGCAAATGGTAACCGGACAGACGGGAAGTAGTCAATCAAGGAACCAAATAGAGCTTGTGCAAGCCGAGACGGAGGAAGAAGCTGAGGAATTAGAGCTAATCAAGGAAGACGTCATTGAGAAGTCTAATGAATTTATAAAGGATAAGATTGCTAAGTTAGACTGGGAGCAAATGCAGGAACTCGTTGCGGGCATCCTAAGAGGAATGGGTTACAAAACGCGAATATCACCCAAAGGGCCAGATCGAGGAAGAGACATTCTTGCATCCCCAGATGGTTTAGGGCTCGAAGAACCCAGAATTATAGTGGAAGTAAAGCATCGTTCAGGACACATGGGAGCTAATGAAATACGTAGTTTTACTGGAGGATTAAGAGTAGGAGATCGGGGCATTTATGTGTCTACAGGCGGATTCTCAAAAGAAGCCAAATATGAAGGGGAAAGGTCTAATATTCCTTTATCTTTAATAGACTTGGATTTGCTCGCGGAATTAGTAACACAATACTATGATCAATTTGATTCAGAGACACGGACACTAATCCCGTTAAGAAAAATATATTGGCCGTTATAAATTTGAATGTTTTTTGGATAACTAAGGACGTGGTGTTTCCACGTCCTTAGTTATTTATGCAATTAGAATCTCCGAGGAAGGGTTCATTTCAATTAAGTGAATTATTCGGTAAGCAAATTAATTGGGCCTCTCGGTACAATGTTTTTTTACTCTATTTAGTTTTAATTCTTAGTCAGATACTTTGAACGCGGTACCCATTTCGCCGCAATGAATGCGCCGGATCTTCTCATCTCAGACATTCAGGTTTTCTTTCAAAGATTCCGCTAAGAGAGGGAGCTGTAAATATGGATACAGAGAAAAAAGCGCGAAACCAGAGGCATGAAGCTGATGGAAATACCGGAAAAGTACTTAGTGTTCGTGAGCTAAATCATGCGCTGCTTGCAAGGCAAATGCTGCTTAACCGTGTCCAGCTCCCTGTCTTGGAGGCCATCGAAAATCTGGTTGGAATACAAGCTCAATCCCCGAACGCCCCTTATTTCAGTCTGTGGACACGTGTAGAAGGTTTTTCACACGAAGAACTGTCAGGGCTGTTGCGGGATAGACAGGTTGTACGCATGGCGCTTATGCGCTCGACCTTGCATTTGGTTACTGCCCACGACGCATTGCGGTTGCGTACTGTGCTGCAGTCTGTCATGGATCGCAGCCTGAGGGGATCTTTCGGTAAGCACATTAAGGGGATAGACGTGGAAGCGCTTGCTGCAGCAGGAAAAGCGTTAGTAGATAAGGAGCCCATGACGCTTAATGAATTAGGCAAACGATTAGGCGAATACTGGCCTGGACTGGATCATGAAGCTGCAATGGGAGTGGTTCGTAATAAGGTGCCGTTAGTGCAAATACCGCCGCGAGGCATATGGGGGGAAGGGGGGCAAGCTGTGCATACGTCAATTGAAGCGTGGCTCGGCCAACAGCTATCCTCATCGCCAGATTCAGAATGGCTCATTCGGAGGTACTTGTCCGCGTTCGGACCGGCCACAGTCAAGGACATCCAGGTGTGGTCAGGACTTACGCGTATTCATGATCAGATACAAATGCTTCGCCCGAGCTGATCACCTTCCGTAATGAACGAGGCGAGGAATTGTTCGATCTGCCGAATGCTCCTCGGCCTGATGCCGAGGAGCCGTCTGCGCCAAGATTTCTAAGCGAGTTCGATAATATGCTGCTGTCCTATGCGGATCGCAGCCGTATTATGAATGAGGCGGACCGCAAACGAGTATTCACGTCGAACGGAATCATCCGCGCAACCATTCTCTTGGACGGCTTTGTAGCCGGAACCTGGAAGCTGACGTGCGGGCGTGAGGGGGCTGTCCTGCATATCGAGCCCTTTCGCCCCCTTTCTAAACAAGAGATGGATGCTCTTTCGGAGGAGGGGCTTCGGTTGCTTCATTTCGCAGATCCGAATGCGGCTGCCTCTGAGGTGATATTTCACTAAACATTTCCGCACTGGAAGTCGTTTTATGAAACTGGACCGTTTTGAGCTTTAGGAGTAGGCAAGTATATATGGCGCAATCCTCTCCCGAAACACATCCATAGGCTGCTTCTTATGCCTGTTCTGGTCTTGAGTAAGCACAACCACAGCTTCCAGTGCGGGCAGCACGTACACGAATTGTCCGCCGTAGCCGCGGGCATAGAAGTACTCCAGAGGTTCCCCTGTCCCCTCCGAATACTCATCCACCCACCAATGCCACCCATAACGCCCCCGCCGGGGCGGTTCGGTACCGATCGCCGGCGTGGCCGACCGCTGCACGAGCTCGCGCGAGATCAGCGGTCGGCCTTCCCACATTCCTTGCTGCAGATACAATTGGCCGAATCGCCACAAGTCGATAGGGCGCAGCTTCATGCCGAAGCCGCCGGTGTGCACGCCCTGCGGGTCCTGTTCCCACTCGTACGCCTCGATGCCCAGCGGGCGGAGCAGATGCTGCTCCGTGAACTGCGCGGTGCTCATGCCCGAGCACATGGCGAGGATTGCCGACAGCAGCTGGGAGTTGCCGGAGTTATAGACCATACGGGTGCCGGGCGTGTTCTCCAGCGGCTGCTCCAGCACGTAGCGGACCCAATGCGGCGAGCGGGTCATCTTCGGAAAAGAGTTCCGGCCCCCGAACTCGTCCCAGCGCCAGCCGGCGGTCATCGTCAGCAGATGCTCCAGTGTAAGGTCGGCTTTGCGGGCATCTGGGTCCCGGGTGAGCTCGGGGAAGAATTCGCTCAGCCGGGTCTCGGCCGGCGGAATAATCCCCTGGTCCATGGCGATGCATATCGCTGCAGACAGGACGCTTTTGGTACAGGAATTAATGCGGGCCAACTGCTCGCGGGCGCTGTCATCCCGGTAATGCTCCAGCAGGATGCGGCCGCCTTGGCTGATCAGGCAGCTGCGCAGGTCCAACGGCGCGATTGCGGCAGACAACTCCGATAGGTTCAACATCGTGGCCTCCTTGTAAATGTCTGGCATGTTGACGTTCGATTGCATTCTTTGTGATTATACCCCAATCTTGTGAACGAAGTAGGGAGGCAAACGATGGGCGAACCAAATTTGCATGAGGAAATGCCGAATTTTAGTAATAGAGTCTCGTATTTTTACCGAAATATAGGTATAGGCTTTATTTTATTTTACATGGTATCTCACAGACAACACAGTATCCCGCACACGTGGAGGGCCCGCCATGACTTTACCCTATATTTACTCTTTAGTATTTTTTATTGCGTTTGCTATTTATTTTACGCTGGGGATGTATACCATTTCCCTCAACTCGAAGAGCGTACTGAACAGGCTGTATTTGGCGGCCTGTTTGGCATTGTCCATATGGGCCTTCTGCTTCTCCCTCGCCAATTCGGCGCCGGATTATGCGACGGCGCTATTCTGGCGCAGGCTCTCTTCCGTCGGATGGGGGACCGTATACAGCTTTCTGCTGAATTTTTATCTCCTCCTGACGGAGAAACACCGGATTCTGAAGAAAAAATGGCTGTATGCGCTGCTGTACCTGCCGGCGCTAGTGAACGTTATTGCTTTTGGATTAAGCGAAACGGCTAAGACGCAGTACAAGCTCGCGGAGACGAGCGTGGGCTGGGTGAATATTTCGGCGAACACCTGGGGTGATGTATTTTTCGACCTGTATTACGTGCTGTTCTCCCTTATCGGATTGATGCTGCTCTTTCGTTGGGGAAGAGGGACGAAGGACCCGATTAAGAAGAAGCAAGCGTATCTTTTTCTGGGCTCCTATATTGTCACCGTGGTCCTGGGTACCCTGACCGATATGATTGTAAATACATACACTTCCTATACGCTGCCCCAGCTGGCCCCTGTATTTGTCCTGCTGCCGACCACCGCTATTTTTTATGCGATCAAACGTTATGGGCTGATGGGCCAGGGAAAAAGCGACCGGGTAGAGCCCGGCAGGATCCTCAGTGAAGTGAACATGGAACGGTTCATCAAAATCATGTCCTTCGTGTATGTGATTGGCGGACTGCTCAATTTTACGGCCCAGTATTTTTTCAATCAGCATCCGCCCCAACTCCAGGAGATTTTAGTCTTCAGCGCCTACTTTTTTGCGATCGGCATTTTATTGACGCTGATTAATGTTCTCCCGATCAAGACGGACTATAAAGAGGTTATTTTCATTCTTCTGATGCTGGTGACGATCCTTTTGATCGCGGTTAACTTTGTCGAAACGGCAAGTATTACGGTATGGGCAGCACCTTTTATCGTGATCATGTTATCCGTTCTTTTCAACAAACGGCTGATGATTTTCTGGATCGGGTTCTCCATCCTGGCTGCGCAAATCCATATCTGGGCAAGAATGCCGCGGGCGATCGTTCAGGTCGACGGCTCGGATTATCTCGCGCGGATCGGCATTTTAAGCATTACGCTGGGGCTGGCCCATTTCGTCAACCGGGTCTATGTGGAGCGTCTTGAAGAGAATGAAGCCCAAATCCGGTTTCAGAAGCTGGTCTCTCAGATTTCCGGCGAATTCGTCAAGGTTAGCGAAGCCGATCTGGATGAGAAGATATATGAATTGTTAGCGTTAAGCGGCAAGCATTTTCAAGTGGACCGGACGTTCTTCATAAGCCTGGCGGATGAGCAAAAGATTTATGAATGGTGCAACGAAGGCGTCGAGCCCGAAGCGGACCATATCCCGAAGCTGACCGGCGAGGCCTTCCCGTGGTGGATGAGCGAAACCTTGAAGTGGAACCTGGTTCATGTTACAGACGTGGAAACGCTACCTATGGAAGCACAGGCAGAAAAAGAGATGTTTTTCGCGCACAAGATGAGATCGTTGATCTCCATTCCCGTGAAGAATAAAGGCCGAACGCTGGGTTACTTATTCTTTGCATCCGTGAAGAAGGCAAGGACCTTTAGGGGGAACCATCAGGAGCTGCTGCGGATTCTCGCCAATCTACTGTCCGATGCGCTGGTGAAGGTCGAAGCCGAGAAAGAAATCAGGTACATGGCGTATTACGATGCATTGACCGGGTCTCCCAATAACACCTTGTTTAAGAATCAGCTGGAGCAGACGATACAGTCCGCTAAGGGAACGGGGCGTTTCATAGGCGTTCTGTTCATTGATCTGGATTCTTTCAAAATCGTGAATGACACGTTAGGCCACCTTGGCGGAGATGAGATGCTGAAGCAGGTGACCCGCCGGTTATCCGGGTGTCTGCGGCCGCAGGATATGGTTTCGCGTTTTGGCGGGGATGAATTTCTGATCAATATTGCCGGTGTGGACCGGGTTGAAGACATTAGGGAGATCGCGGATACAATCAAAAAGGCGATTGCGCAGCCGGTCATGATCAAGGATCATGAATTTTTCATTACAGCCAGTGCGGGAATTGCCGTATATCCTGCAGATGGCGAAACGACGGAAGAACTGATTAAGCATGCCGATTTGGCCATGTACGCTTCGAAAGAAAAGGGGAAAAATCAGTTCACCTTCTGCTCCTCGGGCATGAAAGAGAAAGTGCTGCAAAAATCGCAGCTGACCAAAAGTCTGTACCGGGCGCTGGAACGGAAGGAATTTATCCTCTATTACCAGCCACAGGTGAACGTTCAAACCCGGGAGATCGTGGGTCTTGAAGCGTTGGTCCGCTGGAATAACCCGGATTTGGGCATGGTGTCGCCTGCTGCCTTTATTCCTTTGGCAGAGCAAACCGGACTGATCCTCCCGATTGGAGAGTGGGTGCTGGAGACTGCATGCCGGCAGAACAAGCTGTGGCAGGAGATGGGCCTGCCGCCTGTACGTATGGCCGTGAACCTCTCCGTCATGCAGTTCCAGGACCGGAACCTGCTGGGCATGGTGGACCGGGCCTTGCAAGAAACCGGTCTGGAATCGAAATACCTGGAGCTGGAGGTCACGGAAAGCGCTGCAGCGGCGGATGGCGAAGATTCCATTATTCAGGTGCTTCATCAATTGAAGGAGCTGGGCGTCTCGCTGTCCATCGATGATTTCGGCTCGGGTTATTCTTCCTTAAGCCGGTTAAAGACCTTGCCGGTCGACCGGATCAAAATCGACATGCAGTTTGTGCGCGGCATCTCCAAAGGCAATGAAGATGAGGCGATCGCCAAGACGATCATTCAACTGGCCAAAAACCTGAAGCTGAACGTAATTGCCGAAGGGGTCGAAACCGAGCCGCAGGTCGAATTTTTCAACCAATACGAATGTGATGAGATTCAAGGGTATTTCTTCTATAAACCGATGCCGGCGTCAGAGATTGAGCGGGTTTTGCTGGGCCGGTTAGCGGTATAGGATAGCCAAACGCCATGGGAAGTCGAAGCTGACGCCTGTGGCGTTTTTGTTTGGGCAGCGAATCAAGGGCTTGAGGGGGAACTTTAAGGTTGGTTTAAGGGAGCGGCCTTATCCTTCAGATATCAAGTAGTGACTACCGTACCCATACGAGGAGGACATACATTTATGAATAGCAAAAAAATGAAAAACGTAAGCGCCATGGCAGCGGCGATGCTGCTCAGCCTGGCGGTTGCAGGCTGCTCCCAATCGCAGGACGGCAACGCTAATGCAGCAACGAATCAGACGAGCTCCCAAGCTGCAAATACGCAAGCAGACAGTACGCAGAACTCAACGACGCAAAGCACAGGCACGACAAGTTCGGGGACGAGCGGAGCTTCCGCGCTGGATACCGCGGAGATGTTCAGTGACCGGGATCTGGAGCAGTCGGCGGACCTGTCTTCGGCAACGGCCATCGGGCTGGTCAGCGGCAAGGATGTGACTCTAAGCGCGGAAGGCGTCTACGTACTGAGCGGCGAAGCGGACCATGTGACGGTTACGGTTGAAGCGCCGGAGGATGCCAAGGTGCAGATCGTTCTGGATGGCGCGAGCATTACGAACGAAGATGCACCGGCGATATATGTGAAGTCGGCAGATAAGGTTTTTGTGACTTCGGCGGACGGTCAGAACCATCTGGAGGTTACGGGAAATTATGCCGCAGGTGGAGAGACGAATGTGGATGCGGTGATTTTCTCTAAAGCGGATTTGACGTTGAACGGAACCGGAACGCTGGATATTGTCTCCGCTCAAGGCAATGGCATCTCGTCCAAGGATGATCTTAAAGTTACAGGCGGCACATATACCATTCAGTCTTCCGCAGATGCCATGGAGGCCAACGATTCCATACGGGTCTATGACGGAACGATTACGATCGATACCGGCAAGGACGGCCTGCACAGCGAGAACGTAGACGATGCTTCTCTAGGGTACATTTTCATTCAGAATGGCACTCTGAACATCACGGCGGCGGATGACGCCATTCGCGGCAACAGCATCGTTCAAATCGACGGCGGCACTATTGATATCAAGGACTCCGAGGAAGGTATCGAGGCCACAACGATCCAAATTAATGACGGTCAAATCACGTTGTATGCAAAGAATGACGGCATCAATGCCTCGCCTAAAATCGACGCAACTCCGGTCATTGAGGTCAACGGCGGGACGATTTCGGTGAGCATGGGCAGCGGCGACACGGATGCCTTCGATGCCAACGGGAATATCGCGATCAACGGCGGAACGATTAACGTCGAAGCCACTTCGGCTTTTGACGCGGACGGAACGGCTCAATTAAACGGCGGCACGGTGACGGTCAACGGCGAGCAGATCACGGAGATTACGGTCTCGCGCGGCGGAGGCGGAGGGAGAGGCAAGCGGTTTTGAGGATGGACAATAGGCTTGGCGGTTGAAGAATAAAAAGCTCATGCTATCACAGCGTGAGCTTTTTCGCGTTGGATTTATCTGTACCCTTCAGCGTTGGCCGGTTTGCCGGCATCCGCAACCTCAACCAAATAACGCCAGGAGTCCGGCTGCGAACCGTCGATATCCGTGAACCCGTACTCCTGCGCAAGTTGACCGCTTGAGAGGGATTGCCCGTTCCAGCGGGCTAGCCCGGGGTCTTGGGCAAGCGCAGCAACGGCCCGGCCCACATAACGGGGGGATTCCGAGATGCAGAAGTGAGGTTCCTGGGCTACGGCATCTTGCCAATGGTCTTCCTGTACTCCGTAATGCTCCAGCATCATTTCCGAACGAAGCCAGCCTGGCGTGAGCGCCACTGCGGTACAGCCATAAGGCTGAACCTCCTGGGCAAGCGCCCAGGCCATGCGGTTAATGGAGGTTTTTGCCTGATCATAAAACATGGAGACTCTATAATTTGTACGGTTATATTCAGCGGTCCCATCCGTCATCTCGACGATCAAGCCGTGTTTATTCTTGATCAGAAGCGGGAGCGCAAAATGGTTGGTAATCAGATGCGTATCGACGGCGAGCCGCAGCATCCGCAGCCCTTTTTCAAGGGAATGTTCCCATACGGGGATGTTCCATTCAATGAGTTTTTCGGCTCCCCATATATCGTTTACGAGAATATCCAGCCGGCCTTGCTCTTGCTCGATACGGCTCACCAATTTCTGCACCTGAACAGGGTCCAGATGATCAACTTGAACAGGGATTCCACGGCCGCCGGCCTTCGTGACGAGCTCGGCCGTTTCTTCAATCGTTTCCGGACGATCGTATTCGGAACGCTCCGCCCGGGTCGTTCTTCCGGTCACATACACCGTCGCGCCTGCTGCGCCTAACTCGGCGGCAATCCCCCGGCCTGCTCCTCTTGTCGCCCCGGCGACCAGAGCGATTTTTCCATGTAAAGAAGTCATATCGTCTTCCTCCTTTGGTATGCATAACTTCATGATAGAGGGTAATGACGTCATCTGTTGTCATATATGAACAGGAGTTGGCTGAATGTCACAAGCTCTAAACTAGATCGAAAGTTGTAAGCAAGTTATACAAAAAAAGGTCTATAAAAAGTCCAGATGTAATAATAGGGGTGACGGCATAAAGCGGCGGTTGATGCAGCTGGATTGGCCATATCGGAGAGAATGCAGGCGCAGATTCGCGGATTATCCCAAGCGAAACGAAATATAGAAAATGGGATATCGCTAACAGCGGATGTGCGGACCGCTGAGCTTAATTATGGATGGAGTGGACTTTTCGGCGATCCATGGGGCTGAAGTAGCCATTGAAGCATGAATTATAAACGCAGGACGTTTATTGGAAGGCACGGATGACTCATCCATGCTTATCGGTCATCCATATCCAGGAAGGAAATTGAAGGGTTTTGGTTTTGTTTGCCGAATAGTTCATAGGATCTATACCCGTAATAGTAGAATTCGCTTCAATATAATCAATAAAAAGTAGAGGATGAATATGATTTGGAAACAATATTAATAATGGAATTGAAAGGGTTCGAGAGGATTACAACTGAGCTGGCACAACGTATGGATGCTGTTCAAATGTCAGTAGAACAAATTAGATCGACTGCCATCCAACGTGTAAATGAAGTAATTGCTCAAGTATCCGAGCAGCTATGTTTCCCCCAAGAGCAAACACTTATCGGCGGAGATACATGGTACTTTATATTCAATGATTTTCCTGAGGGGATTAATTTTGGATGCGGGTTGCTATATAGAATGTATAACTTAATCATTGATCATTCCATTTTTTATATCAAACCTAGCCTGGCTATAAATATTGGAAAAGCTAAATTTGATGGTTCAAAATTCTTAGATAACGACTCGATTACTGCTTACCGTAAAGCTGATAAAGGTGAGCCGTTTACCTTTTATGCTATAGGCGCAGCTATTAATGAATCTAGAAGGTTGGGTAACATTGTGCTTGAGCCGATCGATGAAGATTCCATGTCTATAAATTGGCTTCAATTTGGTGAAATTCTGAATAGAAGTGGACAATTTAATTTTGGAAGCATAAATATACCCCATATTCTATTGAATAATGAGGTTCAATATTTCCGTTCGACAAGTGAAAGTGTGAGGAGTTTTATTCAACTTCAAGAACGTTCTACAACGATTTCTGCCTTTGGAGGCGCGGTACCATATGATATTGACTTTTACTACGAGTATTTAAAGAGTATGAAGAAATTAATAGAGTCGCAAAAGTGCAAATGCAGTATAATCACATATATCAATTCTGGGTTGAATATAAAATACTCCTATTTTTGGTTGAAATGGTGTCTTTATTTTGCACGGAGATATCCGCAATTTTTTACTATTGCGGCATATGAAATATCAGGGATATCAGCTAAACCGATTTCTTTCCATATTTACGATAAATCATTGACACATATTGGGCTCCGTGAATATTCACTACATAAGAACCAGTCCATTATGTCTGCCTCCATTCTTTTAAAAAATGAAAAAATCGCTGATCGATTTTATAGTGAATTTCAAGAGAATTTCCGTAGTATAAGTGTGAATAATTGCGATGATATGCTTGAAAATTTGAAAAAGTCCATTACTGAAAAAGACTTGTCGGAAGCAGAATATGCATTTGATAAACTATTGAATGAAAAGGAGTTTTAAGGTGGACTTTGCTCAAAAGGAAAACGAGATTAATCAGCTACTAAAGTCTGTTATGGAACTTAATATAATCTATCTTGGAATCATTCATGGATTTTTTACTATAATTGATCGAAGTAGTAACCAAATTACATATAATACATTGGCGTCTGCCGCTGCACTTGACCCCGAATATGTTAAACGTTGGTTGGATGCTTCAGTTGCTTTCGGATTAATAGATGTACATAAAGATGGTTTAATTTCGTTGAACGAAAGAGGAACGGCTTATATAGATAATGGGAATAATGGTTTCATAGCTCAAATTCTTCAGGCGGTATATAGCACTCTGATAAGTGATCAAGCGGTTAACCTGTTCCAATCAGGGGATCGTCCAGGATATTCTATAGTAAACAACTTTCCTAACCTAAGGCCATGGTATGGATATATTTTTGAATCACTATATTTGAGCGTTATGAAAAAAGAAATATTGACGCATCCATCTGTTCAAAGACATATCAGTAATACTGCAGGAGATATTATAGATTATGGTTGTGGTAATGGTTGGCTGCTTCGAACGTTTGGAGACTATTATCCTCAAAAATCATTTTTAGGACTAGATGGTGATCCGCAGATTATTGATAAGGCTATACAACTTACAGCAGATAATGGATTAAGCAAAAACGTTTCTTTCAGAGTTCAGGATTTTTCTCAACCCTTCTCACAGCCTGTTGGCGGAGTTATTATTAATCGGTCTTTGCATCATTTTGGTGATAGCCGTCTGCGTATTTTGAAAGAAATGATAAGCAATCTTTCTTCCGATGGCTTTTTAATGATATGGGATTTTAATTGGACCAATAACATGAATGAATTGAGGAATGAAGGTAACGAAGATTTGAGCTTCTTACAAATAATAGAACATATCCAAGGCAACTCTTTTTTGGAATTGGAGACTATAATTAAAGAACTTTCATTATTACAATGTTCTACCGAATATTTCTTTGTTAATAGAAATAGAGATTATGTTATCTTAGCATCAAAACAGTAACTCTGAGGTCTCCCAACGAGTGATAACAAGTCGCCTCCTGTTTGAGGCGACTATTTATATTGTTCTTCGATTTATGCGTATGCGTTTCTTCCGAACCCAGCCGCGCTTCCGGCGGCAGCTCGCCGATTAATCATAAACATCCCCAAACAACCCCCGCCCCACCACATTTGCGCTCACCGGTGCTTTCCCGATCTCCCGTGCCCAGACGGACAATTGGCCGATATGGTGAATTTCGTGGGCAATCACATGGCTCAAGACCTCGGCATAGGTGTGGGGCTCCCGTTCGCCTTCGTCCGTAATGTCGATCATGATGCGGTCGGCCATGCTGTCGTCCCAGCCGTATACGAATGGGGCGAGCTCTGCGTGGCAGCGCTCGGAGAACTCTTTGATCTGCTGCACGCCGGCCACGTCGTCAAAGTCAGGGATGTCGATCTCTTTTTCCAGGATGCCGCCGCAGATCCAGCCGTATTCGACTGCAATGATGTGATATAACGTGGGAAGAAAGTACCCGATGCCGCCCGTGCGCTTCTTCATCAGTTCTGCCATGCTTACCGTCTCGCACCAGTCCAGCCACTCTTTCCGGACTTGCCAGTTATACTCAAACAGCTTAATCATCGGTTCGCCTCCTGTAATTTAGAGTAGTTCTCTTACAATAATTCTCAGTGGAAGTCTATGATCCTGCCAATCTGCGAAAATTTCAAATATATGTATGCTAGCGAAGCGACTTCTTTTTCGTTTATACTGATAAGGCCAATTTTACAGCTGGGAGTGTCGGTATAGTCATGATAAAAAAAGAGATCGCGCATATACGCAAGCAATTTAAGCTGGATCACGATTTGCTGAATATTTACGACATCCTGAACGTGTATATTATGAAGGACAGCAGCGAGATCTATCACTGGGAGCGCCAGCCGTTCGGCCTGGTGGACCGGGAGAAGCAGGAGCTGTACATGGGCAATTTCAAGAAATTGCTCGCCGGCGAACTGGACCAGAAGCTGTTCGAGCTGAAGTTCCAGGAGGACGCGGAGGAGCCTGCACGGGTGCTGCTGCACCAGGCGCTCGTTACCGGCGATCCGGACGAGTGGCAGGAAATGATGCTGATGCTGGTGGAACGGATGCTGACCGATACGGTATATGAAAAAGACATGGTCGTGACGTTCGTCCGCGGCCAGTATTACCGGCCGACCAAAGCGCGGAACGACGAAGCCGAGGAGACCGGGAAGGATGAGATGTTCGCGCATCCGTTTATTCTATGCAGCGTCAATTCCACGGAGCAGCAGCGCAAAAACCTCATGTTCGACTACGTCGAACGGGAGTTCAAGTACAACGTGATGGTCGATCCGATCATCAAGCTGAGCACGCCGGAGCAGGGCTTCTTTTATCCGAGCGTGACGGACAATTATTCCGACGTGAATCGGATTTTGTACTGCTCGGGCAGAGCGCATGAGCCGAATCCGGTGTTCCTCGACAAGGTGCTGAACGCCGAACCGACGATTACGGCGCTGGAGGAGCGGGGCTTCTTCGAGAATATCGTGAAGGAAGTAGCCGGCGATTCGCTTGATACGGCGACGCTTGCCCATGTGTACGAGGAGATTTACAACGTCATCGAGAGCAACAAGGACGCGGAAGAGCCGCCGCGGCTGGATTATACCGACGTGGAACGTGTGCTGAAATCGAGCGGCGTGGAGAACGTGACGGCGGAGAAGGTGGCGCTGGCCTTTGAGACGGTCATCGACGACAAGAATTACGAGATGAAGGCGAGCAGCGTCATTCCGAAATTCACGACCAAATCGATCAAGATCGAGACGAAGGTCGCGACGGTTTCGGTCAGCCCGCAGGATTTGCGCTATATTAAGCAAGTGAATTTCCAGGGCCGGCGCTGCCTGATGATCGAGGTCGACGAGGACGTCGTGATCGAAGGCTTTACACTGAGCTCGGAGACGATCTAGGTTACGCTGGAGAAAAAAATGACCCGCAAACGGGACGCTTGGTGACAAGCTGATGTTTGCGGGTCATTTGCATTTTGCATTTGCGTTTTACGCTTCGTTGCTGTACAGCTCCCGCAATTGCCGGAAGGCCGGGAGCGAGCGGCGGATCATGTCGGGCTGCACGCAATAGGAGATGCGCACATAACCGGGACAGCCGAAATCATCGGCCGGCACCAGCAGCAGGTTGAAGGCTTTGGCTTTCTCGCTAAAGGCGACGGCGTCCGCTTCCAGCGCACGGACGAACAGGTAGAAGGCGCCGCCTGGCTTCACGCAATCGTAGCCCATCTCGCTCAGGGCGTCATAGAGCAGCGTGCGGTTATAGTCGTAGGCGGAAATATCGGCCGTCTCCCCCAGACACTTCAGCACGACCTTCTGGAACAGGCTCGGTGCGCACACATAGCCGAGCGCCCGTCCGGCGCCGCATACGGCGGCGTACACTGCCCGGGCCTCTTCGACATGGGAAGGGACCAGAATGTACCCGATCCGCTCGCCGGTCAGCGACAGCGACTTGCTGTACGAGTAGCAGACAATCGTATTTTCGTAGATCGCCGGGATGTAGGCGGGCGTGATGCCGTCGTAGACGACCTCGCGGTACGGCTCGTCGGAGATCAGATAGATCGCGGTGCCGAATTCCGCCGATTTCCGGCGCAGAAGTTCGGCCAGCTCTTTGAGTACGGCGTCCGGATAGACGATGCCGGTCGGATTGTTGGGCGAATTGATGATGACGCCTTTGGTGTTCGGCGTCAGCGCGGCCGCCAGCAGGTCAAACGGAATTTCGAATTTGCCCATGTCCGGCGGAACGACGACCGTCCGAGCTCCGGCATTGCGGATGAACACCGGATATTCAGGGAAATACGGAGCCAGTACGATGAACTCATCCGTCTCGGCGGCGGTTAATGCTTTCAGGGTAATGGCCAGAGAAGCGGCGGCGCCGCAGGTGATGTAGAAATCGTCGGCATGGAGCTTGCAGGGATAGGACGCGTTCATGTAGGCGGCCAGCCCCGCGCGCAGCTCAAGGTCTCCCTGGGCCGAAGTATAGCCGTGCAGAACATCGGAAGGTTCGGTCTCCAGCAGCGACAGGATAGCCTCCTTTACGCATTCCGGTGCAGGGACGGTCGGTTTGCCGATGCTGTAGTCATACACATTTTCCGCCCCGACAATGGCTGCCTGCCGCTTGCCGTATTCGAACAACTCCCGGATGACGGAGCGCTTCGAGCCCAGCTCCAGCATTTCTTGCGATAGATTCATATGTATTTCCTCCTTGTCTCTGATCAGATACGCTTAAAGAAGTTTGGCGTTGACGCCGCGCAGCACCGCGATGGACTGCTTGAAGCGCCCCAGCTCTTCTTCCGTTAAATTATATTCTACCAGTTCTTTGACGCCCCGGCTGGTCAATACGGCCGGAACCCCGCAATACACATCCCGTTCCCCGTATTCTCCGTTCAGCATGACGGAAACCGGAAGCACCTTATGTTTGTCTTTGATGATCGCTTCGATAATCTGTGCCGTGATATAGGAGATGGCGTAGCTGGTCGCCCCTTTGGCCTCCACGATCTGATAGGCAACCTGGGTAACGCTTTGCGAGACTTCGTCCAGATTCAGCCCGCCGAAGCGCAGGGGGTTGTCCTCGATGATCTCCAGAAATTTTTTGCTGCCGACGGTGACCTGGCTCCAGGGAACCATCTGCGAATCTCCGTGTTCGCCCATGCAGAAGGCATCGACGCTGCGGGAATCCACGCCCATCAGATCGGAGATGGCTTTGCGGAGCCGGGAGGAATCCAGGGAGGTGCCGGTGCCGATGACCCGTTCCGGGGGCAGTCCGGAAATCCGCTGCACCAGATAGGTCATCACATCGACCGGATTGGTGATGACCAGAAATATACCATTAAATCCGCTGTCCATAATCGGAGGGACCACTTCTTTGAGAATATCCGTGGCGCTCTCCAGCATGTCGAGCCGGGTCATGCCGGTAACGTAGGGAGCGCTGACGGACAGGACGACAAGGTCGGCGTCGCGGCAGGCCGCATAGTCTCCGGGGATGACGTTCACGATGGTATCGGAGTACCCCATGGCGTGATTCAGGTCCATCGCCTCCGCCCAGGCTTTGCGGGGATTTTTGTTGATCAGGATCAGCTCGTCGCAGATGCCGGTGTTAATGATCTGATACGCCAGTGTGGCCCCGACGCGGCCAATGCCGACGATGGCGATTTTGGTTTTCTTCATACGGTGTCTCTCCTTAATTTCTCCACGTCCTTGATCAGGATGCTTCTATTTTTGCCGTTATACTAGCAGTAAGAAACGTTATTTACCAATATCGAAAAGATGCAGTACAATAACTAAAACTTATGGTGGGAGCCGGCAATGAATCTCAATCAACTGGACTATTTTGTAACGGCGGCGGAGACGCTCAATTTCACGAAGACGGCCCGGAAATTCTTCATTTCCCAGACCGCGATTACCCAGCAGATTAAGGCGCTTGAGGAAAATATCGGGGTTACGCTGTTTGACCGTTCGAACCGCACGCTCGCGTTGACTCCGGCGGGCCAGGTGTTCTACAAGGAATGCAAAGAGATTCTGATCCGGACCGCGGATGCGCTGGATAAGGTGCGGAAGGCGGAGGGCGGGATCATCGGCAGCCTGAAGATCGGCTTTATTTCGGGGTATGAGAAGACAAATCTGACCGAGCGGATCAAAAATTTTCACATCGGCTACCCCAATGTCTCCTTGACCTTTGTCCGCAAGGATTCCCGGGAGCTGAGGGATTTGCTGCAAAAGGGTGAGCTGGACCTGATCTTCGACACAGCCCGCGAGGATGCGCTGAATGCCGGTTACGGAATCCTGCCGATTAGCCGCTACCCGGTCAGAGCCGTATTGTATCCGTCCCATCCGCTGGCGGGCCATACCTCCGTCCGGTTAGCGGAGCTGTACAATGAGCGCCTAATCATGCTTTCTCTGGATGAAGCGAACGCCAACCGGCCCGATCCGGCCTATCCGCATATCGTGCAGTATTCCAATGATGTCGATGTCATCCTGCTGATGGTCTCGGCCGGTCTTGGCATTTCATTGATTCCCCAGTTCGCGCTGAATTACTACAACCAGGCGCAGAGCCTGTCGATCATTCCGCTGGAGCCGCGCGATGCGCTGGAGATTACGGTATACGCGATCTGGAATCAGGAGAATAAAAATGCCTCCATTGCGAACTTTCTGCAGCATCTGGAGCTCCGGTAATAATTTTTTAAGCATTCTTAAGGCTTTCTTCATAACTTCCCGCCAAGGGCTTAAGATTTCTTCGCTATCCTTGAGGAAAGCGAGGAGGATGCCGACATGGAAATGTTTATTGCAGGGATTGGAAGCCTTATGGCGAATGTTGCGATGGTTGCTCTATTTATGATGCTGACGAAATTGGGAAGCAAATTTATGGCGAAGAAGGCGAAGAAGGGCCAGCGTTTATTCAAGCGTCTGGATAAGGCCCTCATGAAAATCCACAAGCCTATAGGGTATACGCTGATTCTATCGGCAACCGTTCATGGCGCCCTTTCGGTCGGGAGCATCCCGCACATCGGAATAGGGGCAACCTTATTCGGGGGAATCGCACTGGCAAGCGCGGCAGGGGCAGCTATAAGCTTTTTCATTCGCAAGAAATTCAAGCCGGTGAAATCCTGGCTGTATATGCATAGAGGATTATCCATCTTGGCGTTATTTTCATTCTGTGCCCATTTCGTATGGGTATAAACTCCGAAGCAGAGGTGGAGGCGTATGGACAAACCGAGCCGGTTCCAAAAAGTAATCCGGTATATCGAGGAGCACTTACAGGAGGAGATTTCGCTGGAGCGGGCTGCCCAGGCAGGATTTACGTCTCTGATGCAGCTGTACCGGGATTTCTATGCCTATACCGGCCACTCGGTCAAGGAATATATCCGCAAACGGCGTTTGTCCAACGCTCTTGCCCTGATCCGCTGCTCGGAGCTGCCGCTCGCGGAGATCGCGTACACCTGCGGCTACAGCTCCCAGCAGGCGATGTGCAAAGCCGTCAAATCCGCCGTCGCCATGACACCTCTGGAATACAAACGCAGCGAAAGCTCCTATTATTTTCCCCGGTACGACAGCATGGCGGACAGACAGGTAACGGTATCGGCAGAGACTTTTCCTGCAACGGTCGGGGCATGTTTCTACCACCCCCGCCTTCTGGGGATCGAAGATGCGGCGATTGCGGCGCTACGGGCAGCGATGCCCGATTACAGCGGCAGGATATTCGGCAGGAATAGCCGTCAGCAGGGGAACCGGTTCGGGTATGAGATTCGGGTGGAGCATACGCCACAGACCGCGGAAGGCCTGCTGTCTGCCGGCGCGTTTCGCGAGGCGGTGCTGTATCCCGGGAAAACGTTAACCGTTGCCCGAACCGTCGTCTTAAATGAGGAGCCGGAGATCGTAGCCGCCTGGAACTACCTGTATTCGGATTGGCTGAAATCCAGCATGTTCACCGAGGATCATGAGCCGTACTTCGAGGAGTTCCTATGCCGGAACAACCGGGTGAACCGGTTGGCGCTCATCCTGCCGGTGGCCAAACGGAGGGATTATGAGCGGATTTCCTTGATACAGAGCACCCGGATGCTTTTTCTGGCTTGTACCCGGGAAGGCAGTGACGGGGAGCGGGCAGCGGCACATGCGGTGCTGAGCTACCTGGCCGTGTACCGGCCGCAGGCTGCGCGTACGGCTGCGACCTTTTTTATCGCGAAAAATGAAAAGGCTGTCACCTGCGGTGTAAAGCTGGAGGAGGCACTTGACCTTCCGGCTGGAAGCGGACTAACGCTGCTGGAGCTCCCGGCGGGAAGTTATGCCGTACTGGAGACGGGGAGCAGCGGTGAAGGCCTGGTGCTGGGGGAACGATTGAAGGGATGGGTACGGGATCATGGACTGCGCCCGGGCGGACCGGCTTTTGCCATTTACGAGTATGAAGGCGGGTATGACGCCAAGCAGATGATCTGCACCTGCCGGATCCCGCTGGAACATGTTAAGAACGGATAATACAACCTTTGGAACTGCCGGTAAAATGAAGCTGTAGAACGCTGGAGAGAGAAAGGTGGATCGCCGATGAACATGAGAAAGCGGGCCGGCCACGGGCATAACCCGGGGCTTGCGCAAGGCCAGGGAACGGAGGCCTAAGCCCAGCCGTAAAACCGGAAATTGTGAAGCTGGCGGAGGAGATGAGCCGGGTGGGGCTGCCAAGCGAAGTGTTGGTGGAACAGGTAAGCGAATTTTGCACGATTGTGGACCGGCCGGAAATGAACATCGTGGGTTTCGCCCTGCCTGTCAGCTATGAAAGCCGGGGGTATGGCGGATATTACGGCTTCGAGCACGCCAATTGCATCCTGAACGATTATTTTTATACGAAAAAGCTGGTTGGCGAAGGGGATATGGCGCTTCTGGCCGGCCTGATCGGGAGTAGCCTGCTGGATCGGGAAGTGGTGACGGTCCGCACGGATGCCCGGGGAGACGGGAATTATAAGATCGTGGCCGGGTACAGAGTCAAGAGCTTCGAACAGATCCCGGAATATTTGCCGGAATATACGGAGCAGCTGACGCTTCCGCCTTGCCGTTATGCCAAGGTCCTGATTAACGAGACTAAGCGGGCGGACCGTAAAGGGTATGACGAGCGGATGCATGCGGACGAATATTTCGTCGGTAAGTTCCGCGAGGACACAAGGTATGTATTTAATCAGGCGGGCTGCGGCTTTAACACCTATGATGAAACCGGAGACGTGCTGGCCAAATACGAGCCGGTGAAAAAGGCGGACAGCGTGAAGGAGCGCTTCGACTCCCTGCGGTATAAGCTGGTCACCCTGCCGGAGATGAAAATCGCCTGCAGCGTAACCCCGCCCGATTCTGAAGAGTTCGTCATCACCAAATATTTCGGCGTGCAGCATCGGGTCTTCGCCACGGAAGCGGCCAAGTATTACCTTCATGATTATTACGGTTTTCCCGTGGATGGCCCGGAACAAGGCTCGTACAGCTCTTGCTTCGGCACCCGGGTCAGCACCTTCGAAGGCATCCCGGACGATGTCGAGAAGGTTACGCTTCCGGGCGGCATTTATGTACATATCACCCAGCTGGAGATCAACGGGGATAATCCCTCGCTACCTTATGAAGTTGCATTCCAGCATCTGCAGGAGCTGTTTCTGGCCGGTCACCCCGGATATGAAATGGACTCTGGCCGCAAGGTGATCGCCCGGTTCCGGCAGGCGAACAGTGCCTCCGTGTTTGTACCGCTGAAGCTGGTGAATGGCGAAACGGAGTAAATAATGGCTTGTAAAAAAGGTCAAGCACCGGGCTTCCCTGTCCGGCGCTTGGGCTTATTTTCTTCTGAAGCTGTCCGCCCAGTCGTTAATGACTGCGGCTCTGGTCGGGAACCGGTCCTGACGCCAAGATTCGGTCTCCCATTCGTGGATCGCTTGCTGTTTGGTTTTGTAGAAACGGTAGTCGCAAATGTTCCAGGAACAATAGACCTTCCGGTACCATTTGCCATCTTGAATTTCCTCGGCATAACGGCGCACAGCTTTGCTGGCCTGCCGTTTGCTCCAGCGCGTTCCCGGAGTACGGTGATCCGTACATGCCGGGGATTTTTTCACGCTTCTGCTCATTAGGCGCTCTAACCTCCTCTTACCGGGAAGCTAGAGGCCGTCCAATGTCTTCATCGTTCACCTCATCTCAAGGCTTGCTGTCTCTATATATAACGCGGCGGACATAAATATGTTGCTCCTACAAGGACGCCGATATGGTACGATTTGGATAACGCATTTTATACATGGAGGCTGTGGCATGAAAATTCTGTTTTGTTCAGAACCGTTTAACCCTAAATCCGTTGATGCGGAATATGAACAGGAATATTACTGCGCGTTAACGCTCGGATTAGATGTCTACCTTGTTTCGTTGGAAGAGCTATTAGAGGGCGAGCCTGCAAAAGCGATTAAACGGGTTCCCGCCTTCGAAACTCCCGAGCTGTTCATTTACAGGGGCTGGATGCTTAAGCCGAAGGATTACGAAGCCTTACATTTGGCGCTGCGCCAGAAAAATGCCATGCTGATCAACTCTCCGGCACAGTACATAAACGGGCATTATTTCCCTTTTTCCTATGAAGCGATCAAGGCGGCCACGCCGGAAAGCATTTGGCTGGGGATGGAGAACCTTCAGGATGGCTTAGACCCTTTATATGAGAAAATGAACGCTTTTGGAGATCGGCCGGTTATTGTCAAAGATTACGTGAAATCCAGAAAACATGAATGGGTAGAGGCGTGTTTTATCCCCGAGGCTTCGGATCGGCAGCAGGCGCAGACGGTTCTTCGGAATTTCATCGATCGCCAAGGCTCAGAGCTGAACGGCGGTGTGGTCATTCGCAAATTTATTCAGCTGGAACAGCTCGGGAACCATCCCAAGAGCGGGATGCCGTTATCCAATGAATACCGGCTGTTTTTCCTGGATCACGAATTGGTTCAGTGTATTGAATATTGGGATGAGGCGGCCTATCGGCAAGAAACTCCTATGCTGGATACTTTTATAGCTTTGGCTAAAGGTGTGGCGAGCCGGTTCTTTACGATGGATATTGCCAAAACGGCAAGCGGAACGTGGACCGTGATCGAATTGGGCGACGGACAGGTCTCGGGGCTGCCGAGCCATGCAAATCTGGAGCGGTTCTATAAATCTATATTATCCAAAGAAAGTACGATAACGGAGTGATTCCATGCCAACAGAAATCATCAGTGAAATCGTGAACGCGTTACAAAAGATCGCCGGCGTGCAGGCCATTGTGCTGGGCGGATCGAGAGCGAAAGGGACGGCGCATGCCCATTCGGATATTGATCTCGGAATCTATTATGATCCCGCTGACGGATTGGATATTGCCGCACTAAATCAGGTGGCTTCAGCACTGGATGATGATCACCGGACGGACCTCATCACGGAGGTTGGCGGCTGGGGGCCGTGGATCAATGGCGGCGGATGGCTGCAGATGCAGCAGATTCCCGTTGACTGGTTGTTTCGTGACCTGGGCAAAGTCTCGCAAGTGATGGAGCAGTGCTTGGCGGGGGACATAACGATCGACTATCAGCCGGGGCATCCCCACGGGTTCGTGAATGCGATGTATCTGGCGGAAGTCGCGCTATGCCGGGTGTTGTGGGACCCGCATGGACTGTTGGCCGAGCTAAAGTCGAAGACACAGCCGTATCCGCCGGTTTTGCAGGCAGCGATGATCCGGAAGTTCTTGTGGGAAGCGCGCTTTTCCATGGAGATTGGGCGAAAGGGGATCTACAAGCAGGACCTGTCCTATATCGCCGGTTGCTGCTTCCGCGCCGTCTCCTGTTTGAATCAGGTGCTGTTTGCTTTGAATGAGACGTATTGGATGAACGAGAAGGGCGCGGTGGCGATTGCGGATGCTTTTTCGATTAAGCCGGGTAACTACGCCAGTCGGGTAAACGAGATGATGACGCTAATATCGGAGGACTCTGCACGTTTGGGGATGGCGATTGAGGTGCTGGACGAACTAATCAATGAAACAGAGGGGACAGTGAGGGATGAAGATACGAATCGATAAAAAAGAACGGAAAGTCATCATTAATGAATATTTCGTTATTGGCGGAGTAGTCATTCCTGAGCGGTATTGCTCCGAGTGCGGAAGTATTGTAATTGCGGATAATCAATAAAAGCACTTCACCTGGAAAGGAGATAAACCGGTGGGACAACGGGCGAATCTGATAATCGTTAAAAATGGGGCTTATGATCTCTACTATAGCCACTGGTGTGCGAACACGTTGCCCGAGGATATATTTTGGGGAGAAAGATACGCCATTCCGTTTATTGAGCAGCAGCGGGCGGTAGACGCCTGCATAAAGGTGCCTGAATTCCCACGGATTCAGGCACCTTTTATTTGCATCGGCAGCCGGGAATGTTTATCTATGAATCAAGGTTTACGATCTTCCCGGCCCATGCAGCGGGTATAATGTAATTATTGGAAGTGAATACAGGACGATTCGGAAAGAGAAGTGCAATGATGTTAAACGAAGCTTCGGAAAAAAGCTTAAGTAAGTTAATGACCAAGATACTCCGGCATACCCCGGAGCAATTCGGAATACGCCTGGAGCCGGCGGACGGCTCCTGTACGCTCGCGGCGCTGCTGCATGCGATTCAGGCCCAGCCGACATGGGCATGGGTAATACAGGAGGATGTGGAGCAGGTGGTGCGCCAGTCGGATAAACAGCGTTTCGAGATTGCGGACGGGCGCATTAGGGCGAGATATGGCCACAGCCATGACCAGGTGCAGTATACGCCGGGCGAACCGCCGGCGGTGCTCTATCACGGGACCAATACCAAAGCGCTGCCGCTGATTTTGCGGGAGGGCTTGCGCCCGATGAACCGGCAATATGTACATCTCTCGGAAGGCACTCATTTCGCGACGCTGGCGGGCAGCCGCCGGGGCGAGCTGGTTATTCTTAAAGTGGATACTGCGAGCGCAAAGCGGCAGGGCGCGACCTTCTATTATGCGGGCAATGAAGTGTGGTTGGCGGACCGGATTCCGGCAGCTAGCCTTTCGAAAAACAACATCGGAGAAAAAGGAGCAACTAAGCCATGACACATCCCCTTGTCGATATCGGCATCAATCTGATGCACCGTTCCTTTAACGAGGACCGGGATCTGCTTGTAGAGAAAGCGGCGGCGGCGGGCGTTACGCCGCTGATCATTACCGGCACGAGCCTGCGCAGCAGCAGCGAAGCGGTCCGTTATGCCGGGCGGTATCCGGCAAAGCTGTACGCCACGGCCGGCGTGCATCCGCATGACGCCAAGAGCTGCAATGAAGAGACGCTGAAGAAGCTGAAAGAACTGGCGGCGCTGCCGCAGGTCGTAGCCATCGGGGAATGCGGCCTAGACTATAACCGCGACTTCTCGCCGCGCGAGGTGCAGCGGACATGGTTCGCAGAGCAGGTTCGGTTGGCGCAGGAGCTGGAGATGCCGCTCTTCCTGCATGAGCGGGAGGCTTTTGCGGATTTTATGCATATCCTGCGGGAGCATTCGGTGCGCAAGGCGGTGGTTCACTGCTTCACGGGGACGGCAGCCGAGCTGAAAGCGTATCTGGATGCCGGTTTCCATATCGGGATTACCGGCTGGATCTGCGATGAACGCCGGGGCAAACCTTTGCGGGAGCTTGTCCGCAACGTGCCGCTGAACCGGCTCATGATCGAGACGGACGCGCCGTTCCTGACGCCGCGGGACCTTAAGGAGAAGCCGAAGGACGGGCGGAACGAGCCGGCCTTCCTGCCGCATATCCTCCGGTCCGTGGCGCTCTGCGTGGGCAAACCGGCAGAGGAGGTCGCCAAGGCGACGACGGAGACGGCGCGGGAGTTTTTCGGAATCTAATCCCGCGGCGTTTCCTCCGGCGTTTCCGCCACCCCGTAACGCTGCAGCGCTTTGGATGATGCTTCCAGCATCCGCTGCTTTAAATAATCCCCCTCGATGACCCGGACCCGTTTGCCGAGAAAACGGATTTTGGAGAGCAAATATTCGGCTTCGTCGCTGAGCAGCGTAACCTTGATCCGGTAAATGTCGCTGGGAGCGTCATATTCCACGTTTTTCTCGAAGCTGGAGAAGGCGTACAGAATCCGGGAGAGTTCCTCGTTGTAGTCGCGGACGAGTTCAATGACCACCTCCGTCTTGCGCGATTCCAGCGTCTTGGCGGTTTTTCTGAAAATCTGGTCCACAGTGGCGGGGCTGGCCGGCTCGGGCACAACCGAGAGAATCTTTTTTAACCGGGTGCTCATAAAAGCGTGATGCCGGGCATGATGCCAGAGCAGATACCATTCCCGCTTGACCATGGAATACTCCAGCTTGTAGGGGATTCCCGCTTGGTCCAATTTCACTTGACCGCCTTTGATCTCGTAGGTGATGCGGATGCCCGACTTTTCCATAATGCAGCGGCGTAGAGGCCGCAGCAGCGGATGGTAGACCTGCTCTTCGGCGGTACGGGCTTTCTCAATGAGGTGCAGGGCTGTGTCCATCACCGGTTCCGGCTCCAGAAGGGAACGCAGCTTCTCCCGTGTCTCCGGCATAAAAGCCTCATCGGCGGCAGGATGCTCCAGCATCGTCTTCAACCATGCCCGTTCGTGGGCGGTGACCATAAACGTGCCGGAGTCCTCCAGCCGGGAGAGGATCTGGTAGTTGAAAATTTTTTCAAACAGATTCATAATACGCCCGGATCTCCTTCCACTCGGCAATCATCTGCTGGCGCAGCTGGCGCGGCTCCAGAATCTCGCAGCTCGAACCAAAGCTCCGCAGCCACGGCTTGATTTCGGTAGTTCCGTTCACGGTAATCTCATAGATGAAAGACGCTTCATCCTCGGCCACGATCTGACCCCACTGCCCCTGCGACAGCACCCGTTCCTTCACGAAGTTGGCGGCCGAATCCAGCGGATGGTAAAAGCGGGCGCGAACCGTCACCGGTTCTCCCGTGTCGATCAGCCAGCTGTATTGCATTTTCCGGGCCAGCTCCTCTTGCTTGCCGGCAAACCACTCTTCGTCCACCGCCTCGGCTTCTTCCATCTGCGTAATGCCCTCCATCCGGAATTTCCGGATCCCTTCGCGGCCATGGCCGAGCAGATACCAACGCCCATATTGATGGTCATAGACGAGCTTTAGCGGAAGCGTCGTTTGGGATTTGCCCTGTGTGTCCCGTTCGAATAACGGGTTGGTGTTCCTGGAGGCATAGCTTTTATCCGACTTCGGCGAAAAATAAAGAAACCGGACCTTGCGCCGTTGCCGGATCGCCTGCAGCAGCGTGAACAGATGCGCTTCATCCAGAATCCGCGAGTAATAGTGGTACTTATACAGAAAAAGCTCGATTCCCTGCGGTTCGGCCTGCCCGCTGCGCAGCAGCTGTTTCTTCAGGCCGTCGCGCAGCAGGTAGCCCTGGACGGAAGGAACCTGCGTGTTGGCCATCACGTCCACGAAATCATACAGATCGATCATTTCGTCCTGCGACAAACTGCGGATCAGCTCGTCCTGAATGCGGTAGCGGTAGGGGCGCGGCCCCGGCTCCCGCTTGATGACGCCGACGTCCTCCAGATATTTGAGGTCGGAGCGGATCGTTTTTTCGTCAGGCAGCGCCCATTCGGGAGGCATACTGCCGCAGCACAGATCCAGCAGCTCCATGGCGGTTAACGCCTGGCCGTTCATGGCCCCAAGCAGCAGGGAGATCCGCTGGCTCTCCGATTCCTTGACCGACTTGGCGCGGAACAGGAACAGCAGCAGCGGGTCGGCCGATTCGTAATAGCTGCTCCGCAGCGCCTCGGCAAACTCTTTGTTCTGTTCCTGCGCTGCAGGCTGGTGCACGGCCCCGGCCACCTCTTTAAGCCGCCGCAGGGTTTTATCGAAGGTGTGGACCGAGATGCCCAGCCGCTCGGCGAACTGCTGCCGGCTGAACGCCCCGCTGGTCAGCACAAGTATGCGCAGAAACTGGATTTCTTTATCGAAGCTTTCTTTGGCCAATGGTGTCTCCCCCGTTCGCAAGCATCTTTTTCCATTGTAACAGGGGCAGGATTGGGGTGAAATGGTAAACTTTATGACCCGTCGTAATACTTTCGCCATGTTCGCGCCGCGTTAAATCAGCGATGATAGTACCTGTAAGCGGCATGACAGAAGTTGGTAAACGCCAAAACGGCGTTCTATCATACATTGCTTCTTGTCCGGACGGCTGTAACGAGGCGGGGATATCCATGAATCCCGCAGTGCCGCGCATGTTATGCTGCGGTATCCTGTACACCGGGTCGGCTTGGAGCCAACATTATTGGGGTTCGATTCCCCAATCGCCTAGGGAGCGATTCTGGTAGAGCACTCGACTTTCAATCGAGCGATAAATTTATGACCAAAGGCCGGAATTCCGCGCGGCTTGGGTTAGCGCACTGCGGGAGAGGCTATGCAATCCGCGGATACCGCCGGAGCGGAAGTCCGGAACCTCGGGAGGTTTTGAAGATTCAGCGGGACGGCTGAGGTTTGGCCGTTCTTCGGATCGGCAGGCTGCCTGGGGCAGAGGGATGGAGCGCACCGGCTGAAGCGGGATTCCGCTGAACTTAGCAGAGGGATTCCGGGCCAATGGTCGACCATTAAGGAGGTTAACGATATGTTCAGAAAAATCATCATTCAAGCGGACGAACGCGGGTTGCTTTTTAACAATGGAAGCTACGAGAAGAAACTGCTGCCGGGTACATACAGCTTCATGCCTTGGTCGAAATCTACGGTAACGGTGCTCAACATCGCCAAACCGTTTCAGGTCGAAGGCCGGGATATGCGGTTGTTCCTGCAGGACGAGGAACTGCTGCGCGAGCTCGATGTCGTACGGGTGCAGGATCATGAATATGTGCTGCATTACGAGGACGGGCAATTCGTGCAGCTGTTGAAGCCGGGCGTGTATGCTTTCTGGAATGTTTTGAAGAAAAATACGTTTATGCACGCGGATACGCGTCAGCCGGAGCTGCCTGCGGAGATTAACCGCTCCATCGTGCAGCGGCTGGGCGCGAACGTGCTGACCTATGAAGTGGCGAGCCATGAATGCGGATTTCTCTTCTATGACCACATGCTGCAGCGGGAGCTGAAGCCCGGCAAATACTATTTCTGGAGAGGCCCGGTCTCGCCACTCTTGAAGACAGTGGATTTGCGGCAGCAGCAGATGGACCTGATCGGCCAGGAAATGATGACGGAGGATAAGGTAACCTTGCGCCTGAACTTCGTCTGCCAATACAAAATCGTCATGCCGCTGCGCGCGCTGGAACTGAAGTCGTTCGACGAGCAGGTTCACATCCAGCTGCAGCTGATTCTGCGGGAATATGTGGGCATGCTGAAACTGGATGATCTTCTGCGCCGCAAAGAAGAGGCTGCGGCCTTCGTCCTCTCTCGTCTGCGGGAGAAGGAAGCGGCGTTCGGCGTGCAGTTCCTTGGCGCGGGCGTGAAAGACGTCATTTTGCCGGGCGAAATGCGCGACATTCTGAATACCGTGCTGCTGGCGGAGAAACGGGCGCAAGCCAACCTGATCACCCGCCGCGAAGAAACGGCCTCGACCCGCAGCTTGCTGAACACCGCAAAGCTGATGGATGAGAACCAGACGTTGTTCCGGCTCAAGGAGCTGGAGTTCCTCGAAAAAATCTGCGAGAAAATCGGCTCCATCTCGCTCACGGGCGGCGGAGACCTGCTGGACCGGCTGAATGCGCTCGTTGGAGCGGGGAAGACGGCGGGATGAACGGTTAATAATCCCGGCGGAGTAGCGTAAGGAGGGGGTATCCCATGAACGACAGCATACAACAACGCATCCAAACGGAGCTGACGCGCATCGAACGCGAAGAGCAGGTGCGCATCCTGTACGCCTGCGAATCCGGCAGCCGGGCCTGGGGATTCCCGTCCAAGGACAGCGATTATGACGTAAGGTTCCTGTACGTCCGGCCGGTGGACTGGTATTTATCGATTCATGACAAGCGCGATGTAATCGAACGTCCGATCAGCGACCTGCTGGACATCAACGGCTGGGATTTGCGCAAAGCGCTGCGGCTGTTCCGCAAATCCAATCCGCCGCTGCTGGAATGGCTGCAGTCCCCGATCGTATATCTGGACGATCGGTCGATCACGGAGCAGATCCGCCGGATCGCTCCGCTGACGTTTTCGCCAAAGGCCTGCACTTATCATTACCTGCACATGGCGAAGGGCAACTACCGGGAGTATCTGCAGGGCGAGCAGGTGAAGATCAAGAAATATTTCTACGTGCTCCGCCCGGTCCTGGCCTGTGAATGGATCACGAGATACGGCACGATGCCGCCGATTGAATTCGGGCAGCTGGTGGACGCCATCGTACCCGCAGACAGTGAGCTGAAGGGCATCATCGACCGTCTGCTTATCCGCAAGAAGGCGGGAGACGAAATGGATCTGGAAGCGAGAATGAATCCGATTAACGATTATCTGGAGGAGCGGATCGGGTATTACGAACGGACGGCCGCAAGCCTGCAGGCTGCACCCGCCGGAGATCCGGATGAGCAGTTGGACGATTTGTTCAGGAATGTGCTGAAGGAAGCATGGAATAGCGAAAACATTTAGGAGTTGAAGCAGAGATGGCTTATCAACATATAAACGGCGTGCGGGTCTGGGGCCAGCCGGACGACGGGGCGCTGGCGCAGGCCTTGACCTGTGCGGCGACAGGCAATGTCGTGCAGACGCTGCTGATGGCCGACCATCATAAAGGCTACAGCCAGCCGATCGGCGGTGTGGTCGTGTACGACGGCCAAATCTCGCCTTCCGGCGTCGGGTATGACATTGCTTGCGGCAACAAGGCGGTGCGGACAAATGTGCTGGCCGCGGACATCCGGCCGAAGCTTGGAACAATGATGGATACCGTTGCCCGCAAAATTTCGTTCGGCGTAGGGCGGATCAACAACGAGAAAGTCGATCACGACCTGTTCGACGATCCCGATTGGGACGTGTACATGGCGGTTGGCCGCATGGAGCACCGGAAGCTCAAAGAGCTGGCGCAGAGCCAGCTCGGCACCGTCGGCAGCGGCAACCACTTCGTGGACCTGTTCGAAGAATCCGCCACGGGTCGTCTGTGGATTGCCAACCACTTCGGCAGCCGGGGCTTCGGCCACAAGACCGCGAGCGGGTTCATCAATCTGGCGGCAGGGCGGGAGTTTCTGGCGAACGCCCCGGGCGAGAAGATGGATCAGCCGCCGGTACTGCTCGATTTGGACAGCGAACTCGGCGATATGTATTACCGGGCCATGAAGCTGGCCGGGCGTTATGCTTATGCGGGTCGGGACTACGTCATCCGGCAGGTGCTGCAGATTATCGGCGCGGAAGCAGATCTGGAAGTGCACAACCATCACAATTTTGCGTGGAAAGAGACGCACAGCGGCAAAGACGTGGTCGTCGTCCGGAAAGGGGCGACGCCGTCCGCCCCCGGCCAGGTCGGTTTTATCGGCGGCAGCATGGGGGACATCTCCGTAATCGTCAAGGGCAAGGACACCGCAGAGAACCGGGATTCGTATTACAGCACCGTGCACGGCGCGGGGCGGATTATGAGCCGTACCCAGGCCGCCGGACGGATGAACTGGAAAACCCGCACCCGCAGCGGCGGACAGATTAGCGCGTTGCAAATGCTCGAGGCGGTTCGGAATTATGGCGTGGAGCTGCGCGGCGCCGGCACCGACGAGAGCCCGTTCGTGTACCGGAAGCTTCGGGACGTGCTGGACGCACACGCGGAGACGATTGAGGTAATGCATGAGCTGAAGCCGATCGGCGTCTGCATGGCCGGTGCCGGCGAGTTCGATCCGTACAAGGATTGAGGATCACCCCGCTTTGCGGGGTGATTTTTACATCGTTTTACTTATCGCTGCGTTCATTGCATAGATTCTCTTGTTCATCTACAGGTATAATAGGAGAAGGTTCAAGACTGTATGGAGGGACGAGTGTGGAGAGGGAACGTTCTGGGCTAGACAGGAATAGAGAGAGCTATGATGACTTACACATCCACGAAATACAGAAGGAATACACCCGAATCGACAACGATTGGCTCGTGCTGCACTACAAGACGACGGTGGGGCTTGTGCTGTTCGCGTTTATCATTGAATGCGTCATGGGAGCGTTCCTGCTGCAATCCGATATGCTGACCACGACCGTGCCGCGGTTTATTTTAAAATTCATAGCGGTTCCCAGCGGGATCAACCTGCTGTTTGTCGGGGTGAATGCGGCGGTCATACGGTCGGAGTCCCTTTCGCTGACTCAGAAAAAATATACGGTCTCGCTGGTGATGGTCGGCATCTGCTTTGTGCTCTTTACGACGCACAGCGCATTTACGGCGTCGTACTATATGTTTGCGGTGGCCGTGATGATGACGACGATCTATGCCAGCCATCGCTTGACCAGCATTACGGCGCTGCTGAGCATTGCCGCCATTATCGTCTCGGAACTGTTCATCAAATGGGATGTAGACAAGATCAGCATTTTCGACAGTACGCTGCGGATGAGCAATTTTTTCATATCCCTGTTCATTATGATCGCCGTTTCCATCGTCTGCATGGTCGTGATCCGTTACGAGCAGAAGAAAAACGAAGCCAGCATTCAGATGGAGATGGAACGGCAGCAGCTGCAGCGCCGTCTTCAGATCGATGAAACGACCGGCATCTTTAACCGCAAGGCGCTGCACGACGCGCTCAAGAATATGGAGGACGACGTGCTGGATCATACATACATCCTCGCGATCACGGATATCGATAATTTCAAGGGGATCAACGATACGTGGGGGCATCACCTGGGCGACCGCTGTTTGATCGAATTTGCGCGGGTATTGAAGGAACATTGCGGCGGTGCGATTCCTTTCCGTTACGGGGGCGATGAATTCTGCCTGCTGTTCCGCAACGCGACCATGGACGAAGCGGTCCGTACCTGCGAGCAGATCCGGGTGAAAGTCAGCGAACTGCAGTTTGCGGACGAGCCTCTCTTGAAGCTGACGGCCAGCTTTGGCTTATCCTCCTATTCCGAGCAGGTCGATACCGTACGTCTTTTTACGCATTCGGACCATGCCCTTTATAAGGCCAAGGAAGTGCGCAACTCCATAAGCGTATTTGAAAAAGAAGCCTGAGCCGCACCGGGATGAAGCGGTTAAAATCATTTTTTACCAAATGATGTATGACCGTCCGTGCTACACTTGGTGAAGAGAGGGCATGCTTCTTAGCGGATTCATTCCTCTCATACCGGTGGGGGGAACTAGATCGTATGATGAAGTTAGACAACATGGTTATTGGACTGACAGGGGATGCCGCTGCGGCAAGCTTGCTTGAGTGTTGGGAGCATAGTGAAGGAAGCTTGAAGTTTTGTCGAGCCAGTTCGAATTTTGTATATGTCTTTGAGAATCGCGGAGAACGTTTTTACTTACGGTTCAGTTTTGAAATGGAGCGTCAGGAAGAGCAAATCCGGGCGGAGCTTGATTTTTTGGCCTATTTGCAAAATCAACATTATCCGATCGCCGCGCCAGTGCTTTCGTTAAATGGGAAAGTACTTGAGAAAGTGCACGCGTCCGAGGGAATGTACTACGGGGTGGTTTTTCGATCCGCCGCAGGCGTTGTTCTGGAAGATGATCTAACGGCTGAACAATGCTGGACCTGGGGCCGGTCGCTGGCTTCGCTGCATCAATTATCGCAGGCGTACCGGCCTTCATCCGTTCCAAGAGTAAGTTGGAAGGACATCCTGCAGGAGATCGATGTAATTCTGAAGCGGCATCCGAAGGAACGGGAGGCGGCGGCGGAGCTCAGACAACTAAACGATTGGCTGATGACGCTGCCGATAACAGAGCAGAATTACGGACTGATCCACTATGATTTTCAGCTGGACAATGTGTTTTACGAGGCGGATACCCGGTCATTTGAAATTATAGATTTCGATGATGCCGTATACAGCTGGTACGTCCAGGATATCGTTAATGCTATTGATGATGTGGTGGGAGACGAGCTTGGCCTGGAGCATCCGCACGCCCAAGCTTTTCTGGAGGGTTATGGCTCCATCCTGCCGCTGGGCGGCGATAAGCTGTCGCAGTTTACAGATTTCCGCAGATTCATGAACTTGCAGAAGTTCTCCAGCTTGTTAAGATCGCTTGAAGGCTGCGGGGACGACGTACCGGAATGGGTGCAAGAGATCAAGGTTAAATTTGTACGCGTGATGGATAGAATGAGACGGGGCTTTGCCCTGTAGAACGATAACAATATTGCGAGGTGCCAGCCAGCATGATGGAGCAGAAAAAGAACCCGAAAGTCGCCTTTTTCTTTGAGAAGGCGGACAAGTGGAAGGAAGCGTTTGAGGCGCTGCGGAATATCGTCCTCGATACGCCGCTGACGGAGGAGTTGAAATGGGGCGTTCCCTGTTATACGCTTGACGGCAAAAATGTTCTGCTGATCCACGGGTTTAAGGAATATTGCGCAATCCTGTTTCCCAAAGGCGCTCTGATCAAGGATTCGCATGGCTTGCTGATCCAGCAGACGGAGAAGGTACAGGCCGCGCGGCAAATCCGGTTCACGAGCGCTCAGGAAATCGCGGAGCTGGCGCCGCTGCTGAAAGATTACATCGGCGAAGCCATGGACATCGAAAAAGCCGGATTGAAGGTAGAGCTCAAAAAGCATGAAGAATACGAAATTCCCGAAGAGCTGCAGCAGAAATTTGCCGAGCTGCCGGAGCTGAAGACGGCGTTTGAGGCGCTGACGCCCGGCCGGCAAAGAGCCTACCTGATGTTTTTCGCCCAGCCGAAACAAACCAAAACCCGCATCGCGCGGATCGAGAAATCCACACAGGCGATCTTTGAGGGGAAAGGATTGAACGACTGAGCCGATTCTTTAATGAATGTTCTTTGAATACACGCCGAATCCGCTGCGTTTCTCCCAGCCCTCGGCGGTCCAGAAACGATGGCCTGCCTCGTTGTCGTCAATGACGAAGATATGGCATTTATCGATGCCTTCGCCGTGCAGCTTGTCCAAACCGGCCTCCACCAGCTGCCGGCCGATCTTCAATTTCCGGTAGCCGGGGTGAACCGCCAAATGGTGGATGAAGCCTCTGCGCCCGTCATGCCCGCACAGGATGGTGCCGGCGATGACGCCTCCCTCTTCAAAGATATAACTCATGCCCGGATTACGCACCAGGTATCTCCCGATGTTCTCCCTGGAGTCCGCCTGGCTGATCGCCAGCCCCTCTACGCTTTTCCACATTTCGATCACTTGATCATAATCGCTCATCGTCATTTCCCGCAGCGTGCCCATTAATCCTCCAAACCCCTTCCAAGATCAAATTTATACTTTGTATTCGTGAACAATGCGAGGATTCCTCTTTTTAGTCTACAATGGTATTTGACATTTTAACAATAATTATGCGTTACTAAACAGATAAAATATATTGTAAAACAATAAAACTTATGCTAAATTAAGCTGGTCAAATAAGCGGTCGGGATGCTGCCCTGAGAATTGAAATAACGATTGGAGGCGAGGGAGATGACCTCCTTATTATCCATGCAGCCACGTCCGGTGAAGAGAGGACTGCTGCAGCTGGTCTGTTTTGGCCGGGAACAGGCGTTATCCTGCGTGTTTCCTGTAGTGATTTTTGCGTCGCTGGCGTTAACGAAGCTGATTCCGCTGCCCTGGATTCCCCGATATGACTGGCTGCTGCTGATCTGCCTGGCCATGCAGTGGTGGATGGTCCATGCCGGGCTGGAGACGCGCGATGAAGTGAAGGTCATTACGCTGTTCCACTTGATCGGGCTGGCTCTTGAAATCTTCAAGACGCATATGGGATCATGGTCTTATCCCGAAGAAGGCTACTTCAAGGTGTTCGGTGTGCCGCTGTACAGCGGATTTATGTATGCGAGTGTGGCGAGCTATCTCTGTCAGGCGTGGCGGCGAATGAATGTCGAGCTGGTGAAGTGGCCGCCGTTTCCGGTCGTTGTGACACTGGCGGCGATGATCTATTTGAACTTTTTCACCCATCATTACTGGATTGATGTGCGCTGGTGGCTATCGGCGCTGGTGCTGCTTGTATTTTGGCGGACCCGGGTGATTTATGAGGTGGGCGGGACCCGTTACCGGATGCCGCTGGCACTTTCTTTTGCGCTGATCGGCTTCTTTATCTGGATTGCAGAGAATATCGCGACATTTTTCGGGGCATGGGAATACCCGGATCAGGCGGCGGCATGGCAGCTGGTTCATCTGGGTAAGGTGAGCTCTTGGCTATTGCTGGTCATCGTGAGTTTCTTGATCGTGGCGACGTTAAAACGGGTAAAAGGCCGGCAAACGCCTGCCTTACCAAAGGAGATTGCTGGGCATGAACAATGATTATGCAGAGCGGATCGGCAAGGTTATTCAGTATATGAAGGACAACAGCCATCAGAAGCTTAGTTTGGATCAGCTGGCGGCCGTCGCGAATTTTTCAAAATACCACTTCAGCAGGATCTTCGCGGCGATGACCGGAATGGCACCTGTCGCCTTCCTGAACCGCGAGCGTCTGCAGCGGGCGGTCTCTTTGCTGGCCGAATCGGACGGCACCATTCTGGAGATTGCGGGGCAATGCGGCTTCGACTCCGTTTCTGCTTTTAACGCCTTATTCAGGAAACACTACGGCCTGACGCCAAGCGAAGTAAGAAAAAGTCTGCACCATAATAGCAAGAATCCGGCACTTCTTAGCAACAGCCGCGAAGAGCCGTCTGCTCCCCGGACTTACAATGAAGATGAAACCAATCATCTTTTGAGAAGGGCGTGGGGCAAAATGATTACGTTTAAAGAGCTTCCGGATGTTGAAGTGGCGTGTGTCAGACATGTGGGGAGTTATCTGGATACGGGCGGAGCCTGGGAGAAGCTGGGCATATGGGCGGCCCGGCACGGCTTCACTCCGGAGCGGCAGTGTTTTATCGGGATTTCGCTGGATGATCTTGATATGGTCGAAGAACAGGCCTGCCGGTACGATGCCTGCGTAACTTTGCCGCCGGGCTTCGAGAAGCAAGGACATTCCGGGGAGGTCGAATTCAAAACGCTTACCGGCGGGCTTTATGCGATGTACCCGTATTACGGCCCGGTCGATCAATTCGTGCTTGCTTACCAGCATGTGTTCGGTTTATGGCTGCCTGAGAGCGGCTATGAAGCCGATGATAAACCTTGCCTGGAATTCTGTATGAACAATCCCGCTCTGGACCCGGAGGGCAAATGCAAGGTGGATCTGTATATACCGGTCATGAAACGAAACGGCTGACCCTCCTATGAAAAATCGTCCGCGTAGTACGGAACTCCCCACGGCGGATTCGTCCGGCGGCAAACGGGTAAACTTATATACAGCCGTTTGTACGATGACGACGATACAGAGGAGATGAATGACGTGAGCAAGGAACCGGAGGAACATGTGGACGATGGACTTGTTACCGAACGGGATATCGACGAGGAATTTGGGTTGTTTCAAGAGGGCAGCTATCCCGGGGCTTTGCCGGACCAGGATCAGCAAGGGGCGATCCGCCATGCGCTGCCGGATGAGGGACACGGCGAGCGCGAGGATAAAGATTAAATCCGTTTATTGCGAGCATCATTAATAAAAGGCACAGTGCCATTGGCACTGTGCCTTTTCAAGTTTAATTATTTAAATCCATATAGCCGGAAGTTACTCATATCGATCCAGCAAGTTCTGCAGAATCACATAAGATTGCTCCAGGGTCAAATTGTCCAAAGGCTGGAACTTGTTATTTCCTATCCCGTTCAGCAATCCCAGCCGCACGGAGGCGTAGACTGCGTCTTTGGCCCAGGAGGCGATGCCGGAATCATCTTTGAACGGCGTAACGGATACGCCGGCCCCTGAGGAGGCCGTCTGCGTGCGCTCATCCAGGATCTGCACCAGTTTGCTTAACATTGTCGCCGCTTCCTGTCTGGTTACGGTTTTCCAAGGAGAAAACGCCGTAGCGGAGGTGCCTTTGATCAAGTTAAGTTCGTAAGCCAGCGTAATCCGGGAATCCTGAATATCCTTGAAAGGAGAAGCGGTAGTACTGCTTACCTTGCCTGCAATGTTCTCGTATACCTTAAGCGCTTCTTTGGCAAACGTATACCGGTTGACTGGTGTTTGATATTTGCTGTCGGAGCTCATCGCCACAATGCCGTTGGCTTTGGCTTTGCTGTAAGCATCCTGTGCCCAGGCGCTCACCCGGTCCTTGGGATCGGCGGTTTTGACGGACACATAGACCGGCTCTGAAGCGTTGAAATATTGATTCGCGGATATGGTTGCGCTGCCGCTTCGTTTCGCTGTGATCGTCCCGTCCTGATCGACCGCTGCCACTTCAGGATTGCTGCTGGTGAACTGCGGCGCCAAGCCGCTTTCTTTGTCCGCCTGGTTAATGCCCGTGTACAGCTGCAGCTGTTCGCCGGGAATCAACTGGATACTTTCTGTGCGGAAGGAGGCTTGGGCGAGCAGATCAAACATCGTCGTCTCGAAGGAGATGGCTGTTTCTGCGCCGCCTTTCGAATAGATCCCCCGAATGTCTACCTTAAACGTATCCTCATCTTCAAATGCCGATATTCCGTCAGGCCTAAAAATAATGCAGAACGGGATGCCGTATCCGCTTTTCTCTACATTGAAATATTTGCCCGATTTATTGGTGTCCTGCGCGCTGAAGCTCCAAGAACGGCCGTCCCGGATGCGTGTCAGGTTCACGCTAATCTGCCCGGTACGGGTATTGTCGTATTTGTCCGGATTCAGCGAAACGGACCACGCATCGTCCGGGGCAAACAATTCCTGAGGGAAATATCCGGCCGACGGCCAGCTGACGTAATCATATTGGACCTCGCTGGCGCTCCGCTCTCTGTTGAACGCGTACATGGCTCCGTACGGATAGATGTTGTCTCCGTTCTTGAAGGTGAAGCCGAACATGGTTTTCTTCATCTGCGGATTGATAATCCAGCGCCGGTGGCCCACGCGGTCAATGTTGGAGGTGTCGCTGTCCGACATATATCCGGTCACATTGCTGTACAGGGTAGGGTTGCCTGCGTACAGATTGCTTGATTTGGCTCCGTCGGCGGCGAGGCGAAACAGGGCATCATCCATTCCGGCCGGCTGGCTCGGGTAATGGCTGAGACCGCCATTTAAAGCGTTGGCCATGGCAGCGGCCTGCTCCTGCGGCGCCAAACTCCAATCGGCTTCCACGTCGCTCGGCAGTCCCGCGAGATATCTGACGAAATTCACGGCCTTGAGTCCGTCTTCTATGTAGACCTGCTTAAGTTTTCCGGCATCCATGGGCGTTCCAAATTGCGGCGCCGCTTCGAAAATATCCATGCTCTCCATGTAATCAAAGCTCTGCGACATCGGACGAAACTGCTTGAACACCTCACGGATCTCCTGCGGGCTTCTGCTCGCACTGATATCCTGGACGTTCTGCCCGGAGGCGGATGTTCTGGAAGGGAATCCAGTCAGCAGCAAGGCTGCGCTGACGATGCCCAATACTCGAAATTTGAATTTCACGGTATCTCCCCTTTATGTAAATGATTTCTTCGGCACAGTATATATCGGCTTGCGGCTGGCAGATCTAAAGAATTTCCCGGATAGACCTTTAATTTGGTACTAAAAAATGTATACGCTTTCCTTCTATAATTTACTAAGAATGGAGGTGAAAGTTAGAAGATTGCGAGAAAAAAGACTGGGCGGTTGGCAAGGGCAAGCGGAAATCAAAAACCATTGAGGAGGCAAGCCATGTTTAAGTTCAGCAGAAAAATGTTCACGGCGTTGTTTGCGGCATCACTCAGTATTTGTTTGTTTGCATCAACCTCCAATGCGGCTACGGATTATTGGCAGAATTGGACCGACGGCGGCGGCACCGTCAATGCCGTCAACGGATCAGGCGGCAATTATAGCGTGACCTGGTCCAATACAGGCAATTTCGTCGTCGGCAAAGGGTGGAATACCGGATCGCCGACCCGGGTCATCAACTATAACGCCGGGGTGTGGGCGCCATCCGGCAACGGGTATCTGACGCTTTACGGATGGACCCGAAACTCGCTGATCGAATATTACGTGGTGGACAGCTGGGGCACCTACCGGCCTACCGGAACCTACAAAGGCACCGTAACCAGCGACGGCGGAACTTATGATATCTACACGGCTACGCGTTATAATGCGCCTTCGATCGACGGTACCCAGACCTTTACCCAATTCTGGAGCGTCAGACAGTCGAAGCGGGCGACCGGTGTCAATTCCGCCATTACATTCAGCAACCACGTCAATGCGTGGAAGAGCAAGGGCATGAATTTGGGCAGCAGCTGGTCGTATCAGGTGCTGGCGACGGAAGGGTATCAAAGCAGCGGCAGCTCCAATGTGACGGTATGGTAGCTTTACGTTAAGCGGTTTGCCGGGGCCGGACGGTCTTGCACCGGGCGGCCTTATCCATTTTACATGGGAGCGATGCGCCGATGAAGAAAGCATGGACATTTCTTTTTATAGGATTAATGGTGATTTGCAGCGCGTGCTCTGCGAAAACGGATGCGGCGGAGAAAGCGGCCCCGTCCCCCGGAAAGGCAGATCATCTCGTCTGGGTGGAGGGCGGAGCGCCCTTACATCCGAAGTCCAATGATTACGGCAAGCAGGGTACGCTGAGTAATTTTTATATCGGCAAATATGAAGTGACGCAAAGCGAGTGGCTGGAGGTCATGGGCGGGAATCCCTCCACGTTTCGGGGAGGCAATCTTCCGGTGGAAATGGTCAGCTGGTACGATGCCGTGGAATACTGCAATAAACGGAGCGTGAAGGAAGGCTTGGAGCCGTATTATACCATCACTAAGAATACAATCGATTCGAACAATAAGAACGATAATGATCATATAAAATGGCAGGTGACACCGAACCCGGAAGCGGACGGCTACCGTTTGCCTACGGAGGCGGAATGGGAGTATGCCGCAGGCGGCGGCCGGCAGAGCAAGGGGTATCTTTACAGCGGAAGCGGCAATGCGGAAGAGGTCGGGTGGTTCTGGCGGAATGCCGGCGACACGTTCCTGAACGGGGATTGGAACTGGCCGCTGATCGAGAACAACCATAACAGGACCCATGCCGTCGGGGGCAAGCAGCCCAATGAGCTGGGAATCTACGACATGTCGGGCAATGTGCGGGAATGGTGCTGGGACTGGTACGCCGAGGGCGACGGGCAGGCTGCGGGCGGCGTCTACCGGATCGTCAAAGGCGGCGGGTGGATCGGCGACGTCAGCAACAACGAAACCTCGTACCGGGGAAAATTCGATCCGAACGGATACGGCCCTGACCAGGGTTTTCGGGTGGTGCGGAGCGATTTGCTGTACTAAAAATCACATAAAAATGCATGTAAAGTGAAAATGTTTGTCAAAAAACAAAATTTAATTGCCTTTCCTGCCGATAAATGAGATAGAAATTAGTTCTTCCGTACCGGAGTTCGTTACCGGAGGCGCACTTCGCGGGGGATACTGACATCTCAGAAGGAGGCAATTCATGTTTAAGAAGGCAAGCAGGCTGGGTTTGGCGTTTCTATTAATCGTAGGATTACTGCCCGTTTTTTCATTGCAGGCGAATGCGGGAGCGGGATCGGCGTTTACGGCGGTTAGGGATTTTCCTATACGTCCGTTGGCTGACTACAGCGCGGGAGGGAATTTTTCGGATGCCCAAGGCTTATCCAACGGGAATGTAGCTGTATTGTCAAACACGTCATACTACGACAGCAGGGCTACTTCCTACATATACACTTACTATTTAAAGGTATTTGACGGGGCGGGTGCGCCGATTACCGACGTTAATTTGAACAGCTTAATGGACACGTATTATAACTCCTTTGAGATTCACATGCTCGCATTAAGCAGCGGAAACATTCTGCTCACCTATAATAAGAGCGACAGCAGCACCTACAATGTCCAGCGGGGTTCTGTTATCGAAAGTGCTCCGAATGCTTATTTTATGGTGTTGAATCAGGCGGGACAGAAAGTGGTCGGGCAGACGCAGATCAACGCTTACAGTGACCCTAGTCTTCCTCAGCTTACGCGCAGTATTTCTGCGACTGAACTGTCCAATGGGGATATTGCTTTCTCTTGGCAGCGCAATAACAACATCAGTACGGCGACGCGAGTATTTACGGCCTCGGGCATGCCGGTCTCGAATGAAACGCTTCTGGTCCAGGATAATGCCATTAACTCCTATGTATCCGCCGGAGATGGCGTTTATATGGCGGCGTACAACTCCGGGGGGAATCAGGATCAGATCACGCTGCAGATATTTGCAAATGATGGAACGCCGGTAACCGCTATTGATATGGGGAACCGAGGAGAAAGAGATCTTTTGAACCTGTCCACTCTGAGTAACGGCAACTTCATTTTCAGTAAATATAATTATTTAACGGGTATATCCAGCGTTTATTTGTATGATAAGACGGGTACGAGCCAGGGGAGCTTTACAATCAACGGTTCCCTGGGCAGAGGTTCAGCCGTTTTCTATAAAAACGGCACAATCCCGGGGTTTGCAACCGTAAGTTACGATGCGGCTTCTGAAAGTGCTTTGAATAACGCTTACAACAACGGGACCGACTGGTCCGGAACGCAATTTGCTTATTTGAACTATTACGACAACGACGGGTCGCTGATTTATACTACGGAGCACCCGGTGGATTCCGGGCCGGCGGTGTTGGAAGGTTACGATGAAGAGAACTGGGTGTATGACACGGAATATCATCCAAGCTTCTATATTTATTCTGCTTTCGGCAATGGACTTGTATTTGTGAAATCCTCGAACACGGATAATACGCATTACTCGGTGACAGGAAAAGTGTTTGCCAATGGGCCTTCTCAGCCGGCCAAGCAGACCTTTACCGTGGTCAATACCAGCGACAGCGGCGTCGGTTCGCTGCGCTGGGCGCTGGAGCAGGCCGGAGCGGTGAGCGGCGGCGAGGTGGATTTTGATCCGGCGCTGGCCGGGCAGACGATTACCCTGGAGTCCGATTTGACCGGATGGGATGACGAAAGCCTCAAGGCAACTACAATCGGCGACGCTTCAACGGACGGCTTCAAGCTGACGGGACTTACGGACAGCAACGGCCAACCGGCCATCACCGTTAACGGTAATGGCCACCGGGGGATTCTGGCAACAGGTTCAGGTACGTTTGAAATGTCCAATATTCGCATGATCGGCTTTAATATCACCGATGCTGCCGGCGTATATGGCGGATTTGGTTCAGCGTTGACGGTCAGCGGAAATCATTATACCGATGTCAATCTTACGAATGTCATTTTCGCCTCGAATGCCATGATATTTAAGGATCAGGGCTCTATTGTTTCTTTGGGTTCGATGTTTACACCTTATGAGGTGAATCTGGACCGCGTGGCGTTTTTCAACAATGAGCTGAATGGGGCAGCAACATCCAGTGATACTAACCAGGCGGCATTGTTGTTTACCGGGCAAACCGCAGGCAGCATCAGCAACTCCCTTTTTGCCAATAACAATACGAGCGTGACGACTTCGGGCGATACATACGGCGCGTCGCTTGGCGGGACGTTCGATCAGAATATAAATATCGTGAACAACACGTTCTATAACAACAGCGTAAGCAACTATGGCGAGGGAGGCGCCTACGGGCCCATGGGCTTCTTATTTGCGTGGGGACAGGACGAAAGCAGCACAAGCAGCACAAGCAGCGTTCAGGTTTATAACAACCTGGTCATCGATAACAAAATAAACGGCAATACAATGAGTGCTTTACATGATTTGTACTACAACTTAAACATACTTGACAATGTGGCTATTATACCCGGGAATAACCTCCTGGGAGGGTCCCCGTTCTTGTTTGTCGATGCATTCAAGGGAGATTTTCGCTTGGCGAGTACAGAAACCGATGCCATCGACAAGGGCGACAATGCTAAAGTCATAGGCTCACTGGATCTGTCGGGGGCAGCCCGCATCAGCGGAGGAACTGTGGACCTCGGGGCTTATGAAATGTTCGCCAGTGCGCCGGAAATCACTCCGTCTGCAGGGATTGACTTCGCAGCCGAGCAATTGACAGGCCTTGTGCCGACCGGCTCCTATACGATTAACGGAGCTGCGGCTACGGCAGACAGCAACGGTAAGCTCGACATCTCCAGCGGCTGGTTCGGCACTGCGCTGAGCATCGTTAAGCTGGGTAACGGCAGCACGACGACCGACAGCGCGGACCAGATGCTTGCCATTCCGCTGCGTCCGAATGCTCCGGCCGGCGTTAGCGCTACGGATGTGACGCCAGGCGGCGGCAGCGACGGCAGCATCAACAATGTGACGCTGGCGATGGAATACAAGCAAGCCGGCTCGAGAGATTGGGCCGCGGTGACCGGTACCAGCATCTCCGGGCTTGCGCCGGACACCTATTACGTCCGCTATAAGGCAAAGGAAGATGCCTTTGCTTCAAATGCGGCGTCGGTAACCGTACACGAGTCCAATGCCACGACTCCGGATATGCCTGAGGTAACGGCAGACGATCTTAACAATGTGATTCTGGGATTGGATACAAGCATGGAATTCGCTGTAGATAACGGGGAGTACATCCAGTATAACGGCAATAATGCGCCGGACCTGAGCGGCGAGCACACGGTCAAGGTGCGGGTGGCCGCCAGCGGTTCCGTACCGGCCGGCGAAGCGACTGTGCTGAACTTTACGGCGAATCCGGCTATTCCGGCCAGTGGCTTGAATGTTCAGGCCAGCGATCCGAGGGGTGCAGCGAATGACGGCAAAACAAAGGTGACCGTGGCGCCGGCACCAGGCCAAGGCCACAGGCTGATCTATAAAAACTTTGGCAGCATTGCCGGGGAAAGCCCGAATGTAGGCGATATGCCGCTAGGCTATACCATTGTCGGCGAAGATGGCCTGATCCCGGCTGCGAACGGTGATCAAATCGGCGTTGCCGAGATCGACGCCTCCGGTAAAGTGGTTCGATACGGCACTGTCACCGCTGTGGTGGCAGCAGAACCGTCGTTGCCGGATAGCGGCAACAATAACTCGGGCAATACCAACACAGGAAATACAAATACCGGCAGCACGGGCACCGGCGATACAGGTATGGTGGACGACGTAATCGTGCTCGTCAACGGCAAAACTGAAAATGCCGGTAAAGCAACCACAACCACAATCGGAACCGTAAAGACAACGGAAATCGCCGTTGACCCGGCGAAGCTCCAGGCCAAGCTGGATGACGAGGGGATTGGGGCGGTAGTTACGATTCCGGTAACGCAGAATTCCAATATTATCTCCGGGGAACTGACCGGCCAGATGGTCAAGAACATGGAGAACCAGTTGGCAACGCTGGTGCTGCAGACGAACCAGGCTTCGTATACATTGCCGGCCCGCGAAATCAACATCAGTTCGCTGGCGCAGCAGCTCGGCAGCGGCGCAAACCTGAATGATATCAAGCTGAAGATTACGATCGGCGAAACTTCCGCCACGATGAGCCAAGTGGTAACGGATGCCGCCGGCAAGGGCGGACTTACCCTCGTAGTTCCGCCAATGGACTTTACCGTAACCGCTGTTTATAATGGAAAAACCGTGGAAGTGAGCCGTTATAACGCGTATGTGGAACGTACCATCGCGCTGCCGGAAGGCGTTGATCCAAGCCGAATCACGACCGGAACGGTAACCGATCCGGATGGCACGGTACGCCATGTGCCTACGAAGATCACCGTGAAGGACGGGAAATATTACGCCACGATCAACAGTTTGACGAACAGCACCTATTCGGTGATCTGGCACCCGCTGACATTTGCCGATGTGGAGAACCATTGGGCAAAGGATGCGGTGAATGACATGGGCTCGCGTCTGGTCATTTACGGCGTGAACGAAACAACGTTTAATCCGAACGCGGATATTACACGAGCGGAGTTTGCGGCGATTATCGTCCGCGGCTTGGGCCTCAAGCTCGGCGACGGGACGGCGCATTTTGCGGATGTCGCCTCGGGCGCCTGGTATGCCGGCGCCGTGCAAACGGCTCGGGCATACGGTTTGATTAATGGCTTCGAGGACGGCAGTTTCCGCCCGGAAGCGAAGATTACGCGCGAGCAGGCGATGAACATCATCGCCAAGGCAATGATGCTGACGGGACTGGCCGGCAAGACCGGCACGGCCGATACTTCGAGCGTGCTTGCGGCGTTTAACGACGCGGACAGCATCGGAGCATGGGCCAAGGACAGCCTCGCGCTCGCGGCCAAAGCCGGCCTGGTCAGCGGCCGTGGCGGCAGCAAGCTGGAAGCCAAGGCGAACGTTACCCGCGCGGAGGTGGCGGTCTTGATCGAGCGGCTGCTGCAGAAGTCGGACCTGATCTAAAGCAAATCACTGGCAGAACAGCCACTGCCGGAGTTTCCGGCGGCTGGCTTTTTCTTTTTCACACAGAAAGGTCCAGAAAGATATGGTAGGATGAATGTAGCTGTGCCATACCAAGCCTATGAGCGTCCAGCACGGGATGCGGAAAGGAGAGGGTGCTATGAAATCGAGGTTCGGCGTTGTCCGGTTTGGCGGAATCACCTTGATCCTGTCGGGAATACTCTTTTTCGTGGTGTACCTGCTTGTTCTGCCTCTGCCCGATCCGCCGCTGCCGGACGCCGATTTGCTGGCATGGCTAAAGGAATGGAAGTTTAATCTATCGATGGCCGACGAGGTGCTGCTGTTTGCCGCGCTTGCGCTGCTGCCCTCGACCGTGGCGCTGCACCGGGTACTTGTGAAGACCGATCCAATCAAAACCTGGCTGGGCTGCAGCGTGATGGCGGTTGCCGTTCCTGTCTATATCGTGCTGGATATCGTGCTCGGCCGGCTGGTGTATCCGGTGTACCATCTCGAACTTTCGCCTGATATCTACAGGCTTGTGCTTAGCCTTTATTACGGCGGCATGCATATGATTGCCATTCTAATGTGCATCGCCACGATCGTGCTCAGTCTGGCGATTCGTCGCAGCCGAATGGGCGAGTGGTTGGTCTACCTTGGATTTGCGGCGGGAATGGCCGATGTGCTCGGGGCATTTCCTTGGCTGACGGGAACCGCTGTGGAACTGGTGCATCAAATCCTGTTCGCGGCATGGTTTATCGCGGTTGGGCTTAAGCTGTGGGGCCTTAAGAATGAGGCTAGGGCATAGTCCGTCCTGCGAGGTGCATGCCTATCCCGAGAGCGGTATGAACGCCTTGGTCAACAATGTGCATGAACCACAAACGACATCGGTGTACGAGGTCAAGGACATGCTTCCGGAGACCCATTTCCTCTATTACAAGAACCCTCTGAACCCGTAGCTTCTTCATGGTCAATAATACAGCGCTGATTTTGGTGATGAGGCGGATCTCCGCCTCTTTTTTGTATAAGGAAGGAAATCGGTAGCCGGCGGAGAATCAGCAAAGGGAAGAACCCAAGCGGAAGGAAGCGAAGCGATGTCCATGTCGGCTGCATCCAACAATCGATTGACCTGTATCGGCAGCGGCCATAAGCCGCCCAATTTGCATAGATGGGGCCCGGGGGTGCGCGATGTGTACGCTCTGCATTACATCGCCCGCGGCAAAGGCGTACTGGAAACAAACAATCAAAGGTATCCGCTTCAGGCGGGAGATAGCTTTGTCATTTTTCCGGAAAGAGAGGTCTACTATTATCCCGATTTGCAGGATCCCTGGGAATATGTGTGGATCGAATTTAAGGGAGAGGAAGCGCTGCGGCTGTTGTCCATGACCCTCTTTGCACCGGCAAGCCCGGTTGTTGCGGAATCGCCTGCCGATCTGTCGCCTTTCTTTTATATGCTTGAGCATGCGCCTTCGCGGCCGGATTACGAGACCCAGCGCGCGGAAGGGCATCTGCGCCTGCTGCTCTCCTATTATCTGGAGTATTATCCGCAGGAAGCGCCCGGAGCACCGGCCAATTACGTAGAACGCGCGAAGGAATATATCGGGCAGCATTACTGGAGAACGGATCTATCCGTGTCGGATGTGGCGGATGCCGTCAATATCGAGCGCAGCTACTTGTTCCGGATGTTCAAGCAGGCAACGGGAATGTCCGTATCGGCCTATCTGATTAACTTCCGGATCCGGCGGGCGTGCGAGCTGCTGGAATCATCCGGTTTGTCGGTCAAATCGGTTGCATGCTCCGCGGGGTATAAGGACCCGCTTTATTTTTCGAAGATCTTTAAAAGGGCAACGTCACACACCCCCTCGGAATATATGACGCTGCACCGCAAAATCGGGGCATTACCGGAATAAGACGCAGTTTCCCGAAGCCCGGAAATACTCGATGAGCTTAAGAATGGGCTCCCGACCGCAGTTCAAAGAGATGCCAAGGCAATCGATGCACTGGAAGTGCTGCGCCGTGCGGGAGACCAGCTTCAGATAAATGGCGACATCGTCGGTCCTCAGCGGAACGCCGCAGCTTTTGCAAGTCCGGTCGGCCGGCATCTAGTCCACCAGCTTTGCCCGCAGGACCAGGCAATCATGGGCTTCCACGACCGGCGAGAACCGTTCCTTGTGCAAGCCAAGCTCCTGATGCGACCAACAATCGTAGAGCGACAACGAATAACCGGAAGCGTAGGGAAGGCCGAGGTCCCAGAACAGCAGGGATACTTCACGCCGGGTTTCGCTCATGTTGAAGAAGCCAATGGCCAGGTCGCCGCCGGCCAGCGCTTTTACCAAGATAAAGACCTCGTCGGTGTGGAACCACTGCGGCTCCGGCTTGATCCGGTAGGCGCCCCGGCCTTCGGGGTCTTGGTTGATGGCAATCAGGTCCTTGTTCTGTAAAATCTCTTTGGCGGCAGGGGAAGTCTTGCGGATATCGCATCCGATCATCAGCGGGGAACCCATCAGGCTCCAGAGGGAAAAATGGGTTTTGTATTCGGTATCCGTACAGCCGCCGATCCGTCCGATAAACTCGTCGTTGCTGCCGCCGTACATGCCGACGACCAGCATATCCATATCGTTATGGCAGAAAACGCCGGTGTAACATTCCTGATCGAGCTGCGAGTGTGCGAGCGTTTTGATCGAATCCCAGCGGTCCTGAATGTCGGGCGTAGACCGGTACATATGGGCGCCGGAGCTGCGGATCCACCGGGGTACGTTGTCCTCTCCCCAGTTGCAGGCGGAGAACAGGATGTCTCTCCCGCTGTTTTTTAAAGCCAGGGACATGCGCTTATACAGCAGCTCGCCCGGTATATTCCGCGGCTTGAAGCAGTAATCGTATTTCAGATAATCGATTTCCCATTCGGCGAATTGGCGGGCGTCCTGGAATTCATGCTCGAAGCTGCCCGGGTAACCGGCGCAGGTGTGCGTGCCTGCGCAGGAATACATTCCGAACTTCAAGCCTTTTGCATGGATATAATCAGCGAGCGCCTTCATCCCGCCGGGGAATTTGACCGGATCCACGACCAGACGGCCATCGGCATCGCGCTCTTTCAGGCTCCAGCAGTCATCGATGACGATATATTCGTAACCGGCGTCCTTATACCCCTCCGAGATAAAAGTGTCCGCAACCTCGCGGATCAGCTGTTCGTTGATGTCCCACGTAAACGTATTCCAGGAATTCCACCCCAGGGCGGGGGCCAGGCCAAGCATTGTGCTTGCGTTCATGTCCAATCTCATCCTCTCTGATTGCCGTAATGGCGTGTTCTCTGTATTTAATCACAGCGGATGGGACCGGCCTATGGCCTCACGTTGCTTTGATATCGAAATTTGTTGTTTGCTTGGGGACAAGAGTTGTTACACTGTAGAGGAGCAATGAATTTGTACAGGGGGGATGACAGTCCGATGAATGCAGAACAGGTAATGCAGGAGCTGGAAGCGCTGGGCAAGGAGCGGACCCAAAAAATCTATCTGTCGAACGGGGCGCGGGAGCCGCTGTTCGGCGTGGCCACCGGAGCGATGAAGCCGATGGCGAAAGTCATTAAGCGGAATCAGCCGCTGGCCGAGGAATTGTACGGGACCGGCAACTATGACGCGATGTATTTTGCCGGGGTCATCGCCGATCCGGAAGTCATGACCGCAGAGGATTTCGAGCGCTGGATCGACGGCGCGTACTTCTATATGCTGTCCGACTTTGTCGTGGCCGTTACGCTGGCGGAAACTAAGATCGCCCAGGAGGTGGCCGATGCATGGATCGCGAGCGGCGACGAGCTGCGCATGTCGGCAGGCTGGAGCTGCTACTGCTGGCTGCTCGGGAACCGCAAGGATCACGAGTTCGACAAGGACAAAATCGCTGGCATGCTGGACACGGTGGCGAAAACGATCCATGCCGCGCCCGAACGCGCCAAATACAGCATGAGCAACTTTATTTATACAGTAGGCGTATCCTACGTACCGCTTCATGAGCAGGCATTGGCGACGGCCGAGGCGATCGGCCAGGTGGAAGTGAACAAGGGCAAGGGTAAACCCGGCTTTCTGAACGCGCTCGGCAACATTCGCAAGGCGGTCGATAAAGGCCAAGTCGGCTTCAAGCGCAAATATGTGAGATGTTAAACAGTGACGCTGTACATGATCGCTGGAAATTTCGGAGGAAACTGTAGCGATGGATTTACGCTTGAAGTTTAATGAGGATGCGCGAGGCTATGACCGCTGGCGTCCGACATACACGGCGGAATTATTCCAGGATATACTTCATTATTCCGGCTTGAAGAAAGACGGCCATGCGCTGGAGATCGGCATCGGGACGGGGCAGGCGACGCTGCCGGTCCTCGAAACGGGCTGCCGGGTGACCGCCGTTGAATTGGGCGACAGCCTGGCGGAGTTTGTCCGCCATAAATATGCGGCATATGCCAATCTGGAAGTAATAACAGGTGATTTCGGGAGCTTCGCAGGGGAAGAGGCGGCATTTGACTTGATCTATTCGGCAACCGCTTTTCATTGGATTCCGCAGGAGGCGGGGCTAGCGAAGGTTTTGGGTCTGCTGAAACCGGGCGGAACGCTGGCGCTGTTCTGGAATCATCCGTTCGTGAATCGGGAGGACGATCCGGCACACCGGGATATTCGACTCTCGTATGCCAAGTATAAGCCCGTGGATGTGCCGCCCCGCGAATTTGACGGGAGTGCCTGTCCGGCCTATGCGGAGCAACTGGAGAAAGCCGGGTTTGCAGAAGTGGCAAGCCGGTTATATTATGCGACCCGGACACTCAATGCGGACAGTTATCTCGCGTTGCTGAACACGTATTCGGATCATCGGGCTTTACCGGGACCGATCAGGGAAGGCCTGGAAGGCGAAATTGCCGGGGCGATCGAACGGAACGGCGGTCAGCTAAACATTTACGATACGATGGATTTATATCTGGCGAGAAAAAGCTGACGATCCCAAGCGCTGCGCAGGCTATGACAATGCCCTGCAGCGCTTTTTGTGCGTATCCGGCAGCTGCAACAGCTTAAATGCCCCGGGTTCGCTGTGCGTTCAGGAGTTTGGCTTGACCCGGTACCAGTAGGAATAAGCTTCCGTGAAGCCGATTTTACTATACAGCCTGTCCGCCGGAGCGTTGGACGCCACAACGGCGAGATAGCTGTGTCGCGCGCCGCTGCGCTTGCCCCAAGCCAGCAGATTCAGAATCATCTGCTCGGCCAGGCCCTGATTGCGGCGGCCGGGATCGGTCACGATATCATAGAGACCGATATACTCCCGTTCGATGACGCCCAGGCCGCAGGATACGGCTTCGCCGCCGGAATGCAGCGTAATCAGCGCCTTCGGGCTGCGGATATTGGACAACATCCGTTCCAGCACAGAACGGTTCTTGGCCGCCACGCCGCCGATGCGCTGATAATGATCCAGCCATTTGGAAGAGACTTCTCCCGTCATGGCGATGCTGGTGAGCGAAGGCTCGCGAACAAGGTCGAGTGCGACCGTGCGTACGCTGGTCGGCTCCACTTTGGCATAACCTGCGGCTTCGAGCGCCTGGTCGAGATGCGCGGGCAGCACGAACGGCGTGATTTTGAAGATGGTAGGCAGGCCGTTTGCGGCATAAATGCGCTCGCAGGTGTTGATTTGCGTTTTCCAATCGCCGGATGAAGGATAAATGGGGTTAACGGAATTGGCCCGTTTCGTGTAACCGTCCGCAAAACGCAGCACCCAACCCTCATACAGCAGCGTAGACAAGGGCTGCCAATGATTCAGGGACAGCTCCTCAATGAATTTATAGTCCATGCCAACCTCCGTCTACTCAGTATAATAATACATATATTCTCATAATTATACCGACGGGAGTGGCGAATAACAACGCATTTTTTTACTCTGCTAGAGGCTTTCGGTCATCAATCCCCAGCGGAAGCCGAAACGGTCGACTATGGACGCCATGCATGAACTATAGGTTGTACGGCGCGGCGGGTAAATCACGGTGCCTCCGCTGCTTAACGCTTCAAAGGCCCGGACGACCTGCTCCGGTTGTTCAAAGGTAATCGTCAGAAAAAGCGCTTCGCTCGCGCAGTGTGCCCGGCGCGTCTCGTCGGCAAGCATCAGCCGCTGCTCTCCGATATAGGCTTCGGCATGATAGACGTAACCCCGCTCATGTTCGGTCATTTCTTCCGGCCAGTCCCGGCTGTCCGCGTCGGCGTAATGAAGCACGAAATCAATCCGCAGGTTAAAAGCCTGCCGGTACAGCGCGAGGGCCTCTACGCATTGTCCCTGGAAATGCAGCGTGGGGGTAACCAACAGCATAATGAATCTCCTCCTGAAACCATAGATGATTAATTTCTTCCGGCTCTTCTACTATTTTATCACCGGATGCCAAAATAGCCGCCGCCCCGTTTTCCAGAAAATTCTACAACGGCAAACGCCGGCCGTGGTATGATGGGAGCATAAGTTCTTATAGGAGGGGAACGCGATGCCTACATATCATAAGCTCGTCCGCGACCGGATTCCGGAGATTATCGCAGCCGGCGGACAGCGCTGCCGGACGGTTATCCTCGATGAAGAGGCGTACCGGCAGGAGCTTAGACGCAAATATCAGGAGGAAGCTGCGGAATATTTGGCGGCCGGAACCGCCGAGGAAGCGCTGGAGGAGCTTGCCGATCTGCTGGAGGTTGTCCGGGCTTTGGCGGTCGTCCATGGCGCAAGCTGGGAGCAGCTTGAGGCGACGCGGATGAAGAAGGCGGAAGCGCGCGGCGCGTTTCAGCGGCGGATTCTGCTGGTGGATGTGGATGAAGCGCCCCATTGACGGCAATGCAATATCAAGAACGGCAGCACCGCGTCATTCCGGGCCGGACTGCCGTCATTCTTCCGTAAACGATCCGAAATCGGTAATTTTCACATCGTATTTGAACGTAACTTTAGACCCGCTGAACACCTCGTCCCAATGCTCCTTAACCCCGCGCCAGGCCGCGGGATGCTGAACCGCCAGTTTTTCCCCGAATCCGGCCGCATCGACTTTATATTCCGTCTGAAGCTTACGCATCAGCGTCTCCATCATCTGCTCCAGCCTTTTCCGTACGATCTCCTCAATCTTTGCCGCAAAGGCATGCGTGGTTGGCGTGCTGTCCGTATTCCAGGTCTCAATTAGGCGCCCTTTGGTAGAGACCGCCACCTCGAAGCTGATCCGGTCTCCGTCTGCCTTGGAGGTGACTTTGCTGGTCATGTCCTTGATTTCATAGGTCAACGGCTCGCTGTCCCAGTCCTTCTCAATCTTGATGACTCCGCTGTCCCCTGCACTCTTCAGCCACTCGAGACATTCGGTATCTTCTTCGTTTAAGGCCCCGATCCAGCGGCCGTCATCTCCCTTGATGATGCCTGCCCCGGAGAATTCGACCTCTCCGCCGGCGGTCACCAAATTTTGCAAGACAAAACTTTTATGGGCATGGGTCAACGCATCCAGCTTGGCCAGCGTAACCGGAGCCAGCACCTTGCTTGTTCTCTGGCGGTTGCGCAGCATGCCGGCGATATGCAGGGAAGGAACCTCGTTCGGGTTGCTGTTTCCTAACGTGTCCCGGGCACTCCCTTCGCTGATAAACACCATCGTGCTGGGGCGAATATCATTGTCTCGGAGTACGAAATCCGTCAGCTGCTCAATGCCGTAATGCTGCAGCAGCCGGGCGGAAATGACAATGACCTTGAGATGATGTCCGATAATCGGGCGGTCGAGGCGGAGCGAGAACTGCCGGAAGATTTCAAGAATCGAATCGCCGGTTCCCGAGATGTTGTGATAAGGATCGGAAGGCATGTTGTTGCTTTGGGACGCATCTTTAAGCCCCATCGCCTGGACGGGAACGATCTGTACAGTCGCCATCACCTTATTCTGTTTGGAATAGACGGCGCCTTTGGCCTCGAAATCTTGTTCGACCGGAGCGGGCTCACCGACATCCAGCGCAAGTCCGGTATATAAAGCCAAATCCTCGATTTCCTTGCTGCTCCAGCAGCCGGTCAACAGAAGCGGCAGAAGCAGGCATTTCAAGAGAACCGCTGCGCGTTTATACATGCTGCTTCAATCCTTTCACCCGGATCAGCCAGACGATGGTCAACGTCACTGGCAGAAGCAGGAACAAAGCGATGGACATCATTCCGATGGCGTCTCCCAAGGCAAAGAGATCCTGCACGCTTTTAGGAATCATGGCCGAGAGAAAGATCAGTGGCACAAGCGCATAGATCACCCGCTGATAGGACAGGTTGAAGAGCTGCGATACGCCCAGCGAGGCCTGGAAGAAAAAGCTGCTGAAATTGCAGAACATCTGCATCAGCCAGATCACCATCAGCGGGAATTCCAGCCGTTCGATGAAAAATCCGGTAATTTCAAAGCTGCGGACCAGATCGAGCGTCGGCCAGGTGCTGGTCACGGCGGAGTCGATGGACAGTCCGCCGATGACAACGACGACGGTGACAAAATAGAGTCCCAACGGGATTCCGATCCCGGCCAGCATTCCCCGGACCGCCTGGCGCGGCTGCTGCATGAAAGCGACGAGCGTGAGGATAACCTCGCAGCCGGAATAAACCAGCACGGAGGATTTCAGTCCGCGCAAGACCGGGTAGATGCCTTCGCCCAGTACCGGCCGCAGATTGTTGAAGTCGAAGAGGCGCAGACTGACGCCGTAGGAAACGAGCAGCACGAAAATCGAAATCGGAAATATGACCTGAAATACGCGGGCGATGGAGTTGATGCCGCCGGAAACCAGATAGGTGCCGGTCCAGACGAATGGCAGAACAATGGCCCAGATCGGGGTGCCTTCCAGCAGAAAGAACAGCGTCACCTCGGCCAGGGAACGGATCTCAAATCCGGCGATAATAATGAAATACAGGACCAGAGCCACGCCGACGATTTGTCCGGGCAATCTGCCAATTAGCCGTCCGGCATATTGAAATACCGTTTGTCCCGGGAAATGCTGGCACAGCTTAACCATCAGCAGGATCACCGGCATGATAATCATGCCGCCGAGGAGGATGGTCAGCCAGGCATCGGGCGTTTTCAGTTCCTGGGTAACGCTTCGCGGCATGGTGAGAATTCCGGCGCCGAGCACGGTATTGGTCAGGAAGATCGCCGCCTGCGAGGTTGTGATTTTATCGTCGGTTCTTTTATACATCAATGGGCCGCCTCCAGTCATGCCGACTTATGATTTGCGTTTGCTCCTTTGAGGCTTAAACAACACCGGCCGGCGCTTCATCAGCATCAGCGGGGCCCGGAGAAACAAGTCCTTCCAATTGCTGAGCCGAAACGGCGAAATGGGCGTCAGAAAAGGCATGCCAAAGCTCCTCAGCTTGGTCAGGTGGCTGCAGATGAGCAGAAAAAACAAGATGGTTCCGAACATCCCGAGGAACGCGGCGAACAGCATGCCGACGAAACGCAGCATGCGCAGGGTGATTCCTGCGCTATAGGTCGGAATCGAGAAGGAAGAGATGGCCGTAACGGCAACAACGATGACCAGAAATGGACTGACGATCCCCGCCTGCACCGCCGCGTCGCCGATGATCAGGCCCCCGACGATGCCCATCGCCGGACCGATCGGCTGCGGCAGCCGGATGCCGGCTTCGCGCAATATTTCGATGGATACTTCCAGAATCAGCACTTCGATCACCGAGGGGAAGGGAACGCCCTGCCGGGTCTTGATAATCGAAAGCGCCAGCTCGGTTGGGATCAGGCCGGGATGAAACGAGATAAACGAAATATAAAGCGAGGGGGCCAGCAGCGCGAGAAAGGCAGCCCCGAAGCGCAGCAGCCGCAGCAGCGAGCCGGGCAGCCAGCGTTCGTAATAATCCTCCGGCGATTGCAGCAGCATGCTGAACGTCGCCGGGACAATCAGGGCGAACGGCGTGCCGTCAAGCAGGATGGCGACCCGACCTTCCAGCAGGGCGGCAATGACGCGGTCCGGCCGTTCGGTATTCTGAACCTGCTGGAACGGGCTCAAGTAGTTGTCTTCAATGAACTGTTCGACATACCCGCTTTCGGCAATGAAATCCATATCGATGTCGCCGATCCGGTTCTGTACTTCGTGGAGCAAGTCCGGATTGACGATATCATTCATGTAAGCAATCGCTAAATCCTTGGATAGGCGGGTGCCGACGCGGCAATGTTTAATCTCCAGCTGCTCGCTGAAGCCCTGGCGCCGCAGCATGGAGGTATTGATGCTGAGCACTTCGCTGAACCCAAGGCGGGGTCCCCGCAGCAGCGCCTCGGAAACCGGCTCCGTAATTGCCCGATTCGATCCTTCCGGAAATTCGATCAGCAGCCCGCGCGGAAAACCTTCGATTAACAATCCGACATGCCCGAACAGGACCGAGCGGCTGAACTCGGAGCAGCTGGTTGCCTCCATCAGGCTGCTGAACGGCAAGTTGGGGGCATTTAAGGAAGCCGACGACAGGGTATCCGCGCCGGCTTCGTACATTAGAAACTCCATGATGCTCAGGTCCAGCACCCGGTTATTCTGCATGCCATTCACGCTGAACAACGCCGCCCGCGCGCCCAGCCGCTGCATAACAAACGGCCGGCAGTGCAAATCGTCATTTCCGCCGATCGCGTTTTGGATATGCCGAAAGTCGTCGTCGTAACTTCCGCTGAACAGCTCGGAGGCTTCCGGCGGCGGCGCAACCTCGGCTCTGCTGCGCGCCTGCTTCGACGTATTTCCGTTTTTTCCAAACGTGTACACAGATCGATACAGTCTGCTGATCAGAATGGGGATGAGAAGGGCGATGAGCGCCTGCTCCCAGACGCCCCAATCCGGAATATAAGAGATGATCGTATGCATCGGCCTAAGTCCTCTCCGCTCGCGAAGTTAAATCTGGGCGTAAAAGAAGTTTCCCAACGTTTGCTTGATTTTATGTCAAAAGAATAGAAAAAGAGGGAAAACCTGTTCAGGTTTTCCCTCCTGGATGCGTCTGCCGCAGGTAGCAGGCCAATTGCAGATGCAGTAGATGCTCCTGATTGCTAAAGGACATGCCCAGAAGCTCCTCGATTTTGTGAATCCGCTGATACAGCGTATTGATGTGAATGTGCAGCGCCGCCGCGGTCTGCGCCGCCGAACCGCCGCTGGCCATATAGGCGGTCAGCGTATCCTCCAGAACGGCCGCTGCGCCTTTGGCCGGGCGCAGCGGCTCGAAGATCTCGGCGATGAACGCGGCCAGATCCTCCGCCGGCTGGCGGATGAACAGCCGGTTCACGCCGATGTCGGCGTACCGCAGGGTGCCCGGCCTGCCGCGGCTTTTCTGGTACGCCAGCGCTTTATCGGCTTCCTGGTAGCTGGTATTGACCGCGTCGATTCCCGTTCGCACCGAACCGAGGCCCCCGAACACCGCCATGCCCGCCTTCCGTTCCCAATCCGCTAAGCCGCCGGTGAATTTCCGCTCCAGCTCGCCCGGCTTGGATCCTTCAGGCGCTATAAGCAGCAGTGTGACACGCCGTTCGCTGGCGAAGGCTAGCGGAACCGCCTGCTGCCCGGCGTGGTCTTTGAGGAAAGAAATGAGCTGCAGCGAAAGAGCGCCCAGAGCCGCGGGATCGCCTGGATCGATCCACTCGAGCAGCCCCACGGCAATCCGCGAAGCGGGACCGATGCCGAATTCTCCGGATCTCTCCCAATATTCCGCGGAGTTTTTGCTCAGCCGCAAATCGTTAAAGAGCTGCTGGGTTTTCTTGAAGTACAGCTCGGCCAGCGATTGCTTGCGCATCAGCTCAAGGGCCAGGATCGAGCTTCCCTGCTCCAAAGCCACCCATTGCAGGGGCGTCAGGCGCCCTTCCGCCTGAACGAGCAAATACCCGAGGCATTGTCTTGCCGAGGCAATGGGATACAGATGCAGCTGGCCTTCACTGCCCTCGCCTTCCACGGACGTAAAATATTCCGGAGGCTGCAGTGAATGATACAGCTTTAGCAGCCGCTCCATGCTCCAGTCCCGAATCCAGTCCACGCGCTTCGGATGCCACTGCCGGTCGATGAAATCGACAAAAGCCAGCGGCAACCCGAGAATGCGTCCCATTTCCCCGACAATGGAACTTACGCCTTTGTTCTGCAGCGAGAGCTTCATCAGCGCGGAATGGATTTCATCCCGCCGGACCAGCGTTTCATTCTGCTCGCTCAGATGCGCATACAGCTTGGCGTTGGTAATGGCGATTGACACCTGATCCGCAAAGCTTTGCAGGAGCCGCACCTCCGCTTCGCCATACAAAGGAATTTTTCCTTTTTGATAAAAAATCAGCACGCATTCGGTTTGTCCCGCAACCTTGATCGGAACCGAAAAAATGGAGCAGATATTCTCGAAGTGATAGGCATTGTGCAAGTAGCCCTGATTCTCCTTGGACATGTTACCGACATCCTCTTCCAGCATCTGCATGCTGTTATACAGCCGGGGTTCCCCGCGCACAAACGTTTTGCCGATAATGCCTTCGCCCGGCTTCATCCGCATCTTCAGCATGTCTTTGCCCATTTCGCCGGCGCGGGCTTTAACCTTCAAGGCTCCGATGGCCGGATCGTAGCTCCACAATACGCCGATGCTATCGTAAGGAATGACGTCCAGCGCGCTGGCCAGAATACGTTCCAGCAGTTCGTCCAAATCCAGCAGCTGGGTCACATCGCGAAAGCTGTTCATCATCGTATTGAGCGCCTGCTCGTGTCTGGCTGCCATAAAATCGGAATAATAGGGGTACAGCAAGGAGACGAGCGCATTCATTGCATCGGTGGAGACATGCCGTTCCCCGGCAACGCGAACCACAATGCAGACATTGCTACTGTATGGAAGGTAAAATGACATAAATCCATCCGCTTCCAGCCGGGCTTGCGGAGCACGCAGCGGCAGTCCGGCCGTGAGGACAGGAGGTTGTGCCAGAGCGCTTCCCGCCTGATAAACCAGCGTCCATTCGTTCCAATCCCGGCTGATCCACACCGTGAAATCCCCGGTTTCCAGTTGCTCATTCAACATCTTCTCGAAAAAGGCTTGCATGCCGCCCACCTCTGTCAATGTAGGTTTTTATATCATATTATTCTTTATTATATAAGGACCTCCATTGTAAAGCTACGCCTGATCCTGTAAATTTTAGATAACCAATCAACAAAAATAACACCATATGAGAAAGAAGGTAACATGATGTCGAACGTGATCCACAGCAAAACCTTTAAGTATGTCGTATTGGCCCTGTTGTTTCTCGGCTGGAGCCTCGGTAACCTGGACCGCTTCGTCATCAATTATGCCGTCGTCAGCATTTCCGGCGATTTGGGGCTGAGCGCTTCCTCGCAGGGGATTATTCTCAGCAGCTTTTTTCTCGGGTACGCCATTATGCAGATTCCCGGCGGCGCATTGGCGGACCGCTTCGGTTACCGCAAAGTCATTTTGTTCTCGTTATTTTCCTGGTCCGTATTCACCATGATAACCGGCTCCGCCTGGTCGCTGCTTTCGCTGGTGCTTGTCCGGTTCCTGTTCGGTCTGGGTGAAGGCGGATTTTTCCCTTCCGGCTCCAAAGCGATTGCCGTCAACTTCCCCGTCAACCAGCGCAGCACCGCGATGTCCGTCATGCTGGCATCCGGAGGCATTATGGGGGTCGTTACGCCGCTGATTTCCGGCTTCGCGCTCGAATCGGTCGGCTGGCGGATGCTGTTCCACATCTTCGGCGTGATCGGGATCGTGATTACCGTCCTGATGTTCTTTTTCCTGAAGGAACCTGCCCGTACTTTCGAAAAACCAATCCCCGAAGCCGCTCCGAAGAAAAATGCCTCATTGAAAACGGTACTGAAAAGCCCGGTCATCTGGGGCTTGTTCCTCAGCTACTTCAGCATTTACGCCGTCAACTGGGGCTTGACCTCTTGGATGCCGACGTACATGGTCAATGTGCGCGGGCTTAATCTAAAAGAGATGGGGATGCTGGCAGCCATTCCGGGACTCATCGGCATCATCACCATGCTGCTGGGTGGGTATGTCATGGACCGCATTCCTGCGGGCAAGGACCGGGTCATCTCAGCCATTTTCGGACTCTTGGTCGCAGCCGGCTTGTACTTGATGAGCACGGCAGGCAGTATCGCGCTTTTTGTAGCCTATGAGACGCTGGTCCGGATATCGGCGGGCTTTGTATCTACGCTGATTATCTCCAAATCGGTCAAATCGATGCCGGAATCGGTTGCGGCAAGTGCCAGCGGATTCGTCAACACGGGCGCCCAGCTTGCCGGCTTCCTGACGCCGATGCTGATCGGATTTCTGGTCGATGCTTCCGGCGGTTCCTACACGTCGGCATTTACGATGCTGATCGCCTTTGCCGTGATCTGTTCCGCTTCGCTGCTGCTGGCACGCCGTACTCCGTCCGATCTGCCAGCAGAGCCGCAAACGGTCTGACTCCCCATCCCGGGATGCAGCGCTTAATATACTCTATGAATACGAGGTGTTCCATATATGAATATGACATTGGATTTGACGCGTTATGTTGCCGAAGTGATCGAGTCGAAAAAAGATACCTTCATCTCCGCCAGCGACCGGATCTGGGAATTTGCGGAGACTCGCTTCGACGAAGTTCAGTCGGCGGAAGCGCTGATTGAGGTGCTGGAGACCGAAGGCTTCCGCGTCGAGAAAGGCGTGGCCGGCCTGGAGACTGGCTTCATCGGCTCCTACCGTGCCGGAAACGGCGGCCCGGTTATTGCGCTGCTGGGCGAATATGACGCATTGGCCGATCTGAGCCAGGAAGCCGGGCTGAGCGAATACCGGCCGGTGCAGCCGCGCGGCAACGGCCATGGCTGCGGCCATAATCTGCTCGGCGTCGGGGCGCTTGCCGCCGCGGTGGCAGTCAAGGATTATATGGCCGCCCATCCGGAGACCGCCGGGGAAGTGCGTTTCTACGGCTGTCCGGCCGAAGAGAGTGGCTACGGCAAAACGTATCTGGCCCGCGAAGGCTATTTCAAGGATGTGGATGCGGCCTTTTCCTGGCATCCGCATGCAATGAACGCCGTGATGCACGGCAGCTCGAACGCGGTCATTCACGCCACGTTCAACTTTAAGGGCATCAGCGCCCACGCCGCCGCCGCGCCGCATCTGGGCCGCAGCGCGCTGGACGCCGTGGAGCTGATGAACATCGGCGCCAACTATATGCGCGAGCATATGATTGACCAGGCCCGCCTGCATTACGCCATCACCAATTCGGGCGGCTTTGCCCCGAATGTCGTGCAGGCCGAAGCAGAGGTAACTTATCTCGTGCGGGCGCCAAAAACGGCGCAGGTCCGCGAGCTGTTCACGCGGCTGGTCAAAGTGGCCGAAGGAGCCGCGCTGATGAGCGGCACGCAAATGGAGTACCGTTACGAAGGCGCCTGCGCCAACCTGATTCCCAACAGCACACTGGAGCGTGTGCTGCATAAGCATCTAAGCGCGCTGGGAGCGCCGGAGTACAGCGCGGAAGAATACGCATTTGCCAAAGCGATCTATGAAACGCTGCCGGAGAGCAACAAGCAGGAAGCGGCGGCAATGGTCGGACCCAAGCTGGCGCCGCTGCTGGCCGAACATCCGCTGACCGGCTTTATTGTTCCTTTCTCCGACGACAAGGAAATGTTTATGGGCGGTTCGACCGATGTGGCAGATGTAAGCTGGAATGTTCCTACCGCGCAATGCGGGGCCACAACCATGGCCTTCGGGACGCCGCTTCATGCCTGGCAGACGGTAGCCCAGGGCAAATCCTCTTATGCCCACAAGGGGATGCTGCTTGCGGCCAAAGCGATGGCGGCGGCGGCCATCGAAACGCTGCTTGAGCCGGAGCTGGCGAAGCGGGCGCAAGCCGAACTAAGGGAGCGGCTGGGCGGCGAAGCATATGATTGCCTTGTGCCTGCCGATGTACAGCCGCCGAAGCAAGGAGCGGGAACCCTTGCGGTTTAAGGATGTGTTTTCGATCATCGGCCCGGCCATGGTAGGGCCGTCCAGCTCGCATACGGCGGGCGCCGCCCGGATCGGGCGGGTTGCCCGGCTGCTCTTCGGGGACTGCCCGGCCCGGGCCGATATCCTGCTCTATGGCTCCTTCGCCGCTACGTACCGGGGGCATGGCACGGATACGGCGCTGGTGGGCGGCCTGCTTGACATGACCACCGACGATCCCCGGTTGCCGGAGGCGCTGGCCTATGCCGAAAACGCGGGGATGGCCGTCTCCATCGCGCCGGGCAAGGGGCTGTATCCTCATCCCAATACGGCCGAGCTGTATTTGTCCGATGCGGCCGGTAACCGCAAGCTCCAGCTGACCGGTACCTCGATCGGCGGCGGCAACGTCGAGATCGTGAAGATCAACGGCTTCAGCATGAAGCTATCGGCAGCCTATCCGACGCTGACGATCCGCCACCGGGACGAGACCGGGATCATTGCCATCGTCACCGGCCTGCTCGGCGGCGAAGGCATCAACATCGCCCACATGACGGTGGACCGCCGCTCGCGGCGCGGCGAAGCGATGATGGTGCTGGAATGCGACGGCATTCCCGCAGAGGACGTACTGCAAGCCATATCCGCTTTGCCGGCGGTCGAAGAGCTTCGTTTACTGGCGATATGAGGCTTATATCTCTGATTCCATCTTGCGCGATAAAGGAGCATCAGCATGAACTTCCGAACACTTAAACAGCTATCCGAATTGGCGGGAGACCGAGGTTGTTCGCTGGGGCAGCTTATGCTCGACGAACAATGCCTGGAATCCGGAGAAGACAGGGAGGCCGTCTATGGACAGATGCACGAGTATTATCAGATCATGAAAGAAGCCGTACGGCAGGGCGTGAGCACCGGCGCCGTCTCGAAAAGCGGCCTGACCGGCGGCGACGCCCGCCGGATGCATGGCTACCGCGCGGCGGATGAGCCGCTGCTCGGCGAGCATGCCGCGCTTGCGATGACTTATGCCCTCGCCGTGTCCGAGGTCAACGCCTCGATGGGCCGGATCATTGCCACGCCGACAGCAGGCTCCTGCGGCATCATCCCCGGCGTGCTGATCAGCTGCCAGGAGCGCTTCGGCTGGAACGATGAGCGGATGGTGTACGGCTTGTTCGCTTCCGGTGCGATCGGGTATGTGATCGCCAACAACTCCTTTATCTCCGGCGCGGAAGGCGGCTGTCAGGCCGAAGTCGGCTCGGCAATCGGCATGGCCGCCGGGGCGCTAGTCGATATCCGCGGCGGCACGCCGGCGCAGGCCATCCATGCGGTCGGCCTGGCGCTGAAGAATACGCTGGGCCTGATCTGCGATCCCGTGGCCGGCCTGGTGGAGATTCCCTGCATCGTCCGCAACGGCTTCGGGGCCATCACCGCGCTGGGCGCCGCCGACATGGCGCTGGCCGGCGTCCGCAGTGTGATTCCGTCCGACGAAGTGGTGCAGGTGATGCTGGAGGTCGGCTCCGCCATGCCGGAATCGCTGCGCGAGACGGCGGGCGGCGGGCTGGCCCAGACGCCGACCGGCCGCCGGATTACCCGTGAGCTGCAAGAGAACTCCTGAGCAAGCCGCAAGCAGATAGCCCGTGACCCATCCGGCATTGCCGGGGGCACGGGCTTTTAGGCGGAATAGAGTAGGCCTTGCTGCCGGATTCTAGTTATAGTTGGGGAAGGGGGTCTCTTCCAGAATACGCTGCCTCCAGAGGCGATAATGCTCCGGATCGCTCTGGGCGAGTCCTTCGGCAAAGACGACAAACAGCAGAATTCGCCGGTATTGGAGAAAAAGCGGAATTTGCGCAAGCCAGAAGTCGTCCAGCGGATTGGCGCTCAAATAGCCCTCGATGAATGACCGGTAGAGCTGGCGCAGTCGGCCGGGATCCTGCGGCGTTCCTTCGATTTGACCGGCAGAGGCATACGTGAGGATGCTGTATACGGCAACGGCCAGGTCGCAGGCGAACCAATGCAGGTTCGAAACGTCAAAGTCCAGGACCGTCACCGTGCCCTGGTTGGCGAGCAGGTTCTCGATATGCAGGTCGTTGTGCGTAAACCCGAACCCGCCTCGCTCCAGCGGCAGCCGGTCCAGCTTGTCTTTCAGCCTGCGCCAGCTTTCCTTGACGGCTTCATCCTTGCACCATTCATGGAAGCCGTGCCATTCCTTTTCCCAGTGCAGAATGCCGTGCTCCTGATCTCCGGGAATTTCGCGCCAGACGGGGTATTCCTGCGCCGCCGCATGCATTTGCCCCATAACTTCGCCCCAGCGGGCAAACAGCGCTTCATGCTCGGCAACCGGCCTTTCGAAGAGATGCACGCCGTCCCGCTTGATGTAGCCGTAGGCGGCATAGATCCGCTCTTCCTCCTGTTCCTTCACAAAAAGCCGTCCGTCCGCCGCGGGCTCTGGATGCACGATTCCGATGCCGCGTTCCCCGAGAAAACGGATGAATTGCAGTCGGGCTTCAAGGGCGCTTAAGGATTCCTGCGCCTGCCCGGCAGGCAGCTCCATGATTTTCAGGATATGAGTCCGCCCGTCACGGGAATATTCGTAGAGAATCCCGTCCGACCAGTCGTGTCCGCCCCGGAAGTAGGATAAGTCCGCATGCTCCGCATCGTAAGCCTTGGCCATTTGCTTCAATAAATTGTCCGGTATTTTTTTCATTCTGCAGTCCTCCGAATCGTTGGCTTGCACACCTGGGTCTGCGTTGTCCGTGGCTGCGTGGTCTGCAGTGTGGTCATTACATTATGACGGAACCTGCGCAGACGGGGCGGTGATATATATTGCCGGACCATACTTTTTCAGGAAAATTGACACGCCGCATTTATATATACTACAATCTGTAGTATCGAGGTGAACGACATGCCAATCAAACGAATCAACGTGGATGGGGAAGGGCTTCAGCGGTATTTCGGTACGCTCGAGGCGAAAATCATGGAGCTGTTATGGGCTTCTGCGGGAATGAGCATCCGCGACGTCCAGTCCGTGTTGCAGCAGGAGTCGCCAATTACGGTGAATGCCGTGATGACGGTGATGAACCGGCTCGTGGAGAAAGGGCATCTGCTGAAGTCCTCCGGCGGGTTCGGCAAGGCGCGGGGCGCCGTCTACAGACCGGCGCTGAGCCGGGAAGCGTTCCTGGCCGAGCAGATGCATGCGGTGTCGCAAGGACTGATTCAGGAACACGGCAGTCTGGTCGTTGCGCATATGATCGATATGCTCGACGAAGCCGATCCGGAGATTATTGCCAGACTGGAACGAAAGCTTAACGAAATGAAGCAAGGGAAGCCGTTATGAGTCCGATATTCAAGGTAAGGGCCAGTTATGGCCTGATGCTGCTGCTGGTCGGCGTCATCATGTTTCAGATGGGGGCAGCGGTCATGCGCTCGCCGTTGTATTTCCTGGATCCAGCCTGCAATGTGCCGCTGCTTGTGACGGATCTGATGGTTGGCTTTGCCGCCGTGCGGGCGATATGGGCAGCTGTCGTACAAGTCCGGGCGCATCGGGCGGCAGCGCGACTTTTCTGTATGCATGAGGAACCTGACGCCACGCGGCGGCTGAACGAGGTCTACAGGGCTTGGGGAACTCCGATCCTCGTCGTGCGGGATGAGGGTTTTGTCGCTCTGGCCGCCGGCCTGCTGCGTCCCCGCATTATCGTTTCGACCGGCGTTTTGCAGCGGTTCGGCCCGGAAGAGGTAGAAGCGATCCTGCAGCATGAACGGCATCATTGCCTGAACCGGGATAACCTGAAGCGCTTCGTGTCGGAGATGCTGGCGCAGGCTTTCCCTTATTTGCCGATCATCCGGCCTGTGGTAGCTTATGCGAAGACCTGGCAGGAGCTGTTTGCCGACAGGTTCGCGATCGCACAGATGGGGACCTCGCTGCATCTTGGCAATGCCCTGTTGAAGTTCGCCCGAGAAGGACGGATCCCGCCGCGGGAGGCGGTTGCTCATTTTGCTGGGACAGCGCTGGAATACCGGATGCTGCAGATCATCGAACCAGAGACGGCGGTCAAGGTTCCGCTGCGGCTGTACCGGCCGGTGCTGACAACTTGCTGCTTCTTGCTGCTGCTGATGCTTAGCGGCAGCTCGTAAGCTTTTTTTTGGCAATAAATACTACGTTGTGTAGTATGTTTACATCCATTGGATACGGGAGAGGATTTCATGAGAGTTGTATTGTTCAGCATTGGAGGCTACGAGGTTCATTCTTACGGCCTGGTTGTCGCATTGGCGGTTCTGCTGGCGATGGGCGTGGCGATGTTTCTGGCCAGAGGTACGGTCTACCGGGACCATATTCCCGGCCTCGTGATGTACTTGATTGTGGGTGCAATTGTTTTTGCGCGGATCTGGCATGTGTTCTTTTTCCAATGGCCTTATTATTCGGAGCATTTGGCGGAAGTGTTTACGATTTGGAAAGGCGGGCTGGCCATCCAAGGCGCTCTTGTCGGCGGATTGCTCGCGGCTATCGTGTATGTGCGCAGATATCGGCTGAACTTCTGGGAGTTGGCGGATATACTGGCACCGGCGGTGGTGCTGGGGCAAGGCATCGGGCGGATTGCCTGCTTTCTGAACGGGGATGCCTTCGGATCGCCTACCGGCCTGGGCTTCGGGATCGTGTATCCGCCGGGTACCATCGCTTTCGATACTTACGGCGCGCAGCCGCTGTGGCCGGCCGAGGTATGGGAAGGGCAGTGGGACGTTATTGTCTTCGTGCTGCTGATTTTGCTGAAATCCCGCAACTGGCGGCAAGGGTATCTCTTCCTGAGCTATGCCGCCATGTACGCCTTCGGCCGTTTCATGCTTGAATTCCTGCGCGGCGATTCCCCGCGTTACGCTTTGGACTGGACTGCCGGACAATGGACCAGCGTTGCCGCAGCCGCCGTCTGCCTGTTGTTCGCTGTTTATCTGGCCAAACGCCCGCGCCCGCTGGCTGAATGAAAGGGGAGCTTTCCGGGGATTTTAAAAAAAATCATTGCTTCAATTTTATTGTTTCCAAATAGACGGAGTGCGGAGGGGAAGTTTGGAACTGTAGGAGCGGTAGCGACCGCCTTTGTCTTCGGATTTCCACTGCGATAGGCAATGTATTCAAGAAATCTGGAGACAACAGCGGCCGGAAGTCCAAACTTTTCACGCAGCAGCGACCCGCTATTAGCAAAGTAGATGTTGAAGCAATAATTCCAGGGAGGCGCATGTTCATGTCCAGAAGAAACCGCAGGTACGCCGTGCCGGGAACGGCCGCAGCAATGCAGACATTCAAAGCCGAGGTAATGAAGCAGGAAGGTTATGACGTCGATCCCGCCCATCCCGACGCAGTGAAATACGAAGTAGCCAAGGAGCTGGGCGTGCCGCTTCAGCCCGGCAACAACGGGCGGCTGACGACCGAAGAAGCCGGGCAGATCGGCGGCAAAATCGGCGGCTCGATGGTCCGCGAGATGATCCGGCTGGCCCAGGAGCAACTGGCGGACAAGCAACAGCCATAGACAGGTAACGCACCTCAAAGCGGCGGATTCCCGGAGGAGAAGGGATTCGCCGCTTTTTCGGCGTGAAGCTGATATACTGATTCTATAGATGCCTATCTGACCAGAAAGAACGTTAAATGTTAACGTGGTGAACAAAACATGAGAGTCAACCGGCTGCTCTCCATGCTGCTGATTATTTCCGCCCGGGGATTGGTTACCGGCAGAGAGCTGGCAGAGCATTTTGAAGTGTCGCTGCGCACGATCTACCGGGATATCGAAAAAATCGGCGAAGCGGGCATTCCGATCGCGGCGGCAGGCGGCAAAGGCGGGGGATACTACATCATGGACCATTACAGCATCGGCAAGCTCTTTTTCAACCAGCAGGAGGCGCAGGCATTTGTGGCCGTGATGGAACATCTGGGCGTATTGTTCGGAAGGAATGAAGTCTTTAACGACATTGTGCTCAAAATGCGCAGTTCGCTCCCTTCATCCGGGGGTACAGATGCACTGAGCGTGAATTTGTCCCATTTCAGCATGGAGCAGCAATTGAAGGAGGATCTGCTGCAGATGAACGCGGCGATTGCCGGTCACCGGCTGCTGGTCTTTGACTATATCAACCGCGATATGGAGTACGCCGTACGGACGGTGGAACCGGTGCAGCTCGGCTTTGCGCATGGCCATTGGTATCTGACCGGCTATTGCCGGAAGCGGGAGGCTTACCGGAGGTTTAAGCTGGTGCGCATCCACCATCTGCGGCAGGGCGAAGTTTATGTACCCCGGGCTTTGCCGGTGGAGCAGATCCGGGAGCGGATCGACGGGAGCTACCGGGAGCGGGAGATCAAGGTGCGCTTGAGGTTCACGCCGCAAATCGGCCCGCAGCTTACGGAGTACTTTCGGCAGGAGGATATCCGGCTCGGGGAAGATGCCCATTACTACGTGGAGGACCGGTTTCCGTATGAGGATGGGCTGCTTAAATTCATTCTTGGCTTCGGCAAGGAATGCGAGCTGCTGGAGCCGGCTGATCTGAGGGAAGAACTGCAATCCTATTTGAAAAATCTGCTGCTGTCCTACAATGGCTGACGTACTGACGTCAGTCATTGTGTTTTATTGTGGGGATGCCGGCCTTGGGCTGGGGAATACTCACTGGATAAAGGAGCTTGCTCATGAGTGGAAGAAGGGAAGCCCTGCGCAGCCATTTGCAGCGGCTGGAGGGCGAGGCGTTCCGCCTTCAGGAGAATGAAAATTGCAGGGATTATCTGCCGGAGATGCTGGAATATATCGGGGATCCGGAGTCGGTGTTCCGGGAATGGATCTATGCGGCATTTTACACCTGGCTGTACCAGGAGGACTTATTGTCCCCGGCGGAAATGCGCGAATTGCTGGCGGTATTGCTGGATGAACGGCATTTGTTTTACGGGATCGGTGAGACGACGGGGGAATCGGTCTTTACGCGGACGTTCTCGATCTTGCCCGTCTCGCTGATCATCGCGCGGCACCGCCAAACGCCGTTTTTACTACAGGAAGAATTCGCCGGCCTTCAGGCTGCGATCCTGCGGTATTACCGGGAAGAGAGGGATCTGCGCGGGTATGTGGATGCCCTGGGCTGGGCCCATGCCGCGGCACACGGCGCCGACGCGCTGGATGAGCTGGCCCGCTGCCCGGAGAGCGGGGAAGTTTTCCGGCGCGAAGTGCTGAAAGAGGTGCAGCGCATGCTGGATAACGGCAGCCGGATTTTTAACGATGAGGAAGATGAACGGATGGCCACAGTCGTTGATTCCATGATCCGCGAATCGCTGCTGCCGGAGGAAGAACTGCTGAAGTGGATCGCCGGACTGGCCGCCTACGCCGACCGGCCGCGCAGCCGTCATCAGTCCATCGCAAGGCAGAACAGTAAGCAGCTCGTGTGGTGTCTCGGCTTCCGAAGACCGCCCGAAAGCCGGAGCAAGGCGCTGAATTCGGCGCTGCAGGAAGCGCAAAATAAGCTGAACCGGTATATCGCGCAGAGCTGAACGAAGTGCTATAATTGGAAATTGCCGGAATTTTCGGCAATCCAATATAGCGGCAGGGAGGCGGCAAGCATGGTGGATTCATCGAGCCTGAAAGCGTATTTTGACAAACATCCGTTGATCGGCGGGGAGACAGAGTTTATCCGGATTTATAAGGGTTATTCGGCGGACGGGAAGTATATTGCATCCAATCGGGAAGGGAGTCCCCGGTATCTCCTAAGGACGTATCCCATGGAACAGGATTCTGGAAGAAGATTGGAATTCTCCGGTCTTCGGATGATGGAAGCGCAGAACGTCAATTGCTCCAGGCCGGTTGAAATCGGAACCGCCCCGGAGCTCGGAATCGGATACATCCTTGCCACTTACATAGAGGGAAACGAAGCTGCGGACGAACTGCCCGGCTTAAGCGAAGAGGAGCAGTACCAGATCGGCGAATCAGCGGGACTGGAGCTCCGTAAAATCACCCAGGTTCACTGTCCTCATCCTTTACCTTCCTGGGAAGAACAGGTCACTGCCAAACACCGCCGTTACCGCGAGAAATATGCGGCATGCGGTGTAAGCGCTTATCACGAGGCTGAGCTTTTGGCCTTTATCGACGATTATTTTCACCTCATCAAAGACCGGCCGAACCGGTTCCAGCATGATGATTTCCATATCGGCAATCTGATCGTGAAGGACGGAAAGCTTGCGGGCGTGATCGACTTTAACCGTTACGACTGGGGCGATCCCATCCATGAATTCGTTAAGGTCGGCATGTTCAGCGTAGAGATCAGCGTGCCATTTTGCATCGGTCAGATTCAGGGATACCACCGGCATATGGAACCGGATGAAACGTTCTGGCAGCTCTACTCACTTTACCTGGCCATGACGCTGGTCTCTTCGGTCGTCTGGGCCCTGCAGTATGTACCGGAAGAGCTGGATTCCATGCTGGAGCGGATTGCCCGGGTGATGCACGACCACGACGATTTCCGGCTGATCGTTCCGAAATGGTACAGCGAGAACAAAGATAAATACAGAACAGTGGTTTAGTTGGGGAGGCAAACACGTTTGAAAACGCATTACTACCTCAGTTGGTTTAATGATTTTATTCCTGAGAAGCTGGTCAAATGGCTGCAGGAGGATATCAAAGACAGAAAATCGCTTGTTATGATCAGCGCTCAACCGCCCGGCAATAAAGGCGAGCAAATTAACATTGATGATGTTTTTGAAGCGGAATGGTTAACTCAGGCTAACCTTATATTTGAAGAATATCATTTCATTGATTACGGCATGCGGAAGGAAGATGCCCAGCGGTTCATTCACAATGCTTCCGTCATTTTATTATGCGGTGGAGATCCTGTTTGGCAGAACGGTTTTTTGATCGAATACGAATTATCGGATGCGATTAAGAACAGCAAGGCCGTTATAATGGGAGCCAGTGCCGGTGCGTTAAACATGGCTGCAAAATGGTTATGCTCGAAAAACGCTGGCCGTGAAGTTGAAACAAGTACTATATATAAGGGTCTAGGCCTGGATCATTTTTCCTATGAATCTCATTCTAAACGCGACTACGCCACGTTTGTTCAAGGCTACTTGTTTCCCCTGTCTGAAGAGATTGATGTTTATGCGGCAGAACAGGAGAGTGCTATTCGTGTAAAGGACGGCCAGATAGACATCATGGGTAATGTATATTTAATATCCCATTCAAAGATTCAGAAATTAGGTTGAGACTTTATGCGGTGAAAATATGAAAGGCCGTCCACGGGATGGCCTTTTTTTCCGCCTCGCGTTTGCTGGACGCATAAAGGAACAGGGAAAGTTTGACAATTGTCAAATCACGTATTATATTAAGTTTACACTCAATGAGTAGACAGTCAACGAGAATGGAGCAACCCGAAATGGAACCCATACATCAAAAGAATCCGACGGGCCCAACGAACAAAACGGACCCAACGAATCCGGCGGGCCCAACAAATCGGACAGAGCCAGCCGCTCCCGGGACGCAAAAGTTATCCCAGCGGCATGCCCAGAAGCAGCAGACCCGGGAGCGGCTGATCGCAGCCGCGCTGGAGATGTTCGCCGGGAGAGGGTTTGCGGCGGTCAAAACGGCGGACATCGCCCTCGCGGCGCAGGTGTCGCACGGTACGGTCTTTGCCCATTTTGCCACGCGGGAGCAATTGCTGGAGGCAGTCATCGCTGAGTTTGGACGGCGGATTACTGTCCGCCTGCATGAGCTGGCAGCCGAAGGCGGGAGCCTGCGTGCGGTTCTGGCGGCGCATCTGCAGGGCATCCGTGAGCACGAGGCGCTGTACACGCGGATGATTGCCGAGGCGCAGCTGCTCGGCGACGGATGCCGGAATGCGCTGGTGATGATCCAGTCCGCCATCGCCTTTCATATCCTGCAAATCGCGGAGCGCGGGATGGACGAGGGTCTCATCCGCAGACAGCCGCCCGAGCTTTTGTTCAACACATGGCTGGGACTGATTCACCATTATTTGCTGAATGGAGACTTGTTCGCGCCGGGAGGTTCGGTCGTGGAGCGGTACGGCGAACTTCTGCTGGAGCATTACATCGGTCTGATCGGCATAACGAAGGGAGGGGGATTGAGATGAAGACCTGTATTGCCTGCGGGATGCCGATGGCGACGGCAGCGGAGCATGCCATGGGCGATCCGGAGAAGAACTATTGCGTTCACTGCGCCAGACCGGACGGATCGATGCAATCCTATGAAGAAAAGGCTGATTCTTTGGCCGGCTTCATTGTCCGGACGCAAGGGCTGGACCGGGAAGCGGCTTTGCATGCAGCAAAGGCGATGATGGCCAAGCTGCCGGCCTGGCGTGAAGCGGCTAAATAAACAAAGGGAGGGATGGAGCATGGAAGCGAAGGTCAGCGATTCGTTTCAACGGTTCTACAGCGAGGCGCCGGAGCATGCCAAGGCGTGGATGGGGGCGGTCCGCAGGCTGGATAAAGCAAGCGCCCTGGATTCCAAAACGGAGGAGCTTGCCTATCTGTCCGTACTTGCAGCCACAGGGCTGCTGAGCGGAATTCCTTTTCATGTCCACGGAGCGAAGGAGGCCGGGGCGAGCCGGGACGAGGTGATCAGCGCGGTGCTGCTCGGCCTCCCGGCTGCCGGCAACCGGGTGATCGGCGCGTTGCCGGTTGCGTTGGACGCTTACGACGGGGAGAAGTAGATGGGCGCATTATGCGAACTGCCGAATATAGGCAAGAGGTTGGAGCAGCGGCTTGCGGCCGTCGGGATAACGGATGCGGATACTTTAAAAAGCTTGGGGAGCCGGGAAGCCTTTCTCCGGCTTCATTTGCGTGAGGGCGATACCTGCCTGTGCGCGCTTTGCGGGCTGGAGGGAGCGGTACAAGGCGTGCGCTGGCACCAGCTTACCCCGGCGACGAAAGCAGAGCTGAGAAAATTCTTTGAGTCGTTTACGAAAGTTTAAATTCAGTTTAACAAAGGGGGTTAAGATCAGGGCATCAACCAAACGATGGAGGAATCACAATGGATTCAGGAGTGAACAAGAGAGTAGAGCCCAGCGGCGACTGGGCCGTCGAAGCCGAAGGACTGGTCAAAGTCTTCGGCGACAACCGTGCGGTAGACGGCGTGAACATGAAGGTGCGTACCGGAACGATCTACGGCGTGCTCGGCCCAAACGGCGCCGGCAAAACAACGACGATCCGCATGCTGGCAACCTTGCTGCGGGCAGACGCGGGATCGGCGCGCATCTTCGGCCATGATGTGGCGAAGGAAGCGCAAATTGTCCGGCAGCTGATCGGCGTAACCGGCCAGTATGCCTCGGTCGACGAGTCGCTCAGTGCTATGGAGAACCTGATTATTTTCTCCCGGCTGCTCGGCCTCGGGAGGGCGGAGGCCCGCCGCAAAGCGATGGAGCTGCTGGAGGAATTCGGCCTGACGGAAGCGGCCAAACGCCCGCTGAAGAACTTTTCCGGCGGGATGCGCCGCCGGCTTGACCTGGCGGCCAGTCTGATCGCGCAGCCGCCGCTGATTTTCCTGGACGAACCGACGACGGGTCTGGACCCCCGCACCCGCTCGCAGATGTGGGATACCATTCACCGCCTCGTCCATACGGGATCGACGGTACTGCTGACGACGCAATACCTGGAAGAAGCCGATCAGCTGGCCGACCGGATCGCCGTTATCGACTACGGCCGGGTGGTCGCCGAAGGGACGGCGGATGAACTGAAGGCCTCGGTCGGCACCTCTTCGCTGCAGCTTGTAGTGAAGGAAGCTGGACAAATGGCGACGGCGCGGCAGACGATCGAACGGGTTCTGGACGTCAAAGCGAACATTTCGCCTGAAGCGCGGAAAATTACGGCGCCGATGGCGGATGCGGATCTCGTGACCGACCTGCTCACTGCGCTGCGCGAGAACGGCGTTTCGCTCGCCGAGATGAGCGTGCAGAAGCCGACGCTGGACGAAGTCTTTTTAACGATTACCGGACATGGAGTCAAGGAGGACGCAAAATAATGATGAATACGACCATAAAACCCGGGGCCGCACGCAAGCTCAAGAACCACACCGGCTTCGGCCAATCCGTGCGCAACTCCTTGACGATGGCTTACCGCGGGCTGCTCAAAATCCGCCGCACGCCGGAGCAATTGTTCGACGTTACGCTCCAGCCGATTATCTTCACGCTGATGTTCACTTATATCTTCGGCGGTGCGATCTCCGGCGACGTGGCCAGCTATTTGCCGGTCGTCATCCCGGGTATCCTCGTTCAGACCGTGATCACCACCTCGATCGTGACCGGCGTGCAGCTGCGCGAGGATATGGACAAAGGCGTCTTCGACCGCTTCAAGTCGCTGCCGATTGCCCGGATTGCGCCGCTGGCCGGCGCGCTGCTGGCCGATACGATCCGTTACCTGATCGCCACTGTACTGACTTTCGCCATGGGTTATGTCATGGGCTACCGTCCGGAAGGCGGACTCGGCTTTGTCGCCCTGGCTGCGCTGCTGGTGATTTTCGTCTCCTGGTCCATCAGCTGGATTTTCGCCTTCTTCGGGGTCATTGCCCGGACCGCATCCAGCGTGCAAGGGGTCTCCATGCTCGTATTGTTCCCGCTGACCTTCATGTCCAACGCCTTTGTTCCGGCTGATACGATGCCCGACTGGCTGCAATGGTTCGTCAAAATCAATCCGATCTCCCATGTGGTCAACGCGGTGCGGGAGCTCACCAATCACGGAACCGCCGGCTCCGATCTGCTCATCGCGCTGCTAGGCGCGGTCGTCATCGTAGCGGTTTTTGCGCCGATCACCGTTCGCGCGTATATGCGCAAGGCTTAACTGAATAAACATGAACAAACAGGAATAATTCACATAAAGAGGAGCCGACGGCTCCTCTTTTTTTACATATCCGGAAGGAGGGAAATTGTGGTAACCTAAACAAGGATTACATTAAGAGCGATGGCTAAAGGAGAGTAGCGATGAATACTGTAAAAACGAAAAAAGAGCACCCGGTCTGGTTTTCCTTGATGATGGGCATCGTGCTGACGCTTGCCGTTTCCGTTGCTTCCGCAGTCGGCAGCATGCTGGAGCTGAATGACAATGGGATGATGCTGGCGCAGGCCGGCGGATTCGCGGCGATGGCCATAGTGGTTGCGGTATACATGCGGAGCGGGGGGAAGAGCCTGTCCCGTTTCGGGTTCCATCGTCCCGGGGCGGGCGTTAGGGGGCAGGCGCTGTATTATTTGCCGCTCGCGATCATCGCGCTGACCCAGCCGGTCTTCAGCGGAATCGACCCTGAGCTAACGGGTGCGCGGATCGCCATCATCGTCCTGTTCACTCTGCTTGTCGGATATACCGAGGAATCGGTATTCCGGGGCATCATCCGCGATAAACTGCGGGGCAAAGGCGCGGTGTATTACATCGTATTCTCATCCGTGTTCTTCGGGGTTCTACATATGGCCAATGCGTTCAGTGGAAAAGATGCCCTGAGCACCGTTCTGCAGGTGATCAATGCACTGCTGCTGGGCGGGGTGCTGGCGCTTCTCATCGTTACGACGGAAGAGATTCTTCCGCTCATCGCCTTTCACTTCATCTACGATGCGCTGGCCCTCGTGAGCAAGGAAAATACAGAGCATGAGGTGCTGCTGGTGGCCATCCTAAATGTAATGTACCTGCTGTACGGAGCTTATCTGATTGTGAATTTGCTGCGGAGAAGCCGGGCAGCCGGCTCGCCGGAAGCGAAGCTCACGGCGTAAATGACAAAGCGGCCTATCATCGGCAATGAGAGTTAGGCGCCAGGGGTTCAGATAGGTATATCCGCTGCGTTTGCATCAAAAGCTGCCTCAAGGAGCCGGTTCCGGCTTCCTTAAGACAGCTTTTTTGCATAGCAGTTATGTATCTACCCTTCCAGCTTGTTGCGGTATTCCTGCGGGGTCATGCCGTAATGCTTCTTAAACAGCTGGATAAAATAGCTCGGCTTTTGATACCCCAGCATGACCGAAATTTCATAGATTTTATCCGGCGACTGCGCCAGCAGGCCGGCGGCCAGCTCCATGCGGACACGCAGGATGTAATCGCTGATGCCTTCGCCGGTCTCCAGCTTATAAATTTTGGAGAGATAGGACGGGTTCAGAAATACGCTGGCAGAGATGGTCTGCAGCGAGGCCGTGCCCGGATTCTGGGCGATGTATTCCTGCACCTTCCGGATAATGGAGGAACGCGAGACCTTGTCGCCGCTGCTGACCGAACGGCGGTAGCTGGCGACAACCCGCATCGTCCAGCTCCGCAGCTCCCCGACCGTCAGCATCGGCTGGCCGCCGGCGACGGCATAGAAATCGTCCCCGATGGTATCGGCAAGCCAGCGTTTGTTCCGGTGAATCAGGGATGCGATAGAGGCGGCAATGGTAAAATACGTTTCCAGTACATGCTCCTGCGAGCCGCGCCATTCCTCCTCCAGCTCCTTGAAGATGGCGTCCAGCCTGTCCTCGGCCGCCTCCCATTGCCCTGTCTCCAGGAGCGAGCCGAGCGTCGGCGTGCGGTAGAGCTCCCCGAGCGCCTGCAGCTCGCCGCGTTCCGGCTCCTTCGCCAGCGAGACGAACAGTTCGGCGTCCCGGCCGATGAAATGGCGGAAGCTGGCGACGGCGGACTGGTACATCGTGCTGACCTCTTCCGGGAAGCTGCCGCTTTTGCCCGCCAGCGCCGAGATGCCGAGCTTTAAATACGATTTGGCGGCCCGCTGAAGCTGAAACGTCTGCTTCTCTACCCAATCATCCGCCTCTGCGTTGTCCTCGGCGGCATCTTCATGGCTGCCGGGCCGGATGCGCGGCGAGAGCAGGCAGACGATAAAGCCGTGCGCATCCTTCGCATGCCACAGAGACATCCGGCCGCCGAACCATTCCGCGGCCATGTTGGTGAGCGCATATTCCAGCAGCGCCTCGCCCGCGGCGTCGGTGCCGGCGGGGAATTCGTCGATCCGCAGCAGCAGCATGCGGAACGGCGCGCCGAGGCGGATGCGCGCCTCGTACATCTCCAGCTTCCGCGTCAGCGGCCCGGCAGCAGGCGACTGCTTGCCCGTAAGCAGGTCAAGCAGCAAATATTCCCGCAGCTTTGGCAGCTGCTCGCGCAGCGCATAAATCGCCCGTTGAGTCGAAGCGACATCCTTCCATTCCCGCTCCAGCTCATCGAGTGCCCGGCGCACCGCTTCGAGCAGCTCGTCGTCCTCGACCGGCTTTAGCAAATAATCGCTGGTGCGCAGCTGCAGCGCCTGCTGCGTATATTCAAAGTCGGCATAGCCGGTCAGCAGGATGTATTTGACATGCTTCCAATTGCGCTTGATCTCCGCGATCAGTTCCAGTCCGGACATTCCCGGCATGCGGATGTCGGTAACGACAACGTCAATGGAATGCTCGTAGAGCAGCTCCAGCGCGTCTTTGCCGGAATAGGCACGGTGAACGACATCCACTCCGATCTGCGCCCATGGCAGCATGTCGGCCAAATCGTCGGCCAAAGCCGACTGATCGTCAACAATCAACAGTTGATGCATGGTTCCATTCCCCCTTTTGTACTGTTACTTTGCAGGCAGGCGTTCCGTTTTATTGGGCCCGGAAGCGGCGGGCCAGTACAGTTCGGCACATAGGCCGCCCTCTGCAAGCCGGCTGATCCGCAGGCCGGCCTCCGGGCCGAACTGCAGCTGCATCCGCTGCCGCGTATTCCACAGCGCACAGCCTTTATCTTGTAGCGGCGGCAGCGTAATCTGGCGCTGCAGCGCTGCCAGCTCCGCCTCGGACATGCCGATTCCGTTATCCCGCACCGAGAGAATATTCATCTGGTCGGCCGTTGCCGCACGGACGCGGATTACGCCGCAGCCAAGCGGTTCAATGCCGTGCAGCACGGCATTTTCCACGAGCGGCTGGAGAATCAGCCTCGGCAGCTCCAGGCGGGCAAACGAATCGGGGATGTCAATTTCATAGCTCAAATCCTGAACCTTGATCGCCTGGATGGCCAAGTAGCTGCCCACCAGGTCCATCTCTTCCCGCAATTCGGCAGTCGGCCGTTCGGAGCGGGTCGTATATCGGTAATATTTGCTCAAGTGCATGGTCAGTTCCATGACCGTTTCCTTCTCGCCGAGCCGGGTGAGGCTGCGGATCAGCGTAAAGCAGTTGTAGAGGAAATGCGGGTTGATCTGGGATTGCAGCTGTTTCAGATTGGCGTCGCGGGAGCTGATTTTCTCGAGATATACGTTCTGGATCAATTGCTCGATCTGCTTGGCCATGTCGTTAAAGCTGACGAGCAGGAAATGAAACTCGTTGTTCGGATGCAGCACATTGACCGTCGTATAATCGCCGCGCTTGATCCGGCGCACGCCGCGAACCAGCTCCCGGATCGGTACCTGCACATTGTTATACAGGAAATAGGCCGCGATGGTGCTGCCGATCAGGAGAAAGAAGATGGAGCTGTAGAACAGATAACTGTTCGTCGTAATCGGCCGGACGACGTTCTGGATCGGCAGGTAGTCAACCAGGTACAGCTTGAGCTGCGGCATCCATACCGTGCTTACCGCGTATTCGCTGCCGGACAGGGTGAAACGGGTGAACGTTTTTTTTGCCAGAGCTTTGAGATCAAGCTGGTTGATCAACTCGGTTTGCAGACCGCGGTCGGCGTCGATCGCGCTGATGACCCGATGGTCGGAAGAGATGAAGAAGGGGTCGCCTTTTCCGCCTTCCTTGAAGCGGTCCAGCGCCTTGATCAGCTCCGTGGCAGGAAAGCTCACTTCGACGATCAGTTTGGCATCCTTCAGCGGAGCGTTGAACGGCTCGGTAATATAGCGGACAAAACGCAGCTCCCCGCGGTAGAAAGGGCGTGTGTCATTGATGAATTGCCAGGTCCGCGAAAAATTCCGCTCCAGCTGGCTGCTGTCGAGTGCGTTGGAGACGTTGGAGGAGACAAAGGTGCCGGTATCCGGCGCGTAGATGCTGATCGTGGTGTCCCAAGTGGAGGAAGCGGTTACAAGTTGCAGCTTGTCGTAAATTTTAAGCTTTTCGCTCGTCTGTTCGTACAGAGTGGCGATCTCCAAAAATTCCAGCGACCGCACGTTGATATCCTCGCTGAACAGCAGCCCGCTCTTGGATAACTGGGCGGCGTTGTTATCGGTCTGCGCGGCAAAAAACGAGAGATCCTTGTACATCGATTTTTCGATTTCTCCCGAGACAACCCGCAGCGAGGTCTGGTTCGAGAACCAGTAGAGCACGAGGATGGGAATCAGGAGAACCAATACCAGTGTGATGATTTTCGTAAACGTGTTAAAACGGGTGTTCATACACGCGGGCTCCCTTGCTTGGCAGGTTGAAGGAAACAAAAAATCGGGCATCGTTCCAAAATTATCGGCGCAGACGGTCCGGAAAGAGCGTTGGTATACTTACTATTGCAGGATGGTATCGCAGATGTCAATCCTGAAAAATGGAGGTTGAGAGAGATTATGGGCATGGAAACAGCAAAACAGATGAACAGGGCAGGCACCCGAATCGATAGGCCAAGGATCAGGCATGTCCTGCGAAAAACATGGCCGCTGCACGTCATGCTGCTGCCGGCCGTCTTGCTTACGTTCATCTTCGGGTATTTACCGCTCGGCGGTCTTGTTATCGCTTTCAAGGATTTCAAGCCTTACGATGGAATCTGGGGGTCCAAATGGGCCGGACTTGAGCACTTCCGCTTTATGTTTGAATACCCCGACAGCAAGAAGGTCATCGTCAACACGATATTAATTGCCGGATGCAAAATCATCCTGAACATCGTCGTTCCGTTTACCTTTGCCCTGCTGCTGAACGAGGTGCGCCGCAATAGCGTCAAGCGGACCGTGCAGACGCTGGTTTATCTGCCTTATTTCATTTCGTGGGTGTTTTTGGGAGGCATCCTGACGGACATGCTTTCGGCGGACGGGATGATCAACAAAGTGCTGCACAGCGCGTTCGGGATCGAGCCGATCCTGTTTTTGGCCAGCGGCAACTGGTTCAGGTTTATCGTGATTATCACCGATGTCTGGCAGCAGTTCGGATATGGCACCATCGTATATCTGGCCGCGCTTGCCGGAGTCAATCCGTCGCTGTATGAAGCGGCGGAGGTCGACGGCGCAAGCCGCTGGAGACAGACGCTTAGCGTGACCATACCTTCGCTTACGCCGATCGTCATCGTTGTGGCGACGCTGGCAATCGGCAACATCATGAACGCCGGCTTCGACCAGATTTTCAACTTGTATAACCCGCTGATTTACGACAAGGGCGACATCATCGATACCTTCGTGTACCGGACCGGGATATTGAACGGCCAATACAGCTTTGCGACCGCTGTGGGCGTCTTTAAATCGCTGGTCGGCTTCGTGCTGATCGTGGTTGGCTACAGGGTGGCTTACAAGCTGGCGGACTATAAAATATTCTAGGGAGGTGCAGGGATGTATCACAAGACGAAGGCGTATAAGCTGTTTACCGTGTTCAACTATTTTATTATGGCCGTTGCCGGGATTCTCTGTATCCTGCCGATCATTCACATCCTGGCGATCAGTTTCAGCGCAAGCGCTCCGGCCAATGCCCATCTCGTCGGACTGTGGCCGGTGGACTTCAACATGGAATCGTACACCAAAACCTTGAACAACCCCAACTTCCTGCGCGCCTTTTTCATTTCGATCGGCCGGACGTCGCTGGGCACGTTCTTGACGATGAGCGTCATTATTCTGGCCGCTTATCCGCTCTCCAAGGATGCGTCCGTGCTGAGGAGCCGCAACGTGTATGCCTGGTATTTTGTATTCACGATGCTGTTCACCGGCGGGATGATTCCGTCCTATCTCATCGTGCGCAACCTGCACATGATCGATACGATCTGGGCGCTGGTGCTTCCGGGGGCCATGCAGGTATTCAACATGATTCTCATGATGAACTTTTTCAAGGCTACGCCCAAGGAGCTGGAGGAGGCGGCTTTAATCGACGGGGCCGGGCATTTCACCGTACTGTTTCGCGTGTATTTGCCGCTGGCGATGCCATCCATTGCCACACTTTCGCTTTTTTCCATCGTCGGGGGCTGGAATGCCTGGTTTGACGGACTGCTCTATATCAACAACTACCGGAACTACCCGCTGGCAACGTTCCTTCAGACGGTGATTGTGCAGCAGGACTTCAGCAAGCTGACCGCCAATCCGCGCGACCTGCTGAACATTTCCCAGCGGACGGTTAAGGCCGCGCAAATCTTTATCGGCATGCTGCCGGTATTGATCGTCTATCCGTTCCTGCAGCGTTTTTTTGTTAAAGGTATCGTGCTCGGGGCCATCAAGGAATAGCTGCAAGAATGCTGCAAGAAGTAAATAAATTAGTATTTGAACCAAATATCGGGCATTTCTTAATCGGTTAGCGAGATTTATAGTTTGATACGAGGAGCGAGGGTAAGCGCTCACAATCACGAAAATAGGGGGATAAGAACCAATGCAATTCAAACGAATCAGCAGTGTGCTGCTGGCATCGGCGATGGCATTCAGCCTGGCCGCCTGCTCGGGCAATAACAACGAAAGCGGATCGGCGAATGCAACCAATGAACCGGCGCAAAGCACGGACAACGCCGCCGGCAGCAATTCGTCAAACGCGGCAAACGCATCCAGCAATGTGGACGAAACCGGTTGGGATGGCTCGAAATATGTAGAACCGATTACGCCGACCACCGAGAAGGCAATCGGCAACAACTATTATTACAAGACCGGGGAAAGCATGGAGAACAACGTGCTGAATACCTACATGAAGGACAATCTGGGCATCGACGTGAAATATGACTGGGTCGTGACCGACACCAACCAGGCGTATCAAACCAAAATCCGGCTGATGCTCTCTTCGGGCGAAAAAATGCCGGATGTCATCACTTACCGCGGTGACATGGAAACCGTCAATATGCTGATCGACTCCGGACAATTCATGGACGTCAATGACCTGTTCGACAAGTATGCCGGCGAAGGCTACAAGAAAGCGGTGGCGCTCAATCCGGCAACGCTGCTGCCGGTCACCCGCGACGGTAAAGTCATGGCATTGCCTGTACTGGACTACGCGTATAACGATGACATGGTGCTGTGGCTGCGCCAGGACTGGATGGATAAACTCGGCCTGCAGGCACCGAAGACGCTTGCGGATCTGGAGGCCATCATGGATGCCTTCGTCAATAAAGACCCGGACGGAAACGGCAAGAAGGATACCCTCGGGATGGCCGCCGGCTTCAAGAATACGTATTTAAACTGGATCGCCGATATCAGCTGGCTGTTCGGGGAATATGGCACTATGCCTGAGCAATGGAACATGGGGGCGGACGGCAGCCTGAGCTACGGCTCCATCGATCCGGGCGCCAAGCAGGCGCTGGCCACGCTGAAGACCTGGATGGATAAAGGCTACATCAGCAAAGACGCCGGCCTCGTGGACGAAACGGGCGGATACGAGCAATTCACCAAAGGCCAGGCAGGCGCAATCGTCGGCCGCAACTGGCTTCCGGACTGGCCGTTCGGCGATCTGCTCAACAATGTTCCCGGCGCCAAATACAAAGCTTATGCGATTCCAACGGGACCGGACGGCAAAATCGGTACCCAAAGCGGCAATCCGTCCGTTAACGGCTGGATGCTGATCAACAAGGACTCGAAGCATCCGGAAGCGCTGCTGCGCTATTATAACTTCTTCTACGATAACTGGGCCAACCCGGCCAAGGGCAGCAAGTTTGAAAACGGCTTTGCCGAAGGTTATGACTACGCATTGCTGGAGGACGGTACAGTTGTAAAAGATCCGGCCAAATATCCGGACCTGTTCCCGGGCTACGGCGACCGGACGCATCTCGTCGAGCCGATCTACTACTCGCTGACTTATGAAGGCGCCCGCGATCCGGCGCTGTACGCGGACACCATGCTGAAGCTGGCGAACGGAGGAGCGGCGGAAACACCGTATGAAATTGCCACCAAAGCTGCCCGTAAGCCGGAGAATATCGAAGCGATGAAGATCGTCATGGATCAGAAGGACATCCGGATGAAAAATTACTTCCAGGGTCCGCTGACCGAAACGATGAAAAATAAAAATGAACTATTGAAGAAGCTGGTACTGCAAACGTACTCCAAGGTCATTTATGGCCAATCTTCCGTCGACGAATTCGACAAGATGGTAGAGAATTGGAAGAAATCCGGCGGCGACCAGGTCACGAAAGAAGTCAACGACTGGTACCAATCGGCCAGCAAAAAATAAGCACGGCGCCCATACCCCGAACTAGGCCGGCTGCAAGTGAGCAAGGAACGCTGCAATTACAATGTAGCGTTCCTTTTCATATAAACTAACGCTCCAAGCGAAAGGGGAACCACGTGAATGAGAAGCAGGAAATTTGCATGGCAACGTAAATTCGCGTCCATATTGCTAAGCGCCGCTTTGCTGGCCGGCCCGCCGGGCACAGGCCGGGCGCTGGCGCAGGCGGAAGATTCCGCCGCTGCGCCGGCAGTTCCAACCCTTGCGGCCGCCGTACCGGCGGGGACGTCGTTTACCGACGTGCAGGGCCACTGGGCACAGCCTGAGATCGAGAAATGGGCCGATCTGGGCCTGGTCAACGGAGCCGGAGGACAGTTCCGGCCGAAGGATGCGATCAGCCGTGCCGAGTTCATCAAGCTTGCCAACACGCTGTTCGGGTATCAGGTGAAATCCTCTGAGACGTTTACGGATGTGGAAGCAGGAGAGTGGTATGCAGGGCAGGTCTCTATCGCCAGAGGCGCAGGCTATATCAGCGGTTATCCCGGCGGCCAATTCAAGCCGGATGTCCCGGTCACCCGGCAGGAAGCGGCCCAAATGGCCTCTCGGTTGTTCACGGTTTCGAAAGCGGATTCAACATTGTTGGCGGTGTTCACCGACCGGAAGTCCATCGCCGCGTATGCGCAAATACCGCTTGCCGGCCTGGTGCAAGCCGGCTATATCCAAGGCTTCGCGGACGGAACGATTCGTCCGCAGCAGCCCATCACCCGGGCGGAGGCGCTGGTGCTGCTTGACCGGCTGGCCGGAGAAATCCTGGGATCCGGAAGTGTCTATAACCGGAGCAAAACAACGGGCAATTTGTTCATTTCCGGCGCAGGCGCTGCCGTCACCGGGACGGAGATTGCCGGCGACGTCATTGTTGCTCCGGGCGTGGGCGACGGCGATGTCACCCTGGACGGGGTGAACCTCAAAGGCACGCTCCGCATCAACGGAGGCGGCGCGCATTCCGTGCATGTCAACAACTCGCAGGTAGGAAGCATCATTGTCCATAAACCCGAAGGCCAGGTTCGCGTGGTGATTGCCGGCAGCTCCCGGGTGGGCGAAGTCAACGTCCAAAGCGGCTCCGCCATCGAGGTCGGCGAGAAGGCTGCAGTGAACCGCTTAAACGTCGGAGAGCAGGCAGACGGAACCCGGCTCGCTATACAAGGCACCGTCGAAGAGCTGCATAGCTCATCGCCCGGCACGACGGTGAATGACAAAACTATTGCGGAGGGCACCAGCTATACGGTCAGCGGTACCCGCATGGATGTGAAGAGCACCGCTCCGCCAGCGGCTACTCCGGCAGCCTCTCCAACCTCGGCGCCGCCGGTTACCGTGCCGTCCACGCCAACACCGGCACCTGCGGCACCGCCGGCCATAACCGCCGACGGAACGGATAATGTGCAGGGAAAGGATATTACTCTCAGCTTTACAGACAATGCAGCATGGCGAGCAGCCGTTCAGCAGGTGCTGCTTGGCAGCCAAAAGCTCGATTCGGGCAATTACGTCATCGAAACCGGTAAATTAACAATAAAGGCCTCGGCAATAAATGATGTTGGAATCCTTTCGGTCACCATCAAAGCTTCCGGTTATACGGATGTTACGGTGCTGCAGCTTATCAAGGGGGGAACGCCTCCTCAACTTGCCGTGGATACCACGGATCATACGCTGGGCCGGGATATCGACATTACCTTTACGGACGATCCGGTCTGGCGCGAGCATATCATCGAGGTTAAGGTGGGCGAAAAACCGCTGGGCAAAGATACGGATTATTCCCTTGCTCCCGGCCGGATTACCTTCAAAGCCGCGGTGTTCACAGCTCCGGGAACGTTTACCGTTACGATTTCAGCCGAGCAGTATGCAGAAAGCGCCGTAGCTACGCAGCAGATTCTTAGCGGCGAGCCGCCTGCACTTCATGCGGAACAAACGGAGAATGTGCTTGGGAAGGATATTGCCGTTACTTTTACCGACAATGCGCTCTGGCGCAATTCGATTTCCGAAGTGCTGTGGGATGAAACGGCGTTGATGGAAGGCACGGATTATCAAGTCGAAGCAGGGAAAATCGTTGTCCATTCGGGGGCCATCCAACATCGGGGAACGGCCAGGCTGACCGTTAAAGCGGAAGGCTGGGCGGATGCTTCGGTTGAGCAAACCATCGGCGAATGGGTCGAGGTATGGGGCGACGAATTTGACGGAACCGGCAGCGCTCTCGACTCCAATGGCGTCAACCTTGGCAAGTGGGCGTATCAGGAAGGGACCGGTACGGAATACGGCGTATCCGACTGGGGCAACAACGAGCAAGAGTATTATTCGCGCAACAATGTTCAGGTGGCGGAGGGCCTTCTGACCATTACGGCGAAGAAAGAAAGCAAAGGCGGCAAGGCGTACACCTCGGGCCGTTTGTGGACTTCGCCGACGTATTCGAAGACGTACGGCAAGTTTGAGGCGCGGATCAAGATGCCGGAGGGCCAGGGGATCTGGCCTGCATTCTGGCTGATGCCGAAGGACAGCGAATACGGAACATGGGCCTCTTCGGGAGAGCTCGACATTATGGAAGCGCGGGGACGGGTGGCGGATAAAACCTCCGGAACCATCCATTTCGGCAAGCAATGGCCGAACAATAAATCGGCTGGCGGCGACTATACCTTTCCAGCCGGTCAGGCGATTACCGGATTCCACACCTACAGCGTGGAATGGGAGCCAGGCGTCATCCGCTGGTATGTCGACGGCAACCTTTTTTATAAGGCTGATCAGTGGAGCAGCGAAGGCGCCGGCCAGCCGGATAAATATGCTTTCCCGGCGCCGTTCGACCAGCCGTTCTATATCATTCTGAATATGGCGATCGGCGGCCAGTTCGACGGTAATCTGCTGCCGCCGGATTCGGCCATGGCGAACGCGAAAATGCAGGTGGATTACGTACGGGTCTATGATCTGGAAGGTAAGCCGTACCACGTACCTGTGGAACCGGTCAACGATGCCGAGCCGATTCCTGCGGAAGCCCGGCAGCCGGTGGACGGCAGCTACATCGCCGATCCGAACTTCGAACAGGGATTGACCGATATCGCGAACAGCTCCCAGGGACTCGCGGCCGACAAATGGAACTTCCTGCATACGCCGGACTACGGAGGAGCGGGCAGCGCCGCCATTGAAAAGATCGGCGGTCAGAATTATGCCAAAATCACGCCGACGAACGGGGGCAACCAGAATTACGCCCTGCAGCTGATCCAATATGCTCCGCTCGTCAAAGGACATACCTATAAGATCAGCTTCGATGCCAAAGCGGCGGCAGCCCGCAGCTTGTCAGTCAAAATGGGCGGCGATGCGGACAATGGCTGGAGCGTCTATTCGGATAGTTACGATGCCTCGCTCAAGGCCGATCTGCAGCACTATGAATTTACATTCCCGATGAGCGCAACGACAGATTTAATGGCCCGTTTGGAGTTTAACGTCGGTTTGAACGCAAATGCGCTCTGGATCGGCAATGTAAGGTTGGAGGAGATCACGCCTGGAGAAGCGGCCGATAAGCCGAAGCCGCCTTTGGACAACGGCAACCATATTTACAACGGCAGCTTTGAGCTCGGAACGATGGACCGGATGAAATATTGGAGCTTCAGCGCGGCGGATGCCGTTGCCGTGGCAAGCGTCGATCCGGATACCCGGGAGCTGACGGTACGGTTCCAGGATAGCGGATCCATAGCCCAGGCGGTGAAGCTGGAGCAAAACGGGCTGAATTTGCTGCAGAGCGATACGTATCAATTGAAATTCAGCGCCAAAGCAGCGGCTTCCCGAACCATTGGCGTCCGGTTCGTAAGTAAAGACGGGTCTGTGGAATATCATGTCCAAACCGGTATCGACTTGGGTACATCCTTTGCGGATCATACGCTGAGCTTTACGATGCCGGCGCAAGTGAACGATACGGAAGGCCGCCTGATCTTTGACCTCGGCGGCGACGACGCAGCGGTTACGCTGGATAATATCGTGCTTATCCGAAAGACCAACCATAACGTGGATTATACCGGGGTCGAACTGTTCCCGCTCAAAAACGGCGATTTCTCGTCCGGACTAACCGCTTGGGAGCCGTTCACCCAAGGTGCCGCGGCCACTTTCAGCGCTGCCGAAGGTGCAGCCAAGATTTCGGTGAGCAGCGTTGGCGGCGAGGCCTGGAACATTATGCTGAACCAGTCCAACCTGCTGATTCACAAAGGGTTTACGTATGTGCTGTCCTTCGACGCCAAAGCCTCCATCGCCCGCGACACGGAGGCTACGCTGGAGAATTCCGCGTACACCCGGCGTTTTGACTCCGGATTCATTGCGCTCGGCACGGATTGGAAGCATTTTGAGTATACCTTCAAGCCGACGGCCGATGACAACGTAGCGCTCAAGTTCCTGCTGGGCAAAACGCCGCAAGCACCGGCCGCTGCGCATGATGTCTTTTTCCAGAACGTCGTGCTTGAGATTCAGAATGCTCCTGTCAAACGGCCGCCGACCCTTACCGCCGACACCACGGACCCGCGCCTCGGCCAGCCGATCTCCCTGACCTTTAAGGATGACGCCGCTTGGCGTAGCTCCGTTACAGCCATACAAATCGGCGGGCGCACCGTGGATCAGGAGCTGTACGAGGTGCAGGCCGGTGCGATCGTCTTCTCGCCGAAAGCCTTTGCTTCCGCCGGCGCCAACGCCATCAAAGTTGCTGCCGAGGGGTATGCGGATGCGTTGGTAAGCCAGCCTCTGATCGAGGGGGACGGCAATCTGCTGAACAACGGCAGCTTTACGAAAGGTACAGCCGGCTGGGAGCATTGGGTCGGCAAGACGGGGGACTCTACTTTCGAGGTGAAGGAGGGAACGGCGAATCTCCAAATTCATTATAACGGCGGGGTTACCACCGAATGGGGCGATCCGGTACCGGTCAGTTGGTATACCCAACTGATGCAGCCGGGAATCAAACTTACCGGCGGCAAGACGTATGAGCTTTCCTTCCGCGCATGGTCGACGGTGAATCGACCGATTGTGATCGAATTGACGGGTTACAATGGTGACGCCAAGCTTGAATTCCATATTACAGGCGATGCCTCAGAGGTCTATACAGCCACGCTGAAACCGGCGGCAGACGTGACGTTTGCCCTGAAATTTTTGCTCGGAAACGTAGTGACCGCTACGGAGACTACAACTTCAGCAGAGCATTTGATCCAACTGGACGACATCTCCTTGCGGGAAGTCCAAAGCGGACCGGCACTCGCGGCCGATACCACCGATAACCGGCTGGGCCAGGCGATCGAGCTGACCTTCGGCGATGCGGAAGCTTGGCGGACGGCAATCACCGGCATCAAGATTAACGGAACTGCCGCGGATAAGGAGAAATATACGGTTACGCCTGGACGCATTACGCTCGACGCCTCGCTGTTTCCGGCTATTGCGAGCTATACCGTTGCCGTTTTTGCGGAGGGTTACGGCGCGAATTCAATCGTGCAGGAAGTGGTCACGGCATCGCCGAATGTCGCCATAGGCAAAAATGCCTCGGCCTCCACGTTCAAGCAGCCTGCAGCTTTGGCCTTTGACGGCAATGCGGCAACGCGCTGGGAGTCGGATTCCGCGGACCCGCAGTGGATCGCGGTTGACCTCGGCAAAGCCTATCGGATCGATACTGTCACGCTTCGGTGGGAAGGCGCCTACGGCAAGGCTTACAAGCTGCAAGTCGCCAATACCGAAGCTCCAAGAGAAGCGGACTGGAGTGATGTGTATACCGAAATAGCCGGCAACGGCAATCTCGACACCATCGTCGTTACCCCCCGAGAAGCGCGCCATGTGCGCCTGCTGGGAACAGCCAGAGGAACGCCGTACGGCTATTCCCTTTGGGAGTTTGAAGTCCATGGCGTGCCAATGGACGGTCAGAACCCGGGCGGGTTGACGGCTCCGCCAGTCATAGCGGCCGATTCCACCGATAACCTTGCCGGTCACGCGATTGAGTTGAATTTTTCCGCCAACCTGGACTGGGAACAGGCAATTACAAGTGTTTCGATCAATGGAACGGAGTTGGCCCGAGGTAGCGAATATACGGTAGCTTCAGGCAAAATTATTCTGGCCTCTGGCCTATTCGCCGCTGCGGGAACCTATTCCATCCAAATCCATGCCATGGGTTATGCCGATGCCGCTGTAAGCCAAGAGGTGCATGCAGAGCCAGCCCAAAACAATCTGGCGCTGCATCGGCCGGTCGTCGCTTCCTCATCTAACGCCACGTTTGATCCGAATGTGATCACGGACGGAAATGACGGTACCCGATGGGAAGCGGATTACGCGAAGGGGTATGAGGAAGAGTGGATCTATGTTGACCTGGGCGGCGTGAAGGATATCAACCAACTGATCATCGATTGGGAGCGGGCGTATGCCACGCATGTCGACATTCAGGTCGCCGATGGGTTGCCAAGCGACCCGGCCGGCTGGACGACGGTCAAGTCGCTTGATCGCAACGAAGCGGATGCCGCCTGGACCGAAACGGTCGATATCAGCGATTTGAACGTCAAAGGCCGTTATGTCCGCTTATTAATGAAGGGAAAACATTTTGGCGTTTACGGTCCGTCGATTTTCGAGTGTTCCATTTATTAAACGAAGCGATTAGAAACCTATAAGAAACGGGCCGATCCGGAGCAGCTCTGGTTGGCCCGTTTTCTTTGTGATACAGTGGAGGGAACGTTCAGGAAAAGGCAGGGAAGAAAACATGCACGACGATCAAGCGTTAAAAGATTACGGGGCGGACAGCCCTTTTTTATATCTGGGCAAGGTCCATAAGCTCCATGAGCTGATCGGTCCGGAAGAAGGCAGCGCGGAGGAACTTAGACTGAGGCTGAAAAAGTTTTATTTTTCCGGCCTCAAGAAGCTGGTTAACGAACGAATCGTTCCATACCAGACGCAGCTGCGGGTGAAACCGAAGAAGATTGAAATCGTGGAGTCGGCCAACAAGTGGGGAAGCTGCACCTCCGGCAAAGTACTGGCGTTCAATTACCGCCTGGCGATGGCGCCGGTTGAAGTGATCGACTACGTTATCGTCCATGAGCTGTGCCATCTGCTGCATATGAACCATGACCGTTCATTCTGGCGGCGTCTGGGCGGGGTCATGCCGGATTATAAGGGAAAAGAAGCGTTTTTGGCAGCGTACGGTCATCGGATGACCCTGTGATTCTCCGTAATACCCCCGAAGTCTACCTCGAAAGTATGCTAAAGGATAAGAAAAGTTACCCTCTATGGCGTATTCTCAATTATTGTCAAAAGCATTATCTTTAACAATAACATATCTGCGACTATGGAGGGCAACCAATGAGCGCCATTGCCGGCATTTACACGATGCAGCCGCATAACCTGAACCCGGAGCTGGGTCCGCATTTGATGCGGCAACTACAGCGGTATCCCGCGGATACATCCGGCTTATGGCAGGAGGAGGGGATCCTCCTGGGCTGCCACAACCAGTGGATGACGGCCGAGTCGCGCGGCGAGACGCTTCCCTTCCATGATCCGCAGCGCCAACTGGCGGTAACCGCCGACGCGATCCTCGACAACCGGCCCGAGCTGTGCCGGGAACTGAATATCCCTTTGCCGGACCACCAGGCCATCACGGACAGCCAGCTTATTTTGCTGGCTTACGACAAATGGGGGGAAGCCGCGCCGGCGCATCTGATCGGGGATTTTGCCTTCCTGATTTGGGACGGCAAACGGCGTTCCCTGTTCGGAGCGAGGGATTTTTCCGGCAACCGGACGTTATATTTCCACCGCTCGGCAGACCTGGTTGCCTTCTGTACGGCGATGCACCCGCTGCTTCATTTGCCGGGAGTAGACCATGCCTTGAATGAAGCATGGATTGCCGAATTCCTGGCCATTCCGGTCCGCATGGATGCGGCGGATTGCTCCTCTACGGTATACCGTTCCATTGAACAACTGCCCCCCTCCCACAGCATTACCGTTGAAGCCGGGACGATCCGGTTTTCCAGATACTGCACGTTAAATACGCCGCCGGAGCTGCGGCTTGCCTCAAACGGCGAATATGAAGAAGCATTCCGCGAGGTGTTTGGCCGCGCCGTGCGGGACCGGCTCCGTACCCACCATGCCGCCGGGGCTAATCTGAGCGGGGGGCTCGACTCCGGGTCCGTCGTGAGCTTTGCCGCCGCCGAAATGCGGGACAGGCAAAAACCGCTGCACACCTTCAGCAGCTATCCGCTGGACAGCTTCACACCATACCCGCTGGGAAACCGTGTTGCCGACGAACGTCCTTATATCGAATCAACGATCCGCCATGTGGGCAATATCGAGCCGAGTTTTCTGAACTTTCCAGACCGCAGTCCGTACAGCGACATCGACGATTGGCTCGACATCATGGAGATGCCGTATAAATTCATCGAGAATTCCTATTGGCTGAAAGGCATATACGAGCAAGCCCAGGCCAAAGGGATTGGCGTCATCCTCAGCGGACAGCGAGGCAACTGGAGCATTTCCTGGGGGCCGGCGCTGGATTACCAGGCCAAGCTGTTGCGCGAATTCCGCTGGCTGTCGCTGTACCGGGAGAACCGGCTTTACAGCCGGGAAATGAATGCCAGCCGAAAAAAAACGCTGCGGACCGCCCTGGGCAAAGCTTTCCCTGTGCTGGGTTCGCGGAAGACGGGAGCCGCCGAGCCGCAGCCAGAGCTGATCCACCCCGATTTTGCCCGGAGATCGGGTGTATACGAAAGGCTGGGTGCACAAGGGCTCGACCTTTCCGCCGGAGCAAGCAGCATATACGAAGTGCGGCGGCGGCATTTCGCCGAGCCGCATATCTGGAACGTGAACGGGACGGTGGCGACCAAACTGTCCCTGAAATACCGGGTATGGGATAGGGACCCGACCAACGATCTGCGGGTCATCCGCTTCTGCCTGTCCGTGCCGGAAGAACAATACGTTCAGAACGGAATGGACCGCTCGCTGGTCCGGCGCGCGATGGCCGGACGGCTGCCGGATGATGTGCGGCTCAACCGGAAACGCCGGGGGGTTCAAGGCGCCGACGGCATCGTGCGGATGCTGCCACAGTGGCCGCGTTTTTTCGCGGAAGCGGGAGAGATGCTCCGCGATGCGCGGGCAGCGGACTATTTGAACCAACCGGCGCTTTCCGCTTGCCTGGACAAGCTCGGGCGCGAACCGGCGCCGCAGCAAATCTTCAGCACCGAGTTTCGGCTTCTCGCCAGGGGATTGGTGTTTTACCGGTTTCTGAAACGGTTCTCCTGAAGATGGCTCAGCATGCCTGAAAGGGGGTGAACATGATGAAAAAGGAATACAGCAAGCCTGAATTGGAAGTACTCGACGTAAAAATGACAATGGCGGGTCCGGGATTGGCAATCGCCGATTCCTTCCAGGATGATCCGGATGAGCATGTGCACCACTCCTAAACCTTGCCTTGGATCCACCCGTCCTCATCCCCCTGTGCTTGCTGGAGGGGGATAGGACTGTTTTTCAACCGCTTAAAGGGAGTGATCTTATGGCGAAAGCGGCTTTGGCAGAGGCGTATACGGCATTTGGCTTAACGATTCGCAGCGACTTTCCGCTGCCGGAGCTTCCCCTGGCGGTTGTTCCTGCGCTAAATGGCGACGCCGTCATTCTTGAAGCCGATTTGTCGGCACGCTGGCAAGCCATTCCGAAGCTTTCCCCCACGCTGGGCGTTTCCGGCAATGAAGTAATGTTCATCGTCAAAGATACCGCAATTTATTCCGTGAAGGATGGCAACGTCATTTCCGTATCTCCCGCATCCGGAGCTGACCCTGATGCCGTAAGACTCTTCATTCTGGGGAGCTGCATGGGCATCCTGCTGATCCAGAAGCGGATTCTTCCGCTTCACGGCAGTGCGCTGGCCATCGATGGCAAAGCGTATGCGCTGGTAGGGGCATCCGGAGCTGGTAAGTCGACGCTGGCTTCCTATTTCATGGACCAAGGGTATTCGATGCTGAGCGACGACGTTATTCCCGTTATAGTGCGAGAGGGCCAGCCTTTTGCCGTTCCAGGTTATCCGCAGCAGAAATTATGGCAGCAAAGCCTGGACTATTTGGGAATGAATTCGTCCCATTATCGCCCATTGTTTCAGCGGGAAACCAAATTTGCCGTCCCGGTGCAGGGCCGTTTTCACGGAGATCCGCTGCCGCTGGCCGGAATATTCGAGCTTTCCGTGCTTCGGGAAGGTGCACCCGCCGTCACGCGCGTTTCCGGATTGGAACGGCTGCATCTTTTGTTTGGCCATACGTATCAGCGGGCCATGATCAACCGTCTCGGCGTCCGCGAATGGCATTTCGGAATGCTGGCCTCCTTCGTGAACCGGTTGCCGGTGTACCGGCTGTCGCGTCCCGAACAGGGGTACAGCGCTCCGCAGCTGGCCTCCTATATTAATGAAGCGATTGAACAACAAGCGAAGGAGAGAGCGGAATGAATATGTTGAAGGATTCGGGAGTATTGACATTGCAATCGATTCTCGTCCAGCGGGAAGGCAATATCGCCAGCGACATGGACGGCGAGAAGGTCATGCTGAATGTGCAAAAGGGCAAATATTATAATCTCGGCGAGGTTGGAGGCGAGATCTGGTCGGCGATTGCCGCTCCGGTGGAAGCCGGAGCGGTGGTGGAAAGCATCCGCCAAAGCTATGAACTGCCTTACGAGACGGCGAAGGAAGATGTAATGTCTTTCCTGAAAAGCCTGGTTGACGAGGATTTGGCTGTCATAGTAGGCGGGACAAGCGCATGATCGTAAAGCTCCGCAAGCTGGCGGCGCTGGACCGGGCGACGCTGGCGCTTTTTCCCGAGGCGTTCTGGCGGCTGTTTGCGGCGAGAATCTTCCTGCTGCTGCCCTTCTACCGGACGGCGCCGCGGCTGGGGCTGCAATCCTGCGAGACGACCAGCTTTACGCGCCTGGCCGATATTCCGCACATCCGCGGCATTACCAAGGCGATCAGCATTATGGGCCGCTGTACACCGTGGCGGAGCAATTGCATGGTCCGGGCCGTAGCCGGTCTGCGCATGCTGGAGAAGCGGGGCATTGAAAGCACCTTGTACATGGGTGTGGCCAGGGACCGGGAGGGCCGGATGATCGCCCATGCCTGGCTGCGCAGCGGAATGCTCTATGTGTCGGGCGATGATGCGATGAAGGGTTTTACCGTGGTGGAGAAGTTCGCCAAGACGCGATAACAGTGCAGCAAACGGGGTGAAACGATGCAAGCGATGATGGATTATATCCGCCAGCTTCGGCAGCTCTCTGGCGTGAAGCTCTATTTGAATCTGTTCGGAATGGCCGTCAGCGGCCTGCTGGAAAGCTCGGCGATTCTGCTGCTGGTTCCGATGCTGGCGATGACGGGAATCGAACTGGGCGGGACGGCGCGTTCCCTGCCCTTTTTCTCGTTTGTGCATGAACTGCCGCAGACGGCTTCGCTGCTAGTGGTGCTCGGCGTCTACATAGCGATTGCCCTGGTGCAATCGGCGATCTCCCGTTTTGTCGCGGTCCGCAACGTCGATATTCAGCAGACGTACAGCCGGAGGCTGCGTCTGGAGGTGTACGGGGAACTGCTGCGTGCGGAATGGCCGTTTTTCCTGGGCAAACGCACCTCCGACCTGATCCATGTCATGACCACTGAAATGGGCCGGGTACTGGCGGGCATCAGCTGTTTCCTGCAATTCATGACCTCGCTCCTGTTCACGCTGGTGCAGATCGCGTTTGCCTTCTGGCTGTCGCCGGAGCTGACGCTTGCCGTGCTGGTTTGTGCGGGCCTGCTGTCCATCTTTTCCCGCCGGTTTATCCGTAAGGCGAAAAAGCTCGGCAGCCGCAGCACCCGGCTTGGCCAAGATTATTTGGCCGGCATTACCGATCAGCTGAACGGAATCAAGGATATCAAGAGCAACAGCCTGGAACAGTCGCGGCTGGCCTGGCTTGCCGATTTTACCCGGGAGATCAAGGAGGAGCAGCTGGACTATACGCGCCTTCGCTCCACGTCGCAGATGATGTACAAACTGTCTTCCACGGTGCTGATCGCGGCATTTATCTTTATCGCATTCACATACCTGCATGCGCAGGGACCGAATCTGCTGCTGGTAATCCTGGTCTTTGCCCGGCTGTGGCCTACTTTCGCTTCGCTGCAAGGGCTGCTGGAGCAGCTGGCCTCGGTGCTGCCTTCCTTCAAGCTGCTGCAGCAGCTGCGGGCCGAGAGCCGCGCTGCGGCAGAGCCCGCCCTTGAAGCCGCCGGCCCTGCAGCGCCCTTCAAGCTGAGACAAGGGCTGGAGGCACGAGGCGTCCATTTCCGCTATTCGCGTTCCGCCTCCGACTATTCCCTGCGGAACGTCGATATCTTCATTCCCGCGAACCGGATGACCGCCATCGTCGGCCGTTCCGGCGCGGGCAAGAGCACGCTCGTCGACCTGCTGATGGGACTGATGCAGCCGGAGGAAGGCGAAATTTTGGCCGACGGCAGGCCGGTCTCCGGCGAGCGGCAGCAGGCGTTCCGCCGGTCCATCGGTTATGTCGCGCAGGACCCGTTTCTCTACAATGCTTCGATCCGGGATAATCTGGCGATGATCAAGCCGGATGCGAGCGAGGCGGAACTGTGGGAGGCGCTGGAGTTCGCCGCCTCGGCCGATTTTGTGCGGGATCTGCCGGACGGGCTCGACACCCTGATCGGCGACCGCGGGATACGCCTGTCGGGCGGCGAACGGCAGCGGCTCGTCCTGGCACGCGCCATCATCCGCAAGCCGTCGATTCTTGTGCTTGACGAAGCGACGAGCGCGCTCGATACCGAAAACGAGCGGAAGATTCAGGAAGCGCTGGAGCGGATCAAATCGAGCGTAACGGTGATCGTCATCGCCCACCGGCTGTCAACGATCCGCGGGGCGGACCAGATTCTCGTCATCGAAGAGGGAAGGGTCATCCAGCAGGGCGTTTACGCCGGACTGGCTTCCGAGCAGGGCGGCATGTTCCGGCGGCTGCTGCAAAGCCAGGGCGAAGCGATTTGAAACCGCTGGTGCGCCCGGCCGCTTCCTGTTCGCACCGGTTCCGGTTCACGCCGGTTCCGGTCCGCAACGCCTGCAGGCAGAAACAGCCGCAAATCTTCATTACCGTGACCACGGTAACGGAGATTTGCGGCTGTTTGATATGCCTTAGGGGGTTAAGCTTCGCTTCTGCGGCGGAACGCTTTCCGGTACGTCCACAGAAACGGGCGGAGCAGGAAGTACAGCGGATGCAGCGGCTTCGGCAGCGGCAGGGTACGGGCGTCGGCGGCATAAGGGTAGAGGAAGCCGGCGTAATAGAGCGCCTGCTGCCAAAGGGTCAGAATTGCCGGCTGATACCGCCGGTAATGCCGCTCCACATCCGGCGCCAGCGGCGGGCTGTGGAGGTTGACCCTGCGCGCGATATAGAACATCGCGCGCTGCGCCAGCCGGCGGGCCTTCGGCAGGCCGGCCAGCGGCGCCAGGCCCGGGTCCACCGGCGCGCCGAGCAGCTCGGCGGCCAGGATGAGGGCCTGGCCCCCGGCGGCGGTATAGCCATACCGCCGGAGCCGCCGGATCACGGTGCCCGGATCCGGCCGCTGCGCCAGCAGCTGCCGGATGTCGTGCAGCCAGCGCAGGCGCGACCACCCGTGCCTTGCTCCGTGCGCGGCAAGGTAGAGCAGCAGATCTTCCCGGCCCAGGTAGTGCACCGGATGGGCGGCCGCCGGGCTGGTCCGGGACCGCGCCCACAGATCCGCAAAATCCGGTTCGCGGGAAGGGCCGGGGCTTAACCGCCAGTGCACCTCGGCGGTAATCTTTTTCTCCGGATGGTGGAAGGTGGTGTGATGTTCGCGCCATTTCCAGTCGCCCAGCACGCTCTCGAAGCTTTCTTCCTGGACGTAGCCGAGCTGCCGGAGCAGCGCTTCCGCCTCGGCGTGACGGAGGAGCGGCACCAGAAAATCAAGATCGCGCGAGGTACGCAGCGACAAGTCGCCGTACAGATCCAGGGCCAAAACCGGGCCTTTCAGGAACAGGGTGGGAATGCCCAGCCGCTCCAGCTCCCGGCTAAGGCTGCCCATTTCGGCGCTGAGCTGAAGCATCTGCATCGTATTCCGCCGGTATTCCTGCTGCAGCCGCTTCAGGATTTCTTCCGGGACCGGGATATCCGCGCGGCGTTTTAACTCTGCATACAAAAAAGGGTACACCCGGTGATGCAGGGATAGCTGGAACAACATCCCCCAGTCGATTTGTGCGTATTCATCCGGGCCGGAAGCAGCAGCCGCGTCTTCGCCCTGCATTAGCTGTAGTAATAATAGAAGTTCATTCGATAAGTTCTCTTTGTTAAGGGGAATCGGCTTGGTCATAACGACGCTCCTAACTCGGATTCACTTTGGTTTTTCGAGAGCTTACCATCCGGGTCAACCGATGTCAATTTTTTCAATCGTTTTTTTGCCAAAAAATGTTGCATCCTTGATTGAAATGTCGATGCCGGTTACGGTAGAATTGCACTGTTAGCAGATTGGACGAAGAAAGGGAGCATTTCTTTTGAATAATGAAGCATGGAGTCATGAACTGCCGGAGAATTACGCTGAACTGAAAAAAGCCGCCGGCCGCACCGCCGACTGGAGAGCCCGGCTGCAGGCTGTCGAGGAGCTGGGCCGCTCGAACCATAGCCAGGTGGTCGATATTCTTCGCCGCCTCATGGCGGAGGATCCGGTATATACCGTTCAGGAAGCTGCCTACCTTAAGCTGAGAGCATTCGGCGAAGAGGTAAGCGAGCCGTCCCGGAACAAACCCGAGCTGTTTAAAGGCCTTTCCAAAATCTTGCTCCGCATCAAGAAGAGCCTTCCGAGGGATCATTCTTATGAGGAGTTTAAAGAAAAGCTGAAAAAGATGCGGATTGACATCTATGATGCTTACGAAGGCGAAAAAGGCGCGGACTTTGACCGGTGGCTGGAGAACATGTGGGCTAAAGCCTCCAAATAATCGGGATCAGAGAGCGGAGAGACAAGGGGACCCCTTATCGATCCGCTATCTTTATATTTTTGGACAAGGAAGGATGAAGGAAGATGAGCGATACGCCGAACGATTTGCTGGATTACAGGTTCCGGGAGTATCTCCGGTTATCCGCCGCGCTGCGGCCGGAATATCCGGAAACGCTTGGACAAGCGGATGGCGACGCAGCCGTACGGATTGCCGAAATCGCGCCGGGGGCTCCGGAATTGCTGAAGGTCATTTACGCGAATGTGGCCGGAACGGGGGATGAGGTCGAGGAGCCGAGCCTGGTCGAGTTTATCCCGGGCTACCGCCTGATCCATATCAATGAATACGCTGAACAGCGGGCGGCACTGTCGGCTATGCTTGAAGAGCGTGGGCATGCTGCCGCCGGACAGGTGTACCCTCTGCTGGCCAATTACAGCGGTGATTTCATCTGCATTTGGAAAAAGGAGGACGGCACGGAATCCGTTTGCGATTTTCTCAGCGATTATGGCGATGTGGTGGTGATGTTTGAATCCCCGCTGCTGTTTTTGGATACATTGTGCGAATTTTACAAGCAGGAAGTCTATTTTGTGGATGAAGACGGTTTTTTGGACTGCGATTTGATCAAGGAAGGCGAAGTCGGCGCGGCGATGAACCCTTCGGCAAATTACTGGTCGGAATAAGGCCGTTCATTAATTATAAAGAAGACAAGGTGGCTGGATCAGGTGGAGAAGCTGGAGCAATTGAAAAATATGTTGGGGATCATTCAGGCTACATACGGCGAAGACGCAGCCATGGTGCTGGCCGACACGGAGAAAGTGCTGGCTTATCTCCCGGGGGATAAGATCGACCTTAGGGTTCCGATCGGGGCGGGGATTGATAATTTCAGAGGCACCGTCTCTTACAAGGCACTGGAAACGAAACAAGTACAACGCGATGAGCGCGGTCCGGAGGCTTTCGGCATTGCCTACCGTTCTACGGCGGTTCCGGTTATGGAGGACGGGGAGGTTATCGGTGTTCTGGCGGCCATGGTCTCCAATCACCGGACGGCGGTGCTCCAGGATGGCGCACAGGAGCTTTCCTCCCTGGTGGAGGAAATGACGGCGACGGCGGAGGAAGTAACCCGTTCGGCGCTTGGTGTAACCCGGCGCATGGAAGAGCTGATGAGCCACTCCCATTCCATGGTTCAGGATATCGAGAACAGCTTTGAAATTCTGCTCGCGGTCAAACGGATCTCCGATCAATCCCATCTGCTCGGCTTAAATGCGGCCATCGAAGCTGCCCGGGCAGGCGAGCAAGGGCGCGGCTTCGGCGTGGTTGCCACCGAGATCCGCAAATTGGCCGGAGACAGCCAGACGATGGTTAAAAATATTCACGAACAGCTCACCGGGATGCGCCGGTCCATCCTGGAGATCGACCAATTCATTCGCGAGATTGTCGAGTTCTCCGAGCATCAGGGCCAATCCATGCAGGAATTGGGCCGGGCTTTCGATCATGTAGCGGATACCGCCAACCAGTTGTCCAGCCTTGACCGATGAAACCTGTTGACTTCGAAGAAGCCTATTCCATTCTGGAAGCCTCCTTTCCGGAAAGCGAGAGGCGCGTATATGCGGAGCAAAAAGCGCTGCTGGCCTATCCGAACTACCGGCTCTGCGGCGAATGTGACGAATTGGGTCGGGTAACGGCTGTTCTGGCAGCCTGGGAGTTCCCCGCCTTTTGCTTCGTGGAGCATTTAGCGACCCGTCCGGATCAACGGGGTAGCGGGTTAGGCGGCGAGCTGATGTCGGCTTATCTGCAAGAGTGCCGCCGGCCGGTTGTGCTCGAGGTGGAGCTGCCAAATGGTCCGCTGGAACAACGCCGTATCGGCTTTTATGAAAGACTGGGGTTCCGGATGAACCTCTTCGGCTATACCCAGCCTCCCCTGCGCGAAGGGCAGGAGGACCTGCCGCTGCGCATGATGAGCTATCCTGATCCGCTGAATCCGGAGGATTTTCTGCATATCCGCGAGGTGCTGTACCGCCAAGTTTACCGTATTTCATTGCCGTGATGACTTCTTTACATCCCCGATACAAGTTCGAAACAACTTCATGGTTAAATAAAGTCATCGAAGGGCAACACACACTAAACGAACAAGTTAAGGGAGACGATTGAATATGAAAAGCAAAAAAATGGTCATCGCAACAATGGTATTCGGAATGGCACTTACAGGCTCGGCCGGCGTATATGCGGGAACGAATCTGCAGAAGATCAGCGCTTACTTGAATCACAGCATCGGTTTCAAAGTGAACGGCTCGGCTTACGCCCCTGTGGACCAAAACGGCAAAAAGCTGTCCCCGATCACTTACAATGACACCACGTACCTCCCGGTGCGGGCGCTGGCCGATGCGCTGAATGTACCGGTAACCTTTGATGCCAAGAACAATCAAGTGATTCTCGGATCCGGCGGAACGACTGCCGCACCGATTACGCTCAGCCCGGTTACTTACAGCGCGGCGCAGAAAGCGGAGATTGTTAAAGCGTTCGCGGGCTTCCAAGGCTTTGAGACAGCCTATGCCCCGATGCAAATGATCAGCGGTGACGCCTTCCTGAAGGTCGCCGGCGGGGAAGACGGCGTAAGTTTCCTGTTCAACCACATGCGGGTCAACGTATCGCCGCGTGACTACTCCGATTCATACAAAGGCACGACCGTTACGCTGTCGAACGGGATCCAAGGCAAATGGTATACGCCAAGCGACATCCCGATGCTGACCTTCAAGCTGGATGACCGTTATGTCACGATCAGTTCCCCGGATCAATCGCTGAGCAAGGCAAAGCTGGAAAAGGCGGCAGCCGGCGTGGCGAAATTGAGCCAATAATAAAGGTAACGGTAACGCAGGTGAGACAGCGCATAGCTGCCACGAAGATATAGATCACGGAGATATAGATAAGGTTATATAAAAAAGGATGCCGGTCAGCCCTTCGGGGACTCCGGCATCCTTTTCGGTTTTATTTATTGGTGCTGTGCTGTTTATTGGCCAGCCTGGACTGGGGCGAGCCTTGGCCGCGGTGCTTATTCTTTTGCGCTTTCCGCCGGTCTTCATCCAGTTTGGCTACATACTCATGCGTATCCATCTGCATACCTCCTACATGAATGTACCGTTACTGTATCCTAATCTGGAGCAACTCATGCGTCCGGCGCAAGGGGGCTGAGGGTGCAAAATGTGCGCATTATAATGAATCAGAATGCTTCTTAAAAAAAGTTCTTGCATTCATCTTCTGTACATGGTATATTCTTATTCCGGCCAAGAAATATCAGATGAAACGCTCGAATGAAGTTAAAAAAAAGAGCTTGCATCGAACGGCTGGATGTGATATAGTATAAGAGTTGCTGCTGACGAGAAATTGCAGTGACGAAACAAAGTTTGATCTTTGAAAACTGAACAACGAGTGAGTATTAAAGAGAATGCAAATTCTCGTCAGATGTTTTAAATGAGCAAGTCAAACACCTTTATGGAGAGTTTGATCCTGGCTCAGGACGAACGCTGGCGGCGTGCCTAATACATGCAAGTCGAGCGGAGTTTATCCTTCGGGGTAAGCTTAGCGGCGGACGGGTGAGTAACACGTAGGCAACCTGCCCCATGAACTGGGATAACTACCGGAAACGGTAGCTAATACCGGATAATTCCTCTTTTCGCCTGAAGGGAGGATGAAAGACGGAG
>NZ_FOIK01000009.1 GCF_900111565.1 Paenibacillus sp. NFR01
TCGGTCCCTATCTGTCGTGGGCGCAGGAAATTTGAGAGGAGCTGTCCTTAGTACGAGAGGACCGGGATGGACGTACCGCTGGTGCACCAGTTGTTTCGCCAGAAGCATGGCTGGGTAGCTACGTACGGACGGGATAAGCGCTGAAAGCATCTAAGCGTGAAGCCCCCCTCAAGATGAGATTTCCCAATTAGTAAGACCCCTTGAAGACGACGAGGTAGATAGGTTGGAGGTGGAAGTGCAGCAATGCATGGAGCTGACCAATACTAATCGGTCGAGGGCTTATCCAAAAACATCTATGACGCAAGTTTCGTTTCGATCCAGTTTTCAGGCGATCAAGCCTGCAATCCATTAAGCTGCATGTCCTTTCTGAGGACTGATCTTTTCTCGCAGCGATTTCGAGAAGCGGAAGCTTCGAAAAATCATGTTTGGTAACAATGGCGGAGGGGTTCCACGCGTACCCATCCCGAACACGACCGTTAAGCCCTCCAGCGCCGATGGTACTTGGACCGCAGGGTCCTGGGAGAGTAGGACGTTGCCAAGCGCATAATGTCCACTGTCGAACATTCGACAGTGGCTTTTTTGCGTTGTGCAGGGTTGTGGAAAACTTGTGGACAATTTTCAGTATTTCATAAGAAACTTACAAAGTTTGGGGTTTTATTATCCCCGCTGTACAATCAGCGTTGTGAATTAGAACCTTGCTAAGGCATAAAATCCCTATAAGTCAAGAGAAAAACATCGAAAATATCGAAATCCGTGGATAAGATAGTGGATAATGTGGATAAAGCTCTGGATAATGTTTATAACATATTCTTTCCTGTGGACAATTTCTTTTGATTATCCCTTATTTGCAGTTTGGCAATAATTTCTGTCCATGGTTTGTGGATAAGTTTTTGAAGCGCTTAAGATGTGCTTTGTTTTTACGCTTTGGTATACTTGGAGAATAACGAGGATATTCTCACATGGGGGTTGAGCGTACATGAGTATCAGGCCACTGCGCCAGGAGGAATTTGAAGCGAGTCTGACCTTATCGGAATACGCCTTTCAATATAAGGTAGCCGGTGAGGATCGGGTACAATCCGAGAAGAAGTTTAAACCGGAAAGAGTGTGGGCCCTTTTTGAAGAGGACGTTTTGCAAGCTAAACTGACGCTTTTGCCGCTGGAAGCATACATACAAGGAAAGGCTGTGCCCATGGGCGGGATTGCCGGAGTTGCCACCTGGCCGGAGCATCGCAGACAAGGCAATGTCGCCAAGCTGCTTACGAATACGCTAAAGGTAATGTATGAGCAAGGCCAGGAACTGTCCTTTCTCCACCCGTTCCTTATTCCTTTTTACCGTAAGTTCGGTTGGGAAGTATATTGCGAATACAAGAAGTACACGCTTCCGACTGCGAAGTTCCCGCCTAAGACAGATATAACGGGCACTGTCCGCAGAGATGCAGCGCCGCTTGAGACGTTACAGGAGCTTTATGATGCTTACGCCGTACAGTATAACGGTACACTAAAGCGTGATGAAGAATGGTGGAAAGAACGGGTGCTCGATGATTCCATGCATCACTGCGTGTTTTATACGCCTGAAGGCGCGGCGCAGGGTTATGCGCTCTATAAGATTGAAAAGCAAGAGCTGGTCATCGATGAATGGGTTACGCTCAATGAACAAGCGCGGCAGGCCATTTGGACTTTTTTTGCCAATCATGACTCCATGGTTACAGGCGCCCGGTTGCTTATGGTTCCTTCCGACGACATGCTTCCCTATATGCTTCCCGATCCGCGGATCACGCAGGAGATTCATCCTTATTTTATGGCCCGGATCGTTAATGCGCCGGCTTTTATCGGCAGATTGGAGCTGAACGGCCGTGAGGGACTCGAACCGAAAAACATTGCCTTAACAGACCGCTATGCCCCATGGAATGACGGTGTGTGGCAGTGGACGGTCAGTCCGCAGGGCGAGTCGTCTTTTGTCAAATTGCCTCAAGGCACGGACACTGATCTCGCTTGTGATATTGGTACGTTGACGGCTATGCTTTTTGGATACAAGCGCCCTAACGACATGTCCAGCTACGGGAAGCTGGAGGGAGACAGGGAAGCTCTGGAATGGCTGGAGCAGCTGCTGCCGAAGGCCAAAACCGCATTGTTCGATTTTTTCTGACTTATTCTGATATTAAGCCGCCCTTCCGTCTGCTCATGGCAGCGGAAAGGGCTTTTTTCGTTCGCAAAACGGTGCAGGCCGGAATAGAATGAACGCCATTCGCAAAAAATAAGAAGTAAACACTTGGAATTCCGCGAGAATATGATATAATATAGAAAGTCAAAGAAAGTCAAAGTCAACGCAATGTGAAGAATTTGTTTCAATGGCTGGGCTTGGATTCGGGGCATTACCCTTCGGTTAAATGGGTTAGAGGTCCCACCGGCGGGCACAACAGGAAATACGATACTGTTTTACACTGGAGGATGAGTGATGCGTAATATCTCCGATATTATTGAACAATATCTGAAGCATATTTTGCATGAAAGTCCCGAAGGCACGGTGGAAATTCAGCGCAATGAGCTGGCGGATCAGTTCTCCTGCGTACCGTCGCAGATCAATTATGTGATCAGCACCCGGTTTACGCTCGAGAAGGGCTATGTAGTCGAAAGCAAACGCGGGGGCGGAGGCTATATCCGTATACAGCGTTTCGAACTGCCGCAGAACGTGGCGCTTTATGCACATTTAAAGGCCACCATCGGCAGCGATATGGATCAGAATTCCGCCGAAGGTTTGATTTATCAGCTGGAGGAAGCCGGATTTCTGAATAAACGAGAGGCTTGTCTTATGCGCGCAGCCGTATCCCGGGATTGCCTGACGGTCAGTCTGCCTTATCGGGACGAAATTCGTGCGAAGATTATGAAGGCTATGCTGGTCTCCTTATTGGGCAAATAATCGTCACTTCTAAAGGGAGGGACTTCGCTATGGTATGTCAGGAATGCGGCGTTAAGCCGGCCACGCTTCATTTTACGAAGATCGTAAATGGGGAGAAGACTGAGTTTCATATTTGTGAGAGCTGCGCCCGTGAAAAAGGGGAACTGATCCCCGGTACGGCCGGCGGGTTCTCTATTCACAGCCTGCTGTCAGGCCTCTTGGATCTTGAAGGCGCAGGCAAGGAAAAATCTGCGGCCACCAAGACCGTGCAAGGGCTGCATTGCGAGAACTGCGGCATGACCTATTCCCAGTTCAGCAAGCTCGGCCGGTTTGGCTGCAGCTCCTGTTACAAATATTTTGACAGTACGCTGGATCCGCTATTCCGCAGAGTGCATGGCAGTACTGCCCATGTAGGCAAGCTGCCGAAACGTGCGGGTGCACAGATCATGTGCAAGCGTCAAATCGATGACCTGAAGCAGCAGCTGCAGCAAAGCATTGCGAATGAGGAATTCGAGACCGCCGCCGAGCTGCGCGACCGGATCCGCAAACTTGAAAAAGAAATGCCACAAGAGTAAAGTCATTGATACAGGGGGGATACGACATGTCAAGTCTCCGGTTTACCGAGCAAGCACTTAGCAACTGGATGCGCAGCGGCGGCAGCCATTCCGAGATTGTCATCAGCAGCCGCATGCGTATCGCCCGCAACCTGAAGCATCTGCCCTTCCCTCTGCTCGCTTCCCAGGAACAGGCGGAAGAAGTGCTGAACCAGCTTGCCCCCGTATTTACGGCAGAGGCCGCCAAGGATTTCGGCACGTTTCAACTGCTGAAGCTGGATGAACTGGATGAGCTGGATCGCAGAGTATTGGTCGAGAAGCATTTGATCAGCCCCAATCTCGCAAATGATTCACGGGGCGGCGCCGTCATTCTGAACGAAGACGAGTCCGTCAGCATCATGATTAACGAAGAGGATCATTTACGTATCCAGTGTCTTTTTCCCGGACTCCAGGTGAAAGAAGCCTGGGAACGGGCGACAGCCATTGACGATATATTCGAAGCTGCAGTCGATTACGCGTTTGACGATCGCAGGGGGTATTTGACCAGTTGTCCCACCAATGTGGGAACGGGCCTCCGGGCTTCCGTCATGGTACATTTGCCGGCGCTCGTCATGACTCACCAGATCAACCGGATTTTATCGGCAGTTAATCAAGTGGGATTGACCGTTAGAGGAATTTTCGGTGAAGGCAGCGAAGCAGTAGGTAACGTTTTTCAAATTTCCAACCAGATTACGCTAGGACAGACCGAAAGCGAGATTATCGAGAATCTGCACGGCGTGGTGGTTCAGATTATCGAGCATGAACGGAGCGCCAGAGAGCGCCTGCTGGCCGAATCCGCCCTGCGGATTACCGACCGCATCAAGCGTTCCTACGGGATCCTCTCTTATGCGGCGGTAATGGAGCTGAAGGAGGCGGCACAGCGCTTGTCCGATGTCCGGCTCGGCGTCGATCTCGGCATTCTGGAAGGACCGTCCCTGTCGACGCTGAATGAGCTGAACGTCAAGACTCAGCCCGGATTCCTGCAAAAGATGTTCGGGGATGAGCTGGACGCGACGGAACGCGATATGTACCGGGCGAAGCTGCTCCGGGAGACACTGGGGTTACAACATTAATTTATAGATATTTATCATACGTGGAGGTGCAGGGGATATGATGTTTGGAAGATTTACGGAACGTGCGCAAAAAGTGCTCGCGCTGGCGCAGGAAGAAGCCGTTCGTTTGGGACACAACAATATTGGCACAGAACATATTTTGCTTGGCCTGATTCGCGAAGGAGACGGCATTGCCGCCAAGGCTTTGATTGGACTCGGACTCGGATTGGAGAAAATCCAGGATGAGGTCGAAACACTGATCGGCAGAGGACAGGAACAGCCTACCAACATCGCTTATACTCCTCGCGCCAAAAAAGTCATCGAGCTGTCGATGGACGAAGCCCGCAAGCTGGGACATACCTATGTGGGCACCGAGCATATCCTGCTCGGCCTGATCCGCGAAGGCGAAGGCGTTGCCGCCCGTGTCCTGAACAATCTGGGCATCAGCCTGAACAAGGCCCGCCAGCAAGTGCTGCAGCTGCTGGGCAGCAGCGAAGCAACTTCCAGCCACAGCGGAGCACCTGCAAATGTCAGCACCCCAACGCTTGACGGCCTGGCCCGCGATTTGACTGCTTACGCCAAAGACGGCAATCTGGATCCGGTTATCGGCCGCAGCAAGGAAATCGAACGCGTCATTCAGGTCCTGAGCCGCCGGACCAAAAACAATCCGGTGTTGATCGGGGAGCCTGGGGTTGGTAAAACGGCGATTGCCGAAGGTCTTGCACAGCGCATTATTAACAACGAAATCCCGGAAACGCTGCGCGACAAACGCGTGATGACATTGGATATGGGTTCCGTTGTTGCCGGTACGAAATACCGCGGCGAATTCGAAGACCGTCTCAAAAAAATCATGGATGAAATCCGTCAGGCCGGAAACATCGTACTCTTCATCGACGAGCTGCACACCTTGATCGGTGCAGGCGGCGCGGAAGGCGCCATCGATGCTTCCAACATCCTGAAGCCGGCGCTCGCCCGCGGCGAGCTGCAGTGCATCGGGGCAACAACGCTTGACGAATACCGCAAATATATTGAAAAAGACGCTGCGCTTGAACGCCGGTTCCAGCCGATCACCGTAGATCAGCCTTCGCCGGAAGAAGCCGTGCAAATTCTGTACGGTTTGCGTGACCGTTATGAAGCCCACCACCGGGTTAAAATTACGGACGAAGCTATCGTGGAAGCCGTGAAGCTGTCCGACCGTTACATCTCCGACCGCTTCCTGCCGGATAAAGCGATCGACCTGATCGACGAAGCGGGTTCCAAAGTAAGGCTGAACTCTTACACGATTCCGCCAAACCTCAAGGAACTCGAGATGCGCCTGGAGGATATCCGCAAAGAGAAGGATTCCGCTGTACAAAGCCAGGAATTCGAGAAAGCGGCCGCGCTGCGCGACACCGAGCAGAAGATCCGGGAAGAGCTGGATACGACCAAAAACCAATGGAAAGAAAAACAAGGCCGTGCCGATTCCCAAGTGACGCCGGACGATATCGCCCAAGTCGTCGCCAGCTGGACCGGCATTCCGGTTAACAAGCTGAAGGAAGAAGAGACCGACCGACTGCTCAACATGGAAGCTTTGCTTCATGAGCGCGTCATCGGCCAGGACGAAGCGGTTAAAGCCGTCAGCCGGGCGCTGCGCCGGGCGCGTGCGGGTCTGAAAGATCCGAAACGTCCGATGGGCTCCTTCATCTTCCTCGGGCCTACCGGGGTTGGTAAAACCGAGCTGGCGCGTGCGCTTGCCGAAGCAATGTTCGGCGATGAGAACGCCGTGATCCGCATTGACATGTCGGAGTACATGGAGAAACACTCCACGTCGCGTCTCGTCGGAGCGCCTCCGGGATACGTCGGTTATGAAGAAGGCGGCCAGCTCACTGAAAAAGTACGCCGCAAGCCATACTCGGTCGTCCTGCTGGACGAAATCGAAAAAGCGCATCCGGAAGTATTCAACATCCTGCTGCAGGTACTGGAAGACGGCCGTCTGACTGATTCCAAGGGCCGTGTCGTCGACTTCCGCAACACCTTGATCATTCTGACCTCGAACGTCGGGGCGCAGGCGATCAAACGCAATTCGACGCTGGGCTTCACTGCCGTGCAGGATGCCGGCGCCGAGTACAGCAGCATGAAGGGCAAAGTAATGGAAGAGCTGAAGAAGAGCTTCCGTCCGGAGTTCCTGAACCGGATCGACGAAATCATCGTCTTCCACTCGCTGGAAGAGAAGCATATCGCCGAGATCGTCACGCTGATGGCCGACGAGCTGCGCAAGCGGCTGCGTGAATACAACGTGGACTTCGAGCTTACCGATGGAGCCAAGGCGTTCCTTGCCAAGGAAGGCTACGATCCGGCCTTCGGCGCCCGTCCGCTGCGCCGGGCGATCCAGAAGCATATCGAAGACCGCCTCTCCGAGGAATTGCTGAAAGGCAATATCAAGAAGGGCGACTCTATTGTCATCGACGAAGCAAATGGCGAATTGACCGTAACGACGACCAATGCGCCGGCGGCGCCTTCTTTGGAAAAAGAAGCAGAAGCCGAAAAACAATAAGCTTGAATCCGCGGTCTCCGTTCCTCCGTATAAGAGGGGCGGAGGCTTTTTTTTGCGCGCAGAAATTTCTGTGGTTTAAAGCATCCGTAAATCAGGAAACTTAAAGGAATACCGGACCGTAAATAGAACTTCGCGACCTTTCGCTCAAGGTGGAGAAATGGTAAACTTTTAATTAAAGGACTGATCCGTAAGTTAAAGGAGTTCAGGCGGCGAGGAGAGCACATGGTCAAAGCGAAAACAAAATTTTATTGTACCGAATGCGGCTACGAGTCGCCCAAATGGTTCGGGAAATGCCCGGGCTGCCAAGCCTGGAATACGATGGTGGAAGAAACGGAAAGCGTCGTCAAAACCCAAGGCATGAACGCGCCGATTTTTCAGAGTAAAGAAAAGGCGCAGTCGATCATAAACATAGAAAGTGACAAAGAGCCGCGTATATTGACAGGCATCGGCGAGTTGAACCGGGTACTGGGCGGCGGTATTGTACCTGGTTCCCTGGTACTGGTAGGCGGCGATCCGGGGATCGGGAAGTCGACGCTCCTGCTGCAGACCTCCCATGCCCTCACGACGCAGGGGCTGCGCGTGCTCTATATTTCCGGTGAAGAATCGGTGCGGCAGACGAAGCTGCGAGCCGACCGCCTCGGCGCGTTGTCAGGAGAGCTGTACGTGCTGTGCGAAACGAATATGGAGAGCATCGAGGAAGCCATCGAGCAGATTCAGCCGAGCTTCCTGGTTATCGACTCCATACAGACCGTATTTCTGCCTGAGGTGACCAGCGCACCGGGCAGCGTGTCCCAGGTTCGGGAATGTACGACACGTTTCATGCGGATCGCCAAAATCCGCGGCATCGCGACCGTGCTGGTCGGTCATGTCACTAAGGAAGGCGCCATCGCCGGACCGCGGATGCTGGAGCATATGGTGGATTGCGTGCTTTATTTCGAAGGAGAGCGGCATCACACGTACCGCCTTCTGCGTGCGGTCAAGAACCGGTTTGGTTCGACCAATGAGATCGGAATCTTCGAGATGGGCGAGGAAGGACTTGCGGAGGTGGAGAACCCTTCGGAGCTGTTCCTGTCGGAGCGCCCGCTGGGCGTAGCCGGCTCGGCGGTGGTAGCCAGCATGGAGGGCACCCGCCCCGTGCTGGTGGAGCTGCAGGCGCTGGTAGCCGCCACGCATTTCCCGTCGCCGCGGCGAATGTGCACCGGCATGGATCATCAGCGGATGGCGCTGATCATCGCCGTGCTGGAGAAGCGGATGGGCATGTTCCTGCAGACGCAGGACGCCTACCTCAATGTCGCCGGCGGCGTCAAGCTGGATGAGCCGGCCATCGATCTGGCCGTCGCCATCAGCATCGCCTCAAGCTTTAGGGATATTCCTACCCAGCCTTATGATGTGTTCTTTGGCGAGGTGGGTTTGACCGGGGAAGTCCGCGGCGTCAGCCGTGCGGAGACCCGGGTGAAGGAAGCGGCAAAGCTCGGTTTCCGGCGCGTCATCATGCCGGAGAAAAGCCTGAAAGGCTGGAAACATCCGCAGCATATCGAGATTATCGGCGTAAACACGGTAGCAGAAGCACTATCGGTCGCGTTAGGTTAGGGGGCCTAGGAAGATGAAAGAGAACAACCAATCGGACAATATGAATGATCTGCTCCGTATGGCCGCGCCGGGAACGCCTTTCCGGGAAGGACTGGAGAACGTGCTGCGCGCGAAGACGGGCGCGCTGATCGTTGTCGGGTACAGCCCGGAGGTGATGGAGGTTGTGGACGGCGGATTTTCCATTAACTGCGATTTCTCACCCAACTATTTGTATGAGCTGGCCAAAATGGACGGCGCCATCATTCTGAGCGAGGATCTGAAGCGGATTCTGTATGCGAACACCCAGCTTATTCCCGACTCCTCCATCTCTTCGATCGAAACGGGAATCCGTCACCGGACGGCGGAACGGGTAGCGAAGCAGACCGGCAAGCTGGTCGTCTCCATTTCCCAGCGGCGTAATATCATTACCTTGTATCAAGGTTCCATCCGCTACGCGCTTAAGGAAATCGGGTCTATCCTGACAAAAGCCAACCAGGCGATACAGACGCTGGAGAAGTACAAAACGGTGCTGAATCAAAGTCTTACCAATCTGTCCGCTTCGGAATATGAGGGAATCGTTACCGTCGCCGAGGTCGTGAGCGTCATCCAGCGTGTTGAAATGGTGCTCCGGATTAAAATGGAAATCAAACGTTACATCAACGAACTCGGCAACGAAGGCCGCCTCATCAGCATGCAGATGGAAGAAGTGGTCGGAAATACCGAGGAAGAAGCGTGGCTTCTGTACAGAGACTATGCCAGAGAGGAGCAGGAGGAGAAGATCCGCGAAATCATCGCCGGGCTGAAGCGGGCCAGCGATGAGGATCTGATGGATGACAATCACATTGCGAAGCTGCTGGGCTACTCGTCCACCGCGGTGGCATCCGAGGAAGTGGTGACTCCTCGCGGCTACCGGCTGCTGAACAAAATCCCGCGTCTGCCGAATGTCATCATCCACAATCTGGTTGAACGTTTTGAAATGCTGCCGAATCTGATGACCGCAAGTATTGCCGAATTGGACGAAGTGGACGGAATCGGCGAAATCCGGGCACGCAACATCCAAGACGGATTGAAGCGCCTGCAGAAGCAAGTTCTTATTGACAGGCAAATGTAAATAACATACAATCACGTAATATTGGAGACGTTAAGCCCCAAAGTAATGAACATAGAGGTGAAGAAATGATACAGAAATCAATTCCGAGTCTTTTTACCATCGGTAACCTGATGCTTGGAATGTTTGGTATCATGATGGCGTTTGACGGAAAACTTAGCATGGCCGCTATCATGGTGATTATCGCTATGCTTCTTGACGGGCTGGATGGCCGTATGGCGCGCGCGCTGGGTTGTGAAAGTGAGTTTGGCAAAGAACTTGATTCATTGTCCGACGTCGTATCCTTTGGGGTGGCACCGGCGCTGATTATGTATTTCACCAGTCTGCATGATTTGCATTCCGCGCTCGGCTGGACCGTTACCGCGATTTTCCCGGTATTCGGTGCGCTTCGCTTGGCCCGCTTTAATGTGAAGCCGGGCATTCCCGGATACTTTTTAGGTTTGCCGATTCCCGCTGCGGGCGGCGTGCTTGCCACCCTGGCGCTCTTTCATAAAGATGTGTCCGCTCCGTTTATGATCGTGGTGACCCTGCTGCTGTCCTATTTGATGGTAAGCACTGTTAAATATCCTAATTTTAAAAAGCTCGGGCTCCCTAAAAAGGCGGTCGTCGGCGCACCGATTGTCATTGTTGTGGCCGTAGCCGTGGCTGTAATTTTCCCGGAACAGATCGCAATGCTGATCTTCGGATTATTGGCGCTGTACGCGCTGTACGGCTTTAAGCAGAATATCGACCGTCTTACCGCGCGGCGCCGCCATCGGCGGAGAAGCCGGTCGGACGACAAAGTGTACCATTCCAAGAACGGGTAATGCATCCCCGGCAAGCCAAAGGCGTTGCTTCCGCTGACATTCAGCGGCGGCAACGCCTTTTTGACGTTCGTCTTAAATTGGAAAAGGAAATGCCGATCAGGACAGGTTAAACAAGCCAAGGGTAGCACATTTCTGCGACTCCTTCTCCACAACCTCGTCCATGTTGATATCAAGCAGATTGCAAAGTGCGGACATATAAAACAGTTCCCTGCCGAGTTCGGAGGAGATGACCTCCCGGCAATTTTCGCATAAATGGCCTTGCAGATGGGTGCCGGCCAGCTCCTTGGCTTGTTCCAGGCCGAGGGAAGGTTCAAACACCTGTTTGCTTGCGTGCAGCTCAATGCAGCCGCATTCGGTAATCGCCTTGGCTACGGCGCGGTTGACGGATGCGCTGCTTTGGCCGTTCTTGGACATCACATCGAGCAGACTGCGGTGACGGAGCAGCAGTTCGGAGACTTGATCCTGAAAAGCCTGTAACGTTGGTGCGCTCATGACCACTCACCTCTAGGTTCGGAATTGAGTTCATTATATGCCAGGGCTTGCTTTTATTTCAAGCGAAGAGAAAAAATCGTCGCCTACCGGATTATCGCGCGAAGAATTGGAACATACTGGTGATGTATCAATTATTTTTAGAATAAACAGGAGGTGCGCAAGGCGATGTGGAAAAAGCTGATATTGGCGTTTGCCGGGGTATGCGGGGCCTGGACCGGTTATTCGCTCTACCATACGGCGGAAACTGAATTTGCGGCGGGGACGGCGAGATTCAGCGATCGTCTGCCGGTAGAGGGAAGCATTCTTTTTACGGTGCTGGGAGCCATTATTTTTTTGATTGCGGGGAATTTATGCGCGCAGTGGGCGATATCGCAGCTACGCAGGGCGGTTATGGCGGGATCACGGATTCCGATGAACGAAATGGCTGCGGGAGCGGCGGGGTTGACGGGTGGTCTGCTCTTGTCCCTGCTGGTCTATCCGGCGCTGAAATGGCTGGGAGCAGGCGGCGATTTGCTGCAGGTAGCCGTCATGCTCTGTCTCGGTTATGTCGGAGTACGAATCGGCCTTGAGAAAAAGACGGAGCTGGCGGCATTATGGGCGACCGGCCGCTTTGGTCAGAGCGGCGAGCCGGAAGGCCGCGGACTGGAGGAACACAAGATTCTCGATACCAGCGTCATTATTGACGGACGGATCGCGGATATCTGCAAAACGGGCTTTATTGAGGGAACCATCGTTATTCCGGAGTTCGTGCTGGAGGAGCTGCAGCATATCGCCGACTCCTCGGATCTGCTCAAACGAAACCGCGGGCGCCGCGGGCTCGACATTTTGAACAAAATTCAGAAAGAACTCGATGTGAAAGTGTTGATCTACGAAGGCGATTTCGAGGAAATCTCCGAGGTTGACAGCAAGCTGGTCAAGCTGGCCAAGGTACTGCACGGCAAAGTCGTTACGAACGACTTCAATTTAAATAAGGTATGTGAACTGCAGGGCGTTTCCGTTCTTAACATCAACGATCTGGCGAATGCCGTGAAGCCGGTGGTCCTGCCGGGCGAGGAGATCATTGTCCAAGTGATCAAGGACGGCAAGGAACATGGGCAAGGCGTTGCTTATCTGGATGACGGGACGATGATCGTTGTCGAAGGCGGCCGCGATTTTATCGGCTCCACCATGGAGGTGCTGGTAACCAGCGTATTGCAGACCTCCGCGGGACGGATGATTTTTGCCAAACCGAAGCTTCTGGAAAAAGCGCAATAAACAGCCGCGCCGGATACTTTGCTCCTCGCAGGCTTGGAAATGCCCGGCAAACGCGTTATGATGGAAATATACGTGAAAGACGGGAGTCTACAGCATGTCGAACAGTGTGGGAGTCGTCATCGTGGCGGCGGGCAAAGGAACGCGGATGGGCACGGCGGAGAGCAAGCAGTACCTGCTGCTTCAGGACAAGCCGATCCTCGTTCATACGCTGGAAGTGTTCCAGCGGCAGGCGTTCATTTCCGAAATCGTGCTCGTGACGGGCGAAGAGGATGTGCCGCGCTGCCGGGAATGGATCGAGGCTTACGGCCTGGATAAAGTCAAAGCGGTGCTGCCGGGCGGAACAGAACGGCAGCATTCCGTACGGCGGGGCCTTGAAGCGCTGAACACCACCTGGGTGATGGTGCATGACGGGGTCCGGCCGTTTGTACAGGACCGTGAAATTCACGCCTGCTTTGAACGGGCGAAGGAAGTAGGCGCATCCGTTCTGGCAGCGCCGGTTAAAGATACGATCAAGCAGGTGGACGGCGGCGGGTTTGTCGTTCATACGCCGGATCGGCGAAGTCTGTGGGCGATTCAGACCCCGCAGACTTTTCGTCTGTCTGCATTGCTTGCCGCTTATGAGGCGGCGGAGCGCGAAGGATTTCTTGGCACCGACGATTCCAGCCTGGCCGAACGGGCCGGCATAAAGGTATCGGTGGTCGAAGGCAGCTATGCCAACATCAAGATCACGACGCCGGAGGATCTGGTGTTTGCCGAATTTACAGTCAGAACAAGGGGAGAGAGTCAGACATGATTGCAGTGGGACAGGGATTTGACGTACATCAACTCGTAGAAGGAAGGCCGTGCATTATCGGGGGAGTCACGATCCCTTATGAAAAGGGCTTGCTCGGACATTCCGATGCCGACGTTTTGCTGCATGCGATCAGCGATGCGATTCTAGGCGCACTGGGCCTCGGCGATATCGGCAAGCATTTTCCCGATACCGATGAAGCTTTCAAAGACGCCGACAGCCTGAAGCTGCTGGAGCATGTATGGGCGCTGGCCAAAGAGCGGGGATACAAGCTGGGCAATATCGATTCGACCATCATCGCCCAGAAGCCGAAGATGGCGCCGTACATTCCGCAAATGACGGAGATTATCGCGCGTGCGCTCGAAGCGCAGTCTTCCAAGGTCAATGTCAAGGCGACAACGACGGAACAGCTCGGCTTTACGGGACGCGGCGAGGGAATCGCGGCGCAGTCTATTGTCTGCCTCATCCAAGATGTGGTATCATCTTGAGATGGCTGGAACGGTAGTCTGTTTCAACATTTAAGAAGCGGAGGGAACAACATGGCAAGCGAAGTCCGGGTGCGTTATGCGCCGAGCCCTACGGGACATTTACATATCGGCAATGCCAGAACGGCATTATTCAATTATTTATTCGCCCGCAATCTGGGCGGCAAATTCATTATCCGGATCGAAGATACGGACGTGAAGCGGAATGTGGCCGGCGGGGAAGAAAGCCAGCTGAAATACCTGAAATGGCTGGGGATCGACTGGGATGAAAGCGTCGATGTCGGCGGCGGCTACGGCCCGTACCGTCAAACCGAACGTCTGGACATCTACCGTGTGTATTGGCAGGATTTGATCGATCGCGGATTGGCTTACCGCTGCTATTGCACGGAGGAAGAGCTGGAAGCGGAACGCGAGGAACAGATTGCCCGCGGCGAAACGCCGCGTTATTCCGGCAAGCATCGCGACCTGACTGCAGAACAACGCGCCGCTTATGAAGCGGAGGGCCGCCTGGCCAGCATCCGTTTCCGGGTGCCGGAAGACCGCACGTACACGTTCGACGATATGGTCAAAGGCAGCATTTCCTTCAATACGAAGGATATGGGCGATTTTGTCATCGTCAAAAAAGACGGTATTCCAACCTACAACTTCGCTGTAGCGGTCGACGACCATTTGATGGAGATCAGCCACGTGCTGCGTGGGGAAGACCATATCTCCAACACGCCGCGCCAGCTGATGATCTATGAAGCGCTCGGCTGGGAAGCACCGCTCTTCGCCCATATGACGCTGATTGTCGGTGACGACCATAAGAAGCTCAGCAAGCGAAATGAATCGATTATCCAGTTCATCGAGCAATACGATAAACTGGGCTATTTGCCGGAAGCGCTGTTCAACTTTATCGCGCTGCTCGGCTGGTCGCCGGAAGGCGAAGAAGAGATCTTCAGCAAGGAACAGCTCATTTCGATCTTCTCCGCGAACCGTTTGTCCAAGAGCCCTGCGGTATTCGATGCGGCCAAGCTGGCGCACTTAAACAACCATTACATCAAGAATGCCGATCCGCAGCGGATTGCCGCGCTCGCCATTCCTCATCTGCAGCAGGCCGGCAGACTTCCTGCCGAACTGGACGAAGCCAAGCAGGCATGGGCAGAAAGCCTCGTTGCGCTCTACCAGGAGCAAATGACCGCCGCCTCGGATATCGTGGCACTGTCAGAGCTGTTCTTCCGCAGCCATCTGGAACTGGACGGAGAAGCTGCCGGCGTATTGGCCGAACCGCAGGTGCCGGAAGTACTTGCAGCGTTCCTGACCAAGATCGAAGGAGCAGAGGACTTCACCGCTGCACAGATTGGCGCGCTCATCAAAGAAGTGCAAAAAGAAACCGGGCATAAAGGAAAAGCGCTGTTTATGCCGATCCGTGTCGCCCTGACCGGACAAACGCATGGCCGCGATCTGAACGCGACCATCGTACTGCTGGGCCGCGATCTGGTGATCCAGCGGCTGAAATCGCAAATCAAGGGCGCCTAGACCGCCCGGGAAAGGGCTTTCGCCCTTGTCAGCCCGCGCGCTTTTCGCTAAGATAGAAGCATATTGCATCAGCTGGGACCAGGAAAAGTACGCGTCATACAGACATTTGCCAGAGAGAATAACCGCGCAGAGGGAACCTTCTGCCAGGCTGGAAGTTATTCAATGTCTACGCGCGGAAGATGCGCCTGTGAGCTGCCCCTTCGATCCATCCGCCAGAGCGGAAGGTTAGAGCGGGCCGGAATCGTCGCCGTTAACGACGCCAAGAGGGATGGAGCTGCCGCAAGGTTATGCCGCGTAATCGGCAAGGCCGTAGCAGGCGCTCGTCCAAGCAGAGTGGAACCGCGTATAAACGTCTCTGCAGCATAATGCTGCAGGGGCGTTTTTGAATTTTAGAGAGAAAACCCGGGCAGAGGGGAATAATTCCTTCCCTTGCGTACCTGTTCACAGGAGGCGGGAAGTCGAGAAGAGGGGAACGTCATGCTTAAGCAAATGAGATCGGACATCCGCGCGGTATTCGACAACGACCCAGCCGCCCGCAGCCGATTCGAGGTTGTCTTCACCTATGCCGGGCTTCATGCGATCTGGGCCCATCGTCTTGCCCACGGATTCTACAAACGCCGCTGGTTTACGCTCGCCCGGATCATCTCTCAAATCAGCCGGTTTATGACCGGCGTGGAGATCCATCCCGGTGCGGTCATCGGGCAGCGCCTGTTCATCGACCACGGCATGGGCATCGTTATCGGGGAGACATGCGAAATCGGCGATGACGTCATCATTTACCAGGGGGTTACGCTGGGAGGAACGGGCAAGGAGAAAGGCAAGCGCCATCCGACGATCGGCAATAATGTGGTAATCGGCTCGGGAGCCAAGGTACTCGGTTCCTTCCGGATTGGCGATAATTGCAATATCGGCTCGAATGCAGTGGTCTTGCGCGAAGTGCCGAATAATTGTACGGTGGTAGGGAATCCCGGACGTGTCGTCAAACGCAACGGCGAACGGGTATCCGACCGGCTGGATCATACCCAAATGCCCGATCCATGGATCGACTCGCTCCGTTTCCTGCAGAAGGAGATCGAGGAAATCCGCGAGCAGCTCGGCAACGAGGATAAGCAAAAGGCCGAGCAGCGGCGCCTGGAGACGCAGCAGTATATCGGCGATTATGAAATATAAGAACCTGCGGGAGAACCGCAACGCAGAAAGGATTGGACAACACAATGGCATTGCAAATTTATAACACAATGAGCCGGAGCAAGCAGGATTTTGTGCCGCTGGAACCGGGAAAAGTAAAAATGTATGTATGCGGACCAACCGTATACGGGTACATGCATATCGGAAACGCACGGCCGATTATCGTATTCGATACTGTGCGCAATTATCTGGAAAGCATCGGGTATGACGTCAATTACATTACCAATTTCACCGATGTGGACGATAAGCTGATCCGTAAAGCGGAAGAAATGAACACGACAGTAGCCGAGGTGGCGGAGATCTTCATCCGTGCGTATAACGAGGACATCGTCGGGCTTGGCGTGAAGCCGGCGTCGAAGAACCCGCGGGTCACCGAAAGCATGGACCTGATCATCAATTTCATTAAAGCGCTTGAGGAAAAAGGCTTTGCTTATGAGAGCGGCGGGGACGTTTTCTACCGCACGGCAAAATTCGCGGACTACGGCAAGCTGTCCCGGCAAAATCTTGAGGAGCTTCAATTCGGCATCCGCGTTGAAGTGGACGCGCGCAAAGAGAATCCGGAGGATTTCGTGCTGTGGAAAGCGGCCAAACCGGGCGAAGTCTTCTGGCAAAGCCCTTGGGGGAATGGCCGTCCGGGTTGGCATATCGAATGCTCGGCGATGGCGAAGGAGTATCTGGGCGACACCATCGACATCCACGGCGGCGGCGTCGACCTGCAATTCCCGCATCATGAATGCGAATGCGCGCAGACCGAAGCGCTGACCGGCAAGCCGCTCTCCAACTACTGGATGCACAACGCATTTCTTAATATCGGCGATGAAAAAATGTCGAAATCGCTCGGTAACGGGCTGCTCGTCAAGGATATCCGTCAGCGCTTCAAAGCCGGAACGATCCGTTATTTCATGCTGTCCACGCATTACCGCAACCCGCTGAACTTCGGTGAGGAAGCCTTGATCTCGGCGGAGAAAAGCGCGGAGCGCATCGCCCTGGCCGCTGGCAACGTGAAGCACCGCCTGGAGCTGGCGGCGCCGGAAGCCGGCGCGGCGGCAAGCGGCGAGCTGACCGCACGGCTTCAAGAAATCAGCAGCATGTTCCACAGCAAAATGCAGGACGATTTCAACACGCCGGACGCGATCACGGCCGTATTCGACTGGGTGAAATTGGCCAACCAGGCGCTTGCGGACGAAGAAACCGCACCGGCCGACTTTGCGGCGCTGCTGGAGGCTTTTTCCGGAATGAACGCGGTGCTCCGCCTGGTGCCGGAGCAGGCCGCAGATCAGACCGACGAGGAAGTGGAACAGCTGATTGCCGAACGCACGGAAGCGCGTAAGACCAAGAACTGGGCCCGCGCCGATGAAATCCGCGACCTGCTGAACGACATGGGCATCGTGCTGGAAGATACGGCGCAGGGGATGCGGTGGCGTCGTAAATGAGTGGACATTTTAACCTGGACAGCAGCTGGTTTCCATATCCGCCGTCCAAAGAAGCGCGCCTGCTTCCTCCGATCGTGCTTGCTTATATCGGGGATGCCATCTATGAGGTAGCGGTCCGCCAATATTTGATTTCGCTGCCGAATCTTCGGCCGAACCACCTGCACCGTACGGCGACCGGGCTGGTTTCGGCCAAAGCGCAGAGTACGATTTTGGCTTTTCTGGAGCCATCGCTCACAGAAGAAGAGAAAGATACCGTACGCAAAGGGCGCAACGCTAAATCGGGCTCCGTTCCGAAAAACGCGGATGTGCTGGAGTACCGCCATGCCACCGCTTTCGAATGCCTGATCGGTTATTTATATTATACGGGACAGCAGGAACGCATTCGGGAACTTGCCCATAGCGGAATCGAATATATGCTGAACCGATCGGAATAGAGCATCGGCAAGCTTGAAACAGAAATTACAGGAGGTTTGAAATATGGAAGAATTCAAAACGGAAGAAGAGGTGTTGGCCGGGAAGCATTCGGTGCTGGAAGCGCTGCGTGCCGGCCGCACCCTGAATAAAATCTGGATCGCCGAAACGGCGCAAAAACACCTGACCGCCCCGATCATCGCGGAAGCGCGCAAAGCGGGAATCGTCATTCAGCATGTGGACAAGCGCAAGCTTGACCAGCTGGCTCCAGGCGTGCAGCACCAGGGCGTAGTGGCCCAGGCGGCTCCGTTTGCTTATGCCGAAGTGGAGGATTTGCTCGCCGCGGCGGCGGCTAAGGGTGAAGCGCCGTTCCTGATTTTGCTCGACGAAATCGAAGATCCCCATAACCTGGGTTCGATTCTGCGGACTGCGGACTGCACCGGGGTACACGGCGTGATCGTGCCGAAGCGGCGCTCAGCGCAGATTACGGCCACGGTTTCTAAAACTTCGGCCGGCGCGGTGGAATATGTGCCGGTTGCGAAGGTGACCAATCTGGGGCAGACCATTGACCGGCTCAAGGAGCAGGGGATTTGGGTCGTCGGCACGGATGTCGACACGGAGCAGAATTTGTTCCAGTCGGATATTTTCAACGGACCGGTCGCGGTGGTCATTGGCAATGAGAACAAGGGGATGGGACGCCTGATCCGTGAAAAATGCGACGTGCTGCTCAAGCTGCCGATGAACGGCAAAATCAATTCCCTGAACGCCTCGGTCGCCGCAGGCGTTGTGATGTACGAAGTGCTGCGCCGCCGGCAGCAGCTGGGCTAACGATGTCGGACTGGCGCGATGTGCTGCTTGTGGACGGATATAACATGATCGGCGGCTGGCCCGAGCTGGCGGCGCTGTCCCAGACCGGCATGCAGAACGCGCGCGACCGGCTGCTGGATCAGCTGGCAGACTACCAGGCTTTTTCCGGGAGGCGCGTCATTGCCGTGTTCGATGCGTACCGCGTTCCCGGACTGGGCCGATCCTTCGTGCAGGGCAAGGTACAAGTCTATTTCACGAAGGAAAAAGAAACCGCCGACGAATGCATCGAACGGCTGGTCGGGGAATACAGCCACCGCCGCCGGCAGATCTATGTGGCGACGAGCGATTTTGTAGAGCAGCATGTCATCTTTGCCCAGGGAGCGCTGCGCATCTCCGCACGGGAATTGCTGGTCGAGATTGAAGAGAACCAGAAGCAGGTGAAGCAGGCCATCGAGCCGAAGTCGGTTGCCGGAAAGCGGCACCCCATTCAGGACAAACTGCCCATGGAGCTTCGCAAGCGGCTGGAGGATTGGCGGCGACAATGAAAATGCCATATTCTTCTATTGAAGATTGTTTTTGGACAATCCTTATTGACGGTGAAAGGTAACATAATATATACTGTTGCTATATTTCGCGAAGTGACGATGTGTCTTGCGTTGCAGCCGGGGGGATTCTGGTGAGTGTCGACCTCAAGGAAATAATGCTTTCCGAGTATGATTTCATAAGCGATGAAGAAATTGTCGAGATCTTCCGTGGTGGCGACAGTGGGGCATTGGAGCACCTGATCAACAAATACCGTAACTTTGTCCGGGCTAAGGCGCGTTCTTATTTTTTAATCGGCGCTGACCGTGAGGATATCGTACAGGAGGGTATGATCGGTCTCTATAAAGCCATTCGCGACTTTAAGGGCGACAAGCTTTCTTCGTTCAAAGCGTTTGCCGAGCTCTGCATTACCCGCCAGATTATTACGGCGATCAAGACGGCTACCCGTCAGAAGCATATACCGCTCAATTCTTATGTTTCTCTGGACAAGCCGATCTATGATGAGGATTCGGACCGGACCCTTATGGATATCATTTGCGGTACGCAGGTACTCGATCCGGAAGAACTGATTATCAACCAAGAAGAGTTTATCGGCCTGGAAGATAAGATGGCGGAGATCCTGAGCGATCTGGAACGCAAAGTGCTGATGCTCTACCTCGACGGACGGTCTTATCAGGAGATCGCCGAGGACCTGAAGCGGCATGTAAAGTCCATCGACAATGCGCTCCAGCGGGTAAAGCGGAAACTCGAAAGATATCTGGAAGTGCGTGACAATTAATGCTATAATAAACGAAAGGCTCGGGCTTCGAGTCTTTTTTTAGTTGTCAGAAACACGCAGGTTTATCTTCCGGCGGAATGTCCAATAATGGTAGGATGACAGCAGCGGATGTGAAGCATGGGGGAACAAGGACGAACGGCTAACCGACGATGGTAAAAACCGCATTTTTACCCAGACAGACAGGCAATTCTCTCGTTGACACGGATGCTGAGATTATGCTAAAGTGTTTTAGGTAGGCCTAAATTCGCAGGTTTTTTTTAGGATCAATATTTACGTCTTCTGGCCCCTGGGTCGGAGGGACGTCTTCGGGAGGTGCAAATCATGCGGGTAATTATCACTTTGGCTTGTACAAGTTGTAAGCAAAGAAACTATACAACTACCAAAAACAAGCGCAATCACCCTGACCGCTTGGAGATGAAGAAATTTTGCAAGTTCTGTAACGAGCAAACTCCTCATCGCGAAACCAGATAGTCTGTGGAGGTGTAGTCGGAGTGAAACGTAGTTTCAAGTCTTTGTTTTCCTTTTTCACTGAGAGCTGGAGCGAGCTCAAAAAAGTTCGCTGGCCTAATCGTAAAGAGCTCAAAAACTACACATTGATCGTACTTGGTACAATTGTAGCCGTAGCAATTTACTTCTGGGTTCTGGACATCGGTATTTCCGCTGTGATTGAAGCGATTATTTAGAGAGGTCCCAGGTGGCTTGGTATGGAAAAAAGATGGTATGTTGTTCATACCTATTCCGGGTATGAGAATAAGGTTAAGGCCAATTTGGAGAAACGCGTAGAGTCCATGGGCATGGAGGACAAAATTTTCCGCGTTCTTGTTCCGATGGAAGAAGAAATGGTAAACAAAGACGGGAAGAAAAAGACCGTTATGCGTAAAGTTTACCCCGGATACGTTTTGGTCGAAATGATTCAGACGGACGATTCATGGTATGTGGTTCGCAATACGCCGGGTGTAACCGGATTTGTCGGTTCGACAGGTTCCGGGTCCAAGCCTACTCCTCTGCTTCCGGAAGAGGTTGACCAAATCCTGAAGCATATGGGCATGGTTGAGCCTAAAGCGAAGATCGATTTCGAAATTAAGGAATCCGTACGTATTATGGTTGGTCCGTTTGCGAATTTTGTGGGCTCCGTGGAAGAGATTTTGGCTGACAAGAGCAAGATCAAAGTTCATGTCAACATGTTTGGACGGGAAACCCCGCTGGAGTTGGATTTCACTCAAGTGGAGAAAATATAACACTCGCAAGGGTTTCTTGTGGGAGAATACGTCGTAAGGCGTGTTCGAATACCACTATTCACGCAAGGAGGTGTCACTCATGGCTAAAAAAGTTATTAAAATGGTGAAACTGCAAATTCCTGCAGGTAAAGCGAACCCAGCCCCTCCAGTAGGTCCGGCGCTTGGTCAAGCGGGTGTCAACATCATGGCATTCTGTAAGGAATTCAATGCTCGTACTGCCGACCAGGCTGGTCTGATCATCCCGGTTGAAATTACAGTGTTTGAAGACCGTTCCTTTACATTCATCACCAAAACTCCTCCGGCTGCCGTTCTGCTCCGCATCGCTGCTAAAGTAGAAAAAGGATCCGGTGAACCAAACAAGAAAAAAGTTGCCAAGCTGAACCGTGCCGCTGTGCGCGAAATCGCTGAGCAAAAAATGCCCGACCTGAACGCTGCGTCTGTTGAAGCTGCAATGCGTATGGTCGAAGGTACTGCCCGCAGCATGGGCATCACGATCGAAGACTAATCGAGTCCCGGTCACACGGCCTTTAAGGCCGCATCATGTGGGAGGAATTTCCGCTAACACCACAAAGGAGGAACAATTTCATGGCTAAACACGGTAAGAAATACCTGGAATCCGCCAAGCTGATCAACAGCGAAGCGACTTACGAGCCAGCTGAAGCTGTAGAGCTTGTAAAAAAAGCCGCAACTGCGAAGTTCGACGAAACCGTTGAAGCAGCAGTGCGTTTGGGCGTAGACCCTCGTAAACAAGACCAAGCGGTCCGCGGCGTTGTTGTCCTGCCACACGGCACAGGCAAAACGAAACGCGTGCTTGTATTCGCAAAAGGTGACAAGGCGAAAGAAGCCGAAGCTGCCGGCGCTGATTTTGTTGGCGATCAAGACATGATCAACAAAATTCAACAAGGCTGGTTTGATTTCGACGTCTGCGTAGCTACACCTGATATGATGAGCGAAGTCGGTAAACTCGGTCGTCTGCTCGGTGGTAAAGGCCTCATGCCTAACCCTAAAGCCGGCACAGTTACATTCGACGTTACTAAGGCTGTACAAGAAATCAAAGCCGGTAAAATCGAATACCGTCTCGATAAAGCAGGTCAAATTCACGCGCCAATCGGCAAAGTGTCTTTTGACGCTGAAAAGCTGAACGACAACCTTAAAGCTCTCATCGACGCTTTGAACCGGGCGAAACCGGCTGCCGCTAAAGGTGTATACCTGAAAGGCATCGCGATTTCCTCCACTATGGGACCAAGCGCTCGCGTGAACGCTGCTGCTTACAGATAATTAAGGGTTGACTCCTTGAGTCATCTTTGATAAACTAAGGCAGTTGTGAATTTAAGGCTAGTTCTTGAACTTGAATATGCTTACCGTAGACAGTAGGTGCCGGAAGGCTTAATTTCCTACCGAGGTGTTGTGATAGAAACAAGAGGTTCCGGGTTTGGCCCGCGACTATCGTTTTATCAAGCCTTCGTGAATCTGCGGAGGCTTTTCTCATGCCTGCGTAGGAATGGATATCCCTGATCAGGGTGTCCACGACATAAATTTTCAGGAGGTGTACACATTGGCAAATGCAAAAGTAATCCAAGCTAAACAGGAAGCGGTGGACGCGGTTGTTGGAAAACTGCAAAACAGTATTTCTACAGTTGTTGTTGACTACCGTGGATTGAACGTTGCTCAAGCGACCGAACTGCGCAAGCAGCTTCGCGAAGCGGGCGTTGACTTTCAAGTCCTGAAAAACACATTGCTCCGCCGTGCAACTGCTGTGGCTGAACTGACTGAGCTGGACGCTGTCCTGACTGGTCCTACAGCAATCGCATTCAGTGAAACTGATGCGGTGGCAGCTGCAAAAATTCTGAATGACTTCGCCAAGAAAAACGACGCATTGAAACTGAAAGGCGGCGTGGTCGAAGGCCGTGTCATCGGTATGGATCAAGTTAAGGCGCTGGCAGAACTGCCATCCCGCGAAGGTCTCTTGTCCATGCTCCTCAGCGTGCTTCAAGCGCCTATCCGCAACTTCGCGCTTGCAGTTAAAGCTGTGGCCGAGAAAGAAGAACAAAGCGCGTAAGCCTTTGATTCTTGTGAGTTAATCAATACCACAAACCAAATTTAATTATAAAATGGAGGTTCAACCATGAGTAAAGAAGCAATCTTGGAAGCAATTAAAGGCATGAGCGTACTGGAACTGAACGACCTGGTTAAAGCAATCGAAGAAGAATTCGGCGTAACTGCTGCAGCTCCAGTAGCTGTTGCTGGCGGCGCTGCTGCAGCTGTTGAAGAAGAACAAACCGAATTCGACGTAATCCTGGCAAGCGCTGGCGCTTCCAAGATCAACGTTATCAAAATCGTTCGCGAAATCACAGGCCTTGGCTTGAAAGAAGCTAAAGACCTCGTAGACAACGCTCCTAAGCCAATCAAAGAAAAAGTAAGCAAAGAAGATGCCGACGCTACCAAAGCAAAATTGGAAGAAGCAGGCGCTTCCGTAGAAGTGAAGTAATTTGCTTCCATAAGCTTCAGGACAACCCCCTTGAACTTGTTCAAGGGGGTTGTTGTATAATGAATGCCATGAAGATATGAAAATGAAGGGATGAATGGCATGTCGCAGCATTATTACTCGCAGCAGCCGGAGACGCGTCACGACCGTCGCGAGATCCAGACTGTGCTTAGGGGCAAAAAGTTTCATTTGATCAGTGATGCCGGTGTTTTTTCCAAAGGCGATATCGATTATGGCAGCCGCGCGTTGATTGAAGCGATGGAGATACCGGATGGCTCAGACGTGCTCGATGTGGGCTGCGGTTACGGCCCGATCGGTCTTGCGGCAGCGTCGCTTAATCCGGCCGGTCATGTGACGATGGTGGATATCAATAACCGTGCGGTTGAACTTTCCCGCGAGAATGCCCGCAACAATGGGATCGGGAATGTGACGGTCCTGCAGAGCGATGTGCTGTCCGCCGTAGTTGAACAAAAGTTTGACGTTGTGCTGACCAATCCGCCGATTCGTGCGGGCAAGGCGGTAGTGCATCAGATTTTTGAAGAGGCGTACCGGCAGTTAAATGAAGGCGGAAGTCTGTGGATCGTCATTCAGAAAAAGCAGGGATCGCCATCGGCGGTGGCTAAATTGGAAAGTTTGTTTCCGGAAGTGGAAGAGCTGGGGAAAGACAAGGGGTACCGAATCATTCGGGCGAAAAAATAGACGGAGAAAATATTGACATGAGATATAGCTAGTGTTATTATTATTAAATGTCAGTATTAAGATAGGCTCCATGTCTTTAGTTTGCTGAAATGTCAAGATATTTTATTGTCGACCGGCAAGCGCAGCCGTCCGGCAAACGCTGGCAGTTTTATGCAAAGATCATGATCCGGACTTGTTGCGGGTAAGCCTGCAGAAGTAAGAATTATGATGCATAAACTGTCGCTTGGCGACGTATAATATGTACGTTTTGGGCAAATCTACTGGTTAAGGAGTACTTTGGCCATGGATAAAAATGCGCTCTTTTTTCGAAGAATTCGATCAAGGGCTTTTTATTATTTATGGCTGAATCCTTGTGGTATGGTTCCATTATACGGTTCCAAACAGGGGTTCGCAATCAATTTTTAAGTGAGTAGACATGAGGGGTGAGTAAAGTTGGCAGGACATCTTGTTCAGTATGGTCGACGCACTCGGCGGAGCTATGCGAGAATTAACGAAATACTCGAGGTCCCTAACCTGATTGAGATCCAGCAAAAATCGTATGACTGGTTTTTGGAGGAAGGACTGCGCGAAATGTTTCAAGACATCTCGCCAATCCAGGATTTCACTGGCAATCTGGTACTCGAGTTCATTGATTACAGCCTGGGTGAACCGAAATATACGGTTGATGATGCCAAGGAGCGTGACGTAACGTATGCGGCTCCTCTGCGGGTAAAGGTCCGGCTCATCAACAAAGAGACCGGCGAGGTCAAAGAGCAGGAAGTGTTCATGGGGGATTTCCCGCTGATGACGGAGACCGGCACATTTATTATCAATGGTGCGGAACGGGTAATTGTCAGCCAGTTGGTTCGCTCTCCTAGCGTCTATTTCAGCACGAAAGTGGATAAAAACGCCAAGAAAACATACACCGCCACAGTGATTCCAAACCGCGGTGCCTGGCTGGAGCTTGAAACCGATGCGAAGGACATTATGTATGTCCGCATCGACCGGACCCGTAAGATCCCGGTTACTGTGCTTCTGCGCGCACTTGGTTTCGGCACGGATGCCGAAATTCTGGATCTGCTTGGCAATGATGAATATATTCGCAATACGCTGGACAAAGACAACACGGATTCCACCGAGAAGGCGCTCATTGAGATTTACGAACGCCTGCGTCCGGGTGAACCGCCGACACTGGAGAATGCGAAGAGCCTCCTGGTAGCGCGTTTCTTTGACCCAAAACGTTATGATCTGGCGAACGTCGGCCGTTATAAGATCAACAAAAAGCTGCACATCAAAAACCGTCTGTTCAACCAACGTCTTGCCCAGCCGCTCGTAGATGAAGCTACGGGTGAAATTTTGGCAGAAACGGGTCAAATGGTTGACCGCCGCCTGCTGGATGAGCTGATTCCTTACTTTGAGAAGAATATCGCCTCCAAGACTTACCGCGTAAGCGGCGGCGTAACTGATAGCGATGATATTCCGCTGCAGGTTGTCGAGGTGTATTCGCCGCTTGAAGAGGGCCGGGTCATTAAATTGATCGCCAACGGCAACATCGACAAGTCGGTCAAGCATATCACTCAGGCTGATATTATCTCCTCAATCAGCTACTTTATTAATCTGCTGCATGGCATCGGCAACACCGACGACATCGACCATTTGGGTAACCGACGTCTGCGTTCGGTCGGCGAACTGCTGCAAAACCAGTTCCGCATCGGCTTGTCCCGTATGGAACGGGTGGTACGCGAACGGATGTCGATTCAGGATGCGAACGCGATTACGCCGCAGGCATTGATCAACATTCGTCCGGTTATCGCATCGATCAAAGAGTTCTTCGGCAGTTCGCAGTTGTCCCAGTTCATGGACCAAACGAACCCGCTGGCAGAACTTACGCATAAACGTCGTCTGTCCGCACTCGGACCGGGCGGTCTGACCCGGGAGCGCGCGGGCTTTGAAGTGCGCGACGTCCATCACAGCCATTACGGCCGGATGTGTCCGATCGAAACGCCGGAAGGTCCGAATATCGGTTTGATCAACTCCTTGTCCACATTTGCCCGCATCAACGAATACGGCTTTATCGAAGCGCCGTACCGTTGGGTGGATCCGAAGACCGGCAAGGTTACGGAACAAGTCGACTATCTGACTGCCGACGAAGAAGATAACTATGTAATCGCTCAGGCGAACGTGCTTATCGATGAGGAAGGTACATTCCTGGAAAGCGAAGTTATCGTCCGGTACAACAAAGATTCCGACAATATCACGACAATGCCGAGCAACCGCGTCGATTACATGGACGTATCGCCTAAGCAGGTCGTGTCGGTCGCGACGGCGCTCATTCCGTTCCTCGAGAACGATGACTCCAACCGCGCCCTGATGGGATCGAACATGCAGCGTCAGGCCGTTCCGCTTTTGATTCCTAAGGCTCCGCTCGTCGGAACCGGAATGGAGCACAAATCGGCGAAAGACTCCGGCGTATGTATTGTTTCCAAATATGACGGTGTGATTGAACGCTCTTCGGCCAATGAAATTTGGCTGCGCCGCGTTGAAACGGTCGATGGCCGTGAGGTCAAAGGCGACATCGTTAAATATAAATTACACAAATTTATGCGTTCGAACCAAGGAACCTGCATTAACCAGCGTCCGCTGGCCAAACGCGGCGACGTGGTGAAGAAAGGCGACATCCTGGCAGACGGACCTTCGACCGAAATGGGCGAATTGGCGCTTGGCCGCAACGTAGTCGTTGCCTTCATGACATGGGAAGGTTACAACTATGAGGATGCGATCCTGCTGAGCGAGAAGCTGGTGAAGGAAGATGTATATACTTCGATCCATATCGAGGAATACGAATCCGAAGCCCGCGATACGAAGCTCGGACCGGAAGAAATCACCCGCGACATTCCGAACGTCGGCGAAGAAGCTCTCCGTAACCTGGATGAGCGCGGCATTATCCGCATCGGTGCGGAAATCAATGCCGGGGACATCCTGGTCGGTAAGGTTACTCCGAAGGGCGTAACGGAACTGACTGCGGAAGAGCGTTTGCTCCACGCGATCTTCGGTGAGAAGGCACGCGAAGTGCGCGACACCTCGCTGCGCGTACCGCACGGCAGTGACGGTATCATCGTCGATGTCAAAGTATTTACACGCGAAAACGGCGACGAGCTGCCTCCGGGCGTGAATCAGCTGGTTCGTGTATATATCGCGCAAAAACGTAAAATTTCCGAAGGCGATAAGATGGCCGGACGTCACGGTAACAAAGGTGTCGTTGCCCGCATTCTGCCTGAAGAAGATATGCCGTTCCTTCCGGACGGTACGCCGGTACAGGTCGTCCTGAACCCGCTGGGCGTACCTTCGCGGATGAACATCGGCCAGGTGCTGGAAGTCCATCTGGGTATGGCTGCCCTGCAGCTCGGCATTCATGTTGCGACGCCGGTATTCGACGGCGCACGCGAGTATGATGTGTTCGACACCATGGAAGAAGCCGGCATGCAGCGCAACGGTAAAACGATTCTGTATGACGGACGTACGGGCGAGCGTTTCGAACGCGAAGTTACCGTCGGTGTCATGCACATGATCAAACTGGCGCACATGGTTGACGATAAAATCCATGCACGTTCCACCGGTCCTTACTCGCTCGTTACGCAGCAGCCTCTCGGCGGTAAAGCCCAGTTCGGCGGACAACGTTTCGGGGAGATGGAAGTGTGGGCGCTTGAAGCCTACGGCGCAGCTTATACACTGCAAGAAATCCTGACCGTGAAATCCGATGACGTGGTCGGCCGCGTGAAGACGTACGAGTCGATCGTCAAAGGCGAGAACGTGCCGGAGCCGGGTGTTCCGGAATCGTTCAAAGTACTCATCAAGGAACTGCAGTCGCTCGGTATGGACGTCAAAATCCTCAGCGGCGACGAGCAGGAAATTGAAATGAAAGAACTGGATGATGAAGACGAGACGTCCGGCGATAAGCTGAGCCTCAACCTCGAAGGCGCGGAAGTCGGCATCGAATAAGGCTCAGGCGTTTGCCACTCAATTGCATTTAGAAAAATGGACCGTGCCCTCTTTTGATCCCAGGATCAAGGGAGGGCCTCCGGTACTAAATCAGGATATAGGTTAAGGAGGGTTGCTCCTTGTTGGACGTTAACAATTTTGAATTTATGAAAATCGGGCTCGCTTCCCCGGAAAAAATTCGTTCTTGGTCCCGCGGAGAAGTAAAGAAACCGGAAACCATCAACTACCGTACGCTGAAACCGGAAAAAGAAGGCCTTTTCTGCGAGCGCATCTTCGGACCGCAAAAGGACTGGGAATGTCATTGCGGCAAGTACAAACGCGTCCGCTATAAAGGCGTCGTGTGCGACCGCTGCGGCGTTGAAGTTACCCGTGCCAAAGTCCGCCGCGAACGGATGGGCCACATTGAGCTGGCGGCTCCGGTATCCCATATCTGGTATTTCAAAGGCATTCCAAGCCGTATGGGTCTGGCTCTGGACATGTCACCAAGATCTCTTGAAGAGATCATTTATTTTGCATCTTATGTTGTAACGGATCCAGGTGAAACTCCGCTGGAGAAGAAGCAACTGTTGTCCGAAAAAGAATACCGCAGCTACCGTGAAAAATACGGCTACGGATTCCAAGCCGGCATGGGTGCGGAAGCGGTGAAAAAGCTGCTTCAAGATATCGACATCGACAAAGAGCTGGAATTCCTCAAGGAAGAACTGCGTACGGCCCAAGGCCAACGCCGCAACCGGGCCATCAAACGTCTGGAAGTGATCGAGGCGTTCCGCAACTCCGGCAACAAACCTGATTGGATGATCATGGATGTGCTGCCTGTTATCCCACCGGAGCTTCGCCCGATGGTTCAACTCGACGGCGGCCGCTTTGCGACATCCGACTTGAACGACTTGTACCGCCGTGTCATCAACCGCAACAACCGTCTGAAAAGACTGCTTGATCTCGGCGCTCCCGATATTATCGTACAAAATGAAAAGCGGATGCTTCAGGAAGCCGTCGATGCCCTCATCGACAACGGCCGCCGTGGACGTCCGGTAACCGGTCCGGGTAACCGTCCGCTCAAGTCCCTCAGCCATATGCTGAAGGGTAAACAAGGACGTTTCCGGCAAAACTTGCTCGGTAAACGCGTTGACTACTCCGGCCGTTCCGTTATCGTCGTAGGTCCGTACCTCAAGATGTACCAATGCGGCCTGCCGAAGAAAATGGCGCTGGAACTATTCAAACCGTTTGTTATGAAAGAACTGGTAAACAAAGGCCTTGCCCACAACATCAAGAGCGCGAAACGCAAAGTGGAACGCGTCAGTCCAGAGGTATGGGACGTTCTCGAAGAAGTTATCCGTGAGCATCCAGTTCTGCTGAACCGTGCGCCTACGCTGCACAGACTCGGGATCCAGGCATTTGAACCGATTCTGGTCGAAGGCCATGCCATCCGTCTTCACCCGCTCGTATGTACGGCGTACAACGCCGACTTCGACGGTGACCAAATGGCCGTACACGTTCCGCTGTCCGCAGAGGCTCAAGCTGAAGCACGCATTCTGATGCTGGCTTCGGGCAACATCCTGAACCCGAAAGACGGCAAGCCTGTCGTTACTCCTTCCCAGGATATGGTCCTCGGTACGTACTACCTGACCATGGACAACAAAGAAGAAAAGGGCACAGGCATGATCCTGCGCAACGTCAACGAAGCTGTATCCGCCTATCAACGCGGAACTGCCGGTCTGCATGCGCGCGTTGCGATTCCGGTTAAAGCTCTGGGCAAAACCAGCTTTACGGAAAAACAACAGGATGCTCTGCTGATCACGACGGTTGGTAAAATCATCTTTAATGAAATCTATCCGAAGAGCTTCCCGTACATCAACGAAGCGACCAAAGCTAACTTGCTGCAGGGAACGCCTGAGAAATATTTCATTTATGAAAAAGGTGCAGACGTCCGCGAACGCATCATGAGTGCAGCGGATGCGAACGCCGTCGGCAAAGAATATTTGGGTCTCATTATCGCCCGCTGCTTTGAGACTTACCATACGACGGAAACATCCGTTATTCTGGATAAGATCAAACAGCTCGGCTTCACGTATTCCACGCGTTCCGGTGTAACCGTTGCGGTAGCAGACGTTGTCGTACCGGAAGAGAAAGTTGAAATGCTGAAGGAATCCGAAGCTAAAGTCAACGTGGTAGCGAACCAGTACCGCCGCGGTCTGATCACGAACGATGAACGTTATGACCGCGTCATCGAAATCTGGTCGAAGACCAAAGACGATCTGACCAACGTGCTCCTGAAGTCTATGGACCGCTTCAATTCCATCATGCTGATGGTTGATTCCAAGGCGCGCGGTAACAAATCGCAGATCACCCAGCTGGGCGGCATGCGGGGTCTGATGGCAACGCCATCCGGCCGGATCTTTGAGTTGCCGATCAAAGCAAGTTTCCGTGAAGGCCTGACCGTCCTCGAGTACTTTATCTCGACGCACGGTGCGCGTAAAGGTCTGGCGGATACCGCGCTTCGTACGGCGGACTCGGGTTACCTGACCCGTCGTCTGGTCGACGTAGCACAGGACGTTATCGTCCGCGAAGAAGATTGCGGCACAGACAAAGGCTTTACCGTCAGTCGCATTCAGGACGGCAAGGAAGTTATCGAGGATCTGTACGACCGTATCGAAGGCCGCTACTGTTTCGAGACTGTCCGCCATCCGGAAACGAAAGAAATTATCGTTCACCGTAACGACCTGATCGACTCCGATAAGGCCGAAGAAATCGTGAACGCCGGTGTTACCAAGCTGCAAATCCGTTCGGTACTGAGCTGCCGCGCCCGTCACGGCGTCTGCAAAAAGTGCTACGGACGTAACTTGGCAACCGGCAAGCATGTTGAGATCGGCGAAGCAGTCGGCATTATTGCCGCCCAATCCATCGGTGAACCGGGAACCCAGCTCACCATGCGTACATTCCATACCGGCGGTGTTGCCGGCGATGACATCACGCAAGGTTTGCCGCGTATCCAGGAGCTGTTTGAAGCCCGTAACCCTAAAGGCCAGGCGACAATCAGTGAAATCGACGGTATCGTTAAGGAGATTCGTGAAACGAAAGACCGCCGCGAAATCGAAGTGCAAGGTGAAGCGGAATCCCGCGTGTACTCCATCACTTACGGATCGCGTCTGCGCGTAAGCGAAGGCCAAGAAATCGAAGCCGGCGACGAACTGACCGACGGTTCGATCGACCCTAAAGAAATGCTGCGCATTAAGGGCATCCGCGGGGTACAAAACTACATCCTGCAGGAAGTTCAACGCGTATATCGTAACCAAGGCGTAGAAATCAATGATAAGCACGTCGAAGTTATGATCAAACAAATGTTGCGCAAAATCCGCATTATCGACGCCGGAGACACCAATCTCCTGCCAGGTTCCTTTGCGGATATTCATGAATATGAAGCAGCGAACAAAGAAGCGATTCTGTCCGGCAATGAGCCTGCGGTCGCCAAGCCGGTATTGCTTGGTATCACCAAGGCATCGCTCGAAACCGACTCCTTCCTGTCCGCGGCATCCTTCCAGGAAACGACCCGCGTCCTTACCGATGCGGCCATCAAGGGCAAAGTGGATAAATTGCTCGGCCTGAAGGAAAATGTTATCATCGGTAAGCTGATCCCTGCCGGAACGGGCATGAACCGTTACCGCAACGTGAAGCTGAACGATCCGAACGAAGAGGGCGAGCTCGAAGCGCTTGAGGCGGTTCCTGCCGAGTAACACTGAGTAGCTTATTATCTAAGGCGGTTTACCGCGCTGCGGCTGAGCTTGTGCTGCAGCGCGGCCTTATGATATAAACCTAAAAAACATTATTGTTATTCTTGACATCGCCGGATGATAATGCTAATATATCTAAGGTGCGTGAGCAGACTTGTTACTCTTTCTTATCGGAGGTACTGTTTATCATGACTAATGATAGAAGGCTTCAGGATGCTCAGGTCAAGATCGGTACCAAGCAAACCGTCAAGGCGGTTGAATTGGGCCAAGCCGCAGAAGTCTATGTGGCAGAGGACGGAGATCAACGGCTTACTTCCAGAATTATTTTGCTCTGCAACAAGCAAGGCGTTAAAGTCACTTATGTGGATACAATGCTGAACTTGGGCAAAGCCTGTGGTATAGAAGTTGGTGCCGCCATGGCGGCCGTCTTAAAAGAATAGCAACAGGATCGTTTTTGTACCGGGGCTAACCCGGCGGCAAAAACTTTTCATTTGTCTTTTTATGAACCACCTGGGTCTGTGGACTTAAAGTTCGTAAATGGATTTATAATTTCAGGAAGGGGGTGGCACAACATGCCAACTATTAATCAATTGGTTCGTAAAGGCCGTCAAGCCAAAATCGACAAATCCAAATCTCCTGCTCTTCAAAAAGGTTTTAACGCCCTGAAGCGTGAGGCTACAGATTTGAGCTCCCCGCAAAAACGCGGTGTGTGCACTCGTGTAGGCACAATGACTCCTAAGAAACCGAACTCTGCACTTCGTAAATACGCCCGTGTGCGTTTGACGAATAAGGTCGAGGTTACTGCTTACATCCCGGGGATCGGACACAACCTGCAAGAGCACAGCGTGGTACTGATTCGCGGAGGACGGGTTAAGGACCTTCCAGGGGTTCGTTACCATATCGTTCGCGGCGCGCTGGATACAGCAGGCGTGAACAACCGGATGCAAGCTCGCTCCAAATACGGCGCAAAACGTCCTAAAGCGAAAAAATAAGGACAAACTGATTTAAGAAAGAACCATACAAGAAAGGGGGATATCCATGCCACGCAAAGGTCCAGTTACTAAGAGAGACGTGCTGCCGGATCCGGTGTATAACAGCAAGTTGGTTACTCGTTTGATCAACCGCATTATGCTGGATGGTAAAAGAGGTGTCGCTCAAAGCATTCTGTACAATTCGTTCAAACTGATTCAAGACCGTACGGGTAAAGATCCGATGGAAGTTTTCGAAGCGGCCATCAAGAATATCATGCCGGTATTGGAAGTTAAAGCACGCCGTGTCGGCGGTGCCAACTACCAAGTACCTATCGAGGTTAAACCTGAGAGACGTACTGCGCTCGGATTACGTTGGCTCGTGAACTACTCCCGCAACCGCGGCGAGAAGACTATGGAAGAGCGTTTGGCGGCTGAGATCATCGACGCTTCCAACAACACAGGCGCTTCTGTTAAGAAACGCGAAGATACGCACAAAATGGCTGAAGCGAACAAAGCGTTTGCTCACTACCGCTGGTAGGATCTAGCCCGTAAAAATAAACTATTTTGAAGGGAGACCCAATTCATGGCAAGAGAGTTCTCCTTAAAAAATACACGCAATATCGGGATCATGGCACATATTGATGCCGGCAAGACCACTACCACGGAACGTATTCTGTTCTACACAGGCCGTACGCACAAAATCGGTGAAGTTCACGAAGGTGCTGCGACAATGGACTGGATGGAGCAGGAACAGGAGCGCGGGATTACGATTACTTCCGCTGCGACTACCGCTTCTTGGAAAGGTCACCGCATCAATATCATTGATACCCCGGGGCACGTTGACTTCACTGTTGAAGTTGAACGCTCCCTGCGTGTATTGGATGGGGCAGTAGGCGTTTTTAGTGCGAAAGAGGGCGTAGAACCTCAGTCCGAAACCGTATGGAGACAGGCTGACCGTTACGGCGTTCCACGGATCGCTTATGTTAACAAAATGGATATCATCGGTGCCGACTTCCTTAACGTAGTTAAGGATATGCGTGACCGCCTGCAAGCGAACTCGGTAGCGATCCAGTTGCCGATCGGTGCAGAAAACGACTTCATCGGCATCATTGACTTGGTTGAGCAAAAAGCTCACATGTACAAAGATGACCTGGGTCAAAATATTGAAGTTACAGAAATTCCTGCGGAATATCTGGAACAAGTTGAGGAGCTGCGTCTCGAACTGATCGAGAAGGTTGCCGAACTCGACGAGGAATTGACCATGAAGTACCTGGAAGGCGAAGAAATTACAGTTGACGAGATCAAAGCTGCTCTGCGCAAAGGCGTATGTGAAGTTAAGATCTTCCCTGTTATCGTCGGCTCTTCCTACCGCAACAAAGGGGTTCAGCTGATGCTGGACGCAGTTGTTGATTACCTGCCATCTCCGCTGGATGTACCTGCGATCCAAGGTCACCTTGACGACGGTACTGAAACCGAGCGCCACTCTTCCGACGAAGAGCCGTTCGCAGCACTGGCATTCAAGATCATGACTGACCCTTATGTTGGTAAACTCACGTTCTTCCGTGTATACTCCGGTATCCTGGAATCCGGTTCTTATGTAGTTAACGCTACTAAGAACAAACGTGAACGTATCGGCCGTATCCTGCAGATGCATGCGAACAGCCGCCAAGAAATCTCCATCGTATACGCTGGTGATATCGCGGCAGCCGTTGGTTTGAAAGATACAAGTACCGGCGATACCCTCTGCGACGAAAAACATCCGGTTATCCTGGAATCGATGAACTTCCCTGATCCGGTTATCGAAATCGCGGTTGAACCTAAAACCAAAGCTGACCAAGATAAAATGGGCGTTGCTCTCGGCAAGCTGACTGAAGAGGATCCAACTCTTCGTGCGCATACCGATGAAGAAACAGGCCAAACGATCCTGGCAGGTATGGGTGAGCTTCACCTTGACATTATCATCGACCGTATGCGCCGCGAATTCAAAGTAGAAACCAACGTGGGTAAACCACAGGTTGCTTACCGCGAAACGTTCAGAGCGCCTGCTCGCGTCGAAGGTAAATTCGTTCGCCAATCCGGCGGTCGCGGTCAGTACGGTCACGTGTGGGTTGAATTTGAACCTCTCGAAGCCGGCACTGGCAGCCAATTCGAAAGTAAAGTTGTCGGTGGTTCCGTTCCTAGAGAATACATCGCTCCTGCACTTGCCGGTATTGAAGAACAAATGAAAAACGGCGTCCTTGCTGGCTTCCCGCTGGTAGACGTTAAAGCAACAATCGTTGACGGATCCTATCATGATGTCGACTCCAACGAAATGGCGTTCAAAATCGCCGGTTCGATGGCGCTCAAAGCAGCTAAAGACAAGTGTAAACCTGTCCTGCTCGAGCCGATCATGAAAGTGGAAGTAACGGTGCCTGAAGAGTACATGGGCGATGTTATGGGTATGCTGAACTCCCGCCGCGGCCGTATCGAAGGTATGGACTCCCGTGGTGGCGCGCAAATTATCCGTGCCAAAGTGCCTCTCTCCGAAATGTTCGGATACTCGACAACACTCCGTTCCGGTACACAAGGCCGCGGCGTATTCTCGATGGAGCTTTCGCACTACGAAGAAGTGCCTAAGACCATTGCTGAAGAAATCGTGTCCAAGCACAAAGGCAACGACTAATACGTTTGTTTGATTTGCCGGCCGGACGATCCTCTCGTCAGTCATCCTTGTTCAGCAATTCGTCCGGGCGGCTCTAAAATATAAGGAAACCCCATATTAAGGAGGAACTGTTCAAATGGCAAAGGCAAAGTTTGAACGTACTAAACCGCACGTTAATATCGGTACTATCGGTCACGTCGACCATGGTAAAACGACTCTGACTGCTGCAATCACAACTGTATTGTCCAAAAAATACGGCGGTGCTGCTGTAGCATTCGACCAAATCGACAAAGCTCCAGAAGAACGCGAACGCGGTATCACTATCTCCACCGCTCACGTTGAATATGAAACACCTGCTCGTCACTATGCACACGTTGACTGCCCAGGACACGCCGACTATGTTAAAAACATGATCACCGGCGCTGCTCAAATGGACGGCGCGATCCTGGTTGTATCCGCAGCTGACGGCCCAATGCCGCAAACTCGCGAACACATCCTGCTGTCCCGCCAAGTAGGCGTTCCTTACATCGTCGTATTCCTGAACAAATGCGACATGGTTGAAGACGAAGAGCTCTTGGAACTGGTTGAAATGGAAGTTCGCGATCTGCTGAGCGAATACGACTTCCCAGGCGACGATACTCCAATCGTTCGCGGTTCCGCTCGTGAAGCTCTGCAAAACCCAGACGGCGAATGGGCTCAAAAGATCGTTGAAATGTTCGAAACGATCGATACTTACATCCCACTGCCAGAACGTCAAACTGACAAGCCTTTCTTGATGCCAGTCGAAGACGTATTCTCCATCACTGGCCGCGGTACCGTGGCAACTGGCCGCGTAGAACGCGGAACAGTTAAAGTTGGCGAAGAAGTCGAAATCGTTGGTATTCATGAAGACAAGAAAAAATCCGTTGTTACGGGCGTTGAAATGTTCCGTAAACTCCTGGATTCCGCTCAAGCTGGCGACAACATCGGCGCCCTGCTGCGCGGTGTTGACCGTAACCAAATCGAGCGCGGTCAAGTATTGGCTAAGCCAAACTCCGTTAACCCACACACTGAGTTCACGGCGCAAATCTACGTCCTGACCAAAGAAGAAGGCGGACGTCACAAACCTTTCTTCACTGGCTACCGTCCACAGTTCTACTTCCGTACAACGGACGTAACTGGTATCATCAACCTGCCAGAAGGTACTGAAATGGTTATGCCTGGTGACAACATCACCGTTACCGTTCAACTGATCTCCCCGATCGCTATCGAAGAAGGAACTAAGTTCTCCATTCGTGAAGGCGGCCGTACAGTTGGCGCCGGTTCCGTTGCTTCCATCCAAAAATAATTGAAGATATCCTTTGGGATATCCTCATGTGGATAAGAATAAGACCCTTCATATGAAGGGTCTTTTCTTTTTGCTGTGGATAAAAAAAACGGTTGCCACTTTCGTAGCGACCGGGTTTTTAAGGTGCTCATTAAATCTCTTTGGCATAAGCCGGGCTAGGCACTTTGCTTAAAACGACATGCAGACTGGCGGGTTCGGCCCCGTCATTGCGATAAGCAAAGGTTTCTTCCCCACCAATATGAATCGTTTCGCCTTTGGACAGCGAATGCTCGGATTCATCTACAAGCATCGTGCCGCTGCCCTCCAGTGCCAGAATATAAACATCCGATCCGGGATGTTTATGCGCGGGGAGCTGCTGGCCAGGCATAAAGTTCAGTACAAAAACGACGCTCTCTCCGCGTTGAAATAAAATTTTCTTTGTAAAACGCTCTTCCATGTATTGAATAGCTTCGGATAAATTCTTTTTCTCCATCATTTTCTCCAACCCTTCGGTTTAATTTTAATACAACGTGACTTCATATTCGCAGTGTTCATGACCGGCAACATTGCATTTAATTTCTCGTACGGTTACACGTCTTCCCATTATTTTACCCAGCGCGCCTTCCAGTATTGCACCTTCCAGATCGCATACCATTTTCTCATCATCGAGGGAGGGGAGACCTTTACAAAAACAATCCTCCACGGCAATGTTGATTTTATGCTGGCTGCTATGAACGATGCGGGGTAAACCAATCTTAAGTTCCTCAAATAGCTGAAGCAGTTCCTCGACTGTGGAAACGGGCAGGCTTTCGCCGATTTTTCGGCCAATCGTGACTGTGGTGGCTTTGCCGCCCATAGGCAGCCCCTGATTCATCCCGATCAACCGGATGGTACGGAATAATTCAAGCGGAACCGATTCGCCTAATTGGGTGCGTTCGATTTTTTTCATATCCGAAAAACGGTATTGTTCCATCTTCAATCTCTCCCAGCGATGCTTTGTCTATGCTTCCATTGTATACGGTGCCGGCAGGCGATTCCTTGATTCAAATCAAGAATTTATAAATTTGTGAGGGCAATCACGAGAACGAAGACAGATCCTTGTTATGGTAAAAATAGAACCTGATTGGGGGGAAGTCCATGAAATGCTCGGCATGCGGTGCTAATTCCTGTATCCGAGAGGTACCGGTATTCAAAGGGTTGCCCGAGGTTGAACGTAAGGCCGTAGAAGCGATCGTCGACACTCGGCATTATATGCGGGGAAGCGTGATATTTAGAGAGGGAGAACCATCGGATTCATTATATATCGTAAGAAGCGGTCTGATAAAACTGACCCAAGGCAGCAAAGAAGGCAGACAGCATGTTCTTCGCTTTTTATTTCCGGGCGACTATTTTGGCCAATTTGCCCTTTTGCATCAGAAAAAAAATTATGTGAATGCGGAAGTCGTTGAGGGAGGTGGTATTTGCCGGATTCACCGCGATGAATTCCTGCCGCTATTGGAGCAAAGCGCAGCGCTATCGTACAGCTTTTTAATGTCGTTAAGCGAGCAATTACATCAAGCCGATGAGCAGGCTGGGGCGATGCATATCCTGGAGGTGGAGAAAAGGCTAGCCAGGCTGATTTTATATCTGTATTCCCGAAACGACGCGGATTTGTATGTTACCGAGGGTAATCCAGTCATTCAGTTGCCGGCCGCAAAAAAAGAAGTTGCTGCTATGATCGGAACTTCAGCCGAAACGCTTAGCCGCAAACTAGGTAAATTTGAAGCTGGCCGGATGATCGCCATGCACCGGCGGAGGGTAGAAATTCTGGATATAGGTGCGCTAAGAGAGTTAGCCGAGCACGCCTATTAAAGAAGAAAGGTACTTTGTGCCTAAGTATTCGACATGAAATAACAATATACACGCTATATTCGGCATTTTTCACCAAAATTTTACTTAAAATTCTTTACATATTCCCGATCTATCGAGTACACTACATTTGTAACGTCTGCAGCTATTTGAGAGATTTAGGGAGTGTAGAATATGGGTAAATGTCCTTTTTCGTTTTTGCATGGCAAAGATTCACGAAGTTTCAATGAGGGTTCTCCCGCCCGCCAGTCCGAGGACGGCCACAATTCTGCTCCCGCTGTCACACAGGCATTCCATAACCTATCCGGGCATGGAGAACTAAATGAACAGATGCGCATGATTGATTTGACGGAGGAGGATCTTGTGCTTCTCCGCCGGTTGAAACCGATTGTAGAACAAAACATCGACTACATCACAGAGCAATTCTACAATACAGTACTGGGTGTGGAGAAGCTGGAGGCCATTATTCAGGAGCACAGCAGTATCGAGCGGCTCAAGAAAACGCTCCGGCAGCATATTATCGAGATTTTTGACGGTAAAGTGGATGAGCAGTATATCGCCAAACGACTGACAATCGCCAATATACATAAGCGAGTGGGGTTGGAGCCGAAGTGGTATTTGTCCGCGTTTCAGAATTTGCAAAATGTCTTTATCGCAGAGATCTATAATGAGACCGGTAATGATATGGAACGTCTAAAGATTGTGCAGACCGTTACCAAGCTTCTCAGCCTCGAACAGCAGCTGGTGCTTGAAGCGTACGAGAAAGCGAATATTGAAGAAAAAGAAATGCAGTACCAGCTGGTGAAGGATGAGTTGAAGCAGAAAATCGCCGAATTCAGCGGAGAGCTGATCGACCTCAGCATGGATACGAATGCGGCAGTAGAACAGCTCGTTGCAAGCAGCAACGAAGTGAACAATACATTTCGGCGTACGGCCGCATCGGCGCTCGATTCGCAGGGAATGGCTAAAGACGGGCATGAGCATCTGGATAGCCTTTCCGGTCAGATTAACCTGATCTATGAGAGTACGAATGAGATGGAACGTTCCGTTAATGAGCTGAATGGCTCATCGCTGCAGATCCAGAAAATCGTCGCCGCCGTTGAAGGCATTGCCTCGCAGACCAAAATTCTAGCGCTAAATGCTACAATTGAAGCAGCCAGAGCCGGCGAGCACGGCCGAGGTTTCAGCGTTGTGGCCAATGAGGTTAGCCGGCTGGCGGAGGATACACGTACGACTGTCGTCCGAATTGGCGACTTAACCCGTAAATCCGGAGCGTTAACCGCACAGGTCGTGGATGAGATCCGCAAGGTACAGGAATTGACCGAAAGCGGCAAACATCAATCCGCCAATACAAGCCGTTTGTTTAAAGATATTGTGGAGTCCATGCAGACTAGTACGCAGGAGATTGTAACCGTAGAAGAAGAAATCAAGGTGCTGATTCAGACCATCGAAGGAATTGGTTCCACAACCGCGCAGACCGCAGCATCGGCAGAATACTTTAAGTCGGCGACCCAGAATCTTTAATGGAACCGCATATATATAGAAGAAAAACAACGTATGAAAAAAATTATGCGTTGTTTTTTATTTTTGCTTGCAAAGTGTTCGCCTATTCTATATAATAATGAATGTTGTTCTGAGACGTTGCGATGATGTGAGAGGTTACTGACACACCCGGCCCCTTTGCCATGAGGTCGACGTCAGAAAATTTTCACGGAGTATGTCCGATAATAAATTGGGCGATAGAAGGAGGGACTAAAATGGCAAAGCAAAAAATTCGTATCCGCTTGAAAGCATACGACCACAGAATTCTTGATCAATCCGCAGAGAAAATCGTTGAAACAGCAAAACGTTCCGGTGCTGGTGTATCCGGGCCGATCCCGCTGCCAACCGAGAAGCAAGTAGTAACTATTCTCCGTGCGGTGCACAAGTACAAGGATTCCCGTGAGCAGTTTGAAATGCGTACTCACAAACGTCTGATCGACATCGTGAATCCTACGCCGCAAACTGTGGATGCCTTGATGCGCTTGGACCTGCCGTCCGGTGTAGATATCGAAATCAAACTGTAATAATACTGCCATTTAGGTAAAGAAAAGAGGTGTCAACATGAAAGGTATCTTGGGAAAAAAACTCGGTATGACTCAAGTGTTCACTCCGGAAGGTAACGTAGTAGCTGTTACTGTAATCGAAGCTGGCCCTTGTGTGGTACTGCAAAAGAAAGACCTGGCTACTGATGGATACGAAGCGGTTCAACTCGGTTTCTCCGACAAGAAAGAAAGCCGTTCCAACAAGCCTGAACAAGGTCACGCCAAAAAGGCAAACGCAACACCTAAGCGCTACGTTCGCGAAATTCGCGGTGTTGACCTCGGGACACTCGAGGTTGGACAAGAGCTGAAAGCCGACATTTTTGCAGAAGGCGAATTTGTTGACGTAACCGGCACAACCAAGGGTAAAGGCTTCCAAGGCGTTATCAAACGTTGGGGACAAAGCCGCGGACCAATGGCTCACGGCTCCCGTTACCATAGAAGACCGGGTTCCATGGGTTCCATCCAAGCTAACCGCGTTCCTAAGGGCAAACACTTGCCAGGACATATGGGTCACACGACCGTAACGGTTCAAAAGCTGGAGATCATCCGCGTAGACGCAGAACGCAATGTATTGCTGGTTAAAGGCGCCATCCCAGGCCCTAAGAACAGCTTTGTGAAAGTGAAACAAACAGTTAAGAAATAATTTCTCGAAGAAAGGAGGAACATGAAATGCCAAAAGTAACACTGTTTAATATCAGCGGCAACGAAGTCGGCGAAGTTGAATTGAGCGAAACAGTATTCGGTATCGAACCGAACGTGCATGTCCTGCACGAAGCTGTGCTGCTGCAAAGAGCTTCCCTTCGTCGCGGTACACATAAAGTTAAAGGACGCTCTGAAGTGCGTGGCGGCGGACGTAAGCCTTGGAAACAAAAAGGTACAGGTCGCGCTCGTCAAGGCTCTATCCGTGCTCCACAATGGAAAGGCGGCGGCGTAGTCTTCGGACCAACTCCACGCAGCTATTCCTGGAAACTGCCTAAGAAAGTTCGCCGTCTGGCCATCAAATCCGCATTGTCCTCTAAAGTGCTTGAGCAGGACATCATCGTACTTGACAGCCTGACCCTGAATGCTCCGAAGACGAAAGAATTCGCAGCCATTCTGAACAATCTGAAAGTGGACAGCAAAGCGCTGATCGTAGCTCCTAGCTACGACGACAACGTTGCTCTTTCCGCCCGTAACATCCCTGGAGTGAAGTTTGTAGCAGCTGACGGCATCAATGTTCTTGACGTCCTGACGCATGACAAACTGATCATCACGAAGGATGCAGTTCTGAAGGTTGAGGAGGTGTTCGCATAATGAAAGATCCTCGCGATATTATCAAGCGTCCGGTGATTACGGAACGCACATCCGAATACATGAGCGATTTGAAGTACGCTTTTGAAGTGGATATCCGTGCTAACAAAACCGAAATCAAACAGGCCGTTGAGGCTATTTTCAAAGTTAAAGTTGTTAGTGTGAACACGATGCGCGTACCTGGCAAACTGAAACGCTATGGCAAATACTCCGGATATACTCCAGAGTGGAAAAAAGCCATCGTGAAGCTCAGCCCGGACAGCAAGCCGCTCGAGTTCTTTGAAGCGGTAGAATAATAACTCTTGAAGTAAGGAGGGAACTTAAGTGCCAATCAAAAAGTACAAACCGACATCTCCGGCAAGACGCGGCATGTCCGTGTCGACGTTTGAGGAAATCACCACAAACCAGCCTGAGAAATCGTTGTTGGCGCCGCTGAGCAAAAAAGCCGGCCGCAACAACCAAGGTAAAATTACGGTTCGTCACCATGGCGGCGGACACAAACGTAAATACCGTATCATCGACTTCAAACGTACGAAAGACGGCATACCAGGAACCGTTGCTACAATCGAGTATGACCCGAACCGTACATCGAATATCGCTTTGATCCACTATGCCGACGGGGAGAAACGTTACATCATCGCTCCTAAAGGCCTTAAAGTTGGGGATAAAGTTGAATCGGGACCTAATTCCGACATCAAAATCGGTAACAGCCTTCCTCTGGAAAATATTCCGGTAGGTACAGTTATCCACAACATCGAGCTGAAACCAGGCAAAGGCGGACAATTGGTACGCGCTGCCGGTACTGAAGCTCAACTTCTTGGTAAAGAAGAAAAATACGTTTCCGTACGCCTGACTTCCGGCGAAGTTCGCAGAATCCTCAGCGTTTGCCGCGCTACCATCGGTTCCGTAGGCAACGAAGATCACGAACTCGTGAAGATCGGTAAAGCCGGACGTAGCCGCTGGCTCGGACAACGTCCTGAAGTACGCGGTGTCGTCATGAACCCTAACGATCACCCTCACGGTGGTGGTGAAGGCCGCGCTCCAATCGGACGGAAATCGCCTATGTCTCCTTGGGGCAAACCAACCCTCGGTTACAAAACGCGTAAGAAAAACAAGGCTTCTGATAAATATATCGTACGCCGCCGCACGAAATAAGACGCTTCAAGCAAGTTAGCGCGAAGCGTCGATTCGCGGTTTGAGAAACCGGATGAAGGGAGGATTTACACATGGGTCGCAGTTTGAAAAAGGGGCCGTTCATCGATGGCTACCTGCTGAAAAAAGTTGAGGAACTGAACGCGGCAGAAAAGAAAGTCGTGGTTAAAACCTGGTCCCGTCGCTCAACCATTTTCCCTCAATTTATCGGACATACGTTTGGTGTATATGACGGCCGTAAGCACGTGCCTGTATACGTAACGGAAGATATGGTAGGTCACAAGTTGGGCGAGTTCGCGCCAACACGTACTTACAAAGGCCACGCGAATGACGATAAGAAAACAAGAAGATAAGAACTAGTTCTCTGTTCGAGAGGAGGGTAAACAAATGGAAGCAAAAGCACACGCTAGATCGGTACGGATTTCTGCTCGTAAAGCGAAACTGGTTGTTGACCTGATTCGCGGCAAGCAAGTGGGGGAAGCCATTGCAATTCTTCGCCACACTCCGAAGTCCGCTTCTCCGGTCGTTGAGAAGCTGCTGAACTCGGCGATCGCCAATGCCGAGCACAACTACTCGATGGACGTGAACAACTTGTTCGTTAGCGAGATCTTCGTTAACCAAGGTCCAACGATGAAACGTTTCCGTCCGCGCGCTATGGGCCGCGCTAGCCGGATCAATAAACGCACGAGCCACATCACTTTGGTGGTATCTGAGAAATAAGGAGGGATAACACGTGGGTCAAAAGGTAAATCCAGTCGGACTCCGAATCGGTATCATTCGTGATTGGGAATCCAAATGGTATGCAGGCAAAGATTTCGGTACTCTTTTAATGGAAGACGTTAAAATCCGGGAATACCTGAAGGGCAAATTGAAGGATTCCGCTGTTTCCCGCATTGAGATCGAAAGAGCGGCAAGCCGCGTGAATGTTACAATTCACACTGCTAAACCGGGTATGGTAATTGGTAAAGGCGGCGCTGAAGTGGAAGTACTTCGCAGCGCGGTTACCGCTATCGCCGGCGGCAAAAAAGTGCATATTAACATCAATGAAATCAAACATCCGGAACTGGACGCAATCTTGGTTGCTGAAAGCATCGCGCAACAATTGGAACGTCGTGTATCGTTCCGTCGTGCGCTGAAACAAGCTATCCAAAGAACTATGCGTGCAGGCGCCAAAGGAATCAAAACACAAGTTGGCGGTCGTCTTGGCGGCGCTGAGATCGCCCGTTCTGAAGGTTACAGCGAAGGAACAGTTCCACTTCATACGCTTCGTGCCGATATCGACTACGGAACGGCTGAAGCTCATACCACTTATGGCCGTATCGGCGTAAAAGTATGGATCTACCGTGGAGAAGTTCTTCCCGCAGCTAAGAAACAAGCTGTTCAGGAAGGAGGCAACTAATCATGTTGGTACCAAAACGCGTTAAACACCGCAAGCAACAACGCGGTCACATGAAAGGTATGGCAAAAGGCGGCACCACGCTGAACTTCGGCGAATTCGGTCTGCAAGCTCTTGAACCATCCTGGGTAACTAACCGCCAAATCGAAGCAGCCCGTATCGCGATGACTCGTTACATCAAACGGGGCGGCCAAGTTTGGATCAAGATTTTCCCTGACAAACCGATTACTCAAAAGCCTCTTGAGGTCCGGATGGGTAGCGGTAAAGGTAACGTAGAAAAGTGGGTAGCAGTCGTTAAACCGGGCAAGATTATGTTCGAACTCGGAGGCGTGTCGGAAGAGATCGCTCGTGAAGCGATGCGTCTTGCGGCTCACAAGCTGCCTGTTAAGACTAAGTTTGTGAAACGTGAAGAATTGGGTGGTGAAGCAAATGAAAGCTAATGAACTTCGCAACTTAACCACTGCCGAGATTGAACAAAAGATCGCCGGATTCAAGGAAGAGCTTTTCAATCTCCGTTTCCAATTGGCTACCGGCCAGCTGGATAACCCGACTCGGATTCGTGATGTGCGTAAGGAAATAGCTCGTGCTAAAACCGTCATCCATGAAAGAGTACTTGGGATTAGTTAAGTTGAGGACGGATACTATGATCCGTATTCAGGAAGGAGGCTAACTAATGAGCGAAGAACGTAACGCACGTAAAGTGCAAATCGGTAAAGTGGTCAGCGACAAAATGGACAAAACGATCGTAATCGCCGTTGAAACCTACAAGAAGCATGACCTGTACCACAAACGCATCAAGTCCACGAAGAAATTCAAGGCACATGATGAAGAAAACATCGCAAAAATCGGTGACACCGTGAAAATCATGGAAACTCGTCCGCTCTCCAAAGACAAACGCTGGAGACTGGTTGAAGTGGTTGAAAAAGCGGTTATCATCTAAGATAATCAGAAAGTTTTCCCGGAAGGAGGAAATTAATAATGATTCAACCATTTACACGTTTGCAAGTGGCTGACAACTCCGGTGCGAAGGAACTGATGTGTATCCGTGTACTGGGTGGTACTGGACGTCGTACAGCAGCCATCGGTGACCTGATCGTTTGCTCCGTAAAACAAGCAACACCAGGCGGCGTTGTCAAAAAAGGTGATGTAGTTAAAGCGGTTGTGGTTCGTACGAAACGTTCCGTTCGCCGTAAAGACGGTTCTTACATCGCATTCGACGAAAACGCGGCTGTAGTTGTTAAAGACGACAGAAGCCCACGCGGAACTCGTATCTTCGGACCTGTGGCCCGCGAACTTCGCGATAAGGACTACATGAAGATCGTTTCCTTGGCACCGGAAGTTATCTAAGAAGTTCCATATAGAGCCTGGCCATTTAGTGTTTTAGGAGGTGTAATGAATGCCTAGAGTAAAAAAAGTTCTGGAATCCCATAACAATAATCTGCACGTGAAAAAAGATGATGTGGTGATCGTGATCAGCGGTAAGGACAAAGGCAAAAAAGGCCGTGTCATCGCTGCTTATCCTCGCGAAAACCGCGTGCTGGTCGAAGGCGTGAACATGGTGAAGAAACACCAAAAGCCGAACCAGCTGAATCCGCAAGGCGGAATCATCGAACAGGAAGCTTCGATCCACGTGTCCAACGTAATGCATGTTGATCCGAAGAGCGGTAAAGTTACCCGTATCGGCTACAAAGTGCTCGACAACGGCAAAAAGGTGCGCGTAGCTAAGAAATCCGGAGAGATTATCGACTAATAAGTCCTAAAGAAAGGAGGTAAATTCTTCATGGCAGCAAGAATGAAAGAACGTTATTTGAATGAAATCACGCCTGCTCTGATGCAGAAGTTCAACTATACAACGGTTATGCAAGTACCTAAGATCGAGAAGGTTGTCATCAACATGGGTGTGGGTGACGCCGTACAAAACTCGAAAGTGCTTGATTCCGCAGTAAACGACATGCAGCTGATCGCTGGTCAAAAGCCGGTTATCACCAGAGCAAAGAAATCCATCGCCGGTTTCAAACTGCGCGAAAACATGCCGATCGGTGTTAAAGTAACCCTGCGCGGCGAACGGATGTACTACTTCCTGGACAAATTGTTCAACGTAACGCTTCCACGCGTACGCGACTTCCGCGGCGTGTCGACCAAAGCGTTCGACGGACGCGGCAACTATACGCTGGGTCTGAAAGAACAACTGATTTTCCCGGAAATCGAGTACGATAAAGTTGATAAAGTACGCGGTATGGATATCGTTATCGTAACGACTGCTAAGACGGACGAGGAATCCCGTGAGCTGCTCAACCAGCTGGGAATGCCTTTCACTAAGTAACAACAAATTCTCCGAAAAGGTTTGGGAGGTGTCAGGCTAAAGTGGCAAAAACTTCGATGAAAGTCAAACAACAACGCGAGCCTAAATTCAAAGTGCGTGCATATACACGCTGCGAGCGTTGCGGTCGTCCACACTCGGTACTGCAAAAGTTCAAAATTTGCAGAATTTGCTTCCGTGAGTTAGCTTATAAAGGCCAGATTCCTGGCGTGAAAAAAGCAAGTTGGTAAGAAGTTTATAAACGGGAAGGAGGTTTACACACATGACTATGTCTGATCCTATTGCAGATATGCTTACTCGTATTCGTAACGCCAACATCGTGCGTCACGAAACAGTAGAAATGCCTGCTTCTACTATGAAGAAACAAATCGCGGACATTCTGAAGCGTGAAGGCTTCATTCGTGATGCTGAATTCGTCGAAGACAGCAAACAAGGGATTATCCGTATTTTCCTGAAATACGGTCCTAACCAAGAGCGCGTTATCTCTGGTCTGAAAAGAATCAGTAAACCAGGCCTTCGCGTTTACACGAAGAGCAACGAAGTTCCTCGTGTACTCGGCGGTCTGGGCATCGCGATTATCTCCACTTCCAAGGGAGTTATGACCGACAAAGAAGCTCGTCAATCTAAATCGGGCGGAGAAGTTGTCTGCTACGTTTGGTAATAAACGTCACAAGATAAGGAGGTGCAACACATGTCTCGTATTGGTCGCAAGCCAATCGCAGTACCTAGCGGTGTAGATGTAACACTGAACAACACCGTGATTACAGTTAAAGGTCCAAAAGGCACTTTGACTCGTGAACTTCATAAAGACATGAAGGTTACGGTTGAAAATAACGAAATCCTCGTTGTTCGCCCGTCGGACAACAAATTGCATCGTTCGCTTCACGGCACAACCCGCTCCGTTGTCAGCAACATGGTTAGCGGTGTAACTGAAGGGTTCTCGAAATCTCTGGAATTGGTTGGGGTCGGATATCGTGCAAGCAAATCCGGAGATAAAATCGTCCTGAACGTGGGCTACTCCCACCCGGTTGAAATCACACCGGAAGCAGGCATCGAGTTCGAAGTTCCTGCCAACACCAAGATCATCGTTAAAGGCATCGACAAAGAACGCGTTGGCGCATATGCCGCTAAAATTCGTTCCGTACGCGAACCTGAGCCATACAAAGGCAAAGGTATCAAATATGAAGGCGAACGTATCATCCGTAAGGAAGGTAAAGCCGGTAAGAAGAAATAACCGGCCTCTTCTTCTTCGTAAGATACTCCGTGCGTCTGTAAGTGAAGCTGCCTAGCGGCAAACTGAAAGGAGTGAATAGGAAGTCATGATTACTAAAGGCGATAAAAACAAGGCTCGTCTCAAAAGACACCTGCGTGTTCGCACGAAGATCCAGGGTACTGTTGAGCGTCCGCGTTTGAACGTGTTCCGTTCTTCGAAACACATTTATGCACAACTGATCGATGACGTGGCTGGCGTAACGCTCGCTTCCGCTTCGACACTTGATAAAGAGCTGACTGCATCCATCGGCAACGGCGGCAGCGTAGAAGCTGCAGCTAAAGTAGGTCAACTGATCGCTGAGCGTGCAAAAGCAAAAGGACATACAGCGATTGTATTCGATCGCGGTGGATACCTGTACCATGGACGGATTCAAGCTTTGGCTGACGCAGCTCGTGAAGCTGGTCTTGAATTCTAGAACAATTCTTAAAAGGAGGTTAACGACTTGCGTGTAGATCCGAACAGTTTAGAACTGACAGAAAGAGTTGTACACATCAACCGTGTTGCAAAAGTTGTAAAAGGCGGACGCCGTTTCAGCTTCAGCGCACTCGTAGTTGTGGGCGACGGCAAAGGCTATGTCGGTGCAGGAATCGGTAAAGCCGGCGAAGTTCCGGATGCCATCCGTAAAGGCATTGAAGACGCCAAGAAAAACCTGATTCACATTCCAATCGTAGGAACTTCGATCCCGCATCTGGTTACCGGACATTTCGGCGCAGGACGCGTGCTCTTGAAACCGGCATCCGAAGGTACTGGCGTTATCGCCGGCGGTCCTGTTCGTGCGGTACTGGAACTGGCAGGCGTTGGCGATATCTTGACAAAATCTCTGGGTTCTTCGAATTCCATGAACATGGTCAATGCGACTCTGGAGGGACTTTCCCGCCTGAAACGTATTGAAGAAGTCGCGAAACTTCGCGGCAAATCTGTCGAAGAACTGCGCGGTTAAGGAGGGGAACGTCAATGGCAAAATTGCAAATTACCCTCGTTCGCAGTGTAATCGGACGTCCTGAAACACAACGTGTTACGGTTAAGACGCTCGGCCTGCGTAAGACGAATTCCACAGTGGTTCACAACGATACTCCGGCAATTCGCGGAATGATCAACCAAGTTAGCCACTTGCTGAAAGTCACCGAAATCGAAGGCTAAACGCCACACATACAAACACAAACATAAGGAGGTGCAAACGATGAAGTTACATGAACTTGCTCCAGCTCCTGGCTCCCGCAAAGAACGCAACCGCGTTGGTCGCGGTCCTAGTAGCGGTAACGGTAAAACTTCCGGTCGCGGTAACAAGGGTCAAAACGCTCGTTCCGGCGGTGGTGTCCGTCCTGGCTTCGAGGGTGGTCAAAACCCACTCTATCGTCGTCTGCCTAAACGTGGTTTCCTCAATCCTACCCGTAAAGAGTATGCGATTGTAAACCTGGAAGATCTGAACAGCTTTGCTGAAGGTACAGAAGTGACTCCACAGTTGCTTGTTGAGACTGGTGTTGTCAAGAATACCAAGAGCGGCATCAAGATCCTCGGCAATGGCGAACTTACAGTTAAATTGACTGTCCAAGCAAATAAGTTCTCCCAATCTGCGGTAGAGAAAATCGAGGCTGCCGGCGGTAAATCCGAGGTGATCTAATGTTCAAGACGCTTAAGAATATTTGGCATGTTGAAGATTTGCGCAAAAAGATCCTGTTTACCCTGTTCGTTCTGATCATCTACCGTATCGGTTCGTATGTACCGGTTCCAGGTGTGAACAAGGAAGCACTGGAAGCAGCGAATCAAAGCGGAGAAGCTTTGATGGGTCTTTTGAACACCTTCTCGGGTGGAGCGCTCAAAAACTTCTCGATTTTCGCAATCAGCATTTACCCGTACATCACAGCATCCATCATCGTGCAGCTCTTGTCGATGGATGTTATTCCTAAGTTTGCCGAATGGGCTAAACAAGGGGAGCACGGGAAAAAGCAGCTTGCGCAAGTCACACGTTACGGTACTGTAGTACTCGGTCTGATTCAGGCGTTTGCAACATCGATCGGGTTCAACCGGTTGTATAACACCGAAATGATTCCGAATGCTACATTTGCGGATTATCTGCTCATTGCGATCGTCCTGACAGCGGGCACATCGTTCTTGATGTGGCTTGGTGAACAGATCACGGAAAAGGGAATAGGTAACGGGATTTCGATCCTGATTTTTGCGGGAATCGTCGCCGCCATACCGGGATATTTCTCTGCAGCAGCTTCATCGAGCTTTATCCAACCGGATCAGACTTTCCTGAATATTCTTAAAGTCGTTATTGTAGTAATCGTGGTTATCGCGATTATTGCAGCGGTCATTTTTGTACAACAAGGTATCCGGAAAATTCCGGTACAATACGCCAAGCGCGTTGTTGGTAACAAAATGTACGGTGGACAGAATACGCATATTCCGCTTAAAATCAATGCGGCAGGCGTTATTCCGGTCATCTTCGCCGTGTCCCTGCTCCAGTTCCCAATTGTAATATCGAGTTTCTGGTCCACGCATGAATGGGCTAAATGGGTTGCCAGCAATCTTGCATATGACAAGCCGCTCGGCATGGTACTCTATGTGATCATGATCATCGGATTTACGTTCTTCTACACGTTCGTCCAGATGAACCCGCAGCAAATGGCTGAGAATATGAAGAAGAATGGCGGCTACGTCCCAGGTGTTCGTCCAGGGAAAGCAACCGAGAAATATTTGACCAAGGTATTGACTCGCCTGACAATGTCCGGCGCGATTTTCTTGGCCCTGATCTCCTTGCTGCCGATAGTCTTTGCGAACTTGTCAGGCCTGCCTCGCTCCGTTAAGATTGGCGGTACCTCGCTGCTGATCGTTATCGGCGTAGCACTGGACACGATGAAGCAGATCGAAAGCCAATTGATCAAACGCCATTACAAAGGCTTCATCAATAAATAGGCGATAGGTTCCGGCGAAGCGCTCGTTTCATTGACTTCCCGGCACCTATTGTGCTGTTTCTTGCTTGGTGCGAAGTTTTAGGGGGGAAAAGAAAATCGTGAACATTTTATTCATGGGCCCTCCTGGGGCAGGAAAAGGTACGCAAGCGGCTGAGATCGTGAAGGAGATGGGGATTCCGCATATTTCTACGGGCGATGCATTTCGCCTGGCGATTTCGCAGAATACTCCGATTGGCCTTAAAGCCAAGTCCTACATGGACCAAGGATTGCTTGTGCCTGATGACGTAACCATCGGTATCGTGGAAGAACGGCTGCAGCAGTCCGATTGCGAAAAAGGTTTCTTATTGGATGGTTTTCCAAGAACCCTTTCGCAAGCGGAAGCGCTGGATGAGATTCTGAGCCGCCGAAACGCTTCGCTGGATCATGTCATCAACCTGAATGTGGACCGTGGACTGCTCATGGCGCGCCTGACCGGCCGCCGGATCTGTAAAGTTTGCGGAAGATCCTACCATCTAATTTTCAACCCGCCGAAGCAAGAAGGCATTTGCGATGTGGATGGCGGCGAATTGTATCAACGTCCTGATGACAATGAAGAGAGTGTGGGCAAACGCCTGGATGAGTATGATAACAAAACAGCGCCGCTGCTCGCATTTTATGACAATAAAGGTCTTTTGCGTCAGGTAAACGGAGAGAACGAAATCAACGCCGTTACTTCCGAAATCGTATCTTTGCTGCGGGGTTAATGTATGATCATCTGTAAATCCGAACAGGAACTTGCCTTTATGAGGGAAGCTGGTCGAATTGTTGCCGAGAGTCACCGTCTGATTGCTGAGGCTATTGAGCCCGGGATCACAACGGGGGAACTCGACAGAATCGCCGATGAGTACATCCGCAGTCAAGGTGCTGTGCCGTCTTTCAAAGGGTACAACGGTTTTCCTGCCAACATTTGCGCTTCAGTCAACGAACAGTTGGTGCATGGGTTTCCGGGGAAACGCAAACTGGTTGAAGGCGACATCGTGACGCTGGATATCGGTGCGGAGTACCGCGGGTACCACGGAGATTCCGCCTGGACCTACGGCGTAGGCAGCATTTCTGCAGAGGCCCAGCAATTGCTGGACGTCACGGAAGGCTCGCTGTACGCGGGACTGGCGTTAGTCAAACCGGGCGTGCGCCTGTTTACAATCTCCCATGCGATCCAGAAATATATCGAGGATGCCGGATTTTCCGTCGTCCGCGAGTATGTCGGGCATGGCATCGGGACAGAACTGCATGAAGAACCGCAAATTCCAAACTATGGCATAGCGGACCGCGGACCTCGTCTGAAGCCGGGCATGGTGCTCGCGATTGAACCGATGGTAAACGCAGGGGAACGATATGTCAAAACATTGGAAGACAACTGGACGGTCGTTACGGTCGACGGCTCGCTGTGCGCCCATTTCGAGCATACAGTGGCGGTTACGCCGGACGGCATGGAAATTTTCACAAAACTGAATGCGTAGGTGATCTCCGTGATGAGTGGAAATACCCCGCAGGTTGGTCAATTGGTGAGAATTCTCAAAGGCAAAGATGCCGGAGAGGTTGCCGTTGTTATCGCAGTTATCGATAGCAGATTCGTATTCATTGCCGACGGAGAGAAACGGAAGTTCGACGGGCCGAAGAAGAAAAACATTCAGCACCTCGAGCTTATCCCCTTCGTTGCCAGTGAGATTGTGAACAGCCTGCAGGAGACCGGAAGGGTAACCAACGGAAAGCTGCGCTTCGCGGTCGCGAAGTACGGCAAACCCGCTGTAATAAGTGCTGATTAGAAAGGAGACTGACTGTGGCTAAGGAAGATGTCATTGAAGTGGAAGGAACGGTCATTGAGCCGCTGCCTAATGCAACATTTAAGGTCGAACTCGAGAACGGTCATCAAATTCTGGCTCATGTGTCCGGCAAATTGCGGATGCACTTCATCCGTATCCTTACCGGGGACAAAGTAGTCGTGCAGTTATCGCCTTATGATTTAACCAAAGGCCGTATAACTTACCGTAAATAGACGGAACTATACGTATGCTTTCGAACCCAGTTTTACTTAAGTAAAACTGAGTGAATCATTTATGAAGTCAGTTTTACTAATGTAAAACGTTGAGGAGGTAATGAACATGAAGGTTAGACCTTCTGTAAAACCGATTTGCGAAAAATGCAAAGTCATTCGCCGCAAAGGTACAGTAATGGTGATTTGCGAAAATCCGAAACACAAACAAAAACAAGGTTAAAGAAGGGGGTGTAGCGTAAAATGGCTCGTATAGCTGGTGTGGATTTGCCACGTGACAAACGCGTTGAGATCGCCTTGACTTATATTTTCGGAATCGGTAAAACGACTTCCCAGAAAATCCTTAAAGAAACAGGCATTGACGTTAACACACGTGTCCGTGATCTGACGGAAGATGAGGTCAGCAAACTTCGTGAAACGATCGACAAATCGGTCAAGGTTGAAGGTGACCTGCGTCGTGAAATTTCCTTGAATATTAAACGTCTTACCGAGATCGGTTGCTACCGCGGTGTTCGCCACCGTCGTGGATTGCCTGTTCGCGGTCAACGTACCAAAACCAATGCCCGTACCCGGAAAGGCCCGCGTCGTACGGTAGCAAACAAAAAGAAATAATAAGGGGGGATAAGAGACAATGGCTAAACCGAAAAAAGTCGTACGTACAAAACGTCGCGACCGTAAAAATATCGAAAGTGGCGTGGCACACATCCGTTCCACGTTCAACAACACCATCGTTACCATCACGGATCCGCACGGCAATGCAATTTCCTGGGCAAGCTCCGGCGGCCAAGGATTCAAGGGTTCCCGTAAATCGACTCCGTTTGCAGCGCAAATGGCAGCCGAAACTGCCGCTAAGGCAGCTATGGAACACGGCATGAAATCCGTTGAAGTTATGGTTAAAGGACCGGGCGCGGGCCGCGAAGCAGCCATCCGTTCCCTTCAAGCCGCTGGTCTTGAAGTAAACCTTATTAAAGACGTAACTCCGGTTCCTCACAATGGATGCCGTCCGCCAAAACGTCGTCGCGTATAGTGAAATCAGAATTGTGATTGTGGTATAATTCTGACGCATCTGCTAATAATAGGTGTTTAGGCATACTACATGATACACCTGATGGGGTGACAGTTTCATATAGGAGCGACGTTTGAAGGAGGGTACACTCGTGATAGAAATCGAAAAGCCGAAGATTGAAACCGTAGAAGCGAATGATGAAGGAACCTATGGGAAATTCGTAGTTGAACCGCTGGAACGTGGATATGGCACGACGCTGGGGAACTCGCTTCGCCGGATTCTGTTGTCCTCCCTGCCGGGAGCAGCAGTAACATCGGTTCAAATTGACGGCGTTCTGCATGAGTTCTCCACCGTTCCTGGCGTAATGGAAGACGTGACGGAGATCATTTTGAACCTTAAAGCTCTTTCTCTGAAAATCCATTCAGACGAAGAGAAAGTGTTTGAAATCGACGCCGAAGGGGAAGGCATCGTGACCGCCGGAGATATCCGTGCGGATAGCGATGTCGAAATCCTGAATCCGGATCTTCATATTGCAACGCTGGGACCAGGTGCGAGACTTCATATGCGTATTTTTGCAGGTCGGGGCCGTGGCTATGTCCAAGCGGATCGGAATAAACGCGAAGACCAGCCAATCGGTGTCATTCCGGTTGACTCCATCTACACGCCTATTTCCCGCGTTAATTATGTCATCGACAACACTCGTGTTGGTCAAGTGACCAACTACGATAAATTGACGCTTGAAGTATGGACAGATGGCAGCATTAGACCGGAAGAGGCTGTAAGCCTCGGAGCCAAAATTTTGAACGAGCACCTCGTTTTGTTCGTAGGACTTACGGACGAAGCGAAAGACGCCGAAATTATGGTTGAAAAAGAAGAAGACAAAAAAGAAAAAGTGCTTGAGATGACTATCGAAGAGCTTGATCTTTCTGTTCGTTCCTACAACTGCCTCAAACGTGCCGGTATCAATACCGTGCAAGAGCTGACCACGAAAACGGAAGAAGATATGATGAAGGTCCGTAACCTCGGCCGCAAATCTTTGGAAGAAGTTCAAGAGAAGCTCGAGGAGCTCGGTTTGGGTCTTCGCACAGAAGAATAGCCCGAAGTTTAAGCTTGAGTACTTGAGTGAAGGAGGGAAAATAAATGGCATACCAAAAATTGGGCCGTGACTCCAGCGCGCGCAAAGCTTTGTTCCGCGACATGGTAACGGATCTGTTCTTATACGAGCGCATCCAAACAACGGAAGCCAAAGCGAAGGAAGTTCGTTCCATCGCCGAGAAACTGATCACGAAAGCAAAGAAGGGTGACCTTCACGCACGTCGTCAAGTAGCAGCTTTCGTTCGCCGCGAGACCGTTGACGGTGAACAAGATGCAATCCAAAAACTGTTCTCCGAAATCGCTCCTCGTTACAGCGAGCGTCCAGGCGGATACACCCGTATCCTGAAACTGGGTCCTCGTCGTGGCGACGCTGCGCCTATGGTTTATCTGGAACTGGTAGACCGCGCGTAGATCAGGCAAGCAATGATTTCCGGTTTTGTCAGAAAGGCTTAACGTTATTGTGCTGCAGGGGCATCTTGGCCCTGCCGTACAATTAACCGCGGGAATCACCTTGTATAGAGTAGAAGGAGCTCCCGCCGGGGCTCTTTTTTTTGTGCGAAATCGGCGGAAAGGACGGGTAGTATGCGCAACCTGCTAATGAGAGTCCATTACGATGGCACGCATTATGACGGTTTTCAGACCCAACCACAGGGGAATACGATTCAGGACCGGCTGGAGCAAGCCATTTACCTGCTAACCGGAGAGACGATCAAGATTACGGCCTCCGGCCGTACGGATGCAGGGGTTCATGCCTACGGGCAGCCGTTTAACTTCATGACGTCCTCGAAGATTCCTCTGGAACGGTGGTGTCTGGCGCTTAATGCCCGGCTTCCGGAGGATATCGTGGTTACCGAGGCGAAAGAAGTACCGTTTTCTTTCCACTCACGCAGAGGGGCGAAACGGAAGACTTACCGGTATACCATTAACGGCAACCGGTTCCCGGACCCGTTTCAGCGGCGCTGGCAGCATCACCATCCGGTGAAGCTGGATTTAGAGGCCATGGAGCAGGGCCTGAAGTTTCTCCTGGGTACCCATGACTTCACTTCGTTTGCTTCTCGCCATTCCACAAAAGCCTCCCATGTCCGTACGATTTATGATGTCCATATGGAAGTGGACAGGATGTTCAGCCGGCCGAATTCCGCTGATCTGGGAATCATTCATACGTATATTACGGGCAGCGGTTTTTTGCAGCATATGGTCCGTATTATTATGGGCACGATGATCTGGGTGGGCGAGGGCAAATATGCCCCAGAGCATGTTGCGGCGATTCTTGCGGCTTGCGATCGCGGGGCGGCAGGGCCTACGGCTGTGGCCAAAGGACTGGCGCTGTGGAGCGTTGAGTACGAAGATGAAGACCGTTAACACACTGCGGATCGTTTTGATAAAAAAGGCCAGGTGCATTTACAAAAACACTTGCGCTTATCCGTATTATGCTGTAATATAAAAGTTGTGTTTTCTTGATGGCTATCCCACAGCCCCGATCAAGAAGATGCCAACAATCAAGCTTTTCCCTAACATACAAATGTAACTAATGAGAGAACAACGATATACGAAACAGAAGATTTTCGTACGAGAACAAGGAGGAAACATTCATGCGTACCACTTATATGGCTAAGCCGAACGAAGTTGAGCGCAATTGGCACATTATTGATGCCGAAGGCAAAACACTTGGTCGCTTGGCTAGTGAAGCCGCTGCTCTGATCCGTGGCAAACACAAACCGCAATTCACTCCACACGTTGACACTGGCGACTTCGTTATCGTCATCAATGCGGAGAAGATTCACCTGACAGGCAAGAAACTGCAAAACAAAAAATACTACCGTCACTCGATGTATCCGGGCGGCCTGAAAGTAACTACAGCCGACGACATGCTGAAAACAAAACCTGAACGCGTTATCGAATCCGCCGTACACGGCATGATTCCTAAGACTCGTCAAGGCAATCACATGAAGCTGAGACTGAAAGTTTATGCCGGCGCCGAACATCCACATGCAGCACAAAAACCTGAAGTTTACGAACTTCGCGGATAAGAATAGAGGAGGACAGTTTCATGGCACAAGTACAATACTATGGGACAGGTCGTCGTAAACATTCGGTAGCACGTGTTCGCCTTGTACCGGGTGAAGGACGCATTGTCATTAACAAACGCGAGATGGACGATTACTTCGGTCTGGAAACGCTCAAACTGATCGTTAAACAACCACTTACTCTGACTGAAACCCTGGGCAACTACGATGTACTCGTAATCGCTCATGGCGGCGGTATTTCCGGCCAAGCCGGCGCAATCCGTCACGGCATTTCCCGCGCTCTGCTCAAAGTTGACCCTGAATATCGTGGCGCTTTGAAAAAAGCCGGCTTCCTGACTCGTGACCCACGCATGAAAGAACGTAAAAAATACGGCCTCAAAGCCGCTCGTCGCGCTCCACAGTTCTCGAAACGTTAATATTCCTTGGTTTTCAAGGATCACAAGCCTCCGGCCTCTGGCCGGGGGCTTTTTGTTATATCTTTATCGGATTAAAGGATTGACATACTACCGGTATGCTTTATACTATTTCATATAAAAACAGTTGGAATTGTCGTCATAACATTCAGCCGGAATCGCAGCCTAAATTTTTAGATAGGGGACATTCAATATGAATTTGTTGGAAAAAGAAGATCTGATCAAGATTAAAGCGGAAGAACTGGAAGGCGCGACGCCGGAGGAGATTATCGCTTGGGCGGTTGCTACGTTCCCGAATATAACCTTTGCCTGCAGCTTTGGCGCCGAGGATGTAGTGCTCGTCGATATGCTGCAAAAGGTAAGCCCGTCTACCGATGTATTTTATCTCGATACGGACTATCACTTCAAAGAAACCTACGAGACCCGCGATGCCATTGCGGACCGATATGGCTTGGAGTTTGTCCGCGTATCGCCGCAGATTACACCGGAAGAGCAAGCAGCCCAATACGGAGAAGCGCTTTGGTCGGTTGATCCGAACCAATGCTGCGCTATCCGCAAGGTGGAACCGCTGACCCGTATCCTTTCGCAATATGAAGCGTGGATTACCGGGATCCGCCGGGATCAGGCACCTACCCGCGCCAATTCCAAGAAAGTGGAATATGACTATAAATTCGGTCTGGTGAAGTTCAACCCGATTGCCGACTGGACGTCCGAAGATGTTTGGAACTATATTCGCGAGAACAACCTGATCTATAACCCGCTGCATGACCGTAACTTTCCGAGCATCGGTTGCGAGCAGTGCACCAGAGCGGTAATGCCAGGCGAGGATCCACGTGCCGGCAGATGGTCCGGTTCGGAGAAGACGGAATGCGGTTTGCATAAATAATAAGGCATTAGCCTGAAGCAGAAGGAGAGAAAAGGAATGACTTCAATACTTCCTCACGGAGGAACCTTGATTCAGCGCGTAGCTGAGGGAGCTCAGAGAGAACAATTGCTGCAGCAGGCTTCGGGCCTCAAATCCATTGCCATTAATACTTGGACGATTTCCGACCTTGATCTAATCGGTGTCGGCGCGTTTTCTCCGCTCACCGGTTTTATGAACGAAGCGGATTATACCTCAGTGGTGCATAAGATGCGGCTCGCCGACGGGACCGTATGGAGTATTCCGATTACGCTGGCCGTCACCGATGAAGTTGCCTCCAGCCTCAGCATCGGCGACCAGGTATCGCTCGTAGGCGAAGGCGATGGCGTCGTTTATGCTCTGCTCGATATCGAGAGCATCTACAGCGTCGAACAGGCGACGGAAGCACAAAACGTGTTCAAAACAGTTGATCCTGCCCATCCTGGTGTCAGTAAGCTGCTCGCGCGGCCAGCGACTTATGTCGGCGGACCGATTACTGTGCTTAACCGTCCGCAGCCGGAGAAATTCGGCGAGTTTTATTTCGATCCGGCTGAGACGCGGCGCATATTTGCCGAAAAGGGCTGGAGAACGGTGGTCGGTTTTCAGACACGCAATCCGGTGCACCGCGCTCACGAATATATCCAGAAATCCGCCATGGAGATTGTCGATGCTTTGTTCCTGAACCCCCTTGTCGGCGAAACCAAATCCGATGACGTGCCTGCGAATGTACGGATGAAGAGCTATCTTGCGCTACTGGAGAACTATTATCCGGCAAACCGTACGTTCCTCGGCGTGTTTCCTGCAGCCATGCGTTATGCAGGACCGCGGGAAGCGATTTTCCATGCGATGGTGCGGAAAAATTACGGCTGTACCCACTTCATCGTCGGCCGCGACCATGCCGGCGTTGGCGACTACTACGGCACTTATGAAGCGCAGGAGATTTTCAGCAACTTCACAGCCGAAGAATTGGGAATCACCCCGCTGTTCTTCGAACATAGCTTTTTCTGCATAAAATGCGGCAATATGGCCTCCAGCAAGACTTGTCCGCATCCGGCCGATCAGCATCTGACGCTGTCCGGTACCAAGGTGCGCGGCCTGCTGCGCGCCGGAGAATGCCCGCCGCCGGAATTCACCCGTCCGGAAGTGGCGCGGATCCTGATTGAAGGCATGGCTCAGGAAGTTACGGCCGAATCCTAGGAGTTGTACTAATTGGCCCTCTTGTCCCATATAGATGAGTAGTATCTATTGGGACGAGGGGGTCTTTGCTATGTCTGGGCGAAAGACGGGGAAGTTCTCGGTCTGGATCTCTTGGAGCACCATCAAAAAAAGCGTCGTTGGCCTCATCCTGCTGGCTGTCATGATCGGGATCGTCGCTTACGATATGCCTACGGCCAAAACGGTGGATTATTGGAGCTTGCCGTTGTCGGGGAAAGTCATTGCTATCGATGCCGGCCATGGCGGTCCGGACGGGGGGGCCGTCAGCCGTGAAGGCTTGATCGAAAAGGATATCAATCTGTCCGTATCTCTTTATTTGCGCGATTATTTACAGCAAGCCGGAGCCATTGTTGTCCTTACCCGGGAAGGCGACTACGATCTGGCGCAGGAGGGTACGAAGGGCTATTCCAAGCGTAAGACGGAGGACTTGAAGCAGCGGGTTCGCACGATTGAGGAAGAGAACGCCGATATGTTTATCAGCATACATATGAACAGCGTTCCGTCCAGCCGCTGGAGCGGGGCACAGACGTTCTTTTACCCTAATCATGAGGGGAACAAGGTGCTTGCCGACCTGATTCAGGAGGAGCTGCGCAAAACGCTGGAGAATACGGACCGGGTTGCCAAGACGGCGAATACTATTTTTTTGCTGAAAGCGCTGAAGATGCCGGCCGCGCTCGTGGAAGTCGGGTTCCTGTCTAATCCACAGGAGTCGGCACTGCTTGGCGACGATGTGTATCAGCGGAAAGTGGCGACAAGCATCTACCGCGGAGTATTAAGTTATATGGCGAAGCAGCCATAATGAACGGCGACTACTCATCGGATGGACGGTAATGCTATAATATAGCCAAAACTACCGGAGCTTGCCCGTCCGGAACGAAATTGAGGTGCTTTCCATGCTGACCAGGGAACATATTCAAGAGCTGCTGCAAGTCGTCACAGACCCGGTAACGGGAAAAAGCCTCGTGGATTTGCAGTTGATCCGCGACATTATGGTAAAAGAAGACCGGGTATCGTTATCGGTCGTTTGTCTTGACCCGGACGACCAAAACCGGATGAAGCTGGAACAGGAAGTCCGAGATCGCCTGACCGAGGCAGGGGTTCAGAACATCCACATCCGGCTGCGCGATGCGACCGATTATGAGCGGTCTCTGCATCGTTCAGGGAGCGACGAAGCGGATTCTTCAACGCAGCAAGAGGACAAGCCGAAAGGGCACGCAGCGGGCCTGCAGGGGCTTCCGTTGTTGAGCGAAGAGTCCGGCGTACATTTTATCGCAATTGCCAGCGGCAAGGGCGGGGTTGGCAAGTCCACTGTTACCGTTAATTTGGCGGCAGCGCTGGCCCGCAAAGGCAAACGGGTCGGATTAATTGACGCCGACATATACGGGTTCAGCGTACCGGATATGATGGGGATCGAAGAAGGGCCGCAGGTGGAGGAAGGTACGATTATTCCGGTGGAGCGCTTCGGTGTTAAAGTCATGTCCATGGGCTTCTTTATCCGTGAGAACAATCCGGTCATCTGGCGGGGGCCGATGCTAGGCAAGATGCTGCGCCAGTTCTTCAGCGACGTCGGCTGGGGCGAATTGGATTACATGCTGCTTGATCTTCCTCCGGGAACCGGCGACGTGGCGCTGGATGTCCACCAGATGCTGCCGGGCAGCAAAGAAATTATCGTTACGACGCCGCACGCGACGGCGGCCTTTGTGGCGGCTAGAGCAGGATCGATGGCGCTTCAGACGGAACATGAAGTTCTTGGCGTAGTCGAAAATATGGCATATTACGAGTGCTCCTCCTGCGGAAAGAGGGATTATATCTTCGGACGCGGCGGCGGGGCAAGACTGGCGGAGACGCTACATACCGAGCTGCTGGCGCAGCTGCCGCTGGGGGCGCCAGACAACCATGTATCGGAGCCTGATTTCTCGCCGTCCGTATACAAGGCCGAGAGCGCCACGGGAGTGCTTTTTGACGAGCTGGCGGACAGAGTGATCCTGAAATGTGAATAATGGTTCCAAAAGCAAAGAGCCCTTCCGCTTATCGGAAAGGCTCTTTGCTTTTGCTGCGCCGGTTTAAGAACCGCCGCCGTCTTGTTTAGCGCTGTCGCCGCCACCGCTGTCTCCACCGCCGCCCCCTTCGCCTTGTCCCTGTTTATCCTCGCCCTTCTTTTGAACCTTAGGCTGGAGCTCATCTTGAACGACCGTCTTCAGCAAATCCAGAACTTCCATGCGGAAGAGAGGGTTTTGCATGGCATCCTGCATAATGGTCATGGATTGCTTGCGGTAATCCGAGGTTTTCATAAGATTTAGGAACATGGTCATCATTTCGGGCGACTTCATAATTTCCTCGACGGATTTCTGATACGACGGGTCCTTGATCAGCTGCAAATGAAGCTCTTTGCTTTCTTTGTTAATGGCTTTGGCGAAATCCCCGGCAAACGTCGGGTCGGTCATGATCTTCTCGATTTCCTTCTGGTATTCCGGTGCCGTCAGCGTATCCTTCACTGCCGTGCGGATTTGCTCGGAGGTTTGAAGAGGCATCATTTTCATGCTGATTCCGCTGCTGCCGCCCCCTTCCGAGCCGGAGCTTGGGGTAGTGAGAGCCTCCTCGATCGCTTTTTTGCCATCATCGCTTTTCAATATATCGACGACCATCGTTTTCATTTCCTTGTAGCTTGGCTGACCGGATGATGAACCGCTTTGATCCGATCCGCATGCCGTCAAGGTTAAGGCAAGGCTCAGTGCCAAGCCTCCAGGCCACAACAATCTCCATTTCATCGGCGCTGCCCTCCTGTTCTGGACTCCTGTCTGTAGTATGCCGCGGGTAAGCAACTTTATGTTGCCCCGCAATGGTTTTTTCCCGGCAACCTTGGTAAAATAAATGTGACAGGGAGGTGAAGGCGCTGAATCTGAGAAAATGGTTTCGTCTTTTTTGGACCACTCTTCTGGTTGGCGCGGGCGGAGCGGTTGTTGCCGGTCTTAGCCTGCAGGCGTTTAACGGAGGCATCGATTTTAAAAGCGCGGCCGACTTTTTCATTTACCCGCTTATTCTCGTGGGTTACGGCGTGCTGGTCAGCGTCTATGCACAGCTTGGATTTTTTGCTTACCTGATTCTTATTTATATGGGCAATGGCGTATTCCCGCGCAAAACATGGCAGTACATACAATTGGTGTTGTCGATTCTGGCCCTGCTGGAGCTTGGTTTCCTGCGCACGTTCGTAGGCGGGGAAAGAGACATCGCCTCGGATCTGCTGCTGTGCATAAGCATCCTGGTGGTTGCTTTGGCAGTAGCTTACTTCAAGGTGCGGAGTACCAATGCCTCGGCCTGGATTCCGACGTTTTTCTTTATGACTGCAGTGACTATCGTCGAAACGATCGGTGTGCTGCGCATCGGCGTCAACAGTGCCACCGTATTTATCGTCGTCCCGCTGATGGCCTGCAATGCGTTCCAGATTATGACGCTGCACCGGATTTTGAAACCGGACCTGGCAAGATCCCGCGAAAAAGCAAACAACCCCGTTTCCCTGTAACCAGGGACGGGGTTTTTGGTCTATCCCAATCGCAAGCGATTAAAATCGGCGTCTAGCGGTTAATCTTATGGAACAGGAGGGAATATATGAATATCAAGCGCTATATGATAAAAGACACCAATGAAAAAATTCTGAAGAAGCTCGATCCAGGGGAGAGCGGCGACTTCGACTCCAAAGAGGAAGCGGCCGTTAAAATGCAGGCCCTGAAGGATCGGCTGGCGGAGCTGCAGGACATTTTGTTCGCTCAGAAAAAGCATTCCCTGCTTGTCATTCTTCAAGGCATGGACTCCAGCGGGAAAGACGGTACGGTGAAGCATATCTTCTCCGGCATTAATCCCCAAGGCTTTCTGGTAACCAGCTTCAAAAAACCTTCGCTAGAGGAAGCAGCCCACGATTTTTTGTGGAGAGTGCATATGAAAACCCCACCTAAAGGGTATATAGCCGCTTTTAACCGCTCGCATTACGAGGAGGTTCTCGTTCCCCGGGTGCATGGCGATATCGGCAAAGAGGAGATCAAGAGACGTTTCAAGTACATCCGTCATTTTGAGGAAATGCTGGCGGAAGAAGGAACTACGATTATTAAGCTGTTTTTGCATATCTCCAAGGAAAAGCAGCTTGAGAAAATTCAGGAACGTCTGCAGGACCCGGCCAAACATTGGAAGTTTGACGCCAGCGACCTGGAAGAGCGCAAATATTGGGACGATTACCAAGAGGCCTATGAGGATATCTTCCGTGAAACAAGCATCGAAGAAGCTCCCTGGTACTGGATTCCTGCCAATCATCGCTGGTACCGAAACTACCTTGCTTTGGCAATAGTAGTAAAAACGCTGGAGAGCCTGGATTTGCAATATCCGAAGCTGAACACGCCAACCCCGGATATCTCCAAGCTCATCACGCCGCGCCATTAATCTTGAATCACATTCCGGCTGCATCCTCCAGTTGATCGGTCAGGGAAGCGGAATCGCGGACCTCTTTGCCGTCTGCGCTGCCCTGGCTGATCAGCTCGGACACCGTCACAAACTCATATCCTTGGCTGCGGAGGTTGTCGATGATTTGCGGGAGCGCCTCATGCGTTTGCTTGCAGGAGTCGCTGGCATGCAGAAGGACGATATCCCCGGGGTGGGCTTTGGTCGTCACGCGTTTGACGATATTCTCGACGCCGATGTTTTTCCAGTCCAACGAATCGGTGTCCCATTGAATGACTTTATAACCCATATCGCTGGCCACCTGCAGCACGCGTTTGTCAAAGTCCCCGTTAGGCATGCGGATCAGATTGGGTTCCTTGCCTGTAAGCTCGGTCAATACGGTATGCGCTGTAGCGATTTGAGTGCGGATTTCCTCATTGCTTAACGTACTGTAATTGACATGCTTATGCCCGTGGCTGCCGATTTCATATCCTGCGTCTTTGATGCTGTTGACAATGTCGGGATGGGTTTTACTCCAGGGCGAAGACAGGAAGAAGGTCGCTTTGTCCACTTTTTTGTCTTCCAACACCTTTAAGATCGGCTCTGCGCGCTTATCCCCCCAACTGATATCAAACGTTAATGCAATCAGCTTTTTTTCCGTCGGTACGCTGTAGATGGCGGAAGGTCCCGAATCCGAAAAAACGGTAATGTTGCCCCTCTCCACGTAAAAGACGCCGGCGGCAAGCAGCGCAGCGGCCATGATGTAAAAAAACCGCTTGATTTTTTTGCCGCTAAATACATAAAACGAATTCATACGAGCAGCGCTCCTCTCATGCAAATGCTTGTTTACTCTAAATGTATGCTCGTACCGAAAGCTTATGACCGAAACACGGGAGGTCGCAATGTTCTCTTTTTCCGGCTTTATGAAAAGCTTGTCCCATATCCGCGGAGTTTTGCTGCTGGCGTTACTCTTGTTTGTCGCTGGGGGCATCATTGGCTGGATCGGGACGGGGAGTATCGAACGGCTCATTCATCAGCAAGTGGAGGGGCTTGGCCAAATCAGCGGCAATCTGCGCGATACGGAGCATCCGAAGCTGAGCTTCTTTATATTTATCTTTCTGAACAATAGCGTTAAGGGCGTGCTGATTATATTCGCTGGAGCGCTGTTTGGTATATTGCCGGCGATTTTCCTGCTTATTAATGGTGCAGTTATCGGGTATCTGATTCATTATTCGGCGCTGCAGGGCGATGATCTGTTTGCGCTAATCGTTAAAGGGCTGCTTCCGCATGGAATTATTGAAATACCGGCCATTTTGATTGCCTGCGCGTTTGGATTAAAGTTCGGGGGCAGAGTGGCGAGGTTTCTGTTTCGTCCCGGAAGCGAAGAGCTGAAGCGGAACTCCTGGAAGAGCTTTTTTCGTCTAACTGCAACGGCCTCTTTCTGGATCGTTCTTTTGCTGCTTCTGGCAGCGCTGATCGAAAGCACAATAACCTTTTCGCTTCTCTCATAAAATGTCCGGGTTTTGAGCATACCATTAAAGCCATGAAATTTTGGGGAATTTTAATAATTCTGGTTACAGTTATGGCATGCAGGTTAATCTAGTGTAAATGGATCAGCAGCAGCCTTCCCCACCAAGCGAACTGACTTCTATTGCGCGAGCGGAAGCATTTTACAATCGGTTAACTTAATAACATGAAGGAGGCCAAGCCTATGTTGGGAATGTTGTTCAACGAAAAGGAGTGCAAGGAACTTGACTATGTTTTGCGCAAAGAGCTTGATGAAATGCTTCTGGATTTAAGCGATCAGCGTCTTGACCAAAATATCCGGCACGCCATTGCCAATCGATATAAAACTGTATTCCGCATGTATGCCCGCTTTGCTCCGCAAAAAGAACTGTCCAAATATGCATGGGGTGGACGATCATCCCAATTTAAACATTAGGACTTGAAATTAAATTGAATAGGTTGACTAAAAAGGAGCCGATGTGTTAAATTATATCTCGCGCTCCTTTTCGATTTGTAAAAAGGAATGCAGGCAAGGACGAAGCGGTAAAAACTTTTTGAAAAAATGTACTTGCCAAAACGCGAAACAGTGTGATATATTATAAAAGTCGCCGCTGACAAACAGCGATGACGAAAAAGAAGATGTTTGATCTTTGAAAACTGAACAACGAGTGAGTATTAAAGAGAATGCAAATTCTCGTCAGATGTTTTAAATGAGCAAGTCAAACACCTTTATGGAGAGTTTGATCCTGGCTCAGGACGAACGCTGGCGGCGTGCCTAATACATGCAAGTCGAGCGGAGCTTATCCTTCGGGATAAGCTTAGCGGCGGACGGGTGAGTAACACGTAGGCAACCTGCCCCATGAACTGGGATAACTACCGGAAACGGTAGCTAATACCGGATAATTCCTCTTTTCGCCTGAAGAGAGGATGAAAGACGGAGCAATCTGTCATCATGGGATGGGCCTGCGGCGCAT
>NZ_FOIK01000004.1:0-300667 GCF_900111565.1 Paenibacillus sp. NFR01
CTCCGTCTTTCATCCTCTCTTCAGGCGAAAAGAGGAATTATCCGGTATTAGCTACCGTTTCCGGTAGTTATCCCAGTTCATGGGGCAGGTTGCCTACGTGTTACTCACCCGTCCGCCGCTAAGCTTATCCCGAAGGATAAACTCCGCTCGACTTGCATGTATTAGGCACGCCGCCAGCGTTCGTCCTGAGCCAGGATCAAACTCTCCATAAAGGTGTTTGACTTGCTCATTTAAAACATCTGACGAGAATTTGCATTCTCTTTAATACTCACTCGTTGTTCAGTTTTCAAAGATCAAGTTCTCAGTGCCAGCTTTTAATCATCGTCGCCAGCAACTTTTATAATATACCATGGCGTTCGTCCGATTGCAACCTTTTTTTTAAAAAAGTTATTTGCACTCACTCAACCGCTTTTGATATCCCCCATCGATCAACAAAGTGATTGTAAGAGGGAACTACAATATACTACATTATTCGAACAAAGACAACCTCAATTTTTACCAATAAATTTACAGACCCGGGACTTCCTGCCCGGGTCTGTATACATGAATATTAATATTTAATTAGGAATCCATGGGTTTTTGCTTTTCTTTCCGGAACTGTTAGCACGCGCTTGATTGGAGCGCTTCTTACTTACCGCTTTATCCGTTTTGCTGTCCGGCAAGCCGGATACCTTGGCTTTAGCCGATCCGGACTTTGCCGAGCCGCTTTTGCCTTTGGCTTCGGTGACGGCAGCCGAAGAAGCATTTATTGCCGGCGTGGTTACTTCCGGTACCAGTATCTCCGGCACCCGGTTGTGCTTCGTCAGCTCTTCTGCAGCCGGATATACCGGATACGGCGGAATATTGGCAGTTACCGGCATACCGTACATCGGCATCATACTATAAGGCATTACGCCTTCCGGCTGATTTGGTGTCCCGTATTGTGGTGCTGTGCCCATACTATAAGGCATCACCGACTCCGGTTGATTCGGCATTCCATACATCGGGGGCATTCCCGTGCTGTGTGGCATCACCGTTTCCGGCTGCGAAGGTGCATAGGCAGGGTATGTGCTTTGTGTGCCGTATGCCGGATGTTCATAAGGATAAGGCTGGATAGTCATTCCGCCGCAGCCGCAATCCGGCCATGGCATAGGTGCAGGCATAGACATCGGCATCGCATACTCCGGCGAGACATAGGATGGATATCCGGCACATGGGTTCATATCATACGCGGAAGCATTCATATTCTCTTGCATCGTGGGCAGATAAGAATATGGAGAAACGGCTTCCGGCGCATAACTCATGTAAGGCATGGCTTCAGCCGTCGGATATGCAGAAGGATACGCATACGTATACGGATTCTCTTGAATACCGGGGTAACCTGCCGTTTTATCGCAAGGCATGGATGGCATACTTTGCATATACAAAGGCTGAACATCCGATTTGGTCGCCTCTTTGGTCATCGCTTCCTGGGCCGGCACCGTGATTTGCACAAACAAGCTTTGCTTCTCGTGTACAATTTCCTGGACCGGTGCGATTTCCGGTGCTTTGTTGGCTACGGGAGCCACATTGGTTTCCGGCAACGCTGCCTTCTCAGGAGCTTTCTCGGCGGCTTCTTCTACAACCGGCGCAGGCGCCGGAGCTGGCGCGGGTTTTTCTTCCGCTGCGGGAGAAACGATGGGGGCCGTCGACTTTTTGGGACCGGTATATGCCGTCCCGCCAACAACGGTTTTATCGGTAGCCGGCGACACTGCTGTATTGTTGGTAGCAGGCGATACCATCGTATCATTGTTGTTGGTTGGCGATACCATCGTGTTGTCTGGCATAACCGGAGCTGAAGTTGCTTTTTTCGGAATATTGACGACTTCGCCGGTCATAAGCGCGTTCGGATTTTTCAATTGCGGATTGGCATCGATCATTTCCTTAAGCGTCACGCCCCAGGCTTTGGACAGCTTCCAGAGCGTATCCCCTTGTTTGACAGTGTGTTTGTAGTAAAGCTCGCTGCTGTCGGGAACCGGTACGACGCCGGCCGGAATTTTGACCTTGTCTCCGACCGCAAGCACGTCTGGATTGGCAATTTGCGGATTGGCCTCAATAACCTTTTCCAGCGGGACTCCATACTTCTGGGATAAGGCGTACAGTGTGTCGCCTTGTTTGACAATGTGTATTTTCACGCAGCCTGAACCTCCTAATGATAGTGTCGGCAATTGCATGCGAAAGCGTCTGGAGCGCGGGATGACGCCATTTCATGGCTACACTCCAGGCAACGCCGTATGCGGTACAGCCGCCTCTTTCGTTACTACATCTTATGCAGCCCATGGGCGAATGACATCCCTGAAGCAAAAAAAATCCTTTCACGTCCGCAAGCAGCGCCTGCAGTCATGAAAGGATCGGAAATCCAAGCGATTCGGTTATTCAAAAACTCTGTAGCCGTCTTTGTCGACGACATTGCGGAATTCTTCAAGCAGTTGCAGCGTAATCGGGCCGGCCTGGCCGGAACCGATGATACGGCCGTCGATTTCGCGCGCGGCGATGACTTCGGCGGCAGTACCGGTAAAGAACACTTCGTCGGCGATATACACGTCGTGCATCGTGAACGGTTCTTCCTTCAGCGTCAGGCCGAGCTTCGAGCAAAGCTCGATAATTGCCATGCGGGTAATGCCTTCAAGCGCGCCGAGGTAGCAAGGAGGGGTGTAAACTACGCCTCTTTTCACGATAAAAATGTTGTCGCCCGAACCTTCCGTTACATACCCCTGAGCGTTCATCATGATCGCCTCATCGGCATCCGCCAAGTTGGACTGGATTTTCACCAGAATGTTGTTCAGGTAGTTGAGCGATTTGATCTTTGGATTCAGCGCATCCGGCAGGTTGCGGCGCTGTGAGACGGATACGGCGCGCAGCCCGTTGAGGTAAGCTTCCTTCGGATAGATCGCAAGCTGCTCCACGATAATAATAACGCTTGCTTGCGGACAACGGCGGGGATCCAGCCCCAGGTTGCCGCGGCCGCGGGACACGAGCAGGCGGATATAACCGTCGCGCATTTCGTTTCTGCGGATCGTTTCCGCCATCGCTTCGAGCATCTCGTCATATGTCAGCGGGATGTCCAGCATAATGGATTTCGCCGAATCATACAGCCTGTCCAGATGTTCCTTGCATTTAAAAATGTTGCCGTTATAGATGCGGATGCCTTCGAAAATGCCGTCTCCATATAAAAAACCGTGATCAAAAACGGACACCACCGCTTTTTCCTTTGTTACGTATTCTCCGTCAAGATAAATCCATTGCTCTGCCATGAACTTACTGCACCTCCGCTTTCTCTTCCTCATAGTTGTATGTGGGATATGAACCCAGAATCCGCACCTGGCAGCCAAGCGCCTTGATTTCTTCCAGCGCGGCCGGAAGCAGGACCGACTCGATCGGTTCCAGCACATCAATATAGAAATAATAAGTACCCAGCTTTTTCTTCGTTGGACGCGATTCAATCCGCGACAAATTCAGGCGTCTCCAGGCGAATGCCGACAGCACCTGATGCAAAGCCCCCGGAAAATCCTCCGGCAGCGTCACGAGAATGCTCGTCTTGGTGCCGCTGCTTTTGCCCGGCAAATCCAGCTTCTCGGGGCCGACCAGAACAAAACGGGTAAAATTGTTGTTATGGTCTGTAATCCGGCGGTCGATGATCTCCAGCCCGTGCGTAGCCGCGCCAAGCGCAGTACCGATGGCAGCCCAGCCTTTGCCGGGATTGTTCTTGACGATCTCCACGGCCTCGGAGGTGCTGCCTACCGACTCGAGCTCTGCCCAAGGAGCGTGTTCGCGGACAAATTGCAGGCATTGCGCCATGGCAACGGGATGGGACAGGATTTTAACGATATGTTTATAATCCTTGTTCCCCTGTCCATCCAGAAATTCGCCCGGATTGCCGATCAGATTCTGGATGGATGGGTAGATCCACTCCGCCTGCATCGGTAAATCCACCTCGTTAATCAGCCAATCGATATGCAGGCTCACCGAGCCCTCGATCGTATTCTCGATCGGAATGACGCTGTAATCGGTCGCGCCTTCTGCCGTCGCCAGAAACACATCCGAGATCAGCTTGCGAAACTCGACCTTCAGCGCTTCATTGCCGAACAGGTATAGAAGCGCCTCATGGGATGTGGTGCCTTCCGGCAATACCGCTATTGACTTCATGTCCAACCTTCTCCTTTTATCATATCTAAAAACGGGGTACTTTGCATCCCGTTTCTTTCGACCCGCTCTGCCTGGACCCCGTTCAGGCAAGGCAGCAGCCAGCGGGTACGGGCCGTGATGCCATGCTCCTGCATGGTCTCCAGCAAAAACCGCTCCAGCTCCGCCTTGCGCGAGTCGCTCCGGTCCACAAGACAGATCAGCGTCGGGCCGGCGCCGCTAAGCGCGATGCCGAGCGCGCCGTGCTGCGGCGCCTCGGCGAGCAGCTTTTCCATACCCGGCACAAGCGGCGCGCGGTAAGGCTGATGCAGCCGGTCCTGCATGCCCCGGCCGATCAGGTCCAGCCGGCCGGACGCAAACGCTGCCGCGAGCAGCGACGTCCGGCTTATATTATACACCGCATCGCCGACCGATATTTCCGCCGGCAGCACACCGCGCGCCTTGGTCGTCGACAGCTCGAAGTCCGGAATGACGACCAGCAGCTCCAAATCCTGCGGCGGCTCCAGCCGGATGTAATCGGCATGGCTGCCGTCCCAGACGGCCGTTATAATGCCGCCGAACAGGGAGGCACCGACGTTGTCGGGATGTTTCTCCAGTGCCGTTGCCATATCAAACAGCTTGGCGTTATCGAGCGGCGAACCGATCATGGCGTTCGCCGCGGCCAGCGCGCCGATGATGGCCGAAGCGCTGCTGCCGAGCCCGCGGGTCAGCGGAATATCCGAATACATGGAGATGGACAATTCGGGAATAGAGACGCCGGCTTCAGCGAAAACCATCTGTGCGACCTGGTACAGCAAATTGCTTTTATCCAGGGGAAGACCGTTCATTTCCTCGCCGTAGAGATGGAAGACGGTCTCCTCCGCTTCCTCCATCCCGATCCAGGCATACAGCGACAATGCCATGCCCAGCGTATCAAAACCCGGTCCCAGATTGGCAGTGCTGGCCGGTACTTTTACGATCGACCTTCCGTAGTTGCTCATGTTCGCTAGAATCTCCTTCGTCTTTTTCGCGGCGCAAGGGCTGCGGTTTAGCCTTCTACCCGGTAATGGCTCTTGATCCGGTGGATGACCGGCAGCTCCTCCAGATGATTCAATACCTTCGTCATGCTGGCTTTGCTTGCGTTATGCGTTACGATAATGATCTCGGCGTCCGGATTATGCGGATTGGCCTGCTGTACCACGGAGTCCAGGCTGACCTCGTATTCGGCGAAAACCTGGGTAATTTTGGCTAGCACCCCGGCCTTGTCGTCAACATGAAGCAAAAGGAAATTTTTATAAAACACGTTCTCATCACTCTTCAGCTTGCGCTGCTTGTATGGAATAATCTGCTTCAGGCCGTTGACGCCAAGCTTCAGATTCTTGATCACCGCCACCAGATCGGCCACAATCGACGTCGCCGTCGGCATGGCGCCCGCGCCCGCCCCGTAAAACATCGTCTCGCCCACCGCCTGGCCGAACACGTACACCGCGTTGAATACCCCATTGACCGAAGCGATCGGGTGCCCCGCACGGATCATCGTCGGCTGCACGCTAATATGGAACTCGTCATCCGCGGATTCGGCAATGCCGATCAGCTTCATTTCGTACCCGAGCCGTTTGGCAAAAGCGATATCCTCTTTGCTCACCTTGGAGATGCCCTTGACACTGACATCCCCCAGCTCTACATTGGTGCGGAAGCCGAGGGTGCCGAGAATCGCCATTTTGCGCGCCGCATCCAGGCCTTCGACATCCGAGGTCGGGTCCGACTCGGCATACCCCAGCTCCTGAGCCTCCTTCAGCACGTCGGCGTATGACGCGCCTTCCTGACTCATTTTACTCAATATGTAGTTCGTTGTTCCGTTGACAATGCCCATAATGCGCATGATTTTATCCGAGGAAAAGCCCTCGATCAGCGTACGGATAATCGGAATACCCCCGGCCACGCTTGCCTCGTAAAAGACGTCGCACTGCTTCTCCTGCGCCTTGGCGAGAATTTCGGAACCGTGCAGCGCCATCAGGTCCTTGTTGGCCGTGACGATATGTTTACCACGCTCCAGCGCTTCAAGGATATATTCCTTGGTGCCGGCGATGCCCCCCATCACCTCCACGATGACGTCAATCTCCGGATCGCGGATCACTTCCCACGGATCACTGGTGATTTTGGAGGCATCGACATTGATGTCGCGGGCTTTGGCAATATTCTTCACCGCTATGCGTTCAATGAGAATCGGCGAGCCGACCTGGCTGCTCAAATCCTCCTGATTTCCTTCCACGATACGGACTACGCCTGTGCCGACGGTTCCGAGGCCCAGCAGTCCAACTTTAACCGGCTTCATGTGCTTCCCCCTAAAAATATGATCCTGCTTGATGTGACCATGTGCTCAGATAAGAAAAGTATGGCCTTAACCCTGCCCGATAATCAACGCGCGTTTGACGCCCGGGATGCTCCGCATATTGTCCAGCATATCGCCAAGCTCCTCGTTCAAATGGGAAATTTCGATCGAAATGACGACGTTGGCCCGGCCCTGCAGCGGGATACTCTGATTGATGGTCAGCACGTTGGCGCCATGGACGGCCACGCAGCCGAGCACCTTGGACAACATCCCGGACTCATGCTCCAGATCAATGGAGATCGTCACGATGCGTTCCCGCTCCAGCTGGTGGATCAGATGAATGCCGTCTTTATATTTGTAAAAAGCACTGCGGCTTAAGCCCACCAGCTCCACGCCTTCGTTCACCGTCTTGGCGTCCCCTGCCTCCAGCAGCTGCTTCACCTGCATGGTCTTCAATACGGCATCCGGCAAAATGTCCTCACGGACCAAATAATAGCGCTCTTTCACGAACGTCCTCACCCCAAAGACTTTTGTGTTTTCATAGTGGACATTATAAAGGATATTTCAAAGGGATTGCAATAGCTTTTCGCCTATTCTATAAATGGAAGAACCCCCCGGTCCAGAAGTACCAGGGGGAAAGCCGCGTGCTATATACGTTTTCTCTTAATGGTAGGACAGCGCCGTTCCGCAATAGTCGCAGCTCTTTGGCTGATCGGGAGTCACGGTGTTCTGCGCTCCGCAGCTTGGGCAGCTGACCGATTTAGGCAGCATCCGGGACGCAGGCGGCTGAGACCGGAGCGGGGAGCTTGTTGGCTGCGGGTACGGTTGTCCGCCGGGTGCGCCGAACGGAGAATGGGGAGCCTCCACCGGTTGGGGACGCCCCTCCGCTGCATCTGAACTCCGTCCCTCTCGAATCGCAATGTCGGCATCAAGAACCCCATGAGATTTCAGATACTCAATATCTCTGCTTACATCAGCTTCGCTTTGTCCTGTCATGTCCGACAAATCACCGATATGGCGTACCCAGCTTCCTGTAATAAGCTGTATGTACCGCTCCGCAAGCTGCAGGAAACGCCCTCTCGCACGTGCCGCGCTCCTTGCAAAAATAGCAGCGGGTACCAAAAACAGCAATATCCAAAGCACAGCGGTCATCACAAATTGGCCGGTGGTAATATCTCCGGATGCACGCGTACCGATAAACGGAACCAAAATTTCAACAAACCCGCCGAGAAACACGTGAAACAGCAAATTATAGTTTACCGGTTTGCGATAATTTTTGTAATGGGTAGAACTAAGCTGGATCATGGCAAAGACCAGTCCCAGCGGCATAAAGAGATACGCAAAAACGATAATTGCAATGTCAAATCCATTCCGTTCGTATTTAGGCAAATTGCTCATTACGTAATATCCTCCTATTTTAACGCCGCCAGTTCGCGGTTGCGCCGCTGAAGCGTAGCGGAAATACTATCAGTCAAGCCGCGGGTGTCCCCTTCCCACTCAGGGGAAGGTTCCAGGAGCGATAACAGCAGCGAGACATGATCATGCAGCAGGGAAATCTGCTGGTCCAGCAGATTCTCCGTGGCCCGCAGCTCCGGATCGGACACCGGATCGCTGTACTTGAACTGTTCCTCCAGATCCCCGACAATACCGGCCAGCAGCGCAGCCTCCGGGCGTTTCCAGGCCCGGGCGATCTGCCGGATCTCGCCGAGTTCCTCCAGCTGCCGCCGGAGGCTGCTTGTGGCGTCCGCCGTTTGCCCTTCCTGTGCAGAAGCATTCCAGCTGTATAAGCCCGTAGTGCCCAGAAGAATGGCGGCGACCATCAGGAGAACGAGCTGCACGGCGGCATACGCAAACGCGCCAAGCTCCAGCAAACCGTCCAGAATGGCGGCGGCAGCTCCGGCAGCCAGTAGATACAATAAGGCAATCAGCATCCCGGTCAAAAGGGCGGGGGAGGCTCCGCCGGCGCGAGCCGCCGAACGCAGCCACAACCGGGCGCTGAAATACACGGCGCTTTCCGCAGCCAGCACCGCCAGGAGCGAAACCGCAGAACGCAGCGGCGAAGCCCCGAAACCCCACAAGGCAAAACAAATTACAGTAACTATTACTGCCGCGACATATGCGGCGGACAAAATTGCGCCGTAACGATTCCGTTTATCCACGTCGTTCCTCCATCAACCGGCTTTGGTGCCGCATTCATCGCAAAATTTCTGGCCGGGCTGGAGGTCATGACCGCAGCCCGTGCATTTCAGCATCACGCGCTGGCCGCAATGCGGGCAGAACTTGGCGCCGGCGGCCACCGGCTGGCCGCAGCCGCCGCATGCATCGACGGCCGCCTGACGGGGCGGAGGCGCCTGCAGATTGCCGCCGCAGCCGCTGCAGAACCGTGACTCCACCAGGTTCATCGTCCCACAGGCGGGACAGGATCTCGATTCGGTATGGGTATGCGAGTAATTACTGGTTACCGTAGTGCTGCCCTCGCCGCTGAAGGAGATATTACGCACCATGCGGTTGACCATATCCGCGGCCGGTCCGGCAAAGCCGAAGCCCATGCCGAGTCCAAGCCCTGTATTCATCATACCGGCGCCGGGATTGCTTTGATTACCCGCCGCTTCTTCCATGGTATCGAAGCTGCGCTCCTGCTCATAGGTGTAACCGATGATGTCCATCTCCGCTTTTTTGGCAAGCGCTTCCTTTAAACGCATGGTTCCGGGGTCATTCTCGGGAATGTTGATGGAATCCACGTAGAAATTATTCAGTTCGATGCCATTTTCCAAAAATGTCGCACTCAGGCGTCCTTGAATATGTTTGGATATTTCCGTCACGTACGCATTAATCTCAAGGATGCTGATCTTTTTATGTACCAGATAAGAAGAGATCAGTTCCGTTATATTGGACATCAGCAGGCCGCGGAAATAGGTCAGCATCGTCTCCTGGTCAAATACCGGGAGCGTTCCGACCAGCTTCAGCAGAAACTTCCGCGGTTCTACGATCCGCACGCCGAACTGGCCGAAGGCGCGGAGCGAAACCATGATTTGGTATTTGGGATCCTGAATTTGCAGCGGCGTGCTGGTGCCCCACTTGACGCTCATCGCGTTCATTGTATTGACGAACCAGACTTCAGCCGTAAACGGCGATTTGCCGCCGAACGGTAAATTAATGATATTGTTCAAGATCGGAATGTTCGCCGTGCTGAGCGTGTGCCTTCCGGCTGTAAAAGAATCAAGCGCTTGACCGCCCTTGAACAGGATCGCCTCTTGGGATTCATTGACGATTAGCTGTGTCCAGGTACCCAGTTCCTGATTGGGATATTTCCAGGCGAACACTCCGGGTGGCCCGTCATACTTCACTACCTCAATAATTGCCATCCGTCTTCTCCTTCTTTCATGCAGGGATATACTCCATAATTGTAGTAAATTCCCTTGGATAATTAAAGAAAACTTTTTCCGACGTTTATCCCGGAAATCTGTAAATTCAAAAAATGCAAAAACGCCGGCCGCATCCTTCCCTACGGGAATAGATGCGCCGGCGTTCCATTTTTCAAATCAATAGTAGCTGCTGTTCTCGACAAATTCAAATTCAAAGTCGCCAATGCGGACGATAGTGCCTTCCACCGCGCCGCGTTTGCGCAGCTCTGCATCCACGCCCATATGTCTGAGGGTGCGGGCCAGCTTGAGAATCGCATCATGCGTGCTGAGCTGCATCCGCTTCAGCATCCGCTCGATGCGCGGACTGGTTACGACAAAAGCTTCATTGTCGCGGGTAATGGTGAAGCTGTTGTCGTCTTCCGCTTCCAGCTTATACACCTTGCGTTCAGTGTTAGCCGAGACTTCTTCCACCACCGGCGCCACCGGAATGCTGTCCAGCACATCGGCCGCCCGGTATAGCAGCTCCTGAACGCCTTGGCGGGTAAGCGAAGACATCGGCAGGATCTCGAGGTCCGGCCGTAGCTCAGCAATGCGCTCCCGGAAGGACGCGAGATTCTCCTCCGCTTCCGGCATATCCATCTTGTTCGCCGCTACGATTTGCGGGCGGTCCAGCAGTCCCGCATTGTATTGTCTCAGCTCATCGTTGATCTTGACCCAGTCGTCGAACGGATCGCGGCCTTCCGAGCCGGACATGTCCACCACGTGGATAATGACCCGGGTACGCTCGACATGCCGCAGGAATTCGTGGCCGAGGCCCACGCCTTCGCTGGCACCTTCGATCAATCCCGGCAGGTCGGCCATTACGAAGCTGCGGCCGTCGCCGACGTCTACGACGCCGAGGTTCGGCGTAATCGTCGTGAAATGATACGCGCCGATCTTCGGCTGCGCGGCCGATACGACCGACAACAGCGTCGATTTGCCGACGCTCGGGAAGCCGACCAGGCCGACATCCGCCATGACCTTCAATTCCATGACGATGTAGCGCTCTTGGCCTTCTTCCCCGTTCTCGGCCAGCTCCGGTGCCGGGTTGGCCGGCGTTGCAAAACGGGTGTTGCCCCGTCCGCCGCGGCCGCCCCTGGCGACAACGACCTGCTGCCCATGGCGGGTCATATCGGCGATGACCTCGCCGGTATCGTCGTCAATCAGCACGGTTCCCGGCGGAATGCGGACGATCATATGCTCCGCGTTCGCGCCGTGCTGGCTTTTATTGCGGCCCTTAATGCCGCGGTCCGCTTTAAAATGCCGCTGGTAGCGGAAATCCATCAGCGTGCGCAACCCTTCGTCGACCCGGAAAATCACGTCGCCACCCCGGCCGCCGTCGCCGCCTGCCGGGCCGCCCTCCGGTACGTATTTCTCGCGGCGAAATGCCACAAGACCGTCCCCGCCGTCTCCGCCTTTTACGTAAATCTTGGCTTTATCTACGAACATTTATTTCACCTTCCTTGCATCTGCAGCGGAAGCCGCAGCTCCAGCCCAGCATTGCCCTGCTGATGCGCTTCCGCTTTGATGATTTTGCCCTGCACAATATTATAAATTTGCTCCCTCAGCAAAGCCGGGGTTCCGGAATCCAATCCGCTATGAAATGAAATCACGATATCCTCGCCATCCTGGGCAAATCCGAGCGCGAGACGCCGGGTATCGCCGGCCTCGGCTACACCGCTATACTGGTAAGCACGGACGGTCTGCATGATGATCCCGGTCAGCTCGTCCCCCGCTTCCGGACTGAGCTTATCCTCCAAATTCAAGCCTTCCTGCACTTCTACGTCCAGTTCCAGACTCGCCCGGTACGTCCGGAAGGATTGCAGGTAGAACACAAGCGAAGGAATCCCCAGCTTGCTGATCCGGCTCTCCAGCGCAATGCGTTCTTTTATTCTTTCCACACATTGCAATGATTTATCAGGCTTCCCCAGCTGGATATATCCGTAAAGCACCTGCAAGTCGTTCATCCAGTCATGGCGATGATGGCCAAGCGCACGGTTGGCCGCCTGCTGCAGCGTACGCTCCTGTATGCGGAGTTCCTTTTCGTAGTGTCGCCGGGTAACCCCAAGGCTGAGTACCGACACGGCTATCGCCCATACACCGAGCAGTATGCCAGTGAGCCAGCTGGATCGCCAACATACGATACCTAAAGGAAGCACTATGGATAGATTCATAGCCCAGATGCCGCTTGTCCAGGATTTCATTTCAATAATCCCCATCCCTCGGTTCGCAAAATTCATGTCAAATGTAGGCTTCCGTCACATCCAACATATACCATTTTCCAGTATAGCACAGGATGATTCTTTTAAGATATCTTTCCGATATCTTCAAAAAAGCCCCCGGCACTGATGCCGGAGGCTTTGATTTCGACTATAGCTTGGAGAAGTCTTACGCTTCTACTGCCGCTGCTACCGGAGCGACATCAACCGGGTACACGCTCACTTTTTTGCGATCGCGGCCCCAACGTTCGAACTTCACTACACCGTCAACCAGTGCAAACAAAGTATCGTCTTTGCCGATGCCTACGTTTGTTCCTGGATGAATTTTGGTTCCGCGTTGACGAACCAGGATATTGCCGCCGAGAACCGCTTGGCCGTCAGCGCGTTTCACGCCGAGACGTTTCGCATGGGAATCGCGACCGTTCTTTGTGGAACCTACCCCTTTTTTCGATGCGAAAAACTGAAGATCCAATTTCAACATGTTGGTCAACCTCCTTCTTTAAATAATGACCTGCTGTATCTTGATATACTTCCCGTATGATTCTGCGATATCACCGAGCATGCCTACCATTGATTCCAGAAGCAGCTGAACTTTGCCGGCTATTTCGGGATCTTCGATCGGAACCAGCGTCCCGCTTAAAAATCCGTCCTCCGTCTCGGTGTCGAGCACCACTCCCGTCAGCTTTTCAATCGAGTTCACCGTACCGAACGTTACCGTCGATACCCCGGCGCACACGATATCCCAGCCTTTCTTGGCATACATTGCATGCCCTTTAACGGCAAAACCGACAATCGTACCCTGAGCAGACGTCCGTGTAATCCGTACGTTAATCATTAACGCACCTTCTTACGCTTGAATCTTCTCGATGGTTACTTTCGTGTACGGTTGACGATGGCCTTGTTTCTTGTGGTAGTTCTTCTTCGCCTTGTACTTGAAGACAACAACCTTTTGGCCTTTGCCGTGTTTCTCGACTTTAGCCGTTACAGTCGCGCCGCTTACGAGCGGAGTTCCTGCAGTCAGACCGCCTTCTGTAGAAACCGCCAATACACGGTCAAACGTTACGCTTGCGCCGTCTTCAGCATTCAGTTTCTCGATGAACAATACGTCGCCCTCTTGGACTTTGTATTGCTTACCGCCAGTTTCGATAATTGCATACATTGTAGTTGCACCTCCTCATGTCTCAGACTCGCCTAGTCTAGGTGGCAGTACCCCGGAGGGACCGCGCTTGTCTACCCGATCGGAGCGGTTACAGCATGTGTGAGATTAAATCAATCATACACATACTTGATGATATTATCATATGGGCGAACACTAGTCAACGGGAAAATAAACGCGCGGAAGCGGCGCTCGGCCGAAGTGGCCCGCACGCCTCACTCCAGCCATGCCCCGACTTTGCCCGTACCGCCGCAGCATTCGCAGATCACCGGCCCAAATCCGGCCGAATCCTGCCTTGCTTTTTTGCGCGTCATCTCCAAAAGGCCCAGATGGGTCCAGCCAAGAATATGCGTTTTGGTGCGGTCCTTGTCAATCGCATGCTGGAGCCGCTCCATGACCAGCTTGCGGTGCTCTTCCTCGGCCATGTCGATGAAATCAACGATGATGATGCCGCCCGTATCACGCAGGCGGATCAGCCGCCCGATCTCTTCCGCTGCAGACAGATTCGTCCGCGTCACCGTCTCCTCCAGCGTGGCGCCGCCGGTGTACTGGGCCGTGTTGACATCGATCACCGTCAGGGCCTCCGTCTCGTCCCAGATCAGCGTCGCTCCGCCCTGGAGCATGATTTTGCGGCTGAAGCTGCGCTGCAGCTGCTCCTGCACCCCGAACGCCGCAAATATCGATTCCTGCCCGCGGTACAGGACCACCGGCTTATGGCCATCAGGCGCCATATCCGACAGAAACGCTTCTGCCTCCCGCACCGCCTCCGCCGAATCGATCAGTAGCTCATCGCGCAGCGGATCGAACGCGTCGCGGATAAAGCGCTGCACGATGCTGAGGTCGACATGCAGCAGCGCAGGTGCCGGCGCTTCCTCCGCTTTGCGCAGAATCAGCTCCCATTGGGAGCGCAAAAACGCGAGGTCCCCCTCGACTGCTTCCACCGGCTCGTCCTCAGAGACGGTGCGCATGATCAGGCCTTCCTCGGGGCGGCGCAGCCGTTCGCCGATGCCCTTCAGTCGGCTGCGTTCGGATTCGCGGCCGATTTTCTTGGAGACGCCGACATATTCGGCGTACGGCATGTACACCATCCAGCGCCCGGGGAGCGTGTAATGGGTCGTCACCCGGGCGCCTTTGCCGCCCCGGGGCTCCTTGCGGACCTGAACGATAATCTCCTCTCCGGGGGAAAGCAGCGTCTCGATGGACGGCTTCACGGCAGGCTGTTTTTCCAAATGGGGGTGAAGCACATCATCTACGTATAAAAAGGCATTTTTTTTCTGCCCGATATCGACAAAAGCGGCCTGCATGCCCGGCAGCACATTGATGACCCGCCCTTTGTAATAGCTTCCGACGAGCCCCTGCTGCTGATCGCGTTCAGCCGCGTATTCCGTGAGCCGCCCGTTCTCGAGAAGAGCCATCCGGGTAACATGCTGCGTGCAGTGAACGATCATTTGCTTCATGGCTTCACCTCTAGTTTACTTTCCGAAATAAGAAGAAATCACCCGCTGCTCGGGGATGACGGCAACCACATGATGCTCATTATTCATCACATAGATACAGTGGTATTGGTTACGTCTAAATAGACGCAATATCTCGTCCAAAGGTTTCGCTGGCTCGGCAATTATCGGAGAGGCCTCCCTCCCCTGCCGTATACTGCGTTCGTAGACCGCGTCTCGGTTCATCAGAAAGGCCATAAAGCGGTACGGCAGGTTCCGGTGGTCCGTCACGTTGGCATACAGGAGAAACGCGCCAATCAGAAGCAGATTCAACCGCGGCCCCTCATCCGCCAAAAGAGGGAGCAGCGCGTGTACCAGCACCAGCATACTGGAAACAATACTGACGCGCCCGGTCCAAAGCAGGGTGTAATAATAGGGCAGCCGCGAACTCATAGCCGCCTGAACGATTCTCCCGCCATCGAGCGGCAGCACCGGAAGCAGGTTGAACAATGCGATCATCGCGTTCGCCCCGATAAAATAGGTCAGGAATCCGGCGTCCACGCCGATTTGCCGAAGCAGCATCGCCGTGAGGATCATCACCGCATTCTGCAGCGGTCCCGCCAGCGCAATGATGATCTCGCGGCTGGGCGTAAGCCGTCCATGGTCTTCGGTAACGGCAACGCCGCCAAACGGCAGCAGCTGGACCGACTTGACGGTGATGCCATACAGCAGCGAAGCGCATACATGCCCCATTTCATGTATAAACACAATGCAGAACAATGTAATCAGCTCCAGAAATTGCCCCGTGACAATGGAGAATAGCATGACTAGGACAAACAGCGGATGCAGCGTGACCGGAATGCCCCAGATCCTAATCAAACGCTACCACTTCTGTCGGATCGATGTAAACGTCGCCTTTCATTACGGCAAAATACAGCAGCGGGACCTTCGCCCCTTCCTGTTCCTGCAGCCAGCCCAGCGTATCGCCGCTTTGCACCCAGTCGTCGGCAGCAAGCTTGGTTCCGCTTAAATGGCCGTATTCCGCTGTCATATTGCCGGTATGGCGCACGACCACTTTAATTCCGCCGTCAGTTTCCCGCGAGACGGAAAGGACACGCCCGGTATCCATGCTCTTCACCATGACGCTCCCGCCATCTTCGCCGAGCGGCATAATCTCCACGGCTTTTTGCCCGGCGGTAAACGGACGGACCAGCTTTCCGGCAAGCGGAGCGACGGGCTCATGGCCGGCATTCACCTTCTGAGCCGGCTCCTCTTCCCCGCCGAAGATCGGAATGAACGAAGGCGCACCGCTGAAATGCGTTTCGTACCAAACCTGAGCCGCGGCAAAATCCATATCGTAGGTGAGCGCGTCCGAGATCCAGTTCTGTGCCCGCAGCGCCCATGGCTCATCCATGGCAAAAATCCCCCAGACTCCGCCGAAGACGAGCAGACTGGCGACGAAGCGGCGGATCATCCCTGCGGAAAAACGGGGCCGGATCCCATCCCCCCCATCGTCCCAGCCTCCCCGGTTCGCTTTCCAGAGCGCCTCGGGATCGGGTTCGGTGCCACCGCCGAAGCGGCTGCTTCCTCCGCCTTCTCCCCATTCCCTGAAGCTCGTCCCTTTGTCTTCCAGAGCAAATAAAGGCGGCACTGCCTTAGGCTCCGGCGTTTCCGTTTCTTCCAGCAGGCTGCGGATGCGTTCTTTTCTGCGGCCTTTGTTCCCTGTTTGCTGATCCATTTCGATCCCCCCGCGGGCTTGTTTTTGTTGATAGTTTATGAGCCGCGGCGGCCGCTTTAGAACAAGCCTCTTCGGGATACCCTGCACGCAAAAAAACGTCCCGCAGCAAAAGGGGCTGCGGGACGTTTTACGGCAACGGCAGGGCGGTCAGCCCATGCCAAAAAACTTTTTGAATTTCTTGAACGCTCCGGGTTTCCGGTCCAGCTGCATCAGCGGAACCGCGTCGCCCAGAATCCGTCTGGCGATGTTGCGATACGCAATGGCCGCACCCGAATCCGGATTTATCACTGTCGGCTCGCCGCTGTTCGCGGCGCGAATGACATGCTCGTCATCCGGCACGATCCCGATCAAATCAATGTTGAGCACCTGCAGAATATCCTCGATGTCCAGCATGTCTCCCGATTTGACCAGCCCCGGCCGAATGCGGTTCACGACCAGCCTCGGCGTCGATACGTTGGAACGCTCGAGCAACCCGATAACCCGGTCGGCATCGCGCACTGCGGCATTCTCCGGCGTCGTGACCACGATCGCCTTATCCGCTCCGGCGATGGCATTGCGGAACCCGTGCTCGATGCCTGCCGGACAATCGATCAGAATATATTCGAATTCCTTTTTCAGCTCCAGCACAATATCGCGGACCTGTTCAGGCATTACTGCCGTTTTGTCCTTGGTTTGCGCGGCAGGAAGCATGTAGAGTTCATCGAAACGCTTGTCCTTGACGAGCGCCTGATTCAGCCGGCAGCGTCCTTCAGCGACATCGACGAGATCATAAATGATCCGATTCTCCAGCCCCATGACCACATCCAGATTTCTCAGACCAATGTCGGTATCGATCAAACATACTTTTTTGCCCTGCAGGGCAAGCGCGGTTCCAATATTGGCCGTTGTGGTCGTTTTGCCAACGCCGCCTTTGCCCGAGGTTACGACAATCGCTTCTCCCATGGAGGCTACACCCCTTTAAACACATTTAACCCATGACGTATTTTTACGATGTTATGAATTTTATCGATCTGCATTGCGCCTTCCTTCAAATAGGCAAACTCCATGCTGCTTTCGCGGGTCTCCCATTCATCCGGCGGACGGCTGATGCATTCGGCAATCCTTAGCTGCGTCGGTGCAAGCAGCGATGCGGCGATCAACGCCTCCTCGTTGCCTTCGGCTCCGGCATGGGCCATGCCCCGCAGTGCCCCGAGAATATAAATATCGCCCGTGCAGATAATCGTACCCCCGGGATTGACATCCCCGAGAAACAGCAAATTTCCGCGATGATGCAGCACCTGTCCGGAACGGACCATGCCGCTCAGCATAAAGAGGCTGTCTGGATCTTCCGCGCGGGGAGCCTCCGCCGCTTCCACGGAACGGATCAGCAGATTTCCCTGGCTCCTCAGAATCTCCAGCACGCTTTCTTTCTCGTCCTCAGTCAACACCCGTTCGCCAAGCTTGACATCCACATGGACGATCGGTCCTGTCAAAATATTTTGATGGCTGTGCTCCAGCTTAAAGCGAAGCTCGCTCAGTAGTTCCTCCAAGGAGCACTTGTCGTCCAACAGGAAAACCAGGCCGTCCTTGATGCCCTTTATCCTTACATGCTTGGTTTGTACGGTCATATGCCTGTTCCCTCCATCCTGAAACATTCGTGCCGGGCCGGGCAAATTCCTTCTTTCCCCGCAAAGAAATCGGCCGGCCGCTTAAGCTGCCTCTTCCTTGCGTTCTTCCTTCTTCAGCAGCTCAAGCTGCTTGCGGAGCGGAACATAAAGAATCAGTCCAGCGGCAAAATGCAGCAGCATCGTCGGCAACATATGATGCAGCAGTGCCCAGTTATACGGCTCGTTGCTCAGGTTAAAGACGCTGTAAATGGCATAGCGGATGCTGTCCTCGAGCAGGCTGCCCAGCAGCACGACGGTCATCATCAGCGGCAGGGGCGTACGCGGGCTTTGAAAGATCAGGCCGATCAAATAAGCCGATACGCCCATGGCGAAGGAATGCGCGCCGAGAATCCGTCCATAAAACACGATGTCATGCAGCATGCCGAAAACGAGGCCAAGCACGAGCGCCGTATGCCGGTGATGATACACCGTAACAAATAAGATCACGACAAACACCAGATTCGGAATGAGCCTCATCTGCCATGCGTCGGGAATCAGCCAGGGCAAAATGGTACCCTCGATAATAAACAGCAGGAATAATAGAAGGATCAGAACGGGTTTACGCATTCTCACTTTCCGGCACTCTCCTCCGCATCCGCCGCCGTAAAGACCACAAAGAGGTCCTTCCAATCCTGGAACTCGGCGCTTGGTTTGACGATCGCGGTCGAAGTGAGGCCGAATTCGCCGACCTTGACATCCTCAACCGTGCCGATGATCATTCCGCGCGGATACAATCCGCCGATGCCGGAGGAAATTACAGTGTCGCCTTTGACGATCGGATCGCCGACGGGGATTTTGTTCATCATCAGCATGCCGGTCTCCTGGTCGTAGCTTTCGATCATCCCGAACGACTTGCCTTCCTTGTTCAGCGCAGTGGCTGCGATCGGCGGCTGCGAATTCGGATCATTGTCGTCCATCATCGTCATCAGTTTGACCGTCGAGGTGAATTGGCTCACTTGGCTGATAACGCCCACCAACCCCTTAACGGAGGTTACGGCCATGTTCACCTTGATTCCGTTGCGGGACCCGAGGTCAATAACCAACGTATGATTGCTCGGCTCCGTCGTTACGCTGACCACGTTGGCAATGTGATATTCGTAGTTATAAAGCTCTTCCTGTTCTTTCGTGAAATGTAGATCCTTCTGGTACTGCTCGTTCTGAGCTTTGATGAAATTATACTGCGCCATATTGCGCGTATACTGCGCCATCATGATTTTGAGCTGCTCGTTTTCTTCGGAAAGCTCATCCAGATGGCTGATATCCTGGAACAAGCCCGCTACATATCCAGCGGGCTTGTAGAATAGATTTTGCACGAAGCCGGTCGTATCCCTGACAAAATTCTCGGGCCAGGACAAGCCTTTTCTCGTCCCCAAGCTGAAGCCCATGACGACGATAAACAGGACCAGCGTGATCAGCAAAATGAACAAACGTTTATTGTTAAACAGCTTAAACAGTTTCAACACCCTCTAACAACCGTATTTCTCCCATATCGGGGGTTGATGTTCCAAGCAATGCCGCGTCCTAACGTTTGGAGCGGGTTCCGGCATTGCTGCGCGTTTTGAACAAATGAATGTTGTCCAGCGCTTTGCCTGTTCCGATGACGACGCAATCAAGCGGGTTCTCGGCGACAAGTACAGGCATTCCCGTCTCGCGGGCCAGCAGTTTGTCGAGGTTGCGGAGCAGCGCGCCGCCGCCGGTAAGCACGATTCCGCGGTCCATAATGTCAGCCGCCAGCTCCGGCGGGCATTTCTCCAGCGTTACCTTCACGGCTTCGATAATGGCGTTAACCGTATCGGACAACGCTTCGCAAATTTCGTCGGACGTAATCGTCAAAGTCTTTGGAAGTCCGGTCACGAGATCACGGCCGCGGATTTCCATCGTTTCGGCTTTATCCAGCGGCAGGGCGGAGCCAATGTCCATCTTGAGCTGCTCGGACGTGCGTTCGCCGATCATCAGGTTATACTGGCGTTTGATGTACTGGATAATCGACTCGTCGGCTTCATCCCCCGCCACGCGTACCGAGCGGCTGGTTACGATCCCGCCCAGCGAGATCACGGCCACTTCGGTGGTACCCCCGCCGATGTCGACGACCATGCTGCCGGTCGGTTCCCATACCGGAAGGTCGGCGCCGATCGCCGCGGCGAATGGCTCCTCGATAATGTAGGCCTCGCGCGCGCCTGCCTGCTTCGTCGCATCCTCAACGGCGCGCTGCTCTACGGCAGTTATGCCGGACGGCACGCAGACCATGACATTCGGATGACGCTGGAACATGGAACGCTGCTTCTGCGCCTGACGGATGAAATATTTGATCATCGTGGCCGTCGTGTCGAAATCGGCGATGACCCCATCCTTCATCGGACGGATGGCACGGATGTTGCCCGGCGTGCGCCCGATCATTTTTTTCGCGGATTCCCCTACGGCCTCAATGGCCTTTGTATCTGTATTAATGGCTACCACGGAAGGTTCTCTGACAACGATTCCTTTGCCGCGTACGTACACCAGCGTATTTGCTGTCCCAAGGTCGATACCCAAATCTTTCGTAAAACTACCCAACATGCTTATAATCTCCTTTTCCTAGTGAATCTGCACAATTATATTACAGATAGCCCTTTTCTTTCAAACTGACAAAGCTGCCGTCCCCGATAACCAGGTGATCCAGCACGTCGATGCCTACGATTTCGCCTGCCTGCCGGAGTCTCGACGTCAAAGCGATATCCTCCGGGCTTGGCGTCGGATCGCCGCTCGGATGATTATGGGCGCATATAATTGCTGCGCTGCTCCATTTCATGGCTGCCCGGAACACCTCGCGCGGATGCACGATGGATGCGTTCAGGCTGCCCATGGACAATGTCTCTTGCGCGATGACATGGTTCTTCGTATTCAGAAAGAGGCACACAAAATGTTCTTTCTGCAAGTAACGCAACTGCTCTGACAAAATCTCCGCTGCGTCAAACGGACTGCGGATGGTCACCGGCTCTGTCAGCCGCGAGTTCGCCATCCGCCTGCCGAGCTCAATGCCGGCTTTTAGTTGCACCGCCTTGGCCGGGCCGATGCCTTTGATTTCAGTTAACTCTTGAATGCTCAGGTCCGCAAGGCCGCGAAGGCCGCCGGTCTGCCCCAAAATCCGCTGGGCGATATGTATAGCCGATTCCCGGCGCGTACCTGTCCGCAGCAAAATGGCCAGCAGTTCGGCCTGGCTCAGCGATTCCGCCCCATAATGCATCATGCGCTCGCGTGGACGTTCTTCATGGGGGAGGTCTCGCAGCATCAATGTTTGCAAGTCCATCCCGATCCCTCTTTCCCTAGCGTTCCTGTCCGTTCAGAACAGGGATGCCGTATTCCGAAAGCATCCGTCCAAGGAGCGCAAGCGGTAAACCGACGACGGCGAAATAGTCGCCCTCGATGGCTTCCACCAATGTGGCGCCGAGCCCTTGAATCGCATAAGAGCCGGCTTTGTCGGCAGGCTCTCCGGTAGCAATATACGCCGCGATCTCTTCGCGGCTCATGGGCCGCATCGTCACGGACGTTGATTTGTAATCAACCGCAGTCTGTCCATCCGGCAGCCCGATGCAGGCCACTCCGGTAAATACCCGGTGCGTCCGGCCCTGAAGCATGCTGAGCATGTCCATGCTGTCTCCTTCATCCGCCGGCTTGCCGAGTACCTTGCCATCCAGCACGACGATCGTATCGCTGCCGACGACAACGGCATTCCGGCCGCTTGCCGCGGGAACCACCGCCTGCGCCTTGCGGAGGGCGAGCTCCTGGACAATTTTCTCCGGCGCCCAATCCGGAGGCGTGCTTTCGTCGGCGTCGCTGACCATAACCTCGAAAGGCAGGCCAAGCGAGGACAACAGCTCCCGTCTGCGCGGCGAGCCCGAGGCGAGGATTATTGGGCGGAAAGATTTCAGCTCCATCGTTATAGCAGCATCCTTTCCCGGCTTCACCCGCTAAAAGCTTACAGTCTGCGGTACAGCCACACGGCGGCTACAATGCCGGCAAGACTGAGCAGACATAATTTCAGATGAATGGTGATGTCATAGGTAATGATGTCCAAATCGGCTTGCGGCGACCATTTCAGAACGGTCGTTTTTGTGAGAAAAGACAGCATTTTAACGGGCTCCAGCGCTTTGGCGATCCACGCCCCCGCCAGCCAGCCCAGAATCAGAAATAACAGCAACATTCCTACATTTTTCTTCTTCATCGGAGTCTTCCCTCGCCATTTTTTGACACCCTAATTATTATACGGTGAAACCGGGGCCAATTACAAACGCTAAATCCCCGAGGGAAATGATTACCACAAAAAGGGGTAATCTGGCGGAATATTCACCGGCGCAAGAGGCCCATAGGCCGATAAAATCCGCATATAAAGGCCCCCCGCCTAATCCGCGGAGGGCCCTGTTTCCTTTCAGGTCCGGTTAACTGTCATCAGCCCAAGCAGCTTCTCCTGCCCGGAGAGAAATTCCATCATCGCATCCTGCATTTCCCACAGCAGTCCTTGGGCCTGGTTTTTATTGTATTCGCTGAGGGCGGCGATGCCCCGGCTCATCGATTTCTCCAGTTCCGCGCAGACGCCACCGCCCGCTGCACCGACTCCCGGCGACAGCGTTTTGACCGCCTCGGTCCACTGCATGTGCAGATCGCTGACGGCCTTCGTGTCCGCCGCAGCCCCGCCTTCGCCGCTGAGCAGTGAAGCGGAAAGCCGGCTCAGCTCGCCAAGCAACCGGCCGCTGGCAGTGAAGTAGTTCTCCACTACAGCTGCCTTGCCCGCAAATACAACGTGATCCGCCGCCGGCAGTGTTACCTCCCGGACATACAGCTCGATGCCCTGGTTCTTAAGGCCGCTGCTGAGCAGCTTGGCTTGCTCACGGTCCGGCGAAATGCCGGCGTACACCCGGTTTCCGCCCTCGGGATCACTCCCCGCCGCCAGACCGGCGGCGAGCAGCTCTTCCTTCGCTTGCGCCGCGGCTTCAGGCGTGCTGAAGACGCCGTATTGCAGCAGAAAGTAGCTTTGCGCTGCGATCGTCACCGGCATTTGGCCTGCGCCGGGGCCGGAGGAGTCCGTTGCCGCCGGCGGAGCCTGCGACGTATCGACGACCGGCGTGCCGGCAGAGCCGCCGTTTACCGAGGCGCCGCTGTCCCCGCCGCCTCCGAGGAACGAGAGTGCCGCATAACCGAGCAGCAGCCCTGTTCCCATCGCTCCCGCCACAGCCAAGGCGAACTTCCATACATGCGAGGGGCGCCGCGTCTGGTAAGAGCTGCCATAGTCTGCTTTACGGCCGGGGCTCTCATTATAATCGTAGCGGGTATAATCCCTATCGTCATCCACATCCGCATAGTTATCCCTGTAGTCATTCTTGAATTCGTATCCGGAATAGGTTTTATCCTGCGGCTGGTCCCAGCTACGTCCCCGCTTCAACTCCGGTTCCCCATAATCGCCGTTCCGGGGTTCGTCGGCAATGCCGCCGTATGGCAGCAATTCAATCACTACCGGCTCCGGTTCCGGCACCTTGTATTCCTTCGCCTCCGTCCCGAACGTCTGCAGGGAATGCCTGTCCGCCGTCTGCTCCGTACCGGATTTCTGTTCCTCGTTAAACCGGAACGTCATTTTTCTGCTGCTGCTCAAGTCCGCGCACCTCGCTATCCTCTAATCTATAAGACAACCTATGATAGACGATAGAGAAATATGCGGATTGTTTTGGCAACACCAAGCGTGAGGCAGCGATTTCGGACAGCTCGCAGTACCCGTTCGCAAATTCACACCAGCGCCAGCAGCTTCGATTTCACGCTTCCCGCTTCATAATGGGCCATAAGCGTTTGCCGGGCGCCTTCGGCCAGCTGCCTTCCTTCCTGTTCGTTGCGGAATAGGCGGACGATGCTGTCGGCGAAAGCCTGAGGCTCATCCGCGATCAAAATATTGCGTGAATGCTCGTAACGCAGCCCTTCCGCGCCTTTGGAGCTGGACACCACCGGTGTTCCAAGCGCCCAAGCCTCGAGAATCTTCAGCCTGGTTCCGCTGCCCTCCAGAAGCGGAGCGACCACCACTTTGGCCTTTCGCACGTACTCCGCCACGCTGTCTACATAACCGGTAATGACGATGGATGGATCTTTTCCGGCAAGCGCGGCCACCTCCGGATGCACATCCCGGCCGACAATGTACCACTTCACTCCCGGAATTTGTGCCTTAACGGAAGGATAAATGTCCCGGAAGAAATAAGCAGCTGCGTGAATGTTCGGAAAATAGTTCATATTGCCCGGCAGGATGATCCAGTTTTCTTGGGCAGCCCGAGGCGCGTCGCTGTAATCGCCGATACGGATAAAGTTGGGAATGACATGCACTTTGGAGGCGTTTTTGCCCGAGAGCGCCCTGAAGGATTGCCCGTCTTCTTCGGAGGTAGTCAGCAGCACATTCGTTTTGTCCATCAGCTTGCGTTCGTCCCGCCGCGTCCAGAAGGCATTCAGCGAAAAATAAAGCTTGGCCAGCCCCCGCTTGCTGCCGGCCAGCTGTGCCGACAACCCGCTCTCGAAGTTATGCGCGTCGGTGATGATCTCCGCTTCCGGCAATGCCTGCCGCACGATGTCGATGCAGCAGCCGAGGAGGCTGTGCGAAATGAAGACCTGCCGGTATTGGTGCTCGCGGCACAAGCTGACGATTGTGCGCCGCATATCGACATCGGCATGGCTCATATAAGAGCAGTTGCGCCACGTATACAGCGAACGCAGCATCGCCTTGCGGTAATTCATGGAGCGCTGTACCTCGTATACGTTTAATTGCGGCCGGGTAGGCGTGTCCGCAGTTCCCTCTCGTCCCCGGTAAGTAATTAGATCGACCTCATACTTGTCTTGCAGAAGGCTCAGGATATTGCCGGTGCGCAGCTTGCCTCCGCTGTCCTGCGGAAACGGATTCTCCGCGGTAATAAACAGCAGTCGCTCTCTCATATTCACTTCTCCTCATCCAATGTTTCTATATTTTATGTTTATTATAGTTATATACCCAATAATCCGGAGCAAGATTTGTTAATTTATGGTTTTCAAAAAAATAAACACGGTGCTTTGACTTCGGCGGTGATCCAGGCATAGACAATCCATCCGGGAGCCGCGGATAAGCGTCTTGGCGCATCGCGCAGCACAAACTTATTAAACTTGCAAAAAAAGCAGAGCAGCGATTCCCCTTCATCAAGGGGCGCTGCTCTGCTTATGTTCAGAGGGATGCAGACGAACAGTTAAATTTATGTGGTGTTTTCCCATTAAACAAGTGGGCAATGTACCACGCAATTCCGCCCCTGCTGCTTGGCTTCATAAAGCGCTTTGTCGCTTAAACGGTACAATGTATTCAGCGGAACGCGCTGTCCGGGTTGTACCGTCACAAGGCCGAGGCTGATCGTATAGGAGAGCGACATTCCCGGCAAAGCAGATGCTTCCACCACCCGGCGCAGCCGTTCGGCAATTTCTTCGGCGGCGGTTTCATCCGCACGGTGCAGCAGAATGGCAAATTCCTCGCCGCCGAACCGGCCGAATAAATCGCCGCGATCGAGCTCGGCAGCAATTTTTCCGGCAAAATGCCTCAGCACCCGATCTCCGGTGTCATGCCCGTGCGAATCGTTGACGCTCTTGAAATGATCCACATCCACCAGCAAAAACGAATACGGAACCGCATGGCGCGCCGCACCCATAATCAGCGGACGGGCACGCTGCACGAACGCGCGGCGGTTCAAAATTCCCGTCAACTCATCGTAGGTCGCCGCCCGCTCCAGCTCCGCGTACGACCGTTCCCGCATCAGAAGCATAAAGCCGGCGGTGCCGATAAGCATCTGCAAATACAAACCGACGTAGAACAAATCCTGCAGAAATCCGCCAACTGCCGGAGCACGCTCCGCCAAATGGCCTACCGCGAGTATCCCCTTGCCGAGCAGCGACAAAATGACGACAATGTAAAGCACTCCGATCAGTTTTTGCAGTGGTGTCTCTTTTAGCTTGACCAGCAGGACATAGGCTGGGTAAAATCCCCCAAAAGCGCCCGTCAGCGAAGCCACCGCGACGAAATAGGGCCTCGACGGCAACAGCGGATACAGAATAATCAATCCGGACCCGGCAATGGCTACCAAGGTGAAATAGCGTTCTTTTACCCTTTCCGAGTAGGCGCCGAGCAGCTTGAGCAGCGAAAAAGCCTCCGTGACCGCGGCGGCAAGGTATAACATGATAAATATCGGCAGGATATAACGGATATGCCCGGGAGCCAGGACAAGCAGCAGTCCCAGAATCAGAATCTGCAGCAGCTTGGAAGCAACGGACAAACGCGAAGCCTCATCTTTATAGCGGGAACGGTATGCCAGCATGAGGAGCACCGTAAACAAATTTCCGAAAAAAAGGCATACTTCCAGCGTAACCAGATCAAAATGTGCGGTGATGAAACTCCCCCCTACCCTTCAGCCGGCCCAGGCATGCAGTATGGGCATGAAGCCCTTAACGGGCGATGACCGCCCGGTTTCTTCCTTGCGTCTTCGCCTGGTACAGCGCTTTATCGCCAAGCTTGTACAACGTATCCAGTGCTGTGTACGAATCGGGAAGCACGGAAATCACTCCCACGCTGACCGTGCATCCCTCCGGAATAACCTGCAGCAAAGCCTCCTCCACCAAGACGCACAACTGCTGCGCTTTCCCGAAACCTTCTTTCTCGGCCATTCCGTACAGCATAACTCCGAACTCTTCGCCGCCGATCCGGCCAAACAGGTCGCCTTCTCCCAGACTCTGCTCCACGGCCATGGCAAAATGCTGCAGCACCGTATCGCCTTTATCATGGCCATAGGTATCATTGACTTTTTTGAAATGATCGAGATCCAGAATCAGCAGCGTGCAAGGATCCTGCCTTTTTGCCGCTAGCTCCAGCTTCTGCTCCGTTTCCTGAAAAAACGTGCGCCGGCTCATGATCCCCGTCAGCGAATCGTAAGTGGCAATCCGCTTCAGTTCCTCGTAAGAGTGCTCGTTCGATAACAGGATAAAGGCGGCTGTCCCGACAATCATCAGGAAAAACATGCCCATATAATAAACGTATTGGGCCGTATTGGCCGTTAAAGCCCCCATGTCAGGAGCCAGGAAAAGCGCGTACGCCCCCCGCCACAGCATTACCCCGGCAAAGCCGAAGAACAGATGGCCCAGCAGTTTCTGCAGCGGAGAGCCGGGGGCGTTGGCGCTGAGACGGTAGCCCGGATGAACGGCAAACAGTGCCGCAAACAGCGATGTAATCGCGACCCGGTTATTCGGCCGGTTCCAGAACAGCGCGACGGTGAAGAAACAGACAATGCTGATGAGGATAAGAGTAAGGTAATAGCGTTTATCCTTTGGCCCCAGCATGTTCATCATCAGCAGGAGGGCTGCAATCTCCAGCGTCCCGCCGACCAAGATCAGACCGTTGCTGAGCGGAATCGCCAGGACCCGGGGCAAACGGTCCCACAGCAGGATCGAATACCAGTACACCACTTGAATCCACTTGGCGGCAATGAATACAACCGACGCCTTGTCTCTGGGAAAGTGAAAGCGGTAGAACGTAATCATCAGTGAAATAAACAGGTTCCCGAAAATGAATAGGTACAGTAACGAATGAATATCGAGCTGTAGAGACAAGCGTACACCACCCAGGGAAAATCCGATAATAAAAAAACGTATCCTACTTACTATATCGCCAAGGCAGCGGTTTTAAAAGCGGGAGTTGCTTTTTCACTATAAAAAAGCGCACGCTCCCCCGTTTCCGAAAAAGCGTGCGCCGCTGTCTGACGCTGCTATTCTTTTGTCTCGCCGCGAAGCTCGCCGGCCAGGGTATAGGCAACTTTCCAGATATCCCCGGCGCCCATGGTAAGCACCAGGTCGCCCGGTTCGAGGCGCCCGCGCAGATCTGCCAGGACGTCTTCTTTGGTCGGCAGATGCCTTGCGCTAGAGTTGCTGTTCTGCACGATCAGCTCGACCAGCTTGGCAGAGGACACGCCTTCGATCTGCTTTTCGCCGGCCGGAGAATAGATATCGGTCAAAATCACCTCGTCCGCTTCCCCGAAGGCCCGGCTGAACGCATCGAGCAAAAAGAACGTGCGGGTATAGCGCTGCGGCTGGAACACGGCGATGATCCGCTTGCCGGTTGCCTTCGCGGCGCTGATGGTAGCCTGAATCTCCGTCGGGTGATGGGCATAGTCGTCGATGACGAGAATGCCGTCCGAATCGCCAAGCACCTGAAAGCGGCGTTTGGCCCCGTGGAATTTGACAATCGACTCGGCGATGGCTTCAAACGAAATCCCCGCCTTCAGGCAGGCGATTACGGCAGCCATGGAGTTGTAAAGATTGTATTTTCCCGGGATGGAGAGCCGGATGGTGCCGAGCACCTGGTCTCCGTGGTTCATTGTATAGGAAACCTGCCGGTCGCCGAGCATGATATCCGTCGCGGTATAATCCGCGTCCTTGGAATGGATGCCGTAAGTAATGACCGTGCCCTTTACTTCGGGCAGCAGGGAACTGGCTGTTTCATCGTCCGCGCATACGATCGCGGTTCCGTCTTCGCGCAGTTGGTTCATGAACTGCACGTAAGCGGCCTTCAAGCGGCCGAAATCGCCGCCGTAGTTCTCCAGATGGTCGGCTTCAATATTGGTGACGATCCCCAGCCACGGATGGTAATGCAGGAAAGAGCCGTCGCTCTCATCCGCTTCCGCGACGACAAATTCGCCTTTGCCAGCTTTGGCATTCGTGCCGACATTCATAATCTCCCCGCCGATGATATAGGTCGGGTCAACGCCGCAGTCTTCCATAATCAAAGCGATCATGGAGGAGGTGGTCGTTTTGCCATGCGCGCCGGCGATGGCTACCCCTTTGCGTTCATTCAGCAGGCGGGCCAGCATTTGCGAGCGGTGAAGAATCGGAATGTTCAGGCGTTCCGCTTCCACCCATTCCACATTGTCGCTGGTCAGCGCAGTGGAATAGACGACCAGATCGGCCCCCTTTACCTGTTCTCCTTTATGCCCGATATACACTTTTGCACCTTTGGCAATCAGTTTTTCGGTCAGTTCCTGTGCGGCCACGTCAGAGCCCGTAACCGTATATCCCATCTCCAGCATGACACGGGCAATCGCGCTCATTCCGTAGCCGCCGATTCCAATAAAATGCACACGTTCAGTAGTATCCAACAGTTTGTCACCAGCCTTTTTCAGAATCGGGCTGCTTCAGCAGCGTGCCGCGCACGTCGGAAATCAGGTACAGCGTACCGGATACCACGGCCAGATCTTCCGCCGCGGTCTTCGACTGCAGCAGCTCAAGCGCTTTGCCCCAATCATGTTCTACTATAATTTCCAAATGATCCTTGGCATATTGCCCGCGCAGACGTTCTGCGATTCGCTTCAGATCTTCCGCGTCCATTTTCTTACGGAAATCCGGCTCGGTCAGGATGAGCGTATCCACTATAGGCAGTATATGCTTGAAGTATGACTCGTGATGCTTATTTGATAGCATCCCCATCAGCAAATTTAAACGGCGGTATGAATAAAATTTCGGCAGGCTTTGGGCCAGCACCTCCGCCCCTTCGGGATTATGTGCGCCGTCCAGCACGATGCGCGGGGACTGCGACGCTTCCTCCAGCCTTCCGGCCCAGAAGGTATTCCGGAAGCCCTTTTGCAGTGCTTCGTCGTCGAGCATAAAAGCCAGATACTGACGCAGCACCTCCAGCGCCATCAGCGCGCCCGATGCGTTGGCCAGCTGATGCTCGCCTTTCATCGCAATGGCGACAGGCAGCGTCCGGAATGGACCATTAAAGGCAAAGTGCTGCAGCCCGTCTTCGATCCGGGCCTCCTCGACGCTGAAATCCTCGCCGGCTACGTACAGCTTCGAACGCACCTCGGCCGCTTTCGCCTTCAGCACGGCAAGAACCTCGGGCTGGGTCGCGCAGGTTACAGCCGGAACGCCCGGCTTGATAATGCCGGCCTTCTCGGCGGCAATCAGCTCCAGCGTGTCGCCGAGCACATCGGTATGGTCATGGCCGACGTTCGTGATGATCGAAACGACCGGGTTCACGATGTTGGTGACGTCCAGCCTGCCGCCCAGCCCGGTCTCCCAGACGACGACATCCGGGTAGCATACGGTCGCATAATAGAGTATTGCCAGTGCGGTCGACACCTCAAACATGGTCGGCGAGCCGAGCTCGGTGGCGGCAATTTCCGCAACCAGCGGGTGCAGCACGCACGCCAGCTCCATCAGCGTGTCCTCGGGAATATTGGCTCCGTTAAACTGGAAACGGTCCGTGAATTTGGTGATATAAGGCGACGTATACGTACCGACGCTGTACCCGCTCTCCAGCAGCGCACGGGTCAGAAAAGCGCAGGTCGAGCCTTTGCCGTTCGTTCCCGCTACGTGGATAAACTTCAGCTTACGGTGCGGATGTCCGAGCTTTTCCATGAGCAGCTCAATCCGTTCCAGCCCCGGGCGGATGCCGAAGGGAATCAGTCCATTGATCCATTCGACCGCTTCGGCATAAGAACCGAGAGGAGCGGCTGAGCCGCTCCCGATGATCTCTTCCATAGCGATTATCCTTTCAATTCTGCGATGCGGGCCAGCACGGTTTCCCGTTTCGCGGAATAGTCCGCAAGCTTGGCCCGCTCTTCATCGATGACTTTGGCCGGCGCCTTGGCGACGAACCCTTCGTTGCCGAGCTTTTTCTCGATGCGCTCGACTTCGCCGTTCAGCGTCGACACTTCCTTCTCCAGCCGGGCGATTTCCTGTCCGATATCGATCAGGCCCGACAGCGGCAGCAGCAGCTCGGCACCGGTCACTACCGCCGACATCACTTTGTCCGGAGCTTGGGGAGCCAGGCCCGATTCCAGCGACGAGGTGTTGCAGAAGCGTGCGATATAATGCTCGTTGCGCGAAAGGATGCCGAGGACATCCTCGCCAGCCGCTTTGATGATCAGCTCGACTTTTTTGCTCATCGGTACGTTGACTTCCGCCCGGATGTTGCGCACAGCGCGGATGACATCCATCAGCAGGTTCATCTCGGCTACCGCCTGCGGATTCTCGAACGCCGGATCGGCTTGCGGCCATGCGGCCAGCGTAATCGTCTCGCCTTCATGCGGCAAATGCTGCCAGATCTCTTCGGTAATGAACGGCATAAACGGATGGATCAGGCGCAGCGTCCGGTCCAGCACATAAGCGAGCACCGATTGCGTTTTGGCTTTTGCCGCCGCGTTCTCTCCGTACAGGGACAGCTTGGCGAATTCAATGTACCAGTCGCACAGGTCATCCCAGATAAAGTTATACAGCAGGCGTCCGGTTTCGCCGTATTCGTAGGCGTCGATCAGGCGCGTGATGTCGCGGGATGTTTCGTTCAGGCGGTGCAGGATCCAGCGGTCGGCCGTCGTCAGGTCGCCGGTAATGTCGATATCCGCGAAGCTGAAGCCTTCCAGATTCATCAGCGCAAAGCGCGACGCGTTCCAGATCTTGTTCGCGAAGTTGCGCGCCTGCTCCACCTTCTCCAGACGGAAGCGAAGATCCTGCCCGGCAGTGATGCCGGTGGAAATCATGTAGCGCATGGCATCGGCGCCGTACGACTCGATGACATCCAGCGGATCGATCCCGTTGCCGAGCGATTTGGACATCTTGCGGCCTTCGGCATCGCGCACGAGTCCGTGCATGAACACATCGGCAAATGGCTTTTTGCCCGTGAACTCAAAGGCCGAGAAAATCATGCGCGCCACCCAGAAGTAGATGATATCGTATCCGGTAACCAGCACATTGTTCGGATAGAAGCGCTGATAGTCGCTGCTGTCCTCATCCGGCCAGCCCAGTGTCGCAAACGGCCACAGATTGGAGCTGAACCAGGTATCCAGTACATCCTCGTCCTGCTTCAGATCGTCAAGTCCGCTCATTTCGCGAGCTTCCTCTTCACTGTAAGCTACAAATACTTCGCCGGTAGATTCGGAATACCAGGCCGGAATGCGGTGTCCCCACCACAGCTGGCGGGAAATACACCAGTCGCGTACATTTTCGATCCAGTTCAGGTAGGTCTTCTCAAAACGATCCGGCACGAAGTTTACGCCCTTGCCGTCCTTTTGGGCAGCGATGGCGACTTCGGCCAGCGGCTGCATTTTCACGAACCACTGGGTGGACAGATAAGGCTCAACGACGGCGCCGGAACGCTCGCTGTGTCCTACCTGATGCACATGGTCCTCAATGGAGATCAGGACGCCTTGCTCCTTCAGGTCAGCGACGATGTTCTTGCGGCATTCGCTGCGGTCCTGGCCCTGGTACGGTCCGGCTTCCTCGTTCATCGTGCCGCTCTCGTCCATGACGTTGATCTGCGGCAGATTGTGGCGCTGGCCGACCTCGAAGTCGTTCGGGTCATGGGCTGGCGTAATCTTCACCGCACCGCTGCCGAATTCCTTCTCCACATAATCATCGGCGATAATCGGAATTTCACGGCCCACGATCGGCAGAATCAGCGTCTTGCCGATCAGATCCTTATACCGTTCATCCTTCGGATGCACGGCAACCGCCGTATCCCCAAGCATGGTCTCCGGACGGGTGGTTGCCACGGTAATGTAGCCGCTGCCGTCTTTGAGCGGGTAACGCAGATGATACAGGTGTCCGTTAACTTCCTTGTATTCCACTTCGATGTCCGAGAGGGCCGTGCGCGCCGCCGGATCCCAGTTGATAATCCGTTTGCCGCGGTAAATCAAGCCCTTGCGGTACAGCTCGACGAACACTTGACGTACGCCTTGGGTTAATCCTTCGTCCAGCGTAAAGCGCTCGCGCGAATAATCCAGCGACAAGCCCATTTTGGCCCATTGCTCGTGAATGGTCGCCGCGTATTGATCTTTCCAGGCCCACACCTGCTCCAGGAACTTTTCGCGGCCGAGGTCGTGACGGGTAATGCCCTGCTCGCGGAGCTTTTGCTCCACCTTGGTCTGGGTGGCGATTCCGGCATGGTCCGTGCCCGGCAGCCACAAGGTATCAAAGCCTTGCATCCGCTTTACACGGATCAGGATATCCTGCAGCGTAAAATCGAGCGCATGGCCGATATGCAGCATGCCCGTAACGTTCGGCGGCGGAATGACGATACTGTACGCCTCCGCGTCGGGACGCTGCCCCGCTTTGAAAAATTCGTTTTCGATCCAGTATGCATACCACTTCTGCTCCGCCGCCTTCGGATCGTACGTGGTCGGCAGGTTGTTGATGTCAGCCATGTCTATACCCTCCATAAATATAACTTTGCGTGGCTTTCGAAACGGCGCCGCCCTGGCAGACCCCCGGAGAAATCCGCTTGCTGCATTTCCTCCGGATACACAAAAAGGCCTTTCGTCTCAAAGGACGAAAGGCCATTCTTTCGCGGTACCACCTTTGTTTCGCGCAAGCCGGAATACCGTAAACGGCTTCACCTCCCGAATGGAACAACATCCGGTGCCTGACGCGACACTCATGCACATAACGGCTGCAACCGGCCACCTCCTAATTCGGCACCGCGGTTCGGCGCCAAGCTCAGAGGGGCGACTCCTGGGCGACTTCGGTGGCTGTATCCTGCGGAAATTCACAGCAATTGACAATTCCGCTCTCTGAAGGTCTGGCCGCCTACTCTTCCCGTTCCCAGTCTTTCGTTAACTTTAATTAATCCCATCATACAATTTGGATTATTCTTAGTCAACCAGCATACGCATAATGGGCCGGGAGTATACCTGGACTAGCCGATTTTTTTGGGACTTAAGGAATATACAGCACTTGGCCTTCCTCTACGGTCTGGCCGGGCAGGCGGTTATATAGCACCAGTTCCCTTGCGCTGAGCTGATACTTCTCGGCAATCGTATCGAGGGTGTCCTCTCGCTGGACAATGCACAGGCGGACTTTGCGGAACATCCGCTCACCGGCCAGATTGCCGTAGAAGCGGCTTTTCCAGTCGCCTTCGGAATCGGCATCAAAAGCAGCCGCCCCCGCCGGTGCGGGCTCCGCCGCCGGAGGCTCCGGCTCCTTGCGGTAACGATTCGCGCCGAGCAGCGAAGAGAAGGAGAGCGATTCCCGTTCGCCGGACTTGCTGCCGAAAGCGACCTTAAGATCTTGTTTTTCCTCCGGGACCGTCGCTTCGGGACTTACAGCTTCGTTTTCGTAAGTAGGTTCAGGCGCAGCCGGCTCATCTTCCGCAGACAGCAGTTCCTCATTCGCTTCGACCGCCGCCGGCTCCTGCGCTGCATTCGCCGTATCCGTGATGGCCGGGGCTTCCTCTACCCGCGATTCCACATTCTGCGGTTCGGCCGGAATCGTCCAGGAAGCCGAGGGGCCGGAGAAGGCCGCGGTGGAGTGAACTTCGTTGTCCAGGCTGTGCGTACGCGCTTTGGCTTCCTTGTCCTTTTGCGGTGCATCGGCAAGGGAAGCACTCTTCTGGAGCGGAGCCTCCTCCTCTTCCGGCGGCAATAAGGCTTCGGCTTCCTCGGACGCCCCTTCCGTTTCGGCGGCATTCACCGCCTGGGCATCCTCGCCGTAAGTCCACAGATGATTCTCGTACTGGACTTCGCTGCTGAAGTCCTTGGCGTCCCGTTCCTCATCCGGACGCCAGCCTCCCCCGTCGGGCGAATACGCAACGGTGTATTCCTCCTGCTGCCAGGACGGCTGCGCCTCGGCACCGCCGATCCCCCGCAGCGAAAGCACGCCGGTTACATTCAGCGTCCGGATATTCAGCAGGTCGATATCGAAATTTTCGATTTCGACGCCGATATCCTCGAGCGAATTTACCCGGGTGAGCGGGACGGTAATCTCAACGGGGATGGCATGATCCAGCCGCTGCGTCCGGTCGTCTTCTCCCCGATACAGGCCGGTCAGCAGCAGCTGGCCGTACAATTCGGCCCGGTCCTCCCGCTCGATAACCTGAATATCCGGCACCAGTTCCACTTCTTCCAGTTCGGTGATACCCGGAAGGTCCGCGGACAGGTGGATGCGCTCGTAGATGTCAAATCTTAAGCCGTTATACTTATCGTACACGCGATATGTCCTCCTCCTTGGCATAATCTAGCCCTGAGACAAGCCCAGAGTATAAGCCCTAAATGTGTCTCACTCATGTATATGCTTTTCCCGCCCGGGAATGACAAATTTGGAGCAAGGCCCGTAGGGCGTTTCACGAGATGACGGTACGGGCATCCGGCACCGAATAACGTTCCGGCAGCCTGGTACGCAGCAGCCAGGCCAGCTCGCTGTATTCGGACATCCCCTCCAGCGCATCCGCCGGGTGAAAAGCACCAGGAACACCCTCCGCGCTTCCCGTGGATAAGGCCTGCTTCATCTTTAAGGGAATCGAGGAGGTCCAGGAAGGGGCGAAGGCATCCTTGCGGCGCTTAAATCCGCGCAGCACCGCTGTTCCGACCGCTTTACGGTAAACCTGCAGCGTTCCTTCGGCCATTCCGTCCAGCGAGCGGTGCGAAAGCGCCCAGCTCCGGGCCTGCAGCCCGGTACGTAGGCGCAGTGAGCGATCCTCCAGCAGCTGAGCGAGCTGCGCGGCTAACGCTGCGGGGTCGTCAGGCGGAACAATCCAGCCCGTCTCGCCTTGCTTTACCATCTCCGGCATTCCCGTCGTTCCGGCGACGATCGGAGCAAGTCCGGCCAGCTGCGCCTCCGTGACGGAATAAGGCTGCGTATCCTGCAGGCTAGGCTGCACGTAGATATCCGCGGAACCCAGCGCAGACGGAATGTTGTTCAGCCTTCCGGTAAATATGACCTGCTGTTCCAGTCCGAGCGACCGGATTTGCGCCTTCAGCTCGTTTTCCATCGAACCTTGCCCAGCGATGATGCAGACCCAGTCGCGGCGAATTTGCTGCAGCCGTCCAAGCGCCGCAGCCAGCACATGGACGCCTTTGATATATTCCAGACGGCCCGCGTACATAATGACCTTGCGGGTTCCGTCCAGCACCAGCGGAGACGGTTCCTTCATTCTAAGGGCAAACTCATTCAAATTAATTCCATAAGGCAGCGTATGAATTCTCGCATCCTCCACGCCATGGGCAGCGGTCAGCCTGCCGATCCATCTCGACGATACCAGCAGTTCATCGGCGGAGGTGGCCCCAAGCTGCTCCATCCGGCGGAAGTACCGCCAGATCGGCCGCTCTTCGTAGGCCTCCATGGTCAATCCCGGTTCCAGGCCGCGGTATTCGTAATAGGCTTCGCGCGCAAGCGCGCCGTGAACGCTGTACACGAGGGGCACGGGATGTTTCATCGCCCTGCGGAGCGCATACGCGGCGATCGGATCCTGCGCGTGGATGACATCGTACCCCGCCAGGCCGAGCGCTGCCGCGCCGCTTTCATAGACATAACGGCCGAGTTCGAAGCTGTATATCCCGTGCTCCAGCCACAAATGCGGAAAACGCTCGCTGTCCAGCCGGACGGCGAGCGCTGATGCCAGCGGTTTTTTATCGAAAAAAACGCCTTCCTCCAGCAGATAAACCATGTTTTTCTCCGCCTGCGTGCCCATCAGCGTAACCGTATGGCCCATCTCGGTCAGCTTGTCGGCCAACTGCCGCATATACGTCCAAATTCCGCCCATATTGGTAAGTCCCCAGTAGGTCGCCAGCAGTATTTTCAATGAATATCGCTCCCCCGGCTTGCAGAATTGACTCATCGTCCGAAGCATTTGCTCCGGCGTAACAAAGTATTATATGAGGCTGGCAGCCGCCGGGTATGGATACCCGCCTCTGTGTGCCCGCTTATTTCCGGGTCCTGGAAAGATTATTCTTCTATCGTTTTGTCCTTTTCGGTTATAATCGATATAATCTCTGAAAGGAAACCTGACATTATGGCCAAAGCAAGAGTATTCGATTTATTCCTGTTTTTTGCATCCATAACCATCGCCTGGTTTACTCCCGGGGTTATTCCTCTGGACCTTACATACATCAAAGCGCTCATTCTGTACTGGATCTTCTCCAGCTTTTATTTCCAGCTTCGCATCGTGACGCGCAGCGGCAATTCGACCATTGATTATGCCATCAGCTACACTTCCTCGTTCGGCATTTTCGCCGGCCCGGCAGGCACCTTCATCTTCGAAGTCATTTACCGCTTTACGGTGTATTTTTACAAAAAAATAACGGGAACCGCGGACCGAGGCGAGTTTCTCGACACGTTTTACAACATCGGTTCCTTCACCATCGGCGGTACAGTCGGCTACTACCTTTATACCTTTCTCTATCCCTATGCCAAGGAAGTACCTTTCGGATACTGGATATTGATCATGCTGATTGTCTATGTCATCTCGCTGCTCTCCTCCTGCTGCCTGGTGACAACCTTCTGGTTGTCCGGAGATGTCACCACCCGCAAGGAAGCGTTCAACCTGATCTTCAAAAGCCGCAACCTGCTCGACTTCGGCAAGGTCGCCTTAACGAACGCCCTGCTGCTGCGCATGCTGCAATTGGACCAATGGGAGATGCTGCTCGCGTTGTTCCTTCTGAACTATATCGTCAGCCTGTCGTTTTACTCCAAATCGATCAGCGCAAAGCATAAATTCGAACGCGACCAGTTCGAGCAAATGGCGTACCGCGATTTTTTAACCGGAACCTTCAACCGCGCACAAATGGATAAAGCGATGCTTGAACTGGATCATTCCGGAGAGCGGATCGGCGTCGTCGTCGCGGATATCGACCGCTTCAAAAAAATCAACGACAACTACAATCACGCCGTAGGCGACCGGGTCATCATTCATTTCGCCGACCTGCTGAAGGCTCATTTGACGGAGGATGACACGCTCTTTCGCAGCGGCGGCGAAGAATTCACCATTTTTCTGCGGGGCAAAACCAGCAATGAATGCGTAAAGCAAATCCAGGAAATTCTCGACCATCTCGGCAGCGGCAGCGTAGCGGCGGAATATGGGGAGGAGAACATCAGCGTTACCTATTCCGCTTCCTTCGGGCTCTACTACGACCAAATGGATGCCGAGGGTGCGATGTACCGCAGCTATATCAACGCCGACCAGCTGCTGCTCGAATCCAAAAAGCTCGGCCGCAACCGGCTGACGTTCAAGAACAGGCTGCAGTGTTGAAGACAGACGGGTACGGCAGACACCTTCATTCGAAAAGCACACGGCAGCACTTCACGACGCTGCTGCGCTGCAGAGAAAGGGTGCGTGTTCGTGTTCCGGCTTATCTCCAGAACTAAAGCTCTGCGGCACCGAACGTATCGCCCCCGGCGATGGTTCCGTTTTCGAACCCCTTGTAGAGCCAGCGTTTGCGTTGCTCCGAGGTCCCGTGCGTAAAGCTGTCCGGCACCGCATATCCCTGCGCCTGTTTTTGAATCGTGTCGTCGCCGACCGCGCTGGCCGCCGTCAGTGCTTCCTCCAAATCGCCCGCCTCCAGCAGATCCATGCCCTGGGCGTGATTCGCCCATACCCCGGCCAAATAGTCGGCTTGCAGCTCGAAGCGGACCTGCTGCTGGTTGTACGCTTTTTCATCCAGTTGCGCGCGTGCACGGTCCAGCTTGGCCGTCGTGCCCAGCAGCGTCTGGACGTGGTGGCCCACCTCATGGGCGATGACATAGGCCATCGCAAAATCTCCCGGCGCCTTGAAGCGCTGCTGCAATTCATCATAGAAGCTCAGGTCGATATAAAGCTTGCTGTCCCCCGGACAATAAAACGGCCCCACCGCAGAGGTAGCCGTCCCGCAGGCGGAATCCACGCTCCCGCTGTACATCACCAGCGTCGGATCGGTATAGGTCTTTCCCATTTGCGCAAAAATATCGCTCCAGACATCCTCCGTATCCGCCAGCACCACGGAAACGAACTGCGCGAGTTCCTGCTCCTGCGCCGATTCCTGGTACGGTTCCGATCCGCCGGATCCGTTCGACATGACATTGTTCAGCACATCCCCGGCATTGCCGCCGCTCAGCAGCGTAATCACCAACACGAGGATAATTCCTCCGATCCCGCCGCCGACGAGTTTTCCGCCTCCGCCGCCTCTGCCTCTACGGTCTTCCACATTCGCACTTGCTCTACGGCCCTGCCATTTCATGGTCATTCCTCCTGTCGGCGATTGGTCTCTAAACTCGCGATTCTCGCAAAATAATAAACATATATGTTGTTTTACCCAAAAAACGCGGAGCAGCGATCATCGAGCAGCCCCAAAGAAAAAAGACCTCCGTTCCCGCGTTCGGGAAACAGAGGTCTTGATGAGTCGTTTTAAATCGTAAATTCTTTTGCGGCCGGTTTATGTTGCCGACAAAATCCCCTTGAGCCGCAGCATGTCCTCCGGCCACGGATCGGCAACTTCGACGGGCCGGCGGGTCCACGGGTGCCGAAAAACCAGCAGCTCCCCGTGCAGCGCCTGGCGCTCCTCGGTCTTTGCCGGAGTGACCGCTTCGTGCTGCGGCTTCGCGGCGGATCCGGCTGCAGCGCCGCGCGCGCCCGGCAGCACCGGGGCAGACCGCTGCGGCGAAGCACTCTCCGGCGCCGGCGACGCGCTGCCCCACTGGCGCTCCGCGACGCTGGTGACCCATGCCGGGCCGCCGTACAGCTTGTCGCCGTACAACGGATGTCCCGCATGGCTCAAATGCACGCGGATCTGGTGCGTGCGGCCGGTCTCGAGCATCGCCGTGACGACCGTCCCATGCGCCAGCGGTTCGTGGCCGGTAATCCGGGTCACCGCCGGCTGGCCGCCCGGCGACACCCGGCGCCGCGCCGCATGATGGCGGTCGCGCCCGATCGGGGCGTCGATCACCTGCAGCGAAGCCGGCACGGTGCCGGCGACGATCGCGGCATACTGGCGCGAGACGGCCTTCTGGCGCAGATCCTCGTCCAATACGAGCTGCGCATATTCGTTTTTGGCGTAGAGCACAGGACCGGTCGTGTCCTTATCGAGCCTGTGGATATGCCGGACGGCGATCCCGCCGCCGGCCGCGGCATAATGGGCGGCGACGACATGGTCGAGCGTCGTCGCCGTGCCGCTGCCGTCCGGATGCACCGCCATGCCGGACGGCTTGTGCATGACGAGGACGAAGTCGTCCTCGTACAGCACTTCAGCGCCGGCCCCGTCCCAGGCCGGCTCAATGCCCGCTTCGCGCGCGGGGAACAGCGCCAGGCGCAGGCGGTCGCCCTGCAGCCGGATGCCGCCCTCGCGGCGCAGCCGGGTATGCAGCTTCTCCGGCATACCCGCCGTCTCCAGCAGCCACCGGTCCGCGGCGGCTTCCTTGTCGGCCTCGGAGGTCACCGCGCGGCCGGGCATAACCTCCAGCCATTCGCCCCGGCGGACCCAGGCCCCGCCTCCCGGCATCACAGCGATTTCAAGGCGCTGCGGTGCGCCTCGATCGTATCGTCGATATCCTGCTCGCTGTGCACGCCCGAGACGAACATGCCTTCAAACTGGGAAGGCGGCACGCTGATGCCTTGATCCAGCATCCGGCCGAAATAGCGGCGGAAATGATCAAGATTACTCGTCTTCGCCGTATCGAAATTGATGACCTTCTGCTCGGTGAAGAATGGGCAGACCATCGAGCCGACGCGGTTGATCGTCAGCGGCACGCCGGTCTCTTCCGCATTGCGCTTAAGGCCTGCCTCCAGACGCGACGCCAGCATCTCCAGCCGGTCGTACACCTCCGGCGTCAGCAGCCGCAGCGTGCTGTACCCGGCGGCCATGGCGAGCGGATTGCCGCTCAGCGTGCCCGCCTGATAGATCGGGCCGCTCGGCGCCATTTGCTCCATGAGTTCACGTTTGCCGCCGTAAGCGCCGACCGGGAGTCCGCCGCCGATTACTTTGCCGAAGCAGGTCAGATCTGGAACGATTTCGAACAAGCCTTGCGCACAGCCGCGGTGCACGCGGAAGCCGGTCATAACCTCGTCAAAGATCAGCAGCGCCCCGTAACCGGTAGTCAGCTTGCGCAGCCCTTCCAGGAAGCCAGGCAGCGGCGGAACGACGCCCATATTGCCGGCAATGGGCTCGACGATGACAGCGGCAATATCGCTGCCGTACCGTTCAAAGGCAACCTTGGCCCCTTCCAGATCATTGTATGGCACGGTGATCGTGTTCACCGCCACGCCTTCCGGTACGCCCGGGCTGTCGGGCAGCCCCAGCGTTGCCACGCCGGAGCCGGCTTTGATCAGCAGGCTGTCGGCATGGCCGTGGTAGGAGCCTTCGAATTTGAGGATTTTGCTGCGGCCGGTGTAGCCGCGGGCCAGCCGGATCGCGCTCATCGTCGCTTCCGTGCCCGAATTGACCATCCGCACGATATCGACCGATGCAACGCGTTCCACGACCGTTTTGGCCATCTCCGTCTCCATCAGCGTCGGTGCGCCAAAGCTGGTGCCCTTAACGGCAGCCGCCTGCAGCGCCTGAACCACTTCCGGATGGGCGTGGCCCATAATCAGCGGCCCCCAAGAGCAGACATAATCGATAAAACTGTTGCCGTCGATGTCGTACACGCGCGAGCCCTCGCCCCGCTCCACGTACACCGGCGTCAGTCCCACGGACTTGAACGCCCGCACCGGGCTGTTAACGCCGCCGGGAATATACTGCTTCGCTTCTTCAAACGCCTTGCGGGAGGCTTCCTCCCGGCGTTTTAATGGCAGATCGCCCATTGTTTTTCACTCCTTCTTTTATCCTCAAATTATCCTTAATTAAAATTGGCTATTCGCGCATCCAGCGCGCCGCGTCCTTGGCAAAATACGTGATGATAATATCCGCACCGGCGCGTTTCATCCCGGTCAGCATTTCCGATACGACTGCCCGTTCATCGATCCAGCCCTGCAGCGCCGCCGCTTTGACCATCGAATACTCGCCGCTCACATTGTAAGCCACCAGCGGCAGATCGAACTGGTCGCGGATGGTGCGGATGACGTCGAGATAAGCAAGCGCCGGTTTGACCATCAGCATGTCCGCGCCTTCCAGCACGTCGGAATCGGCTTCGCGGATCGCTTCGCGCAGATTGGCCGGGTCCATCTGGTACGTCTTGCGGTTGCCGAACTGCGGCGCCGAATCCGCTGCTTCGCGGAACGGGCCGTAGAACGCCGACGCGTATTTAACCGAATACGACATGATCGGCACATGCTCGAAGCCGTTCGCGTCAAGGCCTGTGCGAATCGCCTGCACGAACCCGTCCATCATGTTGGAAGGGGCAATGATATCGGCGCCCGCCTGCGCCTGGGATACCGCCGTACGTGCAAGCAGCTCCAGCGAAGCATCATTGATCACGTCGCCGTGCACGATGCCGTCTACCGTGTGCGTATGCACCATGCCGCAATGGCCATGGTCGGTAAACTCGCACAGGCAGGTATCGGCCACCACCAGCAGCTCGGGGTACCATTTTTTGATCAGTCGGGTCGCCTCCTGCACAATGCCGTCTTCGGCAAAAGCGGACGAGCCAACTGCATCCTTCGTCTCCGGAATGCCGAACAGCAGCACGGCCGGAATGCCGAGCGAAACGATCTCATCCACCTCTTCCTTCAGCGTATCGAGCGAAAAATGATACACCCCCGGCATCGAGCCGATTTCGTTTTTCACCCCGGTTCCGTAAGTCACAAAAATCGGCTGGATCAAATCCAGCACGTTCAAAACCGTTTCCCGCACCATGCCGCGGATGCCGGCCGAACCGCGCAGACGGCGGTGCCGTGTAATCGGAAAAGTCATCGCTTGTCCATCCTCCCGTAATATGTAGTCGCAATTGCGCCTTAGCCCTTGCGTGATCATAAAACAACCCCACAAAGTGGGGCTTTGGCTTTCGTTTTTACCTTTGTCCTATTATATCAAAATCACCGGTCGGCCGCGAATGGCGCACCGCCCGGCGGCATAGCCGCTTGCCGTTATTTCACCCGTGTCGATTCATTCCAGCGCACCAGCTCCTGCACCAGCGCTTCAATGGTTGCTTCCTCCGGCATAAGCCCCGGCGTCAGCCCCGCCTCCACCGCCGTCCGTTCGGTCACAGGACCGATGCAGGCGATTTTAACGCCGCTGAGCAGCGGCAGCGGGTCGGCATGACCCATCCGCTGGAGAATGCCGATAAAATTGCGCACCGTCGACGAGCTCGTAAAGGTCACGGCATCGATTCGCTTCTCCTCGAGCAGCTTCAGCAGCTCGTCGTCGTCTTCCCCGGCCGCCACCGTCTCATAGGTGTCGATCTCGGTCACCTCAAGCCCCAGCTCGCGGAGCTTGTCCGGCAGCCACGCGCGCGCTAAATCGCCGCGCGGCAGCAGCACCTTCTGGCCCGGCTTCAGCTCTGGGCCGAAGGCCGCGAGCAGCCCCTCGGCGTTGAACTCGCCGGGGAGCTGCTCGGCCACCACGCCGCGTTCGCCAAGCGCCGCAGCCGTGGCCGGCCCGACCGCGCCGATCCTCGCGCGGTACAAGACCCGCAGGTCCACCTTCTGCTCCGCCAGGTGGCGCCAAAAAAACTCCACGCCGTTCACGCTGGTGAAGAACACCCAATCATACGCCGTCAGCTGCTGGAACGCCGCGGCAATTTGGGCTTTCTTCCCTGCATCCTGCGGCATGACCGTCTCGATCACCGGGAACTCGTACGGCTCGCCGCCGAGCTCCTCGATCCGGTCCACCAGCTCGCTGGCCTGGCTGCGCGAGCGGGTTACCACAATCCGCTTGCCGAACAGCGGTTTGCCTTCCACCCACATCAGCAGCTCGCGCTGCCGCACGACCTCGCCGACGACGATCACCGCCGGCGACTGGAAATCCGCCGCCTTTACTTTGTCCTCGATGTCGGCGAGCGTCCCGACCAGCGTCTCCTGGTCGGAGCGCGTACCCCAGCGGACAAGCGCGACCGGCGTCTCCGGCGGACGGCCGTGCTTGATCAGCTGGCCGGCGATATAGCCGATTTTGGCAACGCCCATCAGAAAGATCAGCGTGCCTGTCGCATTCGTTACTTTATCCCACTGGATGGAACGGTCCAGCTTCTCCTGGCTTTCATGGCCGGTGATGATCGAGACCGAAGAAGCGATGTCGCGGTGCGTGACCGGAATGCCCGCATAGGCCGGTACGCTGATCGCCGACGTAATGCCCGGCACAATCTCGAAGGAGACGCCGTGCCTGCGCAGCAGCTCGGCTTCTTCGCCAACCCGGCCGAATATCGTCGGGTCGCCTCCCTTGAGCCGCACCACCGTTTTGCCCTCCAGCGCCAGATCGACGAGCAGCTGGTTAATCTCCTCCTGCTTCATCGTGTGGCGGTCCGGAAGCTTGCCGACATAAATTTTACTCCCGCCGGGCTTCATTTCCTTCAGCAGGCGCGGACTCGCCAGCCGGTCATACACCAGCACATCGGCTTTCCGGATGCACTCCAGCCCCTTTACCGTAATCAGCTTGGAATCCCCCGGCCCTGCACCAACCAAATATATTTTTCCCGCCATTCCCCTCAGCCCCTTACATCGTTCAAGATCTGCTCCGCGCCGCGGGCAATCAGCTTCTTCGCCGTTTCTTCCCCAAGCTGCACCGGGTCATCCCCGTGAATGGTTTCCTTCAGGATGACCGAGCCGTCCGGCATGCCGACCATCCCCGTAAGCGAAATGCGTCCCGGAGCCTGCCCTTCGGCATCGTCATAGGTCGCAAAAGCGCCGATCGGCACCTGGCAGCCGCCGTTAAGCGCGCCGAGAAACGTCCGCTCCGCGGCCACGGTAAACGCTGTGCGCTCATCGTTATAGAGGGAGAGCAGCTTACGCAGTTCAGCGTCATCCTCCCGGCATTCGATGCCGAGGGCGCCTTGCCCCACCGCAGGCAGGCAGACTTCCGGCGGCAGCATCTGGGTAATCCGTGATTCCCAGCCCATCCGCGTGAGTCCCGCCGCGGCGAGCAGAATGGCATCATACTCTCCATTCTCCAGTTTTTTGAGCCTTGAATCGATATTGCCGCGCACCGGCTGAATATCCAGATCCGGCCGCAGCGCGGCCAGCTGGCTGGACCGCCGCAGGCTGCTCGTACCCACGCGCGCGCCCTGCGGCAGCTGGTCGAGTCTCAGCCCGCCGCGCGAAATCAGGCAATCCCGCGGATCGACCCGTTTCGGTACGGCACCGTTAACAAGCCCCGGCGGCAGCTCGGACGGCATATCCTTCATGCTGTGTACGGCCATATCGATTTCTTTGTCGAGCATCGCCTGCTCGATTTCTTTGACGAACAAACCTTTGCCGCCTACCTTGGACAAGGTGACATCGAGAATCCGGTCGCCTTTCGTCACGATTTTATGTACTTCAAACGTAAAATCAAATCCATGCCGCTCGCTCAGCCGGATCAAGTCATCGATGACTTGCCCCGTTTGCGTAAGTGCAAGCGCGCTTTGTCTGCTGCCCACCACAATGTTCCGCATGCCTGTATCCTCCCGGTCCCTATATGATCTATCTTTCATTGCCGTTCTGACGGCCTCTTGCTTCGCAGCTGACCTTTCTGCAGAACTGCCGCATTCGCGGAGCTGCCTTTTGCTTGGTATCGTTCCTCCGCAGGCGACCTCGGTGCTCCATTTCCCAACGTTGCAATAAGTGCAATAGATTTCAGCTTATGGCTTTAATTTTTCGGTTCTGTTGTATTTTGTACAACGGGAACGCGAAAATCCCGGCAGATTCTGTGAATGCATCCAAAAGGCCAAATCTGCTGTATATAATACAACGGCCAGGCCTTCAGGATCGCTGCTCACTCCCGGTTGGCCTCGATCCACTCAGCAATCCGCTCCGCACTCCACGGGGCGAAGCTCCCCTTTCGGATCTCGCCCAGCAGATCGAGCTCCTTCAGGCGCCCCAGCAGGCGCTCGCGCCGCTCGCCCGCCGGCTCGCTGCGCTTGACCGCTTCGCGCAGCGCATATAACTGCTCCAGATACGGCTCGTATTCCTCGCCGAGCGTCTCCGCCAGCAGCGCCGTGATCTGCGCTGCCGCCGCCGGCCCCGCGCCGGAGGTCGACACGGCGACGGTCAACCGCCCCCGGCGGAGCACGCCGGGGGTGATGAAGCTCCCCGCCGCGGCCCGGCTCGCCACATTGACCGGAAGCCCGAGTCCATGGGCTTCCTCCGCCACTGCCTCATTCACCGCGGCATCGCCGCTTGCGGCGTACACGAGGAAGGCGCCGTGCAGATCGCCGGGGGCATAGCCCCGGCCGATCCAGTCCAGCGCGCCTTCTTCCGCCCACAGCGCCAGCTGCGCCGTCAGCGCCGGGCTGACCACCTGCACGGCGGCCCCGGCTTCCAGCAGGCCGCCGATCTTCCGCTCGGCGATGCGCCCGCCGCCGACGACAACAACCAGCCGGCTCCGCACATCGAGCATCACTGGCAAATAATGATCAGGCACAAGCAACCTCTCCTCATCCTTGCATCTATGCTTCCTGTGCGGACATACATGAAGCCGCGGCCAACCATGATACTACGCCCGGTCCGGGCTATGGCGCGCCGTAAAATACCCGCTGTGTTGCCCTAGCGATCCTTTTCCGAGGTCATCTGCCCCTGGCACCTTACTCGGCCTACGACCCAGCCTTCCGTCATGGCCCGCCCCAGCCGTGAAATTCCGACCAGGAGTTGAGCAGGAAGTTCAAAATGATAAAGCCGTACCCGGCGATCGCCCAACGCGCCATCCTGGCGCCGCTCCGGCGGCCGGTCGCCTTCAGCCCGAGATACAGCAAATAAACCCCCAGGCCGATCAGCGTAGTCAGCACCTTCGTATCCTGGAACAGCGGCGTCCGCCCTTCGGCAATAATGGATATCCCGGCCAGAACCAGCGAGGCGACCAGCAGCGGAACGCCCGCGAGAATGGCTGTATGCGAATATTTATCCATGGTCTCCAGGCTCGGGAAGCGGCGCACCCGGTCATCCCAACGTTTATGCTTCAGCCTCCCGTGCAAAAACAAGTACATTATCGCAAACACCGTCCCCAGTGTCAGTGCGCCAAAGCTCAAATTGGCCAAAATGATATGCAGCGCCAGCCAGCCGTGCACGGCGCTCCAGCTTTGCAGCGTATGATCCTGCGCCGTCAGCCACACCCGGTTCAGCAGGAACACGCTGAAACCCGCTCCGCTCAGCAGCAGAATCGTAAATTCCCCGCCGCGCGTATACGCCACGGCAAGCGAGGTCAGCACGATAATGAAGGAGAACCAGAACAGGAAATCATAAGGCGTAAAGATCGGCAGGCCACCCTCCTGGGAGAAGCGCAGCGCAAGGCCCGCCGCCTGCAGCAGCCCTACAACGACAAGAAGCCCTGTGCCCAGCCGCTTCCCGCCCGGATCGCGTTTCAGGCAATCCGAGAAAACAAACAGCAGGCTCAGGGCGTAGAGCAACAGAGCAGCGTCATATATTCCGTTCAGCAGACGCATGACCGTCACCCACCCAGGAGCCCCGCCGATGTAAACGCCGGCCCCGGCAAAGCGAACCCTCCGCCGGCCGGACGTTTGGCTTCCTCCCGCGGGGCTTCGGCAGCAGCGTTTCCGCCGCCTTGTCCCGCTGCGGATAACGTCTCCAGCGCAAATATCCGGGTAAAATAATCGAGCGCTTCGTTTCCGTCATCTCCGCCGGACAGCTCTTTGATGACATTGATCGGGTCATGCATCATTTGATTGACAATGCTTTTCGTCAGGCGGCGGATCACCTTGCGCTGATGCTCATCGAGCTCAGGCAGCTTGTTAAACAGGCTCTCCATCGTCTCCTCATGAATACGGCTTCCTTTATCCTGCAGGGCGCGGATGACCGGCCGGACGCCGATTTGCTTCAGCCAAAGCTGGAATTCTTCGATCTCTTCGGTAATCATCGTCTCAATCTTGGCGGCTTCGCTGCGGCGCAGCTCGAGATTGCTCTCGACGATGCCTTCCAGATCGTCAATGTCGTACAGGAATACATCCGGCACCTCGCCTGCGGCCGGGTCGATATCGCGCGGTACAGCGATGTCGATCATGAAAAGCGGCCGCGAAGGACGGCGCTTCATACCTTCCGCCACCTGCTGGGCCGTCAGTACATATCCGCTCGCGCCGGTCGAGCTGATGACAATGTCCACCTCGTCCAGATGCTTCAGCGCCTCTTCAATCGTGCTCGGCTTGCCCGAGAACTTCTCGGCCAGCTCCACGGCGCGCGACAGCGTTCTGTTCGCGACAATCACTTCCGCCGCCCCGCTGCTGTACAGATGTTTGACCGTGAGCTCGCTCATTTTGCCGGCGCCGAGAATCAGCACTTTTTTGCCGCTGAACATCCCGAAGATCCGCTTGCCCAGTTCCACCGCCGCATAACTGACCGAAACGGCGCTTTCGCCGATGGAGGTCTCGCTATGGGCGCGTTTGCCGAGCGTAATCGCCTGTTTAAACAAACGGTTAAACCAGGAAGCCGTCACGTCTTCCTCCTGAGCCGTTAAAAAGGCGCTGCGCACCTGTCCCAAAATCTGCGTCTCGCCGATCACCATTGAATCCAGGCCGCAGGTCACGCGGAACAGATGGGCAATCGCCTGCTCATCCTCGTATATATACATATGCTGCGCAAATTGCTCGCTTTTTACCTGAAACCACTGCTCCATGAAGCTGCGGATAAAATAACTGCACATATGGAGCCGGTCGACCACCACGTAAATCTCCGTCCGGTTGCAGGTGGCGACGATGACTCCCTCCAGGACGCTTTTCGTTCCCATCAAGAGATGCAGCGCCGCAGGCAGATCCTTCTCCGCAAAAGCAAACTGTTCGCGCACCTCTACAGGAGCGGTTCGGTAATTCAGGCCAACGACGACGATATGCATCGCTTGTTCACCATCCTAGTCTCTAATCATTGGTGTAGGCACTGTTACAGCTAAAGCAGTCACAATTGTACCAATTCACATCAATTAAAATCGCTGTGTTAAGTATATCACAATGAATGAAGTCATTTGGCCCAAGCTTTGAAACTTTTATGACATACAGATAATAATTATTATAAATAAAATTCCAGAAAGCGCTATACGTTAGGATGGTTTATTTAAAAATATTTATGATGGGACTTTGTTCCCCAATTCACGTTAAGCCTCTCTAAGCAAGCCAAAATTACCGCCTTCTGCTCAAACCCGATGTCTTGTTTATCTACCAGCTCCTGAACCGTAAAATAGCGGAAATCCAGCGCTTCGTTCTGCGGCGAAATTTCTCCAGTCAGTTCCACACTGTAGGTAAGACCGATCGCATGCTTCCGTGGATCAATGGCATCGAATCCTTCCTGAACCTCAAGCGAAGGAGCGTACTGCGCTACGTATAGTGGCTGGCTTCCAAGCTCATTTACCTGAATCTCTTCGCCCAGCGTTTCGGATAATTGGCGCAATACCCCCTGGCGGATTGGCTCTCCGTAAAATAACCTGCCCCCTACCGTGCACCATTTCTCCCCTTCATGAGGCGTCTTGCGTAAAATCAACCCTGCTTTTTGCACCTCATGCTGGTCAGACGCGATAATCGGCAAAATATCAACGCATACGATCGGAATCCACCGTTGAATCTTCAACCAATCCTCTTCCCCGATCCAATTCACCACTTCAGCCTCCCCAGCCTCAATAATGTTCTTCATCCGTTCTCTTGAAAGTACCATTCTTGGAGCGTAGGTTCAATATATGTAATCTAACTTAACATTAAAATGCGGATTGACACACCAAACTGCCAATGATAGCATATAAAAAATGAAGTTAAGTTATTTTATCTAACATAAAAATCACAATACTCTTGTATAAGCCCGATAATCCGGATTGGGCGTATCTACAGGCAACCGTAAATTGCCCCAGGCTACAAGAGACATGGTACCAGAACCGTTGTGCTGTTGCCGAGACTCCTTCTTTCGGGCTTCTCCGCTCCTATCGACGTTTTCTTCCATGTCTCTTGGCCTGGGGTTTTTGCTATTTTATAAAAAAAGGAGTGAGCAACACCATGGGCGCATCCTACGCACGACTGACCGAATCGATTACCGGCGCGAAAAGCGTCAAAATCTACAAAACCAAAGACACCGCTTATGAATTCAAGCTTTATCCCTTTGGAGAACGCGGCACGTACATCGCGCCCGAGCTGATCTTCGAAATCACCGGTAATCTGGCCGACAGCATTCTCGAGCATTTTCCCGCCTTCGACTACCTTGTATCCCCGGAGCCGGGCGGACATACCTGGGGCATGCTGGCAGCCTATAAACTGATGAAACCGATGAACATTCTGCGGCTCAGTACCGAGCTGTATGACAACTACGAAATTTGCATCAAGCGCGAGACCGCCTATAATGAAAACTATATTTATTTCGACGGCTTCCGGGCCGGGGACCGTGTGCTCCTGCTGGATGACGTGATCAGCTCCGGCGCCACCATCCGCGGCATCGCCAATCAATTCAAGGAAATGAACGTCGAACTGGTCGGCGTGCAGGCGATTCTGGCCAAAGGCGAACATTACAAAGTGCTGGAGACCGATATCGGAGTTCCGGTACGCGTGTTGAGCAAAGTATAGAATGTGCAAAGCATAAAAGAGGAGTGAACGAAATGGCCTTTTACTACGAACAGCCTTCCCGGACGTTCAGCGAATTTCTGCTCGTTCCGAATTTAACGACCAAAGCGTGCATTCCGGACAATGTCGATCTGCGCACGCCGGTTACCAAATACCGCAAGGGCGAAACGCCGGCGCTGTCGATGAACCTTCCGGTGACCTCGGCGATCATGCAGGCCGTCTCGGATCATAATCTGGCGATTGCTTTGGCCAAAAGCGGCGGCATTTCCTTCATCTATGGCTCGCAATCCATCGAACAGCAGACGGAAATGGTCCGCCGGGTCAAAAAATTCAAAGCCGGCTTTGTCGTCAGCGACTCCAACCTGCGTCCGGAAGATACGCTGCAGGATGTGCTCGATCTGATCGACCGCACCGGCCACTCCACCATTGCCATCACCGACAACGGCGAACCGACCGGCAAGCTGATGGGCATCGTCACCAGCCGGGATTACCGCGAGAGCCGCGTCCCCCGAACCTGCCCGATTACCGAATTCATGACACCTCTCGCCTCGTTAATCTACGCCCGGGAAGGCATCACCCTCACCGAAGCCAACGATATGATCTGGGACCACAAGCTCAACTGCCTGCCGGTCGTAAACAGCGAAGGCCAGCTGCTGTATCTCGTGTTCCGCAAAGATTACGACAGCCAGCAGGAATACCCGCTGGAGCTGCACGACAACAACAAACAGCTGATCGTCGGCGCGGGAATTAACTCCCGGGATTATAAAGAACGGGTACCGGCGCTGATTGACGCCGGGGCGGATATCCTGTGTATCGACTCTTCGGATGGGTTCTCGGAATGGCAGGCGGAAACGATCCGCTATATTAAGGAAACGTTTGGGGAACAAGTAAAGGTAGGGGCGGGGAACGTCGTAGACAAGGACGGGTTTCTTTATCTCGTAGAAGCCGGCGCGGACTTCATTAAAGTCGGTATCGGCGGAGGCTCCATCTGCATCACCCGCGAACAAAAAGGCATCGGACGCGGGCAGGCCTCCGCTGTGATCGATGTCGCCGCCGCCCGCCAGGAATATTATGAACAAACCGGAGTTTACGTGCCGATCTGCTCGGACGGCGGCATCGTCCACGATTACCATATGGTGCTTGCTTTGGCGATGGGCGCGGACTTTGTCATGCTCGGTCGTTACTTTGCCCGTTTCGATGAAAGCCCCGGCCGCAAACTGCTCGTCGGCGGCAACTTCGTCAAGGAGTATTGGGGCGAAGGCTCCAGCCGGGCCCGCAACTGGCAGCGCTACGACTTCGGAGCCGCCGGCAAATCCAAGCTTGAATTCGAAGAAGGTGTCGACTCCTTCATCCCGTACGCCGGAAGCCTGAAAGACAACCTCGATCTGACCATCAATAAAATCAAATCCACCATGTGCAACTGCGGCTCGCTCTCCATCCCCGAGCTTCAGCAGAAAGCGAAGATTACGCTGGTCTCTTCTACCACCATCTTCGAAGGCGGTGCGCATGATGTCGTCCTGAAAGAAAAAGAAGGCAAAGGCTGAAGCCATTGCAGCCATCTGAACTTCAACAATTTATACGGAGGGAAGTCCACAATGACAGAGCTGAAAAAGGTGTTGGTCAGCCAGTCTGAACTCGCGAAACGGGTACAGGAACTCGGCGCGGAAATCTCGCGCGATTACGAAGGCAAGGAGCTGGTGCTCGTCGGCATCCTTAAGGGAGCGGCCGTCTTTATGGCCGACCTGATGCGGGAAATCACGTTTCCCGTTGGCATCGACTTTATGGCCGTCTCCAGCTACGGCACCGGCTCCACCACCTCGGGCGTCGTGACGATCAAGCAGGACATCCACACCGACATCCGCAGCAAGCATGTGCTGCTCGTCGAAGACCTGATTGACACCGGCCTAACCCTGCAGCACCTAAAGCAGCTCTTCGCCCTCCGCGAGGCCGCCAGCGTCCGCATCTGTACGATCCTCAGCAAGCCCTCCCGCCGTCTCGTCGACGTCCCGATCGACTATTGCGGCATAGAAATACCCGACGAATTTGTCGTCGGGTATGGGCTTGACTATGCCGAGCAGTTCCGGAATTTACCGGAGGTCTGGGTGGTGGGGGTAAATGCTCAGCCTTCCAGCTGAAACAGACGCTCCGCCAGCGATTTCAGCCGCTCATCGATGATTGCGCACTCAGCCCCATCATCCGCAGCGTTCCGCAAGTCCAGAAGCGTATCCACTTCGCTTCGGGTCCGCTTGATCTCCAGCTCCACCGTATTTTGTCGGTATAGCGCCGTAAGTTCGGCCGGAGTCTGCTTATGCTCGTATACGAGTTTGCTGCCCCCCGGCGTCCATTCAGAGATGCGGCGCACGGAACCTTTTTCATAGTCGTATTTCATGGTGAATCCTCTGTAGATCCGATTGACCGTCCCCGTACCTTTATAGGTGACAAAAAGCTTGCGGACGGCATTGTTCAAATGCGGACTGACGATCCGGCAGTTCAGCGAGCAGCGGTACAGCATGCCCTGGCGTTCGACGGCCACATGAACCTCTTCGCCGCCGCTGTCTGTCAGCACGAGTTCCTGCTCGCCGCCGCCCAGAACCTTGATGCGGGTCGTAATCCGGCCAGCGCCCCCCTTATGCAGATACTGCGTCATCTGGAACTCGGTCATCAGGATCACCGCGTTCTCATATTCCGTAGCGATTCGCTGTGCCATAACGATCCCCCCATTCATGGTATGGTTCGCGCCGTCCGCCTTGATTGGTTATTGCGCCGTCAAGTCATCCTGCGCTTCCACCGTCTCCCCGGAAACATCCTCTTCGGCCTCCGGTGTGCTGCAGCTCTCGATTAGGCCCCACAGCTCCTCCTTGCCGAGTCCTATCTCGGAAGAAAAAGCGATAAACGAATCGCCCGGCAGCACGCCCAGTTCCTGCTTCATCTGCTTGATATGCTTCGGCCAACGCGATTTCGGAATTTTATCCGCCTTGGTTGCGACCACGCAGAGCGGCAGGTCGTAATGCTTGATCCAGTCGAACATCATTTTGTCGTCCGCCGTAGGCGGATGGCGCAAATCGACGACCAGCAGGATCAGCTTCAACGTCTCGCGTTCGGCCAAATATCTCTCGACCATCTTCCCCCAGGCTGCGCGCTGCGTCTTGGACACCTTGGCGTACCCGTAACCGGGAAAATCGACCAGATACAACTGTTCGTTGATCAGGTAATAGTTCATGTGCTGCGTCTTGCCCGGGGTAGAGCTGGTACGGGCCAGATTTTTGCGGTTGATCATCCGGTTGATCAGGGATGATTTGCCGACATTCGAGCGCCCTGCCAGAGCAATCTCCGGCAAGGCGTCCGCAGGATATTGATCAGGGCCGACGGCACTGATGATAAATTCCGCTTTCGTAACGTTCATAATATTTCCTTTCTAATATACGCGTTAATGCAGGCTTGCAGACATATCGCCGCCCGCATGATGCTCGACCAGCGCATGCTGGAGCACTTGATCCATATGCGATACCGGCACAAATTCCACATCGCTGCGGACGCTGTCCGGAATATCCTTCAGATCACGTTCATTGTCCTTCGGCAGCAGGATTTTTTTGTACCCGGCCCGGTGGGCGGCAAGCGATTTCTCCTTCAGGCCGCCGATCGGCAGCACCCGTCCGCGCAGCGTAATTTCACCGGTCATGGCCACATCCTTGGACACGTACCGTTTGGTCAACGCCGAAATCAGCGCCGTGGCAATCGTAATCCCGGCTGAAGGGCCATCCTTCGGAATCGCGCCTTCGGGAATATGGATATGGATATCGTTTTTCTCATAAAAATCAGGCTGCAGCCCCAGTTCCTCCGCCTTGGAGCGGGTATAGCTGAACGCGGCCTGCGCCGATTCCTTCATGACATCGCCGAGTTGACCGGTCAAGATCAGCTTGCCGCTGCCTGGAACAACCGTCACTTCGATCAGCAGCGTGTCGCCGCCGACCTCGGTCCAGGCCAACCCGGTTACGGTGCCGATCTGATCTTCCAGCTCCGCTACGCCGTAGCGGTATTTCGCCACGCCGAGGTAGTCCTTGACCTCATCCGGCAAAATGGTCACCTGCTGCTTCTCCCCGGCCACGATCTGCTTGGCGGCCTTCCGGCACAGCGCCGCAATCTGCTGCTCCAGGTTCCGCACGCCGGATTCCCGGGTATATTCGCGGACGATCCGCAGCAAGGTGTCGTTGCCGATGACGAGTTTATCTTCCTCCAGCCCGTGGTTCTCCAGCTGCTTCGGCAGCAAATAACGCGCAGCGATCTCCAGCTTCTCCAGCTCCGTATAACCCGGAATAAAGAGCATCTCCATCCGGTCGAGCAGCGGCCGCGGAATATTGTGCACCGTATTGGCAGTGGTCACGAACATGACGTTCGACAAGTCGAACGGCAGCTCCACAAAATGGTCGCTGAACGTATTGTTCTGCTCCGGATCGAGCACTTCAAGCAGCGCCGCCGCAGGGTCTCCGCGGAAATCGGCCGCCATTTTGTCGATCTCGTCCAGCAGGAATACCGGATTCAGCGTCCCGGCCGTCTTCATGCCCTGGATAATCCGGCCCGGCATGGCGCCGACATAGGTGCGCCGGTGTCCGCGGATCTCCGCTTCGTCACGCACGCCGCCGAGCGAAATCCGCACGAATTTACGGTTCAGGGAACGGGCGATGGAGCGGGCCAGAGAGGTTTTGCCGACGCCAGGAGGGCCGACGAGACAGAGGATCGGGCCCTTCAGCTTTTTGACAAGCTGCTGCACGGCCAAATATTCCAGCACGCGTTCCTTCGGTTTCTCGAGACCATAGTGGTCCGAATCCAGCACCTTTTCGGCTTTGGCGATATCCAGATCATCTTCGGTCGATTCGCTCCAAGGCAGGCTCAGCAGCATATCGACATAGTTGCGGATGACGCCGCCCTCCGCGGAGCTCGAAGGCATTTTCTCCAGGCGGTCGATCTCTTTCTCGATCTTCTCCTGCACCTTCTCCGGCAGATTCTTCTCCAGCATCTGCGCGCGCAGCTCCTCGGCTTCTCCCGCCCGGCCTTCTTTATCGCCAAGCTCCTTCTGGATTGCCTTCATCTGCTCACGCAGATAATATTCCTTCTGCGTCTTCTCCATCTGCTTCTTCACGCGCTGGTTGATCTTGCGTTCGAGCTCCAGCACTTCGCGCTCGTTGTTGAGAATATCAAGCAGCCGCTCCAGCCGCTTGTTGACATCGATCGTCTCGAGAATCTCCTGCTTATCCTTGATCTTCAGCGACAAATGGCTCGTAATGACATCCGCCAGGCGGCCGGGTTCTTCAATATCGGATACGGCGGCAAGCGTCTCGGGCGTGACCTTTTTGGATAAGGTGATATAATGCTCGAACTGGCTAAGCACCGTGCGCATCAGCGCATCGCTCTCCTGGTCGGCATCCACATGCTCCGGCAGCTCCCGGGCCACAACCTCGTAGTAGTCCTCATTATCCGTGTAGTTAATGATTTCCGCCCGCTCCAGTCCTTCAACCAGCACGCGAATCGTACCGTTGGGGAGCTTCAGCATTTGTCTGACATTCGCCACCGTGCCGATCCGAAAAATATCTTCCTGACTCGGCTCTTCTATATCGACCTCCGACTGGGAGCACAGGAGTATCAAGTTATCTTCAACCATTGCTTTTTCCAGTGCACGAACGGATCTCTCCCGTCCCACGTCCAAATGAAGAACCATGCTGGGATAGACAAGAAGACCTCTTAGCGGCAATAAAGGAAAACGACGACCTTTGGTTTTGCTGGGTATCATCGCTTTCGCACCTCCCGTGGTTCTTAAAATAGTGAGTTCTGCATTCATTCTAACAAATGCGGGGTGAAAACACCAACTGCCTCCATGAGCAGGAACGCAATTTGCTGAATCGAAAAGCCCGTCTGAGCGGACTTTCGTTTTGAGTCTGGACCTAGCGATCGAAGCATTCCCGGAAATTCACAGTTTCCGAAGTAAAAAAAAGCGGCGGAAATCCGCCGCTTTCGATAGATATATCCACCGCCCGGTGGATTAGCCTTGCGTATTTTCCGCGGATGCATCCGCCTTGAACAATGACGGGGCAGCAGCAAATGTCTCCCCCGACACGGCGGGCAGGCGGACGTCGGCGGTGTCCGCACCGAAGAGGTGGCGGAATACTTCGTCCACCGTTTCCACGGGAATGACCCGAAGCGGCTCCAGTCCGGCGAAGAGCGTTTGCCAGTTATCCTTCGGGATAAGCACGGTCGTTGCGCCGGCCTGGAAGGCCGCTTCCACCTTGGCTACAACGCCACCGACCGGCTTCACCCTTCCGTGAATGCCGATCTCGCCGGTGATTGCCACTGTGTTGTCCACCGGCAGGCGGCGAATCGCCGAGACGATGGCCACTGCCATGGCTACCCCGGCCGACGGGCCGTCGATCGGCGTGCCGCCGGGGAAGTTAACATGCAGATCATAATGATCCGGCTCGAGGTTCATGGTGCGCAGCACGGTCAGCACGTTCTCCACCGAGCCCCTGGCCATGCTCTTGCGGCGGATCGTACGGGAGCCGCCGCCGATCTCTTCTTCATCCACTACGCCGGTGATATGCAGCCGGCCTTGACCGCCCGAAGCCGGGGCTGCGGAGACCTCGATCTCCAGCAGCGTCCCCATCCCGGGGCCGTAGACCGCCAGCCCGTTCACCAGGCCGATCTGCGGCGCCGTCGGTACCTTGCGCTCGGTCCGCAGCGGCAGTTGGCTGCTGCCGGCCACCCACTCCACGTCTGCCGCATTTAAAGTATCGCGGCTTTCCGTTAACGCCAATCCAGCGGCAAGCTGGATCATGTTGACCGCTTCGCGGCCGTTGGTCGCATATTGCTTCACGACGTTTACCGCGTCCGGGCTGGGTTTCAGCCCGATCTTCGCAATCGCATCGCGCGCGATCACAGCGATCTCCTCCGGCAGCAGCGGCCGGAAATAGATCTCCATGCAGCGCGAGCGCAGCGCCGGCGAAATCTCATCCGGCGAGCGCGTGGTCGCGCCGACCAGTCGGAAATCGGCCGGCAGCCCGTTTTGAAAAATATCGTGGATATACGCCGGCGTGTTACTGTCCTCGGAATTATAATAGGCGCTCTCCAGCAGCACCTTGCGGTCCTCGAGCACCTTCAGCAGCTTATTCATTTGAATCGGGTGCAGCTCCCCGATTTCGTCGAGGAACAAAATGCCGCCATGTGCCTTCGTCACCGCACCTTGCTTCGGTTGCGGCACGCCGGCAATTCCCATCGCCCCGGCCCCTTGATAGATCGGGTCATGCACCGAGCCGATCAGCGGGTCGGCAATGCCCCTTTCATCGAAGCGCGCCGTCGTGGCATCGATTTCCGTAAACTTGGCATCGCTTTTGAAGGGGGACAGCGGATTCTTTTTCGCTTCCTCCATCACAACGCGGGCCGCCGCCGTTTTGCCGACGCCTGGCGGCCCATAAATGATGACATGCTGCGGATTGGCGCTGCACAGCGCTGCCCGCAGGGCGCGCAGCCCGTCCTTTTGCCCGACAATATCGCCGATGGATGCCGGCCGGGTCTTCTCCGAAAGCGGCTTGGTCAGGGAGATCATCCGCATTTTTCGCAGCTTCTCCAGCTCCTTCCGCGATTCGCGGTCCACCGCCGTCTTGTTGCTCTTTTGTCCCCGCAGCAAATTCCAAAAATAAACGCCGATCACCAGCGCAAAAAACAGCTGCACCAGCATCAGCAATACACCCAATTCTCCCATAGGTCATCCTCCTGTTTCGTTCAATCTACCGCCTGCGCCTGTAGCTACTACTAGGTAGTATAGCCTTTTCCACATTTCGTAAACGCGGCAGGGGAGGAATTGTGGAGGGAACCGGCAGACGACGGGCATATAGAGTATGAACCGGGTAAAAGAAGTACGCACGGCAGACGCGCTTGCGAACAGTGAAAGCCATGTATACCGAGCATGGAGATAGCTAGGTGAACGGGCAGCGTACGGGCATACGAGAGCGGTTGGATAAGGCTCCGGCGGCTCCGGCAACTCGCGCCTGCCCGTGTGAGTAAAATAGTGGGATTTTGTCCCACTATATATGACTCTAACCGGCTCTAGCGCAATTAGTGGGAAAATGTCCCACTAATTCGCGTTAAACCGCATACATGCCTGCTTTTTCTGAAATTAGTGGGATGTTATCCCTCTATTTTGCGAAAAACCTGTTTTCTCACTGAAATAGTGGGATGTTTTCCCACTAATTCTTTACCGCCGCCCTAGACCATCATTCCAGTAACTCAAACAAAACCCACTAATCCATTATGGGCTGTAAGTTTGACGCCTGAAAGTAAGTTTGACGCTGGAATCCGCCACCGATAAAAGTATTTGCCCAGGCTCCCCGCCACCGATTCCCCCAAATATCCTCACTGCGGTAATCTGCCCTGAATCTCGCTCATCTTCAGTAGAAGCCAAACCCGCCCTTACTCCCAATAGTCCAGCACATTAAGCGCCACCTCATATTGAACGATCCGCTTTCCTTCACCGCGCTTCACCGGAACAATCCAGCCCTTATCCTGCAAAGACCCAAGAAGTTTTCTAACAGTCCTGGCATCCAACTCAAAATGCGTCCTGATATCCTTGGGCCGGACGTTCCCCGCCCGAAGGATCACAAAACGCATAATTTCCTTCTCGGCCAGCAGGCCTCTTCCACTCGGTGCACCTGATCCCGTATAACGGCTAAGTACCATGCGCAGCAGGGTCATGCATAGCTCCGGTTGCCTCTCTACATCATCGTAAGAAAAAGAAATCATCTGATACCCCATCGCGCACAAAAAGGTCTCCCGGTTCAGCTCATTGCTGAACTTCTGCCTGTCCATATCGCTCACATGCGCGCCGTAACCCTTAATCTCGATCAGCAGCTTAAACGGTCCGGGTAAATAAGCAAAGTCGGCGAAATAGGAACGTCCCCGCCAATCCAGCACTTCATACTCCGGATGAAGCTGGTTAAAATCCCCGCGCAGCGGCCACCACACATTCCGCAAAAACAACGTCTCCGCATGCCGGTTGCCGCGTTCCAGTCGCCCTCTGCGCTCGCCTTTACGGCGTTTGATATGCTCTTGCACAAACGCCTCTATGCGTTGGTCAACGCCCATCTTTTTATTCCTCCTTAAATTAACTTCCTGAAAAAGAATAAAAACGTCCATCCCCTCCCTGAATCCGGGAGCAGATGGACGTTCTTCGTCGATCTATAAATAATATAAGGGCTGCTAAATGGAGCCGCCGGCAGAGGTTGCCGGAGCCAGTCCGGCATGCTTGCGGCCGGGGATTTCGCCAGTCGCCTCATAAGCAACGACGATGGCATCGATTTCTTTCTTAAGCTCGGAAACGAGCTCCGCTTCCGGCACTTTGCGGATCATTTGGCCGTAGCGGAACAGCAAACCTTCGCCGCGCGCGCCGGCGATGCCGATGTCGGCTTCCCGTGCTTCGCCCGGGCCGTTCACCGCGCAGCCCAGCACCGACACCTTGATCGGCACCTTCAGTTTGGAGATGTACTCCTCCACCTCGTTGGCGATCGAGAACAGGTCGATGTCCAGCCGTCCGCAGGTCGGGCAGGAGATCAGCGTCGCCGCGTTGGAGATCAGGCCGAAGGTCTTCAGCAACTCGCGGGCGACTTTCACTTCTTCTACGGGATCAGCGCTCAGCGAGATACGTACCGTGCTGCCGATACCCATGGCCAGAAGCGCGCCGATGCCGGCGGAGCTCTTCACCGTCCCGGCAAACAGCGTGCCGGATTCGGTAATGCCCAGATGCAGCGGATACGGAATCACTTCCGCGGCTTTGCGGTAGGCTTCGATAGCCATCGGCACGTCGGAAGCCTTGAGCGACACGATGATATCGTGGAAGTCGAGCTCTTCCAGAATGCCGATATGGAACAATGCGCTTTCTACCATAGCGTCTGCGGTAGGATAGCCGTATTTTTCAAGCAGATGATTCTCGAGTGAACCGGCGTTGACGCCGATCCGGATCGGAATGCCTTTGTCTTTGCAAGCCTTGACAACGGCTTCCACCTTGTCGCGGCGGCCGATGTTGCCGGGATTGATCCGCACCTTGTCGATGCCGTTCTCGATCGCCAGCAGGGCGAGCTTGTAGTTAAAATGGATGTCCGCAACAAGCGGAATATGAATCCGTTTCTTGATCTCCTTGATCGCAGCGGCGGCTTCTTCATTGTTCACGGTGACACGGACAATCTGGCAGCCCGCTTCCTCCAGCCGCAAAATTTCAGCGACGGTCGCTTCCACATCCGCGGTTTTGGTTGTACACATGCTTTGAATAGCAACCTCGTTGTTACCCCCGATAATGACTCCGCCGACATTGACGGGCCGGGTCTGGTGTCTCAAGAACATGGTTTTCTCCCCCATAACAATCAAAGCTCCACCCCGTGAACGCCTCCTTATATCAAGGAGAAGCTGGAGGTGGAGGCTGTGATCTTTATTGTTTGGTCAAGCGCTTAGGCGCTCTCCTCTTTTTTCTTGTCTTTCTTCAGCCCAAGTTCCGGCAGAACCTTCTCTTGAACGACTTTCTCGGTAATGACGCAATCCTTGATGTCGTCGCGCGAAGGCACTTCGTACATCACGTCAAGCATAATGCTTTCGATGATGGCACGCAGGCCGCGGGCGCCGGTATTGCGTTTGATCGCTTCTTTGGCGATCGCTTCAAGCGCCTTCGGTTCGAACTTCAGCGCCACGTTGTCCATCTCAAGCAGCTTGACGTATTGTTTCGTCAATGCATTTTTCGGCTCGGACAAAATACGCACCAGCGTCGCTTCGTCGAGCGGCTCGAGTGTCGAGATCACCGGCAGACGCCCGACGAATTCCGGAATAAGCCCGAACTTCAGCAGATCCTCCGGCAATACCATGGACAGATACTCTCCGGTTTTGAGATCTTTTTGGCCTTCAGCCGCAGAATTGAAGCCGATAACCTTTTTACCGATCCGGCGTTTGATCATTTGCTCCAGCCCGTCAAAGGCGCCGCCCACGATAAACAGAATGTTGGTCGTATCGATTTGAATAAATTCCTGATGCGGATGCTTGCGGCCGCCTTGAGGCGGAACGGACGCAACCGTGCCTTCCAGAATCTTCAGCAGCGCTTGCTGCACGCCTTCGCCGGATACGTCGCGGGTAATCGACGGGTTCTCCGATTTACGTGCCACTTTATCGATTTCATCAATATAGATAATGCCGCGCTCGGCTTTTTCCACATCATAATCAGCAGCTTGAATAAGCTTCAGCAGGATGTTCTCCACATCTTCGCCGACATATCCCGCTTCAGTCAGGGATGTCGCATCGGCAATCGCAAACGGCACGTTCAGAATCTTCGCCATCGTCTGCGCCAAAAGCGTTTTACCGGAGCCGGTTGGCCCGAGCAACAGAATGTTGCTCTTCGTCAGCTCCACGTCTTCAATCTTGCTTTGGCTGTTGACGCGTTTGTAGTGATTATATACGGCAACGGACAGCGATTTTTTCGCCTGCTCCTGGCCGATGACATATTGGTCGAGAATATCGCGGATTTCTTTCGGCTTCGGAATATCCTTCAGATCGAGCTCTTCCTCATGGCCGAGCTCCTCTTCCACGATCTCCGTGCACAGTTCGATGCATTCATCACATATATAAACGCCGGGTCCCGCTACAAGCTTGCGAACCTGTTCTTGCGATTTCCCGCAAAAAGAACATTTCAGCTGCCCTTTTTCATCATTAAACTTAAACATCTTACCACCCCTTTAGGATTTGATCGGTGCGTTCAGCACCTGGTCAATAAGCCCGTATTCTTTCGCTTCCTCCGCACTCATGAAATTGTCGCGGTCCGTATCCCGTTCAATTTTTTCAAGGGGCTGACCTGTGCGTTCAACGTAAATTTGGTTGAGTTTATCCCGCGTCTTCAGAATCCAGTCCGTGTGAATCCAGATGTCCGAAGCCTGGCCTTGCACGCCGCCGAGCGGCTGATGAATCATCACTTCGCTGTTGGCAAGGGCAAACCGTTTGCCGGGAGCTCCCGCAGTCAGCAAAAGCGAGCCCATGCTCGCTGCCATCCCCACGCAAATGGTGGATACATCCGGTTTAATGTATTGCATTGTATCATATATACCCATGCCCGCAGTCACAGAACCACCGGGCGAGTTGATATACAGGTGTATGTCTTTCTCGGGATCTTCCGCTGCCAAAAAGAGCAACTGGGCGATTACCAGATTGGCGACGTCATCGTCAATTGCAGTGCTCAGGAAGATGATCCGATCCTTAAGCAATCTGGAGTATATATCGTACGAGCGTTCTCCCCGACTTGTGGTTTCCACAACCATTGGTACCAGACTCATGCCACCAACCTCTTTTCTCTATACAGATTAGTCTTGCCGCTTCAGAAATATTTTAACACGTTCATGGCCCGATGTCATTTTTTCACTCTGCGGTGCTGTGCCTGCCATTATAGCGCAATTTGCTCCGGTTTTCCAACCGCCGCGGCTGAAGCTACCGGACCGTTTGGCGCTAAACGTCCCCGCAAAGCCGAACCTTAGCTTCGAGGCTAATTCAGAACCTTTGCGGGGACCCGGGAATTAAAAATTCAGTTAAAAAAATAAGGCACGCAAACAACTTACGTGCCTTATCCGTGTTATGGAGGCCGGATATCCGGCCGCTCTCAATTGTGTGAACAGAAATTACTCGGCGCTTGCTTCTTCAGCGGCAGCTTCAGCTTTAGGAGCTTCAACTTCTACGCTACTTTCAACAAGCAGATCAATGGTCTTACGCAGGGTGATTTCTTCTTTCAGGCTGCCCAGCGAACCGTTGGCGGCGAGAATGTTCTTGATTTCCTCAGCAGAGCGTTTGTAAGCTTCAGCCATGGAAGCCAGCTCTTCATTCACTTCTTCTTCGGAAACTTCGATGTTCTCTTCCTTGGCGATGACTTCAAGAACCAAGTTGTTGCGAACGCGTTTTTCGGCGTCGCCTTTCATTTGGCCTTCAAGGTCTTCACGGGTTTGGCCGGAGAAGCTCAGGAACATATCCATGTTCATGCCTTGTTGACGAAGACGGTTGTCGAAATCGCGAACCATGTTTTGAATTTCGGAGTTGATCATCGCTTCCGGAATTTCAACTTCGGCGTTGGCAGCAGCTTGGTCAACAACCGCATTTTCACGAAGGCCTTTCAGCTCGTTTTGTTTGCGGGATTCCAGTTGCGCCTTCAGGTCGGCTTTGTATTCTTCCAGCGTGTCGAATTCGCTCACGTCTTTAGCAAATTCGTCGTCCAGTTCAGGAAGCTGCTTGCGTTTGATTTCATGCAGTTTCACTTTGAATACAGCGGCTTTGCCGGCCAGGTTCTCTGCGTGGTAAGCTTCCGGGAACGTTACTTCAACATCCTTGAAGTCGCCGGTAGCCATGCCTACAACTTGCTCTTCGAAACCTGGGATGAAGGAGTTGCTGCCCAGTTCCAAGGAATGACGTTCGCCTTTGCCGCCTTCGAATGCTTCGCCGTCGACGAATCCTTCGAAGTCGATCACAGCGATGTCGCCGTTTGCTGCTGCTTCTTCTTCAATAACAGCCAGCTCAGCATGACGCTCTTGCAGACGTTTCAGTTCGGCGTTCAGCTCGTCCTCTGTAACTTCAGCCTTTTGTACCGGAACTTCCAGACCTTTGTATTGGCCCAGTTTCACTTCAGGCTTAACGGTTACTTTCGCTTTGAAAATAAACGCTTGGCCTTTGGCGAATTGCTCGATGTCCACTTCAGGACGGTCTACAGGGAAGATGTCGGTTTGTTCAACCGCTTCGCCGTAAGCTTCAGGAAGCAAGATGTCGATCGCGTCTTGATACAGGCTTTCTACGCCGAAACGGGATTCAAAAATCACCCGCGGCACTTTGCCTTTACGGAAGCCAGGAACGTTGGCTTTCTTTACCACTTTATTAAAAGCTTTGTCGAGTGCGGCAGCTACGCGTTCTGCTTCGACTTCGACTTCAAGAACGCCAAGGTTCTTCTCTATTTTTTCCCAAGTTGCTTTCATAATATACTTTTCCCTCCAAAAAATAGGTTGCATATTTACTGAGAATATTCTACATATCCACGCACAGAATAACCATTATATTATATACAGAAACGCGTTATTTTTCAAGTAGAGAACTATTTGCAAATGTCCTCAGGCTGCGGTAAGCCCCTTCAAACCGGAAACGCATCGTGTCCGTGATCCCGTACATCGCCCGCGTCTCTTCTTCCTGGCGGGTTCCGTTCAGGCTCTCCGACACCATCTGATGCAGCGCGCCCGCCCAGATGTCGAGCACATCGTCTTCGCCCTCCAGCAGCTTGCGGTATTCCGCTCCTCCGTACATCGCCATAATGAACTGCCCCCACAGCTCCTGGGCAAAATAATATAGCGTCGGCTCATGCACCTCGGCTTGCTCGGCCACGCGTTCCATGACAAGATTGATCTGCTGGGGAAAATCCTCGTTCTTCAGCGGTACGCTCTCGATCTCGACCAGCGGATTCTCAAGCCCCCGCTTCAGCCGGATCATCCCCTGCGCTCCCCGGCGGCGCAATGTCTGCAGCGTGCGGAATTGCAGCAGCGGATGAACGTTCTCCTCTTCCAGCCAGTTCATCAGCTTCCGGTCGATTACGTTTCCTTCAAGATAGGATAGCTGTTCGAGCGCGAGTACCGTGTTTTCCGACAGCGGCTCGCCCATCACTTTGCGCAGCAGCTTATCCGGATAGTCCGCATCCTCCTGCACCTTCGAGCGCACCAGGCTCCGCGCCATATCGTCCTCTTCGAGGGCTTGCTCCTCCTCCGCCGCGTCTCGCTCTATCTCCGCGTTGAGCGCCGCCTCCGGAAACGCCGCCTCCAGCCATTCCAGCAATGACCGCCATTCTTCGTAGTGGCGCTCCTCCTGGCCCTGGGCCTGGAGCAGAAAGCGCAGCAGCGCCATCGCTTCCCCGTAGCGTTCGCTTTCCAGCATGACCGTCAACTGGATCTGGTAATAATCCAGCGTCTTCGGAAACAGCACGATGTTGTCTTTATCTTTATCGGGGGAACTGAATTGATTGATAGGCGCACCTCCTTCTCTCCGTTCTGAGTCAATTGTAGATTATAGCATACCCTTCTTTCATTTCAAAAAATAAGTTGAATTATCATCAACAATGTGATAACATATTTTTTGCTTGCTTTTCAGATTTCTTGCGTGTCCCGGTAGCTCAGTTGGATAGAGCATGCGCCTTCTAAGCGCACGGTCGGGGGTTCGAATCCCTTCCGGGACGTCATCAAACAGCCTTCCTTCGGGAAGGCTGTTTTTGCGTTGCTAGCACCGTTGGCTGAGAGAGCAGCCTCGCGTCTGCAACACTAGCTACAATAAAACCAACTAAAAAACCAACTAACTCTCTCAGCACCAGGCACCGTTCTTAAGCAGCAGCTAGGCCTGCAGCCACCCCTCACTTGACCCGCCGCGGCGGCCAGCTATTGCTGCGCCGTCCGCTTGCTATCCAGACGCACCACATCCAACCATTGCCGGGCGATCATTTCATGCCCGGCCGCGGTCGGGTGGACGCCGTCCCACAGCCAGAACGGCGCTTCGGCGCGCTCGCAGGCCTCGTCGAAGAGGTGCTGGAGCGGGACGAACACGGCGCCGAACTCCGCGGCCAGCTCGCGGGCGGCCTGCTGGTAGTCCCGCAGTTTGCTTTGCCACTGCGGCCATTTCTCGACGAGCACGCCGACCTTCAGGATAAACGGCTCGCAGATGACGATCCGAGTATCCGGAAGCACCTCGCGCGTCTCCTCGATCAGGTGGCGGTATGCCCGCTTGAAGCGGTCCGTGGCGCCGCGCGGATTGCCGTGGATCTGCTCCCAGGCATCGTTGACACCGACGAGGATGCTGATCAGATCCGGCTGCACGCTGATCGCGTCCTCGTTCCAGCGTCCGTACAGGTCGGACGCGCGATCGCCGCTGATTCCGCGGTTGACGATCAGCGGCGCCTCGGCCCCAAGTTCCAGGCCGAGCCGGCCGGCGATCTGGAACACGAAGCCGTGGCCGAGAATGTGGTTGGGGTCGTCGGTACGGCCCCGGTTCCCGTCGGTAATGGAGTCCCCGATGAACAGAATGCTTTTTCTGCCTTCATTGTGTATACTCATCTCTTCCACGCTCATTTCTCCGATTCTCCTTTTCCCTAGCGCATGTAAGAACGGACGGCCGCAACTCCCGGCCGCCCGCAATTGGCGCATTCTTTTCTATTATATGACGGAATTACAAGCCTTTTTTCTTGAGGTCGTCCAGGTGACGTTGGTACATCACTTTTTCGACTTTTTGCGCGCCGACTTGATCCATTTGTTTCACAAATTCGTTATAGGCTGCGTCAAATTCGGCGTCGGATTTAGACAATACCAGCTTCGGAATCGTTTTGTTCCACAGGTCCTTCACTTTGGCGTTGATCGTACCTTCGGCCGTTGCGCCGTCCGGCTCAAGGTTTTCCATGCCGAGCGAATAGTTGTCGAAGTTGTATTTTTCGAGCAGCTTCATGGCTTCGTATTGGGCAGGTTGGCTTTCCTTCAGGTCACGTGCTGATGCATCGTCCCACAGCTTGCCGGCTCTGAAGAGCAAAGTGGAATCGTTGAAGCCGTATTTGGAGTTGAAGGTCGCATTGTCTTTTACGGACATGTCGAGAATGTCTTGTTTGTATTTCGGCAGGCCGTCAACCATGTCGTAGGTTTCGCCTTCCTTGCCGTATCTCATATCCAATTGGCCTTCATCCGACCAGGCGTATTCCGCGAACTTGATGATGCGCTCCGGATTTTTCGCGTTTTTCGTGATGAACAGACCTTGCCAGCCCATCAGGCGGGAAGCCGGGTAACGCGGATCTTGGCCGTTTACTTTCAGGCCGTCGAGAACGGTGTACGTTTGTTCCTTGCCGAGCGTGCTTTCGATTTTCGGATTATACATGGTGTAGATGTTGTTCATGTATTGCGAAGCGACCGCATATTGCGCGCCGTACAGTTTTTCTTCGTATTGCTCTTGCTTGTAGATCAGCAATTGCGGATCGAAGAGGCCTTCGCGGCTCAACTGGTTCAGGAAGCGGAACGCGTCGATGAAACCTTTGTTGCGCATCGGGTATTCCACGATTTGCTGGTCGTCCTTCACTTGCTCTTCAAGCAGGTGCGGAGAGAAGGAATAAATCAAATAGTCCATGGAGTTGCTGCCGTGGAAGCCGTTTTTCGCAACATCGAAAAATTCAACGCCGACCGGGCTGACATCCGGGAATTTCGCTTTGGCGGCTTTCAGCGCGGCCATCAGGTCATCCGGGGTTTCAATCTTCGGACTGCCAATGGCGGCGTAAATATCGGAACGGATGAACCAAGGACGGATCGGCGTAATCGGCACGCCGCTCGTCAGGCGGTCTGCGGTTTCATACAGGTTCGGCAGGTACCAGAGCTTGCCGTCGATGGAGTGGTATTTCACCATGTCCGGATCAAGCTGGTCTTTGAACTCCGGCGCATATTTTTCGATCAGTTCGTCCATGGAGTAGACCATGCCGTTCTTGATCAGTTTGCTCACGGCCGGGTTGTTCCAGTCCAGCATGATGGTGTCAGGCAGGTCGCCCGAGGCGATCATGGTATTCAGGTAATCGTCGTCGCTGCCGGTCGCCAGTTTGCGGTCGATGGTAACGCCGGTTTTTTCGGTCGCCAGCTTCATTGCGTATTGGTCTTTCCACAGATAGTTGGAAGCCCAGTTGCCGTAAAAATATTGGGTGAAGGTAAATGGAGATGTATCCGATTTCCAAGCAGGGCCTGCATCGGCTGCCGGGGCGGACGCCTGGGCATTGTTGCCGCTGTTTGCCGCCCCCGTTTCCGCCGGAGTGTTATTTTTGCTGTTTGCGCCGTTATTGGAGCCGCAGCCTGCGAGCATGCCCAAGGCCAAAATGGCGAGTGCGCCTGTCTTTAAGCTTTTCCCTTTCATAAATCTGACCTCCTTGATATTTGGTCTTGCTATATACATGAACGCCCGGACCGGAAGCATGCTTCCGTATTACCCTTTGACCGAGCCTATCATGACCCCTTGGACAAAATACTTCTGCACGAACGGATACGTAAATACGATCGGCAGCGTTGTGATCACCATGGTGGCGAGCTTCAGCGAAGCCGCTGATACTGCGCCGTACCCGAGCTGGCTGGCCAGCTGGCTGACATTGCTGTTGGAGCTGATGATCTGCATCAAAATTTGCTGGAGCGTCAGCAGCTTGTCGCCGCCGAACAGCATCGCATCATACCAGGAGTTCCAGTGGAACACGGCGTTGTAAAGGGCGATTGTCGCCAGCACCGGCTTGGAGACCGGAAGCACCAGTTGGAAGAAGATCCGCAAATCGTTGGCGCCGTCGATCTTCGCCGACTCTTCAATCTCTTTCGGCAGCGCCCGGAAAAACGTGAGCATGATAATGGCGTTAAACACGTTGAACAGATTCGGAATGATATAGACGAGGAAATGTCCCTTTAAATGAAGGTATTTCGCGACTACTAAATAGTAGGGAATAATTCCGCCGCTGAAATACATGGTAATGATCGCCATGATCAGGAAAATCCGCCGGCCGACCAGCTCGGTCTTCGAAATCCCGTAAGCGAAGGCGCCGGTAAACAAAACGGCGGTCGCCGTTCCGAGAATCGTCCGGGCCAGGGTAACGACAAAGGCATGCAGCATGTTGTCGTCCTGGAATACGATCTTGTAATTGTCGATGGAGAACACGCGCGGCCAGAAGGTAATGCCGCCCCGCGCGGCGTCCGTCGGATCGTTGAACGACGTAATGACGATATTATAAAACGGATATAGGGTAACCACGCACAGCGCAAGCATGAGAATGATGTTGACGATGTCAAAGGTGCGGCTGCTCCAGCTTCGTGAATGGGTTAGCATGATTTCGTTCCTCCTCTCCTAGAACAGGCTTTCTTTCGTGATTTTATTGGACGTGAAGTTGGCGATGTACATCAGGACAAAGGCTACGATGGACTGGAACAAGCCGATGGCGGTTCCGTAAGAGAAGCGGCCGGAGACCAGACCCATTTTGTACGAATATACCGATAAGACGTTGGCTGCGTCCTGGGTCATCGAGTTTTGCATCATGAACATCTGGTCGAAGTTGGAGTTCACCAACCCGCCGATGGACAGAATGAGCAAAATGATAATCGTCGGCTTCAGTGCCGGCAGCGTAATATGCCATACCCGGCGGAAACGGTTTGCGCCGTCCACGACGGCCGCCTCATACAGCTGCGGATCGATGCCGGCGATGGCCGCCAGATAGATGATCGAGTTCCAGCCGATGTTTTTCCAAATCTCTGTGAACACGACGAGGACGAGGAAGGACTTCGAATCGCCCATCAGCATGGTGTCGCTTCCAATAACGCCGAGGTTAACCAGCAGCTTGCTGATTACGCCGGTATCTGGATCAAGCAGCGTGTACATAAAGCCGACGACCAGAACCCACGATACGAAGTATGGAAGATACGTCAGCGACTGGACGATACGCTTAAAGCGTTTGAAGACGAGCTCATTTAACAGCAGAGCCAGAATGACCGGGGCCGGGAAGCCGAAGACCAGCTTGGCGATGCTGATTTTAAATGTGTTGTAGAGCGATTCTCTGAAGGTCGGATCGGCGAAAAGCTCGCGGAAATTGCCGAATCCGAGCCAAGGGCTGTGAATGAATCCCTGGAACGGCGTGTACTCCTGGAACGCGATGATGAGTCCGTACATCGGAATGTAATTAAACACAATCATCCACAAAACGACAGGAAGCGTCAAAATCAATAAATAGCGCTGCTGCCAGATCCGGTTTCTCAGCCTGTGTTTGGCGGGTATACTGCTCATGGTCCTACTTCCTTTCCCAACAGTTTGGTTTCTATGTGTCTATAGGTTAATTATAAAAACGCTCTCATTCCGGGGATATACAAAAAAAACACACAGGTATCAAAAACGAACGATGTTGTAAGCGTTACCTAAAAGCGGATACATTTTGCGGACAGACAAAAAAACACCCCTTCCGCCGGAAACGGATGGGGTGAAGGCTGCCGGATATTGTCGATTCTCGCGCGGAGGCCGAAGCTTAGCGCTGGGAGAGGGTTTGGTATTCGCCCGGCGACATGCCGTACGCCTGCTTGAACAGCGTTCCGAAATAGGAGGTGTTCGGTATACCCACCTTCTCAGCAATGACCGATACCCTTTGCTTTGTCGTCCGCAGCAGCTCTTCAGCGCGCGACAAGCGGTGGCTCTGAATGAATTCGATCGGCGTTTTACCCGTGTTTTTCTTAAAAAGCATGCCGAGATGGTTCGGGGAGACGAACACTTCTGCGGCCAGATAGGCCAGGCTGAGCTCCGGATTGCCGTAGCGTTCCTCCACCAGCCGGATGACCCGGTCGACCACGTATTCCTCCTTGTTCTCCCGCTTCTCGTGCAGCCGGGCGGCAATGCTGCGGATTACGGCCAACACGTACCGCTTCATGTCCGCCCGGCTTTCGCAGTCCAGCAGCGCCTCCAGGCTCGATGCACCTTTTTCGGCCGCTCCGGGATGAGCCGGCGCGGCCAGTGTCTCCAGGTGCTCAATCAGCCCGCTGAGCAGTCCGCCCACATAGGCCGGGCCTGCGCCGGGATACTCCGCCAGCCGCGCGAAGATCTCATCGATCGCGTCCAGCGCTTCCGCCTCCCGGCCGCTTCCAAAGCTGGCGCGAACGGCCTTCTCCAGCTCGCGGACGCCGCGCCCCAGCGCCTCCGCGTCCCGGACGAAGCGCTGCCGCGCCTCTTCCTCGGCTCCGGCGGCTACAATGCCGGACAGGCCGCTCCATACCGCGGCCTTCAGCGAACGGAGCGCCTGCGCATAGGCTGCAGGCGCCTGCTCCAGCGCCGCCATGCCCGCATCGCGGACCAGAATCCAGCGGCCCTCTCCGCCGCTGGGCTCTCCCGGGTGCTCGGCCGCGTACGCTTCCGCAAGCTCGCGCAGCAGCAAAGGCGCGAGTTCCGCCTGCCGCTGCGCCTCCTCCGCTTCCAGCGCAAACAGCAGCGCAAAATCGGCATGCACGCCGCCGCCGATCGCCTGCGCCAGCACCGGCCGGTCCAGTGCCGTTTCCGCCCGGCCTTCCAAGGCATCGATCCCGCCGTCGAGCGGCGAACGCAGAATCCACACCGCATAGCCGGCCGGCAGCCGCTCCCCATACCCGCTCAGATGCGCGCCGACATCGGCCGCCTGCTCCAGTCCTTCGGCCCGCCCGGCCAGCAGGTCGCTCAGCGCGTGGCGGAGGAACGCCTTGCGTCCGGCTTCGAGCAGGTCCAGCTTCTCCGCTTCCTCCAACTGCAGCCGGCGCTCTTCCTCGCAGGCCCGCACCACCCGCCGCATCACCGTAAGCATTTCTTCCTCTTCGACCGGCTTCAGCAAATACTCCGCCGCGTGGAAGCGGATCGCTTCCCGGGCGTATTCAAAATCATCATATCCCGTCAGGATCACGATATGCACCTGCGGCAGTTCTTCACGGACCCGCTTCGCCATGTCCAGCCCGTTCATCCCGGGCATTTGAATATCCGTCACGATGATATCGGGTCTGAGCCGGACGGCCTTCTCCAGCCCGTCGATCCCGTCAAAAGCGGTATCCACCGTATCGACGCCAAGCGCCGGCCAATCCAGAAACTCGACCAGCCCCTCCCGCTCCCAGCGTTCATCTTCAACGATCAGCACTTTAAACATTAGATGAGCCTCCTTGCTTTGAACGAAATCGTGATGACCGTCCCGATGCCCAGCCTGCTGAACAACTCCAGACGGTGTTCTTCGCCGTAATGCGAGCGCAGCCGGCTGGTAATATTGGCTACCGCATATCCGCTGCCGCTGGACGCCAGCGGCCGTTCCGCCTGGATATCGGCGATCCGCTGCGCCGTCATCCCGACGCCGTCGTCGATAATCCGCAGCACCGCCCAGCCGTCCTCGACGCTCGCTTTAATAATAATCGTGCCGTGCGAACGTTTCGGTTCGATGCCGTGCACGAGCGCATTTTCCACCAGCGGCTGCAGGATATTTTTCAAGGTCACGAAATCCTTGACCTCGTCCTCCACTTCAAAAACGGCGTCAAACCGGTCCTCAAAGCGGAACTTCTGGATCGCCAGATACGCCTTGACCATCTCCAGCTCATTCTGGATCAGCGTTTCCGAACTTCCTTTGTTCAAGACAAGCCGGTAAAATTTGGCCAGAGAATCCGAAATCCGGGCAACATCCGGCGCCTTCGCTTTGCGGGCCACCCAGGAGATCGTCGCCAGCGTGTTGTACAGAAAATGCGGATTGATCTGCGATTCCAGCGCTCTAACCTCCGCCTCCCGTTCCAGCAGCTCGGATTTGTACACCCGTTCGACCAAATCGTGAATCCGCTGGGTCATATGATTAAAGCTGTGCGTCATCTGGGAGAACTCGTCGTTGCCGATGACCGGAACCGAGACGCCCAGCGAATCCTCGCGCACCTGCTTCATCGCCTTGAGCAGCTGCTTCATCCGCGACAGCAGCTTCACCGTCACAAAGTACACGAACAAGCTCAGCACCAGCAGCGCCGCCGCCAGCACGAACAACGTCGTGTAGAGCGAATCCTGCACCTTTTGGACGACATGGCTGACGGGAAAAGCCCCGATGATCCTCAGATTCGGCCCGGACAGTGGAATGGAAATGACGATGGAACGGGTTCCGTTGACGGAAGCCAGCCGGTTGGCCGCACCTCCCGTAATCCAGTTCCCGAGCCCGACCTGCTCCGCGTTTTCACCATAGGCTTCGGGAATATTGTCCGATACGATCCGTCCGTTCCCGTCTACGATGTAAACGTTGCCAAGAGTGCCTGATACGGAGTCGCGCAGGGACTTGAATAACTCTTTTTCCGTAATCTCGATTTCGACCAAACCCGCGATGCCGAAGTCGTGAAAGGAATAGATTTTGCGATTATAGGACAGCACATCGGCCACCGCCGATACATCCGGACGTACGAGCAGCAATTTCTCCTTATGGACGCTGCGCCATTCCGACTTTTTGCTGTTGTCCGCCAGCAGCGCACTGTAATTGGGATCGCTTTCTACCCGGCGCAAGCCGAAAAATCCGTCGTAGCCCCCGTACAGCTCCGGAATCTGGGGGTTGCTCATATAGACATGAATGGAATGAATGTAGGGATTTTGCCGCATGATGTTGTCGATGCTCGGTGCGACATTGTCGCGGTAATCCTGAAGCTGAAAGCTTTCATTGGTAAAATCGCTGTCCAGCAGCGTCTGAATCCGCGAATCGAAGGCGATGATCTGCGAAATGTTCTCCGTCATCTTGATCTTCTCTTCAATGCTCGCTTTGGTCTGCAGCAGGTTCTGTTCCATGATCGTCTGCGCCTGCTCGATGGCCGACCCCGCCGCCTGCTTGTATAAGGTATACCCGGTAAGCACCAGCGATACCAATAAAATGGAGACAAAGATCATGACGAATTTCGTCGTCACGCTCCAGTTCCGATAAAACCGTAGGAAACGCGCCATGCCATTTCACCCTTCCCTTGCGATTGCTGCCTACCCATTGTACAACTCCGGGGGGGATTTGTGTATCGGTCGGTTTGTGTATCGGTCGGGCACGACTGCGGGAATGTTTGGATTTCCGGCCGCTGTTGTTTCCGGATTCCCTGGATTATACCGCTGTTCGCGGTAGAAATCCGGAAACAAAGGCGGACGCTGTCGCTCCTCCAATTCCAAACCTCCCTACGTCGTTTCCTCCCTCTACACAAATGTGTGTGGGCATATAAAAGCAGGGCAGTGTTTCTCCCGTTGCCGGAGATACACTGCCCTGCGGGCTCTAAAAAAGTATAAAAGATGAATCCCTTACAGCCCCGATTTCTTCCCCGCGCCGCGTCTGGACCACCAAAGCGGTGCGCGGAACAGGAAGTTGATCAGGAGCACGACGATGACCAGTACGGCCGCGGATTTGTCCGCGATTTGCCGCGCGTCCTCAACGATGGCTTCGGATTGGACATACCACAGATGCACGGCCAGCGTTTCGCCCGGGGAGAACAAATTGAAATCCCACATCTCGCCGGAGGTGCTGAGGCCTGCGGTCAGGATGATGACCGCCGATTCCCCAAAGGCGCGGCCGGCCACGAGGCAGATGCCGGTGATAATCGCCGGCATCGCTACCGGCAGCACCACTTTGCGGATGACGTGGAACTTGGTCATGCCGAGGGCATAGCCGGCTTCGCGGATATCCCCCGGAACGGCGCGGACCGCTTCTTCGGTCACGCGGGCCAGCATCGGCAGGTTCAGGAACGCCAGGCTGACGCCGCCGCCGAGAATGGTGAGGCCGACGCCGAGGTAGTCGGCGAAGATCGCCAGGCCCAGCAGACCGAACACGATCGACGGAACGGAGGACAAGGACTCTACGCAGATGCGCAAAGCTCCGGTAAATTTATTGTCCGGGGCGTATTCCGCCATATAGATGCCTGCGCCGACGCCGATCGGAATCGAGATGATCAGCGACAGAATCAGGATGTAAAAGGAGTTGAACAGCACCGGACCAATCCCGCCGCCGGCGTCCATCTCTTCGGGCTGCTTGATCAGAAAGTCCGGGCGAAGCTGCGGCAGGCCTTTGCTCAGTATCGTAAAGAGCAGCCAGAAAATGAGCAGCATGACGAGCGCACCCAGCGCGTAGAAGCAGAAGGTAGCAATTTTGTTGTTCCGCTGCGCCCGCAGGGTGGCTTTGCTGCGTACGAATCCGCTCATGCTTCCCCGCCTCTCTTTCTGCCGAGAATCCGGATGATCAGAATCATGACAAACGAGATGATCAGGAGCAGGAACGCCATCATATGCAGGGCATAGTTCCAGGTCGAATCGAATTCAACGTTGGAAATTTGCATAACGATATTACTGGTCAATACCGATGTCGGAGAGAACAGCGATTTGGCCAGCTGCGCCGTATTCCCGATAACCATAACGACAGCCATCGTTTCGCCGATCGCCCGGGTCATCCCCAGAATGACCGCGGAAATAATGCCGCGGCTGGCCGCCGGAAGCACTACGCGCATAATGACCTGCAGGCGGGTAGAGCCCAGCGCATATGCGGCATCGCGGTATTTGCGCGGGACGGCGACAATCGCATCGTCGCTGATCCGGCAGATGGTCGGCAGTACCATCAGCGCCAGCACCAGCGCCGCTGCAAGGAGACCGTCGCCGAGACCCTCGCCGCTGGCGCGGCGCAGGAACGGAAGCAGCACGGTGAGTCCGAGATAACCATATACAATTGAAGGAATTCCGACGAGCAGGTCAAGCACAGGCCGGATAAAATTTTTCATCCATTTCGGCGCGATTTCGGCGCAGAGTACAGCCATCCCTACCGAAATCGGCACCGCGATCAGCAGGCTTAATGCCGTGAGGGAGAGTGTATTTATAATGAAGGCAGCCGCCCCAAACGAATCTTCCTCCGGCGTCCAGTTGAACGACAGAAAGAAGTCCGCCGGTGAAATGTGGGCGAACAGAAGCAGCGCCGTTTTGCCGATAAACACAATAACCAGCCCCAGTACAAAACAAAGGGCCAAAATGCTGAATAAGAAGTAATAACGGAAAAGCTTGTTGCTGAACATATGCTTGCTGTGGCGTTTCGCGCTGGCAAAGCCTTCTTTATAATTTTTCTGGACCCGTGTAGACAGGTTGTGGACAGGTGCCCCCATACTTTCCCTCCTGTATAAAGAGCCAAGCCCCGGAGGCAATCCGAGGCTGGGCACTGCTACTCATCGTATGAACTATTGCAATTAGCCTTTCATCGCCGACAGCGGGATGAATTTCAGCTTTTTCAGCGAACCTTGTTGGAACTTCTTGCTTTGTACGTATTCGATGAATTCTTTGGTTGCGCCGGTTGGCTGGCCTTTCGTCATGTAGTAACCGTAAGACCAGATTTTGTACGTTCCGTTAATTACGTTGTCTACGGATGCAGCTACACCGTTGAATTTAACGGCTTTGATGTCACCGCCGGTTACGTATACAAGGTCAATGAATCCGATGGCGTTCGGAGTCGTAGCTACAGCAGTCTTCATGTCGCCGCTGGAGCCGGTTTCTTTGTAGTTGGAAGAACGTTTGTTGATGTCGCCGCCGGCCAGAGCCTTGGCTTGGTAGTTAACGCGGGTACCGGAACCGAAAGAACGGGTAATCAGCACGATGTTGGCATCCGCGCCGCCGACTTCTTTCCAGTTGGTGATTTTACCGGACCAGATGCCTTGCAGCTGCTCGGTGGTCAGATTGTCTACCGTTACATTTTTGTTGACGATGGTTGCGAACGGAATAACCGCTACTTTGTTTGCTACTTGGCCGTCGAATGCTTTAAAGCCCGGTACGTCCGTGCTTGCATCCCAGTCGCACGCGCCGATGTCGGCGATGCCTTTTTTAACGGCTTGCGGCCCGGTTACGGAACCTTTGCCGGATGCGGCGATTTTTACCTTCGGATGCTCCTTTTGGAATTCCTTGGCCGCTTGCAGCGTCAGTGGCAGCAGGGCCGTGGAACCGTTGACGGTGATTTTTCCTTTCAGGCTGTCGGCTGCACCCGCAACCCCTGCAAATGCTGCTGTTACCGCGATTACGGCGCTGAGTGCCGTTACCGTAAGTTTGTTAAAAACTTTCATTGTTAAAATTCTCCTTCCGGCGTTCTGCCGCTAAATGTGTGGGTCTATTCTTGAAGAAAGCCATTATTATTTCGTCAATGTCAGCACTTTGCCGCCTTGCACTACTTCAACCTTGCCGTCCGAGATGATGGCCAGCTTGCTGCCGTCCTTGGATACAGCCACTTCGGATACATCATCCGAGGAGTGGAACAGCTCGGTTTTGGCTCCGCTTGCGCTGATCGAGTATACCGCCGTGCTGCCGTCTGTAGCGGTACCGGCTACAACCAGACCGTCTCCGGCTGCCGTGGACCAGAACACTTCTACGTCCGTAGCGATCGCGTTGATCGTTTTGTCGGCGCTGATCGATTTCAGCGTGTTTGGTGCTGTACCGTCAGCGTCTGCGCTCAGGTAAACCACTGCGCCGTTCGACAGGATTTCAGGATACAGCTTGTTGTCCAGGGCGGTGGTCAGTGCGACCGGTTTAGCGTCTTTCGTAGCCAGATCCAGCGAGTAGATTTGCTCAGCCGCGTTGCTGTAATCGACAGTCAGGGAATCTTCCGTGCTGTCGGCGTCGTTTTTTGCGGTTCCTGTTACGTTCACGATATAAACAAGCTTTTTGTCGTCCGCCGAAACGCGGACTTCGGATTTATTTTCAACCTTGTCGTCGAGCAGCGTGGTCAAAGCGCCGGTTTCAACGGAGATTTTGCCGATCTTTTCTTGCTTGTCTCCCATGAGGAAGTAGAGCGTTTTGCCATCGGCGGACCAGGTGTAGTCCACTTTAACGCTGGTGTCGGTGCCCAGGGAGCTAACGGCTCCGGTGGAGAGGTTGATCAGCTTCAGTTGACCATTTTCATCGCTGAATGCGCCCCATTGTTGATCCGGGGATACAGCTACGTCAACCGCACTGCTGTTCGAAGTGAACAGATCGTAGTTGCCGGGATGCGTGGTGAATTTGTAAATTTGCGTCGTTTCGGCGTCGCTCTTGTTAGCGAGCAGCGCGCCGTCGGCGGTCCATACCAGCGTGTCATACGAACCTTCAGGACGGGCAAAGCTGAGGATGGAAGTCGATGCCGCATCCAGTTCGCCGCCAAGGGCGTTAACTGTCTTGGTCAGTTCAACATAAGTTTTGCCGTTATAAATAACAGGGGCTACGGTGAAGGATTGAGCAGCGCCGTCCACCGAATAGCTTTTCGCGCCCACTTGAATGTGTACAGTATGTAATCCCTTGCTGTCATTCAGTTCATAACCGTTCGCGCCTGCGACCAGTTTGGCTCCGAGCGCTCCGGCTACTTCGCTCAGCGCATACAGTTTATAACCGTTGCTGTTAATGGTGCTGAACGTGGAGGAAGCTCCGTCAACAGACCAGTTGCCTGTGCCTGTTGTTACTGCGGCCTTAACGGATGCGGCGCTGACACTGCTGCTTGTTGCCAAAACGCTTCCCGCACCTCCGGCTACAAGAACTGCCCCAGCCAAAGCCGCGCTTAACCATTTACTGTTTTTCAATTCGATTCACCCTTTTCCTATAGGTAACTGCTAATGTTATTTTCATCCACGAGTGTCAATTCTGTTCCTGAGGATTGTTATGGAAATATTAAGTAAACGGGCAGAAGTTGTACCTTCCCGCACCCGGTGCCGGTTTTTGTAAAGCAGACGTTAAAATCAGCCTCTGTGTTAAGGTCTGGACATAAAATGTTTAAATGAAGGGCGGGTAAATTTACGGTTTACAACGGGAAAAAGGAAGATTACAATAATGAGTGAGGACTCACTCATATTTTAATGAATTGAGGAGATACGATGAATTTACAATCGCTTGTCGTTGAAGTGAATGGCGTGTACCGGACCTTCGACCGCAAAACCGTGCTGAAAAACATCTCTCTGCAAGTAACCAAAGCCGAAACTTTCGGCATCCTCGGCCCGTCCGGCTCCGGCAAAACCACGCTGGTTAAGCTGCTCAACGGGATCGACGAAGCAGACGCCGGCGAGGTGCACGTCTTGGGCGTGAAGATGCCCGCACTCTCCATGCTGCAGAGCATCGGATACATGGCCCAGTCAGATGCGCTGTACACCGAGCTTAGCGCCAAAGAGAACCTGGAGTTTTTTGCTTCATTATATGGACTGAAGGGCGGGAACCGTGTCCGGCGGATCGCCGATGTGATGGAAGTCGTGAACCTGCAGGAACATCTGCGAAAAAGAGTCGGGCAATACTCCGGCGGTATGAAACGCCGGCTGTCCCTTGCGATTGCGCTTCTGCACGAACCTCCGCTGCTCATTCTCGACGAACCGACCGTGGGCATCGATCCACTGCTGCGGCAGTCGATCTGGCGCGAGCTGAAGGCGCTGAACGCCAAAGGCACGACGATTATTCTGACGACGCATGTCATGGACGAAGCGGAAAAATGCGACCGGCTGGCGATGATCCGGGACGGCGAGCTGCTCGCGGTGGATACGCCTGAAGGGCTATTGCAGGCTACGGGCTCGGCTTCGATCGAAGAAGCGTTTCTGTATTACGGAGGTGCACGGCAATGAGAATCCAGGCAATTGCATTACGTATACTGCAGCAGTTTATCCGTGACAAACGGACGATGGCGCTGATGTTCGCTGCTCCGCTGCTCGTCCTTAGCCTGATGAGCCTCGTGTTCAACAGCGATAGCTACACGCCGCGCATCGGCCTCACCGGGGGGATGAGCATTCTCGCTCCCGCGCTGGAGAAACAGAAGGTGGAGGTTACGCCTTACACCTCTGCCGAGAACGGCGAAGCGGCGTTGAGAAGCGGCGACATCGATGCCCTGATCCAGGGAGACGGGAATCGGCCGCAGGTACTGCTGGAAGGCAGCAATCCAACCGCCAGCCGCGCCGTCATGGGGGCGCTGCAGGAGGCGGTGACTTCGTTGCTCCCCGCAGCTTCCGGGATGGCGCTGCAGCCGCAGATCGATTATTTGTACGGCGCGGACGACATGCGGACGATTGACCGCTTCGGCCCGATTATGATCGGCGTTTTCGTCTTTTTCTTTGTCTTCCTGATCGCCGGCGTCTCGCTGCTGCGCGAACGGACGACCGGAACGCTGGAGCGCCTGCTGTCGACGCCGCTGAAGCGCCGGGAAATCGTCTTCGGCTATGTGCTCGGTTTCGGCATTTTCACCGTGTTCCAAGCACTCCTGATTTCCTGGTTCTCCATCCAGGTGCTCGGCATTATGATGAACGGCAGCTTCGGTCTGGTGCTGCTGCTCACCCTGCTGCTCGCGATTTCGGCGCTGACCCTGGGGACGCTTCTCTCCGCCTACGCCGCCAACGAGCTGCAGATGATCCAGTTCATTCCGCTCGTCATTGTGCCGCAGATTTTCCTCAGCGGACTATTTCCGCTTGACACGCTTCCGCTCTGGCTGCAGCGCATCGGGCTGGCGACTCCGATCTATTACGGCGCCCAAGGACTGATCGACGTTATGATCCGCGGCAAAGGCTGGAACGCCATCGCCGTCGACGTGATGGTCCTGATCGGATTCTCGCTCGTATTTATGTTCCTGAACATCATCGCCCTGCGCAAGCACCGCAAAATGTAAATCCGGGCCGCATGTGGTACGATGGACAAAGCATGATTTTTTTGGAGGACCGTTTTATGGATAAAACACAGCCTGAACATGAACGCGAATTTGAAGCATGGGTCGAGGAAATGCTCGCCCTGAGCGAAGAGCAGAAGATGACGCCGAAGCAGATCGCCATCCTGCGCTCAGCGGTGGAGGTTTTTGCCGAAAAGGGATTTTCGGCGGCGGCCACCAGCGAGATCGCCCAAAAGGCCGGCGTGGCCGAGGGCACGATTTTCCGCTACTACAAGACGAAAAAGGATCTGCTGCTCGCCATTGTCGCCCCGACGATGAGCCGGATGATCGCTCCGTTCGTGCTGCGCAATTTCGGCGACGTGCTGGTGACCCCGTACGACACTTTCGAGGCCTTTTTGCGGGCGTTTACCCTCAACCGGCTGGAGTTTGCGCGGAATAATTTTAAAATCATCAAGATTCTCATTCAGGAAATTCCATTTCAGCCGTCGTTGAAAAAGCAGTTTCTCGACAATGTTCTCAGCCAGGTGCTGGAGCGGGTCAGCTCGGTGGTGGAACGGTTCCAGCAGGAAGGGCAAATCGTTGACGCTCCTTCGCCGGCCGTCATCCGCTTTGCGGCTTCGTCGGTGATCGGCTACCTGCTGACCCGGCTGCTTCTCCTGCCGGAGCAGGAATGGGATGATGAACAGGAGGTCTCGCAAATGATCTCCTTTGTCATGCATGGCATCAGCCGGAACGACGCAAAGGATCACCCGGCTGCCAGGAAGGAGTAGGCCGTGCGCTATTATGTACCTGAGCGGGTCATCCAGCTGCTGTGCGGCAAACCGCGCGTTCTTGAAGGGCGGCAATATGTGAAGGCGCGGCGGGTTGCGCTGGTCCGCGAATCAACCGATCCCGTTCGGGAGGCCACTGCGTATTCGGCGCAGGTCTACGGGCGTATATGCCATGAATGCGAGCTCGAGATCGACGCCGACGGCGCGGTCAGCGGGGCCTGCGACTGCGAGGTATACCGGCACAGCGGCCAGTTCTGCAAGCATATCGCCGCAGTTCTGATGGAGATTCTCGAGCGCGAAGTGAACGGGGCAGACGTCGCCGAATCCATGGAAGCGGACTGGAACCGGCCTATCCCAGATAAAAGCGGAAGTCTGCCGCAGGCAGACGAACCTGCCGACCGCGAGATTGTGGACGGAATGCTGGAGCTCTTTGCCGAGCCAAAGCCCCGTCCCAGCGGCGCGGGTGTCTATGTCGACAACCGGGTTCCGCTGCTGGCGGAATTTACAGTAATGCCCCTGGAGGAGCGCGGCGCAGAGCGGCTTGGCCTTGAGCTGAAAATCGGGCTGCAGCGCCTGTATGTGGTTCAGCAGATCCGCGATTTTCTGGATCATGTAGACCGGGGACAGCCTTATCCCTTCTCCGCGAATTTCACGTATGACCCTGCGGTCCACGCCTTCCGCGCCGAAGACGACGCCGTGATCCGCCAATTGATTGCCCTGGTGAAAAACGAAAAACTGTACCAAAGCAGCGCGTCAGGTTACAGTGCCGAGCGCCGGCTTGAGCTGCTGCCGTTCTTCTGGGAGGCGCTGCTGCCTGGACTGCTCGCCGCTCCGTCCGCGTGGCTGCGGCAAGGCAACGATACGGAGAAGCTCGCGTTGTCCGAAGAGGCGCTGCCGCTGGTCTTTCAGCTTGAAGCGGATGCTGCCGGGGACTACCGCTTCGGCGCCGAGGGTCTCGACGGCCTGCAAGTGCTGGAAGCTTACGGCCTGGCGGTCAGCCGCGCCGCCCTGTTCCGCCTGTCCGCATCGGACTGCCGCCGGCTGGCGGGGATGAAACGTCTGCTTGCCGGCTCCGGCAGGCAGACGTTCGCGGTCGCCCGCGGACAGATGGAAGCTTTTCTGGATAAGGCCGCCGCGGAGCTGGGCGTTCTCGGCGAGCTGCGCATCGCGGAATCGGTTGCCGAGCGGATCGTCCAGCCGCAGCTTCAAGCGAAGCTGTATCTGGACCGCGTTCGCGACCGGCTGCTCGCCGGACTCGAATTCCAGTACGGGGATATCATCATAAATCCCCTGGAGGAAGCTGCGGGCAAACGTGAAGAACGTCCCGTACTGCTGCTGCGCAACGGCGAGGCGGAGCGCAGCATCCTCGAGCTGATGGAGCATCCGGGGTTCATGAAGACGGAAAGCGGATATGTGATGACGGAGGAAGAGGGCGAATACGACTTTCTCTATCACACCATTCCCCGGCTTGAGCCGCTGCTGAAGGTGTATGCCACCACTTCGGTCAAGGAGCGGCTGTGGAGCGGTTCGGCCCAGCCGATGCTCCGCTTGAGCTGGAACGAAAAGACCGATTGGCTGGAAATTAAATTCAATATGAACGGGATCGCCGAGGCCGAGATCGTACATGTGCTGGAAGCCTTGCAGGAGAAACGCAAATATTACCGCCTCCCGGGCGGAGCGCTGCTCCCGCTGGAAGGCGAAGCGTTTCAGGACATTCTGCAGGCCATCAACGAAGCGGGCATCCGTGCCGGCGACTGGAAAAGCAGCGGATATACCCTGCCGCTGGTCCGCGGGCTGCACATGAATCCCGAGCAGGCGGAGGGCGCGGCGGTCCGCTTTGACCGCCCGCTCCGCCAGCTGCTTCAAAGCCTGCGGCATCCCGATCACGCCGACTTCCCGGTGCCGGCCGGTCTGGACGGCGTGCTGCGGGACTATCAGACGACCGGCTACCAATGGCTGAAGACGCTGGCCCGTTACGGGTTCGGCGGCATTCTCGCCGACGATATGGGCCTTGGCAAAACGATCCAGAGCATCGCCTTTCTCCTGTCCGAAGCGGAAGTCATCCGTTCGGGCGGCAAACCGGCGCTGATCGTTGCCCCGGCTTCCCTGCTGTACAACTGGCTGAACGAGCTGAAGCGTTTTGCTCCGGGGCTGACGGCCGTCGTCGCCGACGGACAAGCCCAGGCCCGCAGCCGGCTGCTCGCCCAGTTGGAGGGCGTCGATTGCGTTATCACTTCGTATCCGCTGCTACGCCGGGACATGAAGACGTATGCCAGATTATCCTTTCATACGCTGATTCTGGATGAAGCCCAGACCATCAAAAATCACGCCACGCAAACGGCGCAGGCTGTCAAGGCGCTGCAAGCGCGCCACCGGTTTGCGCTGACCGGCACGCCGGTGGAAAATGCGCGGGAAGACGTATGGTCAATCTTTAACGTAATTATGCCCGGACTGCTGCCGGGGCTTAAGGCCTTCCACGATATGGCGAAGGAAACCGTCGCCCGGCGGATCCGGCCTTTCCTGCTGCGCCGGCTCAAACGCGATGTGCTCCGAGAGCTGCCGGATAAAATCGAGTCGCTGCAGGCGTCGGAGTTGCTGCCGGAGCAGAAGAAGCTGTACGCGGCTTATCTGGCCCGGCTGCGCAAAGAGGCGCTTAAGCATCTGGACAGCGACACCTTCGGCAGAGGGCGTCTGCAGGTGCTGGCGGGACTTACCCGCCTGCGCCAGCTCTGCGACCATCCGGCCTTGTTCGTCGACGGGTACAGCGGCGGCTCGGCAAAATTCGAGCAGCTGCTGGAGATTGTCGGGGAATGCCGGAGCGCCGGCAAACGGGCGCTTATTTTCTCCCAATTTACGGAGATGCTGACGCTGATCCGCAGAGCCTTGGGCGAACAAGGCATTCCTTATTTTTATCTTGACGGAGCGACGCGCCCGGCTGAACGGATCGAGCGGTGCCGGCGGTTTAACGAGGGGGAACGCGAATTTTTCCTGATCTCCCTGAAAGCCGGAGGAACCGGACTCAACCTCACGGGAGCGGACACGGTCATCCTTTATGACCTGTGGTGGAACCCGGCCGTGGAGCAGCAGGCGACCGACCGGGCCCACCGGATCGGGCAGACGAAGGCAGTGCAGGTTATCCGGCTTGTTGCGCAGGGAACGGTGGAGGATAAGATGTATGAACTGCAGCAGAAGAAAAAAGATCTGCTGGACGAATTGGTCCAACCCGGTCAAGAGGGCATGTCCCGCCTGACCGAGCAGGACATCCGGGAGCTTCTCATGCTCTGAACCGTTATGGCAGGCAAAAAAACAGGGACTTTTCCGGCGTGCCGGAGAGTCCCTGTTTGGGTTAAGGCGATTATACGATGTTCAGGCCGGCACTTGCATATCCGGCAACCGTAGATGCGACGTCCAAACCAGCCGTGACCGTTGCCGTAAACACGAGCAGCAGGCGGGTTCCGGCGGTAACCGGGATGCTGAGTCCGGTCGTGATGCCGCTGGAAATGGTACCCAGCGCAACAACGCCGGTTAATGCCGGTGCCAGCGTAACCACAGCTCCCGGCACGGCCGTAAAGGTATTGTTCGGCGTAGCGGAAGAGAACAACTGGGCCGTAACGGTAACCGTTGAACCGACCAGCGTGAGCGCTGCTGTCGTGCTGAAGTATGCCGCCAGCGAGGTGATCGTGCCCGCGCGAGGCGCCGAAAAGGCTTCGTTGACCAGAACCCCGGGACCTCCCGACAAATCGATGGTGCCTCCGGTGATGGTGACGCCGGCGGCGTTGGTTCCGAATCCGACAAGGGACGAGGTATTCAGAAGGCCGCCCAGCACGGTGGTCAACGTCGCGGGCGTGCCGGATGCAAAGGGAATAATCGCTCCCGAACCGGTTGCGCCGGTGGCGCCAGTCGAACCAGTGGCTCCCGTTGCTCCGGTCGCACCTGTGCCACCCGTCGCTCCGGTCGCTCCTGTACTGCCGGTGGCTCCCGTCGCACCCGTGCCGCCCGTCGCTCCGGTCGCACCTGTGCCGCCCGTCGCTCCCGTTGCGCCCGTGCCGCCTGTTGCTCCCGTTGCGCCTGTACCGCCCGTCGCCCCGGTGGCACCTGTGTCACCCGTCGCTCCGGTTGCACCTGTGCCGCCCGTTGCTCCGGTCGCACCTGTGCCGCCCGTCGCTCCCGTTGCACCCGTGCCGCCCGTTGCTCCGGTCGCGCCTGTACCGCCGGTGGCTCCGGTCGCACCCGTTGCACCTGTACCGCCAGTGGCTCCCGTTGCACCCGTGCCGCCCGTCACTCCCGTTGCGCCCGTGCCGCCCGTTGCTCCGGTCGCGCCTGTGCCACCCGTCGCTCCCGTTGCGCCGGTGCCGCCCGTTGCTCCGGTCGCACCTGTACCGCCGGTGGCTCCCGTCGCACCCGTTGCACCCGTGCTGCCCGTTGGTCCGGTCGCGCCTGTGCCGCCCGTTGCTCCGGTCGCGCCTGTGCCGCCCGTCGTACCCGTTGCACCCGTGCCGCCCGTCGCTCCGGTCGCACCTGTACCGCCCGTTCCTCCGGTTGCACCTGTGCTACCCGTTGCTCCGGTTGCGCCCGTGCTACCCGTCGCTCCGGTCGCTCCTGTGACTCCGCCTGCGGCGCCTGTCGGGCCGGTTGCTCCCGTTGCCCCGGATGCACCCGTAGCGCCTGCTGCGCCGGTCGCACCGGTTGGGCCAATCAACGCGCCCAGCAGTTCAGCCGACACCAAGCGATGTGCGGTGGTGATTTGTCCGGAACTATCCTTCCCCCATACCGAAATCTGCAGCGGCTCGTTCACAGGATCTTCATCCGTGGTAAACACAAATTCAAAAGCATCGAAAGCCGCAAAGTGATCGATCGAAAGCTCTTCGCCCGGTTCAACCACGACCAGCTCGCTGACGTAAAGATTTCGCGTACCTCCTGCCAAATAAAAGCCTTGAAGCAATAAGCCGGTCGTGACCGTATCGCTGCGGTTATCCAGGCGGATCGTTACAAATTGCGTAGGTCTTATGCCGTTGACCATATTGTTCTCAATAGGACCCGTAGAAAATAAACTCATTGGACTCTCTCCCTCTCTCTCCTTTATTGTTGATATTTTTCATAGGTTATGATCCGATGGGCAGTGACCAATTCCCCGGTTCCTGATTTTCCCCATACCGAAACGCGCAATTGATCGCTCACCGCATCGTTTACCGTAAAAACAAACTCAAGGGCATCCAGGTTTGCATAATAACTATTGGTAACGACTTGGCCCGAACCAATCGAAACATCCTCGCTGACATACAGATTTCGGGTTCCACCCAGCAGATAATAGCCCTGGACCAACACATTCGTCATGATTTCATTGCCGGCGCAATCGATAAGAACGGTTACCGTCTGTGTAGGACGCACACCGAATACCGGGTTATTTTCTATCGGTCCGGTCGAAAAAATAGCCATTTCTCCTTCAATCCTCCCTTCTAATCTCCCGCCTTCCATACGAATCTCAAACTCTAGCGGCAGACCCTAATGAATCGCGCAATATACGATATTCAGTCCATTCATTTGCGGTGTGGACAAAAGACAGGCCCTGCATCCCCAAATCTATCGGTGCTCGCCCACGCAAAAAAGAGCATGGCGCAAGGCCATGCTCTGGTGTTCGAACTCTTTTTCAGGAAAAAGCTCTTACTGCCGTACCCGAAGATTCATAAATATCGGCCGCCAGCTTCACTGCCTTCAGCCCCTCCCACGCATCGATGGGAAAAGGCGTATCCGAGTCCAGACATGCATAGAAATCACGGATCAGGCTGACGTGGCTGCTGCCCCAATACGATTTTCCCGGAGGCCCGCAAGGAGCGTCCACGCCGCAGAGCAGAACCTCCTCTTCCTCGCCCTTGCGTAAATAAAGCGAATCACGGCGCTGCGCCAGGCGTCCGCCTTCAAACACCAGCTCCAAATCGATGGGCGAATTCTCGACAAATCCGTTCGTTGCATAAAAGACGGCGGCGGCTCCGTTAGCAAAAGAAATCCGGGCATGCGCCGTATCCTCCACCTCAATGCAGCCGCCTAGCGCGTCCGTCGTAACGCTGCCGCGGACCGAAACGATCTCTCCGCCGAGCCATTGCAGCAGATCCAGCGTATGGATCGCCTGATTCATCAGGACGCCGCCGCCTTCCGTGGCCCATTTCCCGCGCCAGGGGCTCTGCGTATAATAGGCCTCATCCCGGTGCCAGGTCACGACTGCCTTCATCCCGATGAGCCGACCCAGCTCTCCCGACCTTACCAGCTCTTTCATGCGTACGGAAGGGTCATTATAGCGGTTCTGAAAACAGACACCGAGCTGCGCACCGCTCCGCGCAGCGGCTTCCGCCAGCTTCAGGCCTTCGCGGTACGTATGGGACATCGGTTTTTCGGTAAGGACATGTTTGCCTGCCGCCAGCATGGCCAGTGCCATGGGAACATGCAGATGATGCGGCGTGCAGAGATGCACGACGCCGATATCCGCACGCAACGCCAGTTCACGGTAGTCGGTCAATGCTTCACAGCCGTACGCCTGCGCCGCAGCCTGCGCCCGCACCGGATCGCTGTCGACCACCGCCCGCAATCGGCCGCCGAGTTCGGTCAGCGCTTTGGCATGCAGCGGAAAAATGCTGCCGCAGCCGACGATCGCCGCTCCTAGTTCATTCATTCCTATCGCCTCTCCTCATTTTAGAAACGCAGCGGCTGCTGAGGCCGCACTCCCGCAGCGACGGCCGTAGTGATTGCCTGATTTTGCGCTTGCAGGCAAAGTTCCGCGGCTTTGAAGACATGATCCTGCGTCATCGCCTTTTCCGTGCGGCCCAGGCAGTCCAGAATCAACTCGCCGAAAAAGGGGAAGCCGATTTTGCCGTGGACGTCGGCGTAATGCTCGCCCTTTTTGTCCGCCCAATACACATGGTCGCCTACGGAAGAACGGGCAAGGTCCGCATATTTGCGCAGCTCAATGAATCCGTCCGTTCCCAGAATGGTGCATCTGCCGTCGCCCCACACGCTAAGCCCCTCCGGCGTGAACCAGTCTACCCGGAAATAGTTCGTCGCGCCGTTGTCTCCGACCAGCGTTGCGTCGCCGAAGTCCTCCAGCTCCGGGTATTCGGGATGCGCGTAGTTTCCCGCCTTGCTGTGCAGCACCTTCGCGTCGCGGCAGCCGGCGTAATAGAGAAACTGCTCGATCTGATGGCTGCCGATGTCGCAGAGAATGCCGCCGTATTTGGCTTTTTCGAAGAACCAGGCCGGGCGCTGCGTTGCGCTGAGCCGGTGCGGACCCAGACCCAGCACCTGAATGACCTGACCGATGGCGCCCTCCGCAATCAGCCGTCCGGCGTAGACGGCACTCTCCACATGCAGACGCTCGCTGAAATAAACCATATATTTGCGGCCGGTTTCCCGCACGGCCTGTCTGGCCGCTTCGAGTTGATCCAGCGCCGTAAACGGCGTTTTGTCCGTAAAATAATCCTTGCCCGCCTTCATGACGCGCAGGCCCAGTGGCCCCCGTTCCGAGGGAATCGCAGCTGCAGCAACCAGGCGCACCTCCGGATCCTCCAGAATCTCTTCGGGCGTCCGGGCGGCCTTCACGTTCGGATAGCGCTCCATAAACGCTTTTACCCGGGTTGGTTCGGAATCATAGACCCATTTCAGCGTCCCGCCCGCCTCCAGCAGACCGTTGCACATTCCGTAAATATGCCCGTGATCCAGCGCCATTGCTGCAAACACGAATTCGCCGGGCCGGACAACCGGCTTCGCCTCATGGACGGGAGCGTACATCATGCCGTCTTGTGCGCTCATCCCCGTACACCTTCGCATTTGGCCTGCAGATATCTCCAGCTCATGGCGAGGCTTTCAAACGGATCACGCCGGCATTCGTCCTGCTCGACCACACGCCATTCCACTCCCGTCTCGTCGCAGGCGCGGATGATGGCGTCATAGTTCATATTGCCTTCGCCGACTTCGGCGAACAGCTGCTTGCCGGACACGATTTCCATATCTTTGAAATGCACGACCTGCATCCGGCCGGCCACTTTATGGATCCACTCCACCGGATCGCCGCCTCCGGCCTGCACCCAATACAGATCCAGCTCGAACCCAAAGGATGCGGGGTCCGTCTCCTCCAGCAAAATTTGCAGCGCCGTCTTGTCGCCGAAACGCTCGAATTCAAAATGATGGTTGTGGTACACGAATTGCAGGCCGTGCTCCTCTTGGAGCTTGCGGGCGATTTCGCCGGCCTTGGCCGCAAAATTCCGGTAGCCTTCGGCCGAATCCCTATACACTTCCGGCAAGGCTCCCAGGCCGACGTAACGGCAATCCCACAGCGTGTGCTGGGCCGCCACCGCCTCCAGCTCCTGCTCCAGCCGGTTCCAGGGCGTATGGGTGGCGCAGATCGAGAGGCCTTCGGCATCGGCCAATGTCTTCACGGTCTCGTCCGGAATCGGGCCGATGCCCGAGACTTGAATGGACCGGTAACCTGCCGCCGCCACCTTGCGCAGCGAATCCCGCAGGCCGTCTGCAGTTTGCGTATAATGCCGCAGCGTGTACAGCTGGGCCGCCAATTGTTCGGATCTCATAATGCGATCTCTCCTTTATGATGATGCGTATGTGGAGTCACCCGACTGCGCCTAATGCGTTCCGGTGACGTCGAGCGTGCGGGAGACGGTTTTTTTCACATCCTTCGAAGCGGCGATCTTCTCCTCCAGCAATTGATGGAACCGCTCCTCATCCAAAGGAAGCTGCACCCAATCATCCTCCCAGGAGGACAAATACATGGCATTCGATAGCGTCAGCCCCCGTATGCCTTCTTCGCCGGGAGCCAGCAGCTTCTCGCCGTGCAGAATGGCATTCGTAAAATTGCGGAGGATGCCCAGATGCTGTTCCCCGTCGCCGGGAGCCACCGGAATCTCGCATTTCCAGCATTCCGGCGAGCCGAAGCCGCCTTTAAATGCGGCATTCCATTCCGGTTCGGGCGTCCGCAGTCTCCAGAAGACGAGCTTGCCGTCTTCCACGACGATTTTTCCGCGGTCGCCGCTGACCTCGAACCGGTTCGTGCCCGGCGCTTCGCCCGTCGTCGTCACGAACAGGCCGGTCGCTCCGTTGGCGTATTCCACATAGGCGGTTACATCGTCCTCGACCTCGATATCGTGGTATTTGCCGAAATGGCAAAACGCCCGGACGCGCACCGGCATCATCCCCGTCGTCCACTGCCACAAATCCAGCTGATGCGGGTCCTGATTCAGCAGCACGCCGCCGCCTTCCCCCGCCCAGGTCGCCCGCCAGCCGCCGGAATCATAGTAACTCTGGGAGCGGTACCAGTTCGTAATGATCCAGTTCGTGCGGCGGATTTCTCCCAGCTCTCCGGATTCGATCAGCTCCTTCAGCTTCTGGTACAGCGGATTGGTCCGCTGGTTGTACATAATGCCGAACACCAGGCCGGAAGCCTCGGCTTTGGCGTTCATCTCGCGGACCGCCTTGGTGTACACGCCCGCGGGTTTCTCGATCAGCACATGCAGTCCGGCTTCGAAGGCCTGGAGCGCCAGCTTGGGATGGTCATAATGCGGAGTGGCGATGAGCACCGCATCGATGGTTCCCGATGCAAACAGTGCCTCAGCCGTATCGAACCTTAGCACGTTGTCCGGCAGGCGAGTCGCTGCCCACTCGAGCCGTTCCGGAGCGGTGTCGCATACCGCGGCCAGCTCCGCCCCCTCTACCTTGTCCAGCAGATGTACCGCATGGGCGCTGCCCATGTTGCCGATGCCGATGATGCCGTATCTTAGCTTTTTCATGCCTGGAATGAACCTCCTCGTTAAACTGCTGCCTTGAGAATATAACGTTTTCATTAGGAGGAGAATGCCCTGAACTAAGACAGATTTGCACTATTCTAAGGTGTTCATGCCAAACGATATGGCTTATACTAGAAAAAACATTGCACCGAACATTACGCCGAAAGGTTGCCGAATCCATGTCCGACTTCCCTTCCTTTGCCGAAAGCCTGATGGAGAACCTCAGCGTATCCGTCTCGCTGGTGCACTCCCGGTCGCAGTTTGGCGGCTGGAACCGCACGGAGGAAATCCCCTCCTTCAACCGGCTTTATTATATTGCCGAAGGAGAAGGCAGCGTGACGCTTAACGGCGTTACGTATGCTCCGCAGCCGGGGCAACTGATGATTATGCCCGCCGGGTCTGTGCAGACGACCACGACGACCCGCGAACATCCCTACGCGCGGCATTTTTGCCATTTCGATGCCTTTATCGGGGAATGGCCGCTTTTTCCCGCGGACGGGCGAATGATTCTCGTCGACGCCGCCCATCCGGAAGACATCCGCCGCCAGTTCCTGGAGATGGAGGCGCAGTTCCGGGAGGGCGGGTATCTTGGGCCTTTGCGGACCAAGGCGGGCTTGCTGCACATGCTCGCGTACTGCATGGAGCTCAGCGGATATGCGGACGAGCTGAACCGTTTCCTGCGGCATGAAGAACGCGGCAAGCTGAGCAGCGTGCTGCAGTATATCGAGGACCATTTGGATGGCCCGATCGAAATCGATACGCTGGCGGACATCATCCACCTGCATCCCAACTACTTCATCCCGTATTTCAAAAAAGTCATGGGCGACACGCCCATGCACTACGTCCAGCAAAAGCGGATGGACAAAGCGAAACGGCTCTTGTCCTTCTCCGGCCTGCCGGTCTCCGGCATCGCCGAGCGCCTTGGGATGGACCTGCCGTATTTCTCGCGTGCCTTCAAAAAAGCGACCGGCGTCAGTCCGAGCGCTTACCGCAACGGCTCGAAATAGGCTGCAGCGGATTGCGATGCGGTTGCTCCCGAAGCCAATGCTCCAACGAACCCCCACCTGGGATTCTCATCCCCCGGAGACGCAAAACAGCCTTCCCGTAGGAAGGCTGTTTGTATGACGTCCCAGAAGGGATACCGGCCTAAAGGGCGGATTGCGATGCGGTTGCTCCCGAAGCCAATGCTCCAACGAACCCCCACCTGGGATTCTCATCCCCCCGAGACGCAAAAACAGCCTTCCCGAAGGAAGGCTGTTTGTATGACGTCCCGGAAGGGATACCGCCGTAAAGGGCGGATTGCGATGCGGTTGCTCCCGAGGCCAATGCTCCAACGAACCCCCACCTGGGATTCTCATCCCCCGGAGACGCAAAACAGCCTTCCCGAAGGAAGGCTGTTTGTATGACGTCCCGGAAGGGATTCGAACCCCCGACCGTGCGCTTAGAAGGCGCATGCTCTATCCAACTGAGCTACCGGGACACGGAACAACAATGGATTGGCTTGGCGGCATGCTGCGGCCAAACAGTTGATGCTAACGGACATAGAAGCCGTTATTTACTGTAAAACGCCTATTTTCGCGCGCTAGCGGACATGAGAGACCTTATTTGCTTACATTTGGCTCATTGGAGCCACTTTTTAGGCAAATAACGGCTTACAGGTCCGTTACTCTGGGAAATTCCCCTTTTTTGTGGAAATAGCGGCTCTCCTGTCCGTTAAGAGCAGCTCCGACGCGCTGGACCCGCAAATGTCGGACCGGCGATAACCTTTCCGTGCAAAGACGAATTAATCATATGTATTAACACAACGTTATTTATTATAACGAAAATCAATTTTTTTTCAAGGCTGGGCAGCATGAATAAATGGCAAACACTGCGAGCCGCCGGCCCCTGCGTACTCCCCTCAGTTTATAGCCGCAACCAACAAATTCGCCTAACATCGCCTCAATGTATCTACCTGTGTGCCCACCAGCAAAGCGCCTCAGCTAAACACATTGATGAGCGCAATTGAATACGCCCCCCTATGTCAAACTTGACGCGTACATTCCAAATGGGCCGCCCGCTGCATCGTTCTCTGCTGCCGCCAAGCTTAAAAAGGCCGCGCAAACCGCACGCTCTTGATCGGGCGCCGGCTCTCCGTATCCCATTTTTCCATAGTGACTCCGATCCGCTCCCCTCTCGGTCTGCGCTACAAATAAGCGCGGAAACGCTGCTCCAGCTCCTTTTTCAGATTGCCGAACATCAGCAGCTCCCGCTGGAACTTGAAGCGTTCATCCTCCGGGCTCATGACGACGCTGCCGGGAAACGCGCTGGCTGTCACATCCTCGAAGGCATTGTGCATATTATTATCGAACCAGTCGCTGCTCTCGTCCGCGTCATTCGTCAAAATGCGTACAATCTCATACCCGTCCTCGCGCCGGTCCTCCACAATGTAGACGAGCAGCGGCAGATCGCCGACCGCCCCGGGAAGCACACCCACTTCCGCGCAAGGCGCTCCATCGAAGTCGGTCATTCTGCGAACCTTGGCATCTTTAATGTAGTACACCTGCATCCATCCTTTCGGCTTTTTTCCCCGCACCTTAGTGTTTGGATAAGGACATACATTTTATCCCTTCCTTCGGCATATATCTGTATTACTTGGCAAAAAAGTAAGGACAACAATCGCACACAAAAGAGAGGATGAACGTCATGTGCGGAATAACCGGATTTATCCAGTGGCGCGGCGACCTGACCCAGCACTCAGAGCTGCTTGTAAAAATGACTGAAACCTTGGCGAACCGCGGACCGGATGCGGCCGGAACCTGGATCTCGGGGCCCTGCGCCTTCGGCCATCGCCGGCTTAGCGTCATCGATCCCGAAAACGGCGCCCAGCCAATGATTGCCCGCCATGAGGACCAAGTGTACGCGATTGTGTACAACGGCGAATTATATAACGCACCCGAGCTGAAAAAGGAACTGAAGCAGCGGGGCCATCGTTTTCTCACCGAATGCGACACCGAGGTGCTGCTTCATGCTTACATGGAATGGGGTCCCGAATGCACGGAGAAGCTGAACGGGATCTTTGCGTTTGCCGTCTGGGACAGCGCCAAGGAGCGCCTGTTTCTGGCCCGTGACCGGCTGGGCGTCAAACCGCTCTTTTATGCCCGCGTGGACGACGTGTTTATCTTCGGCTCGGAGCCCAAAGCGCTGCTGCAGCATCCGCTGATCCAGCCGAAGGTCGGCCCGGAAGGCCTGGCGGAGATTTTCATCGTCGGTCCGGCGCGTACTCCGGGACAGGGGGTATACAAAGATATATTCGAGCTTCGTCCCGGTCATGCCATGTTTTACAGCCGGGAAGGTCTGCGGAGCTACGCTTACTGGCAGCTGCAAAGCGAGCATCATACCGACAACGTCGAACAAACCGCGGCCCGGGTCCGCGAGCTGCTGGTGGATACACTGGAACGCCAGCTCGTCTCCGACGTGCCGGTATGCTCCCTGCTGTCCGGCGGTCTCGATTCCAGCGCGCTTACGGCGCTTGCCGTCGCCTATTACAACCGTACCGGCCAAGGCCGGGTAGATACGTTTTCCGTGGATTACGTCGATAACGACAAGCACTTCAAAAGCCATGCCTTCCAGCCCGGCGCCGACGGCCCGTGGATCAAGCGGATGGTCGACGAATTGCAAACGAACCATCACTATGTGGACTTTGATACGCCGGAGCTGGTGGCCGCACTGGACAATGCGCTGTACTCCCGCGATCTGCCAGGAATGACGGATGTCGATTCGTCGCTGTACCTGTTCTGCCGGGAGATCAAGAAGCATGCGACGGTAGCCATTTCCGGCGAAGCGGCGGATGAGATTTTTGGCGGATACCCATGGTTCCACCGCGAAGAGATGTTGTCCTCCGGAACGTTCCCGTGGTCGGTCGCGCCCAAAATGCGCGCCAGCCTGCTGTCCCCGGAAATCCATGAATGGATCCGGCCGCTGGAATATCTCGGTGACCGGTACAGCGATGCCGTGGCTGAAGTGCCGAAGCTGGAAGGCGAGACCGGCAAGCAGGCGCAGATGCGCGTGATGTCCTACCTCAACATTACCCGCTTCATGCCGACGCTGCTGGACCGCAAGGACCGGATGAGCATGGGCGTCGGTCTGGAAGTGCGCGTCCCCTATTGCGACCATCGCCTCGTCCAGTACGTCTTCAATATTCCCTGGGAAATAAAGACAACCGGCGACAGGGAAAAAGGAATTTTGCGAAAAGCGCTTGAGGGTATTTTGCCGGATGATGTCTTATACCGTAAAAAGAGCCCGTATCCCAAAACCCATAATCCGGCCTATCTGAATGCCGTACGCAATCAAATGTTGGGTATCCTGGACGATCCCTCGTCACCAATCTTGCCGCTGATCGATCCGGCCAAAATCCGCGAAATCGCCGCTTCACCCGAATCATCGAGCAATCTGCCCTGGTTCGGCCAATTAATGTCGGGACCGCAATTGTTCGCCTATCTGGCCCAATTGAACCTTTGGCTGAAAACGTACAATGTCTCCATCGGCTGAGTGACAATCGCCATATCCTGCCGGCCTGAAAAACACTACAAATAAAAGGAGAGCCCGTCGATCCGGGCGAACCGTTATTTGCAGTGTTTTTGTGTATACAGCCAACCGACGCTGGAGGAGAGATTCCGTATGCCGCAACCAAAACGATCGTTGATCGGGTTTATCGCCGTCACCTTTGGCTTCACCTGGCTCTGCTGGCTGCCGCTGCTGCTGAACAGGCAGTTTGACGCAGGCGTGCCAGTACTGCCTTTTCAGTTCTACCTCGGTTCCTTCGGCCCGCTGCTCGGGACGCTTGCCAGCCTGGCGCTTACAGGGGAAGAAGGAGTCGCCGGCTGGTTTAAAAAAGCTTTTTCGTTGTCGTTTCCGAAAAAATGGCTGCTGATCGCTGTGGGCCTGCCGCTGCTGTACGGTACCCTTGCCCTGCTGGTCCATGCGTTTGTAACAGGCAGCTTTCCCGAAATGTCTCGTTTCGGGCTGACCTCCGATCTGCCGGCCAGCTTTAATCTGGGGACCACCGCGCTCATGTGGATGATTACCTTCGGCATCGGCGAAGAAAGCGGCTGGCGCGGTTACCTGCTGCCTCTGCTGCACCGGCGGTACTCGTTATTTACTTCCGCACTGCTTGTATCGCTGGTCTGGATGCTCTGGCATCTGCCCGCCTTCTGGTTCAACGAAAGTTATGTCGGCATGGGCTTTGGCGTGATCGGCTGGGCCATCAGCCTGATGTACGGCTCCGTCGTCCTGGCTTGGATCTGCCAAGGCAGCCGCTGGAGCATCGTTCCCGTGATCTTGTGGCACGGCATTTTTGACCTTTTGACTGCCAGCGACCAGGCCGCCGAGATCATGGCGATGGTGTGCAGCATGTTCGTCATTATTCACGGCATCCTGCTGATGCGGACGCTCGGGCGGCGCCAGAGCATTCCGCCGCTCAAATAGCTTGCGGGGTGAAATCACCGCCCCCGCATCCCGTTCTCACCGCTCCCCGCATAAGCAAAGTCCCCGCTCCCCCGGCCGGAAGGCCGAAGGTGCGGGGACTTTGCTTATTTTGCGGTCAGAAGTTGAAGTTGTCCGGGTCCGGACCGAAACGGTGATTCTGATTCAGCTCCTCCAGCGCCTTCACATCGTCATCGCTGAGCGTAAAATCGAAAATCCCGGCATTTTCCCGGATCCGCTCGGCATGCACCGACTTCGGAATCGTGATGACGCCTTGCTGCAGATCCCAGCGGAGCACGATTTGCGCCGGCGTTTTACCGTAACGGGCCGCCAGCTCTTGGAGCAGCGGCAGGTCAAGATGGCCCTGCATCAGCGGGCTCCAGGCCTCCAGCTGAATGCCCTGCTCGCGGCAGTATTTCAAGAGGTCGCGCTGAGTCAGCAGCGGATGGAATTCCACCTGATTGACGACCGGCTTGACGCCGCTGTCATCAATAATATTTTTCAGGTGATGAATCTGAAAATTGCTTACGCCGATCGACTTGACCAGGCCTTCCTTCTGCAGATGAATCAGCGCTTTCCAGGTCTCGCGGTATTTGCCTTTTACGGGCCAATGAATGAGATAAAGGTCCACATAATCCAGTCCCAGCTTACGCCGGCTGACCTCGAACGCCTGCAGCGTGGATTCATACCCCTGATCCGGATTACGGACTTTGGTCGTAATAAATAGCTCCTCCCGCGGTACGCCGCATTCACGGATAGCTTGGCCTACGCCTTCTTCGTTGTTGTACCCAGCCGCCGTATCGATGCTGCGGTAGCCAATCTCCACCGCCGATTTGACGGCATGAATGACTTCCTCTCCGTCTTTGGTCTGCCAGACCCCAAGTCCGAGCCAAGGCATCGTCACTCCGTCATTCAGTGTAGGCCCGCCTGTAAAAGGTGCTTGCAATTGACTCATCGCTGATCCCTCCAAACCGATTCTTATTGGTTAACTTACCCAAAAATCAGTATAGCAGATCATCGGGAACAACAAAAAAGAGAGGCAAACCGTTGCCGGTCTGCCCCTGCCCACTTTTATTCCTCAATCATCGTAAAATCATCGAATTGAAACTCCGGCGAGACGATGCACGAGACCAGCACCGGCTCTTCGCCAAGCGGCCTCGCCGCCTGCCATACGCCGGCCGGAACGACAACCTGCGGCTGCTGGCCTCCGGCCACGTCGATGCCAAGAATGAACTCGGTCACTTCGCCCGGCTGATCGCCGTCCCCGCCTAAGCTGAGCACGATCGGGCTGCCGGAATGCCACAGCCAGATTTCGTCGGATAATACCTTATGCCATTTCGACTCTTCCCCTTCATGCAGCAGGAAATAAATCGAGGATGCCGAAGCTCGCGGCCCTGAATAGCTTGCGCCCAGCGTCTCCTGCGGAATCTCTACGGAAGAGTTCCAAAGCCGTTTGTACCAGCCGCCTTCCACATGGGGCTGCAGTCCCAGCGCCTCGACGAGCGGGGAAATCGGTTTTTGCGTCACAGTATTTCTCTCCTTTTACAAGTGCATAGTCAAACTTCTTCCCTAGCGTACCATAAAATAAGGGGAAAACCTCCCACGAAGTTATCCGGCCAATCTCGGCCGGCAACCCAGCGGGATGTCATCCCCTTCATTTTTCTAAGCGAAACCGTCTGTCTTACTTGCCGTCCTTGCCGGCCTTAAATACTTCGGCAATGGCGCCGAGGCTGCCGAGCGTTTCGATGGCGTTCGACGGGATGAACACCTTGTTTGCCGGACCTTTGGCGATTTCGCCGAGCGCTTCGAACGATTGGTAAGCCAGGATGCGTTCGTCCAGACCGGCGCTGCCGATCAGGGCGATCCGCGATTTTTCCGCTTCGGCAACCGCTTGAATAGCCTTGGCTTGACCGAGCGCTTCCAGCTCCTGCGCCTGCCGCAGACCTTCCGCCTGACGGATACGGGCTTCCTTGTCGCCCTCCGCCTTAAGGATCTTACTTTGCTTGTCGCCTTCCGCGCGCAGGATCATATCCTGCTTGGCAGCCTCGGCTTCCAGCACGATGGCCCGCTTGCTCCGTTCCGCCTTCATCTGTTTATCCATCGCTTCCTGGATATCGAGCGGCGGCTTGATGTCGATCACTTCGACGCGCTCGATCCGCACGCCCCATTTTTCGGTCGCTTCATCCAGCGCCAGACGGATGTCGGACGAAATCTTTTCCCGGCCGGAGAGCGTTTCGTCCAGCTCCAGCTTGCCGATGATTTGACGCATCGTTGCGGTTGTAATATTCCGTACGCCGTACACGTAATCGGAGATGCCGTACGTGGCTTCTTCCGGTCCGACTACCTGATAGAAGATAATCGTGTCGATCTGCACCTGGACGTTGTCTTTAGTGATTACCGTTTGCGGCGGCACGTTCGCCTGCTGAATCCGCAAGTCATGATAGATGCGTACCTGATCGATAATCGGGATCAGAATATTCAGGCCCGGCGTAAGCAGCCGGTTGAATTTACCGAGGCGTTCGACCACGCCTACGCGTTGCTGCGGTACGATTTTGACTGTTAATGCGATAAATACGACGACGACAAAAACGACTATCCCTACAATTGCCCATTCCATCAGATGATTTCCTCCCATCGTTCTACTTCAAGAATCGTACTGCTTCTTCCGACAATTCTGACGTTCTCTGCCCGGTCGATCGGTACCGCGGATACCGCGCTCCATGTATCTCCGCCGATCTTCACTTGACCGTAGCTGCCCGGAATAATCGGCTCTACCACAACGCCGCGCCGGCCCACCAGCTCAACCCCCGTATCCTTGAATCCCCGCGAGCTGCGCAGCCTGGCCGCCAGCGGTTTGGTGAATACGGTCAAAACCAGAGCGACCACCGATCCTACCAAAGCCTGCAGCAAAAACATATCGGGTGCGATCAGCGATACAAGCAATGCAGCCACAGCCCCGATGCTAAGCCAAAGCAGATAAAACGTAAGCGTCATCATTTCAACGACAAGCAGCACGCTGGCCGCAATCAGCCATACAACCCACATCACCATGGCCAAAATACACCACCTTCCGCTATATACTACTATAACGAAAAAAAGGGCAGTCGCGTTGCATTTTTTTGTGCCCAAATTCGTGCTTGATGTAAGCTTATGCGAAAAAGCGCCCGGTTATATGTACCGGTGGGTCCGGCTTGTGAAAAAACGGGCACGCTGGCCCAAAAAAAGGCCCCGCCGTCCGTCTATGGACTGCAGGACCTTCCCATTACTCCCGGCCGCGCTGCTGCGCTTCGGCCAGCTTGGCCGTCAGCAGACGGAGCGCTTTGCCCCGGTGGCTGATCGCCTGCTTCTCCTCCAGCGTCAGCTCGGCCATCGTCTTCTCGAATTCCGGCAGGTAAAAGAGCGGATCATACCCGAAGCCGCCGCCGCCCGCCGGCTCCGAAGTAATCCAGCCCTCCACGGTGCCTTCGGCGGTCAGCTCCCGGCCGTCGGCAGGATCGTACAGCGACAACGCGCAGACAAAACGCGCCGTGCTCAGCAGCGGCTGATCCGTATCCTCGCCCTGCTTCAGCCTTTCCAGCTCGCTAAGCAGCTTGAGGTTATTGTCGCCGTCTTCGGCTCCTTCGCCCGCGTACCGTGCCGAATACACGCCCGGACGGCCGTCCAGCGCGTCGACGCACAAGCCGCTATCGTCGGCCAGCACCGGGAAGCCCAGCGCGTCGCCGACGGTTTTGGCCTTCTTCAAGGCGTTCTCGGCAAAGGTCTGCCCGTCCTCCACCACATCGGGAAGCGCGGGGTAATCGAACATGCTTTTGACCGTCAGCCCGAGCGGGGCAAACGCGTGCTCGAACTCCCGCACTTTGCCTTTGTTTTTCGTCGCTACAATTAAAATCCCGCCGGTTTCGCTCATGTTACACCTCTTGCCCCGGCTGGCCGGTCGGAATTTTCAGCGCGATGGCGCCAAGCGCTTCTTTTTGCGCTTCAATCAGTTCCCGCACGCCTTTTTCGCCGAGTCCCAGCAGAAGGTCCAGCTCCGCCCGCGTAAACGGACGTTCTTCCCCCGTGCCCTGCAATTCAACGAAAGCGCCGGCGCCCGTCATCACGACATTCATATCGACCATTGCCTTGGAATCTTCCTCATAGTTCAAGTCCAGCAGCGCTTTGTCGCCGACAATGCCGACGCTCACCGCCGCCAGAAAATCCGTGATCGGAAAAACAGCGAGTTTATGCTGCAAAGCAATTTTGTTGATGGCATAGGCCATGGCGACAAAAGCGCCGGTAATCGACGCGGTGCGCGTGCCCCCGTCCGCCTGAATCACGTCGCAGTCCAGCGTAATGCTGCGCTCGCCGAGCGCCTGCAGATCGACCACGGAGCGGAGCGCACGGCCGATCAGCCGCTGGATCTCCATCGTCCGGCCGGTCAGCTTGCCGCGCGCCGATTCGCGCTGGTTGCGGGTCTGGGTCGCCCGCGGCAGCATGGAATATTCGGCGGTAACCCAGCCTTTGCCTTGCCCTTTCAGGAACGGAGGTACCTTCTCGTCAATGGTTGCCGTGCAAATGACTTTTGTATCACCCATTTCGATAGTGACGGAGCCTTCCGCGTATTTATTGGTTTGGGTAGTGATGGTGACCGGTCTTAGCTGGTCATCGTTTCGCCCGTTTGATCTCATCGTTTTGCCTCCTGCGTCATAAGTTGCTGTTTTATGGCAAATTTCATTCTACCAAAGTGCAGGGGCAAAAGCATCTTTTCACCCTGGTCTTTCAGTCTACAGCGGCATTTCGTTGATGTATTCCGGCGCGGACACCGGCTGGCCGTAGTCGACATGATCGGTTCCAGTCACTGCGGTTTTGCCGTTCAGGCGGATTTGCACGAGCGAATCCTGCGCGTTCTGCGCAACGGTCAGCACGACGGATTTCAGCATTTCTGCAGGTACGTCTTTGCCGTCCGCAAACATATCATCGGTCAGGTCGACGCTGACGACGCCGTTTTGTCCGGCTTCCACCCCATCCAGCTTCGTCCCGCCGGTCATTACCGTTTCGAGGCCGCTGTTCTTGTCGGGGCCGGCGATCAACTCGCCTACTGCGGCCTTGACCGGATCTTCCCCGGCGGGTACAAACCGGGTTACCGGAACATAATATTGAATGCCGTCAGGAGAGGCAGCGGAGAAGTAGACGGTTACCGCGCTGGAGCTGAAGGACAGCCCGCTTTTCGGGAGATTGATGCCCATGGTCCGGGTCAGCGGCCGGTCCAAAGGGGTGCCCTGCAGCGGCATTTCCGTCAGCTTTTTGCCGTCCACCCAGATTTGCACGCCTTGAATATCATCTTGCCCGGTCAGCGTCCAGGTGATTGCCTCCAAAATTTTGCGTTCGTCTTTCGGATTGTAATCATTGAAAGCAGCGTTGAATTCGACGACGGCAAGCTTGGCTTTGTCTACCGAAACATTGTTGACTTCGGTGCCTGCAGGCAGGACGCCCTGGAAGCCTTCCGGCAGGTCTTTTGCGTATTCGCCCTTGCTGACCAGCGCGGCGATCGACTGCTTGAGCAGCGCACCCTTGCCGCTTTCTTTCGGCAGCCCCAGCGAAACGGGTGCCAGCAGACCGTTGCCATCCTGGAGATAAACGGTTGTCCGTTCTCCTGGCGCGGCTGTGGTCGTATCGGCGGCAGCCGAAGCGTCGGAGGCAGCAGTGGAAGCATCGTCCGCAGAGACAGCGGAGTCCTCTTCCGCGTCCTCCGAAGAGACCGGCGCAAAAACGCCGGAATCCAGCGTGTTCTCGTCGCCCTGCTGCAGCATTTGCGCTTCGATTTCTTCCGGCGGCGCGTCGACGGAGGCCGACTCCGAGCCGAATAGGCTGCAGCCGGACAGCGCGAGTGGTACCGTCAGCAGGCAGGCTGCGGATAACATACGAATCTTATTCATCGATTTCATGCGTCAATATCCCCTTTCAAAACTATTGGATCAGTTTGTACTGCTATGTATACGAGCCCCCTAAGCAAAAAATAACACCGGCTTATCCCAAATTTCGGACGGGCCGAAACGAAGCTGTACACACTAGATATGAGGTGAACCGACAATGAATACCCACAAACCGCCGTACAGCCTTAACAGCAAGGCCGTTGCCGACGCTACGGGCGAATGGCTGCGCAAACGCGGAGTAACCATAGAAGAAATCGCCGAGCTGGTGCTTTTTCTGCAGAGCAAATATTTTCCCGATCTGAAGCTGGAGGAATGCATCCATAACGTCAACATGGTGCTTAGCAAACGTGAAGTACAGAACGCTATCCTGACCGGTATCCAATTGGACATTCTGGCCGAGCAAGGAGGACTCTTCGGTCCTCTTCAGGAAATGATCGAAAACGACGAGAGCCTGTACGGCGTTGATGAAATTCTCGCTTTTTCCATTGTGAATGTGTACGGCAGCATCGGCTTCACGAATTACGGCTACATCGACAAGCTGAAGCCCGGCGTGCTGGAGCGCCTGAACGATAAAAGCACCGGTGAGGTCCACACCTTCCTGGATGACATCGTCGGCGCCGTCGCCGCGTCGGCCAGCAGCCGCATCGCCCACCGCAAACAAGCGGAACGTGAACAAGAGCTGGGCCTCCCGCGGGCAGGCGAAGACCTGGAAGAAGCCGCACACGGGATGAACGGCGGTGAGAAGGAAGGGGCGCCGGAGTAAGGGCATGTGGAAGAAGTATATGGGGCTTAAGCGTTGGAGCGGCGGTGGAAGGACTGAATACCATTTGGCGTGGGAGCAAGTGTTAGCATTATGCGGAATACAGAGTGAGTTTCGAGTAGCTCCAGAAAAGCTGGGTTAGGCTGGAAGTTGAGTAACATTGGTTAGTTGAGTGGGTGGAGGAGGAAATGAATGCCGTTAGGTGCGGGAGCAAGCGTTAGAGGGATATTGGATACGGAATACGGCGTGGACACTGGGCTTTTTGAGTAGATCTAACAATGGAGCAAGTTGTGAGGAGTCGGGGTGCTTAGGAGCGAATGATTCAGCACGGCAACGTCTTCGTTGTATTTTGTACAACGGAATAGCTGATCTTACACAAAAAATCGCAATCCGCTGCATTTTGTACAATGAAGTCCGGCGAAAGTCTTCAAAAAGGCCCGTTTTGCAGAATTTCGTTGTACAAAGTACAACGGGTGCAAATAATCGGCCGATTGGAGCGGATTTTATTGCACTTTTTACAATGAAGCGATGCGAGACAGCGAATATGGCGGAAAAAAGCAGTGATGGCGACTACCCGCAACGGCTACGGCGGAATGCGTTACAGCTACAGCTAATGTTACGGCTACGGCGGAATGCGCTACAGCTACAGCTACTGTTACGGCTACGGCTATTGTTACGGATACAGCGGCATGTGACATTGCTGCCGCATGCACTCAGCTCGGCGGCATATCTTCCTATGCCGCTGTCTCAAACCGCCCGGCGTGCAAGCGCCGCCAGGCCCCTCCCCGCCCGGCGGCGCTTGCACGCCGGGCCTCATCCTGTTCACGCGAGCGCCGTGAACAGGACCTTTCCGCGGGCGGCCTCCACCACGCCCGCCCGCTCCCGGCGCACCAGCTCCGCCAGGTGCGCCAGCGCTTCGCTCATCGCGAAGCGGAGCTGATGCGTGCTGCCGATGCGCCCGCGAAACAGCGCTTCGCAGACCGCGAAGCCGCTTAACGGGCCGCCCGCAAGCAAGCGGGCGGCATCGTCCAGCCGCTCCTCATGGTGGCGGAGCAGGCTGGACGTGCGGGCGGCAAAGCCGGTAAACGGTTCCCGGTGCCCCGGGAACGCCCGGCTTACCTCCAGGCCGCCGAGCAGGCGCAGCCCGGCCATGAAGCTCTGCAGCGGCTGCGCATCGCTGCCCGGCTGCAGGCCGACATTGGGCGAAATCTGCGGCAGGACGGCGTCGCCGCACAGGATCAGCCCGCTGCCGGCCTCGTACAAGGATACATGCCCCGGCGCATGCCCGCCGGTAATCAGCGGCCGCCAGCTCCGGCCGCCCATGAACACCGCTTCCGCCGCGTCGATCGGCTCGATCTCCGGCTGCGGCATCACCTGCGGCAGGAAGCCTTGCAGATGCTCCCGCACGCCAAGGGCCAGCGCCTCCGGCATCCCGTGCCGGAGGAAAAGCCGGGGAAGCGCTTCGGTCAGCGTCGCTTCCCCGCCCCAGCTCATGCGCGCCTCCGCCTCGGCGCGTGCCGACATGCGCACCTTGCACCCGGTGCGCTCCTGCATCCATCCGGCCAAACCGTAATGATCCGGATGGTGATGCGTCACCACGACGGCCGCAAGCCGGTCCCAGGCCAGGCCGAGTTTTTTCAGCGCCCCATGCCAGGCTTCCTCCGCTTCCCCCGTATGCGGCCCGGGATCGACCAGCGTAAACCGGCCATCCGGCTCCGGCAGCAAATAACTATTCACCTGATTTAGCGGAGGCGCCATCGGAACGGATACCCGAATCAGGCCAAATTCATCCTCATATGAAGTAATGATCGCTTCCCTCATCCCCAGCCTCCCGCCAGCATTACATGCATCTCTTCGACATCTTCAGCCGACTTACGGCCTTTTCCCCACAAAAATCATCCGTTTGGAACGCTCGGCATCGTAAGCATCCTCTTCATAGCTGCCGTGGACGGCATCCAGCTGCAGGCCGGCTGCAGCAATCAGCCCGCGGAATTTGCGCTCCTCGTACAGCTTCACGCGTTCGTGGTAACGCCGCGGCTCGCCGCCGTCACGGGACGTGAGCACGATGTCTTTTTTCACATAGCCGTCTTCGATCCGCCGCGACTCGTCGATCAGGGTGTCACCGTCCTCGCGCGTTGAATGCGGCACCAGATGGGTGATCACATCGCGCGGATTTAAATAATCGACAATAAACCGCCCGCCAGGCTTCAGCATCCGGTATACCTCGCGCAGCACCTTGACCTGTTCCGCATCCTCTTCAAAATAACCGAAGGAAGTGAACAGATTAACCACGGCATCAAAACCGCCTTCCAGCGGCAAATGCCGCATATCGGAACGGAGCCAGGTCACCGCCTCCGCTCCCTCCTGGGCCCGCGCTTCCCGCAGCAGCGTCTCGGACAGGTCCACGCCCGTTACCTCAAAGCCCGCTTCGGCCAGCGCCAGCGAATGGCGGCCCATCCCGCAGCATAAATCCAGTACCTTCGCGCCGGCCGGGAGGTTCAGCCACCCGATCATCCGCTCCACCTCGCGTCTCGCGCCGCCGAAATCACGGTGTCTGTACACGATCAAATAGTCTTCTCCGAAACTTTGCTCGTACCACTCGCTCATGCGTTTGTTCTCCTTCCACCATCCGCGAAACTGCCCATCCTCTTTTTCTATGTATATCAATGTACCGCCAATACAACGCCATTTCCACCGCTTCCCATGAAAAAGTCGCCATTTCGCCACACCTCCGGCGCCATGGCAACTTTGGGGGTCATTCACTTCCGCCGCTGCAAATACACTCTCGCTTCGTACGGCCGCAGCTTCAGCTCATGAAGGTCTTCGCCTTTAACCGGCGGATAATTCGAAATCAGCAGTTCCAGCTTATCCGCCTCAAAGGGTTCGGGTAGCGCAAAAACTGGTTCCTGCGCATAAAAATTCAAAATGACCAGCAGATGCTCGTCCTCCAACGTGCGCATGTACGCGTAAATCTGCTCATCGTCCGGCAAAAGCAGATCATAAGCGCCGTAGACGATGACTTTATGCTTTTTCCGGAGCTCGATGAGCTTCTTATAGTAGTTATAAATGGAGTCCGGATCTTTCAGCGCGTTCGCCGCATTGATCTCCCGGGAGTTGGAATTCACCTTGATCCAGGGCACGCCCTTCGTAAAACCGCCCTCGTCGCTGTCGTCCCACTGCATCGGCGTGCGGGCGTTATCACGGCTTTTTTTATGGATGGCCGCCATGATCTGCTCCTCGGGAACGCCGCTTGACCGTTTGTCCTCGTAATAGTTGAGCGTCTCCACGTCGCGGTAATCGTCGATGGATTCGAAGGCGGCATTCGTCATCCCAAGCTCCTCGCCCTGATAAATGTAAGGCGTACCCTCCAGCATGTGGATGAAGGTCGCGAGCATTTTGGCCGAAGGGACGCGGTAGTAGAGATCGTCGCCGAACCGCGAGACCGAACGCGGCTGGTCGTGATTGCACAGGTAGTTGGCATTCCAGCCCCTGTCATGCAGCACCGTCTGCCAATTGGAGATAATCGACTTGAGGTCGGTCAGCTTCCAGGGCACGACATCCCATTTGCCCCCGCCCGGCGCAGCCGCGTCGAGATTCATATGCTCGAACTGGAACGTCATGTTCAGCTCGCGCCGGCCGTCCCCCACATAATCCAGCGCCTGCTCGGGACCAAGCCCCGACGTCTCCCCGACGGTCATGATGTCGTAATAGTAGAGAACCTTATCGTGCAGGTTTTGCAGCAGCGTGTGGACATGGGCCAGATTGGAGAACATATCGTACGCCCGCACCGTTTTTGTCCCGTGGGGATTGAGCGCATCCGGGTACCCTTCGGCTTTCACGATATGGGCGATGGCATCGAACCGGAAGCCGTCCACTCCTTTTTTCAGCCACCACTGCACCATTTCATGCAGCTTGTCGATTACCGCGGGATTGTCCCAATTGAGGTCGGGCTGATATTTGGAGTACAGATGCAGGTAATATTCCTCCGTAACGGGGTCGAACTCCCAGACCGAACCGCTGAAATACGATTCCCAGTTGTTCGGCGGGCCTCCGTTTTTGCCTTTTCGCCATATATAATAATCCCGTTTCGGATTGTCCTTCGAGCTGCGCGATTCGATAAACCATGGATGCTGATGCGAGGTGTGGTTCAGCACAAGGTCCATCATCAGCTTCATGCCCCGGGCATGCAGTTCATGCAGCAGCCGGTCGAAATCGTCCATCGTGCCGAATTCCTTCATAATGTCGCAATAATCGCTGATGTCATAGCCATTGTCATGGTTGGGCGACTTGTAGATCGGGCAGATCCAGATCATGTCGACTCCCAGATTTTGCAGATAATCCAGCTTCGAGAGGATGCCGCGCAAATCGCCGATGCCGTCCCCGTTGCTGTCCATAAAGCTGATCGGATAAATCTGGTACACTACGCTTTCCTTCCACCATTTCGGGTTCACCGGACTTCCCTCCGCTTCTTTTCCGTCCTGTTATATCTTAACCATTCGGGAGGAAGGGAATAACACAAACGGGATTATCCGGCGCGCAAGAGATGTAGCTTATCAGCTTGCCATGCAGCTCTTCCGGCACGGGCGAACCGTTGCCCGACACAAAAAAAGCAGCGAACCTTCTGATACACTTCATGGTTCACCAGATCCCCGCTGTGGAGGGTCGAGAGAAGACAACCTGCCCGCTTCCCGCTTTCTCATCCACATATGCGTACATGTTGACGCTGCCCGGCTCCATGGCCAAGACGAGGGAAGAACGCCCCTTCAGTTCCGCTGAAATACAATTTCCGGCAGTCTCTTGGCTGCGCGCAACATCAACCTCTACGCCTCAAAATCCGCAATCTCTGCAGGGCCATATGCCCTGGCCTCAACGTTGGCGAGAGCCTTTTCCTTACCGCAGCCGATAACCAGGGCCCCCAGCCCAGGAGCAACAATGGAAAAATTTCTCCGTAAATTCATCCCCTTGCATTTTCATTATCCAAACTAGGCGCTTTTATTCAATAAACGAAAAAGCCGGAAGTTCCCTTCAGATCATTCCGGCTTCTTCCAATCAACTCAATTGTTTGATTACAATCGACGCATTCACATTCGCCTGTGTGCCGCCCGCCAAGGTCTGTAGGGTAACCGCTGCCGCCGAGCTGTGATTCCGCAGAGTCAACACATCGCCTGAGGATAAAGCAAAGATGGCCTGGCCTGTATTCTGCTGAGTTCCGGCCCCGGACCCGTAAATGGTGCCCGGCACTAAAGCGCCGTTCAGAAATAAGGCGAATTGGCCGGGTTCCACGCCCGATACGGAGAATGTAACCTCATAAATGCCTGCATTGGTAACCATAATCGTTGTCGTTCCCGGAGCATGTGTAATTCCAGGGGTAAGCAAGCCATTCGTATCAAAAGAAACATCGGCCTCGATCGGCACAACCTGTGCAGCGAGATTATAAACATATCCGAACTGGGCTATTCCGCCCGCAGCCCCCGTTGCCCCCGTCGCTCCCGCGGGGCCGGTTGCTCCAGTTGCCCCGGCGGCTCCGGCAGGGCCGGCGGCTCCTGTTACCCCAGCGGGCCCGGCAGGGCCGGCGGGTCCTGTTGCCCCAGCGGCTCCGGCAGGGCCGGCAGCGCCTGTTACACCCGGCGCACCAGCGGCTCCGGCAGGGCCCGCTGCTCCCGCTGGCCCGGCTGGCCCGGCTGGGCCAGTTGCGCCGGCAGCTCCGGCAGGGCCGGCGGGTCCGGCTGGGCCGGCTGGGCCGACAGGACCCGCCAATCCCGCAAGGCCTGCCGGACCGATGCCGCCTAATGCCCCGGCTGCACCGGCGGCTCCAGCAGCGCCCAACGCCCCGGCTACTCCGGCGGCTCCAAGCGCTCCCGTTACACCGGCTGCCCCCAGTGCACCGGCGGCTCCGGCCGCACCCAATAACCCGGCGGCTCCGATACCGCCTATCCCTCCTGTTGCTCCCCGCGCTCCAAGCCCTCCGGCGGCTCCGGCTGCGCCTAACGCTCCGGCCGCTCCAATTGCGCCTAAAGCGCCGGCGGCTCCTACGGCCCCTAATGTTCCGGCTGCTCCGGGAGCCCCCAAGGCACCTCCAGCTCCGGCGGCTCCCAACGCACCAGCGGCTCCAGCAGCGCCGGCGGCTCCAAGGGCTTCCACAGCGCCTGCCGCTCCTAAAGCTCCGGCAGCGCCTGCAGCGCCTAATGCTCCCAATGGAATATTAACCCGAACAATTTGTTTCTTTACTATAATGCGTTTGCATTGGTCTCTCTTGGTTACTCTGCACTTGCTCTTCTTATGTTTTGCTTTCGGTAAAGGACAATCGACAGGTTCTTTCTTGTGGATGAGCTTCTTCCTTTTAAGATCAATACACCCCATCCCTAACACCTCCAATAGACTTAGTACTGTATAGTACTGCATTTACCTATTGAAGGGCATGGTCATACATCTTGTAGGCAAGGACACATTTTCGTTAAACTCAGGTTATATCACTAACCGGACGAGCCGAAATCCTCTATAAACACTGCAATTGATTGACCCGCCTGGTGACATCCATGCCCCATAACGGCATATTATAGATTTTTCCAAACAAAAAAAAGGACTTGTCCTTTGCTTTTTCTGCAAGGAAAGCCCTTCCGGCAACTGTAACTCTCACCGGCATGTCCGGGACCCCAGATCCGGCTAAAGTCTCTTCAAGTCATTTCGTTGTCTATCCTATATTATGCGCGCGCTGCTGCTCTTCCAGCAGCCACTGGATCAGCATGTATTCCGGTACCGTGCCTTTGCGCGCTTCGGCATATTCACGTACCTTCTCCAGCAGCCGCATGACCGTTTCCGCGCTGACCTCCAGGCCGCGCTGCTCCAGCACATGGGCTACGCCGCCGCTGCCGGAATGCTTGCCCAGCACAAACCGGTGCGCCCGGCCCACCTCCGCGGGGTCAAATGTCTGATACGTGGCCTTCTCCTTCATCAGCCCGTCCACATGAATGCCGGACTCATGGGTAAAAGCGAGCTGGCCGACAATCGGTTTCGCATCGCCCACGCTGCGGCCGGAAGCCGCGATCACCTTGTCTGCCAGGAATTTGATCTGCTCCAGCTTCACGGCAGTCTGCCCGCCGTATAAATACCGCCAAGCCATCGCAACTTCCTCCATGGCGGCATTCCCGGTCCGTTCGCCGATTCCGGCAACGGTCGTGCTGGCCCATACCGCGCCTGCGGCCACGCCGCTCAGCGTATTGGCCGCGGCCAGCCCGAAATCGTTGTGGCAGTGCACCTCCAGTTCCACATCCTCCGGCACGGCGCCCAGCAGCTCGGCGATCCGCTCCGCCATTTGCTGCGGGTGATGCGCCGATACCGTATCCGCATAACGGAAACGGCGGATGCCTTCCTTGTACAACCGGTTGATCAGCTCTGTCAGAAATCCCATCTGTGCCCTGGACGAATCCTCCATGCCGACCGACACCGTCATCCCCAGCCGCTGCGCGTAATCAACCGCGCCCAGCAGCTTAGCCAACCCTTCGACCGGCGACAAACCCAGCTTCCCCTGAAGCTGAATATTCGACACCGGGAGCGAAATATGGCTCCAGCTCACGCCCGTGCTCTTTGCCTTGTCCAGATCCGCCGGAACCGAACGGTTCCAGGTCATCAGCCTCATCGGAAGATCCAGCTCGGCTATGGCCGCAATATCCTCCATCTCCCGTTTGCCCATAGCGGGGATCCCCACCTCGGCTTGTTCCACTCCGCACTCCGACAGCAACTTTGCGATTTCCAGCTTTTCCGCCCTCGTGAAAGAAACTCCCGCCGCCTGTTCGCCATCCCGCAGTGTCGTGTCGCACAACATAAGACGTTTCACGGTGTACCTCCTTCTCCGCAGCAAGCGCAATTCGGATTACGGGTAATGTTGACAGAGTAAGTGGAGAAGTCGAGTGAGTTGAAACGGTGCATGACTCCCGCATACGTTGTCCCTACCCTTGTAATCCATTTTACGGCTTCCAGCGCTGCCAGACAACCGGCAATCCCGGAGGTCGCTCCCAAAACTGGAAAACCAAAAGGCTCCCACTGCGGCCGGACATCCGGATACAAACATTCCAGACACGGCGTTTGTCCGGGAACAATTGTAGTCAGCGAGATCTCAAACCCGTACATCGCCGCCTCTACCATCGGCGTACCCGTATCGACGCAAATCCGGTTGAGCGCATACCGCTCCGGAAAATCATAGCGAGCGTCGATCACAAGATCGGCGCTCTCCACCCACGGCTTCGCGGCATCGTATTCGATTCGGGCGTTATGGCCTTCGATCACCACCTGCGGGTTCAGCCGCTTGAGCTGCGCGATGGCGGTGCTCATCCGCTCCATGCCCAGATGGCCGGTGTCCATCAGAATCTGCCGGTTGAGGTCCGGCTTCATGATGACCCCTTCGTGCGCCAGAATCAGCTTGCCGATGCCGGCGGCGGCCAGATACAGGGCAGCGGTCCCCCCTAACCCGCCGATGCCCGCGACCATCACTGTCGCTTCTTTCAGCGCCCGCTGCCCGCTTTCGCCCAGCAGCCTCAGCTGCCGGGCATACCGTTCAAGCTCCAAGTCTACGGCCGGCTGTTCCAATGCGGACTCCCCCTATATTCCCGTCTAGCCTTCCAGGCCGAGCAAGCCGTGCTGTGCAGTCCCGGCATTGTATTGCTCCAGGAAGGCTAAGCCTTCCTCGATGCATTCCACGCCGTAGCGGACAAGCCTCTCTTCGGAGGTGAATGGAAAAGGAAACCCTGCGCGCAGGCTTTTGAGCACCAGAATGACCCGGCCGCTGTACAGCAGCCCGCGGCCGAAGCCTTCGGCATTGATTTCGGCGGCGCTTTGAATCAGGAGGCCGCTCTGCTCCTCCATGACGCCGGCAATGGCCTGAAAGAGCTGGGGCACCTGTGCGCGCACTTTCGGCGATACCGTGCAATTGAACTCGGACAGGCTCCGGTCCTCCGCAGATGCAAGAAACTGTTTAGCTATTTTCTCGCTAGCGGAAAACGTGGCGTACCGGCCAAAGTGATCCTCTGCATCGAGCAGATGGACGATCCGGCGTTTCACCGCCTCCGCCAGAAGCGGGCTCGGTTCCTTGCGTCCCCGCTCGGGTGACTTCAGCTTGGCTTGGACAGGCAATGCCGCCCGAGCATTCCAATTAGGAGCTGCTTGTTCCATACGATTCCTCCTCCGCTTGTTCTTCCTCCGCCCGAAGCACCTTAGCCAGCCACATCGGCGGCTTGCCCTGCAGCATTTCAGTCAGCCGTTTCACTTGTTCGTCGATGGGGCTGCCGAAGGGCACCTTGACCGGCATGATTTTCCGGCGGGTCACCCGCGCCGCCGCCGAGGCACCGATCTGCATAATGAAAATCAGCGTACAGTCGCTGACCGCTTCCAGCCGGCTGTCGATTTTGCCCGCTTCGTCCTGATGGAGTACCGCAGGGATTTTACGCAGCTCCAGCAGTTCAGCGCCGCCTTTGGCCACATTGTATATGGCAAACATCGGACTTTGCCCGAAATGGGCGTTGACGCGGATGCCGTCATCTGTGCCGAATGCTACTTTCACGGTGTTCCGCCTCCCTTTGCATTAACAAATTTCCCGCGCGGTTGGTCCATTCCATCGCGCCGCGGTATCCGACGGAAGTTTTCATGTAGGCTCCAAGCTCATTCCAGACCGGGAAGCCTGCCGGCAGGAGCGCCGCTCCAATTCTCCCCGCCCCGGCCAGGCCGTGAGAGTTGCCGACCCACAAATCGGCGCCACTGCCGAGCACCTCGGCATCCTCCAGGTCGCCGACCCACACCTCGCGCTCCATTCCCGCAAGGAGCGGCGTCTCGAACGAAGCGATCAGTGCCTTCTGTTCCACGCCCAGCTCCTCCAGCCAGCCGGAGACCGAATAGAGATGATCCGGCTCGAGCGCAGCCACCGCCGACATTCCGGCAAACTGGAAGTGGGCATCGAGCATCGCGTCGAGCAGATTCTCGCGCTGCCAGCAGTAGCGCAGCGGAACCGGCTCGCCGCTGATCTGATGCAGGAAATGCAGCAGCTCGTCGGTCGCCTTCAGCCCCATGGCACCGCTGAATAATTTATACGGCGTGCCGAGCGCGTTATGCAGCCGTCTGGCCGGCCGTTCCATGCTGGCGCCTACGGCAATCGTTAATCCCGATTGCAGGCTTTGCAGCATGGAATCCAGCGGAACGCCGCCGCGGGTGAGCGGCGAGAAGCCGGTCAGCAGATGCCCGGACAGCGAGGTAGAGATGTCCGGCAGCGCAATCACTTCGAAGCCGAACGAAGAGATCATCTCCTTCAGCTCCATGATATCCGCAGGCGTCAGGAAGGAACCGGGAAGCAGGGTGATCTGGCGGGTATTCACGGTGCGCTGCCCGCGGTGCCCCGCCTGCTGGATCATCTCGTCGAGCATCGCTTCGACGGTGGCACTGAAGCCGGATTCCAGGGAACCCCGGAAATCGGGCAGTACCACGGAAAAGGCCAAACCGCCGCGCATGTTGCGCTCCCTTTTATACGATTTGAGCATCGTCTGGTAATCCACACCGGCAACATCGGTGAGCTCGGTGCCGATAATGCCCACGATATCCGGACGGTGCTTGCTGAGGATGAGGTTCAGCGCCTCCTCCAGATTGCGGTTGGCATCGAAAATGACGTCCATCTCCTGCAGCGCGGAGGTTTGAACAGCGATCGGCTCGCGGAAATGGCGGGTAAGCAGCGCCTTAGGAAAAGCGGAGCAGCCTTGCGCCCCGTGCACGAGCGGCATCGCCCGGTAACAGCCCTGCAGTGCCAGCACCGCCCCGAGCGACTGGCCGATCCGGAGCGGGTTGATGGCCGCCGGTTTCTTCCGGAAGTTAATGGTCATACGATCCCTCCCTGTCCCATGGGGCGGGGCTTGATGCCAGCTTCCAGATGGGATTGGCCAGCGAAAAGGTTAATTCCTTGGCCAGCCGCAGCAGTCCCTCATAGCCCGCGTAAGCTTTATGCCGTTCCTGATTGATGTCGATAAAGGGAATCTGCTCCTTCATGGCGACGTACATGTTCCGCCCGCCGGCGATCATGATGTCGGCCTTGCGTTCCCGCATCGTCTTGAGAATCCGGCCGGCGCCGCCTTCCGGAATGTATTCGGTATCGTCGCCGACCCGGTCGGCGATCCGCCGCACATCATCCTCCGTGCTTTTATTGGTGCCGACGCCGACCACCTGCACGCCCAGCTCCTTCAGCGCGGAAATGACGGACCAGCTTTTTACGCCGCCGGTATACAGCACCGCTTTTTTGCCTTTCAGAATTTTGCGGTACGGCCGCAGGTCCTGGCTGAGCCGATTCTCCTCCCGTTCCGTCAGGCGGTCCACCCGGCGTTCCATCTCGCGGTCGTTCATCAGATAGGCCATCTGCCGCAAGGAATACGTCGTTTCCTTCGCTCCGTAGAAAGAGCCCTCGAAATAAGGAATGCCGTATCTGGATTCCATTTCCCGGGCAAGGCCCAGCAATGCGCGGCTGCAGACCACCATATTCACTCTCGCCCGGTGCGCCCAGGCGATCTCCTTATATCTGGCGTCGCCGGTAATCCGCGAAGTCACATGAATACCGGCGCTGTTCATCAGCTTCTCGATATCCCACATTTCACCGGCGATATTGTATTCGCCGATCAGATTAATGCCCAGCGGCGTCTGCGGCTCCGGTTCTCCCGTTCCGATCACGTACTGCAGCAGGGCGTCGCCGGCCAGCCGGTTGCCAAGGTTCTTGCTGCCGACAAAACCGGGGCTGTTCACCGGAATGACCGGGATGCCGAGGCGGTCGGCGGCTTCCCTGCATACCGCATCCATATCTTCGCCGATGAGCGCGGTCACGCAGGTCGAATAGACAAATATTGCCGGAGGCGCATAGCGCTCGGCAATATAGTCGATGCTTTGTCTCAGTTTTTTCTCGCCGCCGAAAATAATATCCGAATCGCCGAGGTCCGTGGCAAAGCCGTATTGGGACAGCGAAGGGCCGCTGGAGAGCGCACCCCGGCTCTCCCAGCTGTTTCCGGCACAGGCAATCGGACCATGGACCAGATGGGCGGCGTCCATAATCGGCAACAGTGTAATTTGGGCTCCGTCGAAGGAGCAGCCTCCGGCCGCTTCTCCCGGTTTCGGACGGGGACATTGCTTGACCTTGGGCGCGAGGCTCCCGCAAGCTTCGGAATCGAATTCGTCTTTTCGAATAGGGTCCATCGGCTTCTCATCTCCTTCGTCTTTACACATGATTGCAAGAATCCCGGCAGGCCCGCTCCGAAATTCGCAAACTGCGAATATTGAGAAGCTGGACATGCCGGGCAGAGGTTTACTTTTACATTAATTCAAATGAATGTATATCAATTTTAATTTCGTTTTGCGTAAATTTTCAGTAATTTTCATCACTTCAATACCTTACATCTACCGCACCAGATCGTAATTAAAGCCGGAATTGTTGTTGTCGAGCTGCTCCAGCACGGTGTTCACCAGCAGCGATATCAGATTCAATGCGCCTTGATAGCCGAGAATCGGATAGCGGTGCATATGATGGCGGTCAAAAATCGGGAATCCTACGCGGACGAGCGGCACATTCGCATCCTTGGCGGCGAATTTCAAATGCGAGCTTCCGATGGCAAGGTCGACCGGGTCGTTCAACAGCAGGGAACGCATATGCCATAAGTCCTTACCAATGTACAGCTTCGCTTCCGAGCCGTACACGCTTCCGGCCAGCAGCGCTTCCGCTTCTTCCTTGAACTTCAATGTGTTAAATTCCACGTCGCCGTTCGAGCACACGATATGCACCGGCTCCATCCCGACTTCAAGGCAGAAGCCGATGAGTCCGATCAGGAGATCCGGGTCGCCGACCAGCGCGACCCGCTTGCCGTGCAGGTAAGGGTGGCTGTCGGCCAGAGCGTCGATGATGCGGCCCCGTTCTTCCGTGAGCGAAGCCGGAACCGGCAGGCCGGTCAGTTCGCTGATCGTGGCCAACAGCGTATCGGTGCCTTTGATGCCGAGCGGCGTGGACAGGGCCGCGATCTGCTGGTTCCAGGTTCCGCCGATATACTCCTGCGTCTTCTTCAGCGTATATTTCTGCAGCGACAGTGTGCCGAGCGCATTCGCGGCCAGCGGCACGTCAGCCAGCTTTGTTCCGCCGTAATAATATTCGTACTCTCCGGTCGCCGGAGAATCATAGTTGCCGCTGTGGTCCCCGAGAATCGTATATTCGGTATCGAAGGCGTTCAGGATTTTACGGATTTCCGCAAAATTTCCGGTGTACGGTTCAAAGCCGAGCATGATGTTCAGCTTCTCGCCGGAGCCTTCGCCGGTCCCCGGCGTGGCCTTAGTGCCGGACCGATCGTACAGATAGCTGAGGATGCCCTTCAGCATGGCGTCGTAGCCCGTAATATGCGAGCCGACGAAGCTTGGCGTATTGCAATAAGCTACCGGAAAATCCTCGCTGATGACCCCTTTTTGCCGGGCATTGCCGATGAACGCCGACAGGTCGTCGCCGATGACCTCGGCCATGCAGGTCGTACAGATCGTCACCATCTCCGGTTTGTACAGCGCCACGCTGTTCTCCAGACCGTCGATCAGGTTGCTCATCCCGCCAAATACGGCGGCATCCTCGGTCATCGAGGAGGATACGGCCGGCGTCGGTTCCTTGAAATGACGGCTCAAATGGCTGCGGAAATAGGAATTGCAGCCCTGGGAGCCATGCACGAACGGCAGGGTTTTCTCGAAACCCAGGGCGGCCATTACCGAACCGAGCGGTTGGCAGGCTTTATGCGGATTGATAACGACCGCTTCGCGGGCAAAGTTTTTCTCCATATATTCTGCGGACTTGGAATACGCCAGGGCTTCGGCCGTTTCCTGTTCGCTGCAAGGGGCCTCGAATTGCTTTTTGTTCTCCCGCTGCTGCACGAAACGCTCTTCCGCAAACAACGTGTTGTAATCCGGAAGCTCCAGTCTGTCCTTGCTCATAGGCTCGCCTCCTCTTTCCGGGCTTTGGTTTTCCGCGGGATCAGTTCCCAAACCGGGCTGTTTACGGTCATATCCATGTCCTTGGCAAAAATCTTGAACCCGTCGAACCCGTGATACGGTCCGCTGTAATCCCAGGAGTGCATCTGGCGGAACGGCACGCCCATCTTGTGGTACACGTATTTCTCCTTGACGCCCGAGCCGACCAGGTCGATATTCAGCTTTTGCGCCAGTTCCTCCAGCTCGTAAGCCGTCGGATCGTCCATAATGATCGTGCCTTCCTTCATCATCGGGAAGGTCCGTTCATAATCGTCCTTGTGGGCGAACTCGTAGCCGGAAGCCACAATGTCCATGCCCAGATCCTCGTAAGCGCCGATGGTGTGGCGGGAACGCAGGCCGCCGATCATCAGCAGCACTTTTTTGCCTTCCAGGCGCGGTCTGAATTTGTTGATGATGGCATCCATCTGCGGTTTGTATTTGGCGATCATCTTCTCGCAATTGGCCTGGATCGTCTCGTCGAAAAGCGCAGCGATGGCGCGCAGGCTTTCATACGTTTTGCTCGGGCCGAAGAAATTGTATTCCATCCACGGAATTCCGTAAGCCTTCTCCATATGATCGACCATGTAATTCATGGAGCGGTGGCAGTGGATCAGATTCAGCTTTGCTTTGTGGGCGATCTGCAACTCGTTGAGCGTACCGTCGCCGGACCATTGGGCAATGACCCGCAGTCCCATCTCCTCCAGCAGAATGCGTGAAGCCCAGGCATCGCCGCCGATATTGTAATCGCCGATGATGTTGACATCGTAAGGCCCCGTCTCGGCCAGCTCCGCGCGTCCCATCACGAAATCGCGGATCGCGTCATTGGCGATATGGTGGCCCAGCGACTGGCTGACGCCGCGGAAGCCTTCGCAGCGGACGGGCACGATCGGCATATCCAGCTCCTTGGCCATCTTCTTGGAGACGGCCTCGATATCGTCGCCGATCAGACCGACCGGGCATTCGGATTGCACGGAGATCCCTTTTGCCAGCGGGAACATCTCCGTAATTTCGCGCATAATCACTTCAAGCTTCTTGTCGCCGCCGAAAACGATGTCCGTCTCCTGAAAATCGCTTGTAATCTGCATGGCGGTAAAATTGTCGATTCCCAGCGTGCCGTTCGCGTAATTGCGGCGGGTGCCCCAGCTGTATTGCCCGCAGCCGATCGGACCGTGGCTGATATGCACCATGTCCTTGATCGGCCCCCAGACCACGCCCTTGGAGCCGGCATATGAGCAGCCGCGCGGCGTCATAACGCCAGGGCGGGACTTTATATTGGATTTCAGGGAGCAGGTGCCGCAGCTGATCGCATCCTCGGTGTTGATCTGATAATGCTTTTGACGGTCCTTTCGCGCTTTTTGGGGATAGGCTTCCAGAACCTCATCCACCAGCTTCTTGTTCGCTTCGATATCCAGACCCATGGGATAACCCTCCTTATTGGCCGGCGGCTTTCATTTTGGCGATGGCGGCTTCCTCGTCTTCGATGACGCCAAATTCCATCAGCAGTTCTTCCAGTTCCTCCATGGAGATCGGAGTCGGAATGGTCAGCATTTTATTGTTGAGAATTTTTTCGGCGAGCATTTCGTATTCTTTGGCCTGCTGATGTTCCGGATTGTATTGCGCGACGGTCATCCGCCGCAGCTCGGCATGCTGCACAACGTTGTTCCGCGGCACAAAATGAATCATTTGGGTATTCAGGCGACGGGCCAATTCCGTGATTAACTCATCCTCGCGGTCCGTATTCCGGCTGTTGCAGATCAGGCCGCCCAGCCGTACGCCGCCGCTGTTGGCATATTTCAGAATCCCGCGGGCAATGTTGTTGGCGGCGTACATCGCCATCATTTCACCCGAACAGACGATGTAAATCTCTTGCGCTTTGTTCTCGCGGATCGGCATGGCGAACCCGCCGCATACCACGTCGCCGAGTACGTCGTAGGATACAAAGTCAAGATCCTGATAGGCGCCTTCCTGCTCCAGGAAGTTGATCGCGGTGATAATCCCGCGGCCGGCGCAGCCTACGCCCGGCTCCGGACCGCCGCATTCCACGTTGATAATGTCCCCGAAGCCGGTTTGCAGCACGTCATCCAGCTCCAAATCTTCAACCGAGCCGAGCTCCGCCGCCATGTGAAGCACCGTTTGCTGGGCTTTGGTATTCAGGATCAGCCGGGTAGAGTCCGCTTTAGGGTCACAGCCGACGATCATTACGCGTTGGCCGAATTTCGTTGCCAGCTGAGCCAGGGTGTTTTGCGAAGTGGTCGATTTGCCGATACCGCCTTTACCGTAGAAAGCGATTTGTCTCATCATTCATCATCCCTTCGAAATAGTAATATTTTCAAAATAAGAGCTGTACTTGACGCTTTCGAGAATCGCTTCCGTAATATCGCCTTTGCGGACCAGGGGAAGAACCCCCGCCTTGTTCAGTGCGGCCCGCGGGCCTTCGCCGATGCCGGAGCAGAGCAGGATGCGGCAGTCGCCGAGAATCGAGAGAATCTCCTGCAGCGTCGCCGCTTTGTCGCCGTTGCAGTCGGCTTTTCCATGGCAGTAGGCCTGGATTTTACGCACCCCGACAAGCTGAACCTCCCGGCCGTCGGTATCGTAGATCAGAAATTCCGTCGCATGGCCGAAATGCTGGTTCACCTTGTCGCCGCCGCGGGTGGCAACGGCAATCCGGGTTTTCGGCGCTTCGGCGAGCAGAACCTTTTGCTTCATCCGTTTTGCATCCATGCGCTCACGGATTTTGTCATCGAGGCCGCTTTGAAACTGTGCTCTGGCTTCGGCGTTGATCGCCGGATCCGCCTCCATCCTCTCCAGCGGAAAATCCTGATTGCGGTCCTGGCCCAGCAGCCCGATCGCATCCGCACGGCATTGCCGGCAGTGGCGCATGACTTTCATGCCCTCGCGTCCAAGCTGCTCCTGCAGGTTGTGCAGCTCCTTTGGACGGGGCGCCTTTCGCCCGTCCTTCTCGTACTGGCTTCCCGGCGCGATAATCAGCGGCGTTACGTTGTGCAGCGTGGCTCCGAGCTCTTTTACTCTTTGGGACACGGCCTGCAAGTGATGATCGTTGACCCCCGGAATCATAATCGAATTGACCTTGACGAGAATGCCTTCCTTTGCCAGCAACTCCAGACCGAGAAGCTGGCGCCTGATCAGCAGCTCCGCCGCCTCCAGCCCTTCGTAACGGATGCCTTCATCGACTACCCAGGGATAAATCTCCTGTCCGATCTCCGGATCGATCGCATTGATGGTGATCGTAACATGCCGGATGCCCAGCTCCACGATCTCTTCAATATGGCGAAACAGCGTGAGGCCGTTTGTGCTGAGGCACAAAGCGACATCGGGCACATGCTCTTTTACCCTGGCGAACGTATCGAAGGTCTGCTCCGGATTGGCGAGCGGATCACCCGGACCGGCAATGCCGACGACCGACAGCTGCATCAGCTGCCCGGCGACACCCTTCACTTTGCGCTCTGCCTGCTCTGGCGTCAGCACCTCGCTGACCACGCCCGGCCTGCTCTCATTGACGCAGTCAAACTTCCGGTTGCAGTAGTTGCACTGGATGTTGCAGGCAGGAGCGACCGGAATATGCATCCGGGCAAAATAACGGTGGGCTTCCTCGCTGTAGCAAGGGTGGCGGCTGATCTCCGCCTCGATGTCACTGGATATACACGACGGCTGCATCGTTCCCACCTCCTAAACTGGGGTACCTGATAATCGCAGATCGGCAAGTTTGTGTTATATTTTCTTCCACCAACCTCGCTTGACCTCTTGGATTAGTCTCATCATATTTTCAAAACAGGGGAGCGTCAATGAAGCAGAGCCGTATAAATCGCCTAATTCCTTCAAGTTTGCATTTCCGTCAAATCATATGTGACTTTACCTAACTCGTATGTATCATGTTTCCGTTTCCATTTTCATGTTTTCATTGAGATTTATTCTCATGATAGTTGACAACCGCCTGAAAGTCGGCTAAGATACTTACAAGTTCAATGCTTCTAAAAATTGCATATCCCGTAAAGGGGAGTAGCTGTTAAATAAAGTCGTCAATACGAGAATATGAGAATGTTCTCCGGCTTTATTGGCAATTAACCATTGTTAGCGAGACCTTTACCAACCAGATTAGTCCTTTATCCAAAGGCTGATCTGTTTGGTAAAGGTCTTTTTTGTATACTTTTGGCCAAAATAATGGGGGCAGAGGTAAAAAATACTTTTTAGGAGGAAACGGAAATGGATTGGGGATTATTGCTGGAATACGGGTGGGTGCTCGTCGTGCTGGTTGCGCTGGAAGGATTGCTCGCTGCGGACAATGCGCTCGTGCTGGCCATTATGGTCAAGCATCTGCCGGATGAAGAGCGCAAGAAGGCGCTATTCTATGGCCTTGCAGGGGCATTTATTTTCCGCTTTGGGTCGTTGTTCGTGATCTCGTATCTCGTGGACATTTGGCAGGTACAAGCCATCGGCGCCATCTATCTGCTGTTTATTGCCGGGAATCATATCTTCCGCAAGCTGCTGTTTAAGAAGCCCGTCACAGACGAAGCCGCAGAGAGCGGCAGCGCGGAAGCCGTCGAGAAAAAGAAGTCCAGCTTTTGGCTTACCGTGCTTAAAGTCGAGGTGGCAGACATCGCGTTTGCCGTGGATTCGATTCTCGCCGCGGTAGCACTGGCTGTAGCGCTTCCGGCGAGCGGCATCCCGAACATCGGAGGTCTGGACGGCGGACAATTCCTCGTCATCTTTGCCGGCGGCTTCATCGGACTGGTCATTATGCGTTTTGCCGCTTCCTTTTTCGTCAAGCTGCTGCATTCCCGTCCCGGTCTTGAGATCGCAGCCTTCTTTATCGTCGGCTGGGTCGGCGTGAAGCTGGCGGTCATTACCCTGGCACATCCTTCGCTCGGCGTGCTTTCCGAGCATTTCGCCCACAGCACCTGGTGGAAAGCAACGTTCTACATCGTTCTCGTCATTATCGCCGCAACCGGCTGGTTTATGAGCAGCCATAAGACCGAAGCGCATGAGGGAGAGAATCCGGTGCGGGAAGTCGACAAGCAGCTTGGAAAATAACTGCGGAAGTTGACCTTCACAGCGGATGGCCTTTTATGCCAGAACTTTCTCAGAAAAAGCCTGTTCCCGTTTTTTATGGCGGGGCCAGGCTTTTTTGTCTATGATTCCGCTTGGGTGAAAATCGGTTTTTCAGGCCATGTCCGCCTCCGGAGTGATTGACGAAAAAGCCTCAGGGGTAAGACATAGTGGTAAAATAACCCACGATTTGAGGAGGAGACCTGCATGTTCTTTCACATCAAGGAGCTTCAATTTCGTGCAAAGCCGGAAAAACCCGACCCGGTCTACGCGAGAAAACTTCAAGAGGTGCTCGGCGGGCAATTCGGCGAAATGTCGGTTATGATGCAATACCTATTTCAGGGCTTTAACTGCCGTGCAGAGCAAAAATACCGGGATATGCTGCTCGACATCGGAACCGAGGAAATCGGCCATGTCGAAATGCTATGCACCATGATCGCCCAGCTGCTGGACGGTGCTCCCGCAGACCAGGTTGACGAAGCGGCCAAGGATCCGCTGATCGCCTCTGTGCTTGGAGGTATGAATCCGCAGCATGCGATCGTATCGGGTCTTGGCGCTACGCCTTCCGACAGCAATGGCTTTCCTTGGAGCGGCCGCTACATTGCTTCCAGCGGAAATCTGCTTGCCGACTTCCGGGCCAATCTGAACGCGGAATCCCAAGGGCTGGTTCAGGTAGTCCGGCTCTACGAACAAACGACCGATCCGGGAATTCGCGATATGCTGCACTTTATGATCGCCCGCGATATCATGCACCAGAACCAGTGGATGGCGGCCATCGAGGAGATCGAGGCGCTGGACGGCCGGATTGCCCCGGCTTCGTTTCCGCGCGAATTCACGATTCAGGATGCGACGCGCCAATTCCTGAATTTCTCGGCAGGCGAGGAGAGCAGCCTGGGCCGCTGGGCGGACGGACCGCTTCCTGACGGAACCGGGAATTTTGAATACGTGGCACAGCCTCAGGCCATGGGTGGCATTCCGGTGCTGAACCCTCCGGCCGATCACCAGCATTCAACCCCGGGAACGGGGCCGTACGTTGTGAATAAAGGATTGGATTAATCGCTAAGACCGAATATTCCAGGTGAACTAAAAAGCCTGTATCCGTCCCGAAAGGCGGATACAGGCTTTTGCCTGCATTAATAGCGGTTTGGCGTAAACGACTGATCCGTCTTGCCCTGCAGCTGTACCAGCTTCATCAGCACATCGGCGGCGAGGGCTTTCGTTACCATCTGCTGCGGATTGAATTTTCCGTTATCGGCCTGCAGCAGCCCCAGCTTCACCGCCAGCGCCACGGCGCCTTTGTTGCTGATGGAGGCATTGTCGCTGAAGCCCGCGACCACCGGATCATTCGCAAGCAGCGCGGAGATTTTGCTGTATTTCAGGAAAGCGGCAAGCTGAACGGCAAGGCCTTCGCGGGTCAGCTTCTCTTCCGGCTTGACTACCGCGTCTTTCGCGATCCACCCGTATTCAAGCGCAAAGCTGATGACATTGTAATAGGAACTGTCCGGCTTTACCCCGGCAACCGGCTGCTGGTTGGCGGTTCCGACGCTGCCGCCCGAATAATAAGGAGTGGAAGCTTTGACCAGATAAGAATACCAATCGCCCAGCGTAATCTCCTGTTCCGGGTTGATTTTCCCATCCTTATCCGTAGAGAATACACCGTAGTTCAGCAATTCGTTGAACTGCTGCTCCTGCGGATGGCCTTTGATGTCGACGGCAGGAGGCGAGCTATCCGCCGGGTTGGCGTACCCGGTATACAGGGACACCCACTTGCCGGTAGCGGCATCGAGAACCTGCGTCAAAATCGCTTCCTGCCCATCGGACGGATGAGGACTGTACGCCAGCTTGATTTGCGGCTGGACATATTCGCCGGACGTATAGTAGCCCCCCAGCGAAATGTATTCCAGCGTCAATTTGTATTTATCCAGGTAGCTTTGCTTCGCAGCCGCTTCCGAGATCGCCGGAGCCGGTTTGTCTTTCAACGCATCGAGGCTTCCCAGGGAATAATTCGTATACGTCTTCACCCGACCGTAGCTGTCGATAGTCAGCGCGATGCTGCCGTCCAGCACGGGAATTCCCTGATACTGGCGGACAAATTCGTAGCGGTAACCTTGCCCGCCGGACAATACGCTCCATGTCCCCCCGTGCTCTGCCAGCAGCAAGGAATCCGCAGCTTTATTGTACAGCCGGTTGATCAGCGCAATCGCCTTTTGCTTCGCTTCCGCCTGGGTCAGCTTTTTCCCGCCCGCCGGAGCCGGAAGCACAGGTTTATTCTCTGCGGTCATGTACTGTTCCAGCTGAATTTGCTTGATCTCCCCGGTTGAGGCATCGATTTCGGCGTAGGTGCGGCTTGGCGCGCCGCTGACGAAGCTGTCCTCTGCCTGCCAGGCGAGCTGCCAGGTTTTGCTGTCCTGGTCCGGTTGTCCGCCCAGTGTCTGGTTCAGCAGCTTGCGGCCGGCAGGAATCGTAAAGACCTGCTGCAGCTGCTTGGCGGCTTCCTCCGCGGTCAGCTCCTTGCCGGACGCACGCGGCGTAAAGCGCTCCTTCGTCGATGGTACCTTCTCGTACGTCAGAGAAGTCGCTTCGCGTCCTTCGTAATCGATTAGCTTGCCGGTTTGGGCATCCACCAGATACTGCACGCTGGCTTGCGGCTGCCAGCTCAATACCCAGTGGTCAAAGGTGTTATTGTTATAAACCGGGGCATAATACAGGCCGACTTTAAAGCGGTTATTATAGGTTTTCTCTGCCGCTGCAAGCGAAATGGCCGGTTTGGCCGAAGGATACTCCAGTCCGCTGTAACTTTTCGAGAACTGGGACACCTCTCCGTTGCCGTCAAGCGTGATGTACACGGATTCCGTCGCTGCAGGCAGGCCATTCTTGGAGATTTGGAAAATAAAATTATACTGAACCGGACCAAACAGCACGCTCGTTGCCCTCGCATATGTACTGTTCTGCTCTTTCAGTTCGGAGCCTTTTAGCGAAGGAGCGGCCTTGGCGATGAATGCCTTGGCTTTGGCCAGCGCTTCATCGCGCGTCAGCTTAGGCGGATAATAACCTCCCTCCGTGTTCAGCGGAGACGAGAGATACACACTCAGCACATCGCCGCTGATCGCGTCCACCCGGCTGGAAAAGCCGAAGGACGAACTGCCGATCTGAACATTCCACTGGATATCCCAAACCAGCTGGTTGTTGTTCTGCGGATAACTGCCGTCGTTATTGGTGAGCCGGGTGCCCGAAACATTGGCATCCTTAAGCGTAGGAAACAGTGCCTTCAGCGTCGCCACCGCTTGCTCGGACGTAACCTTGGCTTTCGACGCATCGGGCGCTGCCGCCGCTTTGGCGGAAATGCCCTCTCCTGCGGCGATCTGCATTTGCTGTACGGCAACATCCCCCGCTGCGGCAATGCCTCCCGGCAAAGCCAGGGCGAGTCCGACGGTGCCTGTCAAAACGATCTTGGCCGCGCGCCGGCTCAGGAACGGGCCGCGATTGTTTGTGCTGCGTTTGCTCAATTTGTCCATCCTCCCATTTTTTTCTATATGACTCTCTTATTATAGATACACATACTTATTTTTTCCATATTTTATTTACGACAGGAAATTCCGACGAAAAGTGATCCCACGCAAAAAAACCGCCTTTCCCGAAGGAAAGCGCGGTTTCGATCCCATGCAGCGTCTAGCGCCGCCACTTCATAAACTTGTAGTCCAGCAGATCTACGATCAGGAACAACGCAAAGCCGACCAGGCTGAACAGCAGAATGCCGGCGTACATTTCCGGATAATCGAGCCGCAGCCACGCATCCATGATAAAGTAGCCCATCCCGTGCTCCGTCCCGTAAATCTCCGTGAAAAAGAGCACCGATATCGCCGTTCCGAGCGAAATGCGGATCGTGCTGAGAATGACCGACAGGGCGCCGGGCAGCGTAACGTTCCAGAACTTCTGCGCCGTCGTTGCACCGATGCTGCTCAGCACATCATAGGTGCTGCCGGGAATCGCCTTGACCCCGTCGCGCACCGAGATGATGATCTGAAACAGCAGGATCAGCATGATCATCAGCACCTTGGACGTCTCGCCGAGCCCGAAGAACAGCATAACAACCGGGAGCAAGGCGATTTTCGGCACCGGATAGGTCAAGTAAACCACCGGGTCCAGCACCCGGTTCCAGAACGGCGAGCGTCCCATCAGGAGACCGATCAAGAGGCCGATGAACAGCGCGAGCAGCACGCCTTCCAGTACGCGCATCAGGCTATAACCGACGTTCAGTGCCACATCCCGGGCGCCCAGATGGAACATCGCGTCATAAACCGCGCCGGGGCTGGGCAGAATCGGGTGATTCATCAGCAGATAGCCGATATACCAAAGTACATTCATGATCAGAAAAATAAACAATAACCGCAGTACATGCTTCAGCCGCTCGTTCACCATAACTCCTGCATTACCTTTCTGATCGCCTTGGATTGTTCGAAAAATGCTGCGCTCTCCCGCTTCGCCTCATGCGCCATCGCAAAAACGCCGCCATTGTCCAGCAGCACCGGAGCGCTGTCCTTGTCCGCAGGCATAATGACGATTTGCTGGCCCAGCAAAATTGCTTCCTCCACGTCATGGGTAACGAACAGCGCCGTCGCCGGATGCTCGCGCCAGTTGTCGAGGAACAGCCGCTGCAGCGATTCGCGCGTCATCGCGTCGAGCGCGCTGAACGGCTCGTCCAGCAGCAGGAGCGCCGGCTCGATGGCAAAGGCCCGGGCGATCGCCACCCGCTGCTGCTGGCCGCCGCTGAGCGACAGCGGATAACGGTCCGCCAGCCCGGCGATACCCATGGCTTCCAGCCAGCGGACGATCCGCGCTTCGCGCTCCGCCTTGCCGCCGCCCGGCGCGGTAATCTTCATCGCGATGCGGATATTCTCGCGGACGGTCTTCCATGGCAGAAGGCCGTAGTTCTGCGGCACAAGCCCGACCAGCGTGCCTTTGCCGTGCACGGATTCGCCGTTATAGAGCAGTTCGCCCTCATATCCGGGCAGGAGGCCGGCAATCGCCCGCAGCAGCGTCGACTTGCCGCTGCCCGACGGCCCGATGACCGTATAGATGCCGTGCTCCGGCAGCGTCAGGTTCAAGCGGCTGAACACCGGCAGCCCCTTGGCATATTCAGCTTGAAGCCCGTTTATCGTTAATCCCGTTTGACTAATTCTTAAACTGGACATCGGAGATCACTTCTTCGCCCGATATAGTTTTGGTCAAAAGCCCTTTTTCGCGTGCCCAGGCAAATGCCTGCTCGACTTGCGCCACATCCACTTGCGTCGCATGCTCGTAAGCCGGAACCTTGATTTCGTCCTTCATTTCTTCCGGATAGCCGACTTCCTTGACGATGGTGTCGATGTATTCGGATTGGTCATGCGATTTCATGTAATCCACCGCTTCGTCATACGCCGCGTACATGTCGCGGATAGCTTGTCCCTTGGCGTCGATTGCGCTTTGCGGGAACGCCAGCACGAACGGATTGATGCCCGCCGACGTCGTCGAGCTGAGCACGCGCAGTCCGGAAGCCGCGCCCATGGTTACGAAAGGCTCCGGCAGGACGGCCGCATCGGCTTTTTTATTTTTCAAAAGCTCGAGACGGGTCGGGATCTGCGGCACTTCCGTTACGGTGATGTCGTCTTCCGAGAGGCCGGCCTGCTTCAGCAGTGTCGCCATCGTGTACTGGGTCGAAGTGTTTTTGGACAGGATCACGGTTTTGCCCTTCAGATCCTTCACGTCCTGAACCTCGTCATTGCCGGTCAGAAGATCGAATTCGCCGGTGGTCGTGCTGGTGATTTTCACATCTTGTCCAGCCTCGTTGTAGATCGAAATCGCCACAAGGTCGGCGCTGATGCCGTCCACTTTGCCCGCTTGGAAAGCCACGTCGCGGTCTTTGGCGCTTTTGAACGTCTGGATGTCCAAGTTGACGGCATGCTCCTTATCGAAGCCTTGCTCATGGGCAATAATGAACGGGATCGCGTCGATCGAAGGCAGCAGGCCCAGCGACAGCGTTGTGGTCTCTTTCGGCGCATCCGTCGCTGCGGCGTTCGTGCCGGCGGCCGCATTGCCGGAACCGGCGTTATCCGCCGCATTATTGTTGTTGCTTCCGCAGCCGGCCATCGCCAGACCAAAGGTCAGCGCCAGCGTGAGCAGCAGTATCGGATGTTTGCGTGTTGTTTTCTTCATGAATCGGTAAGCCTCCATCTCCTGAGTCGGTATCATTTCTCTGATTGTCCGGACCTTCACGCATGCGCAATATTTCACAATAGACCGGACGACTATCCCCCCGTTTGATGTGAAGCGCAATGAAAGCCTGGGCCACAGATGCCATTTTACACCTATCATCCTATTTTGTATATTTATAAATTGAAATAATAGGGAGAGAGAACAGGCAGGCGTGCTGCAAGGATGGGAGCGGGGAGCGCGGCGGTTGCATCACTGAACGGCGTGGTGGTGTAATTTAACGGCACTTTTGCCGTTATTGGCGGCAAACGCGGCGCGGAGGCAGTCGGCGAATCCCAATCTCCTCTCAAATAGAAGTGTCACAAAACATAACATCATTTGTCCTTGGTACGCGGACACTTCTCTTTTCAATACGCACAAATCCTTAGTTTACCGCAGATTTTACAAAAATAATGTCTTCCGTTGACGGACTTAGGCTTTTCTTTTTCTGAAGATATGCTATAATGAAAGCGTAAACAAAATAAAGAAAAGAAATGCTTCATCTCCAAAGGAGGATGGAATACATGCTTGCAACACTGAAAGAAATCAAACAATGGGTAAGCGACAAATGGCAGCCTAACATGGGCGAAGAGGATTACCGCAAGATGGAATACAGCGTTGAACGCCATCTGCATACGCCGCCGGCACGCAGCCCGCTCACATATGAAGAAGAGGCACGGATCAAGACCGTCATCTACCACTAATCCACAAAGCAAAGACCGCCCGAAACGGACGCAAGCAGCGCTCCGAACGAACGGTCTTTTTATTTTTGCGCAAAAACAAGACTTCTTCCCTCGGTTCGGACTACAGAGTCTCAACTTTACATTCCGTCATCTGCATCGGCTCGTCCAGCGAGACACGCATGACCGGCGCATCATAACCTTGGCCGCGTTTAAAATACAGCCAGTTGCCGGTTACCTGGAACGGGTGAATGGAATGGTATTTCTCCGGGTCTTTAAAGAGCCGCTTCTTTCCATACCAGGCGTAACCGCAATGATCACCCATTTGCACGCGTTCCTTGCTGTCCAATTCCAGCTTGTACAGGGGATACGGATGGTTTTCTTCCGCATAAAACAGGCTGCCGTTATGAAGAATCCCCTTTCCAGTGACTTTGGCTAATGTTTCACATTCCGGAGCAGATGAATTCAAGTCCATTCGGTCCAACGTACATTGATTCCACGATTGCCGCAGCAGCAGAACCTTGCCATCCTCCAAGACCCACTCAATCTCTCCGCCAAACCCGAACCAGCCTAATGGGCCCCCCATGTACCGGGAATATTCCTCGTCATCGGCAAAATCCTCGCATTCTTTGGTGATCTTGCATACCCTGTTGACAGTTTCATCAGAGAGATCATACCGGTAAAGATAATGCGAAGAATTCACGTCATCCGCAGGCTGGGCATCATAGGCCGGAATGAAAAAGACGGAAGTGCCTGTGAACAGCCATTTCGCGGTTTCAACATCCAGTTGCCTCCGATGCAGGCTTTCCTTCTGGCCCAAGCGGACATAACATAGGGCGGTGCTCTCATTGCTGCGAAGGTCGTACACATTTAAAGCACGGGTTTCATCGGTTTCGTAGCAAATCCAATGACCCTTAACCTGAAAATGACGGATCTTACAGGCAAGCAGCTTCTTCTCTTTATGCGTATCCAAATCCAAAGTGAAAAGAGCTTCCGAGCGGGAATCGTAATAAAACAATTGATCTTTGAGAGCTTGAACATCTCTTTTCAGATTGCTGAAATAGACATCGCTTTTGATCAAGACGTCCTTGCCGTGCGCTTTATGGATTTTGCGCAGCCCGTTATTCTCATAAACGAGGTAATGCCCGGTTTCAATATAAGCGTTCACATTTACGAGATCCGCACAGAGCCCGGAAATTTCCGTCTTCTGCTCCCAAAACGCGGCATCCTTCACGCCCTCAGCCTCTCCTCCGGTTTCAATAAAATCCAGTCCCTCTTCCGCCGCATAACGTCTGTATTTCTCGGCAAGGCCTGAAGGCCCCATCGCCTGGGAGCTCAGCGTGATGTATGCCATGATCTGGTCCAATTCATCCCTGCGGATCGAAAAACATGCCAATTCAGCTTCATAATCTGCGATAAATTCAAAGCTGCTTCGTTCAAGAAATTTATACTCCAGTACGAAATGCAGCGCTTGCTTTTGCAGGGCCCTGCTGTCAATCCGCTCTACGCTTTTCAGAGAGAGCCCGCTGGACGGATAAAGAATTCCAAGATACTGCAGCACACTGGAAAAATAAGCTTGCTGGAGCGCACTCGGCTCTTCCGTAGCCGCCGCGACCGACAATAAAATGCCGGCCAGAAGCTCCTTTTGAATAACATCGCATTTTTCCACTGCCGCATGCATGTCCAATCCGTAGCGTTCCCGGCTTTGTTCAGCCAGCAGCGCTTCATGGGCTTCGGCAATCGTAATCATGTCTTCCTGCAAGCCGGCGATTTGCTCCAAATCCGAACTTAATCGCGCTCCCACGCGATCGATGGCTTCTCCCTGCGTCCGGAACTTCTCTTCGAACATTGCTGCTGCTGCTTTCATGCCATCTTTATGTGAATTTGCGGTCATTGGTACTCCCCCTAAAAATCATATTCATCGCCTTGTACGGTCCTGTTGAATTCATGGTGCAAAAACTCCCGTTTGATGCGCTGGATAAAATGATAGTCGCTGATGATCCGGTACAGCGTCACCAGCAGCCCCCCTGCATCCAAAGCTTTAAGATTCTTGGTCACTGCAACGTAAATCACATTGCTTGTCGTGGCCAAAAGATTGGAGTAGCTCAGAATTTTCCGGGTTCGGACTTCGTATAATTCGGCAGACCCGTGTTTTGTCTCATCATAAAGAAATTTGTGGATCAGTGAAATGATTGTATTGATTAGCGTCGACATGACGGCGCCGCGGGTGATGCTGTAAGCATCAATATTGTATTTCTGGATTAAATCCTTAGCCCAATCATTATGTATGCTGCTGATCAACGGGACGGGCAAGCCCTGCTTTGTAAAATAATCCGCCCCGAAATGAATGGCCTGCTTGGCCACAGCGGCGGGCAGGGTATAAGAATTTGCCTGCGCTTGTTCTATCGCGCCCTGGACCGCTCCTGCCGTTCCGCCCGGATAAAAACCGCTGATCTGCATGTGCGCCACGCTGTATGTAGACACAAAATCGCTTTTCGTCAAGGAGTCGGTCAGGATGTTCACAGGTCCAAAAAACCAGCCCAATACCGGATCATGGCCAAGCGTCCGGAACCGGTGAGTCGAACCGCCAATCCCCGTAGAAACCTCTCTGAAATCCGGAGCCCTCTGTACGGCATCGTAAGGAACACTGCCCATCAGAATGTCATGCCAATGTTTGGGAGTTATTTTTTTGATCGGATCTTTCACCACACGGTCACCTTGCTCAGCTTTAACCCGGAACGAATCATTGGTGAACACGTACTGCCGGATGCACTGGAGCGCGGTTGCCAAAAACAAAAAGGATATATCCGTTTTGCCCAGCCTGGTTTTATCGGCAAACGCTTGATCAATCTCCGAAAGAATACTGCCGGCGTTGCCCGCCACATCGGCTACCCGTTTGGATTCGGCGGAAATGGAACCCAGCCGCTGAATGTTATTTTCCACGGACCGGCGGGATTCGCGGGCTCTTTTTCTCAAATCGTCATACTTGTCCATGTAACCTCCACCCTGGTACCCAGCCGGGTATTTGCGGAACATCCGCATCAGGAATATTGTACCATGAGGTTAGGGCATAGAAATAGAATGTACCACCTGCAAGTTTGGTTCTCTGAGGGCACCAGGCCCGCGCAACAAAAAACCTCCTCTCGCCTGGCGGCTCAAGAAGGTTCACCCATGGTCTTTCAAGACACGGCAGCTATATTTTCAGCTCCCCAAGCTTGATCAGCTCGACAACCGCTTGTGAACGGCCTTTAACATTTAATTTCTGCATAACGTTTGAGATGTGGTTTCTGACCGTTTTTTCACTGATGAACAGCAGGCCGGCGATGTCGCGGGTCGTTTTGTCCTGCACAAGTAGCTCAAAAACTTCGCGCTCACGATGCGTCAACAGAAATTTGCTGTGATGTTCGTTCCCCTTCATATGGTGTCACCCCTCCTTGCTCGGGTTTGTTTGGTATAACAAGGTAAAGGGATACAGTCAAATCATACTATGTATAACAGCTGTCATTGGTGCTGTCGCATTCCCAAAATGGGCGATGGCGGAGGGGCGAGCCGGGAGTGGAACAGCTGCCGGGTTACGAAGGCATTATGAGAAAAATCACACTTTTTAATTGACAGCCCACGGCAGGGGCTTTATGATAATCCCATATATTGATAACGATTATCATTTGCACAAATACATACAAAGGAGTGTTGATGCGTGAAATTCAGTTCTGCCCTTCCTGCCGGCATGCTGGCAGCCACCCTGCTGTTTGCCGGCTGTTCCGCCAACAACGGTAATAACACGGAGAATAACACTTCATCAGCAGCGGCTAACAACGGCGGAATCACGGATTCCGGAGTCGCTTCCGTAAATTCCGCCAACGATGCCGGGGGAGCCGGCTCGCCTGCCGCCGATTTCACCTCCGCCGTGGATGCCTACCGGACTTACGTCATCGAGCAGTGCGACCAGTTCGTCAAACAGACGGAAAGCTTTACCTCCGCGGTTAAAGCCGGCAAGATCGATGAAGCTAAAGCGCTGTATGCCCCGGCCCGCATGTTCTATGAACGGATCGAGCCGATTGCCGAAGCGCTGGGCGATCTGGACCCGAACATCGATGCCCGGGAGAATGACGTCGATCCTGCCGATTGGCGCGGCTTCCACAAGCTGGAGCAGGCGTTATGGGAAAAAGGCAGCACCGACGGCACGGCAGAAACGGCCGACCAGCTGCTGAGTGATGCGCAATTGCTGCGGGCCAAAGTGGAGACGGTCGAAATCGACGCCAGCCTGCTCGTGACCGGCGCGGTTGAACTGCTCAACGAGGTCTCCTCGTCGAAGGTTACCGGGGAAGAAGAACGGTATTCCCACACGGATCTGTATGATTTTGTTGCCAACGTGGAAGGCGCGCAAAAGATCTACGAGCTCCTCCAACCGGAGCTTGCCAAAAAAGATCCGCAGCTTGAGCAAACCATCGGCGAACGGTTCGATGCGCTGCTGGCCGAGCTGGCCCCGTTCAAATCCGGAGACGGTTACGTCTCCTACGAGACGCTGAAGGAAGACGAAGTGCGGAAGCTCAGTCAGAATCTCGACGCGCTCGCCGAGCCGCTGTCTAATATGGGAACGATTCTGGGAGTGTGAGCGAAAATGCAAAAACGCAATAAACCATCGGCTTCCCCTGACGCAGCCGGGAAGCCGGAAGAACTGCTCGACCGCAAACTAAGCCGCCGCGATATGCTGCGGCTTACCGGCGTCGGCGGCCTCGGCCTTCTGCTCGGCGGCACCGGCGCGGGCAGCCTGATTGCCGCCCGTGCTCCCAAGCCGGTTGCCCCCGCAGCCTCCGGGGCATCGGTCGACCGCATCCCTTTTTATGGAGCGCATCAGGCGGGCATTATTACGCCCGCGCAAAATTTCATATGCTTTGCCGCGTTTGATTTGACGGCGGCCGGGTTGCCTGCTGTCCAGAAGCTGATGAAGGATTGGACGGCGGCGGCAGCGGTGATGACATCGGGGCAAATGGTAGGAGAAGTCAACGATAATCCTAACCTCCCGCCTTCCGATACGGGCGAAGCCGACGGGCTTACGCCTTCGCGCTGCACCATCACATTCGGCGCCGGTCCCTCTTTCTTTGACAACCGCTTCGGCCTGGCCGCCAAGCGGCCTGCGGCGTTTGCGGATCTGCCTGTTTTTCCCGGCGACAGCCTGAAGCCGGAATGGTGCGGGGGCGACCTGTGCGTGCAGGCCTGCGCCGATGATATGCAGGTGGCGTTCCACGCCATCCGCAACCTGGCGCGGATTGCCCGCGGCACCGCCGTGCTGCGCTGGACGCAGGAAGGCTTTCAGCGCAGCGGCGCCGCCGATCCGAAAGGCGCGACGCCGCGCAATCTGCTCGGCTTCAAGGACGGCACCGGCAATCCCGACGTCAACGATGCCGCGCTGATGCGGGAGGTCGTCTGGTGCGGCGGCGAAAGCCCGGCCTGGATGAACGGCGGCTCGTATATGGCCGTGCGCCGCGTGCGGATGCGCATCGAAGTCTGGGACCGCTCAACGCTGAGCGATCAGGAGGCAACGTTCGGCCGGCACCGGCAAACCGGCGCTCCGCTTGGCGCCAGGGACGAATTCGCCGATCTGGACCTGAAGGCTACGGATGCCGCCGGCAAGCCGCTCATCCCGCCCGACTCCCATTCGGCCCTCGCCCACGGCGACGGCAGCATTCAAATTCTCCGCCGCTCCTATTCGTACTCCAGCGGCATGGACTTGACGACGGGGCAGCTCGATGCGGGGTTGCTGTTTATCAGCTTTCAGAAGGATATAATGAAGCAATTTGTCAGCATCCAGCGGCGGCTCGCCCAGAACGACCGCCTGAATGAGTATACGGTTCATGTCGGCAGCGCCGTGTTTGCGTGTTTTCCCGGCGTCCGCGAGGGCGGATATATCGGCCAGGATCTGCTGGGGTGACCGGAGGAACGTTCCGCCTTATAGGTGGCGACGCTAAATAAGGGGGAATGAGCTTTGAATTCGCTATTACATAAAATGAAAAACGCCGCGGGCGGCGCGATTCTGGCGGGGGCCCTTCTCGCGGGCGCCCTGCTGCTGCCGCTGCCGGTGCATGCGGCAGCGGGAGGTCCGGCGGCGGAAGACAGCCGGCTGGAGAAGCTGCTGCCGCCCGTCGGCAGCGCGCTCGTCGAAGCCGGCCAGGGCCGCTGGGATGCGGCCGCCGCCGATGTGGAGGCGTTTGCGGCGCTGTGGCATGCCGCAAACGCGGAGCCGGACCCGGCGCTGACGGGTCCGGCCGAAGCCGTGGACGCCGCGCTGACGGACGCGGCGTCGGCTCTTGCGGCGGGCGGCGGCGAGCCCGCCCGCACCGCGCTGTCCACGCTGGCCCGCAGCGTGGACGCGTATGTCACCGCCGCCGAAGACGGCAGCGGTGACGGGGGCGCCGCCGGGCGCGAAGCGGCGGCGGGGCTCTTGCCCGCGGCGCAGGAAGCGCGGGACGCGGCGCAGCGCGGCGATTGGCCGGCGGCAGCGGCGGCGTACCAGACCGTCACCGACGGCTGGAAGCCCGCGGAGCGCGGCATCCGAGGCGACAATCCGGCGGTCTACGGCCGGCTGGAGCTGGAGATGAGCCTGCTGCGGATCGCGCTGCAGGCAGAGCCCCTGCGCGAAGCCGACGCGCAGCAGCACGCGCAGGCGCTGTATACGCTGCTGGCGGATTACAGCAGCGGCAAAGCGGCGGCGGCTGAGGATACCGCCGCCGGAGATGGATCGATCGAGGGCCTGATCGGTTACCTCGATCAGGCTTCCGCCGCCGTGGCCGCCGGCGACAGCGCCGGGGCGGCTACGCTGATCGAACAGTTTATCGCCGCCTGGCCGGCGGCCGAAGGCAAAGTGCAGATCGCCGCGCCGAAGGTCTACGCTAGCATCGAAAACGACAGCGCCGCCGTGGCCGGCGATCTGCTCTCCGACCCGCCAAAGCTGGAGCGGGCATCAGGGACCATCGACCGGATGAGAGCGGACCTGACTCCGCTGGCGGGCGAAACGCGTTATCACGCCTGGGATGCGGCAGCCATTCTGCTGCGCGAAGGGCTGGAAGCGCTGCTCGTACTGGCCGCGCTGCTGGCTTACGTGAAACGCGGAGCATCCGCCCAGGCGGGACGCTGGATCTGGGGCGGGGCGGCCGCGGGCCTGGTAACCAGCCTCGGACTTGCAGCGGTTCTGACTTACGCCATCGCCCGGGCGGCCTCCGGAGGCACGCGCGAGCTGATCGAAGGCATAACGGGACTGTTCGCCGTCGCGATGATGTTGACGATCGGGCGGTGGCTGCACGGTAAATCCAGCGCGGAGGCGTGGAACCGGTATGTCGGCCGTCAGGTGGACGGCGCGCTGGCCCGGGGAAATCTGTGGTCGCTTTCGCTCGTTGCCGGACTCGCCGTCCTGCGCGAAGGCGCGGAGACAACGATCTTCTATGCGGGCATGGCCCCGTCCATCGCGCCGGCTCAGCTTCTGCTGGGCATCGGCGCAGCGTTGGCGCTGCTGGCGCTGCTCGGGTACGCGATGATTGCGCTCAGCGCCAGATTGCCGGTCGCCGCCTTTTTCCGTACGGCCACGCTGCTGATTTATTACCTGGTCTTCCGCTTTCTCGGCGAAAGCATCCATGCGCTGCAAGTGGCGGGCCAACTGCCGGCACATACCGAACCGGGGCTGCCGGCTGTCGGTTGGCTTGGACTTTACCCCACCTGGGAGACTGCACTTCCGCAACTAGTGGTACTGCTGTACATCGGATGGGAGATGCTGTGGCGCAGCAAGCCTTCCCGCAATTCTGTCCCGGCTGCAGGGGAACCGCAATGAACAGGCGAAATCACGCAGGGATGGACGGACGGAGACAAGGCCGGGTGGCATGTGAAAAATATGCGGATGTGCGGTAAACGTCGGCTGCGGTTAGCAGCTCTGTGAAAAGAAGCGTTCCACGCTCCAAGGGAAACTGCGGATGCTTGGAAGAGAATTCACTGCGTCGACAGAAGAAACCCAGAGCCCACAAAAAATAGAGGTAAAACTTCCCTCTATTTCTCTCCAGCATCGGCTCCTAGTCAATTAGTGGGATATTGTCCCACTAATTGACCTTAAATTGCTGAAAATCAGCCCGAGACCGAAAATAGTGGGATGTTATCCCATTATTTTCTTCATATGAGCATTTTCGTTTAAGATAGTGGGATGTTTTCCCACTATCTTTTTTATTTTGGGTGAATATTGTGCTTCCAGACCAGGGACAGACTCGTCCGTCATCCAAAGGCGCCGGATAAGCTTTAGCTCACACGCATACCGCGCCCGCTCCTCCGCATCCGAAAGCGCCTGCTCGCTGGCATATAGATGATCGCCCTCATAACACGGAAAAAGATGCAAATGATAATGCCATACGTCCTGCCCGCCGTTTTTTTCATTGTGCTGGCGGCTGGATACCCCGTCGCAGGCATACGCTTCCTTGGGCGCTTTGGCCAATTCAGTCTCCAGCGCATGAATGCGGTTGGATAATTCGACTGTGGCAGGCAAAATCCTGTTGCAACCGGGCAGCTTTTGTTTTATGCTGAGTATGAAAATAATTATCTTTATATCAATGATTATTTTAAAAATAATTAACAAATTCTATCCTTTGAATTTACATTCCGGAAGGAGCGTGCAAGGGATGTCTCCCATTTTGCATGCGCTGGAGCATGAAAAAGTAAAGTTGTCTCAAATGGAACGCAAGTTGGCCGAGCGGATTCTCGCCTCGCCCGCCGAAGTGGTCCATATGGGCATTACGGAGCTGGCGGAGCAATGCGGCATCAGCCCGGCGACCATTACGCGGTTTTGCAAAGTGCTGCATTTTAAAAGCTTTCCCGATTTCAAGGTCAAGCTTGCGGCCGAGCTCGCGTTAAGCGAAGCGGCGCCGCAGGAAGGCGGCTCTTCTTATCAGGATATTGTCGCCGGCAATCCGCTCTCGGTTATCGTAGAAGCGATGCAGGCCAACCATCTGGCCTCGATCCGTGACACGACGTCGCTGCTGGATCTGGAGAAACTGCAGCAGGCTGTCGAGCTGCTCTGCAATGCCCGCCGGGTCGATCTGTACGGGATGGCGACCTCGTCGATTGTTGCGCAGGATTTTTACCAGAAGCTGATCCGGATCGGCGTCAACTGCACCGCTTTTGCCGACTCCCATATGCAGATTACGTCAGCTTCGACGCTGGGGCCTGGCGACTTGGCGTTTGCCGTCTCCTATTCCGGGGAAACGCCGGAGACAATCGATGCGCTGCGCTGTGCCGGGGCCGGCGGAGCGGCCACCATCTCCCTGACCTCCTACGGCAGCAGCACGCTGGCATCGCTGGCCGGAATTGCCTTGTTCTCCTCCTCGCTGGAGCAGGGCATGCGCCGGGGCGACATGGCGTCGCGAATCGCGCAGCTGCATATCGTGGACATTTTGTTTACCGGGATGGTAAGCACCCGTTTCACCGATTTTATTCCGAAGCTGGAAAAATCCTATCTGAACGTTCGTCAATACCGACATTTACGGGGAGGGCAAGTATAATGAATATTTTGAAATTTCACTCCGACGAGGATCTCGCGCAGGCCGGCGCCAATCTGGTCGTCAGTCTGCTCCAGAGCAAGCCGAAGGCGGTGCTCGGGCTCGCCACCGGCAGTTCGCCGGTTGGCGTCTATGAGAAGCTGGTGGAAATGTACCGCAAAGGGCTCGTGAGCTTCAGCAAAGCTTCATCCTTCAATCTGGATGAATATGTCGGCTTGCCGGCGGATCATCCGCAGAGCTACCGCAGCTTCATGAACCAGCATTTGTTCAGCCACATCGATATCGATATGGCGGCTACGCATGTTCCGGACGGCAACGCCGCCGACTTGGCCGCCGAATGTGCCGCTTACGACCAAATGCTGGAGGACCAGGGTCCGGTCGATCTGCAGATTCTTGGCATCGGCAGCAACGGCCATATCGGCTTCAATGAACCCGATGCCAGCCTCAGCGGCGGCACGCATGTCGTCGACCTGCTCCCGGGAACGCGTGAAGCCAACGCCCGCTTTTTCGACAAGCCGGAGGATGTGCCGAACCAGGCGGTAACGATGGGCATCGGCGGCATTCTCAAAGCAAAGCAGATTCTGCTGCTCGTCCGCGGGGAAGCGAAAGCCGAGGCGGTCCGCCAGGCCATTGAAGGGCCGATTACGACCCAGTGCCCGGCTTCCCTGCTGCAAAGCCATCCCAACGTCGTTGTTCTGCTTGACGAAGGAGCCGCAAAATGGCTGAAATAAACCACTCTTCAGGCATGCTGCTGTACGGGAAAGTGCTGACCCCATCCGGGCTGATCGAGCGCGGCGTCGTCGCCGTCCAGGGTGAAACGATCGCTTATGCCGGAGAAGCCGACTGGCTGCCGGAAGCCTTCTGCGCCTGGCCGGAGAGCACGGCTGAACGGGACGGACTGCTGATTCCCGGTTTTGTCGACGTGCATGTGCACGGCGGGGCGGGTTACGACTTTATGTATGCGGACGGGGCGGGAATTGACGCTGTAACACGGTTCCACGCGCTGAACGGCACGACGACGATGCTGGCGACGTCCATGACCGCGGGCAAAGCGGCCATCGAGCAGGTGTTGGCCGAAGTGCATGCTTACCGTGGAGACGATATGCCCTACGCGCAGCTCGCCGGCGTGCATCTGGAAGGTCCGTTTATCAGCCCGAAATGGTCGGGCGCGCAAAATCCTGAGCACATTGCCCTGCCGAATACCGAATGGCTGAAAGAATGGGAAGCCCGCTATCCCGGCATGATCCGTCAGGTGACGCTGGCCCCCGAACGCGAAGGCGCACTCGAAGCGATAACGTGGCTTCGCAAGCATGGCATCACGGCGGCTCTCGGACATACGGACGCTTCTTTCGAGGAAGTCATCGCTGCGGCGGATGCCGGCTTGAATCAGGCGGTGCATATGTTCAATGCCATGACGCCGCTGCATCACCGCAAGCCTGGCACCGCCGGCGCGGTCATGTATGAACCGCGCATCCGCGCCGAAATCATCGCGGACGGCATTCATGTGCATCCGGCGGCCATCGCCATTGTCGCCCGCTTGAAAGGCGACCAGCTGATGCTGATTACCGATGCCATGTCCGCAACCGGCCTGGACGACGGCGAGTACACGATCGGCGATCTGCCGGTGCTGGTTCAAGGCGGCGTCGCTACCTTGAAAGATCAGCCAGGTGCACTTGCCGGCAGCACGCTGACCATGATCCGCGGCTTCCGCTATCTCGTGCAGGAGGTCGGACTGTCGCTTGCCGAAGCCTCGCATGCGGCAAGTTACACGCCGGCGGTATCGCTCGGCCTGGAGCGGACGATCGGTTCGCTGGAAGCCGGCAAACGGGCGGACCTGCTGCTGCTGGACAACGCCCTGCAGATTCAAGGCGTGTGGGTTCGCGGCAGAAATATTCAATAGAAAAGAACGAGTAAAAACGCCGTCCGGATTGTCCGGACGGCGTGTTCTGATTCAAGGGGGATTGGTGTATAGCCGTTCCTCTTCCTTGGCACCCTAAAAAAGGATTCCGCCTTAGTATCCGCTTCGCGTCGGGAAGATTCGCTCCACCATGACGCGGAATTCATGGGCAAAGCCTCTCAGCGGATGGCCTGCGCGAAACTCATCCGCGTAATAGTTTGCCCGTTCCACGAAATCCGGGTTGGCGGATACGTAGACATTTTCAATCCGCGCGTCTGCCCGTTTTACCTCATCGGCGATTTTATCCTTCAACCCTTGGGTAACATCGCTGGTGTTATTCGTTTGCGTTCCGGTTCCGCTATAAGGCGTCACGCTGCGGATCCCCATGCCGGCGCTGGTGCTTGGGCGGGTTCCGGCATAACGGCCGCTCATTCCGCGGTCTCCGCTATAAATGCTGTTTCCCCCATTCCCCGTAAAAGCGCCCGGATTGGTCAACGCGGTTCCGCCTACGGTTCCCGTACCCGTATAGTTTCCGGGAATGCCTGTCATCGAACCCCCGGTTCCGGTCATTCCCGGCGTTCCGGTCACGGAGCCGCGGTCTCCGATCATGCCCGTCGTGCCGTTTTGGCCGGTCGTTCCTGTCATTCCGGTCGTTCCGGTCGTTCCGGTCGTTCCGGTCGTTCCGGTCGTTCCTGTCGTTCCTGTCATTCCGTTCATGCCCGTCATTCCGTTCATGCCTGTCATTCCGTTCATTCCTGTCATTCCGTTCATTCCGGTTCCATTCATGCCAGTCGCACCCTTCAAGCCGGCCGTTTCGCTTGCAACGTTCAGACGCTCCAGTGCAGGGTTCAGGCTGCCTGGATTGCGATCCGTGAAGCTTTGGGCATGAATTCCCCCGCGCGCATCGTCCAGCGTTACGGCAACATAGGCGCTTTTACCGGCTACCATTACATTTGCCGTCCGCACCTCCGGCATCGCCGCTACACGATCCGCAAGCTTTTGGCTCACCTCCATTTTATTGAATGAGGCGTCCCGGTCGACAGCATTTGCATTCAGCCGGGTTCCGTCCATCCCCCGTACCGAATTGGTTTGAACGTTGCCGCTGGCGGAATTATTATTGTTTCCGCAGCCTGTGATGCTCACCATGCCGAGCAGCAATGCGGCGGATACAGACATGCTTATTTTTGATCGAAGCATCGTTGTCCTCCCTCTCTTAAAAAAAGATAAATGTATGGCTTAACGACCTTAGCATAGCCCTCGGCCGGTCAAGCTATCCTGAAAGGATTTGGAACGGATAGGCTCCGGTATTCACGCCTGGCTGCTTCGCGGCGTATTGTATAGAATAGGCCGCCCCTCCGGGCAGAACGACAGTTTTCACCCGGGGTACAGTCAGGAGGACGAAATCCATGAAGGTTTTGTTTACGTTTTATCTACCGAGCGGCGGAGTGGAAACGCTAAACAGATTGCGCTGTGAAAGCCTTGCTCGCAGCGGCATCGAGGCTCATGTTTTGTATACCATGCCGGGCACTTCCAGCCCGAATGCTACCAGCTTCCCGGTCTTTTATGCCCCCGGCAACAGCGATCTGAAGGCTGTGCTAGATTCCCACCGCTACGATGCCATCATTGTGACCTCGGACTATTTCATGCTTGAACGCATTCGCCAGCTCGGGTACGGCGGCGTGCTGTTATACGAATCGCAGGGGCTTGGCACGTATACCGAAGCGGAAAGCACCATAACCGAAGCCATTCCCTATCTGCGGGCATACTGCAATGCGGTGCTGATTCCGCCAACTACCCATTTACTGGAAATGTTTATATCGATCTGCCCCTGGCTGCATCGCTTTGTCATCCCCAATCTTGTCGATGTCCAGACCTTCCAGTTCGTTCCCGGTGAAGCCCCCCATGACCCGGTCATCGCCTGGGTCGGCCGGCTGGAGAGCAACAAGAACTGGAAAGAATATCTGCGGATTGCCCACCGCATCCGGCAGCACCAACCGGCGCTGCATCTCTGGATGTTCCATGATCCGTCGCTAGCCTCGGAGGACCAGAAACGGCAGTTCGAGCAGGAGCTGGATACACTGGGGCTTCGGGACCGTCTCATTGTGTTTACCAACATCCCCAATACGGCCATGCCGCTGTATTATTCCTCCATTGCGCTTTCCGGAGGTTTTCTGCTGTCGACTTCCATTACCGAGGGGTTCGGATATGCGGTGGCGGAAGCCATCTCCTGCACCTGTCCCGTAGTCAGCTCGGATTCGGACGGCGTCCGCTCCTTTATCGTCCATAACATTAGCGGCAAATTTTATCCGCTCGGCGACGTGGACGCGGCAGTGAGGGAAGCGCTGGAGCTGATGGAGAATCAGGAGATGCGTGCATCGATCCGGCATATGGGCAGGCTGCACATGACAGCCCGTTTCGGCTCCGATCAATATGCCGTGTCGTTTCGCGAAATGATGAACTTTTTTTCGATCTTTTAAGCAAAAACCTCCGGGCCCGTGGCCGCGGAGGTTTTTTGAATCATCGAATGCCAAGGGCACCCGTGATTAGGGATGATGCGATTTGATCTCGTACAGATGATTTTTAAAGATTTGCGCGCTCCGCTCCCAGCTAAAGGCGTAGGAATCGTGTTCGCCCTTGTCGGCCAGGCGCTGGCGGAGTTTTTTGTCGCGGATTAGTGTAATAGCGTCGGCAGCCAAACGGTTTTCATGCCGGTAGGACATCAGGCAGTTATGCCCGTGCTTGCAGTATTCCTGATTGCCCCCGGCATACAGCGTGACCAAAGCGGCTCCGCAGCGCATCGCCTCCAGTCCCGGGAGCGAACCGGAATCGAACAGGCTGGAGCTGACAAAAATATCGGTTTCGTTGTAGTAATAACAGAGCTCGACATCATCGGCCGGCGTGCGGATCTGGAATCGGGTGTCATACAGCAGAGCTTGCAGCGCCGGTGAATCGGCAAGCTCCGAAGGAGGAACAATGAGGCGCAGCTGCGCTTCCGGGCAGACTTCCTTAACCCGTACAAGCTGATCCAACAAATAGTCCTGTTCGCGGTGTTCGGAAAAGCCCCCCTCCGGCTTCCGCATCATCGCCGATACGATCAGGCCCGGTCCCCGCTCGCGCAGGCGTTGATTAGTAAAAAGGGTGTCGACGCCGATCGGAACGATCCTGCCTTTAACCCCATGGTTGAGCCGGATCGTATCCTGCTGCCAATGGGACAACACCATCAGCTGGCAGGGAATATTATAGGAAGCGAAGGATGTGCTGTTATCGGGCAAAAACGTCGGCTCGTAGCAGAGCGACAGCCGGACATGCAGCCCCTTGCCCTGGCTGCTGGCCTGCTGCGAAACCGGAACGGTCGTATAGTAATTGGAGACGATCATATCCCCGTAGGGAAAGTCATCCGCGGTAAGGCTCGGGGCTGCGCTGTAAATGATCGGACAGCGAAGCTCGTACTCCACAGCGCTTTCCGGCGGCATCAGCACCGTGACTTCAAAGCCGTTTCCCTCCAGACGGTTCGCAAGCTCCACCAGCATCCGCTGAGCCCCACCTCGGGACAGTGTCAGAATCGGAAACGTAATCTTCATCGCCTGGCCTCCTTTCTCAGCAGCTGGTTCAGCGTCGCGAAATGTGTGGCCTGTACCATGCGGATTTCCATGGCTTGCGCTTCGCCGTGCTGCAAGGAGCCCATTTCCGGATGAATGCGGTAATCCAGCAGCGGTTCGGGAATGTAGGCCCATTCATAATGCGGCAGCACACGCAGCCACAAGTCGTAATCCTGGGTGTACAGCAGGCTTTCATTGAAAATACCGACCCTGCTGAACACGCTCATCTCCATCAGTACGGTGCTGCCGTTGACCGGACAGCCCGTCATCATCGTCTGAATCTGATGGACTTTCCCGGAAAACGGCGTGCTGACCGGATCCGGATACCGCTGGCCCGCCCCGGTAATATAGCAGTATCCGGTATGGCAGAACTTCGTTCCGGTCTGCTCCAGCAGCGCCATTTGCCGGCTGATTTTATCCGGGTAAAAAAGATCGTCGGCGCTGAGCCAGGCAAAATGCGTCCCGCTTGCCGCACGGATGCCGGCATTCAGCGCCGAAGCGGTGCCGCCGTTGGCCTTGCGGATATACACGATCCGATCCCTGTACGGGTCCAGCTTCTCGGTGTAACGCGTTGATCCGTCATCCACGACGACAATCTCGATTTGGGGATAGGTCTGGGACAGCACGCTTTCCACTGCCAAATCCACATAAACGCAGTTATAAAAAGGGATGACCACGCTCACCTTGGCCTTTCGCTTCATGCCGCCGCCTCCTTTCTTCGAGAGTGTTGCTACACGGTCTTGCAGGCAAGCAGCGCATCCACCGGCTCATGCTCTTCACCGAATGCTTTGCGGAAGGCCGGGTTCTCGGCGTGATGGTAACCCTTCAGCACGGTCACTTCGTAGCCCAGCGCCACCAGCTCTTCCGGTTCCCACCCGCTGTTATGCTTTTGGTAATATTCGCCGTTCAGGCCGAAATGGTCCGTGCCTTCCTGCGGGAAGAACCCGCGCGGCGTAAAGACCGCCACGCGGTTGTTCGAGAGCATTTCCGCCTTTTGCAGCAGATCGAGTCCTTCCGGTTTGGAGAAATGTTCGAGCGAGTCGATCAGCGTCACAGCCGAGAAGGTTTTGGGTAAAAACAGCCGGTCGATATGCATGGCATTGGCGTGTACCGGGATGATATGCGGAGCGGTATATTTGCGCTGAAGCAGATACGGACGGTGAACGTCCAGCCCGAGAACGACATCCGCTTCGTATTGTTCCAGCAGGGTGCCGGTACCGCAGCCGACATCCAGGATGCTCGCGCAGAATTTCAAATGCTTAAGCAGCAAGGGCATAAAGTCGTTTACAGCAATTTCGCGGTACATGCATGTCACCTCCCTATTCGCCGATGTCCTTGTCAGCCGCCCATCGCGGCGATCATGGCACGGAGCGCCGCATGATAGCGGGCTTGGGTTACCGCCACCTCGGCCATGATCGTATCGAAATGCTTGATCGTTCCCATGCCTTCATGCCTGCGGTACGCCGTCAGCGACTGATTGAGCATCACCGGCGGGTAGCCGTTCAGGATGGCCCGGAACCACAAATCATAGTCATGCGTGTAGGGCAGCGATTCGTCGAACAGGCCGATGGCACCGAAGATCTCCCGCTTGAACATCACCGTGCAGCCGTTGATCGGATTGCCCTGCAGGAAGCAGCGGAGATAATCCAGATGATTCGAAAAGACGGCAGACGCGTTCATTTCGGTGACCTGGGAGGCGCTATTGATAAAGTTAAAGTTCGTATAGGAGATCATCAGCCGGTGTTCTTCCATAAAGGACACCTGATTGCGGAGCTTGTCAAAATAGAACATGTCATCCGAGCTGAGCCAGGCGACATAATCGCCGGTGGCATGGCGGATGCCGTGATTCAGCGCGGAGGCGGTGCCGCCGTTGCTTTTGCCCAAATAATGAATGCGGCTCATGTAGGGTACGATCCGCTCGGCATGCATATAGGAGCCGTCGTCGACGACGATGATTTCATAGGGCAGCCAAGACTGGGTTAAGGCGCTGTTCAGCGCCTGTTCAATGTAGGGGCAGTTGTAGAACGGGATGATGATCGATACTTTCGGGGTCATGAACTCCTTCCTTTCCTGCCGGCTCTGTAATACTCCATAATATCCGCCAGCGATTGATCCAGTGTCATCCCGGGCCGCCAGCCCAGGGATTCCGCACTTTCTTCTTCAGGCGAACTCTCGGCCGCCTGCGGCGTTTCGGAGCGGGCCGAAGCGCCGGCATCCCCGCCCCAATCCATCTGCACCTCCGTCTGCGCCAGCGCCAGCATCTTCTCGGCGATGCCGCCCAGCTCGCGCATCGTTCCGGAGTCGATGCGGTAGACTCTGCCGGGTTCGCCGGCACACAGGATGCAGTCGTACGCCCTGACCGCGTCGCGCACATCGAGAAAGTCGCGCCGGGCATACCGGGAAGACAGGCTGAAGATCGGCAAGGCGCCCCCGGAGGCCGCAGCGTCTTCGCTGCGCACGATATGCTGCGCCAGCAGCGAGCAGAAGCCGGTAGAAGGTCCGGGGCCAATCAGATTGCACGGCTCGGCGAGCAGCACCGGCTGCTTGAACAGCATGCCCCAGGCCAGCGAGACGAGCGCTTCCAGCGTTTTGCTTAAGGAGTAGGGATGCGGGGGGCCGGCGTCCACGCCGGGCCGGTATTTCAACCGCGAGCCGGCGACCAGAATCCGCCGGGCCGGCGCGCCGCGCAGCGCCTCCAGCAAATACAGCGTCGCCATCACGTTGGCTTCCATGTAGTGCAGCGGATCTTTCCACGACTCCGGAACCGAATTGCGGCCGGCCAGATGCAACACCTCTTGCGGACGGACTTCTTCGACCATCCGCTGCACCGCCGCACGGTCGGACAGATCGCAGGCGTACTCGCGCACGCCTGCGGGGAAAATGCCGCCGTCCGCCGACGGTTCCCGCACGGCGGCGGTCACCTCGGCTCCAAGCCCGTGAAAATAGCGGACCGCATGTCTTCCGGTAAACCCGGCCGCTCCGGTGACCAAAATGCGTCGGACCGCGGATTCATCCTTCAGGATAACTTCATCCATGCCGCCAGCTCCTTCAGCATTTCCGGATATTCCGGAAGCCGGAAGCGGACATCGCTCCGGGTGTTAACCAGCGTCCGGTCCTGAACATGGTCTTCTTCCGGGACGATCTCGACATCCCGTTTATCGAAGGCCTCCTGCATGTGCATGAGCAGCTCGTATTTGCTGAGCGGCCGGTGATGCGCGAGATGAATCAGCCCGGACACCTCCGGCGTAAGCAGCTCATCCACCGCCTTGGCCAGTTGAAGCGTGGTTACCCCGTTCCACATCACCCGGCGGTAACCGGCCACCTGCCCCTTTTGGGCCAGGAACCATTCCATCAGGCCAATGCCGCCGGAGCGGATTTCCGGGCCGATGATCGAGGTGCGGATCGTGAGATGACCCGGCGCGCGGACTTCCCCGAGACTTTTGGTGACGGCATAGACGGAAGTGCCGTCGGGAATGTCCTCCTCCGTGTACGCTCCCCGCGTACCTTCAAACACGCAGTCCGTGCTGATATGAATCAGCCTGGCCCCGCCCGCATCCGCCGCCCGCCGCAGCCGGTGCGGCAGGAAGCCGTTGACATGGTACGCGCCGATCCGGTCCTGCGCGGCGAACTGGTTGAGCACCCCCATCGCGTTGATGATGACATGGGGCGATACCAGCTCCACCAGCTTCTCTACGCCGGCAATATCGTCGGCATCCACGTACAGCCCGCCCAGATCGCGCTTATCCCGGGTTGTGTGGAACACGTGATGTGTGCCCTGGCGGCGAAAATACGCCGCCAGCATGTGACCCGCCATTCCGTTTCCTCCGAGAATCAGCAGCTTCATTGCAGGAACCCTCCCCGAATCAGAATGTTCTTGATTTCTTCCCGGTTCATGAGATGGTTCTCGGAGCTGAAGCTACCTAGAGCCACATGCGGATATACGCTGTAATGCTCCTTCAGCTCCGGCATGTTCAGGGTCGGCAGAATGACCAGGTACTGCTCGTCGTAGACGACGGTGGTCAGACTTTCAAAGTCGCTCATCAAAATTTCATGGATTTTTTCGCCCGGGCGGATGCCGGCCTCGATGATGCTGACATCCTTTTTGCCGGAAGCCTCGATCAGCACCTGCGCCAGATCCAGGATGCGGCAGGTCGGCATCGTCATGACGAAGATTTCCCCGCCGATACTGACCTCCGACGCCTTGAACAGCAATGTGATCGCATCCCGAAGCGTAAAGAAAAAGCGGGTCATGTTCATATCCGTAATCCGCACCTGTCCCTTCTCGCGGATTTGCTTCATGAACAGGTGCACGACGCTGCCGTTGGTCCCAAGCACATTGCCGCCGCGGACGGTGACAAAGCGGGTGCCTGAGCCTACCAGGTTGGCGTAGACGAACAGCTTTTCGCCGATTGCTTTGGTCATGCCGTAGAAGTTGGACGGGTTGGCGGCTTTGTCGGTGGAGATGTAGATCGCTTTTTCGACATGGTTGGCAATGGCGGCTTCGATGACGTTCTGCGTGCCGACGACATTCGTCTTGAGTGCTTCGTACGGCTGGTCTTCGCAGACCGGCACATGCTTCAGCGCGGCCAGGTGGAAGATGTAATCGATGTCGCGGCAAGCCGTAACCAGCGCGTCCTTATCGCGGATATCGCCGATGACAAAGGTCAGGCGCGGGTCTTCGAATTCGCGGCTCATCGCCACCTGGGCGGACTCGCTGCGGGAGAAAACGATGATTTCCTTTGGATTTTGCGGCAGCAGCTGCCGGATAAGCTCATGCCCCCAGGAACCGGTGCCGCCGGTAACCAGAATCCGTTTATTATTGAACATGCAGGTTCCCTCCAAGCAAAAATTTGACTACCTTTTCCGAAACGTCCGGGGCTGAATAGCCTTCCGGCGCTTCCCATTTGCGGCCGAGCGATGTCATCAGTTTCACGCAGCGGGCGATGGCGCTCCGCTCGACGCCGGATACGACGTTGCTGCCGCAATCCACCGTCTCGGGGCGTTCGGTCGTGCGGCGGATCGTGACCGTCGGCACGCCCATCAGGCAGCACTCCTCCTGAACGGTGCCGCTGTCGGTGATCGCGCACCGCGCATGCCGCTCCAGATGGACGAAGTCGAAAAATCCGAAGGGCTCGTGAAACTCGACCAGCGGATGCATCGCCAGCTGCAGCTCCTCGGTCAGCTTGGAGCGGGTGCGGGGATGCATGCTGACGATAAGGCGAAGCCCCGACTGCTCGGCGACCGTATTGAGGCCGGTCATGATTTCGCGCAGCGATTTCGGATCATCGACATTTTCGGCCCGGTGGGCGGTCACGAGGAAATAGCGGCCGGATACGAGGCCGAGCCGGGCCAGCACATCGCTTGCGCCGATCTTCTCCTCGTACCGGTTCATGACCTCGTAGATCGGATTGCCGGTCAGCACGATGCGCCGGCTTGGAAATCCTTCAGCCACCAGATGGCGTTTGCTCTGCTGGGTATAAGGCATGTTGATGGTTGAAACAGCGTCGATGACGCGCCGGTTTTTCTCTTCGGGCACGCTCAGGTCAAAGCAGCGGTTCCCGGCCTCCATATGCACGACGGGAATACCCATCCGCTCGGCGAGGATTGCGCAAAGCGCGCTGTTCGTGTCCCCGAGCAGCAGAATCCGGTCCGGGCGCTCCTGCAGCAGGATCGGCTCCAGGCCGCCGAACATCGCGGCGAGCTGGCCGCCCAGTCCGGCCTGCCGGTCCTGCAGCACATAGTCCGGCTCGCGCAGCCCCAGCTCGGTAAAAAAGATGCCGCTCAGGCTGGCGGTGAAGTTCTGGCCCGTGTGGACGAGAATATGCTTCTCCGCCAGCTGATCCAGCAGCGGAATGATGACGCTGAGACGGATGATTTCGGGCCGTGTCCCCAAAATCGTCATGATCTTCATGGTTTCACACCCCTGATTCTCAAGATGAGGGCGGCGAGGGTTACGCCGCCCGTTTGCGGCGCTTCGCCGCCCGGCCGGTGCGTCGCCGTCCGCCGCGCACCGCCTTGCGCGCGCGCTTCGCAGCGCGCACCCTGCGTCCCGGGCGCTTCCGGCGGCGCGCCCGGATCTTGCCGCGGCGGCGGCCCCGCCGCGGCCCTTTCGCCCGCCCGGCCCGGCGGGCGGGGATGCCCCGCGGCGCGTTGGCCGCCGCGGGCACAGCATCCGCGCCCGCCTCCGGGCCGGGCGCGGGGTCGGCCGCCGCCGGTTCCGGGGCGGCGGCCGGGAGCCGGCTGGCGTAGCGGTAGGTCCACCGCTCCGCCAGCCCATAGAGCCGCAGCTGGTACGCGCCGGGGCCGTACGCGGCCACGATGCGCTCGCGGGCCATTGCGCCAAGAATGGCGGCTCTGCCCTGATCGGCCAGCAGCGCGTTTACGCTCTCCGCGAGCGCGCCGATGTTCTCCGCCGGCACCAGCTGCGCTTCGCAGCCGGCGTTCGTCAGAATCTCCCGCAGTCCGCCGGAATCATACGCCACCACCGGCTTGCCGAAGGCGAAACCTTCCAGCGCCGTCATGCCGAAGCCTTCGCGGATCAGGCTCGGGACGACCAGGAGATCCATCGCGCAATAAGCGGAAGGCAAAAATTCCTCGTAGTCGGCGAAGCGGAAGCGGGACGACAGCCCCTCCAGCTTCACCTTCTTGACGCAGCGTTCGTAATAGCTCTTGTCTCCTGGCGCGCCGATGGCCATAAACCGCGCTTTCGGATGCTCCGCGGATACAAGCACGGCCATCTTAACAAAGTGCTCCAATCCTTTTTCCTTGTTGATAAAGGAGGAGATGTAACCGACCAACGGTTCGCCCGGAGAAATGCCGAGCTCCCGCCTCCGTTCGGCCCGCAGCGTGCTCCAGCCTTCGATCACCAGATCCTGCTCATTCCACGAAGGCGGGAGCAGCGTGACCTTCGCGTCCCGCATCTCCTGCGGGAAGCAGGCGCCGACCGTATGGGAGATCGTCAGGATTTCGTCGCTGTACCGGTCGATCAGCTCCACGCTGAGGAAGGTATATTCGCTCTCGGTGATCGTCTCGGAAATTTTCCAGATGACCGGGATGCCCAGCGACTTGGCGGCGATGGCCGGCAGCGCATGCACGCAGGTACTGCTGATGATGAACGCCGGGCGATTGGCCGCCAGCCAGCCCGTCAGCTCGGCATATTCCCGGCTCTCCTGAAATTTGGCGATATCCGCCGGCAGTCCGGGATACGGGGTGTACATTCCGTAGACCAGAGGGATCGGCAGCAGTTCGACCCGCAGCCCCCATTTGCGGGCCTGCCGGGTCATCTTGCCTTCCTGGGGAGCAACAAGAATGCAGTTGAAGTAAAGCGACAGCTCACGTGTGAAGAAAAGCAGCAGCTTCTCCGCACCGGTAATGCTGTGTGTGTTCGATACATGGGAAAAAAGGATGATCGTCGCTTTCTCGGCCATGGTGTGTTCGGCGCTCCCGGCAACCCCGAGCCGCCATTCACCTCCTAAAAGTATATTGAGGAGGCACAGCCGCCGGCACGACACCTGTCCCCCGGCATCCGTACAATCCCGAGTGACCCGTCCCGTGCCGTCCATGCGCTCCCGCCCGGCGCATCAGCCGTAAATGATGGTCAGCAGCTGATTCAGCCGTTTGGTGTACGTATGCTCCTTGAGCGTCCGTTCAAAGGCGCGAAGCGCCATGTCGCGCCGCTGCTCCTCGTGCGACAGGTAGTAGCGGATTTTATCCATCAGTTCCTGCGGCGAGGTGAACGTGTCGATCTCTTCGCCGACGGTATAGAACGAACCGAGATCATCGCGGGCATCGCTCAGCTGCAGCGTGCCGCTCGCGGCGATTTCAAAGGTCCGCGGATTCGGAGACGCCGCCGGAATGAACAGCGCGTTGTTATTGGCCACCTCGTCGATATGCGAGCGGTGCAGGTTGATGACGATTTTGGAGCCGCTGTATGCCAGCGCCGTCTCTTGCGGGGACATCCATTTGCCGATTTCGATCCGTTCGCCGTACATCGGCGCTTCCGGCAGCCGGTCCCACCAGATGCCGTTAATGACGGTGTTGTAGCTCATCAGCTCCGGCATGATGCCGCGGAAGAAGTGCACGCGGTTCCAGTACGCCGAGCCGATGAAGCTGACCTGGCGATTGATCTGCGGCCGTGTCGTCGTCGGCCGGTAATGCTCGCGGTGGGCGGCAAACGGCAGATAGTGCACCTCCCGGCAGCCGAGCCCGCGGTAAATTTCGACGCAGTTGCGTTCCAGCGTGAATACATAGTCGTAGAACGAGACGATCTTCATCGTGAAGTCGGTGTAATACGGGTCATCCGTCAGCCAGATTGCTGTTTTGATGCCTTGGCCGCGCAGCGCCATGACCTGCTCCAGCGGCATGTCGAGTCCGTCCAGCACCAGCACCAGGTCCGGAGTGTGAACGGCCGCCAGCTCCACCACGTTTTGCCGGACGTCGGTGATCGTCACCTTGGCCGTCAATTGCTGCAAGGCGCTGAAGACGGCATCGTCCAGCGGCGAATACGGGTAGCCCTTGCCCGAGGCTACGTAGAGCACGTTGATATTGCGTACGGGAATGGGGTCTTCCGGCCGGCCGTCCAATATGGCGAGCCGGCCGCGAAGGTACCCTTCGTCATAACCGGATTTGAATCCGTCGAGCCGGCCGCGAAGTTTCTCGTCCTCCGCAGGAAAACGCGTAACGGGCGGCATGGGCATTACAAAATTATTTTCCATGAGTATTTCGCTCCTTCGGTCCGAATAAAGTTTTAGCCGTTCCCGGTGATCACGTCGAGCAGCTGCGGCAGGCGTGCGGTAAAGGTATGATGGCGGAGCGTCGTCTGCAGCCCCTGCAGCGCCAGCTGCCGGCGCTCTTTTTCATGGCTGAGGTAATATTCGATCTTGCGTTTCAGTTCCTCCACGGAGCCGTACGTATCGAGGTCGCGCCCCGCGCGGTAATAATTGCCGAGATCCTCCCGGATGTCCGTCAGCTGCATCGTGCCGCAGGCGCTGATCTCATAGGTTCTGGGATTGATAGAGCGGGAGGGGATCTGGTAAGAATTCCGGTTATCCTGACCGCCCTCCCAGGGCCGGTGGATGTTGATGACCAGTTTGGCTCCGCTGTAGTAGTTGGCCGTTTCCTCCGGCGGCATGAAGCCGCTTTTGATAAACGGGGACAACTGCTCGAAGCGGGTCAATCGTTCCCAGAAGCCTCCGGCAATGACCACCTTTTTCCCTTTGAGAAAAGGCGCCAGTTCATCAAACAGCTGCGTCCGGTTATGGAAGGCGTTGCCGATAAACACGATGTCGTTTTGATGCTCCGGGCCGGTGCGGCGCGGATAAAACATTTCCGGATTGACGCAAAGCGGAAGATAGTGTACGGATTTCGCTCCGAGAAGGTAATAAAACTCCACGCAGCCCAGCTCATGCGTAAACACATGATCGTAATGCCCGCAAATGACCGACGTATCCTCGGTAAAATAGGGGTCATCCGCAAACCAGATGGCGGTGGGAATCCCCATCGCACGGATTTCGTCGATCTGGTCGAGATGGTCTTCGGGGAACACATGCAGCCCGTTCATGACAAGCACCGCATCCGGTTTCTCGCCGGCCGCAAGCTCCAGCATCGAGTTCGGGCTGCCGACCACCACCTCGGTGACCAGCTGCCGCAGCGCCTCGGTAATACCCGTGTCGATCGCCTGGAACCCCTGTGGAACATACATCAGCTTCATCGGGCGGCATTCTCCGGGCGTCGGAGCATTGAGGCGTCGGACCGCTTCGCACAAGCCAAGGCGGTATCCGTCCCGGTATCCGCTTAGATAGTCTTGCGGGCGCTTTTTGCTCTGTTTTACTTTCACGGCTTTCACCCTGCCCTGTCATATTCTCAAGACTGTATAACTATATGCTCCGGCGGCATCCGCCTCATGGACACCTGTCTGTATCCGCGCGAAATTGGCTGATGCCCGCTGTCTTTCGCCTGATTCGCCCGCACCTTTGCACATTTTTTCCACTCACGGTACACTTGTCCTGTATGCTTATCTATTAGAAGGAACCACGCTGGATAGAAGGGAGGAATCGCCTGTGGGACTGACCGGGAATCACCCGTTATACTTGCTTCACGCGGAGCTGCTGCGCCAGCACATTCCGGATTTTCAGGCTTATCCGTTTGCTTTGCCGGCGGTGCGCGGGCTGGAGCGGCTGGAGTTCCGCCGGCCGGTGACCTTCCTGGTCGGGGAGAACGGAACGGGGAAATCGACGCTGCTGGAGGGGATCGCGGCGGCGTGGGGCTTTAATCCGGAGGGCGGAACGCTGAATTTCACCTTCAACACCCGGGCCTCCCATTCCAGCCTGTATCAATATCTGCGGATTGCGCGGGGGGTGCGGCGGCCGAAGGACGGCTTTTTCCTTCGGGCGGAAAGTTATTATAATGTCGCTACCTATATCGACGAGCTGGACGAGCAGCCGGGCTTCTCGCCGCCCGTAAAGAATTCCTACGGCGGACAATCGCTGCACGAGATGTCGCACGGCGAGTCGTTCTTCGCCACCTTTGTCCACCGGTTCGGCGGCAGAGGCCTCTACATTCTGGACGAACCGGAAGCCGCGCTGTCTCCGCTCCGGCAGATGTCGCTGCTGGTGCGGATGCATGAGCTGGTGCAGCAGCAGTCGCAGTTCATCGTCGCCACGCATTCGCCGATCGTCATGTCCTATCCGGGCGCGGATATTTTGCTGCTGGAGGAAGGCGGTCTCCGCCGGGTGGATCTGGAGGAGACGGAACACTACGCCATTACCCGCTCGTTCCTGAACGACAGGGAAGGCATGCTGCGGGAGCTGCTCGGGGAGGACTGATGGATAGGAACGCTGCAAGCCGGAGTTTGTAACGCCTGCCCGCGTCAAAAAGGGGCGCCCCCCGCCGTAATTCGGCTGAGAGGGCGCCCCTTCGTTGTTCCGTAAGATGATCTATGGATGTCGGGCGGAATTCTGCTTATCCACCCGTTCTTTATATTCATTGAGGAGTGCGTCCAGCTTAACGGACTGGTTAAGCACCCGCATATCTTGCATGCCGTATTTCAGCGCGAGCCGGTTCAGCTCCCGCCGGGCTTGCTCGATTTTCTCCCGCTGGTTGTCGTTCTCCATGCCGGCCCCCTTCTGGATCGAGGCTGTTTCCAAGCCATCCCAAACTTCAAAGATATTGTATGTCATTTTCCTGCGGGCGGTCAATCGCTAATCCTTGGAGAAACTTGAAAACCGCTGCCCGAGCATCCGCTGGGCCAAATGGACGACCGCAACGAGCATCGCCACCGCCATCATGTCAAAGCTGACGTTGAAGAGGAATAAATGCTTCCCGATATCCGCCCGGCCGTCGCCGAGAATCGGAATGAGGAACGAGAACAGGCCGATCAGGCCGACCAGCATCAACAGCTCGCAGGCCAGTCTGGCGCGCAGCGTCTTTTCGCGGAAATAATAGAGCAGAATAACGGCATAATAGATCAGGTAAAACCCGGCAAGAAACCCGAGCGTATGCGGAAGATGCTTGTTCTTAAACTCGCTCCACCCGCTGTAGGCATAAGCTACCGCACCGGCGGTATGGCCCGCCGCTTTTTCATAGCTTCCGAGATAATAGGGCCGGATCGACAGGCTGTTCCCCGCCGCGTACTCCATATTGCTTACCAGGCGAGCCGGATGTTTTAAATAGAAGAAAAGAATGTCCTTATGCGATACCCGGTCGTAAAAATCCGCCTTCAGCGTTGGATCATCCTGTTTGATCGCTGTCCCCGCCTGAAAATAATTCGTGCCGGCCAGCACCTCCAGGCGCTCAGGCAGCCCCAGCTCGCGCAAATCGCCGCGCACATCCGGCGACTCGTTCAGCACGCCGTAGAAAACGGTCTGGTACAGGTTGATATGCTTTAGCTCTTTGGGCGCGGCAACGTATATCAGCACGGACATGATCAGCACCGCTGCCGCATAACTCCGGCACCGCTTGATCCAGCCCTGGTCCTTGCGCAGCCCCGCAAGACGCAGAAAGATCAGGGCAAACGCAAGCCCAAGCGGCGCGTTCTGGATTTTGGAGCCGATCAAGAGCAGCACCGCGGTAAAAAAACAGGCCAACATCCCGTTTTTCGGCGCCTCCCGGGCCGCCAGCATCAGGCCGAACGCAAATGTAAGCAGCATCGCGGTCATGGACACCGGTTCTCCGAAGAAGGAATTAAAGTAGGCGACATACCCGATATCGTAAAAAACGAACAATAACGCCGCACCCAGCAGGACCGCCGCCGCCGCCGACAGGGTCCGTCCCGCCCGGACCAGCAGCCAGGTGGCCGCGAGCAGCAGCAGCGCGTACACCGCCGCAAGCAGCCGGATATCGAAATAACTGCCGTGCAGCAGGCCGCCGATCAGCCGCGGAACCAGCACCAGTACAATTTGCGATGAGGGATAAAAGCCGCGGAACAACGGCTCATAGGCGAACCGGCTGTGGCTGAAGGCAAAAAAACGGTCGGCGTAGCTCTCCGCCGCATCATAGTACCCTAACCCGATCGTATTCATCATGCGCAGGAAATCGCCGTTGTCGGCAACCCCGATAAATGGCTTTGTAAACAATAACACCACAATGAGCAGGGCGCCGGCCAGCGCAAACGCCCCTTCGATGCGAAACCGCCTTTTCATGGGTCCTCCTACCGCTGCGGCAGCAGCTTCACGTATTGATCAGACAAACGCTCCAGCTCCAGAATATAGTCATAATCGCTCTCGTACCGGCTGAAATCCTCTACCGGCTGCAGCGTCTTCAGCGACACCGCTTTGCCGTCGGCAAACCCTTTGCCCGGCACAAACATGATGTCGTCGTTAAAGAACGAGCCGGTCGGCAAATAATAGCGCATCCCCTGTACGTTCCGCCCGATATTGAGCAGGTCATGCCCGAACGCCGTGAAGCCTTCCGTCTTCAGCGAGATGCCCAGCAGATTGGCGATCGTCGGCAAAATATCGAGCTGTCCGCCGGTCTGCTCCACCGCCTTACCCTGCGCCATTCCCGGCGTATGCACGATCAGCGGAATATTGAAACGGCTGACCTGCGAGTCATAAGGAATGCCCAGCGCCGCGGTGACCTGTTCCGGATCGACATTTTGCGGCTGCAGCCCGAAATGGTCGCCGTAGAATACGAGCACGGTGTTCTCCCATAAACCGTCCTGCTTCAGGCCTTCCACGAGTTTGCCGATGGCATAGTCGGTGTAGTTGATGGCCGTCAAATAATCGCCGAGCATCGTTCCCTGCAGCTCTTCCGGCACGGCGATCTTCTTGAAGGAATCGGGAATCTGGAACGGATGATGGCTGGATGCGGTGACCAGTTGGGCATAAAACGGCGTGCCTTTGCGCTGAAGCGCCGACAGCTTCTCCAAAGCGGTAATATAAAGCTGTTCATCGGACGCGCCGAAGGCATTGAAATGATCGTTATAAAAATATTTTTTGTCGTAGTAACCGGTGAAGCCGAGCGCCGGATACAGCTGGTTGCGGTTCCAGAAGCCCACGCTGTTTACATGGAACGTATATGCTTCATACCCTTTGTCCCGCAGAAGCCGCGGCAGGCTCGGCAGCTCACGGTCGCCAAAACCGCTGGACATCGGAATTGCCCCGAGCGGATAGATCGACGTATTGCTCATGAACTCGGCATCGGACGTATTGCCCGAACCGATCTGCTGGTAGACCTGCGGAAAATAAAAGCCTTCGTCGGCCAGCTTGTTCAGGTTCGGCGTCAGCTCCTGTCCGGCGAGCGTCTGGTGGATCGGGAAGTTCTGGAAGGCTTCCATTTGGACCACAATTACATTTTTACCCTTTTGGGAAGCGAAGTAATCCGGCTGCGCCGCGCCGCTTTTGCCGCCGTACGGATAGGTTGCCTGCAGCGCGGCAATTTGGGCTATCGTATCGTTGATGTCGCCTTTGAGATGCAGCCCGTTGTCTTCATGGGCCGAGATCGCCGCAGCGACCTGATAATTGATGAAGCCGGCGCTTTCCGCATGAACCAGCTCATTCGTAAGCTCTTTCGTCTCGCGGATGTAATACGCCGACAGCAGCCCGCCCGCAATCACCGCCAGCAGCGCGGCGGCCAACATGGCCCTCCGGCTTCCCGGCCGCGAATCACGCCATTCGTACCCTCCGCCCAAGGACGGATAAACCGTGCGGCGCGAGCGGCGCCATTTGCGGAGGATGGCGAACGCCGCCAGCAGGATAAAATCGGCGAAATACAGATAATCAACGGCCTGAACCGTCGACTCCACGCTGTCCTTCACCTGGAATACCTGATGGAGCTCCTGCAGCGCCACATACGTCGGCACCGAGCCGAAATGGTTGAAATACACGGTGGCGGCAAACAGCACCAGCGACACCAGAACATCAAAAGCGAGGTACGCGCCTCGCCGGAACCGCACCGGCACGACGATAGCCAGAAGTCCCATCACCAGCACCACCGGCGCAAGGTCGGCGGCAATCCAGGCCCAGTCGATCCGGCCGTAAAATAAAATCCGTAAAAGCAGCAGCTTCGCCCAGATCAAACCCGCCACGAGGGCGAAATTGCGCAGCAGATCGCGTTTGTTCATTGTATTCATCTCATACCCTCTTTTAGCTTTGAATGAAATTAATTTGTAAAATCCATTCGTGTTTTCTGTAAAAGTTCAGATTCTTTTAGTATAGCAAACTTTAAAATCAGAAAAAACTGTTCCGGCAATCCTAATGGAAACCCGCTGGAAGTGAGTAGATTGGAGAATGTAAAAAAAAAGGACGCGGCCCGTTCGGGCTGCGTCCTGCACGTGCAAAGCGAAAGCTACGGCTGAACCGGAACAGGGTCAACATACATGTCCGGATCGACGAGCCGCGCAAAGCTGTAAAATTTCCCGTCCAGATTATAGGCGGCCTGAATATCCGGCGCGTCTTCGTTGCTGCGCTCGAAGCTGATGATTCCAGGTGTAGGTTCATTTTTCACCAGGATGTAATCCTTCAGCGAAATGCCGAACAGGTCATCCGCGATTTCCGCCGCCGCGCTTTGCAGCTTGGCGGGATCCATCTTCAGCAGCGCCTTGTCCTGCTCGGCCCGTTTGGCGGGATCATTTGCTTTGACGCCCTGCGAAGCATCCGAAACGGCGATCAGCTTGCCCGACGCATCATCAAAAACTACCGAAGCCAGCGTATACTCCGTCTCCCCGTATTTCAGCACAAGCTGGCCCCGGCCATCACGCGCCGTCTTGCTCGCCCCGATGAGCTGTTTCCCCGCTGCTCCACCCACACGCTCCAGCGCCGTTTGTCCGCGCTGCAGAAGCTCGGGACTGATTTCGGCAGGAGCGATCTCGAAGCCGAGCTGCACGTATTCATTATCAGCGTAAGTCACATATGCATTTTGGGCCGTTACGACATCCTGAACATGCACCTTGCGGTCGGAGGTCCGGCCGTAGCTGGCAGTGCGCCGCATATTTTTCAACGAAAAATCCCCGTGATAGCCGAATTCTTTCAATTTATTACGGGCTGCGCCGACCAAGGGGCTTTCTGCGGCTTTCTGCGCCGGAAGCGCCGCGTCGATGATGAACATGGCGAGTTCGCCCGACTCTTCGCTGATCCAGAATGAAGCAGTATCCTCCGCTTCCTGATAATCCAGCCGGATCATCCCCCCGTATCCCGCCCGATCCAGTTTGCTAAAGGGAAGCTTTTTGCCGATTTGCGCCAGCATCGCCTGTTCCGCCGTCTGCTTCATCATTTCTTCCGTCACTGCACTTTGGACAACAGCCGTCGGCGAAGGTCCGGCATTCCCCTGCACGCCCGCATCCTTGTCTCTCAGCTTCAGAAGTCCGGCCCCGGCGACCAGCAGAATGGCGATGACTGCAACTGCAATCACTCCCATTCGGTGCCGGCGCCGATGGCTGGACGGAACCCGCCCGAAATCGGCCTGCCGCCAGGACGAAACATCCCCTTCGGGCATCGTTTGAATCCGCCTCATCACCTGCTGCGCCTGCTCTGGAGTGAACCCGCTTTGCCTCCGCGGCCCTCTGCGGGCCAGATCATACCATTCCGGCTTACGCTCTTCCATCATTCCAGCCCCCTTAACTCGTTCTGAACTTTACGCCGGGCACGGTGCAGCCGCGATTTGACCGTTCCTGCAGGCAAGCGGGTCAGCTCGGCGATTTCGTTTACCGACAGCTCCGCTTTGAGATCCAGCACCAGCACCTCGCGCAGCTTGAGCGGCAGCTTCATGATCGTATCCCAGATTTCTTCGATTTGCCGGTTGCCCAGATATTCCATTTCCGCCGAAGGGGCCGTTCCCACCGACATCAGCGGCTGTTCCTGCGATCCGTCCCCGGCATGGTGCAGCGACTCGGTCCCGCCCCATAATCCCAGCCTGAAAAATCTCGACTTCCGGTAGGAAAAAACCGTATTCCGCGCAATGGTCAGCAGCCATGCCTTGAAGGTGGACATCCCCCGGTATGTCCCGATCCGGTAATAACATTTGATGAACACTTCCTGCGCTAAATCATCTGCAGTCTCTCCGTTTCCGGTCAAATAATAAATGTAGTTCCATACCTCGTTTCCGTACAGCTCCATAATCCGCCTCAACTGGGCTTCATCCATCGAATGCGCCTGCTTCAGGTCCTCAAGTTCCAATGACTTCACCTCACTATATCCGACCCCGGAACCGTCCAGTTGGTTCCGTTTTTTGTTCATTTCATCTCAGGTGCTGCCGATATTGCCGGTCATTGCAGCGCCGGCCCTCCCTCCCAAAGGATGGGAGGGGAAAATCCTATTCATTATACAAGGGTTTGCAAAAAAGGGAAGTCCCGCAAGCCCTATCCTATAAGGCTTGCGGGACTTCCCAATATTTTTCACGATGTCCGGAGGCCTTTCTGCCAATCCGCACTCACTTTTCCTCCAGTACCTTCAGCTATCCGCGTTCAGTCGCCGAATCCATAACCCGATCTCCTGCGGCACACCCCCTGCCTGCTCCTCCACTACGCCAGCGAGGTTGCCGCCAGCAAACGCTTGATCGAGCGGTCCGCCTCGCGCAGCACGATGTCTTTGTCCATCGTTTTCACGATGCCGCGTTCCACGACAATTTCGCCGTCGACGATCGTCGTCTCCACGTCCGCGCGGGTCGCGGAGTACACGATCCGGGAGATCGGATCGACATCGTAGGACGGGAAAGTGTGGAACTGGTTGAGGTTGAGGATCGCGAGATCGGCTTTTTTGCCGACTTCGATGCTGCCGATCTGATCCTCCATGCCGACCGCCCGGGCGCCGCCGATCGTTGCCATGCGGAAGACGCTCCGCGCATCCATCGTTGTCGGGCCGTGCAGCGGCTTCTGGATTATGGCGGCCAGCCGCATCTCGTTAAACATATCCAGGTTGTTGTTGCACGGCGCGCCGTCCGCGCCGAGGCTGAGATGCACATGCTCATGGAGCATGCCCGGCGTGTCGGCGATTCCCGACGCCAGCTTCAGGTTCGATCCCGGACAATGGCTGACATGCACGCCGCGGTCCCGCAGGATCCGCTTTTCTTCCTCGTCCAGCCAGACGCAGTGGGCCAGAATCAGCCGCTCGTTGGCCAGCCCCAGATGATCCAGGTAGACGACATTGCGCATGCCGGTCATGGCCTGCACGATTTCAATTTCGCCCAAATTTTCGGAAGCATGGGTGTGCACCTTTACCTGATAACGCGCGGACAGATCGCGCACTTCCTTCAGCAGCGGCTCCGTGCAGGAAATGACAAACCGCGGAGAGAATGCGTAGCGGATACGGCCGCCGCCGTAGCCATTCCATTTTTCGAGCAAATCGACGCTCTCCTGCAGCGAATCTGCCGTATTCTCCTGAAGTGCCGCCGGGGCGTCTTCATTCTTCTGATCCATCATCACCTTGCCGGAAAGGGCACGGATGCCGCTGGCCGCAATGGCTTGAAACGCATAATCCGTATGCCGCACCGTCTCCATGTCTACAATTGTGGTCGTGCCGCTGGAGAGCAGCTCGCCGATGCCGAGCAGGGCCGAATAATAGAGCGAATCCTCGTCATGCGCCGCTTCCAGCGGCCAGATCCGCTTGCGCAGCCAATCCATCAGCTCCAGATCATCGGCTTTGCCGCGGAACAGCGTCTGGCACAAATGGATATGCGTTTGCACGAAGCCGGGGATCACCGTCCGTCCCGAGGCATCGATCACTTTTTCGCCCGCCCGGGGCTGTAGTCCGGTTCCGATCTCCGCAATAAGGCTGTCCTTGATGCGGATATCGCCGTGTACGATCTCCTCCGTCTTGTTCATCGTAATCATTTGCGCGTGTTTGATCAGAATGTCCGCCATTCTAAGAACCCCCTTCAGGAAGCGGCCTCCGCCGCCGAATCATTGCGGTTGGAACATGAAAAAGGCCACAAAAACAGGCCCGCGTTCCCGGAAGCTGCAGCCCGCATATGTGCCGGACTCGCTCCCGTGTTCGTCAAAGCCTATCTTCGTAGCCGGAAATTTACGGTTCCCAGTAGAGACCCTTAACCCGATTATTAAGGATATACGAAAAACAGGACTATTCAATTAAGAATAATCCCATCTTACGCTCAAGACATGTTTTATGTCAATATTCTTTACATAACTTCCAATTATCATTCTACAAAACGGGTTTTGAGTTATGTTATCTAACATTAACTTATCTTATGATCTTCTCGAAGACCGGAAAAGGGGTCTCCCGGTGAGGAAAATAAACTTCGCCCCGGGGTTCATACCCCAGCGACGGATATAGCTGAAGCGCCCGCGTATTCTTCGCATACGTATCCAGCCGGATGCTGGCATAGCCGCCCTCCGCTGCATGCCGCTCCGCAAAAGCGATCAGCTGCCGGGCGACGCCCCGGCCCTGCGCCTGCGGATGAACCGCCAGCCGGTGCATGATCAGCTGCGGACCCTGCCGCTCCGACCAGTCGATGGCGTCATATTCCTCGGCTTGATTCTCGTCCAGCACGATGATGCCGCTGACAGCCCCGCCATCGTCCAGTACAAACAACGTTCCTGCGGCAATATCGCCGCCGATGACCTCCGCATTCGGATAATGCTCGTCCCACTGATCGCTGCCGCCTTCGCGCATGACTTGTATGCAGCGGGCGATCAGCTCCATAATCTCCGCGATTTCACTTTCATGCCCTTTGCGAATGATGTGATCTCCCATGTGCAGCACCTCTCCATAGAATCTTTATCTGTAAACCTTCAATCAGGTTTCATGTTAAGGATTCTATCATACTCCGGAGCATTGTGAAATGCATCGGACGGGAAGGCCGCTCCCAAAGCCGCACTCGGCACTAAGCTTGCGCGGCTTTGGGAGACCGTTCCGGACGACGCCGCAGTTTAAGGCATCTCCAGCTTATGCCCGTCCTCGAAACCCTTGGCGAAACCGGCGTCGAACCCCACGTTGTATGCTTCGGTGTAGCCCTGCTGATAGGCGTCGGCCGGGGGCGTTTCCGGGGCGACGCCCAGGTCCGGGGGGAGCGGAACCACCTGGACGCTCGGTGGCGCAACCGGTGCCGGAATAACCTGGACCGGCGGGCGGTGTATGACACGGATCCGGCGCTGCGGGCGCCGGCCGCGTCTTCTTCGTTTGCGCAATACCACTCTGCGGTTTCCTTTGCCGAGGCGCAGCTTGCGCATCCGGCGTCCGGAAATTTTGCGGACCTTCGTTCTTCTGGAGAGCAGCGGCTTGCGTGCGCCGACGCCTTTGGCGCGTACTCTCACCCGTTTATTTTTCATCTCCGATTCCTCCTGTGCTCCCTCTGCCCCGAGGCTTCCGTCCGCAGGTCCCGGTGAAGCCACGGCGCGGCCGGAATACCTTCCTTGGGCTGATGCAGCGAAATGCCGGTGAGCTTCCGGCACATGCTGCTCTGGTACTGACTGAGTATTCTGATGTTATCGCTCAGCTTCCGGGCGGTTTGCTCCGATTGCCCCGTAATTTCGGCGATGCTCTCCAAAATGGCGGCCAGGGCAGCCTGACTGCGGGCAATCGAGCGAATCAGATCCAGCTTGACGGCATGTTCGGAGAGCAGTCCCTCACTCATTTGTCTTCACCGAAATCAAAGCCGCCGGACTCGTTCTCAAACCCTCCGCCTTCCTCCTCGCCGCTGCCGAGCACGGCCTTCAGATTGCTGTAAAGGCCGTTCTCCAGTTTGGTGAGGCCTTCTACCATCTCCACGATGACATCATGAATGGCCATGGATTCCTTGAGCTGGTCTTCATGGGTTTCGAATGCCCGGGCGTGGATATGATGATGCGTCCACTGCTTTACCTTTTCCGCTTCCACCGCCTTGGCTTCCAGAATCATCGCGATGTTCCACTGGATTGCAGCGGACGACTCCAGCATTTGCAGAAAAGCTTTTTCTCTGCTCATCTTCCGCCTCCTGATTGTTCTGGGCTACTCTTCCTCCTGGCCATCCAATTCCTTGATGACCCGTCCGACACCTTCGGCCATCGCTTCCTCCAGATCGGCAATCGCGTTCAGGTAAGCGATGATGTTCTTGTTTACTTGCCCTGCACTTTCAACAAGTCCGGGGAACCCGTCGAAGTTAGGCTCCGTATCCGGCAGGTCGTGCACAATTTGCGACATACGGACGGCTACGTGACGTTCGGCGTCGAGAATCCGCGCCATCTGTTCGTGCGTATGGGCCATGTGCTGCAGGATTTTGGTTATTTTCGTCTGCACCTTCATGTCTCCTTTGCTCAAACGCCCTGCTACAGCATATGCGGCGAAAGCCCGCTCGGTTCCGCCGCCGCCCTGCCTTGTTCGCCCGGATGCAAAAAAAACACGCCGCCCTAAGGCAGCGTGTCTTTTAATTTCTCGCCCGCTTCGCGCAGGGACTGGAAGGTTCCGGCATCGCTCCACCAGTCCGTGAGCACATCGTAGCTCAGCTTGCGCTCTTTGGCGTAGAGATTGTTGACATCCGTAATTTCCAGCTCGCCCCGTCCCGAGCGCGATACATGCCCGATCATCTCGAACACCGCGTCGTCGTACATGTAAATCCCGGTTACGCAGTAATTCGTCTTCGGGTGCTCGGGCTTTTCTTCGATATACGAGATCAAAGAGGGATCCTGCGCATCGAATACCGGAACTCCGTATCTTCGGGCGTCCTCGACCGGCTTCAGCAGCACCTTTGCCGTACCTCGTGGCTGCTTCTTATACTTCTCCACATAAGGGGTCAAATCTTCTGCAAAAAGATTGTCGCCGAGCAGCACGACGAACCGTTCTCCCGGGGAAACAAAGCCCTTGGCCAGCTCCAGCGCTTCCGCAATGCCGCCGGCGTCTTCCTGGATTTTGTAGGTCAGGGAGACGCCGAACTCCGCGCCGCTGCCCAGAAAATCCGTATAATGACCCGCCGACTGCTTGCTGATGACCAGGAGAATATCGGTTATCCCGCTTCGGCGGAGCCGTTCGATGCCGTAGCATACCATAGGATATTTGCCGACCGGAAGCAAATGTTTGTTCATAAGGCGGGTCAGCGGATAGAGCCTTGTGCCTTTTCCGCCTGCCAGTATGACTCCTTTCACTTACTTTCCTCCTTTTTATCTGTGTCCTTAGCCTTTGGGCCAACACATATCAGATGAACTGAACCGGATCGACCTGCCATTTATCAATAAATTTGCGGCGGTTGCGCGATACCAGCGCTTGAAGTTCGGCGGGATACACCGCCTTGAAGCTTGCGCTGCCCTCATGATGCACGAGGCAATCCCCGGCAATGAGCAGGCGGTATCCGAGCAGCCTGGCACGGTAGCAATAATCGTCATCTTCATAATGGCCGGGGGAAAAGCGCTCGTCGAGCAGCCCCACCCGTTCCAGCACTTCGCGTCGGAACAGCAGGCACAGCCCGACCAGGCGCCGGACCTCCTGCCATTTGGCCGGGTCGGGCCGGTTGGCGAGGCGGGCCTCCAGGTGAAACCCAATTAAGTCGCCGTACCGCTGCTCCACCTGCTGTCTTCCGCTGGCATAATTGGTTACCGGGCCGACGATGCCGATATCCTCCGCGCTGTAGAGCGCGGCCCTCAGGTTGGTCAGCCAGCCCTGCGAGACGATGACATCGTTGTTGAGCAGCAGAAGCTCGTCGCCGGCGGCCAGCTTCAGCCCGGCATTGCAGGCTTCGGGGAACCCCCGGTTCTCAGGCAGCGAGACGAAAAAAATCTCCTTCTGCCGGCAATACCGGTCGGTTCCGTCGGTTGACGCATTGTCGACCACGATGATTTCATAAGGCTCCGTCGTATAGTGCCGGATCGCTTCCACGCATGCCTTCAGGAGCGGCAGACCATTGAACGTCGGAATGATGATGCTTGTCGTCATAGGCCATTCCTCCAGGCGGCAAGCTCGCGCCGCCGCTCCAGCAGCGCGATTTCAGGCGTCCAGCCGGCGGCTTCCCGGCGGCGCACCTGCACAACCTCAAGCGCCTCCGCATGATCCCCGGCGATCAGCCGCTCCATCGCGTTGCCGGTCCCGCGGTTTCCCGCACGTTGCCGGTTGCACTTGATGACGTCCACCGTTCCCGCGGTCCGCACATCGAGATTGGCCATGACGGCGATGGCCTGCGCCTTTGGCGGAACCATCAGCTCGCGGCAGCCGATCACCTCCGCGGCACGGCGGGATAACGCATGCGGCACGGCCGTCATCGAGGCGCTGCCAAGATCTTCCCGACCAAGCACTTGGTTCAGATACAGCTTGCAGCGGGTAACCGGATCCGTCTGGTGGAACAGCGGAACCAAAGGGTCCAGATCGTTCAGCGCGACATCCGCGCCGTCCGCGATGGACTGCACGAACACGGCCATCTGCTCGGCGGGCAGCTCCATGTCCCCGTCCAGAAAAAGCAGAATTTCGCCCCGGCTCAGCTTGGCGCCGAGCGCGCGGCCGACGTCGTGGCCGGCCGGCTGCGGGCAGTGCACGATGACCGCCTCGCGGAAGCGCCGGGTCAACTCGTAGCTCCGGTCGGTGCACCCGTTCAGCACGACAATCAGCTCGGCCGGCTGCAGGCGCAGCGCCTGCCTGAGCAGCTTCGGCAGCGTCTCCGCTTCATTCATTGCCGTGACGATGACCGAGAGCGGCTTCGGAAACGGCGGAAGCGGCTGAAGCTTCATGCCAGGCGCCGCTCGCTTCCGGCGTTCCGGCGCTTTCGCCCGTGCCGTACGCCGGCGTTTGGCGGCGCCGGCAGCGGAACGTCTTTTGCCGGAAATCTGTTTTGGGCGTTTTGCCTTCATCTGACCATCCCCCTCTGCCGTCCCCCGTCGCCGAAGCCGGCCCGCGGTCCCCGGCGCTCAAGAATGAGTCCGACGGCGTCCTGATGGTCCCGGAGGATGCTCTCCTGCAGCGGATCCGTGCCGTCCGCTTTGCGGCGGACGGCATTCAGCCGGCCGACGGGAATCTGCCGGACCGCTTTAACCGCGAGGCCGTCCAGGACGGCGCGCGCATGCGCCAGCGGCGGACGGGACAACAGGCCGGCTCCCAGCGCCGCAAGTCCCTTTCGGCTTATAGCATGGGGCACCGCCGTCAGGGAGAATCCCTGCAGATCCGGTCTGCCGAGCAGCAGATTCAGCGCGTGTTTGGCCAGCACGACCGGATGGGGAACCTTGCGGCGGACTGGGCCGGAGTAGCCGTTCAGCACAACATCCGCCCCCCGGGCCGCCGCTGTAACGAAAGGGCGCAGTCCGGTTGCCGGAATGACGAGATCGCCGTCGGTAAACAGGAGAATCTCGCCCCGGGCCGCCTCCGCCCCGACACTTCTTCCCACATCATGTCCGAGCGGTTGCTCAAATACAATCACCTGCGCGCCCATGCTGCGCGCAATCTCCGCCGTGTTGTCCGCGGAGCCGTTGACCACGACGATAACCTCGCAGCGCGGGTGAACCTGCCGGGCTTCGGATATGACGGCAGCGATCGTCCGCGCTTCGTTCATCGCCGGAATAATGACCGACACATACGGCGCGGACGGCCCAGCGGTCGGCTGCGCTGCCGCAGGCCGGGACCGCCGGGAGGAACGCGCCTTCTGAGCCCGCCGCCCCGTGCGGCGGGTAAAGGGTTGTGCATGCTTCAAGCTCATCCACCTTCCTTGCAGGGCATACCCGCCGGGCTGAGGGTTACATCACAGTCTATGTGATCCGCGTCCGCGGGTAACGGCCAATGCCTTGCCCCGGCCGCAGAATTGGACATCAACCCACCCGGGGCAAGAAAGCGCACAAAGGGCGCAGCTCCCGGCTGCGCCCTTTGAATCCATCGATATATTGAAAGGATTAATCGAAAATCCGGTTATCGGCAGCCGGTCTGTGCAGCGGCGCGCCTAACGCGATCCAGGAAAGAACGCCGTAGAAATGCTGCGTCTCCCGCAGGCGCGTGACCTGAATCACCGCATCTGCATTGGCTCTGCTCTTCAAGGAAGCATGAAAGAACGGCTGGTTCGTCATGGCTACAAGCACGTAACCGGAATGGCCGAAGCTCTCATCGAAGGTGATCGTCAGCTCGATGCTTTCCGCATTCCCGTTGAACATAAATGCGGTCATCCCGAACTGCTGCAGCACTTCGCGGTTACCGGGGCTTTGTACCGGGCTGAAGGACAGATGCTCCGGCCCGATGATGCCCGGGCTCAGATGTTCCGCCTCAATCGCGCCATGCGCGAGATGCCGGCCCTCCACGCCGCCTTCCTCCAGGTGGCGGGACTGTACCGCGGCGTCTGCCAGCTTCGCGGCAGTCACAGCGCCGTCCTCCAGGGCGCGCGTACCCACCGCGCCGTCCGTCAACTGTTCCTCCCCGACCGCGTTTGCCGCCAGCTTCTCCCGGGTCAGCGATCCGTCCGGCAGCAGCTCGGCGCTGCGCACCTCATCGGCCAGATGGCCCAGCGTCACCGCGCCGCCGCGCAGATGGCGCTGATCGATTGCGCCGGCCATCAAATGGCCGCCGCTGATGCTTTCCGGCTGCACATGCACCGCGCTGACCGCACCTGGGGCCAGCTTGATTCCCGGTATACTGCCGTCTGCAAGCAGATCGGCGCTCACCGTACCGGCGGCCAGATGCCCCTTGGCGATGCTTCCCGGCGCGATATGCTGGCCGCTTATCGCTTCATCGGTGAGATGTCCGCCATAGATGCTGGCCGGCGCAAGCCCATGGGAACCGACCGCGCCCTCGGCCAGCTTGCCGGAGGTAATGCTGCCGTCCGGCAGCAGATCGGCGATCCGCAGGTCTTCCGCCAGATGGACCGGAGCGATGCTGCCGGGGCGGATATGGCGGCTGCTGACGGCTTCGGCGGCAAGATGTCCGCCGTAGACGCTGCCCGGCGCCAAATGGAATGATCCGACCGAAGCCTGCGCCAGCTTGGTGCCTGTGATGGCGCCGTCCGGCAGCAATTCTCCGGTGCGCACCTCGTCAGCCAGATGGGCCAGCTTTACTTCTCCCTCACCGATATGGCGGCTTTCTACCGCTCTATCCGTCAGGTGAATGCTGTCTACGCTGCCTGTGGCCAGATGCTGACCCGTTACCACCGCTTCGGCAAGTTTGGCTCCTGTAATCGCACCGTCCGGCAGCAACTCTCCGCTGCGTACCTCGTCTGCCAGGTGAGCCAGCTTTACTTCTCCCTGGCCGATATGGCGGCTTTCTACCGCTGCATCGCCCAGATGAATGCTCTCCACGCTGCCTGTGGCCAGATGTTGACCCGTTACCGCCGCTTCGGCAAGTTTGGCGCCTGTAATCGCGCCGTCCGGCAGCCATTCTCCGCTGCGTACCTCGTCTGCCAGGTGAGCCAGCTTTACTTCTCCCTGGCCGATATGGCGGCTTTCTACCGCTGCATCGCCCAGATGAATGCTCTCCACGCTGCCTGTGGCCAGATGTTGACCCGTTACCGCCGCTTCGGCAAGTTTGGCGCCTGTAATCGCGCCGTCCGGCAGCCATTCTCCGCTGCGTACCTCGTCTGCCAGGTGAGCCAGCTTTACTTCTCCCTGGCCGATATGGCGGCCTTCTACCGCTGCATCGCCCAGATGAATGCTCTCCACGCTGCCTGTGGCTAGATGTTGACCCGTTATCGCTGCGTCGGCAAGTTTGGCTCCTGTAATCGCGCCGTCCGGCAGCAACTCTCCGCTGCGCACCTCGTCTGCCAGATGAGCCAGCTTTACTTCTCCCTGGCCGATATGGCGGCCTTCTACCGCTTCATCGATCAGATGAATGCTCTCCACGCTGCCCGTGGCCAGATGTTGACCCGTTATCGCTGCGTCGGCAATTTTGGCGCCTGTAATTGCACCGTCCGGCAGCAACTCTCCGCTGCGTACTTCGTTCGCCAGGTGGGCCAGCTTTATCGCTCCCTGACCGATATGGCGGGTGTGCACCGCTTCATCCGTCAGGTGAATGCTGCGCACGCTGCCTTCGGCGAGATGAAGTTCGCTCACCGTATTGACGGCCAGCTTGGCGCCCGTGATGGCGCCGTCCGGCAGCAGGTTTCCGCTGCGCACTTCGTTCGCCAGGTGGGCCAGCTTTATCGCTCCCTGACCGATATGGCGGGTGTGCACCGCTTCATCCGTCAGATGACTGCTCCGCACGCTGCCTTCGGCGAGATGAAGTTCGCTTACCGCATTGACGGCCAGCTTCGTGCCCGTAACGGAGCCGTCCGGCAGCAGGTCTCCGCTGCGTACTTCGTCCGCCAAGTGGCCCAGCTTTATTGCCCCCTGACCGATATGGCGGGCTTGCACCGCTTCATCCGTCAGATGAATGCGCTGCACGCTGCCTTCGGCGAGATGGAGCGCGCTCACCGAATCGGCGGCCAGATGGGCGCCCGTGATGGCGCCGTCCGGCAGCAGGTCCCCGCTGCGCACTTCGTCCGCCAGATGGGCCAGCTTTACTTCTCCCTGCCCGATATGGCGGGCGTGCACCGCTTCTGCACTCAGATGAATGCCCTTCACGCTGCCTTCGGTGAGATGATGTGCGCCCACTGTATCGGCGGCCAGCTTGGCGCCCGTGATGGCGCCGTCCGGCAGCAGGTCCGTGCTGCGCACTTCGTCGGCCAGATGTGACAGCTTTACCGCCCCTTGACCGATATGGCGGGCCTGCACCGCGATATCGCTCAGATGAACGCCCTCCACGCTGCCTTCGGTGAGGTGATACGCACTTACCGCATCGGCGGCCAGCTTGGCGCCCGTAATGGCGCCGTCCGGCAGCAGGTCCCCGCTGCGCACCTCGTCAGCCAGATGGGCCAGCTTTATCGCTCCCTGACGGACGTGCCGGGTTTCCACCGATTCAGCACTCAGATGAATGCTCCCCACGCTATCCTCGGCGAGATGGCCGGATACGACTGCTCCCTCCGCCAGCTTTGCGGAGGTCACCGCGCCGTTCTGCAGCTGCTGGCCGGTGATGGCGCCGGGCATGATATGCCCCGTGCCGACGGAAAGCGGACGGATATGCCCGCCGCCGACGCTGCCGTGGGCCAGATGGCGGCCGCTCACGGCTTCATCGCTGATCGCCTCGGGAAAAATCGCCTGGTCCGCCAGATGAAACGCCGTTACCGCCGCCGCCGCCAGCTTCGCCGAATCGACGCTGCCGTCCGCCAGCTTCGCGGAAGTCACAGACAGGTCCCCAAGCTTATCGGTCGAAATGCTTTCCGGCGATATCTTCAGCGCGGTGACCGCGTAATCCGCCAAGTGATGCGGCTGGATGGCCCCGTTTGCCAGATGAATCTCTTTGACTGCACCCGCGGCCAGTTTATCGCCGAGCACCGCTCCGGGCTGCAGCGCCGAGGCACCGACGCTGTGTTCGCTTAAGTGCCGGTGTTCAACGGAGCCGCTGGCCAGATGATCGGATGCGACGGCTTCGTTCTGCAGCACGCGGCCGCTGATGCTGCCGTCAGCGAGATGCTGTTCTTCCACCGCACAGTAGGCGATATGTTCGCCGGTGACCGCCTCTTTGGCGATAGCGGGGCCGGTGACGGCGGCTGCCGCCAGCTTGGGTGCGCTCACGCTGCCTTCGGCCAGCTTCGCGCCGGTGACGCTTTGCGGCTGGAGATGCACCGCCGCTACCGATTCGGCCCCGAGCTGCTTGCTGGTGACCGCGCCGCTGGCCAGATGCGCCGTCTGTACCGCTTCGGTCTGAAGATGGATGGCCCCAACGGCCCCCGAGGCCAAATGCGCTGCATCGACGGCTTCGCGCTGCAGATGCGCCGAGGTTACGGCTTGCATGGCGAGCTGCGGTCCGCGAACCGCCGATTTGGCGATATGCCGCGTCGTTACGGCCTCATCGGCGAGCTTTTGCGGCAAAATGCTTTGATCGGCGATTTTGGAGGCGGTGATGGAATGCTCTACCAGATGCGCCGTTCCGACCGCGCCTTCGGCCAGCTTAACAAACGAAATGCTGCGATCCGCCAGATGACGGCTTGTAATTTCGCTTTCGGCAATATGGTCGCCGGTGATGCTCTCGGCACCCAAATGTCGGCCGCGAACCGCGCCGTCCGCAAGCTGCCGGGCATCGACTGCGCCGTCGGCCAGATGGCTGCTTTCAACGGCGCCTTGGCTCAGCTGCTCCCGGCCGATCAGCTGGCTTCCGAGCTGTTCGCGGCCGATGGCTCCGGGAGCCAAATGTTTGGCGGAGATAACCCCCTCGCCGAGATGCTGGCTGCCCACGCTGCCTTCCGCCAATTTCGTGCCGGTGATTTCACCGTCGGCGATCTTATCGCCGGTTACCGAGCTGTCGGCCAGCTTCGAACGGTCGATGCTGCCGTTGGCCAGGTGGCGGCGTTCAATGCCGCCGCTGGCGATTTTTTCGCCCCCGACCGCGCCGTCTTCCAGCAGCTCAGCCGTGATCAGCATCTCGCTCAAATGGCGGGAGGTGATGGTGCGGTCCGCAATCTGCTCGCCGCCGATGATCCGGTCCGCCAGCTTTTCTGGACCGATGCTGCCGTTTTTCAGCTTTTCCCCGCCGATGGAACGGTCCAGCAGCTTGCCGCCGCTGATGCTGCCTTCGGCCAAATGCTCACCGGAGACGGACTCGGGAGCAATTTTAGAGGAGGTGATCGCTTTTTCCGCGATGTTGATACTGTGTACTGCGTAATCCTGCAGCCAAGGCGTTCCGATAATCCCGAACTTCAGCTTGGAGCCGTCGATCGAACGCGGAGCGATTTTGGCCCCCGTAACAGCTCCGTCGGAGAGATCGTCGGTATAAACCGTCTGCATCCGTTCTTTAGCGGTAAGAAAACGAACGGTGGCGATTTCGGCAGCCTCCTCCGTCAACGCCTCTTCCTTGGCTTCTGTTTCCGGTACGGCTACCTGTTCTTCAACTATCGGCAGCAGCTCAGCCGTTTCAACGATATCCGGGGCCTCCACCGATTCCAGCTCTGCAGATGCTCCGCTTACCACCGGGGACTGCACGGGCTCGGCTGTCTCGACGCTGCTGACCAGCAAAGCCGGATTATCCTCGAAAGCTTCCTTGTCTGGGGCCGTTTTTCCTTGGGATCTGGGACTGCCGCCCAGCATGCTCAACTCTTTCATATTGGGATTATCAACGTAATAAAGCGGTTTTTTCGAGCTGCGGTGCTGATTCCTTTTGGAGCCTTTCACAAGCAGTCTCCTCCTTCCATCGAATGTTTCTCCTAGGCATCATATGCAGGGGCATGGGCGGATGACACCGTATTGCTCCGGGGCAGGGAACGGCAAACCGTATTTTTTCCCGAAAAATAGGCCTCTGACGCCGCGCATTCGTCCACCCTGAAAAGCCCGTACAAACATACAATGTGATGGAAGCGGAGACTCATCAGGATTAGACGATGACGGGAGGAACACACATGGGGCAATTGCTCGTGGGAATACTGCTGAATGCCGCGATGCACCGGGGCGTTCCCCGGCTCGACACCGGACAGGAATCGCTTGCCAATTATGAGGAGGCCGCCGCCGCCTATGGACTCGTTCCCTGCTTTCTCCAGTTGTCCGAGATGGATATGGAATCCGGTTTCAGTTACGCTTACATGCGCAGTGCGGAAAAATACCGCAAGGTCGTCGTCCCGACGCCGGCGGTGATCCATAACCGGGCCATTTACGGACCGGAACATCGCGGCGTAGAGCGGCTGGTGGGCAGCGGTCTTCGCGTGTTCAATAGATGCAACCGGTATGGGAAGGACCAGATACACAGACTGCTTACGCAAAACGAAGAGCTCCGGCGCTTTTTGCCGGAGACCAGGACCGGTTACGCCGGCCTGCTGGAGATGATGGAGAGCTGTCCTGATCTCATTCTCAAGCCATGCCGGGGCAGCGTGGGCAAAGGCATCATGCGCCTCCAGCGTGCATCCGGCGGCCGCCGGTTCCGCTGGAGCTTTAAGGAAGCGCGCTCCGGCCGATGGCGGATGGCCGAGATCGATGCCGCCCGGCCGCCGCGGATTCTTCGCCAGCGCCTGGCCGTCGTTCCGTACCTCGTGCAGGAGCGTATTCCGCTGGCCGAGGTGGACGGACGCCCATTCGACCTGCGGGTGACGGTGCAGCGCGGATGGGGAGGGGAATGGCAGGTGACCGGCATGTTCGCCAAAGCGGCGCCGCGGGGCAGCTTCGTGTCGAACATCGGCAGCGGCGGGGAGGCGCTCGGCGCATCCGAAGCGCTGGAGCGGGCCTTCGGCGGCGCGGAAGCGGCACGGCTGCGGATGGCTGCGCAGGCGCTCTGCCTGCAGGTTGCCAAAGAGCTGGAGAAAAGCCTGCCCGGTCTGGCCGACATCGGTCTCGATATCGGGGTAACCGGGGACCGGCAGCTTTATTTCATTGAATGCAACGGCCGCGACCAGCGCTACGGCTTCCGGAAAGCCGGCATGGAAGAGACGTGGAAAGACAGCTACCGCCGGCCGATGGCGTATGCCAGGTACCTGCTAGACCATGCTCCGAAGTCGCAGCTGTATTGATTTGTTTCCTATTCTATGTCAATATAATTCAGAGTGTAAGGCGGCGCCCGGCTGCGGGGCCGCCTTGCGTTCGCTTATGACGGAAGGGAGATAATCATGGTCAAACCTCTGCTGCGGCTGATGACCGAGCTGTCCTCGCACCGCTGGCTTTCCCGGCTCATGGGCGCCTTTTCCCACAGCCGGATCAGCCGTTATTTAATTCCAACATTCATCAAAACTTACCGAATTCCCGCTGCCGAAGCGGAAAAGCATACCGGAGAGTACCGGACCCTTAACGAATTTTTCAGCCGCCGCCTGAAGCCCGGCATGCGCCCGGTAACGGAAGCGGCGGATGCCATTGCGAGTCCGGTGGATGCGGTGATTACGGCAATGGGCGAGATTCACGCCGGAACCCTGCTGAACGTCAAGGGACAGGATTATCCGCTGGATGAACTGCTCAACCATTCGCCGCATATCGAATTGTACAAAAAAGGCTTTTTCTTCGTTCTTTATCTCAGCCCGACCGACTATCACCGTATTCATTCGCCGCTGACCGGCCGCAAACGCGAAAGCGAGCATATCCGCGGACGGGCCTACCCGGTCAACGAATTCGGTATGCGGAACATGACACGCGTGCTGGGCCGCAACGAGCGGCTCATCACCTATATCGCCAGTGCCCATGGCGAAGCCGCCGTCGTCAAGGTCGGCGCCATGAATGTCAGCAGCATCCACTATGCGGACGATTCCGCCGAGCAGTGGCAGATCGGCGATGAGCTCGCCTACTTCGAGTTCGGCTCAACGGTCGTACTGCTGCTGGAGAGCGGCACCTTCGCGCCGCGGCCGGACTTGTCCGCTGGCACGAAGGTCAAGATGGGCGAGTGGCTCGGCACGATGCAGCGTCCGGAGTAGCCGCCATGGGGCGGGTACAGCGGTATTTGGGCTACGGCCGACGCGCCGTTGGCGATTGAGCTGCAGCGGTTGAGCCGTAGGACCCCGCGTCAGTCATTGCGCAGGGTATCTTGCGACATCATGTAGGACTCCGCGCAAGTTATTGCGCTGGATATTGCGCATGACTCCGCGCAGGGCTCCGCACTGGATATTGTGCATACCAAAAAGCAGTCATTCCGCGGGAGAATGGCTGCTTTTTTTTGCTAAACAACAGACCGAACTTCGATTCTTACTGCAGATCCTACAGTTGGTGCAGAGTGCGTCGGCATTCGAGCGTACCGGTTGGTTCGCCTAATCGAGGTTACTTGGAGAATCCAGCCCATGAGACCCATTCACTGCCGCGTCGGACTTGATCCAACATGTAACGGACACCAGAGCCGTTATTTTGCCTAAAACGCCGCTTTTTCGATTCTAACGGACATCAGCGACGTTATTGCCATAGAAATGCGGCTTTTCTCGCCCTGCAAGAGGAAATAAGGGCTCTCAGGTCCGCTAGCGTGGGAAATAAGCAGAAATCCGGCAAATAGCGCCTCTGATGTCCGTTAGCAAGGCAAACATCGGAACCGTACAGTGCATCTGCAACTTTTCCCGGGTGTCCCTCTGGTGCCAGTAAGCAACTACTCGAGCATCAGCAACTTTTTCCGGGGCGTCCGCAACTCTCATGCCGGCAAGCAACAACGAATTAGCTCCCTCGCAGTAAGCCGTATGTAAATGCCGTATGCAATATAACCTTCTGCAGCACTGTCCTATCCCAGCATTCCCGCGCCTTTTTTTCCCAGCCGATCCTTTAGCGGCGTTTCGCTCTTCGGCTTCACTCCGCCTTGTTTGGTCCATACCCGGACTCCGCATGTCGATTGCACACCTATGCCCCTAACGCCAGACCTTACTCCGTGATCCCGACCTTACTCGGTTACCTTGTTCGGGCTCGCGACTTCGCGGGCTTTTTGCTGCACTTCCTCCGGTTCCCCCAGGTAAAAGCGGCTCAGCGGCTTCACGTCGTCATCCAGTTTGTACACGAGCGGCACGCCGGTCGGAATGTTGAGGTCCAGCAGCGCCGTTTCGTCGATGTCCTCCATGTATTTGATCAGCGCCCGCAGCGTGTTGCCGTGAGCGGAGATGAGCACGCGCTCTTTTTTGCGGATCAGCGGGACAATCCGGTTGCCCCAGAAGTCGCCGACCCGGTACACCGTGTCCTGCAGGCTTTCGCCGCGCGGAATGTCGCCGGGACGCACCTCCTGGTAACGCCGGTCATTCCGGGCGTAGCGCGGATCATCCGGCTCCAGCATCGGCGGGCGGACCGACAGGCTGCGGCGCCAGATATGCAGCTGCTCGTCGCCGTATTTGAGCGCGGTCTCGCTTTTGCTGAGACCCTGCAGCGCGCCGTAATGGCGTTCGTTGAGCTTCCACGATTTTTGCACCGGAATCCACAGCAGGTCCATTTCCTCCAGCACGATATTCAGCGTCTTGATCGACCGCTTCAGCACGGAAGCAAAGGCAAGATCGAACGTATATCCTGCATCCCGCAGCAGCTTGCCCGCCGACCGGGCTTCTTGTACGCCTTTTTCCGTCAAATCGGGATCGCTCCAGCCGGTAAACAAATTCTGCTTGTTATATTCGCTTTCGCCATGCCGTATCAGTACAACCTCGTACATATCCTCGCTCCTTTTCGCCTTTGGCTCCAGTATCCCCTTTATGCCGTCAACCTTACTTATGATTCAAAGAAAAAAAACCGGACGCCGGCCCGGTTCTTCGGTGTATTGTGCTGGTCTTGTAGTCAGAACCATGAACTTGCGGTCATTTCGCTGAGCTGCTTCATGCGTCTTAACCGGTTAAGATACATTCGGGTCCCGCTCGCCCGACAGTCGGAATTGCAGATCCGGCGCGTTCTGAGCATACCTGATCGCTCCTTTCGTGGTGTTTGCTTCAATGGTGAACCAGGTTGCAACGTATTTACCCCCGGGCCAAAAAGCTGAAACAAACGCAAGCGGTCAGCGGATCTCCGACGGGCTTTTTCCCGTGTACTGCTTGAACTGGCGGCTGAAGAAAAAGATATCGCGGTACCCCAGCGCATCCGCCACCTCGGTGACGTTCATGCCGGCATAGAGCAGCAGATGCTGCGCCCGCTCGATCCGTGACCGGATGATGTAGGACTGGACCGACGAACCGGTAATTTCCTTGAATTTGATCGAAAAATAACGCGGCGAAAGTCCCGCCCGGGCCGCCAGATCCTCCACCCGGTGCGCCAGCCCCGGATGCTGGCTGACGTAGTTGGCGATCTCGTGGATCACCTCGGCCAGCTGGTTGCTGACGCTGCGCTCCACCGGTTCCATGCGGTCCTCGCGCAGCAGATGGATCATGAGCTGCTTCAGGATGAGGCGGCCCTCTTCCTCGGCGGCAAAGGTCTTCACCAGGAACAGCCGCACGTAACGGGCCAGCATATGCTCGAACTCGACCGTTTCGCCAAGCACGCGGTAAGGCTCGGGAATCTCTGTCACCTCTTCGGCAACGTCAAAATGAATGTATGTAATCACCAGCGGTTTTTGCGGGTTATGCGTCGCGCTTGTATGGTCGCCCGGACGGAATAAGAAGCAGCTGCCCTTGCCGACCTGAAAAGCTTCCCCTCCGCGCACAACCGTGCCTTCGCCGCTCCAGACATAGAATAAATCGTAATTTTGCAGCGGCTTTTCGCGTTTTTGCCACTTCCAGCCGGGCTCGCAAACGATTTTCGCCAGCGAGGGCAGGATGACGAAAGAGGCCGGCGATGCATGAAGCATATTTTTCCCTCCTAAAAGTTTTGTGGAGCTTGAGCTTGCAGTATATGCTTCGCAACAAAACTCGCTTCGGAAGCATTCACTTAGTTTTGTGGAGCTTTGGCTTGCAGTATATGCTTCGCAACAAAACTCGCTTCGGAAGCATTCGCTTAGTTTTGGCTCCCCTCCATCATACCTTGTCCCGGCGCTTTTTGCACATCGTCCCAGGCGAGTGTGAGCCTGCGCACGCCTTCCTCCAGCTTCGCTCCATCGAGATGGGCGAAGGCAAAGCAGGCCGCCGGTTCCCCCGGCGCCAGGCGGTACCGCGCGGCATCGCGGAAGTCCGCGCCGCGCACCAATGCAGCCGCACGGAAGGCGGCGAACTCCGCCTCCGTGCGCTTCCAGCGGGCATAGATATGCAAGCCCGCATCGCCCGGGAGCGGCTCGAAAATCCCGCCGAGCCGCTCCTCCAGCAGCGCGCGCATGGCCCGCGCGCGCTCGCCGTACAGGCGCGTCATGCGCCGCACATGCCGGCGGTATCCGCCGCTGGCCATGAACTGCGCGAGCGCCCGCTGTTCGAGCTGCGCCGCAGGCTGCGGCTCGTAAAGCGCCTTTGCCGCGGCCGCTGCCGCCGCGAGGCCCGGCGGCAGCACGGCATAACCGATGCGCAGCCCGGAGAACATCGTGCTGCTGAACGAGCCGACGTAGATCACGCGGCCCGCCTGGTCCAGAGCCTTGAGCGGCTCAATCGGCCGCCCGCCCCAGCGGAACTCGCTGTCATAATCGTCCTCGATGATGACAGCGTTGCGCTTGCCGGCCCAGGCCAACAGCTTCCGCCGCCGCTCCAGCGGGAGCACGGCGCCGGTGGGAAACTGGCGGGCCGGCGTCACGAACAGCAGCCGGGCCGGCCAGTCCTCCGGCTGCAGCCCGCGCCCGTCCACCCGGCCGGCGATCAGCCGCCCGCCGGTAAGCTCCACGGCCCGGCGGATGCCGTAAAAGCCGGGGTCTTCGACCACGGCGGCTTCGCCCGGCGCCAGGAGCAGCTGGGTCAGCAGCACGATGCCCTGCATCGAGCCGCTGAACAGCACGATCTGCTCCGCTTGGGCGCGGATGCCGCGGGTCGTGCGCAGGTGCCCGGCAATCGCCTGCCGCAGCCGCTCGTCCCCTTGCGGCGGCCCCTGTTCGGCAAGCCGTTTGCCGCCCCGCCCGCCAGCCGCGTTCAGTGCGCTGCGCCATTCGGTATACGGGAAATGTTCCATCGGCATCCCGCCGCCGGCGAAGTCGATCATCCCCTCCGCCATGACGGTTTCCCTTCTTCCCGCCGGCATGCCCGCCCGCGCCGCCAGCAGCCGCTCGCCCCACGGAGCGAGCGAAAAAGCCGGCCCCTCCGTAAAGGCAGCACCCGTCCGGCCTTCTGCATCCGCTACGCTCAGCCCCCCCGACATCGCACGGGGTGTACCGCCCCTGCTTCCCACGGTTTCGGCGTCGTCGCCCTTACGCTCTCCGCCTGCGCCCCTGCCCACGGTTTCGGCGTCGTCGCCCTTATGTACTCCGCCTGCGCCCCTGCTTCCCACGGTTTCAGTGTCGTCCCCCGCGAACTCCTCCGTACCTATACTGCTGCTCTGCCCGCCGCTTCCGCCATCCTCCGGGGCAGACACCCCCTCGGCAACGAACGTTCCCCTGCCGCTTTCGCCGCGGATATAGCCATCCGCCAGCAGCATGTCGTACACCTGCGACGCGGAACCGCGCGAGAGATCGTATATGGCGGCAAGCCGCCGCGTGGACGGCAGCCGGGTACCTCCGGGCAGCAGCCCGTCCAGAATCGCCGTGCGCAGCGCATGATACAGCGCCAAATATTTATAGCGGTATATCGTTAAATACTGGTCATATGGCAGCGTAAAATTCACGGGCTTCCTCCTGTTCCGGCAAAGCGGACTAATAAAATTAATGTAAACTGGTCCTTTTTTAATGTCAATATTCCCGTTAAAGTGTGAACATCGTTACTATTTCAAGCCAAAGAGGATGTGCCGATGATGCGCAGAAAAGAATTTTTAGTGGAAAATGAAGCGGAGGTAGCCGAATTCCTGCACAGCATGAGCTTCGGTTTTCTGGCGACGGTGGACTCGGAAGGCCGGCCACTCGTGACGCCGCTGAATTTCGTATATATGGACGGCTGTTTTTATTTCCACGGCAGCCATGCCGGCGCCAAGATGAACAATCTCCGCGACCAGGAAGCGGTCTGCTTTAGCGTCGCCGATGAATTCGCGATTATCCCTTCCTATTACACCGACCCGAATATGGCCTGCCCGGCCAGCGCCTATTTCAAAAGCGTGACCGCTTCGGGGAAAGCTGAAAAAGTCGAGGACCTCGCCGAAAAAGCCACCGTCATGTCGCGTTTTATGGAGAAGCTGCAGCCGGAGGGAGGATATGATCCCATCGACGCCGAAGATTCCAGATACCGTCCCATGCTCAAAGCGGTGGCCGTCGTCCGCATCGTTCCCGAGCAGCTCACCGCCAAATTCAAATTCGGACAGAATCTGCAGGCCGAGGAACGCGGCCAGGTCATTGAAGGACTTACGGCGCGGGGCGGGGAGCGGGACCCCGAGACGATTGAAATGATGAATAAATATTGCCCGTACCATTCGGGAAAACAAGCCTGAGGAGAGAAGCCCATGGAGCTTCTGTATCATTATTTTGACGCAAGCACCGGTCCATTCCGCAATTTATCCGACTTGACCCCGGAAGAGGCTGCCGAGAAGCAGGAAGCGCTGCGCCGAGAAAGTAAAAGCTTTGCCGGCAAGCGTTCCGCCGACTATTTGCAGATCCGCAGGGAGCTTGAACAAAAAGCGAGAAATGCATTCATCGCCAAAGGCGGCCTCCCGGTCCGCCAGGCTCCGCACTATATGACATTCGGCGAGTGCCCATGGCTGCTGGACTGGTATCCGGAGGGCCGCTCCCTGAGCATTCCGCTGTCACATTTTAAGAAGGAACACGTCAGCTTCACGTACGGCGATCTTTTTCCTACCATGCGGGTAGCGGACGGCAAGCCTTACCGGGGGCAAGTATATACGCTTGAAGAGATCATAAAAGTCGTCGCCGAATACGGCTGGCCGCAGGGGTGGAACGCCTCGGGGGCGCTCGGTCCGGAACGGTATATCGAAGCGCAAATCTGGGACGAAACGCCGCTTTGTCCATACCTGAAAGACTAGCCTGAAAAAGTTGCAAAAACGTCTCATTCTTCAGTGACGGCTTCGAATCACGGTGATATAATGTTAGGCAATGTTAACGCATATATCCCAGAAGAATACCGGAAGGATGAAAGCGATGAACCCACTGGCTGGACAATTGAACGAGAATATCAAGGCGGGCAACCAGCATGTCTACGAAATGCTCTCCGGGCTCGGCAGAGCGATTTATTTTCCTAAAGAGGGGATTTTGAGCCAATCGGCGGAAGCGACGGCTCATGCCAAAAAGTACAATGCCACCATCGGGATTGCCACGGAAAAAGGCGTACCGATGCATCTGGATGTCATTCAGAAGAAGCTTTCGGCATTCAGTCCGAAGGACCTGTACGGCTATGCGCCGCCTGCGGGCAAACCGGAGCTGCGCACCGTCTGGCGCGAGAAGATGCTGCGGGAAAATCCGTCCCTGGAAGGCAAGTCGTTCGGCAATCCGGTGGTTACCAACGCTTTGACCCATGGTCTTAGCATCGTGGCCGACCTGTTCGCCGAAGCGGGCGACGCCGTCATCTATCCGGACAAAAACTGGGAGAACTACGAGCTGACTTTCGGTATCCGCCGTCTGGCCGAGATCGTAAACTATCCGCTCTTCACGGACGAAATGAAATTCAACAGCAAGGGGCTGCTGGAGGCGCTGCTCTCCCAAAAGGACCGCGGCAAAGCCATCGTTGTGCTGAATTTCCCGAATAACCCGACCGGATATACGCCGGGGCTCAAGGAAGGCGAAGAGATCGTCGAAGCGATCAAGACCGCCGCCGAAGCGGGAATCAACGTGGTTGCGGTATGCGACGACGCGTATTTCGGGCTCTTTTTCGAGGATTCCTTGAAGGAATCGCTGTTCGGCCGCCTGGCGAACATTCACCCGCGCGTACTGGCCGTAAAGGTTGACGGCGCTACGAAGGAAGAATTCGTCTGGGGCTTCCGCGTCGGCTTTATCACCTATGCTTCGGAAGACAAGGAACTGCTCGCCGCACTGGAGCAAAAAACGCTCGGGATCATCCGTGCGACGATCTCCAGCGGAGCGCATCCATCGCAGACTTTTGTGCTCGAAGCGCTGAAGTCGCCGGAATTCGCGGATCAGAAGGAAGAGAAGTTCCAGATTATGAAGGGCCGGGCCAACAAGGTCAAAGCGCTGCTCGACAGCGGCAAATACGGCGACGACGTCTGGACTTATTATCCGTTCAACTCCGGGTACTTCATGTGCCTTAAGCTGCACACCGTTGCGGCGGAAGAGCTGCGGCTGCATCTGATCCACAACTACGGCCTGGGCACGATCGCACTCGGAGAAACCGATCTGCGCATCGCGTTCTCCTGCATCGAAGAGGAGCAGCTCGAGGACCTGTTTGATATGGTGTATGCCGGCATTCGCGATTTGGAGAAAAAATAGCGGGTATTCCGCGCTGAAATAAGGCAGCCCCGGGTCCAATAAGGACTTGGGGCTGTTTTGCTTTGCATGCGGCATGCAGTGGACGGTCGTCGGAGCCGGAGAGAACGCCCCCGCCAAGCTTTAACTGAGGCGACATGATCCGACGGCCTCTCTTGACTTTTCGCCTATATCGCCGCAAAAAATCAGTTTTTTGCCCCCGCTTGCGGCAATCGCCCATACACGATCTCCCCCCGGCACATAGTATACGGTGTACTCCAGTACATCAACTCAAGCGAAAGGGGAATGAACATGAGCGAAGAAGCAAGAGGCGGATACGGATACGGTCCCTTCACTAGCACTGGCGCAATCCTGGTTCTCTTTATCCTGCTGGTTATCATCAGCCGTTCCCTCTTTGTTTAATCGGAGGTAACCTCTCCCGGAAGAGAGCAGCTGCTCTCTTCCGCCTTGAACACTTTACGCCTGGGGCTCCAGGCGTAATTGCGTGTTCGAATCCGTCATTCCCTGCCCGGCGGGAACCGGATGGATAGAGCGGCTCTTCCTTTCCACGTAGACTAACAAAAGACGCCCCTGAACGTAGCTGCAGCTTCGTTCAGGGGCGTCTTTGTGCAGTGAGGCAGCTTGCAGTGCGTTACAAATCGTCGTCATCCGCCGGTCCCGCCACCTTGCCGGCCATGCGGTTTTTCATCCAATAAACTGCAAGTATCCCGACCGCCAGAGTTCCCAGCACCTGAAGCGGACGCTGTGGCAGCGCCGCCAGCAGGGGCAGTCCGAGCGCCAGCGCGAGCACCAGATGGATGCGGAACGCAAGCTTCACCGTATTCCGGCCTTTGCTGCCTTCCGGCAGCGGATAGACCGTCAGCCAGAAGGACCCGCTGTGCAGTCTGCGCAGCGTAGAGAGCTGAATCCCGAGAATCAGCAGGAAAAATACATAGATTCCGCTGCCCGCATAACTCTCCCGGTTCCAGCCGACCAAGAACATGCCCAGCACCGCGATCCTCAGCACGATGCCGAAGACATCGCCGCGGGCGAAGCTTTTGGTCAGCAGGAAACGGTAAGCTTCAGTGCGCCGCCAGGGGATACGGTTGCCAAGCCGGGACAGGTAGCGGCGGGCATAGACCCGCTGGCCCCGTCCGGGCACGTCGACGAACCAGCCGAGCACGAGCAGCGCCCGGTCGCCCTGTTCCCGCTCTCTGGCGATCAGCCGTTCCCACGGCACCGTGTGCCGCGCCGGAACAGCCAGGGCAGCGTAATAGGCGACCGCAAGCACGGCAATGAACAGCAGAGCGCGCAGCGGCGGCTGCCAGAACCAAGCGGCAATCATCAGGCCGCAGACGGCCCAGCGCAGCAGAGAATAGGCGGCGGACGCCGGGCGGGAGACCATGGCCAGCTCGCGCCATAAGCCAAAGCTGGCGAGCAGCTTGACCAGCGCCATCAGCAGCAGGGTGGCGAGCAAGGCGCGGTGCGAAGTTTCGGTGCGTATGTACAAAGGCCATAACGTGACCAGCACGAAAGCAAGCCGCAGCAGCTTCCATACATTGCCGCTAATCCATGAAGGGGCGAAATAATGCTTCATCTGGTGCTCCTGCGGCAGCAGGAAAATCGTGTCCGGCGTCTGCAGATACGTGCGGAAGCCGCTGAGCGCCGCGGCCGGGAGCATAAAGACCAGCATGATCCAGCGGATCGGCAGCCCTTCCGGGATATCGCGCAAAAGCGAAGTATACCAGGCCGAGAAGACAACCAGCAGCAGGATCAGCAGCATGGCCAGGCCGCTTTGGATGATGTAGCCCATGTAGGGCATCAGGCCGGCCATAAACCGGCTGCGCCGCTGCCGGCGCAGCTCCTTGAGATCCATATTATTTCCCTCCCTGCACCAGTTCGTAGAAGAGCTGCTCCAGGCCGAGATTGCCGAAGCCGGCAGCGGCGTTCATCTGCGCCACCGTGCCCTCGGCAATCACTTTTCCCTGGTGCAGGACGATAAAGCGGTCGCAGTAGTTCTCGATGGTAGAGAGAATATGGGAGCTCAGCAGGATGGAGGAACCCGAATTCCGCAGCTCCAGCATGAAGTCGAGCAGCGAGCGGATGCCCAGCGGATCGAGGCCGAGGAACGGCTCGTCGATCACATACAGCGCCGGCCGCGCCACGAAGGCGCACATGATCATCACTTTCTGCTTCATGCCTTTGGACAGATGGGTCGACAGAGTATCGATTTTATCTTCCATATTAAAAAGTGCGGCCAGGCGGCGGAAGCGCGACTCGTAATCGGCCGGCTCTATGCCGTATGCCCTGGCGGTAAATTCGACATGCTCGCGGACCGTCATTTCATCGTACAGCAGCGGGGACTCCGGGACGAAGGACAACGCGCCGTGATAACTCTCCGGATCGCTGCCGCGCGTTTTGCCGAGTACCGTAATCTCGCCTTTATGCGGGGACATGAGCCCGAGGATATGCTTCATGGTGGTGCTTTTTCCCGCTCCGTTCAGGCCGATGAGGCCGACCATTTCGCCCGGCTTCACCTGAAGGCCGATGTCATGCAGCACCGGCTTGTTCAGGCTGTACCCGCCGCTCAAACCCGTAATGGACAATACGGGAGCTATGCTCATACACCGTCACCTCTTTGGGTTTTGTTCTTGAGCCATTTCGGCGCGCCCTTGTTCTTGCGCTCCAGCTCGCGCGCCTTGTCGCTGCGCGTTTTACGCGCGGGTGCCGCCCCAGGACGGGCGGACGCCTGCACCGGTGCCGCGCCGGGCTTCCGGCTGCGCGGCGCTTCCCCGCCCGCCGCGGACGTCTCCCGCGGCGGGTTAACGGCGGCGGCGCTGCCTCCCGTCGCCGCCGGGGCCTGCGGCCGCTTGCTTCCGGCCGCAGGATTTGCCCCGCGCGGCGCTGCAGCCTCCCGCGCGGCCGCTTCGCGCGCGGCGTCTTCGTCCAGCACCTTGCCGCCGCGCAGCACCCGCTCCTCGAGCGAGATGCCGAGCTCGCGGGCAAACTTGCGCATGATGAACGTCTGCTGCTCCGTCACGATCGTGACGGACAGCCCGCGGCGCCCCATGCGCCCCGTCCGTCCGGCGCGGTGCACGTAATGCTCCGCGTCAAAGGCCGGATCGAAGCTGACGACGAGCGGCAGATTCTCGATGTCCAAGCCCCGCGCGGCGACGTCGCTTGCCACCAGCACGCGGAACTTGCCTTCCCGGAAGCGCGCAAGCACATGGCTCCGCGTCACCTTGTCGGCGTCTCCATACAGCGCTGCCGCCGTCAGGCCTAAATAGTTCAGCTTCGATTCCACTTCGCCGATTATCTCCGTGTCGTTCACGAACACGATCGCCCGCTGCGGATTGTAGTGCCGCAGAATCCGCCGCAGCATGTCTACCTTGTCCCGCTCCTGGGCGATCACGTAATGATGCTCCAGCCCCGTCGCTGTCATAACGCCGGGATCGATGCCGATCTCGGCCGGATTGTTCATCTCGCGTGCGGCCAGGCTGCGCGTCTCGGGACCCAGGGTCGCCGAGAGCATGACGAGCTGGCGGGTGCGCAGCGCGCTGTCGACGATCTTCGTGACCTCGCCGGCGCCGCCGAGCTGGAACATCTGGTCGGCTTCGTCGAGCACAATCGTGCTTACCTCGTGCATCTTCAGTTTGCGCAGGCCGATCAGCTCGCGTACCCGGCCCGGCGTGCCGACGACAAGCTGCGGATGCTCGCGCAGCTTGTCGATCTGCCGTTTGATCGCCGCGCCGCCGATCAGGCCCATGACGCGGAGTCCGCGATGGGCGCCGTAGCGCTCCGCTTCCCGTACGATTTGCATCGCCAGCTCCTGGGTCGGCGCCAGAATCAGCTTCTGCAGCGTTTTCCGCTCCGGATCGATTCCTTGAAGCAGCGGCAGCAGGTAAGCCAGCGTTTTGCCGGTCCCGGTCTGGGAGGCGGCCAGCACATCCCTGCCGTCCAGCAGCAGCGGGATCGTCTGCTCCTGCACCGGAGATGGGGCGGTAATGCCGAATTCCGACAACCTTGCAACCAGGTCGTCCTGAATGCCGATTGCCGCAAAAGAAGCTTTAGTCATAACAAATATTCATCCTTTTCGCTGGAGTTAATATCTACATTATATGCCAAAAAGGCCTCCCTACCAAATGGAAGCCCCGGACTTGCGTATGCGGTTTAAGTAAAGGGGGTTATTTCCGGTTCATCGCCTTATAGGTCAGCTTGTCCGCAAGCCGCGGAAACAGCCCGTAAAGCCGAATGCCGAAGGCCGCGAGGCGGGGAAGATCCACTTCCTCTTTGCCTTTCTCCATCAGGCGGACGATTTGTGAGGATACATAGTCGGGTGTCATAATCATAGAAGCGACGCTTTGCTCGTATTTGCCGGACGGATCGGCAATCTTGAAGAATTCGGTTGCGATCGGTCCCGGATTCACCGCCGAAACGGTAATTCCGCTGTGCCGCAGTTCCTGGCGGAGCGCATTGGTAAAACCCAGCACCGCATGTTTGGTCGCCGTATACGCCGCCGAACGCGCCGTTCCGATCTTGCCGGCCATCGAAGCCACGTTGACGATCTGTCCGCTTCCGCGCTGCAGCATATGCGGCAGCACCGCTTTGGTACAGCGGACCGTTCCCATGTAATTAACGTCCATCATGTCTTCGAATTCCCGGGTTTGCATCTCGGTGACCGCTTCAAACTTGCCGTAACCGGCATTATTCAGCAGAATATCGATTCTGCCGTAAGTTTCCACAATCTCGCCGAATACGCGCGCCACTTCTTCTTCATCCTGCACGTCGCAGACATGCCAGGCGGCTTGCCCGGGAATACGTGCAGCCGCCTCCTGCAGCTTCGCAGCCGACCGGGCCAGGAGCACCGGTACGGCGCCGCGCTGCCCCAGCATTTGCGCCGTCACGGCGCCGATGCCGCTGGAAGCGCCGGTAATGACAATGATTTTATCTTTTAGCTGCATGTGTCGTTATACGCTCCCAACGGGTAAGCTATTGGACGATGACTTGAATGTCGAGTTCTCCGATGCCTTCCATCAGCAGCGGAATGCTGAGCGCCTTGCGCGGCATTTCGGACATATTCGCCATCTTCATCAATTTAGGCGGAGTAATATCGACGGCGACGCCCTGGTTGGACAGAATGGTGCTGGCATTTCCGCTGATCATATTGCCCAGCTCGGAAATCGCGCTTTGCCCCATCTCGTCCATTTCGGTGATCGTAAATCCGCCCATCATCGCGGAGACAATCCGCAGCGCAACCTGCTCGGCAAGGCCGAAAATGATGTCGCCGCTAAGCTGCCCCGTCATTCCCACCTGAATCCATATATGATTGTCGATCAGTTCGATCTCTTTGACTCCCAGATTGCCGGTTGATGGCGAGACTTGTACTACCTGCTCAATCACAACCCGAGCGGATTCCAGAAACGGATTAATCACTTCTGCTTTCATGAAATTGCGGTCTCCCCCTTTACCAGTCTTTTGACATATTTCAAAAGTCCCAAGCCATAATGGTTAATTATACTTCATATATCGGCATTATTCACCAAAAATTAAGTGCCTTGGGAGCTGTATTCACAAGATCGTGTCTGACCTGACATTGCCCTGCCGCGAGGAATCTCCTATAATTTAAGGAAAATCGTTGTGATTCGTTTGGAAAATGCCGGATGGCATCACGCCGGATGCACTTTCCGCACCGCGTCTCCTGCCGCGGGCCCATTCGTTTAAGCCAAAGGGGGCATGTCCATGAATATCAGCCAGCTCGAGACCTTGATCACCATCTCCAAAACCATGAGCTTCCGCAAAGCGGGCGAATTATTGAATCTGACCCAGCCGGCCGTGTCGGCGCAAATTAAAAGTCTGGAAGAAGAATTCAAAACCCAGCTCGTGGACCGCAACCAGCCGGTAACGCTGACGGACCGGGGACAGGTATTTCTGACCCATGCGGAAAAAATTGTCGGCATCGTCGATGAACTGAAGCAGCGTCTCGCCGATTTGGAGGAGAATCCCCAGGGGCATATTATCCTAGGAACGACTACGTCGATCGCCATACAAATTTTACCGCGGATTTTGTCGTATTTCCAGGACCAATTTCCGCACATTAAAACCTCCATCTCCTCGATGTCCTCTTCGCAGATTTATCAGCAGGTGGAGAACGGCTCCGTCGACGTCGGGATCGGCTACCTGATCGGCCGCAGTCCGGGAATGACAACCTCTGTGCTCTATTACGATACCTTTGAATTGGTCGTCTCCCCGCGCCATCCGCTCGCAAACATGCCGTCCGCCGGCATGGAATCGCTTGGGAAAACGCCGCTTATTCTGCTCTCCCCCGACACCGTGGGCCGCCGTTTTGCCGACGAGGTGATGGCCAGACACGGCATTCAGCCGCAGGTCATCATGGAGCTGACGAGCAGCGAGGAAGTAAAACGGATGGTGGAGCTGGATCTCGGCGCGGCGATCATTTCGCGGCAGTCCGTGACCAACGAAGTGCGAAACGGCACGCTCAAAATCGTTCCGATCGTCGAGCTCGAAACCGCCCATCCCGTCGGCGTCATCACCAAATCCGGCAAGTACGTTACCTCGGCGATGCAGCAGTTCCTGAGCGACCTCAAGGGGATGCCGGAGACCCAGTTCATCGGCTCCGAATGATACTCGTTCCCCAACCGAATTCACTTTACATTTAGGCCTAAGGAGATGTAGACCGATGAAATTTGACCTGCACACCCACCATTTCCGCTGCGGTCATGCCGACGGAAGCATCCGTGATTATATCGAAGCCGGGATCGCCGCCGGCCTGAACGTGATCGGCATCTCCGACCATACGCCGTATTTCGGCGCAGCTTCCGATCAGGCCTTTCCCCATATCGCCATGGCCAAATCCCAGTTTGCGGGATACGTGGACGAAGTGCTCGCTTTGAAAAAAGAATACGCCGGCGTTATCGACGTCCTGCTCGGCATCGAATCGGATTATTTTCCTAAGCATGCCGAGGTGTACCGCAGCACGCTTGCCGCTTACCCGTTCGATTATGTCATCGGCTCCGTGCACAGCGTCGGCGGCGTCAGTATCTTCAACAAAGGCCGCTGGAAAGGACTTGGCCCGAAGGACAAGATTGCGGTAAAAGCGCAGTACTACCGGCTGATCGCCGATTCTGCCCGCAGCGGCATGTTCCAGATTCTCGGGCATATCGATGCCATGAAGGGCAACTATCCGCAGTTCTCCGAGATTCCCGCCGATCAGGAGATCGACGACTGCCTGCGCACCATCGGCGAATGCGGCGTTGCCATCGAAATCAACACCTCGGGCGGAACGAAGCTGAGCGGGGGCTGGTACCCCTCGGATCGTATCCTCGAGCGGGCGCTGCATTACGGCGTTGAAGTGACGTTCGGCTCCGATGCCCACAAGCCTTCGCGGGTAGCCGAAGACCGGCAGGCGGTAGCCGCGCGGCTGAAGGACATCGGCTTTACCGAATGGGTCTACTTCAGGGAACGGCAAAAAGTCACCGTACCGCTCGGGTAACGATGACGTTCTTTAAACCCTATGTATTCTTATAAAAATGCACCGCGCGGCGCGCGGCCGGCACGAAAGTGCCTGGTCGCCGCCGGCGGTGCATTTTTATTGTTCCTCCCGGTTATTCCTCCGGTTCGGAGCCAAAACCCTGCTGCTTCAGCGTAAGCAGCGCATCCCCGTACCGCGGATTCAGCGCGTAAAAGTGGGCAATGACCGCGCTCCAGTCGCGCACCGTCTGTCCCGCCTCGGCGGTGTAGCGGCGGTGTTCCGCATTGTACGCCTCGATGTATCCGCGTTGGTCCCGGTTATAGGTCTCCTCGTGGTAGACCGCCGCCAGGGGCAGCCGCGGCTTCTTCGGCAGCGTTTCATCCGGATATCCGATGCACAGCCCGGCTACCGGGAAGACGTACTCCGGCAACTCCAGCAGCCGGATGACCTCCGCCGTGTTGCGGCGGATGCCGCCGATCGGAATGATGCCGAGGCCCAGCGACTCCGCCGCCATCGCGGCACCGGCCAGGGCGATGCCGGCATCGGCGGCGCCGACGAGCAGTGCATCCACATCCTTGGCCGATTCAAACGGCTGCCCCTCCATCTCGCTTGCCAGCTTCGCCCGGTAAAAGTCCATGCAGAACACCAGGAACACCGGCGCCTCGGCCACATGCCGCTGATTTCCGCTCAAAGCGGCAATCCGCTCCCGGCGCTCCGGGTCCTGCACGGAGATTATCGTTACCTGCTGGCCGTTGACCCAGGACGGCATCGCCTGCGCCGCGGACAAAAGCTGCTCCAGCTTCTCCGGTTCTACCGGGTCCGGGCGATATTTCCGGTAGGAGCGGTGATTCAGGAGCGTATCCAGCATTTCGTTCATTTTCAAATCCCCCATTCTTTGCCTCACAGCTGCGTTTTCCATCTATAGTAACAAAAAAATGGACCCGAAGCATCGGGTCCCAACAGCAATTATATAATCAAAAGGGGGTCATGTACTTAGTGTACCCGGTTACTGTTAGAGTTTGATAACGGCTTTATTTCAATTGTGTAACAGAAGCGAACACCTTTATGACATCCCCGGACGGGCCGGCTTCGGCAATGATATGTTTAAGCGTCATGCCGTTGTTGCGCATGACCCGCTCGGATGCCGGGTTGTCTCCCCGGCATCGCCCTTCGACCGCCGCCAGCCCCAGCTCCGCAAACGCATAGCGGAGCAGCAGGCGTACGGCCTCCGTCGCGATCCCCCGGCCGCGCTTCGCCGGGTGTACCAAATACCCGAGCCGTGCAAGGCGCTCCGCCCGGCTCCAGCGCTGGAGCGATGCCACCCCGATCAGCTCCGTGCCGCCGGGCGCATAAATGCCCAGATGCAGGCCGCCCTCCGCTTCCGGCTGCAGCATGCGCTGCGCCAGCTCCCGCACGGCTGCCGGAGACAGCGTGCCGCCTCGGCGCAGCAGCGCCTGCCGCTGGATGTCCGGCTCGGCCAGCAGCGCGGTTAATGCCGCCGTATCCCGCGCCTGGATCGTCCGCAGCTCGGCGGCTTCGCCTTGAAGCACGATGACTCCGGCTCCAGATGGCTGCATATGGTTCCCCTCTTTTCATGTGTGCTGTTCCAGCTAACGGTTCAAGCTACGTCCGGCGCAGCGTCATCACGGTAAGCTCCGGCCGGCAGAACAGCCGCAGCGGCATAGAGGTTTCGCCGAAGCCGCGGTTCACGTAGACCGGCATTCCTTTCGCCGTATAATAAAGCCCGCTTATGTACTTGTGCGATCCGTACGGCGTAAACAAAGCGCCTTTGAACGGCAGGCGGATCTGCCCGCCGTGGCTGTGGCCCGACAGCTGCAGATGGAACGGGTGCTGCTCCGCGTAGTCGGCATAATCCGGCTCGTGCATCAGAAGCAGCGTGAACAGCCCTTCCGGAACGTTCTTCAGCGCAGTTTCCGGCTCGGGCTTGCCGTGCAGCATATCCTCCAGCCCGGTGATGGCGATGGCCGCTCCGCCCCTTTTAACCAGAACGGACTCGTTGCGCAGGACGCGGAAGCCCGCCGAGGCAAGGAGCCGGGTCAGCAGCTCGGTGTTTTTGTAATCATGGTTGCCGAGAATGGCGTATTTGCCAAGCGGGGCGGTCAACGTAGCGAGCACCGGCACGGCCTCTTCCAGGTCCTCCGCATAGCTGTCCACGATGTCGCCCGTGAAACAGATGAGATCGGGCTCCGCGGCATGAATATGCTTGACCAGCCGCTTCACGTCATGCGCGTCCTTGTTGAAGCCGAGATGCACGTCGCTGAAATGAACCAGCCGGATGCCGGAAAAAGCCGAAGGCAGCTGCGGCAGCGGCAGCTCCAGACGCGTCGTGTCCAGCCAGTTCGGCTCGCCTTGCCAGCCGTAGGCGCCGGTCAGCAGCCCCGCGCTGACCACGGTGCCGGCGCTGCGCAGCAGAAACTGGCGGCGCGTCATCCGTCGGCTGCCCGGCCCTGTGCCCGGCGGCGTATCGTTAACGTCATTACCGGGCGAACCGCCGGCGCCAAAATCGGGAGAAGCCCCGGCTGCTTTTGGATCCATAGGGAGTTTCTCCTTCCTGCATATGGAATGTTTCTATTTCTTTTTCTTAACGGACACCTCTTCTTCCGGCCCGGTCGTCTCGATATCCACCTCTATCGCCGCTTCGATCTCCGCTTCTGTACCGGAGCCGAGAATTTTCCGGAACAGGCCGAGCATGGACAACGCATAAGCGACGGTAATGAAGCTGAAGCCGATCTGCATGACGACGACCAGGCGGGAGGTGCTGTCGACAGGCGCAACATCGCCATAGCCGACCGTTGTGAACGTGGCGACGCTGAAATAGAGGAACGTCACCAGCTGGTTCAGCAGATCGCCGCCAAGCCCCTCCCCCTGAAAAGAGGACTGGCCGAACAGTTTATATATGGATGTATATACGACGGTAAAAAAAATAATGCTGATGATCGTCGCCAGGCTGATGCGGGCCAGCGTCTGGGTCATCCGCACCTCTCTGTTGTTTGACTCCTTGATCTCGTGAAAGATAAGAAAAATATAAAACAGGACGGAGGCAAACACAAAAATCAGAATCAGCCCCCGCAAGCCGCCGCTGCCGGGCACAATATCGCCGAGATCGATCCAGCCGAGCAGATCCTCGGCGGAGATCAAGGCATAGATCAGGACCGGAGCAAGCAGCACCCCTTTGCCCATCCAGCCGATCTTCAACCGCAGCAGCCAATAGGACAGCAGCACGATTACGGCCGCATTCAGCGCCCACATCCACCCGGACATCATCGGTTACACCCCCGGGCGGCGGATCCACCAGGCAATAAGCCGCTATGGCCACTAACCGCCGGACGGCGCATCAGACTTCCTCCGGGCGGGGAATGATCCGGATGCGGCATTCCTCCTCCGGCGTTTCATGAAACGCCCGGGCAATGCCCTTGGCTTGAATCTGCGCCTTCGGCACGCTCCGCTGCTTGAACACCGCCTCCACCGGCTCGGTGAACGGAAAAGGCTCCAGCATTAACGCGGAGGCGTCTTTCCACTCCGCAGTGATGGCGCGGCCGCTCGTAAAGCCGAAATCCTCGCTGCCCGAGAAGCCGTCCTTGAACCAGGGATGCTCCTCCGATTTCGGACTGCCCGGCTCGCTTAGCGCCAGGAACAGCGACAAATCGTCGCAGAACTGCAGCAGCCGCTCGTCGTGATACAGCTCGCCCTCGGCAATCGGGCGGCTATGCTCAAGCTCGCGGCGGATGCGCGCCCGCCGCGCCTCCTCCTCGGCCAGAAACTCCCGCAGCGCCGGCCCGTCCTCCCCGGAGGTCTCGATCAGCCGTTCGTAGTGAAGGCTGCACAGCAACCCGCCGTACGCTGTATCCGCTTCGATCTCGTCCAGCCCGCGGCGGTAGAAGACCAGCTTCGGGACCAGCGGAAAGTCGAGAAAGGTGTACGGCGCGCCCTCCGCGTCGTTCCAGAACGGCGTCTCGTCGAGGTCGATCCAGCCGCGGTCATGGTTGGCTATCGCCCGCAGTACCTCGGCGCGGCGGTCCTGAACCGTTCGGGTCGCTTCCTCCCTGAATTCCGCCGCGAATCTCCCCGCAAGCTCTCCATGCTCGTGCTGCTTCATCATCACCAAGTTTCCGTCATGTTCCCGACAAATCACGGCCATTCCTCCCTGTAACATGCGTAGTCCGATTATTCGCTTCATTGCAGAAATTATATCATATTGCTTCCAACAGGCCGAATCGGCGCAAGCTGTCGCGATAAAAGAATTGTATGAAATGTACCCCGTTTATGGGCCTGCAGAAACACCCTCCGGGGCTGCTTAGTAAAATTGGGGGCCATGACAGCGAAGCGGCCGGGCAATAGCCGCCCGGCCGCTTCGCATTGCTTATTGCCCGTATACGAGCCTGTATACGTTATAGATCAAAACCGCAGCTTCCGCGCGGGTCAGGCTGCGGCCCGGATGGAAGCCCGCCGCATCTCCTTGCAGCAGCTTGGCGCCGGTTAGAGCCCCGATGCCTTCCTTGGCGTAGCCGGCGATGTCGCCTGCGTCCGCGAAGCGTGTCATGCTCTCCGGCTCTACCCGGAGGCGGGGCGCGGCGGGCGTCAGCGCAAGCGCCCGCTGCACCAGCACAGCGGCGTCCTGCCGGCTGATCGCCTGCTCCGGCGCAAAGCGGTCCGCGCCCGTGCCGTCCGCGATGCCTAGCGCGCGGAAGCTGCGGACCGCCGCCGCATAATAAGCGTCCGCCTGCACATCGGCGAACGTTTCGCCCGGCGCGTCGGGAAGCTCCAGCGCCGCCGAGAGCAGCAGCGCGAAATCCGCGCGCGTTATGACAGCCTGCGGGTTAAAGGCTGCCGCCGACTGGCCGCGCGAGATGCCTTTGGCCGTGAGAACGGCGATAGCCCGCTCCGCCCACGGGACCGGCTGCAGATCGCGGTAAGCCGCCGCGACGGAAGTTACCGCATACTGGCTGAAATGCGCCGTGTGAAAGACCACTTGCCCGCTGCCCGGCACATACCGTCCATTGACGACCGGCACGCTGCTGCCTTGGCCGTCGATATAGCGGACGGCCAGCAGTTCGGTGTCCTCCCCGGCAGCGGGAGCGTATGGCAGCGATACCGTGACCGGCGCTCCCTGGCTCCGCCAATCCAGGACATGACCGTCCGCCGTCAGGGACAGATCAACCGCCGGGCGGCTGCCATTTTGCCCCGCCAATGCGCTTCCCCAACCGCCGCGGTCCGCCTCGCGGATCGTCACGGTTACCCTGGGGCCGGCGGCCGCAAGGTCCGCCGCGTCCAGCATGCTGCCCGGAAGCAGCAGCGTGCCCTTGGCGGTGACCAGCTCGATCGCGCGGCCGGGTTCAGAGCCGCCGAGCAGCGCGGCGGGCAGCTCCAGGCTGTAGCCCTCAGCCCCCTCGGACGCCGCCAGCCGTACGGTTACTTTTCGGACGCCGCCGGCCGGCGAAGTTTGGCCGAACGCCTTCTCCAGCAGTTCCGCCGGGAGCGAGGCACCGGCGGTCTTGCCGGTGATGGACGCAGGCGTTACGGCAATGATGGCCGAGCCGTCCGCACCAGCCGAGACTGCCGGCGTCGATGGCGTTCCCGCCGTCGGGATTGGCACCGGACCCGGCGTTTCCGGTTCCTCTGCGCCGCCGCTCAGCGCCGCCAGCCGGTCTTTCAGGCCTTTCTTCACGTTTCCGTCAGGCAGCAGGGCCACGAAATTCGCGGCGGCGTCGATCCGGGTTGCGGTTTTATAGGCTTCCGCCGCCTTCACCGCGGTTTCCGCCGAAGCGGCCAGAGCGGCTGCGAAGGGGGCGTTCAGCAGATACAGATCGCCATACAGCGTGGCGTCCTTGCTGGTGCCGATGCCCTGATTGTATTCGATGAAGCCGGCCCGGCCCGCGCCGTCATTCTCGTTCAATAATAAGGCAAAGCCGATCGGCTCCTCCGGGTTGAACGCGGAATCCGGACCATGCAGCTGCGCAAACGGAATCGCGAGGTCGTAATGCGTTATTTTCTGCGTTTCATCGCGGGTAATATGGGAGGTCACTCCGCTCAAGGCTCCGGTGCCCAGTCCCTCCGGGGCGCGCCAGCGCCAAGCGCTGACCGTGCCTTGGCCGTTCAGGGCAAAGCCAAGCTCGCTGACGTCGGGACTGGCTTTGCCTTTGCCGCGCGACAGATCAATGCCGAGTTGCAGGCTGTCGCCCTGCCAGATGTCGCCGTTGCTCCAGCTCTGCGCCTGCACATCGTCGCGCACGTCCACGGTTACGTACAGATTGTCGTCATCCCAGTGCAGCTTCGCTTCCGCGCTGAGATCGCCGGCACCGCTCCAATTGCCGCCGAGGCTGAAATAATGGTCGGCATCCGCCAGGAGTACGGAGGGAGCATCGCCGCCGGCGCGCGCGGCGAAGGATTGGCCCAGCTTGACTGAAGCGACGTAAGCCGCCCCGTGATCCAGCGTGATTTTGTATTTCAGCGAATCGCCCGTCACATAAGGCAGCGCGATGTCAATGCTGCCGCCGAGCGCTACGCCCGCAAAATTCACCGGCCGCATCAGTTCCCGGTACACGGACGGCTCCAGCAGCTCCAGCGTTCCCTTGAGCGGCTGCGCTTGCCCTACGTTGGTCAGCGTCAGCTTCGCTTTCGGCTGCGCGGCCGTTCCTTCATCGAACGGCGCGGCTTCCAGCCGCAGCAGCACTGGCACCAGATCGGTGCCTGCTACTTTAGACGGCGCCCGGTTATCGATTTGCAGCCCGCCGCTGTACAGATTGTTGGTCAGTGTCAGCGACTCCACCGCCGGGTCGGCATACACATGGGTCGTGCGCGCCTGCTGGAAATAAGAGTCGTACAGGAATATCTCTCCGCCGAGCGCCCCCAGCCCCCTTTCCCCGACCGTGGTAAGGTTGGCCTGCTGAATATGGATGTTCCCTCCGTAAATATCGAAGGAACGGGTCGTATCGCCCCACATGGAGGAATTAAACAGCGTGGCTTTCGAATCGAACGATTCCCCGACCGTCACATAGACTTTATCCTCGGAGCTGAGCGACACCAGCTCGGTGTTCACCAGCACCAGCCCTCCGGGAGCGGCGCTGTCGAGCACCGCGCCTTTTTTGCTGCCGTCCGTGCCGTGGCCGATGACGACGGCCTGCGGTCCCCGGCCGTCCTGCGCCGCGAAATGAATGCCGTATTCCGAGCCGTAAACAAATGTGTTAAACACGGTTTCCTCCGTGACATCGGCAATGCGGAATGCATCCAAATGCTCCTTTTGGTAGTTCCAGACCAGCTGGAATGCCGCGTCCGTGTCGGGATGATTCGGATACGTGCTCCGTCCGTAGTAATGCGGGTTGAACTGCACGTTGCGGATAAATCCGTCCCTGGCTCCGCCGCCGACCGCGATGCCTTCCTTCAGCGGAGATCCGGCTACGTAATCGATGTAGTGGCCGCTCGTATCGAAGCTGGCAAAGTCGATGCCCTGATACGGGTTGACCAGCGTCGTATCGATGGCGTACACGCCCCTGCCCGTGCCCCGGATCGTGTAGGCATACGGCTTAACGGCACTCCAGCTCTGCCGGTCATAATAGACGGACAGCCCGCGTACTCCTGCGGAGGCCTCCAGCGTAATCAGCGCTTCCGCGCCCGCCTCGTTCTCGCCGTAATTCGTGAAGATGACGGTGCCGCCGCCGATCGTATGATGCGGCACATCCCAGGAGCCTCTAAGCTCCACGCCCGGCGGCACATTCAGCCGGCTGTCGATCCGGTAGGTTCCTGCCGGCAGGTACACCGTGCCGCCGCCCGCCGCCCCGGCATCGTCCAGCGCCCGCTGAACGGCCGACGACGCGTCCTGCACGCCGTTCTTGTCCGCGCCGTAAGGATCGGCTGTCACGTCGAACAGCAGGGCCGTCGCCGGCTTGGGCGGAACGGCGGCATCCGTGGCGACGCCCTCCGGCAGCGTCTCCAGCGCGTAAGCCTCCTCCTGGTGGACGTTGACTTCGGCCACCCCGCTTTCGTTAGAAACGTCCAATTGTCCGTTATAGCCGGAGTTGACCGCGTTAACCACGCGCGCGGCGCTGCCTGCCAGGACATGGTTATCCGCCTCGGCGAAACTGGATTGCCCCAGCAGAAGCGATCCCCCGTTGGCCGCAATGGCGTAGCCGCCGGCAGCGGCGTTCCAGCCCGCAAACGAGCTGTTCTCGAAGGAGAGCACGCCGCTGCCGTCGTTGACGACCGCATTTCGCGTGTTTCCGCCTACCGTCACCGTATTGAACTGGGCGATGGAATGGAAGCCCGCCGTCGCCAGAATCGCCACCGGGGATTCGCCCGCACCGGCCGCAAAGGAGCTGTCCGTCACGAGCAGGCCGTAATCGTTGACGCCTTCAATCTTCAGCGCGACGTTGCAGTCATCGATGGCAATGCGGTACAGCTGGGCATTGGCCGCCTCCAGCGAATTCGTCCGCGTCGTAACGCGCAGCCCGGTCTTGAAGCCCGAGATATGCAGATCGGACATGTATTCCCAGTCCGAACGCCCCATGACCACGCCTTCGGCATGTTCGGTCATATAGCCGCGCAGCGCCGCCCGTTCCGGCGCTCCCGCCAGACCCGAAGCCGACCAGACGTCCGGCTTGAGCGTAACCTTCTCCAGACGCCCGATATCGGTGGTGAAATCAAGGAAAATCCCCGTTTTGAGCGCTGTTCCGTATACGTTGTCGACATAATGAAGCTCATTCCAGACCGGCCCGATTTTGATTCCGTTGTACGCGTTGACCAGCGTAACGTTTCGGATCGTGGCGCTGTCCCCGGAGAGCTGCTCGAATGTCCACGGGTAAGGAGCCGGAGCATCCAGGCTCTGCTCCGGGTACCAGACGGAGAGATTCGTGACGCCGCTGACGGGCTCCATACGGATAAAGCTGGTCCCGTTCTCCTCGCCCCGGCCCCCGTACGACGCGAGAAGGGTACCGCGCACGGTATAGTCGCCCGCCGCCGGCTCCGGCCGGTCCCCGCGCAGCGTAACCCCGGTGGGAATCGTTAAGTGGCCGTCGAGACGGTACGTTCCGGCAGGCGCGAACACGACCCCGCCGCCCTGGACGGCGGCAGCGTTCAGCGCGTTCTGGATGGCCTGCGTATCGTCAGCCACGCCGTCCGCTTTGGCGCCGTAATCCGCCACGCTCACGTTCGCGATAACGATCTCGCTGGATGCGTAGACGGTCTCCACCACCCCGGTATGCGAGGGCGCCGTTGCCCGCGGCGTTTTCTTCACCGTGACCTTGGCTACCCGCAGATCGGGATTGTTCTCCGGAGCCCCGCCCCCGCTGATGCCGATCCGGAAGTCGCTGCCGTTCGCGCGGTCGGCGAATTTCGCGTCGCTCAGCTTGAAGACGGTGCTCCGCCAGCTCTTGGAGTCACCGTATGTGAACAGCGGCGCATCCTTGAACGGCGCGGACAGCGAATCGTATTGCAGCACCATGCTGCCGCCGCCTTCGTCATAGTAATCCACGGTTACGTATACATCCTGATCGGCATTGTCATAGAGAAAAGCGTTGTCGACGTTCATGTAGAGGTAAAGCGTCCGGTCGCCTGCCGCAGCTTTGTTCGTGCTCCAGTACCCTCTGCCGTCCTTCGTCCCGGTAAGCAGTCCCGCCTCATTGTCCCCGGCACGGGCGGTAATGCCGAGCGGCTGCAGCGGCTGGCCAAGGACGATGGCCGCTTCGTCCGGCGGCAGCGGCTTCGGCGTTTTCGTTACCGTAACCGCAGCCACTTTCAAATCCCGGTTCGTCCCCGCGCTGGCCCCGCCGCCTTCGATCCCGATGCGGAAATCCCCGCCGTTCGTGCGCCCCGCAAACCAGGCGTCGGTCAGCTCAAAGGTATGCGTCCTCCAGGTTCGCGTGTCGGTATACGTGAAGAGCGGGGCGTCTTTGAAAGCATTCGGCGCGCCCAGCGCATCGTATTGCAGCACCATGGACCCGTTTCCTTCATCGAAATATTCCACCTGCACCTGCACGTCGTAGCCGGAATTTTCATGCAGATATCCGTCGTCCACGTCCATGTAGAAATAGACCGTCTGCGGTCCGTCCTCCGCCTTGTTCGTCTCCCAGTACGTTTTGTCCGCCAGTGTTCCCGTCCGCAGCCCGTCCGGGTTATCGCCCGCGCGGGCTGTAATTCCCGCGGATACCGGAACTTCCCCCAGCGTAATGCTTGCCGCAGCAGCGGCTGATTCAGCGGATGCTTCAGCGGCATGTATCGGAGGTACGTACAGCCCCGCCGCGATCAGCACGGCTGACAGCAGTGCAGCCGCATTCCTGCGCAGTTTTTTCATTCCCCATTGTCGTCCCATTGCTTCTCACCCTCCATAATCAAGAAGTAAATGAAATATCATCCATGTCCATCCCGATAAAAAACGCCCATCGGCGTATTTCGCTTATGGGCGTCTTTATCCAACCGCGCTGTCAGAAGATTGGCTCTCCCAAAAAGGCGCTGAAAGGTCAAACCTGCGGGTTCTTGCTTATTCGGCTTGGAATGTATTCAGATCAACTTCCGTCTTTCAGGTTGCGCGGACCGTTATTTCTGCTGCGCGGCCAGGTAAGCGTCCACTTGTCTTTGCGTTTCGGCAAGCAGCTTGTCGAGGCCGTTTTTCTTCTGCATTTCAATATAGTCGTTGACCGACTTTTCCACGTTCTTGACCACGCCGAACTCGATCGGACGGCTGAATTCGTCGGAAGCCTGGTCGCGCTTCGCGATTTCATTTTTCACGTTGTCTTCGGCGATAAAGAGACCGTCCACCGGCGAATTCACGTTATTCGGCTCGCTGGCGAATTCCGCTTCCTTCTCCCAGAAGCCTGCGGCATAGGTTTGCGTCGGACGCATGAATTGCGGCTTCCAGAACGCCCATTGTCCGCCCCATTCCATGTAGTTGCTGGTCGAAGAATCCATGCCTTCCGGATATACAGCCATATCGCCGTCCAGCTTATAGGTCTTGCCCTCGATGCCGTATTGCAGCAGATCGTAGAGCGTTTGGTCGGTCTCCACCATGTCCAGGAAGCGGAGCACCAGGTCCGGATGCTCGGAGTTGCGGTTGATGGCGAGTACGTTCGCCAGAGCGGTGCGGTTTACGTATTTTTTATCGGGATAGAGCTCGGACATCTCCTGCTTGAAGGACGGATCGACGAAACCCGGATCGGCGTAGGCCCATTCATGCGAAGTGATGGTGAAGAACTTCTTGCCGTTTCTCCACTGCACTTCCTCGCCTTCCTTGTCGATCATCGCATCGCGGTTGATCAGGTTGTCGTCGTACCACACCTTGGACAGCTTTGCCGACTCCAGATAAAACGGCTGCTGCTCGACCGGCTGCACGGTTACCTTCGGATCGTTCAAGTAGAAGCCCAGCCCGTGGAAGTTCAGGTCCACCCATTCGTCGCGGATCATGAAGATGGACAGCGGGGTGGTGCGGGACAGCTTGTCGTTCGGATACGCTTTCTTGAAATCGCGCAGCAGCTTGTCGACATCCTCGATCGTTTTGACCGAGCCCGGCTCAAGGTCGATGCCCGCTTTCTCGGCCAGATCGGAGCGCCAGCCGGCGAACTTGCGTTCATTCATCTTCATCGTCCATGGCAGGCCGACAATCTGGCCGTTTACCGTCGCTGCGGTCAGCGTGCCTTGCTCCTGGTATTTCTTGTAAAGGTTCGGCGCGTATTCCGGCAGCAGATCGTTCAGCGCCATATAGGAGCCTTTTGCCGCCATCTGCTTATAGGAGAGCCAGTCGCCGTCGAAATTCATGTCCCAGCTGTCGCCAGAAGCGGCCATTACGAGCATTTTGTCCTTGAAATCGCCGAACGGAATCGTGTTGATGTCGAACTTGACGTTCAGCCCCTTGCCTTTGACGTATTCGCTGATCTTGGACCATACTTCGTCCGTGGCTGCCTTCTTATCGCCTCCGAAGTAGAATTTGAGCGTCACTTCCGGACCGCTGTCTTTGACGGCGCCGGCATTTTGCCCGCTGGTGTTGCCGGTATTCCCGGCATTGGCCGCGTTACCGGAATCATTGCCTCCGTTGCCCCCGCAGGCCGATAAGCCGAAGCTCAGCAGCAGCGTGGCGGCCAGGAGGAAGCTGCCCGATTTCCTTTTTGACATGTCTAACCTCTCCCCTTAACGATTGATGTATATGCTTGACGGCCGAAGCCGGAAAAGCCTTTAACCCTTTGAACCCGCAATTGGCGCGAAGGCCGGCGTCCTGAATCTCCGTTGCGGCGGATGGGGTCAGCCTTTTACCGCGCCTACGATCAGACCTTTGACGAAATACCGCTGCACGAACGGATACAGGAAAACAATCGGCCCGATCGTGACTACAGTCAGCGCCATCTTCATCGATTCCGACGGGATCTGCGCCGAAATGCGCTGCATGGCGGCCGCGTTGCCGGAGCTCCGCAGGAACTCGACGTTAGAAATCAGCGTGCGCAGCAGCAGCTGCAGCGGCTGAAGCTCCTGCTTGTCGACGAACATCAGCCCGAGGAACCAGTCGTTCCAGTAGCCCAGCGCCATGAACAGTCCGACCGTAGCCAGCACGGGCAGCGAAAGCGGGGCGATCAGCCGGTAAAAGATCCGGAATTCCCCGGCGCCGTCGATTTTGGCCGACTCGTGGATTTCCTCCGGGATGGCATGCATGAAGTTGCGGATCAGGAACAGGTTGAACGCATTGGCGAGCGAAGGCAGAATGAGCGCCCAGATCGTATCTTTCAGCTCCAGATAGCGTACGCAGATGATGTACCACGGGACAAGCCCGCCGTTGAACAGCATGGTGATGATGACGTAGACCGACAGCACGCCGCGCAGCTTGAACGATTTCCGGGACAAGGCATAAGCCCCCATCGCCGTCACGAGCAGCGAGAGCGCCGTCCCTACCGTCGTTACGATCAGGCTGATGCCGTAGGCGTCGACAATCCGGTTGGAACCCAGCAGCAGAATGCGGTACGAATCGAAGGTGACATGCTTGGGCCACAGGGTGTACCCGTAGGCGGCGATATCCTGCTCGGTGCTGAGCGACCCCGAAATGACCATAATGAACGGATACAGGCAGGAGAGGCTGAATAAGCCTACCACGAGCATAATGATCCATTGGCTGAACGAAAATTTTTTGGCTGTCATGCCGAATCAGAACCTCCTTGGCCGATTAGAAAATAGCGGAATCCTTGTCGATTTTGCGGGCGGCGTAATTGCTGGTCAGGACCAGGACGAAAGCGACCGTCGACTGGAGGAAGCCGGCGGCCGAGGCCATGCCGATATCCCCGGTCTTGCGCAGGCTGCGGTACACGAACGTGTCGATGACGTCGGTGGTCGGAAAGAGCAGCGAAGCGTCGCCGACCATCGCGTAGAACATGCCGAAATCCGCATTCATAATCCGGCCTACGGCCAGCAGCGTCAGGATGATGACCGTCGGTTTCAGCATAGGGATGCTGATATGGCGGATTTGCTGCCAGCGGGAGGCGCCGTCGATCGCAGCCGCCTCATAATAGGAATTGTCGATGGAGGTGAGGGCGGCCAGATAGATGATCGTGCCGTAGCCCGTCGCCTTCCAGCGCAGCGCAATGGTCAGAATAATCGGCCACAGGCCGGCGTTGCTGTAGAAATCGACGCTGCCGAAGCCCATCCACTCAATCAGCCGGTTGATGGAGCCGCTCTCGTAATTGAGCAGGTTGTAAGAGAAGACGCCGACGACGATCCATGAGATGAAGAAGGGCAGGAACGTGATGGACTGCGTCACGCGTTTGAAGAAGCGGAAGCGGATTTCGTTCAGCAGCAGCGCGAAGCCCACTTCGAACACCAGACCGACTGTGATGAACAGCACGTTCAGCAGCACGGTATTGCGGATGGCGCGGAACGCCGCATCGGAAGAGAACAGGTAATCGAAGTTGCTCAGCAGCGGGTCCATCCAGGCGCTGCCGAAAATCCCTTTGGTGAAATCGAAATCCTTGAACGCGATGACCAGCCCGGCCATGGGCAGGTAGTTGAACAGCAGCAGCAGGACGGCGAACGGCAGGAACATCAGCAGCAGCGACCGGTTGCGGTACAGGTCCTTCAGCAGCCCGAGCTTCCTGCGCGAAGCGGTTCCGGTACGCCGCTCGCTTGAAGTCGCAGTAATCGTTCTCATAAGCATATACCTTTCTGTAATTGGTGATGTACTTATGATACCGCTTACGCCAAAAGCAAGACCATGAGCCGATCTTGTTGTTTTCCGGTTTAAAATTGGCTTCTCGTGCGACGGCAAGCCGCCAAGGACCAAAAAGCAGATTGGCCATTCTCCGGCAGGAGATCGCACAATCTGCTTTTTCAAAATGGAGAAGCATGCGAAATCCGCCCAGTCACTTCTCTCCCCTGGCCTCGTCCTGAAGCGGGTCCAGCTTCATCACCGGATGCCGCAGGGCGATCCGCGTGCCGGCGCCGGGGTCGGACTCGATCTGCAGGCGGTACGCATCGCCGAAGTACAGCCTTAGCCGCTCGTTGACATTGCGCAGGCCCACGCCTTTGCTGCCGGTGGACTGCGGCGATTCTTCGCAGATATCGCAGTTCAGCTTCTCCAGCGTCTCCGCGGGAATGCCCTTGCCGTTGTCGATGATATCCAGAATCAGATCATCCTTCTCGCGGCGGGCGGTAATCAGAATTTTGCCCTGTTCGAAATTATCTCGGATACTGTGCTGGATCGCGTTTTCGACGAGCGGCTGCAGCAGGAGGCGCAGGAACGGCAGTTGCTGCAGCTCGGGTTCGACCGCATACAGGATGCGAATCGTCCGGCCCATGCGCGCCTGCTCGATCTGCACGTAAGCCTTAAGCTGTTCAAGCTCCCGCCGCAGCGTCGTCACTTCCTTGCCCTGGTTGAGGCTCAGGCGCAGCAAATTGCCGAGCGCGGCCACCATTTCACTGATGTCGCTGCGTCCGTGGGTCTCGGCCTTCCAGCGGATGGACTCCAGGGTGTTGTACAGAAAATGGGGGTTGATCTGGTGGCTGAGCACTTGGAACTCCAGCTCTTTCTTTTTCCATTCCGAGCGCGACGCCTCCTCAATGAGCGTTTCGATCTGCATCGTCAGGCTGATGAAGCCCCGGTACAGCCAGCCCACCTCGTCGTTGCGCTCGGACCAGGCGGAACGGTGATGGAAGTTCCCCCGCTCCGCCTTGCGCATCAGCTGGACCAGCCTGACCACGGGCTGGGTGAAATGCACGGTGAAATAAATAACCACGCCGACGCAGCACAGCAGGTAACCCACGAGAAACCACAGCATGACGCGGTTGATTTCATCGATCGTGCCGGTCAGCTCGCTGAGCGGCGACAGGCTGACCAGATACCACGGACGGCTGTCCAGCTTTAAGCTGGAGGCCAGAAATTTCTGCCCTTCGATGCTGAGGGTCCGGGACTGCCCGGGCTCGCCGCCCGTAAGGCCCGAGAAACGTACGGCCATCTCCTCCCGTCCCGTCCACTCGTTGGCGGCCGAGTCGTAGAGCACGCTGCCGTCTTCGTCGAGGAGAAGTAGCTTTTGCCCTTCGATATTGCCCGACGGGGAAAAATAACGGGCCAGCTGGTCCTCCGAAACGTCGGCGGCAATAATCCCCCTGGGACGCTGGTCGTACAGTCCGGTGAAACGTTTACTGTAAGCCAACAGCGGTTTGGCGTAACGCCCGCGCAGTGGCATCGAGAGGCGCCAGAACGGCCCGACCGTATGCTGCGCCCGGCGGAACCACTCCTCGTCCTGAACGATATGCGGCTCCCCGATCGTATTCATGTAATCGGTGTAACGCTCCGGTTCTATCGGATACAGATGCACCCGGAACGCGTCGATGGAGGCCGTCTGCTGATTCAGCAGCGTCAGCATATTGACGGTAAACGCCTCTTCTTCCTCCCACCCGGACGGCGGCCGCTCCAAAAGGTCCTGGAGCTGCTTGTTGCCGATCAGATCGTTCAGCTGATCGTTGAGCCGGGACAGATACAGCTCGAAGCTTTTGCGCGCCTGGACGAGAAAGCTGAGGGACATGGAAGTATTGGCATTGGAGATTCCTTCGATCGCCTTGACATGGGTGTAGTAGGCAAACCAAAGAAACGGCACGATCAGAATGCATAGAAAAATCAGGATCACCTTGTTGCGGAGCGAGCCGAGCGCGATTCCAGCCTTATTCATCGGCGATTCCCTGCAGCCGGCGGAACTCCTTCGGCGTCCATCCCGTTTGCTTTTTGAACAGCTTGGTGAAATGCACAGGATCCTTGTAGCCGACGAGCGAGGAAATCTGATAGATTTTGTAGCGTACTTCGCCCAGCATCGTTTTGGCGTTCTCCATCCTCACTTCGGTCACGTATTCCAAAAACGTCTGGCGCTTCTCTTTTTTAAACAGCTTGCTCAGCCATACAGGAGTGACATGCACCTCCTGGGCCACGCTTTGCAGGGTCAGATTATCCGCATAATGCCGTAAAATATAACGTTCCGCCTCCTGTATGATTTGCCCCGGCGAAGAAGAGAGCTTCCCGAAATCTCGTGCCATCTCCAGCAGACACGATTCCGCCTGCCCGCGCAGCGATTCCAGCGTGTCGAAGCGCTCCAGCCGGTCCCAGAGCACCATCGGGTTCCGCTGCCAGCTCTGCTCGCTCCAGCCGTATTGAGCCGCCTTCTTGAAAATGCTCAGCAGCCATTCGAAGATGTGCTGCTGGATGTCCTTGATCGAGCCTAACGACCACGATTGGACCAGTTCATAAAAACGGTTCATCGCCGCGCGGATATCTTCTTCGGTTCCGTAACGGATCAGATCCAGCACCTCGTCCGGATTCGTTATCGGCGGATTCTCCGCATCGGCTTCCTGCTCCCAGCCGCGGCTGGTCAGCAGGCGGTCGCCGCCGTAAATCGCCTTCTGCTCCAGAATCTCCTCCGCTTCGGCATAGCGCGCATGCAGCTCGGACAAGCTCCCCGGAACGGCGCAGAGCGCTGCGCTTGCCTTTACCTTGACGAAGGAATGGATCCGCTCGATGCATAAATTGCCCAGCTCCTCCAGACGCGCCCCGCTTTCTTCCCGGCTGCAGCGCAGCACGGCCGCCCAGCGCGACTTGGAGTCCTGGCACAGCAGAAAGGGCTCGGCGTATTCCTCCTCCAGCGTCTGCTTCACGACGTTGCCGATGCCGAACAGAATCAATTCTTTTTCCCGGCGCAGCCCGTCCCGGTTCTCCACCGCCTTCAGATCGTCCGCTTCAAACAGCATGACGACGGCAGGCCCGGCGACCATCCATTCGTCCTTCAATGTCCGCAGCCGGTGCAGGATGCGCGTCTCGCGGTACGGATCGTAATCCTGCTCCAGAATTTCGCGGATCAGCTCGCCGCGGATTTTGGGCAGCGCGCTGTTGATCTGGTCGTTGAGCAGCGCGCGGTTTTTCCGGTCGGTCTTTTCCTGCTCCAGCTGCGAAATCGCCCGTTGCAGCACCTCACCCAGCTCCGCAGTGCTGATCGGCTTCAGGATGTAATCCATCGCGCCGAGCTTCATCGCCTGTCTTACCATATCGAAATCGTCATACCCGCTGATGACGATGGCTTTCCACCCATTCGGCCGCCGTGCTCCAAGCGTTTCGATCAGCTCCAGCCCGGACATCCGTTTCATGCGGATATCGGTCACGATCAGATCGGGCTCTTGCGTCAGCGCCAGCTCCAGCGCCGAATCGCCGTCGTCGGCAATTAAAACGCTTTCAATTCCGAAGTCCCGCCACGGAAACCCCGTCCGCAGCCCCTCCCGGATCTCCAGTTCATCATCCACAACCAGTGCCAGCATTGCGACCACCCCCTGTAAGTAGTTTCGTTGTCTGTAGTCCGTTCCCCGCCGGCCAAAGGCCGGTGTTCTTATTTTAAATCGCATATGGAGAAAGGAACAAGCGGCCCGGGGCAATACGCCAATAATTACCGCAAAAGTTTGCAATCGTCTCCTTGTTCGTCTCCTGCCCCCTTTCTACAATGGGGGGTGTATCTCCGAAATTTCCGAGAAAAGAGGCCCTTCCATGAAAGCCATCAAGCAAACCGTCCATGTCGTTTCGCACACGCATTGGGACAGGGAATGGTATATGCCGTACGAAGCGCATCATATCCGCCTGGCCGATACCGTCAATACGCTGTTGGATACGTTCGACCGCGACCCGGAGTTCCGCAGCTTTTACCTGGACGGGCAAACCATCGTGTTTGAAGATTACCTGCAGGTCCACCCGGAGAAAAGGGAACAGCTCCACAGGCTCTCCCGGGAAGGAAAGCTGGCCGCCGGCCCGTGGTATGTGCTGCAGGATGAATTTCTGACCAGCAGCGAAGCCAACATCCGCAATCTCCAGATCGGGCTGCGGGACGCCAGGGAGATCGGGACGGTCTCCAAATTGGGCTATTTCCCGGATTCCTTCGGCAATATGGGCCAGGCGGCGCAAATCCTGCGCCAGGCCGGCATTGAGACCGCAGTCTTCGGGCGCGGCGTCAAAGCCACGGGCTTCAACAATCAGGTCGGCGAAGCCGGTCATTTGGAATCGCCGTTCTCGGAGCTGATCTGGGAGTCCCCGGACGGCTCCGAAGTGCTGGGCATTCTCTTCGCCAACTGGTACAACAACGGAATGGAGATTCCGGCGGAACGCGAAGCCGCTGCGGCATATTGGCCGCCGCGGCTGGAAGCGGCCGCGCGTTACGCGTCCACGCCGCATCTTCTGCTGCTAAACGGCTGCGACCACCAGCCCGTGCAGCGCGATTTATCCGCCGCGCTGCGCACCGCACGGGAGCTGTACCCCGATATCGAGTTCATCCACTCCGATTACGATACGTACATCCGCAGCGTAAGGGCGGCGCTCCCCGATAAGCTGAGCCGCATCCGCGGCGAGCTCCGCGGACAGCGCACCGACGGCTGGTATTCGCTCGTCAACACCGCTTCGGCGCGCGTATGGATCAAGCAGCTTAACCAGGAGGCCCAGACGCTGCTGGAGAGAACCGCGGAGCCGCTCGCCGCCATCGCGCATCTTCTGGGCTCGCCTTACCCGCATGCCCTGATGCGCTACGCCTGGAAGACGCTTATGCAGAATCATCCCCATGACAGCATTTGCGGCTGCAGCGTGGATGAGGTCTACCGCGAAATGAAGACGCGCTTCGCCAAGAGCATGGAGGTGGGACGCGGCCTGGCGCGGGTCAGCGCCGACGCGATCGCCGCGCGCATCGACACCTCTATCTTCGCGGTGTACGGCGGGCAAGCCGTGCCGTTCGCCGTCTTCAATACAAGCGGCTACGGCACCGCCCGCACCGTGACGCTGGAGATCGAGTGGAGCCGCCGCTATTTCAGGCAAAACGAACAGCCGGCCGAGGTTGCAGAAGAGGTACGCCGCCGCACCCATGCCGCAGGCAAGCTCGTGGACGCCCGCGGCATGGAGATCGCCGCCGAGGTCACCGATCTTGGCGTGCGCTTCGGCTACGACCTGCCGGACGACAAGTTCCGGCAGCCGTATATGGCGCGGGCGCTGCGGCTGACCTTCGAAGCCGCGGCGCTGCCAGGCATCGGCTACCGCTGCTTCGCCTGGATTCCCGCCGGCGAAGCGGAGAGTCCGGCGCGGAATCAGGCCGCAGCCGCGCTTGAAACGGCGGCTGTCACGGCGCGAATCGGCGGCGAACCGGGCGGTTTGGCGGTCGCCCCCGGCACGCTGGAGAACGCGTTCCTGCGGGTCAGCGCCGCAGCGGACGGCAGCCTGACGCTGCTCGATAAAACGACCGGCCAAACGTATTCCGGACTTGGCGTCTACGAGGATACCGGCGACATCGGCAACGAGTACATTTACTTCCAGCCGATTAACGACCAGCCGCTGACCACCGCCGGATCGGCGGCTGCGGTCACGCTTGTCGAGGATACGCCTTGGCGAGCCACGCTGGAGATTAAGCAGCGGTTGTGGATTCCGGAAGCCGCCGACGAGCGGCTGGCGCACGAAGTTAACGCCATGGTACCGTTCAACGAACGGTTGGCCGGCCGCTCCGCCCGCAGCATTCCGCTCGATCTCGTAACGCGGGTCAGCCTGGAACGGGAAGGCAAAGGCGTCAAGGTACACGCCCGCTTCGACAACGCCAGCCGCGACCACCGGCTGCGCGTGTTATTCCCGGCCGGCGTGGACAGCACCGTGCATTACGCCGATTCAGTCTTTGAGGTGGCACAGCGCATGACGACGCCGGCGCCGGAATGGAAAAACCCCAGCTACTGCCACCATATGCAGTCATTTGTGGACGTGCACGGCGACAACCGTGGCCTGGTCGTGGCCGGCAAAGGCCTGAACGAATACGAGATTCTGCAGGATGGCAACGGCACCATCGCCGTTACGCTGCTCCGTGCTGTGAGCGAGCTCGGCGACTGGGGCGTATTCCCGACGCCCGAGGCCCAGTGCCTGGGCCCTTGCGAAGCCGAGTGGATGATTCTCCCGCACGGTGGCGCTTCGGCCCGCTTCGCGGCCTACCGGGAAGCCTATGCGTTCGCGGTGCCGGTCTTAACGGCAGAGACCGGGCTGCACAGCGGCGAGCTTCCTCCCGAAGCGTCCTTCCTCGACTGGTCGGGAGACGGCCTGGCCTTCTCCAGCTTCAAGATTGCCGAAGACAGCGGCGATCCCGTGGCCCGCTGGTACAATTTAGGAGCCGAGGAAACGGCCCTTATCCTTCCGGCGGAGGCCCGGGCTTATGCGACCGGCATCCTTGAAGAACGCACGTCGAAGACGGCGGGTGAGCAGCTTTCAGTCCCGGGCTACGCCATCGTCACTGCCGGCCTGCCCGGCCTGCTCCGCTCCTGAAAGCGGGACGCGAAATCCTATTTTAAACGAGAGCGAGGACGCCCTATGGCTATTATCAAAACCATCCGCTGCCTGCGCACGCGCCATGACGGAAGCTGGACGATCGTTCAGATCGTCACGGACCAGGATGGCCTGTACGGACTCGGCTCCGCCTCCGATTTGTATAATCCCGAAGCCGTCGTGCAGGTCATCGAGCAGCACTTCGCCCCGCTCCTTGCCGGACGGGATGCCTCACAGATCGAGGATATCTGGCAAACGATGCAGCACAGCGCTTACTGGCGCAACGGTTCGATTACGCAGACGGCGATCAGCGGGATCGATATGGCCCTGTGGGACATTCTTGGCAAGGAGGCCGGCCTGCCGGTCCACCGGCTGCTCGGCGGAGCGGTCCGGGCCGCCGTTCCCTGCTACGGGCACGCCGGCGGACGCTCCATTGCCGAATTGAAGGAAGAGGTACACCGTTTCCGGGAGGAGGGCTATTCGGTCATCCGCTGCCAGCTCGGCGGCTACGGCGGCGGTGGGTTCCTGCCGGCCGAAAGGCTCCGGCTGCCCGAAGGCTCCTGGATTAAAGACAACGCCTTCGACGAGCAGGCTTACCTGCACAATATACCAGCCATGTTCGAGCAGCTCCGGGCCGAATTCGGCGGGGAGCTTGGCCTCACGCATGACGTGCATGAGCATCTGTCGCCGATCGCGGCCATCCGGCTTGCCAAATCGCTGGAGCCGTACAACCTGTTCTTCCTGGAAGACGCCCTGCCGCCCGAACAGCTCGGCTGGTACCGTCAGCTCCGCGTCCAATGCGCCACGCCCCAGGCGGTCGGCGAGCTGTTCACGAATCCGCAGGAGTGGCTTCCGCTCGTGCAGGAACGCCTGATCGACTTTCTGCGTATGCGGATCTCGAAGGCGGGCGGCATCAGCGCCTGCCGCAAAACCGCCGCTGTCTGCGAAGCGTTCGGCGTCCGTACGGCCTGGCAGGAAGGCGGAGAGAACGATCCGGTCAACCAGGCCGCTGCGGTGCATCTCGACCTGGCCTTATGGAACTTCGGTATCCAGGAGATCAATCATTTCAGGGAGGAGGAGCTCGAGGCCTTCCCCGGCCATATTCGGCGCTCCGGCGGCTATTTGTATGCACAAGAGAAGCCGGGTCTCGGAATTGAGCTTGACGAGCCGAAGGCACAGCGGCTGATTGGGGAAGGCTGGAAATCCGCAGCCTATTACCGACCATATCCGCTGGACCGCAAGGCGGACGGTACGCTGGTCCGGCCCTGAAGCGGCAAATGCCTTCACGCAGGACAGCAAAGGAGTACCACCCCACTAAGGAGGTTCTATCCCCATATGAAAACGATAGCCGTAACGGGCGGAAGCGGCAAGCTTGGCGCCGCGGTCGTTCATGCGCTCCAGCGCGAAGGGCTCGATGTTCTGTCTCTGGACCGGCGCAGATCGGAGGCTCTTCGCTGCCGCCAGCTTACCGTGGATCTGGAGGATCTCGGCGAGGTCGCCGGCGCGCTGCAGGGTGTGGATGCCGTGGTTCATCTGGCCGCTATCCCGGCTCCGCTGCTGTATCCGCCCGCCCGTATCTTTAGGAATAATGTACTCTCCGGGTACAACGTGCTGGAAGCAGCCGAGCTCCTGGGCATCGGCCGGGTCGTCTTCGGCTCCAGTGAATCGTCCTACGGCTTTGCCTGGGCACCGCAGCCGTTTGAACCGCTGTACGTGCCCGTGGACGAAGGGCATCCGCAATTGCCGCAGGAGTGCTACGGGCTCTCCAAAGTGGTGAACGAAAGCGCGGTCTCGATGGTGAACCGCCGGGGCGCGCTGACGGCGATAGCGCTGCGCTTCTCGACCGTGATGGCTCCGGAGGAATACCGGAGCGCCGATCCGGCTTCGCGGCCCGAGCGTTTCAAAAAAACGCTGTGGAGCTACATCGATATCCGCGACGCCGCGGACGCCTGTCTGGCGGCGCTGAATGTCCGGGGACCCGTACCGGACCATCTCAACATTACGGCCGACGATACGCTTAGCGATTGGCCGACAGCTCGCCTGCTGGACGAATTCTATCCAGGCGTTTCGGACCGGCGCGCACCCTTCGCAGCCCGGGAAGCCGTCGTCAGCAACCGTCTGGCCAAAGAAACCATGGACTGGCGGCCCCGTCATTCCTGGCGGGACGGCCAGTAAACCGCCGCCGGCCTCACGCCTTCCCGAGCCCGGCAGCCTTGTCCGAAATCCGGATGCCATAAATGCCATAAACGACAACCCGCGGAGAGACGCTCGGCCAGAGCGCTTCCTCCGCGGGTTATTTAGTCTTCCTCCAGCCATTGCGGTCGGCGGTTATGTCACTTGCGTCAGCGCCTTGCGTACATTCAATCCGGCAGCAGCCGAACCTCCATGCTGTGGATCGCGATTCCGCCGTGCCCGCCGGTCCAGCTAACGGTATTGCCGCGCCCCGGGTCCAGCGTTACCGTCAAGCCCGTGATTCCGGTAAAACGTTCTTCCCCTCCGGTCGACAGGGCATTGACGAGCGAATAATCCTTGCCGTTCACCTGCAGGCGCAGCTTGGCCAGCCGCTCCGCCGTGGCGTAGCGGACCCGCAGCTCTCCCCGGCCGCCTGCACCGCCGTCCACGCCGTTGAAACGGCAGAACGCTCCCGGCGCTTCCAGCCCGGCTACGGTTCCCGTTCCGTCTGGAAGCATCCGCAGCGCAGCGCCGTTCCCGAGCACACCGTCCGCAGCGGCGTAAACATCCGCCGGAGGAATCGCCTCCGTTGTCCCGCCAACCGCTTTCACGCCTTCCTTGGTCTGCGTCACGGTGAGGATTGCGCCGTCTTCCGCAAAATCAAGCTCATCGATGCATACGCTGCGCAGCGTGCCTTCGCCGGAAACGGCCTGGTTATGGTAGAAGAGATACCATTTTCCCTTGAATTCGGTCACGGAGCCGTGGGTAGTCGAGCAGCCGGTCGGCTCCAGAAAGATGCCGCGGGAGGTCCAGGGGCCGAGAGGGCTGCGGCTGGTGGCGTAACGCATCCGGTTGTTGCCTTCCAGGTTGTCGGCATACGTCAGATAGTAGACGTCGTTTCGTTTAAATACCCACGCTGCTTCGTGAAAATCCTCCAATCCCTCCATCTCCCGCATCGTTCCTTTAACCGACATCATATCCTCGGCGAGTTCGCCCCCCTCGCATCGGCCTCCGCCTCCGTAATACAAGTACGCACGGTTGTCATCGTCCACGAAAACGGCCGGGTCGATCATTGCGAAGCCGCCCAGCCCCCCGATATAGCCCTGATCCTGGAAGCCGCTTGCCGGCTTGCCGCTGGTGGCGACACCGATCTTCCAGGTCGCGTTCCAGTCGGTGCCGCTCGGGTGGGGATAATAAAAATAGTAGGTGCCGTTCCGGTACGCGCAGTCCGGCGCCCACATGAAGCCGCCTTCCGGGCGGCCCCAGGCGACATCGTCCGAGCTCAGAATTTCGCCTTCGTCGCGCCAATTCACCATGTCCGGCGAGGAGAACACATGGTAGCGGTCCATCAGGTCGCACCCTCTGGCCGGATCGGTATCATGGGACGCGTAAATATACACCCTGCCGTCCTCCCAGACATGGGCGGAGGGGTCCGCGGTGTAGATGCTTGTAATGGCCGGATTCAACGACGTTGTCTTCCGGTGTTGATGCGCGTAGCTTGCATTGTTCATGGTAAAGAACCTCCTGCGGCAAAATAGTAGAAAACGCGTGGTCTCCCCTAAGCATAACTGCGCTTGCGGAAGGGCCGCCATGAGGCGATTTTAAATAATGCAGGGGATTGCAAAACATTCCTGAGGAATGAAAAACAGGATTGAAAAAGAGCCGTTCCCGCGCAGGAGATTCCTGCCGGAAACGGCTCGCCGTATGTCATAAGATAAGGGATAAAGGACAAAGCTGCCGGTTAGACTCCCAGCCAGCGCTTGAACATATGCTTCGTCGTCTGCTTGTTGATCTCGGCGATGGAAGTGGTGAGCGGAATGCCTTTAGGGCAAGCGCGCACGCAGTTCTGCGAGTTGCCGCACCCGTCGATGCCGCCGTCCTGCATCAGAGCCTCCAGGCGTTCATCGGCGTTCATCTCGCCGGTCGGATGGGCGTTGAACAGGCGGACCTGCGAGATCGCCGCCGGACCGATGAAATTGGTCTTCTCGTTGACGTTCGGGCAAGCCTCCAGGCAGACGCCGCAGGTCATGCATTTGGACAGCTCGTAGGCCCATTGGCGTTTCTTCTCCGCCATCCGCGGGCCCGGGCCCAGATCGTAGGTGCCGTCAATCGGAATCCAGGCTTTCACCCGCTTCAGCGCATTGAACATCCGGGTGCGGTCGATGACGAGGTCGCGAACGACCGGGAATGTCTTCATCGGCTCCACGCGGATCGGCTGCTCCAGATTGTCGATCAGTGCGGCGCAGGCCTGGCGCGGCTTGCCGTTGATGACCATCGAGCAGGCGCCGCACACCTCCTCCAGACAGTTCGACTCCCAGCAGACCGGAACGGTGGAGTCTCCCTTCGCATTGACCGGATTGCGCTGGATTTCCATCAGCGCGCTGATCACGTTCATGCCCGGGCGATAGGCCAGTTCAAATTCCTCCGTATAGGACGCGCTTTCCGGCGCATCCTGGCGGGTGATCACAAACTTTACATTTTTGGAAGCTGCAGCTGTTTCCGCCATATCGGTTCCCTCCTGATTGGGTTATGGGTCAATCCTTCGAATAGTCGCGGACCCGCGGCGGGATCAGCGATACATCCACGTCTTCATAGGAGATTTGCGGGCCGTCCGCCGTCCATGTCGCTTTCGTCGTCTTCAGGAACTCCTCGTCGTTGCGGTTCGGGAATTCCGGCTTATAGTGCGCGCCCCGGCTTTCGTTACGCAGCAGCGCGCCGAGCGTCATCGCCTCCGCCAGCTCCAGCATGTTTCCAAGCTGACGGGTAAAGGCTACTCCCTGGTTGTTCCAACGCGAGGTATCGCTCATGTTGATGTTGCGGTAGCGCTCCTTGAAATCCTTGATTTTGCCGATCGTTTCCGACAAACGTTTGTTGTCGCGTACGACGGTCATATTTGCGGTCATAATTTCGCCCAGCTCTTTGTGGATCACGTAGGCATTCTCCGTGCCGGACATGTTCAGCAGCGCCTCGTATTTATCGGTCTGCTTCTTATGGAACCGGTCAAAGACCGTGGAGGACACGTCCTGCACCGATTTTTTGAGTCCTTTAATATATTCGACCGCCTTCGGTCCCGCCATCATGCCGCCATAGATCGCGGACACGAGCGAGTTGGCCCCGAGCCGGTTCGCGCCGTGATATTGGTATTCGCATTCGCCGGCGGCGAACAGCCCGGGAATATTGGTCATTTGGTTGTAATCCACCCACAGGCCGCCCATGGAATAATGCACCGCCGGGAAGATTTTCATCGGAATTTTACGCGGGTCGTCGCCCATAAACTTCTCGTAGATTTCGATAATGCCGCCGAGCTTGACGTCAAGCTCCTTCGGATCTTTATGCGAAAGGTCGAGATAAACCATATTCTCGCCGTTGATGCCAAGCCCTTGATCGACGCAGACGTTGAAAATTTCGCGGGTCGCGATGTCGCGCGGAACGAGGTTACCGTAAGAAGGATATTTTTCCTCGAGAAAATACCACGGCTTGCCGTCCTTGTACGTCCAGATGCGTCCGCCTTCGCCGCGCGCCGATTCGCTCATCAGCCGCAGCTTGTCGTCGCCGGGGATCGCCGTCGGGTGGATCTGGATGAACTCGCCGTTGGCGTAATGGACGCCCTGCTGGTAGACGGCGCTGGCCGCCGTGCCGGTGTTGATGACGGAGTTGGTCGTTTTGCCGAAAATAATGCCCGGACCGCCGCTCGCCAGAATGACAGCGTCCGCCGGAAACGTCTCGATCTCCATCGTCTTCAGGTTCTGCGCGCTGATGCCGCGGCACACGCCGTCGTCATCGAGAATGACGGAGAGGAACTCCCAGTTCTCGCTTTTGGTCACGAGCCCTTCGGTCTCCCAGCGGCGGACCTGCTCATCGAGCGCGTACAGCAGCTGCTGTCCGGTCGTCGCCCCGGCAAACGCGGTACGGTGCCGTTTCGTGCCCCCGAACCGCCGGAAGTCAAGCAGCCCCTCGGGGGTACGGTTGAACATGACGCCCATGCGGTCCATCAGATGAATGATGCCGGGCGCCGCCTCGCACATCGCTTTAACGGGAGGCTGGTTCGCCAGAAAGTCGCCGCCGTAGACGGTATCGTCGAAATGCTCCCAGGGGGAGTCGCCTTCGCCTTTCGTGTTCACCGCGCCGTTGATGCCGCCTTGGGCGCAGACGGAGTGAGATCTTTTGACGGGAACAAGAGAGAAGAGATGAACATGCGCGCCGGATTCAGCGGCCTTGATGGTCGCCATCAGGCCGGCCAGGCCGCCGCCCACGATAATGATATCGGATGCCATGAGTGATCACTCCTAAAGTTTTGTTAGGATTGCTTCAGAGAATTACTTCGACAAAACTTGCTTCGAAAGCATAAACCTAGTTTTGTTAGGATTGCTTCAGAGAATTACTTCGACAAAACTCACTTCGAAAGCATAAACCTAGTTTTGTTAGGATTGCTGTCTTATATCAATGCCCGCAGACTCTGCGCGGCGGAAGCCGTCGCCTGGAACTCGTTGTCGCGGAACGTTACGAGCGAAAGCAGGAACATCACGGTTACAATGACGAACAACCCGAGGCACAGCACGGAGGATACCCGCTGCGAACGCGGGCCGACCGTAATTCCCCAGCTGATGAGGAACGACCAGAGGCCGTTGGAGAAGTGGAAACACGCGGCAACGATGCCGATGATGTAGATGGCCAGCAGCAGCGGATTGGTCACGATGTCATGCATTACGCCGCCCAGCTCCTCGTGCTCGACATTGCCGACGGCAACCTGCACGCGCGTCTCGTATAAGTGCCAGACGATAAAGATAAACGTAATGATGCCGCTGATCCGCTGCAGCGTATACCGCCAGTTGCGCTCAAGGTTATAGCGGTTCAGGTTCGGCTTCGACTGGTAGGCGATGTAGAGCCCGAACACCCCGTGATACAGCAGGGGCAGCCAAATCCCGAACAATTCCAGGAAGAAGACGAGCGGCAGGCTGTTCAGCCACAGCACACTGTCGGTGAAACCGGAAGCGCCACCCTCCACTGCCGAGAAGTTCGTCAGCATGTGTTCGATGAAGAAAAAGCCGAGCGGGATAACGCCGAGCAAGGAATGAATCTTTCTGGAATAAAAACCTCTCATGCAAAGTGTCCCCTTTCCGAATAAAACAGCGTTTTCATTAATCTGCATACACCGCCGGGAGGGCGCTTGAAACAGGTATGGGAGGCAGCAAAATGGGGAGCATACCCAGTGTTTGCGCCATTAATCACTCTATTCCCGGCCCATGCTAAACCTTTCACAAATTGTGAATATCTTGTGTCGATTCTCATGTTACTCCTTTTTCGCTTATAAGGGAATTGCAATCTATTTATTAAACGTTATACAATTATTGCATAAGAATTGCTTTAAAATGATAATAATTCTCAATTAAAGGGAAGAAAAGGCCGCTCTGAGCGGTTATTCTGAGGTTTTCGCACGTTTTCTATAATGGCATCAGTAGTGAATTGCTGTGCTGTTTGTCACTTGATGGGGAATAATGGGGAAAGAAGCCTGAACCGATCCGGAATTTCTAGGAGGCCCGCCAATGTATGATGATCTCGATATCTTCGCCGCCGTCGTCGAACACTCCAGCCTCAACCGGGCTTCGCGCCAGCTGAATTTGTCGCAGCCGGCTCTCTCGCGCAAAATCTCCAAGCTGGAGGAGCGCCTGGGCGTCATCCTCTTTAACCGCTACGGCAAACGGCTGGAGCTGACCGAGGTCGGACGGCTCACCTATACGTATGCATTGGAGCAGCGCCAGCAGCGCGCCGCTTTTCTGGAGGCGCTGTCAAAGTTCAAGGAAGGCGGGCCGCAGATCGTCCACCTGGGCGCCAGCCTGACGACCCTGCAGACGACGCTGCCGCCGCTGGTCAACGCTTATATGGCTAAATACCCGGCAGCCGAGCTGAAGCTGGTCACCGGCAAAACGCATGAAATCGTCTCCTCGGTCAGCGAAGGCCGGTCCGACGTCGGCATCATCGCCTCGTCCACGCTGGAGCCGGGCTTGCGCTGCGTGCCGCTGTTTGACGACCAGCTGCGGCTGGTCGTGCCGGAGCAGCATCCGCTGACGCTGCCGGCGAAGCTGACGATGGAGCATCTTGCCCGCCAGCCGATGATTCTTTTCTCCAAGGGCACCTGGTACCGCCGCATGACCGATGAGCTGTTCCAGCGCAACGGCATCGATCCCGATGTGCGCATGGAGATCGACTCGTTCGAGGCGATCGTCCGGCTGCTGCCGACGATCAGGGCCGCGGCGCTGCTGCCGAAATCATACCTGCGCCCCGAGCTGCTGCACGGCAGCGGCCTGGTGTCGCTGCACATCAAGGAGCTGGAGCAGACCCAGCGCACCACCTGCATGATCTATTCGGCGAGCGGGAGTCTGAGCACTGCCGCCCGCAGCCTCGTGCAGGTCACCGAGGAAGTATTCCTTCCGCAATAGAACAAGAGGCGCCGGACGGCGGCCGCCAGGATCGTCCAGAACGTTTCCCCCCTCCTGAAAGCCGCTGGTTCAGGCGGCTCTTAATCCACGTTCACCGCTTTATCTTCAAAGACCTCGATGCTCTCGTTGGAACCGATGACGACCATAATGTCGCCCTTATGCAAATAATCATGCGCCGTCGGGGCGACGATAATGCCGTCCCCGCGGTTCAGCGCCACAATGCTGCAGCCGTATTTGGCCCGCGTATTCAGCTCGGCGAGACTTTTGCCGTCCATGCATTCCGGCACGGTCAGCTCGACGATTTTGTATTCCTTGGAGATCTCGATATAATCCAGCAGATTCGGGTTCACCAGCTGATGGGCCACGCGCACCCCCATATCCCGCTCCGGAAAAATCACCCGGTCGATCCCGAGTTTCTCCAGCGCCCGGCCGTGCAAGATCGAAATCGCTTTGGCAATCACCTGCTTTACGCCGAGTTCTTTAAGCAAAATTGCCGCCAAAATGGAACGCTCCATATTGTCGCCGATGGCCACGATGCCGCAGTCGAAATTGCGCACCCCCAGCGAACGCAAAATCGCCTCATCGGTCGCATCCCCCAGCACCGCATGGGTCAGTTGACCGCTCATTTCCTCCACCCGCTCTTCCAGATGGTCGATGCCCAGCACCTCATACCCCATGGATACCAGCTCCAGCGCCAGACTGGCCCCGAAACGGCCCAGCCCGATCACGACGAACTGCTGTGGTTTCATCCGTATTTCCTCCTCAGCCTATAATCATTTTTCCTTCCGGATATTTGTACAGCGGCTTGCCCTGCTTCGGCCCAAGCGCGTACGCGAGCGTCAGCAGGCCAAGCCGGCCCGCAAACATTGCGAGGCAAATAAGAACTTTTCCGAGATCCGATAATTCCGGCGTCAGGCCCATACTCAAACCGACAGTCGCGAAGGCTGATGTCGTCTCGAATAAAATCATCAGGAACGACCGGTCTTCCAGCGTGGACAGCACCATGGTTATGGACACGATGAACAGCAGCGCGAGCAGCGTTATCGTCAGCGCCTTGAAGATGCGTTCCTGGGCGACCCGGTATCGGAACAGCACGATGTCCTCGCGTCCGCGCAGCATGGCGATGACGGCCCCGACCATCAAAGTGAAGGTCGTAGTTTTAATGCCCCCGCCCGTTGAACCCGGCGAAGCGCCGATGAACATCAGGATAATCATAAACATCTGGGACGCCTGGCGCATTCCGGCAATGTCCACCGTATTCGCGCCCGCCGTGCGCGGAGTGACAGACTGGAATAACGCCGCCCACAGCTTATCGCCTAAATCCAGCGGCCCCAGCGTCTGCTTGTTCGTATACTCAAAGATGAAAAAGACAGCCGCTCCAAGCACAATAAGGACGGACGTCATGGAGAGCACCACTTTGCTGTGCAAAGAAAACCGGCGTTTGCGCGGATACTCCGCCAGCTCGGTCAGAACGAGAAAGCCAAGTCCGCCGGTGACGATCAGCAGCATGACGGTGATATTCACGACCGGATCGCCGGTATACTGCGTCAGGCTGCGGAAATCGCCGAAAATATCGAACCCGGCATTGTTGAACATGGACACGGCGTGAAAAATCCCAAAGTAAAGCGCTTTGGGCAGGGCCATGTCAGCCGCCCAGCGGGCTGTCAGCAGAATGGCACCGACCCCTTCAATGATCAGCGAGTACAGCAGCACCCGGCGGATCAGCCGGACGATGCCCTCCATCGTGCTCTGATTCATTGCTTCCTGCAAAATCAGCCGGTCGCGCAACGAGATTCTTTTTTTAAATACAAGGGCAAACAAGGTTGCCATGGTCATAAATCCGAGACCGCCGATTTGAATGAGAACCAGAATGACCGTTTTGCCGAACAAACTGAAATAAGTACCCGTATCTACGACGACCAGGCCAGTGACGCAGGTTGCCGAGGTGGCCGTAAACAAGGCATCCACAAAGCCGAGGCTTTGTCCCGCAGCACTCGCTACCGGCAACATCAGGAGCAGCGTCCCCGCCAGAATCAGTACGGCAAACCCGAGCACCAGAATTTGCGGCGGAGTCAACCCGAACCCTTTAAATCCGGCTTTATTGGAAAAAGCTTTAGGCAAAACTCTCATCCTCCCGTTACATCTGCACTACAGTTAACCATACCCAGAAACGCGGCGGATGTCCACTTTTTGCATCCTGGGCATAATCCCCTTGAATTGTATGGTGGGTAGTGGTACACTGCCTGTAAAGTGGTGTATGGTGAGTGTCCATACACTCATAACAATGGAAGGAGGATACGATGGAGCATGATGTAGAACTGCTTCCGGAACCGTTCCGGCTTGATCCCTCGCTGCCGATTTATGAACAGCTGGTCGACGCCATCCGCAGACAGATCGTCGCAGGACGGATTCCGCCGGGAACGCGGCTGCCTTCGGTAAGGGATTTGGCTGCGGGCCGGAACATCAATCCGACCACCGCCGCCCGGACCTATCAGGAGCTGGAGCGTCTGGGCCTGATCGTCACCTACCGGGGGCAAGGGACGTTTGTCGCGCAGGACATGAACGTTATTGCAAATGCGAGAAAGGATATGATGCGTAAAGCCATTCGCGACTTCAAAGCGCTGGCGGCTTCGCTTGGCTTGACGGCACAGCAATTGCTGGATTTTGACAAGGAGGATGCAGATGACAACCATTCATGAAACGCCCGCGGCAGCGGTTGAATGCAGCGGAGTATGCTTAAGGATGAAGAAGAAAACGGTCCTGGACAATGTTAGCTTTCAGATTCCTCAAGGCAGCCTGACCGGCCTGCTCGGTCCGAACGGCGCGGGCAAATCTTCGCTGCTGCGCATTATCGCCGGTCTCGCGCCGGCTGATTCGGGAACGGTGCGCCTCTTCGGCAAGCCGGCCGGCGTCGGCCGCCTCGGCGAGCTTTCCCTGCTGCCCGACCGCGGCAGTCTGCCGGGCTGGCTGACCGTACGCCAGTGGCTCGGCTTTGCCCGGGACATCTACCCGGACTGGGAGGAAGCAAAGGCTCAAGAGCTGCAGCGTCAGCTATCCGTCTCCGGCGACGCGCTGATCTCCGCGATGTCCCGGGGCGAGGAAGCCCGCCTCCAGCTCTTGACCTGCCTCGCGCGCAAAGCGCCGCTGGTTCTGCTCGATGAGCCGTTCACCGGCATCGATATGATCTCCAGGGAAGCCATTTCTTCTGTAGTCGTCGGTGAACTGGCCGACGGCGAACGGACGGTGCTCGTCGCGACCCATGATATCCGCGAGATGGAGCTGCTGTTCGACCGGCTGATCCTGCTCGGCGGCGGCATCATCCGCGGCGTCGAAGAGGTAGAGCAGCTGCGGCTTGCGGGCAAATCCGTAGAGTCGCGCTACCGGGAAGTGTTCGCATGAGCGCCTTCCGGGTTTTGGTTCAATTGGAGGCGAGCCGCTATGCCGGCAGCAAACGCGGCTCTGCCGCCCGCTGGCTGGTGCTGCCGCTGGTATTCGCAGCGCTGGTGGCTGCGGGATTCCTGCTGCCGGCGCAGGACGGCGCGCAGCGGGCGCCGTTCCTTGGCGCAATCGCGTTAACCTGGCTGGCCGTGATGGGGCTGGCCGGGGCAGATATGCTGGGTTTCGCCCAGCAGCGCCACCGGGACTGGATGCTCTGCTTGCCTTATTCCCGCACCCGGCTGCTGAAGGCCAAAGCTGCCGCGCTGCTTGCCGCCGGCCTCCGGATCGCCGGCCTTATGCTTGCGGCCGCAGCGGGAAACTACGCGGTCTCCATCGCTTCCGGCCGCTACGAAGCGTTGGCCGGCGGAACGCTCATCTATACCGTAACGGCTTACGCGCTTCTTATCGCAGCCATGCTGCCCCTCGCCGTCACCGCCGGGCTGAGCATCAGCCTATCCCTGCGCGCCCGCAGAGGCGGCCTTATGCTGGCCATATTATTCTCGCTGCTCTGGATGACGCCGCTGGTGCTGGTCACCTTACTGAACGATCCTTCGTGGAATCTGGCTGACTCAGCCTATACATCGCCCACACGGGTTTCTCTTTACGCTGCGGCGTTAATCATGCTCGGTTGGCCGCTATGTTATTTCGTCATGCCGCATATTGCTAAGAAAGGCTACGGGCGGATGGCCGGACCGCAGCCCCTGCAGCTCCGTCTGCCAAAGCGAAGCGCGGCGGAAGCCGGTGAGCGCCGGACAGAGCATCCGCAGCGCGCCGGCGCGCCGTTCCTGTCCCTGTACCGGCTGGATTCCAGTCAAATCCGCCGGATCGAGCAGCTGAAAGCCGTCTTTATGCTAAAGCTTGCGATTCCCGTGGTTACAGCCATCCTGTTCTTCTTGGCCAGCAGCGATTTGCAGGCGGTGCTGTCTGTAGTCAAAGTTCCTTTTATGGTGCCTGTCGTGTTTGGGTCGTTATGGCTGCTATTCCGCAGTGCAGCGGAAAACAAGCAGCTTGCCTGGCGGTTAACCTTTCCCCATAGCCGCTTCAGCCTCTTGCTGTCCCAAAGCGCTTCGGTCTGGACGAAGGTCATGCAAGTCAATCTGGTGCTGTTCGTCTCCATGCTGGCCGGCTCGGGCGCCGGACTCGCTGCAGGGCGATGTACAACGGCGGAAGCAGGTTCAACGGCGCTTTGGCTGATCTACGCCTTTCTGACTGCCGCCATATCGCTTACCGTAACGCTTGGCCTTTTACAGACAATGTACTGCATGTTCCGTTTTAAAGTTCTTTCGATTTTGCTGATTCCGCTGGCGATGTTTGCATCGCTGCAATTACAAGTCGTTACGGACCTCATGTTCCCGGACGTAATAAGCTTGGGCGACGTGCCCGGCTGGCTGCAGCTTGGCGCAATCGCGGTTCTGGGCATCCCCCTCTCTCTGCTCTGCATGTATGCGGGGGCCCGCTGCCTGCATTCCGCTTTGACAGGAGGACGCAAGTCTTCGCTGTTCAAATCCGCATAACCGCCGCCGACGCCTCATAGATTTGGAGACAGGCATCTGTCCGGTATGAGCGATTTCTTTGTAAGGACTCCCGGATTCGGATTATAATAAGCGGGTATCCTTATGTTGCCAATTCATTCTAGGAGGTGTTTCATGAATCCCGTAGGCCAGCCTTTGAAGCAGCGGCCCATCACTGCCGGACTTCTTGTCGCAGGCATCGTTGGTCTTTTACTTTTTGTTTTGCTCCAGGTTGTTCCCCAGTTTACTACCGGCGAAAGCGAGAACAATACCAAAGCGATCAGCAAAACCGAAGCCCGCAGCATTGCGGCATCATTTGCGGAGGAGAAGCTCGGCGTCAAACCCGCCTCCCGGGACAGCTGGACGATCTATTATGAGTCGGATTCTTCCTTTTACGGATACATGTCCCGCGAAAAGCTGCTCGAAGACTACTCCAAAAACAAGGCGAACCGGAAATACCCTTACGATATTTTCCACGCCGTTCTCGAGCGTCCCGGACATTCGGTGCCGGTGCTCGCCGTTGATCTGAACATGTACAATGGCGAGGTAGCGGGCTTTGCCCGGGGGGCCGACGCCAATGCCGCTCCGGGATATGCTTACGGCAAACTTCCCGATTCGCAAACCGGAAGCGCCTACGGCCTGGAGCCGTCGCAGAATGCGGCTTCGGAGCCTGCGCTTTCGCTGGAGCAGATGGAAGCCCTGGCGCAGCCGTGGCTGCAGGAATGGGGCGCCAGCTCGGCGAAGCTGCCGATCGCGGAAGGCTCGGAGGATTACGGGCTGGTCTATACCGACAGCTCGGTCACCATAGGGGAGGCGCAGCTGCATTATTACTTCCGTTTCCAGAATGAAGAGATTTCCTATTTCCGCGCCGGTTACGCCGCGCCTTCCTGGCATGACCATTATGTAAAAGACCAGACCTCGCTCGCGCAGAAGCTGACGTTGTTCGGCTACGGCCTGCCGACGCTGGCGCTGGGCATTCTCGCGTTAATCTACAGCATCCTGCGCAGACAGCATACCTCATTCCTTCGGGGCATCTTCCTGAGCGCGGCCCATTTCATCATCATGATGGTCAGCACCTATAATATGCTTCCGGAAACGGGCGGCGGCGGGGATCTGGAATCACGGATTACCGCGATCGTGCTGTTCATCGTGTACGCGCTGTACAGTCTCCTGATGTCATCGCTCCTGTACTTCTCGCTGGTCGGCGGGAATGGCCTGTGGCGCAAGGAAGAAGGCATGAATCCATGGCCGCGGGCCAAGGAACCGGGGTACGGCAAATATGTGCTCGACAGCATCCGCGCCGGTTATGTCTGGGCTTTCATTCTGCTGGGCGTGCAGACGCTGATGTTCATCCTCCTGTCGCTGACGCTGCATAACTGGTCCACCACCGATGCCAGCCAGTCGCCGTACAATATGAAATACGGCTGGCTGCTGCCAATAATGGCCTGGCTCGCCGGATTATCCGAGGAGGCGGTGTACCGCCTGTTCGGGATCCGCATGCTCAAAAAAATCGTACGCAGCACCTTCCTCGCCTCGCTGATCACGACGCTCATCTGGGCGCTCGGGCATACGCTGTATCCGATCTATCCGATCAGCTCCAGGCCGATCGAGCTGACCGTAATTGGGCTGCTCTTCAGTTATATTTTTCTGCGTTACGGCTTCATCGCCGCCATGTTCAGCCATGTCGTGTTCGACAGCATCCTGATGGGCGCCACGCTGATCTTCATGCAGGATAAGGTCAATGTCGGCGCAGGAATCGTGACGATCATCCTGCCGTTTATCGTCGGCTATATCGTCTACCGCTTCAATCCGCCGCGTAAAACGCAGGAGCCGCTGCCGGCAAACGATGCCATCGGCTAGAACGCAAAGCAGGCCGCCCCTTAAGGGGCGGCCTGCTTTTTTAAAGGAAGGAGAATGGCTCGAAATCAAAACCTCACTTTGCTGTATGGGGGCTCAATGGTTATGATGACGGTTCTTCGTCCCGCAGCGCCTGAAGAATCTCTCTCGCCAGCTTGTCGCCGATCGACAATGGGCGGAAATCCTCGACGCTCGCTTCCTTGATCTTCTTCAGCGAGCCGAAATGCTTCAGCAGCAGCTTGCGCCGCTTCTCCCCGATGCCGGGAATGGAATCCAGCTTTGAGGTCACCATCGACTTTGCCCGCTGTTCGCGGTGGAAGGTGATCGCAAAGCGGTGGACCTCATCCTGAATGCGCTGCAGCAGATAGAACTCCTGGCTGTCGCGCGCCAGCGAGACCGGCTCCGCTTCGTCGCCGACCAGCAGCTGCGCGGTCCGGTGCTTGTCGTCCTTGACGAGACCGCAGACCGGAATGAAGAGTCCCAGCTCGTTCTGCAGCACGTCCACTGCCGAGGAGATTTGCCCTTTGCCGCCGTCGACCACGATCAGATCGGGCATGGGCAAATTCTCCTTCAGCACGCGTTCGTACCGGCGCCGGATGACCTCGCGCATCGTTTCGTAGTCGTCAGGCCCTTGCACCGTGCGAACCTTGTATTTGCGGTACTCCTTGCGATCCGGCTTCCCGTCGGTAAACACCACCATCGCCGAGACCGGATTGGCGCCCTGAATGTTCGAGTTATCGAACGCTTCGATCCGGTGCAGCGATTCCAGGCCCAGGCTTTCGCCCAGGCTGCTGGCGGCGCCGGAGGTCCGCTCCTCATCGCGCTCGATGAGCCGGAATTTCTCGTCCAGCGCGACCCGTCCGTTCTCGCAGGCCATACCGACCATCTGCTTCTTCAGCCCGCGCTTCGGCACCAGCACCTTGACGCCGAGCCATTCCTGCAGCGCGGCGGCGCCGGACAAGGCCTCTGCGGCGTTCGAACCCGCTTCGGCCGCCAAGGTCTCGGACCCCTCTTCCGCCGGGTCCGGGGCCGCTTCCTCCGCGTCAAGCGCTGCGAGCGCGGCAACGTCGAAAGCCGCGCCGGGCGCTCCGCCTGCTTGCGCGGCCGCTGCCTCCGCGTCGCCGTATGGCGCGGCGGCGCCTTCGGCGTCGGCAGCCGGCAGCTCGCCGTCCGGCAGCAGAATCTCCTGCGGCAGCGCCGGATTGTCGCTGTAATACTGCGTCACGTACGAGATGAAATCGCTGTACGCTTCGCCGTAGAACGGGAACACCGAGGAGTGGCGCTGGATCATTTTTCCCTGGCGCATATACAGAATCTGCACGCACATCCAGCCCTTGTCGACGGCATAGCCGAATACGTCGCGGTCCCGCGTGTCCGAAGTCGTGATCTTCTGCTTCTCCATCAGCGCGTCGATATGGATGATCTGGTCGCGCAGCTCCTTCGCCCGCTCGAAGTAGAGCTCCTCCGCGGCTTCCTCCATCTTTTTCTGCAAATCCTTCTTGATCGCTTCATGCCCTCCGCCGAGAAAAGAAGAAATGTTCTGCGTAATCTCGTCGTATTGCTGTTTCTCCACGTCATACACGCAAGGCGCAAGGCATTGGCCCATATGATAATAGAGGCAGACTTCCTTCGGCAGCACGTTGCATTTGCGCAGCGGGTACATGCGGTCGAGCAACTTTTTGGTCTGCTGGGCGGCGTAACCGTTCGGGTACGGGCCGAAATATTTCGCTTTATCTTTAAGCACCCGGCGCGTCACTTCCAGACGCGGATGTTTCTCGTTCGTAATTTTGATATACGGAAACGTCTTGTCGTCCTTCAGCAGCACGTTGTAACGCGGCATATGCTTCTTGATCAGGTTGCACTCCAGAATGAGCGCCTCCATGTTGCTTCCGGTTACGATATATTCGAAATCCGCAATGTTCGCGACGAGCCGCTGCGTCTTGCCGTTATGGCTGCCCGTGAAATACGAGCGCACGCGGTTCTTCAGCACCTTCGCCTTCCCGACGTAAATGATTGTGCCTTCTTCATTTTTCATCAGGTAACAGCCCGGCGAATCGGGCAGAAGCGCGAGCTTGTTGCGGATATTGTCCATGTAATCCACTGTTTTCCCCACCCTTGCTTGGCTAAGAAAAACTCCTGCCGGAGTCTCCTTTTTTGATGGTTGCCCTCATACTCTACATCTTAGTTTAGCACACAAAACGCCTCCGGATAAACCGAAGGCGTTGGGCATGGCAGGGCCGGAGCCCCGTTCAAATTCAACTGGAAATTATTGATGTTTAGCGACGATATTTTTCAGGGAGTCCTTGGAGTTCAGTCCCACCACTTTGTCGACCGGTTGGCCGTCTTTGAAGAAGATCAGGGTAGGAATGCTCATTACGCCGAAGCGGGAAGCCGTTTCCGGATTCTCATCGACGTTCAGTTTGGCGATTTTTACGCCGTCTCCCAGTTCGCTGGACAGTTCTTCGAGGATCGGAGCCAGCATTTTGCAAGGTCCGCACCAAGGTGCCCAGAAGTCAACTACAACAGTCCCTTGACCTTCCACTTCGCTGCCGAAGGATTGGTCAGACACGTTTACGATAGCCATGATAATATTCCTCCTTTAATTTTACGAAGCTGATGTCCGCAGCAGCGGCCGGATGGCGCAGGCGGACACTTCGCCGGATTGGTGGATAAATTGTTCTTGTAAGTAGGATAACCAAATTACCATTTACCGACACATGAACAGTATACCATATCGGGTTCCCTTTGTATAACATTTCATAAAATTAGATTGCATAAAATCTATTTTCTCCGCGATTCCTCTTCTTTACAACTGCTTTCGGGCTTCGTATACTTGAGGAAAGCGCATTAATTGTCAATGACTTCTCTCACACTAAGGAGGAAGAAGCAATGGAGACGAAAGCGCAGGTCCGTGACCCGCGGGAACATATCAACGAAGAACCCCGCAATGATTTAGGCGATCTGATGAACGGTTTTTTCGGGATGGCCGGACTTTTGACCGTCATTTTTTTCGGCATGGTCATTATCAAGTTTTTGGCGGAGTAAAGCAACTCCAAGGTGAAGCTTCCAACCGTTATTCGCGTTCGTCCTCATGTGTCGAGGCAAACAATAAACCGGCTCTCCATCGGGGGAGCCGGTTTATTGTTGCCGCTATTTTGCGTTAATATCCCGCGCCGCGCTGGTTGTCGCCATGCAGCGGAATGACGTCCACGAACGGGGCGATCCGGTTCATTAGCCGCTGCCCTTTGTACACCTCTTCGCCATCCTTGCTCGTGAAGCTGAGATGCTTCTCCAGTCCGTCCAGCGGATAATTGGAGGTATAGAAGGTCGGCTTGCGGTTCATACGGTAATTCAGAATCGCGCCGAGCACATGGTCGCGGGCCCACGGATTGAGATTCTCCGCGCCGATGTCGTCAAAGATCAGCAGATCGCAGCTTTTCAGCGTATCAACCGTCTCCTTCAGCTTCTGGCCGTCGGTCATGATCGACTTCAAATCTTCAATGAAATCAGGCATGTACACAATAACGCCGCTGTACCCTGCTACCGCCAGCTCATGCAGCAGATAGCACATCAGGAACGTTTTGCCGGTCCCGAAGGAGCCATGCAGGTAGATTCCCTTGGAGGTCAGGCCATTCTCCTTCACTTCGGCAATATAATCGAATATTTTATTGACGGCAGTGACCCGGCGAGGATCCTTGCCCATAATATCAATTTCATCGTATCCGCCGTTCAGCACCCGCTCGTCCACATAAAAGCTGCGGATGCGCCGCTTGATGTTATCCTGCATTTCCTTGGCAACTTGCAGGTTGCACGGCGTCTTTCGTTCGTACAAATCGGTTTTGCCGTTGACGGTCTCGACCGCCAGCTTGCTGTAGTGGCCGGGAAAATTGTTCGGACAGTTCTCCAGCCCCGGGCAGTTCGCGCAATTGCGGCTCTCCCCCACGTACTGGTACAGCTCGCTAAGGTGGAGCCGCAGCCGGCTCTCATCCAGCTCGGGATGCTCTGCCTGCAGCTGCTTGACCAGCGGATCGCCGAACAGCTGCTGCTCCAGATCGCGGGACCGCCGGCGCAATGCCGGATTGTTCATCGAGCGCAGCACTTCGCCCATCGATTCCATCGCCGCACCTCGCTTTCTTTACGGCGTCCCGGGGACGCCTTTCTTCTTGCTGGCCTTGATTTCGGCCGCCTTCTTCATCATCGCCGCGAACTCTTCTTCCGATACGGCGCCGCTCGCGCCGTCGTCCAGAACAATCGGAATCTCCGGCTTCGCCGCGCGAGCCTGATTTTTCCCGTAGGCGCGCGGTCTGCCGGCCGCAGGCGCGGAGCGCGAACCCGCCGCATCCTTGCCCCTGCCTTTGACTTTGGCCTGATCGCGGATGTACTTGACGGCCTTTTCGTACGTCGTGACCTGCTTCATCAGCATGTTGGAGGCGATCGCCTCAACGAAATTCGCGTTCATCCGCTGTTCGCCATCGGATGCCATCATCGTCATCAAATAATGGATCAGCACGTTGATAACTTCCCCGTTCAGCTTATAATTCAAATCCAGGTTCACGAAAATGTCCATCGTCTGCGGAGGGACCGTTCCCGGGAAAAAGGTTTGCAGCAGCCGGGTATAAGGTTCGTTGCGCAACATCATATTATATTGGTGGATATCGCATTTGGAGATAAACTGCGGCGGCACGTCCACATAATATTCCATTTCTACCGGCTGTTCCGGCACGGTGATCGGTTCTCCGCTCTCGTCGGCGGCGGAGCGCAGCGCGACCACCTTGGCGGCAGCGATTTCCCGGCGCTCCTGGCGCTTCTGGTCCTGGCGGAAATGCTGGCTCGCTTTATGCTGCAGCGTATCGAGAATAATCTCGCCGTCCGGTGCAAACATCCCGTCCTCATCCAGCAGGCGGCATAAATCCTGCGGGCCGAGGCCGTATTTGCGGGCCACATAATTGATTACGCCCATCTGCGCATGATCGAAGCGCAGCTTCTCCACATGGGCACGGTTCACCGATTCTCGGGGAAAACGGAGAATGAGATCACTGTACCCGATGGCCGAGGCTTCGGTTTCACGGGTTCCGGATTGGCGCACCGTAGCAACCTCCGCCAGCGCCTGCTCCAGCTCGTAATCAATGACATGCGTATTTAACTCGAAAATATCATAAAAGGGCAGCGATATATTTTCTTTTTGAACCGAGCGGCGGCTCCATTCCTCCGGCTGGGGCGTCCAGAACTGCTCGCGCAGCGACAGAACGGCGAATTTGCCGATCTTGTCGCGCAGCAGCAGGGTCAAATGCTGGGTTGCGAAAAAATCCGCCGGCGAGAGCGGCGCCAGCAGCTCGTATTCGTACAGATAGTCATCGGTTTCCGGCACATAGATGCGCGAGGTCTGCAGCAGCCCCACCGCTTCCAGCCGGGAGGCCTGGTCTACAAGGTATTTGCGGCCTTTTTCATTCGGCTCGACGCCCAGCGTCAAAAAAAGCCTGCGCTGCTGCTCCACCGGGGAGAAGCCGATGCTTTCCGCAGGGATATGTTCAAACAGCAATCGGTACAGACTGATGGCGAACGCGCCGACCATGGGCTGGTAAACCAGGCCCAGCATGCGTCCGTCTACTTGGCTAAGTCCGAATTCGCGGGAAACGCAGTACCGGTGATGTTCGGTAAAATGATGTAAATGGCTCATACGCATCTGCGGAAATCTCCCCTTCTAGCACGAATTCATATAGAGTTCTATTCTATCATAAAACCAGCGGCCGGAAATGTTAAATAATAACCAAACCAAAAATAACCCCACATAGCGGGGTCTCTGGTTTTGGTGGAAGCGGACTCCTTGCGAAGTCCTTCGGGCGACAAAATCCCACTAATTGATCCGTCCGAAGACTACTGACAAATTAGTGGGATGCTTACGCTTTTTCGCTTATTCGCTTCTAGAACATCTTGTATCCGCCAAGCCGCAGCTTCTGGATCGTCCAGCCGCTTAACACCGCTCCCGCAAGCCCGGCGACGCCGGTCAAATAATCGACGAAATGGAAGGTGGTTAAATGCTCCCAGAGCGTCATCGCGCTGCGGTCCCAGATGGAATAGACCACGACAGGCAGAATAACAAGCACAAACAAGTATGCGGGAAACCAGGTTGTCTTCATCAGCATATTCAGGATAAAGCCAATACCGAACATCATCACAAAGAACAAAACGGCCAACACAAATACAGGAATAAAGCCCACTGTCCGCCATCCCCTCTCTCTATAAAGAACCGCACAAATATACTGTTATATCCGTAAGTTTACTTCAAAAAATGTAACGAAGCAATGAACTTTCCTGCGTGAATCGGTGCACAATCAGGCAAATGGGTACGGAGGAAGTTTGCTCTTGCCGGCCCGCTTGCGATACAATGCTTATAGATTGCCGAAAAGGCCGTACATAAAATGATTTTAAGGAGGATCACCATGAACGAAGCTGCATTGACGCTGGAAGGCTGGTATGCGCTGCATGATTTCCGTTCCATCAACTGGACCGCCTGGACAGAGGCCGACGACGAGGAGCGCGCAGTGGCCCTGGAGGAGCTGCATGCTTTTATGGAAGAATGGGGGCCGGTTGAGGAAGCGAAGCAGGGCAGCACCGCCGTATACGCCATCGTCGGCCAGAAAGCCGATTTTGTCATGATGTTTTTGCGGGAAAGTCTGGAAGCGCTGAATGCGCTGGAGACGGCATTCAATAAAACCGCCTTCGCCCACTTCACGACCAAATCTTACTCTTACGTCAGCATCGTTGAGCTAAGCAATTATAACGGAGGCAACGGCGACGGCGGCGACCCGATGCTGAACCCGCATATCGCGGCCCGTTTAAAACCGATCCTGCCGCAGGCGAAGCATATCTGCTTTTACCCGATGAACAAAAAACGCGAGCTGGCCGACAACTGGTACATGCTCGACATGGAGAAGCGGCGTGAACTGATGCATTCCCACGGCCTGATCGGGCGCGGCTACGCCGGCAAGGTGAAGCAGATCATTACCGGCTCCGTCGGCTTTGACGACTGGGAATGGGGCGTCACGCTGTTCGCGGAGGATGCGCTGCAATTCAAGAAACTGGTCTACGAAATGCGCTTTGACGAGGTCAGCGCGCGTTACGGGGAATTTGGACCGTTCTACGTCGGCAATCTGCTGACACCGGAAAGCTTCGAGGATATGCTGAAGCTGTAAATGTTAATGGCAAGGTATACACAGAAGGGTGAGCTTCCAGACCGGAAGCTCACCCTTTTTATATGATAATAAAATTTATTGATCCTCGTCGTCATCCTCCGCCAGGCGGAGACTCTCCAAATATTCCTCGGTCGCCCGGTCGCGTGCCCGGCTTTTCTCTTTCAGGCGCTCAATCGCCGGCAGGATCAGAATATCAATTTCTTTCTGCACATGATAAGCCAGATCGTACTTGTTCTGATCTTCGAGGTACGTTCCGGCTTCAATCAGCCCGTTATAACGGTCAAGCTCTTCCCGCGTCAACAATCCGCGGACCTGTACGCTGCAATGACGCATCTTAGAAGAATCTTCCCTTCTTCAGCACGAGCGTAATGCCGCCGATGATGAACAGGTACCGCAAATCCACCAGCTTCTTCAGCTGCGCTGCCGACCAGCCTTTGTATTTCTTGTCGCCTACTGCGGCAATGCCTTGACCCTTGCCCAACGAAGCGACGGTGCCCTTGTGGCTGAATACGAATTTCTTCGGCTGCTGGCCGCGGATCGCCGCCACCAGGTTAAACGCGCAGCATTCGCCTTGCTGCATGGCGATTTGCGCCGTCGGCGGATACGGGCGTCCCTCCGGGCTGATCATCAGCGATCCGTCGCCGATAATGAAGATGTTCTCATGTCCCGGAGCATGCAGGTATTCGTCGACCTTGACGCGGCCGCGCATCGCCTCGAAGCCAGCCGCTTCGATCAGACGGTTGCCGCGGATGCCGCCGGTCCACACGATCGTGGACGCTTTGATCTCTTCCCCGGTAGCAAGGATAACGCCGCCCGGCAGGCATTCCTTGATCGCCACGCCCATCTTGAAGGTGACGCCCTTCTTCGAGAGGACCGTCATCGCATGTTCCACAAGTTCTGGAGCGAAGCCCGGCAGCGCGGTCGGTGCTGCTTCGATGTTGTAGATGTTGACCAGATTCGGATCAACATCATATTCCTTGCAGAGCGCCGGAATCCGGTCGGCTAGCTCAGCAACGAACTCGATGCCGCTGAAGCCCGCGCCGCCCACCACGAAGTTAATGTACTCCTGCGCATTGTTTTCGTTTTTGTATTTGGCAAACTGGTATTCGATATGCTCGCGGATCAGGCGCACCGAGTTGATGCTGCGGATCGTCAGCGCATATTTGTCCAGTCCCGGAATGCCGAACGTTTCCGGCTCGCCGCCGAGCGCAATCACCAGATAATCGTAGGACAGCGTGCCGTCCTCCAGAATGACTTTTTTCTGCTGGGTCCGGATCTCCTGCACCGAAGATTTCACCAAATCAATCTTAAATTCATCGATCAGCTTGGAAATCGACACGCGCGTATGCTCGATGCTGTCCGTTCCCGCAGCAGGCATATGTAAATGGGTCGTAAAATAATGATATTCATGGCGGTTTACGAGCGTAACGTCCGCTTCATTATAATTCAGGGCTTTTTGCAGCCGCTGGGCGGTTAAAATACCTCCATATCCCGCACCCAGAATAACTATTTTGGGAATACTGCTCATGTTCCGGCTCCTTCCAACAGGTAAATCTGTCTATGTGTTATTTTTTTTGGAAAAATATCAGCAGATCATCAATTGTTTTTGTGAATTTATACACTTAAATTCAGAAGAAATTCCAATAAAACTTAAAGTAATTCTAAAATAACCATATCTATTGTAAACCTTAGTATCGTTTTAATCAAACACATTCATTCCAAAAAAAACGCGCGTTTTTCAGCATAATTGCTATCTTTGCAGGCCGCCTTCACATTGCTTATAATAAGAAAGGATGTAAAGTGGCAAATTGAATATATCAACTCGGAGGTGTAATATTCGTGACAGGAGAACAATCCGGCGCTCCCATCAGCGACCTTATCATTATAGGCGGAGGCCCCGCCGGCATGTTTGCAGCCTTTTACGGCGGAATGCGCCAGGCATCGGTTACATTGATTGAAAGTATGCCCCAATTGGGAGGGCAGCTTGCTGCTCTTTATCCCGAAAAATATATTTACGACGTAGCCGGCTTCCCGAAGATTACCGGCCAAGAGCTTGTGGACAATCTGTCCCGTCAGATGGAGCTGTTCCAATCCGACATCCGTCTTGAGGAGAAAGTTCAGTCCGTGCAAAAACGGGATGAGCGGCATTTCGTCGTAACCACCGATAAAGCGGAATACCACAGCAAAGCCGTCATCATTACGGCCGGCGTCGGCGCTTTTGAACCCCGCCGTCTGGAGCTGCCGGAGGCAGCCCGCTTCGAGAAGGCGAACCTGCATTATTTTGTAAGCGATTTGAATGCCTTTGCGGGTAAAAAAGTGCTGATCAGCGGCGGCGGCGACTCCGCGGTGGACTGGGCTCTGATGCTGGAGCCGATCGCCGAAGAAGTGACGCTGATCCACCGCCGCGACAAGTTCCGCGCGCATGAGCACAGCGTGGAAAACCTGATGAACTCCAAAGTAAAGGTCATCACGCCAACCGAAATCACCGCGCTGCACGGAGACCAGTTCATCACCAAGGTGACCTTGTCCGACGTCAAAACCAAAGCGACCCAAGATATTGAAGTCGACAGCGTCATCGTGAACTTCGGCTTTGTCTCCTCGCTGGGACCGATCGCCGAGTGGGGGATTGAAATCGACAGCAATTCCATCGTCGTGGACTCGCGCATGGAGACCAGCATTCCGGGTATTTTCGCCGCCGGCGACATTACGACCTATCCGGGCAAGCTGAAGCTGATTGCGGTCGGGTTCGGCGAAGCGCCTACGGCTGTCAATAATGCCAAGGTATATATTGACCCCGATGCCAAGCTGTCCCCGGGACACAGCAGCAGCCTGAAGCTTTAATCTTTGAACCGCAGCAGCATCTCTGAAAAATAAAAGGGTATCTGATCAGGCTGACGAGAATCGGCAATCTGACAGATACCCTATTTTTGTGCTGCGTGCGGCTTGTTTTTTGGGCGGCTAGTGCAAAGTAAAATGCTTTGCGTTTCAGTGAAGAACCGCATGTTCTGGAGAGTGTAAGTTCCGTTTGCGAATTTCAGCGAGCAATAGAGCTATGAAGTCATGCTCCAACTGCAGCTCAATCGCCCTAAAATAGGAATCAAGCAACATCTCATCTGACAATTCAACCATAACGTTCACCTACCTTTCCTTTTTTTGAATCTGAATCTATCATATCAAACTAGCATTTTTCGAACAAGCGTTCCCACTATCCACAAGCGACTGTGGAAATCCTGTGCATAAAATGTGTGTAAGGTTCATAAAGCTCGATACTTCGCGGTGGACGATGGGGATAAAAGTTATACACAGCCTAAAAGCTACACTATGCGACGTAAAAAAACTTTTTATTTGTTCATAAATTAGAAAATTTTCCCTCATAAAATGACAACAGCCAAACGCAATTCTATCGCATTCCCGGGCGGGTCGTCAATTCTTTTTGTTATTGTGGACGCGTGTTTACTTCCAGAATCCAGATGTGCCCGTTATGGTCGACGGCATAGTCGAACCCAAGCTCCCCGATCCCCGGAAAATGGCGTTCCATGCTCTCGATGCACACCAGCGTCAGCCGGCGCATTTCCGCTTTTTTGGCGGATGTCCGGACGCGCGGCAAGGATCTGCGCAGGCCCGACCGGCAGCTCATCATGGTACCGCCCTTGCATAGATTGGTGACAAATAACCCCGGGCGCGCCAGCCGTCCGACCATGGAGCGGAACTCCCAATGTGCCCCGTTCTTGACGACTTTGACCCGATAATCGATCGGCCGCCCGGCGATCCGGGCCAGCGAGATGCCCTGCTGCATCAAATATCGTCTTCTTAACTTTACGCGTTCCAACGCTCTCCGCATGGTGCCAAAATCGCTGTAAACGCGTGTGGACGACATGTAGGTGAATCCATACCCGCGCGCATCCCGAAACACTTTGATGACCCCGTGCCCGCCGCCGCCTACGACAGGTTTGATCACCACATTTCCGTATGTTCTCAGCATTTGCAGCAGCCCTGCCGGGCTGTATCCCTTCGTTTTTGGAATGTAACCGGCAATCCGCGGATCGCTGAGCAACGCCTCGGTTTTCAGCCATTTGCTGGCCAGCTGTCTTCCCGCCATTGTCCTCCCTCTCCTTTCGCCTCCTAGCCTACCCTATACTGTACTCAGAAAAGCGCCGTGCTTCCTGTATGATTGTCCGTGTAAGAAGGCGCTCACAGCAAAAAAGGGCATATGGCGTACTGCCTTATGCCCCGGGAGTTCGGCCGGGCGGTCTATGAAGCGGAAATCCATAGCCTATTTAATCATCAATCTTTCGGCTGCAGTTCAGGTCTTAACCCTCTCTGCCTCTTTTTTCAGCAGAGGATGACATGCTCTTCGGCCATCCCATCCTCATACCGGTCCATATGCGTCTCGAAGCAGCCTTCTCCCAGCAGCAAAGGAATTCTCCGCCGGAAGTTCGCCTGCATTGGAATATGCTCCAGCTCGGAGAGCGGAATCCAGCTTGGCTTGCCTTCCCGGCTCTCCGTCTTTAACTCTCCCGAATATTCATACGTTATGTAATTAAAAATCATATACCGTTCGTCGCCCGGATTCATATATTCGGCAATTCCCTTAAATTGCAAATGGGATACGTCCAGCCCCGTCTCTTCCTTCACTTCCCGGATGGCGCACTGGATCGGACTCTCCCGGAACTCGACGCGGCCGCCTGGAGCAATGAACCCCCGGAAGTCGCCATGCTGCCGGTCGAGCAACAGGAGCCCGTCTTTTCCAATAATCAAACAAACCGTATACAGCTTAATGTTCTCCGCCATGTTCATTCCCTCTCGCTGCACCGCCTTCGCCGATCTTCGGACCTGAGCTAATACTCACCTGGGTTCCCATCCTTTCTAACTTCAAGCATGCCGCTCGTCCTCGATATCGTAGCCATGCTTCACCGTTCCAAGGACAGGAAAACGCTTGATTAACGCCTCCACTACCGGCTTGACCGGCGGGCTGATCTCCGCAGGAAGTTCCGCAATATCGAAAAAGCGGTATTCCTGACTCTCCTCGTCCATCTTTAATTTGCCGGAATAGCGGGTACAAACATATACGACATCCAGGTTATGCACCTCATCGCCATTCGGGTAGATGTAATGCAGCCGTTCTCCTGAGAAAATATCAAAGATACTCAGCGCGTCCGCCGTCAACCCGGTCTCTTCCCGCAGCTCCCTGCGCGCTGTCTCTTCCGTGCTTTCCCCCAGGTCCATGCCGCCGCCGGGAAAACACCAGCAGCTGTTATCCGTCCTTCTCAGCATCAGCACCTGTCGCTGACCATTCAGCACGATGACGCTCGCACCGCATAGCAATAACGGTTTGTGCCCGATAAGTTTGCGCATTTCCTGCACGTAACCGCCCAAAGTTCACCCCTCCTTTTCGCCGTTCGTTATCCTTTTAGTACAGGCGTTTGGTGTAGCTTTCCTGCTGGCTGGCCCGGATGGCTTCCTCAGTGAACTTCTCCGACTTGACATGCGCAGCCAGAATCGCCGGCACGGACGGCAATTCTTCCGTCGCCATCCAAGACGAAGGCTCCCATAGATGGGAACGCATAAAAGCCTTCGCGCAGTGGATAAAACATTCCTCCACCTGGACGCCGATCCCGAGCAGCGGCCGCTTCTCCTTGGCTTCCATCCGCGCCAGAATGTCCTCATCGCGGATAATAAACGCCCTGCCGTTGATCCGCAGCGTCTCCTTCAAGCCGGGAATTACGAATACCATTCCAACCTGCGGATTCTCCAAAATATTGCGCAGGGAATCGATTCTGCGGTTGCCCTGCCGTTCAGGAATGACCAGATGATGATCGTCCACTACCAGCACGGATCCCGGCGCATCGCCCCGCGGCGACACATCGCAGAAGCCAGCGGCATCGGAGGTCGCCAGGAAAAACAGCGGCGACAGCCCGATAAAATTCCGGCAATGCTCATCGAGATGCCCGATGACCTTTTTCTGCACAAGTTCACTCGGATACCCCAAAAGCGCACGAATTTCTTCCTCGGACGTGATGATCTCTTGAAATGGATGATTCATAAGCTGTTCCTCGATTCTTGGTTAGTTATACCGGTCATGCCCCGGTAGGCATCCAGCGACTTCGAGACCAGCTCCTGTTCCTGAATGCCGTAATGCGTATAAAGTTTGACCGGGAAAAAAATGCCCTCCATGATGGCCGTGCGGACATCTGCCGCAAACTGGGCATCATCGTAAATCTCTCTTATGTGTTGGTTGAGAGCTTGGTAGTACTGATCGAAAATACGGAACGTCGCTTCCGGGCCATGAAACAGGTCATGCACAAACAACATCATTAAATCCTCGGTGCATAAGCCAAGCTTTACCGCTTCCAGATCAATGAGGCACAACTTGCCCTGCGTGCTTAACGGATATAATAGATTGCCGACGTTCAAATCGCCATGGATCAGCGTCGTATTGCGGAATGCCGCAACCCGCTCCATATGGGCCGGGGCTTGTTCACGCAAACCGCTTAGGCTTTCCTCATAAAGGCCAAACTGTTCATCGCCAAAAGAGTAGGGATTCCGCTTTTTAAACTCCTGGTAATCCCGCTCCAGATATCCAAGATGCCGGAGGTATTCTTCGAGATTGGCCAAATGCTGCGGCGGAGCTATTTCGCGGCTGCCCCATGAAACCGCATGGAACTGTGCAATGCTTTCGATTATAGCTGCCCGCTTAACCGGATCGACAGGTACCTCCCAGTCAGCCAGGCTGCGGTGCGTTTCAGCCAAGTGATCCATCAGCAAAATGCTTTCTTGCGCGGACGGATCATAATCGTTGTAATAGACTTTCGGAAGCGGTACGTCCTTACCGGCGTAATGCTTGTACATTTTATTCTCATAGGTTAGCGCTTCCGATGCTGTGCATTTCTCAACAAGCGCAAGGGAGCCATGCGACTGTTTCCGCACATCAAAGCGGGTGAGCGCGGCGCGGTCCCGCCGGTCATGTCCGGTAGCTTGGATATTTTGAATGCCGGAAACGCCGCTTAATTGCAATGCCTCACGAATCTGCTCTTCCTGCAAAGGCATATGGTCTGCTCCCCTCCCTTCTAAAAGTCGATCATCGCTCCGTACTCGTTAAACACCCCGGTCGGATTCCAGGCGACTTCCCACAGGTTATTTTCCGGGTCCATAAAATGTCCCGTCCGGCCGCCCCAGACCGCATCATGCGGTTCCTTGAGGATTTTGCCGCCTTTGTCCCGGATCTGGCTCATCACATTATCGACCTGGGCAGCTTCGGTTACGTTCAGCGACAACGTTACGCCTTTAAACGTTCCCGGAGTCTCGCTCAACTCAAGACCCGCGTCCTCCAGCATCGACTTCAGCGGATAAATGGACAGCAACACGCCGGCCGTCTTGAATACGGCGTAATCATCCGAGCTGATTTCCGTTTCCGCCCAGCCCAGACCCAGATAAAATCTGCGCAGTACCGCCACATCGTAAGCACCGATCGTCAACAAGCTGATTTTTGCCGGTATCATGATTGGATTCCTTCTTTCGAGTAATGTTAGGCTCCGTCTAGTCCAAGCTCCATGGGTATGAAGCGGATGCCATGGACCGCCTGTTCTTCCTGAACGGGAATGAACCCGTTGCCGCGGTAAAAACCGACGGAATTGGGCGATGAATTCACCGTTACCGTCTTGGCTCCCAATTGTTCCAGATACCCCGCCGCATGCCGAAGCAAACTTGTCCCAATGCCCGCCCCGCGGAAATCATTATGGATAAAAAGCATGGAGATATGCTGAACGTTCCTCACTTCGATCATACCGGCGAGCCGCCCGTCACAGTAGGCAACAAACATCTGATGATCCTTGCCGAATCTCTCTTGAACGGCCCTCGCGTCGATAAACTTGTAAAACTGTTGAATGCCTTCGGGGGTGTACCATGGAGCAATCTGCTCGTCAAACGATTCATGGACCAATTGCAGGATCGGCGCCAATTCGGTAATCCCCGGCGTACGGATATCCGTATTCATTACTATTTTACACCCCCCGTTTCCGCTCGCTGCACGATAATATAGCTATTCCGGTTAAAGGGCAGCCAGGTCTGCCATAGTGCCTGGAGCTCGCCAATGGAGATTTTACGGTTATACAGCGTCTCCTTGCAGTTGGCCCTATACGCCAGCGAATCCGCCAAGTAAAAAAACACTTCATCATAGCCCACGACCGGCACAAAATGCAGATAGCGTTTGCCAGGAACTTCGCGGATAAAAGTCCCGAAGTGTCTCAGAACATAAGCGCTGGAGAATGCGGCGCATTTAACATGCTGCTGCAGGTCAACCCGGTTGGCGGAGGGAATGAGATGAGCAGGAGGAACGGTGCGGGAGAGGCCGGAGTCTTTTTTCGGAAAAGGATAATAGTAGAGCAAAATCAACGCCGTAGCTGCAACCCATATTAATAGAAGGGAAATGGCTAACATTGCTATTGCCTCCTCTCACGAACCCATTTCGTTTGGCCGGCTTGGCAGATGCCGTACCCGATCGCAGCCCCGGCAGTATTCAAAATCACGTCGTCGACGTCAAAAGTGCCCCGCAGCGACAACATCTGCACCAGCTCCAGCAAGAACAGCGCAAAAATGAAGCCTGCAATGAACCGGCCCCAAGACACTCGGACAATCATCGGCACGGCCAATCCAAACGGAATAAACACGCCGATGTTACCAAGCAAATTGATTGCCGATGCCCGCAGATTGAAATCGTTCACGTTCAAATACTGCTTCATGGTATGAAACGGAATCAGGTTGTACGTATATTCTTCAAGCCGATGCGAGCTTCGGCCGAACCCCCAGAACATCCAGTACAGCAGCAACAGCAGGTATGCGGTGATGAGCACAACAATGATTTTTCTAAGCATGGTATTCACTGCGATTAATCTCCTGGTTGAAAAGGGAATGTTTTCTACTTATTATATTCTTATTCTATGAGAGGGGGAAACGTAGATGAAGAAGAAACTCATCGTAATATGCGGCATCCTGTTGCTGGCATTAAATGCTTCTTCGGTAAATGCGGCAACAAAAGCCGAGAAATTTAAAAACTGTACGGAACTGAATGGGGTATACAAAGGCGGCGTCGCCCAATCTTCGGACGTCAAAAACCAAGGCGGCAAAACCAAATACAAACCTTATGTATCCAAAGAGCTTTATGATCTAAACCGCAAGATGGATCGGGATAAAGATTTGATTGCCTGTGAAAAATAACCGGGCCAAACATCAGTCCTCCAGCTTATACCCGTATTTATCCATCAACTTATGGGATAATCCCAGCGCTTCCTGCCGGTTCTGCGCGGGTGCGGCAATCATAAAGCCGTCGGACGGCGACCAGGTTTTGGCGTCCCCGTTCTTGAGCACGTTGATGCTGAATTGTGTAAGGTCATCATTGGCGAAAAACATGCCATAAATGTATCCGTCGGCGGTTACCGCCCCCTGATCATTGATGGTACGAAAGCCGGAATAAACTGGACTGGCGTTCTCTCCATCGTACATAATCTCCAGTGCGCTCCGGTCATTCGGCACTTTGGGAACACTGTTTCCGGTAAAGTCGATCGTTCCCCGAAATGATTTTTTACCGGTTACATGACTTCGCAGCTTACCGTCGATATGCACTTTAACCTTCTCCGCCATCTGCTCGTTGCCCAGTTGATAGTAAACTCCTTCCAGCGTGACTTCGTAGTGCTTGGGCGTGAAATACCAGATTCCAAAAGCAGCCACGATCAGGGCCAGTACGGCGAGCATCTTGGATTTCATGCTTCCTCCTTCATGCTTTTCGTCATTACGGCTTCTGTTGTTACTGCGTAACCGGCTTTGCTATAGGCTTTTTGAGCTTGCCCGTTGCTTGCACTCGTCAGGATTTTGACCGAATCCGCCCCCCGTTTGGCGAGTTCTTCTTCCAGGCACCGGATTAACCCCTGCGCATAGCCGTTTCCGCGTGCTTCTTCCCGGACATACATTTCCGTAATTTCGCCTTGCAGCTCCGAATAGCAAAAGGATTGGAAGAACTGGGCGCACGCAAAGCCGACAACAGTATTGCCATCGACCGCCACAGCCACGAGTTCATTCGAGTGCCGCAGGCTATTGATCACACCGGGAGGGTCCCGCTCTACGCCGTTGAACAAAACATTCAGTTCGCTTAGTGCCGCCGCATCTTCTTCCGTCGCCATCCGGATCGTCGTCATCGGCTCGCTTCCTTCAAGTAGAACAGAATGCCCGCCCGGTCCACATCCGAAAATTGCAGCGGATCCTCCGCCATTAACACAGCCAGTTCATCGACGGCAATCCAGCGGATTCCCGTAGTTTCATCACCAGCTCCGAGCAGTTCTCCTTCCGCTCTGCAGCGGAAATAATACCCGGTCGAATCCACCGGCCCGCGGACCGTCTGGTACACGGCAAAAGGGCGCAGGCATTCCACCTCAAAATGGGGATTCAGGCCGCAGGTGTCGATCCGGCTCTCGCTGCCTTCAACAGTCACCACCGTCAGTCCCGTTTCTTCATACACCTCGCGCTTTAAGGCTTCGAGAATAGGTTCATACATGTCCAGTCTCCCGCCGGGCAGCTCCAGCGCCTGTTCATTCTTTTTATTGCGGGTCTGAATCACAATTTCCGTGGTCCCGTTTATGCAGCGTTCAATAAAAGCTCTGGCATTTACATAGAACATCTACAAATTCCCCCCTACTTTCACTGTCGCCCACTCGTCCGCCAATATCGCGTACTGATAGGCATCATGCCATATCGGCCGGCCATCGTCGGTGCTCCGGAAAAAAGCTTCCTGCAAGAGATGTCCCTCGCGGCGCATCCCTAAACGCTCCAGCAGCTTCCACGACGAAGCGTTGTCAGGATTACACATGGCAATGATCCGGTGCGCGCCCAGTTCCTCAAAGGCATGCTGCATCACACGCCGGCTGGCTTCCGTGGCATATCCGTGGCCATAATAAACCGGGTTAAAAATATACCCCAGTTCCCATGTTCTGAACTCCTGCGGCCCCGTTTGGTTGAAGTAGATGTGGCCGATCATTTTTCCAGTATCCTTTAACACCGCCGCCAGAAAAATGTCGCCGCCCGACCGCTCCGCCGCCATTTCCTTGCACTCTTCCGGACTGCTCACCGAACCCGGTTCAAATCGCAGGACTTCTTCTATCGATAAATACTCGTGCAGATCCTGCCAATCCTCCGGCCGGAAATTCCGCACTACCAATCGTTCTGTCTCCAGATTAATCATAGGATTCTTGTCTCCTTATGTACTGAATCATTCCCGCACTGTACGCTTCACTCGGTCTCTCCATAAACCCGAAGCGGGTGTAGAACTCTTCCTTGCCTTTGGCTGACATCAGCCCGACCATGCCTCCAGGCGGACAAATTCCGGTGACATACGCCATGAGTTCCGTCATGATTTTACTGCCGAGTCCCATTCTCTGATAAGCGGGCAACACGATAAGATCCTGGATATAAAACGTAAACCCGCCGTCTCCGATAACTCTTCCATATCCAACAATTAGTCCTTCATGCTCTAAACAAACGGCAAATAACGTATGATCGAGTCCAGCCTGAATAGCCGCTTCATCTTTAGGGCTGCCCCAGCCCACCATCTCTCTTAACCGGATATAATCCGCTGCAGGAATTTGCTGCTTAAGCACTTTTATACTCATGAGTTCACGATCCTTTTGGCTTCAAAAGGTAGGCACGCGGATAAAAACCGTATTTCGCATAAAAACGAAAAACCTGTTCATTGCCGAACAATACCGAAATGCCGATGTTATGCACGCCTTGCCCGCCGAGCCAGCGCAGCATCCGATCCATCAGTTCGTGTCCAAGACCGCAGCCTCTATATTCATCCAAAACATACAAGGAGTCGATCTCGCCTTGGCCTTGCTGATCTATCGAAGCGATGCCGTACCCTACAAGCGTATCAGCCGCCCCCTCTTGCACAAGAATGACCTTTAGAGAACCTAATTCCGCCCGTTCCCGCAGGGCTTTGACTCGATCATCATATGTATTTTTTGCTATCTGCTCTGCAAAATGAACGGATAACGCAGCGTGATGATCCCTTAGCCGCTCCCATAAGGGCCGGACCTGTTCCAGCGATGTATGATCGGTGTCCACATATCTGATGCCCAATACGCTTCCCTCCTCAATTCATCACAGATTGCTTATTTATTGGCTTCGACCTTATCAAATAAAAGCTGGTAATATGCATCGTCATTCGGCGTGAAATCTTCCAGAGCCATCGTCCGGATTTCATTCTCATACGTTCCGCTCGCTTCTTCAATTCTGAAGCCCTCCGCGGATACGGATGCCCGGATACCGCCGATCAGCTCCTTGAACTCCCGGTAATCGACGAAGTACAGCCCGGACACCTCCGACTCCTGAACCCGGTAATCCTCCAGAGGCAAATCGCATTTGTACAGGAAGACGTGGTTGAACTCCCGGTCGATCAAATCCTCTGCCAAAACATACTCTTGCGCCACTCTGCCGCAGTAGATCAGATCCTTGAAATCAACGGATAAACCCAGTTCTTCTTCCATCTCGCGCACGCCGTCTTCCGCGCTTTCGCCCGCCTGCAAATGACCCGCACACGAGATATCCAGCAGCGACGGAAAAATATCCTTGTCTTTATGCCGAAGCTGAAATAGCAGCCGAAGCCCATCGCCGGCGTGATTCAGAATCCAGCAGTGGAAGGTCTGATGCCATAGCCCTTTGGCGTGCACCTGGTTGCGGCTCTCTTGCCCGATCTTGCGCATTGTTTCGTCAAAAACATCAAAAATCTCCGTTTGCATCGCCCGATTCTCCTGTCTCTATTTCACCCGCCGCATCAGTGGATGATCTTCATTCAGCTGCAATAAATCCCACAGGTTTCCGTAAAGATCTTTGAATACGGCGACCATTCCGTAGGGCTGCTCTTTAGGCTCTCTTACAAATTCGATGCCGCGCGTTACCATCTCGTTGTAATCCCGCCAGAAATCATCTGTGTTCAGAAAAAGGAATACCCGTCCGCCGGACTGATTGCCGATAAAGTCTTCCTGCTCCGGGTTGGAGGCTCTCGCCAGCAAAATCGTCGTTCCCACGGAACCCGGCGGCGAGACGACCACCCACCGTTTATCCTGCTCCGGCTGATAGGTATCCTCGACCAGGGTAAAATGCAGCTTTTTCGTATAAAAATCGATCGCCTCATCATAATCCTTCACAACAAGTGCAATATGTACAATAGATTGAATCATGGTTGTTCCTCCTGTTATCGTCTCGTGTATTCCTGTCGCTGCCCGGTGGATTCTTTGATCCATTCGCCCAGTGCATCGCGGCTGACCAAAATTTCGTTATTGATTTTGAGGTACGGAAACATCATGCCTGAGTAAGAATGAGAAACCTCAAGAATATAATTTTCATGAAGGATAATCGTTTTGACCTGCTCTTCTGTAAGGTTCAGATAGTCGGCCGTTTCCTGCAGCGTCATCAGCGGTTTGGGAGATTCCAGGGTCTCTTGGACAGGTTCTGGCTCCCTGGCTTCTTTGCCGTTTGCGGCTTGGTTATTTGTAATTAGTATACACCCTACGATAATTGAAACGCCCAGCACAACTGAGCTTAGAAAAAGACTGAGATTAAAAGGTTTCATTTCTGCCCTCCTTAAAATTCAAATCCCGGACAATCGTTACTTACTTCATGTCTTGATTCCGTTTACGCTCTTTCATGGACCAGCCAAGTTTTTGCTGCTTCAGGATCTTTGAAAAAGGATACCGGGTAACGAGGATTCAGCCGTTTCAATCTTTGTTTAAGCCGCCATTGGCCGATGCCGGATAAACCGACGAACGAGATTTTGGAGATATGGTCCTTGAGGTTCTCCACGTTCCGGACCAGCTCCTGAAGCGCCTGATTGGTCATCGCGGTTTTATAGGTAGTTGCCGTATTTCAGACAATGGATTTCTCCGCCTTTATAGTAATACGGATATTCCGATCCTCCAGGGGATTTCATGGCATCAGCCTCCTACCGAGTCAAAGGGAACTCCTTTGCCGTTCTTCGTAACCTCAATGGATTCGATATTCGCACTGTCGTTGATTTTAAAAACTCTCAGCTTGCCCAACCGCTTATCTGTATAGTCCATTGTAGAATCTTCTTTCAGTTCAATCTGCAGCTTCTTATCCAGTACCTCGGCAGATACAGAGCTGTAATAGCCGGCGGCTTCATCCTGATAAACAACTCCGTTATTGAGAATTAAATACGGAGTCTCCCCGACTCTGGAAAATAAATAAATGCCGTTATTCGGCTCAATCTTCATAATAAAGGCCTTGATATCCGAATTCATGTCTTTGGGATCTTTTTCGGATAACAGCTCCGTATCCTTTTGACAGCCAACCATCGCCAGTAGGAGCAACACAACCAAGCCTATTTTTCTCATCTTACATCTCCCCCCACTCCTGCAGCTCTGATTTTATGGAATATCGATTCGTTCGTAATCGACCCTGTTTCCGAGAAAAGAGGCCTCCACCTCTGACGGCAACCGGTCCAGATGCAGCTTGGCGATCAGGTTTTCCTTGGTGTCCTCCGGCCCTGGATTACTTTTGCTCGTGATATCTACGATCAATTTCTTGCCCTTCGTTTGGATCTCCGCCTGCGGATAGGTGTACATGCCTGATTTCCCCAGCGTGGAGTAGAGTATAACAGCATCATCATTGGTAATCAGATAAATATTCGGCTCCTTAATCTGTGCTATCTGGTCTTGAACTTCTTCCTGCAAATCCTCCACCTTAACTTGTTCATATCCGATGCTGCAGGCAGGTTTGTAGAGCTGGATGACCGTAAAGACGACTAAGGCGAAAAGCACTCCGGCGATGAGTCTGCGCTTCATGGCTCATCCTCCTTTTTATACCAAATAATAACAAACTATCGTTTACATATCCATATTTTAGTGCTACTCTAAGTTTATTACATAATATGCCTTTTAAGGAGAATAATATGATAAAAATTAGTAGAGCGTCATGTGTAATGTGCATTACTTTTTTATTATCAATGTCTTTGGCATCGAACGGTTTTGCAAGTTCGCCCCAAGATGAACTAAGCGGTGAAGTAAAGGCATTCTACGAGAAATATGCTATCGACGAAGACGTTCCACTTTACACGGGTCCTCAAACAAGATCATTCGTTCAAGCAACACCCAACATCGAAAGAACCATTACAGCCCCAGTGTTCGACGAAAAAGGAAATGTTATTGATCAAGTGACGATAGAAAAAAATGTACAACCATCGAATGCAAAATCAACGGCGGCTGCGATCGGAGGAAAAGTCTGTACCGTTCTAGTTGCAGTAGACGAAGAATACCGAGCAAAGCATAGCGATTGGCAAACCCTCACTGCGCAGATTGTTGAGGCTGCAGACGATGCGTTTAATTCACAGTTCGAAATTGACTTAACAGTTACTGCATATAGATATTGGTTTTCAGAAGGCAGCAATTCAGAACAGATCAGAGACAACCTAAGAGGTGCCGGTACCGACAACTATGACTTTGTAATAGGATTTACGGCTGAGCCGGATTTCACGACAAACGGTACGGTTGTTGGTGGAAAAGCATACATATACACCTCTGCTCCGACATATGCTGCTTACAGTGTAGTCAATGACCAAGATTATGCCGCCAACTGGCATGTTGCTCAGCATGAGCTATCTCATAACTATTCCCTTGAGCATGATAGTGAAGGACCAACGCCAATTTGCATCATGAATTATGGTACGATGTACAGTACAACGCTTTGGGATGCTGCTCATAAAACTCAACTTGCTGCTCATAAAACTTGGTACGGAACAAACACGAACTAAAATTATTTGCGCCATGAAACTGGGTTTTGTGGCGCATCTTCTAGGAGATGCCACTTTATGAGGATTTTCATTATTTTGGCATTCATTATTTTAAGCGGGTGCAATTCAAACCTGTCACATAACAGTCCCTCCAGTGAAATATCTGTTGATGAGCCAGTAACTTGGATAAATTTTGATGGGGTGAAGTATTATTTTGTTTCCTCAATAGCAATACCACAGGAAAGCACTCTTCATGACACTGGCCAACTTACAGATTCAGATGATAGTGTCGAGAAAGGGAAAGAAATTTACCGTAGCGACGATTTCAAAGACAGCCTGTTTATTAAGGATGCATCTGCAGAATACTGGCTAGAATATAAGCTCAGAGAGAAATAGCCCTGGCAATCAAGGGGTTTCTCTCTTTTTTATGGCCTTTGTTACACCAACTCCGCCAGTTCTGGAGGCAACACAAATGTCCCGTCTTCCCCGGGCTCAAACGCTACGGTTTTGACTACGGAATCGAGATTCAGTTCCCCGTAAATATGCGGATACTCGGCTCCCTCATTGTACAAATCCTCCCACCGGACCTCCGGCTTTACCTTCGCCTCATCGATGCACAGCAAAATCAGCCCGTTAACGCCTTTATAGTTATAGTCAGCGACAGCCGCCATTTTCTCAATCGGAGAGCAATGAATAAAACCTTCCCTCGCCAGCGAATCGCCGCGATACACTCCCACTGTCTTTGCTGCTTCCCATTCCGTACGTAAAAGCGCATGGACGATGATCATAGTTACCCCTCCTTGAACGAACCTTCGCTTTATTTACGAAAGTTTGTCACTCTTTAATTTATTGATTATTTCTTTATAACGAGCATCCTCGAAAAAGAAATCGATCTGGTTCATGTTCATCATGCCTTTCAGTTCCTCAAACTTTCGGACGAGCTCTTCCGAGAAAGCAATGATCTGCTCCCATGAGAAAATAAACGTGTTGGTGCTTATCACTGAGGGATCTGCAAAAGGAGACTGTTCCGTTATCCAGACGACATGCTTATCCTCATGAATGACTTCGACCTCATATCCTCCGCAACCGAATATCCCGCAAGTACAAGTGAACATCGGGTATTTCCCCGGAGCCCGCAAGGAGTCGAAAAATTCTTCCGGTACAAAAACCTCATCTTCTTCCAGCTTAATCCCATTGATAAATAGAGTGATTTTCCAATCAATGATAGGAACCATGCGGCCCTTCACTTTTGAGATATTTTTATATACTCTTCGGGTTTCCGTTTCCATATCGATGGACAGGATGTCCGGTTTTCCTGTGGCATCACTATTAGTCAAGGTATTCCTCCCGCAAAAGGCCATAATGAATGATATCCTCGAAGTTGCCCCACTTTTTCACATGCTGCCGCAGCCGTCCTTCGTATTTCATCCCAAGCTTCTCCATGACCTTCCCCGACGCCGGGTTCTTGTCCAGATACCGTGCATATACCCGATTTAATTTCATCTCTGTAAAGGCGTAATGGACCATTGCCCGGGCCGCCTCGGTGCAATACCCATTGTTTTTGTACGTCTTGCCGATCCAGTACCCCAGCTCGCCAAGCTCAAAGTCCGAATTGCAGGCCAAACTGATGGCACCGATCAAATATTGCTCTTCTTTATGTACAATGGCTAATTCAAGCGACTGTCCTTCGTTAAAATTCTTCAAGTGTGTTTTGATCCAGCCTTCCGCCATTCCATCCGCATAGGGGTGGGGAATGTAAAGCGTCGTCTCGGCAACATAGCGGTCTCCCGCAAGCTCCTGTACGGCCGGTGCATCCTCCAGATTAAACGGTCTTAAGATTAAACGTTCCAATTCAAGGGTGGGTAATGATTTCATAGGGTTTCTCCTTTGGAAAAAACATTGATAATAACAGATTAATCTCCGGGTAAATTTCCTTTCCATTATATATATTGTAATTCATATCCGTTTGGAAAAGATACCCATAAGAGCACACGGCAAAAAAGGCGCCCAAGCAGCCGTTTCCGGCTACAGGACACCTCGTAGGATTGCTAATGCATGAGCTTCATTTTCACCCTTGGACCTCTGATCCATAAACGCTCTTTCCGCGTATCCAAACCTCACGGATCGATAACGTATCGGAAATCTTCGTAGTCGGATCCCCGTCGACCAGTACTAAGTCGGCTCTGACGCCTTCCGCGATTCTTCCGCGATCGTTCAGATTGAAGCGGCGTGCCGTTTTGGCTGTCGCAGACTGGAGCGCTTCTACCGGCGTAAACCCGGCCTCGACCAAAAGCTGCATTTCGTGATGTACACTCACCCCATGTGCAAGTCCGCCCAACGTGGGAACGGGTACGGAAACATCCGTCCCTACAAGGATATCAACGCCTGCACGGTGAAGGTCCATCACATTCCGGAAGTTATCTTCCATGCTTCCTTGCGGATAGGTGTTAAAGCTGGATTTGAGCGTGTCGATCCATTCCTCGCTCAGTTTCTCTTTAACGCGCGGGTCATCCGCCATTTCCGATGCCGTATTCCCGATAATCGAAGAATTCAAGACTAGACAAGGCGTTACGAATGCCCCTGAGCCTGCGATTTGATCAACCAGTTCCGGAGTGGACGCAGGGCGGTCAATGAATAAGTGCGCAAGTCCGTCCACCCCAATCTCAATGGCCTCTCGGGAGGAGTCCGCCGTCAATACATGGGCAAGCACTAATTTACCTTGGTTATGCGCTTCTTCCACCGCCGCTCTTAAAATCTCTTCGCTTAAGACTGGCAAGCCGGGGGCGGCGAGTACCGAACCTTCTTCAATCATAATTTTAATATAATCGGCGCCTTGTCTGACCTGCTCCGCAACAAATGACCGGGCTTCATTCGCATTCGTTAATTCCGGCAGCTCTTCATGGTCATGTGCATGGGCGGCTAACATGGCATTTCGGTCTTCCTCGCTCATATTTGCAAGTTCTTTAAGAACAAACTCCGGAATCTCCCCATCACCGGGCATGAGTTCATCGGGATGCCCGCCGGATGCAGTAACGCCCATACCTGCTGAAAATACGTCCGCAATGTCCTCCATCCCACTCAACTGCTTCTCGCGGCCGGCTTTTGTGAACCCGCCCATCATCTCCAATTCTGTCGTTACTCCGAACTTCAAAGCATCGCGAAGACCTTCTACCGAAGTATGAACGTGGGCATCGATCAAACCAGGCAGAAGCATACCGCCTTCTGCATCCCTGATAACGGCATCGTCAGGCACTTCACCGCCGATCGAAACAATCGTTTCACCATCGATCAGGACCGTCTTCACTCCGATACTCTGTTTACCGTCAAAAATCCGGGCGTTAATTATTGCGGTTTTCATTCATTTGTTCGCTCCTTCAACAAAAGATTTGATTAATGATTGAAATATAACAGTTTGAATTCTAACTGTCAATAATCAATCAATAAGTATCCTAAAAGTTCGCCCTTTGACAATTCGAGCCGCTAAAAGTATGATTTTGATAACCTATACTAACGAATGAGGAGTCGGATTTATTTTGGATAAAACCCCTTTATACACTCCCTACTCAGACTTGTTCCGGGATATCGGAATGGAGATCAGGAACCTTGCCAATCAAAGATTGTCCGAGCTAGGGCTTAATGTCCAGCAAGGACAGATGATCGATTATATTTTTCATAACGAAGAGAAGGGCGTCATCCAAAAGGATTTAGCCGAACGTTTTAGCCGGACCGGCGCCACCATTACGAGCATGCTGCAGGGATTAGAGAAAAAGGGATATTTGAAGCGTGTCATTCCCGAAAATAATGAGCGGCAGAAAAGAATACACCTGCTTCCAAAAGGAGCTGATCTCGTGGGGGAATTTAATGAGATCTTTTCAGGCGTCGAGAACCGTATCGTACAGGGCCTAACCGAATCGGAAGCCCGTGTTCTAAAGGAACTGTTAATGAAAGTAAAAGGAACCTTGCGGGGAGAAAATCGCTAAACTAAACAAGTCAGACGTTCTGGAAGCGGATGCCGTCCTTCATGACGGCACCCTTCCAGCGGCAGGCACACTCACATCAATGAATGGCCGTCAACAGATCATTTAAAACCTCGGACATGGACGGATGGGTAAAAATCATGTCCCGGAGCGCCGTATAGGGCTGCCCCGTTTTCATGAATACGGAGACAATGTTCACCACTTCGCTTGAATCGGCGGCATACATGGTAAACCCAAGCAGCATGTTGGTCTGCGCATCAACAACGGCTTTTAATATACCATCGGTCTGCTTGAGCAGACGGGCCCGGGGTGAGGCTGCCGCTGCAAGTTTGGCTACCTTTATGTCGTATCCTTTTCTTAATGCTTCCTCTTCCGTCAAGCCGACATGGGATAATGGCGGATCCAGAAAAACGGAATAAGGAATATCACTACGGTCCTTGGTGGTACGTTGATCTCTTCCAAAAAGATGATCACTGATGATGCGGTAATCATCCAGCGAAATATACGTAAATTGAGGTCCTCCGTTGACATCCCCGATCGCCCAGATCTGCGGGTTTGTCGTTCTCAGCTTATCGTCGACTTGGATGAAACCTCTATCCGTGACCTCAACGCCTGCCGCTTCAAGATTCAAATCTGCCACGTTGGCCGTCCGTCCGGCAGCCACAAGAACGGCGTCCGTTATCAGCTCCTCTGTTGCTCCGTCCGGAGATTCGAGGAACAGCTTCGCCGTATTTGCCTCCTCTTCAATCCGGCTCACCCCCGTCTCCAATTTGATGCGAATGCCCCTGCGTTCAAGCGTGCGCTGCACTTCTTGGGCAATATCAGCATCTTCCTTGGGCAAAAAACGGTTACCTCTTTCAATAATTGTCACTTCGGAACCAAATCCCGCATAAATGGAGGCGAACTCCATACCGATATATCCTCCTCCGATAATTGCCAGTCTGGAAGGCAGGCGGTCCAGCTCCATCAGTTTCTCGCTTGTATAAATGAGCTTCCCCGTCATTCCGGGAATGTTTGGGAGTACGGCTTTGGATCCTGTATTGATAAAAATCTTATCGGCCTCTACAATCACGTTCTCCTCTTCGGTTGCAACATTCACTTCCTTCGGAGACAAAAACGAAGCGGTTCCCGTCAATACCGTTACGCCAGGCTGCCCATTCACGTTATCGAAATTTTTCGCGCGCAGGAAGGATACCAGCTCATCTTTTTCTTTTATCGCCTGAACATACTTGTTCTTCTTCTCTTGGATGGAGAGCTCTTCATTCTGCGAGAGTAGATAGGCCTGATGGGCCAGCGCTTTCGTGGGGATGCAGCCCACATTAATGCAGGTACCCCCATACATGAGCGGTGACTTTTCCACCATGACTACTTTTAATCCTTGGGCCGCCAAGAAAGGGGCCAACGTTTTTCCGCCTTTGCCAAACCCGATGATTAATGCATCCACTTTCACTCTGGATTTCCCCATATCTTTCACCTCATCTATAGTGGTAGTTGCTTATTCCTTTTGTTATACCTTGAAATTTGTTATACCTTGAAATTATGAAGCAATTCCTGAAAGTCGCCCACCATCTTGCTAAGCAGATTGGACACGGCATTGATCTCCTGTAAGGTTACCAACTGGCCCTGAGTCGCAGAACGTACGTCATTGACGTTGTCGGAAGTCTTGTGGGACATTTCCGTCAATTGCTCCACCGTTGCCGCAACCTGCTCCGTACCCGCCGACATTTGCTCAACGGCAGCCGAAATTTCTTCAACCTGTCCGGTTACCGATTGTACCGAGAATCGGATGGAATGGAACAATTCCCCTACGTGGTCCATTAATGTAACGCCTGAATCCACTTCACGGGCGCCGTTCCCCAAGGCTCTGCTCACGCTTGTTGTACTTTGTTGGATCATTGCAACCAAACGCGTGATCTGATCGGCTGAGTCTTTCGACTGCTCGGCAAGCTTACGTACCTCGCCTGCGACTACAGCGAATCCGCGTCCATGTTCTCCGGCACGAGCCGCCTCAATCGAGGCATTTAAGGCCAACAATTGGGTTTGTTCCGTGATCTCCCGAATCACACTTGTTATTTGGCCGATTTCCTTAGATTGCAGAAGCATTTGATTCATGGCTTCTACAGAATGGGCAACCTCCTGTTTAATAACCTTCATTTGCTTAACGGCGGAATCCAGGGTATGCGTTCCCGCTTCAGCCTCTTTGAAGGTATTCCCTGCGTTCTCCGAAACGATCTGCACGGACTCTGCAATGCGTTGAATGCCGACAGCCGACTCCTGCATGGCACGGGACGAATCCGAGCTGGCTTGAAATACCGCAGCCGCATACTTCGAATTTTCCTGAATGTGTTTTGTAATTTCTCCGGCTGTTTTGCTGACGTCCTCCGTGCTGGCGTTCAATTCTTCCACTGAAACCGCCAACTGATTCGCGCCTTGACCGATTCCGGAGATTAATTGCACCAGATTGTTTTTCATCATATGGAAGGATTGCCCCAGTTCTTCGATCTCGTCCCCTTCCTTCACCTCGACATCCTTAGCGGTCAAATCACCGCGTGCAATCGAATTAGCGCTCTGAGAGAGACGAATGACGCGGGTGGATATCGTACGGCTGATCAGAACAGCCATGGAGATGCCTATGACAATTGCGGCTACGCTGATCCAAATCACAATCTGAATCGTTCTATGTATCGATGCATCCGTTCGCTCTCGCATCTTGTCCAGCAGCTTTTGCTGAATATCAATAATTTCATTGGCTTTCGCAAAATAATTGGCGCTAATCTCATTCCCTTTCGTGGAAATGAGCTGACTAAGCTCACTGCTTTTGTTCTGCTGTTATAATTTCTGCACGTCTGCAACGTATTTCAAATATTGTTCATCAAGACTTTTTAAATCCTGCAGATCGGTTTTTACGGCCGTTGTATTCTCCATTGCGCTTAGAGCATTAAACCATTCATCATAGGTTTCTTTTGCTTTACGCCAATTATCCATATTCGTAGCGCTGCCTGACAGCACGTAACCGCGCATTTCCTTAAATTGCTCCCGCAGTTCCGAGATCATATCCTTGACCAAAAAAATCTTCTGTACACGATCGTCAAAAAGGGACCGGTAGTTGTCATTGACGGATTGAATTTGTACAATGCTGGTCGCCGAAATGGCAAGAAGAAGCAGAAGCAAAAGACCAAACGAAGAATTGAGTTTTTTGGCAATGGTTAATTTCATAATCGTTATTCCTTTCGAATACAGGATTTCCACAAAGTCACTTTATCATACTTAGTTATTTTTTTCAACTCACTACTCCCAAAAAAACCGGACCATCTCAGCCCGGTTATTCGGCTTCCGAAGCACAGCCGCCTGCAATCGGTTCAATCGCGACATTATCCGCCAAAGCCTCGCAATGAGGACAGTAGTAGCGGAGCTCCACCTCATGGCCGCAGGTTGCATGCTTCATCACTTTAAAACTCTTATCTAAATGCTTTCTTCCCCATAGGAGATAGGCATTTAACACCATTTCCAAGTCATGTCCGCGTTCCGTTAATTCATATTCATAGCGCGGCGGATGTGCGGTATAGAGGTTGGAGGTGATAAATCCGTCTTCCTCCAGTTGTTTCAATCGTTCGGACAAAATATTCGCCGATATGGTCTTCAGCCCTTGCTTCACTTCGTTAAACGTCTTTTTGCCGACCATGATCTCGTGAATGATCAGCAGGGTCCAACGGTCCCCGATCATATTCAGTGTCTGCGCAATATTGCAGTCCAGCTGGTATAGTCCCTTCGGCATTGTTCTTTCTTCCTCCCTCCGGTTGTGGTCGGTACTCATTGTAACAGATTTAAATAATAAATTAAATCCTATAATTGAATCGAGTTAATTTAATTAACTTTATAGATACACTCTAATCTATTCCAACAAAAAACCTCCTGAATGTATATAGATCATACACCATTCAAGAGGTTCTGAACATTAAGGTTCCCAATCACACACTGTAACCAAATCTGCTTTTAGCAAGGCTCCGCGCTTGGATTGCCCGCTTCTTCTTTCGTACGGAAGCTCGAACCGCATCCGCATGTGGCGATAGCGTTCGGATTATTGATGGTGAACCCGCCCGTCATGCCGGATTCTTCAAAATCGATCTCCAGCCCGTTCAGAAAGCGTACATCGTCTTTGGAGACGACAACCTTCAAGCCTTCAACCTCCAGGTATACGTCCTGATCACTTTCGTTATCGTCAAAGCCCATGGCGTACGAGAAGCCGCTGCATCCGCCCGGTGTCACACCCAGGCGCAGGAACATGTTTGGCACCTCTTGCTCGGCCAGCATCGTTTTCAGTTGTTCTGCCGCCGTTTCGCTGATGGTAATCATTCGTTTCAGCCTCCTTTAAGACTCTATAGTCAATGCTGCTTTAAATTGAATCCATGCAAACAGCATTACCGCAAGTTTTAGTTATAATTTTAGTATACTCTCATCCCAAGGCGCTCTCAAGTTATAAAAGTCTGGGTAAATATTAAGCAGCGCTTGGTCTGGTACTTCCTTCCCGCGCGGTTGCTCCTACGCCAGTGTGAGGTTTATAATAGAAAAAGCGATAGGCGGAAAGTTTCGGAAAATTGTCACGGAGGCCGGGGCCCCCGCTAAGTATCTGAGTAAGCATCGGCCAAAGCCCCACTTTGTGGGGTTATTTACTGCCGGGATGCGCCTTACGGACGCCATACGTTTGATTCTGCCGGTGTAATTGCACCGCAACCTTCAGGAGGAATTATATGTCTACTCTTATTACCCCACACACAGATGCCAGAATGGCGAACATCATTGAGAAGGTTCGCGGCGGCGAAAGGCTCAGCCTGGAAGATGGCGTATATTTGTACGAAAGCGACGATCTCTTGACCATCGGGCAGCTGGCCAATGAGGTCAATCTGCGCAAAAACGGAAACAAGGTTTATTTTATCGAAAATATGAGCCTTTATTTTACCAATGTCTGTGAATCCCGCTGCGCCTTCTGCAACTTCCGCAAGGATGAAGGCGAAGAGGGCGCCTATACGTTGTCCGGCCCGGAAATGGTGCAATATGTGGAACAGCATATTCATCCCGGCGTGCGCGAGTTCCACATCGTCGGCGGCCACAATGCGGGCGTTCCATTCCAGTATTACGTCGATTCGCTTAAAGCGCTGAACGAACGGTTCCCCGAGGTTACGCTCAAAGCTTACACTGCCGCGGAAATCGATTTCTTCACCCGGATCAGCGGGCTAAGCATCCGCGAAGTGCTGGAAGAACTGCGGGCGGCCGGCCTCAAGACGCTAACGGGCGGCGGAGCGGAGATCCTGTCCGATCATTACCGGCAAAAGATGCGCGTCGACAAAGCCAACGTCGAGGAATATCTGCAGGTGCACCGCACCGCTCATCAGCTCGGCATGAAGACGCACACGACGATGCTGTACGGCTCGATCGAATCCCGCGAGGACCGCATCAAGCATATGCTGCAAATCCGCGAGCTGCAGGACGAAACGAACGGCTTTATGGTATTCATTCCGTTGTCCATGCAGCCGAAGAGCAAAAATGCCGGCATCATGCGCCGCAACTCGGCGTACGAGGATCTCAAGACGATTGCGATCAGCCGCCTGATGCTCGACAACTTCGATCATATCAAAGCTTACTTCATTAATATCGGTCCGCAATTGACGCAAGTCGCGCTCAGCTTCGGCGCCTCCGACGTGCACGGGACCATCTTGAAAGAGCGCATCAGCCACGCCGCCGGCGCGCTTACGCCGGAAGGCATGACCCGCGAAGAGCTGATCTGGCTGGTCAAAGGCGCAGGACGCATTCCAGTGGAACGCGATACATTCTACAATGAAATCAAGGTGTACGAATAACCCTTAATTCCAATCCCCGTCGAAAGGAAGATCGGTTACATGAGAACACTTCTAGTCTTGGGGGGCGGCTACGGCGGCCTGGCCCTGATCCAAAAACTGCTGGACAACAACCATCTCCCCCACGATGTTGAGATCGTCCTGGTCGACCGCATGCCTTTTCAAGGCATCAAAACGGAATATTATGCACTGGCGGCAGGCACTACTACCGATATCCATGTGCGTATCCAGTTCCCTGTACATCCCAGACTGAGAATCGTGTACGGCGAAGTGAGCTCCATTGATCTGCCCGGCAGACAGGTGCTGCTCGAATCCGGGGAAAGCCTCCATTACGAACAGCTGGCCATCGCCCTCGGCTGTACCGACAATTATCATGGCATTGCCGGCGCCGAAGCCTACTCCTGCAGCATCCAGAGTATGGCGGCTACGCGGGAAACGTATCGCCGGCTGAACAATGTGAAGCCTTACGGAACGGTGAATATCGTCGGCGGAGGCCTGAGCGGCGTGGAAATGGCTGCGGAATTGCGCGAAAGCCGGCCGGATCTGAACATTGCGATTCTGGACCGGGGCGAACGGGTGCTGTCGGCTTTCCCCGCCAAACTCTCGCGATATGTAGAAGAATGGTTCAGCGAACATCAGGTCGTGACGCGCGGGGGCATTCATGTGTCCCATGTGGAAAAAGACGCGATTTTTAACGGAGACGAAGCCATCGAAGGGGATGTGACGGTCTGGACCGCCGGCATCCAGCCGGTCAAAGCCGTGCAGCAGCTTGAGCTGGCGAAGGATCGCGGCGGTCGGCTGATCGTCGGCGAATATTACCAGCTTCCGGATTATCCGGAAGTATACGTGCTCGGCGACTGCGCGAGCCTGCCGTTTGCGCCCAGTGCACAGGCTGCCGGGGCACAGGGCGAGCAAGTCGCCCAGGTTCTGCAGGCGCTGTGGCGGAACGAAACGCCGAAGCTGCACCCGATCAAGCTGAAGGGCACGCTGGGCTCCCTCGGCAAAAATGCCGGCTTCGGCTTGATGGGCCGCCGCTCGGTCATGGGCCGCGTGCCGCGGCTCCTGAAGAGCGGCGTGCTCTGGATGTCGAAGCGCCATTTCGGATAAGCTACGGTTAGTCCAGTTCGAGGTTATCCCAGGCTTCCTGTTCTTTAATGGCGGCAGCGATAATCGCTTCCAGTTCTTCGGGGGTATCCGCTTCAAGGATATCCCCATTGACCATTGCAAAGGGGCGAAGATAACATTCGCCGCAATTGTTCAGGCAGCCGTATTCGATAACATCGTATTCCGGATTGCTTTCCAGCTTTAGCTTCAGCGCTTCGGTCCCGTGGCCGATATTGCTGGCACAAAATTCAATAATTGGTCTCATGTTGTTCTCCTTATTGTGATCAAACCATTTTATTTTTTAACTTTTTGTACTATAATGAACCTACGAAAGGAGTGATTGAGAAATGACTGAGAATACACAAAGCACCACCATGTATGATGAGGTTTTGGAAGTGCTCGATAAACTTCGTCCGTTCCTGCAACGCGATGGCGGCGACGTGGAATTGGTTGACGTCGAAGACGGTATCGTGAAGCTGAAACTGATGGGCGCCTGCGGCAGCTGCCCAAGCTCCACCATCACGCTGAAAGCCGGGATCGAACGCGCACTTTTCGAAGAAGTGGAAGGCGTCGAAGAAGTTATTCAAGTATTCTAATCCCGTATTATAGATGATTTCGCAAATGCGAACAACCCTGACAGCAAAAACCTCCGCAAGCCTTTCGGCTCAGCGGAGGTTTATTTTTGTTGCAGCAGCGGCTGCGCTTATCGGTTCAACTTAAAATGCAGGGATAATCGAACCTTGGTAAGTGTCTTCAATGAACTTCTTCGCTTCCGGAGAGTTCAGGGCAGCAGCCAGCTTCTGGATCGCGTCGGAATCTTTATTGTCCGGACGGGCAACGAGAATATTGGCATACGGCGAATCGGTTCCTTCAATGAACAACGCGTCTTTCGTCGGTACCAGTTTGGCTTCCAGCGCAAAGTTCGTGTTGATCAGCGCCAGATCGACTTCGTCCAGCTGGCGAGGCAGCATGGCTGCATCCAGTTCGATGATGTCGAGTTTCTTAGGATTTTCAGTAATGTCGGCTTTGGTCGATGCAATGTTGGTGTCATCCTTCAGCTTGATCAGGCCGTTTTTAGCCAGCAGGATCAGTGCGCGTCCGCCGTTGGTAGCATCATTTGGAATCGCAACCTTTGCGCCGTCTTTTAGCTCGTCGATCGATTTGATCTTTTTGGAGTAAGCGCCGAAAGGTTCAACGTGAACGGCGGTTACAGAAACCAGATCCGTACCGTTCTTTTGGTTTTGGTCGTCGAGATATGGTTGGTGCTGGAAGAAGTTCGCATCAAGCGCTTTTTCGGCCAGCTGTACGTTCGGTTGGATGTAATCGGAAAATTCCTTGATTTCGAGCTTGATGCCCTCTTTCTCCAGCAGCGGAGCGATGGCTTTCAGGATTTCGGCATGCGGTACAGGCGAAGCGCCTACGACCAGGGTCACCGGATCGGCAGCCGGAGCATCCGTTGCTGCAGCATCGTTAGCTGCCGGAGCGTTCGTCGCCGCAGCGTTGCCCGCGTTGTTATTGTTGTTGCCGCAAGCCGCCAGCGCAAAAATCAAGGTCAAGCTGAAAATGACGAGCAGTGCTTTTTTCATCTGTAAATCCCCCTCAATCCTATATTGTGTATGAATAAGGCTTGTAAATAAAATGCCCTACTTCCGGGTAAAATATTGGACCAGTCGGTCCCCGGCCATCTGCAGCAGCTGCACCAGAATGACCATGACAATAACCGAGATAATCATGACTTCTTTCTCGTAGCGGTAGTATCCATAGCGGATGGCCAAATCGCCGAGACCGCCGCCGCCGACCATGCCGGACATCGCCGTGTACGATACGAGCGTAACGATCGTGATCGTTACGCCGGCCAGAAGGCCCGGCCTTGCTTCCGGAAGAAGCACGCGCCGTACAATCTGTGACGTCGATGCGCCCATGCCTTGCGCCGCTTCGATCACGCCCCGGTCCACCTCGCGCAGCGCCGTCTCCACGAGACGGGCAAAGAACGGAGCCGCGCCGATCACCAGCGCAGGAATCGTGCCGAGCACGCCGATCGAGGTGCCGACAATCGCTTTGCTGACCGGAATCAGCGCGACCATCAGGATAATGAAGGGAACCGAACGCAGGATGTTGACGACGAAGGATAATACCGAGTATGCCACCCTCAAAACTACGTTATTTGATCTTCCCCATAAATATAACACAATTCCGAGTGGTAAACCAAGGATTATTGTGAAAATTCCTGAATAAAGTATCATTTTCAATGTTGCAACCGTTGCGTCCCCCATTTCGGACCAGTCGATTGCGCTAAAATTAAGGTTCCCCATCAGCCGATTACCTCCACATCAAGCCCTTGACCGGCCAGTTTGGCCAATGTCGCAGCGACGGCTTCTTCGTTGCCCTCAAACCGGACGATAAGCTGCCCGTACGGCACATCCTTGATCGTCGAAATCGTTCCCTGCAGAATGGCGAAATCCACACCGGTAGCGCGGACCGTGGCCGATAGCGTCGATTCGTATGTTTTTTGCCCCAGGAACGTAATCTTCACTGCTTTTCCCGGCTTCCTGTCGACAGCTTCCAGCGCCGCCTGCAGCGGACCTTCGTTCTGCGTTTCCGTGCGGATGAATTCCTTCGTCACTTCATGCTTGGGCTTGAGGAACACCTCAGCCACTTTGCCCTGTTCGACGATTCCGCCCCCGTGAATAACCGCCACCCGGTCGCAGATGCTCTGAATGACATGCATCTCGTGGGTAATCAGCACGATCGTCAGATGGAATTTGCGGTTAATGTCCAGCAGCAGCCGAAGAATCGAGTCCGTCGTCTGCGGATCGAGCGCCGACGTTGCTTCATCGCACAGCAGCACATCCGGATCGCTGGCCAATGCCCGGGCGATGCCGACCCGCTGTTTCTGTCCGCCGGAGAGTTGTGCCGGGTATTTGCTGCGGTGCTCTTCCAGGCCGACCAGCGTCAGCAATTCCTTCACCTTGGCGTCGATCTCTTTGCGCGGCATGCCGCTTAAGCGAAGCGGAAATGCAATATTGTCGTAGACCGTCGCAGAGGACAGCAGATTGAAATGCTGGTAAATCATCCCGATTTTGCGGCGCCGCTGCTGCAGCGGCCCCTGGCGCAATGCGGTCAGCTCGACGCCGTCGACCCAAACTTCGCCGTCCGTCGGCCGTTCAAGCAGATTGATACAGCGGATCAGCGTGCTTTTTCCCGCGCCGGAATGGCCGATGACGCCGAAAATTTCGCCTTTATTCACCGACAGATTAACGCGGGAAAGTGCGGTCGCGGACTTGGCGCCTTTGCCGTACACCTTCGTTAAGTTTTTTAACTCGATCAAGCAGGGTATGCCTCCTTCAAACTCTATTCCGTAAACAAAAAAACCTCCGGCGATCGATGCAGATCGCAAGAGGCTTGTACTCGGGTTGAACACTACTGCCTTCTCATCTGCCAAAGACCGCAACCATGCGGCATTGCAGGATTTAGCACCATGACACTGGCCCAAAAACGCTGCAAAACGTTCTTCGCCAATCGGTTGCCGGGCTTCATAGGGCCTGTCCCTCCGCCGCTCTCGATAAGATGAAATATGAAGTTGTTAACAGATAGTGTTAAGTATATTGAGTTTCGGTTTTTTTGTCAAAGAGAAGTTTATGGAAGCATTATCCTTGTTTCTGTGCCGCATTATGATGCCACTGTTCGTTGCTGTAGCGGAAGGCGGCGCAGAGCGATTTGCACACCATTTCCAAGCCCTGGCGCAAATCTTCCAGATGGCTGTCCAGGTCCTCAAGGCGGATGCGGTCGCGCAGTCCCTGATGGCGCTGCCACAGATCATCCGTCATTTCGGCATTCATATAATGAATCTCGGCGTTCCGGCGCTTGCGCAGATTTTGCAGCGGTTCCTTATAGGCATCTTTGATCTTGTCCAATTCATCCGCCAAAGGCACATGCAGCTTCAGCAGCTTAAACTGCCGGAGTACCGTGAAATAGGAAAAATGGGCCTTCGTCTCCGTCGTGTTCAGATCATACAGGCTGTTCAGCACGGTACCGAGCTTGTCGAGCAGCGAGAATACGCGAATAAAGCCGTCTTTGTAAAAATACACATAACGCGCATACTCCCCCTGTTCCTCCACGGACATCTCCTCCATGTAGCCGGCGACCACCGATTTGCGGAAATGGGCGGCGGCGAACAGGCTTTGCTCCAGCTCATCCAGCGAAGAGATCAGACCGCGGGTCCAGATTTCCAGTTTGCGGTATTCATGGTTGCGGTCCTCGTGCGCGTCCATCTCCTTGCGCAGCATGACTGCAACTTTCGCCATGTTGTCCATGGCTTCCGCGAGTATGCCGCTGTTCTCGCGCGGCGGCTCGCCCAGCAATATCCGCAGCATGTTACTCCTCCTGTCTTTTCAGATCAACCGGAAAAGTACTGTTTCCAGTTGCGGTCCACCAGCCGGACGGTCTCCCCGCAGGCGGCCACTTCCTTGGGATAGCCCGGCTTCATGCGGGCATCGATGACTAGCGGCAGCCGGTAAACCAACCGATGGCCGTTAACGGAATAATCGGCATGAATGTCGCCGGCCGGATTAAAGCGGGTAAACACGGTCCACAAGAACGACGTCTGCGAGCGGACCGTCTCCTCCGCGTCGTCTACGATAAAGATGAGCGGCCATTCGGTCTGGCGCTCGCGGAGCGCGGCGACCAGCCGTTGCCCGAGATCAGGATCGGCGTCATACGCGGTTCCGGAGACGACGAGGCACCCCCGCGTGAACGGTTTGATTTGCCGGATACCCGGCAAATCGCCTTCCGAATAGGCTTCCGGCAGATCCCGCACCGGATCCCCGACGCCCAGCAGCACGGCTTTGCTGCCGTGATTGAGCCTCTCTCCGGTATAATCCAGCGTATCGTGTGACGTATTGGACAGGATCAGGAGATCCGATTCCGGCCGGAACCGTTCCAGCACAGTTTCCAGCACCTTCGACACATCGGACAGCTCGGTCAGCTCGCTGGTAAGCAGCAGGCATTTCGTCAGCGAGAGCTGGCCTTCCCCCAGAATACGGAAGGCCGAAACCAGCGCTTCGCGCGAATAGCTTTCGCGGACGACAGCCGCCGTAAGCGCCTGCGAGCCGGACTCCGAGTAGGTCCACAGCGCTTTGACCGACGGCATAAACAGCGGATAAGCCGGGGACAGCAGGCGCTGCAGGTAATCGCGCAGGTAGAAGTCCTCCTGCCGCGGCTTCCCGAGAATAGTCGCCGGGAAAATGGCGTCCTTGCGGTGCCACATCCGCTGGACATGCATCAGCGGAAAATCATGCTGGCGGGTGTAATAGCCGTAACGGTCGCCGAACGGCCCTTCGGCCCGGCGCTCCAGCGGCGGCACCAGCCCGCGGATGGCAAATTCCGCTTCGGCGGGAATCCGGTGGCCGCCAAGCGGATCTTTTACGAGCGGCAGCCGGCTGTTCATGATCAGCGAAGCGAGCATCAGCTCCGGCAGCCGTTCCGGCACCGGCGCCGCGGCCGCGGCGATCAGGGCCGGCGGGCCGCCGAGAAAGACGGAGACCGGCAGCGTTTCGCCCAGCAGTTCGGCTTCGCGGTGGTGGAAGCCTCCGCCTTTCTGGATCTGCCAATGCATCCCGGAGGTACTGTCGTCAAAGATCTGCATCCGGTACATGCCCAGATTATGATCCTTCGGACGGAGAATGCTTTCGGTGTACACGAGCGGCAGCGTAATGAACGGTCCGCCGTCCTCCGCCCAGCTCGTAATCCGCGGCAGCTCCTTCAGCGGTTCGCTGCTGCGGCAGATGCCAAGCACCGGCGCTTCGCCTTCCGGAACGTTTTTATAGCCGACTTTTAGCAGATTAAACAGCAGGTTCTTTTCCTTCCATGCCCCGCCGAACGTAGGCGGCAACAGCTGCTCCGCCGCATCCAGAAGCGATTTGACCAGCTGCTCCGGCCGGGTTCCGAACGCTTTGTTGACCCGGCGGACGCTGCCGAACAGATTGGTGGCTACCGGAAAAGGCGTTCCTTTGACTTGCGTAAACAATAGCGCAGGCCCTTCCTCCTGCACAACCCGGCGGTGAATCTCCGCCAGCTCCAAGTAGGGATCGACCGGTGTCTCTATAATTGCCAAATCTTTGTCTTTGCGCAGCTCCTCGATCCATTGCCGCAAATTATCGTATCCCACAGTAGTGTTCCTCCTCCAAGCCGGCCCTATCCCATGTCTACCTTATTCTGTTGCCCGAAGCCGTCGCCGACCGGCCTACCTGCCGCATCCGCACCGTTACGGCGTCTGTTCGAAAGCTGGCCTACCCGGACGCTCATATAGCACAATACGCCGAACAGTCCCGAAATCAGGACAATATGCGCCAAAGCGGCAAATATGTATACCTGATCGTTGCCGAGCGAGCTGACTACCGCCGCCCCGCTAAATACCTGGAGCAGACAGAGCAGCACGGCGGCGATGCCGAGCGCGCGCAGCTCCGGCAGTTCCTTATGCTTCCAGAAAGCGATGTGACCCAGCAACGCAGTCATTATAAAGAGTAGCGCAGCGGCAACCCGGTGCATAAATACAATGCCGACGCCGCCGGACAATTCCGGTATCCACGCCCCATTGCACAGCGGCCAGCCCGAGCAGCCGCCCTGCGAATCCGTATGGGAGACATAGGCGCCGAGATAAACCACGATATACGAATATAACGCCGTAAACCACGTGAAGTTGCGGAAAGCCTTGCTTACGGAAGGGACCAAACGTCCAGAAGAGGCTTCCGGAATCTGCCGCCGAGCCCCGAGCGCCAGCATCAGGGAACTGGCGAAGGCAATCAGCGAAAAGCCCAAATGCAGCGCCATCACCGGCGCAGACTGCGAATGAATGACTGCAAGCGCTCCCATGGCGCCTTGAACGATAACGAAAACCAGTGTTAACAGGGCATACACCGTAAGATCTCTGCGTTCTCGGGCATACCGCCAAAAAGCCCACATTGAAGCCAAAGACATCAAACCTGCCAACCCACTGAACAAACGGTGCGTGTATTCAATCAGGGAACCGATCGTATAGGCCGGCACCAGCTTCCCGTTGCAGAGCGGCCAATCCTGCCCGCATTCCAGACCCGATCCGGTTTTGGACACAACCGCGCCGCCGAGCAAAGCAAAAAACATGACGAGGCAGGTGAACCCGCCGAGCCATTTCAACTGTTTCGCTGTCATATGCAGTCACCCCCGCTTTTGAAAAAACACCGCTTCGGCTTGGCTACAGCGAAAGCGGTGTACTTCGTTCAGGATTACTTGTGAATGCTTTGGTAAACATCCAGTGCCGTGTTCAGGAACTGCTCGATCTCGGCGCGGGATTTACGCAGCTTATTGACGAAACGGGCCAGCTCGCGGCCGTCGGAATAAGCGACAAAGCTCGGAATGCCCAGGATGTTCTGCTCCTGGCTGACTTCGCCGACCTTGTCGACATCGACTTCGACGAGCGTTAGCCGGTCTTTATATTGCAATTCCACTTCAGGCATAAACGGATCGATAAACCGGCAATCGGAGCACCAGTCCGCTTTGAATACGGCAATGGTCAGCCGCGGCGATTGAATCGCCACCTGAAACTCCGCAGGGGATGTGACTTTATCCATGGATGATCCAGTCCTTTCTCTGGCTTGCTGCACAGCGTTATACTTCCTTTTTAGTGTAAGCAAATTGTGCCAAATAAGTCAAATAAAAATGCGCAGAACAAGACAATAATCACAGCGTCAGGCATTGCCCCGCACACGTTCCGGCTGCAGCTTCATCAGCGGCGCAAGCAGCTTCTGCACGGAGCGCGGATAACCGGACATTTCCTGCCGGGTCAGCACGCCCAGAACGATCAGGAGCACCAGATAGATGATCACTACGGCCACCCCGACCACCAGGCAGGTGATCAGAAAAGCGATACGCCCAGGCATGTAGTGGGTCAGCAGCTTGCCTGCTTCATTCAGCCCGTAGCCGATGCCGCCGGAAGCCAGCAGCGCCACCAGGTATCCGCCCCAACGTTTGCCCATGATTTGGAACGGCACGATGGTCTTGAGCATCCGCAGGTTGAGCACCGTGATTACAATGAAGCAAAGCGCGGTTGCCCCGATAATGCCATAGATGCCGAACAGCTTGCTGAACAGGTAGCTGGTGACCAGCTTGACGGCGATGCCCGCAAATACGTAATACATCGAGATACGCGATTTGCCCATGCCCAGCAGTATGGAGTTCGTGGTCATCATCGTAATTTGGAAAATCGTCCCCAGCGTCAGCATCGCGATGATTCCGCTGCCGTCCAGGCTGCTGAAGAGCAGGCCGTTAACGGAATAGGAGGCCACGACAAGCGATACGACGATCGGCGTACCGGTCAGGATGGAAATGCGCAGCGCCAGCGTTACCTGCCGCTGCAGATGCTGCTCGTCCTTCCGCGCATATGCCGCGGAAATAATCGGGATCAACGAAGTGCTGAGCGCAATGGACAACACCGGCGGAATCCCCGCCACGCTCAGCGCCCGGCTGCCGTAGATGCCGAGTGCCCGCGTCGCTTCGTCGAGGCCGATCTGGCCGCTCAGCAGCGGCACGATCCATGAAGTATCAATGAAGTTGACGACCGGCACGGTCACGGAAGACAGCACGATCGGAATGGATAACATGAAAATATCCTTATACACGCCTAGCAGCGGAATCCGGGCCTCGCGGGCCGGATTCCGCGTCGTCTTCTCCTCCGTACGGCGCAGCTTGAACGTATAATACAACATCACGCCGAACGCGCCGATACTGCCGAGCACGCTGCCGAACGAAGCGCCGGCCGCCATCCATGTATTGCTGTAGTCATTGGCCAATAAGATATAGGCCAGCAGAATCGCCGTCGAAACCCGGGCAATCTGCTCGATAATCTGCGAGATGCCGCCGGCCATCATGTTGTTCCGGCCCTGAAAATAGCCGCGCATCATGGCGATGGTCGGGAAGAGCAAGAGCGCCGGGGCAATCGCCCGGATCGCCGGAGTGCTCTCCGGCACCTTGATATAATCGGCGTAATAAGGGGCGCCGATAAACAGCGCCGCGCTCATCAGCACGCCGACGACGGCGGCAAAGATCAACGCGGCACGGTATACCTGCTGCGCTTCCTGCGGCCGGTTGAGCGCATAACGCTCGGAGACCATTTTACTTAAGGTACTCGGAATTCCCGCCGTCGCCAGCGGCAGCAGCATAAGGTATACCGTATTCGCAGCGGTGAACGAGGCATTGCCGATATCATTGAATAAGTGCTCCAGCGGAACCCGCTGGGCCAAGCCCAGCACGCGGGCCACCAGTGCAGCAGCGGCCAGAATCAGCGTGCCTTTAACAAAAGATTCTTTCTTGGACAATCGTTTCGCCCTCTTCGCAGTGATTTTAATGCAGGCCTATCCAAATGAAGAAGAGGACGACCATTGCAATCTGCAGCAGCAGCTTGACTACTGTGCTTGTAAACAGGCCGAGCAGCGAGCCGAAGCTCACTTTCAGCGCTTTGCCGGGATTGGCCCCGGCGATAAGTTCGCCTACAAAGGCTCCGATAAACGGGCCCAGAATGAGGCCAAACGCCGGAATCACAAACGGACCGAAAATAATGCCGATCGTACTGCCGATGACCGATGCGCGGGAGCCGCCGAATTTTTTCACGCCCCAGGCGCCGACGACATAATCCGCGACGAACAGCACAACGACGATGAGCGTCTGGATAATCCAGAACCACGCGCCGAATGGATCAAACGAGAAAAACCAGCCATACACGAAAAATGCAAGATAGATCGCCAGCGCACCCGGCAATATCGGGTAGACCGCGCCGGCCAAACCCACCGCAAACAACGCGATAATCAGGACCCAGCCCAAAATGGCCATTACGTTCAGCTCCCCAAAATATACTTTTGAATCACTTCTGCAATCCCATCTTCGTTGTTCGACGCCGTAACGGCGTCCGCTGCCTCTTTCACCGCGTCCTGGGCATTGCCCATGGCAACGCCAAGACCCGCCTCTGTAATCGCGGCAATATCATTCAGGCTGTCGCCGACGGCGATAACCTCGGACATCTTCACGCCGAGCAGGCCGCAGACCTCGCGGATGCCGGAGGCTTTGTTGATGCCCAGAGGATTGATCTCCAGGTTGATCGGCGTGGAATTGGTGATCTCCAGCCCGCCCATGTTTTGCAGCTCCATCAGCAGTTTATGGCGGATTTCAGCGTCTTCCGAGGAATAGCCGAATTTCAGCCACTCCCGTCCTTCCACATTGCCGTCCCAATTGGTCCGGTTGTGCACCATCTCGGTGGAATAGGCCCAGTGCCAGACGCCATACTCCTGGGCGAGGGTATACAACCGTTTAATCAATTGCGGGTCCATCAGGGACCTGCGGTACAGCTCATGCGGCGCGCGCCACACTTCGCTGCCGTTTACAGTAATCATCGGCGTTTCGAGTCCAAGCTGCTCGGCATAAGGCATTGCGCTGCGCAAGGCCCGGCCTGTGGAAAAACAGACGTGAACGCCTGCATCCACCGCTTTACGAATCCATTCCACAGTCTTCGGGGTAATCAATTGTTCGTCATTCAGTAGGGTACCATCCATATCCAGTGCCAGCAGGCGGTATTTGGCGGTCATGCCACTCCTCCTTTGTGTGTAAGCAGTCAGCAAAGCCGAGTCGCCACTGCGGTGAATGTTTGGACTTCCGGCCGCAGTTGTTTTCGGATTTGCTGAATGCTTTTTTTATCTTTATATAGTTTTACTCTGTTTTTGTACCCGTGTCAGTGCCGTTTGCCGCATTATTCGTTGTATTCGCACCTGTCGCGCCATTGGTACCTGCGGCGGTTCCTGCTGCAGAGTTACCGGATTGCAGGCTTTTCTTCGGCACACCGTCAAGGCCGTACTCCCAGTCGTACGCATCAAAGATTTTGCGTGCGACCGGTGCGGCGCTGTTCGAACCGAAGCCGCCTTCCGGAATAACCACGGCGACGGCCAGCTTCGGATGGTCTCGTGGCGCGAAGGCGATAAATACCCCGTTATCGCGGTTGTTCCCGGAGCTGTCCGTTTGCTGGGAGGTCCCCGTTTTACGGGCAAAATCATACGGGAAGTCCGCAAAGGCAGTCACTTCACTGTTCATGCCTTTTTTGATTTCCTTCCAGAAGGATTTGTCGAACGTCGTGACCTGATCCAGCACCTCGCGTTTGAATGCCTTCACGACAGTGCCGTTTGCATCGGTAATTTTACTCACCAGCTGCGGTTTGATCCGCACGCCTTCGTTGGCCAGCGTAGATGCGTATTGGGCGAGCTGCAGGGCCGTGTATTTGCCTTGTTGCCCAAACGACGCGTACACGAGCGCGGCCTGGGCACTGCCCGCCGCTTCGATATTGTTATAGTTGATTTGGCCTTTGTATTCGCCCGGAAGCCCGCTTTCGGTCGATACGCCGAGGCCGAATTCCTTCATATATTTGTCCCAGACATCAATGCCCTTGCTGCCGTATTTTTCATACAGCTTTTTGCCGACCATGTCGACCATGAAGACGTTGGACGATTTTTCGATTGCCCGCGCCGGATCCATGGAGCCGTAGACGTGTCCGGACGCGTTGCGTACTCTCGTCTCATGCCCTTCTTTCCCGAAATAGGCTACACCCTTATCCTGATAAACAGTCGAGGTGGTGAAAAAGCCTTCGTTCAGCCCGATCAGTACGCTGAGCGGCTTGATGGTCGAACCCATCAGCACCGTCGATTCGAATTTATGACCCGACATCCCGGAGTTGTACGGAAAAATCGTCCCGTTCCGGTAGTTGTTCATAATCTGGTTCCACACATCAGAGCCGAGCTTTTCGCTCGTCCATACATTAGTATCGTAATCCGGCATGCTGGCCATCGCCACGATGTTCCCGGTGTCGACTTCCATCGCCACAGCATACCCGGTCAGCGCATCCGGGTGCAATTGGCCAAGCACGGGATGGGTATGCAGCCACTGCAGCTGATCCGTGATGGCCTGTTCGGTTTTCATCTGGACATTTTTATTGATTGTCATCCAGATATCGTCGCCCTTGACCGGCGGCACCACTTCCTCCACGGCTTCGGCCATGTTTTGCGGATTGACGGAAATAACCTCGTAGCCGTTTTTACCGCGCAGCTCTTCCTGATACTGCAGCTCAAGGCCGTCGAACCCGACAAATTCGTCGTCTTTGTAGCTGAGGCCGGGATCGGCGTCGATCGCCTTCATCGAATCCTGAATCTGCTGATACAAATCCAAGCTATTGGAATACTTGAAAGGTTTGATGTAGCCAACCGTTTGGACGGCAACGGTATCCTTGTCGTAATGGCGCGAGCTTTCCTCGACGATCGCCAGACCCGGATAATCCGCTTTATGCTCCATAAAATAAGCAACCTCACGGGTAGATAACCCTGCTTTAATGCGCCGGGCCGTATACCCGGAATATTTTTTGAAATATAAGTCCATGGAATCAATGACATCCTGCTGGGTCAGCTGCTGCGCGCCTGCATCTCCATACAGCTTGAAGTTCTCCACCAGCTTCGCCGCCAGCGCGTTGGCTTTGGCCGAGGCTTCCGGCGTCAGCGTAGTCTGTCCGGTTGCCTTATCGGTCTGCTTGGCCGTGTACTCTTTCGTCAGCGTAATGTAGAGCGACTGGACGGAGGTGGAATAGGCGATCGGTTCGCCGCCCGCGGCTTTAATCTCGCCTCTGACCGAAGCGAGCGGAACATTTTTGGTATCGCGACTGGTTTCGACCTCCGTTAACGTCGGCCCCTCTACGAATTGCACGACGGCGAGACGGATAATGATAACGCAAAAAATGACAAACGTCCCGAAGAAAAACACATTGATGCGCAAGCCTAGCGAGCCTTTGCCGGCATTGTCCTCCGGAGGCGGCTGCTTACGAAAAAAACTCACGTCGGTCACTCCTTTATTCTGCAAATGTTTCTTTATAATACATCCTCTTTGACATGCGTGGCCGCAAAGTCCGGCGGATTAAACCAATTGCCGCTCCGTGCCCAGGTCGCATCCAGCGGCACCCAGGCTTGGCGTTCGCTCAGGTATACCTCGTTCCAAGCATGCGGGCCGGAGCCGCCGTTACCGTCATAGCCCCGGCCGGTTACGACGCGCACCTCGAGTCCCTGGGACCGGGCCATCACCGCATACAGTCTTGCGTAATCAATGCAGACGCCCAGCTTCGTATCGAAGGTATCCTGGGGCGTCTGCTCATGCCAAATCCGGTTTTGTTCATAATTCTCCGCTTTATCATAGTCATAGGAAATCCGCGAGCCTACCCAATCATAAAGCAGCTTGGCTTTCTCTTCGTCATTGCCGGCCTTCTGCGTAATGTCGGCGGCAGCCCCCACGATATCGGGCGAAACGTCGTGATCGATAACCTCGTATTTGCGGCGGAGAATATCGTTCATCTCCGCGGCAACCGCTTTGCTCAATACCGGAAGCTTATCCCGCATGCTCTGCCCGGCCAACGGCTCGAACACGGCGGCCGCGCTCTGGCTGTAAATCGGCGAGGATTCCACGTAACGGCTGAACGCGCTGTCCGGACTGAGGCCGATGCCGATATACAGCAGGAAGACAAGCACCAGCCCGCGCACCAGCCCGACGGCGAACCCGATGGCTGCGCCAAGCAGGCGGCTGAGCGGGGAAGGCTTGCGGTCCGTAGACCGGCTTGTCCGGCGCGGCGGCGAGAAGGGCAACAGCGGGACGAGCAGCCCGAAAATAAAGCGGATAACGGTATAGGACAGCAAAAGCAGCAATACAAAACGCATCACCGGCGATCCGCCGAGAACGGATACCGCCGTATAATATATCTGCTGGTACAGGCGCAGCTGACCGTCCGGCAGCGTGACGCCGGAAGCCCAAACCTCGGCCTTGGGTGATAAATAAAGCGCGGCAGGAATGGCGAGCGCAAGCGACGCCAAGGCCAGCAGTCCGGTCCCGAGCAGCCCAAACAGCCCGCCGGCTGCCCGCAGCATCCCCCGTCTCCAGCCTTGCCACAGCGAAAATAATACGATAACCAGCAGCAGAATCGAGACGGCATTTGCGCTCTTCAGGCTGTCCATCCAGTTGTCCGGCATTGTCCGTCTCTCCTTTCGGCTGCTTCGCGAGGACTATCCGTTCCCGTTTTTGCGCGCCTCGTCGATAAATGTTTTGGTCGTATCGGTAATACTCCATTTGCCCAGGCTGACGCCGCGGAAGATCACTTCCACCTTGTCCTCTCCGGCTGCGCCTTTCACTTCCAGGTTAGGCGTTGTAATCGTAAAAGTGCCGTCGCCGCCGGAAGCATATTTTGCATCCTTGGCTTCCTTCAGCATAACCTCCTGGGCTTCGCTTTTCAGCGTACTGACCGTTCCGTCCGCCACTTTATTAACAGCGTTGCCGATTTGATCCATTGTAACCCCACTGTAAATAAACAAAGCGGCGAGAATAATGATGACGATCGCCCATTTCACTACGGTTTTGACGACATTGATCACCGCAAAGAGCAGCACCAGCGCGATGACGATGACCACCCAGTTCTCGCGAAAAAACTGCGACCATACATCCGGATCCGTCAAGTTCACAACAACACCCCTATCATTCTTTTTGCATTAATCATTATTATACATGAATGTTCTTGATAATTCATTGTTCCGCCCGCCGATCCGGCCTTGCGGAATTAAATGGTATAAGCCCTCCCCTGCGAACGTAAAGTACAAGTAGACCATTGTCCCTCTGCCGTATTCTGCGTATCAGGCTTTAGCCGGAGGTGTATTCCGTGAAAACCGCATTATGGCTGTATTTGTTTCTGTTTCTCGCTTTCTTCGATCTGCATGCCCAGTACCCGATTCTCACGCCGTTCGCCCTGTCGCTCGGAGCCGGACCGGCCTTTATCGGCTGGATGATGGGCATGTACTCCCTGACCCACCTTCCCGGCAACCTGCTGGCCGGCGTACTGGTCGATCGAAACGGCAGCAGGCGGTATATCGTGTTCAGCCTGATCGCTGCCGGACTCGTCCTTCTGGTTCAAGCCCATGTCCAGCTTCCGTGGCATCTGCTGCTGCTGCGCGCGATCAGCGGCTTTGTGCTGGCGTTCCTCTCTCCGGCCTGCATGACCCTGCTTGCCTCCCTGTCTTCCGATCCCGGCACCCAGGGCAAATACATGTCAGGCCACGGCATCATCCATACGCTGGCTTCCGTTGTCTCTCCGGCTGCCGGTGCGTTTATCGTCCGCGAAGCCGGCTACTCGGGCACCTTCAGCACGCTTGGCTGGCTGCTGATCGCCACCGGGGCAATGGCCTTTCTCAGCGTGCCGCGCCGCGCTCCCAAGCCGGCTCCGCTGCCGGCGGTGCAAGCGGCGCACAATGGCGGGCAATCTGCCGCCCATGTGCCGGCATGGACTCAAACGCCGGTCTCGAAACGATATTACCTGCTTCCGTTTTTCGTCTCCTGCGCACAGGGCGTGCTGTTCTTCGAACTGCCCCTGTCCAAAGGGGCCGAAGGGATGGTGTCCACAGGCATCCTCTTTTCCTTGCTTAGCCTGGGGGCCCTGCTGACGCTCAGCCTGATGTTCCTGAACCGCCGCTCACCGGGTGCCCGCATTGCCGCTGCGCTGCTGGGGATGTCGCTTTGTTTCTTTGCACTGGCTTCATTCCCCGTTATCCCGGCAGGCGTAGTGCTGTTCCTGATGGGCGCCGCCAAAGGCGTGCTTTTCCCGGCCATGGCCTCGCTCTTCATTAAGCTTGGGAACGGCGGCCACATGGGCCGCACCTTCTCGCTGCAGTCCATTGCGATGTCGATCGGCTCTTTTGCCGGCCCGGTCGCAGCAGGGCAACTGCGGGGCTTCGTTTCACCGTATTTCATAGCCTTTATCCTGCTGATGGCGGCGCTGTTGATGTTCCCGCCGTTTGGCTCCGGTAAACGCTCTGTCTACCGGCCGGATTGGAATAATCCTGCAGCCTAGGACGATGCCCTCTGATCAGCATGCCTTTCCCTCTCATCCGCCGCGCATCCGCTCGAAGCATGCGGAAATTTCCCGGGGAATGATGGCATCCGAGACTCCGTTTGCTGTTAAAACGGGCGGTACTAAGGTAAAATACAGATGGCGGTGCCTGTAAGCAATGCCATCTGCCGACAACCTTTGTACCGGAGGCTGAGCGCATATGACTGTTACGATCATTGTCGAAGGCAAAAACGACCGCAGCCGGCTGCGCCGGCTCTTGTCGCCGGAGGTTGATATTCTCTGCACCTTCGGAACGTTGAGCACGCTGAAGCTGGAGTCTCTGCGAAAAAAAATCGGCGACGGTGAGGTTTACCTTTACATGGACAACGACAGTATGGGCAAAAAAATACGCGGCGTTCTGCGCGACGCCTTTCCTGACGCCGTTCATATCTATACCCGCAAGGGTTATGCCGGCGTCGAGGGCACGCCCGATGAATACAATATTGTCCAATTGGAGAAGGCCGGACTGGAGGAATATATCATCTATCCGCTGCCTTCGCCGTTTTAGGAACACCAAACATGCCGTCCCTCCCGGGACGGCATGTTTTTATATACGGGATACGTACGGAAAACCCGTTTGGATTTACCCTTTTTCAGTCTCCGGAAAAATTACTTTGACAGCAAGAGTAATCCATGATAAATTTACTCCATCAGATAGAACTCTATGAGATAGAGCACTATGAGACAGAGCACTTATTTTGAGCGAAAGGAGGACCTCTGTTGATTCGGAGCGATATAATACGCGGGCATCTGGATGCGATCATCCTCCGGCTGATTTACGAGCAGGACCGCTACGGCTACGAAATCGCCAAGGAAATCGGCCAGCGCACGAACGAACGTTTTCAGATTAAGGAAGCGACGCTGTATGCCGTCTTCCAGCGGCTTGAACGCAAGGAACTGATCGAATCTTATCTCGGCGATGTTTCGCAAGGCGGCAAACGCCGTTATTACACCATTACTAAGCTGGGCAGAGCCTACCTGAAGGAAACGGCGGACGAATGGAAGGAAATCAAGGACATTATGAACATTTTTATGGAGGGACTGCTATGACCGCTGTCAAAAAGCATGTGGAAGAATGGTTCAAGGACTTGCCGAACACGGAGCAGAGCGAACGGATGAAAGAGGATATCATCCAAAGCCTAGAGGACCGGGTATACGATCTGATCTTGAGCGGCAAAGCCGAAGAGGATGCCGTCAACAAGGCGCTCGTCGAATTCGGCGATCTGGAGGATATCAAAGTCGAACTGGGTGCGCAAACTGTAACCAAACGCAATCCGTTCGCGCTGCATCTGGGGTTCTCGCTGTGGGGCACCGTCCTCATCATCGCGCTTGTGCTGTTCATTAACTTCTATTATACGCCTGACGTGATCTGGTTTGTTTATCCGACCTTCGCCGTGCTCTGGTGGCCGCTGTCCATCTTCTACAAATGGCTTGGGCGCAGATAAGGGGGCGAGCATATGGGTAATCAACGTTTTTCCTTTGCGGTTACCGGCAGCCTGATCAGCATTCTGTTTTTGATCGCGGTCAATCAGTTGACGACGCCCGGCGATCCCTGGTTCGCTTATCCGGCGTTTATGCTGCTGATGTGGCCGCTCAGCATTTACTGTTTCTCCCGGAACCAAAGCCGGCTGTACTCGCTGATCGTGACCGGCCTTCTGATCGCGTATCTGGCCGGGCTGAACTGGAAATATTCCCCTGAAGTCCCTTGGGTGCTGTACGTCATTCCTGCCGTCATCTGGTGGCCGATCGCCATGTACGCCAGAAGCCGGCTGTACCGGCCGCTGGGAGCGATTGCCGGGAGCATTGTTTTTGCGGAAGCATACGTGCTGCTGAACATGTATTTATCGCCGCAGTTTCCGTGGTCCGTCTTTACGGGATTCCTGGCCATCTGGTGGCCGATGAGCGTTATCTTCGCCCGGCTGAAGAAATGGTTTGCTTTTTCGGTATGCGCAACTGCAGTAACCTCGGCATTTTTCATCATTGCAAATCTCATAACAACGAAAGAGGTGTGGGCGGTTTATCCGATCTTTACGATGCTGTGGTGGCCGCTGAGCATGTATTATTTCCGGCGCCGTCCGCATTCCGCCTGATCCCCGGGACATATAAGCACACAAAAACAGGCGTAGCCTCCCGGTTCGGAGTCACGCCTTTTTTTGCATGATACGCTTATTCTCTAGCCAGCTTCGCAGCGGCATCCGCCAGGAATTCCGGCGTCACGTTGGCGCTGTCGCCCGCATCGTAAAGCGCGCGCAGCCGATTGTCGCGGTCGACCAGAGCAATCAGATTGGCATGGGCAAAGTTATCCTTGTTCTTGCCGTAGATCAGGACTTTGAAGGAATCGGCGGCAAACGTCCGGATCTTCTCCTGATCGCCGCGCAGGAAATACCAGCCGGAATAGTCGGCCTGAAACCGGTCGGCGAACGTCCGGATCGCCTCGCGGGTGTCATTCTGCGGGTCAAACGAGACAGATACAAAATCGACGTCCTTGGCGAAGCTGCCGTTCTGCTTCAGCAGGTCTTGGGTCTGCGAGAGCATAAAGGTCGTTACCGGGCAGACATCGGGACACTGGGTGAAGAAAAAATAGAACAACCGCACTTTCCCCGCCGTGTCCGCCAGCGTTACCGGTTTGCCGTCTACATTTTCCAGCGAAAAATCCTGCACCTTGCCGATGACCGGCAGCTTGCCGCCTTTGGCGTTTATGGCATTGACCGTCAAATAGGCGGCCATTGCCAGAGCGACCAGCAGCAGCGCCCAGGTCCATTTATACCGCTTCAGGATTTGCACAGGGCACTCTCCCCTTTACCCGTGGATCGTATTCAGGACCAGCGCAATCAGGCTCAGCGTCAAATAATTAATCGAGAAAAAGAAGTTTTTCTTGGCCCATGTTTCGTCATCCTTTGCCGACAGGCCTTTCAGCGTCAAATATAACCAGGCGACAGAGAGGGCCAATGCAATGACCAGGTAAAAGATACCCGCATAATCATATGCATACAGCAGCACCGGGACCGGCAGCAGCAGCGTGACATAGGGAATCATCTGCAGCTTCGTGCGGCGCACGCCCTTGACGACCGGCAGCAGCGGGAAGCCCGCCGCGCGGTACTCTTCCTTGCGCCGGATGCCCAGCGCCCAGAAATGCGGAGGCTGCCAGAGGAAAAGCATCGCGAACAGCAGCCACGCGCCGAGGTCGACGGTTCCGGTAACGGCGACATAGCCGATGACCGGAGGCATCGCTCCCGAAATAGCCCCTACCGATGTGCTCCAGGTCGAGGTCCGTTTCAGCCACAGCGTATACACGACCACATAAACGAACATGCCGACGAAGCCGAAAATTCCGGCGAGCACCCCGGAAAAAGCAAACAGTACCGCGAGGCCCGCAATCCCCAGCACTATTGCATACACGAGCACCGTAGCCGGCTTCAGACGCCCCGTCGGCAAACCGCGTTCGCGGGTCCGTTCCATTTTCATATCCAGGTCACGGTCGAAATAGTTATTAAACACGCAGGCCGAAGCCATGACGAGCATCGTGCCAAGCAGCGTCAGGATCAGCCTGCCGTACGCCACATCCCAGCCCGAGGCGACCCAATAGCCCGCAAATGCGGCGATCAGATTGGAGCGGATGATTCCGGGTTTGGTTACTGTTACGAAATCGCGCCAGCTCGCCCCTTCCGGCGATTTGGCCGACATGGATGCGGAATCGGAAGAAGCTTGATATCTCAATTGATTGTCCACGTTCGTTGTTCCTCCTTCTAGGGACTTCTAACGCTCCGTTCTTTATTACGAATAAAATCGTTCCGCTGTTAATTTTATCATAACAAACCACGAAACCCTTTGACAATCGTTGGCGATTTTGTTCATCATTTTGACAATTAAGTGAATATAATTGATTTATCGTTTCCTAAATAAGATGGACACAAATTGGGTAATCATTAATAGAGTACTTCCGCACAAAGGAGATCTGACCATGGATACCGCTACACATTTTGTTATGGGCCTCGGTCTTGCCGGCCTATCGTTTGTCGACCCTGCCGTATCCGCGAGCGGGACGTTGGCCGGAGCCGTCATGATTGCTACTGTACTGGCCTCTCAAGCTCCCGACGCCGATACGGTTCTGCGCCTGAAGGATAATGCGCTGTATATCCGCAATCACCGGGGCATCACGCATTCCCTGCCCTTTCTGCTCTTGTGGCCGCTGCTCATTACGCTGGTCATTGGTCCGATCTTTGGCTTTTTAGAGCTCAGGCCGCTCAGTCACATTGCGCTCTGGAGCTTCATCGGGGTAGCCGTGCATGTCTTTACCGACCTCTTCAACACCTATGGGACGCAAGCCGCCCGGCCCTTCACCGAAAAATGGATCGCCTGGAACATCATCCATATCTTCGATCCGTTTATTTTCGGCAGCCACGCTGCGGCGATCATTCTTTGGATCAGCGGAATCTGCCCGCCCGTGCCGCTGTTCATTTCGCTGTATTCCGGCATTATTGCGTACTATGTGTGGCGGACGCTGGTTCATTGGCGCATTACCCGCGGCGTCCGGGTCAAAGATGTACATCATGATGCCGGCGACCGGTATTTCGTCATTCCGACCATCTCCCCAACGCGATGGAACGTGGTCAAAGCAAAGCCGGACGGAACGTATAATGTCGGTCAGCTGAATAATAGTAAACTGGAATGGTTTAAGCACGCCGTCTGCTCCGACCATCCCGCCGTCGAGCATTCCAAAAGCCACCCGGACATCCAGGCCTTCCTGTACTTCACATCCTATGCCGTAGCCGATGTGGAAGAACTGCCTTCCGGTTATATTGTACGCTGGGGCGATGTGCGTTATTTACACCGCAAGCAATTCCCTTTTGTCGCCGTGCTCGTCATGGACCACAATTACCGGGCTTTGAATACGTATGTAGGCTGGCTTAGCAGCGACAAGCTCGACGAACGGTTCGCTATTTACCCGGGAACCTGAATCCATAAATAAAGGGGCCAACTGCAAGCCGTACACCCGGCTTGGGTTGGCCCCTTTGGTTTGCCGCGAAGCCGGCGGCCCGAACCACCTTTTGCTCCGAATCCCTGCTTCCCCTCCGTTTATCGCTTGACGCCTGCGGCAAGTTCGGGCACAATCTCCATAAAGCGTTTACATGGTAACGGAACGCAAAAAGGCCCGCTTCGGCTAAGCCGCGCGGGCGTCATTACTATTTTCAACACGGAAAGGAGGCTGCAATTATGGGAAAAGGCTTATCTCTCTGGTTCGCCTGCTCTTCCATCCTGCTGCTTACGGTTGCCTCTATGCTGATCAGCACCAACATATGGCTCTCTCTGCTGCTCGGTGTGCTGTGCATTCTGAACATCGGCTGGGGCTTTATCCTGAAAGCCCGCATCCGCCGTAAATCCGAGCAGACTTCCTAAGTATCGAGTTATCCCCGGGCCGGTAAAAAGCCCATCCGTTTCTTGACCTCAGCCAGCGTCTGGGATGCCAGCGTCTGCGCCTTTTCCGCCCCTTCGGCGAGAATGCCTGCAAGCTCGCCGGAGCTGCGGATGTCCCGGTAACGTTCCTGAATCGGCTCCAGCGTCGCAACCAGGAGCTCACCCAGATTTTTCTTAAAGCCACCGTACATTTGGCCTTCATATTGATCGGCGATCTGCTGCAGGCTTTGGCCCGAGCATTCGGCGTAGATGCTCATCAGGTTGCTGACCTCCGGTTTGTTCGCAGGATCATAGACGATTTCGCGGCCCGAATCGGTGGTTGCGCGGCTGATCTTCTTGCGGATGACATCCGGCGGGTCCAGGAGAGCAATGTAGCTGCCCGGGTTCGGATTGCTTTTGCTCATCTTTTTGGTTCCGTCATCCAGCGACATGATCCGTGCGCCCACTTCCGGGATATACGGCTCCGGAACGGTAAAGAAATCGCCGAAACGGTGGTTGAAACGTCCCGCCAAATCGCGGGTCAGCTCTAGATGCTGCTTCTGGTCTTCTCCGACCGGAACGAGATCGGCATTGTAGACCAGGATATCCGCCGCCATCAGCGAAGGGTATACGAACAGGCCAGCGCCCACTGAATCCTTACCCGAAGACTTGTCCTTGAACTGCGTCATCCGTTCAAGCTCGCCCATTGCCGTCAGGGTGGTCAGAATCCAGCCCAGCTCGGCATGCTGCGGTACGTGGGACTGCAGGTACACGCTGGCGATTTTCGGGTCGATGCCCGCAGCCAGATATAAAGCCGCCACCGATTCCGAATTCTCGCGAAGCGCCGCCGGTTCCTGGGGAACCGTAATCGCATGCAAATCGACGACCATGAAATAACATTCATGCTCCCGCTGCAGCTTGACGAAATTTTTGATCGCCCCGATATAATTGCCGAGCGTAAGCGATCCGCTGGGCTGAATGCCCGACAGTACTTTTTTTGCCATTGTCTGCTACCTCCATTGGTTTTAAGCTCAGCTGTCCTCCGTCCGTACGCAAAAAGGCCCCACATCCGCAAGGGACGTGAGACCGTGGTGCCACCCTCATTCGTTGTCCGCCTCCATGCGCTGGGCACGCGGCAAACAACCTTGGCTTCCGGTAACGGGGAAGAAACGGCCGGTCTACTGCGGCTGCGTACAGCCGGTTCAAACGCGGCGCTCAAGGGTCCATTCAGGCGAAAGTCGTCCGCCGGTTCGCATCATCCACCGGCTTTCTGAAGGGCATCCCTTCCGCTTACTTGTCCCTGTCATCGCATTGACATCTTTTCATGAATGCCTTCATGATAAAGCGATATAAGGAAGTTGTCAAATCGTATCTCCAGCGTAATATAATTCTGGTATGATAGGTTCAAACAGTCGTTATTTATGTATTTTAAAAGGAGCAGACCGTCCATGAAACAGGTGACCAAAGGAAGCTGGTCCGGCTATGACACCTATATTCTGCATAGCCGCGATTTGGAGATCACGCTGCTGCCCCGTTTGGGGAACAATGTAATCTCGATGTGGGACCGCAAGGAGAACAGGCATATCCTCAGGAGCCCGGAAGAAAGCGAGCTGCCCTTCTACATGCAGAAGCCTTATCATTTCGGCATGCCGCTTCTCGTTCCCCCTGGACGCATCCGCGGCGGCCGGTTTCAATATGACGGTATCTCATACGCCTTTGATCCGAATTCCGCCGGCCATCACATTCACGGACTAAACCGCACGCAGGCCTGGTGCGTCAGCGACATCGAAGAAGACGATGACGGCTGCGCCGTTACAACGGAATTCCATACGGCCGGGGATGCCGACTGGATGCGGCAATATCCCGTGCCGCTGAAGTTCGAGATGGTCTTCCGCCTTCAGGATGCACACTTCTCCCAGACGCTGCGGGTCACCCACGAAGGCGAACGGACCGTGCCGTTCGGCATCGGGTATCATACCTGGTTCAGGCTTGACGGGGAGCCGCAGCGCTGGAGCCTCACGCTGCCCGCAGAGGCCGTATATGAATTGAACGATGAACTGTTGCCCAGCGGGCGCCTACTGCCGCTGGAGAATCTCTCCGCCCTGCCTCAGGGGCTGAATTTGCAAGGAACCAATCTCGATACGGTGCTGCGCGTCGCCCCGCAGGAGGCAGCTTCCGCAGCCACGCTGCTGCGCGATGACGGTTACGGTCTGCGCTATACCGCGGATCAGCCGCATTTCAAGCATTGGGTCGTCTATACGAAGGGGGAAGCCGACCAATATGTCTGCACCGAGCCGTTGACCTGGCTTCCGAATGCACCGAACGTCACAGCCGATGAAGACGTAACCGGCCTGATTCCGCTGCAGCCCGGGCAGACAATTACCTTGTCGTGCTCACTTCAAATCCTTCGTCCGTAAGAGACTTTTCATATAATTACCATCCTTCAAACCTCTTGCTAGCGTGCATGAATTCATCTCCTTGCGCCCATACTATCTTCACAAAGGGCGAAGGAGGTGAACACACATGAGTCAATCAAGCAGCCGTTCCAACAACCTGGTTGTTCCTCAAGCCACCGCAGCGCTGCAACAATTGAAACTTGAAGCAGCTCAAGAGCTTGGCGTAACTATTCCTCAAGACGGTTATTATGGTAACTACACATCCCGTGAGACAGGTTCTCTGGGGGGTTACATTACGAAACGTCTTGTACAACTGGCAGAGCAACAACTCTCCGGTCGCAGCACGATGTAGTAATCCATTAACATGATTTATCCGGCAGGCGGTTCACCGCCGTGACGGAGCTTTCAGAGGGTGTTCCGCAGCCGTGAGGCCGGGGCACCCTTTTTGCATGCATGTTATGTATGGGAATCAGCCGTAAAAGCGTTCCTTGTCCGCGTCGACCGATTTGGGATAACGAATCAGCAGGTTGGCCATGTTGTAATTGGACTCCAGCGTGGCGTCCACGACAACCATTCCCTGGCGAATGGCAAACTCATAGCTGATTTCGCCATGGGTCCAGCGCCGTTTATAGTTCAGACTCTCCAGCGCCATCAACCGGAAGGAAGACTGCTGCGCAGCGCTCAGCCCGCTTTTGTCGGCTTGAAGCACGCCGCTCCGGCCAGACAGCGGATTATGGCGGATTCCGAATTTTCCAATGACATTGTTGCGGATTTGCACAAATACGATACCTGAACTCACCACCGACAGTTCTTCCTGCAGCTCTTTAAATACCAAATCGATTTGTCTCGCAAGCGACAATTGCTCTCCCAGCATATAATTCCTCCTCAAAATGTTGTACATGGTTCTGTAGGCACAATTATAGGACAGTTAAAATCGACCATCAACATGATTCTACATAATTAGGTTTATTTTCCCATAAATGCGCAATTTACTGTAAAAATCTAAGATAATCCAACATGCAATCGAGGAGTTTCGACATCAACGCATTAAAAAAAGACCCCGTTCGCGGGGTCTTTTCACATTCGCACCGTTTTTCATCGAATTGCACACAGTCATTTCATCGACAAAATGGTGTCTGTTCAGATAAATTTCACAAAATCATTCCGTCATCTTAAGGAATTCAGCGATATCTTCGGCAATCAGATCGGCCGCACCCTGCCAGAAATCCGGCTTTTTCAGATCGACGCCGAGATGCTTCAGAACGAGATCCTCGAGCGTCATCACGCCGGTATCGCGGAGCAGGTTGTCGTATTTGTCAGCAAAACCCGGGCCTTCCTGCAAAGCCAGCTTATACAGCCCTGTGCTGAACATATACCCGACCGTATAGGGGAAGTTATAGAACGGCACATCGGAAATATAGAAATGCAGCTTGGATGCCCAGAAATGCGGATGATATCCGCTGAGAATGCCGCAGAAAGCTTCCTTCTGGGCTTCTTCCATCAAAGCACTCAGTTCATCGGCGTTTACAAGCCCCTCTTTGCGTTTCTCGTAGAAACGCGTTTCAAACAGGAAACGGGCGTGAATATTCATAAAGAAGGCAACGCTGTTCTGAATTTTGGTCTCCAGCAGCGCCAGCTTCTCCGCCGGATCGGCAGCCGCCTTGACCTGCGCATCGGCGACGATGACCTCGGCGAAGGTGGACGCCGTTTCAGCCACGTTCATGGCATAGTTCTGGTTAAACAACGGCTGGTCGTCGAGCAAATAGGAATGGTAAGCATGGCCCAGTTCATGGGCAAGCGTCGAAACATTCGAAGGCGTACCGCTGTACGTCATAAAGATCCGCGATTCCTTGCTCTCCGGGAAAGACACGCAGAAGCCGCCGGGACGTTTGGCGGGACGGTCCTCGACTTCGATCCAGTCGTTGTCGAAAGCGTGCTCCGCGAAATCCGCCATTTTTGGACTGAATTTACGGAATTGTGCCACGATGTCGCTTGCTGCCTGATCATAAGGGATTTTACCGCCCGATTTTCCGACAGGCGCTTCGACATCCACCCAGCTCAGCGCGTCCAGCCCCAGCACCTTCGCCTTGCGCTGGAGGTAAGAGACCAGTACCGGCTTATTCTTGGCGATGACCTCCCACATCATCTGCAGCGTGTCTCCGGACATGCGGTTGATGGCGAGCGGCTCCTTGAGCACTTCCTCCCATCCGCGGTTCTTGTAAAGGTTCAGGCGGAAGCCGGCCAAATGGTTCAGCGTATCGGCGCAATAATCCTCCACACCGGTCCACGCAGCTTCCCACTTGCCGAACATTTCCCGGCGTACCGCAGGATCGGGGTCATCCAGCTTGTTAAATGCCTGACCCGCTGACAGCAAGCGGGAGCCGTTCTCGTCTTCGAACGGAATCTGAATGCTGCCGACGATGGTTTCATAATGTTCGCTCCAGCCGTGATAGCCGTCGACCGCTAAGGAGAGCGCCAGGCTTTCCAGCTCCGGGCTCATTTTTTCGCGGGCCAGGCTGCGGCTTTCGCTAAGCACGAACTCCAGCGGCGCGATTTCGGGACGAGCCATCCAAGCACTCCACACGTCGTCCGGGGTTTCGCGCAGCACCTGGTCGAATTGCGAGGTTATGCCCGCAAAACCGGCGCGCATGCCCGTCACTTTGGAAGAGAGGCGAACGGCTCCTTTGTCCTGCTGGTCCTGCGACCCGAGGCATCCGGCGAATTCGGAGGCCTGAGTAAGCCTGCCGGAGCAGCTCTGCAGCAGCTCAATAACCGGGTCCAGCGCTTTGGTGGCTTCCGTATCCGCCGGAACGGAGGCTGCGCTTACCAGCTTGCCGAGCGATTGGATATCGGCTTCAAGGCGCGTCAAAAATTCGAGGAATTGCGGAGAAGACGATCCTCCGGGAAAAATGGAATCCAGATTCCAGGTTAGTGAAAGGGGTTGTTTCACCGAATACACCATCCTTCAAGGTTCATTTGGTTTTCTTTTTGTATTTGGCCATCGGCCATGGTAAAGTGAGAACACAGCCGGTACGGCTGCGATTACGATTATGGGGGGATTCATCATGCCACTGCAAATCTCGCCGGAAACGGCGATCACTTTATCCAAACAACTGGGTGTTCCTCTGGAGCACTTGATGCATATGCCGCAGCATATCCTGCTGCAAAAAATTGCGGAATTGTCCAAGAAGCAGCAACCCGAAGCGACGGAAGGATCTGCCGAAGCTCCGGACGAGGCGAAGGACAGTCAATGATTCCATTTAGCCAAACCTGGCCATATGACCTCATCATGGGCGATATGTATGTGCACCGCTGCCCGTTTTGCGGCCAGGAGAACGTTCTGCTTCCCATGCGGCCCAAAGAGCTGCAGGCTGTGCGCGACGGGAAGAAGAAGCTGCTTGTCTTCCCCTGCTGCAAAGCCAGCCTAACCGTCATCGACACCGATGCCGATTATCTGCTGTTTGACCGTCCGGTCCGTTCATAACCGCCTAAGCGCAAGAAGGTTTCCCTTTCTTGCGCTTTTTTGTTATCCCTCCGAAGTCAAGTTATCCGGGTCAAGGTTAAGCCCCTGCATCTGCTCCCGCAGCAGGCTCCATTGCTCGCGGGAAGCACGGATCATCGCCGCATCCATGATCTTCTGGTCATTGACGACGCGGGAGAACCATTTAACCGCTTCGTGGAACTGGCCCACCCGGCGGTTCAGTTCACCGATTAAATACATCAGGCGCGCATCGCTGCCGGCAACGCCTTCCCGCTCGAAAACTTTAACATATTCATCAAGCGCATAACGCAGAAACCGCTGTTCCTGCTCCGATTCGCCGCGATACCGGTGAAGCCATGCGATATGATGCAGAATGCTGGCGATAATCCGCTCCTTGTCGTTGATGCTCTGCGCGCAGATCAGTGCCAGCTTATAAGTCTCGAGCGCGGTCTCCCAGCTCCGCGGTCCGCCGAAATCCCGCGGCCGCCAGCGGCTGCCCACCTGCTCTGCGAAAGCCTTGCGCTGCCGGTCGGTCAGCTTATCGGCCGAATTTTCGGTCGAAGCAAACCCGCATGCCGGACAGACGCGGACGACGTAATAATCGGGATTCTCGTTTTTGTAATAGGAGCAGAAGTCGGCATCCCTGCGGATCGCCTTTTTCAAGCTCGGGCGCACCCGCGAGGTCTCGAATTCCTGTTCGCAATTACTGCAAATTACTTTGATTGAATACAAGGGAATTAATTCCGACAAATGCCCTCATCCTTTCACCTCAACTGCCTTCATCTTGGGGCATATTTACAAAATGATGCGCCGGCCCGGAAAGCCGGTGCAAAACGAGCGAACGCAGCGGTTCCTGCACGCCCGTCTCCTCGAGCGCTTCCTTCATGCAGCCAAGCCAATCCTCGGCATGCTGCGGGGTAATCGGAACATGCATATGCCTTGCCCGCATCATCGGATGGCCATGCTGCTGCGAGAATAGCGCGGGGCCGCCAAAAAACTGGCTGAGAAACTGGTGCTGCTTCTCCATCACCGGAGAGATATCCTCCGGAAAAAGCGGAGCGAGGCGGGGATGAAGCTGAACCTTGGCGTAAAAAGCTGTTACCAGCCGCCGGATGCCTTCATCGCCTCCCAGATTGCCATACAGGCTGTCGTTTGGATCCATTGGAAACGTACCCGCTTTCTTCCGTAATGACTACTGCACCACACCATTATAACAAAAGAACCCGAAAACTAATAAATTGTTTGCCTATAAAAAAAGACGCTAAACGAATGTTTAGCGCCGATTGACTATTAATAGGTCCGAAACTCTTCATCGCCGGGCGGGACGAGGGAGGCCCGGATCACATACACAAAAGCACAAACAAGAACTCCGGCAACAACGCTCATCACCATCACTCCATCCCTTAGTTCATTATAAAAAGAGTGTGCGTCCATTAAGGTAATCCTATCACAATTACAGTAAAAAATCACCGTGAATTGTAACCGCTTTACTTAATTTTTCCGGTACTGTTTGTCCCGGAGCGGGCATACACCTAAACATAGACCGGGAGGCGATAAAACGATGTCTGTGACCCGAATATCACGCCCGCTGGCGGGCTTGGCTTTGGCAGGCTGCCTGCTGCTAATGCTCCTCCATCCGGCGAGCTCGCTGGATGCGGCTCTGCGCGGGCTTGCGGTATGGTGGGATGTGCTGCTTCCGTCCCTCTTTCCGTTCTTCGTCATTTCCGAGGTGATGCTCGGCCTGGGCGTCGTCCATCTGTTCGGCACGCTGCTGGATCCGCTGATGCGCCCGCTGTTCTCCATTCCGGGAAGCGGCGGCTTTGTCGCCGCGATGGGCTACGTGTCGGGATATCCCGTCGGCGCGAAGCTGACCGCCAAGCTCCGGGAACAGAAGCTGATCACCCGTGTCGAGGGAGAACGGCTCGTAGCCTTCACCACTTCCTCCGATCCGATCTTTCTGCTGGGGGCCGTATCGGTCGGTTTTTTTCACGATGCCTCGCTCGGACTGATTCTCGCCGTCTCCCACTACGGCAGCGGTTTGCTTATCGGTCTTCTGATGTCCTTGCATGGGCGCAAGGAAGCGGCAACACCCGACGTTGGCCCTGCAGACGGGCCGGATGGACAAGCCGGCGGACGGCTCCGTGCGGCGCTGCGGGCAATGAGCGATGCGCGGCGGCGCGACGGCCGCACTCTCGGCGAGCTGCTGGGAGGCGCGGTTCAATCCTCGCTGCAGCTTATTATTGTCGTGGGGGGGCTGGTTGTATTCTTCAATGTGCTGATGGTGCTGCTGGCTAAAGCCGGGATCCTGTCCGCCCTCTATGCGCTCGGGGGGCGGGCGCTTGCAGCGGTCGGCTTTCCCCCGGAGCTCTCTTCGGCATTTGTCAGCGGATTCTTCGAGGTAACGTTCGGCACGCGTTCCGCCGGGGAAGCGGCAATGACGATTCCGCTGCAGTTCAAAGCGGCCGCTGCCGCATTTATTCTGTCCTGGGGCGGCTTGTCTGTCCACGCCCAGGTGGCCAGCATTCTGAACGGAACAGGGATGCGCTATTTGCCGTTTATGCTTGCCCGCCTCCTCCATGCGTTCCTGGCCGCGGGAGCGCTGCTGCTGCTCTGGAAGCCTTTTGCGCATTGGGGTGTCGCCCCGGCTGCCGCGTACCTGCCCGCGTTCAGCCCGGCTTCCCCGGCGCAGGGGATTGCGGCAAGCCTGGCCCTGCTCGGACTGCTGCTAGGCATTGCGCTCATTCTAACGCCGCTTGCGCTCTGGATCGGCAAAATCCGCGCTTCGCTGCGTTAAAGCGCTTTTATTCCTGCTTGTATTGTGTTCGGCTCCAAGATTGATTAGAATCGGTGTAAGAATGAATTCATCGATTGAGATAAAGGAGCCTGTACATCTTGAGATACTATGTCCTGGACCGCGGCGACAAACTTTCCATTGAGCTTGCGGAACAGTTTCACCGGCTCGCGGCAGAACGCAACATGAAGCTCGATGCCGAATCCCCGGAAATCGTCGTCTCGATCGGGGGCGACGGAACGATGCTGCATGCGTTTCATACCTTTATCGACCAGATTCCGAATCTGGCTTTTGTCGGCGTGCATACCGGCCATCTCGGCTTTTATGCCGACTGGAAGGCCGAAGAGCTTCCGACCCTGGTCGATTACATGTGCGGCATGGGGGAAACGACACCGCATAAAGCGCGGATGGTGCAGTACCCGCTGCTGGAACTTGAGATTCACAAGCGATCCGGATCCACCTCCCATATCGCTCTCAATGAGTTTACGCTGAAAGGCGTGGACGGAACGGTCGTGATCCAGATGGACATTAACGATGTGACGTTCGAAATGTTCCGCGGCGACGGACTGTGCATCTCGACCCCATCGGGCAGTACCGCCTACAACAAAAGCCTGGGCGGCGCCATGGTGCATCCAACAATTGAGGCATTGCAGATCGCCGAAATCGCCTCCATCAACAACCGGGTATTCCGCACGATGGGTTCGCCGCTGCTGCTGCCGAAGCATCACCATTGCGACATCTTTTCGCGAAAAGAGCAGCGCCTCCTGCTGACCGTTGACCATAACAACATCCCTGTCGACGACCTGATTTCGGTCCGTTGCCAGGTGTCCGACAAAAAAATCAGATTTGCCAGGTACCGTCCCTTCCCGTTCTGGAGCCGGGTACGCGAAGCGTTCCTTGGTTGACGGCACAGCCAATTTGCAGGCCGGCGATGCAGCAGCATCCCGGTCTGCAATTGCGTCGGAGCCAAACCAGGCCTTTTTTTTGCGTCAAAGCAGGATAGACACGGGTAAAAACCGAATGGTATAATAAACCGTTTTTACATAGACCAGCCAATAATATATAGAAAAAGGGTGCGTAAATGAAATCGACCAAAATCGTCAGCGCAGTTCTCAGCGGGGCCCTGGCTTTATCCGTGTGGCTAGCTCCGCCCGCCTCTGCGGAAACGGCATCTTCCGAAGCATCAAAAACCGATATTATCTTTGAGGTCATGCAGTATCTGCAGCAGTACAATGTGGAAGGCGTGGATCAGGATACGCTGATCCGCGGAGCAATCGACGGCATGGTCGACACGCTGGACGATCCGTACAGCCAATACCTGGACAGCCAGGAAGCCGAGGATTTCACGAGCGCAGTGGATCTTGAATTTGTCGGCATCGGCGTCAAACTGATGGAGACCGCCAAGGAGCTTTATATCGAAGAAGTGATCGCGGGGTCTCCGGCGGAACAAGCCGGCCTCAAACGGGGCGACGTGATTCTCAAGATCAACGGCGTCCGGATCGCGGACACCGAAGGGGATGAGCTGAGCGGCCAGCCGGGCAGCAAAGTCACCCTGCTCGTGCTTCGCAGCGGCGCCCAGAAGAGCATCGTCGTAACGCGCAAGGCCATTACGCCGGCATCCGTGAGCAGCAAGATGGTCGGCAACAACATCGCCTACATCTCCATCAGCGGGTTCACCCAGGATGCGGACGAGCAGTTCTCCGCGGCGCTGGATAAAATGCGGGCCGCCGGCATGAAATCCATGGTGCTGGATCTGCGGGACAACACCGGCGGATACATGGACTCGGCCTATAATATCGCCACCAAATTTATGCAGTCCGGCATCATGATGTATACCTCTGACCAAAGCGGGGCCCTGACGCCGGTCACCATCACAGACGGCAGCAAAATCGGCGTACCGGTCGTGGTGCTCACCGACGAATACACCGCCAGCGCATCCGAGGCGCTCACCGGCGCGCTCCGGGATAACCACATTGCCACCATCGTCGGAACGCGCACCTTCGGCAAAGCCAGAATCCAGGGGCTGCTGTCGCTCTCGAACGGCGACACGCTGAAGCTGACGATCGAGAAATATTTGACGCCGAACAAAGAAGATTTCAACCATGTCGGCCTGTCCCCCGACATTCAGGTGCAAGGCAAAGCGGCCCAGCTCATCACCGCGCTGCAAATCGCCGGCATGACGCAAATCACGGCCTCCGGCGACAACCACATTCTCGACGTGAACGGCACACCGTTCGCCGGCAACGTGGGACTCGTGAAGCAGGGCAACAAAACCTACGCCTCGGCGAAGGTGCTGGCCGCCCTCGTGCAAGCCGATTTGACCTGGGATGCCAAGAACAAAAAAGTGCTGCTGACCGCAGGCAACGGAACAGTGTCCGGGTATACGCTGGCTGCCAAAGACGCGCTGATCCAGGATGACGAAACTTACATCGAACTGAATGCGTTTAAGAAGAAATTCCCTGCTTTTACCTGGAGCTACAATGCATCTACCCATCAATTGAAATTATCCGTAAAATAATCGCTGCATAACATAAACGGGGCCGTCCCAACCAGCCGAATGGCTGAGGGACGGCCCCGTTTTCAGGTATACGGAGCAGCGCTCCGGTTTAGTTTGCGGGTGGATTCGGTTCTTTTGGCGCGGATTTGGACGACTGTCCTTCCTTATGGCCTTTGCGGTCCTTGCTGCGGTGGCTGCGGCCGTGATGATCGCGTCGATGGCGCTGCTCTTTGGCGCCATGCGACTTGCCGCCCTCTTCGCGTTCGCGAGGCTGCCGGGAAACATGTTCCCGCGGTTCCCGCTGCTCCCGCTGCGGAGCGGGGGATGCCGCGGATGCAGCCGTCTCCTGGCGCACCGAAGATTCTTCGCGTTCTTCGCCCTCTTCCGCAGCATCGCGAAGCAGAATGTCCGTGTAGGTGCCTTCCTTCGGCAGCTCCTTCATCTTCTGCAGCACGAAATACGCACACCCGAAGTTGCAATATTCATTGATGTAATCCACCATGCCGGAAAACGCGGTATCCTTGTTGACTTTCGGATGGTTGTCCCGGAAAAAGCCCTTGAGCCGCAATTGGCTGTAGCCCCAGTCGCCGATAATATAATCGTAGCGGTCCAGCACTTCACTGTATCTGCCGCGGAAGGCTTCCGGATTCCAGCCGTCTTTATGATCGAGCATCAGCTCGTAGCCTTTTCCTCCTATAACGATCAAGCGTATGTCGCCTGCCTTTCACTTTAAACTATAGATGTAACAATCTATACCGGCCGCTGCGCGCGGGCGGCGGCAGCCGATTGCACCTGCTCATGCGCGTGATACGAGCTGCGGACGAGCGGCCCGGCCTCCACATGGCTGAAGCCCCGTCTCCGTCCTTCCTCTTTCAGCTCCGCAAATTGCTCCGGCGCATAGTATTTCTCCACATCCAAATGCTTGGAAGACGGCTGCAAATATTGGCCTATTGTCAATATATCACAATCTGCGGCCCGCAAATCATCCATCGCCTGTAAAATTTCGTTCCATTCCTCTCCCACCCCGAGCATGATGCTCGATTTGGTCGGGATGTCCGGCTTCATTTCCTTGGCCCGGGCGAGAAGCTCGAGCGAGCGGCGGTATTTCGCCTTGGCGCGTACCCGGTCCGACAACCGTTCCACCGTCTCGATATTATGGTTCAAAATATCCGGACGGCTGTCCATCACGGTCTGCAGACTCTCCCGGTTGCCTAGAAAATCGGGAATCAGCACCTCCACGCTGCACAGCGGCAGCCGGCGGCGGATCGCCTGAACGGTCAACGCGAAAATTTCCGCGCCTCCATCGGCCAGATCATCGCGGGCGACGCTGGTCACGACGCAGTGGTTCAGCTTCATATTGGCGGCGGCTTCAGCCACCCGTTCCGGCTCCTGCAAATCCAGCTCGGTCGGCAGGCCCGTGTTCACTGCGCAAAACCGGCACGCACGGGTGCAAATATCGCCGAGAATCATAAAGGTTGCGGTACGGTTCGCCCAGCATTCATAAATATTCGGGCAACGCGCTTCCTCGCATACGGTATGCAGGCTCTTGGAACGCATCATGCCTTTGATATCCTGATATTGCTCGCCGGTGGTCAGCTTGATCTTGATCCAGTCCGGTTTGGGTTGCTTGGCTGTTTTACTCGTCAAAAGGACAAACCCCGCTTTCACCAGAAGGTTAGGAACATACTGCCTCATATTATAGCATGCCGCCCGGGCAAATGCCTGCTTTTGTGCAGCTTCCGGGAATAACGGCCCTGCCGGGGATTTAGGGATAAAAATACGCTTTTTGCTCCAATCTAACAAGAAGAAACGGCCAACATATCAATGCTTATATGCAAAAAAGCCCTCCCGGCATCGCCGGAGAGGACCCTTTCCATTCAGAGACCCTGGTTACAGGAGGTTGAGGCCATGTCGCCGCTACATTACAAACCCGCTTTACGGAAAACCGGATGCCTGCTCATTGCCGCCGCCATGGTATGGGGAAGCGCTGCACCCTCGCCGGCCCGCGCTGAGACGAAAGCCCCAGCGGTTGAAGCCTCTAAGGCGGAGCTGTCCGCAGCCCGCAGGCAGCTTTTCGAGCAAATGAGCGCGGCTACCGGGATTCCTTGGTTCAATTTTGCCGCCATCGACCAGTACGAGCGGACCATTGCCAAAAAGAAGTCGCCGGCGGAGCCCGCACGCGCTGCGCGTCTGACCGGGATCGACATCCCCGCACCCGTATGGTGCGGGCCGCTGAATCCCGATCAGGGGGACACGTCGCCGAAGTCGATCGGCTTCTTCGGCGGATTCGGCCGCGACGGTGACGGCGACGGCGCTGCGCGCGCGGACAACGACACCGATGTACTGTTCAGCATCGCGAGCCATTTGCTGAAATACGGGACTTCGCCGAGCGATTTCAGCATCGGCGTCTGGGAATATTACCACAACGGCCGGGCGGCGCAGCGCGTGGCGCAATTTGCCAAGCTGTACGAGCATTTCGGACGGCTGGATTTGTCCGGCAATGCGTTCCCGCTGCCGCTCGGCAACAGCTACGCTTACCGCAGCACCTGGGGCAGCGGCCGCAGCTGGGGCGGCGCCCGCATCCATGAAGGAACCGATCTGTTCGCGCCGCATGGAATGACCGTGCGCAGCACCTGCTACGGCATCGTGGAGACGAAGGGCTGGAACCGTTACGGCGGCTGGCGGATCGGCATCCGCGATATCGAAAACCGCTATCATTACTACGCCCATCTGACCGGCTATGAGAAATCGCTGTCCCGCGGCGACATCGTCACGCCGGGACAAACGATCGGCTGGGTCGGCAGCTCCGGCTACGGCAATCCCGGCACCCAGGGCAAATTCCCGCCGCATCTGCATTTCGGCATTTACCGCGACCGCGGCATTACCGAGTGGGCGTTTGATCCGTACCCGCTGCTGAAGCAGTGGGAGAACGAGGAATACCGGGCACTGCGCAAAAAGAAGAAGTAAGCCGCGTTTTAGATCAGCAGCAGGCCGCCGAACGGCTCCAGTTCGGCCACCATCTTTTTCGAGCAATGGAGGGTTCGTCCGGTGAGTACGTCGGTCAGGACATTTTTGCCGAAGCTGCTGCCGTCTAATTCCAGCTGGTAATGATTCGGAGACAGGTTCAGGATAACCCCGGCTTTGTCCGAACCGCGGCCCCTGAAGTATCCGACCACGTTCCGCGCTTCGTCGACGATCCATGGCTGGAAGGCGCCTTTGCCGCGCAGCATCGGATATTCACGGCGCAGGGCAATCAGCTTCCGGTACCAGCCGAGCAGCTCGGCGTTTTGCGTCTCCGGCTCCCATAGCATCGGCTTCCGGCAGTGTGGATCGGTTGCGCCTTCCATGCCGACCTCGTCGCCGTAATAAATCATCGGAATACCGAAATAGGTCATCTGGAAAAAGACCGCCAGCTTCATCCGGCGGAGCGCGGTCGCTTCATGATCCCAGCCGCGTCCCCCCTCCTTGCACGCCGTCAGAAACCGCAGCGTGTCATGGCTGCCGAGAAGCTGGAACATCGCCGAATTCGCCTGGTCGTTCAGCATCGCCTCGATATGCAGCTGCTGCTCCATGAACCGGGCCGGGCCGGCGGTTTGTTCTGCAAAAAACTCCAGCAGCGCGTCGCGCAGCACATAGTTCATCCCGCCGTCAAACTGATCCCCCCGCAGCCATGGGCCGGGGGCATGCATGATCTCCCCGATAATCAGCAGCTCCGGAAACTCCTCTTTCAGCTCGCGGCGGAACCGCGACCAGAACAGCGGATTGACCTCATTGGCCACATCAAGCCGCCAGCCGTCGATCCCCGCTTCGCGCACCCAATATTTTGCAACCTCCATCATGTAGTCGGCTACCGCGGGATGCCCCATATTGAGCTTCGGCATCACCGCAATGCCTTCTCCGAACGTTTCGTAATTCGGCTCGGGCGCCTGTTGCACCGGGAAGGAGCGGATGAAAAACCAGTCCTTGTACGCCGATGCCTCGCCCTTTTCCAGCACATCCCTGAATGCAAAGAAATGGTCCCCCGAATGATTAAACACCGCATCCAGCACGACCCGGATTCCATGTTGATGGGCAGTGGCCACCAATGTCTTCAGGTCTTCCAGCGTACCGAATGCCGGGTCAACGGCGAAATAATCGGTCGTGTCGTATTTATGCTCGGAAGGCGATTCGAACACCGGCGTCATGTAGACGGCGTTTACGCCCAGCTCCTGCAGATAGGGGATTTTTTCAGAAATGCCCTCAAGCGTTCCGCCGTTAAAGCTGCTCGGGTAGATCTGATATACCACCGCATCTTCGCTCCACGAAGGCAGCTTCAGCACTTCCGGCTGATGGATATAAGCATATTGGAAAAATCCGGCCTGGTCCCGGTTTTCGGAAATCCCCCGCTCCCCATACCAAGCGTAAGCGCCGGAGGCATCCTGCAGGTGGAACAGATAGCGGCATTTTCCCGTTTCAGCTGCTATGACGGTCTCATACAGCTCGTAAGCGCCGGCGGAGCCGATGCGCTCCATGGCTTGCGGCTGCTCTCTTCCGGGCGGCGAATAACGGTCGGCATGCAGCACGGTGCAGGTCAGGTGCAGGCCGTTTTGCACGAACAATCTCAGCTTAAGCATGCCCGGACCGGCGGGAAAAGCGAATGGGTCCTCAGCAGCGTGATGTACAAACCAGCGGGTAGACATAAGACAGAACTCCTTTAATTTATAGTATAGGTAGATGACACAAACTGTGATATTATGGCAAGTATCATAAAAGCTCGGAAGATCGTGGGGGTCAGAGGATGAAGGTAACGATTACGGATATTGCCAAAGCGGCAGGCGTGGCCAAATCGACGGTGTCCAAGGTGCTGAACGATTCCCCGCGGATCTCGGAGGATACGAAGCAGCGGGTACGCGAGATCATGAAAGAGATGAACTATACCCCGAGCAGCATTGCCACCGGGCTCGCCCGGCAAAGCAGTCAAACTGTCGCGCTGTTAGTCGACATGTCCAAGGAAAGCGAATTTCTGAACCAGTACTTCTACAACATCATCGGCGGCATCGAAAGCGTCATCGGCACGAGGAAATACGAGCTTACGATCGCCAACATCCAGCATAACCATCCGGAGGGACATTTTTTGCAGCGGCTGGTGCTGAACAAACGGGTGGACGGGCTGATCGCCAATACCTCCGTGCTGAGCGAAGCGCTATGCGAGGAGCTGCACCGGCTCCGGTTCCCGTATATTTCGGTAGGGGAGATCCAGGCTCCGGGAAGCTGGGTCGATTTCGATAACCGTTCCGGCGGAAAAATGCTCACCGCGCACCTGCTCGCCCAGGGCTACGCTTCCGTCGCTTTTGTCGGCGGCATGGATGGGGAGGCCATCCGTGAGCAGCGTTACGCCGGTTACCGGAAGGCGCTGGAGCAGGCCGGACGGCCGCTCAACGAAGCGTGGGTGCACTGCGGCGAAGCCCATGAAGAAGAAGGCTACCGGGCGGCGATGATGCTGCTGCAGAGCGGCCGCCCGCCCGAAGCGATCGTCTGCATCAACAACTACATCGCATACGGCGTGCTGAAAGCCGCCGGCGAGCTCGGCGTCCGCATTCCGCAGGAGCTCGGCATCGCCACCTTCGACGACTATCCGCTGGCACGGTACATGACGCCGCCGCTAACCTCCCTGAACATCGACACCTTCCGGCTCGGCGTCGCCGCCGGCAAGCTGCTGATGGAGCAGCTCGGCAATCCGGAAACACCGGCTAAACATCTCCTGCTGAAGCCGGAGCTGATTGTCCGGGAATCCAGTACCCGGAGGTAGCTTTTTTCTTGTGATATAGCCTTTCTTGGGAAGGCAGGGCGTAGTTTAAACCATAAAACAGCTATCCGGACGCGTGTTGCGTCCTTTTTTAACTTTGTTTGGGAAACCGGTTTCTCTAATACGAAGGTACCACTGGCAATATTTCTTGTCAACGGTATTCGAACCAGGGAAAGACCGTTTGACTGCGCTGGACCGAAGCTGAGCATACGATCCCTCATGCTTACGGACCTGAGCGCCGTTATTCGCCCAAAATGAGGCTCATATCCAATGTAACGGACCTGAGCGCCGTTATAATCATAAAAACACCCAAAAAAACTGCAAATTATCAAGAATAACGTCTCTGAGGTCCGTTAGTTCGGGAAATATCCGCTTTTTCTACAAATAACGGCTCTCATGTCCGTTACTTATTCGCCATCGCAGAAAGCTGCGCGCCGGATCAATGACATTAGCTCCAAACACACGACCATCACGCGCTAACGCACCAACATAAACGGCCGCCCGCTCCAACGAGGAACAGGCTGCCATTTTGAAGAAAACCAATTGTCGCCGCTACTCCCACCAGGACAAGTTGATCGACGAGGTAATCGTCAATCGAGGCATAGAAGCTGGAAGACATAACGTTTTAAATACCGCATCGTTGGGCATTGGAGTGCTCCTTCCATACTTCTAGCATTTTCCCCGTAGTATGCGGAGGCCATATTCAGATTGTTTGATTAAACGCATATTTTTCTCGCCATGCCCAGTCAATCTCTCAAAAGTTCCATAAATTAATACCACATCATACGAATGTCTTTCTATTGCCGTACAGGCCATGCTTGCATAGACCCGGACGAAGGTTGGGGTCTTTTTCGCAGGTATACCTGCCACTCTACTCTATGCAAAATTCCGAAAAAGAAAGGATGATCACATTGCCGAACTATAGTTCATTTCAGTCCAATCCAGATAATCTACGGACGCTGCTTTTCGGCCGTGACCCGTCTACCCAAACCGACCTCCCTCTTACCGTGGATTCCGATGGTAATCTGACGACCGTCATTCTGGGCGGCACGATTTCCAGCGTGCTTGGGACAACCATCACGGCCGGCACAATTAACAGCGTGCTCGGCACGACGATTACCGCAGGTACGTTAAGCAGCGTGCTTGGTGCAACGATCACGGCCGGTACGATCAACAGCGTACTCGGTGCGACGATCACAGCCGGTACGATCAACAGCGTGCTTGGTGCGACGATCACGGCCGGTACTCTTTCGTCAGCCGGTACTGTAACCAATTTGCTTGACGGTACCATTTCCAGCGTGCTTGGTGCGACGGTTACTGCAGGTACATTGACCAGCGTGCTTGGAGCGACGATCACCGCCGGTACACTCTCTTCTGCCGGTAC
>NZ_FOIK01000004.1:300807-424980 GCF_900111565.1 Paenibacillus sp. NFR01
GCGACGGTTACTGCCGGTACATTGACCAGCGTGCTCGGCGCAACCATTACCGCCGGTACGATTAACAGCGTGCTTGGCACAACAATCACTGCCGGTACACTCTCGTCAGCCGGTACTGTAACCAACTTGCTCGACGGTACCATTTCCAGCGTGCTCGGCGCGACGGTTACTGCAGGTACATTGACAAGCGTGCTCGGAGCGACGATCACCGCCGGTACACTCTCTTCTGCCGGCACCGTAACCAACTTGCTCGACGGTACCATTTCCAGTGTGCTCGGCGCGACTATCACAGCCGGTACGATCAACAGCATCCTCGGCGCGACCATTACCGGAGGGACGCTCAGCAGCGTGACCTCGATTTCGCAGCGGAACTTCATCGAGCTGGCAACGACCGGAATCACGACGGCGGATGCCTATACGCCGCTTCCGGCGAATACGACGAGCGTGCTCGGAACGTATTCCTATTTCATCGTCAATACCGGCGCGAACCCCGTGAATACCCGGGTCGAAGTCAGCGCCGACGGCGCGAACTATTTTATCGATACCACGGGCGACAATCCGCTGCCGGCAGGCTCCGTCGACGTAATCGTTCCGGCGCGCTTCCTCAAATACACCCGCTTGTCCTACCAGTCGGCAACGCCGGGGGCAGCTTCGTCCATTGATGTCTACTTCGATGCCCAAGGAACCTAACCCGTAACCGACGCATAAGATGAAAGATCAACCGGAGTACATGGCACGCCATGTGCTCTTCTTTTTCGTCCCGGGTCCATTTGCAAGGAGGATACGATATGCCTACACCGACGCTCGGAATACTTCTCATCGTGAAAAATGAAGCCGATCTGCTCCCGCGCTGCCTGGAATCCGTTTCGGCGGCAGACGAACTTATCGTGGTCGATACCGGCTCAACGGATCACTCTGCCGAAATCGCAGCGTCCTGCGGGGCGAAGATCCTGCACCATGCGTGGGCGGAGGATTTTTCAAAAGCACGCAACGCCGGGCTGGAGCTGGCCTCCACCGACTGGGTGCTCGTCCTGGATGCCGATGAAATCCTCGTGACGCCCGTCGCTGAGATCAAAGACATTTTAGCCGCTACGCCTCTCCTGGCGTGCACGGTGCGCATCGAAAACCATTTTGGGCCGAATCGCGAAGACCGGATCATTCACACCGCAGTCCGGCTGTTCCGCACCGGATACGGCTTCCGCTACAGCGGCAGGATTCACGAAAGCGTGGAGCCGTCCATCATAGGCAGCCATGGAATAGGCGCGATCGGCTTTTCTGCGGTCCACCTGGTTCATACGGGCTATCTTCCGGAACGGATGGAGCACACGCAAAAGCTTGCCCGCAACGAACGGCTGCTGCGCCTGGCGCTGGCCGAGAACCCGGACGATCCGTTTACCCGTTACAATCTCGCGGTCCATTGCTGCCAAACCGGCCATCTGGAAGATGCCGAACAGCTGCTTACCGACACGCTGGCCCGGGCCCCCATGCAAGCTTCTTACCGGCCAACGATGGTCCGCGACTTGGGAAAAATCGAGCTGGCCACCGGAAAAATTCCGCAGCTCCGCAACCTCCTGGCCGATGAGCTGCCGCGTTATCCCGACTATCCGGATTTGCACGTAATGGAGGGGCAGGCCCTGGAGAGCCAAGGGCTGCTGGAACGCGCCTTTGAAAGTTATGGACGGGCGGCCGACTGCGGAAGCAGCAACAATCCGGGCGAAAAATACGCACTGGAGCTCGGCATGGCCACCTTCCGCCCGCTCCACCGGATGGGCGTCCTTGCCCGGAGGCTGGGCCGGCACGAGGAGGCGGCGCGGCTGTTCCACCGCAGCCTTCTTGGTCATCCGCTGTACGTGCCGGCGCTGACGGGCATCGCCGATGTATTCATTCATCTTCATGCGGCCGACACGGCCATTGCCGGGCTGCTGACCTCCCTGGTTGGGACGGATTCGGCAGCAGGCTGGGCCTCCATGCTCGAAGCGCTCGATTCGATTGGCGCCTATGAGGCCATTTCGGCTTTGCCGCAGCCGCCGATGGATTTGGAGCCGCAAGCTTGGGCCAGAATCATTGCCGCCCGGATCGGGACGAATAAATATGCAGAAGCCGACGGCATGCTCGGCAAGATGTTAACTTCACGGACTGCGGATTTCGCAAACCACGCGCATAGGCTGGTCTGGCTGGAGTTATATGCCCTATCCCGATGGGACCGCGGGCTGGCTATGGAGCCGGTACCGGCCGGAGAACTCCCGGGCTTGGAAAAAACCTTCCTGCACATCGAACAAACGCTGCTGCACGGACCCACTTTACCGGAAGACCACCATTCAGGTTCGCCTCCTGCCGAATTTGTCGCCGGTTTGATCCGCCGATCCGTGAAGCTACGCAGGTATACGCTTGCCGCGGCACTGGCCGACCGTTTCCCGGGTCACCTGGCCGGTTTGGCCGAAGCGCTGTATGAGGCGGGCCGGCGGGCGGAAGCCGGAGAGCTGATAATTACCCTGGCCCGGGAAGACCAATTATCCTGCCGTCTCTGCCACTACCTCGGGGAAATGCTGCTGGACAAAGGCCATTATGCAGAAGCGGCCGGATGGTTTCAAAGGGCAAGCCGCGACCGGCCCGAAGCCGAAGGCGATGCATCCCGGATGGCGCTGGCGTTTTGTTATTTACAGCAGGCAGAGCAGGATTTGCGCGAAGCCGTGCAGCGCTTGGGCAACGACGGCGGCGGTTCTGCGCTGACCGAAGAAATAGAGTCCACGCGGCAGGCCATTCTTTTGCTGAACCGCATCCCCTGGCACACCGAATGGAGCAGCTGCCAACGGCGGGAGGGGAGTACGCCATGAACACACGGCCCAAACTGCCGATTTCCTTATGCATGATTGTGAAAAATGAAGCGGACACGCTGGCCCGCTGCCTGAAAAGCGTCGCCGGCGTGGCCGACGAGCTGATCGTCGTCGATACCGGCTCGACGGACGGAACCGCTGAGATTGCCCGGCGCTTCGGCGCGGACGTGGTGGATTATCCCTGGAACGGCGACTTCGCCGCCGCCCGCAACGCGGGACTCCGCCGGGCGAAAGGCGCCTGGATTCTCGTGCTGGATGCCGACGAAGAGCTGGACGAAAGCGGAAAAGCGGAGCTTTTGCTGTGCGCGGCGCATCCGGAGTACGAGGCGTTTTTTCTCCGCATCCATAATCACCAGGGAAAAGACCGGACATCGCCGACCATCACCGTGAACCCGATTATCCGCCTGTTCCGCAACCGCCCGGGCCACCGCTTCTGCGGGGCCATCCATGAGCAAATCGCCTCCGTGATCCTTGAACAAAAACCCGGGGCCGCGATGCATCTCAGCGGAGTTGTTGTGCACCATTACGGGTACGCCGCCGAAGTCGTCGCCAAAAAGGATAAAATCAAACGCAATATCGAGCTGCTGCAGAACGAACTGAACCGCGAGCCGGACAACGCCTTCCATCATTTCAATATGGCCGTGGAGCACATGCGGATCGGCGATTCCCGCAAAGCGCTACAGCATATCCGCCGGTCGCTGGAAACCGCTCAAGCGGACAGCAGCTTCATCCATCTTTTGTACAAATACGAAGTGCGGTGCCTGTCAGCGCTTGAAGCGTTCCCCGCGGCGCTGGAGGCCTGCGAACGCGGCATCGCCCTGCTCCCGAATTATCCCGACCTTCATCATGCCCACGGCGTGCTGCAGCTGCAGCTGGGCAATCTTGCCGCCGCCAAAAAAGCGTTTCGGAAGGCCATCGCCATCGGCGACGCGCCGCCGGGTTATCATACGGAAGCCGGGCTGGGCACGTATGCAACGTTAGGCCTTTTGGCGCGGGTATGCGAAGAGACCGGAGCCCGGCAGGAGGCCGCCGCCTTTTATGGGCAGGCAGCCCGGCGGCATCCGCAGCGGCCCTGGCCGCTGGTCGCCCGGATGATCCGCGCTTATAAAGGAAGCGGCCGCGAGCGTGACATTGCCCGCGAGCTGCAGGCCATTTGGAGCAGCGGAACTGGCTCAGGCGGTGGCCCCGTTGAAGCCGATGCCCCTTGGACTCAGGCCGCCCGGCTGCTGATTGAGGAAGGCTGCTTCGCGGCTGCCGCCGACTGGCTGGAAGGGGCGAGCGGCATGGCGGGCGATCCGGCTGAAGCCATGCGGGGCGAGCAGCGTGAAATGACACAAGGATTGCCGGTCGTTCAAGCCGGGGTGACGGACGATCCGCAGGCAGATTTGGTCGCACAGCTGCGGACGGCAGGTGCGGCTGATCCGGCCCTGCTTCTACCGGGAGATGCAGCGGCACTGCTGGAGCATCCCTTTTGGGGCGATAAGGCGCAGGACGATCCTGAAACTACGGCTAAGCTCCAGCGTGCCCGTTCGCTGACGGCGACGGCGAATGCCGTGCTGGCGTCACTGCCGCCCCATTCCGCGTATGCACCGGCTGCGGACCGCGTGCGGCTGGCGCTCCCTTTTTCCCATTCAGACTTGTAGGAGGCTCGCGCCATGGCTCTTCCCGACCTTTCCTTGTGCATGATCGTCCGAAACGAAGCGCGCCATCTCGGCCGCTGCCTGACCTCCGTCCAGGGACTTGTCCGGGAGATCGTCGTTCTCGATACCGGCTCAACGGATGAAACGGTGCAAATCGCAGAGCGCCATGGGGCGCGCATCGTGGAGCGGCCTTGGAACGACAACTTCTCCGAGCTCCGGAATTTGACGCTGCGCCTGGCCTCTTCCGCCTGGATTCTTGTGCTGGATGCCGATGAAGAGCTGCGGGACTGGGATACGGGGACACTGCGGAGGCTGATGGCCGATGAGCGGGTACACGGGTATTATTTGCCTTTTGTGCATTATGTCGGGGCGGGCGGCGACAACGCTTATGTGACCGATCAGGTGTGCCGGTTGTTCCGCAGGCATGAAGGGATCCTGTTCCGGGGGCAGATCCATGAGGAGGTTGCAGGCAGCATCCGGGAGCTTCCCGGCGGAACCGTCGCTTATGCCGATTTGCCGGTGCATCACTACGGGTATTTGAATCGGGAGCTGTCAATGAAAAATAAAACCGGCCGCAATCTCGGCTTGATCGCCGCCGCGCTGCGGCAGGATCCGGACCAGCCGATGCTGCTGTACGCGCTGGGCAGCGAGTATTACCAGGAGGGCCGGTATGGGGAAGCGGCCGATGTTTTGCTGCCGCTGCTGGACCGGATGCCCGCCGACAGCGGTTATGCCGCCGATGTGCAGCTGAAAACGGCATATGCGCTGCAAATGGACGGCCGGATCCGCGAGGCCTTGCGCGTATATGCCGCCGGCGAAGCGCGGTTTCCGGGTTTTACCGATCTGCTGGAGAGCTACGCCGTGCTGCAGCTGGACGAGGGAAAACCGCAGGAAGCCTACCGGCTGCTGCATCAGGCTATCGACGGCGGCAACCGGCGTTTCCTGTATCCCTCCTCCTCGGGCAGCGGGACCTACCGGACGCGCTGGCTGGCGGGCAAGGTCTGCGAGCGCCTGCTGCGGATCGATGAAGCGCTGGAGCATTATGAACAGGCGGTACGGCAGCAGCCGGGCTTCCGCGCCGCCTGGACCGAGCTCGTCCCGCTGGCGCTGCTGGCCAGCAGGGCGGACCGGCTTACCGACCTGATCCTTTCGCTGGGGACGCAGCTGCCGCCAGCCGTGCTCGGCGTTCTCGTTCCTGCGGCGATGAATGCCCGCGCTTTCGAATGCCTTGGGGCGCTGGCGGCGGCTCCGCAGCTTCCGGCGGCGGTGCGGGAGCTTCTCGCCCTATTGCTGGGGGCGGCGGAGGGCAGCCTGCAGTCTGAACGATCCCCGGTCGCGGCGGGGATAATAACGGATCTGGAAGCACTGCTTGCCTTGTATCCGGACGACATCGCTGTCGCCGAGTATTTGTGGGCAAGCGCGCTGGGCTGCGGCGATGACGCCGCCGCGGCCGCTTGGCTGTCCCGGCTGCTTGCAGCCCGGCCGGGACTCGCGGGAATCCACCGCTGGCTGGCGTATGCCCGCCAGCGGAACGGGCCGCCGGCGGCAGGGGCTCCGCCGCCGGTGCCTGCCCCTCCCGATCTGTCGCATGCCGTGCAGCTGCTGCTCCAGATCGGGGCCTGGGACCGCCTGCTGGACCTGCACCGGACGCTGCCGTCCGGTGCGCTCCGCTGGAGCAGGCTGCCCCAGCCTTTATGGTGCGGGCTGCTGCGCGCGCCCGCACCGGTAAAACGGAAGTGGTGCGCCGTGTACGCCGGCGCCCCCTTCCCGATCCACGGCGCCGCCGATGTGGCGGAATGGCTGCTCTATGCTGCCGTCACCTTGTCGGCAGGGGACATTCCGCAGCTTCGCGGCGCCGAGGAAGCCGCGCTCCGCCGGTATGGCGGAGCCGCGGCAGGGATTGCGCTTGCGCTTCGCGGCAAGCGGCTCGCAGCGGAAGCTTACCCGCCGCTGCCGGACTTGTTGGCTTGGCCATTATCCCCGTCTCCGGAATCCCGGATTCCCTCACTGGGCGGGCAGGCCAAGCCGGATGTTCAAACCTTGCCCTTCCTGCCGCTGCATTCCTTGCATCCATCGCTTCCCCGGGGCATACCTTTCGCTGCTCAGGCTCTGCAGCAGTATACACTAGAGAAGGCTTCCTTCCCCATGTTGTATCTGGTACGCATGGCGCTGCGCGAAAGCGGGGAGCAGACGGCTGCAGCCCCGGCCAAACAGCAAGAGTAGCGACGGGCTATTATGATCCACTTTATCTCCCGCGATATTCCGTACATTGCACTTTGTACAACGAAATCGCTCTTTTTCCGGCCAAAAGCCAAACCGTTGCATTTTGTACAACGGATTGGCTTCAAATGCCGGGAAATCAGCAATTTGGGCGAATTCCATTGCACGGAATGCAATGATATCCAAAAACAGCGGTAAATCGGCCTCATCCGTTGCACAAAATGCAACGACTGCCGATTTACCGCTGCCGATTTACCGCTGCCGATTGCGGCTGCCCTCTCACCAACCTGCTCCGCTCATCGCCTATCGCCTATCTTGCGTCCCGTTTCGTTCCCGCCAGACGCTGAGGCGGGGGTGAGGGTCCAGAAGAGAGTTGGTATGTTCCTGTCCGCTGACACCATCTGCGCTTCCCGCTCCTGCACTGCCATATCCCGCCTTCCCACTACCGGCTCCACCATCACCTATGTTTACGCCACCTGTGTTGCCGTAACCTGCGTTACCATCTGCAGCTTTACCGCCACCTATGTTTACGCCACCTGCACTCCCACCTCCTGCTCCGCCGTCACCTGCACTGCCGCCGTCTCCGCCCGGAGCAAAGCGCAGCCAGCGCTCGGCTTTGCGGCGCAGCGCTTCCGGAGGGAGCGCCCAGCCGTAATGCTTGATGCGCAGCTCGGCAAGGAAGCCGGGCAGCGCCGCATAGGACAGCGGCAGCCGCAGGCTGTCCGGGCCGCCGCAGGCTTTTTCGCTTAGGCTGCCATTCAAGTCTCTTCCGTCATTCCCCTGTCCGGCGCTCTCCCCAGGAAAAAAATAATGATAGTCCGGCAAATATCGCACCAGCGTGCGGGTATGCCGGGTATGGCGGTTCCAGTGGTCATCGTCCCGATAATGAGTAGACCCTCCCCAGAAATCGTAAATCCGAAAGCCGACCCAATCATAAACGTCCTGATTGATCAGGCGCCGCATCTCGCGTTTGGCGGCCTCCTCATAAAACTCATCCGGCCTGACCTGCAGCAGCCAATCCGGTCCGGTTGACACGGCCAGCTCCCAAAGCGCCCGGCTCCGCTCCGGTTCGCGCTCCGGCACGCCGCGGCCCGGCGGTTCCAGTCTCGACACTTTGGCGAACGACTGGCACAACCGCACGGCACTGTCTGTGCCGCCGTCGTTCAGGATGACGATGTCGTCGACAAATTCGCTGAGCTCTTCCAGCAGCTGCTCCAAATAACGGCCGGGCTCGTGCTGCAGCCGCAGCATGGCCGTCAGGCGGTTGCCGGAGATTTTACGTAACGGCTGATACGGATTCACCTTATGATCGCCTCCTTAACGCGAATCGGCCGACGCCTATTCATCGGATGACCGTCCCCGCAAACGTTGTACCGCCTCTTCCAGATCGGCCATCTCGGCAAAGAGTGGCCGGGCCTGCCGGTCCGCTCCCGCCGCCCGCAAAAAGCTGCGGATCGCGGCATGCCTCCGGCCATGCAGCAGATTCAGCGTGCCTTCGACAACCGATAGCGGAAACGCCTCTGCGCCCACGGAAGCCTCCGCCAGGCCATCGGCCGGGGAGACCGGCTTCGCATCGCCTGCCTCCGCATCCGCGGCATCGCCGCTTTCCTTGCGCAGCAGCGCCAGCGCCTGCTCCCACTGGTACGCATCGAGATAGCTCTGCAGCAGCAGCGGTCCCGCTTCCGGCAGCGCCGACCGCTCCAGAATCCGTACGACGGCGCCCGCATCTTCATTGACGCGGAACAGCTCTGCCCGCACCAGTTCGCGGTATTCCCCGCCGGCTTCCAGCCAGCGGCGCAGCTCCTCCGCTTTGGCTTTTTCAGCCGACGTAAACGCGGTAATGGCATATTGGGAAACGGCCAGGTCCAAATTGCCGTTTTTCGCTTCGATCGCCGAAAAAAAACGGTAATGCGAATGCAGGCAATCGCGGTGCCCCTGGAGCAGCATCAACTCAAAAGCCTGTTTGGCATACGGCATCGCGGCATATTCGCCCAGCAGATATAGATAGGAAGCCGCCAGATAATGAACCGCCGGCTGTTCCGGCATCTTCACGCACAACGCTTTGTAATACTCCGCGCGCCGGAGAAGCTGGATTTTTCCGTAATCCGCCGCAGCATCCATGCCCCCGGCATCTGCGGCAGCGTTTAACCTCGCATTCTCACCCGCCGGCCGCCATAACCCGGCAAGCATTCCGCGCCAAACGGCCTCATAATCCGCGAGGAACAGCAGGCGCCCCTCCCGGCGCACCAGCCCGTAGGACAGCCGTTCATCCCCGCCGAGATATACGACCCGGGAACGCCGCAGTTGCTGCTCCAGATAGATCCGTTCGGAGACGGTGGCGACGAGATCCGCACGGGCCGCCAGCAGCGAGCTGTATTTATTCCATAATCCGGCCTCCTCGCCCTCCGGACAAGGTTCGATGAACGCCACCGTATAGGCGGGACGGAGGGCCAGCAGCTCGGGCAGCCAATACGGCGAAGAGACCAGCGCGATGCAGCGCTCCGGCCCCAAATTTGCGATTTCCCCGAGAGATGCGGCCTGAATCCCGCTCTGCTGCCGTTCTTCTTCACTGAGGCTTCCGGCAAAAACAACCTCTCCGCGCTCAGGTAAAAGCTCCAGCAGCCGTTTGTAGCGGTAATCCTGCCAGGAGCCGTGGCTCAAGACGATATACTTCATTAAACGCCACCCTCCCCGCTAGCGGATGACTCTCGGACATAACCCACCGTCCAGGCGGCATGGGGAAATAGCGCCAGCCCGCGCCCCGGTTCCGCCGGACCGATCCGGCCGGGCGCGATGCCGCGGCGGTGGGCGATGCGTCCAAGCGGGACCGACCACCGGGTGAGACCCGGCGCCGGGGGAGGTTCGTTTGCCGCGGCTTCGGCCGGCAGATGGACGACAATGTCCATGCCGCTGCGCTGCAGCGCTTCCGCCAGCTGTTGTATATACCCCCGGGGATAACGCTCTTCCGGGGACAAATAGACGACCGTTTCGCTGGCATACAGGGAAGCGATCTGCTCCAGGGCATGCAGCCACGGCGGCTCGCCTCGCACGAAGATCGCCACATCGCGAACGAGATCCTGCACCGCCGGGCTTTCGCCCTCATCGCCATAACTACCCAACGGCGCCACCCGCTCATTGTACGCATCCCGCCCCGGGGCTTCCGGCCCGCAAACCCCGGCTCCCCGGCTGTTACGCACCCACACCCAGCGTATCCGTCCGCCGCCCAGCTCTGCCCGTAGCTGCTGCTGCCGCACCCTGGCGGCTTCATCGCTCCACTGCTCGTCGAAGAACACCACCGCCGCTGCGGTAAAGACGCTTCCCGGCACCGGGCCCAGCGGGACGAAAGGCTGCAGCGGCAGGGAAGACAACTCGGCAGGAAGCGGCGGGAATAATCCGGCTGGCCGCGTGTCCGGCAGCCCCCACTTCGCCAGATAGGCCCGCCGGCCTTCGTCCAGTCCCGCGGCGGTTTCGAGTTCCTGCAGCGTATGCAGGACATGGACATACGCGCTACGGCACAGCGCCAGCGAGAAGCCCAGCTGCCTTGCCCGCAGGCTCCAGTCGGTCAAAATCAGCGAACGCGCGGCCAGCGAAAGATCAAGGCCTCCCACCCGGCCGAACAGTTCCCGGCGGAAGAGCAGGCATGGACCGCCGAGCGCTTCGGCGTAAGACCAATCATCCCCGTCCGCGCTGCGCAGCCCAGCCGCATAAACCGACAGCTCACGGTCGCTGCCGAAGTGGTAACGCCCGCCTTCCTGCGGACGTTCCGCCGCGGAGAGCGGCGCTGCGAGCGCAACTCCAGGATCGTCGATCAGCGGCCAGAGCAGGGCGTCCAACCAGCCCGGGTGTACCATGACCCGGTCTTCCAGCAGCAGGACGTATGAAGTCTCTGCGGCCGCGAGTGCCGCGTTCAGTCCGAAGCCGCGCTCAAACGGAATAAACCGGAGCGCCCGTTCGTCGCCGAATGCTTCCGTAACCGCGGCAAGCGGAAAAGCCGCCTCCATCGAGACGGCAACAACCTTTATGCGAGGTTGCGAATGAAGCAGCAGGAGCCGCAGCGCTTCGGCGGCCCACTGCGCATGGCGAAGCTCCACCACAACCGTAATCCCGTCTTTTGCCGGCAGGGGCAGCATCCCCTCCCGTTCCAGATACCGGTATCTTTTGGCGAGACGCAACAGGGTAACCGAATCGTTTTGCATGCCTGCTCACACTCCTATCCGTGCTACCTATAGTGTATGAGCGCGATTTTCCCGATATCCCAGCAGAATGGGCGGCCTCGTCCGCTGCGTCTACTCTCCGCCGCTGTTTCCGGCGCTTCCCGCGTTATCTTCCCCCGAGTTCGCCGCAGGAGCATTCTCGCCGCCGGGCGCGTTGCCGCTTGGCGCGGTGTTTGTCCCCGCGTCTCCGCCGGCATCCTCTTTTTCGCCGCTGACCGAAGGTGACGGTATAGCAATGCCCGGCGCGCTGCTGCCGTTCTCTCCGACAGGCTTACCCTGATTGTCGTAGTAATACATCGGCACATCCCCGACTACCATCAGGTAGGAGACCGGGATCTCCGTATCGACGACCTGCGGTTCCATGTCAAACGGAATGACGACCGCAACCTCGGTGACGATATGAATATAGACCTCCACCAGAATCATATTGATGCCCGCATTGGTTTGGCGGGTATTCAGCTCCACCTTGACAGCCCCCTGCGGCTCGATTTTAATCGGGATGTCCGGGCCGAACGAAGCGATGAGCGGACTTTCCAGCGCCTGCCCGAGCGGGATATGCTCCGTTTTGTTCTTCAGCTCCTGCAGGGTGGACTGGATCACCTCCGCCGCCTGCGAAGTGATCCGCATATGTTCCTTGTAATTAAGCATAAAGCCGGAGATCTTTCCGGTTTTATCGGTTTTCCAGTCGATCAGCGCCTTGGCGTCGCCCCCGTCGGCTACCTGCGCGGTGATCGCCTTATTGATCGATTCGGTGGCGATCTGCTTGACGCGGATTTGCGCCAGATGGACGATAGGCGGCCGCATATGGCGCTCCACATAGCGGAGCCCCTGAAGTACCGCTAGAATCAGCACCAGGCTAAAGATCAGCCAGAACCTTCCCCGTCTCCGCGGCTTGACGCTCTTCACCACGGACGCGGCCGGTTTGTCCGCGGAACGCCCCGGTTTGTATTTCCGGCCGCTTCGTCCCGGCACGAACCTGGCCTTCGGGGCCGGCGGCCGGAACACGCCGCCGCGCGAAGGCTTTGCCCGGAAGCCCGGACTGCGCCCGGCCGGCTTTGCGAGGCCGCCCCAGCTTATTCTCGGCAGCCGCATCCGGCCGAGGCCCGGCAGCACCGCCCGGCGGCTCCCCCACTTTTTCACTCTGCCCATTTGTCGTCGTCCCTCCCAGCAGCTTGCGCTTACTACAAGGTATTCAGGCATTGGACAAAAAAGAAGAACGCCCGTCCTGTGAAGGCGGCGTTCTTTCCGATTCATATACGTTGCAAGGGGTTCTATTGCTGGATCCGTTTTTGCTTATCCTCCTGCAGATGCGTCCATTGATTGCGGACGAACACCGCAGCCATTACGACGGCAAATACGCCGTACCACAGCAGATAATCGTTCCACTCGTCCTCCGGTACGATCAGCGTCGAACCGATAGTGCCGAACAGCCAGATGTACGATAGATTTCCGAGGATGGTTCCCCAGATATACGAGCTTTGCCGGATCGGCGAAATCGCCGACATGAAATTAATAATGTTGCTGGGCATCACCGGAACCGTCCGCAGCAGCACCAGCGTCCAGCCGCCGTACCTTTCCAGAATCCGCTGCCACTTATCGTAGCGTTTCAGCTTCGCCCGCCATTTGCGGTCAAACCAGCCGTGCAAATACCGCCGGAACCCATAGTACACCAGGATGGCGCCAAGGTTACAGGCCAACCAGCTGATGACCATGCCGCCGATGACATGAAACACGGAAACATGCAGCACAATCAGAATGACCAGCGGGAAAAAACCGAAAATGCTCTGCAATATCGCAAGCGGAACGGTAACGAGCAGGATGTATGGCCCGCTCAGCCCGAGGCTCTGCAGCAGCCAATCGATCCATCCGTTCATCATTTCTGTCATCCACCCGTTCTCCTTTCCCGCGTCCCCCACCGCTCATAAACCTTCTTACGGGATCATAGCACTTCTTAGGGAGGCTGTAAAACAAATTGAACCCCGCACTTTTTATCCATTTATTTCATATCCTTTTGCTTGGTAAAATGTTATATTATCGCAGACAGCTAAATTGTCCTGGGGGGTATTGAGTTCATGGGTTTTGATCCAAATCTGTACAATTCATCCGGGTATTATCCGCCGCAGCGTTCCAAAACCAACGGCAAGGCCATCGCTGCGCTGGTGCTGGGCATTCTCTCGCTGATTGTCCCTTATGTGGGCATTCTGCTCGGCATTATTGCGATCATACTCGCGGCGATTTCCTTCAAGGAGATCCGCAGAAACGGCGAACAAGGCAAAGGCATGGCGATTGCCGGTCTGGTCTGCGCCATTATCGGCACGCTGATTTACGCGCTGCTGTTAATTTTCGTCGTCTTTGCTGTAGCCATGTACGCATAGCCCGAAAGTGCATGATCCTGTTTTATCTATAGCCGTCCGGCGCTTCCTTGCGCCGGACGGCTATTTGCGTGCATGAAAACAGCCTTTTTCAGGCATGCTATTACTTGCTTGGAACATTTTTGCGGGGATGGAGGGAACAGGAATGGAACGATTTGCTCAGTATATAGAGAGCAGACTCGGCCGGCAGCCCGACTTTAAGGCACATCGCTTTATGGTTGACTCGTCCGTTGCGGTTGTATGTGCTTATCTGGAGACGCTCGTCGACAAAGAGCAGCTGCAGGAACTGGTTATCCTGCCCCTTCTGGAGCTGCGGTTCCCGGAACCTGACTCTATGCACCCGATTGCAAGAATTCGCAGTACTTTATCGGGCAATGCTTATACCTTGGAAGAAGATCCCCGGAAATGGATCTCCGGGGTGACCTCGGGCCAATGCCTTCTGCTTATTGAAGGCGACGAATTCGGCTATCTCCTGGATATTTCCAGCTTCCAGCATCGGAGCATTGAAGAGCCGAAAGCGGAGAAGACCGTTCGCGGTCCGGGCGAAGGCTTTACGGAGAATATTATGACCAATGTCTCCCTGATTCGCAGCCGGGTCAAATCGCCGCAGCTTGTTTTTGAATCTTATACCGTCGGAGAAACGACGCAGACCCGGGTATTCCTTGCCTACCTCCAGGGGCGTCCCTCCGAGCAGCGGCTGCAGCTGTACCGCGATCGCCTTTCCTCCATCCAAACCGATGCCGTCTTCGAAAGCGCCCATGTTGAGCAATTCCTGGAAGAGCAAGAACTTACGCCGTTTCCGAAAACGCTCTACACGGAACGTCCCGATGTAGTCGGTTCACATTTAGTCAACGGGAAAATCGCCGTACTCACGGACGGAACACCATATTGCCTGATCGCGCCGGCGACATTTTTCGAATTTTTTATCAGCGCAGAGGATTATTATCAGAAAGCACTGTTTGCGACACTGCTCCGGTGGCTGCGTTTCCTGTCGTTTCTGTTATCGGTCTATACCCCTAGTATCTACATTGCGCTGACCAATTATCGGCAGGAAATCATTCCCTCGGCGCTGCTGATCAATCTGGCGGCCCAGCGCGAAGGCGTTCCGTTTCCCGCTTTCGTCGAGGCAATCCTGATGCTCCTGATGTTTGAACTGCTGCGTGAAGCGGGCATCCGCATGCCGACGGTAACCGGCCAAGCCATCTCCATCCTCGGCGCGGTGGTACTCGGCCAGGCTGCCGTGGAAGCGGGCCTTGTATCGGCGGCGATGGTCATCGTGGTCGGCATTACCTCGATCGCCAATTTTGTTTCTCCGACATTCGGCTTCGGTATGGCTCAGCGGGTACTGCAATTTTTGTTCATGTTTTTGGCAGTGATCCTGGGCTTATACGGCCTGTTTATCGGAACGCTGCTGCTGATTATCCATCTGGTTTCGCTGAAGACCTCAGGGGAACCGTATCTGTCGCCGATTGCACCAACCCTGAGAAATCGTTACCAAGATACGCTTGTCCGTATGCCTTGGTCGAAAATGAAACCGCCAAAGAGGTAGAACCCATGAAACGATACCTTGTCATGAGCATGCTGCTTATGCTGCTGACGGCCCTCCCTTTGTCCGGCTGCAGCGATTTTAATGAAATCAATAATCTCGCCTTAGTGGATATGGTCGGCGCCGATGTTGATGAGGACGGACTTTATCATGTCTACTACCAGATCGTGAATCCTAACGGGGTGGCCGGGACAAAAGCCGGGAGCGCCCGTTCGCCATTGTATACGTTTGAATTCACCGGGCACACGTGGGCTGAATTCGTAAGCGCGGCATCTCAAACGGTACCTAGGCAGCTGTTTGTCAGCCACTTTCAGGCCTATATCATTTCGGAGCGGCTTGCCAAAAAGGGATTGCAGAATTTGCTAAACGTTCTGGAGAACGACCCCGACCGGCGAATGGCTACCGCAGTTTTGATCACAAAAAGCCCTATTCGGGAGATTATGAACACTTATGTTCCCCTTGAATCAAACCCCGGCAAGGAACTGCGCAATATTCAGAAGCTGCAGTATGACGTTACGGGCAAGGGCAACAACAAATCCCAGCTTAGAGTGCTTTTGGAGACCATGGACACGTCCCAGCTTACCTTTATCTCGAATATTATCCTGAACGATCGGAAGCCTTTCACCACCACCAAACGGTTTGAAACCATCGAAGGTAACCGCGGCAATTACAGCTATACCGGCGCCTCAATCATAAAGCGCGGCCGCTGGATCGGGCAGCTGGAATCGGAGCAGTTGGTCACGCTCTTTTTCGCGCGCGGGGAAGCAAAGTCGTTTGTCAAAAGGCTGCAGGGCAAGGATGAAACAGCCAGCGTGCAAATGATCGGCAAACCAAAACGCTCCATCCGATTGGTAATGCGCGAGGGAAAGCCGATACTGCGAATGACGCTCAAACCCGAACTTCGGATGATGAGCCTAAGCACGCCTGGAAAGCTGGATACCGAGAAGATACGGCGGCTCGAGATCGCTTTCGACGAAGAGATGGAGGACGGGATTAAGCAGCTGCTACGGCTTGGAAGCAATCATCACTGGGATCTGCTAGACCTCGAAAACCGGATCAAACACAAATCTGGAAGACAATGGGCAGCACTCAAACGAGAGCCAAACGGCTGGGAGAAGACGGAAATTCAAGTTCATGTACAGTCATCCATCATAAAAGTGGGAATGATGCTGACACCATACCGGGAGGAGTAGCCAAATGGAAGCGAGGTCCATAACAAACAGACAATATTTCCTGATGGTCGTATTCTCAACGACCAGTACAGCCTTTTTCCTGCTCCCCCCCGTATTGATCGCGAATGCCGGTCCGCATGGGTGGATCGTTCCGATATGGACCGGCTGTGTCGGCATTACAGGCACCCTCTTCTGGATGTACCTGGCTACGAAATTCCCAAAGCTGAATCTGATCGAGATTTGTATCCGGATATTCGGCAGATACGCAGGACGGCTATGCGGACTGCTGCTTGCGTTCGAGATGTTTATGACCTGCTGCTGGGTGATCTACAACCTGCAGGATTTCGTGACCAATACCCAACTCAATAAAACCAATGCTTGGGTCATTGATGCGACTTTTTTACTTCTGGCCCTGTACAGTACCGTTAAAGGCATTACGAGCATTGCACGCACAGCTGAAGTTGTTATGCCCATTGTAACGATTACCTTTCTGCTGTTTTTCATGCTGGTGCTGAATACTTGGGATTGGGGGGAATTTACGCCTGCTCTCGAGGTGAACGGGGACGGTCTCTTCCGCAAGTCCAGCCTTATGATCGCTTTTCCGTTTATGGACGCCTTTTCACTCATCATGATTTTCCCGCTAGTCCAAAAAAAACCGGCTATAACCTACCTCAAGGGGACGATTTTCGCAGCCCTCTTCCTTTCCTTTATTACCTTCATCATTACCGGCTCCCTCGGTATTTCCCGGGCTACCCATCTCACTTATCCCTTGTTTACGATGGCTCAGGAACTGGAGGTCAGCGAATTTCTCGAGCATATGGAGTCTACGATTTCCTTGCTCTGGCTTATGTTCATCTATGTGAAGCTGGCATTTACCTTTTACGCCACAGTGGTGGCTTTGTCTTGTATTTTCAATATCGGCAGCCGGGGACTGATTTCGCTTCCGCTGGCCGTTTTGCTGCTCGGCTTTTCCCAAAGCATGCATCAGAATACAATTTATGATATTGAATGGGTTGCGCGTTATTTGCTGATCCATCACACTTTTTATGCCGTTATTATTCCGCTCGTGCTGATCGGCGCGTACTTGGCTTTCCGGAGGCGGCGCTTTGAATGATGCCCTTTATCTTATGCCTGGTTGCAACGGTCTGGGTGTTCACGTACTTCGTCCGAAAACGCCGGCCCCGCCGGGAGCTCTGGTTCTACGTCGGCTTATCGGCCCTCGGATTGACGCAGATCGCGCTGCTTGCCGTAGGCCATCCCCTTTCCTTGACCGCCTTTGTCGCCGGAATTATCGACCTGCTGCTCGGCCGGCGTTAAGCCTGCCTCTCTCTCCGGCCTCCTCAACCGTTGACTTGTTTTCCCAAGATGAATAGACTTATATCGAACCGATATTGGGTCCGGAGGGTGGCTTGGCAATGCAGCTCAACATTAAGAAAATCGCCGAAATGGCGGGGGTATCCGTCTCCACCGTTTCGAAGATTATGAATAACTATAACGATGTTTCGGAGAAAACGAAAAAACGCGTACTCGACATTATCGAAGAGACCGGCTATTCCCCGAACTATTCTGCTAAAGCGCTGGCAACCCGAACCTCCAATCTGATCGGCGTGATCTTCGCCGGCGAGCTGAACGCGGAGTTTACGCATCCGTTTTTCGTCGAAGTGCTGAACGCCTTCAAGAAGCAGATGGGGCTTCTCGGGTATGACCTGATTTTTTTCTCCAACGAAAAGTTCACCGGCGGCGATTATTTCGCCCGTTGCCTGCATTTTCGGGTGGACGGCTGCGTCATGATTTCCGGACAGCATATGGAGCAGGCCATCCGAGATCTCGATGACAGCGATATTCCCTGCATCGGCGTGGATCTCGAGTTAAAGGGGAAAAGATCGGGGTATGTCATGTCGGACAACGTGCAGATGACCTCGAAGGTCGTGGAGCATTTCTACCTGCAGGGCTACCGGGAGCTCGGCTTCATCGGCAGCAGCGCCGACTCGGTCATCTCGAGCCAGCGGGAAGCCGGCTACCTCGGGGCCATCGAACGTTTCGGGCTCGCCCTGAACCCGGATTGGATCGTGCATGGCGACGATTTCTTCGAAACCAGCGGATATGCAGCCATGAAAGCGATGATGGGCCGCGGACGGCTGCCGCGGGCGGTGTTCGCCGCCTCCGACCTTCTTGCGCTGGGCGCGATCCGGGCGCTGAAAGAGCAGCGGCTGCGCATTCCCGAGGACATCGCCGTTATCGGCTGCGACGACATCGAAGCGTGCAAGTATACCACCCCAACCTTGACTACCATCCGCCAAAACAAGGAACGGCTCGGCGTGCTGGCGGCCCATATGCTGTTTGACCTCATTCATAACCAATCCGAAGGCGGGTCGGTCGTCGTCGAACCGTCGCTGATCGTCCGTGAATCCTGCGGCAGCCGCTAGACGGCCCGGGGTTTACTCCTGAATACCGTGCAGCAGCCGGAAGCGCTCCGGGCTCATGCCCGTCAGCCGCTTGAATACCGCGCAGAAATAACTGATGTTCTCAAAACCGGACAAGTTGGCAATGGCATACATTTTATCGCCGCGGCGGCTGAACATCAGTTGCTTGCTCCGGTTGATCCGCTGCTGGTTGATGTACGCCATCGGGCGGATGCCCAGCGTCTGCTGGAACAGCCGGCATAAGTACTGCGGCGATACGCCGGCAACGAGCGACAGTTCCTCCAGCGTGAGCGGACGATGCAGATTCTCCTCAATAAACGTCAGGATCGGCTGCAGCCGTTTCCGGCCGGCCCGCAAACTTTCCTCCTCCAGGAAGCTCCCTTTCAGATCAAGCAGCAGCGCATACAGCCGCTTGCAGCGTCCCAGATACAACATCTGTTCCTCGCGATCCGTATACTCCAGCAGTTCCTTCAGCGCCGGCAGCAGCGCGGGCGCCTTCAACCGGCGGATGCCCGAGCCGTGAATGCCCGCATAAGCGAGGAGTGTGCTGGCTTCCCTTCCGCGAAAAGATACCCATGCCAACTCCCAGACCCGGCTGATTGGCGTATACCGGTGGTATTCGTCGGGATAGAGCACAAACACATCCCCCGGCCCGACGACCCGGCTGCGTCCCCCGACCTCCAGTTCGCCTTTTCCATCCAGCACCTGCATCAGCTGATAATCCGGAAACCCTTCCGGACGGATCACCTCGCTCTGATGGGCCCAGTAGCCGTAAGTCGTAGGGTACAGCGGCAGCGCCGGGCCGTCTTCGGCCTGGATGAATATCATTTGGCTCTCCATGCGTTCCTCCGGTTTCATATTGTGATAGGTTAAGCGAAAATCCTTCTATATTCCTTTATATTTGCAGAAGATATACTATGAATATATTTTGAGTATACTACAAGGGGATGTTTGCTGTGCGTGCAAAATGGAACTATGCGCCGCCACAAAACGGCTATCCGGAATGGAACAACAATCCGGAAATCTTTGAACTAAACCGGCTGAAGGCCCATGCCGCATTCATGTCGTTTCCGGCGGAGGAACAGGCCCGCTCCGGGAAGCCTGAAACTTCGCCAAGATACCGTTCCTTGAACGGAACCTGGAAATTTTCGTTTGCCGAAACGCCGGAGCTTCGTATCGCCGATTTTTACAAGACCGGCTTTGACTGCAGCGGGTGGGCGGAGATTGCCGTCCCGTCGCACTGGCAGCTCCAAGGCTACGATTATCCTCAATACACCAATGTCCGGTATCCGTGGGCGGAGTCGGAGCCGGAGCTGAAGCCGCCGTTCGCCCCGACGCGTTACAACCCGGTCGGTTCCTATATCCGCAGCTTCGAGGTGCCTGCCGATTGGTCCGGCCAACCGGTGTTCCTCAGCTTTCAGGGCGTGGAATCCGCCTTTTACGTCTGGGTGAACGGCGAGCTCGCCGGTTACAGCGAGGATACGTTCACGCCTGCCGAATTCGATATTACGGCCTACCTGACGGAAGGGGAGAACACGCTGGCCGTCGAGGTCTACCGCTGGTGCGACGCCAGTTGGCTGGAGGATCAGGATTTCTGGCGCCTGAGCGGCATCTTCCGCGACGTTTATCTGTACACGGCGCCGCCGGTGCGCGTAACCGACTTCTTCGTGCATACGGAGCTGGACAACCATTATGAGCATGCCGACCTGAAAGTGGAGATTCAGCTTGAGGATTACTTCGCGGCCCGGCCGGACGGCTGCACCCTGGAGGCCCGGCTCTACGACGCGTCGGGGCAACCGGTTTGGGATGATGCGGTGAGCGGACGGTTTCATTTCGCCGCGGGAAACGAGCAAAGCCTGACATTGTCGGGACATGTGAAGAATCCGCAGAAATGGAGCGCGGAATCGCCGTATTTATACACGCTGACACTCTCTCTTCTGGACGGAAACGGGCTGCTGCTGGAAGCGGCCGGCTGTAAGGTCGGCTTCCGCGCCTTCGAGCTGGACGGCGGGCTGATGAAACTGAACGGCAAACGGATCGTCTTCAAAGGCGTGAACCGCCATGAATTCTCCTGCGAGACGGGCCGGGCCTTGGGCCGGGAAGAAATGCTGACCGACATCCTACTGATGAAGCAATACAATATCAACGCCGTGCGCACTTCGCATTACCCCAATCAGCCGGTCTGGTACGAGCTGTGCGACGAATACGGGCTGTATGTCATTGACGAAACGAATCTCGAAACCCACGGCTCCTGGACCTACGGACAGCAGGAACTTGGCGAGATGAACGTACCCGGCAGCCGGCCGGAATGGCGCGAAAATGTGCTCGACCGCTGCAATTCCATGTTCCAGCGCGATAAAAATCATCCGTCCATTCTCATCTGGTCGCTCGGCAATGAGTCCTTCGGGGGGGACAACTTTATCGCCATGCATGATTTCCTGAAGGCAGCCGATCCGGCGCGGCTCGTTCATTATGAAGGGGTATTCCATTACCCGCCGTCCGCAGCCGCTACCGATATCGAATCGACGATGTACATCAAACCGCATGACGTGGAAGCTTATGCCCGGAATCATCCGCAGAAGCCCTACATTCTCTGCGAATACAGCCATGCCATGGGCAATTCGTGCGGCGGGCTGCATCTGTATACCCGGCTGTTCGACCAATATGACATTCTGCAAGGCGGCTTTATCTGGGACTGGGTGGACCAGGCAATCCGTACCCAAACGGAAGGCGGCATCTCCTATCTCGCGTACGGGGGGGATTTCGGCGAATCCCCGCATGACGGCAATTTCAGCGGCAACGGGCTGCTGTTCGCCGACCGGACCGTCACGCCGAAACTTGCCGAGGTCAAGAAATGTTACCAGAACGCCGAATGGACCGCGCTGAACGCCGCCGAAGGCCGTTTTCGGCTGCGCAACCAACATCTGTTCACGGATTTAAGCGAGTTCGACTTGAACTGGGAGCTGCTGCTGGACGGCGTTCCGGCAGCCGGCGGGCGTCTGGAATGTGCCCTGGCCCCGGGCGAAGAGGCAGAGATCGCGCTTCCCGCAGGCCTGCTCCCGTCTTTCGGGCAGCGGGAAGCCCTGCTGACCCTCTCCCTGGCGCTGCGCGAAGGTACGGCTTGGGCCGCAGCCGGCCACGAAATCGCCTGGGAGCAGTTCCTGCTTGCGCCGGGAACTCCAGGCGCAATCCCGGTTGCCGCCGGGGGAGCGCTTGCCGCCTCCGAAGACGGCGGCAAGCTGAGTATCGGCGGCGAGGGCTTCTCCGTCGCCTTCGGCACCGCCACCGGCGACTGGATCTCTTATGCCGCAGCCGGACGCGAGCTGCTGCTGGAGCCGTCCGCGCCGAACTTCTGGCGCGCCGTAACGGACAACGACCTCGGCAACAAGCTGCCGGCCCGCGCCGCCGTGTGGCGGGAAGCCGCGGCCGGACGGCAGCTCGCCGAATTCTCCTGGAGCGCCGAAACCGGCCGTGTGCGGGTGCGTTCGGTTTATCACCTGCCGACCGCGCCGGTCTCCCTGCTGACGCTGGAGTATGAAATCCGCCCGGACGGCTCCGTTGAGGTGACGGAGCAGCTGCAGCCGGGCGGCGATTCACTCCCGGACATCCCCGAATTCGGGATGCGCTTCGTGCTGGACGAGCGCTTCAGCCGGCTCGACTGGTACGGCCGCGGCCCGCATGAGAATTACTGGGACCGCAAAACCGGAGCCAAGCTCGGCCGTTATGCCGGCACGGTCAAGGAGCAATACACGCCGTATCTGCGCCCGCAGGAATGCGGCAACAAAACGGATGTGCGCGAAGCCGCCATCACCTTGCAGGAAGGCGACGGTCCAGGCAAGGGGCTGACCTTCACCGGCAGCCTGCCGTTCGAGTTCAATGCGCTGCCATGGTCCTTCGAGGAGCTGGAAGCCAGCGATCACGGCTACAAGCTGCCCGCTTCGCACCGCAGCGTCGTCAGAGTCAATTACAAGCAGATGGGCGTCGGCGGCGACGACAGCTGGGGCGCTCCGGTCCACGAGGAATTTACGTTGCCGGCCAACCGCGCCTACAGTTTCCGCTTTACGGTGTCGCTGGCGTAAGATCGCGGGGCTCCATCATTTATACTAAAAAAGACAGCTCCACACCGGCATCGGCCGGTCGTGGAGCTGTCTTTTTTGCATCGGCAAATCATTCCGGAGTCCCGCGGCGGCGTCTGCGGGAGCGCACAATCCAGAGGATAACCGCCGCCAGTACAGCAACGATCACCGCAGCTGCGATTGCGATATTCCTTACGTTCGGCACATACACGCTCAGTTCGATGGGCTGCGGATCAGCCAGCGCGATATGCCAGGTCAGCGTGTTTCCGCTTTGGCTGTCCGCATTGTTCGGGCCGTACAGATCGAGCGGCAGCGTCAGCTTGAAATCAAAGGCCAGCGTCCGCACCAGCAGCTTGGCAAGCGGGTTGTCGGACCATTGGCCTGCCGCTTTCTCCAGCATGCCGGTGTAGGCATCCAGCTTGGGCGTCACCGCGACCCGGTATTGGGTGTACAACCAGCGACGGTCCTGCTGCACGTCGGCATCGGCGATATTCAGTCCTTCGATGCCGGCCCCTAGCTGCAGATCCCGCACCGAAGCATAGGATTTGGCGAAGCGGTACTCCACCGTATCGCCATTTCGGGTCTGCTGAAGCGCGATTCCGGCAGCGGCCAGCTTGTCCTCCAGCTTATCTACCGCGCTGCCCGCAAGCGCCGCCGTCTTGGAATCGACGCGCAGCGAAGCGGCAAGCTCCAGGCCGCCGTCCCGCTTCACCGTCACCTGCGCCGTCGCCTGGGCACAGGCAGTGAGCAGCTGCAGCGCCAGCAGACACAGGAGCAGGACCGCCCAGCCTGACGATTTTCGTTTCAAGGCAGCCCCTCCTTGGTCCGGATTATTTTTTTAAATGATAAGGTACAGTGGTAATGATGACATTTCGACGATACAACAAATGCGTGCGGATGAGCAAGCTCGACTGGTTATGCAAAATATTATGCCAGCCCTTCTTCGGAATGAACTGCGGCACGATGACCGTGACCTGATAGTTCGATTCGCCGGCTTTGCGCTGCACGGTATCGATGAATTTGATCAGCGGATGGATGATGCTGCGATATGGCGAATACAGCGTCACCAGCCGGACTTCGGGATGGAATTTCTCCCATTTTTCTTCAAACACATGCTCGTCGCCCCGCTCGAATGGCACATGCACGGCAATAATCTGCTGCGGCGACAGCGACTGGGCATAACGCAGGGAGTTCTCGACTACATTGGTAATCCCGGCCACGGGCAGAATAATCACATTGCCTTCGATGTTAAGCGGAGGCTCGCAGGTTGTGACCCGAAGCTGGTCGGCCACGGCCTCGTAATGCTTGTGGATCCGGTAAAACAGCAGAATAATGAGCGGCAGGAAGATCAGCACCGGCCAAACTTGCGGAAACTTGGTCAGGAAAAACATCATCGCCACCACGAAGCTGATCAGCGCGCCCAGCGTGTTGATAATGAATTTGCCGAGCCAGCCTTCCGGCTTCTGCCGGATCCATTTCAGCATCATCCCGGTCTGCGACAGGGTAAACGGAATAAAGACGCCGACGGCATACAGCGGAATCAGATGCTCGGTCTGGCCTTTAAACGCCACGATCAGCACGATGGACAACACACCGAGGATGACGATCCCGTTCGAATACCCGAGCCGGTCGCCCCGCACCGTAAACATCCGCGGGATGAATTTATCCTTCGCCAGATTGACCGCCAGCAGCGGGAATGCGGAATACCCGGTATTTGCCGCGAGCACGAGGATAAGCGCCGTTGTACCTTGTATGAAGAAATACATGAAGTTCCGCCCGAACACCGTTTCGGCGATTTCGGAGACAACCGTCACTTCTGCGTTCGGAACGATCCCGAAATAATAGGCTAAAAAGACGATGCCGGAAAAAAGCCCGCCCAGCAGCATTCCCATGGCGGCCAGCGTTTTGGCGGCGTTGACCGGGGCCGGATGCCTGAAGTTGGGAATGGCGTTGGAAATGGCCTCGACCCCGGTCAGCGCCGAGCTGCCCGAGGCGAACGCCCGCAGCAGCAGGAACAGCGTAATGCCGGCCACCGGCGTGCCAAGCGGCGTATGCAGGCCCTCCGGAACGTCGCCGCTGAGGATTTTGATGATTCCGACGCCTATCATTACAAATACGGCAAGCACAAACAAATACACGGGGTACGCCAGAAATGAGGCCGATTCCGTCACCCCGCGCAAATTCAGCGTCGTGATCAGCACAACAAAAAAGACCGCAATGCCGACGTTATACGGATGCAGACTTTGGAAAGCGGAAGTGATGGCATCCGTTCCCGCGGACACACTTACCGCTACGGTCAATATATAATCGACAAGCAGCGAACCGCCGGCGATGAGGCCGGGGTACTTGCCCAGATTTTCCTTCGATACCACGTACGCGCCCCCGCCATGCGGATAAGCGTGAATGATCTGCCGGTAGGACAGCACCAGCGCAAACAATAAGACCAGAACGCCGACTCCGATCGGAATCGAATACCAGAAGGCGGCCGCGCCGACCGTTATCAGCACCAGCAGGATTTGTTCCGGACCGTAAGCGACGGACGAAAGGGCGTCGGAGGACAGGATGGCCAATGCCTTGATTTTGTTCAGCTTCTGTTCACCGAGTTGTTCCGATTTGAGCGGTCTGCCGATCAGCAGACGTTTTAAAGATGACAGCATGATTCCTTCACCCGACTTTTTTTAGTTATATTACCCCTCCAGGGGCAGAATAATCTCGACTCCTATTATACGCGCTTGGTTCATCTTGGAAACAAAAAAATCATAGTGGCGAATGCGGGATACAGGCTACGATTCACCATAAGTATTTTTCCATTTTTTACTTATATTGAATCTTGGGGAATGTGCTGTGGCTGCCCCTCGCTAACGGACATGAGCGCCGTTATTTTGAGAAAAACGGCCATTTCCCTCAGCTAAAGGACACCAGCGCCGTTATTTTCCCATTTCGGGTGGTTTTCAGTCGAATTCATAAAAATAACGGCCCTCAGGTCCGTTATTTTGGGAAATAATGTGTTTTCCAGTGAATAGAGGCTCTCAGGTCCGTTAGAAGCCCCTAAAAAAGCGGAAGGCCTGCGCCCCTAAACGAGCGCTGACCTTCCGCTTTATAAGCCGACGATAAGTTTTTCTCTAGAAACCGAAGTACGCTTTCGCATTGTTGTACGAAATATCCTGCACAAGCGCGCCGAGCTGCCCGTAATCCTCTGGATATTCGCCGTTCTCTACCCAGGTGCCGATCAGGTTACACAGAATGCGCCGGAAATACTCATGCCGCGTATACGACAGGAAGCTGCGCGAATCGGTCAGCATGCCGACGAATTTGCCCAGCAGCCCGAGTTCGGCGAGCGCCTTCAGCTGGCGGATCATGCCTTCCTTCGTATCGTTGAACCACCAGCCGGAACCGAGCTGGATTTTGCCGGGAATGCCTTCCCCCTGAAAAGCGCCGATCAGCGTGCCCAGCACGTGATTGTCGCGCGGATTCAGCGAATACAGAATAGTCTTGGACAGCGCATCTTGCTGCTCCAAAGCATCCAGCAGTCCGCCCAGCGGCCCGGCAAGCAGGCTGTCGTTCATCGTATCGTAGCCGGTATCGGGGCCGAGCTGCTTGAACATCACCGTGTTGTTGTTGCGTGCGGCGTTGATATGGTACTGCATCGCCCAGCCGTGCGCCTTGTACAGCTTGCCCAGGAACAGCAGCAGATGGGTTTTGTACCGCTGCTCGTCTTCCCGGCTGACCCGGCTGCCCGCTGCCGCGCGGCTGAAGATCTCCGCGGCTTCCTCCGCCGTCGCCGGTGCAAACGGCACCTCGCTCAGCGCATGGTCGGAGACGCGGCAGCCCGCCTGGTGGAAGAACGCCACCCGGCTCTCCAGCGCATCCAGCAGCAGCCCGTAGCTGACGATACCCTTGCCGCACGCTTCGCCAAGCTGCGCCAGCCAGGCCGGGAAGCCCGGATGGTTCAGCTCCAGCGCTTTGTCCGGCCGGAACGAAGGCAGCACTTTCGTCGCGAAAGAGGCGTCTTCCTTCAGCTTCAGATGGTATTCCAGACTATCCGCCGGATCGTCCGTGGTACAGATGACCTGTACTCCGGATTTCGTGATCAGCTCCCTGACCCCGAAGGCCGGCCCGTTCAGCTTGGCGTTGGCCTGTTCCCAAATGGAAGCCGCCGTCTGCTCGTTCAACACTGCGTCAATGCCGAAATAACGGCGCAGTTCGAGATGCGACCAATGGTACAGCGGATTCCCGATCGCTGCCGGCAGCGTCCGGGCAAAGGCATGAAACTTCTCTTCATCCGATCCGTCGCCGGTTATGAAGCGTTCGTCGATGCCGAAGGCGCGCATCGCGCGCCACTTGTAATGATCCCCGTACAGCCAGACCTCGGTAATATTGCGGTAGGTTTTATTTTCGTAAATTTCCTGCGGGCTTAAGTGGCAATGGTAGTCGATGATCGGCATCGGCGCCGCATACTCCTGGTACAGCTTCTCCGCCACGGCATTCTCCAGCATAAACCCTTCATCCATAAACGCTTTTGCCACTGCTTTACACCCCGGCTTTCACGTATTTATCCAGCGTTCTGCGCACGGCCCCCGGACCGGCCAGCAGCTCGTGGAACATGTCCTCGATCTTCCGCCCGAGACCGATCTCATACAGCTTCACACCGAAGAGCGCTTCATCTTCAAGAATCGCCCGCACATTCGAAGCAGTGTCGCCGAGCGCTGCGCCTTGCAGCCGGGCTTGCAGCGATTCCAGCAGCGGATCGGGGCTGAGCGCAAACGGCTGGCCTGCATCGTCTACGCCAAGCAGATAACGGCACCACACAGCGATCGCCAGCGGAATGGCGGTAAGCCGAGCCGGATCGAGGTCCTCCCTGCGGACATACGATTTGATCGTCTCGCCAAAGCGGATACCGACCTTCTGCGACGTATCGGTAGCGATCCGCTGCGGCGTATCCGGGATGAACGGATTGGCGAACCGCTCCTGCAGCACTTCGTCCAGGAACTGTTTCGGGCGGATGATGCCTGGATCAACGACGACCGGGAGCCCTTCCTTGTAGCCGATGATCTCCACCAGACCGCGCAGCGTATCGTCTTTCATCTCGTCGGCAATCAAGGTATAGCCGAGCAGACAGCCGGACACAGCCAGCGCGGTATGCAGCGGATTAAGGCAAGTGGTCACTTTCATGGTCTCAATCTTGTTGACCGTCTCGCGGTCGGTAAAGATGATGCCCGCTTCCTCAAGCTTCGGACGGCCGTTCGTGAATTTGTCTTCAATGACCAGATATTCGCTGATCTCGGCGTTAACGAACGGAGCGGTGTACGTGTTCTTCGACGTCACGATCACATCCATGTCCGTGATGCCCTGCTTCAGCAGCTCCGCCTGTACAGCTTCGGATGGGCGCGGCGTGATTTTATCGATCATGGACAGCGGGAAAGTGATTTTGGACTCGTCCTCCAGATAGTCCACGAATCCCGCTTCGACGAACCCTTTCGCCGCCCATTCCTTCGCCATCGTCACGACGCCGTTCTTCAGCTTGTCGCCGTTATGCGAGCAGTTGTCCATGCTGACAAAGGTCATCGGGTATTGCCCTTTCACGTATCTGCGGTAAGCCAGCGCCGCAACCACGCTCATCGCATGGACGGCCGTATCCGGCCCGCCGGCGATATCCTTGTCCACGATGCCGAGATACTCGCCGTTTGGCCCGGTCAGCGAGTAGCCTTTTTCCGTAATCGTAAAGCTGGCCATTTGAAGCGACGGGTTCTCGAAGATTTCTGTCAGGCGCCGGTAGTCCGCATCGCGGCTCTTGCCCGCGGCCAGTCCTTCGACGATGCTGCTGACGATTTTTTTATGGAACTCGCCGTTCGCCGACATCAGCACCAGCAGCGTCAGGTTGTCGTACGGCTTATACACCTTGTCGATCATTTCAAAATCGAACGTTTCCGCCGCGACGATCCCCGTATCGGCGATGCCGCCGTCCAGCAGCTTCTGATGGGCATTGGCTACAAACCCGCGAAAAATATTGCCCGCGCCGAAGTGGACCCACTGCGGGTTACTGCGCGTATTCTCCGCCACCTGTGCGTAGTCGAATTCCGGCAGCTTGACGCCCGCCGCCGTCCAGGCGGCCTTCTCTTGCAGACTGTTTCTGGTCAGGCGCAGCATTCAGTTCACCCCCTTGGTGTTCTCCAGGCTGTCCCACACGCCGAGCAAATACATGATGCCGAGCGCGCGGTCGTAGAGGCCGTATCCCGGACGGCAGTTTTTCTCCTCGCCCCACAGATGGCGGCCGTGGTCCGGACGGACATAACCGGTGTACCCGTTCTCGAAATACGCCTTAACGACTTCCGGCACATCGACGCTGCCGTCGCGGCCGCGATGCGACACTTCAATGAAATCGCCGTTCTCGAACACCTTGACGTTGCGGATATGGGCAAAATAAATGCGGTCATGGAATTCGCGGATCATCGCCGGCAGATCGTTCTCCGGGTTCGTGCCGAGCGAGCCGGTGCAGAAGGTCAGCCCGTTATACGGGCTTGGCACCATGTCCAGGAAGCGGCGGATCGTATCGCGGCTGCGGATGATGCGCGGCAGGCCGAAGATCGGCCAGGCCGGATCGTCAGGGTGGATCGCCATCTTGATGTCAACCTCTTCGCATACCGGAATGATGCGCTCCAGGAAATACTTCAGGTTCTCGAACAATTTATCTTCGGTCACGTCGGCATACGCAGCGAACAGCTCATCCAGTCTTGCCAGCCGCTCCGGCTCCCAGCCCGGCATCGTGAATTGTCCGGCGCCTTGCAGAATGCGGTCGACCATCTCCCGCGGGTTGTCGGTAATGGCCGCTTTTTCATAAAATAAGGCGTTGGAGCCGTCCGGCAATTCCTTGTACAGCTCGGTGCGCGTCCAGTCGAATACCGGCATGAAGTTGTAGCAGATGACTTTAACGCCGACTTTGGCCAGCTTGCGGATCGTATCGATATAAATATCGATATACTTGTCGCGGGTCGGCAGGCCGATCTTGATGTCGTCATGCACGTTGACGCTTTCCACGACGGCAGTGCTAAAACCCTTGGCCGTAATCTGGTCGGCAACCTCTTGAATCCGTTCCATCTCCCAGACCTCGCCCGCCACTTTATCGTGCAGCGACCATACGATGCCCATTACCCCCGGAATTTGCCGCACATGATCGAGCGTAATGTTGTCGTTGCCTTCCCCGTACCATCTCCACGTCATATTCATGCCTGTTGTCCTCCTCCATAGTCGCCTGTATGTTGTATACAAGATTTAAATCGATCATAAAATAGCGCTATCTTTTTGTCAACAAATTCTGCCCTGAAATCAGTAAAGGCTTAAAAACGACGCGTTATGTGGCGACATTTCCTTTTAAAACGTCATGGATTTGATGTATACTAGCAGGTAGGATCGATTATCCACCTTTTATGTAACGGTCTTGTTTTTTGAAAAAATACATGTCGTGGAGCCTAAGTTATGTCCATTAAAGAAGAAATTCTGCAGTCGCTGAAAACCGAAATTTTGAATCTGACGCTGAAGCCCGGCGCGATTTTGAGCGAAACCGTGTTGTCCGAGCGCTTTCAAATCTCCAGAACGCCGCTGCGGGACGTGCTCAAGCAGCTTTCGCTGGAGTCCTACATCGATATTTATCCGAAAAAGGGCAATCTCGTCTCTTTTATCGATCTCGAATCGGTCGAGCAGATCATCTATCTCCGCAGCGTGCTGGAGAAGGAAATCATCCGCAGCCTGTGCGGCAACCTGTCCGTCAAAGGCATTCTGGAGCTTAAGGAAATTGTGGAGAAGCAGCGGGCGGCGATGCGCGGGGAAGATGTGCTGGAGCCGTTCCTGGCCTGGGACGACGCCTTTCACAAAACGATGTTCAAGCTGGCCGGCCGCGAGTTTCTCTGGAACCTGATTCAGCAGTCGAATGTGCATTACGTGCGGTACCGCCGGCTGCATATGCTGAAACGGGAGAAGCTGGAGGGCATCGTCGCCGAGCATCGGTTCATCCTCGATTTCATGCTGGGGCAGGAGAGCGGCAACATCGAGGAGATGGTGCAGCATCATCTGCGCGACGACATCAATTCCCGGTATTTGCAGGACAATTTTGCGGAATACATCAAAAGTTAACACACGGCAGCCCCGCGGCTTCCGCTCAATGAGCGCTGGCTGCGGGGCTGCTTATTTTTCCAGCCACAACTGGTATACAAGATCAATGGTTCACGAGACGGCCGGCATAAGCGTTCCGGTATTCCGTTGGCGTCAGTCCGGTGGCTTTCTTGAACGACTTCATGAAGGGATGGCTGTCGGGATAGCCGAGCTGCTCCGCGATCTCCGTAACCTTACGGTTCGTGTCCGCAAGCAGGAATTTGGCGGTCTCCATTTTTTGCTGGACGAGGTACTGCTTGAGCGTGATCCCCGATATCGATGCGAACAATGCGGATAAGTGCTTCGGATTGTAGCCGAAATGCTCCCCGATCTCGCTGACCTTCAGAGGCTCCCGCCTCCGCCATTTAATATAATCGATGACATCGTTATAGAGCTGCTGCTTGGCCTGATTTTTGGACGGGGTTTGCCGGCGGAACATCTGGTTGTACAGCTCGCACAGAGTCGCCGTGGTCAAATAGTCGTTCAGCGTCTTTTCCCGGTACGAACGTACGGAATCCTGAAGCTGCTTCAGCATAACGGCCATCTTATCCAGGCTGCGCAGCTCGCCCATCCGCGGAAGCACGATAACGCCTTCTTCGTACCGGTGCTCTTCCTCCCCCAGTTCGACTTCCTGCCCGGCGGCATGAAAATGAAGCCAATAAAAGCTGCACTCGGACTCCCGGTAACCGAACTGCAGGGTATGCGGCGGCATCAGCAAATATTCTCCCACGTTTACGTCCAGCCGCTCCGTGCCGTTTGAAAGATAAAGGGTTCCCTCGGTCGGGACAAACAGCTCATATTCCCTGAGTGTCCGCGACAAATGGGTCCAGCCCGGTCCCTTCGTAACGAACTTGCCGGTCATGGCCATTTCCACGGGCCGCTCCAGCTGGAATCGGTAAGCAAGCATGATCCGTATTTCCTCCTTTTTCACACATTTAACTCCCCATAACGTACCAGAAACCCGGCAATGCTTCAATGCAACATCTTCCTTTTTGACACCAAATCGAACCTTCTGTTATTTACGGTAGACTGCGGCCCGCGCTACGCTTGTAAGGGCTTTAATGACGGGAAAATACGGAAGGGGTATGAACGAAAATGAAGGAGCAGAAGCTGAAGCAGCATCCGCTGAACGATTTTGCGCTGGACCGGGTCCAGCTTACGGCGGAATATCAGGGCAATGCCTTTGCAAGGGAGCTGGATTATTTGCTCAGCTACGTGCCGGACCGGCTGCTGGCCGGGTTTCGCGAGGTAGCCGGGATGAAGCCGAAAGCGAAAATTTATCCGGGATGGGAAAATACCGAAATCCGCGGCCACACGCTCGGCCACTATCTGAAAGCATGCGCGCAGGCCTATGCGCAGAGCCGGAATGAAGAGATCTACGCGAAGCTGGAATATCTCCTTCAGGAGCTGGCGGCCTGCCAGCTGGACAGCGGCTATTTGTCGGCGTTTCCGGAAACGCTCATCGACAATGTCGAGCAGAAGCGGCCGGCTTGGGTGCCATGGTACACGATGCACAAGATCATTGCCGGCCTGATCGCCGTCCATGAAGCGACGGGACTGCAAACCGCATTTGCCATCGTGAGCAGGCTGGGCGACTGGGTCGCGGATCGCACCTCGGGCTGGGACGATGAGATGCAGGCCACCGTGCTGGCCGTGGAGTACGGCGGGATGAACGACTGTCTGTACGATCTGTATAAAATCACCGGGAATCCCCGCCATCTGGAGGCCGCGCACCAGTTCGACGAGCTGCCGCTGTTCCAGGCCGTTTACGAGGGCAAGGATGTACTCCAGGGCAAACATGCCAATACGATGATTCCCAAGTTCGTCGGCGCGCTGAACCGCTATTTAACGCTGGGCGAAAGCGAAAGCTTCTATTACGAAGCAGCCCGCCGCTTCTGGGATACGGTCGTATACCATCATTCCTACATGACCGGGGGCAACAGCGAATCGGAGCATTTCGGGGCGCCTGATCTTCTGGACGCCAAACGCTCCGATATCACCTGCGAAACCTGCAACAGCTATAACATGCTGAAGCTGACCCGCGAGCTGTTCAAGCTGACCCGGGACATCAAATACGCCGACTTTTACGAGACGACGTACGTGAATGCCATCCTCTCGTCGCAGAATCCCGAAACAGGGATGACGATGTACTTCCAGCCGATGGCGACCGGTTATTTCAAGGTGTACAGCTCGCCGTTCAACCATTTCTGGTGCTGCACGGGAACCGGCATGGAGAGCTTCACCAAGCTGAATGACAGCCTGTATTTCCAGCAGGGGCATCATCTTTATCTCAACCAATACATCAGCAGCCGCTTGGACTGGCAGGAACAGCATGCAGTTCTTCAGGTCGCTGCGGATCTTCCGTATTCCGACGAGGTGCGTCTCACGCTCGAACTGCCGGAGGCGGTGGACAGCCGATTGGCACTGCATCTGCGTATTCCGTATTGGGCCCGTACCGGCATATCGGTGACGGTCAACGGTGCAGAAGTGCCGTCAGAGACCGCCGACGGTTATGCGTTGATCGAACGGATCTGGCGGCACGGCGATGAAGTGCGGCTGCGGCTGCCAATGCAGCCGTTTTATTCCCCGCTGCCGGATGCCCCGAATGTGGCCGGCTTCCAATACGGCCCGGTGGTGCTCAGTGCCGCCCTCGGCGCGGAGGATCTCCGCGAATCCCGGACAGGGATTGATGTCTCCATCCCGACAATGCACCGGCCAGTCAAAGATTACATCATTCCGCAAGGCATGACGCCTGAGGAATGGTTCGCCGGTTTCGAGCGGCATTTTGTCCGTCGGGCGGGCGAGCCGCTGGCTTTCGAACTGCGCGGCACCGACGAAGATGAACGTCTCGTCTTCACGCCGCATTACAAGCAGCATCAGGAGCGTTACGGCATTTATTGGCGCTTCCTGGCGCCGGGCTCGTCCGAACTGCAGGCGCATCTGGACCGCAGCGCGCGCGAGCAGCGGCTGCGCGAAGCCACGCTCGACAGCGTTCAGGTCGGCAACGACCAGTACGAGCTGGAGCATCAGGTACAGGGCGAACGGACCTACGCCGGAACCTGGGAAGGCCAAAACGGCCGCCGGGCCGAGGCTGGCGGTTGGTTTAGTTATGCGCTGAAGGTACTGCCGGAGGGTGAAACGACGCTTGCGGCGACGTTCGGCACGGTATGGGACAGCGGCGTTCTGGAGCTTCGCGTGGATGGCCGGACGCTGGCTACCGAAGCCTTTGAAGGCAGCTGGCGGCGCAACTTCCGGGAAGTGCTGTATCCACTGCCGGCGGAATGGACCGAAGGACGCACCGCCGTCACGGTCTCATTTCACGTGACCGGACCGTGGAACGGCATCTATGGCGTGCTGCGGACACTGAGCGCGAAGCACCTTGATTAATCGGCACTGAAAAAGGAAGCCGAGCAGTCATTCTCCATTTGCAGGAGGATTGCTGCTCGGCTTTTTGGGCTTCCTTCCTTTTTCCACAAGTAAGGGTCACGGAGGATGCCGGCAGACCCCCCAGCTTACTTACGGCCTCTCATCTTGAACGGCCTCCGGCTCATCACTGTTCATCTGGAATTTCCGGGGCGAAAGCCCGGTGATTTGCTTGAACTGCCTGCAGAAGTGCTCCACGTTATGATAGCCGCATTGAAAAGAAACTTCGGCCACGCTCAAGGTGTTGTGGAGGAGATACTCCTTAGCCAAACGGATCCGGCTGTTGATGACATCCTCCATGCAGGAGATGCCGAACGTTTTTTTGTAGATGCTCTGCAGATACCCGGGGCTGATCTGCAGGAACTGCGCCATTTTCGAGACATTCCAGCAATCGCCCGGGTCGCTCTGGATGGCCTTGCGAAGCCTTAGCAGATTATAGTACTGGGCTTTGAAGCCTTCATGGAAATAAGACTCCAGCAGTTTATTGAATAGGGTCCGGAGCAAACAATCAATCGACGACTCCTTGTAATCCCGGTTGAAATTGTGCTCGACAATCAAAAGCTCAAACAGCCGGCTGCAATAATCCGGATCATCCAGCGCAAAGGGAATGCCCAGCGGCAGGGATGTCTTGGAAACATAAGACTCATCGGATGAAAACCGGAGCCAGTCGTTGACGTACAAATCGTCGCAGGCCCGGTAAAAAATCTTCTGGTGCGCCCGGTAAAGAATGGCACAATGCGAAGGGTATTCCTTGAGTACTCCGTCTACCCAGAATTGGGCGGGGGTTTTGGTGATGACCAGGAGCCAGCATTGATGCCCTTGGGGAATATCAAAAACAAAATTGCTGTCATGCGTCGCATCCGTTTCCACATAATGGATAATATTCATCCTTATTACCTCCCGCGTCCGAGTATCTAAGCATTGATCAATAACCGGTGAGGATAGGTCATTGTTTGGCTCAAAGTGATATTTTATTATATTTCCATATTACTGAAAGCGCTAACAATACGAGAAGCTTTCTTAGACAGAAGGAGTGGTTCGAATGCGTGTCTCCCCTTATGGCACGAGAAGCTCGATACGGAAATTTCTTTACATCCTGCCCTTCATGGTATTGCTCGGTGTGTTTGCCTACTATCCGCTGTATGGATGGGTGTACTCCTTTTTTGATTATATGCCGCCTATCCCGTTATCCCAGTCGCCGTTTGTCGGTTTCAAATGGTTCCATTCCCTGGTCGAAAATCAGGTCAAGATCGACCAATTGCTGCAGGTCATCAAAAATACGTTCGGCATCAGCGGGCTCGGCATTCTGTTCTCCTGGCTGCCCATGATCTTCGCCATCTTCCTGACGGAAATCAAGGCGGTCCGGTTCCGGAAATTTATTCAGACGGTGACCACCCTTCCCAACTTCATCAGCTGGGTGCTGGTGTACTCCCTGGCCTTCTCCATGTTCTCCAGCGAGGGGATCGTCAACGGCTTTCTGCATCAGATCGGCCTGACCGATTCCCCCATTCTCTTCCTTCAGAATTCGGATCATGTCTGGATCACGCAGTGGGCCTGGGTGACCTGGAAAACGCTCGGCTGGTCGGCCATCCTGTACATTGCCGCAATCATGGGCATCGACGAATCGCTGTATGAAGCCGCTTACGTGGACGGTGCGACAAGAATGCAGGTGATCCGCCACGTGGTACTGCCCAGCATGCTGCCGACTTATTTCGTTCTGCTCATGTTGCAGATTGCCAGCTTCCTCAACAACGGACTGGAGCAATATTTCGTGTTTCAAAATGCCTTTAACAAAGAGAACATCCAGGTTCTCGATCTATACGTCTACAACCTGGCCATGGGCGGCGGCAGCTACTCCGTCTCCGTAGCCATCAGCATGCTGAAAAGCTTGATCAGCGTCGTGCTTCTCTTTTCGGTGAACGGCTTATCCAAATTGCTGAGAGGAGAGAGCATCGTATGAGCGACAATGAAATCGTGCTGGCGCCCAAACCGAAGCGCCGTTTCGCTAAGAAAAGCAAAATGCAGGTCAGCACAACCGACAAGCTGATCATGGTGATCGTCTATGTGCTGTTCTCTCTTTTCACCTTTATTTGCATCTATCCGTTCTACTCGATCATCATCAACACGATCAGCGCCAATGATATCAGCGCCAAAGGCGAAGTCATCTTCCTGCCCAAGCAAATCCATTTCCAGAATTACATCGATGTGTTCAAGATACCTGGATTATGGAATGCCTTTGTCATCTCTTTAGGCAGAACGGTCATCGGCACCTTATTGACGGTCGGCGCTTCCGCATTCCTTGGCTTCATGTTCTCCCAGGAGGATATGTGGGGCAAGAAGTTCTGGTACCGCTTCACGATCATCACCATGTTCTTTAACGCCGGTATCATTCCTTGGTATCTGACCATGCGTTCCTTGCACCTGACCAACAATTTTTTGGCTTATATCCTGCCTTCGGTTGTTGCGCCGTTCTTCATCATCCTGGTCAAAACGTTCGTGGAATCCACGCCCAAGGAGTTGCAGCAGGCGGCCGAAATCGACGGCGCCGGAACGCTGACCATCTTTTTTAAGGTGATTCTGCCGATCAGCAAACCGATTCTCGCGACGGTAGCCATCTTCTCGGCCGTCAATCAGTGGAACTCCTTCCAGGATACGCTGCTGCTGGTGACGGACAGCAAACTGTACAGTCTGCAGTTTATTCTCTACAACTACATCAATCAGGCTAGCTCGTTGTCCACCATGGTCAACCTGCAGAATGCCGGATCGACGGCCATGGCCAGCCTGGCGACCAAGCAGACCACCACGTCGATCCGCATGACCGTAACGATTATCGTGGTTGCGCCGATCCTGCTGGTATATCCGCTGTTCCAGCGCTTTTTCGTAAAGGGAATTATGATCGGGGCGGTCAAGGGGTAATCCCGGCCGCGCCGTTATAATAAAACCACTAAACATATGGGGGATGAATATGCTCAAAACCAGAAACCTGCCCAAAAAGGCGTTGTTTACTCTCGCCGCGTTAACGCTTCTGGGAGCCACCGCAATCAGCGGCTGCAGCAGCAATTCCAACAATTCCAATAATTCCAAGGCATCGGATGCAACCAACGCTTCTGCGGCGCCGGGCACCGGAATCGATCACAGCAAGCCGCTGACGATCACCGTCTTTGACAATGCGGCGAATTATCAGGGAGAGCAGACCGGCTGGTACGGAAAACTGATCAAAGATAAATTCAATATCACCCTGAACATTCTGGCCCCTCAGGTTGCCGGCGACCAGCTCTATAAGACGAGATCGGCTTCGGGCGATCTGGGCGATCTGCTCGTTATCGACAACAGCCAACTGGAAGAGCTGATTCCCGCCGGACTCATTATGGATATTACGGATAAGGTTAAAAACACGGAGTATTTGTCCAAATTCGTGGACCAGCACTTCAAGCCTTTTAACGCCGCCTTTGAAAAAGTAAATCCGGAAGGTAAAATCTACGGCTTGCCGACCTTTGTAGCGGATACCTCGCCGACGACATTCTCGGAAGAAATCCCTTATTCCAGTCCAATCATGCCTTGGGACTATTACAAAGGGATCGGGGCGCCCAAGCTGAACAACCTGACCGACCTGCTGAACGCATTGAAACTGATGCACGAGAAGTATCCCGCCACCCCGGACGGAAAACCCATCGTTCCCATTACCTTGTGGAAAGACTGGGATAACGGAAGCATGGAGAACGTACGCTGGCTGAGCAACTGGTACGGCTTTGAACAGCCCGACGGAACGACAACGATCCAGGTCAATGCCAAAGGCGACATCGTTCCGCTGATCGACGACAACAGCATGTACAAGAAAATTCTCCAATTTTATTTCGACGCCAACCAGATGGGCCTTGTAGACCCCGACTCGCCGTCCCAAGACTGGAACAAGGTGTCCGAGAAGCTGACCAACAAACAAGTGCTCCTGCTGTGGTATTCCTGGCAGCGCGGCTTCTACAACACGATTCAAAGAGGCGAGCAAGGCGACGGGAACGTAGCCGTTCCGATTGGCGACACGCATATCATTCAGAACAGTGACGCTTTTTTCGGCAACGGACGCGTATTCGCCATCGGCGCAAAAGCAAAGAATCCGGACCGCATTATGGAATTCATGGATTGGATGTCTTCTCCGGAAGGACTCCGCTACTACACCAACGGCTTTGAAGGCTTCAACTACGAAAAAACGGCGGACGGCAAATTTAAACTGACCGAAATCGGCCAGACGGCCTTCCAGGAGAATACCCCGGTTCCGGATCAATATGGAGGCGGCGGATATCAGGACGGGCAAAGTAAAATCAACAGCATGATTGTCGGCGATTTTTCGGTCGATCCGGATACCGGCGAATTCTATAACAAGGATTACTGGAGCGCCACAATCGAAGCCAATAAAACGGCGCTTACGACCGATTGGCAGAAGACGTTCGACGCCGTAAACGCTACGGACTATTACCGCAAAAACAATATGATCGACATTGTGCCGAACATCAACACCAGTCTGGGAACCGATTCCTCCGACATCAAGAACAAACGGAGCCAGATCTCCGATTATGTGAAAGACACCTCGTGGAAAATGATCTTCTCCAAAAATCAGGCGGACTTCGATCAGTTATGGACGAAGCTGAAATCCGATCTGGTCGGCCTCGGCTGGAATGACGTCCTTGCCGCAGATACGGAAAAAGCCCAAAAAATCGTTAAACTCCGGGCCGATGCCATGGCAAGCAAATAATAGATAACGGAAGGAGCTGTCACTAAGCAGATCATTGATCTGCTTAGGAGGCAGCTCCGTTTTTTTCGCTAAGAAACATAACCGAAGCCCAGAATCGTAAAGCGCTTCTGTTCATGGCCCACCGCCATCTTGATTTCAACGGTATGTTCGGCGGATTCGGGAGTATCGTAGAGGAGCAGCGCATGGCAGTGCGTCCATTGGATCTTATGGGGATCGGCGGTGCCGACGAGCCTGCCATCCACCCTGATTTCAGCGGTTCCGGCATCGGGAGAAGCCGAATCCTTATAGACCAGGATGAGCCGCCGGCCCGCCAAAGTCACCGTAAACGCCGCATTTCCCGTTTCGCCGGTATGCATCCAGTTATTCGGAAATTGCGGAGAGGCCTGCGCCTGATCATCCATTTCCGCCAGCTGCAGATCGGTATCCGTCTCCGTGAAGCTCCCCTCCGCAATCCGGATGCCGCCGGGCGTATTCAGCCGATCCAGCAGCCGTACATCCGCGAACGCATTGCCGATCACCGGGGGCTTGCGGGTGTCTATCTCCGCGGTATCGAGATCCGAAGCATCCGTAACCCGGAATAACCAGCTCAAAGCATCCGCCATGATCCGGTGTCCGGCGTTCGTCGGATGATAAATATCGTGAAAGAACTGTTTTTTGGTGATGACGCCGCCCTGCGCCCGCGTTCTGTAGAATTGCTCCAGCACGGCGTCCTTGATGCTGACCATGGGCAGCTCATAATGCCAGCCGACAGGAGCCAGCCGGTCCTGCAGGTTCCAGTTATTCTCGAACACGCTGAACAGCAGAATGACCGCGGGATTGTTGGGGCCGTTCAGCGCCTTCAATACGAGACTTTCATAGCAGACGCCTTCCGTCTCGTCATCCGCGTCATTGACGGCAAACTCCACGATCACGATATCGGGCTGAACTGTATCTTCCCGGAGTACATCCCGTTCGTAGCGGACGACCCCCAACTCGGAGGGCGTACCGCCTAGACCGGCTTTTATCAGACGCACATGGGCTGCAGAGTCTCCGGGAACAAACATGTCTTTGAATTGTTCAAAGGAGCTGTACGCATAGCAATGGGTGTGCAGGGGCTCGGCTCCCGCCCCCTGAGTAATCGAGCCGCCGATGTAGGCCAGCGTTACGGGCAATCCGTTTCTGGCTTTAGTTATCGCTGCTTTAAGTCTCCTGTTGTTGCCTTTATACAGGAGCGATTTGGCAATCATCTCCTGATAGGCCGCTGATCCGAAAGGAATGGGGGCTCCATCGTCTTCCGTGTCCTTTAAAGGAACGTTCATGGTTTCACATCCTTTTCGCGTAAAGTAAGCAGGCATCTTTCAGAAGATTCGTTTAGCCAGCTGGTATAATCCGTTCTTCCAGACCGGCCAGTCGTGGTCGCCCGGCTCCTCCAGCCAGAGATGCGGTACGCCCTGTTCCGCTAAATACGCATGGGTCCGGTCGCTGACATATTTCAGCGAATCCTGATCCCCGCAGGAAATCCAGAGCAGGCGGAGCATTTCCGCCGTCTTCAGCGGCTCCGGGGCCAGTAAATGAGGCTCCCTGGTGTTGGGTGCCGGAGAGAATGCCCCCACCCAGGCAAACCTTTCAGGGTGGGAGAGACCGATATTCAGCGCTTGCCCTCCCCCCATCGACAGCCCGGCAAGCCCCCGGTGCATCCGATCCGTATGGACGGAATAATGAGCTTCAATAAAAGGGATTAGCTCCTGGAATAAATCCGTTTCAAACCGTTCAAACGCCTGCAGCTTGTCGGGAGCAAACAGATCGCCTTCCGCTCTGTCGTTCAACATGGCCCGTCCGTTGGGAAACACGACAATCATCGGCTTGAGCAGCCCATCGGCATGCAGGTTATCCAGAATCGTCTGCGGACTGCCATGGGCATACCACTCTTGCTCGTCCCCTCCGATCCCGTGCAGCAGATACAGCACGCCATATTTCTGCACGGCGGAATAACCGGGAGGCGTATAGACCATGGCCTGCCGAATGCCGCCCACCGTTTGCGAGGGGTACTCGACTATCCGGATTGTTCCCCGGTTAATATTGTTCCTTTGGCGGTCATATCCCTCCGGCGGCGGCGCCTGCCAGCCTAACTCCTGATTATCCTTGTCCATGTGGATCCGCTCCCGTCAACAGCATTGGATTTCGCGTATAAAAATCATCGACCAGAAACTGCATAACCTCGCCCGGCGGCTTCTCCTGAAATTCAGCCTGGTCCTTAAAAGCCATGGCGAACGGGGCATCCGCCGTGCACGGCTTCCACCGGGGCATAGCTTGGCCGTTGGCGTCCTGCCCGTTGGGATCCCCTGAAGCGATGAAATTCGCCAGGTAATTGCACATCTGGCGGGCCAGGTCGTAATGCTTGCCTACAAACGGCCTCCAGCATTTCGCGAGCGTTTCGAAATAAAACCACAGATCGACGGAATGAAAGGTGCCGGGATGATCCCATCCCGGAATTTCGGCATCGAAGGTATATGCATACACCGGTGCGGAACGGCCTGAACCGCTGTTGGCCTGAACGGCAACCCGGATGGCGTATTCGATATTGCTCACCGAAGCTTTCTCCAGCATCTCCTTCAGATTCCCTGAATCCGCCCCGCAAAGGCGAAGAAACTGCTGCGCCCTGCCGCCGAATCTTTGGGCAGCCATTGCTTCAAATTCCTCCGCGCTGCCTGCCGCGGGAACACTGACAAATTCATCGGAGGTATTGCCCAGAAGTAGCGGCACGCTGCCGTGCCGGCCCTGGAGCAAGAGCCGATACGGATCTTCCGTACAATACCGGTCATCGATCACCGTCCCCCAAAATTCGCCATACTCCAGCATTTTATCCCGGACGTATGCTGCATCCAGCTTTCTGGCCTGTTCCAGGGTAGATACGCCCAAAAATTCAAAAAATCGACTGCCCTGCTTTTCCGCTTCCTTCAGCGGCTGTTGAAACGGCGGGACGGGATTGTCCGGATACACCGGAAGAAAGAGGCCGCTCATAATGACCGCCCGTTGAAACAGGCCTTCATTTTGCGGAGACGTCAGTTGGCTGAGCACGCTCCCTCCCCCGGCGGATTGCCCGCCGATCGTGATTTGATCCGGGTCCCCTCCAAAGGCGGAAATGTTCCGTTTCACCCACTGCGCGCCGGCCTGCTGGTCCAGATGCCCGAAATTCGCGGGCGCGTCAGGGGATTCCGCGGAAATCTCGGGATGGGCGAGAAACCCGAACACGTTCACGCGGTAATTTACCGTCACCACCACAATCCCCCGCCGGGCGATCCGTTCGCCGTCAAATTCCATTTCGGCGGTGTGGCCGACCTGCAGCCCACCGCCGAAGTACCACACAATTACCGGGAGCTTCTCATCGGGGCTGACAGCCGGGGTCCAGACATTGAGGTACAGGCAATCCTCGTCCATGGGAATAGCCGGATCCACCGCCCACTCCCGTGTGTAAATATTGTTGATATCAATGACAGTCGGCGCCTGCATCGAAATGGGAGCGAACGCATACGCTTCCCGTATTCCCTCCCAATCCTGCGCAGGTTGGGGAGCCCGCCAGCGGTTCTCGCCCACCGGCGGGGCCGCAAACGGGATCCCCTTAAAGCTGGTAATTCGGGGGTCCGCCGCCGGCAGCCCCCTGACCCATCCATTTTCCACGCGCGTTTCCCTTAACATGTCCCCACTCCTCCCGTTGGCCGTGCATCAGATCATGATTCAAGCGTAAACGAAGCCAAGGCTGCGCTTCCGTGTCCGGTATACGTAAAGTACAGCGCCTGTTTCCCGTCCGGTATGGCGATTTCGGCGGAATAGTCCGTCCATACATTGGTAAAGCCTACCGGGATTTCGCCGAGAACCGGCCCGTCCCAGGCCGTCTTCACTTCAAAGGCGCCTTGGCAATATCCGCGCACCTTGATATGGACCTTCCGGATGCCCTCGCACCGGTAATACTTGAACCCGGCCGTAGCGGAATCCGTCATGTTGGCGATATAGCCGGTCTCCTCGTCGCCATCCCGTCCGTCCTGGGTGATTTTCGGGAACCGGCTATCCATCCAGGCGCCGTTGCGGCCAAAACCGCCCGTGTACAGTTCTTCGTGCCTGCACAATAAATGGCAGGCCAAATAAGCCGGATATTCTCCCCGTCCCTCGAACGCCTCTCCGTCGGCCCCGCAGGAGGTAAGCTCGGCTTGGGGAATGCGGCCATCCGGCAGGAACGCAATCGGCTCGATGCAGCCCTGGCGCGAAAAGGCTGTACCATTGGTGTGCCGGTGATAAAAAACGTACCACTTGCCGTCCGCTTCAACGATGCTGCCGTGGTTATTGCCGCCGTAATACATCGGTTTGCCTGCCGGCTTGTACGTATCGATATAAAGATCGCAGTTGCTGATAATCACGCCCTGGTATTCAAAGCCTTGGGTCGGATGCTTGCTGACCGCGTAACAGAGCTCATGCATCAGTACGGAAGAGTAGATGAAGTAATAGGTATCCCCGCGCTTGCGGATGGACGGAGCCTCGAAGAACGCATGGCCTTCATACCCGGTCCCTTGGCTGTACGGCTCGCTTGGCGCAACAATCACGGGTTCTTCCGCGATGGTAAGCATGTCGGGTCCAAGCACCGTCGCCATCGCGCCGCTTCGGGACGCATCGCCCGGGGCGCAGAAGCCGGTATAGAGGTAGGTCCGTTCGCCTTCGGTCAGCACGCCGGGATCAAACTGGGGTTCGTCGCCTTCACGCTCGCCCAGCCGCGTTCCGTCGGGATATTTCACATACCCGTAAAATTGATAGGTCCCGCCGGGAGAATCGCAGACGGCGACGGAAACGACCGGAAGTTTATCGAGCACGTAATAGAGATAATAACGCCCGTCCGGTCCTACGGTCACGTCGGGAGCGTAAAGGCACATGCTTCCCAGCGGATTCAGCGGATCATCCGTAGCACGGTAGATGACGCCCTCGTATCGCCATTCGCCCAGTTGGTCCTCCGGCGCAGACCAGCAGACATAATCGTTCAGGCAGAACGCATGCCCGTTGAAACGGTCATGGGAGCCGTAGACATAGACCCGGCCTTCAAATACGTGGGGCTCCCCGTCCGGGACATATTCCCAGGAAGGAAGGTATGGATTCATTGATTTTTGGTTGGCCAATGCATGTTCACCCTTATCGTTAAGATTCTTGATTCCGCTTACATTTGCTTATCCATGTAGCAATTCGATTATAGGGAACCGGTAAGGCGGCGGTCCATGACCTAAAGCCATCTAACATTGACCGATCCTCATATCGCCGATGCCATAAAAAAGCTGCCGAAAAATCTCGACAGCTTTGAGAGAATGAATCACGCATCCCGCCGGCGGAAGATCAGCCTTTGACGCCGCCGACCATCATGCCTTTGACAAAATATTTCTGCAGGAACGGATAGACCATAATAATCGGTACCGATGCGACAATCGTCATCGTTGCCCGGACGGACAAAGGCGTTACCGAGCCTTGCTGGGAGCCGTTGGCCCCATTGATCATGCCGTCCATGCTTGTGGTACCGGCGGTGGCCGTAGAATTCTGGAGGATCTTCTGCAGCTCGTACTGCAGCGTACTTAAGTGGATCTTCGAAGAATTGTACAGGAACACGTCAAACCAGGAGTTCCACTGGTATACCCCGGAGAACAAGGCGACCGTTGCAAGCACGGGCATCGTCAAGGGGAGAACGATGCTGATGAACGTTTTGAAATCGCCGGCCCCGTCGATCTTTCCCGATTCGAGAATGCTTTCCGGGAGATTCTCGATAAACGAGCGGATGATAATCAGGTTGAATACGCCGATGAGCCCCGGAAAGATGTATACCCAGAAGCTTCCGACGAGGTTCATGTCGCGCATCAGCAGGTAGTTCGGAATCAGCCCGCCGTTAAAGTACATTGTCAGGATAAAGGCGATCGTAATAAATTTGCGCAGGACGTAATCCTGCCGGCTGATTGTGTACGCAACCATGGCCGACCCCAGTACCGTAGTGACCGTTCCGATGACCGTACGCAGAATCGAAATCAGGGTCGCGTGAAAAATCGTCGATTCTTTAAATACATACTGGTAATTCTCCAAGGTCCAGACCCGCGGAAACAGGTAAATTCCGCCTTTGATCGAATCCTGCGCGTTGTTGAACGAAACGGCAAGTATATTAATGAACGGATAGAGCGTCACGACCATCAGCAGAATCATGAAAATATAATTGCAGATCTCGAAAACTCTATCGCCCGTGGATGTTCGAATCCGGTTGGTTTTCGCCATTTCCCATCCCTCCTTCTTATTCTAGAACAGCCTGGACTCGCCAGCGCGTTTGGCAATGGTATTCGCCACGAACAGCAGAATGAAGCTGACGACCGTCTTAAACATGCCGGCTGCGATGGAAAGAGAGAAGTTGCTTTGGGCAATCCCGTATTTCAGCACGAAAATATCGATATTTTCGGAGAAGTCCACGTTCATTCCGTTGCCCAGCAGGTATTGCGGCTCGAATCCCGATTCCAGCAAATAGCCGATATTCATGATCAGCAGCACGACGACGACACTCTTGATGCCAGGAAGCGTGATGTAGCGCATCCGCTTAAACCTTCCGGCGCCGTCCATCTCGGCGGCTTCATACTGCGATGGGTCGATGGTCGTCATGGCGGCGAGATACACAATCGTATTCCAGCCGATATCCTTCCAGACCGAGCTCGCCCCGAAGATGCCCCAGAAAAAATGCGGAATGCCGAGAAACAGAAATTCCTGGCCCTTGTCGATGAATCCTGCCCAAATCAGCAGCTGATTGATAATGCCGTCCGGAGACAGCGTCGTTTGAATGATGCTTGCTGCGACGACCCACGAGATAAAATGGGGCAAATAACTGACCGTCTGCACGACGCGTTTGAATGCCACCTGCCGGAGTTCGTTCAGCAGAAGCGCCAGGACGATAGCGGTTACAAAACCAAGAACCAGGTTAATGGAGCTCATGGCAAGCGTATTGCGCAGCACCCGCAGAAACCGCTCATCCCCGAACAAAAACTTGAAATGCGCAAACCCGACCCATTTCTGATCCCGGAAGCCCAGCGCCGGCCGGTAATCCTGGAACGCGATCGTCCAGCCCCAGAGCGGCACATATTTAAAAATAAAAAGCCAGATTAAGAATGGCACCGACATAAATACGAGCACCCGTTGCTTTAGCAATTTGATGAAGAACAGCCGAATGCCGGCCGGTTTTTGCCCGGGTGCAGTTTCGGGCGTTGTCTCAGGCGTCAATTCAGGCGTTGCCAGTATTGTTTTTGTATTCATCTATTATCTCCTCCAGCCCCTGTACGGATTACCGAAGAAAAAGGGCGGCCGGCAGCCATAGCCATGCCAACGCTCCGGTCGCCCCTCATCTCATGAACCTGCTATTTGCCCATATTGACTTTCTTCTTCACTTGCTCGGTCGTCCATTTTTCATAACCGGCTGTGTCCAGCTTGTTCCATTCCTTCTCAAAATCGCCCCAGATCGAATCGAATTTGCCCGGGGAAGCCAAAACCAGCTTCGGATAGTACTTCTTGGTCAGCTCGTCTTTGTTGGTCTCCCACATCAGCTCCGGCGAATTTTGCTCTTTTACAAAGCCCCATGCCGGATACCACGGACGATCGATCGGTTTAGCGAACATTTGAGTGTAGGTCTGAGCGCCATATTTATTCAGAATTTCCTTGTCTTTATCGGTAAGGCTCATTTGGAACACTTCCGGCTGATAACCTACGCCTTTGGCATTGCCGTCGGACAGCGTCGAGTTGCCGCCGTAGCTCGGCCAGTTCCAGCTGTAATATTTAAAGCCGAACTTCTCGTTAAACGCCTCGTCGATTTTGTTGATCTGTTCTGCGGTGCGGTAGTAACGGCCTTGGTCGTTGACCTCATAGGTTTCGCCTTTGATGCCCCAGGAGAGAAGGATTTGATTTTCTTCCTTCAGCATGTTGTCGAAATATTGAATGATCCGTTCCGGATGTTTAGCGCTAACGGTAATCCCGATCCCGCGGTTGGTGACGAGACCGCCAGGGCCGTCGACGTAAGCATCCTGCGTATTTTCGTCAAAAGTAACCGGCAGCGGGAAGTAGTTGTAGCCGTCGAGCGACGGATCCTTCCGGGCCGCATCCTTCAGCACGTTCAGCGCGTTCTGTACCTGCCAGCGGTAATCGAAGAACCCGAGAACCTTATGGGAAGTCAGCTTGGCAATATATTGGTCGTAGTTATCCACGAAAGAAGCTTTGTCGAACAAGCCTTTGGAGTTAAGCTGATTCAAGGCCTGCAGCCAACGTTTCGCTGCGTCTGACCCCGAATAAGTTTTGGCTTCCAATGTGGTTGGATCAACCATTACGTTGCCGTCATTCGGATAGCCGAGCAAATGCATCGGCGGATTGGCGGTGGCGAAGAATCTCCAGTCATGGGTCAGCGACACCATGCCTGTCAGCCCTTCGTCTTTATGCTTGGCCGCATAGTTCTCAATCAGCTGCATGTATTGATCCAGCGTCTTGACTTTAGGATAGCCGGCTTCTTCAAGCACCCGGCGCTGTACCCAGAAGGCCGCAGTCGGTTCCGGATCGGGAACAAAGTCCCCTACTTGCGCGGACATTGGCAGGAAATACAGCTTGCCATCGGCGGAACGCATCTGATCCAGATCGTCGCCGTATACGCGCTTGATGTTCGGCCCGTACTTATCGATTAAATCATCAAGGGGAATAAAGGCTCCTGCGTTCAGCACTTCCTCGATGGCCGCATCGGGGATCAGGACATCGGGATACTCATTGGCTGCGATCATCGTACCGATCTTGGTGTTCAGATCGCCGACGAGGAACTCCAGCTTAAAGTTGACGCCTGTCTGATCCTCAAGCATTTTGCCGATCGTCGTTTCATTGGTATTGCCGTCCTTGGAACCGGCAACCCCGTTAAAGATGGTGTACGTAACCTTGTCCTTTTTGACTTCCTCGCCCCCGGCGTTTGTGCTTTTCGTCGCATCGGGTTTAGCGGTCGTATCCGCTCCGGCGGTATTGCCGTTATTGTTGCTGGAACAAGCAGTTGCCAATGAAGATAACAACAGCATCGCTAGACTGAGACACAGAAATTTTTTTGTTTTCAAAGCGTTTCCCCCTCGTAGTCATTTCCTTGCCTCTTTAGTATAAAAGCGATTACATTTTTTGCTTACCCGCCAGATTATAGACTCTGCTTAAAAAATTATATATCCGTTTCGCAGGGCTCGGGCGTTTGGGGAATGTGAAGCTCAATCCCCGTTCCCTCTCCCGGAGCACTGTCCACGGAGAAGCGGAAGCCGGCGCCGTAGATGATTTTGGTGCGGTAGATGACATTCTGGATCCCGATTCGTTCGCCCATGACTTCATTCGTTTCGAGATAGCTGTACAGCTTGCCGATCTGCTTGGCGTTCATCCCCGTGCCGTTGTCCCTGATCATAAAGATAAGCTCCCGCCCGGCCAGCCGGATCGTAATGTCTATCCGTCCGCCATGCTTCAGCGGCTCCAACCCATGGATGCTGGCGTTCTCCACAAAGGGCAGGAACAGCATCTTGGGGATCTTGCAGGCATATGCCTCGGGCTCCACTTCGATGTGGTAGTCAATCCGGTCCTCGAAACGGTATTTCTGGATTTCGAGGAAGCAGACGATAAACTCCAGCTCCTCCCGGACCGTAATCATGTCCTTGTTCCAGGTCAGCGAGCTGCGGAAAATCTTCGCCATGCTGTGAATCATCGTTGCGGTTTCATTCTCATCCTTGAGCAGGCTGCGCATCCGGATTGTCTCCAGCGCATTGAACAGAAAATGCGGATTGATCTGGCTTTGCAGCGCGTTAAGCTGGGCTTTGCGCCGCTCCAGCTCCAGCGATTTCTTCTGAATTTCGGCTTTGTACACATCGTCGATCAGCGATTTGATCTGCAGGATCATCCGGTTGAATTCCAGGCTCAATTGCCCGATTTCATCCCGGAAATCCGAAGCCTGGATGATTTCGAAGTTCTGGCTCCGCACTTTTTTCATATGCCGGAGAATCCGGACGATGCGGATGTTGAAGGAACGGGTGACGACCACAATGACGAAGGTCGGCAGAATCATCATGATGCAGGCGGACACCAGAATAAAGTCGCGGGATTTCTGGACCTCCCGGATTACTTCGTCCTCGTCCACCGTTCCGACGATGCTCCAGCCTTCCAGATAGCTGACGCCGCTGTAACGGCTCGAAAATTCAATCCAGTCGTTGGAGCGGAGCGAGCTGAAGAGCGTTTTATCGGCCGCCTGCCAATCGACAGCGGGATCGGTAGTGTATTCGATTTCACCGGAAGGATTAAGCAGATACACCGCGCCTTGCATATTCAAATTGGAGAAAATCTCGCCAATGTCGATCGTCTTGAAATCGATTTTGACCAGCTTCTCCTTTTTCAGGCGCCCGGAGAAATAATCCAGCTTCCGGATCAGCGAGAATCCTTCGAAACGTCCGTCTTCGGTTTCGGTGCGGATAAAAATCGGATGCGACTTGGCACTGGTCAATGCCTGCCGGTACCACTTCTCTTTTCTCAGCTCATCCGATAGGTATCCGATATTCCCCGAATGGAGAAGGGTCGTATTGTCGACGTAAATCGTCACATTCTGCAGGGATAAGGACAACGGAGTATAGTTGTTCAGCATGCGCCGCAAATACGAATCGTACGCCTCCAGATAATCCGCGGCATTGGCAAAGTCCCGGTCCAGAATCTCGTTCGTGCTCAAATCGGCGTAAAAAAACGATGACAGGCCCACCGCATTGTCCACCTGCCCGCGGAAATCGTTGCCGATCTGCTCGATGGTCCGGTCGATGTCGCGAATCCGCTGGTTCCGCACATTGTCCGTAATGGCATTGTAGAACAGAACGTTCGTGAGTATGATCGGGAGGAAGACAGAGAGGAAATAGATCACTAACATTTTGTTGCGCATGCGGATATGGTTGAGCAGCCGGTACATGAATATCCATTCCTCCTCGTGCGGTTAACGGTTCGTAATGCGATTACGGTACTCCGTGGGCGTCATTTGCTCCAGCTTCTCAAACTGCGTAACGAAATAATCGGCATTGTTGAAGCCTACGCGCTCAGCGATCTCATAGATCCGGAAATCGCTCTGCCGGAGCAGCCGCTTCGCCTCCGCGATGCGGATCTGCTGCAAATACTCGTTGAAGTAGACGCCGTAGGTCTTCTTGAACAGCTGGCCCAGATACGCAGAGTTCATATAGAACTGGGCGGCTATGCTTTTCAGCGTGATCGAATCCTGATAATTCCGGTCGACATAGCTTTTGACTTTTTGGATATCTCCCTTGCACTGGTTCTGGCATAGGCGGCCGAATTGGGCAGCGGCTTCAAGCGCGAATTCTTCGACAATCCGCATGATCTCTCCAAGCGTGATGTTCTGGTCGTACCAGCCGATGGCCGCCTCCAGGGATGACAGCTCCTTTTCGTCTCCCCCGATCCCCTGAACCGATTTCACAATGCCTAACACGCACTGGGTCAATGCCGCCTTCATCGCCTCGGGCGAAAACCGGCGTTCCTGCATCGAATGGAACAGCACGGCAATCCGCTCCTTAATTGCCTTCTCGTCCTTCTCTTCCACCGCTTCAATCAGCCTGCGGTACATATCATCCTCAAGATGCCGGTAATGCAGCGCTTCTCCTGCGATATCCCTGTATTCGATTACGCGCTGCGCAGGCTTCAAATATTTATGCTGCTGCGCCTCTTTTGCGCCGAGATAAGAGCTTTTGATCTCCTTGAGGGAAGCGGTCTTGGGCCCGGCATAGATACGGAACGGAAAAGAAAATGCACGCCGGATAAGCTCCGCCAGCTCCTCTAGAAAAGCTCTGCAGTCTCCGGAATAGGGACGGGCATATAGGTCGGGTACAACGAGTCCATACGCCCTGTGGTGTTCGTACAAAACGGGCTCAAAACCCGTTCCCGACGCGGCCTGAATCTTTTCCACGATCGTTTTGCGCAGCGTCTCCTTGCACGGCATGGAGGTCCCGTTCCACGGAAGGACATCGTTCCATTCCAGTAATGCATAGGTAAACGATTGAACCGGCTCTCCGGCCCAGGGCTCCGTCCAGGCCTCAACGTCCAGGATGCCGGATTCTCCCCGGATCAGCGCTTCGATTTGCTGCTGGCCCATCCCGGCCTGCGCGCGGATTCTGCGCCGCTTCTTCTCCTCGAGCTGTTCCTTCAGCTTGCCAAGCGTTTTTTGAAAATCCTCCTGGTCAATCGGCTTCAGCACATAATCAAAAGCGCCGTAACGCAGCGCCTGCTGCGCGTATTCAAAGTCGTTATAGCCGCTGACAATCATAAACGCCGTATCCGGGGCTTCTTTGGCGGCGGCGCGTATCAGGCCGATCCCGTCAAGAACCGGCATGCGGATATCGGTGACGACCAGATCGGGTTTATGCTCTTGAATCAGCGCTAGCGCGTCTTCGCCGTTGTCGGCTTCTCCGATCACCACGTATCCGCAGCCTTCCCAGTCGATCATTTTGATCAATCCTTTGCGTACAAACAGCTCATCGTCAACAATTAGCGCAGAAAACATCGCTGGCACCCTTCTTTCTGCCTTAGCATAAATTTTTGGTTCAGGTTTATATAATTTTTATGCGGATAGCGGAAATCCCTTCAAGCGCAACACCTATACTTATTGGGGAAAGCGCTATAATTTGTGCAGTGTCTCCCGTGCTATACTGGGGGCGAAATCAACGCCAACCACGGAGGGACTCATGAAAACGATCGAAACAGGTTCATTTTACACCCGCGAATACCGTAACCTTTTCAGCGAAATCGGCATTCCGGAAGACGCCATCCAAAGCAGGATCGGACAGGTTTGGCAGGAACTGTTCTACGGGGCACCCGATGTCCGGATTTACCATCCCCTGGGCGAGGATAAAGGCTATATTGTAGATACCGGCAATTCGGATGTCCGGACCGAGGGCATGTCTTACGGCATGATGATGGCCGTCCAGCTGGACCGCAAGGAAGAATTCGACCGTCTGTGGAACTTTGCCAAAACGTTTATGCAGCACAAGGAAGGCAAATACAAGGATTATTTCGCCTGGCACTGCAAGCCCGACGGCACGCGTTTATCTCCCGGACCGGCACCGGACGGGGAAGAATTCTTCGCCATGGCGCTGTTCTTCGCTTCCAGCCGTTGGGGCGACGGTCCCGAACCGTTCAACTATGCGGAACAAGCCAAAATTATTCTCCGCGCATGCCTGCATCAGGGCGAAGACGGCGAAGGCGATCCGATGTGGGATCCGGAGACCCGCCTGATCAAATTCATTCCGGAATCACCGTTCAGCGACCCGTCGTACCACTTGCCGCATTTCTATGAATTATTTGCCCTGCGGGCGGATGAACAAGACCGTGCCTTCTGGAAAAAAGCCGCCGCTGCCAGCCGGACGTATCTGCGGACGGCCTGCCATCCGTTAACCGGCCTTTCACCGGAATATGCTAACTATGACGGAACGCCGGCAGAACCGCAACCCCATGGAGATTATCGCCATTTCTTCAGCGATGCCTATCGTGTCGCGGCCAATATCGGACTTGATTACGAATGGTTCCGTGCCGATGAATGGCAGGTAGAGCAGTCGAACCGGATCCAGGCTTTTTTCCGCAATATCGAGGTATCCGATTACCGGCGTTACACGATAGACGGCCAGCCGTTCGAGGAACCTTCACTTCATCCCGTCGGTCTTTTGGCTACATTGGCCATGGCCTCGCTGGCTGCGGACGGTCCGGACCGGGAGCATTTTGTCCGCTTGTTCTGGGATACGCCGCTTCGGGAAGGCGAACGCCGGTATTACGACAATTGCCTGTATTTCTTCAGCCTGCTGGCCTTAAGCGGGAAATACCGCATGTACTAAAGCCGGGTTTCCTACGGCAATAAGCCGCCTTATATACAAAAAAGACCGCATCTTTCGGCAAACCGCCCGGACGATGCGATCTTTTTTTGTTTATCGGGGCAACCGGCTACTTCCGAAACTGCCAGTCATACATTTGCAGGAGCTTATTGTCTCCTTCGCCCCGGAATACAAAATATAGATCGTGAATTCCCTCCGCCCCCGTTACTTCCGCCGATAGCACCGCCGGTTGTCCTGCAGAACGGATTCCATCGGCTGCGGGTACATGAAGCGAACCGATCCGCATGCCGTCCGGGTGGTCCAGCCTCAGTTCAATCACGGACGGAGCCGCTCCGCCCATGACCGTGGCCGTAACCGCTTGGGCTCCCGGATGCCCGAAATTGACTCCGGACAATCCGATCCAGCCGCCGTCCGCCAAGGCCCCGACGACGCGTTCTTCCCCGGTCCCGCCGGAGGATGCCGGCGGTTCGACCGCGATGCCAGCGCTCCAGGCGGTCGTAGCCGCCTTTACAAGCTCATAGGGATAAAAGTATTTGATTGGCGGCACGCCTTCCAGATCGGCCTGCACTTCTTGAATGGAACCGTCTGCTTTGCTGAAGGTCAATTCATTCAGGTGGGTGGAGCGGTAGCCGTTCGGAGCGCCCATGGCTTTGGACAAAGTCTGCGCATGATAGGCGATATACCATTTATCATGGAAAGCGAATATCGCGTGATGGTTGTTGCCGCCGACGCCAAAGAAATGTCCCGGATTCTTGAGAATCGTTCCGCGGTACTTCCAAGGCCCCATCGGGTGTTCACTGGTCATATAGGCGATCTCCCCGGCAGGCGGGCAGCCTTCAGGTCTTTTTCCGGTGAAAAAATTGGAGCAATACGTAAAATAATATTGATCGCCGTACTTATTGATGCCTGCGTCCTCAAACATAAACGGCGCCGGAATCGCCCGGGCCTCGCCGACCACGCTGATCATGTCAGGCCCGAGCTCCATGACTCTTGCCGTGTTTGGCCATTCCTCCTGCCCATCCGGAATTCCTCCGCCAAAATAAATATAGGCTTTGCCGTCGTCATCCACGAAGACGGCCGGATCGAACAGCCAGGTGACCTCCGACACCCCGGGCGTCGAGCGCAGAATCAACGCCTTGCCCAGCGGATCGACCCAGGGACCTTCGGGACTGTCGCTGGTCAGCACGCCGATTCCGCTGGCGTTGTTCGCAAAATAGAGAAAAAACTTGTCCTTTCCGTCGATCGTTGTGTGCGCCGCCGCAGGCGCCCAGGACTGCGTCGCCCATGTGGCTGCGCCTTCCGGGCCGGCTGCGTGAATTTCGCCGTGATCTCTCCAGTTGATCAGATCCTCAGAGGAAAGAACCGTAATTTTGTTGATGCGGCTGTACGTGTTTTCTTTCAGCTTTCCTTCCTCATCATACTCCGGGATGTCGTGCGTCATATACAAATAGACGCGGTCCTTATGCACGAGCGCATACGGGTCAGCGCCGAATTTGTAGGAGACGAGCGGATTGCCTTTTCCCCGCTCTTTTCCGGTTGCGGGGAGTGTGCCGCCCGCATTTTTTTTCAGATTGTCCATTTCATCTTCCTCCTTGGTTGTCTGGCGAAGCGGCTACTTCCCGGAAGACAGGCTTCCCGTATATCGGAAATCATCAAAATCGGCATAACCCCCACCCTGGACCGTGGCATAATGGTACAGCCCGATCCGGTAGCCCATGAAATGGTCCAGGGTGTACTTCATTTGCAGAGGTTTGCCGATGGGTATCCAATTGTCGCCGCCTAACGAATAGAAAAATTCGGCGGTATCCGCGTTTTCGGTAAAATCGAACGCGATCTTCAAGCAGATCTGTTCCGCATCGCAAGATACGCTTTCTTCCGCAACCTCGCGGCCCAGTTCCCCGTTGCCGCCCCTGACGATACGCCGGTTTCCGGCATCGTCCATCCAAATGCCTACCGTGCCGAATTGATGCTGCAATGCCACAAGACCGGCGCGGCCGCCCGGCTGCATTCCGCCCGTTTCCAGCAGCACGGATGCGCTGCAGCGCGGCCCCTCCGTCCGCTGCGTCAACGTGTTGCGGGCATATTCCACGCTTGCCGCGGGATGCCCGGTCCGCAGCCGCAGCCAACCCGGCCGCTCCGTCAAGGACCAATGCTCGGGATCCGGCACATGGTTCCACTGCCAATTCAACGCTGGCCCGTTCCCGGCATCGTCAAAACCGTCGCTGATCACGAGCGGCTTGGCTTCATCCGCCGGCAAGGCGATTTCGAATTGCACGGGAACCTTGCCTTCCTCGCCGAATACCGGCCAATCCCCCTCCCAGCGTACCGGAACCACGCAGGGAATTCGGCCCACCGCGCCGTGATCCTGGAACAGCACGGCCGCCCATTCGCCCGCCGGCGTATCGACGATGCCGCCCTGCGCCACACCGTTGTTCCCGTAACCCATATCGTCGTCCAGGACGATCCTCCGTTCGTAAGGACCAAGCAGTTCCCGCGAGCGGTAGACGACTTGCCTGCGCCGGCGGTTGCCGTCCGTCGGCCACTCAATGAAGAATAAATAATAATAGCCGTTCAGGCGGTAGGCATGGCAGCCTTCGCAGCGCAGCCCGATATTCTCGCTTTCGGTTTCGAACAGCAAGTTATCGATCCCGCCCGGCTGATGCGCGCGGGCATCCGGCGTTAGCTCTGTGATCCGGATATAGCCATTGCCGTGAATCACGAAGACGCGCCCCTCGTCGAAGAGCAGGCTCGGATCATGATGCAGCCCGGGAAGGACCGAGCGTTCCCAGGGCCCTTTTTCAATATCCCGCGTCCGGTACACATAAAACTGCTGCATGTCGTTGCTGGAGAAGCAGGCGTAGAATACGCCTTCATGATAACGCAGGCTGGTCGCCCAGGAGCCGCTGCCGTAAATGCCCTTGCCGTCGGCCAGCCGGTGCGCGGGATGATCTTCAAAGCTGTCGTAAAGATAGCCGATGAGCTCCCAGTTCATCAGGTTTTTCGATTTCATGACCGGACAGCCGGGCATCGAATGCATGCTGGTGCTGGTCATATAATAGTCGTCACCGACGCGGATAACGCTTGGATCGGGCACATCGGCCCACAGAACGGGGTTTCTAATGACGGTATTGCCCATTTCGTCTCTCCTCCTAGGACTGGACCAGCTGCAGAATGTCCCGATATCCTTGCTTGGGCAGATGGTTGGCATCGAAGAGAAACGGCCAATTTTTCCGCCCGCGCACCGGGAAATCGTCCAGCCACGTGTAATCGTCGGCAGCGCCCCAGAAGGTTACGCAGCCGATATGCTCCCTGTATTCCAGGAACAGCCGGAAAATATCCTTATACCGCGCTGCCTGCAGCTCCAGCATTTCCGTGCTTGGCGCGGTCACATCGGTCCGGCGGTCGTCGAACCGGAACATCGAGAGATCCAGCTCCGTGACATGCAGCTTCAGCCCCAGGCTGGCATAGCGCTCGATGGCTGCGCGAATATCGGCAATCGGCGGATCGAACAAATTCCAATGCGCCTGCAGCCCGATTCCGTGAATCGGCGCGCCTTGCTCCAGCAACCGCTGCACGAGCCGGTAAATTTTCTCTCTTTTCTCCGGATCAGATTCGTTGTAGTCATTGTAAAAGAGCAAGGCCCCGGGATCGGCGGCATGCGCATATTCAAACGCTTTCAAAATAAAATCTTCTCCGGCGATATCCAGCCACTTCGAAGGGCGGAGCCATTCACCGCTTTGATCGGAGACCGCTTCGTTCACAACATCCCAGGCATAAATCCGGCCTTTGTAGCGGGAGACGACCGTATCGATATGCGACTTCATTCGGGCCAGCAGCCTATCGCGATCCGCCGCTCCGCCATTGCCGTCCTCGAATACCCAGGATGGGGTTTGATTATGCCACACAAGCGTATGCCCTCTGACCGCAGCGCCGCACGACTCGGCAAACGCCATCAGCCGGTCTGCCTCTTCGAATACATAGCGTTCCGATTCGGGATGCAGCCTTTCGAATTTCATTTCATTTTCTGCGGTCAAGCTGTTGAAATGCCGGGCCAGCAGCTCCCGCTGCGTGGACAGGGTCTGGGGGTTCACAGCCGCTCCGATGCGAAACTGCGCTTGAAAAACTTCGGATAAACCGGGTATTTCTTCGTTCTGAAGCCTGTTCATGATAGATGCGCCCCTTTCCTCTCCGCTTTGCCTTGGAAAGCCGCAGCTCCCCACATACTCAAACTGTAGCCCACCCCTTCCTCTGGAACAACCTAACAAACCATAGAACTTACCTCAAGATTTATAGAAGTTTGCCCGGTCCGGCTTTCAAACCTCGAATCAAAAAAGCCTTATGGGCATGGTAAGACGTACCATGCCCATAAGGCTTTGTCCTATTATTGTCCCGCCAAAAATTCGTCCGCCTGCCGCTTCACCTCAGCTACGTATTCGTCTAGCGCCGACGCTCGCCGGCAGATGCTATTGTGAAACCAGATACGCTTGGGCCGGCAGATTTCCAATATGTGCGCGTTGAACCGCTTGCAGATGCCCCGATATAATGGCAAGCATAAGGAGGGGACTATGAAAAAAACACAATCCTTGACCCTGATGCTCTGCTTGATGATTCTGACATTGTTTGCTGCCGCTTCTCCGGCCGCCGCGGCGCCGGCGCTGAAGCCGGGAAGCACTTCCGGCGATGTGTGGGATCTCCAGTACCGGCTGTATTCCGCCGGCTATTTCGATCAGAAGCTGGACGGCCAGTACGGGACCCAGACCCAAGCGGCTGTCATGGGATTCCAGCAGGCATACGGCTTACCGGCCGACGGCATTGCCGGCGGTCAGACGTGGCGCATGCTCCGGAAACATTCCTTGAACCTGAATGAGATGGACATTATGGCCCGCGTCATTTTCAGTGAAGCCCGCGGCGAATCGTATACCGGCCAAGTCGCGGTCGGCGCCGTCGTGATGAACCGGATTCAATCCGCCGAGTTCCCGGACAATATCCATGACGTCGTGTTCCAGGCCGGCGCCTTCACGTCCGTCGATGACGGCCAGTATTGGCTGACGCCTGACCGCAGCGCATATCTCGCCGCACTCGACGCGGTGCGCGGCTGGGACCCTTCGAACGGCTCGCTGTTCTACTTCAATCCGCTGACCGCAACCAGCAAATGGATCTGGTCGCGCCCGCAGAATATAACGATCGGGAATCATATTTTTACGAATTGATAAGATTGGCTTACAGCAAAAAACAGGCCCTCCGGTACACCGGAAGGCCTGCTTTGTTGCTATGTTTAAGACTGGTCGTCAAAATCCTGGTCGAGGCTGATGTCTTCGCTGTAATTCCAGTGGCCGTTATTGTATTTCAATATAATAAGTGCCTCATAATCGTCCTCGGAATCGACTCCATCGCCGTAAGTGGCGTCACTCCAATGGATGCCGGCCTGTACAACCGCTTCTTTTTCCCCGAGATACACCACCCGCCCGCCGGACAACAGGTAACGTTCATCCGCATTGGCGAATACCCCTTTCTGCTTGTCATCCCAGGTTACAGAGCCAACGGCGGCATTCCAATGCGTGATCACCTCCGGATCGGTATATTGCTTGGTCAAAGCGAAATTCTCCGAGTTGTATGCATCAAAATAGATGTTCAGATCCGTCAAGACAGCCTTTTGCTTGTCAGGATCATGCCTCTTGATCGCCTCCGCTTGCTGGCCGATATCCGCTGGAAGCTCCATACGGTTATATATCCATTCGTCGGTTGCGATTCTCCACTTCCCGTTTTCTTTATGAATCCCATAGTCATAGACATCTTCGCGGCTCAGCACAGCCGAGTTTTTGATATACGTGACCTGGAGTTTGGCTTCCGTTACGGAGTAAAAGTGAATATCATCGACGTTCACCTGAAAGTCCCGGACCGGAATTTCACTGACCGGCCACTCGACATCCGCCAAATAGCCCCGTTTAAGGTTATTGGAAGTCAAATAACGCGGACTGTAAGTTTCGTAATACCGGGTCACAAGCTCTTTAATTGCCGATTCCTGCCCAAAGCCGTAAGACTTCAGCGCGACCGTGGCCCGGGACTTGTCGTAAACCACCGAATAGCCGGACAATTGGCCGACGATCCGCAAAGGAAGGTAGGCCTGTCCGTTGATTACCGGGATTTTGTCCCCAAGAACATAAGCCGTTCCGCTAAGAGCAGTATCAGAATAAAGCGTATCCCCGCCGGCTATAAAGCTGATCTTCGTCCCGTAGTCCTCTGCGGAAATGTACTTCGTCGCCGGATCCGTGGAAATCTTGTAGCCCAACGCCTCAAAAAATTTGCGGTAAGGCACGTAAACCGCGCCCGACTTCAGAATCGGCGTAACCCCGGCCATTTTTTTGCCGTCGACCGTCATTTGAAGCGGCTGGGCCGCGGAGGCCGTCTGAATCTGAACGGCCAACGGTGCAGCCGACAACAAAACGCATACCATCATAAATATAGCCACATATTTACGGATCAAAGTAACACATCCCATTCGCAGTAATGTAAACATTAACCAGTTTTATGAATCTATTCTATCGTATTTCGCGAGCGCCGTATGTATATTTTTAACGTCAAAAAGCCGGACAGCCGCTCACGAGGTGAATGGCTGTCCGGCTTGCTCAAAAGCTGTATATGAAATGGACAATGACGGCTTTAGTCATTTACCAAGGCAGCGTATTGTCCATGTAAAAGAATCCCCCAGTCGGTCCATCGGCATCAATCGTTGCATACCGGACCGCTGTCTTCGCGCCTTCTTCTGGCGTCAATTCGCCTTTGTCGCCGCCCATCCGTGTTTTGACCAGCCCGGGATGGACGGTGTTGATCTTGAGCGGCGTGTCTTTGTATTTGTTCGCCCAGAAGACGGTCAGCATGTTCAGCGCCGCTTTGGAAGCGGAGTAGGACGGAGTCGCCAGCTGTTGCGCCAGCTCGTTGCTGAGCAGGAACTGCATCGATCCGAGCGCGCTGCTCTGATTCACGATCCGTCCCGCATCGCTCTTCAGCAGCAGCGGCAGCAGGGCTTCGGTAATATGGAAAGGAGCAAACGTGTTGACCTCGAACGATTGTTCAAAAGCACCTTCGGTTCCTTCCTTCAGCAGGACTCCCGCATTGTTCACCAGAATATCCAGTTTGCCGTATTGCGCTTCGATGAATCCAGCCAGCTTGGCGATATGTTCCCGGTTAGTCACCTCGAGCTCTACGCCAACGGCATCCACGCCTTCGTTCTTCAGTGTTCCGGCGGCTTCGTCCGCGTCGTGCTGCGTACGGGCCGAGACCAGCACCGTCATCCCCTGTTGGCCCAATTGTCTGGCTACCTCGTACCCGATGCCTTTGCTTGCTCCTGTTACCAATGCGATTTTGCTGTTCATGATCCATTCCTCCTGAAAGTTGTTTTTTTGTTTTTTGAGAACAATCATTCTAGTATATTTAAAAAAATATAGCTTCAGATGTCTGCTTTGCTGCTTGGCTCAGCTGACGGCAAGAGCAGGCTCCGTGCTGGCTAGCCATCGTTCTGCTTCTTTCACGTCCGTAAAGCTGGTTTGCCGGTAGGGCAGGCTGCCGAGGCCATCGATGGTGCGGTTCACGCTCATTTTGGCAAGGACGCTGCCCGGCTCAACCATCGCAAGCAGGCGCAACCCGCTTTGATAGATATGCTTTACAAATACGTCCGCCATCCAGGCTTTGTCTTCCTCTTTGATCACCGACCCTTTGCGGATATCCATCAGCACCTTGCTGCCTTGCTTCAACATCAGCAAGTCGGCGCTGCGGAGCAGAATCTCCTGAAACCCTTCGCCATACGAAAACCCGTTCCATTCGACCTTTACACTCTTCAGGCTCTCATCCCAAGCCACCGAACCGTGCGCCGATTCAAAGTAAGTCATCCTCATACCCCCTCGGATATTCGGGAACGATCATTCTACTTTCAGCAGCCTTGATCCTTTGTTCCCTCGCTTATGAGGATATCTTAGCATAATGGGAACGATCAGTAAAGAATTATTTTTTACTTATCGTTCTCATAAATAAATCGTCGCTGACTCTTGTAAAGAAGGAAAGTCCCGGGACACCGGATCAATCGGCATTCGGGACTTAAGATGTGACGCCTATGCTTGTTTTTCCGTAAAATCAATCTCCAGGAAACGCTCCACTTCGGTCTCCCAACGCTCCCGGACAAACTGCACATGCGCCGGGTGGTCGTTGTATGTATTGTAATCTTCCTGATGATCAAAAATCATCGAGAATCCGTAATCATAGTCATTTTTGAGACTGACCTGATCAAATACCTGAAAATTCCGGACGACCGGAATCGATGTCAATGCCGCTCTGCCGTCACTCAGGAACGCGGTAGCTTCCGGAGAACCTTTGGGGTGTTTGAGGGTAAAAATGACCATATGCTGAATGGAAGGGTTGTTCATGCTTCTTTCTCCTCTCTATGACAAGCGACTAGTTTACCATGACGATAAATTCGGTTTCCTTCCCATCATTGCGGAGTACAAACGTGCCTATTGGCAGGAATCCCGCTTTCTTGTAAACGGCGATCGCTCTGCGGTTAAATGCCGCGACGCTTAGCCTGAACCGCCCGGGCTCAAACGTATGCTGCCCAAAGTTCAAACCCGCTTTCAGAAAATCGCTTCCCGCACCCTGCCCGGTCCGTTCCGGCTTCATGCCCAGTCCGATGTCGAGCGCGGCCTGATCCGAATACAAACCGGCTTCGGCGCCGGCGTTTACTTGCGCGCTTGCTCCGTAGCAGAAGAATCCGACCAGCCCCTCTTGCGGATGTTTGACTGAATAGTAGGTACCGTTCAACAGCTCCCCGGTATCTTCCGGATCATCCGACATATTGTAAAAAGAATACGGCGGCGCATAATGCCACTTTACGATTTCTTGGGCGTCTTCCGTTAGCATCGGATGGATAATATAAGATGCCTGCTGGGAATTGTCCATCATGCTACCCCTTCCTCGGACAACGTATCAAACTCGGCTTTTGAAATCTGGTGATACCCCGGCGTATCCGCTATTCCCGTCAGCGTCTCATAGGCCAGACTATCGCATTCCCCGCTGCCGCATGCCTTCAAACAGCAGGATCGTCGCTGCCATTGCGGCATTAAGCGATTCGGCCTTGCCGGCCATCGGGATGATGATGCTCTTATCGACCATGGCGGCGGTCTCTGCCGAGATGCCCTGGCCTTCGCTGCCGATCAGCAGCCACTGGCTGCCGCGGAAATCATGCGTGTAGCAGGAATCGGTGCCGGCGAGCGAGGTACTGACGAGCTGTACGCCGCGTTCCCGGGCTTCCGGGAGGAGCTGGCGCAAATCGCCCTCGACGACCGGAAGGTGAAAGACAGACCCCATCGTGGAACGCAGGGTCTTCGGGTTGTACAAATCGGCGCAGCCCTGGCCGAGAATGACCCCGTCCGCCCCGGCGGCATCCGCGCTGCGGATGATGGTGCCGACGTTGCCGGGGTCCTGCACGCCGTCGAGCACGATCGCGAAGCTGCCTTGCTTCGCGAGAATGGCCGCGGCGTCCGGCCGAGCCTTGCGCGCCACGGCGAACACAGGCTGCGGCGTGCCGGTGCTGCTGCATTTGGCGATGACGGCCGCGGACACGCCGATCACTTCCATGCCCTGCACGGCTTGCAGGTGTTCCCGCAGCTCCGCCGGCATCCCCTTGTCGAGATCATAAGCCAGGATCTCGACCTCCGCGCCGGAGAGCAGCGCCTCCTGCACCAAATGGATGCCCTCAATGATATATTGGCCGGAGCGGTCGCGATGTTTCTTCTCCTGCAGTCCAGCCCATTCCTTCACCCGCGCATTTTGCGGCGATAAAATCTCCATAACGCCCTACCTTTCTCAGCCTTGCCCCGCTTGATCGTTGATTTATGCCTTCCTGGCACGCACATGGCGCACCCGGCTATTTATTATAAGCCACTTCCAGCTTGTTCAAATTCTCTTTGTGCCCGACGATAACGAGCACGTCTCCGTCCACGAGCCGGTCTTCCACCTGCGGCGTGATGTTCATCTCGTCGCCCCGCCGGATCGCCATGACGTTGCAGCCGAATCTGGCGCGGATGTTCAGCTCCTGCAGGTTTTTGCCAACCAGCGGCCCGGCCGCTTTCATCTCCAGAATGCTGTAATCCGGCGACAGCTCAATATAGTCCAGAATGTTCGGCGACGCCAGATGATGCGCGACCCGCGTGCCCATGTCCCGTTCCGGGTAGACCACCTTGTCCGCACCGATTTTGCTCAGGACCTTGCCGTGCAGCTCGCTTTTGGCCTTGACCAGAATGGCCGGCACGCCCAGATCCTTGAGAATCAGCGTCGTCAAAATACTCGCCTGGATATCTTCCCCGATCGCGACGACCACCACGTCAAAATTGCGGATGCCCAGCGCACGCAGCGCCTCTTCATCCGTGGAATCCGCGGAGACGGCATGCGTAACGATCCCCGAGATTTCCTGCGTCCGCTGCTCGTCTGCGTCGATGGCCAGCACATCGTATCCCATTTCGCTGAGCGCCTTCGCGACGCTGGAGCCAAAGCGGCCCATGCCGATAACGGCATATTGTTTTTTGCCTTTGGCCATAATCCGTACCTCCCGCCCCATATACATCCCAAACAGTATAGCATATCAGGAATTAAACTTGAATTTTCCCCGGCCCGGCTGGGCAAATTAACAGCGGATACAGACCGAAAGGAGGATCGAAATGCCCGTTACGATTGATTTGCGCCAGGCTATTCTGCACAAGGTGCACGGCCAGTCGGAGGAACAGCTCAAGGAGATGATCGTCGGCTCCATCGACGGCCCGGAAGCGGCGCTTCCCGGACTTGGCGCCGTGTTCGAAATGATGTGGAAAGACCTCAGCAATGCCAAGCAGGATCATCTGGTGGCTCTGCTTCATCATCACCTGGAGAAGGAGACGCCCGGCTCGATCACTTCCGAAGACTAGGCTACTTTTCGCCTGCAGTCCGGCCGATTCCCCAAAATCAAGAGACCCCCGCCTTTGCCGGCGTTTGCACACCGGTACAGCGGAGGTCTTTTTCACATAGGTTAACTGCTTACGTGTATCACTTACGGAGCGGTTTCCAGGAACTTCGCGCTTGGATTTTTCTCCATCGCGGTGCGCATGGCATATTCGTTCTCGAACAGCACCACGAAGTTGCCCTTCTTATCGGTCACCAGCGTGGAGTTGATACGGAATTTGCTTGCGTCCGGCTTGTTGTCGTCGATAATCCAGCGCGCGAACTGGTAGCTCATGCGCTGCATCTGCACGTCCACGCCGTATTCGCCCTTCATCCGGTATTCGAATACTTCGAACTGCAGCTGCCCAACCACGCCGAGGATGATGTCGTCGAAGCTGACGGTGCGGAACACCTGAATCATGCCTTCTTCGGTCAGCTGGTCGATGCCCTTCTGGAACTGCTTCGATTTCAGCGCGTTTTTGATGCTCACCTTGGCAAAAATCTCCGGTGAAAACGTCGGCAGCTCGTCAAACTCGATATCGCCCGCCTGGCTCAGCGTGTCGCCGATCCGGAAAATCCCCGGGTCAAAAAGGCCGATAATATCGCCCGGATACGCCTCTTCGACGATATCGCGGTCCTGCGCCAGAAACTGCTGCGGCTGGCTCAGCTTGATGTCTTTGCCGGCCCGTACATGTTTTACGGACATGCCGCGCTCAAACTTCCCGGAGACGATCCGCAGGAAGGCGATCCGGTCGCGGTGCGCCGGGTTCATATTGGCCTGGATTTTGAAGACGTAACCCGTAAACTTCGGATTCGCGGGCTCGATCGGTCCGGCCGTACTGCGGCGCGGCTCCGGCTTCGGTGCCAGGTCCAGGAAGTTGTCGAGGAACGTCTGCACGCCGAAGTTGTTGATCGCGCTGCCGAAGAAGACCGGGGTCAGCTCGCCGCGGAGCACTTTTTCATAATCGAACGCATCACCCGCCACATCCAGCAGCTCCAAGTCCTGGCACAGCTGGTCATGCAGATATTCGCCGGCCATCTCGCGGATGATCGGATCGCGGTAGCTCTCGACCTTTTGCACCTTAATGACGCTGTGGTCGTCGCCCTGGAACAATTCCACCTGATTCTTCATCCGGTCGTACACGCCGCACAGCTCGCGTCCGCTGCCGATCGGCCAGTTCATCGGTACGGAGCGGATGCCCAGCACGTTCTCCAGTTCTTCCATCAGCTCAAACGGATTGCGGCCTTCGCGGTCGAGTTTGTTGATAAACGTAAAGATCGGGATGCCCCGCTTCGCGCACACCTGGAACAGCTTGATCGTCTGCGCTTCCACACCCTTCGCCACGTCGATCAGCATGACGGCGCTGTCGGCGGCGGTCAAGGTCCGGTAGGTGTCCTCACTGAAGTCCTGGTGACCCGGGGTGTCCAGAATGTTGACGCGGTGTCCGATATAATCAAACTGCATCACGGAGGAGGTAACCGAAATCCCCCGCTGTTTCTCGATTTCCATCCAGTCGCTTGTCGCGTGTTTGCTGGCTTTGCGGGCCTTGACGGTCCCTGCCAGCCGGATCGCGCCGCCGAACAGCAGCAGCTTCTCCGTAAGTGTCGTTTTGCCTGCGTCAGGGTGGGAGATGATCGCAAACGTTCTGCGTTTCTCAACTTCCTGCAGCAGATTCTGTTCCGGTGCCATAGATTATGCACGTATCCCTTCATCTATAAATTATGCTTTGCGCGTCCATTGCCTAAAAAGGATCATCAAATCGGAGCTCCGCTCATATGAACAAATCCTTTCTGTATTCGTTTCCTCTTCCGCTTCCAAAAAGCATCCTTTAAAGTATAACAAAATCCGGTTGTCATTATCTACAAAAATGCGCCCAAACTGCCGTATTCCGCAAAAAAAATCCCCCCGCCGGTTGGGCGGAGAGATCTGTGCTTACGATAAGGTGGTTTTGCCGGTCTTAGCCATTCACTTGCCAAACGACGTTGTCTTCTTCCTGCCCGTTAACCGGCCACCAGTGGAAGCCTTCCTTCGCGAGCAGCTGATCCGCTTCGACCGGTCCCCACGAGCCAGCAGGGTAGGAAGCGAGATCGCCGCCGTCTTCCTTCCAGGCTTTGGCGATCCGGTCGACGAACGACCAGGCCGAGGACACTTCGTCCCAGCGGGTGAAGTAAGTCGAGTCGCCGCGCGCCGCATCATGCAGCAGCCGTTCGTAGGCTTCCGGCGAGTTGATGCCGATCATGCAGCTTTGGCAGAAGTCCATCGCCAGCGGCTGGATTTCCGATTCGGAGCCCGGCTTTTTGGCGTTGATCTTGACGTAAATGCCTTCCATCGGGTTCACGCGGATGACGAGCAGGTTCGGCTCGAGCGTGTGCTTTTGGCCCAGATAGACGTTGGTCGGCATTTTCTTGAATTCGACCACCACTTCGGTCGTCTTCACCGGCAGGCGTTTGCCGGTACGGATATAGAACGGTACGCCGGCCCAGCGGAAGTTGTCGACGAAGACGCGGGCAGCGAAATACGTTTCCGTATTCGATTCCGGATCGACCTTGTCTTCCTGGCGGTAAGCCGGGAGCGATTTGCCTTTGTACAGGCCCTGCGTATATTGGCCGCGCACGACGTTGTCGCGCACCTCTTCCGAGGAAGCGTATGGACGAAGGGAACGCAGTACCTTCACCTTCTCGTCGCGGATATCTTCCGCAAGGAGGCGGCTTGGCGGCTCCATGGCGATCATCGTCAAAAGCTGCAGCATATGGTTCTGCCCCATGTCGCGCAGCGCGCCGGCATGATCGTAGTAACCGCCGCGCTCTTCGACGCCGACCGTTTCGCCGAGCGTGATCTGGATGTTGGCGATATGCTTGTTGTTCCACAGCGGCTCGAAAAAGGCGTTGGCAAAACGGATCACTTCGATGTTCTGCACCATTTCCTTGCCGAGGTAGTGGTCGATGCGGTAAATCTCTTCCTCCTGGAATACCTGGCGGATCTGTACGTTCAGCTGCTCCGCGGATTCCAGGTTGTAGCCAAACGGCTTCTCGATGACGAGCCGGTTCCAGCCCGCGCTTTCCAGCATGCCCCCTGCTTTCAGGTTATAGGACACGCTGCCGAACAGCTCCGGCGCCAGGGCCAGATAGAACAGGCGGTTGCCCGGGATGCCGAATTTCGCTTCCAATTCCTCGGTTTGCGCATTCAGCGCACGGAAGCCGTCAATATCGTTAATGTCGAGCGACTTGTATTCAAAATGTTGGACGAATTCATTCCACTCTCCGGCATCTTCAGCCTGGTAGCGGCAAAACTCGCGGATGGAATCCTGCACGTCCGCGCGGAATTCCTCCTGGGTGCGGGGACGACGGGCCACGCCAATTACTGCAAAATCATGTTTGAGCTTGCCTTCGCGGTACAAACTGTAAATCGCCGGAAAAAGCTTGCGCCGGGCCAGATCTCCGGTTGCGCCGAAGATAAAAAAGACAGCGCCGGGTGCTTGCAGTGCATCTAGGGTTTGATTTTCAGCCATGGCTCCTCATCTCTCTGTATGTAATTTAGTTGACATTCATTCTCAGCGCCGGACGGACATTAAAACCGCGTGACGGCGTGATGTCATTTTATCATATTCGCAGAAAGGATGCTATCCGATTCCTGACAGTTTTTCTCGGGATTTCGCAAAATTCAATTACTCTTTCTTATTCATTTACATAGCCGGGCTTATACATCCCTTTCGGGTCCAGTATCCGCTGCAGGCCTCCAAAATCAGGAACACAGCTATTATAACGCCACGCGAAAAGCTCCGCAACGCGGGGGCGCCGGAATCCCGATCCAATAGAAAAGCAGCGACTTTCCGCTGATTTTACGGAAGAGCCGCTGCCTTTGGCCTAAATTAAATTCGATTTCTTCAGCAGCCGCTGGATCAATACAGCCACTTCGGCACGCGTTACATTCGCTTTTGCCTCGAGCTTGCCGCCGTTGCGTCCGTTAACCAGACCTGCCTGAGCAGCTTGAGCGATGCTGTCCCTCGACCACTGCGCCGCTTGTCCGCCGTCGGTGAATTTGCTCAGAGCATCCGTCGTATTCAGCGTGCCCGCGCTTTGGGCGAGACCTGTCAGTTTCATGGCCTTCGCGAGAATCACCATCGCCTGTTCGCGGGTAATCTTCACGTTCGGACGGAAGCTGCCGTCGTCGAAGCCGGTAATCAAGCCGTAGGAGGCCGCCGTCTGCACAGCGCCGGCATACCAGGCATCTGCCGCTACATCTCCGAAGGGATTGGCGCCTTCACCCAATCTCAGGCCCAAGCCGCGTACAATAATTGCAGCAAACTCCGCCCGCGTAATATCGGCATCCGGATTAAACATCGTCTCGCTGATTCCATGGGCCACAAGGCGGGAGCCCATATCGTTCACGACGTCCTTTGCCCAGTGATTCGCGACATCCGCAAAGCTCAACGGATGCCAAACCACCGAGTAGGTACTGTTCGTCAGGCTGTTCAGCGTTGCGTAATATTTGCCGCCCTGAACCGTGACTTTTGTCGGTACATGACGTACCGTTCCGTCGGGATCCACGACGATCCCCGTCGTAATCCGGTTCGGGTCAATCCCGTCCGGCAACGCGATGGTGCGTTCAACATACGCATTGAATTTGGACACTTCTACTGTCTGAGCGCCGTAACTGCCGTTGACTTTGAAATCCACCGGCGGCGCAATAAGGGTGAGATCGCCATTCAGCGCCGCTTTAGCCGCTGTTTGTGTCATATCTGCCGTTGTTTCCGATATGATGACCTGCAGCTTAATGTCTGCCAGCGGTACGTTTCCGCCAAGCTTAGCCGAAATTGCATCAATGTTGATCTCGCCTGCCGGCAGTCTATAGCTTGCCTTGGCCGATTGCAAAATAATTACCGCATCCCGCTGCTCCATGTTTTTGACCATTTGGCCGTTCAACTCACCGACCACGGCGTTCGCAGCCGACAGGACGGGGATAGTCACAACGGCGCCCTGTCCTTCGGCATCCAGCTTCGCCTGCAGCCTGGCTGGATCAATGGTTACCGTTGTCGTCTTCACGCCCCCCGACTCCGTGGTTACTGCCTTGCCTGCATTTTCGGCTTTAACAAGTACGTCCACTGAAGCCTCGGCGGTATTGGAGCCATTACCGCTCGGCAGTTCCGGCGATGGGATTGCGGCATATTCAATGTAGCCGCCGTTAAGCTTAAAGTTGGCCGGCGTGTAAATCCCGTTCAGTCGGACCGTCAGCTCCGGAGCGTCCGCATCATTCTCGGTATCCATAAACAGCGTCGTCACGCCTCCTGATACTGATACTTCAACTGACCGAGGCGCGACATTCTCGCCATCGCCCGCCGTGACGGTACCACCGGTGAAATCGATGACCGGATGCGCGTCGCTGTATCCGTTGATAACGGAGGCGCCGTTTGTGTCCGTCACCATGATCGCATTCGCCGGTGTCCCGATCATTCCATTCACCGTTCCTTCAACAAACCCGATGACTCTCAGGCGGTCTCCCGCTCCAAAGCCCGTGATGGTATCGATGCCATTGTTGGTCTGATTGTAGGCAATGGTCTCTGCCCCTTGGGTTAAGCTGATCAAATCGTTACCGGACAACGTCCAAATATCGATGTCGTTGTTGCCCAGCGTATTGCCTTCAACCGTCGCCTTCGTCACGGCGCCCCCTTCAACAATTCCCGTGCCGAATCCCGAGACCATATTGTTGCGGATGACCGGATCCTTAACGCTGGTGAATCCAATTCCGTCATTGGAGTACCCGCCGTCGTTGGAGGTCGTGCTGTTATGCCATGCCGGAATTCCCGGGCCGGTCAGCGTGTTGCCCTCTACGGCGAAACCGTCTCCGGCCTCATACAATAGAATGCCTGTCGGGCCATACAAACCGAGATTAAGGTATGAGCCTTCATTCCCCGGCGCCGGGATCACCAGACCGAAATCGTAAATGCGGTTGTGGGTTACGCTTCCCGTAGTCCCACGGCGATCGCCGTTCGCGCCTCCGGAAGAGCTGCGGTCCGTGGATGAAATCTGGATCCCGTTGCCCGTGCTGTAGAGCGTCCTGCCATGGCCCTGAATTTCGTTATCGTGAATGTCGACCTTAAGCGTTGGTCCCCATGCCAGAATCCCCGTTTTATGAAAGCGGACGATCTGCGAATTCTGCACCGTTACCTCGTGCTGCCCCGTCTCTGCCGCCCCTTCCAGCAGGATGCTCTCATTATGGTTGGCTCCCGACGGCTGATCCTGCGACACATAGGAAGCCGGCAGCGGTGCGACAGGAAGACCGCTGTAATCCGAGTAGGTATCCCGCACATCAACAACCCGGACATGATCGATCAACGCCGAGGTGTCGCGCACAGCAATGCCATTAAATGTGTAGACATCCGCAATGCCGTCATGCGCCGAGATGTACCCCTGCTTGCGACCGTCTACCGTCAGGTCTTGGATTACGACTTTTTTATTGTTATCTGCCCCTGCAGTCGAGGCGAATGGCTGCGGAGTTGGCTCCTCTGCTGCCTTTACACGGATAACTGCATAAATCCATTGATCCTTCAGCGTCTTCCAGCCGGCTTTGGACAGTTGCCCGGCATTCGGCGACTCTATGGTCGTCACACCGATACCCTGTCCTTGCAGCGTAATGTTTTTCGTAATTTCGAGCTGCTCTCGGAATGTCCCGGCGTTGATCGTGACCGTATCTCCGTCTGTCGCTGCATCGATTGCGCCTTGAATGCTCGTAAAATCAACCGTTACGCCGTTATGCGCCAGATGGGCGATCGGCGGAAGCCTCCTCAGTTCCGCAGTTGCTGTATCTTTATCATTAACCTTTGGGCTTCCCATCTCATAATCTGCCGCCTCGACGGTTTGCTTACCCGCTGGCAGCCACATATAAGCAAGGCCGTCATCATGGGTAGGTGCAACATAGTGGTAGATATACGAATCGCTTTCCCCCTTGTTCACTTCCACTTCCGAATGGACTACTGTGGCCTGCGGCGGGTTTGTCGTGACCGTCAGGAGATTCACATTAACGCCGCCGGATTTGTTCTTAATGGAGCGTGGGTTGGCAAGAATCTCCGTAAAGATCGGTCCGATATTGCCTGTTGCGATCTGCACATCCTTGGCAAAAACGGAAGTTCTCGTGGCCGATGCCCCCTGACCGCCGCGTACGTAGATATCCTCCGCACCGTTGGCAATCACTACCGTACCTCCGTTTCCGTTGCCGTTTGCACGTAAGCCGACGCCTCCCACACCGCTATCTCCTTTACCTCCAAGCGCGGTCACGTCCGATCCATCACCGATCAAAATCGTACCCGCATCGGAAAAGAGGCCATGCGATCCGTTGATCTGCCCAGCGCCGCCTTTAGCCACTACCTTGGACGATCCGGTGATTTCGATATTCCCGGAAATGCGAACCGCCATCCCGCCGGATGCATTCGTAACCAATCCGGTTCCTCCGGTTGCCGTTACCTCGGCTTTACCTTTGATCATTAAGGCACCGCTAGGGGAATAGATGCCGTATCCGCCCGTTATGCCATGCCCTCCGGTAGCTGATACCCGGGCACCGTCCACGACAATATCATTAGTAACAAACACTCCGCCGCCATTAGAGAACCCGCCATTGCCGCCGGTCGCTGTAAGCGAGGTAGCTTGGCCCGAGACCTGAAGCTGAGCCGTAAATAGCCCGTCGCCGCCAATCTGCGACTCACTGGCCCCGCCGATTAAGGTCACGTTGCCGCCGCTGATCTCCATGCTGTCATATGCCCGGATCCCCCTGCCGCCTCCGAAGAAATTGCCTCGGTCATAAATGGATTTTGCTTCTCCGCCGGCGGCAGTCAGTGTTCCGCCTAACATCATCAGCTTTCCGGCTTTTCCTCCCGAATCGTATCCTTCAAGAAAAATACCGGCGCCGCCCTCGTAGGTAACCCCTGCTCCTGCGCTCAGGGCAGACCGGTCCCCATCCGTCTTTCCGCCAGTCACTGTCACGCTGCCGCTCTCGATGACCAGGTTACCCCAGTCGAGTGCAATGCCGTTGCCGCCTGAGGCTCCAACCGAATCGCCCCCGGTTGCATTGACGGTTACACTGCCGCCTATCGTCAGTTGGGCCACGGGATTCGTATTGCCGATCGTTTTGTCGGATTCCATAAAGATCCCGCTTCCGCTATTGCTGGCGGCATTATCAGCTTTACGTCCATTCGCAGTCAATGTGCCGCTGCCAGTAATGGTAAGCTGGTGGTTCGAACGGCTGTAAATGCCGCGATAGCCCTCAATCGTATTGCTGCCGGTCACTTCGATCACATAATTTCCCGGAGTGTTGGCTTTGAAGCTGATCCCGTCGTTGCTATCACCGGCCGGAGCCGTAATATTGAAGTTATCCAGCCTTAACGTGACCGGGTTGTCAACCTGTACATAAACATTACTATAAGATTTGCCTGCCTTACCTTTCAAAGTAACCGTTGACCCTTCGGATGCGGTCACATGGATTAGAACCGGTGATAGCGGAGAATCATCCGCCGTAATCTCCAGCACGTCACCCGTCACAGCGAGCGTCCGGTCCTGCCAGGCGTATGGCGTGCCGTTGACGGTATAACCAAACACCGGCCCGGCGGCGCGATTCATCGTTACAGCATAATATTTCGCCGTCGTGCCGTCGCCAGCCGTTACTTTGATATAAGCCGTCGTCGCGCCTCCCGCCGTGAGCGAAATTGACGAGGAGCCTGTAATCTTCCCGGTTGCGAAGTCGCTGTATGTGTATAGCTCTACTCTTGCGTCCGCATCGCTTGCCGCGATGTCGGCAAGGCCCAACGAACTGACGGTATTCGCAACGTTAACAGTCCATGTTACCGGCGTGCCTGCCGTTGTACCGTCTCCCCCTGCGGGATCCGGATCTGTTAGGCCTGCGACGCTCGCTAGACCTGCGTCTGTATCAGCAGTAACCTCAAAGCTGACAGTAAAACTCTTTGATGTAACGTTTGTACCCGATACCGTCACAGCCGCCGAATAGGTCTTAACGGCAAGCCCTGTGTTTGGCGCCACAGTGAAGCTGTCGTTTCCTTCTATCGCGATGCTGCTGATATCCGTTTTGGACAGCGTAAACGAACTTGCATCGTTGCCGCTTAGCTCGACCGTCAACTCACCGGACGCCTCGGCACCCTCATTACTAACGGTAACGCTGTAAGGATCTATGGCAACATAACCTGCGGTCTTTGAGCCGAAATCATGGTTTCCCGTTACGCTCAATTCAATAGAGCTTGTTGGGTCCGCATGCGCACCGGAAGGAAATGCCGGCCAGGAGCTTAGGGCAAGCATGACAATTAAAAAATAAGAAATGAATGTTTTTAATTTACGGTACAATGTCTTCAGCCTCCAATTTAAGTGATAGATTGAACTTGAGACTACTGAAGCTGAGGCGATTGGGCCCGGAAAAATGTATTGCCATTCCATTGAAGCAAAAAGTTGTTCTAGATAAATCCCGTTCCCCGTGTTGCGAGCCGCAAATCTCCTCTTTCCCCTTCTTTGCTGAAACGCAAAGCTTGCTCGGCATAAAGGCATGTCCTTGACTCCATACGCGACCGTAACGATTTGGAAAAGCTGGCATCCATCTGCAGGATGTGACTGTCCGGAGAATCTGCTCCTTTCTCTTGAAGATGCGGGCTTGCTGATCCGGATTACGCCGACATACAAACGCTTACATGTAATTTCCTAATCTGGCATCCATAGCTGCTAGATTGGGTTAGGACCGACAATCTCCACCCCATTTCAGCAGAATCCGCCATAATCGGCTAGAAAAATATGTCGATCTCTACCAAAAATTATAGATGGCAGACATAGAAACCACAAGCATTTGGCATAAAATTACTGGGTAAAAATTCCTAGTTACCGCAAAACAGGTCAAAAGGGGCGATATAGAGCTAAGTTGTATCGCACATTGAGGCAGATGAGTTTTCCTTCGCTCAGCAAAAAGAAAGCCGCAGTAACCGGTTCATCCGGTTCTGCGGCACTAAGATTTTTAACGCAAATTCAGCAGCGACGCGGCGACCTGCTCCAAATCCGCTTTCGAAAGCGGACTGCCGGGATCATCGTAAATCTGGTAAAACAGATGATTGCTCTCGTCCAGCCAGCCGAGATGATTGCTTTTTCCGGATCGGCTATTCGCTGAGGATTTGATATAGTAGGCTTCCGTTCCTTGGATGCTCAGCTTCTCGGCGGTATCCTGTTCACTCTGCATCACGCTGGTCAGCGTCACCTCCGGGCCGGATTGGCGGACGGTAATGGTAAGGGTATGCTCACCCTTCGAATATTGCGCAAAAGTAAAGTCGGCTTGAGACCAGTCCAGCTTGCGGATGAACAGCTTTTGGCTGTCTGCCGCCTTGTCGGCCTGCTGGATCAGCCCCTTCGCGATTGCCCGGTATTCCGGATCTTTTAGGCCGTCCGGGTACGATTGCTTGGGATAGACATAACCATAGGCAAACGTGTACCCGCCGGGAATAGCAGAAGGAGCCGACAGCTCCGGCGCATCCGTCCGCGCGATTTCCGCCTGCAAGCCGGTGAAGCTGTTGAACCTGGCCTCTTGATAGGCAAACTTGACGGGATTCACTTCATCAGCCTGATTGATGATCTCATCCTTGACGTAATAGGCAGCGAATTCGCCCGGCTGCAGCGAGTTTTTTACTTCCTGATTGTACTGGTTCCATAATTGCGTATACGTTGCTGATGCTTCCGATGCTGCCGGTGCCTGCACCGTATTTACGACAACTTTCCCGTTGCCGCCCCTCAGCTCCAGAAACTGTGAAGCGGCATAGCCGGTCACCGAAAGCCCCAGCACGCAGGCCGCCGCCATCGCAGGTACGGCAATGCTTTTTCGCATGCGCAGTTTGCCAGCCGCTTTAGTGTCCCCCGTCCGACTGGATTCGCCGCTGATTTGCGCCATGACCTTATCCGTAAGATCAAAAGCTTGCACCTTAGCCGCTTCCCCCGGCAGCAGATCCATCTGCTTCAGGCTTTGCTCTTGATCCATGAGCTGTAAGTTAGACATGAGTCTTCCTCCTTTGCGTTCTGCATGATTTGCTTCAGTTTGGTTAACGTGCGGCTGTATCTCTTTTTGGCCGCCTCCGTGCTTTTGCCGATAATCTGGGCGATTTCGCTGAACGGCTTTTCTTCAAAAACGCGCAGCACGAGCAGGTTCCGCTCCTCGGCCGACAGCTTCAGCAACGCCCGGCTCAGCGGTTCGCTGAACAATCCGCGTTCTACCACCTGTGCTGCACTGTTCGTACTGAGGACTTCACTGGACAAATTCCGGCTTAATGAACGCTGCAGCTTGCGCCGCCGCAGAACATTGAGGCAGTGGTTGTAGGCCAGCTTATAGAGCCATGAAGAGAAGTTCACACTTGGCTTATACATACGAATTTTCTCAAAAGCGTTCACGAGAATGTCCTGCACGGCATCCTCCGCTTCCTGCTCGTTTCCGAGCATCCGCCAGCAGTAGACCAGGATCTGGCGCTGATAGGCCTGTACGATATAAGCATAATCGCCGGTTTCACCGGCCTGCACGCGGCGGATGCGGTATTCGATCTCCTCATTCAATCGACCCATCCCTCCTTTGCTTTGTTTCAAATTTCATCTATATAACAATCCGGCAGCAGCAAACGGGACATTTGCGGCCGAATGTTTCAGGCGATGCGATAATCAAGTACCAGTGTAAAAGAGACAAGGCTCGGAGTCCATGCGTCCATGGATCGGATGGTGCGGATACTGCCAGTGTGAGAAAAAAGAAGGCTGTCCCCCGCAACCCGCTTCGGTTGTTTGGGACAGCCCTGTATGCAGGAGTCCTGCCGCGCCTGGCAGACTCTTTAATATTCGATCGTAATCAGCGGCAGGCCGATCGTCACCCGGTTGACCCCGGTTTCGCTGCTGCGGTGCACCGCCGCTTGCAGGGCGAGGGCATGCCCGCCGCTGGCTACCGTGCGCTTCATATCCGGCACGCTGTAAGAACGGCTTGCCGTGGTGTCGTCCCCGTAAGCCTCTTCGGCTTTCGGGGCGTTGAAGACGCGGGCGAGCTGCGCTTCGACCGCATCCATCGCTGCGGCGGGCACATCCTGCGTCGCAGCCGTTCCCTGCAGCGCGGCGTTCCACTCCGCGTTGATGCCTGCGGCCTGCAGCGTTTCACCTGTGGCTTCCGCTGCAGCCTCAAATCCGCCGCCCCGCTGCCAGTCTGCCGTCTCGTGCGTCACAATCACGTAGCTCGCTCCGTTGCCGAGCTCGCTCCAAAACATCGACACCTTGCCGCCGGCGCCTGCTGCGGCAACCGCGCGGTAGGCGGTGTGGCCGTCTTCGGCCCCCGCCTCCACTTTGCCGAGGCCGAGGCGCTGCGCGAGCGCCTCGGCTGCCTGCCGGGCGGCTTCGCCTTGCCCGGCATAGGTCCCTTGCCACTTCAGCACCAGCCGAAGTGGCGTCCCCGGCTGCGTTGCGGCTTCGCCCGCCGCAACGAGCTGCGCCAGCGGCGTGCGGAGCGCCGCCGGTTTCTGCGCCGGTTCGGCGTGGGCGCCGCCGAACCCGGCGAGCAGCAATGCTGCTACGCACAGTCCCGCCACCGCCATCATCCATTTGGCTTGTCCTTTGTTTCCGCTCCGCAGCTTCATTGTTCCATCGCCCTCTCATCCGAATCTAGCAATCTACTAGAAGGATAGCCGGGAGAGGGCTACTTTATACGTGGCTGTGACGGAAAGAGAGAGTGTGGTTTCACAAAAACTCCTGGTGACTGATTACTGGTCACTGGTCCAGCTGAGATGCAATCTCATCTGGATACCGGACATTCGGTGCATTGGGCTGATGGTGAATAACTTGCGGTGAGAGGCGAGAGAGGAGATGTGGGTCCCCGTGGCATCGAGTACCCCAAACCTAGCATGAGTGCAATTCAACAGTAACTCGCTCTACATTCGGATTGGGCCGTTGTGGCAGCGGATGCTCCAAACTCAGAGATCCAAGCTGGCAGTAACTGCTTCGCGCTCCAGCTAGCGGACCTGAGAGCCGCTATTTACGGGAAATAGCCTCATTTCCCAGGCTAACGGACACCAGCGCCGCTATTTCCTCCATTTTGCTTGACTACGCAGCTTTTTGGAGTCAATAACGGCGCTCAGGTCCGTTAGATTACAAATCGGCGCGTTTTTCAGCAAATAAGGTCGCTCAGGTCCGCAAGCGACTGAACAGACGAACAATGAGGAGCAGCAGCAAAGAGATTGTCTTGTTGTATAACCGATCGTCCCCTCATCTGCCTCATCACGCCCAACGAGCACGCTCCACACTCAGCTAACGGACCTGAGCGCCGCTATTTACGGGAAATAGCCTCATTTCCCAAGCTAACGGACACCAGCGCCGCTATTTCCTCCATTTTGCTTGACTACGCAGCTTTTTGGAGTCAATAACGGCGCTCAGGTCCGTTAGATTACAAATCGGCGCGTTTTTCAGCAAATAAGGTCGCTCAGGTCCGCAAGAGAAGCACAAAGGAGGCAAGCCCGAAAAATCGCGACCAGCGCCGTTACTTGCAGAGAGCGGCATGCTCACTAAGATTTCTCCTCCCAGCCGGCCTTCGTCCGCCCACAAACAAAAAAACGGCCCGGCTACTCCGCCAGTCCGTTTTTGTATGCGTAGATCGCTGCTTGCGTCCGATCCTCGACGCCCAGCTTGGCGAGAATGTTGGTGACGTGGAACTTCACCGTTTTGATGCCGATGATGAGCTGGTCGGCGATATCCTGGTTGGATTTGCCCTGGGCCAGCAGCCGCAGCACCTCCATCTCCCGGTCGGTCAGTTCCTTGTAGGCCGGGGCTTCCGTCTTGGCGTTGCTGCGGAAACGGTTCATCATTTTGGAGGCGACCTGCGACTCCAGCACCGATTGCCCACGGGCTGCGGCGCGGATCGCATCCGCGACTTCGCTGGCCCGCGACGTTTTGAGCAGGTAGCTGAACGCGCCGGCCTCGATGACCGGGTACATTTTTTCATCGTCCAAAAAGCTTGTCAGCACAATGACCTTGCAGTCCGGGTACAGCTTCATCAGCTGGCGGGTCGTCTCGATCCCGTCCATGCCCTCCATCACCAGATCCATCAGCACGACGTCGGGATTGTACTCTTTGGCCAGCCGGATGCCTTCTTCGCCGCTGCCCGCTTCGCCCACCACTTCGATGCCGTCTTCCGTGCCGAGCACGGCCGCAAGGCCGATCCGCACCATCTCGTGGTCGTCGACCAGCAGCACTTTAATCGGTGTTTCCATCTCCATGGCTTGTTTTGCCTCCTTGTTCGTTGACTAACGGAACGGTAATTTCAATCCGCATGCCTTTGCCGGGCGCGGTGATAAAAAGAATCGAACCGCCGATTTCGGTAATCCGCTCCTGCATGTTGGAGAGCCCGTACGAGGTCTGCTTGCTCTCGTCCATTTCGAAGCCGACCCCGTCGTCGCGCAGCGTCAGCCGCACGGTATCGCCTCGGCGATGCAGCCGGATCTCCATCCGCTCTGCCTTCGCATGGCGCAAGGTGTTCGAAATCGCTTCCTGTACGATCCGGAACAAATGGTTCTCCACGCCTTTAAGCAGCTGTACGCCGGGGTCCATTTCGAACACGATGTCCAGCGGAACCTTGATCTCCAGTTCCTTGATCAGCTCGCGAAGCCCCTGCTCCAACCCCTTGCCTTCCAGGTACACAGGCCGCAAATGCAGCAGCAGCGCCCGCATCTCGGACTGGGCGACGGCAGCCATTTCTTCGATCAGCGCGATCTGCCGCTGTGCCTTGTCAAAATCCTTCTCCAGCGTCCGCCCCACCGCTGTCGCCGTCATCGAGATGGCGAACAGCTGCTGGGAGACGGCGTCATGCAGCTCGCGGGCGAGCCGCTGCCGCTCCTCCATAATCGCCGAGCCGCGCGCCTGCTCGGCCAGTTTGGCGTTGTTGGTGGACAAACGCTGCAGCGTGTTCACCTGGTTCTCCCAGCGGCCGCCGAGCCTGCCGAGCTGTTCGCCGAGGCGGCCGAGCTCATCGCCGCCGAGCTCCGGCATCGGCGGGGTCAGGTTGCCTTTTTCCCAGGCAACAAGCGTCGTCCGCAGCGTCTCAAGCCGCCGCTTAACGCGAAAGCTCTGATAGAACCCGAAGCCGAGTCCCAGCGCTGCAGGCAGCAGGACCAGCGTCGCCGCGGCGGTCAGCCCGACGCTCCAGCTGTCGAAGGGCTGCAAATATCCGTATGTATACATAATATAAGCGATGGCCAGCAGCAGGACGAGGGAAAAAATCGCTCCCTCGCCCATGCTGCGGGACACCATGTTGCTGTTCTTTTTCTCCATGCCGAAGGAGCCCCCTTCCGGTTCAAAATGTACCGCCAGCATGCTCAGGACATCCGTACGTCCAGATCGCCCATAATATAAGAAATATTAAGCTTTACTTTATGCTCTGCGCTGTCGTAGTTGGGCGATTTCCAGTTCAGGCGGTTCATCATCCCGGTATCGCGATGCGTGCCGAACTCAATCGAGCCGAACAGAACAAACGCTTCGATCTCCACGCCGAACTCCTCGGATAAATGAATATCCATATCGCCGAAAATCCCCTGAAACAGCATCGTCGTTTCCGGCTGCTCCGCCATGGCCAACGTCAGATCCACGTCCGCCTCGCCCAGCACATGCCACGCGCTTAAGCTATGCATCATCCACGGCGACAAATCCCAGTCGAACCGGGACGAGAAGCTTTGCTTCTGCATATATTTGCCCTGGCGCTGCATCCGTTTGGATTTGACGAAAAACATCCCAAGCGAAATCAGGCAGATGCCTGCCACCAGCAGCAGATGGTCGAGCAGCAGCAGCACCGCGCCGATCCCCAGCAGCGTATATCCCTGCCGCACTCTTCCGGAGGTCGTCCGGTAAATGCCGAGCAGCAGGAGAATCAGTGCGACAATGGAAAGAAACCCGATCCATCTGCCAAAAATCATTATGCAGCCCAAGCCGATCAGTCCGATGGCTATCAGGCGGTTCCGTTTGTCCATTTCGCACCTCCTTCGCTAAACAACCCCACAAAGTGGGGCTTTGATCTCGAAGCCGGGTCGTATACTTTGCGGGGACCCTAAAAACAATAATTTCTTTAATGCCTACAAAAGCCATACCGGTATGGGTCGCCCATACCGTATGGCTTTTGCCTTGTACAGCATATCATATCTGTCCGTTCTTGTGGAGCGGAAGACTATTCTTCTTTTTTCTCCAGCGACGGGGCGGCCGGCGCGCCGTTCAGCTTATTTTTCAGCGCGGCGAGCTGCTCTTCCACTTTGAGCTGTTTTTCAGGATCGACCGGCTTCACGTAAGCGGACGACGGAGTGTACGGAGCGCGCAGCACGTCGGCTTCCGCTTCAAGCTGCATGATCTTTTCCTCCATCCGGTGGAAGCCCAGGGAGGCGCTGCCGCTTTCGATGGCATGCACGCTGCTGATTTGCGACATTTGCTTTTTGGCTTTGGCCATTTGCGCGCGGGATACCAGCTCGTTGCGTTTGTTGCGCAGCTTGTAGAACTCATCCTTCATGTCGTGCAGTTGCTGTACCAGTTCCTTCGCCTGAACATCGGCTTGGGCGTGGAGATCGCTGTATTCGGCATACTTTTGATCGAAATAGATTTTTTCTTCCAGCAGCTTGCGGGCTACTTCTTCCTGGCCGTTCTTGAGGGCAAGCTCGGCTTGGGCACCGCGCTGGCCGGACATTTTGACCGCTTCCTCCACGCGCTGCTTCATCCGGCGCTCGTTCGCCATTTGTTTGGCTACGGTCACCTCGGCTTCATGGATCTCAGCCTCCATGTCGCGCAGATATTGGTTCAACATCACTACCGGATCCTCAACCTTATCCAGAAGATCGTTTACCGATGCTTTGGTCATGTCCTTGATACGTTTAAATACTCCCATGTTTTACACTTCTCCCTTCTTGTATTTGGCAAGTTCGCGCTTCAGCTCTTCGACTTCCTTCTGCAGCGCCTTCTTCTCGATATCCTTCATCATGGCATCCAGACCTGAGTCTTGGGCCGAGTAAGCTTTGTCATACGCCGGGCCGCCCTGCGGGCCGTACCCGCCTTGGGCTTGCGGACCATGTGCATGGTGTCCATGACGGGTATGTCCATGATGCCCTTGCGGGCCGCGTCCATACTCCGGTCCTGCATAATGCGGGCCCCCGTAAGGACCTCCGGCCATTGGTCCCGGTCCGAAAGGATCGTAATGCACCGGCTCCTTCGGAATAATCAGTGCGGCGATAAAGTAAGCCAGAATCGTCGCTCCGCCGGAGAACGGAATGGTAATGACCAGCAAAATCCGGAATAGCGTCGAATCAATTCCCAGCGTTTCGGCTAATCCGCCGGCCAGCCCCGTCATGAGGCGATCGCGGGTCGAACGGTATAATCGTGTCATCGTGCTACTCCTTTCCATCATTGTTCAGCTTCTCCTTGAGCCGGGCCATTTCCCGTTCGAGCACCGAAGCAACGGTTTCACCCGCTTGAACGATGTATTCCTGACCCATGCGGCGCAGGTCGCGCAGGCTTTTCGCCTCCAGCTCCCAGTCCGTCATCTTATCTTCCAGCCGGCCGAACATCTTCGGCACGTCGCTGCCGTACGCGGTATTCCGCTGGTTCAGCCGCTGCTGCAGCCGGAGCGTCTCCATCCGGGCCGCATAATACTGGCGTTTGCTGTATACCGTCTGGTATTCCATCTTCAGCTCGTTCAGCTGGTTCTCCAGCTCCATCAGCGATTCGCGGCTTTGCTCCAGAAGGCCGTTGTACTGCTCAAGCTTTTCTTCATGGATGATTTTTTCCTGCAAGGCCAGCTTGGCGAGATGATCCTCGCCCGCCTTCAGCGCCAGAAGCGCTTGTTCCTCGCGTTTGTTTCTCATCGCTGCCGCCTGATTCACTTGCTGTTGCAATTGCTTCGTATGCGCCGCATATTGCTGATACAGTCTTTCGGCTTCGGCAATTTCTTCCCGAGTCGAGTGCAAGAACTGGTCGATCAGTTTCACGGGATCCTGGCTTTGCTCCAGCCGTTCGTTCAGATTGGCTACGGTAATGTCTCTCATTCGGCGAAACACACTCATGATTTGCTGCTCCCTCCCTGCTTCATTGATTAAGTAATCCGCAAGCGATTAATAGGTTCTGTTGCCTTTTCCTTTAAGTACCGAGATGCCCCACACGACAAGCGCGATACCGAGCAGCGGACCGATCAGCCAAGCCAGCTTCCCGATTACGGAAATCAGTCCGATGATCAGGACGATCCAGCCGATAAATTTGTGGCCGCGTTTGATGCCGTAGTACCCGAGAGCCACGAACAGGAGCGGGAACAAAATTGCGAAAATCCCGCCGATCAGTTTGGGAAGAATCCCGAGCAGCATAATTGCACCGATCACGATCAATACAATTGCCAGTGGATTGTTTCTGCTATTTCTTTGCATTGTTTTCTCACCGCCTTTCGTTGCCTTAACCTTATGCTCTTATTTTAGGTGAATCCGCGGCCTTTCAAAACCGACTGCGGACGGTTTTATGAACTGGACCTTAGTCGGGGCGTTGATCAGACCTCAGGCGGCTTAACGCCCCGCAAAGGCCATCCTTGGCTCTGAAGCTTAACTCTGAAGCTTAATCGGATACTTTGCTTGGCCCCCGGAAACATGCCCGGGATCATTGCCGTGAAAAGCAAAAGAAAGCCCCGCCGGACCGGCGGAGCCTTGTATATCCCATATTAGAACCGGAGCGGCAAAAAGACAGAGAACACGCTGCCGCCATCATCGCCGGCACGGATTTTGATGTATCCGCCTTGCTCGGAGACGATCTTCCGCGATAAATAAAGGCCGATGCCCGCGCCTTCCGTATCGCCGGCCCGGCTGCCGCGGTAGAAGCGCCGGAACACCGCGTTGACCTCCTCTTCGGGGATGCCTGGACCGCGATCGGCGATATCGATCCGCGCGAATAGGTCGTAACGGTGCAATGTTACGATGATCTCTCCGCCTGCCCCGCCGTATTTCAGCGCATTGTCAAGAATGTTGTACAGCGCTTCGGCAGTCCACTTCGGGTCATGCCGCAGCGTCAGTTCTACGCTGCCGTCCAGCACGATCGCGGTCTGCAGGCGCTCCGCCGCCGGAAACGCCTGCTTGATCGCCGCCAGCATCGTATCCGTCAGATTGGCGTTCTGAACCTGCAGGCTGATGATGCCCGATTCCAGCCGGGACAATTTGATCAGGCTGTCCATCAGCCAGCTCAGCTTCTCGATTTGCCTGCTGAGCGTACCCGTGAACTCCCGCCGCTTCGCTTCCGGCAGCGCCTCGTCCTGCAGCAGCTCGCTGTACATGCCGAGATTGGCCAGCGGCGTCTTGAGCTGATGGGAAATATCGGAGATCAGCGATTTGATCTCCAGGCTATCCTGCCGGTACCGCTGCTTCTGGGCCGTCAGCAGGCCGGCCAGCTGCATGATCCGGCTCTGGAGCTTCGACAGCAGGCTGTCCTCATGCTCGGGGAAATGCGCCTGCGTTTTTCCGTCGATCAATTCCTGCACCAGCAAGGAGAATTCGCCGAGGATTCCGTTCATCTTGCGGCGGACAGCAAACAGGTAGATTCCAAACAGCGCCGCCAACACGGCGAGGAATACGCCAGCTATAATCAGCACTCTTAATCCCGGATGTTCCAGCACCAGCAGAAACACAAAACCTCCGGCAAGCAGTATATACGCCAGCAAGCAGAGCGTGAGCAAGCGGCTGAAGGAATGCTTCATCTTAGTCTCCCCATGTGTACCCGATGCCGAAGACGGTTTTGATATATCGGCAGTCCTTCGGATCGTCTTCAATTTTAGCCCGCAGGCGGCGAATCGTGACGCTGAGCGTATTTTCATCGACAAAATGGCCGTCCGCGTCCCAGATCTTCTCCATCAGCAGCGCCCGGGTCAATACCTGCCCGCTGTTCTCCGCCAGCACGGACAGCAGCCGGTATTCGCCGGCCGTCAGCTTTAGCTCCTCGCCAAGCTTATACACCTTCATTTTGGCCGGATGAATGACAATGTCGCGATACTGGATCTGCCTCTCTCCGGCCTCATCCCCGCTCCGCCTGAGCACGGCTTTGATATGCTGCAGCACGACAGAGATGCTGAACGGCTTGGCAAGGTAATCGTCTGCACCCAGCTCAAAGCCTTCGACAATATCCCGCTCGGTATCATTGGCCGTCAGAAAAATAACCGGAATCCCCGACACTTCGCGGATCCTCCGGCACAGCTCCAGTCCGCTGCCGTCCGGCAGCCGGACATCGAGCAGCACCAGGCCGACCGCCTGTTCGCGGAAGATGGACCAGCCCTCCCGGCAGGTGAATGCCTGCCGCACGCTATAATTTTCCTTGGAGAGCCGGAAGGCCAGGCCGTCGCTGAGCAAGCGGTCATCCTCCACAATCAAAAGGGTCGTCATGGTATTCTCCTAACTTCCATATATAAGGTAAATGTTATTCGATCTCCCGGAGCCGCTCCACCAGGCTCGCTCCGCTAATCTGCCGGTAGGCGAGCAGCGGAACGGATAAACATACGGCAAAAACGAGCACAAACGAAATCGCCAGCGGCAAATACGGAAAACGAAACACCGCATAATCCGCTTCCTGAACGAACAACCGGAAAATCCCGTAGCTGAGCAGCGTGCCCAGGGTCGAAATGAGAACGGCGGAGATAACCGCATACCCCGCTCCTTCGTACAGCAGCAGCTTTTTCATCTGACGCCGGGTCATGCCGATGCTCTCGAGAACGGCGAACTCCAGTTTGCGGGCAAGCACGCCCGTATACATGAGGTTGACGAAATTCAGAATGCCGATGAAGGCCAGAATCAGGCCAACGCCCCCGCCTAAGATATAGAGTGTGCTTTTTATGCTATCCAGCTCCGCCCGCTGCTCCAGCTTCGACTCCAGCTTCACTTCTCCGCCCGGACCCGCCAGCTTCTGCAAACCGTCCGAAACGGCCTTCCAATCTCCGGGTTTGGCATCCACGTACAGCTTGCCGATCAGCGGGTCGCTTTGCAGCCGCCGGATGCCCGCTTCGCTCAAGTAGACATTCGGCGCCATCATATGCGAGGTTTCGATGGACGTAAAATCGCCGGTTCCCCCGATTTCATACGTAACCCTTTGATCACTGCCGTACACCCCGAGACGGAACTTATCGCCTGCAGTAAGCCCGTCTATCCGCATGTTGTCGAGCAGGGCAAGCTCGCCTTTGGCAAACCGGTCCAGATCTACGGTCAGGCCCGCTTCCCGGATCAGCGCTTTCGCCGCCGGAAGATCGAGTCCCGCCACGCGGGCCGGGCCGAACATTCCGTTCTCCTTGCCGGCAAGCACCGCATCACTCGGGCGTTCCGTATGATAATTTGCAGCAAAGCCGTCGACATATGCGCCAAACACTTTCGGATCGTAATCCATCCGCCCAAACAGGCTGTATACCGCATGAACGGAAGTGACGCCTTCCATTGCCCGGATCGTGTCCGCCATTTCATCCGTCAAAACCGGCTTGTCGGCATCCCCCTGATAGCCCAGCTCCAGCGTCTGGTTGGTCAGCGTAAAATCATGCTTCATATACTGATCAACCAGGTTGTCCGTGTCCATGCTAAGCACAATTGTGGTTACGACCAGAAAAGTCGCGAGGCCCATAAACAGGGACAACAGCACGACGAAAGCCCTTTTTTTGATGCGGAAAATATTGCTGAGCGCCATCCGGTGCAGCTTTGCGCCTGCGCTGCTGCGCTTGCGTTTGGCCTTCTGCTCCACTCCGGTATGCCGCACGGCCTCCACCGGCGATACCTTGGCGGCAAGCCTGGCCGGCTTGATACAGCTGATCCAGGTCGTCAGCCAGGCAAATAATGCCGCTCCGGCAAAAATCAGCGGGTTGAACGACATGTCGATCCCCGTCTCGATATTCGTCGTCCGCAGGGCCAGCGGCACGACTCCAAAGGAGGTTGCCGCCCCGGCAAGCAGCCCGAGCGGAATCGCAATCAGCGACAAGCGCAGCGCCTGCCCCCGGACGATGGAGAGAATTTGCCGCCGCGTCGTGCCGAGCGTTTTGAGCAGCCCGTAATACCGCGTATCCCTGGATACCGAGATGTACAATATGTTGTAAATCAGCAAATAGCCGCTGAGCATGACAAAAAAGATCAGCCCGCCATATCCCGCCAGCGTTGCGATGCGGTCCGTCCCGCTAGACGTCATCATGCGGCTGACGCCGATTTGCCCGGCGCTGTCCGGACCGAGATCGGTTTCCAGCCGTTTGGCCAGCCGCTCCGGGTCTTCCTTGCCGGCACCGATGATCGACGCCATGTCCGGATGCGGCTCACCCGTACCGCCGCTCTCCGCAAAAGCGGAGGATACGAGCAGATCCGCACTGCGGCCGTTCTGGATAAACGTATATTCCTTAAAATATCCGCTCAGCACGAACGTCTGCCGCTGCACGGCAGCACCGGAGCTCCGTCCGATCGTGTAGGACAGCGGCAATGCCATGCCGAGCTTCGGATGCTCGATCCCCATTCGCTTTAATACCCAAAGCGGAACGGCGATTTCGTTCCGGGCCTGCGGGTAGTGTCCCTTCAGGCCGTCGATTGCCGGCCGCCGCATGTCCGTCCACTCGCCGCTGTCATACCAGCGTAGCGCCAGCTTCAGGTCGTTCAGATCCGGCGGGTTTACGGCTGTTCCTACGTATGCGGCAAGGCCGGCCGCGCGGATGTATGGCAGCGACTGCACCTTGTCCAGCTGCGCCGCGGTCGGAGCGTTCAAGCTGACATCGGCCGCCGTGCCCGCCAATTTGATATCAAATTGGCCGACCGATTTGGAGTAGCTCAGTCCGATGCTGAAGAACGAAGTGAGCAGCCAGGTCGTCAGCCCAATCGCCAGCAGCACGAAGCGGTTGCGGGCGCGGTTCGTCTTCAGGCCGCGCCGGATCAGCCGGCGGATTACGGCTTTGTTATTGTTGGGGAACATCATAACGGGCCGCCACCGCCCGTCAATATTTTGCCGTCTTCGATCCGGATCGTCCGGTCGGCGAGCTGGGCAATCTCTTCATTATGCGTGATCATTAGAATCGTCTGCTGAAACTGACGGCTCGTCACCTTGAGCAAGCCGATCACTTCCTGGCTCGTAATGCTGTCGAGGTTCCCGGTCGGCTCGTCGGCCAGCACGATGGCCGGCTTGGACACAAGCGCACGGGCGATCGCCACCCGCTGCTGCTGGCCGCCGGAGAGCTGGCCGGGGAGGCTGTGGATTTTTGCCGTCAGGCCAAGTACCGAAATCACATGCTCCACGAATGCACGGTCGATCTCCCCGCCGTCCAGCTCTACCGGCAGCACGATGTTCTCGTACACGTTCAGAATCGGCACCAGATTATAGTTTTGAAAAATAAAGCCGATGTTCCGCCGCCGGAAAACGGTGAGCGCCTCGTCCTTCATGGCGAAAATATTTTGTCCGCCGATCCATACTTCGCCTGCCGTCGCCCGGTCGAGCCCGCCGAGCAGATGCAGCAGCGTCGATTTTCCGCTGCCCGAGGTGCCCACAATGGCGATAAATTCCCCGTCCGCAACGTCGAGATTAACGCCGTCCAGTGCCCGGACAAGATTGTCCCCTTTGCCATAATGTTTGCTGAGATTGACCGCGTTCAAAATACCCATGTGCCCAACTCCATTCGCAGTTTTATTCTACAGCAGATTATAGCGGGGACTTCTTACATTCTCGTGACAAAAAAACAGCTGACGAATCGCCAATAGTTTGACGATTCGTCAGCTGTTTGTACAAGTTTAAACGAGTTCCTTCTATATTAAAAGTTTAAAAGGCTGGCAGCGCAATATCCGCGTAATTGTCTTCTAGGAACTTCTTCACTTCCGGGCCGCTGATCCGCTCCGCGAGTTTTTGGATTGCCGCCGAATCCTTGTTGTCCTCGCGGGCTACCAGGGTAATCGTGAACTCGGAATCTTTACCCTCGGTAATCAGTGCATCCTTCTTCGGCGTCAGGCCGAGCGGACTGGCATAAGCCGGCGTCATGGCGACGAGATCGCCTTCATCCATCATGCGGGCCAGCATCAGCAGATCGACCTCCTTGAACTTGAACTTCTTCGGATTGTCGGTAATGTCCGCCTGCGTGGCGTTGATGCCGACGCCGTCTTTCAGCTTGATTAGGCCATTCAGCGCAAACATCTGCAACGAGCGGCCGATATTGGACGGATCGTTCGCCATCACCAGCGTTGCCCCTTCCGGCAGCTCGTCGATCGATTTGTAACGTTTGGAGTAGCCGCCGTAAATGGCGTCATATACCGGCTGCACCGGCACCAGGTTGGAGCCTTTACTTTCGTTGTACTGGTTCATATACGGCACATGCTGGAAAAAGTTGGCGTCAACCTCCTTATTGGCAAGTGCCTCGTTCGGCTGCACATTGTCGGAGAGGACCACGATCTCCATATCGATGCCGTCCTCCTTGAGCAGAGGTTTGACGATGTCCAGAATGTCGGTCATCGGCGGAATCAGCGTTGCTACCTTGATCTTCACCGGCTCGGCGGCCGTCGTTGCCGCAGGCGATGCCGTCGCGGCCGCTTCATTGGCTGCATTATTTCCTTTGTTGGAATTGTTGCTGCCGCAGCCCGCCGTGATGAGCGTAAACAGCGCCAGTGTGGCGATTAGCGATTTTCTCATTTGTGTATGCCCCCTAATAGTTTTATTTTCACGCCAAAAGCTTTGTCGGCACTGCGAAGAATGTTTGGACTTCCGGCCGCTTCTCCCGTAATTTTGTATGGTCTTAATTCAACTACGACGCGTCATTTTTTGTCCAGCACCCGCGCGAGCGTGCTCCCGGTGAACTGCACAAGCTGCACAAGAACAATCATGACGACAATGGCGTAGGCCATCACTTCAGTCTCGAAGCGCTGGTAGCCGTAACGGATGGCAAAATCGCCGATTCCGCCGCCGCCCACGATGCCCATGACGGTCGAGAACGAAATGAAGCTGATGATCGAGGTGGTCAGCCCGAGCACCAGACCGGAGCGCGCCTCGACGTACAGAAATTTCAGCGTCAGCGCCAGCGGCGAAGCGCCCATCGATAACGCCGCTTCCACCGTGCCCTTCGGCACCTCCAGCAGCGCCTGCTCCACCAGCCGCGAGTAATAAGCGATAGCGATAATCGAGAGCGGCACCGTCGCGGCAGTAGTGCCGATGGCGGTGCCCACCAGCGAGCGGGTGAACGGAATGAGCGCCACCACCAGCAGCAGAAACGGAAACGAGCGGATGACATTGACGATACTGTTCAGCAGGAAAGACAGCGTGCGGTTCTCGTACAGCTGGCCTTTGCGGTTGAAATACAGCAGCGTCCCCAGCGGCAGGCCGAGCAGCAGGGCGGCCAGCGCCGAGACACCGACCATGGCGAACGTCTCGCCGATGGAATGCCACATCTGATCCTGGTACTTCAGCGCCTTCTCAAGCATCTTCATTCCCCTTCCCGCCGATAATTTGCTCGCGAAAGGAGATATTCCGCCCGGCCGGCGGCAGAAACGCACCGTCTTGCCGGGAGAAATGGTCGACGATGCGCCCACGCTCCATCACGGACACCTCGGTGCAAAGGGAACGGACCACGTCCAGCTCATGCGTTACGATGACGATGGTGACGCCAAGCGAGGCGTTGATCTGGTGCAGTACCTCCAGAATGTCCGCCGTCGTCCCCGGGTCGAGCGCAGAGGTCGGCTCGTCGCACAGGAGCAGCTTCGGGCGGTTCGCCAGCGCCCGGGCAATGGCCACGCGCTGGCGCTGCCCGCCGCTGAGCTGAGCCGGATAAGCCTCCGCCTTGTCCTCCAGCCCGACAAACTGCAGGCATTCCCGGACCCGCGCCGCCCGTGAAGCGCGGGGCGTCCCCGCCAGTTCCAGCGCCAGGGCTACATTCCGGCTGACGGTGGCATTGCCGACCAGATTGTACTGCTGGAAGATCATGCCGATGCCATGCCGCTCGCGGCGCAGCTCGGCGGCAGACATCGCCGTAAGCATGCGGCCGGCGAATTCGACCGTGCCGCTGTCCGGACGCTCCAGCAGGTTCATAAGCCGCAGCAATGTTGATTTTCCCGCCCCGCTTGCCCCGATAATTCCGTGGATGGCGCCCGGCCGCACCGTCAGCGAGACCTCTTGGACCGCCGGTTCCGAGCCGGCTACGCGCCGGTAGCTTTTACTGACCTGCTGCAACGACAGTATAGTGCAGCCCTCCCTCCGGATTCTCCGTCTTGTCCATGCTATTGTATTATAATTATTTAAAAACTGTTTTATTAAAAATACTCTTAAATAATAAGGTATCATAGTGCCTGTGTCACTATTTATTTTTATTTATGCAATGAAAAAAAGGCGGCTGCGCCTTCCCGAAAGAGGAAAACGCAGCCGCCGGTTCCGGCACAAAGCCGGGCGGGACTTGTCTTTTCAGCTATTTCCAAACGCGCCGCGGCCTATTCCTTCACGCTGCCAACGTTCAGGCCGACGACAAAATATTTCTGCATGAACGGGTACACCACGAGAATCGGAACGGAGGCCACCACCGTAATCGCCGCCCGGATCGAGAGCGGCGTCACCCGGTCGCTGGCCGATTCCTGGGTCATCCCGACCCCGGCCGCCACCGTCGGATTGCTGTTCGAATTCATCGTCGAGGACAGCAGCTTCATCAGCTCGTATTGCAGCGTGCTGAGATTTTGCTTGGACGAGGTGTAGATAAAGGCGTCAAACCAAGAGTTCCAGGCGCCGACGGCAACGAACAGCGCAATGGTCGCGAGAACCGGCTTGCACAGCGGAAAGATGACCCGCATGAAGATTTTAAAATCACCGGCCCCGTCGATCTTTGCCGATTCCATTAGGCTTTCGGGAATGGTTCCGATATAGGTCCGGATAACTATCATATTGAAGGCGCTGACCATGGAAGGCAGAATATACACCAGGAACTTATTCAGCAGATGCAGGTCCTTCATCAGGAAATAGGACGGAATAAGGCCGGCGCTGAAATACATCGTCAGCACGAAAATCACCGTAATCGGCTTGCGGAATACATACTCCCGGCGGCTCAACGTATACGCGAGCATCGTCGTCAAAAAGATATTCAGAACCGTCGACAGCACGGTCCGCGCGACTGAAATCCAAAAGGCGTCAAAGATAGTGCCCGTGGCAAAAATCGCTTTATAGTTTTGCGTCGTCCATACCCGGGGCCACAGGTAGATGCCTCCACGGATCGTATCGTTCCCTGCGTTGAAGGAGACGGCGATCGTATTCAGGAACGGGTAGAGTGTTACGACGACCAGACAGATCATAAAGACGGTATTGAATGCCGTGAACAGGGCCGGCTCCAGCCCGCCGCGTCTTGGAAGCCTGCGCACCGGAAGGGGCGCTGCTTTTTGCGGATGAACGCTCCGTTGGTCCATCATAACAGCCTCTCCTCCCCTAAACGTTTGGCTGTCCAGTTCGCCATCAGCAGCAGCGTGACGCTGACGACGGTTTTAAAGATGCCGCCCGCGGTTGCCAGCGAATAGTTGCCCTGGGCGAGGCCGTATTTCAGGACGAAGATATCAATCGTCTCCGACCAGTCCACCACAAGGCCATTGCCGAGCAGGTACTGGACTTCAAAACCGGCTTCAAGAATGTGGCCGATGGACATGATCAGCAGGATGACGATGGTCGGCTTGATGCCCGGCAGCGTAACATTTAACATTTTCCGGTAACGGTTCGCGCCGTCGATTTCCGCAGCTTCATACAGTGCCGGATCGATGGAGGCCATGGCGGCCAGATAAATGATCGTATTCCAGCCGACCTCCTTCCACACATGGGAAGCGCCGACGATGCCCCAGAAATATTTGCCCTCGCTCAGCCAGAGAATCGGCTCCTTGATCAGATGCAGCTTCATCAGCACGATGTTGACGATCCCATCATTGATGGACAGCGACGTCGCCACGATGCCGGTTACGATAATCCAGGACAGAAAGTGCGGCAGGTAAGAGACCGTCTGTACAATCCGTTTCCACAGCACCTTGCGGATTTCATTCAGCAGCAGTGCGAGCACAATCGCCGTAACGAAGCCAAGCACCAGATTGATGATGCCCATCGCCAGCGTATTGCGCAACACCCGGAGGAAGTTGTCGTCGGTGAACAAAAATTTAAACTGCTTGAACCCTACCCATTCCTGCTCGCCGAAGCTTTTGCCGGGCCGGTAATTCTGGAAGGCCATCGTCCAGCCCCACACCGGATAATAGGCAAAAAGAATGATGTACAGCAGCAGTGGAACCGACATCCAGATCAGCTGCCGCTGATTTTTGAGCAGCGTCCAGGTGACCGGCTGCTTCTTTTTCTTTTTCGGCGGCCGCGGGACGGTTTCATTCGTAATCGTTTCATCCATAGGGTTCTTCTCCCCGCCATAGTTTTAAAAGTGGAAGGCCGGCATCGGCCCTCCACTTCCGGTGTTCCGTCCAAAGGCAAGCTTACGTTATTTGCTCCAGGTGTCGATTCTCCATTTAATCTGCTCGTTGATCCGGTCTTCGTAAGCCTTGACGTTGACTTTGCCGATCTCCTTCACGTAATCCGACCAGACGGAATCGAAATCGCCCGGTTTGGCCAGAATCGCTTTCGGCAGGAATTTGGTCGACAAATCGTTCAGCTTCGTATTGGCTACCTTGGCGTCGGAGCCTTCGATCAGGTCAATGGACCAGGCCGGGTAATACACCGGATTTTGCGGCGGATCGCTGAAGAAATCAACATAGCTGTTCATGCCGTAAGCGTCGAGAATCTCCTTGTCGTACGGTTTGAGGCCTGCTTTATATTCTTCCGGCTGCGCCGATGCATCCGTAGAGTTGCCGTCGCTGAAGCTTCCCTCCGTTTTCGGCAGGTAGGTGAACAGGGATTTCGCTTTGTTGGCCAATTGCCAGGTCGGGTCGGAGTTGTTATCCCGCTGCTCCTGCGTTCTCATGAAGCGGCCCTCTTCGTTGACGTAGTAGTCTTCGCCTTCAATGCCCCAGGAGAACACTTTTTGCCAATCTTCAGAGATCAGCGTATCCAGCAGCTTGATGATCTTCACCGGATCCTTGGCGTTGACGCTGATGCCGAAGCCGTTGTTCAGGTTGAGCACGGCCAGGTCGCGGTAATAATCTTTGGTCGAAGTGTCATAGACGAGCGGGAGGCCGACATAGGTGCGCTCCAGCTTGTTCTGGGTCGTCAGCGAATCCTCCGCCGCGTTGAAATTCCAGTGCTGGTCAAACATGCCGAGCACGGTGCCGCTGGAGAGCTTCGCCATATACTGGTCATAGTTCTGCACGAAGGTCTCTTTGTCGATCAGGCCGAGCTGGTTCACTTCGTTCAGCTTTTGATAATACTTCTTGGCATAATCCTTGTCGGCAAAAATTTCAGCTACGCCGTCGTTGACCACAACGCCGCCGTCGTTCGGATGCCCGATGAGATGCTGCGGCGCGTTGAACAGCCCCCAGTTTCTCCAGTCATAGTTCAGGATTTCGAAGCCGATGGTCGGGCTGCCGTCGATTTCGGGATATTTTTCTTTGTATTTGGCAATCAGATCAAAATATTCGTCCAGCGTTTTTACCTTTGGATACCCGAATTCCTTCAGCACCGCTTTTTGAATCCAGAAGGCCGGCCCGGAATACCATGCGCTGTTGACTTTACCGTTATAGACGCCGTAGTTCGGCAGAATATAAATATGGCCGTCGTTCGGGTCCTTCATCATGTTCCAGTAGTCCGCATAATGCGCTTTCAGATTCGGAGCGTATTGTTCAATCAAATCTTCGAGCGGAATATAAGCTCCTGCCGCCGTCAATTTGGTGTTTCCTGTCATCAGATCGGGATAATCCTGCCCGGCGATCATAACGCCCAGCTTCTGGTTGATGTCTCCCGCCAAATATTCGATGTTGAAGCTGGCGCCCGTTTCATCCTTGATCTTCTTCATGATCTTGTTGTCCGGCGTTGTCTGCTGGCCCGCTTCCCCGATGAATACGCTGACCGTGAACGGATCGACTTTTCCCGAATTCGCGTTCGTTCCGGCCGTCGCCGCAGCTCCCGCTTCCTGGGTCGCCGACGCCTTGCCGCCGTTATCGCCGGCATTGTTTTTATTGCCGCCGCAGCCGGCCAGCGCAAAGCTCATGGATAACAGCGTAATCAAGGACAGCTTGAACCAGTGTTTTGAATTGCCCCCCATAAAGCACCTCCATTTTTTTGGACTCGCAAAATTGTAAGCACTTACATATTTGAATTATAGAGGTGGCGGCGCACTCAAAAATACGGCTGAATTAAAGGTATATCCCCAATAATTTTAGGTCTTTGCATTGCGGTATTCACTCGGTCCCATTCCGTTTTTTTTCTCAAACTGCTTCACGAATTGGCTGTAATTGGCGTACCCGACCCGCTCGGCCACCTCGGAAAGCTTGAATTTGCCCCCGCGCAGCAGCGCTTCCGCCTCCGCGATCCGCAGCCGATGCAGCTGCTCATGGAAATGGATGCCGTTCTTTTTGAGCAGCAGCTGGCCCAGATAGACGGGATGGAGATAAAACTTCTCCGCCAGCTTCTGAATCGTCAGGCTGTCGCGGTAATGCTCGGCGATATAGCCGTTGATCTCGTTGACCACGCCTTGCGAACGGCGGTCCTGCTCCGCGGTCAAAAGGGCGATGACGGCTTCGCCGCATGCCTCAAGCTGCCGCATCAGCGATTCGAGCGTGATCAGGTCATGCCGCACCCCGGGAGCAGCGTAACGCTCGCGAAGCGCCGTCCGCTCCGTTTCCGGCGCCAGTCCGATGATCTGAAAAAAGAGATGCACGGCGAACTTCTTGACCACCTCGGGTGCAATCCGGTTCTCCCGGAAGCCCTGCCCGGCGTCAGCCGCCGCCTTGCGGAATACCCCGGTCTCCAGCGTGTTGACCGCCCCCAGCATCGTGTCCATGAGCTTCAGGTGATCGTACCGGTAGCTGAAGGCTTCCGCCGCCAGCCCGAAAGCGTCCAGCAGCCCCGCGTCCGGCCGGTAGAAGAAATGCTGCAGCGCTTCCCGCGCCGTCCGGTAGGCTATGGCCAGCTCGGCCGGCGTTCGCGCAGGCAGGCCCGCCGCCACCGCCAGCCGCTCCTCCGGCGCCCCCCGCCGAAGCTCCGCGAATTCGGCGGCCAGCTCCGGCCAGCCGCCCGCCTGCGCGGGCGCCGCAAACACCAGGACGATGCCCTCACCGTCCGGCTCTCGAATCCAGAGCGCCGCCCGGCCCGCAGCCGAAGCGGCGGCCAGCGTTTTCGCCTGCGCCTGCAGACCCGGCGTGCAGGCGATCAGCCACACCTGCCAGGCTTGCTCCGCGCCGCCTGTCAGTACTGCCGGAAGGATGCCTCGCTCCCCTTCCGCATTGCGCCCCAGCAGCAGCTCCTTCAGCGCTGCCGTCTCCTCTTCCTGCGAAGCGATGAGGTTCAGCAACTGCCGATTCCGCTCGTTCTCCAGCTCCGCGTAAATCTCCCGCAGCTCCTCTTCCGCCTCTTCGGGAAAAATCGGCTTCAGCAAATAATGGTTGATCCCGTAGCGGATCGCCGTTTGCGCGTATTCGAATTCGCTGTAGCCGCTCAGGATCGCGAATTTGACCGGCGCCGCCCCGCGCCGCTTCTGCCAGGCGGCAACCATCTCGAGACCGTTCATCACCGGCATCTGCACGTCCGTAATGACTAGATCGGGCGCCAGCTCGGCGATCCGCTCCAATCCCTCCCGGCCGTTGCCGCAGGTTCCGACCACTTCGAAGCCAAGCGCCGCCCAGTCGAGCCACAGCATCAGGCCTTCAAGCGCGCTCGGCTCGTCGTCGATTAACAGCACCTTATAGCTCATTCGCCCGTCTCCTTTCCGAATTCCGGAATCCGCTCCAGCAGCCGGAGCGGAATGCCGAAGGTCACAACCGTGCCCTGATTCGGCGCGCTCGCCACGTCAAAACGTACCTGGTCCGCATAATTCAGCTCCAGCCGGCGGAACACGTTGCGGATGCCGATGTTCTGCCCCGAGGATACCTCGTCGTGGATGCTCGCCAGCAGCGCTTTAAGCTGCTCCGGGTCCATGCCTTTCCCGTTGTCCGACACCGTAATCTGCAGCCGCTGATCCGCTACGGCGGCTTTGACCTCGATGATGCCCAGCCCTTCGATCCGCTGCAGGCCGTGCTTGCAGGAATTCTCCACCAGCGGCTGCATGCTCAGCTTCGGTATTTTATAGCCCAGCGCCCCCTCTTCGATGTCGAACCGGTAGTCGAACTTGTCGCGGAAGCGGAATTTCTCAATCTTCAGATACATGTCGATAAATTGCATTTCTTCGGCGAGCGATACCATGTCTTCCTTCCAGCTGAGCAGCCGGCGCAGCAGCTTGGACAAGCTTTTGATGATATCGGTGACATCGGAATAGTTGTTTTTGGTGCAGACCACGAGAATGGCGTTCAGCGTATTGAACAGAAAATGCGGGTTCATCTGGCTTTGGAGGAAATTCAGCTCCGCGCGCACCCGCTCCATTTCAAGGTTTTTGCTCTGGATCTCCAGCTTGTACACGTCGTTGATCAGCGAGTGCATCCGGCCGGTCATGATGTTGAAGTTGCGGATCAGCCCGCCGATTTCATCCCGTCCTTCATCCATGCGGATCAGCTCGAATTTCTCGTTCGTCACCTTCTGCATATGCCGGGCCAGTCGCTTCACGCGGTAATTGTAGGAGCGCAGCATCACGTAAATAAACACGGAGGTCAGCAGCGTGACGATGGCCGCGAGCAGGCCTGCATACATCTGGATCTCCAGCACAGCCTGGGAAATGCGCTCATTCTGCGTGATTCCGATGATGCGCCAGCCCTTCAGGTACACGGCGCTGCCGAGCGGCACGATATGTACATCCGGTCCCGGATTCTCCAGGGCCTTAAACTGCGGATACGGCTCCTCCGTTACCCGCTGGTAGCCGCTGTCCGCCGACATGACGATCTGGTCTTGCCCGTTGACGAGATACAGGCTGAGGTAATCCTTTTCCCGAATAATAACGTCGTAAATTTCGCTGAGATCGAGGTCGATCCGCAGCAGTTTTTCGTAATGGTCGTACGATTCGTAATAATGCATGGGCTGAATGATGCTGAGCGCCGGAATGGAAGCGCTTGAATTATTGCTGTCCGTGGTACGGTAGGCAAGCACATTCACGGGGATGGTGGAGGCTTTGGCCCGTTTGTACCAGCCGCTACGGCGTACCGCCGGGTCAATCACCTGATAATTGCCGCCGGAGTCGATGGAATGATTGCTGGTAAACACCGTAATGCGCTCAATCTGGTTGTTGACGGGCATATAACTGTTCATCCGGTCCCGCAGCTGCTCGTTGAACGTGCTGTAAAAATCAATGGAGTCGGTATACGTGCGGTCGAGCATTTCGTATAAATTTTTGTCCGTGGATAACGTGTAGCTGACGGCGACGCCGCCTTCGATGTAATCATGCAGGTCCTTGCGCGCCCGCTCCAGCGAAATCTCCAGGTTCTGCTGCTCCCGCGACTTGATCAGATCGGTAATGCGGTCCAGAAAAACGAGGTTGGTCACCATGATCGGCAGGAGCACGCCCACCAGATAGATCAAGAAAAACTTGTAGTTCAGCGGGATATCGTTCACGACGTTGCCGTAGCGGAATCGTCTAAGCTTCATCTGCGGGAACACCGGCCTTTCCATGCGCGGGATGGAGATCGTTTTTCTTGTACACGGAAGGAACGACGCCCACCGTCTGCTTGAATTTGTCGATAAAATAATCGGTATTCGCAAATCCGACCTGCTGCGCGATATCCGAGATTTTGAGCTGGGTCCGCTTGAGCAGCCCTTTGGCCGCTTCGATCCGCTTCTCGTTGAGATAATCGCTGAAGCTGCGCCCGGTCTCCTTGCGGAACAGCTGTCCAAGATAGGCTGAATTCATGTGAAAAATCCTCGCCAGGTCCTGCAGCTGCAGCCTGCCGCGGAATTCCTGGTCGACGTACTGGATCACGTTGTAGATCGTGTTTCCTTCGTTTTTCTTCTGCAGCTCGGCGAGACCGGCGGCAGCCTGCAAGGCCAGCATTTCCGTATACCTCCCCAGCCCGGCATAGTCGCTTTGCTTCTCCAGACTGCCGCAGGCACCAGTGACGCTGCCGAGCAGCGTTCCCGGATTGCCATTGCGCTCCAGCATCAGCATGCAGAGCGTCATCTCCAAATGGGCGATCTGCGCCTGTACCGCCGGGGCCGGCAGCCGCCGTCCGGCAAAAGAAAGCAGCAGCTCGCGCACCTGTGCCCGGATGGCGTCGTCCGCGCCGGACCGGATCGCTTTCAGAAGTCCCGCAAAACTTGCCTCCATGATGCCCGATTGCTTGCGCTGCCTGCACAGGATGCCGTAATAGTAGATGCCGCCTTTCTCCTTGAACATATTCATCCGCCAGGTCTCCAGCGCCTCGTCGTATAAAGTCCGCAGGCTGCGGAGACCAGAATGCCGTTCGCTGACCGCGAAAATCACCGGCTCATGCATCCGCCCGGTCAGTTCTTCATGCAGCTTGCGCAGCGCAGCCGCCAGCTCGGCATCGCTTAGGCCCGCCGTTTCGATCAGGCAGCCGGTCCGGCCGGAGCCGTCCTCGAACGCAAGCTTCCACGGGGAAAAGTCTTCGCTTTGATACGCAAGCCCGCTCGCCGTGCAGGACGGCGTGATCAGCAGACAGACCAGCTCGGCATCGGGGGCAAGCGGCAGCAGCCCCCCCGCCATCAGCCGCAGCGGCTCGGCGTCGTCGCCGCGGATATACCGGGTCAGCAGGTGATGGATGAACAGCGACTGCTTTCGCTTGTTCTCGCCTCTGGAAGCGATTTCATTTCTAATCGCTGAACCGAGCCGCGTTAAGAGCGCCTCCATCTCCTCGTCATCGACAGGCTTGAGCAGATACTGATCCACGCGCTGCCGCAAAGCGGCCCGGGCATAGCGGAAATCATCGTAGCCCGACAAAATCACAAACCGCGGCGGATGCTCCATCGCTTCGTTGACCTTCTCGATCAGCTCCAGCCCGTCGATCACGGGCATATGAATATCCGTCAGCACCAGATCCGGCTTCAGCTCGGGGATCCGGCGCAGCGCCTCCGGGCCGTTCAGCGCTTCTCCGCATACGGCGAAACCAAATTTTTCCCAGTTTACCATCGTCCTGAGCCCCTCCAGCACCCAGGGTTCATCGTCCACAAGCATCACCTTTAACACGGGCATCGCTCCATTTCGTGTTCTGCTCGGCCGATTGGCATCGGCTAACAACTATACGATATGCTAACATAATTGTTAATTCATATGTACCCTACGATTTAGTCATCATTTAAACAATCCCCACAAAGTGACGCTTACCTTGGTAGATAATTCAAGTACTTTGCGAGAGGCCCCAGGAACACATTTATGGCAACTCTGTGGCGCAACATACACTCGACGGCACAACCTCAAATACACAATCTCCACATCTCCGTTTCCCGTATACCTGCACACTCTCCACCATTTCTACTGCCGCAGGTCCACCACAATTAGCAGTTTGCTTTTTATGCCAAAGACTAACTCAGGTAAAGAAATGTAACATAAATCATTTACTTTGTTAATTTATCCGCTATAATTAAACTAATTTTAATGGTTTATGTCATCATTCGTAACAGGAGGTTGAGCAACTTGTCCATCCCCGCCCTACTCGCCTCCAATGAAGTCAAGAAACGGCTGGCCCGCTGCTACAACGACATCCACAAAGAGCTTTACGGCGTCGGGGTCACCCAGCTCAAGATCGAAGCCGTCAACGAAACGATGATGATGTTCCTCGTCAAACACCAGCGGGTGTCCGCGCTGAAGGCGCTGGAAGAAAATTACCCGGAGCTGAAGCAGTCGGTGGATGCCGCGCTGCATCAGGAATTCAAACGAAAGATCGAATGGAAGCTCGCGCAGGAGATGCAGCTTAACGTATCGGGCGTTCTCAGGGATTACGATCCCCGGTCGGGCTGGGCCTGTACCGTCATTATCGCCGATGCGGAGGACTGCGAACCGGACGAGAGCCGAATGTCTCACTGAGAATTGCATTAGAACCTGTTTATTCATCCTATTCGGCCTGCCCCCGATTTTATCCCGGGCAGCTGACATAAAGCTACGGCTAGCCTGATTTCTGTTTACAGACCGAAGGAAGCCGCTTGAGTAGAGACCTCTCTATTTCGGCGGCTTCTTTTTGTTTTTCCGAAAGCAAGAAATGCACTTTTTCCGGTAAACGCCGCGGAGGTGAACCCCATTTGAAAATTATCGTTGCCATTACCGGCGCCAGCGGCGCTATTTACGGCTATTCCCTGATCCGCAGCCTGCACCAACTGGGCATCGACACCTATATCATCGCCACTGAAGCGGGACAAAAGGTTATGGCCTACGAATGCGGCATCTCCCCAGAGGAGTTGTCCAATTACGGAACGGTTTATTCCAACGCCGATTTGTTCGCCCCCGTCGCGAGCGGCTCGTTCAAAACGGACGGCATGGCCGTCATCCCCTGCTCCATGAATACATTGGGTGCCATGGCCGGAGGCATCGGCGATACGCTGCTCAGCCGGGCGGCGGGCGTGATGCTGAAGGAGAAACGCCGGCTGGTCATCGTACCCCGGGAGACGCCGCTGCACCTGATCCATCTGGAAAACATGCTGCGGCTCGCCCGCGCCGGAGCTGACATCATGCCGGCCGCCCCGGGCTTTTACAACCGCCCCACCCAGATTTGGGAGCTGGTCAATTTCATGAACGCGAGGGTGCTGGACGCCTTCGGCATCGAGCACTCCCTGATGAAGCGCTGGGGAGAGGGATGATCGAGTACACTGCTGCGCATCCGCCCGACACATCCTTGCCGTTTGCGGGCGCGAATTCAGCGGTCCTGCCGGTTCGATGATTCGCGCAGCCGCTGCCCATTCGAATACCTGTCCATTCAAAAACGAGGTGAAACCAATATGGCTGAAACCAATATTCGAGCGCTGCTCGGCCGTTGGGAACAAGACGGCCGCCTGCTGCGCATCCGCCGCGAGGTGGACCCCCGTTACGAGTTCGGGGCCGTGGTGAAAGCGGACAAAGGACAACATCCGCTGCTGTTCGAACGAATCAAAGGCTTCGGGGTACCGATGACGGCCGGACTTGGCGGCTCCAAGGAACTGCTGGCCGACAGCATGGGCATGGCGCCGGAGGACCTGCTGCCGGACCTGATCCGGGCTATCGTGACTCCGCTGCCGACCCGCAGCGTGGAACGCGCCCCTGTCCATGAAAATGTACTTACCCGGGGCATCTCCCTGGAAAAGCTGTTCCCCGTCTGTACCTACCATGCCGAAGACAGCGGCGCTTATTATGTATCCGGCGTAATGGTTGTCAAAGGCGAGGACGGCCGCAAGCGGTATACCTCCATCCGGCGCATGCAGGTGCTGGAAGGCAACCGCACCGGAATCCTAATCACCTCGCCCGAGCTGCTGCAGCAGTACCGGGAATACGAAGCGCGCGGAGAAGCCATGGAGGCCGCTTTCATGTTCGGAGTCGTACCTGCCGTGGTACTGGCATCGCAGATCAGCACACATCTGTTTCATGCCGACAAGCTGGAGGTCGCTTCCGCCCTGCTCCAGCAGCCGCTGGACGTGGTCCGCTGCAAAACCATCGACCTTGAGGTACTCGCGGAAGCCGAAGTCGTCTTCGAGGGCCGGATTCTCCCCGGCGTCCGGGAGCCGGAAGGCCCTTTCGGTGAGCTGGGCGGCTATTACGGCGGCCAGTCCGACCAGCCGGTAGTGGAAATCTCCGCCGTGACGTACCGCAACCAGCCCATCTGGCAGACCATTTTGCCGGCCAGCTACGAGGAGAAACTGCCGATGGCGATTTCCCGGGAGATCGCCCTGCTCAGCTCCATACGCCAGGTGGTACCCGGCGTGCTGGATGTGCACATTACGCTGGGCGGCGTCGGCCGCTACCATGCGGTCATCCGCATCCGCAAAACGCAGGAGGGCGACGGCAAAACCGCCCTGCTCGCCGCTTTCGCCGGCGACAAAGACCTCAAGCATGCCGTGGTCGTCGATGAAGACGTCAACCTCTTCGATCCGCTGGACGTGGAATGGGCCATCGCCACCCGGGTACAGGCCGATCTGGACCTGTTCATCGTTCCCGGCGCCAAGGGTTCCCCATTGGAACCGTCCCACAACCTGCGCGGCGTCAGCGCCAAAATGGGCATCGACGCTACCTGCCCGCTCGCTGAAGCCTGGCACTACCGCCGCACCCATATCCCCGGTCAGGATGAGATCCGGCTGGAGGATTACTTGTAGGGGGAAAGGCAATTGGAGTAGCTGGAGGTTGAGTAGCCGGCTGATGAGCAGATTGTAGCTGAGTCGCTGGTCGGTGAGTTGCTGGCAGGTGAGTTGCTGGCAGGTGAGTTACTGGTAGGTGAGTTGCTGGTCGGCGAGTTGCTGGTCGGTGAGTTGCTGGTCGGTGAGTTGCTGGCCGTGAGTTGCTGGTCGGTGAGTCGCTGGTCGGTGAGTTGCTGGTCGGTGACGGGTAAAAATCTACGGTTTCACGGATGACAGCTCATTGGGGCGAGTCCGCCCGGTCCAACCCTCCATTGCATTTTGTGCAATGAACTGGCACCAAAATCGCTCAAAAGTCATTTCTGTTGTATTTTCTACAATGAATTTGGACAAATGCGGGGGAATCGACCGTTATTGCAGATTTCCATTGTACAAAATGCAATGAAATCTTAATTTACCGCTACATTCGCGGAATCCGTTGTATGAAATGCAACGAAACAGTTCCGCATTCCTTGGAGGAGGTGACTTATGCAGGCGATCGGATTGATCGAAACCCGCGGACTGACACCGGCGCTTGAAGCGCTGGACGCCATGTGCAAAGCGGCGAACGTGCAGATGGTAGATTTCAAACGAGTAGGCTCAGGGCTGGTCACCGTCATTGTGGAAGGCAATGTCGCTGCCGTATCCGCCGCCGTCGAGGCCGGCATCGCCGCTTACAAGCAGGCAGGCGGCGAGCTGATTGCATCCAACGTCATTGCCCGCCCCCATCCCGAGCTGGCGCAAATGCTGCAAGCCGATTAGAAGACGTAAGCTAAGGAGGTGACAACCCTTGAGCAATTTCATGCAGGAAATCGTGAATGAAGTATTGGAGCGCAACCGCGAAGCGGGGAAAACAAACGGCGTCGCCAATCCGCCGTTTCCCTCCACCCCCTCAGGCTTATCTGTAATTGCGGCAGGCGATCCGCCGCCCGCAATGCGAGCGGGCACCCTAGCGCAATCTTCAAGTTCATGCGCCCACTCTGGAAGCTGCGTAGAATCTGACGCTTGCCGCCATCCAGCTGGAACTTCCTTCTCCGCAGGCTGCAGCCGCTTCAGCCCTACACCGGCTGGCGATTCCCCCGGCCCTGGCCGGCAGCTAAGCCTATTACCGGAAACATCCGGTGCACCTGTCTTCTCCGTTGCCACTCTGCCGCTGCTATCGGGCTCCGGGCAGGCATCCCCCGAGATTCCGGGCGTTCAGCGTATCAACTACCAAAAAACCAACGCCGGCAAACGCCTCTCCCCGCTCGGCGAGAACCTTCGCTCCACATCCCGCGGCGATCATCAGTACCCGGCATCCGGCGCAACGAATCCGGCTGTCGGGGGCGGGGATCCATTAATCAGCCAAGGGATTTCGCCAGCCCGGGCAGGAATTCTGACTTCGAATCCGGCAATCGGCGCGGGGAAACCATATTCCCGGGCTGGGGCTCCGGCTGCCAGGGAAGCAAATCCGGCATTCGGCGCAGGGAATCCGTATTCCCGGGCTGGAGCGCCGGGAATCAGGGATGGCGATCCGCCAGTTCGTGCCGCGGATCCCACGGCGGGGGTCGCCGCTGCATCCATGGGCGCAGCGGCTCCCCGCCACGGCGCGCCAGGCGCGGTTCCCCGCCCGGCAACGCCGCCCGGTTCAGTGCTGACGCCGCTGAACCAGGACCGCTTCGCAGCAGAGTGGCTGTCGCCTCTGCTGCTGCGCACCCTGCCGCCGGAACGCGGCGGCAGGCCCCTCCCGGACCGCCCCGCGCCGACGCTGCCGGGCGGTCCGGGCCAAAGGCCGGCGGGGCACACGCCGCCGGCCATCCCCTCGCCTGCGCGCGCGGCCAGCCCCGCGCAGGCCTCGCAGCCCAGCGCCCGCCCGGCCGCTGGGCCCACCGCCAGCCGCGCGGAGATCGCGGCGGCGGCCCAGACCGGCGAGCCGCTCCGCCTCGCGGCCGCCGGGGGCATCGAGGCGTGGTTGTTCCCCAGCCTCAGCCGGGAACTGCAGGCGGCCCTCGGTATCCCGGGCCGCAGCTACACCGCAGCGGGCGTCTTAACCTCGCCCGCGTGTACCCCCGGGCAGCTGTTCGCCTCAGAACAGCTGCTGGCCGGCGACGGCTCGCTCGAAGCCGACATCGCCTGGGGCCTGGACGGCCGCAGCTTCGAGCTTAAGCTGTTCGGAAGCGACCCGTTTGTCCTCGGCGAGAGGCTGCTGCGGCTGGCCGGCGAACTGCTCGCCCAAGCGCAGCAAGCCGTCCGCATCTTCACCAGCCCGAATCCAACGGGTCTCGTTAAGCGGTATTTCGGCGATGGCCACACGTCGGCCATCGCCGTTATTGAAGCAGCTACACGCTGGGGCGGCATCGCCATCGCCGAGCAATGGGCGGGGCGCTGCCCCAACGCCCGGCTCGCCATCCGGGTGGAGCACGGTTACTGCGTAGTCAGTACCGCAGCCGGTCAGCTGAATGCAGCGCTGCCGGAACTGCAAACTCTCGCTGCGGCTCACAATGCGGCATCCACATCATTTTAAGGAGGCGAACCCATGCAGGCACTCGGATTGATTGAAACGCTGGGGTATACTTCGGCGGTCTCCGCAGCCGATGCCGCGCTTAAAGCGGCGAATGTCAAACTGGTTGCCGTCGAAAAGATCATCGGCGTCGGCGGGTTGCTCGGCGTCACGCTTCACCTGAGCGGCGAAGTCGCCGCCGTGACTTCCTCCGTGGAAGCCGGAACAGCCGAGGCACAGCGCGTCGGGAGGGTTATGTCCGCCCAGGTCATCGCCAAAGCGCATGGCGAAGTCCACGATAAAATTTTGAAACGCTACGTTTTTGCTCCGGATTCACCGGCAAGCCCGCCGGGCGCTCCGGATTCCGCGCAGGTTTAACGGCATAACGGAAATAGGGTCCACCAGCCATCATGGCCGCTTCACCCAAAATTCGAATAATGGAGGTTTTACACATGGGAGAATCCCTAGGATTGATTGAGACAAAAGGACTGGTCGGCGCTATCGAAGCAGCGGACGCCATGGTCAAAGCAGCAAACGTGGAGATCTGCGGATACGAAAAAATTGGCTTCGGTCTCGTTACGGTCATGGTGCGCGGCGACGTCGGCGCCGTCAAAGCGGCAACCGATGCCGGAGCCGCCGCAGCCAAACGCGTGGGTGAGCTGGTCTCGGTCCATGTCATTCCCAGACCCCACAGCGAAGTCGAGCGCGCGCTGCTCTCCAAGGGCATTGAATAATCTCCGCCATGGACAGCCGGAGCAGCGCCGTTGCGGATAATGCCCTGCTTGGCTTAGCTTACCGGGGCAGAGAAGAAGAGTTAAACGGACGGTATCCCCGCCTGCTCGTGCTGCTTACCGGCCATTTTGTCGGGATGGAAGACGGGCTGGCGGCGATCCGCAGCTTGGGCTCGGCAAGGGTCCGGCGGCGGATCTGGGCGGATGAACAGGTTCTTCGGCTATTCACCGTGGAGCAGTTGGCGGGGCAGACCGGCGTGGACGACATCTTTGCCGGCACAACAACGGCAAGCCGCTGCGCGTATGCCGACTCCACCCATGCAGGGCGGTCAAGCGCCAGACCCGGTGGACTTGCCGATTCCGTCAACGGACCTTCCCATATTCAATACTTTCCCATCCGCCCTCCTTCGCTTGCAGACTTCGACGCCCTGCTCTTCCCGGTGCTGTCGCCCGGCCTCCTGAACCGTCTGGCACAGGTGGACACGGACGATCCTTTCGCCGCGCTGGCCGTTCAGGCGTTATGCGCCGGCAAGCCCGTCGGCGCGCTGGCGCTGGGTGCCGATCCCGCGCATTACCGGTGGGGAGAATCCGGGTTCCCCCATGCCGCGCCTCCGCTGATTGCGGAACTGCGGCGGAAGCTGGATGCCGTTGCAGGATACGGTATTGCTGTGCTAGAGCCTGACCGTATGTCCAGCTGGCTCAAGCCGGATATGGACGCAGCTCCCGGGGGCACCTGTTTCGTTCTGACGGCAGATGATATTCTTACCGCCGCCAGGCTCGGCCGGACGCGGATTACGGTGCCGGGGCGTTTAGTGGTTACCCCGCTTGCAGCCGATCTGGCCCGCGAGCACGGAATCGTGGTCGACGGCAATTAGGAGGAACCGAATCTACTCCAGCCCATCGCCCGGATTCATAAACTTGATTTGCAATCCATCTATAGATGAGGTGAGCGTCAATGAAGCTTGGAATCATTAAGGGACATGTGGTCGCCACGCGCAAGGATGATCATTTGATCGGCGCAAAGCTGCTGATCGTGCAGCCGATCCTTCCCGACGGCGCCGCCGCCGGTGCGCCGGTGATCGCGGTCGACACCGTCGGCGCAGGGATCGGGGAGACGGTGCTTTTTGCCGTCGGCAGCGTCGCTTCGCGGGCCGGCATGCACCCGAATGCGCCGATTGACGCGGCAATCGTCGGTATTGTCGACAGCGTCGACTACCATAGCGCCTTGAAAGGAGGCTGATTCCGGTTATGCAGACAACCGACATTAAAGACGCCATTTCGCGCCGCAGGCTGATCGACGTGCTGCTGTCCGGTACCGCGTATGCCGATCTGGTGCTGAAAGGCGGATATATCATTAATGTGATTACCCGGGAAATCTATCCCGCAGACCTCGCCATCAAAGGCGAGCATATCCTGCTCGTCGGTCAGGCCGACAAGCTGATCGGTCCCGACACCGCCGTTAGAAACATGCGCGGCAAATTTATCAGCCCGGGGTTCATTGATTCGCATATGCATTTCGAAAGCGCCATGCTGACCGTGACCGAATTTTCCAAGCTGTCGATTCCTTCCGGAACAACGACGCTGGTCGCCGACCCGCATGAGATCGGCAATGTGCTTGGCGTGCCCGGCATGAAAGCGATGATTGAAGAAGCCAAAACTTTGCCCAGCCGCGTACTTTTTACCGTACCCTGCCTTACTCCCGATGTACCGGGCCTGGAAACGGCGGGCACCGACATCTCTTCCAAAGACATGCAGGAGCTGCTGAACGACGACTATGTCCAAGGTATTGGCGAGCTGCAGGGCTTCAGCAACGTTCATCCGGTGTACCGCAACGCGCCTTATCTAATCGACGATCTGCTGGCTTCCGTATCCTACGCCAAAACCATCGGCAAATCGGTCGAAGGCAACGCACCTGGCCTCTTCGGCCCCGAACTGGCGGCGCATATCATCTGCGGCGGCGGCCATGTCTCCTGCCACGAGACGACGACCAAAGAAGAAATGATGGAGAAGCTCCGCTACGGCGTCAGCGTTTTTATGCGCGAAGGCTCCTCGCAGCGAAATATGGCGGAATGCATCCGCGCCATTACCGAAGAAGGAATGGATTCCCGCCGGGCCATTCTCGTCTCCGACGACATGGTGCCTGAGGATTTGCTGAAATACGGCCATATGAATGACATCGTGCGCCGGACGATCGCCGAAGGCATCGATCCCGTCGAAGCAATCCAGATGGTAACGATCAATCCGGCGGCGCATTTCGGCTTTCAGGATATCGGCGTGCTTGCTCCCGGCAAAAAAGCCGACATCGCCGTTATCGGCGATTTGTCCCGGATGACCGTCGAAGAGGTCTATATCAGCGGTAAGCTGATTGCGCAGCATGGCGAGCTGGTCCGCGACATTCCCTCTTACGTTTATCCGGAGTCCGTGAAAAAATCCGTCAAGCGCAAGCCTGTCAAGCTTGAGGACCTGCATCTGTCTTCCGGCGGCGCCTCGGGCAGCGTCAGCGTAAGAGCCGTCGAAGTCATTCCCGATCAAAATTTGACCGGTGCCGGTATTTATACCCTGCCCGTTCAACATGGGATCGTCCAGCCGTCTGTTCAAGACGACCTGCTTCCGCTGCTCGTGATCGAACGCCACGGGCGGAGCGGCAAAGTCGGTAAAACATTTGTCCGCGGCATGAAGCTACAGGCGGGGGCCATCGCCGAAAGCGTAGCCCATGATACTCATAACATCATCGTCACCGGCACCAACTATGCCGACATGGTGACGGCCGTCAACCGGGTTATCGCCATGGACGGCGGCATCGCCATGATCGAAGGCGGCAAGGTCGTCGGCGATCTGCCGCTGCGCATCGGCGGTCTGATGACCGACGAATTGACCGGCAAGGAGATGAGCGCCAAGATCGCCGAGCTGCACCGGCTCGCCCGTGAAGTGCTGGGCTGCACGCTGCATGTCCCCTTCATGCATCTCTCTTTTCTCTCGCTGGTTACCAGTCCGGCATGGAAAATCACCGATATCGGCCTGATCGACGCCGACCGTTTTACCGTACTGCCGCCGCTGGCTTAAGCGGGAAGACGGCACAGCCATCTTTTCCAGAAGGAGGATGTTATCCCGTGGGCATTCAAGTTATCGACTTATCCCAGGAGATTTATCAAGGCATGCCGGTATTTCCGCCGCATCAAAAAACGATGATCTTCCCCAATATGAGCCATGAAGAAAGCATGCAAAAACTGGGTTTTCCGTTTGCGACGAATAACCTGCTGTTGAGCGAACACGGTCCGACCCATAGCGACGCCGTCTATGAATACGATCCGCACGGTCCGACCATCGACGAGATGCCGCTGGAGTACTTTTACGGCCCCGCCATCTGCCTGGATTTGTCGCATGTCTCTCCTGACGGCTACATTACCCGCATCGAGCTGGAATCCGCGCTTCAGGCTGCACGGCTGCATCTGGACCGGGGCGATATCGTGCTGCTGCACACCGGGCACTACAACCGCGCTTACGGTACGGACGAGTGGCTGACCCGCCATGCCGGCCTCGATTACGAAGCCGCCTCCTGGCTGGCTCGGCACGGAGTGGTCAATATCGGCATTGATGCACCGTCCATCGACAACCCGCAGGACATGACCTACGCCGGTCACCTCGTGTGCCGGGAGTACGGACTGACCAACACCGAAAATCTTTGCAATCTGGACCGGATCGCCCGGCGGCGGTTCCTTTATTTCGGCCTTCCGCTCCGGATCCGCCGCGGCACCGGCTCTCCGGTACGCGCCGTCGCGGTGTTTATCGAATAATCACATCCAAAGGGAGATGCTGCTGTAATGAGAACGGAACGCATTCTGGAAGAAATTGTCGTTCCCGCCTATGAGGGACGCAGCGCCCTGGTCCGCAAGGGCCAGGTGCTGTACATCGTTGACATGGAGGGCAAGCAGGTCGGCGATTTTGTCTGCTTTAATGCCGCCGACCCGCAGGAACATGTGTCGCCTGTCCATATGCGGGCCTCGCTCAGCAGCATTCGGCTGAAGGTCGGCGACGGGCTGTACAGCAACCGGCGGCAGCCGCTGATGCAGCTGGTGGCCGATACCGTAGGCAAACATGATTTCTTTTTCCCTGCTTGCGATTATTACCGTTACAAAGTCGATTTCGGCCTGGAAGAACATCCGAACTGCCACGACAATCTGCGGAAGGCGCTGCGCAGTTATGGCCTCGGCGAGCGCGGGCTTCCCGATCCGATCAACTGGTTTATGAACAACGCGCTGGACGAGAACCTGGATTATGTCATCGAGGAGCCGCTCTCCCGCCCCGGCGATTATGTCGCACTGTTGGCGTTGACCGATGTGGTCGTCGCTCTCTCCGCCTGCTCGCAGGATCTGGCTCCCGTCAACGGCTACAAAGTGACACCGCTCATGATGCAGATTACCACTGGCAGCAGCGGAAGTTAATCCCGTACAATCCCCGATACACCGAAATAGAGGGAAAAACTCCCACTATTCTCCGCGAGGCTACCGTAGAAGAAAAATAGAGGGATTTCCTCCCTCTATTTCGTTCTCCACAGTCTATATTGGGGGAATAGAGTCGATTTAGTGGGACGTAATCCCACTATTCTCTTGGAAACTACATTTCCCGCCAAATTAGAGGGAGATAATCCCACTAAATGTTTATAAAGCCCGCCAAGCAGCTAAGCCGGGCACGGCCAGCCTCCCCGCGAATCAGAGATCCGCCTTTGAAGCATTCGAAGCATACTCAGTCACGCTGCGGGGTCCGGGAAATCATCACGACTATAATGCCAAATAAGCCGAACGGTATGCCGGTCGGCTTATTTACTTTGGCTAGATTTACGCCTGGCTATGGCTTTGCCCCTAACCCCGGCTCTGCCTCTTGCTCTTTAAACTTTGCAATTGTATCGCATTTGGCACTTGCAACTTTGGCATTTCTCATTTCGCACTTTGCACTTTTCACTTTCCGCGCAGCGGCCTACTGCGAGAACCGCCGCCGGTATTCGCGGGGCGACAGCCCCTCCAGCCGCATAAACCGCGAGCTGAAATACGGCGTCTGGTTGAAGCCGACTTCCTCGGCGATCCGGGAAACGGAATAGTTGCTCTGCATCAGCAGCAGCTTGCTCTGCTCGATCCGGTAGCGCTGCAGATATTCCATCGGCGAGCAGCCGTATTTGCGCTTCATGCAGCGGGCGATATAGACCGGATGGAAATTCAGCGCCGCCTTGAGCGCTTCCGCCGTCACCTGCTCCCGGTAGTGCGTCCGTAAATACGAAGCTGCCTGCTCCGCGCAAATGTCGGGCATGAACGCCGCATCGGCTTCATTGGAATCCGCCAGCTGCTGCAACACCTCCTGGAACAGAATCTGCTGCCGCAGGCCAACGGTGCTAATATGTGAATCAGGACCGAGTTCGCGCAGCATCGCCAGCTTCTCTTCCATCTTTTGCGTGAGCGGAATCCGGCAATGCTGCGGTACATACAGCTCAAAATTGCGGATATCGACCTGGTTGGCTTCATCGCGCGACGGCGTGAAATCGCTGCGGTCCGGCGAGGTCTCCGAGGCGCTCCAGCTCCCGGCCGTCTGGAAGTGTAGCCATTCGTACACCGTCTCCTCCTCGCAGTCCTGATAGCCGTAATGATGGCAATCGGGCCGCAGGATGAGCGTATCGCCGGGCCGCAGCGCATAGCTGCATTGTTCCTCGGCCATGTACAAGGTTCCTTTCACCACATACAGCAGATCGAATATCTCGATCCCGCGGCGGTCGAAATGGCGCTCGCCCGGCTGAAACGTATGTTGGCCGCTCACGATCAAATAAGGCAGTGGAGGCAGGGTAAATTTAATGATTTTCATGTAAGCGATTACTCCCGTAAAAGGTTTAAATATTGAAACTTATAGTTGGAATTGTACCACACGAAAAACAGCGAAGCACTTATAATTGTTTCCTGTAGCACCGCATACCGGCAGCGAAACTATTCAACCGGGAGGTTTACTCCGTGAAAAACAACTATCAAACCCTCAGCCTCCGCATGCTGGCTTGGCCGATCTTTCTGGAAGTATTTCTGCAGACGCTGCTGGGCAGCGTCGACACGATCATGGTCAGCCGGCTCTCCGACGATGCCGTGGCCATCGTGGGGTTGTCCAACCAACTGTTCAACACGCTGATTACGCTCTTCACGACGCTCGCAGGCGGCGCAGGGATCCTTATTGCCCAGCGGTTCGGCTCGCAGCGCTACGGGGAAGCCCGTTCGTTTGCCATTATGGGGCTGTCCTCAACCGTCATTTTGGGCATTCTCTCCAGCATCGTATTGTATCTTTTCCCTTACCCGATCGCCAGAGCCATCAACGTCTCCGACGAGCTCCTTCCGGCAGCAGGACAATTTATCGGCAATGTCGGGGCCGGCCTTTTTCTGGTTGCCTTCATATCGGCGCTAGGCTCGGGCATCCGCAATACCGGAAATACCAAGGGACCGATGTATATCGGCATCGGCGTCAATATTTTGCATATTGTCTTCAATTACCTGTTCCTGTTCGGCGCGTTCGGATTCCCGGAAATGGGCCTGAACGGCATTGCGCTATCCAATATTATTGCACGCGGCGTCGGCGTTGTTCTGCTCTTCTATATTTTCTGCCGCTCGTTCGACATTCGGATTAAAATCAAGGACCTGCTGTACTATAACCGGGCGATGTTCCGCGAAATCGTCAAAATCAGCTGGCCGCTCGGGCTCAACTCCTCCGCGTGGGTCTTCTCCCAGCTCGCCATGTATTCCTTCATGGCCATGCTTGGCGCCAAGGAACTTGCAGCACGGACTTATCTCAATACGTTGGAGTCGTTTTGCTTTACACTGGGCTACGCCGTGGCGCTGGCCGGACAGATTATGGCCGCCCAATTATTCGGCGCCATGCAGCTCGAAAAAACATACAAAAGCGCCTACCGTACCCTGTTCTCCGGCCAGGTAATCGTCGCCGCGAATGTGCTGCTGCTGTTCGCCATCGGACGGCCGCTGCTCGGACTGTTCACCTCGGACGCGGAGATTATCGGCATCGGCATCTCCCTGCTGGCTCTGAATCTGCTGCTCCAGCCGGCCAAAATGCTCAACATGGCGATGGGCAACGCGCTGAACGCGGTCGGCGATACCCGCTTCACGATGACGATTTCGATCATCTCCATGACGCTGGTCGGCATCGGCGGCTCCTATCTGTTGGGCATTACCGCCGGCTGGGGATTGAAAGGCATCTATGTCAGCATGATTTCCGACGAGGCGATCCGCGGCGTGCTGGTACTGATCCGCTGGCGCAAGCAGAAGCTGCTGCGCAAGGCGGCCCAAGAGCATGGCGGCGCTGTCGCGGATTACCCGTACCGGCCCGAGCAGGTGGCCTGCGCGACGTAGACACCTGCCTGTCTCAACCGCGCAGCCTTGGCTCCTGCACAGACGTTATCCGGCGGTCCCACACTTTACTGCAACGTTGCCATAAACCCAACAAACGCAAAACGTCCGGCCAAGGACTCTTCCTTGGCCGGACGTTTTTTTCACTATTGAACCCGTACGACTAAGCTCTGACCACCAGATTCTTCTCCTTGTACTCCGCCAGCGTCAGCACTTCGCCGAAGATGCCGATGTCGCGCAGCCCCGAGATGTGCATCTCCTCGTCCTTGGAGGCGCAGCAGTCGCTGACGCAGACCACTTTATAGGTGTGGTACATGGCGTCGGATGCCGTGGAGCGGACGCATACATTGGTCCAGACGCCGGTGACGACCACCGTGTCGATGCCCTCCTCGCGCAGGAACAGATCCATGTCGGTGTAGCTGAAGGCGCTATGCCGCCGCTTTTGCACGATATAGTCGCCTTTGGCTTCATCCGGCGTCAGCTCGGCAATAAAATCCGAACCCCAGCTTCCCTTAATCGCATGAACCGGCCGCACGCGGAAGTCGGCGTCGTTCTTGCGGTGCGCTTCCTGGACGAAGATCACCTGAATATCGTTTTCGTGGCTGAATTCGATCAGCTCCTGCAGCGCAGGTACGATGCCCGCGCCGTTCGGACAAGTCAGCGCACCGTCCGGATGAATAAAATCGTTCAGCATATCGATAATGACTACCGCATGTTTGCCCATCATTGCTCACTCCCTTATAATGGCCGGCTTAAGCCGCCCGAATTAGTATTTCAGCAGACGCGGCAGCTCGCTGATCGTTTGCCGTTTGACATACTCGCCGTGGCCAGGCTTGCCGATAACACCCAGCGCCTCGTCGAACACCAGCGTACCTCTGACGATCGTCTTGTCGACCTTGCCCTTCAGCTTCATGCCGTGGAACGGCGTATATTTCGGCTTGCAGTGCATTTGGTCCTTGTCGAGGGTCCATTCCTTCTCCAGATCGACGATCGTGAAATCGGCGTCGGTACCGATCTCCAGCGCGCCTTTTTTCGGATAGAGACCGTAGTGGACCGCCGGGTTGGTGCACAGCAGCTCTACCAGGCGGGAGAGGCTGAGGCGGCCTTTGTTGTAGCCTTCGCTGATCATGATCGGCACCAGCGTCTCCACGCCGGGAATGCCTGGGAAGGAGGTCCACACGTCCATGCCCGGCGCGTTTTTCTCCGTGGCAATTTCATATGGCGCATGGTCGGTTGCCATAAAGTCGATCGTGCCGTCAACCAATCCCTGCCACAGCGCCTCGTTGTCCTTGGCCGTGCGCAGCGGTGGCGCAATCTTGGCGAACGTTCCGAATTCCGTCATCGCGTCTACCGCATTCAGCGTCAAATAGTGCGGACAGGATTCCGCCGTCACTTTGGTTCCTTTCAGCTTCGCTTCACGGATCAGCTCGTTGCCTGCCGCCGTACTCATATGCACGATATGCAGCCGGGCGCCGGTCTCTTCGGCAAAGCTGATGCCGAGCTGGATCGCCGCCTTCTCTGCGAGCGCCATACGCGCTTCGGCCCACGCCGGATAATCCATACGCCCTTCGCCTTTCAGCTTCTGGGTAAAGTAATCGCAAATTGCGAAGTTTTCGGCATGAATTCCGATCGGCAGCCCCGTCGGCGACACCGCGGCAAAAGCCTCCAGCATCTCGGGATCGGTCACGCGCGGATAACTCGGCACGGAAGGCGTCATGTATACCTTGAAGGCTACTACGCCGTTCGCCACCTGCTCGCTGATAATCTCCGGCAGCACATTATTGCGCACATCCTCGCCGGTAATGCCGCCCCACATCGCGTAGTCGACGATGCCCTTGCCTTCCAGCGCATTCAGCTTGTTGAACAGATTGTCGGCGGAACGGACGGAAGGCACGCTGCAGCATGGCATATCCACGATCATCGTCACGCCGCCTGCCGCGGCGCTGCTGGTTCCGGTCACGAAGTCCTCGCGGTGCGTAAAGCCGGGATCGTTAAAATGGGTATGCGAGTCGATGACGCCCGGCAGCACCAGCATGCCCTTGGCGTCAATGACTTCTGCGGCATCCGCTTTAATGCCCTTGGCAAATCCGGCGATGACGCCGTTTTTCACCAGAATGTCTGTCAGCACCTGCCGGTCGCCTTGCGGAATGTTGGCATTTTTGATAATCAGATCGTAACTCATTGGACTTCCACCTCTTCTTCTGAATTTTGGATGCTCCACCCCGTATTTCGCGCACGACAAAAAAGCCCCAAGTCTACAAAAGGCAGCCGGCGGAACGTCCCCCTAAACGCGTATGCGCTGCGGATTTCGTTCTCGTCGCTTACCTCTCGTAGCCTGGGGCAATTTACGGTCGCCTGGTCGAAACGCCCGATCCCATTATCGAGCTTATACAAGAGCTTCACTGTTCGGTTGTTTGCGAGAAAGCCTCATGTCAGTTATTCTGACTAAAATTCAAGATTCGCTCTCTCAGTTACCTGTATCATATCATCCTAATCATTTTCGTCAAGGTAATTCAGTCGTTTGTCAAGCTTTAGCCATAAACCGCGTTACATAAACTAACAATAACAATCATCGACGTATATTTATTTCGCTTCTGCCGCGGCGGCTTCATTCTCAAGCGAAGCAAAATAAGCAATCTTGTGATCGATCTTCCGGGCAAAGTTCTGGAAAAACTTGATTTTCTCCTCGATCTGCAGCTTATGCTCCTGAAGCAGCTTGCGCTGCTCCGGCAGCGTACCCAGCCCCTCCTTGGACAAAGCAATAAATTGCTTGATCTCGGCGATCGGCATTCCCGTATCCTTCAGGCAGCAAATCAGCGAAATTAGCTCCAGGTCCTCGTCGTGAAAGCAGCGGTTGCCATGCTCGTCCCGTGCCACCTCGGGCAGCACGCCCTCCCTCTCGTAGTAACGCAGCGTATATTGGCTTAGTCCGCTTTTTTGTGCTATGGTTTTGATGCTGTATCCCATACGGGCATCTCCCTTCCCTCTTTGGCTGTAAGCTACCTCTCTAATCTATCACCATTGCGGGCCTATTAAAAGTATGTATACAAGCTCTTGACTTACAGTTAACTCTAAGGGCTACACTAAATCATGAAAACCCATTCAAGGAGTGAATAATTATGGTAAAAAGAATCAGTGTCGCCGGCGGCGCGCTTGACGTTGCGGAAATCTCCCTCGGCTGCATGCGGATTGCCGATATGACTCCCGAGGAAGCCGATGTGCATATCCACAGCTCGCTGGAAGCGGGCATCGACTTCTTCGACCACGCCGACATTTATGCCGGCGGCAAAGCCGAGGAAGTATTCGGCAACGTGCTGGCCAACAATTCCGGCCTGCGAGACAAAATGCATATCCAAACCAAATGCGGCATCGTCCCCGGCGTGATGTTCGACTTCTCCAAAGAACATATCATCAGCTCGGTGGAAGGCAGCATTAAGCGCCTGAAGACCGATTATGTCGACGTGCTGCTGCTGCACCGCCCGGACACCCTGATGGAGCCGGAAGAAATCGCCGAAGCGTTCGATAATCTGGAACAACGCGGCCTCGTGAAGCATTTCGGCGTCAGTAACCTGAACCCGCTGCAAATCGAGCTTCTCAAGAAAAACGTGAAGCAGCCGCTGCTGTTCAACCAGCTTCAACTCAGCATTATGGTCTCCGGCATGATCGATGCCGGCTTCAACGTCAACATGACCAACGCCCCTTCCGTTGTGCATGACGGCGGTATCCTGGAATACAGCCGCCTGCATGACATGACGATCCAGCCATGGTCGCCGTTCCAATACGGCTTCTTTGAAGGCGTATTCCTGGGCAACGACAAGTTCCCGGAGCTGAACAAAGTAATTAACCGCCTGGCCGACGAAAAAGGCGTTGCCGATACGGCGATCGCCATCGCCTGGCTGCTTCGCCACCCGGCCAAAATGCAGCCGGTAGTCGGCACCACCAACACCAAACGCCTGCTCGACATTGCCAAGGCGTCCGACATTACGCTTAGCCGCCAGGAATGGTATGAAATCTACCTGGCTGCCGGCAACAAGCTTCCATAAGAACTGCCACCGAATCACGAAGGGCGCTCCGCAACAAGCGGATGCGCCCTTTTTCAAATCGTATAATCGCTGCTCGGCACGATCCGCAGCAGAAACTGCTTCGTCCGCTCCTCTTTTGGATGGGCGAAAAAGGTCTTCGGGTCGCCTTCTTCCACCACGACGCCTCTATCCATAAACACGATATGGTTCGCGACATCCTGGGCGAAGGACATCTCATGGGTCACGACCACCATCGTTACGCCTTCGCGGGCCAGCTGCTTCATAACGCCCAGCACCTCACCGATCAGCTCGGGATCCAGTGCGGAGGTTGGCTCGTCGAATAGAATAACGTCCGGATTGACCGCAATTGCCCGCGCAATGCCTACCCGCTGCTGCTGCCCGCCGGACAACATGGACGGATAATAGTCGTATCGGTCGGCCAATCCTACTTTATTGAGCGCTTCTTTGGCAGTCTGAATCGCCTGCGGCTTCGGCACCTTCCGCGCAATAATCAGCCCTTCGGTGACATTCTCCAGCGCGGTTTTGTTATGGAACAGATTGTAGTTCTGAAACACAAATGCCGTCCGCTTGCGGATATTGGAGATTTGCCCGGACGTTGCCCCGTTGATATCCACTTTGAGGTCATCGAATATGATTTCGCCCCGGTCCGCCCGCTCCAGAAAGTTGATACAGCGCAGGAGCGTCGTTTTCCCCGAACCGCTTGGCCCGAGAACAACAACGACGTCGCCTTTCTCCACTTTCAGGTTTACCCCGCCCAGCACCTCGTTTTTATGGAAGGTTTTATGGATGTTTTTGATTTCGAGCATTTTCTCATCTCCTATTTCATAGCCGCTTTATAAGCCCCGAAGTGTTTTTCGGCAAGGGAGAACAACAGCTGCGTAACGGAGCACACCAGGATGTAGATGACGAAAATCGTCAGATACGCCTCGATATAATTGTATCCGTAGGACGCTTCGATCTTGGCGATCGCCGTAATATCCTTCACGGACATCACAAACGCCAGCGAAGTCAGCTTGATCAGATTGACCGTCAGGTTGCAGATATTCGGGAGCGCTACGACCAGCGCCTGCGGAACGATGATTCTCCGGTACGCCTGCACGGTACTCATACCCGCCGCATACGCCGCCTCCAGCTGTCCCCTGTTGACCGTCAGCAGCGCGGAACGGAACACCTCGGACAAGCCTGCGGTCGTGTTGAACGTAAAGACGATGTAGGCGTAGATAATGGAATTCAGATCGAAAACGTTAAACCCCAGCCCCAGCTGCTTGGCTGCTTCGTTGATCAGACTGGGCAGCAGGCTGTAGACGATCAGGATCTGCAGAATAATCGGCGTGCCGCGGACGCAGGACACGTACAGCGTTGCCAGTTGTTTGGCGATCCGGACGTTGTAGATTTTGGCCAATGCGATGAAAAAAGCGATCGGCGTAGAAAACAGCAGCGAAACAGCCGTGATCTTCAGCGTCGTCGGTATGCCGGCCAGCGTCAGATAGAGCGTATGCAGCATAAAATCGAAATTGAGTTCCACCCGTCCGCCCCCCTATACCGCGATGCCTTTTTTTCCTTTGGACAGATGTTTCTCCAGCCAATGAAAGGATTTTTCAATCAGCAGAGTCATCGCCCAGTAAATCAGCGCCAGCGCAATGTACGTCTCCAGCGCATACGCCCCGTAATTCCACGAGATGATCAGCGTGCCCTGCCCCATGATGTCGATCAGGCCGATCGTGTACGCCAATGAGCCGTCCTTCATCAGATTGACGAGCGCATTGGCGATGTTGGGCAGCGCCACCACGACAGCCTGCGGAAAGACGATGCGGAAAAACGCCTGCGTCTCGCTCATCCCGATGCTGACCGCCGCCTCCCGCTGTCCTTGATCAACAGATTCATACGCCGTCCGCATGACCTCCGACATACTAGCCGCGAATAGCAGCGTAAACGTAACAAGAACGAATACCGCCCGGTGCCAGAAATTGATATCCACTCCCGACGTTATCATCAGCAGCTCCGGCAATCCGTAAAACACGATAAACAGCAGCACAATCGGCGGGGTACAGCGCAGCGTCACGATATACAGATCGGCCAGCAGCTTCGGAATCCGGCGCCGCCGCAACTTGGCCCTGGCCAGAACAAAACCAAGCAGAGAACCAAAGACGACGGTTCCGGCAATAATATACAGCGTTACATACAGATAAGGCAGCAGTTTCGGGATCACTTCCACAATAAACGATGGATCAAAGGGCCTCACAGCGGCCTGCCTCCTTTGAAGGTCAGCACTTCTTTATTTATCGATGTACTGGAAAATATCTTCGCCGAAATATTTCTGCGACAGCTCCGAAATGGTTCCGTCGGCCTTCAGCTTCTCTATGGCACCGTCATACGCGTCGGCAAACGCCTGATCCTTTTTATTGAACAACGGCCATGTAGGAATGCCCTTGTACGGCAGATAGGACAACTTGTCGGCGTATTGATGGTAAGGACCGTCAGCCTTCGTAATGTTGTTCTGATAGGAAAGCTTGATATCCAGGTAAGCGTCATACCGGCCTTCCAGCACCCAGCTGTAGGCATCGGCAATCGTGAAGTCTTCGGATGGCACCAGCTTGATCGGCTTGTCGGTATGCGTTTTGTTGTAATCCTCGATCACGGCGTATTGTGCGTTTTGCGGAGCGATCGGCACCAGCTTGCCGCTGTACCGGGCAAAGGAGTCGATGTCCTTAATCTGGTCGGCGTTTTCCGTACGGAACGTGATGCCGATGACGCTGGCCGCGATGTTATTTTTCGGGAAAATAAATTTCTGCTTCCGTTCTTCTGTCACCCAGGCGCCTTTGACGCCGACATCGTATTTGCCCGATTCCACCCCGATCAGCAGATCGTCATCCGACGTAGGCACAAATTCGAATTCATATTCCGGCAGCAGCTCATCGACTGCCTTAAGCACCTGCACCTCGAAGCCGTCCGATTCGCCCTGTTCATTCACAAAATCATACGGAACGTAAGCCTGTGTATGCGCAATCCGTACCTTGTTTACTTTGGCAGGATCCGCCGGAGCATTGGCAGCCGTGTTCGTCGACGCCGGAGCTGCGGCAGCTTCCGCCGCGCTATTGCTGTTATTGTTGTTCCCGCATCCGGCTATCGAAAAAGCGAGCAGCAGTGCGGTTCCGGGAATCAGCAGTTTTTTGGCAGTTTTCATATCGTTCTCTCCTTCGATGGCTCAAATAAAATTGCGGCCTTTTCCTTCACCCAGTTGATCCGGTTGCGGTCGACATCGAGCGGCAGCGTGCAATCCGCACCCAGCAGAACCCCGGTCGTTCCTGCCTCGCGCAAAATTTCCTCAGTCAACTGCTCGACCTCTTCCCGGGTGCCGCTGTACAGCAGCCCGTCACGGTTGTTATCGAAGCCGCCGATGACGGCCCGGCCGCCGAACAGCTTTTTCCCTGCCGCCAGACTGAGATTTTCGCTGTTCACCGCCCAATTGACTGCTTTGGACTTATAATCAAGATAGAGACTCAGGTCATTTTTCGCCCGTTCGTATCCGCAAATATGAAGAATGTTGTTGTCGCTGACCCGATTGGCATGGTCCAGAACCTTGCGTTCCGACGGGGCGACAATCGCCTTATAAAGGTCCGGTGTTATCCGTGGATCCAGAATATTCTGAACGCTTAAGTAGATGCCGTCCGTTCCGCCCTCCGAAATGACCCGCTCTACCAGTATCGCTACGTCTTCAGCGATGACATCCAGTGCATGTTTTACCGCCTCCGAGTCCGCCACGATCAGATCCGCCAGCTGCCGGTCTCCGTCCCGATCGAACTGAAATTTAAAAAACGTCGCTGGAGCGAAGATGTTATAGAATGTTGGCACTTCTGCACCAATCTCATCCGTCAAAGCTTTTACAAGCTCCACCTGCCGCTCGATCCACGGATGTTTGCCGCCCACCGGACGAAGCGCCCGCAGCTCGGTTGCGTTACGGGCTTCACGGAGCAGCGGATCGGGATAATGGAAAAATCCGTCGCTCATCAGCTTCACGAAATCAGGCAATGCCTCGGCAAAATATCGTTTATGCCCTTCAAGGTTCAAACGGAAGATCTCCGGGTTCACTAGGGCGTTCTGATCCTTCTCATCAGGTACAAAATGAAACCAAAAGCTTGCCGGTACCCGTTCCACCGGTTTATTATTTAATGCATCAAACACCCACTGCCGACGTGACATATGATTTTCCTCCTTTTGATAACTCTCCCTGCCAGTATCACGGTAATTCCTTGCTTGGGCTTCTGTCTAAGCGTCAACAATAGGTGCAGTGCATGATTTTCATTTGAGCTGGCCCTCCATAATTCATAATTCCTATTTACTTACTAGGTTTTTATGTAAGGGTAGCATACTGCCTTTTTCTTTTCTGTAACTAATTTACTTGCATATAGTTGAGTATTTCGATTAAATTAATCGGTTATGGACTTAAACCAATCCCTATCTTCGCAAAAAAAGCCCGCCTTCATTGCCTTGAAGACGGACTTTCCCGGATTATCTTAAGCTTATCTAACTATCCTACAGTTAACGCAATGGAGCAAAACCGCTAACTTCCGATAAGATCTCTTCCGTACGCGCAAGCACGTCTGCGGTCAGTTCCAGATCAACCGCCTTAACATTCTCCTCAATCTGCGATACCCGGCTGGAGCCGATAATGGCCGAGCTCACATTAGGCTGACGAAGCACCCAGGCCAAGGCGAATTGTGACAACGTTGCTCCAAGCTCCGCAGCCAGGGCCTCCAGCTTTACGGTACACGCTAACACATCCTCGCGCAAATAGCTGTTGATAACCCAATTCGTCTGATCATTGGCAGCTCTGCTATCCTGCGGAATGCCTTGACCCGGTTTGTATTTTCCGGTCAACACGCCTTGAGCCAGCGGTGAAAATACGATCAACCCGATGCCGTTGGCCTCTGTCGTTCGGATAACATCCTCTTTTTCGATATAGCGCTCGAACATATTGTATATCGGCTGATTGGAGATCAGCGGACGAAACCGCTGGTCTTTGCCGATGTGCGCCGCTTCAGCGATTTGTGCTGCCGTCCATTCGCTTACGCCGGCATACAGGATTTTGCCTTGAGCAGTCAGATCATCCAGCGCTCGCAGCGTCTCGTCGATCGGCGTGTCCTGGTCAAACCGGTGGCATTGATACAGGTCGATATAATCGGTCCCCAGGCGTTTAAGGCTAGCCTCACACTGCTCCACGATATGTTTACGGGACAATCCGCGTTCATTTACCCCCTCGCCCTGAGGGAAAAACAGCTTGGTCGCCAGCACATAACTGCTGCGCGGGTACTCCTTTAGCGTACTGCCGACCACCTGCTCCGCACCGGCATACGAATTGGACGTATCGAAGAAATTAATTCCCAATTTAAACGCTTGGTGTATACAGGCCTTTGCCGTGTCTTCAGCTGTGGCCGAACCGTAAGTCAGCCAGCTGCCTAGGCCGATTTCGCTCACCTTGAGGCCGCTCCGGCCCAATCTTCTGTACTTCATTGACGTCACTCCTCTTTATGATACTTTCCCTATGAGGATAAACGTTAGAGTTAGCTATAAGTCAAGGACATATCTTAAACGCAATCTGAACGCAACAAAAAAGCCCATCAGAATTCTGATGAGCTTTCTTCGTTAAAGCATGATACCGGCGAGAGGACTCGAACCTCCACGGTTTCCCACTCGATTTTGAGTCGAGCGCGTCTGCCATTCCGCCACGCCGGCATATGAGATTAAGTTGGAGGCGCCACCCAGACTCGAACTGGGGATAAAGCTTTTGCAGAGCTGTGCCTTACCACTTGGCTATGGCGCCAAAATAAATGGAGCGGACGACGGGAATCGAACCCGCGACCCTCGCCTTGGCAAGGCGATGCTCTACCGCTGAGCCACGTCCGCATAATGGCTGGGGATATAGGATTCGAACCTATGGGTGACGGAGTCAAAGTCCGTTGCCTTACCGCTTGGCTAATCCCCAATATTCATTTTGTAAAAGTAATGGGGCGATCGATGGGACTTGAACCCACGAATGCCGGAGCCACAATCCGGTGCGTTAACCCCTTCGCCACGACCGCCATACTAATTAAGTTGTGCTGCATTCAATATTCGGTAGATGGGGCGATCGATGGGACTTGAACCCACGAATGCCGGAGCCACAATCCGGTGCGTTAACCCCTTCGCCACGACCGCCATATTGAATTTTGAATGTAGAGTAAAAAATGGCAGGGGCAGCAGGAATTGAACCCACACCAAAGGTTTTGGAGACCTTTGTTCTACCTTTAAACTATGCCCCTAAAGATGGTGGAGGCTGATGGATTCGAACCACCGAACACGTACGTGAGCAGATTTACAGTCTGATGCGTTTGGCCACTTCGCTAAGCCTCCACAGATGGTGCCGGCGAGAGGACTTGAACCCCCAACCTACTGATTACAAGTCAGTTGCTCTACCAGTTGAGCTACACCGGCGTATTTAATTGTTTTAAAGATGGTGGCGCGGGAGGGAATCGAACCCCCGACACAAGGATTTTCAGTCCTTTGCTCTACCGACTGAGCTACCGAGCCTTAAAAATGGCGGAACCGACGGGATTCGAACCCGCGGTCTCCTGCGTGACAGGCAGGCATGTTAGGCCTCTACACCACGGTTCCGCATTAAAAAAGTATTACTGGGGTCCCCGGAAAGTACTCGGAATACGCTACAAAGCATATCTTCACTTTTTGGGGATTAATTGCGGGGGCAGGATTTGAACCTGCGGCCTTCGGGTTATGAGCCCGACGAGCTACCGAGCTGCTCCACCCCGCGTCAATGATATAAGTTGTAAATGGTGGAGGCTGAGGGGTTCGAACCCCCGACCCTCTGCTTGTAAGGCAGATGCTCTCCCAGCTGAGCTAAGCCTCCATAAACGAACAATTGCTATTGTAGCAAATTTCATTAGGTGAAATCAAGTGTAAAATTCAACTTGATTCTAAGAAGAAAATGGTGACCCGTAGGGGATTCGAACCCCTGTTACCTCCGTGAAAGGGAGGTGTCTTAACCCCTTGACCAACGGGCCATACTGCAACGGAGAGAGAGGGATTCGAACCCTCGAGACGCTTGTGACGCCTACACGATTTCCAATCGTGCTCCTTCGGCCTCTCGGACACCTCTCCGTATGGCTCCCCGAACAGGACTCGAACCTGTGACAACTCGATTAACAGTCGAGTGCTCTACCAACTGAGCTATCAGGGAATATGAATATCAGGTTGATCGCCTGAAAACTGGATCGAAACGAAATTTGCGTTATAGATGTTTTTTGGATAAGCCCTCGACCGATTAGTATTGGTCAGCTCCATGCATTGCTGCACTTCCACCTCCAACCTATCTACCTCGTCGTCTTCAAGGGGTCTTACTAATTGGGAAATCTCATCTTGAGGGGGGCTTCACGCTTAGATGCTTTCAGCGCTTATCCCGTCCGTACGTAGCTACCCAGCCATGCTTCTGGCGAAACAACTGGTGCACCAGCGGTACGTCCATCCCGGTCCTCTCGTACTAAGGACAGCTCCTCTCAAATTTCCTGCGCCCACGACAGATAGGGACCGAACTGTCTCAC
>NZ_FOIK01000006.1 GCF_900111565.1 Paenibacillus sp. NFR01
TGGCCGTTCACCCTCTCAGGTCGGCTACGCATCGTCGCCTTGGTGAGCCGTTACCCCACCAACTAGCTAATGCGCCGCAGGCCCATCCCGTGATGACAGATTGCTCCGTCTTTCATCCTCCCTTCAGGCGAAAAGAGGAATTATCCGGTATTAGCTACCGTTTCCGGTAGTTATCCCAGTTCATGGGGCAGGTTGCCTACGTGTTACTCACCCGTCCGCCGCTAAGCTTACCCCGAAGGATAAACTCCGCTCGACTTGCATGTATTAGGCACGCCGCCAGCGTTCGTCCTGAGCCAGGATCAAACTCTCCATTAAAGGCGCTTATGACAGCGCTTAAAATCGAAAGAGCGATTCGCTCATTTTGAAACATCTGACGAGAATTTGCATTCTCATTTAATACTCACTCGTTGTTCAGTTTTCAAAGATCAAACTTCGTTTTCGTGTCATCCGCTTGTCAGCAGCGACTTTTATAATATATCATGTTACCCTCGATTTAGTCAACCGTTTTTTTAATTTCTTTTTTCGGCGGCTTTGCGTCAGCGTTTTTCACAAACCGACGTTTCCGAGGGACGAGTTATAATTTAACACATCTTTTACAGAGGAGTCAACACTAATTATTTCGCATAAAAAAGAGAGGCTTGCGCCTCTCCCTTGTCTATCCGGAATTAACTCCGAAACAGCTGTACTAAAGCGTATAACGGATAACATGCCCGGCTCCATTATCGGCGGCCCAATCGGTGATTTCTTTGATAAGCGAGCGACTCACCATTTTTCGTAACACAAAAGGCAGTTCCGCTTCGAGCTGACAAAGGTCGGGGTGCTCAAGCAGATCCTTGACGCTCCAGGTCCCCTTCCGGCTTCCGAGGGTATCCAGCAGCAGCCCGCAGCAGTACGCCATCTTCGACATCAGCGTAAACTCGCAGCCAAGCAGAATCAACTCTACCCGCTGCTCCAGCGTTTCGGTACTGACTGTAAGTTCTTCATACAGCTTATATACGGGAGAATTCAAATGTTTGACCTGCTCCCACACCGCAGGTTGGGGAAACAGCCCGGCTTCGGCCACTTCGATTCTTGCCCAATGATACAAAGCAATAAGCACGCAATTGTAAGCATCCATGGTGCAGCCTGCATCCAGGTAACGTTTAGCCTTCACGTTCAAATGCAGAAACCGTGCAAACTCCACCAGCAGCACTCGCTCTTTAAGCGCCTTGCTGAAGGTGAGAATTTCATGCCTCATTTCGCCCAGAATACCCTGGGGGTCCCAAATGACCTCCCCTTCCATCAGACTGGTCAACAATTCATTGTTGTCCCCGCGCAGGACGGCACGTTCCAACGCCGGAAGTCCCACATGGATCGTCTGCGTGCGCTTGTCTCCGTTAAAGGTATGGGTAAGGGTTCTTTCGTTATATTTATCCGCATGAAGCATCAGGACTACCATATCGAAATCGTGAAGAAGCGCGCTTTGAGCAGGCGGCTGGTCCATTTGCCGCAATGCGACGGCACCGAGAACATTCCTGTCAAAAATCTCTCCACTGGTCAAAGTCAAATTAGACAGTTCCATACTTCCCTCCATCAAATTTGGCGAATTTGCGTCAGTCAGTTATAATTCACTTGAACATTAATATTCTACATATTCATGTCAGTTCCTCCTGCACCGCCTAACTATATTTTAGCGAGGAGAAGGTACTCATGAAGTTTAAATCGGCTAAAATCAATGCTTTTCGCACATGGGGACTGTTGCTTACGCTGCTGGGGATGGGCCTGATGATCCTCGGCACCGCCGGCATCGTATTTTGGGGTTCCGCGGGAAAAGTTATTGCCGCCGTCGGTCTCGTCATCGGCTTGGTGGCCATGATGGCCAGCCTAGCGATTTATTTCTGGGCCGGCATGCTCTCGACCAGCGCCGTGCAGCTGGAATGTCCCGAATGCCGCAAGCTAACCAAAATGCTAGGTAAAACCGACCGCTGTATGTTCTGCCATACGATCTTGACCCGCGACCCGCAGCTGGCGACCGTAACGGCGGAGCAGCTCGAACGCACGGAATGATAACCATCTTTTCAAACATGCAATGAGGGCGTCCCGCAGCCGACCAAGGCTTTGGGACACCCTCATTTTTTTAGGCTATACAGGTTACTTATGAATGCCCTGGAGTGCTTCCCACGCCTCGGCATTGGCAAAACTGCGGTTCCAAGAAGCGATTCCCCCGAGCTGAAACGATTTGGCGAGCTTGACCCGGGCTTCCAGCGACAGCTTGTCTTCGATCCAGATTTTTTTTGCTGCACCGTCCTCTTTGTATTCTACATAATGCTGGCCTGCCGCTTCGTCGAGCACCGGCTTCAGCTTTTTCTCCGCGATGATCTCTTGTACCGCGTTCATGCTTACCGCCTTGGAACTGAGCTTGGTTTCCCCTTTTTCCGTAGTTTCGGACCAAATGCGGGTATACAGCGGCACGCCTAGAATAAGCTTCTCGGCAGGAACGCCGTCTTCCTCGATGATCCGGCTCACGGATGAGCCGGCCCATGGCAGTGAAGCTACCGAACCCGCCACCGGGCTGGACGCCCAATGCTCATCGTAGGCCATCACAATCAGAAAATCGACGACCTCGCCCAGCGCCTTGCGGTCCAGAAACAGCGACCACATTTCACTGTTTGATTTAGGCGTGACGTCCATCGAAATGATGAGATTTTTGGCCTGGGCCATCGGCTTCAGCTCCCGCATAAACTGGGTCACGTTCGCCTTATCTTTGGTGTAGACATTTTCAAAATCGATATTGATGCCGTCCAAATTGTACAAATCGGCGTAGGCCAGCATCTGCACGATGGTGTTCATCCGCCGCTCGTAGGTAGACAATGCTACGGTCGTCAGGTCCGGCTCAAAACTGTTGCTCAGCAGACCCCATACTTCCATCCCTTTGGCATGCGCCCACGCTACATAAGACTTGTCCGCCTGGCTGCGCACGTTGCCGTCATTGTCCACGATCCGGAACCAGGTTGGGCTGGCGACATTGACGCCCGGCATCGCGCCGAACTTCTGCGGGTTCGGGTTGCGTTCGTATACCGCTTCCCAGTACAGGTTCACCGCTTTGCCTTTCCAGCTGCGCTCAGCCCGGGTAGGCACGACCGGCAGCGGTTCGACCGTCTTTTGCCCGGCGGAGAGAATATCGTCCTTTTTGACATAACCGGCGTAGCCACTGTTCATTTGCACATACAACCAGTCTTCGTTATCGGAGTTCCAGATCTTCACGACCGTGCCTGGAGTCATGTCCGCCAGGATCGGCGCATGAATTGAAGCTTCGCTTCTCAGGGCCCGGGTGCGGTCCCCTTCGTTTCCTTTTACTTTACCCAGCGGTACGCTCTCCCCTGCCGTCATCAGCAGCACTGAGCCGGTCTCGGTGTCCTCCTCCACCTCAAAGCCGTACAGGCTCTCCAGCGTGTCGGCCGGCAGAAACGTTGTGCCCGACTGGTCTTCCGGCGCCAGGCGCAATTGCATCGGCTTATTGTTCAAGCTCGCATCGGTGGAATTCTCCTGCATGTACAGAAGATCATTGGCCGTCGTCAAAATAACCGATTTGGTGCCTTCCTCATATCGTATGGACGAATCCACGTATTTCTGTAAAAACGGCAGGGGCAGCAGCAGGCCGTCCCCGGTTCCGGATGCCGAATAGCCGGTCATTTCGCCATGCACGAAAATCGGTTTGTCCACGCTTCTCCATTCCGGTTCGATATGCAGCCGGTTCGGCAGAACCTGATAAATAACCCAGTATGCGGCAAGAGCAACAAGTACGAGTCCCAGCAAACGGCGGAACAGCCTGCCGCGCCGCCTGGAACGGCGATGAATTTGTGTCCGGTTCAAAATAAACCTCCATATGTGAAAGAGATAGATTGATAGGTTGGTCTTCCAATGTAAGTATACGCCTCGAACGGCTGGTTGGTCGCGTAAATCTTTTTGGTAAAAACAAAAAAACGCGCGGCCCCCGCTTGGGGAACCGGCACGTTTCGGAAGGTATGCATATGCGATTGAGTGATAAAGGAACTAGTGTTTCTGTTCGCTGCAGCCTTTGCAGACTCCATAAAGCTCCATGCGCAGACCGTGAATTTTGAAGCCGGTAGCTTTCTCGGCCTGCTCCTCCACTTCATGCAGAGAAGGGTAGCTGAAGTCTTCGATTTTGCCGCATTCCTGGCAGATGACGTGATAGTGATCGGATACGTTCGCATCAAAGCGGCTGGAGCTGTCGCCATAGGTCAATTCGCGGACCATGCCGGCCTCCATGAACATCTTGAGATTGTTGTACACCGTCGCCACGCTCATGCTGGGAAACTGGGGTTCGAGCGCACGATAAATATCGTCCGCCGTCGGATGGTTGAGCGATTCCATCAAATACGTAAGAATCGCATGACGCTGGGGCGTAATACGGACACCGGTAGTTTTCAATTGTTCCAAAGCGTGCTGTACACCACTACCCATTCATTCCACCGCCTTTAAATTTCAAACAAAGATATTGTCATTGTAAAACCGGGCTTTCGGCGTTGTCAATGTAACTATTATATTATATTTATTATTATATAAGAAAAATTTTTTATTTCAATATTTCTTCACATTAATATTGCTGTTTCCTTCGATATGCAGCTTGAACTCGCCGGTTCCCGTCTTGCCGGAGATCGTTTTCTTCTCAATGGAAAAGCCGGGAATATCCGTGGTTAAATCCCCGTAGCTGCTGGATCCGTCAAGCTTGTAATTGCCTTCCTCCGGAAGGGCAAGGTCAATGTCGCCGACCGCGCTGTAGACATCCCAGTCTCCGCCTACCTCCGCCGTCCGGATGCCGATGATGCCGTTCAGCGACTCCGCCTGTACCTTCATTCTTGCTCCGTCGATGTTTACGTTCCCGTTTTTGGTCGACAGCGAAAGATCATCCCCGCTGCGCACCGCTGAAATATGGCCCACCGCCGTGGTCAGCTGCAGCGCACCGCTGACATCCCAGGCGTCCATATTCCCGCCGCTGGTCGACAGGTTGACACCGCCTTGCACCTCTCTTACCCGTACGGCGCCGTTTAAGGTCTTCCCTTCAACGTCGCCGAAAATGCGGTGGAGAATCAGTTCCCCGTTCCCCGTCTCCAATGCAATGTTCCCGATGGCCTCCACATTCTGCAGCGTGATGTCGCCGTTCATGGTTCGCACCTGCAGATTAAAGCGCCGGTTGTCCGGCACGGAGATATCGAGATCGACGCGCGGCTGGCGTTTGCCCGAATCCCCGTACGACTTGTTGACCGTAGTAATCTTTATGGCCGCGCCACCCTCGGCACTGACAAACGATTGTTCGGCCACCGCCGCGGCCAGCGCCCCGTCCAGCTGATCGACCCATACGGTCGAACCGATCACCACATCCTTCACGGGTGCGCGATGGATCAAAATATCCCCGTTAATGCCTTCGATCGTGATTTTGGCTGTACGCAGCTCCACCGGAACATGCAGCGGCATTTTATCGAACCGGCTTCCTTCCGCTTCTCCATATTCCGCTGCAGCCGTCGTCAAATTCAGGCTGACTTTATTCCACAGATGCAAATAATGCTCCTGCTCGGCGACAATAAAAACACTGACGGAAAGCACAAGGGCGGCGAAGAGCCCGCGGAGATCCATCCGCGCTTTCGCAGCAGGCTTCTTCCCGCGGCCTTTTTTCCGGAAAACGAACAACGAGATGAAAATATACTCAAGTCCCCATAGAACCGCTGCCGCAGGCCACCATTTCAGCATCAGGTAGAGCAAATCCGAGCCGCTGCGGGCATCGATCAGCAGCAAAACCCCCATCGAAACAAGCGTTGCCGCTGCGGTGTATCGGCCAACACGGCGAATCCTCGGCACGGCTCCGCGGCCGTCCAGCAAATGCTTAACTGCCTCGCGAATGGCAAGCCACACCCCGCCGCCCATCAATGCCACGCTTACCGCCAGGCTGCCTTGCTGGTCGATAAACCGCTGCAGCCACTCCGGCTTCTGCCGGAACAAAAACATCGCCGTCCCGCCGAGGACCAGCATCAAGCCAAAACGGATATTTTGCCAGCCTTGGATGCTTCGCCGGCGCCCTTTCGGGGTTCCGGCAAAGCCACCCTGGCGGTCCGCCGATTGCAGCACATCGAACAGGTTATAGAAATACAGCGCCGGGATCAGCAGCCCCAGCAGCACCAGCAGCGGCACATTGACCTGCATGCCGATCGATGAAAAATACAGCATGCACGCCAAATCAAGCAAAATGATGAAAATAAAGGTAATTCCTTTGCGCAAAAAGCCCAAGTACAAATGTCCCGTGCCAGGGATCAGCGCACTGAACAGTCCGGCTAAAAATTTGCTTTTGCGGGGACGAGCTTTGGTACGGGGAGGAATCAGCGGCGGATTCTGCTCCTCCAGTGTTGAATCGTGGTCCTGGCCGGGGTTCATTTCCGGACTCCTCCTTAAGAATTAGCATATGTTGTGCGGGCCTTAAAGCTTCCCGCCGCGGTGAAATTCAATCAGCTCCACACCCGGAGCCACTTCCTCCACACTAAAAGGAACAAAGCCATGCTTCCTGTACAGCGCAACCGCAGGCTCGTTCAGCTTCCCTGTGGAAACAATGAACTGCCGCATGGACGGATAGCAGGCAAACACATGGGTGAGCAGGCTTCCGGCGACGCCTCTGCGGAAATGGTCCGGGTGCACCATCATCCGGGTTACGGTAAGAATGCCCGGCGCCTCTTCCATCACGGCCACGGCTCCCGCAAGCCCCTCTTCGGCGTCGAAGCTGCCGTAAAAGGTCTCGTGGGACTGTCTTAACATATCCCTCGTTTCCAGCAGCGGCGGTATTTCATGAAATCCGATGAGTTCGGCTTCAAGGCGATAAGCCTTATGCTGCAGGCTCCACAGCTCGCTTACGGTAACATCGTCCCGCAAATCCAGCTTCTGAATCGTATTCATTGCCGCATAACCCCCTATTATGCCGCTTAAGGGCCTGCCGTAAACCGGCAAGCCCCAAGCCATTGGTTCAATACATATATACCCCGAAAGGCGTTAACGTCTAGCGGCTGAGCACTTCGGCCAGAAGCGTGTTTACCAGTCCGGGATTTGCTTTTCCCTTGCTTTCTTTCATGACCTGGCCGACGAGGAAGCCGATGGCTTTCTGTTTGCCCGCTTTGTAATCCTCTACGGATTGCGGGTTGGCCGCAACGACATCTTCCACGATCTTCTTGATGGCCCCTTCGTCGCTGATCTGTACGAGTCCCTTTTCTTCAACGATGACGCCCGGGAGCTTGCCGCTGTCCAGCATTTCTTTAAAGACGGTTTTGGCGATTTTGCTGCTGATGGTGCCGGCGGCAATCAGGTTAACCATTTCGCCGAGGCCCTGCGGCGTAATCTTCACCGCGGACAGCTCCAGATTGTTGCCGTTCAGGTAGGCAAGCAGGTCACCCATCATCCAGTTCGCGATTTGTTTCGCATCCTTCGTATAGGCCAGGCTGCCTTCGAAAAAGTCTGCCAGCGGCTTGGAGGCGGTCAGAATGCCCGCATCATAGGCGGTAAGGCCGAATTCCTCGCTGTAACGCGCCTTTCGCGCATCCGGAAGCTCGGGAATCGTGCTGCGGATGGATTCCTTCCAGGCTTCATCGATATGCAGCACAATCAGGTCGGGATCCGGGAAATAGCGGTAGTCATGCGCTTCTTCTTTGCCGCGCATCGACAAGGTTTTGCCGGCAACTTCGTCCCAGCGCCGGGTCTCCTGCTCGACTTCGCCGCCATCGTCCAGAATCTCCGCTTGGCGGAACTGCTCGTATTCCAAGCCGCGCAGCACGCCGCGGAACGAGTTCATGTTCTTCAGTTCGGCACGGATGCCGAATTCCTTCTGTCCGTAAGGGCGAAGGCTAATGTTGGCGTCGCAGCGCATCGAGCCTTCTTCCATCTTGACGTCGGATACGTCGCAATACTGCATGATGGCACGGATTTTCTCCAGATAAGCCCGCGCTTCCTCCGGCGAACGGAGATCCGGCTCAGACACGATCTCGATCAGCGGCGTACCTACCCGGTTGAAGTCAACCAGCGAAGCGAAACCTCCGTCCACATGCGTGAGCTTACCGGCATCTTCCTCCAGATGCAGCCGGGTAATGCCGATGCGCTTCGTTTCGCCGTTCACTTCGATGTCGATCCAGCCGTTCAGGCCGATCGGCTGATCGTATTGAGAGATCTGGTATGCCTTCGGGGAATCCGGATAGAAGTAGTTTTTGCGGTCGAATTTGCTGACGTCGCCGATCGTGCAGTTCAGCGCCATCGCCGCTTTCATGGCATATTCCACCGCCTGGCGGTTTAGAACCGGCAGCACGCCGGGATGGCCGAGGCAAACGGGACAGGTATGGGTATTGGCCGGAGCACCGAAGGCCGTAGAGCATCCGCAAAAAATTTTGGACTTCGTATGCAGTTCGACGTGAACCTCCAGCCCGATAACAGTTTCATAATTGGACATCGTGATCCTCCTTCCTTTAGGGGCCGCAGGCTACAGCTGCGGGCGCGCTTTATGATGTTCCGTATGCTGTTCGTAGGCATGTGCCACGCGCAGCAGGGTATGTTCGTCAAATTCCTTGCCGATGATTTGCAGGCCGACCGGCAGTCCATCCGCGAAACCGCAAGGCACGCTGATTGCCGGAATGCCCGCGAGGCTCACCGGAATCGTCAGAATATCATTCAAATACATCGTCAGCGGATCTTCCGTCTGCGAGCCAAGCTTGAAGGCTGTCGTTGGGGCGGTCGGTCCGATCACGACATCGTAGTTTTGGAAGACTTCATCAAAATCCTGCTTGATCAGCGTGCGGACCTTCTGAGCCTTCAAATAATATGCGTCATAATAACCGGAGCTGAGCGCGTACGTTCCGAGCATGATCCGGCGTTTGACTTCCGGACCGAAGCCGCGGCTGCGGGACTGGTGATACAGGTCAAGCAAACCGCCGCCTTCGTCCACGCGCACGCCGTAGCGTACGCCGTCAAAGCGGGCCAGGTTGGAAGAAGCCTCCGAAGAAGACAGCAGATAATAAGCGGCGACCGCATATTCGGTATGCGGAAGGGAGACTTCCTCCCAGGTTGCGCCGAGGCTTTCCAGCACCTTCAGGGCCGCAAGCACCGTGTCACGCACGGCCGGATCTACGCCCTGGCCAATGTATTCCTTCGGCACGGCAATCCGCAGACCCGAGATGTCGCCGGTCAGGGCGCTCAGGTAGTCGGGAATGTCGACCTTCGCCGAAGTCGAGTCTTGAGCGTCGTAACCGGCGATGGCCTGCAGCACATAAGCCGAATCTTCGACGGTCCGGGTCACCGGACCGATCTGGTCCAGCGAGGATGCGAAGGCGATCAAGCCGTAGCGCGAGACAAGGCCGTAAGTCGGCTTCAATCCGACTACGCCGCAATAGGAAGCCGGCTGGCGGATCGAGCCGCCGGTATCCGAGCCGAGCGCGAAGAACACTTCGCCGGCTGCCACCGCAGCGGCCGAGCCGCCGCTGGACCCGCCGGGCACATGCTCCAGATTCCATGGATTGCGGACCGGACCGAAGGATGAATTTTCATTGGAGCCGCCCATGGCGAATTCGTCCATGTTCAGCTTGCCAATCGTCACGGCATCGGCCGCATGCAGCTTAGTTACGACGCTGGCGTCGTAAACAGGATCAAAGTTGGCTAAAAACTGGCTGGCGCAGGTGGTGCGCAGCCCTTTGGTCACGATATTGTCCTTAATGCCGGCAGGCAGGCCAAACAGCAGGCCGCGCGTTTCACCCGAAGCCAGCTTATCGTCAAGCGCCCGCGCCGCCGCGCGCGCGCCTTCCTCGTTCAACGTCAAAAAGGCATGAACCTTGGCATCATGCCTTGCGATGGCGGCAAACGCCTCCTCCGCCAGCTCGCTGACGGAAATCTGCTTGCCGTGCAGCATGTTATGTACTTCGGGCAATCGGTATTGAAACAGGCTCAACTTTGTTCCTCCTCATCTATAATTCTTATTCCAGCACCGCCGGCACTTTGAAATGTCCGTCCTCGTGGTCCGGCGCGTTCAGCAGCGCGTCCTCCCGTGACAGGCTTTCCTTGACGACATCCTCGCGCATCACATTGCTGACTTGCAGCACATGGGTCGTCGGTCTGACATTGTCCGTATCCAGCTCGTTCAATTTCTCCGCATATTGTAAAATCGCATTCATTTGTTCGGTAAAGGTCGCCTCTTCTTCCGGGCTTAGATGCAGGCGGGCCAGCCTGGCCACATGCTGCACGTCCTTGACGGTGATGCTCATTGAAATATCCCTCCTGTTTAAAGGGCTAAAGCGCCCGGATAACTTTTCTAATTATATTGTAGAAGCCTGGACAATTCAATGCGCGGAGCACAACAAAAAAGCCGGCATTCGCCGGCTCTACTTATCATATGAGATATTTCTTAAATCCACGCGCGCAGATTCACCTGCTTGATGAACTCCGCCTGGGACATGCTTTCTTTGGTGGTCTTCTCTGTCTCTTCCTCAACGGTTTGCTCGCCGTTCATCAGATGATGGAACAGCTTCTCATTGTGCGTAAACAAGGCATAATCGATCAGCGCTTCATGCGTTGCCCGTTCAGCCTCGGCTTCCAGCAATTGTTCCTCCGCCTCGACATCCTCCGCGGTAACGTAAAAATTACGGTTCGCTTGAGGTACGCGAATAACATAATCAAACGCGTTGTCAGGATTGCGGTCGTATGCAATCAGATAGCCATAGTCTCCGATAGGAAGACTCTGTTCAAAAGCGTCCGCGACAATGACAATTTTCTCCCCTAAACGCAGCATCGTCCTGCCTCCCGACCCCAGAATCTATCATTTGGTCCTGCTTGTTTCAACAGTCTACTAAAAAATAATAGTGCTGTCCAGCAGCGGGAGGCTTGTTCATGAAAATTTCGCAGAAAATATTCTGAAAATCGAGAGCATTCGGCAGAAAACGCTGTCTTATTCCGGCGAATGCTGTCTGCGGACCAGCAGCGCTGCGCCGCCAATGCATAGCACAATCAGGAGCACCGCGGAAATAACCGGGCCGGCGATCTTCCCGCCGCCCTCCGTCAACGCCTGTGCTGACAAGCCCGACAATGACGCAGGCGTCCAGGACAGGGCATGCGGCAGCACGCTATGGGCGACAGCCAGCACTGCCACGGTCAGCAAGGCAAGGCATGCGGCAGCCGGGCCGCGCAGCCAAGCGCTGAAGAGCAGCGTAAGCGACAGCCCGCAGAGCAGCCAAAGCCCATAGAGCAGAACGGCGGAACCCACTGCGCCGTAATCCAGGCCGCCGATAAGCGCCTCGGTATAGTAGGCGGCACCGGCGGCACCCGCCAGCAGCGCGGCGGCGAGCAAGGTGAGCTGCGCCGCCCACTTGGCCAGCGCGATGGCTGCCGCGGAGAGCGGCCGCACCAGCAGCAGCTCGGCGGTACCGCTGGCCCGTTCACCGGCCAGCACGTTCATCGTGCCGAGCGCGAGTACCAGCATGCCGATGGTGCCGTATTGCCCCAGCGCCTCCGCCATGACTTGCCCGGCGGCAGGAACGGTATAGCTGTCCAGCAGCCCTGGCGGAACCTCGCCGGCCTGCTTCAGAATCTCCGGCAAATAATACGCGCTGATCGGCTGCATGACGCCCAGGATCAGAAAGACGATCGGAATCCAGAGCAGCTTGTAGCTGCGCAGCGTCTCCAGCAGTTCCTTCTTATAAAGAATCCAGCCGTTTCTCACGAGCCCACCACCTTCATGAACAAGTCTTCAAGCGTGGAAGAACCGGCTTCGAACTGGAGCAGCGGAATCTTCTTGCCGGCGGCCTCCTGAAGGACGAATTGCCGCGCCTGCTCCAGGTCGTTCACATTGAAGCTGGCCTGCCCGCCGGTAATCCGCGCTTCAATGACAAACGGCGCAGCTCCAATCTGCTCTAGCCACCCCTGCGCGCCGCTCTCCACGGTGAGGCGGATGATCGGCAGGCTGTAAGCGGTACGCAATTTAGACAGCGGTCCTTGCTCGGCAATGGCTCCCTTATTGAGCAGAATAATATCATCGCAGATTTCTTCCGCATCATGCAGCACATGCGTGGAGAACATGACCGTCGTCTCCTTGCGGATGTCGCGAAGCAGCTCCATCACTTCCCGGCGGCCGATCGGATCCAGCGCCGACACCGGCTCATCCAGCAGCAGCAGGCGCGGCCGGTGGACGAGGGCTTGAGCCAGCCCCAGGCGCTGCTTCATGCCGCCGGAGTAACCGGAGATCTTCCGGCGGGCCGCCTCGCCTAGCCCCACCCGTTCCAGCATAACAGCCGCTTGCTTGTCGGCATCCCGGCTGCTTAAGCCGCTGAGCTTTGCCGCAAAGCTCATATACTCCCGGCCGCTCATCCAGCCGTAAAAGGCCGGCGCCTGCGGCAAATATCCGAGCAGTCGGCGGATATCCGCACCGGCCGGAGCGCCGTCAAACCGGATGTCGCCCGACGTCGGCGCGAGCAGCCCGGCAAGCATCCGCAGCGTCGTCGTTTTCCCGGCACCGTTTGGACCGAGCAGCGCAACGCATTGTCCCGCTTCGATCTCAAAGCTAATGCCGTACACGGAGCGCCGGTTCCCGTAGCTTTTAGCCAATTGATGAACCCTCAGCAGCGGCATCAGGCATCTTTCCTTCCTACAACAAAATAGGCGATACTGCCCAGCATATTGCCAAAGACAATGATAATGACCCACAGCCATTTCGGTCCGCGCACCCGTTCCGCCCGGGCCAGCGAGATCAACCCGATAACAGCCAGCAGCAATTGAAGCACAAACAGCGGCAGCAGCAGCTTCACATCCGCACCGTTCATTCCCGTTCCCCACCTTTCGTTTCATTCCGTTCCGTCTTCAACTTTCTTGCCCTTCTTCGGTCCAGCCATACGACGAACAGCAAATAACAGATGACCGGCGTAGGCGTGCCCGTAATCCCCCATAACCCCCAGAACCAGGCTTTTCTTCCGCGCTTGCGTGCATCACGGAACAGCAGATTGCCCTGTATCAGCAGAAAAATGCCCAGACAGATCCAGAACCAAAGCGGCAAATCCTTTTGTTCGTTCAATGCTCCGCATCCTCTCTGCGTTGTCTGATCCGAGCTGCCGCCGCCACGACAAGCGCCGCGGCCGGTATCAGCGTCTGAAGCGCAACGTACAATACGGGGATATAACCCAGTCCGGCCAGACATGCAGCCACGAGAATAAAGGAGAGAATGACGAAGAGCAGCGATTCCCGGCGCTCCCGCCGCTTTCTGCGCATATTCGTTTCGGCGATCAGCCGCATAAAGGCAGCATCCGAAGGCACCGTCTCATCGAACACCGTGTCCAGCTTCCGCATGTCTTCCGATAGCTTGCGCAGCAATTCATCTTCCGTATTAGAATTCACCGTCGCCCAGCTCCTTTCTCAGTTCTTTGACTCCGGCAGCGACACGCGATTTGGCCGTTCCCGGGGGGATTCCCATGATGGCGCCGATCTCATCGTAGCTGTATCCGTAATAATGCTTCAGCAGCACGGCAATGCGCTGGGCGGACGGCAGCCCGGATAAAACGTCCAGCAACTCGCTCCATTCCATGTTCCGGCTTGCGAACTTCCAGCGGATGTTGCGAAGACCCTGCTCCCTGCGCAGCCAATCGGCTTCCAGCCGCCAGCGCCGTTTCCGGTCGATGTACAGGCGGGTGGCGATCGTAATGAGCCATGAGGAGAACGCCGACTGCCCGTTGTACGTGGCTATTTTTTCGATGCAGCGGACCATCGTATCCTGGGTGAGCTCTTCCGCGAGCAGCGGGTCCATCGTCGCTTTGATTAAATAATGGTGCAGAAAAGAATAATGCTCGCGCAGCAGAACCGAGAGTGCTTCCCTGTCCCCGTTCCGGGCCGATTCAATTCTTTCCGCCATACGATCGCTCATGGGCGCCTCCTGCAGGATTACTTTCACGCAATTATTACGAGTATACCCCTCATTTCGTTCAATCGTGATTCGAATGATTTTGCAGTTCCCATAAGCGGCGCCGCCAAGGCTGGATTCCTCCCGTCATTCCGGGAAAATGCCAAAAAAGAACCTCGTTCCCCAAGCGATTGCTCGGCTCTCCGTCAAGCTTCGCGCTTTCCCGGATGACGGGTTCTTTCCGCTGATACGGCTGAGGGTAATCCATGTAATAGAAGAAGTCCTTCTTTGACATCTGCGGCCTCCGGCTGGGGATAGACATAAAAAAAGAACGCAAACCGGGATAAATTCCTCAGTCTGCGTGCTTCGCGATGTAAATGTTACATTTAATTAACGTCATTGTAGCAACTTTGTAGTCTTTTGTCCATCAAAAATTTCCCGTTTGCCATGCCCGGACCCTGAGGCCCGTTTACAGCTGTACGTACGGATTGCGGCTTTTCTCGAACCCGATGGATGTCCGCGGACCATGTCCCGGATACACTTTGACTTCGTCGTCCAGTCGGTACAGCTTGCCGCGTAGCGAGTTGACCAGATCGTTCTCCCTGCCGCCGGGAAGGTCGGTACGTCCGACGCCAAGCCGGAACAAAACATCGCCGGAGAACAAATCGTTGCCGCACAAAAAGCTCACGCTTCCGGGAGAATGCCCCGGCGTATGCATAACCTTAAAGCTCAGACCAATCAGATTCAGGGTTTGTCCCTCCGCCAAATCGTATTCGGCCGGCTCCGTCGAGATCGGCGGGGATACCTCCGGCCACATCAGCGAACCGTTTAGTTTGGGACTGGTCAGCCATTCGCTCTCCAGCGGATGGACATAAACAGGACATTTCTTCAATTTGCGGATTTCGTCCACGCCGCCGATATGATCGAAATGCGCATGGGTCAGCAGGATCGCTTCGATCTCCATGTCGGCCACGGCACGGATAAGTCCGGACGGATTCATGCCGGGATCGATGATGATGCCCCGTGAAGGATCGGCGCCGGTCAGGAGATAGGCATTGGTCTGCAGCGGGCCTAAGTTATAGGATCTTACGTTCAGCATCATCTTATAACCCGGAAAGCAGGCTGCGCAGCTCGCTGGCAATCACAGCATGCGATTCCGTTCCTTCCCCGTAGGCTTGCCCCATAGCCTTGCGTACTTCAGCGATCCGGCTCTCATAGTCCGGCGCTTCGCGATCCGGATTCTCCTGTTTGAAGGCGACCATCAGCGATTGCACATGCGCGGGACGCGGTCCCCATTGGCCGAGCACGTATCCGCCGGTATCGGCAACAATGACGATCGGAACCGATCTGCCTCCCATCGTCAGGAAGTCATCCATTAAGTCCTGGTTGTCTTCCAGAATCAGCACCTCTGTCTTGATGCCGGCAGTCTCGAGAATACGGAACACAACCGGTACATTGCGCACCACATCGCCGCACCAGTCGGCCGCCAGAATCAGGACCCGCAGATCATCGCGGTGGTTCAAGCTCTCAAAAAAGGCTTTGTCCTCTTCATTCTCCCAGGCAAACCGTTCATACCAGGATTCGAAGGCCTGCTGGTTTTGGGTCATGCTTTCCACGAACTGGCGGGGCGTCAGCCCTTGGCCGAATTTGTGGGCTACATTCTTTTTCATACGCCGCTTCCTTTCTTCTTGGATTTGTACCATTTGAATAAAAAGTATACGATAATGAGCGCGATGGCGCCTAGAATAATCTCATGGGTATATGTTGCCGCAACTTCGTCAATGGTCTCCCATTTATCGCCGAGCGTGTAGCCAAGGTATACGAAAAGCGCACTCCACGGAATGACTGCAAGCGTAGTCAGCAGCGTGAACTTGCCCAGCGGCATGCGGGAAATTCCCGCGGGAACCGAAATGGCATGGCGGACAACCGGAATAAAGCGCGCCGTAAAAATAACGCCTGTTCCGTATTTGTTGAACCACTCTTCGGAATGATCGATATGTTTTTTGGAGATAAAAATATATTTGCCGTAACGTTCAAGCACCGGCCTGCCGCCATAACGTCCGATCCAGTAGACAAAAATTTGGGCGATAACCCCGCCTACCGTACCGAATGCAACCGCTCCGAAAAAATTGATATCTCCCTGCGATACCAGATAACCGCCGTATGCGAGCACAATCTCACTCGGAATCACCTCGATCATGAGTCCAATCATAATTCCGAAGTATCCGAGGCTTTGGATCCACTCAAACAATTGCGAGACGATATCTGAAAAAAAATGCAACAGCAGCTCCTCCTCCCGTAAAATTTGCGAAAGTTCGGCTTTTCGGCCCGATAATCAGGGTCTTTGCCGCTCTCGCTCTATTTATCCAGCTTCTCCTAGCCTATTCTAGCATATGCGGGGTTACGACTTCTACTTGGGTCAAACCGCATTGACAGCCAAACCCGTTCGGACTATTGTATATTTAGATAATTGTTTAAATATCGAAGGGTTGGTGATGGACATGAACGATTCGTTCAAGGCGCTGGCCGACCCCACCCGCAGGCAAATTCTCCGGCTGCTGCGGGAGCGGGACCGGACCGCCGGGGAGATCGCCGATTTTTTCCAAATGACCAAACCGAGCATCTCGCATCACCTGACCATCCTAAAGCATGCCGGACTGATTCAGGATACGCGCCAGGGGCAGTTCATTCTGTATTCGCTCGATACAACGGTGCTTGAAGAGGTGCTTGGCTGGTTTCTGGAACTGACCGGAACGGGAACGGACGACAGCGAAAACGGAGGTAGAGAACAATGAAGAGTTTCAAATGGAAGTGGCAGGATACGCTGGTGGTCATCCTGGGCGTGTTAACACTGGGGTACGGCCTGATCAATTACGGCAAGCTGCCGGATCAGCTGCCTTCCCATTTTGGCATCAGCGGGGAGGTCGACTCTTACTGGAGTAAAAATTCCGTATTCATTCTTGCCGCCGTGATGGGGCTTTTGTTCCCGATCGGCATGCAGTTTATCCGAAAGATTGATCCGAAGCGGGAAAATTACGAGCGCTTTGAGCACGCCTATAAAATGATCCGGCTGTTTATTGCTGTCGTGTTCGATGCCTTTTTCGTGATATCGGTCTCCTACGGCCTGGACGATCAATTTCAAGCGGGAAAATGGGCGCTGGTATTGGTGGGGCTGATGATCCTGCTGCTCGGCAACTATTTGCCGCAGGTGAAAGACAATTATTTTATCGGCATCCGCACGCCGTGGACGCTAAATAACCCCGACGTGTGGCGGCGGACGCACCGCTTCTCCGGTTTGGTATGGACGGCAGGCGGACTGCTGATTCTTATCGGCGTATTTTTGCCGAAGCCGGCAATGGTAACAATGCTTGTTGCCTCGCTCGCGCTCATCACAATCTTGCCGCTGTTCTACTCCTGGATGATATCGGAGCGCAAAAAAGCGTAGGGCTTTGGGAGGGTCCGGCAGGCAGGATAAGCTGTGGGTGCCCCCCGGGAAGCCGGATGCAGATCGGGGCTTATGCAGATCGGGGCTTCTATTGGATCTTACGGGATTGCCGCCCCGTCGTCTGCGGTGCCTCCCGATACGGCTTGGCTGCGGAAGCGTTCCGGTTCCGCAGCCAGCTGGGTCAGCCGGAGCTGCAGGGCTGCGGCTGACGGTCCATATTCGAACCGGCGGTCATTATGGCCGCCGGTTCGTGCTGTTCCGGCGGCCAGCAGCCGGAACTGCCGCAGCAGCGCCAGCCCTGCGCCGGCGCTGCGCCGGGCGCGGCCCGGATCGCCGGCCAGCCGCTGCGCTGTGGCGATGCCGAGCATCCCTTGCGCGGCCTGCATTTGTTTGCCGGCATTGTACCGGTCGAGCCGCAGGCTCCGGCGGGCCCAGTGCAGTGCGTCTGCGGCATCTCCGCTCCTCATATAGCTGCGGGCCAGCGCCCAATTCAGCCGCGGGTCCTCCGTCGACCGGGCCAGACCCTGCTTCAGCGCGGTTTGCTCCTCAGCGGCGGGAAGCAGCCGTGCCAGCAATAGCACCACGCGCGGCTGGCCCGGATCGTACGCGAGCGATTGCCGCAGCAGCGCAATCTTCACCGCGGGTTCATCCGCTTGCATCGCTTTGCGGTACAAAGCGTCCCCCTGCGCAGCCGAATAAGCCATCCGTGCGAGCGGAAGCCCCGCCAGGCTGATCGCCAGGATGCAGGCTAAGCCTAGCTGCGGGAAAATGGAGGTACGGAGATGATAGAATTCGCGGGGCTTTGCCGCTGCCGGGCTGAAAGACGATTGCGGCGGCAGCGGTGAGAAGACAGCCTCCTCATGGCGCGGGGACCGGGTGATTGCTGACGGCCTGCTCTTGGCTATTGCCGGCGCAATGGACGTTACCGGGGCATATTCGGCAACAGCAAGTGCTGCCAAAAGCGACAGCAGCAGCCAGATCAGGCCGTAGCTCCAGTCAAAATCGACCGCGCCATGCAGGACGACTGCCGCAAACGGCGCGAACCGCCGCGGCGAAGCTTTGGCGGTCAGCCAGCCGGCGGCGAGCAGCCACAGCACAACGCCGGCTAATCCCACAATGCCAAGATTGAGCAGAATATCGAGGTAGCCGCTGTGCACCTGGCTGCCCACATAGGGGCTGGACTGGACGGCGAGGTAACTGCCGTGCCAGGTCTCGCCCCCGCGGCCCAGCCAGGGTGCCCGCCCCGCGAGCCGCCAGGCATCGCGGTACAGCTCGCCGCGGGCCAAGGCGGTCGCCGGCGTGCCGCCGACCCGCCCGCGCACCAGCGGCAGGACGGCGCAGCCTGCCGCCGCCCAGAGCAGCGGCGCGTACAGCCGCTGCTGTAGCAGACCCGCCGCTCCCTTCGGGCGGCGGGCCAGCCACAGGCCGGCGAGCAGCGCGCCGGCCCAAAGCCCGGCCAGCGCCAGCAGGCCGGGCCCGGGCTGTACCGCCAGGCCGCCCGCGGCGTACTGGCGGTACAGCAGCGCCGCCGCAGCCAGCGGTGCGGCGGCAGCGGCAAGAAGCGGCGCGGCCAGCCGCCGCTTCAGGGGCAATGCCGCCGCGGCGGCCGCGGCCGCGGCGAGCCACGCGCCGCGCGACTCGCTGAGCAGCAGCGCGGCGGCGTAGGGGAACAGCGGCAGCTGGCGAAGCAGCTGCCGCGCGGTTCCTTGCGGGAAGGCTTCGCCCGCAAGGAACCGCATCAAGACTGCCGGGCCCCGCAGCCCCAAAACGCCCGTCTTCCCAAACACTGCTTGCGCAGGTCTCGTCGGTTCTGTGCCGGTCGTTCTGCCTGCCCGGCCCCGCAGCCACGCTGTTACTCCGCCTTTTTGTTCGGTCTCAGCCGAATTCTTACCTGACCCTGCTGCGCTGCTTTTTTTGACATTTGCTTTGCCTTCGGATGTTCTTCCCTTCCGGCCGTGAACCTCCCCCAGCGGCTCCTGCACCCTGCCGCCATCCTCCCGCACGGCTTCGGCCACTGCGAACCAGCGCTCCAGCCCAAATATCGCCATCACCGCGCCAAAGGTATTGGGATACTCCAGCAACCCACCCAGTCTCACGCCGGTCGCGCTGATCTCCGGGGAAGCCGTACGCAGGACAGCATAAGGCAGCGGGACGACGCCGCATACCGCCAGCAGCGCACTCAGGCTGAGCAGCAGGCCAACAATATGCCAAAGCGCGGCAAGGGCGGTACGCCCGCCACGGGTTGCCGTGCTAAGACAGGCAAGCCAGGCGAATGCGGTATAGAATCCCCAGCGGAAAAGCTCGTTCATCGTCCCGGTTAGGGATACCGGCTCCAGCCGCAAATGCAGCGCATAGAAAGCAGCAATCACCGGCGGGGTGAACAGCAGTATGACAAGCACAGGCACGGGCAATCGGAAATCCGGGGCGGAATCATCCTCCGGTTGCTCCTTGAACCGTGCAGATTGCAGTCCCCCATTGAAACCGGCAACGTTCCGCTGGCGCTTTAATAAGGGTAAAGACGCCGGATTGCATTGGTTTTGATAAACATAAAAAAGCAGACCAAGTCCGCAGACGATCCCCGCAGGGGGAAGCCAGAATGACAACAAGGGATACATGTCCGCCGTGAAAAACATCCCCCGCAGCAGGCAGGCCGAAAGCGCCGCAACAGCCACCAAGCCCACCGAAAGAATCCGCAGCGCTGTTAGCGTCGGTCCACTCTTTCTGCCATCCACTTCCTGTCCCCTCCCTTTGACGTAATGCCCGTCAGCCGTCCTAATTCCGCTGGCTCCGGTACCTCAGTCACAGTCTCGCCAAAAAAACGGGTAAACAACGGCAACGCAAAAGGACGGTCATTCTCTCTTGAGAATAACCGTCCACGATAAAGGTGCTCGATGTGCTGAAACACTAGGCACCAACAACAAATGGCCATCGTAACGGACCTGAGCGCCGCTATTCCCGGGAAATAAAGCTATTTCCCAACGCTATGGACACCAGAGACCTTATTTGATGAAAATGTGCACGAGAACATGGCTTTATCAACAAATAACGGCGCTTCGGTCCGTTAATTCGCTGAAATGGGCAAAAACAGGCAAATAAGGGCTGTCAGGTCCGTTAGCTGCTTTCCGCTAACGTTCTTTCCATGAAAATTGCAGCGCAAAGAACTATAGGTTTGCTGTGCGGCCTTTGCTGCAGCTGTTGGAAATTTTTGAAACTCCTTTATGGTGCTTTGGCAGTTTTGGAGGCTTTTGTACTGCTTTTGTGGTGCGGCTTTAGGCCTTTGTCCAGCTTTTGTGTGTATCTCACCTTTTGGCGGCTTCTGCGCTGCTCTTTGTGAAGCGGCTTTTGTGCGGACTGTTCCCTTAGCCAGCTGTTGCCGGCTTGCCATACTCAGGCTTCGCGCCGGGATTCCCCCCAACCGGAGAAAATCTCTCGCGTTCCGCCAGCGCCAGCACTACCCCTTGCCTTCATTACCCGCAACCTCCAACCGCCTTATTCCACCGCTTGTCCGGCAGGCAAACGGCCCTCCAGCGCGCGTTCCAGGTAAGGCTTGGCCCCCAGAAAATCACGGAAAGCGGCATATTCCCGCCACTTGGCGGCCTGGTCGCCGCTCGGACTTTTGACGGCACGGATCAGGATGTTCTTCGGCGTGTGCTCCATGTCGATGAACTCCAGCAGCTGGGTACGGTAACCGACCAGGTCCAGCAGCTTGGCGCGGATGGCGTCGGTCGCGAGCGCCGAAAAGCGTTCCTTGAGAATCCCGTGCGACAGCAGGGGACTAAGCACGTCATTGTCGATCTGGCCAAACAGCTCATGTTGGCAGCATGGCACCGAAAGAATGACGGAGGCGCCCCAGCGGACGGCTTTTTCAAGGGCGGCGTCGGTCGCCGTATCGCAGGCATGCAGGGTGACGACCATGTCGACCTGCTCCAGCTCATTGTATTCGGCGATATCGCCCACGAGGAAGCGGAGCTTGTCGTAGCCCAGCTTGTCGGCCAGCTCGCTGCAATGCGCGATAACGTCCGCTTTCAGATCAAGGCCGACGATGCTCAACTCCCGCCGTTCGCGCACGGCCAAATAATGATACAGCGCAAACGTCAAATACGATTTGCCGCAGCCGAAATCGACGATGGTCAGCGGCCGGCCCGAAGGCAGATCGGCAAGCACGTCCTCCACCATCTCCAGGAAACGGTTGATCTGGCGGAACTTATCGTATTTCTTGGCCAGCACCTTGCCTTCGGCGTTCATGATCCCGAGCTCCACCAGAAACGGCACCGGCTCGCCCTCATCCAGCACATATTGCTTCTTGCGGTTATGGGCCAAGCTGCCTGCCGTTTTTTTGGTCGGTGACTTGGTCAGGACCGACACCTTGAATTTCTTGCTGATCAGCACCTGATAATCCGCTTCGGCCGTGCAGACCAGCGCCTGGCGGAAGGTGGCGCGAAGCAGCGCCATCATTTCTTCGGCTGCTTGTTCCTCAGGAATATTGCGGTGCTCGACCTTCGGTCCGGTAAAATAGGCGAACTGATAGTGCAGCTTGCCCTTCAGTTCCACCGGCTTGATCTGCACCTTGCTGTATGTGGCTTCGCCCTTGCTGCGCAGCTGGCTGAAGCTGGCGGTAATCAGCGTCCGGGCGGTAACGATTTGTTCGATTAATGCCTGTAAAGATTCCACGGCGTACCTCTCGCTTTCTGCTCAAAAATAAGCACCGCTATTATAGCATAATTCGGCGCAAGAAATGAGAACGGCCTCCGTCAAGGGCTGACCGACTTCGCGGTTAACCGCGCCCATTCTTCCCGGCCCTGACGGACTTCGTCCAGCGGCAAGCCGCCCTGCTCCAGCTTTTCCTGCGGCAGCAGCAGCAATCGCTCATACCAGGCGCTGCCTTCCGCGCCTACGTCTTCTCCCTGCTCCCATAACCGGTACAGACTGTCTTCCGCTTTGGCATACCGGCCCAGCGACTCCAGATAAGGCCACAGCAAATGTTCGGTGGCCACGGGAAGCCTGTACCGCTCCGTTTCGGCCAGCAGGCTGTCCACCTCTGCGGTCAAGCCGAGCAAAGACCGGTCCGCGCCGCCGCGGTCGGCGTACAGGAATAGATGCAGCGACCGCAGATTCCGCTGCAGCGATTCTTCGCTTTTTCCGGCAGCACCATAGATAGAGGCCTCTTCCTTGAGGAGCCGGGCGACGCCCTGCAGCTTGTCGGTCTCCAGCACCCCGCCCAGCCGGAACATGTTGATGAGATCATCCAGGGCCAAAGAGTTCATCAGCCTGGAGTTGAGGCGGAAATGCCGGTTCAGCAGTTCATCGACTTCCCATAACGCCTCGGTATTTTTTCGTTCTTGCTTGAGCGTGAACACCTTGGCGACCATCGCGGTCATGTCTTCAATCATGCGTACAATGTAATCCCTGCGGAACAAAGCAGTCTCCCCTTTCCCGTGTACGAGTCTGTACTCTGCCTGGCTTTATCTTAACTCATACGTGGGGAGAGGTTCCACTTGCGCTCCATATTGACGGAAACCAGGCGGCAAGCTATACTCGAAATAACCGATCTGGATTACAGAATGATCCAATTCGCAGAACATGCCGGACTGCAGAACGAACCTTACTACAGTACAAATTTTATCGAGGAAGGCTGTTCTCAACCTTTTTCTAAAATTCATTAAAGGAGCACATGCGGATGGAACCCTTCCCTAAACCTTTGGAGATCACTTCCGAACAGAGCAAACTGCTTGAATCCGCGCTGCGGATCAAAATCATGCACATGCTGGCCGATACGCCGCTGACCTCGAAGCAGGTTGCCGACCGCCTGCACAAAACGCCGGGCAATGTCCATTACCATATGATGAAGCTGTATGAGGGCGGATTGCTCGAGCTGGTACGGACGGAGACGGCCGGCGGAATCGTCCAGAAGTTTTACCGCTCCAAAGCGACCTGGTTCAACGGCCCGGAATTCAGCGGCTTCCAGTTTACGCCGGAGAATACGGTGGAGCATTTCACCACGAGGCTGACGCTGTCATCCGAAGAACTGGCGCTTTTCCGCCGGGATCTGATGGCTTTCATCTCCTCCTGGGAATCCAAAGTTACCCATGGCGGCGAATACGGCCTCGACATCGTGCTCGGCCGTTTACAGCCGGAAAACGAAGAGGCCCATCCCGAGGTGAGCCCATAGATGTTGCCTGCCCCCGCCGAAGACGTCAAACAGCGTCCGCTGCAGCGTTTTCTCGCCCCGTTTGCCGCGTCGAGAGCCTTTTTGTTCTTATGGCTCGGACATATGGTCTCCTTCCTCGGCAGTTCGATTACCATGGTGATCCTGCCCGTGCTGATCTACTCGCTGACCGGATCCACGACGATCATGGGGATGATTATGGCCGCCTATATGCTGCCGAACGTGATTATGCTGCCGATCTCCGGCCATATCGTCGATAAGTATGACCGTGTCCGTATCATGATGCTGGCCGATGTCGCCCGATTCCTTATTATGGCGGCTACAGCCGTTTTATCGCTTACCGGCGTGCTCAGCATTCCGATGCTGTACGTGTTGTTCGCCATCTACGGTCTGCTCGACGGCCTCTTTCAGCCCGCTTATGCCGCGATGCGGGCCACGGTGTTCACGCCGGACATCCGCATCGCCGCCAACTCGCTGACGCAAATGACAACGCAGGCCATCCGCCTGCTCGGTCCTTCGCTGGGTGGCCTGCTCGTTACCCATTTTGCGGCGGGTACGGGCTTTGGCCTGGATGCCTTCAGCTACCTGATCTCGCTCGTCTGCCTCATCTTCTTGCGCAGGGTGCTGACCGGCCGTTACAACGCCGCTTCCGCGCCCGCGGCCGTCCAAACCGCGGTCCCTGTTAAGGAGAGGATTGCCGGGCATTGGAAAGGCGATTTCAAGGAAGGGTTAGCCGTGCTGCGCAGCCATCCCTGGCTTTGGATCACCATTCTGGCCTTTTCGTTCATTAACATCTGTTACGGAGGCGTTACTACCGTCCTGGTTCCCTGGCTGTTCAAGGTACATCACGGCTGGAGCCCCTCCGTCTATGGGCTGGCGCTGACCTTCTCCGGCGTTGGCGCGTTGTGCGCCGGGTTTATCTATGGCCTTCGCTCCAGCTGGAAACACCGCGGATGGATGGCCTACGGCGGCGTCCTGCTGAGCGGCTTGGCGCTGCTGGCGCTGCCGTTTGCGCCAAATCCGGCCGTTGCGATAGCGCTGTTTGCCCTTGATGGCTTCGGCTTGATGATCTTCGGGCTGATCTGGGAGATCAGCCTGCAGGAGCTGGTGCCGCAGGAAGCGTTCGGCCGCGTCGCCAGCCTCGACATGCTGGGCTCCTTCGCCCTGCTTCCGGTCGGGTACATCGTGGTCGGCAGCCTGGCCGACGCTTTCGGCGGCATAATTACGATGGCGCTGTTCGCTTTGGCCGGCATCGCCTGCACCGCGCTGGTGCTGATGAATCCGGCCATCCGCAAATTCCAATAAAAAATAGTCCCAGGTTCCGTTGTAAGGCGGAACCCGGGACTATTTGATTTTGATATCTGCGTTTATTTCGCCACTCTTTGCATGGCCGGCACAAAATCCTTGATGATCTCCGCCAGCCGTTCCGGAGCTTCAAACATACTCATATGCCCCGCCCCGGAGATCGTCGCTTTCGTGACATTCGGCTTGTCGGCCGTAAACGCCCGCTCAGGCGTAACGATGGCATCCTGATCACCGGCGACCAGCAGCACCGGCAATGCCGAAGCGGAGATGACATCCCGGCGGTCCGGACGTTCGCGCATCGCCAGCGCAGCGCCGACCGCGCCTTGCGGCGGCGTCCGGTAACCGATTTCTTTGGCCCGCTGCAGCAGCTGCGGCGCCGCATCCGGCGCGAACAATCCCGGCACGAGCTGATCGACAAAATCGGTTATGCCTTCGCTCCGGATCTGGCTGACGCTCTTCAGCCGCTTCTCCTTCGCTTCCTCGCTGTCCGGATATCCGGTAGAATGGATCAGCCCAAAGCCCTTCAGCCGCGCCGAATGGCGCTGGGCAAACGACAACGTGATGTACCCGCCGAGCGAATGTCCAAGCAGATAACATTTAGGGATCTCCAATGCGTCCAGCAGAGACAATACGTCGTCCGCCATTTGCTCGATGGTATAGGCACCCAGCGGCGCATCCGATGCGCCATGGCCGCGCAGATCGGGGGCGATGACGCGATAGCGGCCGCTCAAATACGGTATGACCTGCTCAAAATAGCTGGAGCTTCCGCAAAAACCGTGCAGCAGCACGATGACCTCGCCGGAACCCTGGTCGCTGTAACAAATATTGTTTCCTTCACACCGAATGTTTTCCATGGCCGCTTCCTTCTTTCCATATGTAGTGACATACAGTTACAGCTTTTGCTTTTCTTAATTATTTAAGCCAAAGCAGGAGCCTTGAAACGCAGTTATTTAAAATTAAAACCAAATCCCTGCGCCGCCGCAGCGGCGATTTTGTTGGACATCACCATGACCCGGTGCAGCGGAGTGGTCTGCAATATGCGGTACGGCCACGGACCGTTTACATCAACAATCGCCGCAAGGCTGGCATGGCCTACCGCCGGCAGCGATATGCCGACGGATTGCGCGGGCCGCAGCGGCTCCCGCGCGACAAAGTAACAACCCAGCGCCGCGGCAGGGCCGAGACAAGCATCCACCGCAACGATATACTGGTCCGGTCCGATGGCGGCAAGCCTATCCACCAGATTGTTCGCATCGCAAGGATCAGGCAGCGTACCGACTACGTTCGGGAAGCCATATTCCGTCAGCTTGCTGCCGGTCAGCGGCCCGAGCGCGTCTCCGGTGGAGCGGTCCGTGCCGATACATAAAAAGGTAATCTTCTCGGCCGGGTGCAAAGCGGCAAGACCGGCGAAAAATTCGACCAGTCCGGCGGCATCCGCCTTCATCCGTTTGCGGCTCTCCTCTTCCCTGATCGCCACCCGCTTCACTCCTTCCCTAACTGAATAGTTCCTCATCCAAAAACGATTTTCTCTAATTTATCATAATTCCATTGCCGCGGACAAAAAAATGGTGTTCATGAACAAAAGCTGTTAGAATAACTCGGAGATACGAAAAAGAGAGGACGGTTCCAATGGATTTATCGCAGCCCAGCCAGGAAAACGTGGAATACATGATCGAAGCCATCAAGAGCAAGCTTAAGATGGCCAGCGCTGCCGCCATGCAGGCATCCGCTTTTTCCGTGGAGCATTATGAAGATATTATGGATATTTACGAGGTGACCATGAGCAGCGAACGGCTCAGCATCGCCCAGGTTGAGGCCTTGGTATCCGAGCTTGGCCGCCTGCGCAACAAATCCAATTAAACCGCTGGATCAGCAAAAACGCCTTGCCCTTCCGTCGCCCCTCCGGGCAGCGGCTAAGGCAAGGCGTTTTTTTAGCGAATGGAACGGTATACTCCTTTGCGGCCTCCGCATAGTGCTTGAGTATACCCCGAAGCTGTTGCCCCTAATTTCAAGTTTTACTTCCCGGGACGGTTTACGGCAAGTCGATCAGCACAAGCTCAGCGTCGCCCTTGCTGCTCGTCCCCTTCAACGTCAAATCGCCGCCGCTGCGGATGCGTGCCGCATCGCCAGGCTCCAGTTGAAACACGCCGTCAGCCCCGGTCACCTCCAGATTTCCGGAGACGACATATAGATGAAGCCGGCGGTCGCCATTTTGCGGATAGGCGAGGCTTTGCCCCGTCTCCAGCGCAGACAAATGGATGTTCACCTGCTTGTCCAGCTCCAGAGCTCCCTCTGTCCCGACGCCCGACACTACGGTCAGCAGGCGGTTGCGCCTGAATTCCGGCGGATAAAACTTTGCGTTCCATTGCGGCACGGCTTCAGGTTTATCCGGCAGAATCCACATTTGCAGAAACCGCACGTCTTCTTCCTCCGAAGGATTCGTCTCCGAATGGTTGATTCCCGTTCCCGCGCACATGAGCTGCACGCTGCCTGCCTGAAGATCGGCGTGGTTGCCGAGATCGTCCTGATGCCGCAGCACGCCGCTGATGACATAGGTGATAATCTCCATATCATGATGCGGATGCTCATGCATGCCTTGCCCCGGCTTCAGCACGTTGTCATTGTGGGCCAGCAGCGCCCCGAAATGGGCATTGCTCGGATCATCGTAATCGGCGAACGAAAAGCTGAATTCACTGTGAATCCATTCCCGATTCGATGTATGGCGCTGCGCCGATGTAACGATTTTAAACATGATGGATTGCACCTCCAGGTGGTTTGCGTCCTCCTGCCATAAGCACACGGGGTGCGCTGCCAATCTGAACAAGTTGTGGCAGGTACTGTAATTATGTATTGTTTACCCGGTTATTTCTTCCCTCAATCAACGGTGAAACCCCGTGCTTAACGGCACTTTTTGACTGTTTCAGCCCATACCTCAACGTTTATATACGAAGTAAGATCGCTGCAGGATTATCCTGACAGGCGATATCCTTTTCTTAGCGTTACACATTATCCATACAAGGAGTGATTGATGATGAATAAGGCAGAAACGGAATATCCAATGGACAGCGGACACACTTTTTTGAAGGGTATCTTTATCGGCGGACTTCTTGGAGCCGCAGCTGCGCTGCTCTTTGCGCCTAAGCCCGGCCGCGAGATGCGCAGCGACTTGTCCGAAAAGCTGTCGCTTGCAACCGATAAAACGAAAGAAGTAGCCGGCACCTTGACGGATAAGACGAAATCCCTTGCTTCGACTGTCAGCGAAAAAGCTACCGATCTGGCCGGCGTTGTATCCTCCAAAGCCTCCGATATCTTCAGCACGGTCAGCGACGGCAAACAGCAGATCGCGGCTACGCTGCAGGAGACCGGCCAAAAAATCGGCGCTACCGTCACCGAGGCTTCCGAAGATATCGCCTCTGATGTTAAGGATGCGTCCAAGAATGTAGCCGGCGAAGCCAAAGAAGCTTCCAAGGACGTCGCCGATACGGCAAAGGAAACGAAAGAGGAAGTTCAATCCTCTTATAAATCGTCTTATTGATCCACCGTCCGGGTGAATCATGGCACTCGAAGCAGAACGAACCAGGGCAGCCAGCTCACCGCAGCTGGCTGTTTTTATTCCAAAGAGCCTTGGGGCTGCAGAAAGCGAGGAATCATTATGGGGACAGCAAGCAGCAGACCGAAAGCGTATGAGGTCGACGAGCATCCGTTTGAACTTAGACATGAAGTAAAGCGCCTCAACGCGCGGCTTGATCAAATTGCCGATTCGCTGGAGAAGTCGGAGTTCAAGGATATTCTCGAGAACTACACCAATCCGAAAAAAAGAATCCTGACCAACCTGATGGCGGGCATTTCCCGGGGTCTTGGCCTGTCGCTCGGTACCTTCATTATCCTGGGGCTACTCGGGTATATTGCCAGCCTCTTTATCGACGTCCCGGTCATCGGGGAATATCTGGGCGAGATCAAAAAATACATCGATGCCAACAACTGAGCATAAGCTGTCACGTCAAACCGCCGGTACACATACAAACAGGACAAGCCCCCTTTAAGCAAGGAGGCTTGTCCTGTTTCACTGATGATACAAATCAATAGGAGGAGTTCGCCATAATCTGTTTCAGTTTTTCGGTGGCCCGCTTCTGGATACGGGAGACGCTCATCTGCGAAACCCCCAGCTTCTGGGCAATCGCCCGCTGCGATTGGCCGTCTTGGAAGGCAAGCAGCAGCACCTGCTGTTCCTGTTCCTTGAGCTGGCCGAGCGCCTGCTGCAGGTCCATCCGTTTTTCCACCGTTTCATAGTCATTGGCCTCGGAGCTGATCAGTTCGCCCAGCGTTGCGCCCGTCTCTTCCTGAGAGAGCGGCGAATCCAGCGATACATAATGATAGCACTCCCGGCCGGCCAGCACTTCCACCGTTTCTTCCACGGACAGGTCAAGGAAGCTTGCAATCTCGTCAACCGCCGGCGATCGCTCCAGCTTGATGGTTAGCTCATCAATGGCTTGCTGGACAAGCGCACCTTTTTCCTTGATTCGTCGGGGAACCTGGATATACCATGATTTGTCGCGAAGGAAATTTTTCATGTGGCCGATCATGCTCTTCATCGCATAAGGCTCAAACGGAATCCCCAGGCTAATATCATACTGCTGAAGCAGCCGGATCAATGCCATTTGTCCGACCTGATACAAATCCTCATACAAATCCGGACGGTTGCGGGCGATTTTGCCTGCCGCCATTTTGACCATCGGTTCATAAGTACGGATCAGCTCGGTCGCGATATCGTTATCCTTCGTCTGTTGATACTCCCAAATCATGCTTACCGCTTCGCTCATGGATTCAGGGGGAGTCACTTTCTCATTCATACTTTCTCCTCACTGAAATGAAGTCGTTTTGTCAGGGTCACGACCGTCCCTTTTCCTGCTTCGCTCACCACGCTAACTTCATCCATGAGCGCTTGCATTAAATAAAATCCGAGCCCGCCCACCTGAACATCACTCAGCTCTTTGTCATGCAGCGTCATGTGTTCGCCGGACTTGTCCGCTTCGTCAAAGCTCTCCCCTTCGTCTTTGACCGTAATCGACAAGCTGCTGGACCCTACTTCAAAAATGACATCGACCAGACCGTCCTCCTGCCCGTAGGCATACAGAACGGAGTTGTTACAGGCTTCGGAGACAGCGACCTTCATGTCCTCGATGTCTTCATAGGTAAACCCCATTTTGGAGGCTATGCCATATAAGTTAAGTCTGACGATATCGACATATTCTGCGCTGGCGGGTAACTGAAGAATTACTTTTTGCACGTCATCACTCATCCTAATTTCTATCCTTTCCTAGTGGGAATTCTCTTGGGGGGCAAAAAACTTGGAGATGCCGGTCATGTCAAACAGCTTCTGGATTTGCGGCGGAACCTCTTCGACCGTAAATTTGACGTCCATCCCATGCCGCGCTTTCAGAATGGACAGCAGAATGCCGATACCTGTGCTGTCTATATATTTCAAATCCTTCAGGTTAATGACGAGATCCAGCCCCGTATCTCCCACGAGCGGTTCCATAACCAGGCGAAAATCGGGAGCTACCGACAAATCCAGCTCACCGATCAGATAAACTGTACATACATTGCCTTCCGTTTCGGTCTTTGCGTGGAACTTTTCGCTTTTATGAGTATTCATAGACAATCTCTCCTGATATATGTTTTCTTTACCAATAACCCTAAAGTCACATGATTGAAACAGAAAATGCAGGTTTGCACACTTGGTAAAATGTGCCTTACGTCTTATACACGGACGTATTGCGCTCCTTAAGCGGCAGCTCGGCTCGAGAATACCGGGAGATCATCTGCTTAATGCTGCTCAGCTTCAGCGGTTTGCTGATATACCCGTCCATCCCAGCCGCGAGGCAGCGGTTCTGGATGCCTTCCATAACATTGGCAGTCATGGCGATGATGACGGCACGGCTCGCCGAACGGCCGCCTCCGGTACGAATCTTCGCGGTCGCGGCTAAACCGTCCATCACCGGCATCTGTAGATCCATGAAGATAAAATCATAGGCGTTCGCGGACGCCAGCTCTACCGCCTGGCCCCCGTCTTCGGCAACATCGGCGATATAACCGAGCTTGTCCAGCATGCTGACCATCAGACGCTGGTTGATCGGGTGGTCGTCGGCAACCAGAATTCGGCTGCGCCATTTCCGGCCCAGCGCCACTCCTGCCGGCTCTTCCTCGCGCGTATCTCCGGCAAACTCCGTCTCGGGCAGCGCCGTCTCGATGGTGAACACGAAGGTGGCACCTTTTTCTTCCATGGATTCGACACGGATCTCCCCGCCCATCATTCCGACAAGCGACTTGCAGATCGCCAGGCCCAGACCTGTGCCGCCGTATTTGCGGGTCATCGAAGAATCCAGCTGCGAGAACGGCTTGAACAGCCGGTCGCGTTTTTCCGGAGAAATCCCGATACCGGTGTCCTTGACCGTAAATTCGACAACCAGCTTCCCTTCCGCCGACGGCAGGGGGGTCGCCACCAGGTATACGCCGCCCTGGTTCGTGAACTTCACCGCATTGGCGACAAGATTGATAAGCACCTGCCGCAGGCGCGCCATATCCCCGTAGATCAGCTTCGGCAGCTTCTGGTCGATGAAATAGGCCAATTCGAGGTTCTTCTTCCCGGCTTCCGCCGAGAATAGGCTGAATACCTCCTGGATCGTCACCTGAAGCTCGAACAGCTGCTCCTCCATCTCCATTTTACCAGATTCCATTTTCGTGAAATCCAGAATATCATTTATAACCGTAATCAGCGTATCTGCGCTTTTCCGGATAATTTCGGTGTATTCCTTCTGCTCGGGCGAAAGGTCGGTCTCCATCAGTAAATCGATCATGCCGACGACGCCGTTCATGGGCGTCCGGATTTCATGGCTCATCATCGCCAGAAATTCCGTTTTTGCCTTGGCGGCAATTTCGGCCTCTTCCTTCGCCTTGATGAGCTCGCCGTTGATCTTCTCCAGCTCCTGCGTCTTCTGCTGCAGCAGCGATGATTGCATCTGATGCATCTTGCTCGTCAAATACATATGCACGAAGCCCTCAATCTTGGACTTCAGGATTTGCGGGATAAACGGTTTTACCATATAGTCGATGGCCCCGGCAGAGTAACCCGCGAACAAATGCTCAGCCTCTTTGCTGTTGGCGGAAATGAAGATAATCGGAATATCCTTCGTTTTCTCCCGCGCTTTGATCAGCTTGGCGGTCTCGATCCCGTCCATTCCCGGCATCTGCACGTCCAGTACGATTACGGCAAATTCATATTTCAGCAGACACCGCAGCGCTTCTTCGCCGGATGTCGCTTTAATCAGCTTGTACTTCTGGCTTTCCAATACGGCTTCCAGCGCAAGCAAATTTTCAGGCCTGTCGTCAACCAGCAGGATATGAATCGGTTCTTGAACCCCCATAGGCTCCTCCTGTCTTGTCACTTGTTCTTGCGGTATATTTTTTCGATGCGGTCCAGGGGTTCGTAGCTGTCGCTGTACCTGGTAAAATGAATGGACTCCTTCGCTCCGAGCACCAATACGCCGAACCGGCTCAGGCTTTCGTGGAACAGGCCGTGAACATGGTCGCGCAGTTCATCATTGAAATAAATCATCACGTTGCGGCAGAAAATCACGTTGAATTCGTTGAACGAGGTGTCCGTGGCCAGGTTATGTTCGGCGAAAATGATGTTTTTGCGTAAAAAGGGCTGCAGCATCACCGAATTATATTTGGCCGTGTAATACTCGGAGAACGCTCGCGTCCCGCCGGCCGCCATATAATTTTTGGTGTACTGCTTCATCTTGCCGATGTCGTAGAGTCCTTCCTTGGCTTGCTGGAGCGAGCGCTCATTCATATCCGTCGCATAAATGCGGGCTTTATCGTACAGCCCTTCCTCATGCAGCAGAATTGCCATGGAGTAGACTTCCTCCCCGGTCGAGCAGCCGGCGTGCCAGATGCGGATGTAGGGGTAGGTCCGCAGCAGGGGCACCACCTTTTGCCGGAAGGTCAAAAACAGGCTCGGATCGCGGAACATTTCCGTAACCGGGATGGACAAGCTGTAGACAAACCGTTCGAAGCAAGCCCTGTCATGCAGCACCTTCTCCTGCAGCGCGGAAATGTTCGGCACGTTCTCGCTGTGGACATGATGCCAAATGCGGCGCTTCAGCGAAGGCATCGCATAATTTCTAAAATCATAGCCGTACAGGCGATGCACGCCGCTGAGCAGCAGCTCGATTTCGATTTGCTCCAGTTCCTGCTTATTTTCCATTGTATGCACTTGTCCGTCCATTCTGCCTTCCATGGCTTCCATACACTTCCGACTCCTTGATCCCTGCCGCATTCGGACTGGCGGTTTTATTTGTACTGTATAGCTATTACCCCAAAAAACGGCTTACGAATACAGCCATACCCGCATTAAGGAGAGAAGCTGATCCGTACTGATCGGTTTCTTCATATAATCGGAGGCACCGGCTTCGATACACTTGGCCCGGTCCTCCTTCATCGCCTTGGCGGTGAGCGCAATAATCGGCAGCTTATGATATTCCGGCAGCATCCGGATTTGCCGGGTGGCCTCATAGCCGTCCATCTCCGGCATCATCATATCCATCAGAACCAGGTCGAAATCCTTCTGCTGCGCAAGAATCTCCAGCGCTTCCCGTCCATTCTCGGCAAATTTCACTTCCATATGATACCCCTCCAGCACGCTCGACAGTGCAAACACATTGCGGATGTCGTCGTCGACAAGAAGGATTTTTTTGCCGTCGAATAGTTCTTCTTTATTGTGCAGTTTTTGCAGAATTTTACGCTTGTCTTCCGGAAGGTTGGCTTCAACCCGGTGCAGGAAAAGTGTCGTTTCGTCCAACAGCCGTTCCGGCGAACGCACATCCTTGATAATGATCGATTCGGCGTATTTGCGCAGCCGCGTCTCTTCTTTGCTGTCCAGGTCTTTGCCGGTATAAACGATGATCGGCAGATCGTTCAGATCCTCGTCGTCGCGGATCCGGTCAAGCAGCTCAAACCCGTCCATGTCCTCAAGAATCAGGTCCAGCACCATGCAGTCGTACCGCTGCATCCGCAGTTCCCGGATCGCTTCTTCCCCGGTCGAAACGGCCGTGATCGCCACATCGTCGTGACCGATCAGCTCCATGATCGAACGGCGCTGGATATCGTCGTCTTCCACGATCAGCAGATGTTTCAGCGAACTGGAGGTGTAACTTTCGATTTGTGAAAAAGCGTGTTCCAGCGCTTCCTTGGAGGAAGGCTTGCGCAAATAGGCCATGGCGCCCATCATAAGCCCCTGCTTCACTTCATCGCTGACCGAGATGACATGCACCGGAATGTGGCGGGTATGCGATTCGCCCTTGAGTTCGCGCAAAATCGCCCAGCCGTCGATGACCGGCAGCTGGATGTCGAGAATAATCGCATCCGGCAGGTAGGTCTGCGCCATATGCAGACCGATATCGCCGCGCAGCGCCACCAGCCCTTTAAATCCGCGCGCGCGTGCCATACTCAGCAGAATTTTGGCGAATTTCACGTCATCTTCAACAATGAGCAGAACTTTGTCGTCCGGCCCCAGCGTATTCCGGTCATCTTCGACATCCGTTGCCTGCTCAGGCATTTCGGCAAAATGAGCTTCCGGCACCGGCGGAGCAGGTAATTCTTCCAGCGTCGCCGCCGCCGCTATGGCGCCCGGCAGTAGGCTGTAATGGCCTTGCACCGGTAAATAGAGGGTGAAGACGCTGCCTTTGCCTTCCGTCGAATCGACTGTGATGGCGCCGCCCATCAGGCGGGCAAGCTCGCGGCTGATCGACAGTCCCAGGCCGGTGCCGCCGTACTTGCGGCTGGTCGTTCCGTCGACCTGCTGGAACGCTTCAAAGATAATATCCAGCTTATCTTTAGGGATACCAATGCCGCTGTCGCGGACAGAAATCGCCACGTATTTGAAATCGGCCGGCAGGTAATCCGGCAGCTTCTTTGGATCGGCATGGCTAACCTCGAATTCGATATGCCCCTGGCTGGTAAATTTGAAAGCGTTGGACAGCAGATTCCGCAGAATCTGCTTCAGCCGGTGGCTGTCGGTATACAGGTTGTCCGGCAGCGGCTCGTCGAAGGTCAGGCGCAACAGCAGCCCTTTTTTGGCGGCCTGCGGCGCGAAATTTTGTTTCACGAAGGTCTTCAGCTCAGTCATCGGGATTTCTTCGTAGTTCAGCTCCATTTTTCCGGCATCGACCTTGGACAAATCGAGAATCTCATCGATCATCTTCAGCAGATCGGCGCCCGACATATAGATGGTTTGGGCAAACTCGATCTGCTTCTCCGTCAAATTACCTTCCTTGTTCTCCGTAAGAAGCTGCGACAGAATCAGCAGGCTATTCAGCGGGGTCCGCAGCTCATGGGACATATTCGCCATGAATTCGGACTTGTATTTGCTGGTGACGGACAGCTGCATCGCCTGTTTCTCCAGTTGGGAACGGGCGGCTTCGATCTCGTCCTTCTTCTCTTTGACTTCCTGCACCTGAACTTCCAATTCCCGGGTTTTGGCGACCAGTTCGGTGTTGTAATGCTCCAGTTCCTCCTGCTGCCGCTGCAGCAGTTCTTCGGAGCGCCGCAGCGCATCGGTCTGCTCCTCCAGGTTCTCATTGGAGCGCCGCAGCTCTTCCTGCTGGGTCTGCAATTCCTCGGACTGGCATTGCAGCTCCTCGGTCAACGCCTGGGATTCGCGCAGCAACTCCTCGACCGTCAGGCGGCGGTTAATGTTGTTGAGCACGACGCCCAGGTTAGCCGACAATTGATGCAGCAGCTCGCTTTGCAGCGCCGAGAACGGCGTGAAGGACGCAAATTCCACCACGCCCAGCAGGTCGTCCTCGAACAGAAGCGGATAAATGGAAATATGGCCCGGTTTGGCTTCACCGAATCCGGAGGCGACCGAGAGATAGCCGGCAGGCGCCTCTTCCAGCTTGATCGGCTTGCGGTCCAGCGCCGCCTGGCCGATCAGGCCTTGGCCGACGTCGAAGCCTTCCTTCGGGGCGACGTCTTCCACGCCGGCGTAGAAGGCCGCGGCATTCAAACGGTTCGGGTGTTTGGCATCGGTCAAATAAATCGCTCCGTACTGCGCGCCGAGCAGCGGCGTAAACTCGCTCATAAAGGTCTGGGACACCTGCTCCAGCGATTTGACGCCGCGCAGCAGCTCGGTGACGCGCGCAACGCTCGCATTCAGCCAAGCCTGGTCGCTCTGCGCTTGAGTGTACGCTTTTTCCAGTTGCTGTTTCTGCTCCAGATCCTCTGCCAGATCCTGAAAGACCTTGGCGATGCTGCCGAATTCGTCTTTGGAGGTTACTTTGATCCGGCGGATCGCCCGCATTTTGCCTTCGCCGAAGCCCTTCATCATCATGGCCACGACATTGAGGCCGCGGGAAATGCTGGGAATAACCCATAAAATGATGCCAAGGGCAAGCAGAAGGCCGACGACCATGACCAGGGTAACGATCTGGATCGAACGCTCATGCGCCGCTTTGGCTGCATCGTACTCCTCGTTCATGACATTGGCATTGTGATCCGTAAGCGCATTGATGCTGGCCAGCACTTCATCTTGAATCGCTTGCCCCGAGGTGTTGCGGTAGGTGTTGGCGTTCTGGAAGTAGCCTTCTCCCATTAATTCAACGACTTTGTTCTGATAATCCTCGTAGGCGGCGTAAGCCTTTTCGATCCGGGACAAAAAATCGCGTTCGTCCGCCAGCGTCAAGGCATCCTCAAGACTTTTCAGATACGCCCTCGCAGTGGTTGTTTTGGTATCCAGCACCTTCTCCTGCGCTTCGACGGTCAACGTGTCGGCATTCAGCATCGTCGTCGTCAAAATACGGGCCATGTCGTTGACTTCGCCCCGCAGCCCTGAAGCATATCGCCCTTTGACGTATTTTTGCTGGATGCTGTCGAGTTGACCGCTCATATAATTCAGACGGTCTAGGCCGATTATCGTGAGCGCCAGCATAATCGCCAGCAGCGCGCTAAACCCGATGAGCAGCTTGCCCTTGATCTTCATTCCCTATCCGTCCCTTTCTTCAAAGCTATCCATACCAGACATTTGTCGTCGTCGCGCTCCGGGCTGGCTTTTTCCGTGAAAAAGGCTTCACGCATCTGCGCCTCGCGCCATTCATGCCCGCCGATGAGCCGTTTGGTCATGAATTCGAGCTGAGCCTCCTGACCGCCTTCGACCAGCTCCAGCAGACCGTCGGTATACAGCGCCAGATGGCCCTCCTCTTCGAACGTAATATGCTGCGGAACGATGTCGATTTTGTCGAACAGCCCGACCGGGTGGCAGTTGCTCTCCAGAAGGACGGGCACTTTGGCATCGCCTTCGAAGAACATCGCCGGCGGATGTCCGGCGTTTACGAAATCAATGCGCTTCATGCGCGTATCGACGACCAGGTAAATCGCCGTGAAATAATACTGCACCAGCTGCTTTTCAATATAGAGCTGATTAAAGCGGCGGTTCAGCTCCTGGATCACCTTTTCCGGCTCGACATAGGTCGTTACCGTGTCCTTCAGCACCGAAGCCAGGAACATGCAGAACAGCGAGGACGAGATGCCGTGGCCCATCATGTCGAGCAGAATGACGGCATATCTTCCGTCGCCGAGCGGATACCAGGCATACAAATCCCCGGCCAGCTCGAACGACGGCTGGTATATGGCATGGACCTCGAATGCCTCGTCCGTAATCGGCAGGCTGAGCACCGCATTCTGCACGAGCGCAGCCAGCTTCAGCTCATCCTGAATGCGCTGGTCCCGCTCCTTATGCCAGTCTTTTTCCCGTTTGAGACGCAGCGCCAACCGGATGCGGGCCATCAGCTCCACTTTGTTGATCGGTTTCGTTACATAGTCGACCGCGCCGGCATCCAGCGCTTCGGCCAGCTTTTTAGAGTCGCCTACCGCCGTAACCATAATTATGGGAATATCCTTCAGATGCTCATACTGCTGGATCACCCGGCAGGCCTCGATGCCGTCCATTTCGGGCATCATCATATCCAGCAGAATCAGATCAATATCGGACGGGCGCGGCCTTTTTCCCGGCGCCTCTACCGAGGCGCCCAGCAGTTTCAGCATTTCTTTGGCCGATGCGGCCGTCGTCAAATTCCGGTAGTTTTCTTTTTTCAGGATTTCACGGATAATGATTACGTTTGTCGGATTGTCGTCGACGATTAATATTCTCAAATTCTTCACCTCGCACGAAAAGTATTAGGAGTCCGCAAATATCCAAGTCTATCTTTCTATCATACGATATTCGGCATAATTCTACATTTTTAAAAAATAGCAGACCGGCCAGCATCTGCCTGAGGCAAGTGGACAACAAAGTAACCTCCAACCCTGCGGTTCATCGCAGGACTGGAGGTTACGCTATTGGAATATAGATGAGCAGCCGGTGCAGAAGCGGAATTATTCCGGTCTTCTCTTGGCAATAACCAGCACTTTGCCCCTATCCAGTTCTTTCTCGTAAAAGCCCGCTTCGGCCTGGCTAAATCCAAGTGAGGTGATTTTGGAACGGAGTGCATCGCCCCGGGACCGGAACAAGTTGGCGATGGCGCCAAACAGTCCTTCCTCGTGCAGTCCGACTTCATTGGAATTTGCCGCCTCGGTAATCCGCTCTTCCCGGTCCTGATCATGACTGATCACGTAAATTTCATCCTTCGTGTACCCGCTGCTCCGCAGCCGGTTCACCTCTTCAATCGCCTGTACACCGTTATCGAGCACTTTGGCAAACGACTTCGCACCGATGAAATCCATGAGATCACGCTCCTGATTTAATAGTAATAGGACTGCTGCAAGACAGCTTTTTACTATTAACCAAAAACCTATGCCCTTGAAACAGTTTAGGAAAGATTGCCGTCGAAGAGATCAATGCCTTCCCAGATTCCGGTCTGCATATTGCGGTAGATCTTCAGTGCAGCGTTCCCTCTAAGATATACATCCCCGTCATCCGCGATAAAGTCGGGTTTGCCCAGCAGCTCCTGCAGATTGTTATGGACCGGATCAAGACGCGTGCCGTTGATGCTCAGCCCATATTGCCGCGCCTGCTCCGGCTCTACATGGATATAGATGACCGAGCCCCCGGCCACGCCAACCGACAGATCCGCATAATGATATTCGAGCGAGTCCTGCCAAGGATCGGCAGTAATGTCGAGCGGCGCACCCTTGATATCGAGCAGCGTATCCAGCGGCATGTACAGTGTCACGCCGGACAATGCTTCGAAATGGCCGATGTAGGCATTTTCTTCGGCATGGGTCTCAAACGCAAGCGCAACCTGCGGCGTATCGAACATGGAAGCGGGCACCCTATCAACCGTTGACGGAGATACATAAAAGGTAAACAGCTTCATCAATAAAACCACAACATCCATATCGATTCCCCCGCCTCTCCATTATTCAATACCGCCGGTTACTTACGGAATCTTTGCCACAGTACCGCTGCGGCATCCACGCCTTTCAGCGCCAATGCGATTTTACCGGTACCTGTTTTTTTGCCTTGGGCAGCTTCATAGGAATGAACCGTGCGTTCCTCCGCCGCCGTCAGCGGCTTTTGCTCCAGCGACACAGCCTCAGCCTTCTCCTTCAGCTCGCGCGATTTGCGGAATTTCTCAATGACGGTAACGGATACCTGTTTAACGGTCAGCGTCAATTCATTCATGACATCCCCGAGGTTTTTTACCGAATCAACAATGGGATCGATTTTTTGGATTTTACTCTGCACGTCCGCAGTGATATCGTTGGCGTGACGGACGGTCGTTTTGACTTCATACGTCAGCTCGTCGATCGTTTTTTGGACCTCCTGCAGCGTTTGGCTGACCTTGTCGAGGGACTCTTTTGCGGAGCCGAGCGTTCTGATTAGGAAAAATACAAGTACGGCAAATGCGACGGCTACGAGTGCTACGCTAATATCAATAATCATGTCCATTTCTCCTTCCACATACATCAAAATGTCGGCTGACTTGCCCTAATATTGCTTAGTTACCCTTACGCAAATTGGCCGAAACAATTAGTCAAAGGGCCCTTCTCCCTGCGCCTTCCGTTTTGTTTCAAAGCGGCCCCCCCCGTTTAAACTAACACTACATCGCCACCGAAACCAACCGAAAGGATGATGCATCATGTTAAGATGGTCTGTTGCGCTGCTGGTCATCGCACTGATCGCCGGCGTCTTCGGCTTCTTCAATATCGTAGGGGCGGCTGTCGGCATCGCCAAAGTGCTGTTCTTCATCTTCCTCGTACTCTTTATCGTTTCGCTCTTTACGGGGCGCAGGGGAAGATCGCTATAACCTTAATCCTTGAAAAAGCAAGCCCGGCGCTCCAACCCTGGAGGCCGGGCTTTTTGCCGGCTTTTACGATACCATTCTATATCGCGATTCTATATGTTAATATGTTATTCGCCAAAACATTTTTATAGCCTTCTGAAATGGGTTGGTTCAGTTCTGCCTCTTTCTGTTTACATGCATATTAGCACAGCACAAAATTGCCAAATAAGCTACAACAAATCCCACATTAGGAGGAATCAGTGTATGAAAAAAATGGTCAGTTTTACAGCGGCTCTCGGAATTGCAGCTTCCATTGCGGCTACGGCTTCCGCAGCGGACGTTACCGGAACCGTCACCAGCACCGAACCTTCAACCGTTACTTCCAGTACCTACAGCCAGGCGTTTGAAACCGTAATCACCCCTGCGGTTCTTAAACCGGCTACGCCAATGATCATCCTGACCAAAGCTACGCCATTCCACTTCTCCATCGACAGCCTGACACCGGTCGGTTGGCTTGGTGCGCAAACCATAGACACCACAGGTGTGGTGACGACCGATGCGTTCGGCAATGAGTGGCGCGAAGTCTACACCTGGTTGGGAAAAGCCTGGATTAAGGTTCCTGCATCCGCTTATGTCATCACCCCTTAACGTAACCCCACAAAGTGGGGCCTTGGCTTGCTAGAAATTCCGGATATAAACAGGAAAAGCTCTCCATTCAGTCGATGATTCCACTGAATGGAGAGCCCTGCAAAACATCCGTTTATGTTCACCCGTCACAAACTAAACTTCTGTCGCTCCTGTTTCTTCTATATAATTAGCGGATGACGGAACCTCCGTACAGGAACCGGTTCATCCAAGAAGCGCTTAATGTATCCACTCTTACCCCGCCTGAAGCCACGGAATACGTGTGGAGAATTTGACCATTGCCGAGATATACGGCGACATGCGATATTCTCTCCGCAAACCGGTCTACGCCGGCATATGCCGATGCCGAACTTCCCTTATAGTCCATAAAGAACATCAAATCCCCGCGTTTCAAGGAAGAAACGCTGGTTACAGCAGTGCTGTTCTCTCTAACCCACGTTCCCTGCTGGCGGGAATCCGCTGGAAGCTTAAGGCCTGCCGCTTCAATAAAGATTTGACGAACAAAATCCGAGCAGTCGAACGTGCTCGTATCGCTTCGGCTGGAGCCGAATTCATACGGCGTACCGAGGTAAGCCATGCCTGTCGCGATCACCTTTTCAAGCGTTACAGATGCCGGAGTCGGCGTTGGTGTCGGTGTCGGTGTCGGTTTTGGCGTCGGTGTTGGTGTCGGTGTTGGCGTTGGTGTTGGCGTTGGTGTCGGTGTTGGCGTAGGTTTTGGCGTCGGCGTCGGTGTTGGCGTCGGGACTGCATTGTCTGCATCAATATACTGTTCCGAAGAACTGGTGTAACCGACTTGTCCGTCTGCTGTCTGCACCTTATACCAGTAATCATTCGTTTCTTCCAAGATAACTACTTTGTCGCCCTTGTACAGATATCCAAGCACTTTGCCACTTGTTGCCGGCGTTTCCCGAAGCCTCACGGTTGCTACGATTTCGGCGGATAGCGCTGCCGGAGCCGCGGTGACGCTGATATACTGGGAATCGGCACTGGTATAGCCTATCGTCCCTTCGGACGTTTGTACCTTATACCAATAGCTGTTGGTTTGTTCCAAGATCACGACTTGCTCGCCTTTATTCAAATAGCGGATGACAGTGGCGCTGGTTGCTGCCCCGGTGCGCAGCCGGACGGACGCCTGGATAACCCCTGTCTGTTTCGCCGCAGTAATGCTGACGACGCTCGGGGCCGAGGCGGCCGAAGCTTCTACCGGATGAAAAACTCCCCAAGATACGACAAGTGATGCCGCGACCAGAATCGACGCTGCCAGTTGCTTCTGAGATTGGATCATAAGCGTTCCCCCGCCTAATATGATGAGAAATTCAACAACGGCGCGCGCGGTCTCGTTTGTTGCTTTCTGCACTCATTATAGGATGAGGCGGGAAATGGAACATGCTCCAAATATCACAAAAAAACTTTCCACTTTATGGAACAATACAGGTCTTTAGTCTTGAATTCTCCTTGGAAATGTATAATTTAACAGAGAAATAGGAGAACCCAAGGCGATTTCACCCCTTGGGTTCAACATGAACTTGCACATTCATGATATTGTGCAGGCGCGTCATCCGATCTTCAATCGAATCGCTGATGTCATGGCCTTCCGCAACGGAGATCGAAGCCTCCACCTCCACAACGACATCGACCAGCACATGATTGCCGTGTACGCGGGCTTTCAAATCCTTGATGCCGAGCACGCCGGGCGTACGGGCGATCGTGCTGCGCAGATCCATCAGCTTATCCTCGTCAAATCCGTCGGTGAGCCGGTACGTCGAATCCCGGAAGATGTCCCAGGCCGTCTTGAGAATCAGAAAGCCGACCAGTACGGCTGCGGCGGAATCGACCCAGGGCAGGCCGAACTGCGCGCCAACAATTCCGACCGCCGCGCCTATGCTGACCATGGCATCCGAGAAATTATCCTTGGCGGCCGCCATCAGCGCACCGCTGTTAATCGCCTTGGCAAGGCGTCTGTTGTACACATATACGCCGAACATTGCCGCGGCGCAGATGACGGCGACGGCCGCGGACCTCAGGTCCGGTACTTTTTTGCCCCCGGCGATCCAGGAGCGGACCGCTTCCACTACCACTTCGATGCCGACCATTGCCATTATAAACGAAGCTAGCAATGCGGCTACCGTCTCGGCGCGGAAATGCCCGTATTTATGGGCCGCATCGGGCGGCTTGCGGGAAATGCGCAGACCGATCAGCACGGCCAGCGAAGCAACAATGTCTGTCAGATTATTAAACCCGTCCGCAAGCAGTGCGCTTGAATGAAACAGATAGCCGCTGACCAGCTTGAAGCCGGACAATACCAGATATGCGGCGATGCTTACCATCGCCCCTCGTTCACCCTTGCGGATGTCCTCGTAAATATCGGCCAATGGACCGCCCTCCCGTCCTTCCGCACCCGCCCTGTCGTCCGGGACTGCGGGAATCGTCAACCATGATCTAAGTTATTCTTGCCCTTGTAGCAGCATTTAAAAACATTTAGAATATAGGCATATTGGACTTGCTCGAAGGGGGTAACATAATGGACGATAACAACTCAAAGAAAATTAATCTGGCCGACGCCATCCGGCAAAAGCTGGAGCAAAAGAAACAGCAATCTTCCGCCAAGCCGGGTGCCGGCTTCCAAGGCGGTTCCGCAAAAACGCTGAAAAGCCAAAATACGAAAAAACCAAACAATCAACGCCGGCGTACCGGCGGTTCGTAAATCCTGCGTTATGAAGAAGCGGCTGCGTCCTCCCTCCTAGGGAAGCGCAGCCGCTTCTTGTTGTAAACCGCTTCAATGCAGGACTCCACTTTGTGGGGCTATGGTTCCGGGGTCCCCGCAAAGTACCTGACTAGACTTCAATGCAAAGCTCCACTTTGTGGGGCTTAACTTATTGGGTACATGCGTTGACGCAGTTCCTTGATTTCCGGATTTTCGAGATATTCGTCGTACGACATCGTCCGGTCGATTACGCCGGTAGGCGTAATTTCGATGATGCGGTTCGCAATCGTCTGGATGAACTGATGGTCATGGGAAGTGAACAGGATCGTGCCGTCGAAGTCGATCAGCCCGTTGTTCAGCGCCGTAATGGATTCCAGATCCAAGTGGTTGGTCGGCTCATCGAATACCAGGACGTTGGCCCCATTCAGCATCATCTTAGCCAGCATGCAGCGCACCTTCTCGCCCCCGGACAGCACTTTCGCCTTCTTCAGCGCTTCTTCGCCGGAGAACAGCATGCGGCCTAGGAAACCACGCAGGAAGGTTTCATCCTGATCCTTGGAGTATTGGCGCAGCCATTCCACCAGGTTCATGTCCACGTCGTCAAAATAGGCAGAGTTGTCTTTCGGGAAATATGCCTGGGTTGTCGTAACGCCCCATGTATATTCGCCGGCATCCGCTTCCTTTTCGCCCATGATAATATCGAACAGCAGCGATTTCGGCTGGGAGTTTGGACCTACGAAAGCGATTTTGTCGCCTTTGTTGACGACAAGGCTGAATTCATCCAGCAGCTTTTCGCCTTCTACCGTCTTGGTCAGCCCGCTGATGGTCAGCAGCTGCTTGCCGGCTTCACGCTCCGGTTTGAAGTTGAGGAACGGATACTTCCGGTTGGATGGCCGGATGTCGTCCAGCGTAATTTTGTCGAGCTGCTTCTTCCGCGAAGTTGCCTGCTTGGATTTAGAAGCATTGGCGGAGAAGCGCTGGATAAACGCCTGGAGTTCCTTGATCTTCTCTTCCTTCTTCTTGTTCGCGTCCCGCTGCAATGTCAGTGCCAGCTGGCTGGACTCGTACCAGAAGTCGTAGTTGCCGACATACATCTGGATTTTACCGAAATCGATATCCGCAATATGCGTGCACACTTTGTTCAGGAAGTGGCGGTCATGGGATACCACGATAACGGTGCCTTCGTAATCCATCAGGAAGTTCTCCAGCCAGCCGATCGATTCAAGATCCAAGTGGTTGGTAGGTTCGTCAAGCAGCAGATTGTTCGGATGCCCGAACAACGCTTGCGCCAAGAGGACGCGAACCTTTTCGTTACCGCTCAGCTCCGCCATCTTCTTATCATGCATCTCGCGGGTAATGCCGAGGCCGATCAGCATCGCTGCCGCATCCGGTTCGGCGTCCCAGCCGTTCAGTTCGGCGAATTCGCCTTCCAGCTCGCCGGCGCGCAGGCCGTCTTCCTCGGAGAAATCGGCTTTGGCGTACAGCGCGTCCTTCTCCTTCATGATGGAATACAGACGCGTGTGGCCCATGATCACCGTCTCGAGCACCGGATATTCATCGTATTCAAAATGGTTCTGCTTGAGCACAGCCATACGCTCGCCCGGCGTAATATGCACTTCACCGGTGTTGGCTTCAATTTCGCCGGACAAAATCTTCAGGAATGTCGATTTGCCCGCTCCGTTCGCCCCGATGAGGCCATAGCAGTTGCCGGGGGTGAATTTTATGTTGACATCTTCGAATAATGCGCGTTTTCCGTAGCGGAGTGTTACGCCGCTTGTACTGATCATTATGCATACCATCCTTTTCACATAGGCTTCCGGCATATTATAGCATAAAACCGGGGGCATTTGCCCGGGAAAATCCCCCGGTTTCAGAGTTGGATTCCGAAACTTGACTCAAGCTACGCGCGGAAGCGCCTTTGGATTTACACACGAGTTGCGGTACAATTTTGGTAAAGACAGCGGCACTAAATATTTTTAATTTGAAATACATCCGGAAAACCAATACATTTATAGTTGTAAAAAAGGGGAGTGCCACGCATATGAAAATTACTTTTATCGAACCTACACCAAGTCCGAATACAATGAAGCTTCACCTCGACGAAAGTCTGGAGCCCGGCATCCGCCGTACTTATACGCCGGAGAGCCGGCGAAGCGCACCCGCCTGGGCCCAGGAAATGCTTGATATTCCGGGCGTTACCGGCATTTACCACGCCGCGGATTTTGCTGCGCTGGACCGCAAGGGCAGTGCCGACTGGGCGGCCATCCTGCGCGAAGTACAGCGCCGGTTCGGCGCGGACGGCCTGAGCGCCGAGGTCCATCTCGCGGACGAAGATGCGGGCGCCCACTTTGGGGAGTCGCAGGTCTTCGTCCAGATGTTCCGCGGCATCCCGATGCAGATCCGCGTCAAAACCGGCGCACACGAAGAGCGCATTGCGCTTGCCGCCCGCTTCGCGCAGGCGGTGACGGATGTCGCCAGCGCCGTGCTGATCAAGGAGCGCAAGCTCACCGATTTCGGCGTGCGTTACGGCGAGCCGGCGGAGATTGCCCGCGAGGTCGAGCAGGAGCTGGAGGCGGCGTATCCGCAGGAACGCCTCAACTCCCTCGTGCAGCAGGCCATCGCGCACGGCAACGCCGGCGAGTTCGTCGAGCAGCGGCGCAAGCGGCCCCAGGCCGAGCTGCTGCGAGACCTGCGGGACGAGGACTGGCGCGTGCGCTACGCCGCGCTGGAGGACCTGACGCCGGAGCCGGAGCTGCTGCCGGAGCTGCAGAACGCGCTCTGCGATCCGAAGCTGCAGATCCGCCGCCTGGCGGTGGTTTACCTCGGCGACCTTCGCACGCCGGAGGCGATGGAGCTGCTCTACGAAGCGATGGCTGACAGCGCACCGGCGGTGCGGCGCACGGCCGGGGACACGCTCTCCGACATCGGCGACCCCGCAGCCACGCCCGTCATGACCCGGGCGCTGAAGGATGCCAGCAAGCTGGTCCGCTGGCGGGCGGCGCGCTTCCTCTACGAAGTCGGCACGGCCGATGCCGAGAGTGCCCTGAAGGAAGCGGCGGACGACCCGGAGTTCGAAGTCGGCCTCCAGGCGCGGATGGCGCTGGAGCGCATCGCTTCCGGCGAAGAAGCGGCCGGAACCGTCTGGCAGCAAATGTCGGAGAGACGGCGGGACAAATAGCCGTTACCGGGCGTTTTGGCGGATCGGCGCAAAAAGGGACTTGGGTCGTACCCAGTCCCTTTTTCATGTTTCCGGGCATGATTCTTCCCCGCTATTTTTCTCCGCGCAATGCCCCCTTCAACTACACCGCTCTGCCGGCCATTCAACCAATTGGTTTTGACAACGCGCAGTCACTCTGTTAATCTAATTATAGTTAAGCACTTAACCATACAGATGACGGAGCGACATGATGACGGATAAGATGGATCAAATGGACTTACAGCAGTACGTGCTGAATTTACCGCTGCCAAACACAGTTTTCTTCGCGCTCGTCGAGGCAACGGCCAAGCTGGTTGACCTCTCGGATAGATATTGGCAGTCCCAAGGGCTTCACGGCGCACGGGTCCGCATCCTCGTGGAGCTCATGAAAGAAGGCGGCACGCTGCTCCCCTCTCTCCTGGCGAACAAAATCGGGGTCACCAAAGCGAATGTCAGCCTGCTGCTCACTCCACTCGAGCAGGATGGTCTGATCCTCCGGGAGCCTCATCCCAGCGACGGACGGAAATGGGTCGTCTCCATCACCGCAACGGGGCAAACTTTCCTGCTCCGGCATTTGCCCGAAAACCGTCAGCGGGTTGCAGATGCCATGAACGCGCTGAACACGCAGGAGCTGCACCAGCTGCTCGCATTGCTGGCAAAACTTAAGAATGGCTAAGCCCCTTTCCCACATGACTACTCTTTCTTAAATGATGATCAGCCGCTGGACTATGCTTAGCCCTTCTTCAGCGATGTTCAGCCGCTCTCGACTATGCCTAGCCCTTTAGTCTATGCATGCTGAACCTCTCTCAACTAAGCTGAGCGTCTTTAGGTCTATGCCGTCCATATAGTTAAGCGCTTAACTAAAATCCCCAAAAGTAAACGAAGGAGCGATTATGATGTCCATCGCCATCACCGGGGCTGGCGGCAATCTTGGCCGCCTGATCATCAAGCAGCTGCTCAAAGCCCTCCCGCCGCATGAAATCATCGCCTGCGTCCGCCACCCTGAAGCGGCTCAGGATCTGGCGGATCAAGGCATTGCTGTCCGTTTATGCGACTACGACCGTTCGGATACGCTACAGGCTGCTTTTTCCGGCATCTCCCGCTTGCTGCTTATCTCCAGTCCGCATCCCGACGACAGCATCCGGCTGCGCCAGCACGCTCATGTCATTGAGGCCGCCAAACAGGCAAGTGTCGGTCACCTGTTATATACAAGCTTTGCCTTTGCAGAGAACGGTGCCTGCCCGCTCGTCCACTTGCATCTGGCGACCGAACATGCCATCATGGCAGCCGGACTGCCGTATACGATGCTGCGCAGCGGCCTTTACACGGACATCGCCGGCGCCTTTGATCTGAGCGCCGCGCTGGCATCAGGCGAACTGCGGGTGCCTCCCGGTGATTGGCGCTTCAACTCGGTCTCCCGTCGTGACCTTGCCGCAGCAATCGCTGCCGTATTAGCCGATGCGGATCGTTATCGCAATCAGCGCCTGGAGCTGACTGCACCTCAGACCTGGAGAATGGCTGATCTGGCCGCTGCACTCACCGGACTTTCCGGGAATCCCATTACCGTTGTTACCGACGCCGCTGTCAACAATTGGGTATTCGGATTTCTGCAGCTCATTGATACCGCTTCGACATCGGACGACCTGGAGCGCCTCCTAAGCCGGCCACCGGAAACGCTGCTTGAGAGCATCAGGCCCTTTGTCCGTATCAACCCTCCCCTCCTGTGATAACAGTGCAAAAACAACAAAAAAAGCGGCAAGACCTTGCATCCCAAGGTCTTGCCGCCATCTTGACACTCTCGCTTTCACACCCGTCCGGGGTGGCCTATTCTTCGTAAACGACTACGGTTTGCGATTCCGGCTCCCATTTCACGGTTGCTTTCAGGGCCTCGCTCACGAAACGGATCGGCACGAGCGTACTGCCATCCACGATAGCCGGTGCGGCCTTCAGTACAACCGGTTTTCCGTTAACATAGGCCGTCGTTTTGCCGATGATTAATTTGACCGATGTTCCGTCACGTGTTACCGTAACAGACTGCTCCGCCGGATTCCAGACGACCTCTGCCTGCAGCGCTTCGGAGATTGACCGGAACGGTACCAGGGTATTGCCATCCTTCAGCACGGGTGCGGTCCCGGAGACCGTTTCTTCGCCGTTGACGAACAGCTTCACTCCGTCTACGCCGAGCTTGTCATACAACTTGCCAAGCTTTTTGTATGCGACAAGATCCTTCATATTGGCTTGAATGGCTTCCTTCTGCGCGTATACCGCATCGGTCACGCTTCCTCTTTGCTCCAGCAGGTCAGCCAGCTTCGAAAGGGCCGCTTCCTGTCCCTGGATTGCTTCCAGCTCCGCCTTCATTTCGGGCGTCAGCTGCGTATCGTATTTCGTCAGCAGGATTTCGGCAAGAACCGCGCCTGCCGGCTTATCTTTTACGTTTTGAATCGCGTTCAAAAGCCCCTTATACCCGTTGTGCCCGTTGCCGTAAGTAGCGTATGTAACCGTGGTCACCGTTGCCTTTCCTTTCGGCTCTTGCTTCTCCGCGGCCTTGCTGTTTGCGGCCGGAGTGGCCGGCTTTTGCACGGCAGGAGCTTCCTGTTTCTTGTCGGCGCCGTTACCGTTTCCATTCCCGTTTCCGTTTCCGTTTCCGTTTCCGTTTGGGGATTTCGCCAATGCCGCTCCCGACATCAGACTAAGTGCCAGCAAACCGCTTGCGAGGATCATTAAGCCTTTCTTCATCTGTACAAATACCTCCTCAGCCGTAATGAAATCGTTATCTTAGATTTTTTCGGCGTTATCCCCCGGTTTTGTTAGAGCGGATGCGTGATTTGGTTAAAATAGCTTGCGTCCAAAATTAGCAACTTTCCGGAGAACTATTCTGCGGAAGCTTACCTGGCAGGCCCTTCATTCGGAAGGACTATATTTATTCCTTATCCGCCTGTTTCCCGCCAGTCGTTGTCCCAAACAAAAACAGGCCCAATCGTCGGATGACTTCGGGCCTCGCCATGTATATAGTAGTTCTATAGCTCCCACTCCACGTACACCCGCAGATCGCCGGTGTTCTCAAAAGCGCTGCTGCTGTAAGACAAGTCCTCCAGCCCCAGGTCATACAGCTTTAGCAAATCCTGCTTCAGCTCTGCTGCCGTGCCGCGGTACCGGAACAACAAGGAGTCCTCGCCGGAAGCGAGCGCCTGTTTCGCCAGCGTTTTCAAAGCATCGCTGTTCGTGATCACTTGAGCTTCTTCATATAAATCGTAATCAAGTTCCTGCTGCAGCGTCTTGTATATGGCGGTATTTGGTCCGCCTTTGGCGACCAGGGCCGCAAGGGTATCCGCATATGGGGTCGCTGCGCTTGGATAACTCTTCGTCCAGCTGTGATCCTTGCGCATCTGGGCGTCGGTGCGCAGGTAATACGCCGTGCTGATCTGCGCCCCGCCGCCGACCGGATCATCCCAGGTCGTATCGAGATGATACCATTTGCCGTCCAGCTGGACCAGATTCCAAGCATGGGATTGGCGCACGCCGCCTTCCTGCTTCGCCGTACCTTCCACAATACGCACCGGAATACCGGACCCCTGCAGCAGCTTATAGGTCAAAAGCGAATAGCCCTGGCACACGGCACTGCCGCCTTTGAGTGCAGCGTAGGCCGTATATCGGGTGTAGGAGTTGTCGTAACGCAGACGCTGAACGACCCAATCGTGGATGACCTTGACCTTTTGGTGGCTGGTCATTTGCGGCGTAACGATTTTGGCCAGCGCGGCCTTTACCTGGGCGTTGACGTATGCGGTCTGCTCCAAGCTTTCACGGTAAACGACCGATACCGTTACGTTGGCATAACCGCTGCTCCCCCGATAACTGAAAGCATAACTGTCGACAATATAATACAGGTAAGGATCGCTGCCCATCGCCTGGTCGATCGCTTTTTGCACAAGCGGCTTTAGCTTGCTTGTTTTTCCTTGATAGCTGAAGGTAATCGTTTCTCTCCGGTTAGCCATTGCACTGGTGAGCTTCGTTGTCATTTCATCGACGGAGCGAAGCGCCGTGCTTCCTGAAGCCGCCGCATGCACCTGCCCCCACCCGAAATAAAGCGCCGGCGGCAGAGCTCCGAACAGCAGCATTCCCCCGATTATCGCTTTAGCCAGCGGCCATTGTCTTTTTCCCATTACTCCTGCTCCCCCAGTATTTCTGCACGCCCGAATGCGCGGCGGAAACATCCCGTTCTTTATATAGTAAATGCGGCTTAACCCGCCGTTATATCTATAACTATTATCGGCACTGTAAGGCGGTGTTATAAGCGCTCAACTGGCATCCATTGCTGCTGATTCCATAATAACCCGCTTCGATTTTGCTTGCCACATCAAGTTTTTTAATCTTCTCCCCCGCTTGCTTTACGTTACGGACATGAGCGCCTTTATTTTAGGGAAATGATGTCATTTCCCAAGATAACGGACACAGTCGCCGTTATTCTTCCAGAATGCCCCGAAATTCTTATAAAAACGGCCCAATAACGGCGCTCATGTCCGTTACACTCCAAAACTGCCTGTTTTTCTCAAAATAGCGCCTCTGGTGTCCGTTAGCTCCCCCTCAATCTCATTCGCGCCTATTAAACATACCTTTATCGCCATTCGAAAGCTGTGCACCGCCTCCATCCATAAGGACCGAAAAACGGCTCCGTTCCATGAAAAAAGCCGATACCGGACAAGTCCGGCATCGGCAGAGCGGTAAAACCTTTATTGCAGCGTGACCAGGTAGCTCTCTCCCGCTTTAACGGCAAAGCCGCTGGCAGTACGTGCGGCAGAACCGCCCGCAGCCGCAAAGGACAGCGGTTTCGCATAGCTAAGCCGGCATTCGCCGTCCTGCAGCGCGGTAATCCGGGCAGATACCAGCGTTCCCTCAGACCATTCGAGGTCGAGCTCGAAGCCGCCGCGGGCCCGCAGGCCCTTGACGCTTCCTTGACTCCAGGCAGCCGGCAGTGCCGGCAGCAAGGCGATTTCGCCGAGATGGCTTTGTACCAGCATTTCGGCGATCCCCGCCGCCGCGCCGAAGTTACCGTCGATTTGGAACGGCGGATGCGCGTCGAACAGGTTCGGGTACACGGAACGGGTCAGCAGCGTGCGCACGAAGCTATGCGCGGTCTCGCCTTCTTTGAGCCGGGCGTACAGGTTGATCAGCCAGGCGCAGCTCCACCCGGTATGGCCGCCGCCCGAAGCGATCCGCTTGCGCAGCGATTCGCGCGCCGCTTCCAGCAGCGCCGGCGTTTCCCGTTCGTTGATCTCATGACCCGGGAACAAGCCGTACAGATGGGAGACATGGCGATGTCCCGGCTCCGATTCGGCGAATGCTTCGATCCATTCCAGCAGTCGGCCGTCCTCGCCGATCTTTAGGGGCGCAAGACGGGCAAGCTTCTGCTCCAGCTCATCTGCGAATTCGGCGTCTTCGCCGAGAATCCGCGCGGCCTGGATGCAGTTGCCGAATAGCTCGCGGATCAGGGTCATATCCATCGCGGACCCCATGGACACGCTGCAAGGCGTTCCGTCTGCGGTAACGAAGCGGTTCTCCGGCGAAGTCGACGGGCTGGTCACCAGCTTGCCGTCCGGTCCTTCGACCAGCCAATCAAGGCAGAAGAGCGTTGCGCCCTTCAGCAGCGGATAAGCTTTTTCCCGCAAGTAAACTTCATCCGGCAGGAACAGATAATGCTCCCACAGATGGCTGCTCAGCCAGACGCCGCCCATCGGCCAGAACGCCCAGCTGGCGTCGCCGCCGGAAGGCACCGAGCTGCGCCACAGGTCGACGTTATGATGGGCCACCCAGCCGCGCGCGTTGTAGTGGACAGCCGCCGTCCGGCCGCCCGTCTCGCTCAGCTCGGTGATCATATCGATCAGCGGCTCATGGAGCTCGCCCAAGTTGCAGGTCTCCGCCAGCCAGTAGTTCATTTGCGTATTAATGTTGGTCGTATAATTGCTGTTCCACGGCGGCTGCACATGCGGATTCCAGATGCCCTGCAGGTTGGCGGCCTGCGTGCCCTGGCGGGAGCTGGCGATCAACAAATAGCGTCCGTATTGGAACAGCAGCGCTTCCAGCGCCGGGTCTTCATGACCCGCCTTGTAGTCTGCCAGCCGCTGATCCGTTGGAAGGCCGCTGCGTTCCGCGCCGCCCAAATCCAGTTCCACGCGGCGGAAGAACCGCCGGTGGTCTTCCACATGCCGCCCGCGCAGCGTCTCGTAACCGGCTGCACCTGCAGCCGCGATGCGCCGCCCATTCTCATCGGCCGGCGCCGTGCCATCCCAGGCCGCCCCTTTCAGATGGGCAGCTCTGCTCTTCAGCTCCGCGTAGTTCGTGGCCGAGGCGAGCAGCAGCACCGCCTGGTCCGCGCCGCGGATCGACAGCTTCCCGTCCGCCGTCTCCGTGCGGCCTCCGGTAACCATCGTCTCCAGCTGCAGCTCGAAGGTCATTCCCAGACCTTCCTCGTACAGCACGGACAGCGGATGATCACGGTGATAGTTGTCGGCGATATGCGTCGGAGCTTCTCCGCGCAGCACAAGCCCGTGGGTACCTCTGGCCGAAGATACCGCTTTCAAAGGACTGTCCAGCCAAAGATCCAGATTCAAAGCTCCCGGCTCCGAGGCACCGAGACGCACCCCCATCACGCCATCGGCGGCGCTGATCCACATTTCGCGGGTGTACGTCACTTCGCCTGCCTCATACGTAACCGAGGCGATACCGCTGTCCAGATCCAGCTCCCTAAGGTACCCGCGAACCTCCGCGGCATCCGGATGCACCAGGTGCAAATCGCCAAGCGGCATGTACGCCTGGCAGTTGACGCCAAGCATCCGTGTGTTGATCAGGTTTTCTGCTTCCGCATAGCTGCCTTCGGTAATCAACTCGCGCGCTTTTTTCAAATAACGCAGGGCTTCATAATTGTTCGTATCGCGCGGGAATCCCGACCAGAGCGTATCTTCGTTTAGCTGAATCAGCTCATTGTCGGCTCCGCCGAATATCATGGCGCCCATATGCCCGTTCCCGATCGGCAGCGCCTCTTCCCATACTTCCGCCGGTTTGTTGTACCGCAGACTCCACTTCTTCTCCTCTGTCACCGTCTCACCCTCCAGCACAGCATAAAAATACAGCAAAGACCCTGACCTAAGTCGGGCCTTTGCTTCAAAACGAATGTGTTTAAAGATTACAGTTGTTTTCCGGTCCACAGCGAGACTCTTTGTTTCACGAGGTCGGTGTAGATACCTTCCATCTTCTCAGCGCCGGCTTTGTTCAGCTCAGCGATAAAGCTATCATAGATCTTATCAAAATCAGCTGGTTTCGACAAGACGGCTTCTGGAATCCGTTTGCGGACGATGTCTTGCGTTTTGCTGAAGATGACTTGATAGTCGCCGTCCGTAGGAACCGGCATGTTGTACAGCGCGCCCCATTCCTTGGTAGGGAAGTCGGACTCTTGCGGGAACAGATCTTTCCAAGTCGTTGCGCCGTATGCTTTCAAAGTTTCTTTTTCAGCATCGGAGTAAGAAGCAACGATTTGTTCAGGGAAGTTCGTAGTGTAGTAGTTGCCAGTGGAATCCTTCACGCCGTCGCCGTATTTAGCGCCGAAGATGCCGTACAAGCCGATACCGGATTCTTTAGTGAATGTAGCGTTGTCGTTTACTTTACGGTCTTGAACGGTAGGATCAACAATACGTGTGCCGTTAGCGTCTACAGTGTAGTGCGTGCCTTCAACGCCCCAGTTTCTCAGCACTTGGCCTTCTTCGGAAGACATCCAATCAAGGAACTTGATGGCGCGAACCGGATCTTTACAAGCGGTAGTGATGGCAATACCGTAGCCGTCAACACCGGTGGTTTGGAACGAGTGGTCTTGGTAATCTTCGGACAGCGTCACTGGGAAGTGAGCGTAAGTGTCTTCGTTTTTACCGGCAGCCTTCAGAGCGTTTTCAGCTTCGCCGTATTCCCATTCTTGGGAGATCAGGCCAAGGACGCGTCCGCTGGCGATTTTAGCTTTATATTGGTCGTCTTTTTGAACGAATGTGTCCTTATCGAGCAAGCCTTCGTTGTACATTTTGTTCAACCAACGGAAATATTCTTTTTCTTCCGGACGTTTGTAGTGCAGTTGTGCAGCATACGTTTCCGGATTTACATAATATTCACCGTCATCCGGTGCGCCAGTTGTAAGGAACGCAGGGTTCGTTACCGTGATCATGATTTTCCAGTCATCCGCATTCAGCGTCAGCGGAATGGTTGGTTGACCGTCGGTTGTCGGATGCAGAGCCACATAGTCTTTCAGCACTTTTTCGTAGTCGGCAAGTGTGCGGACTTTCGGATATCCGAGTTCTTTCAGGACCTTCATTTGAATCTCAAAGCCGCCGCCAGCGTCAAACGATTTTTGGTCTACGCCGACGTTGGTTGGGATGGAATAGATGCTTTGGTCGTCGTTGCTGTATTTCAGGCGGTTCATGTTTTCGCTCATAACCTTTTTGATGTTAGGAGCATATTTGTCGATCAGGTCGGTCAGGTCAAGCACCAAGCCGGCATCCACCAGTTTGGACAGCTCGCCTTTCGCGAAGATCATATCCGGCACGTCGCCGCTTGCTGCCATCAGAGCGATTTTGCTTTGGCCGCCGCCGGCGCCTACGTCGAATTCTGCATTAATGGAAACGCCGGTTTTTTCGGTAATAACTTTACCGGTAGCGTCCTGCATGTTGTTCCAGTTCGGGCTGGAGTCACCGCCAAAGAATGTAAAGGTGATTGGGCTGGTATCTTCCGGAGCTGCAGTAGCCTCCGCGTTGGTTCCAGCAGCGTTGGTGTTGCCGGTGTTTGCGGCGTTGTTGGCCGCATTGTTGTTATTGTTGCCTCCGCAGCCGGCGATGAGCATACTGCTCAGCAGCATAAGCGTGAAAACCGTTTTAACACTTTTGCGTTTCATTTTTTCTCCCCCTTGAGAAATTTATGATTCATCTATGCATATCAGGTTGCCCTGGATATACCGCTTCCAATTCTGTTGTTAGCGCTTGCATAAACGCTATAAATATAAAACTAACAACATCGAAATACGAGGAATAATCTGGGAACGCGGTTAGGTCCAGCTCTTGCTGGCCCGCCCTGCGTTCCCGTCGATCATTCGATTTATCAAGCTTAGGCTTTAACCGCGCCCAGCGTCATGCCGCCAACGAAGTATTTTTGCAGGAACGGATACACAACCAGGATCGGAACCGTTACGACGATGGTGATTGCCATCTTGATGGATTCCGGCGAGATTTGCGCCATCTTGGTCGCCATATCGTTCGCGTTGGTCATCGCACTGCCTTGGTTCGTCGATTGCAGCACTTTCATCAGTTCATACTGCAGCGTGGTCAGGTTGGCCTTGCTGCCGTTGTACAGGTAGGTGGTGAACCATTCATTCCATTGACCTACCGCCAGGAAAAGGGCGATGGTCGCAAGCACCGGCTTACAGAGCGGCATAATGATCCGCCAGTAAATCATGAAGTCATTGGCTCCGTCCAGCTTGGCGGATTCCTGAAGCGCGTAAGGCAGGCCGTCCATGAAGGAACGGATGACGAACACGTTGAATGCGGAAACTGCACCCGGCAGGATGTAGATCCAGAACGTGCCGATCAGATTCAGGTCTCTCATCAGAATGTAGACCGGAACCAGACCGCCGGAGAAGTACATCGTCATGGCCAGGAAGACCGAAACGAATTTTCTGGCGCGGAATTCCTGTCTGCTCAGTGTAAAGGCCAGCATCGAACCGGTGAGCAGACCGATGAGGGTACCGCTTACGGTCCGGAGCACCGAGATTTTGAAGCCTTGGATCAGACCGGTGTAGCTAAAGATGCGTTCGTAGTTCTCAAGTGTAAATACCCGCGGCCAAATGTAGATCCCGCCGCGAACCGTGTCTGTAGATTCGTTAAAGGAAATTGCCAGTACGTTCAGGAAGGGATATAAAGTCACGATCATGATGATCCCCAGAAAGACGTACAAGAATATATCAAATGCCCGTTCAGACTTGGACATTGCGAATGCTTTGCCTGCCACTTTATTCCCCTCCTTACATGATGCTTTCTTTTGTAATTTTCTTCATGGTGCCGTTTGCTACCAGCAGCAGAATGATGCTGACTACGGAAGTAAACATACTGATTGCGGTACCGTATGAGAAGTGGGCGATCTGAATACCATACTTAAGCGCATACATATCCAAGACTTCCGAATAATCGGTAACAAGGCTGTTGCTGAGCTGGAACTGCTTTTCAAATCCGATGCCAATCAGGTGGCCGATGGACATGATCAACAGGACCGTAATGGTAGTCCGGATCCCCGGAAGCGTAATATTGAACATTTGCTTGATGCGGCCTGCGCCGTCGACTTTGGCGGCTTCATACAGTTCTTTATCGATGCCTGTAATCGCTGCCAAGTAGATGATCGCATTCCAACCTGTTTCTTTCCACAGATCCGCTGCGGTGATAATCCCCCAGAACCATTTGGCTTTCGCCATGAACTGAATCGGCTCATCGGTGATATGAAGCCAGGTCAGCATATCGTTTACGATCCCGCCGTTGATCGACAGCATCTTGTAGACGATACCGCCTACAACGACCCAGGATACAAAGTGAGGCAGGTACGAAACCGTCTGCACCGTGCGTTTGAATGCGTTGCCGCGAAGCTCGTTGAGCAAAACCGCGAATAAGATCGGAACGACAAATCCGAAGACAAGTCCCAGTCCGCTCATCGCCAAGGTATTACGGAGTACGAGGTAAAAACGGTCATCCTGGAACAACCGGCTGAAGTTATCCCATCCAACCCACTTCTGCTGGCCGAAGGTCTTGAACGGTTTATAATTTTGGAATGCCATCGTCCATCCCCACAAGGGTACGTAGCTGAAGATAAATACCCAAATTACGAATGGAATAGACATGAGATACAAGTACTTCTGTTGCACTACACTCTTCCAAAAACCATTCGTTTTCTTTGTAGGTGGGGCGTGGGTCACGCTTTCATTTACGGTAATGCCTTCATCCGTGAGCGCTTTCACGTTTATGATTCCCCCTTCGTCTTTATAGACATATCATACCGCGCTCGTTTGAAAGCGGATACCCGACAGATTTAACGTAAAATCAGTGAAAATTAGACATTGCCCCCCGTCAGTTTCCTTTCAGCTTGTCATAGCTCACCGGAATCGTGAAAACGATTTTCGTCCCGAGGCCGTAGGCGCTTTCGATTTGCAGACCGTGGGCCTCGCCGTAATACATCGTCAGCCGCTGATGCACGTTGCGCATGCCGATCCGGCTCTCCGCTTCTTCGTCGGCGCTGGTGATTTTGGCCATAATTTCCGCCAGCCGCTCGTCGGTCATGCCGATGCCGTCATCCTCCACTACCACAACCACTTCTTCGTCCCGCAAGGCGACATTAACCTTTACATGCACCGTGCCTTCCTTATTCTCCAGTCCATGCACGACGGAGTTCTCCACGAGCGGCTGGATCACAAGCGGCGGAACCATGATCTCCGACGTCCGGGCATCAAATTCGATTTCAAACATCAGCCGGTCCTCATAGCGGAATTTCTGGATCTCCAGATACGAACGGATCATTTCGATTTCTTCCTTAATAGGGGCACGGTCTCTGCCGACCTCCAGGTTTTTGCGCATCAGCTTGCCAAGCAGACGGACGATATTGGCGATTTCTTTTTCGCCCTTTAAATGTGCATTCATGCGGATCGATTCCAGCGCGTTGAACAGGAAATGCGGATGGATCTGGCTGGCCATCATTTTCAGCTTGATCTCCTTCTGCGCCAGCTCCAGCTTGCTGTTCTTCTCATTGGTTTCGACGACCTGGTAGATCAGCCGGTTGATGCTGCCCACCATATAGTTGAACTGGCGCGACAACTGCCCGATCTCGTCGGTACCGTCGATATGCGACACGACCTTCAGATTGCCAAGCGCAACCTGGTTGAGCTGCCGGCTAAGCCGCAGCAGACGGTTCGTGGTCAAGAGCGAGATCGTATATACCAGAACCAGAGCCACCAGCAATACGCCGCTAATAATCATCAGCCCGATGACGCTCACCCGGTTGGCCGCGCTCAGAATGCTTTTGGTTTCGAATACGGAGATGACTTTCAGCTTGCTGACGCTCAGCGGCGGGGTCATTTCATCCACGATGACGTAGGAATCCTTGCCTTTCACCGTTGTACGGATGACCGCCTTGCTTGTCGATTTCAAATCCGTCCCGATATCGAACGTATCCAGCGTGCTCCCTACGAGCTCCGGGTTTTTGGCGGCGACAATGTAGCTCATCTCATCCGTGATAATCGTTTCGAACGGCTCCTGGTACAGCATTCCGTTCAATTCGTTTTGCGACACCTGAACCATAAGCACGCCGGTCTTTTTATATTCCGGAAAATACACCTGGCGGATCAGGCTCAGCTTGTTAATCGTCCATTTTTCGCTGTTCGCAAAGTTTTCCTTGTCGGGGATATACAGCCAGAATATATTTTTGCTGCTGAGCGCTTTTTTATACCAGAGCTTCGATTCGATCTCGGGCGTAAGCGGCACGATGGACATGTCGTCCACGAGCGTATTGTTTTCAATGAAAAAGCGGATATTCGAAACTTCCCTGTACTGCAGGATGTAGTCCTTGAAATCGGTATAGTTCAGATAAGCCTTGGTCAACTCCAAAATGTCCGGATACTGCGTGGTGACCAGCACCTTCAGCGACTTGTCAAAATACAGCAGGTTGGAGATATCCGTAGGCACGCGAAGCTTATTCGACAATTGGCTTTTGACTTTATCCACATTGTTTGTCGCCTGGTCGATCGCCCGGGTAAGCGCGGCTTGGCGAAAATAACTGGTCAGAATAATCCCGACGATCAGCACGGGAATCATGACTACCAGAATGTAGAATACCATTAGCTTATACCTGAATTTCAGATTATTGATCATGCGCACCAGCTTTTTTATCTTGATGGCCCCCTTCGATCACCGCTTCCGCGGTAAATGGCAAACAGGCCGTTCCCCGACCGGTCAGATCGGGAACAGCCTGGCTCACACACTAAGCATACGCGCAAAACCCGGGACGGGCAATAGCTCCTGCTCAGGTATTATTTCTCTTTGCGGAAGGCGGTGGGCGACACGCCGACATATTTCCGGAACTTGGCATTGAAATAATCCGCGTTCATGTAGCCGACCTTTTCAGCCACCTCGTAGACCTTCATGCCCTGGTTCAGGAACTGCTTCGCCTTCTCGATTCTTACTTTGTCCAAATACGTGTTAAAATGCTCGCCTACCTGCAGCTTGAACATTTTGCCTAAATACGCGCTGTTATAATTGAACACTTCGGCAAGCGCGCCAAGCTTCAGATTCTCGTTATACCGCCGCTGAATCAGATCGGTAATCCGTTTGATTTCATCGCCTTTTCCGCCGCCCATCCGCTTCGAAATCTGCTCCAGATAGGCTGCAATCCGCCCTTGCATCCCTGTCAGATTATCGCTGCCGTACAGCTCGCTCATCGGGGAAGGCACGTCGGCAATGGCTGCACGGACATCGGGATTGGCAGCCTCCAGGCGCGCGACAATGCTGCTTATGATCCGGATGAGGTTCTCCTTGAGATAAGCCTCCTCGCGTTTTTCGCCGACAAGCTTGCGAATGATCCGGCCGATCAGCCCGCCGACGGCTTCGTGGTTTCCGGTCTCGACCGTCAGCAGCAGCTGCATTTCTTCGTCGCGTTCCCCATCCGTCTCCAGGTCCGCTTCTTCAGCCTGGACGATGTTCTCCTCGGCCTCTTCCCATAAATCCGGAGTGCCGCTAAGCAGCGTATCGGGCGGTCCGAAAAAGGCATCCTCCAGACGTTCCACGGCTACGTCAAAGGACATTGCAACCTCCTCCGGGACCAAGGCGATTCCGCCTGTCGCGGCTCGGAAATCCAGCCCCTCACCGGAGATTATCCGGTTCAGCTCCTGCCAGAAGGCCGTTCTCGCCTCCGCACCGGTCAACGGCTGCTTCAGCAAAATCCCCAGATAGGGCGGCAGCGAAAACAGCAGTCCTCGTTCGGGCTTCACTTTCTGCTCCAAGAGGCCGCGAACCTGCTCCTCCCGGTAAGCCTCGCCTTTATGGAGGCCCTTCAGCTCGACCAGCACCACTTCCAGGCTGCGGTCCAGCAGTCCAAGAATGGCGGCGGCATCCTCCGCCGCTTCGGTATTCTCCCGCGGCTGCAGCAGGTCTCTCAGCAGCGTCTCGTCGTTGCGAACCGGTCCTTCCGCTTGCAGGCGCGACAGGAATTCCTCTTGCTCTATGGTCTCGCGCAGCTCTTTGAGATAGTTCAGCAGTTCGTCTTCGTCGACCGGCTTCAGCAGGTATCCGTCGACATGATAGGAAATCGCACGCTTAGCATATTCAAAATCGGCGTGGCCGCTGAGAATCAGCACATGGCAGTCCGCTCCCCGGTCGCGCAGCTCGGCAATCAGATCCAGGCCGTCCATCCCCGGCATCCGAATATCCGCAAGGATCAGTTTGGGAGCATGGGTCTGAAATTTCTCAAGCGCCTCGAATCCGTTCGCCGCCGTTGCCACCACGGTATAGCCCTGCTCCTCCCAAGGAATGAGCGTGCGCATTCCTTCCCGCAGCTTGGGCTCGTCATCTACAATCAGCACTTTAATCATATCATCATCCTCCCGGCAAAACTTCGGCTTGCTTCTATAATAGCATTAATTTTGGGTTAACCATGACTACAGAGAATGTTTGGACTTTCGGTCGCTGTTGTCGGGTGAAATCCGGAGACAGCATATGTTTACGATGCGAGCTTTCCAGAGAAAACTTTCGGTCGAACGCTCACGCTCCTGCAGTTCCAAACTTCTCTTCCGCCACTTCCCCTAAACTCTCAGTGTAAACCCATAATAGCCTTTATTGACGGTACGCAGCCAGCTTCTCGTTCAGCTCGCGGGTCTGTCCGTATACTTCTTGGTACAGCTTAAAGAGGCCGTCATATACCGCGGACTGCTCAGCGTTCGGCTTATACACATCCGCCGGACGGATAAAGCTCTCTGCGCATTCGCCGAGCGACTTGAACCAGCCGGCGCCATAAGCTGCGAGCATTGCCGCGCCCATGGCCGGGCCCTGCTCGCTTTCGAGACGGATAATCGAGGCCCCGAAGATATCGGCTTGCATTTGCAGCCAGTCTTCGTTTTTGGCTCCGCCCCCGATCGCTACGATTTCGTTGATCGTTTTGCCGGATTCGCGTACGATTTCGATCGACTCGCGCAGGGAGAACGTGATGCCCTCCAGCACGGCACGGGCGAAATGCGAAAGCGTGTGGCCGGAATCCATGCCGATGAAGCTGCCGCGGATGTTCGCATCGGGATGCGGCGTGCGTTCGCCCGAGATATACGGCGTGAACAGCAAACCGCTGCTGCCCGCCGGGATTTGGCTTACGCCGGCCAGCAGTTCATTGAAGCTCTTATCGGCGGCAAAGGTTTCTTTGAACCAGGTCAAGCTGTGTCCTGCCGCCAGTGTAACGCCCATAATATAGTAGGCATCCTTTTCCCCGTGGTTGAAGAAATGGACTTTGCCTTCGAGATTAAGATCTTTGTTGCTTTCATAGGACAAAACTACGCCCGAGGTGCCGATGCTGCACATCGTGCGTCCTTCGCCCAGGATACCGGCGCCAAGCGCCCCGCAAGCGTTATCCGCGCCGCCGGCGAATACTTTGGTGGTCGCCAGCAGGCCGGAGGCTTCGGCGATTTCCGGCAGCAGCGTGCCGGTTTGGTCAAACGACTCCACCAGCTTCGGACAAAGCGAGAGCGGCAGCGAGAATGCTTCGGCAATCTCCGCGCTCCATTCCTTCGCGCCGACGTCCAGCAGCAATGTGCCGGCAGCATCGGAATAATCCATGGCGTAGTCGCCGGTCAAGCGGAAACGCACATAGTCTTTCGGCAGCAGGAACTGCTTCGCGGCTTCCAGCACATTTGGTTCGTTTTCCTGTACCCAGAGGATTTTCGGCAGCGTAAAGCCTTCGAGCGCCTTGTTGCGCGCAATGTCGATCAGCTTGCCGCCCAGCGTCTTCTCGATTCTGCGGCATTGCGCCGTCGTCCGCGTATCGTTCCACAGAATAGCCGGACGCAGCACTTTGCCTTCCCCATCCACGAGCACGAGGCCATGCATTTGACCGGAGAAGCTGATTCCGTCAACCTGCGAAGGCTCCACGCCCGATACTTCCATCAAACGGCGCAGGCTGACCAGCGTTCCATTCACCCAGTCCTCCGGATTCTGCTCGCTCCAGTTCGGCTGCGGCCGGCTGAGCGGATAGCTCTCCGAATGCTCGAACGCCACTTTGCCCTGCGGATCGACCAGCACGGTCTTTACCGCACTGGTTCCCAAATCTACACCGATTACATATTTCATTCTGAACCTCAACCTCCTGAAATATCGGCTCCTACGGCCGTAATCTATAACAAAAGGGGCTGCCGAAGAATGCAATCTTCGGCAGCCCCCGTTTTCCTTCAGGCTGCTGCCCTCAGGGACCGGAGCCCATAAGGCCCGGCATTTGGGACTACTCAGCCAGGATGTATTGGTTCAAAGTGGCTTTGAGCAGTTCTTGACGGCCGGATTGGTTCGGACGCGGATTTTCGTTGTTCAGCGCGTAGTCGGCAAGGGAAGCCAAAGTAGCTCTGCCGGATACGATGTCGGCGCCGATGCCTTCTTTGAAGCTGCTGTAACGTTTGTCGATGAAGTCGTCGAATACGCGGTCTTCGATCAGCTTGGCAGCAACTTTCAGGCCTTTAGCATAAGTGTCCATGCCGGCGATGTGCGCCAGGAACAGATCTTCAGGTTCGAAGGACGGACGGCGTACTTTGGAGTCGAAGTTGATGCCGCCTTTGCCCAGACCGTCGTTTTTCAGTACTTCGTACAGGGTCAGGGTAGCGTCGTACAGGTTAACCGGGAATTCGTCGGTATCCCAGCCGAGAAGCGTGTCGCCTTGGTTCGCGTCGAGCGATCCCAGCATGCCGTTCAGACGGGCTACGCGCAGTTCGTGTTCGAATGTATGTCCAGCCAGGGTAGCGTGGTTCGCTTCCAGGTTGAGTTTGAAATGTTTGTCGAGGCCGTATTTTTGCAGGAACGAAATGGTTGTAGCGGCATCGAAGTCGTATTGGTGTTTGGTTGGCTCTTTTGGTTTTGGCTCGATCAGGAATTGGGCTTCAAAGCCGATTTCCTTCGCGTAATCCACAGCCATGGAGAACAGGCGGGCAATGTTGTCCAGTTCAAGACCTAGATCGGTGTTCAACAGTGTTTCGTAACCTTCACGGCCGCCCCAGAATACATAGTTGTCTGCGCCCAGGCGTTTGCCGACTTCCAGACCTTTCTTCACTTGGGCAGCGGCGTGTGCGTACACGTCAGCGTTGCAAGTGGAGCCTGCGCCGTGCATGAAGCGCGGGTTGGTGAACATGTTAGCGGTGTTCCACAGCAGTTTCTTGCCGGATTGTTTCATGCCTTGTTCCAGAATATCGACGATGGTGTCGATGTTGCTGTAGAATTCGCGCAGGCTTGCACCTTCAGGAGCGATGTCTACATCGTGGAAGCAGTAGTATTGGAGGTCCATTTTGTCCATGAATTCAAAAGCGGCTTCAGCGCGTGCTTTCGCTTTGTCCAGCCCGCTCAGCTTGTCCCAGCTGCGGATTGCCGTTTCGGCGCCGAACGGATCGGCTCCGCCCGCAGTCAATGTATGCCAATAAGCCATTGCAAATTTCAGATGCTCTTCCATCGTTTTGCCGGCTACGATTTCTTTAGGGTTGTAGTATTTGAATGCAAACGGGTTGGTGGAGCGGCTTCCCTCGTAAGAGATTTTGCTCACTGTTTCAAAATAAGCCATGAATAGAATCCTCCTTGTGTGTTCGCTTTATCCGCAAGCGTTTACAGGACCATCTTAGCACAATTTCGCGACTTTGTATATTGGTTAAACAAAGTTTTTTATTTTTTCAAAAACGTATGTTCAAAGGCTCGCAACAATTGCCGAAAGCACTGCGCCCGCCGCAAACATCCTGCTCTATCATTCCCCCGATGCCGCCGATTCATTATTGCAATTTGCTGGATATCGCTCTACACTAAGGGGCATACCCTAAATGAGAACGTTGCCAAAAAAGAAGGAAGTGTGCTTCGTGAAAGTTACCGGTGATCAGGCGCTGGTCAAAAAAATCAACAAATCGTTAATTTTACATACCATCCGCAAGCAAGCCCCCGTCTCCCGGGCCAAGGTCTCCGAAATGACCGGACTCAATAAAGCCACCGTCTCGAACCTCGTCGCCGAACTCTGCGGCCAGGAGCTAGTGACCGAAGCGGGGCCGGGTGAATCCAGCGGCGGACGCAAGCCGACGATGCTTCATTTCAATCAAGGCGCAGGAAGCGTTATCGGGATCGAACTTCGCGTCAAGCAGTTGACGGCCGTGCTGTGCGACCTCGGCGGAAGCATCCTGGAGGAACGGGAAACGGCGCTGGACCGCCACGATCTGCCTATTGTGCTGGAAAAAATGAAGTCGATGATCGCTGAACTATTCGCCGCCGCCCCCTCTTCCCCTTACGGCATTGTAGGGATCGGGGTAGGCGTTCCGGGCATGGTCGACGAGCATGGCGTCGTGCTCTTCGCGCCCAACCTCGGCTGGGAAATGGTCGATTTGCGCGCGCTGCTGGAAAATGAGTTCTCCGTCCCCGTCACCATCGACAATGAGGCCAACGCCGGCGCGCAAGGCGAGCTGAATTTCGGCGCGGCGCAAGGCGTCCGGCATCTGCTGTACATCAGCGCCGGCTCCGGGATCGGGTCGGGGATCATCATCGGCGGCGAGCTGTACAAAGGGGCCCGCGGCTATGCCGGCGAGACCGGCCATATGACGATCGAAGCGGAAGGCAAACCGTGCAGCTGCGGCAGCCGCGGGTGCTGGGAGCTGTACGCTTCAGAGAAAACTTACGACAATCCGGATCTCCGTCTACCGGCACAAACCACGGCCGGTCTTGTCAAGCATGCAGCCGCGGGCCAGGAGGACGCCCTGCGGCATTTTGCCGCTATGGGCCAATCGCTCGGGATCGGAGTCACCAATCTGATTAACAGCTTTAATCCTGAGCTGATCGTCATTGGCGGTGCTTTGTCCGAAGCGGAGCCCTGGCTGGCCGAACCGCTGCGGCGGGTCGTTGCCGAGCGGACGCTTCCCTACCATAAGCAGCAGCTCGAAATCACCTTCTCCAAGCTGGGCAGCCGTGGGACTAAAATCGGCGCTGGTTTTGCGGCAGTGATGCATTTTCTCGGCAACATCCGGATCTCGGTGTAACCCTTTGGACACATTTGGCTAAAAAAAATTGCACATATCTTCCTGCAATGCGGCAAAACGTGAAGCAATCCTATATAATATAGGTCAGATAAGTGTGACATTTATCACACCATTTTCCCTGAAATGGAGAGAAGTCCATGACCTATGTTGATTTGTCCGACATTTCGACGCAAATGTTCATTGTCGTACTGCTGCTCCTGCTCATCATCGCTCCGCTCATCAGCCTCGGCGTGCTGCGTCTGTTTCAATCCCGGAAGAAGTCCGGACTTATGCTTATATTCAGCGGAATTGCCGTATATGCCGTATTTCAAACGTTCATGTCCATCACCCATTTATAATTGGACCAGGGAACTTATGCATTTCGTTAATGCAAAAAAAGACCGCTCCACTTGCATGGCCCCCGCCAGAATGACTTCTGACAGCCGGGTTGCCTTCGCAAATGGAAGCGGTCTTTTGTGTATTTCAGCTCACCGTTTACTCAGTGGCGAGCGCTTTGGCAAATTGGGTTTTGTTCATGCCGACAATCTTGAAATCGCCGATGACGGTTACCGGTACGGCGCGCATGCCCATATCCCAGACCTGCTGGGCGTAGTCATCGTTCTGTTCGATGTTGCGCTCCTCATAGGAAATTCCTTTTTCGCTCAGAAAGCTTTTGACCTGACGGCAATGCGGGCAGTTGGTCGAAGTGTACACAATTACGTTTTCCATCGTTGATCTCTCCTCTCATATGCATGGAATCTTGTTTATTGTAGCACCGGAGTGCGGTTCGTTCCAAATTCAGGGTTACAGAATCACTGCGCTGTGCTCCAGCGATTCAATGTACTTCTCGGCGTCCATTGCCGCCATGCAGCCGCTGCCGGCAGCCGTAATCGCCTGTCTGTAACGGGTATCCTGTACGTCGCCGCAAGCGAACACGCCCGGAATGTTGGTCTCCGAGGTTCCCGGATTGGTGACGATGTAGCCATTCTCGTCGGTGGTGATTTGTCCGCCGAGGAAGCCCGTGTTCGGATGATGTCCAATCGCCACGAATACGCCGCTGGCTTCGATTACTTCTTCCTTGCCGGTTTCGTTGTTCAGCACTCTGAGGCCGTTAACGCCTCTTTCTCCGGCGGCCACTTCAAGCGGCGTACGGTTCAGTGCCCACTCCACTTTCGCGTTGTCGCGAACGCGGTCCTGCATAATCTTCGAGGCGCGCAGCTCGTTTCTGCGGTGCACCAGGGTTACTTTCGAAGCAAAACGGGTCAGGAAGCCGGCTTCCTCCAGCGCGGAATCTCCGCCGCCGACGACCACGATCTCTTTGCCGCGGAAGAAAAATCCGTCGCAAGTGGCGCAAGTGCTGACGCCGCGTCCGATATTGTCCTGCTCTCCCGGAATGCCGAGATACTTAGCCGTCGCACCGGTCGAAAGAATCAGCGTGTCGGTAACCAGCGGTTCCATGCCTTCCACATACAGCTTGAACGGACGGTCGCCCAGCTCCACGCGGTCCACCCAGCCGGTGATAAAGGTTGCGCCGAAACGTTCCGCCTGCTTGCGCATATTGTCCATCAGTTCGGGACCCATGATGCCTTCGGGGAAGCCCGGGAAATTTTCGATTTCGGTTGTTGTAGTCAGCTGTCCGCCGGGTTGCGGGCCTTCGATCACGAGCGGATTAAGGTTGGCCCGGGCCAAGTAGATCGCTGCAGTCAGCCCGGCAGGGCCAGTACCGACGATAATGGATTTGTACATAGCTATATCCTCCTTCAGATGGACGACTGAGACGTCTATTCTGTATCTAAATTAAAATAATTATAATCTAGAACTTATTATGAATAACTGAAGGAGAAATGTCAATATCACAGACTCGTGCCGCGAATATTTTTTGTGAACAATTCAATTTTAAACAATCTATATTAGCGGAGCAGGCGCAGGCCGTTCAGAATGACGAGGATCGTGCTGCCCTCATGTCCGACCACGCCGAACGGAAGTGCGATGCCTTGCACAAAATTGCTGATCATCAGCACGGCGATCACGCTCACCGCGAACACCATATTCTGCTTCACGATCCGCTGCGTACGCCGGGCCAGCCCGATCGTAGCGGCGATTTCCTCGATGTTGTCGTTCATCAGCACCACGTCGGCAATCTCCAGTGCCGCGCCGCTGCCCTTCATTCCCATCCCGACGCCTACCGTCGCCGTGGCCAGGGCGGGCGCGTCATTGACGCCGTCCCCGACCATCATGACATGCCCGTGTTTCCCGCGCAGCTCTTTAATATGCGTCACTTTATCCTCCGGCAGCAGTCCGGCGTAGACCCAATCGACTCCGGTCTGCCGCGCAATTGCTTCCGCCGTGGCCGGCCGGTCGCCGGTCAGCATCGCCACCTTGACGCCGAGTTTTTGCAGCTTGCGTACTGCAGCTGAGGCACTTGGACGTACCGTATCCTGCAGCGCGATCATTCCGGCGATTGTCTCCCCGCAGAGCATCAGCGACACGGTTTTTCCTTCTTCCTCCAGCCGGCCCCGCAGCTCTCTCCACTCCGTGCGGTCCTTTTGGTTCGCAGCGTCCGCTTCATCCAGGAGATCCGATTTGCCGATCCGCCACAGGTTTCCGCCGACCTGCCCTTCGATCCCCCAGCCGGTCACCGCCCGGCTGTCTTCGACCTCGCATCGCTCCAGCCCTTCCGTCTCCGCAAGCCGGACAATGGCCTCCGCCAGCGGATGGCGGGACAACGCCTCGATGGATGCAGCTACCGTCAGCAGTTCCGTCCGGGAATATCCGGCCGCGGCGATAAAATCCGTAACCTGCGGAATGCCCTCGGTCAGCGTGCCGGTTTTATCGAACGCTACAACAGCCGTACGTGCCATGTTCTCCAGATGGGCACCGCCTTTGAAAAGAATGCCTTTACGCGCGCTTTTGGAGATCGCGGACAGCATCGCCGGCATGATCGACGACACCAGTGCGCAAGGGGAAGCCACCACCAGAAACACCATCGCCTTGTAAAAAGTCGCGTTCCAGCTCCAGTCGAGTACAAATGGCGGCAGTGCAATCAGCAGTACGGTTGCCGCCACCACAATTCGCGCATATACGGATTCCAGGCGTTTGATGAACCGTTGGGAGTCCGGGACCTCCGTTTCCGCTTCTTCCACCATCCGGATGATTTTTGCAAAAAGCGTATGTTCCGCTTCCTTCGAGACCTCGATATACAGCGGCCCCTCCCCGTTCAACGTCCCCGCAAAAACTTCATCGCCGGAAGATTTCTCCACCGGAATGGATTCCCCGGTAATCGACGCCTGGTTGACGGCCGATTCTCCCCGGCAGACGACTCCGTCGGCAGGAATCAATTCGCCTGGCCGGACCAGCAGCAGGTCGCCAAGCGCCAGGGCGGCAATCGGAACTTCATTCATGGAGCCTTGCTCGATCCGCAGCGCCGTCGCCGGTTTGAGCGCGATCAAGGCGGAGATATCCTTTTTGCTCCGTTCCATCGTGTAACTCTCCAGCGCGCCGCTCAGTGCAAAAATAAAAATCAGCATTGCCCCTTCATTCCAATAGCCGATGGCTGCCGCTCCCAGTGCGGCGGCAATCATGAGCAGATTAACGTCGAGATCACGCTCCTTCACGAGCGTCTCCACGCCTTCTTTCGCTTTCATCCAGCCGCCCAGGGTATACGAAATCACGTAGAGCACCACGGAAAAAGCTTCGGACCACCCGCTAACCGCCCACGCCATCAGCATCAGCGCACCGCTCCCGAGCGCTGCTTGCATCTCACCGTTACCCAGCATCGCGAGCGGGTCAAACCGCCGCGGCTTCGGCGCTTGCGGCAGGCGTGCCCCGCCTTGCTGTTTATTTTCTTCCGGCACAGGCCGTGCCATGGGTCTTGAGGTTGTTGTTGCTTGCATAGAAATCACCTTTCCTTATCGATTTATTGGATCCAAATGATAATGAGAGCCATTATTAAAGCCCCTAAAATGACACATGCTGCCCCGGCATCGCCGGGACAGCATGTTAAATGAGAATGATAATCGTTTTTGTGATCATCCAACTAATTTTACTTCGTGCAACTTATAGCCCTACTATACCACATTCAGCGGGTTTGTAAAGACACGGAAAAGCCCATTTTCCGGGAATAGGCGTCCAGTGCCGCAGGTGGGGGACGCAGGATTGGCGCTGAGCTGCGTGGATGGTAACGACGCGGGGATCAGTTAGTGGTGCGGCTTAGATCCCCTGGGTGGCATGGGCGGCGGTGCGGATGACTTGTTGATGTTGGGCGCACGGTCGCGGTGACTGCCGGCTGTGAGCGGCGCGGGTACCCGATGATGGGGAAAGCTGCGGTATGGGTAACTTGTTGGCCGGGAGGCAGTGAACTGATAGTAGAGGGCAGAGTCGGTAAGGGACCATGTTAGGTGAGCGGGTTGGGACCTGTAGGTGGGGGCAGAATCAGAAGGGGAACCTTGTTGGCTAGGCGCGGGTACCTGATGGTTGGGGGATGCCGCGGTTGTGAATGGTTGGCAGGCGGCCGGAACGGTTGACAGGGGCGACCGTGTGGACGACTTGTTGATGCGGGCGTGCTGTCGCAGGAGACTTATGGGGTTAAGGCAGTGTCGGTGCGGAGAACTTTTCGGTTTAGCCGGATGTGAGCAGCTCACTATTGCTAACGGACCTGAGCGCCGTTATTTCGCTAAATTCGCTTTATTTCCCAATCCAACGGACCTGAGCGCCGTTATTTAGTGAAATCAGCCTCAAAATAGGCCGATCTAACACAAATAAGGGCTCCTGTGTCCGTTAGCGCAGAAAAAAGCGTCATTTTGACAAAATAACGGCTCCTGTGTCCGTAAGAATTCTGCATGCGACGGATTACGCATTCTCCCGTTTTTTACGCTCATGTACATTCTTGGATTGAGCGTTAAACGGACCTTGAAAAGCCGCCCCATGTCAAACGGGGCGGCTGAGTCAATGAACGCGGGCGTCATTTCCCGCGTTCAACAGCGGTTACAGCCATCCTCCGGCGGCTGTATCCACATGGTCCTGGCGTGCGATCCAGGTGAGGCACGCCGCACGCAGCAGCGCTTCGGTCCGCTGGGCCGCGCTGCAAAAGATCCCGCTCATGCCGATCCGGTACAGATCGGCAAGCGCGGCCGCCGCCGGCGCTCCGGCGGCCAGCACCACCGCCGCCGGCTTCACGCGCCGCACGGCGGCGAGTACGTCCCCCGCCGCCCGGGCGAAGCCGGCGGCGTCCTCCGGCGCGGCTTCGCCGGCCGCGCCGTCGATCACCACGAAATCGGCGATGCGCCCGATTTCGGCGGCGGCGGCTTGCCGCGTGGCCGGGGCGAGCAGCGCCCCGATCCGGCAAGCCGCCGCATCCGCGTGGCCGAGAGTCTGCTCGGCCACGTCCTCGATGAATTCGCGTAAACGCGCGAATTCGGAGGCGCTGGCGGGATACGGCGCCAGCAGGTCCAGGCGGCCGTCGCGCCCGTGCCGGTGGCGCTCGGCCACGGCCGCGAACAGCGCTTCCAGCTGCACGTCCTGCAGCACGGCCATGCGATAAGGCGACGCCGCAAGCTCCGGCGGCTGCAGGAGCGTGACGGCCGACCACATTCCTTCGGCCGATTCCAGCAACGCGGAAGCCGAGGCGCGCAGCCGGTAATAGATCCGCTGCAGCATCCGCTCGCCCACCGCTTCATCGGTTTCGGACAGCCAGCGGTTGTATAATTCGGCCAGCTCCGGCGCCTGCAGCCATTCTTCGCTGCGGATCAGGCAAGGCCCTCCGGGCATCGTCCCCGTGTCCTCCCGGAAAAGCCGTTCCCCCAAACCTTCATGCAGCACAAGGAACGTGGAATATTCCCTGCCCCGCTTCAAGTAATCACCTTGATACAGTTCCTGGTCGTTCTCCAATTCGTCCGCCGCAATAAATTCCGCCGCCGCGGAGGCCACCGAGGCCGCCCGGCACAACTCTGCTCCCAAAGCCCGCTCCTCGGCACCAAACCCGAATGGGCGATCTTCTTCTTCCTGAATCTGATCCTGCTGGCGTTCACCCTTCATCCTCGCACCCACCCTTTAGCTTTGGATTACTACCGGCTTCCGCATCTTCCGGTGCGCTCACGCCGGCATGTGAAGCTGCTACATTGTTATAGATACGGGAGGGCAGCCGGAAATATGCAAGCGGTATCAAGAAGGACAGCCCAAAAGCAATAACAAAGCCTCCCCTCCTTCTCTCAAAAAAAGGGCAAAGGAAAAAACCTCAAGACCCATAGACTCTCCCATGGTCTTGAGGTTCGAATGAACAGAACTTATCTTAAAAGAAGGTCTCCGGCGTATCCATCTGCCCACTCCAATCCGCGCCGAAGCCCGGTCTGGAGATACCGCAAACCTTGGCGACCCTTAGCCCTGCTGGCTAGCCGCGATCGCCTGCTCCAGATCATACAAAATATCGTCGATGGCTTCCGTACCAATCGAGATGCGCAGCAGTTCCGGGGTCACGCCGGCGGAGATTTGCTCCGCTTCGCTAAGCTGCTGATGCGTGGTGCTGGCCGGATGGATGATCAGCGATTTCGAATCGCCGACATTGGCAAGATGGGAGAACAGCTTGACGTTCTCGATGATTTTTACGCCTGCCGCCGCTCCGCCTTTGATACCGAAGGTCAGAATGGCGCCTTGGCCCTTCGGTAAATATTTCTTGGCCAGCTCATAGGAAGGATGGCTCGGCAGGCCGGCATAGCTGACCCACTCCACATCTTTGTGGTTCTCCAGGTACTGGGCCACCTTCAGCGCGTTCTGGCTGTGGCGTTCCAGCCGCAGGTGCAGCGTCTCAAGGCCTTGCAGCAGCAGCCAGGAGTTGAACGGCGAGATGGTTGCGCCCAAGTCGCGCAGCAGTTGGACTCTTGCCTTGATGATATAGGCTATCGGGCCAACGGCCTCCGTATATACGACGCCATGATAGCTTGGGTCCGGCTCGGTCAGGCCCGGGAACCTGCCGCTCGCTTTCCAGTCGAATTTGCCGCTGTCCACAATCACGCCGCCAATCGAAGTACCGTGTCCGCCGATGAACTTGGTAGCCGAGTGTACGACAATGTCGGCGCCGAATTCAATCGGTCGCAGCAAATACGGACTCGGGAACGTGTTGTCGACAATCAGCGGAATGCCGTGCTCATGGGCAATGGCCGCCACTGCTTCGATGTCGAGCACATTTCCTTGCGGATTGCCGATGGTCTCGGCATAGAGCGCTTTGGTTTTATCCGTAATCGCCGCCCGGAAATTGTCCGGATGATCGGAATCGACGAATTTGACGTTGATGCCGATCTTCGGCAAAGTTTGTGAGAACAGATTGTATGTCCCGCCGTACAGGCTGGAAGAGGACACGATCTCGTCTCCCGCACCCGCAATATTAAGAATCGAGAAGGAGATCGCCGCCGAACCGGAGGCCGTTGCCAGAGCACCCGCTCCGCCTTCAAGCGCTGCAATCCGCTGTTCGAAAACATCCGTCGTCGGATTCATCAAGCGCGTATAAATGTTGCCGAATTCCTTGAGCGCGAACAAATTAGCGGCATGCTCGGCGTCGCGGAATCCATAGGACGTCGTTTGATACAGCGGAACTGCCCGTGATAAGGTCGTTGGATCAATTTCTTGTCCGGCGTGAACGGCTAAAGTTTCAAACGACAGCTTGCGGTCTTCTGACATGGTGATTCCTCCCCGAAATTTTAAAATGGCTAATGCTGGATAAATGAATTGTACCTATTCTCTCACAAACCATGTGATTTGGAAAGAGAAAACTCTTATTATTCCACTGTGTTTTATATGAAAAATAATTTACGCAGCTTTCGCGCCGATACAGCCCTATGTACACGCTTACAATGCAGAACGAAGAGGTTCACCGAAGCAAGGCGGTCTGACAAACAAGCCTTCATTCTAAAGCAGCCCGAATCCACGAACCCCCTTAAAGTTAGCCGCTACGTCTACAATTCCGGAAAATCAAAAGTTCCCCTACATCCTCCCGCTTGTATAAAAGAGGAAACAGCATGCGCTATTTCCCCTTACGGACCTCTTTTTCAATTAATAGCCGCTTTGGTTCAGTTCGCCTTTGGCGATGGCTACGCCGCCGCTGGTGCCGATCCGTGTCGCTCCGGCTTCGACCATGACTTTCGCATCTTCCGCGCTGCGCACGCCGCCGGATGCTTTTACGCCAATTTCAGGACCTACGGTTGCACGCATCAGGGCGATGTCTTCCTTCGTCGCTCCGCCGGTCGAAAATCCGGTCGACGTCTTCACGAAATCCGCTCCGGCTTCCACAGCCAGCTTGCAAGCGCGAACCTTCTCTTCGTCGCTTAACAGGCAAGTTTCAATGATGACTTTGGTGAGCGCCTTGCCCCGGGCTGCATCGACCACTGCCGCGATATCGCGTTTTACCAGCTCGTTGTCGCCGTCTTTAAGCGCACCGATGTTGATGACCATATCCACTTCGCCTGCACCGTTCGCAATGGCATTGGAGGTTTCAAAAGCTTTCGTCTCCGGCGTGGATGCCCCCAGCGGGAAGCCGATGACGGTACATACCTTCACTTCAGGCGTATCCTTCAGCACTTCATGGGCAACCGCGACCCAAGCCGGGTTCACGCAGACGGAGGCGAATTTGTAGGCTTTGGCCTCTTCCGCCAGCTTGATGATATCGTCTTTACGCGCATCCGCCTTCAGCAGCGTATGATCAATGATCCGGGAAATGTTGTTTTCACTCATGGTTTAATTCCTCCAAGATTGTGGTGTTCTCGTACCATGTAATCATACCAATACGGGAACGCTTTGGAAAGCAATGGAGCGCAGCCCGGCCATCCTCCGCCTGTTTGCGGCTCGACCGCTGCCCGGAACGTTGTCTTCATTATTGAAAAAAGCCCTGGGCTGAAAATGCAGCTCAGCCGCGTCGCCCGCTCCACCAAGCTGGAAAACTACGAATCATTGAAGCGTAGACCTCCATACCACCTGCCTCGTATATAAAAAAGGCCGACTCCCTCCGGGAGCCAGCCTTTCTTTACGAAAAGACCTTTCATTTTACTTCTTGCTCAGCGAATCGATGTCGATAAACGGCGTCGCGCCGCCGGTCACGGATGGCAGCACGCCGTTCCATTTTTCCAGCGCCTTCTCCTGAACCTCGATTTGTTTCAGCTGCACCAGCTCCGGGGTCACTTCCTGTTTCTTCAGACGCAGCGACTCGGCTTCCGCCTGAGCTTGGGCGACCTTCTGTTTCGCTTCGATTTCTACGCGGCGCAGGTCATTTTCCGCTTTGAGCGCCTGCTGCTGGGCCACTTGCTTCGCTTCGATCGACTGGTCGAACGCATCGGAGAATTTGAAATTGACGATGTTGATGTCATTGACGATCAGGTCGTATTTGGCCAGCCGCTTGGTAAGCAGATCGCTGATTTCGCCAGCAACCACGTCCCGCCGGGTAATGAGATCCTCCGCCGGATATTTCGCCGTTACTTCCTTGACGATCTCTTGAATCGCCGGATTGATGATAATGGAATCGAAATTGCCGCCGATATTGTTCATCAGATTGTACGCCGAATCTTTATTAACCGAATAGTTCACGGCCACATGGGTCGAAACGGGCTGCAAGTCCTTGGAGGACGCCGACGTATCGGTCTCCGCCTTGGTAACCTGCGTGTTGACCTGGATGACCGTTTGGATGAACGGAATTTTCAGATGAATGCCCGGCGACAGCATGTTGTTGTTCAGCTTGCCGAAGGTTTTGTATAGGCCGATATGTCCGTACTGCACGCTAGCGAATGAATTGAAGGCGACCAGCACGACAATGAGCAAAATAGCTGCGATTGTAACGATTTTTCCCGGACGCATCCGGTTGACTTGCGGATTCACTTCCATGTTATTGAGCCTCCCCAGTGATAGTTCAAGCGATAGGTTTAGCTCTCTATACGGCTGGCACGGGGAGATGGTCGCAACATTTTTGCAGCAGCTGTAATCCGTTTGGAAAAATGGCGGAAGCGGCGCTACATTGAAACTACCGTACTCCCTGATGCGATAGCCGAATCCATGGCCAGCGACAGGCGCAGGTCGTCCAGCGCTTCCTTCAGGGAATAGAAGCTCTTGCCGGTCTGCATGTATTCGCCCATGGCTCGCAGCGCTTCGGCCATGGCGAGTTCTTCGTCGGATAGAGGTGCCGGATAAAACAGGTTCTTATACAGATGTTTGCCGCCTGCCCGCAGCTCGCGGAGCGATGCCGGTGCCAGGCTTCCTTCCATGCCATCCTGGATTCTGCGAATGGTCAAGGCCTCGAAAGCCCCGCCGCCGAGACTGCGGGTCACTTCGTTGTCGCGAATCTCCCCGTGCGAACCGCGGATCAGAATCCGGTTTTGCCGCAGGGGCGAGAAATATTGCGAACGGGTGAAATCGAAGACGGCGCTTTGCCCGCCCTCAAACGACAATAATGCAATATCCTGGAGCTCCGTCTCCACCTTATCCGTGACGCTCCGGCCCCGGACGGGAACCTCCAGCACCGGATGCTCGAACCGCTGGGCGACGATGCGGCAGCGTTCATCCGCCACTCCCAGCCAGCGCCGGATCAGTGCGATGCCATGGTAGCCGTGGCCCGCCGATACCTGCACATGCCGAACCTCGCCTACTGTGCCCGAGGCGATCAAGGCGGTTCGGGCGGCATGATGCGGCTGCAGCGGATACTGCTCAGCCACCTGGATACGCGGGTGCAGCGCCGCAAGAGCGGCCATCTGCCGCAGGCCGGCCTCGTCGGTTGCCGGCGGCGTTTCCGCCAGCACGGGGATGCCGCTTGCGGCCAGCTGTGCCAGCAGATCCGGCGCCGACGACTTGCTGACTGCAGCGACGAGGAAGTCGCATTCGCGGGCCAGCTCCCGCGGCGTGCGGAACAGCGGCAGCCCCCACTCTGCGGCGGCTGCGCGGTATTTGTCCGGATCACGCACGGCGATGCCGGCCGGCTCAAACCATTGCGGCAGCTGCCGGGCCAACCGCAAATACATCTCCCCGCGCCAGCCCAGGCCGATCAGACCGAAACGTGCGGGCTTGTTCACCGCGCACCTCCATCCGGAAGCGCCTTCGCTTCCACTTCTACTTCAAGCTGCCAATGGGCTTTCCCATAGCCGGCTACCCGTTTCACTTTTCCCCGGTTGAATGCCTCCTGCACGCTGTCCAGATAGCCGGTAGCCGGCTCGATGGCAAAGGTATAATCCCCGAACGCGCCGTAATGCGCCCATACCGCCAAATAGGGAACGTCATTCGGATCAAAGCGGAAGACAAGCCCCTCCCCGGAAGCCGGATCGCCAATACCGGCATACCCTTCCGCCAGTGGCTTGGTAAAATAATATTTCTCGGCATGACCGCCGGACGCCATCTCCAGCGTGGAAAGGTCCACGGCGGCTCCGTCTTTTGCTTGGGCGATCGGATAGCGGGCGTAGTCATGTTGACTCCCTAGCCGCCCACGATGGGAATAGGTTAACTGGATCTCCCCTTCTGCCGGAGAGACATTCAGCTTCATGCCCGGCTTGACCCGAAGAAGCGGATGGGCGGCCCAAAGATACGAAAAGGCCGTCTCCGCCCGGTTCTCCAGCTCGTAACGGAACTTCAGCACGTTGTCGCCGAGCGAAATGGTTTTTCGCAGCGTATATGGATAATCCACGCCGTCGATCTCCAGTTGCAGCTGCTCACCCTCCAGGACATGCCGCCAGGGGCGGTTCCAGACTTCACCGTGATCCGGAAAAGACAGATGCTTCCAGCCCTCGTCCGGGCAAGCCGAAGGCGTAATCGTCGGAAACATTTCATCCCATCCGCCCTGGTCGCCTTTCCCCCAATCCGCGGTCCCTTCCAGGGGGTCCCATGGACGGTCTGTCCGGTGAATCCACTCTTTTCCGCTAAGCTTATCGAACAGCGAGACGATTTTCCCGCCGCGGTGTGGAACAAGCGTTACCGTCAGACGGTCGTTCTCTCCGGTTACACATAAATAGCCCTGATTCCAAGATTCCCTCCATACACTCATCCGCATGTCCGCTCCTCCATCCGCATAAGAAATCCGGGACGCTCCGTCCCGGATCATTCGATTACTTGCTTAGCTGCTCCGGCGAGTCCCGCGTTGCGCGTCGCCCAGCTTGCCATATGCCTTCACAATACAGGAGTGCCGTCCGCCTCGCAATCCACGATATTCGGGAACTGATGGACGATTCCCTGATTGCTCAATATATAAACCGAAGGCTTTGCGCCGAAAAAGTCATTGTCCTCTCCGGCTGCGCCTCCCTGCCTTCTGATTTATTGCTTCATGTGGCTAGGCGCGTCAATAAGCACAAATGACCCGCGAGTAAGCCGCTATTTCGTGTGCATTTGCGGGTCACTGCTCATTCACAGCTTTGGCCTTCTGTTGCGGAACTTAATCTGCCGGGAGAATTGCGGGAATCAGTCCCTCCGGGAGCAGCCAGAATTCCTGCGGCTCACTCGACCCTCCCGCCGTTGCCTCGAACACCATATCGTCGCGCAGCATGACGGAATCGGCTTGCAGGGCAGCGTTAACATCCGCCCGTTCCGGGCGTCCCCCCTGCCATCGGTACACATATGCCGTCATCGGAAGGCCGTATACGGAGACTGCTTCGTTAACTCCATCGCGGTCCACGTCCCGCTCTGCGGCATGGCCGGTATCTACCCGCAGCACGCCGGCCGGTTGCCCTGTGCCGCCGATGCTGTAGTAATTGCTCAACGTTGCATTGGCTCCCAAGCTGCCGGTAATCTTCAGCTTCCAGCCGCTGAACAGCAGCGCCGCATCGGCATGCAGATCGTCCGCCTTCCGGTAATTGTACGTTCCGGCAGCGCCGAGATCGAAGTGCCCCTGCGGTGTTTTTAAATCCGCATAGACGTAGTTTTCGTCACCGGCAAGCGTAAAGAATGTCACTGCCACCTCACCCAGTTGGTCTAGCGTCTGCTGCGATACCACCGCTGCGCCCGCCGGCATTCCGGCCCAAGGCTTAACGGCCGGCACCTCTGCCGGCTGCCAATCCAGCCGGTTCAGCCCTTCCGCCTGTGCTCCGCCGGGCCGCGCCGATTGTCCTTGTATGGTTCCGCCCGCGCTATCCACGCTAAGAAAGGTGAAAATCCGCTTCCACTGCTTCCCGCCGTCATCGGTGGAGTAAAGCGTCGCCGGCGTATCGGTACTGCCGGTCGCTAACCAGCCATGCCGCATATCGCGCATCGTCAGCTGCGATGGCAGGTACCCCGGCAGCGTCTGCGCCGACTCGCTCCAGCCCGCTCCGCCGTCCGTCGTCCAGCCCACGCTGACCGCATTGTCGCAAGGCGCGCAATAGCCGGTCATATAGGCCGCTTTTTCATTCAGCGCAAACAACATCCCCGGACCTGCTCCAGGTCCGGAAGGAATTCCGCGATCTTCGCCGTTTTTGAACCCCGGGGCCGCCCCCGCGCCGGCTGTACTGTGATCCAGCACCGTCCGCCAGGTTGCGCCCCCATCCTCCGTATGGAACAGGGAGTACGCTGTCTGGTTCATCCCTGATTCTCCGATGCACTCGATCCAGGCATCGTTTGCTCCCGCCGAGCGGATGACCGCGCCGGTCAGCGTTAAGGTCTTGCGCTGCATCACGTTCTTCCAGGTAAGACCCCCATCCGTGGTCCGCACGATCGCAAAGGCATCCGGTGCCGCCGCCCCGTCGGCGGTATGCGCCGTTACTGCCCAGCCGTGCTTCCGGTCGGCATAATAAACATCGCCGACCAGGTGCTCCGGCGCCGGCAAACCGGACCAGGTTGCGCCGCCGTCCGTGGTCATGGCATTGCCGCTGAAGCCGGTATCCGGCGTTGTAAAATGCAGGTACCCGCCGTTCGGCGCGGCGCCGGCTTCCTCCCAGCGGGCGCCGCCGTCCGTGGTGCGGAGAATCTTTTCCGCGCTGACGAAGCCGTTGATCACCGCCCAGGCGCGCTCGCCGTCCAGGGCGTATATCGCAGACACCGTGCCGCTGCCGGTGTACTGCAAGGTCCACTCCGAGCCGCCGTTGCCGGTGCGGGCGATCCAGCCCTCGCCGCCGACCCAGCCGGCGGCGGGGCCAATCATCCGCAGCGCGGTCACGCTGCGGATCGGCTGCGGCTGCCCGGCCGTGCCGGCAGCCGGTGTGGCCGCGGCCACCGGCCCGCTGCTTGCGGAGGGCCGGGGCGCCGCGGCGCCGACTGCGGGCGGGGACGCGCCCGCAGGGGTTACAAGGCCGCCCGCCGGCGGTGGCGGCCCACCCTCTAGCCGGCGCTCCATGCCGGGGAGCTCGCGGCAGGCGAGCACCAGAACCAGGAGCGCCGCCAGCAGGACCATTATTTTCAAAGCTGTCGATTTCATCGCGTCCATTCCCCTTTTTTCACTCGCTATGGTTATCGCTAATCAACAGTATAAGCAGAGCGGGCAGCCCGGGGATGACGTTCCCGACGCTTGAAGGTTAAAATCTTGTCTTAACTGCAAGAAATATGTAAAGGCCGGCTGCTTATATCCCCTCTCTGCCGTTCCATATCCTGCGTGTTGAACCGTGCTCGCCTCCATTCCGGCTGATACCTCCGGTTAGCTCATGCTTGTTATAGAAAAAACGCAGGATGCCCCTTCGCCATAAACCGGCTGACGGAAGCATCCTGCGTCTGTTTAATATAGTAGATGTATTCGGTGGAGGCCACCCTCCAAGATGCTACTGCATAGCCCTGTCACCTGAAGCAGGCATCTCCGCGCTAGCTGAGCGGTTTCCCCGCTTACTTGTACAGGCCCGAAGCCTTCACGTCATTGAAGAATTGGTTGAACTCGTCAATGTTCAGCTGCTGCGCCGCATCGGACAAGGCCGTCGCCGGGTCGGGATGCACCTCGACCATGATGCCGTCGGCTCCGGCGGCGAGCGCCGCTTTGGCACAAGGGACAAGGATGTCTTTGCGGCCGGTGGAATGCGTGACGTCGACCAGTACCGGCAGATGGCTCTCCTGTTTCAGGATCGGCACGGCCGAAATGTCGAGCGTGTTGCGGGTCCATTTTTCGTAGGTGCGGATACCGCGTTCGATCAGCATGACTTGAGTGTTGCCGCGCGACATGATGTATTCCGCCGCATGCAGGAATTCTTCCATCGTTGCCGCCAGGCCGCGCTTCAGGAGCACCGGTTTGTTCAGTTCGCCGGCCGCCTTCAGCAGCTCGAAATTCTGCATGTTGCGGGCGCCGATCTGGATGATGTCGACGTAGTCGAGCGCCGGTTCCAAATGCGCCGGGTCAACGATCTCGCTGATCGTCAAGAGGCCGTATTCATCGGCCGCTTCACGCAGGATGCGCAGGCCGTCCATGCCGAGACCTTGAAAATCATAAGGCGAGGTCCGCGGTTTGAAAGCACCGCCGCGCATCACCTTGATACCGGCCTTCGCCAGCGCCGCTGCCACAGTGCGGGTCTGCAGCTCGCTTTCGACCGAGCACGGCCCTGCTACCATTACCGAAGCACCGCCGCCGATGGCGATGTCGCCAGGAAGGACAATGACTGTATCGTCCTTTTGGCTTTTGCGGCTGACGAGCAGGCTTTTCTTATGTTCAGCGGACTGCAGGTCAAGCGATGCGGAGAAAATCTGTTTGAAAAGGGTGCGGATCGTACCGCTTGTGAAAGGCCCTTTATTGCTGGCTACCAGCTTCTCCAGCATTTGTTTTTCCCGTTCCGGGTCAAATTTGGGCACACCCTGCTTTTCCTTTACCGCTCCAATCTGTTGCACAACCTCTGCACGTTCCGAGATGAGTTCCAGCAGCTGCGCATTGATCTCATCCAGCCGCCCTCTCAGCGAATCCAATTCCACGTTAACCATTACCTTCCACTCCTTTTCACAAGTTTTTAATGAATCCACCCATCTATCCAGACGCAAAAAGGCCCCTCATCCGCAAGGGACGAGGAGCCGTGGTACCACCCTAATTTAGAAGTCGCTTCATAAGCGGCGCGGCAGGAACATCTCCCATCTCACGCCTAGCGGCTTCTGTCTTGACCCGGTAACGCGGGGCGCGGGCCTCCCTACGCATCTCTTCTGCAGCAGAGACTTCAGGGGCCGACTCGGAAGTGAACTTCAGCGCCAATCTTCTCATGTGGGTGCTCTCAGTCTCCGGCAACCCTTCCCTGTTAAGGTCCGATTTCAGCGCTTACTCTCTTCGTCATTGTCATTCAATCCATATACAGCTGCGGGATTCCGCCAGCGGTTGCTGCTTATTCTAATGAAAAAGAGACTTCGCCGCAAGATTTCGCGACACCGCGTTAAAGCAAAGATGTAAAGATGGTTCGTTATACGGTTCCCGCACCCGTTCAAAATAGTTCTCCTTCATCAGGGACGACAGATGACGCGCCTCACAAAGATTGTTCTCCTTCACAAGGGGGCGGCAATTGCCGCTCCGCATAAGATTTGTGCACAAACCGTTTGGGGAAGGATGTCATTCCGAAGGATACCGGTCAGTGAGTGAAGCGTTCCCAAGCCCTTGGCCTGGCCAATAAAAAGACAGCATACTACTTAACGGACCTCAGCGCCGTTATTTGTTCAAAAACATGTGTTTAACCGTTCTAACGGACATGAGCGCCGTTATTTCCTCCATATTCAAGGGTATGAGGCCATATCTCTGTAAATAACGTCTCTCATGTCCGATAATCCGGGCATTTTTCGCCAAACAGCGGCTCCTGTGTCCGTAAAGAGTAGAGCAGGCTCGCTGCCGAGTTGAAGTAGCGAAAAAGAGATTAGGTATAAGAAGTTACCTTGACCCCAGCGCTGCATAATCCTATCCGCAACAGCTACCAGGCCGGCCGGTTGGCAAGAGCCGCTGAGAGCCTGTTCCCCCGCTAAAAAAACTTCGCGATTACGTTCGTAATCGCTTCGCTGCGCAGCGGTTTGCTGATGTATTCATCCATCCCCGCACCGAGGCAGAGCTCGCGGTCGCCCTTCAGCGCATTCGCCGTCACGGCCACAATGACCGGCCGGCGATCGGGCGACAGCTTGTCGTGAATCAGCCGTGTCGTCTCCAGCCCGTTCAGCTCGGGCATCTGCACATCCATAAAGATCATGTCGTACGCGGCGCGGTCCAAAAGCGCCAGTACTTGCCGGCCGTCCGCGGCGACATCGACGGTATAGCCGCGTTTCTCCAGAATTTTGCGCAGAACGATCTGGTTAATCTCGTTGTCCTCGGCGACGAGAATGCGCAGCGCCCGGCGGGGCGGGTGCTGCGGCTGCGAGGCGCCGGCGTCGTCCGCCGCCTCCTGCTCCTCTTTCAGCACGACGGTGAATATAAAGGTGGAACCGACATCCACGTTGGAATCCAGCACAATGCTGCCGCCCATCAGCTCCACCAGCTGCTTGGTGATCGCGAGTCCAAGCCCGGTGCCTTCATGGCGCCGGCTCATGAAATGGTCGAGCTGAAAAAACGGCTCGAACAACCGGCTGCGGGACGCCTCGGGAATACCGATGCCGGTGTCGGCCACCGACACCTGCAGCGTCACCCGGCCGCTGCAGCGCTCGCCGACGCGGATATGAACGGAGATGCCGCCGGTATTCGTAAACTTCACGGCATTGCCGACCAGGTTGAACATGATCTGCTTGAGCCGGTCGCCGTCGCCGATCAGCTTTTCCGGAACGCCGGAATCGTAGACCACCTCCAGCTTCAGCCCTTTGGCCTCCGCTTTCGGCTGTAGCAGCTCGAGCGAAGACGCGATGCACTCCTTCACCGCGAAGGGATCTTCGTGCAGCGCGGTTTTGCCCGCTTCATTTTTCGAGAAATCCAGAATGTCATTGATGATGCTCAGCAGCGTGTCGCCGCTCTGCCGGATAATGTCCAGATACTCATGCTGCACCGAACCGGGCTCGGTCGTCTCCAGCAGCAGATCGGTCATCCCGATGACCCCGTTCATCGGCGTGCGGATTTCGTGGCTCATCATGGCCAGAAACTCGCTTTTGGCCCGGTTGGTGCTCTCCGCCGTTTCCTTGGCGATCAGGAGCTTTTTCTGCTCGGTAATATCCTTGGCGATGATGTACGAACCGACGGTTGTATTGTTGATGATAATCGGCGCAATCGACGTCAGGACCTCGACCTCATGCCCGTCTTTATGGCGGATATGGGTGCCGTTCGGTTCTTTGGAATGATAATCATCGATCCGGAATTCGCCGCCCGAGTCGGACCGAACATTCATGATGCGCCGCACGTTCATCCCCGCCAGCTCGGGAATCGTATAGCCGGTCAGCTGGCAGGCCTGCTCGTTGCCGTTAATGATGTTTCCCTGCAGATCTAGGGAGATGATCGCGTCGTGATTGTATTTTTTAAGCGAAGTGTACCGTTCGATTGTCTCCTGAAGCTTGCGTTCCATCGCTTTGCGCCCGGTAATGTCGCGGCCCACGGCAAGCACATTCCGCTGTCCGCCATCCTCCACCAGGCGCAGGGTAAACTCAATCCATAAATAATGTCCGTCCGCATGAAGAATCCGCAGCTCCAGATTGTGCAGTTCTTCGCCATGAGGAAAATCGGCGCTGTTCAAATCCTCCGGATGAATCAGCCCGCGAATATCGCGCCCGACCAGCAGCTCCGGCTCGTAGCCGAGCACCTCCTCGATCGACGGGGAACAGTACAGGCAGTGGTTGTCCATCGTGGCATAATAGACAATATCCTTAATATTCCGGGCAATCAGCGGATAAAGCGCATCGTTGGCGGATTTCGGAGCAGCTTCTACCGTATCCTCGGCAATCTCGGTAACATGCAGTATGTACTGCGAAGCCCCGCTTTCAGCCCGGTCATGGATCCGCGTGATGTCAAGCAGCACCGGAACGGCAGCGCCCGAGGCCTTGACCATCTCCAGCCGCAATTTATAAAAGGACTTCGCTCCTGCATTCAAAGTCCCAATCATTTCATTGTACATCCCCGCGGACTCCCGCTGAAGCGAATCCGTAAACGCACAGCCCCGCAGTTGTTCTTCGGAAGCGCCCAGCAACAAAGCGACTTCCGGGCTTACGTTGTCCCATTTTCCGTCCGTGGACAAAATCGCCGCTCCGGCAACTCCCATGCGGTAACCTTGTCCCAGCCGAAGATCCAGCTCTGCCTGATGTCTTAACATATGATCCACCGCCCATTGTGGAGTAATTTCTTCAAATCTTTATTATTAATATCTTGCATATTTCTCCGAAAGTCAAATAGGAAAGACGGCCTAAAAAACTGCCGCATTATGGGAGATTTGACATCGTGCCTTTTGGTTGCTTACAATTTAATTGTTATCAATTTTATACTACATAACCTGAAAGGGATGAATCGCGCTTATGTCTATTTACGATTTTTCGGCCAATACCATCCGCGGCAAGGAAACTTCGCTCGAATATTACAAGGGCCAGGTGCTGCTGATCGTCAACACGGCGAGCAAATGCGGGTTCGCCCATCAATACGGCGAGCTGCAAAAACTCTACGAGCAGTATAAGGATCAGGGATTTACGATTCTCGGGTTCCCCTCCAACCAGTTCGGCGGACAGGAGCTGGAAACGAACGAGGAAGTGAATGTATTTTGCCAAATCAACTATGGCGTATCGTTCCCGCTGTTTGAAAAAATCGAAGTCAAAGGCGCGGACAAACATCCGCTGTTCGCTTATCTGACCCGGGAAGCGGGTTTTGAAGGCTTCGATACCGAAAATTCCAGCGGCCGGCTGCTGCATACGATGCTGTCCGAGCAAGATCCGGCGGCCCTGGCGAACGACGAGATCAAATGGAATTTCACTAAATTTCTGATCGACCGCCAAGGGAACGTCGTGAAGCGTTTTGAGTCATCCGTCGAACCGTTGGAGATGGAGTCCGCAATTGCCGGGCTGCTGTAACTCCAAGAACCGCCGGGAGCTTCCGTTAACCGTTAAGACCATGAAGCTTTCCCCGTAACGTGAAAAAGAGGATATCCCGCCGGAAGCTCAGCTTCCCCGGGATATCCTCTTTTAGTGCATAAAAATGCGTTTTGGTGCCCGCGCTTATGGGCCGCGATGCGCTGCCGTAAACCGTTCGAAGAACGGCGTCGTGTCCCGCTCCGCCATCGTGCCCGCGGCGCGCGGCCCCCAGCCGATCTCCGTCCGCCAGCTTCCCAGCAGGCCGGAAGCGGCCAGCTCCGCTTCGTCGACTTCCACGCTTGCATCGCCTTGCGGCGCAACGTACAGGGCATCTACCGGACAATACGCTTCGCACATAAAGCAGGTTTGGCAGTCCTCCTGCCGGGCGATGACCGCGAGCTTCTCTTCCATGGCGAAGACATTCGTCGGGCAGACCTTGACGCACAGCCCGCAGCCGACGCAGCGGTCCTTGCTGACCAGCTCGATCATAGCGCTACCCCCTCCGTATGCCGCAGCTCACGGGCATGTGGCACCGCTTCGGCCGACAGTGCAATCCGTCCGATGCCGGACAGGATCAGCCGGTGGGTCTGGGCCGGATCGAGCCGCGGATATTCGGCCAGCCGCTGCAGACCGCGGCTCTCCTTGCGGGCCAGCGCGGCGGTGTAAATCCAGCGGGCGGCGGCGAGCATGGCCGCCGCCTCCCGCGCCTTCACGATGCCCTGCACCGAGGCCGGAATCCGGCCGCCCAGCTCGGGCATCAGCCCATCGAGCCGCTGCAGCGCCGCGGCGACGACGGGCTCGCTGCGGAAATAATTGATCCGCAGCGGCAGGATCTCCCGCTGGACCGCGGCGGTCAGCGCCGCGGCCTCCAGCGTATGCGGCGCGTCCTCGCCCGCCGCAAGCCCGTAACGGCCGGCGGGGCGCAGCCGCCGGCTCTCCGCTGCGCGTCCCTGGGCCAGGGCGTAGCGGGCGGCGCCTTCGCCCGCCCAGGTTCCGCTGCACATCGCCCAGGAAGCGTTATAGGCGCCGCCGCCGGAGATGGCGCCGGTCACCTTCTCGCGGGAGGCGGCGTCGCCCGCGGCGTACAGGCCGGGGACCGTCGTCTCGCAGGCGTCCCCGGTAAGGCGCAGGCCGCCCGTGCCGCGCATCGTGCCTTCATAGCGGAGCGTGAGCGGGAATTTCTCCGTAAACGGATCGATTCCCGCCCGCTCCAGCGGCATGAAGAAGATCGGGTGGGCACTCCGAAGGAAGGCCCGCTTCTCCGGCGTATCGGCCAGGTCCAGGCAAGCGTAGACCGGCCCCGTAAGCATCAGCTCGGGAATGCTGCCGAAGGTACGGTCGCCGCGGTGCAGCGGCTGGCCTGCCGCGTCGTACAGCGTGGCCCAGGCCAGCATCCGGCCGCGGGTCACCGTGCCTTCTGCGAAGCTCGGTGCATACTGTCGGCTGAACTCCATGCCGGACAGCTCCGCGCCGGCTTCCGCCGACATCAGCAGCCCTTCGCCGGTCAGCACATTGCAGCCGAGGCCCTTGCTGAGAAAGGCGCAGCCGCCCGTGGCAATGATCACCGCATTCGCCCGGACCTCCCAGGCTTCGCCGGTCAGCCGGTTGATGCCTCTCGCACCGCCGACGCCATGCTCGTCGTGCAGCAGCTCCAGCGCAGGCGACTGATCCAGAATCTTTACCCCCGCCTTGCGCACGACGCCGCGCATCAGCTTCATGTATTCGGGACCGTGCAGATGCGTCCGCAGCGGCTTGCCGTCTTCGTCCTCCGGGAAGTAGTATCCCCAATCGGCAATCCGCGCCAGGTTATGCTCCACCTGATCCAGCACGCGGTGAATCCAGCAGTTCTCGGAGAGATAGCCGCCCGCCTTCAGGCGCTCCTGCACCGCTTGCTCCCGCAGCTCCGCCACCGGCGGAATGACGAGCAGCGTCGTGCCGCCCGGCGCGGTCGCCCCGCTCGTGCCCAAATACCCTTTGTCGGCCAAAATCACCTTCGCGCCTTGCAGGGCCGCGCTCCATGCCGCCCATGCGCCCGCCGGGCCGCCTCCCAGCACCAGCACATCCGTTGTCGTCGCCGATTGCTCTTTCTCCCGCGGCATGTCTCTTTTCCCCCTGTCCCGCCGTTATTTCAGCTGCCAGTCGCTGATGTTAAAGTCTTTCTTGGCCAGCTTCTCCTGCACAAGGAAATTTTTCGTGCCTTCGAGGAGCTTCGTACCGTCATCCGTAAAAGCGGTCTCCTTCAGATCATCGATCGGGCTGACCTGTTTGGCCAGCTCCGGCGTCGTGTTGTTGATTTCGGCGAGGAACTGGTAATATTCGTCCTCATGCTGCTTCAGGTCGGCCAGCGCTTTTTCCCGCGCTTCGTTCCAGACCTTGGCGAAATCCGGGAACTTCTTCAGGTAGTCATCGGACACCACAGTAGCGCTTGACCCCAGCAAATCGGGATGCTTGGAAGAGTCGTCCAGATGGGTGTAGCCCTCATCGATCAGCTTCAGCGCAGGAACGCCGGTATTCGTTGTAGCGTCAATATCCCCTCTTGCCAGCGCAGCCGTCGCATCCGGAATCAGCATGTGCACCAGCTTGTAATCCGTTACGCCCTCCTGCTGAAGCAGGCCGACGATATAGCGGTGCATGAACGACCCTTTCTGGATGGCGATCGTTTTGCCTTGCAGGTCCTTAACCGACGCCGGGCCTCCCTTCTTGCCGATCAGGTAGCCGACTGTATGCGCGGAGGACTGGGAGATCAGGCGGGTTTTGGCGCCGGAGGCGTAAGCGATGATTGCCGGCGTGTCGCCGAGGCTGCCGACATCCAGCCGGCCGCTGATCAGCGATTCCGTCTGGTCCGGCCCGTTCGGGAAGCCGGTCAGCTTCACTTCGGTAATGCCGTACTTTTTGAATTCCTCCTGGATGATGCCTTTGTAAAAGCCCCAACCTTCCGCGCCGCCCGGCAGATTCAGCTTATTCGAGCCGATATAGCCGTAATTGAGCACGGCCGGCACCTCGCGCTTCGCCTCGCCGCCCGCCGCTTCCGCCACATTGGCTCCGCCTGCGGCAGAGCCGTCGCTCCCGGCAGCGTTGTTGCCGCAAGCCTGCAGTAGCAGCATGATCGCCGTGGCTGCGGCTAGCAGCGTAACCCGGGCCCGCGTTTTCTTGAAGCGGGCGGCGGATCTTCCAATGGCAGCATGCCCCGTAATCACCGCCTCCTTCGCCGCAGCGGAATCTTTCAACCTGTTAACCTTCAGTGCATGAATTAAGTTTTTCATGTACGGTCCCCCTCGGTATCTGTGTGTAATAGAATAGGTTATCGTTAAAATCCGGCGCGTTGGCCGAGTTCATATAAATATTGATGCTGCGCCACCGGCCGGCGGCCTTTGCCCCAGCCGACCTTCTCGCGGTAGCCGCCAAGCAGGCCTTGCCGGGCCAAAGCATCCTCCGTAATTCCCGTCACCGCTTCGGAATCGGGCGCGACGTACAGCGCATCGACAGGGCAATACAGCTCGCACATAAAGCAGGTCTGGCAATCGTCCTGCCGGGCGATCACGGGAATGCCGTCTCCGCCCCGGTCAAAGACATTGGTCGGGCAGACCGCCACGCATTGATTGCATTCGATGCACCGCTCGGCGCTGAGAATCTCGATCACAAGGCAACACGCTCCTTCGCCACTTGCTCCGGCTGCACCCATACCTCATCGAGGCCGCCGCTGATCAGCCGGTGATGCTGCGCGCCGTCGCTTTCCTTAAAGTCCTCGCGTTTGTGCATGCCGCGGGTCTCCGTGCGGGCCAGCGCCGAGGCGTACATCCAGCGGGCGGTCGCGGTCATCGCCTCCGCTTCCCGCGCCTTGACGCCTTCCGGCGAGACGGTGATCGGGCGGCTGCGCTGCGCCTGCCACAGTTCATCCAAACGTCCGAGCGATGCGGTCAAGCCTTCGCCGGTACGGAACAGGTTGATGTCGTACGGCTTGACCTCCGCCTGCACGGCGGCGGTGAACTCGGCGGTACGTGCCGCCTCGCCCGGGGCCGCTCCCGCCTGCGCCAGCGGCGAGACGGACAACCCGGCCGGCGTGCGGCCGGCGGCATGGCGGCCGAGCGCAGCGGCGTAATCGGCCGCCCCCTCTCCGGCAAACGAGCCGGAGGACATGGCCCAGGCGGCGTTATGGCTGCCGCCGCCGGTGAACCCGCCGCAGATCAGCTCGCGGGTCGCGGCGTCGCCTGCGGCATACAGGCCGGGAACGCCGGTGCCGCATTGTTCATCCGTGATGCGGATGCCGCCGGTCCCGCGGACGGTGCCTTCCAGCCGCAGCGTGACCGGAAAAGCATCCTTGAACGGATCGATGCCCCGGCGGTCGAACGGCAGGAAGAAGTTCGTCTGCGACACCCGCAGGAGCGGCTGCAGATCTTCCGGCGCCTGGTCAAGCTTGGCGTAGACCTGCCGCCCGGCCAGCAGATTCCGGGCGATGACCGAGCGGCCCTTTTTCGAGCCGGCGCCTTCCACCACCGTACCGTCCTCATAAAAGAAGCTGGCGTAGCTGTAATATGCCGTCTTCGTTACGGAAGAGAACGTCGGGCAAATCGCGTAGGCATTGGAGAATTCCATGCCCGACAGGCTTGCTCCGGCTTCCGCGGCCATCAGGTAGCCGTCGCCGGTCAGCACGTTGCAGCCCAGCGCCTTGCTGAGGAACGCGCAGCCTCCCGTAGCAATGACGACGGCTCCGGCCAGCACGCGCCACGGCTCGCCGCCCTGCGTTCGCACGCCTGCGGCTCCGGCAACTCCGTGCTCATCTGCCAGCAGTTCCAGCGCCGGGCTGTGGTCCAGGATGCGGACGCCGGCTTTGCGGACCAGCTTGCGCATCAGCCGCATATACTCCGGCCCCTGCAGGCTGCGCTTGTAAGGGTTGCCTTCGTGGTCCAGCGGGAACGGATAACCGGCCAGACCCAGCCGGTTCATATTACTGTAGGTCCGGTCGAGCACCCGGTCCATCCAGGCATGCTCCGCCAGCTTGCCGCCCATCGCGTACCGGCTTGCTTTCGCTTCCTCGCGCTGCCGGGCTTCCGGCTTGACGTACCACACGCCCGTTCCGGACGGCGCCGTCGCTCCGCTGGAACCGCAGTAGCCCTTGTCGGCCAGCACGACTTTCGCGCCTTTGGCCGCGGCCGTCAATGCTGCCCACGTTCCGGCCGGTCCCCCGCCGATCACCAGTACATCCGCTGTCAACTGCAGCGGTTCTTGAAACGCCAAGCTGCTCATTGTTTTACCCCCTATGCATATTTTTCCTTGTTAGAAGAATTTGTTGGATAGTTAAAGACGGTTTCCTCTCCTAGCCCTGGTAGCTGTCGCGCCAGTGCAGCGCCTTGCGTTCAATGATCCGGAACAGCGAGTCGATCAGCTTGCCGACGACGGCAAAAATGAGAATGCCGACAAAAATCACTTCCGTGTCCGAATTTTGTTTGGCTTCATTGATCAGGAACCCAACCCCGGATTGCGAGCCGATCAACTCGGCGACGACCAGGCCGATCCAGGCGACCGCCATGGACAGCCGCAGTCCGAGCAGAATGCCCGGCAGCGCTGCCGGAAGCACCAGCCGCCGCAGCCGTTCCAGCGGACCGAAGCCCAGCACATGCGCCACCTCATAGAGCTTGTTGTCCACGCCGCGGATGCCGGCAAAGGTATTGATATAGACCGGGAAAAACGCGCCGGTTAATATAATCGCCACCTTGGACCACTCGCCGAAGCCGAACCAGAGGATGATCAGCGGCGCAATCGCGAGATGCGGAACGAGCCGCAGCACCTGGATACTCGGGTCCAGCACATATTCCGCCCGTCGGAATAGGCCGGTCACAATTCCCAGCAGCAGGCCGGCGGCTCCGCCGACGATAAAGCCGATGCCTGCCCGGTACAGGCTCACGCCGAGATGATGGGCCAGACCGCCATGTGCGGCCAGATCGCCAAACGTCGAAGCGATGGAGAGCGGCGCCGGCATAAATTGCGCCGAAATCCAGCCCGCACTCCCGGCAATTTGCCAAAGGATGAGGATTGCCGCCGGGATCAGTGCAGCGGTCACCCCATCGGACAATAGCTTTTTACCGCCAAATTTCGGCATAACTTTATCGTTGTTAGCTGAAATTACGGAGGCTGTTCCGCTGTAATCCCGGGCTTCAAGCTTCCCCTTGGCGTTGTTCAGGATGATTTCAATGCCTTCGCTCATGATGTAATCTCACTCCTATCCAAGGTAATGGTCCTGCCACCGGAGCAGCCGCTGTCCAAGCAGACGGACCAGCGTATCGCTGATCAGGCCGGCGGCGGCAAAAACGATGATTCCGACAAAAACAACCGGCGTATCGGCAAACTGGCGGGCATCCGACATCATATAGCCGATGCCCGAGGTGGAGGCGATCAGCTCGGCGACCACCAGCCCCAGCCAGGACAGCCCCAGCGACAGCCGGAGGCCCAGCACGATGTTTGGCACGGAGGCCGGCAGCACCAGCCGGACTATTTGCTTTGCGCGGCTGAAGCCCAGCACCCGGGTCACTTCAAACAGCTTGTTGTCCACGCCCCGGATGCCCATAAACGTATTGATATAGAGCGGAAAAAACGCTCCCTTCGCAATCAGCAGCACCTTCGATTCCTCGCCGATCCCGAACCAGAGAATAAAAAGCGGCACCACCGCCAGGCTTGGGATCATCCGGATCATCTGCAGCGTCGGGTCGAGCAGCCGTTCGGTCCGGCGGAATAGCCCGACCAGCAGGCCGAGTCCAAGGCCCAAACCGCCGCCCAGCGCAAACCCCGAGAGTGCGCGGACCGCGCTGATCCGGAAGTTGCTCCACAGATCGCCGCCGGCCGCAAGGTCGATAAACGACCGCGCAATGGTCGTCGGTGCCGGAAACAGCAGCTCGGAAATCGCGCCGGTCTGCGCCAGCAGTTCCCAAACCGCCAGCACCGTGACCGGCAGCAGCAGGCCGAGTGCGGTAAGCGCGGCTTTGCCCGGTTTGCCATCCGCTTTGAGCGTCGCCGTCCGGTTGGTCATCGTTGTTCTCCCCCTCTCATGCTTAGATCCCCGCTCCGTCGGTCAGCTCCAGCTCTTCCACCTTCTCAAAATAGCTCAGCACCTTCAGCCGCAGCTCCTGAAACGAGCTCGACGCCTTACGGCGCGGATAGGGAAGATCGATCGGCACGATCCGGCGAATCCGGCCCGGACGCGGCTCCAGAATGACGACCCTGCTGCCGAGAAACACCGCTTCGTCGATATCATGCGTTACAAAAATCATCGTCGTCCGGTTGGCGCGCCAGATATCCAGCAGAACCTGCTGCATATGCGCCCGGGTGAACGCGTCCAGCGCTCCAAACGGCTCGTCGAGCAGCAGGATCTTGGGATTGCGCAGCAGCGCCCGGGCAATCGCCACCCGCTGGGCCATGCCGCCCGACAGCTCGCGGGGATACGATTTTTCGAATCCCTTCAGCTTCACCAGCTCGATCAGTTCCTCCACCTTGCGGCGGATCTCCGGGTTCCGGAGCGGCAAATCGGAGGCGATGTTTTTCTCTACGGTCAGCCATGGAAAGAGGCGGTGCTCCTGAAAAATAAACCCCCGGTCGATCCCCGGTCCGCCGATCGGCATCCCGTCCAGCGCCACATCGCCCGAGAAGCCGCTGTCGAGCCCGGCGACGATGCGCAGCAGCGTGCTTTTTCCGCATCCGCTCGGCCCGATTACCGTAATGAACTCCCCGGCTTCCACCTTCAGGTCCACATCCTGCAGCGCCTGCACCTGCTTGCCCGCCGTGCCGAAGCTTTTATTTAGGGCCGATATGGATAACAACGCTTCCCCCATGTCTGTTCCTCCTTTGATGATGTTCCCGATCCGCTGAATGAAAAAAAGCAGAGGTTCCTCGTCTTGAAAAAGCCTGACGGGTACCTCTGCTGGAGCAGTCGGTTTAATTTAATTCAAATTAAATCAATCGGAATTTGTAAATTTAAAATAACACCTATGAGCAAGGCTGTCAACAAATATTCACATCTTTTAGGTCGGATTATTTTTGGTGCAGGGATGCAGGTTCTTTGAACGCATAGACTTTCCCTTTGCTCTGGACGATGATCATTCCGCTCTCCAGCAAGGTCGGACCATACCCCCGGCCTGTCGTTTTCAGCCGCAGCTCCGTTTTGCCGGTCAGCAGATTGATCGCCACCACGCTGCCGTCCGCGCGGGCAATGTACATGCCGTGGCCGAGCAGCTCAAACCGCGCGATGTCCCCGCCGCCGTAATAGGACACGAGCGATTGATTGGCGGTTTTGATGCCGTAGATGCTCGTTCCGTCGCTGAACAGCACCCGCCCGTCATACGGGCCGGCCGCATACATAAGCGATTGGCCGGAGCCGGCGGCGGAATAGTAGGTCGCCTTCGTCGCTGCCGGATCACTGTTTTTAGGATAGCCGTAGACTTTATTGCCTTCGTTGATGTACAGGTTATTGCCGTCGATCCAGGCGATGCCGCCGCTTCTGAGCGCGCCCTCCGGGTCAATACCCGCCGGATTGTACTCCGTTGTTTTCATTGACTTTCCGGTTTTGGCATCCAATGTATCGAGCGTTGTCAGCGGGACGAGGTCCATCAGGTTTCCCGAACGCTGCGCAAGCAAGGTGCCTCCGCCCGCATCGATGGGCAGCCGATGGTTATCGGCCTGCCACAGCTCTTTACCCGTACTGCGGTCAAAGGCATGCAAAATATTATAGGTATACGCCCCGGACACCGAATCCACGGCCAACACCAAATTTTCCGCCGCCAGAACAGGCTCATAAAATCTTTCGCTGTAATTGTCCTTCCATTTCAGTTTGCCGTCCTTCAAATTAAAGGCTTGGATATCCCCGTTAACAGCCAGCAGCTGGTCCTTGTCAATCAGCAGTTGGATTGCGCCTTTGGCGGCAGTCGGCGCGCTCCATTTGCCTTTGCCCGTAGCGGCATTTACGGCGACGATAGTTCCGTTCTGCGTACTGCCGTAAATGATGCCATCCTGGTACAGCAGAGGCAGTGTCATCTTGGCGCCGTATTTCCATGCCGTCTTTCCGGTTTGAGCATTCAACGCCAGCAGCTGTCCATTTTTGATGATAAAAATCTTCCCGCCCCCGGCGGCTGCCGATCCCCGGGTCACAGCATAGTCGTCGTCCTGGATGTCCATATCGCTGCTCCAAGCCGCCTTGATTTCCGGAAGTTGGTCGTAATAACCTCTGAAATTATTGGCTACATAAGAAGTATGGGCGGCCGCCTCAGCGCGGGGCTCCGGAACATTAGCGGAAATGACGCCTGCGCCGATCAGGCCGGCCGCAAGAACTAACTTGAGCTTTTTCATGAAAGATCCTCTCCCTGTTGTTGATTTGCCGTTCTCTCCAGAAGGCTCAGCATATACCGCTCGATTCGCTGCTTTATCAGCTGGTCCGTCAAGCCTGTAAAACCAAAGGCAGGCCAGCCGCTGTACACGGTCGGAGGTCCATCCAGCATGTCAAACAGCGACAGCAAATCCCAATGCGGCTCGTAGCTGAAAGCATCGCCTGCCGCCTCGCAGTAGGCCTCCAGAAAACGGTCTGCCGTCTCCGTCCCGTACATCATCGCCAGATTGACCCGGCAGTGCCCGATGTCGATCCCCGCCGGACCGATGCAGGCATTGACCCAATCGACGATGCCGCTGACGGCCCCGTCCTTCCATAAGACATTGGCCGGGTGATAATCCCTGTGGATGAAGCAGGTTTTCGACTTAGGCCGCAATCCCCGCGCGATGGCGAGCGCCGAAGACCATTCAGGGGCCAAGTCGGGCGACCATTCCTGCGGGGCCAAAGTGCTCAAGTCGTTGTAGGTCCGGTAGTTCCAGGCAAAATCCGTCGGCGGTACCGTACGGTGCACCTCGGCCAGCGCTGCGGCCAGTCCGTGCAGCCACCGCTCCATATCCTCCGGCTGCAGCACCACCTCGCCAGGCAGCAGCGTCATCAGCACCGCCGGTTCACTGCCCTCTACGGCTTCTTCGGAGAAGGCCAGCAGCCGTGGAACGGGTACGCCGCAGCCGCCGGCCGCTTGCAGCGCCGCAGCTTCATGGCGGGCCAGGTCCGGCTCCATCCGCAGCCAATCGGCGTTGGTGAACCGTCGCACCACCGCTTGCCGCAGGGTTCCTTCCTGCTGCAGATCCACCCTGTGCAGCGTCGAAGACGTGCTGCCCTTCAGCCGCTGCTCACCGGTCAGCACTGCAGCCGGCAAGAACGATGCCTCGATCCAGCGCCGTATAGGCTCAGGCATGGCTTGTCCTACATTGTTTTCCATGCATGCATCTCCTTTCCAATTCATCATATACCAAAATTTGTGTTTTCGCCTTGGATGATTTGCCGAATATTTATTACACTATAAGGTACAGGAAGCAACAGGTGTCACAGTGCAAACTTACATTCACATACTTACAATTTGTAAGTTATTGTGGTACAATTCACTTAGCTTTATGGACTGAAGACAAACGTTTCTCAGCAGGGAACACGGCTTCCCGTAAGGGAACTTTGGAATATAGATTTTACGACTTATCGGACAAGGGGCATGAGTACAATGAATAGTATTAAGGACAATACGAATCCTGAATTTGAATTCGGCATTTATACGCTCGGCGACATCGTCAAGGATTGCCACACCGGACAAACGATTAGCCCGCAGCAGCGGCTGCACGAGGTGATCGCTGCTGCGAAGCTGGCCGACGAAGCCGGCCTGGATGTTTTTGGCGTCGGCGAGCATCACCGCCTCGACTTTGCCATCTCGTCCGTACCGGTTATGTTGGCGGCCATCGCGCAGGTGACCCGGCGTATCAAGCTGACCAGCACCACGGTCGTGCTCAGCACCATCGACCCGGTGCGCGTCTTCGAGGACTTCGCCACGGTCGATCTTCTGTCCGGCGGCCGGGCGGAGATTATCGCCGGCCGCGGCGCGTTTATCGAGTCCTTCCCGCTGTTCGGCTATGAACTGGATGACGGCAAGCGGTTATTTGCCGAAAACCTGGAGCTGCTGATCGCACTGAACGAACAGGAAGTCATGACCTGGGAAGGCCGTTTCCGTGCGCCGCTGCATAACGCGGAAATCGCACCGCGTCCGCTGCAGCCGAAGCTGCCGCTGTGGGTCGGCGTGGGCGGCTCGCCCGACAGCGCCGAACGTGCCGGGGCGCTCGGCGTAGGCATGGCGATGGCGATCTTGAGCGGTAGCCCCGAACCGTTCCGCGAGCTTGCGGATGCCTACCGTGCCCGCGGTATCGCAGCGGGCCATGCGCCGGACAAGCTGAAGGTCGGCGTGACCAGCCACGGCTACATCGCCAAAACCGCAGCGCAGGCGCTTGATGATTACTACCCGTACTATTACAGCTACCGGAATGCCATCAGTCCGCACCGCTCGCCAAGCTACACCGTCTCGCGCGGCGAATTCGAATCGTCTGTCGCCCCCGACAACACGCTTGCCGTGGGCAGCCCGCAGCAAATCATCGAAAAGATTTTGTACCAGCATGAGCTGTTCGGGCATCAGCGTTTTATGGCCCAGCTCGACATCGGCGGTCTGCCGTACGCCAAAGTCGCGTCCGCCATCGAGCTGCTGGCGACCGAAGTCGCGCCGGTCGTGCGCCGGGAGATTGCCCGGAAGAATGCGGGCGCAGCGCGCTAAAGCTCGGCCTCCTCTTGGGCAAGAATGTAAATCAAGTGCAAATTCGGTGTCTCGTAACACAGGACGTAACTTAAACAGGGCAGCGATCTTCCGGTTACCGGAGGATCGCTGCCCTGCTTTTTAGCCCGGGTACAGAGTTTTCTGTACCCGGCACCAGTGTGGCGCCCAGGCCCGAAATAACGGCACCTCTGCCGTTATTCGCTGCCACATCCGCGGCGCTGGCACCAGCTGCGGCCACCCTAGCAACCGGGGCCACCGCTCATCTCTCGCCATCCTGCCCGGTCAGCTTGCGGTATTCCCGCGGCGTAAGGCCGGTCGCCTTCTTAAAGACCCGGCTGAAGTACTTCTCGTCCTCGTAGCCGACAAGCTCAGAAATCTGGGACAGCCGCAGGGCGGTGTTCTGCAGGAGCGCCTTCGCTTTGCCGACCCGCAAACCGGTCAGATAGTCGGACAGATTCTCGCCGGTGATCTGCTTGAATTTGCGCGAGACGTTCTCGCGGCTGACGAAAAACCGCTCCGCGATATGCTGCAGCGTCAGTTCGCGGGAATAATTCTGCTCCAGGTATTCCTTGATCTCCTGGATCAGCTTGCTGTCCGGCGTCTGGGCGCTGCCCTGCGCCAGCCGCCGTAGCAGCGCCTTGAGCTGGCGGCTCCAGCTCTCCGGCGCAAAACCTCCTTCGCTGTTCAGGCAGGGCTCGAGAACGATGTCTTCCTCCGGCCGCCAGCGCTGCAGGACCGTACGGAGTTCCGCCTGCATATGGCGGAACCCGCTTTCGGTCAGGAGGGGCAGCCCTGCGAGCCGGGCTGCCCACTCGTCGACGGCGCGTTCCATTTTGTCGCCGTCGCCGGACAGCACCGCCAGCGACAGCTTGTCAAGCAGCGCCGGAAGGTCCGGCACCTCATCTTCCGGCGCCTGCTGCGCATCCCGGAACGGATAGATTCGTCCCGCCGCATGCAGCAGATTGCGCTCGCTGAGGCCCCGGCAGGCTTCGCGGAATGCAGGCTGCAGCCCGCCTGCCAGCGCATGCGGCCGGCTCAGCCCGATGTCGACTTCGATACCGTACGCCTGCCGCAGCGCCTGGTTAATCTGTTTTGCTTTCTCCTGCGCATGCTCACGCACGTTCTCCTGCGTCTCTTCCTGCGATTCCTCTGGACTCCAGAACAACAGCGTGATATCCGCGCCCGGCTGCCAGCTGCGGAAGGCGTAGCCTCCCCCGCGTTCGGACAGCACTTCGTTGCATACGTTGGCCATTACGAAGGATGTAAGCAGAACATCGCCGCCGAACCGCTGCACGAGCCTGCAGCCCGAGCCCTGCAAAGTCATAACCCCGACGACGCAGCGCGCCGCCTGCTCCGGTAAGCCCAGCTCCTCGCGCATCGCCGGCCGGAGCTCGGCAAAGGAAGCATGGCCGGACACCAGATCGGACAGCGCCTTGTCCCAATAGAGCGGGCGCAGCACGTTGAGCTGCATGTTTTGCCGGGCAGCCTGCAGCCGCTCCGCTTCTTCGTCCCGCCACAGCTGAAAGGCATGCTCGGCGGCGGCAACGAGCTGCTTGCTGTTGATCGGCTTCAGCAAATAATCCGTCCCGCCAAAGCGGATCGCCGGCTTCACATAATGAAAATCCTGATACCCGCTGATCACGATGGTTTTCGTATGCGGATAATGGTTATGCAGCCATTCCAGCAGCTCCGCGCCGTCCACGAGCGGCATCCGCATGTCCGTAAACACGATTTCCGGCTGCGCCGCCCGCATAATCTCCATCGCTTCCCGGCCGCTGTCGGCCTCGAAGATTTCCGTGATCTGATGCTTCTCCCACGGAACAAAATAGCGGATGGCGTCCCGCACATGTTTTTCATCATCGACGATTAGTACCTTCATCTGTTCACCGCTCCCTTCCGCCTTCCCCGTTCAGCGGGATATATAATGTCACTGTGATTCCGCCGCCTTCCCCGCCGTCCAGCTTTAACCCGGCCGCAGCCCCCATTTGCAGCCGCAGCCGGGCCAGCACGTTGTACAGGCCGATTTCCTCCCGCTCGGCGTCGGCACGCTTTTCCAGCGCGGCGGCGATTTCCTCCAGCCTTTCCCGGCTGATGCCTTTGCCGTTATCCGTCACAGAGACGACCAGATCGCCGGCGGTGTCCTTGGCGCAGACGATCGAAATCCGCCCGTCCCGGATGCCGTCGGCAAAGCCGTGCTTGAAAATATTTTCGACAATCGGCTGAAGCATCATTTTCGGCACGACCGCATCCAGCGTCTCTTCTTCGGCCTCAATGTCCAGCCGCAGATTATCCTCCCCAAACCGTTCCGTCTGCAGGATCACATAGTTCTGCACATGCTCCAGTTCATCCCGCAGCGGCACCTGCGTCCGTTCGGTGTTCATGGAATACCGCATCATGCTGCCGAGGGAATAGATCAGGTCGTAGACCTTCGGTGCGTTGTACCGCAGGGACAAGCTGGCGATCGACTGTAGCGCGTTGTACAGAAAATGCGGGTTGATCTGGGCCTGGAGCGCCTTCAGCTGATTGGTTTTGTTCGCCAGCTCAAGCTTGTATTCCTTGACGACATAGTCGTTGATCGTCCGGGTCATCCCGGTGATTTTACGCGTCAGAAGCCCGATTTCATCGCCCCGCTCGGCATCCACATGGGCATCCAGCTTGCCGATCTGCACCTTCTGGGTAAAAGCGATCAGCTTCTTGATCGGACGGGTAAACCCGATAGAGATCAGCACGGCATTAAGGATGCCCAGCAGCACGAACAATACGCCGACAATCGTAATAAACCTTGTGAGGACGCGGGCGTCGCTGTACAAATCCTCATAGGGAACCAGCTTGATAATGCTGCCCTTAAAAAGCGGCTCGTCAATGTGGCGGTAGAACACGATGCCCTTGAAGCCGTCTTTTTTCCAGGCAAATTGTCCGCTGTCCGCTTGCGGCAGCTTGCTCCAGCCCGCGGTCACTGGCTTACCGATCCAGTCCTCGCCCGAGGCAAACAACGCTTCCCCCTGCTCGTTCAGCACGTACAGCCGCTCGGTGTCCGAATTGTACATCGATTTCACGATTCCCTCCAGCTCGGTCAGGCGAAAATCGAACGACAAATCGGCCAGCACCTCGGCGCTCGGCGCCTTGTACACCGGGAAATGCGCGGTAAACACCGGCACCGTTCCCGGTTTCCGATTCGGAAAACCAGATTTTACCCCGTACTGGTGATCCAAGTGCGTCACTTCAAGATACGGCTTGTACGTCTCCGGCATGGAGGCCGCTCCCTCCGCCGCCTGGACCGGTTCCTGGCGGAAGATGCCGCCGAGCAGCAGGTTGGATTGCCGCGATGCCCGCACATACAGGTGAATCTGAAACGTGTTCCGGTCGGACAGAAAAAGATTAAAGAGCTGCGTCGACACGATCGCCCTATTGTCGGGCACGGCCGAGTCCGCCGGCAGCGTTGCCGGATTTTTGGCGGTCAGCAGCGTCGTATAAAACGAGCTCGGCACATTGATTCCGCTGTACACCGACATCGCCCGCTGGTTCATGCCGCTGAAATAATTGTCCAGGTTGCTTTCGCCAAGCGTCAGAAGCCGCGTGTTCTGCTTCACCGACTGCTCTGTACCCGAATGTTTGGTATAGAAATAAGAGAACGTCACCGAGATCCCGAGCGGAATCACGGTCGCCAGAAGCACCAGCGCCATCAGGCGGGTGCGTATGCTGTTTCGGAAAAACATGCGCGCTTTCACTCCTCCGCAGCCGTATAGTCCCGCTGCAATATAATCCACTTTTATCATCATCAAATTGAGTGTTGATACCGGCTGACGCTTTTTATAATGAAGTTGTGAACGGTAGAAATATTATACAAAGGAGATTTCCTATGAGAAAAGCGCTTCGCTTATCCGGCGGCTGGGGACAGCAAATCGTGTTCCTCGGGCCCTGCCTGCTGTTTTTTCTGGTGATCGTGGTGACCCCATTTATTCTCGGCTTCTATTATTCGTCGACCGACTGGAACGGGCTGGATCTGGATAAAGCCGTCTGGACCGGCTCCGCCAACTGGCAGCGGATCTGGCATGACGACAAGTTCTGGACTTCGCTGCTCTTTACGCTGCGGTTTACGGTGATTTCCGTGGTATTCGCCAACGTGCTGGCGCTGGCTCTCGCTTTTATGATGATGGCCGCCCTCAAGACGAAAAAGATTCTTCGTACCGTCTTCTTCATGCCGAACGTCATCGGCGGCATCCTGCTGGGCTACATCTGGCAGTTTATTTTTACCAAAGGCTTCGCAACCATCGGTGAACTGAGCGGCATCCCGTTCTTCAAGCTGCCGTGGCTCGGCACGCCGGGTACCGGCTTCTGGGGCCTCGTCATCGTCTTCGTCTGGCAGACCGCCGGCTACATGATGGTTATCTATATCGCCTCGCTCGCCGGGGTTCCGAAGGATCTGGTGGAAGCCGCCCAAATCGACGGCGCGCGTGCGCCTCAACTGTTCCGAAGCGTGTATCTGCCTTTGATCATGCCGGCCATCACGATTTGCCTGTTCCTGACGACATCGAATGCGTTCAAAATGTTCGATCTTAACCTGTCGCTGACCAAAGGCGGACCGGGCACCTCCACCCAGTCGCTTGCCTATAACATCTATGCCGAAGCGCTGGTCAACAACCGCTACGGTCTCGGTACCGCCAAAGCGCTGCTGTTCTTCGTCGCCGTGTCGCTGATTACCGTGACCCAGGTGCTGATCACCAAACGAAAAGAGGTGCAGGCGTAAATGGATACCCGCAGATACCGTGGCAGCACGCTCACGCTCGAAATATTTGCCATTCTGCTTGCCGTCATCTTCCTGTCCCCTTTCTATCTGGTGCTGGCCAATTCCGTGAAAACGCTCAAAGAGATTCTTCTCGACGCGGCGTCGCTGCCGCAGGTGTTCCACTGGGACAATTACTCCAAGGTATGGGAAGCGATCGACTTTCCGCTGGCGTTCTGGAACTCGTTGTCCATCACTGTGCTGAGCGTCATCTTTATCGTCCTGTTCAGTTCGATGGGCGCTTACCGGATCGTTCGCCATCCGTCGAAGTTCAACAGCCTGGTCTTCCTGCTTCTCGTCTCCGCGATGATCATTCCGTTCCAGTCGCTGATGCTGCAGCTCGTGCGTGTCACCAGCATGCTGGAGCTGCGCGGCGAGCTATACGGCATCGTGGCCTGCTACCTCGGCTTTGGAATGCCGCTGTCGGTGTTCCTGTTCCACGGCTTTATCAAAACCGTGCCGCTGGAGCTGGAGGAAGCCGCCAGGGTGGACGGATCGAATCCGTACGGCGTCTTTTTCAAAATCGTGTTCCCGCTGCTCATGCCGATTATCGTCACGGTTATCATCCTGAACACGCTGTGGATCTGGAACGACTACCTGCTCCCGGTGCTCGTCATCGGCGGCAACAAGGACCTGACCACGCTCCCGGTGGCTGTCACGAAGTTTTTCGGGCAGTACACCAAGAAATGGGATTTGGCGCTTGCCGGCCTGGTGATGGCGATTACGCCGATTCTGCTATTCTTCCTTTCTCTGCAAAAATATATCGTCGAGGGGGTTACGACCGGATCGCTGAAGGGATAGCGCTTGCAACAATATCCACTTTTTCGAGCAAAATATTAAGTGTAAGTGAAACGCCGTTTGCTTTACGATGATTATGTAGAAACCCAAACAGACCAGGGAGGTTATACAATGAAAAGAAGGTTCGCTTTGATATTCGCAATCGTTTGCACGCTAATTATCGCAGGTTGCGGCAACGGCGGCAACAATAATTCCGCTAACAAGGCCAATTCTACGGAAAAACCGGCAGAAACCTCTGCAGCGGAAGCCACGGAAGCTCCGGCTAAGAAAGACGTAACGATCAAAATGTTCCAGTTCAAGGTCGAAATCGCCGAGCAGCTGAACGCGCTGGCCGAAGAGTACGAAAAAGAAACCGGCGTCAAGGTCGAAGTCGAAACGCATGGCGGCGGCGAAGATTACGGCGCGCTTCTGAAGGCAGAAATCGCCTCCGGCTCAGAGCCTGAAATCTTTAACAACGGCGGCTACACCGCCCTCGTTCCGTACATGGACCGCGCGACCGACCTGTCAAACGAGCCATGGGCCGCGAACCTGATTCCCACCTCCAAAACGCCTGCAACCGTAGACGGCAAGCTGTACGGCATGCCAATGAACGTCGAAGGTTACGGCCTCATTTATAACAAGGACCTGTTCGCTAAAGCGGGTATCACTGAAGAGCCAAAAACATTGTCCCAGCTGAAGGATGCTGTAGCAAAGCTGAAAGCTGCAGGCATCACGCCGTTTGAGGCGACCAATGAATGGTGGTCGATGGGGATTCACCTCGTGAACGTCGGCCTGGCCCACCAGCCTGACCCGAAAAAATTCATCGAGGACGTCAAAGCCGGCACGCAAACGATTAAAGGCAACGCTGTATTCGAGCAATGGCTCGATCTCGTGGACGTGATTTTTGACAACGCTCAAGACAATAAAGTGACGACCGACTACGCGACCCAAGTCGCCGAATTCGCCGCCGGCAAGGCCGCGATGATGATGCAGGGCAATTGGACGCAAGGCGACATCGACAAAGTTGATCCGAACCTGAACCTCGGCCTGCTGCCGCTGCCGATCAGCGATGAAGAAGGCACGATTCTCGTCGGCGTACCGAACAACTATATCGTTAACAGCAAATCCGCTCATCCGGAGGAAGCTAAAGCGTTCCTCAACTGGCTGGTCAGCTCCGAAACGGGCAAAAAATATTTGACCCAGGAATTCAAATTCATTCCGGCCGAAACGAACATCGAAGCCGCTGCGGCTGACATCGGCCAGGTAGCCGTCGCCGTACAAGAGAAATCCGCGACTGCCCTCGGCTGGAACTGGGATATGTTCCCGGACGGCGTAACCCAAGGCTTCGGCGCTGCGATGCAGGAATATCTCGGCGGACAGCTGAAACGCGATCAACTGCTGGAGAAGCTGGATAAAGCCGTGCAGGACATCGTAAAACAATAACGTTCGGCTGAGGCCGGATAAAATAAACAAAGGGCATTCACCAGGCCGCGTCACTAACGGCCTGGGAATGCCCTTTGTTGTTGTTGGCTAGTTTCGGTATAACGGGAACTTCTTCAACGCGTTCAACAGTGTCGTCGAGGCGTCCCGGAGCGCGTCCACGGGAGACTGGAGGTTCGCGTTCAAGGCCGTTTTCCAGGCTTGGAGAAGAGCTTCGCGCGAAGGATCGGAATAACCTAGGAATCCGGCGAATTGCTCCTTTTTCTCCGCGGAGAACTGCCCGGAGGTAAGGATGACCGTGTCGATGGTATCCTTGTCCGTTCCGGCTACCGCGATCAGCGCGGCGGCTTCATTGCCCCATGCCTTGTCGTCCGTTTCTTTCAAAACCGCATTGATCAGGAACGAAAGCGCCGCCGGGTCACCCTTAAAGGTACTGACCAGGTAAGCAAGGCTGTAGCGAAGGTTGGCATCGGACGAAGTCAGCAGCAAATTGCCGAACGCCTGCAGCGCTTTGTCGGACTTGAAGACTTTCAGCAGCTCAAGCGCCGCTCTTTGCCCCCATTCGTCCCCTTCCGACTTGGTGAACAACGCTGCAATTTCCTTAATGTTGCCTTCCAGGTTATGTACGGCAAAATCCTGCACCATCGCCGCCGACCAGGACGGCTCGCCTTTGACGATAATGGCTTGAAGGCCGGCAAGCAGCTGCTGGCGGTCGATATTCAGCAGTTTGGCCTGCTGGGCGGCTTCCTCTGCCGTCAGCTTGCTGTAATCTTTCTTGAACAACGTTTTAAGCCCGGTACGGATATCGGCGTCCAGCAGGGCCGGGTCCTTATAGACCACAGGTTTTGCCGAGGCGCTCGCCGTACTTCCACCAGCTGCCGCCGGCGCGGTGACCTGAATGACCACGCTCGCTTTGCCGCTGTATCCCTTCTGGGATACCGTTGCCGTAATTGCCGCTTTGCCTGCAGCGACGCCGGTAACGATGCCGGCCGAAGAGACCGAGGCGGTTTTGGCGTTGCTGCTGGCAAAGACGTACGTTACCTTAGCCGACGCCCTCAGCTTGGTTTTGAGGTCAAGTGTTGTGCCTTGTTTTAGCGACAGGACAGCCGATGTAAATTGGGGATTTACGGCCTTGACCGGAGCGGCCAGCGCCGGTCCGGCAGTAAGACTCAGCAGAATGACCAAGAGCAGCGGGACAAACGTTAAGCGATTTTTCCACATGAGGCGTATTCCTTCTTTCCTATTTCAATTCTTCGGGTTTGACGATTGCCGCCGTCTGGTTATGCTTCGCATACCTCTTGTAACGACGCAGCACTGCCGGATTTGCACACAAAAACAGCTCCGATTTGACGCAATGTCACCTCGGAGCTATCTCTATAAGATCCTTATGGCAACTTGGCAATCATGGCCGATTTAACGGCTTTAGACCCATAGCTTTGTGTCATCACCTTTCGGTGACTTTACGATTAACGCGGATATGTATTTCGTTTCCTCTACTTTAGCATGGCTATTTTTTCCTGTAAACAGATGCTGCCCATTGGTAGTGCGATGCAGAGAAAAAGGAGTTTTCCCGACCCAAGCCGGGAAAACTCCTTTTTGACAAAGCTTTGCCTGCGGCAGCCGCTTGGTGCCCGTGCAGCTACATAAACAGCTGTACGATCAGAAACAGGTTCAGCGCGACGACCAGCGCTGAAATGACCCAGCCTGCGGCGGTGGTGACCCGGTGGTTGACCAGCCCGCCCATAATGCGGCGGTTCGCGGTGAACATCACCAGCGGGATCAACGCAAAGGCAATGCCGAAGGACAAGACCACCTGGCTCATGACCAGCGCATGCGTCGGATTGATGCCGAAGGCGATAATCGCTAACGGAGGAAAGACGGTGATCGCCCGGCGAAGGTACAGATTGATCCGTTTGTTGATGAAGCCCTGCATCACGACGTCCCCGGACAGCGTGCCGACCGACGAGCTGGACAATCCGGCGATCAGCAGGCCAAGGCCAAAGGAAATCGCGGTCATCGGCCCTGAAATCTGCCGGAACTGCTGGAAGGCGATATCCAGATCCTCGACTACCAGCCCGTTTTTGAAAAAGAGCGCCGCCGAGACGATCACCATCGCCATATTCACCGCGCCGGCAATAACCATCGCAATAACGATGTCGAACAACTCCAGCTTGAAAATCTTCCGTTTCTCGCGGTCGTCCTTGCCGACCACGCGGTTTTGCGTCAGCGACGAATGCAGGTAAATCGCATGCGGCATCACCGTCGCGCCGAGGATGCCCGCTGCCAGCAATACGCTGTCCGTGCCGGCAAAGCTTGGCGTAAAGATCCCGGCAACCACGCTGCCGGCATCCGGCTTCGCAACGATCACCTGGAACAGAAAAGCAAGGACGACGACCATCACCATCCCAGCGATGCCGGCTTCAAGCGTCCGGTGGCCGCGCCGCTGCAGCTCCAGAATGGCAAAGGAGCCCGCTGCGGTAATCAGTGCCGCTGGCAGCATCGGGATGCCGAACAGCAGATATAAACCGAGGGCAGCACCGATGAATTCCGCCAGATCGGTCGCAATAATGACCAGTTCGCTTTGAATCCACAGAAAAATCGAAGTCCCGCGGGAAAAATTCTCCCGGGCCACTTCCGGCAAATTTTTGCCGGTGGCGATGCCGAGTTTGGCGGACAACGACTGGATCAGAACGGCCATCAGATTCGAAGCGGCAATGACCCAGAGCAATAAATAGCCGTATTTCGAGCCGGCTGTGATGTTCGTGGCAAAATTCCCGGGATCCAAATAGGCGACCGAAGCGATAAACGCCGGGCCCAGAAACGGGAGCAGCCGCTTCAGTCCTTTTACCTCTCCATTAAGCACCGCTTGCGCGGACAGCTTTTTGCGGGCTTTTGCCATTGGAGGCTGCCCTACTTGCCCTACTGCGCTTTGCTCCATGATTCTCGCCCTCCTCTCTCCCGAAAAAGTTGTCTATATACATGAAAAGTTGTCTATGCTCATTAAAGTTTCCTTGGTGCAACTTTTTGATATGCTTTATTATATGCTGGGATTTGAAAAATGTAAATGTAAATTTTCAGGAACCTTAAACCGGCTGGAAGTCCATTCATGATCTAGGATCCTGCTTCATGGCCACTGATCCATGTACATTAAGCCCTGCCCTTGTATCCGTCCTTCAGCGGCACAATCCGGTTGAACACTTTGCGTTCCTCACCGGTCAACACAAGATCGGCGCAAAAAAATCCGTGGCGCATAAATTGGAATTTCTCCCCCGGCTTCGCTTCCGCCGCGTACGGCTCCAGCAGGCAACCCGTCAGCACTTTGCGCGATTCCGAGTTGATGCAATCGCTCCAGCTTTCCCCTTCGCCCGGCGTCTCTTCACCAAGAAGCAGCTTGTCGTACAAATGCACCTCCGCCGGCACGGCATGCTTCGCCGGAACCCAGTGGATCGTTGCCTTCACTTTGCGTTCGTTGAAGCCGCTGCCGCTCTTCGTGCGCGGATCATACGTACAGCGCAGCTCCGTAATTTCGCCCGTGGCTTCGTCCTTGACGGCTTCCTCGCAGCGAAGGAAATACGCACCCTTCAGGCGCACCTCGCCGCCCGGCACGAGCCGGTGATATCCCGGCGCAGGGATCTCCATAAAGTCCTCGCGCTCAATGTACAGCTCCCGTCCGAACGGAACGAGACGTTTGCCAAGTTCGCGGTTCTCGCTGTTATTTTCCAGCTCCAGCAGTTCTTCCCCGCCTTCCGGATAGTTGATGATCGTCACCTTCAGGGGGTCCAGCACCGCCATCATGCCGGGCGCCGAAGCTTTGAGATCCTGCCGTAGACAATGCTCCAGCAGCGAAAAATCAATGACCGCCTGATTGCGCACCATACCGATTTCTTCCACGAACCGCCGGATGCTCTCCGGGGTGAACCCCCGGCGGCGCAGCCCGCGCAGTGTAGGCATCCGCGGATCATCCCACCCGTCGACGTAACCGCCGGCAACAAGCTGCCGCAGATAACGTTTGCTCGTCACGACACCGGTGAGATTGACCCGGCCGAATTCCCTTTGCTTCGGGGCTTCAGGGAATTCCAGCGCCTCCAGCACCCATTCGTACAGCGGCCGGTGATCCTTGAACTCTTGCGAGCACAGCGAATGGGTCACGCCTTCGATCGCATCTTGAACCGGGTGGGCATAGTCATACATCGGATAGATGCACCATTTGTCGCCCGTCCGGTAATGCGGCGCATGGATAATCCGGTAGAGCACCGGATCCCGCAAATTGATATTCGGCGAGGCCATATCGATCTTCGCCCGCAAAACCCTGGTTCCGGTAGGATATGCGCCTGCCCGCATCGCGGTGAATAGAGCCAGATTCTCTTCCGGCGTCCGGTTCCGGTACGGACTGTCCGTGCCCGGCTCGGTCAGCGTCCCCCGGGAAGCCGACAGCTCCTCCGCCGTCAGGTCGCATACGTACGCTTTGCCCTTGCGGATCAGCGCAACCGCGCAGTCATAGATGCGTTCCGAATAATCGGAGCCGAAATAAATATGCTCGCCGGGATCGCAGCCCAGCCACTTGATATCCTCGGTAATGGCCGTTACATATTCCATATCCTCTTTAAGCGGATTCGTATCATCGAACCGCAGATTAAATTGTCCACCGAACGCTTTGGCCAAGCGATAATTCGTATGGATGGCAAAAGCACTCCCAATATGAAGATACCCGTTTGGCTCCGGCGGAAACCGGGTGCATATCTCCCGGCCGTATACGCCCTCGGCAATATCGGCCTTGATGATTTTCTCCATAAAGTCGTCTTTCTCGGTCATGACTTCATTTATTCGCGTCATCTTCATCCCTCCTGTTTATTGGCAAACCGCTAATTCTCCAGGTTCTTGCAGCCTTTTTGGACAATAAAAAAATCCCACCTCCAAGACGTTGGTCTTGGGGACGAGATTGTTCGCGGTGCCACCCCAGGTTTATTAACATGTCGCCATGCTAACCTCTGAAAGTACGGCCATACGCCGGATCAAGCTCGCATGGGTTATACTCCGGCTCTGTAACAGGAGCGCCTGTCAGACCATCCCCGGTATTCCGCCGGTTCCGGTCCGCCGCTCGGAGGCTTGGTTCAGTCCGCGTGTCCCTGCCCCTTTTCAGCAACCGGGGCTCTCTGTGAGGTAACGTCGGACTTACTCTTCTCGTCGTCGCGTTTGTCATTGTTGCCTAATAGCATACCAGAATTTTTGCCGTTGTAAAGCGGCCTGGCGACTACGCCTCTCCGGTGAGCGCCGCCAGCAGCGACTGCGCCTCCTCATGGTCCGGAGCCAGCGTCAGCGCCTTGCGGGTGTATGCGATTGCGGATTCCAGATCATCCGCTTCATAGCGGCAGATCGCCAGGCAATACAGCACCGTAATATCCGGCGTTTCGCTTTCGGCCTCCAGCGATTGCCCAAGAAACCACTCGGCGGCGGCATACCGTTCCATTTCGAACAGCAGCAGTCCGGCGTCAAGCGCCAGATCGTACGGCTGCGGCATTTCGTAATAACCGGACCACATGGCATAAATACCGCTGCGCAGGTCTTCCAGCTCCTCGTCGCTCGCTTCCGATAGCAGACCGGATAACTGTTCGGCATTCTGGATAAACCATTCGGCATCGAAGCAACCCAGCCGCCAGAAGGCAAGGAACGGCTGAAGCTCCATAGACCCGATCTGCCGGTCCACCAACAGCTTCAGGCTGAAAAAGTCATCCGGTCCGAATCTGCCGATAAACCGGTTGTAGGCCAAACGGGTATGCCGAAGCTCCTGCGGCCGTTCGGTCATGGCAATGATGCCCACGTTAAGGTTTTTGTAATGATGCTTCGTAAAAAAGGATTGTGCCCCGCGCTGTCCGAAAACATGCGTCATAGCATGATAATTAGCCGTAAAAGACACGCTGCCGTGATGAATCAGCGACGGCGGCGCGGCAAACCTCCAGTTCTCCATCCGGTGGTCGCCCTTATCGGCGGTCAGCAGCAGGAACCCGGAACGGGATAAGGCGCCAAGCCGCTCCATGCAGGCGATCGCCGTATCCGGAAACAGGATATGCGAGTCCTCCAGCTCCGCCTGATACAGCCGGGTCGTCTCCCGGTATGGATAGTCCGGCGTTTCGTAAACTTCGGCGCGGCGGTAATGATACGCCGGAGCCAGCTTGCCGAGCAGCTCCCCCGGTTTCATGGCCTCATGGTTCTCCGGCAGCCCCAGCGAAATTTCGCATTCGAAGATGCGGCCTTCATCCACGTAGATCAGCTGCTGCGGAATGCTGTCAAAGAAGTAATTGGCAATGACGAATACCGGCTGGCTCAACGAACCGGCCGAAATGACCTCGCCGCTGTGCAGCAGATAAAGCTCCCGGTCCAAGGTCGCATCGAAGCGGGCGAAATCGAGCACGCCTTGCTCGCAGTAAGGCCGAAGCTTCGGATGGCGCTGCCAGCTTGTTATATTTTTATCCGAGAAATCGGTCAAAATATACCGGTAAGGCGGCAGCGCCATGCCCGATTCGGCCACCAGTCGCTCCAGCCGATGAAGGATATGAAAGCCCAGCCGGCCGGGACCGGCGCCGAGCTCTGCAATCACGACCGGCTCTTCCGGGTCGCCGAGCGCTGCCCGGTCCAGCAAAAATCCGAAGATCATCTCGGCGTACGCCTCGGCAATCATCGGATTGCTTGTAATATATTGCGGCACCTGGTCATTACGCCAGGCATCCGGCCCAAGTTCATTGTAGTAAGTCCGAAGCATTTCCCAGATCGGAGCCTCGCTGAAACGGTAATGCGGTTCGTCGTGTTCGTTCATGGATCGGTATACCTGCGCTTTCTCTCGGGATCATTCCTTTTCATGAAGCTAGCATCCCCGATCCTGGCGCATCTGTCAACTAACGGAGCCTGCAGGATGCCGGTAACGGCAGAAGTGAGCATTCTTGCTACTTTAAAAAGATCCGGACCTGGTTATCGCCTGTCCGTTTCATTACCCGATAGCCGGAGGAGGCCGCGGTTGCGATTCCATCCGCGTTCGGCCGGCAGTAGCCGCCGGCTACGCAGGAGCCGTCGTCGCGTACGAGCAGCTTGCCGACGAGGCCGACAGCCACCCACTCGTCCCGCTCGCGGCGCGGAATATAGGTCATTGAAGCGTTCCAGTCCGGGTTAAGCACAGGTTCGGTTTTGACGGAAGCGGCACGCACGATATGGCCTTCCTCATCCCGGATCTCCGGTACTTCGACCTCTGCGTACCGGATTCGATCCCATTCGTCGGTGACAAACAGCTTATGCCAGCGCAGGTCGCTGGCATCGGCGAGCACCGCCGGTCTGGCGCTGACGACGCCCAGAATATATTCGTCGCCTCCCGTTGCTGTCCGGATTTTGTCGCCGGAGTCGTCAAACGTGACGAAATACCCCGGCTCGATGGCAGAGCCGTCCGCCGTCTCGAACATCTCGGCATAATCGGCCGCCGCCGGCGAGATCACCGTGCCGTCCAGATAAAGATTTCCGGTGGAGCCTTCGATCACCGCGGCGTTCAGCGTCGGGCCGACGGCCAGGCCGTTCGCCAGATGCCAGGAATAGGCGAAACGGGTCGAACCGTTCTGGCCCATGATATGGGCGCCGGTATGGGTAGGCAACACTATCGTGTTCTCCCCTTCGGCATGCGAATTCGGGGCGAAGGCCTGGGTCATAAATCCTTCGGCATGGGAAGCCTGACCGTCGGCTGTCGTGTTGGCACCTTCTGCGTGGGCATACGGGCCGCTGGAGGACGTGCTGACGCCCTCCGCGTGGGAAAAAGACCCGCCGGCCGTCGTATTTGCTCCTTCCGCATGGGCAGAGGGGCCGCTGGCCGTCGTCTGGAAGCCCTCGGCATGCGCCGCAGCGCCGCTGGCCAGCGTCGTCTGGCCCTCCGCGTGGGCAAAATCGCCGAGCGCCCGCGGCCCAGGGGCAATGGTGGCATCAAAGGTGCCGCCTTCGGCATGCGAGGCAATGCCCCAGGCCACGGTGGCCAGCCCTTCGGCATGCGCCGCCGCGCCGTTCGCATAGTTCGAAGCGGCGTTGCCGAACGAATCCGGCCCGCCGCCCTCGACATGGGACGCTCTGCCCCCGGCGGAATTGCCTTCGCCTTCGGCATGGGCGTTCAGCGCGCCGGATTGCGTCTGGGTCTGAAAGCCTTCGGCATGGGAGTGATCTCCTGCCGCCTGCGTGCCGTTGCCTTCGGCGTGGGCCATCGTTCCGGAAGCAACGGTCAATGCGCCTTCCGCGTGGGCCCCATCTCCGGAGGACGTGGTGGCGTACCCCTCCGCATGGGAGGCCACGCCCGAGGCTACGCTTGATGTCCCCTCGGCGTGAGACGTATCCCCTGTCGCCTGTGCCAAATTCCCTTCCGCATGGGAGGCGTTGCCGCTGGCTACCGTCGTATTGCCCTCCGCATGAGACGTATCGCCGCTGGCCAGCGTCGAGTAACCTTCCGAATGCGAGGCGGCCCCGCTGGCCGTTGTTTCCAGTCCTTCCGCAGTAGCGGCAAAGCCGCTCGCCGTATTACCGACTCCGTTTCCCACCATGATCACCGCTTTCTTCCGTATTACCCTATAACTATGTCCACGGTTTTGCGGCAGCAACGGCCTGCTGTCCAATCCCTACAAAAATGTGTTTTGTCCCAGCGCCCGTTACGGAGATTACCAACAAGAAATTAACTTACTAAAGTTGAGAAACATTAAATTATATAGTAATATAGAATTAACGATATGAAAGTGAGGCGGATGAGGATGAGCGATTTTTCGCATTCGATGGAAATAGGAATCAGCACGTTTTTGGAGACGACCCCCGACCCGGCGACCGGGAAAATTATGAACCATGCCGAACGGCTGCGTAATGCCGTTGAAGAAATTGTGTTGGCCGATCAGGTGGGCCTTGATGTGTACGGCATCGGCGAGCATCACCGGATCGACTATGCCGGCAGCGCGCCGGCGATCGTCCTTGCTGCAGCGGCAGGAATGACCAAACATATCCGCCTGACCAGCGCGGTAACGGTCCTCTCCTCCGACGATCCGGTGCGCGTGTACCAGTCCTTCGCTACGCTGGACGGCATTTCGAACGGCCGTGCGGAAATCATGGCCGGACGCGGCTCGTTTATCGAGTCCTTCCCGCTGTTCGGCTACAGTCTTGACGACTACAATGAGCTGTTTGAGGAGAAGCTCGAGCTGCTGCTCAAGATCCGCGAGTCCGAGCGGGTCAGCTGGCCCGGCGGACATCGTCCGGCGATCCACAACCTGCCGGTCTACCCGCGGGCCGTACAGGACCCGCTTCCGGTATGGATCGCGACCGGCGGCAATCCCGAATCGGCCATCCGGGCCGGCATTCTCGGCCTCCCGGTTGCCTTCGCCATCATCGGCGGCATGCCGGAGCGTTTTGCCCCGCTGGTGTCGCTCTATAAGGAAGCGGCAGCCAAAGCAGGTCATGATCCGGGCAAGCTGCAGATTGCAACCCATTCGCACGGCTTTGTCGCGGACACGACCGAGCAGGCGGCGGATTTGTTTTATCCGCCGACCCAGGCCCAGATGAACGTGATCGGCCGCGAACGGGGCTGGAATCAGCCGTACACCCGCGCCACGTTCGACGATGCGCGCAGCCTGCGCGGCGCGTTGTATGTCGGCGACCCGGAATACGTCGCCGAGAAGATCCTGCTTTTGCGCAAAAATCTCGGCGTCACCCGCTTCTTCCTCCATGTCAACGTCGGCACGATGCCGCACCGCGAGGTACTCCGCGCGATCGAGCTGCTGGGGACGAAGGTTGCGCCGATCGTCCGCCGGGAGCTGGCGCGCGAAAGCGAATAACCGGAGGAATAGCCGGCAATGATGCCGTCCATACTAAGGAGGTTCCTGCATGTCTGCTGCGGCGGCTGTGCGGGAACCTCCTTTTTTGTGCCGATTCGGGGGTGGCTGCAACTTATTTTCAGCTATAATAGACAGTCCGGCGGAAGGTGTCGCCTACTTTACAAATGATTAAAATTTGAATATTGAAGATTTCAAGGGTAAGCGCTATATTCTTGGATGCAGAAACACAACTTGAGACAGGAGGAACGGCAATGAGACTGCAGGATAAAGTAGCTGTAATTACGGGAGCGGCCTCCGGCATGGGGAAAGCGATGGCCATTTTGTTTGCCAAGGAAGGTGCAAAGGTCGTCGTTTCCGACATTCATGAGGAGGCGGCGGGACAAACCGCAGCCGAGATCAAGGCGGCGGGCGGAACCGCGATCGCCGTCAAAACCAACGTCGCCGTGGAAGCGGATATTCAGCACCTGATCGACCATACGGTAACCGAGTTCGGAACGGTGGACATACTCGTCAACAACGCCGGCATCATGGACAATTTCGAACCCGCCGGCGATATTCAGGATGAGAGCTGGGAACGGATTTTCGCCGTGAACACGACCTCCGTCATGCGGGCCACGCGCAAGGTTTTGCCGATTTTTCTCGAGAAGAAAAAGGGCGTTATCGTCAATGTCGCCTCAGCCGGCGGACTTTACGGCGCACGCGCCGGAGCCATCTATACCGCGTCGAAGCATGCCGTTGTCGGCTTTACGAAAAATACCGGCTTCATGTACGCAAAGGAAGGCATCCGCTGCAACGCCATCGCGCCGGGCGGCGTGGAGACGAATATCGGCAGCTCGATGACCCGCATCAACGAATTCGGCATGGGCCGCATCCAGGCAGGCCTCGCGCTGAATCCGCGCAACGGCAAGCCGGAAGAAATCGCCCGGCTGGCGCTGTTCCTCGCCTCCGACGAAGCCAGCTTCATCAACGGCACGGTCGTAACCGCCGACGCCGCCTGGACTGCCTATTAACGACGCAGATTGTTGAAAGCTGCTCGATGAGTAACGAGCACTTGGGCAACAGACAACTGAACTATGATCAATGAATAATAGTAATGAGCAAAAGACTGCACTCTGTAACATATCTGCAGCCTGCAACGGATGCTTTCTACCCGCGAGTTTGGGGTGAGGGGCATCCGTTTTTTGTGCCATCTTTGTATTTGGGACCAGAGAAAAGAACACTGCTATTTTTGCATGGCACTACACTTTTCAAGGGATCCTGCATCTTTAGCATGAGTCCCATGTTTTACAAGGAGAGCTGCATTTTTCGCATGGACTCTGCGCTTTACAAGAAAAGCCGCATTTTTCGCATGGACTCTGGGTTCCCAGTTCTACTTTTCGTCACATCGCCCGTGCTGTAGTTTCGGTATACTCAAGCTGAAAACGGGCCTTAATTGGCAAAACGTTATATTTCATCTACAAGGACGTGAACCGATGAAACTTGAAATTGTTAAACGTTTTTTTGAACTGACCGAGCAGTTTAGCGCGGCGGAGGAAGATTACGCGGAGATTTTTCATCCGGAGATCGAACAGACGGAATATCCCAATGCTTTAACCGCTCAGGTGACAGTCAGCGACCATGCAACGCTGTTCCGGCGGATGCAAAACGGCAAAGGCCTGCTGGCCAAGCAAAGCTACGCGCTTCAGCGCGCCTTCGAAGCGGGCGACACGCTGATTGCCGAAGTCATCTGGACCGCCACGGTCGCCGTCGACGCCGGCCCTTTTAAAGCCGGACAAGAACTGAAAGCCTATTTCTGCTGCGTGTTCGAATTCAAGGACGGATTGATCCACCGCCAGCGCAACTACGATTGTTTTGATCGTTTTTAGAGTAATCTATCGAGTCAGACGATTATGGGCAAGTACAGGGGCAAATCTGTTGGCGGCATTCTTGCGGGTTGCACCACACAGGGGTCATAGGTCGAATGATTGTTGTGGCTCTCGGCTCGCGCTGTTGGTCATTAGACGCATTGTTTTGGAGCAGATCCCTCGTTTCTGATGGGTTTTAAGGCATTCGGCAGCTGTTTTGGTTTAATACCTCCGGGCTTACGGACCTGAGCGCCGTTATTTGTAAAAATTCAGCGATTCCAACCCACTAACGGACATGAGCGCCGTTATTTAAGCAAAATAGGCACTTTTTCTGCATCTCCAGCTGCAATAACGGCTCTCAGGTCCGTTAAAATGGGAAATAGTGTGTTTTTCCGAAAATAACGGCTCTCATGTCCGCTACAGTCGCAGTTTCCTCCAAACACCCGGAGTTTGCCTGCTACCAGCAGCGTAGAAGTGAACACGCTGTGAGTTGCTGTGAGTTGCTTTGACTTTCATGGATACCTTGACCGTAGTACACCATCGTGAGCATGAGGATAGAACCATCAGCAGTTGCAGCCCCATCTTTTTCCGCAAAAAACCCTTCGCTTTGCACGCCTCCACCTTCCCCTCAACCGTCGCCTCTACTCCCCGCGTCCACCTTTATCCACCGCCAATGTATACTCGATCTCCTCCGGGATACACATAATTTTCACGTGTGCAAAGTTGGTTTTCCTTGACATCTCATCTTCCTCTCTCTAAACTGAAAGCGTAATTAATCTGATTCCGGAGCGAGTAGCATGATCACGATAAAAGATATCGCCAAAATCGCGGGCGTCTCCCATACGACGGTCTCCAGGGCGCTGAACGGCAATCCATTGATCAAGCCGGACACCCGTGAACGCATCATGCGGATCGCCGCGGACATGAATTATGTGCCGAATTACAGTGCCAAGAACCTCGTCACCCGCAAATCGAACACGATCGGCCTGTTCTTCTCCAGCATCAATCAGGGAACGTCGGCCAGCTTTCTGGTAGATGCCGTCAAAGGGATCTCGCAGGTGCTGGATGAGAATTACCTTTTAACGGTCAGCGGGATCGACAGCATTGCCCATCTGGAAGCCATCCACCCGCGCCGGTACGACGGCATTCTGGTGATGAGCCAGAGCGACATGGACAACGGGTTCATCTACCACGTCAAGTCCAGCGGTATCCCGCTTGTCGTGCTCAGCAGGCATCTGGATGATCCGGCAATCACGAACGTTGCCGCCGATGACCGCAAGGGCGTCAAGGCCGCCGTGGATTACGCCTATGAAATGGGCCACCGTAAGATGGCGCTTATTGAAGGCAAATCCGGGTTCAAATCCTCGTCCGAGCGCAAACATGGGTATCTCGACAGCCTGATGTCGCATGGCCTAGGGCTTGATCCGCAGTATTTTGCCTCGGGAGACTACAGCATTGAGAGCGGGTATTCCGCGATGATGCGGCTGCTCGAGCTGCCCGTCCGTCCGACGGCCGTCTTTTGCTGCAACGACGACATGGCGATCGGCGCCATGAACGCCTGCTTCGACAACGGCGTCAGCATTCCGGGCGATATGTCGCTGATCGGGTTCGACGATATCATGTTTGCTCAATATACGAATCCCTCCCTGACCACCGTCCGCAAGCCGGTCGCTGAGATCGGCATTGAGGGAACCAAACTGCTGCTGCATTTGATGGAGCATCCCGACGCGCCGCCGGTACAGCGGTTAACGGAAACCGAGCTGATTCCGCGCCGGTCTGTGGCAGCGCCGTTGCAAAGCTAAGAAGGTACGCGCGCTCCCCCCGGAATGGAGTCTATGTTGGTTGGGGCTTTTCCGTTCAGGCGCACCGCTACACCGCGCTGGTTCCGGCGCGGCACATTGTAACCGGGCCCCAACCTCGCATGATTTAAAAAAGAGACTATTCTCTTTTTTTAAAAAAATGTTCACGTGTGCAAAACAAAATCAAAGGAGTTATGATCCCTATGACAAACGTCCGTTTATCCCGAAAAACGTTCCCGGAACTTCCTGTGTATCCTGAACGCGTCATCCAATTCGGCGAAGGCAACTTCATGCGCGCATTCGTGGATTGGCAGCTGCAGCAGATGAATAATCAAGGGCTGTTCGACGGCAGCGCGGTGCTGATCCAGCCGATCGCCCAAGGCCCGGGCGGCATGTTTGAGGAGCAGGACCATCTGTACACGGTGCTGTTGAACGGCATTTTGAACGGCGAAACGGTCACTTCCAGCGAAATCATTACGTCCGTCAGCCGCGTTATGAACCCGTACGAAGATTTTGCCGCTTTCCTGGCTCTCGCCGAAGACGACAAGCTGGAGTTCATCACCTCCAATACGACGGAAGCCGGCATTGCCTATCACGCGGGCGACAAGCTGGACGATGCGCCTCCGGCGAGTTTTCCGGCGAAGCTGACATTGCTTTTGCATAAACGGTACACGCTCGGCAAAAAAGGCTTCGTCATCATCCCGTGCGAACTGATCGACCGTAACGGCGAGAAGCTGCGCGAAGTGGTGCGTCAGTACGCGGCCGACTGGCAGCTCGGCGACGGCTTCCTTAATTGGCTCGATAAAGAAAACACCTTTTGCTGCAGTCTCGTGGACCGCATCGTTCCGGGGTATCCGCGTGCACAGGCGGCCGAACTGGAAGAACGTCTCAGCTACCGCGACCAGCTGATGGTAACGGCCGAGCCTTTCCTGCTGTGGGTCATCGAAGGGCCGGAATGGCTAAAGGAAGGCTTACCGCTGGCCGAAGCCGGACTTAATGTGGTCGTGACGCCGGATATGACACCTTACCGGGAACGCAAGGTGCATCTCCTGAACGGTCCGCACACGGCGATGGTGCCGCTGGGATTGCTGGCCGGCCTGCAAACCGTTGAAGACGTGGTGACCGACGCGACCTTCTCCGTGTTCGTCTCTGGTCTGGTCGACCACGAACTGATTCCGATGCTCGACCTGCCGGCCGATGAACTGAAGTCGTACGCCGCAGCCGTGCTGGAGCGGTTCCGCAATCCTTTTATCCGCCATGAGCTGAGCTCGATCGCGCTGAACAGCATCTCCAAGTTCAAAACCCGTCTGCTGCCCCTGCTGCTGCGTTACGCCAGAGAACGCCAAGCGCTGCCGCCGCTGCTTAGCCTATCCTTCGCCGCCCTTCTCTACAGCTACCGTGGTGATAAAATCGCGCGTCAGGACAGCACGGACGTTACCGCCTTGTTCGATCAGGCATGGGCCGATCCCGCGACGTTCGTCACGTCGATTCTGAAGGAAAGCAGCCTCTGGGGCACCGATCTGAATGCGGTTCCGGGCCTGGCCGCCCGCCTGAATGCGCATATTGCCGAACTGGAAGCGGCAGGCGCCCGCGCGGCATTACAACAACTGGTTTAAGGAGTGAAGCGAAATGAGAACCTTGATGAAAATGAACGGACGCGACAATGTTGCCGTTGCCCTGCGGCCTCTTCAGTCCGACGAAACGCTGGAGGAGCACGGCGTTAAGCTGACCGTTGCCGCCGATGTGCCACAAGGCCATAAAATCGCCCTCGCCCCCGTGGCCGAAGGCGAAACCGTCGTCAAATACGGCTATCCGATCGGCTACGCCACGGATACCCTCGCTCCCGGGGACTGGGTGCATACCCACAATATCCGCACGACGCTGGCCGGCGAAGAGCAGTACGAATATGTGCCGGAGCTGCATCCGGTAAAATACCCGCCTTGCCACTTGACTTTCGACGGCTACCGTCGCAAAAACGGCAAGGTCGGCATCCGCAACGACCTGTTTATCGTGCCAACCGTCGGCTGCGTCAACGGCATCGCCGAGCAGATGCTCTCCGAGTTCAAGGCAGGCCATCCCGGCCTTGGCACCTTCGACAACATCACCGTGCTCAAGCATCCCTACGGCTGCTCCCAGCTCGGCGACGACCACAAAATGACGCGCAGCATTCTGCTGGACGCGGTGCATCACCCGAATGCCGGCGGCGTGCTCGTCTTCGGCCTCGGTTGCGAGAACAACATCGTCTCCGAATTTAAAACACTCTTGGGCGATTATGACGAAACCCGGGTCAAATTTCTCGTGGCCCAGGAAGTCGGAAACGAAGTGGAAGCCGGGCTGGCGCTGCTCGAGGAATTGTATGTAGCGGCGCAGGACGACCGCCGCGAGCCGGTACCGCTGAGCGAGCTGAATGTCGGGCTGAAATGCGGCGGCTCCGACGGCTTCTCCGGCATTACCGCCAACCCGCTGCTCGGCGCCTTCTCCGACTTCCTGATCAGCCAGGGCGGCAGCTCGGTGCTGACCGAGGTTCCGGAAATGTTCGGGGCCGAGAAAATGCTGATGGCCCGCGCGGAGAACCGCGAAGTGTTCGACAAAATCGTCTCGCTGATCAACAACTTCAAGCAGTATTTTCTCTCCTACGGGGAGCCGGTTTATGAGAATCCGTCGCCGGGCAACAAAGCCGGCGGCATCAGCACGCTGGAGGACAAATCGCTTGGCTGCACGCAAAAAGCCGGCACCTCCGCCGTCGTCGATGTCCTGCAATACGGGGAAAAACTCACGCGTAAAGGCCTCAGCCTGCTGCAGGCGCCGGGCAACGACCTCGTGGCCGCCTCCGCGCTCGCCGCCGCCGACTGCCAGCTTGTGCTGTTCACGACGGGCCGCGGCACGCCGTTTGGCAGCTTTGTACCGACGGTCAAGGTCGCGACAAACAACGATCTGTTCAACAAAAAAGGGCACTGGATGGATTTCAATGCCGGTCCGCTGCTGGACACGCCAATGGAAGAAGTGCTGGAGCGATTTATCCAATATTTAATCGAAGTCGCCAGCGGCCGCAAAACCCGCAACGAGGAAAACGAGGTCCGCGAGCTGGCTATCTTTAAAACGGGGGTTACGTTATGAGTGCCGGATTTTTGAACGAAGATTTCCTGCTGTCCACAGACACGGCGCGGCAGCTGTATCACGGGTATGCCAAAGCGATGCCGATCATCGATTACCACTGCCATCTCGATCCGAAGGAAATCTACGAAGACCAGCCTTTTGCCAATCTCACTGCCGCCTGGCTGTATGGAGACCATTATAAATGGCGCCTGATGCGGGCCAACGGCATACCGGAACAGCGCATCACCGGCGACGCCTCCGATTACGACAAGTTCCTGGCTTGGGCGGTCACGGTACCGAAGACGATCGGTAATCCGCTGTACAGCTGGACCCATCTGGAGCTGCGCCGCTTCTTTGGCGTAGATCTGCCGCTGAACGGGCAGAATGCGCCGGAGATCTGGGAGCAGGTTAACGCCAAGCTGGCCTTGCCGGAATATACCCGCCGCGCGCTGATCGTGAATTCCGGCGTCAAGCTGGTCTGCACGACCGACGATCCGGCGGACACGCTGGAATATCACCGCAAGCTGGCAGAGGAAGAAACGCGCTTCAAAGTGCTGCCGACCTTCCGTCCCGACAAGGCGCTGAATATCGACGCCGCGGGATTCGCGGAATGGATCAGCCGTCTGGAGACGGCAACCGGCCGCAAGGCAGCGTCGTTTGCCGAACTGGTGAAGCTGCTGCAGGACCGCGTGTTATTTTTCCATGAACATGGCTGCCGTCTCTCCGACCATGCGCTTGATGTGCTGAAATACGAAGCGGCCGACCGTGAGACGGTGGAAGCGATCTATGCCAAACGCCTTAGCGGCAAGGCGCTGACTGACGATGAAGTAACAAAGTATCGCACGGAGCTGCTGATCGAGCTGATCGCGATGTACGAACGCCAGGGCTGGACGATGCAGCTTCATCTGCATGCGTACCGCAACAACAACACGCCGATGTTCCGCAAGCTCGGACCGGACACCGGGTACGACGGCATCAACGACCTGCCGATCACCGTCTCCCTGTCCCGTCTGCTGGACCGGGCCGAGAGTGGCTCCGGCCTGCCGAAGACGATTTTCTATTCGCTGAATCCGGGCGACTATCCGGCGCTGCTCGCGCTGATGGGCTGCTATCAGAAGGACATTCCAGGAAAAATGCAGCTCGGCTCCGGCTGGTGGTACAACGACACCCGCGACGGTATGCGCCGCCAGTTGACGCTGCTGGCCGACAATGGCCTCTTGTCCCGGTTTGTCGGCATGCTGACCGACTCGCGCAGCTTCCTCTCCTATACTCGCCACGAATATTTCCGCCGTGTGCTATGCGAGTGGATAGGTGAGCTGGCCCAGCGCGGCGAGGCACCGGATGATCTCGGCCTGCTCGGCGCGATGACTGAAGCCATCGCCTACAAGAATGCGGCTAAATATTTTGGCTTCGGCCTATAGGAACTTAAATTTAGACATTTAAAATTTTCACGAAAATGCAATGATTTTTTCATAAAATCCATAGCATTGCCGGCCTTTTCGTCTTAAAATAGGGGAAATACTTTATTGGTAAAGGCGGGAAGGCAGCTGGAGAACCAAGGATTCGAGGAGACCGTCGACGGGCTTCTGGCGCGGGCGGGCAACGGCGTCGCCGTGAAATACGTGCTGCGCTTTCCGGAAGACCGGATGGTCGGCGGCAAATATCAGATGAGCACGCATACGATTTATTTATATATAGAAGAAATTATCCGCCAATGCCGTTTGCTGTTCGGATCGATCGATCGGCTGAAGGAATATATGGCCGTCATCACCGCCCATGAGCTGGGCCATTCCGTGGATTCAGAGCTTCCGGGCCTGGCGGACCGGCTGGACAAATCGCTTACGATACGCGAGCGCGCCGAGATTCAGCTGCGGATCGAGGAGAATGCCTGGAAATACGCGGTCACGCTGCTCCCGGAAATCGATTCCGATTTCATGCGGCGCATCATCGATGAGTCGCTTTCTTCTTACCGTCTCCGGCTGGAGAACGAGATCGCTTAATTCTTCGATGACACCCCATAAATAAGGTCAGGCCCCGCTGTGGGACCTGACCTTATTTATGGGGTAATTCATCTTATGGGTAATTATCGAATGCGCTTATGCTATTGGATTAATTGTCACGCTGACGGGCCCGGGCCTCGCCGCCTTTACGGCCGGCTTCCTCGCGGCTCATTTTCCCGTCATTGTTGCCGCCGTTTGAGTTACCGCGGGATTCCCCGCCTTTTTCACCGATTTCCTGGTAAAATTCGCGGTCATGGCTGTTTGACGTAGCCTCGCCGCCTTTTTGGCCGATTTCCTGATAAAACTCACGGTCATGATTTCTGGATGTTGTCTCTCCACCTTTACGGCCGGCTTCTTCGCGGCTCATCTTCCCATTCTGGTTGTTGTTCGCCATTTTGAATTCCTCCTTGTTAGGTCTTGAGTTCGTGTTGCCATATATACTTTACCCTTGCCTCCCCGAATGAAACATCCTTATCTTCGAATCGACTCTGGGACTTGACAGGTATGTGGTATAATAAAGTCAGTCCGGTCATGACCAATAGATAACTACGGAGGTGCAAGATGCTGGTATCTGGAGATAGAGTTTTCCACCCGTATCACGGTGCAGGATTTGTAAAGGAGGTGGAGATCCTTCAGATTGCGGGAACACCGCAGGAGTACTATAACATCTTCATCCTTGCCAACAGTCTCAGCGTGTACGTCCCTACCCGGGATTCTGAAAAAACGGGCCTGCGCAAGCTTTCCAGCGCCGAGCAGCTTGAAGAAGCACAGAATCTCTTTTTCGCGGATTCCGCCAAGCTTCCGGTAGGCAGTACGGAACGGAAAAATATGTTCAAAAATAAACTGCAGTCGGGCACGTCAGCCGATCTCTACGGAATTCTCAGAGATATCCTGTGCAGCAAGCAGCATGAAACGAAATTAACCGCCGACGATAAGCATACGATGGATCATATTGTGCATGTGCTGAAAAGTGAACTGATGATGATCAAGGACCTCACTCCGGATGAAGCCGAACAGCTGATGAAGGATGATATTGAGCGCCGGTCAGCGACTTTCGGTTGATATGCAAAAAAATGCCCTTTCGTTTCCCGGACGGGAATACGAAAGGGCATGAATGGTTTATAGGGTTAACGAGGCTGGAGGCGCACCGTCATCCCAAGTTCCAGCCGGGAAGATAAGCTGCGGTGTTCGCCAGCATTTCCTGCAGCAGCGCCCGGGCATCCCGCACGCCGACGGCGACGAGCGGATCGGCGGTGAACGCGCGGAACGCAAGATTGGCGTCCTTGGCCAGCCCCGCTCTCAGCGTGGTCTCCTGATTCGCGACATGGCGTTGCACCAGCGATTCCACCTCTGCCGGCAGACGGCCGGCGGCTACCGGCGTCACCCGGTTATGCGACAGCACGGCATTCGTTTCGACCACACTGGGCAGCGGCAGCCCCGTCATTTGCCCGGTATTCGGCAGATTGACATTGGTGATCAAATCGCCGAGGCCCAGCAGCGCCTTGATCTGAAGCACGCCCTCTTCCCCGGAGCCCTCCAGCTTCAGCGGTTCTTCCCCGCGGACCAGCCGCTCCGAGCGCTCCAGCAGCCGCGTGCGGTTGTCGGTCCGCCACGCCACCGGCGTCAGGCCGAACTTCCAGTAGGCGACTTCCTCCGGTGAAGCCAGATAGGACCTGCCGCAAAATTCGGCCAGATGGCGGTCACCCGCAGCCGCGACGATGCCGTACCGGCGGAACAGATCGAATTTGACCCGGTGCGCGGAGTCGAAATATTGGTTCATCCAGTGCGCTTTTTTTGGCTTGGAGAATCCTTCTTCATAATATTTGTCGACAAACTGACGGTACAGCGGCAGCAGATCCCGCCCCTCATATTCCACGCTATCCATCCATGTGAAGTGGTTGATGCCGAGCACATTCGTCTTGATCTCCGCACGGTGCACGCCGTCAATGCCCTCCATATCTTCCAGCATCTCTGCCATCAGCTTCTGCACCTCGAATACTTCATGGCAGCAGCCGAACGCCTTGATCTCCGGGAACACCTCGTACAGCGTCCGCGTGCATAGTGTCATCGGATTGGTATAGTTGATTACCCAGGCCTCGGGACAATAGGCTTTGATCGCTTCGGCAAAACCGGCATATAGCGGAATGGTGCGCAGCGCGCGGAGAATGCCTCCGGGGCCGACGGTATCGCCGACCGACTGGTAAATGCCGTATTTCTCCGGGGTATGCACATCGGAAGCCATTTCGGTAAATGTCCCCGGCACAATGGAGATGATGACGAAATCGGCGCCGCGCAGCGCATTCTCCAGACGGTCCACTGCTTCGTAACTCCAGGCACCCCGCGATTCGGGGAGAGCCGTCAGGCGGTTGCCGATGATTTCATTTTTGCGTGCCGCTTCCCTATCAATATCGTACAGCTTTACGGTGCCGGACAGCTCCGGACTCAGTGCCAGATCGCTCATCAGCCCCCAGGCCCAGCCGCGCGAGCCACCCCCGATGTACGCGATTTGCAGCTGCTCCACGCGGTTACCGTTTTTAATCATGATTGTTTCCTCCTAAGGTTCGAGTAAAATCACTTTCCTCCTTTCCAAATTATCAAAACATTAGAATGATATCTCCGCTACAAAGCGCATTTAATTGTAAAACCCCGCTTATTTTGCTATATTGGCCAAAAGAGTTGGAAAGGAGCGCTTATGTCCATTCAACAGCTGCCCGATCTTCTGCGTTATGAAGATAAAAACGACCCGCTCCGCATCGAATTCGACCGGAGGACGGGCCGTTTCTCCATGGCGGTGAACCACTACCACAGCGAATATGAGCTTTATTATTTGTTCAGCGGCGAACGGAATTACTTCATCAAAGACAGCGCCTTCCCGGTACGGGCCGGCGATCTAGTGCTGGTGGACACGAATGCGGTGCATAAAACCTCCGAGCTCAGCGTGCCGAATCACGAACGGATCGTACTGTATTTCGAGCCCGCCTATTTCGACGGCTTCACGCCCGAAGAACGGGATTTTCTGCTTGCGCCCTTCTCCCACGGCTATCCGCTGGTGCGTCTGAACCTGCAGGAACGGCTGCAGGCGGAGAGCCTGTTAACCTCCCTGCTGACGGAGCTGCACGGCAAGCCACCCGGCTATCGGCTGCACGTCCGGCACATGGCCGGTGAGCTGCTGCTGTATACGGCCCGCTGTTTTCAGCGTCGCGGTGCGGAAGCAGATTATGAGCCGACCCCGGTGCAGCGCAAAGTGTCGGATATCGTCCGCCACATCAACCGGTATTTCGCCGAGCCGCTGGAGCTGGACGCGCTTGCGCAAGCTTTTTACATCAGCAAAAGCCACCTGAGCCGCGTATTCAAGGAAGTGACCGGCTTCGGCTTCACCGAATACGTCAACATCACCCGCGTGAAGGAAGCGGAGCGGCTGCTGCGCGAGACCGATCGGAGCATCACCCATGTCTCGGAGCTGGCGGGTTTCGATAACTTTTCCCATTTCGGCAAAATGTTCAAGCGGCTCACCGGCCTGACGCCCCGGGATTACCGCAAGATGAACAAGGCGGGAGATGGCTCTTAACGGGTGCATAAAAAAAGCCCGCCCCCCTGATTCACAGGTGGACGGACAACCGTATCCCCTATTTATAATTCCAAGATTCCCGCTTTCGGCGTAACGCGGAACGCGGCGGCCAGGTCGGCGAGCTGCTGGTCCGTAATTTTTTGCTTGATCTCGCGGCCACCGATCAGATTGTAGACAATGGCGGCTTTTTCGATCGTTTCAACGAGCCCGAAGGTCGCGTCCATCGTTGCCCCGGTCACGAAGATGCCGTGCTGCGGCCAGACGACCACGCGGTAATCCTTCATTTTGTCGGCGGTGGCGCGGCCGATGTCGCTGCTGCCGGGCACCATCCACGGAATGACGCCGACGCCGTCCGGGAATACCACGAGGCATTCGGTGCACATTTCCCAGAGCGTTTTGGTGAATTTCAGTTCATCCAGGTCATGGGTAAACGTCATGGCGATAACGTTGGTGGCATGGGTATGCAGCACGATGCGATGCGACGGGTCCACCTTAAGGCGTTCGATATGGCTCATAAAATGGGAAGCCAGCTCGCTGGTCGGCACCGCGCCGTTCCGCAAGCCCCACAGCACTTCCACGCTGTCACCTGCTGCGCTCACACGCAATACGCCAAGGTTGGCTTCCGGATCTTTAATGACATTGCGGAAATACTTGCCGGAGCCAGTGACGATAAAGTAGTTGCCGGCCAGCTCGGTGACCGGGAAGTTCAGCTTAATCGTCCGCTGCGCTTGGGTGATATCGATGTATTTGGCAACTTCCGCTTCGTCCAGCAAATAGCTGATGTTGCCGCCGTTCAGCTCATCCCAGCCGAGCGACCACATATGATGGGTAATTTCCGACATCTCCTGGATAAACGGCGCTTCGCTGCTGGCGATATAGCCTTTGGTTTCAATCACGGATGTACTCATGGATTTCTCTCCTTTGCTTTCTGCTGAAAAGGCGGAGGGCCGCCCTTTCGTTATCTTGTCGTCAGCACTTCGTTTTCGTATTTCTTCACTTCGGCCAGCCACTGCTCGCGCACCGGCATGCCCTGCGAAGCGCAGTAATAATCCCATACCGCGCCGAACGGATACGACTTGAACTCTTCCACCAGCGCCAGACGGGATGTATAATCGCCCGCAAGCTCGATGGCTTTCAGCTCGGCCACCGGCTCCAGCATCGCGCGGAGCAAGGCCTTGATGGTATTGCGCGTGCCGATCACCCAGGCGGCGATGTGGTTGATGCTGCCGTCAAAGAAATCGAGCCCGATGTTCGTGCGAGGCAGTAGATTGCCGCGGACCAGCTCGCGGGCGATGTCGAGCAGCTCGTCGTCCATCGTGACGACATGGTCGCTGTCCCAGCGGACCGGACGGCTGACATGCAGCAGCAGCTGCTCGCTGAACATGAGAATCGACGAAAGCTTATTGGAGATCACTTCGGTCGGATGGAAATGGCCGGCGTCGAGGCAAATCGCTTTGCCGCGGGTCAGCCCGTAGCCCATATAAAATTCATGGGAGCCGACGACATAGCTCTCGGAGCCGATCCCGAACAATTTGCTTTCGACAGCGTCGATGTTGTACTGCGGATCGATCGGCTCGCTGAACACCTCGTCGAGCGATTCCATCAGCCGCTTGCGCGGCGAAAGGCGGTCGACCGGCGTATCCTTATAGCCATCCGGCACCCAGAAGTTCGTCACGCAGGTCTGGCCCAGCTCGCGGCCGAAATATTCGGCGATCTTGCGCGACGCCTTGCCGTGGCGGATCCAGAAGCCGCGGATATCATCATCCGCATGGCTCAGGGTAAAACCGTCCGCCGCCTTCGGATGGGAGAAACAGGTCGGGTTGAAATCAAGGCCCAGCCCCTGCTCCTTCGCCCACTCGACCCATGGCGCAAAATGGCGCGGCTCCAGCTCGTCCAAATCAACCTGCTCGTCGGTATCGGCATAAATCGCATGCAAATTCACTTTATGTTTGCCCGGAATCAGCGACAGAGCCTTCTCCAGGTCCTGGCGCAGCTCCTCCGGCGTGCGGGCACGGCCCGGATAGCTGCCGGTCACGGCGATTCCGCCGCTCAGTTCTTTATCCTTGAACAAAAAGCCTTTGACGTCGTCGCCCTGCCAGCAGTGCAGGGAGATTTTGACCTGCGCCAGCTTTTCCAGTACCTCGTCGACATTGATGCCATGCGCAGCGTACAGCTTTTTGGCTTCGTTGTAACTATTCATGATGCTCTGATCCATGTGGTACCTCCTGAAAGTGTTGTGAGCATCCGCTCCATGGGGAGGTCTCCCCGGTGTATGTCTGACTGTAATCGCCTATTCAGCCCCGGATGTGGCGCTTCGCCCGCTGCCAGCTCCTGTAAGCCCACTCGATACTCCTCCCGGCTTGCTCCAACTCTCCGTAAAGCTAGCTTACGGACACGAGAGCCGTTATTTGGCGCAAACCGCCTGATTTCTCAGAACAACGGACACCAGAGCCGTTATTTGCCCCGAACCGGCTCTTTTTCAGGCCTAATGCCGCAAATAACGGCGCTCAGGTCCGTTAATTCGGGAAATAACCCCGATTCAGACGAATAGCGGCGCTTAGGTCCGTTAGGCCGACGGCTCAGGTCCGTTACCCGGGAAAGCTTAGTTCGGTCGACGGCGCTCGGCTCCGTGAGGCCGGAAAAGCTCGTTCGGCCGACGGCGCTCAGGTCTGGTACCCGGGGAGAACTTAGTTCGGACACCAGCGCTCGGCTCCGTGAGGCCGGAAAGGCCCGATCCGGGCGAATCGCAGCGCTCAGCCCGTTAGCCCGGAACGGCTCCGTTCGGCCGACGGCGCTCAGGTCCGCAGAGCGCCCCGCCCGCGGCACAGCCGCCGCTGCGCATGCCCGCTTACCGGGCATGCAGCCGCTCCCAGCGGAGCAGCAGCGCGTCCAGCTGCGGCACCGCGCGCGGGCGGTACGAGGTGATCGGGAACGAAGCCCCGATCAGCGCCCGCGCCTCCCCGATACCGGCCACCTCGCCGGTATGGATCAGCTGCACCGCGAGGTTGCCCAGCGCGGTGGCTTCCGTCGGGCCGGCCAGCACCTCGCGGCCGGTCAGATCGGCGGTCAGCTGGCACAGCAGACCGTTATTGGCGCCGCCGCCGACGATCTGCAGCACGTCGGCGGCGGCGCCGGTCAAGCGCTCCAGCTCTTGCAGATAGCTGCGGTAAGAAAGTGCCAGGCTGTCGAAGATGCAGCGGGCGATGGCCCCCGGCGTCTCCGGCACAGGCTGGCCGCTCTCTGCGCAGGCGCGGCGGATCTCGGCGATCATATCCGCCGGGTTGAGGAAGCGGTCGTCGTTGCAGGGAATCAGGCTGCGGAAGCCTTCGGCCTCCGCGGCCAGCTCCGCCAGCTCGGCGAAGCTGTACTGCTCCCCGAACAATCGCCGCACCTCCTGAATGAGCCACAGGCCCATGATGTTCTTCAGGAAGCGGTACGTGCCGAATGCGCCCCACTCGTTGGTATAGTTCGCTTCCATCGCTTCCGGGCTGTTGATCGGCCGGCTCAGCTCCACGCCGAGCAGCGACCAAGTACCGCTGCTGATGTAAGCGGCATGCCGCCCGGACCGGACCGGTACGCCCAGCACCGCCGAAGCGGTGTCATGCGTGGCGGCGATGACCAGCTCGCATTCCGGCAAGTCATATAACGCCATGAGCTCCGGCCGCAATCCGCCGAGTACCGTGCCCGGCTCGGTGAGCGCTGGGAACTGTCCGCGGCGCAAGGACAGCAGCTGCAGCAGCTCGTCGTCGAAATCGCGCGTCGCCAGGTTCAGCAACTGGGTCGTGGATGCGTTGGTGACTTCGATGATTTTGCGGCCGCTTAATCTATAGTAGAGATAATCCGGAACCATCAGAATCTGCTCCGCCCTCGCCAGCTCCTCGGGATCATGCGCATAAAGCTGGTACAGCGTGTTGAAATTCAGGCGCTGGATGCCCGTTTTGGCGTAAACGGCTTCCGGCGAAATCCGCGAAGCAACCTGCTCCATGACTCCTTCGGTCCGGCGGTCGCGGTAGGCATAGACCTCCTGCACCCGCTCGCCCCGCGCATCCAGCAGCACATAATCGACGGCCCAGGTGTCGATGCCCAGCGTGCAGCGGGCGATGCCTGCGGCTTTCGCCTTTTCCAGTCCGGCAATAATCTGCGCAAACAAATCATCGATATCCCAGAAACAGGAGCCATCCCGTTCGGTAAACCCGTTCTTGAAGCGGTGCAGCTCTTGCAGCTTAAGCACGCCGTCTTCTACTCTGCCGAGTACAAGCCGCCCGCTGGATGCCCCGATATCAACGGCGATATGATGGTTCATCATCGGAAATCTCCTTTTCAGTAAAAGGGGGTCACTCTCTCGTCCCCTACAAAATTTTGCGGAACAACGCGATAACTTCTTCCTTGGTCGGGATAAACGGATTGCCGGGCGCACAGGCGTCCTTCATCGAGTTCTCCGCCAGCAGGTCCAGATCGACTTCGTCCACGCCAAGCTCGGACAGCTTCTCCGGAATGCCGACTTCCTTGGACAGCGCCTTGATCGATTCGATCACGAATGCCGCGCATTCCTGATCCGTCTTGCCTGCGACCTGCAGACCGATCGCCTTGGCGATGCTGCGGAATTTCTCCGGCACGTATTTGGCGTTCTCTTCTTCCACGTACGGCAGCAGCATTGCGTTGCACACGCCGTGCGGCAGATCGTAGACGCCCCCGAGCTGATGGGCCATCGCATGCACGTAGCCGAGTCCGGCGTTGTTGAACGCCATGCCGCCCAGGAAGATCGCGTAGACCATTTGCTCGCGGGCTTCGATATCATGCCCGTTCTTGACCGTACGAGCCAGATTGCCGAAGATCAGCTCCACCGCGGCCAGCGCCGTTGCGTCCGTTACCGGATAAGCCCCCGGAGTCACCAGCGCTTCAATGGCGTGGGTCAGCGCGTCCATGCCCGTCGCCGCTGTCAGGGCGGCAGGTTTGTCGATCATCAGCTCGGGATCGTTGACGGAGATGGTTGCGAGGCTGTTTTTATCCACCATGACCATCTTGACCTTGCGCTCTTCGTCCGTAATGACATAGTTAATCGTCACTTCTGCCGACGTTCCCGCCGTTGTGTTGACCGCGATGATCGGCAGCGATTTGTTTTTGGATTTGTGCACGCCTTCATATTCCTTGATATGGCCGCCGTTGGTAGCGATGATGCCGATGCCCTTCGCCGTATCCTGCGGCGAGCCGCCGCCGATGGAGATCAGATAGTCGCAGCCGTTCGCATTCAGAAAGTCGACGCCGTCATGTACGTTTTTGCAGGTGGGATTCGGTTTCACTTCATCATACACGGCATATTCGATTCCGGCTTCATCCAGTACCGCCAGCAGCTTGCCGGCGATCCCGCTCTTCATCAGAAATTTGTCGGTAACTACCAGCGCCTTCTTCAGGTTCAGCTCCGCAATGTACGGACCGATATCCTTCAGACAGCCTTTTCCCATCATATTGATCGATGGAACATAAAAAACATGAGTGCTCATAACCTGACCAGCCTCCCAAGGCAATGTAGTGAAACCCCGGCTATCCCGCTTCTTTAAGGCTTCCCAGGTTGTGGCGCCTCGGGCTGGCCTTCGGGAACGTAGCGTGAGCCAACCAGCTTCCGGCATGACCCGGATACGCGCTGTCCTATGGGGGATAACCATCCTTATCGTAGCTCCGCAAATCTTTGTTGTCAACAAATAAAAGTTTAATTATGTTGTTTTTGTTGTATTAATGTCTGTTTTACAGAAAACAAAGCGTGCATTTGCATGTTTTTCTTATCCATATGTTGCAAACACAGATTTTCGCAGCTACACTTAAACCAGATTCTTCGGGAAAGGTGATTGCGATGCTGGCAGCGGAAAGACGCAAAAAAATTATCGATCTGGTTCATCAGGACAAGCGTGTGCTCGTCTCGGACTTGAGCCGCATGTTTGACGTTACGGAGGAGACGATCCGGCGCGATCTGGAGAAGCTGGAGAAGGACGGCATCCTCAGCCGCACCTACGGGGGCGCGATGCTGAACCGTCATACGAACGAGGATCTCCCTTTTGTCACCCGCAACGCCCTGAATACGGATATCAAACACAGTATTGCCCTTAAAGCGCTAGATTTGATCAAGGACGGCGATACGCTGATGGTCGACCCCAGTTCAACCTCCTTCGAATTCATCAAGCTGCTGGGCAACAAAAATAATTTGAGAGTCATCACGAATTCCATCAATATCCTGCATGAATTTTCGCGCTCCGGCATGGACATCGTATCCACCGGCGGCTCGCTGCGTCACCGCTCCCTGTCGCTGGTCGGCCCGGTTGCCCAGGAAACGCTGCGCCGCTACCATGTCGATGCCGCCGTCATCAGCTGCAAAGGGATCGACATGGAACGGGGCATTACCGATTCCAACGAACCGGAATGCGAGGTCAAAAAGGCGATGCTGCGCCAGGCGCAAAAAGTCATTTTGCTGGCCGACCATACCAAATTCGATCAAGTCGCTTTTACCGGACTGGCGGAGCTGCAGAATATCGACATTCTGATCACCGACCGCGAGCCTTCCGCGCAGTGGAGCAAACGGCTGGCCGAGCACGGCATTGAGGTCATCTATTGAACCTAAAAAAACGCATGGCTATGAGCCATGCGTTTTTTTAGAGCGGATTTCTGATGAAAAAAGACTGCTCCGTACAGCCGATCGCCGGCTTTGCGGGGCAGCCCTTGCCTAAGTTGATCCTAGTCCTAGGACGGCAGATCGGTCTGCTGCGCATTCATCATCCCCGCCCGCTGGTACGTTTCGCCCCATTTTCTCATCTCCAAAATAACTGGTACGAGCGTGCGGCCGAATTCGGTCAGGGAATACTCCACCTTCGGAGGCACCTGCTGGTATACCTCCCGATGCACGATGCCGTCCTCTTCCAGCTCGCGAAGCTGCAGCGTCAGCATCCGCTGGGTAATCGTCGGGCAGATCCGGCGGAATTCATTGAACCGCAGCGTGCCGTCGATCAGATGATAAAGCAGCACGCCTTTCCATTTCCCGCCGATGACATCAAGCGTAAATTCCACCGGGCAGCCCTCGGAATTCGGGCATTCGCCATATCCGCTTTTGCGGTTGCGCATTTCGATCCGCTCCTCACAGTATAAAAATGTATACTATACAACATTAATGTGCGTACTTATCATTTTGAAGTACATGATTTATATTGTCAATAAAGAAACGTTGCAGGCAGACTTGAAGCGGAAAAGTTCGCCCCAAACAAGCCGGCCTGCGCGATCCAAGGAGGAATTACCCATGACTACAGCAACGATGAAAGCGATTGGATTGTACGCGTATTTGCCGATTGAACGGGAAGACAGCCTGCAGGATGTCCTTGTGGACAAACCGGTTCCCACCGGTAAGGATATTCTGGTGAAGGTCAAGGCGATTTCCGTCAATCCCGTGGACGTTAAAATCCGCGCGCCGAAGGACCGGAAGGAATCGGCGCCGCGCATTCTCGGCTGGGATGTCGCCGGTGTCGTCGAGCAGGCCGGGCCGGAGGCCGTTCTGTTCAAACCCGGCGACGAGGTGTATTACGCCGGCAGCCTGGTGCGGCCCGGCGGCAACAGCGAGTTCCATCTGGTCGACGAGCGGATTGTCGGCCGCAAGCCGGCTTCCCTTAGCTTCGCGGAAGCGGCTGCGCTGCCGCTGACCGCGATCACCGCCTGGGAAGCGCTGTATGACCGGCTTGGCGTTTCACCGCAGCCGGAGAAGAACAAGGGCAAATCGCTGCTGATTATCGGCGCGGCCGGAGGCGTCGGCTCCATTGCCATTCAGCTCGCGAAGAATGCCGGGCTGACCGTAATCGGCACCGCATCCCGCCCCGAAACGGCGCAGTGGGCCCAAACGCTGGGCGCCGATTACACGATCAACCATTATGAAGCCTTTGGCCCGCAGCTTAATGCCCTCGGTGTACAAGAGGTTGAGTACATTCTGTGCCTTAACAGCACCGAAAAGCACTGGAAGAACATGGCTGAGGCGATCGCGCCGCAGGGCAAAATCTGCTCCATCGTAGAGACCGACGAACTGCTCGACCTGACGCTGCTCAAGAACAAAAGCGTCACCTTCGCCTGGGAGCTGATGTTCACCCGGTCCATGTACGAGACGCAAGATATGATCGAGCAGCATCGCCTGCTGAACGAGGTCGCCCGGCTTGCGGACGAAGGCATCGTGCGGACAACGGTAACTGAGAAACTGTCACCGATCAACGCCGCCAATCTGCGCAAAGCGCATGCGCTGCTGGAGACCGGCAGCACCATCGGCAAAGTGGTGCTGGAGCACTTCGAGTAACCGCCCGGCGGCTTGCCGCCCAGACGCGGCAACGGCCGGAGCTGAACGCTCCGGCCGTCTTTTTCATAGGGATAATGGAAAAATCCGCCCTTCCGCCTCTTTATTACGATAACCGGCCCGCAAAAGCCTCATACGGCCGCAGCGCCAGCTTGGCAAAATCCGCTGATTGGCGGTCGTAATTGCCGATGAGGATCTCTTCGGTCCGGCCCACAGCGGGCAGCGAAAGCGAAACCTCTTCCACCCCGAAGTTGGCAACCACGGCCCATGTCTCGCCCTCGTAACGGCGCAAGTACATAAACACTTGATCCGGCACGCCCTCCACCAGTTCAAATTCGCCCCAGACAATAATCGGGTGATTCCGGCGGAGCGCAATCAGCTTCCGGTAGCAGTGGAAAATGGAATCGGGATCGTCCAGGTTCGCCTGGACGTTGATCTCCTTATAGTTCGGATTGACATGCAGCCACGGCTCTCCGGCCGTGAAACCGCCGTTTGCCGAATCGTCCCATTGCATCGGCGTGCGGGCGTTGTCCCGGCCCTTGGCGTTGATGGAAGCGATGATGTCCTCTTTGGCGTAACCAAGCGCAAGACGCTCGCGGTACATGTTAACGCTTTCGATATCCTGGGCCTCGGAAATATCCGTGATCGGATAATTCGTCATGCCGATCTCTTCGCCTTGATAAATGTATGGCGTCCCTTTCATCAGGTGAAGCAGGATCGCGAGCATTTTGGCGCTCTCCCGGCGGTAGGCGCCGTCATCGCCCCAGCGCGAGACGATGCGCGGCAGGTCGTGATTGTTCCAGAACAGGCTGTTCCAGCCCTCGTCGCCGAGCTCGGTCTGCCACTTGGCCAGCACCTGCTTCAGCTCCGCGACGTCAAGCGGCTTCAGATCCCATTTGTCCTTGCCTTCCTGCTGGTCCAGGCCGACATGCTCGAACTGGAACACCATCGACAGCTCCTTCCGCTTCGGATCGGAATACAGCTTGGCGATGTCCGGCGTCGCCCCCCACGTCTCGCCGACTGTCAACACGTCATGCTTGCCAAAGGTCTCCCGGTGCATCTCCTGCAAATATTCATGCAGCTTTGGACCGTTCCCCGTAATGCCCTGATCGGGAATTTTGCCGACCAGATCAATGACGTCCATGCGGAAGCCGCCGACGCCCTTATCCAGCCAGAAGTTCATCATGTCCCATACTTCCTGCCGCACCCGCCCGTTCTCCCAGTTGAGATCCGGCTGCCTGCGGCTGAACAGATGCAGGTAATACTGCCCGCTGTCTTCGTCCAGTTCCCAGGCCGACCCGCTGAACGTCGATCGCAGGCCGTTCGGCACATCCCCGTTCACCGGGTCGCGCCACACGTAGTAGTCGCGGTACGGGTTGTCTTTTCCCTTGCGGGCTTCGATGAACCATGGATGCTCATCGGAGGTGTGGTTGACGACCAAATCCATAATAATCCGGATGTTCCGGGCTTTGGCCTCGGCGATCAGCTCGTCCATATCAGCCATCGTGCCGAACTCGTCCATGATATCCTGATAGTCGCTGATGTCGTAGCCGTTGTCGTCGTTCGGTGATTTATACACCGGACTGAGCCAGATCGCCGTGATGCCAAGCTGCTCCAAATAATCGAGGCGGTTGATGATTCCCCGCAGATCGCCGACGCCGTCCCCGTCGCTGTCCTGGAACGAACGGGGGTATATCTGATAAATCACCGCAGTGTGCCACCATTTCGAATTCACACTCTCACTCCTGTTCCTTGTATTTGACGACCAGCATCGTCCATACTTTCAGGCACGGCAGCGCAATTTGGGCCGCCAAACCCTGCTCATGTCCGGCAATCGCATATTCAGGATCACGCACGCCGCCGTCTTCCTCATCCGGACTGGCCGTATAAATGCGCTCGACCGGATGCTCCAGCAGGACAGTGCAAACGATACCATCCTGCGGTTCCGGACGCTGCCGCTTGCCGTGCTCCCAGTAGTCGTCCTCCAGGCCGGCAAGGTTGATCAAATGCACTAGCATATATCCCGGCATTCGTTTCACGATGGTCCAGACAGAGCCGGCCTCCCCGTTCGGGGCGAATGTCGGCGCGTTTTTTCCCTGAAAGCTGATTTCCGTGTTTACGCCTCCCGTATACGTATACGAGACGTCCTCCAGCGCCGGATGATGCAGCAGCGTGCCGAATCGTACGATGAAATCATAATACCTTCTGGCCTCAAGTGCAAACGTTTGTTGCATTTCGGCGTAATCGGGATAATACGGCTTTGTAAGCATTCCGCGTTCTTCTCCCAGCAGCAGATGATAGCCCCCGCTGGCGAAGATCGTCGCCATGGTCATCACGGCGCCGTTCTCGGCCCATTCGGGATCATTGCCGGCCGGCGGATAGAAGGAAGGCAAATAGGCCGACAAGATGACCGGCTTGGCGGGATTCAGCATCCGGGCATTGTCGATCAGCGCCTTCAGCTCCCGGAGATGGATGACCGGCGGCCATACTTCGATATAAATGGCCTCCTGGTCGGCGCAAGCCGTTGCGGCTACCGGGTAATTGCCCACGTTGTTGAAGATCAAACCGGCCTCCGGATCGATCTCCGTCACGGCGGCTTTCGTCCGGTCGATCAGGGCCGGATAACACTCGGCCAGATCCACGGGCTCCTCCTGTCCGCCGATGCGGCGGACCGCTTTTTTGGGGAAGCCGTACTGGTCCATATGGATGCCGTCGAAGCCGGCCTTCACGGCCTTGGCAAATTCCCCGACGATATGATCGGTCCACGGGGACCCGGGAGTAATGTCCATAATATAGAACAGATCGATCAGCTGGAACGGTTCACCGCTGCGCTGGTAGAGCCCCCATTCGGGGCGCCCCGCCAAAAAATCCTTGAGTCCCGCATACACCGCCCCGTAAGCCATGGCCGCCATCCCTTTGCCGTGAACGGCGGACAGCTTCTCCAGCACGACCCGGTAAGACATCGTCCGGCCCATCGGATCGGTAAATTCATCCCCTTCCGGGATGAGATCATCGTGCCGGTACATCCAGTCGTAGAACTGGATGACGTTCAGGTGGAATTTGTTCATGCTCTCCACGTCGCGCAGGTCTCCCGCCTCTCCGGAGCGGAAATCGCTCAAGAAGCCGTAACGCGGCGCGCGCCGCCAGTGGTCGGCAATGTCGTAGGCAGTGGAAGCCGCTCCCAGCCGTTCACCGTCCAGCAGCACGGCGACATCCGCCCCGTAGCCCGCCCACTCCGTCTCCTCCAGGAACAAAGGAACCGTCACTTGTACTCTTTCGCCCTTGCCCGCCGCAACGCGCAGCTTATCTGCGTAAACCGGACGCTCCAATTTATGAAATGCCACCTGTATTTCCAGAACCGCGTCCTCCGCGGTCTCCAGTTCAACCAGCAGATTTCCCGGCTGCCCCGGCCGGTATTGCGCACGATCCGGATAGGCATCCAAATGAATTAACGGTGTTATCAGCATTACAATCACTCCATTTCTTTTCATATAAGGGTTTGTGTAAAAGAAAGGGGCATAACCGCAAGGATTACACCCCTCTGCTGCCTATGGGCTTGCCCTGCTGATCCTTGCAGCGGGGCCATGCCGTTTATTTTTTGCCGCTCAACGCAAGCCAGGCGTCCAGCTGCTTCTGCGCTTCGGCAATGACCTTGTCGGCTCCCGCCGCCTTCTGTTTCTCCAACAGCTTCGGCAGGTTCTCTTCAGGATCGAGCTGGCCGGACTTCAGGCCGTCTACGAACGCCTTGTTGGCGTTGTCGATCGAGATCAGCTCGTTCTTCACCGGCTCCGGATCAAAAACAAAGCCGAAGATCCGCGAGGGGTTGGCGGAGACGATCTGGTTGAATTTTTCATAGTTCTGGTATTTGTTCGGATCTTCGCCGACACGGGTGTAGTTCAGCATCTGGTTGCCGATCTGCCACATAATATCATGATAATAGCCTACGTTATCGATGGTCTTGCCCTCCGGCAGCGCGATCTGGCCGTCTTTCAGCACATAATGCGTATCCTTGATCCCGAAGTTGAACAGCGTAAGAAGTTCCTTGTCCTTGAAGAAAAGATTGAGCAGCATCATGGCGCGTTCCGGGTCCTCGGAGGTTTTGGAGATGGATTGCATCGTCGCCGTCATTTTCCCGGTTTGCAGCCGGTCGATGTTCAGCGGAATCTGCAGCATCTCCCGGTTGGCCTTGATCGAGCCATTCGGCGAAAGCGTCGCCTTGCCGATCTCCATGTCCGCCACAATATCCATGTCGCCGACGAAAGCGAACCCTTTGCCCGCCTGCAGCTTCTTCCAGGCGTCCAGCCCCGGCGTCAGGGCGTCCTTGTTGATATAGCCTGCCTTATACCACTTGCTGGTCAGCTTGGCCAGCTCCATGTAACGCGGCGTCGTAAACGAATTGATCACCGTGTAGTCGTCGGGAGCGGTGCCCACCGCATTGATGGCGGCGATGCTGGAGATGGAATCCAGATTGCCGGAGGAATAGTAGGCCTCCAGCGGGAAGCTTGGCGCCACCAGCGGGGTAATGCCAGGCTCCTTCTCCTTGATGGTCTGGAGCATCGGCTCCAGCGCCTCAACCTTGCCGGACTTGAGCCCGCTGAGATCGAACTGGTATTTGTCGACCAATTCCTTGTTCAGGTACACACCTTGCGTTCCGCCCAGCTCCTGATGGGTGTGGATGCCGTAAAGCTTGCCGCCGCGTTTGGCGGGCTCATGGTAATCCTTCTCCACCGCTTCGATGTCGGGGCCGTATTTCGCCAGCAGATCGTCCAGCGGGAGCAGCGCTCCCTTGGTCACCTGCTGCTGGAAGCCGAGCCAATCGGCCGTGAACAGCAAATCGAATTTTTCCCCGGAAGCCATCATGAGATTGGTTTTGTCGCTCCAGGCTCCCCAGTCGATCGGGTTCAGCTTTACCGTCATGTTTAATTCCGGGTACTGCTGCTTCAAATAATCGTTCATGGCCTGCTGCACCTGGTCGCTGTCCTTCTGCGGCGCATCGGGGAACACCATGACGACCTCGTAAGGCTTAAGGCTGGATGTCCCGGCTGACGCTGTCTGCGACGCGCCCGGCGTGCCGTTCCCGCCTTTACCGGACGCCCCGCTGTTATCCGAGCTTCCGCATCCGGCGACAAGCGCGGATGTCAGCAGCAGCGACGATAATACAACCGAACTTTTATTGATCCATTTCATTCCAATACAACCTCCCTGGGATATATCATGTCTCTCTGTTGCTATACTAATCCGGCTCCGCCGGGATCAGCCTTTAACCGCACCAACCGTCAAACCTTTGACGAAATACTTCTGCAGGAACGGGAAGACGAGCACCAGCGGACCGATAGCGATCATCGCCATCGCCATGCGGATCGATTCCAGCGGCGTCGTCACCTGCGCCGTCGAGCTGTACGCCTTGTTGGCAATCGTCTGCAGGAACGAAGCGTTCATCAAGGTTTTGTTCAGCAGATACTGCAGCGAGAAGAGCTTTTCGTTCTGGATGAACACCAGGCTGGTGAACCAGTCGTTCCAGTACGATACCGTGATAAACAGGCCGATGGTCGCCATGACGGGCAGCGACAGCGGCAGGATGATGCTGAAGTAGGTGCGGAATTCGCCGGCCCCGTCGATCTGGGCGGAGTCGATCAGCGAAGGCGGGATGCTGTTCGTAAAAAACGTCCGCATAATGATGACGTTAAATCCGCCGATCAGTCCCGGAATAATGAGCGCCAGCAGCGTATCCTGCACATGCAGAAAACGCGTATACACGAGATACCAGGGAAGCAATCCCCCAGAGAACAGCATCGTGATCAGAATGTAGAAGCTGAGCGCGCCCCGCAGCGGGAACTCGCGCCGCGACAGCGAGTAGGCCAACGCCGAGGTCACGAACAGGCTGACGACGACGCCGACCAGGGTGACGAAGACCGACACGCCGTAGGCCCGGAGGATTTTATCGGCGTCGCTGATCAGATACCGGTAAGCCACAAGGCTGAACTTGCCCGGCCAGAAGCTGTATCCATGCGCCGTTACCCAATCCTCGTCGGCCAGCGAAATCATCAGCACCAGCCAGAACGGAATCAGGCAAGCCAGGCTGAATAGACCAAGGACGACGAGAATGAGCGGATGAGTCCGCTTTTTGATCATCATTTTTCACTCCAAACCGTGTTTTTCACGTTATTATGCGAACTCAGAACAGCGCATTCTCCCGGCTGAACCTGCGTACGATCAGATTGACCGACAGCACTAGAACGAAGCCGACGACCGATTGCAGCAGGCCCGCGGAGGAAGCAAGCCCGGTATCGCCGGTCACCATCAGGGCGTTATAGACGTAAGTGTCGATGACGTCCGTTGTCTCCTTCAGCATGCCCGAGGCCATCGTGGCCTGATAGAACAGGCCGAAATCCGCATTGAAGATGCGTCCGATCGCCAGCAGCGTCATGATGATAATGACGGGGGAGATCAGCGGAATGGTGATTTTGGTCATCTGCTTCCAGCGGCCGGCGCCGTCGATGACGGCGGCTTCGTAGTATTCGGAGTCGATGCCGACGATCGCCGCCAGATAGACCACTGCGGAGTACCCGACGTTTTTCCACGCGTTGACTACGGTCAGAATCCACGGCCAATGCTGCGCTTCGGCATACCAGTTGATCGGCTCCCGGCCGAGCGGCTCCAGAATGAACTTGTTCGCGAAACCGAGCTCCGGATTCAGGAAGCCGTACACGACATAGCCGACGATGACCATCGAGATGAAATTCGGAATGATGACCGTGCTCTGAAAAAACTTGGACGCGATCTTGTTCTTCACCTCGTTCAGCAGAATCGCCAGCAGCACCGCCAGCGCCGTGTTGAGCACCAGAAAGCTGACATTGTACAGCAGCGTGTTCTTGATAATCAGCCAGGCATCGTTCGAAGCAAACAGGAATTTGAAGTTATCCAGCCCGTTCCAGCGGCTCCCCCAGATCCCGTCCGTATAATTCAAGTCTTTGAATGCCAGAAAAATACCGAACATCGGCAGATAGTTGTTAATGAACATCAGCACAATCCCCGGCAATGCCAGAACGATCAACGCCCGGTACTTCCAGAGCCCGGCTCTCTTTTTCTTCGCGCGCGTTACGGGCGCCAGCGTCCTCGGCGCTTCTACCACAGCCATATGCCCACCTTCTTCGTTTGGATATGGCTTTATTGTAGCCCCGCTGCGGCATCCGGCCCGCCGTTTTTGTAACCTTAATTCATTCCTTTTGTGACTTTCCGGTATTCCTGCGGATTGACGTCGAACTGCTTGCGGAACATTTTGGTGAAATGGGAAAAGTTGCTGTACCCCACCTGCTGGGCGACGGCGCTGACCGTCATGGCGGTATGGTCCAGCAGATGGCGGGCACGGTTCATTTTGGCGGTGATCAAAAAATCGATCAGGCTCTGGCCCGTCTCCTTCTTGAACAGCCGGGACAGATACGCGGGGTTCAGCCCGACATAGCCGGCGACGCTCTCCCGGGAGATGTTCTCCTCCACATTCTGCTCGATGTAGCGGATGGAACGCTGAATGGCTCCGTCCGCCGCCTCCCCCGCAAACGCCGCCTCCATCACCGCCGTCGCCAGCCCTTCGGCCCAGTGCTTATATTGGCGCAGCCCGCGGACCGGAGCTGCGGCCCAATCGGAGAAGCCGGGCACTTCGCTGGCGCTGACGCCCTTCACCTGCAGTACATGGTACACGATCTGCATCGTGTCCTGGCGAACCGTATCCAGCTGCCGGCCCTGCAGGCACGGACGTTCCTCCAGCTCGGCGACGAGACGATGGATATAGGCGATGGCCGCCTCCCGTTCGCCGTTCAGCATCAGCGGAACGAGTCCCTGCACCTCAATGTCCTGCGGCACGGCGGTATCCGCCGTCCGCTGCGGCTGAGAGACATACAGCAGCACGGGCGACGTCCGGACCACGTTGTTGCGCTCCATCGCTTTGAGGCCCTCGCACAGCTCCGGCAGTTCCTGAAGCGGACGGAACGCGCCGACATAGCAGGTGACGGAGCAATAGAAAAAGCGGCGGCAGGCTTCCACGAACCGTTGTCCCGTATCCAGCAGCTCGCGCGGCCCCCGGGAACGGGACCGGTTCTCTTCCCCATTCCCGCCGTCCGCATACAGCAGTGCGAACAATACGCCGCTCTCGTCCGCGACCACCTCGCCGCGGCGGTTCTCCAGCCAAATCTCCTCTGCCGCTTTCTTGACGGCGTATTCCATGATCTCCTGGTCGCGGCCGTCCAGAGGCTTGCTCCATTCCTCGATGCTGATCAGTACCGGCAGCGCTTGATCATCGGCGACGAGTCCGACGCCGGCCTCCGCCAGCCCGCGTTCCAGAAAATCGCCGAACCCGAGTATGCGGCGGGACAGCAGATCCTGCCAAAAGCGCTCGATCCGGCGCGGCTGATCTTTTTGCCACAGCTCGCGGTATTTGCGGTACATCACGTTATAGCTCCGCTGGTCCTCTTTTTCGCGCACGGCCGCCAGCATTCCCTCGACCGCCGCCGACAGCTCGTCCCGGTCCACCGGCTTGAGCAAATAATCGAAGCTTCCGAGACTGACCGCTTTTTTAGCGTAAGCGAACTCGGAGTGGCAGGTCAGAAACAGCGACTCGGTCTGCGGGTAATGCTCCCGGACCCAGCCCACCAGCGACAGGCCGTCTTCATCGGGCATTTCGATATCGCAGATCAGGAGATCGATCCGCTCCCGCTCCATAATGGCTCTGGCTCCGTCGGCCCCGTTTGCCGTATGGACGCATTCGATGCCCAGCTCGCTCCAATCGCGGCAGTGCAAAATTCCTTCGACCGCGAATTCCTCGTCATCTACAATCAGCATTTGCACCATCGTCTAGTCTCCTTTCGCGTATTGGACAGGCAGGGTCAGCTTGACCCGCAGCCCCGAAGGCTCGTTGCCGCCGAAGACCAGGCTGGCCTGCTCCCCGTAACGCATCAGCATGCGCTTGCGGACGTTCCAAATTCCGATATGCTTCTCTTCCGAAGCGGGCTGGTATCCCGGAGCATTCAGCTCCAGCAATCGTGCGCCGTCCATGCCTTTTCCGTTGTCCGCCACTTCGATGACCATCCGCCCGTCTTCTCCGGGAGCCGCCTCAATCGCCAACCGGAAGACCTCCCCTTTCAGGCTGATGCCGTGAATCATCGCGTTCTCCACGAACGGCTGCACGGTCAGCGATGGAATGTAGGCATGGCGTAGCTCTTCGGACAGCTCGATCGAGAAATCGAAGGAATCGCGGTAGCGCAGCTTTTGGATTTCCAGGTAATTGCGGATATGCTCGAGCTCCTGCTCCAGCGTGATGCTGCTGTCCTTGGCCTGGAGCATAAAGCGGAAATATTGCACCAGATGGCGTACGGTTTTCTTCACAAGCTCCACCCGCTGCAAATCCGCCAGCTGATAGATGATGTTGAGCGTGTTCAGGAAAAAATGCGGGTTGATCTGCGTCTGCAGATGCTTCAGCTCCGCTTTCTGCGCGTTCAGCCGTTCCTCGTAAACGTCGATCTTCAGATGCTGGATTTCGTTCACCATGCTGTTGAACGCCTGGTTCAGCGCCTGGAATTCCACCACATTGGAATCCGGCAGCTTCGTCTCCATCGCTCCGTCCCGAATGCGGTGGATGCCCCCGAGCAGGTTCAGGATCGGCCGGATGACGATCCGCCGGAAGTAATAGAGATAGAACAGAAGAATGAGCAAGATCAGAAAAGGCAGTGCGTTAATCACCGTCTGGAACATATTGAGCCCGCGCAGCAGCTCCGAATTGGGAATCACGACGGCAAGGTTAATCCCCAGCGCCGGCGACTGGCTGGAAACGACGAACAGCTTCTCTCCGTTATGGGAGAACGAAAACGAGGAGCGCTGCTTCATCCGCTCGCCCGGCAGCCGGAACCCGGTCCCCAGCGACGGCGAGGTACGGGTCAGCACGTTGCCGTCGTTGTCGACGATCAGAACGTCGCCGCCTGCCTGCAGGTCGAGATTGCCCAGCGGGGAGCGGAGCGAATCCAGCCGGATCAGCGCCCCGATATACGTCGGATGGTCCAGGGCGTTGCCGACGGTCCGGTTCAGATAGTAGTCGCCTCCGATCCGGACGATGGTCCACTTGTATTGCAGACGGCCCAAGCGGTCCGAATCGTTCACCGCATCCGTAATCCATGAACGGATCTCGTCCATATACGCCTCCGTCGACCCCAGTACGTTGGACAGCGTCAGCGACTGGTTGGGGCCGGAATACAAGTAGAACAGATCCACGCTATGATAATAGGCCTGATAGGATTGGTTGCGCTGCATGATCCCCATCCGGGCAAAATAATACTCGGAGTCTGTCAGGCCGCTGCGTCCGAACTTTTGAAAATTCTCGTCATGGTCGACAATGTCCACCAGGTTAATCGTAATGTCCTCCAGGCTGTTCTCCATCATCTTCAGATTGGAATTCACCAGGTTCTGGTAAGATCGGGACACCTGGGCCAATACGACATCCTTGGCGTAATATCCCGCCGCGAACAGCACCGCCAGCAGCGGGATCGTTATGGCGGCGAACAGCTGCACCAGGCGCCGGCCCAGCGTTTTTTTTCGGGATTTCATCTTTGGTCCTTTCCCGCCGCCGGGCATCCGCCTAACCGCGCGATTAATAAATCTGATTATAAACCCAGATTCCTAGAATGGGCCAGCTTGAACGCTGCTGGTGATAAACGCCTTTCCCGGACAGGCCAAAAACCCCCTCCGGGCAAACCGCGGACAGCGCTTGTCGGATGCTGAACGCTGCCGCCGTCCGCCTAAAGGGGGAGAACCGACGTATGGTAATATCGTTATTCTCGCTGCCGACCCGCTGGGGATGGATACGAGTTATTGTATGCGCATGTTCAAACAGACCTACGGCATCACGCCGAAACCATACGCCAAACGCTGATCAGCGATCCAGCATTCCCAGCAGCTCGCGGTACCCGGACAGCAGCGCATCGTCGGTGACGGGCACGCCGGAGCGGAAGTACCGGATATCGCCCGTGCCCGCTCCCGGCTCGCCTAGTTCTTCCAATATGCGCTTCAGATTTTTGGCCGTCCCGGCCGCACCTGAAATGATGTCCACCTTCTCCGGAAACAGCCCCCGGATCACTGGCTCAAAGTACTGAAAATGAGTGCAGCCGAGCACGACGGTCCCGAATTGGCCCAGATCAAACGGTGCAAGAGCTTCGCGTAAATAAGGCGCCACCCGCTCCTCGTCGAACACGAAGTCTTCGGCCAGCCGGACCAAACCCGGCAGCGCCAGGCTCTCCACCAGATCCTCGTGGCCTACTTTACGTACCAAATCATGATACTTGCGCTCGTTTAGCGTCAGCGAAGTCGCCAGGACCAGCACTTTTTTATGCGTACCCTCCGCCTTCCGCACCGCCGGCTTCACTGCCGGTTCAATCCCGAGAATGGGAAAATCGTATTTCTGGCGCAGCTCCTCCACTACGACGCTCGTCGCCGTATTGCAGGCCAGCACCAGCGCCTTGACGCCCTGCCCGACGATAAACTCGGCCGCATCCAGTATATATTGCCGCACCTCCTCCTTCGGCTTTTCGCCGTAAGGCACATGCAGCGTATCCGCATAAAAAATGTAGTCCTCCCCGGGCAAAATGCGCAGCGCTTCATGAAGCACCGTCAACCCGCCGATCCCCGAGTCAAAAAATCCGATCCTCACTGCTTACCACTTCCTCTTATCGTTTAACGACCGACCCGATATTTCCTATCTTATTCAGCCGGCCGGCCCGTGTGCGTCAACCTGATCGTCCTTCTGAAGAAACCTGTCAGACAGGCCGTATCCATTTTAACACAACTCGGACGGTCCTGTTGCGGGAGCCGGAGAACGGAGGCAATATGTCTTGGCATTAGCGATCTTGCATGAGCCCCAACGCAAAAAACGGCAACGCCGTTATCACACGGGCTGCCGTCTGCAATTGTTCATCCGATGAAATATCCTTACGCGTGAAGCTCGAACACCGATTTCAAATCCCGGCTGACCGGGCTGTTGTCCGGATTCGTGTCCATAATATCCTTCATGTAGGCCCACCAGCGCTTGCAGACCTCCGTGCCGGACACTTCCGCCCAGCGCTCCTCGTCTTCGACCTCCAAATAAGCAAATAACAGATCGCTGGCTTCATCGAGAAAAATCGAATAATGGATGACGCCGTGTGCCAGCAGCATCTCTTTCATCTCCGGCCACAGCTCATCATGCCTGCGGCGGTATTCCTCGTGGCTATCGCTGAACACCTTCATTACCGATGCTTTGCGGATCATGGGATAATCGGCCTCCTGTCGGATTCGGGTAAGGTACGGCTTCCGTGTCCCATCCATTGTAGCAAAAGGCTCAACCTTTGCGCAGTACCAGTTCGTACACCGGCACGGCCGATATGTTCCCCAGCTCGGCGATGAGTTCAGCCGCATTTTCGCTCCAGCCGGCCATCGTTGTATTGCTGCTGACGACGCTGCCTCTGCGGATCGGGGAAATGTAGAGGTACATCCCGTCCTGCACCAGCCGCTCGGAGAACCGCTTGAGTCCGATCTCCCAGGTTTTTCCGTTGCTGAAATTGTCATTGATCAGCTCGCCGTCGATAAAGGCATAGCCGATGTCCCCGGCATATTCGATTTGCAGCAGCGCTTCCTTGATGCCGGTAAAGGCATCTTCCGGGAACGCCAGCACCGCTTTGTCGTTCTTCACCCGCTTCAGCTCAAAGCGGAGGTCCTTCTGCGGAAGGCGGAAACGGTAAACGGCGAAGATCCCGTCTTGCGCCCGTTCCACCCGTTCGCCGCCCGTCAGCGCGCCCAGCGGCGCTTCCCCGCCGAAATCCGGGAACACGCGCAGCACCGTCTCTTCGCTGCCGGTCACTTCGAGCTTCAGCTCATCGCCCGAGACCAGCAGGCTTGCGCTGGTCAGCAGCAGCCGCTCCCGCCCCCAGACTTCGGTCTGCCAGAAGCTCAAGCTTTCCTCATCGCTCAAGGTCAACAGAGAAACCCGCTGTCCAGTTGCCGTCGTCAGGCGAATCGGCGCGCCGATACCGGCGTCCGGCCGCAGAATCGTCAGCGTTCCCACTTCGCGGACGTCTGCCGCACCGTTCACCACGCCGGCCAGCGTTGCCGTCTCCAGCGCATATTCGGCCGGCATCCCTTTCGGAGCGACAAACACGTAATAAATATCGCCGTCCGCCTCCATCCGCGTGACCAGCTGGGCTGTCGCAGATTTAAGCTTCACGCCGTCCAGGTCGAAGTTGTACGGCAGCATGGCATATCCGTCTTTGCCGAGCCGCAGCGGACCCTCGGCCGGAAAGCGGATTTCTTCCGAGACGGTCTGCACGGTGACTCCGCCCGGAATCAGCAGGTCATGCGTCACGGCATGATCCTGATAATTGTTCAGGAACAAGAGTCCCGAGCCGTCCGCCGCGCGGACCGCATACCGCAGCGTGTCGACATCGTGCGGGTCCATCTGCGATGTATCCCCGGGCAGAACCGTTTTCGTGCGGCAGAACCACTCTTCAAAAGCCCGGAAAAAATAATGCTGCAGGCGCGTCCGGTGATACGATTCGCGAACCTGCCCGAACTCGCCGATGCAGGCATTGAAGTCGTACGAGATCTTCGGCGTCGCCAGATCGTTCAGGAACACATCCCGCTTGCCGGTCGGGTTGGAGCCGCCGTGGTACATGTAATAGCCGATCAGGTTGCAGCCTTCGGCGGTCTTGATGCCGGTCATCGCCGGAACGCTGATATACGGGAAGTCGAACCGGTAGCGGTAAAACGGCGTCATGCCCCCGCCCATTTCGCAGCAGGCGTACGGATAATCCTCGGGCGTATATTCCGGCTCAAAATTGTAGCTCCGCGGAATTTCGTTATTGTGCTTGTCCCGGAAAATATATTCCGGCGTCGCCGGATGCTCCTTCATCTCGCCGAAGCGGTCATGCTCGTAATAGATCCACGGCCAATGGGAGTATCCGCCCCACAGCGGCAGCATTTCTTCCGCCGGAGCCGAAGCGCCGCCCCATGCGGTGCACGTATAAAACGGCGTATCGAGCCCCGCGGCAATCGCCATCTCCTTCAGCTTCAGCATATGGGCTTCGCCGTCATGCCCCTGGGTCATCCACTCGTTGCTGATGCCCGTCGTCAGTGCCCATTGCGCCGCCGAGTGGCGGTGCTCGTTCTCGATCTGCGTGCCAATCACCGGGCCGCCGTCCTTGTACAGGAGCCCCTGTACCTGCATGCTGATCTGCGCATATAGCACGTCGACGTATGCCAGATAGGCTTCATCGTTCGATCTCACCTCGAACGGCCGTCCGAACAGCCAGTCCGGCATTCCGCCGTTGCGCATTTCGCCGTGGTCGAACGGGCCGATACGGATGATGACGTACAGCCCGTGCCGCGCGCACAGCTCGATAAACCGGCGGAGGTCGCGGCGGCCCGTCCAGTCGAACTGCCCCTGAATCTCTTCATGCACATTCCAGAAGATGTATGTAGCGATAATGTTGACGCCGCCCATCTTCATTTTGAGAATTTCGTCCTCCCAGAACCGTTCGTCGTACCTGGAATAATGGAATTCGCCGCAAATGCCGAAATACGGTTTACCGTTCTTTTCCATATAATAATTGCTGAAACCCAGCCGCTCGCCTGCGGGATTAACGCCCGTCATGCGGCTTTTTGCCGGGATTATATTCTTGCGGTCATCGCTGGCATCGATCCGGTATTCGCTCAAGTGCCACACCCTCCATACTTGTAATCGCCTTCATTTTCTCCATTGTACCTGCGCTTCTATAAGAATCCAATGAACGAAATGCGGGAAGTGATGGACGATCTTCGGATACGCTCCGCTACCCCCCGTCCCTTCCCAGCAACTTTTTATACGCGCCGGGCGTTATGCCGGTATGCTTCTTGAACACCTCGTTAAAGTGCTTGAGATCTTTGTAGCCGACCTTCTCGGCAACGGCGATGATTTTGTCGCCGCCGCTCTGCAGGAGATGGCAGGCCTCTTCGATCCGCAGCTTTTGCGTATATTCCGAAATCGTCATGCCCGTATGATCCTTGAACAGGCGGCAGAAATACGTCGGACTGAGGAACGACTGGGAGGCCAGCTCGTTTAACGTTGCGCCGATGGCATAGTTCGCTTTAAGGTACTGTTTCGATTTTTCGATCCATGCGGCATGGGGAGACAGCGCGCCGGCGGGTTGGCCCGAGGATTTTTTCAGAGACCGGAAAATCGTAATGAGCAGCTCGATCAGGTACGCCCGCAGCAGCTCGATGTATCCGTCGTCTTGGCGGGTAAATTCGGCCAGCATTTTCTGATACACGGATTCGATCAAGCGGTTCCCGCCGCCGAGGATTTTCAGATCATCGATATGTCCGGCCTCCAGCGCAAAGATCGAATGGAACGACAAGTAATGAATCACGTCGGCGAACTCCCGGTAATCCAGCAGATTGACGTCGATAAAATCCGGTTTGAACACGCAGTTATACACCATCAGCGGCGCCGCCCCGGGATCATCGAGCGATCGAAACTCGTGGGGAACATGGTAGTTGATGAGAAAAAGATCGCCTGCGCATACCTCGTATTGCTTATCTCCCAGGATATGAATGCCCGTGCCGGAAGCCACGTACGATATTTCAATAAAATCATGTTCATGCCGGTGCGGCGTAGCCGGTTCGCTGACATAGTTCATGTATATGGAATCCCCATGATTAAAAAAATGCTCGCCGGTGTCGCGGTATACCGGAACGTCGTTCATAAAATTCACCCCTCACCATAGCAAAATCCCCCCCAGAAAGCGGCGCGGCCGGAACCTATAATGAAGATGCCGGAGCCACTGAAACTGCTCCACATTGTAACCCGGAACGTCCAAAATTCAAAGCGGACTTCTCCGCGCAAAGGAGTTAAAACACATTGAACATTACGGATCTGAAATGCAATCGCATCGTTAATCCGCTCGGGTTCGCCATGACCCGGCCCCGACTGAGCTGGATTACGGAGACAGAGCAAGCAACCGTGCAGCTCGCCTGCCGCGTGCAGGTCGCTTCCGACGAAAGCTTCCGGCATCTGCTCCATGACAGCGGCCGGCGCGAGGACATCGACAGCCTTGGCTACGAGCCGGATTTGCGGCTCACGCCGCGAACCCGCTACTTCTGGAGAGTGCAGGTATGGTCCGACCTTGGCGACGCCATCAGCCCGCCCGCCTGGTTCGAGACCGCAAAGATGGATGAGCCTTGGGCGGGCCAGTGGATTACGCCGGACCTTGGCCCCGAAATTCATCCTATCCTCCGCCGGAGCTTTACGCTCGCCGGGGACATTGCCGAAGCGCGGCTCTACATCAGCGGACTGGGCTTGTACGAGGCGGAAATTAACGGGGTTAAGGTTGGCGGCGAGGTGCTTACGCCCTATTGCAACAGCTATAACAACTGGATTCAATACCAAACCTTCGATGTCACCGCTCTGCTGGCCGAAGGCGGCAATGCCATCGGGGCGATGCTCGGCAACGGCTGGTACAAAGGCCGGTTCGGCTTCACCGGCAAACCCGGCGGCAACTACGGCGACCGTTTTGCTTTGGTGTGCGAGCTGGTTGTGCGGTTTGCGGACGGCACCGAGCAGCGGATCGTCACCGACGAAGGCTGGAAAGCAGCGCCTTCGCATATTCTGGAGAGCAGCATCTATGACGGCGAGGTGCAGGATGCGGGCCGATTTTCGGCCGGTTGGTCCGCCTTCGGGACAGACGACGCCGGATGGAGCGGCGTGCGCCTGGCCGGCATCGATCCCGGCCTGCTGGAGGCGCGGCGTAGTCTACCCGTGGTCATCAAAGAGACGCTTGCGCCCGTACAGGTCCTGCACACCACGAATGGTGAAACCGTGCTCGACCTGGGGCAAAACATGGTCGGCTGGCTCCGCTTCAAGGTCCATGCCCCCGCGGGGCAGCGCATTTATCTGCAATATGGCGAAGAAATGCAGAACGGCTGCTTTTACCGGGAGAACCTGCGTACAGCCAAAGCGGAGTTCACCTATATTTCGAACGGACAGCCGGCCGAAGTGGAGCCACTCTTTACCTTTTACGGCTTCCGTTACGTGAAGGTGGAGGGCTGGCCCGGCGAAGTCCGCGCCGAGGATTTCACCGGCTGCGTCGTGTATTCCGATCTGGAACAGACGGGGCATATCGAAACCTCCGATCCGAAGCTCAACCGCCTTTTCCTGAATGCGCTTTGGGGGCAAAAAGGCAATTTCCTCGACGTACCGACGGATTGCCCGCAGCGCGATGAGCGGATGGGCTGGACGGGAGACGCCCAGGTCTTTAGCGGAACGGCTTGCTTCAATATGGACGCCGATGCGTTTTACCATAAGTTTATGTACGACCTGGCCAAAGAGCAGGCCTGGATCGGCGGCGGCATCGTTCCCCATTTCGTGCCCACCTTCGGCATGGCTCCGAAGCAGGGCATCGGCTTTGATTCCGGCGGCTCCTGCGCCTGGTCTGAAGCCGCGACCGTCATTCCGTGGAACCTGTATCTTCATTATGGGGATACCGCGATTCTGGAGCAACAGCTGGATAGCATGAAGGACTACGTCGACTTCATCCGCAGGCAGGATGACGGCGGCCGGCTGTGGAATACCGGCTTCCATTTCGGGGACTGGCTTGCGCTGGACGGACAAGGCGATTTCGCCGTCTACGGCGGCACGCCGACCGACCTGATCGCCACCGCCTACTACGCTTATTCCGCCGGACTTGCCGCCAAGGCAGCCAAGGTGCTGGGCAAAAATGAGCTGGCGGCGGAATATGCGCAGCTGGCGGCGGAAGTGAAGGAAGCTTTCTGCGCGGAATTCGTCTCGCCGCGGGGACGGCTGTGTGCCGATACCCAGACCTCTTATGTCCTTGCCCTGTTCATGGACCTTGTGCCGGAATCGTTTCGTCCGCGGATCGTAGAGTCGCTCCGGGGCAATCTGGAGCGCAACAACTATTACCTCAAGACCGGCTTTGTCGGCACGCCGTATTTATGCCGGGTATTGTCCGAGAACGGCCATAATGATCTGGCCTACCGGCTGCTGCTGAACGAGGAGTTTCCGAGCTGGCTGTACGCCGTGAACCTCGGGGCGACAACCATCTGGGAGCGCTGGAATTCGCTGCTCCCGGACGGATCGTTCGGCGATCTCGGCATGAACTCGCTGAACCACTACACCTACGGGTCCATCGTCGAGTGGATGTACCGCAACATGTGCGGCTTGCAGCCGCTGGAGCAGTCCCCCGGCTTCCGGCGCATCCGCCTCGCGCCGCAGCCCGACGCCCGGCTCGGCTACGCCAAAGCCTCCATCAAAACCGCGGCGGGGCTCTACGAGAGCGCCTGGCGGTATGCGGAGGACGGGCTTGGGCTGCATTACGACTTCCGCATTCCGTTCAATGCTCAGGCTGAGCTGGAACTGCCGTCGGAGGCGGCCAACGTGCGGATCAACGGCAAAGCGCTTGCCGATTGCGGGTTGGAGTACTCCGGGCAAGACGGCCGGGTACGCATTCTGCTGCGTGCCGGCCGGTACGAGGTGGCTCATCCGGTGAACGGATAGATCACTCTACTAGCATTTCCAGCGAACGGGGTACAGTACCTGTCCCCTAGGAGCTTAACGGACCTGAGCGCCGTTATTTGCACAAGAACAGGCTTTTCCAGGGTTTAACGGACACCAGAGCCGTTATTAATGCTAAAATTGCTGTTCTGGCTGCAATTTCGAGCAAATAACGGCTCTCAGGTCCGTTACTCTGGGAAATACCCTATTTCCGCCAAAATAGCGGCTCCTGTGTCCGTAAGGCATACGAGTGCAGGAGGCTCCCCCGCCATATCCCTTCTTTGTTTCCAACACACTTTTCCCATACCAAAAAACGGTATCGGCCCGGATCCCCCGGGCAAATACCGTTTTTTTATCCTCTATTCCTACTCCACGCTGGACAGGAAAAATTCAAACTCCAGCGGCTGGTCAGCCGGAATGCGATATTCCGGATGCACCGGCGCACCCCAGCTGTCGTCGCCGCCGACGCCCATCTGGCGGCCGGCTACGGTCACTACGGTATAGTGAACCGGCGGCAGCTCAAAGGCATGGCCGGCCTGCTCCAGCTCGAAAGCCGTGTATGGCGATACGTTGCATTCGAACGGTGCGGCCGGCGAAGCCGAGATTTGCAGCCCGGTCCCTTCGGCATTCGTAACCGAAAGCCGGCGGACGCCGGTGCGGTTGCCGGATTCCTGCGGCACCAGGTAACGGGACGGCAGCGCCGCGACTTCCCGGCAGAAGACGCCGAGCCTTGCGCCCTTCGCCCGGTCGATATAGTTTTCTTCCGGCCCCATTGCGTACCACTCGGTCCGGTCATGATCCGCCGACATCTTGAAGGACAAGGCCACAATCGGCAGGTCCGGAAGTCCGGCGGCGCCGCTGTACCGGCTGCGTACCCGCACGGTGCCATCCCCGTAGACCGTATACGCCGTCACGAACGACAATGCCTGATGGATGCTGAACCGGTAATCGAAGGAGACGGTCACCGCATCGGCTTCCTGCACCAGGTTCACTTCCACGCAGCGGCGGGCAACGCTGGCGGCAAGCCAGCAGCCCGCATGGTACGCGAGGTTGGTTCCCTTGTCATTGTCGGTCGTCGCCCGCCAGAACAGCGGCATCGGCGGCGCCGCGATGATTTCGCGGCCATGGTAGGTCAAGGAGACCAGCGATCCGACCTGTTTGGAGAACAGCGCGGTAAACCCTTCGCCGAGGACGCCGATCTGCACATCTCCTTCGACTACCTTAAGCTTTCCGGCGGCTTTCGCCGGCGCAGCCTTTGCTTCGACGACGAAAGCCGTCTCGCCGAAGGCAATTTCATACCCGGCATCTGCCCACAGCTCCGTTTCCTTCAGAAGCAGCGATGCCTGCAGGCTGTATTCGCCCGGCAGCTCCGTGTCAGGCAGTCGTACCGGTACCCGCACTTCGCTTTGCGGTGCAACATCGGCTTCCGCCGTCCACGTTCCCAGCAGCTCGCCTTCGCGGTATAGCCGGTATTCCAGCGCCAGATGCCCGGTGCCGGCAAACAGGCTCTCATTGATCAGGCGTATCCCGTCCCGCTCCGGTTCCAGCTTGTAGTTCTGATACAGGAATTTGACCTCCTGCATCTTCGGCGTCCACTCCCGGTCGGCATAGACGATGCCGTTGCCGCAGAAGCTGTAATCGGTCGGACGGTCTCCGAAATCGCCGCCGTAGGCGAAAAATTCCCGCCCGTAGCGATCCTTGGTCAAAATCGACTGATCGATATAATCCCAGATGAAGCCGCCCTGGTACATCGGGTATTTATTTTCCAGCTCAGTGTATTTGTGCATGCCGCCGACCGAATTGCCCATCGCATGCATATATTCGCAGCTGATATACGGTTTGGCCGGATCGCTGTTCAAATAGTCCTCGATGTCCGCCGGTTTGGCGTACATCCGGCTTTCCATATCGCTGGCCGCATCATAGGTCCGGTTATGGAACACGCCTTCATAGTGCACCAGACGGCTGTTGTCCCGGCTGCGGAACCAGTTCGCCACGTCCAGAATGACCTGGCCGGCATACGATTCGTTGCCGCAGGACCAGATCAGGATGGACGGATGGTTTTTATCCCGCTCCACCATCGAGATTGCCCGGTCGAGCACGATGCCGCGCCACTGCGGGTCGTTGCCGGGGATATTCCACGACGGCTCGACGGCCCCCATCTTTTGCCACGAGCCATGCGTTTCCAGATTCATCTCGTCGATGACGTAAATGCCGTATTCGTCGCACAGCTCATACCACAGCGTCTGGTTCGGATAATGCGAGGTACGCACGGCGTTGATGTTGCTGCGCTTAAGCGTGCGGATATCCCACAGCATATCTTCGCGGCTGATGGAACGGCCGGTGCGGCAGTTAAACTCGTGGCGGTTGACGCCCTTGAACACGATCCGCTTGCCGTTGATGCACATCAGCTTATCGATCATTTCAAACCGGCGGAAGCCCACCTTTTGCACAATCGCTTCTATAATATGCCCTTGCTCGTCTGTCAGGGACAGGCACAGCGTGTACAGGTACGGATTCTCCGCACTCCACGCCGCCACATTTCCGGCATCTCCGGTGAGCGTCAGCTCTTGCCCGCTGAAACTGCCTACTGCGGCCAGCTGCACGTTGCCTTGTTTGTCCTTCAGCTCAAGCTTGGCGCGCACGGTCTTCTGCGGAACTTCCAGCAGCTCCATGTATACGCTCAAGCTTCCCCGGGTGTACGTATCGTCCAGCTCGGCCCGTACTTCAAGGTCGCGGACATGGACTTGCGGGACGGTGTACAAATAGACGTCGCGGAAAATGCCCGAGAAGCGCCAGAAGTCCTGGTCCTCCAGCCAGCCCCCGGTGCTCCGCTGATAGACCTCAACGGCCAGCTTGTTCAAGCCTTCGCTAACGAACGGAGTCAGGTCAAACTCCGACGGCGTAAAGCTGTCTTCGGCATAGCCGACAAATTGCCCGTTCAGCCACACATAGAAAGCCGACTCCACCCCTTGAAAAGAGATGAACAACGGCCCGTTCTTCATGTTCTCCGGCAGGCGGAATTCCTTTACGTAGCTGCCGACAGGGTTATGGTCCTGCGGAATCTGCGGCGGGCGGACATCGCTGAGCCCGTCCCATGGATACATCGTATTGACGTATTGCGGCCGGCCGAAGCCCTGCAGCTGAATATGTCCGGGAACCCGGATATCTTCCCAGCCCTTGCAGTCAAATCCTGTCTCATAAAAAGCGGCCACCCGACTCGCCGGATTCGGCGCGTAGCTAAACTTCCAGCTGCCGTTCAGGCTGTGGCGCATCTCCATCGGCGCGCCGGCCTCCGCTTCCGCCATCGTCCGGTAATAGCGGTGGTCCGAATGGGCATCCAGCCGGTTGACCCGGAATGTACCCGGGTCCTCCAGCCAGTTTAATGTTGGGGTGAGTGCCAATTTCATTTCCTCCTATATATTGAGCTTCAAATATAGCCATTCGGGGGCAGGCCGCGACTGCCGAGAATGTTTGGATTTCCGGCCGCTGTTATTTGCAGATTTCTTGATCGAATACCGCTGTTGGCGGTAGAAATCTTCAAATAAAGGCGGACGCTACGCTCCTACAATTCCAAACTTCTCTTTCGTCGTCTTCCCTCATTTTAGTTTTCAGCCTCAATCCATATCTTTATTTCACCGAGCCGATCATGCCGGCAACGAACTGCTTCTGCATCAGGAAGAACACGAGCGCTGTCGGGATCGTCGAGATCACTACGGCGGCCATAATGACGCCGAAATCCGGCGAGTAGCTGGAGCCAAGGTTGGAGATCAGCAGCGGAATGGTGCGTTTTTCCGGCGTTTGCAGCACGATCAGCGGCCACATGTAGTTATTCCAGCTGGACATGAAGGTAATGATGCCGGCAGCGGCATACGTCGTCTTCATGGTCGGCATATAGATGCGGAAGAACAGGCCAAGCTCGGACAGGCCGTCCATCCGGCCCGCTTCCAGCAGCTCACGCGGGAACATCTTGGTGCTCTGGCGGAAGAAGAAAATCAGGAACGCGGTCGTAAACGTCGGAAGGACCACGGCAGCCGTCGTGTTTACGCCGATGAACGGCGCAGGCCCGGACAGCTTCGCGAACATTTGATAGAGCGGCACCATGAGGGCCGCGAACGGAATCATCATCGACAGCAGCAGCAAGTTAAAGACGATATCCTTCGCTTTGCTGCGGTAGATTTCAAAACCGTACCCGGCAAGCGAAGCGATCAGCATGGCCAAAATCGTCGTGGTTACGGCAATTTTCAGCGTATTCCACAAGGCAGGCACGAGATTGATCTGATCCGTCAAGTTCCGGATATTGTCGAACAGATGGGTGCCGGGCAGCATGCGGCCCTGGGTCACGTCAACCGAAAGGTTGGTGGCGCTGATGATCATCCACAAAAACGGGAAGATGGAGATAAGGGCGACGATGGACAAAAAGATATAAATCGGTGAACGGCGTAAGGTTCGCATTACTTATCATCACCTGCCAGTTTGATTTGAAGGAAGGACAGCACGACAACCATCAGCACAATCGAATAGGACACGGTCGCGGCATATCCAAAGTCCGGCGTGTACTTGAAGGACAGATTATAAATATATTGGGAAATCGAGAGCGTCGCCGTACCGGGACCGCCCTTGGTAATATTCATGATTTCATCGAACAGCTGCAGCGTGCCGATCGTCGAGGTAATGGATGTAAACAGGATGATCGGTTTGAGCAGCGGCATCGTTATCGAGAAAAACTGTCTCACGGACGAAGCGCCGTCAATGCGCGCGGCTTCATAGATGGAGTTGTCGATATTTTGCAGGGACGAGAGGAAAAAAATCATGTTGTATCCCGTCCAGCGCCACGTAATGGCGATAATAATCGTAATCTTGGCCCAGAACGGATGAGAGATCCACTGGATTGGTTCGGATAAAATATGCAGATTCATGAGCGCCATATTCACCAGTCCGTCATTGCCGAACAGGTATTTGAATACGACGGAATACGCAACCAGCGAGGTAACGCAAGGCAGGAAGATTGCAGTACGGAAAAATCCTTTGAAACGCAGCTTGCTGTCGTTCAGCAATACCGAAATTATCATGGCCAGCACGATCATGATCGGCACTTGTACAATCAGGAACAGGAACGTGTTCTTCACCGCGGTGAAAAACATTTTGTCGCTGAACAGACGTTTATAGTTGTGTAATCCTTCGAAATGAAGCTGGGCGCCCGCACCCGTTTTAAACGAAAGCAGCAGGGCCTGGATCATCGGGTAGAAGTAGAACAAACAAATCATCAGTACGGCGGCGGCGATAAACAGCCACCCGGTCAGTTTGGCGCGGTTGCGCATCGTATGGTTCACAGCTCTCAATCCTTTCTCTATACAAGCGGAAATCGCGATAACGGAGAAGCCGCCGCCCCCCGCGGCATGCGCGGAGGACAGCGGATCAATCCAATCATGGAAGCTTACTGAATTTGAGACTCCGCTTGCGACTGGGCGTCGCTGAGCGCTTTATCCACAGCCGTGCCGTTTAGGAAATTCTGCATTTCAACTTTGAGAATATCTTCAATGGCATAGGTATGCATGCCGTAGTTCACGTTCGGAATTTCTGCGGTCCACTTCGCAAAGTCGGAAATAACCTTTTGGCCGCCGAAGTATTCGTCCGCAGCGGAGTACGCTTCGCCGCTTGCCGCCGGTTTGTAGGTACCGATGACGCCGACGTCGGTAACGAGTTTTTGATACAGGTCGGAATCGGAGCCAAGCGTTGCCGCCAGGAAGTCGACAGCCGCTTCTTTGCCGTCATTGTTCAGCACGTACCAGGAGCTGCCGCCAAGGTTAGAGGCATGGACGGAATTCGCTGCGTTTTTCAATTTAGGGAAAGGTACGACCGCCCATTTGCCGGATTGATCGGCTTGCGCTTTGATGGATGGCGTAATCCAGTTGCCGGTCGGTACGGAAGCGACATCTCCGCTGTTAAAGCCGGCGAGGAAGGAGCTCCAGTCCGAATTGACTTTGACGATATTGGCGTTCATCAGCTCTTTGTACGTTTCAAAGGCTTCCTTCAGCGTGGCATTGTCCTTCAGGTCAGGCGTCGTGCCGTCGCTCTTCAGGTACCAGGAGCCGGCGGATTGGATCATCATGCGGATCAGACCCAGATCGTTCGGGTCCTGGGTCAGCATATCTTTGCCGGTTTTGGCTTTGATCGCTTTGCCGATCTCGATATATTTTTGCCAGTCGATATCCTGCAGATCGTTAACCGTGTAACCCGCTTCCTGCAGATAGTCCGTGCGGACGTACAGGCCTACAACGCCGGAGTCGAACGGTACGCCGTATTGCTTGCCGTTAAAGCTGGTCGGTCCAAGTTTGTAATCGGCGAAATCGGATGGCTTGATCGCGTCGCCCAGGTCCTGGAAGGCATCTGGATACGTTTGCAAGAAGCTTTGTGCGCGGTAGTCTTCAATCAGCACGATGTTCGGCAGGCCGGAAGCCGTTCCCGAGTTGAGGCCGGTGTTCAGTTTTTGGATGATATCGTCCTGGGCGTATTCCACGACATTGATTTTGGCGTCCGGATGGTTTTTCACATAAGCTTCCTTGGCCAGATTCATTGCAGCGATATTAAAGTTTTTGTCCCATGCCCAGACGGTGATTTCTTTGGTTTCGCTTTTGCCGCCTTCATTTGCCGTGTTTGCCGTGTTCGCGTTGTTATTGGAGTTGCTGGAGCAGGCTGCCGTCAGCAGCATCAGGCCGGTGAGCAAAAGTGCGGTAGCTTTTTTCTTCATGTAGATCCCCCTCATGCAAATTTGAAAGTGCTTTCTTTTAAAGCATAGCATCCTGGTCAGCGACTTCGTTAGAACTTAATTTAGTTAAAATAGTGATAATATTGTCTGCTGTATCCGCTTCCATAATACGCCGGTTAGCATTTATTTTTTCTATTAGCACTATTTTTAGGTTTGAATTTTGTCCCCTTTACCGCGAAAAAGACCGGCGCCGCAAACCGGCGCCGGCCTCGGCCGGGACTGTATAATTGGGCGGGCAAAACACGGACGCTGCCCAGCGTAATGCTCTCTATGCGAAGTTATCTCAGCACGGAATTCGGATCTGTACCTTCGTTCCCTGCCCCGGTGTGCTGGAGATCGTGACGCCGTATTCTTCCCCGTATAACAGCGTCAGCCGGTCATGAACGTTGCGGATGCCGATGCCGCTGAACAGCTGCCGGCTCCCGGACGGCGCGGGGATGACCTCCGGATTGTCGAGATCCATGCCGTCCCCGGTATCGACCACCTCGCAGTGCAGCGTATCCCGGTCCTTCATGATGGTCACGTAGATATAACCCGCATTTTTTATGTTAAAGGCATGAAAAAACGCATTTTCGATAAACGGCTGGAGCATCAGCTTTGGCACCTGCACGGACATGCAATCCGGCGAGATGAAATAATCGACTTTGATCCGGTCGCCGTACCGCACCTGGTTAATGTACACGTAATGCCGCAGATTGATCAGCTCTTCTTCCACGGTAATCGTTTCGTTCACATTGCTGATCGTATTCTGCAGCAGCGAGATGAGGGCATGGATCGTTTCCGTCGCCTGCTCCTTACTGCCCCGCTGCACCAGGATATTGACCGAAGCCAAGGTGTTGTATAGAAAATGGGGATTGATCTGCTGCTGAAGCGCCGCCAGCTCGGCTTTGCGCTGTTCCTTCTGGGTCTCCACCAGCTGTCCGACGTAATCGTTAAGCTCCTTAAGCATATAGTTGAATGCGGTGCTGAGCTGCCGGGTTTCGTAAGTTCCGGTCACGGACATGTAGTTATGGAAATTTTTTTGGGTCACATTGGACATTTTTTTGACCAGGGTGCGCAGGGATTGGGTCAGCTTTTTCGTTAAAAAGTAGATCACCAGCACCGCGACGGCCGCAATCGCCGCCACAATCAGAAAAATCGCCTTTTTGTCCAGCAGCTTGCCGATCGTTTCGTTTTTATCGATCAGGTTGACGATGTAGAAATTATAGGATGGCAGATAGTCGGCCAACACGATCACATCCCGGCCGTCCAGCGTCAGTTCCTGGCTCGCCTGGTTCGATTCGGTCATCTGCCGTGCGCTGTCCAGCAGTACCGGAGAGGTGGTGCCGATCTGATCGGTGCGGTTGCTCGAGACGACTCGTCCGGATTGGTCCAGAATGACGACATCGTTGCCCTGGCTGGTGAAGCTGGCATAATTCTGGCGGAAATCGGTCTCCCGGGTAAACATATAGAGCGTACCGTATATTTTGGAGGTGCCGGGAACGACCAGTGCTTTGGCTGCGACGAGATACCGACTCTGCGAATTCAGCGGACTGGCGTCCATGAAGCTGTAAAAAAGCTGGCCGCCACGCTCCGCAGCCGACGCCGTAATCGGAATGTTCTTCAGCTGCTCCGACGATCCGGACCAATAGGTCACGTCGCTGGTGTAGCTCCGGCCGTTCGCGCCGAGAATCGAGATGCCGATATTTTTGGCTCCGATGCCGGACTGGATACGGTCCATCTGGTCCCGCATGCTGAAATAACGTTTGAAGTTGGCAAGCGATGTGGCGTCCTGCTCGGTCATGAAACTGCGGATCGCCCCGCTCTGCGCCACGTCGATGGCGATGTTAACCGCGGCGTAATGCGAGCTGTCGAGCGCGCTTTTGATCTGGTTGATAATTTTGCCGTTGGTGATGCTGAACGTCTGCACGAACAGCTTCTGGGACATCTGCACCGTAATGCCGGCGATAAGCACCGTTACGAGAATGATGCTGATCATCATGACGACGAATATTTTACTGAATAAACTTTGATCTCTAAGCTTTCTGAGCCATTTTTCCATGAGGCCGCTTCAACTTCCTTCCCCTCTTATCCTTTCCGGTATTGGCTGGGGGATATGCCCATCAGCTTGCGGAAGACCCGGGTGAAATAGCTGTGGTCCGAATAACCCACCATGCCGCTGATTTCGGAGATGGTCAGGCCTTCTTGCTCTTTCAGCAGCAGGCAGGCTTTCTCGATCCGCACCCGGTTCAAATATTCGTTGAAGCCCTCCTTGTTATGCAGCGCAAAATAGTTGGACAGGTATGACGGGTTAAAATGGAACTGCCTCGCCACCTCTGTCAAGGTAAGCCCAGTCGCATAATGTGCATCGATGTACAGCATGATCTTCTGGATCACGGACGATCCGCTTCGGCTTTGGGTCAGGCATTCCGTCGCATCCTGCAGGAACAGCTCCAGGCGGGCCGCGGCTTCGCCGATGTGCTTGGCTTCATGGATCGCCCGGAAAAATTCATATTTGCTCTCGTCGAGCGCGCGGGCTTCATAGTGAAAATGCAGCAGCATGCCGATAATCTGGAACAGGCTGTGGCACAGGAACGATTTGAATTCGAACATTCCGGTATCCATCCGGCCAGGCATGGAGGCGACATAGGCGCTGAGGCGTCCGAACGCCAAATCGAACTCCTGCCGGCTCAGCTCGCCCGTAAAGGCTTCATGGTCAAACGCCGGACCCGGACCGGATCCCTCGCCGCGGTCTACCAGCAATTTGCGGTCCGGCAGGAAAAAGCGGCGGTCGAGCAGCCTCACCAGCTCATCCGCATAGATGGAATGCAGGTCATTCAGCCCGTTAAAGACCCGGCTGAGCGCCAGGCTCTGGAACATGTTCGCCCGGATGCCGGCAGAACATATTTGCTCCGCGAGCGTCAGCAGCGCCTCCCGGTGGTCCGGCGGGAGATTAAACAGGAAGCGCAGATGCCCGTCCTGCTGCGGCAGGCGGCGGACAACGATGGAGCCGCCGCCGATGTCGCCGCTGCCCTGAAGCAGCGAGCGGATGCTGCTCTCCAGCCATTCCTCCTTGCGGCCCGCGGCGGCGGAATCGTCGCCGGTATCGGCCAGCAGCATGGCGAAGCACGCATGCGGAAAGAGCGGCTTTAGCTCGTCCTCTCCGTACTCCACCGGATACCCGGAGAGCAGCTTGTCGAGCACGTAATCGGCGGACTGCCGCTTATCGCCGCCCCAAGCCCCTTGCTGGAGCTGCGGCATGCGCTGCGCCGTCTTTTTCAGCACGGCCAGCAGCGACTGCGGCTCCAGGCGCGGCTTCAGAATATAGTCGGCGACGCCGCTCTGGAAGGTCGAGCGCACATATTCGAATTCGCTGAAGCTGCTGAGCACGATCACTTCGATCTCCGGGTGCATTCGCTTCACAAGGCGGATCAGCTCTTCCCCGTCCATCACGGGCATGACGATGTCGGTCAGGATGATATGCGGCCGCTGCGCCTCGATCAGCTCCAGCGCCTCCCGGCCGTTTGCGGCCTCCCCGGCGATCTGAAACCCTTCGCTCTCCCAGTCCAGCAGGTGAATGATCCCCTGCCGTACCAGCATTTCATCATCGACCACTAGTAGTTTGCAAAACGTCGCGTCCATGGCAGCTCCTTTGCGTAAGGTGTTTAGGTAAAGCTCTATGTAAGTTACATATGACGATCCGTGTCCGTTAAAGTATGTCGGCGCAATAAAAGAAAACCCGCAAGAGGAAGGGTTCCAAGCTTACCCTATACAGGGCCCTCAACCGGCGGGTTATCGATCATTGCGTTTTGAAAACAGCGATGAAACGGCTTTCATTAATCTGCTTTACATTATAGGCACGAGCCTTTGGGCTGTCAATCGGCGGTGGCCCGGGCTTCGGGCGGCGCCTGCTCGCGACATAAATCAACGGCCGGCATGAATCGTACAGACAACGGGCGGCGGGCAGCGGTCGCCCCGTTGGTGCAACCTGTAAGCGCCGGCTATGCCGTATAATCTTCGAAGCTCACCGGCATGCCGTCCACCTGTGCGGAGAAGGCACCCGTGCCGTCGGCGCTCAGGCTGATGCGCTCGCCTGCACGGCTCACAGTGCTGAGCGCAAGTCCCGCCCCGCTAACCGTAAACTGCGGGGCATGCGCCTGCATCGCGTCCGCGAAAGCGCTCAGGCTAACAATTCCCTGCGACTCCGCTTCGCTAACAGCCACCGCGTCCACAACCACACCGCCGCGCACCGCGGACAACGTCACTTCCGTGTAGTGGTCCCGTTCCGTACAGCTATATCCGCCCGAGAGGAACACGGCGAAATACACGCCGTCCACGCGGCCGAACAACGCCTGCGGCCGCTGCAGCCACTCGCCGCGCGGCAGCACGCCGACCGGATGCGTGTCAACCGGAAGCGAGCTGCCCGAAGGCGCGATCGCCGGCGTGCCCTTCACCGGCGCCGTGAACAGCGCCGCCGTCAGGCTCCGGCGGAACAACACCTCCATATACCGGCTCTGATGACGGGGATCGCCTGCGGTGTATCCGGCGCCCGGGTGGAAAAAATAGAGCCGGTTCACGATGCGTCCGGGGCGAACCGGGAGCGAATAGGCCCAGCGCAGCTGTTCGTTGTCGAACTCCTCCACCCGTTCCCACAGGCCGCCGGCCCCGTAATCCCGCGTCATGTACGCGTACGAGTGCAGCTCGGCCTGCACCGGCCGGCCATCCGCCGCTTTGCGGATCACCCGCTTGACCTCGACAGGCTCGCCCCGGTCCAGCGCAAGCCGGCGGATCTCCTCCGGCACCGGGTAGCACAGCAACCCGGCATACTCCGTCCGCGGCATCGCCTCCGGCAGCGCAAAATCGCCGAACTGCACGTAGTCATGCAGCACGTTGGCATCGCCGGGCACGTCATGTCCGAGGCCGCGGCAATGCGGGCCCGCCCATCCGCCTCCCACATAATAAAGCGCCCGCTGCCGCCACAAATACTGCAGCATCTCTTCCAGCATCCGCCGCAGCTCTTCGTCCGCGTCTCCGACAAGCGACAGTGCGCAGTTGTACGCCTGCACCCAGTGCCAGAACCACGGCAGGCTGCCATATTCCGGCATCCCGTTCTCCTGCACGTAATTCAGCGTAGCCGCGAGACATGCCCGCCCGTCCTCGAACAGCTCCCGGTCGGCGAACAGGCGGCCAAAGATCAGTTTGGCCGCCGTGTATTTGGCCTCATGATGGCCGAAGGCCGCCATCGGCTTGCGATAAAAGCCGCTGGCATAGACGTAGGCCAGCGCCCGGTCGAGCAGAATGTCCGTCTGCTCGCTCAGCATTCCGCCGTATTCCCGGCGGAAATACGCTATCAGGCTGCCCATCAGCTCGGCGGGCAGCTCATGGGGCGGTGCCGCAGCCGGCACCGGCGCCAGCCCCAGCGGCCAGTGGCCGAGCAGCGGCGTGCCCGGCTGCCGGTTCTGCAGCAGCAGCACCTGCGTCAGCACGCTTTCGGCGGCCGCAGCCGCTTTTTCACGGTCAAAGCTCACTGCAAGCTCTGTATCCTTCGCCGCCGCAAACAAATAGGATGCGTAATAAAAATTGTTCCGCACATCGTCGTGAAACCATAAACCGCCTTCCTGCAGCGGCAGCCCTGCCGCTTTCTCTGCCAACCGCAGAATGATGTCCCGCTGCCGGCTCCAGTGATCCCCGGTTCCTCCGTTTTGTACTGTCATTGTTCATTCCTCCGCTCTTCTCCTATGAAATACACGTTCATTTTATCGCAAATGGCATTATAAATAAACATTAATGAACTTTTAATGGTTGAGATACACTTGTAATATGAACATAAATGGAGTAAATTGTACTTAGTTGAACTAATACTTAGGAGAAGGAGACTTTCATCCATGGAAAGACGTTTTGCTTCCCACCCGAACGAAGTCAAGCATTTCGATACCGAGCGGCTGCGCCGCGAGTTTCATGTACCCGTGTTGTTTGCGGCGGATGAGTTGAAGCTTGTGCTGACCCATGAGGACCGGATGATCATCGGCGGCGCGCTGCCGGTGAAAGAAACGGTCGCGCTCGCCACTGATCTGAAGGAGCTGGGCGTGACCTATTTTCTCGAGCGCCGCGAGCTCGGCATTATCAATGTCGGAGGCAAGGGTATTGTTGTCGCGGACGGAACCGAATATGACCTGAACGCGAAGGAATGCCTGTATGTGGGCAAAGGTACGAAGGAAGTACTGTTCAAGAGCGTGGACAGCACCAGCCCGGCGAAGTTCTATCTGAATTCCGCGCCTGCGCACAAGGAGTATCCGACGGTCAAAGCCACGCTGGAGACGTCCGAATTCGCCAACCTCGGCGATATCAAGAATTCCAACGAACGCTCGATTCACCGCCTGATTCATGCCAGCGGCATCCAAAGCTGCCAGCTCGTCATGGGCCTTACGCAGCTCAAGCCGGGCAATATGTGGAACACGATGCCTGCGCATACCCATCCCCGCCGGATGGAGGCTTACTTCTACTTTGAATTGCCGGAGGATGCCGTCGTCGTGCATCTGATGGGTGAGCCAAGCGAAACCCGCCATATCGTCATGCGCAACGAGGAAGCCGTCGTTTCCCCGAGCTGGTCGATCCACAGCGGTGTGGGCACAAGCAATTATACGTTCATCTGGAGCATGGCCGGCGACAATATCCGCTATGACGATATGGACCCCGTTTCCATGAAAGAGTTAAAATAGAACCAAAACTGTCTGTGGAAAGCTGAGGAACATCGCATGAACTACGTTAGACGGCACGAGATGATTATGGAAGTCCTGTTAGGCCAAAAAGAGGTTACAGTCCATGAGCTGAGCGACAAGCTTGGCGTGACGGGAAAAACAATCCGCGAAGACCTGAGCCGGCTGGAGGAGCAAGGCCTCATTCTCCGGGTGCACGGCGGCGCGATGCTGGCGCAGAGCGACCAGTTCGGCATTTTGCCATCCCGCGAGCCCCTCTCCACCTTCCCGAAGGAAAAAACGGAAATTGCCCAGCTTGCGCTGCAGCTCATCGAACCGGACGACATTATTGCCCTGGACGGCGGCAGCACGACGCTGGCCATCGCCCGCGGACTCGGCAATATGCCTCTGACCGTTGTCACCAACGACCTGTACATCATCAGCGAGCTGGTGCCGAGGGACCACATCCGTCTCGTCATTCCGGGCGGCTACCGGGTGCGCAATACCCTGGCCGGCGCCGAAGCCGTCGAATACGTGTCCCGTTTGAATATCAAAAAGGCGTTCGTCTCGGCCACCGCCGTTCATATTGAACACGGCTTGTCCGTATATACCGGAGATTCGCTTGAATACAAGCAGGCACTTGTCCGGACGGCCCGCAGCGTCTATGCGACCATCGATTCCCACAAGTTCGGCAAAGTTGCGCTTCGCACATTCGCCAAGCTGAGCGACATCGACCAGCTGTTAACGGACAGCGGCCTTCCCGTCGAGACGGCAGAGCTGTTCCGCACCGCCGGTGCCGACATTCGCTGCGGTCCGGATCATTCATTTAATCAATGAGGAGAGATAGATTATGTCTAATTTGTTCAGTCTTAAGGGTAAAACTGCAATGGTTACCGGCGCCGCGCAGGGCCTGGGCCAAGGCATCGCCCTGGCGCTCGCCGAAGCCGGCGCTGACCTTGTGTCGGTGTCGCTGACCGCAAGCGGGGAAACCGTGAAGCAGGCCGAAGCGTTTGGCGTCAAGGGGCTGGGCATCGAAGCCGACCTCGGCAATCACAGCACGCTGCAATCCGTATTTGATCAGGCGCTGGAGCTGACCGGCAAAGTCGACATCCTGGTCAACAATGCCGGGATCATCCGCCGCACACCGGCCAAGGACCACAGCGAAAAAGACTGGTTCGACGTCATCAACCTGAACCTGAACACCGTGTTCCTGCTCAGCCAGATTGCCGGCCGCCACATGCTGGAACGCGGATCGGGCAAAATGATCAATATCTGCTCCATGCTCTCCTACCAGGGCGGCATCAACGTGCCTGGCTACACCGCCTCCAAGCACGGCGTTGCCGGCCTAACCAAAGCGTTCGCCAATGAATGGGCGCAATACGGACTGAACATCAACGCGATTGCCCCGGGCTACATGGCAACCGAGAACACTGCGCCGATTCGAGGCGACAAGGACCGCACCCAATCCATCACCGACCGCATTCCCGCTGCGCGCTGGGGTACGCCGGAAGATGTGAAGGGACCGGCGGTGTTCCTCGCTTCCGCCGCTGCCGATTACCTGAACGGCCATGTGCTGTGCGTGGACGGCGGCTGGATGGCGCGTTAAACTTACGCCAAAAAACCGGATGCGGAGATTCTTCTCCGCATCCGGTTTTTATTTGCCTCTGTCTTTTATTGTTTCATTAGCGCTGCAGCCTGCGGCCAGACAATCATTCCGCTGCGGTTCATATACCCCATGATTTCCTCGCGCGAATCCGGAACGAGATAACTGATCACCGCCAATTCGCCGTTAAAGGAGTCAGCCCAATACAACTGCGACTTGATCACGAAGCGGCCGGATGTATTGATATAGCCGTATCGCTGCCCCTCGCTGGCCGGAGCCAGACCGCCTTTGAACAGGCCGCCGGCCGTAAAGCCCTGAATGACTTTAGCCCCCTTCTTGTTGATGTAAAAGGTGACGCCGTTACGTTCAACAAATGCCAGTCCTTCCGAAAACGGCTGTGCCATGCTGAACTGCGGCTTTAGCAGGTAATTCCCGTTTTTGTCGATATAGCCGTATTTGCCGTTCACATACACGGCCGCCGCTCCATCGGAGAACGGGGTGGCATAAACAAACCGCGGGGAGATGCGGAGTTTGCCCGTAGCATCGATATACCCGTATTTGCCACCGGCCGTAAGCGCTACGGCTGCCATGCCTTCGGAGAAATCCGATGTGGCGCTGTAACGGTAAGGGATGACCAGCTCACCCTTTGTGTTGATGTATCCCGAGGCTTTGCCCAGGTTGACCCGCGCCAGACCCTCGGAGAAGGGAAATGCCCGGTGATAGAGGGGCTGGATGGCCACCTTGCCTTGATTGTCGATATATCCGTAACGGGTCGATGTCGCTCCGTCAGCGGTCTGAACCTGCGCCGTATACAGCGCCCGGTCGCTATACAAAATCCCGGCGGCTCTCAGCTTGTATTCGAACAGCTTGCTCCCCGCCGAATCGAAATAATATTGCTTTTTGGCAGCAAGATCCTCAACGTACACCGTACCGCCAGGCTGGCCCGAATATCCGTAACCATCGTACACCGCCTCGATCACAACTTTGCCTTTGCCGTTGATAAAGCCGTATTTACCACCCACCTCGACGGGATACAGCTGGTCGGCTGTCTGTTCAGCCAAAGCGGTCGCTCCGGCTGTTTGCGCAGAAGTTACCTTCGCCGCTTGCGCAGGGGTCGCCCCGGCGGCCTCAGCAGCCAGCGCTTTGTTAAGCGGATGAACCGCCATATTCGTGCCGAACACCATCGTCGTCAATAGAAGGGTTAGAGCCATCTTTTTAAGCACCTGTTGTCCACGCTCCTCAGCGGCTAATTTCCATTCTTTAGTATAGACAGCCCTTGTACGGGTTTTGTTGTGCCGGGTTGGGAGGAAATTACAACAACTTCCCCGCGTGATTATCCGTTCAGCTTGCCATTGTGTGCCCTCTACTAACATTGCATTCCCCCTATTAGAAAAATGCTGCGGCGGCGGTAGTCTTACGGACACCAGAGCCGTTATTTGGCGAAAATGGCCATTATTCACGCACTAACGGACATAGGAGCCGTTATTAAGCGCAAAACGCCTCAAAATCATCCCAGCAAGGAGGAATAACGGCGCTCAGGTCCGTTAATCTGGGAAATAGTGCATTTTTCCCTGAATAGCGGCGCTCAGGTCCGTTAGCATCGTAGGCTCCGGATTCTATCCTCAAAATCATATACCTATTTACTTTACGCAGCGTGCTGATCCTACGTCCAACCGGCACTCCCTTCTGAAGCATTACTTTCAACACACTGGTTACCTCCAACGCCCCTCTCTTTCTGCGATCCACCTACACGTTACCCCTACATTCGCCGTACTTTACTTCTCCCCATCGAACCGGCATGCTTCTCCTACGTTTAACCGGTACTCCCTCCTTACGCATTACTTCAACACACACAGCTTGCGCTCTACCAAGGCACGGCGCATTCGCCATTCACTCACGAAAAAAAGCCCGGCAGCCAGATGGCCCCCGGACTAAACGCTTCACATTGTTATTGCGGCATACACCTGGCGGTCAACAGCAACCTCCGCCTGCCGCACCTGCTCACGGAACCAGCTAACGTAACGCTGCTTGTTCCATTGCTGCACCAGCGTGTCCCGGACGGTCTCGTAGGCCGGCGGCGCGGCCTGCCCGGCGATGCTGTCCTGATACGCCTGCTTCAACTCCGTCTCCTCCGGCCCCCCGTCCTGCTCCATCAGCCACGCCAGAAGACCCAGCACCGTGTTCGATACGACATACCGGTAATACGCCGATTCGCTGTACTCCCGCGGACCGTAGATCACTTCGCCCGCGGCGAGCCGGTCGGCACGCTCCCGGTTCTCCTGCTCCCATGCAGCCAGGAAATCTTCATAGCCCGCTGGCACGGCCAGCCCTGCCTTTTGCGCGGCCTGCTCCCGCACCCGGTCCTCGACCAGCCGCTGCAGCGTCAACTCCTTCAGCCGCTCCAGCGGAGCTTCGCCTCCGCACGAAGCGACCCAGAAATCGGCGGCCCCGGGATCGCAGCCCTCCGTCTGTACATAGGCGTCCAGCGCCGCAGCCCGCTGCTCCGGCATCCGGGCGGCGAATTCCCGCAGCGTAATCGCTGCCCCATTCACCGTGGCGACCACCTGTCGGCTTGCCTCCTGCACCTGCTTGCCCGAGTTCTGACCTTGTCCGCCCACCTCCCGCTCCCTTGTCGCCTGGCCGCTCACCGCCTGGCTTGCCGCCTGCTCCCCCACAGCCTGCTCGCTTATCGCCCGCTCACCTGCCGCCTCCAAGGGCACCTTCCCATCCACCGGTGCCAGAGCCGGCGATGGCCCCAAACGCAGTGCCAGCAGCAGCCCGCCAGCCAGCAACGCCATCGCGCCGCCGACTGTAAAACCCACCCGTTTTCCGCGCCGCCTCCGGCCCATCTCCGCCACTCCTTTTTCGCACCTTATTCCTTACTGCCGCTTATTGCACGACCTTCACATCATCGATCCGGGCCGTGGTGCTGTGCATGCGGATGCCGATTTTGCCCGCAGCGATCGGTGCCGGATCGGTCCATTGCAGCAGCTGCGCCCCGTTCACGGACCCGGTAATCGTTCCGCCGCTCACCGCCGCCTTGACCTCCGCCCACTGGTTCGCCGTAACTGCCACACTTGCGCTGCTGACCAGCGTCAGGGTGCCGGCGCTTTTTTTATACAGCTCCGCTTTGTCGTTCGCATCGTTCAGCCGGAACATGTAGTAGTTGTTATTATCGGCGTAGCGAAGAATCAGCCCTGCGTTCCCCGAAGCGTTCAGCAGCTTGAGGCGCGCCGAACACGTATAATTCGTCCAGGACGCGTTGCCGGCATACGCCAGCGCTTCGACCGAGGTCGCGCTCTGCGTCAGCGTCAGGCTGCCGTCCGCCGCCAGGCTCCAGGTTCCGCCGGAGACCGTCCAGTCGCTGAAACTGTTATCCTCGAAATCGTCCGCGAATATCGTCACCGGCTGCGGAATCGCGCTCTGATACTCAAACGCTCCGATATCCGGCGCCCCGAAATACAGCGTATTGCCCGAGAAGTCCTTGCCGCCGTTGCCGGCCACCGCCACGCCTGCATTCATCAGCGGCGAAGCCGTCTGAAGCTTGAACCCGTCCGCCGTTGCCCGGCTCAAAGCCGTTCCCGGGCTGACGAACTTGGGATCGCCCACGATTTTGGAAGGATCGTTCGCCACGCTGGCATTCAAGCCATAAAAGCTGTTGTGGTCGTACGTCATTCTTGGACTGTTCGTGTACTGTCCGCCCGCCCCATTATAAAAAATATTGTTCGTGTAATACGCCATTCCCGTACTACTGGCATGGGTCAGCGCGCGGTTTTGCGTGCCCGTACGGTAAATAACATTGTTGTAGATGTACAGGTTGCCGCCGCCGTTAATCAGGTTAAATGCCCCGTTGCCGTCGAGATCGTTGTTGCTGATGTTGTAGCGGAAAATATTGTCGTCGGTGTCGTTCATCACGAGCAGCGTTCCGCCCTGGTTGTTATGGCTGTAATTGTACTGATAAATGCTGGAGTTGACCTCCACGTCGAAATCCCACGGCTGGCCGTCCCCTTCCAGCTTCCGGGTATCAAAGGCTTCATTGTACTGAAAAATCGCGCCGGTCGTATAATACGCCCACTGTGCCGCCACAACGGCAATTGGGTCCAGATAACTCACCACGCCGGTATTCACGTCGCAGGCTTTGCCGATGGCATTCGTCGTATTGTATTCGATGAGCGGCGATACCGCAGCGCGGACAAGAATGCCGTCGCGGTGGATTTTCTCCACGTAGTTGCCGCGGATGACCACATTCGTGAACGCATCGAGCTTATGGGTCCAGGCACTGTTCGAAAAAGCGTCCGTCATCGTCTGGATGCCGGTGTCCGCCACATTGATCACCGTATTGTTCTCGATCAGAACATCGTCCCAGGTGCTTTCGGCCGCAGTGGCAGTCGTCCCCCGGGCATGGAAATTGATGCCCCCGGTGCGCCGGTCGGTACCGAAAACGTCGTGAATGTCGAGATTCTTAATGTAGATATGCTTAAAGCTGCCCGCACCGCTTCCTTCGCCGACGACCAGCACGCCATGCCGGCGCATATCCGTCGCCTGCTGGCCGCTCGTAATCTCCAGATTGTTAATTTCCCAATAGGAGACATTGCGCAGCCTAACGCCGAAACCTTCGCCGCCGACGCTCGTGTTGCCGAAATGGATCAGCGGCTTGGCGCCGCTCCCGTATTTATCGACCGTAATCGGACTGGACGCGGTGCCGGACCCCTTGAGATCCAGATACTGGTCGCTCCAGACGCCCCCCGCCTTCAGCAGAATGCGGTCGCCGGGACTAAAGGTAACGCCGTTTACCTTGCCCAGCGTTTTCCAGGCTGCGGTTTCGCTCGTTCCCGCCGCGCTGTCGCTGCCGGCTGCGGCATCGACATAATATGTCGTTCCTGCCGCCCGGGCAACCGGGGCCGCCGAACCGGATAACAGGCTGGTGAACAGCAGGCCGGCCGCGACGAGCAGCGGCACAACGCCGAGCCTGCTTCGTGTTTTTTTCATTAGACGCTCACTCCTTTGCCGTTTGGTATTCGGAAGTCCACGCTTCGCCCAGCCACGCGCCCTGCCGAAGTAATTCGCGCTGCAATTCGGGTACATCCACCCTCCGGCTGCTGCCGTCCGCTTCTGCCGCCATCGCTGCCGCCAGCCCGGCGGCCTGGCCCATGGCGAAGCAGTTGGGCATCACGCGCAGCGAGCCCTGCACGACACGGTCGGAGGAGGCTGCGCGCCCGGCCACCCAGACGTTGTCAAGGCCCACCGGCAGCATGCAGCGGTAAGGCACGCCGTGCGAGCGCCCCGGCGGCAGGTGATGGATATGCATCGCGCCCGAGCTGCGGGCCATGTGAATGTCGATGAAATACGCGTTGCGCGCGATGTCATCGGCAAAAGAAGCCATGCTCATAAAATCTTCCTGCGTTAGCACGTAATCGCCGACGATCCGCCGCGTCTCGCGGATGCCGATCTGCTCCCCGGTCGACAGCAGATGCGCCCGCTCGAACCCCGGCACATACGCCCGAAAGAAATCAAGCTGGCGCTTCACCAGCTTGCGGCCTTCCAGCGCGCCGCGCGTCAAATCCTCCGCCGACGTGCCGTCGATGCCGAAGACATGGCCGAAGTTGACCCCGACCAGATAATCGGCGATCCAGGCCAGGCCGGAGACGGAGTCGCGTCCCTGCGGCAGCTGCCCCTCGGCCTGCGCCTTCTGCACGGCAAGATGAAGCTGCTCCGTGTCGCCGCTCTCCTGCAGATATTGCATGAACCGCAGCCGGTCAACGTTCCCGAGCAGGTAACACATCGTCGCCGCCTGGAGCTCGCCGCTTTCACCGCCTTTATGAAACGGTGCGCCTGCCATGGCAGCCAGATCGGCATCGCCGGTCGCATCGATGACGGTTTTGGCCTGGATGATGCTGCGCCCGGACTTGTTGACGATGACCACACCGTTCACCTTGCGTCCTTCCGCATCCATCAGCGTTTGGCTGACGAACGTGTGCAGCAGCGTTTTGACACCGCTTTCAATAATCGCCTCGTCGTATACACGCTTCAGCACTTCGGGATCGATCGGCACCCAGTCCAGCTCGGTTCCGAAGCGCTCCCGGAATTCCGGCGCACTGCCGGCCTTCATCTTCTCCAGCAGCTCCAGGCCGATGCCGCGGATAATCGCTTTCTCGCCGTCGCTGTACGGACAAAAAGCGGGGACCAGGGCGACCGTACCCATGCCGCCCAGGAATCCCCGCTGCTCGATCAGCAGCGTACGCGCGCCCGCTCTCGCCGCCGACAGCGCGGCGGCAATGCCGGCCGGGCCGCCGCCTGTAACCAGTACATCCACTTCCTGCGATACGGATAACGCCTCCGCAGGCAACACTATTTTCTTCACGCTCATGCTTCTCCTCCTGGGTATACATAAGATGAACTTTAGATTATAACTTAGCCAGTACCGAACTTCCCCTCGATCCTTTTGCCTTTGTTATGTCCTTAGTCCATCTTGAATTTTGTTACTTTCTATTATAGGGAGAAGCCCGGGCGGGCAGCGTGTACCCTGATTGCCTGTTTGCATGCAAAGTTTTGACCTTGGAGACCGCGCGAAATAATGCGCCGCAATTATGCCGGCGACAGCCCCTTACGCTTCCGGTCCGCCGGATGGCGTGAATTGATTTTTGTACTCGCTGGGGCTTTTGCCGCTGTACTTCTTGAAGACCTTGGAGAAATATGCACGGTCCGAGAACCCCAGCGTGTATGCTACGTTCTCCACCGTCTCGTTCGGCCGGCCGAGCATCGTGATCGCCATATTGATTTTGTACTGGTTGACGTAATCGGTGAAATTAACGCCGGCCAGCTTCTTGAAATACCGCGAGAAATAACTCGCGTTCAAATGCAGATGCTCCGCCATGTCGACGGACGTAATCATCCGGTCGACATGCTCGTCAAGGTATTGGTCGATGGCCTGCAGGCGGATATCCTTGCCGGGATCGGTACTCGGCGCAAGCGTGTGCTGCCGCCACAGATTTCGCAGCTCCCGTTTGGTCAGGCGGGCCGCTTCTTCGATATGCACGGCTTGCTGCAGCCACACGAAGAAGTGGCTTTCCGCCGCGCCGCCCGATTCGAATACCATCTGGCGCACAAAGTCGCCGCAGATTTCCTTGACCAGCCGGGGCAGCAGCCGTTCGGAGGTCACCTGCTGGATCCACGGATTCACCGCCATGTCGATCCAAGCCGCGTTGCCTTCTTCCAGCGCCAGCGACAGCATGGACCGCTCTTTGTCCCAGCGCCGCTCGGTCATCGGCTGGTACTCCGTCCGCGGCTCCAGCGCGGTAATCGCCTTCGTCTCCCGATCGGGATCATAGAAGCCGGCGTCCCGGCAGTCGTTCAGCATCCGGTACACCGTATGGAATTGCGGAAGCGGCACCGTCTGTGCCGCATAAAAGCCCCGTACGTCCATCTTGAGATACTGCTCCGCTTTTTCCCGCACCGCATCCATAAAATCCAGCAGCGGCTGGAAGGAAACCGACGGGTCCGCCACATTCCATATTAAATAGATTCCGGCATCCTCTGTCATGATCGGCGTGATCTCCCGCGAAGCCGCGGACAGCTCCAGCGCGATATTAGCCACGGCAAAATGAATCAGCGGCAAATCCGCGTAGCGGTAGCGCTCGGTCAGCGAAGCGGCGTCGATATGAATGAAGCCCTGGCGGAAATACGGCAGCTTCCAGGAGATGCCCAGCCGTTCGCCGAGGAGCAGCGTCTGCTCCGCATCGCTTCCCGGTGACAGGAGCTGCTTCAGGAAGCTCAGCCGCAGCACCTCCTTGTTGCGCTCGATCGCCTGCCGGAACGAATAACGTTCCAGCAGCTCCTCGCGGGTGCGGAAGCGGCTAATTGCTTTGCTTACACTGGCTTTGAGCTGTTCGGGCGACAATTCATCCTTGATCAGATAATCGTCGGCTTCCAGCTGAAACGCCCGTTTCGAATATTGGAAATCCTCGTAGCAGGTCAGAAAAATCAGCCGTACCTCCGGTTTGGTGATGCGGAACGCCTCGGCCAGCTCAAGCCCGTCCATCCCCGGCAGGCCGATATCGACGATGACCAGATCCGGCAGCGTCTGATGGAACTCCTCCAGCGCCTGCCCGCTGCTTGAAGCCGAAGCCACCAGCTTCAGCTCCAGGTTCAGCGAATCCAGCAAATACGCCACATAGTCCAGCATCGGAACATCGTCATCGATCAGCATTACGGTCATCATCGTTATCGGCCTCCTTGCTGTTTGTAACCGGAATGGTTAGGGTAAAGCATAATCCGCCGCCCTCGCGCGGCGTTACCGTGATCCGCGCCTGATAGCCGTACAGCACCTGCAGCCGGCGCGCGGTATTGATCAGGCCTACGCCCTTCTCCTGCTGCTGCTGCGGCGCGTGATCATCCTCGGCTTCCGTCAGCCGCCGGCCTAGCCGTGTGATCATTTCGTCCGGGAGCCCCCGTCCGTTGTCGCTGATTGTAATCTGCAGCTTCTGCCCTTGCAGCTCCGTATGCAGTTCAATCAGCGGATGCTCCGGCCGCGAAGCAAAGCCGTGATAAATCGCATTCTCGACAATCGGCTGCAGCAGCAGCCGGGGCAGCTCAAGCGCTTCCGTCCCTTCTCCCAGCTCATAACGGAAAGCGATGTCCAGCCGGTTGCGGATCTGCATGACCTGGATGTAGCTTCCAAGCACCCTGCATTCCTCTTCCAGCTTCAGCGGGCGGTCGACATGGACATACGCGCGGAGCAGCTTCATCAGCGCGTCGATCATATTGCCGTGCACCGGATCGCCGGCCAGCAGCAGATTCACCTTGATCGAATTCAGCGTGTTCAGCAGAAAATGAGGCCGGATCTGCGCGGCGAGCGCCTGGAGCTCCAGCAGCCTTTTCTCCTCCTGCTCGCTCTCCACCTGCTGCAGCAGCCCGTTGATATCCTCCAGCATTTGGTTGAACGAAGCGGACAGCACCGCGACCTCGTCCTTGCCTTTGACCGGAATCCGCACATCCCGTTTGCCGCCGACATACTGCTTCACGCTCGAGCGGAGCAGACTGATCGGGCGGTTGATATGCCGGACCCAGAGCATGGACAAGATCAGAAACGCCACGAAAAACAATCCGACCACCGAAAGCGTTACCAGAAATTCGCGGTTGATCTGGCTGTCGATGAGTCCGCGGGGCATCTCCCCGGACAGCACCCAGCCCGTCTTCGGGATGTCTACCTTGTTCACCAGCCTGTCTCCGGATTTCACCGCCGCTCCCCCGCCCTTCACGGCAATCAAGCCGCCGGAACGGTCGGTCAGCGAGAACAGGATATCGGGATTGCCCGTATCCAGCAGGCTGTGGAAGTACGCTTTCGGAATGCCGATATAGAGCGTGGCCAGCTGCTCATGGTTGCGCGGATCGATAATAAAACGGGCGGCGTAGTAGTAATCGGGGCCGGAAGGGGCCGCGCCCGAAGGAAACCACTGGAGTGCCGTCGTCTCCTTCCCGTCCAGCCGGCCGCTCTCCTGCACAAAATCGGCCGGCAAGGGGGAGAAAATCGGCGCGTTGTCGTCGCCGAGAATGATTTTGTCCGCGCGGTTGACCAGCATCAGCTTGAGATTGGCATCCGACGACTGCATCGACAGGATAGCCGCCATGGACTTCAGCCGGGAGTAATGGGCAAAGGTCTGGAAATCGGCAAAGCTTCCGGCATCCTTCAGATGCCGAAAGCTTTCCAGAATATCCGGGTTGTTCGATTGGGCGAAATAAACGGAGGCAAACGAGATATTGTCGATCGTTTTTCCGATCTGGTTGGCGATGACCGTAAGGGTCTCTTCGTTTGAGCGCGCCAGCTTGTCGCTGACATTCTGCTTCACCGAAGAATACGACCAGAAGGTAACGGCGATAAAGGGGAACAGGATCAGGATCAGAAACGAAAACTGCAGTTTGCGATGGAACGAAAAGCGGGTTAGCCATTCCATGATGAGATCATCCTTATCCTGTAAGCTCCATAACGTCCTTTTATTATAAGCCCTTACCGCTGCCGCCGGCCTGACATTATCTTCTTATTTGTTCGCTTCGACCACTTTTTTCACTTCGTCCGTCATTTCCGCTTTCACGTCATCGAAGCTGCGGTTATCGAGCATGTAGCTGGAGAAACCGTTCTCCACAATCGTTTTCAGCTCGGAGCCGTAAGGCACGCTGAAGGTATCCGGCATTTGGTTGCGCGGATCGAACAAGGTGTTCGCCAGGGACTCGGTGTCGATCAGATCCTGGTTGTCCTTGAAGAATTCATTGATCAGCGCTTTGCCGTCCACGCCTTTGTAGGCCGGAATCTCTTTCGTAAACTTGGCCGATTCCTTCGTCATCCAGCGGATAAAGTCATACGCGGCATCCTTATGCTCCGATTTCGCGCCGATCGCCAGCCCGCCGCCGGAGATGTTGGTCATGCCCAATTCGGTGGAATCCACGGAACGCGGCACCGGCGCATACACCATCTGGAATTCATGCGGGAATTTCTCGAGGTTCAAGCCTGCTCTTACCGCATAGCTCGGCACGACCAGCATGCTGGCATTGCCGGCAAAAAACTGCTGAAGGACATGGTAATTGGAGGCCAGTACATCGGCATACGGCTCCACGCTTTTGTCTTCCTGTTCCATCGCCCGGCGCAGCTCGAAGAAATATTTAAAGGACGGGTCGTCGAAGATCGGGTTCAGGTCGGCATCGAGCTGCGGATTCGGACGCTCGGTGTAGGCGATGATATTCGGGTATTCGCCCCAGGTATGGAAGTAGGTGCCGTAATGCCCGTCCATGGTCAGCTTTTTCGCATAGCCGCGGAAGTCATCCCAGGTCCAGCCCATTTCCGGAAGCTGCAGGCCCGCTTTGTCCAGATGCTCGCGGTTGAACACGGTGAACCATTGGGTCGAGCTGTTCAAGAGCCCGTAGATGTTGCCGTCCAGCTTGATCACCTTGTTGTATTCGTCTTCGGACTTTACACCTTCCTTGTCAAAGAACGGGTTAAGCGGTTCCACAACGCCGCGCGAAGCGCGTTCCAGCAGTTCCTCTTCGTTGCCGGTCATGAAGACGTCCACCACTTCGCCGCTCGCAACCAGGATGTCCAGCTTCTTCATGAAATCCGTGCTGTCGCTGTTCTGTACCAGGGAGACATACTCCACTTCTACTTTATCCTGGGATTCATTGTAGGCTTGAACGGCTTGATACATCGGTTCCTCCGGCTTGCTTGCCTTAAAGGTATAGAATTTAATCTTCTCCTTGCCTGCCGGCTGTTCGGATGCTGCTGCTTGTTCGGTCGATGCCGGAGCGTCCGTTGCCGCTGCATTGTTGCCTCCGTTGTTGTTGTTGCCGCATGCGGTAATGGAGAACAGCAGACACAGGCTGGTCAGCCATATGGATGTTTTCTTCAAAATCGATTCCCCCTCGTATTGGTTGCTGCAGGCTCATTATACTATCCCGCTTTCGCCCATACCGTGTACTGGATTGCGGTGGGCGCGTAGACATTTTTGACCTTTGGCCGGAGCCTTACGGCGCCTGCCTGAATCCCTCTTACCCTTTTACCCCGCCAATGGCAATGCCTTCGATAACCTGCTTTTGCAATGCCAGGAACAGCGCCAGCAGCGGCAGGATTGCCGCAACGGAGGCCATCATCATGACCGCGATGCGCGTGCCGAATTCCTCCTGGAAAAACTGCATCCCGAGCGGAATCGTGTACAGCTTGGTCGAGTTCAGCATGATCAGCGGCCCCTGGTAATCGTTCCAGGTCCAGATGAACTTGATTATGCCCACCGTTGCCAGGATCGGCCGGCTCAGCGGCACCATGACGCTCCAGAAGATGCGGAGGAATCCGGCACCGTCCAGCTCGGCCGCTTCCAGCAGATCGTTGTGGATGCCCGCCATGAACTGCCGCAGCAGGAAGGCGAAATAACTGGAGAACATGCCCATCAGGATGAGCGCGCCATGGGAGTCGTACAGTCCCAATTCCTTGATCAAAATATACCGCGGCACCAGCGTCGCCTGCTCCGGAATCATCATGAACGCCAGCATCAGGCTAAAGACGAGCCCTCTGCCCTTGAAGTCCAGCTTCGACAAGGCGTAGCCGGCCATCGAGGAGATGAGGATCGTCGCCAGCGTGGAGATCAGCGCGATCTTGATCGAGTTCATGTAGAACAACCCGAAAGAGACGTCGCCCAGCCACACCGCTTTGAAATTGCTCACCAGATTCCATTCCTTCGGAATCCACTGGATCGGAAACGTCCACACCTCCCGTTCCGTTTTGGCCGCGGCGGACAGCATCCAGATCAGCGGCAGCAGGAAAAATGCGGACAGCACGGCGAACAGCACCGTCAAAACCAGGTTGCTTGTCTTGAATTTTTTAAGTGTCATGTCACGGGTTCCTTTCGCTAGGGTCTAATAATGGACTTTCCGGCTTTGCGTAATCCACGTAATTGAGGTTACAAGCATGATGATCAGGAACAGCACCCAGGACATTGCCGAGGCGTACCCCATCTTGAACCGCTCGAACCCTTCCTCGTAGATCTGGTACACAATGACCGTACTGGAGTAGTTAGGACCGCCGTTCGTCAGGAACTTGATCATGTCAAACACTTTAAAGGAGGAAATCGTACTCGTAATTGCCAGGAAAAACGTCGTCGGTCCCAGCAGCGGCACCGTAATCCGCCGGAACTGCTGAATGCCCGTTGCCCCGTCAATCGTTGCGGCTTCGTACAGTTCCTCCGGAATATTCGTCATGCCTGCCAGAAAGATAATCATCTGATACCCGAGAATCTGCCAGACATAAATGACCATGATGGCGATCAGCGAAAAGCTGGTGTCCACCAGCCAGCGCGGCGGATGGGACATCCCGAGCTGGATCAGCAGCTGGTTCAGCGGACCTTTGGACGGATGGTAGAGCGCCTGCCAGACCGCGGCGATCGCGACCGTAGAACAGATATAAGGAATGAAGAAGGCAACTTTGAAAAAGGTTTTGCCGTACAGCTTTTTATGGATCAGCGCCGACAGGATAATGCCCAGGAGCATCGTCAGCGGCACCGTCCCGACTGTAAACAGCACGTTGTTCTTCAGTGCCAGTATAAAGTGATTATCCTTAAACAGGTTAACAAAATTGTCGATCCCGATAAAATGGATGGCCGACAGCCCGCCGACCAGATTCCATTCGGTAAAGCTCAGAAACAAGCTGAACAGCAGCGGGAACACCGACAGAATCAGCATGCCGATCACTTCCGGAGCGATAAAAATCCACCCTGCCCACTGCTCGCGCCGTTTGCGGGTCCAGTAGGCACGTTTTGCCGGCGCAGCCGCCGTCTTCTGCGCAAGAACCTGCTCACTCACCGGCATGCACCTCCGATTCCACGGCGGCGTCCGGCAGATAGGCGCCCTCTTCCTTCAGCCGCCGGCGCAGCTCGGCTATATCTACGGCGTGCACGTCGGACTCCGCCTGCTTCGATGCCAGTGCCGCCGCCAGTCCTGCCGCCTCGCCCATCGCCAGGCAGACCGGCATCACCCGTACGCTGCCCAGCACCTGGCGGTCGCAGGAGATGCTCCGGCCGGCCACCAGCACATTGCGCAGGCCCTTCGGCGTCAGGCAGCGGTACGGAATGCCGTGCGATTCACCCGGACCGTACAACGTAATCGCCAGGCTGGAGCCGGTCCCGCTCTGCTGCTCCTTTTTGTTCCCGTGGATGTCGAGAAAATAGCTGTTGCGGCAAATCTCGTCCGTAAAGCTTCTGCGTTCGATATAGTCTTCGGCGGTCAAAATATAATCGCCAATGATCCGCCGCGATTCCCTGGTCCCGATCAGCGTGCCGGTGCTCATGACAAAGGCGTTGCCGAAAGCGGCGGGATGAACATCGGCCAGCATATCACGGTACGCCTCCGCCATTCTGCGGCCTTCCATCATCGCCTGGGAGACAGTGAACGTGTCGGTGTTGTCCACGCCCCACAGATGTCCGGCGTTAAAACCGACGGCCTGCGGCGCGATCTGATTGTTGCACAGATGCGTGTCCGGAATGCCCGGATAGTCGCCGGAACGGAACGCCTCGTGAATCGGGCTGTCCGGATTTTCGGCATGCAGCTTCGGGCCGTTCAGGTAGGCGTAGTCGTCCACGTTGCCGAGAACGAAGCAGTGCGTCGCCGGCTGCAGCTCCCCGGTCGTCTCGTCGCCCTTCTCGTATTCCGCCCCCGCCCAGGCAGCGACATCCCCGTCGCCAGTGCAGTCGACGTATACGTTGGCGCGGAACGCCTGAAGCCCGCCTTTATTCAGCACGACGATGGCTGTCACATTGCCGTCTTCGTCCCGTTCCACATCGGCGAGCGTGGTCAGGAACAGCACGCTGGCGCCGGCTTCCGTCACCAGATCGTCGTAGACCCGCTTGAGCTTCTCCGGCTCGATCGGCACCCAGTCCAGCGCATCCGGACGGACATGCGGCATCTGCGCCTTCAGGGTCTCGAACACTTTTTCCGCCAGGCCGCGGTAGACAATCTTCTGTTTATCGGAAAACGGGCACCAGGCCGGAACCAGCCCCGAGGTGCCCATGCCGCCCAGGCTTCCGGTCGCTTCGATCAGCAGCGTGCGCGCCCCTTCCCGGGCCGCCGCAGCCGCTGCGGTGCATCCCGCCGGACCGCCGCCGACGACAATGACGTCAAAGTCGGTATTGAAAGGAATTGGTTTGCTTCTGAGTGTGTAACTATCCATATAAGCCTCGCTTTCCCGGCAGCCTTTCATGCGTGAAGCCCGGCCGCCGTGCTTCTATGGATTCATTGTAGCAAGCGGCATTTGCGATTACGGTATAGCCTGCCGACCCGTTCATGTGCAATATTTTGACTTGAATTTGGGAGAGGGTACTGTGGAGGCCTATGGGCCCGTGAAGGAGCGGGCGTTGTACCCCCGGCTCTTGACAGCTCGCGGTGAAAAGCTTATGGGTATATACATACAACATCCGGGGGGGGAATGATCATGACCATCTTGGCGGTGTATCGCTGGGGAGATAAAGCCGTATTCGCATCAGACTTCCGCGTTTCGTTCCGTGCCGGAAACCAGGTAGATGTGATGTCCAAGTTTATGCGTTTTGGAGATCGGCTTGGGATTTTTATTGCCGGCGATGTGAGCTTATGGAGAGGCGCCGTGCCGATTATTGAAGGCGTTAGGGATCGTCTTACTTTAGAGAATGCGGTTCAGGACGATGGACCGTTAAAGCTGGCCCTGCAGCGTTATACCGAGTCGCTCAATACTGCAAATCATCCGTCTTATGGCGGAATCGGGGTAATGGTGGATGCCGAAGGGCAAAGGAACGCCGTATTTAGCATCAACGGGCAAGCGGGATACGGCGTTTCTATCTCCTCTATAGAGGACGGATGTACGGTGATGGGAAGCGGCCAGGCCGTCCCGATGATTCAGGAGCATCTTCGTCTTCAACTGGAAGCCATCACTTCGCGTCTCGATGATCCCTATGATGTCGAAGCTTTTCTAAGCCGCGAAACGTTGAATTGGATTAGCCGCTGCGGAGCATCCGCCTTTCGCAAATTGGGCATCACCCCTGCCTTGGCTACTTCACGGGTAGAGCAAGGCAGCTTCAATATGACCGGGGTAGAAGTCAACGGCAGCGTCATTTCAGTCGATGATGGATCTTCAACACACTATCATTATACTTTTGAGCGTATAGAGGATCAGATCATGCTGCTCGACCATCGTAAACAGAGAAGTTTTATGGTAAACGAGATTGTGGACTTTTCTGTGCGTACAGACGATGAACTCTTCGACCCGGAAGGATTAAGCGAGGGATTCGACCCCACCCCCTATGCGGTCGAGGGCAGCGTATTTTTCATGAACCAGCGGGTTACTGGCTCAAGAGTGACACGCCAACTCTTTCGGACCGCGACATTTGAATATCGCAATCAAACGCTGTGCCATCCGGGATACGAGCTGTTGGCCGGACAAGTCTTGACGGAGCTCGACGTGCACGAAAGAGAAGCCTATCAGCCTACCAGGGAAATCGGCTTAGTGATCCCCCCCGAGAAAGTCGGCTCGTTTGTAGCAGGGGTCGGACATCAGATCCAGAATCATGAATGGATGGCGGAGCATATCGCCAATTACCATGAAATCTACCGAAGCGCATGAATGTGTCCCGCCGGCATCATCCCGTTTTACCATTTAAAAGATAAAAATGAGGCAAAAGCGTTATTTTTTCAAAATCGGTGGTATAATGAAAGCAACAGCAGTAAACAAAAAGAAGACGCGATGCGGACACATCGCGCCTTTGACAAAAGCCGGCGGGAGACCACGGCGTTGATGAGTGAAGAATCGCCGGTTAAGGGCCCAACCTATCCCCGGCGGTTTTTCTTTTTGCGGCCTTGCCTCCAAGTGCTGAGCAGCTTCGTAACTCCTGCCGAGATCGTGACGAGCTTGACCAGCCCGTCGAGCACCTTAAGACAAACCTCAAGAAATGACATGGCATCACCTCCTTTCGGAGCTACGCCATGCCTGTCCCGCCGGATGTTTTGTCTCTATTATTATACCATTTTTTGATAGATTGCCCTAGAGAAATCTACGTTTTTACCCGCTGTAAACCCGCATTCCAGCGCTATTTTCCCACTTGCGACGCATGCCGTGCATTCGCTTCCTGCAGCACTTCGCCTGCTCTCTCCGCTTAATCAGCTCGGTCCGTTCTTTACCAGAGAAGGAGTGGCTTTTATTCTAGGGAGCGACAGTCTAACGGACACAGGAGGCGTTATTTTACGAAAAATCAGCATATCTGCAATGTTACGGACCTGAGACCCTCAAACCCCCGTTCTTTATGCCCATTTTCTTCATGCCAAGCCCCTTTCTCTTGCATTAAGCTCGCTAGCGCCATGACCGGATTCAGCAGAATCCACAGCAGCACCAACATTTTATGACAACTGCTGAATTTGTTCCGCATGTGCGGTTCATCCACCTCCTTGAATGACTGCCATTAAACGGGGTAATAATAATACATCATGAAAAAAAGAGGTGCTTCCAGATGAACCAGCCTGTAGATAACCGCCAAGAGACCATTGAAAAAGTCCGCGACCTGATCAAAGGCATCGATGTCGCGATGCTGACCACCGTTACGGATGAAGGCCTGGTCTCGCGGCCGATGAAAACCCAGGAAGTGGAGTTTGACGGCGATCTCTGGTTCCTGACCAAAAAGGATACCAGCAAATATGACGAGATCAAACATAACCAGGAAGTAAACGTGGCTTACGTGGACAAGTCGTATGTCTCGATCCGCGGAAACGCCGAAATCGTCACCGACCGGGATAAAGTCAAGCAATTCTGGACGGTAGCGCACGAGAAGTTCCTGCAGACGACGAGCGACGATCCCAACGTCATTCTGATTAAGATCAACACGCACACGGCCGAGTATTGGGAAACGGGCAATTGGGTAAAGGTCGTGAAGCATTTTGTCCAGCGGATGGCCGGAAAAGACCCCGAAAACGCCGAGCTCAACAAAACCGTCCAACTGTAAGCTCAGGCAAATGAAGGCGTAGTTAAACGCTCTCATGATTACCCGGACGTTGTTGTCTAGCGATAACTATTCCCTGCCGATCCACTTCAACCTCCAAAACTGGAGGTTAAGCAATCTAATTCAAAACAGCCCCATGCAGCGCGAAAAGCATTTTCCGCTGCACGGGGCTGTTTTGCGAAAATTACCGAATTACTGCTCTTTGTTCCGGCCAAGCAATCCGCTCAGCGCCTCCGTTACGTTCATCCCGGTCAGCGTCTGGGTCAGTTCAGGCACCTGCGCCATGATTTTGGCGATGTCGCCGGTGATTTTGTTCACTCCGGAAGAAGCGCCGTCCTGAGAGATTACCGTAATCTTGTCGACCTTGGCCAGCGGGGAAGCGATCCGTTCCGCCAGCTCCGGCAGCACTTTCAGGAACTCCACGGTGAGCGCGGCTTGCGTGAATTGTTTGTACGCTTCGGCTTTTTTCTCCAAGGCTCCCGCTTCCGCGGCCCCGGCCAGCTGCACGATTTCCGCATTCGCTTTCCCTTTCGCCAGCTCCGCTTCCGCCGTGGCCAGCCCGCGTTTGGTCGTTGTGGCCGCCTCGGCTTCCGCCTCGAGAATTTGCCGCTGCTTGGCAGCTTCCGCCCGCATGATCGTCGCCTGATTCTCTGCTTGGGCCGGCTTGATGACGGTGGCCTCCAGCTCCTTCTGTCTCAGTTCCACTTCGATTTCGCGGACGGTCCGGTTGGCTTCCGCTTCCATCTGCGTGATTTTGACCTGCTCGGTCACGAGCGACTGCTTGATCTTGTTCTGCTGCAATTCATAGGCCAAGTCCGCCTGCGCTTTCTTGACTTCCGTCTCCAGCTTGAACTCAGCCTGCTTGATGTTCAGCTCTTTCTCGAACAGCGATTCCTTGGCGCGGGCCGCCGTTTCCGCTTCAATGGTGGACTGGTGCGCATTCGCTTTGGCGATGGAAGATTCCTTTTCAGCCTCGGCCTGCTTGATCTGAATGTCGCGTTCCGCTTCGGCCTTGGCGATGCTGGCGTCGCGGCGAATCCGTTCAATCTCCGGAACCCCCATGTTGTCGATGTACCCTTTGTCGTCGGTAATCTTCTTGATCGTGAAGCTGACGACCTCCAATCCCATCTTGTCGAGATCCTCCGAGCAGGTCTCCCGCATCTTGCTGTTGATTTCATCCGGCGTCTTCAGAATGGACTCCACCGTCAATTGCCCGATCAGGCCCCGCAAGTGGCCTTCCACCGAATGCAGGATAATCGTCTCGCGGTCTTCCTCCGGGCGGTCGATGAACTGCTCGCTGGCCGTCAGAATCGCGGTCGGATCGCTTTTGATCTTGATCTGGGCTACCGCCTCCAGGTTTAGCTTGATGCCCTGCCGGGAGAACATCGCCTGCGCCGGGATGACATCGAAGCTCATCAGCATCATGGAGATGGTTTTGCTGTTCTGAAAGCCGGGGATGACGAACGTCCCGCCGCCTTGCACGACTCTTTTTCCGCCGAGACCGAATACGATCATCGCCTGATTGGGCGGTACCTTTTTATACGCGTTCACGATGCTGAGCAGGGCCAGCAGGATAACAACAACAATGCCCCCGATTAAATATAGAATGACCATTCGGTTCGACACTCCCTATGAATTATAATTGTTCGATCTCCCTCTCGAAGAGGGCTACGGCCGCCAATCCTTTGTCCACTTTCAAAATAATCACCCGGTCGCCCTTCGCAAGCACCTGGCCGGCATCCGCCCGTATGCCAATGGAACGCATCGTGCCGTGCAGCACGTACTTCATCTCCCCGACGCCGCTCTCCCCGGCAGGAACGCTGACGTACCCGAGCTGGCCCGTGGGATCATAATCCAGCTCCTTCATGCTGCTGTCGTACCGGTTCATCACCCGGGCCAGCAGCGCATACATCAGGCAGCCGAGCACCAGGGCGATCAGTGTGCAGATGATCAGTACCGCAAGCATAGTTAATGTACTGAACCGTGTCATTACATAACCGGCGCCGCCCCACGCCGCAACAAACACCATCAGCGGGAGGATGGGCACGAAACCCGTTCCTCCGGAATCGCCGCCCCCCACATGCATATGGCCCGCCAGCCCATGCCCGTGGAATCCGCCGCTGAGCAGGAGCAGCAGCCCGACCCAGAAGCACACGATAAATACTGTAATGATGGGAATCCCCTCTTTCACGATATCAAATAACCGTTGTTATAGGAATTTATTGTTCTCCTCCAAGCATTCCTTTTACCCTGCAGGGCTTTCGGTTGATGATTGAATCTTACGCCTGTTGCCGTTATATGTAAAACATTGCAAAACGCACAAGAAGCCAAAGGTTGCACCCTCTTCACGAATGAAGGCGCATTCTTTGGCTTACTTCTTAAGCGGAGCTATCATTTGCTCGTTGTTGCTCGTATTTTCAAAACGCTCTAGTTGCCGCTCAATTGCAGCGCCGGACCGAAGAATTCATAATGAATCTGCTCTTCTTTCATCCCCAGCGCGCGCAGCTCACGAATCATCGCTTCCATAAAAGGAACCGGTCCGCACACGTACGCATCGCCGCTAACGTCCACATAAGTCTTCAAAGCTTCAGCCGTAATGACGCCGTCCGGGCCCTCGGAATAAAAGATTTTAAACTTAGCGTTGCTCATCGCAGCGGCGTGCTTCTCCACGTCGTGGCGGAAAGCGGCAAGCGCCTCGTTCCGTGCGGAATGCAGGAAAACCGTCGGCCGGTCCGGCGTGACATTCGCTACCGTCTCGAACATGCTCATCATCGGCGTAATGCCTACGCCGCCGGAAATGAATGCGACTGGCGTAGTTTTGGATGTATCCAGCAAAAACTCGCCGGCCGGCGCGCTGACTTCAACCGTGTCGCCTTCGTTCACTTGGTTGTGAAGATAGACGGAGACAACGCCGTTCGGATCATTTTGCTCTTCACGTTTCACGGAGATGCGGAATTCATCCGCACTTGGCGCTTGGGATAAGCTGTATTGACGGATCATCGTGTATTTTTCGCCGGGAATATGTACCCGTACTGAGATATACTGGCCCGGTTTGTAATCCGGTACTTGGGAGCCGTCCGCCGGTTTCAAATAGAACGAAGTGATATTGGCACTCTCCTGCACTTTGCGGGCTACCGTAAACAGCTTAAAGAAATTCCATCCGTTCTCCTGCTCCCGGGCTTCTTTATACATGTTGTCCTCGACCCCGATGAACGCATCGGCAATGACGCCATACGCCTCACCCCAGGCTCCAAGGATCTCATCCGTTGCCGCATCGCCCAGCACTTCCTTGATCGCCTTCAGCAGAAACTCGCCGACAATCGGGTAGTGTTCAGGCTTAATGCCAAGGCTGACATGCTTGTGCGCGATCTGGACGACGGCCGGAAGTATGTTCTCCAGGTTGTCGATATGGACGGCCGCCGCATACACCGTATTGGCGAGCGCTGCCTGCTGGCGTCCTTGCGCCTGATTGGCATGGTTGAACACATTCAGCAATTCAGGGTGGGCTTCAAACATGTTCCGGTAAAAGACGCTGGTAATGGTTGTGCCGTGCTCGGCTAAAACCGGTGCTGTGGATTTCACAATATCGCGGGTGTGCTGAGATAACATGATCATCGTCCTCCTCATTTTGTACGAATTTAATATATACTAATTTTAAATTTAAAGATATATTTCAAATACCACTTTAACAAAACGGACAATAAATATGATATATTTGTAACATTCATCACATACCATTCCTGGGAAACGGAGCAAACATGCGACTGACCTTATATACGGATTTTTCTCTGCGGATTCTTCTCTATCTCGGAGCCAAACCGCAAACCGAGCTATCAACTATACAGGAGATTTCGCAGGCTTATCAGATCTCCAAAAATCATTTAATGAAGGTCTCGCACGAACTCGGCAAGGCGGGATATATCGAAACGGTAAGAGGACGCGGCGGCGGAATCCGGCTTGCTCGCGAGCCGTTAATGATAAATATCGGAGAGGTTGTACGGCGGATGGAGGACGACTTCTATCTGGTGGAATGCTTTAATGCTACAGGCGGCAGCTGCCCCATCTCTCCGGTATGCGGACTTAAAGGCGTGCTGGGCAAAGCGCTGCAAGCCTACCTGCAGGTGCTTGATGAATATACGCTGCAGGATTTGCTGGTGAATAAGGATGAGCTGCGGAGGATATTGCATTGAAGGGGCCTAACTCAAAAATCCCCCATCGCCAACATCCTCCATGTTACATATATGTAAAATCTAATCCATTGTAATCCCGACTATTCCGATGTATAATTCAAAAACAACGAGTGATAATGCTCACAGACAATGGAGGAGAGAGACAGATGAAAAGAGGGTTATCGGGATTTGCAATTTTAATGGTATTAACATTGTTGATTAGTGCCTGCTCCAGCGGTAACAATGCAGCATCAACCAATACAAACGCCTCTCCGGCGGCTTCGGCTGAAGCTTCGGCCAGCACGGAACCGAAAGACGGCGGCAACCTGATTATCGGAGTCGCTTCCGATCCGCAGGTGCTGAACCCGAACTATGCAGGCGACCGTGTCAGCCTGACCATCGACCAGGCGCTTTACGCGCCGCTGTTCCAGGTGAACAATGGCAAGAAGACCTTTTATCTGGCCGAGAGCCTGACGCCTTCCGCCGACAATCTGACGTATACTTTGAAACTTAAAGACGGTCTGACCTGGCATGACGGCGAAAAGCTGACTGCTGATGACGTCGTATTCACCATCAACAGCATTTTGGACGAGAAGCAAAACAGCTTCCTGCGCGCCAACTTCCTGATCAACGACAAGCCGATTACGGCTACCAAAGTGGACGATCTGACGGTCGAATTCAAGCTTCCGCAGGTTAGCCCGGCTTTTGAAGCGACGCTGGTGCAAGTGTCCCCGATTCCTAAGCATATCTTTGAAAATGAAGCCGACATCGAGAAGAGCACCAAAAATGCCGCTCCTATAGGTTCCGGTCCGTTCAAATTCAAAGAATACAAAGCCGGCGAATACCTGACCCTGGAACGCTTCGACAACTACTTTGGCGGCAAGCCGCATCTGGATTCCGTCACGTACCGGATTGCCAAGGATGCCAACGCGGCGAACCTGGCCCTGCAAAACGGCGAAATCAACGTGCAGTACCTTGATCCGAAGGATGTAGCAACCATTCAGGCCACCAACAACTTCGAAATCCTGCCTTACAGCGAAGGACGCCTGGCTTATCTGATGTTCAACGCGAATAGCGATACCGGCGCCCTGGCTAAAAAAGAAGTCCGTCAAGCCCTGTCCCTGGCCCTCAGCCGCGACGAGCTGATCCAGACGGCTTACACATCCAGTGAATATGCAGATCCGGCGAAGTCCTTCCTGACTCCGGATGCCCTGTATTTTACCAATGACGTAACGACGTTCGACAATGATGCCGCCAAAGCCAAAGAATTGCTGGCAGCAGCCGGCGAAAGCAACCTCAAGCTGAGATACATCGTTCAAAGCGGCAACAAGGCACAGGAAGCCATCTCCCTGTATGTGCAGCAGAAGCTGAAAGCCATCGGCGTGAATGTCGAACTGCAGAACATGGACTCCTCCGCCTGGGTGCAGAAGTTCATCGATCCTAAGGCAACCGACTATGAACTGGCCCTGACCGGTTATATCATGGGTTATGATCCGGATGCTTACCGCATTCTGTTCACCACCGGCGCTTCTTCCAACTATTCGCACTACTCCAATCCGGAAGTCGACAAGCTGCTGAATGAGGGCGCAGGCGAAGCCGATACAACCAAACGTGCCGATATCTATAAAAAAGCGCAGGAGCTCGTAGCCGAGGATGCGCCAATCTATCCTATCGCTTATACTAAGACTGTCGTAGCGATCTCCAAAAACTACGGCGGGATCGATGAAGCGGTCCTGAAACCGGTCGTTATTTTCGAAGACCTGTCCAAAATCTATCAGAAATAAGACGTACAAAATAAGTACGGCAAAAAATAAGCTGGGCTTCCAGCTTATTTTTTTGCCGATCATGAGCTGGGAGAATCACGTATGAGACAACTCATCGTCCGTAGACTGCTGCAGACCCTCCCGATGCTATTTTTCGTATCGGTCGTCTGCTTTGCCATGATTAAGCTGGCCCCGGGAGATCCGGTACTGTCCTTTGTCACGCCTAATATGCATGCCGAGGATATTGAGCGGATCCGCCACAATCTCGGGCTGGATAAGCCGGCCTACATCCAATACTTCATCTGGATCAAAGAATTGGTCCAAGGGAATTTCGGTTATTCCCTGGTGAACCACCAGCCGGTGCTGGGACAAATTCTGGAGCGCCTCCCTGCTACCGCCGGGCTGATGGGCAGCGCGATTGCGCTCGCCGTTCTGCTCGCGATTCCGCTCGGCCTGATCGCCGGCGCCCACCGCAACCGCTGGGTGGATAAGCTGATCAATTTTATATCCTATATCGGGATTTCCGTTCCGTTATTCTGGCTGGCCATCCTGCTGATGTATCTGTTCGCGATTAAGCTGCATCTGCTCCCAAGCATGGGCATGCGCACGATCGGCGTGGATTCGGCGGCTGACGTCCTGAAGCACGGCATCTTGCCCTGCACGGTGCTGGCCTTCGGCTTTCTTGCCACCTATGTGCGTTATATCCGCTCCAGTACGATCGGCCAGCTTAAGGAAGAGTATGTGCAGATCCAGTATGCCTTCGGGTCGAAAAAGTCGACGATCCTGTTCCGCCATGTCCTGAAGCATGTGCTGCTGCCGGTAATTACCTTGCTCGGGATGTCGATGGGCGATCTGGTAGCCGGGGCCATTGTCACGGAGACCGTCTTCTCCTGGCCGGGCATCGGCTCGCTGGGCATGACCGCCGTCCGTGGTATGGATTATCCCGTCATTATGGGGATTACGCTGTTCTCGTCGCTGATGCTGATCATCGGCAACATGACTGCGGATATCCTCTACAGCTTCGTCGATCCGCGCATTAAATTAAAGGGGTGACCTCATGAATCGCAGTAAATGGAATAACTTAAAAGCGGAGCTGTTTACGAACGGTCTGGGCGTCGCCGCGCTTATGATTCTGGTAATCTTTACGCTGGGCGCGATCTTCGCTTTCCTGTCCTCATATGACCCGAATGCCATGGATGCGACAGCCCAGCTTAAACCGCCGGGCGCCGCCCACTGGTTCGGCACCGACGACTACGGCCGCGATTACCTGGCCCGGGCGCTTTATGGCGGCCGCGTCTCGCTGCTGGTCGGCTTCGCCTCCATGATTGTGGCGACCGTCATTGGCGTCGCCGTCGGGGTCATCAGCGGCTATTTCGGCGGCTGGCTCGATAATCTGCTGATGCGGATGCTGGATATTATCATGTCGATTCCTTCCTTCCTGATTCTGCTGCTGCTCAGCGTCTTCCTGAAGCCAAGCGTCGGCAATATCATTATCATCATTGCCCTCCTGATGTGGATGAGCGTTGCCCGGGTCATCCGGGCCGAGACGCTGACTATCAAGGAGCGCGAATATGTGCTGTACGCCAAGGCCTCCGGCCAAAGCGCCTCAGGCATTATCTGGCGGCATATTCTTCCCGGCCTGATTCCGGTTACCATCGTAGGGGCAACCAACAACATCGCATCGGCGATCATGATGGAATCCTCGCTGAGCTTCCTTGGCTTCGGCGTGCAGCCGCCGAATGCTACCTGGGGCAGCATGCTGAACAGCGCCCAGGGCTATATCGCCCAAGCGCCGTATCTGGCGCTGTTCCCGGGACTGATGATTCTGCTGACAGTGCTGAGCTTTAATGTGCTGGGCGACATTTTACGGGTCGGCTTTGAACCGAAGCTGATCCGCCGATAGGAGAGTGAACACATCATGAGTGAACGACTGCTCTCTGTAGAAGATTTGCAGGTCTCGTTCTCTACCCGGGACGGGGAGAACCAGGCCGTCCGCGGCGTCAGCTTCCATATCGACGCCGGGGAGACCGTGGGCATTGTCGGGGAATCCGGCAGCGGCAAAAGCGTGACGGCGAAAGCCATCATGTCCCTGATCACCCCTCCAGGCAAGATTACCTCCGGGACAATTGAGTTCCATGGCAGAAACCTGGCCGGACTGCCCGAGAAAGAATGGCGCAAACTGCGCGGCAACCGGATCGCGATGGTCTTTCAGGACCCGATGACCTCGCTTAATCCGGTTAAAAAGATCGGCCAGCAGTTAACCGAAGTCATCCGCAGGCACCGCGGATTAAATAAAGCTGCAGCCTATAAGGAAGCTGCAGAAATGCTGCGCCAGGTCGGCATCCGTGATCCGGAGCAGCGGCTGAACCAGTATCCGCATGAGTTCAGCGGAGGCATGCGCCAGCGTGTGATGATTGCGATGGCCCTCTCCTGCCAGCCGGAGCTGCTGATCGCCGACGAGCCGACTACGGCGCTGGATGCGACGATTCAGGCGCAGATTCTGGACCTGTTCAAGGAACTGAAGGGCCGGTCGGATACGGCTGTCGCCCTGATTACCCACGATCTTGGAGTCGTGGCGCAGGTCTGCACCCGCGTCATCGTTATGTACGGCGGACTGGTGATGGAGGAAGGCAAGGTAGAAGATATTTTCTACCGCCCGCAGCATCCTTACACCCAAGGCCTGTTGCGCTCGATTCCGAAGCGCGGCGGCGGCTCGCGCGAGCGGCTGATCCCGATCGAAGGCACCCCGCCCGATCTGCTGGATCCGCCCCCGGGCTGTCCGTTCATGGAGCGCTGCCCGCATGCCTTTGAGCGCTGCAGCCAGCGTCCCCCGGTGACCGAGCTGTCTCCGGGACACCGCTCCATGTGCTGGCTGGCCGAAGGTGCACAGCAGCCGCTGGCTGCCGCTGCAGAAGGAGGATCCGCCGGTGAGTGAGAATAAGATATTGGTAGACGTAAATAACCTGAAAAAGCATTTCTCCAAAGGCAAGGACCTGCGCGGACGCGATACCTCCGTGCTGAAGGCGGTGGACGGCGTCAGCTTCCAGATCCGCCGCGGCGAGACCTTCGGGCTGGTCGGCGAATCCGGCAGCGGTAAATCTACCGTGGGCCGCTGCCTGCTGCGGCTGTATGATTACACCGGCGGCGAAGTGTCGTTTGACGGACAGCCGCTGGGCCGCCTGGGCGAGAAGCAGCTGAAGCCTTTCCGCAGACGCATCCAGTCGATCTTCCAGGACCCCTACTCCTCGCTGAATCCCAGCCTGAACGTGCTGGAGCTGATCAGTGAGCCGATGAAGATTCACGGCGTATATCAAGGCGACGAGCGGAAAGAAGCAGTCGCTGCGCTGCTTGAGAAGGTAGGGCTGAAGCGGGAGCATCTATACCGCTACCCTCATGAATTCAGCGGCGGGCAGCGCCAGCGGATCTCGATTGCCCGAGCGCTGTCGGTCAAGCCGGAATTCGTTGTCTGCGACGAGCCGATCTCGGCGCTGGATGTCTCGGTTCAGGCTCAGGTCGTCAACATGCTGGAGGATCTGCAGGCCGAATTCGGGCTGACCTATCTGTTCATCGCCCATGACCTGTCGATGGTGCGGCATATATCCGACCGGATCGGCGTGATGTACGGCGGACGGCTGGTGGAAGTAGCGGACAGCGATGAGCTGTACGACAATCCGCTTCATCCGTATACCAAAGCGCTGCTCTCCTCCATCCTGGAGACAGACCCGATGAAAGCGACTGAGCGTATCCAGCTGGACGGCTTCTCCGTCTTGCGCGGCGAAGGCGAAGCGGCGAAATTGCAGGAAGTAAGTCCAGGCCACTATGTGGCCTATGATTTCAAGGAATAAACGGGAGGTTAGGATAATGACGGAAACAGTGAGCAAGGTTAAATTGTCGCAATGGGACGCGCTTCTGCTGGAGTCGCTGCGCGGACTCGGCTGGTCTGACGAGCAGCTGCTGGGAATCACCTCCGCAGCAGAGCTGCCGGTAGATAACAGTCCCTTTGAATTTGACTATCAGGAGCTGGCTTCCTTTGCCGCCCAGCAGCCGGAAGCATTCCGGCAGGCCGTAACGGAAGGCTACCAGATCAAGTACAATACGATCCGCGGCATTCGCAGCTGGATCCTAGTCGCGCTCGGCATCGAGCCGAAGCTGGAATTGGAAGAAGGCAAAGAAGCTGTGGAGGTATCCTTGACGGCTCAGCAAAAAGAACGCGTAGCCGAAGTGTTGTCGTTCGGCTGGCAGATCACCGGCGAGCCGGCTGGCCCGCAGGACAATGGCGTTTACCGGATCGAACCGATCCAGCGGTAACGATATAGCAAAGCAGCCCCCCGGTATATTTCGGGGGGCTGCTTTTTCGTACGTGCTTCTATGAACACTAACATACCGAAACGGCGCTTTAGAATGCGTAATAGACTTCCTTCCCATCAAGAAAATCGCGGCAGAGCGTGCTGCAAATTTTTGCGGAATGCTCTTTAATCCAGCCGTTTCGTCCGGGATCGTTTATAAAAAATAGATAACTAATGAAAATATCCATGAATATTTGTCCTTCGATATACCGGCCGGATTTCCTTCGGCTACAATGACATTGCCATACTGAAAATCGGCATGGATATTTCCCCAGGCGTTTGCCCTTGAATCTAGCTCTGCCGACTGCTCTTTGACGATAGACAATACGCTTTGGATAACTTCATAATCATCTGGAGTGAGGATCCCTAGACTTATTCCCTGTTCAAGTTCAATTAATGCCTCATCAATCCTATTGGAGTCGTATATCGGCCTGCTTAACTTTAGAGGAATTAAGGTCCGGAGAATATATGTAATTCAGCTAAATATTCACCTAATTTATAAATGATCTGATCTATGTTTTCTTCGTCTGGCGCCAGTGTCGAGCCATCCATCCATTCAAGAAGAGTTGCATATGTGGGGCCGAATCGTTCAGAGATATATTCCGTAACCAACGCCCCATCTTGATTTACAATCGGCCGCTGTACTTTCAAAGTGCCTTTTTTATCAACTTCTCTAAGAAAAACCATTTCCGACTCTAATCCGGCCCGTGTATGCTGCAATCCGGATAACCCATCTGATACCGGCCTATGAATTCGTAACAAGTAACTTCTGTCGTCAGAGCTATTTTTCACTCTAAAAGTAATGTTTTCATTGTGCCTAATGAATTCAATAATTGGATCAATGAACGAATAGTGCATGAGCGCTTTCTCAGCTTCGACTATCACAATATCATCTCCTCATAATGCTCATGTAAACAATGTCCAAAAGCGAAGAAGACGCCGAGAAAGTTGCCTGGCGTCTTCCATAGCTAATCCAAGTATGAGTGGCACTCCGTTATCCTTAACCTTGAGCTGCATCCGCTTTCATGTAATTGATTGCCCACATATGGCCGTCCAGGTCCTCGAAAGCCCAATGATACATGAACCCATAATCCTCAGGTTCTTCGTACGACTTCCCGCCCAAGGAGACCGCCGTATTTACGATTTCATCCACCTTTTCTTGACTCTCGAAGGCCAATGCGATCGTCATTTGTGCATACTTTTCCGTATCCACGGCTTCCTTCTGCGTGAGCGACTTTAAAAGTTCTTTGGTGAACAGCATGACCTGCAGATTGTCGCCGATCACGATGGCTGCCGACTGCTCATTCTCGGGGAATTGCGGGTTAAGCTCGAATCCGAGGCCAGTGAAGAACACCTTCGATTGTTCTACGTTGGTTACAGGCAGATTGATGCTCGTGAATGTGGACATTAACGCCATTTTTGAACACCTCGTCGTCAAATTGGTTTGTAGTCATTGATGTCTTCGTTAATCAAACCCAGTATATCAACGAACTTCTCAACGTACCAGCGTTACATGTAAGCCCGATTCTGTTTGTCGATTCACAATGAACTGTTCTGTGAAAATAAAGTATTAGACTAAAATCGTTGATTTAACAACGTATTTGAATTGAAGAATTCCCGTTAGTCAATTAGCACGCTTTCTTTTATTCGAACATTCAATCGTATATAATTAATTAACATCGGCTAAAGGAGACTAAATTAGTGAACTCAATTGATTTAATTCTTCTAAATTTCAATGAAGTACGAAGAAGAAGTATCAAAGTTTGGACATCTATTCCTCAAGAAAAACTAATATGGAAACCCGATAACGAAGCAATGACTTGTATAGAGATGATTAGGCATGTTTTAGAAAGTGAATATTATTATCATCTAGCTATCCAAAATCGAGGTAGCTTGGCAATATTTGATTCTCCTTTCGAAAAACAACCTTTTTCTACCGTAGATGCAGAATTGAAATTTGCAGAACCATTTAGAAATCACTTCTTAGAAACTATTAAGTTATTTTCTGAAGAGGATTTAACAAGTATTAAAATTGATCGTTCAGATTCAGGTTATATAAGAAGTTTGGGTGACATGTTACTAAGAATCGCCTATCATGAATCAGTCCATACCGGCCAATTGCTCGATTACTTAAGAACAGCAGGGATTCCAAGAGTGCGTGTTTGGGATTAATCTATCTCACAGGTGTTATCACTTAGGTGATACACCTTTTCTTTTTTTTAGATACTACGCATTTTGCGTCAAATGCTACACCAAACCTCCACTTATCTTATTCCACTTTACTGCCAGGTAGCTGAATGAAGTGCCCGCCAGTCTATTACTTTATTCTCTTTAAATATAAACCTCATATCGAGTCTACTCCCCCCCGCCCATCTTCAAAGCTGTCCGATCTGCCTGTTATGCAGCCGTACCGGCGATTCATTTGTTCTGTACGGCTTGTCATGCCGGAATCGGGTGGACCCGCAAAAAATAAGCCGAACATTATAGGATATCATCCTTAATGTCCGGCTTACTCTAGTTGTGTTTCCAAGCTTTATTATTGTCTAAAAAGCTGAAAAAGCTATATTTCCTCTTACTCGACCGTAACGCTCTTTGCCAGGTTCCGTGGTTTATCCACGTCATGGCCAAGTGCCAGGGAAGCATAGTATGCCAGCAATTGCAGCGTAACTACGGACAATGCGGCGGTAAGAACCGGCAGCGTCTTAGGAATCACAAACGCTTGGTCAACCGATTTCAGCAGGTCGGTCACATGCTCTTCGTGGGTGATGGCCAGAACGTCTGCGCCGCGGGCCTTCACTTCTTTGATGTTGCTGACGGTTTTCTCCAACACGGACTCTTGGGTCGCCAGGGCAATTACCGGAACGCCTTCTTCAATGAGCGCCAGGGTACCGTGCTTCAATTCGCCCGCAGCGTAAGCTTCGGAGTGAATGTAGGAGATTTCTTTCAGCTTCAGCGAACCTTCTTGGGCAACTGCGTAATCTACGCCGCGGCCGATGAAGAACAGGTGTTTATGCTCGGCGATTTGCTCGGCATAGTCTTTGATTGCCGCTTTTTGCGCCAGGATTTCTTCGACTTGCTCCGGCAGAGATTGCATGGCTGTCAGAATCTCAGCCACTTGATCTTCGGTTTGCGTGCCGCGCACTTCGGCCAGATACAGTGCCAGCAGCGAGAATGCGATCAGCTGGGAAGTATAAGCTTTGGTGGAAGCAACCGCGATTTCCGGCCCAGCCAGGGTGACGAGCACACTGTCGGCTTCACGGGCGATGGAGCTGCCTACTACGTTAGTTACAGCCAGCACATGCGCACCGTTGGCATGGCCTTCGCGCAGCGCTGCCAGCGTATCGGCAGTTTCGCCGGATTGGCTGACTACGATTACCAAAGTTTCCGGCGTTACAATCGGTGCACGGTAACGGTATTCGGAAGCAATGTCATTTTCGACCGGAATCCGGACGATGGATTCGATCAGGTTACGTCCAACGAGGCCAGCATTGTATGCTGTACCGCAAGCCACGATCTGGATGTTGCGGATGTTCTTGATTTGTTCTTCGGTCAGATTCAGCTCAGGCAGAATCACCTTGTTGCCTTCAGCGTTCATACGGCCGCGCATCGTGTCGCGGTATGCCTTAGGCTGCTCGTGGATTTCTTTCAACATGAAGTGCTCGTAGCCGCCTTTTTCCGCTGTTACGGCATCCCAGTCGACAGTAATCATTTCCCGAGAAATAAAATTGCCTTCAATCGTCATCAGTTCGACAGCATCCCGTGTCAACACAGCCATTTCGCCGTCGTTCAAAATATATACGTTACGGGTGTATTCCAGCAGAGCCGGAATATCGGACCCGATAAAGTTTTCGCCTTCGCCAAGACCGATAATCAGCGGGCTCGCTTGACGCACAGCCACCAGTTTATCCGGCTCGTATTCGGTTAATACGCCCAGCGCAAACGCACCGCGCATGAACGTAATAGCCTTTTGTACCGCTTTAACAATGTCTCCATTGTACTCGCGGGCAATCAGGTGAGAGATGACTTCGGTGTCAGTTTCCGACGAGAAGTGGCATCCGGCAGCCATCAGCTCTTCTTTGAGCTCCAGGTAGTTTTCAACAATGCCGTTATGCACGACAGAGAATTTTTGGCTTTCATCCGTATGCGGATGCGAGTTCGCGTCCGAAGGTTTGCCGTGGGTCGCCCAGCGGGTATGCCCGATGCCGGCGCTGCCTGTCAGCGGAGTCGTTTCCAGCCGCGATTCCAGGTTGGCCAGACGTCCTTGCGCCTTCACGACTTGCAGACCTTCTTTGGTGAACACGGCGATGCCCGCCGAATCGTAACCGCGGTACTCCAGCTTCTTCAAGCCTTCCACCAAAATCCCCTGCGAATTCTGACTACCGATATATCCCACAATACCACACATAATAATTTCCTCCGTCCAATTTATCGTAGTATGGCGGCGTGAGGAAAGAAACGTGCCGTGCGGCAAGTTCAGGAGAATTTGCAGATATTCAATTTTCCAATGCTTATGGCAAGCTTATCGCTTAAGGTAAACATCGCTCATGAAATGTACAGTCTTCTCCCCTGCCGCGGCCAACCGTTTCCGGTTTTCCGTCGTACGCACACCCATGAATAGTTGATTCTCATTGCACCCACGAAAGTATTGTCCGAAAAGTTGCCCTTTCGTTTTCCGCTTTCGTTTACGGCTCTGGTGCATCACCGGGAGGTCCCCGCCGAACATTCCGAACACCTCCACCTCGTCAGCTTAACTTGCCGTGATCCGGATCCGCTTGCGGCCAACAACGTGGCTGCAGCTTCTCCTTCTCCCCCGCGCGAAATCAAGCTCTGGCGCTTAAATGTGTGAACCTTACGATCCTCGCTTTCCTTCTGGAATGACACTTAGTCTATTATATGCACCTGACATCGCTTTGGCAATGCCGTTCTGAGCATATTTGTGAAAAAGCCGGCGCATCTTTTCATAACTCCCGGATGCGCCGGCCCTACACTATAAATGTAAATTAAACTAATTCGCGCTGCACGACTTCAACAATCTGTCCGACGTACAGATCGAGTTCTGTTTTGTCCGGTCCTTCCGCCATCACGCGGATGAGCGGTTCGGTGCCCGATGGGCGCACGAGCACGCGGCCGTTGTCGCCGAGCTTGCTCTCCACTTCGCCAATGGCGGCTTCGATCGCCGGATTGTTCGGATAATTGGTCTTGTCTTGAACGCGTACGTTCACCAGTACCTGCGGATATTTCTTCATCATCGATTTCAGCTCGCCGAGCGATTTGCCCGAGGCTTTCATCGTCTCCACGAGTTGAATCGCAGTAAGAATGCCGTCACCGGTCGTATTGTAGTCGAGGAAAATGACATGGCCGGACTGTTCGCCGCCCAGATTGTAGCCGCCGCGGCGCATTTCTTCCATGACGTAACGGTCGCCGACCGCGGTCTTGGCGGTATTCAGCGACACCTTCTCCGCCGCTTTATAGAAGCCGATATTGCTCATGACGGTCGAAACGATCGTGCTGTCCTTCAGCTTGCCGGCACGGTTCATCGCATCCCCGCAGATGAGCAGGATGAAGTCGCCGTCAACTTCGTCGCCGTTCTGGTCGATGGCAATCAGGCGGTCCGCATCTCCGTCAAAGGCCAGGCCAAGATCGGCGCCGGAACGCAGCACCTCTTCGCGCAGCTTCTCTGGATGCGTTGAGCCTACCCCGTCGTTGATGTTCAGGCCGTCCGGCTCTGCGCCGATAGCGATCACTTCGGCGCCAAGCTCGCTGAACAGGCGCGGAGCCAGTTCATAGGCTGCGCCGTGCGCGCAGTCCAGTACAACCTTCAGCCCGTCGAAACGATGGGCAATCGTCGTCTTCAAATAGTCGAGATACAGATATTTCGCATCGTTGTTAACTGTTACAGTACCCAGTCCGGCACCTACCGGACGCGGCAGCTCATCCTGTTCCGCATCCATTAGTTCTTCGATACGCAGCTCGGTTTCATCGGTCAGCTTAAAGCCGTCGGCGCCAAAAAACTTGATGCCGTTGTCTTCCACCGGATTATGCGACGCCGAGATCATGACACCGGCATCGGCTTTGAGCAGCCGGGTGATGTACGCAACGGCCGGTGTGCTCAGTACACCGAGGCGGATGACTTCCGCGCCGATCGACAGCAGGCCGGCAACCAGTGCCGACTCCAGCAGCGGGCCGGAAATCCGCGTATCCATGCCGATTACGACTTTCGGTTTCTCTACATTGCTTGTAAGAACGTATCCCCCGCAGCGGCCGATGCTGTAAGCCATCTCCGCCGTTAATTCCTTATTTGCCACTCCGCGCACGCCATCGGTGCCAAAATACTTTCCCATTCTTATTCTCCCTCTTCTTACGCTTCGTTAGCTTAATAAATTATTGTATGAACGATTTCAACTTCCGTGTGCCTAAGCCCGCTAATCCTCAAGCTCCGCCGCCATTCCCGTCGGTTCCGGCCGCGTCACTGCTTGGCCCTGCGCCGTCCGTCGCCGGCGGGGCAGTTGCCCCGGAGTTCCCCGGCAGCTCCGCACCGCCTCCGGGGTTAAAGACGCCGTCCACGCTCGGCTCGGGCGTGACCGCTCCGCTCGCCGCGTCCGTGGCCTCCGGCGTCGTCGTCGCGTCCGGTGAGCGCAGCTCCACCGTGACCGTCTGCCGCTGCCCGGGATTCTGCAGCGAAATGAATCGCGGCAGCGAGATCTGCAGCGGCAGCTGATGGATGCCGGCCGTCAGGCCGCCGGCATCGGCTATCACGCTGATGCTGTCCTGATCCAGCTGGTCCAGCAGCGTAGGGGCGCCGGATACCGTCAGGCTAACGGTGGATCCGGCAGCATCGGTGATCGCGGCATGGAGTCCGCTCGCTACGCCTTCCAGCTTGATCGGAATATTGTCTATCGTCCGCTGGCCGATTTCGGCTATCGAGACCGTGACATTGATGGTGCCGGGATCAATCTTGGACAGACCGTCCGGCGGTTTCAGCTCCAGCTTCGTCTGCTGCGTTCCGGCCGCGTCGAACTGGCTCAAATCGAGCGTAGCCTGATAGGAAGATACGCCGGCCAGCGCAGCATCCGTGCCGTATACGGTCACCGTATCCTGCTCGGGCGTAACGCGAGCCAGCACCAGCGAACCGGGCAGCTGGCCGGTAAAGCCAATATCCAGCGGCAGCGTTTTGTAAGGCAGCGTAATGGGCAGCTCTACAGACGCGGTTGCCGGACTGATAACCGCGTCCTTGATTTCGTTGCCATCGCTGTCATATGCGTAGAGCTTCAGCTTTTTCTCCTTGACCGTCTCGTTTTCGCCGTCCAGCTCCATGACACCCTGAACCTTGGCGACCTTTCCAAGCTCACTGGCCGCCAGCGTCACCTCTGCCGTAGCCGGTTCAATGACCGGCGTGCCCAGCAGATAACCCTCCGCCGGAGCGCCTTTGGTGATCAGCTCAATCGGGAACGACTTCGAATTGCGCAGTTCGATATGTACCGTAATATCCTGCGGATTCATCGACTCCAGCGTTACGCCGCTGGGCAGCGAATAGGACAACGGCAGCGTGTTTTCGCCGGGCTGCACGTTGCTCAGGTCCAGCATGACGCGGTATGCGTCGGAAAATTTGAAGTTCAGATCGGATTTTTTCCCCCTGACCTCCATCTGTACGCTATCGACCGATAGCGGGTCCATCACATATTTTTCTTCATCCAGACCGGTCAGCTCGATCTTAACGTTCTCGATGATCTTCGAGGTCGTGCTGACGGTCGTCTGGCTGATCGGCTCGGTATCCACATGCACAATCGTCCATAAAATAATCCCGAGAGCGAGGGCCAGAATTTTGTTGAAGTTGTTGTTCTTCATCCATTTATCCATTGTTCCCCCTGCCTCTCCATTTCCAGAACGCGCTGCTCTTCTCCTTCAAAAGCGAGCTTGTCCGCAGTTCCTCATACAGCTTCGAGATGAGCGACTCTTCTTTGATGTCGCGCACGATCTGCCCGTTGATCGCCAGAGAGATTTGTCCCGTCTCCTCGGACACGACCACGGATACCGAATCCGCGACTTCGCTGATGCCGATAGCGGCCCGGTGCCGCGTACCCAGCTCCTTGCTGATAAACGGATTCTCCGAAAGCGGCAAATAACAGGCGGCCGCGGCGATTTGCCCGTTTTGCATGATCAGCGCACCGTCATGCAGCGGCGTGTTCGGGATAAAAATGTTGATCAGCAGCTCCGAACTGACCACGGACCGCATAGGAATGCCGGATTCCGTAAATTCGTTCAGCCCCGTCGCCCGTTCGAATACGATCAGCGCGCCGATTTTACGCTTGGACAAATAATTGACGGCCTTAATGACTTCGCCGATCAGCTTACTGACTTCCTCATCGTTCTCCGACGTCCGCCCAAAAAATTTCCCGCGGCCCAACTGCTCCAGCCCCCGCCGCAGCTCCGGCTGAAAGATGATAAATATCGCGAAGATGCCGAACGTGAACATCTGGTTCATCAGCCATTTCAGCGTATAGAGGTCAAGCAGCGTGCTGAGCGCCCAAATGACGACAAGCACCATAACCCCCTTCAGGAGCTGGATCGCGCGCGTGCCCCGCACCATATTGAGCGCTTTGTAGATGATATAGCTGACGATCAGGATGTCGATTATATCTTTAATGGATTCTTTCCATGTTAACTCGGTAAAATAGCTCATGCCCAAACCCCCGTCATTTATATTAGCTGGGTTTATGTAAAATGTCTGTAAGATCGTTTCTTTCTTAGGTTATAACGTTCAGGCCCCGGTTGCAAGTTTGACGCCGGCAATGCGCGAAAGTTCCGCAGACAACAAAAAGGCGCCATCTTTTCGGAAAAAGAGGCGCCGGCGTCTTCTGCCAAAAACTACCTTGCGTGCTAACGGTAGGCTACTTCTGAGAACATGTTTGTCACTTTATACCAGATCCAGCTTACCGCCTGGTCTATACTTTTGACTTGACCCGAGATGTGGGCTGTCGAAGCCTGATACAGGGAACCGTCGATCACAGTCACATTGCCGTCCACTTCGCCGTATACCTGCGTTTTCCCGTTCTCCACCGTCAGATCGCCGGATACGATATTTCCGGAAGGTACGATGACCGTATCTCCTTTAATGACCACTTGATCAAGATCGCTGCCTCTGACGACAAGCTGCGTATTCTGGTTCCAGAACGATGCGAAGCTCATCAGCATGACCACGATAAATACCGAAGCCGCAGTAAGCGCGGGATGGCGTTTGATCCAGGTGACCATAAAGCGTTCCTTCTTGGATTTCGGCAGTGCGCCCATAATCCGGTCCACGATATCGTCCGAAGCGACCGGGGTCTGGTGCATCAGGGAAAACATCAGCATATCGGTTTGTTCCAATTCTTTGAACGTTGCACGGCAATCCGGACAGGATAGAAGATGCTCCTTCAATTCCCTCTGCTGCAGATCGGGCAAGTCGTCATCCAGGTAATCATGCATCATAGAGACGGCCAGTTTGCATTCCATAGGAGCCAATCCTTTCATCATGTGCTATTTCGTTATCCCCGGATACGTGATGTAGGCAGGGCTCTTCAAAACTTGTTCAACTAACATACGCAGCGAAAACAGAGGCGTTTCATAAAAAGGTAACAAAAAGTTATAATTTCGGGCCCAATTTTTTCCGCAAAAATTCCCGGCCGCGATGGACCCGCGTTTTGATCGTCGTTACAGGCATGTCGAGCACTTCGCTGATCTCCTGAAGGGACAAATCCTGCAAATATCGCAATATCATCACCGACCGGTATTTCACCGGCAGGCTGTCGATGGCTTCATAGATCAAACTTTGCGTTTCCGATAGCAGCAGCTCCGTCTCCGGCGTCACATTGTCGCTTGGAATCATGGAGTAGCCGTCGATGCCTTCCTGGTCGTTCATCTCGGCATCCAGCGAGTATGTCGGCTTCCGCTTACGCAGCCGGTCGATGCACAGATTGGTGCCGATCCGGTAGATCCAGGTCGAAAACTTCTGTTTGTCGTCATAGCGGTCCAAATTTCGGAATACGCGCAAAAACGTCTCCTGAACGATATCCTCCGCTTCATGGCGGTTGTTCAGCATCCGGTACGCCAAATGATATATTTTGTCTTTATACAGTTCCACAAGCTCGGCAAATGCTCTTTGGTCGCCCTTTAAGGCGAGTTTGGTCAATCTGCCTTCCAGATTCTCCACCTGTTAACTCCCCCAGACTTGTACAAGCAATTAAATCGTAATTCATGTCAGGGTAAAAATCAATAAATTCCTGGATACATCCTTAACGTTAAAAAACCGTCCAGCCTGCTCAGGCTGGACGGTATGGCGAGCAATAATGGATCGCGGGCTGCAGCAAGATCAGCCGGTGTTCCGAAGACCGGAAGCAATGCCGTTGATCGTAAGCAGAACCTCGCGCAGAAGCTCGGCGTCGTCACCCTCGGCCTCGCGCAGCGCACGCAGCTCGGAGAGGAGCTGGACTTGCAGGTAGCTGAGCGGATCGACGTAAGGGTTGCGCAGACGAATCGACTCCTGAATAACCGGAACGTTATCCAGAATTTCCTGCTGCCCGGTAATCTTGAGGATCAGCTCCGAGGTCAGCTTGAATTCGGCTTCGATTTGTCCGAAGATGCGCTTGCGCGCTTCTTCGTTTTTGCCCATGCCGGCATATTCCTTGGCAATGATCAGATCCGCTTTGGCAATCGCCATTTGCAGCGTATCCACGAGTGTCGTGAAGAACGAGAAGTTGTTATACATATGCTGCATAATCTTCAGGTTCTCTTCTTTGCCGTCGTAGAAGCTTTGCAAGCCGGTTCCGGCCGCATACCATGCCGGGAGCAAATAGCGGCTTTGCGTCCAGGCGAAGACCCATGGAATGGCACGCAGGTCCTCGAAGCGGTCGCTGTTTTTCCGTTTCGACGGGCGGGAGCCGATGTTCAGCTCGCCCACTTCCGGCAGCGGCGTCGATTCCTTGAAGTAGGACAGGAAATCCGGATCGCGGAAGATCAGGTCCTGATATTTTTTAAGCGAAACCTCGGAAATGCGGGCCACGATTTCGTCCCATTTGGCTTCATACAGATCCGTCTGCGGTGTCCGGGCATGAATCGCAGCCGTTACGAGCGCCGAAGTCGCTTGTTCCAAACTGCGGTAAGCAATATCCTTCATCGAATAGCGGGAGGAGATGACTTCGCCCTGCTCCGTAATCTTGATGCCGCCGCCGATCGTCGAGGCCGGCTGGGCCAGAATGCTGCGGTTCAGCGGCAGACCGCCGCGACCGAGTGCACCGCCGCGTCCGTGGAAGAACTTCAGCTTCACGCCGAAATCGTCGGCTGTAGCCGTAATTTCTTTAAGCGCTACACGCAGCTCCCAGTTGGCGGTTACCACGCCGCCGTCTTTATTGCTGTCGGAATATCCGAGCATAATTTCCTGCAGGTTGTTCATGGCCCCTACCGCTTCACGGTAGATCGGCAGGTTCAGGAGTCGGCGCATAATTTGCGGCGCATTGTGCAGGTCGTCGATCGTTTCGAACAGCGGTACCGCCTGCAGCGTGCAGATGACCGTGCCGTCGTTGTCTTTACGGAACAAACCAACCTCTTTGGCGAATACCATCACCTCAAGAATATCGCTGCCCGCCTCCGACATACTGATCAGGTAGCTGGAAATGCACTGCTTGCCGTATTCCTGCTGCGCTTCGTAGATGGCCCGGTACACGTCGAGGCATTCTTCCGTGCTTTCGCTGTAATTCTGATACGGCGAGGTCAGCGGGCGCGGATCGTTCAGCAGCTTTTCCAGAAGCGTGATCTTGTCGTCTTCGGCCATCGTCGCGTAATTGTCGGCCATGTTCATTTTATTCAAAATTTCCGTCATGGCATTCTCATGCTCCTTGCTGTGCTGGCGCACATCCAAGGTTGCCGTGTGGAAGCCGAACAGCTCCACCTGACGGATCAGTTTCTTAATATAAGTGTCGGCTACATAGTCCGCAAAATGATGCCGCAGGCTGCGGTCGATCACGTTGAGGTCTTCGATAAACTCCTCCGGCGAGGCATAGCGTTCCGGGCTTCCTTTTTTCTCGTCGTCCAAAACGTTCTGGATCTTCGAAATCATGTAGCTGAGCTTGATGCGGTAAGGCTCTTTGTCATTGCGCCAGGAATCCTCGCGGGTCAGGCTGATGAGGCTGCGGTCCTTCTCGATGGAAGCCGTCAGCTCCGGCGTAACCTTGACGATGCTGGTGCTGAAGCTCAAATACTGCATCAGGCTGCGCATGATCCGTTGATATTCGCGGATGGCCAGCTTGCGCTGTAAACGCAACGTCTGGAGCGTCACTGCCGCCGTCACGGACGGGTTGCCGTCGCGGTCGCCGCCGATCCAGGAACCAAACCGCAGGAACGTCGGCACATGCCAGTTCTGGCCCGGATAGTATTTGCTTAGACATCGTTCAAGTTCTTGGTAAACGTCCGGCAGCACGGTGAACAGCGTCTCATGGAAGTAGTACATGCCGTTGCGCACTTCGTCCAGTACTGTCGGCTTGCGGTCGCGCAGTTCATCCGTCTGCCACAGAGTGATGACTTCATTAAGCAGCTTCTCGCGAAGCTGTTCGCGTTCCCTGAAGGTCAATGTCGGATTATCCAGTTCCATCACATCGGTAGAGATGCGTTTGTGGATATCCAGAATGGCGCGGCGCATCGCTTCTGTAGGGTGAGCGGTCATGACCAGCTCCAGCGACATGCCGTTCATGATCTCACGCACATCCTCATGCGAGAAATCCCGTTCGCGAAGCTCCTGAATCGCGCTCTCGATCGAGCCCGGCTGTACGGTCTCCCCAGCGGAACGCTCATAGTCGCGTTTACGGCGAATGCGGTGATTCTGCTCAGCGATGTTGACTAATTGGAAATAGATCGCGAACGCCCGTATCACTTGGTGGCGAATCTCCGGATCCAGCGCATTAATCAGCTCTTTAAATTCATTGTGCAGTTCAGGCAAAAATAATGAGCGCAGCGATTTGCTCGTCTCGCGGATTTTCTCCACGATCTCAAGCAATTCGTTGCCGCCTTGGTGTACCAAGACTTCGCCCAGTATATTCCCCAGGAACCGTACGTCACGCCGCAGCAAGTTGTTGGAGTTGTTCTTGCTGGCGGCAGTCGTAAGTTCGGTCATGCTGCTCCCCCCATCTCTTCCGAAATATTGCGTTAACCTTTGTCTATTTTGAAGCTTTCCTCATATCATACAATAAAACTTCGGGGAAATCTTCAACTTTATTGCGCGGTAAAGCGATACAGTAAATACGATTATACACCATATCGGCTATTTATGCAGGTTAAAAATAATTATGTATCTCTTCTTATTATAATGGCTGCGGGGAGCGGGGAATATGTACATCCGTAATTTGCGGGGAACGCGAAAAAACCCGGCCCTTAAGGGCCGGGGCGGGAGGTTATGTACATAAAAGGTATTGGGCACGTTCGGAGTAACGTTTGGTGTTGATTCGGCAGGCAAGCCGCGCTCGATTAGATGGCTTGAGCTGATTAGTGGGATAATGCCCCACTAAATCTGCCCAAAATGCCGAAATAACGCAAATAGAGGGAAAACGTCCCCCTAATTCGCCCAAAAACAGCATTCTGAAGACATCAAGGCCAAATTAGTGGGGCTTTTTCCCATTGAATTCTGATTCAAGGCTCTCGGCGAAAATTAGTGGGACATTTTCCCCTTGTATATTTGCTTAGTTCCTTTTTACCTTTGTTGAAGCTGCAACTTCGGCTTGGGGTTCCACAGTTACTTTACAGCTCAAACTCGCAATGGGAGCTTACCCTTTGATAGATACTCAAACAACAAACCATCCAATTCTTTTACATCTGCAACTCCTTCATATTCTCGAACCGGAGCCTGACATTCTACTTTGCAGGGTCTATTCAACTTGGAATTCGATATTCAATCCGCAGAATCATTTTATACTGAGATTTCCATTTGGCAGGGACAATTACTTACACAGTTGTTCGAAGCAACCTCAATACTGCCCGCGCTTACTTTCCGGTGACGATTTCTACCGTCTGTTCCGCTGCTACATAACCCACATTCGCACCAAGTGCTTCGGCTACGGCACGCACCGGCGCATAGGTCACGCCGTCTTCAATAAAACCGTCGGCAATTTTGACGCCGTTAACCTTAATGGGATTTGTCATTTCGCATTTCACCAGCTGTTCCTCCTTTGCGTTCATGATCCGGTATGCCGCCTCAACCGCAGCATCGGAAGGCTTCGCTCCGCTCCGTAATTCAGCCAGGGACAGCCCAAGACACATCTGCAAATGCGGATAGTCCTTGAAGCTGCTCCAATCGCCGCCCCACTCCATGCCAAGCGCTTTGGCTTCCTGTACCACTTCAGTCCAGTCAACCGTCCGGTCGCCATCGCCGTCGCGCTTCATATCCCAAGACACGCCCGTCCCGTCCGGCAGCAGCAGCGCAAAGTCCACCGCGAGCCCGTAATTATGATAGCTGTAACCGCTGCGCGCATTCGTCACTTTCGGCAGATCCGGCCGCGCCTTCACCTTGGACACTCCGGCGGCGTCCAGTTCCGTCTGCGTGCGGCCTTGTGCATAGAGCTTGTCCTGCTCCGCGGCCGTACGCATACCCTGCGTAATTAGGATGGGTACGCCTTTGGCAAAGCAGCGATCGATTAGCCGTCGGACGGCAGCGCTAAGGACGGGATGCAGGCCGATGAGGCGGACGGCGGATTTGGCTTGGATTTTTTCAATAGTTAATGGCATTACTGACCTCCTAGGCAGATTGATCATTATCGGGATGTTCAGGCTTGGCCGGGTTGTTTTTGGATTTATCGTCACTGAGCTGTAGCAGAAAATTTTTGACCTCCTGCGGCAGCGGCACGCCCAGCACGCCCAGATTTTCAACGATGCTTAAGCCTTCCCGCCCTGCATAGAAATAGATGGCCGCCGTGCGGAAGATCGGGATTCCCGGCTGAATCCAGTCGTCCATGAGCGAACACAGGCCGACGATAAACAGCAGCACCGCTTTGCGGACGCCGCCCCAAAACATCACCTCGGAGCTAACCGTCTTGGTCCGCATCGCACCCAGCACCCCGGTACCGTAATCGCCGACGATTAGCACAATCAGCACCAAGAGTCCCCGATCCCATCCGCCCAGCAGCCCCGCCACACTTCCCAGCACACCTGCCATAGCCGTAACTCCCCCCATCGCCACCTCCCGGCTCCCGGAGCCGATCGCGGCTGTATATATTGTCGTAACAATTTGTTTGATCGGATTCAGCATGTCACTCCTCCCTCAATATGAATAGCCCCCGGATGAGATCCAGGGGCAAAATAAAGACGCCTTCGCGGGCGCCGTCGTCACGCATGATCCATCAATTTTTGCACTTCTTCCCGGATAACAGCCGGTACATCGTCAATGGTCTTTACGCCTTTGCGGATCAGGTCCGCGTAGATTTTAGCCATGGTTTAGTTCACCTCCGCGCCTAGAGTCAAAATTTTCTCATATAAATCAGTTAAAGCTACCTGAACAGCCGTTGTTTCTTCCTGCGACGCAAGCATTTGTTCCAATAAAATCTGCATGTTTTCTTCTTGGGAAAACTCCCTGTCTTCCAGTTTGAAGAATAACTGATCCGTCTCTACATTGTAATAACGTATTGCATTTTTACCTCTGACAGTTTGAGGCTGCGCCGTATCAAGAAGCATGTTACTGTCGATAACTCGGGAAGTCCATCCATCAGGCGTAATAAAACCTTCGGGAATTTCATTCAAAGTATGATGAGCCGACATGATACGTAGTTCAACTTCATTTTCAATAGGTCCTGAAATAATTGCCATAGTATTATAGCCTCCTGATTTATATTCGTTTAACTTCTCACCATTTGCCAACGGGAACCAAAAACTTCAATAGTTGGTGGATAAGAATCTTTAAGATATTCGATTTTGTGATAGACAATACCGTGATCACTGTTCATGCTGTATGCCCCTGCCCAAGATCCGTTGGTTCTATAGCAGAACGTCCCACCTGATTTGGTGCCATAGGCGATATAACGTCCATCACCGGAAATGTGCGCTGAAGCACCGTAACCATCAGCCGATAAAGTAAGCGCCTTTCCAATTGAATTTGTGGAGTTTGTCCTTCTAAGAAGCACGTTCCGATCACCGCTGGATCCACGATGTCCGTACGCAATGAGCGCTCCATCTACGGTAGTTCTATAACTTATCCCCATTTCTCGAGAGTAGCCATAGTCTATAGTAGTTGCGTAGTACAATCCATAGGATATTCCAGATCCCCCGTCATGATAACCGCATGTTATTCCATCCGTGCTAAGTAAAGCGAACTGCCCGTTATTACTGTGTCCGAAGGAAATACCATAACAAGAAGTACTTCTGGGAAGACTATAGGCCGTGTAGTAATAGATATAACTTGATGAGGAACATTTGAAATGATACAAGTAGTTGGAAGTAATGCCCATAGGCACGAATAGATCACCGGCGCTCTCATTGAATGCCATTCCCGTAGAATAAGTTGGAAGGGACTGCGTAAGGGCAAGTGAGAAATTATTGTCCGCTATCCGATGGAATAAACGAACTGCATAACTTGAAAACGATGCAGCAATCCATTCTCCTCCATTAGGTGAACAACATAAATCATAAATAGCCTCAGTGCCGGAATAGAGTAAATATGGAGTGCCCACCGTTCCCCAAATATCTACAGAGGCCAAATATAATTCCCCTGTATTGTCAGAAAAAACAATGAGCCCATCATGAACCCAATCGACAAAATGTGTTTTCGTACGCGTCAGTGTCGACACCAGCACGAAGCTATCATAATTCCTGCGATAGACTTCAATAATATAGCCGTTATAACTGTATCCGGCGTATGCGACAGCTAGAAATTTTCCGTTAGGAGAAAATTTTGCCCTGCCAACAACATTGTTTGACGTCGCATTCGTTTTTGCCGAGCCTAATCCTGAAGCAGCTGTCACAGTGTTATCAAATAATACGTAATTAACTTGTTCCCCACCTACATAGGAGCCTGTCATTACCGTATTTCCTGTCCCCGAATATTTACCGATGTTAACCCCATAGGCGATATTTTCAGGCACAAGATTATTCACGGAGAACTGGACTTGGGAGTTTGAGTCGATATACCCGGTAGCACCATACGTATTTTTTCCTGTAACGAGACCTTGTGTTGTCGGAGCAGACGGGTGCCTTATGATCTCCGTGATATCTTCATAGCCACAGATTTGAAATTTCGTGTTCGAACGGTTAGTCATAGTCCCTGCAGTGCCTGCTATTGTCGTCCCAGATAATACATTTGCTGCAGGAACCGTCACTCCCGGTATAGTAATTGCCGTATCATAGATCCCTGCCGCTTTTACAATCGCAGACGGCCCCGGAGTTACTGTCCCTCCAGTCTGTACGGCCAATGTCCCCGTCACATCGCCTGTATCGGTTGCTGCTGTCTTCCCCGCGCGAATATCTCCTGCTGCTGCAGTACCGGAGCCACCCGCGCTATCTGCCAAAAAATCCGTCCCTACTTTGCGAAATGTATAGGGTTTGCCGGCTAGTAGTTTGCTGGCAGCATACGCAATACCTTTTTGATCCTTAAGCGGAACAGCGCCCAATCCATTTACATTAAGTGTTGGACTAGCTGAGTTAGCCGCATGCGGAACAATCGTAATACCGAACCCATCCGGTAAGCTCGCAGGTGCTGGGGTGAGTGTTACGGTATAGGCTGCGGCTGTCCCTGCTGTAGAAGCATAGGCGGGTTGCCTGATATAATCTACCAATGTAGTTTTCCCATCCAATTGTGTCTGAATTGCGCTTGTTACACCATCCAAATATCCATACTCTGTATTGCTTACCGTGCCTGTCCCGATTTTGCTTGCATCAATAGCTGCCGCAGCATTAATATCCACATTAACAATCGACCCGGCCGTAATGATTGCAGTTCCAGTTCCTGCCGCCATGGTAATATCCCCGGTAATGGCGGGAAGACGAGCTGCGGATAAAGTCCCGCTCGTTAAGTCTGTAGCAGAGCGGGTTGGCAAATCAGCTAACGATGCCCCGGTCTTGCTGATTTTGGTCCAGGCAATTGCCGCCGCGCTGTTTACATCAGCATCAACAATAACGCCTGGAGCAATTGCTGTTACTCCATCTCCTGTACTTGTGATGTCACCCGTATGATTGGGATGAACGTAATTGTTCGCCCCCGTTGCAACCCCATCCAGCTTCGCTTTATCCGTCGCGGACATCAGACCAGCGGCACTCGTCGTAGCTGCTACCGTCGACGCTTTGGCATTCCAGCTTGTTTTTTCTGCATCCGTTGTAAATCGATGGGTTGTATCTTCAACGACCTCCAAAGCGTTAACTGCTCCCCACGCCGCACTGCCGGCGGTTGATCCTGCCTTTAATACTTTGCCATTATTGGCTGTACCCGTTGCAGGTACGTGTTGGTTGCCGTCTCCGGTAGGATGCACATAACTATTTGCCCCTGCCGCCACCCCATCGAGCTTCGCTTTATCCGCCGCGGACATCAGGCCTGCTGCGCCCGTTGTAGCCGCCGACGTCGAAGCCTTGGCATTCCAAGTGGTGCGCTCCGCAGCCGTAATATGCTTAATCGCATCAGTGGTATGATCCTGAACGGCTTTCACAGCCGTATCCAAAATGTCCATATTGCCGTTCAAGTCAGCGATATCGACAATGTCTGTTCCGTCTGGCTTTTTGAGTCCCAAATTGCCCGTCGTCTTCATGATTCACACTCCTATTGGTATACTCTTAACTCGTTCCACGTTTTAGCATGCGCAACATTCCAGGTGAGCACTTTGACCGAATCCCACCATGTATAGGTGAACACATAGCTACACTCCAGATGGGCCGGCTTGATTTCTTCAATGATTTGAATGAGCCCTGACATATTTGCCGGTATTCCAAGCGTGCCTACAAACCGGACTTCAAAACGGTATTCCCCAGGAAGCTCTGCCACTTCGACATCCCCGCCTGAAAAAGCGGAAGCTGTTCGCCGGATCATCTCCGGCGTTGTGGTGCCGTTGCCGCGTAGCTTGGCTTTGATCATCTCTCTGCGGGTGGCAAATGACTTTGCCTGATCCGTGGTTAACCCAAGCAGACACTCCCAGCGGGAGAGTCCCCAGGTCGCCGATTCGATAATACTCTGCCTGGAGCTGTCTTCGATGGAAGAGGCAAGCAAACCGCATTCATCCCCAGCAGAGTCCTGAATGCGTTCCATTTCCTGGACGCCTTTATAAAACTCAGGAAGATACCTCATAAGGTCTATCGGCTGAAGCTCCGGCCCTTCCTGCAATGGGCTATCAACCGAATAGGGTAAAACTCCGTATACGTTATTGCCATAGGCCATGGTTACACCCCCTTGAGCTGATTCCAGGTCAGCGGCCCGAGAGGCATATAATTGTGAGAATGAGTTTCAGGCGGAAATACAGCCGGTTTTCCGTCTACTCCGGACCAAGGAACACTATCGGCGGACTGAGCATAGTCAACCTTCCCGTTGTTATTCGTATCGTAAATACTCTTCAGCATATCTCCAGCAGTCTGGGAAGCGGCCAGTAGAATGTTCCCGGCGGAACTTCCGATATACAGCTTCCCCGTGTCCGTGCAAAAACCCATTTCACCTGCTGAAAGTACCCCCAACGCACTTTCAAGGCCGCGACGGATTTGGATCAATACATTTCTAGCCATATCCCTGCCTCCTAGAATGTGCCGCCGTCGATGACGGCTACCATCATCCGATTGCCGTTCGCTGCATCGTATATGATACTGCTGCCGTCAATGTTAGCGGCAACACCGTTGCCGTCCACCTGTATTCCTTTACCGGCATTAACTGTCTGAAGTGCTCCGCCTGTACGCACCCAAGCACTGCCGTTCCAGCTGTAAACCTTTTGCTCATCGTCGACGTAAGCAGACCAGCCGACGGCAGGTGGATAGAACACCCAAATAGCAGACTGATATTCTGCGACCTGCGTTGATTTCCCCAGCCATGCACCAGTTGCACCGGCTGCCACAATGTAGCGGTCGCCTTCCGCCGGACTGGCTGGAGGGGTACTCAAGTTTTGGTCTTTTACGGATGCTTGAGGTTCGATATTATGTTTGGCGAGCTCAATCTCGTTACGGATCTTTTGCGCTGACCACAAATCGGTAATTGCCGTTCCCGCGTCATTAATAACCCGGTGTTTTGCCGCATCATCGATGTGTGTTTTGATTTCTGCCGCCGTCTTGACATTGGTACCGTCCGATACCTTGTTGACATGTCCGGCGCTTATATCCGCTTTGAGCACTTTAGCATAAGTTACCCCGTCCGTGATATCATCGACGGTCCCCGATAAATCCGTCAGTTTTTGCGAATTTACCCGTCGCCACGCCGCACCGTCGTCGAAATACAAATATCCGCTATTGGTCCCGCTGCTCACATAATAGAAGCGCCCGGCCGCTGCCACTCCCGGACGCGAAGCTTCAGGTCCTGACAATGCGCGGCCAACAAAAGAATTGGAGGCTCCATCTCCGATATAAATCTCTTTCGTATCGGTACAAAACCCCATTTCCCCGGCCTGAAGCGCCCCATACGTTGACAGCTCTGCGCGGGTGCCCCGTTTGATTTGAATGGTTTGTGCCATTTTACACCCCTTTTTTAAACGTTCCGCCGTCAATTAGTCCCACAGATTTGTAGCGTTCAAGCTCATTTTGCACCGCGGTGAGTCCCGTTTGCAGCACATTAATATCCTCCGCTTCAACGGTATCGCCCGGCGTTTCATAGGTTACATACACCTCAGGAACCTGTGCATACACGGCAATCAGCCGCTTCCAGGGCGCCTCATCGGGAAAAGATACTGCAAAGTTGCGGAGCTCTGTCCCGCTGTAACCGGGACCGGTAAAGACGGTTATCGTCTGACTGTTGATATTGTCATGAGCTAAAAATCCGTTGTACGCCCCGTTTTTCAATTGAATTTTTTCTTCGATGACGTAAGTGCCGCCGTTTGCTCTTTTATTCAGCTTTTCTTTGAAAACATCAATTTGTCCAGGATACGGCATTACGCTACACCTCCAAAATAGCAGCGCCGAATAGAGGAACTTCGGTTTCGCTGAGCAGCACATTACCGGTTCCCCCGTTCAATTTAAGATCGCTATAGTCGACGACCCCCTCCGCACTCAGCAGCAGTGATCCGATCACCGATTGGCTGATATAGGTTGCATCGAATGCCTTTTCTTTACGGTATTTTTCCAAAATGACCTGAAACGCCTGAATCACTGCCTGAAGCGCATATCCGGAGGCCAAACGGACCTTGGCATTGACGCTGATCGTTTTCCCGGCAGCCGATACTACGGTGACTACCGCTCCTACAGGAGCTTGGCCATCCCCTTGTCCCGAAGCGGGATCGATATATTGCTGCACTTGAGCCACTAAATGTTCGGAGGCAGGCCGCTTTTCCGCATCCACGATAACGACCTTAACCGTCTTAGGACCGGCCCATAATGGAAAAACCCTAGATCCCCCCACGCCCTCAATCTGCTGCGCCCACTCCATATAGTGGTATTTATTGCCGCTCGTTGAAGGTCTTCTGGCCGTATTTAAATAGCGCTGGCGCAGACTTTCATCCGTTTCGGCATCCGTACCGGGAACCAACAATTCCGTAACTTCTCCGCGGGCCAAGCCAGAGATATAGTCCAGCGGTAAAAGCGTGCCGGTATACCGGTTCCCTTCATCCCCGGCGCTTTCGCATTCCAGCCGGTAGCTGCCGGGAGACAGCTTCTCGACGGCGGTATAGTTCATAAGCTCTACCGTAAAGCGGCTGCCGAGCGGAACATCCACCAGTTCGCCGCTGCCGCCATAAAACTGTCCGCGAAGTTGCGCTTTGCCCGCCGGTCGCCGGGTGATGCCGGTCCAGGCCACGCAGCGCTCCAGGTATTCGCCATCGGCCGTATCGGCAAAATACAAATTGCGGTTCACATCCAGCTCCGCATACATCTGCGCCATTTCCGCCGCGGCAGGAGCCAGCGCATCGTAGATGATGCTGCCTTCGCGTTTATCCATGGTTTCCGGAACGCGGTTCAGCATCCGCAGCAGCACCGTCTCAAACGTTTGATCCTCATACAAGACCCATCAACTCCCTTCTCAGAGAAAAATCGCCGTAAATGCTGACAACGGTACAGCTGTAGCTGGCCGTATCGCCTTCAAATGCCACTTCCACATCCTCCAGGGAACGGATGCGTTCATCCTGCAGCAGCGCTTCGCTCACTATCCGTTTCAGCTCCGAGCGGGCCAAGAGCCGCTCCCGGCCCACCACCAGATTCCATTCCGTCCCGTAATCGGAGCTATAGATCAAGTGAGCAAAACGTTCGGTTTGCAGCACTTTGGCCGCTGCCTGTTTCACCGCATCCAGCGTGTCAATGCTGCCGCTGATCCGGCCACGCTCAGTATCCAGGCGGTATGTCCGGCTTGGACCGGGCGTCTGCAAGTCTAGGGAGCCGGAGCCTGTAACCAGCTGCGAAGTGATCGGCCCATCCTTGCCGATGGCGGGAATCATGGCTCCACCAGCCGATCCAGCACGATATAGCTTTGTCCGCCCTGCATGCGCATCAGCAGCACCCGGTCTCCCGGCATCAGTCCGCGGCGAACGGTATGCTTCGTCCCATTAAACTCCACACTGCTCTCCATGACCGTCTCCGGCAGCACCAGTGCTGCACCGGATAGCCTGATCCGTTGATTCAGCTCCACTTCCAGCGGATCCGCTACAGTCACGAGCCCATAAGCCAGAGACACCGGGTTGGTATTCGCAACTGCGCCGAGGCTCGCTTTTTTGATAATATCCAACATAAATGGCTACACCACCTTAATATCGAGGGACATCGTATGTTCCCCTCCGGAAATTTTGTGGCTGCACTGATCGACCAGAAATAACTGGGTCTCCATCTCCTCCAGCAGCACATAAATGAAATTCCCCGCCCGGACGCGCAAATCGCCGATGGCCTGCACGGACAGGCTGTATTTCTCCCGGTTGTGCAGCTTCAGCAGATTGTTGGCCTTTTCCATGATCTGTGCGTCATTGGCCTGGTCATCCGCCTTTTGATAGAGCTGCAGAATCCCCCAGCGCGCCACATTGTCTTTATCCGCAACCGGGAAAAACTCGCGTTTGCCCGTCACCTCGTTGTCCTTATATAGAAAAATCGTATTGTACGTATCGTCGTCGATGCTTTTTTTCAGCGAATAATCGTAAAGGGAATGTCCGGCGCCCAAAATCACATTCAGCAGCATATGCTCCGGCCCGCGAAGCGTCAGCTTTCCAAAGTCATCGTAAAAGGCCATCAGTCTGCCCTTGTTCTGCAGCTCACCGCCGACTGCATTCATGATGATATCCAGCAGTTTCTTGTCATCTTCAATTAATGAAGGAATCCGGTACTCCGCCGCATCCAGCGCTCCGGTCTTTAGGCCGTGGTCCTTGGCGATTTTGGAGATCAGTTCGCTGGCCGTTATATTTTGCAGCACATAGGTGCCGTTAGCGAGCAAATAGCGGACCTGATCATAGGCGGTCACTGAAATCTCCTGATCCGATCCGGTATCGATGCTGAATACAAAACCGTAAAACACGTCGATGCCGTCTTTGCTGAATTGGAGGATATCCCCGTTTTCGATCTTGAATTTCGGATGCTGATAAATGCCGCTGTCCACAAGCTTAAGCTCCAGAGTCGCTGGCTTGCCGGATCGGGCTGTTTTCCATGTAATATCGGTCGCAATGCCGGCAATATCCCAGATTCCGCCGTCTTTGTTTTTGATAAGCAGTTCCATGGCGCCCTCCTACGACAGCTTGATGACTCTGCCGATTTTGAGCTTTTTGGTCTCGCTGTCCGAGATACCGTTCAGCTTTTGGAGCTGTTTCCACTTGCCGCTGTCGCCAAGCATCTTCTGGGCAATGCCGCTGAGCGTATCCCCCGCTTTAATCGTGTACGTTTTAGGAACGCTCTTGTCGTTGGGGCGTTTCGTCTGAACCTTGACCTCTTTGTCTACTGTCTTAACGGCCAGCGATTGGTAGAACTCATATTTTTTAAGTGCAAGCTGGTATTCAATATCTCCTGAGGAGCCGGCGCTAAGCTTCCAGGAGAAGCTTTCGATGCTCATTGGCATATTTACGCCAAGATCCCCCTTGTCCGCCTGATCCGAAGCTGCTTCGGCATCCACTTTGGTTGAGCCTGAACTTCCTTTCAAGCTCTGCAGCCCGCTGAACACAAACCGGATTGGCTTGCGGCTGGCCATCCATTTTTTTATCAAAGTAACATACTCATAAGGCCTAAGCAGCCGATCAGCTTCCTGCTCCGGATAAACCACAAACGGGTAATACTGCGCCGGAAAAATACCCTCGAGCGAAATCTCCGCTAGCTTCGGATACATAATGGCATTAATTTCGCCGCGGTCGACGATCGTGTAGCTTTTACTGTCGCCCGCTTCTTTGATCTCCAGCGTTTCCGGGTTGACGGGCAGCCGGATCACTTCCGCAAAATTATTGAAGCCCAGAAAAAAACCGTACTCTTCCACGTTATCCGTACACCCCCTGTGCGGTGGAGATGAACTCCTCGTTCAGCTTTTGCCCGATTTTGTTGATGATGGAGTCAATATCTCCTGCATTATTAATGTTGCCCGTTGTTACCTGCACTGTAGGCGTAAGCTCCACAAAATTTTGAATCGACTGGATCTCGGCCAGCTCGCGAAGCATCTTCAAGTCGTCACTGGAAATATCCACGCTGTTCTTGATATCGCCGATTTCGTTAACACGGTTAACGGTGTTGAGGTTGTTCCCGGTAATATTAGTGGTGCTGGCAAATGGGTTGGACGTCGGTTGAGGTATCGGTGGATTCTGGACTGGTGGATTCGGGACTGGAGGATTTCCTGTTATTTTGGATTCATCCCCTGGATGCTTTTTGTTCCACTCCTCGAGGATCGCATTTGGATCTTTACTATCACCTTTTCCCAATCCAATAGAGTCCTTTAACTTGTCCATATCGAAATCCTTGGTCCAATCCGCTGCGGCATCAAAGGTTCCTTCTATTCCCTCTTGAAGGCCTTCTTTGAATTTGCTGCTGTCAACATGCTCAAGCTCCAGATTCACCTTGGAATCCAAACCTATAAATTTGCCGACCGCTCCGATGACCTTATTAATGCCATCGAGCAAGAAGTTTACCGCATCAATAATACCGTTGGTAAATCCGGTCCAACAATCAATAACAAAACCTACAAAGTTTGCAACGATCTCTCCGATGCCTCGGAACAGTTCCGCCATGAAATCCCGCACCGGTTGCAGCGCCGCAATAATGCCAAGGAATGCGACGATCAATCCAATAACCAGACCGATGACGAGTGCTATCGGGTTGGCACTCATGACGGCATTATAGATTGCCGTAGCTGTAGTAACGATCCCCATTGCGATAGCCTGCATATTTGTAGCAATCGAGGCGGCGAGCATAGCCAATCTATAGGCAATTACACCGGCAACGATCCCTAAAATTATTGGTAAGACTACCGGAAGCGTAGTGCTTAACACATCCCATAAGTAAAGTGCTCCCTGCACAACACCCATGAATCCTTCTGCCAACATGCCAAGCCCCGCGGATAATCCATCAATAACCGGCTGAAACGACCCGTCGGCGAATGCCTGATTCAGCATATCAAGCAAAGGCGACAAAGCCTGTAACGCCCCTTCTCCGATAGAAGCCAAGGAATTATTGTAATTGCCAAGAAGCGCCTGCCACTGGTTGACCGGCGAGTCCATCATCGTTTGCAATGCAGTGCTGGTCATTCCCGCCTTATTCATGATTCCGTCAAGCGTACTCAGGAAGGCTTCCATATTTCCAGTCTTCGCTACAATATCTAACCCGCCCATATCCGCCTCATCTAAATTGAGCATCGAGGCCAAATCGCCTGAATCTCCGTCAAACGCGGATTGAATTGCAGATGAAGTATCACCGATATCTTTCTCTTCCGGTGATAACATGCTTAGCCTTGTCGAGTAATCCATCAGCTTGTCCAGTTGTTCCGTATTCTGGGTATGAGGATAAAAGGTCAATGCGCTCTGCATAGATTTGTTTACGTCTTGGCCCGTAACCAGCGCACGCTGCTTGAATTTTTCAAACATTGCGCTACCGACGTCATTTTCACCGGTTTTGGCTTTGAACATGTCTTCCCATTTCTGTTGTTCAGCCGCCGGTGCCAGCACCTTTTCCATAGTGTCTTTTACTTTGCCATATACGCCGCTGACTTTGTCAAAGACACCCGTCATCTTATCCCAGGCACTGGATTGCTTCGTAGCCTCTGCCGTGCCGCCTTTTGCAGCATCATTTAATTTTTCCTGGGCTTTTACTGCTTGTTCAATTGGAGGCCCAATCTTACTGCCAAGCGGCTCTTTCCCGTTATTCACAACATCATTCAGCTTCGTTTGGGCGCGCAATGCATCTCCCTTCGGAGCCTGAAACTTTGTTGCCCCAGCGTCAGATCCGCTGTTCATCGCGTCATTCCGCTTTGCCTGCCTATGGACAGCTCCTCCTTCCGGAGTCTTCAACTTTTCATAAGCGGGGGCTTTTCCACGGTTGGCCGCATCAGCCAGTTTCTTTTGCGATTTGACTGCACTGCCAGAGGAGCCTTCAATTTGCGCAGATGAAACATTGTAATTGTTAACGATGTTATATACGGGATTATTAACAATTTTCAATTTGATTCGGTTCAACGTCGCAGAAAATGATGCGGAAAGATTGGCCGACAACTGGTTGGTAACTTGTTTTGATAAATCGGTGATCCAATTGTTGTTGACCTGCTGAACGCCGGCTATATTGGCCTGATTAAATGCCATTCATTCACCCCCTTCATTTCTTTCTCCCCTTGCTCCGCGCACGGTCGCGTTTCTCCTTGTCCACGCGAACGGAGATCATCGCATAGATCGCCGCCCGTTCGCGGGTGGACAGCTTCATCAGCTCATGCGGCAGGATGTGCAGCTCGTGGAGGGCGTAGTACGCCAGGTTGGCTTCGCCGTCGCCCTCGTTGATCAGTTTTTTACTTCGTCCACCAGCTCGTTCATGTCGGTGCCGAAGCCGTTAAGCGCCTGTACACGCTCTCCGAGCGCAGCGAATTCGCCGGGCAGCAGCATTTTGCGCAGCAGCGACTCCGCACCGAGCACGCCATAGGAGCGCTGCAGCTCGCTATTTTTCAAATCAGGGTGTACGATGCTTGAGGTCATCAGCTTGGCCATATAGTCATTGGGATCGATTTCGGAGGTATACACACCGTTCTTCCCTTTGACCTTCCGGGTAGCCGCCTTACGGCATTCCTGGTTCTCGTCCTCCGTCATGCTGCGCAGCTTCCAGGCCGCCGCTTTACCGTCCTTATCCTTGAATCGCTGCGAAACCACAAATTCCTCTGTCGTATCGCAAGCGGCATTTTGGGCAAAAAATAGACTCAGTTCGCTCATATTCATCCTCCTAAGGGAATTGTTCATCTGCCAAGCAGAGAAAAGACCCGCCGTGAAGCCTCACGTCCGGGCCGTTTGCTCGTGCCGGAATAGTATGGTTATAGATTACGCGCTGGCATTACTGGCCTGAGCCGGCCGGAGCGACGAACGCCTGCATCAGTTCCACATCTTCAAACGTAAAGCTGACTTCCTCTTCCAGCGCATCCGATTCCGTATCCAGCGATGCCATAATTACGCTGTCCAGATTGACGCCTTTCAGCATGATGCGCTGCGCGCCAACCGTAGAGGACGGATCCTCGTTGGTGACGACGATATCGAAATACTGGTCAATGCCGGTCTTCATGTAGTCCAGCATCAGCTGCCGGAAACGGCTCGTCATATAAAAAATCGTCATCGAACCGCTTCCCGACCAGCCGGTCGCTTTATGCTGCACGCCGCGGCGTCCGAGCGTTTTCACTTCCGCCTTCTGTTTTTCAACAGTGGCCTCCAGCGTCTTCACGTAGAACATTTCCTCCGTCTGGCCGTTGATCGTGGCGTAGGCCCGGCCCTCCTGGCCGGACAGGGTATCGCTCGCTTTAAGGAATGTCATCTTAAACCACCTTCACTTTCATGTATACTTTTTCAACCGAATCCACCGGCTTCACGGCGACCTCAAGCAGCACGCTGTCGGTATCGTCGCCAGGCGTTACGGTAATGTCCTTTTGCGCGTCAAAGCCCTCAATGGCTCCGATGCCCTGCAGATCGTTCATGTAATTCACGCATTGCGACCAGAACAGCGCCCGGCCGTCCGCATGGTTCGGCACTTTGCCGATAAAATAATTCTCGAAGATCCGCTTCAGATCGCCGGAGATCGCATCCAGCACGCGCAGCACGCGGTTTTTGGCAAACGGTTTGCCTTTATTGGGCGAAAATCCTGTAAAGGTGTTAATGTCCTGCTCCACAACGGCACGTCCGTCGTTATAGGTGAACAGCAGTTCGCCGCCCGAGAGCGTCTCTACCGTCTCAGAATGGCTGAGCCGCACATCCGCATCGACCGCATCGTCATAGGCTTGGTAAGTAAGCGATTCGTTTACCGCAGCTGCCGCGGTAGCGCCGGCTACCCAAGCGGTTGCCTGCGTTTTACTGATCACCGTGCCGTCGCTGAGGATAACCCCGTTGGCGACACTGATAATACCTTCATAATCGGCGGCAGCGTAATTCGCCAGCACCGCCTGCACTTTTTTGCCTTCGGTTTCACGCAGACGTTTGACGAAGGAGGTATACAGCGCCTTAAGCGAGCTGTCATCGGAGAGAAGTGCCACCGTCTGGAAATCTTGGACTTCCAATTTTGCGAGAAAATCGCTGTAATTCGCATTCGTAACGGCGCCATCCGCCCCGCCGGTAAGCGGCATACCTGCCGTCAGCGCCAGGGTAGCGGGACTGTTTTCCGCAAAAACCACATAATCATTCGCCTTCAGCTCCGCCGCACTGCCCACGGTTTGCTTGTCTACCTCCGCGCCGGCCAGCAGCGTAGTCACGTCAAAGCGGGTAGCATTGTCGATATTTTTCTCGATGACAACTGAGAGATCGTTGCCGCGTTCGCCGCCGTACCGGGCCGTGACACGCAGGCCGTTACCGGTAATCGTCGCTTTTGCGCCTTCGTTAAGCCGGTACAGCAAAAGCGTACCCCCACGCTTGAGCACTTCCCGCACCGGAAGCAGCACGCTTGCCGTCAGGTCATAGCCGAGAAGTTTACTGAAGTTGTCCTGCGCCGTCACCTTAACAATCGTACCCGCTTCGCCCCAAGGCAAGGATAACGCCAAAGCGGCAACGCCGCGCTCACCCATTTTTCCAATCGAACCGTCCGTTGTAGCTACGTTCACGTATACCCCCGGACGCACCTTATTCTGTGTCAACCAATTTCCGCCTGCCATTAAATAACCTCCTTATTTAGAAAAAGCTTCAGCATTTCCCTCGCTTCATCCAGCGAATACGTTTGATCTTCCTTCAGCACTACGTTCAGCGCATCTCTTTCCACGCGGCTGAAGCGCGCCGATTGCAAAATCTGTTTTTTTCCGAAAGTATCGGGGCCCTGCAGTGGTTCTGTCATCCCAATCGTTCCTCCTCCAGCAGTTTGGCCATCCGGATCTCATCCTCCGTCTGCAGCTCCAGCAGCAAAGGCACCATGAACTCGGCAGTAAGAAGCGGCCCCTTCTCCGCAGTTCCGGCTTCCCAAAGCAGCTTGAGCATGCGAAACTCGGAGGAGCCGTTCACCTCTTCAGCCAGTGCCTCGCACACCTTGTCCGCCAGTCCTTCCGCCTCAAGGGCTTCCCCTTGCTCATAGCGGATACCGAACCGGTATACGGCCAAATACCTGCCTCTGCGCTGCCGCTCATGGGCGGCCGAGATCAGTTCCAGCGTGAAATACGCCGCAGCCGGCTTCTCTCCCTCCACATATAGCGGCGTCTCCGGAAAAGCCCGGTTCAAGCCGGCCGCGATATACGCTCTAACCTGATGTACCGTTATTGGTCCCTCCCTTCGGTTAATATAGATATCAAAAACGGATACCCTCCACCAATGGGAAGGCATCCGCTCTTGCAGGGCAACGGGGCAAAGATCTTTTCACCGCTCGGTGTACCCGGCCTGTCCGGCGGGGCTAAATGGTGGAGCATTCATGCTCCTGCGGTGTCTTTGTCCTCGATTGCCATGGTATAATCATACCCCCTTTATTTCCTTGCGGAGGCGGAGGAGCGGCTGATTTAGGAAGAGGTTCCGGAGAGATTAGGTCGGGGAGGCAGCGGGTTTACGCTGGATTCATGGAGGCGCCGGTACATCCCTTAGCAGCAAAAAAGCCGCAGCATCTCGAATGGAGATGACACGACCTTAGGCGGCGGATTATCAAGTTATGCTTTACGTTTCGCCTTGATCAGCGGCCCCAGCGGCAGCAGCCCCAAATCGGCAAAAGCGAGTGCCATTTTATAAAATGCCTTGGAGCGAATCTTCACGTAGGTATCTTTGCTGACCGGTGGATCAAATACATGATTGTATATCGTGTAATCGTACATCTCGTCCCTTTTTAAATAACGCTCCCTCACCAGCTGCTGTTCTCTATCCTCCAGCCGCTCCACGACCGAATCTATCGCCGCGCAGTAAGCTCTTCGGGCCGCAGGAACATCTACATTATATACGGCAACGGCTGCGGTAGAATCGGAAACAGTGTTTGTGGGGCCATGAAAACGTTCCGTATACCCATAAGTAGTCTGGATCTCTCTGGCCTCGAACGTAACAGTTTTATATATACGGTACTTTTCAAGCATATTTTCAATGGCATTTTGGGTCAGGCGACGGTCAAGCTCAGGTAAAATCGATAACTGCATCATTCAGGTTGCCCCCTTCGGATTGGGTAATAGAAATGAATACGGAAATTCTGCGCGACATATGCTATAATGCTCGTGTTCGCATTTTGTTCGCGTTTTTCTATAATGTACCATTTCATTACCAATCCGTAAAACGTCGTTATAAGCGGTTTTGGGGCAAAAACAGACATTTATCCCCTCAATTCTTACCTTTTGGGATGTTTTTATAGCTTTACTTTTACCATTTGGTAATGGTAATTTATAGTTGGCATTATTGCATGAACTGAACATTATCGGACAGGAGTTGTTTGGCATGGCTGAAACGTTTGGGGATTATTTAAGAAGACTCCGGGAGCAAAAGGGGCTGAGCATTCAGCAATTAGCCGCTCACGCCGGAATCAGCGGGGCACAGATCTCAAGGATCGAAAACGGCATTCGCGGGATTCCAAAACCGGCGACGCTGCGCAAGATTTCTGAAGCCGTCGGCATCGGCTATGAGGAACTCATGGAACATGCCGGTTATTTGAACGAAACGTCTGGAGCGAAAGACCCGATGGACATGCCAGCGTGGGCTACTTCCAAAGACAAACGCGATTTCCGAAAAATGCTGGAGGATGACGGTGAGTTGATGTTTGATGGAATTCCTTTAAGCCAGGAAGACCGGCAGCGGATTAAAGATGTGTTAACCGGATTGTTCTGGGAAGCAAAGCAGATGAACAAGCGAACACCACAAGATAAATGAAGCTTTGCCAAGCATTGACTATAACAAGCTGCGGGTGAATCAAGATGGATGAGCTGATTAAACGATTGGTCAAAAAATATAAAACCACCAACCCCTTTGAACTGGCCGAAGCTCTGGGTATTCATATCCGCTATATGGACCTGGGAAGCTGCACCAAAGGGTTATACTTCCGTAAGCTCAGACGTAGATTTATTGTCATTCATTCCGATTTACCGGTAGAGTGGCAGCGTTTTGTGTGCGCCCATGAGCTTGGCCATGATCGTCTGCATAAAGGTATTAACCGATTTTTTCTGGAGGAGCATTCGTTTTTTGCGCCGGGCAAGCTGGAACGGCAAGCTAACCGCTTTGCGCTTAAGCTTTTGACGGCAGGCATGGAACCGGATCAGGATGAGCCGCTGCAGCGCTATTTCATGCGGATCGGCATCCCGCCGGAGGTTTCCTACTGGCTCGAAGAGTGAGGAGATTTCAGCTGAAAAACAAACAAAAAACTCCTACCGAAGTAGGAGCTTTCTGCCAGCCTAGGCTGTGTGATCGGGATGACACGATTCGAACATGCGACCCCCTGGTCCCAAACCAGGTGCTCTACCAAGCTGAGCTACATCCCGTT
>NZ_FOIK01000010.1 GCF_900111565.1 Paenibacillus sp. NFR01
CTCCGTCTTTCATCCTCCCTTCAGGCGAAAAGAGGAATTATCCGGTATTAGCTACCGTTTCCGGTAGTTATCCCAGTTCATGGGGCAGGTTGCCTACGTGTTACTCACCCGTCCGCCGCTAAGCTTACCCCGAAGGATAAACTCCGCTCGACTTGCATGTATTAGGCACGCCGCCAGCGTTCGTCCTGAGCCAGGATCAAACTCTCCATAAAGGTGTTTGACTTGCTCATTTAAAACATCTGACGAGAATTTGCATTCTCTTTAATACTCACTCGTTGTTCAGTTTTCAAAGATCAAACTTTGTTTCGTCACTGCAATTTCTCGTCAGCAGCAACTCTTATACTATATCACATCCAGCCGTTCGATGCAAGCTCTTTTTTTTAACTTCATTCGAGCGTTTCATCTGATATTTCTTGGCCGGAATAAGAATATACCATGTACAGAGGATGAATGCAAGCTTTTTTTAAAAAAACTGATTTATGATTCTTTACTATAAAACAAGGCCGCGCCTGTAGGCGCGGCCTTGTAAGCTCGCAGCAGCATTTCAGCGTTTATTACTCCGTACGATTGCGCATATGCGGGAACAGCAGCACGTCACGGATGGACGGCGCGTTCGTAAGGAGCATGATCAAACGGTCTACGCCAATGCCGAGACCGCCAGTAGGCGGCATACCGTATTCCAGCGCGCGGATGAAGTCATCATCCATTTCATGGGCTTCATCGTTGCCTTGCGCTTTTTCCTGCAGCTGTGCTTCAAACCGCCCGCGTTGATCGATCGGGTCGTTCAGCTCGCTGAATGCATTCGCATGCTCGCGGGCCACGATAAACAATTCGAAACGGTCGGTGAAACGCGGATCCAGGTCGTTCTTTTTCGCCAGCGGAGAGATCTCGACTGGGTGTCCTGTAATAAATGTAGGTTGAATCAACGTTTCTTCAACAAATTGCTCAAAGAACGCGTTCAGGATATGTCCAAAGGTCATGTGCTTCTCGACAGGAACGCGATGCTCTTTGGCCAAACGCTGCGCTTCCTCGTCGGTCATGTGCACACCGAAGTCTACGCCAGTTACTTCTTTAACTGCATCCACCATGGATACACGGCGCCAGCCCGGCTTCAGGTCGACTTCCTGGCCTTGATAATTAATGACCTGGGTACCCAGCACTTCTTGGGCGATATGGGCAATCAGGCTTTCCGTCAATTGCATAATGTCTTTGTAGTCGGCATACGCTTCGTAGAGTTCGATCATGGTGAACTCCGGATTATGGCGCGTCGATACGCCTTCGTTGCGGTAAACGCGGCCGATTTCATATACCTTTTCCAATCCGCCGACGATCAGGCGCTTCAAATGCAGCTCAATGGCGATCCGCATATACAGCTGCATGTCCAGCGTGTTGTGATGCGTGATGAACGGACGGGCCGCCGCGCCACCGGCAATCGCATGCAGTGTCGGCGTTTCGACTTCAAGGAAGCCGATGGAATCCAGGTAACGGCGCATCGATTGAATAATCCGCGAACGGGTGATAAACGTCTGCTGAACTTCCGGGTTGATAATCAGGTCGACGTAACGCTGGCGATAGCGCAGTTCGACGTCTTTGAGACCGTGATATTTCTCCGGCAGCGGCAGAAGCGATTTGGATAATACTTCAAGATTGTCGACTTTAATCGAGGTTTCGCCGGTTTTCGTCTTGAACACCGTACCGCGAATGCCGACGATATCGCCCAGGTCGAGGATGGAAAATGCACTGTATTGCGCTTCGGAAATGCTGTCCTGGCGCACGTAAATCTGGATTTTTCCGGTCAGGTCCTGAATGTGGGCAAAGCTGGCTTTCCCCATGACGCGTTTACCCATGATCCGTCCGGCCACGCTTACCTCCAGCGCAAGCTCGTCCAGTTCCTCTTTGGTCAGCCCGTCATATTTGGCCAGCAGATCGCCGGCGGCAGCGGTGCGTTCATATTTTTTGCCGAACGGGTCGATGCCCAGCGCACGGAGCTCGTCCAATTTGGCACGGCGGATCTGCAGCAGCTCGCTGAGTTCGCTCTCGGTATTCTCTACGTTGTTGATTTCTTCGGTCATGATTTTCATCCTCTCTAACTGGCTAGCGTCTATACACAAGAAGAAACGGCTCCATTCTCACCGCATGAGAACAGTCCGTTCCGTGAAACAGGGATATTTGGAAAAAAGCTTCCTTGAGGGAAGCTTTCGTAACCGTTTCCTTCTTCCGCCCGAAAGGCGGCTTATCGTAACACAGGCCCGATGCCTGTGCTTATTTCATGGTGATATCAACAATTTTATATTGAATAACGCCGGCTGGTACGCTGACATCGACAATGGTACCCTTTTTCTTACCGATTATGGCTCTGCCTACCGGGCTTTCATTGGAAATCTTGTTGTTCAGCGGATCCGATTCCGCCGTACCGACAATGGTATATTCCATGATGTCGCCAAACTCCAGATCTTCGACTTTAACGGTAACGCCGATGCTTACGACGTCCGTGGCGATTTCATCGCTATTAATGATACGTGCGTTGCGAAGCATTTTCTCCAGCGTAATAATACGTCCTTCGATAAAAGCCTGCTCGTTCTTCGCGTCCTCATACTCCGAGTTCTCGCTGATATCACCGTAACCGATCGCTACCTTGATGCGCTCCGCCACTTCACGGCGTTTCACGGATTTAAGGGTCTCCAGTTCTTCTTCCAGACGTTTCAGTCCGTCCGGTGTAAGGATGACTTCTTTATCGCTCATCTCAACCGATTCTCCTGTCGTTTACAATTATTGAAAACACCATACTATATGCGAATCTGAAGGGATCAGAACCCTCCTTGCTGCACTGCTCTTGCGGTAACGGCGATTTTATACTGTGAAATTATATTGGAACCGCTACAAAATGTCAATGATGCCCCATATAAAGATCCATGTTTATCAATAATGCAGAATCATCGTTAATGAACCGCCGTCATTGCCGGATCCGCTGAAAGTTGGCTTTCGTCATGCTTCAGTTGTTCGACAAAATCATTCAGAATCCGTACCATTTCGTCACGCTTGGTTTCTTCCATAATAACGTCCTTGATGCGGGCAGCGGATTTCAATCCTTTCAGATACCAGGCCAGATGCTTGCGCATTTCCCGGACGGCCACGGATTCGCCCTTGAGGGCTATCAGCCGGTCCATATGAAGGATTGCTACCTTGATTTTCTCTTCCGGTCCGGGCTCGGGCATGAGCTCTCCGGTGTTCAAATAATGAATGGTCCGGTACAGCATCCACGGGTTGCCGAGCGCACCCCTCCCGATCATCACGCCGTCACATCCGGTTTGGTCCAGCATCGCGCGCGCGTCCTCCGGCGTAATCACATCGCCGTTGCCGATGACCGGAATCGAAACGGCCTCTTTGGCCATCTTGATATAACTCCAGTCGGCATGCCCGGTGTACAGCTGCTCGCGGGTACGACCGTGAACGCTCACCGCTTTTCCCCCGGCACGCTCAACGGCACGGGCATTCTCCTCCACAAAAATATGCTCGCTGTCCCAGCCAATCCGCATCTTCACCGTCACGGGCTTATCCACGGCATCCACCACGGCCGAAACCATCTCGTAGATTTTGTTCGGCTCCAAGAGCCAGCGGGCGCCAGCATCGCATTTGGTTACCTTTGGAACCGGACAGCCCATGTTAATGTCAATAATATCGGCATTGGTCTCCTTATCGACCACCTTTGCCGCCTCTACCAACGACTTGCGGTCTCCGCCGAAAATCTGCAGGCTAAGCGGCTTCTCGCGGTCATCCACGAACAGCATTTCCCGGGTGCGCTTGTTGCCGTGCATGATCGCCTTGTCGCTGACCATCTCCGCGCAGACGAGCCCGGTGCCGAATTCCTTGGCAATCAGGCGGAATGCCGGGTTGCAGACGCCGGCCATCGGAGCTAGAACGACTTGGTTTTTCAATTCAATATCACCGATCTTAAGCATGCAAGCTCACTTCCTTTGTACTCATTAATAAACAGGTATCGTTCTATTCTATCGGAGCGGTTCAATCAATTCCTCAACAGACACATCAAGAAAAATTGCAATTTTATTTAAAATTTGATCTTCCAAACGGCGGTTTCCCCGCTCCACCGCACCTAATACAGCAAGGGAAATTCCGACAGAATCCGCTAATTCCTGCTGCGTATAGCCTTTCAATTTCCGGAAGGCTCTGAGCCGTTGTCCCAAACGTTTGCTGTCCAAAGGCGGATTCCGTCCTTTCCTTCGATGTCCTTAAGCGCCGATGTTACCAAGCTGGAAAGCCGGTCATTGCCTTCCCCGGGAAGAATGTCGCTAAGCGGAAAAAGCACAAATGCGCGTTCCAGCATCCGCGGATGCGGCAGTGTCAGATCCGGCGTGTCCAATTCCTGCCCCTCCACCCACAGGAGGTCAAGGTCAACGGTCCGCGGTCCATAGCGGATATCGCGTACCCGGCCGAGCCTTGCTTCAATCTCCAGCATCGCATGCAGCAGTTGTTCCGGTTCCAGACTGGTCCGGAGCGCCGCGGCCATATTCAGAAACTGCGGCTGATCGAGATAACCGACCGGCTCGGTCTCATACACGCGCGATGTACGGAGAACCGCAATCGCCTCATGGCCGTCCAGCAGATGAAGCGCCTCACGCAAAGAGCCTTCACGGTTTCCGAGATTGGCCCCCAAAGCAATATAAGCCTCTGATGGCTCAGAGGTGGAATGTGTGTTCATGGATCGGTCTCACTTTCTTGTTCTGCGCAGCTCGACAGTCACGCCTTGAAAATGAATGTCAAACGGCGGATGCGGCTTGGTCACCTTGACCGTCACGGCATTGATAATAGTATAAGTGTCCAGTACCCGGGATGCAATACATTCTCCGAGCGCTTCAATCAGCTTGAAGGATTCGGTTTCGACAATCTTTTTGACCAGGTAGTGCACTTCGGCATAATTGACGGTCCGCTCCAGATCATCGTTTTGACCTGCTTCCTGCAAATCAAGCTCCAGTTCAAGATCGACATAAAAGCGCTGCCCCAGCTTACGCTCTTCTTCAAATACGCCGTGATATCCGTAATACTCCATACGGTGCAGTTTCATCTTATCCATCGTTTTAACCATCCCTTTGGTTTATCGTTTATGTCCGGTCCGCATACAGCATCGCATCACACATCGTTACCGTCCGTTTGATCTTCGCCACATCATGCACGCGCACGATTTGGCAGCCCTGAGCAATGCCGAAAGCAACCGTCGCCGCCGTGCCCTCGACTACATCATCGGCCGGAAGATCGAGCGCGGTACGGATGAATTTTTTACGCGACGTGGCCAGCAGCATGGGGTAACCCATCTCGACCAGCCGATCCAGTCCCATCATCGCCTGCATATTCTCATTATAGTCTTTGGCAAAACCGATTCCCGGGTCCAGAATAATCCGGCTGTCCAGCACACCTGCCGCTTTGGCGATGGCAATGCTCTCCCGAAGATCGGACTCCATATCCTCCAAAAAGCTACCGTAATCGCGATTCCTCCGGTTGTGCATCAGGATTATTGGGCAATCGAACGCTGCCGCTACCTTGGCCATTTCCGGATCGGCTTTTGCGCCCCACACATCGTTGATGATGTGCGCTCCCGCCTCCAGTGCCTGACGGGCCACTTCCGCTTTATACGTATCGATCGACAGAATCAGCTGAGGCGCCGCGCGGTGAATGCTTTCGATTACCGGGATCACGCGGGCTAATTCTTCCTGAAGGCTTACCGGGTCATGTCCGGGACGGGTCGATTCTCCGCCGATGTCGATAATATCCGCCCCCTCTTCCGCCATCCGCAGCGCATGCGCCACCGCCCGCTCCGGCTCGGCCCACAAACCTCCGTCGGAGAAGGAGTCCGGGGTTACATTTAAAATTCCCATGATCAGCGTTCGGTCCCCAAGCAGAAGCTCGCTGCCGCCGCAGCGGTAACTCCGTGTATAAAGTGTCGGTCTCATTGCGGTATCCCCGTCCTTCCTCTATATAAAGCGATCAAATTAGAGGTGTGTTGCCCACAGCGGCCTTCGCTGATGATATACTCGCTCTCTTCATCGCACAATGCCGTTACCGGTACAATCTCCTGAATGGAGGAGGTTACGAAGATTTCGTCGGCTGTCTTCAGCTCCTCCCAGGAATAAAAGCCTTGCTCCGTCATTAGACCGGATGCCCCGGCAAGCTCCAGCACCATTTCCCGGGTAATGCCCGACAGGATACCTGTCCGGATATCCGGTGTATAGAGCGTGCCGGCTTTGATGAAAAAGACGTTGCTCACGATTCCCTCGGCAAGATAACCGTCAGCGGTCAGCATTAAACCTTCCGCGCCGCGGGCGGCGGCGGGATAGCCGGCAAGCTCTCTTTTGGCCAAAATATTGTTCATGTAATGCAAAGACTTCAGCCGTACCGGGCCTTCGGGCGTGTTGCGCCGGGTCTGCAGCAGCTGTAGCGGTTTACCCTCTGTATACAGCGCCGGTGAAAAGGGCGGGAGCGCCTTGATATAGAGCAAATGGTTCGGATGTGCGTAGCGATCGCCCGGCAGGCCAAGCACATCTTCGCCTGCCGTTACGGTGTAACGGATATACGCTTCAGTGAGTTCATTTACTTCCATCAACTGCGATATCCAGGCCTGGAGCCGCTCCGGATCCGGGGTAAACGGAATGCCCAGCATACGGCAGCCGTCCGCCATCCGCCGCAAATGCCGTTCCAGCAAAAAAGGCACGCCGCCGTACGTGCGAAACGTCTCGAATAGACCCATTCCGTACAAAAAACCGTGATCCCGCGCGGGGACCACGGCTTCAGCGGCATGGACCGCCTTGTAGTTCAATCCGATATAGCTCATGCTTTCGCTTGGGCGGTGCGGCTGAGGAAATTGCGCAGCATCTGGTGCCCATGATCGGTAATAATCGACTCCGGATGGAACTGCACGCCCTCCACCGGATATTCCTTATGGCGCAAGCCCATAATTTCGCCCTCTGCGGTTTCCGCCGTAATCTCCAGGCAGTCCGGCAGGCTCTCGCGCTCCACGATCAGCGAATGATAACGCGTTGCGGTAAACGGCGATTCCATTCCGGCGAACACCGAGGTGCCGTGGTGATGGATCGGGGAGGTTTTGCCGTGCATCAGACGTTCGGCGCGGATCACGTTGCCGCCAAAAGCTTGTCCGATGGCCTGATGGCCGAGGCAGACGCCGAAAATGGGGATGCGTCCTTTGAAATGCTCGATCAGCTCAAGGCTGATTCCCGCTTCATTCGGCGTGCAGGGACCGGGAGAAATCAGAATATGGTCCGGGGCCAGCTTTTCGATCTCCTCCAGAGAGATTTCATCGTTGCGGCTCACCTTCACTTCTTGTCCGAGCTCGCCCAAATATTGCACCAGGTTGTACGTAAACGAATCGTAATTGTCGATCACCAAAATCATCGCGTTGCTCCCCCTTCGGCGCCGCCGGCGTTCCGGAGCTCCTGCAGCTTCTCGCTGCAGAGAACCGCCTTGACCACCGCTTTGGCTTTATTGTGGCATTCCCGGTATTCGCGGTATGGATCCGAATCGATCACGATCCCCGCGCCGGTCTGAATGTATCCGATTCCGTCCTGTACGGCCAGCGTCCGTATAACAATATTTAATTCCATATCCCCGCTGTAGTCAATCCAGCCCATGGAACCGGTGTACGGCCCCCGCCGTACCGGCTCCAGTTCTTCGATGATCTCCATCGTCCGCACCTTGGGCGCACCGGTGATCGTGCCGCCGGGAAACATAGCGGCGATCACATCGTAAGCGTCCTTGCCGGGGGCGATGATGCCCTCCACCTGCGAGACGAGATGCATGACGTGGGAGTAACGCTCCACCGTCATCAGCTCGGGCACCCGCACGGTGCCGTACGCAGCGACGCGGCCGACGTCGTTGCGCTCCAGGTCGACGAGCATGATATGCTCGGCGATTTCTTTCTCGCTCCCGCGCAGCTCCGCCTCCATGGCGGCATCCTCCGCGGGAGTGTGGCCCCGGCGCCGGGTTCCGGCAATGGGGCGGGCGCTGACCTTGTCCCCGTGCAGCTTCACGAGCAGCTCCGGCGACGCGCTCGAGAGCGCGAAGCCGGGCGAGCGGAGCAGGCCCATGTACGGGGACGGGTTCAGTTTACGAAGCCATTCGTAAACTTGCTCCGGCGTTGACGCGAGCGGCGCCTCCTGGCGCAGCGAGAGGTTCACCTGGAATACATCGCCTTGGCGGATGTATTCCTGCACCGCGCGGACGGCTGCCTGAAAGTTCTCCACCGCGAAGGCGGTGGACATGCCTGGCCACATACCGTCCGTGCCGCTGCCGGCGGCCTCCACCGCGGCGACGATCCCGTCCGCTTCGGCGGCGGTAGTGGTTAGCGCGGAAGCGGCCAGCCGCCGCCACTCGGCAAGCATCGCTTCAGCCTCAGCGGCAGCCTGCTGGTAAAGATCCTCCAAACCCTCGCACCCTGCAGCTACGACCGGTGTATACACCGCGCAGTATAACGCCTGTTCTGCATGATCGTAAATCCATAGCTGCTCGAATCGCAGCCAGACGTAATCGGGGAAGCCGGGCTGATCCAGGGCCTTGGATGGAAGCCTCTCCAGCGAACGGGCAACGTCATAACCCAGAAATCCGGCAACGCCGCCTGTAAACGGCGGAAGCGCCGCCGAAGCAGCGAGGGCAGGGGACCGATAGGGCCTGATCCACTGCCGTAACAGATCAAGCGGTGCGCCGGACAGCTGGACCGCCTCGGATCCAGGCCGGCTCAAATCCAGCATTTCGGCCACGGCGCCTTTTCCCTTGAGAACGGAAACGGGACGTAATCCCAGGTATGTATACCTTCCGCCTTTGCCGTTCTCCAGCAGGAGCGAATACGGCGCTGCGGCCTGCCAAGCGTTTTCCCATGAAACTGGCAGTCCCAGATCCAGATCGGACTTTAACACGTAAGGAAGCAAAGTGTATTTCTTCTCGGCAGCCCAGCGCTCCCACTCCGGCCAAGACGTCAAGACCTGCAATTTGGTTCCTCCTAAGCTATATTGCCTGTCAGTATACTGTACCGGGGACCGGTTTGCAAAGCCCCAAAATAAAAGAGCTTCCGCTATCCCTAAATCGGGACAGCCGAAAGCTCTTTATCGATGCTGGTTTCAGCAGCTTCAGTCAGGCTTAAGCTTCAAAATTGTACAGCGGCGTGCTCAAGTAACGTTCGCCGTTACTTGGAATAACGGCAACGACACGTTTGCCGGCGCCCAGTTCTTTGGCTACTTTCAGCGCAGCGAATACAGCCGCACCGGAAGAGATGCCGGACAATACGCCTTCTTCTTTGGCAACACGGCGCGCCGTTTCAAAGGCTTCGTCATTCTCGACATGGATGATTTCATCGTAAATATCCTGGTTTAGAATCTCAGGAATGAAGTTGGCTCCAATGCCTTGGATTTTATGCGGACCCGGTTTGCCGCCGGCCAGAATCGGCGATGCCGCCGGTTCAACCGCATACACCTTGATGTCCGGATATTGTTTCTTCAGCACTTCGCCCGCCCCGGAGATTGTTCCGCCTGTGCCGATGCCGGCAACAAACGCGTCCAGTTGTCCGCCGATGGACTCGATCGCTTCCACGATTTCCGGACCGGTCGTTTCCAGGTGGATTTTGAGGTTGGCTTTATTCTTGAACTGATCCGCCAAGAAGAAGTCCGGGTTCTCTTTCAGGATTTCTTCGGCTTTCTTCACCGCTCCGTTCATGCCTTCCGATCCCGGAGTCAGCACCAGCTCAGCTCCGTAAGCACGAAGAAGGTTGCGGCGCTCAAGGCTCATGGTTTCCGGCATTACGATAACGGCTTTGTAGCCTTTGGCTGCGGCAACAAGCGCCAGGCCAATACCGGTGTTGCCGCTGGTCGCTTCGACGATCGTTCCGCCCGGTTTCAGCTTGCCTTCTTTTTCCGCTTCCTCAACGATGCTGAGCGCGATGCGGTCTTTAACGCTGGAGCCCGGGTTTTGGTATTCCAGTTTCAGATAGATTTCAGCCGAGCCTTCCGGTACAATGCGGTTCAAACGAACCAGCGGCGTGCCTCCGATCAGATCTGTAATACTGTTAACGACTTTAGCCATGCGTGAACCCTCCTTGGAATGATAAATGAATTCAGCTATATATTCCCGACTAAATCGGTAGGTTTTACATTTGATCTCATCTTATCAATCTTGCAAGCGGTTGTCAATAAAAATTGCCGTATCGTACTTTGCCCGCAGATCGCTCTCCACCTGCTGGAGCGGAGCCGCCTGATCCAGCGCCAGCTCCTGCCGCACCTGCTCGCGAATTTCGGCCTCCTCCGGCTGCGGCGGAACGATCCGCCCGTCCAGCCGGATGAGGGCATATGCATCGTCCAGCTGCAGGGGACCGGCCATGTCGCCTTCATCCAGCTGACCCGCCGTCGTCAGCAGATCCGCCGGCCAGAACGGATCATCCTCTTCCACTGTACCGATGCTTCCTCCATGCTTGCGGCTCTCCTCATCAATGGATACTTCTTTGGCTAAGGCAGCAAAATCCTCCCCTGTCTCCAAACGGTCCAGCACCTGCTGCCCTTCCTCGTAAGTAGCCACTTTAATCAGCGAAAGCTGGAGCTCGGTCTTGGGCTTGAACCTTTCCGGATTTTGCGCCAGATAATCGTCGATGGCTGCCTCACTGACATGAATGTCCGCCGTGGCGATAGCCTGCAGCTTCAGCCGGTATTCCGTCTCCTCCTGCAGCTCCTGCCGGGTTAGCCCCAGCTCGGTCTGCATTTCTTCATAATACTGTTCCTCGGAATCATATCCGGCCATGCTGCGCTTCAGTTCTTTGGCAATTTCATCTTCCGATACGGCAATTCCGAGCTTATCGGCTTCTTTGTTGACGACAATGTGGTTAAGCATGGCAAGCAGCACTTCATCGCCATGCTTGTTGCGGAGTTCGTCGATCCATTCCTGTTCCGTAATCGCCTGCCCGCCGGCAGTCGCAATATCGGAGGAATCTCCATCCGCGGGCTCATCCTTCAAAGCGGCCATGGTGCGAAAGCTCCAATAGAGCAATCCGCCGAGCACCAGGGTGGCAACCGTGAGTATGACTACGGCATTGCGCAGCGCGCGTTCCTGTCTTGTCATCATTCCATCGTCCCTTACGATTTGGCCTGCTCGAGAACTTCCTTCATTTCGTCTTTGTTGAATACGTAAGCTTCATTACAGAAATGGCAGACCACTTCTACCTGTTCATCTTCTTCAATTAAACGTTCCAGTTCTGTCTGCCCTAGGCTGACCAGCGTCTGCTCCACGCGCTCCCGCGAGCATTGGCACTGGAAGCGGACCTCCATCTCATCGAGAATGACAGCGTCCGGCAGCAGCCAGCGGAGCATTTCCTCCGGCTCCATACCTTGGTCGAGCATGGCGGTGACGGAAGGCAGCGCACCTACGGCGCGTTCGATTTCAGTAATCTCCGAGTCACTTAGCCCCGGCAGGAGCTGAACGATGAACCCTCCGGCGCAGCGCACGGAATTATCCGTGTCCACCAGAACACCAAGCCCGACGGCCGAAGGGGTTTGTTCCGATACGGCGAAATAATACGTGAAATCCTCGCCAAGCTCACCGGAGATAATCGGAATGCTGCCGCGGTAAGGCTCCTTCAAGCCCAAATCCTTGATGATGTCGATAAAACCTTCGGTACCGACCGCACCGGCTACATCAAGCTTGCCTTGACTGTTGCTTGGCAGATGAACATGCGGCTCATGCACATAACCGCGTACTTCTCCCTTGGCATTAGCCTCTGCATTAATGTTCCCGATTGGCCCGTTGCCTTTGACCATAATGGCCAGTTTTTCCTCTCCCTTGAGCATCGCGCCCATTAAAGCCGCTGCGGTTACCGTCCGGCCCAGCGCCGCCGTCGCCACCGGGTAAGTATCATGTCTGCGCTGCAATTCGCTGACAAGCGCCGATGTCCGTACGGCAAACGCCCGGACTTTACCGCCGAGCGCCGTCCCGCGGACTAGCCGATCCTGTTGTGTATCCATCGGGTACAAACTCCTCCTATCTTTTGCCCAACATGGGCCTCTATATGTTTATTTGTTGCGTTCGTAAACGATGCGCAGTCCTTCCAGCGTCAACAGCGGATTCACTTCATCGATGCAATCCGTTTCTCCGGCAATCAGCGGCGCCAAACCTCCGGTGGAAATAACCTTCAGCTCCGTGGCGTTCATTTCCAGCTTGATGCGGCGGACGATGCCTTCCACTTGACCGGCATAGCCGAAAATAATACCCGCCTGCATGGCGTGCACCGTATTGCGGCCAATGACTTTCTTGGGCTTCTCCAGCTCGATGCGCGGCAATTTGGATGCCCGCTGGTACAAGGCTTCCGTCGAGATGCCGAGGCCAGGAACAATGGCTCCGCCCAGATAATTCGCGCCGGCATCAATGCAGTCGAAGGTGGTCGCCGTGCCGAAATCAACGACAACGAGCGGGCATTTGTACTGCTCAATCGCCGCTACGGCGTTGACAATACGATCCGCCCCGACTTCGCGCGGATTTTCGTAACGCAAATTCAGCCCGGTTTTGATGCCGGGGCCGACGAGCAGAGGTTCTTTGCCTATATACTTATTACACATTTCCACGATCACTTGGACCAGTGGAGGAACGACGGACGAAATAATGACGCCCTCTACCTCTTTAAGTGACAGACCCGACATGGAAAATAAATTGTGAATCAGGACTCCGTACTCGTCTACGGTCGACGAACGCGCAGTGCTGATCCGGAAATGGTGCAAAAGCGTCCGCTGCCGGTACACACCTAGGACAATATTTGTATTTCCGATATCCACGGCAAGAATCATTCCGGAGCCCCCTCCTTTTTGGCGTTGAGGTCCAGACTGATATCCAGGCTATCGAAGGAATAGGTCAGCCTGCCGACGGAAATAACGTCGACGCCAGATTCCGCGATCCGCCGTACCGTTTCAAGCGATACGTTGCCGGAAGCTTCCGTTTTGACATGCGGGGACTTGGCTTTGATGCGTTTAACCGCTTCGGTCATCAGCTCCGGCGGCATGTTGTCCAGCATGATGATATCGGCTCCCGCTTGCAATGCTTCCTCCACTTGCTCCAGACTTTCCGTCTCCACTTCGATCGTCATCGTATGCGGAATATTGGCCCGCGCCCGGCTGACCGCCTGACGGATGCCGCCCGCGCCTTTAATGTGGTTGTCCTTGATCATCACGGCATCGTACAAGCCAAAGCGGTGATTGGAGCCTCCGCCGATGCGGACGGCATACTTCTCCAGCATGCGATGTCCAGGCGTAGTTTTACGAGTATCAACCAGACGCGCAGGCAGGCCTTCCAGCTTCTGCACAAAAGCTGCCGTGCGCGAAGCGACGCCCGATAACCGCTGCATCAGGTTAAGCGCCAGCCGTTCACCCGTCAAAATGGCATGGGTACTGCCTTCGACCTCGGCAATAACCGTCCCTTTAGCGATCGCCTGTCCTTCCTGCACCAACGGTGTAAACGTCAGCGACGGATCAACAATCTCGAACACCAGCTCCGCAATCGGCAGGCCGCAGATCACGCCGCTTTCTTTGGCATGGATAATGCCCTTGGACTCATGGCCCGCCGGAATCGTCGTCCGGGTCGTTATATCGCCCGCACCGACATCCTCCTGCAGCCAGCCTTTAATACACTGTACCAATTCCTCATTATATCCGTTAAACATCATCGCTTAACTCCTCCACTATGCCCAGCTCGCGAATTTGGAGCAGATGCTTTTGCCACTGCGTATCGTTGCGCTGCGGATAATCCTCCCGGTAATGAGCCCCACGGCTTTCCTCCCGGGCCAATGCCGATTCCGCGATCAGCAGGCTGCAGGTCAACATGTTGGCGAACTCATATTCCTCCCGTTTGGTGAGTGCCGAAGCAAAGAGCGGCAATTGCCGTCTAAGCTCCTCCAGCCCCTTGTTCAGCGTCTCTTCATTGCGGCGCAGGCCGACATACCGTACCATCACCTTCTGCAGCTTGAGGCGCCGCTCGACAATCGCTTGAATCGGCGGCTCATTGCGCCCTTCCTGGCTGCCGGCCACCAGTCCGCTTACATCATGCGGCGGAAGTTCACGGATGCGCTCCACGATCCGCCGGCCAAAAACGATGGCTTCCGAAAGCGAGTTGCTTGCCAGTCGGTTGGCCCCGTGAACGCCGGTCGAAGAGACTTCGCCGCAGGCGAACAATCGGGTAATGCTGCTCTCCCCGTTCAGGTCGGTCTTGATGCCTCCCATCATATAATGCGCAGCAGGAGCCACGGGAATCCAGTCTGTCGTAATATCGAGTCCGTAACCCATGCAGGTCTCATAAATGGTCGGAAAACGGTGCTTGACCATTTCGGCCGGTTCATGGGTAATATCCAGGTATACAAAGGTCGATTTCGTCTTCTCCATCTCACTGATGATGGCCCGGGCCACGATATCGCGCGGCGCCAGCTCAAGCAGTTCATGATAATGCTCCATGAACCGCTCGCCGTTGATGTTCCGCAGCACGGCGCCTTCGCCGCGCACCGCCTCGGAGATCAGGAAACGCGGTGCGCCGGGATAACTGAGCGCCGTCGGATGGAACTGGATAAACTCCATATCCCGGATATGCGCTCCGGCCCGGTAGGCAATCGCCACACCGTCGCCGGTCGCCACCTCCGGGTTGGTCGTATAGCGATAAAGCTGACCCGCTCCGCCGGAGCACAGGATGGTCGCCTCTGCCTGCAGAAACACGCGCTCTCCGTTCGGCCGCTGCACGAGCGCGCCAAGGCAGGTCCCGTCCGATGTAATGAGGTCAATCACATAATGATCGTCCCATACCTCAATATTGGCATGCCGCGCAACCTGCTCGGCCAAAGCGCGGACAATTTCATAACCGGTGGCGTCCCCGTTGGCATGCAGAATACGGCGGTGGCTGTGCGCGCCCTCCTGGGTCAAGGCCAATACCCCGTCTTCCTTATCAAAAATCGTCCCAAGCTGGATCAATTCCTGTACGCCGGCCGGCCCTTCATTGACTAACGCATCCACCGCGCCGGAGGAGCATAGCCCGGCACCGGCCATGAGCGTATCCTGCCGGTGATAGGCCGGAGAGTCATCCTCAGCGATAACCGCAGCGATCCCGCCTTGGGCATATCTTGTATTGCTTTCCATTAGCGACTTCTTCGTAATCATAATAACCTTACGGTCTTCGCTGGCTTTAATCGCTGTATATAAGCCGGCGATGCCTGAGCCGATCACCAGACAATCCGTATGTATCTGAGACAGCTTGCCCAGCTCAAAATCTACTAAATAACGTGGAATCATTCCCGCTTTCACCTGTTTCAACGAAAGAGTAGCGCATGCTACCGGACTTGTAGCATGCGCTCTAAGGATTTTCTGGCTTTGTCGGCGACGGCAGGCGGTACGTAGATCTGCGGCTTCATTGTCTCCAGGCATTTGACCAGCTTTTTGAGGTTGTTAACTTTCATATTCGGACAAACCAGGTATTTCGTAGCAAAAATAAATTCCTTGTCCGGGCTGTCCTTGCGGAGCTGGAACCCGGTTCCGTCTTCGGTACCGACGATAAACTGCCGGCGGTCCGATTTCCGGCAATAATCGATAATGGCCGTGGTGCTTCCAACAAAGTCGCCCATCGCCACCACTTCGGGGCGGCATTCCGGGTGGACTACAAACTCCGCTTCCGGATACTTCGCCTTCATCTCCACAACATCCTTAACGGTCAGCATGTCGTGGGTGTTGCAGTAACCTTCCCAGATAATCAGCTTTTTCCCGGTTTTATCCTGTACATATTGCCCCAGATTTTTATCCGGCACCCAGATGATTTCTTCGGCATCCAGCGATTCGATCACCCGCACCGCATTGGCGGAAGTACAGCAGATATCCGTCTCCGCTTTGATTTCGGCCGAGGAATTAATATAGGTGACGACTTTGGCGTTAGGATGCTGTGCTTTCAGCTTGCGCAATCCTTCAACGTTGACCATATCGGCCATTGGACAGCCCGCGCGTTCGTCCGGAATCAGCACTGTTTTATTCGGTGCGAGAATTTTCGCGCTTTCCCCCATAAAGTGCACGCCGCAAAATACGATGACATCGGCATCGGTTTCCGCGGCTTTTTGAGCAAGCAAAAAGGAGTCGCCCCGAAAATCGGCAACTTCCTGAATTTCGTCGCGCTGATAATAATGAGCTAAAATAATGGCGTTGCGTTCCTTCTTAAGCTGTTCGAGACGTACGCGAAGTTCCCGATTCTGTTCCTGCTTGCGCTCAAGCGCCAGAGCTTCCACAGTTACTCTTTCCCCCTTATTTCTGACCTTTTTAGTATCCGGTATACAGCCTTCCCGGCTGCGTGATTTACAGAAGAATAGATTATTTTTTATTAATCACTAATGTACACAACGTTCCACCCCCTGTCAATGTAACGGGGGAGGAATCACGTGCTTCCCATATCGGGCGCAGGCATAAATAACCCCACAAAAAATCCGGCGAACCCGAAGGTCCGCCGGAGGTTTATGGCTTTAGGTTAAGCCGTTGGTAAGCTTAACTTAATTTTCCGTCATCTTTGTTGCCTTCGCCCGAGTCGTTTCCTTCTCCGGTATCCGGCTTGTTCGGAAGCTCTTTGGTAAGATCGCCAACGATGGAGGAGCTATCATCCGGTTTGCCCTGGATGCGGACACGCACATCTCCAATGTTGTCAATCACCGGCTCGCCGGCTTCAGTTGCCTCTTCCGTTACATCGGCCGGTTTGCCGTCTTCGGAGAGGTAACCTTGCTCGATCAGTTCTTTGATCTGTTCCAGTTCGAGCGTCTCTTTCACCAGCAGCGTTTGCGCGATGAGATGCATTTCCTTCGAGTGCTTCGTCAGCAACTCACGGCAACGTTCATAGCAGCTGCGGATAAAGTTCTGCATTTCCTGGTCGATCTCGTAAGCGATGGAATCGCTGTAGTTCTGTTCGTGCCCGATATCGCGGCCCAAGAATACTTGGCCTTGGGACGTACCGAACTGCATCGGTCCGAGCTTGTCGCTCATGCCGTATTCCATGATCATGCTGCGCACGATGCGCGTCGCTTGCTGGAAGTCACTGTAAGCGCCAGTACCGATTTCACCGATGAACAGCTCTTCGGCTACACGGCCGCCGAGCAGTCCGGTAACTTTATCAAGCAGCTCCTGCTTGGTCACCAGCATGCGGTCTTCCTTCGGAAGCATTATGACATATCCGCCGGCGCGGCCGCGCGGGATAATGGTAACTTTATGGACCATGTCGGCATGTTCGAGGAAATAACCAACGATGGTGTGGCCGGCTTCGTGGTAAGCCACGATCCGTTTCTCGCGGTCGCTGATGATGCGGCTGCGTTTCTCGGTGCCGACGATGACGCGGTCGATCGCTTCATCCACTTCGCGCATCGTGATATCCTTGCGGTTACGGCGTGCTGCCAGCAAGGCTGCTTCGTTCAGCAAGTTCTCGAGATCCGCACCGGTAAAACCAGTGGTGCGTTTGGCGATAACGTCGAGCTTCACGTCTTTGGTCAGCGGTTTGTTGCGGGAATGAACCTTCAGCACCGCTTCGCGGCCTTTCACGTCAGGGCGGTCAACCGTGATTTGGCGGTCGAAACGTCCCGGACGAAGCAAAGCGGGATCGAGAATATCGGCGCGGTTGGTGGCCGCGACGATGATGATGCCTTCGTTGCCGCCGAAACCGTCCATCTCAACGAGGAGTTGGTTCAGCGTTTGTTCGCGTTCGTCATGCCCGCCGCCGAGTCCGGCGCCGCGTTGACGGCCGACAGCGTCGATTTCGTCAATAAAGATGATACATGGCGCGTTCTTCTTGGCATTCTCGAACAAGTCGCGGACGCGGGATGCGCCGACCCCGACGAACATTTCCACAAAGTCGGAACCGGAAATACTGAAGAACGGAACGCCGGCTTCCCCTGCGACTGCACGGGCCAGGAGCGTTTTACCGGTCCCTGGAGGACCCACAAGGAGCACACCTTTCGGAATACGGGCGCCTACCGCGGCAAATTTGCGAGGATCCTTGAGGAATTCGACCACTTCGACGAGTTCCTGCTTCTCTTCATCGGCACCTGCCACGTCTTCAAAGGTAACTTTCTTCTTCTCTTCATTATATAGGCGGGCTTTGCTTTTGCCGAAGTTCATGACTTTGCCGCCGCCGCCCTGTGCCTGATTGAACAGGAAGAAGAACAGGATGAACATAATCACCAGCGGAATGATGGAAGAAAGGAATGTCAGCCAAATGCTGTCGCCTTCCATTTTCTTCTGAACGAGTTCGACCCCGTTGGCATCACTTGCAGCTATAAGTTCATTGAGGGCTTGGTCGGTTGGAGGAACGTATGTGGAGAAGTTGCTCGACTTGGTGTCGGCCGGCTTGTTTCTATACTCGCCGGTAACCAGGAAGGCGTTGCCTTCAAACTGGACCGTCATGCTCTTCACATTGTCGCTCTTGAGCTCCTGTCTAAACTCATCGTATCTAGGGAAATCGGCGGATTCATTGCCATTGCTGACAAATTGGACAATGCCCACCACGACTAAAAATAAAATCAAATAAAAACCAGAATTCCGGATGAACCGATTCATCCCCTACCTCCTCTCACAACGCTCAAGTTATTGTACCATAGCCTGCCGGGGGTCCTCAAATTCAGGGGAAAGCCCGGAATGTGATCCGTGGATCTAAGGCTGTCGATTAACTTATTTGGAATAAACTTCAGGCTTCAGTACACCCACGTAAGGGAGGTTCCGATATTGCTCTGCATAATCGAGTCCATAACCCACTACGAACGCGTCCGGGATAACAAAACCGGTATAAGCGGCCTCAAGGCTGACCGTGCGGCCCGACGGCTTATCGAACAGCGTCACCACCGTGACGGAAGCTGCGTTGCGGCCCTGCAGCATTTCAATGAGATAGCTGAGGGTCAGACCGCTGTCGATAATGTCCTCTACAATAAGAACATCCCGTCCTTCGACGGAGGTATCCAGGTCCTTAATGATTTTTACGACTCCGGAAGACTTGGTCGACGCCCCGTAGCTGGACACCGCCATAAAGTCCATTTCCACCGGTACTGTAATAGCTTTAACCAGATCCGCCATAAAAATAAACGCACCCTTAAGCACACAGATGACCAGAGGCAGCCGGCCTTCATATTCCTTGCTCAGCACTGCGCCAAGCTCCCTGATTCTTTGTTGGATTTCCTCTTCGCTGATCAAGATTTCTTGAATATCGTTCTGCAACTTGCGAACCTCCTAAGATATACTATGAAAGACTTACTTCGACCATTACGCCCCTTCGCGCTTCTTATACTTCTTCCTCCAGAGATAAAAAAAGAACCGAGGCCGTGTGCCGCCCGACAACGGCATGCGCCGAGCGTCTGACGCCCGGAATCCAGACAATATTGCCCAGACCATCGCAAACCAGCGGAATCGCGGCACGCTTCGAAGAAGGTATCTTATCGTCAATGTAAATATCTTTTACCTTTTTGCTTCCGTTTAATCCCATAACCTTAATGGTATCTCCAGGCAACCGGGAACGGACAGTCAGCGGCATGACCAGCGCATCGCGGTCAAACCATGCGGTCATTTTCCCGTTATCTTCCCCCTGTACGCGCAAATCTTCCTTGTTCAGTATCTCCATCGTCAATACTTTGCCGATCTCCGCAATATGCAGCCGGGAGTCCGGCCAAGTCAGCCGATATGTATAGCTTGCCTGCCGTTCGGAAGGCTTAGACGAGAACCGGATCGTGTCGTACTCCCGCCTGCAAACGATGCCGCCGCCGAGATCCAGGCTCCAGGTCGTCGGTTCATGCTGCAGCGTTCCCCGGCGAACCGCCTCAATCTTCGGAAAATCCAGTGCAACGGTATCCGCCGACAGATAATTTAATATTAGTTTAATCAAACGCCGTTGTAAAGCGGACGGCATCGCCGCGAAGGCGCGGCGCTCCAAGGCGGATTGTCCATTCTTGCGAAAAACAATCTCTTCATAGTATTTGGCTGTTGCCTCCTCCATAAATTCATCTTCCGCGCCGGTAATTTCGGCCAGTTGAAGCAGCGATTGGCGGATGTTCGGATGATGTTTCTCCAGCTCGGGCAACAGTTCCAGCCGGACGGCGTTGCGCTTATAATGCGTTTGCAGATTGCTTGCATCCACCGCATAGGCAAGGCCTTCGCTCGCGCAGAGCGAAACAAGCGCTGTTTTGTTAATACGCAGGAACGGCCGGATGAGTTCCACCTTTTTTTCGGTCCGCTTCCAACGCATTCCGGCAAGACCGGATGGTCCGCTTCCCCGCAGTAGGCGAAGCAGCACCGTCTCGGCTTGATCGTCGGCATGATGGGCCAGCGCCACGCCGCGCGCGCCATAGCGATGCGCCGTTTCAATGAGAAAGGCGTAGCGTTTCTCCCGCGCCGCGGCTTCGGGCCCAAGCCCGCTGCTCTTGGCGTACGCCGGAATATCGAATTCCGCGAGCTCAAACGGCAGATCGAGACCTGCAGCCATGGCCCGGACAAGCTCCGCCTCTTCACGCGACTCCTCGCGGAAGCCGTGGTTCACATGAGCGCATACCAGGGTCAGGGGCATCCGCGTAACGGAGATTTGATGCAGAACATGCAAAAGAGCCACAGAATCCGGCCCTCCGGAAACTGCGACTATCAAGGTGTCATGAGGTGCCCACAGCTCATGCTCGGCGGCAACTGCAAGCACCGATTCCATAAGTTCTTTCAATGGCTCCATCGGAGGCTCCTCGGACTATATATGGATTAATTGCGTAAAACAATGTAAAGAGTGAAGACCAGCAGAAACAAAGAAAAAGCAAAGGCGCTCTTCAGCCAGCGCGGCGTGGCCATGGTTTCTTTGCCGGATTTGCGGGGGAGATACACATGGCTCCGCCAGGCGGCAAGTGCTTGCGATGAACCGGAAAATGCACCTTTTAAAGCTATGCACAGCCAAGAAGACAGCTTCTTGTCCGGTACCAAGCGCGCCAGTCTCAGCAATTCCTCCACGCTTCTCGTTTGCGGCAGCTGCTTGGCGGCAGCCTTCAGGCCATCCTCATTCATCAGACGGAGGCATAAAACCGCGAACGAAAATAAATCGTAGCCCTCGTCTCCCGTTCGGCTCCCGGCATTCCAGAACCCCCGGTCATGCCATTCGGTGAACTGCTTGACGCTCCGGCCAATCAGGCTGGCGCCGCCATAATCGATCAACTCGGCTTCGCCGTAGTCGGAAACGAGCACGTTCTCAGGCTTAAGGTCGCCGAAGACAAAGCCGGATTCATGCAGCTTACGCAACTTCTCCAGCAGCCGCAGGCCGACAAGGCCGAGCCAGGCGGAACCATTCTTCGCCAAAAAAAGATGCAGCGGCCGTCCTTCCACATACCGCATCACATAAAAAGGCAGATTGCCGCCATCCCGGCTATCGTCCGACTCCAGCAAAAACATCGACAGCGGCGATTCCCGCCGGGAACGGTGCTCGGCTTGTTTCAAAGTAGATTGCAAGGAGGTCAACATATTGATCTCGGATTGAAGTTCGAGCGTGTCGTTGCCCATCTTCAGGGCATACCGCTCCTTGCGGCCCTCGCGCTGCACCAGATATACGGTTCCATTCGCTCCCTTGCCCAGCAGCCGCTGCACAACATAACGGTTGCCCCGCCATTTGCCGGTAATTACGGTGCCTGCCGGATAGAGCGGGCTAGACGACATATCCACCAATCTTCCCTTCTCGTTCCTCGCGGCGGTTCAAAGACTGCAGCTCGCTTTGTCCATCCAGTGTAACATATCGATAATGTTCAAGCACCTTGAATATCGCCGGCCCGGTGGGCGTAGCGCCCCTCATTTTCAGCTTGGAAAACAGCGTGCGGACCTCCGAAACGTTGCCCGTCCAGTCCAGATCGAGCATGGCCGCTTCGCTGTCCGAACGGCCCGGGAAATGAAAAACGGCAATCTCGCTTTTGCCTTCCCGCGATTCCAAGCTTAGCGCCAGATCGCGGATAGCGTCCTCTACTACCCCGAGCTTCGGCTTCATGCTTGCGCTAGCGTCGATCAAAAGGGCAATCTGAAGCGGAGAGGTTTCGGTCAGTTCGTCGACGACCGTTACGATCTGCGCCCGTTTCTGCGGCGGCAGCTCTTCCAGCGAGCCTTCGCCGAGAATTTTTTTTACCTCTTTATTAACCGCCTGCTGAATCGTCTGAACCACGGTTTTGCGGGTCATCATCTGGATTGTCTGCGTCAGCTGAGGCGTCCCGACAATCCGGCTAATTCCCCCGCCGGCTCTGGCAATCTCGGCGATCTCCCGGCTCCCGAGCTCCCCGATGGTGCCGTAATCGACCACACCGACGACATTGACGGTAATGCCTTCCTGCCGCGCATGCGCAGCTGCCATCACCGGGCTATCCCCCACGTTGGAACATCCGTCCGTAATGAGCAAAATTTGCTTCATCTTTACGTCCACTCCCTTGTCCTTGGTATCTGTTTCTAGCATATCCAAGGTTGAGAGATTCTAAACCCGCTGCCCGCAAATGATAGATTAGCTGACAGTACGCGGACGCTCCATCCTGCCGATCCCGGGCATATGCAGGCTCGACCACTCCGGATGATAATGATCCACCCGGCTAACGACGATCGTCATATCGTCATGGATAGCCTGTCCCTGATAGCGGATGACCTTCTCCAGTAACTCATCGGCCATTTCCTGGGGATCGCTGCCCTCCAGCTCCTGAATGAGCCGTTTCATCCATATTTCTTTATTAACGGCATATCCAGGCGCATCGTAAATACCATCCGTCATCATAAAGAGAATATCCCCTGCATGCAGCTGGAGGGTAATCAGCTCCACATCGATATCCTGAATGATGCCAATCGGCAAATTGCTGGCCGTTACCGGAATCACTTCACTGCCCCGGCGGATAAAACTCGGCGCGGAAGCGATTTTCATAAATGTCGTCTGCGCCGAATACTGGTCAATCAGCGCCATGTCGACCGTCGCGTAAAATTCATCCGGGGAACGCAGCAGCAGAATGGAATTGACGGATTTCACCGCCAATTTCTCATCCATTCCCGACTGCAGCAGCTTCTCCAGCATCGACAACGCGGCGCTGCTCTCCATCCGCGCGCGTTCGCCGTTCCCCATGCCGTCGCTGACCGCAACGGCGAACGTTCCGTTGCCCAGCTCCTTTGTGCTGAAGCTATCGCCGGAGAGGACATCGCCGCCTTTGGCCGCCGACGATACGCCGGTCGACACTTCAAACGCTTTGGCCGAGCCGAAGGTGACCATCGACAGGCCGTCGCGGCGTGCCATGGCCGTCTCGCTGATGACGGCGATATTCTCCTCCAGAATATCGGACAAGAGCGGCGCAATGATCTTGCGGCATTCGTCAAAGCCGCGCGTATACGCATGCACCACTTCAATCTCGATCTTCCCGGGATCGAGGGTCACGATTTCGATGCTGTGGATGGACAGCCCGAGCTTCTCCAGTGCCTCGCGGATTTGCCCTTCCTGGCGGTACATGGCTTGTCCTTCGCGTTTGATCTCGCGCGCCAGGTCCTCCATGACCTGCGAAACGCCGGAAAGCTGCTCGGCGACGAATTGGCGGCTGTCGTAAATCTGTTTTTTCCAGCGCAGATCATGCTGGTACATTTCGTACTGGCCCTTCATGACGCCAAGCACTTCCGCCGTTTTGCCGCAGAGCCGGCTGTATTCCGGCGGCAGCGCCGCCGCTTCAATCTCCGGCTTGTCCTCTACGGCAGACATCATATCGGTCATATACTTGTACGTTTGATAGAATTTCGCATCCCAGCAATGGCTGCGCCGGATGCAGCCGGCGCAGACGGTGTCTGTCACCGCACTCATGAAATCGCCCATTTCCTTGTCGCTTTTGCCGACATCGCCCGAACGGGGAATCTGGTTAAAGCTGCTGGAGAGCTGTTGGAACACCTGCGAGAACTGGGTCACCCGTTCGGCAGTAATATCCCGGACCCTGCGGGCATATTCATGTTGGGAGCGGCTGTGATCCGCAGTTCCCGGCACATATTTGGCAATGGAAGAAATGATTCCCTTTGGTGTAAGAAGAAACAACAGCACCGCGGCGCAGGTCTCCCAGGTGGACGCCATGACATCGCCCGGACCGAGAAAATAAACGGAAAGAATGGTCGATCCGAGAAGCATGCCGATGGATACGGCGCCTTTACGCCCGGACTGCATCATCCCCGCCAGCATGCCGGAAAAGGCCAGCAGGCTCATCTGATAAATCGCACCGATATCCGCCAGGCTGAGAATCAGCCCGGTGACGACGCCGACCGCCGCACCGAGCGGGGCACCGCCGGCCATGGCGAAGAGTAAAATCAGAAAGCGCGAAAGAATATGCTCCGGCGACAGCCCGCCCACGGACCAGCCGACCAGGCCGGTCATGACGGAGGCCAGCAGAATCATCAGGCAGAGCACCTCGTCGTTGCGCAGCAGCCTTGTTTTTTGCTTATAGATAAACAGCGGAAGCGCCTGCAGAAATACCAGCGTCAATACAAACCCAAGCAATGCATCCAGGGCGGTCATCAGAAGCGGCAACCAGTCAAGCGAAGGGCCGATGACGACCCGGAATAACCCAACCAGAAAGGATGACACAAAGACCATAAGCGGCGCATAAGACAATTCTACCCGCTCGAAGGTCACCAGCCCGCGGTAGATCAGGGAGAAGACCGCAAGCTCCGCGGCCACGGCGACGGCACCGGGGAACGGCGTGAACAAACTGCCGGCAATCAGTGAGGCCGCCACCGGAAGGACCGAATCCTTGCGCATAAAGAGAATGACGGCAAAATAGGCGGCGGCGAACGGCGTCAGCTCGTCCAAAATCATGGCGCGGCCAAGTAGAAAACCCATCAGCGTGAGCAGCAGCGTCCATCGTTTCAGGACGATCTGCTGAAGCAGTGGCTGTCTCAGGCACCAAGCGGCAAGCCGCGCGCCCCAGCCCTCTTTTTCCGAAACCTCTTCGCGGTCCGCTTTAACCCACTCCGGCAAATTCACCACACTGCTTTTACTCATCTTCAATCCGCACCACCCGTCTAGGAATTTTATTGGTTCCCATTATATAGCGGGGGTCTTTGGAAAGTTTGTCAGAACATCAGGGCGCGTCCAAAGAAATTTCCGACAAAAAAGCCAACGCCGACAATCGGCCGAAAAGTATGCTTATCCCTTGCCCGGCCCCGGTTTGGCCGCTTGCCCGCACCGGCAATCCTCCGACATTCGCCGCCGGGGGGAAGCCGATTCGCCAGCGATTGCCCCGGAGTGGTGCATTATTGGCAAAGATGCTGTCGGCAATTTATTATCGTGGCGACAAAAAAACCGCAGAGGCTGGAAGCCCTGCGGTTATTGCAACAACTATGGAATTAAACGCGCTTCGCTCCGCGACCGCCGCGTTTTCCTTCTGTGTTCTTCTTGATCGAAGACATCCGTTCTTCGCTGTCTTTCAGGAAGCGTGACATTTTATCCTCGAATGAAGGTTTACCGGCTGCAGGCTTGAATGGACGCCCTCCCCGTTCACGGTTAAATCCACCGCCACCACCGCCGCCGCTACCTCCACCAAAACGGTCACCGCCGCTTGGACGATCCGGTCTTGGAGCTCTTGGAGGACGTACTTCCGATGCCGGCTTGTCGACGGCTTGCTTAATGGAAAGCCCGATCTTACCGTCCTTGTCGACATTGATCACCTTGACGGTTACTACATCACCAATCTTCAAATGATCGTTAACATCCTTGACGTAGTTATCAGCGATTTCCGAAATGTGAACGAGCCCTGTGACACCTCCTGACAGATCCACAAATGCTCCGAAATGCGTGATGCCTGTCACCTTGCCTTCTAACTTGGTGCCCACTTCAATTGCCATAGAATAAAATGATCCTCCCTTAAAAATATACAGCCGAATAGTTGCTACCCGGTCTGCGGTGATTTGATTATACAGTAAAGAACAAGGCAAGGCAACAGAGCGAAAGCCCTTTTCCCTTGGGCTTATTGCTCTGTATCGTCCGTACGGATCGGCTTTTCCCCTCGGGGATACATATTATAGTTTTTGCGCGCCAGCTGGCCGACATACTCGTCGTCCTCCAGCCGGGACACATCATATTTCAATTGGTTAAGTGAATTGGTCACATTGTCGCTGCTCGCCTGCTTCTGCGCAAGCTGCTCACTCTTCTCCGCGATGGCGGCGCTTTGGGCAAAGAAGATATACCCCGCCCAGCCGAAAAACACGCCTACGGCGAGAACCCATATCAATCTTCTTCTCTTGGCGCCCTGAGCTGAAGCCGTCTTGCCGCTCCCGCTTTTCTCTTCCGCAGAAAATCTGTTCATGCAGCTTGTACCTCCAGTTTTCGATCAACGTTGTCGCCAAGCGGCAATCCGCTCGGACAGTTTCTTCACCCAGGCGCTGTGGTAAAGCCGGGACCAGTGCGGAGAGATCCACCTGACCGGAAGCACCCAGATCGGCTTGGTCATAACTTTCAGAACCTTGAGGATAAACAGCAGGATGCGGCCCGTAAGCACCAGCGTTCCCCGAAGCAAACGCCACAGCCCGCGGAGCGGCCCGCCGATCACCGTCTTGATGATTCTCCACAGCAGCCGGAAAGTATACTGTACCGATAGAATTAACATTACCACAAAACGCTTCACCGTAACACTGAAGATCAAAAAATAGACCCATATGCCTAGAAACAATCCTACGAAGACATAAAACCGCAGCTCTCCCTGATTTCCGGCATACATCATGCGAAACACGAACAGCGCGGCAAGCAGCCAGTAGAACAAGTCGAGCAGCGCGTTCAGCCACCTTGGGAATGTCAGCTTGAGTGACAGCACCCGGTAGCTGTCATAGGCCAGTCCCATAGCGGCGCCGGATAAGAGCATGTAGAACAGCGTGACCCATTGGATGGCCGGGTTCATTTAAACAGCTTGCCGAGAAAACCTTTGTTTTTGCCCTGCGCCCCGGGATCGAGATAAACCAGCGACTGGATGTTTCCTTCCAAAGAGAGCAGTCCGTTCTCCAGGCTGAGGTTTTTGATATGTAAATGGTTTCCGCGAATCGTCAGGTGGCCGAGCTCGGTCCGCAGCAGGAACTCCTCGCTGTCGAAGCTCTCCACATTTTGTACGCCGGTCAGCTCCAGTTGCTTGCGGCTGCGCATGTGCAGATCATGCTGCTTGTTGGTTTTGGCTGGCTCAATCATGGCATGTACCCCTCCTTATTTGGTACTAATCTATGGCCCGAGGAGAGATTATAGAACAAAAAAAGCGCCCCTTTACGTAATGTAAAGAGACGCTTTTTCCGCGAACCCAGCCCTGCTTCTACCAGTCGAGCCCGTTGCTCTTCGCAACCGGCTCCTCCCGGACCAGCGAATACATGCCGGCGGCTTCGTCTTTGCGGGTCGTTTCGACCAGTTTTTCGACTTTGACCGTCACCAGCTTCTGACCGAACTGCACGGTGATCTCGTCGCCGAGCTTCACGGTGCTGCTGGGCTTGGCTTCCCGCCCGTTGATCAGCACCCGGCCTTGGTCGGACACGTCCTTGGCCACCGTACGGCGTTTGATCAAACGGGAGACTTTCAAAAATTTATCAACACGCATTAGTTGACGGCTTCTTTAAGCTTGTTGCCCGCCTTGAAGGCAGGTACAGTGGATTCAGGAATTTCGATAGGTGTGCCCGATTGCGGGTTGCGGCCGGTGCGGCCGGAACGTTTGCGGGTTTCGAAAGTGCCGAAGCCGATCAGCTGAACTTTGTCTCCGCCGGCCAGTGCATCGGTAATTTCGCTCAATACGCCGTTGATTACGGCTTCAACGTCTTTTTTTGCCAATCCGCTTTTTTCGGAAATGTTGTTGACCAGATCTGTCTTGTTCATTGTTTAAGTTCCTCCCAGGGTACGAAAAAATAAATGAAATGAAGCTTTGCCGCATAATCTGCCGCAATTTGTCATTTCGTCTTTATGATATTCTGGATACTGCTTTGAATTCCTGCTGAATGGACCGGATTTTTTTGAAAAACGGGACATTGGTGCTAGAAAATGCTTCTCCATTCCCAGCATTGCCGCATCGTAAGCCGGATATACCGGGCATGACGGCCCCGGATCAGAAGACGGTTCAGCCTTTGCGCTCCTCGGCTTTGGCTTCCTGCCAGAGCTCCTCCATTTGCTCGAGCGTGCTGTCGCCCGGGCGGCTTCCCCGCTCCGCCAGCCGGCGCTCAATGTACTGGAACCGGGAAACGAACTTACGGTTGGTGCGGGTCAGGGCTTCCTCCGGGTCGGCGCCGATAAACCGGGCAACATTGGTGGCTGCGAACAGCAGGTCGCCGAGCTCCAGCATTTGCTCTTCGGCAGGCAGGCCGGCTTCCACCGCCTGTGACAGCTCTTCGACCTCCTCGCGGACCTTGACGAGGCAATCGGCCGCATTCCCCCAGTCGAAGCCGACCTTCGATGCTTTCTTCTGCAGCTTGTACGCCTTCATGAGCGCCGGGAGATCGCGGGGAACGCCGCTGAGCGCGGATTCCGCCTCCGGCTGGATGCCTTTTCGCCGCTTCTCTTCGGCTTTCATGCCTTCCCAGTTCTGCAGCGCCGCTTCCGCGTCGCGGGCGTCCTTGTCGCCGAACACATGCGGATGCCGGAAGATCAGCTTGTCGTTCAGCGTTTCAATGACATCGAATACGTTGAAGGTGCCAATCTCTTCCTCCATTTGCGAATGCAGCATGATCTGCAGCAGCAGATCGCCCAGTTCCTCCTTCATATGGTCCGGATCGTCCTCATCGATTGTTTCAAGTACCTCGTAGGTTTCTTCGATCAAGTTTTTGCGCAGCGAGTCGTGCGTCTGCTCCCGGTCCCACGGGCAGCCTTCGGGACTGCGCAGAATGCCGACGATTTCATGCAGGCGGGCGAACGTACGCCCCCGGACATCGCCCGACGCATTAGCCGGTACGTACACCAGCGACAGATTGCCGTAGCCCTCCAAACGGTCCAGCTCATACAGCGGAACCCGCTCGATCTTCTCTTCGCCTTCCACGCCGAGGGCATGTCCGACCACGACCTCGTATTCCGGGGGATACAGCTCCATCAGGCATAGCTTCGTCTCCGAAGCCGTAAAGCTGTCGTACACCTGACCGATCAGGGTGTGCAGCTCCGGCTGAAGCTGATGACTGCGGATCCCGGAGGCATCGAGCAGTTGAAACCCTTCGATCGGATCAAAGCCGAGACGCACGAAAGCCTCGTCTAGGAAGCTTTCGCCGCCGAGAATGTCGAGGTTAATCCCGACTTCCGCGCAGCGCGAGCGCAATTGGGATACGGCCGACTCGGCCACCATCGGATGCCCCGGAACGGCATACACGATCTCCGTACCTTCCGGTGCCTTCAGCGCCTCGTCCACCAGCCGGTTCGTAATTGCCGCGTACACCTCCGGGAAAGAATCCAGCGATTCGTACAGGGCGTCGAATGTGTGCCATTTCAGTTCCATTTCCGCCAGCAGCCCGACGACTGGATGTTTGTCCGTCCGCAGATAGACGGCGGTCGCCGATTTCAGCTTTTTGATAATGCCGAGGGTCAGCCGGTCGGGATTGCCCGAGCCCAGGCCGACGACGGTCAGATTTGCGCTCATTGCTATTCACTCCTTGGGGGCAGCCGTTCCCCGCAGGAAACCGGACCGCCGGATATGTAACGCCATATATGGCGCTGACGAAGTCACGATGCCGCAAGCGCTGCGCCTCCTTTAAGGGAATAAGCGCAGCCGCTTTAGCTTGTCCGCCAGCCGCGGGCCGAAGCCCGGAAGCTGGCGGAGTTCCTCCTCGCGGAGCAGCCGCAGGGCGACCGCGCCTACGGCGAAGGCGGCGCAGCCGGCCAGCACGCCGAGCACGCTCTGCGCCAGGGCCGCGGTGCGGGAGCCGCCAAGGCCCGCCGCCTCCGCCGCGGCCGAGGCGCCGTAGCTGACGGCGGCGGCCGCAGCGGCCAGGCCCGCGAGCAGCGCCGCGGGCCGCACGGCAGCGTCTGCGAAGCGCAGCCGCAGATAACCCCGGCGGCGCAGCAGCAGCACGTTCAGCGCTGCCGCTGCGCCGTTCGCGGCCACGCTGGCGATGGCCGCGCCGGCAATGCCCTGCTGCGGAATCAGCAGCAGGTTGAGCGCCGCCTTGAGCAGCGCGGCGGCGAGCAAATGCAGGGCCGGGGCGCGCACGATGCCCAGCCCCTGCAGCAGCGCGGCGGAGATGATGCTGACGGTACCGCCCGCGGCGGTGAACGCCAGCCAGGCCATCGCCCCGCTGCCCGCGGCGTCCCCGTACAGTGCCGTATTGACCGGCACTGCAAGAACGGCTAGGCCGACGGACGCGGCCAGGCCGAGCAGCCAGAACCAGCGCAGCGACAGGCTGCAGCGCTTCTCGATCAGCAGCCGGTCGCCGCGATAGTTGGCGTCGGCCAGCGCCGGAATAAAGACAACCGACAGGGAGGTCGCCAGCATCGTCACGAGCTGGACGAGCGGCAAACCGCGGTTGTAGATGCCGAACTGGACCATCGCAGCCGCATCACTCTGGCCGGAGGCGAGCAGACGGGGCACGGTGAAGACATCCACCAGCCCGATCAGAGGCGTTGCCAGGAGGCCGAGCATCACCGGCAGGCTATAGCCGAGCAGGCGGCGCAGCCGGCTGCCGGGAGCACTTCGGCCACCCGCCGCAGGCAAGGTTGCCGGCAGCTCCAGCGCGGCCGCTTCCTCGGCGGCCGTGCCGGGTTGCTGCTCGGCATCCGGCTCCCGCCCCTGCCGGTGCCGGCGCAGATAGAGCAGCACCACGAGCAGTCCGGCCGCGCCGCCGGCCGCCGACCCGAGCAGCGCGCCGGCGGCAATGCTGGCCGCATCGGCGCCTTCCCGGGTCAGGTAGAGCAGCAGCGCAATCATGACGCCGACCCGCACCGTCTGTTCCACCACCTGCGAGACCGCGGTGGGCACCATGTTGTGCAGCCCCTGAAAATACCCCCGGAGCGCAGCCATCAGCGGAACGACGGCTAGCGCCCAGGCACTGCTCCGCAGCGCGGCCGTAACATGGGAATTTCCAATCCACTTTGCCAGAAGCGGAGCGCCGGCGTAAACGGCGCAAGCCAGCAGCAGACCGCTGAGCAACGTCGTTAACGCGGATATTCGCAGCACCTTGCGGCCTTCCGCGGCATTCCTGCCCGCCGATGCCTCAGCGACGAATTTGGAAATCGCCGCCGGCAGGCCCAGCATGGCAACGGTAGCCAGCATATTGTAGAGCGGGTATACGGTGTTATAAATGCCGAACGCAGCATCTCCGCCCATGTTTTGCAGCGGAATCTTCTGCAGCGTTCCGATCAGCTTGGTTAAAATCGCTGCCGCGCTGAGTATAAATGCGCCTTCAAGCAATTTGGAGCCCTGCGAACTTTTTTTCATACGCAATAAACTTCTCCTGCCCTGATCTCCACCCGGAATGAATTTCTATATTATCACGTGCGGGAGGCAAAAGACAAAAACCCCGCCTTCCCTTTGTCTATCATACCAAAAGGAAAGCGGGGCCTGTAGTGCCAATACCGGTTACTGCTCCATTTGCTTGCCGAGGAACGCGGAGGCCGTCTCTGCCATCTTTATCTCGAGCTGAGACATTTTAACCGAATCGTCTTTGTTCAGCAATACCACACAGCCGATCGGATCGCCTCCCGAAATAATGGGAGCGGCTACATAACTGGATAAAGTTTCGGCATGCTCCTTCCCGATGTCGTAGCTGCCGTTGTTGGTTTCAAGCACCGTTTTACGATTCTCCATCACCCGTTCCAGCAGCAGGCCGACCGGTTTTTCTAAATAATCCTTTTTTGAACCTCCGGCTAAGGCGATAAAGGTGTCGCGGTCCGTAATCATGGCGATATGCCCCGTGCTCTCATATAGCGACTCGGCGTATTCTTTGGCAAAGTCGCCCAGCTCGCCGATCGGCGAATATTTCTTAAGTATGACTTCACCGTCGCGGTCGACGAAAATTTCCAGGGGATCGCCTTCACGGATGCGCAGCGTGCGCCGGATTTCCTTCGGTATTACCACCCGGCCAAGATCGTCGATACGGCGTACAATTCCAGTAGCTTTCATTTCACAAGTTGCCCCGCTTTCTTAGGTAGTATGGTCCAACTACTGTCTTTATGGGAAAGGATAATCCCAGCGATTTATCGTAATATCTGGACATAGTATTCATCTGTTCCCAATTCCTTATACGCCCCGCAAATGAAAAACAAGCCTCCCCGCCGAGTAGGCGTAAGGAAGGCTTGTCCGGTTGTTTTTATTTATTTCGCTGCTTCGGTAGCTGCAGGTTCTTCGGAGGCCGCAGGGGATGCGGACGGCGCAGCGCTTGCCGCCGCGCTCGCTTCCGGCGAGCTGGCCGGCAGGTCGATCTTCACGTTAAGCGACTCCATATCCTTCTCCATGAAGGATTCCAGGTTCTTGGAGGCCAGCGTGCTCTTTACGGTTTCTTTCTCGTCGGCGGTCAGCTGATCGAAGGTTCTTTCGGTCCGCGATTCAACCTCCATAATGTGGTAACCGTATACGGTTTTGACCGGATCGCTGATCGTGTTCAGCGGCAGCGTCTGCGCCGCTTTCTTGAATTCCTCTACATAACCGCCGAGCGCGGTATCCTTATATTCGCCGCCGTTTTCCACGGAGCCCGTATCGTCCGAATACTCCTTCACGATTGCCGCGAAGTCTGCTCCGCCGTCGAGTTTGGTTTTGACCTCTTTGGCGATCTTGAGCGCGTCTTCGTCGCTGCGCTCTTTGCCGTCTTTGTCGGTCAGACCAACGAGGACATGGCGCACGGTAGCCTTGGTGTAGTCGCCTTTGGTGGCTTCGAATTCCGTTTTGACTTGGTCATCGGTAATCTTCAGGAGCATGTCCTTATATACGGTAAGCACGCGCAGCATATACGCGCGGACATCGGCTTCCTTCAGATTTTGTTCTTTCAGGGAGCTTTCGTAGGTGTCACCCAGTCCCGATTTCAGCGATTCCATCTGGGCGTCGGTTTCCTTCTCGGCCTCTTTCTTCGCTTCGTCGCTTGCCTTGCCGTCCAAATATTCAAACGCCACTTCCTGCTTCAGAATCGACTCCTTAAAAGCATCGATTTCCAGATAAGCAGCCTGCTGCGGCGTGAGGAATTTCATGATGCGCGTATCCAGATCAAACTCTTTCTCTGTGATGGTGCCGCCTTCATAGGTTGCAACCGCTTTGCTGGTATCCTTCGCAGAATCGGCATTGTCGCTCTTGCCGCAGCCTGCCAGCATGGAAAAGGAAACGGCCGCCGCCAGCGAAACCAGCAGCACCTTCCAGGATTTTTGTCTATTTAACCGCATTGTGTAGTTCTCCCTTCGATTTTAACGACTGTTTCGCCGCCGCCAGAAAACTTTCCAGCAATTCCAGCAGCTCTTTGTCATTGAGATTTTTTGTTTTCAGCCGGATGGCCGCTTTCGCATCTCTATCAAATTGTACACGTCTTTCGAAGCTATTGCCAACCTTGGCCAGCTTAGCGGTATCGAACGCCGCCGCTGCGCCTTCATGGAAATTCAGCACCGCTTCGTCTCCGCGCCGGATGATCGACTCCAGCCCGTACAGCTTGCCGTACACCTTAAGCCGGGCCACGGACAAGAGGTTGACCACCGATTCCGGCAGTTCGCCAAACCGGTCCAGAAGCTCATCCTCAAGCTCGGCTGCATCGTCGAAAGACGACACCGCGGCGACCTTTTTGTAGATTTCAATTTTCTGGATGCTGTCGTAAATATACTCGGACGGAAGATACGCGTCAATCGACAAATCAATGACCGTGTTTCCTTGCTTCAGTGAGGTATCTTCTTCCCCGAGCACCGTAACCTTGCGCTTGCGGATTTCCTCCGCCAGCATCTGCGAATACAGGTCGAATCCGACCGACGCAATAAACCCGTGCTGTTCCGCGCCCAGCAGATTGCCTGCACCGCGGATGGACAGGTCGCGCATGGCGATTTTGAAGCCGGAGCCCAGCTCCGTGAACTCCTTAATCGACTGCAGCCGCTTCTCCGCCACCTCAGTCAGTACCTTATCACGCTGATACGTAAAATACGCATAAGCGATCCGGTTGGAACGGCCCACACGCCCCCGCAGCTGGTACAGCTGGGAGAGTCCCATTTTGTCGGCATCGTGCACGATCAGCGTGTTGACGTTCGGGATGTCCACGCCGGTCTCGATGATGCTGGTGCTGACCAGCACATCGTATTCCCCGTCCAGAAAGTCAAGAATCGTTTTCTCCAGCTCGCCCTCCGACATTTGGCCATGGCCGATGCCGACCCGGGCTTCCGGAACCAGCATGGAGATTTGCGCCGCCATTTCCTGAATGCCCTGTACGCGGTTGTAGAGATAATACACCTGCCCGCCGCGCGCCAGTTCGCGTTCCACCGCTTCGCGGATGAGCGTCTGACTGTGCTCGACCACATAGGTCTGCACCGGGAACCGGTTCTCCGGCGGCGTTTCGATAACCGACAGATCGCGCACGCCGAGCATCGACATATGCAGCGTCCGCGGAATCGGCGTCGCCGTCAGCGTCAGCACGTCGACGTTGGTCTTCAGCTTTTTGAGCTTCTCTTTATGCGTAACCCCGAACCGCTGCTCTTCATCGACGATTAGCAGACCGAGATCCTTAAACACCATGTCCTGCGACAGCAGGCGATGCGTCCCGATAATGACATCAACCGTTCCCTGCCGCACGCCCTTAAGCGTTTCGTTCTGCTCTTTGCGGCTGCGGAAGCGGCTGAGCACCTGAATGTTCAGCGGATAATTGGCGAAGCGTTCGCGGAAGGTCTCGTAATGCTGCTGCGCCAGAATGGTCGTCGGCACCAGCACGGCCACCTGCTTTCCTTCGATCGCCGCTTTGAAGGCGGCGCGGATCGCCACTTCGGTTTTGCCGTATCCAACGTCTCCGCATAAAAGACGATCCATCGGCCGGTTTTGTTCCATGTCCTTTTTGATTTCCTCGATTGCCCGCAGCTGGTCGCGGGTCTCCTCGTACGGGAACATCTCCTCGAACTCGCGCTGCTCCTGCGTATCCTTCTCGAAGCCGTATCCCAGCGCGCTTTGCCGCTCCGCGTACAATTTGATCAAATCGTCGGCGATATCCTGAACGGAGGAACGCACCTTGCTCGTAACCCTTGTCCATTCATTGCCGCCAAGCTTATATACCTTCGGTTCCTTGTCCTCGGAGCCGACGTATTTCTGAATAAGATCGATCTGATCGATCGGCACGGACAGCTTATCGCCGCCGGCATACATAATATGCATATAATCCCGATGAATGCCGCTGACCTCAAGCGTCCCGATGCCCATGTATTTGCCGATGCCATGATTTTGATGCACGACGTAATCGCCAATCTTCAGCTCGGTATAGCTCTTGATCCGCTCGGCGTTGTCCATCCCCCGTGAGGATGCTTTACGCGCCTTGCGCTGCTTTTGCGAGAACATTTCGCCTTCCGTAATGACGGCCAGATGAATCGAAGGCATTTCAAAACCCGAGCCCAGGTTCCCCTGCAGAATGGTCGGCTCCTCAATGCCGTAATCATACAGGACACGCCGCACGCGTTCGATCCGTTCTTCTCCACTGGCCAGCATAACGACCTGAACGCCGGATTTATGCCAGCGCTCCATCTCGGTCTTGAGCACGTTCATCTGCCCGTGGAAATCCTGCATGCCGCGGCTGATAAAGCCGAGGATGTTCTGGGGCTGAATATGCGGAACCTGCCGCAGGAAAATCGACATAAAGAGGCTTTGAAACGGGCGGCGATACATAATCGTGTCATTATCGACGGATAAGTGCAGGTCGGGCAGCGTTTTGCCGTTTTGCAGCAGATGTAGATTCCACTCCGATTCATCACGCTCCAGCTGTTTGGCCGTTTCCAGCAGCCGCGCCGGTTCATCCAGCACGAGAACGGTGTCCTTGGCCATGTAGTCGTATAAGTGGGTCCGTTCGGGATATAAGAGACTGATATATTTATAGATTTCAGGAAAATACGTGCCCTCGCGCAGCATCTCCAGCTCGCGGCCGATCTCCTCCCGCAGACGCAGCTTCGCCTGCCGGTCGGTCATCTTCTCCAGCTGCCGCTCCATCATTGCCGCCGCTTGAACGGCTGCCGCATCCAGGCGCTCGCGGTCCGCAATAATCTCTTTGGCCGGCGTAATGGTCACGCTGCGCACCTTGTCGATGGAACGCTGATCAGCCGGATCGAAGGTGCGGATGGAATCCACTTCGTCGTCGAACAGCTCCACCCGGTAGGCCAGCTGCGAAGTCATCGGATAAAAGTCGATGATGCCGCCGCGGACGCTGATCTCGCCGCGGTTCTCCACCCGTTCCACCCGCTCATAGCCCATCTCGATCATGGCATGCAGGAACTCATCGAGCGACAGGGTACCCTCCTGGGTTACCGTCAGCTGCGCCTTGCCCATAACTGGCGCCGAAGGCAGCAGCCGGCGGACACCGGAATACGGCACAACCACAATGCCGCGGAAGCCCTGCGCGCATTTGGTCAGCACATCGATGCGCTGGGCCAGCGTCTCCGGACTGGAGACCGCCGCTTCTGCAGCGACAAGCTCATTCGCGGGATATAAAAGAACCTGGTCCGAGGAAAGCGCTTCCTGCAAATCTTCGGCGATCTTTTGGGCCGAGAACATATTATGGGTAACGACCAGCAGTGGACGTTTGATATCCTCATACAGCGCAGCCAACATAATCTGTCTTGCCGAACCGGATAAGCCCGAAATGAGCTGCTCCTTCATCCCCGCGGCTAAGCCGCGCGAAATCGACTGGAAATCAGAATCCTTGGAAAATGCTTCAATCAGACGTTGTAACAACAAAAGACACCTCTCTTACTGAACAGGCTGGCCCTAACCTTTCCGCTATGCCGCAACCTGTGATGATGGGAATCGAAAACAAGCCTTAGCTGATAAGAGCCAAGGCTTGCGGATAACGATAGAGACCGCCTTCCCTTGCCTACTGCAGCGGACTGGCCAGCAGACTGAGCTCAGGGTTGTTCTCCAAGGCCTCCTTGCAATAATCGCATGTCACCTTCACCGTAATTTCACCGTTCGGATCATATGCGATCATCTCTCTGCGCTCCGCAGGGGTTAAGGTATGAAGACCGAGCCGAATTTCGGAAATGTTCCGCTTATCGATGCTTCCGAGAAAGGTCCGGCAGTGTCTGCACACATAGTTTATTGCCATCTATATGCCTCCTGAAGGTAGTATATACCGTAAGTATACCCCGTCCTTCGGCGGTTTAGCCTGGAGGCATGGCCGGTTTCCCGTCAGCCGTTGAATTTGGCCATCGTCTGCTCGAACGTATTCCGCAGGCTGAATTCAAGCGCATCGCAGGTATCCGTAATCATCGCATTCAGCTTATCGCCTTCTTTTTTCGGAAACGCGGACAATACGTAGTCGACAATGGCAAATCCGGGTTCCGGGCGGGAGATGCCCATGCGCACACGGTTAAAATTTTGCGTGCCCGTATGCTGAATGATCGATTTGATGCCATTATGTCCTCCGGCGCTTCCCTGATAACGCAGCCGGATTTTTCCGATTTCGGTATCCAGGTCGTCATAGACGACAATCAGGTCTTCCAGGCTCACTTTATAATATTCCATGTAGGCACGGACGGATTCTCCGGACAGGTTCATAAATGTTAACGGTTTGATGAGCACTGTCTTTACGCCGTCGATTACGCCTTCGCTGATAACCGCTTTGCATTTATTCTGGTTAAATGCCATCCCGTGCCGATCGGCCAGCGCATCCAGCGCCATAAAGCCGACATTATGCCGGGTTTTGGCATACTCCCGGCCGGGATTTCCCAGTCCTACAATCCATTTCATGTTCAGGCTGATCCTTTCTGCCGGTCCTATAAGCAATCGGCCCCGGTTTTTGGTACAATATGTGTTATGAGGCGACACGAATACGTTCGCCGCGACCCATTTCATACTCCGAAGACAGGTGATGATGCACGATGCTCCCTCAAGGCGTAACCTTAACCCATCAGCGCCATTTCCAGTACCACATCCAGTTTGCCGTGCCTGTCGAAGTTTACCGGAACAATGAGTTCGTTGCCATCGGCGTAATGACGGCGGCGGACGACAGTTTCGTCGAGCTCGAAGGCACGCTCTTTAACCGTAGCTTGTTCACCTTTTTCTCGCGTCCCGGCTATTAGTGGGCAGGCCATCTACAGGGCGGCATCACGCCGACAAGGGTTACATCTTCCGCTGACGGAAGGTGTAACCCTTTACTGCTTTCGGCGGGATGAACCGTAGTCCCCGCATGCCAAGCCTCACTTATGGTTATTCGATCTCGAACAGTTTACTGATGGACAGTTCTTCATGGACGCGGATAATCGCTTCACCCATAAGCGGAGCAACGGACAATACCTTCAGCTTGGACGTCGGGTTCGGATTTGTGATCGGAATGGTATCCGTTACAATAATCTCCTTAATCGGGGAATTCTCCAGGCGGTCATGCGCCGGACCGGACAATACCGGGTGCGTACAGCAGGCGTATACTTCTTTGACGCCGCCTTCCATCAACGCATTAGCGCCGAGAACAATGGTTCCCGCCGTATCGATGATATCGTCGATCAGAATCGCGGTTTTGCCTTCGATATTCCCGATGATGTTCATGACTTCGCTGACATTCGGCTCCGGACGGCGTTTGTCGATGATCGCCAGCGGCGCATTCAGGAAATCAGCCAGTTTTCTTGCGCGCACCACGCCGCCGTGGTCAGGAGACACGACGACCGGATTCTCGATTTGTTTGGAACGGAAATATTGCGCGATAATCGGTACTCCAAGCAGATGATCGACCGGAATATCGAAAAAGCCCTGGATCTGCATCGCATGCAAGTCCATCGTAATTACGCGGTGCGCGCCGGCTTTCTCAATCAGGTTCGCCACCAGCTTGGCCGTAATCGGGTCACGGGAACGGGCTTTGCGGTCCTGGCGTGCATAGCCGTAATAAGGAATTACGACATTGATGCTCTTGGCGGATGCGCGCTTGAGCGCATCGACCATAACCAGCAGCTCCATCAGATTATCGTTTACCGGAGCGCAGGTCGACTGCACAATGTAGACGTGGCAGCCGCGTACGCTTTCCGAAAGCTTAACCTGAATTTCACCGTCGCTAAAGCTTGTGGTGTGCGACTCACCCATCGGAATCCCGATGTAATCGGCAATTTGGCTGGCCAGCTTGGGATTCGAATTACAGGTGAAGATCTTTAACTTGGAATCACAATAAGTCATAACGTTTAAACCCTCCGTGACGGAATTTAACTGGGCGAAGCCGCCGGACAGCCGGTAGCCGCGTTACGGCGTGTTCGCCCCTTTACTTACGCTGAACTAGGACTTTTCTTTCTTGGCTTTGGCCCGGGCACGGATTTTGTCTGCGTATCCCGGCTTGTTCTCCTGTCTTGCTCTGGCAATCGCCAGATCGTTATCCGAAACAGAGCGTGTAATGGTCGATCCCGCCACGACATAAGCGCCTTTGCCTACGGTTACCGGCGCAATCAGATTTACATTGCTGCCGACGAACGAATCATCTTCGATAATGGTCTTTGCTTTATTATATCCGTCGTAGTTGACGGTGATTGCACCGCAGCCGACATTTACGTTGGTGCCTACCGTAGCATCCCCGATGTAGCTGAGATGCGACACCTTCGAATGGTCGCCGATCACGGCGTTTTTGACCTCGACAAAGTCGCCGATCTTTACATCTTCGCCGAGCACAGCGCCCGGGCGCAAATAGGCAAAAGGCCCAACGGTAGTCCGTGCGCCGACTTGTGCCTGATTCAGCACGGAATGCTTCACGCTGGCTCCGTCCCGGATCACGCTGTCTTCGATTTCGCTGGAAGGTCCGATCACGCAATCTTCGCCGATTACGGTCGCGCCCTTCAGGATGGTACCTGGATATATCACTGTATCTGATCCAATTTCGACATCGGCGCCGATATAGGTAGAGGCCGGATCGATAAGGGTCACGCCGCCGAGCATATGCTTCCGATTGATGCGCTCCTGCATATAGCCTTCCGCTTCCGATAAAGCCAAACGGTCATTGACGCCGATCGACTCCGCCACATCCCGCGTTTCATAAGCCAGGACGGTATCCCCGCCGGACCGCAGAATGCCGATGACATCGGTTAAATAATATTCCTGCTGGTTGTTGCTATTGGTGACTTGTTCAAGTGCTGCAAACAGCTTTTTATTATCAAAACAGTAGGTGCCGGTATTGATTTCCTTAACGGCAGCTTCCTCGGCTGTGCAGTCCTTCTGTTCCACAATCTTCAGCACGTCGCCGTTCTCGCCGCGGATAATCCGTCCGTAGCCCGCCGGCTGCTCCAGGGACGCCGTCAAAATCGTTGCCGCCGCCTGCTTCTCTTCATGCAGCGCCATAATCGCGTTCAGCGTCTCTTCCGTTACCAGCGGAGTATCGCCGCAAACGACAATGGTTGTTCCTTCCTCGCCGCCGATTAAATCCTTGGCTTGCTTAACGGCATGGCCCGTACCTAGCTGGGTTTCCTGCAGCACATATTCCGCGTTCTGGCCCAGATAGGCTTTCACTTTCTCCGCGCCATGTCCGACTACGACAACAGTGCGCTCGCAACCGGTTGCCTTCACCGCGGCCACCACGTGTCCGACCATCGGTTTTCCGCATACGGGATGCAGCACTTTGTACAATTTAGATTTCATGCGCTTGCCCTGGCCCGCGGCAAGTACAACAGCCATTCTCTTCAAGAATGCCAACCTCCTACTTCATTAGCTCACTACTGAATATATCTCATTCCGGGCAAAAAGAAAAGAGAACCATATGCATGGTTCCCTTTTCTTCGAACCCCAAATAAAAGGCATAGCCTTTCGCCGCCCACGTGTGGGCAGCTGTCCCCTGGAGGCAGCTTCGGCGCTTACGCTCCCTCTTCAATCACTTCTTCTTCCTCGGTAGCGGCGCGATCATATTCGGCCAGTACCGCAGATTGAATCTTCTCGCGGGTTCCCGAGGATATCGGGTGCGCGATATCGCGGAATTCGCCGTCCGGTGTGCGCTTGCTCGGCATAGCAACGAACATCCCATTATTTCCGTCGATGACGCGAATGTCATGAACAACAAACTCGTTATCGATTGTAATGGATGCGATTGCTTTCATTCTCCCCTCAGAATTGACGCGGCGGAGTCTGACATCCGTAATTTGCATGTGTGTGTTCACCACCTTTTTCCATCAGAGACTTGGTGTATAATTCCACACAGCAAGGCAAATTCCTTCTTTTTGAATCCCATAAAATGACTGTCAAAGAAGATTATTTTTCGAATATCATGGTTTTCGACATGTTTCGTCCGCTTTTCTTACGATTCCTCAAAGATTCGACAATATCCTGCCTGTCGCCTCAGATCAAAGCAAGCCTTCAGGAAGGGAAAAAGTTACCCGGACGCGCGGTAATGCGCCGTCCCTTCGAATCGACCTCATTCAGCTTGATGAGTGATACATAGTCATGCAGCAGGCGTTCCCCGTTATCGACCGCACCGGATTCGACAAGCACACCGACCCCGGCCACCTCGGCGTTAAACTCCCCAAGCAAATCGACCATCCCGCGTACCGTTCCGCCGGCTTTCATGAAATCATCGACGATCAGCACCCGCGACTTCTCCTTGAGCGCCCGCCGCGAGAGCGACATCGTATGGATGCTCTTATGCGAGCCGGACACATAATTAATGCTTACCGCCGAGCCCTCCGTTACCTGATGGTCCCGCCGCACCAGCACCACGGGCAGCCCGAGCTGCGCCGCCGTTGCATACGCCAGCGGAATCCCTTTGGTCTCGACCGTCATGACCACATCGATCTCCTTGCCGTAAAAGGCGGTGGCGATGATTTTGCCCGCTTGCTCCATCAGCGAAGGTAGCCCGAGCAGATCCGACATATATAAATAACCGCCGGGCAAGATCCGTTCACTCTGCTCCAGCTGCGTGCATAACCCCTGGATGAAATCAAGCGCCATCTCGACCGGCATCCGCGGGATATACCGAACGCCGCCGGCCGCACCGGCCAGTGTCTGCAGCTCGCCCATGCCTTCTCCCTCGAACACTTCCTTGATAATCGCCAGATCCTCGCTGATCGACGACTTCGCCGAACCGTAACGGTCCGCAAACGTGGATAAAGGCAGCAGCGCATGCGGTTTCTCCAGCAAAAATTGCGTCATATCTACCAAACGTTGGCTTCTCTTAAGTTTCTTCACGGAATGCTCCTCGCCAAAACCGAATATTATTATCAAATAATATCACTTTTGTACGGATTTATAAAGAAAAAACGAGCCCACTAACTTAAGGATCGCACCGCGTACACTTCTTTGCAAAATCCGCGCAGGCCATTGTAAATCCGCGCCACTTTGGACTGCTTGGACACCAGGCCGAACACCGTCGGTCCGCTGCCCGACATCAGCACGCCCTCCGCTCCCAGCTTGATCATTGCTTCCTTGAGCTGCCGCACTTCCGGATGCAGCTTCAGCGTCACGTCTTCCAGCACATTGCCGAGTCCGGCGCATACGGCCGCAAAATCGCCGGCCTCGATGGCCTGGCGCATTCGGGGCGCGGACGGATGCACCGGAATGCTTGAGGCGCGCAGACGTCCGTACACTTCAGCCGTCGATACGTTAATCGGCGGCTTCGCCAGGATGACCCAGCATTGCGGCGGATTCGGGATCGGCGTCAGCCGTTCTCCCCGCCCCGTGGCCAGAGCCGTGCCGCCGGTCACGCAGAACGGGACATCCGAGCCCAGCTCGGCGCCCAGCTCCTGCAGCTCCTGCGGCGGGATGCCCAGGCGCCAGAGGCGGTTCAGGCCGCGCAGCGTCGCCGCAGCATCGCTGCTGCCGCCGGCCAGTCCGGCGGCCACCGGAATTCTTTTGTCCAGATGGATATGTACACCGCTCTTCACGTTATAACGTTCTTTGATAAGCCTTGCCGCCTGAAAGGCCAAATTCTTCTCGTCCAGCGGGATATATCCGGCCTGGCTTGAGATAATAATCGAATCCCGCCGAAGCTCCGAAAGCTCCAGACGATCCGCCAGATCGACCATCGTCATAATCATTTCAACCTCATGAAAACCGTCAGCGCGCTTATGAAGCACATCCAGCATCAGATTGATCTTGGCCGGCGCTTTTTCGTACATTTTCAAGGCGTTCACCCACCCTCAGCTTTTCCCGTAAAAAACAACTTAACATATTATATGAAAAACCCGGGTCGAAGTCCACTGGAGGCGGTTTGAAGCCAAAAAGACGGCTTCCTTGCGGAACCCGCCTTTCGCTTGCCTGTACTAATCGGGATTATGATTTCCGCGCCGCTTCTTCCGCCAGCTGGATGGCCCGTTTGACCATATTGCCGGCGTCCTTGGCCCGAATACCGCCCCAGCCCTCGCGCTGAACGGTGTCGTAAAACCCCAGTTCCTTAGCGAGCTCCGTCTTCAACTCCTCGGACATCATGCTTCGTCTTCTGCGGCTCATTCCCATTTCCTCCTCGGGTCTGATTTTGGGCTTATCCCTTTGTAGTATGCTGCGGGCGGCGGACCGCCATGCAGAGAAGAAAATAAAAACAGCCTCCCGAAGGAGACTGCTGCACGTCTTACGACTTCATATACATAATCCGCATCTGCCCATCATCTTCGCAAACCGTGATTTCCACAGATTCGGTAAGTATATCGGCATAGCTATAGGACACGCGCTTAAAGCTTTGCTGCTCATCCAATTTGACAATAAACACAGAAGGGTACGTTTCTTCCAGGACTCCGGTACGTTCGACGGTTTTGCGACGGCCACCGTTAGCACGCAATGTGATCTTGTGACCGACATGAGCTTCGAGACTGCGTTTGATTTCCAACAGCGCGTTATTAGCCATTGCCTGACGACCACCTCTTTCCTTGTCCATTATACAATTGTTTGCATACAATGTCAAATCAGATAATTATATTAGATGACACATGTGATGTCAACGGATTTTTTGTGGATTTTGAAGTAGCCGAGCATTATTCCTTGTTAGCTGTCGCATAAATTCGGCTATAACGTACCGATGCTTCAAACACCAACAACAAAAAAAGACAGCCGGATCCGGCTGTCCCTAAGAACTTGCTGGCAAAACCTTTGCTATACCACCGAAGGAGTCACTTTTAAAGTCGACAGATTGTTCAGCCGTGGCATGCCGATCCTGAAGCTTCCCCGTGTCTCGATGCCGCCCATGCCCTGCTTGCCGCTGATCGTATGATTCAGGACGTCGCCCAAGCTTACGGTGTCGCGGATCGAGGTAAACGCCGCCTTGGCCGCGATATACACCGGATCGAGGGCATGGATCAATATCCGGCCCGGCGAGCTGGCAAAATTAGCGCCAGCGCTCAGCAGCGCCTCGAAATGCGATTGGCAGGCGCCGGCCACAATGGTCAGGGAATCAAAATGCTTCTCATATTCGCGGGCAACCTGAACGGCGGCCACAAAATTCTGCGAATTTTTGTAGCTGCCGAGATTATACAAGTCATAAGCTTGCGGCTGCTTCAGCACCCCGTCGTGACCGGTAATGACTACGATATCCGGCCGCACCCGCGGCAGCAGCCGGAATAACGTATCGGCCATCTTCGATTCGTGGACATGATGGCCTTCCGCCGGAATCCGGAGCTGCTCGTATAGGTTAAGGCTTTTATTCAAATACAATGCATCTCCGTCCAAATGTAGCACCTTGCCCGGCACTTCGAAATACGCTGCTTCAATGGAGGACTGCGTCCATGTACTCCCGGAGACGCTCTCTCCGCTGCGCTGGCTTTGTTCCTGCCGGTCTTTGCGCAGCTGGGTTAAAGATTCCGTCGCTTTAATCTGCGCCTGCTGACCGCGCTTGGTAACGCGGGTCGGCGGCACCTGAACCAGGTCTTCGAGCGGGGCGTCGGCAAGCAGGCGGAATTCCGTGCCTTTGATAACCGCCTTGTTCTGCACGACATTCTCCACTCTGAAGGTTATATCGCCGCCGTACGATTTTCGAACGACCAAGTCTCCCAAATTCATCACAACACCACCTCTATCCCCATCGTATGGGCAAAGGTCACGGTTGGTTCTTGACTTGGGCTTATTTTACTGCGATACGATTCCCGCCGTGTACAGCACATCGCTCAGCTTGGCGTATTCCTGAAGGCTCAGCGTCTCGCCCCGGCGCGCCGGATCGATTCCCGCTTCCGCCAGCAGCGCTTCCAGGCGTTCGCGACCCTCACCGGAGAAGAAGCGGGCCTTCAGATTATTCGCAATCGTTTTACGGCGCTGGGTGAAGGAGGCCTGGACCACTTCGAAGAAAAACTTCTCGTTCATGACCTGCACCGGTGGATTCTCGCGTACCTTCAGGCGAATGACAGCGGATTCCACGTTCGGCTGCGGAATAAAGACGGTATGCGGAACCGTGCACACGAGCTCAGGCTCGCTGTAATACTGCACGGCGATGCTCAGGCTGCCGTATTCTTTGCCGCCCGGCGACGCCGCCATCCGCTCGGCCACTTCTTTCTGGATCATCACAACAATATTTCGCAGCGGCAATTTCTCTTCCAGCAGCTTCATCAGGATCGGCGTCGTCACGTAATAGGGTAAGTTGGCCACAACGCTGACTTTGTCCACACCGGCGAAATCCTCGGCAAACACCTGATGCAGGTCGACCTTCAGCACATCGTCGTTGCGGATGGTGACATTCGGATAAGGGGACAACACGTCCTGCAGAATCGGGATCAGCCGGCGGTCGATTTCGACCGCAGTGACCTTGCCGGCCGCCGCGGCGAGCCGCTCCGTCAGTGCCCCGATGCCGGGCCCGATCTCCAGCGCCCCCGATTGCTCGTCCAGTTCAGCGGCGGATACGATTTTATCGAGAATGTTCTGGTCGATCAAAAAGTTTTGTCCCAGACTTTTTTTAAATGAAAAACCGTACCGTTGAATAATTTCCTTCGTCCGGCCCGGAGATGAAATACGATCTGTCATGCGTTGCTTCCTCCCTGGTCGATTTGCTTGACCGCCTCTGCGAATTCCTCCGGCGTAATCCGGAACATGGCTAGGCGCTTGAACAACTGCTTGCCATTGCAATACCCGATGCCCAGCAGATTGCCCAGCTCCATGCGGCGTTCGGCTGCCCGCGGATGCACCAGCATGCCGGAAGCCATCAGCGAATCCAGCCCGATCTGCGGCGGCGCGGCCTCATCCGCCGTGTGCACATGCATCAGCGCCTGACGGATGGCCTCCGGCGACGCGTTCTCCACGCCGATGTCGCCCTTACGGGTGGCATCTTTCTCGGGAATAAACGCATGCTTGCAGCCCGGAACCTTGGCGGATACAATCTTACGGATTCGTTCACCGGCATGGTCCGGATCGGTCAGGATAATTACACCCCGCCGCTCCATAGCCAGCGCGATTTTGGCAATCACCTTGCGGTCGACCGCGGAGCCCCCGGTTTCGATCGTATCGGCGTCTACCGCCCGCTTCACGGCAACCGTATCGCATTTGCCCTCCACCACAATCAGTTCCTTGATCATTTATTTCCTTGTCTCCCCTCTTTACACACAAAAAGAAGAGGATTCGCTCCCCTTCTTTTTGGCTAAAGAATGTATAAGTGATGAAGCGGCAGCCCGTTCAAATGTGCTACCCTCACTATAGCTTATAAAACATGATTTTGCAAAAGACCTCTTCCTAATCCAGCTCCGGTTTGACCGGCCCAATCACGTACACGGTCCGGGATTTGCGACCGAAGTTACGGGCATGGCTCAGTGAATCGTAATACACATCCACCTTATTGCCTTTAATGGCACCGCCGGTATCCTCTGCTCGGCGGAATCCAAGCCCTTCAATGTACACCCACCAGCCAATCGGAATTACATTCGGATCGACAGCGATGGTCCGCCCTTCCGTTACGCGCGTTCCGGAAGCAGTACGGGTTCCAATTCCCGGCTCTTCTGAAGAATAAGCCGTCATGGACACATTTTTAAGTATTTTCTTGTATTCGAAATCGACGCCGGCTTTATGCGCGACGCTGCTGCTTTTTACAGCGGCTGTGGATTTTTTCGCAGTGGTTTTTGTTGTGGTGGTAGTTTTGGCAGCAACTTTTACAGGAAGCGGTTTTGTGCCAACGGCAATAACCTTGTCTTTGGTCACAGTCTGCACTTCCTTGCTGATCATGCGCATGGATACCAGCTCACCGTCTTGGTAAGTCTTTTCGATGTTCTGGACCATGACGCCGGCTTCACCAGCTTGAGCCACTTTCACGGTTCCCTTGGTCAGAGAGGGGTCAGCGGTTTTAATAATCCGGAAAGGCAAGCTCTCCGTCCGCTGTACGATTTGTTTGCTGATACGGACAATCTTAACTTCCATGTCGGCAGAAACTGAGGTGTCTAGCGAAGGAAAAATTTTGTCATTGGCACCCAGCGTGAGGCCCAGTTTGTCAATGGCTTTGCCGAGGTTGTCCTCGGTCGTATATAAGGTTTGTGTCTTACCGTCTGCTGTCAGGCTGATCGACTGCGCGCGGTTAATCACCACACGGTCGCCGTCCTTCAGCTTCTCAGTAAGGGCTACGGAAATTTCATCATGGGGCAGCAGCGAAATTTTTTCCGCTTCCAGCACATCGCCAAGCAGCGCTGCGCGCGTCGTGAACGATTGCTCCTGACCGTCTATGACCAAAAATATCTCTTTGCTGCTCTGACCATGTGCATATAGCAGAATTAGCAGAGCGACGACGATTGATACCACACCTGCAAGCGAAAGTACGCGAGGATTCACTTGCTTCCACCGTAATGCGAAAGACCTGCTGGATGATTGCGATTCATGGGTGGCCTCTGGTTGGAATACGCCCATTTCTCCATCCTCCTTACATAGCCCCGTCGACGATGATGTATCTCTAAGATGACCTGACCCTGTCTGACGAAACTAAGCTTGAGTTTGCAACAGGATACGCCCGCATTTCTCTTAGCGTGTCCTGCTCATGGATCGCCTGCCCGGCATAACGTCCCCAGTTCCTGTTATATAACAGTATGTGGGACTCATCTCCATTATTCAAAATAAAAGAAGCCTGAAAGAGTTCACATTGGGAGGACTCTTTCGTGGCTTCTCCGGTGTCTGAATAGCGGGATGTGAATGCACGAGGTTTCCTCTCTTACTTGCGCTTGCGGGGTTAGCTGTCGGGTTCGGACATAAGAGAGATGCCCTATCTCAGGTCACCCGCTCACGGCGGATGCCCTCAAATTCACCCCAAAGACCACATAAAGAAATCAAATATTGAGCTGCGCATTTCTCGGATGTACGCTATGTACGGACATGCGTCAGTCGATATTGGTTCCCCCGCTCTCCATACGGAGACTCAGCGAGACGATCTATGAATCGTGGCTGTCACAATAACAACAGCTCATTGCACTGAAAAGATGATATCCTGTTTTGATGCAGGTTGTAAAGGACGTTTCAACCACGTTTACGCAAAAAAATGATTAAAAATTTGTAATAATCGGCGGTTTTTGAATTAAAAAAGTTTAATACATCCGCCATACTCGTTTTTTTACCCGCTTTACTCCCGTTTTCAAACAATCCCAAATCGTTCCAACGCGTTCGCATACGTAATTTCGGCCAATTCCTGTAAATCAATCCCTTTTATTTCCGCCGCGGCTTCGGCGACAAGTTTGACGTTTGCGCTCTCATTCCGCTTGCCCCGGAACGGGTGCGGCGTCAAATACGGGGAGTCGGTTTCGATCAGCAGGCGGTCGAGTGGCGTCTGCGCCAGCACCTCTTTGGGTACCCTGGCATTCTTGAAGGTAACCGGTCCGCCAAAGGACAAATGGAACCCTAAATCGAGGCACATTTTTGCCGTCTCCCAGCTTCCTGAAAACGAGTGCATCACCCCGCCGATTTCATTGGCTTTTTCTTCCCGGAGGATGCGGACAATGTCTTCATGGGCGTCGCGGTTATGGATACTTATCGGCATTTTCAGCTCGCGGGCCAAGCCGATCTGTTTGCGCAGCACCTCATGCTGTATCTCTTTGGGAGAGGTATCCCAGTAGTAGTCCAATCCAATCTCACCAATCGCCACGACCTTGGGATGGCTGCAGAGCGAGGCAATCCACTCCAAATCCCCGTCACGCATATCGATCGCATCCTGGGGATGCCAACCAACCGCGGCATAGATAAAATCATACGTCTCTGCCAGCTTCATCGTCGTCGGAATGGTCTCGCGGTTAAAACCGATATTTATCATCTTGTGGACGCCGGCTTCTACCGCGCGGGCAATAACGGCTTCGCGGTCTTCGTCAAATTGCGGCGCATCCAGATGCGTATGGGTGTCGAATAATTTCATGCTGTCATTTCCTCCTGTCGATTCCTTGGCTCAGAATTAATTTTTATGCTGTTTTTCAAATATTTCAGCGACGGACAAAGGCAGCCGGGGAAGGGCTTGGCGCAGCCTATCTTGCGGAAAATAAAGATGGTACCTGCCGCGGTGAATGCCGCTGATCGAACGCACGATATCGGACACCTCGGAGATTTCCCGCAGCCTGTCCTGACGGTCAAGCAACAAAATTTGCTTGCTGTCAAAGCCTTCTTCCGGACGGAACACATCATAGGGTAAATCTGTCGGAAAGTCGATTTCCAGGTCGTAATCGGGGTTCAGTCCGGCGGCGGAAAAGCTGCGGCGAATCTCGTCGATCGTCTCCAGATCCAAATTTTCAGTTTCTACATATTTATACAGTCTACGATGAATAAAACGGCAGCAAAGTTCGCTTAACAGAGGGTCTTTCTCGCGTGTCCACTGCATAAAAGCAGTCTGAACCAGCGCTTCATCCAGTAGCAGATACTGCTGCACCGTCACCTCACCGCCAAACAATTCACGCAGCGGTTCCACCATAAAGCCAAAGGTGTACCCTTCCTGAAACAACTCCTTCGCCCTGCGGAAAATCTGTCGCAAAATAATTTCCGAGCTCCGCGTTACTGGATGAAAATACACCTGCCAATACATCTGGTAACGGGACATCAGATAGTCTTCAATCGCATGCATGCCTGATTCCTTGACCACGACCCGGCCGTTATACGGACGCAGCATCCGCAGTATTCGGTCGATATCGATCGTGCCATAGTTAACCCCGGTATAATACGCATCGCGAAGCAAGTAATCCATCCGGTCGGCATCCAGGGGACCTGACACAAGATTGACAACTATTTCATGCTCATACGTTTTCGAGATTACCGAAGCGACTTTTTCCGGAAAATCTGGGGCAACCTCCCGCAAAATGGTGGTGATTTCCGTATCCTCCAAGATGATGCGGCAAGTCCATTCCTCGTGGTGCACCGCAAAAGCCTCTTCTATAGAATGGGAGAACGGGCCGTGTCCCAAATCATGCAGCAGCGCGGCACAAAGCGTAAGCAGGGCTTCTTCGGGCAGCCAGTCTTTATAGCCGCTCCGTTCGAACTGCGAAATAATGCGCCGCGTAATTTCATAGACCCCCAGCGAGTGGGAGAATCGGCTATGCTCCGCGCCGTGAAAAGTCAGATACGACGTCCCCAGCTGGCGAATCCGCCGCAAGCGCTGAAATTCGGGCGTGTTGATCAGTCTCCAAATGATGACATCCTGCACATGGACGTAGTTATGTACCGGATCTTTGAATACTTTTTCTTCCGATAATGGCTGCTTCATAAAATCAACTCCTTAAAATAGATTAAATGTTGTCGCAGAATGTCGAATGTTGACGTATTATATACTGGAAGATCGACAATATATTTCTGGAGTTTTTCTCCAATATTAAGGCTATCTGTAGGCGAAATCATGTTTTTCTTAAAAAATTCCCTAAAATTAGCCTCAAAAAAGGTTGACTGTTCTGGGAATGGTTGGTATTATAAATATCATAAAACGGTGAACGTTGTCGAATAATGACGCCTTTGAATATCGAGAGGAGCAGCGATTACAAATGATGAAATCAACAGGAATTGTAAGAAAAGTAGACGAACTTGGACGGGTCGTTATTCCGATTGAATTACGCCGTACCTTGGGCATTGGTGAGAAGGACGCGCTGGAAATTTATGTGGACGGCGAACGTATTATGCTTAAGAAATACGAGCCGGCTTGTATTTTCTGCGGAAATGCCGAGAACGTAACTTACTTCAAAGGAAAAATTGTTTGTCACGAATGCATTTCTGCGATCCCTACCCCTGTGACAAATTAAGACGAATCGGTTATAATAAGAACTAATCAAATTGTTAATTCTAACCTTTTTATATCTCCTTGGCCTCCCGCTTTCGGCGGGAGGTATTTTTTTGCGTTCCGATAAAATATACCCCATAATTACACCCTTCACCAATTAAAGGGACAGTTTATCCCTTATTTATTCCAATAAGGCATTATAAATGTCCCTTTTTGCCATTCCTCGATCCTGAGCTGCCTTTTTCATTGCTTCCTTCCGCGGCATTCCCTCTGCTTCATAATGGGCGACATGGCCGGCAATATCCATTTCCCGCCACCAGGCGGATTCGGCCTTTTCCGCTTCCTCCCGGCTTTGTCCTTCCACCACGACTACGTATTCGCCCAGCGGCGGATGCTCTTCGAGCCAAGCCAGCGCTTCTTCCATCGTTCCGCGTACAAATTCCTCATACCGCTTGGTCAGTTCGCGGGCGAGCGTAACCCGGCGGTTGCCAAAGGTCTCCAGCAGCAGGGCTAACGTTTTAGCCACTCGATGAGGGGATTCATAGAACAGGAGCGTGCTTTGGTCGGAACGCAGTTCCCCCAGCCGGGCGCGAATGTCCTTTTTCTCCCGGGGTAAAAATCCGGCAAAGGTGAAGCTGTCCGTCGGCAGGCCGGAGGCGATCAGAGCCGACAATGCTGCATTTGCCCCGGGCACCGGAATGACCGGAATTCCATGGCTGATGGCCAAGGCCACCAGGTCGGCCCCCGGGTCGGAAATGGCAGGCAGGCCGGCGTCGCTGACCAGCGCTAAATTTTTACCTTCTATTATATAGCGTATCAGTTCCGGCCCGCTGGCCGCTTTATTATGCTCATGATAGCTGAACAGCAGGGACGGCGAAATTTCAAAATGGCTGAGCAGTTTGCGGGTCTGCCGCGTATCCTCTGCCGCAATAATGTCGCATTCCCGCAGCATGCGAACGGCCCGGTAGGTCATATCTTCCAGATTGCCGATCGGCGTGGCGACCAGATACAGCGATCCGCATCCATCCGGCTTCCCCATCCCCTGTGGTTCCGCTTGAAAGCTGCTTTGGTAGGTGATTGTCATGATTTACCCTCTTTATTTCCATAGTAGATATCCATAATCTCCGGGCAATATTGATTGTCCTCATTATAGACGATCAGCGGAGGTTGTAAACGCGCTTCCGGCTTTCCGTCCCGAGCTGCTTCAATCAGCACCATGTTGGCTTCGAGATGCGCCCGCGGATGCACAAAGCGGATTACCTTCGGCTCCAGACGATATTGGCGCATGAGGCTCACAATGTCCACCAGACGCTGCGGCTTATGCACCATGCTGACCTTTCCGCCCGTGCGGACCAGGCGGACACAGGCCTGAATGACCTCCTCCAGCGTACAGCCCAGCTCGTGGCGGGCCATCGCCTGATGCGTATTCAGCTTCAGGTCTCCGGTGGTTAGCGGCATATAAGGCGGATTCACCGTAATTGCATCGTAAACGCCGTATCCTGCTTTTAAATGTAGCTCACGCAAATCGCCCTCGTGGATGGTGATCTGCCCTTCCAGGCCATTCAGCGCCACGCTGCGCCGTGCCATATCGGCCAGACGGGGCTGGATTTCAATGGCTTCAATCGAAGCCTTTGTCCGCGTCGTCAGAAGGATCGGAATGACGCCGTTGCCGGTGCAGAGGTCCAGTACTCTGCCCCGCGGCGGTACGCCGGCAAACCGCGCGAGCAGCACCGCATCCATAGAGAAACTGAATACTTCATCGCTTTGGATAATCTGCAGATTGTGGGTCAGCAGATCGTCCATCCGCTCGCTCGGCAGCAGCTCGGCTGCCTTTTCGTTAAAATTGTTCATCATAAGCTCCTGATCTTCTATTGTAGTAAAAAAACCGTAGGAAAAAATCCCCTACGGCGTGAATACTCATTTATTTAGAAAAGAAAGACAGAAGAGACAATCACCCTCGGTGCGTAAATGTCCGAAATACACATTGCAGATGTGAAAGCCTTCATGATACAGTCTCGCCAAATTATCATAGCCCTCGCCGACGACTTCTCCCTGCCCCTCTCCGGAAGGAAGCTGCGTCTGCGTCTCCGCAAGCCTTTGTTCGACTTCCAGAGGCGCCTCGCGTTTTAAGATTCTGCGGAGTTGTTCATTCTCCAGGCTGAGCTGTTGGTTGGCTTCCATCAATTCTTTAACAGTCTGTTTCCAATCCGCAAGAGTATTCCGCATGCCTTCCAGCTGCGTCTCCATCTCCTGCATGTGTGCAAATATATTTATCTTCTCCAAGTTTCCACCCCGAAAGTAACCTTATATGGTTTACTTGACGACAACATCATCCATTGGAAGTTCCTTAACTTTGCCCACTTCAAACAACTGCACATGGACGGTACGCGTTCCGGCATTGATGCCGACCACCTTGCCCTCGCCCAAAGACGTTACAACCAGCTTACCTACCTGCGGCAGCTCTTCCTTCACGCTTTCATAATTATCATGCTCAAATTTCAGGCAGCACATCAGCCGGCCGCATAGACCCGAAATCTTTGTCGGGTTCAGTGACAGGTTCTGGTCTTTGGCCATCTTGATCGATACCGGCTCGAAATCGCCTAACCAGGACGAGCAGCAGAGCACCCGGCCGCAAGGACCCAGACCGCCCAGCATTTTCGCTTCATCGCGCACGCCGATCTGGCGTAGCTCGATCCGGGTACGGAAGATACTGGCGAGATCCTTGACCAGCTCCCGGAAATCAACGCGGCCTTCCGCCGTGAAATAAAAAATGATTTTGTTGCGGTCAAACGTAAACTCCACATCCACCAGCTTCATCTTGAGGCCGTGATCGCGGATTTTATTTAAACAGGTGGCAAAAGCGTCCTTGGCCGCGTTTTTGTTCTCCTCCACCACGCGCGCGTCGGTCTCCCCGGCAATGCGCATGACTTTCTTAAGCGGCAGCACGACATCAGCTTCCTGCACTTCTTTTTTGCCTACGACAACCTTACCGTATTCGACGCCTCTCGCCGTCTCGACAATGACGCATTGATCGCGTTCTATCGGGAAATCAAGCGGATCGAAGTAATATATTTTACCCGCCTTTTTAAAGCGGACACCTACGACGCTATACAAAAATTAACCCCCTTGTTTGCCGGTAAAAGGAACTTTTATCCAAGCATGCTCCCTGCCCATTCATGCTTGTCCTTCCTCATCCGTTAAACCGATACTTCCAAACTGAGTGTTTACGGAGGGGATCATACCAATAATCCGTCAGTGCTCCAGACGGATTAAAAAATGCTCCAGACATAGTTGGGCATTGGCGTTGGACCGCAGCCGTTTCTTGGCTTCAGCCGCAGCTTCCATGTAGTTCACCCACTGTTCCGTACTCCGCTGAGGGGCATGTCTGGAAATAAGGTCTAACTGATCTATGAAAACGATGCTTTCGTGTCTTCGGTATAGGAAGTTAAGCATATCTTTGAACCATAGGTGGAACATGCTGAACAAAATGTCCAGATGTTCACCGAGCCCGGTTTTAAACAGCTTCTGCCCGGCGGTCGCCACTGCTGCGCTGCTTTTGCCCATTGACTCCTTTGCTAATTGTAACACTAGATTTCTCATTTCTGCAAACCAATTCTGTGCCAAAAGTTCCCTGCAACCCTCAATTCCGGCGCTTAACGCCGCGGCGCATTTACCAAGCGGTGCGGCAACCCCCTCTTCGGCCAAAACCTGGAGCATCAGCTCCGGGTTAAGCGGATGAAACGGGATACGCTGCGTTCGCGACAGGATGGTCGGAAGCAGAGAACTGCTGTTATCGGAGAGCAAAATACCTACCGCCGGCGCGGGTGGTTCCTCCAGAAATTTAAGCAGACTGTTGGCGGCCTGCACCGTCATTTTGTCCGCTCCTTCTATAATATAAACCTTCGGATGGATGCCTTCCGACCGGTAAGAGAACTGGCGCTGCAGCTCGCGGATCTGATCGATCTTGATGCTGGCGCCATCCGGCCTCAGTACGGTCAGATCGGGATGATTGCCATGCTGCACCTTCCGGCATTCCAGACATACTCCGCAGGCGTCATCGGCGCTGCCGGTGCAAAAGATCGCCTGAGCGAACGTCTGCGCCGTCTTCATTTGCCCGCTGCCGGCAGGGCCGGTGAACAGATAGGCATGGCTGACGGCATTTTTACGCAGGGCATTCCGGAGCAGCCGTTTGGCATCTTCCTGGCCCAATATATCCTGAAACGACATAACTTCCTCCAAATCTATAGGTAAAGCCTCTAGAAGGCGAAATTCACAAGCAATCCGCGAATTTCGCCGACTCTGGCCAACAGGTCAATCCGTCCCTGCTCGCTATTCAGCAGATCATCGGCTAGTTCGAGCAAGGCCGAATCGATTTCGTCCAACAGTTTGTACCGTTTGCCTCTGCCCCTGCGGTCCCAGCCCTTCGTCTCTTTGAGAATGACGCCGCGGCGCGCCGTCTCCTCCAGGAAACGTTTGATCATATTCCGGTAGATCGCCAGTTCGCGCACCGTCATCGACTTGGCCAGGCGGTCGCCCTGCTGCTGAATATCCTGGATTTGCCGGTTCAGCTCATCCATCGTCTTCTGCTCACCGTGCTGCTGGAATACATCCGAGAATGTTTTCTGCTGGATTTGCCGCCCGGCACTATCTCCGCTGGAGCGTTCGCTTTTTAAGGGCCTGTAGCCCGGGTTGATTTTCAAGGTGATCTACCGCCCTTGCTATATAAACTTAATAATGCTCAAACCGGTCAACCGGAAGGACAAACACGGTCGCTCCGCCAACCTGTACTTCTACCGGCAATGGCAAATAGGAATCTGTCGTGCCGCTCATCGGTGTTACCGGAGTTACCAGTTGCTCGCGCACTTTGCAGCTGTTGCGGATAACGCTTAGCACAGCTTCTACCTGTGCATCGTCGACCCCGATCAGAAAGGTTGTATTGCCCGCCCGCAGAAAACCGCCGGTACTTGCCAGCTTGGTGGCGCGGAAATTGGCTTTGACCAGCTCACTGGACAACCGGTTGCTGTCTTTATCCTGGATAATCGCGATGATGAGATTCATAGTTCATCCTCCTTAAGCGTTATGGATGGGAAGCTTTCTTCAACAGTGGCCTACCCACTATATTTGACATTCCGCCTTAAAAATCCTTTAAAATCCGCTCTTTCAGCGTGCGGACGATATCTTCTTCGACCAAATGAATCGGCCGGCCGGCATCCAGCACCACGATCCGCTTAGGGTCCGACTCCACAATCCGCAGATAACCCTCCCTGACCTTTTGGTGAAACGCAAGCCCCTCCATATCGAGGCGGTTTACTTCCCGGCCCTGATTGGCAGCAATCCGCGCAAGACCGACTTCCGGTTCGATATCCAGATAGAACGTCAGGTCCGGCATCCGCCCCCCGGTCGCAAAGCGGTTGATACCCCATACCTCGTCAATGCCTAGCCCGCGTGCATAACCTTGATAGACGAGGCTGCTATCGACAAAGCGGTCGCACAGCACGGTCAGTCCTTCGGCAAGCGCCGGCTCCACGACCTCGGCCAGATGCTGGCTGCGGGCAGCCGCGTAGAGCAGCGCTTCCGTCCGTGCATCCATTGCCGTATGCGACGGGTCGAGAATAATGGAGCGGATCTTCTCGGCAATTTCAATGCCGCCTGGCTCCCGGGTAATCAGGTAAGGCATGGAATGATTCTGCAGATATGCCGCAACCCTTCCCAGAACGGTCGTTTTCCCCGAACCATCGCCTCCCTCCAGTGTAATGAAATACCCATTACGTCCCACTGCTCATTCTCCGCCCTTCTTCTTGTTGTATACCTTGATCCGGATAAGCCCCGGATCCGCGTTGCCTTGAAACTTTGCTCCGCCGTTTCTGAGCCGGATCAACCAGGCTACCGTGTCGGCACGGACAGTCTCCCCGGGATACAGAAGCGGGATGCCCGGCGGATACGGAACAATCATCTCCGCAGCAGCCCTCCCTGTACTGTATTCAAGCGGCACGCTTTCGGTTTCGCTCTCGGTTGACGGTTTAAGGCTAAACGCGACCGGCTCCGAAATTTTGCCCTCCGCGTGATTGTTCCACGTGGAAAGAGCTATTTCCGGCTGAGTGCCTGCGGCCGGCTTGTCCGCCGGCGCCTCGCCGGCGATTTGCCGCAGCGCTTCCAGCAGCAAGGCGCTGTCCTCCGCCTTCGAGCCGAGGCTGAAGGCGAGTACGACGTGCCGGTCATCGCTCATCTCCGGCACGATGCCCTTCTCTTCGAGCCTGCGCTGCAGCTCGAAGCCCCCCAGGACCCCGGCGGCATCGCAGATGACGGCCTTGAAGGGGTCCTGGGCGGTGTACGCCGCCGGGCGCGGCGGCGGCGCAGGGTCGGCGGCAGCGCGGGCGCCGCCGGAGGACTGCTGCCGCGCTGCCGGCTGCAGCAGCCGGAAGCGCGGCAGCTCCGCGAGGCCGCGCTGCAGGGCGTCTACGGCGGCGAGGCCCGCCGTGAAGGCTTCGGCGCCCTCTGTATGGACGAGGCGCCGGGCTAGATCAAGCGAAGCCATCAGCGGATACGATGGGCTGGAGCTCTGCACCATGGCCAGCCGCTGCCGCAGCAGCGCGCGGTCCAGGCGCGGCCCTTGCACATGCAGCATCGCGCCCATTGTCAGCGCCGGCAGCATCTTGTGCGTGGACTGCACGACGCCGTCCGCGCCCGCGGCCAGCGCCCCGGCAGGCAAAGCCGGGTGCAGGCCGTAGTGCGCCCCATGTGCTTCATCGACGAGAAGCACAGCACCCGCGGCGTGGCAGAGCTCAGCCACCGCCGAAATATCGCAGCCCATGCCGTAATAGTTCGGCAGGGTCAGTAAGACGGCGGCCGCCTGCGGATAGGCCGCCAGCGCGGCGCCAATGGTCTCCGGCGCCGGCACCACGGCCAAGCCGCTGCCCTCATCCAGTAGCGGCTCCAGAAACACCGCCCGGGCTCCGGCCAGCATCAGCCCGTGAATGACTGATTTATGGACATTGCGCTGAACAAGGATCAGATCCCCGGGTATTTTACATACCGTAAGAATCAATGCCAAGTTGCCCGCTGTGCTGCCGCCCACCAAAAAATAACTTTCCTCTGCGCCGAAGCAATCGGCCGCCAGCTCCTGCGCTTCCTTGATGACTCCCTCGGGATGATGCAAATCGTCGGTTCCGGTAATCTCCGTCACATCATGTCTCATCACTTCGCCAAGAAAACCCGCATCCCGCGGCTCCCGGTAAGCTTGACCATTCTTGTGACCCGGAACATGATACGTTATATTACCCTGAGTGCGGTACTGTTCCAGCATCTCATATAATGGTGCCCGCATGGGCTGTAAGTTGTTCATGTATAATTCCTTCCCGGGGGATATCTCTATTCTAACGCAAATGCGGCCAAACGCCTATTCTTCTGCCGAAAAGCGCCTGCACAACAAAAAGGCCCCCCGTCGTGAATCCCTTGGGAAGCCGTTAATTTTCAATCCTGTCTCCTTTAGCGCATAAATGAATCCAACCGCTACGCTCAGGCATTTTTCTGCAATCCGATTTTTTTCATCCGGCCGATAAAAAAACGGTATTTCGCGTCGTCGGCTTCCGTATGCACCATTTCACTTTCACAATCCTCGCAAATGAATTGCGAGACAATGACAATGCCCTCTTCTTTTTCCTGGCTGCAGATAATACAGGTTTGACGCGGATTCTGTTCCATAATTATCCCACCTCGACTCTTTTAAGAACAGTATGTTCACCTTCTAGTATTTTAAACCTTTTTCATAGTTTTTTCTCCCGGAAGCTTTATGAATTATTATATTCCGCTACTGCCCAACCGGTGAAACCTGACGCTTTGTTTAATAAAACGGTCATTTTGTCCGATATTAGTAACAAGAGAAGAAACGAGAGGAGGCCTGTATAGTTCCCTATGGAGACTAACACCAAAGGCGCAGCAACGTTTTACCAATACACGCTTATCCGAAAAATCAATTTGTCCGCAGTTCTGCTGCGTGTTTATATGCTGCTTCCCCTGCTGATTGTAGTGCTGGAGACGATTTTTTTATCCTGGTGGAGTGTTTTCTATATGCTGCTGGCCGCGCCCGTCATGTTATGGATTCAATACGTCATTTCCCGTTCCCTGCTGCTGATTACCGGACATCCCATCGCCAAACGCTGGAGCATTTCGCTTCATCTGCCGTGGCTGGGTTATATGCCGGACCAATATATCGGCTACCGCCTGTTCCGTAAGGTACAACTGCATAATTTATGGATCGGTCTGTGCATCGCTGCGATGTTCATCGTTTGGGCCCCTCCGGCCTTTACCGCTTCACTGGTGGCCTCGCATATCTGGCTGCTGCTCCTGCGGCTGTATATGATGTTTAGCGTAGCACGCGGTGAAAAAGACGGTGTTCTCAAATTCAATAAAACCGATGTTTCATTTTACGCCCAATAACCCCAAGTCCTACATACACCTTGTCCCGCAAAAATACAAAACGCCATCCTCCGGAAAGAGGCATGGCGTTTGTTTATTTGGTTTGAAGCCCTTTAATGGCGGCCTTTTTCTCTTTTGGTACCATAACGGTAAAATACCCGTCATGCACGGTCAAATGAATAACCATTCCGTCCTTTTCAAAAATCCGCGAGACGCCCGCGTCCTCCACCTTTTTTTCGGTCCAACCCCATGCTTCAATTGCATCTAGATAAGGCTCCGGTACGCCTTCCTTCTCCTTCAAACCGGGTAATGAATAGCGGACATAGTCCATCGCAACATTGGTCGTGGCCCGGTCGGATGAATTGGCCTCCTTAGGCACCGGGAAGCTCTTCTCATTCACAGCACCTTCAAATGTATCCCAAGCCAGCTCCTTCGATCCGCATCCGGCCAGCACACTGATGATAATAATCAGAACGGATAGTAACCACAGGGGCTTCATGCGCTTCATACTAAAAACCTCCTTACTTCTACCATGCATCCAAAGACGCAAGAAAATTCCAAAAAAGAATTTATAAGTAGTTCATTCGTATTATAGCCCGGCATGATAATTTGCACTTTTCTATTATACTTGGAACTTTAGGATTGTCGGTAACAAAAATGTCACTCAATTGAAATCGCTTTCTTATTTATACTATTTTCACACTGACTGCTTATGAGACAACAAAAAAGCCATTGCTGAATGAACAGCAATGGCTCTTCGTGCTTGGCAACGTCCTACTCTCCCAGGACCCTGCGGTCCAAGTACCATCGGCGCTGGAGGGCTTAACGGTCGTGTTCGGGATGGGTACGCGTGGAACCCCTCCGCCATTGTTACCAAACGGATATTCAGTTCAGGCTTGATCGCCTGAAAACTGGATCGAAACGAAATTTGCGTTATAGATGTTTTTGGATAAGCCCTCGACCGATTAGTATTGGTCAGCTCCATGCATTGCTGCACTTCCACCTCCAACCTATCTACCTCGTCGTCTTCAAGGGGTCTTACTAATTGGGAAATCTCATCTTGAGGGGGGCTTCACGCTTAGAT